>NZ_JBMGQD010000001.1:0-2415000 GCF_049739565.1 Streptomyces sp. SAI-170
CGGACGGCCAGTACCTGTATCTCCGATACCGGCACGGTGAGGGCTGCGTCGAGTGGCATCCCGGCCCTGACGATGATTCCGACACGCCGGAGTCTTGGAACGAGGGCCGCTCAGGGCTCCTGATCGAATGGGCCGACGGCACCGGCGGCGGTGTCATCACCCTTGAGGACTTCCTCGCGGCAGCGGGCTTGGAGTTGACGCCGGATGCCTCGGTGAGTTGAGGTCATGGCACGCAGTCAAGGTGCGGAGCCAGATGACGAGGGCAGCCGCGGTGACGGGGCCGAGGAACGAAGGATGTCGCCTGCGCGCCGCACCGGCACGTGCTGCAGTTTCAAAGGATGCGCGAGATCGCCGGGTCAGCGCAGGAAGTCCAGCACAGCCTTGCCGAGTCGGGCGTCTCTTCGGTTAGGCGCCGACGGCACAATGGAACTCGGATGGCGGCCGGGGACGAGGGGGCGCACGTGCGGGCGGGAGAGGTGCTGGCGAGCCGATACCGGCTTGAGGAGCTGCTTGGCCGTGGAGGCATGGGGGAGGTCTGGCGCGGGTTCGACACCGAGCTGCAGCGCGCGGTTGCCGTGAAGCTTCTGCTCGGTCTTCCTGCGGACGACCGGATCGTGGCTCGGTTCCGGCGCGAGGCGCTGATCGGCGCGCGACTGCAGCACCCCGGCATCACCGTCGTCCACGACGTCGGCTGGCATGACGACCGCCTCTTCATTGTGATGGAGTTGCTGCAGGGCCGGGACCTTGCGTCACGCATGGCGGAGTCGCCGGAAGGGATCCCGGTAGCGGAGGCGGTCCGCCTGGCCGTACAGGCTGCGGAGGCGCTGGACGCCGCGCACAGCCGCTCAGTGGTGCACCGCGACCTGAAGCCTGCCAACCTCTTCCTCCTCGTCGGCGGCCGGCTGCAGATCTGCGACTTCGGCATCGCGCGCATCATCGACGGGTCGACTGTCCTCACCGCTACCGGCGGAGTGATCGGCACGCCCGCGTACATGGCCCCGGAGCAGTGCCGAGGGGAGCCGGTCACCGCCCACTGCGATCTGTACGCGCTCGGGTGTGTGCTGTACGCCCTGCTCACCGGTACCCCGCCGTTCGGCGCCGACGGGGCGTGGCCGGCGATGATGCTGCGGCATGTGGAGGAGGCTCCGCGAAGCGTGCGCGAGGTCCGTCCGGAGGTGCCACCGGCGCTCGACGCTCTGGTGCTGCGGCTGCTGGCGAAGGACGCGCGGGAGCGGCCGGATTCAGCGGGCGAAGTGGCCCGGCTGCTGCGGTCCTTCGGCGGTCCCGGCGCGCCGGGGCAAGCCGGCACAGGCGCGGACCGTCACGTATCCGTTGGGGATGGTGAGGCCCCTTCTGGGCTGGGCCGGGTCGCTGCCGCGGACGGCAAGCTGACCCTGGAGGTCCGCCAGACGGTCGTGCGCCTGCTCGCCGAGGCCGAGCAGGAGACGCGCGCCGCCAAAGAGCGCGACGAGACCGAACCGCCACGGCCCAGGCCTGCGGAACTGGCCCGGATCGCGGCCTACGTCGACCCCGCCCAGCCCCCGCCCTCGATACGAACACGGGCACGACCCGATACGCCCCCTCACCTACAGAGCGCTTCATCCCATGCAGCCAACAACACCCTCGACAAGTCTCATCGTCGCAGGCCACGAACACCCCCCACTAATTTGACCAAGCCCGGGCCGGCACGACGCGACGCAGGCGGCGCTGCGCACGGCCATGTGGCAGGGCGGCTCCAGCGTGCTGGCGGAGCTGTTCACCTGCCAGCTGATCGCGGGCGCGTGGCTCGGCGCAGTGATCTGGGGATGAGCAGTTTTCGGACTGCCGCACGGAACGGTGTCCTCCGCACCCTGCGGGGGAACAACATGGGCTCCTGGTCACCGTGGGATACGGGGGGTTGCATGGAGACGGGTGATCTCGCCGCCGTCGCGGTGGGGGTCCTGGCGGCCGTGGCGACGGGTACAGCGACCGGAGTGGGGGAACAGACCGGGGCCGCCGTGGTCCAGGTGGTACGCGAGCGGCTCGGGACCTCGGAGCGCGGGCGGACGGCGCTGGCCCGGCTGGAGGCCGGCGAGGCCGCTCCGGGAGCGAGGGCGGAGGCCGCCACGGTCCTCGACGAGGAGCTGCGGGCCGACCCCGGGCTGAGGCACCTGCTGTCGCTCCATCTGAACGCACCGGTCACGCACACGACAGGCAGCGTGGTCATCAACGGGGGCAGGGTACGCAGCAGCCAGATCGCGCTGGGGCCGCTGACGATCAACAAGCCGAACACGCTGGGCGGACTACTCGGCCTGGTGATCGCTCTGCTGGCCGTGGTCGCCCTCGTCGTCTACGGCGGGCTGAACCTGGTCGGCGCCGCTGACTCCTCGGGCGACGACACGAAGCCCGTACGGGCCCGGGCCCTGAGCGTGGCCGAGACTCAGGAGATGATGCCGCGTCCGGACGACCTGCCGGAGGGCTGGGAGACCGGCATGGCTCCGGCCGCGGCGGCGAACGGCAGAGGGACCTGTCACCTGGGCGGCTCGGACTACCTGGCGGCTGCTGAGGAGGAAGGTATACGCCCGGCGGTGGAGTTCCGGGCGTACGCCTGCCCGGACGCCCAGGCGGCGGGCGAGGTATACAAGTGGCTGACGGAGCCCGACGAGGAGCACGAGTCCCCAGTGGTGATGCCGAAGTTCGGCGACGAGAGTACGGCGATCACCTACCTCGACCAGGACGCCGAGGCGCCGGAATACTCCCCGTTGCCGGAGCATGTCGTCGCCAGGGCGCGGGTGGGAACCGTCGCCATCGAGATGGACTACGGGCCCGTCTCCGAGGCGTCCGACCACCTGGACCGCGCGGTGGAGCTGATGCGGATGGCGTGCGACCGCGCGCGCGGGGCGCAGGCAGGCTCCTAGCCCGGCCGGCTTGCGGCATCGGGGGCCCGCAGTCACCGCCGTGACATCTCCGGGTGTCGCACCTGGGGTGTTGCTTCGTGTCTCCATCTCGAAGTATGGCGGACAGCTAGGACGGCACTCCAGGCCTCTGCGTGGGAGCTGTACTGGATGCGGTTGCCGCTGATCGCCGCCTGCACTGGGGTCGACGAGGCGGTTGAACGGGCCCGAGCCCACCCCGAAGGCAACACCTGGTACGCGGCGGAGCCCATTGCCCGCCTCCTCGCTGGTGCCGGGCGCACCGAGGAAGCCGTCACCGTGCTCCAGCAGCACGACCGCAGAAACAGCCATGACCTCGCCGGATACCTCATCGACCTCGGCCGCGTTGAGGAGGCCCTGGCCATCCTGTCGCCCCCCGCCGCCGCTCGTGCCGACGACGCACCTGTGGTCGGACGAGCCACCATTCTGAAGCTCTGACCTGCGGTTGACGACAGCCAGCACCGGTGGGCCACCCGCCTGGGGGGACATACGGGCTTCGAGGTAGGCGGTCCAGTCGGTGGCCGCGCGGCGCCGCCAGTGCTCTACGAATCCGCGCCCGCCCCGAGAAGACCCCTCGCCTCCCACGGTGAAGCACCGACCAGGGAGCTACGGGCAGCTATCACCCGGAGCCGCGGTTCGTACGCGCCCCCGCTGGCGGTCACCACCGGGGAGCTGATGACAGCTGTCCTGCTGAACCTGACTCGGCAATCACAGTGGCGGTGGTGCAGCGACATACCCGATGATCGGCTCCATGGATGTCGTCGTTCAACGAGTACGCACGTCATGGACGAAGGCGTCCCGGGGCGGGGCGGGGGCCGCCGCACGAAATGCAGCCCCCACGGTGTTCCTACTCCCACTTGGCCTGAAGTCCGGCCTGCACGAGGTCGACATGCAGGAGTCCGACGCATTCAGACCGAAGCCCTCTGAGCAGGACCTGTCGGATCCCGGCCTGGTTCTTCGCGAGACCGACGGACTGCTACGAGTCCATCCACCAGAGACATCGATCTTCAGCATGCCACGACGCAACCGCCGCCCTCCGTCGGTCCGACTCGCTCCCGGGCAGTGGCTGCAATGGCAGATCAACTACCGGTTCGTCGGCAGCACGGGCGGGCCGTGGTCATACCGACTCGATACGTACAACATCTCCTACGGCCCCGCCTCGCCCAAGGTCTTCCTGGGCACACCACCGACACGCAGCGTCGACGAGCGCGGCTTTCTACGCTGAACCGTGAGGACGCTGGGGACGTTCACAGAGGTGGTCATCAGAGGAAGGTCCCTCAGGCTCACGACAGTTGAACAGGTGAGCTCACCTGTACCAAGACCATTGACCGCATCACGCAGCGGCATCGCCGGGCCGCCCGGTTCTCCCAGCGGGTCGTCGCTGCGGGCGGGGGCGATCAGGGGAACCGTGCGCACGGCCGGGCGGCCCGGCGGCCGGTTCACACGGTGCGCAGAAAGTCGGACCACCACACCCGCCCGGCGGGGCGGGCTCTTGCGGCGTACAACCATTCCCCGACACGGCCCGTCTGACCACTCGACGAGTCGCAAGACTCCCCGCTCTCGCTGGCCCGCGGGAAAGCTCTACCACCGCGGACCTTGTTCTCACATGAGGAAACACATGCGTATACGTGCCGCTGCGGTCGCCGTGACGACCTGCGCCGCTCTGGCTCTGGGCGCTCTAACCGTCCCCGGGGCGCAGGCTGCCGAAGGACCGACGATCACGAAGGTGGTCGTCAACGGTGGCAAGAACATCGTCGTGGGCCCCAGCGCTGTCAAGAAGTTCACCGCGTCCGTGACCGGCTCGGACCCCTCCGGAGTCATCTCGACCGGCCTTTATCTGTGGTACGGCAGTGGGTCCGCTGCCGAAGCCAAGGGCCAGATCTCCCCTGCGGGCGAGCGCACCTGCACCGCGTCCAGCACCACGACGACCACCTGCACCTACCCCTTCCAGGTCATGGCCAATTCCAGGGGGTACACCAACGAGGTCTCCAACTCCCTCGCGGGCAGCTGGCATGTCTCCGCCTGGGCCTTCTCCAAGAACCGTGTGCAGACCGTGGACGATACCTTCACCACCGTCAAGGTTCAGCGGGCCTCCAGACTCACCGTCAATGCCACGCCCGAGCCGGTGAAGAAGGGCAAGACCATCACGATCACTGGTGCGCTCTCACGCGCGAACTGGAACACCCACACATATGCCGGCTACGCCGGACAAACCATCAAGCTGCAGTACCGCACCAAGTCGAGCCTGACGTACACCACGCTCAGGACCGTCACCACCAGCAGCACCGGCACCCTCCGGGCCGCTGTGACCGCCACGGCAGACGGGTACTACCGGTACTCCTTCGCAGGCAACTCGACCACCCCGGCCGTCAACGCACCCGGAGACTTCGTCGACGTGCAGTAGCACACCCTTCACGCACCAGCGACTGCAGGGCTTGGCCCTGTTCACGAGGAACGGCGCCGGGGCCCGCAAAAAAAGAGGCACCGGCTGACGAACCCGCCGACCACACGATCGGACAATCTCGTGGTGGGCTGACTGTTCGGTGTCCGTGAGCGAGACGGTCGCGGATGTCGGCGATCACCCAACGTGTGCGTGCCACGGAAATTGAGCCAGAGCCCCTAGGGCCTGTTGCGAACGTGGATCTTGACCGTGGATGATCACGCCCTGCGGGGCGTGGTGATCTGACGAACGGGCAGTGGGCCCGGCTGGCGCCGTTGTTGCCGAGGGGCATCAAGCCTGGCCGTCCGCCGGTGTGGTCGCGAAACGGCAGATGATAGACGGCATGCGGTGGCGGACCCGGACTGGTGCCCCTTGGCGGGACGTGCCCGAGCGATACGGGCCCTGGGACCGGGTCTAGGACCTCTTCCGTCGTTGGCAGCGCTATGGCACTTGGGGCCGGATCGTCACCCAGCTGCAGGCCCAGGCGGACGCGAAGGGCTTGATTACCTGGGAGGTGAATGTCGACTCCACCGTTTGCCGGGCTCACCAGCACGCCGCCGGGGCGGTGAAAAGGGGGACCTGCAAAAGGAGCCACCCAGCAGCATTGCCGTTGAGCCAGCTGACCACGGGCTCGGACGTTCCCGGGGCCGGGCTGACCACCAAGTTTCATCTCGCCGTCGAGCAGAGGCAGAAGCCTCTGTCCGTTGTGATCACTGCTGGTCAGCGGGGTGATTCTCCGCAGTTCGAGCCGGTCCTGGAGGCGATCCGGGTGCCCCGGCTGGGGCGCGGACGGCCCCGTAACAGGCCGGACCGGGTGCGGGCCGACAAGGCGTACGACTCCCGCCGCAACCGGGCCTACCTGCGAAGACGCGGAATAAAGGCGACCAGCCCGGTCCCTGCGGACCGGGCTCGCAACCGCCAGAAGCTCGGCTCCCGGGGCGGTAGGCCGCCGAAGTTTGACATGACCGACTACCGCGAGCGCCACGCCGTCGAGTGCGGGATCAATCGGCTCAAGCGCCACCGGGCCGTGGCCACGAGGTACGACAAGCTGGCCGTCCGCTACGAGGCGACCTTGCTCGTCGCAGTCCTCAACGAGTGGCTATGACCAGCGCGTTCCCAGCGGCCCTAACGCGGAGAGATGAAACGCTTGAGCAGTGCTCGTCCCATGACATGACCGTAGTGTTCGGCGACCTGCATGGGTGTTTCCCCGTCGTCGGCTGGTAGCTGAGGATCTGCGCCGTACGCGAGCAGGATGGCTGTTGCTGCCGTGTTCCACGGGTATCCCGTCTGCAGGTGGCCGTCGCCCTCCACGTCGAGCGCATGCGTGAGCAGCGTGTGGCCGAAACACCTTTCGTTCGGATCCGTTCCAGACGCTAGGAGAACGGTGAGCGCCTCGTAGTCACTGGCCTCCACGGCCTTGTGCGCGGGCGTCCAATTCGAGTCGTCAGACGTGTCAGTCATCTGACGAAGACTACGAGTCGGCTGCTTACTCCTGTCGGAGCCCTGGCACTTCCACAACAGGCCCTAGACTTGAGATTTAACGTCGCGAGTCCAGACGCGACACAGGTGAGTGTCCGGCTGGCTGATCAGGCTCGTGCACTGCGGGTGTTGCCACGGACTCCATACAGGTGCGCAGGGCCTCTTCATCCACCTGGCCGTGGTCGAGCAGATGGTGGGCCACGGTCGTGACCTGCGGCCAATACAGCCTGATCAGTGTGTCGGCCCTGGAGTAGACCTCGGCAACGTCAACATGCTCCCAGGACTCGTGCAAGGCTTCCGGCGCCCGGTTCCCAAGTGAATCGGACCGGACGCTCGGCCTTCACCGCCCTCAGGTTCGATTGGTCGCCAAGGCCCCGATCACGTCATTGAGGAAGGCGGTGGTAGGGGTGAGGAGACTTTGTTCACCCAGCCACTGATGTGCCGCACGCACGCCTGACACATGGAACGTCAAGACGTGATTGAGATCTGCGTTGAAGGGGCCGAGTGCCACATGCTCCGTCTCCACGTACATACCGGGCGGGGCTGGTTCCGGGCTCTAGTGGTTGTGCAGAGTGGCGCTGGTGACGGGCAATCCGAGCACCATGCCGACGACAGCGTGTCCGGCTTCGTGATGGGCATCGCGTGTGCGCAGCAGTTCCGCGGTGAGGCCGCCGGTAGCAGTGTCGGGGGTCAGGATTTCGTCGGTGAACGGGTTCGGGTACTGAGTGTGTATGTCCAGCCCGTTGACACTGCCCTCGAACCACATGCCGTGCATCCTCCGTAACTGGACTGTCGACGCGCGCAGTTGATCGTGAAACGTCGGCGGCCCCGCCCAGTATCCCGCATGAACTCGCGACGTTAAATCTCAAGCTAAAGGCTGTTGCAGAACGGGATCAGCGCTCGGTTTCCGCCATGATCTAGTCCGTCACACGAGGCGTTCTGTCCAGCTTCATGGCGACTGGTGACGCTCGTTGATCTCCCGTGCCAGGCGTTGCGCGATCTTGGCAGCCGTTCTGCAACAGCCTTTAGAAGTGAACGAAGCCCAATGCGACACCCGCGGCGGCGACACCGTCGCCGAGATGCTCGACCGTGACTTCGACTTCGCCCTGGATTTGTTGGTCGCGGGCATCGAAGCCATGGCCGAGCGCGGCTGACCCGTACGTCAGTTGGTGAAGTAGAGGTACTTCCAGCTGCCGTACGTCGTGGAGTTGACGGAGTCGCCGGACGTGCCGTTGACATAGACGGACCGGACGCGGGCCTTGACGCCGGCCTCACCGGGGGCGCCGAGGTCGACGGAGGACTTGCCGCTGGTACCGAGGGCGAAGTACTCGGAGGCCAGGTTGTGCCAGCCGCCGTCGTAGTAGGCCTGGAGGTCGAAGCGCTGCATGCGGCCCGGGTAGTACGTCATGGTCGTGGTGAGCAGCGGGTTGGTGCTCTTGCGGAACCAGTAGTACGACGTGGAGCCGATCGTGCCCGTCCTGTAGTGGCGGGACACGGCCGTGGAGACGCGGACCTTGGCGTACGCGGTGACCTTGACGGTGCGCGGCTTGTAGCGGGAGTCGCCCTTGAAGACGGCGTAGACGGTGGTGTCGCGGGCCATGTCGACGACGCCGGAGATGTTGCCGGACAAGTTGACGGTGCCGGACTTGACCAGCCGCTTGGGGCGGTCGGTGCCGAAGGGGTCGGCCCAGATCTCGACGGTGCGGTTCTTGTACGTGGTGCCGAGGTGCGCGGTGAAGCGCACGTCGGCGCCGTACGAGTACAGCTTGCCGTTGTTGTTCAGCGTCAGCGCGGGCGTGGCCCGGGAGACGGACACCTTGTCGTAGGCGCTGGCCGTGGTGTGCTCGGCGTCGCCCGCGTAGGACACCCGGTAGGTAACGGTGCCGCCGGAGTACGGGGTGTCGGAGAAGGCGTAGGTGCCGTCCGCCTTCAGCTTGGCCGCGGGCAGCGTCGCGCCGTCCGGGTGCTCCATGTCGGTGCGGGTCACCTTCAGCAGGGTGCCCGCCGGGAGCTTCACCGTCGCCGTGACCTTGCCGGTGACGGTGAGGGGCTTGGCGCGGGTGGCCGTGGAGGCGGCGTTCACCGTGATGGTGGGGACGCTGAGGGTGGGGCCGGCGAGGGCCTTCAGGGTGTAGGTGCCGTCGGTGCCGGCCAGGGCGAACAGCCGCGAGCCGTCGGGGGCCCATGCCACCTCACCAATGCTGGACGTCCCGGTGTCGAAGCGGCGCACCGGAGTGTTGGCGCCCTGCTTGTACACGTTGACGTGACGGTCGTACGCCTGAGCGATCAGGCCGTTGGACGCGACATCGCCGGACCAGCCGGTCTCTGTGAGCCCCTGGGTCTCCGCAAACGTGCCGTCGGCGTAGGAGAGTTTCCGGTAGCCGTTCCAGAAGAGCCGGGGTCCGCCGGGGATGAGGTCGAGGTCGCCGGTGTACCTGTCGCTGCCGCTCTTGGCGACCACCTGCGGGGCTGCTGCGGAAACGTCGAGCACGTTCAGTGCACCCGCACTGTCGCCTGTGTCCGCGACGGCCAGCAGTCCGGGCGAGGACGCGCCGGCGTCGAGGATCGCCGCGTTGTAGTACGGGGCGACCGCCTCGGGGAGCTGACCGAGAGCCACGGCCGCTGCCGCGTCGGAGGCGGCGGGGTCGATGGAGCCCAGGTTGCCGTGGAAGTAGCCGTTCTCGTCCATCGTCCGGTATGAGAACCACAGCCGCCCGCCCGCGAAGGCCGTCTCACGCGGGTCGCCGGCGCCGATGTCGTAGCGTGTCTTGACCTGCAGCGTTGTCGCGTCGAGGGCCACGATTTCGTGGCTGGTGGGCAGGGCCGCATACAGAGTGAGACCGTCCTCGGAGAGCGCGAGATCGCTGGGGCGGCCGAAGCCGACGTTCATGCCGACCAGCGTGCCGTTGTAGTCAGCGGCCAGGATCCGGCCATTGTCCTGGTCGGCTACGAAGACACGCTTGAGGACGCCGTCCGCGACAAGCCCGACAGGCTGGGTGAGAACGGCGGGCGCGGCCGATGCGGAGCCGGCCGTGGCTACGACGGTCAGGACCGCCGAGCTGAAGAGGACCGCGAGCGCTGTCGCGGTCGAGATGCTGCGCGTACGCACAGTGCTGTGTACCCCCACGAGGAAACCCGGCCGTGTTGACGGCGCCGCGCAACGCCCGGACATGCCCGCGCAAAGGCGGCGGCGTCCGGGGCGCGGCTGCTGGGGGCAGCGTATGGCATGCCTGTGCCAGACGAGAACGCAGTTTCGAGCCGGACCTTGCGAACCGGACGCAGGCTGCTGCGCGCGCATGCGGCAGCCATCGTGTCGAACTCCAGCTGCACCGCAGAGGGGGGCTTGATCGAAACCGTGCACGGAATGGTTCCAAGAGACGCCGGGCCCTCTGGCGAACCGAGCAGCGGTCAGGATCCCCTGGTATCGCTGTCGAGTGCGGCAAGGGCCGTGGTGAGATTGTCTCGGACCGCCACCGTGATCGGGTGGTTTTCGCCCAGCACCCGCACCGCATCTGTGAGCGTCTGCTCGTACAGCGGGATCGCGCGGCCCAGGTCCCCCGCCGACTTGTAGGCAAGGGCGAGGTTGTTGCGGGAGGACAGGGTGTGGGGGTGGTCTTCGCCCAGGACCCGGACCCGGTCGGCCAGCGTCTGCTCGTACAGCGGGATCGCGCGGCTCAGGTCCCCCGCCGACTTGTAGGCAAGGGCGAGGTTGTTGCGGGAGGTCAGGCTGTGGGGGTGGTCTTCGCCCAGCACCCGCACCATATCTGTGAGCGTCTGCTCGTACAGCGGGATCGCGCGGCTCAGGTCCCCCGCCGACTTGTAGGCAAGGGCGAGGTTGTTGCGGGAGGTCAGGCTGTGGGGGTGGTCTTCGCCCAGCACCCGCACCATATCTGTGAGCGTCTGCTCGTACAGCGGGATCGCGCGGCCCAGGTCCCCCGCCGACTCGTAGGCGCCGGCGAGGTTGTTGCGGGAGGTCAGGGTGCGGGGGTGGTCTTCGCCCAGGACCCGGACCCGGTCGGCCAGCGTCTGCTCGTACAGCGGGATCGCGCGGCCCAGGTCCCCCGCCGACTCGTAGGCGCCGGCGAGGTTGTTGCGGGAGGACAGGGTGTCGGGGTGGTCTTCGCCCAGCACCCGCACCATATCTGTGAGCGTCTGCTCGTACAGCGGGATCGCGCGGCCCAGGTCCCCCGCCGACTCGTAGGCGCCGGCGAGGTTGTTGCGGGAGGTCAGGGTGCGGGGGTGGTCTTCGCCCAGGACCCGTACCCGGTCGGCCAGTGTCTGTTCGTACAGCGGGATGGCGCGGCCCAGGTCCCCCGCCGACTGGTAGGCAAGGGCGAGGTTGTTGCGGGAGGTCAGGGTGCGGGGGTGGTCTTCGCCCAGCACCCGGGCGTAGTGGGCGAGTGCGCTGTGGTGGTATGTGGCGGCGCGGCCGGGCTGGCCCTGGTTGTCGAGGAACAGCCCGGCCGCATTGAGGATGCGGGCGGTTGTGGCGGTGCCGTGGACGGTGTGCTCGGTGAGGGCGTCGATGTGGGGGAGGAGGGCGCGCCAGCGGGGCCAGGTGGCGGGGATGTCGTAGGTGGGGGGGAGGGTGGAGGCGAGTGCGGTGGTGGCTTTCTCGTGTGCTGCGTCGATGAGTGCGGGGGTGCGGTGTGGGTCGTCGGGGTCGGGGGTGCGGGCCAGGGCCTGGACGAGCCGGTGGACGGCCAGGGTGCCGGTGGGCGGGTCGGGGGTGACCATGCTGTAGGCGGTCAGGAGGCCGAGTGCGGTGTTCCGGGTGGGCGGTTCGGCGGGGCCGGCGGCGTCGAGCAAGGGGGTGGGGATGTGGTCGGGGGCGTACCAGGCCAGGGTGCGCAGCAGGTCGGCGGCTTGGGGCTGGAGGTTGGTGATGCGGTCGAGGGTGATGTTCCAGATGCGGGCGATGGTTCGTTCGGCGGGGGTGTGGGCTGCGCCGTGCTGGTACATCGCTGCCGGGTAGCGGGTGAGGAGTTCCAGGTAGGTGTGGGGGGTGGTGAGCGGGTTCTGTGCGAGGTAGGCGGCGGCGTGTTCGATGGCGAGGGGGAGGTGGCCGAGTGCGGTGCACAGGTCGGCGGCGCCGTCGAGGTTCCGTCCGGGGCTTGTGGTGGTGGCGATGCGGGTGAGCAGGGCGAGGGATTCGTCTGGTTCGAGGATGTCGAGGCGGACCAGGGTGGCGGCGTCGGTCCAGGCGGTGGCGAGGCGGCTGGTGATCAGGAACCGGCCGCCTCTGGCTCGGGCGATCAGGTGGGCGATGTCGGCGGGATCGTTGACGTTGTCCAGGACGATCAGCCAGCCGGTGTGACTGGCGAGCCACTGCAGACCCCACTCGGCGAGTGCCTCGGTTGTCAGGGCCTGGGCCAGAGCGGGCTGCAGGGCGGTGGCGAGACTAGCGAGCCCCTGCCGGATGGCGGCGGGGCCGTCGGCGGTGATCCACCGGATGGGGGCGTGGCCACGGGCAGCGCGGGTCGCGGCCCACTGGGCGGCCAGAGTGCTCTTGCCGATCCCGCCCAGCCCGTGCACCGCCTGCACCAGGGCCGCGCCAGCGGCCGCGAGGGCGGCGTCGAGGCGGTCGAGTTCGCGGCCACGCCCCACGAACAGGCCCGGCCGGTACGGCAAGTCGTCCAGGCCGGCGGGGGCGTCCACCTCGGCCGGCGGGCGCAGCGCCTCGGCCGGCAGGCGCACGGTGGAGTTGTAGATGCCGGAGACGGCGATCCCCCCGGTGGCGGTGGCGTTCCCGCTGCGGAACACCTCCTGCCAGGTACCCCCAGAGCTGGGCACCGGGGGCTGCCGGTCGCCGGCGGCCGGTGCTGCGCCGTTGCTGCCCTCCCTCGCCTGCACGGACGCGGCGGCGTCCTCGGCCGGGCCGTCCTTGCGCCGCGGCCACCGGACCACGTCGTCCCCCTCTGGATGCTTTGTATCAATGCCGTGGTGCCGGGGCGCTCTAGTCGTGGACGATGCCGCTGACGGCGCTGGAGTCTGTCCCGGTGGCCTCCGCGTCCCCGGTGTGCACCGCGCGCGCCGGGCCCGGACGGGCGCCACCGGTGGTTTTGATGCCGGTGACCGCGCTGCCTCCCTCGCGGGCCACCGCCCGGCCCGTCGCGGCGGCCGTATCACCGGCCGAAGCGGCGACGAACGCCAGCAGTTCGCACAGCTCGTCGGCCACGTGCTCCCGCCCGGCATCGTCGAGTCCCTCCAGCAGCGTCTCGAACCGCCCGGCCCACACGCCTTCCTCTCGCAGCCGCTGCACGGCGAGGCCGGCCGGAGCGTCCGGGGCCAGGGCCCTTGCCGTGCGGTCCAGGCGTTCGAGCTCGGCCTGTGCCCGCGCGGCATCACCACCGCCGAAGATCTCTCCGACGCGGTGGCGCAGCCCGTTCCACGCATCGGTACCCGCAGCCTGAACCACCGCGCCACCACCCGCTGCCGCCAACGCCACCAACGCCTCCACCAGCATGCCCCGCCCCCTCGCGTATCCCCGGGCCGGCCCACTCGCCGTCGTCCCGGAGGCCCGACAACCACACAACGTCCACTCAACAACACGTCCAGCAACCAACAAGAGTTCCCGGTCCCTGACATCTGCGGCCCGCCCGGGGTCCGTAAGGCACCCGACCCCCAGAACAGCGGACCACTCGCCTCTCCGGGCTGGAAGCTGCACGGGCCGGGCGTTCCCGGGAACACACGGTGAGCGCGTTTCAAGGACCGCTTCACCACCACCCCTGACCTGCGCTCAGAAGCCATCCGCTTACCGATCAACGGGCTTGTCTGGTCGAACAAGGGTCCTGGAGGCAGGTGCACCCACGGCTCAGGTCCCTCAGAGTCCAGGTGCAGCACCGCGTTGTTCTCACGAATGCGAGTGTCGAACCGCCGTGCGTCACCTCGCTGGCGTGTGCTCTGCCTGGGGTCGTTCATGCGACGTCGGGCCCGCGGTGAGTTGGCAGGTCTCAGCCTTGCCGTGGCGGAACGGGCAGACGGATCATGCCGTCATGACGCGGCGACTTATGCGGGAAGAGGTCATGTGGACCGGGCAGCTAGGCAAGAAGTCAGCCGAACTGCGCCGGACCGGCGACCGAAGTGTCCTCACCATCGGGCACCGGCAGGCCATCATCCGTTCGGAGGCCCGGATCTGGCATCTCAGCGGCGTTCGCCCTCGGATCATCATCGAGCATGCAGATGAGCCGTCCTTCATCTACCGGTACCGGCTGAGCTGGGTCGGAATCTACGCGCTCTTCCTCGAGGCGTGCTACGACGAGTGGAGTGCCTTGGCCGACGACCCTGGCCTGGACCTTGTAGACCACCTCGGTGGTTACACCGACTGGCGGAACCCCTGGGATCCGATCCCGCCAAAGCCGCGCGCCTATCGCTCGGCGCGGCGGTGGCGTCGCCGGTATGGCAAGCCCGGGAGCAACCGTTCTCACTCATGACCAGGACACGATCCGCCCTCCAGTCAGCCACGGCAAGCACTGTTGCAGCCCTCGGTCAACAGCAGGAACACACGACCGTAGTTCGCATCGAGAGGGTCAGGCCGTGCCACAGTCGTGCCAGAACGAGTGGTCAGCCACGGTCAGTCGGGGCGCAAAAGGGGCAGAGACCTGCTGGCGCCTGGAGCACCGCCGTGGGTTTGCTGACCTGGCGCAACGGGGCAGAGAGCAGCGCCAGGCTTACAAAGCAGATGTCAGCTTTCTCTGAGACGCCATCCGCTTACCGTTCGGCAGGCTTGATCAGTCGAACAGGGTTCCTGTTCGGGTGATCTCTCGGTGGTCGGGGCATAGCGGCAGGGCCTCTTGGTAGCTCGGGGTTGCGATCCCAACCGAGCAGTACCAGGAGGCCCTGTTGTCGCAGTCTGTCGCGCTTGCGTCCGTGGAGTCCAACGGGCCGTCTCCTGCGGGTGACTGTCTCGCGCACAGGTTCGGCAACGCGGCGGACGGGCCCGTCCGCGTGCGGTGTTACGGCTCCGACCTGACGGAGGTGGAGTGGCAGGTCCTCCGGCCGCTGCTGCCGGTCCCCGCGTGGTTTCAGGGACGGGGCGGGCGGCCGGAGGGCTATTGCCACCGCGTGATGCTGGACGCAGTCCGCTATGTCGTCGACAACGGCGTCAAGTGGGTCAACCTGCCCTATGACTTCCCGCCGTACCGGCGGGTGCACGCGTTCGCCCGCCGCCGGCAGGTGACGGGCTTGCTCTCCGAGCTCCACGACCGGCTGCGCGACAAAGTGCGCCAGAAGGAGGGCCGCGACGTGGACCCGACGGCCGCCATCGTGGACTCGCAGTCAGTGCGGGCAGCAGCGAACATCCCGGGCTCCACGACCGGCTGGGACGGCGGCAAAAGGGTGGGCGGCCGCAAACGACACCTGGTGGTGGACTGCCTCGGCCTGGTCCTGGCCGTCGCAGTGAGCGCAGCGAACGTGCAGGACCGGGAGGCCGCAGTGCCTCTGCTCGAGCGGCTGTGCAGGCTCTACTTCTCCGTCCGGCTCGTCTGGGCGGACGGCGCCTATGCGGGGCGCCTGGTCGACTGGGCGGCCGAGAACCTCCACCTCACGCTCGAGATCGTCAAACGCTCTGACGACACCACGGGGTTCGTGGTGCTGCCGCGCAGGTGGGTGGTGGGAAGAACGCTGAGCTGGCTGATGCGCTCGCGTCGCCTGGTGCGCGACTACGAGACGCTGCCCGCGATGCACGAGGCCATGGTGCTGTGGTCGATGACCATGCTCATGAGCGGCCGCCTGGCCGGGCGCCGGCCCGGTGCCTTCAGCCGGCCGACGTCCCGAGCGAGGTGAACACTCCCGGCCGCGTCTGGAGCGCCCAGCCTCGTTCCACCAGGCGCTTCGCCTTCGACCGAAGTCCCTCGACCTTCGCCGGGACCGCCTGAAGCCCCAGGGCCCCAGCCAGCTGCTGGCACCGCATGCCTTCCCGGCCCGCCTGCGACTCCAGTATGGAAATGATCCGCTGGTATTCCGCAGGCAGGGCCGACGCCGTCATCCCCTCGGTCCGTCGCGGCACCACGGCCCCCGCCACCGCGCTCCCCACCGGCTCCACGACCGCACGCGGAGGCTCGGCCAGCACCTCGGCCACCGTCACACGAGCATCCGCAAGACGCTGAAGCGCGCATTCCGCCTCGCCGAGTGCGGCCTGCACCCACTCGGCCTCATCCCGCAACCGCGCGACCTCTTCCCGAACCTTCTTCTCCCGGGCCTCCAGCAGACCGAGTACGGACGGCACCAGCCACCTCCACAAGCGAGACGAACGGACGGAACCACGCCCATCTCTCCCGCCGCCAGCCGGAGTTCATGCCCACCCACCCCGAACCAAACGATCACGTTCGGAAAGCGGAAGGCGTCTCAATCCACACGGCTCTAACCTGCGGGGATGCGATGGTCCCGTCTCACCGAATTGTGTCGGTGCCGGTGCCAGCCTTCGCGCAGCCACCCGCGCACCCTTGTCCTGCCGAAGCCATCTGTCAGCTGACGAGCCGTTGACCTGGCGGTATGCCAGGTGGTCTGAGAAGTCGGCGGCTCCGGATTCTCAGACCACCTGGCTTTCGCGGAAGTCGCGCTCTCGATGAAGGCAGAACCTCCGGCATGTGCCCTGGTGTCCTATCTCTGCCCCACGGTGCAAGGTGGCTGAGGCTGATCATGGTCCCGGGCTACTGAGGTTGAACTCGTGGTGTCGTAGGGGATGACCGACTACAGGATGGTCAGGAGTACAGGATCCAACTCCGCGAGCCCCCGGTCGAGCACGTGTTCAGGCCGACACGGTGGTGGTCATCGGATCCCGCGACCAGACACGTCTTCGTCGCCTTGTTCACCAGCTGCCACCCTGCCCCGCCGCCATCATGCAGCGTCCACAGCGCCGCCTGATCCCCGGCGATACAGTCCCGCATCACCGGCACCCCGTTGCGCGCCACCAGACACAGCCGCGCCCCGGCATTCTGCCGCAGCTCCGTCTCCGTATCCGCGTACGGGGACATCAGCCACGTCTGGTACGCGCCCTCGTTGCACGTCGTCGTGTACGGCCCCCAGTCGGACCGGTAGTCCAGGCACTCACCCACGTCCGCGACGCTCTCGATGTGCACGTACTCCATCGACGTGGCCGTCGCGCTCGCCGGAGCCGTATTCAGCCCCCAGCACAGCACCCCAGCCGCCCCCATGGCGGCGATCTTCTTCAGCATGTGCCCTCCCCGTGTCGACACACGGCAACCTACCCAGGAAAGGGGAAAGGACTACACGGCACGACGGGCCGTGCGCAACGCGACAGTCCCCGCACAACGACGCCCCGCCCTCCACGGCCAGGCGGACGGGGCGTCGTGTGGCGGGGCAACGGCCGACGCCGTGACGCCCACGGCCGCGGGCAGCCCACCTGGCACGTCCCCTCGCCGATCGTGAAGGTCCTCGGACTCACCGTCGGCACCTGTCCGGTCTCGGCCCGGTGCTTGCCGCAGGTTGCG
Organism: Streptomyces sp. SAI-170; assembly: GCF_049739565.1. Lineage (NCBI taxonomy): Bacteria > Bacillati > Actinomycetota > Actinomycetes > Kitasatosporales > Streptomycetaceae > Streptomyces > Streptomyces sp. SAI-170. Next base: position 17,283 of record NZ_JBMGQD010000001.1, read on the forward strand.
CACAACCCTCCAGACTTGCTGCCCTCGACAATGGCACCGCAGCCGGGGACCGTGCAGCCGTCCCAGCCGAGCATGGGATGCACTGCCGAAAGGGTCAGCGCCAGCGACCGCGGGTCCCGGCCCGCCTCGCGGAGAAAGTCCTGGCTGGTCGCGGCGCCTAGGCGGGACAGCGGCGATTCCGAGCTTTCGGCGTACGCGTGAATGCCGCCGAGCGGCGGTCACCGCAGTCATCGCGTCTCCTCGGCCGTCCGCGGCGAGCCCACGCGGTCCACCGCCTGACGCAACCGCTGCGGCGCGGGGTGCACGTAGACCTGAGTCGAGCTGGTGGAGGCATGACCGAGCAGGTCCTGCAGTTCGTCGACGGTCCCGCCGGCATCAAGTACGTTTCCGGCGAACCCGTGGCGCAGGGCGTGCGCACGAACCGTCTCGGCAAGCCGGCGCGTCGAGAAAGGGCGGCGAACAGGTCGTTGACCGCGTCCGGCTTCATCGTGGCGCCGACCGGCGGCCGGAAGAGGTTCACGAACACGAAGTCGCTGTCGGCGGCTTCGGCGATGCCCGCGCGCTCCAGGACGTACTGATCGTGAGCTGCGTGTGCCGCAGATAGGCATCCGCCACCCGGCACCGGCCGCAGGTCCTCGTCGACCACCGTCCAGTACCGTGCGCCCGAGGCATCCGTACCGGGAATGCTCGCATCCCAACTCCCTTGTCGATCTCGGCTGTCCAAACGACGACAGCCACATGACCGACACGGGTAGAGGACCCGTTGCGCACCGGACCAAACGCCTACCTACCGCAACAGTGGGCCACACCCCCGGGGAAGCCCGTGAAGTGCCGCTGCCCGCGGTACGACGTGTACCGCCGCACCGGGAGCACCAACTCGAACCGAACACGGGACACCGCCTCCAGCACGGACTTCCGCAGCCCGTCGTCTTCACCGTCAGCCCACTCGACATTGACCAGACCCGGATCCATCGCCACCCCCGGCTCCGCGTACCTGCCGAAACGACCGTGACAGGTACCGCGAGAACCGGACCAGGAAAGTGAGATCAAACCCCTCGCACGGGGAAAACGTCGTCGCTCAACGCGCGACGCAGTGAGAATCCGACAGTACGAACGACAAGCGGTGAGAATCCGACAGGCTCACTGCGACAGGACAACCCTGCCTGACCTGCAAACATTGAGTTCGCGCTCAATCCGCCAACTCGGCTGCTCAACCGCCAACTGTCCCGCTCAGTCACAAGAAGTGTGACTGAGCATTTCAGTTTGCCAGTTGAGCACGCCCTCGATCAGTGGTGGGACGGCCTTCCGGATGCGGGGCGGCCTGCGGTCGCCGGTCATACTGGCACCACGCAGGCGTTCGGCCTGTGAATTTGCTGCCACAGGCTGTGACGGCTGGATATGGGGGACCAGACGTGGACGACGAGGAGAAGATTGCGCGAGGAGTGGCCCGGGGCATCGCCCGGCACGAAGCCATACGAGTGGACGCGCAGGGTAGGCAGTTGCTCGGCTGTCTACTGCTGCTCGCGCTTTTCGTCGTCGGCTTCGTCCTGCTCGTCACGTACGACAGCTGAGCGGGATAGACCAGCTACTTGCGCCCAGGTGTGCAAGCTGTGGTTCGGATCCAGCCCGGAACGCTCAACCGGCCAAGGCAGCAGCTCACCCGCACGATGACCTGGACGGGATCACGCTCTTGATCCTGACGCTGAGGTTCCAGGTCAACCGCACATCGCGCGACAGACCGCGGTAGCTGGTGACGGCGAAGCCTGGTCGCAAGAGTCAAGGGCGTGTTCCCGCAATGCGTGCAAGTCCGTCGGCCATTCGGCCCAGCAAGGAGCGCGGAGTGAGGTCCTTCTCAACTTGCAGCAGGTAACTTGCAGCAGATGGGGTGAGGGCTGCCCTCCTGCGGTTTTTCAGGGTGTGCCGGAGCGAGAGAAGTCCGAAGCCTACTGCCCCCGCTCCGGCGATCACTGGGCTGTTGACCCAAAGGCCAGCACCTGTGGAAAGTGCGGCTGCGGGTAGTTCGAACTTGACGCTGGCGGCTGTGAACCCGTGATCAATATTCATTTCTCGCAGGTCCTTGCGGAGCGTATCCAGCACGTGAGTAAATTCACGCTGGACGACACCCTCAATGTACGCCTCGAAGGCGGCAGGCTCATGAACTTCGGATAGAAATTCAGTGAGGTCTCTCCCTGTGGACTCCACTGCATTGGTAAAGGCGTGGAAATCAGCAGCGTACCGTTTGCGCACCTCGACGATCTTACGGACAGGTATATCGCGCAGATTTGCCGGCGTCACGAGTTGCATCGCCAGAGCGCCAATCGTGCTAGTTACATCAGCGCGTGAGTGGCCTGGGTGTGGCTGAAGAAGTGCAGCCGCGATAGTGTCTTCGGTCCACCGCGGCTGGAAAAGATGGGTCATGGTCTGGTCGGTGGCGGGTATCAGGCGGCCCCTGCGGGCCAGAGTATCCGCGAGGGCGCATGTGTATACCCATGCAAGGTTCGGGTGAACGCCCAGCCAGGGCCTCATTTCCTGCCTGTCGATCGCAAGGTGCGTTCTGACAAGTTTACGGCGAAGCATCGTACCCACTTGGCCCATGCAGAGCCCCGTTATCGGCACGGCGGATTCACTCAGAGATCGGTGAGACCGGGGCCCCAGGTCCGGCGTGAAGGGTGTACGTGGCTCACCGATGAAAAGGAGGCCATTACGCTGACGCCAATTCGGAGAAAGCCTAAAACCTCCAACATGTGGTTCAACCCACTCCACCAGATCGGGATCGGTGCCTGCGACCATGTCGTTAAACCAAACACCGTATCGCTCCCTGAGCGAATCCTCGTGGTTCCGTATTGCGCTACGGAACATTGGATCTATTTCTGAGGCTGCGCTCTTGGGGTTGACATCTACGATGAAATCCAGCTCGCCCGCAAGAACCTTTACGGTTTCCGAATCCCGCACCGGATATTCTGTCGGCATCATTCGTGCCATTTTGGGCCAGTAAAGTGCGGCGAGTTTGAGCCACTCATCGGAGCGAAAATGCACGTACGGGTAGTACAAGCCCATGCGTAACACGGCAACCTTCCCCTATCAGCCTTTCGAATATCATGCCATCCGAGGCGTGGATCCTGTAGAGACCGTCGCGCTCCAGCGGCTGGGGGACGTTCGGGACTGAGCTGAGCATCGGAGTTGGCCAGTTGAGCGTTGGCCGGGCAGGGTACCGGCAGGGCCCTCTCGTTGATGTTGGTTTCCGCATTTCCTCGGTGTACGGCTCGCCCGCAGTGTGCTGTCGTCATGGGTGACGTACAGGCCGTTGACGTACCGGCAGTTCCGGTGTGGGCGCATGCCTGCCATCTGGACGATCTTGCGCTGCCGTACGCGCTGCCTGCTCGGGCCGCTGAGTGCCTGGATCTGGGGCCGGGATGGCCGCGTACGTGGACGGTGACGTGGAAGGTCGTGAAATCCGACGTCATCGTCCCGGTTAAGGACCTGTCGGCCGGTCCGGCGGTGGTGTCGGTTCCGGTGCGGCGGTTTGCCTGGCGGACCGGGCAGCGTCACCGGCCTGGGCTCGAGTGCCTGGTGTCGACCGGTCGGCAGCACGGCTTCGAGAGTCTGGCCGAGCGACGTGTTCGGCGAGCCGATCACGGCCGATCTCACCCTGGGCATGGACGCGTTCACGCACTCGCTGGTCGCTTTCCGGCTCACGCCGGGATCGGACGCCTCCATCGAGGTGGCCATGTTGCTGCGGGACGTGATGCTGCCGCTGCCGATGCGCCCGGACTGGACGCCGGACATGGAGTGGCACTACCCCGGCGTCCCAGCCGCGCTGGTCACCGAGTTCGCCGGCCATCCGGTCGCCGGGCGGCCGTTCTTCGCGCCGGAGACGGTGACCAGCGATCACGGCAGCGTCTACAAGAACCACCACCTGGTCCGGGTCGCCCGCACGCTGGGGATGGTGGTGCTGCCGGCGAGGGCGATGCGCCCGCAGGACAAGGCGGCCTGCGAAGCCCCCGCTACATCTCCGACGACCGCGCACGCCTCGCCGTCACGGCCTATAGCTGGACTCAAGTCACCCTCGGCGAAACCCAGTTCGCCCCACGACCGCCCGAAGCCCGAAACAACCCCGAACTCGACGCGACATGGAGCCAGGACCGGTTCACCATCGGGCACTGGCTCCGGCAGAACAAGGTGCCCTTCTACCAGCAGCTGAAGCCGCTGCTCGACGCTTACGCCGAGCAGCTCAGCCACGACATCGACACGGAACACTCAAGCGGCCAACTCTCGCGCTCACTGGCCAACTGAAGCGCTCAGTCACATGTCCTCGCGGAGGAGATCCGCAGAGGGTGGCCTACAAGTCGATCTGAATGTGCTCGATGTCGGTGAACTCCACGCCCAGGCCGTACGCCCGGGAGTTGCTTCCCCGCCCTGGTCGCCCGCACCCTGACCGATCTCACGCCCGACGAACGCCACGTCCTGTGCTCGGTAAGCCTGCTGGATGCCTTCGACGTCCCCCTCGACACCCGGGCCGCGCGGTCGCGAACAGCTCATCTCCGTGGCACTCGGGCACGGCGAGCGCACCGGGCGGCCCCGTGTCTACGCCGCCTCACCCAGCGGCGTCCGGGATCTGACCAGCGGTCGGCGTTTGGCGAAGACCGACGGCGGGACAGGCCATTCGGCACTCGCTGTCGACCCCCGCGGGGCCGGACTCGCCGTCGGAACGGGCATGATGATCAGGCTGCCAGGCGGTTCGGTCTCACGGCAGACGTGGCGCGGAGGCAGAGACAATCCCCTCGCCTTCGCTCCCCAAGGCTCGTTGCTCGCCGTGGCGACAGTCCAGGGGCGGGTCGTCCTCTGGGACGACGCGAGCCGACGCCGCCGCGGCCTGCTCCGGGGTACGGGAGGCGACGAGGGTGGTGGCCACGGCCTGCCCGACTGCTCCGGCGACCACGACACCGACCGCGGCCTCGCACAGTCCGCTCCCGCCGGGTGGCTGGTGAAGGCCAGGGAGTGCTGGACCGTGTTGAGGTGTGGGCAATGTTCCCATCGACGGCCCAGGGGTCACACGCTTCTACGATGGGCCGGTGACCGAGACACTGCCCCCCCGCGGGCATTGACTTCTTCGCCGTTGACCGGCTTGTGCTTGCCGAAGCTGCGGAGCCGCTGCTGTCGCCGCAGGACGCTGAGGCACGCGACCAGGTATGGGACGTGGCGGTCCGGGCCAATCCCGCTCTCTTCGACGGGCCCGTGGTGGCGTGTGGGGGACTGGAGTGGACCGGTCCGCGCAGCCTGCTTTTGTCCTGGGTGCGTGTGACCTACCGGCACTACGCCTTGCGTCGTGTTCCCGGCGCTCTCGCGCTGCCCTCGTTGTTCGTGAACGTCCTCCAGCCGACCGACGACGGCCGTGTGCTGGCAGCGAGGATGTCACCCGCGACGGCCGCCCCGGGCCGCTGGCAGCTGCCAGGAGGGTCTGTGGAGCCTCCCCAGTACGGGGCAGTGCTGGACGAGTTGGCACTGGCCGGGCAGGCCGCGCGGGAGCTCGCCGAGGAGCTTGGGATCGACACGGCCGCCCAGAACCTGAAGCTGTGGGTCGTCACCCGCGGCGAGAACGGCAGTGTCGGCCTGACCTACCTGGCCCCCGCCCTTCCCGAAGCGACGCTGCGCGCAGACTTCACCGCTGCCGCGGCAGCCGAGCGCGTACGGGGCCGCGAACCCGAACTCGACGACATCGCCCTGGTGCGCTCCCCGGACGAACCGGCTGGGCTGGCCGGGCCGCACGCGGACTACCTGGAGCCGATCATCCGCCGCTTCACCGGGTGCCGCTGAGGTCAGGCGCCGACGAGGAAGTCGCGTCCTCGTTCATCGAGCTCGGCCACGCACCGCAGGCCGCGGGCCCTGAATCGGGCGAGGTCGCTGCGCATGCGGGAGACCGCCTTGCGCCTCGCACCGCTGCTGCTGCAGCCCCGGCCAGGCGGGGAACTCCTCACGCCCCATGCGCTGTCCGCGCGTACGCGGTGCCGCCTTCTCGGACTTGGTCAGGCGCCGGTCCCAGTTGCCGTGTGCGGTGTAGCTGTAGGCACTGCAGCCGACCGTTCCCCATCCCCCGAAGCCGTGACGGCCATGGGCCCAACGGCCGTTGACAGAAAGTCATCGGCTGGGCTCTGCCTGAGGGTTGCCCCTGCGCCGCCGGGTGCCCGCAGGGCCGCCCGGCCGCTGGGATATGTTGACGTCCGGCCCGGCGGGGCGCGGGCTCCGGGGGTCCCGGGGTCCACGCCCGCGTCCCGCGGGTCCACAATGCCCCATTTGTCATGCACTCACCATGGGTCGCCGTACGCACTGGAGGTCGGTGTGCATCCGCACCGCAGATCCTGGCTCCTCGGGCTGGTCGTCGCCCTCACCGCCGTTCTCGCCGCGCCCACCCCGGCCGCGGCGGTCACCGTCACGCCCGGGGCGGTCTTCAACGACCCCGCGGGCACGGCCGCCGACCAGAACAGGATCCGCGACCACCTCGTCTCGCTCATCGGCGACGCCCCGGCGGGCAGCTCGGTGCGCATGTCGATGTACACCTTCACCGATGGCCCCGTCCGGGACGCGCTGATCGCGGCCAAGAACCGGGGCGTCTCCGTGCAGGTGATCCTCGACCACTCCTCCTCCGAAACCGTGACCGTGGGCGGAGAGCTGGAGGCCCTGCGCACCGCGCTGGGCACCGACCGGACCCAGCCCTCGTGGCTGCTGGACTGCGGCAGGAACCGCGGCTGCATCGGCACCCGCCCGCTGACCACGTCAGACGGCTCGCCGGACTACCCGATCAACCACAACAAGTTCGTCCTCTTCTCCCACACCGGAGGGGCGGACAACGTGGTGGTGCAGACCTCGTTCAACCTGACGACCCACCAGCGCGAACGCCTGCACAACAACGCGGTGACCCTCGTCGACAAGGGCCTCTACGACATCTACCGGGCCTACTTCGACGACCAGGTCGCCCACGCGGCCGGCGCCGGCCTGAGCCACTACTACAAGACGCCGACCAGCACCACGAACCCGGCGTACAAGGCGTACTTCTTCCCGCGCAAGGAGACGTCCGGCACCACCTACCAGACCGACGCCTCCACCGACACGGTCAAGCTGATCCTCGACAAGGTGAACTGCGCGGCAGGCTCCGAGGTGCGCATCGCGGCCAACCTCTTCTACCGGACCCACATCGCCGACAAGATGGTCTCCATGGTGGACGCTGGCTGCTCGGTGATCCTCGCCCACGACAGCGACCCCAACGGCGGCGGCGACGGTGTGAACTCCATGGGCCAGACCGTCGAGGGCATCCTCTCCGGGCAGCTCACCCAGCGCGTGGAGTGCTGGGAGACCCCGCCCGCCGGGCGCACCGGCAACATCGGTCTGCACTCCAAGTACCTTCTGGTCAACGGCACGTACGACGGTGTCGCCGGCAAGAAGATCGTCTGGACCGGCAGCCACAACTACTCCTACCAGGCGCTGCGGTCGAACGACGAGACGCTGCTGAAGATCGACGACGCCGCTGTCTTCGACCAGTACAAGGCCAACCACGTGCAGCTCATGAGCTACTGCGCGGGCAGCTGACCCGCACCGCCGCCGGCCCGTACGAACGAGGGCGGCAACGGCCGGAAGGCCGGGCCCCATGGGGAACCCGGCCCTCCAGCGCGTGCGGGCGCGGACTACTCGGCCTCGATGGCGTTCAGCATGTTCAGCTACGCCGCGCCGCGCGCCGGCCACATCGCGGCCAGGACACCCACCAGGGCGGCCAGCAGCTGGAAAATCCCAACGCGGTCCCACGGCATGACCATCCCGTACCCCGGGATGGAGTCCTTGAGGGTCTGGCCGATGGCCCAGCCCAGGAAGCTGCCCATCGCGACCCCGACCAGCGCGCCGAAGACCGGCACCGCCGATCGCGGTCCTGACCGCACTGAGAACCATCGTCCGGTCCTGGCCGGTCAGCAGCTGGGCCAGTTGGCCCTCGTCTTCCTACGGTCACGTGACGGCCACCGAGTGGGCGACGCCCGCCGCGCCTGAGGACCCACCCGTGCCGTGCTCGAACTGATCGCCGGGAAGTGGACCATGCTGGTGCTGGTGGAACTCGAGGACGGCCGGCCCATGAGGTTCGCTGAGTTGCGCCGACGGCTGGATGGCGTGACACCGAAGGTACTGACGCAGACCTTGCGTGCGCTGGAGCGCGAGGGTTTGCTGAAGCGCCGCCTGTACCCGACCGTGCCACCAGGCGTGGAGTACCGTCTGACCGAACTGGGTCAAGAGGCGGGCGAGCTGGTGCAAGGTATCACCGACTGGTCGCAGGCGAACATCGCCGCCATCAGGTCCGCACGACAGGAATTCGACGAGCGCACCGCCGCCGGCCTTCCGGGCTCCGATGGGCAGGCGCGCTCAGCGCTGACCGTGGACTGAACTCCGCTCCGCACGCTTGGCCCTGAGCCCGCCACCGGACCAGAGCAGGACGCGACGCACGGGCAGATCCGGCAAGGCACAACAAACTGCAGACCTGCGGAACGTGCGACCGGCCCGGCCCGGAAGGGCAGACGCCCGTGAACAGTTCAGGCACTCGCCGACAAGTGGCCCTCGGACGATCCGTCGGCCACCCCCATCCCGGGCCGTCACGTCCTGGATGCCCTCGGTCGGAGACCCTGTGACGACTGCAGCAGCACGTGTGGGGCCCGGCTCCCGGGCGGGGCCACGCCCTTCTCGGACCTACATCTACGGATCCCTGTATCCCAAGGCCGCAGCCCTGTTGCAGGCCCTGGCGAAGCTGCCGCGCCTGGAACACTCCAACGAACGCTTCGCCTGGCACTCGACCGAGGCGTATCTGATCCTCAACGCTCGCGAACTCGGCTACCCTCCCAAGGCAGCTCTCGCGCTCGTACGTGACGCGGCCTCGCTGGCGCTCGGCGTCGCCCGGACGCCGCCAGCTACGCGACTGGACCATCAACTGAACGTGCCGCGCGGCGCCTGTGTACGCTCCAAAGGGTGCAGGAGGACGGATCAGGACATCCCTAGGGTGCGTGCTGTGACCAGGCAGGATCGAGCGGATGCGGTGGACCGGGAGAGGGCCGGGCGCCTGCTGCCCGATGTGGCCTTAGAGAGCATCTGATCACTGTCTAGGATGCCGTGAGCAGGATGTCTGTTTCGATTCGCCAGGTTGGTATGGATTCTCCCGTCAGTTCGCGGGACATTTTGTTAGCCATCGCCCAGTGGATCATCGTGCGGGACCTTTGGGGCAGAGCTTCGTAGTCCCGCGCCAGCCGGCGGTGCTGCATCGGCCATCCGAAGGTTCGCTCGATCACCCAGCGCTTGGGAAGCGGCTCGAACCCCGTCGCCCGGCTCCGCTGCACGACCTCAACGTCGATGCCGTAGCCGGCACCGTGGTTGAAGATGCTGCTCTGGTATCCGCCATCGGCCCAGACCTTGGTGACGCTGGGATGCTCGGCCGGCAGGTCGTCGAGCAGACGCTTGCCGTCGATGGTGTCGTGGACGTTCGCGGCAGTGACCAGGACGGCCAGGACCAAGCCGAGCGTGTCGGTGATCAGATGCCGTTTGCGTCCTTTGATCTTCTTGCCGTCACCGATGCCCTGGCTGGTCTCGGCCACGTTTGCCGAGGTCTTCACGCTCTGCGCGTCAACCACCGCTGCGGTCGGCTCTATGCTGCGGCCGTGGGCTCGGCGGGCCTTGTCACGTAAGAGGTCGTGGACCTGCTGGGTGGTGCCGTCGGCTTCCCACTTCGCGTAGTAGTCGTAGACGGTCTTGTACGGCGGGAAGTCATCAGGGAGGTACTCCCACGGGATGCCGGTGCGGTTGACGTAGAGGATCGCGTTGACGATCTCTCGCAGGTCGTGCACCCGGGCCGCTGTGCCCGGCCCGGTCCGTCTTGACCGCCAGGCGGTGAAGACCGGCTCGATCAGGGCCCACCGGGCATCGGACACATCGCTGCGGTAAGGACGTGCACGCTCAGGCCCGTCCTAACGACCACCCACACCCGCCATCACAAAATCATCCCGAACTACCAACTACGTAGATCAGATGCTCTTTTACTCGGAGGGCGCTCCTTCCCCGACTCGGTGACATCGGCCGGATACCTACCCCCTCCTCCGGGGGGTGACTGCTGGTATCCGCGTGGTCGCTGTGTTTGGATCTTCGTGACCAGTCGCGGACATGCCACACGAGGTTGGTCTGCGCTGTTATGACCAAACTGGGGGTTACAACTTGAGATCGCGAACGCTGTTATGCGTGGGGGCCGTGACGCTGGGACTGCTGGGCAGTCACCTCGGCATGGCGCAGGCGGCCAGCGGACCGGAGACAGCTGCGGGAACCTCACTGACCAGGGGTATCACCGCTGCTGACACGCCTGCTGACGAACCGTCGCCTGGCTCGGAGCTCACCGAGGACGACCCGGAGACCGCGCCTGCGGCGGAGGACATCGCCCTGGGTGCGCAAAGCACGGTTGAAGAACCAGTGCCAGGACCGGCAACCGCCGAAGACGGAGAGTCTCTCGGACTGACGGCCGGCCACCAGATCGAATGCGACAGGCAGAGGGAGGCTGCTGCCCTGCAGCCCGACGCTCAGTACGCAGCCTGCACCTCGGCGCTGGAGCCAGCAGTTGAACTCGATGCCGCGGAGCGGACCGCTCTGTCGCAGCTTGACGCTCCTGTCGACACCGCTGCGTCTGAGTCGGCCATCCTGGCCGCCGCGGCGGCTGCGGAGCCGTTTGAGTCGCAAGCGGTGCCGGACGGTGCCGCGGAAGAGACAGTCGCAGCGGATTCACCGAGCGACGAATCGGCGGCCGCGGCAGCCAGGCGTTCACCATGGCGAGAGCCGAAGTGGTGCATCGACGCGGGAGTGGACTCAACGTGGTACGTCGAGCGCATGCGCGGCTGCGGCATATTCCGCTCTGACCTCACCGTCGTCGACGTGCGTACAGGCCGAGTCGTCGGTGGCATCAAGTACCTCATCGTCGGCTACTCCTTCACGGCCCGGAACGACAAGAGGTGGGCCTACCAGGTCAGGCTGATGGAGACCAAGCGGTGGGGGTCAGGAGTAAGTGGCACCCGGGCGTACGGGAGCGCCGCCTGCACGGGCAAGTGCAAGGTTGCGAAGAAGGACTTCCCGTCCCAGGCCATCACCGCGAGCGCCGAGCCGTACGGGCAGTTCTTCATGGACACCACCATCAATACAGCGGTCCGCATGCAGCGGGGAACCGGCCGGTCCATCGCGGTCTGGCGGTTCACCAACCCTGCATGGCCCGGGCCCTCGAACGCGACGAAACTGTCCAGCGTCGAAGTCCGCTGTGACACCGCTATGCCAGGAACGACCCGCCAGGTCGGCTGTGTGAACCTCCGCGCCGTGCCGGTGCTCAGCTACAGCCTGAACGGGCCGTGGCCAGAACTGGCTGACCACATCAGGGACGCCCAGGCCACCGGGCTGCCGGGCAAGTACGGTACGACGCACTACCTCACGCGGCTCACGGACCGCGAGAAGAATGAAGAAAACCGGGAAGAGGCGTGCCCGCGAAGCCTGCAGCGCCCGCCCGGCAAGTCATGCGACGAGTATCCCTTCGCCTCAACATGGCAGGGTGCGAAGTACAGCGGTGGTCCATTCAGCCGCCGTATGATCAACGACACCCAGAACACCGAGGGAGGCCGGGCTCTCAAGGGCTTCTACGTCTACAGCCGCGTCCTGGAGGGCGACCGGTTCCTGGTATGGATCAGATAGGCCCAGGCATCGACCCGGAAGAGAAACGCAGTGAACCAGCCAGACCGCGCGCATACAGCGCTGGTATTCGCCCAGTACCACCTCTTCCAGATCACAGACCCGGAAGGGGCGCTGAGCGAAGACGTCGATCCGAACCACAACGGGCTCGTATCCGCCGTCGGCGGCAACATCGAGGTGCTGACGGGGATCCACACCGGCAACGTCGAGGTCACCGTCGAACTGCACGCCCAGCGACCCGATCCGGGGGCCGACTGGGAAGAAATCGCCGAGATCTCCTGCCATTCCCCGTCGGGGGACATGCTGGTGACGCCCCTCATGGACGACCCGGCAGACCTGCCCTCCCTCGCGTTCCAGGGCCCCGGCAGCTACCGGCTGCGTCTCCACGCCACCGGGAGAGACCGGGCGGTCGACGGGACGTCGAAAGACGGAGTCGTGGAGGCCTACCTGATCCAGAGCTGGCCGGCAGCACACCAGGATGCCCTCCTGGTGAAGGCAACCGACGGCTACGGGAGCCAGGTACGAGCCCGGCCGGCCAACGACACCATCGTCATCGACCGCGAGGACTCCCTCGACACCCAGGCCGGCCGGGAACGCGACATCCTGCGCCGCTCCTACCGAGATGACTACTCCTGATCCACGCAGGTCGACGTCACGGCAGCCCCACAGCATCTGACCGATCACCGCAAGCCGGGCCCCTTCCGTTCGGAGGGGGCCCGGCTCGTACTGTCTCCGGCGCCGTCAACACGCCCACACCTACGTACCGCTCCCCCACCCGAACGCGAAGGGCACACGCACAGGTCACCGATTTCCTTCCAGCGAATGAGACACCTCTCCCTCCCGGCATCCGCCGGAGGCTTCGTGCCTTCTGAAGGACCGAAGTGCCGACCTCCGGGTCCTCGGTGCCGCCTGCGTCGATCAGCTCCTGGTTGATCGCGATCTCCGCGTCCAGGTCCGGGATGCTGTTGGTGAGGCGATGGCGGGCGTTGTGCGAGGCAGCCAGGTTGGTCCGCAGGGACGGCAGCAACGGGTGCCCGGGCGGGGCCTCGTCGACCGCCTCGCGGCACACGGCCACCGAGGTGTCGAGGTCGCTACGGCTTTCCGCGCGCTCTCCTCTCTCGCGCAAGGCCGAGCCCAGGTGCCCCAGGGCGTTCAGGCGCAGCGTCCCGTCCCGCGCGGGAGCCTTCGCGGCCTGCCGGAACCGGACCACGGCGCCGTCCAGGTCCGCGGGCTGCTCCAGGCGGTGCGCCCGCAGCTGAAGGGTGCGGCCGAGCAGCAGGGCGACCTCGGCGGTGTCGAGGGAGTCAGCGGGCAGCCCACGCGCGAAGGACTCCAGTAACTGCACCGCCGCGTCGAGGTCTTCGCGTCGGTCGGTCTGCTCGAACCGCGCCGTCAGGTTGGCGACGAGGCTCTCGAGCACATGCACGCGCGCGGGCACAGCGATCTCCTCGGCGTCGACGAGCAGGCGGAGCATCGCGATGGCCCGGTCGAGGTCGGTGAGCCGCCGGGTCCGCTGATGGAGTTCGAGCAGCAGGCCGACAAGCGCGGACATTTCGTCGAAACGCAGGGTGCCGGGGTGGTCGGCCGGGGCGCGGCGGACGAGGTCGTCGTAGGCGTCCACGGCCTCCTGGAGGTCGGTGAGCGAGCCAGTGACCTTGAACCGGCCCTCCAGCGCGGCGGCGAGGTCGAACAGCCGCTCCCGTCGATCCGCCGCGACACCGGCGGCCGTGAGCGCCCGGCGTGCGGCATCGACGGCCTCGTCCAGCTCCGCGGGCTGCGCCGAGCGCTGGAGGCGCAAGCGCTCCGTGTTGCGCCACAGGTGCGCCATCTCCGAAGCGCGGACGTGGCCCGGGGGGACGATCTCCAGCGCGGCACGACAGGCGTCGCGACACGCCTGAAGGTCCGCCTCCGCGTCCGCGTAGGTGAAGCGGACGAAGTGCATGTGCGCCAGTACCTCCAGGCGCGTTGCGCGATCGGGGTGCCCCACGGGGGTACAGGCGACGATGCCCCGGGCCAGGTCGATGAGACAGTCGACCTGGCTCGGCGCGAAGGAGCCGGAGAACGGCAAGAGCGAGTCCACGATCTCGTCGCGCCGCCCCGCGGACGCCTCGCGCAGACTGCGCTGCCACTGCACCATCAGCGCGTGGGGCGGAACGCCCTCAGGGTGGGAGAGAATCTCCACGATCATGGAGGTCGTCGCGCGCAGGGCCCTGCCCGCCAACGACGGCACGAGCGGCTCGGGCACGCCCGGCACTTCGGCGAGATAGCAGGGCAGCAGGAGGTTCTCGGCCCGCTCGGTCTCCTGCGGAGCCATGTGCGGGGGCACGATGCCGCTGCGGTACCAGTGGAACAGCCCCAGCGCGAAGTGGCAGGCGCGGTCGTGGTCGTCCGCGAGCGCCTCAGCGACGCCCTGGGCGTCGTTCCTGGCCTCCGGGCCCAGCAGAATGCCAGGAGTTCCCTCGTCCCGGAACCGCCTGAGGCGTACCTCCATGGAGAACAGCCGGTCGCGTCGCATCACCACTCGCCCCCCGGGTGGTCCAACGAACCCTCTACAGAAGAATATTGACAGGCCGAAGGGGTCCTCGTCTGTGCGGCGCACGGCTCCGGGACTCGGCTGCGAGAGTTCGCCGGAGAGTGTGATTCCGAAGGGCTGCGGCGCTACCCTGCGCGGGAGAAGCGAGGTGCCGGGGATTCCATGTATCGCGCGCTCATCGAAAATCCGATACGCCGCCACCACGGCCCTGCGTCCCCAATGGGGCATGAAACCACGACGCACCCCTGCCAGCACCGCCCCGCCGCACGCGCAGGATTATGTTCCTCGGCATGGGCGGTCCCCGGCATAGCGAGCCCCCTGTTCGACGTGCGGGGGGCCACTGACGATGCCCCGCCCACCGCACGTCGCGGCGGGCACGGAAGAGGCCACAGGTGCGCACGCGCCGGACACGCGGGTGGTGCCGGCAACGGCCGAACTCGAGCCGCCAGTGACCACCCTCGATCCAACGACGGCTTCGGGACCCCTTACCCCACCCGGAGCCCCGTCACATGTGCCCCTCGGCTCGATGCCTCCCCGGCCCGTTCCACAAGGCGTACGCGCGAGCCGAGTTCTGCTCCCCCGCGCCGGACTCGCCCCGTCCTAGGTCGCCCGAGCCCTGGAAAGCGCCGACCACCACCACGGCAGGCGCCCGCAGTTCCTGTTCGTCGACATCAGCGCCACATACGTGCCGCACAGCCCCACCTGGACTCCGGTAAAGGCGCCGCAGTCTCGCAGGCTGCCGCCCTCGCCCAGGGCCGACGCTGGACCCTCCTCGCCGCCGTGCAGACGACCACCGAGACGCAGGAGCGCCGAACCCGGCACCGCACGGGCCGCCGGACCGACGCAACAAACCGGTTGACCGGCCGAACATCGCCTGCGCCGCTGGAGGCGCCGCTCTTCGCAGGCATTGGGGCCTCCGCGAGCCTGCTCCTGGGAGAAAGACCGTGAGAGCACGGGATTCCGGGCGCTCGTGAAGGTTGTGGGGCAGCGGGCCGCCGGTGAGGGCGGCCCGCCCGGCTCTTGGGGTCGGCCGACGGGTCACACCGGGTCGATTACCCAGCGGGACGCCGTGCTGATGGTGGGCTGGAAGACGACCGTGGCCCCCACCGATCCGTTCGCATCCAGGTACTTGCCGCTCCAGTTGTGCCGGATGGACTTCGGGCTGCCGGACGTAGTCGTCCACTTCTGGTACGCGCCGCCGTTGCAGGGGAACGTGTAGACGTCCGCGCCGTTCCCGTCGAGGCAGTGGCCCGACGCCGGGTTCCTGAAGACGCCGCCGCTGATCTGCCACACCTGCTTCGCGCTGCGGTCGCATGTGCCGAGGACCAGGTCGCCCTTGCCGCCCGAGATGTTGACCTGGAGGCAGGAGTTGCTGCTGTTGCCGTTGATCACCTGGTAGTTCACGGCCGCCGCCTGGGCCGAGGCCGCGCCGCCGACCAGCAGCGCCGAACCGCATGCGAGCGCCGCACCCGCGCCGGCGAGTCGGATGAGGCTTGCCTTGAGTTCCATGGTTGATCCCCTCGTCGAGTTCAGGTCGTTGGCGTGCCATCTGCGCCGCCGTCCACGTTGCCGGGTGGCGCCGCTCGGGCGCGTGGTCCCGGAGAAGCCCGGATCCGCTGCGCTTCCCGCTGAACACGCAGCGTCCGCGGGCTCCGGAGTCCGGACGGTTCCGGAGAGCGGAGCGAGGGAAAGCCGCGTACATGAGGGGACCTGGCTCACCACAAAGCTGGTTCGTCAACCGGTTGCAACGGTTGCGCACGTCCGCCGGCTCACCGACCCAGGCGCTGTTGCTGGCCTACGACGAGCACAAGGTCCTCACCCGGTCGTCCCTGTCAGACCTGCTGGCGGGCAAGTTCAGCAGACCGCCATCCTGGGAGCGGGTCGCGGCCTATGTGACCGCATGCGTCCGCGCCGCGCACGCCGGTCGGATCGACCTGTCCTGCGAGGAGGAACTCGCGCGGCTGCGAAGCGACCACGCCACGCTCACCGACCTGCTCGAGACCGCCGGCGGCACGGTCCGCGCGCCGACGGCCCGTCTTCCGGGCACGCGGCACCGCCCGGCGACCTACCGGCTGCCGCCACGCAACACTCACTTCACCGGCCGCGACGCCACCTTGCGCGAGTTACGGCAGCGCCTGGCCTCGGGCGGCGAGGGCGCGACGCAGGTCGTGCACGGGCTGGGCGGCGTCGGCAAGACACAGCTAGCGGTCGAGTACGCCTACCGCTACCGGTCGACCTACCGGTTCGTGGCGTTCGTCGACGCCGAGGACCCCGATCTGGTGCCCTCGCAGTTCGCTTCGCTGGCGCAGGAGCTGGGACTGGCGGAGGTCAACTCCGAACACATCATCCCCCGGGTCTACCGAGAACTGCGGGACCACCGGCCCTGGCTCATCATCTTCGACAACGGCGAAAAGCCCGGCACGCTCCTGAACGCGCTGCCGTCGGGTGAACTGGGCAGCGGCGGCCACCTCATCATCACGACCAGGCTGCGCGGCTGGTCGGGCAGAGCCGGCGTCGTCGACCTGGACGTCTTCTCCAGACGTGAGGCGGTGGAGCTGCTGACCCGGCGGGTGTACGGCATGACCGCAGCGGTGGCGGACCGGATCGCCGAGCACCTGGGGGACCTGCCGCTGGCACTGGAGCAGGCGGCCGGATACATGGACTACCACCACACCGAGCCCGCGGAGTACCTGGCCCTGCTGGCATCGCGGCTGGAGGACATGATCGCGCTGGGCGAACTGACCGACCGGCCCGCGGTGGTGGTCGCGACCCTGTGGCAGCTCAGCGTGCGCAAGCTGCAGAGCCAGCGGCCGCAGGCCATGCGGCTGCTGGAGCTGTGTGCGCTGCTGGCACCGGAGCCCATCCCACTGGACCTGTTCGGTAACGGCAAGGAACCGCTGATCGCGGCGGCTGCCGATCCGGTGGCGTGGGACACGACGGTCGGCGCTCTGGCCGGCCTGGGGCTAGCCCGGCGCGGCGCGTCCTCCCTGGTGCTGCACCGCCTGGTACAGGCCGCCATCCGCGCCGCGATGCCGGACGACATGCGCACCGACGCGCGCACGCGGCTGTGCCGGGCGCTGCTCGCGGCCGTGCCGCACGACATCCACGGTGACCCGCAGGCGCCGTCGCGATGGCGAGAACTGCTCCCGCACGTGCTCGCGGTGACCAAGGACAAGCCGTCGGCCGAGTGCGCCGCCCAGACGGCGACGCTGCTGAGACTGGCGTCCGCCTTCCTCCTCTCGATCGGGGAGCACTCGGTGGCACTGCCCTTGTGCGATCGAGCTCTCGCGATCAACGAAGCGCTCGGACAGCGGGACGCGGAGATCGGCTTCGACCTGATCACCCTGGCGCAGATCCACCGGGACCGCGGCGCTCCGGAGCGGGCGCGTCCGCTAGCGGAACGTGCGCTGTGCCTGCACGAGTCCTGTCTGCCAGCGGACAGCCCCGCCATCGCGACGGACCTAGCCACCCTGGCCCGGATCTGCCACCTCCTCGGTGATCACAAGGCAGCGGTACCCCTGGCCGAGCGGGCACTGGGGATCGACGAGGCGGCATACGGGCCGGACGACCCGTACGTGAGCTTCGACCTGATAGCCCTAGCAAGTGTCCACCTTGACCTGGACGACCACGCCGCGGCCATGCCGCTGATCTCCCGGGCGTTACGGATCCGCGAGACCAGTTACGCGCCGGACCACCTGTACATCGGGTACGCCCTGCTGCTCAAGGCCCGGGCCGTCCACGCGCTGGGCGACCCGACCGCGGCGGCCCTCGCGCGCAGGGGCGCACTGATCCTGAACACCCGACTGGGCACCTCCCACCCCAAGACGCAGGACGCCTTCGCTCTAGCCAAGCGCTTGCTGGGAGGCGGCAGTTGCCGCGACCACGGGGAACCCTCCGCAGCGGCCCAGGCTCACGAGACGGACGCCGCCGCACCGGTCCCGGGCTCGCGTCCGTCACGGGCGCCGTGACGTGAGGTCGTGTCGGCAGCCCGGAAGGCCGAAGGAGGCCGGGTCCGCCTGGGCTGTGCGAACTTCGACGGGGCGGTACTGCCCGTGGCGGCTCTGCAGCGGGCCCTCCTAGAGGGCGTTTACGCAGGTCAGGGCCATTATGCGGCTCTCATCCCTGCCCTCGTCTGGGTGCTTTCATCCCGCACGATGGTGCCGCGCGGGCCGGCATCGGCGGCCTCTGGTTTGCCGCCGTTTGGTGACCAGGTGTCCGGCCAGCCGGTCCCCGGGCTGTCGCCACGCAGATGCATCAGGAGATGCCCGCTCCGGTTGGCGATCAGGGCCAAGTGCCGTAGCCGTACGGCGGTTGGCGTGGCGATCTTGGACAGCGACCTCTCGTAGGGGAAGGGGTGCAAGTTCTCCGAAAGACCACAGCTTCCGGCCCTCCCCCGCAACAGCTGCCCGAGCCTCAAGAGCCCTTGACGCGTCCCAGAGAGCTCAAGCTCTCTGGTTGCCCCGCTGTACAGAACCTGCAACATCGCATCCCCCTCCGGCCCGCCGATCCTACCGATCACCGAGACTGGATCGCCCCGCCAGTACTTCAAACTGAGCTGGGCCCTCCGGCTCCACGGCAGATCTCAAAGGCGGTCTGAGGTCCGTTGCTGCCAGTCAGCGCAAGTAGGTCTGTTGCCATTCGATCGAGGTCATGCTGAGCGCGGCGTCGGCAAGGGATTGTGCGGCTGCGGTCTTGAGCTTTGCGATGCTGCTGTCGATCCAGGGTTGGACATTGGTACAGCCCTGTTCGCGGTATTCGACTGCTTGCAGGAGGCATTCGAGCTTGTCCGCGTCGTGAGCACAGATCACTTCGAGGGAGTCCCCGTGCTCGTACTCTTCCACGATCCGCTGAGCGCCAGCCTTGACCGCCGGGTGCGCGGCGGATACCTGATCGGCGGTGACCTTCTCGTTGCTGGCGGCTTCGAGGTAGCGGCGGCTGATGTGCGGGATGTCGCTGACGCGGGTCTCCTGGGTGTCGTGCCACAGGCCGAGGAGAGCGGTTTTCGCAGGGTCGGCGCCTTCCATCATGGCGAGTACAGAGCCGATAAGGGCGACTCTGAAACTGTGCTCGGCGATGGTCTCGGGGTCCTTGACCCCGGCGATCCACCATCCGGACCGCTTGGCGCGCTTGAGCATCCCCATCTCCAGCAGGAAGCCAGCCGTGCCCTTTGCCTGCTCCTGCTCTCGGTCCGCCATAAGGTGTGTCCTCCGATGTGTCATGTGCGGTTCTCGCGCAAAACGTAATGCACCGAGCTGAGTTCCCGCCGTGCTCGCGGGGAGATTGCGTTGTGGTCGAGCAGTTGGGTGGTGTGTACGGCGAGGCGGTGGGTCAGGTCCTGATCCGCCAGGGGCAGCCACCGGTGGGCTGTCAGGAGAGCGCAGATCGAGTGCACGTAGAGGTCTACGTACGCGGGGGCCTGCTGAAGTCCTGTAGCGAGTCCTCTGAACAGGCCTACGGGCTCCCAGTTATTGGTTCCTTGTGTCATGAAGGCGTCGTTCCGCTGGGGCTCTTGGATCGACCCGAGCCAGTATGCCCAGTAGTTCAGATTCGCTGATTCGGCGGCGTCATCGTCCGCCATCGCCCTGTCGATGAAATCGAGCAGGGGCTGACTGTCACCGAGGCGGACAAGGGCGGCGGCCGTTGACCGGGCGGTCGGCCAGTGCGGCGTCCAGCCGCGTGTGGCGATGAGGTCGCGGCGTGCGTGCAGCGCCTGACCCACCCACGCGATCGCTTCTGGCGCCTGGTCGTAGGAGCACAGGTAGAGCGCCTGCCGGTGCAGGAGCAGTCCGTCTTCTCCCGACCTTAGGGCCCTTTCCGCCGTCTCGCGGAGCTGGGAGAAGAATGCGCTGCGTTCGGCTGCGGGCAGCAGGGGCGCCCTGGCGGCAGGTCCTCGGCGGCCGGTTGTGGCTCTGCGCGCGAGAAGGGGTGGGGCTGTTCCGTCCAGCGCCCAGGCGAGCATGTGAGCCGTATCGCGGGTGTGCACCCAGCCGGCAAGGGGATGGCGTGCGGTGTCCTGCGGGTGGATCGTGGCGGAGATGACGCGGTCTGCGTCCATTGCCGGATCGAAGAGGTGGAGCACCTGGGGATCTGCTCCCAGGGCAAGTAAGCACCGTCGCAGGTTCAGGAAAGTTCCGGCCTTCATGTTGGCCAGGGGCCTTCGCCCGGTCTCCCAGGCCTGCCAAGTCGCGAGGTCCACACCCATCATCTCGGCCATACCAGCCTGCGTGCTGCTCGCGCTCTCGCGGGCGACGCGGAGCACGAACCCAGCAATCGTGCCGGTTGCCGCCCGTACCCGTGCAGGACCTGCTGCGGCCATGCCGCCCCCTGGGCTCTCGTTCATCCAACCCGTACCCACAGTCAGTCCTACTTCATCCACGGTGACCGTAGCTTCTGGTTCGACGCAGCCACAGCCACAAAGGAGGCAAATGCGATGACCACCGCAGTCCTCACCGCCTTACGTCCCTGGGGTGCCAGCCGGCTCGCTCCGTACCCGAGCGTCACCCGCCGCCCTTACCGTTCGGTCGGCCTCGATCCCGACACCCAACTCGGCGTCTACGCCGACCACGCCGGGCGAGTGATCGAGATGGGTAAGCACGGCACGGGGAAGGGCACCGAGACCAGCACCACCACGAACCTGGACTCCGCCCCGGACCAGGGGCACGACCAGGACTCCGAGCAGGACTGACCAGTGGCCGCAGCCGAGAAGAAGGCGGTCCTCGTGGCCACCGAAGCAGACGACGTCACCGCCGACATGGTGATCATTGAGCTGAACCGGCGCAGCGTGCCGGTAGTCCGGTTCAACCCCGCGGACATAGGCGCCGACCTGGCCATATCCGCGCGGTTCGGGACCGGACCTGCCCCCGTGACGGGGCAGGTCCGCACCCCGTCACGCACAGCCGATTTGACGGCGTTCCGCTCGGTGTACTGGCGCCGCCCGGTGTGGCCCGCATTCGACCGCTTCGGTGCGGACGACGCTCGCTTCGCGGCGGCGCAGGTGCGTTACGGGCTCGGCGGCATCCTCTATGCCCTGCACGAGCCGCTGTGGGTCAACCACCCGCTCCGCAATGCTGCTGCGGACTACAAGCCTGCCCAGCTCGCCGTCGCCCAGCGACTCGGGATGGCCGTCCCGCCGACGCTGGTGACGAACGATCCGGCCGAGGCCAGGCATTTCATCGCGGGCCACGATCGAGTGATCTTCAAGACTCTCCGGTGGACGCCCTACCAGCGGGACGGTGTTCCTGTCACGGGGTGGGCCGATCTGGTGACGGCGGGCGAGATCGACGAAGGCGTGCGAGTCGTTCCGCACCTGTTCCAAGCGGTCGTGGACAAAGTGGCCGACGTGCGCGTACTCGTGGTCGGCCGACGGGTTTTCGCCGTGCGGATCGAGTCCGGGATGCTGGACTGGCGCAGGGACTACTCGGCCCTGGCCTACAGCGTGGTGGACCTGCCCCGCCATGTGGAGAAGGGACTTCTGGCATTCCTCGACCACTTCGGACTGGTCTCGGGCAGCTTCGACCTGGCGGTCGACAAGGCGGACGGATTGTGGTGGCTGGAGCTGAACCCAAACGGGCAGTGGGGGTGGCTGGAAGAGGCCACCGGCCTTTCTATGTCCGCCGCATTCGCTCAACTGCTGACGCACGGAGATGCCGCATGACCGACACCATCCCTCAGCGACGGGCCCTTGCCGCCCGCCTGACGCAGCTCGGCGTCCTCGTCAGCCCCCCGTGGCGGGCTGCGGTGGAGGCGGTGCCTCGGGAACTGTTCCTGCACCCCGGCGTGTTCCTACCCATGGAGGGCGGGCAGTGGCGTCCTGTCACAGCCACCAGAACCGACCCAGCCGAGTGGGTGCAGATCGCCTACCGCGTGGAGTCCCTGACCACCCAACTCGACGGGCGCCTCACCGCCGAACAGGCCAGCGGCCCAGTGCAAGGCTCTCCGACCTCCTCGTCCACGACCCCAGTCACTGTCATCGACATGATCGAGAAGCTGGCGGTGGAGGACGGGCAGCACGTGCTGGAGATCGGTACCGGAACTGGCTACTCCACCGCACTGATGTGCCACCGCCTCGGCGAGGACAACGTGACCACGATCGAGGTGGACCCAGACGTTGCGGCACGTGCGGACGCCGCACTGGAGACAGCTGGCTTCTCGACGTGGACCCTCACCGGAGACGGACTCCTCGGGCATCCACCCCGTGCACCGTACGACCGCATCATCGCCACCTGCGCCGTCCGCCGCATCCCCTACACATGGCTGCGCCAGACCAAGTCGGGCGGCATCATCCTCGCTACCGTCGGCGGCACATGGCACTACGGCACCGGGCTCGCCAAAGTCACGGTCTCCGACGACGGCACCGCCGAGGGCCGGATCCTTAGCCGCAGCTCGTTCATGCAGGCACGCTCCCAGGCCGAGGAGCCGATCACCGGTGACTTCTCCGCCCGTACCGCCTACGCCGACAGCGAACGCAAGACCACACTGTCGCCGCTGCTCCTGGAGGACTGGATGCCGGCCTTCCTCGCACAGCTCACCGCACCCGGTGCGCGTTTCACCCGGGCCACCTCACAGGAGGGCGCCCGCCTGCTGTACCTGTTCGACCCGGACCGAGAATCGTTCGCCGCGTTCACCCCGTACAAAG
This sequence comes from Streptomyces sp. SAI-170, assembly GCF_049739565.1. NCBI lineage: Bacteria > Bacillati > Actinomycetota > Actinomycetes > Kitasatosporales > Streptomycetaceae > Streptomyces > Streptomyces sp. SAI-170. The sequence goes on from NZ_JBMGQD010000001.1 coordinate 40,181, forward strand.
ACACCTGGACCGTCCGCCAGGGCGGCCCGCTCGCCCTGTGGGACACGATCGAGCAGACCCTCACCACCTGGCAGGACGCCGGACGCCCCGACATCACCAACGTACGGCTGCACATCACACGAGAGACCCACACCTACTGGATCGACGGCCACCCGGCGCTGCGTTGGGTGCAGCACTTTGCTTGATCCGGCACGGCACGATCACCAGCCGGGCCACTACGCTGCCCAGGCCAGCTCGGTCACCGCGCAACACTGGGAATCCTGATGGACGACGAACCCCTGTCGCTCTGGGCAAAACGCCGCGACGCGAAGATCGGACGCCTGCGCGCCGTGCCGCTCGTCTCCGGCGCCGGCCCTCAAGGCTCGCACCTCCACCCCGACGCGCCCCGCGCCATCCAACGGTGGAATGGCTACGCCTGGGAGCCTTACGGATTCGCCGCAAGCTTCGCCGAGGCCCAACGCCTCCTGTATCCCCGCGCCGAAGAACCGGAGGCCGCCCCGGCAGCACAGCCCCAGCCGCTCCGGGCCGGACGAGGCAGACACCGCAAACCGCCCTCTGGCGAATGACACAACCGACACGGGAAGCCAAGCGTGATCAGACCGCGGTCACGTCGCCACGCAATCAGCGCGGGCGGCCGGGGAAGGAGGCCGCCGGTCATGCTCTGGAACGCAGCCGCGCTGGCGACGGGTGTCTGCTCAGCGTCGCCTTGGTGGAGCCAGCAAGGGCTCGACGACCCCGGAGTCCTGCGCCGTGACGCCGAGCGAGCCAAGAACCTCGGCTTTTACGGCAAAGGCTGCGTCCACCCCCGCCGCACGTCAGTGATCAACGACGTCTTCACACCCACCGCCGAGGAGATCAACCGGGCCCCGCGCCGCCGACGCCACGACGGAGCGGTGACCGCTGTGAATGCGTAGATGCGGAGTACGCCCTTCTTCAAAGCCGCCCGCAAACTCGTCGCGGAAGCGGACCGTACGTCATGAGCGCACATCTGCCCTACGGCAACCGCCAGACCTCGTGGCCGGCATAGACGGTCTACCGAAGGTTCGCCCAGTGGAACCGCGGACCGGGTCTGGGCGAGGCTCCACCGCGTGATCCTCGACGAACTCGGAGTGCGAGGCGAGCTGGACTGGTCGCGGTGCGCGATCGATTCCGTGAGCCTGCGGGCCACAAAGGGGGGCCACTGACGGGACCGAATCCGACCGATCGCGGCAAGTTGGGATCGAAGATCCACCTAATCACGGACAGGAACGGGCTGCCGCTGTCCCTGGGTGTCTCCGGCGCGAACATGCACGACAGCCAGGGCCTGGAGCCTCTCGTGCGCGGCATCCCGCCCGTCCGGTCCCGCCGTGGGCCCCGGCGCCGCCGGCCCAAGAGACTGCACGCCGACAAGGAATGGCGGAGGTGAGCGGGATGATCTCGACATTCTTTCCGGTGCGCGGGGCGTGGACGACTGGTCGAGCGCGCTCTGGGCGTCGACGCCCACGACCCGGTCCTCGCCGTCGGCGGCGCGATTGTTGAACCAGACGAGGATCATGCCGCCGTAGGTGTTGACCATGGCGGCGATCAACTTCAACAAGCCGGAGAGTACTCGCGCCTGAACTCCAGCGTCTGACTCTCGACCTGATCCGGGCGCGCGGTCAGCGCCCGTACCGCTCAATCGTGAAATCCGCCATCGCAGCGGCGACCAGTGGGGTGACCGTCACGACATCATCCCCGCCTTCCCTTTCTCCACCTCCTGGCATCGGTGGTCGCGGTCGAGACGGACAAGACCTGCCCGGACGCCGCCGAGAAGGGCTGCTGCGCACCGGCCGCACACACCACAGCACCCACCTCAACCGCCGTCGACCCCGTAGACGGCTGCGGACGCCGGGCTGCTGCTCGTGAACATCTCGTTGCAGCCTCCCACAAGCACGGTCCGGTCGGCCGATACTGACCCAGCAGCAGAGATGAGGCGGGAGCAGCGGTGGAGTGGACGATCTGGGCTGGCTTCGCGGCTGGCCTGGTGATCTCAACGGTGACCGCGCCAGTCGGCGTCTCGGGCGCGGTCTTCCTCCTCCCCGTCCAACTAAGTGTCCTCGGCGTGCCGAGCCCCGCCGTCACGCCGACGAACCTGCTCTTCAACGTCGTGGCCGGGCCAGGAGCCCTCTGGCGCTACCGCCGCGACGGAGCCCCGCGCGGCAGTCTCGCCCGCCAACTCGTCGCCTGGACACTCCCCGGCGTTCTCGCAGGTGCCGCCATCCGAGTCTTCGCCCTCCCCGGCCCCGTCGTCTTCCGCCTCCTGGTCGCCGCCTTCCTCCTACCACTCGGCATCTGGCTGTGCCCGCGCACCCTGCGCCCGGCCCGCCGATCCGGCCCACAGGTCGGCGAGCCCTCGGCGCCCGCGCTCGCCGCGCTGGCCCTGACCGTCGGCGTGGTGGGCGGGATCTACGGGATCGGCGGCGGCTCGCTGCTCGGCCCCGTCCTCGCCGCCCGCGGCATCCCGATGAACCGTCTCGCACCCGCCACCCTCGCCGCGACCTTCACCACTTCCATCGCCGGAGCCGCCGCCTACGCCGCCCTGGCCACGGTCAGCCCCGGCCCTGTCGCGCCCGACTGGTGGCTGGTCTGACCTGCGGCCTGGGCGGACTCATCGGCGGTTACCTCGGCGCGCGCCTTCAACCGCACCTCCCCGAAACCGCCCTGCGACTACTGCTGGGTGCCCTTGCAGCTGCCCTCGGCACGGTCTATGCCGTCCAAGCCCTCTTCTGAAGGTGGCACAAGGGAATGGGCTTCCGGCCTGACTCCGCCAATGACGCCATCTATCGTGCTCGGTCACACCTGGTTCCAGTTGTGCGCGATAGTTGGCCTTTGAGGACGCTGGTTGGCCCGTGTGCGCGTTAGGTGGCCAGCAGGCCCGACGGGGCGTCCTGGCTGGTAGGCCGCGTAAGCCGCCAAAGGAACCCGTCTACCCTGATCGCATGATTGATGAGGGGGACTTCCGGGTCGGTGACGTGCTGTCCGTTGCCTGCCCCTTCACGGTTACCCGTGTCGTGCAGGGTGTCACGTGGGATCACGTGTCGGTGCGATGGCCGTGGTGGGAAATCGACACCGAGAACGAGTTCGCGCGCTGGAACGGGGTCGTCGCCCTCGGCGTGAACAGCGGTGGGAGCTTCTCGCCTGAGGTGGAGGCCGAGCTCTTTCGAACGGACCCCCCGCCCGAGCATCTGAAGGCGGGAGACGTCTGCCGTGTTGGCGTGCCGCCCACGGTCGTGCACGTGACGGACGTGGAACACCACGACCCCCCGCTGGAGACGGCCTGGCTGCCACATCCCACCCAGACCGTGACCGTGCTGCCCCGAGGTCTGTCCTATCGCGAGTTCCCGGACGAGAGCCATCTTGACGGCTCGGGGTACACCATCCACCCTGGCGATGGGATTCCCTTCACCTTCGAACTGTTGATGCGCCCATACGCATCCCTCCAAGTGGGCGACGAGGTCGCCGATGCCGTCGGCCGGGCATGGCGGTTCGGCGGCCCCTGGGACTGGACCGCCTTCGACGGGGAGCCGGCCGGCGCGGGCCCTGGGTGGCCACTCGTCCTGCTCACCCGAGCAGGAATGCCGTGCTCCGTCGAGGACGCCGAGGCGGTGGCTGCGAGTACGGCGAAAGGATCGCACCAGAAGACGATCCGAGACTGGATGGCACTCACCGAGGCCTCGCCCACACCCTGACCCATTCGGACGCCTGCGGCATCTCTGCCGTGGCTGAGCGAGGACCTGGCCCTACGGGCCAACTATCGTGCACGGTCACAGTGGCTGAGTGGGACGGGTGACTGTGAGAGCGGCTGGGGGGTCCGCAGGCCGCCGTCGTGCGGGGCTGTCGGGACCGGCATGATCAAGTCGCTGGGGATTCGGTGGTGAGAGGTGTTGTTGTTAGGGACTGGGCCTTGTTCGCGGGAGGCGAGTTCGACGTGCGGGCGGTGGTGGCCGGCATCCTGTCCGGCAGCCGGCGCGTGCTGCCCCTCGACGCTGTCCCGTGGGGGAACTTCTCCCACAGGGACCGCGCCCGGCAGGCCGTTCACCTGCTGCGCACCGACGACGGTCGCGCTCCCCGCGCGAGGGACGTGCTGCGGGGCCTGTGTGCCAACGACAATCGGGCTGCCGCCGCCCTCGCCGTACCGTTCCTGATCCCCATCGCCACCGATGCCCACCACCCGCAGCGTGGCGCGGCGCTCGGCGTACTCTAAGATCCGGCACGCGCCAGGTACTTCGGCGTTGCCTCCCGCGAGGAATTCCTTCTTCACCGCACCGAGCCTCGGCGCCACTCCCCCGACTGCGACGACTACGGTTTCGAAGTGAGCGGTTACCCGGCCGGCTGGTCGGTGGCCGCCGCCCGGGCCGCGATCACTGCCGACACATCTGCACTCCTGGCGCTCCTCGACGACAACGAGCGCACCATCCGCATCGACGCCGCCTATGTTCTGGCGACGGCCGCCGACCCCGAGCACAGCGTCCGATCCGCTCTGGCCGGCAGGTTCGCCGCGGAGGGTGACGCCATGGTCCGCGCTGCCCTGCTCCTAGGCGATGTTTCTCGGATCATGTTCTGAGCCAGACCATGAGGGCCGCGAAGGTGACAGTTCCGAGATAGGTGTAGGCGCGTTTCTCGTAGCGTGTGGCCACGGCGCGGAAGCTCTTCAACCGGTTGATGGCGCGCTCGACGGTGTTGCGCTTCTTGTAGAGCTCGCTGTCGAACTCGGTGGGCCGCCCGCCGCGGGAACCTCGGTTCTGCCGATGTCTTTGCTGGTCGAGACGTTCCGGGATGGTGTGTGGGATTCCGCGTCGTCGCAGGTAGCGGCGGTTGCCGCGGGAGGTGTAGGCCTTGTCCGCCAGGACGCGGTCGGGCCGTTTGCGAGGTCGCCCGACCCCGACACGCGGCACGGAGACCTCCTCAAGCACCCGCGCGAGCTGGGGGCCGTCACCGTAGTATCCAGGCGTCAGGACGAAGGCCAGAGGCCTGCACCGTCCGTCGGCGACGAGATGGATTTTGGTGGTGAAGCCGCCCCGGGAACGTCCCAGACACTCGCCGACCTGACCACCTCCTCCAGCCGGACCGTCAGTTTCCGCAACACCGGATCAACCTGGTTCGTCCCTCGCTCGGCCCCCTTTTGAGAGAACGCGGCCGCCGGTGTCTTCCTCGCGCCGGCGGCATGCTGGTGGGCACGAACGGCGGTCGAGTCCACCGACACCTCCCAGTCGATCTGCCCCGCGGCATCCTGGGCAGCCTGGATCCGCGACAGCAGCATCTTCCACGTGCCGTCCGCTGACCAACGGCGATGCCGCTTGTAGACCGTTTCCCAAGGCCCGAACCGCTCCGGCAGATCCCGCCACTGCACCCCCGTCCGCACCCGGTAGAGAACACCGTTGATCACCCGACGGTGATCACTCCACCGGCCCCCACGCGCACCACCAGGAGGTAAGAACGACTTCAGCCGATCCCACTCCGCATTCGTCAGATCACCACGACCCATACAGCCAGCGTGACCCAACTCCCCACTCACGTTAGGAGATCCGAGAAACATCGCCTAGCTCTGCGCAGCCGGCCGCGGTTGTGTATCGAGGTGTTCAGCGGAGCCCCGGCCTTCGAGGTTGTCCCGTAATTGGTGTGGACGGTTGGTGCGTTGGCTGGGCATGGGGTGATCTCTGCGGATGATGCGAAGTGGATCGAGCCGTTCTCCGGGTTGTCCAGGGTGCAGTTCGCGAGACTGGTGACGCTGCGGCCGGTGTGCCACCGGACGTTGAGGGTCCGGGGCCCCGGACACGGCTGGGGCCTGTCCGTGTCCGGGGCCCGTGTCTCAGTCGAGCAGGGTGGTGCCGATTTCGGAGCCGGAGGCGACGCCGTACTGCGTGGGGCCGAAGAGGGTGACGCCGCTGGTGCTGAGGCCGCTGCTGGTTCCGCGCAGTTGCCAGACCGCGCCGCTTCCCTCGTCTTCGTAGGGGGCGGTGACGGCGAGGTCGGCCTTGCCGTCGCGGTTGAAGTCGGCGAGGCGGACCTGGGAGCCGAAGACGTCAGCGTTCTCGGAGGTGCCGGGGACGCCGGGGGTGTCCTGTGTGTAGTGCGCTGCGCCGGTGGTGGTGAGCCCGCCGGATCCGCCCCGCAGGACCACGACGTCACCCGCCCTCACACTCTGGGCGAGGGACTCGTAGGGGATGCCGACGGCGAGGTCGGCGCGGTGGTCGCCGTTGATGTCGCCGATGGCCAATGCCGCGCCGAAGTTGTCTCCGCGCTCGTTGCCGCCGGGGACGCCTGCGGTGTTCTGGTGGTAGATGCGTCGTGCCGGGTCGAGGCCGTTCGCGGTGCCGTAGTGGACGGTGACGTAGCCGGAGGCGCCGCTGGGGTCGGGGCGGCCGTTGGGGTAGAGACGGGGGTCGGACAGGCCGATGGCGAGGTCGTCACGGCCGTCGCCGTTGAGGTCTCCGGCCGCGACGGCGTTCCCGCCGGCGAGGCGGGCCTGTTCGCTGAAGGAGGCAAGGTCGGTCGTGCCGGGCGTCTGGCCGTAGACGATCGTGGCATCGCGCAGGACGACGGCCAGTTCGTCCTTGCCCTCGCCGTTGAAGTCGCCGGCCGTGATGTGCCAGCCGCCGCCGTCTGCGGCGGGAACCTCGTATCCGGATGGTGCCGTGGTACGGGTGAAGGTGCCGGAGTACAGCTTCAGCGACGTCGCCGTGCTGACCGCGACATCGGGGGCGGAGTCCCCGGTGAAGTCACCGACGGCGATGTCGGCCCCGAACATCCGGGATGGGTAAGACGGCCCCGACGGCAGGAGGAGACCGCTGCGCAGGGGCGACGGACCGCCCCACAGCACCGTCACGGCACCGCTCAGCGACGCCCCGGGAACGCCTTCCCCCTCGCTGCCGACCAGCAGGTCCGCGTACCCGTCACGGTTCACGTCCCCACTCGCGAGGCTGCTGGCGAAGTGGTCATCGGCCTCGGCCGCGCCAGGCACACCGGTGGAGTTCTGCGAGACGGTGACGTGCTGGGACGTCAGGCCCCGGGCGGAGCCGAACGTCACCAGGACGGCGCCGGCGCCTCGCTTGCCGTTGACCATCTTGGCCGGCATCCCGACGGCAAGGTCACGGAATCCGTCGCCGTTGAAGTCGTCCGCCAGCCTCGACGGCGCCGCGACGGCATTCCCGGCCGAGACAGCCAGCACACTGCCGGTGAGCGAAGCCGCTACGGCCACCGCCACGGCAAGACGGACCGGGTGACGCATGAAAACCCCCTCCAACCGCGGACCCCAGCGGCGCCCGCGAACCACAGAACCTGGATCGTGCCCGTTGCCGGCCGCCGGCCACAAGTGATCACGGCGTGCGGCGGATGTGAGACTCCCGGGCAGCGAGGAAGGTTGTACTGCCTCTCCATCTCACCCGCATCCGTCCCCACCCGCCTGCCCCGCCCGTGTGCCGGCCGGCAGGAGTTCGCAGTGCAGCGCTCCGCGGCACGGCCAGACTTCACGGTGCACCGTCAGCGGACGTCGACGTAGTCGGCGGTGGAGCCGGCGCCTGCTGTGGTGGCAGTGCCGCCGACGGACCAGCGCCAGTAGCCGTCCACGGAGGCCGTGACCGCAGCGCGCAGGTCACCGGTGGCGTTGGCGGTCACCGTCCTGACGACGGTGTAGGTGTTCGTGCCGGCCTTGCGGAACTGCAGCGTCGCCTGCTTGCCCGCGTAGTTGGTGTACTTGTTCAGCGCCCAGTCGGCGCGGATGATCTTGCCGATGACGGTGATGGGCCTGCCCTTGATGACGGGCTCGGGCGAGGCGTTGACAGTGACGCGAGCGTCACGCTTGAGGCGGATGTAGCCCAGTCCTGTCAGGAACTCCTCCTTCTTGAGCTCGCTGCCCTCCCAGAGTTTGGCTATCACGGCGAACTTCCAGGTCGTGGCGTCCCCGTTGGAGTCCAGGAAGGATCGGTCGAGGTAGAAGTCGCCCTTGCAGTCATAACCGCCCGAGGGAGCGTAGCCGCAGTTCACACCGCTCCAGGGGATCTCGGCGGATCTCTCGTAGGCCCGGGCGGGCGTGGTGTCGTAGCGGTGAACGACGGGGTGTACGTCGACGTCGTCGAAGGAGACTCCCCTCGGCAAGGTCACGTGGAAGGAGAACTTCGGGCGTTGCGTCACGGTGGGCCCCACGATGATGGTTCTGCCCCCGTTCACGACCATGTTCGTCACCTCGATCCCGGTGTCCGCGGCCTGGGCGGGCGGAGCGCAGAGCACGCCGAGGGAGAGGGCTCCCGCGAGCACGGCTACGGTGCCGGAGCTGCCTGTTCGCATGCACGACCTCTTCACTGTCTTGTTATGGGCAGCCGCAGATTAACAGCGAAGGCACACAAGGCCGTTCGAAATTTTGGGTACCTGGTCCCGTCGAAAACACCCTCATCGCCTACCCCGGCACGCTGGCCGACCCCCTGCAGATCAGCGAGCTCGCCGGGCTGGAGATCCTGGAGCTCGGCCCCGGAGGAGTGGCGCGTCCTGCTGGACGCCGGAGCCGTACCGTCCAGCCTGTCGGCCGCAGCCATCGTGGTGCACAGCGATCGGGACCCCCTGCCCATCGTGGCTCTCGCCAACGAGATCCTGGCCCTGTGGGAACCGGCCTCAGATCATCCAGACGGTCCTCGAAGGGAACATCGGACCCGTGGTGTAGCGGGTGTTGGCGTACGCGAGAGTGAGTGTGTGCTCAGCAGGTACGGACGAACGTGGTCGGCGAGATGGCAGGCTGTTCGCTCGGCTCGAGCGGATTCGTGGCAGGATCAGTTTGTGGAGAGTCCGGGCCTTTCACCGCGTCGTCGCATGCTGATGGAAGCGCTCGTCGTGGTCGCATCCCCTGCTTCGACTCAGGTGGCTTGGCTGGACAAGTACGACGTGCCGCCGGACGAGATCGCCCTGGGCTTCGACGATGCCTTCCGCCTTGTGGGGCGACTGGTCGATGAGGGTCAGCTCAGTCGTGATGCGCTGCCCTTGCTGCAGGCGATCGATGAAGTGTTCAGCGAGATGTCCCAGGACGCGAACGTGGATCGGTGGACCAGGGAGGCTTTGTCCACCGACGCAGGGTGGGGACGTGCCCGGCATTTGGCGCGAGAAGTCCTCGCCGCAGCAGATGAAGAGACCTCTCCGCTGCCAGGCATTTGCATCATTCGATGAGCCGCCACTCGCTGCGGTTCAGGTGACCCGCGGGTAGGTGCCGGTGAAGCCGTACTCAACCACCAGCCGCTCGTGAACCACTGCCCCCTTGATCAGAGTCTCGGACCACAGCATCCCATCGATCAGCGGCGCGACCTCATCCACCTTCCGTGATGGCCGCTGGCCTCCCGCCGTCTCAGAGCAGTGGTTGTCAGAGGCTGGGTGCACAATCCACCGCATGGCAGTTGACTGGACAGAGTTTGAGCATGCGTACGGCACGGCGGAAGACATACCTGTGCTCTTCGACCGGCTAGGTGGTGACGAAGATGACGTCATCTGGGAAGACCTCGTGTCGAGCCTGTACCACCAAGGGTCCGTGTACTCAGCGAGCTTCGTCGCCCTGCCCCTACTTGCCGATGTCGCCATGGGGCGCCGGCCAGGCGACGGCATGTACGCCCTCTGCCTGGCTGGAAGCATCGTCGCGGCCGAGGAGCAGGAACATCCGCGTGGATACGTGCTGTCGAAGTATCCACAGGTGATCGCTGAGCTGCGGCCCCTTACGGAGCGTGCGATTGGCGGCGATTGCTTGGGCGCCCACGGTCTGGACTATCTCGAGCAGTTGCAGCTGCTGCTGGCCTTCGAAGGAGTGCCGGTCTGGGGTGCCGAACTCTCCCGCATGACCTACGAGGTGGTTTGCCCTGCATGTTCCAGCCCCTTGGAAATCGACGTGAGCCCACCCGAATGTGGGGTGCGCCGCAGGGATAGTGACCTCGTCTCGTTCAACAGCCCCAGACCGACGGATGGGCAGGGGCGACCAGTTCCGCCGGACGAGCTGAACGAGCTGGCTGCGCGCCTGCACGGCTTGGCCGTCGGGGCTGGTGAAGACGCAGCCGCCGAGGCCCTCACGCTGATCTTTGGCCATGCACCGTGTCCCAACTGCGGAACCGTGTTCTCGATTCCCCAGCAGATCGAGGCGGGCACTCCTTGAAGGACATCACTCTGTACCAGTCACTGGCTTGAGCCCATCCGCATCCCGTGCGGCCGTACTGGCCCTGACAAAGCCTCTGGACATGTCGGTGGATGATCAGACAGACGACGAGCCCGAGGAAGGCTTGGTGAATGACGTCACGTCTCTCCCAACGACTCCCTAGGCGGCGGAAGCCGTGCAGCCAGGGCATCGTCCGCTCGACGACCCTGCGGAAGGTGCCCAGGCCGGTGCCGTGTGGCTGGCCGCGCTTGGCGACCGCGGGCCGTATCCCGCACTGATGAGGGTCTGTGAAATCGGCTCTGACCGGAGTTCCGTGAATGCTCCTGTAGGTTCTTCCGGACTCGCGTGGGCGGGTCGCGGCGGAGGCGAGAGGGGCTGACCGTGACTGACGATCGGCTTGATGCCGAGTGGCTTCGCGGCTGGTGCGAGCAGGCGGATGCGGCGCTCGCGAAGCTGATGGCGTCGTTCCAGGCGCGGTTTGGCTTCGAGCCGGGCAGCAACAAGGTCGTGCTCGCTTCGGAGGAGAGCCATCAGGCCACCGACGCGCTCGTGGAGCTGACACCGATTCCCTCGGATCTGACCACGATGTACTGGGTGATCGACGAGATCTCCTTGCCCGATGTGGAGAACGGCTACTTCGTCCACCCGGCCGCGCTGGTCGCGGACCACTTCCGCGAGTACGGGGCCGTCCAGATCGACGGGGAAGAGCCTGCCCTGGTATTCGCCAGCGACGGGGGCGGCCATCTGTTCGCACTGGCCGGCTCCGGGCGGATCTGGAGGTCGACCACCGCCTCATGGCTCGATCAGTTCGACCTTGCTGCATCCGGTCTTCAGGAGTTCTTCGAGGGGCTCTCTCGGCAGATCAGCTGCCAGCCCTGACGGCTGGTCGAAGGGCGAGCCCGCTCAGATCCGGGTAAGGATGCGAATCCTCAGGAGCCGGAACGAGGCCCGGCCATACATGGTTCGTTTGATGGTTTTGATCCGATTTACGTTGCCCTCGACCTTGCCTGAGCTCCATTCGAGAGTGAGGCCGGCGGTGACGGCGTCGAGGTCCTGACGCAGGAAGTCGGCGAACGAGCGGACCGGGGCGGGAGCATCCTGCTCGGCCTGCCGGATCCAGTCCGGCAGCATGCCGCCGCGGCGGTTGATTAACAAGTCGCGGAAGCATCGGGCCAGGTCATGGGCCCGGGCGATGTCCAGGCAGGCGATCCTGACGTCGAGCAGCTTCTCGACCTCCTGGTCCGTGAGAGTCTTGCGTGGGCGCATGATCCATGAGGTGACACGGCGCGGGCTGGGGATGTCGGCGCGGACCGGCTCGGCCGTCCCCTCGCGGAGCTTGGCGAGGTGGCAGCGCACGACCTGGATGCTGCCGGTGTAGCCGCGCTCGCAGATCTCGTGGAACAGTCGGGTGCCGCTGGTGTATCCGGCGGTGAACCGGCTGTTCAGGTAGGGCTTGAACGGTTCCAGGAGCCTGGCCTTGTGGATGCCGAAGTCCTTCGCGGAGGCGAGGAGTTCATCCAGCATCGTGGTCTTGAAGCGGCGTACGGTCTTGCGGTCCAGGCCGAGGTGGCGGGCGATGGCGCTGATCGTCCACTTCCGCTCCAGCAGCCGGTGGACGTCCGCGTAGCGGGCGCGGGTGCGCTCGACGAGGGGTGTGCGGGGCAGCTCCGGTACGGGCAGGTCGATTACCGGAGGTTCGGGCGACGGCTCCTCCTGTCCGACGTGTTTGCGCAGGCAGGAGCGGTGCTGATGGCAGGTCTTCTCGACTGCGGCCAAGAGGTTTGGAGCAGGTGCCACCTGTCGGGCCACCTCAATCGCGTCGGGTGCGGCTTCCTTGATTGCCCGGGCGTAGGCGGTGGCGCGGTCACGGCAAATGATCTCCGCGCCAGGGTGTTCGCGCAGCCAGGTGGCGAAGGTCTCCGAGGTGCGGTCCGGGAGCACGTCCACAACGCGGCCGGTCTCGACGTCGACGAGGACGGTCCCGTAGGTGCGGCCCCTGCGGAACGCGAACCCGTCGACGCCCAGGACCGCGGTGCCCGCTCGGGCACCTCGGGCGCCTCCAGCAGCCGAGGAGGCGGGTCCGGCCGGCATCGATGCTGAGCTTGCGGCAGAGGCGTTCGCCGGCCCGGCCGCCCAGTTCGGTGGCCACCCGAAGCCACTGCCTCAGTCCGACGCTGGACCGTACGTAGCGCTCGCTCAGCCCGGGGACCTGCTCGACGAACGTCGTCCGCCGGCACCGGGCGCGGTCACAGAAGAATCGGCGAACGCGAAGGCGTATCGCTAGTTTCCTTCCAGAAAGCGGTCGTTCGGCCAGCGTCCGCCAGTAGGCGGAGTGCCTCCGTCTCCCTGGGCTTCCACAGCCTGGGCAACAGGCCTACGGGCCGCACGCGGCCACTTCCACCAGCACGACCTCTGGGCTGGCAGCCAGCCGCTCCAGTTCAACATCGACTCCGGGGAACAGCACATCTTCGATCGAGCGGAGGACCACATATGGGTCACCCCGCAAGGAAACGATCCTGCATGCGTGCCGCGGACCTGGGGTTTCACCGAACTGCGGTCAGAGTCAAATTCAACGAGCCTCATCAGCGCTGCCGCAGCAGCCGGCGGTACTTGTCGTGGTCGTAGGCGCGGTCGGCGAAGAGCATGTCGGGCCGCCTGCGCCGTCGGCCGACGAGTCCCGCGACGGATGGGAGCTTGTCCAGGGGCAGCAGATGGGTGACGTCGTTGTGCTTCCCGCCGGTCAGTAACACGACGAGCGGGATGACCTGGCCGTCGGTGACGATGTGGTGTTTGCTGCCCGGCCGTGCGCGATCGACCGGGCTGGGCCCGCCTACGGGCCCCGGCGTGCGACCCGGACATGGGAGGAGTCGATCATCCCCCGACCAGTCCGGCTTGTTCTTCGGGCGCAGCTTGGTCAGCAGCAGCTGGTGCAACTGGTCCCAGCCGCCGGCCTTGTTCCAGGCCGCCAGGCGCCGCCACCCAGATCATGCCCGATCCGAAGCCGAGTACCTGCCCCAGGAACACCAGCCCGCTGCGGTTCAGGTGACCCGCTGATAGGTGCCGGTGAAGCCGTACTCAGCCATCAGCCGCTCGTGAACCACTGCTCCCTTGGTCAGAATCTCGGACCGCAGCATCGCATCGATCAATGGCGCGACCTCATCCGCCTTCCGCCGACGGCCATGTCCGGGCGCCGTCCGACGAGGCGGGGCAACCGGGCCTTGGGAGCACGGGTACTTGCGGACCGTTCGGCGGTTGGGTCCTTCGCGATCTCCGGCAGAATCATCGCCCGGACTCGAACAGCACTCCATCTCTCGGGCATCTTCCTCTGGTTTGCAAGCTGACTCGAACCCGCACTGGGGGCAGAATGATCGCGTGCTTCCTCCTCGACTGCTGTGGTGCGATCCTCGGCCCATCCCCCGGTTCAACCGTCAAGAACCGGTGACACTGATCGTCCGGGATCCTGGTTTCTACGAGCCGACGGACGAGGACGACTGCACGGCGTTCTCGTACTTCTGCCAGGCGCATGACCGCTTCTACCAACGCGAGGCTTGCGGGGAGGGACCGCATCTCGTGGCTCTGCACTGTGAAGAGCACGGGCCGGAAAGCATGTGGCCGCAGCCTCTCACACTCATGTTCCCCGAAGGTTTTGAGCCTGCGCTCAGCAAGGCGCAACTCAGCGGGCTGCAAGCAGCGTGGGATGCCGCCTAAGCATGATCCGAAAGAGACGGCCTAACTGGCTCTAACAAAAGCGGTTTGATCATGTGACTGTCGGGTTGATCGCTCGTTGGTGAGGCATGGGGAAGCGTCAGTCGCGGCCGTGGATCGTGTCGGACGAACTGTGGTCGCTGATCGAGCCGTTGCTGCCCGCACCACCGCCCAAGCAGGTCGAGGGACGGCCGCGAGTGCCCGACCGGCAGGCCTTGTGCGGGATTCTGTTCGTGCTGTACACCGGCATCCAGTGGGAGTACCTGCCCCAGGAGCTCGGCTTCGGCTCGGGCATGACGTGCTGGCGCCGCCTGGCTGCGTGGAACGAAGCCGGCGTCTGGGACCATCTGCACCAGCTGCTGCTGAACAAGCTGCGCTCGAAGAACCAGCTGGACTGGTCGCGGGCGGTGATCGACTCCTCCCACGTCAGGGCCGCACGACGGGGCCCAAAAGCGGCCCCAGCCCGGTCGACCGCGCATGACCAGGCAGCAAGCACCACATCATCACCGACGGCCAGGGCATCCCGCTCGCGGTGTCGCTGACCGGCGGAAACCGCAACGACGTCACCCAACTCCTGCCCCTGCTCGACAAGATCCCGGCCGTGGCCGGAGTCGTCGGCCGGCCCCGCCGACGGCCCGACATGCTCTTCGCCGACCGCGGCTACGACCACGACAAGTACCGACGGCTCCTTCGTGAACGGGGCATCCGCCGAGTGATCGCCGAACGCGGCCAGCCCCACGGCACCGGCCTGGGAACTTTCCGCTGGGTCGTCGAGCGGACGATCTCTTGGCTGCACGGCTTCCGCCGCCTGCGCATCCGCTGGGAACGGCGCGACGACATCCACGAGGCATTCCTCGGACTCGCCGTCTGCCTGATCACCCATCGCCACGTCCAGAGACTTTGTTAGGGCCAGTAAGCCCTGTCCCGCAATGATCTTTGAGCGTCGCCCTTGGGCTCTTTCGAGGCTGTGCGGTTCGGGACCTGCGACTCCCTTTCAGAGGTCCGGGAACGGTGGCGCCTCGTCCATCGTCAACAGCAGTTTCCGTGCTGGTTCGGCCTCTTCCGGTCGTATGGATGAGGCGAGGCCCTCGATGACCGGTCGGCCTGCACGCACGGCTTCCCTGGCGGCCGCCTCCCAGGCAGGCTGCTCCCGGAAGTTCGTGCGGTTCGGGCCGCCAGCCGCCGCGGCCGAAGAGTGCCAGTTGTCGGTCTGGTAGATGCTCTGCAGGAGATCGAGCAGCTCGGCCTTGCAGGGCACATAGGGGGCCTCAGCGAGTTCCAGAAGGAATGGGACCGTAAAGGCGGTCGCCTCGCCGACCACGAAACCCAACGCGCAGACGCGGCCCCCCAGTTCATCGATCGCAAGGCGGGCAGCGTCCTCGCTTCCATACGCGATCCGGGAGAGCAGCGGCGGGATGTCCCCGGCGGTGAGCTGTCGCGCGTCGCGCAGCTGTCCCCAGCGGACGCCGGAGATGCCTTTCAACAGACTTCCCACGCACTGTCACCTTTCACAAGTCGCCCGGGCGACGGCGGAGACGACCATGGAGGCACCCGCGCACGTATAGCGCCCGAAGCCATCCACTGAAGCTGTCGCCTTGAGCCTTCTCAGCTGTCGATGGCGACTGGCTTCGACGTTGCGTAGCGGAGCCGTTCCCCGCCGCCGGCTCGCCTCAGATCGTCGCGACCCGGTCCGTTTCAGATCAGTCGAGCAGTCTCTACCACACAGAAACAGCCGTGTATCCGAGAACAACTGCTACGACCAGCAGGACAACGACCAGGGCTACGGCAACGGCAGCGAGGAGCCCGGTAACACCGGCGATCGCTGCCCAGCCCCACCGCGTCGCTCGCGCAGCCTGCTGGAGTGCGGCCCTGCAGCTGCTGTCGTCGTACCAACCTTGATCGCTCATGACGCCCCCTTCCGACAAGCAAAACAGCGCGCACCAGCGCACCACTTCAACACGAACACCACCACCGCCCCTGGCCGCCCGGCCGGGGGCTTCGTGCTTTCTGGAGGAGTTCGCCGTGCCCACGTACGAAGCCCTGCCCCACTTCACAGCCGAAAAGGACCGCCTCGCCCCCGAACTGCGCCGCCGCTTCCGCCAGGCCGTTCAACGCCTTTGTCGACGATCTGCGCACAGGGGCGCGGGTGCTTCCGCGCGGGGCCCCGTGTGAAAGGCGTCCGCAGCGCGCCCAGCGTCTTCGAGATGACGTGGGACGGCAACGGGCGGGCGACCTGGCAGTACGGGCCCGAGATAGTCCAGGGCGTACAGCACGTCATCTGGCGCCGCATCGGCACCCACGACGTCCTCACCGGCCCGTGACGCCCGTCGTACCGCATCGGGAGCGGAGGGGGAGAGGCGGTCACCCACTGGCCGGCTCGGTGCCCGCGCCGAAAAGCGGGACGTCAGCGACCGTGACGTCCAGCCGTAACCGGGCGAAGCGCACCGGGTGTCT
Organism: Streptomyces sp. SAI-170; assembly: GCF_049739565.1. Taxonomy (NCBI): domain Bacteria; kingdom Bacillati; phylum Actinomycetota; class Actinomycetes; order Kitasatosporales; family Streptomycetaceae; genus Streptomyces; species Streptomyces sp. SAI-170. The sequence continues at coordinate 56,475 of NZ_JBMGQD010000001.1, forward strand.
CCACGATCCGCGCTCCATCGCTGTGTCCACCGTGATCTCGGCGACAAGAACCGGTTCGACCAGCACAACGTCGAGCGGCGTGCGCGACCCCCACGAGGTCGTGAACCGTACGCCCTCCCATGGGCGTCCGGGCCTTGCCGGTGTCAGCCGCTCGGTCAGGTCGCGCGCCGTATCCGGCCGCAGCGGCGTACTGCGGCCGACCGGCTGGAGGGTCCCTGCCGCACCGAGGCGGCCCAGCACGAGCGTCTGCGGCCGACGCACGGTGCCGGTGATCCCACCGATCACCGCTTCAGTGGAGTCCCGTCGGCGCACCTTGTAGAGCGCGCGGGCTCCCCGCAGATACTGCTGCCCCCTCCCCCGGATCATCGTTGCACGGCGTGATCTCGCCTCGGTCTGCTTCGGCGGCCGCCGCGCCAAGGAAGCCTTCGCCGTGCTGCAGGAGGACTTCCCCTACCAGGACAACCGGCTGGTCCTTGAAAGGCCAAGATCCACTGTGGCTGGCCCAGAGGCCGTCAGCGCCGTCGGGTGCTGGAGGACACCGTCGCCGTTCGTCAACGGCGTTGGGCTGGGCGCACCCGGCAACCCTCACGGGCCAGGCCCACCTCGCTCTCCTGCACTGGCCACAAGGCGATGGCCGCCATCAGAATGCTGGAGCGTTCCCTCACCGGCCACCGGGCGGCATTCGGCCCCCACCACCCGCGACCCGTCCCCGCCGGCCGGTGCAGCGGGGGCGGACGGCGACGTGATGCGGTGACGCGGCAGGACCGGCATCGCGGTAAGAAGGCGCGGGCCGGGGGTCATGGCTGGGTGGGGCTTTTGCGCGGCGGGTGGCACTCCGGGCATCGTTTGCCGGTGCCACCGCGGCGAGAGCGCTGATCGGGCGTGGCGTCCCAGCGTCCCAGACAGCCGGGCTTCGAGCAGGCCCACCGGCACAGTTTGGTGGAGCTCGGCCTCAGCTCCTTCGCGGTCAGGTTCGGTTCGTCGATCACTTCGACAAGCTCGTCGGCGAGGGCAGGGTGCACGTCCTGCAGAGATTTGCCGGGCCTGGGACGCACCCTAGCGGCGACGCTGCGTCGGCGAGCGCATCGGGGGCATCCGCTCGACTGGCCCGTGCGGCGCTTTGGAGGGGCGGGGTACTCGAAGCGGCAGTGCGGTTCGGGGCACCGCCACTGACATGTCTTGTTCGACGTGGGGAGCAGGTCGAACGCGGTCCAGCCGGGGTGGCCGACCACCTCGATGAGTTCCTCAGCTATCGTCGGATTGACCTCGGCGAGTGATCCACCAGGACCGGGCCTGCTGTTGGCCGCGCCCACACGTGCGTAACCGCACCGGCGGCAGCCACGACCCGTAAGTGCCCGGCTGTTCAGTACGGCCTTCCATTCGTAGCCGCAGTCCGGCTTCCGGCACCGCCACAGACACACGTCGTTGCAGCCGGGCGGCATCCGGTCAGGGGCCTTGCCGGGGTTGGTGAGGTTCACTACGAACTCCTCCTCCAGGTGCGGCGCCACGTCCACAGCCGACACCGCGGGGGCCGGCCACGGCCCTCTCCCACAGCTGCGCGCCCTTGGTGAGCGCTGCGGTGACCGCGGCCGGTGTGAGCTGTCGCCAGGAAAGGCCGCGGCGTCGCAGTACGGCACCCACCGCTTCCGCCCAGTCTTCGGGGTTCACCCCCGGCCCGGCCTCATTGTGGGCCAGACCGGGCACCGGGAGGGGCGGCAGCCCGCGGCTTCGGATGCGTTCCACGTCGAGTCCGGTGGCGAGTGCTGCCGCGGTTTTGGCGGTGTCACGTTCCAGGCTTCCTGGCCTGTTGTGGGTCTATTCCGGGTCCAGGTCGATGAGCAGGCCCGGGGCTGGCTCGGGCAGGTACAGGTCGAAGCGGTCCTGACGGCGCCCGGGCAGGCGGAGGCGGTGGTCCAGTTCCACGCTGAGCCTGGAGGCGGCCTGGACGAGCATGGCGACGTTGCATTCGAACGGGGAGCGGCCATGCCCGTTGCAGTCCGGGCAGCCGCGTCCATTGGTGCGGTTGGCGAGTGTCGCCGGCCAGAAGTGCCCTTGAGCGCACTCCCACTCGCACAGGTCATGGGACTGCGGGCGCAGGGTGTCCGGGCCACGGTCGGGACGGCTGAGGTTGCGGCGGAACTGCCGTGCCAGCGCAGGATTCAGCTCGGCGAGCGATTCTCCCGGGTCGGGAGACCGATTGCGGCGCTTCCAGCACTCAGGGCACCCCGAGGGTTTGACGCTACGGGTGCGAAACTGCAACCGGGCGGGCCACTGGTGACCGCAGCCTTCCGCCGAGCATCTCCACTGGCACCGGTCCGTGGAGGACAGCGGCATGGCCTCCAGCGCCATACCAGGGCTGGACAGGTTGGAAACGAACTCGGCCTTCAGCCGAGCCCCAACTGCAGCCACCTCGGTAGCACTTCGCCGCTTACCCATGACGGCAGATCCTGACAGCCGCCACTGACAACGGCCGTCCACGGGCCGCGCTTGTGCTGCCCGGCACCGCACACGGCCCGGGAGTGCCGAGTCTCGTGCCAGGAAAGCAGGTTCGTGTCCGTGTGATTCCGCGTAATGGGCGGACTGCAGGCACCTGCCGTGTTAAAGATGCTTGTGTGCTGCGCAGGTCGAGGTGACCCTGACCGATTTCGATCCCGATGTACAGCAGTTGCTCGATGGGATCCTGGAACCTCTGGAGGACGCTGGGCGCGCGAGTGAGGATCCTGATGCGTCCGCGGATGCACCACCGTCAGCCGGTCGGCGGCCAGAGTCGCATCCGCCACCGCGGTGCGTGACTGGGCGTCTGGAGTGACCGCGTCGACCGGATCAACCTCAGTGGCTGAGTCGGCGTCATCCGCTGACTCGGCCGAGCCCATCAGCGCCCATACCAGGGGGGATGGGACCGTGTCATCCACAACTGACCTGCTGTCGCCCCTTCATCTCATCTCTCATCAAGGAATTTCATGAGCAGCCTCTACACCCCGCCGTCCTCGAAGAAGCCCGTGTACAAACGGAAGGGCTTCTGGATCGGCGTGGGTGTCCTCGTCGTCATCGGTGGGGTCGCGAACGCGGGCAAGGACAGCAGCACGGTAACGGACGCCAAGCCCCAGGCGACCGTGACCGTGACCGCCCCGGCCGCGCCAGTTGAGAGCAAGGCTCCGACGCCGGTTGAGAGCAAGGCTCCGGCGGCGGCCGAGAGCACCCCCAAGGTCGTCGAGGCGACGGCCGAGGAGGCCGAGCCGGAGGTCCCGGACGTGCCCGACGTCGTCGGCATGAACCACGCCGACGCACAGAGCCTTCTGCGCAGCCAGGGCTTCATGGTCAACGAGGAGGACGCCTCGCCCGAGGGACGCATGATCCTCCTCAACAGCAACTGGAAGGTCTGCAGCCAGGACCCGGCGCCCGGCACGTCCGGCGAAAGCGTCCTGCGGGTCGCGATCTACTCCGTGAAGCTCGAGGAGACCTGCTGAACAACCCACCCGGCGGCCGCGTCCACCCCATCAGCGCGGCCGCCACATCGCCTCAAGGACCAGTTCCTGGCGATCGGCCCGGAAGCGGCCGCACCGGACGAAAGCGCGCTCTCGCTCGGCACCAACCGGGCCGTGGCCGCCTCGTCATCAACGCCGCTCGCGAGGCCATATGGGCCTGCTACTTCAACGACGGCACGTACGCACCGGAAGACATCAGCCTGCCCGAGGACCTGCGGACCGCGCCCGTGCCGGGCAGCCCCGAGCACGGCCCGTCCGGCGGTGCCGGAGCTCCTCGAACTGGAGATCACCGGCAAGTGTCAGCTCGCCTGCCCGTCCCTCTGCTACGCCAAGGCCGGCCCCACCGTAGGGCACGGCAGCATGACCACCGACGACTGGAAGCGCCTCATCAGCGAGGCCGCCTACATCGGCGTCAAGAAAGTGCAGTTCATCGGCGGTGAGCCGACCATGCACCCGGACTGAGAAGACCTGGTCCACCGCGCCCTGGCCCTCGGGCTCGCCGTGCAGGTCTACAGCAACCTGTACCGGGTGAAGCTGGAGCACTGGCAGTTGTCCAAGCATCCGAAGGTGTCCCTGGCGACGTCGTACTACAGCGACGTGGCGGAGGAACACGAGCAGGTCACCGGCCGGAAGGGCTCGCACGCTGCGACCCGAGCGAACATCATCCAGGCCGTCCAGCGCGGCATCCCGCTCCAGGTCGGCATCGTCGAGGTGTTCGGAGGCCAGCGGACCGCGGAGGCCCGCGAGGACCTGCTCACGCTCGGCGTCCGCACGGTGAACGTCGACCGTGTCCGCAGCGTCGGCCGCGGCAAAGTACACGTCCCCAGTACCAAGGACCTGTGCGGGCGCTGCGCGGACGGCCGGGCCACGGTGATGACCGACGGCACCGTCACGCCGTGCGTCCTGGGCCGCTTCCTCGGCACGGGCAACGCGAGGACCGAAGGACTCGGCGCAGTGAGCTTCTTCAGCGTTGGCGCTCCAGCGTGAGGATGGCCTGCAACGTCCTGAACGGAGCGCGGTCGAGCGGGACGAGTCCGAGATCGCCCGCTGGATCGCGCACGAGTGGCCGCGCATCAAAAGGGGGCCGCGAACACATGTGCCTGGATCGTCTTCCTCGACGAATCAGGCGTCTCCCTGCTGCCTCAGATCCGCCGCACCTACGCGCCCCGAGGGCGGACTCCGCTCCTGCGGCACCGTTTGAACTGGAAGCGGGCGTCGATGGCCGGGGCTGGGCTACCACTCCACCGACCCCGATCGTGGGGCCCGTCTGTGCTTCCACCTCAAGCCCGGCAACTACGAGACCGCCGGGCTCATCGAGGTCCTGGAGCAGGTGAAGGTGTTCTACCCCGGTGAGCGAGTGGTGCTGGTCTGGGACGGCCTGTCCGCCCACTGGAGCCGGGCGATGCGCGCCTGGGTCGCCGAGCAGGACTGGCTCACCCTGGAGCGATGACCCGCCTACGCTCCCGAGCTGAACCCGGTGGAACTGTTGTGGTCCTCGCTCAAGAAGCGTGAACTCGCCACCCGCCGGCGACCACCTCGCCGATGTCGCCGATGCCACCGAACAAGGCATCCACCGCATCAACCACAACCCACAACCCACAACCCACAACTGCCATGGTCATTCCTCGCCCACACCGGCCTGACCATCCACCCAGCACACCCACCGAACTTACGAAAAGATCAGTAGGTTCTGTCGTCAAATGTCAGGCCCACACCAGGAGTGATCCGAGGGCGACGGCTGCTTCGTAGGACTCGGCGGTCTTGTCTTGTCGTAGCGGGTGGTGATCTCACACCACGTCGGCACAGATCAGGTGCCACCCAAGCCTTCAGGAGTTCCCGCGCCTGCGACGACGGAGCGTCCGCCTGGCCAGCGTCTTGCTGCCGTTGAAGAAGTCGTTGAACCGGTCGATCCCCCAGACGGCTCGGAGGACGAGCGGCTGCAGCAGCAGCGACATCGACGGCGAGTACTTCGAGGCGTCCGACCAGATGCCGGCGAGGTCATCCGGCATCTCCCCGTCGACGATGTAGTCGGCGAGCTGATGGGCCACGTACGGCACCTGACAGAGGCCGTGGCCGTTGCAGGCCATCGAGTAGAAGACGTTGTCACCCACCTGCCCGGCAATTGACAGCCAGTCCGGGCTGATGCCGATCCAACCGCCCCAGGCCCGCTCGATGGCCACGTCGGACAGCGACGGGAACCGATTGGCCAGGTCCTTCCCCATGTCCTGCACGACAATGGGGTCCGGGACCCGGTCCGGAAGGGGGAAGGTCGGGCCTCGCTGCGCTTGGCGGACCCCGCAGACGATGGTGTTGCGCTCGGTGAGCCGGTAGTGGGTCATCAACTGGTGCTGGGTGATGATGCCGGACCGGCTGGTCCAGCCCAGTGCGGCGAGCCGTTCGGGCGCGATGGGTTCCGACTCGATCTCGATGACGTACAGCGGCGTCGCGAGGTTCTTGGGCCAGATGTCCCACTCGCCGCCGTAGACGTTGGTCGCGAGCACCACCTTGTTGGCCCGGACGGTGCCATGCGGTGTCGTGAGCTCGACGGTGCTGCCTGTCCGGCGGACATCGCTCACCCGCGACTGCTCGAAGACCTTGGCCGAGGAGGCGAGCAGCGCGCGACGCACACCACGAGCGAGCTTGCCCGGGTTCAGCATCCCGCCGATGGATTCCCGCATACCGCCCACGAAGCCGGCAGGGAGGCCGAGTTCCTCTCTGCTGCCGACAGTCCCCTGCCCACCGAAGGCGCGCAGAACCGCCGCCTGGGTGCGCACCCTGAGCATCATGAGGGGTGAGACCGCACCCCACACCAGGCCGTTCGCCACATAGTCGCAGTCGATGCCGTGCGTCTTGATGAGGTCTTCCACGTAGTGGCCCGCGTGCTCCGCCAGTTTGACCATGGCCGGCACCTTCTTCGGGGACTGGAGGCTGAGCATCCGCAGGTCACCACCCGGCGCCCCGGCGATCTGACCGCCGTTGCGCGAGGCCGAGCCGTATCCGCAGAACTCGGCCTCCAGCAGGACCACGTCCTGGTCGCGCTCCGCGAGGCGCAGCGCAGCCGCCATGCCACCCATGCCGCCGCCGATGACGGCGATGTCACAGGTGAGATCGCCGTCCAGCGCGGGCTGCACGTCGTCCGGCCGGTCGATCCAGCCGGTGAAGCTGCTGTATTTCGTGTCGTCGGTCCTCATGCTGTTCCTTAGGTGGGGGTCTGTCCTACTGCATGCTTCACGTCAAAACCTGCTCGGCACACGCCGCAAGCCCTCGTTCCCGTCCAGCAGATCAACCGTGGCGGGCGTCTCTTCGGCGAGACGTGTGAAGACGGCGAGCAGGAGGCTTTCCGTCTTCTGTGCCTCCGTCTCAGTTCTGGGAAGTGGTGGTTCCGAGCGGGGCCTGGGATGCTCGGCGTTCTCCCTTGGCCGCGACCGAGCGAGCCGGGAGGTCTGCCATCGACAGGAGGCCGGGTCGTGCCTCGACGACCGCGGCGGCGGCGTTGACCGCCGCTGCGATCGTGCTGAGGAAGGAATCGAAGCCCGCGGAGGAACGAAGGTCGATGACCTGCTCCTCTCCGACGATCCGGTAGTCGTCGCCCGTGGTTACCTCGTCGGTCGGCTCGAAGAACCCGAACGTGATCTCCAGGTCGATCACCGCTTCGCCGTTGAGCACGCCGCGGGCGGCATGAGTGACGGCCGAGATCTGTCCTGGTTCGATACGCAGGTGGTCCCCGACGCGGGGTGAGGTCGTCACGACGGCGGGTTCGACCTCTCCCACGTCCACCGAGTCGAGATCCCATCCGAGCCCCGCCGCGAGCGCTCCGATGGCCTGCTCGAAGCCGTAGTGGCCAACGACCTCGCCCCGGCTGCGAGCCTTCTCGAACTCCTCTGTGGTCAAACCGAGGCCGAACTTCGACAGGATCGCGCCGTAGCGTGACATGTTCGTCCGTCGGCGGATGCGCACGCTCTCCACACGCTGGGTCAGTGCGGTCAGCAGGAGAGGAAGGGTGTCCATCAGGATGCCCGGGTTCGCCCCGCTGCCCAGGACAGTCACTCCATGAGCCTTCGCCGTGTCGTCGAGCCGTCGGGCCAGGTCGGGATGGCTCTGCCATGGATAGGCCAGCTCTTCGCAGATGCTCAGGACGTTGTACGAACGCTCCAGCAGCGGCAGCAGGACACCGGCCACCCTGTGCAGATCCGAGACGGTCGCCACGATCGCGAGGTCGGCGGCGGGCAGGTCGGCCGGGTCGCTCACGATGACGACACCGTTCGCGGCGCCACCGAGGAGCACTCCGAGGTCTCGACCCACCACGCGGGGGTCCTGGTCCACTGCTCCGACGATCTCCACGTCCGCGCGTTGCAGCAAGGACGAAGCGATGGCCCGGCCAGTGGCACCGAGACCCGCAATGACAGCCTTATTGCTCAACGTCACTCCCTTGGGTGCCCCGGTCGGCGCGCCCACGACCCGGTGCCCGGCGAAACCGAACCTTGCCTGTGGCGGTTGCCTCGTCCCTCACTGTCGCCTGCCACGGCCGCGGGGAGAACGGCGCTGAGCACCTGCTTCCGCTGAGGGCGGTGCACGATGCACAGGCCGGTCGTGTCCTTGCGCTCATATCGAAGGCCGGCTGGCGGCCCCCTCGGCTGCCGCGCCGGGCACGGTTACGGACCTGGTCGGCCCGCTCGGGAATCGTGTGCGGGATACCGCGACGGCGGAGCCAGGTGCGGATCGCTTTCGAGCTGTAGCCCTTGTCGCCCAGGACGCGATCGGGCCGGACACGGGGCCGCCCCGGCCCGATCCGCGGCACCCAGATCGCTTCCACGGAGGTGAAACCGGGTGCAGTCGTTGGTGTTGCCGCGGGTGACGACGAAAGCGAGGGGACGGCCCCGGCCGTCGCACGCCAGGTGGATCTTGCTGGTCAGCCCGCCTCTGGACCGGCCGAGAGCCGGGTCGCGAAGCCCCCTTTCGGTATCCCCGGTGCCGAAGTAGTGGATCCCGGCGATCGCGTCCTGGGCCCGCCGTCGGTGCCGGAATCCATAGGAGACCGGCTTGAAGTCGGCCTCGAAAATCGGTTCCAGCACCAGCTTCAGCGCTGCCTGAACGACCCGGTCCGCGATCGTCGGAATCCCGAGCCTGCGGACCTTTCCCGAGTCTCCTGGGAATGCTGCGTTCCCGCACCGGCAGAGGACGAAACGAGCCGTCTTCGAGGGCGGACCGCAGGAAGGTCGCTGGCGACGGCAGTCCGACTGCTGGGCCCCGTCCGGGGCGCATGTGAGGTCCTGCCCACCCCTGCCCTGCCCGCCCTTCCGGGCTCTTCCCAGGGTCAGCGAGCTTGAGCGCCGAGACTGCGTGGTGTGAGCTCAGCTCGGAACGATCGCCGCGATGTCAGGCGCGAGGTCCAGGAGCAGGAGCGCCGCCGCCACGTGGGTCGGGTTGTCCTCCACCTTCACGGCCGAGAGCTCGTTGGCGCGGGAGACCCGCCGTTCGACGGTGTTGCGGTGCGCGTAGAGGTTGGCGGCCGCGCGGGTGGTGTTGAAGCCGCACTGCACATAGGTGAGGAGTGCCTGACGTAGTGCCCTGTCGGCGTCGGCCAACGGCCCGAGAGTATTGATGACGAACCGGCGCGCACCGGCCCGGTCCTTCGTGAGCGCATCGATGAGTTCGACGTCGGCGTAGGCGGTGAGGCGCCGGTCGGAACCGAGCCGGATGACCAGCGCCTGTGCAGCGAGGGCGTCCTGGTGGCTGGACCGGAATCCTCCGAGTCCGCGTCCCGGCCTTCCCGCTGCTGCGCGAACGTCGTCACTCGCCGCGAGGGCCTTCTCCACGTGGTGAAGGTCCGGGACGGCCTCTCCCGAGAGCCAGATCCACTGCGACGTGGCGCTGGCACGCGCCACCAGGGCGCTCCGGCCGCCCGCGGTGGAACGCACGGCAGAGATCGCCTCGTTCAGGGCATCGGCCTGCTGAGGATCATCGATCCACAGGACGAGGCCCACGTGCCACCGCGCCATCCGGTAGCGCAGGCGCCCCTCGGCGAGGTCTTCCGGCATCGGTGCCCCGCTGGCGATCATCTGGATCAGTGCGACTCCCTCAGCATCCGTACGGCCCATCGCCGCGGCGAGGCCGGCTTGGCGCAGGGCCGCGACCGAGTCGAGGGCGTACTGCACCAGTGACTGCGCCGTCACGTCGAGGACCCCGACGAGAAGATCGGGGTCGGCGCAGTCCGCTACGCACTCCTCCAGCCATCGCCGCCAGCCGATCCCCAGTGCCACGCGCCAGGCAACGGCGAAGTCGGGCGCAATGCCTCGGGAGACGAGATCATTGATGTACGCCGTGGTCCTCGGGCCGACGTAGGGCTCTACTCTCCGCCCCGGTTGCTGAACGTTTGCGGTGAGCCATTGGACCAGGTCAGATCGGTTGAGTGCGAGATCCTCCTCGACCAGCGATGCGTCCGCGAGGAGCGCAGGATCGTTCTGGGCGACGAGAGAGGGCCTTGCGAAGGCGTCGACCAGGGAGTCCGTTTCGACAAGCAGGCGCTGACACAGTGACCTGATCACTTCAGCGACCTCGCGGGAGGGCGCGGGCCACAGCTCTTCCATGTCTTCAGTGTCCCCCTGATCCTTGGAGGCGGACGCTCCTGACATGCCGTGCCACAGGCGGTCGCAGGACCCCTTGATGGCATGGCCGACGGCCAAGGCGATGGTCGTCGGCCCGCCTGCTGAAGCGAGAGGCGTCCGGTCGCCGCCACCGTGCCGCAGCGGCTGCCGCCCCCGAGATCTCCGTGCGCTCGACGGGCCGGAGACGCCGAATCCGGTCATCGTCCGCCTTGCACTCGTGGTGGGTCGACGCCGAGGTAACCCATGGCGCGCTTGACCCGCACGTACTCCGCAAGGCCGTACACCGCGGTGTCCTCTCTGTGCCCCGGGTTACGGAAGCTGCTGTGCGGCATGCCCGAAGCATGCGGAACGCGCATGCCGACCCGGACGCAGCCGAAGGACAGTTCGCGAGAGGCGCGCATCGCGCGACGACGATCATGGGTGCACACGCTCTCGTCCCAGCCGTACCGGATCCCCCGCGTCCGGAGACGAAAGGCATCGGCACCTCCCTGCCTCCTCGGACGGGAGGAACCTCCGAGTGACAGACGCTCGCCGCTGGTGATGCGAACCCTGACTTCGCCCGTCCACGGATCGGCAAGGTCGGCACCACGACCTCGACGGGCGTGGCAGGGCCTCGGGAGACAACGGCATGCATGGAGCTCCAAGAGTGTGGTGTTTAGTGTGACTAAACCGGCGGCAGGTCTACCACGCCGCCGGAGGCGCTGCAAGAGGTCCGGCAGCGAAGCCCCCTGGAGGATCATCAGCCACCTGTGACGCGCATGCCTTAGCCTCGTGTCACGGAGGGGGCCCGCCTGAGTCGGCCTGTCACCCGATGGGCACACGACCTCGACCATTGCACGGGCGGTGAGCACACCATGTCCATCGAACGCGACGGCAGAGCAGCCAAGAAGTCCTCCGCCCTCGAAGCATCCGCAGGGGCGCAACTGAGGGCGATCAGGCTCAGCCGCGGGTTGTCGTTGACGGAAGTCGCGCATCAGGCAGATGTCACCAAGGGCTTCCTGAGTCAGCTGGAGCGTGGTCTCACCAACGTGTCCGTCCCGACGTTGTTGCGCGTCTGCGATGTGCTGCAGATCGGGGTCGGCGAACTGTTCGCCTACCCGGATGAGCAGGTCGTGGAGGGCGGAAGCCGGATCGACATGGGCGGTGACGGCGTAGCCGAGTACCTGCTCACGTCGGCCGATACCACCGCGTTCCAGGTCTTCCGCTCGGTGATCGAACCAGGCGGGGGGACGGGTGGCCCCTATCGGCTCGACACCACCACCATCTTCGCGATGGGACTGAGCGGCTCGACCCGTCTCATCGTCGGAGGCGAGACTCGGATACTGTCGGTCGGCGTGTCCACTTCATTCTCCGGTCAGACGCTTCACCAGTTCGACAATCCGGGTACGACGGTGAGCGAGGTCCTGTGGGTCCTGTCGCCGCCACTCCTGCGCGTCGCGCGAGGACCGGCCCAGGCTGGGTGACTGCATCTCCCGCTCGGTAGCCGCGTCCGTGCGGGAGCTCCGCCTCCGCCTGCCCGCCATCGGTGCTCTTCGCCGCCTCGAACCCTTGTTCTTGAGGCGCCGGCGAGGCCTCGGCCAAGGCGGCGCTCGACTGTCGAGAACCGCATGGGATCGACGGCGCGGACCGCCAGGTGCAACGTGCACCGGCTCCGAGCGAAGCAGGTGCCCACTGTCCTTCTCACCGCGGTCGTCGTCGAGGGTGCTGCCGCAGGTAGAAAATCTCATTGCCGACGTCGGCATCGGTGGGGAGGGGTCGGGCTCGCTGGAGCGGTCCCGCAGGCCCTTGAGGCCCTCGTCCCGTCGGCGGCGCAGCCCTTGCAGAAGCAGGCGCGGCTGATCCGGCAGTAGCGTCAGGTCAGCGCGACATGCCCGATGCCTTCCTCGCCGCGGCACAGGACTGCCAGGCGATGCTGTGCCTGGCGGTCCTGCTGCTGTTACAGCGAAGGGCACCATATCTCTGCTGTGGCCGAAGAATCGGAGTGTCACAACGTCCAGTAGTCGTCTACCTAGAGCCGCTCGTAGACGGCGGGTCGGCGCGCCCGCAGGACGAGGGCCTGCACCGCGCCGGCCACGGCGGAGAGGGCGACGAACCCGCCGATCACCCAGGCGCCCTCGGTGGTGCCGACAAGGAGCGGGAAGTTGGCGACCATCAGGCAGACCACACAGGCCAGGGCGAGGAACGCCACGGCCGGGGCCACGACCGTGCGCCACACCGGCTGACGTTCGTCGACGCGCCGGAAGAAGCCGATCACCGCGAGGCTGGTGGCCGCCATCAGCAGGACGATGCCGAGGGTGGCGGCGCCTGAGAACCAGGCGTAGAGGTCCCCGATCGGGTCGAGGTCGAGCGCGGCGACGACGAGCGTGGTGACGAACGCGACCGTTGAGGACACGGCCGAGGACGCCGACGGCGCGCGGTGCCGCGGGTGGACGACGCCCAGCGGCCCCGGAAGCACTCCGGCCCGGGACAGCGCGAACTGATAGCGCGTCACGACGTTGTGAAAGGCCAGTACGCAGGCGAACTGACTAGTGATCAGGAGCACCTGCATCACGTCGGCCCAGACGGATCCGACGTAGCTCTGCGTCAGTGAGAGGACCAGACCCTCGGGGTCGGCCTGCGCGGCTCCGATCACCGCGTCGACGCCGGCACCCACCACGATCGCCCACACGGTGAACGAGTAGAAGACCCCGATCACCAGGATCGCGACGTACGTCGCCCGCGGGACCGTGGCGTCAGGGTCCTTCGCCTCGTTACGGAACACGGCCGTCGCCTCGAAGCCGATGAACCCGAAGATGGCGAACATGGCACCCAGGCCCGGGGAGCCGGTTCCCACGATCGAGGGCGACAACGACTCGGCCGTCAGGCCATGGGCGCCGCCGTGGCCTACGATGCCGAAATCCATGACCAGGAGCAGCAGGGATTCCAGTACCAGCACGGCACCGAGCACCTTGGCGCTCAGCTCGATGTCGCGATAACCGAGGAAGGCGACGATGCCCAGCGAGAGGAGTGCCCACAACCACCACGGGGAGCCGGCGTCGGTGTACCGCTCGATGACGTTGCTCGTCGCGACGCCGACGTAGGCGTTCACCCCGACGAGTAGCAGCGTGTAGGAGAAGAGCGCGAGGGTCGCGGCGGAGAGACCAGGTATGCGGCCCAACCCGGCCTGAACGTAGGCGTAGAAGGCGCCCGCGTTGCGTACGCGTCCGGCCATCAGCGTGAAGCCGACCGCAAAAATCAGCAGCAGAACGGTGGACAGCGCGAAGTACAGCGGCATCCCCGGGCTGCCGCTCACGGCGAAGGCGAGCGGCACCCCGCCGGCCACCAGCCCGAGCGGTGCCGCCGCGGCGACGACCATGAACACGATCTGCGACACACCGAGTCCACGGTCGAGCGGGTTACCCGATCCCGCTTGACCGCCGGGTGCTTCGACGTGCCCTGTCTTGGAGAGGTCGGCCATCTCGACCACCTTTCGGCTCGCGAGCCGATGTCGGCTCGTCATGGGTGGATGAAGGAGTGCGTGAGGCGCTACACCCACGCGAAGCGAGCTGGAGCGGCTCCCGAGCAGCGGGGCGAGGAGATCCGGCTTCTGCCTCTCCGGCTCAGCCCTGAGAAGACGTGGGCCCGAGCGAGACCCGGGTTGCTCGTCGCTTCCTCACGTCGACCGCGTGAGTGACAGCCGCGATCTGCCCGGCTCGATACGGATGTGGGTCCCGACGCGCGGCGGGTCGTGACGACAGCGGGTTCGACCTCAGCGCACGACCGCGACGAGGTGTTTAGTGCCACTAAACAGCAGGAGGCAAACCTCTATCACGCCGACTTCACCGCCGCAATGGCTGCGGAAGGGCAGGCCGCCGCGCGGACGCCGCCCAGGCGCCCTGCTCCTCGAAAGCCGAGCGAGGCTTCGAACGAGGTCGCCTCGGATGCTGTCGACCACCGTATGGACGCAGCGGTGCGACCGGCTTGTGCATCGTGCACCGGGCCCGGGCGAAGCAGGTGCCCGCTGTCGTTCTCGCCGGCGGTCGTGGCTGGCGACAGTGAGGCAACCGCCACAGGAACAGCGAGGAAACGCCATGACAGCTGAGGTGTTGGACGCCGTCGAGGAGTTCGACGTGGTGATCGTCGGAGCAGGGATCTCCGGGATCGGCGCGGCCACCTATTTCAGCCGAGAGCTGCCCGACAAGTCGCTCGTCGTGCTGGAAGCGCGCGACAACATCGGGGGCACTTGGGACCTGTTCCGCTATCCCGGCATCCGCTCGGACTCCGACCTCCACACATTCGGTTACGAGTTCAAACCGTGGCGCCACGAAGCCGCGATCGCCGACGCTCCCCTCATCAAGGAGTACCTCCAGGAGACGGTCGGGGAGAACGGCCTGGAGCGCCTCATCAGGCTCCGCCACCGGGTCGTCCGGTCGGAATGGTCCTCAGCGGACTCGAGGTGGACCCTCACCGTCCAGACGACGGACCCCGCCACGGGAGAGACCCGAACCAAGACGATCCGCACGGGATGGGTCTTCGCCGCCACCGGCTACTACCGGTACGACGAGGGGTTCTCCCCGGAGTTCCCAGGGCGGGACGACTTCGAGGGCCAAATCGTTCATCCGCAGCACTGGCCGGAGGATCTCGACTACAGCGGGAAGAAGGTCGTCATCATCGGCAGCGGCGCGACCGCGATCACGCTGGTGCCGGCCATGGCCTCCGGGGCGGGCGCCGCACGGCACGTGACGATGCTGCAGCGCACCCCCACTTACATCATGGCGCTCCCCCGTGTCGACAAGATCGCCCTGGCGCTCACCAGGCTGCTCGGGGAAGAGCGCGGATACGCCGTGACGCGGTTCAAGAACATCTGGACCGAGCATGCCGTCGTGAAGGGGCTGCGGACCTTCCCCAAGGCCGGGCGAGCGCTGATCCGGCGCGAGAACATCAAGCGCCTCCCCAAGGGATTCGACGTCGACAAGCACTTCAACCCGCCGTACGACCCGTGGGACCAACGGCTGTGCCTGGCGCCGGACGGCGACTTCTTCGACGTGATCAAGGAGGGCAAGGCCTCCGTCGTCACCGACGCCGTCGCGAGGTTCAGCAAGCGCGGGATCGTCCTGGCGTCGGGCGAGGAGCTGGAAGCCGACGTCATCGTCACCGCGACGGGGCTGAACCTGCAGCTCTTCGACGGCATGCCCATCGTGGTCGACGGGCGCCGGGTCGACATCGCGGACGCCCTCTGTTACCGCGGCATGCTGCTGAGCGGGATCCCGAACTGGGCGATGGCGATCGGTTACACCACCTCGTCGTGGACGCTCAAGGTGAGCCTGATGTGTCGCTACTTCATCGACCTGGTCCGGCACATGGACGCCCGCGGATACGACACGGTGGTTCCGGTCGCGCCGTCGGGGACGCAGCGCAGGCCCGTCATGGACCTTCAGGCCGGGTACGCCAAGCGCGGCGAGAAGCTCCTGCCCAGGCAGGGCCCCGAGAAGCCCTGGCGGATGGCGATGTCCTACCCCGAGGACGCCAAGGCCCTCCGCGGCCCGGTGGCCGACGAGAACCTCGAGTTCGGCACCGGTCGGGCGGCCTCGTGGCGGCCCGGTGGGAGGCGAGCGACCCATGCCTGAGGCGAGCGGCGCCGAGAGCGTCGACCGGTACGCGACCCTGCCGTCCGGGATGAGGATCTGCTTCCGGGACTTCGGCGACAAGGCCGACCCGGCGATGCTGCTCATCGCCGGACTGGGCGAGGACCTCACCTTCTGGTCCGACTCGTTCGTCGGCTCACTCGTCACCCGCGGCTTCCGGGTCGTCGCGATCGACAACCGCGACTCCGGGCAGTCGACGTTCGTCGCCGCTCCCCCTCCCGGGCTGTGGCGTCAGCTCACCGGGCGTCCGCGCGGCGACGCCTACGCGTTGGCCGACATGGCCCAGGACGCCCTCGGCGTACTCGACCATCTCGGGATCTCGCGGGTCCACCTGGTGGGGCGTTCGATGGGCGGGATGATCGCGCAGACGATCGCGTCCACGGCGCCCGAGCGCGTTCTGTCGCTGACCTCCGTCTACTCGACCACCGGGTCGAAGAAGGTGGGGCAGCCGGCGCTTTCGACGATCCGGCTCCTCGCCGCCCCGCCGGCGCGGACCAGAACCGCGGCGGTCCGGGCCCACCTGCGGCTCACCCGGCACATCGCGGGCACGGGATATCCCATCGACGACGCGGCCGAGGCGGCCCTCGCAGCGCGCGGCTGGGACCGCAGCGCCGGCGATCCGGCCGCCGGCGTGGCGCGCCAGATCCAGGCGATCCAGCGCTCCGGCGACCGGACGGCCCAGCTGAACAGGATCACCGCCCCGACGCTGGTCATCAACGGCGACCGGGACCTGCTGGTCGACCCGAGCGGCGGCGAAGCGACCTTGAAGGCGATCCGCTCGGCCCAGCACGTGGTCATTCCGGGCATGGGCCATCACCTTCCCGAGGCCCTTGTCGACCCCGTCACGCAGTACATCTCGCAGCACGCGAACCGCGTAGGTGAAGGAGGAAGCCATGTCCGGATCTCATGAGCCCCGCTCCAGGAGCACCACGGTCGACGTCGTGGTCGTCGGTGCCGGCTTCGCCGGCCTGAGCGCTGCCGAACGACTGGTGAACACGGGGCGGTCCGTCCTGGTCGTGGAAGGCCGCGACCGGGTCGGAGGGCGCTCGCTCTCCGGCGAGGTGGCAGGCGTGAAGGTCGACCTCGGAGCGACGTGGGTGGCACGACGCCACACCGCCGTCCGGGACCTTGCGAGCCGAGTGGGGTGTACCACGACCGCCCAGTACAACCAGGGCCGCAACGTGCTGTGGATGGCAGGCCGGCGCCGCACCTACCGCGGCACCATCCCCAAAGTCTCACCCGCGGCCCTGGTGGACATGGCCCGCATGCAGACGGCGGTGAACAAGCTGGTCGCGACCATCGACGTGGACGCCGCGTGGGAGACGCCCGGGGCCGGCCGGCTCGACGCCATCTCGTTCGGCGAGTGGCTCGACCGGAAGAACGCGCTGCCCGGCACCCGTGCGCTGATGACCGTCATCAGCAAGGTGCAGTGGGGCTGCACCCCGGGAGACGTCTCCCTGCTGCACGCACTGCGCTACATCCGTTCGGCGGGCGGACTCGACCACATGCTGGACGTCGAGGGCGGCCAGCAGCAGGACCGGTTCGTCGAGACCACCCAGGAGATCGCCAAGCGGGTGGCGGAGCGGCTCGGCGACCGCGTGCGCCTGGAGACACCGGTGCGCCGCATCACGCAGGACGACACCGGCGTCACCGTCCACACCGACTCCGGCGAGATCCGCGCCCGGTACGCGATCGTCACGGCCTCGCCGGCGCATCGCGCCGCCATCACCTTCGAGCCCGCTATGTCCGAGCAGGGCGAAGGGCTCACGCGGACCTGGCGCATGGGCGTGCTGAGCAAGGCATTCGTGGCCTACGACAAGCCGTTCTGGCGGACCGACGGCTTCTCCGGTGAAGCGGTGACCGACACCGGAACCGTGTTCATCACCTTCGACGTGTCCCCCGCCCCCGGCGGACCGGGCGTCCTCATGGCCTTCTGCGACCCGCGCGTCTTCGACGGCTTCAGCCCCGAGACCCGACGCGACCGGGTCGTCCAGCAGCTCGCCGACCTCTACGGTCCCCAGGCCCGCTCCCCGATCGACTATGTGGACCACTGCTGGGGAGCGGAGCCGTTCGCCCCGGGCGGCCCCAACCCCGCCGTCGCCCCCTACGCGACGACGAGCCACGGCAAGGCGCTGTCCACACCCCACGGGCGCGTGCACTGGGCCGGTACCGAAACCGCCGGTGAATGGGCCGGCACCATGAACGGCGCGGTTCTGACGGGCCAGCGGACCGCCGAACGCGTCGCCGCCCTCCTGTCCCGTGACGTCCGCGAGGGGGCGTCGCGATGAGAGAAGCGCTGTTCCTGCTGGCCGACCTGTGGATGATCTTCGCCGGCTACTTCTACGGCTGGAAGTTCATCCGCCGGTACGGCAACTACCTCCTGGGCCTGGAGTGGATGGTCGTCGCGACGTCGGGCAGCAACTTCCTGCTCTGGTCGCTGTCCGGAGCCAAGAGCGACAGCGTCCTTTACGACCTGGCGTACTTCTTCGACGCGTTCTCCAGGTCGGTCGGCATCACGCTCATCCTGGTCATGGGCCTGATGAAGGTCACTCATCGCTACAAGCCGAGCGTCGGCGTCGATGTCGGCGTGTTCGGAGTCGCGATCGTGGCCGGCCTGTTCCTCCGGCAGTTCCACGGTGCGGATCTCCACACCGGAGGCATCGCGTTCTGGGTCGCCGCCTTCTACATCGTCGTCAATCTCCTCACGGCGGTCTTCCTCGGATACTTCGCCAAGCGGCTCTGGGACGCGGGCGCGAAGGGGCCTGCGATCTGGACGGGACTGGTCACGGCCGCCGCGACCACCATCGCGATCACGTACGACTTCTTCCCCCTGCCGTTCGACGACGCGAACCGCACGATCTTCTACACCGCCGCGCTGGCGACCTGGGGCACCCAGGGATTCGTCTACTTCCGCGCCTACCGCGCGCTGCACGACCACAACGCGGCCTCGGACGCGAACCCGGCCCGGGCAACCGGGGCCCCCGCATGAACCCGGAACACCGACAAGGAGTCAGTATGGCGAAGAAGCACGTGTATGCGGTGGTGGATCCCGCCAGCGGCAAGCTGGTCAAGGAGTACCCCACGGCGACGGACGAGGTCGTCGACGCGGCGCTCGACGCGGCGGCCGACGCCTACGCGCGCTGGTCGAGGCAGACTTCCGTGGAACAGCGCGCCCAGCTGTTGAACACCGTCGCCACCCTGCACAGCGAGCGCAGCGGGCACCTTGCCGAGATCATCCACCGGGAGATGGGCAAGCCGGTGGACGAGGCTGTCGCGGAGGTCGAGTTCAGCGCCTCGATCTACCGGTACTACGCCGAGAACGCGAAGACGTTCCTCACCGACGAACCGATCGAGCTTCTGGAGGGAGAGGGCTCCGCTTTCATCCGTCGCCAGCCGGTCGGCGTGCTGCTGGGGATCATGCCCTGGAACTACCCGTACTACCAGGTGGCTCGATTCGCCGCACCCAACCTCGCACTGGGCAACACCATTGTGCTCAAGCACGCGTCGCAGTGCCCGGAGTCGTCCGCGGCTCTCCAGCAGCTGTTCACGGACGCGGGCTATCCCCAGGGCTGCTACGTCAACGTCCACGCCACCAGCGAGCAGATCGCTCGCGCCATCGCGGACCCCCGCGTGCAGGGCGTCTCCTTCACCGGTTCGGAGCGGGCCGGCGCGGAGGTCGCCGAGAAGGCCGGGCGCAGCCTCAAGAAGGTGGTCCTCGAACTGGGCGGCTCGGACCCCTTCATCGTGCTGTCGACCGACGACCTCGACGCCACAGTCCAGGCGGCGGTCGAGGCTCGATTCGAGAACGCCGGTCAGGCGTGCAACGCCGGGAAGCGCTTCATCGTCGCCGAGGACATCTACGACGCCTTTCTCGACAAGTTCACCGAGAAGGTGCTCACCCTGACCGACGGCCTGGCGCCGCTCTCCTCGGTCGCCGCCGCCGAGTACGTCGAGGAACAGGTCGAGCGAGCCGTCGACGACGGGGCGACCTTCGTCGCCGCACGGCAGCGCGAAGGGGCGTACTTCCCGCCCGGCGTGCTGACGGGCCTCTCGCCGACGTCGCCGTCGGCCGCCGAGGAGCTCTTCGGTCCCGTCGCGACCGTCTACCGGGTCGGATCCGAGGACGAGGCCGTCGAGCTGGCGAACGGAACCCCGTACGGGCTGGGCTCCTACGTGTTCACGACGGACGCCGAGCAGGCGCTGCGCGTCGCCGACAGGATCGAGGCGGGCATGGTCTTCATCAACGGCGTCGGCCTCGAAGGCGCGGAACTGCCCTTCGGTGGGGTCAAGTTGTCCGGTTTCGGCCGTGAGCTGGGCCAGGCGGGAATCGACGAGTTCGCCAACAAGAAGCTCATCCGCACCGCTCGGACGTGATCGCCCCGGAGCACGGAAGGAAACCTTGCATGACCATCGAATTCGACGCCGCCGTCTTCAGGACGCCGAACGAACCGCTGACCATCGAGAGAGTGACGATCCCCTCGACGCCTCCGCCCGGCGAGGTGCTCGTGCGGCTCCAGGCGAGCGGAGTGTGCCACAGCGACCTCCACGTCCTCGTGGGCGAGTGGGAGGTTCCCTCACCGATGATCCTCGGCCATGAGGGAGCCGGGATCGTCGAGAGCGTCGGCGAAGGTGTCACGACACTGAAGAAGGGCGATCACGTCGTGCTGTCCTGGACGCCTTCCTGTCGCCGCTGCCGCTACTGCATCAGCGGCAGGCCCGTCCTCTGCGACATGGTCAGCCAGCACTCGGCGAACCACCTGTCGTTCGACGGCCGGTCCCGGATCACGTCCGCCGACGGGGGCGACGTGCTCAGCTTCGCGGGCCTCGGGACGTTCGGCCAGTACACCCTCGTGCCCGAATCAGGCGCCATCGCCATCCGGGACGACGCCCCGTTCCCGCAGTCGGCTCTGGTCGGATGCGCCGTGACGACCGGCGTCGGCGCGGCCGTCAACACCGCCAAGGTGCGGCCGAGCGACACCGTGCTGGTCCTCGGCTGCGGCGGCGTCGGCCTGAACGCGATCCAGGGTGCCCGGCTCGCCGGCGCGCGGAAGATCATCGCCGCGGACATCTCCGACGAGAAGCTGGAGCAGGCGCGCCTCTTCGGTGCGACCGACCTGATCAACAACGGCCGCGAGGACTTCGCGGACCGGGTGCGACAGCTCACCGACGGACGCGGTGTGGAGATCGCCATCGAAGCCATCGGGCTGCCCCGCACCATCGAGTCGGCCTACGAGGCCCTGGCCCGCGGTGGCACGGCGGTGGTCGCCGGGCAGGTGGCGGACGGCATGCGGATATCCATCGATCCCTTCGTCATGTCCGATCAGGAGCTCTCGCTCATCGGCTCGAACTACGGCTCCAGTAAGCCGGCCGCCGACTTCCCGCTGCTGATCGACCACTACATGAACGACCGCATCGATCTCGACTCCCTGGTGACGAGCGTGATCGATCTGAAGGACGTCAACGAGGCGTTCGACCAGATGAAGCGCGGCATCGGCATCCGCTCGGTGATCACGTACTGAAAGGCAGGGGCGATCTCATGGCCCTGGAATCATCACGCTCGGCCTTCGAGCGAGCCCGCCGCAGCGTCGGCGGGGGTGTGGGGTCGGGCCTGCGCGCCGCGATGCCTCCCCATCCGCTCTTCGTGCGCGAGGCGCGGGGCGCGCACGTCTGGGACCTGGACGGCGACCGGTATATCGACTACGTGATGGCCTGGGGCCCCCTCGTCCTCGGTCACGGCGACCCACGCGTGCTGTCCGCGGTGTCCGAGGTCGCGCAGAAGATGCAGGTCGTCGGCACCGGTCACGCGCTGGAGTATCTCGCGGCGGAAGCGGTCCTCGATGCCGTGCCGCACGGCGAGCGACTGCTGTGGAGCAACACGGGGACCGAAGCGGTGCAGGTGGCGCTGCGCCTCGCGCGCGCCGCCACGGGGCGGCGCCGCGTCCTCAAGTTCGCCAAGAGCTACCACGGCTGGCATGACACCGTGTACGCCGGGATGTCCGAGGACGACTGCGACCGCCCCGCCACCCCGGGCGGGCCGGGGCAGTCGGCCAGCGTCCTGGACGACCTGGTCGTGGCGCGTTTCAACGACGTACAGCTGGTCGAGCGCCTGCTGGGCGAGGCCGTCGAGCGCGACATTGCGGCCGTGCTCGTCGACCCCGTGATGAGCAACGCCGGCGTCGAAGCACCCTCACCGCGGTTCCTGTCGACGCTGCGGACCCTCTGCGACCGGCACGGCGTCGTCCTCGTCTTCGACGAGGTGATCGCCGGATTCCGGATCGCACGGGGAGGTGCGGCCGAGAAGTACGGCGTGCTGCCCGACCTGTCCGTCTTCGGGAAGGCGATGGCCGGCGGCTTCACCCAGAGCGCAGTCGTCGGCCGGGCCGAGCTGGTCGACCAGGTGACGTCCGGTGTCGTCCACGCCGGAACCTTCAACGCCAACCCGATCGCACTGGCGGCCGTCGCGGCGACGATGCGCGTCCTGGCCGACCCCGCGGTCTACGAGCAACTCGAACGGACTTCGTCCGAGTTCGAAGCCCTCGTCGGCGCCGTTCTCGGTTCATCGCCCGACTTCGGCAGCTTCAACCGGGTCGGCTCGCTCCTCCAGTACGTCCCCGCCGGGGGCGCCACAGGGCTTCACGGAACGAGCGGGCTCTGGGCGGTGATCCTCGAAGGGATGCTGCGTCAGGGCTTCCTGTTCATGCCGTCCGGAAAGGTCTTCCTCAGCACGGCCCACACCACCGCCGACATCGAGGCGACGGCCGAAGCCCTCGACCGGCTCCTGCGGAAGTTGTGACACCCGCATCGAGCCACGCGTTACCCCCACCCGCTCCGAGCCAGGCCGCGTGTTCTGTTCCTCCGCGGCCTGGCCCGGTCCACCTTTCCGGAAATGGCACCATGCTGAACCTCTCGGTCCTGCTCGAGGACTCCGCCCGCACGCACCCGGACCGGGACGCGGTCGTCCTCGGCACGACGCGTCTCACCTACGCCCAGATCGACGCCGCCGCCAACCGGGTCGCCAACCTCCTGGTCGACCGAGGCGTCTGGCCCGGCGACAAGGTCGCGCTCAGTTGTCCGAACGTGCCCTGGTTCCCGATCGTCTACTACGGGATCCTCAAGGCCGGCGCCGTCGTCGTCCCGCTCAACGTCCTGCTCAAGGGCCGGGAGGTCGCCTACCACCTCGCCGACTCGGAGGCGAAGGCGTACTTCTGCTTCGAGGGCGGCGAGGGCCTGCCGATGGGTGCGGAGGGCCACGCCGGGTTCACCGAGACCCCGGGCTGCGAGCACTTCTTCCTCATCACCGCCGACCCCGCGGCGGAAAGCCCGATCGAGGGCGTCGAGACCATGAGCGCCGCGCTGCGGGGCACCGCGACGACGTTCGACAGCATAGGGACGTCGGGTGACGACCCGGCCGTGCTCCTCTACACGAGTGGTACGACAGGGCAGGCGAAGGGTGCCGAACTCAGCCACGCCAACCTGGTGCTCAACGCCCTCGCGTGCAACCGGCTGTTGGAGAACCGGCCGGCCCTGGACACCCATCTGGTCGTGCTGCCGCTGTTCCACTCCTTCGGCGCGACCGTGCAGATGAACGCCGGCTTCTCGACGGCAAGCACACTCGTGCTGCTGCCACGGTTCGACGCCCGGCAGGCGGTGTCCCTGATGCAGCAGCAGGACATCACCTTCTTCGCGGGCGTCCCCACCATGTGGTGGGGCCTGTTGCAGGCGCTCACCGACGACGTCGACGTCGCGAGGATCGCGAGGAACCTGCGCGTCGGCGTCTCCGGCGGCGCCTCGCTCCCCGCAGAGCTCATCAAGCAGGTCAGGGAGCGGCTGGGCGTCCAGGTCCTGGAGGGCTACGGCCTCTCCGAGACCTCGCCGGTGGTGACCTTCAGCGATCCGGCGCGCGAGCCCCGGCCCGGGTCGATCGGCGTGCCGATCTGGGGCGTCGAGGTCAAGCTCGTCGACTCGGACTGGTCGGAGGTCGAGGACGACGGCACGGGCAGCGCCATCGGGGAGATCGCGGTCAAGGGCCACAACGTCATGAAGGGGTACCACGGCCGCCCCGAGGCCACCGCGGAAGCCATCAGGGACGGTTGGTTCCGCACCGGCGACCTGGCCCGCAGGGACAAGGACGGCTTCTACTACATCGTCGACCGGGCGAAGGACCTGATCATCCGCGGTGGCTTCAACGTGTACCCGCGCGAGATCGAGGAGGTCCTGATGACGCACCCGGCGGTCAGCCTGGCCGCGGTCGTCGGCGTGCCGCACGAGAGCCACGGCGAGGAGATCAAGGCGTTCGTCATCCTCGACCGCGGCGCCGAGGCCCGTCCCGACGAGCTGATCGCCTGGGGCAAGGAGCAGATGGCCGCCTACAAGTACCCGCGCATCGTGGAGGTCGTGCAGACCCTGCCGATGACGTCCACCGGAAAGATCCTCAAGCGCGAACTCACGTGACCGGCATGCCGAGCGCACGGACATGGGTGGGAAGGACGGCAGATGACAGTGAATGAAGGTCGGCGGCGGGATGCGTTCCTCGACGGGTCCGGTGCGGGGCCGGACGCGGTTCCCGACTCGCTCGTGGCGGCCTGGAAGGCACGCGTGGCGAAGAACCCGGAGGGCATGGCGCTCCGCTTCTTCGACGGTGCTCTGTCCGCACGGGAGGTGGACGCGGCGTCGGACGCCCTGGCCGCCGCGTTCGAGGCCCGCGGAACCGGCCGGGGTGATCGCGTCGGGGTGTACCTGCAGAACGTTCCGCAGTACGCGCTGGTGCTGCTGGCTCTCTGGAAGCTGGGGGCCACGGCACTGGGACTCAACCCGATGTACCGGCGCCACGAACTCCGCCGGATCCTCGACGACTCCGGGGCGGTCGGGGTCGTCTGCGCGGACGCGGACGTCCACGAGACGCTCGGCACGCTGGCGGGGAGCACGGTGCGATGGCTGATCAGCACATCGGCGCTGGACTACCAGTCGAGGAACGATCCGCGGGTCTTCGCGACGACGCAACGTCTGGCCCCCGCGCCGGACGGCGACCTAGTGGCGCTGATCGGTGAGTTCGAGGGCCGCAGCCCCTCACCCGTGGAGCCGACCCGCGACGACGTCGCGTTCCTGACGTACACCTCGGGGACGACGGGCCCGCCGAAGGGCGCCATGAACACCCACGGCAACGTCCTGAGCGTGGTGGGGACCTGCGCGTCGTGGATGGGTGTGGGTGACGGGGACGTCGTCTTCGCCATGGCCCCGCTGTTCCACATCACCGGCGCGGTGGTCAACGCGACGATCTCCCTGCTCACCGACACCACGCTCGTCCTGGCGGGCCGGTTCCACCCCGAGGTCACCCTGGAGGCCTTCGCCGAGCACGGGGTGACCTACACGATCGGCTCCATCACCGCGTACAACGCGATCTTCCAGCTGCCGCAGGCCGGACCGGAGCACTTCGCGACGGCGAAGGCGCTGTACTCCGGGGGCGCGCCGATCCCGCCGACGACCGTCGAGCGGTTCCGGGAACGGTTCGGCGTCTACCTCCACAACGGCTACGGGATGACCGAGACGACGTCCGCCGTCATCGCCGTGCCGCCGGGTGAGCGGGCACCGGTGCACCTGCCGAGCGGGACGCTGTCCGTCGGCAAGCCGCTGCCGCATCTCACCGCCCGCGTCGTCGACCCGCACGGTGATCCCTTGCCGAGCGGGGAGCAGGGCGAACTCGAACTGAGCGGGCCGCAGGTGGTGCCCGGGTACTGGGGCAAGCCCGAGGCCACCCGCCGGACGATGCCGGAGGGCCGGCTGCGTACCGGCGACGTCGCGGTGATCGACAAGGAGGGCTGGGTCTACCTGGTGGACCGGCTCAAGGACCAGATCAACGTGTCCGGGTACAAGGTCTGGCCGCGCGAGGTCGAGGACGCGCTGTACGAGCATCCGTCGGTCCTGGAGGCCGCGGTCGTCGGGCAGCCGGACGCGTACCGCGGCGAGACCGTCGTCGCGTACGTCTCGCTCAAGGCGGGTCTGAACGCCACGGCGGAAGAACTGATCGCCTTCTCCCGCGACCGGCTGGCCGCCTACAAGTGCCCCCGCACGATCCATTTCCTCGCCGACCTGCCCAAGACCCAGAGCGGCAAGATCCGGCGCGCCGAGCTCCGCGGCCTCGACAGCCCGAAGCCGGTTTCCCCCTCGAAGGACTGATCCATGAGCGAGAACCACACCGGCCACGGCCGTTTCCCAGGCCGTGTTGCCGTCGTGACAGGAGCGAGCCGGGGCATCGGCCTCGCGATCGCCGAGCGGCTCGTCGCCGAAGGGGCGCGCGTGTGCATCACGGCGCGCAAGGCCGGACCTCTTGAAGAGGCCGCCGCCTCTCTCCCCCAGGGCAGCGTCATCACCGTCGCAGGCAAGGCGGACGACCCCGAGCACCGGCGCGAGGTCTTCGACACCGTTGCACGCGAGTTCGGCGGGCTGGACGTCCTGGTCAACAACGCGGGCATCAACCCGGCGTACGGTCCCGTCGTCGGCCTGGACCTCGACCTCGCCCGCAAGGTCCTTGAGGTCAACGTCCTCGCCACCCTCGCCTGGGTGCAGGACGCCGTGGCCCACCCGAAGCTCGGTTTCACCGAACGCCGCGGCACCGTCGTGAACCTCTCCTCCGTCACCGGCGACACCCCCGCGCCCGGCATCGGCCTGTACGGAGTGAGCAAGGCGGCGGTGTCCCACCTGACCAGGACCCTGGCCGTCGAGCTCGGCCCGGAGATCCGCGTCAACGCCGTAGCCCCGGCCGTGGTGAAGACACGGTTCGCCGAGGCCCTGTACGAGGGCAGGGAAGCCGAGGTGGCCGACGGCTACCCCTTGCGACGCCTGGGCGTGCCGTCCGACATCGCCTCCGCCGTCGCGTTCCTGGCCTCGGAGGACTCCTCCTGGGTCACCGGCCGCGTGCTCACCGTCGACGGCGGCCTCACGGTCGCCGGCGGCACCGCGTAACGACCTCGCCCACCTCACGAAGGACAGCCATGACCATCCCTCACCTTCCGCCGGAGATCGCGGAGCTGCGTGAGCGCACCCGCCGGTTCATCCGCGAGGTCGTCGTCGACGCGGAGCCCGTACCGGGCGGACGTCTCGACCAGGCCACTCGCGACCGGCTGCAGGCCGCGGCGAAGGAGGCCGGCGTCTTCGCGCCGCTCGTGCCGAAGGAGCACGGCGGGCAGGGTCTGCACATCGAGCACTGGTCGCCGGTCCTCCAGGAGGCCGGCTACTCGCCGATCGGTCCCGCCGCACTCAACTGCATGGCCCCCGACGAGGGGAACATGCACATGCTCAACCTCATCGCCACCGAGGAGCAGAAGAAGCGGTATCTCGCGCCTCTGGCGGCGGGGAACGTACGGTCCTGCTTCGGCATGACCGAGCCCCACCCCGGGGCGGGATCAGACCCCGCCGCTCTGCGGACCACCGCCGTACGCGCCGACGGCGGCTGGATCATCGACGGCCACAAGCGCTTCACCAGCGGCGCCGTCGGCGCCGCGTTCTGCATCGTCATGGCGCGGACCCCGGCCGTGGACGGCGCGCCCGAGGGGGCCACCATGTTCCTGGTCGACATGGACAACCCCGGCATCCGGGTCGGCGAGCCGATCCACACCGTCGACCGCGCCATCGACGGCGGCCACCCCCACCTGTACGTCGAGGGCTGCTTCGTCCCCGACGAGGCAGTGCTCGGTGAGGTCGGGCTCGGTTTCCGGTACGCCCAGGTGCGGCTCGGTCCCGCACGCCTCACCCACTGCATGCGGTGGCTGGGGCTCGCACGGCGGTCGCTCGACATCGCGCTCGACCGGGCCGGGCGGCGGGAGCTGTTCGGCGGTCCGCTCGACTCGCTCGGCCTGGCCCAGCACCTGATCGCCGAGTCCGTGATCGACATCGAGACGTCCGACGCGATCATCACCAAGACCGCGGCTCTGCTGCACACCGACCCCAAGGCGGGGTCCGCGATGTCGTCGATCGCGAAGGTCCACTGCTCCGAGGCGATCCACCGGGTGATCGACCGTGCCATCCAGATCTGCGGCGGCGACGGCGTCTCCGACGGACTCCCGCTGGCCCAGTACCTGAACGAGGTCCGCCCGTTCCGCATCTACGACGGCTCCAACGAGACCCACCGGTGGGCCATCGCCCGCCGGGCCTCGGCCGGCCGCCGCACAGCGGTCCAGGCCGGTGAGCGATACCTGGGCGACGCCGTCGTCGGCCGGGACGGGGCCGCGTGATGCACACCGACCCCGATGGCGTGGAAGTCGTGGCGAGTTGGGAGAGGGCCCGCCACCTCGAAAACCCTCCGCTCCTGGTCCTCGACGCGGTCACCGACTTCCTCGACGCACATGGCATCGGCAACGGACCGGTCGCGTGGCAACGCATCGGTGATGGCCACTCCAACGTCACCTACCTGATCGAACGCGGCGGTGAGTCCGTCGTCCTGCGTCGCGGCCCGCGCCCACCGCTGCCGAAGTCGACGCACGACATGGTGCGGGAGGCCCGCATCCAGAGGATCCTCGGCGAGCACGGCGTACCCGTACCGGAGATCATCGCCGTCTGCGAGGACGAAGCCCTCCTCGGCGTGCCGTTCTACCTCATGGGCCGGCTCGACGGGACGGTCGTCACCGACACGATCCCGCCCCACCTCTTCCCCTCCGACCAGCGCCGGGCCACCAGCGAGGCGGTCGTCGACGCCCTCGTCGCCCTGCACGGCATCGACGTGACCGGAGGGGAACTCGCCTCCCTGGGCCACCCCGAGGGGTATCTGCGGCGTCAGGTCGACCGGTTCCGTGGCCTGTGGGAGGTCAACACCACCCGCAACCTGCCCTCGGTGGAGCGCATCGGGGCCTGGCTCGCCCGCAACCTGCCGACGAGCCAGGCCGCCTCGGTGGTGCACGGCGACTACCGCATGGGCAACCTCATGTTCGCGCCCCAGGCACCCGCCCGGGTCCTCGCGATCCTGGACTGGGAGATGGCCACGCTCGGCGACCCGCTCGCAGACCTGGGGTACCTCACCGCCACCTGGTCCGAGGCAGGCCGCCCCACCAGCCCGCTCGAACTCACCAAGGTGACCCGGTCGCCCGGCTACCTCACCCAGCGCCAGCTGGCAGAGCGCTACCAGCGCCGCACGGGCCTCGATCTGACCCCGCTCCCTTGGTACCAGACCCTCGCCCTGTGGAAGGCGGCGATCTTCTGCGAGGCCATCTACACCCGCTGGCAGCGTGGTGAGCGTCCCCACGACACGGCCTTCGGCCCATCGCTCGAAACGGGAGTCCCCCGTCTGCTTGAGCAGGCAGGGCGATTCGCCGGCCTGACAGCGGTCACGCGCCGCTGACCCGACGCCTCCCGGTACTGGGCTCCTCACCAACCTCGCTGCGGCCCGGGCCGGGAGGCCGCGCCACCGCCGAGCCCCCACGGTCGCAGCATGCACTTCCGACCGGTACGGAGCACGGCCGCCCGACTGCCATCGCTCGTCCTCAACGGCTGCGACCGTCCCCCGCGACCCCTCGCGCCGTGTCCGTCTTCCTTTTCCTCAGAGAGAGGTTCCGTGCCTCCCGCTTCCTCCCAGCATTCCTCCCGTGACACACGGGTGCTGGTCACTGTCAACGCGCTGCCGCTCGCCGTCGGTGTCCTGCTCTCCTGCTCCACGACCCTAGGAGAGGTCTCCGTGTACGGACGTCTCACCCTCGGCATGGCGTGGGCGCTCACGCAGCTCGTCGTCCTCGTCGGCGGAACGTGGTGGTACGAGAACCGGGCCGCGTCCTCGTGCGAACCGGCCTCGGCGACGACCACTGCCTCTCGATCGAACGGGGGCACGTGGTGACGTTCTCCCTCCTGAGCGTCGGCTCGCCCGACCTCATCGGCTCCACCGCGCGGGGCGCGGTCATCACCACGTTCCTCGTCTTCATCGGCCTGTGCCTCCTGTGGGTCTTCACTCTCGCCACTCAGGACGACGACCCGGAACGCCTCTACGTCGCCGACCGGTCTCTCCCGCCCGTCTTCAACGGCGTCGCGATGGCGGGAGAACAGATCACGGTCGTCCTTCTGGTCTCACTGCCGGGAGCGATCGCCCTCTTCGGCTACGACGGAGTCTCAACCGCCGTCGACAGTGCCCTCGCGCTCGGCGTCTTCCTGCTCCTCGCCTCCAGGATTCGCGCGACCCGCCGCTACACCTTGGGCGAGCTGTTCTCTCTGCGTGCCGAGGGGCCGGGAACGCGGATCGCCGGTGCGGTGGTGACGCTGTGCATCGCCGTACCCCTGCTCATGGTTCAACTGCGTGCCGGCGGCATCACCGCCGCTCTTCTGATCGGCATGCCGACCGAGGCGGCGCAGGTGGTGTGCACGGTGCTGATGGGGTTCCTCATCACGTGCTTCGCAGGAGTGGCCGATCTGCGCGGCACCAGTTTCGTGCAGGTCGCCAAGGTGCCCGTAGCCCTGGCGACGCTCGCCGCAGTGACGCTGATGGCGCTCCGCCTGTTCGACTGGAGCCCTGAAGCTCTGCTGTCGGCCGCCATGGACAAGAGCATGTCGCCGGATGACTACCTCAGCCCCGGGCTGTGGGCGCACACCGCCGATCTCGGTCCGCTCGGGACGATCAGCGACCACATCGTGGTCATCCTCGGCACCGCGATGATGCCCCACCTGCTCCTGCGCGTCAGCGCCAGCCGGGATGTGCCCGCCGCTCGGCGCTCACTGAGCGTCGCCGTAGGGCTGACCGGCCTCTTCTACCTGCTCCTGATCACGACCGGCTTCGCCGCGGCCGCGGTGGTGGGCAGCGAACAGATCGGGGCGGTCGATGCGAAGGGACAGGGAGCCCCGATCCTCCTGGCATCGGAGGTCCTCCCCCACCACTCCGCCGGCCGGGTCGTGCTCATCACCCTTGTGGCCTGCGTCGCCTTCCTGGCCGTCCTCACAGCCGTGGCGAGCGTGACCTTCGCCGCCGCCGTCTCCGTGACCCGCGACCTGCTCGGGCGGAAGGGCCGTACCCGCATCGGGATCGGAGAGCCGGCAGTCCTGCGGCTGTCCGTCGTCGCGCTCTGCGCCGTGAGCCTTCTCCTCACCACCGCCGTACACCGCTACCCCATCGAGTTCCTCCTCGCCTTCT
Organism: Streptomyces sp. SAI-170; assembly: GCF_049739565.1. NCBI lineage: Bacteria > Bacillati > Actinomycetota > Actinomycetes > Kitasatosporales > Streptomycetaceae > Streptomyces > Streptomyces sp. SAI-170. The sequence goes on from NZ_JBMGQD010000001.1 coordinate 87,286, forward strand.
CGCTGAGCCTCGCGGCCACATGCGTGTTCCCCGCGCTCGTCTACTCCTTCCTCTGGACCGGCTTCGACCGCCAAGGGCTGCTGTGGCTCGTCTACGGAGGGCTGTCCCTTTGTACCCTCTTGACCCTCGCCTCCCCCGCCGTGTCCGGAACGGGATACGCGCTGCTGCCGGAGCAGGACTTCAACCTGTTCCCGCTCCACACCCCCGGGCTGGTCTCCGTCCCGGCGGCCTTCCTCCTCGGATGGCTCGGCAGCGCGCGTCCGTGGGAGAGAACCACACACCACCGGCACACGGCGACGGGACCCACTCCTGCCCGTAGCGCCCCTGGAGCTCGCATCGACTCCGGCAAGGACGCCGTGAGCGGATAGCTCCGCCGTGCCCGCGACCGGACTGTGCATCGTGCACCGGGCCCGGGCGAAGCAGGTGCCCGCTGTCGTTCTCGCCGGCGGTCCTGGCTGGCGACAGTGAGACAACCACCACAAGAACAACGAGGAAACGCCATGTCCACCGAACCACCCACCTGACCGTCGCGAGGACGACGCGCTGGAGACCCCAGGGGACGGAACGCCCGCGGCTGATCGAGGGGTCGATCAACCGCGATTCAGATCGAGGAAGAGGACGCACATGACGACACAGAACAAGGCCCAGGCCCTGACGGCCGTGGCGAACGACACGCCGGCGGAGGAGATCCTCAAGACAGTGACCCGTGACGGTGGCGTCATCATCAAGGGCTTCCTGACGCAGGAACAGATCGTCCGCTTCAACGCCGAGATCGAGCAGCCGCTGCGGGCGATCGCCCCGGGGTCCACCCATGAGGACGAAATCGTGGCCGCGTTCCACGGCAGCAACACCAAGCGCCTCACGAACCTGGTGACGCACAGCGCCACCTTCCGCAGCGAGGTCATCGACCATCCCTTGGTCCACGAGATCAGCGACCTGGTCTTTCTCCAGGAGTCGGGCACGTACTGGATGACCACCGCACAGGTGATCGAGATCGGCCCCGGCAACAAGGCGCAGATGCTCCACCGTGACCTGGAGAACTGGTTCCCGTTCATCGGCATGGGCCCCGGCGGACCGGAAGTCACCATCAACTTCCTGGTCGCCCTGACCGACTTCACGGAGGAGAACGGCGCCACCCGCGTCATCCCCGGAAGCAACCACTGGAGCGACTTCGAGGACCGCGGGACCCCCGAGCAGACCATCCCCGCCGTCATGAACGCCGGAGACGCCCTTCTCATCAGCGGCAAGACCGCGCACGGCGGCGGAGCGAACCAGACCGGCGACGAGTACCGGCGGGGCCTCGCCTTCACGTTCAACGCGGGCTTCCTCACCGGCGAGGAGGCGTACCCCTTCCTGGTCGACAGGGAGCTCGCCAAGACGCTCTCGCCGCGAGTCCAGCGCATGCTCGGCTTCCGTTCCCAGTACCCCACGGGCTCTCCCGGCCTGTGGCAGGTCGACTACGCCGATCTGGGCGACTACCTCGGCCTCTGAGACCCGGGCCGATCAGAAGCTGCCGCAGCTGTCCGAGGAGCGCGCGTCATAGCCTTCCCGTACATACGCAGTATGGCAACCGGCGTCGATGCGTTCCTCGGTCAGCTGGCCCGCCCTATCGTCCGCCGCATCGATCTCGGTGAGGTGCAGCTCAGGGTCCTACTACTACGGTGCACCGCGGTCACCCAGGCGAACGGGACGCGGGCGTCGATCGCGCGCTGCAACAACATCCATTTGAAGTCCTCGTTCTTCGTCGCGAACGGCGCCTTGTCCCCGATGCCGGCGGTTCGGCAGCGTTCCCGGTCATCGGTCCAGGGCACGGGCAGACAGAGCTCGCGGTCGATCAACGCGGGCCCCTTGGAGGAGGCGTAGGACAAGAACGTGCCGATCTGGCAGTTCTCGGTGCGGCCGGCGGTACCGCTGTATTGGCGTTCGACACCGGCCGACTGGCGGGCGGGGTGGGGGCCGTCGGCGTCGTGGTTCTTCTTGACGGGCGGGGGCTGCACGATGGAGTGGTACGTCTCGCGGGAGAGCGCGACCAGCTCGGCGGCCGGGTACTGCTCGGGATCCAGCAGTGTCGTGCCCAGATAGGCGACCTTGTCGTCCTTGGCGAAGGTGATAACCCTGTAGATCACGTGCTTGGGCAGCGTTCGGCCCTCTCGCGCCGCTGGGAGCCGGACATCCTTTCCCGGTCGCGCCATCGATAAGTATGAGCCGTCCCGAAGTTCTTCCTGGGCGGTGCCGAGGTGGTGGGACTGGAGCCTGACCAGCAAATCCGCGCCCGCCGCGGTGAAGGCGTGAGCGAACTCGACCGACCAGAAGCCGCGGTCGGCGATGACCAGGTCTCCGGTGCCGGTGGAGCCGGCCAGCGGGTAGGCGAGGCTGCGTTCGCCGTTGCGGTAGCCGCCCATGCGGGCGTTGAGGACTCCGTGCGTTCCGATCTCGGCCAGCCTACCGACCTGACCTGGGGGAGGACGCCGCCGCTGGTGGAGGGGCCGTCAAAGGTGTCGCCGTTGCTCGTCGAATCTGGAAGATCGAACTGGGTGTCGTCCAGGGCGAGGAGCCGCAGCCCTCGCCATCACGCGCCCGGTGTGTCCGGAGTGGCGAGCGGACCGGCCACCTGCCGGAACACGGTCTCCAGCACGTCCTCCCCGAGCCGGGTGCGAGCCCGACACAGCGACGACCGGTTCACCCGAGAGAGGGACCGACTGCCCGGGATGCCGCTGGTCAGCACCCGCAGCACCTCCTCGTACGACTCCCGCACGAACAGACACAGGGCCAGGACGAAGTACACGACCAGCCGAGCCGGCAGGAGGCGACGGCGCCGCTCGGCTCGGTCATGCTTGGCTATCGCTGCGTCGACCAGCTCGGCGGTGAACACCTTCGTCAGGATCCCGATCCGCACCCGCTGGCCCGCGTCCCACCCCGTCACACGCGGGGCAACGATCTCGCCGGCTCAAAGGCAACTGCATTGGCCGGCGAAGGCTCCCGGCAGCCACGGTGCGGCGCTTCCCTTTACGCGGAGCATGGTCCCGGCGCGCGTGCTGGGCCCGTGGGGCTCAGCTCCAGAGCATGTGCACGGAGAGCTCGCCCGCGTAGTAGGAACGGACTGTGTTAACCACATCGTCGGCGGTGAGCACACCGTCGCCATCGGTGTCGAACCGGCCGAAGAGATCCATCGCGTCGTTCTTGGCGAAGTCGATGGCCGGCCAGTAGGAGAACTCCATGAAGGTCAGCTGGCTTCCGTTGCCCGCCCAGTCCACGGCCTGGGTGACGACCTCAAGAATTGCCTTGGCCGCCTTGTCGAAGCCCTTGTCGTCGCCGTTGAGGACGTAGTCATCGACGACGCGGTAAAAGGCGTCAAAGCTCAGCTGGCCGGTGTGCTCGTCGATCCCCGCCTTGCCGGCGAGGAAGCTCCAGATTCCTAGGTAAGCGGTGGTGAGGTCGCGCTCGTACGGCGAACCGGGCTCCGCGGCGAACGTCCGCACGAGACGCTTGGACTTGGCCTCCCAGTCGTCCCGGGTGACTCGGCCGTCGCCGTCCATGTCCCAGAGCTCAAAGTCGTTTGCGACCCGGTCCGCATGCGGCTGCCTGTACTCGGTCATTGCGGAGATCTCCGTTCGTCCGGCTGACGGGGCCGCCGCCAGTTTCTGACGGGAGGCGCCACTTGCCGTCGGCGTCCGGGCGACGTCGACTTCTACCTCCACCACCAGCTCCGGCTGGAGAAGCGCGACGTGCACCTTCTCCCCTGAGCCCCAGCCGACGGAACAAAGGAGGTCGATGTTTCGGTGCCACTCGGTACAGCCTGTCGGCTGCCAGCTGAGGCGGCCGGATACGACTCAAGGTACGGGTGCGGCGTCAACGTGGCGTCATCCCGCCGGCATCGAGAGGTGTGGGGCGCAGCACGACCGTACGGACATGGTCGGCACCGTCCTCGTAGCATCACGTCGATTGTGAAGCCGCCCGTGAGCGACCGGAGCACGCACGGCCCCGGGTGTTACTGGCCCTAACAGAGCCTCTGGACGTGTCGGTGGGCGATCAGGCAGACGGCGAGGCCGAGGAACGCTTCGGGGATGTCGTCGCGTCGTTCCCACCGGATGCGCAGGCGGCGGAAGCCGTGCAGCCATGCGATCGTCCGCTCGACGACCCACCGGAAGGTGCCCAGCCCGGTGCCGTGCGCTTGTCCTCTCCCTCGGCGATCACCGGCCGGACCGCGCTGTCGCAGGAGCCTGCGGTACTTGTCGTGGTCGTATCCGCGGTCCGCGAAGAGCATGTCGGGCCGTCTGCGTGGCCGGCCGACTACTCCGGCCACGGCCGGGATCTTGTCCAGCAGGGGCAGCAGTTGGGTGACGTCGCCCGCGGTTCCCGCCGGCCAGCGACACCACGAGCGGGATGCCCTGGCCGTCGGTGATGACGTGGTCTTTGCTGCCCGGGCGTGCACGATAGACCGGGCCAGGACCGCTTTTGGGCCCCGTCGTGCGGCCCGGACGTAGAGGAATCGATCACCGCCCGCGACCACTCCAGCTGGTTCTTCGACCGCAGCTTGCTCAGCAGCAGCTGGTGCAGCTTCTCCCGGACACCGGCCTCGTTCCAGGCCGCCAGGCGTCTCCAGCAGGTCATGCCCGACCCGAAACCGAGCTCCTGGGGCAGGTACTCCCACTGGATGCCGGTGTGCAGGACAAACAGGATCCCGCACAAGGCCTGCCGGTCCGCCACCCGCGGGCGTCCGTCCACCTACTTCGGCGGCGGCTCGGGCAGCAACGGCTCGATCAGCGACCACAGTTCGTCCGAGACGATCCATGGCCGCGACTGACGCTTCCCCATGACCCCATCAACGAGCGGATTGGCGGGCCTTCGGTGCACCGTTCGGCGACGAACAGGGCTTAGGGGTGAAGCCTGCAAAGACTATGCGTCTGCTGGATCCATAGGCGGTTCCGGCCGGGGTGGGACGCGGAGGCGTCTCACCCCGGCCGGGTGTCATCGGATGTGCTTCGCCGGCTTGGTGGCGGCGTTGAGCAGGTACTCGAGGGGGCCGCGGCGGAAGAAGCGGGACCAGATCGTGGCGAACACGATCGCCCCGAGGACGTACATGATCAGCGGCAACCATGACTGCTGGGTGCTGGTCCCGGCGGGCGTGGACAGCACGGACTGTGCGACGAAGTGGCCGACGTAGGCGGTCAGGGACATGGTGCCCACGGCGATGACCGGCTTCGCCAGACGGCGCAGTCGCGGCAGGCGGTCCATCAGCACCGTCGCGCCCACGATCACGAGGATCGCGACTCCGACGCTGCCGATGATGTCGAACGTGGTGCCGCTGTGCGGCCCGGCCGAAAGAAGCGACGACGCCGGCATATCGGGGAACGACCCGCCGTCGAGGGGCACCGACCCGCTGCCGGGGGGCATCGAACCGGAGCCGCCGGACGACGACCCGTCTTCCGCCGTGCTCCTCAGCGCGTTCTTGCCGGCGAGCAGCAAGGACATGCCGTACGCGGCCACGGTGAGGGAGGCACCGACTGCGGCCAGGCGCCGCCGGACAGTGCTGGAGGACAGGTCGAGGCGGCCCAGCGCCATACCTGCGATCACGAACGACATCCAGGTGAGCGCCGGGTAGAAGCCGGTGAGCAGCAGATCGAGCACTCCCACCTCGCTGAGGCGGCGGAGCGGGTCGTAGGCGTTGATGCTCTCCTGGACCGACGGAGTCAGCAGCGAGGTCAGGACGAACGCCAGCTGCGGTGTGACGAGGGCGAACGCGGCCGCGATGATCGCGAGCGTCTTGGCGCTCAGTCGCACCAGGGGCAGGGCCAGCAGGAAGTAGACACCGTAGAAGCCGAGGATGATCACTCCCCCGTACTCCATCGCCATCACGGTGCCCAGCGCCAGCAGGACCACGGCGCGGATCGCGATCCGAGCCTTCGCCTGCCGGCCCGCCAGGCCGGTCTTCGGCTCCCGGCGGCCGGCGAGCAGCATGAGTGAGAACCCGGCGAGGGTGGCGAACAGGACCGACGAGTGACCGTCCGCCACGTACTGGATCCAGCTGCCGACACCGGTCGTGGCGGACAGCGGGGGTCCGATGTGCACGATGTACATGCCGAACACCGCCAGCGCGCGGGCCAGATCCACTCCGACGAGGCGTCCCATGGAGGGACCGGGCGAGGCCGGCACGGCGGACTCGGGGGAGGTTCGGGGCGGCGGAGGCGAGTTCTCCTGCGGAGCTGACGTCTCCTGCGGCGGCTGTGTCTGTGTCATACGGAGAACCTCGCGCGGACGCCAGGGGGCGGACCATCCGGCAGTCTTCGGTAACGCCCCCGCCGATCGGCGGGGAGCGCCCTGCCGACCGGTGGAACCTCGGTGCCCGGCCGGTCCGGTGCGACCGGACGGCGGTCCTTCTTCAGCCACTCGGCGGGGGTGGCCCCGACAGTTGCCGGATGGGAGCGGGGTGGGCGGGCTTCCAGGCTGGAGGCATGACACAGCGTGTGCGACACGACGAGCGCGAGGGCTTTTGCGGAACATCGGCCGACGTACCGGGCCGTGACGCCGTCCCTGGCAGGGGCGAATTTCTGGAGTTCCTCGGTATGGCGCTGGCGGCGGGCGCCTTCGCCCTGTGCGTCGTCCGCCCGGAGGCGACCGAAGCGTTGGTGCGCCACCTCGCCCTGCGCACCGCCGGACTCGGCCACTGACCCGGCACATGCTCACGCCCCGGCACACTGAAGAAGGGAATTTCGTGAACACCGCATCCGCCCCGACGACGGATGAGACGTCCCCGTCCGCCCGAGAGACGCTCAAGGCACTGGGCTCGTACGTCCGGCCGCACCGGTGGGCCGTCGCCCTCGGTCTGCTGTGCGCCTTGGTCGGGGCCGCCGGGGGACTGCTGCAGCCGCTGGCCACGAAGGCACTGGTGGACCGGCTCGCCGCCGGAGAGACCATCGCCGGGATCCTGATCGCGCTCACCGTGCTGGTGCTAGTGGGTACGGCGGTCGAGGCGTTCGGCGCGTATGTGCTGGAGCGGACGGCGGAGTCGGTGGTCCTGGCCGCGCGGCGCACCCTCGTGGGGCGGCTGCTGCGGCTGCGGATCGCGGAGTGGGAGCGGACCCCGCCGGGCGATCTGATGTCCCGGGTCACCTCGGACACCACGCTGCTGCGGGCGGTCAGCACCCAGGCGGTCGTCTCCGCCGCCACCGGCGTGGTGGCCTTCATGGCGGCCATCGTGATGATGGCGTACCTGGACGTCGTACTGCTGAGTGTGACACTCGGGGTGGTCGTGCTGGTCGGCGGGGCCGTCGCCCTGGTCATGCCCAGGATCGCGCAGGCCACCCAGCGCTCCCAGGAGGCGGTCGGCGAGATCTCCACCGTGCTGGAGCGGGCCTTCGGGGCGTTCCGTACGGTGAAGGCGTCCGGCGCCGAGGAGCGGGAGACCGCCCGGGTGGAGGCGGCGGCACGGCGGGCGTGGCGGCACGGCGTGAAGAGCGCGAAGTGGGAGGCCGTGGCGGGCTCGGCGGACGAACTCGCCGTCCAGCTGGCCTTCCTCGCGGTGCTCGCGGTCGGCGGGGCGCGGGTGGCGTCCGGGGAGATCCCCGTGTCCACCCTCATCGCCTTCCTCCTGTACCTCTTCTACCTGATCGAGCCGGTGTCCAGGCTGGTCGACGCCGGGCCCTCGTATCAGGAGGGGGCGGCCGCGCTGTCCCGGATCGCGCAGGTGGAACGCCTGGCGACGGAGTCGGCCGACCGTCGGACGGGCGCCCTGCCCAGGCAGGGGGCACCGGTCCCGGGTCCGGCGTCGGTCCGCTTCGAGGACGTGTCCTTCCGCTACCGCCCGGGCCAGCCGTACGTCCATCAGCAGGTGAGTTTCGACGTACCGGGCACCGGGATGACGGCCTTCGTGGGCCCCTCCGGTGCGGGCAAGTCGACGGTGTTCGCACTCCTCGAGCGGTTCCACGAGGCCACCGGCGGCCGGGTCCTGGTCGACGGCAAGGACGTACGGGACTGGTCCCTGTCCGAGCTACGGTCCGCCATCGGGTACGTGGAGCAGGACGCCCCGGTGCTGGCCGGCACGCTCCGCGAGAACCTCGTCTTCGCGGCGCCCGGCGCGACGGACGACGACATCCTCGACGTCCTGGCCCGCACGAAGCTCGACACCCTCGTCGAGCGCCTGCCCCACGGCCTGGACACCCCGGTCGGACACCGCGGCTCGAAGCTGTCAGGCGGTGAGCGGCAGCGCGTCGCCATCGCCCGCGCCCTGTTGCGCAGGCCACGCCTGCTGTTGTTGGACGAGGCGACCTCGCAGCTCGACGCCGTCAACGAGCTGGCGCTGCGGGACGTCGTCGCGGAGGTGGCCCGCGAGACCACCGTGCTGGTGGTGGCCCACCGCCTGTCGACGGTGACGGGCGCCGACCGGATCGTCGTCATGGACGCCGGCCGCGTCCGGTCGGTGGGCACCCACGCCGAACTGGTGGCCCAGGACCAGCTGTACGCGCAACTGGCGGCCACCCAGTTCCTGGCTCCCGCGCGATGACGCACCACACACAGGGTTGTCCGGTGGTCCACTGCCGCGTTCCCGGCGTGTACGGGCTCCTGGTGTCGAGTTCGGCCGTCGCCGCGCTCACGCAGTTCGGCGAGACGACTCGAGCGGCACGCATGGACGACGCCCTATGGGTCCTGTTCACCGCCTTCGCCTCGGACTTGGCCCATGGCTACGCCCACCAGATCGCCCACCGCGACGCGCAGGGCCATCCCGGCGTACGGGGTGTGGTGCGTGCCGTGCTCGCCGAATGGCCGCTGGTAGTGGCGGCGTTGCCCACGACGCTGGTGCTGTGGGGGGCGGGCCGCGGGCCGGACATGGGGACGAGCCGTCAGGATCGGCTGTATCGACACGCTTCTGGGAATGGCCGTCGCCGTGGTCAGCACCCTGCTGAAGTGACGCGGCGATGTCGCGGATGCCGCTGAGGGGGGCCGGGGCGTCGGCGGGCGTACGAGATCCACGCCGATCAGCCGACGGACCGAGGACTCAACACCGTTCTGAAGGGGCCGCCTGGTCGGTCAGTCCGCGCTGAGGGGAATGCGCAGCCGCACCTGGTAGCCGCCCTCCGCGGTCGGGCCCGCCTCCAGAGTGCCGTGCAGCATGTCGGCCCGTTCCCGCAGACCGACCAAGCCCTGCTGCGAACCGGGCAGGGACAGCGAAGGCCGGGTGGGCGGGGTGTTGGTGACGGTCACTCCGATGCCGTCGCCGGCCTGCCACAGCTCGACGCGCGCTCTGGCGCCGGGGGCGTGCTTGCGGACGTTGGTCAGCGCTTCCTGGACCGTACGGTAGAGGGCCCGTTGCGCGGGTGTGCCCACGGTGGGCGGCAGCTCACCCGACAACTCCACGTGAGGGCCGCCTGATTCCACCAGTTTGCGCAGGTCGGCCAGGGTGGGCTGAGGCGTCAGCTCGGTGGCGTTGCCGCCGGAGGCGCGCAGCAGCGTGACCATGGTGCGCAGTTCGTCGAGTGTGGTGACGCTCAGGGAACGGATCGTGCGGGCGGCTTCCTTGGCATCCGCGTCCTTGGTGGCGACCTGAAGCGCCCCGGCCCGTACGGCGATCAGGCTGACCTGGTGGGAGACGACGTCGTGCATCTCGCGGGCCAGTTGGGCGCGTTCGCGGGCGAGCACTGCCTGGGCATGCAGGGCCCGCTCGTGCTCCCTGGCCTCCTCGATCTCGGCCAGCCGCCGCGCCAGGTCCCGTTGCGCCTGGAGAAGCTGGCCGAAGAGGACCGGGGCCGCGGCGGTCGCCAGGCCGTACACGAAGAAGACCAGTGTCATGGTCCGGTCGACCTCGGCCAGGGGCCACGGAGTACTGCTCGCGACGGCGGCCAGGGCGACGCACACGGCGAGGACACGGCGGTTGCGGGAGCGTTCGGCCAGGGTGAACAGCGCCGCGAGCACAGCGACGGCGACATCCTGCATCAGCGCGACGGGCAGGGTCAGCAGGAACACGCCGAGCGGGAAGCGGCGCCTGAAGGCCAGCGCGGTGCAGCCGACAGCGGCCAGCGCGAGCTCGAGGGGCGTGTGCTCCCACATGTTGAGCCATACATCCACGGCCGCCACCGCCACCAGGGCGAGGTCGGTGACCGGCGTGGGAAGCCGCTGCCACATGGCGCGTGCACGGCTCATCGGCCTGCCTCGTGTGCGTGCCCGTCGAGCAATCCGGCCCGCTGGGCCAGCAGTGCGGCCTGCACCCGGCTCGACACCCGGAGCTTGGTGAGGATGGCGCTGACGTGGTCCTTGACCGTTCCGGCACCCAGGTGGATGCGCGCCCCGATGTCCGCGTTCGACAGGCCCTCCGCCACCAGGACGAGGACATCGCGTTCACGTGCGGTGAGCAGTCGGACCCGGGCCGCGTCCTCGTCGACGGCCGCCCCGGTGCCCGGGTGGCTGTGCAGCAGCGTCCGCGACGCCTTGGGGGACAGCACCACCCCGCCCGCGGCCAGGGTGCGCACCAGGTGGGCGAGCTGCTCCGGCTCGGTGTCCTTGAGCAGGAAACCGGCCGCGCCGGAATGCAGCGCGGCCAGGATGTACTCGTCGGCGTCGAACGTCGTCAGCATCGCCACCACCGGAGCGTCCGGCGTCGTGCGCAGCTCGCGCAGGACGGTGAGCCCGTCGACGTCCGGCATCCGGATGTCCAGCAGCACCACGTCCGGCCGCTCCCGGCGGACCGTCTCCACGGCTTCGCCGCCGCTCGCGGTCGCGACGACCTCGATGTCGTCGGACGCGCCCAGGATGAGTTCGAAGCCCGAGCGGACCAGTGCCTCGTCGTCGACCACCACTACCCGGATCACGTGCTCCGCCTCACCTTCATTCATGCCGTCCGGCCCATGCCGACTCGACCCTAAAGCCCCGATCGGTCCCGGTGGCCCGTCGAGCGGCAGCTCCAGCCACACGGCGGGGTAGCACCCACCAGTCGGCAGGGACACGGCAGCCTTCTGCCGGATAGTCCATGATCGGCCCGGTCTCCAGCCTGAGGGTCATGACCCATCACCCGGACTCCGCGCTGCTCCCGGCCTACGCCGCGTCCCCTGACCGTGAGCGTGGTGAGCCCTCGACCGGTGCGCCCGGGGTGGGCCGGCTGATCGGGCTGGACCTGGCCCGCGGCCCTGGCCGTCTTCGGCATGTACGCGGTCCATGTCGGCTTCGCGCCGGATCAGGGCGGTGTCATCGGCTTCCTGATGGATCTGGCGCAAGGCCGCTCGTCCGCCCTGTTCGCCGTCCTGGCCGGCTTTGCGGTCGCCCTCATCACCGGGCGCCGCACACCGAAGACCGGCTCGGCCGGCCGCCAGGCCGTAGCCAAGGTCGTCATCCGAGCCGTGATCCTGCTGGCCCTCGGCACCGCCCTGGCCCTGACCGGCACCCCGGTCGTGCCGATCCTCGCCTTCTACGGACTGTTCTTCCTGCTCGTGCTGCCGCTGCACCGGCTGACCGTCAAACCGCTGGCGCTGATCGCCGCGGCTTGGGCTCTGGTGGGCCCGCAGCTGCTGTACCTGCTGAAGCCGGTGGTCGGCGGCCGCGTATTTCCCACCGTCGGCGAGGCCGACGGCGTCGTCTCGCTGTTCTTCACCGGCAGCTATCCGGCCCTGACCTGGGTCCCCGTTCGTCATCGCCGGTATGGCCCCCGCCTGCGTCGACCTGGCCGCCACGGCTGTCCGGACACGTCTCGCCCTCACCGGCGTCGCCCTCGCCCTCACGGGCTATGGCGGCTCCTGGCTGGCGCTGCGTCTCGTGCCCGGTGCGGCCGCAGCCGTCCGGGAAATCACAGGGGCACCGGGTATGTCGTCCATGTCGTCCGCCTCGCCCGGCAGCGAGGGCATATTCGGCGACACCCCCGCCGGGATGCTGGTCGCCACCCCGCACAGCGAGGCGACCCTGTCCATCGTGGGCAACACCGGTGTGGCGATCCTGGTGATCACCACCTGCCTGGCCGCCATGGACGCCTTCCCCCGGCTGCGCCGCCTGACCAAGCCCGTCATCGCGGTCGGCTCGATGTCCCTGACGGCGTACGTCTACCACATCGTCGCCATCTGGCTCCTGGACACCGAGGAAGCGACCGTCCCGCCCCTGTACATCCTGCTCGGCTTCATCGCGTCCATCACCGTTCTCGCCACCCTCTGGTCCCGCTTCTTCCAGCGCGGGCCGCTGGAACGGCTGATGGGCAAGGCGACCGGACTGGCCCGACACATCCCGTAAGACACGTTCTTCTGGTCGTGGTGAGCCTGCTGACCCGCGGCATCCCGGCGACCAGCTCGACGACCACAGTCCTTCGTGCATGGCCAAGATCGACCCCCGCCAACCGGAGGGGGTCGGTCGGCCGACCGGCGGGACACCTCATGAAGTTCGGCGAATGGTCGACCGCCCGCGCCTCGGCGAGGTCGTCCCGGTGACCGACATCGAATGCGCCAAGAAGGCGCCTGCCCAGCCCTTACCCTCACCCGAGTCCGCCACGGCGACGGAACGCCCTTCGTCGACGGCGCGGCTGGCCGGAGTGGACCTCGCCCGTGCACTGGCGGTGTTCGGCATGTTCGCCGTGCACACCGGCCCCTTCAACCCCTTCCCCACGTCCGGCGACGGCGTTGGCACCTGGTTCGTCTGGCTGGCGAGCGGCCGGGCCTCGGCGCTGTTCGCCACCCTCGCCGGGTTCTCCCTGGTGCTGATCGCCGGCCGCCTGGAGCCGAAGACCGGACTGGCCGGCCGACAGGCGAAGGTCAGGATCGTGATCCGGGCCGTGATCCTGCTGGTGGTGGGCAGCGCGCTGGCGATGACCGACTTCGGCGGGGCCGTAATCATCAACTTCTACGCGGTGTTCTTCCTGCTGGCCCTGCCCCTGGTGCGGCTGAGAGCCAGGACACTCGCGACCATCGCGGTCGCGCTCGCGGTCGTCACGCCGCAGTTGGCGTACTGCCTGCGGGCGCTGCTCAGCCAGTCGATCGTGAACACCATCGACTCGTACGACCCGATCGCGCGAATCTCCGGCGTGGGCGTGCTCGACTTCCTGCTCACCGGCTTCTTCCCGGCGATCACCTGGATGACGTTCGTGGTCACCGGCATGGCGCTGGGGCGGCCGGACCTGGCCTCCGGCGTGGTGCAGCGGCGGCTGGCCGTGGTCGGTCCCGCGCTGATCGTGTTCGGATACGGCGACTCGTGGCTGGCCCTCCGGTTGACCGGTGGCGCGGAGAAGATCATGGGCGGGATACCTGAGATGAAGGACTTCGACCCCTGCCCACAGTGATCTCGTGCCTCGATTCCACCTTGCGGGCGATCGGCGGGGCACCGACCTGTGTGCTCACCGACAACGAGAAGACGATGACCATCGACCGGGTCGCCGGGATCGCGGTCCGTCATCCTCAAGTCGTCGCCGCGGGCCGCCACTACGGTCTGCAAGTACACACCTGTGTCCCCTTCGATCCCGAGTCCACGGGCGGCTCGGAGGCCACCGTCCGCACCGAGTTCGGTCGGCCTTCGGGGTGCTGGCCGGTTGGCATCCCCTCACCGGTCCGGGCCGCTCCCCTGCCCTGGTCGGGCTGCGCCGTGCGGTGCTGCTGCTCACTGCCCGCGTCGGCGGCCGGAGGCTGCTGACCTGCGGGGGTGCCTGGCGGCCTGATAATGCCGGTTCTGTCTCAGGCGGCGTTCCCGGTCAGGTGGCCGGCAGCGCCGTGCGCAGGGCGGTGACGAAGGCGTCGGGATGCTCCAGGTCGGGGTCAGCGCCGCAGTCGTCGATGATGTGCAGGGGCCAGCCGTGCCGGGCGGCGGCCCGCTCGCCGTACCTCAGCCGCGTCTCGGGGTCATCGCGACCCCAGACGAGGGTGGTGGGGACCGTGATGCGGTCGAGGTCGGCGTCGGGGATGGCGGGGAGCGCGAACTCCTTCATGAGGGTGCGGCCCGCCGCCTTCACGGCGGGCGTGCGGGCGCGGTCGAGTGCGTAGTCGGCGATCCAGTCCCAGCGGTCCCCCAGGTCGTGGTGGACGGTGTCGAGGTCCACCATGCACCGGCCGAGCATGCGGTCCCGGGTGCGTTCGCTGGCGTGCAGCTGGAAGGCGGCGGTGGCGAGCGCGAACCTCGGTGCCGGGCGGAAGGGCCCCAGCCCGAATGCGTCGGCGAGAACCAGCCCGGAGACGAGGCCGCCGTGGTCGGCTGCGAACCGGGCGGCGATCGCCCCGCCGAGGTTGTGCCCGACGAGAACGGGCGGGGTGGGGCAGGTGGTCTGGATCAGGGCCGCGAGCCACTCCAGGACCCGGTCGGCACTGGGCGGACGGCCGTCATGGAGCTCGGAGGCGCCCTGTCCCGGCAGGTCGGGAACGATCAGCGTGCAGGTGGTCATCAGCTTCGGGATCACCCTGATCCACACGGTGGAGGACTGCCCGATGCCGTGCAGAAGCACCACGGGCGGGCCGCTGCCTCCCTGCAGGAAGGCGGTCGAGACACCGGCCAGGTCCTGTCGGTGCTCGGTGAGCGGGATGTCTTCCAGAAGGTGCCGCCGTGCCTCCTGCCCGACGGTGTGCCCGGGTGTGCGCGGCTGCGGCGTGCGTGCCGCAGCGTGTGTCCTGTTCATCGCTGCCTCCTCTGTGTGGCCGCGAGGGCGTCATGAGGAGAGCCTCGGCGAAGCGCGGGGTATGGCGCATCGGGCGAACAACTCATGTCTGTGCGTGCGCCGCGTGTGGGTCGAATCACCCACATGCGGGTGGTCCTCAGGCGAGGCCGTGCTCGTAGGCGTATGCGGTGGCCGCGGACCGGGTGGAGACCCCCAGCTTGACGAACATGTTGTCGAGATGGCGGGCGACAGTCTTCTCGCTGATCACGAGCGTGGCGGCGATCTCCCGGTTTGTTGCACCGCCCGCGACGAGCCGCAGCACCTGCACTTCGCGCGGGGTGAGCCCGCCGGGCCGGTGCGGCCCGGTCGCCCGGCCCACCGCCCGGGACAGCCGGTCCACGCGCGCCAGCTGAGGGGCGGCGCCGAGGCGCTCGAAGACCGTGCGGGCGGCGTCCAGTTCCATCTCCGCCGTGTCACGGTCTCCCAGCAGCGCACAGACCTCGGCCAACTGGACACGGACCCGCGCCGCCTCGTACGGAACCTGAAGCTTCTGCCAGGCAGCCCCTGCGGCGCGCAGGGCCTCCCCGGCGGCCGCGGCGTCCCGATCGGCGAGCAGCACGGCCCCGCAGCAACCGTCCGCCACCGCGTGCAGATACGGCGATGCCAGGTCGTCGGCGGGCCTTGCCGAGCTCGCCGGAGGCATCCTGGGCGGCCTCGGTGTCGCCCACGGCGAGGGCGATCTCGACATACCCGGCGAGGACCCGGCAGCGCTGAACCCGGTCGCCCTCGGCCTGCGCCGCGACCCTGCGGATGGCCGCCTCGGCATCGTCGCCCCGGCCCTGGGCGAGCCGCAGCAGGGCCAGACCGGGCTGCGGCGGGTGGCCCAGCCGGTCGGCCTGGCGGTACGCCTCCTCCGCACGTGTGTAGGCACCGCGTAGCCGAAGTATCTCGGCCAGCTGGTAATGGGCCATGCCCAGAGCGGGATCGGCCCGGCCCGCCATATGAGCACAGGCCCGCTGAATTTCGGCCAGGGCGTCGGACCAGTCGCCGCGCAACTGCATGATCTCCGAGCGGTGGACCAGACACTGCCCGCGGTAGGGCTTGAGGTCCGGCTGCGCGGCGCACCAGCGGCTGAGAGCCTCGGTCCACTCGGCGGCGCGGTCCACATCGAAGATCTGCCGGCAGGCGATGATCACGGCGCAGTAGACGATCCCCGCGACGATCGGCGAGACCTCGCCGGCCGTGACGGCGACCATCGCCTCGTCCAGCAGGACCGTGCCCCGGACGGCGTCGCCGCCGCCGACCAGCGCCTGTCCCTGGCCGAGCCTGCCGAGCGCGATCAGGTCGGGGTCGCCGAACCGCTCGGCGATCCGCTCCGCATCCGTGAACGCGGCGCCGGCGGCCTCGAAGTCGCCGGTCCCCATGGCCCGAAGGCCGCCGGGGATCAGGAGGTAGCCGCGTTCCACGCAGTCCTCGGCCGTCTCCTCCAGGAGACGGCCGGCGCGGGCGAACCAGCCTCCCGCCTGCGCGTGGTTCCCCTGCAGTGCAAGGGTCAGGCCGAGCCAGAACGCACATCTGACCGCCCGGCCGATCTCACCGTCCCGGCAGAAGGCGAGGTGGGCCCGCTCCCAAGCCTGGACAGCCCGGTCCTCGCGTCCGTTCAGGTACGCGGCCAGGGCGAGACGTTCCACGTCCGGTGCCGTGAGGGGTACCCATGCATCGGAGGCCGACAACCGGTCGTACGCCTCCGACCAGGCCCGTCGCCGGAACGCCTCGCGGCCCACCGCGAGGGAGTCGGAGGCCGGCTTCGTCTGCTCCGCCATCGCATTTCCTTGCGCCGGAGGGGAGTCCACTGGTCCTCGCCTCCACTGTAGGAGGCCGGTCGGCATACGCCAGAAATGTGCCGTAGAAGTACCGCCGCCGGAGGCGGGCGGGCGTCCGCCTCCGGCGATGGCCGCGGACCTGAGTGAGCAGGCACCACAGAGGTTGGCGACCCAGGCGACCTGCCCCGCGAGGTCGTCGTCGAAGTCCACGTCCACGGCCGCGACAGCGCAACCGAAGACGTGCGCGGCACCTCCGAACCGCGCCGCCGCTTCCGCCGGGCCGTCGCCGCCTTCGTCGACGACTGCGCGCACCGGAGCCTTCCGCGCCGGCCTCCGGGTGAAAGGCGTACGCCGCGCGCCCGGCGTCTTCGAACTCACCTGGGACGGGAACGGCCGCGCGACGTGGGAGTAAGGCCCGGAACAGGTACCGGGCGTCTGCCACGTCGTGTGGCGTCGGATCGGCATCCACGACATCCTCACCGGTCCGTGACGCTTCGGTCCCGCGCCGGACGCGGTCGCACCGGCGGGTGCTCCGCTGGACAGAGGGGCGGTCATCCGCCGGCAGGCTCAGCGCCGGCTCCGAAGGGCGGGCCTCGGTGACCGCGACGTCCAGCCGTAGCCGGACGAGACGCACTGAGTGCCACCACGATCCGCGCTCCAGAGCGGTGCCCACCATGATCTCGGCGACCAGCCTCGGTTCGACCACAACGACATCCAGCAGGGTGCGCGACCCCCACGAGGTCGTGAACCGCACAGCCTCCCACGGGCGTCCGGGCCTTGCCGGTGTCAGCCGCTCGGCCAGGTCACGCGCCGCGTCCGGCCGCAGCGGCGTACTGCGACCCTGGTCACCATCGCCTGCCTACGCGTCTGGCTCACCTGACATTGCGGACACGCCCTGTGCTGCGGAAAACGTTCACCGGCCCGGGGGTCGGGGCATCCACCGGATTGTGTGCCACGGAGGGTTTGCTCGTTCCGTTAGGGTGCGCTGAATGGACGACAGCACTTCCTGGCAGCGCTCAACGGCGACTCAGACCCTGTACTTCCATCCTGACTATCTCGATGCAGTACGCACCGAACAGAAGACGACCACGGTACGTTTCCGTGACCCGGTGGAGACGGGCCCGGTGAGCCTGGTGTTCGAGTTGGACGACGAGGTGGCACTACCGGGAGTCGTCACGCAGGTCACTGCTAAGACGGTTGCCCAGCTGAGCGAGTCGGACGCCCTAGCGGACGGCTTCGGCAATCTCGCCGACCTTCACGACAGACTGCGGTTTCACTACCCCCAGATCGAGCCGACCGACACCATCGCCATCGTGCACTTCCGGTTGATGAAATGAGATGAGCGACAGTCGGGTACCTGCAGAGAGCGGAGTCATCGACCCATTCGGCCTGGCAGAGTTGTACGCCGCGCTCCGTCGCTCCGGGCGCTGCAGCCGTCGGTTCTGCTCTGACCGGGGCTGCGGCTGGCGCACGCACGCCGCGGCGAACGGCGCGTCGGCTCGCAGGCCGGCTGGGCCGGGGCACCAGACGTACACGCCGGCTCGGGGTTACACGGCGTAAGCACCGCCAGCGCGTCGGCCCGGCTACGGGCCAGGCAGCGTCGGAGCCTCGAATACACTGCCGGCCCAAGGATCAGTCGGCGCCTGCTGTCTCGTGACCTCGCCAAGCATGTGCATCCTGACCACCGCCCTGGGCGTGAAGTGGCCGTTTGCCTGGTCCCGCAGCTGATTAACCGGTGCATCGGCAGGGTTGATCACTGCGCCTCGGACCGCGGCCTCCAAGCGGCGCAGTACGCAGGCAGTTCGCGTCGAACAGCTCATAGCCTGCGTGCGCCGCTGCTGCAAAGGCGCTCTCGGCAGCGGTGCTGAGCGCCTCGGACTCGTCATCGAAGTCGCTGACCGGTGCCACTCGCCCTGCCTCTACGTCTTCCAGGACAGGGACGAAGCACGTAAGCCATGAGCGACAGCACACGCCAAGGTTGTTGACGACGTCTGTCCTTCTCGCCGTTGCGTCCTCAAGCCTGTGCCCGCAGTCTGCGCGTTCCTTGCGGCGCTGCACGGCCAGAGGGCCGATCGTCGCAGCCAACGCTGCGATCAGGGCAGCTGAAACTGCCCCCCCCCCCCGCCAAACCGATCTCTGCGGCATCCGTGAAGTCACGGAAACCAAGACGTCTGGCGGGCCTCGTGGGCGTCACCCGCCCCCCTCACACCCCACCGACCGCCCTGGTCCTGCCCGTCCCTGCGGACGGCCACCACCTGCTCGACGCACTCACGGTGCCGCGCCTGGCGCCCACCCTTACGGTGGCACCATGAGCGACCCGGAAAAGAACAAGGCCACGGCCAAAGCGTTCTACGACCTGATGTTCAACGAGTGTCGCCCTGCCGAGGCCATCGACCGGTTCGTCGGTGACACCTACATCCAGCACAACCCGCACGTCGGCGACGGCAAGCGGGCGTTCATCGACTACTTCGAGCGCATGGCCGCCGAATACCCCGGAAAGCGCGTCGAGTACAAGCGCGCCCTTGCCGACGGCGACCACGTCGTCCTGCACTGTCACCAGATCTGGCCCGACGAGGAGTACGCGGGCATCGACATCTTCCGCTTCGACGCCGACGGCAAGATCGTCGAACACTGGGACGTCCTCCAGGTCGTCCCGCCCACTTCCAAGAACGACAACACGATGTTCTAGGCCAGGCTTCGGACTCACCTGGCCGGTCGGCCGCCGGCCTTCGAGCCGCTCCGGGCGTTGCAACACATCCGTCAGCGCTGCGTGACTCTCGCGGCGGGCGTCGACGCGGCGGCGCCGAGCCCGCAGTCACGGCGCAGCTCGGCGAGTGGGCGCCGGTGGACGGATATGGCAGCGCAGACATCGCCGTGCTGAAGCTCGCCGAGCAGCTCTTGGGCGCGGTCCGCCGCGCTGACGGGAACGGCCGAACTATGGTGCCGACTGCTGAGCTTCCCCACCCGGTTATGACTTCGGTGTCTGGGTGACGAGCATGCCGCGGGCTGCTGGAGGCCGATCCGTCCGCGTCCAGAGGGCGACGTATCGCACCGGATTTCAGGGGGGCACCCGTCTGAGCCGAGGCCCCGGGCGGCGTCGTCGGCATGACCGTGCCCACGGACCGCGCCGAACGAGTCACCTCTACTGCGTCGCGGTTCCGGTTCGAGGCGCCGTTCGAAGTCCCCGGCGTGTTCGCGGGACCGGGCCCGGCAGGGCCCTGCAGGGAGGGATACGGCAGCCGCGGAACCGGCCGCTTCTCGCCTGGCGTGCCGGCTCGCCTCCGCCCGAGACCAACGCGACCTCGCCACCGCGCTCAGCAGTCTCCGGCGCGCCCCTGGACGTGTGACTGGCGGCATGTCACGTCGTGGACGTCATACCGTGTGTCCGCCCACCCGGTCTGCCGCATGTGTGCCGTGTCACGCAGCGCAGGGCTGTGAGAGTTGCCCAGATCACAGCTAAATGCCCGTTTAGCACCCATGCTCGAAGCGGACGCAGAAGCACTAAGTGGGGCATATCTCCTTCGATTTCGGCACGCCCTGCCGGAAGTGCTCCATGTCACAGCGTCCATGACGATCCACCTCGCTCAACCGCTGAAAGGTGCTCAGCATGGCCGCGTACTTGTGCCCGCCTGCCGTGATACACGGCGAACACACCGTGAAAACCAGCCAGATCGTGGCGGACGTCCGCGGCCGGCACCCACACGCCGTGTGGGCGCCGCGAATTGACGGCATAGCAGCCAGTACGGGCATCGAGAACCGCGGGTGGATGCTGCCGCTGGAGAGTGCCGTCGCGCCCGGCCACGGGAACGGCCTGCCGGCCGCCGGCATCGGGCCGACCCGCGAGGCGCTGGCCGGCGACGGGTTCACGGAGCAGGACATAGATCGTGTGATCGCCGCCCTCGAGGCGATACCCGCGCCTCAGACCGTCCAGGAACGCACCGCTCCGGCCTGGGCGGCCGTACAGGCCTACGGGGAGCGTGCGGCGCGGGGGGCCCTTCAGATCGCCGGGCTCGACGCGGCGGACGTGGACTGCTTGATCACCAGCCACTCCACCACCCCGGCGCTGCCGGGGCTGGATGTCGCCCTGACCAACAAGCTCTCGCTCCGCAACGACGTGATGCTGCTGCCGGCCACCCAGTGGGCCTGCATCGCCGGGACCCGCTCCCTGGCACTGGCGGCAGACCTCGTGGCCGCGGATCCCGACCGGGTGGTCCTGGTCGTGATCGCGGAGGCGCTGAGCACGACCTACCAGCCCGCGGACGACACCCTGGAATCCTTGATCGTCCGACTGCTGTTCGCGGACACCGCGGTCGCAGCCGTGGTCACGGGCCGCCCGAGGCCCGAGTCGGTGCTGCGCCTGGACGCCGCCTGGAACCATACGCTGCCCGGTACCCAGGACCTGCACCGCCTGGAGACACGGGCGGACGGCACCCACTTCGTCATGGACCGGCGCGGGCCGCGCGCGGTGCAGGAGACGGTCACCGCCATGTGGGGCTGGCTGCAGGCCCGTTACCAGCACGAACCCCACTCCTGGCATCCCGACGTTCTGCTCGCGCACCCCGGCGGCACGCGCGTGCTGGAGTACATGGAGCAGACGATGCCCGAGGCCTGGCCGTCGGGGCTGCTGGACTACAGCCGGGACAGTTACACCAGCGGCAACCGAGGAGGCGCCGCCGTGTTCGACATCCTGCGCAGGGCGCACGACGCCGGGCAGAAGCCGGGCAGTCGTGCCGTCCTGTACGCGGCGGCCCCGGGCCTCACGGCCACCGCGTTGGAAGGCGAATGGGTGTAGGGCGCCCTTGCCGGGGGCAGCCGTGCCGCCAGACGCCCATCTGCCGCGCGCCCCGGCCCCGGCCGCGTCACGTCGCGACCGACGCCCAGACCACCTTGCCGGTGTCGGTCCACCGCACCCCCCACCGGGTGGTGAGTCCATGTACGACGTGCAAGCCACGACCACTGTCTGCGAGGAGGCCCTTGCGGCCCAGCCGCGGCCTGCCGTTGCCGGTGTCGCCCACCTCGCACAACAGCCCCTGACCGGACCTGATCAGCCGTACCGTGAGGGGGCCCTCGGCGAAGCGGACCGCGTTGGCGACCAGTTCGCTCACCACGAGCAGCACGCTGTCCCGGGTGGCATCCCTGGCGTCCCATTGCCCCAGCAGCGCGGATACCAGCGTCCGGGCCCGGGCGGCCGCGTCGCCGCGGGCCGGCAGGCGCCAGGTCGCGGTGTCCCCCTTGCGGTAGCCGATCATGCGGGCGAGCAGCAGGGTCACGTCGTCGCGCTGCGGCACGGGCGCCAGCATGGACACCACGCGCCGCGCGGCCTGCGGCAGGGCGTCCCAGGGGTGAACCGTGGACACGGCGTCCGCCAGCCTGCCGATGCCCTCGTCGATCGCCAGGGCGGGATCCTCCACCAGGCCGTCCGTGTAGAGGGCGAGCAGCGATCCGGGGGGTGCGTCGAACGCGTGCACGTCGAACGGCTCCCGCAGCGCGAATTCGGCGCCCAGCCCGGGGTGGGGGCGTACCGCCACCGGGCCACCGGGCCCGCCGGGGGGCACCAGGACCGGGGGAAGATGGCCGGCACTGGACAGCGTCACCTGGTGACTGACCGGGTCGTAGACCGCGATGCAACAGGTCGACCCAAGGGCGCTGTAGCCGGCCGCCAGCCCGGAATCCGCGTCGTCCAGCAGTGACACGGTCTCGTCCAGGTGCTCCAGCACCTCGTCGGGCGCCAGCCCCGCAGACAGCAGCGCACGGGCCTCCATGCTCAGCTGTCCCATGGTCGCCGCGGCTCCGAGGCCGTGCCCGACGACGTCACCGACCACCAGCGCCGTACGGCCGTCAGGCAGCGGAAAGCTGTTCACCCAGTCACCGCCGACACCCGCGCTGTCAGGGGCGGCGGGCTGGTAGATGCTGGCGGTTTCGACGGTGTCGCCGCCGGAGCGTGGCAGCAGTCGGCGCTGCAGTGCCAGCACCTGGGTGTGCTCGCGCTGGTGCTGGCGGGCCAGGTCCACGTGATGAGCGGTCCTGCCCACCAGTTCCTGCAGGTCGAGCAGCTCGCTGTCGTCGAAGGGGCGGCCCTCCCGCCGCCAGACCTCCGCCACCCCCAGGACGACGGGCGGCGCGCCGTCCAGAACCAGCGGGATGCACGCCACACCGGCTGCCTGGTCACCGGGCACCAGGGCCCGTACCAGCCGCGCACTGCCCAGGGCCCGCTCGATCGCCGCCCGGTCGGGTATGACGACGGGCTGCGCGGCATCGTGGCGCTGTATCGCCTGCGCCAGCAGGCGGCTCGCGTCACTGGGAAGATCATCGCCCGGGGTCACGTAGCCGTCGGGCCACGCCCGGTCCGGGACCAGGGCCGCCCGCCGCAGCCGGATGCGCCCTTGCTGCTGCCCGGTGACCGCCTCGCCCGTCCACACGGCGAAGTCGAGGTCGATCGCGGCCACGTCTCCCCAGGCCAGCAGAGAATCCGCCAGTGACTGTGCGGTCTCGCCGATGTCCAACGAGGTGCCGATCGCGGTCTCCGCGGCGTACAGGTGCAGCCTCTTGGCCATCGCGATCAGCGAGACGGTCAGGCCCTCACCGTGTGCCGCGGCCAGGATGCTCATGGAGACCACCAGTTCCGACCCGTCGCTGCGCCGCAGTCGCTGGACCCGGGCTACGTGCGGCTCACCGGTCTCCAGGACCTGCCGCAACCGGCGGGTGACCGTCGGTACGTCCCAGGGCGGCAGAAGCTCGATGAAAGAGCTGCCGGTCACGGCCTCCACCCCCGCGAAAACGGGAGGGTCCAGATTGCAGCGGGTGATGCGCAGATCTCGGTCCAGGTTGACCGCACCGAGGATCTGCTCCTGACGGCCCGGGGTCGGATCGGCTTGTTCGCGTGGGCGGGCAGCGGCATCCCCCGGCTGGTCGGCAGAACCGGCGGCCGATGCCGCGGGGCCGCGTGGGATATACCGCCCCAAAGCGCTGCTGACCATGTTGAACGGCGAGGCAGGCGACGGGGACGGGGTGGGGTCGGAGTCCATGCGACTCTCTCAGCTCGCTCGCCAACCCCGGCAGAGCACCGGGGTCGTACCAGAACCCGGACGACAGGGCCCCGAGATCCCTGACCGCACAGCTCATTCAATAACACCCGGCTCTGTTTCGCCTACGCCGGCGGATCGCCCAGTGACCACGGACAGTGATGAAGGCTGCGTTCGGAGACAGTGCGGACCGGCAGCGCTACGGCCACTGGGACGCCGGCAGCGCCAACCGGTTCGTCGGACGAGGAGGGCGATCGTCCGCGCGACTCCCCCGTGAGTCGCCCCCGGAAGCGCCAGTCCTGCGTACGCTGCTTGGCCCGGCCACGGCCCTTGCCCCGTCCGCCCTGCCGCCGCACCCGAAGAAGCTCTCCCGGATCGATCATTTTGAGCGTGGGCTGCCGTGATTCAGGCATCGAGGAGAGTGAACCGGCCGAATGAGGCTGCGGGGAGAGCAATGCTCTCCTCAGCCCGGTGACGATGGGTTCGACACGAGACCCGTCGACGGGACCGGGAGGGCCTATGGGTAAGCAAGTCAAGTGCGGGTCGACCAACACCAAGACCGGCAAACGGTGCCAGAACCCGGCGATGATCGGCTACTCCCGCTGCCAGCTGCACCGAGGCGAATGGACTCCCGTGCAGCAGAGGAAGACCAAGAAGCGCTGACCCCGCGGCCCGCCGCCCGGACGGACCGTCCTGTCGTCCCGTCTCAAGTCGGCAGCGCCTTCGGGTTCGGCCGCTGCGACACCGCCGGTGGACGGCGACCCGACGCACACTCCGGGGTAATTTATGGTGGATCAAGGAGTATGCCCCCACCGGAGGTGCAATGATGCGCGCCACGGCAGCGATCGTCTCTCTGGCTGTCGGCGGGGCGCTCCTGGTCGCTGCCTGCGACAAGGGCGGGTCGGAGTCGTCGAACGCCCGCTACGGCGACTGTCAGGTCTCTGGACATCACGGGGAGTTCCACCTGTCACCCGTGACGGCGGGCGCCCTCACGGTGAAGACGACCCTGCCCGCGCCCGGCTGGTGGAACGGCGACACCCCGGCGTCGGTGAAAAGCGGCTACGAGTACTGCATGGCCGCCAACATCGCCTACCGGGCCGGACTCGACCGGGTGAAGGTGGAGAACGCTCCCTTCCCCGACGTCGTGTCCGGCCGGGCGACGAACTTCGACCTGGCCCTGGCGCAGATCACGATCACCCCGGAACGGAGCAAGGTCGCCGAGTTCTCCCCGCCCTACCTCTCCTCGACCCTGGGAGTGTTGATCAGGGACGGTGAGAAGTTCGACCAGGACGACATCCGTGACGTCCGTATCGGAGTGGCCGAAGGCACCACGGGCGAGGAGTTCGTCGACGACCGGCTGAAGCCCACCAAGCCTGTCACCGCCTACCCCAACGATCCCGAGATGATCTCGGCGCTGGAGCAGCGGCGGATCGACGCGGTCGTGCACGACACGACCATTCTGCTGGCGTCTCCCCAGAAGCAGACGGGCAGCGTGCGCGTCGTGGGCCAGTACAGGACCGACCAGGGCTACGGCGCCCTGTACCCCAAAGGGTCGCCCGACAAGGACGTGCTGGACCGGATCATCAGGCAGCTGATCGACGACGGGACGCTGGCGAAACTGTCGGCCGTCTATCTCGGCTCCGCCTTCGGCCAGGACCCGGCGACGATCCCGTACTTCACGCTCGAGGACGCCTCCTGATCGCCGTCCCGCCTCACCAGTCGGCCATCGGGAACCCGCTGAGGCTCCCGGCGGCTCCGTCGTCGAGCGCCTGCTCGGCCCAGATGATCTTGCCGCGGTCGGTGTACCGGGTGCCCCAGCGGCGGGACAGCTGCGCGACGAGGAACAGGCCACGGCCCCCCTCGTCGGTGAGCGTCGCACGGCGCAGGTGCGGCGAGGTGCTGGTGCCGTCACCGACTTCGCAGATCAGGCTGTCGTGGTCACGCAGCAGCCGCAGAGCGATGGGGCTCGCTCCGTACCGGATGGCGTTGGTCACCAGTTCGCTGAGGATCAGCTCAGTGGTGAAGACGGCCTCGCCGAGCCCCCAGGCTTCCAGCCGGCGGGTGGCCTCGGCGCGGATCCTCGGGACGGCCGCGGGGTCGTCGGGCACCTCCCACTCCGCGACCTGCTCCGGGTCGAGCAGCCGGGTGCGCGCGACGAGCAGGGCGACGTCGTCGTGCGATCCGGCGGCCAGCATCGCGTCGAGCACCGCATCGCAGGTGTCGTCCAGGGAGGCGCCGTCCGTGCGTGCGAGCGCCTCCCTCAGCATGCCGAGACCGACGTCGATGTCACGGCCCCGGGCCTCGACGAGGCCGTCGGTGTAGAGGACGAGCCGGCTGCCGGCGGGCAGCATGAGCTCGGCCGTCTCGACCGGCAGACCTCCTCCGACGCCCAGCGGCGGGGCGACGGGGATGTCGGGGAAGGTCACCGAGCCGTCGGGCGACACCAGGGCCGGCCCGGGATGACCCGCCCGGGCGAAAACGCACCGACCGGAGACCGGGTCATAGACCGCGTACAGACAGGTGGCTCCGGTGACGGCCTCGGTGTTGCCCTGGGCTGCCGCGTCCTGGTCGATCCGGGTGATCAGGTCGTCCAGGTGCAGCAGAAGCTCGTCCGGAGGCAGGTCCAGGGCGGCGAAGTTGTGCACCGCGGTCCGCAGGCGACCCATCGTCGCGGCTGCATGCAGCCCGTGTCCGACGACGTCGCCGACCACCAGGGCCACGCGGGCCCCCGGCAGCGCAATGACGTCGTACCAGTCCCCGCCCACCCCCGCCTGGGCCGGCAGGTACCGGTGCCCGACCTCCAGGGCGGACAGCTCGGGGAGTGAGCCGGGCAGCAGGCTGCGCTGGAGGGTGACGGCCGTGGTGTGCTCCCGGGTGTAGCGGCGCGCGTTGTCGATGCACACGGCCGCCCGAGTGGCGAGCTCCTCCGCGGGGGACAGGTCGTCCGGCTCGAAGGGGTCCTGCTGCGAACGCCAGAACTCCACGACCCCGAGCACCTGGCCTCGGGCCTGGAGCGGCACCGAGATCATGGAGTGGATGCCGTAGTCGACGACCTTCCCGGTCCGCTCCGGGTCCTGCCCCCGCCATCCGTCGTCCAGGGCGAGCTGAGGCACCAGGACAGGCCGGCCGGTGGTCAGGGCGATGGTCACGGGATTGTCGGGTACGTAACGCATCAGCGTTCCGACGGAGTGAAGGGGAGCGTCGTCCCGGATTCCGGCGGCCGCGATACGGCGCATCTCCCTGCTCGCCCCCGTCGGCTCCTCACCGCGCAGCACGGGCTCCACCAACTCGACGGTGGCGAAGTCGGCGAAGCGCGGCACCGCCACCTCGGTCAACTCCTCGGCGGTGCGCTTCATATCGAGCGTGGTGCCGATCCGCGTGCCGGCCTCGTAGAGCAGTTGCAAACGCCCTCTCGCCACGTCCGCCCGCCCCGCGAGGGCGCGCAGCTCCGTGGTGTCCCGCAACGTGGCGACGCTGCCCTCCTTCGGGCCCACCGGCCGTACGTTGACCGCCAGCAGGGTGTCCCCGGCCAGGAAGACCTTGTCCGTCGCGGCCCGGCCCGACCCCAGCAGTCCTGCCAGGGCCGGGCTCAGTCCGAGTGCGGTGACCGGCTTGCCCTCAGCCTCCGGCGGCAGCGCGAGCAGCCGACGCGCCTCGTCGTTGACCAGGAGCAGGCTTCCGAAGCCGTCCAGGATGATCACGCCTTCACGCACCGCATGCAGCACCGCGTCGTGATGCTCGTACATGCGGGTCATCTCCACCGGGCCCAGACCCCGGGTCTGGCGCCGCAGGCGCCCGCTGACCAGTGCCGATCCCCCCGCGGCCAGCAGCAGCGCGGCACCGCCGCAGGCGAAGATCACCGGCAGCTGGTGCTGGACCACGCCGGTCACCTTGTCCACGGTCACTCCCACGGTGACGAGGCCGACCGCGGTCCCCTTGTCGTCGAAGACGGCCACCGTCGAGTCGACCGCCTTGCCCAGACTGCTGTCGAACGTCATCTGGTGGGGCTCGCCCTCGAGCGCCTTGTCGTAAGAAGTGGAGACGTGCTTCCCGATCTGGTCCGGGTCCGGGTGGGTCCACCGGAAGCCGTAGGGGCTGAGGGCCACGACGTAGTCGACACCGGTCTTCCTGCGCACCTCCTCGGCATGCGGCTGGAGCGCCGCGGTCGGGTCGTCGCTCTGCATCGCTTCCGCCGTGCCCGGAGCGTTCGCGAAGGATTCGGCCGCCACCAGCGACCGGTCTCCCGCCTCCTGGATCGCGCGGTTGCGGTCCTGGATCACGAGCACCACCACGGCCGTGGCGATGAGCAGCAGGACGACCACCAGCTGCAACAGGAAGACCTGTCCGGCGACGCTGCGCGGCTTCAGCAACGACGGCACTCGCCGTCCGGCCGAACGGGTAGGGGTCTGCGGGCCGGCGTCCGGCGGCACTCGCTCGCCCCGCCGATCCTCTGGGGCATATTGCCGGGATGTGCCCATTTACTCAGTATCAGTGAGCGACCCCGCGGGCGCGGCCCAGGACGGGCTCGCGGGGCCGGCGGCGCTGTCACTCTCGCACCAGCATGGGGAGGCGTCCGTTCACGTCCCGGCGTCAGGGACGGGACCGCGGAGGACTGCCGTACGATCCGACACCCGCAGGCACTCCTCGACGAACGCGAGCGCCCTGAGGTGGTACGTGCGCGCGGCCCAGCCGAGGCTGATGTTGTGGCCGGCGCCGGGCAGGCGGTCCACGACCACGCGCGGCGCACCGGACAGCCTGCCGACGACTTCGGCGACGTCCTCGTCCCCGTGGCGCCACCACGCCTCGTGCTCCGCGAAGGTCAGCCGGACGGGCACCCGGACCCTCGGCAGCACCTGGGTGGACAGCCTCTCCCAGCCGCCGACCGAGTCGGCCTCGCGTTGCGGCATCGGCGCCACGACCGCCGCGCTCGCCTGGAACGTGCCGGAGGGATACAGGCTCAGTGGCCCCCAGTTGAGCCGTCGTACGCCTCCGCCCTGCCGCACCTGCTCCGGCGGTACAGCGAGCCGGGTGCCGCACCCGGAGACGTCCAATCCCAGCAGCCCCTCCGGTGCCTGCTCGGCCGCGAGCAGCAAGGCCAGCTTTCCGCCGAAGGAGTGACCGAGCAGCAGCACGCCTCCACCCACGGCCCCCTCGCAGGCCAACTGCCGTACGGCGGCAGCGACATCGGCCGCCTGCTCGGCGAGCGGACGGCCGTGGGGCAGCTGGGCGGCGGACCCGCCATAGCCGGGGCGGTCGAGAGCGACGACCCGGTAGCCGAGGTGCGCGCCGAGCGACAGCAGGGACAGGTCCGGATGGGCCTGGCCGTCGAAGTATCCCGCGCTCATGCCGCCACCGTGCAGGGCGACGATGAGGGCGCGCGGCGGACTGTGCGACGGCTCGCTCTGGAGCCCTGACAAGGTGACGGTCCCCGCCGGGACGGTGATGCGGCGCACGCCCGGCGAGACCGGGACGGCCGCCTGCGTGCCGAGCGTGCTGGCCGGGGCAACGACGGCCTCGGTCATCAGGCCTTTGTCTACGGTCACGGCTCTGCACTCCTCGTGCGGTGCGGCGGATCTTGCGGCCAGCATCCTTGGGGCGGGACGGCTGTTCAAGCACCCGCCGTCGCAGGCGTGTGCTTGCACAATGTCCCGGCGTGGTCGCGTCCGTCGTGGGCGTCGGAGACGTTCCTGACCGCATGGCAGGCGCGGGCACTGCTCCATGACGACGGGGGCTCTGCGTCCGTGGCTGCTGGGCATCGCCACCACCAGCCGCCTGGCCGCTGCGGCACAGCCGCATTCCGAGCCGGACCACCAGGTTGCAGCGGGGCACCGGGGCGCCAAGGCCGGGCAGTATCCGATGCCGTTCACCTCGGCGGCCGTCAGAACCGGGGGGCTTCTTCGACAGCTACCAGGTGGGTGTCACGTCGGACCCGAAGCCGCCGCCGGCCGGGCGCTTCTCGAAGTGGAGATGAGGGCCGGTGGAGTTCCCGGTCGAGCCGACTTCCCCGATCTTCTGGCCGGAGGTGACCGAACCTCCCTTGACGGTCTGTTCGGACAGATGGCAGTACCAGTAGTCGAAATTGCCGGCACGCAGCACGAGGAAGTTCCCAAAACTGCCGTCGAACCCGCTGCGGACCATGGAACCGCTGAGCACCGCGACGCAAAGGGTGCCCTTCGGAGCCGCGTAGTCCGCGCCGGTGTGATAGCCCAGACTCCAGTGAGGTCCCTTCACCCGGTAGGCGGTTGTGACGCCGTGATGCGGCACAGGAGACGCGACTCGGCCTCCATCGGAAACGGACGACGGAGCCGGGACGCGGAGCCGGTCCCAGGAAGTCTTGCCCGGCGTGCCGTTGGCGTCGGCCCCCTTGAATCCGATCTTGCGCTGCCAGGCGGCGTACGACTCTCGGTCCGCTTCCGTCCACTCGGGGCCCGGACCCGACCGGTACTTTCCGCACCCCTCCGCCACCAGGCGTTTGCCCATCGAGGCGATCAGCTGGCTGCGCTGTCCCTTGTGGAAGAACGCCGATCCTGGAAATGGTGCAAGGGCAGGCATGTCCTTTTCCCTCCGGTAAGAAGCCGGATCACTCACAGTCGACTCCGGCCACATCACTAGGAAATCCTCAGACGCTGGGGACCTCGAGCCTGTCCCAGCTGAACCGGCCGGGGACACCGTCGGCGGCGTCTCCCACGAGACCCAGCTTCTGCTGCCAGGCGGCGTACGACCTCACATCGCCCGCTCCCCACACGTCGACGGCGGCGCCGGACGTGTAGCGGTCGCAGCCCTCGGCGACGAGCCGGCCGTGCATCGCCCCGATGACGGGCGACTTACGTCCCGTCTGGAAGAACGACGCACCGGGGAACGGCTCGAACCGGGGCTCGGCAAGGGAAGGCCCGGCCGGCTGGGACACGAACTCCGGCCAGGAACCGGGGTCGACGTGGTCGTTCTCCGGAACATGCGCATGGGCATACCACCCTCCTTGCGTCCTCCACTTCTCGGCCGGACACGTATTGCGGGACAGGGAGGTCGGGCGGCCCATGGGCCAGACGTCCGGTACGCCCCACGAGCTGATCCATGCATGAAGCTCGTCCCAGCCCCGGCAGGGAGTGTCGACCAGCCTCGCGAACACCTTGCCGTTCACTCGGCAGTGCGGGAAGAACAAGGACTCGACCTGGATGACGACCTTGCCGGCCCGGTTGGTACGCGTACCACCGGTCGCGTCGAATACGGCTTTGCTGCGGGATGTGGCGGGGAAGAACTGGGCGAACGCTCCGGTGAAAGGATCCCAGAGAATGTGCGGAGCCTTGCCGCTGCCGCTGCCGGTGAAGAAGCCCTGGAGATTGGCGAACGGAAGCAGATCCAGCGGAGCCTCGGCGGTGGCCTTCCTGTCCGCCGTGATGTGCGCTATCGCCCTTGGGGGGAATTCTGAGTCACATGGGGCGTGGTCACCGATGTCCACCTTGAGGGCTTGGGGCATCCATGGATCAGGCATGATCAAATCCTTCCTGCCTGCGGATCGGTGACGATCCGGGACATCGGCTCGAAGGCGGGGCCGCCAGCAGGGTCGTGACCTGCTCGGCCGAAGCATGAGCATGCTCGAGCGTGCACACCGCCCCGTCGTGCCCTCTTGCGTCAGGTGCCCACCGGTCCACGACCGGCTTCCGGTCAGGCCCGATCTCGATAGACGTTCTTGCAACTCGCCTACATTGCCGGCGCCGCCGAAGATCCCGACATCGGAGGCGTGCCCGATGAAGTACCACGGGCGGAACCGTCGTCGCTCGGGTGTGCCGCTCATGGGAGCTCTCCGCCCTACGCCTGGTCCGAAGATACGAAAGCTGTGTCACTGCGGCGTCATTCGGTCGTCACCGGCAGACTCCGCGCGACAGACGGGCTTCGACGCGAACGCCGAGTTCATCGCCGTCGTCGACGGCACGTGGTCGGCGTACTCGCTGCTCGCCATGCGCGAGGGGTACATCAACCGGCTCGTCGTCCTGGACCAGGCGACCATGGCCGGCACCACGTGGAACATCTCCCCTCAGGCCTGCGTGATGGCCCCGGACAGGGCCACCACCGCCGGGCGGCGCCGCGCCCAGAACGGCGACGACACCCAGCGGGCTTCGTCGGCGTAGGCCCGGGCGTGCAGGGCGAGGTAGCGCGTCGCGATCCCGTCGACGAAGGCGCGGTACGCGGCCAGGGCGCCCGGCTCGCCGCGCAGGGAGCCGTCGACGGCCGCGGCCGCGCGGGCGCCGGTGTGCAGGGCCGTGAGGATCCCCTGGGAGGAGAGCGGATCGCAGGCGAGCGCGGCATCCCCGGCGGCCACCCAGCCCGGCCCGGCCGGCGGGGCGAGGCGCTGCCCATGGGCCGGCGCCCATCGCGGTTCCGCCGGCCGCCGGGCGTCGTAGCCGCCGAGCCGGGTCTGTACGTGCCGGGTGCCGGCCACCCCCTCCAGGAACCCGGCGGCGGTGCGCAGCCGGGGCTCGACCAAGTCGAGGTCGGTGAGGTGGGCGACCAGCCGCCCGGCCGGCACCCGCGCGGTGTACCACCAGCCGCCCGGCGCCGACTCGACGAGCGTGCGCAAGTCGTCGTCGGCCGGTACGGGGTCGGTCAGCAGGGCGTACGCGGCAACGAGCCGGTCCTGCCGCAGCCGTACGGCGCCCTGCCGGGCGATCACCGCGCGCCGGCCGGTGGCGTCCACCAGCCACGCGCAGGGCAGCTCGCGCTCCACCCCGCGCTCGCGGACCACCAGCCGCCACGCCCCCGGCCGGCCGGTCCGGCGCACCGCGACGCCGCACATGGGCCGGGCCCCGGCGTCCTCCGCCGCGGCGCGCAGGAACGCGTCGAAGCGGACGCGGTCCAGGTGCCAGCCGTGGCCGTGCGGGTCCATGACGTGACCGCGCCCATGCAACTGCTCCGAGCCCCAGGCGGCGTCGATGCCGGTGCAGGGCAGGTGCCCGTCGGCGTCGAGCCCGGCCAGCAGCCCGAGGTCGCGCAGCAGAGGCCGGGCGGCGGGCGGCAGGGTCTCGCCGATCCGGTACGGGCCCGCTCGCCGCGGCCCAGGGCGGTCCCGTGGCCGGGGGTCGAGGAGCAGGACCCGGCGGCCCGCGCGGGCCAGGCACAGTGCCGCGACCGACCCGGCCGGCCCGGCGCCCGCCACGACCACGTCGCAGCCGCCCGTCACCGGCGGCCCGGGAAGCGGGTCACCTTGTTGATGAAGCCGGCCGAGACCTCCTCGTCGGGCGGCTCGGCCATCGCCACGGCCGCGGCCACGGCGTCGGCCCGTACCTCGGGATCGGCGGCCTCCGGCAAGTGCACGGTGATCAGATTGCGTTCGCGGGGCGGTGCGGGCTCCGGAGCGAAGGTCACCTCGGACTCCACCAGCATGGTCTCCGGGAGCCCAGGGGTGTCCTGCGGTCCGGGACGGCGTTCGACGATCCCGAGCTTGCCGAAGTCCCGGACCATCTCGTTGATCTGATTCTGATAGCCGGTGGACAGCCAGCGCAGCCACGCGGACCTGCGCTCGAAGGCGAGCCGGCGCTCCTCCTGAGGCCGCGCCGGGTCCATCGCGATCGTGTACTCCTCCTCGGCCAGGACGTGATTGGGCACTCTGGCGGGCCAGAACGTGGGCAGGTACGGGTCGTAGCGGGGCCCGAAGCCCTGGTCGTAGCCGGAGCGGCAGCTCGCGGTGTCGGTGTGCCAGGGGACGGCCATCCACCGGGTGAGGTGGCCGGGCCCCTGCGCGTACAGCGGGCCGTCGACCCCGAGCGCGGCCTGGGGTGTGAGGACTCGGCCGTAGGTCTGGTCGGGCAGACTCGGGTCGCGGTGTTTGATCCGGAAGGGCGCCGAGTACATCGTGGCGTGCCGCATCGGCCAGGTGAGCTCGCAGCCGGGGTGGAAGGCGTCGGCGAGGCAGAACGACAGCGCTGCCCGGTCCAGCGTCGCGGGGCGCTCGGCGAGCGGAACGTCCTCCAGCCTGGTCACCGGCGTGGCGGCCGGATCGAAGTCCTCGACGAAGGCGCCGTCCATCCAGCGCGTCAGCAGGTCATATTGCAGGGGCGAGAGGGCGAGGTGCTGGCGCGGGGAGACCGGCGGCAGATTCATGGCGTCGCCGTACACCGAGGGCCAGGGGACGGTGGACATGCCGTCGCGGTCGAGGTGCCGCAACGATGCCCAGACCTGGCGCCGCAGCTCCTTGTGGACCGGGTCCTTGCTCGCCAGCCGGGTGAGCCGCTCGGGCGCCAGCAGATGGTCGCGGCCGCCGTGGCCGAACTGGACGGCGAGTCCTTGGTTGACCCACTGCAGGTCGCACAGCCGCCGCAGCACCGGCAGCACGTCGTGGGTGAAGGAGACCTGCTGCGGGCGTGGCAGCAGCCCGGCCGTCACGTAGGTGTCGCGGAGCAGGTCGTACAGCGTGCGGACCGACTTGAGGCCGGGCGCGTAGTCAGGGGGCGCGACCACGGCCCAGGCGGGCTCGACGGGGATGCTCCGGCCGTCGATCCGGACCTCGGCCCGCACCGGCCCGTCGGCGATGTCGTCGTGCCAGCCGTCGTTGTTGGCGAAGTCGGTGGCGGGGAGGTTGTCCGCCGATGCCGCCTTGCCCCGGCCGCCGAGGAACAGCAGCCGGCCGGCCCGGTCGGTGCGCAGTTCGCCCAGGTAGACGGGGGTGCCCATGAATGTGCCGGTGTCGAACCGGAGCTCGGGCAGTCCGGCCCGGTCGCGGCCGCGCACCGACCGGGCGCCGGGGTCGATGGCCAGCCGGCTCCGGGGCCGGACGGTGGCGTTGCGCAGTCTGCTCTCCGGGGCCTGGGCGGCCTCCGGGATGTCCAAGGCGAGCTGGAACTGGTACCAGGCGGCCTTCTTGTTGGCCACGTGCACGGTCCACCGCAGGTCGGCGTTGTCCGCGGTCAGCTCGGCGACCGGCTCCCCGGCGGCGTTGAAGCCGTACACCCGGAAGCGGACCGCCTGCCGCTTCAGGGCCCCGGTCGCGTCCTTGTACGACGCCTCGGTGGGCGCGTCGTCGACCTCGGGGGCGAGGAAGAAGCCCTCGGCGCTGTCGCCGACCCGGGCCACGCCGATCGCCGGGTGGATGGCGGCGCGGACGATCCGGGTGTCGCGGCCGGGCGGCTCGGTGGAGGCCGGCCGGGCGGGGCCGGGCTCGGTCGCGGGGACGCCGTTGGCGTCGCGCCGCCGGGCGGCCGAGGCGAGGTACACGACCCGGCGGGCGTCGGCGATGCTGCCGGCCGGGCGGTGCTCGGGCAGGGAGTGCCAGGGGTTGAAGGCGAGGTTCTCGCCGTACGCGGCCTGGCCGCGGGCCTCGGTGTTCTGCTGATGCAGGGTCAGCCTGGCCACCCGCACCGGAGCGCTTGCCGCCTCCTCCCAGCGGACCGTGGCCCGGTCCAGAGGCATACCGTCCGGGTCGGTGCGCAGCTGTACGAACAGGTCGAAGGCCGCCTCCCCGGCGGCCAGCCGGTGCCGCAGGTCGCCGCGGAAGAAGGACGGGTCCTCGTCGGGCGGCACGGCCTGCGGATCGCCGTCCGGGCAGCCCGCGGGGACCAGCTTGTACTTGACGTGCCGCTGGTCCCCGAAGGCGTACGGAAGCACGCTCCAATACGTGGCGGTCAGCGTGCTCTTCTCGTCCTTGGCCATGTCCTGGAGGACCGTCCGGGTGACCGGATGGCTGTCCAGATAGGCCTGGAGGGTGTTGTCGACCACCCCGGCCCGGGTGAACTCGCACATGTCGCGGGCGGTGTCGACGAAGAACACGTCATGGTTCTGGAGCACCAGGTCCTGGGTGTCCGCGGCGCTGTCGTCCGCCAGGAGCTTCACGCCGGGCACCCCGAAGAGTTTGATCCCGATGCCGAGGGTGGTGCGCAGGTCGGACCGGGTGGGCACGGTGTCGCTGGAGAATCGCACCCAGGCGGTCAGCCCGCCCTGGGCGCGGGCGGCCTCCAGGAAGCCGACGCGCAGCTCCTCGGGCAGGTCGGCGTCGACGGTGAGGACGCCCCGGGCGGAGCCGTGGGCCTTGAGGAAGACGGGCCGCAGCGCGGGTTCCTGCCCCTGTGTGATCCGCCTGCCCTGCACGAGGTCCACGAACATGGCGCGCAGTGCGCCGGTGGGGTCGTCGGCGCAGTCGGGCAGGGGTTCCACAGGTCCGGACATGGGTGGCGGGCCTTCCGGGCGAGGTCTTTCTGCCACTGTCCGTGGGGGTCGCGAGGGCCGCCAGTCCGCCGGACCCAGGGGGGTGAGGGGCGCTTCCGCCGTGCGGGGCACGCGAGTTGCGTACATGCCGGAAAAGGGGCAGGCCGAAACATTCGGGCCTGTTCATGGCCGACTCCCCGCACCGGTTTCTTCGTCGCGTCCAACCCGGTTTCTCCGTCGCGTCCGACGCAGGCCGCTGTGCGCCCAGCCATCCCTCTCAAGGGCTTCGAGGAGTCACCATGACCACGCACACCAAGCAGTACTGCGCGTGGCTCAGCTCGGTCAGGGCCGACGTACGGAGGTACCTGCTCACCGGCCCGTCTCCAGCCGGGCCCAAACGCCGCACGCGTCGGCGGTTGCCCCGGCGAGCGGGGTCGCGAAGAGCGCGGCATCCGAGTGCAGGACACGGATGTCCACCCTGCGCATCGGCTCCGACGTACCCGCCGTGCGCAACACCCGCCACATCACCGACACCGACCGCACCGTCGCAATCGCCCACCCCGTCGTCCGCCGCGGCGACACCACTGTGGCGTACCGGCGGCGCAGGACGCGGTTGGCCATGCCCCGGCTCCCGGTGGGCGCTTCAAGGTCAGCCGTTGTCCCCCGGGTTCGACCGCCCTCCGGTGCTCACTGTTCGGCGCGGCGCGGTGGCCCGCGCCGGTCCAGCCGTGGATGTACGCCGCCGAGGGGTGCGGCCGGTCGGGAGGGAAGGGGCCGGTTCGCGAAGCGGCGTCTGGAGCCGCCCGTCATGCGGGCGGGAACCGGCCGCTCGGGACCCGGGTCACGCGGTGGACGCCGGACGGTCCGCTCCGTACCGGAGGCCGTCGAGGAGCAGGTCGAGAAGGCGGCCGGCCCGTTCCCGCTGGTCGGGGGCGCTGGTGATCAGCGCGACGCCGGCCAGGCTGAAGCCGACATCGAAGGGGTCGATGTCCGGGCGCAGGAGACCGACCTCGGCGCCTGCGTGCAGCAGGGTGGTGAGCGTCGAGCCGAGCTTGTCGAGGGTTTCGGCAAAGGGGTCCGCGCCGGATGCGACGGCGGCGCGCAGGGCGTCCGCCATGCCCTGCTTGGCAGCCACGTAGTCGATGAAGTCGTTCATCCACAGGCGGAGCGCCCGGTCGGGCGCGTTGGCGGCGAGCAGCTTGGCGGCGCTGTCGCAGACGCGGGCCAGCTCATTGCGGTAGGCCGCCTCGACGAGCGCCTCGCGGGTGGGGAAGTGGCGGTAGAGCGTGGCCGAGCCAACGCCCGCGGCCTTCGCGATCGTGTCGATCGGCACGTCCGCGCCCTTCTCGGAGAAGGCGCGCACGGCTGCTTCGAGGATGCGTTCCCGGTTGCGGCGGGCATCGGCCCGCAGCACGCTCGGCTTGGTGGTCAAGGCTGCTCCCTTCATCGCGGTGCCAGTCTAACTGGACAACCGGGGAGTCCCCCGTTTACCGTCGTCGACAACCGGGGAACTCCCCGGTTACGGGTGTCGGCCCGTTGCACCCCAGGCAAGGAAGACCCCCATGACCTCCCCCAAGACGGTTCTGATCACCGGTACGTCCTCCGGCATCGGTCTGGCCGCCGCCGTCGGCGCCGCCCGGGCGGGATGGGCGACCATCGCCACCATGCGCGACACCGGCAAGGCCGAGACCCTGCACAAGGCGGCCGCCAAGGCAGGTGTCGCGGACCGGATCCAGGTCAAGCGCCTGGATGTGACGGACCCTGCCGGTGTCACCGCCTGCCTGGACGAAGTCGTCGCCGAGCACGGCCGCCTGGATGCGCTGGTCAACAACGCGGGCGCCGCCCAGGTCGGCACCATCGAGCAGAGCAGCGTCGACGACGTCCGCGCGGCCATGGAAGTCAACTTCTTCGGAGTGGTGGCGGTGACCCGGGCCGCTCTGCCGCACCTGCGCGCGTCGAAGGGGCGGGTGATCACCGTCAGTAGCGTCGGCGGTGCCGTCGGACAGCCCTTCAACGAGGCGTACTGCGCGGCCAAGTTCGCCGTGGAGGGCTTCATGCAGTCCCTGGCGCCGGTCGCCGCCACCGTCGGCGTCGACGTCACGGTGGTCGAGCCAGGCGCGGTGGCCAGCGAGTTCGTCGCCAACCTCGGCCTGGACGTCCCGGCCCTGCTCGCCGCCGCCGGAGCCTACGCCCCGGCGCTCGAGGCCTACATCACCCGCACCCAGCAGTCGTTCGGCAACGCCCAGACGCCCGACGAGGCAGCCGCGCCGATCGTCGACGCCCTGACCGCCGCCCACCCGCCGTTCCGTGTCCAGACCTCTCAGTGGGCGCGCGACTTCGTCGCCACCACGCTCGCCGACCTCGACGGCTCCGCCGTCCGGACCCTCACCGACACCTGGGTGCGCTGACCGCCCCGCGTCCCGCAGGGCCCGCCGCCGACATCGGGCGCGGCAACAGCGGCGCCCCCACTCGGGATCGACCCGTCACCCCTCGCAGTACGCCCCGCACCAGCAAGGAAGATCACCATGGAACTCCGCACCCTCGGCAGCCAGGGCCTGACCGTCTCCGCCGAAGGACTCGGCTGCATGGGCATGAGCGCCTTCTACGGCAGCACCGACGAGACCGAGTCCCTCGCCACCATCGACCGCGCCCTCGAACTGGGCGTGACGCTGCTGGACACCGCCGAGAGCTACGGCCCGTTCATCAACGAACAGCTCCTCGGCAAGGCCCTCGCCGGCCGCCGCGAGCAGGCCGTCGTCGCCACCAAGACCGGCATCGAGTTCACCGACGACGGCACCCTCGTCGGCCACAACGGGCGTCCCGAGTACATCCGTCGTTCCCTGGACCGCTCCCTGCGCCACCTGGGCACCGACCACGTCGACCTCTACTACCTGCACCGGGTCGACCCGCAGGTGCCCATCGAGGAGACCGTCGGCGCCATGGCTGAGCTGGTGGCCACCGGCAAGGTCCGCTACATCGGCCTGTCGGAGGTCGCCCCGCACACCATTCGCCGCGCCCACTCCGTCCACCCGATCACCGCCGTCCAGACCGAGTACTCGCTCTTCGAGCGGGGCATCGAGGACGACGGGGTCCTGGCGACCCTCAACGAGCTCGGGATCGGCCTGGTCGCCTACTCGCCACTCGGACGCGGCTTCCTGTCCGGCGCGATCACCAGCCCGGACGACTTCGCCGCCGACGACTTCCGCCGCACCGACCCGCGCTTCCAGGGCGAGAACTTCGCCCGCAATCTGGCCGTGGTGGACGAGGTCCGCCGTATCGCCGCCTCCAAGGAGGTCACACCGTCCCAGCTGGCGCTCGCCTGGGTGCTGCACCAGGGCGCGGTCGCCATCCCCGGCACCAAGCGCCGCCGCTACCTGGAGGAGAACGTAGCCGCCACCGCCGTGACAATCACCGATGAAGACCTCACCGCCATCGAAGCCGTCGCCCCGCGCGGCGTCGTCTCCGGCGACCGCTACGCCCCCGAGATGATGCGGAACCTGAACGGCTGACCCTCGGGCGTGTCGGGTCGCGTCGGGGTGTGTCGGGAAAAGGTCTTGGTCCATTTGAAGGGCCTGGCATCGTCGTTCCAGACCTTGATCCACTCTTCGAGTGCGGTCTTGAGGTCGTCGAGTGAGCAGAACACCCCGCGTGTGAGGCAGCGTCGTTCCAGCTCGGCGAACCACCGTTCGACCTGGTTGATCCAGGACGAGTAGGTCGGGGTGAAGTGGAGCTGGAAGCAGGGGTGCGCGAGCAGCCACTTGTGCACCACGGGCGCCTTGCGGGCGGAGAGGTTGTCGCAGATGACGTGGACCGCAAGGCTCTTGTCGGTCTGGCGGTCGATCTCATCGAGGAAGTCGCGGAAGTCGACGGCCCGGTGTTGGGCGGACAGTTTCGTGATCACCTTGCCCGTGGCGGTGTTCAGTGCGGCGAACAGGTCGACGGTCCCGTGCCGGACGTAGTCGAAACTCCGCCGCTCGGGCACTCCCGAAATCATCGGCAGGACCGGTGCGGTCCGCTCAAGAGCCTGGATCTGTGGTTTCTCGACCTTGGCCAGCTCCCGCTTCGACCAGTGCGTCCCGCCCGGTGGCGTCTGCTCCACGGTGCGGACCACGACCTCTTCCACCTGGGCATCGGTGATGGTCCGCGGCACCCCGGGCCGCGGCTCGTCGGCGAGTCCGTCCAGTCGCCGGGCAAGGAACCGTGTGCGCCAGCGGCGCACGGTATCTCTGCCGACACCGAGTCGCACGGCGACCACGGTGTTGTTCCAGCCGTTCGTGCACGCCCGCACGATGCGTGCGCGAACGGCCAGTTCCTGGGCGGTCGAGCGGCGCTTGGCCCAGCTCTCCAGCGTCAGCCGCTCGGCCTCCGACAACACGACAGGTTCCAGCCTGGTATCGCCTATCCACGCAGCACAGCGCGAGCGCGCTACCCCCCCCCAGCAGAACGCCGCATTCTGAAAGAGGGGACGCCTCACGTGGCGACCCACGACCTCAGAACCAGATCACCAGTACGTCCTGCGAGGCGCCGTTCCTAGCGCATCAGCAGTCCCCGCATCCCCAGCCCGTAGTGCACGCGCAGCCGGTGCAGCTCCCACAGGCCCACCGCCGTGACGGAGAGCGGGGCGCCCAGGATGAACACGTACCGGATCACCGTCGGCACGCCCTCGTGGGCGCCGGTGAACATGTCGATCAGTGCCATCTCCCACGCCAACGCCATGATCAGCAGCGGCGGCACCGTCTCGTGGATGTCCGCGGTGCGGAACACGTGCTGGACGGCGAGTCCCACGCCCCAGACGACGAACGGCGTCACCCAGAAGAGGACGAAGAGGGTGAACGCGAGGATGAGGCCCTTCGTCACGGTGAAGTGGCCCTCCACGAGGGGTTCCTGGCCCTCGTAGAACCCTGAGAGCACGGTGATCGGGAAGACGGAGGCCGCCGCCATCATGGCCACGATCGCGCCGAAGCACCGCCCCGCCCGGCGCAGCAGGTCCCGTCGCGCCGCCGGAGCGGCCAGGCCGTACAGGACACCGACGACGACCGGGAGAGTCGCCGCCAGCACGAGGGCGCTGGTCCACGACTTGTCGACCTGCTCGTCCGCCGCATCGCTCAGCTTGGGGGCGAGCTTGTAGGTGTAGGACATCCACAGGAACGCGCCCACGCCGACCAGGGTCCTGATCTTCCGCATCCGCGCCACCTCAGGATCCGAGACGATGCCCGGCCGTGACGGGGTGAAGACCCTGCGCGCGGTGTGGATGGGGCCGATCCGCCGCCGCAGCCGGGTGATCGGCCCGCCCGGCGGCGGCACCGGCCGCCCCGGGTAGGGCGGCTGGGGCTGTGGCGGCACGTAGGGCTGGGGCGGATAGGGCTGAGGCGGTTGCGGCTGGTAGGGCTGCAGCCCCTGGGGCGGCTGTCCGCCCGGGTTCCAGTTGCTCATCGTTCGTCCCCCGATAGTACGAGTGTGCGCCGCGATAGGCGCGATCGCCGAGTGTATTGAGCACACAGGGTCTGCGCAGCCCTCGCCCCGGGTCGTGCACCAAACGGCCGCAATTGTGCAGCATGCCTGCTTGTTTTCTTCGGTGCTGCCATGCCCGAGGGGGACGTCCCGTGTCCGATCCGACGCCCTTGTTCGACGACCTGCGCGAGGAGAGCGAGGAACTCGACCGGCTGGTGGCCGAGTTGAGCGCCGAGCAGTGGGCGCTCGCCACCCGGCGCCCGGCTGGAGCGTCGCCCCACCATTCGGCACTGCTGGCCGCGACCGACACGGACGCCTTCCGCGTCCTGGTGGAGAAGGCGCTGGTGTCGCCGGGCTCCTTCGTCGACGACGGTGCCGAGGAGGACCGCTACGCCGGGCCCTACCTCGGCAAACGCGAACTACGCGCGCTGGTCGCCAACCCCCGCCTCCAGGTCTACGAAGACCCGAAGGAGTTCCTGACCTGCAACCACTGAGCGGCTGACGTTGCAGAACTGGGCCATGCGGCGTTCGACGGCTCAGGGGTTGGCGAATCGGGCGCGGATCGTGCTCGCCTGTGCTGCGGGCGGCGACCACACGGCCGTTGCCGCGCGACTGGGGATGGACCGCAAGACGGTGGCGCGGTGGCGTACCAGGTTCCTACGCGACTGGCTGGACGGGCTGTCTGACGAACCGCGCCCCGGGGTCCCGCGCACTATCACCGATGTCCAGGTGGAAGAGGCGGTGGTGCGCACGCTCGAAGAGGTGCCCGAGGGTGCGACCCACTGGTCGAAGCGGGAGCCGGCCCGGCGGGTGGGGATCCCACATGCTCAAGCAGTGGCGCGGCCTGGCCACTCGCTACGACAAGACCGCCGC
The DNA here is from genome assembly GCF_049739565.1 of Streptomyces sp. SAI-170. Classification (NCBI taxonomy): domain Bacteria; kingdom Bacillati; phylum Actinomycetota; class Actinomycetes; order Kitasatosporales; family Streptomycetaceae; genus Streptomyces; species Streptomyces sp. SAI-170. The sequence goes on from NZ_JBMGQD010000001.1 coordinate 129,126, forward strand.
CTTCTACCTCGCCGGACTCCACATCGCCGCGATCTTCATCTGGTCCGCGAGATGATCCGGAAGGGGCGTCCAGCGTCGATGCGCTGTGCCAGTGGCCTGCTCAGTCGTCGAACCACACGACGAGCCGCACGTTGTCGTCACCGTGCTGTTCTGCGAGCTCTTTCATAGCTTTCCAGACTGGTTGCCACTCGCCGGTCTCGGTGACAGCATCTCTGCGACAGATGGTGACAGATCTGTAGAGCGTGTCCCCAACGAGCCATTCACTCCCTTCGGGCCACTCCCGAACCTCACCAGGTTTGAGACCGACAGCCTCGGCGAATGCGCCGCCATTCCAGGACGCTTTGCCCGTCATCACCAGCCCGTTCGGCGTCTGTCGGTATCGGTGAAGCCGACTGTCGGGCTTCTCCGCGGGCTCGTCCCAGTCGACGGCCTTCACCTCGGCCCACGTGATCCACGTGGTGCCGTGAAAGCCGTCTTCGCCGCACCACTCGGTCAGCTGGGCAAACCGCGCGCTCACGGTGGTCGAGGCGTCGTCGGGAAACCCCCGGCCTGCTGCCAAGGGAAGGAAGTTCGCGTAGTTGCGGACCCCGAAGAGACAACCGAACGCATCGTAGTTACGGACATCGTTGAGAGAGTTGAGATCGTGTGCGCAGTACCAGATCGACTCCTGATCGTCCTGCGGCGCTCGGTACTCGAGGAAGCCGCTTATGTCTGTACCCATGCCAGGCATTCTCCCCATGCCGTCAAATGGGTTTGCTGCACCGGACTGACGTCGTACGCATACGTGAGCTGCCCAGCCAAGAGGCTCTGTGGTGGGAACAGCGCCCAGATGGCCCTCCCGCCACAGCACGGGCCGTAGCTCTGATCCGAAGGAAACGGCCTAGAGCCGACTTCCGCTTCGGGCAGACCGCGCCGTAGGCTCGGGGTTGGAGCAGGCAGGGGAAAGCGCAGCAGCAACTCCTGGCATACGACTGAGGCGTCCGGCTTCTTCTGAGCCGGCCCGACGAGCGTCATTGTCGCGCCCCTGCCCGCGCCCCTCCCCGACATCATCGATCTGCCGCTCGGGCGTATAACCCTGCACAACTCCGTGGTCGCGGGAAGCACCGTCAACGGTGGCCGGCGCGATGTCGATTCCGCCCCCGCCGTCGCTGGAACGGTTCTGTGTGACGGTCGAGTTGAGGATCTCTACGGTCGCCAGGCCGCGAATGTCGATGCCTCCGCCGTAGCCGGCGGAGTTCCCGGTCACGCCGACCCGACGCAGCATCAGATGATTTCCATTGGCGATGCCGCCGCCATCGGTGTACATGAAGGGCGGTTCGCGCTGCCTGGCCCTGCCCCCGGCGATCGTCACATCGGCCAAGTCAGTCTGCGCCTGCGGCGGAAGACCCGGTCCTGACCGTCTGCGTCGATGACCGTGGTCCGCGCGCCGGCGCCTGTGATCGTGGTGGGCGCTTCGACGTTCAGGTCGCCGGTCGTCGCCGCGGATGCCGTCGCCCGCGGGTCTGTAGTGTCCAGGCACCGACAGGGAGAATGGCCGAATGAGGGCGGCGGCCGTACGGGACGGTCCGCTCGGGCACCGGCAGGCGCCGGGGCGGTCTCCGCAGGGGCCGGTCAGCGAAGCGTCGGTGGCATACTGCAGGTCCGATGAACGAACCAACCGTGGCGTCCCACCGCTCCCCGACCAAACGCGACGACCAGCGGGAGGCCTCCCGCCGCAGGCTCCTGAACGCAGCGCTGGAGATCCTCGCGGAGGAGGGTTACCGCGGGCTGACGGTGAAGACGGTCGGCGAGCGCGCCGGAGTCAGCCGGGGCATGGTCAACTACCACTTCATGTCCAAGGCGGGGCTTGTCGAAGCCGTGGTGGCCGATATCCGTGAGATGTTCATCGACCGGCTCCGGGAGCAGCCCGGGTACGTCCGGATGAGCGGGCTCGACGCCGTGCTGGCCAAGCTCGACCAGTTCTTCGTCCGGCTGGCGCAGCCGGAGCCGGGGGTTCGGGCGCGGGCGTTGCTCGTGCTGCTTGTCGAGGCTGTCGGCAGCGCCGACGGGATGAAGGGCGTGATGGCCGAGCATCTCAGTCTCGTGCGGGCCGGTATCGAAGAGGACATACGACGGGGTGTCGCCGACGGGAGCATCCGGCCGGACGTCGATGTGGTCGCGCAGGCGTTCTTGGTGGAGAGCATCGCCCGGGGCGTGCTCCTGCAGTATCAACTGGACTCCGCCCGCACCCGCTTGACGGAAATCGCACGAGCCGCACGCGAGACGTTGGTACTCGGTCTCACCTCCACACGGGGCGACGTCTGAGCCGTCACAACGTGCGGGACAGCCTCCGCGACCTCCTGCGGCGGTGCCCTGGCGGCCCAACAGGATGCCCGATGTGCAGTCGTCCGCCGCCCCCACGTGCACCGGGCCCGGTGTTGCAGGAGGGCTAGATCTGGCTGCCGGCCCTGGTTGTCGAGGTGGCAGCGCTCGGTCAGGCCTCAGGGTCGACTTCGGGGTGCGTGAACCGTACGGGCTTGCCCAGCGACCGGGCGTAGGCGATCTCGGCTCGGGTGCTGTCTCCGATGTAGTCGCCGACCACGAGCACCTCATCAGCGAGCCGGATCTTCGCCCGGTGCAGATCGTCGAGTCGAACCTTCAGCGCCTCGGCCTCGACAGGATCGGACCACAGTTCGTGCGGCGACTTCATGTCACAGCCCGGTTTGACGACAATCTTTCCGGCTTTGCTCTCCCGCAGATCGGCCTCGTTCATCTCGGTCATGAAGCGGGTGGAGCCGCAGATCACGACGATACGCGGGAGGCCCAACTGCTTCTTCGCGTCGGTGAGCTTCTCCGCGGGGGTGAGCAGATGCGGCTGTGACACCGGTTCCTCCTGGTGGTGCGATCCAAGGGCGCCTGCGGAGACGAGAACGAGGTGCCCACGATCGTTTTGTGACGAACGACATGGACACCCTCGCGACAGCACTCTATGCGACGACCGACGACATGCTGAAGGAGCATCCCGACCTGGCGCCGTGGCGCCCGCCGGTCGGCATTACGCCCCGCCAGAGCGATGCCGAACTGGTCATCCTCGCCACGGTGCAGGCCATACCCGGCTACAACAAGCAGCTGCGTCGGCCACAGCGCTTCTTCTGGGGCCTGTGCCTGCCCCTGGTCCGCACCCTTCAGGGCCTGCCTATCGCCTTCGCCCTGACCGGCGCCAAGGCCGACGAACGCGACACCCTCCTTGAGCTCCTGGCAGCCGAATGTGAGCTTCTGCGAGAGCGCCCCCGTCAGACTCTCATCGGCGACACGAACCAGAGGCCGGGATGACGCACAGCGTCGTGAAGATGTCCGGGACCCGACCGCCGGGGTGGCGGGGCACGACGGCGAGCGGCTTCCGCGGCCTTGGATCGCCGTGCGCGCCGCAGGCCGGACACGCAGCGAACCGGACCTGCGATGCTCGTCGACGGCCTCCGTCCTCGGCCGCCTGCACAGGCGCATGAACACCCCGGGTTCGCGGCGAACTCGGTGTCCGCCGGCGCCTCGGCCACTGTCCGCACCGCGACCGCCGCCCGGCGCTCGGCCCGGGACCGTTCGCGGCACAGCAACGGCTGACTCACCGCTCAATTCCGCCGCGAACCGGTGAAGTCACCGGTGTTGCACCGGCCTGCGGGGCCGGCGTCACGAGGAGACGCTGGTCAGCAACTCACCGGGAATTTCGCCCTGTTCACTGCGGCGAAGACCGGTTGACAGCGGAAAGGCCGCACGCCACTCTACGGTCAGTCAAGCGGGGCGATTACCCGAGAGGGACCCTCTCGATATGCACCGTCCGCTCTGAGGCGTTGACCGTCATCCGCTCCGATGCAGCGAAAGATCGCCTGTCTTTGCGATGCCGAATCGAGCCTCCCGACACCCTTGCCATCGCGAGACGGGTGAACACGCCCCAACTCCCTGCACACCAACCGACTCCGAGAATTTCTTTCCGGCGAAGGAGAAGAAAATGCTTCGGAGAAATCTCGCGTTGACCGCTGTCGGCGTCGCCGCCGCACTCGCGGCCGGCGCCGTGCCCGCGGCCGTCTCCGCGGCGGCATCCGCTCCCGACACGTCGTGGCAGCTCCGCGGCCCGCAGACCACGACCGTGTGGTACGGGCCGTTCACCATCCCGGCCGCGTCCGGACACGACCACGGGGAGACGGGCAACCGGCTTTCCCTGAAAGTCCAGAAACCGTGCGTGCAGCATCGTCGCGGAGGAAGGCGGCAGCCCCGAGTTCATCGACCTCCACGGACACACCGAGATCTCGGACATGCCGCCCTGCGGCGGTCCCCCCTCGGTGAGATCCACCGAGGAGACGTCCTGCAGGTCACGAGCAGGTACGAGATCGACGGGCACTCGCACGACGACGTCATGGGGATCATGGTCGGCTCTGGCATGGGCAGACAGCGTGTGGGCGGCGTCCCAGGTGGAGGCCGACCCGGCGGTGCGTACGGTCGCGCTGTTCCTGCATCTGGGGGCGCTGGTCATCGGGCTGGGCTCGGTGCTCGCCATCGACCATTACGGCCTGCTGTGGCTCCTGGGCAAGCGGAGCCTGCGTCAGGCGCTGGAGTGCGCGGGGCCACTGCACGTGCCCGTGTGGACGGGACTGGCCGCCTTGGTGCTGAGCAGAATCGCCCTCGATCCCGACCCCTGGGCACCCCTCACACACATCAAGCTGGTACTCGTCCTCCTGATCGCGCTCAACGGCGTCCACGCGCAAGCCCTGCACCACACCCTGGTCCACCAGGAAGGCGCGGGGCCACCGCGTCGCCTGCTCGTGCGGGGAGTGATCTCGGCCGTTCTCTCCCAGCTCGGATGGTGGGGTGCGGTGACGATCGGATTCCTCAACAGCCGGCCATGACCGGAGGAAGAGCATGACGGAGCGGCTGCGCCGGGGCTACGCCGGGGTCAGGCGGGCGGCCAGCCGCGTGCAGGTCTCCTTCGACGACGGCCGGCTCGCACGTTCCGCGCACGCCGCGGCCCGGGCGCGGAACGCCGATCCAGGTGCCGAAGCCCGCGACGCGGCTTGTGCCGTGCGGCCGGTCGCCGGTCGAGCCGGGCGAGCAGGCAGCTGGGGCCGGGCTTGCGACCGTTTCAGTCGAATCCGACGCCAGGGCCGGTCACGCGCCGACCCTTGACAGTCTGTCCTCTCCACCTGAAGGGTACCGACCAGTCGGTACGAAGGGATGGGCCGTGACTCAGCTGAGCATCTCCACGGGCGCGGGCGTGTTCGACGCGATCGCGGCGGGTCCGCCGGAGGGCCGCCCGGTGCTGCTGTTGCACGGTTTCCCGCAGACGGGGAGGGTGTGGCGACGGCAGATCGCGGCATTGGCGGTGCACGGCTACCGGGTGGTGGCCCCAGACCAGCGCGGGTACTCCCCCGGCGCCCGGCCCCCGTCGGCCGACGACTACCGCTTCGGCCTGCTCGTGGACGATGTGGTCGCGATCAGCGAGCAGCTGGGCTGGCCGGCGTTCGATCTGGTCGGCCACGACTGGGGAGGCGCGGTGGCCTGGTGGACCGCGCACGCCCACCCCGGCCGCGTACGCACGCTGACGGTTGTCTCGACCCCGCACCCCGGCGCTCTGGCCACCGCCCTGCGCACCGATGAGGACCAGCGCCGACGCTCCCGCTACATGATCGACTGGCGCGAGTCACCGGCCACCGAGGAGCGCATGCTCGCCGACGACGCCCGAGAGCTTCGCGGCTTCTTCGCCGGAAAGGTCCCGCGGGACAGCGCCGAGGCCTACGTACGCCACCTGTCCCGGCCGGGCGCTCTCACCGCGGCGCTGAACTGGTATCGGTCCGGCCGCCCCGACAGCGCGATCGGCGCCGTCGACGTGCCCACGCTGTACGTCTGGAGCACCCAGGACAGCGCGTTCGGTCCGGCAGCCGCACGGGAGACCCGACGGTGGGTAGACGGGCCGTACCGCTTCGAGACCCTCCAGGGCGTCAGCCACTGGGTCCCCGAGGAGGCGCCCGAAACGCTGAGCCGCCTGCTGCTCGAACACCTGCGAGCGCACGGCGAGTTCTGAACCGTCGGCGCATCTCCCCTCCAGCGCATACCCCGTTCCTCCACTCTCCGAAGAGGTGACCCCATGAACACAGCGCGCGCGGCCTGGCGCCGTCTCGAGCCCGTCCACGCCATGATCTACTTCGTCCCCGAGGGAAGGCGCCGGTACGCGGACCTCGGCCTGGGGGGACGCGCCGGGTACTTCACGTCCCGCTCCGCCGCATTCGGCCGGGCCTCCGCCGAGCTGGTCATCTCGACCTTCTACAACTTCAACCCCGACATCGTACGGCGGGCGGTGGACGGCGCCTGGGACTCGGTGACGCCGCAGCAGGTGCTGGACGCGCGGTACGCCGCGGCGCACGAAGCCCTGCGGCGGGTGGGGATCCACGAGTTGCCCGGCCTGGACGAGGTGCTGGCGCTGACCCGCCGCGCCGCCGAGGCGGCGTGCGAACACCCACAAGGCCGCCCGCTGTTCGCCGCTCATGCCGCGCTTCCGTGGCCCGAGGAGCCGGTACTGCGCCTGTGGCACGCCCAGACACTTCTCCGGGAGTTCCGTGGAGACGGCCATATCTCGTGCCTGCTGAGCGAGGGAGTCGGGGGCTTGGAGGCGCTGATCCTGCACGCCGTGACCGGTGATGTTCCCGTCGGCTTCCTCAAGGCGAGTCGCGGCTGGCCCGAGGAGGAGTGGGCCGACGCCCAGGAACGCCTGCGCGAGCGAGGTCTCCTCGAGGGCGACTCCCTCAGCCCGGAGGGCGTACTGCTGCGCCGGCACATCGAGGACCGCACCGACCGTCTGGCCCTTCCCGCCTACGCCGCCCTGGGTGACGCCGGCTGTGAGCGTCTCGCCCAACTCGCGAGCCCCTTCGGCCGTGCCGTCGTCGACGCCGGCCTTCTCAACCCGGGCTGACCGGGTCCGGCCGTCCAGGACAGCCGGAGGCTCTGCCGGACGGCCCGGCTGCCCCGTTCCCGCGAGGTTCGGGGCAGCCGCCCGGCGCCACACGGCCAGCGACGAGCGGTGCCACCGGCACCGTGCCCGGCACGGACTGCCAACGCTTCGGGCTGATTCACTTGCTAAGCATCAAGCCAGTTTCCTAGGGTGAGCGCCTCACGTTGGAGGACGCCATGTCAGAGCGCCACGAACACGCAGGGCAAGCTCGTCCGCGGCTGAGGCCGCTCCCCGCGGACCACGGGGACGCAAGGATTCGCGAACTGCTGGCCACCGCACCCCGCGACCCCGGGGGCCGGATCCCTAACGTCTTCACAACGCTGGTGCGCCATCCCGACCTCTACGAGCGATTCCTGCCCTTCGGAGGCCAGTTGCTCCGCGGGGGCCGACTGCCCGAACGGCTCCGCGAGTTGCTGATCCTGCGCACCTCCTGCAACACCGGGGCCCGGTACGAGTGGGGACGCCACTTGCCCTTGGCCAAGGCCGCGGGCGTCACGGACGCGGACGTCGTCCGCATCACCGAGGGAGCGGAAGCGCACGGCTGGACGGACCTGGAGAGGCACCTGATCCGGGCGGCAGACGAACTGCACAGCCTTGCAACGCTGTCCGACGCGACCTGGCAGGCCCTGGCCGGGCACTTCGACGACGCCGAGCTGATCGAGATCGTCATGCTGGTGGGCCAGTACCACATGGTGGCCTTCTTCCTGAACACCGCAGGAGTGGAGCTGGACCCGGGTTTCGACAGCACGGGGTTTGCGGAAGGCAGCCGGAGTCATGAGTGAGGGCCACCTCGGCCAAGCGGCGCGTCGCCTCGCCGGCCGCAAGGTATTGGTCGTCGGCGCGGGTACCCGCCCCGACAAGGACCCAGGGGCACCCGTCGGCAATGGCCGGGCCATCGCCGTCCTCGCCGCCCGGGAGGGCGCCGACGTGGCCTGCAGCGACATCTGTGCCGCGGCCGCCGCCGCGACCGCCCAACTGGTGGAAGCAGAAGGCGTTCTGAGCGTCACGGTCGCGGCGGACGCCACGGATGCCGGCCAGTCCGCCGCCATGGTCGCCCAGGCGGTCCACGGGCTGGGCGGACTGGACGCGCTCGTGGTCAACGTGGGCGTGGGTCTCGGCACCGGGCTGGAGGACTCGTCCCCCGAAGACTGGGATCAAGTCCTCTCCCTGAATCTGCGTGCACCCTTTCTGGCCGCCAAACATGCCCTGCCCGCATTGGCCGACGGCGGCGCCATCGTCTTCATCGGGTCGGTCGCGGGACTGCGCGCCGCCACGAACTCACCGGCTTACGACAGTTCCAAGGCCGGTCTGTTCGGGCTCACCCGCCATGTCGCCAAGGAGGCAGGCGCCCGCCGCATCCGTGCCAACCTGGTCGTCCCCGGCCTGATGGACACCCCCATGGGCCGGCAGGCCTCGGCCGGGCGGGCATCCCGCACCGCCTCGTTCGAGCGCATCCCGCTGGGCCGCCAGGGCACCGCCTTTGAGGTCGCGGAGGCCGTCACATTCCTGCTCTCGGACCGCGCCTCCTACATCACGGGCCAGAGTCTGGTGGTGGACGGCGGCCTCAGCGCCGTATGACGCACTGAGTCCTGGCTGCTGCCGAGTGCCTTCCGCGCGCGACCCGTTCACCAAGGAGGACTGGACCGACCTCGGCAGCGACATTCTGCCCAGCGGTACAAGTGCCTTGCCGAGCAGGCCGCCTGACGATTCATCAAGGAGAGGGTGGCGCTCTGGAGCTGGCGGCTGACGCTCGGTGCGAGGCGCCGGGACCGAACCTCGTCCGCCGGAGAGGTCACGCCGTGATCGTGGGCGGCACGGTCAGGGCAGGGCACAGTTCGAGCCACTCTAGGATCGGCTTGCCGCCCGCGCCGGGGCGGCCGGCCGCGATGTCGGTGATCATCCAGCAGGCGATGAGGTCCCTGGCCTCGTCAGGGGGCTGCCGGTGACCGGCGGGCGCCCCTTCACCGTCGTACCAGACCCACGCGCCCTCCGGGCCAGCGCCTGACCGTCGACGAACTCGCGGCCGGACAACTGCAGGTACCGAGATGACCGGCCAAAAGCCGGAACCATTCACTCATCCCTTATGTCTTATCCGATATCAGCACCAAACCTGCCTCAGGGGACGTCATGGTACGGAAAAGCAGAATATGGGCCACACTCCTGGTAGGCGTCACCGCACTGGGAGTGACCACACTTCCGGCGGAGGCCGCGCCGGTCACCGCCATGCAGAGCACCGCCTGCCCCACCGGCTGGGGAAGCCTGGCCAAGACACGCACCGCCGGTACGGCGACGCCGGTGACCAACGTCAGGACCGGCCGCCACGCCTGCTACGACCGGATGGTCATCGACATCCCCGGCGCGAGCAGGAGCCACCTCGGTTACTCCGTCAGGTACGTCAACCACCTCTACCAGGACGGATCAGGTCGCCTCATCCCCGTCGGCGGCGGAGCCGTCCTGGAGGTGCGGGTGACAGCGCCCAGCTACGACCCCGACACCGGGGCGCCCACCTATCCCGCGAAGGCCGGCCGCTCGCTGCCGGGCGTCAACCTCACCGGATACCGCACCTTCCGGGACGCCCGCTTCGCCGGCAGCTTCGAAGGCGACACCCAGCTCGGGCTCGGCGTCCGGGCCCGGCTGCCGTTCCGGGTCCTGCTGGTGGACGGCCACGTGGTCGTGGACGTGGCCCACACCTGGACCGGAGCACGCTGAGTCACGTCGGCGTCAGACCTGGAGGGAGGACAGCCAGTCAGACAGCAGCCGGTCGCCCTCTGCGGGGCGTTCCTGCTGAATCCGGTAGTCGCAGCCGCCGAGGGTCCGGGAGGAGGTCAGACCGGGAATCGCCACCGGCTCCCTCGGCACTCCCCCGGCCGGCCGGGCGTGGCCGACGGCGAGCGAACTTCCGCAGGAGTGAAAGCGCCGTGTGCTCCCGCGACGTACAAGATCTGGCCGGCCTCCTCACAGGCGCCGGCGTCGACTAAAGGCGGCCGCGCTACGGCAATCCCCGCGCGGCCGGGACGTGGGCGCTGCTGCGCCGTTCGACCGCCTCCGGTTCACCAGCGACGGACGCCACTGGTCGCGCGAGGTGCACAGCCACGTCGACCGTGCCGGCACGTCGAACCGTCCGACCCGCAGCCCCCCACGATCGCCATGCCCGCGTCCGTATCGAGCAGCGGGCGGCGAGGCCACACATTTCCCGGGCAGGCGGTCCCTGATCGGAGCGACCCGCCCCTCGTTCGGAATGACCGGAGAATGGGTGACAAAGAGGACATACGTGCCTATTAGTTGATATACATCTTGCGTGAAGATGCGACGGGCCCTTGAGCGGGCGGTGCGGCCGCGTCGGTTGTCTGGGATTGGAGCTTCCGAGGAGAGGCATGCGGCCCTTCAGTACCGCGGCGACCCGGCAGACGCCGGGGTCCGTTCCACGTCGGCCAGCCCATCCCGAAGGCACCCGGGCACGTTGGTACGGCCCCGTGTCTGTCGGTGTGGATCTGGCCGGCGCGGCACTGCCGGTCGCGGCGGCGATCGTGCAAGTGCACGAACCCCACCCCCTGCGCCTGGCAGCCGTCGCCGCCCTGCTGTGGCCGCTGATCAGAGTGGTCGGCAAGCGTTACACGCCCTCCGCCTGGGGTGACGGCGGCGGCCTGAGAGCCGTGGTGAGCGACTGGCTGGTGCTCGTCGGTGCGCTGGCGACGCTGCGTGTGCTGTGCGGACTGCAGAGCGTGCCGGCCGAGGCCTTCACGGCGCTGAGCCCCGCGCTGGTCCTCACCGCGGCCTGCCACCAGATGATTCACCGTCATCTCCTGGCCGCCCGCCGCGACGGCCGCGCGCTGCGCCACGTCCTTGTCGTCGGGGAGGGCCCCACCATCGACGCGGTGGTCGGACAGCTGGCCCAGCGCACCGACCACGAATACGTGATCGTGGGCTCCTGCCCGATCGGGGAGGACGAAGTGCTCTCCGGTGTCCCGGTCTACGTGCGGCTGCCCCGCGAGGAGCCCGAGACTCCCGAGCAGGACGCCGTGACGGTGCTCGGGGCGGCCGACGAACTCTGCGCCGACCTGGTCTTCGTCGCGCCGGGCCGGCACCTGTCGGGCGAGCGGTTGCGCCGGCTGTCCTGGGCGGTGCACGACCGGGGGTGCCCGATCGTCGTCCTGCCCGGCATCGTCGAGGTCGCCCGCCGGCGGGTCCGGCTCACCTCGGCGTCCGGGCTCACCCTGCTGCACATCGCGCCGCCGTTGCGCCATGGCGTTCCGGCCCTGCTCAAGGAAGCCGTGGACCGGGTGGGCGCGCTGCTGCTGATCCTGTTGCTCTCACCGCTGCTGCTCCTGCTGGCCCTGGCCGTGCGGCTCGGCTCACCCGGTCCCGCCTTCTATCGCCAGACGCGGGTCGGCCAGAACAACACGCCCTTCCCGATGTGGAAGTTCCGCACGATGGTCGTCGACGCGGACCGCCTCAAGAGCGAGCTGGAGGCGGCGAACGAGAACGACGGCCACATGTTCAAGATGCGCCGCGACCCCCGGGTCACCCCCCTGGGACGCCTCCTGCGCCGCTACTCGCTGGACGAGCTGCCTCAACTCTTCAACGTCCTCCTCGGCCACATGTCCCTGGTCGGCCCGCGCCCTCCGGTGCCGGAGGAGGTCGTCAGGTACAACGCGGTCGAGATGCGCCGACTGCACGTCAAGCCGGGCCTGACCGGGCTGTGGCAGGTGAGCGGGCGGTCCGACCTGTCCTGGCAGGAGACGGTCTCGCTCGATCTGCGCTACGTCGACAACTGGTCCCCGTCCATGGACGTCAACGTGATGGCCCGCACCGTACGCGCGGTGCTGAACGGGCAGGGCGCCTACTGAAGCTCGTCCATCCGGGCAAGCCTGCCGCCAACACGCCTGGATCGCGGGTGATCCGCCCGGCAGGACGTGAAGGATCACGGAGCTGAACGCCTCTGCCTCGGAAAGGACACTGTCATGGCGCAGAGCGCAGTCGCCGCACAGCCCGGTGACTCCGGTCCGGCCACCCCGCCCAGACCCGTCGTGGAGCGGTCCCTGCGCGGCTTCACCGGCGCCGGATACGACAAGGGACGCCCCCTGCTCGTACAGGCCGCCTGGTTCGCCGTCCTCCACCTGGTCTTCGTCAAATGGTGGTGCCCGCACCGCTGGCGCCCGGTGCTGCTGCGCGCCTTCGGCGCCCGCGTCGGACAGCGGGTGCTGATCCGGCACGGAGTGCGGGTGCACTGGCCGTGGAAGCTGGAGATCGGCGACGACGTGTGGATCGGCGAGGGCGCCTGGATCCTCAACCTCGAGCCCGTCACGATCGGCCACGACTGCTGCGTCTCCCAGAGCGCGCTGCTGTGCACGGGCAGCCATCGCCCCCGCTGCGCCACGTTCGAGTTCGACAACGGACCCATCCGGCTGGAGCCGGGCAGCTGGGTCGCGGCCCGTGCCATCGTCCTGCGCGGTGTCACGGTCGGCCGGGGCGGCGTCGTGGGCGCCGGCGCCGTCGCCCACCGGGACCTCGCGCCCGGCACGGTCCTGACGTCGAAGGGACGTACGGCATGAGGCTCCTCCACGTGGTCACGCTCATCAGCGACGACGGTGCCTTCGGCGGCCCGCCGAGCGTGGCGGTCGCCCAGTCGCAGGAACTGGCCGCACGCGGTCACGACGTCACGCTGATGTCGCTGTGGCGGGGCAGCCGCCGGGCCCCGGAGCGCATCGGTACCGTCCGGCTGCGCTCGCGTCCGGCCCGTTCGCTGCTGCCGGGGCGGGGCTTCATCGGCCTGCTGCACCCCCTCCTCCTGCGCGATCTGTGGCGGGCCATGGGCGGCGCCGATGTCGTGCACGTCCACGCGGGGCGCGACCTGGTCTCCCTCTCCGCCCTCGCCGTCGCCGCCCTGCGCCGCGTGCCCTGTGTGGCGCAGACACACGGCATGGTCGAGCCGCGCACCGCGTTCCCCGTCCGGCTGTTCGACGTGCTGTACCTGCCGCTGCTGCGCCGGGTGCGCGCGTGCTGCGTCCTGACCGAGCAGGAGCGCCGGCTGGTGGCGCGGGCGCTGGGGGCGGCCTGCCCGCCGCTGCGGGTTCTTCCCAACGGCATCCAGCCGGGCCCGCCCGAACCGGCGCCACGGCAGCCGCGCGAGCCCCATGTGCTGTTTCTGGCCCGGCTGCATCCTCGTAAGCGTCCCGAGGCCTTCGTGCAGATGGCCGCGCTGGTGCACCAGCAGCTCCCCGAAGCCCGCTTCACGCTCTACGGCCCGGACGACGGGTCGCTGGCCGCCGTACGCCGGCTCATCGACGAGGGGCCTGCCGGCGTGGTCCGCTACGGCGGGGCGCTGGATCCCGCCGAGACGCGCGAGGCCTATCGGACGGCGGCCGTCCATGTGCTGACGAGCGTCAACGAACCCTTCGGCATGACCGTCATCGAGGCGCTGGCCGCCGGCACGCCCGTGGTCTGCACCGACACCTGCGGCATCGCCGACGAACTGGCCCGCCGTGGCGCCGCCCTCGTCACCGACGGCAGTCCCGAGTCCATGGCGGCAGCGGTCTGCCGACTGCTCGTCGACCCCGAACTGTGGGCCCGGACGGCGGAGGCGGGCCGCCGCGTGGTCGAGGACGTCTATTCCATCGGCGCGGTGGTGGACCGGCTGGAGGAGCTCTACCGGGGCAGCCGCCGGGAGGAGCCGTCCGGCCGAGGCGGTGCGCATCACGGCGCACGTCCGGCGGGCGGCCATCCCCGGCAGGAGCCGGCCGCGACGGGCCCGGCCGGCTGATCCTCCGAGCCCGGCCACGGCACGGCCGTCCCACCCGGCCCCAACTCCTGGCTCGGCCACGCACCTCGCCTTCCAGCCCGACCCCACCTCCTGGCTCGGCCACGCCCCTCGCCGTGCGGCCCGACCCCACCTCCTGGCTCGGCCACGCACCTCGCCTTCCAGCCCGACCCCACCTCCTGGCTCGGCCACGCACCTCGCCGTGCGGCCCGACCCCACCCGCTGCTTCGGCCCCGCACCGGGCCGTCCAACCCGCCCCATCCCCGAACCGGCCACCGCCCCGGGCCATCCAGCCCGCCCTCACTGAGCCCAGCCACCCCACCAGGCCGCCCACCCCAGCCCCTCCACCGACCCCAGCCACCCGATCGCCGCCCGCGACGCGGGGTGCGCAGCCGCGGCGCTCCGAGGCTGTGCAGGCCTACGACGCCGCGGCACCGGTCCGCCGGCGCTTCGGCGGCACTCCCCGAGCGGGAAGGCCGCCCGTCCGGCCGTGGCCGGCGGTGCGGGGCCGGCCACGTAAGACGCCCGTCAGGGCCGGCGGCGTCTCGCGCCGGCGGTCACCCGGTGCAGGATGTCCTCGAAGCGGGAGGCGCAGCCCTCCAGGGCGAACTCCCGCTCGGCCAGGGCGCGGCTCTCCTTGCCCAGCTGCTCGGCCCGGGTCGGGTCGGACAGGACCTCCCGGACCCAGGCGGCCGCACCGTCCAGGGCCGACTCCTCCGGCGGGAAGACCGCCGATCCCGCCTGCCGGAGCAGCTTCGCGGCGAGGTTGTCGGCGGGCATCAGGCCGAGCACCGGCCGCCCGGCGCACAGATAGGACAGCGTCTTGGACGGAACCGAGAACTGCCCCGCCTCCGGGCCCAGCAGGACGACGAGGACGTCGCCCGTGCCGAGCACCTCGGGCAGCCGCTCGTAGGGCTGGAAGGGCAGCAGGGTGAGTTCGACGCCCCGCGCCGCGGCCGCGTCCCTGAGGACGGGTACGGCAGGGCCGTCGTTGACGACGACGAGGCGGACCGGGCTTCCCTGTTCACGCAGCCGTTCTGCCAGCCGCACCAGCAGCGCCGGGTTGTGCTTCAGCCCGAGCGTGCCCGAGTACAGCACCGTTCGCACGTCGTTCAGTCCGTGCTCCGCCGACCAGGCGTTGGCCCGTGCCATCGGGACGATCTCGTCCAGCGGCGCCCAGTTGGGGATGACGGTGACCTTGCCGGCGGTGCCCCACTCCTCGTGGACCCGCACGAACGAGTCGGCGATCACCACGACGGCCGCGGCCCGCCGCGCCGACCACTTCTCGGCGGCGCCGAACACCTTGGCCGCCAGGCCCATCGACTTGGCGACCTCGGCGGCGGCGAAGCTCTTCAGCGCGACCGCGGTCACGTCCTGGTGCCACAGCACCCAGGGGATGCGCAGCCGGTTCAGGACGGCCGCGGTCGCGACCAGGACCGGGATGGGCAGGTTGGACAGCAGTGCCACGTCGGGTTTCTCGCGGCGGACCTGCCGGGCGAGTTCGAGTCCCAGCAGGGTCTCCTGGCCGAGCCGGCGGAAGTAGGCTTCCTTGCGCAGCCTGACGCCGTCCCCGATGGTGGTGAAGCGCAGGCCCGGGGTGGGTCCGGCGAGGTCGCCCTTGCCGGAGACGTAGGCCGTGCACGTCGAGTGGACGACCTCGTGACCGCGGCGTGCCAGCTCCCGGCTCAGCTGGGCCTGGAACGGGTGGCCGCTGTAGTCGTGGACGAGGATCCTCATCGTCCCGCCGCTTCCTCGCAACGCTTCGGGCGTCACTGGTGGGAGCGCTTGACCTGGTCGTAGACCCATGCGTAGGTCTGTTCCAGTCCGTCGGTCAGGGAGACGGAGGGTTCCCAGCCGTAGATCTCGCGGATCAAGGTGTTGTCGGAGTTGCGGCCGCGCACGCCCTGGGGGGCGTCGAGCCGGTAGCTGCGCTCGCAGCGGATGCCGGCGATCTGCTCGACGATGTCGACGAGTCGGTTGATGGTCACCAGTTCCGAGGAACCCAGGTTGACCGGTTCGCCGCTGTCCCCGTTCATGATCATCTGGGTGCCGTGCAGGCAGTCGTCGATGTACATGAAGGAACGGGTCTGCAGGCCGTCGCCCCAGATCTCGATGCGGTGGTCGCCGGAGAGCACGGCCTCGGCCACCTTGCGGCACACCGCGGCGGGGGCCTTCTCCCGGCCGCCGTCCCACGTGCCGTGGGGGCCGTAGACGTTGTGGTAGCGGGCGACGCGGGTGAGGAACCCGTAGTCCTCGGTGTAGTGGCGGCACATGCGCTCGGAGAAGAGCTTCTCCCAGCCGTAGCCGTCCTCGGGCTGAGCCGGGTAGGCGTCCTCCTCGCGCAGGGCGGTGACGTCCGGGTCGGTCTGCCTGGCGGCGGCGTAGACGCAGGCGGAGGAGGAGTAGAAGTAGCGCTCCACTCCGGCCTCTTGCGCGGCCTGCAGCATGTGCGTGCTGGTCAGGACCGACATCATGCAGGCGGCCTTGTTGTTCTCGATGAAGCCCATGCCGCCCATGTCGGCGGCCAGCATGTACACCTGCCGTGCGCCCCGCACGCCCGCCCGCGCGTTCTCCAGGAGCGACAGGTCGGCGATCACGTTCTCCGCGGCGTCGTGGACCTGGTACCACTCGTCCCGGGGCTTGATGTCGATGGAGCGGACGGTCAGCCCCTGGGCCAGGAGGGAGCCCACGAGATGCCCCCCGATGAATCCCCCACCACCGGCGACGACGACGTCGACCTGCTTGCCCATGCGCAACTCCTTTGTCCGAAGATCGGATGGTCCGGTGACCAAGGAATGCACATTTGTCCTGTTTATCCATGAATGGCACGCCGTCCGGCGTCCCCGCATCACCCGATGACGGTGCTGAGCGGACAGCCGTCGCGGGGCCCCCGGATTCGCGCGCGCCTGTACGGATTGGCGGGATACAGGCGTTATAACCCTGTTGATGAACTTTCAGGCGAAAAACCCGACTGGCGAAGACTGTCGGGGGGGAGAGGTTCCCGTTCGCAGCGTGGCCGCGGTCTCCCTCTGGGCCGTGGTCCTCCTGGTCCTGCTGCCGGGGCTGATCCTCCAGTCGGACGGCACGCACCTGTCGGTCGCACTCGCCGTGCAGGGCGTGGTGCTGGTGCACACCGGTGTGGCCCTCGTCCGCGTGCTCACCGCGACAAGGGTGCAGCTCGTCGCCCTCGGCTTCTGGGTCTTCGCCTACATCTGGCTCGGCCTCGCGCCCCTGGCGCAGCTCGCCACCGACGCCTTCCCATGGTCCTACCGGGCAGACGAGGGGACCGCCCTCACGGCCGTGGCCGTCATCGAACTGGGGCTTCTCGCGCACAGTGCGGGAACCGCCGTCGCCGCCCGCCGGGAGCGCACCCGCGCGGCCAGGTCCGCCGCCTGCTCGCCGGGGCTTGTGGAACGGCTGCTGTCCCGTCGCCTCGCGCCCTGGCGCCTGCTGTCGTTGTGCGGGCTCGCCCTCGTCCTGGCGGTCCTGCTCGTCCCCGGCCAGCCAGGAGGCCTCTCCGCGTACTTCACGAGCCGTCAGGCGCTGCGGGAGGCGGGCTCCGCCGACGGCTCGGGCGACGCCTTCCTGTCGGTCCTGCGCAGCTGGTGCCTGTCCGTGCCCGCGCTCTGGGCCCTGCTGGGCCTGCTGCACGTACCGCGCGCGCCCGGTGGAGACCGTCTGCTGCGCGCCGCCCGCCATCTGCTGCTGCCGCTGCTCCTCGCACTGAACGTCGTCGTCAACAACCCCGTCAGCAAGCCGCGGTTCTGGTTCGGCACCATCGTGCTGACCCTGCTGTTCGCCATGCCCCGGCTGTGCCGGCCCCGCGCCTTCCGCGTCATCGCGGCCACGCTCATCACGACCGTGCTGCTGGTCTTCCCGTACAGCGACTACTTCCGCTACAGCGACCGGGAGCAGTTCACCGTCGTCTCCCTTTCCGCACAGTTCACCACCAACGGCGACTACGACGCCTTCCAGCAGGTGCAGACGGGCATCGACTTCGCGCGGGGCCAGGGGTTCTCACCGCAGGACGTGCTGGGTCCCGTGCTGTTCGCGGTCCCGCGCTCGGTGTGGCCGGACAAGCCCGGGGACACCGGCATCGCTCTGGCCGAGTACGCCGGCTACGACTTCGTCAACCTCTCCGCCCCCCTGTGGATCGAGAGCTACCTGTGGGCCGGCCCGCCCGCCGTGGCCGCCGTGTTCTTCCTGCTCGGCGCGGTCGGACGGCGTCTGGACGACGTGCACCACCGGCTCCGCGACCGGGCGGGCACCCTCGCGACGCTCCTGGTCCCGGCTCTGGCCTTCTACCAGATGATCTTTCTGCGCGGCAGTCTGCTCGGGATCGTGGGCCCGCTGGCGCTGCTGGTGACCGTTCCCCTGCTCATCACCACCCCCACCGCCCGCGCACCCCGGCTTGTCCCGTCGGCGCCGCCGACCGCACCCACCCGACCCGCACAGCTCCCCGCGACAGGAGGGCCCACGTGACCGCCCCCATCCACTCCTACGACCGGTACGACGAGCCGGACCAGCTACGCGACCAACTGCGCCGACTGCTGCGCCACCGCGCCGTCATCGCCCTGGGCGTCGTCCTGGGACTGCTCGGCGGCGTCGTCCTGGCCCTGTCCGGCGCGCACACCTACACCTCGACCAGCGAAGTCCTCGTACGCTCCACCGCCGACCCCTTCGGCATGGTCAGCGTGTCCGCCGACAACCAGGTCAGCATGGGCACCGAGCGGCAGATCGCCGCCAGCGCCGCGGTCGCCGTCCGCGCGGCCCGCATCCTGGGGCAGGCCGACGGTGCGGCCGCGCTCGAGGACGATGTGCGGATCACCAACCAGACGAAGTCCCAGGTCTTGCGCTTCGAGTTCACAGCCGACACCCCGGGGCGTGCGGCGCGCGGCGCCAACGCCTTCGCCGAGGCCTATCTGGCCGACCGCAAGGCCCGTAACGAAGCCGCCGCGCAGCGGGCCACCCGCACAGTGGAGCAGCAGATCAAGACGGTGGAGGCGGCAAGGAAGCAGAACAAGGAGGACGAGGTCACCAAAGCGGTGCAGAGCCAGCTGGACTCGCTGCAGGAGCGCATCGTCGAGATCAACTCCCGGGACACCGACGGCGGCGACATCGTCCGTCGCGGCGAGGCGCCCGCCCGGCCCTCGGGGCCCGGCTGGCCGACTCTGCTCACGCTGGGACTGGCGGTCGGACTGGCCCTCGGCATCCTGCTGGCCTGGCTGCGCTCGGCCCTCGACAGCCGCGTCCGGTCGGCGGCAGATGTCCGGACCGCGCTGGGCAGCCCCGTGCTCGGTCTGCTGCCCCGCGGGCGCGACGAGCACGAGGACGACGCCCTGCTGACGGTCGGCCGCCTGGGCGGTGACCGGGCCGAGACCCTGCGCGCCCTGGCCTACCGCCTGCGCCGCTCGGGCCCGCCCGCCGACACCGGCCGGATCCTCGTCGTGGCCCCCCGCCGCGACGCCGCCGCCGAGGGCGTCGCCGTGAACCTGGCCGCGGCCCTCGCGGAGTGCGGCGAGGAGGTGCTGCTGGTGGACACCGACCCCGACACTCCCGCGCTCACCGCCCGGCTGCCGCTGCTCCCGGACGACGCACACACACCCGCGGAGGGCGACCTGCCCCACGGGAGCGTCCTCGTCGACGCCGGCACCGCCGGGCGGTTCGCCTGCTGCTCCACCGGCGGCACCGGTTCGCCCGCCCCGGCCGGCGTGTCCGCCACCGTCGACCGGCTGCCGGCCGGGTTCGACGCCCGTACCGCGGTCGTCGTCAGCCGGCCGCTCCTGGACCACGCGGACGCTCTGGCCATCGCCCAGCGCGTCGACGCCGTCCTGCTGGTCGTCGCCCTCGACACCACCCGGCGGGACGATCTGCAGCGGGTGCGCGAGCTGATCGACTGTTCCGGCGGCACCCTGCTCGGCGCCGTGCTGGACGCCGGCCACCGGCGCGGACGTCTGCGTGCCCTCCTGCGGCGCCGCCCGGGCAGCGCCGGGGAGGCGGAGGCCACCACGCCGGTCGTGGAGCTTCCCGCGCAGGACGACACGCTCTCGGCCTCTCGCGGGTGACCGCCCCGGAAGCGACCGCCCCCGCCCCGAACAGCGTGGCCGCCGCCGCGCGAGGCGGGTGGTGGGGGGCGGCCGGTTCGGCGACCAACGCCGTCCTCGCCTTCGTCTTCGTCGGCCTGATCACCCGTGCGCTCGGAGCGCAGGGAGCAGGAGCGGTCTTCACGGGCGTGGCGCTGTTCACCATCCTCAGCCACACCTGCAAGCTCGGCGCCGACACCGGGCTCGTCCGCTTCGTCTCGCGCGACATCGCGGTGGGCGGCGGGCGCTCGGTGGGCGGTCTGCTGCGCGCGGCCCTCGTGCCAGCGGTCGTGGCCAGTACGGCGGCCGCCCTCCCCCTGCTGCTGTGCCCCGCGGTGGCCACCACGCTCCTGCCGCATCTGCGGCCGGCCGACGCGATCACTCTGGTACGGCTCTTCGGGCTGTTCCTGCCCGTCGCCACCGTGGGACTGGTCCTGCTCGGCGCCAATCAGGGCCACGGCACCGTGGTGCCGTTCGTCGGCGTCGAGCAGATCGGCAAACCCGTGCTGCGGCTGCTGATCGCCGTCCCCGTGGCCGTGTACGCGCCGGGCATGCTGCCCATGGCCGCGGCCTGGCTGCTGCCCGCCCTGGCCGGCACCGTGGCCGCGTGGCTGGCCCTGCGCCACTGCCGCGCCGCCCGCGGCACCACATATCCGGCCGTGCGCGGAGCCGTTCCCTGGCGTGCCTTCTGGAGCTTCGCGGCGCCTCGCGCGATTTCGTCGGTGTTCGACTTCAGCGCGGTGTGGGTCGGCGTCATCCTGCTCTCCGCGCTGGCCACCAGCGCCGACGCGGGCGTCTACACCGCCATCGGCCGCGTGGTCACGGCGGGCACTCTGCTGCAACTGGCCGTCCGGCTCGCCGTGGCGCCACAGATCAGCCGGCTGCTCGCCGTCGAGCAGATCGCCGAGGCGCGCCATCTGCACCGGGTGTCGACCTGCTGGGTCGTGCTCTTCTCCTGGCCGCTGTTCGCCGTCGTCGCCGGCTTCCCGGGGACCGTGCTGTCGGTGTTCGGTCCGGAGTTCGTCCAGGGCGCGCCCGCCCTCGTCGTACTGTGCGGTGCCTCGATGGTCAACGTCGCGGTGGGCAACGCCCAGACCGTGCTGCTGATGTCCGGCAGGAGTTCCTGGCATCTGGCCGTCACCGGGGCGGCGTTCGCGGTGCAACTGACGGTCGGGCTGCTCACCGTGCCGAGGTGGGGGGTTCTGGGGGCTGCCCTGTCCTGGGGCGCGGCCATCGTCGTGGAGAACCTCTCGGCCGCCCTCCTCATCCGTTTCCGGCTCGGCTTCACGACCGTGGACCGCGGCTACACCGTCGCACTTTGCGCCGGACTCGCCGTGTCGGTGGTGCTGGCGGCCGTGCGCTCACTGACCGGTGACACCACGTCAGGACTCGCCGCCGGGATGGCTTTGGGAATGTGTGTATTTGCTACTAGTTTGTGGTGGTATCGCAGGCCGCTGGGAGTGAGCGAGCTGGTCGGAGTTCTGCGCCGTCGCGCTGCGTGAGCCCAGACAGGGTCGTACGGTCCGGGCTCAGCAGGCATGTGTCATTCCCCGCGTGTCGCCCACACCACTGCCATCCGGGGTGTCCATTGCGCCTGAGAAAGCTCCCGCCGAGGGCGGCCACCACTGCGGTCGCCGCCGCCCTCCTGTGCTCCGCCGCCCTGTTCCGTCCCACTCCCGCCCTGGCCGCCGGCGAGGCCGGGGCGGCGTTCACCGCCGATCCGCTGACCACGTGGCAGACGAACGGCATCGTCTGGTCGATGGCGTACGCCCGTGGTGTCGTCTATGTCGGGGGAACCTTCGACTCGGTGCGTCCGCCGGGCGCGGAACCCGGCGTCCAGGAGGTCCCGCGCCGCAACTTCGCCGCGTTCGACGCGGCGACCGGAGCCCTGCTGCCCTGCGCGCAGTCGTTCACCGGAGGGGCAGGCACCGTCCGCGCCCTCAAGGCCTCACCGGACGGCCGGGTGCTGTACGTGGGCGGCTCCTTCAGCCGTGTCGGACCGACCGGCGTGGCGAGCGCCGTCGCCCTGAACACGGCCGACTGCACGCTGCGCAAGGACTTCCGGCCTGAGGTGTCCGCGACCGTCCGGGCGATCGACGCCACGGACCGCACGGTCTATCTCGGCGGTGACTTCCGCCGGGTCGACGGCCAGATCAGGCAGCACATCGCCGCCTTCACCCCCAAGGGCGCCCTGCAGACGTTCCGGGCCGACGTCGACGCCTCGGTGCGCGCCCTGTCGGTGGTGCCCTCACGTCAAAAGATCTACGTCGGCGGGGACTTCGAGCACGTCGACGGTCACCGCGCCCGCTCGCTGGCCGCCCTGAACAGCACCAGCGGCGCCCTCGTGCGCTCCTACCCGGGCTGGCTACCACCCCGCTCGGTGGTGAAGTCGATCGCGCAGGACGCCACCCGCTTCTACGTGGCTGCCGAAGGCCACGGCTGGGGCATTTTCGACGGCCGTATCGCGGGCCGCCTGGACGACGACAGCATGGTGTGGAAGGACGACTGCCTCGGCGCCACGCAGGCCGTCCTGCCGTACCGCGGCGTCCTCTACAGCGCCTCGCACGCCCACGACTGCAGCAAGACACCGGGCGGGTTCCCCGACCGGCAGGACCGGCAGCACCTGCTGGCCCAGTCGCCCCAGGACAGCAGCATCCTGCACTGGTTCCCCGACACCAACGAAGGGATCGGGGAACAGGTGGGACCGCGCGCGCTGACGGTCGGCCGAGGAGTCATCTGGGTGGGCGGAGAGTTCACCCGGGTCAACGGCACACCCCAACAGAGCCTCACCCGCTTCGGCTCCGGTCCCGACACCGAGGCACCGGCGGTTCCCGCCCTCTCGCTCGCCGCGCAGCAGTCCGGACAGGTCACCCTGCGCTGGAAGGCCTCGTGGGACCGGGACGACGCGTCACTCACCTACCGGCTCTACCGCAACGACCGCCTGATCTCCACGCAGCAGCAGTCGTCCGTCTACTGGGACCGCCCGTGGATGAGCTTCACCGACTCCGTGGCCGCCGGCACCCGTCAGAAGTACCGGATCGAGGTGACGGACGGGACCAACACCTCCATGAAGTCCGAGCCGTTGCAGGTGACCGTGCCCGCGAGGGCGACGACCGTTGCGAGTGCCCCATGGACATGACCCGCATCGGATTCGCGCCCGGCGTCTACGACCTGTTCCACGTCGGCCATCTCAACATCCTGCGCCAGGCGCGCCGGCATTGCGACCGCCTCATCGTCGGGGTCACCACGGACGACCTCGTACAGCGCCTCAAGGGCAGACCGCCCGTCGTCCCGTTCACCGAGCGCCTGGAGATCGTCAGCAACCTGCGCTGCGTCGACGTGGCCGTCGCCGAGTCGGAGGAGGACAAGCTGGAGACGTGGAAGCGCCTCGGTTTCCACGTCATCTTCAAGGGCGACGACTGGCGGGGAACCCCGAAGTGGGTGGAGCTGGAACGGCGTTTCGCACGGGTCGGTGTCGAGGTCGTCTACTTCCCCTACACCATGCACACCTCCAGCACACTGCTGCGCGACTCCCTGGAGCTGCTCTCCCGGCACCAGCCCACGGAGTTCCCCTCAGCGCAGCTCGCGGAACCACTTGACCAGGAAGGCCGCCATGAACAGGAGGTGGGCCAGCAGCAATGTGCAGTAGACGGAAAGGAAGACGTGCTGACTGCCAAGGAATAGGAAGCTGACGCAGGTCACGCCGTAGTCGACCGGCAGCAGCAACACGGACCGCAGGGCCGGTACGGGCTCCGCCAGCATCGGGGCCGCGGGCGACACGTCCGCCGACGCCGGGGCCGCCGGCCACGGGGACCCCGCTTGCCGCTTGAGCTGCTCCGTCAGAATCCCGGCGAAGAAGATGACCACGGCCGCCAGCTCGAACAGCATGGGGGCCAGCAGGAAGACCTGGCTGGGCAGGGCGAAGAAGCGGTAGAACGACACCAGGACGACCAGGTGCACCGTGACCAGTTTGACGCAGTCCAGCACATGGTCCAGCCACTCACCGGACGGACTGCCCGAGCGCTGCGTGCGGGCGAGCTGTCCGTCCGCCGCGTCGAGGGCGAACCCGACGGCCAGGGCCGCACAGACGCACACCGACAGCCCCGGACCGGGTCGCACCAAGGCCACGGCGGCCAGGGCGGGAAAGGTGAACAGGGCGCCGAGCACTGTCAGTTGATTGGGCGTCGCACCGACGCGATAGGCCAGCGCCGCCAGAACGCGGCCGGCCGGACGGTTGACGAACAGGGTGTAGACCGACACCCCCTTCGCGGGCTTCTGTGCGGCCGACATATGCCGGAGCACCTCAACGAACCCGGTCATGTCCCTCCTTGACGATGAAAGCGCTGAGAAGCGAACAAAAGTGCTTAAAGGGTTGGAAGGGATGAAACAGGTGGAAAGAAGGAGATTATGACAGAGTGGGGAGGTTCGATGTCCCGTGTCACCCGTCGGCATCTTCTGCGTGGCGGCGCCTCGCTGCTGGCTGCGACGGCCTTGTCCACCCGCAGCGCATGCGCCCTCCCGCGCACGTCGGCCAAGCCGGACACCGTGGTCAACGTGGCCGATCTGGGCGCGGTGGGCGACGGGCGGACCGACGACAGCGCAGCCTTCGAGATCGCCTACTCGTTCGCCGCCGCGCGCGTCTCCGAGGGCGCCGGCCGTGTGGTGATCGAGATCCCCGCCGGCGAGTTCCTCATCACCCGCCCGCACGCGCTGCTGAACGGTGTCGCTCCCTCGCAGCCCGCGAGCGGCCTGCGGTTCTCCGGCGCGGGCCGCCGTATGACCAGTCTCGTCTTCCGTCCCAAGACCGGCCCGGGCTCCTATCTCTGCCGGAACGAGGACCTGTGGTCGAACATCTCCTTCGAACGCATGCAGTTCAACTCGGCCACACCAGGCGCCTCCTTCTTCGACTCGTACTCGACCGGGCAGGCGCAGGACTACCGGTTCTCCGAGTGCGAGTGGATGGGGGAATGGGAGTACGGGCTCGCCCTGAGCGGCACGGACACCAACTCGGAGATGCGCTGGGAGGCCTGCCGGGTCGGCGGCCGCTATCGCCGGGCGTTCCTGTACTCCGGGCTGACGCGGGACGGACAGCAGGACCCGAACGACCAGGACCAGTTCCTCAACTACTGGTTCACCGACATGAAGGTCGAATACGAGTGGGGCAATTTCCTGGAGTTCCCCTACGGCGGTTCCATCACCTGCCGGGGCGGCTCGTACATCATCACGGGCAGACGTCCCACGAGCACCCCCGAGTACGGCACCACCAGCACGTTCTTCCGCTTCCCCGTCGCCGAGCACCACGACTCCGTGCAACGGTTCCACGCCCAGGACATCCGCTTCGAGGTGCGCAACCCCGACGTGGTCGTCATCGACTGCAGATGGAACGGCGGCATCGTCCACTTCAGCGACTGCGACGACACCGGGCTCGCCTACCAGGACTTCTCCAACGATGTCCGCTCGCACCGCTACGCCGTGGGTCCGCGCGGGCCGCTGATCCGCTACGACTCCTGCCAGTTGGTGGGCCGGCACGAATACCGGCCGGTCACCGCGACAGACCCCCTCCCGGTCCGCGCCCGCTACGACATGTGTCTGCTCCGCAGCCATACGGCAGGTGACTTCGCGGTCGACGACGGTACGGGCCGGGTCCCCTTCGTGCAGTTCGTCAACTGCATCGACGCCGGCGTCACGGACGCCTCGCCCGCGCCGACGTCCCCCTCCGCCCCGCCTACGCCGTCCCCCTCCACCCCGCCTACGACGTCCCCCTCCACCCCGCCTCCGAGCCCGACCCCTACGCCGACCCCGTGACGACTTCAGCCACCCGCGCGGCATGGGGTCACCCGTGGGAGGGACTTCTCGGCGCCGGTGGGACGACGGCGGTCGAGTGGGCGCACAAGCTCACTGATATCCGCAGTCCCGACGCCGGAAACGGCCCGTCAGCAAGATGGACCGGTCCCGGTGGCCATTGCCTCAGGGGGCGCCTGATACTCCAGAAAAGAGGCATTGCCACGCTCCGGCCCACGCCCTTTTCACCGGGTTCACCACGGTGCGGCGCAGCGATGAGCACCCCCTCGTACCGCAGTCGGCCGCGCCGTTTCCCCGGAATCACGCGGCCGCGCCACCACAGGAAAGGCATCAGGATGTCACGCTTGGCGCATTCGGCGCTGCCTCGGGTCCGTCCGGGCATGGCCGCGTTCTCCGCTGCCGCCGCCGTCATGACCCTCGGTCTGTCCGGGCCGCCCGCGACGGCCGCGGAACCGCCCGCCGTTCCCCGTGCGCAGGGCGCACCGTCAGGAATCAGCACGCTCGCGGACGGTCTGACGACTCCCTGGGGGATTTCGTTCCTCCGGGGCCACAAGGCGGCGCTGGTGACGGAACGCGACACCGCCGTGGTCTGGAAGATCGCCCTCGACGGCGCCAAGCAGAACGTCGGCACGGTGCCGAACGCGGTGTGGAGCGAGGAGACGCAGGACAAGGGCGGCCTGCTGGGTGTCGCGGTGTCACCGACCTGGAACGGGACGACCGACCAGGACGTGTTCTTCATGGAGACCACACTCGAGGACAACCGGGTGGTCAAGATGAAGTTCGACGGCACCCGGCTGAGCGGCTACACCCCCGTCCTGACGGGCATCACCCGGGACAACCAGCACAACGGCGGAAAGATCGCCTTCGGGCCCGACGGATATCTGTACGTCACCACCGGTGACGCCTCGCAGAAGAAGCTGGCGCAGGACAAGACGTCACTCAACGGAAAGATCCTGCGCATCACCAAGAACGGTGCCGCGGCTCCCGGAAACCCGTTCGGAACACGCGTCTACAGCTACGGTCACCGCAACCCCCAAGGACTGGCCTGGGACAGCGCCGGACAGTTGTGGTCGACCGAGATCGGCGCGGAGGCCTGGGACGAACTCAACCTCGTCGAGCCGGGCGGGAACTACGGCTGGCCGACCTGTGAGGGCTCCTGTTCCGTCGCGGGTATGACGAACCCGAAGATGGTCTGGGACCCCGACGAGGGAGGCGTGCCCGCCCAGATCGCGGTCGTCGACGACGTGGTCTACGCCTCTACGCTGAGCGGCCGCCGACTGTGGCGCATTCCGATCGACGCGACCGGCGAGGACGTCGGACCCGCGACAGCCCACTACAACGGCACCTACGGCCGGTTGCGCGCACTGGCCAAGGTCCCCGGCGCCGACCAGCTGTGGCTGGGCACGAGCGACCGCGGCAACGAGGACGACCTCATCCTCAAGGTGACCGTCGAAAAGTGACCGTCGGACAGTGACCGTCGACCGAAAGGCTCCTCCCGCACCCGGGAGGCGAACACCCCTCGCCGAAAGGAAGGTACGCACCATGACCGAAGCCGTCGAACAGGCCGAGCAGCCCAGCCGGGCCACCTCCGAGGAGACCGACCGCACCGCCTGGCAGACCCCCGGGTACGCGGTCGTCGACACCGCACTGGAAGTCACCGCCTACTCCCTCAGCGTCCGCTAACCGCCGTCATGCTGCTGCAGGTGCTCGGTACCGCGGCCGGCGGCGGCATCCCCCAGTGGAACTGCGCGTGCCCCGGGTGCTCCGGGGCACGCGCCCACCCCGGGCGGAGCCGCCGACACGCCTCGCTGGCCGTCCGGGCCGACGAGGGCCGCTGGTACCTCGTCAACGCCACCCCCGACATCGGCGACCAGATCGAGGCCCACCCGGAACTCCACCCCGGACCCGGGCCCCGGCAGACACCGGTCGCCGGAGTCGTCCTCACCGACGCCGAACTCGACCACACGCTGGGAATCGGGCGGCTGCGCGAGGCGGACGGCCTGGAGATCCTCGCCACGCCCCCGGTCCGCGAGGCGGTGGAAACCCGACTCGGTCTCGGCACGGTCCTCGCCCCGTACACCACCCTGAGCTGGCGGGAGCTGCGGTCCCGGGGGACACAGCCGCTCCTCGCCGACGCGAGCGGCCCTGCCGGATCCGGCTTACGGATCAGCGCCGTGCCCGTCTCCGGCAAACGCCCGCGCTACGCCGCCGACGCCCCCGAGGACGACGCCTGGGTCGTCGCGCTGCGCCTGTACGACCCGGTCACCGGCCGGACCGCCCTGTACGCCCCGGCAGTGGCCACCTGGTCCGACGCGCTGCACCAGGCCGCCGCCGAGGCCGACTGCGTCATCGTCGACGGCACGTTCTGGGACGAGGAGGAACCCCGCCGCGCCGGCATCTCCTCCCGCACCGCCACGGGCATGGGGCACCTGCCCATCGACGGACCGGACGGCACCGCCGCCGTCCTCGCCTCGCTGCCCGCCCGCTGCCTCTACACCCACCTCAACAACACCAACCCCCTCGTCGACCCCGCCGCGCCGCAGCACAAGCGGCTCGCCCGGCTGGGCCTCGAGGTGGCCGACGACGGAATGGTGATCGAGCTGTGACCACGACACTCGCCCCGCCGGCGAAGCCCTGGAGCCGCGCGGAGTTCGAGGAACGCCTGCGCACGGTGGGCCGGGACCGCTACCACGACCGCCATCCCTTCAACATCCGCATGCACCAGGGCGGCCTCGGCCCGGACGAAGTGCGCTGCTGGATCGCCAACCGCTTCCACTACCAGCGCCACATCCCGGTCAAGGACGCGCTGATCCTCGCGAAGCTGGACTCCTCGCGGCTGCGCCGCATGTGGCTGCGGCGGATCGAGGACCATGACGGTCGTGCCGACGGCGAGGGCGGCATCGAGCGCTGGCTGCGGCTCGGCGAGGCGGCCGGCCTGGACCGCGAGACGCTGTTGTCGGGCGAAACCGTGCTGCCGGGTGTCCGGCTGGCCGTGGAGGGCTACGTCAACTTCTGCCGCCTCCGCTCCCCCCTGGAGGCCGTCGCCGCCTCGCTCACCGAGCTGACCGCTCCCGATCTCATGCGGCTGCGGATCGAGGCGTTCGAGCGCCACTACCCCTGGATCGCGCCGGACGGGCTCGCCTACTTCCGCACCCGCGTCGACCAGGGCCGGCGTGACAGTGCCGAGGCGCTCGACCTCGTCATGGAGTGGGCCCGAACCCGCGAGGCCCAGGAGCGGGCCGTGGCCGCGCTCTCCTTCAAGTGCGATGTGCTGTGGTCCCTGCTCGACGCCGTCCAGCAGTACGTGGGAGGGCCCGGGCAGGACGAACGGGCGCAGGGTCGGGACGACGTACGGGAGCGCGTGTGATGCCGCAGAGCGCGGACCCGTGGCGCCCGGCGCTCGCCCCCGCGCTGATGCTGCGACACGACGCCGTGCGCGGCACGGCCCTGCTCGTCCTGCCGGAACGCGTGGTCGTCCTCCAAGGCCAAGGCGGCACGGTCGTCGGCCTGTGCGACGGCACGCGCACGGTGGCCGGGATCGTCGGCGAGCTCGCCGAGCGTTTCCCCGGCGCGCCGGTGGCCGACACCGTCCCCGCCTTCCTCGACAGCCTGCGGCAGGAGGGCTGGCTGACGTGACCGCCGCCGTGAACACCGGGCCGGCCGAACAGCCCGCACCCCCTTGGGCCCTGCTCGCCGAACTCACCCACGCCTGCCCGCTGCACTGCCCGTACTGCTCGAACCCGCTGGAACTGGCCCGTCGCTCCACCGAGCTGAGCACCGACGAGTGGACCGACGTACTGCGTCAGGCCGGCGAACTGGGCGTCGTCCACACACATCTTTCCGGCGGCGAGCCGCTGCTGCGCCCGGACCTGGAACGGATCGTTGCCGCCGCCGAGGCCGCCGGCATCTACACACAACTGGTCACGAGCGGCGCCGGCCTGGACGAAGCCCGGCTCGCCGCTCTCATCGCGGCCGGGCTGCGCAGTGTCCAGCTGTCCGTCCAGCACGCCGACCCCCGGGCCGGGGACCGCATCGCCGGACGCCCGTCCTCCTTCTCCGCCAAGGAACGGGCCGCGGCGCTCGTCCGCCGGGTCGGTATCCCGCTCGGCCTGAACGTCGTGCTGCACCGAGACAACCTCGACTCCGTCGACGCCCTCATCGACCTGGGCCTGACCTGGGGTGCGGACCGCATCGAACTGGCCAACGCGCAGTTCTACGGCTGGGGCCTGCTCAACCGGGCCGCGCTGCTGCCCACCCGCGAGCAGCTGGCCCGCGCCCGGGAGACCGTGGAGCGCCGCCGCGAGCAACTCGCCGGGCGGATCGACCTGGTGTGGGTCGTCCCCGACTACTTCGACGGCATCGCCAAGCCCTGCATGGGCGGCTGGGGAGCGGTCTCGCTCACCGTCGCGCCGGACGGGACGGTGCTGCCCTGCCCGGCAGCCGCCTCCCTGCCGGACCTTCACCCGCCCAACGTCCGCGACCGCCGGCTCGCCTGGATCTGGAAGCACTCCCCCGCGTTCAACCGCTTCCGCGGCACCGACTGGATGACCGGCCCCTGCCGGGGCTGTCCCCGCCAGGAGGAGGACTTCGGCGGCTGCCGCTGCCAGGCGTTCGCCCTCACCGGCGACACCGCCCGCACCGATCCGGCGTGCGCGCTCTCCCCCGACCACCACCTCGTCCGCGAGCCGGCCGACGACAGCGGGTCCGAGGCACCGCCGTACGTCTACCGCCGGCCGGGGGCCGTACCGGCTCCGAGCCGGCACCTGCTCGACCGCGGCCTCTCCCACCGCGACACGGGCCTGCCCCCGGCGGCCGACGGCAGCCCTGGCGGTGGCCAGGCGCAGGTGGAGCCAACTGGCCCCAGGACACGGCCCGGTGAGCCACCGCCGTAGCGGCGTAGGTCCGACCCATCGTGGGGTTCGCAGTCAGTCCCCTCGCGCAGGCGGCCTTGTTGCTCACCGGGTGGCTTGCTCAGCTTGCTCCTTGCTTTCAGCACGCCGACCCCCGGGCCGGCGACCTCCCGAACCAGAAAGCGCTGACCTGCAGTTTCGTATGCCGGTGGAATAGCTGGATGCCCGTGGACGGTCGTTACAACCTTTGCTGTGCGGTCCGATCCGTTCAGGAGTTCCTGCGCCCAGTCTCAGCTGGGCGAGCCTCGGCGATCAAGAGCGCCACGTCGTCATGGTCGTACGGGTGCCGCAGCGTGTTCAGGAGCCAGTCGCAGGTCGCGTCCAGTGGCCGGCGCCGGCCGTCCAGGGCGTTCAGGAGGGCGGTCAGGCGTACGTCGATGGGGTCGTCGCGGGTCTCGACGAGGCCGTCGGTGTACAGCACGAGCCGGTCGCCCGGCCGCAGGTCGAAGGAGGTCGTCCGAAAACGGACCCCGCCGACGCCGAGGGGGGCACCGGCGGGGAGGGTGAGCAGGGAGGGGGGCCGGCCGTCGGGCAGCACGGCGGGGGGCAGATGTCCGGCGTTGGCGATCTCGACGCGGTGCCGGTGCGGGTCGTACACGGCGTACACGCAGGTGGCGATGAAGTGCTCGAGCCCGCAGGTGATCTTGTCGACGTGCTGGAGGATCTCGTGCGGGGCCATGCCGAGGTCGGCGTAGGCGCAGGTGGCGGCGCGCAGGCGGCCCATCGCCGCGGCGGCGTCGATGCCGTTGCCCATGACGTCGCCCACGACGAGCGCGGTCTTGTCGCCGGCGAGCGGGAGTACGTCGTACCAGTCGCCGCCGATCTCGCTGGAGGCCTGGGCGGGCTCGTAGCGCGAGGCGACGTCCAGTCCGGCGAGCCGGGGCGGATGGTGGCCCGGCAGCAGACTGCGCTGCAAGGTCTCGGCGGAGTTGCGGACGCTCTCGTGCCAGCGGGCGTTGTCGATGGCCACGGCCGCTCTGGCGGCCAGTTCTCGGGCGAGGACGACATCGTCGTCGTCGAAGGGGACGGGGTTGCGGGCGCGCAGCACGTCGAATGCGCCGAGGACCTCGTTGTGGGCGATCAGGGGCACGGCCATGTAGGAGTGCACCCCGGCGGCAGCCAGTACGTCGGCCGCCTCGCGGTCCCGGGCGATGCGCAGCAGATCCTCCCGCCCGACGTGCGGGACGACGACCGGCTGTCCGGTACGCACGCACTGTGTGACGAGCCGGTCGGCGCCGTAGGAGGCGAGTTCCCCGACCGGGTCCGCGGCGCCGGTCACTTCGGTCGGGTACGCCGCGGCCACGGCGAGCGCCCGGAACAGCTCCGGGCCGACGCCCGGCTTCGCGGCACGGCGGCAGGACAGGACCGCGTCGAGAATGTCCACGGCCGCCACGTCGGCCAGGTCCGGTACCGCGACCGCCGCGAGTTCCTGGGCGGTCCGCGTCACCTCCAGAGTGGTCCCGATGCGCGCCGAGGCGTCCGCGAGCAGCGCCAGGCGGCGCCGGGCACGTTCCGCCTCCGCCGCGGCCAGATGTCGTTCGGTCACGTCGACGACCGAGTTCGCCACGCCGATCACCCGGCCGTTGGGCCCGGTCAGCCGGTAGTAGGACACGGAGTACGCGTGATCGTGGTCGGGGTCGGCGCTGGTGCGGCCGACGACATGGCGGTCGATCAGTGGCGTGCCGGTGGTCAGCACCTGCCGCAGCGTGGACTCGATGATCTCGGCGTATCTGGGGTGGATGTCACGAGGCCGGCGGCCGACGTGCTCGGCGGCCGGTACGCCGTTGATGCGGGCCAGTGCCGGGTTGACCAGCAGATACCGCAGGTCGGTGTCGAGGAGCGCCACACCGACGGGCGACTGGGACACCAGGTGGTCGGACAGCGCCAGCTTCGTCTCCAGGTCCTGCACCATGGCCTGGTCCGCCGCGATGCCGAGGACGTAGACGTCTCCCAGGTCGTCCAACAGCCGCATGTTGCGGAACTCCACCACGCGCGTGCTGCCGTCCTTGTGCCGGACGGGAAACGCACCCGCCCAGCTCGCCCCGGCGTCCCGGATCTCGGAGAACCACCGCATCACCCGGTAGCGATGCTCCTTGTGCACCAGCAGGCGGACCGCGTACTTTCCCAGCGCCTCCTGGGCGGTGTAGCCGAACACGTCGTCGGCCTGCGGGCTCCAGAACACGATCCGTCCGCTCCTGTCCAGGACGACAGCGGACACACCGAGCAGGTCGAGCAGCACGCCCGGCGGCGCCGCCTTCGGCTCCTCGTCCCTGCCCTCGACGGGGAAGGCGGTGTCTGCCTCATCCATCGTGCAGGTCCTTCCCCGGCCGCCCGGCTACCGCCGTACCGTCCAGCACCTCCCTCCGCACAGAGGCGTCATGAAGGCCGTGGTCAGCACTGGGGCCGACGTCCATGGTTCGCGGCTTTGTTCCGGCGCGACTTCTTCTTCCGGCGTCGCTTCGAGGACATGAAAGCCTCCTCCGGGGGTGAGATCCGCATCATTCGGGTGAGCGATTTCGGATAAAAGTACGGTACCTCCAGAGATCTTCCCTATCCACCGGTACCGTCTCAGCCCCAGCCACCTTGCGCTTTCGCCGTCTCAGCTGTTGCCCGCGGCCTCGTCGTGCTCGTCCGCGGAGCTGTCCGGCAGACCCGCCTCGCGGCGCTCCCACACGGTCCGTGCCTGGAGCTCGTCTGCGTCGGGCCGACGTGGCATGCCCCTTCCGTGACCGGTGTCCGGATTGCCCTCGACCTGCTGATTGGTTTTGTGATGGTGGACCATGCCTTCCACCTCCGGTCGTCCAGCGGCCGACGTCACGTCGCCGCCTCAGATGTCCTTGTCGCGCTTCTCCTTGGAGTCCTCCTTACGCACGGTGCAGTGCAGGGAGTCGTCCTTCAGGTCGGCGACGATGGTGTCGCCGGGTTCGGCGTCGCCGGTGAGGAGGATCTCGGCGACGCGGTTGTCGAGTTCGGTCTGGATCGTGCGGCGCAGCGGCCGGGCACCGAACTCCGGCTGGTAGCCGTGCGCGACGAGCAGCTTCTTCGCCGCCTCGGTGACCTCCAGCGTCATGCCCTGTCCGTGCACCTTGTGCTTGCTGCGGTCCAGGAGGTGGTCGACGATCTCGGACAGGTCCTGCTCGGTGAGGCTGTGGAAGACGATGATGTCGTCGATGCGGTTGAGGAACTCCGGCAGGAACCGGGCCCGCAGGTCCTCCATCAGCTCGTCCTTCAGCTCGGCGGCGTCGCCCTCGTGCGCGAGGATGCGCTGGGCGCCGATGTTGGACGTCATGATGACGACCGTGTGCCGGAAGTCGACCGTGCGGCCCTGGGCGTCGGTGAGCCGGCCGTCGTCCAGGATCTGCAGCAGCGTGTTGAAGACGTCGGGGTGCGCCTTCTCCACCTCGTCGAACAGCACGACGCTGTACGGCTTGCGCCGCACCTTCTCGGTGAGCTGACCGGCCTCGTCGTAGCCGACGTATCCAGGCGGGGCGCCGACCAGCCGGGCGACGGTGTGCTTCTCCTGGAACTCGCTCATGTCGAACCGGATCATCCGGTCCTCGTCGCCGAACAGCAGCTCGGCGAGGGTCTTGGCGAGCTCGGTCTTGCCCACACCGGTCGGCCCGAGGAACAGGAACGACCCGACCGGCCGGTTGGGGTCGCCCATGCCCGCGCGGTTGCGGCGTACGGCCTGCGAGACAGCGGTGACGGCCTCGTCCTGGCCGACGATCCGGGCGTGCATCTCCTTCTCCAGCTTCAGCAGCCGCTCCTTCTCGTCTGCGGTGAGCTGGGAGACCGGGATGCCGGTACGGCGCGAGACGATGTCGGCGATGTCGGACGCCGTCACCGACACCACCCCCTCACGCCGCTCCTCGATCCCGGCGAGCTCGCCCTCCAGCTCGACGATCTGCCGCTTCAGCTCCGACGCCTTCTCGAAATCCTCGCCGGCAACGGCCTGGTCCTGCTCGCGCCGCAGCTTGGCCAGCCGGTCCTCGCGGCTGACGACCTCGGTGGACCGCGAGGCGCTGCGCAGCCGCACCCGTGCGCCCGCCTGGTCCATGAGGTCGATGGCCTTGTCGGGCAGGAAGCGGTCGCTGATGTAGCGGTCGGACAGCTCAGCGGCCGCGGCCAGCGCGCCGTCGGCGAAACGGACTTGGTGGTGCGCCTCGTAGGCGTCCCGCAGCCCTTCGAGGATCTGGACCGTCTCCTCGACGGTCGGCTCCGGGATCATCACCGGCTGGAAGCGGCGCTCCAGAGCGGCGTCCTTCTCGATGTGCTTGCGGTACTCGTCGATCGTCGTCGCGCCCACCACATGCAGCTCACCGCGCGCCAGGGCGGGCTTGAGCATGTTGCCCGCGTCCATCGAACTCTCGCCACTCGCACCTGCCCCGACGACGGTGTGCAGTTCGTCGATGAACAGGATGATCTCGCCCTCGGCCTGCTGGACGTCCTCGATGACCTTCTTCAGCCGCTCCTCGAACTGACCCCGGTACTGCGCCCCCGCCACCATCCCCGACAGATCCAGCGAGACGACCCGCTTGTCCTTCAGCGTGTCCGGGACCTCACCCGCCACGATCCGCTGCGCCAGGCCCTCCACGATCGCGGTCTTGCCGACACCGGGCTCACCGATCAGCACCGGGTTGTTCTTCGAGCGCCGCGACAGGATCTCCACCGTCTGCTCGATCTCCTCAGCCCGCCCCACCACCGGGTCCAGCCTGCCCGCCCTCGCCTCCTCGGTGAGGTCCCGGCCGTACTCGTCCAGCGTCGTGGCAGGCGCCTTCGGCGCGGCGGCGCTCTCGGCGCGTGCGGCCTGCTCGCTGGCGCCGCGCAGCTTCCGTACGTCCAAGTCCTCGGCGCGCAGGAACCGGCCCGCGCCGGAGTCCGGGTCGGACAGCAGCGCGCCGAGGATGTGCTCAGGGCCGATATACGAGACACCGGTTGCCTGCGACTCACGGAAGGCTGCGGCCAGGATGCGCTTGGCCGCCGGCGTGAGGCCGGGCTCGGCAGAGGGCTCGCCGGACTCGCGGGGCAACGCCTGGGCGATCGTGGCGGCGAGTTTCTCGGGGTCCACCCCACCCTGGGCCAGCACTCTGCGCGCGGGATCGACCTGGGTGGCAGCCCACAGCAGATGTTCGGTGTCGAGATCCGAGGTCCCGTCCTCCACGGCCCTTCGCGCCGCCAGATTCAGAAGTTCCTGGGACGCATCCGTCAGCAACCGGCCGATCGGCACCCGCTGCACTGCCGGGGGCGACGACGCGGGCGACATACCGAAGAAGCGGTTCAGCATCTCACTGAACGGATCCGACGACCCGAACCCGAAAGGCGACGTCGACATGAATACTCCCGGTTTCTCGGCGGTGGTTCAACGAAAGCGCTATGCCCGGCAGCCTGCAAACGGAGCGGTGCATCTGTCAGCGGTCCGCTTCAGCGCTCGGCATGGTGGAACGTCGTCTCGGCGGCACGATCGAGGACCAGCGGGTACGGCTGGGCTCTCAATTCCGGCAGCAGTCGACTCAGATCCTGGATCAGCAAATTCGCCAGGTCTGACGAGAATTCGTTGCGGCACACGACTCGCCACACGGCGAGGTCCTCCCGATGTGGCGGAAAGGTGTACGCGGGGACCAGCCAGCCGTACTCACGCAAACGCCGGGAGACGTCGAACACGTCGTACGCCCGAATGTCCGTGCGGTAGTGAACGTCGGCGCCGGGAGCTGGGTGCCGCGAGTGAGCAACCAGAAATCTCCCAGGGCTTCGATTCCGTCGGGGAGTTGGCCGGCCACGTCCCTCGCGGCCTGCTGAACCTCCCGATGGCCATGGCGTCCGAGTCGCAGGAACGTGCAGTACTGGGCGACGACTTGTGCGCCTGGCCGGGAGAAGTTCAGGGCGAAGGTCGGCATGTTGGGATCCAGGAACGGTGCCACCATGGCGCCGGAGGCACCGTCGACGTGGACAGGGATGTCGAGGCCCGTGCGTTCCTGCAAGGAGTCGAGAGCTGCACAGAGTTTCGCGCTCGGCTCGTAGGAGCCGTCATACGTCGAGCCGAGGATGCCGACGACGCCGATGGTGTTCTCGTCGCACAGCTCGGTCGCTGCCTGCGGGTCGATGTGGAAGCGGTCGCCCTCCATGGGGATCTGGCGCGCCTCGACCTCCCTGGACAACCCGCCCACCGCGCTGAACATGCTGTTTCGGCAACTCGACGCCGATCCTGACGGTCGGCGTCGCGGTCAGCCGGTGAACAGTTCGGCCACCAGGTTGATCGTCGTCGCCAGGACGGTCGTACCGAAGACGTACGACAGCAGGCAATGCCGCAGGACGATCGAGCGGATCGCGGAGTCCGACACGTTGGTGTCGGAGACCTGCCAGGTCATGCCGAGGTTGTAGCTGAAGTAGAGAAAGTCCCGGTACGCCGGTGGGGCCTGGGAGTTGAAGTCGATGCCGCCGGAGGTCGTGTCGTAGTACTCGTACGCGTAGCGCGCCGCGTACATCAGGTGGACGGCGGCCCAGGCCAGGAAGACTCCGCCGAGGGCGGTCGCCGCGGCCGCGTGGCCCTCGTCGTCACCCGCCAGGAGCACGACCACGATGGCGACGAGTGCGCCGAGTGCAGTGAGCACGACCACGAGTTCCTCGGCGACGGGGCGGAAGCTCTCACGGCGGGCGTTGCGTCGGGTGGCGTCGGCGTCCATCGGCCACAGGACGGACCAGCCCGCGAGGACGAACGCCAGCTCCGTGACGGCCATGGCCGTGAGGGTGCCTTGGGGAGCGTCGGTGAGGACGCCGACGATCACGCCGGTTGCCGCCCCCATGAGCACGGCGACGGCGAGTCGGGGGACCGCGGACATCGGGAGCCGTCTGCTCATGGGCCGGTCCGGTTCACTTGTGGGTCTGGGCGAGGAACTCCTGCGGCGTGATGGCCGGGCCGCCGTCGATCTTGACGACGGGGATGACCTCGTCGTCGTACCAGAACACGGGCGTCCCGACGACACCGAACGACGAGAAGTCGCCCGCCACTTCGCCGGCCCAGGTCAGGTACGTGTCGTCGGTGACCTTCTGGTCGAACTCCGCGGACCGCAGGCCGGACACCTGTCCGGCGAGGGTGAGCAGTTCGGAGGTGTCCGAGAAGGTGTCGTTGCCCGGCGGGAAGGGCTGGGCCGCGAACAGCGTGCCCAGGTACTCCATGAACTGCTTCTGCGCCACGTCGCTCGCGGCGGCGAGCGCGCTCAGGGCGCGGCGCGAACCGTTCCCGCCGATGGTGTCGTCCAGGATCGCCGCGAAATGAAACCTCACAACGAACTTCCCCTCGTCGGCGCCCTGCCGGAGCGTACCGAGCAGGCTCTCCGCCATGCGGTGACTCGCGCGGTCCCGCATCTCGAGGAAGACCTGGAGCACATGGGGTGCCTTCAGGTCGCCGTAGTACAGGATCGTGCCGTCGGCACCGGTGGTGTTCGCAGGAGCCATGCTGCCCAGCCTGGCACGGGTGGTCGGATGCCACGAATGGAGAGAAGTGCCTCCAAGGGCATAGGAGCTGCGCCGAGGACGGACAGCCAACAAGCGGACTGCTGACCCACCGGTTCTGCCACTGCGTCGAACCGGGAGTCTCCTACCTGAGGTCATCCCTGACAAAGCCGATGGCGACGATCTTGCGGATCGAGATGACGACCGTCACCAGCAGCAGGTTCGTCCATGACGACGGGGCGACAGCGAGGCGGATCAGCCCAGCCGCGGTGAGGAAGTCCAGCAGCACGGGCAGCGCCGAACGGATCGCCCGTCCAGCCGTAAGGGCCACCGCGAAGGATGCGATACCGATCATCGTCACGAGCAGTGCCGCGAACTCGACCGCCGCGTTCACGCTACGACGCCTTCATGTCGCGTTCGAGCGCTGCGCGGTCGGCGGCGATCTCGCGACCCAGGAAGTAATTCAATGCGGTACGGATGGTGGCGATGGCAGCGAGCTGCCCGATCTGGGCGAAACTCGGCGCCACCGCCGTGCGCAGTACATCTCCTGCCAGCTGGAACTCGAGCCCCAGAACGAGAAACCGTCCCAATGTCAATCGGATCCGGTCGAACCCTTTTCCCTGGCCGCCGCCTCGCACCACAGTCCCCGCAAAGCGCACGAACGCCCAGATCGCCCCCACGAAAATGATCAACGCGCCGGTCAGCTCCACCACACGCACCAGGACACCGATGGCGTCCTGCAGGTCCGCCTCCGGCAGCACCTCCCACGAAATGGTCACGGGTGGCCGCTACCCGCCCGTCAACGAACCCTCACGCGGCACTCTCAGAGTCCTCCTAATGGCGGTGACCACCGGCCTTCGCCCAGTCGGCGAGCCCCGCCACGATCCACCGCGGGGGCTGCGAGAGCCCCGAAGTCGCATGGCGGCTCGCCGGGCGAGCGGTGACACTGGGGCGATGGAGCGCCCGAAAGCAGGTGGGGCCATGAGTACCGTCGAAGAGACGATCGACGTCGCCGTGCCGGTAACTACCGCCTACAACCAGTGGACACAGTTCAAGAGTTTTCCGCGGTTCATGTCCGCCGTGCGGAGCGTCGAGCAGGTCCGGCCGAATCTCACCCGCTGGGTGATCGGATTCGGTCCGGTGCGACACGAGTTCGAGGCCGAGATCGTGGATCAGGTGCCGGACTCGCTCGTCAGATGGCGCAGCCTCGGCCGGCGTGCCGGCCACCGTGGTGAGGTGTCGTTCCGCCCGTCGGCGTCTGGCCGTACGACGGTTGTCGTACGCATCAGCGTCACGCCCCGTCGTGTCACGGACCGCCTCGTCCATGCCTGCGGGTTCCCGCGTCGGGTGGTCCGCGCCGAACTCGGCCACTTCAAGGAGTTCATCGAGGGGCTGGGACAGGAGGGCGGGGCATGGCGGGGGGTCATCCGCGGCGGGCACGTCGAGCCCTTGGAAGCAGAGCCTCCCAGAAGCCGGGTCCCCCACTGGCCGGTCGGTTGACCCCGGCTGCGCGAGAGTGAGAGAGCGAGAGACACTCCCGATGAAGAAGCCCCCGAGCCAAGAGCCGGAAGAGCACCTGACCGTCACTCCGCCCAAGACGTGGGCGGCCGGCGTGCCGGCGGTGACCCACGCTCTGGAGTACTCCCTCGACGAGACATCGGTCAGGCGAACCGGTGTGACGCTGCTGTCCATGAACCAGGTGGGCGGAATCGACTGCCCCGGCTGCGCCTGGGCGGATCCGTCTCCCGGCCACAGGCATCTGAACGAGTACTGCGAGAACGGCGCCAAGCACATCAACGACGAGGCGACGACACGGCGCATCACGGCTGACTTCTTCCGCCGCTACCCGGTCTCCGAACTGAGCCGGCGGTCCGATCTGTGGCTCAACCAGCAGGGCAGGCTCACCGAGCCGATGGTCAAGCGTCCCGACGCGGACCATTACGAGCCGATCAGCTGGCATGACGCCATCGGGCTGCTGGCGGACGAGCTGAAGGCACTGGGCTCCCCCGACGAGGCGGTCTTCTACACCTCGGGCCGGGTCGGCAACGAGGCCGCGTTCGTCCTGCAGCTCTTCGCCAGGGCCTTCGGCACCAACAACCTGCCCGACTGCAGCAACATGTGCCACGAGTCCAGCGGCTTCGCTCTGCACGAGACGCTGGGCACCGGCAAGGGGACGGTGAGCCTGGAGGACATCCACCACGCCGACCTGATCTTCCTGGTCGGGCAGAACCCCGGAACCAACCACCCCCGCCAGCTCTCCGCACTGGAGCAGGCCAAGCTCAACGGTGCCCGCATCATCGCGGTGAACACCCTGCCGGAGGCGGGCCTTCTGCGCTTCAAGAACCCGCAGAAGGCCCGCGGGGTGATCGGCCGCGGTATCCAGATCGCCGACCTGTTCCTCCATATCCGCAGCGGTGGCGACCTCGCACTGTTCCAGGGCGTGAACCGGCTCCTGCTGGAGGCGGAGGACACCCGCCCGGGCACGGTGCTCGACCACGACTTCATCCGCGCCAACACCACCGGCTTCGAAGAGTTCGCCGAACACGCCCGCGGCGTTGCCTGGGAGGACATTCTCACCGCGACGGGACTGACCCGTGACCAGATCGAGAACGTACGGGACGAGGTCCTGCGCAGTGAACGCGTCATCGTCTGCTGGGCGATGGGCGTGACGCAACAAAGGCACGGGGTCCCCACCATCAGGGAGATCGTGAACTTCCTTCTGCTGCGCGGGAATCTCGGCAAGGCGGGCGCCGGAGCCTGCCCGGTGCGCGGGCACAGCAACGTCCAGGGCGACCGCACGATGGGCGTCTGGGAACAGATGCCGGACTCCTTCCTCGACGCCTTGCGGGACGAGTTCGGTTTCGAACCGCCTCGCGCCCACGGGCTCGACTCGGTGAACTCGATCAAGGCCATGCACGAGGGCCGGATCAAGGTCTTCCTCGGCGCCGCGGGAAACTTCGTACGGGCCGCCCCGGACAGCGAGTTCACCGAGGAGGCCATGCGGAAGTGCCGCATGACCGCGCACATCTCCACCAAGCTCAACAGGTCCCATACGGTCTGCGGCCGGACCGCGCTCATCCTGCCCGCCCTGGGCCGCACAGAGGTGGATGTCCAGGCCACGGGCGAGCAGTTCGTCACCGTGGAGAACTCCATGAGCGAGGTGCACTCCTCCCGCGGCCGTCTGGAACCGGCCTCCAAGGTGCTGCTCAGCGAGGTCGCCATCCTCTGCCGGCTCGCCGACCGGACCCTTGACGGCAGGACCGCGATTCCGTGGGGCGAGTTCGAAGCGGACTACGGCACCATCCGTGACCGGATCTCACGCATCGTGCCAGGACTCCAGCACTTCAACCGGCGGGTTGCCCGCCCCGGCGGCATCCGGCTGCCCAACCCCGTCAACGAAGGGGTCTACCCCACGCCCGTCGGCAAGGCCCTGTTCACCCGCAACGACTGGGAGATGCCCCAGGTCCCCGAAGGCCACCTGCTGCTGCAGACGCTGCGCTCCCACGACCAGTGGAACACCATCCCCTACACGGAGAACGACCGGTACCGGGGGATCCACGGAAGCCGCCACGTCGTCCTGGTGAGCCCTCAGGACGTGTCCCGGCTCGGACTGTCGCCGGGGCAGCGAGTCGACCTCGTGAGCGTGTGGAACGGCACGGAGCGCCGCTCGAAGGACTTCGAGGTCGTCCCGTACCCGACGACCCCCGGCTGCGCCGCCGCGTACTACCCCGAGACCAACGTCCTGCTACCCCTGGACAGCGTGGCCGAGACCAGCAACCAACCGACCGCCAAGAGCATCGTCGTACGACTGGAGCCCACCGCCGCCGCGCTCGATGACGTCATGGCCGAGTAGCTTCCCGGCGCGGGAGACCCGCAGGGTCCCCATGGAGGCCCATCACCAGCTTCGGCCGGGCCTCGCGCGAGGATGCCTCGTGAAGAAGTGGGTCTCCCCCGGAACCGGAAGAGTCAGCCGACCAGCTGGTCTCCGGGCAACCGGTCCAGCAGGGCGGCCACATCGGTACGGCGCGCGACCTCCGTGAGGGCGCGCGCCATCACGGAGCCCGGCTCACGGGCCGAGACCACGAGCCCGACCGGCACCGCCCGGTCGGGCTCGGTCATCGGCACCGCCCTCATGCCGTGCGGCACTCCGAACACGTGCAACCAGGCGTGCGGCACGATGCTGGCCCAACGGCCGGTACGGACATGGGCGAACAGGGCCGCCACCGAATCGGTCTCGACCCGTGGCGACGGCCGCACCCCGGCCTCGGCGAACTGCTCGTCCAGCACCCGCCGCCCCTGCATGGCCTCCGTCAACAGGCACAGCGGCAGCCGGGACGCCTCCGCCCAGGTGGCCTCGGTCGGCTGGTCGAGACCGTGGGCGACGTCGGTGAGCAGCACGTACCGCTCCTCGTACAGGGGCACCGCACGGAAGCCGTCGGGGAGCTCGCGGTGCAGGTAGGTGATTCCGGCCCAGGGCCCCGCAATACTGCGGGGCGACGGCGACCGACGTTCTTCCGTCCTGGGCAACGAGCGGCAGCATGCGTTCGCAGATCCGACGCTGCACGGGCACGGGGTCCGGTTCTGCTCGTTGCCGTCCGGCAGCCGAGCGGCCGTGGCCTGGG
Organism: Streptomyces sp. SAI-170; assembly: GCF_049739565.1. Classification (NCBI taxonomy): domain Bacteria; kingdom Bacillati; phylum Actinomycetota; class Actinomycetes; order Kitasatosporales; family Streptomycetaceae; genus Streptomyces; species Streptomyces sp. SAI-170. The sequence goes on from NZ_JBMGQD010000001.1 coordinate 171,722, forward strand.
TCGACTTGCGGCGGCCGCCCAGCATCAGTCCCCGCAGGTAGCAGTCGCCCTTGGCCCGCTGGTCCTTGCGCGGCACCCAGGCGAACACATCAGCCACGTATAACGCCAACCTGGCCCGTACGCGCTTCACCGCCGAGAAGGCGACGAACCGGCTTCTCTGCTGGAGGGGCGGTACACCTCATGCCGGGCCCCAGTTGGCCTGGCAGGACAGGCAGCATGCGCTGGGCGGACCGACCGGCCTGGCCGCCGACGCGGCCGGCTCCGATCGCCACCCGCTTCTACGGGGCTCGGTCGGCGGAGGACGGTTTCCTCCACACCTCCGCGCGGCGCACGCCCTCCACCTGATCGCCTCTGGACTACGAAGCGCGACAGGACCCGGCACGCATGACGGGTGCCGGGCCCCTTGGCGGGCAGGTCAGTTCAAGTGATGGGTGTCGTTGAGGGCCTGCACCGTGGCAGTGCCGTCCTCGTCGTACGTCACCGTCGACAGGGAAGCCGCCGCGACTTCCATGCGGAACAGACTGTGCGGTGGTGCCTGAAGGGCGAGGCGGATCAGGGTTCTGAGGGGGCCGACGTGGGAGACGACCAGAACCGTGCTGCCGGCGTGCCGGGCCAGGAGACCGTCTCGTACGGCGGTGACGCGGCGGGTGACCTGTTGCATGGTCTCGCCTCCGCCCGAGGGGGGAGCCTCTGGCGAGGCGAACCATGCGCTGAGGTCGTCCGGGTAGCGTTCACGGACTTCGCCGAAGGTCAGGCCCTCCCAGGCGCCGAAGTCAGCTTCCCGCAGGTCCCGTTCGACCTGGACGCTCAGGCCGAGGCGCTCGGCCACGGCCTGAGCTGTCTCCTTGCAGCGCCGCATCGGTGACGTGACGACCGCCTCGATGTAGCCGCGGTGGGCGAGGGCGTCCGCTGCCGACTGGGCCTGGCGGCGTCCGGCAGGTGAGAGTTCCGGGTCGGATCCTCCGCTGCCGGAGAGCCGCCGCTCAGGGGTGAGCAGGGTTTCGCCGTGCCGCAGCAGGACGAGCGTCGTCACGTCGCTCACTTCGCGGTCTTCGCGAAGTGGTCCCGTACGCAGTCGGTCTGCTTCTCCATGATGTCGATGATGCCCTCGACCACCTTCAGGTCCGCGTCCTCGGCGATCTCCAGGATCCGCGACCAGTCGAAGAAGCTGCGGGCCGGGTCGTTGGTGATGGGGAACACCCGGATGGTCGCCTCGTAGCTGGCGACTCCGCTGGTGGGGGCGACGGCCCGGTAGGACTGGGTCCTGTTGATCTCGTCGCGGGCGGCGATCTCCTGCTGGACGACGTTGCCGCTGAGCGTGAGCTTGAAGTCGTAGCGGGCCGGGACCGTTTCGACCGAGCCGCCTTCCACCCAGCTCACGTCCCGGTGGACGTCCAGGTCACCGGGGGACACGATCTCCAGGATCTGCATGGCGTCGCGGATGGTCGCCCACACGGTGTCCGGGTCGGCGTCGAGGATGGTGGAGTGGTACATGGTGTGCTTGCGCTGGATCTTCGGCACGGGTTGCTCCTAGCTCTTGGCGACGAGGTGGTTTCCGAGGACCAGATAGTCGATCTCGGTGCCCATGAAGCAGTTCAGGGCGTCGGTGGGCGTGCAGACGATGGGTTCGCCGGCGACGTTGAACGAGGTGTTGATCAGGCAGGGGGTGTCGGTGAGTTCGATGAACTTGCGCAGCAGTGCCGTCAGGCGTGGCGTCCCCTCGTCCGTAAGGGTCTGGATGCGGGAGGTGCCGTCCACGTGTACGGCGCCCGGGATGCGGTCCCGGTACTCGTCGCGGACGGGGAAGACGAACGTCATGTACGGGGACTCGGTCTTGCGCCCCATGTCGAAGATCTTCGGCGCCTGCTCCTCGAGGACGAGGGGAGCGAACGGGCGGAACGGCTCCCTGTGCTTGACCCGGGTGTTGATGATGTCCTTGATGTCGCTGAAGCCGGGGTTGGCGAGGATGCTGCGATGCCCCAGCGCGCGCGGCCCGTGCTCGATACGGCCTTCGAACCAGCCGATGACGACCTTCTTCGTCAGCAGCCTCGCCACCTGCTCGACGACCTCGTCGTCGTCCAGCCGCGAGACCACGACACGGCCGGCGAAGCCCGCAAGGGCCTCCTCGATCGCGGCGTCGTCGTAGGCCGGGCCCACATAGGGCATGACGGGTGCGGCGGCGGCGAGGATGTCCGCGGGACCGGTGCCGGGATGGTCGAGCCAGGCGTGGACCGCGGCTCCGATGGTGATGCCGGTGTCCGAGGCGCCGAAGCTGACCTGCATGTCCTCGAAACGGGATCCTTCGAAGAGGGGGGTGTTGTTCAGGCAGTTCAGGGCGACGCCGCCTTCGAACAGCAGCCGGTCCAGGTCCGTCCTGCGCTCCAGGTGGCGCACCTGGTGGGCGGTGGCCACGTTCAGCATCTGCTGCGCGGCGGCGGCGATGCGGGCCTTGTAGGCGAGGGTGTCCTCGAAGGGACCGAAGTACTCCTCGAACAGGGCGTCGTGGCTGTGGAGGTTGTCGGTCTGCAGGGGCTTGGTGAAGGAGTAGCGGCCGTCGTCGTGCAGCGTCAGAAGGCGCTCGACGAACGGGTTCGGAGTCGGCGGGTCGGTGTACCCGGCCAGGCCCATCACCTTGTACTCGTCGTTGTTGGGGACGAAGCCGAGGAAGCGGGTGATGGAGGAGAACAGGGTGCCCATGGAGTACTGGGCGCCGATGACGCTCTCCTCGAAGACGGTGATCTTGCCGTCGCGGATCTCTCCCGTCAACGTCGAGAAGCGTTCGGCGCGGCCGTCGCTGACGAGGAACGCGGAGTCCTTCATGCCGGCGAGGTAGTAGCCGGTCGTGGCATGGGCCAAGTGGTGAGGGACGAAGCGGACCTTGGCCGGGTCGGGGCGGTGTCCGGTGCGGGCTGCGAAGTCCGCGAGGATCGCCTCGTGGCTGACGACCTGGTCGAACAGGTCGGCCATGTCGTCCATGAGGCGGGTCTTGGCATCTTCGCCCATCGGCGAGTTGCGGATGCCGTCCTGGATCTCCGCCAGCACCTGGGGGGTCCAGTTCCAGGGGAAGGCGAACAGGTCGACGTCGTCGAACGTGATCCCGGCTTCTTCCAGGCACCAGTTGATCGCGTTCGTGGGGAAGTCGGTGGTCTTCTTCTCCCGGTTGAGGCGTTCTTCCTCCACCGCGGCGACCAGGCGGCCGTCGATCAGGAGTGCGGCGGCGGCGTCGTGACCCAGGAGGTAGTGCTTGTTGATGCCGGTCGCGCCGAGGCGCTCGGAGAAGAACTCCGACACCCGACTGAAACCATTACATCCGAGAACTATCACGGGATTCTTTCCTGAATTATGGGGCTGCTTCGGCTACTTGGGCTGCTTGACGATCAGCAGATCGCGGAGCCTTTCCCCCGCCGCGGGTGCCTGGCACAGGCCCGCGCCGGTGAAACCGGCCGCGTACAGGAAGCGGCGGGTGGGGTGTTCGCCGATGAAGGCGGTGTTGTTCGGGCTGGCGTCGAAGTCGCCGCTCCACGCGCGATGCAGGCCGATTCCGTCCAAGGCGGGGAACAGGGTGCCGAGATGACCGGAGATACGGCCGAGCCAGGCCTCGCGTGCCTCGCCGGGCTGGGGTGCGCCCATGGCGAGGAGGATGCGGTCCTTCCACGAGCGGATCCGCAGGCCCGACGCGGCGTGCATCGTCATGGGCAGCTCGGGGTGCGGCGAGGGCGGGACGTCGGTGAACAGCATCTCCATCGTGCGGGGTCTCATCGGCAGGTCGACCGATGCCATGGACGCCACCTCGCCGGACCAGGGACCGGCCGTGCACACGATGCTGTCCGCCTTGATGCTGCCCTGCGGGGTGTGGACGGTGTTGTCGTCGTCGATGCCCGTGACGGGTGTGTGGGTGAACAGGCCGGCGCCGTGATTGCGGGCGGCGGCAGCGTAGCCGCGGACGATGTCGAGACCGTCGACGTGATACGCCTCGGGAGACCAGGCAGCGGCCAGGACAGCGCGCTCGTTGATCAGCGGGTTGAGTCCGGCCGCTTCACGCGCACTGATCAGGTCGACCTGGACACCGGCAGCCTTCTGGGCTTGCTGGGTGGCCTCGAACTCGGCGACCTGCTGTTCCTCGGTGAACAACGCCATGAAACCGAGCCGCTTCAGGGCGAGGGGGGCGGCGGTGTGGCGGGCGAAGTCGTGATAGGCCTTCAGGCTGCGCACGGCCCTTTGCCCGGTGTGGGGGTCGCCGGGGAAGTAGGTGCGGATCATGCCCGCGGTGTGCGCGGATGCTCCGCCGCCGAGGCCTCCGCGTTCCAGCAGTACGGTGTCCACGCCGGCTTCGGCGAGGTGGTAGGCGGCGGACGTGCCGATCACTCCCCCGCCGATGACGACAGCCTCGGCGCGGGCAGGCAGGGCTCTCGGCATGACTACACGCCTGCCTTGACGCCCTGCTGGCGGAGGTGGTCTCCGGTCTCCCACGGGTACAGCTGGAGGTTCCAGCCACCGAGGCAGTTGATGTACAGGGCCATCTGGCTGGTGACGGCGTAGAAGTCGTCACGGTCCAGGCCGTCGAGGACGTCGAGGAAGCGCTGGGTGAACGCCCACAGCTTCTCCAGTCCGCAGTAGCCCAGGAACTCGGCCGGGACGCCGACCAGGAGGCGGGTCATGTGGACGAGGGCGTCCATCGGCATGCCCTGGACGGCGGCGCGGACGAGTCCGCCGTAAGCGGCGTAACCCAGCGGCCGCGTCTCGCCGTTGACGAACAGCAGCGTGGGCAGGACGGTGCCGAAGTTGCCCGCCTGCGAAGGGATGATGCCCTGGTGGAGGTCGTCCAGCTCGGCCGGGGGCGCGAGCCAGATCTTCTCGGTCTCGGCGCGGATGTCGGAGATCAGCTGGGCGGCGGCCGTGTCGGTGGCGTGGAGCATCGGGATACGGTGGCCTCCCGGCTCCCCTGCGCGGCGTACTTCGGCGAGGATCTGCTTCTTCGTGGAGTAGACGGCCTCCCAGATCGCCGCCCCGGCCTCCAGCAGGGCGGGCATGTCCGCCGCACGGATCTGGCCGACGGGGGTGGCCGGCATCGGCTCGGTCAGCGTGCCGTACTTGATGCCCAGGTGCTGCAAGCCGGAGCAGAACACCGTGCCGTTCGGAGCCTCGCGCCGGTCGGGGATACGTGTGGTGTGGGGAGTGTGCAGCAGGGTGGGTATGGGCGCTACGTGGTAGAGGTGCTCCCCCGCGATGAGCGCGTGTCCTTGGAGGCTCTGGTAGGGCAGCGACTCCCACAACGCGTCGGCGAGTGCCGGGTTGCGGTCGTCAAGGTCGGCGGTGACCGTGATGCCGAGGTCGGGCCAGGAGATCTCGATCTGACGGCCAAACAGCTTCTCAGACAAGGCTTTTCCCGTTCGTTGGTTCGGCTTGCCCGAGGAGTACATCGTCGGCAGGCGGGTTTCAGCCAGGCGTCAAAGACCTGAAAAGTGGCCTGCCTGAGACCAGCACTTCGTGTGTTTCTACGAGAGTCGTGCCGTCCGGACACTGGCCGATGAGCCGCCGGCTTTCCCCGGACTCGAAGGGGCCCGGCGGGTCCATCACGGCGTATCGGTGGGGTACTTGAAGGCGATCGCATCGAGTGACGGGTCCTCAACTGGCTGAGGCGACATGCACCTTGGAGTGCGCCTTCGCGGATTGCCGACAGTTCCCCAGGAGGCGCGCGTCGTTCAGGCCTTGGCCGCTGCGAACTCCCGTACGGCTGCTGAACACAGCGAAGCGGAAGTCGGAGGGAGAGGGAACGCCTGTCCATGCTGCCGCAGTTGGAGAAGGCCACCCGGCTGGTCGCCCGCGCGTGGGCGAGACAGTCGCGGTGGAACACTGGAGATGCCCTGCTTTCCTGCGCTGATTCGTGTCCTGAGTACGACAGTCATCGCAGGCCGCAGGGCATCTCCAGGGTGGATCCAGGGTCAGTGGGCCATCACGGGCTCGCCCTCGGACGGCTCCAGAGCCCGATTCGGAATCAGGAACGCCGCGATCACCGCACCGACCACGAAGAACGCGGAGCCCCACGCCAGGGTGGCCGTGTAGCCCTCGACCCCGGCCTGCGCCGCGGCCAGCGCGCTGGGCTTGTGCGAAGTCAGGTAGTCGGTCGCGGCCGACGAGGCAACGGTGGTCAACAGCGCCGTGCTGATGGAGCCGCCGATTTGCTGGCTGGTGTTGATCAGCGCCGAGGCGACGCCCGTGTCATCGCGGTGCAGGCCTGAGGTCGCCCCCTGGAACGCCGTGGTCATCACCCCACCGATGCCGAGACCCAGCAGGATCATGCCGGGCATGATGTCGGCGACGTAGGTGCTGTCCAACTCGAGCCGGGTCAGCAGGGCCATGCCGGACGCGGCGACCAGGAAGCCTGCGGTGATCACGATCTTCGGGCCGACCCTGGGCAGCACCAGCACAGGCATCGTGGTCGACGAAACGACGACGCCCGCGACCATCGGCAGGAACGCCAGACCGGTCTTGATCGGCGAGTAGCCGAGGCTGGCCGCAAAGTAGTAGGTCAGGAACAGGAAGATCGAGAACATCCCCATGCCCAGGACGAACACCGCCACGAACGAACCACCGCGGGTCCGGTCCAGCACGACTCGCAGCGGCAGCAGCGGATGCGCGACCTTGGACTGCAGCCATGCGAACACCACGAGCAGCACCACGCCGACGATCATGGAGCCGAGGGCGACCGGGTCGGTCCAACTGGTGGACTCCACGTGCGCGAACCCGTAGACGATGGCGAACAGCGCGGCGCTCACCACGACGATGCCCGGGATATCGAGATTGGGCTTCCTGGTGATCACGGGCTTGGCCAGCAGCAGCAACGCACCGATCAGGGCGGGGGCCGCGAAGGCGACGTTCACGTACATCACCCAGCGCCACGACGCCCATTCGGTGAGCATGCCGCCGAGCAGCAGCCCGATCGCGCCGCCCGCACCACCCAGCGCACTGAAGATGCCGAAGGCCTTCGCCCTTTCCGACGGTTCGGTGAAGGTCACGCTGAGCAGTGAGAGTGCCGCGGGCGCGAGCAGTGCAGCGAAGAGGCCTTGAGCCACGCGTGCCGCGACGAGGATCTCGAAGCTGCCGGCCGCGCCGCCGACGACGGACGCGGCCCCGAAACCTGCCAAGCCGATCACGAAGAGGGTGCGTCGGCCCAGCAGGTCACCGAGTCGGCCGCCGAGCAGCAGCAGGCTGCCGAACGCCAGGGCGTACCCCGTGATGACCCACTGCCGGCTGCCGTCGCTGAAGCCGAGGTCGTGCTGCGCCTCGGGCAGCGCGATGTTCACGACGGTCGCATCGAGCATGACCATGAGCTGTGCCATGCCTATGACGACCAGCACCCACCAGCGCACGGCATGTGAGCCACGAAGGCCCGAGTCTGTCTTTCCGGAGGCGGGCGCCCCGCGGTCGATGCTGGTACTCATCTTTTTCCCTTGCTTGCTGGGCATGGCTGAAAGCCGTCTGGAATCTGATTGGTTTCCTCACCGCGATGAAGGTGAGGCGAGTGGGTGACGGGCTGGGATCTCAGGGCTTGGAGATCATCGTGTGGCCGCTTTGGGGCTTGCCTCGGCGATCCCCTGGAGGGCCGCGTCGGTGTCCGCGGTGGCCAGCATCCTGTTGATGTCGGCGCCGGCCAGAGCGCCGGCCGCTGCGGAGGCCCCGACCTGGGCGACCGGATCGGTGGCGTTGCCGGCCACCCACACACCCGGCACCTCGGTGGTGCCGGCGATGCCGGAGGCGAAACCGCGGCCCATGTTGTTCGGCAGGTCCTGCACCGGCAGGCCCAGACCTTCCAGGCCCTGGGTGCGGGCCTGCATCTGCGGGCCGACCGCGAGGACGCGGCGGGCCACGACCTGGCCGTCGGCCAGACGCACCCCGGCGAGGGCACCGTCCTCGTCGTTGACGACCTCGGTGACCGGGGTGTCGATGACGCGGATGCCGCGGGCGGCGAAGCGGGCGCGGCTGTCTTCGTCCAGGTCGGTGCCGTGGGTGAAGTAGGTCAGGTCCTCGGTCAGCTGACGGAACAGAAACGCGTGGCCGACGGAGGCCGCGCCAGTGGCGAGGATGCCGATGGGCTCATCGCGCACCTCCCAGCCGTGGCAGTACGGGCAGTGCACCACACTGTGCCCCCAGTGCCCGGCGAGCCCGGGCACCTCCGGCAGCACATCTGCGAGGCCGGTGGCCACCAGGATGCGGCGGGCGGTGATGCTGCGACCGTCGGCCAGGGTGACGGTGAACCGCAGGTCTCCGTCCGCCGACGGGGCGGCAGACTCGGCCGAGACCACCTCGCCGTGGACGACGTGTCCGCCGTACTGGCGCACCTGCTCCCGGCCCCGTCGAAGGATCTCGGGCGGCGGGGTGCCGTCCAGGGCGAGGAGGCCGTGCACGGCCTTCGCGGGCGCGTTGCGCGGGGATCCGCTGTCGATCACGACGACCGAGCGGCGGGAGCGGGCGAGGATCAGTGCGCCGTTCAGCCCCGCGGCGCCCCCGCCGATCACCACCGCGTCGACGGTCCCCTCGGCCAGTGCGTCGCTCGTGTACGGAGGAGTCGTCCCGGCCATGGCCTCCTGCCTTTCCTTATCAGTCATGGTTCGGTCAGCCCTTCGAGTTCTGGGTGGTTGGAGGGGGGTCATCTGTGCAGAAAACCCGGGATGTGGTCGGCGACCGTCTTGGGCTGTTCGAGGCGCAGGAAGAGCCCTGCGTGGGATGCACCTCAATCGCGCCAGGCGTGCACGCGGCCTGTCCGGTGAGCCCAAGATGGTTGTGTACTGAACAGTCAGAAACCTAGGCAGTTCTGTACTGAGTTGTCAAGAACGGCCGGTCGGCCTTACCTTCTGTGTATGGCGAGACCACGAAGCTTCGACCGTGACCACGTCCTCCATGCCGCCGAGCGGCAGTTCCGCACCTCTGGCTACAGCGGCACGAGCGTCGACGACATAAGCGCCTCCACCGGCCTGGGCCGCGGCAGCCTCTATGCCGCGTTCGACGGCAAGCACGGCGTACTGCTGCAGGCGATGGCCGGGTACTCCGCCCGGCTGGGGCAGTTTGTGCCGGAGGCGCTCGCCGGACCGGACGAGGGCGCCCTGGAACGACTGCGCGGGTTCTTGCTCCGTGCCGTCGAAGGGGTACCACTCGCCGACGACGTACCCCCCGCCCCTGACCGGGCGGCGGCAGCCTGCTTCGCCGCAAAAATGGCCCTGGAGCTCGGCGCCTCCGACCCCGAGGTGGAACGCCTGGCCAACGACTGCTTCTCCGCGGTCGCAACCGCGGTGGCCGAGTGTGTGCGAGCGGCGCAGCGCAGCGGCGACATCGACCCCGACGCGGATCCCGACGACCTTGCGTACCTTCTGCTGACCATCGTCCGCGGGATCGATGTCGTAGGCGCGTCCGGCCACACTCCCGCCCGCCTGACCTCGATCGCGGAGAGCGCGTTCGCATTGTTGCCTCGCCGGCGCCACGGCTGAGAAGGGCACGGCCGACAGGAGTTCGGGGCCGATCCGAAGCACCGTAGCGGCACCTCCGGACTCCAAGATCATCTCGTGGCGGGTTCCTGGCGTGCGGGGTCGGTGGGCCAACTCTGGCAAAGCCCGGTCCGGACGCCCGCCCGTACGGGCGTCCTGTGCGGCGCGCCCTGCGCGTGTACGAGGCTCAGGCGGGGTCGTGCCCACTACGGTGTCGGCCTGGCCCCTGCCGACAACGCTCTCGTGGAGTTGTGTTGCGCCGACTCACCGTTGCCCTCGCCTCTCTGACCTCCATGGCCGCCACGGTCCTCATCGGCGTCGCGGCGCTCTCCGCCGACGCCCACGACACCGATCCCACCCGCGGCACGAACATCCTCGTCGTCGGCATCGACAGCCGGAAGGGCATCTCGGCCGCCGAGAAACGGCGACTGCACGTCGGCGGCAAGGGCTGCAACTGCACCGATGTGATGATGCTCGTCCACCTGTCCGCGGACCGGCGCCGTGCCAGCGTCGTCTCCATCCCGCGCGACTCCTATGTCGCCTACGCCCAGGAACCAGGGGCCCCGACCCGCATGGGCAAGATCAACGGCGCCTACGCACTGGGCGGCGGCGACATGACGGTACGCACCGTGGAGAAGGCCACCGGCCTGCACATCGATCACTACCTGGAGACCGGCTTCCTCGGCTTCGAGAAGGCCGTCGACGACCTCGGCGGCGCGGTCGTCTGCACCGACAAGCCCCTCAAGGACGAGAACTCCGGCCTCGACGTCGCCGCCGGCGTCCATCACACCGACGGACGCGGCACCCTGCAGTACGTGCGGGCGCGCCACATCAACCGGCCCGGCGACCTCGGCCGTATGCGCCGCCAGCAGCGCATGGTCTCCGACCTCCTCAGCAAACTCAACGCCGAGCATGCCCTGTCCGACCCGGTCGGCACGGCTCGCACCGTCCAGACCCTGCTGAACTCCGTACGCACCGATCCCGGGACGAGTGTGCGGGACCTGCTCCGCATCGGCCAGGTGCTGGGGCGCCTGGGAGCCGGACAGACCGAGTTCGCCACCGTGCCCATCAAGGACTTCGACCACCGCGTGCCCGGAGTCGGTTCCACCCTGCTCTGGCATGAAAGCCGCTCGGTGGCACTCTGGCAGGCCATCGCCGCTGACCGGCCCCTCGCCGGTGACACCCGCATCCAGCCCGCTCCCGAGACACCCGTCGACACCGACCCTGCCAGGATCACTGTCCGGGTCGACGACCCCGCCGTCGCCGCAGCCCTGCGCGCGTCCGGCTTCCGCGTCACCGACACCTCCGCACAGGCCCCGGAGGTCCGCCTCGAAGGGCCACCCGTGATCCGCTACGACCCGGCCCACGAGCTCGACGCGGCCACGCTCGCCGCCGCTGTGCCCGGAGCCCTGCTGGAGCCCGTGCCCGGGCATGACGACACCTTCGACGTCGCCGTCGGGACCACGCCGGTGACCGTCAAGGAGGTCGTCTACGACCGCAACGTCGCCGAAGGCTCCCCGATCACCGGCGACCGCCTCGGCTGCGCCGGAACCGCCGGCCTCACGGGTGCTGCTCCCGCCTCCCACCCCTGATGCTCCGCACCGGCGCCCGCACACCGCCGGGGAAGGGATACGCGGCGCGGGCGGGACTGGGCCGCCGGGACGAGGTGACGTACGAGCGACAGTAATTCGGGTGCGTCCGCTTCGACCCGGTGATCCAATCGCCGGATGCGACGCGACACCGACATGCAGATCGAGGTCGGGATCGACCCTGAGGCAGCAGCTACGGTCGACCGCGGGCGGTTCTCCGACGCGGTCACCCCCTGGGAGGAACCCGGCTGGCGCGCGGCTGCCCTCGCCTGGGCGATGCGAGGGCTCGCCCGGCACGGCCTGCGGGAGACCGGGCCCCGTGAGGTGCGGGTGCGGCCCTGGTCGATCCTGATCCGGTTCCGGACCGGCGCGGCCGAGCGCGACGCCGTCTGGTTCAAGGCGAGCGCGCCGGCCGCCGGCTTCGAGGCGGCCCTGGGCGGGGCGCTCGCCGAGTGGGTTCCCGGGCACGTCCTGACGCCGCTGGCGGTCGACCCGGTCCGCGGCTGGTCGCTGCTGCCGGACGGCGGCCCGCTCTTCCGGGACGTCCTCGACGCGGGTGACGCCGGGCCGGCCGACTGGCTCGCAGCGGTCGAGCAGTACGCCCGGATGCAGCGCGCCCTGGTCCCTTACACCGACCGGATGTCCGAACTCGGTGTGCCCAGCGCCCGGACCCGCCACCTGCCGGAGATCTTCGACGGACTCGTCGAGAACAACCCTTCCCTCGCCCCGGACACCCGCCGCTCCCTGCGGGCTGGGCGTCCGCGCCTGCTCGACTGGTGCGCGGAACTCGACGCGATCGGTGTCCCCGACTCGCTCGACCACTGCGATCTGCACGACGGCCAGGTCCTCGCCCCGGGTGGCGCGCGCTTCACTTTCTTCGACTGGGGCGACGCCGCCGTGGGACACCCCTTCGGCAGCCTCCTCGTCCCGGCGCGGGACGTGCGCGAGCGGTACGGGCCCGAGGCCGTGGCCGCCGTTCGCGACACCTATCTGGAGCCGTGGAGAGACCTGTCCATACCCCTCCCGGAGCTCCGCCGCGCCGCCACCCTCGCGGTCCGGCTCGCCGCTCTCGGCCGTGCGGTCTCTTGGTGGCGGCTCTTCCCCGGCACTCCGGCCGACGACTGCCACGAGGCGAGCGCCTACTGGGTCGAGGAACTTTTCGCCGACCCTGACCTGTTGTAGCCGCGGGAGCCGACGAGGTGCGACTGTCGGGCGGTGTGCTTGTACGGCGTCCGCCCCGCCGTCTCGGTCGCGAGCCGACCGGCATGTCAACGGCCACCGGCGTGTGCTCGTGCCGTCCCAGTGTCGACCCGTGTCGTCGGGGCGACCGGGCGGATCCTGTGAAGGTGCCCGCCGACAAGGGGGTGGGACATAGGCTTGGTGCCGCTGTCGTCGGGCGCGGATCTGCTGCGCCCGTGCTGTCGCCACCGACGGGAGCCGGAATGGGCTACTTGGACGGCATAGAACCACGCCTCAGAAGAGCGTTGGAGCTCCGCAAACTGTCCCTGCACGAGCGGGCGGACAGGAGTGGGTACTTCGACGTGTACTGGGATGACGGCATCAAGAACGCCCCGGACGACCTCGGCCTCCCTGTCGGGTTTCTGAATGTGTCCGCCTACTCTTCCGGCTTCATGCGGCGCAGGGTTGAGTTGTGGTGGGTCAGCGTTTCCAGTCCCGTGGTCCACGAAGTAGCCGCCAGGCTTCCTGACGTCAATGAAGCCATCAGCGTGCTCCTTGTCCATCTCCCCGACCGATACTCCTGAACCAACCGCCGAAGGCCATCTCGCCCAGACCAATCTGCGGTCGGCGGCAGCTACGTGATCGACGCCGTCGCGCGTGTGCGGGCCGCGTCGATGCTTGGCGGCACGCCGAACTGGCGCTTGTACTCCCGGCTGAACTGCGAGGGGCTGTCGTACCCCACCCGTTGGCCGACGCCGGTCACATCGTGCGGACGGTTGGCCAGCAGGAGCCGTGCCGCCTGCAATCGGATCTGCTTCTGGTACTGGATCGGGCTCATCGCCGTCACCGACTGGAAGTTCCGGTGGAACGCGGAGACGCTCATCCCGGAAGACCGCGCCAGGTCCTCGACCCGAAACGCCTCGGTGTAGTTGTCCCGAATCCAGCCGACCGCCCGGGTGATGTGGTTCAAGCTGCTGTCCGCGAGGCCCAGTTGGCGGACCGCCTCGCCCTGCTCCCCCGTCATCAGCCGCCACAGAATCTCACGCTTGATCAAGGGGACCAGCACCCGGCGGTCGCGCGGCCGGTCCAACTGCCGGAGCAGGCGGACGATCGCGTCGATCAGCTCCGCCGAGGCGTCGCTGACCATGATCCCCGGCCGGGGCGGTCCAGATGACCGAGGCAGGTCACCCGGCCCGGCCTGCAGCATCAACTCCGCGATGACGGCGGGTTCCAGCGTCATCCCGAAGCCGAGCTGCGGCCCGCCCGGAGCGACGCGCCCGGTCACCGGCAGATCGGCCGAGGTGACCAGATACTGGCCAACCCCGTACTCGTACACCCGCTCGCCGAGCGCGAGCCGCTTGCCGCCCTGCGCGATGACAGCAAGCATCACGCCGGACATCGAGTACTCCGGCTCAGCGCCCGGGTCTGCCCGGCAGATCCGGACGCCGTCGATCGCCGTGGTCGGGTCAGGCCGTGCATGCCGCTCCAGCAGATCGCGAAGCTCGTCGAGGGACATGCGCCCATCTCATCACGGACCGACACGCTCCTCCCGGACGGCGAGAGGATCGTGCAAGGAGACGCGAGGAACATGTGGGCGTCCCGCGACGTGCAGGAGACGTCGTAATCAGGCCGCTCTCGCACCGCCGCGGGCGCCTACTCTCCGGTGTCCTCGTACTCGGCGATCAGCTGACCTCGGGCGATGGCGTGGAATCGGAGGTGGAAACCGACGAGGGCCGGCGACGCGTCCGCATCGGGTCCCAGCTTCTCCTGGTCCACGGCGTACACCGTGAAGACGTAGCGGTGCGGACCGTCCCCCGGCGGCGGCGCGGCCCCGCCGAAGTCCTTGCTGCCGTAGTCGTTCCGAGCCTGCTGGGCTCCCGTCGGCAGCCCCTTGAAGCCCCCGGTTCCGGCACCGGCCGGCAGCTCGGTGACATCGGCCGGAATGTCGAAGACCGTCCAGTGCCAGAATCCGCTGCCGGTCGGCGCGTCCGGGTCGTAGCAGGTGACCGCGTAGCCACGGGTGCCCGACGGCCCTGCCGACCAGCTCAGATGTGGTGAGGAGTTCCCCTTCGCGTACACGTGCGCGTCCGGCAGGACCCCACCGTCCGTCAGATCCGTGCTGCTGACCGACAGCTCGGGCACCGGCGGGTGAAAATCATGCGGCAGCGGACGTCGGCTCCTCGGGTCGCTCATTTCCGGTTCCCTTCATGTGTCTCTCGATGAAATCGCCCGAACGGGCGTGATCCCGATCTGACCACGCATCGAGTCACGACGACCGACCGGCGAGAGGATCGTGCAAGGGGTCGCAACATTTGTGAACGCACCCCCGGAGGGGCAGGAGCAGCAGCACGTGGCTGAAGCCTTGCCTCCTGTCCGTCGGTCGTGCTCACCCGGCCTTGTCGTCGCCGCAGGTCGACACGGGCACAGCCTGCGGAGCCCGCTTCATGCCGCCGATACCGGACAGGTCCGCTTCCTCGACGGGCAGCTCGTCGAGGGGCTCCCAGGGCTCCAGATCGCCGTGATCGCGCTGCCACGTGGTCCCCTCACGGTCCGCGAAGGTGAGGTAATGGACCTCGATGCTGTCCGGCGTCGGCTGAGGCCTCCAACCGTCCTCGCGGCGGAGCGGAACTCGATGGCTGTCCGGGAAGGTCGCCCGCCCTTCGGGGATCCGGTACATCCAGTCGTCCGGGTCCAGCGCCAGATCCGAGCAGGGCGGCACGCTGGGCAGGGAGAGGGAGTAGAGCACGGCGAGCTTGGTGTGGTTCCAGTCGCCCACCTTCGCGTCGAAGTACATGTCGACGTACGACACCGGGTCCCGCGACCTGTTCATCAGATGCAGTCGGATGCCGCCGTCCTCGCCGTAGTCGACCCAGGTCGCGATGCGAGCGGCCTGGGCGCGGTCCCTCTTCTCCGCGTCCTCGCGGGACTGGGCCAACTGGTCGCGCGACACCATGGCGCCGTAGTAGGTGGCGATTCCGGTGAACAGCAAGGTGCCGATGCCGGCCACCACGCCCACCACCGTGGCGCCCCGAGTCCAGTCGACCCGCCGCCACGCCGGCGTGGACGTGGTCGGCCCGGTGCGCCGTCTCCGCGTGCGTACCGAGTCCGGCCCCGGCCGCTGCCGGGCCAGCCGGCTTCTCGCGTGCCGCTGGCTGCGCGTGCTGCTCATCCGTCTCCCTTCCGGTCCAGGGCAGAGACGCGATCAAGGGCGGGCACGGTTTCGACCTGGACCAGCCACCCGGCGCCGGCCCGTCCCAGGCTCCCGCTGCCCTCGTCGGCCGGACGGTCCCTCCTTAAACGATGACGCGGCAGGGTTGGATCCGGGGCCGTGCTCAGGGGCGCCGCCAGGCGTCGTCCGGCAGATGGGAGCCGGCCTGCGGGCCCATCCGCAGCATCCCTCCGTCCACCACCCACGAGGCACCCGTGACGTAGGACGCGTCCGGACCGGCGAGGAACGCGATCACGGCGGCGACCTCGCGGGCGTCGCCGGGACGGCCGAGCGGTACGCCCGGCCTGCGCTCGTCGGTGACGTCGGTGTCCGTCTGGCCCGTCATCGGCGTGGCGATCTCACCCGGGGCGACGGCGTTGACAGTGATCCCGTGCTCGGCCAGTTCCAGCGCCATGACCTGGGTGAGAAGCCCGAGTCCGCCCTTGGCCGCACAGTACGGCGCCGCGCCCACCCGCGGCTGGTGCTCGTGGACGCTGGTGACGTTGATGATCCGGCCACCGCTCCCCTGGCCGATCATGCGGCGGGCGGCGCGCTGCCCGCACAGAAACGGGCCCACCAGGTCGACGTCGATGACCTGTTGCACCGTTTCGTGGTCAAGCTCCAGGAAGGGGGTCATGGTGCCGGTGCCGGCGTTGTTCACCAGCACGTCGATCCGGCCCAGTTCATCGGCCAGCCGGTCGACGACTCCGGCGGCCTCGGGGAGCCGGGTGAGGTCCAGTTGCTCGACCGCGGCCCGGCGCCCGGTCGCCCGTACCTCGTCCGCCGTCCGCAGCGCCCCCTCCCGGTCGCTGTGCCAGGTGATGCCGATGTCCATGCCGGCCTGCGCGAGACGTACGGCGGTCGCACGGCCGATACCGGAGTCGGATCCGGTGATCAGGGCCACCGGAGTGGTGCGAGGGCCGGGGGTGTCCTGCTGAGATCGCATCGAGGCTCCAGATGTCTCGTCCTGCGCCGGGGCGGGCGTCGCCCCGGGACGGAGCCCCGTCGGCTCCGGGGCGGGTCCCACGTACCCCGCGCCGAGCCGGCCACACGGGACTCCTGGCACACGTGTGCCGGTCCGACCGGCCGACTTCTGCCACCGCCCCGGGCCTGCAACCTCGTTCCAGGCCGCGAAGCGCCGCCGGCAGGTCATGCCCGAGCCGAAGCCGAGCTCCTGGTGCAGGCATTCCCGGCCGCCGCGTGCACGGTCGTCGCAGCCCTGCTCGCCCCCACAGCCACGGCCGCGTAGCCGCGCGCCGGAGGTGAGCCGGGGAACGCCGCCCCCGCCCGCACGTTGCCACCGAACACCCGTTCGACAGGTGGACCTTCCAGGGGCGGGCCGTGTCATCACGAACGGTGCGAATTGCGGCGCGCCCGCCTCCTTGCCGCCGCGCCCTCTGCCTCACGCCGCCGCAGCGCGGAACGTACTGGGGCTCAGCCCCTTGTGGCGCTTGAAGGCGGCGCTGAAACCGAAAGCGTCGGCGTAGCCGACGGTCTTCGCGATCTGGGCGATGCTGAGGTCGGTGTCGGCAAGGAGTGCCTCGGCGTCGTCCATGCGGCACTCGGTGAGGTAGGCGAGGGGCGGGCGGCCCATCAGCTCGGTGAAGCGCCTGGCGAACAGCGCCCGGGAGACGCCGGCTTGCGCGGCCAGCGACGCGACCGTCCATGGATCGGCGGGCCGGTCGTGGAAGGCGTGCAGGGCGGGTGCGAGGACCGGGTCGGCGAGGCCGCGGTACCAATTCGGAGCGTCGGCGCCCGCCTGGTCGAACCACATGCGCAGCGTGCACACCAGTGCCCAGTCGAGCAGCCGGTCCATCAGCGCCTGCGAACCGGGGGTGAGTCGGGCGGCGTCAGCTGCGGAGCTCTCCAGCCAGGCACAGACGTCGGCGTCCTCGGTGACGACCAGGACGGGCGGCAGCGCGCGCAGGAGCCGTTCCTGGCGGCGGCCGGCAGCGCGGTAGGCGCCCACGATGAGTGCCGTGGCTCCACCCGGGTCGCTGCCCCAGTGGATGCCGCCGAGTTCCTCGGCCGAGCACGGGACTTCGGTGAAGCAGTTGATCTCGTACGCCACGTGAGGGCGGTGGACGGAAGCGGGCTCGTCGGCGAGATGGAACGGTGCGGGGCCGCGCACGACGGCCGTGTCGCCTGCGGCGATCACCCGCTCGGTGCCGTCGGGCAGCAGCAGGGTGCCGCCTCCGCGCAGCACGGTGACCATGGTGAGCGGTGCGCCGTCGGTGAAGCGGATGGTCCAGGGCGCCTTCAGGACGGCATGGCTGACGACCGAGCCCTCGGCACGGATGCCGCTCAGCAGCGAACTCAGGGGATCCATAGGGGAATCGTAGACGTTCTCCTATGTCTTGGAGACTTTCTCCCATGGATCATCTACGCGGCCGCGTCTGTACTGGACTCACCGAACACAACGAGCCAGTCGGGAGACACTGTGCCGCAGCACAGCAGTGACGTCAGAACAGCCCTCGTGGTCGTCGCTCACCACCGCAGCGATTCCCTCACCGCCCACACCGCCCGCCGTGCGGCCGCCCGACTCGAGGCCGCCGGATACCGCATCGACCTGCTCGACCTGCACGCCGAGGGATTCGACCCTCGGATGACCGTGGAGGACCAGCCGGACTGGGGCAACCGGGAGAAGACGTACTCGGACGAGACGCACGCCCATATGCGGCGCATCCTCGACGCCGATGTGGTCGTCGCCGTCTTCCCCGTGTACTGGCAGAGCGTGCCCGCCGTCCTCAAGGGATGGATCGACCGCGTGTGGAACTACGGATTCGCCTACGGCCGCAGCAAGCCCCGCCTGGCCGGCAAGCGCATGCTGTGGCTGGGCCTGGCCGGCGCCACCTCCGACGATCCCGTCGCGAAGGAGATGCAGTCCGTCCTCGAGGCCCAGCTGAGTGAGGGCATCGCCTTCTACTGCGGCTTCTCGCACTCCACCGTGGGCCTGCTCCTCAACGCGGAAGAGCGACCGCAGCGCCTCGACGCCGAGGGCAATCTGCTCGTCGGCGCCGCGGTCGCCGGAGCCGAACGCGAGGCTCAGTACGCCGACTTCGACCGTCGGACACTGGAGTTCGTGGAGGGATTCCTCGCCGACGACCCGCTGGCGGCCTGAAGGCACCCGGGCCCTTCGGGCAGACCGGCCGTCTCGCCGGTCAGCCCGAGGGGCCCGGCCTCGGGCACTCAGTTGAGACAGTTGGGGCCAGAGCGCCCTGTCGAGGGCTCCGGGCGCCCGGATACAGTGCGCGAGACGGCAGCCCGGTCAGGGAGGGAAGCGTGACCGACACCAGCAACACCCGACCCGCCGACGGCGCAGCACAGGCCTCGCGGCCGAGCCGGCTGCACCGCCTGATGCGCTACATCCCCCTGATCGCCCCCGTCCTGCTGTGGGCCGTGCCCTGCTGGACGCTCCTGTACACCGGCCAGCACTGGCCCCTGCCCGTCACACTCGCCGGCACCGCCGTCTTCGCCCTCGGCCTCGTCGGAATGCCGCTCGCGATGGCACGCGGCCACGGCCGACGCCAGCAGGACCGCGCGGCGATCGTCGGGGACACCCTGCTGGGCACCAGCTGGGTCCTGTTCACCTGGTCCGTACTGCTCGGCGTCCTGTTGCGGCTCGCCCTGACCGTGGCCGGCGTCGGCGAAAGCCAGGACCGCGCCCGCATCGTCGCGTGGGCCGTTACCGGCACCAGCGCCGTTCTCCTCGCCTGGGGGTACGCCGAAGCCCGCCGTGTGCCACGTGTGCGCCGACTTGACGTCCAACTCCCGCGGCTCGGTGCCGGATTGGACGGGCTGCGCGTCGTCCTCATCACCGACACCCACTACGGCCCGCTCGACCGCTCCCGCTGGTCGGCCCGGGTGTGCGAGACGGTGAACACGCTGGAAGCCGACCTGGTCTGCCACACCGGCGACATCGCGGACGGCACAGCCGAACGCCGCCGCGCCCAGGCCGCCCCGCTCGGTACGGTGCAGGCCACCCGGGCCCGTGTCTACGTCACCGGCAACCACGAGTACTACAGCCAGGCCCAGGGCTGGGTCGACCTGATGGACGAACTGGGCTGGGAGCCGCTGCGCAACCGGCATGTCCTGCTCGAACGCGGCGGGGACACCCTCGTGGTCGCCGGTGTCGACGACGTCACGGCCGAGTCCTCCGGCCTGGCAGGCCACCGCGCCCACCTCGCCGGAGCCCTGGACGGCGCCGACCCCGGCCTGCCCGTCCTTCTCCTGGCCCACCAGCCCAAGTTCGTCGACCGGGCGGCCGCCGCCGGCATCGACCTCCAGCTCTCCGGCCACACCCACGGCGGCCAGATCTGGCCCTTCCACCACCTGGTCCGCATCGACCAGCCCGCCGTCGCCGGCCTCAGCCACCACGGCCCCCGCACCCTTCTCTACACCAGCCGCGGCACCGGCTTCTGGGGCCCGCCGTTCCGCGTCTTCGCCCCCAGCGAGATCACCCTGCTCGTGCTCCGCTCCCCCAACCCGGTGTAGTGCTCTGGGCATCGGCCGGGTGGGCCCTCGCCCACGGGCATGCCCTGCATGCCGACAGCACCACCTGCTCCGTCCACTTGCGCGGTCATCGCGTCCGCCGCATACTCGGCTCCCGCGCCACGCTCCCTCCCCACCCCGGAACGAGGTGTCGACTTCCGCCCTGAACACCCAGCCCGCGCCGGCCGAAGGTCGCTGAGCATCTCAGGAACCCTTCGGCGCCTCCTGCTCGCCGGCCGGCGCACCACGACATGGACAGACTGCCGCAACACTCCCGTCGTAATCCCGCCGCATGATTGATCGTTGGGCCGTGCAAGGACAACCGTCAGGGGGCACGCACCATGACCATCAGCCGCAGGACACTGCTCACCGCAGGGGCGAGCGCCGGACTGCTCACCGCCTGCGGGTCCAACACCGGGCGGGACGACGACGCCGGCGCCGGGCCGAAACTGTCGCAGTGGTACCACCAGTACGGCGAGGCGGGCACCGAGCAGGCCGTGGAACGGTATGCCGCCGCGTACAAGAAAGCGAAGATCGACGTCCAGTGGCGGCCTGGCAACTACGACCAGCAGACCGCCGCCGCACTGCTCACCGACTCCGGTCCCGACGTCTTCGAGGGCAGTCCCACCCTGGACCAGATCCAGGGCGGTCAGGTCATCGATCTCAGCGACCTGCTCGAAGACGTCAGGGACGACTTCAACCCCGCCGTACTCGCCCCGAAGACGTACGACGGAAAAGTCTGGGGTGTCCCGCAGGTCATCGACATGCAACTGCTCTACTACCGCAAGAGCCTGCTGAGCGACGCCGGCGTGGAGCCACCGGCCACCCTTGACGCGTTGATCGACGCGGCCGCGAAACTGACCACGAAGAAGGTCAAGGGGCTCTTCCTGGGCAATGACGGCGGCGCCGGCGTCCTCGGCGGAACTCCGTTGTACGCGGCGGGACTTGAGTTGGTCACCGACGACGGCAAGGTCGGCTTCGACGACCCCGCCGCCGCCCGCACCCTCGCCAAGCTGCACCAGCTGTACACCGACGAATCCTTGCTGCTCGGCGCCCCCGCCGACTGGTCGGACCCGTCCGCCTTCCTTCAGGGCCTGACCGCCATGCAGTGGTCCGGCCTGTGGGCGCTGCCGCAAGTACAGAAGGAACTCGGTGACGACTTCGGCGTGCTGCCGTTCCCGAAGGACGGATCGGGCGCTCCCGCCGTCCCCGTCGGCGCGTACGGGGCCGCCGTCAGCGCGCGCAGCAGGCACCAGGACACAGCGAAGGACTTCGTGCGGTGGCTGTGGGTCGAACGCACCGACTACCAGGAGGACTTCGCACTCTCCTACGGCTTCCACATCCCCGCCCGCATCTCTTTGGCGAAGAAGGCCGACAAGCTGAAGACGGGCGCCGCCGCCGAAGCGGTCCGCTTCACCGGCGAACACGGATACGCCCAGCCTCTGTTGTGGACCCCGGCGGCCCAGACCGCCTATCAGGACGCGCTGAGCCGGATCATCAAGAGCGGGGCGAACCCGGAGAGCGAACTGCGGACGGTGGTCCGGAAGGTGTCGGCCGAGCTCGACCGGGTGAAGAAGAAGTCGTGACGGCACAAGCGGTGACGGCCCGCCGCAGAGCACGTGCCCGCACTCTCTGGTTCTGGGTCTTCGTCGGTCCGTTCGCTCTCGGGCTCGGCCTGTTCACCTACATCCCGCTGCTGTGGAGCGTCGCTCTCAGCTTCTTCGACGCCCACAACACCGTCACCCCCACCGACTTCGTCGGCCTCGACAACTACACGGCCATGCTGTCGGACGACGCCTTCGTCGACAGCCTGTACACCTTCCTGATCTTCACGGCGTTCATCGTGCCCACGACGTACGGGTTCTCGCTGGCCCTCGCCCTGATGGTCAACCGGGTGCGCCGGGCACAGGCGTTCTTCCGGTCGGTGTTCTTCCTCCCGGCCGCGTGCAGCTACGTCGTCGCCGCCCTCATCTGGAAGATGTCACTCTTCAACGGGGTACGGTTCGGCCTCGCCAACACCGTGCTCGGCTGGTTCGGTGGCGATCCGGTCGCCTGGCTGTCGACCACCGACCCGCCCTGGTACTGGCTGGTCGTCGTGACCGTACGGCTGTGGCTCCAGGCAGGCTTCTACATGATCCTTTTCCTGGCCGGGCTGCAGCGGATCGACCCCGGACTGTACGAGGCAGCGGCCGTCGACGGCGCCCGGCCCGGCTGGCAGGTGCTGCGGCACATCACGCTGCCCCAGCTGCGCGCCACGTCGGTCGCGGTCGTCCTGCTCCTCGTCATCAACGCCTTTCAGGCCTTCGACGAGTTCTACAACCTGCTCTCGGACGCCCGTGGATACCCGCCCTACGCACGTCCGCCGCTCGTCTACCTGTACTACGTCGCCCTCGGCCAGGGCCAGAACCTCGGGCTCGGCAGCGCGGGCGCGGTGATCCTCTCACTGATCATCGTGGTCGTGACGGTGGGGCAGGCGCGCTGGTTCGGTCTGGGCAGGAAGGAGGAATGACCATGGAGGACGCGATGGTACGCGTCGGACGCGCGCTGCGGCTCGTCCTGCTGATCACTCTCGCTCTGCTCTTCCTCGTCCCCTTCTATCTGCTCGTCCGCAACGGCCTGTCGAGCGAGGAGGACATCACCGCCCCCGAATGGAGCTTCTTTCCCACTGAGGTGAGATGGGGAAACGTGCAGGAGCTCTTCGCCGACACCTCCGTCCCCTTCGCCCGCTCCCTGCTCAACTCCGCGCTGATCGCGGTCGCGACGACACTCGGCACCGTGCTGCTCGCCTCGCTCGCC
Organism: Streptomyces sp. SAI-170; assembly: GCF_049739565.1. Taxonomy (NCBI): domain Bacteria; kingdom Bacillati; phylum Actinomycetota; class Actinomycetes; order Kitasatosporales; family Streptomycetaceae; genus Streptomyces; species Streptomyces sp. SAI-170. The sequence goes on from NZ_JBMGQD010000001.1 coordinate 194,464, forward strand.
GGGTACGGCCTCGCCCGCATCCCCTACCGGCACGCCAACAAGGTCTTCTACGCCGTCCTCGGCACGCTGATGGTCCCGGCCGCCGTCACCTTCGTCCCGAGCTTCGTGCTCGTGTCGTCGCTGGGCTGGATCTCCACCTATCGGGGGCTGATCGTCCCGACGCTGTTCTCGGCCTTCGCCTGCTTCGTCTTCCGGCAGTACTTCCTGGGCTTCCCCAGGGAGTTGGAGGATGCGGCGCAGGTCGACGGCCTGGGCTACTGGAGGACGTACTGGCAGATCGTCGTGCCGAACTCACGGCCCGTCTTCGCCGCTGTCGGAGCGATCGTACTCATCGGCGCCTGGAACTCCTTCCTGTGGCCGCTGGTGATCGGACAGGACCGCAACGCCTGGACGGTGCAGGTGGCGCTGTCGTCCTTCACCACGTCCCAGGTCGTCAGGCTCCACGAGCTGTTCGTCGCGGCCGCCGTGTCGATCCTGCCGCTGCTGGTCGTGTTCCTGTGCTTCCAGCGGTGGATCGTGGCAGGCGTGGAACGGTCCGGGATCGACTGAGACCTCAGACGGGCCCCCTGCACCAGTGCCGCACGTGACGTTGACGGGCACCTCAAGGGTCGTGTGCAAGTCCCCATCACGCAGCGACTACTGTGCCTGCCACGGTGGAGGTTCGGGGTAGCAGGAGCCGCGGGCGTGGGTCGGTGCGATACAACCGGTGGGCGGGAGACAAGGGTGGCGTCGGGCAGCGCGTGGGCTCCGGCGGATCACTCGCGGCGGTCGAAAGCGGGGGCGCGCAAGGGCTTCAGTTCTCTGATGTGGGCGGTGCTGCTTCCCGGCACGATGCTCCTCGGTGCCGGGAGCAGCCAGTGGGTGATCTGGATCGGCGTGGTCGTCATGCTGGCGAACCTCGCCGTAACCGCCTGTCTGATCGGGGGCGTCTGGCACCGCGCTGGTGCCGCGACACTGGCCTCGGCCAGTGCCTTCGCTCTGATGTTCTTCGCGGGGCCCGCCATGTACGAGGTCTACATGAAGACGGTGGGTGATCCGGTTCCCGCAGTGGTGACCGAAGTGACCGACGAGAACAACCGGCGAGGTGCGGACTGGTTCTGTACCGTCGAGGAGATCGGCGGCGCCCATGAAGTGCACGAGGTGTCTCAACAGGAGAACTGCTTCGGCCAGGCCGAGGTGGGCGACAGTGTGGAGATCCGCAAGGACCCACTCGGCCTGCTGGACCCGCGGCTGCCTGACAGTCCGGACCAGCAGAACACCACGGAGATCACCGTCGCCATCACCGCGGGGCTCGTCCTGCTGACCGCTGCCACCACCTTCTACGCGGGCCAGCGCCGCCGGGACAGCTGACGAGTGGGTGCACGGCGGCCGGTGGGACGAGGATCGTGTGGCCGGGCCGCGCCACCGGTGGCTCCTGAGCTGACCTGCTCCATGTTCTGGAGGCCGTCGCTCATGCGGCGTGCTCAGACACCGACGTGACGGAAGTGTGTGGTCAACTGCCCCGTCTCGTCGACGATGTGGAAGGCGAGGGCGGGTGGGTGATCCAGATGGACGTGGTCCTGGGCGTGGGCGCGGTGTTCCCAGGGGAGGCGGAGGGTGGAGACGACTCCGTGGGCCACCAGGACCGGGCGGCCGGCGAAGGCGGTCACCGCGGCGGTGTGGGCGTGTCCGCAGAGGAAGGCCGCGAGGTTGGCGTGGCGGTCGGCGAGGGCACCGAGCCGCTCTGCGCCGAACTGCCGGATGCCGTCGATGAACGGGACGTGCAGTCGCGCCGGCGGGTGGTGGAAGCCGACCAGTACGGGCGTCGACTCGGGGGTCTCGGCCAGCACGTCCTCAAGCCAGGTCAGTGTCTCGTCCGAGACGAACCCCTCGTCCTTGCCCGGCACGGATGAGTCGCACATCGCGATGACCACGCCGGCGCCACGATGCACCTGGTTGACCGGAGCCGTCGAAGCCGCCTGCTCCAGGAGGTGAGTCCGAAAGGTGTCACGCCTGTCGTGGTTGCCCGGGCAGAGCATCATCGGATGCCGCGAGGAGAAGAGCCGGCGGGCCTGCTCGTACTCGCTGGGCAGACCGTGATCGGTGATGTCTCCCGTGACCAGGACGGCGTCCAGGTCGTACGGCAGATCCTCCAGGTAGCGCATGACAGCCCGGGTGCGCTCGATGCTGCGCGGCTCACTGTCGATGTGGGTGTCGCTGAGATGGGCAATCACGATCATCGCAATACGTCCTGTCGCCGGTCGGCTGTTGATCACTCCCGGCCGAGGCTAGGCGGGCACTGGACCAGGTGTAAGGTCCAGTAGCGTGCAGAAATCCTGGTCCGGTTCACGCGTCGACCTGCACCTTCGTCTCGATGCCGCCCAAGGCCGCCGCTCGGCTCTGGAGTCGGCGCTGCGCGACGCGATCCGCGAGGGGCGCCTGGCCACGGGGACGCTTCTGCCCTCCACCAGGGGGCTGGCCTCCGAACTGGGCCTGTCCCGTGGAACGGTGACCGCCGCCTACGACCAACTGGTCGAGGAGGGCTACCTCACGACCCGGCCCGGATCGGGCACCACGGTGGCCGACATACCGCCGAGGACCGGGACGTCCCCGACAGCCGCACCGGCACCGCCCGGCCCCCGGCACGACCTGCGCCCGGGGCTGCCCGATGTCGGCGCCTTCCCCGCCCGTTCCTGGCTCGCGGCAACACGCAGGGTGCTCGCGGACTCCCGCTCGGTCGTGCTCGGTGCCGGAGACCCGCAAGGCCGGATCGAACTGCGTACCGCCGTGGCCGACTACCTCGGCCGCACCCGCGGTGTGGTCACGACCCCCGACCGCATCCTCATCACCTCCGGCTACTACCAGGGGCTGAGCCTGCTCAGCGGTGTGCTCGCCCGTGGCGGCGCAAGGACGGTGGCCGTCGAGGACCCGAGCCACAACGTCTTCCGCGCCGTCGTCCAGCGCTCCGGGCTCGCCACCCCGCCCATGCCCGTGGACGCCCACGGCGCCTGCGTGGACACCCTCACCTCCTCGGTCGACGCCGTGCTGCTCACGCCCTCGCACCAGTACCCGACCGGTGTCCCCCTTCACCCCGGCCGGCGTCAGGCCGTCAGCACCTGGACGCGCACCACGGGCGGGCTGGTCATCGAGGACGACTACGACGGCGAGTACCGCTACGACCGCCAGCCCGTCGGCGCGCTACAGGGCATCGCTCCCGACCGGACCGTCTACTGCGGCACCGCCTCCAAGACCCTTGGACCGGCTCTGCGCCTGGCCTGGATGGCTCTGCCCCGCCAGTTGGTGCAGCCCATGGTGGAAGCCAAGCAACAAGCCGATCTCTACACCGAGAGCCTCTCCCAGCTCGTCCTCGCCGATCTCCTCACCACGCACGCCTACGATCGCCATGTGCGCGCCGCCCGCCTGCGCTACCGCCGCCGGCGGGAACTGCTCCTGGCGCGTGCGTCCGCCATTCCGGGACTGGCCGCCCTGGGTGTCCCCGCCGGACTGCACACCCTCCTGACCCTCCCCTCCGACTGGCCACCGGAAGACGAGATCCTCTCGCTCTGCGCCCGGCAGGGAGTCGCCCTGCGCGGACTGTCCGAACTCCACATCGATCCCCACGGGCGTCCGTCGGGCGTCCTCATCGGCTTCGCGGCCCCACCCGAACACGGATACCGGCCCGCTCTCGACGCACTGTTCGGGACGCTCCAAAAGCTGGTGACGCGGCCGTGACGGTCGGGACTTCACCGCCACAGGGACGTCATGAACCTGTTCAGCCGGTCGGGGCCTGCCAAGGCTGGAACCACGGGTCGGGCCACTGCTCGGCGGCGGCCAGCAGGGGGAACAGGGTGGCACCGTCGATGGTTTCGCGGATGATGTCGGCGTGACCCCCGTGTCGGGAGGTCTCCTCGATGAGGTGCAACAGCACCCAGCGAACGGACCAGTTCTTCACGTCAGCGGGGAACCATGGCAGTCCCTGTGGGACGGGCACGGCCTGACCGAGATCGGCGATTCCGGCGATCACTGTGTCCGTCTCCCGCGCTGCGGCCTCGTACTGGTCCAGCACCTCTGCGAGCGTCTCCTCCGCGGTGAGCACGAATTCGGCGGAGTCGCTCTCGTCTGCTGTCCGTTGTGGGCCGCGCTGCCGCTGAAGGATCAGGTCCGTCCACCCGGCCTCGCACCGTGCGGCGTGTTTGATGAGACCCCCGATGCGCACAGCGCTGACCGCCTACCTGGCCCACCAGCGGCGTGCTCTGCGAGCCACCGCATACGGCCTCACCGACGAGCAGGGCCGCATGGCGGCATCTGCCGGCGAGCTGAGCATCGGCGGCCTCATCAAACACGCGGCGCGGTGTGAGGACTTCTGGACCGACCTCATCCTCCAGCAGCGGTGCGAGCCGCAGCCGAAAGCGGACGAGTTGAACGGGGAGGAATTCCGGCTCGGACCGGACGAGACCCTGGCCGAGGTCCTGGTCGCCTACGCAGAGGCGTCCGAGCGGACCGACGCGGCGATCGCCGGTGTCCCGGACCTCGGGCAGGCGGTTCCGGTGCCGCAGGGGGCTCCCTGGATTCCCACGGAGGTCAAGGAATGGTCGATCCGCTGGGTCCTGTTGCACTTGATCGAGGAGACGGCACGGCACGGCGGTCACGCTGACATCATCCCCGAGAGCATCGACGGCGCAACGTTTGATCCGCTGCTCGCCGCAGCCGAGGCGTGGACCGACCCGTGGGTCCAGCCGTGGGAACCGGCGCCCCAGGGCGTCAACCCGCGGCAGATGCCGATCGATCGAGCATGAACCCGCGCCGCACTGCGACTCGCCTGCTCCCCTCGGTTGGCAAGTCCACGGATGCCTGTCGAGCGGGAGGTCGGGTACACGGTGCCTGAACGTGCTGGTGTGGACGCAGGAGGGGAAGTCGGGCAGTGACAGTGAAGGCGATGGGGTGGGCACACTCCTTCCCCATGAACCAAGGAGTGCGCGCCGGCCGTGAGTGGACCCGCAGCCGTCTCGAGTCCCTGCCGTGGAGCGCTGCCGAACCCGACAAGGTGGACGCGATCGTGCTGGCGGTGTCCGAGCTGATCACCAATGCGCATATCCACGCGCACAGCGACGCGCAGCTGGTTCTCACATGGGACGGCGACTGCCTGCAGGTGAGCGTCCACGACGAGGACCCCTCGCTGCCGCGCCGACGCGATCCGGAGCCGGGCGCGCCCTCAGGCCGAGGAGTGGCCATCGTGCACCAGCTCGCCGACGAGTGGGCTTCAAGGTGCCAGCGGCACGGTAAGACGGTGACGGCGTGCTTCCGTCCCGCCGACCCGGGCGCGGGCGATGCCCGTCACGGTGGTTGACCGCCGCTCACCGGTGCAGGTCCCTGTACGCCCTGATCACCTACGGGCAGGGGACTGCTGTGGTGCGGGCGTAGTGGTCGGCGATGTCGTCGCTGGTCGTGGTCCACACGCCGGGGTGGTTGACGACGTATTCGAGCGCCTGGTCCAGGTACTTCATCCGGAACGCCTGGCCGGTTACGAAGGGGTGCAGGGCCAGTGACATCACGCGGCTGCTGTGCTCGGAGTCCTCGTACAGCTGGTCGAGCTGGTCCTTGACGATCTGGACGAAGTCGGGGCCGCTGATGGAGTGGGCGGTGAACAGCCCCAGGTCGTTGAGTTCGAGGGTGTACGGGACGCTCAGGAGCCCCGGCACGTTCAGCGGGAACGGCTGGTCGTCGGCCGTCCAGTCCAGCACATAGCGCAGACCGAGTTCTGCGACGAGCGCCGGAGTCTGGAACGTTTCGCTGAGGGCTGGTCCCATCCAGCCGCGAGGACGCTGCCCGGTCGCCTTCTCGATGGTCTCGACGACCTCGGTCAGGTAGGCGCGCTCGTCCGCCTCGACCTCGGCCTGCAGGGTGGAGTTGTTCTTGCCGTGCGCGAGCCAGGCCCAGCCGCGTGCCCGGCCGGCTTCGATGATCTGCGGGTAGTGCTCGGCGACATCGGAGTTGAGCAGCACGCTCGGGCGCACGCCGTGCCGCTCGAACGACTCGATCATCCGCCAGATCGCCACGCGGGGGCCGTAGTCGCGCCAGCCGTGGTTCAGCGGATCGGGCACGAGCGCTGCAGTGCCCTGGTTGATGCTGGTGGACGGCTTGCCCAGGACGAAGTGCTCCACGTTGAGGCCGACGTAGAACGCCACCCGGGCACCGTCGGGCCAGTGGATCGGCGTGCGTTCCGTGATGGGGGTCGTCAGCACCATGGAGGCGACATGAGCACGACGCGTACGCCCGACCCCGCCCGGCGCAACCCGCAAGCGACCGCCGCGATCCTCAAGGCCGCGCTCGACATGGCCCGCGAGATCGGCTTGGCGCGTGCGAGCATCGAGGGGATCGCGGCTCGCGCGGGCGTCGGCAAGCGAACCGTCTACCGCTGGTGGCCCTCCAAAGGCGCGGTCGTCCTCGACGCGTGGGCGCAACAGCTGGAAGAGCGCCTGCACCGGCGCCTCGAAACCGCGCAGACCGGCGACTTCGAGGCCGACCTGAAGCTGATGGTCAAGGACGCCTGGATCGACACGATCGGCGACACCCGCAGTGTGCTTGCGTCGATCGTCGCCGAATCCCAGCACGACCCCCACCTCGCCGCGGAGTTCCGCAAACGCCTCATCGACCCCGCCAGCGCGCTGGTCGCCGAGCGCATCCGCCGAGCCCAGGCGGACGGACAGGTCGCCCCCGACATCGACCCGTACCGCGCCATCGAGCTGATCTACGCCCAGCTGTATTACCGGCTGCTCGTCGTGCACGGCCCGCACGACGAGGCATACGTCGATGACGTCGTCGAACTCGCCATGCGAGGGCTCAGGCCCTCGCGCCAGGACCGAGCATGACCAGAGCGGGGGCCTGACACCGACGCTCCGGCAGCGCGCTTCGGCAACCCTCGGGCGAGGCGAGACCGCCGACGGCTCCATCCCCGGGCGAGCAGGTAGAGCCATGCGCCCTCCTGACGGTTCCCGACACTCCCCCTCCCACTCCGCCGACCTCGCCGGCTACCGGCGGGACAGGGCGCGGAGCTTGGACATCCAGCTCGGCAGCCAATGCATGAGCGCCACCGTCGCGGCCAGGCTGCCAAGTGTCACGAGGAAGGCCCCCGGGTAGAGGTGGTTGACCCAGCACGGCTGCCACTCGCTGTGGCAGGGGGCCGAGGAGCCCCTTCCGGGGATCGCGCGGGATGCGGCCAACGCGCTCACCAGGGCCACGGCTGCGTACCCGATGCCGGCCACGACCCACCGGGGCGAGTACTTGCTCTCCTCCGAGTACATCCGGCGGAAGGAGCGCCTGGCGGCCGTGAACGTGATCGGGAGCAGCACGCCGACGGTGGCGCCGAATCCGATTCCGGATGCCGGCCAGTACGCGGACAGAGTCCACAGCTCATCACCGAGCCACAGCGACAGTGCAAAAAATCCGCCGAGGGCTACGAGTGCGGCGGCCTGCTTGGTGTTCTTCTTCCAACTCGTGCTGCGCGCCGGACGCTTCATCGGCGATCCACCCTGTGGCTGATGGGACAGGACAGCATATTGAAACGTCGGGCACCTGCGACCTCAACCCTGGAACCGGACTGACAGGCCGGTTGATCAAGTGAAAGCGAACCGATTCGGCGCGCCTTTGAAGTCGGGCAACACTGATCAACGGGGCTAAAAATGACGACCTTTCAGAAAACGCTACTCAGCGCCTGTCTTGCGCCGATACAGTCCGACATGCGTAAACCCCACATCTACCCGGTGACGCCGGGACGTTGGAGGTGCACATGGCGCTGGTCGTGGTTCGATTGCACCCCCTGGGGGACCCGGTCTCGGGCTCGGATTTCTCGTCGGCACTGAACGGGCTGACGATCCGTGTGTTCGATCTGTCCACGTCGGGTGGCGAGGCGCAGATCGGCAATCCCGCGAGTTACGTGGCTCCGCTGGATCCGCTGCATCCGGAACTGCCGCACCCGAACACGGGAATCGTCCAGCACTTCCGGCTCACCAGCCCGCTGTCGGGCGTGTTCGAGCGGCTGGCCTCGGCGACCGCGCTCTTCGAGATCGCCCCGCCGAACCCGCCCGCGGGCCGTCCCGAGCACGGCACACGGGATCTGCGCGTGGAGGTGTCACGGGGCGGCGGTGTCATCCTCGTCCGCCGGATCTTCATGAACGTACCGGAGGCCACCGGGTCGATCCCGGTCGACCGCGGGGTGTTTCCCGGCATCGGCCCGACCTCGCTGTACCTCGCCGTACCCCCGGCCGGCACCCAGATCGACCCGGCCGACGCGTACGTCGAACTGCCCGCCGACGGCAGCCCGCCGGCGTACGACGGGCTGCTGAACGCCGTCGCCCGGGTGCTGGGACACGACCCTGGAGGGCCGGTCTCCCTGACCGGGCTCAGTGTGCCGCAGGCCCGGCACGTCGCCCGTGAGATCGTCTGGAACCAGAAGTTCCGGCCGATGCCGGTGCCCGGCACGACCGACCTCGGCAAGCTGTACACCACGCCGGTCAGTACCGCCGACGACGCCGAACGCGGCAAGTTCGAGGCCAAGTTGACCTCGTACTACGCCCAGGGCGACGCGGACGCCGAGCGCCTGACGAGCTATGTCTACGCCCTCACCACGGCGGTCGACGCGGAGGACCGGACGACGAAGACCACCCAGGCGGCCCTCACGTTCCCCGTGCTGCCGGGGCAGACCGGCACCGGCGAGCGGTACACCACCGCGCGGGCCCTGGTGACGAACCTCCCGGCGAACGCCCGGTTCACCGTGCCCGCGCGCTACTTCTACGCGCTCGGCGCGGGCCTGCCCGTCACCTTCGACGCCGAGCAGCGCTACCGGTCCGCCCTCCTCGCGGACACCGAGCGGCTGCGCGTCATGCTCAAGGCCGCCAAGGACACCGGGGTGATCAAGGAGCAGCCCCCGGCCTCCCCGCCACCGCTCCCCGCCGGTCAGCCACCGGTCGCGGACGCCCCCGCCGTCACCATCGCTCAGGCCGTACGCCGGCTGCGCGCCCTCGGGGACACCTCGGGCAAGCCGCCGCGGATCGCCGCGACCGGCGATGTCCTGGCGCTGGTCACCGGCTGGCTCGCGGTGACCCAGGTCGACATCGACACCGGCTTCTGGGACACCATCGTCACGACCCACGCGAGCGGTCACCTCGACCTCGTGCTCACGGCGCTGACCCGCGGGTACGTCGTCCAGCCCGGCAACACCCCGCTGCGGACGAAGATCCGTGCCACGCTCGCGCCCGCCGACGCGCCCGCCCTCTCCCGGATCACAGCGGCCGCGTGGGAGGCGTTCTTCCGTGGCGACGCGTCCTGGCCCGGCACTCTGCCCGACTTCACCCGGCCCGGTTCCCTGGACGAACGGCTGCAGGCGTTCATCCAGGAGGTGCGTAAGTTCTTCGTCCTCGCCTCGGCGGTCCAGGCCGCCCCCGACAACGCCCCGGACGCGCCACCGCTGCTGCGGGTGCCCGACGGCGATCCCGTCAACCGCTTCACGGCCGCCTACCACGCCCGCGCGGGTGCCGACTTCGTGTTCGGCGGCACCAACGACCCAGGACACGTCCAGGACGCGCTGAACGACGTCGGGAACACCCTGTTCCCGACCGACACGCGTGGGCGGGAGTGGCTCGCGGCCGCGATCGCGACGGTCGACGACCTCATGCGGCTCGTCGCCGTCGTCCCGGCACCGCTGCGCTTCTCGATCGCCGAGGCCCTCTACGCCCGCGGCTTCACCAGCGCCGCGCAGGTCGCCGCCCGTACCCGACAGGGCCTGCGGGACGCCCTGGTCGGCACCGTCGCCGTCGACTACGCCGACGTCCTCGGCTCCGCGGCCGGTGGCCCGTCCCCCGATCCGGAGCCGGGCGGCGACGGCCAGGTGCCGGTGCCGGTCAATCCCGACGGTTGCCTCGTCGACTGCCGGCCACCCGACCACCTGTCCGCGCTCGGCCCCGTCGCCTACCTCAAGGCCCTGCTCGCCCTCCCGCTCACCGCCGACTGCCACCACCCGGACGGCACACCGCACGGTGACGGGGCGCCGCCCACCCTCGGCGACCTCGTCGTGGCCCGCCGCGGTCCCGTCGACCAGTTGCGCGCCACCGCCGCGAACCTGGGCACCGCGATCCCCGTCGTCGACCTGGTCGACGAGTCCCTGGAGGCCCTCGCCGGCAGCCCGGGGACGGGCAAGGGGGCCGTCCACGACACCTCCGCCGATCTCACCGACGAGGATCTCGCGGCCCGGCCCGAGCACTCCACCCCCGCGGTGCCGCTGCCGGCCGGCGCCACGTACACGCCCCTCGCCACCGACGTCAGCCATCCGCTCCTGCCCTACCACCAGGCGCTGGACATCGCGCGCAGCCACCTCGACGTGCTGGGCACCTCCCGGTACGAGGTCATGCGGGCCTTCCGCCGCGACATCACCGAGTTCGTGATCGACCCGGCCGCCGAACCCGCCGAGTTCCGCCGCACCCTGTGGCGCTACCCGCTGCGGCTGCCCGTCGCCCTGGAGTTCCTCGGGATGAGCCCGCAGGAACACGCCCTGCTGTTCTCCCCCGGCCCGACCACCAGCCCGAGGAAGGGCACCCCCGTCTGGGAGTACTACGGGTTCGCCCGCCAGACCGAGAACGACCGCTCCTGGACGGACCTCGTCGTCCGGCTGCCGCGGTTCCTCGAGGCGACCGGCCTGGACTGGTGCGACTTCCTCGACCTGTGGCGCAGCGGGATCGTCCCGTTCGGACGCCGGAGCGAGGAGGGCCAGGACCGTACAGCGAAAGAAGCCGAGGAGCCCGCGTTCCCCGACTGCGAGCCCTGTCGGCTCGACGACTACGTGCTCGACCTCTTCCTGGCGGACCTGCGCCGCCTCGCGGTCGTCGTACGCCTGTGGCGGATCCTCAACCGCGCCTGCACACCCGCCTTCGGCTTCGATCAACTGGCCGATGTGGTCGCCGTACTGCCTCTGTTCGCTGCTGACGGTTCCCCCGTCCCCGACTTCGCCCGGCAGTTGGCCGCGCTGCAACTCCTGCGCCGCCACTTCGGACTGCCCCTGGCGCCGCACGGCCACGAACCCCCGGCCGGGACCCCGCCGGGAACCGGGCGCAGCCCGCTGCTCGCCCTGTGGGCCGGGCCGGACGACCCGCACTGGGACTGGGCGGTCGGCGCGCTGCTGAAGCACACCGGCGAGCACGCCGTGCGGCGCTTCGGCTGCCGGCCCCGCCCCGCGAGGTTCCTGGAGATCCTCGCCGAGAACCTCGACCCGCTGTCGGTGCTCGCCGGGTTCGACCCCGCCGACCCGCAGGCGCGATGGCACGCACGCCCCACCAGCACACTGCGCTTCGCCGAGGTGCTGGCCAAGCTGTACGCAAGCGAACTCGGGGTCGGCGAACTGCTGTTCCTGTTCACCGTACGGGACCACGCCCAGGGCGACGACCCGTTCAGCCTGCCGTCGCCCAACGAGACGCGGGACGATCCGCTGACGCTGCCGGACGACGACACGGCCAACTCGCTGTGGCGGCTGCGCGAGCGACTGCTCGCCGTCGATGACACGGAAGATGCCGCCGACTGGTCGTGGACGCAGATCGACGCCGCCCTGCGCACCGAGTTCGGCTACACGAGCGCTCCCGGCGCGGACCCGCTGTACCGGCTCGGGGCACACTTCTTCCCCTCGCTGCTGGAGGACGACGGCATCGTCGTACCGGTCGAGGACCGGCGCTGGAGCGCCCCGCTGGCCGGTTCGCCGCCCGCCATGTGGAACACCCCGCCCGACGGCCCGTTCCGTCATGCCGCCGGCCGGCTCACCGCCGGGCTCCCGCTGCGGGACGAGGCGGTGGCCGCGAAGCTGGGCCGGATCCGTCAGCTGCGCCCCGAAGAGCAGCACGCCGTACGGGAGTTGCTCGCGGGACCGCGAGCCGACCTGACGCCGTTCGCGTTCCTCTTCGAGGACGCCGAGGCCGCGCTGCGTCTCCTCGTGCACGAGGAGGACGAACGGGAGCGGTTCGCCTTCTTCGCCCGCTCGGTGCGCCGGGCGGTGGCGCGTGCGCGCGTCGTCGCGGACCATCTCGCGGGGCACGTCGAGGCGGCGACGGGACACCGCCGCGAAGGGACGGCCGCGCTCGCCAAGGCCCTGCTGCTGGCGCTGCACGGCGACGAGAACGCCGGCCTCGCCCCGTGGGAGAACGACGCCGGGACCACGCCAGCCGTGACCTGGGACGGTGTGAACGGGGCCGCGTTGGCCGCCCTGCTCTCGGTCACCGGCACAGGCTTGCTCGGCGAGTACCGCCGGGTCACCACGTCCGGAGAGGGCCCGCTCGTGTGGCGGCAGCCCACCTCCGGACTACGGCTGTTCGGTCCCGGCCGCGACGAGGCCGCCGTCGCCGTGCCCGGCCTGGTGCCGGGGCTCGACGCCACGCTGACGGCGGGGCAGGGCCGGTTCGCCGGGGTCCGCAACGGGTTCGCACTGAGCGACCCCACCGGCGAGCCGCTCGGGGCCGCGGAGGGCTTCGCCGTCCGCTGGACCGGCAGCCTGCTGGTCGAGACCGGCGGCGCGTACACCTTCTACGCCGGTGCGCCCGGGCAGGACGGCGAGATCCCCGACCCCGAGGCCGCGCGGGCCCGGCGCTGGCGTGTCGTACTGCGCCGGGGGCAGCGCGTCTGGGTGGTGCTGGCCCGGCACTGGCCGGGCGAGACGGGCGCACCCGAGTGCGCGTCCGAACTCGAACTGCGCCGCGGCGCCTACGACGTGGAGATCGAGTTCGTTCAGCCGGCACCGGAGTTCGCCGAGGCCGACGACGTACGGCCGGCCACGACCGGATTCGAACTCGCCTACCGCGGCCCGGACTCCGAGGGCCGCCCCGTCGCCCTCCCCCAGCACCGGCTCTACCGGCGCACCCAGGACCCCGGCCCGCTGGACGGCGGCCTTCAGGACCTCACCGACGTCGAGCGGCGTGCCCTGCGCGAGCGGTACACCGGCTCGCTGCGCGACGTACGCCGTACCTACCAGCGGGCGTTCAAGGCGCTGCTGCTGGCCCACCGGCTCGGACTGTCCGCCGCCCCTGTGGCGGACGACGGACAGTCCGAGATCGGCTACCTGCTCACGCACCCGGACCGGTTCTCCGGAGCGGCCTACCGCAAGGAGGGCGCCGCCTACGCGGTGCACCTGGCGGGTTTCGACCCCGACCTGCTGCCGGTGGCCGACCCCTACCTGTCCCCGGATCCGGCCGTGGACCTGCGGGCCGCGCCGTCGGTCGCCCGGCAGCAGGCGCTGACCGACATCTGGGAGCGCCTGTTCGACCACACGGTCACGCGGGCCGGGACGACGGGTTCCCCGGAGCGGCCCCTGTGGCTGCTGTTCCACGAGTCGGCGGAGGGCCACCCCGACCTGCCCGCGGACCTGCTGCGGTACGTCGGCGTCGATCTGCTGCGCACCTCGCTCGTCACGCTGTTCGACGGCGGGCCCGCGCTGGTCAGCGACGACCTCGTGGACGAGCGCTGGCCGATCCGCGTCTGGCACGCCGACCTGCTGCTGCGCAGGGTGCTGCGCCGCTTCCTGGTCGCGGACGTGCGCACCGCGCGGCCGGACCTGTGGGCCGCGGACGACCCGGCGGCCGGCGGCAACGCCAACCTCACCGCCTTCGTCGCCGACGGATATCTGTCCGCGGGACCGCCCCGCCGGTACGGCGATCTGCGCGCCCTGAACGACGGTCTGCGCACACGCGGTCGCGCCGCCCTGCTCGCCCACCTCACCCGCTTCGACCGGGTCACCGGCGTCGGCGGCACCCCGGTCCGCGAGGCCCGGCAGCTGAGCGACCTGCTGCTCCAGGACGTCGAAGCCGGACTGTGCGAACGGGTCAGCCGCGTCGACGACGCCATCAGCGCCGTACAGACGCTGGTCAGCCGGGCGCGGCTCGGTCACGAGCCCGACTGGGTGCCGGCTCCCGGGTTCCTCGCGTTGTGGGACGCGCAGTTCGCGCGCTATCAGGTGTGGCAGGCGTGCGCGCGGCGGCGGTTCTACCGCGAGAACTGGGTCGACGTCGACGAGTTGGCGCTGGCCCGGCGCAGTGAGGCGTTCGCGTTCTTCGAGGCGCAGTTGCGGCAGGTCACGCTGACCCGGCCGGAGCCGGGCGGGCTCGACGTATGGGCGCAGCCGCCCGCACCGGAGCACCCGGGCCTGGCGCTGCTCCAGGTGCGCGACCCTGCCACGCTGCGCGAGGTCGACCCCGCCCGGCACGGGTTCGATCTGCTGGGGACGCCTCAGCGGCATGCCCGGCCGTCGTGGCTCGCGGCGGTGCACGCACCGTCCGGCGACCGCGGCGACGTACCGCCCGACGGCGGAGACGGTGACGGCCAGCAGCCGCCGGGGCATGGCGGGGACGGCGGGCAGCCGCCGGGGCATGGCGGGGACGGCGGGCAGCCGCCGGGGCATGGCGGACACGACCAACGGCCGCCGGGCCATGGTGACGACCAGCAGCCGCCAGGCCATGGCAGGGGCGACCACGAGCCGCCGCGCGACGGCCCGGTCGGGCTGGGGGCGGCCCCGCGGCGCGACGAGCGCGGTCGGCCCGGCGACGACGACAGCCCGGCAGCGGTGGAGCTGCCCTGGTGGGTCGAGGCACCCGTACGGCTCGGTACCCGCTTCCTGCGGGTCGCCGCCGCCGGGGACCCGGCGGTCACGGCCGGGCCCGGGACGATCGGCCTGCTGCCGGGCCCCGCCGCGTCGTCGTGCTGTGCCACCTGCGGCTGCGAGCACGGCCCGTACGTCGACGAGTACTACTTCTGGCTCGTCGACGCCCGGCTCCACGACAGCGTCGAGCAGGACCCGGGCTGGCTCTGGCACGAGCCCGACCAGGTGCCCGGCCTGCTGGCGTGGCCGGAGACGCATGCTGTGCGGCTGGCGTGGTGCCGGGTGCGGCACGGGGAGTTCGGCCCCGTCCGCCACAGCAGTGAGGCCCTGCGCTGCACGGCCGGTGCGACGCTCGGTTTCGCCGGACGCACCGACGACTCCGTCCGCCTCGTCGTCACCGGCGGCATCGCGCCGCCCGGCCACGCGGCTCAGCCGCCCGGGTTCCGCTACGACATCGCGGCCGACGACGTCGTCGTACTGCCGCAGGCCGTGGCCGCACCACCGGCGCCGCAGCCGCCGGCCGGTCCGGTGCACCCGGGACAGCTGCCCGCGTATCCCTACTTCGTGTTCCACAGCCCCGGGGCACCGCTGGTGCCGGCTTCGCCGCACGCCCCGGCGACGGCCGTGGCGGCGGCGCTGCGCGCACACTGCCGGCCCGGTGCGGCACTCGGCTGGTACCGGCTCGCCGCGGACGTCGCCCACGGGGACGCCTCCTGGCTGCGCTGTCACGGACGGGAGGAGGACCGCAGGCATCGCGGATGCTGCACGGACAGCACGCGTGCCTCCGAGCAGGACGCGCGACGGCGCAGCATCGTGCTGCACCACGCCGAGACCCTGCTGGAGTGGGGCGACGCGCTGCTGCGGGCCGGGGGCAGCCCCGAGGATCTCAGCCAGGCGCGGGTGGTCTTCGACGGGCTGAAGGCGATCCTGGGCCGACGGCCGCGTCTGGTGCTCGACGCCGATACGACGCCGCCGGGCGAGGCGCCGACGGTCGCCGCGCTCGTCCCGCATCCGGCACCGCCGAACCCTCGGCTGATCGGGCTCTACGACAGTGTCGAGGACCGGCTGTGTCTGATCCGCGCCTGCCTGGACGCGCAGCGGCTGCCCGCGCTGTGGCCGCCGGGCGGGCCGTTCCTGGGGAACACCGAGCGGCTCGGCTGCGACGACGTCTGTGTGCCGGACAGTCCCTACCGTTTCGCCTTCCTGGTCGGCCGGGCCCGCGATCTCGCCGCGGAGGTGCACGGCCTCGGTGTGGCGCTGCAGAGCGCGTTCGAGCGCGGGGACGCCGAGTTCCTCGCGGCCCTGCGCGCGGACCAGGAGCGGCAGTTGCACGCGCTGTCGGTGCAGACCCGGCGGTTGCAGTGGCGGGACGCGGACTGGCAAGTGCAGGCGTTGCAGAAGACCAAGCAGATCGCCCTCACCCACCGCCGTTACTACGCCGACCTCGTGGAGGCGGGGCTGATCCAGGGCGAGAACGACTACCTGTCGCTGACCGAGCAGTCCGTCGGCAGCCACGGTACGGCGATCCCGCTGGAGGCGACGGGACAGGCGCTCGGTTTCATCCCCGACATCTGGCTGGGCGTGGCCGGCCTGGGCCCGCTCAACGCCAATCAGCTGCCGCTCGGCACCAAGCTCGCCGGGGTGTTCTCGGCAGCGTCGCGCATCGCGGGGATCTTCGGGACGATCGCGGGCATCACCGCCTCGGAGCGGCTGACCGAGGCCGGCTGGGACCGGCGTACGGCCGAGTGGCGGCACCAGGTGGAGATCCACGACATCGAGATCGAGCAGATCGAGCGGCAGATCCTCGCGGCCGAGCGCCGCCGGGACGCCGCGCTGCACGAGCTGGACGAGCAGCAACTGCGCTGGGAGCAGGCCAGGATCACCGAGGAGGTCGTCCGGGACAAGCTCACGGGCCACGCCCTGTTCCTGTGGCTGCAGCAGGAGACGGCCGCGCTCTACCGGCAGACGTACGAGCTGGCCGCCCGTGCGGCGGTGCAGGCGCGGCGCGCCTTCGAGCTCGAACGCGCCCTGCCCGCGCGGAACTTCCTCGCCGACGCGCGCTGGGACCGGCTGCACGAGGGGCTGCTCGCCGGAGAGCGGCTCACGCTCGGGCTGCGCCGGATGGAGCAGGCGTACCTCGATCTCAACGAGCGCGAGTACGAGCTGACCAAGCACATCTCGCTGCGCCTGCACGCGCCGGTGGAGTTCCTGCGGCTGCAGGCCACCGGGCGGTGCGAGATCGAGCTGCCGGAGTGGCTGTTCGACCGGGACCACCCGGGGCACTATCTGCGCCGGATCAAGAGCGTGGCGTTGACGGTGCCGTGTGTCGCCGGGCCGTACACCGGGGTGCACGCGCGGCTGACGCTGCTGGCGAGTACGACACGGGTGAGTCCGGTGCTGACGCCCGAGCCGGCGCCGTGCTGTTCCACGCGGGCCGACGGGTGTGGCTGTGGGGACTGTTGCGAGGACTCCGACACGGGCTGCGGCCACGGCGGTTACGCCCTGCTCCCCGAGGATCCGCGTGCGGTGCGCCGGTACGCCGCCCGGGAGGCGGTGGCCACCTCCAGCGGCCAGAACGACAGCGGCATGTTCGAGGTCCGCTTCCAGGACGAGCGCTATCTGCACTTCGAGTACCAGGGCGCGGTCAGCCGCTGGCTCCTCGAACTCCCCCAGGACGACAACCAGTTCGACCTGTCGAGCGTGACCGATGTCGTCCTCCACCTGAACTACACGGCACGGGAGGGCGGCACGGCCCTGGCGGAGGCGGCGCGGCGGGAGGCACGCAGGCGGCTGCCCGGGGACGGGCTGCGCGTCTTCGACGTCGAGCAGGACCTGCCGCAGATGTGGTCCTCCTTCTCGCGCGCCGCCGAGCACGAGGAGCGGCGGTTGCCGCTGCGGCTGTCCCGCGCGATGTTCCCGTTCCTGCCCGGCAACCGGGGCTTGCGCATCCGCCGGGTGGAGTTCTTCCTCGAGGCCGGGGGCGCCTGCCCGTCGGTGCACCACCCGGTGCGGTTCAGGCCGCCCGGGCGTCGGGGGGCCGAGGAGTACGAGGTCGTGGAGTGCGTGGCCTCGCGTGACTGGCCCGAGCTGTTCCACGGTGTGCTGCCCGACCTCGACGCACAGGGCGTTCCCACCCTGGTGCCCGGCGCACGGGAGGCGGACCTGGGCAGTGTGACGGTGCCGCCGCAGTTCGGGGAGGTGTCGCGGCTGTGGCTGCTGTGCAGCTACGAGGTCGACGAGTGTGACCGGAGCGGGCGATGACCGACCTGGACCAGGGCCCGCCCGCCTTCCCGGGCGGGGCGCAGGACGACACCGAGTCCGGCCCTGTCCGGCCCCGGCAGGATCCGCTGCCCGGGGCGGAACTGCCCTCGGCCGGCGGGGCGGTGCGCGGGATCGGGGAGAAGTTCGGCACGGACGCGGTGACGGGCACGGGGTCGTTCGCGATTCCCGTTCTCCTCACCGCCGGCCGGGACGGCTTCGGCCCGCAGATGTCGCTCGCCTACGACACCGGGCAGGGCAACGGGCCGTTCGGGTTCGGCTGTTCGCTGCGGCTGCCGTCCATCACGCGCCGCACCGACAAGGGGCTGCCCCGCTACGACGACGCACACGAGTCCGACGTGTTCGTCCTGTCCAGCGCCGAGGACCTCGTCCCCACCGGGCAGGACCGGCGGGTGGGCGGCCATGTGGTGCGCGGCTACCGTCCCCGGGTGGAGGCGAGCTTCGCCCGGATCGAGCGCTGGACGAGCCTCGACGACCCCGCCGATGTGCACTGGCGTTCCTGGTCCCCGGACAACGTCCTGACGGTATACGGCATCGACGCCGACTCCCGGATCAGCGACCCCGAGGAGCCGGAGCGCGTGTTCTCCTGGCTGATCAGCCAGACCCGCGACGACCGCGGCAACGCGATCGCCTACGAGTACGACCGCGGCGACGGCGTACGGGACCGGGCCCAGCGCTATCTGCGGTGCGTCCGGTACGGCAACGCCGTCCCCCTCCTGGACGACACCGGGGAGCGCCCGCTCTCCGTGACGACGGCCGAACTGCGTGCGATGCGGTGGTACTTCACGCTCGTGCTCGACTACGGCGGCCACGACGAGGAGCGGCCGGGCCCGCAGCCGGACCGGCCCTGGTCGCCTCGCCCCGATCCGTTCTCCTCACGCCGCAGCGGTTTCGAGCTGCGCACCGAGCGGCTGTGCCGTCGGCTGCTGATGTTCCACTCGTTCCCCGAGGAGTCCGACGTCGGCGGCGACTGTCTCGTGGCCGCGACCGAGCTGACGTACGCGCCGACCCCGGCGCCGGACGAGGCGACCCGGCCGGTCTACTCGGAGCTGACCGCCGTCACCCACGCCCGCTTCCGGCGCCGGCCCGGGGGCGGGTACCGGCGCAAGGCGTTCCCGCCGGTGGAGCTGGCCTACAGCCAGGTCGCCGTCCGGCACGAGGTGGAGACGGTGGAGGCGCGGGAGCTGGCCCGGCTCCCACACGGCCCCGGCCGGCTGCGCTGGGTGGACCTGCACGGCGAGGGCATTCCCGGGGTGCTGACCGAGCATCCGGGAGCCTGGTACTACCTGCGCAACCTCAGCGCGCTCACGGACGCGCCGCACTTCGGCGAGCCGGCGCCCGTGCCCCGGGTGCCGAACCGGAGCCTCGCCGCTGGGGCGGAACTGCTCGACCTCAGCGGGGACGGCCGCCTGGACGTCGTCGACCTGACCGGACCGCCGGCCGGCGTGTACGAGCAGGACGAGCACGGCGGCTGGCGGCCGTTCCGCCCCTTCGCCGGCCCGCTGGTCAGCGATCCCGGGGCCGACCTGCGCCTGGTCGACGTCACCGGGGACGGGCTCGTCGACGTGCTGCGCCTGACGCCCGACGAGCTGGGCTGGCACGAGGGGCTCGGCACATCGGGCTTCGGCCGCGAGCAGCGGGTGCCGGTCGATCCGGCGCAGTGGCGGGGCACCCGCGTGGTGTTCACCGACGACTCGGGTGCGCTGCTGCTGGCGGACATGACCGGCGACGGGCTGCGGGACCTCGTACGGATCGGCTGCGCGCAGGTGTGCTACTGGCCGAATCTCGGTTACGGCCGTTTCGGCGCGCGTCAACTGCTGGAGAACTGCCCGCGCTTCGACGCCGACGACCGCTTCTCCCCGGGCCGGGTGCGCCTGGCGGACATCGACGGGACCGGCACCAGCGACATCGTCTACCTCCATCCGGACGGGCCGCGCCTGTACTTCAACCAGTCCGGCAACGGCCTCAGCCGCGAGGTCCGGCTGCACGGCCTGCCCCCGGCCACCGACGTCGACGACTGCGACGTCGTCGACCTGTTCGGCAACGGCACGGCATGCCTCGTCTGGACCTCTCCCCTGCCCGGGAACGCGGGCCGGTCCGTGCGCTACGTCGATCTCATGGGCGCCAAGCCGCATCTGCTGACCCGCACGACCAACAACCTCGGCGCCGAGACCCGGATCCACTACCGCTCCTCGACGTCCTTCTACCTCGAGGACGAGGCCGCAGGGCGGCCCTGGCGCACGCGGGCGCCGTTCCCGGTGCAGGTGGTGGAGCGGGTCGAGTCGATCGACGTGGTGGCCCGGCACCGGCTGACCACGCGCTACGCCTACCACGACCAGTATTTCGACCCGGTGGAGCGGGAGTTGCGCGGCTTCGCGGTCGTCGACCAGTGGGACACGGAGGACTTCGACGCTGCCAAAGACGCGAGAGACGCGGGAGACGCGGGAGACGCGGGCTGGGAGAACTCTCACCCGGTCGCGCCCGTCCACACCCGCAGCTGGTTCCACACCGGCGTGCGGGGGCCGGGCGGCGAGTCGGCGCACGAGTACGACGAGGGGTGTGCCCGCGACGGTCTGCCCGACAGCGTCCTGCCCGAGGGGCTGACCCCGCAGGAGGAGCGCGAGGCGTGCCGTGCGCTCAAGGGCATGCTGCTGCGGCAGGAGGTGTACGGGCTCGACGGCTCGGAGCACGAGTCCGTGCCGTACAGCGTGCTGGAGCGGAACTTCACCGTACGGCTGCTGCAGCCGGCCGGCCGTGGTCGGCACGCGGTGTTCCTCGCACATCCCCGGGAGCAGTTGACGTCCCGTTACGAACGCGACCGCGACGATCCGCGGGTCACGCATGCGATCACCCTGCGCGTCAACGAGTTCGGCCAGGCGCTGGAAGAAGTGGCCATCTCCTACGGGCGGTTGGCCACCGACACGCAGCTCACGACGCGGGTCGACCGGGAGGAGCAGGCGCGGACCCTGGTCACCGCCGTCCGGTACGAGCACAGTGAGCCGCTGCTGGACGATCCCGGTCACTACCGGCTGCCGGTGCCCGCGCAGCAGAGCACGATCGAGGTGCGGGACGTCGTCGTGCCCGAGGGCGGCTGGCTGCGGTTCGAGGACTGGACGGGGTCCGGGGCGCCGTTCGCCCGGCCGCACCGGCTGCTGCGGCGCACCCGCACCCTGTACCGTCCCGACGACCTCGGCGGCGCCGACCCGCTCGCCCTGCTGCCGCCGGGCCGCGCGGGGCGGCGGGCGATTCCCGGGCTCGGTCTGACCCTGGCGTTCACCCAGGACGTCCTGGCCCGGGTCCTGACCCGGGACGGGCGGCCGGTGCTCGCGCCCGACGACCTCGACGCGGTCCTGCGCGAGGGCGGCTATGTGCCCGGTGACGCCCCCGGCGAGTGGTGGGTGCCGTCGGGGCGGACCTTCCTCGGGCCGGCCGGCGCCTTTCCCGGCGAGGCGGCGCAGCACGAACTCACGTACGCCCGGCAGCACTTCTTCCGGGCGCGCCGCTACCGCGATCCCTTCCAGGACGGCGTCACCAGTCCCGACCGTGAGGTGCGCTACGACCGGTACGACCTGCTGCCGGTCGACACGGTGGACAGCCTCGGCAATCGCAGCACGGTCGGCGAGCGCGGTCCTGACGGGGTGCGCGAGGACTCCGGCCTGGACTACCGGTTGATGAGACCGGTCCTGGTGACGGACTCCAACGGCAACCGCTCCGCCGTGGCGCTCGACACCCTCGGGCTCGTCGTGGCGACGGCGGCCATGGGCAAGCGGGGCGAGCGGCTCGGGGACTCGCTGGAGGGGTTCGACGACGCGTTCGTCGACGCGCCGGGCGGGGACGGCGTCGAGGACGCCGAACGGCTGCTGCTCGGTGCGACCCGGCGCGTCTGCTACGACCTGGAGGCGGTCCGCCGTACGGCGTCCGAGCCGGTGGTCCAGCCGCTGTCGGTGCGGACCATCCTGCGCGAACGGCACCTGAGCGACCTGGCACCGGGTGAATCCTCGCCGCTCCAGCAGAAGTTCGTCTACGTCGACGGGTCCGGGCGGGAGATCCAGGCCAAGACCCGGAGCGACGAGCCGGGCGGCTGGATCTCCAGCGGCTGGAAGGTCTACAACAACAAGGCGAACGTCGTCCTGTTCCACGAGCCGTACTTCACCTCCACCCACCGCTACGAACCCGGTCGGCGCGAGGGCGTGTCGACCGTCCGCTGCTACGACGCCACGCAGCGGCTGGTCGCGACCGTCTTCCCCGACGGGACGTACACCAAGCGGGTGTTCGGCGCCTGGTGGTCGAGCACCTGGGACCGGGCGGACACCGTCCTCGACGATCCACGCCACGACGCGGACATCGCCGTGGCCACCCGCGGCCTGTCCGGCCTCCTGCCCGCGGACTGGCGGCCGTGGTACGAGCAGCGGATCGACGGCGGGCTCGGCGACGCCGAGCAGGAGGCCGCCCGGGCCAGCGCGGCCCATGCGAACACCCCGGACAAGGAGTGGTTCGACGCCTTGGGCCGGGCCGTGCTGGTCCGGCGCACGGACGGGCAGCACGCGGTGGACAGCCGGGTGGTGCTGGCGATCACCGGCGAGGTGCTCGCCGTCCACGACGCCATGCCGGACGACGATCCGCGGGGGCGTGCGGTCAGCCGTGCCGACCACGACCTGCTCGGCCGGGTCCTCCGGCACTGGGCGCTCGACTCGGGGACCCGCCTGCGGCTCGCCGACGTCCTCGACCAGGAACTGCGCACCTGGGACTCCCGGGGCCATGTCTCCCGCACCCGCTACGACGCCGGCCGTCGCCCCGTCGCCGTCCTGGTGACGGGCGCCGACGCCGAGCGGCCCGAGGCCGAGGTGACCGTGGAGCGGGTCGTCTACGGGGAGACGCTGCCGGACGCCGAGGAGCGCAATCTGCGCGGGCGTATCCACAGGCGCTACGACCAGGCCGGGTTGGCGGTGTGCGACGGCTACGACTTCAAGGGCAGCCCGAGGTCGTCCACGCGGCGCGTGGCCGTGGCCTACGACCGGGTACTGGACTGGGCTGTGTCGGAGGCCGCGGGCGACGTCGAATTGGAACCCGCGCGTCTCGACGCCTCCACGCGCCTGGACGCGATGAACCGCCCGATCGTGCTGACCTCGCCCGCCCTCGACTCGGCGCCGAGCGTCACCCGCTACCGGTACGGCCGTTCCACCCAACTGCGCGCCCTCCAGGTGCAGATCGAGGGCGAGCTGGACGCCGACGGGCAACCGGTGTGGACGGACGTCGTCACCGCCATCCGCTGCAACGCCCGCGGTCAGCGCACCCGTATCGAGCGCGGGAACGGGCTCGTCACCGACTTCACGTACGACCCGCTGACGTTCCGGCTGGTCCGGGTGCGCACCTGCCTCGGGGCCAGGTGTGTGCAGGACCAGCACTACACGTACGACGCCGCGGGCAACCTGCTGCTGGTGCGGGACGACGCCGTACCGCCTGTCTTCTTCCGCAATCAGCGCGTCACGGGCGAGTCCGCCTACCGCTACGACGCGCTGTACCGCCTGGTCGAGGCGACAGGGCGCGAGCAGCTCGGACTCGTCGACGCGGGCGGCCCACGGCCCGGGGGGCACCGGTCGTTCGCGCATGTGGAGGACGGGATCGCCGTCGGGCGGTACGTGGAGCGGTACGCGTACGACGCCGTGGGCAACCTGCTGCGGATCGCCCACCGCGGGAGCGATCCGCAACGCCCCGGCTGGAGACGGGAGTTCCACTACGCCGCGGACTCCGGGAACCGGCTCCTTGCCACGTCCAGCACCGACGGGCCACGGGAGGCGTACGCCTACGACGCCCACGGGAACACGGTGGCGATGCCGCACCTGGCCCGGATGGAGTGGGACCACCGGGACCGGCTGAGGTCGACGTGGCGCCAGGTGGTCGACGCGGACGGCGAGGCGGGCTCGGTGGCCGTCGATCGGACTTACTACGTCCATGACGCGACCGGAGTCCGCACCCGGAAAGCCACCCGGCGCTCCAGCGGTGGGCTGGTGCGCGACGAACTGTTCCTGTCCGGCGTGGAGTTCGTCCGGGCTCACACCGGCCGCCATGCCGGCCTGGTCCGTACGGGCCTCGATGTGGGCGACGGGGTCGGGGTGTTCGCGCGGATCGAGACCCGTAACGACGTGGAGGACGGCTCGCCGCGACGACGGGTGCGGCATCAGCTCACCGACCATCTCCGCTCGGTGGTGCTGGAGTTCGACGACGAGGGCCGACTGCTGTCGGCCGAGGGGTACTCGCCGTACGGCGCCACCGTCTGGCGGGCCACGCGCGGGCAGACCGACGCTCCGGCCCGTCGAGGGTTCCTCGGCAAGCAGCGAGACGACGAGACGGGCTTCTACGCCGTCGGTGCCCGGTACTACGTTCCCTGGCTGGGGCGCTGGCTGTCGTGCGACCCGGCGGGCCAGCGCGGTCCGACGAGCCGGTACGCGTACGCCGCCTGCGATCCGGTGAACCGGCTGGACGACAACGGTGCCTGGGACATCAGCTGGAAGGACGTCGCCATCGGAGCGGCGGTCGCCGTCGGAACGGTCGCCGTGGTGGCGGTGGTCGTGGCGAGCGCGGGTACGGCGGCGGCTCCGCTGCTCGCGGCGACGGCCACGACGCTCGGGGTGAGCGAGGCCACCGTCGTCACGGGGGTGGTGGTGACCGGCACCGCCTTCGGTGTCGCGGGGACCGTGAACACCGCCAACGAGGTGGCGACGGGCCGGACGATCACCGGCAGGGTGCTCAGCGACCAGGAGCGCTCACGCAAGCTCGGTGCGCTGCCGGTCGAGGCGGTGGCGACCATCTTCGGCATGCGGGGCATCACCTTCGGAGGCGGCGGCGGAGGCGCGGCGCCGAGCATCGCCGCCGATGTGTCGGTCAGCGCCAACGGGAGCGCGGCACTGGCCCGGCCGAGCTTCGACTTCGGATTCAGCCTGCCGAACGTCGTCGCCAACACCGAGGCCATCGCGCCGGCGCTCATGGCCACCGCGGTTCCCGTGGTCAGCGCGATCACGGGCGGGGGCGGGGGTGGCGGGGCGTCCGGCGGTTCGGGCGAGTCCGGTGGGCAGTCCCAGGAGCCGAACCAGTCCGTCAAACCGCCGCCGGAGCCGAACAGTTCGTCGGCGACCGGGGCGAGTCCGGGTGTGCAGCCCGAGCCGAGTCCCGCCGCCACCTCCGACGCCGCGGGGGCCGCCACCGGCGGCAACGGCGCCAACGGCTCGACGTCCGGGGGTTCCACTGCGGGCCCGAACATCGCCCCGTACCGGGACATCGGCGGCCACCACATCCACCAGTCGGCCGCCAACTCCCCCGCCGGGCAGACCTCCCGCACGGGCAACCCCAACCACGGCGACGCCCTCGCCATCGAGCAGGGTGTACCCGGCTTCACCGAGGCCGACCACAACCTGGCGTCCGCGCTGCAACGCAACGCCAACCGTGCGATGTGGGGCAAGGAGATCACCGACCAGCCGATCGGTCCCGTGACGATCACCGCCAGTGGAGAGGGCACGGCCGTAGGCACGCCGTCGCCGTTCTTCGAGGACGTCAAGGCGTTCTTCGCCCTGGTCGCGGCGGGCCGTTCACCCGAGCAGTCACTGGTGGACGTCCTCCGGTCGCGGGCGCAGATCGACGCGTCGGGGGCTTCGACGGTGCGGGTGCCGACGCGGTGACCGGGGTGCGGGATTCATCTGCCCCACTGTGTCCCGCGACCCGTTCGCCGCGCAGGCCGACGCCTTCGAGGAGGAGACCGAGGGGGACTCGCGCGGCATCGTTCTGAACGACCGTTACCTCATCAAGGGGGCGCTCATCTTTCTCCAACGCGGGCGGCGTGTATCACGGCACGGACAAGGTCACTCTGGAGCCGGTCGTGGTCAAGGAGCCCGTCGGCTCACCAACTGTTGGACGAGCGAGGACCGCGTGTGGGGCGCGGTCGATGTGCTGCGCCATGAGTACGACATGCTGCTACACCTGGAGGTCGTTCCCCGGCCCGTCGCTCGGCATCGAAGGCTACGGCGAACTCGCCCGGTGCATCGCGGACGACACGTACGTCAAGTACGCCTTCGTCCCAGGGCTGTTCGAAGGTCTCTCGGGCATCGGCGAGTTCATGCTGGACATGTACGTCTTCACCGGCGAGGAGCGTTACCGCCGCAACGCGTTCGACATCGCCGAGACCCTACTGTGGTTCAGGATCGAAGGGGAGGACGGCACGGCCTTCCCGGGCCGATGGCTCACCCGCATCTCGCATGACTACGCGACCGGTTCGGCGGGCGTGGGCCTGTTTCTCTCACGGCTCGTCCGTCCTCACCCCCGGCACTTCGTCGACCTTGCGCCGCCCGGCCCGGCAGAGTGACCCCACCTGTGACCTGAGCCGGGCGGCGGTCCACGGCAAGCACCGTTGCCGTACTAGGTCGTCGCCGTCACGGGTTCGGCGGTGGGCCTGGACCAGTGGATCCGGGTCGCGCACAGGGACACGGTCAGCGCGCAGGCCGCGACGACGGCCATGCCCCATACCAGGCTGGTGGCCCCGGCGACGAAGCCGATCAGGGCCGGTCCGGCGAGCAGCCCTGTGGTGCCCATCGCCGCGACCAGTGCCAGGGCCTCGGGGCCGCGCGCGGCGGCCGCGACGTAGACGCACGGGGTGACGGCGGCGACGCCGAGGCCGACGCAGGCAAAGCCGAGCAGGGTGGGCAGCACGCCGCCGGCCAGGAGGGCGAGGGCGAGTCCGGTGCCCGCGAGGGCGCTGCCGAGGCGGACGATCAGGGCGTCGCCCCAGCGTTCGCGCCAGCTGTCGGCCATGAGCCGCGCCAGCACCATCACCACCGAGACCACGGCGATGCCCATGGGCACCAGATGCTCGGGCGCCTTGACGACGTCCTTCAGGTAGAGCGCGGACCAGTCGTTCATGGCGCCCTCGGTGACGGTGCCGAAGGCCATGGCGCAGCCCATCCACAGCGTCAGCGCCGACGGCAGGAGCAGTTGGCTGCGGCGGTCCTGCTTCTTCGCCTCCCGTGGCTTCGCGGGCTCTTCGTCGGTCAGCAGGCGGGGCTGTGCGTAGGCGAGGAGGAGCAGCAGCAGGACGGTGGCGGCCATGAAGTGGGCGGTGACGGCGGAGGTCACGAGGTTCATGCCGGAGGCGAGGAGCGCGGCGGCGAGGGAGCCGGCGCTGAAGGTGGCGTGCAGTTGGGACATGGCGGTGCGGCGGAACCGGGCCTCCAGGGTGGCGCCCTGGGCGTTCATGGCGACGTTGAGGCAGCCGACGGCGACTCCGTCGAGGCAGATGACCAGCAGCGCGAGCGGGTAGTTCGGAACCGTGGCCAGGGCCGGCAGCAGGGCGCCGAGGCACAGGGCCGAGACGCAGGCGAGCCGCCGGGAGCCGAGCCGTCGCATCAGCACCGCGACCAGCGGGAAGGAAGCGGCGGCGCCGGCGCCGCAGGCCATGAGCAGCAGCCCGAGTTCCTCCTCGGTCATGTCCAGCCGGGTCTTCAGCGCCGGGAGCCGGGCGGCCCAGGTGGCGTACTGGAAGCCGAGGAGACAGAAGAGTGCCGCTATGGCCGACTGGGCGCGGCGGAACTCGCCAGGGGCCCGGAACAGGTCACCAGGGACGCGGAACACGGTCATCAGCCTGCTTTCTGCGCATCGTTGCTTCGGCCCCCGCGCGCGCGTCGTGGAGTGCCGTCGACATGTAGGCCGCGTTTTCGCCGTAGCTCGCGGGGAGTTCGACCTCGCGGTGGGTCAGATAGCCGTGGGCCGCCCAGAACGGCTCCATCCCGCCGACCGCGATGAGCGAGATCCGCCGGTAGCGCTGTGCCGAGGCGGTGGCGGTGAGCCGGTGCAGCAGACGGCTGCCAAGACCCCGTCCGCGCAGCGGTTCGGCGACGACGAGGTCGTGCAGATGGAGGTTGGTCGAGCGGAAGACGGTCCGCTCCGGGCGGCTCAGGTCGGGGTAGCGGAAGGCCGGGTAGGGCAACGCGAGCACATAGCCCGCGAGTCGGCCGTCGAGATGCAGGACGAGGCAGGTGCTGGGCGAGGCGCGGCCGCGCGATTCCAGGGTGGCCCGGCCCTCCAGCAGGGAGCTGTCCCGGTAGGCGGAGGCTTCGAGGGCCGCCACACCGGGCCAGTCGGCGGCGCCGACCGCCCGGATGCGCACACGGTGGGGCATGGCTCAGGCTCCTTGGCGGGTGGTGCTGTGCGGCAGCGGGCGGAAGCCGTTGAACCCTTGGGTGAGGTAGCTGACGGCGTACGCCCCGGCGGACAGCACCCAGACCGGGTCGCCCGAGGCCGCCGCTCTGGGCACCGGCACCCGGGGGTGCTCGCTCGGGTAGGCGTCGTCACTGTCGCAGGTGGGACCGGCGACGACGGCGGGCACGTACTCGGCGCTGTGGGTGGGGAAGACGAGCCGGTAGCCCAACTGATCCATCTCGTACAGGCCGTTGAACTTCCCGCAGCTCAGGTAGAGCCAGCGCACCCGCTCGCCGTCGGGCCGGCCCCGCTCGGTCAGCCGGGAGACGTGCGCCCTGATCGCGCCGTGGTCGGCGACCAGGTGCCGGCCCGGCTCCATGACCACGGACAAGGGGGCCGGGGACAGGTGCCTGAGCCGCTCGACGCCCTCGCGGATCACCACGAACATCTTGTCCAGCGGGGGTTCGAGTGCGATGCCCCGCCGGTCGACGTAGCCGAGGGCGGGCAGTCCGCCGCCGAGGTTGACGTGGTCGGGGACGATGCCGCGCCGGTGCAGCGCCGTCAGCGCCTCGGCGAGCGAGTCGAAGGCCAGCCGCCAGGCCGCGGTGGTCATCTGCTGCGAGCCGACGTGGAGGGAGAGCCCGGCCGGGGTCAGGCCCGTCGCCCGCACGGCCTCCAATACCTGTACGGCGTCCTGCGCCGAGCAGCCGAACTTCCGGCTCAGTCCCCACAAGGCGCCCTGTCCGCCCATGGCCAGCCGGCAGAACACGCGGGAGCCGGGGGCGTGGACGGCGATCGCCGTGACGTCCGCCAGGCTGTCGGTGGCGAAGTCCCGGATACCGAGCCGGTGGGCCTCGGCGATGTCGGTGTCGGACTTGACGGTGTTGCCGTAGTGGATCCGGTCCACGGGGACCCCGGTGCGCAGGGCCAGCGCGATCTCACCGGGGCTCGCGGCGTCGAAGCCCGCGCCCCGGTCGGCGAGGCAGGTCAGCACCTCCTCGACCGGGCAGGCCTTGACGGCGAAGCGGACGGCGAGGCCGGGCAGTTCCCGCAGCAGTCCGTCGTACTGGGTCTCGATGCCCACGAGGTCGTACACCACCCGGTCGTCGGTGGCGGCGGCGAGTGCCGCGCGCAGGCGGGGGCTGAGCCGCCCGGTCACGGGGTCGCTCCGAGAAGCCCGCGGCCGGACTGGACGAGGGGCGTCCAGGACTCGGTCAGCAGCGCGAAGTCCTCCATGTCCTGCCGGACCTCGTCGAGCAGCCGGGCCCGACGTGGGCGGAGTTCCGCGGCGAACTGCGCGTATCTGCCGCCCAGTCGGCGATAGGCCCGGTCGACCTGGTCCAGGCGCCACTCGTTCTCGGTCCGGTCCAGGCCGGTGCTCTCGCGCAGGAGGGCGACGACCGCGTCCGCGCGGATCTCCTGCCGGTCGTCGAGGAGGGCGGCTCCGGTCGCGGCCATGCGGTCGTAGACGAAGTGGAAGTAGAGCATCGACAGCAGGAACTTCACGAAGCGTGTCTGGTAGGCGGTGAAGCCGGTGTGCGTGCGCCGCTCCGGGGTGTGGAAGTTCTCGATGTGCCGGTTGTGCAGGACGCCGGGGAGGGTGGCGTCGTGCACCAGGTGGATGTGGAAGTAGTCGCTGCCGATGGTGTTCCGGGCGGGCGGCAGCGGCATCCGCTCGTACACCCGGTGCTCGAAGCCGATGTTGCACATGTCCACCCGCATCGGGTCGACCAGGGTCAGCTGGGTGCGGTCCTCGGTGTACGGGGCGGTCCCGGCGCCGGTGAAGGACTCCGCGACCAGCTGTCGCTTCCGCTCCGCGGTCCAGTGGCCGGGCGCCCACAGGCCGACGACGTTGTCATAGACGTCCGGGTCGAGCGCGCGTATCTCGGCGATGTCCACGGAGAGCTCGCCGATGAAGGAGCCGCCCGCCATCGACACCGGCCGGCCGTCGTACGCCGGGTCCAGGTCCTTTTGGGACACCTCGCCCGCGACCTCGGCGGCGCGCCTGCCCAGTGCGGTCAGTTCGGGGTGGACCGGGAAGACCGGGACGCCGTCCTTGGTCTGGTAGCGGGAGTCCGAGTCGCGGCGGTGCACCGAGCGGCAGCCGAGGGCGGCGGCGATCAGGAAGGCGCGGTTGGTGCAGGCGCCGTAGGAGACCTCCGAGGGCAGCATCAGGTCGAGCATCAGGTCCGGCTTCGGGACGCGGGCACGGTCGATGACGGCGCGCAGGAAGTCCCGCTGGCGGGCCTCGTCGAGGTGGTGGACCGTGACGTGCGGGGCCGGGGCGAGAGCGGCGACGGTCCGCGCGTGCTCGGCGTGGGTCCGCTCGTCGCAGGAGTCGAGGATCAGCAGGTGCACCTCGACGCCGAAGTGCCGGGCCGCGTAAGCCGCTTCCGCACCGATCGCCGAGATCATCGGGGAACAGGCGCGGTTGGTGGGCAGGACCAGGCAGACGCGGCGCCGGTTCACCGGGCGCCCCAGGAGTCCAGGCCCAGCACCTTGCGGCCGAGGCCGGTCAGGTCGGCGGCGCCGTAGCGCAGGGACTCGTGCCTGTCGGCGTCGCCGAGCAGGGTGCCGTTCCAGTCGGGGGTGCTCAGGGTGCGCCAGGAGTCGATCCGCGAGCGCCTGAGCTCCTGGTGTTCCTCCAGTGCGGGCATCATCGACAGGTACTGGACCGCGCGGGCGCCGCTGCCGGAGTTGGGGGCCACACCGTGTGCCAGCAGCCCGTTGAAGATCAGGAGGTCACCGGCGCGCAGATCGGGCCGCACCAGGGGGAATTCGCGGCGGTCGACGGCGGGCCGGACGGGGTCGCGGCCCTCGGGCTGCTCGACCCGCCACCGGTCGAACCGCCGGAACAGCTCCGGGCAGCACTGGAACCCGCCCAGTTCGGGCCGGGTGTCGTTGAGCGCGATGATGCC
Organism: Streptomyces sp. SAI-170; assembly: GCF_049739565.1. Lineage (NCBI taxonomy): Bacteria > Bacillati > Actinomycetota > Actinomycetes > Kitasatosporales > Streptomycetaceae > Streptomyces > Streptomyces sp. SAI-170. The sequence continues at coordinate 225,442 of NZ_JBMGQD010000001.1, forward strand.
CTGGACGCGCTGGGGCAGCACCTCGAGGGTGGTGTCGACGTCCCAGTGCAGCTCGATGTCGAAGCCCTGCTCGGTGGGTTCGATCAGGGAGCGGGAACGGTTCTTGGTGTTGGGCGGGTTGAGGTTCAGCCGGTCCAGGGTGGTCCACAGCTCCTCGCAGTCCCAGACGTCGACGAAGGCGTCGTACACTCTCCGGTTCTGGCGGCTGTCCCAGATGAGCTGGTGGTGGTACGCCTCGACGAAGCCGTAGACGAACAGGTCGCGGTCCAGGTCGGAGCGGAACTCCCGCTCCTCGTACCAGGTTTCGGGGCGCTCGGGGTCCATGTTCTGGAAGTCCCAGGCGAAGTCCAGCAGGGCACGCGCGGCTTCGGGGGAGATCGCCTCGCGGACGACGACATAGCCGTACGTCTGCCAGAAGGCGAAGTCCTCCTCGGAGAGCACGCGCAAGGGCAGGGACTTCTCGATGCCGCGCAGGGGAGTTGGGGTGAGGTAGGTCTCGCCGTCGGCGCTGAAGTAGGGGCGGTTCGACGCCGCCCGGTACAGGTGCTGGTCAGAGGCGGGCATGGCTGGTGCTCCAGGCTCGTTCGTGCTGCGGCCGAATGGCCGAGTATTGGACTAGACCAAGGGGGGTATGAGGGGCTACAACGGAGTCCGCCGAGCGGCCGGAAGGCAGGACCATGACCACCGATGCCGGTGTGCGAGCGCCCAAGTACTACCGCGTCAAGGAGCAGTTGCTGGAGTTGACGCGGACCTTGGGGCCCGACGCGCCGATCCCGGCGGAACGGTCGCTCGCGGTCGCGCTGCGCACCTCGCGCACCACCGTCCGGCGGGCACTGCGGGAACTCGCGGGCGAGGGCCGCCTCGACCGGGTGCACGGCAAGGGCACGTTCGTGGCACGTCCGAAGATGTACGGGACCCTGCGCTTCGGCTGCTTCGCCGAGGATCTGCGGGCCCAGGGGGTCGAACCGGCGACGCGGACTCTGGACGCCGGCCCGGTCGCCGCCGACGAGAAGCTCTCGGCCCTGCTCGGCGTCGGCGTCGGCGAACCCGTGCTGCGCGTCGAGCGGTTGCTGCTGGCCGACGGCCACCCGCTGGCGATCGAGACGACGCACCGGTACACGGGGGCCCGGCGGGCGGCGGAGGGCGAGGTGACCGTCGAGACCACGCCGGCGACCCCGTACGAGGCCGCTCTGCTGCGCGCCGACGTGGGCCAGCCGATGCTGCTGGTGACCTGGCACTCGCGGACCGCGCAGGGCGAACCGGTGGAGTGGGTCCGCTCGGTGTACCGCGGCGCCCGCTACCGGTTCGTGACGACGCTGCTGCGGGCGACGGGCTAGCACACGGCATGCGCGCTCCCCACCCCCAGGATGCGGCGGCGAGTCCTCGCCAGGGATTTCGGGTCGGCGCGGTCCACGTACCAGGGGCGGTTGAGCCGGTCGGAGTTCTCCCGCGGCACCAGGTGGACGTGGAGGTGGAAGACGTCCTGCCACCCCGCGGGGCGGTTCGCCTGGAACAGGGTCAGGCCGTCGGGCTTCAGCACCTCGTCGAGGACCCCGGCCATGCGGTGGACGGTGCGCATCACCGCTGCCGCGTCGTCCTCGGTGATCTCCCAGATGTCCGCCGCGTGCGCGCGGGGGACGACGAGAGTGTGGCCCTCCATCACGGCGGTGTTGTCGAGGAAGGCCACGGTCCGCTCGTCCTGGAAGAGGATCTCCGCGTGCAGCCGGCCCGCCACGATGTCGCAGAAGACGCACTCGGACGCCATGTCAGCCCCCGTCCTTGCGGGCGGCGGCGTCGATCAGCTCGCGCCAGCGGCGGACGGCGGCCGGGTCGACCGGGCTGTCCCAGCCCCGGTGGCGCACCGAGGTGCCGACGTGGAACGCGTCGACGCCCCGGGCGCGCAGCGCGGGGACGTGCTCGGCGCCCAGTCCCCCACCCGCCATGACGGCCAGGGTGTGACCGGGCTCGCCCTGGCGGTCCGCCTCGGCCAGCAGCGTGGGCAGTCCTTCCGCGACGCCGGCGACGCTGCCCGCGGACAGCAGGGTGTCCAGACCGGGCAGCCCCTCGATGGCGAGCCGTAGCGCCGTCCGGTCGGCCGCGTGGTCCACGGCCCGGTGGAACGTCCAGCGGCAGCCCGGCACCGCGTCGAGCAGGGCGCGGACCGCGGGCAGGTCCGGTGCGCCGTCCGCGGTGAGGAAGCCGAGGACGAACTCCTCGGCGCCCGCCACCCGCAGCGCCCCGGCTGCGGTGCACAGGGCGTCGAGGTCGGCGGCCTGGAAGCCGCCCTTGTCGCGCAGCATGACCCGCACGGGCACGGTGACGGCGTCCCGGGTGCGCACGAACTCCGCGAGCGCGGGGGTCATGCCGTCGGCTTCCATGTCGGCCGCCAGCTCCAGCCGGTGAGCGCCGCCCGCTGCAGCGGCGCGCGCCTCCTCGGCGGAGGTGACGACGACCTCCAGAATCGCCTCGCCCATGGCTCAGACCTCCGTCCGGGTCGCGGCGGTCATGGCGGGCGTCGGCGGTGGCCAGGTCATCCCGGTGAGATCGGGAACGATCAGATCGGCCGCGGCCAGCGCCTCGGCGGACTGGGTGGATGTGATCGCCACGCAGTCGGCGCCGGCGCTCTTGGCCGCCGCGACCCCGGCCGGCGCGTCCTCGAAGACCACGACGTCGGCGGGCGAGACACCCAGCGCCGCACAGCAGGTGAGGCAGCCTTCCGGATCGGGCTTGCCGCGGCTCACGTCGTCGGAAGTGACCAGCACGTCGAACAGGTCCAGCGCCCCGACCGCGCCGAGTTCGTGCCGGGCGTAGTCCCGGGTGCCCGAGGTCACCAGGCCGAGGGGGACCCCCGACTTCCTCAGCCGGGCGAGGAGTTCGAGGGCGCCGGGGATCGCGCCGACCGGGGGCATGTCGGGGAGGGTCGTGTAGGCGAGGGCCTCGGCGAAGAGTTCCTCCACGGTGCGTCCGGGGAAGCGGGGCAGGTGGTCGAGCAGTGCCTCGCGAGGGGGCCGCCCGGCGAAGCCCCGGATGACGGCGTCGTCGTGGGGGACGCCGTGGTTGCGGAAGAGCCGCGACCACGCCTCATGGCTGCGGGGCTCGGTGTCGATCAGGGTGCCGTCGAGGTCGAACAGCGCGGCGGTGTACATGTCGGTTCCTTCGGGTCGGTCGGTGGCTCACCGCACCTGGGCGGAGAGGGCGGCAAGGTCGCGGGCGGTCCTGGAGAGCGGAAAGCGTGCCGCGTTGGCGAACCCGGACCGGCGCAGGCCCTCCAGCGCGCCGGGGTCGTCCCGCAGCCCGGTCAGCTCGCCCAGCGCCCGCCGCGGATCGGCGAGGAGATCGAGGGGCAGCGCCGAGTCGGCCAGCGCGTCCCGCAGCCCCGGCACCGGCTGGTACGCCACCGGCAGCCCGCACGCCTGCGCCTCCACGGCCACCAGACCGAACGCCTCCAGCTTCGCGGACGGCACCACCAGCAGATCGTGCTCGGCGAACACCGCCCACAGCTCCTGGCGGCGCAGCCACCCGAGGTGCCGTACGGCCGACAGGTCCCGTTCCCCGGCCAGCCGCCGGAACTCGGCGGCCGGAGCCGCCATGCTGAGCCGCACCCCGGGTACGCCGGTCAGCACGGCGACCAGTTCGGCGGCGCCCTTCTCGGCGGTGAGCCGGCCGGCGTACAGCACGCGCAGCGGCCCGTCCTCCCGGGGGACGCGGACCGGCGGCTGGGCCAGCAGGGCGTCCGGGACGCCCCAGGGGATGTGGACGATACGGCCGCTGTCCGTCTGCGGGGCCAGGCGGCGCAGTTGGTCGGCCATCCCGGCTGTCGGCACCACCAGGGAGCGGGCCGCCTCGACCGCCTCCCGCAGCACGGCGCCCTGGGTCTCGTACTCGGCGGCGAACAGCAGGTCCGTGCCGTGCACCAGGCCGATGGCGGGCTGCTTGGGGTAGCCCCGCAGCAACGCCGGGGTGGCGCCGAAGGCGAGGTGCTGGAGGTGGACGACGTCCTGCTCGGTGTGCGGGAAGCGGGCGGTGACCGCGTCCGTCAGTCGGTCGACGTAGGCCCAGAAGCCTTCACCGCTGAGCTGTTTGCCGGGGACGTCCAGCAGGGCGAGGGGGCTCGCGCCGGGCGGCGGGCCTGCGTCCGCGGTCCCGGGGGCCAGCATGAACGCGCTCGCCGCCAGCGGCCCGTCCGGGTCGAGGTACAGGTCCTTGAGCAGCTCGACGCTGCCGCCCGGACTCCCCCAGGGCAGATCGAGTCCGGTCAGGACACGGGGCGCGCTCACCGCAGCTCCTCGTACAGCCGCGAGATGTCGATCCCGCTGGTCCGGGTGTATTTGCGGCCCAGGCTCTGGTAGCTGGACATCGCGCCCTCGGCGACCAGGAAGACGATCTTCCCGAAGGGCATCAGCGGATAGACCCGCACCGGCCGCGCCACCCGGATCTCCAGGGTCCAGCGGATGGCGTGACCGACGTGTCCGAGCGGGGCGGAGACATGGACCCAGATGCCGAGCGCGCCGAGGCTGCGGTCACCGTTGATCATCTGGGCGTAGCGCTCGGAGTGGGTGCGCTCGTGGGTGACGCCGAGGTAGAGCTGCCCCGGCCGCAGCACCATGCCCTCGGGCGGGATGACGTGCTCGGTGACCCGGGTCGCGGCGGCGGCGTCCAGCTCGTCGCCCTCGCAGATCCGGATGCGGTCCCCGAGGTGCCAGTCGTAGGCGTTCGGCGAGATCCGCCCGGGATCGTAGGGCTCGATCACGATGTCGCCGCGCTCCACGGCGGCGGCGATCGCTTCGCGGGTGAGGATCATGTCGTCGGCACCGCCACGTCCCTCCAGTAGCGGGACTCCTGGGGGCCCGCCGAGGACTGGTACTTGCCGCGGTAGAGGTCGACCTCGCCGAGCGACACGAAGAACATGATCTGGCCGATCTTCATCCCCGGGTACACCCGCAGCGGCCGGACCGGGGAGAGCATCAGCGTCCACTGGCCGTGGAAGCCGATGTCGCCGATGGGCGCCGTGATCTCCACGAACAGCCCGAGCCGCCCGACCGAGGACCGCCCGAAGAGCAGCGGCACATACCTGTCGGAGCCGACCTGTTCCACGGTGTGCCCGAGATAGAGCTGGTCGGGTCTGAGGACATAGCCGTCCTCCCCGATGACGATCTCCCGGGTGGCGTTGGGCCGGTAGGGGTCGATGACCTCGTCGGTGTAGGTCAGCAGCCGGTCGCCGAGGCAGACGTTGTAGCTGTTGGGGTTCACCTGGGCCGGGTCGAACGGCGAGATGACGATCCGGCCGTCGTTCGCGGCCTCGGTGATCTCGGGACCGGTGAGGATCACGCGGCCCTCCCCGCTCCACCCGTGGCACCCGCGGCGCCCTCGAAGTCGAAGTCCACCCGGTCCGCCACGTCCAGCTCCCGCAGCATGCGCAGGATGCCGGAGAAGTCGGTGACGAGCAGGTCGGCGTGTCCGCCGCTGCGGGAGTCCTCGACGATGTCCCGGGCCTTGGGGATGCCCGCGAACTCCAGGACCTTCAGCCACCAGTCGAAGTCCTCGGCGCAGAAGGCGTTGATGCCGGCGGGCAGGGACGCCACGAAGAAGTCCTGCTGCGGCTTGGAGAGGTTGACGAAGACGTCCTTCATCACCTCGACCATGACCGGGCCGTGCGCCGACTCGTCGCGGGCGTGCAGCCGGGCGATCGTGGAGTGCAGCGGCTGCACGGTGGTGTCCCGGGCCATCAGGTCGAGGAAGGCGTTGACGCTTACCTCGCCGACCGTGGTCCACAGCAGGAGGAGCAGGTCCGACTCCCAGCGCTCGGCGGAGGCGTCCTGCGCCTCGTACAGCAGCCGGTTGGTGACGGGGTGCCCGCAGTCGGGTTCGGCGGTGATGCCCCGGGCCTCGCGGGTGCGCTGCATGCCGAGCATGTGCATGTACGTGTGCCACACCTCGTCGATGTGGGACTGCCGCACGATCTCCTTGACCTCGAAGCGGTCCACCCCGGGAAACACGGCGTGGCCGAGCTTCTCGAAGGTGGGGTTGACGACGAACTCCTCGGCGGCCACGACGCGTTGGTTGTACGCGATCCAGCCCAGGGTGTTCACCGTGCGCCGCTTGTCCTCCGGGGCGTCCCGGAAGTCGGGGTGCTCGCCGAACGGCATCAGCGCGACGGGGTAGTCGAGGAGTTCGGGGTCGTACTCCTCGGCTCCGGTGACCTTCTCCATGTCGGTGCGGACGGTGGCCCGACGCGGCCAGGCCGCCGCCAGCCGGCGGAGCGTGCCGGGGCCGACCTGGCCGGTGGCTTCCTCGATGGTTCCCAACTCTTGCGTTCCTCCGTTGCCTTGCCGCGTCATTCGGCCGGTCCGGCGGTGGCGCGGGCCTCGATGACCCGGTATCCGCTGAAGCCGAGCGGCGCGCCCATCTCTGTCAGCTCGAGGCCGGCGGCGTCGAGGAGCTCGGTGAACTCCCGCTCGGTACGCTCTCGGCCGTGGGTCAGGACCATCAGGTTGAGGTCGCTGACGGTGAGGAAGGGGTCGGTCGTGGTGTCCGCGACAGGCGGTGCGACGACCTCGACGATCAGCACGCGGGCCGGGTCCGCCATGGACCGGCGGCAGTTGCGGAGGATCGTCACGCAGGTGTCGTCGTCCCAGTCGTGCAGCACGCTCTTGAGCACATAGCGGTCGCCGCCCTCGGGCACGGCGGTGAGGAAGTCCTGGGCGGCCAGTTCGCACCGGTCCGCGACGCCCGCGGCGGCGAGGACCTCCGGGGCCCCGGCCACCCCCACCGGGGTGTCGACCAGAATCCCGCGCAGGTGGGAGTGGTGCCCCAGCACCCCGGCGAGCAGGGCGCCGTTGCCGCCGCCGACGTCCACGACGGTCTTGACGCCGTCGAAGTCGTACGACCGGGCCAGCGCCTGTGCCTCCGCGCCGCCACTGACCGCCATCGCGGCGTGGAACTCCGCGCCCAGCTCCGGATCGGCCGCGAACAGGTCGAAGACCGAGCCTCCGGTGACCGACTCCACGGACGGCCGTCCGGTGCGCAGACACTCGGTGAACCGTCCCCAGGAGGCCCAGACGGCCTCGCTGAAGTAGGGCATCAGCATCGGGCGGACGGACCCGGGCACATCCGCGCGGAGCAGGTGCCCTGCCGGGGCCAGCCGGAAGCCGTCCTCGCCCTCCTGCTCCACCACGCCGAGGGTGGCCAGGCCCCGCAGCAGCCGGCGCAGCGCCGGGGTCCGGGTCCCGGTGTGTTCAGCCAACTCCTCGGTTGTCAGGGGCGCTTCGGCGAGGAGGTCGGGGAGGCGCAGCCGGGCGGCGGCGTGGATCATCTGGGCGGGAATGAAACCGAAGGCGAGGCGGTAGAGGTGGGCTGCCGCCATCGGGTCGATCGCGTTCACGTGCCACTCGTTTCTGGACGAACTGGATGAACTGAATGAACAGGAGCGAAGGAGATGGGCAGTGCGGTCAGCCCGCACAGGATGCTGATCTGGCGCCAGCGCAACTCGTCGGCCGGGACGGCCAGTTGCAGTCCGTCGAACCGGCCGAGCAGCGCGCCGAGTGCCGTGGTCGCGAGCATCCGGGCCAGCGGGGCGCCGAGGCAGTAGTGGATGCCGTGACCGAAGGCCAGATGGGGGTTGGCCGTCCGCCGCACGTCCAGGGCGTCCGCGTCCAGGAAGGCGCCGGGGTCCCGGTTGGCCAGGGACAGGCCGATGTTGACGACCGAGCCGCGGGGGATCACGGTCCCGCCGATGACCACGTCTTCGACGGCGACCCGGAGTGCGGACTGGCCCGCCGATCCCTCGTAGCGCAGCAGTTCCTCCACCGCCGACGGCAGCAGCGCCGGGTCGTCACGGACCAGGGCCAGCTGGTCCGGGTGGAGCAGCAGGGTGAGCAAGCCGTTGCCGATGAGGTTGGTGGTCGTCTCATGTCCGGCGACGAGCAACAGCACGGCCAGGCCGATGAGTTCGTCCTCGTCGAGGCTGCTGCGCTGTTCCTGGGCCACGATGAGGGCGCTGAGCAGATCGGGCTGCTCGTCCGGCGCCAGGTCCGGTCGTACGGAGGCGCGCTTGGCCGCGACGAGCCGGGTGAAGTAGGCGCGCAGCCGGCGGGAGCGCTCCTCGCGGGTGCGCGGTCCGGCGGCGGTGGACAGGGTGCGCCGGGCCCAGGTGCGGAAGACGTCCCGGTCCTGGGTGGGGACGCCGAGCAGCTCACAGATGACCAGCACGGGCAGCGGGAAGGCGAGGTCGGCGATGACGTCCGCTCGCCCGGTGGGCGCGAGGACGTCGAGGAGTTCGGCGGTGACGGCCTCGGCCCTCGGCGCCAGCGCGTCGATCCGACGGCGGGTGAACCCGTGGGAGACGAGTCGGCGCAGCCGGGTGTGGTGCGGCGGATCGTTGTTGGCCATCGGGGAGTAGGCGTTCGCGGTGTCGACCGAATGGCCGAGACGGCGCGGATCGTTGGAGAGTCCGGGGGCGCGCAGGGCCTGGCGGGCCTCGGCGTACCGAGAGATGAGCCAGTACGTGAAGCCGCTCTCTTCCCGTACCAGGCGGACCGGTGGCTGCATGCGCATCCGCTCGTGGACAGCGTCCGGTTCGGTGAGCAGCCGGTAGGGACTGAAATCGAGCAACGGTTCGAGATCCGGCTTGGCCTGCACCTGTTCCCCCTGAATCGACCGACCGGATCACCTTCGCACCGTGGCCGGAAGCTGTCGTCCGCCCCTGGACCGGATTTGCTTCTCAGACTGGAGGTTGAGCTTCCGACTCCGTCTCCACCGGCTGCCGCCCGGGGCCGTGAAGCCGGGATCCAATGGCGCTAGATCTTTGCGGCGACCTATCAGTACTCTGCAGGACGAGACGAGTGGTCCAGACCAGCGGTCTTGGCCGTTTCCCGTTATGTCCGTCTTCGGGATTCATGCACTCATGGGGGTTATTTCACAGCATGACGAACACAACTGGGGCTGACTGTATAAGGGTCGTGATCTGCGACCCACGCCATCTGATGCGAGCGGGCATGGTCAGCGTCCTGGAGAGAGAACCGGACATCAGCGTGGTGGGCGAAGCCCTCGACGGCCGGGAGATGCTCGCCGCGGTGCAGAGCCTGCACCCGCATGTCGCACTCATCAACCACGACGCCGACACCGTGGACGGCATCGCCATGGCGCGCAGTCTGCGCAGAATCGACCCGGACAACGCGCCGGGCGTCCTCATGCTCAGCTCAAGGACCGAGCACGCGGAGCTGCTGTCGGCGCTGAAGGGCGGGGTGCGCGGCTTACTCCCCGGCAACTGCGCCCCGCGGATCCTGCCCGCCGCCATCCGTGACATCGCCGGCGGCGCGATGGTACTGAAGTCGCCGAACGCCGTGCAGCTGATCGGCAGACTGCTCAACCGCTCACCCGAGGTGGCCGCTTTCGCGGGCTCCGGGAAGCTCGAGCTGCTCACCACCCGGGAGCGCGATGTGCTCTCACTCGTCGCGAACGGCCACTCCAACCTGGTGATCGCGAAGATGCTGTCCCTGAGCGAGGCGACGGTCAAGTCCCACCTCTATCACCTGTGCCAGAAACTCGGCCTGCGCGATCGCACCCAGGCCGTGATCCTCGCGTACGAGACGGGTCTGGTCCGCCCCTGCGCGGCCTGATCCGGCGGTTGGGGGCGGTGTCGGTGGCAGCGACCGACACCGGCATCGTCCTCAGCCCGCCGCGGGGAGCAGTTCGGCCGCGTCGACATGGCTCACCGCCACTGACAGGAAGGCGTTCGCGGACGCCGGATCGCTCGCGATCCATCGGGTGAACTCCAGCCTCTCCTCGGTCACTTCGAGCCGCGCGGTGTCGAGCGCGGTCCGGTAGCGCGGCTCCATCAGCCTTCGGTGGCCGTCGGCATAGCGGTCCAGGGCGGTCTCCAGCTCCCGCTCGTCGTGCAGCCCCGCGCCGACCGACCCGGCGAGCAGTGCGGCCTGTTCGAAGGCGTCGCTGATGCCGGTCCCGGTGATGGAGTCCTTGTGGCATCCGGCGTCCCCGACCAGGACCCAGCCCGGCCCCCTGACCTCTCGGATGTGGTTGAGCTGGCTGCCGGTGCCGCGCAGCCGCTCCACACGCCGTGCCGACAGGGCACGTTCGGCCAGGTCGGGGGCGGTGGTCCGGATGGCCTCCCGGTAGGCGCGGTCCGCGTCCCGCCGTATGTCCTGGAACTCCGCCTGAGGGAAGTAGGCTGCCACCAGGGTGAGTTCGTCGTGGGTGCCGACCACGCCGATGAGCCGTCCGGTCCGTTCATACACCTCGAACTGTGCGGGCAGCCCCTCCCAGTAGCCGTAGTAGACGCAGGTGCGCGGGGTGTCCTCCCGCTCGACCGCCGCACCGCACAGGCCTGCCAGCGTCGAGCGCATCCCGTCGGCGCCCACCACCAGCCGGGCCCGCACCGCGCTCTCGCCCCGGTCGGTCCGGCAACGCACCCCGGTCACCCGGCCCCCCTCGGCGAGCACGCCGGTGACGGTGTGCCCCTGCCGGAACTCGGCCCCGGCCTCGACAGCCGCGTCGATCAGCATGCTGTCCAGGACGTATCGCCGCGGCGCGTACACCGCGTCGATGCCCTCCTCCACAGGGACCGGTCCGGCGAGCCGGACGTCCTGGAGCGTGTAGGAGATCCGGCGCACCGGCGGGCAGCCGGTCGCGGCGAGCCGGTCCAGCAGCCCCCAGCGCCGGAGCAGCCGCAGTCCGGGCCGGTGGATGTGCTGGGTGGAGAGGGTGTCACTGGGGAAAGCCGCCCGGTCCAGCAGCAGGACCCGGTACCCGGCCCGCGCGAACAGCAGCGCGGTCGAGGCACCGGCGCTGCGCGCGCCGGCCACCACCACGTCGTAGGACTCCATGAGTCGGGTGCTCCTTCTGTTCAGAAACCGGCTCGCAGGGGCAGGTGCGGGTCCGTGCGGTCCGGTGCGCGGGGGCCCACGGTCACCAGCACCAGCGGCTGGAGCGGACCCGCGGTCAGACCGAGGGCCGACCGCACACCCTCGGGGTCGAAGTCACAGTGCACATGGCTCTCCAGGCCGGCGGCCGCGGCGGCCAGCGCGATTCGCTGGGCCGCGGCACCAGCGGCGATGTTCTGCGCCCGGTACCAGCGGTCCCCGCAGCGCTCGACCCCGCCGCGCGGATCGCCGCAGACCGCGAGGACCGCGGTGGCGGTACGGCATTCGTCGGCCAGCATGGGGCTCTTGGCCGCGGCGAGCACGTCCCGTGCGGCGTCGGCCCGCCGGGTGCCGATCAGCGCGTGGGCCTCGGCGTCGTACACATACGCGCCCGTCTCGACCTCCGGGACCCGCTGGAGCAGTCCGGCGAGTCGGACCGGGACCTCCGCCCCGGTCACCGGGGTCCCCGCGGCGGCGAGGAGGGCGGCGAGCGTCCGCTCGGCCACCGGGGCCGGCCGGAAGCCGTACGCCGTCCGGCGGCCCGGGAAGCCGTCGGCGAGGTCGAGGGAGGCGGCCGGCAGGGCGTGCCGGGGGTCGTCGGGGAGCGGCCAGGGGGCCGGGCCGTCGCCGAAGTCCCCCGGTGCGGCGCGTCGGATCGCGGCGTGCAGCGCCGCGGCCTCGGCCAGGACGGGGACCTCGCTGATGAGGACCGGGGTGGGCACGGCGACGGGAAGCTCGGTGACAGTAACCGGCTCGGGTTCGGGGACGGGCACCTCGGTGACAGAAACTGGGCCGGGCCCTGCGACGGATGGCCCGGTGACACGGACCGGGTCCGGCTCTGCGACGGGCACCTCGGAGACAGGGACCAGGCCGGGCCCTACGACGGACAGCCCACTGACACGGACCGGGTCCAGCTCTGCAACGGGCACCCCGCTGACAGGAACCGAATCGCGCACGGCCGCGCGCACCTCGGTGACACGGACCGAGCCCGGCTCTGCAACGGGCACCCCGGAGACGGGAACCAGGCCGGGCCCCGCGGCAGGCAGCTCGGTGTGGTGGCCGGTGGCAGGCGCCGCTGCCGGTGCGTCCGGCCGGTGCAGGGTGATCACCGCGAACACGCTCTCCGCGAAGGAGGAAAGGCCGAGCAGATCGTCCAACGCGGCGTCCTCGTAGCGCAGATGGACGGTCGCCGTCAGGCCCGCCGCCTCGGCCGAGGCCACCGTCTGCGCGGCCGCCACCCCGACGTCGAGGCTCTGGAGGCGGTAGCCGAAGACTCCGTACTTGGCCATGTTGCGCCACAGCACGCTGCTCAGCAGCAGGACGAACTCCGATTCACGTGCCGGTGGTTCGGCGAGCAGGCGCGTGACCAGGTGACGTCCGTCGTCCGCACGCAGGTGCTCCAGGACGTGATGGACCGGGTCGTAATGGGAGAGCCCGGCGGGGAGACCGTCCAGGGCGGGGTGCGCTAGGTAGAACTCCACGGGGTAGCGGGAGCCGGAGGCGGCTGCGGTACGGCCGGGTGACAGGAGCCTCGGGCGGGCGGCTGAACCGCCGAGGCCGAGCGGCATGATGCCGCTCATCCAGCGCATCCGGGTCAGTCCGCCCGCCCGGTGCAGCAGCCAGGACAGACGCCGGAGCGGATCCGCGTCCCGGGGACCCGGTCGGTCCGGCAACGGCAGACGGCGCGCCGACGGATAACGCTTGTGGACCGGCGGAAGCCGGAGCGGGTCGGCCACGGGCAGCGCGTCCGGCGGCTGATGGCCGGAGTCCAGGTACTGCAGGGCGGCCGAGGATGTCGAGGACGTCATGCGACCCTCCAGTGCGGGACGGGCATCAGATAGCGCTCGTCGTCACCGGGGGTGCCGAGGGAGATCTGGAACACCGGCTCGTGGCCCGGCGGCAGACGCAGCGCGCGGGCGAGCGACCCGGCGGCGTAGCCGTTGTGGATCCGCGCGGCGAGCCCGGACCGGGCGCTCAGCACGCACAGCCGCTGCGCGACGATGCCAGCCTCGTGGTGCAGCACCCGGAACCCCCGGTCGCCGAATGCCAGTTGGCCGCGGCGGGCCGGCACCGACAGGAAGACGACGGCGTTCACCGAGCGGTAGTCGATATTGGCCGCCTCCAGGCCGAGACCGGCGGCCCGCGCGGGACCGAGGTGCCGTAGGCCGTGTGCGGTCACCTCGTGCACTCCGTCCTCGACCCCGGTCACATCCACCGCCCACAGGTGCGCCCGCACGGGCGGCGCGGAACCTTCCGGCACGGCATCGGACCCGTACGGCGTGAAGGCGGGCAGGACCGCGTCGAGCACGGCCGCCACCGGCACCGGCCGCGGCTTCGGGTGGAACACCGGTGCGCCCGAGGTGCGTGCGCGCAGACACTCGGCGAGTTCCCCGGCCGGGGCGGGCACGGCGGGCGCCTGCTCCTCGTGGGGCAGCCGGGCGAAGGACGCCGTGTCGGTGAGCCGCGCGGCGGTGTCCAGCTCGATGAGGTCGGCGAGCGCGCCGACACCGGTGGCGGGACGAGCAGGCAAGGGCGTCAATGCCACCTCCGCCTCGATGGACGCCGGGGCAGGGCCTCCGCGCCCCGCGTACAACGGCACCACCGCGGCCAGGCTCTCCTCCGGACGCGAGACCCCGATCAGCCGCTCCAGCGGCCCGTCGACGAACTGGTGCCGCACCTCTCCCCGCACGCCGAGCGTGCCCGCCACCATGAGCGCGTTGCCGGCCACCAGACCCGTCTCCTGCGCGCACAGCCGGTACGCGTACGCCCCGTACCGGAACGCCGTGCGCCAGAAGACCGTGGACAGCAGCAGCACGCCCACCGCACCCTCCAGGTCCGTGCCGAGCGCCGCGCCGAGCAGGGTGCGGAAGTCGCCGGCCCGCAGCAGGACGAGGGCGTGGTGCGCGGGGTCGTAGGCGTACACGCCCGCGGGCAGTCCGTCGTGGCCCGGCGTCCACAGGTACGTCTCCACCGGCGCGAAGCAGCGGGCCGAGGGTGCGGCCCGGTGGTAGGGCCAGCGGGCGGTGGGGCCGAACTCGGTGCGCAGGACACCGCAGGTGTAGTGCAGCAGCGCGGAGTGCAGGCCGACGCTCGGCGCGGGCGGGCTTGCGGTGCCGTCGCCGAGGGCCCGGCTCAGCGTGCCGAGGGTCCGTGGCGGCGACGGCAGCGGATACCGGGGCAGCGAGCCGTGGCGGGTGAACCGCTCCGGTTCCTCCGGGGCGCCCTCCCGACCGCCCGGCCCCCGCCCGATCAGGTCGGCGTAGTCGTGCAGGGACCGGTGCCAGTACCGTGCCCCGGGCGGCTCGGGGGCCCGGTCGGCCCCTTCGACATCAGTCATCCGCGGGGTCCTCACGGGAACGGGTGGGGGTGGGGGTTGATGTCCTGGGGCGTCAACACACGGTCGCGGTAGCCGAGTTCGTACGGCACGGTCAGCAGCCTCGGGATTCCGTCGACACGCCGGTTCTGGTGCCCGAACGTCATCGGCAGGGTGCCCGGCACCATGACCTTGACGCAGGCGAAGCCGCCCGCCCGGTGTTCCGGGGTCGTCTGGTCCACGACCAGGACGTCCAGGCCCCGGTCCAGATAACGGCGGAGCATCTCCTCCAGGTCCGCCCGCAGATCGGTGTGCGCGGGCCACCGCCACTGCTCCTCGAAGCCGGCGAACGGCCGTGCCTCGCGCTCCCCCAGCAGGAAGTCGAACCGGTCGAAGGCGTCCTCGTGGCTGTAGAGCACGGAGTGGTCGCCCATCACCTTCACCAGGGACGGGTCGCGCACCATCTCTGCGGCGCGTTCCCGCTCCGCCGCGTCGTAGATCTTGGCGTGCTCCAGCAGATGTGCCGTCTCGTGCAGGACGTTGACGACGGCCTTCTCGGCCAGCAGCGCGGAGCCGCCCGCGCACAGCACACGCGGTCGGCCCGGGTCGCCGAGCGTGTCGAGCCCGACCGCCCAGAAGCACGGGACGCCCTGTTCCAGGGTGGCCGAGTACAGGCGGACCGCGTACCCCGTCCGTTGGCGCAGATGCTCGATCATCATGGGGATCGAGCGGTCTCGCGCGGAGTCCGGGTCGACGCGCGGGATCGGCATCCGTCCGTACCAGGTCATCAGGAAGGCGTCCCGTTCGGCCACCTCCAGCAGCCCGCACAGGACGGCCTCCTCCAGACAGCCGCCCATGGCGCAGCCGTTGGAGATCTCGTAGACGAAACGCGGGTCGTCGTGGCTGTGCGCCGCGTAGTAGGCGTACCGCTCAGGGACCAGCACCGGCTCGGCGCGGGCGAAGGACCAGCCCCACACCCAGGGCATCACCAGGTCCTCGTGGTAGCGGACGTAGGGGAAGCCGGGCAGGTCGTGGCGGTCGTCGGGGTAGAGCCCGAAGGTGCGCGGGTCCACGGCGCGTTCTCCCAGCTCCCGTCTGCTCGCCGTGACCGTGGTGCGCCGCCCCCGCGGCTGCTCCCCGCCGAACCGCTCCAGTGCCTCCAGCACGGCGGTGATCCGGGAGGTGCGGTAGTCGGTCGTACGGCCCCAGCCGTGCTGCGAGCTGTTGCCGCGCAGGGAGCTGAGCGGGGCCACCGCGCGCGGCAACGGCCCGCCCCGCTCGTCGTCCACGGACGGTACGACACCGGCGGCGCGGTCCACGTAGAGGTCGTACAGCTCCTGTTCGCGCGCCACGACGTTCTGCACCCGGAAGACGTCGGGCGCGGGCTTGGGGCGGGCCGCCGGGGCGATCCGTGCCGCCTCGGGACCGTCGGGCGGCAGACCACCGCAGTCCGCGCAGAGCGTGTACGGCAGGTAGCGGTGGGAGCTGACGGCGAGCGAGGCGAGTTCGACGCGGAGGAACCGGTCGTCCGGCCGGCGGCCCTCGGCGGTGCCCGCGCGGTCGGCGGCGTCCTGCGGCAGGGGTTCGCCGGTCAGGGTCGACCGGAGGAGGCCGACGGCGAGTTCGGCCGCGACGGCCGCCGCCGTCCGGGTGCGCAGCGGCGTGAGCCGGGCGGACAGGGCGGTGCCGTGGCGGGCGCGCAGGGTCTCGTGGTGCTGGGCCTTGTCGCGGGCGAGGCGGCGGCGCCAGTCGGCGCAGGTGGGGCAGGCGTCCCCGACGACGGGTCCGACATGGATCGCGTCCGCCCCGGTGCTGAGCGGGATCCAGGGGACCCCGGCCGCCTCCGCGGCCTTGCGGATCTCGGCGTAGCCGGTCGTGTCGGCGGTGTCCGAGGCCATCAGGACAGCGGCGCAGGAGCCGAGCGCGTCGGCGAGCGCGCCGTGGTCCGGCCGTACCAGCGGGAAGGAGCGGGCCAGGACGGCGGCGGTGGCCCGGTCGAGGAGTCCGCCGTCACCGAGCAGGGCGACCGGGCCGGTGGGGTGCTCACGCATCGAGCAGCACCACCCGGACGAGATGCGGCAGTACGGCGTGCACGGCCGGGTCCTGGTCCAGCGGTACGACGACGGGTTCGAGTCCGTCGTCGCGCAGGGCCTCGACGAGCGGGCGGTGCCGTTCCCCGTCGGCGCCCTCGGAGGGGGCCCACAGGGACACTTCGGGTGAGGGCGTGTACTCGGTCTGGTCGTGCGTGTGGGCCTGGTGGGCCAGCAGCAGGCGCCCCAGGCCGGACGCGGCGGCCTCGGCGGGGGTGAAGCCGGCCCCGTGCTCGGTCAGCCCGGTCCGCGCGTCACCGAGGCGGAAGGCGTAGGCGCTGACCCCGGCGGGGGCCGGGAGCGCGTACGCCGACAGTTCCTCGCCCGTGGTGAGCAGAAGGTCGCGCAAGCGGCCTGCCCGGTCGTCGAGTTCGAGGTCGGCCAGTGCCACCGGCTCGCGCCGCTCCGTCGGCAGCCGTCGCACGAGATGGTCAAGCAGCGCCCGCTCCACGGCGTCGTCCCATGTCGCACCTGCGCCCGTACCGACGGGGAGATGCCCGAACACCTCGTCCGCGGGTATGTCCCTGACCGTGCCGTCCGCCGCCGCGAACCCGGTCACCGCGGCGTCCGCCGACAGCGCGCCGGCGCGGACGGCGTACGCGGCGAGTCCGTGCCGCAGCGCGGCGTCCTGGGCCTGCGCGAAGTCGGCCCCCGCGCCCCACACCGGGAAGGAGTCCCCGGGGTGCCCGGGGTCGGCCACGGCGACGCGGACGACCCGCAGCGGGAACTGCTCGTAGTGCCCCTCGGTCACCGGCCCCAGCACCCCGAGCCGCTCATCGGTCAACGCACGTACACGTTCGGCGAGTTCGCCGCCGACGGAGGCGTCCGGCGCTTCGGCGAGCCGGTGGACGGAGGTCTGAAGCGTCTCCAGGTCGACACGAACGGCACCGGCCGCCGCGGTGTCCTCCTCCGCGACCCCGGTGACGTGCTCGAAGGCGCGGAACACCAGGTGGTTGGCGACGATGCCCGGCACGGGCCCGGTGAGCAGGTCGGTCCGCGTCTCCTCGGCCGGGCTGCCCAGTCTCCGCCACAGCCTCTCCCAGCGCATCGCGGGACGGTCCGCCGGGCACACCGGCCCGATCCAGGCCTCCTCGCCGAGGAGCGTCACGGCGATCAGGGTCCGGCCGAGTTGCGCGCAAGCGAGGTCGACGGCCGTGAGGTGCACGGGACGGGTGCGGTCGGCCGCGTACAGGACGAGGTCGGCGGCCTCGACCGCGTGCCGCAACGCCGCCGTGTCGGTGACGTCCAGCGATCCGTGGTCCAGGTGCTGTTCCACCGCACGGTCCCGGGCGTCGTCGGCGAGTTCCTCCAGCCGCGCGCTCACCCCCGGCTCCTCCCCGCCGGTGGTCAGGGCCGAGACCCGGGCAACACCCGTGAGCAGGGCGCCCTCCACGGTGGCGCAGAGCACCGCGCCCGCGCCGAGGACCAGGAGCCGGGTACGGCGGTACCGCTGGAAGCGCAGCGCGGGCGAGGAGCGGAAGGACTCGACGAAAGCGATCTCGGTGGCGTACGCCTCCATCTCGGCCTCCGACAGGGTGTGTTCCTTGTCCTCGCCGACATCGCGGACCAGTCCGGCCTCGTGCAGGGCGCCGACGAGCCGCTCGACCATCTGCCGGGTCGCGGGCCGCATGCTCGCGGTGAGGTCGCCGACGCTGTGTCTGCCGTCGAGGTGCGGGGACAGCTTCTCCAGCCACGCGTAGGTCGAGGCGCCCTGGAAGGTGACGATGTCGCTGCCCTGGGTCAGCAGCACACCGTCTCCTTCGGGGGTGGGCGTGAAGAAGACGCCGGTTCTCATCCGCGGGCGCATGGCCGCGATCGTGCTCTGCATGGTGGAGGACTCCGCATTCTGCTGGTCGGGCTGCGCGCCCCGGGCGAGTCGTGAGGTCGATCGTGTCAGCGGACCCCCGCCCCGGTCGTCCGTCGGCAGTCTGCATTCCTGCCTCCGCCGAGAAGAGGCGGGCGGGCCCGGTCTCCCACTGGCGTGGGGGCCGGGGACTCAGATTCGCTGGTGATGGCGGGTCAGCTCCTCCAGCACCGGCACGAGTTCGGCGGGTCCCGGAAGCCGCGCCAGCTCCTCGCGCCAGACAGCGGCGCCCTCCCGGCAGTCCTGGAGAACCGACCGCAGAGCCGCCCGCAACGACTTGGGGTCCGACTCCCCTCGCCGGAGGGCGACTCCGGCGCCTTTGCGTACGAGCTGTACGGCCGCCGCCTCCTCGTCCCAGGCCGGCTCCGGAACGATCACCTGGGGCACGCCCGCCGCCGCGGCCGACGCGAAGACCTCGGCACCGCCGTGGTGGACGACCGCCGAGCAGCTCGGGAGAAGCCGCGCCCAGGGGGCGTCCAGCGGGCCGACCAGCTCGATGTCCAGCTCCCGCAGGGCGTCGGCGAACTCCTCCCCCGCCACCCAGACCCGCGGTCCCAGCGGCCGGCCGCGCAGCCGCTCCGGGATGCTGCCGCCCCCGCCGTACGGCACCCAGCGCACGTTCTCGTACCGGACGCCCGGCGCGGGCAGCCGCATCCCCGGCGGCATGGGGTCGACGGTCCACTGGCCGAGGACCAGTTCCTCGGCGTAGGGCAGCCCGTAGGGTTCGAGGAGCTGCTGCATGGTCTCCTCCAGCGGCTCCGGGAAGCCGTCGCCGGGGGCCTGGTCCCGGTAGCGCGCCGAACGCCCGCGCAGCCAGGCGATGTTGTCGCGGCCCCACAGCAGGCGGGCGTGGGCGGCGCCGCCGACGCGGGCGGCGACGGCGGCCGGGAGGCAGAAGGGGTCCCACAGCACCAGGTCGGGCCGCCAGCGGACGACGGTACCGGTGAGCTCCTCCAGCAGGGGGCGCAGGGCCGCGAAGGCGCGGGTGGTCCGGTACCACTGGGCCCCCCAGTCGGGGCAGCCCCCCGGGCCGATGTGCAGTCCGCCTCCGGGGTGGCCGGCCAGGGCGGGGTTGCGGCTGAGGTCGGTCAGCG
This sequence comes from Streptomyces sp. SAI-170, assembly GCF_049739565.1. Lineage (NCBI taxonomy): Bacteria > Bacillati > Actinomycetota > Actinomycetes > Kitasatosporales > Streptomycetaceae > Streptomyces > Streptomyces sp. SAI-170. Next base: position 244,680 of record NZ_JBMGQD010000001.1, read on the forward strand.
CGGCGAGGTCCTCGCCCTGGCCCACCGGGACGGCCGCGAGCCCCGCCTCGGTCACCCGGCGCACCAGGTCCGGGTGGGTGGCGACGCGCACCTCGTGGCCGGCGTTCTGGAGCGCCCAGGCGAGCGGGGGCACCGGGAAGGCACGGGCCGCGACAGGAAAGGCGGCGAACAGGACACGCACGAGGTCACTTCCTTCTCGCCGGGTGTTCGATGAGCCGGCGGTTGCAGTGCGTCATGAGGCGATCCGCACGGTGCTGTGGTCCCCGAGCACCAGCCGGTGCGAGGTGGGCACGCGGGGCGCGGGGGCGACCTGGACGTGGCAGCCGATGAGGGAGGCGTCGATCCGGCGCACTCCGGTGATGGTCGCTTCGCTCAGCACGATGGAGAACTCGATCTCGCTGTCCTCGATCCGGCAGTTCTCGGCGATCGAAGTGGACGGTCCCACATAGGAGTTGACGATGACCGATCCGGCGCCGATCAGTGCCGGGCCCACGATCCGGGAGCCCCGCACGACCGCTCCCGCGCACACCCTGACCCGGCCGACGAGTTCGCTGTCGGCGCTGACGCTGCCCTCGACGGCGGGTTCGAGCACTTCCAGGACACTGCGGTTGGCCTCCAGCATGTCGGCGACGGTGCCGGTGTCCTTCCAGTACCCGGTGATGACGGTCGGGCGGATGTCCCGGCCCTGCGCGAGCATCAGCCGCAGCGCGTCGGTGATCTCCAGCTCGCCCCGCTCGGAAGGGGCGATGGCGCGGACGGCCGCGTGGATGGCGGGGGTGAACAGGTAGACGCCGACGATGGCCAGATCGCTCGCGGGCCGCTCCGGCTTCTCCCGCAGGTCCGTGACGCGGCCGTCGGCGGAGAGCGTCGCGACGCCGTAGGCACTGGGGTCGGGGACCCGGGTCAACAGGAGCTGGGCGTCCGGGCGGTGCGCGTGGAACTCGTCGAGCAGCGCGCCGAGGCCGCCGACGATGAAGTTGTCGCCGAGGTACATCAGGAAGTCGTCGTCACCGAGGAAGTCCCGGGCGATCAGTACGGCGTGGGCGAGGCCGAGCGGCCGGGGCTGCGGAAGACAGGTCACCCGCAGCCCGAAGTCGGAACCGTCGCCGACGGCCCGCCGGATCTCGGCGGCGGTGTCGCCGACGATCACCCCGACGTCCTTGATCCCGGCGTCGGCGATGGCTTCGAGGCCGTAGAAGAGGACGGGTTTGTTGGCGATGGGGACGAGTTGTTTGGCGGAGGTGTGGGTGATCGGGCGCAGTCGCGTGCCCGCGCCGCCCGCCAGCACGAGGGCTTTCACGAGACTCCTTTCGATGCTCGGTGCGTCAGGGTGCTCAGTGCCTGGGCGCGCGGAACGCGGCGACCGTGAGCGGGCCAAAGACCACGAGCAGCAACAGCGACCAGCCGAGCGTGGCGGCGATCGGGTGCGCGATCGGCCAGGCGGCGTCGGCGGGTGCGGCGACGGGGTTGCCGAACAGCTCCCGTACGGCCGACACCACCGCGCTCACCGGGTTCCAGTCGGCGAGCAGCCGCAGCCCCGCGGGCAGCCCTTCGGTGGGCACGAAGATGTTGGAGATCATGGTGAGCGGGAACATCAGCATGCCGACCAGGTCGGTCGCCGACCGGGAGGGCATGACCTGGCCGATCCACATCCCCAGCCAGCTGAAGGCGTAGCGGGCGAGGAGGAGCAGGGCGAGCCCCGCCACCACCCCGGTCGGGCGCCAGCCGACCAGCAGCCCACAGCCGGCCATCAGCACCAGGGTGATGACCCCGCCGAGGCACTCGGCGAGCGACTGTCCGACGGGCACACCCGTGCGGCTCATGGGCAGCGAGTGGAAGCGGTCGGTGATCCCCCGCTCCTTGTCCTCGGCCACCACGGCCGCGCTGGCGGCGATGCCGAACACCGCCATCTGGGCGAGCATGCCGGGCACCAGGAAGTCGACGTACGAACCACCGCCGGGCGGCCGCATGTTGCTGCCGAGCACGTAGACGAACAGCAGGGTGAAGAGCAGCGGGATCACCAAGGCCATCACGGCCCGCTCCGGGGCGCTGCGCAGGTGCAGGAGATAGCGCCGGGCGACCGTCGCCGCGTCCCCGGCGCACCAGCGCAGCCGGGACAGCAGGGGTTCGTCGGCGGTGTGCCAAGTGGTGGGCAAAATAGGGGTGTTCACACAGACTCCCGGTCACGGTCCGGTCGGCGCATGAGATTGAGGAACACCTCGTCCAAGGTGGGCCGTCGCAGGGCGAGATCCGCTACGGCGATGTCGGCGGCCTCCAGTTCGCGCAGTGCCGTGGCGAGCACGGCCGTGCCGGGCGCCGCCTCCGCGCCGAGGGCCAGGGTGACCCGGCGGGGGTCGTCGCCGGTGTCGGGAGTCCGGCCGCCGGCTCGGGCCAGGATCTCGGCGGCCCGGCCGCGCTGCCCGGCGTGGCGGACGGTGAGGTCGATGGACTCGCCGCCGAGCGCGGACTTCAGCTCGAAGGGGGTGCCCTCGGCGACGACCCGGCCGCCGGTGCCGTCCGGGTCGTGCAGCACGGCGATCCGGTCGGCGAGATGGTCGGCCTCGTCCAGGTATTGCGTGGTCAGCAGCACGGTCGTCCCGGCCCGGACCAGCTCCCGCACGCTCTCCCACAGACCGCTCCGGCTCTGTGGATCGAGGCCGGTCGTGGGCTCGTCGAGGAACATCACCGCGGGTGGGACGACCAGCCCGAGGGCGAGGTCGAGCCGCCGGCGCATCCCGCCGGAGTAGGTGCGCACCGGCCGGTGGGCCGCCTCCAGCAGTCCGAACCGCTCCAGCAGCTCCTCGGCCCGTCGCCGTGCGGCGGCTCCGCGCATCCGGTACAGCCGGGCGAACATCTCCAGGTTGTCACGCCCGCTGATCACCTCGTCCACCGAGGCGTACTGCCCGGTCAGCGCGATGCTTCCACGCACCCGGGCGGGATGCCGGACGACATCGTGCCCGGCCACACGGGCGGTCCCGCCGTCCGGGACGGACAGGGTCGCCAGGATCCGGACCAGCGTGGTCTTCCCCGCGCCGTTGGGCCCGAGCAGTCCGCAGACAGTGCCGGGTGCGACGGTGAGGTCGACTCCGCCCAGGGCGGGCGTCGCCCCGAACGCCTTGTACAGGGCGCGCACCTCGATCGCGGGGGCGTCGGGCGGGGGTGGGGGCACGGGTTCTCCTCGGGACGAAGACTTAGGGTCGGGTCCGGGCGGCGGGGCGCAGCCGCACCGGCAGCGTCAGCAGCCCGCGCATGTCCCCGACGGGACGCCACAGCGGGGGCGCGCTCGGATCGGCCGCGGCCGGCTCCGGGCAGCGGTCGAGCAGTACGGCCAGGACGGTCTCCGTCTGGAGCCGGGCGAGCGGCGCGCCCAGGCAGAAGTGGATGCCGTGGCCGAAGGAGAGATGGGGGCCGCGGGCCCGGGTGAGGTCCAGCCGGTCCGGCACGGGGAAGACCTCCGGGTCCCGGTTGGCCGCCGAGAGCGCCACGCTGACGACGCTGCCCGCCGGGATGACGGTACCGGCGACCCGTACGTCCTCCCGTGCCACCCGCAGCGTGGTCCGCGCCAACGACGTCTCAAAGCGCAGGAGTTCATCCACCGCGGAGGGCAGCAGCTCGGGACGGTCGCGCAACAGCGCGAGCTGGTCGGGATGACGCAGCAGGGCGTCGACCGCGTTGCCGATCATCCCCGTCGTCGTCTCATGGCCCGCCACGAGCAACAGGACCAGCAGGCCGACGAGTTCCTCGTCATCGAGGCGCTGCCCCCGGTCATGTGCCACCACGAGAGCCGCGAGCAGGTCGGGCTGCTCCTCCTGGGGCAGGTCGGTGCGCACGTGGGGGCGCTTCGCGGCCACGAGGGAGGCGAACCAGCGGTGCAGTCTGCGGGTGCGCTCCGCGGGCCCCGATCCGTCGCCGGAGACGGTGAGCATCCGGGTGGCCCAGGTCAGCAGCGCGCCCCGGCTTCGGTGCGGCACCCCGAGCAGCTCGCTGATCACCAGGACCGGCAGCGGGAAGGCCAGCGCCGTCATCAGGTCGACGACGTCCTTGTCCAGGACCGCGTCGAGGAGTTCGCGGGTGAGCCGTTCGACCCGTGGCCGTAGCTCCTCCACCCGGCGCGGGGTGAACGCACCGGAGACCAGCCGCCGTAGCCGGGTGTGGTCCGGAGGGTCGCTGTTGACCAGGGGCAGGAAGAAGCTGTCGGCGCCGGAGACGCCGTACCCGGCGGAACTCAGCGCCTCTTCGGCGAGCCTGGGGTCCTTTGAGAACCGGGGGTCGAGCAGGACGGCTCTGGCGTCGGCGTGCCGGGTGATCAGCCAGTACTCCAGGCCCTGCGGGTTGCGCACGAGCCGGGGGCCGGGGCTCTCGCGCAGCCGGGCGTAGTAGGCGTGCTGATCGGCGAAGAAGGCGGGCGTGTCGATCTCGGTCGGCGAGGTCACCGGGAGTCCAGCAGGGATTCGATGGCGTCGGCTGCTGCGGGGGCTCCGCCGGCCCGCTGGATGTGTCCCCTCATCTCCTGCACCCGGGCACCGAACGAGGAATCGGACAACACCCCCAGCGCCGCCCGCCGCAGACCGTCGGCCGTCACCTCGCTCCGGTGCAGCATCACCCCGAGCCCCAGCTCCGCCACCCGGTCCGCGTTCGCCCGCTGCTCACTCATCTGCGGAATCGCCACCATCGGCACCCCGAACGACAGCGACTCCATCACACTGCCCATCCCGGCATGCGTCACGAACAGATCCGCCTCACGCAACACCCGAAGCTGCGGCACATGCGCCCGCACCTCCACATGCCCAGGCACCCCCACCAACCGCGCCGGATCGACCCGGTCCCCCACCGCCATCACCACATCCCACGGCAACCCGGCAAACGCATCCACACACGTCTGGAAAAACCCCAGATCATCGTTGTGAATCGTCCCCAACGACACCAGCACCAACGGCCGATCCCCACCCGACCCACGACTCCACACCCCGTCCGTGGCCCGCTGTCCGGGGCAGGGACCGACGAAGTGGACGTCGTCGCCGAACGTCTCGCCCCGGAACTGGAACTCACGCGGGATGAACACCAACGCCGGACCCGACTCGCTCCCGGTCATCAACTCCTTGGGCCGGAAGGGGACTTGCACCCGCTCCAGCAGCTTGGCGACACCGTGGTAGACGCGCATGACCTCCGGGTGCAGCGGATTGACCTCGGTCCGGTCACTGGCCAGCGACCAGTCGGCGCTCGCCGCGAAGGTGGTCCGGTACGGCAGCGCCGTGATGCCCCGTCGTGCCGCGGCCAGCCGGGCCGCCCACCCGGACGGGTCGTCGTACACCACCAGATCGGGCCGGTCCGCCGCGAACGCGCGGTCCAGCGGCCCGAGTACGGCCACGGTCTCGCGCAGCAGATCGCGCAGCACCTTCGCGAGGTCGGCGCTGCCGAACCGGTCCGAACGCTCCCCGGCGCTGTCGTCGGCCGGCAGCCCGTCCATGGTGGACTCGTAGCGCAGGGGCGTCGCCCCGGTCCCGGCCACGGCGGCGGCGAACCGGTCGGTCGTCGCGAAGCTCACCCGGTGCCCGCGCCGCGTCAGCTCCTCGGCGACACCGAGCGCCGGGTTCACATGGCCGTGTCCGGGCAGAGCGAAGAAGGCGATGTGCGCCGGGCGGGGTCCACCGGCCTGGCGGAGACCGCTCACCGTCCCACCTCTGCCCGCACCAGCAGGGATTCGATGGCGTCGGCCGCTGCGGGGGCTCCGCCGGCCCGCTGGATGTGTCCCCGCATCTCCTGCACCCGGGCACCGAACGAGGAATCGGACAGCACCCCGAGCGCCGCCCGCCGCAGACCGTCGGCCGTCACCTCGCTCCGGTGCAGCATCACCCCGAGCCCCAGCTCCGCCACCCGGTCCGCGTTCGCCCGCTGCTCACTCATCTGCGGAATCGCCACCATCGGCACCCCGAACGACAGCGACTCCATCACACTGCCCATCCCGGCATGCGTCACGAACAGATCCGCCTCACGCAACACCCGAAGCTGCGGCACATGCGCCCGCACCTCCACATGCCCAGGCACCCCCACCAACCGCCCAGGATCCACCCGGTCCCCCACCGCCATCACCACATCCCACGGCAACCCGGCAAACGCATCCACACACATCTGGAAAAACCCCAGATCATCGTTGTGAATCGTCCCCAACGACACCAGCACCAACGGCCGCTCCCCACCCGACCCACGACTCCACACCCCGTCGAACCGGCGCTCCGACCAGCAAGGCCCCACGAAGTGGAAGTCCGCCCCGAACGTCTCACCCCGGAACTGGAACTCACGCGGGATGAACACCAACGCCGGACCCGACTCGCTGCTGCCGAAGAACTCCTGGGCGCTCAGGCCCACTCCGAGGTCCGCCAGCATGGTGGCGATCTCCCCGTAGACGGCGTTCAGTCCGGCGTGCTCCGGCTCGAAGGTCGCGTACTCCCCGTCCGTACCGAGCGACCAGTGCTCGTTCGCGGCCAGCGTGGGGATGCTCCGCACGGCCGGTATCCCCCAGCTGTGCGCGAGGAGGCGGCCCGTCCACCCGGACAGTCCGTCGTGGACCAGCACGTCCGGACGGTCACCGGCGAACGCCTCGGCGAGCCTCGGGTACACCGCCTCGGTCTCTCGCACCAGGCCCCGCAGCACCTGTACGAAGTCGCCCGTGGTGAACCGGTCGACGCTCTCCAGGTCGTTCATCGCGTTCCGGGTCTGCCGCATGGTCGACTCGTACGGCACCAGCGTGGCGCCGGCCTCCTCGACCTCCGCGCCCTGGCGTGCGGTGACCGCGTAGCTGACGCGATGGCCGCGCGCCACGAGTTCCGCGACGATCCCCGCCGTCGGATTGACGTGACCGGTTCCAGGAATGTTGAAGAAGGCGATATGGGACATCGAACCACCTGTGTTTCCGGGCGGGCAGAACTGTCATCGGACCGGCAACGTAGCAAAGGATTCTGCCCGTTCGGTATGCGCGGGCTCCGTCCGATGCCGTAATGGAGGGATGGTGAGCCCGCGGCTCACACCCGGGTGGGAGACGCGGGGCCGGCTTCCTACTCGTGCGGGGAGCGAGAAACCAGCGGGCCGACGGAAGAATTCGGGATGCTCCTCCGGACAGCATGGCGACCGCCGCCCGGACTTCGGGCGGCCCGCGGATGCATTCCCCATCCGTCGGAATATCCCTTGTCGAAGGAGGCACCATGCCCGTCGCCGACCTGCTGGCCGATGACCTGCTGGAGCTGGACGCCCTGACCGAGGACGAGCTCCTCACCGTCGAGGCGGACGAGAACGAGGCGCAGGCCATCCTGTGCTCCTGCTGCTGCTCCTGGTGCGGTTGCTGAGCATCGGCCTGATACACGTCCCCCGGGAGGCCCGGCCTCCCGGGGGACGGCTGGACGCTGTCGCCCAGGAGACCGGAGTGTGCGATGACAGGTGATGTGCGCGATGACGAGTGAAGAGAACTGGGGCATGCCGCCCATCCCGATTCCGCCCCTCGGGGCGAAACGTCTTCTCCTGGTCGGTAGCGGCTCATCGAATGCCGCTTTCCTTCCGCTGTGGGTCAACTGGTTCCAGGTCAGTTACCCGCAGGTGGAATTGCGCATCGTCCTCACGCGCTCCGCGCAGCGTTTCGTGACCCGGGAGGGTCTTTCGGTTCTCACCAACCGGCTGGTTTTCGAGGATTCCTGGTCCGAGGAGCCGCAGACCCGGAAACTCCATGTGGAGCTGGCGAACTGGCCGGACGCCATCGCCGTATATCCGGCGGGCCTGCATTTCATCGCCCGCCTCGCCCAGGGCCTCGCCGACACTCCGGTGACAATGGCGCTGCAATGCACCGAGGCGCCGATCGCGCTGGCCGCCGCGCTGCCTCCGGGCGGCTGGGAGAGCGCGGCGATGACGGACCACCGGGCGCGGCTGCGGCAGCGCGCCAATGTCGTGCTGTGCCCGCCGGTGACGGGGCTGAGCATGACGACCGGACGCCATGACGGCAACCAGCCGGACACCCTCCCGAACCTCCTCAGGAGCCTGGAGGACCTCCGCACCCGGCACGAGGCGGTGAACGGTGCGGGCTCCCGCTGAGCCGGGAGCGGCGGCCCGGCATGTGGCGGTCTGCACGGCCGCCGCGTACAGCCACATCGGCCCGCTGCTGGGCACGGTGGCCGAGCTGGTACGGCGCGGCGTCCACGTCAGTTACGCCACGACCGAGCAGTTCGCGCCGCTGGTCGAGTCCGTCGGTGCCACGCCCGTACGGTTGCGCTCCTCGCTCCCCGCGGACCCGGCCGACTGGCCCACGGACGTCCGCCGGCTGCCGCTTCTCTACCTCGACGACGCCCGCACCGCACTGCCCCAGCTGACGGCGGCCTTCGCGGACAACCGCCCCGACCTCGTTCTCACCGAGGACCCTGCGGGCGCGGGCAGCGTCCTCGCCGCCCGGTGGGGCATCCCGTCCATGCAGGTCTGGACGTACCTGGCGGCACCCCGCCATTGGTCCCTGGCCCCGCCCGGGACGCCCGAGGCGAACCCGGCGGCGCCCGAATTCCTGTCCCGGCTGGCGGAGTTCCTCGTGGCCGAGGGCGTACGGACCACAGCACGGGAGCACTTGGCCACGGCGCTGTCGGGCGGACTGGTCCTGATCCCCCGCTCCTTCCAGCCGGACGGTGACTCCTTCGGCGAGGAGTACGCCTTCGTGGGCCCGACCCCGGCCCCCGAACCGGCGGACTGGACACCGCCCGACACGGACACCCCCGTCGCCCTGGTCTCCCTCGGTTCGATCGACCGCGCCCACCCGGAGTTCTTCGCGACGGTCGCCGAGGCGTTCACCGATCTCCCCTGGCATGTCGTGATGGCGACCGGCGATCGCCGCGACCTGCCCCCGCTTCCGGCCAACGTCGAGGCGCGTTCCTGGGTGCCCAACAGGGCCGTACTGCGCCATGCCGCCCTGGCCATCCATCACGGCGGGATGGCCACCACGATGGAGGCCCTCCAGCACGGCGTGCCGTCACTGGTGGTGCCCCGGCTGCCCGAACAGGCCGGCACCGCACGGCGCGTGCGCGAGCTGGGCCTGGGCGCGGCGATCCCGTTCCGCTCGGTCACCCCGGCGGCGTTGCGCACCGCCGCGCTCCGCCTGCATACGCACGACGGCGTCCGCCGGCGGCTGGCCACGATGCGCGAGGAGATCCGCCGCTCGGGCGGCGCCCGCGCGGCGGCCGACGCCGTCCTGCGCCGCCTCGCTCGCGTATGAGCGCCGAAGTGATCGGTGACGGATTCATCGCCCGCTATCTCCGCCGCCACCCGCTGCCGCACCACCGGGTGACCGTGCTGGCCGCGGGAGTCTCCAGCACCTCGGAGACCGCGCCGGAGCAATTCGCCCGTGAGGCACGGCTGGTGACCGCCACCGTCCGCCGCTGCCGGGAGCAGCGCCGGCTTCTGGTCCTGCTGTCCACAGCGGCTACCGGCCTGTACGGCCGGCAGGGCGAGGGTCACGAGAGCGCACGGATCACCCCGCTGACGCCTTACGGCCATCACAAGCTGGCGATGGAACGGCTGGTCACCGTCTCGGGGGCCGCCGTGCTGATCCTGCGCCTGAGTCATCTGGTCGGCCCGGACCAGAACCCGGCCCAGCTCATCCCGTCGCTGGTCCGTCAGATCCGTTCGGGCACGGTCACCGTCCACCACGGGGCGCGCCGGGACCTGCTGGACGTACGGCACTTCGGCACAGTGCTGAACCGGCTGCTGGACCTCGGGGTGCACGGCCGTACCGTCAATGTGGCCTCAGGGGTCTCCTACTCGGCCGAGGAGATCGTCACCGCGCTCGAGGCGGCCCTGGGCAGGCGGGCGCACCGGGTCCCGCACCTGGTGCCGCCCGAGTCCCTGCGGATCTCCACCGGCCGGATGCGGGCCTACGTCCCCGAGGCCGCGCACTTCGGCTTCGGCCCGTCCTACCTGGACGGCCTCATCGCGCGCTACGCGCCAGCCACGGTGTGAGGTTGGGGTCCACGATCAGTTCCTTGTAGGTCTCGTCCCCCGGCAGCGGCACGATGAGCCACTGGCCGGGCGGGAACAACCGGCCCTTGGTCCGGGCGAGCCCGCCGTAGACGGATCGCAGGAACCCGGGTACGGAGTCTCGCGGCACATCGTTGAACTCCACCCCGTCGACGGTGATCCGCGCGTCGTCCTCGGGGAAGAGCCGGACGCTGACGGAGGGCGACCCGGCCAGCTCCACGAACGCCTCGTGCGGCAGCGAGCCGTCCGGGTCGAACACGGTGAACAGCTCGGCCGAGGTGCGGCGAGAAGTCTGGTCGGCACCGATGTCGTCGGTGACGGTCATGCCCACCTCGAACTCCGCCGCCAGGTCACGAATCGCCACGACAGCGGACTCAGTGGTCGGCAGATGCACTCTCTCCATGCCACCGATCATGCCCGACGAACCCCGCAGAGGTCTAGACAATGTCTCGGCCCCGCGCGCCGGTGTCGCCCTGGCTCGGAGCCAGGCCCGTGTCGGGACCGGTGTGAGGTGGGATGATCCTTCCCTGTTCGGTATGCCAGGCGACGCCGCGCGTACCGGATTGCCGGTGTCCGACGAGGAAGACGATGGATCGATGACGTTGAACGTGGGCCAACGGGTGCGACTGGCGGCGGATCTGCAGTTGACCGGATCGGTGACCCCGGCCGGGGAACCCTCGGAGGAGACGGGTGCCTTCGCCGCCTCTCTGGCCCTGGCAGCAGGCATCGAGGGCACCGTCGAGCGTGTGGACGAGCATCACCGTCAGCAGAGCCACGAGGTCCGTGAGTACCTGCGCCTCAAATCACTCCTCGATGACTTCGGCCACCAGATGCCGCCCGCGAGCAGAAGACAGCTGGAAGAGCAGGTGGGGGCCCTGGAGGCGCACTGGGTCGCCTACCAGCAGCGGATGCTCCGTGTCACGGTCCGCGTCCGGCTCGACAACGGATTCGTCCTCGACGCCGTCCCCGAGGAGGCTTTCACCTCCGCCTGACCAGGCGTCGGGACCGAGGCCTGTATCGCGTGCCGCCGGGCAGACGGTAGGCCGGAAGCCGGACCGGCAGCCGCCCGGGCGGGCACGCTCGCGGCCGGCCCGACACGTGAGGAGAGACGCGGACGATGGGGACGGTCGTGCACGTTCCGCAGACGCGGGACATGATCGGGGAGGAGCTGTCCGGCGACGAGGCGTTCACGGCGCTGCGCCGCTACGGCGGTGTGCGGCTGCTCGCCGACGCGTTCTCGCGGTTCCGCTACGCCGACGGCTTCACCAACGCGCGCGCCCTCGGTTTCCAGATCGTGCTGGGGATGGTGCCCTTCACGATCGCCCTCGTCGGCGTCGCCACGGCCGCGCACACCGAGAGCGTCGGACGTGTCGTCGAACTGACGTTGGGCCGGATCGTGCCGGGCGCCAGCACCGGGGTGGTCGAGGAGGCACTGGCCGGCACCCGGCGCAGCGCCCACTCCGACGTCTGGAGCACCGTCGCCCTCTGGCTCGGTCTCGCCTTCTCGGTCCTCAACCTGGCCTCGGCGATGGGGCAGGTGGAGCGGGGCGCCAACCGCATCTACGGCATCGAACGCGACCGGCCCTTCCCCCGCAAGTACGGCCGGGCTCTGCTGCTGGCCTTCGCCGCGGGCGTCCCGATGGTCCTCGGGTTCCTCGTCCTGGTGGCGGGTGAGGCCGTGGGCCGGTCCACGGCCGAGGCACTCGGCTGGTCCGGGGCGCCCGGCTGGTGGGCAGCCCTGCGGACACCGGTCGGCGCGGGTCTCGCCTGGGTCGCCTCGGCCGTGATCCTTCGCTGGTCACCCCGCCGGGTCCAGCCCGGCTACACCTGGCTGGCGTTCGGGTCGGCCGTACATCTGGTGCTCTGGGTCGGCGCCACCTGGCTGCTGACGCTCTACGTCGCCGAGAGCGGGTCCTTCGGTGCGGTGTACGGCCCCCTCACGGCGTTCGTGGCGCTGCTGCTGTGGGCCAACCTCAGCGGTGTCGCGCTGTTCCTGGGCATCGCGTTCGCCGCACAACTGGAGGCCGCGCGGGCGGGGTTGACCGATGCGGTACGTCCGGACCCGGGGGCCGGGCCCTGACAGCCGGGCCCGCCGGCCGTGGGGGTGTCCCCGGCTCGAAACAGCCCGCGGGAATGAGGCGGCGCGGGTGGGGCAACAGGTGGTGCGGGCCTGTCGGGCAGCCCGCTTCCTTGCCCTCGATGTCCAGGAGGAGATCCGGCGTGATCCTCGACGGCATACCCGCACCGCTCGACGACAGCACGTCGACCGGCACGGCGGAGCGCAAACAGCGCCTGCGCCGCCGCCTGGAGCGGCTGATCGGCGTCGCCGCGACCGAAGGAAACGCCCTGGTGCCCCTGCGCAACGGCGACGAGATCTTCCCCGCGATGCTCGGCGCGATCCGGTCGGCCCGGCACACCGTCGACATGATGACCTTCGTGTACTGGAAGGGGCAGATCGCCCAGGACTTCGCGGGCGCGCTCGCCGAGCGCGCCAGCGCGGGGGTGCGCGTGCGGCTGCTGCTCGACGGATTCGGCGCCAAGGAGATCGAGCGGGGGCTGCTCGACCTCATGAGCGCGGCGGGTGTGCAGGTGGCGTGGTTCCGCAAACCCGCGTGGCTGTCGCCGTTCAAACAGAACCACCGCTGCCACCGCAAGGCACTCGTCGTGGACGAGCACACGGCCTTCACCGGCGGCGTCGGCATCGCGCAGGAGTGGTGCGGCGACGCCCGCACACCCGACGAGTGGCGCGACACCCACGTCCAGGTGTGCGGCCCGGCGGTGGACGGCATCGCGGCCGCCTTCGCACAGAACTGGGCAGAATGCCACAAGGAGCTCTTCGACGACCGCGACCGCTTCACCGAGCACCCCCAGGCCGGCTCGTCGGTCGTTCAGGTGGTGCGCGGCTCCGCCAGCATCGGCTGGCAGGACATGCAGACCCTCATCCGGGTCATGCTCACCTCCGCCGAGGAGCGCTTCCGACTGGCCACCGCGTATTTCGCACCCGACACCTACTTCATCGACCTGCTGTGCGCGACCGCACGCCGCGGTGTGCGGGTCGAGATCCTGCTGCCCGGTCCCCACACCGACCAACGCGCCTGTCAGCTCGCCGGGCAGCATCACTACGCGCGGCTGCTGGACGCCGGCGTACGCATCCACCAGTACCTCCCGACGATGATGCACGCCAAGATCATCACCGTGGACTCGGTCGCCTCGCTCATCGGGTCCACCAACTTCAACCGCCGGTCCATGGACCATGACGAGGAGGTCATGCTGGCCGTCCTCGACGAGGACTTCACCGCCGTCCTCGACCGCGACTACGAGGCCGACCTGAGGCGCAGCGTGGACATCGACCTCACGCGGTGGAGACGCCGCGCACTGCTGCAACGCGTGAAAGAGGCCTCGGTCCTGCCGATCCGGCGTTTCCTCTGAGCCCGGCGTGCGGCACCCGCCACCTGCGCCTGCCGCTCCACGCCGACGGACGTGACGCCCTGCGCCTGGCGAAGGGGCGACCGCGCGCGTTTCGACGTAACCGAACTCAGCCCGCAGAAGGGCGATTTCTCGCCGGTGCCGCGTCGCCGCTGCTCGGCGGAGTGCGGGACCGCCGGTGACGAGTTGGCCCATCGCGCCGTCGACCGACGGAGTTTGGCCACGGCGGCGCCGGAGCATCATCCAGGTCCGTCACAGAGGTTCTGTCCGAGGTGACATCACATCCGGGCTTCAAGAGCCCGGACGGGGGGCGAACGCGATGGCAGCACTGCCCGGCAGACCGTCCGACCCGGCGTCGGGTCCGACGTCGGACCCGGCCGACTCAGCGCACGCGCAGGGCAGTCGGGGCCGAATGGACGCATCGAATGTCTCGGGCGCCCCGAACGCATCCGGCGGACCGGGGACGTCTGATACGCCGAGCGCGCCGGGCACCGGCAGCGCCTCAGGTGTGCCAGGGGCCTCCACCGTGCCGAGCGCCGGTGACGGTGGCACACCATCGGGCGAAGCCGCACCGGACGGCGGTACGACGGGCGTCGATCTCCACAGGTCCGTCCGCTCGTTCGCCTTGATCGGCGGGCTCGGTGGTGCCGCGGCGATGCTGACGGCCGTCGCCCTGCTCCTCGGCAAGAGCCCCGTGGACTGGTTCGGCGACTCCGCCGCACCGAGCCCCACGACGTCGTCGCCGACCGAACCCTCCTCGTCCGCTCCCGACACCACTCCCCCGGGCACCGTCGCCGCGTCCCGCGCCTCCTCGGTCACGATCCAGCAGCCCACCACTCACGACGGCGAACAGGTCGAGGTCGAGCAGTGCCAGGAGTTCAGCGGCACGGCCCGTCTTGCCGACGGTTTCACGCTGTGGCTGGCCGGCCACACGAAGGCGGACCCTCGCTACGCGCTGTACACCGAGGCATCCGTCTCCGCGGCGACCGGCCGGTGGACGGCCACCGCTCAACTGGGCGGACCCGGCGAGGCCGGCCACAGCTTCGAGATCGTCGCCGTACCCGTACCCGCCGACATCGCGGACTACCTCAGGGGTATCACCGACAGCAGCAGCCGCCAACTGCTGCAGAACAAGGACGGAACAGGATCGTCCGTCGGCCTGTTCAACCCCGCGCTGCCCCCGCGTTCCGACACCGGGCACAGCGACACCGTCACCGTCCGGCGTGCGGAGGCTCCGCCGAACTGCTGAACGCCACAGGAGAGACGATGGCCGTCCCGACCCCGGACCGAGGCAATGCTCCGCAGGAGCAGGAGAGCGACGTACATCTGGTCGTGCTCGCGGCGCCCGGCGCCTCCGGCGGCGACGGGCTGACGCCTGCACATCGCGGACGACGCGGGCGACGCAGGCTCGCCGTGCTCGCGTCCGCGCTGCTGGTGACGGGGGCGTTGGCCGCGAGCCTGCCGTTCCTCGGCGACGCCGAGGATGACACGTACGCCACTCCTCGTCCCGACCAGCGCACGGCGGACACCGTCCCGGATCCGGCGAGGCTCACTCCGACGGGCCGGCCGGCCCGAGCCACCTCCTCCCTGCTCCCGGTCCGTACGAGCGCGCAGCCCAGGCAGCCGGGTACGGGCGGGCCGGCCACCGGCCGGGACTCCCCCGGACGCGGCGCGAGCGGAGGCACAGTGGGTGCCTCGGGCACCCCGGGCGGTGGAGGTTCCCCTGTCGGTGGCCCGGTCGGCCGGGCCACCGACGAGAACTCCACCCGCGCCGCCGCCGTGACCTTCACCGACCCTGCCCCGCGAGGCGACGCCTATGTCGAAGTGCCGCACTGCGCGCGACTCACCGGGACAGCTCTCATCCCTCAGGGCACCCGCCTGTGGTTCGCCGTGCGCTACACCGGCGACGCGCGCTACCAACTCATGGGCCCTGCCGAACTCGGCGCCCTGACCGCGGACCGGCGAACGCGCTGGTCGAAGGTCATCCGGCTCGGCAACCCGGACCAGTACCTCAAGGGCCGCGTCATCGCACTGTTCGTCCCCCATCGCTGGGCCGATTACCTGCTCGCCGCCAGGGGGTACGACGACCAGCGCCCGCTCCTCGACTCCGGCCAGGGCGACCCCTTCGGGATCTCCGCCGCAGTGCTGCCCCCGGACTCCAGCACGGAGGGCGAACTGAAAGTACAACGGGACCGCTCGGCCCCGTGCGACTAGAGCACGTTCCGCCGTGCCTGGCCGGGCCAGGCAGTACAGCGCGACTCGTTGTCGGGCCGGCGCCCCTCACTTGCTGAACCGTTTGCGCAGCGTCGGCTTCGAGGCGCTGTTCCACGCCGTGCGCGCTTGACGTTCCCGGGCCGCCGCGACGGCCTCCTCCCTGCCGTACAGCAGGCCCC
Organism: Streptomyces sp. SAI-170; assembly: GCF_049739565.1. Taxonomy (NCBI): domain Bacteria; kingdom Bacillati; phylum Actinomycetota; class Actinomycetes; order Kitasatosporales; family Streptomycetaceae; genus Streptomyces; species Streptomyces sp. SAI-170. The sequence continues at coordinate 260,498 of NZ_JBMGQD010000001.1, forward strand.
AGGTGAAGGCGCTCTCGCCCGCTGTCGCGGCGGCCACGGCGAGTTCCCTGAGCGTGGCACGGGCCACCACGCTGTCGTGGTGGTCGCCGAGGACGCTCTGCACGGCCTTGACGGACCGCCCCAGGCGCTTGGCCGGTTTGCCGAGCGCTCCGCGGGCCGCCTCCGCCGCGTAGCGCGCCCTTTTCGCCGCCTTGCGGGCGTTGTGCAGGGCCGCGTCACGTTCGTCGCCCGGCGGCAGGCTCAGTGCGGTGTCCATGCGCCCGGCCAGCCGGTGGAACTCCTTGCGCACAGCCTTCGCCATGACCCTGTCCGCGTCCTCGCCCGCCTTGGCCCGCAGCGGTGGCTTCTCCACGAACCCGGCGAGGGTGTCGAGCAGGGCAAGGTAGCGGGGCGATCCGAGGGCGTCGAGCGTGCGCCGATGGGCCTCGTCCCCACGACCGACGCCCCACAGTTGCAGCCGGGCGGTCACCGGCCCGAGGACCAGTTCCCGGGGCAGGGCCCCGACGCCGTCGGTCAGGCGCTCCCTCAGTACTTCTTGGTCGCGCTCGGCGCCCAGCTCGCCGGCCAGCCACTTCAGTTCGTCGCGGACCGGGTCCGTGACCTCACGGTTCAGCACAGTGCGGTATGAACGCAGACAGCTCCGCAGGCGACGGCACGCGACGCGCATCTTGTGGACCGCGTCCGGCCGGTCGAGGCGTACGGCCGGGTCGTGCACGGTGAGAGCTGCGACCTGTTTCCGTACGTACGCCAGGACCTGCTCACCGGCCGATCCTCCAAGTCCCTCGGACCTGTCTCTGTCGCCGGCCGACGCCGCCCCGGTCTCCTCCAGGGCCCGGGCGAGCTTCGACGGTGACTGCGCCCGAGTGATGCCCTGCTCGCGCAGCCCGGCCTCCACGGCGTCCAGCAGCGCCGGGTCGGTCTCGTTCCCGGCCGACTCCACCTCCACCTCCCGCCACGCCGTAGGGGCGGCATGCGTCCGCAGCGACTCCCCACGGACCGCGTCGACGGCGAGTTCGGCAAGGGCAGCGCCCTCGGCGTCCGCGAGGCGCCACACCGCGCGGTCGGTGCGGATTCGCACGAGGGGCATCAGCTCGGCTCCGCGCGTGCGTGACCGGGTCAGGTCGAGCAGCGGTTGCGGGACGTCTGCCGCGAGAGGCGACCGGATCTCCTCCCGGCTGTCGCCCGTCATGGGCAGCTTGAGATGCCAGCCGGCATCGGCCCCACCGGTCCTGCGGCGCAGTGTCGCCCTGGAGCGGAAGAGGCGGAGGTCGGCGGTGTCGTAGTACACCGCCTCCAGCTCCTCGGTGCCCGAGGCGACAACCGTCGCGACGCCCTTCACCCGGTCCAGGCCGGGTAGCCAGGAAAGATCGGCGGAGGGCGGGACCTCGTACTTTCGCTCTGTTTCGCGCGTCGGCCTGACCATGACCTATAGGTAGACCGGTTGTGCCGATCGAAACACCGGCGCCACGACGGCGGGTTGGACAGCTACTCGGCCGAGGCCGTCCCGCGAGAACCTGGCGACGCGTGCTCCCGGCACAGTCGGTCGGCGGTAGTTCGGGCGCGGCGGGGTAACTGGACGCCCATCAGCCCTGTCGTGAGAAGGAGCCGATGATGACCGATGACGCCTACCTGTTCCTGCTCGACGACGCGTCCGCGCCGCTCGGCGTGCCCCCCGCCGCCGTCGGGGAGCTCGCGTGCATGGAGACTCCCGCCGTACGCGCATGGCTGGACGCGCATGAAGCAGCACCCACGTCCCCGCACTTGCGCCTGCTGCCGCCGGAGGAGACGGCGGCCATCCCGGAGGGAGCGGAACGGCTTCCCGTACCGCTGAGCGACGAGGAGCTGAGCCGGGTCCGCCACCAGAGGGCACCCGAGTCCCTGGCCCGGCTCGAGGACGAGCTGCTGGCCTACCGCGAGACCGCGAACGGCCGGGACGACCTGATCACGCGCGCACTGGCCGCCGGCGTGCCACCGCACCGCATCGTCGAACTTACCGGGGTCGATCCCGCGACGGTGTCCGCAGCGGCGGACGGCTGACGACGCGGCGGCGCCGGGCCGCCCAGACGGTCCGCTCGGTGCGCACGGCCAAGTCGTCGAGGCCGGCACCGACGCTCCCGGTCGGACCGACCTGGCGGTCGAGGGCGGACTTCACCGTGCTCGGCAACGCGCGCATCTTGCGCTGCCGGTCGGCCGGTCGGCAGCGCCACGCGCGCTCACCGGATGGTGGCGCAACGTCGCGGACGAGGGCCGCGCAGCGCCCACGGAATCCGTCAGCGCCCGGGCCCTCGGCACAGCGCGAGCACGCTGGGGCGGCAAAGGCCGTCAGCGGCGCCCTCGCCACCTGCCCAGAAGCCGCTGCGCCTGCGCCCGCCGACGTGGGTCGGCGGAGGCGCGGCGCAGTTGCTCCACGGCGCGACGCCCCTGCGGACTCCTGCTGAACTGCTTGATCCGGTCCAACATGCCTGGCACGGCTGCCTCCTGAGAACGGTCGACGACAAAGCTGGTACAGCTGAGCCTTCGTAGGAGCCGGTTACCCCCGTCCCGCTGTGGCATCCGCCGGGCGGAGGGCGCCGGGCGTCCCTGAGGCCGCCCTCCTCACGAGACAGGGTCGCGCCAGGGCTCGGAGGCGGCGGCTACCGGCCTCGGGTCGCGCAGCACCTCGCCAGCCGCCCGCGCCCCCGAGGCCGGTGGCCCGATGCGGAAGCGGTCGGCCACTGACAAGGACCGGTTCTCGGCCAAGGAGACGGTCATCGGCCACCCGGCGTCGGCAACCGGAATGCCAACTCCCGCATCATGCGAGCTCAGGACGAGGCCGCCGTGGAGCGTGCCGACCTGACGCCCACCGTGGCCCGGCTGAAAACGTCTGCCGTTCCGCGGCGAGGGCATCGTGGGTACCCCCTCCCGCCAGAGGCATGACCCGGTCCTCGAACTCCGTGGCCTCTGAGGCGAATGTGACGGAAGGGAAGTCCCGCAGTACGCCCCGGATGGCCTGCGGCCACTGTTGTGAACGAGGAAACAGCACACCTAGCTTTGTGCACTGCGTCGGCGCCCCCGCTGATCAGGTGCGGCGCGCCGGCTCACGCAACAGGCGGGGCAACCCGCCTTCCGTTGGAGCGAATTCCTCGACGAAGGGATATGACGATGGCTTACGAGCGTCCCACTCTCACCAAGGTCGGCGACTTCCAGAAGGTCACGGGCCTGGCCGGGACGGGCAGCCCCGACCTGCTGGGCGGCCACAGCCTGCTCTGACCTTCTCCACCCATCCTCCGACTGCCCTCTACGGCTGATCGGAGAGCTGGTCACAAGCGTGGGCGGCGCCGCCGGTGCCGCCCACGCCCCCTGCCGCACACCGCCGACCGCACCCGACCGGAAGGACCCCGCCCCATGGTGACCGGCCCGTCGTCTCCCGCCGGGGCCTGCTGGTTCCTCGTCTTCCCGGACACCGACGCCGTCGCAGCACTCGCCACGCGAGCCCGCTCCCACGGCACCCGGGAAATCCCGCATCCGTCCGGCCGGCCCTGGCTGATCGGCCGTTGGCCGGACCACGCCGTGACGACGGCAGCGTGCGGGCCCGCCCGGCTGACCGTGCTCGGGCAGCACGCGGTGACGCCGGAAGAGGCAGTGCGCGCGGCACGCACCGGATCACCCGAGGCCGCCGACGCGTACGCGAGGAAGTGGCCCGGCAGCCACCATCTGGTCGTGAGCTTCGACGGCAGGACGCTGGTCCGCGGCACCGTCACCGGCGTCCGCAGCGTCTTCGCCGCCGAGGCTCCCGGAACCCACGGCGCGCACCTCGTGTCCGACCGTGCCGACGTCCTGGCCGACCTGACCGGCGCGGGCCTCGACGAGGGCCGTCTGGCCGTCCAGTTGCTCAGTCCCGGCATCCTGCACCCGCTGACCGTCCAGACGGTCTGGCGCGGCGTCGACGTCGTGCCCGGCGACCGGCGCGTCCTGCTCGACCGCGACGGACGCCTGCGCACGAGCCGCTGCTGGAGCCCGCCGCCGGCCGAACTGTCGCTCGCCGAGGGCGCCCGGCTGGTCCGGGAACGGCTCGCCGACGCGGTCGCCGTACGGATCGCGGGCCGCGGACTGATCAGTGCCGACCTGGGCGGCGTCGACTCGACGGCGGTGGTGGCCACAGCCGCCCGCGCGGGCGCGAAGACCGTCGCCTACACCGCAGCCGTCCACGACGTTCTCGGCGACGACGTCACCTACGCGCGGCGCACGGTGGAGGCGCTGGACGCGGTGGAGCACCATGTGGTGCCCGCGACCGCCGTACCCCTGACCTTCGACCGCGTCGACACGCTCGACGACGACCTCGACACACCGTCGCTGTACACGGTCAACCGACACCGGCGGATGTACATCGTCGAGCGAGCCGCGGAGCGCGGCTCTCCGCTGCACCTGAGCGGAATGGGCGGCGACGAACTCTTCAGCGGCGCCTGTGCCCACGTCCACGGCCTGCTGCCACGCCATCCCCGTACGGCCTGGCGGCTCGCCCGCGGCTTCGCCTCCCGGCACCGCTGGTCCCGCCGCACAGCCCTGGCCCAGCTCCTGGACCGCCGCCCGTACGAATCCTGGCTGGCGCGCGTCGCGCACGACCTCACCCTCCCCCAACCCCCCATGTCCGTCCCCCTGTTCACCTGGGGCACCCCGCCGCGGCTGCCCCCGTGGGCCACCGGGCGGGCCGTCGAGGCCGCGCGCGAGCTGATCCAGCGGCAGGCGCGGGACGCGCAGCCACTCAGCGCCGGTCACGGCGGGCATCGGGAACTGGCCACCCTGCGCACCCTGGCCCGCTTCGCCCGGCACGTCCAGCAGATGTCCGAACCCCTCGGCGTCACCTTCGCCGCCCCCTACTACGACGACCTGCTCGTCGAGGCCGCCCTCGCCGTCCGCCCCCGGGACCGGGTGACGCCCTGGCGGTACAAGCCACTGATCGCGGAGGCCATGCAAGGTGTCGTCCCCGACGCCGCCCGCCACCGGACCACCAAGGCGCACGCCGCATTCGAGGAGGAGACCGGGCTGCGCCGCCATCGCTCCTCACTGCTCGCCCTCTGGGAGGAATCGCGGCTGCGCGAGCTGGGCTTCGTCGACGTGGCGGCCCTGCGCGACTGGTGCCTTCGGCCCCTCGCCGCCGACCTGGAGAGCGCGCTGCTGCATCCGACCGTCGGCTGCGAGGTGTGGCTGCGTACACGCGAACGAAACCGCGGCCCGCTGCTGCCGGCGAAAACCGACATGGGAGGTCTCACGACATGACGATGAACCTGCGCCCCGGAGTGGTGACGGCCGACACCGAGTACGGCATGGCCCTGCTCGACCAGAACAGCGGCGAGTACTACACCCTCAACCCCACGGCGGCACTCATCGTACGGACCCTGCTGGACGGCACGAGCCGGCAGCAGGCGGTGACGACGCTGACCGACCGGTACGACGTGAGCGCCGACCAGGTCGAGGAGGACATCACCCGCATCCTCGAGGAACTGCGCACCGCGAAGCTCCTGACGGCCTGACCCGTCGCCCGGCACCGTCCCGGTCCTCGCTTTCGACTCCGTCCCCGTCCCGGAGGGATTGCCGCAGTGTCCACCTCGCAAGTCGTCCCGCACGATCCCCGCTCGGTGCCCCTCGGGCCACGGCTGGTGACCCGGCTGGCCGTCGGCTGCGCCCACCTGCTCGCCCGGCAGCCCCCGTCCCGCATCCGTACGGTCCTCCTCCGGCTGCGCCGCGGAGCCCGCCCCGCGACCCTCGCCGAGACCGCCCGCGCCCGCCGGACCGTCCTCGCCGTCAGTCTGGCCGCCGGCGGCCAGCAGGGCTGCCTGCCCCGCTCCCTCGCCACCGTGCTGCTGTGCCGGCTGCGCGGCCAATGGCCCACCTGGTGCGTCGGCGTACGCACCCAGCCGCCGTTCGCCGCGCACGCCTGGGTGGAGGCCGAAGGCGTCCTGGTCGGCGAGGGCGCGCCCGCCGACTACTTCCAGCGGTTCATCAGGGTGGACTGAGGGCTCCGCTGCCCTGGCAGGCCGATCAGGTCGGCCGGGCCGGGACCGTGCATCTGGCGGACGGCATGGACGGGCTGACCCGGTTCGCCGCGCAGATCGCCATGGGGCAGGTGCCCCATCGGCCCTTCCTGCTGTTCGGCCAGATGACCAGCGCCGATCCGACCCGGTCCCCGACCGGGACGGAGTCCGCGTGGGCCTACACCCACGGGTCCCGCGACATCCGCTCCGACGCGGCGGACCGGCGGTGCGGCGCGGGCGGCGGAGCCGCGCGCCGGCGCTAGCGGGAATCCAGCGGCTGTTGAGCCGCCGCGACCGCACCGCGGGACGCCGTGACTCCGGGCGGGGCCGAGACCACCACCCATCACACGGCGGATACAGCCTTCAAGGAGGACGCGTGCTCCCCGGCCTCCAGCCTTGAACCGGCGGCGACCGACTCTCCCATGAGCTGCCCGCGGCCGCGGAGATGACCGGCGCGCCGGGCGATGGCCGAGAAAGCGCATCCGGTCGTGCCCCCGAGTAGGAACAGGTCGAGGAGGGTGTATTTCCGGCAGAAGGACCCCATGTCCAGCGGCCCGCTCGTCCACCGGACGCTCGTGGTGACGGGCGTCGCTCGCGGCATCGGTACGGCGCCGGCCCGTGAGATCGCCGCGCGGGGCGCACAGGTGGCACTGTTCGGCCAGGAGAAGGCCGCCCTGGAGGCGGTGGCGGCCTCCCTGCCCGGGACGGTGCCGGCCCTGGAGACGGACATCACCGATCCGACGGCCCTGGCGGCCGCCGCAGGCCGGGTACGCGAGGTCTTGGGCCCCGTCTCGGCCGTGGTCGCAAACGCCAGCATTGCCGAGGGCGGTCCCTTCCTCTCCTCCGATCCGGCGACCTGGCGGAGGGTGATCGACGTCAACCTCGTCGGCAGCGGCGGCGCACCGCTCGGACGGCTGATCGGGGCCGGGGCATCGCCTTGGAGACTGCCCTTTGGGCTACAGCCTTCTTCTCAGCCCTCGCCAGCCACTTGTGCGGATGCGGTGCGGTGCCGGAGATCCGGCGGTGCAGCATCGCGTGGTCCCACCACCGGTCTCGGTCTGCTCTCCCCTGGCCACGCCGCCAGTGGATACAAGCCGGCCGGCACCGGCGCAGGCAGCTCTCTGACCTGCTGGGTTCACGGGAAATGGGCGAGCTGCGCGGGTACGCACAGACCTCTTGCGCGACGGCGTCATTCGGCCTTCTACTGTCCTTCACGTTCTCGTCCCTCGCGCAGCAGGGCCCGTGACGCATCCTTACGTCCTTCGCACCGGGAAGCCGGTGGCAGGCGACACCTCCTTCCCAGAAAGACCGAAGGCCCCGTGCCCGTACCCGTCGTGCTCACCGGCCGCCTGACGCGGCTGGAGCCCCTCGCAGCGCACCATGTCGAAGGCCTGGCCCAGGCCGGAGCCGAGGACCGTACCTCGTACGCGTTCACTCCCGTCCCCTACGGCATGGACTCGGCTCGCGGCTACGTGGAACGGGCACTCGCCGAGCAGGCGGCCGGCCGGGCGGTACCGTTCGCCGTCGTCCGCGCCGACGACGGACGCGTCGTCGGCTCGACCCGCTTCCAGGAACTCGACTACTGGCAGGGGCCGCTGATGTGGCCCCCAGTGTCCGGTGTGCCCTACGGCGACCCGGTGACCGCCGTCCCCGACGCCGCCGAGATCGGCAACACGTGGCTCGCTCCGCACGCCCAGGGCACTGGGATCAACACCGAGGCCAAGCTGCTCATGCTGCGCCATGCCTTCGAGACGTGGCGGCTGCGCCGGGTCTCCTTCCGCGCCGACGCCCGTAACGTGCGCTCACGCGCCGCGATCGAGCGCCTCGGCGCCACCTGCGAAGGTGTCCGCCGGGCGCACTCGCGGGGCCTGGACGGCGTCGTGCGCAGCACCGCGTTCTACTCGATCCTGGACGAGGAGTGGCCGGCCGTCCGCGCCGTCGTGGAACTGCGGTTGAGCGCGGGACGGTCCGGAGCGGCCTGTGGGCTCGCCCTCGGTGACGTCGGCCCTCGGCCGCGTGGCAGCGGCGACCGGCTGATCCCGGCCTAGGGCCCGTCTTCCGGATCATGCCGGTGTCGCGGGGTCTGGCACGCACATCTGCGGCGTTGTCGTCGGTTGCCGACTCCATCGCGTCGCCGCCCTCCTCCGCCTTGCAGCTGCACGCTCCCCCACGCTCGAATCGAGCTCGCGCGAGGGCACCCCCATCGCCCCGCTCGACCCGGCCCGGAGGCGGAAGCCCCTAGCAGACCGCTCTGATGCTGATCGCCGTGCCCCACGGGGCCGCGGACCGTGCTCACGTCTCTTCGCCGTGGGTCCGGGACGCGGTCCTGACGATGTTGCGAGCCATGCCGCCGAAGACGGCCGCGTGCAACGGCGCGACGCTGCACCAGTACAAGTGCCCGAGCAGCCCATGGGGATCGAACAGGGCCCGCTGCCCTCAGTCGGCATGCGTCCCGTCGGCCCCGCCGCAGTCCTCCCCCGAGCAGCCGGTCGAGGCGGCCGCGCACAGCCCAGGCCAGCGGTCCGCCGATCCCTTCGATGACCTGCCACAGCGCGGCGGGCGGCACGTCGGCCCCGCATGCACGGACGTCCGTGTAACAGGCTGCCGCCGACCCGGTCCGGATCTGTGGGCAGCGGATCGCTCGGGGCGCCCGGCACCGAGGCCGACAACCACCGGGTGCTGGCCTGGGCCTCCCAGACCCGTTGCAGCGCCAGGGCCTCCCCGTCGCCGGAGTCGGCGACGGCAGCGTGCCGGCGCATCATGTCCTCGTACGTGAGCACCTCCGGCCCGCCGGATGTCGAAGGTGCGGTTGACGTCGGCGGGCAGACCGGCGCAGCCCATCAGGATGCGCAGCACGTCCCGCACGGCGATCGGCTGGATCCGGGTGTGCACCCAGGGCGGGGTGATCATCATCGGCGGCCGCTCGGTGAGGTAGCGGAGCATCTCGAAGCCGGCGGACCCCGAACCGATGATGACGGCGCCCGCAGGACCGCGGCCGGTACACCGCAGTCCATGAAGATCCTGCCGACCTCGGCGCGATAGCGCAGATGCGGGGGCAGGCTCGACTCGGCCACTCCCGCGGGAGTGAGTCCGCCGAGGTAGACGACGCGGGGGACGCCGGCCCGGCGGGCCCGCTCGCTGAAGTGGCGGGCCGCGTCCCGGCCGGTGCCGAGCGCGCGCACGAGGTAGTAGGACACGTCCACACCGCCCATCGCCCTGCCCACCGGGGCGGCGTCGGTGACGTCTCCTTGGACGATCTCCCCCTGGCCGACCCACGGATGGTCGCGCAGCTTGCCCGGGGTGCAGACTCGGCAGCGCACCCGGTGGCCCGCGGCCGGCAGTTCCGGCACCAGCCGGCCGCCGATATACCGCTCACACCCGCCGCCGGCGTGCCACGCACGTCCGCCGGAGCACGCCAGTCGTATCGCCCGACCCGCAGCATTCTGGACTGCGGCCGCTGTGCGCGTCCCAGACGGGCGTGGGTGATCCGAGGTCATGGGGGTGCTCGCCGGAGGGACGAACCACGGGATCGCCCGTGGAAAAGCTCCGAGCGCCGAAGGACGCGGGAACGCACCCGATGAATGATCAGCCGCGCCACGGCCGGGTTCAGCTGAGGCAGACCACGTCCACCCGCTCGGACCTGCTCGGCATCTACCTCAACGACCACCTCGTGGGTGCCACAGCCGGCGTCGAGCGAGCCCGGCACATGAAGATCATGCCGGTGCGAGTGCTGGGCGTGGACGGCACCAGCAGCAACGCGAACATCACCAAGGGGATCGTGTGGGCCGCCGCCCACGGAGCCGACGTCATCAACCTCTCCCTCGGCGAATCCGGCCTGATGGCGCGGCTACTCAAGGGCGGCATCCTCAACCAGGCCATCCAACACGCCCACGAAAAGGGCGCGGTCGTGGTCGCCGCCGCCGGCAACGAGGGCACCGGTACGTCGATGGCGGCCCCGTACGTGTCCGCGGTAGCCGCCTGGGCTGGGCATCGTGGATGCGCAGGCAGCCGTGAAGTCGGCCAAGGGCTGACCACCCCGATCACGGACACCAGACCGCCCGCCGCAAAGATCGAAGTCAGCCTGCCAGATCACGCTTTCTCGGATCCTCCCAGCCAGGGCGTCGGCCAGGCCGTGTGCAGTCGCAATGGTTCCGCTCGGCAAACAGCCGTGGCGCCCAGGGATCATGCCACCGCCGAGTTATGCGCAAGCTTCATGTCAACCGACCACGGATTCCGTCGCGGCGCGCGCTTCTATCGCGACCGTGGTGTGCCTGGCCGGCGTCTTGTCCTCGCCTTGGACCGGACGAAGCCGCCCCGAGTCCGGCCGACACCGCGAGAGTGCACGGCCGGTCGTCGCCCAGCAGCCCGACGACCGTCGCACCACCGCCTGCACCACGGCCGACAGCGTGAAACCCAGGATCAGCGCCCAGGTGACCTCCCAGGTCATCGCCCCGGCGCTTTACCCCGGTGGGGTATCTCGGGCGACGGATGGCGGGAGGTCCCCGGATCGATCCGGCGCGCCCGGACCTCTGTCACGAAACGCCGTTTACATGCCGATTTGACAGGTCTAGCGTGAAAGTACAGGACGACGCTCGCCGCCATCACCATCGGAAAAGGGGAGCCCCTCATGTCATGGACGATATCCGGCACTTACGTGGCCGGTTGCTCTTGCGCGGTGTTGTGCAGCTGTCCGTACGACGGCCGGCCTCGGGACACCAAGGGCGGGACCGAGTGCCTGGGCACCGCCGTGTTCCATGTGGCGAACGGGAATCTGGACGACCTGGACCTGTCCGACGTGGACTTCGCCTTCTACAACCACTTCCCCTCCAATCTGTCCTCCGGAAACTGGAAGGTCGGGCTCGTCGTGGACAGCACGGCCAGCGACGAACAGGCCGCGGCCCTGGAGCGCATCCTGTCCGGCCGGGAAGGCGGACCGTTCGGCCAGCTGTCCCAGTTCTACGGCGAGTACCTGGGCATGGAGCGAGCGAGCGTGTCCCTCACGGGCGGAGACAGTCCCGGCCTCACGGTCGAGGGCAAAACGGAACTCTCCTACCAGCCGCTCACCGGGCCCGACGGCAGCTCGACAAAGATCAAGAACGCCATGTTCGGGTTCGCGCCCGAATTCGAAGTCGGCACCACCACTGGCCGCTCCAATGCCTTCGGACTGAGCTACGAGGCGTCGTACGGCGAGACCGCCGACTATGTCTTCAGCAGCGAGGAGACCGAAGAGGCCGGCCACGGGCGGGTCTGAGCGAGTACACGGATGAGCGCCGGCGAGGCACCACGACTCCTGGCGACGGTGTTCTCGGCGGCCTCGTTGTGGAGGTGCGTACCGATCGCCCTCCTGGTGGGCACTCTGCTCTCACTGGTCAACCAGGGCGCGGTGATCGCGTCCGGCGACGCCACGGCCGCGACCTGGTGGCGGGTGCTGTTCAACTACCTGGTGCCGTTCTGCGTGTCCAGCGCGGGCTTCTTCGGCTGTCGGCGGCCCACCTGGCGGACAGCACGGTCCTCGGGGTCCAGGTGAGTCACATGCCGCCCATCGACGGCATCGACCCTTGCAGCCCGGGCAGCAGCCAGTCCTGGAACGGCGCGAGCACGGCCAGCACGAGAAACGCGACGCCCACGATCCGGCCGAGCAAGGGGCCACGGGACCACAGCTTCTCCAGGAAGATCACCACGGCCAGTCCGGCCATCGCCGCCACATTCATCACGCCGAGCGGAATCAGGACGACCATCAGTCCCGCGCAGCAGCCGACGCAGTAGGCGCCGTGATGGACGCCCACCCGAAGGTCGCGGGCCGGCTGCCGGAACCCGGCGTAGCGCACCAGCTGGCTCATGGGGTCGCGGCAGTGCCGCAGACAGACGTACTTGAGGGGGCCGAGCTGATACAGGCCTGCGAGCAGGAAAGCCGCTGAGCCGATCCAGCGTCCGGCGGTCGGATGGTCGTCCACCAGGTTGCCGGTGAGGGCCAGGGCCGCGTAGGCGAGCAGCCCGAAGGCGGTCCACACCAGCAGATACCCGCCCACGAACTCGACGGTGCGCATGGTTCGCGTCCAGCCGGAGGACTGCCGGCCGATCCCTCGCCCCCACGTGATGGCCACCGGCGCCATGGACGGCAGCATCATGGCCGCCATCATCGTCACCCACAGCAGCAGGAACAGGGGCAGCGCAATCCCCATCGTGCCGGGCTCGACCCCCATGTCCCGGGCCTGCCCGATCGTCAGCGCCCAGGCAGGCACCGCGATCAGGACGACCAGGAGCCAGGCGGCCGCGAGATCCCGAGCCGGCAGCAAGCCTCCGCCCGCTGCGGTCGGCGTGGACGCCCGGGTGGCAGCGAAGGCCGAAGTCCGGCTGTGACGCATCGGCGAGTCCTCCTGCGGATAGTTCCAGGACAGCACGCATTCCACTGCAGCGCGACCTTGCACAGCACGGCGGGGCTCGCGCATGGACCACCGAAACGGCGGGCTGCCGCCAATGACGACCAGCACCACGTTGAGCCGCTGACCGGACTACGCGAGGGCACGCCGGGCGAGTGCCAGGGCACACCCGTGCGCAACGTACTGGTCCGCTCCCTCGAAGAGCGTCGGCCCGGCGTCGACAACGGCACCTTCGTCGAACTGGCATCTGTCCGATTAGTGATCACTGATGCGATGTGGGACCGGATCGAGGCACGACCACGCACTCGGACGCTCCCGCGGCGGGCTGAGCACCAAGATTCACCTGGCCGCAGACGACCGCGCACGGCCCCTGGCTCTGGCCGTCACAGCGGGACAACCCGGTGACACGCCCGCCTTGAGGCGGGTGCCGAGGACCTGCCCCGGCCGGCCGCGGACCCGCCCCGCCATGGTCCTGGCCGACCGTGCCTACTCATCTCGCGCGATCCGGGGGCCCTGCGCCGTCGGCAGATCCGCGCGGTCATCCCGCAGCTATCGGACCAGACCGGCCACCCGATGCGACAAACCCCTCATCCGGGCCCGTAGGTGAAGACCTAGCTCTCCGCCTGCAACGCCCTGCGTGCTGCTGCCTGAAAGGCGCTGCCTGGTGCGCGCTTAGCTTCGACTGCTTGCATGTACTGGGCGTCGAAGTCTTCCAAGCGACCAACTCCGGCTTGGCGGGCAGCCTCATGCCAGGCGGTCCCAGCCATGTCCAAGGCATACATCGCCCGCCGTAGAGCATCGGCTGCATCGGCCACGAATGCGGGACCTACGACGGTGACCTCAGCCACCGCAGAACTGAAGGGAGCCCATGCCGCATGGGCGTCGGCCGCGGGTTCACGCCACTGCTCCTCAGTACTCCCTTCGGCGCGAAGACTCGCTGCCAACTTCCACCACGCCGCCGACACTTGCTTGGAAGTGCTGATGCACGTGCCGTAAGCGCTGCGGCGGGCCTCCTCCAGCCTGAGTTCCCGGTCGATCTGCCGCTGCCGTCTCTGCTGTAATCCCTGGCTCAGAGCGGTGACCAAGCCACCCCCGAAACCTCCGATCGTGCCGATCGCTTCGTGGGGTTTGGGGCGGTGGCCGTCTTCACGGACGGTGGTGGCGAGGATGCGGATGGAGTCGTCGACAGTGGCGTACGGCGATCCAGCGGCAGGCCAGGTCGTCACCGGGCGCGGCGATGCCGTCCGTGCTGCTGCGGCCGCGCAAGCACTGGGGCGCCGGGCGCAACAGCTTCGCCTGGGGTGCTTACCGCGACCTGGTTGTACGCGCGCATCTCCAGTTGAAGGCTCCCATCGTGCTGGTCTGGGGACATCTCGATACCCACCGGGCCGCTCGGATGCGCGGGCATGCTGCCACACACAACCGGAATTTTGTGCAACTGCCCTGTCCAGCACCGGACTTGGATGATCCCGTGGACGGCATCTGGTCGTCGCTACGCCGCGGCGCGCCGACCAACACCGTCTTCACCGACCACGACCGCCTCGAACGCATCCCTCGCCGGGGCTTGCGTCATACCACGGCCCGACCTGATCGACGGCTGCCCTGCCAGCACAGGACTCACACTCACCGACCAGCCGGCAACAGTCCGAAGAGGTCAGAAGGTGAGTCCAGGACGGCCTCGGTGAACGGCTCCGCGACGAGGCATGGCCCCCAGGCATCCACGCACCGGCCCACGGCGGCAAGGGGCGCTCGTGGAACCCGGTGTTCACGTCACCCCCGAACTCTCCAGATGGTTCCAGCAGGTTCTCGCGCGCACCTCCGCCGCGGGGCTCACCGCGTTCGCCGGCGACGGAAGCTCCACCGCTCCGTACCCCACCACCCGCCAAGGAAGCCGACGCTTCTCCGTCGGCATCGCCCACGCGGCCACCGACAGCATCAAGGACGCCGCATACACACTGCTCGGCATCCCGTGCGTCGGCACCGACCACGTCTTCCGCCTCAACGGAACACGCGTGGAGGCGTTCTCCGGCGTCCACGCCGACCTCTTCTCCCACCTGAGCCGCGGCCGCTTGGAGCGATACCGGAGCGACGTCCACGCTGTGCGCACCAAGTGGCCTGCGGACACCTGGGACGAGAAGTGGAACGGCCCCATCTCGATACACCAGGATGGCTCGGTCCTGGCCATGCATCTGCTGCCCTGACCGTCGAAGGTCGTCGAAGGTCGTCGAAGAAGCCTTCCCGCCATGCCCCATCGACCACTGGCGGGGGGAGGTCTTCTGGGGAGAATCAGGGAGTATGGGCGGCACTGAGGAGCGCGGGAGAAGAATCGGCTGCGGCGCTGCCGCCAGTCAGCGGCGACCCCGAACCCCTGCGGTCGATGCCCGTCGGGGACGGCAGCAGGCACACCGACTTGCAGATACAGCGCCCCCGTGAGCGCAGCTTGCGCCACACGCTGGCCCGGGCCGCCGCCAGAGCCCCGGCCGTGCCGACCGGCACCCGCAGGGACCCGACCCGCCCCGTCAGCTCGTACGTCATGCAACCGCCGTGACATGGACGTGAAACGCAGAGCCCGACCCGGAATCAGTGAGCGAGTCTCCACAGGCGGACGGTCCGGTCTGCGCTGCCGCTGGCCAGTAGGTTTCCGTCGGGGCTGAAGGCCACGGAGTAGACGGCGCCGCGGTGACCGGTGAAGGGGCGGTCGGCGGGTACGGGACTCCCGGATTCACTCACTCGCCACAGGCGGATCGTCCCGTCGCTGCTGCCGCTGGCCAGGAGACCTCCGCCGGGGCTGAACGCGACCGCCTCGACGGAGTCCTTGTGGCCGGTGGCGTCTCCCAGGAACACAGGATTCGCGGGGTCGGTCACCTTCCACAGACGGATCGTCCGGTCACCGCTGCCACTGGCCAGCAGGTGCCCGTTCGGGCTGAACGCCACACAGTAGACCCGGTCGGTGTGACCGATGAGGGGCGGGCCCACGGGCGCCGGAGGGTCAGCCACGTTCCACAACCGGACGGCGTGGTCGGAGCCGCCGCTTCCCATGACGCTCTCGTCGTAGCTGAACGCCACCGACAGGACGGCGTCCGTGTGACCGACGACAGGCTGTCCGACGAGCTCAGGACGTGCCGGGTCGGTCACGTTCCACAGGCGGACGGTGCGGTCGCCGCTGCCACCGGCCAGCAGCTCCCCGCTCGGGCTGAAGGCCACCGAGAAGACGGCGTCCGTCCGACCGGTGGCCGGTGTACCGAGACGCACCGGCTTCGCCGGATCGGTCACGTCCAGCAGCCGGACGCTCCGGTCGGCGCTGCCGTCGGCCAGGAGGTTTCCGTCGGGGCTGAAGGCCACGGAATAGACCGTGTCGGTATGGCCGGAGAAGGACGGGCCGAGCGGCTTGGCCCGTGCGGGTTCGGACAGGTCCCAGAAGCGGACCGTGCGGTCGACGCCGCCACTGGCCAGTACGCGCCCGCCCGGCCGGAAGGCCACCGAGTGGACGGCATCCGTGTGGCCGAGCAGCGGCTGTCCCAGGGGGGTCATCGACGCCTTGGTCGGCGTGCTCGGGGCTCCGCCGCTCGGCGGCTTCGTGTCCGCCACCGTCGAGGGGCGAGCCGGACGTCCGTCGAGGGTCAGGATGCTGTTGCCGATGGTCAGTCCGACGGCGGCGACAGCGGTCAGCAGGGTGCGCCGGTCCAGCCGTGGCGGCAGCTGACCGGGAGAGGGTTCCGGGAGTCCGTCGAGCAGCTTGTTGTGGTGGTCGGGGTGGGCGGCGTTCAGGGCGAAGGGGAAACGGCGTGCGTCGCGGGCCCCGCTGTCCACCGGCGTGGGCAGGTCGTCCTTCCGCAACCGGGCGCGCAGTTCGAGAAAGATCCGCTCCATGGGCAGGGTCGGCGCCGAGAAATCGGGGACGCCGTTCGACACCACCTGGAGAAAGGCCTCGGTGAAGCAGGTCAGCGTCCCGTTCAGAGGCGTCTTGGCCTTTTCGTGCTTGCCGCTGGCACCGATGACGTACACACCGTCGATCGGGTAGGTCTCCCCGAAATCGGCGGATTGGAAGAGGTAGTTGGACTGGTTGGAGAGTTCGGCGTGGCAGCAGTCCAGGAGAACCAGTTTGGTCGCCGCCCGGCAACGGCGAAGGATCTTGGCGAGGTTCTCATAGAGCATGGCAGTGTGCGGCAGCACTTCCCAGTCCGGGTCGGTATTACCCATCGCCAGCGCGAGTTGCCCATCGCTGGTGCGCATGCCGTGGCCGACGTAATACACCAGCAGTACGTCCTGGGTGTCGCGGATCGGCTCGATCACCCTGCGTGCCAAGTCGTCCGGAGACGCCACATCCACAAGGGACATGACGCGGTCGGGCGGCCATCCGCACAACTCACCGGTGAGCAACTCCGCCATCGCGGTCACACACTCGGCTGCGGGCAGATCAGGGATGCGGTCGTCCGCGTAGACGCCGTTGCCGATGAGGATCGCGCGGGACCGGCTCAGGTCACGGTCCACCCAGCAGTTCCTCCAGGACGGGCCGGACCTCTTCGAAGGTGTCGGCGGTCACCTTCAGCCGGACATTGCCCTGCCGGACCTTCAGTACGAAGCCCGGCCTGCGGGACTCCAGCAGCGACTTGACGATCCCCAGGAACACCGCGACGGCGCCGCCCGACGCGCAGGTCACCGTCACCATATCCACGACCGAGCCCTGCTCTCCGGGCTCCATCGGCACAGGCACCGCGTCCGCCTCGATCCCGCTGACGCCCTGCAACTCGCTGTAGAGGATGTCGAAATCGTCCGGGTCCTCAGCCGAGACGTCGATCGCGTGCACCCGCGCCCCCTTCGAGACTGGCGTGTAGCCAGCCCTCATGATGTCCCCATGGACTCGACTCCGTAACCCGCCCGCCTGCATGCCTGTCTGTACCTGGGCCCCCGCCCCCGGCACGACGCGCGCAGCCACTTCGACCCTAGAGGCACTGTGATCGCCGCATCCGCACGAGATCGGAACCTCCTCGAAATTGCTCACACCTGACCGGTTACGGTCGGCAGGCGTCAGGTGTTCGGTACGGCGATACGACCCCAATGGGGTCTGCGGGGCACCTCGGCCGCCGGCGTGGCGGTCCGGTCCACCGCGAGCTTGCATGCACGAGGTGCGTTCCTCGTGGTTCGCCGAGGACGACGAGACGGGCATGGCGGTGAAGGACCTCGTCGGCCCTCTGTCGACGCTGACCGTGCTGCTGCTCGCCTTCGTCCTGGACACCGCCACCGGCTCGTACGGCAAGGCGGAGGTCGCCGCCCCGCGGCGAGGCCCGGGCCCTCGACCAGATCACGGAGGCGGCCGCGTACGCGCATGCCGTGCGTGCCGCCCCATGGGCGAAGTCCGGCTCAAGGGAAGGCGGCCGCGGGAAGGGAGGAACGTCGCAGTCGTCGTCCCGTCCCCATGGAGTGCCGTGGTGCAGAACGTTGAAATCGTGGTCGTGGGTGCCGGCATGTTCGGCTCGGCGGCCGGAAAGTACCTCAGCCGTGCCGGTGCCGATGTGACGGTCATCGGCCCACCGGAGCCGGCCCGCCGCGCGGAGGCCGGCCTGCCGGAGTTCGGCGCGCACCACGACGAGGCGCGGATCGTCCGGCGCCTGGGACGGGACCCCTTCTGGGGGACGGTGGACGCCCGCTCGGCAGGACGCCTCCGCGCCATGGAGGCCCAGACGGGCATCGGCTTCTTCCAGGAGTGCGGTTCCCTCGCCGTGATGGCGACGTCGATCCGTTCCCGTACGGACTCCATGCTGCGTACGAGTGCGGGCGACGGCATCGCGGTGGAACGGCTCTCGGACACGGACATGAGAGGACGATTCCCCGGCCTGGGGCTGCCCCCGATCCCTGGCGGCGTCGAGGGTCTCCTGGAGACCAAGGAGGCCGGCCACCTCAACCCACGCCGCCTGGTGAAGGCACAGCTCGATCTGATGACGGCCTCGGGCGGACGGCTGCTGCGCGGGGCTGTGACAGAGGTCCGCAAGGACAGGCGGACGGGGCTGTGGCGGCTTCGGGTGGCAGGGACGCAGGGCGGCGGGCTGGAGGTGGGAGCCGAGAAGGTCCTCATCGCGACAGGCGCCCTGATCAATCACAGCAAGGCCCTGCCCGCCGGTTGCCGGGAGCTCGGCCTCCAGGTGTTCACCGAACCCAACCTCCTCTTCGAAGTCGAGGGAAACCAGATCGAACGTCTGCGCGACCTTCCCACCGTGGTCACCGTCGACCCCACGGATTCGGGCAACGACAACATGTCCCTCTATCTCCTGCCGCCCCACCGGTACCCGGACGGCAAGTCGTACCTGCGGATCGGCCCCGCCATGCAGCCCCTCGTCCACGACCTGCGTACGGCGGAGGAGATCCACGCCTGGTACGCGCGGGAACGGATCACTGCGGAACAGTCGGCGTTCCTCACGTGCATGATGCGCCTGCTCCTGCCCGGCCTGGAGCCGGTCTCTGTACGCGAGGCCAGCTGCGTCGTGGACAAGACGCCCTCCCGCTACCCGTACATCGGCCACCTCGGCGAGGACGAGAGCCTCAGCGTGGTCGCCGGCGGCAACGGCCACGGAGCCCGGGGCTCCGACGAGATCGGACGGCTCGCCTCGACGGTGGTCCTGGGGACGGCATGGGACTTTCCGGTTCCGCGAGACAGGTTCGCACCGCTGCCGGCGGACGCGGGCCGCGCCGACGACGGCCGACCCGGGTATCTCAAGCCACCCTTCGGGCTCTGCTGAGAGGCCCCTGACGGCCCACAGCCACCTGACCTGTGCCGAGACGACCGACGTCCTCCTGAGCGCCCCGACGGGTCACTGGGGCCATTCGTGTGCGTACGGCCTCATGCCGGGCGTAACCAGGGGCACGGCCGGGTACGGAGGGTCCCGTGCTGCCCTCCCTGCGTCTACCCCCGTACCGCCCCGCCTTGCGGGAGCGTTTCACCGCCGACGGCTACCTGCCCCTGCCAGGGCTGATCCCGCCGGACGCGCTGGCGGTGCTGTCGGACGAGGTCCGGCGCCTGGCGCGGCTGGCTGTGCGGCGGGACTTCGCCATGGAGTGCATGGACGGCTCGCCCCGCCACATGACCACGCTCGGCGGCAAGGTCATCACCGAGGAGTCCACGCTGATCCCGCAGCTGTACGAGAACGAGGAACTACTCGCTCTCCTCGGCGCGATCGCCGACCTGGACGCCGTACCGGTGCGGGACCCGCTGGAACGCCACGTCATCAACATGCTTCACGAGCCGGGTGACACCCACGGCGCGCACACCGACGACTACCCGCTGGCCCTCGTCCTCTTCGTGCAGGCTCCGGCGGACCCCGCCGACGGCGGTCTCCTCGAATTCGCCTCACACGCCCACCACCTGAGCGCCCTGCGCCGCACCGAGGCACTCCGCCGAGCCCACCACACGCCGGGCGACGGCTACCTGCTGCGCAGCGACACGACACCCCACCGGGTCACCCCACTGCGACGCGCCGGACTGCGCCGTACGGTCCTCAACTGCGCCTATACGACACCGGACCGACAGCGGGCCGTCACGCCGTCCGCGGCACGGCTGTACTGACCCGGGGCCAAGGCGGGAGTCGGAGCCTCCGCGCGTCGCCCGCGATGCTCGGGGTCCGTTTCAGAGGCCGACAGCACCGGCGCCCAGAGCCGGTTCTCCGTCTCGAGGCCGGCGAACGCATCGCGGAGCCTGGCCCCCATGGCCGCGCTCTCCTCGTCGCTCACCTCGACGACTCAGCGGCTGAGCCTGCTAACGCGACACCCGGTGGCGGAGGTAGACCACTCCTGAGCTGAAGGTGCGGGTCTCGACGAGTTCGAGATCCACCCGGCGCTCGCGTTGTGGATAGAACGGAATGCCACCGCCGACCAGCACCGGGTAGACCATGGCCCGGTACTCGTCGATCAGACCCGACTCGGCCGCCTCGGCAGCGAGCATCGCGCCACCGATCGCGATGTCCCCCTCCCCCGGCTCGGCCCGCAACCGCTCGATCTCCTCCGTCAGGCCGCCGGAGGCCAGGCGGGCATGTCCCTGCACCGCCGACAGCGTGGTCGAGAACACCACCTTCGGCAGCGGGTTCCACAGCGCGGCCCACTCGCGTTCCGCCTCGTCGAGCGAGGGATTCTGGTCGGCGGTCTCCCAGTACAGCATCGTCTCGTACAGCCGACGGCCCAGCAGATGGACGCCGACCTCCCGGATCTCGTCGATCCAGAAGCGGAACACCTCCGCGTCCGGCGCCGTCCAGTCGAAGCCACCGTCCGGCCCGACGATGTAGCCGTCGAGTGAGACGTTCATCGAATAGGTCACGCTGCGCATCAGAAGCCTCCTCGGTGACAGGTTTCGACAGTACGGCCGTCGGACGCCGCAGGACTCGTCGCGGCTCTCTGGATTCTCCGGGCCGCCAGGTGCTCGGTGGCCGCCCGTTCAGGAGGACACGGCTTCGACACCGACGAGGAAGGCCGCCGCTTCGGCGACCAGGGGCATCACTCCATCAGGAATGAGGGGCGTAGAAGCCGACCATCCGCCCGGCACCGTGCTCAACGGCCTGCCAGGAACCGGTGAAGGTGAGTACGGCCATGGCGGAGGTGGGAAAGCCACTGCGGTTCATTCGCGGCAGCAGGTCGCCCTCGGCCTCGCCTGCAAGGGCGTCGGCGAGAGCGTGCATGCCTGGGTTGTGCCCGATGAGCGCCAGGTCACGGACCTCGTCGGAGACCTCGTTGAGGACGCCGATCAGTTCACCCACGGACGCTTCGTAGAGGCGATCCTCGTACACCGTCCTGGGCCGCTGCGGCAGCTCGGGCACTGCGAGCTTCCAGGTCTCGCGGCAACGTACGGCCGTGGAGCACAGTGCCAGGTCCGGCGTGATCCCTGCGCCTGCAAGCCAACGACCTGCGGCGGGAGCGTCCTTGCGACCGCGTTCCGCGAGCGGACGCTCGTGATCGTCCACGTCGGGCCAGTCGTCCTTCGCGTGGCGGAAGATCACTACGCGGCGGGGCGTATCCACAGTCATAGCGCCCCAGCCTGTCGCAGCGGCCTCCCCCAGCTACGGAGAACCGCGCCGGATTCAGCCGAGTGGGGTACTGCCCGGTGTCGGGAGCTGTCGTTGGCCTGATGTCTCGCGGGCCGTACCGGTCCACCCCGACTCGTCACGGTCAAGATGCCCTCGCTGTGCGCCTGACTGCGGCTCAGGGCGGTGCACGCCGGCGCCCTCGGCTCCGTGTCGTTGGTAGTGGACGTTTCGTTCCAGCGGACGACGGCCGGGATGGCGTCGCTCCTCCGCCGGGTAGCCGAGGGACATGAGCAGGGCGATGGCCAGGTCGTCCCGGTCGCCGATCCCGATCACCTTCTTGACCTTGGCCTCGTCCCAGCCGTTCATCGGCGAAGTGGCGAGGCCTTGCTCCGTCGCGGCGAGCATCAGGAAGGAAGCGGCGATCATGGCGTCCTTCACGGCGTACTCGCGCAGCAGGCCACGGCGGTCCAGGTCTTCCTGGAACGAGTCGGAGGCGCTGGAGAACATGGCGATGAAGTCCTCGTTCCAGGCGCCGTTGCGGCGTGCCCGGTCGTAGATGTCGCTGCGGTCCTCACGCCATGTGTCTGGTTCGGCGACGAAGACCAGCGTCACCGGGGCTTCCTGTGGCTGCGGCTGACCTCCTGTGGCCCAGGTCAGTCCGGCGCGGCCCTCGTCGTCGGTGACCACCACGATCGATCGGTCCTGCAGGTTCCAACTGGTGGGCGCTTCGACGGCGAGTTCGAGCAGCGCGGTGAGTTCGGTCTGCGGGATCGGATCGGGCCGGTAGTGGCGTACGGTGCGGCGGCTGCGGATCGCGTCGGCGACGGAGAGGTGGCGGTTCGTCATGCCACTCACTATTGGAGAGTGACGCACCAATAGGAAGAAGGCACTTATTAGTGCGCTACTCTCCTGCAATGACGACTGTGGTGAAGTCCTCCGGCCTGCCCGCCGATGCTTATTCAGCGAAGTGCCCGACGCGCCAGGTGCTCGACCACATCGCCGGCAAGTGGACGATCCTGGTCGTCGACGCCCTTCTCGGGGGCACCATGCGGTACACCGATCTGAGCCGACGCATTGAGGGCGTCTCGCAGAAGATGCTCACTCAGACCCTCCGCGGCCTGGAGGCCGACGGCTTCGTCACGCGCACCGTTCATCCGACCATCCCGCCCCGGGTCGAGTACGACCTCACGGAGTTGGGCCGGAGTCTGGCCGAGCCCATCGCAGCGCTCCGGCGATGGACCGAAACCCACATCAACGAGATCGAACAGGCCCGGGCCCGTACCGGAGCGCAAGCGGCCAACGCCTCGACCCCGACGCCGACTTCTTCAGCGCAGTAGCCGCGCCCCTGCCGAGACCCGGGTGTGCACCGACGGCGGCCGGGGGCGCCGGCCCCCGGCCGCTGTCGGTGCGGTGCGGGTGTTTCGGAGTGACCGTCAGGTCGTCACGCCGGGTTCAGCACGCTGATGGTCAGGTCGTCACCCAAGTCGCCGGTGACGGTGACCTTCACCCCGTGCCCGGCGACCTTCACACTGCCCGTCGGGTTCGCGGTGCTGTAGTACGCCGTCGGGTCGGTGTCGTCGAAGACCGGAATGCCGACGACCGAGGGGGCACAAGCCTCGCGCGTCTCCACGGTGGCGCTGGGACCGCTGCCCACCTTGACCTCCTTGTGGAGGCAGACGGCGTCGGTGGCCTCGCGGCCGAACGTGGCGTCGAACGGCTGGCGCCGGTTGCTCGGGCTGGTTCCGTCACCGTAGGTGAAGGGCTGCGGCCGGGCGTCGACGGGCAGCGCCAGACCGCCGCCCGGGTGCTGGCTGGTGTTGTTGTCGTCGTACGACTCGTCGACGTACCAGACCAGCATGCCGTTCTGGAACTTGAAGAACTCCACCCACTCGGGGCGGGTGAAAGCCCGGCTGTACTGGTACGGCCCCTCGGCGAGAAGCTTGTCCCAGCCCACGTACTCGCGGTTCTCCACCAAGTAGTACTGCGCGGTCGTGGCGGTCTCGGAACCCGTGGAGATCTTCCAACGGCCCTGCGCGGACCAGCCATTGGCACCCTGCTCGACGTCGTCGGCGAAGAGGGTCGAACCGCCGCCCGTGAACGCGATGTCGTCCAGGAAGGCGCCGGTCAGGTGGACGCCGCCATCGGTCTGATAGCGGAAGCGGAACATCGAGGGCTTGCCGCCCGCGTCGTAGGAGTAGCGCAGCGTGGTCCACTTTCCGGCGGAGTCACCGTCGACGGCGGAGCCGATGCGCTGCCAGGTCGTACCGCCGTCCAGCGAGTACTCGGCGAACAGGTAGTCGTAGTCGGCCTCGATGTCGTACCACGCCTGCGCGGTGACGGTGACCCTCGACGATGCCGGAAGGGAGCGGGACAGCGATTGGTTCAGGCCGTCGGCCGACCCGGTCCACCAGGCGTTCCGGCCGGAGGTCGGTGTCGTGTAGGACTTGGTGGTCACCTTGTCCGGCAGATTGATGCGGACCGCCTGGTCCTTGCCGGCCATGCGGTACTGCGCCGGGTTCAGGGTGTACGTGCCCGAACCGCCGACGTTGACCGTGCTGTGGTCCAGCCAGCCGAGGAACTCCTTCTCCTGGGCGCCCATGAGGCCGGGCAGGGTACCGATGCCCTCGCCGGCTGCGGCGCCGTGGCCGAGCCAGGAGCCGCTGCTCATCAGGGTCCAGAACGCGGTGGAGTTCTCGCCGCCACCGCTGGTGTCGTAGAAGTCTGGCAGGCCGAGGTCGTGGCCGAACTCGTGGCAGAAGACGCCGAGTCCGCCGTTCTCGCCCTCGGTGGTGTAGTCGCCGAACCAGTACTTCGACTCGCCGATGCGGGCGCCGCCTGCCTTGTTCTGCGTGCCTCCGACCGACGGTCCGGTGATCCCGAAGTCGTCGCCGTTGACGTACCAGCGGTGCGACCAGATCGCGTCCTCGCCCTGGGCGCCGCCGCCGGAGTCCTCGCCCTCACCGGCGTGCACGGCCTGGAAGTGGTCGATGTAGCCGTCCGCCTCGTCGAAGTCGCCGTCGTGGTCCCAGTCGTTGCGGTCCCATACGTCGAACTGGGCGAGGTAGGCGTCGATCTCGGCCGCCGTCTTTCCGGCGGCGATCTGGGCGTTCCACCAGGCGTTGCCGCTGTCCTGGATGAAGTCCCACGAACCGCCGTAGTCCTCGCGGGCGTTGTCACCGTAGTACGACTCGTTGTACGGGACCTTGACCCAGTCGGTGACGGTGTTGGTCACCGAGTACTGGCCGTTGGACAGACCTTCGTAGAACGTCTTCATCGACTCGCCGGAGCCGTTGAACAAGTTCTCGTAGTGGGTCTTGCCGAAGTCGGGCGCCCACGCGGTCGAGTTGTCGACGCTGCGGTCCGGCTGGGGTATCTGGTTGTGCAGCGGGCCGGGCACCGTCCCGTAGCGGCCGGCACTCTGGGTGCCGAACTCGGACAGGATCGTGAAGATCTTGTCCTGCCTTGTGGTCTTGGTCTCGGTGAACTTTCCGGGCCCCAGCTTGACGACGCCGTCCGCGTCGGCCATGGCCTTTCCCTTGGCGATCAGGTCGATCGCCTGCTTGCGCAGCTCGTTGCGCTGCTTGGTGAGCGGCCCGGGACGGTTGTCTTCGTGGTGCGCGGCGGCGGCCTCGGATGCAGTCGCCTCCACGTCTTGCGTGGCTGCGGCCGCGGACTGTGGTCCGGCCGCCAAGAGGGCGGTGAGCGCAGGCCCCAAGGCCATGCCCACGACTAGTCTTCTCACTGGTAGTGGTCCCCTTCGAAGGGCGAGCGGGGTGTCGCTTCCCGACGCAGATCACCTGCGAGTGTCGCGGCAGTGTTGCACGCGCCGAGGGGTGACGAGGAGGTCTCTGACGCTCGAATTCGTAAGTCCTGGCAGGAGTTCGGCGGGTGGTCAAGATCGGAACCACGCCAGACGGCCGGCGTTGGGTATCACGGGCGGCTCAGTCTCTTGAGCCCGCAGACCAGCAACCGCTCGCCGCGCACATCGCCTTCAAAGCCGTCCGCGCGGACGTGCGGGCGTGCGGGCGTGCGGGCGCCTGCCGATGTCAGGGGACGTCCACGATACGGTGCGGGCGTGACCGCACCCGCCTGACCGACGGCCCCGTGCTGGTCCGCCGTCATGTCCTCAAGGCCGAGACGCGGCCGGCCGATGGCGGGGGTATGCACTCACTTTCCGTACTCACGAACCGCGGCCGTCTCGGCCGGTATCTGCTCGGTACATGTGCGGCACTGTCCGCCGTGCTGCTGTGGGCCCTCGCGCAGGGTTCAGTGGCTCCGCCTGCCGAGGCTGTAGCGCCACAACCGACGGCGACCGTGGACGCCAAGGGACTGCACGCGCTGTTCGGATCGGAGAATCGGGTGATCCGTACGCACGAGCGGGTGATCGCAGTGACGTTCAACGCGGCCTGGAACGACATCGGCCTGGACAGTGTCCTCGGCGAGCTCGCCCGCCGTCGAGCACCCGCTACGTTCTTCTTGACCGGCGATTTCGCCGACCGCTACCCCGCAGTGGTGAGGAAGATCGCGGCAGCCGGCCACGGGCTGGGCAACCACTCCTTCAGCCACCCCCTCTTCGAGGACCTGACCGAGGCCGGGCGACAGCACGAAGTGCTGGCCGCGGACCGGGCCCTCCGCGCCGCCGGGGCTGGCCGCGCCATGACGCCGTTCTTCCGGTTCCCGTACAGCGAAACCAGTCCCGCTCACATCAAGGAGGTCAACGCCCTCGGTTTCGCGGACATCGAGTTCACCACCGACACCAACGGATGGAAGGGAACCGAAGGCGGCATGACCGTGGACCGCGCCGTGGACAGGGCTCTCGACGCCCTGCGTCCCGGAGCGATCCTGCAGATGCACGTCGGGGCGTCTCAGGGCCGCACCGAGGTGATCGACGCCCATGCCCTGCCTCGCATCCTCGACGCGCTCTCTGCACGGGGCTACCGCGTCATCGACCTCCGTACGCTGCTCACACTCTGAGCCCGCACACGATGGCGCCGTCATTTCCCAGGCGCCCGACCGTCAGGCGTTGTGCGGGATCCTGGTCGTGCTGCATAAGGGCATCCAGTGGGAGTACCTGCCCCAGGAGCTGGACTGGTCAGCCGTGTCTCCGGTGCGGGCGACACGCCGATCGCAGGCCTCTGCTCTGGGCCGCTCAGTTGCTCACAGCAGCCGCCGGCTCCTGGATCCGCGGATGGTTCTCCAGCGCCTACACGGTCTTCGGCGGGCGCCCCAGCAGGGTTTCCAGCTGGTCGGTGAGCAGTTGTCTCTTGCCTAGGGCTCGAGGTTCATGCGTGCCCGGGCACGCCAGCCCCGCGGGGTCTCATCGATCTGCAGGCCGCAGCTGACTGCGGCGACGATGGCCAGGCCTCGTCCGTGCTCACCGGGCTCACAGGGCGGGGTGATCCGTTCGCTCTGCCCGTGATCGTCAACCGATATGTCCAGCGTCGGGCCGGTGCGGGTGATCGCGAGCGTCATCATTCCGCGTCCGTGCAGCACAGCGTTGGTCAGGAGCTCGCTGATCACCAGCTCTGCAGCCGCCTGGGCGTCGTCGCTCATCGCCCAGGCGGCGAAGAGTGCGGACGCGCGTTTCCTGAGAAGACCCACGCATTCGGCACGCGCCGGCGCTGTTACGCGAACGCTGTGAACACTCGACGCCAGGTACAGCAGCTGACGGGGTGCTGTGCGGGCGGTGCTGGTGAGATCCATGGCGCTTCCCGGAGGTCGGGGCATGTCCACTCGTCACTGAGGCAAGCCGGGCCGCCCCAGCTTCGTAGCTGAGGCGGCGGCTTCACGACCGGCGGCACGCCTCAACGGCGAGTGGTGCGCTCTACGTGAGCGCGGGCTGGACACTCGTTTCTGTCTCGTGTCGCACGGTGTGCGGACGCAGATTCCATGCGGCGACGGTGTAGCCGATGTGGCCCTCTTCCGGAGCGCGGGCTTCGATCCGCCAGGGGCTTGCGCCGGTGGGGTAGAACCGCAGGGTCAGCGTCCGGCCCGACGGGAGGTACAGCTCGGCGACGGAACGGTCCACCACCAGTCGCAGCTCGATCGCGGCACCGGATGCTGTCTCCGCCTCGGAACAGGGGATGCGATACGTTCCGCCGTGCGCGCGGGGGTCGAGTGAAGCGTGCTCACGGTCGACGACGAGCTCGCCGGTGGCAGGGTCGATCCTGATGTCGAGGTACTCGCCGCCGTCGGCGGAGGTCACCAGTCGCAGGCCGCCTGCCGTCGCCGGGGCGTGGAGTTGCAGACGGGCGGTTAGGTCGAAGCTCGCGTCCACCGTGCCCAGTACGGCAGTTGCGGCCGTCTCGCCGGAAGCTGTCAGAGCGCGCCCGTCGCGCAGCGACAGGAGTTCCTTGGCCGGCTGCTGTCGTACGGTGCCGTCCTCGCCGAGGGTGACCTCGCGCGGCAGGGTCAGCATCCCGGCCCAGCCGACCGCACTGACCCACTGCTGGTCGCGGGCCTCCCACGACCAACCCCACAGCAGCCATCGGCCGTCGGGGGCGGGCAGCAGCGCGGGGGCGTAGAAGTCGGGGCCGTGGTCGAGCAGGGCGGGGGCGCCGGCGAGGAAGCGGCCCTCCTCTTCCCGCCCGGAGTAGACGACCGTCCGGCGGGGTCCGAGCTTCGGGTCCCAGGCGCTGACGATCAGTGCGCTGCGTCCGTTGTCCGTGTGCAGGTACTGGGGGCACTCCCAGCCCAGCCCGGTGTCGGCACCCGACGCCAGCAGCTGGGGGGCCTGGGCGAGGAACGGGCCCCGGTAGTCCCAGTGTTCGAGGTCGGCGGACTCGTAGAGGAGGGCAGCTGCCTGGCCGTCCGCCAGGGCTGAGCCGACCAGCATCCGCCACCTGCCTCCTTCGCGCCAGACGAAGGGGTCGCGGTACATGGTGGTGCCCTCGGGCAGGTCGGGTATCAGCAGGCTGCCGCGGGATGTCCACGTGAAGCCGTTGTCCCGGGACTCGGCGGTGGTGACCGGCTGGGCCCAGTTGTCGGTGCGGAAGGCGGAGTAGAAGGCGACCATGCGGTCGCCGTCGGAGACGGCGTTGCCGGAGAAGCAGCCGTCGGCGTCGTCGCCGCCCGGGGTGGGAGTCAGCGCGATGGGGAGTTCCTCCCAGGTCAGCAGGTCGGGGCTGCGGAAGTGGCCCCAGTGCATGTTCGCGTGCTCGGGCCCGAACGGGTTGTACTGGAAGCACACGTGGTAGTGGCCGTCGTGGAAGGCCAGCCCGTTGGGGTCGTTGATCCAGTTGCGGGGCGGGCGCAGGTGCGCGACGGGCACGTGGGGGTCTGCAGGCATGACGGACACGCAGGGGGTCCTTTCGGTGCGGAGTCGGGGCGCGAAGTCAGCCCTTGACGCCGGTGGAGGCGATGCTGTTGACGAAGGAGCGCTGGAAGGCCACGAACAGGGCCAGGATCGGCACGGTGATCATGGAGGAGTAGGCCATGATCTGGCCCCAGCCCACGTTGAGTTGGAAGAAGTAGGAGATGCCCACCATGACCGGCCGGAGGTTCTCGCTCTGTACGACCATGAGCGGCCACAGGTAGGAGTTCCAGGCGGGCAGGAAGGTGAGGATGGCGACGGTGGCCACGGCCGGTCCGGACAGCGGCATGATGATCCGCCGGTAGATGGTGAACCAGCCGGCGCCGTCCATGACCGCGGCCTCGTCGATCTCCTTGGGGATGCTCTGGAAGTACTGGTGGAAGAAGAAGATCGAGAAGGCGTTGGCCACGAACGGCAGGATCTGGACCTGGTAGGTGTCCATCCAGCCGGTGGTCCACTCAAGGTGGAAGCCGTTGACGCGGAGCAGCGGCAGTTGGTTGACCCACCACACCAGCGGCAGGGCGAAGGTCTCGAAGGGCACGATGAGGGTGGCGATGACCGCGGTCATGACGACCTTGCGGCCTGGCCAGACCATGCGTGACAGCGCGAAGGCGGCCATGCTGTTGATGACGATGCCGAGGATCACGGTGACCGACGAGATGATCACCGAGTTCAGCAGGAACTGGGCCGCGGGGACGCGCTCGAAGACGCCCGTGTAGTTGTCCAGGGACAGGGCCCCCACGGGAAGGAAGGCGCGCAGGGAGCCCAGATCGTCGAAGATCTGGTCGTCCGTCTTGAACGAGGAGACCAGCATGAAGACGAGGGGCAGCGCGAAGACCAGGGCCAGGACGACCCGGCCGGCATGACCGCCGAGGTGCTTGAGGAAGGAGGTCATGTCAGTCCTTCTCCCGGGTCAGGAAACGCTGGACGAGGGACACGCTCAGGACGAGTACGAAGAAGACCAGGGAAATGGCCGCCGCGTACGCGGTCTGCTGCTGGTCGTAGCCGGCGTGCACCGCCTGGTAGACGACCGTCGTGGTGGAGTCGAGCGGGCCCCCTTGGGTCATCACCCTGATCTGGGTGAAGAGGCTGAACGCCGCGATGGTGATGGTGACGAGGACGAAGTTGCGGGTGGCGCGCAGGCCGGGCCAGGTGACGTGGCGGAAGCGGTGCCAGCGGGTGGCCCCGTCCAGGTCGGCGGCCTCGTACAGCTCGGCGGGAATGGTCTGCAGGCCCGCCAGCCAGATGATCATGTGGAAGCCGACGCCCTGCCATACCGACATCAGGATGATGGCGGGCATGGCGGTGCTGGGGTCGCCCAGCCAGTCCGGGCCTTCGATGTGTCCCAGGGTGAGCGTGGAGAGCACGTGGTTGACGAGGCCGTCCTTGCGGTAGAGGAAGGTCCACAGCAGGGAGACGACGACCATCGAGGTCACCACGGGCAGGAAGTAGACGGTGCGGAAGAAGTTGACGCCGCGTACCTTCGCGTTGACGAGCACCGCGAGCGCGAGGGCGAGCCCGGCTTGCAGCGGGACGACCACGGCGGCGAAGTACGCCGTGTTGCGCAGGGACTTGTAGAAGACCGGGTCCTCGAAGAGCAGGCGGAAGTTGCGCAGGCCCACGAACCGGGCCGGGGTGGGTGAGATGAGTCGGGCGTCGGTGAATGCCAGGGCGAAGGCGAGGACGACCGGTACGACGAGGAAGACGATCAGCAGCACGATGGCCGGTGTGGCCATGCCGAGGGCGGTGAAACTCTCGCGGCGGCGGGTGCGTGTCGGTCGTGTTCTTTTTACCGGACGCAGCCGGGCGTGGGCTGCGGTCTTGGTGGTCACGGTAGCTCCAGGGAATCCGGGCCGGCTCGGGCCACGCGGAGCAGGCGTGCTCAGGGCCCGAACCGGACCGGGGGTCAGCCGGCGTAGGAGCTGTTCGTCAGCTCCAGGGAATCCGGTCCGGCTCGGGCCATGCGGGGGAAGCGTGGTCAGGGCCCGGACCGGGGGTCAGCCGGCGTAGTAGTTGTTCGTCTTGAGGTTGGTGTCGATGTCCTTCGCGGCCTGCCCGAGCGCGTCCTTGGGGTCGGCTCCGGCCAGGATGTCCTTGGCCGCCTTCTCGAACTCGGTGGAGATGTAGGGGTAGGCCGGGGTCACCGGGCGCACCACCGCGAACTTGCGGGCGAACTCCACGAGGTCGTTGAAGTTCCCGCCGGGCTGGTAGCCGTCGATCTGCTGCGCTGCGGCCTCGGTTGCCGGGAGGGTGCCGGTGGCCTTGGCGTAGTCGACGAAGTACTTGGTCTGGCGGGAGAACTTCAGCCACGCCTGGGCGCCGTCCTTGTTGGAGCAGCTGGAGCTCATGGCCCACTGCCAGGAGGCGCCGCCGATCGTGGGTCCGTCGCCGAAGTCGACGGGCGGGATGATCGCCAGGTCGTCGCCGAGCTTGTCGGCGTTCTTGGCCGCGTTCCAGCTGCCGTCCCACTGGATGGCGCTCTTGCCGGCCAGGAAGTCCTTGTTGGGGTCGGCGCCGGACTTCTTCGCCATGTAGCCCTTGGACACCAGGGACCGGAACCAGGTGGCCCACTGCACGGACTCCGGGCTGTCGAGGGTGCCTGCGGCGGTCTTGTAGCCGTCGCGGTCAATGAGGTCGCCGCCGAAACTCTGCAGCTGCGGGGAGTAGGCGTAGGACCACCATTCACCGCTGCCGCCGGTGCCCATCTCCAGCGGGTACTGGAACTTGCCGCTCTTCTTCAGCTTGGCCAGGGCCGCGTCGAACTCGGCCCGCGTCCAGGGCTTGTCGAGGGTGGGGATGCGGATGCCGTACTCGTTCAGCACCGACTTGCGTGCGAAGTGTGTCAGGGCGACGTCGTAGAAGCCGAACGCGTAGACCTTGTCCTGGTAGCGGCCGACCGTGCTGGCCAGCTGGTCGGACAGGGGAACCTCGCTGCCGGAGACGTCTATGGGGGCGAGGTAGCCGCCCCAGGCCCAGTTCGCCACGTTGGGGCCGTCCACGTCCAGCAGGCAGGGCAGCTTGCGGGCCGAGGCCGCGGCCACGACGGAGCTGTTGTAGTCGTTCTGCGGGAAAGCCTGGAGCTTGACCTTGTACGTGGTCTGGGAGGCGTTGAAATCCTTGATGATCTTCTTGACGACGTCCAGCTCGGCCGAGTTGCCGGCGTTGTGCGTCCACAGGGTCAGCGTGTCGCCGCTGGCTCCGGACGAGCTGCCGCCGTCTCCGGACGCGCAGCCGGCGACCAGCGCGGTCGCCGCTGCAGCGGCTACACTCGCACCAGCGAGGCGCCTTGTATTCCACACCACGGGGTTTCCTCCATCTCACTGAGGCGGGTCTTGCCGGACCCGCCGGTGCGACCGGTTGCGTCGGTCGCTGTCTTTCGGTGACCGTCCTGCCGGCTCGGAGTCTTCGCTCCCAGGCGGCGGGACGACCGCTTTTCGGGCCGGTGTCACTCCAGGGCGGGGGCGCCGATGGAATCACGCTCCTGCAACGGCATGGCCACCCGGTGGACGGCTGCCTCAAGCGGCCCCTGGGCCAGAATCAGCTCGACTGCCAGGCGGCCGAGCCGGGCGTGCGGCAGCTTCACGGTGGTGAGTGCCGGGCGCAGTGCGGCGGCGATGTCCTGGTCGTCGAAGGACACGACCGACACGTCGCCGGGCACGGACAGTCCCACCTCGCCCAGCGCCTGGTAGGCGCCCATGGACAGTCTGTCGGTCAGGCATACCAGCGCCCGTGGGCGATGGCCCGCCGCCAGGAGCGCGGAGACCTCCCGATAGCCGTCCTGGGTGTTCCAGTCGCACTCGATGACGCCGTCCAGGTGGGCCCCGGCCGCCCTCAGGACCTCTTCCATGCCGCGCATGCGCTCGTTTCCGGCGATGTTTCCCTCGGGTGAGGCGGGCACGGCCAGGTGGCCGCCGATCGCCCAGATGCCCTTGGTGTGACCGGCGGCGAGCAGGGCCCGGGCCGCGTCGCGGCCGGCCTGCAGTTCGTCCGGCACGACGGACGGTGCGTCGAAGCCGGGGGCCAGGCAGTTCAGCAGCACGACCCGCTGCCCGTAGAGCTCTTTGGGCGGGGTGATGTAGCGGGTGGACATGGCCGCGTAGATCACGGCGTCGACCTGGCGGTCGAGCAGCGCGTGAACCAGTGACGACTCGGCGGCGCGGTCGCCGCCGGCCTCTGTGATGAACAGCAGGTTGTCGCGTTCGCGGGCGGCCTCGAGCGCACCGCGGATCACATCGCCCGCGAACGGGGTGGTGGTGATCTGGTCGGAGACGAACCCGATGGTCTGGGTCGACTTCGTGCGCAGGCTGCGTGCCGTGACGTTGGGGCGGTAGCCCAGTTCCTTGGCGGCCTCCAGGACGCGTGCGCGGGCGGCGTCGGAGATGCGCATGTCGGTGCGGCCGGAAAGGGCGAACGACGCGGTGGTCGGCGAGACACCTGCCATGCGGGCAACGTCGGCCATCGTCACGCGGCGTTCAGACATCAGCGGCTCAGCTCCGTTGTTAAATCGGATTAGCAAGGTTGTGACGAGATTGAATCGCCAATGGCC
Source organism: Streptomyces sp. SAI-170 (assembly GCF_049739565.1). Lineage (NCBI taxonomy): Bacteria > Bacillati > Actinomycetota > Actinomycetes > Kitasatosporales > Streptomycetaceae > Streptomyces > Streptomyces sp. SAI-170. The sequence continues at coordinate 293,752 of NZ_JBMGQD010000001.1, forward strand.
CCATGTCAACACCCTGGACATCTCGAACCAGCAACGGCGAAATTTTGTACCTTTTGTTCGATTAGTTCGATTTGCAAGTGTCGTCAATGTAAATCGCTGTGCGTTAGCTCTTGCTTTAGCCGGTACGCCAGGCGAACGATGCCGAGCCACGTGCTAAACCGAATTGGCATGGCGGAAGCCCTGCCGCACTGTTCCAGGAGTCAGCCATGAGGAGAAGAACGGCCCTCAGTGTCGTGTCCGCCGCTGTGGGCGGCGCGATCGTCCCTTTCTCGTTCGCTTCCGCCCCCGCAGCCGCGCGGAGCCGGGCCCTGCCGGCCGCACGGCCCACCGCCCGCTGGGACTTCGACGAGCGGTCCGGCGCGGCCACCCTGGAGGCGGTGTCCGGCGCGGCCGATCCGGTCGGCTACGTCTTCAACGACGCCCGTTACAAGCCCGACAGCGATCCTCTGCGGCGCCGCGGCGTGCGCGGCCGGGCACTGTACTTCGACGGCTACTCGACCGTCGTCACCGCCAACGGTCCCGGTGACCTCGACCTCTCCGGCGGGCTCACCCTGGATGTGTGGATCGCGCCCTACGCCTACGAGCACGGCATCGACGGCAAGCCCCAGGCGCTGGCCAACCAGCACAACCCCGACACGCGAAGCGGATTCCTGCTCGGCCTGCGCCGCTTCGGGCAGATCGTCTTCCAACTCGGTTTCGGCGACAGCCTGATCGAGGTCCAGGGCGCCCCGGACAAGCCCGCGGCGAAGAACCGGTGGACGCACGTGGCAGCGACCTACGACCCGGCTGCCCGGCAGCTGCGTCTTTACCGCGACGGCCTGCTGATCGGCACCACCGCCACGCCGGACAAGGCCCCTGTGCCGGCCGCTGAGGAGCCGCTGCTCATCGGCAGGCACAACCGCTCCACGCTGCTGAACGGCGAGTTCCACGCCAACATGTACATGGGGCTGATGGACAGCCTCGTCATCCGTCAGGGCACCCTGGACGATGCGGCCGCGCAGCAGGAGCACGCCCAGTACGTCGCCGGCCTCCCGGGCCACCGCGTGCCGCGGCCGGACCTCGCCCCGCAGCGCAGCCGCTTCGACGGCGACCGGCACCGGCCCCAGTTCCACATGCTGCCGCCCTGGCACTGGATGAACGAGCCGCACGCGCCTGTCTACTTCAAGGGCAAGTACCACATCTTCTACCAGCACAACCCGCTCGGCCCGTTCTGGGGGCAGATCCACTGGGGGCACGCGGTCAGCACCGACATGGTGCACTGGCGGGACCTTCCGATCGCCCTCGCGCCGGCCGCCGGCTCGGTCGGGCCGGACGGCTGCTGGTCGGGCTCGGCCTGCGTCGACGGGGACCGCGGGCCGGTCCTGTTCTTCACCGGCGGCGACGACCGCCTGCCATACCGCCAGCGCACCGGGCTCGCGGTGTCGACCTACCCGGCCGACAAGGACACGGACCTGCCCGCCTGGACGATGAAGTCCGAGCCGGTGACCGAAGCCCCGGCCGGTCTGCCCGCCGGTCCCGGCACCGCATGGGCGGAGAACTTCCGTGACCCGTTCGTCTGGGAGGAGGACGGCGTCTGGTACCAGCTGGTCGGCAGCGGCATCGTCGACTACGACGGCACCCGGGTGGCCCGCAAGCATGGGGGAACCGCCCTCGTCCACACCGCCCGCAGGCCCGAAGGCCCCTGGACGTACCGCGGAGCCCTGCACCACAACGACCTCACCACCCACCCGGAGCCCGGCGAGGTGTGGGAACTGCCGGTACTCCTTCCTCTCCCGGGCCCCGGCGGCAGGCGCAGCGGCAAGCACATCCTGCTGATCTGTCCCTGGTGGGAGGGGTTCAACCCCAACGCCGTCAAGCACACCTACTACTGGATCGGCACGTTCGACAAGCGTGAGTGCCGCTTTCTGCCCGACCACGACGAGCCCCGCGAGTTCGACTTCGGCGAGCACTTCACGGGACCCTCCGGCCTCGTCACCCCCGACGGCCGGTCCGTCGTCTTCAGCATCACCCAGGACCGCCGCAGCGAGCAGCAGCACGCCCAGTCCGGCTGGGCGCACAACGCCGGGATGCCCGTCAGCCTCTCGCTGCGCCGCGACGGCCGCCTCGGCGTCGAACCGATCAGCGAGGCAGCCGGGCTCCGCGCCAAGCACCTCGCCCGGATCCGCGGGACGTCCATCGATGAGGCGAACCGAGAGCTCGCCGGCGTCCGCGGCGACCTGCTGGACATCCAGGCCGTCATCGAGCCGCGCGGCGCGCGGACGATCAGCCTGGCGGTGAGGGCCTGTGCCGACGGCACCGAGGAGACGCTGCTGTCCTACGACACGGCCGAGCGGCGCTTCTTCATCGACCGCAGCCTCTCCAGCCTCGATCCGGACGTCCGCAAGGGCGTGCACGGCGGCACCGTCGAACTGGACGGCGGGCGACTGCGTCTGCGCGTCCTGCTCGACCGTTCCATGCTGGAGACCTACGTCAACGGCACCAACAGCATCACCAGCCGCGTCTATCCCACGCGGAAGGACGCCACCGGCCTGCGGCTCGCCGCCGACGGCGGCTCTCCCCGGATCGTGGAGCTGGACGTGTGGCGGATGAACGGCGCCTACGACACGCCCGTCGCGCCCGCCGCGTACGATCCGCCGCGTCCGACTGATGTCGACGCCCTGCCCAACCACGATTTCGCCACCGGGGACCTCACCGGATGGACCGTGGTCTCGGGCACGACCTTCAGCGACGCCAACGTCACCACCCGCACCGACTGGGGCTGGGGCGGACCCTTCTACCAGGCCGATACCGGCAGCGACGACGGCGGCCACCACCTGTGGGGCTTCAACCCCGACGCGGGCGGCGACGACGCCACCGGTGTGCTCCGCTCCGCCACCGTCGTCCTCGGCGGCGACGGCCTCGTCGACCTGCTTGTATCCGGCGGAAACGACCCCGACCGGCTCTACGCGGCTGCGGTCCGCGCCAGCGACGGCAAGATCCTGGCCAAGGCGACAGGCCGCGGCGGCGAGCAGTACCGCCGCGTCGTGTTCGACCTCGCCGACCACATCGGTGAGCAGATCTACATCGAAATCGTCGACAAGGCGACGGGCGGCTGGGGCCACATCAACGTGGACGACGTCAACGTTCCGGTCCGCCGGCGGTAACCCACCGACCCGGCAGACGCTCCCCCGTCCCTCCACGCCGGCTCATTCTTTCGCCCTGGCGGCCGGCCGGTCGTTGCGGCACCGCGACCGGCCGGCGGGCGCCGAGAACCCGGCCCCCCGAGGGCCGTTCCGGGACAAGCAGCAGGCCAGCCGCATCTCCTCCTGCGCTCGTGCCGTGCGCAGCAGTCAGTACGCGTTACCAGGAGACAGACCCTCACCATGCTCCGATCCCCCTCCCCCGGCAGTGTCACCGTCCTCGGCGAGTGTGTGGCCGACGCTTTTCCCGACCCCGCCCGATCCGGCCCGCAGGAACTTGCCCTGCGCGTCCTTCCCGGCGGCGGCCCGGCGAACACCGCGGTCGCCCTCGCCCGCCTCGGCACCCCCACCCGCCTGCGCGCCAGGCTCTCGCACGACGTCCTCGGAACCCTCTTCCGCAGCCGCCTCGCTGGCGCCGGCGTCGATCTGTCCGGCAGCGTCGACGCCGCCGAGCCCAGCGTCCTGGCCGTCGCCAGCCTCGACGCGAGCGGCCAGGCCGCTTACACCTTCTACGCCGACAGCGCCGCCGACTGGCAGTGGAGCGCCGCCGAACTCGCGGGCGCCTCCTACGACGGCACGGTCTGCCTGCACACCGGCTCCCTCGCACTGATACGCCAGCCCGGCGGCAGCCGGATCGAGGACCACCTCGACGCCGTCCGCGAGCAGGTCACCATCTGTCTCGACCCCAACGTCCGCCCCCACCTCATACCGCTCGCCGCCTACCGTGAACGGCTCCCCCGCTGGTGCGCCCTCACCGACATCCTCCGCCTCAGCGAGGACGATCTCGCCCTGCTCCTGCCCGAAGCCAACCCCGAACAAGCCTGCGACATCTGGCACGCCCTGGGCGCGCCCCTGGTCGTCATCACCCGCGGCCGGCACGGCGCCCTCGCCTCCCTCAACGGCCGGCGCGTCATCGTCCCCGCCCCCGCCGTGGACGTAGTCGACACCGTCGGCGCGGGCGATTCCTTCACCGCCGGCCTGCTCCACCGCCTCGCCGCCCTCGGCCACCTCGGCGGCCGGCTCAGCGCACTGAACCTCGAAGACCTCGCCGATGCCTGCGCCTTCGCCGCCCGCGTCGCCGCCCTGACCTGCTCCGTGCCCGGCGCGAACCCGCCCAGCGCCGAACAGACAGCACAGACAGCCGCGTTCGAACGGCTCTAGCCCTCACCTGATCCGCCGCGCCGCGGGCTGCTTTGTCCCCCGGCCCCAACAGGCGCAGCCAGCCCGTCCGCTTGCCTGCGCCCGGCAGCAAGACACCGCACTGCCTGACCGCGGGCGCTCCACGTGCGCCGCCGCGGTTTCAAGGGCGGCGCCCCACACGCCCGTTCCTCATCACTCATCACTGGAGGTATGCATGCGCACACGCTCGCCGGCAAGAGGCACCACCAGTCCCCCGCTCGTCCTTCTGCGAGTGCTGCTCGCACTCGCCGTATGTGTCGGCCTGCTGTCACCGCTGATGACGAAGCCGGCCGGGGCAAGCGAGACCACGCTGTCGAATCCGGGCTTCGAGAAGGGCAACCTGAGCGGCTGGACCACCACCGGAACAGCCTTCACCAACGCGGTCAGCGACAAACCCGGCTGGGGATGGGGCTGCTGCTTCAACCAGCAGGGCACCTACCACCTGTGGGGCTTCGCCTCCGGCGGCGACGCAGCCACCGGAACCGCCACGTCCGAGGCGTTCACCCTGACCGGCACCGGCATGGTCAGCGCCCTCGTCTCCGGCGGCCGCAACGACAACGACCTCTACGTCGCCCTCACCACCCTCGACGGCACCGTCCTGAACAAGGCCACCGGCACCGACGACGAAACCTACCGCCGCGTCACCTGGGACGCCCGCGCCCACCTCGGGAAGCAACTACGCATCACCGTCGTCGACAAAGCCACCGGCGGCTGGGGCCACATCAACCTCGACGACGTCCGCGCCGGCACGGACAACGCCCCGGACCCTTCCGCGACGCAGCTCGCTGCCCACTGGGACTTCTCCGAGGGCCAGGGCGCCACGACCAGGGAAAAGGTCAGCCAGGCGGCTGATCCGATCAGCTACGTCTTCAACGACGCGCAGTTCAAGCCGGACAGCGACCCGCTGTGGCGCCCCAAGCGCGAGGAGGACGGTGTCCTGTCCGGCGCCCTGCTCTTCGACGGCTACTCCACCTGGGTCTCCCGCGCCGCGACGCAGACGCAGTTGTCCACCGACGGTCTGACCGTCGAGGCATGGGTCGCGCCTCGCGCGTTCGAGTGGGGTGACGACGGCAAGCCGTCAGCGGTCGTCAACCAGCAGGACAAGGGTGCCAAGCGGGGCTTCTCCCTCGGTGTCGGCCGGCACGGCAGGTGGCAGTTCGGCATCGGGACCGGCGACGCGTGGTACGAGATCACCGTCCCGAAGTCGGCGGCCCTGGCCGCAGGCAAGTGGGCGCACCTGTCCGCGGTGTTCGCGCCCGCCGACGGAGCGATCAGGCTCTTCCTCAACGGCCAGCAGGTCGCCCAGACCGCCATTCCCACCAGCGCGCGGCTGGCCAAGGCCGACGTGCCGCTGATCATCGGACGGCACAACCAGCCCGCCATCATCAACGGCACCTTCGCCGTGAACATGTTCAACGGCCTCATCGACGAGGTGAAGATCCACACCGGCGCGCTCACCCCCGCGGCGGTGACCGTCGGACACCAGAAGGACGTCCAGACCTTCGCCGGAGGCGTCACGCCCACCGCGCGGATGGAGATGGACCGTGCCCGCTACGACGGTGACCGCTACCGTCCCGGCTATCACTTCACCGCCCCGAACCATTGGATGAACGAGCCCCACGCCCCCATCCAGTACAAGGGCAAGTACCACCTCTTCTACCAGCACAACTCCCACGGCCCCTACTGGCACAACATCAGCTGGGGACACGCGGTGAGCACGGACCTGGTCCACTGGCGCGACCTGCCCGTCGCGCTCGCGCCCACCGAGGACAGCGTGGCACCCGACGGAGTCTGGTCCGGCGACGCCGCCTACGACGAGAACGGCGTACCGGTCCTGCTGTTCACGGCCGGCAACGACTCCCAACGCCCCAACCAGGCCACCGGCCTGGCCCGCCCCGTCGACCCCAGCGACACCGACCTGGTCGAGTGGAAGATGCACCCCACTCTTGTCACCAGCCAGACCGCCGACCTCAACGTCGGCGCCGGACGCAAGGTCCGCTTCGGGGACTTCCGCGACCCGTTCGTCTGGCAGGAGGGCGACACCTGGTTCCAGCTGATGGGCTCCGGCGTCCAGGCCACCGACGGCCGCGACATCGGAGGCACGGCCCTGCTGTACACCTCCAAGAACCTCACCGACTGGACGTACTCCGGGCCGCTGATGACCGGTGACGTGGCGGCATACCCCAAGACCGGCCAGGTCTGGGAGCTGCCCACGTTCCTGCCGATCGGCAAGGACGCCCAGGGCCGCGAGCGCCGGGCCCTGCTGATCAACCCGGCCTTCCCGGCCGGCCCCGGCGAGTACAGCAGCAAGTACGTCTACTACTGGACCGGCATCTGGGACGGCCAGGCCCGCCGCTGGACACCCGACACCACTGAACCGAAGCTGATGGACTACGGCGACCACTTCACCGGCCCCAGCGGAACCGTGGACGACAAGGGACGCTCGCTCGTCTTCAGCATCGCCCAGGACCGGCGCACCGAGCGCGCCCACTACGACGCCGGATGGGCACACAACGCAGGCCTTCCCATCCAGCTGTCCATGCGGCCCGATGGAGACCTCGGCTTCAGCCCCGTCGAGGAAGTCGCACGCCTCCATGACGGCGAACCCCTCGTCGACATCACCGCCCCTACGTCCGTCTCCGCCGCGAACGAGCGCCTGACGAACATCAAGGGCGACATGCTCCACATCAAACTGACCCTCGAACGCGGCAGCGCCGGCACCTTCGGCCTCGACGTACTGCGCAGCCCCGGAGACGAAGAGCGCACACGCCTCTTCTACGACGCCGCCGGCGGACAGCTGGGAGTGGACCGGACACGGTCGGGCAACAACTCCAGCGCCGAACCTAACCTCGGCGTACACAAGGGTCCGCTGACACTCTCCAACGGCACTCTGACCCTGGACGTGTTCGTCGACCGCTCGGTCATCGAGGCGTACGCGAACTCCCACAAGTCGATCACCACGCGTGCCTACCCGTTCCGGCAGGACTCCCTCGGCCTGCGCCTCTTCGGCGACGGCAGCACCGTCAAGTCCATGACCGTCTGGAAGATGAGCAGCATGACCGACTGACACCTCGCACGAGCTGACCCAGCGGGAAGCGCTGTCCGCAACGAAGCCCCGCCGCACGCCGGCGGGGCTTCACCATTGGCACATGTTCCTGCCTGATCCAGAGGGCCGCGGTCAGGACCCACTCTCAGGTGATCGCCCCCGTGACTTGTCGTAGGCGTTCTCAGACGCCGACGGCCTCCCCCGGACCAGGCACGCGACGGAAGCGGAACGGCTCCGGATCGCGTCCGGGCTGGATGAACCAGCACTCCCCGGTGGCGTCGCCGGTGACGAGCCGGAGCACCGTGTCCGCGACGACCTCGGCCGGGATGATCGGCAGTTCCTGCTCGGCGAGCATGTCGCGCAGGTGGTCGATGATCCGCGACTCGGCGAACCCCGGGCAGACGGCGTTGAAGCGCACGTTGTCACGGGCGAGAGCCGGTCCCAGGGAGCGTGCGAGTCCCACCACCGCATGCTTGTTGGCCGCGTACAGCGGATCCAGCGGCACTGCCGCCAGGCCCGCCAGGGAGGCGGTCGCCACGATCGCTCCTCCGCCGCGGGCCCGCAGCGCCGGCAACACCGCATGGGTGCCGAAGACGACGCCGTCGAGGTTGGCGCCCATCGCGCGGCGGTAGCGCGCCAGGTCGAAGTCGTCGCCGAGGCCGCATCCGGTCGCCACTCCCGCGTTGAGGAACGCGATGTCGACGCCGCCGCACTGCTGCTGGGCGAAGTCCACCAACGCCAGGTTGGCTTCGAGGTCGGAGACGTCGCAGGCACGGAAGTGGCCGTCGACCATCTCGGCCACCTCACGGCCGCCCCGTGCGTCGAGGTCGGCGACCACGACGCGCGCCCCCGCCTTGGCGAGCGCCAGGGCCGTGGCCCGGCCCAGTCCGCTGGCACCGCCGGTGACGATCGCGACCTTGTCCTGGAGCGCGAGCGCGCTCTCGGCGGCCGTCACGCCAGCTCCAGCACGAGCTTGCCGACGTTCTCGCCGCGGAAGAGCATCTGCAATGTCTCCGGGAAGTCGTCCACGGTCCCCCTGACCACGTGTTCCTTGACCTTGATGCGACCGGCGCCGATCCAGGCCGCGATCTCCTGGGCGGCCTCGCCGTACCGCTTGGCGTAGTCGAAGACGACGAAGCCCTCCATGCGGGCGCGGCGCACCAGCAGCGAGAGGTAGTTCGAGGGGCCCTTGACCGGGGTGGCGTTGTTGTACTGGCTGATCGCGCCGCAGACCACGACGCGCGCGTGCATCGCCAGCCGGGTCAGGGCTGCGTCGAGGATGTCGCCTCCGACGTTGTCGAAGTAGACGTCGATGCCGTCGGGGGCGTGCCGGCGGAGCGCCTTGCGGACGTCCTCGGTGCGGTAGTCGATCGCTGCGTCGAAGCCCAGTTCGTCAGTGAGCAGCGCGCACTTCTCCGGCCCTCCGGCGATGCCCACGACCCGGCAGCCCTTGGCCTTGGCGATCTGACCGGCGATGGTGCCGACCGCGCCGGCCGCGCCGGACACCACGACGGTCTCGCCCTCCTGCAGCGCTCCGACGTCCAGCAGGCCGAAGTAGGCGGTCATACCAGGCATGCCCAGCGCGCCGAGATAGGTCGAGGGCGGGGCGAGGGAGGTGTCGATCTTCATGGCGCCCTTGCCGTCGGAGACCACGTGCTCCTGGACACCGAACGTCCCGACCACGTGATCACCCGGCTGGAAGTCGGGGTGGTTCGACGCGGTGACCTCGATGACCGATCCGGCGCGCATCACCTCACCGATGCCCACCGGCGGCAGGTAGGAGGGACGGTCGTCCAGCCAGCCCCGCATCGCGGGGTCCAGGGAGATGACGCGGGTACGGCCCGCGAACCGGCCCGGGCCCGGCTCGTCGACGGGCTCCGTACAGTGCTCCCAGTCATCGGGTTCGACCTCGCCCACGGGGCGGGCTGCCAGACGGATCTGGCGGTTGGTGGCAGACATCGCGCCTCCTGTCGTCACGGCTCCCCGCGACCATACCGACCAGTAGGTACGTCTGCTGCCGTGATGTTCGCCACAAGCCCGTCTCCCCGCCGGGTGCCTATGGTGCAGGGGGCCATCGAGCCGTGACCCGGCAGTGCTCCTCCGGTGCGACCTTCGAGCTCAAAACGTGATGCTCGACAGCCTTAGCAGGCATACCCACCAGTCGGTATCGTGCGCGCGCCGCCCCCTCCCCACGCCCCGCACGGCACCGAGACGCACCGGAAGGCCACCCGATGACTTACCCCGACGACAAGCGGTACCCGCCGCCGACGCCGCCGCAGTGGCCGCAATCGCGGACCGAGCCGTACAGCCGCACCCCTCGCCACCCTTCGTACGGGCAGGAACCGGGGCAGCAGCCCCAGCCGTCCGGGTACGGCGGCTTTCCGGGGTACGACCCGTTCGGGCAGACCCCCCGTCCACAACCGCACACGCACGAGGCCCACGCCGGCAGCGACCTCGCCGCCCTCCGCTCGGCCTACCGCGTGCTGCGCCGCGTCTCCACGCTCACCGCACTCGGTTCCTTCGTGGTGTACGTGCTGCTGTCCTGCTACGCACCGGACCTGATGGGGTCCAAGATCATCGGGGAGCTGAGCCTGGGCATGTCCCTCGGCGTCCTTCAGCTCGTCGTCACCTTCGGGGCGGTCTCCTGGTACGGACGCAGCGCACATCGCTCGGTGGACCCGTTGGCCCACGCCGTCAGAGAGCGTGCGGCCGCCCGGCACGCGGGGGTGGCGAGATGAACGACTTCAGCTCCGGGACGCAGGCAACCGTCCTCGTCCTCTTCGCCGCCCTGGTCACCGTCACGCTGCTGATGTGCGTGATGGCGGGACCGGACCGCGACGACCTCACGGACTTCTACACCGGCTACCGCTCGCTCACCCCGTTCAAGAACGGCCTGGCCATCGCGGGCGACTACATCTCGGCAGCCACGGTGCTCAGCACCACGGGCATCATCGCGCTCGCCGGATACGACGGCTACGTCCTCGCGGTCAGCACCGCCCTGTCGCTGGTGCTGCTGATGTTCCTGGCGGCCGAACCCCTGCGCAACACCGGCAGCTTCACCATGGGCGACGTCCTGGCCCGCAACATGCCCGGGCGGGCGGTGCGTATCGCCGCCAGCGTGGTGACGCTGTCGGCGACACTGCCCTTCCTCGTCGTGCAGCTCTCCGGAGCCGGGTCGCTGCTCACCTTCATCCTGGACATCCCGCACGGAGTGGGCGCCAGAACGGCGTGCATCGTCATGGTCGGCAGTCTGATGATTCTCTACGCGGCGCTCGGCGGTATGCGGGGCACCGCACTCATCCAGATGATCAAGATCGTGATCCTGCTCGGCACCAGCTTCGTCGTCGCAGCCCTGGTCCTCAGCCGCTTCGACTGGAGCCCGGGGGCCCTGCTCAGAGCGGCCGAGCACGGCAGCGGCACGGGCCCCGCCTTCCTCGAGCAGGGCCTCCAGCTGGGCACGTCGGCCGGCGACCGGCTGGATTTCGTCGGGCTCCAGCTCACCATCATCCTCGGCGTGGCCTGCCTGCCCCACATCACCATGCGCCTGTACTCCGCGCAGGACGTGCCCGCCGTACGACGTTCCATGTCCTGGGCGGTCGGTACGGTGACCACGTTCTGCCTGCTCGTGATCGTCATGGGCACGGGCGCGGCGGCGCTGGTGGGATCGCAGCACATCATCGCGGCCGACCCGCAGGGCAGGACGTCGGTGCTCATGCTGCCGCAGGCGCTCGGCGGAAGCCCCGACTCCGCGGGTACGGCGGTTCTCTACTCGGCCGTGGCGGGGATGGTGTTCATCACCCTGCTGTCCTCGGTGGCGGGAATGACCCTGGCCGCGGCCTCCTCTCTCGCCCATGACCTGTTCGCCCATGCGGCGCGGCGGGGACAGGCTGAGCCGCGTACGGAGATGACGGTTGCGGTGTGGACGAGCGTGGCCGTGGGGACCGTGGCCATCTCACTCGCCACCCTGGTCCAGAACTGGGACGTCGGCGTGCTCACCACTGTGGCCATCTGCATCGGGGCATCCGCGGTGGCCCCCGCGCTGACCTACTCCCTGTTCTGGCGAGGATTCACGCGCACCGGCCTGCTCGCCACCCTCTACGGCGGTACGGCCTGCGCGCTGGTGCTGATGGTCTTCTCCGAGGCCGTCTCGGGCACGCCGTCCGCCGTCTTCCCGAACGCCGACTTCCACTGGTTCCCCATGCAGTCCACCGGGCTGGTCTCCATCCCGTTCGGTTACCTGGCGGGCTGGCTGGGCAGCCGTCTGGACCACCGGCTCCGGGCCGCCGACAGCCGGGAGAGCCGGCAGTCGTACGAGGAGAACGAGGCGCGTCTGCTCGCCGCAGCCGATTGACAACGGTCGTGCACCACCGAGCAGCATGCGCCTGACCGCGCAGGCGACCGGGTGGGCCCTGGGGACATGCCGGCTGACCGCGCTGGCGCGCGCCTCAGTCGGCCGGGTGCCGTGGCACAGTGGCGGTATGTGCGGCCGCTACGCCTCCACCCGCAGTCCCCAGGACCTCACCAGCCTCTTCCACGTCACGGACTGGCGTCCCGACGAGACACTCGCGCCCAGCTGGAACGTCGCGCCGACCGATCAGGTCTACGCGGTCCTGCAGCGCGTCTCCCGGGACGGCAGTGACGAAGTGCGCCGTGAGCTGCGGGCGCTCAGGTGGGGCCTGGTGCCGTCGTGGGCGAAGGACCCGAAGGCCGGCTCCAGGATGATCAACGCCCGGGTCGAGACCGTGCACGAGAAGCCCGCCTACCGGCGTGCCTTCGCCGAACGCCGCTGCCTGCTGCCGGCCGACGGCTTCTACGAGTGGGAGCCGGTGAAGGACGAGAAGTCGGGCAAGACCCGCAAACAGCCGTACTTCATCCACCCCGCCGACGGCCAGGTGATGGCCATGGCCGGTCTGTACGAGTACTGGCGCAACCCCGACGTCACGAACAACGACGACCCCGATGCCTGGCTGATCACCTGCACGATCATCACCACCGAAGCCACCGACGAAGCCGGCCGCGTCCATCCCCGCATGCCCCTCGCCCTCACCCCCGGCCACTACGACGCCTGGCTCGACCCCCACCACCACGACACCGAAGACCTCCGCGCCCTGCTCACCCGGCCCGCGGACGGCAATCTCAACGCCCGGCCCGTCTCCACGGCGGTGAACAACGTCCGCAACAACGGCCCCCAACTCCTCGACACAGCCACCTGAACTCGCCGGTGGCCGGTCGGGAGCAGTTGCGCCGACGCGTGACCTGTCACCGCGGGCCCTCCTCCCCGTCGGGACCGGAGGTGGCCTGTCCCAGGCCCCGGCGGATGGCGATCTCCACGGGTGAGTACGCGCCGTCGGCCCGCTCCAGTTCGTAAGGCGCGGCCGGCATCAGCGGCGGCTGGGCCATGAAGCGCGGCCGCACCCCGTGGTGCGGCTGCGCCGCGTGCACCAGGAACGGATGGCACAGGAAGACGTCGCCCGGGGATCCCGTGGCGAGGGCGAGCGGCCGGTGGGCGGACGCCGCTACGAGGTCCGGCGCGACGGCCAGGCCGCTCGCGCCCTTCTCCCCGTACGGCTCCAGCACCTTCGGCACGTCGAGATGGGAGCCGACCCGGATCCGGGTCGGGGCGTCCTCCTCCCCCACCTCGCTGAACAGGAACAGCATCAGCAGAGCCCGGCCGCGTGAGCGGAGATTGGTGAAGGGCCAGGTCTCGCCCTCCACCGCATAGCTGCCCTCGATGTGCCAGCCCGCGTCATCGGGCTCCTCCTCGTGCGGGAAGCGCAGCGGGAAGGTGCCGAGCGAGTAGCGCGGCTCCCAGCGTCCGGCGCCGACCAGCAGGTCGTACGCCCGGTGCAGGGCCGGGGAGTTGGGTGCGGCGGCGAACGGTCCCTGGGCCATCCCGCCGACCCAGTGCACGGGCTGCGTCCACGTCTGCGGGTCGTCCGGGTCGCAGCCCGTCTCCCGCCACAGCAGCCGCGCGCAGCTCGCGGCCACGCGGGGCGCGACGGCGCCCTCCAGCTTGACGAAGCCGTCGCGCAGAAAGCGGGATACCAAGGTCGTGTCGTCCATGCCGCCATCGTGCGGCGCCGCCCGTCCCGGTCACCCGACACTTGCCGCACCGCTTTTCTCGGGTGCGGCGTGCAGGCCGCGCCTGATTGAATCGATGGCCGGGATCTTGGAGGCCAGCGTGCTGGAGCGGCTCAATCAGGCCATGGAGCACGTCGAGCGGCAGCTCGACAGCTCCGTCGACGTAGGCGAGTTGGCGCGGATCGCGGCCACCTCGGAGTACCACCTGCGGCGGATGTTCTCGGCGCTCGCGGGGATGCCGCTCTCGGAGTACATCAGGCGCCGGCGGCTGACCGTCGCGGGTGCGGAGGTACTGGCCGGTGAGCGGACGCTGCTGGAGATCGCGGTGCGGTACGGATACGGCTCGGGCGAGGCGTTCGCGCGGGCGTTCCGCGCGGTGCACGGCGTCGGGCCCGGCGAGGCGCGGCGCACCGGCGCGGCACTCAGCTCCCAGCCCCGGATGACCTTCCGCCTCATCGTCGACGGGAACAGCAGCATGCGCTATCGCGTCGTGCACAAGCCGCAGTTCAGCGTCGTCGGGGCCAAGGCCCGCGTCCCGCTCGTGCACTCGGGCCCGAACCGGGCGATCATCGACTTCGTCCGCGGAATCGGCAACGAGACGAGCCGGCTGCTGGAGAAGCTGTCCGACCAGGAGCCGCACGGCATCCTCGCGGTCTGCGACAACCTCGATCCCAGCCGGGCGGAGGGCACCGGCCTCGACTACTACCACGGGGTCGTCACGTCGGCGTCCGCGCCGGAGGGCATGGCCACGCTGCCCGTGCCGGCCGGGACCTGGGCGGTCTTCACCACCTCGGGGCCGGCACCGGAGGCGATCCAGGCGCTGTGGCGGGATGTGTTCACCGAGTGGTTCCCGTCGAACCCGTACCGGAGCCGTCCCGGGCCGGAGATCCTTCGTACACGGATGTCGGCGGACGGCAGCGAGGCGGATGCCGAGCTGTGGCTGCCGGTGGAACGGCAGGCCGCCTGACATTGAAAACAGGTCGGCATCGCACGGCCATGTTCTTCCGACCGCGCCGAGAAGTACCGACCGGGCAACGGGGACGAGATCACGCACTCACCCGCGCACCGCCTCGGTCGTCTTCTAGGGTCGTCCGTATGATCATCGACAATGGGGCCGCCGGCTTGCTCTTCGAATCCCTCCGGGCGGACGCCCTCACCAGCCCGGAGCAGTTGCGCGAGCTCTACCAGCAGCCGAATCCGAACGCGCTGCGCAAGGAGATCGACCACCTGACCGAGGAAACCCGGGCGCTGATCGGCTGTTCCTCGCTGGTGTTCATCGGCAGTGCGGACGTCGAGGGCCGGGCGGACGTGACGCCGCGCGGCGGCCCGGCCGGATTTGTCTCGGTGCTGGACGAGCGGACCTTGGTGATCCCGGACGCGACCGGCAACAAGCGGCTCGACACCCTGCACAACGTGCTGCAGACCGGACGCGTCGGGCTGCTCTTCCTCATCCCCGGCCGCCCGACCACGCTGCGTGTCAATGGCCGCGCCTGCGTCTCGGCGCGCCCGGAGCTGCTCGCCCAACTCACTCCCGTTGGAAAACCGCCGGTCACGGCGATTGTGGTGCAGGTCGAGCAGGTCTATCCGCACTGCCCGAAGTCGCTGATGCGCGCAGGCGCCTGGCAACCGGAGCGGTGGGTGCCTGCTGACGCCCAGCCGACCAGCGCCGAGGTGACGCTGGCCCAGCTGAACCTGCCGGGCCTGACCGTCGACCAGGTCGAGGAGGCCGAACGGGAGTCACTGCGCCTGCGTTACGAGTAAATCCCGTTAGAGGTTCTCAGTACGTAATCGGTGATCGGTACGGCGCGTAGGGCTCACTCCGCCTTTCTGAACAGCTCCGACATCCCGTCCCCGGTGTCGGGGGCCAGCCGGCCGGAGGCCTCCGGGGGGAGCAGCCCGATCCTGGTGGCCAGTTCGCGGCCGTGGACGTCGACGGCGGCCTCGACCAGGCTCGCGAGTGCGTCGAGGGCGGTGCGGGCGCGGGAGCGGGCCACGGCGGCGCAGCCGAGGGCGGCCAGGGAGGCGGGCCACCACCAGCAGGCGAGTACGGCGTAGCCGGCGGCCCAGGCGGCGAGGCGGGCGGCGGCGCCGAAGGAGTCGTGGGCGGACTGGATCTGCCGTACGGCGGTTTCGGGGAGGATGAGCCACAGGCGGGGCCAGAGCGCGGCGAGGTCGAGGCCGTAGGCCGTCTCCACGCGGTCGGCGGCGGCCTGCATGCGGTCGCCGTACCAGGTGGGGCGGACCGGCTCGCGTGGCGCGACCCGGTCGCGGGCCTCGGTGAGGGCCTCGATCCGTGCGAGGAGGGCGTGGGGGACGGTCACCGTGCCGGACGGGGTGTCGGCGGCGGGGTGGGCACGGCTCACCGCCTCCTCCAGGCGAGCACAGCCGGATCGCCCCTCCCCGCGCCCTCGGGCACGTCCGGTCCGGCCCGGGTGCGCGTGCCGACCTGCGTCAGCGTCTGGCGGCCGACTGGCGGGAGGTGACCGACCGGATCCGCGCCGAACACCCCGAGCTGGGTCTGCTGCGCCCGGTTCGGGAGTGGGAGGAGCGTGAACTGTGTGCCGTCGCCGCCGACGGCCCGGTGGTGCTCGTCGATGTCTCGCCCTACGGCAGTCATGCCCTTCTTGTCACCGAGTCCTCGGTGGACGCCGTGCCGCTGCCCGGGCTCGACCCGGCGACCACGGCCGCGCGTCGGCGGACCTTCGAGGAGGCGCTGGTCCGACTTGAGACGCCCGGTGTCTCCCGCAGGCAGTCGCAGCGCGCTCAGCAGGACGTACGGGAAACCCTCGGCTGGCTGTGGCAGACGGTCACGGGGCCGGTCCTCGACCGGCTGCCCGCGGCCACCCGCGTGTGGTGGTCACCCGGCGGCCGGCTGGGCACGCTGCCCCTGCACGCGGCGCAGCCCGACGGCGCTCCCGGCGCCCTGGACCGGGTGGTGTCCTCCTACACCCCGACGCTGCGGGCCCTGGACCACGCCCGTCGGCGCCTGGCCCGGCCGGCGGGACGCGGCACCCTTGTCGTCAGCGTCGCGCAGGCCGCGGGTCAGAGCCCGCTGCCGGGCGCCCATCACGAGGCCGAGCAGCTGGCCCGCGACCTGCCCGGCGTCACGCTGCTGGCCGACGCGCGCGCCACCCACTCCGCCGTCGTCGCCGCCCTGCACGACCACGCCCACGTCCACTTCGCCTGCCACGCCCTCGGCGACACCGAGCGCCCCTCGGGCAGCCGGCTCGTCCTGCACGACCACCTCCAACACCCGCTGACCGTACGGGATCTGGCCCGGCTGCGACTGCCGTCGGTGCGCCTCGCCTACCTGTCGGCCTGCGACACCCTGCGCACCAGTCCTGAGCTCGCGGACGAGGCCGTACACATCGTCAGCGCCTTCCAGATCGCGGGATTCCCCCACGTGGTCGGCTCGCTGTGGCACGTCGACGACGTCATCGGCGCCGAAGTCGCGCGTGGCGTCTACGCGGCCCTGGATGCCGGTGACGCCACTCTTGACGTCGCCCGCACGGCCGAGGCCCTGCATCAGGCCGTACGGGCCCTGCGCGACACCTACCCGCGCACTCCCAGCCTGTGGGCGTGCCAGGTGCACGCCGGGCCCTGAAGGCCGGGCCGCGCCGACGGGTGCTCCACGTTCGGCCACCGTATTTCTGCGAGACGCGCGAGACTTCCGCCGAGCATCACCGAGACAGCGGACCACAGCACAAGGCTTCTCATCTCGCGCCCCACGCCCTACCGTTCGCGTCCCGCAGCCCGACCCCACACTCGCCGGGAGGCCCCCGATGTTCAGCCGACGCGGACTCCTCACCGCCTCTGCCGCCGTGCTCACCGCTCCTCTTCTCACCGGCCACGCTTTCGCTGTCGCCGCCGACACTCGCCTGCTCGACATACCAGGGCTGGTCAACGCCCGTGACATCGGCGGCTCCTACAGTCCCGCCGGAACCATCCGCTACCGGACCCACTACCGCACCGACGGCCTCCACGCCCTCCAGCAGCCCGGCATCGACGCTCTCGCCGGCCTAGGTCTGGCCGCCGTCGTCGATCTGCGCACCAGCACGGAACGCACCCAGGACGGCCTGGACAAGCTCCCTCCCGGGCCGGTCACGCACCACTGCCCGATCAGCGAGGGCAGCTGGTACGCGGACGTCAGGCAGGCGATCTTCACCCGTGACTACGCCAGGCAAGAGACGCTCCTGGGCAACGGCCGTGCCACCCAGCTGATGATCGACATGTACCGGGGATACGTCACCAGCAGCGGCAACCGCGCCTCCCTGGCCCGAGCGATCACCGTATGCGCCAACGCCTCCGGCCCGGTGCTCACGCACTGCACCGCAGGCAAGGACCGCACCGGAATCACCATGGCCGCCATCCTGCGCCTCTGCGGCGTGTCCACCACCACGGTCATGCAGGACTACCTGCTGTCCAACGACCTGCGCGCCACCGCCGACGCCAACACCCGCACCTACCTCAAAGCCCAGGGCTACATGATCAACCCCGACCTGCTGATCCCGGTCCAACGTGTCGAGCCCACCTACCTCAACGCGTTCTGGCAGCAAGCCACCGACTCGTACGGCTCGTTCGGCAAGTTCCTCACCACGGGCCTCGCCCTGCCGGCCGGCACATTGGCCGCCCTCGTCGACCGCCTCACCTGAAGACTGCGCCCCCGGCAGCTGAAGCGGCACACGAGTGGTTTCGAACAGCCAATCGGGCGAGAGGCGACGGAGCTCTGCTTCGGGCCGGGAGAGAACCGGCATCCTCCCGGCGCGGACGCCCTCACTCGAGGGCGAACCACAGGCCGCGCTCCCGGAAGGAACACAAGGCATGACTCAGTCACAGACCCGGACCGTAGGCAGCGTCGACGACGTCATCGAACGGATGCAGGCCATCAAGGCGCAGCTGGATCCACGCGATGGCGTGGCCTGCTTCAACCGTATGTACCTGCGCGTGACGGAACTCGTCGGCCAGAACCTGGTCGCGGGCTTCTTCGAGGACCAGGCATTCATCGAACGCATGGATGTCATCTTCGCCGGGTTGTACTTCGACGCGGTCGACGCCGCAGCCGAGCGCCCCGCGGCAGCGGGCAACCTGGCGGCGCCCCTCCTGGGTGCTGCCCAGGCCGTCACCGGCCACTCGCAGAACCATCAGGCATGGCAGCCCCTGTTCGACGCACGCGACAACCGCACCATCTGGCCCATCCAGTTCGCGTTCGCCGGCATGAACGCGCACATCAACCACGACCTCGCACTCGCCGTCATCGACACCTGCATCGAACGCGGCACCACCCCGGACACCGCACCCGTCCACGCCGACTATCTGCGCGTCAACGAACTCCTCGCCAAGGTCGAGGCAGAGATCCGCGCGTCGTTCGAAGCCGAGCTGATCAAGGTCGCCACCAAGGACGCCGAAACCCTGAAGCACATCGTGGGCGCCTTCAGCATCGCCCGCGCCCGTGACAGCGCCTGGGCCACCGCCCAGAGCCTGTGGCACCAGCGCAGCCTGCGCCCTGCCTACGACGCCACCCTCACCACCGTCGCCACCACAACCGCCACCATCGGCCGTGCGCTCCTCGTCCCCGTCCTGCCCCCGGTCGAACAACCCGACGGCCACAACTGACCCGAGCCGGTGACCGATCCTTCGACACCGGTGAATTCGCCGATGGCAGCCCGCCACGGTGCCTCCAGACTGCGGTCTCGACCCATTGGGAGACGCATTCACGGAGGCAACCCGTGCGCATGCTTGCTCGGTCATCCCGGCGGTCCGTCACCGCCACCGCTCTGGGGGCGCTGCTCTGCGGCGCCCTCCTCGGCACGCCGTCGGCCGCCGCGGCCGCGGGCCCCACGGTCACGGTCCCGCCCGCCGGCAGTCACGGCTTTCCGTTCCTCGCCGCGGCGGAGGACCTCGGCTCGTTCGGCTACACCGAGAGCGAGTACTTCATCTCGGGCACCGCAACGTCGTACGCCAAGTCCGGTCTGTGGACTTCGGACGGCCGCTGGGCCGTACGCGCGTCCGGCAGCGCCGCGTACAAGAGCCGTCTGCTGGTGCGCCGCCCCGTCGACCCGGCCGCGTTCAACGGCACGGTGGTCGTGGAGTGGCTCAACGTCAGCGGCCAGCTCGACCTCTCCCCGGACTACTGGTTCGAGCGGGAGGAACTGCTGCGCGAGGGTTACGCCTGGGTCGGTGTCTCGGCGCAGGCCGTCGGGGTCAACGGCGGGCGGGGCGAGATCAAGGGCCTGAAGGGCTGGGACCCGGCGCGGTACGGCAGCCTGGTCCACCCCGGTGACGCCTTCGCCTACGACATCTTCTCCCAGGCGGGCCAGGCGCTGCGCACCCCGAACGGGTCCGACCCGCTCGGCGGGCTCCCGGTGCGGACGCTGCTCGCGGACGGCGAGTCGCAGTCGGCGGGCTTCATGACGACGTACGTCAATGCCGTGCACCCCGTGTCCAGCGTCTACGACGGCTTCATGGTGCACAGCAACAGCGCGGTCGCCGCCCCGATCAGCGGCCGGCTCGCCGACACCCTGCTGATGCCGAACCCGTCCCGGATCAGGACCGATCTGTCGGTGCCGACGTTCGTCGTGCTCACCGAGACCGACGTGCCGGGTGCCGCGGCCGCCCGGCAGCCGGACACCGACAGCGTCGTGCACTGGGAGCTGGCCGGCACTGCGCACGGCGACCAGTGGGCCTTCGACCTCGGCAACCCGACCGTGCAGAAGTCGGCAGGCGCAGCCGCGCCGTCGCCCGACTGCGCCGCAGGTTCGGCCCCCTTCAACGACGGACCCGGCCACTGGGCGATGAACGCGGCGCTGCGCCACCTGGCCGGCTGGGCGCGGGGCGGTCCGCGGCCACCGAGCGGTCAGCCGCTGAGCACCGTACTGCGCGATGCTGCCACCGGCCTGGCCACCGGCGGTGTCCGGCTGCCGGACGTCACGGTGCCCACCCGTACGCTCACCGGTGGCCGCGACACCACCGACAGCGGCGTCTTCTGCGGCCTGTACGGCGCCCGGGACCCATGGAACGGCGACGCCGACGCCTGGGACCGCCACGACGACGGCGACCCGTCCGACCCGTCCTATCCGGACACCCCGGAACCGGTGCTCAGCCGGCTCTACCCGACCCACGCCGATTACGTGAACAAGGTACGCACGGCAGCGCAGACGTCCGTCGACGCCGGATACCTCCTGCCGGAGGACGCGGCGGCGATCGTCTCCGCCGCGCAGGACTCGGCCATCGGCAGCAGCACACAAAGCTTCACAGAACGCGTGGTTCAATGACCGCATGGTGGCAGACGGTACGTTTCTGGGACCGCTGGAACTGTGCAGCGGGCATTGGGGAGTTGGGGACGCCACGCGTCCGGACACCTATTGGGTGCAGTTCCGCCCCGACGGGCTCTACCAGCACGGGCCGGACTCCCCAGGACAGTTGATCGGGTGGTCCAGGCTCATGACCGGCATCTGGATCACCTGGGGCAAGCACTCCTGGAACACCAACGCCCGGGGCGTCTACACGCCCAAGGGAACGGTCGCCCGGCGCGACGGCGGCTGGCTGCACATGACGCTGCGCCACCCGCACGAAGCCCACCAGCTGCGCTTCGACCAGCACGCGCGCCCCTACCGGGCGGTGGACGTCCTCCGGCTGGAGTACCTGCTGCGGCAGCTCATCGACGAGGGAAGGCCACACCTCCTCGGCGACCCGGAGTGGGTGGGCCGCGCCGTGACGTGCCTGGCCGGCGGGAGCAACCGCTGGATCACCCGACGCGCGCTGCGGCGTGCCGCGGCGCAGGCTCTGGCACTGAGCCGCGACATCGACGCAGCGGACCGGACACAGCCCCGGTGAGCGGCCGTCCCCCGGGCGGGCCGGTCAGCGCAGTCCGGCGAACAGGTCGTTCTCGGGCACATCCGCGCCGGTGGTGTCCTGGACGCGTACGAACGTCTCGACGCCCATCAACTCGGTGAACCTCTCCGGGCCCATCTGAAGAAAGAAGATGTTCTCGCCCTGGCTGGCGTGCGCGGCCAGGGCGTCGAACTTCTGGCCGCCGAACGCCGTGGTGTCCACCCAGGTGGTGATCTCGTCGTCGGGCAGTCCGATCTCCGCCATCGCGGCGGCCTCGGCGGAGTCGGGCTCCGGGAGCTCCGCGCCGAACTCGCGCATGACCTCCCCGAACCTCTGCATCATCGAGCGGGGCGCCGTCGTCCAGTACACCTTCGGCGTCAGCTCGGTCATCGCCAGCGCCGCCATCGTGATGCGGTTGGCCTGGATGTGGTCGGGGTGACCGTAGAAGCCGTTCTCGTCGTACGTGACGACGACATCGGGCTCGTAGCGCCGCAGGAGTTCCGCGAGCCGGGCGGCGCCCTCCTCCACGGGCGTCCGCCAAAAGGAGCCGGGGGCGTCATTGGCCGGCCAGCCCATCATCCCGGAGTCGGCGTAGTCCAGCATCTCCAGGTGACTGATCTTCAGGATGTCGCAGCTCGCCTCGAGTTCGCGACGCCGCATCGCGGCGACGGCCGAGGGATCGTGCCCGGGATCGCCCGGCTTGACGCCCCCCGGTCCGTCACCGCAGCCGCCGTCGGTGCAGGTCACGAGAACCGTGCGGACGCCCTCCGCGGCATACCGCGCGAGGACACCACCTGTTCCCGTGGCCTCGTCATCGGGGTGAGCGTGTACAGCCATCAACGTCAACGGCCGGTCATTCATAAGAGACAGTCCTCCTCGACGAAACAGCCCCGGCCTGACGACCGCGGCCGGTACACAAGCCGCCACCCATCATCCGACACCGCATGGCGGATGACCGGGCGCACCCCGGTCGCGATGTCGGGGAGGGTGGGCAGCCGGGTCCGAAGAGTGTTGAAGGAAGTGCTACGGCATCGGTCTGCCCCTCAATCTTCAAAGGCGCGGAGCAGATCCGCAGCGACGCTCACCGCGATGATCGCCGGTTCCTTGCCGGTGATGTCGGGCAGCCCGATCGGGGTCTTGATCCGGTCGATGGTGGCGTCGTCGTGGCCGCCCTCGGTGGACAGGCGTTTGCGGAACCGCGTCCACTTGGCCGCCGAGCCGATCAGCCCGATGGAGCCGAGATGGTCGGTGCGCAGGGCGGCGTCGCACAGTGCGGCGTCCTCGGCGTGATCATGGGTCATGATCAGGACGTGGGTGCCGGGCGGCAGGTCCTCCAGCACCTCCTCCGGGAGCAGGGGCGTGTGATGCACATGGACCTGCGCGACCGCGTCCGACAGCACGTCGAGCCGGTCCTCGGTGAGGATGTCGGCACGGCTGTCGATCAGATGGAGGTCGAGGTCCTGGCGCGCCAGGATGCGCGCCAGTTCCAGGCCGACGTGCCCGACGCCGAAGATGGCCACCGCGCGGACCACCGGGAGCGGTTCGAGCAGCACCGAGACCGTGCCGCCGCAGCACTGCACGCCGTGCTGGTTGGTCACCTTGTCGTTCAGGGCGAAGTCCATCAGTTCCGGCTTCCGCTCGGAGGCGGCGATCATCTCCCGGGCCCGGTCGATGGCGACGGCCTCGACGTTGCCGCCGCCGATCGAGCCCCATGTCCGGGTCTGTCCGACGACGAGTTTCGCGCCGGCGTCGCGCGGGGCGTGACCGCGCACGGTCGCGACGGTCACCAGCACGCCGGACTCCCGGCGTGCCCGCAACCGTGCGACCGCGGCGATCCACGTCATGTCAGGCACCGCTCAGCACTTCTGCGTCGCCGCGGACCTCGCCGGCTTCGCCGGCCCGCGAGGCATCGCTCTGGCGAGCGGCCTGGATCGCCCAGAACACCGCCTCCGGCGTCGCGGGCGAGGCCAGATCGACGCTGACCCCGCTGGGGCCGAACGCGGCCGCGGCCTGCCGCAGCGCCTCGCGCACCGAGAACGCCAGCATCAGCGGAGGCTCGCCCACCGCCTTGGACCCGTACACCGCGCCCTCTTCGGTGGCGTTCTCCAGCAGCGTGACGTTGAACTCCTCGGGCATCTCCGAGAAGCTCGGCAGCTTGTACGTGCTCGCCGCCTGGGTCTGCAGCCGGCCGCGGTTCGGGCCGTCGCTGGTGTCCCAGCGCAGGTCCTCCAGCGTCAGCCAGCCCGCGCCCTGCACGAAGCCGCCCTCGACCTGACCGATGTCGATCAGCGGGGACAGGCTGTCGCCGACGTCGTGCACGATGTCCACCCGCCGGATGCGGTACGCGCCGGTGAAGCCGTCGACCTCCACCTCGGTGGCCGCGGCGCCATGGGCGAAGTACTTGAACGGCGAGCCCCGGAACGACTTCGCGTCCCAGTGCAGCCCCTCGGTCCGGTAGAACCCGGCCGCCGACAGCTGGACCCGCTGGAAGTACGCGGTGCGCACCAGGTCGTCCCAGGCCAGCTCCTTGTCGCTGCCCAGGGCGCGCGCGACGCCCTCGACGATGCGTACGTCAGAGGCATTCGCGCCCAGCTGCGTGGAGGCGACCTGCAGCAGGCGCTCGCGCAGCTGCTCACAGGCGTTCTTGATCGCCCCGCCGTTGAGGTCCGCACCCGAACTGGCTGCCGTGGCAGAGGTGTTGGGCACCTTGTCGGTACGCGTCGGGGCCAGGCGCACCTTGTGCAGCGGGATGCCCAGCGTGGTCGCGGCCACCTGCATCATCTTGGTGTGCAGGCCCTGGCCCATCTCGGTGCCGCCGTGGTTGATCAGGACGGAGCCGTCCTTGTAGATCAGCACCAGCGCGCCGCCCTGGTTGAAGGCGGTGAGGTTGAACGAGATGCCGAACTTGATGCCGGTGATCGCAAGGGCCCGCTTGGTGTGCGGGTGCGCGGCGTTGAAGGCGGCGATCTCACGCTTGCGGTCGGCGATGCCGGCGTCGTCCTGCACCTGCTGCCAGACGGTGGAGATCCGCTCGGCCTGCGTGACCGGCTGCCCGTACGGCGTCGTCTGGCCCTGGCCCGGCTGGTAGAAGTTGCGCTCCCGCAGCTGCATGGGGTCCAGACCGAGCCGCGGAGCGCAGCGGCCGAGGATGTCCTCGATCACCAGCATGCCCTGCGGGCCGCCGAAGCCGCGGAAGGCGGTGTTGGAGACCGTGTGGGTCTTGGCGATACGGCCGGCGACGCGCGCGTTGGGGATCCAGTACGTGTTGTCGATGTGACACAGCGCCCGGGCCAGCACCGGCTCGGACAGGTCCAGGCTCCAGCCGCCGTCGGCCACCAGGGTGGCGTCCAGGGCCTGGATACGGCCGTCCGCGTCGAAGCCGATCTTCCACTGGGCGTGGAAGCCGTGCCGCTTGCCGGACATGGTGAGGTCCTGCGTCCGGTTAAGCCGGAACCGGACCGGCCGGCCGGTCAGCTTCGCGCCGAGCGCGGCGACGGCCGCGAACCCGTGCGGCTGCATCTCCTTGCCGCCGAAGCCGCCGCCCATCCGCAGGCACTGCACGGTCACCTCGTGCGCGGGCACACCGAGCACGTGCGAGACGATCTCCTGGGTCTCCGAGGGGTGCTGGGTGCTGCTCTGGATGAACACCTGCCCGTTCTCGTCGATCTGGGCCAGCGCCGCGTGCGTCTCCAGGTAGAAGTGCTCCTGGCCGGCGAACTGGAACTCGCCGGTGAACACGTGCGCGGAGTCGGCGAAGCCGGCGTCGATGTCGCCGTGCACCATCAGGGGCTGGGCGCCGTGATAGCTGCCCGCCTCCATCGCGTCCTGCAGCGTGACCAGGGACGGCAGTTCCTCGAGCTCCACCTCGACGGCCGCCGCACCGAGCCGGGCCGCCTCCAGGGTCTCGCCGAGCACCCAGGCGACCGCGTGGCCGAAGAACATGACCTCGTCCGGGAACAGCGGCTCGTCGTGCTTCATGCCCGCGTCGTTGACACCGGGCACGTCGTCCTTGGTCAGGACACGCACCACACCGGGCACGGCGAGCGCGGGCTCGGTGTTCAGCGCGGTGATCCGGCCGTGGGCCTTCATGACCTGGACCGGGTAGGCGTGCAGCACGTCCTTGGTGCGCTGGACCAGGTCGTCGGTGTAGAGCGCCGTGCCGGTGACGTGCTGGAAGGCGCTCTCGTGCGGCATCGAGACGCCGACTACGGGCTTCTCGGGGCGCTCGGACAGATGACTCATGACGACACCGCCTCGGGGGTCTGTGCGTGCAGCTTCAGCAGGCTCTGGCCGAGCATCGCGGAACGGTAGAGGGAACTGGCGCGATGGTCGTCCATCGGCGTGCCCTCGCCCCGCAGCACCCGGGCCGCGGCCTCGACGGTCTCCGCCGACCACGGCTTGCCCTCCAGGGCAGCCTCGGTGGCGAGCGCGCGGATCGGGGTGGCGGCCACGCCGCCCAGGCCGATGCGCGCCTTGCGGACGACGCCGTCCTCGATGTCGAGCGCGAAGGCGACGGCGACGCTGGAGATGTCGTCGAAGCGCCGCTTGGCGATCTTGTGGAAGGCCGTGACGGGCGACAGCGGCAGCGGGATGCGCACCGCGCGGATCAGCTCGCCGGGGCGGCGCACGCTCTGCCGGTAGCCGGTGAAGTACTCCGCCAGCGGGACCACGCGCTCACCGTCGGCGTCGGCGAGGACCAGCGACGCCTCCAGCGCGAGCAGCACCGGCGGGCTGTCACCGATCGGGGAGCCGGTACCCAGGTTGCCGCCGAGGGTCGCACCGTTACGGATGAGACGGGAGGCGAACTGCGGGAACAGCTCGGCGAGCAGCGGAACACTGCCGTCGAGACGGCGCTCGATCTCGGTGAGCGTGACCGCCGCCCCGATCTCGATGTGGTCGGACTCGACGCGCAGCTCGCGCAGTTCGGGGAGCCGGTCGATGGCGACCACACAACTCGCCCGGCGGGAGCGGATGTTCACCTCCACGCCCCAGTCGGTGCTGCCGGCGACCAGCACCGCGTCCGGCCGCTCGCGCAGCACCTGCAGGACCTCGGCCAGCGTCCCCGGCCGCAGGAACGTGCTGTCGTCCTGGGTGTATTCGGTGGCGGCCGGCTCGGGCGGCGACTGCTCGCGGCGCTGGGCCAGCGGGTCGTCCTCAGCGGGCGTACCTACGGCGAACGCGGCGTCGCGGATGGGGCGGTAGCCGGTGCAGCGGCACAGGTTGCCGCTCAGCGCGTGCAGGTCGAACCCGTTCGGACCGTGCTCGGCGTCGGTGTGCCCGTCCGCGTCGGCGTCGGCCTCCGTGTGCGCGCAGCGGTCGGGCCGGTAGTACTCGGAGGCCATGCTGCAGATGAACCCCGGCGTGCAGTAGCCGCACTGCGAACCGCCGCGGACCGCCATCTCCTCCTGCACCGGGTGCAGCGTGGGGGCCGTGCCCGGCTCGCCCTGGGTGGCGAGCCCCTCGGCGGTGACGATCTCCTGACCGTCGAGCGCCGCGACCGGGACAAGGCAGGCGTTGACCGCCACCCAGTCGGTGGGCTTGTTCACCCCGGGGCGCGCCACGAGCACCGAACAGGCGCCGCACTCGCCCTCGGCACAGCCTTCCTTGGTGCCGGTGAGGCCACGCTCGCGCAGGAAGTCGAGCACGGTGGTGTGGGGCGCAGCCGGGGAGATCGGTGCTTCTTCTCCGTTGACCGTGATCCGCGCGGCTACCATGACGGGCCCTCGTTTCGGCGCGCGGTCGATCGATTCTGTGTGTTCGCCAATTTTCAGGCAGCTTTCTGTGTTCAGACACGCCGCTTCACAGGGAGCGGGCGCAAAAGACACGCGACAGCGACGTGCCGGGAAATGATGATGACGGGAAACCCGAAATGTGCCACGAGCGGCACCTCAGAACGGCGCGCTCAGCAGCCGTGCGCGATCCGCCCCGGCACCCAGGCCGTGCGGCGGGCGAGGCGACCGAGATCAGAGCTGGTGTACATCTGCTGGTCGCCTCCCTTCGATAGCTACGCTTCTAGCGCAAGTTAGTGGCTGGAGTCACAGCCGTCAAGGCCCCTGATCTTGGACTCCGGAGAGAGCGTCCCAGGCGTGCCGCCTGTCCTTGCGGCCGGAGTCCGGTGAGCAGCCGCTCAGTGCAGCCGGTCGGTCGGCTCCGTCGCCTGGACAGGAGTGGCTGCCAGGCTCGCGAGGAGCCCCAGGCGCTCTTCGGAGGTGCTGCCCGGTTCGACGGTGTAGAGGCTCGGATCGTGCACGGTCCGGTGAGACATATGGCGCGGAAATCGGCGCGTGCAGGGCCTGGCCGAGCGAGTCGTGGGCGATGACGTCCAGGCGGCCGTTGCGTATGGCGATGCTCACGCTGCGGCTGCCCACGCGGCTGCCCTGATGCTCGCCCTGGGCGTCTTCGCCGCAGGTCACGTCGCCGTAGCCGTCGGCTCCAGCTTCAGTCTGCTGCTCGCGGCCCGCTTCCTGACCGCGATCGCCACCGGTGCCTTCTGGGCCGTGGCCCGCGGTCTCGTCGGGGTCGGCGCCATGCTCGTGATCGTCGTCGGCGTGCCGCTGGGCGCGTTCGC
Source organism: Streptomyces sp. SAI-170 (assembly GCF_049739565.1). NCBI lineage: Bacteria > Bacillati > Actinomycetota > Actinomycetes > Kitasatosporales > Streptomycetaceae > Streptomyces > Streptomyces sp. SAI-170. The sequence continues at coordinate 321,635 of NZ_JBMGQD010000001.1, forward strand.
CGGGCAGCTCATGGGCTGGCCCGGCCCGTTCTGGGCCTTGGCAGCTCTGGCCGCCGCGGCCGTCCCGCTGATCGCCCGCACCGTCCCGTACGACGGCCCGGCCCAGCACACGGGATCGGTCCGCTCCGAGCCGGCCGCCTGGGGCTGGTCCCGGCGGCCTGCGCCACCACCACCGGGGGCGTCCTTGCCGCGTACTCCTAAATCGCGCCGCTGCTGACCGACCGCACCGGTCTGGTGCCGCTGGTCCTCGTCGGCTTCGGCCTCGGCGCCCTCGTCGGCGGCCGTCTCGGGGACCGCCGCCCACACGGTCACCGCCGCCGCAGGCGCCGCCGTCCTGCTGCTGGCGATCGTCCTGCCGGCCGGCTCCGCCCCCGCGACGGCCGTCCTGGTCGTCCGCTACGCCGGTAAGGCGCCCACCCTGGCCTCCGCCCTGGCCGTGTCGGCGTGGGCACCGCCATCGGCTCGGGGATTGCCGGCCGAGCCCTCGACTCCGGTATGGGCTCCACCGGCCCCGCCGTGGTCGGCACCGCCATCGCCGCACTCCCTGATCCCCACCACCGTCATCGCCCTGAACCGCCACCGCCGAGCCGTGACGTCCGGCTCGGCCGACCTTCCGAGTGCGCCCGCCGACCGTGCCGATCAAGCTTGAGACCGGCCAGGGCGCGCACTCGCCCCCACTGAGGCGCACCTCATGCGCGCATGTACGGCGCCGGTGACGCCCGCCTACGAGCAGGCCCTCTGCGTCGTCCGGCCCGGTGGCGTGATCGGCCGGGTCGGCGTACGCCAGTACAAGGACGCGCCCATCGGCTTCGGCAGCCCCTTCTGTCACAACATCTGCCTGGCCGGCGGCCCCGCACCGGTCCCGCGCCTACATCGAGGACCTGATGCCCGACATCCTCGACGGCACCATCGAGCCGGAGAAGGTCTTTGACGCCACCCCCGACGCTTACGAGAGGCGAGTGCGGTAGAGGCGTCTGAGGGCTTCGAGCTCGGTCCGGGGGCAGTGCTCACCCCACCTGCCTCGGCAGCCGCTTTCGCCGTAGGTCTGTGCGACCTCGTCGAAGCAGCGGATCGCGGCGCGGGCGAGTCGGTCGATGCCGATCTGACTCGACCAGATCTCGGTTCCCCTGTTGTCGTGATCGCGGCGATCGCGCAGTTCCAGCACGCGAAGCCAGCTGTCCTCGCCTTCGCGCCAGAAGATCCACCGGTAGGCGGTCGGCACGGACTCGAACTGGGCACGCGTCTCCGTCTCGCCCGCGACGAGCCGCGCCACCGCGGTCAGGAACTCCTCGCGCGCACTGGCGCCACGCTAGCCGTCACCTGGATCGACCGGCGTGGCGACGCACTGGTGATTTCGCTGATGGCGGGTGCGTCCCGCGCCATGACTCTGGGCGGGTCAGGCACCCGCATCCTTCTCGGGAGGGCTCATGCGTCGTCGTTCAGCGCGCCGATTCTTCGGCGTTCTCGCGGCCACCACGGTCGCGTTCACCCTGTTCACCTCGGCTCCGACGGCCGGTGCGACCGCGTCCGTCTCGACTGCCTCCGTCACGCAGTCGGCGCATGAGGCCGCCGAACCGCTGTCGACCAGGACGCCGGTCGTCTTCGTCCATGGGTACACCGGCAACGCGTCCAACTGGGTCACCGCCATGAGTGTCTTCCGGCTCAACGGCTGGTCCAGCTCCGACCTCTTCGCCTACGAGTACAACTCGTACGGCAACAACGTCACCAACGCCCAGGGCCTCGCCGCCTTCGTCAACGGCGTGAAGGCGCGGACGGGCGCGAGCAAGGTCGCGATCGTCAACCACTCGATGGGTGGCCTCGTCAGCCAGTACTACCTGAAGGTGCTGGGCGGCAACACCAGCGTCAGCCACCTCGCCTCGATCGCCGGAGCGAACCACGGGACCACGTACGCCGGCGCCTGTCTGATCTACACGACCTGTCAGCAGATGTACCCGGGCTCCTCGTTCATCGCGCAGATCAGCTCGGGCGACGAGACCCCGGGCGCCACCAGGTATGCCACGTGGTACTCGGCGTGCGACGGCATCATCATCCCGTACACCAGCACCCGGCTGGACGGCGCGACGAACAACAACGTGGTCTGCCAGACGCACATCGGGTTCCTCGCGGACACGGTCGTGCTCGGTCAGATCGCCCGCTTCATCGCTTCCTGACCGCCACGCGGCGGCCGAACCTGTGCTCCGTCCCCGGCATGCCGTTGCCGGGAACGGAGCACAGGCCTGTGGCACGTCCCTGAACGAGCGTCACGCGCCGTCGACGTGCGGTACGCCCATCAGCTGATGGAGCAGGCGACGGTCGATGAGGAGGATCGGCGTGGTGAGGCGTGCGCCGAACTCGACCAGGGCCGTCTCGATGCCGAGCAGCGCGGCCGCTTCAGGATCGGTTCGCACAGGCTGCGCACGCGCACGCCGAGCGCGGGTTCGACGCCCTGCAGGCTGTTCAGGGCCAGCTCGGCCGCGTCACCGTCGCCCTGGATGTTGCGGGCCGTGTTCAGCACGTCCCCGAGGTGGTTGAAGCCGCCCGGGCCGATGACGCCGCCCTGCGCTTCGAACAGGGCGGCCTCGTGCGACCCTGGTAGATGCCGTGCATCGCTCCGCGTGAGGAGTTGAAGAGCGCGAGAAGGGCCTGGGAAAGCTCCAGGACGAGTTCTTCGGTCGGGTCCACAGCCTGCGCTCCTACTCCACACAGGCTCGGCTGGGCGTCCTCCACCCACGATGGCAGCGCCACCGTCCGTACATCGGGGCCCACGCCCGGGGATGCCGCCCGGGTTCCGACGGGCGGAGCACCCCGGTCGCGACGATCTCGCTCTGCCGGGGTCGTCAGGGATGCCGGCGGTCGGACTCTCCGCCCGGCGTGTCCCAGGAGTCCTCACGGCTCGCGGCGGCCGGAGGCTGGACGGTCGGCCCCGCGGGGCCGGGAGACTGGCGTCGGGCCGCGCGGCGCGATCCCCACCAGAACGCACCCAGGATCATCAGGACGAGCACGACGCCGACGACGATCAGAAACAACGACGGGGACCCGGACGCGGCCAGAGGCAGGAGTTCATTCATGTGGGGCGCGTTCCCCACCAGGGCGGACTCACCCCCGATGTGACCCGTCCAGCCGAACATGTCTCCTGCTCCGGCACGTCGGCCGCGAGCCGTATCCGCCCGCCGAGCCTCCGCGAAAACCCGTTGGTGGGACGCGGCAGCCACTGCTACGTTCTCGGAGGCCGTGCGAGAGAACAAGGAGGTGGTACCCGTGAACACAGTATCGACATGGGTGCTCCCCTCCGGGGTCACGGTCGGGCGATAGGTCGTCCGGGAGCGCCGCTCTGAGCACTCCCGAAAGGCACGACCATGCGATTCACTTCCGAGCAGCGCCTCGACGACGGCGTCCTCGAACGCGAATTCACCCTCGGCGAGATCCCCGGCACCCTGTGGACGCCTGAATCCGCCACACCGGTCCCGCTGATCCTGATGGCCCACAACAACGCCCTGCCCAAGGGGGATCCCCGGCTGGTGGCCCGGGCCCGGATCACCGCGTCGTACGGCTTCGCGGTGGCCGCCATCGACGCCGCCGGGTGCGGTGACCGGCCCCGTACCGCCGCCGAGGAGCAGGCCCGCGCCGACTTCCGCCGGGCGATGCAGGCCGGCGAGCGGGGCGATGAGGTCTTCGAGTCGTTCATCGGCCCGCTGGTCGAGAACGCGGTCCCGGACTGGCGGACCACTCTGGATGCCCTGCTCTCGCTGCCCGAGATCGGCGGGCCGGTCGGGTACTCGGGATGGACCGCCGTCGGCATTCGGCTGGCGGTGGTGGAGCCGCGTATCGCGGCCGCCGGCTTCTTCGCCGGGGGTTACGTGCCTCGCGCCCAGCGCGAGGAGGCCCGGCAGGTCACCGTTCCGCTGCTGTTCCTGCTGCAGTGGGACGACGAGGGCAACCCCCGGCAACGGGCTCTGGACCTGTTCGACGCCTTCGGCAGCAAGGAGAAGACGCTGCACGCCAATCTGGGCGGGCACACCGGAACGCCGTGGTTCGAGGTGGAGGACGGGGGCCGGTTCTACGACCGGCACCTGAGGTAGGACCCCCGGGCCGTCGGGCAGACGCACTCCACCGCCCCGATCGTGTCGACACCGGCCGATCGGGGCGGCACGGACATGCACGACTCAGATGCCCCCATGGACGAGGTCCAGACGCGCGGCGACCTCCCGGCCGATGCGCGCCAGCGGTGCCGGCTGGGTCATGGCGTGGTGGGTGCAGGGGATGTCGCGGGTGTCGATGCGGCCGGTCACCAGGCGGCGCCATGTCTCGCCGGTCGGGGCGTGTTCCGGTTTTCCGTGGGCGGCGTGGAAGTAGAGCAGGTCGCCGTCGAAGACGCGTTCCACGAAGGTGGGCAGGAGCTTGGCGAAGTTGGTGAACGTCTCGGTGATGGAGGTGAGGTGGGCTTCGTCCAGTGCGGGGTGGTCTGTCATCGCGGCCAGCAGGGTGTTGCTGCCGGCGTTCTCGCGCAGGGCCGCGGCGACGCCCGGGACGGTCAGCGGGGGCTTGAAGCGGGTCGGGTCGTGGCCCGCTGCCTCCAGCAGCAGGGCGAGGGTTTCGGTCTCGGTCGGCGCTGAGAGGGCTGCGTGATGCGGGTCGATGGGGCGGGAGTCGAGCATGGTGAGCAGGTCCACTCGCTCGCCCTGGTCCCGCAGCAGTGCGCCGGTGGCGTGGGCGAGCGCGCCGCCGAGGGACCAGCCCAACAGGTGATAGGGGCCGGTGGGCTGAACGCCGCGGATCTGGGCGACGTATTCGGTGACCATTTCTTCGAAGGTGGTGGGCGGGGTGGCGGAGTGGGCCAGTCCGCGAGCTTGCAGCCCGTACACCGGCAGGTCCGCGGGCAGATGGCGTAGTAGCCCCGCGTAGCACCAGCTCAGGCCGCCGGAGGGGTGGATGCAGAACAGCGGTGGCCGACTTCCCTGGGTGCGCAGGGGCAGCAGCATGTCGAAGCCGTCCCCATGGGTGCCGGTGGCCATCAGCCGGGCCAGGCCCGCGACCGTCGGGGCCTCGAAGAGCGCGCGGATGGACAGTTGGGTGTCCAGCGTGGCGCGGATACGGCTGAGGAGCTTGGCGGCGAGGAGCGAGTGGCCGCCGAGGGTGAAGAAGTTGTCGTCCACGCCCACATGGGGGGTGTTCAGCACTTCGGCGAACAGGGCGCACAGAAGTTTCTCCTCGGGGCTGCCCGGGGGCCGCCCGGAGGGGTGTGCGGGGGCGGCGGGGGCCGGGAGGGCGGCGCGGTCCAGCTTGCCGTTCGCGGTCAGGGGCAGTCGGGAGAGGGAGACGAAGGCGCTGGGGACCATGTAGGCGGGGAGATGGTCGGCGGCCCAGGTGCGCAGCGCGGTGGCGTCCACCGGCCTCTCGGGCGTGGGGCGGGCAGAGGGGACCACGTACGCGGTCAGCCGTGGATCACCGGGAGCGTCCTCCCGTTTGGTCACCTCGGCGTGGGCCACGTCCGGATGGCGGGCCAGGACGGCCGCGATCTCGCCGGGTTCGATGCGGAAGCCTCGAAGCTTGATCTGGGCATCGGTGCGGCCCAGGTGTTCCAGGACTCCGTCGGCCGTCCAGCGCACCAGGTCGCCGGTGCGGTACATGCGCGTGCCCGCGGGCCCGAAGGGATTGGGCAGGAACCGTTCGGCGGTGAGCTCCGGCTGGTTGAGGTAGCCGCGGGCCAGCTGGTTGCCGGCCAGATACAGCTCGCCCGGGACACCGGGGGGCACCGGGCGCCGGGCGTTGTCGAGGACGTACGCCTGGATGCCCGGGCCGGGGCGGCCGATCACGGGGGTGGCGTCGCGGTCGGCGAGGCAGCAGAAGATCGCGTCGACGGTGCATTCCGTCGGCCCGTAGTAGTTGTAGGCGCGTGTGGCGGTCTGGGCCCGCAGGGTCTGCCACAGGCCGGCGTCGAGGGGTTCACCGCCGACCATCAGGATCCGCGGCCTGTGCCGTGGGGCGGGCGGCCGGCTGTCCGTCGACTCGTTCAGCAACCCTGCGGCCAGGAGCTGGTGCAGATACGTAGGGGTCAGGTCGAGGAAGTCGATGCGGTGGCGGTGGACGTGGTCGACCAGGGCGGCCGGGTCGAGCCGCACCGCGTCCTCGATGAGGTGCAGTTCGTGGCCGGCGGTCAGGAAGAGCGGGCCTTCCCAGAAGGTGTCGAAGGAGAAGGCGGCGGTCAGTGCGGTCTTCAGCCTGCGGCCGGCCGCGGCGGCCTCCGGGTCGATGAGCTCGGCCCGGTGGCCGCCGTAGAGATGGGACAGCTGACGGTGTTCGACGACGACGCCCTTGGGGCGGCCGGTGGAGCCGGAGGTGTAGCTGACGTAGGCCGCGTTGTCGGGGGTGAGCGGGGCCGTACGGTCGGTGTCGCGCGGGTCGGTGTCCGGGCGGCGGGCGAGCGACCGGCACACGGCCGGGGCGTCCAGGGGCACTGCCACAGCGGTGGGCGGCAGCCTCCGGGCGACGGCGGTGGTGGTGAGCACGCACTGCGGGCGTGTGTCGTCGAGGAGAAGGCGGATCCGCTCTGCGGGCAGGTCCGGGTCGACGGGTACGCTCGCCGCGCCGGACTTGAGGACGGCCAGCAGGGCGACGATGTATTCGGCGGTGCGAGGCAGGGCCAGGGCCACGTAGGTCTCGGGGCCGGCGCCGCGGGCGATCAGTTCGTGGGCCAGCCTGTTGGCGCGAGCGTTGAGCTGCTCGTAGGTGAGCGTGGTCGCGCCGCAGACCAGGGCGATGGCGTCGGGTGTGCGGCGGGTCTGTTCCTCGAACAGCTCCGGCAGCGGTCGGGTCTCGACCGGGCCGGTCCTGCCGTTCCACTCGGAGGTGACCAGGCGGCGCTCGGCCTCCAGCAGCACCTCGACGCGGTCGACGGGCACCTGGGGTTCCGTGTCGGCGAGGGTGTCCAGCAGGCCGAGGAAGCGGCGCAGGTGGCCGGCGGTGGTCTCGGCGTCGTACAGGTCGGGGTCGGCGTTGAAGTCGATGCGCAGCGAACCGTCGGCGGCACGCTCGTAGACGTTGCAACCGAGGCCGGTGACCGGGCCGTTGGAGAGGTTGTGCAGGGTGGCCGCGTGCTGCCCGAAGGACAACTGCGGGTCGTATCCCATGATGTTGATGCCCCAGTCGGCCAGGTAACCGCCCGTGTGCTGCACCACGCCGAGGTCGCGGACGAGCAGTGGCAAGGGGTAGCGCTGGTGGCGCAGCAGGCCGCGGGCCCGCTCGGAGGTCTGCCGTACGAGGTCGGCCACGGTCGTGGCCGGCTCCAGTTCCAGCTGAAGCGGCAGGACGTTGACCACCATGGAGGGCACGTTGCGGGCCACGGCGCCGACGCGGCCGGTCACGGTCAGATCGAGCATCACGTCGGACGTGCCGCTCAGCCGGTGGACGTAGAGGGCCATCGCGGCCATGGCCACGGCCGGCAGGCCCGAGCGCGACCGCCGGGCCAGCGCCCGCAGGCGGTCGGCGACCGGCGCGGGCACATGGCCGGTGGCGCGTACGAAGCGGTGCGGGACCAGGACGTGCCCCTCTGCGGCGCTGCCGGCGGCGGGGCGAGCGGCCAGTTGGTCCGCCCAGTACGCGCGGTCGCGGGTGAAGCGCTCGGACGCCTGGTACTCGCTCTCATCCGCCACGAGCTCCGCGAGCGACCCGAACGGGCTGGCAGGGCACGGCTCGCCCGCCGCGAGGGCGGTGTAGACGTCGGCCACGCGCCGGATGAACAGCGAGAAGCCGTAGCCGTCGAGAGCGATGTGGTGAATGCGCAGGTACAGCAGGCAATGGTCGTCGGGCAGCAACAGCACCGCGAAGCGGAAGAGCGGGAAGTGCCGCAGGTCGTCGTCGCCGGTGCGGCGCAGGTCGGCCCACATCCAGCGGCGCGCCCGCTCCCACGGGTCCGGCGCGCTGTGCGGAGACTGTCCGTCCGATCCGTCTGGCTCCCTCAGGTCCACCACCGGCAGCGTCCACTGTGCCGAGGCGTCGACGACCTGCCACACCTCGCCCTCGTCGTCCGTCTCGAAGCGGACCCGCAGCGCCTCCGTGTCGGCGACGGCGCGGCGCAGCGCGGCTCTGAGCAGGCTCAGGTCGACCGGGCCGTGGATGTCGACGTACTCGGCGGCGCGGTAGATCGGGTTTCCCGCGTCCAGTTGCTGGGCGAACCACATCCCGGTCTGCGCTGTGGTCAGGGGCACACGCCTACCACGGCTGCCAGGCTGCTGGTCCATGCTCGTCGACTCCTCAGGAGAATGCGCAGGGCGATCGGCCCGGCGTCGGAGAGCGACGCGCGTGGCGGCCGTGCAGCCGTTGCCCTCGCACCCGGGCGGCCCCTGCGGGCCCGCTCGGTCCTCACGTTAGGAAGACGTGGGGTGCGTGAGAGGGCAGAAACGATATGCATTCATCCGTTTGCGTGAAGACGTCCTCGCGCTGCTGCCGCGAGGCGCGCGGGTTCACCGGTTCCATCATCGGATTTCCGGCTGTTTCCCGCGCGCCGACCGGGGTTTCCGGCTGTGTCCCACGGCCGATCGGGCTTCGTACGGCCCCTCCGGCCGGATTCACCTTGTCCGTGTCAGGCGCCCAGTGCCGCAAGGACCACGGACTTGGCCTCCTCCTGGACCTGGTGCAGATGGTCCTGGCCCTGGAAGGACTCGGCGTAGATCTTGTAGACGTCCTCGGTGCCTGAAGGGCGGGCCGCGAACCAGGCGTTGGCGGTGGTGACCTTGATGCCGCCGAGGGCCGCGCCGTTGCCGGGAGCTTCGGTGAGCACCGCGGTGACCGGTTCGCCTGCGAGGGTGTCGGCGGTGACCTGACGCGGAGACAGCTTGGCGAGCAGTGCCTTCTCCTCGCGGGACGCGGGGGCGTCGACGCGGGCGTAGGCGGGAGCACCGAAGCGGTCGGTGAACTGTGCGTAGTGCTCGGAGGGCGTCTTGCCGGTGACGGCCGCGATCTCGGAGGCGAGCAGCGCCAGGGTGATGCCGTCCTTGTCGGTGGTCCACACCGAGCCGTCGCGGCGCAGGAACGAGGCACCCGCCGACTCCTCGCCGCCGAAGCCGAGCGTTCCGCCGGACAGGCCGTCCACGAACCACTTGAAGCCCACCGGGACCTCCACCAGCGGCCGGCCGAGGTCCGCCGCCACCCGGTCGATCATGCTGGACGACACCAGCGTCTTGCCGATCCCGGCGCCCGCGGGCCACTGCTCCCGGTGCGAGAACAGGTACGAGATCGCCACGGCCAGATAGTGGTTGGGGTTCATCAGCCCCCCGTCCGGGGTGACGATGCCGTGCCGGTCGGCGTCGGCGTCGTTGCCGGTGGCGATGTCGAACCGGTCGCGCTGCTCGATGAGCGAGGCCATGGCGTACGGCGAGGAGCAGTCCATGCGGATCTTGCCGTCCCAGTCCAGCGTCATGAAGCGCCAGGTGGGGTCGGTGAGCGGGTTGACGACCGTCAGATCGAGGCGGTGCTGTTCGGCGATCCGGCCCCAGTAGGCGACGGAGGCACCGCCGAGCGGGTCGGCACCGATCCGCACACCGGCGGCGCGGATCGCGTCCAGGTCCAGCACGTTCGGCAGATCGGCCACGTAGGCGCCGAGGAAGTCATGGCGGCCGGTGCCGGGCGCGGCCAGGGCACGGCTGTACGGGATGCGCCGTACGTCCTTCAGACCGCCCGTGATGATCTCGTTGGCGCGGTCCTGGATCCAGGAGGTCGCCTCGGAGCCGGCCGGGCCGCCATGGGGCGGGTTGTACTTGAAGCCGCCGTCGGCGGGCGGGTTGTGCGAGGGGGTGACCACCACGCCGTCGGCGAGGGCGGACGTGCGGCCGCGGTTGTACGTGAGGATGGCGTGCGACACGGCAGGGGTGGGCGTGTAGCCGTCGGCCTGGTCGATGAGCACGGTCACGTCGTTGGCGGCGAAGACCTCCAGGGCCGTGATCCGCGCGGGCTCGGACAGGGCGTGCGTGTCGGCGCCGAGGAAGAGGGGGCCGTCGGTGCCCTGGGCGGCGCGGTACTCGCAGATGGCCTGGCTGGTCGCGGCGATGTGGTCCTCGTTGAAGGCCGCGACAAGGGACGAGCCGCGGTGTCCGGACGTACCGAACGCCACCCGCTGCCCGGGCTCGGCCGGGTCGGGGTGCAGCGCGTAGTACGCCGTGACCAGGCGGGCCACATCGACGAGATCCCCGGGCCCGGCGACCTGCCCAGCTCGTGCTTCCTGCATATCCTCGCTCCTCCGCAAAGATCGTCGACCGGTCGTCGACCGTTGATCACGGCCCTCATTCTTCCCCGCCCCCCGCCCGTCCGTGTGTCGCTGATCCTTGTCCGTGACGACAACCTCAAGTTGCCGCGAGGCGGTTTGCCCGACCGGCCTTGCGGCGAGCCGCACCATCGCCGCTCAGGGGCGAAACCTGCAGGGGTCCGGTCGGTCCGCCCGTCGCCGATACCGCTGTCGGTCGCGCAGGCGTCAGGGAGTGGCCGGGCCGCTCGTCACCGTGGTCCATCGGCCGCCGGCGACAGAGAGTACCGTCAGGCGCCGGTTGCGGGTGTCGCCGTACGCGTCGAAGGCGACGTGGCCCGTGACGCCGTCGAAGCCGAGCCGGGACACGGCCTGGGGCATCTTGGCGCGGGCGTCTCGGGGCAGGGTGCCGCCGTTGGCCGTCACGAGGGACTTCACGGCCTCGATGAGGCTCCAGGTGGCGTCGTAGGCGTACGGTCCGTACCAGCCGGCCGCCTCGGGGTACCCGGCCCTGCGGTAGCGGGCGAGGAAGTCCGCCCCTCCCGGCTGGTGTTCGGCGGGCACGCCGATGTTGACGGCGAGGTCGCCGTCCGCCTTCGAGCCGGACGTGAGGAACTCCTGGTCGAAGATGCCGTCACCGCCCATCAGGGGGACGTTGACGCCGGCCTGCTTGAGCTGCTGGGAGAGCGGGCCGGCGACGTCGTAGTAGCCGCCGAAGAAGACGGCTTCGGCGCCCGAGGCCCGGACCTTCCCGGCAAGTCCGGGGAACTCGTGCTGTGTGGGGTCGACATGCTCCGTGCCGACCACGGTTCCGCCGAGCTTCTCCAACTCCGCCGTGAAACCGGAGGTGAGGCCGGCGCCGTAGGAGCTTTTGTCGTCGATGACGTAGACCTTGCTCTTCCCGGCCTCGGCGTAGAGGTGTCGTGCGGCGTACGGCCCTTGGTCCACGTCCGTGGTCACGGTGCGGAAGTACGTGCCGTACGGGCGGGCCTTGGTGTCCGCGGCCCAGTCGGGGCCCAGCGTCAGCGCGGGTTCGGTGTTGCTCGGTGAGACGTTGACCAGATCCGCCTGGGCCAGTGGGCCCACCAGGGTCTGGGCCACGCTGGAGTTGAGCGGTCCGACGACGCCGAGGACCTTCGCGTCGGACACGAAGTCGGCGGCGTTGGGCTCTCCCTTGGCGGGGTCGGACGCGTCGTCCAAGGCCTTGATCTCGAACTTCACCCCGGGGACGTGCCTCTTCTCGTTCGCGGTCCTGACCGCCAGGTCGGCGGAGTTCCGGATGCCGAGGCCCATCGGGGACTGGCTGCCGCTCAGTGGCGCGTCCACCCCGATCACCACCGTGACCGCGGATTCCGCTGCGCCCTTGCCGGCTGCTCCGCCGCCGGGTGTCTCGTCGTCACGGGAGAGAGTCCAGGTCAGGGCGGAACCGGCCACGAGCGTGGCCAGTGCCGCGCCCAGGACGACGGAACGCCGGGTGAGGGCGCGTGCCGGTGCCGACCTCTGCTCGTCCTTCTTCGCCTCGGCCGTCGTCCCCAGCGAGACCAGGTCCTCGGTCGAGGGGACGGGGGCCGGGACCGGGAGCGGGACCGGGACCGGCGGCGGGCTGCTCGGCTGGTCCGGGACCGGGCTTCGGGGGTCGACCGGGGCGGGCCCGGAGTCCCGGACCGTGGGCGTTCGCGGGGTTGCGGGCGGAGGGGGCGTACGGGGTGTGGGCGGCGTACGGGGCGTCGGGGGTGCCTGCTCCGTCTCGGCGTCCGGTGCCGGGGCGCGCTCGGGCTCGGGCTCGGGTTCCGTTTCCGATCGCGGGCCCGGCTCCTCTCCCGGCTCCGGTCCTGGTCCGGGCTCCGGCTCCGGCTCGCCGACCGTCTCGTACCGAGCCGGGAAGGACCGGAGTACCGACGCCAGCATCCTGGCGGCCTCCGCGGCGCCCACCCGCTGCTCCGGGTCCTTGGTGAGCAGTGCCTCCAGTACGGGCGCGAGTGGTCCGGCGTGGACCGGCGGACGGTGCGGGCGGGTGAAGACGGCCACGGCCAGGGCGTGCAGCCCGTCCGCCTCGAACGGCGGCCGTCCCTCGACGGCGTGGTACAGGGTCGCGCCGAGCGCCCACAGGTCGTTGGCGGGCGTCGGGCGCTTGCCCTCCAACTGCTCCGGGGGCATGTACTGCGGTGTGCCGATGACGATCCCGCTGTGGCTCAGCTTGGTGGTGGCGTCCGCGAGGTGCGCGATGCCGAAGTCGGTGAGGACGACCCGGTCCTTGGTCAGAAGGACGTTGTCCGGCTTGATGTCGCGGTGGACGATCCGCGCCGCGTGGGCCTCGGCGAGCGCGTCGAGCATGGCGGCACCGATCTCGGCCACCCGCTGCACGGGCAGTCGGCCCTGCTCGCGGATCGCGGCGGCCAGGGACTGTCCACGGATGAACTCCATGACGATCACAGGGGCGCCGTGGTGCTCCGCGACGTCATGGATCGTGATGATCCCGGGGTGGCTGAGCGTCACCGCCGCGCGGGCCTCGCTCATGAAGCGCCTGAGCAGCGTGGCACGGTCGCCCTCGTCCGTCCCCGGCGGGAAGAGGACCTCCTTGACGGCGACCTCGCGTCCGAAGAGCTGCTGGTCCAGGCCGCGCCAGACTCGGCCCATACCGCCCTGGCCGATGCGTTCGACCAATTGATACCGGCCGGCGATGAGTTCGGGGTTCCGCTCGGTCACGCGCACACTCTAGGTCCTGCGGACAGCGAGCCTGCGATATTCGCTGGTACGCAGCCAGGTGCCCCTTGTACGTTGGCGTCGCGACCGCGCCTTCCGATGCGCTCGGCTGCGGCTACTTCCTTTGACAACCAAGTGACGCCGCCGCCCTCTTGATCTCGGCAGGCGCGGCGCTCTCGCCCCGTCGGACCCTTCGACCGGGGCCGTCCCGTCCCTTGAATCCGGGGGGATTCACTGCCTCGTCACACCCCACGCGTCTCCAAGATCTGGTCCGAGATGCTGGTGGCCCCGCAGGTCTCGGCGGCCGCTCGCTCCGTGCCCCCGCCCCGGCTCCCCCACGCGCCCGCATGGCCGGACCTCCGCGGCTACGCGGGCGGCCCGGCCTTCGTGCGGGAGCCTCGCGAGGAGCTGTTCCTCCTCGCGGTCGGCAACTTCGTCTCCCAGCGGACTTTCTACGAGAGCGGCGAGGAGCGGGACGACCGGTTCCTGCGTCTCGTCGGTGAACTCGCGGTCCAGGATCCCGTATGGACGGCCGGACTGCTGCGCTGGCTTCGCGGGGAGGGCAACATGCGTACGGCGTCCCTGGTGGGGGCCGCGACGTATGTGCGGGCTCGGCTCGATGCCGGGGTGTGCGCGGGTCCGTCGAACCGGTCCGTGATCGACTCGGTGCTCCAGCGGGCCGACGAGCCCGGCGAGCTCCTCGCCTACTGGGTCGCCGCGTACGGGCGGAAAGTGCCGCAGCCGGTGAAGCGGGGCATCGCCGACGGCGTACGGCGGTTGTACACATCTCGGTCCCTGCTCAAGTACGACACCGCCTCCAAGAACTTCCGTTTCGGCGACGTGCTCAACCTGGTGCACGCCTCGCCCGACCCGGACAAGCCCTGGCAGGGCCCGCTCTTCCGCTATGCGCTGGACCGCCGTCATCATCCGGAGCAGGCGGTCGCGCCGGCCTCCGACCACGTACTGACCGCCCATCGGGCGCTGATGGAGATGCCTGCGGACGAACGGCGGGCGGTGGTGACCGGGCCGGGCGGCTCCGAGCGGCTGGCCGCGGCCGGGATGACGTGGGAGGCCCTGGCCGGATGGCTGCACGGACCGATGGACGCCGCGGTCTGGGAGGCCGTGATCCCCACGATGGGGCCGATGGCACTCGTGCGGAACCTGCGGAACTTCGACGAGGCGGGGGTCTCGGACGAGGTCGCGGAGCAGGTCGCCGCGCGGCTCTCGGACGCCTCTGAGGTCGCCCGGTCCCGCCAGTTCCCCTTCCGCTATCTGGCCGCTCACCGGCATGCGCCGTCGCAGCGCTGGGCTGCCGCGCTGGAACGGGCGCTGGGTCATTCCCTGGCCAACGTGCCGTCGCTGCCGGGCCGGACTCTCATTCTGGTGGACCGGTCCGACTCCATGTTCTGGGACACGGTCTCCGAGAGGTCCACGCTGAGCCGGGCGGACGCGGCCGCCGTGTTCGGCACCGCGCTGGCCCTGCGGGCTGAGCATGCGGATCTGGTCGAGTTCGGCTGGAGCAGCAGAGCGGTGGCGTTCGAGCGGGGGGAGCCGGTGCTGGAGGTGCTGCAACGGTTCCACAGTCTCGGAGGCACCCAGACCGCGATGGCGGTACGGGCTCATTACCGGCGGCACGACCGGGTCCTGATCGTCACCGACGAGCAGGCCGCCCCCTACAGCCGTGGCGGCCCGGCCGAACCGGTCCCGGCCGACGTTCCCGTCTATACGTGGAACCTGGCGGGGTACCGGCCCGCCCACGGCCCTGCCGGCCCCCACCGGCACACCTTCGGGGGCCTCACGGACGCCGCGTTCCGGATGGTCGGCCTCATCGAGGCCGGCCGCGAGTCCGCCTGGCCGTGGTGCGGAGGGGTGGATGTCCAGCCCTGAGCGGCTTCCGCCGCGACTCGGCGATCAGCCGTAGAGCGAGCGGGCTCCTGGGCTGTCGCCCTTGAAGCGCCGGCCCGCGGCGATCTCGTCGCCGACCACCGACCAGACGGTCTCGTCGTCCTGGAAAGGGAGCGGGTCGATGCCGCTCGTCTCTTCCCGGACACGCTCGACCTCGCGCTCCAGGCGCTCGAAGTCGGCCTCCTCGTCGCCGCTGAAGGTGAACTCCTCGAGCAGGCGCTGGAACCGGAGGGTGACTTGGACGAGGGACGAGACGTCCGTGTGGAGTTCCTGCACGGTCTCCTCGTCGGCGTCGAAGGCGTGCACCTTGCCGGAATCGGGGTCGAGGGCGAGGTGGGCGTTGAGCAGCCAGCCGATGACGGGCCATTCGTGCGCGTCCTGCGCCGCGTTCTCGAAGTCGTCCGTGTCGACGACGTCCCGGACGAGGGGCAGCCGGCCGGTGTCCTCGTCGGGCTCACGCAGATGGAGCGTCCCGGTGGGGACGCCCGCGGTCTGCAGGAGGCGGGCGCCCTCGGTGTCCGCGGCGGCGGGCGGGAAGGCAGTGGCGGGCAGGGTCGCGATCCGGTCCTCGCCGAACATGTCGGCGAGTTCGCCGCGCGTGATGTCGAAAAGCACTGCCAGAACTCCGAACTCGGCCGCATCGCAGGCGCCGTGGGACTTCTCACGGACGGAAGCGGTGACAACCATAGCGTTGCGGATCGAGGGCCTCCGGCGACTCCCCAGGTCTCCGTTCTATGTACGGTGCGGAAATGACAAGAAGTGAGCGACTCGCGGAGCAGCTGGACTGGTACTGGCACAAGAACCTGCGCCCGCGGCTGGACGGTCTTACCGATGACGAGTACTTCTGGGAGCCGGTGCGCGGCTGCTGGAGCATCCGCCCACGTGGCACCTCGGCCGCACCGATGTCGGCGGGTTCGGGAAAGTGGACGATGGACTTCGCGTCCCCTGCCCCGGTGCCGGCGCCGGTGACCACGATCGCCTGGCGGCTGGCGCACATCATCGTCTCGTGCCTGGGTTATCGGGTCGGCTGGCACTTCGGCGGCCAGGAGGTCGACGCCGAGACATTCGCCTACGCGGGGACCGCTGACGAGGCGCTGAAACAGCTCGATGAGATGTACGGGAGATGGAACGCGGGGGTCCGTGAACTCTCGGACGCCGACCTGGACAATCCGCCCACGGTGGGTCCCGAGCGGTTTCCCATGGAGAACAGGGTCCTGCACGTCAATCGGGAGCTGATCCATCACGGCGCCGAGATCTCCCTGCTGCGCGACCTCTACCGCTGGCAGGACGGAGCCGCAGCGCGCCGAACGGTCAGCGGTGCGGATCGGTGATCTCCCGCAGCGCCTCCAGAGCCTGTCGAAGCTGTCGGGTGCGCCCGGGACCCAGGTGAGCCGTCCATTGGCCCTGGATGTCGCGGACGACGGGCAGGCTCAGCTCGATGAGTTCGTGACCGCGGTCGGTGATGGTGACGAGTCGGGCTCGTGCGTCGCGCGGGTCGGGGGCGCGTCGCACGTATCCGGCCCGCTCGAGCTGGTCGACGATCGACCCGATGGTCTGCTTGCTGACCTGTGACGCCTCGGCCAGCTCGGCCAGCCGCGAGCCCTCGGGGCGGATCCGCTGGAAGACCTGTGCCTGGGTGAGCGAGATGTCGTGCCCGGCGGACTTCAGTGCGGCCATCACGGCCGACTCCATGAAGCGGTACGGGATGAACATCAGGAGTCCGAGGTTGAGCTCGTCGGCGTCGTCGTCGGCCATGCCTCCATCATTGCAGAAGGTCCGAGCCTCGTACTAATATGGTCCGGGATTCGGACTTCTGGAGGCTCTCATGGCCGACTCGAACCCCTACTGGTCCGCTGTCCGCACGACGCGTCTGCGGATCGCCGACCTGCTGGAAGAGCTCGCCCCGGCCGAATGGGAGCAGGAGTCGTTGTGCCGCGGCTGGCGTGTACGGGACGTCGCGGGACACCTCGCGCTGGTCCCCACGATCAGCACCTGGGACATGGTCGCGGTGGCACCGCGTGCGCGGTTCAACCCCGACCGGATCAACACCGTGCTGGCCCGCCGGCACGGCGACCGCGATCCGGCAGACCTGATCACCGCGATCCGCGCCCACGCCGACACCCGGCGAACGGCGAGGGTGCTGGACACGCGCAACGCGTTGTTCGACGCGATCGTCCACAGCCAGGACATCGCCCTGCCGCTCGCTCGGCGGTTTCCCGTCCCGGCCGAGCACAGCCGCGAAGGGCTGCGGCGGGTCTGGGCGATGGGCTGGCCCTTCCACGCCGAGCGCCACCTCGCCGGCTTCACTCTCCGGGCGACCGACACCGACTGGACGGTGGGCGACGGCCCGGAGATCGCCGGGCCCGCTCTGGCTCTGCTGCTGCTCTCGACCGGACGCACGGCCTGTCTGGACGCCCTGCAGGGCGCCGGCGCCGACCGACTCAAGTCCTCGCACGCAGACCGCTGAGACATCCGCTCGAAGACCTCGAAGGCCTCGAAGGACGCGGAGCGTCTGATGCCTCGCACCATCGGCATGACCCTCTACGCCGTTCTCATCGCGACGCGCCCGACTGGGCCCGGATCGCCGAGGCGGTCCTCATCGCCATCGCCGTCGCGCTCCCGGCGCCCGCCGTCCGACCGGCTGCGGCCGAGCGGGCTTGACGCCACCCACACCCTCACGTCCACCGGGTGAGCCGTGTCTCACCCGGGCCCCCCTTGCTATGCAACGAGGTGCATAGCAAGATCGGAGGCATGGCGCTCGACCACGCGATCCTCGTCTCCCTGCTGGAGAAGCCGGGCTCCGGCTATGAGCTGGCCCGGCGGTTCGAGCGGTCCATCGGGTATTTCTGGACCGCCACGCACCAGCAGATCTACCGGGTGCTCAAGCGCATGGAGACCGAGGGCTGGGTCGAGGTCCGGGACGTCCCGCAGTACGGGCGTCCGGACAAGAAGGAGTACTCCGTCACCGGGCCCGGACGCGACGCGCTGTCCGCGTGGCTGCACGAACCGACCGAGCCCGAGAGCGTGCGGCACGACCTCGCGGTGAAGGTCCGCGGCGCCGCCTTCGACGATCCGGCCGACCTGATCCGTGAGGTCGAGCGGCACCGGCAGGCGCACTCGGACCGCCTCGCCCACTACCTCGCCGGCGAGGAGCGCGACTTCGGGGAAGCCCCCGCGGACGGCCCGCTCGACGCCGAACGCGAGCTCCAGCACGTCGTGCTGCGCGGCGGAATCGCGTACGAGCGGATGATGATCGCCTGGCTCGACGACGTCCTCGCCACACTCGCCCGCTTCGGCACCGGTCGCTGACCGGCCGAGCGGGCCCCCGGGACCCGTGCCCGGACCCACCCTCACCCCTCTCAGCCGAAAGGCGGCACCCATGGCCGACGCGCTGCTCTTCAACCCTCGGACGTACGACCCCGCGCACTTCGACCCGGAGACCCGCAGGCTGCTGCGCGCCACCGTCGACTGGTTCGAGGAGCGGGGCAAGCGCCGGCTGATCGAGGACTACCGGACCCGCGCCTGGCTCGGTGACTTCCTGGCCTTCGCCGCGAAGGAGGGCCTCTTCGCGACCTTCCTCACGCCCGCCTCCGCAGCCGGAGAGGGCGAGGGCGACAAGCGCTGGGACACCGCCCGCATAGCCGCGCTCAACGAGATCCTCGGCTTCTACGGCCTGGACTACTGGTACGCCTGGCAGGTCACCATCCTCGGCCTCGGCCCCGTCTGGCAGAGCGACAACGCCGACGCCCGGGCCCGAGCGGCCGAACTCCTCTCCCAGGGCGAGGTGTTCGCCTTCGGCCTGTCCGAGAAGGCGCACGGCGCCGACATCTACTCCACCGACATGCTGCTCGAGCCGGACGGCGACGGCGCCTTCCGGGCCACCGGCTCCAAGTACTACATCGGCAACGGCAACGCCGCCGGGCTGGTCTCCGTCTTCGGCCGCCGCACCGACGTCGAGGGCCCGGACGGCTATGTCTTCTTCGCCGCCGACAGCCGCCACGCGAGCTACCACCTGGTCAAGAACGTCGTCGACTCGTCGAAGTTCGTCAGCGAGTTCCGCCTGGAGGACTATCCCGTAGCCGCCAAGGACGTCCTGCACACCGGCCGCGCCGCCTTCGACGCCGCCCTCAACACGGTCAACGTGGGCAAGTTCAACCTGTGCACCGCCTCGATCGGCATCTGCGAGCACGCGATGTACGAGGCCGTCACCCACGCCCAGAACCGCATCCTCTACGGCCGCCCGGTCACGGCCTTCCCGCATGTGCGGCGGGAGTTGGCCGACGCGTACGTCCGGCTCGTCGGCATGAAGCTGTTCAGCGACCGCGCCGTCGACTACTTCCGCACCGCGGGCCCCGACGACCGCCGCTACCTCCTCTTCAACCCCATGACGAAGATGAAGGTGACCACCGAGGGCGAGAAGGTCATCGACCTGATGTGGGACGTCATCGCGGCCAAGGGCTTCGAGAAGGACAACTACTTCGCCCAGGCCGCCGTCGAGATCCGCGGTCTGCCGAAGCTGGAGGGCACCGTCCACGTCAACCTGGCGCTGATCCTCAAGTTCATGCGCAACCACCTCCTCGACCCGGTCGCCTACGAGCCCGTCCCGACCCGCCTCGACGCGGCCGACGACGACTTCCTCTTCCGGCAGGGGCCCGCCCGCGGCCTCGG
The DNA here is from genome assembly GCF_049739565.1 of Streptomyces sp. SAI-170. Classification (NCBI taxonomy): domain Bacteria; kingdom Bacillati; phylum Actinomycetota; class Actinomycetes; order Kitasatosporales; family Streptomycetaceae; genus Streptomyces; species Streptomyces sp. SAI-170. Next base: position 341,145 of record NZ_JBMGQD010000001.1, read on the forward strand.
CTCGGTGCGCTTCCACGACTGGCGGCCGGCCTTCGACACGTACGCCCATCTGCCCAACGTCGCCCGCTTCCGCGAACAGGCCGACGCGCTCTGCGAGTTCGTCCGCACGGCCGCCCCTGACGAGCAGCAGAGCCGGGACCTCGACCTGCTCCTCGCCGTCGGGCAGCTCTTCGCGCTCGTCGTCCACGGGCAGCTGGTCCTGGAGCAGGCGGCCCTGTCGGGCCTCGACGAGGATGTGCTCGACGAGCTGTTCGCCGTCCTCGTGCGCGACTTCTCCGCGCACGCCGTCGAGCTGCACGGCAAGGACTCCGCGACCGAGGAGCAGCAGACTTGGGCGCTCGGCGCGGTCCGGCGTCCGGTGGTCGACGGGGCGCGTTCGGAGCGTGTCTGGCAGCGCGTCGAGGCGCTGTCGGGGGCGTACGAGATGATGCCCTGACGATTCGTCAGGGTCTCGCAGGGGCCTGCGGGTAGGGCGGCGGCCGGCGAAACGCCGGTCGCCGTAGCCCCCGAGGCCTTCCGGTACTCCTGCTCAACTCGACCCCATGACGGAGCAGTTGCCCGACTCGGCCTTCACGCGCACACCGGTTTACATCGATGTACATGCGGCTCTAGCCTGACACGGATCCCCCTCCCCCGCAGGAAGGAAGACCGCGTTGATCCTCCGCCTGTCACACCTCACCGGACGCCGCAGGCGTCGCCCCCGGGCTCGTGCCGCGCTGTTCGGCCTCGTCACGGCGCTGGGCCTGGTGCTCGCCGGCCCGGCCGCCGCCGACGTACCACCGGCTCCCGCCGTACCGGTGGCGGACGACCTCTCCCCCACCGCCACGGGCACGCCCTTGCGGGACGGAACGGCGCTGTACCCGCGTCTGGTCCGGCTCGCGCACAACGGCCCGGCCAATGGCCGTGTCCTCGCCAGTGCCGTCACCTTCGACGGCAACAACGGCATCGGCGCCATCCACGAGAGCACCGACTCCGGAGCGAGTTTCCGCGAGGTCGGCCGGATCTCCGATCCCGAGGCCGCGGCGGGCCAGGGCCTGTGCTGCGCGACCCTCTTCGAACTCCCCCGGCAGGTCGGCGCGTTGCCCGCCGGAACCCTGCTCTGGGCCTCCTCCGTGGGCCAGGACGAGCAGAACCGCCGTATGGCGCTGCGGATCTGGCGGAGCAACGACGTGGGGCGGACGTGGTCCTATCTGTCGGCATGCGCGGTGGCGAACGGCACGGGCGGGCTGTGGGAACCGGAGTTCTCCGTGGCCGCCGACGGCGCTCTCGTGTGCCACTACGCGGACGAGACGGACCCGGCGCACAGCCAGAAGCTCGTCGCCGCCCGCAGTTACGACGGGGTGCACTGGCAGGGCCACCACGACACCGTCGCGAGCACCTGGTCCGAGGACCGGCCGGGCATGCCGGTGGTGCGCCGGCTGCCGAACGGCACGTACTTCATGAGCTACGAGATTTGCAATCCCGGCGGCCAGTACCAGTGCGTGGTGCACTACCGCACCTCCACCGACGGCTGGAACTGGGGCAGCCCGGCCGCGCTCGGGTTCCGGCCGGAGACCGTCGACGGCAAGTACTTCCGCGCCGCGCCGACCATCGCCTGGGCACCGGCGCCCGGCGGCGGGCCGAACGGGCGGATCCTGCTGATCGGGCAGCGCCTGCTCAACCGCGACGGCAGCCCCGCCGCGGACAGCGGCCGGACGATCCTCGCCAACACCGAGAACGGCAGCGGTCCGTGGTACGAGATACCGTCGCCGGTGACCGTGCCGGAGCCCGGGGTGAACTACTGCCAGAACTACAGCTCACCGCTGCTGCCTTCGGTCGACGGCAGCCGCGTCCTGCAGATCGCCACCGACTTCGACGGCACGGTGTGCCGGGCCTGGTTCGGCAGCGGCTCACTGACCGGCAGCGGTGACGCGGCCGGAGTCGTCGACGGCGGGCTCTACCGGCTGGTCGACGCCGGCAGCGGGCACTGCCTGGACGTCGCCGCCGACTCCCGTGCGCCAGGCGGAAACGTCCAGCAGTGGACCTGCAACAGGCTCGGCCCGCAGGAGTGGACCCTGCGGGCCCACGGCGGCGGCCACTTCACGCTGACCGGGCGGAACAGCGGTCTGTGCCTCGACGTGGAGAACGGCTCCCCCGCGCCGGGCGCGAACGTGCGGCAGTGGTACTGCAACGGGCAGGCCGCCCAGGACTGGCGGCCGGAGAACGTCGGCCGGGGGTACTACCGGCTGGTCGTGCGCTCCAGCGGCCAGTGTCTGGACGTGGCGGCGGGCTCGCGTGAGCCCGGGGCCAATGTCCAGCAGTGGACGTGCAACGGGCTCCAGCCGCAGATCTGGCGGCTGGAGCGGGTGTGACGCACGGGCGTCCTCCCGGTGGATGCCGGGAGGACGCCGCCGGTCCGGCTACTCCTGGAGCCGCTCCTCGATCGCGGCCGGCCGCAGTTGTGCGGCCCGGACGCGGTCGACGTCGAGCTTGACGCCGCGGTCGAAGCGGTAGATGCCGTTCTGTTCCTGGAAGACGTCCGTCAGCTGGGTGTAGCAGTAGCCGAACATGTTCGGGTCCTCCAGCAGCACTTGGGTGAGTCCGGCGAAGCGGGCGTGGAACTCCTCCTCGTCGCGGACCCGTTCGCCGTACCCCCAGGAGGCGGTACGGTCCTCGCCCGACTGGGCGGCGGCCGCCTCGGGGTCCCACCAGATGCCGCCGAACTCGCTGACGAAGTAGGGCTGTCCGCGGTACGGCTGCGAGTAGGCGGCCCCGTTGTCGTAGGAGTTGACGAAGGGGTCGTCCTTGGCCAGCCCGGACATCAGCGTGCGGAACGCCTCGGGGTCCTGCTCGTAGTTGTGGGCGTCGTAGATGTCGGTCTCGGCGACCCGGTGGGAGTAGCCGGAGGCGTCGACGACCGGCCGGGTGGTGTCCATGGCCTTGGTGGCCAGGAACATCGCGCGGGTCACGGCGTCGAGCTGGGTGATGCGGTCGTGCAGCTTCTGGTACGTCTCGTTCAGCGGGCACCAGCCGATGATCGAGGGGTGGGAGTAGTCGCGTTCGAGGGCCTCCAGCCACTGGGAGACGTAGGAGGCGTCGGGCTGTTGGTTGTCGCCCGAGGAACCGCCCACCTCGCAGCCCCAGTCCCCGAACTCGCCCCACACCAGATAGCCGAGGCGGTCGGCGTGGTACAGGAAACGCTCCTCGAAGACCTTCTGGTGCAGCCGCGCCCCGTTGAAGCCGGCCGCCATGGCCAGCTCGATGTCCCGGACGAGGGCGGCGTCGGTGGGCGCGGTCATCAGGCCGTCCGGGTACCAGCCCTGGTCGAGCACCAGGCGCTGGAAGACCGGGCGGCCGTTGAGGGTGACAGCCTTGCCCCGAAGCCCCACGGCGCGCAGGCCGGCGTAGCTGTCGGCGCAGTCCACCAACTGCCCGGCCGCGTCGAGGAGTTCGAGTCGCAGGCCGTAGAGGTGCGGGTCGTCGGGGCCCCACTCGCGGCGCCTGTCGTCGGGGACCGGCAGGACCAGGCGGGGGGCCATGTCCAGGTCGGCGCGGACCTCGGCGCAGCTCACCTCGCCGTCCCCGTCGCTGAGCACGGCACGCACACGGAGGCCCGGGCGGTTGCCGGACAGCGGCAGTTCGAGGTGGAAGGCGGAGCCGGCGAGGTCAGGCGTGATCCGGGGCCGCCTGAGGTGCAGTTCGGGCACGGGCTCGAGCCAGACGGTCTGCCAGATGCCCGTCACCCGGGTGTAGTTGCAGTCGTGGTTGGCGTACTGGACGGCCTGTTTGCCGCGCGCCTGGGGCCCTGTCTTGGGGTCGCGGGCCCGGACGGTGATGACGACGTCCGCCCCGGAGCCGGCGATGTCGCCGAGGTCGGCGGTGAAGGGGGTGAAGCCGCCGCGATGCCGGGCGACCTCGCGCCCGTCGGCCCACACGGTGGTGTCGTAGTCGACGGCACCGAAGTGCAGCAGCACCCGCCGCCCGGCCCAGTCGGCCGGCAGCGTGACGGTACGGCGGTACCAGACGGCCTCGAGGAAGTCGGTGTCACCGATGCCGGACAGCTCGGACTCGGGCGGGAAGGGGACGAGGATCTCGTCGTGCAGTGCGCGGTCGAGGAGGCCGCGTTCGAGTCCGCTGTCCCCGCGGTCGGTCTCGAACTGCCAGGCGCCGTTGAGGTTGAGCCAGTCGCTGCGCACGAACTGCGGGCGCGGGTACTCCGGGCGCGGTACGGAGTGAGTGGGCACACATGCTCCAGTCGATCGGGCGGCCGGCGAGCGAGCCGCCGTGCCTGCGTGTACGGCGGGAAAGGTGGGGTCAGGAGCCGCCGAGGCCGGTGGTGGCCACGGAGTCGACGATGCGGCGCTGGAAGAGGAGGAACACCACGATCAGCGGCAGCGCGGCCAGCAGCGCGGACGCCATGGACTGCGCGTACTGGATGCCGAAGGCGTCCTTCACGGTGGCCAGGCCGACCGGGAGGGTCATCAGGCCGGGGTCGTTGGTGACGACGAACGGCCACATGAAGTTGTTCCACGCGCCGATGAACACGAAGATCGACACGGCGGCGACGATCGGCCGTGACAGCGGCAGCACGATGGACAGGAAGACCCGGAACTCGGACGCGCCGTCGATCCGGGCGGCGTCCTCCAGCTCCCGGGGGATGCCGTCGAAGAAGCGCTTGAGGATGAACACCATCATGGGCGCGACCACTTGAGGCAGGACGACGGCCGCATAGGTGTCCACCAGGTCGAACAGCAGCATCTGCTCGAAGAGCGGGACGACGAGCAGCTGCGGCGGGACCATGACGGCGGCCACCGTGACACCGAGCAGGGCCCTGCGGCCGCGGAAGGTGCCGCGCGAGAGACCGTAGGCGGCGAGGGTGGAGACGACCACGGTCAGGAGCGTCACCAGCCCGGCGATCAGAAAGCTGTTGAAGGCCCAGAGGGTGACATTGCCGCGCTCCAGGATCTGGCGGTACGCCTCCAGGGTGAAGGCGCCCTTGAAGGGCGAGAGTCCCGGGGTGGCCACGTCCTGCTCGCTCTGCACGGAGGTGGCGACCGCCCAGACGAACGGCAGCAGCCAGAGGGCCGCCAGGAGGGCCAGCGCCGTGCCGGCCAGGACACGCGGCGTCCGGCCGTGACCGAGGAGCAGTGGCGAGCCGTCGTGGCGCAGCGGTGGGCGGCGCCGTGGACGCAGGGTGGGTGCGGTGACGGACACGGTCAGTCCTCCCGGCGGAACAGGCGCAGCTGGACGAGTGAGACGACGACGATGAGGGCGAAGAAGAGGTACGAGACGGCGGAGGCGTAGCCCAGCCGGTAGCCGGTGAAGCCGACGTCGTAGACGTACTCAAGGACCGGGCGGGTCGAGCCGCCCGGGCCGCCCTTGGTGAGGATGTAGATCTGGTCGAACACCTTCAGCGAGGCGAGGATCTGGAGCATGGCCACCAGCGCGGTGGTCCTGCGCAGTTGCGGCAGGGTGACGGACCACAGCCGCCGCCACGCCCCGGCGCCGTCCAGGGCGGCGGCCTCGTCGTAGGTGGTGGGCAGGGACTGGAGTGCGGCGAGGTAGAGCAGGAAGTTGAAGCCGACCGTCCACCACACGGTGAGCGCGGTGATCGACCACATCGCGACGGCCTCGTCGGAGAGCCAGCCGACGGGTCCGGCACCGAAGGCGTCGAGGAACTGGTTGGCCAGGCCGATGTCCGGCTGGTAGAGCCAGGCCCAGACGAGGGTCACCACGGTCACGGGCAGCAGGTAGGGGGCGAAGAAGGCCAGCCGCCAGGCCCACTGCCCGGCGAGCCCGCTGTGCACCAGCAGCGCCATCGCCAGGGCGACGAGGACGAGCGGCACAGAGGAGATGACGGTGAAGAAGACGGTGTTGCCGAGGCTGCTCCACACGTCGGGGTCCCCGAAGGCCTCGGCGTAGTTGTCGAAGCCGACGAACGTGGTGTCGCGCAGGGCGAGGGAGCTGTCGGTGAAGCTCATCCACAGCCCTTGCGCGATCGGCCAGACCATGAAGAGGGCGAAGAGGACCAGGAACGGCAGGACGAAGACCAGTCCGTTGCCGGCGGTCGTACGGATCGCCCAGCGGCCGGGCCGGCGGGAGTCGCCGGCCGGGGTTGCGGCAGCGTCTGCGCGCACTTGGGCGCCGTGAGGTGCGGTGGTGGTCATGTCGGTCACTCCTTTCGTTCGTCAGGCCACCGGGTTGGGCTGCCGCAGCAGCGTGTCGGCCTCGCCGACCATCTGCCGCACGGCCTTCTCGGGGGTCGTGTTGCCCAGCAGGGCCGACTGAAGGGGCTGGCACATCCGGTTCTGGAAGTTCGAGCCGGCTCCGGCGAACCAGTTCGGCGGGTCGAGCACCGCGACCTGTGCGGCCCGCGCGTACGAGGACTGCGGGTCGAGGGCGGCGTACTCCGGCCGCGCGAGCACGGGCTGGTACGCAGGGATGTGACCGGCGCTCGCCCAGGTCAGGCTCTGCTTGACGATCTCGGCGACGTACCGGTGTGCTTCGCGGCGCCTCGCCGGGTCGGGGTTCTCCTGGCGCGGGAGGACGAAGCTGTGGCTGTCGGTGTAGACGGCCGGCTTGTCGAAGACCTGGGGGAAGGGTGCGGCGCCGAGCGGGATGCCGGACTTCTTCAAGGTGGGCAGTTCCCACTCCCCCAGCATGACCATGCCGCCGCGACCGCCGATGAATCCGGCCATCGCGCCGTTGTAGTCCAGGTTGTTGGGGTTGGTGCGGCCGTCGAAGAGCTGCTGCATGAACGTCACGACCCGCACCGCGGCGTCGATGTCGATCTGGGCCGGGCCCCCCTCGGGGAGGGTGAAGGACGCGCCGGTCTGTGCGTAGAGGGCGGCGAACTGCCGCCAGCTCTGTGCCGTGTCGGTGACGTGGCCGAACAGAATGCCCGACTGTCCGGTCGCCTCGGCCAGCGCCCGCCCGGCGTCCAGCAGGGCTTCCGGTGAGCCCATCGGGGCCAGCTCGCCCGAGGAGTCGAGCAGTCCCGCGGTGTCGGCCGCCTCCTTGTCGTAGAAGACGATGAAGGGGTGTACGTCCAGCGGGATCGCGTGGACGACGCCGTCGTGGAGCGTCCGCTGCCAGACGGCGGGGGCGAAGTCCTTCTCGGTGACGCCGAATTCGGCGAGCAGATCCAGGTCGAAGGGGTCCAGGAGGCCGCCCGGCGCATAGCCGGCCAGCCGCGACAGGTGCAGGACCGCCACGTCGCACGCGCGGCCACCGGCGGCCGACATGGCGAGCTTGGTGTAGTAGGAGGGGCCCCAGTCGAGGATGGTCCGCTTCACCTCGAAGCCCCGCGGGCCTGCGGAGACGGCCTCGATCATGTCGTCCATCAGCATGCCGTCGCCGCCCTGGAACAGGTCCCAGACGCTGAGGTCCGAGGCGCCGGAGGCCGCCGCCGGCGACGCGCAGCCGGACAGCGGTCCGGCGGCGGCCAGTGCTCCCGCCGCGGCCAGGGTGTGGTGCATGAGCCGGCGGCGGGTGAGGCCCCGCGGCCGATCGGAGGGGGGCGCTGCTTCTGGTACGGGAGAGCGGGAGGACATCGCTGACCTTTCGACGGCCGGACGCGCGCGCCGGACCGGCGGTGGGCCACGGAAGGGTGGCCACCGGCGGCGGCAGACGGTGGTGCGCACCGGTGGGATCGGTGCGGTGGCACGTTTTTACATCGATGTACATTGGCTGTAAAGAGCCTCGGCCGCACCGCCCGGGATCGGTGCCGGACAGCCCGCACGGACTGCGCTCAGATCCGCGCCACCCCCGGACATAGACTCGGCACGCGCGAAGGGGCAGGGAGGTCTCGGTGGCACGACCCAGGATCAAGGACGTCGCACGGCACGCGGGGGTGTCGGAGAAGACGGTCTCCAACGTGATCAACGACTACGAACACGTCTCCGAGCGGACCAGGCGCGCGGTGCAGGAGGCGATCGAACACCTCGGCTACAAGGTGAACCTGGCCGGGCGTCACCTCCGCAAGGGACGCACCGGCATCATCGCCCTCGTGGTCCCCGAGCTGGACGTCCCCTACTTCGCCGAACTGGCCCGGCATGTCATCCGGGAGGCCGAGGCGCACTCGCTGACCGTGCTGATCCATCAGACCGGGGGCGACCGGGACCACGAGCTGTCGGCACTCGCCGGGTTCGGCTCCGCCTTCGTCGACGGGGTCATCCTCAGCCCGCTCGCCCTCACCGCCGACGATCTGCGCGATCGTGCGGACGCCCCGCCCACGGTGCTGCTCGGGGAGCTGCTGGAGGAGGGCGCCGACCATGTCGCCATCGACAACGAGAAGGCCGCGCGGGAGGCGACCGAGCACCTGATCGGCCTCGGACGCCGCGCGATCCTGGCCATCGGCGGCCGGGACGACGTCGGGCTGGGCACGGCCGAGGCGCGCACCCGCGGCTATCGCACCGCCCTCGAGGAGGCCGGCATCGCCCACGATCCGGCCGCGGCGATCCCCGTCGCGTCGTTCAGGATGCCCGACGGCCACGAGGCCGTGGCCCGGGCGCTGGAGACCGGCGCGCGGCCGGACGCGCTGCTGTGCCTCAACGACCAACTGGCGCTGGGCGCACTGCGCGCGCTGCACGAGCACGGCGTCCGGGTGCCCGAGGACGTGGCCGTCATCGGCTTCGACGACGTGGAGGGCGGACGGTTCAGCGTGCCGACGCTGAGCACCGTGGCGCCCGACAAGGCCGCGGTGGCGAAGGTGGCCGTCGAGCTGCTGCAACGCCGTATGGACGAGGCGGCGGGCACCGGCGAGGCCGACGACCGCGCGCCGCGGGATCTGGTGGTGCCGCACCGGCTCGTGCTGCGGGAGAGCACGGAGGGAGCGGCGGGGAACCGCCCTGTGCGGACCTGAACCGGCGACGGCACGCGCGGCGCCACGGCGGCACCCCTCGCCTCTTGACCGTCCTGCCCGTGCCGTCCCAGAGGCCTGGCCCCGAACTCCGGGTGACCCGAGCGCCCCTCATTGACATGCTCACCACGAGACAGGATGCTGCCCCGTATTCCATCGATGTAAAGCGTGCTGGACGATCGGACCACGGGAGCAACCATGAAGCGTGAACCACGCCTCCTCGGGGCAGCCACCCTGGCGCTGAGCCTGCTGCTCGCGCTCGTGACGGCCCTGTCGACGCCCGACACCGCCCAGGCGGGTCAGACCTCCCTGCGCGCCGCCGACCCGAGCGTCCTGCGGGTCGGCGGCACCTATGTGTCGGTGCAGTCGACCGGCGACGGCATCGCCGTACGACAGGCCTCCTCGACGGCCGCCCTGGCCACGGCGCCCGCTCGCCGGGTGTGGTCGGACACGCGGGGCCTCGGTGAGGTGTGGGCACCGGAGATCGTCCGCGACGGCGGCCGCTACTACGTCTACTTCTCGGCCGGACGCGGCTCCGCCCACCGGATGTACGTGATCAGCTCGGCGAACCCGGACAGCGGCTACACGGCCGCAACCCGGCTCGCCCTCCCCGACGACAAATGGGCCATCGACGGCACCCTGTTCACCTTCGGCGGGCAGCGCTGGTTCGTCTGGTCCGGCTGGGCCGGCGACACCAACGTCGAGCAGAACCTGTACATCGCCCGCATGAGCAGCCCCACCACACCGACCGGCCCGCGACACGTCATCTCGCAGCCACGCGAGAGCTGGGAGCGAGTCGTCGGGAACCCCTACATCAACGAGGCGCCCGAGGCCGTCAAGGACCCGAACGGCCAACTCCACATCGTCTACTCCGCCAACGGCAGCTGGAGCGACCAGTACTGTCTCGCCGACCTGCGGCTGCGGGCCGGCGGCGACCCGACGTACGTGTGGGACTGGTACAAGTCGAACGGCTGCCTCTTCGGCTCCCACCGCGCGACCATGATGACCGGCTGGGACCCGACGCTGTACGTCGACGGGCCCGGCCACCACAGCTTCGTGCTCCTCGACGGCGACATCGCCACGAGCCCGCCCGCCGGTCCCACGTTCCCTCTGATGTTCCACGCGGTGCCGAAGGGGACGCCGTACGCCTGGGAGAACCGGTACTGGTACACCGGCTCCTTCTGCTGGTGGGGCGGGACCACCTACAGCCGCGCCAACGTCCCCGGGCCTGTGACGGACACCGGCTGGAGCCTCAAGTTCTTCGAGTGAAGGCAGATGCCCCGACGGTCAGGCGGTGTGCAGGGTCAGGCCGTAGCGGGCGAGGATCTCGTTGACCGGCTGGAACCATGTCTCGCCGCCGGTGGAGCAGTTGCCCCAGCCTCCCGACGTGACGCCCTGCGCCTGGTCCCCGCTGATGAACGAGCCGCCGGAGTCACCGCCCTCGGCGCAGACACTGGTCTTCGTCATCTGGTACACCGCGCCCTGGCTGTAGTTCACCGTCTCGTTCTTCGCCAGGACGGTGCCGCAGTGCCAGTGGGTCGTGGAGCCGGAACGGCAGACGGACGTGCCCACCGGCGCCTCCGCGGAGCCCTTGACCAGCCGGTCCGGGATCGTGCCCCAGCCGAGCACCACCGGCACGGTCCACCAGCCGCTGTGGATGCTCACATAGGCGTAGTCGTCGCCAGGGAACGAGGAGCCCTGGAAGGTGCCCATGGCGGAGCCGTCCCAGCCGCGCACGGCCGCTCCGGCCCGCCCGCAGTGGCCGGCGGTGACGAAGCCGCCGTGCACGGAGAACCCGATCGAGCAGCGGACGTTGCCCGTGTAGTACGGGTCTCCGCCGACCGTGCCCGCCGCGTACGTGCGCGGCGCCTCGGCCGTTTCCGTGACGGTGACCGGGGCGTCGCGCCGGGCCCGGTCGACGAAGGCCCGGACGGCCGGGTCGGTCCGCTCACCGCGTACGACGGTGATCTCGACGGAGTTGGCCGCGGGATCGACGTGCCAGCCGGCGACACCCTCGGGGGCGGAGAGCGAGTCCAGCCGGGACTTGGCCCGGTCCAGGGCGGCGGCGCTGTGCCGCACGAGCCGTGTGTCGGCGCCCAGTGCGCGCACCTCGGGGGCCTTGGCCCGGTCGGTGAGGGCGACGACGAGCCGCCCCGAGGACGATTCGAACCATGAGCCGCCGTACGCCTTTCCGGCGGCGGTCCGGGCGGCCTTCTCCGTGCGCATGGCGGCCCGTTCGGCGTGCAGGCGCTCCTCGGCCTGCGCCTCCGTCAGCCCGAGGTCCCGGCGCATGGCGTCGAGCAGGCCGGGCGAGACGGAGACGGAAGCCCCGGTCTCTCTGAGGGAAGGGGCGGCGTTCGCGGTGCCGGCATGGGCGGCGCCGAGTCCGGCGGCGAGCAGCACTGCCGCAACGGCGGCGCGCAGAGTGGCGGTGCGTTTCACGGGGCCTCCTGGTGTGGGGAGCGGAAGGGCGCCCTGAGAGCGCTCTCAGAACGCATTCGCACGCTAAGCCGCAGCACTTGGCAGGTCCATACCAGGATTCGGCCGTCCGTCGGCCCTCTCCCCCGGCCCGTTCACGGGCACGCCGACACCCCGGTCCGCACGTACCGCCCGCGAACCGGGGTGCCGCGCCGCCTCGAACAGGGGGCCGTCTACCGCTTCTCAGCGGCGTACAGAGCGCTCACCTCCTCGGCGGAAAGTGCCCTGTCATAGGCGTGGACCTGATCCACCGAGCCGTTCCAGAAGTCGACGTTCCCGCCGCCCCACTTGGCCCGGCCCACCGCCAGCGGGCCGGTGCTCACATCGGCGGGAGCAGGCGTCGCCGTGGCCATGAGCGTGCCGTCGACATACAGCCGGATCTCGTTCCTCGCGGCGTCCCGCACGCCCACCAGGTGGTACCAGCGGCCGAGTTCGGGCGTCGTGACGTACCGGGCGCGATTGCCTCCCAGTGTGCTGAAGGCGAAGGCGCCCTGGCCGTACTGGAGGTAGAAGGGGTTCTCCTGGCGGCGCCCGTCCTGGCTGACGACGGTCGCGTAGTTACCGGGCAGGGCGTCGAGCGTGGCCCAGGCGGCGACGGTGTAGTCGGTGGTGGTGTCGAGCACGGGGCCGTCGGTCTGGGCGTACTCGCCCTGGCCGTCGAACCTCAGGGCGCTGCCGCGCACGCCGTCCACCCAGGTCGTGCCCGCGGTCAGCGAGAGGTGCCTGGCGTTCGGCCCCCCGTCGGCGGCGGTGGTGCCGCTGCCCTCGTCCAGGGACCAGGAGCCGCCGCCCTTGAGCGGGGCCCGGTCGCCTGCCGCGGCGCCCGCGGCGATCACCTTCAGGTTGACCTCCCGGACGCGGACCGGGTCGACCTTGATCTCGCGGCGGTCGTAGGTGTACAGGCCGTTCAGCTCGTTCTCGAGATCCGAGATCTGGGTGTAGACCGAGCCGGAGAGTTCGGCGCCGGCGGCCTCCAGGTAGTACCTCTCGGTGTTCTCCACGTACTTGCGGGTGAGCGCCTCCTTGTCGGCGACACCGCTGTAGATCACCGTCGGGGCGCCCGGCCACATGTGGCCCGGGGTGCGCAGCGTGAAGCCGCCGTGCTCGCCGTCCATGGCGGCCCTGCGCGCGTCGGGGAAGGCCGGGTCGGTGTTGTTGTAGTCGTGGTGGTCGATGATGTCGCCCTTGCCGGAATCACCCTTGGAATTACAGCAGTTGACGCCCGAGTGGGCGTTCGTGATACGGGAGGGGTCGGCCGCCGCGACCTGCTCGGCGATACGGCCGGTCGCCGCGCGGTCCCATTCGCCCCAGCCCTCGTTGAAGACGGTCCAGCCGATCACGGACGGCGAGTTGTGGTGCTGGCGCATCATCTCGCGACCCTGGTCGACGAAGGCCTGCTGCCCGGTGGGGCCGGTGATGTCGCCGGAGACGAAGTCCTGCCAGACCAGCAGGCCGAGCCGGTCGGCGTGGTGGAACCAGCGTGGCGACTCCACCTTGATGTGCTTGCGTACGGCGTTGAAGCCGAGCTTCTTGTGGGCCTCCAGGTCGAAGGCGAGGGCCTTGTCGCTGGGCTGGGTGTACAACCCGTCCGGCCAGAAGCCCTGGTCGAGCGTGGCCAGGGAGAAGACGGGCTTGCCGTTGAGGACCAGCTTGCGGAAGCCACCGACGTCGGCGACCTCGATCTCCCGCATGCCGAAGTAGCTCTCGACGCGGTCGGCCGACCGCCCGTCGGTCAGCCGCACTTCGAGGTCGTAGAGGTAGGGGTCGTCCGGGCTCCACAGGTGCTGGTCCGCCACCGGCAGACGCAGCTCCTGGTTGGCCGGGCCGGTGACCCGGCCGACGACCCTGCCTTCGGTGTCGCGGGCGACGGCGTCCACGCGCGCACCGGCCGAGGCCCGCCCGGACTCGACGGTCACCGCCAGACTGCTCGAATCGATGTCGGGCGTCGTGACAAGGTTGTCAACGGACACGGGGGCGACGGGTTCCATCCAGACCGTCTGCCAGATGCCGGACGACTGGGTGTAGAAGATGCCGCCGGGGTGGGTGGACTGCTTGCCCTTCGGCTGGTTCGCGCCTCCGGTGTCGGTGACCGCGACGACCAGCTCCTGCGGTCCGGCGCCCTTGAGCGCGTCGGTGATGTCGGCGCTGAACGCGTTGTAGCCGCCGGTGTGTCGGGCGACCTGCTTGCCGTTGACCCAGACCCTGGCCTCGTAGTCGACGGCTCCGAAGTTGAGCATCAGGCGGTTGTCCTTGCCGCCCGCGCCGACCTTCCAGCCCTTGGGCACATCGATTAGCCGGCGGTAGAGCATGTGGTCCTCGTGCCGCTCGATTCCGGAGAGCTGCGACTCCACCGGGAAGGGCACCACGATCCGCTCGTCGAGGTCCTTGCCGAAGACGGGTGTCTCGCCCGCTTCGGCGCCGGCGAACTGCCAGGGTCCGTTGAGGTTCTTCCACTTGGCGCGCACCTGCTGCGGACGCGGGTACTCGGGCAGCGGGCGCTCCTCGTCCAGTTGGTCGCCCCACTTGGTGGTGAGCCGGTGGGTGGAGGCGTTGGCCGCGAAGCGCAGGAACCGCGGGACGGTCTCGTCGCCGTCCTTGAGCCCGCCACGGCCGTCGTAGTCGACCCGGACCTGCTGGCCCTTCTGGACCGGCGCCGCGAGGTCGACCACGGCGGTGGTCGGGTCGCCGGGCGCCGCCCGGACCGAGCTGACGGGGAGGGGCGTCGTGTCGGCCTCGACCGTGAGATGGTCCTTGACGTCGGCGAGTCCGCTGACCGGGTGCTCGAACCTGAGGCGGAGCTGACGGCCGTTCGCCGGGACCGTCGGCTCCATCGGGTAGACCTCGAAGTCGGCCGGCGGGGTGAACGCCGATTCCGGTACGAGCTGCTTGGGCATCGTCGGGGTCGACCAGCGCAGGAACATGTTCGCGCCGCCGACGTCCTGGAACATCTCCAGGCGGAATTCGTGCTCCTCCCCTGCGGTGAGCCGGACCGGTGCGCTGGTCTGCTCCCGGTCCCAGTCGGGCACCCAGTGGTCGATGACCGGCCGGCCGTCGATGAAGAGCCGGAAGCCGTTGTCCCCGATGCCGTGGAACGTGTAGTCGCCGGTGACGGGTGCTTCGATCCGGCCGGTCCAGCGGGCGGTGGTGTGCTCGGACCGCCCGGTCAGGGACTGGAACGTGCCGGTGAGGCCGGGAAAGTTGATCTGCGGGTCGAGGGCGGTGCCACCGAGCGTGGCGAAGTCCCGGGCGCCGGGGGCCGACATGCTGAAGTACTCGCCCTTCAGGCCGTGCACGTCGATGGCGGCGTCGCGGGCGCTCGCGGGGGTCGGGGCGTCGCCCACGGCCGTGGGGGCGGCCGGTTCCGCGGCGGACGCGGCGGGAAACAGGCCTCCGGTGGACAGCAGCAGGACGGCCGCCGCGGTCAGCAGCGCCCGTCTTTTGGTGCAGGGGCGGGTGTTTCGGGGGCGGGTATGGCGTCGTGTCATCGAGTCTTTCCTCGGGGGAGGGGATTCGGAGCCGACCGGGCGCCTGGTCATACGGCGAGGCGTGGGCTGCCACGATTACATCGATGGAAATTCTGCGCAGCGGAATGACAGCACGCCGCCGGGCGGCTGTCCAGACCCTGTGCGACAAGTCGCTGACCGCTCGTCATGTGGGCTGCGTGGGCCGACAGTTGCGGGAACCCCGAGAACCTCCGCGAGGCTCAGTGGCCGGCAGGCGGCTCCAGGCAGCCGGTCTCCGGGTACAGGCCGTTGGTCCGCACCTGGTAGTTGGTCTTCTGCAGGAACGCCGTGACGCAGGTGTCGTCATGCACGCGCAGCGCGACCAGCGCTCCCTCGGGCGTGACGTAGTGGTCGGTCTCGAAGCGCGGGTACATCTCCCGGACGGTGAGCGTCCCGCCGAGGCGCTTGCCGTCCTGGGTGATGCGCTCTTCCTCGTAGCCCAGGTCCAGCAGGGCGGTGCGTACGCTCGCGGGGTCCCACTTCTTCTGCTTCCACAGCCGCTCGATCACCGGGGTGATCCGCTCGGCCTCGCGGTTCGCGTCCGCCTCATGGGCGGGGGACATCTCGCCCTCGCGGCGGTAGGCGTTGTTCTCGTTGTAGTGCGGGGCGCCGTCGCCGGCTCCGGGTTCCACGTAGGGGCCGGCTCCCGGGGCGCCGGTCGAGGCGCTCGCCGACGGTGCGGCCGGGCCGCCGGCCGTGGCGGTCGTGTCCGAGGCGCGCTCGCGGCCGCAGCCGGTGAGCGCCAGCGCGGCGGACAGGGCGAGGAGGGCAGCGGTGAGCGGGGCACGACGGGCCGGGACTGAGGCGGACATGGCACCACACTGTCATGTCCACAGGCGGTCGGGATCAGCACGCGCACGCACGGAACATGAGTACGTGTACTCATGACAGTCGCGCCCCGGCGCGGGAGCCGTCGTGCGCTCAGGACTGTCGCGAAGCCATGACATTCGCACGGCCTCGACAGTCGCATACTCGTCCCATAGGCGCACGCGCGACGGGGCTGAGGAGCCGTTCGGCCCTGGTCCCAACCCGTCCAGAGCGCTTTCCCGGAAGGGTCGGAGGAGGCTGCCATGACTGGCGAAATCCCGGCTCCGCGCCTTGGAGGGCGCGTCTCCGCCGTACTGATGTCGGCACTGGCGTTGTCGCTGCTGTCCGTCGGAGCCTGCGACTCCGCCCCCGGCGGCGACGCGTCCCCGAGCCCCACCCGGCCGATCCCCTCGACCACCGGACCGGGCACACCGGGCGGCGCGACCGGCACCCGCACACCGGCGGACACGGGCACAGTCACCATCACCCCGACAGCCCCGGCGGCACCCGTCCAGCCGGTCACCGAACCGCCCCGGGCCCCGCGCAGGGTGACCACCGCGGTGTACTTCCTGCACGGCGCGTACGTCTCCCCCGCCCCGCGCACCGTGACCGCGCCGGGCACCGCCGCGGGGGCCCTTCGCGCCCTGCTGGCAGGACCCAGCGGCGCCGAGGCACGGCAGGGCCGAACCACGGCGATCCCGTCGGGCACGACGCTGCGCTCGCTGGCGGTGCGCGACAAGGTGGCGACCGCCGACCTGTCCGGGCGCTACGACGACGACGGGGGCACCCTCTCGATGCGGGCCCGCCTCGCCCAGGTCGTGTACACGCTGACCCGCTACCCGAGCATCGAGAAGGTGCGCTTCCAGCTCGACGGCAAGCCCGTCACGTCGTTCGGCGGCGAGGGCATCCTCCTCAACAGGCCCGTGGGACGAGCGGACTTCGAGGACGTCACGCCGGCCGTCCTGGTCGAGTCGCCGCTGATCGGCGGCACCGTCCGTACGCCGGTCAGGGTGTGGGGCACCGCGAACACCTTCGAGGCCGAGTTCCGGCTGAAGATCACGGACGTCACCGGACGGACGGCGGCCGACGTCCGGGTGATGGCCACGTCCGGCACGGGCACCCGCGGCACGTTCGACGTGAGGTTCCCGTACAAGGCGGCGCGCACCGGGCCCGGTGTACTCACCGCGTACTACTACTCCCCCAAGGACGGGCGACCCGTCACGGTCGACACCGTGCAGGTGACCGTGAACCGCTGAGCCGGCCCCACCGGACCCCGGCCGGTCGAACTGCCCACGTCTCGCGGGCGGGCCTTGCGACAGCCGCACGGACCACATCAACTGCCGTATGCGGCAAGGGACGTACGAAAGGGACAGTCCTTGCGCCGACCCGGGCCGGAGCAGGTCCGTCTCCAAGATCGTGGCACGATGTCGACCGTGACGCAGGACATACAGACCCGCGGCGAGGCCCTCGTCGCCGCCGCCCGCGCAGGCGACTCGAAGACCGCCCGCCGGCACACCGACTTCTTCGTGCTCGGCCATCACGTGGACGAAGGCATCCCGTACTGGGAGCAGGCGGTGGCGGCGGGCGACGCCTTCTCGCACTACACCCTTGCCCGGTACCGGAAGATCCGAGGGGACCGGCCGGCGGCGGAAGCCCTGTACCGCGCCGTCGCCGACCGCCACTCCGGATGCGCCTACGGACTCGGTGTGCTGCTCAAGGAGAACGGCGACCCGGAGGCCGCCGAATGGTTCCGGCGCGGCTGGGAGAACGGCCGCAATCTGGACTGCAAGATCGAGTTCGGCAAGCTGCTCGTGGCCGAGGGACGGCTCGACGAGGCGCCGAAGTTCCTGATGAGCGACATCGAGCTCGGCGACATCGCGGTCTTCCGCTGGGTGAAGCTCTTCGAGTCCATCCGCGAGGAGTTCGACCGTGTGGCCGCGGACCTCGACGCCGCGGAGGCCGCCGGGGACGGGGACGCCGCGGCCTCGGCTCTTCGCCCGCTCTTCGACCTGGAGAAGCACTTCCGCGACTATCCCGGCCTGACCGTCGAGGCCGCGGGCTACTACCGCCGGGCCTCCGCGCTCAGCGCATCGGCCCGCGTGGACCATGCCGTGTTCCTCACGGAGACCGCCGACGACACGGTCTGGCCCGAGGCCCGCGCCCTGCTGGTCCATGCTCATGAGGCCGGCTACGAAGGCGCCGCGTACGTACTCGGGGTCCTGCACGAGCAGCGCGCTGACCTCGCCGACGCCGAGCACTGGTACGGCCTGGCGGCCGATGCGGGGCACCCGGCAGCGCAGTGGAACCTCGGCATCCTGTGCAGACGGCAGCGGCGGTACGAGGAGGCCGAGCGCTGGTTCCGTCAGGTCGGCGAGGACGACGAGGACGTCGTCGCGCAGCTCGAACGGATCGCCGCGGCGCGTGAGGCGGGCGGCGTCGCGCCCGGCAAGGACCTGCGCAGGCTGCCCGGGCTCCGCGAGCGCGCGGAGGCGGGCGACGTCCATGCCTCGTACGCGTACGGCAAGATCCTGCGCGACTGGGCCGGCGCGGCCGACCGCCACGTGGTCCGGTGGATCGAACCGGCCGCGCTGGCCGGCGATCCGGATGCCGCGTACGACCTCGCGGAGCTGTACCACTCGCTGCGGCGGCCCGCGTTGCGCGACCAGTGGTACCGGAAGGCCGCCGATGCGGGGCACCACGACGCGTGCAACGACATGGGCTGGCTCTCCGAGTACCACCGGGACTACCAGGAGGCCGAGCGCTGGTACGTGCGCGCGGCCGACGACGGTTCGTCGCTGAACGCCATGCTCGCGGGCAAGCTCAAGGCCCAGCGCGGCGCGTACGCCGAGGCGGAGCCCTTTCTGCGCCGGGCCTGGGAAGAGGGCGGCGACACCGCACACCGCACGGAGGCGGCGGGGTACTACGGACTCGTCCTGCACCGGCTGGGCCGGCTCACCGAAGCCGTCGAACCGCTGCGGGCGGCCGTCGCACGGTGGGACGACGACGTGCGCGCCCGCTACAGCCCGGACGACCTGACCGTCCTGGCCCGGACGGCCGACCCGGTCAAGGAACTCGCGGAGGTGGAGGCCGCGTTGGCGGCGAGACTGCCGTGATCGGGCGGTCCGTGAAAAGCACTGTCGCGGGCCGCATCGCCGACCGGTCGGTCCCCGCCGGACAGGTCCCCGCCTCGCCGGCTCCGAGGACGCTCAGTCGAGACAGAACTCGTTGCCCTCGATGTCCAGCATCGGGATGCACGCGTCATTGCCGTCGTACAGCGTGCGCACGTGTACCGCGCCGAGCGGGACCAGTCGCGCGCACTCGGCCTCGAGTGCGGCGAGGCGTTCTTCGCCCACGAGTCCGGTGGCGACCCGCACATCGAGATGCAGCCGGTTCTTGGCGGCCTTGCCTTCGGGGACGCGCTGGAAGAACAGTCGCGGGCCCACACCTGAGGGATCGACGCATGCGAACCACGCGTCCTGCTCCTCGGCCGGCAGCGAGCGCTTGAAGTCGTCCCAAGTGGCGAACCCCTCCGGTGGCGGCGGTATGACGTACCCCAGCACCTCGCACCAGAAGCGCGCGAGACGCTCGGGTTCCCCGCAGTCGAAGGTGACTTGGAACTTCTTGATCGATGACATCGGCGCACCCTACCAAGGGGGGGAGCGACAGCTCCCGCACGCCCGAACTCCCCGCCGCGAACCGGCACATGAAAAGCGAGAAAGGCAAGGAGGTCGCTCTCCTTGCCCTTCTCAACGTATAGCAGGCAGGGGGACTTGCGGCAAGGCCCGGGTGGTGGCGCAGAATCGTCGGCCTAGGCCACAACCTGCGGAAATGGGGGCACGACGTGCCGGTGTCGTTGTCGATGTACGGGGGATGCGAGTGCGCGCCATGCGACTCGTCAGAGGTGGAGACGACGGTGATCCGACCGGGCGGTGCGGTGCGACGGAGCACGGCGGCCTCGGAGGTGTCGCGATGAGCGAGCAGTACGTGGTCGATCTGCAAGCGGTCGACGAGACGCAGGTCGCGGTCGTCGGCGGCAAGGGGGCGCACCTGGGCGGTCTGTCGCGGATCGACGGCATCCGGGTGCCGGACGGCTTCTGTGTGACGACGGAGGCCTTCCGGGGGATCATGGCGGCCACGCCGTCGATCGAGGAGCTGCTCTGCGAACTGTCGCGCTCGGACCCGGACGACCGGGAGGCGATCCGCGCCCTCAGCGCGCGGATCCGGCGAGCCATCGAGGGGGTCGCCCTCCCGGACGAGGTCGCGGCGGCGATCACCCGCGCCCTCGCTCGGCTCGGCGAGGAGACCGCCTGTGCCGTGCGGTCCAGCGCGACGGCGGAGGACCTGCCGACGGCCTCCTTCGCCGGCCAGCAGGACACGTATCTGAACGTCGTAGGGCCGCAGGCGATTCTCCGGCACGTCAGCCGGTGCTGGGCCTCGCTGTTCAGTGAGCGGGCGGTGATCTATCGCCAGCGCAACGGCATCGACCACCGTACGGTCCATATGGCCGTGGTCGTGCAGAAGATGGTCCTCCCGGAGGCGTCCGGCATCCTGTTCACGGCCGACCCCGTGTCGGGCAACCGGAAGGTCGCCACCCTGGAGGCCGGCTTCGGCCTCGGCGAGGCCCTGGTCTCCGGCCTGGTGAACCCGGACGTCTTCGCGGTGCGGGACGGCGAAGTCGTCAGCAGGACGATCTCCGCCAAAGAGCGTGCCGTGCAGGCCTTGCCGGGCGGCGGTACGCAGGAGGTGGAGGTCGACGCGCGGCGGCGGGAGCAGCCGGCGCTGACGGATGCCCAGGTGCTGGAGCTCGTACGGCTCGGGCGGCGGATCGAAGCGCACTTCGGCTGCCCGCAGGACATCGAATGGTGCCTGGTCGACGGCAGCTTCCGGATCGTCCAGAGCCGGCCGATCACGACGCTGTTTCCCGTCCCCGAGACCGATGACCAGGAGAATCACGTCTACGTCTCCGTCGGTCACCAGCAGATGATGACCGATCCCATGAGGCCCCTGGGGCTCTCCGTGTGGCAGCTCACCGCCATGACACCGATGCTGGCGGCGGGCGGGAGGCTGTTCGTCGACACCACCCGGCGCCTGGCCTCGCCCGCGGGCCGCGCCGGCCTTCTGGACCTGGTGGGGCGGTCCGATCCGCTGACCAGGGACGCGCTGGAGACGGTCCTCGACCGGGACGGCTTCGTCCCGTCGCTCCCGGACGCGGGTCCCGGCGGGCCGCCGGCCGGTGGCGCCTCCGCGCCGATCGAGACCGATCCGGCCATCGTCAAGGGGCTGATCGAGCGGAGCCAGGCGTCTCTCGGCGCCCTGAGGCGCGACATCGGTTCGAAGACCGGGCCGGCGCTGTTCGACTTCCTTCTGGAGGCCTTCGAGGAGCACAAGCGCGTCCTCGCTGATCCCCAGAGCATGCAGGCGATCATGGCGGGGATGGAGGCCACGTGGTGGCTCAACGACCAGTTGCAGGAGTGGCTGGGCGAGAAGAACGCGGCTGACACGCTCACGCTCTCCGCCCCCGACAACATCACGTCGGAGATGGGACTGGCGCTGCTCGACGTCGCGGACGTCATCCGCCCGCACCCGGAGCTGGTGGCGTTCCTGCAAAGCGTCCAACACGACGACTTCCTGGACGAGTTGGCGAAACTCCCGGGCGGCACCGAGGCGCGCGACGCCATCGAGGCCTACCTCGACCGGTACGGCATGCGCTGCGTCGGCGAGATCGACATCACCAGGCCGCGTTGGCGCGAGCGCCCCACCGCTCTCGTGCCGGCGATCCTCGACAATGTCAGGAACTTCGAACCGGGCGCCGCCGAGCGGCGCTTCGAGCAGGGCCGGAAGGAGGCGTGGCAGAAGGAGCAGGACGTGCTGTCACGCCTGCGGGACCTGCCGGACGGGGAGGAGAAGGCAGACCGGACCAAGCGCATGATCGACCGCGTCCGGACCTTCATCGGATACCGGGAGTACCCGAAGTACGACATCATCAGCCGCTACTTCGTCTACAAGCAGGCCCTCATGGAAGAGGCCGAGCGGCTCGCGCGAGCGGGCGTGCTGTCCGAAGTGGAGGACATCTTCTACCTCACGTTCCAGGAGCTCCACGACGTCGTGCGCTCGCACCAGGTGGACGAGCAGCTCGTCCAGCGGCGCAAGGAGGCCTTCCGGTCGTACCACGCGCTCACCCCGCCTCGGGTGCTCACCTCGGACGGTGAGACCTTCAACGGGGCGTACCGGCGCGACGACGTGCCGGCCGGTGCGCTGATCGGCCTGCCGGTGTCCGCCGGGACCGTGGAGGGGAGGGCCCGTGTCGTGCATGACGTGGCGGATGCCCTTCTCGAGGCGGGAGACATCCTGGTCACGACCTTCACGGACCCCAGCTGGTCGCCCCTGTTCGTCGGGATCGCCGCCCTGGTGACGGAGGTGGGCGGCCTGATGACCCATGGTGCGGTCATCGCCCGGGAGTACGGCTTGCCGGCCGTCGTGGGTGTGGACGGGGCCACCCGGCTGATCCGGGACGGCCAGCGGATCCGCGTCCACGGAACCGAGGGGTACGTCGAGATCCTGTCGTGACCGATGCGTCCGGAGGCTGCGGCTGGGGCGACCGCCCCGGCCGCTGGGCCTCCAGCTGTTACGACGGAACGGCGTCACCGGGGACCGGGTCGCCGTCGCCCGGCTCCGCCGGCGGCTCGGCGAGCTGCTCGCGCACGTAGTTCCACACCACGGCGATCAGGGCCGCGACCGGGACGGCGAGCAGGCTGCCCACGATGCCTGCCAGGTTGCCGCCCAGCGTCACCGCCAGCAGGATCACCCCCGCGTGCAGGCCGAGTCCGCGGCTCTGGATGATGGGCTGGAACACGTTCCCCTCGAGCTGCTGCACGACCACGATGATGGCCAACACGATCAGCGCGTCGGTCAGGCCGTTGGAGACCAGCGCGATCAGGACCGCGACGAAGCCGGCGAACAGCGCGCCCACGATCGGCACGAACGCGGTGACGAACGTCAGCACCGCCAGCGGGAGCACCAGCGGCACCCCCAGCGCCCAGAGACCGAGGCCGATCAGCACGGCGTCGAGCAGGCCGACGGCGGCCTGGGACCGCACGAACGAGCCCAGGGTGTCCCAGACACGCGCGGCGACGGTGGGGACGTCGGTGGCGAGCCGGCCGGGCAGCTGACGGGCCAGCCACGGCAGGAATCGCGGGCCGTCCTTGAGGAAGAAGAACATCAGGAAGAGGGCCAGCACGGCGGTGATCACGCCGTTGACCACCGTGCTCACTCCGGTGACGACGGCGGTGACCGCACTGCCGATACCCTCCTGGGCCCGGTCGACCGCGGTGTCGAACGCCTTGTCGATCTGGGCGTCCCCGATGTTCAGCGGCGGGCCTGCTGCCCATTCCCTCAGCTTCTGGACCCCTTCGACCACGCCGTCGGTCAGGTCGCCCGACTGGGACGCCACCGGAACCGCGATCAGCGCCACGACCCCCGCGGCGACGAGCAGGAACACGATCGTCACCACCGACGCGGCAAGCGCGGGACGCCAGCCTCGTGAGCGAAGGAAACGCGTCGGCGGCCAGGTCAGGGTGGTCAGGAGCAGACCGACGACGAGCGGCCACACCACCGACCACATCCGGCCGAGCAGCCAGAGGGCCACCGCGAGCATCACGAGCACCAGCAGCAACTCGGCGGAGACACGTGCCGATGTGCGCAACGCGGCGCGGGATTTCGTGGAACTCAACCTGGCAGACATGGGGTTCACCCTATGGCGCTCCGCCCCGCTCCAGGACAGGTGGTGGCTGCTGTCAGACTGGTTCCATGCCGAAGAAGCGAACGCCCGACAAGAACTTCGCCGACGTCGTGGCCTCACTGGAGACCCCGGGGGGATCCGACCCGGCCGACGGTCTGCTGTCGCCCGCGAGCGCGGGTGAACTCGTCGACGCGGAGGGGCGTCTGTGGACGAGGGAGCGCGGGCCGCTGGACGCGCGGCTGGCCAGGCGGCTCGTGCGCGGCGCCGACGAGATGATCATCGGGGAGGGCGCCGGGGAGGTGCTGCGACCGGTGCCGGCCGACGGGCGTGAGGAGGCGTGGGCCCTGATCAAGGACGCGCTGGAGGCCCCCGAGTCGGGCACGTACCGGGCGTACGACTTCCGCTCGGAGGACGGTCGCGTCCTGCTGTACGTCGAGGAGTTCTGCTGACGTCGTACTGACGTGGGTAAGCGTCGGGGCGGTCCGGTGTACGGACCGCCCCGACGTTCATGTCACCTCTCTCGGTTCTCCCGGTTCACGTCCGCGATGTCACCAGCGGTAGTGGTTCGTGCGGAAGATCCGTCCGAACCGGTTGATGAAGTCGACGTGGACGTGGTTGCCGGAGCCGCACGGACCCCGGTAGCGGCAGCGGCCGCCGGTCCTGGCGACCTGCTTGGCATGGCGGACCGCCGCTGCCTTGCTGCTGAACCGGGTGGGGTGCCACCAGTTCAGTACGTTGCGCTTCTTCGGGATGTACCGGGCGCAGTTGTGGACCAGCGCCGACCGGCCGTCGGTCACCACGAAGTAGGTGTGGCTGCCGGCGACGGTCAGGTTGAAGACGGTCCGGACCGCCTGCGTGCGGCTGGTGGCCGTGACCGTCGGCGCGAAACCGGTCGGGTTCGACAGGCGCGAGCCGGGGGTCAGCTGGAACGCGTCGATCCAGCCGCGGCCCTGGACGAAGAACGGGTGGTTGGCGGTCGCGGTGATCTTCTTCGACCGGCCGTCGCCGTCCGCGTCCACGGACAGGGTGACGAGATCCTTGGTGCCGTGACCGATGATCACGTCGGAGACCGGGGAGACGGTGGTCTCACCGGTGATCTCGTCGACCGCCTGGACCAGGTCGCCGACCTCCACCTGACTGATCGGCAGGGTGCTGCCGTCGGCCATGACGACCGGCGTCTCGGGCAGGAAGGAGTTCCAGCGGCAGCTGCGGCCGATGGCCCGGGCGGCCCGCAGGGCGCGGTAGCCGCGGTAGGCGCGGTAGCCCCAGGCGGCGGCGCCGAGGCCGGGGATGAAGCCGGCCGCGGTGAGCGCGATGTCCCACTTGTTGCGCCAGGCCCAGCGCTTGGCCTTCTTGAAGAACTTCTTCCAGCCCCACTTGCCGTCCAGGTCGAAGCAGTTGACCGGGTCGGCCGAGCAGTACTCGTAGGCGTTGGCGTTGCCGCCGCGCTGGGGGTCGACCGACAGGAACCGGCCGGTGGCGGGGTTGTACTGGCGTACGCCCATGAGGGTGAAGCCGGCCACCGTCTCGCTGGAACGCTGCTTGCCGCCCAGCCAGCCGTAGCGCACGGCCTGCTGCTTGTCGCGCGCGTTGCCGTACTCGTCGGTGTCGAGGACGATCGGCGCCTCGCCCGCGTTCAGCGGGAGTTGGAGCGCAACGTCGCCGTGGATGTCGGTGAACTGCAGCACCGTGTCACCGGTGGCGCTGGTGACCGCGCCGAGGTTCCCAGAGAGGGCGTCCACGTTGCGGGTCAGGGCACCGGTGGCGGTGTTCTCGACGATCCAGCGCGGATTGTCGTTGTCGCCGTCGTAGTGGTTGAGCTTGTTCTCGGTCGGCGACCAGGTCCCGCCGCTGTTGCTCTCCACCGTCCAGCCGCGGAAGCGCAGGGCGGCGTCGAGGGTCCAGGTCTGCCGTTTGGTGCCGCTGGTCTGCTGGTAGGCGAGGTCGTTGGTGTAGTAGCCGACGCTCACGCCGCCCGGCAGGGAGGTGGTGCGGCCGAACGCGTCGTAGACGTATCCGGCGTCGGTGATGCGGTCGGCGCTGTCGAACGCCGAGGTCCTGCTGGTGCCTCCGGTGGTCGGGCAGTCCAGGCCGGGCGCCGAGGCGGCGCTGGTCAGGGACGTGCGGTTGCTGTGCTTGTCGAACCCGTAGGTGCGCCGGGTGCAGACCGTGTCCACGGTGTCGTCGACCTGTACGAGGCGGCCGGCGGCGTCGTAGCGGTAGGTCTGGTCCGACCAGCCGGCATGGCTGGTGATCTGGCCCTGTACGGACTCGGTGACCGCGTCGGACATCACGACGGTGCCGTCGCTGTCGCGGGTGTAGGTGCGGTCGACCGCGGCGCCGGTGGTGTCCTCGGTCTGGGTGAGGGTGTAGCCGCCGGGCAGCTTCTCCGTGGCGACCGAGCCGTCCGCGTCGTACGTCGCCTGGAAGACGCCGGCGACGGAGTCCGTCGCCTTCGTGGCCAGGCCGCGCGGCTCGACGGTGTGGTCGTAGGTGAAGGTCACGCTGGACGGGACGGTGTCGCCGACCTTGACCGGCCGGTCGAGCAGGTCGTACTCGGTGGTGGTCTTCCCGCCGTCGGCGTCGGTGTACGAGGCGAGCCGGCCGAGCTTGTCGTAGACCCGCGTGATGGTGCCGCCGGTCGGCGACGTCGTACGGATCTCCTCGCCGGTGGCCGGGTCGTACTCGGTGGTGGCGTCCGGGACGGCCTGGCCGCTGCCGCCGGTGACCTTCACGGTGACGGGGCGGCCGGCCGCGTCGTACGTGGTGGTCGTGGTGCGGGTGACACCGCCCGCGGTGTCGGTGCCGATCGTCGCGTTGCCCCACCAGTCGTACTGGGTGGTCGTGGTGGGCAGTTGCGTCGGGTTGCTGCCGCCGCCGGTGATGGCGCCACCGGGTCCGGTCGAGCACACCAGGTCGGCCCACTCCGGGCGGCCGGCGCAGGTGCCGGTGCCGGTCGCGGACCAGTACGAGGTCACCACGGTGCCCGCGTCGGCGCCGGTGCTGCCCGTGTTGTACGTCTTGACCACGCGGCCCAGCGCGTCGTACTCGGTCGTGGTGGTGATCGCCAGGCCGGCCGGGTCCTGGATCGACTTCACCGGCAGGCCCTTGGCCCAGTCGTACACGGTCTGCACGACGCGGGTCTCTCCGTGCACCGCGGGGTGCTCACGCACCTGGGCGCCGGTGGTGACCTTGGTGACCTGGTCCTTCACCTTGGCGGTGCCGTCCGTCGGGCGGCCCGCGTCGTACTCGTTGACGGTCCAGCTGCGGGCGGTGACGGGCGAGCCCGCCGCGACCAGCGTGGTGGTGCCGGACTTCAGGTCGGCGGTGAGGTCGACGCGCCGCAGCGGGCCGAACTCCTCCAGCTCGCGGGTGCCGTTGTCGTTGTAGACGGACTTGGTGGTGAGCAGGTCGGCGCGCTCGGACGAGGCGAGCGAGGCGATGCCCAGCTCGGCCTGTGCGGCGCGGTCCGCGGCGGTGGTGCCGAGCGCCAGGGCCCGGTTGGCCGCCGTCAGCTCGCGGACGGTGTTGCCGAAGCGGTCGTACTCGCTCGTCGTGATGTGCCCGCCTGGCGTCGCGGCGTTCACCGCGCGGCCCGAGGCGCCCATGTAGGTGATGTCCGCCCGCTGGTAGGACGTGGCGGTCAGGGCGCCGCCCGCGTTGGACGCGGGGACGGCGTCGGCGGGGAACACGGCGGTCGCGTCGGTCGGCGCGTCCGTCTGGCCCCATGCCTTCACATCGGAGGCGCCCATCTTGTACGGGGCGGTGGTGCCGGTCAGCGGCACGTCGTAGACGACGCTGGTGGCGGCCTCTCCCTCGATCACGTCGAGGGTGCCCTGCTTGAGCGCGGGACGCGAGGCCTTGAGCAGCATGCCGTCACCGGCCGCGCTGCTGGAGCCCGCCTTGCCGTAGGTGAACGTCCACGGCAGCCGGCCGGGCGGGGTGACCTGCGTGACGCGGCCCGCGGTGTCGTAGGCGTACTGCGTCTTCAGCGCGGGGCTGATCAGCGGGTTCCACGTCTCGGTGAGCCGGCCGGCGGCGTCGTAGCGGTAGGTCTGCACGACCTTGGAGGTCGCCGAGGCGGCACCGGGGTCGGTCGACCACAGGCGGATCTCCTTCACCTGGCCGGTGAAGTCGCCGAGGGCGGTCGTGGTCGCGGTGGTGCTCGTCGCGTAGACGAACTCCAGCGAGCGGCAGCCCTTCGTGGCCGGGGTGGCCGTGCAGGTCGCGGCGGAGGCGGCCGAGGTCGGGGCGATGACGCGCTTGGGGCGGGCCAGCGTCTTGCCGTCGGCCGTCACCGTCTCGGAGACGACGGTCGTGGAGGTCTGGGCCAGGCCGTCCATCAGCGCGCTGGAGACCTGCCAGGTCGTCGCGGCCGGGTCCGGCTTGGTGAACTCGGTGACGGTGCCTTCGGTGTCGGAGAGGGTGAAGCTGCCGGTCACGCTGCCGGTGAGGGTCAGTTCCTCGGAGCCGGGCTCGGGGATCCAGCCGGTCTTCGCCGCGTTCGCGGTGAAGGAGATCTCCTCGCCCTCCAGGTCCACCACGGCGACGGCCGTGTCGGAGATCCTGCGCAGGTGCGAGTAGTCGGAGTCGGTGGCCTCGGCGGCCGTGCCGGACACCCACTCCTTGCCGAAGATGGCCACCTGGCCGGTCTGCTGCGCGCCGGCGTCCGGCTTGCGGGAGGACGCGGTGCGGGTCACCGACAGGTCGAAGTGCGTGGTGTCGGTGGCGGACAGGGTGTAGTCACCGGTCAGCAGGTTCAGCTGGCCGGGGCCGATCTCGTCGGTCGCGGCGCCGGAGGCGGTGCGGTCGACGACCACGTTCAGCGGCTGCGTACTGCCCGAGGCGCTGTTCGGGCCGGTGAAGTCGGCCTTGATCTGGACGGTGCCGTCCGGGTCGACCGTGCTGGTCGCGTCCCACACCAGCTGGGCGTTGCGGCCGGCCGTCAGAGGCACCGGCCAGGCCGTCAGCGGGGTGCCGCCGGAGGTGACGTGCGCCGCGGGGATCTGCGTCCACGGATCGGCCTCGGAGCGGCGCCAGGAGAACGACACGTTGTCGTACTTCGATCCGTCGGCCTCCGCGACGAGCGGCAGACGGCGTGCGGTGCGCTCGCCCTCGTCGGGCTGGACGAAACCGCCCGGCCCGGCGTGGAAGGTGTAGTCGACGGCCTCGGACTTGTTGTCGGCCTTGTCGACCTGCCGCACCTGAAGGGTGTGGGTGCCGTCCTTGGGCGGGGTGACGCCGATGGCCTTGGCGGCGGTGGAGCCGCCGGTGGCGACCTTGGTCCAGGTCAGGCCGTCCAGCGACCACTCGAGCCAGTTGTGGTCGGTGCCGTTGGGAGTGACGGTGAAGGTGCCGGTCTGCCCGGCGCCCTTGACCCACGCGGTGGACGGGTAGTCCGTCGACGTGACGGAGGTGGGTGCTGAGGGAGCGGTGGTGTC
Organism: Streptomyces sp. SAI-170; assembly: GCF_049739565.1. Taxonomy (NCBI): domain Bacteria; kingdom Bacillati; phylum Actinomycetota; class Actinomycetes; order Kitasatosporales; family Streptomycetaceae; genus Streptomyces; species Streptomyces sp. SAI-170. The sequence continues at coordinate 369,951 of NZ_JBMGQD010000001.1, forward strand.
GACCGTGAAGGTCTTCCACTCCGACCAGCCCAGGTTGTAGTGGGTGCCGTCGTAGGGCGAGGTACGGAATTTGTACGTCTTGCCGTTCGTCAGCGCCCCGGCCGGGACGGTCACCGAGGCGACCTGCCCGGAGTTCACCCACGGCGAGACGATGACGTTGCCGACCTGGGTGTTGGTGGCGGCGTCGAAGATCTGGAAGGTGCCGTTGACCTTGTCACCGTTGGGGTCGACGAACGTGTCGCGCAGGGTCGGGGTGAGCGTGTTGACGACGTAGGCGCCGCTGTAGGAGTAGTAGGGCGGGCCCGCCTCCTGCTTGGTCCCCGTGCGCGGCCGGTAGTTGTAGGTGACGACCAGCTTCGGCGGGTTGGCGGCGGCGTTGGCGGAGTTGACGCGCTTCCACTGCCCGGTGACGTTCTCGTCCGAGGCGCGCAGGCCCAGGTGGGACTTCGCGGCCTTCGCCGAGGCCCATTCCTGCACCAGCGTGGTGACGTTCGCGTTGATCCAGCCGTCCGGCTGCGTGCCGCAGGAGGCGTTGCCCCGCGTCTCCGACGAGGTGGCCTTCTCCGCGATCCACGACGGCTGGGCCGTCCAGCGCGAGGAGGTCGAGGCGGCCCCGGTGGACCACACCTCCCACGGCTGGTTGGGACACGAGGAGCCGGTGTAGTTGCCGGAGTGGAAGTTCCACAGCGACAGCTTGGCGTCCATCACCAGCGCGTCGGCGATCGGCGCGGTGTTCCAGGAGATGAACGACCGGGCCGTGCGGAAGGTGCCGTCGGCGTTCTTCGTACCCGGGTTGCCCAGGTCGAGCTCGGTGTCGGCGGACCAGTCGACGGTCTCGCCCTGCTGGACGTAGGTGTCGAAGACGTTGCTCAGCGCGGAGGTGGACGGGTCCACCGTCACGGGGTACTTCGTCCTCGGGTCGGCGAGGAAGCCGGCGTCCGGGGTGAGGACCAGGTCGACCGAGCCCTTGCGCTGGACGACCTTCAGGCCGACCTTCGCGCGATGCGTGTGCTCTCCGGAGACCTTGTCGGTGGTCGCGTCCCACATCACCGGGGCGGGCATGACGGCCCGCCGCTTGTTCTTCCTGTCGGTGAAGAGGAGGCTGCCGTCCTTCTGCTGCTTGACCTTCAGGCCCTTGGCCTTCAGCGGCAGCGTGTAGGTGTAGCCGCTCGTCGCCGGGCGCTGCCGGATGTCGACGTACTGCTCGTAGCCGGTGCGGGTGGCCTCCACGACGACGTCGGCGCCGGGTACGGCGTTCACGTAGGTGGCGCGGGTGCCGTCGAGCTCGGGCTTGGGCAGGCCGCCCTTCCACTGCAGGGTGATCTGCTGGTCGCCCTCGCCCAGGGTCACGAGGTCGCGTGCCGCGGCGGCGGCCGTGTCCTTCAGCGAGCGGGCCTTCGCGCCGCCGCCGGCGTTGAGCCGGAGCCCATTGGGATGGCCGACGGGCTCCACCGCGCCGCCGGCGTGTTCGACCAGGGTGAGGTCCACCGGGTGCCAGCGGCCGTTCTCCTGGTAACGGATCGGGCCGGCCGTGAGCTCGGTGGTGAGCGAGCCGTCCTTGTTCGCCCACGTTGTCGACGTCTCGGTGCGTTCGGAGAGCGCCTCGACGCGCCTTCCCGACAGTCGCGCGGCCACGCGGGCCGACGGGATGTCGGCGGCCTGCTTCACCGCGGGCTTGGTCTCCTTGGCGGCCTTGTCCGCGTCGGCCGCGAACGCCGTGCCGGTGGCGTCGAGCAAGGAGACGGCCAGGGTGAGGACAACACCCCCCGCCACGGAGCTGAGTGTCCTCCCGGACCAAGGCCGGCCCCGTTCGTTGGGACCGGGTATGTGGATCGTCATGCCTTCTCGGTCTCTTGTGAGTTCCCTGTGCGCCACCTGTGTGACGCTGTTGCAAAAGTAATGGGGAGGAAGTGAGCGGGAATCGCCACAAGTTGCCACAACTGAGCCTGGAAGGTGCTCAAACTGCCCCGTGATCTAAGCCACTTGTGAGAACAGGGGGAACTCTTCGCGGTACCTGGTGTTCCCTCAGGTGAACGCGAGGAGGCCGTCGGCCGGCCGCAGCGGGCACGGCGGTGGTGCTGCCGAGGCACGTCACCGTGCGACCAGCAGCACCCCGGCGTAGGAGACGCCTGCCACGACCAGCCATGCCGTCAGGCCCAACAGGGCCGTCCGCGCGCCGGTGCGGGTGAGGGAGGGCAGGTCGACCGCGCTGCCGAGCCCGAACAGGGCTGTGGCCAGCAGGAGTTCCTGTCCGGTGTGAGCCGCGTCCAGCACGGGGGCCGGCAGCAGCCCGGTGCTGCGCACAGTCACCGCGGCGAGGAAGCCGACGATGAACAGCGGTACCAGCGGCGCCCGTTTGCGACCGGGCTCGGCAGGCCCTGACTCGGCTGCCGGCCCGGACACGGCTCGGCTGCGGCGCCGCGCGGACAGCGCGACGGCGGCGACGAGCGGCGCGAGCATCGCCACCCGCATGAGCTTGACCAGCACCGCCTCACCGAGGGCCGCGTCACCGGCCGTCTGCGCCGTGGCGACGACCTGGCCGACGTCGTGCACGCTCGCGCCGACCCAGCGCCCGAACACGACGTCGCCCAGCCCCAAGGGCCCCTGGAGCAGGGGCAGTACGGCGATCGCGAGGGTCCCGCAGAGAGTGACCAGAGCCACGGAGGTCGCCGCGTCGCGTTCGTCGCTGCCTCTCGCCTCCCCCACCGCGCCGATGGCCGAGGCGCCGCAGATCGCGTACCCCGCGGCGATGAGCAGGGGCTGGTCCCCCGGCAGCCCCAGTCGCCGGGCCAGCCACCAGGTCCCGGCCAGTGTGGCCATGACGACGGCCAGCGTCATGACGACGGTGGCCCAGCCGATGCCGGCCACGTCGCCGAGACCGAGCTGCAGCCCGAGGAGGACGATGCCCGCCCGCATCAACCGCCTTCCGGCGTACGACAGTCCCGGGCGGGCGGCTCCCCGCACCACCGAGCGCAGCCGGGGCAGATGCGCGGCGAGGACGCCGAGCACGACGGCGGCGGTGAGCAGCGGTACGGCGGGAAGCAGCCGGTGGACGGCGAGGGCGACGGTGAGGGCGCAGGCCGCGAGAAGGAGTCCCGGGCTCAGGGCGGGCGCTTCGCGCACGCGGTCACATTGCCCAGGACGCTCCCTGAGGAGGGCCATCAGCAGTCGGCGGGCAGTTGGTAGACGCGGCGGACGCTGCTGCCGAGGCGGGAGATGTCCGCGCCGTAGACATGCAGCGAGATCGCCGTCGAGGGGCCGGCGTTCCAGACGCGGTGGATGTCGCCGGGAGGGGCGAAGCCGCAGAACTCGCCCTGCTGGTTGAGGGCGTCGGCGGTGGCGACGAGCCTGGCGGAGCCGTCGGCCGCCGGGAGGAGCCGGTAGCGCCGCTCGCGTTCCTGGCCCTGGTGCACCCCCGTGGTGCACCAGGACACATGGTCGTGGACGGAGGTTCCCTGACCGGGCAGCCAGACCAGCGCGACGACGGAGAAGCTCCCGTCGTGCTCCGCGTGCAGCAGGTGCTGCCGGTACCGGGTCGGATCGCTGACCTGCTGCTCGTCGGTGAGCAGGTCGGGCGCGCCCAGGTGGGGGGCGAGGCGTTCGCCGACGAGGTGCGCGGTCAGGTCGGGCGGGAGGCCTCGCGCGACGTCCTGTCGTATGCCGGCGAGGAGGGTTTCGAGACGGTCGGTGGCCGGGGCCGCGGTGAAGGCACCCGGAGCGGTCGGCGCGGAAGTCATGCACCAAGCGTCGGACCGCTCGTGTCATCACGTCCAACGACACCTTCTTCGCATGTCCCAAGGAACGCTTATGGGTTGTGCGGTCAACAACCCGTCTTTCCTGCGGCCACCGTCTTCAGCTCCTTCAGGACCAGCGCCGTGGCGGGAACGCGCAGGTGCTCGCGCAGGACGTAGGCCGAGACCTTGCGCCGGGAAGCGGGCTGGAGCGGCCGGCCGGACACCTTGGCGCGGTGCATGAACGTCAGCATCAGCGCGGGAACCATGGCGACGCCGAGGCCCTCGGCCACCAGGCTCTGTACCGCGAGGTTGTCGTCCGTGGTGAAGGCGATGTCGGGGACGAAGCCCGCCCCCTCACACTCGTGCAGCAGGTTGGCCCGGCAGCGCGGACAGCCGGCGATCCACCGCTCCTCCGCCAGGTCGGTGAGCTTGACGACCCTGCGCCTCGCGAGCCGGTGCCTGCTGGGCAGCAGCACGGTCAACTGGTCCTCCAGGAGGGGAGTTTCGACCAGGTCCTCCGGGACCTGCTCGTGCAGTCCCGGGTAGGTGAACGCCAGGGAGATGTCGCACTCCCCCTGCGCCAGGCGGTGCAGAGACTCCGGCGGCTCGTTCTCCAGCAGATCGACGCGTATGCCCGGGTGGTCCGCCGCCAGTCGGGCCAGAGCCTCCGGCAGGAGCGTGGAGTTGGCGCTGGGGAAGGCACAGACCCGGACCCGTCCGGCGTGCAGCCGGGCCAGGGCGTTCATCTGCTCCTGCGCCGCCGACAGCGAGCCGAGGATGTCGTCGGCGTGCCGCGACAGCGTCTCGCCCGCCTCGGTGAGGCGTAACCCGCGGCCCACCCGCACGAACAGCGGCATGCCGACGTCCCGTTCGAGCGCCTTCATCTGCTGGGTGATCGCCGGCTGGGTGTAACCGAGGGTGCGCGCGGCAGCCGAGTAGGAGCCGGTCCGGACCACTTCGTGGAACGTTCTCACGTGCCGGGAATCGAACACCGCTGCATCATAGAGGCAGTTCGAGACCGCCCGACGGGCTGACCTTCCCCGCCACAGCGCGTAGACAGCGTCTACGCCCTCCTGGTAGACACCGTCCATGGACCCGTTGCTCCTCGGGGTCGTCGTGATGGTGGGCGCGTCCGTTCAGTGGCTGACGGGGATGGCGGGTTCATGAACGCCTCGGCCGGCCTGGGCGGCCCGCCGCTCTCCCTCTACGCGATGAACGCCGGCTGGAGCGTTCACGAGTTCGTGCCGAACGCGCAGTTCTACGGCATCGTCGTGAACGCCTTCTCCCTCGCGGCCAACGGCGTTCCCCGGCTGGGCCCGACAGGGTGGGTGACGGCCGTGGCCGCCATGGTCATGGGCGCAGTCGTCGGCAAGCTGCTCTCCGACCGGGTCCCGGAGAGCCGGGCCCGGCTGCTCGTCCTGCTGCTCGCACTGGCGGGTGGAATGTCGGCCCTGGTCAAGGGGTTGGCCGGGCTCTGATCCAGGACACGGGCGATCGTCGCGGTGCGCCGCGGGGCTCGACGCGGCGCCCTTCGTGGCAGCGAATGGTAGCGTCGGGTGCGACTAGGGCCTGTCTTCCGGATCAGGTCGGCTAAAAGGGACTGCGCTTCTCGACCAAGTCGAGCGGGGTCTGGTGCGTGCAGCTGCAAGGCGGAGGAGGGCGTCGACGCGGAGCGTCGGCAACCGACGACAACGCCGCAGATGTGCGCACCAGACCCCGCGACGCCGACATGATCCGGAAGACAGGCCCTAGGGGTTACTCCTCGGACATCGCGTTCTCGTACGCGATGCGCGGGGACGGGGGGAACGGCGTGGGATCCACCGATCTGCTCATCACTTTGGACCGGGTGAGCGGTACGACGCTGCAGCAGCAGGTGTGCGACCAGGTCACGGCGCTCGTGCGCGCGGGACGGCTGCGTCCCGGCGACGCCCTGCCCGCCTCGCGCGAACTCGCCCAACAGCTGGGCGTCTCCAGGACCGTGATCATCCGGGCCTACGAACTGCTGCGGGCCCAAGGGGTCCTGACCGCCCGGCGCGGCTCGGGCACGCGCGTCGCGGAGCTGCCCACCAGCGGTTCGGTGAACCTCGCCACCGGTACGGCGGCCCGCTCCAGGCCCGTACAGCCGGTTCCCGCACCGCCCCGGCCCACCGACGAGGGCGACCCGCTGTGGCAGCCGTGGGAGCCGCCGCCCGTCCTGCGGCGTCCCGGCAACGTCCTCGACTTCCGGCACGGCACGCCCGCGCTCGCCGCGTTCCCCGTCGCCCGGTGGCGGCAGTCGATGCACGAGGCGTACGGGCGGGCCGACACCGCCGCGCTCGGCTACGGCCCGGCCGAGGGCTCGGCGGCCCTGCGCGCCGAGATCGCCGCCCTGGTGCGGCAGAGCCGGGCCATCGACGCCGCCCCCGAGAACATCATGGTGACCGGTGGCGCCACCCAGGCGCTGGACATCCTGGTGCGGATGCTGGTCGGACCGGGCGACGTGGTGGTCATCGAGGACCCCAGCCACACCGTCCTGCGGCAGGTCTTCGGGTGTTCCGACGCCGCCGTGGTGCCCGTCCCCGTCGACGAGGAGGGTCTGCGGGTCGCGGACATCGACGACCGGGTGCGCGCCCACGGGCACGATCCGGCGCAGGTGAAGCTGGTGTACGTGACGCCGTCGCACCAGTTCCCCACCGGCTTCATCATGTCGCAGACCCGCCGCCGCGCCCTGATCGCCTGGGCCCACGAACGCGGCGCGACGGTTCTGGAGGACGACTACCACAACGAGTTCACCTTCACCGCGGAGCGGCTGCCCGCGCTCGCCGCCGAGCGGCACCGCGACACCGTCGTCTACGTCGGCAGCTTCAGCAAGACCCTGTTCCCGGCGCTGCGCATCGGCTACGCGGTGCTGCCGCCGCATCTCGTGCAGCCGTTCCTCGGGATCAAGTGGATCACCGACCGGCTCACCCCGACCGTCACGCAGGAGGCACTGGCCGACTTCATCGCGACGGGTGCCTACGCCCGGCACATCAGCCGGATGACGCGGCTGTACCGGCAGCGCAGAAGGCGGCTTCTGGAGGCGCTGTACGAGCACTTCGGCGCCGAGGTGCGCATCTCCGGGGAGGCGGCGGGACTGCATGTCCTGATCAGCTTCACGGGGGCGCGCGGCGTGCCGGAGGAGGAGATCGTGGAGCGGGCGGCCGGACGCGGGGTCCGGGTGTACCCCGCGTCCGGCTACTTCGTCCTCGACCCGCCGGCCGAACCGACGTTCCTGGTCGGCTACGCCGCGCTGCCCACCGCCCGCATCACCGAGGGCGTGGCCCTGCTGGCCGCCGCTGTGCGCGAGGCGAGGGGCCGCTGATCCGCGAGGGCGGCACCAAGGCGTCCGGTGTCGCCTCGGGCTCGGTGAAGCGGGGCCGGCGGAAGCGGGCGCGCTGCGCGTACGGCACCGTACAGTCGAAGTGCGCCTTCGCGGTCCGCCCGTCGGCGGAGAGGCTGTCCGAGTAGGCGGTGGACTGCGTCGGGTCGAGCGGGAAGCCCTCCCGGTCGGGCAGCACGGTCAGGTCCCGGTCCGCCTGGACACGGGTGGCCATCGCCCACCACAGGTCGGCGTCCGACTCCGCGTCGACGTCCTCGTCCACCGAGACGACCATCTTGGCCATCCGGAACGTCTCCAGGACCGACTCGGCGGCCTCGCGGACCAGCAGGTCGTCGGCGTCCGAACGCTTGGCCTTCCACTGGATCACCACCATCAGCTGGCCGCCGCCGGCCGTATGGCAGTGCACGGCACCGACCGGCGCTCCCAGGCGGCGCAGCCGGTCCAGGACGGCGGCCTCCATGCCGAAGCCGAGCAGCACCGACTGCTCGTGACCGGGGCCCGAGACGGTCTGCAGGATCGCCCCGTCGCGTGCGGTGATACCGGTGACGCGCACCGTGGGCAGCGCCGGGTGCGCGCGCCCCTGGTAGCCGAGGAACTCGGGGGTGGCGGACGGGCCGTTCGGGTTCTCCGGGGCCAGGTCCGCGAGGAGTTCGCCCTCGATGACGTACTCGGCGTGGGCGACGTACTCCGCGTCGACGGTCCGGCACCGGGCGAGTTCGACGGGTGCGCCGCCGAGGGCGCCCGCCACCGCCAGCTCGTCCACGCCCGCCGGCACCAGGGAGGTCGGGCAGCACGAGGCGAGCAGCAGGGCCGGTCCCAGGCCCAGGTGGATCGCGACGGGCAGGTTCTCGCCCCGGCGGCGTGCCGCCTGCCCGGCCGCCTCCAGGTCCCGGCCGGGCACCATCCAGATGGTGAGCCGGTCGGGGCCCTGGACGCACATGCGGTGCACGGACAGATTGCGTACACCGGTGTCCGGGTCGGTGGCCAGGACCGCGCCGAGCGTCAGGAACGGCCCCGCGTCCTCGTCGGTGAGGACGGGGATCGGCAGCGCCGTCAGATCGGGTGCGAGCAGGTCGCGGGCCTGTACCCGCCCTTCGGGAACGTACGACGGTGCCACCGGTGAGGCCACGGCGTCGAGCAGCCGGTGGGCCATCTCGGCGGGGGTGAACCCGAGCAGTCCCGCGGCGCGCCGGCGGCTGCCGTACAGACCGATCAGCACCGAGCGGGCCGCCCCGGCGCCGCTGGGTGCCACCCGCTCGAACAGCACGGCGGGGCCGGGGCCCGTGGGCGGCGGGGCGGGTGTCCCGGCCCACTTCGCGTACCGGGCGGTGACCCCGAACCGGGCCGGGACCTCCTCCCGGACCCGCACCAGCTCGCCGGGCAGCGGGTCAAGACCGGCGAGCGCGGTGCGCAGATCGGCGAGTCCGCGGCGGGTCATGCCGCTCCGTTCGCCGCGGCCGGCGCTGCGGCGGCCCGGCGTTCGGCGAGCCGCCGCAGCTGAAGGTCGGTCAGCTCACGGATCAGCGTGCGGTACACGGCTTCCGCGATGGCGGGCGGCATGCCCTGCGCGTCGGCGAGATCGCGCACCTTGGCGATCACCTGCTCCACCCGCTGGGGCGAGCGGACCGTCTGTTCGTCCTGCTTGAACTCGGTCAGCTCGCGGACGACCGCCGTGCGTTCGGCGAGCAGGGCGACGATTCTCCGGTCGAGTGCGTCGATCGAGACGCGCAGTTCCTCGATCCTGTCGGTGCCGCTCATGGCGCGGGCACCTGGTCGACGACGTAGACGACGGTGGACTCGGTGTCGGAGCCCTGGGAGCGGTGCCGTTCGTCGCCGGGGATGATGAAGCCCATGCCGGGACGGCAGGGCACCGAGCGGTTGTCGAAGTGGATGGTGAACTCGCCCTGGAGGACGTATCCCTGGTGGCCGTGCTCGCACCACTTGAGCTCGTTGAAGCCCGCGGGGAGCTCCAGCAGACGCACCCGGTACCCGCCGGTGTACGCGATCTTCACCCGGCCGTCGGCGCCGGGCTTGTGCCACTTCTCCCAGGGGATGCTGTCGAAGTCGATGCCGACGACGGCGGGGGTGACGGTGGACATGATGTGAGTGCTCCTGATCGTGCGGTGGTCGGATGATGAGGGACGGCAGACCGGCGCGGTGTGGTCAGGCGGGCCGCTGGGCGCTGTCGACCAGGTGGGGCCGGCGGCGTTCGACGCGCTCGTTCTGGTCGTCCAGCGGCAGCACGGGTTCGCCGGTCTCGGCCTGGTGACGGCGCAGCAGCTGGACCATGTCCACCATCCGGTGGGCCATGCGCTCCAGGGCGTCCACGCCTTCGGGGTCATTGAGGCCCGGCTCCCTCGCCGTGTTGCGCAGCAGGGCCGGGAACCCACTGCCCACCAGGATCATCCGGTTGAGCAGCAGATTGTCGACCAGCTGGTGGTGGACGGAGGCGTCGCTGTAGCGGCGGGCCGTGACGATGATGCCGCCGACCTTGTTGGCGAGCGGCCGCTCGAAGCGCAGGAAGCCGACGCCCGCCCGTTCGATGAAGATCTGCATGAGATGGGCGAGGCCGAAGCCGTGCACCGGCACGGCGTAGATGATCCCGTCGGCCTGCCGCATCCGGTCGATGATGGCGGGCATGTCGTCGCGCACCCCGCATGGGAGGGTGCGGTTGTTGCAGTCGCCGCACGGGCTGCACGGCGAGATGCGGTGCTCGCGCAGGTACAGGGTCTGGAAGTCGGCGCCGCGCTTGCGCACCAGTTCTCCCGAGTACTGGAGCGCCAGGTCGGTGTTGCCGCCCGCGCGCTCCGACCCCGAGATGCCGAGGATGACGGGCCGGTCCCCCCGTATGTCCGGCGGTGTTCCCTGTGCTGTGAGCATGTTTTCCCCCTGTTGGTGATCGCGCGGCGGAGCGGGACCCCCTGTCCCGCTCCGCCTTGGGTCCTCGCGTCAGTCGGTCAGCTTGCCGCCGAAGTAGTCGATGTAGGCCTGCATGTCGAAGTGGCCGTGGCCGGAGAGGGAGAACAGGATCGTCTTCGCCTCGCCGGACTCCTTGCAGGCGAGCGCCTCGTCGATGGCGACGCGCACCGCGTGCGTGGACTCCGGGGCGGGCACGATGCCCTCGTTGCGGGCGAAGGTGACGCCCGCCTCGAAGCACGCGGTCTGCGGCACCGCGCGCGCCTCCAGGTAGTCCAGCTCCTTGAGCTGGCTGATGATCGGGGACATGCCGTGGTAGCGCAGGCCGCCCGCGTGGATGCTCGGCGGCACGAAGTCGTGGCCGAGGGTGTGCATCTTGGTCAGCGGGGTCATGCCGGCCGTGTCACCGAAGTCGTAGTCGAAGCGTCCCTCGGTCATGGTCGGGCAGGACGCGGGCTCGACGGCGATGGCCCGCACCGAGCGCCCGCCGCGCAGCTGCTCGCCCAGGAACGGCAGCGCCAGGCCGCCGAAGTTGGAGCCGCCGCCCGCCGCGCCGATCACGATGTCCGGGTAGTCCTCGGCCAGCTCCATCTGGAGCTGCGCCTCCTTGCCGATGATCGTCTGGTGCATCAGCACGTGGTTGAGCACCGAGCCGAGGGCGTACTTCGCGGTGCCGCCGCTGGTCACCGCGGCCTCCACCGCCTCGGAGATGGCGAGGCCGAGGCTGCCCGGCGAGTCGGGGTCGGCGGCGAGGGCGTCCCGGCCGGCCTGGGTGAGCTCGCTCGGGCTGGCGGTGACGGTGGCGCCGTAGGTCTCCATCAGGCCGCGACGGTAGGGCTTCTGCTGGTAGCTCACCTTCACCATGTAGACCTCGCAGACGAGGCCGAAGTACCGGCAGGCCAGTGACAGGGAGCTGCCCCACTGTCCGGCGCCGGTCTCGGTGGTGAGGCGGCCCACGCCGGCCTGCTTGTTGTAGTAGGCCTGCGGGATGGCCGTGTTGGGCTTGTGGCTGCCGGCCGGGCTGACGCCCTCGTTCTTGAAGTAGATCCGCGCCGGCGTGTCCAGGGCCTTCTCCAGGCGGCGGGCCCGCACCAGCGGGCTGGGCCGCCACTGCTTGTAGACGTCCAGCACGGCGCCGGGGATGTCGGTCTCGCGCTCGGTGGAGAACTCCTGGGCTATGAGTTCCGCGGGGAACAGCGGCTCCAGGTCGTCCGGGGTGACGGGCTGCCGGGTGCCGGGGTGCAGCATCGGCTCCAGCGGCTTGGGCAGGTCCGCCACCACGTTGTACCAGGTGGTGGGCAGCTGGTCTTCGGACAGCAGGAACTTCGTCTGAGACATGAACACTTTCCCGTGATCGTCGGTGCGTGGAGGCGGATGGTCTAGGTGGTGGCCGGGGCCGCGGCGGGCTCCGGACTGCGGGCGGCGGCCGTGGGCCTGGTCCGCAGCACGGCGTAGGCGGCCATGCCGACGAGCGGTGCCGCGAGCAGCGTGAGGAAGACGGGCCGGTGGCCTTGGGCGGTCCACAGCGCGCCGAGACCCGCGGGCACCGCGAGCCGGGCGAGCCCGAGGACGAAGCCGTTCAGCGCCATGAAGCTGCCGACTCGGCGCTCGTCGACGTGGTCGGCGATGTAGGTGGGCACGACCACCGAGGCGATGATCTCGCCGAGCGTCCAGATCACCGTGGACAGCAGGATCGCCGGCAGCGAGAAGCCTACGACGATGACGGCCAGGCCGGCGGCCCACAGCGCTCCGCTGACCAGCAGCAGCGGCTTGGTGCCGTGGCCCTGCATGCGCTTCTCCATGGCCAGCCCGAGGCCGACCACGACGATGCTGTTGACGGTGTAGACGACGCCGACCAGACCGGCCGATTCGTGCAGGACCGTGGTGACGGCGAGCGGCAGCGCGTATTCGAGGCCGATCAGCGGCACCACGTAGAAGAAGGACACGAGCACCAGGAGCAGCACGTGGTGGTGGCCGAGCGGGCCCGAACGCGCCTTGTCCTTGCTGCTCTTGACCTTGTCGCGTCGGTCGGAGGGCACCCACAGGGCGATCAGCGCGGCGCACAGCAGGCCGGCGATGATGTTGCCCGCGAACATGACGTGGTAGGAGTACGCCGCCGCGAGGCCGCCCAGCAAGGGACCGATGCCCATGCCGAGGTTGTTGCCGATGTAGCTCACCGTGTAGGCGAACGGCCGCTGCTCGGGCGCGGTCAGGTCGGCGACCAGGGTGTTGGACGCCGGCCCGAACATGCCCATGCCGACCAGGGCGACGAAGAGCAGTCCGGCGTACGTCCACGGGGGGCCGTCCAGCACGGCGAGGCCGAGATAGCCCGCGGCGTTCAGCAGGAGCGCGGTGAGCAGGGCCGTGCGCCGGTCGCGCCGGTCGCACAGGGGCCCGCTCAGCAGGCTGCCCACGAGCAGGCCGGTGCTGCCGACCGAGATCAGCAGTCCGGCCTCGCCGGGGCTGAGGTCCTTGCCGCGCACCAGGTAGACGGCGAGCAGCGGGAAGACGAACATGCCCGCGCGGTTGATGAAGGAGGCGAGGAACAACACCCGCAGCGCGAGCGGGAGTTCCCTTAACCGGGTCAGCCACGTCATCGCTGTGCCTGCCCGCCCGTGGTGCCGGCGGTGACCTCGGGCGCCGTCTCCACGCGGAAGGCGTCGCGTACGGTCTTGAAGCGGGCCCGGATGTCGTCGAAGTCGGTGCCCTCGCACACGTACCAGCCGAGGACGTCGTTGGAGGCGGTCGGCGGGGCCAGGACGTCGCCGACCTGCTTCCACACGTCGGCGTCCAGGACTCCGTCGAGCTCCATCAGTTCGGCCGGGGTGGTGATGGCGGTGATGTGTCCGTAACGGTCCGAGGCGAGGTACTCGGTGCCGATCTCGGGGCCGAGGCGGGCCTCGGTGCGGTGCGCCGGGTCGAGTTCCAGACGGCACCACTCTCCCGCGAGGTTGATCCCGCGTCCGGCCTCGATCGCCGGGACGATGGAGCCACCGCCGGCCCGCGCACCCGCCTCGCCGAACACCACGTCCCCGTCGTCCAGCAGGAAGAACTCGGCGTGGACCACACCGGTGGCGAGGCCGAAGCCGCGCAGCACCACGGTGTTGAGCTCCAGGATGCGCTGCTCCCCCGCCGACAGGTCGTGCTTGCGGGAGATGGTGCCGCCCGGTTCGTTGAGGTACTCCAGGACCGAGTAGGTGTAGCGGGAGAGCTGGGCGAAGACCGCTTCGCCGTCCTTGAAGAGCGAGTCGACGTGGTACTCCGTGCCGCGGATGAACTCCTCGACGCGGTACTCGTGCCGGTCGTCGCCCATCTCCTCCCAGACCCGCTCCAGGTCCGCCGGGCCGTCCACCCGGTAGGTGCGGCCGCAGGCCCAGCCCGCGTACGGCTTGACGACGACCGGGTAGCCCACCTCCTCGGCGAACTCCGTGACGGCGCCGATGGTGTCGGGGCGGCAGGACCGGGCGACCCGCACACCGAGTTCCTCGGCCCGGCGGTGCATCACGTTCTTGTCGCGGAAGTTGAGCGCCTGGTCCGGGGTGAGCCCCGGGATGCCGTGGTCGCGCCGGGCGCGGCTGGCGGGCAGCACATCTCCCTCGAACAGCGGGAAGATGCGCTCGATGCGGTGCTCGGTGACGATTCCGTCGACGGCGGCGCGTACGGCCGCCGTGTCGTCCAGGTCGGCGTGGTACTGCGCCAGGCCCTCGGCCTCCGGCGCCTGCCAGCCGGCGGGCAGCAGCACCACGGTCCCCACGCCGAGGTCGTCGGCGGCGGCCACGATGCTGCGGAACTGGGCGACGTAGCGCCCGGCGGCGGGCCGGTAGATCACCAGGATCGAACGGTTCATGTCCTGCTCCTCATCCAAGAGTGGGGACCGGCTCAGCGGACCGGCGCGGCCGACAGGGCGCCGAACAGCTCCACGCGGGTGGTGGCGCCGTCGAGGATCCGCGGTGGCTCGGGGGCGGCGCCGAGGCCGGTGAGCGCCTGAGTGAGCTGTCCGAGCGTCCGCTCCACCTCGGCGCGGCCGCCCTCGTGCACCGACTCGACGGTGAGCAGGAGCCGGCGCCGTCCGAGGTCCGACTTGACCAGGTCGCCCTGCCGCCAGTTCCAGCGCCGGGAGTGGGCGCGGCCCTGGTCGTCGGCGTAGACGACCTCGCCGGGCTCGGGGTGCTCGGGGGCGTCGGGGGCGCCGAGCGGCAGATAGACCTCGCTCCCGTCGGCGAGCCGCACGGACAGCTCCGCCTCGATGCCGCCCACGTCGCACGAGGCCACGGGCAGCCGGCTCTCCAGGGACACCGCGTTGCACAGGTCCACCAGCGAGTTGATGCGCGGCAGCCGGTCTCCCTTGGCGACCCTGCGCAGCACCGACTCGGCGGCGCAGGGGAACCGGTTGGGGTTCACGCCCGTCTCCCGGTAGGCGTCCCGCCAGGCGGCGATGGAGGGCAAGGCGGAGACGTCGGCCTTGGAGAGCCCTTCGCCGTGCAGGGCGTCCTCGGCGGCGGTGAGGCGGTCCGCCACCTGCGGGGCGTCCGCGACGACGCCGACGTCCGGTACGGCGATCAGGCCGAGGACGTAGCCGGGCACGCGCTCCCACACGCGCGCGTCGACGCCGACGCTGAGGGAGCGGGTGTCCGAGTGGGGGCGGTCGCTTTCCATGGGTGTGTGGTCCTTCGTTTCTTCCGGGCGGCGGCCGCCCGTGCCGGTTGTGCCGGGCGGGCCTTGTTGACGGGTCGACAGTAGGGAGCGGATGGGGGGCCGGCGGTGGCCAATTACGGGGCAATGCGTGAGGCCACTTGCCGGCCGCGGGGTCCGCTGTGCCGGGTGTCGGCCCAAGGCGGCGGGAGTCCGCCGTGCCGGGGCGTCAGCCGGGGTCGCCCGCGGGAACGGGGGCGGACGCCGCGTCGGTTTGTGGCTCGGCGGTCCGCAGCCGCGCCCCGAGGAGGGCGGTCAGCAGTCCGACCGCCGCGAGAGCGGCCCCGAACTGGCCGAGCCGGTCCACCCCGTGGGCCCCGCCGTGCTCCAGTACGCGGCCGCCGATGAAGCCGCCCAGGGAGATGCCGGCGAAGGTGGCGGACGAGTTCAGAGAGAGCAGGAGCGGCCCCGACGTGGGTGCGATCGCGAACAGCCGGTGCTGCTGCGGAGGTTGGGTGGCCATCGCGGTCACACCCCATGCCGCCATGCCCACCATCGCGGTGGCCAGGGAGTCCCGGGTCAGCGGCAGTGTCACCAGGACGGCGGCCAGGCCCGCGACCGACGCCAGCAGGACAGGGGTCGGCCCCCAGCGGTCGGTGGCCCGCCCGCCGATCATGGTGCCGCCCACCGCGAACACGCCGAAGACGAGCAGCAGTACGGCGAGCGTGGTGCCGTCGCCGTCGGTCGCCGGGGCGAGGACCGCGCCGATGTAGGTCAGCGCGAGGTAGCCGCCCGTCATGAAGGCGAGCGTCGTCAGCACCGTGCACAGCACCCTCGGGTCCCGCGCGGGCGCGAGGCGGGCCGCGAGCCCCGGTGCGGCGGGCAGCCGCACCTCGGGCAGCCCGCCGGCCACGGCGACGGCGCACACCGCGCCGAGTCCGGCCAGCAGCCAGAACGTGGCGGACCAGTCGAGGTCGGCGGCGAGCCACGTGCCGAACGGCACCCCCGCGAAGGTCGCCGCCGAGAGCCCGCCGAGCACCACCGCCATGGCGCGTCCCCGGCGTTCCGGGGCGGCCAGGGCGGCGGCCGACGCGGAGGCGGCCGGGATGTAGAGGGCGGCTCCCGCCGCGGTCAGGATCCGCGCGGCGAGGAGTGCGGCGAGCCCGGTGGAGAGGGCGGAGGCCACGTTGCCGATGGTGAACACGCTCAGCGAGAGGACGAGGACCGAGCGGCGCTCCAGGCGGCCGGTGAGCGCTCCGAGCACGGGCGCGAGGACGGCGTAGGTGAGCGCGAAGACGGTGCTCACCCAACCGGTGTCGGCCAGGCTGGACTCGAGGTCCTGGGCGACTTCGGGCAGCACCCCGGCCACCACGAAGGTGTCGGTGCCGATGGCGAACGCGCCCACGGCGAGCAGCGGGGTCACGGGGAGGCGTGCTTGGGTCCTGGTCATCGCACGGCTCCCGCGGATGCCGGGGCGCCGTCGAGCTCGGCGTACGGTGCGGTGCCGGCCCGGAACGGCTCGGCGCTGCCCGCGACGGGGGCCCCGCCGAGCAGGACCAGTTCGATGCCTCCCGGCCGGCTCAGGACGGAGATGTCCTCGGCGGGGTCGCCGTTCGTCACGACGAGGTCGGCCAGGCGTCCGGCCTGCACCGTGCCCGCGTCGTCGCCGCGGCCCGCGAGCCGGGCCCCGTTGGCGGTCGCCCAGGTGAGCACGGTCGGCGCCGGGATGCCCGCCATCTCGACGTACAGTTCCAGCTCCTTGGCGTACGTGCCGTGCGGGGTCCAGGCGAAGCCGAAGTCGTCACCCGCCACCACCGGGATGCCCAGCTCCACCATGATCGGCAGGATGCGCAGGGAGTTGGCCACCTCCGCCTCGAACTCCAGCGTCTCCAGGTACTCGGTGGTCTTGCCGTGCTGGGTGCCGGTGGTGAGCAGCATGTGCGGCTGGTAGAGGCTCGGTACGACGAAGATCCCGCGCTCGGCGATCGCGTACAGCGCCTCGTCGTCGGCGTAGGTGGCGTGGTCGATGACGTCGACTCCGGCCGCGATGGCGTTGCGTATGCCGTCGAGCCCTCGGGAGTGGGCGCGGATCCGGGCCCCGTGCTCATGGGCGGTGCGCGCCGCGATCTTCAGCTCCTCGGGGGTGAAGAGGAGTTCGTGGGAGCGCCCGTTGGGGAAGGTGTCGTCGCCCGAGGAGAAGACCTTGACGATCTCCGCGCCCTGCGCGATCTCAGTGGCGACGTACTCCGCCATCTCCTCCGGGGTGTCCGCCAGCCGCATCAGATCGCTCGGGATCCGCTTCTTGACCTCGGGGTTGCGGCGCTCGGGCGGTCCCGACACCATCAGGTCCCGGCTGCACGGCGTGATCCGGGGGCCGCGCAACTGCCCGGCGTCGACGGCGCGTCGCAGCGCCATGTCGATGCCGGAGACCGAACCGGCGCCCACGAAGGCGGTGTAGCCGAGGGCCAGCAGGTTCTCGGCGTTGCGCGCGGCGGCGAGGGTGAGGTCGGGGACCGAGTACTTGAAGAGCATCTCGCGTCCGTTGAGGACGTTCAGGTAGGCGATGTGGGTGTGCCCGAGGGTCATGCCGGGCATCACCGTCCGCCCGTCGAGGTCGAGCACGTCGACGCCGGGCGCGTTCAGTGGGGCGAGCCCCTCCGGCAGCACCGCCTCGATGCGGTCGCCGTCGATCAGCACGCTGTGCCGCGGCAGCGAGGGCCGGCCCAGGCCCTCCTGGACCGTGGCACGGTGGAGCAAGGTCTTGCGTGGCACGTCGTATCTCCTGTGATCAGGGTTGCGGGTCCGCGGTCAACGGCTTGTGCGGCTGTTCCGGCGTCCCGGACTCCTCCGCGTGGTCGAAGAGCGTCCAGAGGATCTCCGCGCCGGGGCGGGTCGCCATCCAGCGCAGTCCGTACGCCTGGACTCCCGGGGCGTTCGTCACCGCGAGCTGGGCGCCGCCGCCCGCGACGATCTGGGCGGCGTGCTGGGTGGAGGAGGCGTCCACCCAGTCGACGTCCCGGCCGCGCAGCGCCGGCGGCACGACCTCGGCGTAGATCCGCCGTACCTCCCACATCGCGGCGACGGACAGGGGTCCGTCACCCGGCTGGAACGGGCTGCTCGCGGCCGCGGCGATGCCGTACTCCGGGGTGGCGCGCGGGAAGAACGCGCGCAGCCGCAGCGCCCGGTGCCAGTGGAAGCGCGTGAGTCCCGCGTAGGCGCTCGGTACGAGGGCGAAGTCGAGCTTGCGCAGCAGAAGTCGGTCCAGGACGTCGTCGAAGGTGTCGTGCAGCTCGACGCGCAGGTTGTGCTCGGCGGCGAGGTAGCGGGCGACGAGGTCGCTGGAGGTGCCCGCGGGGCCGAGTGTCCCGAGCACGGATCCGGGGCGTGCCGCCCACCGCTCGGACAGTTCGCTCCAGCGTGCGGCGTACTCGCTCGCCAGGGCGCGGGGCAGCGAGGCGGTCCGGAGGGTCCCGGCCGCCAGGTCAGGTCGTATAGCCACGGTTCGCCGCCATCCGCTGTGCCACCGAGGTCTCGTGATCGGTCGCGGTGCGCCGGTCCACCACGCGGGCGGCCTTCCAGCTCACGAACGCGCCGGTGCTGACGATCGGGTCGAGCCCGTCGCTGAGCTCGACGGTGACGGGCACGCCGAGCGCGTCCGCGGTGCGTGCGCGTACCGCGTCGGCGAGTGCCTCGGGGTCGTCCACCAGGCCGGTGAGGAGTTCCAGCCGTACCGTGAGCCGGTCCTGGCCTGCGGCGTCCTGCTCGATGACCACCTGGTATCCGGCGGACCCGGTGACGTCGGTCAGCACGGCCGTCTCGATCTGGCCGGCCGTGAACCGCCGTCCGCCGAGCTCGATGCGGTCCAGGGTGCGGCCGACGATCCGTACGAGGTCGCCGGGCATCTCGCAGTCGCAGTCGGACTCCGTCACCGCCACCACGTCGCCGGTGCGGTAGCGGACCAGCGGCTTCACCCCGTCCATCAGCATGGTGAGCGTCAGCTCACCCGTGCCGCGCGGGCCGTTCGACTCCTCGGTCTCCGGGTCGACGACCTCGACGATGTAGTTGGTCTGGGAGAGGTGCATCCGCTTGTTGCGGCAGGCGGTCGCGACGACGAAGGCTTCCTGCGAGCCGTAGAGGATGTTGTAGACGTCGGCGCCCCAGACCGTCTCCAGGTTGTGCGCGAGGGCGGGGGTGCACATCTCGCCCGTGACGAAGAGCAGCTTGACCGCGAAGTCCCGCCGCAGGTCGTAGCCGTAGTGCTCGGCGGCCTTGGCCAGGGTGAGGGCGACGCCGGGCGTGCAGCAGACGACCTCCAGTTCGAGGTCCTTCATCAGCTGCAGGGCCTTCTGGAAGCCGATGACGGGCGAGTAGGGCCAGATCTTGGCGTTCATGGAGCCGGTGTTGCGGGCGATGTCGCCGAGCGTGTCGCCGAAGGAGTGCACCTCGGTCGGGCCCATCAGGCCGATGCGCGGGGCGTGTTCGCCGAAGTGGTGGCGGAAGATCGAGCTCCAGGACTCGGTGACATGGGCGTTGCTGGCGACGATCTCGCGGCCGTCGCGGGGGCAGGGTGTGGCGCGGCCGGTCGTGCCGGTCGTCTCGTAGAAGAAGAGGGCCTCGGCGAGCGGCCGGCTGAGGACGTCCAGCATCTCCTCGCGCAGATGCGCCTTGGTGGTGAAGGGCAGCCCGGTGAGGTCCTCCGGCGTGGCGGCGGACAGGTCGGCCTGCTTCAAGTGGCGTGCGTAGAACGGCGATCGGGTGCTGACCTGCTCCAGGACCGTAGCCAGTTGGCTGCGGCGCCAGTCGTCGAGGTCCGCGGCGGACAGGGTGCGGTTGTAGAAGGCACGGTGGAGTTCCAGGTACCGCGCGGCGAACTCGGCCGCGGGTCCGTGCGTGGGAAGCCACATGGGCGTCGGGTTCCTTTGTACGTTCGACGGTGCTGCCGTACGCGTGGGGCAGCCTGGTGCCGCGCCGACACAGCCACGCGCGGGAGCGCGGCGACTGTGACGGGGCGGGAGCGAATGCCGTCGCTCGGCGGCGGGGGTGGACGGCGCGAGGCGCGCCGTCGGCGGAGCGTGGTACGTCTACCGCAGGGCGGCGGTGGCCGCTTCGGCTCGTGCCAGGAAGTTGCGGAAGAGCCGCATCCCGTCCTGGGTCATGACGCTCTCCGGGTGGAACTGGACGCCTTCGACGTCCAGTTCCGCGTGGCGTACGCCCATCACACAGCCGTCGTCGGTGGACGTCGACGTGACCACGAGCGGCGCGGCGGGTTCCTGGATGACCAGGGAGTGGTAGCGGGTGACGGTCAGCGGGTGCGGGGCGCCCTCGAAGACGCCCTGTCCGTCGTGCTCGACGGGGCTGGTCTTGCCGTGCATGAGCCGTTCGGCCACGGCGATCCGCGCCCCGTAGGCGAGGCCGATCGCCTGGTGGCCCAGGCACACGCCGAGCAGCGGGACGCGTCCGGCGAAGGCGTGCACCAGCTCGACGTGCCCGGAGTCGGCCGGATGCCCGGGTCCCGGTCCGAGGACGACCGCGTCGGGCGCCGACGCCACCAGCGCCTCGGTCGAGCGGGTCCGCGAGCGCACCACCTCGGTCTGCGCGCCGAGGCTGAGCAGGTACTGGTCGATGATGTGGCTGAAGCTGTCGTACGCGTCCACGAGCAGGACCTTCATGCGAGCAGCTCCTCACCGGTCAGCGCCCAGTAGGCGGCGCTCATCTTGGCCAGCGTCTCGCGCCATTCGGCGGCCGGCTCGGAGTCCGCGACGACCCCGGCCGACGCCTGGGTGCTGTAGCGGTCCCCGTCGTGGACGACGGTGCGGATGCACAGCGCGAGGACCGCGAAGCCGCGTACGTCGACGAGGCCGAGCGCGCCGGCGTAGATGCCGCGGGGCTCCTCCTCGAGGTCGTTGATGATCTCCATGGCGCGCAGCTTGGGCGCGCCGGTCATGGTGCCCGCGGGGAAGGTCGCGCAGATCGACGCCCAGACGTCGAGGCCGTCGCGGACCCGGCCGGAGACGGTCGACACCAGGTGGTGGACGTAGGCGAAGGGTTCCACCTCCATCATCGTGTCGACGCGCAGCGTGTCCGGCACGCACACCCGGCCGATGTCGTTGCGGCACAGGTCGACCAGCATGACGTGCTCGGCCTGTTCCTTGGCGCTCGCGCGCAGTTCCGCGACCCGGCGGGCGTCCTCGGCGGGGTCGGCGGCCCGGGGCGTGGTGCCCGCGATGGGCCGCATCGAGATGTCGCCGTCCTTGATGCGCACGAACAGCTCGGGGCTGGCCCCGATGACCGTGCGGCCCGCCCAGGGCACGAGGTACATGTACGGGGAGGGGTTGCGGTGGCTCAGCCGCCGGTACACCTGAATGGGCGTCAGTTCGGTTTCCACGTCGACGCGGTGGCCGATCTGGATCTGGTAGCTGTCACCGATTCCGATGTGCTCCAGGCACCGTCGGGCGCGAGCGGTGAACGTCTCCTCGTCCACCGTGTCGCGCACCGAACGAGGGCTCGGCGCGTCCGGGACCGCCGACCGTGTGGTGCCCAGGGACCGCGCACGGTCCATGGCCGCCCGCAGGTCCGGGGCCGTGCCGTCGAGCTGGGGCCCCTGGGCGGCGAGATGGCGCACTCCGCCGTCGCGCAGGTCGTACCAGACGGTGTCCTGGAAGAGGGTCAGCGTGCACCGCGGCAGGCCGGATGCGGTCTGCTGAGCAGGCAGTTCCTCCATCGCCCAGGCCGCCTCGTAGGACAGGGCGGTGAGGAATCCGAAGGCGAAGGTGCCGGTGGGCACGTCGGTGTCGAGGTCGAACGCGTCCTGTGCCGCGCGCAGCACCCGCCACACCGTGTCCGGTCCGGCCAGGGGCCAGCTGCGGGTGTCGTCGACGTGTGTCGGTGTCCGGCCGGCGGCGGCCGAGACGGCGGCGGTGAGCGCCTCGCCGAGCACTCCAGGGGCGATGAGGTCCACGTGGTCGGCGTAGACGCGCAGTTCGGCCAGCCGTCCACAGCCGACGGCGGCGAAGTGCCGGTCCTGGTCGGGGCCGTCGAGGCTCTCGAAGAGATAGACGTCGTCCGGCGTCCGGATGGCGGACAATTCCTGGTAGAGATGGAGGGCGTCGACGTAAGGAAGCTCGTCCGACGTCACCCGTACCGCAATTTTTTCCGTCAGGGCGTTTTCTTCGGGCACTTCCGAAGCCGGATCGGCCCCTGTGGACGCGAAAGGCCCCCGATTGCCTGATTCATGCGACAACGCCGCAGCCGATTGCACCGAAACCAATGACACAACGCTTGCCTTTCGATCTCAAGGACCGCAGGGGCGTCGAGGAATAGGTCCCCCGTACCGCGGGAGCGCGCCCCTTCGCCGGGCACAGCACCGCACTTCGCACGCCCCGACCCGCAACGGCCGGTTCCCCCCTGCCGCACCGGCCACCGGGTCTGAGAGTGGCCGAATGCGCGTGCGAGGCAACTCCATCAAATGTTTGAATGCTCCGGCCATACCACTTCGACCCTTCGAGAGGAGACCACTTGTCACGCCACATCGCGCTCACGGTGGAACGGGATTCTCGGATTCCGCTGGCCATGCAATTGCGGGACTCCCTCCGAAATTTGGTTGAGAGTGAAACATTAAAGCCTGGAACCCGCATACCCTCCACCCGTCAGCTCGCCGTCGACATCGGCGTGTCCCGCAGCGTGGTGGTCGAGGCGTACGACCAGCTGACGGCCGAGGGATACCTGACGAGCCGCCGCGGTTCGGGCACGTGCGTCGCCGAGCACACCGGCGCGAAGACAGGCGCCTCCGCCCTCGCTCCCCTCGCCGAGGAACCGGCCCCGGACGCCCGATGGGACCTGCGCACGGGCACGTCCAACACCATCGACTTCCCTCGCGCGGAGTGGCTCCGCTGCATGACCGCCGTCATCAACGAGGCGGGCCACCAGGAGCTCGGGTACGCCCCGCTCGCCGGAGTCCCGCACGCCCGGCACGTGTTGACCGGCTATCTCGGCCGGGTCCGCGGAGTGCGCAACCGGCCCGAGGACCTGATGATCACCTCCGGCTTCGCCCAGGGCCTGGCACTGGTCTGCCGGGTCCTGCTCGATCGCGGGCACACCACCCTGGCGGTCGAGGACCCCGGCCACCCCGGCGAACGCGAGTTCATCGCCACATCGGGGCTGCGGCCCATCGGCATCCCCGTCGACGCGGACGGCCTCGATGTCGAACGCCTCGAGGCGAGCGCCGCACGGGCCGTACTGGTCACGCCCGCCAACCAGTTCCCCACCGGCGTACGTCTCAGCCGCGAACGCCGCGCGCAGCTCGTCGCCTGGGCACGCAAGGTCGGCGGCTGCATCCTGGAGGACGACTTCGACAGCGGCCTGCTGGACACCGCCGACCGGCCACCCGCCCTGCAGAGCCTCGCACCGGACCGCGTCGTCTACGCGGGCAGCGCCAGCAAGACCCTCGCCCCGGCACTGCGGCTCGGCTGGCTGGTGGGCCCCTCCGACTTCATGGCCTCCGTCGAGCACGTACGTGCCGGCTGGGACATCGGCTGCTCCGGCCTCGAACAGCTCGCCTTCGCCCGTTTCATCGACACCGGCGCCTTCGACCGCCACCAGCGCAGACTCCGCACCGAGTTCCGCCGCCGCCGTCGGACCGTACGCGCCCAACTCGACACCCAACTCCCCGGCGCCTGGCTCCTGAGCGGCCCCGGCGGCCTCCAGGCCTACATCCGGCTCCCACCCCACATCGACGAACAGTCCCTCGTCCGCGCCGCCCGCCACCGCTCGGTGCTCCTGCGCGGCGGCCGCCACTATGCCGCGTCCACCGCCGCGAGTCCCCCGGCACTCGTCATCAGCTACGCGACGGCCAACTGCACGGCGTTGTCGCGCAGTTTGGGTGAGGTGGGGGTGGCTTATCGGGAGCAGTCGGAACGCCGGGAAGAGCCGGACATCAGCCGAAGAACGACTTGAACTCGGTCAGGCTGATCCTCCTGTCGCCGTCCGTGTCGGCACCGCGGACGAAGTCGACGAGCTTCATGCCCTGAATGGTGGTGTCGTGGGCCTGTCCGTAGGCCCTCAGCTCCCGCAGTCGGATTTCTCCGTCCCCGTCCGTGTCGATCTCCGTGAAGAGGGCCTCGGCTTCGGTATCGGTCAGCTTGTCCACTGTTCGTCCCTCGTTTCCTGTTCTGGTCATCGCTTCACCATTCCGACGCTATAGGTGTAAAGGTCCGCATACCCACTCGGATTACACCCGACGGGCGGCGGGACGTCTGCGCCAGGCAGCCGCGAGTCCTTGCGGGATGACGTCGCGATGACGTCGCGATGACGCCCCTTCCGTAGCTTGATACGAGGCGCTTCCCCTGGACGGTCCTGTCCGGGAACCGCTGACGGCGAGGTATGACATGGGCGGCATCTTCGGACTCGATCTGGCAGGGCTGGCGGTCGACCCGACGAAACTGGAGATCGACACCACCCTGCCTCCGGTGCGACTGCGCGGTCGGCTGGAACGCCGGCAGCCCGATGCCTACTCCGGTGTGCTGAGCGCGGCTGTGCCGGCCACGACGGTGACCGCCTTCGGGCAACTGGACCTCGCCGCACCGGGCGGCCCGGCGTTCATCGCGTTGATCGGCGCCGTCTTCCCCCCGCCCGGCCTCCAGCTCGGCCTCGGCTTCTCCCTCAGCGGCGTGGGCGGCGTGGTGGGCGTCAACAAGGCGGTGAACCAGGACGCCCTTATCGCCGCCATCGCCGATGGCACGGCCGCCGAGCTGCTGTTTCCCCCCGACCCCGTGGCCGCGGCACAGCGGGTCGTGCCCCGGCTGCCTGCGCTGTTCCCCACCGCACCCGGGCGCGCCGTCGTCGGGCCGATGTTCCAGGTCTCCTGGGGCGGACGGCTCGTCTCCCTCTCGGCGGCCGTCGTGGCCGAGCTTCCGGATCCCGTACGGCTGTCACTGCTCGGAGTGCTCCGGGTCTCGGTGCCCGACCCGGCGGTGCCGCTGATCCACCTCCAGGCCACCTTTGCCGGACAGTACGACAGCGCCGAGCCCAGCGCGCTGCTGATGGCGAGCCTCACCGGCTCGCACATGGCGGGGGTACCGCTCGAAGGGGACGTCGTACTGCTCAGCCGGGGCAGCCCCGACCCGGTGTTGGTCCTGAGCGCGGGCGGCTTCCACCCGGCGTACCCGGTCCCGCGGGGCGTGCCCGCGCTGCGCCGGCTGACCATGAACCTCTCGCCGCTGCCGTGGATGCAGCTGCGCTGTCAGGCGTACGTCGCGATCACCAGCAACACTCTCCAGTTCGGGGCCCGGATCTCCCTGGTCGCCGAGATCGCCGACTGCGGGCTGCGCGGCCAGTTCGGGCTCGACGTACTGATCCGCCGGGAACCCACCCTGTCGTTCACCGCCGACATGCGTGGCTCGGTGTCCGTCGAGGTGTTCGGGGAGACGCTGCTCGGCATCGCCTTCTCGCTCACGCTGGAAGGGCCCGCGCCCTGGCACGCGGTCGGGCGCGGAAGCATCGACCTGTTCCTGTTCAGCGCCTCCTTCGACTTCGACGAGCGCTGGGGCAATCCCCCGCCCGCCGTGCCGGCCGAGCCCGCGGACCTGCGAGGCAGGCTCGAGAAGGCGTTCGCCCGCCCTGAGGCGTGGAGCGCCATGCCGCCCGGCAAGGGCGAGTACCTGCCCGTGCTGCTGTCCCCGGCCGCCAACCGGCTGATCGGCGACGGCAGCCTGGTCCATCCGCACGGCACCATCGTCGCGCGGCAGCGTGTCCTGCCCTTCGGGGTCGACATCGAGCGCTTCGGCCCGTCGGTGGTCGAGCCCGCCGAGCACTGGGACATCGGCTCCTCCACCCTCGGCGGAGCGGACGCCGACGACGGGCCGACCGTGGACTCCTTCGCCCCCGGCCAGTTCCGAAAGCTCAGCGAGGACGAGCAGATGACCCGCCCCGCGTACGAGACCTACCGCTCGGGCAGGCGCTTCTCGGCCGACATCTCCGAGCCGGAGAACGACGCGTTCGTCAGGGCCACGCTGGCCTGGGAGACGAGGGTGGTCCCGGACCCCCGTCCGCAGCGGCCCCTGGACCTGCTGCGGTTCATGCGCATCGCCGCGCTCGCGGACGCCGAGGACCTGGCCGTCGCGACCTCCGTACGGGATCCGCGCTGGTGGCAGACCCAGCTCACCCTTCTCGTGACCGACCGGGCGCCGATCGCCGCGGTGTCGACCTGGTCCATGGCGCC
This sequence comes from Streptomyces sp. SAI-170, assembly GCF_049739565.1. Taxonomy (NCBI): domain Bacteria; kingdom Bacillati; phylum Actinomycetota; class Actinomycetes; order Kitasatosporales; family Streptomycetaceae; genus Streptomyces; species Streptomyces sp. SAI-170. The sequence goes on from NZ_JBMGQD010000001.1 coordinate 395,806, forward strand.
CGTCGAGACGGACGCCGGGCCGACGCCCACGGACGCGGAGCTGCGCCTGCGCTGCGGCGCTCTGGCCGGCGTACGGGCCGTCGAAGCCTGGGAGGTGGGCACCTGATGGCCGAGGAGTTGGAGTTCGCCCCGTACATGCAGAGCTCGATCGGCGCGGCGCTCAGCAGCACCGTGCCCGACGGGCCGGCCCTGATCAGCCCCGAACTCACCCTCCTCGGGCCCGACCAGGAGGTGACGGTCCGGCCACCGCTCGGGGACCTGCGGATGCTCGGGCCGGAAGGCGTCATCGGAATCGACACCCGGCGCGTCCTACGGGTAGACCCGCCGCCCGGCATCCAGGACACCGAGCCGAACTACATGCCCTGCATCGAGTTCGACGCACCCGAACTGCCGTGGCTGTTCACGCCCGCGCGCGCCGACGGCGGCAGGCTGCGCCCCTGGCTGGTCCTGGTCGCCCTGGAGACCGCCGCGCACCCGCTGCAGAGCGGTCGCGCGCTGCCGTTCGTGGACGTGGACACAGCCGCCCTTCCGTCGCTGGGGCAGTCCTGGCAGTGGGCCCACGTGCAACGCCCGGCGGGCCGGTCGGAGCCGCTGACCTCGCGGCTGCTGTGTCCACTGCGGCTGAGGTCGAACATCGACTACACCGCCTGTGTCGTGCCGGCCTTCCAAGGCGGTGTCGTGGCCGGGCTCACCGGCGGGCTCACCGACGCCGAACCGCACGGCGACGCCTGGTGGCCGGGCCAGGGCGTCGTCCGGCTGCCCGTGTACCACAGCTGGCAGTTCCGTACCGGCGAGGCGGGCGACTTCGAGCAACTCGCCACCGCGATCGTCCCGTTGTCGCCCGAGGAGAGCGCCCTGCTGGCGGGGCGGACCGTCGACATCACCGAGCCCTGGCTGTACGACGATCCGCTCGCCTCCGACGGGCCACCCGGCACCCGGCAGACCATCACCGTGCAAGGCGCGCTCCAGCTGGTCGACACTCCCGAGGACGAAGGGGCGGAGACCGCCCTGGCCGACTTCGAGGAGCGGGTCGCCGTGTACCTCGACCGAGGCAGGGAGGGCGTGGTCGCCCCGCCCCTGTACGGCGGCCATCCGGCCGTACGCGACCGGCTCGACGACCATCTCATGGGGTGGCTCGAAGAGCTCAATCTCGATCCGGAGACCCGGATCGCGGCCTCCCTCGGCGCCGGCTGGGTGCGGGACAACCAGGAGTGGCTGATGGCCGGGGCGTGGAACCAGATCGGAGCCGTCCGAGACGCCAACCGGCTGCTCAACCGCACCGCATTCTGCACCGCGGTGTCCGGGTCCGTGCACCGGCGCCATGTGCAGCCGCTCGCGCCGGACGAGACACTCGGATTCGCCGCCCCCACACGCGACCGCGTCCGTACCGACAGCGGGCTGCCGCTGAAGACGGAGGTCGCAGTCAGCCCCGCCCCGAACGAGCTGGTCGCGCCCGCTCTGCGGCGGCTGCTGCGGCGCCGGGGACCCCTGGCCCGGCACGCGGGCCTCGACGGTGAGTCGTACGCACGTCGCACGCTCAGCGGCGAGCTGCTGCCGCCGCTGCCGACGGCGATGGTGACCCGCTCCACGCAACCGGAGCCGATGGAAGGCGAGGACGCGAACGAACTCAACGCCGTGGTGAGCAATGCGGTGCGCGCCACCGGTGAGGTGCGTGACGCAGAGCGAATCAGGCTTCTGTCGGCCATGGCCCCCTCGGCCATGGCGAACGGCTTCGACACCCAGGCGGGCGCGATCACCGCGCTCCTGGAAGGTCCGGCCGCCACCCTCGCGGCGGCCCCCGAGCCGGAGGAGGAGCCTCTCACCGGGGCGACGCGGCTGTTCCGGGCCCTGTCCGTAGCCGGCCCGGAGAACCTGGTCGGGGACGTGTCCTCGGCCTTCGCCGTGCGGCCCCCGGACGCCGTCATGACGCTCGTCGACCCCGACACCGCGCTGGCGCCGACCGCCTCGATGACCGACGACCCCGGGACACACATCCTGGAGTTCGGCGTGCCCGTCGACGCGGACACGATGAACAGCCGCCTCACCGAGGCCCTCGACCCCGCCCCCCTGCTCTCGGCCAGGCTGGACAGCCAGATCGTCAGCCTGTCGGACGACGACACGTTCACCATGCCCGAAGCGCCGGGCGAACCCATCATGGCCACCCCCGACTTCGCCGCGCCCATGGCCCTGGCCCTGCAGAACGACATCCCCGACTGGTTCCTGCCGGGCTCGGCGACGATCCCCGACGACCGGGCCGTGCTCCTCCAGGCGAACGCGCCCTTCATCGCCTCCTTCATGGTCGGCGTGAACGACGAGATGAATCGCGAGATGCGCTGGCGCGAGTACCCCACCGACCTGCGCGGCAGCCCCTTCACCCACTTCTGGCCCCGTCCGGACGGCGCGCCGGACGTCCCGCCGGTGCACAGCTGGGTCCGGGAGAAGGGACTCGGCTACCAACTCTCGGAGGGCGCCGGCGACGTCGACGTCCTGCTCATCCGGGGCCGCCTCGTGAACCGGTATCCCAACCTGCTCGTCGCCGCCGTACCGGCGTCGTCGGTGAGCGATGCCGACGACCTCGCCGAGGGCACGTGGCAGCACCCGAAGATGGTGCTCACCCTGGACGAGCGGACGGTCGCCTACACCTTCGTGCTGGACGGGGACATCCACGACTGGTGGTTCGTGCTCGCCGAGAACAGTTACCGGATGCGCTTCGGGTTCGACACCACTTCCGACCGCTATGAGCACTGGTCGGACCTCACCTGGCGGGAGGTCCCGGAAGGCGGCTTCGCCGATCTCTCCGTGGCGCCCACGACACCCGCGCAGGAGCAGCCACCGGATCGGTGGAACGCAGCCACGGTGGCGATGGTGTCCCTGCAGCGTCCCTTCAGGGTCCTGATGTCGGCCCGCAAACTGATCGGAGAGCCGCAGTGAGCGTCGACCTGGAAACGGCGCGGGCCCACCAGGAGGTCCGCGACGCCCGGATGGCCCGGGACCGGTCCCGCGCGGAACTGGCCATGTGCGTCAAGCGCATGCTGGCCGCAGATCCGGATCTGGGAGAACAACTCACGGTCGCGCAGGACGACGCAGCCGCGCAGGAGACGCGCCACGACGCCGCTCGCGAGGCCTACCGCGAACTGGCCTCCGCGGAACCCGGTCTCTGGGACGACGACAGCGGAGCCGACCCGCTGCTCCTCCTCCCGCTCCGCCTGGAGACGGTGTACCGCAACGACGGAGAGGCCGGCCTGGAGCTGATGATCCGCGCCTACCCCGACGACATCCACATCGACTCCCTCGATCCCACCCTCACGGCGGCCGAACGGACCGCCACCGAGGCGTACTGGCGCGAGGTGTGGGCCGCGGGCCCCCACTACGAGCGCCGTGAGAGCGCCTGGACGCGGCTCGTCACCGCCATCGGCCCCGGACGGGCCGCCTGGGCGGTGAAGGCGCTGCGGCCCAGCCGGACGGAGCCGCCGGACACGGAGACCCCGGCCGGCGTCACCGGGCCGTCACCGGAACCGTGGGAGGCGCAGCCGCAGATGCGTGAGGGCACCTGGACCCGGGCTGCGCACAGCTACGTGCTTCCCGACCGGCTGGTGTTCTCCGGCTACGAGGCCGACGACGACGATCAGCCCGTGCTGCTCTGGCGGGAGGAGGGCGCGTCCATCCCCGAGGTGCTCGACGTCGGCCCCGGCCCGGACTCGCCCGAGCCCCCCGCCTGGCTGAGCGACTTCGACGAGGCCGTCCGCGTGGGCATGGGAGTCAAAGTCCTCATCGAGGGCGAGATGCGGCCCGATTTCGCACTGGTCACCGTCACGGGCGTGCGGGGCGGAACCTCGGAGAACACCGAGGGGCTGATCGGCACCCTGCTCGACGCACACCGCTGCACCGACGGCCTGGCCGTGCTGCCCACCGGCACACCCACCAACAACACCGACGCCACCAGGTCCGCCTGGCGCACCCGCATGCCTCCGCCGACCCCCGAGGAGGCCGACGCGCAGGGCGCCGCCCTCGGCGACCTTCCCCCGGGAGATCCCCACGCCGCCGCCCGGATCGCCCTGGCCCTCGGTCCTGCCGCCGGACGCGTCGTGGCCGAGACCGCCGACGGTCTCGACCTGGACGACCACGACCTGCTCACGGAACTGCACGCGGCGATCGGCGCGATGGGCGCCGCGTCCACCAGGTGGCGTGCCTACGACGCCGACACCCCGGTGGATCTGGCCTTCCTCGTCTCGCACTTCATCGACCACGTGCGCGCCCGGGGCCAGTTGCCCACGCTGCGCGTCGGCCGACAGCCGTACGGCATCCTGCCCGCCACCTCGCTCGACCTGTGGCACGGCACCGAGGTCGACCCGCGGATCTTCGACCACATACAGGGGTTCCGGAGCTTCGCGGAGTCGGAGTCCTGGCGTGCGCCGAGTGTCGGCAGCCGGTTCGACCCCGACGAGGTCATCAACGACCTGCTGCACCGGCTGCCGGCCTCCCGCAGGGTGCGCTTCGTGCAGCAGGTGCCCGTCGACCCGCCCGTACTGCCCGTGCCCGACACCCCGGTCGGCGTCCCCACCAACAGCTATTTCGCCTGGCTGGAGCCACCTGACCTGGAGATCCCGCCGTTTCCCCTGGAGTTCTCCGTCGTCGACGAGGCATCACCGGAACTCCAGGAGCTGTTGAACGCCGGACCGCTCGGCACGCTCCACGGCGTCCTGCGCGGCGTCGGCGAGGCAATGGCCGAGCACGGCGACCCCTCGGCCGAGGTCCTCCAGCCGATGTTCGACCTGGCCCCTGCCTTCAAGGGGCTGCGCGACGGCCGGCTCGGGCTCTGGTACCACTTCGCCACCATCGTTCTGTACATGTACTACCAGCGGCTGCAGCAGCGCATACAGGCCGGTGGATCGCTGGAACCCGTCGTGAGCCTGCTGGACGATCAGGTGACGGTCCCCGACGGCACCGTTGCGGACCTGTTCGACTGGGCGGCTGTGGCCATCGACCGGCTCGTCATCGCCGAAGGCATGGCGTCCGGGGACCTGCCGCGGTTGGAGCGGCTGCTCTGCGAGGTGCTGGACACCCAGTCCCACCGCCTGGACGCGTGGATCACATCCGTCGCCTCGGCCCGGCTCGAACGGCAGCGCCGCGACCGCCCCGAGGGCACCCACCTCGGCGCGTACGGCTGGGTCACGGATCTGCACCCCCGGGGCTGGGAACCGCCGAGCGTGCCCACCGATCCGGAGGACGATGAGCTGGTGGCCGGACAGGACGGGGACGGGGAGGCCGGTGAAGAGGTCGCTGAAGGCGGTGAGGGGACACCTGAGGGCAGTGGCGAGGTGCCCGAGGGTGGTGACGAGATGCCCGAGGACGAAGAGGCCCGGAACGCCTGGCTCTTGGGCGGGATTCCCGCCGACACCGGAGAGCCCACCGGAGGCGACTCCGGTGAGGACAGGACGTCCGGGCAGAGCAACGACGGCTATCTCATGGCACCCTCCATGCACCAGGCCACCACCGCCGCCGTCCTGCGCTCGGGCTGGCTCAGCCACACCGACGACGAGGCCTTCTGCATCGACCTCAGGGCGAGCCGCGTGCGCAAGGCACTCGCCGTGGTGGACGGCATCCGGTCCGGCCAGACGCTCGGCGCGCTGCTGGGCTACCGGCTCGAGCGTGCGCTGCACGACGCTGACCTGGACCAGCTGATCAACGCGTTCCGCATGAGCTATCCCACGCCGCGCCTCGCCGATCCGGAAGCGCCGGGCAGCGAGGAGGCGCGTACGGCGACGGCCGCCCGCGACGTGGTCGACGGCCAGGCGTTGGTCGCCGACTTTCTGGCGAACGGCCGGGACCTCCAGAACCTGGAACCCCTCCGCTCCCAGCTCTCCGACGACCTCCTGCCTCTGCTGGACCAGGCTCTCCCGCTTGTCGACGAGGTGGCGGCCACCGTCGACGCCGTCGGCGACCTGCTGCTCGCCGAAAGCGTGCACCACCTCGTCGCGGGCAACCCGCTGCGCGCCGGCCAGGCCGCCGACGGCATCGCGCGCGGCGACAACCTCCCCCAGGACTTCGACGTACTGCGCACCCCGCGCGCCGCCGTCGACGTCACCCACCGCCTCGGCCTGCTGACTCCCATGACCGGAACCGAGGGCTGGGCGGCGGACCGGCCGCTGGCTGCCCTCGATCCCGCCCTGGAGCGGTGGTGCCAGACCCGCCTCGGCCCTGCCTCGGGCTGGAGCTTCGCCTTCGGCGACCCGGACTCGCCCACCCCGGTCGGCCTGGCCGACCTCGGAGTCTGCGCGCTGGAGACGGTGCTCGGCGCGGGGCTCTTCGCCCACCGGGCGGACCAGGTATCCACCGCTCTGGGGGACCCGGGCGGCACCCTCGCACGGCGGCTCCTGCGTCAAGCACCCGCGGGCGCGGCGGTCACCGAGCCCGGAGCGGCGCGGTTCGCCGAACTGCAGCTGCTCTGCCAGGCGCTGGCCGATGTGCTGGCCGCCGGACGGCCTCTGCTCGTCACCGACCTGGACACCACGGCGGGCGCCGACTGGTCGGCTGACGACCTTCCCGAACTGGCGGCGCGGGTCACGGCGTGGCACACGGCGGTCACCTCCTCGCTCGCGGAACTGGACGAGGAGTTCGAGGAGTTGCCGGACACGGCGGACGCGGTGGTGCGCAGACTGGAGATCCTCGCCGGCCTCGGGGTGCCCAACGCCTGGCCGACGGCCGACGCCGAGCAGGTGGAGGCGCTGGGCGAGCAGGCGCGAGCGGTACTGGGCCGATTCCGGGCCGAGCCGCTGCCCCCGCTGCCGGGACCTCCGCCGCAGGATCCGTCGGCGGTGCTGGAATGGGTCACCCAGCTCCGTACGGCAGTCTCCTCGGTCTTCGGCCGGACGCTGCCGGTTCTGCCCGTGCTCCGCCTCGACGGCAGCGCCGCCGCGGCTGCGCTGACCGGCCCTGCCCCGCAGGGCGCCGACGAGGACGCGGTCGCGGACTGGCTGCTGGAGATGGAACGGGTCAGGCCGCAGGCCGGCGTCCTGGGTGACGCGCTGGCGGCCGCCGAGACACTGGCCGGCACGGCACCCTGCACCTCCGTCGTGGCCCAAGTGCCCACCGGGCAACCGTGGATCGCGCGCGGCCCGGCTCCCGTACCATCCCGTCGGCAGCCCGCCCCGCACCACTGTGCGGTGTTGCGCACCGACGGCACGCCCGATCCCGCCCGGATCGCCGGGCTGGTCGTGGACGCCTGGACCGAGACCGTGCCCGAGCCGGCAAGGGGTGACACCGCAGAGCAGGAGGAGCTGGGCGGGCTCGCCTTCCACTACAACCAGCCCGACGCACGCGCCCCGCAGGCACTGCTGCTGGCCTTGCCGCCCGACCCTCAGCGGGGCTGGCGGATGCAGGATGTCCACGCCGTCGTCGAGGAGACCTTCGCCCTGGCCCGGCTGCGGGGCATGGACCTCACCGACCTCTTCGCCCTGCGTGGGCTGCTGCCCGTGCAGTGGGTCAGGCCGGAGCATGGAGGGCTGCCGCTATGACCACCATGTTCAGGTACGAGCCCGTGCCACGTGACACCGGCATGGAGGAGGCGCTCGCCGCACGGACCGCCGACGCCGCGTGGTTCCTCGCCCGCCAGTACGGGTTCGGGGAGTTCCGGGGCGAGGACGCCGCCTCCCCGGTGTCGGTCTCGATCGCCCAGGAGACCCACCGGCTGGACCAATGGCGCAGCAGTGCCGAGGCCGACTGGCAGCCGTACGACTCGGCCACGACGGTGTTGGAGGAGCTGGTCGAACAGGAACCGGTGGAGGGTCCGGACGCCCGGCTGATGACGGCGGGCGCGCTGCGCTGGCGTCGGGCGCTGGCCGGCGCCGGACTTGTCGACCTGCTGCCGGCCTTCGCCCGGATCTGCCCCTTCGACGCCGAGGGCCCGCTAGCCCCGACCGGACTGTCCGCGGCCGTGCGCGACAGGCTGCCCGACCCGGTCGCCCTCGCTCCCTGGGCAGCGCGCCTGGCCGAGCACGACGAGACGGCCGCCAAGGAGTTCGACGCCCCCGAGACCGGCACGGCCCGCGAAGCCCTGGCCGCCGCGGCGGCAGCCTGGTTGTCCTGGTGGCAGGCGCGCGTGCCGGTGGTGGAGGAGGCCGAGGCGTCCCCGCCGCCCGATGCGTGGAACACCAAACGGCTGGAGTACGCGTTCGAGGTGTCCGCCTCCAGCCTGCCGGGCCTCGAACTGCGTGCGGAGGAATACCACGGCGGCCACCTCGACTGGTGGGCCGTGGACGCGCCGGACACCCAACTGCCGGTCGACGAGACCGCGATCAGGAGGGACGGCCGCAGAATCATCCCGACACCCGCGGTCTACGGCGGCATGCCGGTGTCCCGCTTCTGGGAGATGGAGGACGCCCGCATCGACTTCGGCTCCGTCGACGCCTCCCCGGCCGACCTGGGGCGGCTGATGCTCGTCGCTTTCGCCACGGTGTACAACAGCGACTGGTTCTGCATCCCGCTGCCGCTCGCCGTCGGATCCCTGAGCCGCGTCGTGGACTGCACCGTCACCGACGTGTTCGGCGACCGGACCCCCCTCTTCCACGCCACCGCCGACGACAGCGTCACCTGGAACCTCTACGGACTGGGCGACACGGCCTACGCATCGCGCGGCGCTCCTGACCTGTCCACCCCGCCCTCGCCCTGGATGTACCGCCCCGCCTCGCTGCCGCGCGGCCTGGAGAGCGCTCCGGTGGAGTCGGTGGTGCTGCTGCGTGACGAACAGGCCAACCTCGCCTGGGCCGTCGAGGAGTCCGTCGCCGACCGCGCCGGCGAGCGCGTCGACCGACACGAGCGCTGGACCACCACCGCCCGGCCACGCCCCGCGGCTGAACCCGGCGCCGCCCCGCGCTACTTGGTGACGACCGAAGTCCCCGCACACTGGTACCCGTTGGTGCCGGAGGTTCTCGCCGACATGGAGTCGATCCGCTTCCGCCTCACCGGTCTGCTCCGCGACGAGACCTACCCTCAGACGCCTCTGGGCCGTCTCCTGCGCGAGACGGACTGGCTGTTCGAGGAGGAGGTACCACGCTCCGGCATCCGAGTCGAGCGCAGTCGCCAGTTCACCCGGTGGCAGGACGGAGCACCGCACTCCTGGACCACGCGCCGCAAGGCGAGCGGCTCCGGCGGCGGGTCGAGCGGCTTGCGCTTCGACGTGTTGGACGAGCTCTAGACATTGCACAGTGCGCCGGCTCCCCCATGGTCAGCGACAGTCGTTGAGCCAATCCCCCGGGATCAGGTCCCGAACACGGTCGAGGTCGTCTGCCGTCCGGCCGCGGGCCAGGACGGCCGCGCCGTCGTCATCGCGTAGGAGGACGTCGTGGCCCAGGAACCAGCGGGTCTCCTCGCCGATGGGGTATGCAGGGAAGGGCAGTCGGACGAAGTTCGTCTCCAGCAGGTCGAGGCTGTCGCCGTCGGGGTCGAGGTAGTCGCAGAGCTCTTCGTCGGCCTGGAGGGACTCCGACAGGATGATCTCGACGAAGCAGAGGGAAAGGCGCTCCAGCCATTCCTCCCACCGCTCGGCGCTCTTGTCGGCGAGGTCGAGCCGGATGAGCACCGCGGGGTCGTCGTTCTGGAGGCTGTCGAGGAGGACGCCCCAGGATGCGGCTCCCTGGTTCTCATGGCGGAAGACCAGTGCCTCCTTGGCCTCGTCGACGTAGAGCTCCGCTGGGCTGAGCAGCACATCGTGGTTGCTGGTGAGATCCTGTCGGCGGCCGAACAGTCGATACGCCTCGCGCAGCGCCGCCGGCAGCCGGACGCCCAACCTCTCCTCGGCAGCGTCGAGTTCGGCTTCCGTCCATCCGTCGTCGTTTCCCAGCGCCGGGCCCGCCCAGTGGGCGGCGAAGCCCTGGATGAAGGCCCAAGCACCACTGCGGCCTTCGACGCCCCTGGCGAGCGACGCGGCGAGATCGAACCCTTGTGTCATGCCGGGACGATATCCGTTCCGCTCATCGGCCCTCTGGTCTCGCCGGCCGGACCGTATGCCTCCCTCACGTCACGAGGCGGCGCGTGAACGACAGAGAGCGGGTGAAGATCTCCTCCACCTGCGCGTCAGGGAGCCCGTGCCAGCCGTGGTCGGCGCCGGGTACCGTCCACAGTTCGACCGGCGATCCGGCCTCTTTCAGTGCAGCGGCCAGGGACTGGCTGTGTGAGCAGGCCACCATGGTGTCCTCCTCGCCGTGGACGAGGAGGAACGGAGGGGCGCCGGGGCGGACCTGGGCGAGTGGGCTCGCCGCGCGGGCGCGTTCCGGGGCGGCTGACGGGGCCGCGCCGAGCAGGAGTGCCTCGGGGGTGCCGGCGTCTTCGGGAGTGAACCAGCCCCGGGCGGCAGTCAGGTCGCTCGGTCCGTACCAGATCACGGCGCCGGCCGGCGACGGGGCGGAGCGGGACAGGGCGAGGAGTGAGGCGAGGTGTCCGCCGGCGGACTCGCCCCATACGACGGTCCGCGCGGTGTCGATCCCGAGCTCGGCGGAGCGCAGCGTCAGCCAGCGCAGGGCAGCGTGCAGATCGTCCAGCGGGGCGGGGAAGGTGGCCTCGCCGCTGAGGCGGTAGTCGACGCAGGCGACAGCGAGACCGGCGGCCGCGATGCGTGTGAAGGGGCCGGGACTCCAGTGGCGTGTGCGCATGCCCATGTCGTCGCGCCGCCCTCGTCGCCAGGCGCCGCCGTGCACGAACAGCACCAGGGGCAGGGGCTCGTCGCGGACGGTCTCGGGCAGCCACAGGTCGAGTTCCAGTGGACGGCTGCCTTCGAGGTTGCCGTAGGGAATGCCGCGCCGTTCGCGTACGCCGGGTTCGCGCGGTGTGCCGGGCGGCAGTGGAGCGTGGTCGGGGTGGGGTGCGCCGATGAGTTCCCGCAGTGCGGGTCCGCTGTCTGTCATCGCGTCCTCCACTGGTGGTCGGGCAGGAAGCGCACGTCGTACTGCTCGGGGACGCTGGCGAACTTGCGGGGTTCGGGGACGACCGGCTGGTGCGGCAGGCCCAGTTGCTCGGTGGGCGCGCCGAGGTTCTCGAAGAACCGCTCGAAGGTGCCGCCAGGACCGGCGGCGACGCCGACGACCTGGCTGTGATGGCGCTCCATGCGGTAGGCGTGCCGGCAGTTCTTCGGCACGAAGCCGAAGTCGCCGGGAAGGAGCAGCTTCTCCTGCTGGTCGCCCTCGGTGTCCTCGACGAACAGCCGGACGGCGCCGTGGGTGACGTAGAAGACCTCGTGGGTGTCGGTGTGCAGGTGCGCGGGGATGAGGTCGCCCTTGGGGCCCTCGACGGTGAAGAAGTTGAAGGTGTTCTCGGTCTGCTCCCCGCCCGCGTAGATCGTGATCAGGTCGCCGAACAGATGCGCGCGGTCGCCCTCGCCCTTCTCGATGAAGTACGGCTTGCCGGGCTCCGCGGGTATCCGTGAGGCCTGCCGGTAGCGGGTGGCGTACTCGATGGTCATGGGTTCTCCCGTGATCGGACTCCGCCAGGAATGTCAGGTAGCCTGACATGAGAAGGTGGGAGTGAGCAAGCGCTGGATTCGAGCCCGGCCCACCCGTGAGGATCAGATGCAGTCCACCACTCGCCGCAACCTTCCCCAGTTGCTCGGAGAGGCCCGGCGCTGGTTCGAAGAGGGGCTGCTGTCGGCCCTGGAAGCGGCCGGAGCGACGCCGGTGTCCCCGACGCAGGCGCAGCTCTTCGCCGTACTGGACGACGAGGGGACCACGGTCGCCGAGCTGGCCCGGCGCATGGGCGTCACCCGGCAGACCGCGCACCAGGCCGTACACGGTCTGGTCGCCACCGGACTGCTCGAGCAGATCCCCGACCCCGCCTCGGCCCGTCAGCGCCTGATCCGGCGCACCCCGGAGGGGGAACGCGCACATCGCCAGGCCGGCGTCATCCTGGAACGACTCGAGGAGCAACTCGCCGAGCGCATCGGCCGGGAAACCGTCGACGCTCTGCGGGCGACGCTGGAGACCTCATGGGGCCGGCCGCCCTCTCCGCGCTGAGCAGGGCGGCGCCATAACCCACTTGGTTTTTCCAAGCGACGTGGCTACGCTGCCGTTCCATGATCACAGCGGGAGGCGAGGCCGACCGTCGTGACGCTGGAGCACCTGACAGGCACCACCACTGATTCGTCATCCGGGAGATGCCAGGACATGCATACGCCACCCTCGTCGTCCGGCGCGGAGCGGACCGGCGGATCATCCGTTCGGATCGGTGCGCTCGTTCCGCTGACTCGGCCTGGCTGGGCCGAGGCGGGCCGGCAGGTGCTCGCCGGGCTCGAACTGGCCGTCGGTGAGGTCAATGACGGCGGCGGGATCGCCGGAAGGCCGCTGGAGCTGGTGGTCCGGGACACCGCGGCTGATCCGGAGAAGGCCGCGGCGGCCGTGGACGAACTGGCTCGACTGGGCGTGGCCGCCCTGGCCGGCGAGTATCACAGCGTCGTCGCTCGCGCCGCCGCCACCAGGGCCGACGCCCTCGGGGTGCCGTTCCTGTGCTCGTCGGCGGTTCTCGACGCGCTCACCGAACAGCCGACGCAATGGGTCGCGCGCCTCTCGCCGCCGCAGTCGCGCGGCTGGCGGGTCTTCGCGGACTTCCTGTTCGCCGCCGGCCACAGCCGTATCGCCGTAGCGGCCCAGCAGAGCGTGTACTGGGCGTCCGGAGCCCGCATCCTGCGGGACTGCCTCACTCCGCGCGGCGGCACCGTCGTCGAACTCGACGCGGGCGCGCTGTCCCCTTCGGCTCTGTGCGACGCGCTGGTCGACAGTCGCGCGACCGCCCTGCTCCTGCTGGTCGGCCATCCGGAGCCGGCCGTGCCGATCGTCCGGGCCGTGCGCCGCGACCCGCGCCTCGCCGAGGTCGTGATCGGTGCTCCGGCGGGGCAACCGGAGTTCGCCGAATGGGCGGCGCTGCTGGGCGACGACGGCGCCTCGATCCCGTTCCTGCGGTACCTGCCCGAGCGTCTCAGCCCTCTCGGCACACGGGCCGAGACCGCGCTCCGCGAAAAGCTGGGTGCGGCGCCTTCCTTCGTCGCCTTCGAGGGCTACGACACGATCGCCGTCCTCGCCGAACTGCTGCGCTCCCACGGCACGGACCGCGCCCGCACCGCCGCGTCCTGGCCGCGCGTCGCGGTCGAAGGCACCCGCGGGCGGATCGAGTTCACCCGCACGCCAGGCATCGGCGTCTGGCAGTGGGCTGCGACGCCGATCCAAGTCGTCGATCGGGATCCGGCACAACCCGATCGCTTCCGCGTCCTGCACACCGGCTGAGCGGACCGCAACGCGTCGACGCCCCTGTCAGCGGGCCGCTCCCCGGTGGTCCGCCCCCCTGCGGCTACGGCCGGACCGGTAGCCAGCCGCGCTGGACGGCGCGTACGCCGGCCTCGAAGCGGCTGCGGGCGTCGAGGCGGTCCATCAGTTCGGAGGCGATCCGGCGGGCCGTACGGTGGGACACCCCGAGCCGCTTGGCGATCGCCTCGTCGGTGTGGCCCTCGGCCAGCAGGCGCAGCGCGGCGGCCTGCTGGCCGGTCAGCCCGTTCGCGTCGGTCGGGACGGCCTGCCCGAGGGGCTGGGCGGAGTCCCAGGTGGTCTCGAAGAGCGCGCACAGCGCGGTGAGGGTGCCCTGCCCGGTCAGAAGGACCGCGCCCGCGGCGGTGTCGTCGCTGCTGACCGAGATCATGGCGACACGCCGGTCCATGATGATCATCCGCGTCGGCAGCGACGCCACCGTACGGATCTGACCGCCAAGCCCGGCCAGCCAGTTGGCGTGTTCGACGGAGGGCCGGTTGCCGCGCACGCTGTCGAGGTAGATCGTGCGCATGCGCACCCCGCGGCCGAGCAGGTCCTCGTTGAGCGGCCGCGACGCGGCCATGTTCTCCGCGGTCTGCGGCCCGCCGGGCGCGAAGGTCAGGAACTCCTCCTTCACCTCGCGCGTGAGGACGGCCAGCCGGTCACGGATCTGGTCGAGCCCGACCAGTTGCTCGACTCCGGGATGGCTGCTGGCCGGACGCAGTTCGGCGTACTCGGAGATGAGCTGGGCCGCTGCCGCCCGCGAGGCCTCCAGACGCTGCTGCTGGGCCGCGAGCTGGGCCTGCTGCCGGGCCATCAGGATCTCCATGCCGATGTCGGGCGAGACCGCCCGCAGCCGACCGGCGTCCCCGGCGGCGGGACGCACCAGGGCCAGCTCGCTCAGGGTGTCGAGGGCTCGGCGCAGTTCGTCCTCCGGCAGGCCCACGGCGTCGGCGAGGGCCGCGACACCGGCGGCCGGGTGTCTGAGCATGGCGCGGTACACCGTCTCGACGACGGGGTCGAGTCCGAGCGTGGTCAGCATGTGGGTCCCCCAGTTCCTGCACACACTACATCCCCTGTCTCACCGGGATCTTCGCAGAGGAGGCAGGTCGGTCACAGGGGCAGGACGGAACCGGCCGTGGACTCAAACGGCCATCTCCCGCAGCCACTTGACGCGCTGATCCGCTGAGACGCTGGAGCGCATGTACCTTGTCCACGCCCACCTGGAACTTCCCCCCGGTGAGGAACTGCCCTCGGACGTCGGCACATCGGTGCGGTCGGCGATCGTCCCCGACGACGGCATCGAGCACCTCGCCGTGCACCCCCGCTCCACCTCCAGACTCACGCTCGGGTTCTATCTCCTGGCCGACGGGATCGAGGAAGCGGAGGACCGGACCGTACGGGTCTGCGAGCGACTTCTGGGCGAAGTACGGGAGTTGGCCGGGGCACGGCTGACCGGCTCCGGCGTGCCGCTGGTGCCGCTGGCCTTCGAGTCGCAGACGGCGGACTGAACGGGGCCCGTCTGCCACGCAGCAGACGACCAACTGAACATGGCCCGTCCGGACGCAGCGGACGACGGACTGAACGCCGCCCCCGTCTGGACGCATCGGTCCAAGGCCCTTTCCGTCCATCCGTGAACTCTTCTCTCCGGCCTGCGCCGCGGCGAGTCTATGGATCACCGGCCAGGACGGCGCGTCACCGCGGGACGCGACGCCGGGCCGGTCACCGCACCTCGTCCCCGGATGGAACGGAACAGCCATGCCTCGCATCCCCGTCGCCAAGGCCGCCGCGGTCGCCTCTCTCCTCGTCGCCACGGTGATCGCCGCCCCGGCCGTCACGGCAGCGTCCGCGGCGGACACGGTCACAGCGTCCGGCGCCACCGCCACCGCCCCCGCCGACGCGGGCTGGCAGGTCACTCCCGAGGACGCGGGCTGGCAGGTCACCCCGGCGGACGCCGGCTGGCAGTGAGACGCCCTGCCGACTGGCCCGCCGCCGGAACCCACGCCGTCTCACCACAACTGACCCACGGGGGAACCCAAGTGAAGAACACCCGCGCCCACAGCCGTAGAGCCGCGGTCCTGCTGACCGCCACCGCCCTCGGCACCGGACTCCTCACCGCGACCGCTCCCACCGCCGACGCGGCCACCACCTGCTCGGGCGGCGTCAACATCTACGGCGTACTCGACGACGGCAGGCTGACGTTCAGCCAGATCAACCCGGCCACCGGAGACCCCGCCAAGGTGCTCGTCGGACCGGACCTCGGCTTCGAGCCGAAGGCGATGGCGACGCTCAACTTCAACACCGTACTGGTCACGTCGACTTCGGGCGCCCTCTACCGTGCGTGGCCGCCACTGCGGAAAGCCTCCCGTTCGAGGACCGGTCCTTCGACGCCGCGATGGCGGTCAGCACCGTTCATCACTGGCCGGACCCGGTCGCCGGGCTGCGCGAGATGCGGCGCGTGGCCCGCCGCGTGGTGGTGTTCACGTACGACGCCAGTACGCCCGGCTGGCTCGACCGGTTCTGGCTCACCCGCGACTACCTGCCCGAATTCGCCGGCCTTCTCACCGACTGGCCGTCCCTGGCCGACCTGACCCACGCGATCGGGGGCCGGGCGGAGCCGGTGCTCATCCCGTGGGACTGCGCCGACGGCTTCTTCGAGGCCCACTGGCGCCGGCCCGAGGCGTACCTGGACGAGCAGGTACGCCGCGCGGTGTCGGTGTGGACCAGAGTCGGGCCGCAGGCCGAGGAGCGGGCGGTGAACCGACTCCGCGACGACCTCTCCTGCGGCCGGTGGGCCGAACACAACCGCGACCTCATGGCCCTCGACGCGGCTGAGGCCTCCGCCTGCTCGTGGCCTGAACCGCGCACGCGATCCGGCGACTTCAGCGGCGAGATCGGCGAGATCGGCGACGGCGAGGCTGTCGTCGGCTCGTGAGGGGACGTTTGTACGAGCGCAGATGGTGCACACGATGAGCTGACACAGTCTTTGTACGACGAGACGGAGAGCGCACCATGGGCATCATCGCGTGGATCATCATCGGCCTGCTCGCCGGCGCCATCGCCAAGGCCATCATGCCGGGCAAGGACCCGGGCGGCATCATCATCACCATGCTCATCGGCGTCGCCGGCGGCCTGCTCGGCGGCTGGCTCGGCAAGGCGATCTTCGGCGTCGACTCCATCGACGGGTTCTTCGAACTCTCCACCTGGATCGCCGCGATCGTCGGCTCCCTCATCCTCCTCGCCCTCTACCGCTTCATCACCGGCAACCGGCACACGCACCGACACGCCTGACCCGCTGACGCCGGACACACCCAGGCACCTGCGAACGGCTCCCACCCCCGCGTGCGGGGAGGGAGCCGTCGGCGCATCCGGGGTCGTGCAGGCCCGCCCGTGCCGGGGCTACTTCACGGCGCCGGCGGTGAGGCCGCGGGTGAGGGTGCGCTGGAAGACGAGGAAGAAGACGATCATCGGGATGACGCCGAGGAGGGCGGCGGCGCTGAGCGCGGTGGGGTCGCTGGTGTACTGGCCCTGCATCACGGACAGGCCGAGGGGGACGGTCTGCTGGTCGTTGGAGATGAGCAGGACGAGGGGGTAGAGGAACTCGTTCCAGCTCCAGACGAAGAAGAACACGCACATCACCGACAGGGTGGGCCAGCTCATCGGCAGCACGATCCGCCACAGGATGGTCCAGCGGCCGGCGCCGTCGAGGGAGGCGGCCTCGATGAGTTCGCGGGGGAAGGTGCTGAAGACGGAGGAGAGCAGGTAGGTGCCGAAGGCGCTGTAGGTGATGCCCACCAGGATGGTGTAGCCGAGCTTGCCGTCGTAGAGGCCGGTCTCTTTGAAGAGGTAGTAGATGGGGTAGACCAGCCCCTCCTGCGGCAGGACGTTGACGCCGAGGAAGAAGACGAGGAAGGCCGTGCGCCATCGGACGCGGCCGATGCCTATCGCGTAGGCGTTGAAGAGCGCCAGGACGACGGCGATGACGACGACACCGAGGCTGATCTGGATGCTGTTGACCAGCTTCTGGCTGAAGTCGACGCGTTCCCAGACCTCTCCGATGACGCCCCAGTTCCACTGCTCGGGCCAGGACAAGGAGCCGTGGGCGCGGTAGTCCGCACTGGTCTTGAAGGAGTTGACCAGGATGATGGCGAAGGGTGCGAGGAAGGCGAGGACGAAGACGGTGACGGCGGCGACGACGGCGTAGGAGCCGATGCCGCGGCCGCCGGGCTTGCTCGTCCTGCGGCGCTTTTCGGGTGCGGCGGGTACCTGCGGCGCGGCTTTGTCGACGCCCGGTGTGGTGTCGATGGCGTCGTTGGCGTGGGTGATCATGGTCATCCGTCCTCGCGGGCCTGGCGGGTGAGCATGGTTCCCGCGATGACCAGCACGAGGAGGGTGATGGTGCTGGAGATCGCGGAGCCGTAGCCGACGTCGGCGCGTTCGAAGAAGTTCTGGTAGGCGAAGTACGCGGGGACGAGGGTGGAGTTGCCGGGTCCGCCACCGGTGAGGACGAAGATCTGCGCGAAGACCTTCAGCCCGGCGATGGTGGTGGTGACCAGGACGACGTAGACCTCGGGCCGCAGGATGGGGACGGTGATGCGGGTGAAGCGCTGCCACCAGTTCGCCCCGTCCAGGGCGGCAGCTTCGTACAGTTCGGGGTCGATGCGCTGCAGGCCGGACAGGAACAGCACCAGGGGGTAGCCGAGCTGCATCCAGACCAGGACGCCGAGGACGATCCACAGGGCGAGGTCGGGGTCGCCGAGCCAGTTCTGCTGCAGTGAGGACAGGCCGAGGGTGTCGAGGATGCTGTTGACGGCGCCTTCGGGGGCGAGGATCCAGCCCCACATCAGGCCGGTGACGGCGACGGGGATGACCTGGGGCAGGTAGAGGCCGGAGCGGAAGACGCTGACGACGCCGTCTCCGTGCTTCTTGCCGATGTAGTCGAAGAGCAGGGCGGCGAGGAACAGGCCGAGCAGGGTGGGCACGATCGCGATACCGACGATGACGAAGGCGATGTTGCGGAACGAGGCCCAGAAGTCGGCGTCCTGGAAGAGGCGGGTGTAGTTGTCCAGGCCGGTGAAGACAGGGGTGCCGATGCCCTGCCATGTGGTGAGGCTGTAGTAGAAGGTCATCACCAGCGGGACGACGAGGAAGAGCAGAGCGAGCAGCAGGCCTGGGGCGAGGAAGACGGCGTAGCCCGTGGACCGCCGGTGACGTGTGGTTTTCACGGTTGCTCCTAGGTGGGGCGGGACGGCGGCCCGGGCTGCCGGGGCGCCGTCCCCTGAACGACGCTGCATCGGGCGGGAGGTCCGGTCCGCGCGGAGTTGCGGGAGCGTCCCCCCGGGTGATGCGTGGGCGCGGCCCGTACGGTGTCCGGCCGCGGTGCGGTCAGGACCGCGTGGCGACGAAACTGTCGTAGGGCGCTTCGAGTTCGTCGAGGACGGTGTCGGGCTCGCTGCCGTTCATCAGGTTCTGGGTGGAGGCCAGCCACGTGTCGTAGTAGCCGGTCACGGGCCAGTCCGGGTAGAAGGCCAGGCCGTTGTCGGCCTGGTAGGTGTCGAAGGCGCTGATCAGCCCCTTCGCCTTGGGGTCGGTGACGGTGTCGGCCTTGGCGGCGAGGGGGACGCTGCCTTCCTGTCCGATCAGCTTCTGGATCTTGTCGGACATGGTGATGGCGATGAAGTCCTCGGCGAGCTTCTTGTTCTTCGCCCTGGTCGGAATCACCCAGTGGTTGCCGCCGGAGCCGAGGGTCTTCTCGCTGCCCGGGTAGGGGGCCGTGGACCAGGAGAAGTTCTTGATGTCGGTGCTCAGGCCGCCGAACCACCAGTTCCCGCCGACCATGATGGGCCGCTTCTGCGAGACGAACTGCTCGGTCATGTCGCTGCCCTTGAGACCGACGTCCTTCTTCTCGAAGTAGCCCTTGTCGAGCCACTCCTGGTACTTGTTCACCGCGTAGGTCATCTCCGGCCCGTGGAAGTCGACCTTGCCCTTGTAGAGCTGGTAGTCGTCCACCCAGGCGTCGGTGGCCCTGGACAGGGCGAGCAGGTAGAGCCAGTGGCCGGCGGGGTGGTCGTTGCCTGCGTTGGCGAGCGGTGTGATGCCGGCGGCCTTGAACTTCGCCAGCGCGGCCTCGAAGGTCTTGAAGTCGGTGGGCTTGGCTATGCCGTGCTTCTCGAACAGGTCGTCGTTGTAGTAGGTCAGGACGAACTCGCCGTAGTTCGGCACGCCGTACCACTTGTCGCCGCCCATCTCCCCCTTGGCGTCGTAGCGAGCGGTGACGGAGGCGCGCTCGCTGATCGCGGTGTCCCAGCCGTGTTCCTTCACGAACGGGGTGAGGTCGGTGAGCAGGCCCTGCTCGGCGAGCAGGCCGGTGGTGGCGTTGCCCTTGTTGTACTCCATGACGTCGGGCGCCTTGTCGGAGTTGAGGATCATGCCGGCGTTCTGCTGGACCTGGTCGAACGTCTTGCGTTCGAAGACGACCTTGACGTCGGGGTGGGTCTTCTTGAACTCGGCGATGGACGCGTCCCAGGCCTTGCTCAGGGCGCCGTCCTGCTGCTCGTAGTGCCACAGCCGCAGGGTCTTGCCGTCGCCCGCGCCGGTGCCGGATCCGCCGCAGGCGGTCAGCGGGGCCAGCAGAGCGAGAGTGGAGGCCGCGAGGAGGAGAGACCTGCTGCGGGCGGTGCGGGTGGGCGGGTTGTTCATGGCTGGTTCCTCGGTGTGCGTCGTTGCGGCAAGGGCGGGCGTCAGACGGTGGCGCGGCGGTGGACGCGGGCTTCCCACGGCCGCAGGGTGCAGCGGGTCGTGAGAGGTGAGGGGGCGGGAAGGTTGGCGATGAGCGTGTCGCTGTCCTCCCAGCCGTCGGGCAGGTCGACAGTGAGGTCGGCCGGTCCGAAGTTGGCCAGGACGAGCAGTTCGACGCCGCGTTCCCGGTCGTGGCGGGTGAAGGCGTAGAGCTGCTCGTGGTCGGGGTGGAGCATGTGGAAGTCGCCGTGGGTGACGGCTGGTTCGGTGTGCCGCAGCTCGATCAGGCGCCGGTAGTGGTGGAACACCGAGTCCGGATCGGCGAGCTGGGCCTTGGCGTTGACGCGTACGTGGTCGGGGTTGACCGCGATCCACGGCGTGCCGGCGGTGAAGCCGGCGTGTTCGGTGGCGTCCCATTGCATCGGCGTACGGGCGTTGTCGCGGCCGCGGGCCCGCAGCCCGGCCAGGATCTGCTCCTCGTCGACACCGAGGGCGACCTGGTCCCGGTGGTGGTTGAGGGACTCGATGTCGCGGAAGTCGTCGATGGTGGCGAACGGGGCGTTGGCCATGGCGAGTTCCTCGCCCTGGTAGACGTACGGCGTGCCGCGGTGCAGGTGCAGCACGGTGGCGAGCAGCTTGGCGGAGCGGTCGCGGTGGGCGGGGCTGTCGTCGCCGAAGCGGGAGACGACGCGCGGCTGGTCGTGGTTGCTGAAGTACAGGCTGTTCCAGCCGGTGTCGGCGAGACCTGTCTGCCACCGGCCGAGGCTGGCCTTGAGGTCGGTGAGCTTCAGCCGGCGGGTGTCGAACTTGCCGCCGGGGCCCTGGTCCAGGCCCACGTGCTCGAACTGGAAGACCATGTCCAGCTCACGGCGGGCCGGGTCGGTGAACAGCTTCGCCTCGTCGATGGTGACGCCGGGCATCTCCCCCACCGTCAGCAGCTTGCGCGGGTGGCCGGCGAACACCTCGCGGTGCATCTCGGCGAGGTACTCGTGGATGCGGGGCCCGCACACGTAGAAGGGGCTGCCGTCGCCGTGGCGGCCGCCCTCGGGGACGCGCCCGTCGGGCAGGCCCGGGGCCTTGGAGATGAGGTTGATGACGTCCATACGGAAGCCGTCGACGCCCCGCTCCAGCCACCAGCGCATCACCGCGTGCACGGCCCTGCGCACCTCGGGGTTCTCCCAGTTCAGGTCGGGCTGCTTGCGGGAGAACAGGTGCAGGTAGTACTCCCCGCTCGTCTCGTCGTACGTCCAGGCCGGGCCGGAGAAGAAGGAGCCCCAGTTGTTCGGCTCGGCTCCCGGTGTGCCGGGCTCCATGCCCGCGCGGGGCGGGCGCCAGATGTACCAGTCCCGCTGCGGGCCGTCCGGTCCGCCGTCGCGGGAGGCGGTGAACCACGGGTGCTCGTCGGAGGTGTGGTTCACGACCAGGTCCATCACCAGCTTCATGCCGCGCTCGTGGACCGCTGCCAGCAGCCGGTCGAAGTCGGCGAGCGTGCCGAACAGCGGGTCGATGTCCTGGTAGTCGCTGATGTCGTAGCCGTTGTCGTCGTGCGGGGACGGATACACCGGCGACAGCCACAGCACGTCGACGCCGAGCTGGGCGAGGTAGTCCAGGCGCTCGGTGATGCCCTGCAGGTCGCCGACGCCGTCCGCGTCGGAGTCCGCGAAGGAGCGCGGATAGATCTGGTAGACCACCGCGTCGCTCCACCAGGAGTCGGCGGGGCCGGCCACGTTTTCGGGCACGTCGAACCTCATCGTGTGTCTCGGGTACGGGGTGTTGTTCGGGGTCTGAGCCGGGGTCAGGACAGGGCCGCGCCGACCGCGTCCTGGATCATCAGGCAGGCCGCGCCCCTGGCCCACAGGTCGTGCTGTACGGGATCGACGCGGACGTCGCAGTCCTGTGCGGCGGTGGAGAAGGCGTGGGCCTGCATCGCCCGGGTCATGGCGGGGCCGAACAGGTCATGGGCCACCGCGCCCTCCCCGGCGATGATGATCTTCTGCAGGTTCAGCAGGTTGCACAGGCCCGCCAGCCCCCGGCCGAGGGCGGTTCCCGCCTCGGTGAAGGCGGAGCGGGCGGCGGTGCAGGCCGAGCCGGTGCCTGAACGGGCCAGCTCGATCGCCTCGCCGATGCCGGCGCAGTCCACTCCCGCGTCCTGAAGGTGCCGCAGGACGGCCCGGTCGCCGGCGAGGGCCTCCAGGCAGCCGCGGCGGCCGCAGCTGCACATCGGGCCCGCAGGGTCGAGGGGCAGGTGGCCGAGTTCTCCGGCCAGGCCCGTCGCTCCGGAGAAGAGGGCGCCGTCGAGGAGCAGTCCGCAGCCGATGCCGGGGCCGACCGTCACGACGGCGAAGCAGTCCACATCGCGGCCCTGGCCGAACCAACGCTCGGCCACGACCAGGGTGTTGACGTCGTTGTTGACCACCACGGGCAGGCCGGTGGCCTCCCGCAGCGGGCCCGCCACGTCGACCTTGTTCCAGTCCAGCAGAGCGGAGTAGCGGCACATTCCGGCGCCCGGGTCGACGTGACCGCTGACGCCGACCCCGAGTCCGAGGACCCTGTCCGCCGCCTGGGGCGCCTCGGCGAGGAGCCGCCGGGTCAGATCGGCGACGGCGGTCAGGGCGGTTTCGGGGGTGCAGTCGCCGATCGGCTCCTCCGCCCTCGCCAGGACGCCGGCGGCCATGTCGGTGACCACCGCGGACACTTGGGCGGGGCCGATCTTCGCTCCGACCACTATGTGCTTGTCCGGGTTGACCTGGAGCATCTTCTGCGGCCTGCCGCGCCCGGTGGGGGCGGTGTCCAGTTCGCGAAGGTAGTCGTGCTCCAGCAGCGGAGGCAGCATCCGCGTCACGCTGGACGGCACCAGACCCAGACGCTGGGCGAGCTGGGTGCGCGAGATGGGCCCCGCGGTGAGCACGGTCGCGAAGATCTCCGCGCGAGTCCGCTCACCGACAAGCTCCGAGAAACGGATCTTGGAGGGGGTCATCACACAATCAGCCGTCACAGCAGCCTCCTTGGGGCGTGACAGGAGTCTTACCCGACCCTTTTGATGCGTCAAGAAAGAAAACTGCGCGTTACATAACCGTGATGGGGGCCTGTGGGTGATTCGCGATGGGGCTTTTGTCGCCTTTCAGGACACCGGCAGGGTTGCTGCCTCCCAGCATCAGAGAGTGATCTGGTTCGTTTTGTTGACATGACGAAGAAATGACGCGACGTTGTCCCGCGACCACAGAACGGCAGCCGGCGCTGCTTCCTCAGCGAGGGAAAAGAGGTACTTCGTCATGCCCGCAGCAAGACTGAGCAGGCCTGCGGCGCTCGCCGCCGGCCTGGCGCTCGCCCTGGCCGGCGCCGTCGCGCCGGCCGACCCGGCGGGCGCCCGGCAGCTCCCGCCCCAGGCGGCGCCCGCCGCCGAGGCCGCGGCAATCACCACCGCCAACAGCGCGCAGCTCAAGACGTGGTGGCACGACAACCACGAGTACAACACCACCAGCCCGGTGGCGAACGACAAGGTGCGCCGTTCGTCGTTCTACGACGTTCAGGTCGCCACGGCTGCGGCCCCGGCGGCGCGGTTCGACTCGTTCGCGTACATGAGCATCCCCCGCAGCGGTAAGGGCAAGATCGGCTACACCAAGGAGGACGGCGCCGAGTTCTCCTCGTCGGCCGGACTGACGATGAGCTGGTCGTCGTTCCAGTACGCCGCCGACGTGTGGGTGGACGTCTCCCTGAAGACGGGGCAGACGATCTCCTCGGACGACCAGGTGAAGATCAAGCCCAGCAGCCTGAACTTCGCCAAGGAACTCGTCGACGGCGACACCGTCCGCGTCAAGGTGCCCTACAGCCCGGCCGGTCACCGGTTCTCGGTGGAGTTCGACCCGCAGCTGTACACGGCGTACAACGACATGTCCGGCCCCGCGACCGACGCGGGCAGGCTCACCACGCAGGGCGGGGGCGGCAACCGGGCCGTCCACACCGAGCCCCGCAACTCCATGATGATCTTCGCCGAGCCGGCGCTGTCCGGCGCGGAGGCGGACCGGCTGATCCCGACCCCGTCCTCAGGCAGCATCTACTACCCGTCGCAGGGCCGGGTCACCGACCTCAACACGATCACCCAGGAGATCGTGTACTTCCGCCCCGGC
Source organism: Streptomyces sp. SAI-170 (assembly GCF_049739565.1). Taxonomy (NCBI): domain Bacteria; kingdom Bacillati; phylum Actinomycetota; class Actinomycetes; order Kitasatosporales; family Streptomycetaceae; genus Streptomyces; species Streptomyces sp. SAI-170. The sequence continues at coordinate 419,951 of NZ_JBMGQD010000001.1, forward strand.
ACCTACTACATGACCTCGAAGTACCACGCGCTGCTGCCCAAGCAGGTCAAGTGGGTCTACCTGGCGCCGGGCGCGTACGTGAAGGGCGCGATCCGCTTCCCCTACGACAGCCAGGGCCTGTACAAGGTCACCGGCTACGGAGTCCTCTCCGGTGAGCAGTACGTCTACGAGGCCGACACCAACAACAACTACGACCACCTCTCCGGCGCGTCCAACTGCCACTCCTCCTGCGTGAAGATGCTGCAGTTCGCCTCCGCGCAGGGCCGGCAGCAGCACCTCGACCTGCAAGGTGTCACCGTCAACGAGCCGCCGTACCACTCCTTCGTGGTCTACGGCGACGAGGACACCTTCGGCATGCGCGTCGAGAACTACCAGCAGGTCGGCTCGTGGTACTGGCAGACCGACGGCATCGAGCTGTACCGCGGCAGCACCATGAAGAACACTTTCTTCCACGCCAACGACGACGTGCTGAAGCTGTACCACAGCGATGTCAGCATCGATGACACCGTCGTCTGGAAGAACGAGAACGGCCCCGTCATCCAGTGGGGCTGGACCCCACGCGACATCGACAACGTCCGTGTGAACAACACCCACGTCATCCACAACCGGATGTACTGGAAGGACGTCAAGTACAACACCTGCGTCCTCAACTCCTCCTCGCACTGGGAGGACATGGGCTCGACCACCAAGGCCGACCCCCACATGTGGGTGAAGAACATGACCTTCGAGAACATCACCGTCGAGGGCATGACGAACTGCGCGATCCGCGTCTTCGCGCTCTCCAGCACCGAGAACATCCACGTCAAGAACCTGAAGATCGACGCCTGGAGCCGGCTCGATGCGTCCTCCCAGGTCAGCCTTCTGAAGCGGTACACCGACCCGACCGGGCAGAAGGTGACGCTGGGCAACGAGACGCGTGACGGCCGCGGGCTGAAGCTGGAGAACTACACCGTCGGCGGCACCGTCATCGACAAGTCCGGCACCAACTGGTCCGCCGACGAGCTCGGCCGGCTCGGCTTCGACGCCGAGAACTGGGACAACTGGAACGCCTGGGGACGGGCGGCAGCGAGCAGTGGACCCTGACCCCAGCCGGCAGACTCAGGCAGTGGCGGGCTGCTGCATGAAGGCGCGTTCCAGGAGCGCGTAGAGGGTGCTCCGCTCCTCGTCGTCGAGGCGGTCGAGCCCGGCGCGCGTGGTGTGCATCTTGCCGCGGATCACGTCGATGACGCGTTCGCCCTCGGTGGTGATGACGACGTTCTTGACGCGTCGGTCGGTGGGGCTGGGCTCGCGCTGCACCAGGCCGCGCTTCTCCAGCCGGTCGACGATCCCCGTCATGTTGGAGGCGTCGCAGGTCAGGATCGCGGCGAGGACGCGCATGGCGGCGGGCCCCCGGCGCAGCACGTTGAGCGTCTTGGCCTGGCTGGCGGTCAGGTTCTCGCTGGCCGCGGCCGCCGTGAAGTCGCCGTAGTAGGCGGCGAGCGACGCCGAGAGCATTTCCATGAGCTGGGCTGTGTCGGCACCGCGGGTTCCGGTCATGGGGTCACTCTACGCCGAGAAGCTTGACTATCTCAACTATTGAGGTCTACCGTCAGGGCGATTGCTTGAGGTTCTCAAGCATTGCCGTACTCAAGCATTGCGGTACTCAAGCATGCGGTTCTCACATAGTTAGGGCAGAACTCCCGTGTCTCACTCTCAGCAAGCGGCGTCGTCCAGACCGTCCGGGCATATCGGGATCATCCTGGTGCTCGGGCTCGCCGCCATGGTCGTCTCGATGATGCAGACCCTGGTCGTGCCGATCCTGGGGATCATCCAGAGCGACCTCAAGGCCACCACGGCCAATGTGAGCTGGGTGACCACGGCCACGCTGCTGTCGGCCGCGGTGTTCACCCCGCTGCTCGGCCGCTTCGGTGACCAGCACGGGAAGAAGCCCACGCTCGTCGGCGTGCTGGGCGTGATGATCGCCGGCTCGGTGCTCGCCGCCACCACCACCTCCCTGACCTGGCTCATCGTGGGGCGGGTGATGCAGGGCGCCGCGACCGCGATCTTCCCGCTCGCCCTGTCCGTACTGCGTGAGGAGATCAGGCCGGAGAAGCTGCACGGAGCGATGGCGCTGGTCAGCGGCACGCTCGCGTTCGGCAGCGGCCTGGCGCTGGTCGGCGCGGGCCTCCTCACCCAGGGCTCCGACCCCGACTACCACCGGGTCTTCTGGCTGGCGGCCGTGCTCGCGGTGGTGGCGCTGGCGGGCGTGCTGTTCGTGGTGCCCGCTTCCCGTACGAAGACGGGTGGGCGGACCGACTGGGTGGGCGCGCTGACGCTCGGGATGCTGCTGGTGCTGGTGCTTCTGCCGCTCTCGCAGGGGCATGAGTGGGGGTGGACGTCGGGCCGTACGCTCGGCGCCTTCGCCGGTGCGGTCGTCATGACCGGCATCTGGGTCCTCACCGAAAGCCGGGTCAAGGAACCGATGGTGGACATGAAGATGTTCGTCCAACGGTCCGTTCTCTTCACCAACCTGGCGGGCCTGCTGCTGGGCTTCGCGATGTTCACGCAGTTCATCGGCGTCTCGTACCTCGTGCAGATGCCGGAAGAGCTCGTCGGCTACGGCTTCGGCGCGTCGGTGCTCGCCGCGTCGGTCGTCTATCTGCTGCCGACCACGCTCGTCTCCCTCATCGGTGCCCAGGTGGGCGGTGTACTGGTCGGCAGGCTCGGCGCACGCGTCACCCTCACCGCGGGCGCAGGCTTCGGAGTGCTCGGCTTCGCCTGGCTGACCGCCGCGCACGACACCAGTGCCTCGGTGATCGGCGCGGGCATGCTCATCGGCCTGGCGATCAGCTTCGGCTACGCCGCCATGCCCGCGCTCATCGTCGCCAGCGTCCCGGCCGGACAGACCGGCATCGCCAACGGCCTCAACTCCATCTCCCGCTCCGTGGGCAGCGCCGTCGCGAGCGCCGTGATCACCTCGCTCCTGGCGTCGAAGACCATCGAGCTGCCCGCCGGGATGCCCGCCCTCCCCCAGGAGAGCCAGTTCACGACAGGCTTCGCCGTCGCCGGCGCGGCGTTCGTCCTGGTCGCCGTTGTCGCTCTCTTCGGTCTCAGGCAGGCGCCCGCGCCTTCCACGGCCGGAGCGCGGAAGATCGTCCCCTCCGAGACAGAAGAGCTCGCACAAGCTCAGTCGCAGACCGAGCCCGTCTGATCGGGCCGGCTGCTCGCACCGTGACCGGCGAGGTGGTCCGTACGTGCCAGGGCGACGGACCCCTCGCTCGCCGAACGTTCCCCCCGCAGAAGGGCATCCACGTTGAACCCCTCGAACTACAGCGACACCCGACCGGCTCCGGTGGACCACCCCTCGGCGGTCACGGCGGAGACCGCCCGATTCGTCGCAGCGCTTCGGCACGCCGACCTGACGACTCCCGTGCCGAGCTGCCCCGGTTGGACACTGGCGGATCTGGTCAGGCACACCGGCAGCGTCCAGCGATGGTTCGCGGCTCTCCTGCACGCGCGCATCCAGGAACCTCCGCGCAGCCGTGAGGTCGACCTGCAGCTCCCGGACCGGCACGACGGATACGTCGACTGGCTGACCGAGAGCGCGACCGTGGCCGAGCGGGCCTTCGCCGCCACCGACCCGAACCTGCCCATGTGGGCCTGGGGCGTCGACCAGCACGCCCGCTTCTGGGCACGCCGCATGCTCTTCGAGACCCTGGTGCACCGGGCCGACGCCGAACAGGCCCTCGGCCTGCGGCCCGTCATCGACCGCCCGCTCGCGGTCGACGGGATCGACGAGTTCCTCGTCAACCTCCCCTTCGCCACCTTCTTCGCACCCAAGGTCGCGCACCTGCGCGCCCCCGACAGCACCATCCGCTTCGAGGCGACCGACGGCGACGACACCTGGCTCGTACGCCTGCGGCCCGACGGCTTCGGCCTCGACACGGACCCTGCGACGACCTCAACCGCCGACGCGACCGTACGGGGAACCGCGTCCGACCTGTTGCTGCTGGTCTACGGCCGCCTCCGCCTCGACTCGGACGCCTTCACACACGACGGAGACAAGGACCTGCTGACACTCTGGTTCTCCAACTCCGCCTTCTGAGGGGCGGTCGCGCCGCCGGGCCGTTCGGGACGCGGCCCGGCGGCGGTCGACGTCGAGCCCGAGGTCAGCAGTAGACGGTGGCCCGGGTCGTGTCCCCCCGGAAGGTGTTGAACCAGACGTACCTGGTCTCCCCGCCCTGAGTCGCCGAATACCTGTAGAGGGTGGTCCCACCCGACTGCTCGGTGCCCTCGTAAGCGACGTCCACCTCGACGGTCTCCTCCTTGCCACTGCTGTCGGTGATGTCACAGAACGACGCGGATGCCGTTCCGGCGCCACCCACCAGCAGGGCCGCGCCGAGCGAGGCAGCCAGCGTGCCGTACAGCGCCTTGGAGATCATGGTGCGTTTCACGGTTCCCCCCGAATGCCGTGGTGTCACACTGTTCGACCCGTTCATTACGATTCCGGGTGCGGGGAAAAGTAACAGCGGAGGTCGGGCCTCCGTGAGCGGGATCAGGCCAACCGCCTTGGCCGGACGAGGGAGTTGAGGTCGGCCGTTGACGATGCGGAGGAGCTGATCGCGCCTTCGCACTGCCGACCTAATCGCTCACTCGCGGGCCAGCGCGGCGCGCACGGCCTTGGCGCCGGTGCCCATGGACTCGTCGAGGTTGACCGCTTGATCGACGAGCCACGCACTCCCGTCGCCGGGGACGAGCCGCAACGCGGTATTCACGACCATGCCCGGAGCCACCGTACCCGCCTCGAAGGTCACCCGCAGTGCGAGTCCCGCCGGATGGGGCCCGAAAGCCTCGACCTCGAGCGCCTTACCAGTGGTCACCCGCGCGTCCGGGTAGTCGCGAATCCGAGGCGCCCTGGTGATCTCTACGCACTCGGCGATGGTGTCCGCCCCCATGCTCTGCCGCAGGCGTTCCGTCCGGGCTTCGCACGCGGCCTCCCAGTCCTGATCCACCTGGGCCTGCTGAAAGGCCCGGGCCGCCTCGATCGCAGCCGTCGTGGAGTCCTTGTTTCCACCATCGCTGCCGGAGTCGTCGTCACCGCCGCAACCGGCCACAGACACAGCCATCGCCATAGCGACCGCCCCAGCAGCGCGCCCAATCCGAGCAGACACGTCCTCCCCCCCCTTCACAGCGCTCTCCCCAGCGCCGTTCGGAGGATTACACCACAGGGCCGAAGTCGGAAACGATCGCAGCAGAAGCGCGAGAGAAGGCGACTTGTTCGGTACAACTGGGTCCGGAGCGACGGAGGTTGATGTGGGGGAAAACCGTGTGCAGGCAGTCAAAGTGGGCAGTCGTCGGGTTCTGCTCGAGCGATTACGGGCGTCCCCTTCTCTGCTCTGGGCTTCCGCGACAACGGTTCTCAGCCATCTGGAGACCCTGGGGGCGCCTGATCTGGTGCATCCGGTGCTTGATGGAGATCGGCTGAACCGCTGGTACCGGCAACTACTCGCGGTCTTTCTCGTCTTGCTGGTCGGGCTGGTGAGTCTGTGGAAGCTCGACCGTGACGCGTCGTCCTGGCGCGACGAGACTGTGAGCTATGCCGTGGCCAAGCGCTCCCTCGGCGAGTTGTGGCTCCTGGTGCAGAACATCGACGCTGTCCACGGCCTGTACTACTTCCTGGCCCATCTCGTACTCGGCGTATGGGACGACGGCGTCCTGACACTGCGAGCCCTGTCGGTGCTCGGCACGCTGACGGCTGTGCTGGGCGTCCACGCCATCGGTAGCCGGCTCGGTGACCCTGCGACCGGATTCTTGGCCGGAGTTGCCTTCCTGTGCGTCCCCCAAGTGCAGTTCTACGCGCAAGAGGCCCGCTCCTACGCGTTGGTGAGCGCCGCGGTGGTATGGGCGACGTGGTTCTTCGTGCGCGCGCTGCAGGACGGCCGACGGCGTTGGTGGGCGGGGTACGCAGGGCTGTTGTCGCTGGGCGGGTGGCTGCATGTGTTCGCGCTGCTGGTCATCCTCGCGCACGCCGTGACGCTCTGGCGCAGTGGGCAACGACGCCGCCTCGGGTGGCGCTGGCTGTCGGGCAGTGCCTTCGCCGGTTGTGCCGTGGCTCCGCTGGCCGTGGTGAGTGGTGGTCAGGCGTCGGCGCAGCTGGACTGGCTGGGCCGTCCCAGCCTGCAGGACTGGCTGGGATTCGTGGTTCCTGCGGTCGTGGCAGCCGCCCTGGGCGTATGGCTTCGCCGGCAAGGCGAGGGCTCGGGCAGGGCGGTGACGCTTCCGGCGATCGGTGTGCCACTCATGATCGTCCCGGCCGGGTTCCTGCTGACGGTGTCCCTCATCCACCCTTGGTACGTGGATCGTTACGTCCTGTACTGCATGTCTGGGCTGGCGCTCCTTGCCGGCCAGGCCCTACGGCACTGGCAGCGGATCCTTCGGGGAGAGGCGGACCCAGCACGCAGGCGACACCGGCTGTACGCGACGACAGCCGTTGCCTTCGCCCTCTTCTCAGCGGCCGGCCCCTGGTACTGGCAGTTGCGCGTACCGGTCAGTCGCACCGACACGGTGGAGAGCTTTTGGGGGCTCACCGTCACGGTTCCGGGCGATCCCGAGCCAGTCCTGTTCCAGCCCGCCCGGCGCCGCGCGTGGGTCCTGGCCCGACCCGCCGTATTCGGGCCGCTCGACGACATCGCGCTGCAGCAAACGCCTGCTGCATCCGGCACGTTGTACGGTGTCGAGGCGCCCCCGGACGTCATCCGGCAGCGCATGCTCCAGCATCGTGAGATCAACGTCCTGCGTGATCGTCCCGGCCAGCCTCTGGACGACACCCCGGCAGAGATCACCAAGCGGGAAGTCCTACGCCGGCACTATCAGCTCTGCTGGGTGATCCCGGTCAACGGCGGCGAATCCGCGATCTTCATCCGCCGCGATGCCGCGGCGACGGACCCTCTGTGCGCGCCCGGACGCGACATCTACAGCTGATCGGCTGAGCATCCGTTCCACGGCGGCCCCGATTTGTGGTGGGTCACCCGGGCAGCCGCGATCCAGTACATCGAATCCTGTACCGCGGTACTGTCCGAAGTTCGCGGCATGGCCTCCCGCTTGGCTCTCTCTGGTCCCCGAGACACCCATGTCCGAGTGTCAGCGCATGAAGCCGGTGCCAGTGCCGGGGCCCTCAGCTCTCGCGCGTCCTGACGGGTTGCTGTCCCGCCTTGTCGACGACCGCTTGGTCCATGAGCGCGGTGCCGGACAGGAGTGTGCCCTTCTTCCCGTACGAGGTGTCCTCGACGAGGTAGCTGCGGGCGCCCAGGAACGAGAGGTCCCGCTGGTCGAAGACCCACTCGGTGCGGGTGTGGAAGGTGGTGTCGGTACGGGCGATGCCGACACCGTGCCGGCCGAGGACGTCGTGGGCGGCGGGGGCCTCCGTGACGCCGGGAATCTTCGCGGCGGCCTTGTAGAGCGCGGCGGCGGTCTTCGGCGGCATCAGCTCGCCGAGCAGGTCCCCGATGCGGTCGAAGACGGCCTGGTGGCGCTCCTGTGCGTCGGTTTCGGGTGACTTGGCGTACAGGTACGCGAGCAACTCGTCGGGGTCGGTGGGCAGGGAGGCTAGCCAGTGATAGGTGGGGCGGCCGAAGCCCGCCGGTGTGCCGTCGGTGTCGCCCAGTTCGGCGTTGAGGGGGAACGTCTGACCGTTCTCCTTGCCGAGACCGAGTTTGTGCAGCGGGCCGGGCTCCTGCGCGAGCCACCTCTCGGACTCCATCAGCGGACCGACCACCGCCTTTCCGCTGGTCAGATCCGCGCCCCGGACCTTCGCCCGGGTGTAGGCGAACTGGTCGTCGCGCACCGTGAGGGCGTCGCCCTTACCTGCGGCGGCAGAGATCTGGTCGAGCAACGCGACGCCAGGCTGCACGTTCCGGGCCGCCGTGATGTTCGGCGGTGTGTCGTCGTCCGGCCTGAGCGTGATGCCTGCGGTGACGATGCCGCCCAGGGCGAGGGCTGTCACCGGAATCAGGAAGGCGGGGCGCAGCAGGCGCCTGGCGGGGCGTCGGGCGTCGGCGCGCTGGTCACGGTCGATGTGCTGCATCAACTGGTCCTTGTAGTGAAGGTGCTGCGCGTGCGGGAGGTCTTGGCGCGTCGGGGCCGGCAGCAGCCGGGCGATCTCGGCGACGTCGGCGTCCGTGGCCGCGTCGGCACGTCCGTCCACACGAAGGTTCTTGTCGGTCATGCCGTCTCCTCCCGCACGGGCAGGGCCGCGAGTGCGGCTTCACCCTTCATCTCTCCGCGAGCCGTGCGCGGTTCCGGATTTCCCTCGGCCTCGTCAGCGAACCGGGCGAGTTTGGCGCGGGCTCGCGACAGCCGTGAGCGCACCGTGCCGATGGGGACGCCCAGGGCCTCGGCCGTCTGCCGGTAGTCGAGGCCCGACCAGACGCACAGGCTCAGCACCTCCCGTTCGTGGCGCCGCAACCGGTCCAGTGCGCTCTGTACGGCCTCCAGGCGGCGTGCGTCGTCGATGCGGCCGGCGACCGCGGGGGCGAAGTCCTCGACGACGGGCGACTGCCGTTGCCGTGCCAGGAACGCCAGTCGGCGGCGCAGGCTCCGGCGCGCGTTCTCCGCCTTGTGGGTGGCGATGCCCAGGAGCCAGGGACGCAGGGACCCTCCGTCGTCATGCAGCCGTGCCCGCGCCTGCCATGCGGTCAGAAACGTCTCCGACATGATGTCCTCGGCGCTCGCACGGTCGCCGGTCAGCCAGAGTGCGTGCTGGTGTACGGCCTGGGCGTATCGCTCGTACAGCTCGGCGAACGCTTCGCGCTCACCGGCTCGCACGCGTTCGCGCAGCTCGTTTTCTGAGTCTTTCACAGTGACTATCTCTCCGCCGTCCCGGCGGAGTTCCTGTGACCTGCGCCATGCCCTGCGTTCTCAACGACCGCAAGCCCCTGACCGCACTCCCCCGGTTCAACTTGCGACGTCGGGACAGAGCCCATTCAGGCAGACAGGCCACCACACGACACAGCATCTCACCATGCCTGCCATGGGAATCAGTCAGTCAGGGACGTGCAACCTGTGCCACCAATGACCGCAGCCATCGGAGCAGAAACGCTCGCGACGGCGTTGGTCGGCGATCGCGAGTACCGCGACCAGCAGCCGGAATGCCTTACGGCGTTCGTCGAGAGGGGTGAGAGAGACGATCTTTCCCAATTGGTGTTCGATCCGGCCCCGAGAGATCAGAACCGCGGGCGTGTGGGTCGGGCGCAGCCCGGCCCGGCGGATGCTCTCCGGTCCGTCCTCGCTGACGGCGCGCGCCTGGACACAGTAGTGACTCAGGAACAGCAGCACCTCGGACTGTTCCTCCGGACCGAGTGCGTCGAACCAATCGATGCCTTGTGACATCGGGCGCAGCCCTTGCGCTAGCTCGTTGAGCATGACGTCGCGTTCGGTCACGACTGCCTCCTGTCGGACGATCGGCGCTCGGCCGTGCGATTGAGGCAGGCGAGGGCGTCGTAGGCGTTGTCGCTGTTGAGTCGGAAGAGGTCGATGGCGGCGTGCCAAATGGAGTCCTCGTCGGCAGGGCCCAGAGGCGGGCACCTGGGCGACTCGATCATCCCGCTGCCTTCGGTAGACATATAGGCATCCTGCCTGCACGACTCGAGACGCGGCACTTGTTTTCCCTCCAGTCTGCCGCGCCATCTGAGCAGCGCGCTTGAGGGTCCCAGCCGCTCACTCTCTTCTCCGACCGCCTGCTCGGACTCCATCCGGCGCCTCTTCCTCGAACTCCCGTCCTGGGCCTGTGTCGAAACCGTGCTGAGCGAAGCCCTCATGGCTCGAGCCATCCAGAGGCGCGGTCCGGGGCACCGTTCGGCCCGCATCGGGCTGGCCTCAGCGTCGACCGCAGCCGGCCGTGACTCACGTCACCGGGCCGGCCGCGGGGCGCTGCGACTCAACTCCTGCGGCGACCAACCAGCCGGCGATGGCCGCGGCTTGCTCGGGGTGCTCCGCCAACCATCCGTCGAGGTGCTCCCGGAGGCCTTTCTCGATGCAACTGCGCACTGCAGCGTTGCCCAGCGCACGACGGGTGGCGCCTTGGAACTCGGGACGTTCCAGCTTCACCGACACAACCGCCGTCAGGCCCTTGCCGATCCGATCAGCACTGAGGTCGGGCTCCCCTCGCGCCAGCAGATGCAGTTTGCGTGCGTAGGCGTTGACCGAATCCGCCACCGCGTCACGGAAGCCTGCTACGTGTGTGCCGCCTTCGGTTGCCCAGCTGTTGACGAAGCTGCGCACTCGCTCCCCACCGACGCCGCACCATCGGAGTGCCACCTCCGCCCTCCCCTGCATGCGCAGGTCCTCCCAGCCGAAGGCAACGACGTCCGGGTGAACGAGCACTCCGACCGACGCGTCGAGCAAGGCGACGAAGTCCCGCACGCCGCCCGGGTACCGGAACCGAACCGACCGCGGCTCACCCGGGCCGCGTGCGTCGGTCAGTGACATCTCCAGGTGCTGGTTCAGCAAGGCCAGTTCTCTGAAGCGTTCCTCCAGCACCGCGAACGAGCAGTCCACGGTCTCGAAAATCTCGGAGTCGGGCCAGAAGGTGATGGTCGTCCCGCTGCTCGACGTCGACCCCACGGCGGTGGGCGGGGCGACCGCGACGCCGCGCCTGTACTCCTGGATCCAACGGGTCCCATCGCGCCGCACTTCGGCCGTCAGTCGGCTCGACAGGGCATTGGTGACACAGGGCCCGAGGCCGAAGGGACCCAACGACACGGTCCTGCGGCCACCAGGCACCGCCGCTGTCTGCATGCGGGTCAGCAGAGCTTCGAGCCCCGGAGCATCAGTGGTCCCGTCCTCATCCGCGGGGACGCCCGCTCCGTCGTCGGCGACCCTCACCCCGCCATCGGCACCGAGGGCGACGTCGACGCGATTGGCACGTCCGGCCAGAACCTCGTTCACCGCCCGGTCCACCACCTCGAACACCGCCTGATGCAGGCCGCGTTCACGGACCGAGCCGACGTACATTCCAGGCCGCTTCCGAATGGCCTCCCGCCCTGTCAGCACCGTGATGTGGGCGGCGTCGTAACCGTGGACGTCCTCACGCACCAAGTCCCCCTCCCGCTGGGTCCAACAGATCCGCCCAGCCTAGGCGAATCACCGGAAAACACCAGGTCAGATCTGTTTCAGCGAGGGCCTGAGCTGACCGGTGAGCGCCTGCCATGCTGTCGGTGGCCCAGGACTCTCGGAAAGCAGCCAAAATGCGGCCGGACCCCCGCCCAAACCCTCCAAGGCCCCTTCCCGACGGCTCCGAAGCCCCCGATTTCACGGAAGACCAGCTGGGCGGCGGGTTCCTCTCTGTTGACGATCAGTGCGTTCTAGACCCATGGGCAGCAGTACCGGCCGACGACAGTGGCAGGGTCACGCTGCCCGAAACCGCCCCTCCTCCGCCTCCGCGATCCGCCCCTCGCCCAGCAGCCGGTCAAGGTGCTGAACCGCCGTCCTGTGTTCCACCGGCCGCACGTGGGGGCCTTCGACGTGGGGTCGGTAGACCAGCCGATGGTCGACGATCTCCTCGATGCTGCGGGGCTCGGCGAGGAATGCCAGCAGCGCCGCCTCCCGCTTCGCCATCACGCCGGCGAAGGCGTCGAGGCGGCGCCGGAAGTCGGCGGCGCCTTCGATCACGCCCTTCTGATGGGACGTGCCGTACCAGCTCGCGTCGATCTCCCGGCAGCGGCGTATCGACGCCTCGTAGTCGGTGAGGCTGCTGCCGGGGTCGCCGTAGTACGGGCCGAAGGAGGTCAGGTCGATGTCCGCGACGAACAGGAAGCCGTCGGGCTCGATCAGGAAGCCGCTGTGGCCCGCGGTGTGGCCGGGCAGATGCACCACGGTGACGGTGCGCCCGCCCAGGTCGAACACGGCGCCGTCTTCGAAGCCGAGCGCGTCCGGACGTCCCCGTACGTGGAAGTCGTCGCGGAACGTCGCATCCAGCTCCTGCGCCGCGTCCGGCGGGAGGCCGAGCCCGGCGACCATCGCCTCGCGGGAGCGCAGTGCGGCGAGGTCGGCGTCGTGGACATGGGCCGGTACGGCGTCGTAGCTACCGAGTCCGGCGATGTGGTCCTCGTGGGTGTGGCTCACCAGGACCAAGTCGGCGGACGGTGCGTCCTTGACGAGTGACAGCGACGGGTCGACGACCAGGGTCTCCGCGGCGCCCCGTATCAGCAGCGAGTTGGCGTACGGATAGGCGCCCCGGTCGGGGCCGACGAGCACGTCGACCCCGCCGTATGTGGCTGCTGTGTATTCCGTGGTCTGCGCGTCCACGACTGTCGTGTCCTCCGATCGCGCCGGGTGGCGCACCGTGCTCACCCGGAAGGCTGTCTGGCCAGTGACGGCGTGGCCGATGACAATGCGCGACCATAGTGCGCATGGACGCCTTCATCGACAGGCTCGACCCTGACATGTGCGTCGTCACCGCTACGGCGGGCGACGAACAGGCCGGCTGTCTCGTGGGGTTCGCCTCGCAGTGCTCCATCCGGCCGGTGCGGTTCGTGGTGTGGCTGTCCAAGGTGAACCGGACGTATGAGGTGGCTCGTGGCGCCGAGTTCCTCGCCGTACATCTGCTGACGCGGGAGCAGCGGGAGCTGGCGGACCTGTTCGGTGGCCAGACCGGCCATCGGGTCGACAAATTCGCGCGAACGGCCTGGACCCGCGGGTACGGCGGGGCCGCTGTCCTGCAGGATGCGTGTGCCTGGTTCGTGGGAAGGATCCAGCAGCAGATCGACGGGGGCGACCACGTCGGGTTCGTCCTGAGCCCCGAGCAGAGCGGCGAGCACGAGAAGGCCGACGGGCGGCCATTGCTGCGGCTCGCCGATGCCCTGTCCATCGACCCCGGGCATCCGGTCTGACAGGGCCTTTTGCGCGCTGGTCAAGGACTTCCCTCCGCCGCAACAGGGTCCGCTCCCCAGGCCGCAGCGCACAGCGCCCGGTCGACCTCGGCGGTGTAGTGGGCGGCGGCGAGCCAGGCCCGTGCGAAGCGGTCGAGGTCGGCCGGGACGAGGCGGCCGAAGGCGTCGCGGGTGCGGTCGGCGGCCGCCGCGTGCAGTTCGTCGAGGAGTTCGGCCGCCGTACCGAGTCCGAGCCGCCGCAGGCGCCCGCTGTCGGCGGCGCCGTCCCCGGGGAAGGCGAGCACCCGGCGTCCGCCCGACACGGCCTGGTGGACGCGGCGGCGCAGAAGGTGCACGGGAGCCTCGTCGGGCACCGGCGGCGCCGCGACGGCTCCGGCCTGCGGCCGCTCAGGCAGGTCCGCCTGTTGGAGGCGGTCAAGTCCCAGGTCGAGTCGGGCCTTGGGGTCGGTGGGGTGGCTGACGGCGAGAAGCAGGGCGCGCGCGTGCGCGGCCGGGACGAGCCGGGCGATGACGCGTAGTCGGCTCCCTCGGGCCGCGGCCAGCAGACGTAGGTTGTCGCGGTGGGGAAGCGCAGGATGGTCGTGGGCGGCGGCGAGCCGGACGGTCAGACCGTCGCAGTCGGCGAGCAGACAGTCGCCCGCCGCCTCACGGACCGTGCCGCCGAGGGTGACATCGAGGAACAGCAGATCGTGGTGGCCGTCTTCGGCGAGGGCGCGTACGGCCTGATCTGCGGCAGGCACGGCCCACAGCCGGTCCAGTGGCTCGGCGTGCCAGTCCGCGCCGGACGCGCGCACCGCCCGTACCCCCGCCCCCGCGCCGAGCCGACCCGTGGGGGAGACGGTCGCCCCGGACACGGCCAGCCCCGCCCGTGACAGCTCCCGGTGTGTCAGGGCCGTATCGCCGACGCGGACGGCACGGTCGGCCGCACCCACCGCCCGGCCCGCGCCGCCCGGTGCCACGTCGGAGACCGTGTACAGGCGGCCCTCGGCGTCGGCGGTCCAGGTCACTGCCCCCGCATAGCCGGTCGTCGTGAGGACCGGCTCGGAGAAGAGTCCGTACAGACGCAGCGAGCCGTCCGGACGGTAGGGCCGGCGCACGCTGCCGCGCAGCGCCGTCAGCTCCGGGCCGACGGCGCGCGGGATGCGATACGCGGTGCCCAGGACGTCCCGGAGCGTGGCGACGAGGTCGGCGAGGCGGTACGACGGGTCTGCGGCGCGGGCCGCTCGCAACCCGGTGACCGTGGATACCGCGGAGGCGGCGGCCCGGGGCAGCCCGGCCAGCCGCGCGGTGTGCGCGGCACGCAGCAACTCCGCCTGGGGGACGGCGCCCGCACCTTCCGTGCCCGCGTCGAGCACCCGCGCCGCGGCGGTGTGGAGTGCCTGGGCTGCGTCGTGCTGGGCGGGGGTGGCGGTGTCGGGAGCCGGCGCCGGATCGGGGCACGGCTCCGGTTGCGGGGCGGACGCTGGCCTGGAAGCGGGCCCTGCCCCGGGGGCGGGCTCCGGCCCGGGAACGGGCTCCGGCCCGGGAACGGGCTCCGGCCCGGGAACGGGCTCCGGCCCGGGAGCGGGCCCTGACCCTGAAGCGGACCCTGGCCCAGGAGCGGGCCCCAGCCCGGAAGCAGGCCCCGACCCGGAAGCAGGCCCCGACCCGGAAGCGGGCCCCGACTCCGAAGCGGGCCCCGACCCGGAAGCGGGCTCCGGCCCCGAAGCAGGCCCTGACCCTGAAGCGGACCCCGGCCTAGGAGCGGGCCCTAGCCCGGGAGCAGGCCCCAGCCCCGAACCAGGCCCCGACCCGGAAGCAGGCCCCGACGGCCGAGACACGTCCGCCTCCGACGCCGCAGCCGTTGCCCCGCCCAACTCGGCCACCAATGCCCCAGCCGACACGCCGTCCACCTCCCCCACCCCGATCGCCCCCTCCGCGACCGGCGCCGCCGAAGCCACCGCCGCCCGGTGCAAGCAGTCCGGCGCGAGCAGGCAGCCGCAGCGGATCGCGTCCGGGGCGGTCACGACCCCGCCCGGGGCGTGCAGTTCGAGGTCGGTGTCGTCGTCGACGGCGAGGCGTACGGTGTCGCCGTCCAGGAACACAGGGCGGCCCGACAGCTTGGCGACACCGGCGTCCAGCCGTTTGCGGAGGCGGGGCGACAACGCTCCGACCAGCTCGGCGGTCACGGACGGGGCGACCGCGGGAAGGCCCGGGCTCATGCGATCTTCTCTCCTACCCAGCGGGCGAGTTCGAGCGGACTGAGGGCGGCGACCGGCATGCCCGCGGCGACGAGCTGCCCAGCGACGCCGGTGGAGTAGCGGGGGCGGCCCGCGTCGTCGAGGCTCGCGCAGCCCAGCACATGGCAACCGGACCCGACCAGGGCCCGGACTTCGGCGAGCAGCCCACCGAGGGGGTAGCCCTCCTCGAAGTCGCTGACGACCACGACGAGTGTGCGCGACGGCACGGTGACGAGCTCACGGGCGTGCCGCAGCCCCGCGGCGATGTGCGTGCCGCCGCCGACGCTGACCTCCAGCAGCAGGGACAGCGGGTCGTCGACATGACCGGTGAGGTCGATGACCTCCGTGGAGAAGGCGAGGAAGTGCGTGGACAGCGTGGGCACTCCGGCCAGCACCGAGGCGGTGAGCGCGGCCCAGACCGTGGAGGCCTCCATCGAGCCGGACACGTCGGTGACGAGGATCAGCCGCCAGTCGGCGGCGCGCTTGGCGCGGGTGCGGAAGACCGGGCGTTCGGGGATCACCTGGATGGTGCCGTCCGGGGCGCGCCGCGCGGTCGCCAGGTTGGCGCGCAGGGTGCGCGGCAGGTCCAGGCCGCCGCCCGGCCGTCTGCTGGGGCGGGGCAGCGCCGTGCCGTGCAGTGCCGGGCGCAGCCGGGTGGCCAGCTCCCGGGTCAGTGCGTCGACCAGACGCCGGACGAGGGGGCGCAGCGCGGCCAGCCGGGCCTCGGGCAGCCCGCCGGCGTGCTGGAGCACCGTGCGCAACAGGTCGACGGACGGGCGCACGCTGTCCGGATCGAGCTCGGCGAACACATCTGTGCGGCCGGACGCGGCCGCCGCCGCCAGCACCTCCTCCCGGATGCCGGGCCCGAACAGGGCGGCCAGTTCCTCCGACCACTCCCGCACGCCGGGATAGGGCGCCTCCCTGCCGCCGCCCGCCCCGCCGCCGGGCAGTCCGCCTCTGCTGCCCTCGCCGCGTCCACTGCCGTACAACTCGTCCAGCGCGGTGGCCAATCCGGCGGCGGAGGGCGGCAGTCGGTCCGTACGACGGCCCAGCACCAGCCGCCAGCGGTCGGCGGGGGCGAGAAGGCTGTCCTCGGGGGGCGCGGCAGCGGGGGCCTCGTGAGGCTCCCGGGGCCTGTCCTGCGCCCGGGGTGGCAGCAGTCCCAGCGCCCGGAGCGTCGCACGGGCCGCGAGGTCCGCACCGGTCCAGGCGGCGAGCGCGGCGGGGGCGACGCCACCGGTGTCGGCCAGGTGTGTGACGCCCAGGCGCTCCTCGACGACTGTGAGGAGGCGGTCGCGGGCAGCGGGGCTGAGGGTGTCGAAGCCTCCGCGCAGTGCCGGAAGCCGGTTCAGGAAGGGCCGGTCGGGCAGGCTCGCCACTCGGTCGAGAAGTGGCTCCAGCGCGGACGGCGCCGCCTCCAGGAGCGGTCCGGCGGCCGTCAGCACTCCGGCGAGCCGGGCGGTGAGGGAGGAGCGGGACTCGGGATCGGTGGCCGAGTCCACCCAGGAGGCGACCCGGCCGCCGAGCGCCGAAGGCTCCTCGTGGCCGAGCAGCACGCGTACGGCGCCGGCGGCGCCCCGCATCAGCGGCGAGCCGTCGGCGGCCAGCCGGGCGAGCGCGTCGGTGAGCCGGATACCGCCCGACACGTCGGCGCGATGGGCGAGTTCGAGCAGGGCATGTGCGTCGGCCGGGTCCTCGGAACCGGTGAGGCCGTCCACCTGGCGCACGGCAGCCGCGGTGAGGAGTTCGGCCACGGCGACGGCCCGGGCCGCCCGCGCCTCGTCGGTGTCGAGCCCGGCGATGTGACCGGCCCGCAGCCGGTCCAACAGGGCGAGGCTGTCGAGGAGTTCGGGGAGCGTGCCGGTCTGCGGCACGGTGTCGGCGAGGTCGGAGAGCCGTTCCTCCACCAGCTCCGCCAGGCCGCACTCCGCGGCTTCCCGCAGCCCTTGCAGGACCTGAGCGGCTGTCGATCCGCCCTCGTCCCGCTCCGCCCGCCGACGCTCGCGCAGCACTCCCTCGGCCGCCTGCGCGGGCGTGACCCCACGCGCCGCCGCCGCGGTCAGCATGGCCGCTGTGGCGGGGGTCCAGCGGACCTCCCAGCGCGAGGTGAGCGCCTCGGCCCCGCCCGCGCCGACGACCTGCTTGGCCTCCGCGGACGGCACACCGCACACCGTCAGCCGGCGCAGCAACAGCTCGCGGCGGCGGTCCAGGTCGGAACGGAGCGGATCCAGCCGCAGATCGTGCGCGGCGTCGGCGCCGCGGCTGTCCGGGCCGGGCAGGCCCAGCGCCGCCACCTCCGACTCCACCGCCGGGGCGAGGCCGCTGCGCGGGGCGCCGGGTGCGGGGCGGCCGCTGCGGGTACCGACGAGCACCCGCTCCATCGCCCGGGCCACGGCCCGGCCCCGGCCGTACGGCTCGCCCTGCGTGAGGACCGTCTGCACCGCTTCCACCAGCTCACCGCGCCCCGCGGCGGGCAGCCCGCGCAGCCGGGCCAGATCACCGGCCAGGCGGCTGATCTCCCGTGCGTCGGCGGGCCCCGACGGATGCCCGAGGGAACGCAGCTCCGCGCACACCCGCACGGCCGCCCGCGTCAGCGCCTCCTCCAGCGCGGCCGGATCCCCCGCCGCGCCCAGCACCAGATGCTGCCACTCGGGGTCCCGGATTCCGGCCGGGTAGCCGGAGCGCTCGTCCAGCAGCGCGTAGGTGTACGGGATGAGCGAGGTCACCCAACTCCCCCGTACGGCAGGCTCTTCGACCGACTCCGGTTCCGCCTCGGACGGCAGCAGGGCAGGGGCGTGGAAGGCCCCGACCAGCACGGCGGCCCGTTCGCCGTTCGCGGTGGCCGCCGCCAGGCGTGCGCGCATCCACCGTTCGCGCCGCAGGTCCAGCTCGGGAACCCCGCCGGAGGCGGCCGCGTCCTCGCGCAGCGCCCAGCCCGTGAGCAGCGCCGCCCGGCGCAGCGCCTCGGGCGGGGAGCCCGGAGCGGTGGCCTCCACGAGACGGTCCCACAGGTCCTCCCCGGGGCGGCCGGTGAGCCGCTCCCGCAGGGCGTCGGCGAGCCCGGGACCGCCGTCCGCCTGCCCCGCCGTACCGCGCCCCTCGCCCCAAGCCCGGTCCGCGAGCGGCAGATCGCACGCGAGGACCGGGGTTCCGCGCCGTACGGCCCAACGTACGGCGGCGAGTTCCGGAGAGAAGTCGGCGAAGGGGTAGAAGGCGGGCCCTCCCCCGGTGTCGGGCGCGGCGGCCAGGGCGACCGGCGCGAGCGTGTCCTCGTGGCCCAGCCAGGGCAGCCAGTGCTGCATCTCGTCGGGGAGCTCGACGAGCAGCACGTCCGGTTTCGCCTCGTCCAGCAGCGCGGGCACGGCGGCCGCCAGGGACGGCGCATGGTGCCGTACGCCGATCAGGTAGGGCGCCGCCGGGTCGGTGAGGGCCGCCGCGGCCTGGTCCGGGGTGAGGGGCACGGTGCTCAGCCCTCCAGGACCGTACGCAGGTCCCACAGGGTGCGCCAGGTGGCGGAGCCCTGTTCGGCGCGGCGCCGGACCGGGCCGTCCCAGTAGCCGCGCAGCCGGGCCGCGTCGGCGGGGTCGTCCTTGCGGACGACGCCGAGCAGATGGCCCGGCAGCAGCCCGAGCACATCGCGGTCGCCGGGGAAGTACGCGGCGGCCAGCCCGAGCGCGCCCGCGACGGACACGGCCTCCGCGGTGCTCATCACGGTGGACGGCCGCTCCACCTCCCAGCCTTCCGCCGACCGGCCCTCCCGCAGGTCCCGGAAGGCCGTCACCAGGGCCTCCAGCACGGCGTCGTCGACCTGGAAGGGCGCCCCGGCGCGCTCCACGGAGGCCCGCGCCTGGCTGCGTACCAGCGCGCACTCGGCGTCGAGGTCGGAGATCGGGCCGACCGTCTCGAAGTTGAAGCGGCGCTTGAGGGCGGCGGACATCTCCGAGACGCCCTTGTCGCGCAGGTTGGCGGTGGCGATGAGGTTGAAGCCGGGCGCGGCGTGCGCCAACGCGCCCTCGGTGCCCGCCAGTTCGGGCACGGCGATGCGCCGCTCCGACAGCAGCGAGACCAGGGAGTCCTGCACCTCGGGCAGACAACGCGTGACCTCCTCGACCCGGGCGATGGCGCCCCGGCTCATGGCAGTGAGCACGGGCGAGGGCACGAGGGCCTTGCGGCTCGGGCCCTGGGCCAGCAACAGGGCGTAGTTCCAGCCGTACTTGAGCTGGTCCTCGGTGGTGCCCGCGGTGCCCTGCACGACCAGCCCGCTGGTGCCGCACACGGCCGCCGAGAGCAGCTCCGACAGCATGGACTTGGCGGTGCCGGGCTCGCCGACGAGCAGCAGGCCGCGCTCGCCGGCGAGCGTGACGACACAGCGTTCGACCAGCGCCCGGTCGCCGACGAACTTGCCCGACACGACCAGGCGCCGCGGCACGCCGTCCGGCACCTCGGCGGCGTCGGGCAGCCGCAGCGCCTGGCCGCCGCTGCCCATGACGAACGTGACGACGGCACGGGGCGTGAGCAGCCACGCGGGCGGGCGCGGCCCGTCGTCGTAGGCGGCGAGGAAGGCCAGCTCGGTGGCGTACAGATCCTCGGGCGGGACGATCTGGCGGGCCGTGTCGGGAGTGAGGGTGGCGGTCATGACTGCGGTTCTTCCGGTCGGTGGTGCGGGGCGGGGGCCTGTGTGGTCTGGGCGGTCTTCATCGGCGTCGCCCCTTGCGGGTTGCGCGGGTGGTCAGTTCCTCGTAGGCGGGTGCGTCGCCGTCCCGCACGCGCTGCCAGGCGCGGGCGAACAGGTCGGGGACCGGCTGGATGGGCACGGTGCGCATGCGGTCGTGGATCGGGTAGAGGCCTTCCTTCCAGGTCTCCACCGGCAGCGCCTCGTCCTTCAGGTCGCGCCAGCCGCAGGGCAGGAAGAGCGTGCGCCCGGCCCGTGCCCGCTTGGCCTCGACGACGAGGTCGGTGGCGGCCAGCTCGGCGCGGGCCTTCTTCAGCCGGGCGGGCTTCCAGCCGGTCCAGCGGGCGCAGTTGCGGTCCGTGGGATCGGGCAGGGCCAGCAACTGGAGGTACAGCGCCGCCGCGTCCTCACTCAGGCCGTGTGCCGAGGCGACCTCTGCGACCAGTGCGGGTGCGCTGACCTCGGGGTTCTGGGCGTACCCGACGGGCCCTTCGCGGTCGGTGCCTTGCGCCAGGGTCCGGGCGAGGTCGTCGGCCAGGATCGTGCGCAGCGCCCGCAGCCCGGCTCCCCGCTGCGGACCGACCAGGCCCTCCAGCAGACCGAAGACGGCATCGTCCGGACCGGTCAGCCCGCCCGGGCGGACCAGGGTGGTCTCGGTGTCGCCGCGCCACGGGCGCAGCACCAACGCCTCACCGATGCGGGTGAGTCCGTGCGCGTCGGCTCCGCCGGTGGCCGACAGACCGTATGCCTTGCGGATCTCTACAGCGGTCGCGCTGCCCTGCTCCGTCCACTCGATGTCCAGGTCCAGCAGCAGCTCCGGGTCGGCGACCCTGCGGCGCAGGGCGGCGAGGCCCTCGGGCAAGGCGGCGCGCAGCGGGTGGCCGTAGGGCAGGCCGTAGGCGAGCGAGGCCAGGGAGGAGACGGCCCTCGCCAGGTCGCCTCGGCCGGGCACCGCCTTGGGGTCCTCCGGGACGAGGTTGCCGTCCTGGTCGGGCCGCAGGACCGTGGTCCGGCTGATCCAGGGAGTGCGCCCCGGGTTGAGTACGGCCCCGGCGGCGAAGCAGGGCAGGCCCGCGAGGTCGGCCGAGACGTCCTCGGGCAGCCGCACGACGGACCCGAGCCGTTCGGCCCACACCCGGCCGGCGGCGTCGATGTCCGGCCCGGTCGTCCACAGGTCGGCGGGGTCGGCGGGTAGCAGCGCTCCGAGCAAGGCCTTGCGGTCCCGGGCGGACAGCGAGCCCAGCATGCCCTTGGCCTGGTCCATCTGACGCGGCTTCAGGCCCATCAGGGCGAGCGCGTCGGCGTCGCGGTCGTGCGGCTGGGCGGCGAGCAGCACGGTGGCCTGGAGCGGACCCAGACCGCCGCGTGTCGCGGCGGCGAACGCGTCGACCGCCTCGGGCCGCCAGGGCGCGGCGCCCTTGTCCCGGATCAGCCGGGCGACTTGGGCGAGCGCGTCGGCGGGGATCTCCGACCGGTGCCGGGTCTCCTCCGCCAGGGTGAAGTGCGCGATCGCGCCGAACGCGCCGGTGGGGTCGTGGTCCAGGGCGAGCCAGCGCACCTGGCCGTGGACGGGGTCGATGCGCTGGCAGCCGAGGACGACGACGGTACGGCCGTGCCGGCGCAGCACCTGGCCCGTGCGCTGCTGCTTCTCGGCCGGCTCGGCCAGGACGATCTCGCGAAGCGAGTCCCCGGGCGCGGCGAGCGGTCCCTCGGCCAGGGCCTCGAACAGCAGGAGCAGCGCCTCGCGTTCGGCGTCGGAGACGGTGGGCGCGGCCGCGCGGTAGGCCAGCGGCCGCAGTACGCCGAGCAGCGACGGCCAGATCGTGCCGATGTCGGGAATCGTCAGCTCGTCGCTCTGCCAGCCGTCGCCGAGCGGGGCGGGACGTCCCTGCCCTGCGGGCAGCGCCTTGCCCTCGGCGGGGTGCCCGGACAGGACGTGGTTGACCGCCCGGATCTGGCGGAGCACGCTCCACCGTTGCGCGCCGTGCCATCCGCCCCACAGGTGGGCGATGCCGGCGGTGGCCTCGCGCAGCGTCCCGTCGTCGCCGTGCTCGGGGCTGTAGTCGGCGAACATCCCCTCGGTGCGCCGCTTGTCGGATGCCGCGCGCTGGGCGGGAGGCGCCGCGAGAGCGGTGGCCCACTCGGTCAGCCGCAGCGCCGCACGGACCAGGGCGGAGACGCCGATGAGCAGCCGCTCGTCGGTGATGTCGGGCAGAGCCAGGGCCACGGCCCGCAGGACGAACTGGTCGGCGGTCGCGACACTGACGCGCGTGGCCTCGTCAGCCGCGGCGATCTGTGCCAGCCGCTCCGCCAGCGCAGCGGCGCCCGCGTGCAGGAGCTCGGCCGCGCGCTCGTCGCTCAGGGCGCGCAGCACGGCCGAGCCCCGCTCGTCGCGAGGGCGCAGCACGTGCCAGTAGGGAACCGGCGGTACGTACCGGGTTCCGGCGGCGAACTCGCTGCCCCGGTCCCCCAGCGTCACCCGGCCGAGCAGGCCGTCCTCGGAGGTGTCGTTCGCCGCGAACAGGGCGACGTGTCCCTCGAGGAGCGCGGCGACGGGCTCGGCGCCGCCCGGCAACCGCAGGGTGCCGAGTGGAATTCCGCGCGTCATGGTGACCGTACGGCCGTCCGGGGTGCCGGTGGTCGTGCGCTTGTCGTCGCCGTCCTTCTCCGTGCGCACCCAGCGCCCGAGGACGGTGCCGTCGGTGCCGAACGGGCTGTGTTCGAGGCCGGGTTGCAGCGGCAGGACCTCGCACACCGCGTGATGCAGCGACGTGCCCTCGCGGACACCGGACGCCAGAAGGGCGGGCAGCGAGGCGCGCCCGTGGGTACCGGTCGCCGGGTCGTACTCCAGCCACACCTGCTGCTTGCCCTGCCTGCCCTGGCGCCACAGGGTGGTGCCGTCGCCGATCACCGGGCGGCTCGGCGGCAGCACGGTGTCCCCGGCGTGCAGGGTGCGGCCGCCGGTGGCGCGGCCGCCGCCGGGCAGCGGGATCGAGGGCAGGCCGACGTGGTTGTACCAGTAGCCGAGCTGTTCGCCGCCGAGGGTGAACACGTCCGAGGGCCGGGCGGACCAATAGCCGTGCTGCTTGCCGTCGTGGCGCCACATGACCAGCAGTTCACCGTCGGTGTAGCGGAACTGCGGGCGGCTCCAGCGGTCCAGCTCCACGGGCAGCCGGAGGTCGTGCTCGAGCACGATCTTCTCCGGGCCGACGACGAACGCCTTGTGCCCGCGGGAGACGATCAGTGCGGGCCAGGCCTCGGTGACCGACAGGTCGTTGTGGTGGTCCTTGGGGCGGGTCTCGGCGTCCAGCAGCCGCAGCGCCTCGTCGAGGGCGGGCCAGCCCAGCTCGTCCATGATGCCCGCGCGCAGGGTGCGGCCGAGGAGCGGCGCGATCTCGTGGGCGACGACCTTGGCGACGGCGTCGGCGTCGACCGTTGCCGCCACGGGGCGGAAGGGCCGCAGCCGGTCCAGGGCCGCGCGGGCACCGGGCAGACCGGTCGACCGGGTGAAGTCCTCGGCCCGGTCGGCGAGCCACTCGCGCAGGACGTCGCCCAGCACCGGGTGCGCGGCGAGCGTCTCCAGCAGCTCGGACGAAGCCCGGTTGCCGCCCAGCTCGCCGATCGCCTCGTGGAGGAGGCGTCGCAGCCGCGGGTCGGCGGCCGTGGCCGTCAGATCGCGGCGGCCGGGCCCGGTCTCGCGCAGCCAGCGGTCGAGGGCCAGGTGGACGGGCGTGTTCGGGTCGGGGACGGCCAGCAGGATGCCCTGCGCCGCGCACAGGTCCAGCAGGTCGAGGTCGGCGCCCGCGTGCCAGCGGCCGGTGAAGAGGTCGACCGTCCGGCCGTCCGCGCGCAGACGTGGCGCCATCCGCTCGACGAGCGCGAGGGTGGCCGGGGAGCGGTCGGAGAACGAGCCGCCGTGCTTGCGGTGCGTCGCCCAGCGGCCGAGCCACTCCGCGGCGTCGACCGACCCGGCCGCCTCGGTGTCCTCCCCGGTCAGCAGGCGGTCGGCGCCGGTCTCCGCCAGCAGCGCCAGCCAGAACTCGTCGTCCTCGACGTCGCGTCCCAGGCCGTTCGGCATGATCTCCAGCAGCCGCGTCCGCGCGGACGGCTGCTGTTCGGCGAGGACGGACAGCGTGGCCCGGTAGGTGTTCCAGAAGGAGGCGGGAGCACGGACCGCGGCCGGAGAGGCGATCAGGTCGGCGACCAGGGAGCACTCCTCGGTGACCCGGGACAGTCCCGCCGCCTTGATCAGGCTCCGGGCGTCCTGCGGCAGCGAGGCGTACGGCGGCATGCCAGCCGCGCAGCGCTCCACCGTCAGCTGCCGGTACTGCGCCCACGCCTCGGCGGGGTCGAGCCGGCGGGCGAGGTCCTTCACATGTTCCTTGAGAGCCTTGACCGTCAGCGCCCCCGCGAACGCGAACTCCAGGAACACCGCCCGCTGCCGGTCCTCGTCGACGGTGAGCGCGTGCACCCGCTCGGCCTCGCGCGCCTTGCCGAAGAAGGCCGAGGCGTACGTCGTGTTCTCGTGCTGGAGGAAGATCCGCGCCGCCTGCTCGTAGAAGGTCGGCAGGAAGTGCGGGACCGCGCGGCCGAGCCGCTCACCGAGGGCCTCGAAGCCCTCCTTGGCGGTGCCCGGGCGGGACTTGGCCTGGCGGGCGAGCCGTTCGACGTCCTTGACCAGGGCGAGTGCGTGATGGCCGTTGGCCGGGTCGTTGACCAGCGCCCAGGCCGGGAAGCCCAGGGTCTCCCGGCGCACCTGGCCCACCTCCGGCGCCTCCGGCTCCCGGGCGAGGCCCAGGAACTCCAGGGCGAGGTCCTCGGCCTCGCCGAGGGTGCCCGGCACGAGCCGGACGACGCTGCGGTCGTCCAGGGCGGGGTGGGTGTAGGTGCGGACGGTGAGGGTGTCGGCGTCCTCGCGGGCGGTGGTGCCCGGCGGCAGGACGGCGCCGGCGTCCAGCAGCGCGGCCGCGGTGGTCTCGTCGTACGTGCTCATGCGGCCTTCTCCTCGTCCTCGACGTCGCGCCCGGCGTACAGCGCGGCCGCCATGCGCATGCCCTCCGACCAGGCCACCGGCCCGACCTGACCTAGCCTCAGCGCTCGTCCCGAGCCGTCCGTGAAGGTCAGCGGGCCGGTCTCAGTCTCCATGTACGTGTCGTAGTCGCCGATCCAGACCCGGGCCTCGATCGCGCGGCCCTCCTCGCGCAGGGAGCAGACGGCGTCGCCGCCGCGGACGCGGTAGCCGAGCTGGGTGGCTCTGGCCTGCAGGAAGCGCAGTTCCTTGAACACCCCGCCCGCGTAGTCCTCGACGGCGTGGGCGTCGAAGTCGACACCGTCGGAGTCGAGACCGTCGGGGCGGTGCCAGACCTCGCGGAAGAGCTGCTGGGCGCGCTGCTCCAGGCCGAGTTCGACGGCGAACTCCCGCAGCTCCTCCAGGTCGTCGAGGAGTACCGGGTGCGGGACGCGGACGAGGTCGGGGCTGATGCGCACGGTGTCGCCGTCGAGGTCCACGAGACCCAGCCCGCGGTCGAGGTCGGCGTCCCGCAGGAATCCCGCGACCTCGCCGTCTGGTCCGGTGACCACGAGGTCGCGCAGCGCGCTCTGCCAGGCCGGATCCGGCCACACCCGGGCGATGACGGCGAAGGGCACCGGGAGCGAGCGCACCATCCACCGCTCCACGTCGGCCAGGCACTGCCGCTCGTGCCGCTCCAGCCATTCGGCGAGCTGACGCAGTCCCACCACGGCGGGATCGTCAGCGAGCTTGGCCGGTACGGACTTCAGCCGCCGCCCCGCCGCATTGCGGCAGACCACTTTCCCGGCGTCCAGCGCGACTTCGTAGTCGCCGGCCGTCACCCACCCCACACGTGCCTCCCCGCACTTCAGTGATCAAGTGACGGGAACTCTAGGGCAGGGCACTGACAACGCCCTCCGCGAGTTGACGTCCGCACCTCACGTGATGTGCGTCTCAGGGGCAACCCCGTCCCCTCGGTCGACGTCTTGACCGACAACAGACGACGCCCCGGCCCTTGAGCCAGGGCTACTTTTTCCAGGCTCTATACACGCCATGTATACACATCGTGTATACGCGCGAGGTATACCCAGTGTGGCAGACAGACCGAAAGGCATCGATGTACGGCAAGGCATTCGCCCCGGAGTACCAAGGCACACTGACCACTCTGTCCGTCAACTCCTCGCTGACCGACGTCCTGGCCGCCGGCACCGAGCAGTTGGAGGCGGCCGAGCGGGCCGGGCAGCCCGGCGAGGCGGCGCGTTCCGGACTCGCGGTGGCCGAGGCGCACCGTCGGCTCGGCCGCGTCGAGGAGGCGGACCGGGCGTGGAAGGCGAGTTACCGCGCAGCTCGGGAGGCCGGGGACCTCGCCGCGATGGCCTGGGCGCTGTGGAGCGGCGGCACCCTCGCCCGCCAGCGCGGGGCCTTCGCCCTCGCCCGGCGGCTGCTCGGGCTCGCGGCCGACCTCGGCGAGCGCGGCGGCGACATCGTCGTCCGGGGCTACTCACTCGCAGGGCTGGCCGAGACCGGCCGTATCCAGGGCGACTACGAGGCCGTGGGCAGACTGCACGAGCAACTGCTGGCCGAGGCCCGGCGGCGCGGCGAAGCACGGCACACGGTGTGGGCGCTGGAGGGCATCGCGCAGATGCACCGCAACACCGGCGGCTACGACACCGCGTACGACCTGTTCGAAGAGGCGGCCCGTATCGCCGAGGGCGCCGACGACCGGCGCGGCCACGCGTGGGCGCTGCGCGGCCTCGCCGACGTGGTGTCCGTACGGGACGGGGACACCGAGCGTGCGCTGGCCCTGCTGTCCGAGGCCGAGACGACGTGCCGGGCGATGAAGCTGTCCAGCGCTCTGGCCTACAACCACAAGATGCGCGGCAACGTGCTGTACCGCGCCGGTCGGTACGCCGAGGCGCGCGCGCTGTACGAGCAGGCGCTGGCGGAGTTCCGCGCCATGCGCGAGCCCCGCGGGGAGGCCCTGTCACGGCTGGGTCTGGCCAAGTCACTGGCCCAACTGGGCCGTGACCGGGCAGAGACCGCCGCCGAACTCGCCGACCTGGCGTCGACGTTGGACCGCATCGGCCTCAAGCATGCCCGGGAGATGGTCGCGCGGGCGCAGAAGGAGTTCGGATTGGGCGCGGACGGTGCTGGGTCGGGGGGCACGGGCGCGGCGGCGGACGAAGGCCGAGCAGGACACACGGGCACGGCAGCGGACCGAAGCGAAGCTGCAGACGCGCGTACGGCGACGCACGAAAGCGAAGCACGACCCGCGGGTACGGCAGCGGACCGAGGTGCGGTCACGGATGCCCATATGGCGTCACACGGCGGCGCGGCAGCGGACCGAGATGCGGTCACGGATGCCCGTACGGCATCACACGAGGACGCGGCAGCGGACCGAGGCGCGGTGACGGAAGCCCACACGGCATCACACGAGGACGCGACAGCGGACCGAGGCGCGGTGACGGAAGCCCACACGGCATCACACGAGGACGCGACAGCGGACCGAGGCGCGGTGACGGAAGCCCATACGGCATCACACGAGGACGCGACAGCGGACGCCGGCGCAGCCGCCCGCATACCGGCGGACACCGGCACGCCCATCGCCGCCCACTCCCCCGCGGAGGTCTCCCGGTGACGGCGACGTCCTCCACCGCACCGGCAGACGCTCCCGCCGTCCTGCACCGCTGCCGGGAGCTGGTGCGGCCCGCGCTGGCCTCGGCTGTCGCACGGCTGCACCCATGGGTCGGCGAGATGGCCGCGTACTCACTCGGCTGGTGCGAGGTGGGCGGTGCTCCGGCGCCGGCGCCCGGCGGCAAAGGCGTACGGCAGGCACTGGCCGTGCTGGGGGCCGAGGCCGCCGGAGCGCCCGGGCGAGCCGGAGTCGCCGCCGCCGTCGCGGTGGAGCTGGTGCACGCCTTCTCCCTCCTGCACGACGACATCATGGACGGCGATGCCGTCCGGCGATGCCGCCCGGCCGTGTGGAAGGCCTACGGCACCGGACCCGCGATCCTCGCCGGTGACGCCCTGTTCGCTCTGGCCGTCGAGACGCTCGCCGCGGAACCGGGCGGTGCCGGCGCGGTGCGGAGGCTGTCCGTGGCGCTGAACGACCTGGTGCGCGGGCAGGCCGACGACCTGCTGTTCGCCACGCGCCCGTGGACGGGCCCGGACAGGGTGACGCCCGAGGAGTACCGGGCCATGGCCGAGCACAAGACCGGGGCGCTGCTGGGCTGTTCCGCCGCGCTGGGCGCGGTGCTCGGCGGTACGGCCCCCGGTACGGCCGCCGCGCTGGACCGGGCGGGGCGGCACCTCGGGGTCGCCTTCCAGATCGTCGACGACGTGCTCGGGATCTGGGGTGATCCCGAGGTCACCGGCAAGCCCGTCCACGGTGATCTGCGGGAGCGCAAGAAGACGTTCCCCGTGCTGGTGGCTCTCGGGTCTCCCGCGGCCGGGCGCCTCGCTCCGCTCCTCGACAGCGATCCGCGGGGTGCCGCGGCGCTGATCGAGGAGGCGGGCGGACGGTCGGCGGCGCTGGCCGAGGCGCGGCGGCATCTCGCCGCTGCGGAGTCGGCCCTCGTCGGGGCGCCGCTACGGACGACGGCGGTCGACGAGCTGCGGTCGCTGCTCGGCTTCTTCGTCAGCCGGGAACTGTGACACCGCGCCGGGGATGGTCGTACGCCTTGGGAACGGTGCCCAGAATCGTGAAGCCGCCATGAGACGGGTGTCGGCTACGGCCTCCACCGCCCCGCCGTCGCGGAGATCTCACCCGCAGCCGCCGCTGTGAACGCGCAGGGCGCGTCACCCGCCCACCCCGAGCATCAGGCCGAGCCCTGAGACCAGGGCGAAGACCAGCACGAACAGACGCATCTTCCGGGCGTCCAGACGGTGGTGCACCAGGCGGCTGAGCCACGCGCCGACAGCGATCGCCGGGAGCAGGACGACAGCCTGGCCGAGCTCCGCGACCTGCGCCTTCCCGGTGCCGAACAGCAGGAGAAGGGAGGCGACTTCACCGACGAGGAAGCACGCGGCGACGGTCGAGCGCAGTTCGGCGGGCGGCCGGTGCTGGTAGACCAGCGCGAGCGGAGGCCCGCCGACACCGGTCGCGGTCTCCGTCAGCCCGGTCACCGCGCCCGCGCCGACGTAGGCGGCCCGGCCGGGTGTGAACGCGGGCGCGGCCAGGCTCACGACGGCCGCGAGCACGGTGGCGACACCCACGAACACGCCCAGGCTGCGTTCCGGGATCAGCCAGAGCAGCGCCAGTCCGGCCGGGGTGGCCGCGAGGCGCGCCCCGGTGATCCAGCCCGCGCCCCGCAGGTCGAGCGAGGCCCGTTCCCGCCAGGCGACGTAGAGGTTGAGCGGGATCATCGCGGCGAGGACGAAGACCGGGACGAGCCGGGGGTCGAGCATCCCGGCCACGGGTGCGACGATCAGCGCGAAGCCGAGTCCGCTGCTGCCCTGGACGAACGCGGCCACGGCCACCGTGACGGCGAGGACGGTCAGCATGTCCGAGGTCACTGCGGCGTGCTCCACTCTCGTGCCTGGTGCAGCGCCCGTGCCGCCGTGGAGGTGGGATGCACGCGGGAGACGTCCGCTCTGCCGACGGCGGCGCGGGCCAGCTCGGCCGCGCGCCGCACCAGTGCGGGCCCGTCCCAGTCGGTCGGCGCGCCCTGCCACAGGCGCAGGCGTCCGGCGACGAAGACGGCGGTGATCTGGTCCCGGTTGCCGCGCCGTACGAGTTCCCAGGGCAGGTCCCAGGAGAGCGCGAGTTCCGGGGTGTCGACGTCGACGAGGAGGAAGTCGGCCGCCATGCCCTGGGCGATGGTGCCCGTGCGGGCGCCGAGGCCGACGGCGTCCGCTCCGCCGCGGTGGGCGTGCTCCAGCCATGTCCAGCCGGCGCCGCACGAGGAGTCGCCGATGCCGATACCGTACGCCAGCCGCTGCGCGAACTCGGCGGCCTCCGCGAGCCGGAAGCCGTCGCCGCGGGTGCCGTCGGTACCGAGGCCGAAGCGGATGCCGCGCTCGGCCATGGCGACCGCGGGCGCGACGGCGTTGCCCTTCCAGGCGCTGGCGACGGGGTTGTAGCTGACGGCCGTTCCGGTGTCGGCGAGCAGGGTCAGCTCGTGCGGGGTGAGGAGCGTGGCGTGCGCGGCGAGCAGTTGGGGGCCGAGTGCGCCGATGCGGTGCAGGTGTTCCAGAGGCCGCAGCCCGTGCCGGACCAGCGATCGTTCCACGCCGGCGAGGTGCTCGTTGACATGGATCTGTACGACGGCGCCGGCCTCGGCGGCCAGCCGGGCGG
This sequence comes from Streptomyces sp. SAI-170, assembly GCF_049739565.1. NCBI lineage: Bacteria > Bacillati > Actinomycetota > Actinomycetes > Kitasatosporales > Streptomycetaceae > Streptomyces > Streptomyces sp. SAI-170. The sequence goes on from NZ_JBMGQD010000001.1 coordinate 450,012, forward strand.
TGGCGCGCAGTGTTCCTTCGGTGGCCGCCTCGGGGATGGAGACGGCCAGGGAGGCGTGGACGAGCGGGTCGCCGGCATACCGGGCGAGGTGCTTCTCGGCTTTCTCCAGCACGGCGGGCTGATCCGCCTCGCCCTCGGCGTCGTTGCAGACGAGTCCCAGGACGCAGCGGATTCCGGCGTCGCGCGCCGCCGAGGCGACCACGTCGACGTCCACGTCTGCACGGGTACCGGCGTCGGTGACGGTGGTGAAGCCGCCGCGCAGCGCTTCGAGTGCGGCCAGCTTGGCCGCTGTGTAGGCCGCCTCCTCGTCCAGCGCGCCCTCCAGGGGCACCCACACCCGGCGGAATATCTCCGAGGGCTCCCCGAAGGCCAGTGCGGCGCCGAAGCTCTGGGTGAGGTGGTGGTGGGCGTCGACGAAGCCGGGCATCAGCAGATGGCCGGGCAGCCGTACGGGCGTCAAGTGCGGGTGGGTGCGCTTCAGTTCGTGTGCCGGTCCGACCGTCTCGAAGCGGCCGTCGCCGATCACGACGGCCCAGCCGTCGGCGGGACCTTCGGGGAGCAGGACCGCGTCCGGTTCGAGGAGGAGGGGGCCGGGTGCGGCGAGGGAATCGCGGTCGGGCTGGTTCATCGGTCGCTTCCTGTGCGTACGGTGGTCAGGCGGGCGGCGATGCCCGGCCGGACGTGGTGGAAAAGGATGTTGAGGACGGCGGCGACGAACGCGCCGACGGCGACGCCGCTTTCCAGCAGGATGCGGACGTTCGCGGGGAAGTGGCCGTACACGCCCGGGATCAGGATCGGCAGGAGCCCCAGAGCGAGGGCGACGGCGCAGATGAACGTGCTGGTGTGCTGGTCGAGGTCGGAGCGGCCGAGCATCTGGATGCCGAGCACGGTGATGACGGCGAAGACGACCATGGCGGTGCCGCCGATGACCGCGGAGGGGATCAGGCTGATCGCCTCGGTGACCGGGGCGAGGAACCCGATGACGATCAGCACGACACCGGCCGCCGCGGTGACGAACCGGCTGCGGACGCCGGTGACCCGGACGATGCCGATGTTCTCCCCGCTGGTGACCATGAGCGGCAGGCCGAAGAGGCCTCCGAAGAGGGAGGTGAGGGCGTCACCGCGGACGGTCTTCGGCACGTCGGTCCGCTTGTCGATGTCCTTGCCGACGGCCTCGGCGTTGATGACGGTCTGGCCGGTGGCCTCGGCCATGGAGGCCAGGCTGTAGAGCATCAGCGGCAGGGCGGCGAGGAGGTTGAACTGGGGTGAGCCGAAGGGCAGCAGCTGCGGCAGGCTGACCAGTCCCCCGCCGGTGCCCGCGGTGTCGATCGCGCCGAGCGCGGCGGCGAGCGCGGTGCCGGCGAGCAGGCCGAGCATCACGGCGAGCTGGCGCAGGATCCCGGCGAAGAGCAGGTAGAAGACGACGGTGAACCCGATGGTCGCCATGCCGAGGCCGAGGTTGAGGGGATCCGCGAAGCCGGGCGTGCCGGGGCGTCCGGTGACGAGGATCGCGCCGACCTTCACCAGGTTGACACCGACGATGACGATCATCGTGCCGATGACCAGGGCGGGGAAGAACTTGAGCAGACGCGAGAAGACCGGCAGCACGACGAAGTAGAACGCCGCCGTGAGGATCACCGCTCCGCTGGCGGTGCGCAGTCCGTGCTGCTCCGCGATCGCGAGGAACAGGATGAGCGGCGCCCCGCCCGGCAGCATCACGAACGGCAGCCGCGGCCCGAACTTCCAGGGACCGAGCGACTGGATCAGCGATCCGACGCCGGACAGCACGAAGGCGGCGGAGAGAAGTTGGACGGTCAGCTCGTTGCCGAGCCCCAGCGTGGCGCTCATCAGGAAGATCGCCGAGATGGGGGTGGCGGCCATGACGAGGACGTGCTGGATCCCGAAGAGCAGGATCTTCAGGACCGGGCGCGATTCGTCCACGGGGTGGGTTCCGGGCCGGGCACCGCCCTCGGAGGGCGAGTGGGTCTCGTCGGCGAGGGCGGTGGCGGCTTCGCCTTCCTCGCGCGTGACCACCGCACGGCCGGGGGCGGGGAGTTGTCCGGCTTCGGGCCGGCTCTGGCGGGGACTGGACACGGTCGGGCTCCGTTCGGGCGTCGGGAACGCTCGGAATTTCAGCCGCGATCTGGCCCCGGACGGTGAGCCAAATCGATTTGGCCAAATCGATTTGGCCGCCAGTATGTGAGGCTGTGGACCCACCGTCAAGGGTTGTCGCACCGGATAGGGAACAAGGCCGTGATCACTGGGACCGAGATCGGCGAAGATGGTGAGATCAACCGTTCGCGTCCGCGAGGAGTGTCCGAGCACATGGCTACGTCCGCCTCCGGTCGGAAACCGCCGACGATCGCCGATGTCGCACGCGTCGCCGGGGTTTCCCGCACGACCGTGTCGCACGCCCTCAACGGGCTCGGCAAGGTCGACCCCAGGACGCGCGAGCGCATCAGGCAGGTCGCGTCGGAGCTCGGCTACCGCCCCAACCTGCGGGCGCAGCGGCTGCGGCGCGGGGAGGCGAAGGCGATCGCCCTGGTCTCCTCGATGCCGTTCGCCGTGGCCGGCGGCCCGTCCCGGCTCGGGTTCTACATGGAGGTCGCGGCCGCCGCGGCGGAGAGCGCCCTGTCGCACGACTACGCGCTCGTGCTCGTCCCGCCCGTGCAGTCGGGCTCGGCGCTGTACTCCCTCGACATCGACGGGGCCATCGTGGTCGAGCCGGACGTCGAGGACGCGGCGGCGGCCCAGCTGCGCGAACGCGGACTGCCGTACGTGACGCTCGGCCGGCCGGTGTCGCCGAAGGAGGACGCCCCGTACGTCGATCTGCGCGGCAGGCTGGTCGCCGAGCTGCTGCTGCGGCACCTGCACGAGCAGGGCGCCGTCCGGCCGGCCCTGATGGTGGGCGCCGGCTCCCGGCACTCGTCGGTGGACGCGGTCGCCGCGTACGAGGGCCTGGCCAAGGAGTACGGCTGGACGCCGATCGTGGCGAGAGTGCCGGAGTCGGGCGGTGAGCAGGCGGGGTACGAGCGATGTGCCGCCCTGCTCGCGGAGCATCCCGACGTCGACGCGGTGTGTGCGCTGGTGGACGCCTTCGCGGTGGGTGCGGTCCGGGCGATACGGGAGAGCGGGCGTGCCGTACCCGACGACGTCCTGGTCGTCACTCGCTACGACGGCCTGCGTGCCCGCACCTGCCAGCCGCCGCTGACGGCGGTCGACCTGCACCTGGACCGGGTGGCGTCCGAAGCGGTGGAACTGCTGCTGGGGCAGCTGCGCGGGGACACCGCCACGCCGCCCGTGGCGGTGTCCCTCGAGCCACGGGTGATCCCTCGCGCCTCCTCCGTCCGGGCCGACCGGGGCTGAGCCGGGCCGAGTTGTCCGCGGTCGGCGCCCCGCGCCAGCAAGCAGCAGTCGGGGCGGTCCGTTCCTCAGAGGCCGTCACTCCCCCGTCTCCCCCAGCCTCCTCCCCACCCGCGCGGCCGTCTCCCGCAGCCAGATGTGGGCGGCGTCATGGGTGTGGACGGGGTGCCACCACAGGGCCTCGCGCAGCGGGACCGCCTCGTAGGGCGGTTCGAGGACGCGGACGGCGGCGAGTGGTGCGACGAGGTGGGCGAGGCGGGCCTGGACGAGGGCGATGCGCCGGGTGCCGGCGACGAGCAGGGGCAGCAGCTGGAAGCTGTCGACGGAGACCTCGACGCGCGGTTCGATGCCGAGCATGCCGAGCTGGCGGACGGCCGGGGCGTCGTAGGTGCGCTGGTAGGTGACCCACGGCAGCCGGGCGAGGTCGTGGCGGGTGAGCCGGTCGTGGACGCTGGGGTGGTCGTCGGCGACGAGGAAGACCCAGCGGTCGTCGTAGAGGTCGGTGGCGGGGAAGTCGCTGATGACGCCGTGCGGCATGAGCAGGCCGTCGGTGGCGCTGAGCAGGGTGGCCGTGTCGTCGACGACGGTCGCCGGGGTCTGGGTGAAGCGCAGCCGGATGCCGGGGGCCTCCTCGTGGACGACACGGGCGAATTCGGCGCCGAAGACGGCGACGGCGTAGTCGGACGCGATCAGGCGGAACTCGCGGCTCTCCTTCGTGGGGTCGAAGTCGGCCTGGCTGGCGAAGAGGCGCTCCAGCACGTCGTAGGCGGTGGCGGTGCGGTCGAGGAGGACCTGGCCGAGGGCGGTCAGCTCGTAGTGGCCGCCGACGCGGGCGAGCAGGTCGTCGTCGAAGTGGCGGCGCAGCCGGGCGAGGGCGGCGCTCATCGCGGGCTGGCTGAGGCCGACCCGCTGCCCGGCGCGGGTGACGTTGCGCTCTTCCAGCAGGGCCCGCAGGGCGACGACGAGGTTGAGATCGAGCCGGGTCAGATTCACGGGACTTCTCCTTGCTCCAGGCCTCCCACCTGCGGTGAATAAACCACATGGATGCTTCTCATCCACACAATCTATTTCCCTGATCCCGGGGGCCGGGTCCAGATTAGTGCCACCGAATCAGGAGGACATGTCCGTGAAACCTGAACCCGTGTCCGCGCTCTTCGCCGGACCCTTCGCCCTCGCGACGCTCTCGGCCCCGGACGGGCCCGCTTTCCCCGCTCTCGTCACCCCGGACGCCCAGGTGCTCGACCTGCGCACCGCCCTCGGCGACTCGCGGGCCACCACCCGCACGCTGCTGGACGACTGGGAGACGGTCCTGCCGCGGTTGCGGGCGCTGGCCGACGACCGGAGGGGGGACCAGAGGCCCCTCGCGGACTTCCGTGTGCACGCTCCGGTGGAGCCGCGTCAGGTCTTCCAGTCGGGGGCGAACTACCGGCAGCACGTCATCGACCTGCACGTCGCCCATCGCACCCCGGGTGACGACCGGCCCGAGGGCGAGCGGCGCGCGGAGGCGGCCGAGATCATGGACCGCCGGGCGGCCGAGGACCTGCCGTACGTCTTCCTCGGCCTGCCGAGCGCGATCACCGGCCCCTACGACGACGTGGTGCTGCCCGCGTGGGCCCAACAGCCGGACTGGGAGCTGGAGTTGGCGGCCGTGATCGGCCGTCCCGCCCACCGCCTCTCCGTCGAGGACGCGCTGGAGTACGTCGCCGGGTACACGATCGCCAACGACCTCACCGACCGCGCCACCGTCTTCCGCCGGGACATGCCGCAGATCGGCACCGACTGGCTGCGCAGCAAGAACGCGCCCGGCTTCACGCCGCTCGGCCCGTGGATCGTGCCCGCCGAGTCGGTCGCGAACCCCGACGACCTGCGGGTCACGCTGAAGCTGAACGGCGAGACCATGCAGGACGAGTCCACCAAGGACATGATCTTCAAGGTCGCCCGCATGGTGTCCTACGCCTCCCAGACCGCGCAGCTCCTGCCCGGCGACCTGGTGCTGACGGGTTCCCCCGCCGGCAACGGCATGCACTGGGGCCGGCTGCTGCGCGACGGAGACGTGATGGAGGGGTCGATCACCGGCCTCGGCGTTCAGCGCACCCGGTGTGTCGCCGAGGACGCCTCGTGAACCGCCACGACCCCGAGGGCGCGATCGCCGAGGCCGCCAAGGCGTACTCGAACTGGGGGCGTTGGGGCGAGGACGATCGCCTCGGCACCCTCAACTTCCTGGACGAGAAGGGGCGCCGTGAGGGCGCGGCTCTGGTGCGGCGGGGCGTCAGTTTCTCGCTGTCGCAGCGGTTCGACATGAACGGCCCGCAGAAGGGCTGGCGGCGGCGCACCAACCCGGTGCACACCATGCTCGACACGGGCGTTGACGCCGCCCTCGGCCACCAGGGGTTCCCGCACGGGCTGGGCGGCGCCGACGACGTCATCGCGATGCCGTTGCAGTGCTCCACCCAGTGGGACGGGCTGGGACACATCTTCGACCACGGCATCGCCTGGAACGGCCGGCCGGCGCAGCAGGTCGTCACCTCCGAGGGCGACCTCGTCACCGGCATCGAGCACATGGCCCCGTATGTCGCCGGGCGCGGCGTCCTGCTGGACGTGGGACGCGTGATCGGCGAGAACGGCGAGCTGCCCGACGGGTTCGCGGTCACCGAGGAGCACCTGACGGCGACGGCCGAGGCGCACGGCGTGCGCGTGGGCCGTGGGGACATCGTGGTCGTCCGCACCGGACAGCTCACGCGCGTGCGCCGCGAGGGCTGGGGCGACTACGCCGGCGGCCCCGCGCCCGGACTGTCCTTCTCCACGGCCGGCTGGCTGCACGGAACGGAGATCGCCGCGATCGCCACCGACACCTGGGGGTTCGAGGTGCGGCCGAACGAGTTCGAGCATGCCTTCCAGCCCCTGCACCAGGTCGCCATCCCGCACATCGGCCTGCTGATCGGCGAGATGTGGGACCCGGACCCCCTCGCCGAGGACTGCGCGGCCGACGGCGTGTACGCGTTCTGGCTCACCGCCGCTCCCCTGCCCATCACCGGAGCGGTCGGCTCCCCCGTCAACCCGATCGCCGTCAAGTGACCGGCGGAACAAAGGAGTTCCTCCCATGAGCACATCCCGAACGGTCCTCGTCGTCGGCGGTGGCGCGGCGGGCAACGCCGTCACCGTTCTGCTGCGCCGGGCCGGTCTGGCCGTCGACCTGATCGAGGCGAAGGACGACTGGAACGCCACCGCCGGCTCCGGCATCACCCTCCAGGGCAACGCCCTGCGCGTGCTGCGCGAACTCGGCGTGTGGGAGCAGGTGAAGGAGTCCGGCTTCGCCTTCGGCTCGGTCGGCATCACCGCCCCCGACGGCACCGTCCTGCATGTCGCCCGGGACCTGCGCACGGGTGGCGACGACCTGCCCGCCACTGTCGGCATGCAACGCCCCCGGCTCCAGCAGATCCTCATCGACGCCGTCCGCGCGAGCGGTGCGACGGTGCGCCTGGGCACCACCGCCGAGACCCTGGACCAGGACGCGGACGGCGTGACCGTACGCTTCTCCGACGGCACCGAGGGCCGCTACGACACGGTGGTCGCCGCCGACGGCCTCGGCTCGGCCACCCGCGCCGCCATCGGCATCCCGGACAGACCTGAGCCCACCGGCATGGCCATCTGGCGCATCGCCGCCCCCCGCCCGGCCGGAGTCGTTCGCACCGACCTCGCCTACGGCGGCCCCGCCTACATCGCCGGGTACTGCCCCACCAGCGACACCACCCTGTACGCGTACGTGGTCGAGGCCAACCGGGACCGTGCCTCGATCCCTGCGGAGACGTACGCCGACGAGATGTGGCGGCTCGCCTCCGCGTACGGCGGGTTCTGGAAGGAGATCTCCGAGCACATCACCGACCCGGCGCAGGTCAACTACACGTGGTTCGACCGGCTGTTGGTGGAGGGCTCCTGGCATCGCGGCCGGGTGGTCCTCGCGGGTGACGCCGCCCACTGCTGTCCGCCCACCCTCGCCCAGGGCGCCGCGCTGTCGCTGGAGGACGCGTGGGTGCTCGCCCAGATGCTCACCGGCGCGGACACCTGGGACGACGCGCTGCTCCAGGCGTACTACGAGCGGCGCATCGCCCGAGTCCGCCCGGTCGTCGAGGCGTCGGTGCAACTCGGGCAGTGGCAGCTCGACGGCGTGCGGGACGCCGACGTCCCCGGCCTGATGGGGCGCACCATGACGATGCTCCGGGAGCTGCCGTGACCACCCCCACCGTCGACGTGCACGCTCATGTCCTGCTGCCCGAGGTCGACGCGCTCGTGGCCGGTCTGCCCGGCCGTGCGGAGGCGAGGGAGCTGGACGCCCGGCGCAACGGCCCGGCCGCCGTCGCGGTCAACGGACCGATGGTGCGCGAGCGCGTCCCGCGGCTGACCGACGTCGCCGTGCGTCTGGCGGCGATGGACGCCCAGGGCGTGGACGTACAACTGGTCAGCCCCTCCCCCTCGCACTACCACTACTGGGCGGACGAGGAGACGGCCGAGAAGGTGTACCGGCTGGCCAACGAGGCGACGGCCGCGCACTGTTCGACCGCTCCCGCGCGGCTGCGCGGACTCGGACTCGTCCCGCTCCAGCACCCGGAACAGGCGGTGCTCGCTCTGGATCACGCGCTGGAACAGGGCCTGACCGGCGTGGAGATCTCCACCCACGCCCCGGGACGCGAACTGTCCGATCCTGCCTACGAGGGCTTCTGGGCACGCGCCGAGGACACGGGCGCCCTCGTCTTCCTGCACCCCTTCGGGTGCACGCTCGACGAGCGGCTGGACCAGTGGTATCTGTCCAACACCGTCGGGCAGCCCGCCGAGAACGCCGTCGCGCTCTCCCACCTGATCTTCTCCGGTGTGCTGGACCGGCATCCGCGCCTGAAGGTGATCGCGGCGCACGGCGGCGGTTACCTGCCCACCCACATCGGCCGCTCGGACCACGCCTGGCGGGTCCGCCCCGACGCCCAGGGCTGCGCCCGTCCGCCCAGCAGCTACCTGAAGCGGCTGTACTTCGACTCCCTCGTCCACGACCCGTACGTGCTGCGGGAGTTGGTCCGCGTCGCCGGCGCCGACCGCGTACTTCTGGGTTCCGACTTCCCCTTCGACATGGGCACCGAGGACCCGCTCGCGGACCTGCGCGCGGCCGGTCTGTCCGACACCGACCTCGAAGCCGTACGCGGCGGCAACGCCTCCGCCCTTCTCTTCACGGAGTGATCTCATGCGTCTGCTCACCCACCTGCGGCACGTCGACCTCGCCGTGCCCGACTACGACAAGCAGCTCGACTTCTACTCCGGTGTCTGGGGACTGACCAAGGTCGCCGAGGACTCCGGCATCTCCTTCCTGGCCGCCGAGGGCAGCCCGGAACAGTACGTCGTACGCCTGCGCAAGGCGGAGGAGAAGCGCCTCGACCTCGTCTCGTACGGGGCCGCGAGCGCGGCCGACGTCGACACCCTCGCCGAGGAACTCCTCTCCCAGGGAGTCCAGTTGCTCTCGCAGCCGGGGAAGGTCGACACTCCCGGCGGCGGCTACGGCTTCCGCTTCTTCGACGTGGACGGCCGCACCATCGAGGTCTCCGCCGACGTCGAGGTACGCCGGCATCGCAAGATCGAGGAGAAGGAGTCGATCCCGGTCAAGCTGAGCCACGTCGTCCTCAACTCCCCCGACCTGAACCGGACTCGGGAGTGGTACGAGCGCCACCTCGGCTTCCGTCTCTCCGACACGCTCAGCTCGCCGCACATGGGCGAGGTCATGCACTTCATGCGGATCAGCAACCAGCACCACTCCATGGCCATCGCGCAGGGACCCCACACCTCCCTGCACCACATCTCCTTCGAGATGCGCGGCATCGACGAGTACATGCGCGGCTCCGGCCGGGTGATGCGGGCAGGCTTCCGGAAGATCTGGGGCCCGGGCCGGCACATGGCGGGCGACAACACCTTCACCTACTTCCTCGACCCGCACGGCAACACCGTCGAGTACACCACCGAGCTGGAGTGCCTGGACGAGGACACCTGGCACCCGCACGTCTACGACTTCTCCCAGCCGGAGGTCACCGACCAGTGGGGCACGGCGAACCCCATGAACGAGCTGGTGGCGAAGGAGTCCTTCAACGACCCCGACCGGGGCGTCTTCGTCGCTCCGCCCGTCTGATCGTCCTTCCCCGACCTCCTCCCTCACCAGGAGCCCACCATGCGCTTCGCCGCCTACGAGCACCACCACCGCCATCGGGTGGCCGTCCTGGAGGACGACGGCACCCTGTACCCGCTGCCCGGCGTCACCTCGCTCACCGCGCTGCTCCAGGAGACCGGCGGCCTGACCGGGCTGCTCGCCGCCGGCGCGGCCGCCCTCGACGTCCCGCCCGGCCCGCACGTCTCCCAGATCCGTCTGCTGCCACCACTCCAGCCCGCCTCGGTACGGGACTTCGTGACGTTCGAGGAGCACGTCGAAGGGGTCCGCAGATCGGTGCAGGGCACGACCGGCGTGCCCGAGCAGTGGTACGCGGCGCCGACCTTCTACTTCACCAACCCGCACGCCGTCCACGGTCCTCAGGACGCGATCCCGGTGCCGCCGGGCTCGGCCGTGCTCGACTTCGAGCTGGAGGTGGGCGCCGTCATCGGCCGCGAGGGCCGGGACCTCACTCCCGCGCAGGCCCGCGAACACATCGTCGGCTACACCGTGTTCAACGACTGGTCCGCGCGCGATCTGCAGGGCGCGGAGATGCAGGTGGGCCTCGGCCCCTGCAAGGGCAAGGACACCGCCACCACCCTCGGCCCGTACCTGGTCACCGCCGACGAACTGGAGCCCCACCGGGACACCGACGGCTTTCTGCGCCTGGCGCTGCGGGCCGAGGTCAACGGCGAGACGGTCGGCGAGGACCTCCTGTCCAACATGAGCTGGACCTTCGAGGAGATGACCGCCTACGCCTCCCGCGGCACGCGTGTCGTGCCGGGTGACGTCCTCGGCTCGGGCACCTGCGGCAACGGCGGCTGCCTCGCCGAACTGTGGGGCCTGCGCGGCGAGCGGACCCCGCCGCCGCTCGAGCCCGGCGACACCGTCTCCCTCACCGTCGAGGGCCTCGGCACCCTCACCAACACCGTCGTGGCCGGGGCGGATCCCGTGCCCCTGCCTGCCGGCCGGCGCCGCACCCGGGAGCGGCCGTGAGCGGCCTGCACCCCAAGAGGCTGCTGGGCAGGGTCGTCGTCGTCACGGGTGCGGCCCGCGGTCAGGGCGCCGCCGAGGCCGAGGCCCTGGCCCGGGAGGGCGCCCGCGTCGTCGCCACCGACGTCGCACCCGCGGACGGCTGCCGCCGCCTCGACGTCACCCGCGACGAGGAGTGGGCCGCACTCGCCGCCGAGCTGCGGGAGACGTACGGGCAGGTGCACGGCCTGGTGAACAACGCGGGCATCACCTGGCGCGCCCGTGTCGGCGAGGTCCGCCCCGAGGACATGGCACGCGTCCACGCGGTCAACGTCACCGGCCCGCTGCTGGGCATCCAGCACCTCGCACCGCTCATGCCGGCCGGCGCCTCGATCGTGAACGTCGGCTCCTCGGCGGGACTCACCGCCCACTACCCGGTCGCCTACACGAGCAGCAAGTGGGCGCTGCGGGGCCTGTCGAAGGCGGCCGCGCTGGAACTGGGTCCGCGCGGCATCCGCGTCAACACGATCCACCCCGGCTACATCGAGACCGAGATGACCGCCTCCGCCGCCCCCGCCTTCCGTGAGGCCAACGTCCGGGAGACGCCGCTCGGCCGCGTCGGCACCGTCGACGAGGTCACTCCGCTGGTCGTGTTCCTGCTGTCGGAGGAGTCGTCGTTCGTCACCGGCGCGGAGATCCCCGTCGACGGCGGGCTCACCGCCCACGGCGGTGTGAAGTCCGTTTCCGACGCCCTGCGTACGGGGGCGTCGTGAAGCGGCTCGACGGCGAGGTCGCCCACCTGCTGGTCGTGGAAAGGAACAGACACATCGTGGACAAAGTCATCGGCAGCGCCGCCGAGGCGGTGGCCGACATCCCCAGCGGCGCCTCGCTGGCCGTCGGCGGATTCGGCCTCAGCGGCGTCCCTGAGGTCCTGATCCGCGCCCTGTACGACCAGGGAGCGAGCGGTCTGACCGTGGTCTCCAACAACTGCGGCGTCGACGGAAGGGGGCTGGGCGTGCTGCTCGCGGCCGGCCGGATCGCCCGGGTGACCGGCTCCTACGTGGGCGAGAACAAGGAGTTCGCCCGCCAGTACCTCGCCGGTGAGCTGGAGGTCGAGCTGGTGCCCCAGGGCACGCTCGCCGAACGGCTGCGGGCGGGCGGCGCGGGAATCCCCGCCTTCTACACACCGGCCGGCGTCGGCACCCAGGTGGCGGACGGTGGCCTGCCCTGGCGCTACGCCGACGACGGCTCGGTGGCGCTCGCCTCACCGCCGAAGGAGACGCGCACCTTCGGCGCGAGCACCTACGTCCTGGAGCACGCCATCGCGACCGACTACGCCCTCGTACGGGCCTGGCGCGGCGACCGCCACGGCAATCTCCGCTTCCGCAAGGCGGCCGCCAACTTCAACCCCCTGGCCGCGACGGCGGGCAGGGTGACGATCGCCGAGGTCGAGGAACTGGTCGAGCCCGGTGAACTCGACCCGGACGAGATCCACCTGCCCGGCATCTATGTGCAGCGCGTCGTCTCCCTCACCTGCGAGCAGGCCACCGACAAGCAGATCGAGAAGAGGACCGTACGCGCATGAGCTGGACCCGCGACCAGATGGCCGCCCGCGCCGCCGCCGAACTCACCGACGGCTCCTACGTCAACCTCGGCATCGGCCTGCCCACCCTGATCCCCGGCCACCTCCCGCCCGGCGTCCACGTCGTGCTGCACTCCGAGAACGGCATCCTCGGCACCGGCCCCTACCCCACCGAGACGGAGGTCGACCCGGACCTCATCAACGCCGGCAAGGAGACGGTCACCGTTCTGCCGGGTGCCGCCTTCTTCGACTCCGCCCTCTCCTTCGGCATGATCCGCGGCGGGCACATCGACACGGCCGTGCTCGGCGCCATGCAGGTGTCGGCGTCGGGCGACCTGGCCAACTGGATGATCCCCGGCAAGACGGTGAAGGGCATGGGCGGCGCGATGGACCTCGTGCACGGGGCCCGCCGCGTCATCGTCCTCATGGAGCACACCGCCAAGGACGGCAGCCCGAAGATCGTCGAGGAGTGCACACTCCCCCTCACCGGCGAGCGCTGCGTCCACCGGATCATCACCGACCTCTGCGTCCTCGACGTCACCACCGACGGCCTCACCCTCGCCGAAACCGCCCCCGGTGTCACCGTGGAGGAGGTGACGGCTCGCACCGCCGCTCCCCTCGGGCCGGTTCTCAGCGGGCCGCCGGGCCAGTGGTGAAGAACTCGGTCATCTGCTGGAGGCCGTTCTCGCCGAACATCGTCTCCAGGCTGGCGGCGGACTCCGTGGCGGACGCCTCGCTCCGTGGGAAGAGTGCCTCTTCGTAGGCGGCCAGGGCGGCCTCGGTGTCGCCGGGGTGGGCGGCGACGGCCTGGGCGAGTTCGGCTCCGTCGAGCATGGCGAGGTTGGCGCCTTCGCCGGCGAAGGGGGACATCAGGTGGGCGGCGTCGCCCAGCAGGGTCACGCCCGGGACGCGGTCCCAGCGGTGGCCGACGGGCAGGGCGTGGATGCGGCGCGGGGTGATCGTGTCCGCGTCGGCGACGAGGCGGCGCAGGCCCTCGTCCCAGCCTTCGAAGTGGGCGAGGACCGCGGCCTTGGCGGTGGCGTGGTCGGTGAAGTCGATGGTGTCGAGCCAGCCCTCGTCGGCCCGGAGAGCGGTGTAGACGTGGAGGCTGCCGTCGGATTCGCGGTGGGCGAGGAAGCCGCGCTCGTCGCCGAGGCTGATGAAGAACCCGCCGCCGACGATAGCCGCGCTGCGCGGGTGGCGGGTGTCGGCCTCGTACAGGTCGGTCTCGGCGAAGGAGATGCCGGTGTAGGCGGGCTCGGCGTCGGAGAGGAGCGGCCTGATGCGGGACCAGGCGCCGTCCGCGCCGATCAGGAGGTCGGTCGTGATGGCCGAGCCGTCGGCGAACGTCACCTCATGGCGTCCGTCGCCCAGCGGCCGGGCGCCGGTCACCTTCCGGCCCCAGCGGACCGTGCCGTCGGGCAGGGAGCCCAGCAGCAGGTCACGCAGGTCGCCGCGGTCCACCTCGGGCCGGTCGCCGGCACCGTCGTCCTCGGCGGACACGTGGACCGTGCCGTCCGGGCCGAGCAGGCGCATGGCTTGGCCGCCCTCGTGGACGAGCGCGCGGAAGCCGTCGTAGAGGCCGGCGGCGTGCAGGGCCTTCTGGCCGTTCTCCGCGTGGATGTCGAGCATTCCGCCCTGGGTCCGGGCCGCGGGTGATGCCTCCCGTTCGAAGACGGCCGATTCGATGCCGTTGACGTGCAGGACACGGGCTGCGGTCAGGCCGCCGAGGCCTGCGCCGATGATCGCGACGGGGTGGTGGGTGCTCATCCGGCTTCTCCGATGCATGAGGGGTTCCGGGCTGACACCTCCACCGTAACGAACATGTTCGTCGCGAACAAGTTCGCCCATGGGTGTCGTAGCTTTCATCGGCGAGGATGCGGTGATGCTTGAGGAGGCCCGGACCGCCCCTGTCAGGCGGCGGCAGGCGGCAGCGGAGTGCCGGTGATCCCGTTGATCAGGACGTCGAAGCCCCATGACAGCCGGGCGTCGGCCGAGCCGGTGAGCAGGTCGGGCAGGAGTGCCTTGATCGTCGGGTGGGTGGCTTCGTCCACGTCGTGCACGGCCCGGGCGAGCGCGTTCCACTCCTCCCGGGAGGCGGGGCTGCCCTCCTGCGTCCCGTGCTCCGCGGCGGTGGCCGTGGCGTACTGGAGCAGGTTGTCCACTCCCCAGGCGACCTGTTCCCGGGGAGCCCCGCTGCGGGAGAGCAGGTCCAGGACGCGCTCGACGAGGTTGAGGTAGTTCTCGCCGCTGGGCCGTGACACCAGGGCCGAGCGGGCCAGCTGCGGGTAGGCGAAGAGGACGAGGGTGTAGGAGGTGAGCACCGCCACGAGCTGGTCGCGCCAGCCCCGACCGGCCTCCCCCACGGTCAGGTCGACCTCGCCGAGCAGGGCGTCGAGGACGGCCGCGTGCAGTTCGGCCGTGTTCGCCACGTAGACGTAGAGCGAGGCCGGACCGGTGTCCAGTTCCTTCGCCAGCCGGCGCATGGTGACCTTCTCCAGGCCCTCCTCCCGCATGATCTGCACGGCGGTGTCCACGATCCACCGCCGGGTCAGGGCGGGCTTGGCGGGACGCTCACGGCGGCTGATCGGTTCTTTCGCGGCAGACATCCGCCGATCGTAGCGAACGCGTTCGTGCGTCCCGGCCTCCCCATCAGCGATGCGCGGGCCTCTACGGCGCCTCGGCGAACGCGGCGGACGGTTGGTCGCCGTTCTGGGCCTGCCCCGCACGCTCGGCCACCGCGCGGGCGATGCCCGACAGGACCGCCGAATTGAGTTCGTCGTAGCCCCCGCCGTAGGTGACGCGGATGACCACGGTCCCGGCGCGGACGACCGTCGCCATGGCGTACGTGTACTCCGAGCCGGTGTACTCCTGCTGGGAGAACGCGGTGCTCTCGTCACCGATCTGCTCCAAGGACATCGACGCCACATCGTCCCCCGAGCCCACGCTGCCGACGCGGTCCTCGTAACCCTTGACCGCGGCGTCCACGGTCTCGTAGGCCTCGACCTTGATGTCGGCCCGGTCGGACCCGTCGGGCACGGCGTAAGTGACGTCACCTTCGCTGAGCAACCCCCCGCAGTCGCCCGAGCAGTTGTCCGAGGTCACTTCCTGGGTCTCCGCCTCCTCGGCCAGCGACCATCCGGCCGGCATGCTCTGCAGATCGGGCAGGATGCCCTTGGCGAGCTCGAGGTCTGTGACGGGCGCGGCTCTGCCACCGCCACCGCCACCGCCGCCTTCCGCTCCGGCCTCGCCGCCGGTCAGCGGCACGTCCGAACCGTCGCCGTACGCCCCTCCGATCACGCCGGCCGAAGCGCCCTCGCGCGACGCGTCACGGTCGCCTCCGCCCGCCGCCTGCACCAGACCGTAGACGGCGAGCCCGAGCACGAGCGCCACGGCCAGCAGCAACGCGGTCACGGTGGTGGGGGTCAGCTGGTCCTTGCGCAGGGTGAGCGGCCCGAACGCGATGGTGTTGTTCTTGGCGCGGTCCCCGATGTGGGCCTGGTTGATGTCCCGGCCGGCGTAGGGCGCCACCGAGGGCTGCCGCTGCGCCAGTTCGCGCAAGTGCTCCAGTCGGCGGGCGAGATCGGGATCCGCGTCGAGTACGGCGGTGACCTGCCGCTCCGTCTCGCCGGCGGCCCCGTTCTCCGGGTCGAGGGCCGCGCGCCCTTCGGGGGAGGCCTGCAGTCGGTCTCTCACCAGTCGGGACGCCTCGGCTCCGGCCGCCCCGCCGATGGCACCCGCCGCCCCGTTCGATGCCTGGGTCAGCAGCGTCACGACCCAGGCCGTCAGTTCGGATGCTTCCATGAGGCAGAGTATCGCCATGTCCCTGACCAACGGAGGGTCTCTTTTCGGCCCTTCGGGGCCTCCGTCCGAACGGCTCTGCGGGATTGAAGAGGACCGGCGCCGACCAGGCAGTGGCGGGCGCCGGTGATGTCGGTGCAGACGGTGTGTCAGCAGCCGATGGGTGCGGAACCGACGGCCACGTCGTCGAACCACAAGGTGTCGTCACCCGTCCCATAACTCTCCCAGCCCAGGCGCAGAGCGGTCGGCCGGGGCGGGGTCGTGCGGGCGAGCCACTGCTGGTCGACATCCTGGGTGGGGACGCCGTCGGCGTGCAGGCCCGGGATCTGCTCGTCACCGAGCCAGGTGTCGAGCTTGGGGGCGGCCGTGTCGATCGAGAACCGCAGGCACTGCCAGCTTCCGGTCGGCAACGGCCGGCTCAGCGCCACACCCGCCGGGCTCTGCGCGGGCAGGGTGGCGTCGTCGCTCTCCCTGTTCCACTGAAGGGCACCGTTCTGACCCCCGACGCGCAGGCTCCGCCCGCCCTGGGAGGAGTCGGGCAGGGAGACGAAGGTGACATGGGCGGCGGGCAGCGCGGTGGTGTGCCGCACCCACATCCGTACGTACATCACCGGACCGACCGAGGACAGGTCCGCGGTGGCGGCGACGAACGCGTGGTTGCAGTAGCCCGCCCTGCCCTCGACCCGCAGCGAGGTGCTGCCGCTGTGCGCGACCGCGGTGTCGACGGCGGCCGTGCCGGTGCCCTGGCAGTCGGGCGCCGTGAACCGCCAGGCGCCGGACGGGGTGGGGCCGGTCTGGTCCTCGAAGTCCGAGCAGATCACGGCGGAGCCGCAGTCACCGCTGGGCGGGGTGGTCGGGGGCGGGGTGGTCGGCGACGGTGTGGTCGGCGGTGGGGTGCCGGTGCCGCCGCAGGACACGCCGTTGAGGGTGAAGTCGCTCGGCGCGGGGTCGGACGAGCGCCAGGTGCCTTGGAGACCGAAGTCGGCGGTGCCGCCTGTGGCCAGCGCGCCGTTCCAGCCGGTATTGACCGCGACGACGTTGCCGCCGGTCTGGGTGACCGTGGCGTTCCACGCCGACGTCACCTGCTGGTCGCCGGTGTAGGTCCAGGTCAGACGCCAGCCGGTGAGGGCCGGGCCGAGGTTGGTGATCTTGATCTGTGCCGTGTAGCCGCCCGTCCACCGGTTCACGGTGTAGTCGACCCGGCAGCCGGACTCCGCACCGCTCGCGGACAGGGCGGTCAGGCCGGACATGAGCAGCGCTACGGCCGCGAGGATCGTCGCCGCGGTCCAGGGGCGGCGCGCGCGTAAGCGCGGGATGGGGATGCGCATGGGTGCCTCCGGGGGGATCGGGCGGGAGCGCCCCCGAGTGGATTGGGAGCGCTCCCGAAATGTCATTCAGGGCCTTTCAGGAGGTGCATCGAGTGGATCTGCAGGATCTGCTGGTGGGTCAGCCGGTCGGGAAGGTGTCGGGGGTGCTGATCCGGCTCTTGATCAGGGCGCCGGACTCGGTCAGCACGCCGCTGCTGCTGTAGTCGCTGCCGTTGCAGGTGCCCGGCTTGAGGGCGGCGCTGCTCTCGTCGGCGTCGGAGTAGGTCCAGTTCGCGTAGCTGATCTTCAGCTGGTCGAGCAGGTCCAGCCAGGCCGTGGTGCTCGCCCGGTCCATCGCCCCGCCGCCGGTGGCGCTCACCGTGCCGAACTCGGTGACGAACAGCGGCAGTTTGCCGGCCGCCCGGCTCACCGTGGCGCGGTAGTTGTCCTTGTGACTCGCGGCGTAGAAGTGGAACGCGTACATGATGTTGGTGGCGTTGACCGGGTTGTTGACGACCTCGGTCTCGTTGGAGCCGTCCGAGACGCCCAGCGAGGACCAGCCGCGGGTGCCGACGATGACGACGGCGTCCGGGTCGGCGGCCCGGATGACGGGGATGACCTGCTCGGCGTAGTTCTTGACGGCCGTCCAGCTCACGCCGTTGGGCTCGTTGGCGATCTCGTAGATCACGTTCTTCTTGGCCGCGTTGCGGGCGGCGACGGACGCGAAGAACGTCTTCGCGCGGTCGAGGTTGTAGTTCGGGTCACCCGGCGTGAGGGTGTGGAAGTCGATCAGCGCGTACATGCCGCGGGCCTCGGCCATGTCGACGTAGCTGTTCACGCGGCTGGTGAAGCCGGCCGGGTCGGTCTCGTAGCCCTGTTCCTGGACGTACATGGCGATGCGCAGCAGGTCCGACTTCCAGCTGGTCGCCAGCGCGTCCAGGGAGGCGTTGTTGTAGCACTTGCTGAACCACTGGATGCCGTGCGTGCTCATGCCCCGCAGCTGGATGGGGCGGTTGTACTGGTTGCACAGGTTGACGCCGCAGACCTTGAGCCGGCCGTTGATGCTCACAGGGGTGCCGGTGCCCGGGTCCGGGTCGGGCGGGGGCTCCTCGCCGCCCACGGAGCCCGTACAGGCCACGCCGTTGAGCGTGAACGCGGCGGGCTTCGGGTTGGCGCCGGTGAACGTGGCGGTGAAGCCCAGGTCGGTGCTGGCGCCGGTGGACAGGGTGCGGTTCCAGTCCACGTTGGTGGCGCTGACCGTGGAACCCGACTGCGACCAGGTGCCGTTCCACCCCTGGGCGACCTTCTGACCGGCGTCCGGCCAGGTCCACTTGAGCGTCCAGCCGCTGACCGGGTCCCCCAGGTTGGTGACCTTCACCCCGGCCTGGAAGCCGCCCTGCCACTGGCTGGTGATCGTGTAGTCGACTCTGCAGCCGGTGGCGGCCGCCGCCTCGGGGCCGGCCAGTGTCGTCAGGCCCAGGGCCGTCGCGCCGGTCGCCAACAGGGCCAATATGCGTTTCAAGCGTTCCTCCTCGTGTCCCTACGAAGCGAAGCTGAGTGGAGCGGAGTGGAGCCGGACCGATCCGGTGGCGCCAGAATGGGAGCGCTCCCAAAGTCCGTCGGGCCGAGACCGTACACCGGTGCGTCGGCCGCGTACAGACATTGGACCGTCGAACGATTTCGACGGTGCTGGTGAGCACTCCTCCGGTAGGACCCCTTGAGGACGGCCACGAAGGTGCAGGCAGTCGTCGGTCGGCTGACGGCCCACCGCGGGCGCGCAGAAGGCTGTCCGCTCCCCCGCGGAGGGCGGCCCCCTGCGCGCCGGTCCGAGGGGTTCAGCCGTCCGCCCCGCACAGGGGGTCGTGCACGGCGGTCACCGTGTAGGGCGGGACGCCGGGCGGGTCGTCGTTCTGGCTGTTGACGACGTACAGGCGGCAGCCGCGGCGGGCCAGGGTGGTGGGCAGGTCGAATCTGTCACCGGTGATGCGGTGGACGACGCTTCCGCCGCGTAGCTGAGCGTCCAGCCGGGCGATGTAGAGGCCGTGCGGGGCGCCGTAGTTGAGGACGGCGTAGAGGTGGTGGCCGTGGAGCACCATGCCGTCCGCGCCGAACGAGGTGTCACCGAGGTCGAGGCGGCTCACCTCGCGGGTGGAGGTGTCGATGCGCCAGACGGCCTCGGTTCCGTTGGAGGCGACGAGGAGGGTACGTCCGGCCGGGTCGGCGACGATGCCGTTGAGCAGCCAGTAGCGGTCGGGAAAGCCGGGGAACGCGGCGCGTACGTCTGCCCAGGGCTCCAGCGGGCCGATGTGGCTGCCGTCCAGGGACGCGCGCAGGACCACGGGGTTGGCCCAGTCGGTGACGTAGACGGCGTCGGGTGTGATGACCAGGTCGTTGAGGTCCGGGGGGCCGAGGGGACCGTCGGGGGCGTCGACGGTGGCGAGCAGGTGCCCGTCCGGGGCGTGCACGGTGAGCCGGCCTGCGCCGACGGAGAACACCCGGCCCGAGCGGTCGGAGTGGATTCCCCGCGTGCTGCCGCGGGCGGTCGCGCCCTCGGCGTGGAAAGGGCGTAGTTCCGGTGTCGTCACCCGGCCCCGGTACAGGGCGCCCGTCGCGTCGGAGGACACGTACATCGTCCCGTCGGGGCGGACGTCGACGCCCTCGGGGAGTACACCGGGCGCGCGGGCGACGACGTACTGGTCGGGCAGGGCCCGGCAGGCGCCTGCGGCGGGCGCCGCCGCGCTGCACAGCAGCAGGGTCGCGGCCGCCAGGGCCGTCACGAGGGCACGGCAAGGGACGGGCATTCGGCCTCCCAGGAGGGCTGTTGGCTCCGGCGGGTGCCGGGCACGCACCCGAGGATCGCCGTCGGCGGCGGTCGGCGCCCCTCTTTTCGGTGCTGGCCGAAACCGCCGGCCGCTCCGGTAGCCTGCACCGCGTGTTACGGATACGGTTCAGCCCCGCCGACCTCGCCAGTGTCACCGTCGCCGCGACACCCGACGTCCTGCTGGAAACCGCCCTCAGCGTCCGCCACTTGGCGAACCCCGTCTCCGGGCCTGTCGCACGCCGGGGCGAACTCGCGGCGTGGAGGCGTACCGTCAGGCCGGGGCTGGCGGAGCGGGCGGGTGTCCTGGCCCGGCTGGTCCCGCCCGCGGGCTACCTGCCCGACTTCCTCTACCAGCCCACGGCCCGGGACGCCGCCACCGCGGCCGAACTGGCCGCCCGGACCCCGACGGCGCAACTGGCCGCCGAACTCGAGCCCCTGCACGTGGAGCCGCGGGCGGCTGTGACACGTGAGCTGGCCGAGGGTTCGAACAGAGCGCGGCGCGGGCTGTTCGAGGACCTGACGCGCTATCACCGTTCCGCGATCGCCCCGCTGTGGCCCGCCGTACTCGGCGCGGCCGCCGCCGACCGGGCGCTGCGCTCGGAGACCCTGCTGCGGGGCGGCGTGGCAGCGCTGCTCGCGACCCTCGCGCCGGGCTGGCGCTGGGATCCTCCCGAGCTGCTGGTCCCCTTCACGACCTCTCACACCGTCGAGCTGTGCGGGCGCGGACTCCATCTGCTCCCCTCCTACTTCGCCGCCACCGCGATGCTCATCTACGACCCGGCCGCGCCGACCGTCCTCATCCGCCCGCTGCCGGCCGCCGATGTGACGACGCCGCCCGGTGACGTACTCGGGGCACTGCTCGGACGCACCCGCGCCAAGGTGCTCGCTTCGCTCGCCACGCCCGCGGGGACCACCACGCTCGCCGAACGCGCCGGAGTCTCGGTCGCCACCGCCAGCGAACACGCCACCGTACTGCGCGCCGCAGGCCTGATCACCACGCTCCGAGACGGCAGCCGAGTTCTGCACACCCTCACTCCCCTCGGCCACCAACTCCTTGCCGGTTCATGACAGTCGTGGCGTGCGACGGGAACGCGGATCGGCCACATAGCGGCGTACGCAGGCCGAAACACGTCGTTCCGCGGTGGTCGTCGCCGCGACAAAGGCACTATGGCGGGAGTTTCCCGCCCGAGAGGGGTGCAGCGCATGAGCATCGTCGACCTCGCGTCACTCGGTGAGTCCTTCACCCGCGACCCGTATCCCGTCTACGCCCGGCTGCGCTCGCAGGGTCCGGTGCACAGGATCCGTATGCCGGAGGGCGGTACGCAGGCGTGGCTCGTCGTGGGACACGAGGCCGGACGCGCGGCGCTCACCGACGACCGCCTCTCGAAGGACTGGAGCAAGGCGTCACCGAGCCTGGGACTGGGTGCCGTCTCGGCAGGACCGCACATGCTGCGGGCCGACCCGCCGGACCACACGCGGCTGCGCAAGCTCGTGGCACGGGAGTTCACGGCGCGCCGTGTGGAGGAACTCGCACCTCTCATCCAGAAGACGACCGATGTCCTCCTGGACCGGATGCTCACCGCCGGCGAGGGCCGCGCCGACCTCGTCGAGGCGCTGTCGTTCCCGCTGCCCATCGCTGTGATCTGTGAGCTCCTCGGTGTTCCCGACCTGGACCGCGACTCCTTCCGCGCCTGGTCGAACGACGCCATCAGCGCCACCGACCCCCTGATCCGCAAGGCCGCCGCCGAGGCCATGGCCCAGTACATGCGGGAGCTGGTCCAGGACAAGAGCCGGCACCCGGGCCAGGATCTGCTGAGTGCGCTGATCCAGGGCTCGGGCGAGGACCCGGACGGACTGTCCTTCGAGGAACTGGTCGGGATGGCCTGGCTGTTGCTCGTCGCCGGGCACGAGACGACGGTGAACCTCATCTCCAACGGGGTCCTCGCCCTGCTCACCCACCCCGACCAACTCGCAGCCCTGCGTGCGGACTTCGGCCGCATCGACGGGGCGGTCGAGGAGATGCTCCGCTACGACGGTCCGGTGGAGACGCCCACCTAC
The DNA here is from genome assembly GCF_049739565.1 of Streptomyces sp. SAI-170. NCBI lineage: Bacteria > Bacillati > Actinomycetota > Actinomycetes > Kitasatosporales > Streptomycetaceae > Streptomyces > Streptomyces sp. SAI-170. The sequence goes on from NZ_JBMGQD010000001.1 coordinate 472,091, forward strand.
CGTTTCACCACCGAGCCGGTCACCATCGGGGACACGGAGATCCCCGGAGGAGGTGAACTGGTCCTCGTGGCGCTGGCCGACGCCAACCGCGACGCGGCGCGCTTCCCCGAGCCCGAGCGCTTCGACATCTCCCGCGACGCCCGCGGCCACGTGGCCTTCGGCCACGGCATCCACTACTGCCTCGGTGCGCCTCTGGCCCGCCTCGAGGCGCGCATCGCCATCCGGACGCTCCTCCAACGCTGTCCGGACCTGCACCTCGACATCCACCCCGCGGCGATCAGCTGGCGCGCGGGACTGATGATCCGCGGCCCGCAGTCTTTGCCGGTGCGGTTCACCCGGTAGCCCGCCTCGCCCAGCCGCCCTTCGCAGGAGCCCCTGGCCCGAACACGTCGGAAATTCTTGACGCGTCGGATTTTCCCGACGTAATCTGAGGTCATGCCTACCGACGTGTTCGGCGTGCTCGCCAACCCAGTACGGCGCAAACTGCTCGAAAGCCTGCGGGAAGGACCTCGCTCCACGGGCGAGCTGGCCGGCCTGTTCGAGCTCGGGAGGCCGGCGGTCTCCGAGCACCTGGCGGTGCTCCGCAACGCCGGACTCGTACGGGAGGAGCCGCGCGGCAGGCACCGCTTCTACCACCTCCAGCCGGCCCGGCTGGCCGAGGTGGGCGAGTGGCTGCACCCGTTCGAGCACTACTGGAAGCAGCGCCTGGACGCCCTGTCCGACCTCCTCGACGAAGGAGAGGAAACCGAGAGATGACCGAGAACAACACCATCACCTGCGAGAAGTTCCTGCCCCACCCTCCGGCGGCGGTGTGGAAGGCCCTCACCGACCCCGAGCTGCACGCCCGCTGGTGGGCGGCCGGCGACGTCAAGCCGGTCGTCGGCCACCGTTTCACGCTCGACATGGGCAACTTCGGCAGCCAGCCCTGCCAGGTGACCGAGGTCGAGGAGGAGCGCCTGCTGGCCTACCGGTTCGCCGAGGGCTCCCTCGACACCACCGTCACCTGGACGCTCCACCCCGAAGGCAACGGCACCCGCCTCGCCCTCGACCACAGCGGCTTCGACCTCGACTCCCCCATGGGCCGACAGGCCTACGAAGGCATGGGCAAGGGCTGGCCCCACGTTCTGGAGCGCCTCGGCACCGTACTGGACGAGACCGTCTGACGCGCCACCGCGAAGTCGGCTCAGCCGGGTCCGCTCACCCGCGGGACCACTTCTGACCGGCCCCTCCGTTGCAGGTCCACAGCACCAGCGGCGTCCCGTTGGCCGTGGCGGCTCCGTTCACGTCGAGGCAGAGCCCGGCGTGCGCGTTGCGGATCGAGCCGTCGGAGCCGACGGTCCACTTCTGGTTGTTCTGGCCGTTGCAGGGCCAGGTGATGACACGGGTGCCGTTGGTGGTGCCCTGGTTGTAGGCGTCCAGGCACTTGTCGCCGTAGACGCGGATCTCGCCGCCGGCCCATGTGGTCCACAGCTGGTTGGCGGCCGTGTGGCAGTCCCAGATCAGTACGGTGGCGCCGGCGGCCGTGGACGCGTTGTCGACGTCCATGCAGCGGCCCGAGGCGTTGCCCCGCAGACGTGAGGTGGTGGCGGCCAGCGGGCTGCCGCCGTGCACCCGGAACACGGCGACGCCGTGCGCGGGGACGCTCGCCGAGATCTGCCCGGACGTGCTCGACGTGGCGCCGGTCCACAGGTCGGTGAGGGTGAACGGGCCACCGGACAGGCCTACTTGCGCGGCCGTGGTGGTGACCGTCGCTGTGCCGTCTCCTCGGTTGAACAGCCCCACCGCGACCGAACCGTCCGCCAGGGGCTTGGCGAACACCTCGGCGCTTCCGTCGTCGCGCACCCTGCGTCCACCCGCACCCAAGGAGTCCTGGTTCACCGCCAGCAGGCGTGGGTTGCGCAGGACGGCGCTCACGTCGGCGGACATGGTGCGGATGTCGTTGCCTGCCATGAGCGGGGCACTCATCAGCGCCCACAGGGCGAAGTGGGAGCGGGACTCGGTCAGCGACAGGCCCGGACGGCCGACGACCAGCATGTCGGGGTCGTTCCAGTGTCCGGGCCCCGACTGTGCCGCCAGCGGCGCGGTGACGTCCAGGACGTTGCCGACGCCCATCGGGTAGCTGTTGGTGTTGCCGTTCTGCCAGATGTCGAGCAGGTCCTCGGTCGTCCGCCACAGGTCGGCGACCTCGCCCCAGTTGTACGAGGCTCCGGTGATGGCGTGGAAGCTGTTGGGGTTGATGCTGTAGACGATCGGCCGACCGGTGGCGCGCAGGGCGTCTCGCATGAGCGTGAACCGCGCGACCTGCTCGTCGCGCGTGCCGCTGGACGAACACCAGTCGTACTTGAGGTAGTCGACGCCCCACGAGGCGAACGTGGCGGCGTCCTGGGCCTCGTGACCCCTGCTGCCCGTGGACCCGGGGTAACTCCCCACGGTCTGCGCGCAGGTGCGCTCGCCCGGCACCTGGTAGATGCCGAACTTCAGGCCCTTGCCGTGGATGTAGTCCCCGAGCGCCTTCATCCCGCTCGGGAACTTGGTCGGGTTCGCCCGCAGGTTGCCCTGCGCGTCGCGCTGCGGGTCGAACCAGCAGTCGTCGACCACCACGTACCGGTATCCGGCGTCCCGCATCCCCGAGGACACCATCGCGTCGGCGGCCTGGCGGACCTGGGCCTCGGTGATGCCACATCCGAAGCTGTTCCAGCTGTTCCAGCCCAGGGGCGGGGTGAGGGCCGGGCTGCCCGGCGCGGCCGAGGCGGTGGGGTGGGGTAACGCCGTCACGGACGCGGTGATGGTCAGCGCTGCGGCGGCGAGGAGGCGGAGCAGTCCGCCTGAACGTCTGGGCACCAAGAGCTCCATTTCTGGGAGGGAGCCACACAGGAAAGGGTGTCCGAAATTTCGGACGCCATTCGGAAAATCGTGCAGTCAGGGATAGCAGAGAGGCGGTGGTGCATGTCAACAGCACCAGCCGAACTGGTTCGCCACCTGCGACGACTCGACGTCGGAGTGGGCGAAACTTTCGGTGCATTCGGCGAATCCTGCGAGAGGGATTGACGGCGCCTTCTGTCGACCTATCATCCAGATTGCTCGACCATCCGATCCATGTTCGTCATCCCGAACGCATGAGTCGCCGCACACCGAGCCGCCACCCCGCAACCGACCTCCACCGCAAGGGACCCCCACCACAAGGAGCAAGCTGCCCATGGATCTGTCATGCACACATCACTCTTTATCCCGCCGTCGCGCGCTCACGGCGGCCGCCGGCCTGGCCACCGGCACGCTGCTCCCCCTGGCGCGGACTGCCCGAGCGGCCGCCGCACAGTACGGGAACCCGGTGATCTGGCAGGACTTCGCGGACATCGACGTCATCCGGGTCGGCGACACCTTCTACGCCTCGGCCTCGACGATGCACTACTCCCCCGGCGCACCCGTCCTGCGCTCGTACGACCTCGTGAACTGGGAGATCGCCGGCCATTCCGTGCCCGCCCTCGACTTCGGCGCCAAGTACGACCTGAACGGTGCCCGTGGCTATGTCAGAGGCGTGTGGGCCTCGTCGCTGGCCTACCGTCCGAGCAACAGGACGTTCTACTGGCTGGGCCAGATCGACTTCGCGCGGACGTACGTCTACACCGCCACCGCCGTCGAAGGACCGTGGAACAGGCTCACCAGCATCAGCACCCCGTACTACGACGCCGGACTGCTGGTCGACAGCGACGACACCCTGTACGTGGCGTACGGCAACACCACGATCAGCGTGGCCCAGTTGTCGCCCGACGGCCGCAGCCAGGTCCGTACGCAGCAGGTGTTCACGACCCCGTCGAGCGTCGGCACTCTCGAGGGCTCGCGCTTCTACAAGATCAACGGGCAGTACTACATCTTCCTGACCCGCCCCGCGAACGGGCAGTACATCCTGAAATCGTCGGGCGGCCCCTTCGGCCCGTACGCGATGCGCCAGGTGCTGCTCGACCTGCGCGGGCCGATCCTCGGCGGGGGCGTCCCGCACCAGGGCGGGCTCGTACAGACACAGAGCGGCGCCTGGTACTACATGGCCTTCGTCGACGCCTACCCCGGCGGCCGGATGCCCGTGCTGGCACCGGTCACCTGGACGCCGGACGGCTGGCCCGTCGTGCAACTGGTGAACGGCGCCTGGGGCACCTCGTATCCCAGCCCGGCCCTGGCCGCGCCGCCCCGCCAGGTCACCCCCATGACCGGGGTCGACACCTTCGACGGCACCACTCTGAAGCCGAGATGGGAGTGGAACCACAACCCGGACAACACCAAGTGGTCGGTCGGCAACGGCCTCACCCTGAACACCGCGACTGTCACAAACGACCTCTACTGGGCCCGCAACACGCTCACACACCGCATCCAGGGCCCCACCTCCACCGCCACCGTCCAGCTCGACCACTCCGCGATGCGGGACGGCGACCGGGCCGGACTCGCGCTGCTGCGTGACTCCTCCGCGTGGATCGGCGTCAAGCGCGACGGCGGAGCCGCGCGGGTGGCCATGGTCAGCGGGCTGACCATGGACAGCAACTGGAACACCACCGGCACCGGTCACGAACTCGCGAGCGCGGCTCTGCCGGGCAGCCGTGTCTGGCTGCGCGCGAGCGCGGACATCCGCCCCGGCGCGGCACGCCCGGGGACGTTCTCCTACAGCACCGACGGCATCACATTCACCCGCCTCGGGCCCGACTTCTCCCTGGGCAACGACTGGCGGTTCTTCATGGGCTACCGGTTCGCCCTCTTCAACCACGCCACCCGGGCACTCGGCGGCGCGGTCCGCGTCACGCGGTTCGAGCTGTCCACGCCCTGAACCGAGCGAATCCCGCAACCCCCCACCCGCACCTGACCGTACGAGGAGCAGCATGAACCCACTCAAACGCTCAGGCCGCCGCCGAGCATCGGTCCTGGGTCTGCTCGCCGCGACGGTCCTGATGACGCCCGGGACCGCAACAGCCTCACCCGACGCTCAGCCGGGGGCGAGGACGGATTCCGCGACGGAGGTGCGGGCGTACAGCACGGTGCGGCCGGCCCGGTGGGCGGTGACGAAGCCGGCGTCGCGCAGGGCGGTCAGGTTCTGAGAGACCCCGGCCATGGAGATTCCGGTGCGGCGGGCCAGTTCGGTCGTGGTGGCGGGGGTTTCGAGTTCGGTGAGCAGGAGGGTGCGTGTGCGGCCGAGGACAGCGCTGATCGCTTCGGTGCCGGTGACGGCTCGGCGTTCCCAGAGTGTGCCGGTGCCGCGTGCCCGGTAGGCGAGCTGGGGCGGGTCCGGTGGGGCGACCCGCGTGGACAGGACCGCTCCCTTGAAGGCCGAGGGGATCAGGAGCAGCCCGGCGCCCGCCGTCTCCCGGGTCAGGGTCCGCTGCCGGCGGACCAGCCGCAGCACGTCGGCGTCCCAACTGACCAGCGGATGCAGCTCGTTGAAGAAGTGGCCGGCCCCCTGCTCGGCGACCTGCCTGGCCCGGTGGAGGACGTCGGCGTCGAGCACGGTGCGGATGCGTGCCCAGTAAGGGGCGAGCGCCAGTTGCCAGTACGCCTCGATCTCCTCCGCGACGCGTGCGAGGCGGGCCCCAGGGTCGGCGTAAAGGAACCGCAGCCGGGGGCCGATGCCGCCCTGGTGGTGGCTGAGATGGTCGAGGTCCTTGCGGACACGGTCGGCGGGAGTGGCCGTGATCGCGGTCAGTTCGTCGCCCAGTGTGGGAGCCGGCCCGGTGGGTGCCGGGTTGAGGAAGTCCGGGACGTAGCCCGAGGGCGGGACCAGTTCGGCGAGCCATCCTCTGTGCAGCCCCGCATGCGCGACGCGTGGCCGTACCTGCTCCAGCCAGCGCCGGTGCACGGCGTCGGGGGCACCGGAGTTCAGCAGCCGGAAGCTGGTCCCGACCTCCCACATGGGTGAGACGGCGAACCGCATCTGCGCCAGATCGCTTGCCGAGAACGTCAGCTCCGCCAGGACAGTGCCCCCAGGATTCATCCATACCTGAATCGATGGCAGTCACCCTACCGCGCGGTGATCATTCCGGCATGACCTCACAGACGATCGACGCCGCGGCGTCAGGCACCTGGAAGCGGGGAGACCTCCCGGTCCGTCGCATCGGCTTCGGGGCGATGCGCCTGCCACAGACCGGCGAGGCCCTCGTGCCCGACGCCGTCCCGCGCGACCGCGACCAGGCGATCCGGGTGCTGCGCCGGGCGATCGAGCTGGGCGTGAACCACATCGACACCGCCGCGTTCTACTTCTCGCCGCTGCGGTCGGCCAACGAGCTGATCAACCGGGCCCTGGCCCCCTACCCGGACGACCTGGTCATCGCCACCAAGGTCGGGCAGCCGCGTGACCCGTCGGGTGCCTGGCTGCCGCATGCCACACCCGCGCAGTTGCGCGGGCTGGTCGAGGAGAACCTGCGCCAGCTCGGCCGGGACCATCTGGACGTGGTGAACCTGCGCATCGTCGGGACCGACTCGATCGCCGAACGCTTCGGCGTGCTGGCCGAGTTGCGCGAGGCCGGACTCATCCGCCATCTGGGCCTGTCCAACGTCCTGCCCCATCACCTCGCCGAGGCCCGGGCCATCGCGCCGGTGGTGTGCGTGCAGAACATGTACGGCCTCGGAGTGCGGCCCGACCAGGACACCTTCGTCGGTGCCTGCGGTGAGCAGGGTGTCGCCTTCGTGCCGTTCTACGCGATCGCCGCCTCCGGACGCCAGGCCGGGGCGAGCGACAGCGACCACCAGGAGATCCGGGCCGTCGCCCGGGCACACGACGTCGGCCCCGCCCAGATCCGGATCGCCTGGACGCTGCACCGCGGCCCCCACATCCTGGCCATCCCCGGCACCGGCGACCCCGACCATCTGACCGCCAACGTCGCCGCCGGCGCCCTCCGGCTCACGGAGGACGAACTCGCACTCCTCGACTCCGTGCACCGGCGGCCACAGAACGGCTGAACTTCCCGGGCCTTGCCTCGTACGAGCGCCGACAGAGGCTCAGAAGGTCCAGGCGAGCGTCACGTTGAGCCGTTGTTCCACCATGGTGATGTCGCTCATCATGGCTCGCCGGCCACCCAGCCGGACGCCGCCCCACAGCAGGCCGACGGCGTTGTTGGTACCGGACTGCAGGACGACTGAACCCGAGTCGCCGCCCCGGGAGAAGATGCCGTCCGGGCATTCCGCCGGGTTGAAGAAGATCTCGAACTGGTGGGCCATCACGTACACGTGCCCTGCCGGCGGACTGCCGCTCTCCCAGTACACGGCCGGCGCGACGCCGACGATCTGACCACCGGTTGGGCCGCTCTGCGAGCCGCGTTTGCGGACGAACATCTTCACCGTCGGCGCGAGCGTCTGAGCGACCGCGCCGAAACCGTCGGTGATCGTGTTGGAAAACGTCCGGCCCTGCTGAGCGGCCTCGTCCAGGGCGACGATCGCGGCGTCGACCTGCCGGCCCAGCCAGAGCTGTCCCCCGACCGGGGTCGGGATCGTCTGCGTCGCCGGGGAGTCGAAGGCGATCACCTGACCGAGGCTGTCGGTCAGGTCAGGGGTGGAGCCGATGGGCATGGGCGGCGCGGTGGGCTGGTAGACCCTGGCCCCGGTGTCGCCGGACACGTGGTGGCAGGTCAGGCCGGCCAGCGTGTTGTCGTCGTTGCGCAGGACCACCGCGCCGAGCGTGCCGGCGGCCTGCGGGGCCTGCTCGATCTGCGCCCCGCCCACGAGCTCGTCGTACCGGTTGGTGTCCGGGGTGAACAGCGGTCTGATCGGGAACTCGACGATGCACACCGGCAGATCGACGATCTGCGTGGGCAACTCGGGCACAGCCGTGGCGTCGTCCACGTAGACGCGAACGGCCAACTCGTCGAAGAACTCCTCGTTCTCCTCCCGCATGCCGATCCCCACGCCGTTGACACCTTGCAGGGCGGTCAGCTCAAGGGACGGAACCTCCAGAGCGGCAATCAGTTCTTCCGGGATCTCCATGGTGAGCCTCCTCAGACAACGGGCAGCGGAATCTCGTCCACGCACCCGGTGCTTTCGGGCTTGCGTGGGAGCCTTCCGTCCGGCATCCGGCCGTCCTGAGGCGTGGCAGGCGCTCAGCAACGTCGATGCCCGCCTTCTCAGGATCCCAGCTGCCGTAGGTGTTGTCCTTCCGATGGGCAGGGGGCCTGTCAGGACGAGGCGCCGGCGATCACACCGCACAAGTAGACAGAGATCCACAGTTCGGCGAGCCCGGCGACGGTTGCCGCAGTCGTCAGAGGCTTATTGCCCTACCGTGGACAGAACGGGCAGAGGGGGCAACGGTACGTGTACGACGACGTCCGGCGAGTGACCAAGGACTTCTGGCTCAGCGGTGACATCGACGCGCTGCTCGCGGCCAAGTTGCCGCCACCGCGGCGGTGCCCGCGTCGTCTGCTGCCGGAGCTCGCTCAGGCGCACCGGCTGAGGTTTCAGGCGCACAGCGGGTTCGCCGGGCTGGTCGAGCGGGAGATCGCCGCTGTTCTCTTCGATCGATCGGGTGATCCTGCGGTCGCCCGTGTCACGGCGCTGCCGGAGTATCGGGTGCTGGAGGCGGCACGCGAGGAGTACGACGAGCACCCGGACCGCGCTTCGTCGGCGCGGTGCGCCGACGCCCACATGAGGTTGATGAACGCGGTGGACGACGAGCGGATGAAGGCCGCGATCGCCGCCGACTACGCCAGGGCGTTGTCCACGCTCGACGAGCTGTCCGCCACCGGCCGGAACCGTCAACTCGTTCTGGACCTGCTGAACTGGGCGATCGCCCGTACTCCGCACGACGACCCGCAGCGGGCTCGAAGGCTGCTCGCCCGGGCGCGAGCGAAGTCGGCCGCGGGGGCGCGCCCGCTTCAGGTGCTCGCCGACTGCCGGGCCGCTGCCCGGCTCGCGCTGCGCGAACGTCCGGTGTGGCGCGACGTCGTGCTGGCGCTGGCCCAGTTCGAGGCCGACCTGTACTCCCAGGGTGCACCGTTCATCCACCTCGCCGGTGCGCTGGTCGCCTGCCGGGACCTCGCCGAGGCCGTGCGGCGCGACTTCGGCGAGAAGGCGGAGGTGCCCGTACTCCGCGAGCTCGAGGAGGAGGCGACGCTCCGGCTCGGTGCCGAGACGACGCGCTGGCTGATGACCTGTCACCGCGATCCCGCCGCGCTGGCAAGGCAGTACGACGTCATCGCCCTTCTGCGCAAGATGCCGATCCGCTCGGGTGTGCTCGAGAAGCGCCGCGACCAGGCGTGGGTGCTGGCGACCGGTCTACCGCTCAACCACCGTGACAGGACCGCCGCGTTGCTGGACCTCACCTACGCGCATTCCAACCTGTGGGAGATCGCCGGCGACCCGGACGCGGTCGCGCGAGCCCACGACACCGCCGCCGAGGCGCTGTTGACGGCCTCACCGGACGACCCGCTGCGGGGCAGGCTGCTGGTGGCGTTCTCGCACTCCGGTATGACCCTCGCGAAGCAGACCCACGACACCGACCTGGCCGGAGAGGCGGTCGCGGCGGGCCGGGCCGCGCTCGGCCTGGCCGGCGACGACCCTGACGAGCGGGCGCTGCGCCAGTCAGAGTTGGCGTACGCGCTGATCACCCAGTACGAGCTCGGCGGCAGCCCTGCCGCTGCCGGGGAGGCGACCGCGCTCGCAGCCGAGGCCGTCGCCCTGACCCGTGCCGATGACCCGGACCTGCCCGTGCGCTGGGCAGTGCTGTGCACCGCGGCCAAAGCCGCCGCCACGGCGGGCGAACCCGGCATGCTCACCAAGGCGGTCGAGGCAGGCAGGCGAGCGGTGGAGACCCTCCCCGCAGGCGACGCGCGCCGCCCCGTCATGCTCTACAACTACGCCGACACCGTGAAAACGCAGGCGGTGACAGCGGAGACGAACGACCCGCGCCTGTTCGACGAGGCCGAACGCGCCCTCCGGATCGCTCTCTCGCTGCTGGAGCCCGGCCACGGCGACCACACACGCTTCGGCAGTTCCCTGGCCGATGTGCTCTACCACCGGTATCGGCAGTGCGGCGACTTCGGCGCGCTCGACGACTCGCTCGAACAGGCACAGAAGGCGGTTCGCGGGACCGCGCACAACCACCCCTTGTACCCGGCCCGCGCGCTCACCCTCGCCCGCTCGGCCCGCGAACTGGCGCGCACCGCAGGGCCACGCGCCGACGACCTGCGCAAGCTCGCGATCAGCCACTACCGGGCCGTCGGGACCCACCCGCTGGCCGACGCCGAGCAGCGGATGTCTGCCGAGCAGGCACAGGCTGCGCTGCTGGCCGAGGCCGACACGGCGTCGTGGCTGGACGCGCAGGAGCGCGTGATCGCGGTGATTCCCGAGTTCGTCAGCCGCGCCCTGCCCAGCCACTACCGGCTGGAGGCCGTACGCGCTCTTGACGGTCTGGCCGACCGGGTGGTCGACGCGGGTGTGCGGTCCGGCCAGGTCGACCGGGCTCTGGAGCTGCTCGAACGCTGCCGGGCCGTGCTCTTCGCTGACGCCTGGGGCGTCCGCCGATGCTGGACGCGGCTGCGCGAGACCGCGCCGGAACCGGCCCGACGGCTCAGCGACGTCGAACGGCTGCTGGCCCACAACGACCTCTACGCCAACGTGACCATCCGTATCTCGGATCCTGAGGACCCCGCCTCCGCGGTACACAGTGACCAGAGGCCTCGGACACTTGAGCAGATCCGGCAGCTCGCGAAGGAACGCGACAGGCTCCTCGCCGAGGTACGTGACCTGACGGGTCTGCAGGACCTGCTGTCGCCACCGGATGTGCACGCCCTGCGCGGACGGCTGGCCGGGCACACAGCCGTGGTCATCAGCGTGGCAGGCACCGCCCTCGTCGTTCCGCCCGACCCGGCCCGGCCCCTCCAAGTGGTCCCGTTGCCAGGCATGAGCGAGGCCGCCGCCCGCGATCGGGTTCGGCAACTGCGTACCGCGCTGGCCGACGCGAAGGACCTGGCGTGCTCCTTCGACCGACGTGAACAGGCCCAGCGCGAGGTGCACGCGGTGCTGGAGTGGCTGTGGGACACCGCCGCGGGACCGGTGCTGGACCGGGTCACGACGTCCCGGCTGTGGTGGTGCCCGCTCGGCGTCGTCTCCCAACTCCCCCTGCACGCGGCGGGCCGGCACCGCGACCGCTCCGGGCGGACCGTCCTCGACCGGGTCGTCTCCTGCTATACGCCGTCGCTGACCGCGCTGGCCGACGTCCTGACCACGCCGCGGCCCCGGCACGCCGACCCCACCGCACTCGTCGTAGGTGTCCGAGAGGCGAAGGGCCACCCGACACTGCCGAACGCCGGCGCCGAGGCCGCGGCAGTGGCGCGGCTCCTTCGTGACGCGACGGTCCTCATCGATGCCGACGCCGAGCGGGAGGCCATCAAGAAGGGCTTGCTCGAGCACGAGATCGCCCACTTCGCCTGCCACGGCCGCGCGGTCAGCTCGACCGAGCACCCCGACCTGGGCGGGCTGTTGCTGAGCAAGGGCATGATCGCGCCGTCGTTCGTCCACGACCTGCGCACCACGCGCGCGCAGCTGGCGTTCCTGTCCGCATGCGACACGGCCGGCGCCGACCCTGAGCTGCTGGACGAGCCGTTGAACCTGGCCTCGGCTTTCCACCTGGCCGGTTTCCGGGGTGTGATCGGCACGCTGTGGCAGACCGGGGACAGCACCGAGACAGCCGAGGCGTTCTACACCGCGCTCACCGGGGGCGGCAGCCGGCCTGTCGACCCGGCCATGGCGGCCACCGCCCTCAACGAGACCTTGCGCCGCATGCGGGATGCGTATCCAGCCGTGCCGACCAGATGGGCCGCTCACGTCCACGTCGGCGACTGATCCCTCATAGGTCGCGTGAGCTTCGACACCCCGTCCGGCTCAGGCGTGGGCCTCCTCCGCGTCCGCCGGGGTCTTCGCGGCCGGGGAGTCGCCGGTGCCGGCGCGCACGGCGGGGATCAGAAGGGCGACGGCGGCCGAGACCACGGCGACGCCGCAGCCGATCAGCAGGCCGACGCGGAAGCCGTTCTCCGAGGCGAGCGTGTGGCCGCCCAGGGTGATGGTCATCTGCGCCAGGACCACGCCGATCACGGCCGACCCGATGGTGGTGCCCAGCGAGCGCATCAGGGTGTTGAAGCCGTTGGCGGCGGCGGTCTCGGAAACCGGGACCGCGCTCATGATCAGGGCCGGCATGGCGCCGTAGGCGAGGCCGACGCCGCTGTTGATGACGATGCCGACGATCATCAGGCCCCAGGCGGTCCCCATGAGCGGAAGCGCGACGGCGTAACCGGCGGCGATGACCAGCGCGCCGCAGATGAGGGTGGTCTTCGGGCCGCGCGCGTTGATCAGCTTTCCGCCGAGCGGGGAGACGATCATCATCATGACGCCGCCAGGCGCCATCCACAGACCGGCCGCCAGCATCGACTGGCCGAGGCCGTAGCCGGTGGCCTCGGGGAACTGGAGCACCTGCGGGGCGATCAGCATGAAGGCGTACATGCCGACGCCGATCAGGATCGAGGACACATTGGTGAACAGCACCCGGGGGCGGGCGGTGGTGCGCAGGTCGACCAGAGGGTCACGGGTGCGCAGTTCATAGGAGCCCCAGACGGCCGACGTGACGACGGCCAGAGCGAACAGGACGAGGACGGTGCCCGACGTCCAGCCCCAGTCGCCGCCCTTCGAGACGGCCAGCAGCAGCGACACCAGGCCGATGGCGAGGCCCACTGCACCGGGGGCGTCGAACCTCTGCCCCTTGGCGCCGGCCGACACATCCGGGACGTAGACGAAGATCAGCGCGCCGATCACCAGGGCGAGCGCCGCCGCGCCCCAGAAGAGCACGCGCCAGTCGGCGTACTGCGCGACGGCCGCGGCCAGCGGCAGGCCGATCGCACCTCCGATGCCCATGGAGGCGCTGACGAGGGCGATGGAGCCGCTCAGCTTCTCGGCCGGTACGACGTCCCGGAGCAGGGCGATGCCGAGGGGCACCATGCCCATGCCCATGCCCTGCAGACCGCGTCCGACGATCATCGGGACGACGGACGAGGCGAGGGCGCAGACGACCGAGCCGGCCACCAGGGGCACGGCGCAGACGAGCAGCATCCGGCGCTTGCCAATCAGGTCGCCGAGGCGTCCGGAGACCGGCACGCACACACCCGCGACCAGCAGCGTGACGGTGACGACCCACGCCGCGTTCGACGGCGTGGTGTTCAGGATCTGCGGCATCTCCGCGATCAGCGGGGTCACCAGGGTCTGCATGATCGCGGCCACGGTGCCCGCGAGGGCGAGCGTGGCGACGACAGCGCCTGAGCGGGTGGTCGGCTGGGGGCCGTCCATGCGGGGCTCCTCCACGAGAGTCGATGACGAAGGCACACCCCCCGAAGGGGTGTGATGTGCATCGTACATACTCTGTGTATCTGCCACATCGAGTGCTCGATCCATAGGATGGCGTGGAGCGAAGGCCGCAGGAGGCGCACCGCAGCAGCAGCGCAGGAAAGAGGGCACGTGAGCACCGCGGAAAGGGCCACGGAAGAGGTCGAGTTCGAGCAGATGCTGCTGAGCCGCTACATGCATCTGCACAAGAACAAGGGGCGCCGCACGGACAGTGTCCTGGAGCGGAGCGCCTACATCCTGCTCAGCCGCATCCGTACGCAGGGCCCGATGTCGATCGGACAGCTCTGCGAGGCCTTCGGGCTGGACGCCTCCACACTCAACCGGCAGACGGCTGCGGCGATGCGTGCCGGGCTGGTCGAGCGCATCCCCGATCCGGAGGGCGGCATGGCCCGCAAGTTCCGGATCACCGAGGAGGGCGAACGGCGCCTGGACGAGGAACGCACGGGCCTCGTCGCCAGCCTCGACCTCATCATGGCCGACTGGCCGGAGGAGGACATCGCGGCCTTCGCCGGCTACCTCCGGCGCTTCAACTCGGACATCGAGCGCCTCCACGGGATGCCGTGGCCCCGACTGGAGCGGTGAGCAGCCCCGGGCGGGCGATGCTTCGGGCCGGCCGGGCCACCAGGACTACGCGAGGGACTGCCCGTGGCGCGCTGCCAGGGCCGTCAGGTCGGGGTCGCCGAACTCGGCGCGCAAGGCGTCGAAGACTTCGGTCTTCTCGCTGCCGAAGCGTGCGACGTAGCGGGCGTAGGTGGCGGCGGACAGGAACTTCGGGGGCGTGCTCTTGGTGTGGAACTTGTCGGCGTACATGACGAGTCGTTCCTCCACGGTCTCCGCGAGGTAGTCGCACGCGGGCAGGGGCAGGCCCTGCGTGACCACGTCGTGCTTGGTCAGACCCACGCCCGTGTGGCAGGAGGCGAAGCGGCGGATGTCCTCCGGGAAGCCCTCCTGCCGAAGGATCTCGTGCCCCAGCACTCCGTGGCGGATGTAGTTCGCGTGGTCGAGGTTTCCGTGGGCGTCGACGAGCCGGTAGACGCCGATGTCGTGCAGCAGGCAGCCCGTGCGCACCAGGTCGACGTCCACCGGTGGAGCGGTGTCGCCGATCAGGGTCTCGGCGATGCTCCACACGATCTCGCAGTGCGTGTGCACGAGGTCGAACGCCTGCCGGGTGGGGGCGTACTTCTCGTGCAGGGCGCGGATGTCGTCGACGCTGGGGAGAGTCACCGGCGGAGGCTAGCAGGCGGTGCCGCCGGCTTCGCCGTGCGGGCCCCGCGCCTGCCTGGTCCTCGTACCGGAACCCGGTCGGAGCGCAGGCGCGGGGCAGGGACTCACTTGTCGGTCAGTCTCACCGGCAGTTCGAACAGGTCGTTCTGGGTGACGACCGGCTTGTTGCGCAGCTCGGCGGCGGGTACCGCGAGGTCGAGGTCGGGGAAGCGCTCGTACAGAGCGGGGAGGGCCACGCCGGCCTCCAGGCGGGAGAGCGCGGCGCCCGGGCAGACGTGGGGGCCGTGGCCGAAGGAGATGTGCCGGGTCACCGGGGTGCGGGTGATGTCGAACTGTCCGGCGGTCGGGCCATGGGCCTGCTCGTCCCGGCCGAGGGCGCCGTAGGAGACGATGAGCGCGTCGCCGGCGGGCAGGACGCGGTCCCCGACGGTCACGTCCTCGGTGGCGAAGCGGATCAGTACGTGCGAGGTGGGCGTGGACCAGCGCAGGGTCTCCTCGATGACGGCGGACCAGTCGACCGCGCCGGACAGCACCAGGGCTCGCTGTTCGGGGTGGGTGGACAGGTTGACCACGGCGTTGACGATGAGGGAGATGGTCGTCTCGTGGCCCGCCGCCACCATCAGCTGGAGGGTGGAGACGATCTCCTCGTCGGTGAGCCGGTCACCGTCCTCGGACGCGGCGATCAGCGCGCTGGTGAGGTCGTCACCCGGCTGCTGCCGCTTGCCGGCGACCGTCTCGGCCATGATGCCGGCGAGTTCGGTGAGGGTGGCGATGACCTCGTGCGGCGGGGTCTGTGTGGAGAAGAACTTCTCGAACAGCACCTTCAGCCGGGGCAGCCGGGCTTCGTCGATGCCCATCAGGTCGGCGATCACGTACATCGGCAGCGGGTAGGCGAACGCGGCCTTGAGGTCGACCACTTCCCCGTCGTCCGGCAGCTCGTCGAGCAGGGTCCGGGTGAGGTCGGTGATGCGCTCGCGCATCTGCTCCACACGGCGCGGTGTCAGGGCCTGTGCCACCAGGGTGCGCAGCCGGCGGTGGTCGGCGCCGTCCACGGTGAGCATGGACCGGCCCGGGTTCGCCAGCCCGATGAGCGGCCAGTCGGCGGGGATCTCGCCGCGCTGCCAGGCTCCCCAGACGTCGATGTCCTTCACCAGGCGCGGGTCGGTCAGCAGTTGCCGGGCCTCGGCGTGGCGGGTGACCGCCCACACCGGCACGCCGCCGGGCAGCTCGACCGCGGCGAGCGGGCCCGCCTCGCGCAGCCGTGCGCTCTCGGCGTCGAGGTCGGTGACGAAGGGGTCCAGGGCGATACGCGGCAGTTCGGTGCCGGTCGTCATGTGGGGGTGCCTCCAAGGGCGGGGGTCGGGGTGAACCGCACGGGCAGTGACGTCAGCCCTCGCAGCCAGGGCGAGGGGCGACGGGTCAGGGAGTCGGCCGGTACCGCCAGGTCGATGTCCGGCAGCCGGTCCAGCACGACCTCGATGGCGGTGCGGGCGATGACCTCGGCGACCTCCTGGGCCGGGAAGGGGCATCGGTGCTCACCGTGGCCGAAGGAGAAGTGGGCCTGGTTGCCGCCGGTGAGGGTGGCACCGTCGGTGCGGACCTGCGGATCGTCGTTGGCGCCCTGGAGCCCGAGCAGCAGCATGTCGCCGGCGCGGATCGGCCGCCCGCCGAGCCGGGTGTCACGGGAGGCCCAGCGGCCGGCCACGTTCTGGGTGGGCGTGTCCTCCCACAGGACTTCGCTCATGGCCTCGGCGACGCTGTTGCGGCCGCCGAACAGGGACGCCGCGAAGCGGGTGTCGGTGAGCATCAGCCGCAGGGAGTTGCCGATCCAGTCGGCGGTCGGCTGATGGCCGGCCGCCATCATCACCATCAGGTCCTGCGCGATCTCCTCCGGGGTGAACCCGCTGGTGTCGGCGAGCATCCGGGAGACGACGTCGCGGGCCGGCGCGGCCTGACGCTCCGCCAGCAGGGCCGCCATCGACGCGGCCAGGTACTGCTGGCCCTCGATGGCCCGCTCCCGCCCGTCGATCATGTCGTTCAGCGCGGCGACCAGCGCGGGCCCGTCCTCCTCCGAGAAGCCGTAGAGCCGGGCCAGCACCCGTACGGGGAGCAGCATGGCGTACTCCCCGACGAGGTCCGCCTCGCCCTTGCCGCACAGCCCGTCGATCAGCTCGTCCGCGAACCGTTCGCAATGGGTGCGCAGTTCGAAGGGGTCGACGGCCTCCAGGGCGTCGCTGATCATCCCGGCGCGCTGCCGGTGCCGTTCGCCGACGGTGTAGAGGATGGACGGCTGCTTGCGGCCGATCATCGGCAGCAGCGGCCAGTCGCCGGGGATCGAGTCCCACTGGTTCCACAGCTCGGAGTCGCGGCTGAAGAGGACCGGGTCGCCGGTGACCTGGTGCAGTTCGCGGTAGCCGACCACCAGCCAGGCCGGTACGTCGCCGTCGAGCAGCACCGGGACGACCGGCCCGTGCTCACGGCGCATCTCCCGGTACAGCCGGGCCGGTTCGGTCTGGAACCGGGGCCCGCCCAGAGGTACGGGGGTGCTGTTCACGGGACCAGCTCCTGAGATCGGCCGGGGTGCGGGACGGCGTACTGGTCGCTGATGTGCTCGACGAGCGCGATCAGCACCTGCTTGCTGGACTCCCGTGACCGGGCGTCGCAGTGCAGCAGGGGGACCTGCGGGTCCAGGTCGAGTGCCGCGCGGATCTCGGCGGGTGTGTGCGCCGGGCCGCCGAAGTCGTTGCACGCCACGACGAACGGGGTGCCGTGGTGCTCCAGGCGGTCGATGGCGTACCAGGAGTCGTCGATACGGCGGGTGTCCACGAGCACGACCGCGCCGAGGGTGCCCGAGAAGAGGCGGTCCCACAGGAACCAGAAGCGCTCCTGGCCGGGCGCGCCGAACAGGTACAGCACGTTGCGGGCGTCCAGGGTGATCCGGCCGAAGTCGAAGGCGACCGTCGTCGCGGTCTTGCCGCGCACCTCACGGATGTCGTCGACCGACTCACCGGCTCGGGTCATGGTCTCCTCGGTGTTGAGCGGGCGTATCTCGCTCACCGAGCGGACCATGGTCGTCTTGCCCACGCCGAAGCCGCCGACGATCACGATCTTCAGACCGTTGTCGGCGGAGGCGGCCAGCGGGGTGCGGGCGTCAGAGGTTGCGGAGTCCAACGAGCACCTGTTCCAGGATGTCGGGGGCGGGGAAGCCGGAGGACGTGGGCTTGCGGGGGTGGCGGGCGCTCACGCGGCCCTGGTCGAGGAGGTCGGTGAGCAGGATCCGGGTGATGCCGACCGGCAGCCGCAGCTCCGCGGCGATCTCGACCACGGCCGTGGGACGCTCGGTCAGCCGGAGGATCGCCGCGTGCTCGGACTGCATGCCCGCCACCGGCGCGGACTCCGCGACGACCAGCGTCACCAGGTCGAACGGGGAGTCCGGTGCGCTCCGGCTCCGGCCGCCGGTGACGGTGTAGAGCCGGTCGGGCGCGTCGTCCCGGCCGGGGCGGCTCATGACGTCCGCGGCTCGGCGCGCAGGTGGTCGCCGAGCTGCTCCACCAGCTCGTTCATGTGGTGGCCGACCAGCCCCGGGTCGGCCTCCTCGGTGGTGACGACCGCGAGGTGGGCTCCCTCACCGGCCTCGACGATGAACAGGACACCGCCGTAGAACTCGGTCATCGCCGAGCGGACGCCGCCGCTGCCGTCGCCGAACTCCATCGACGCCCCCTGGGACAGCGACTGGATGCCGGCGGCGATCGCGGCGAGCTGATCGGCCTGGTCCGTGGAGAGTTCCGGGGTGCGGCACAGTTTCAGACCGTCACGGGAGAGGACGAGCGGCGCGTGCCGCGCGCCGGGGGTGCGCTTCAGCAGGCCCTCGATCAGCCAGGTGAGTTTCTCGTCGGTAGTGGTGCCGGTCATGGGGTGGCAGTGCCTTCCGGATACGTGTGCGGAGGGAGTTTCGTACGGCCTGTGCGGCCTGTACGGGCTATGCGGAGGGAGTTCCGGGCTGTGCGTCGGGCTGGGCTCCGGACTGCCGCGCCGATGAGCCGCTGTCGTCCGGGGAGCCTGGGGCCGCCCCGCGTACCGCCTCACGGAAGCTGCTGAACCTGGCTGCTCGCGTGGGGATGTCGGTGGGCGCCGCGCCCTGCTCCACCGTACGGGCGGAGTGTGCGCGGGACCGCTCGGACTCGGCGAGGGTGCGGCCCCGGCTGCGCCGCGGCAGGCCTCCGGTCGCGCTCGGCTGCTCGGTGGAGCCGCTTCCGGCCTCGGCCGGGGCGGAGCGCGCGGGGAGATCGGCGGAAGCCGCGGTGGTGTGTACGGGCGTGTCGTGCGGGTCCGTGGCGGCGGCCTCGGCGACGTCGTACGACGCACCGGGCGCGTTCGCCGGCGGGCCCAGGGGCGGCTCGTCCCGGGCGGTGAGGATGTCCTGCGGCAGCAGCACCAGGACGCCCGTGCCGCCCCGGGCCGACGGCCGGAAGGACACCTTCAGCCCGTGCTTGCGGGAGAGCCGGCCGACGACGGCCAGTCCAAGCCGTGTGCCGGTCAGACCGCCGAGCCCGGTGATGTCGCCCGAGACCGCGCGTTCGGCGCGCCGCAGTTGGACATCGCTCATCACCAGCCCGCTGTCCTCGACGGAGACGAGGGCACCGGCCGGCACCTCTTCGACGTAGACATGGACCTCGGACGTGGGCGGGGAGAAGTTCGTGGCGTTGTCCAGCAGTTCGGCCAGCACATGCATGACGCCCTCGGCGGCATGTCCGACGACCGCGGTCTCACTGGTGGAGTGGACCCGCACCCGCCGGTAGCCGCCGATACGGCCCATCGCGCCCCGCAGGATCGACTCCATGGGGATGGGACGGGCCCAGCGCCGGCCGGAACGGGCGCCGGACAGCACGGCGACGGAGTCGGCGACGCGACCGGCCTGCGCCGTACGGTGGTCCAGGTGGAGCAGGTCGGCCAGCACCTCCTCGTCGCTGTGCTTCTCCTCCATCGTGCGCAGGTCGGCGAGGATGCCGTTGGCCAGGGCCTGAAGTCGCGCGGCGGCGTTGGCTGTCGCGGAGATCGCCGCCGCACGCTCGGACTCCGCCTGACGGGCCCGCTCGGCCAGCCGGGCGCTCTCACCGCGGACACCTTCGAGCTCCTCGGCCGCCCTACGCCGGTCGAGCGCGGCCTCGTCGGCCCGGCGCTCCAGCTCCTGGTCGAACTCCGCCTGCATGCCGGCCTTGTCCTGCAGCAGCCGTCCGAGGTCGCTGCTGACCGCGTCCAGCCGGCCCTGCAGCAGACGGGCGGTGATGCGGTGATGGGCGGCGACCGCCACGGCGGCACCCAGCAGCACCGCGAGCGTCCCGCCACCCGAGGCGAACTCCATGCGCGCTTCCGGCGGCACGACCGTCATCGCCGTAGCGCCCACCAACGCGAGGGCCGGCACGGCGGCGGCCAGGGCGGGCGGCAGCACCGTTCGTATGCCGGGGCGTCGGCCCGGGCGGCTGGGCGCAGTCATGCAGCGTGGTCCTCTGCGGTGGCCCAGCGCGGGATCGGCGGCACGAATCCGCCGTACGTCAACTGGTGTCCACAGTTGTTGAGTTGGTGGGTGAAGGCGAGTGGATTCTTTGTGGTTGTCATCAGTTATGTCAATCCACTGTCCATCCGCCGCCTCCCTGAGCCGATGTTCGACGAATTGGGGTCGATCCCAGCAGGAACCGAAGGGTTCTTGCCATACCTCGGTGAACGAGGGCCCCGTTTCCGTACCATCACTACGACATGCCTGTGCAGCAGTAACCGCTACAGGTCGTGCGGTACCAGGCGGAACAGCAGACGCGTTGGACTTCGCATACGTCACAGGCTCGCTCGCCGCGAGCCTGTGACATCAGAGATGGGTGGCAGAAGCATGGCCGAAACGAGTACCGGCACAACGGACGTGGCCTCGCAGTACAGCGCTCAGGTGGCCAGTGACCTGGAGCGCAACCTCAAGGAGCAGGAACGTCTCAGTGGTGAGATCGAGGCCCTCCAGGCGCAGTTGACGGCCCTTCAGCACAATCAGAGTGTTCTGGCCGCCATCCAGCAGGCCCTGGGCACCTCGGCGGAGACAGCCGCACCCGCACCTGTCACAGCGGTGCCCGCTCCACGGAAGAAGCCTGCGGCGAGGCCCGGTACGGGCCGGCAGAGCAAGGCCCAGAAGCCCGCAGCGGCCGCCAAGAAGCGCCCTGCCAAGAAGAGCACCACCACGCAGGCCACGACTTCACAGCCGGCCGCACCGAAGCTCGTCGCCCTCGTCCGCGAACACCTCGCGGACCAGCGGGAGCCCCGCTCCGCCGCCGAGGTCGCCACCGCCCTGGAGAAGCAGCACCCCGAGCGCACCATCAAGACCAACGTCGTACGCACCACACTCGAAGGACTCGTGGCCAAGAACCAGGCCCAGCGCAGCAAGCAGGGCTCGTCCGTCTTCTACACGTCCGCGGGCGCGGCCGCTGAACCGGACGTCCCTGCGCAGGATGCGCCGTCCGCCGCCGGAGGCGAATGAGCAGGGGACGAAGTCCGCGCGCACGACCAGGGAGAGCGGGATCGCCGTGTCCCGGACGGGGTCAGCCGAGGAGGGTGACGTAGGGCAGGAGGTCCTCGTCCGGTTGGCCCTAGGCGACCAGTAGCGCCAGTTGCTCGTCGGCGCCCTTGGTGGCGACGTCGTCCACCTCCTTCGGTCCGCGCTCCGTGACGCCGCCTTCACCAGTGGCGTCGTGGAGGGGCGGGACGGCTTCACGAAGTCGAAGGCGCCGATCTCGGCCGTATGGCCCACTACGAGATGCGGCCCTTCCCTTGTCCGGTGATGCTGGGCAGGACACCCGCTCTCCGGCTCCCGCTGAGAGAGCGCGAGGTGAGGAGGCGTTTTGCTGACTCGGACACCGTTGGAGGGCGGAGGCTTGGCTCGGGAGCGGCCGGTGAGGGTCGGTCGCATCGGCGATGCCCTTCACAAGCGGCCAGGCGCTCCACAGAGGGCTCGGGAACCTGTCACGGGTGCGGCACGCACCCCACTGGACAGCACGGACTGATCTCCGGTGCAAGCGGTCGGCAAGATGTCAGAAGGCCCCACGGACTTGCCTGTCGGCGTGGCACAGATTCTCGCGCCGGACGGAAGTGTGGCGGGGGCCGGCTTCCTGGTGGCCGAGGGCGTGCTGGTCACCTGTGCGCACGTCGTCCTGGCTGCGGGACGCCGGCCCGGGGAGCGGGTGCAGGTGGCCTTCCCCCACGCGGCCAAGGCGTTCCGGGCCGAGGGGTATGCAGTGCCGGAGCTGTGGCGTGCCCCCGAGGCGGAGGACGTGGCCGTCATCCGCCTGAGCGGTACGTCGGCGGAGCTGGAGCCGTTGTCGTTGGGCTCGGCGGCGGGCTGCCGGGGCCACCAGGTTCGCTCGTTCGGGTTTCCGGCCCAGGCCCCGCCGGAGGGGCACTTCGGCTTCGGCGTGGCCGGCGATCTGCTGCCGGCTGCCGGCGGCAGGGGCCCGCACCTGCAGTTGACGGCCGCCAACGACCTCACCACCGGTTTCAGCGGTGGGCCCGTCCTCGACGAGGTGACCGGCCTGGTCATCGGCATGCTCACCGAGATCGCCGCCCCCGACGCGTACGAACGGGGTCAGGGCATCGCGTACGCCACTCCGACGCAGGTGTTGCGTGAGGTCCTGCCGGAACTGGTAGAGCAGGAACTGTGCCCCTACCGAGGGCTGGAGTCGTTCACCGAGGACCAGGCACGGTGGTTCGAGGGCCGACAGGACGCAGTACGGAGGGTCGTGTCGGACCTGGCCCGACAGCGGCGGCTGACGCTGCTGCTCGGTCCCTCCGGCTCGGGCAAGTCCTCTCTGATCCAGGCCGGTGTTCTGCGTGCACTGGCCGCGGGTGAGCTGCCGGGCAGCGATCGGTGGTTGCCGGTGGTCGCCCGGCCGAGGCAGGACCTGGCGAGGGAGATCGAGCGTGCGGGGCTGCCCGGGACCCGCACCGACGGTCTGGTCGCGGCCGTCGGTCGTCGACTTGAGGGTGATCCCGCCCACGAGCGCATCCTGCTGATCGTCGACCAGTTCGAGGAGTTATTCACGCAGACCGCCGACGGCCACGAGGGCAACCGCACGGCCGTCCTGAACCAGATCGCCGCAGCGGTCGACTCGCTCGCGGAACTCAGCGTGATCCTGGTCATGCGTGACGACTTCTACCCGCAACTGGCCGCTCGGGCCCCCAGGCTGTTGGAAAAGGCGATGCCCGGACTTCTCAACGTACCGGGAACCCTGAATCGGCAGGACCTGCACGACATCATCGCCCTGCCCGCCCAGGATGTGGGACTTCGCTTCCAGCCGGGACTGCCGGAGCAGATCGTCAGCGACGTCCTGGCCGCAAATCCGGAGGCCGCGACAGCCCAGCAGGCACCCGTGACCGTGCTCCCCCTCCTCGAGCTGACGCTCAGCCAGCTGTGGGTGCGGCGTCAGGACGGGTACCTCACTCACGACGCCTACCGTCGCATCGGAGCAGTCAGCGGAAGCCTGACCACCTGGTGCGACAGCGCCATCAACGAACTGGCCCCGGGGCAACGGCCCATCGCCCGGCGCATCCTGACGTCGCTGGTGCGTCCTGCCGACCCCAGCCGCCACATCCCGGCAGTCCGAGCGCAGGTCCCCCTCCGCGATCTACGCGACCTGGCCGCGGGCTCCGACGACGACTCATCCGACGGTGACGTCGACACCGTCATCGCCGCCCTCACACGCCATCGCATCATCACCACCCAGACGATGCGAGACCAGCAGCGCCCGGACGCCCCGCCCGGCGAGCCGGTGGCCGAACTCATCCATGACGCGCTCATCCGTGACTGGGGCGCGCTGCGCGAGTGGATCAGCCAGGATCACCTCTTCCAGGAATGGCTCAGCCGCACCCGTGAACAGCAGGCCCGGTGGGCGGAGAGGACCGACTCCGGAGACCTTCTTGGGGGAACGGCACTCGCGGAAGGTATCGAGTGGTCTCGGCGACGTCGTCTTCCTGGCGACATCACAGCCTTTCTCACCGCAGGCAAGCAGCGCCAGCAGGCCGCCATCCGGCGCAGCCGACGCCTCAACACGGTCCTTGCCGGCCTGCTCGTCCTCGCGCTCCTCGCTGCGGGGGGTGCCCTGTGGCAGTGGCGGACGGCAACCGCCCAGCGGCGGGCGGCACAGTCGCGACAACTCGCCGGCCAGTCGGAAAGGCTCTTCGGCACAAGCCCAGAAGTCGCCTCACTGCTGGCCGTCCAGGCGTACCGCACGCGTCACACTCCCGAGTCCATCGCGAGTCTGAGGACCGCTGCGGCCCTGCCTTTGCATCGGCGTCTGGCGGGGCACACCAAAGATGTGTTCTCGGTGGCCTTCAGCCCTGACGGCCGTACCCTCGCCACCGGCGGTACCGACGGGGCCGTGCGGTTGTGGGACGTCGCGACCGGCGCGACCCGCACCACCCTCAGCGGACACCCCGGTGGAGTGTCGTCGGTGGCCTTCAGCCCGGACGGCCGCCTCCTCGCCACCGGCGGTGCCGACGCGGCCGTGCGGTTGTGGGACGCCGCGACCGGCAAGGTCCGCACCACCCTCACCGGACGCACCGACGGTTGGTGGGTGGCGTTCAGTCCCGACGGCCGCACCCTTGCCACCACCGGCAGCACCCACGACACCGTGCAGTTGTGGGACGTCCCGACCGGCAGGAACCACGCCACCCTCACCGGACACACCGGAGACGTCTACTCGGTGGCCTTCAGTCCCGACGGCCGCACCCTCGCCACCGCCGGCGGCGACACGACCGTACGGCTGTGGGACGTGACCACCGGCAAGACCCGCACCACCCTCACCGGCCATACCCGATATGTGCTCTCGGCGGCTTTCAGCCCTGACGGCCGCACCCTCGCCTCGGCCAGCAGCGACACGACCGTACGGCTGTGGGACGTGACCACCGGCAAGACCCGCACCACCCTCACCGGCCACACCGATGAGGTGGAGTCGGTGGCCTTCAGCCCGGACGGCCGCACCCTCGCCACCACCGGTGCCGACGCGGGGGTGCGGTTGTGGGACGTGACCACCCGTACGATGCGCACGTCCCTGATCGGCCACTCGGGCGATGTGTGGTCGGTGGCTTTCAGCTCGGACGGTCGTACCCTCGCCACCGGCGGTGCCGACACGATGGTGCGGCTGTGGGACGTGACCGCCAGTGCGAACCGCACGTCCTTGACCGGCCACTCGGGCGACGTGTGGTCGGTGGCTTTCAGCCCGGACGGCCGCACGCTCGCCACCGCCGGGAGCGACGACACCGTGCGCCTGTGGGACGTCGCGACCGGCAGGACTCGCACCACCCTCACCGAACACACCGATGAGGTGAGCTGGGTGGCCTTCAGCCCTGACAGCCGCACGCTCGCCGTCGCCGGCCACGACGCGACCGTACGGCTGTGGGACGTGACCACCGGCAAGACCCGCACCACCCTCACCGGGCACACCAGCTCTGTCCTGTCGGTGGCCTTCAGCCCCGACGGCCGCACCCTCGCCACCGCCGGCTCGGACGCGACCGTGCGGCTGTGGAACGTCGCGACCGGCAAGACCCGCACCACCCTCACCGGGCTCACCACAGTGGCGTCGGTGGCCTTCAGCCCCGACGGGCGCACCCTCGCCACCGGCAGCGTCGACAACGTCGCACAGCTGTGGGATGCCACGACCGGCAAGATCCGCACCACCCTGAGAGGGCACACCGGCGATGTGATGTCGGTGGCCTTCAGCCCGGACGGCCGTACGCTCGCCAGCGCCAGCATCGACGCGACCGTACGGCTGTGGGACGTGGCCACCGGCAAGACCCGCGCCACCCTCACCGGCCACACCGGCGAGGTGACTTCGGTGGCGTTCAGCCCCGACGGCCGGACCCTCGCCACCACCAGCAACGACCCGACCGCGCGGCTATGGGACGTGCGTACTGGCAAGGCCGACGCCACGCTCATCGGGCACACCGACAGTGTGTGGTCGGTGGCCTTCAGTCCGGACGGCCGAACCCTCGCCACCGGCAGCGTCGACAAAACCGTACGGATATGGGACGCGACCCTCCCCCAGCCATCCGAAGCGGTCCGCAAGATCTGTCGTGCCGTCAACCGCGACCTCACACCGGAGGAACGGACGGCGTATCTGCCGGACACGTCAGTGGGGCCGGTGTGTCCGGGAAGGTGAACCCCATCCGCTGCGCTGTCTGCCCGTCGGGCCGCGCGTCACCTTGAGAGGCCGGCTTCGATGCCGTCGAGCAGGAAGTCGAGGCCCATCCGGAAGGTGTCGTCGGCGTCCAGATGGGCGGCATCGCGCACCACCGTGGCCAGCGCGGGGAATCGGCCCGTGGCGAAGGTCCGCTCCAGGTAGGGGCCGAGGGAAGCCTGCCAGCGCTTCTCGTCCATTCCGGTGGCCCGCTCGGCACGCCTCGCGGCGATCTCGCGGCGCACGGCGCCGATCACGTACGCGTCGACGGCGGTGACCACCGGCATGACGGCGTCCACGTCGACGCCGTCCAGCGCGGCCACCACGGCCTCGCCTCTGGCGAGCGCGTGCGGTCCGAGCTGCGGTCGTCCACCGAGCAGATCCGCGAGCCATTCGTGCTCGTGAGCGGCCTGGCGGGTGGTTTCGGCAAGAGAGCGAAGCACCTCGCGCCAGCCGTTTCCGACGGGCCGGATCTCGGCGTAGGCCGCGTCGACCATCAGGTCGAGCAGCTCCTCCTTGCTGTCGATGTAGCTGTACAGCCGCATCGGCCCGACGCCCAACGCGGCGGCGACCTTGCGCAGCGACACCGCGTCCAGGCCGTCGGCGTCGGCCAGCCGGATCGCCGCTCGCACGATCCGCTCTCGGTTCAGCGGGGCCGGAACAGGTCGATCCGGCGGCTCCGGCCTTTCCCACACCAACATGCGGACAACAATACATCGCATGGCGCGATACAGCGTATCGGCTAATACGGCGTATCGAAGGGGAGGCAATCATGACCATCGCCATCGTCGGAGCCGGGCTCGGCGGCCTGGCTCTCGCCCGTGTGCTGCATCTGAACGGCATCGACGCCCTGGTGTACGAACGGGAGCCGTCGCGTCACGCGCGCGGTCAGGGCGGCATGCTCGATCTGCACGCCGGGACCGGTCAGCGGGCGCTGCGCGAGGCCGGCCTGATCGACGAGTTCGAGGCGATCGCCCGTCGCGCAGGGCAGGACCTGCGCCTTCTGGAGCCGGACGGCACCCTGCTGCTGCAGGAGGACACACCCGACGACGCCCCGCTCGACCGACCCGAGGTCGACCGCGCCGATCTCCGTGACCTGCTGCTGGATTCACTGCCCGAGCACGTGGTGCGCTGGGGGCACGTGTTCGAACACGCCGAGGACGGCCTGCTGCACTTCGCCGACGGCAGCAGTGCGACGTACGACCTGCTGGTCGGCGCCGACGGCGCGGGCTCCTCTGTCCGGCCGCTGCTCACCGACGCCCGGCCGGCGCACACCGGCCAGAACGTCGTCGAGCTCGGTATTCCCGACATCGACCGCACCCGCCCCGACCTCGCGGAGATGGTCGGACGGGGAAACTACTGGGTGCTCGGCAATGGACAGTCCCTGGCGGCGCAGCGCAACGGTGACGGCCGCGTACGCGTCTACCTGAGCTTCTACAACACGGGCGAGGACTGGTTCGCCACCAGCGGCATCCCCTTCGACGACCCCGCCGCCGCCCGGACGCGGCTGATCGACCTGTTCAGCGGCTGGGACTCCCGCTTCACCGCACTGATCGCAGCCTGCGACGACACGGTCCTGCCACGGTCGATCACCACGCTCCCGGTCGGCCTGACCTGGCCGTCGACGCCCGGCGTGACGCTGCTCGGCGATGCCGCGCACCTGATGCCGCCGGTGGGGCAGGGCGCCAACATGGCACTGCTCGACGGCGCCCTGCTCGGCCTCGCGCTGGCCGCGCGCCCGGACGACTTTCCCTCCGCCGTCAAGGACTACGAACGCGAGATGTTCGAACGCACCAGCGCCGCCGGCCGGCAGTCCGCGCACGTCCAGGAGATTCTGGCGTCGCCCGACGCCGCCCGGAAAATGCTCGCTTTCTTCCAGCCTGACCCTCGTCAGTGATGGTGCGGCGGCCGGCGGTCCTGGGTCACGACGCGGAGTCGGCCGTGACGTCGAGGCCGCGGGTGGTGACCAGGTGGGCGCTGCCGTCAGCCGGTAGGACAGGCCCACCACGGCGGTCTTGCCGGCCTTCACCTGGTCGGCCAGCACCCGGGAACGGTCCAGCAGCAGGTCGACGGTGTGCCGGGTGTGCTCGGCGATGATGTCGCCGTCCTGGGTGAGGCCGGCGGAGCGGGCTGCCAGCACGCTGGGCGTGACCCTCTCGATGACGTCCCGTACGTACCCGGGCGCGGTCACTCCGTCCTCCACGGCGGCGCGGGTGGCCGCGACGGCGCCGCACGAGTCGTGGCCGAGGACCACCACCAGGGGGCAGTTCAGCACGCTCGCCCCGTACTCGATGCTGCCCAGCACCTCCGGCCCGGTCACATGGCCGGCGGTACGGACCACGAACAGGTCGCCCAGCCCCTGGTCGAAGATGATCTCGGCGGCCAGGCGGGAGTCGGAGCAGCCGAAGAGCACCGCGAAGGGGTTCTGGGCCGGTGCGATCTCGGAGCGGCGTTCGGCGTCCTGGTTGGGGTGTTCCAGTATGCCTGCGACGAACCGCTGGTTGCCGGCCAGCAGCATCTCGAAGGCTTCACGGGGAGTCAGCGTCGAGGTGTCGGTCATGGCCGCAGATTACGGCCAGGCCCAGGTCACCGCGCCAGTGGGTGAGCCTCTACGTCGGCCATCGGTGGTCCCGGACGCCGGGCGAGGGCGGCCGACGGCCCGATCCGCCTCTCGTCCTGGAGCACCCGGAGCCAGGCCATCGAACCCCCGTCCCGGGGCACCCGCGGCAGGTGCCCCGACCCGTCGCGAGGAAGAGATCACAGGGGCAATGGATCACCACGTCCCACTCTCCGGGTAACGTCAAGGTATGAGTCATCCGCACCCCGAGCTGAAAGCCGCGCCACCCCTGCCCGAGGGAGGGCTGCGGGTCACTGCCCTGGGCGGCCTGGGGGAGATCGGCCGCAACATGACCGTCTTCGAGCACGCCGGCAAGCTGCTCATCGTCGACTGCGGCGTGCTGTTCCCCGAGGAGACGCAGCCCGGCGTGGACGTGATCCTGCCGGACTTCACCTCGATCCGGGACCGGCTGGACGACATCGTGGGCGTGGTGCTCACCCACGGCCACGAGGACCACATCGGCGGCGTGCCGTACCTGCTGCGCGAGCGCTCCGACATTCCCCTCGTCGGCTCCAAGCTGACGCTGGCGTTCCTGGAGGCCAAGCTCAAGGAGCACGGCATCCGACCGCGCACCGTGCGGGTGCGCGAGGGCGACCGGCGCGGCTTCGGTCCCTTCGACTGCGAGTTCGTGGCGGTCAACCACTCCATCCCGGACAGCCTCGCGGTCGCGATCCGCACCAGCGCCGGGATGGTGCTGCACACCGGCGACTTCAAGATGGACCAGTTCCCTCTCGACGAGCGCATCACCGATCTGCGCGCCTTCGCCCGCCTCGGCGAGGAGGGTGTGGATCTGTTCCTCACCGACTCCACCAACGCCGAAGTGCCCGGCTTCACGACCTCCGAGCGTGAGCTGAACCCGGCGATCGAGCAGGTGATGCGCACCGCGCCGCGTCGGGTCATCGTCTCCAGCTTCGCCAGCCATGTGCACCGCATCCAGCAGGTCCTGGACGCCGCTCACCAGTACGGCCGCAAGGTCGCCTTCGTCGGCCGGTCGATGGTCCGCAACATGGGGATCGCCCGTGACCTGGGCTATCTGAAGGTCCCGTCCGGTCTGATCGTGAGCACGAAGGAGCTGGAGAAGCTCCCGGACCACAAGATCACCCTGGTGTGCACCGGCTCGCAAGGCGAACCGATGGCCGCGCTGTCACGCATGGCCAACCGCGACCACATGATCCGTATCGGCAAGGGCGACACCGTCCTGCTGGCCAGCTCGCTCATCCCCGGTAACGAGAACGCCATCTACCGGGTGATCAACGGTCTGACCCGGTGGGGCGCCCATGTGGTCCACAAGGGCAACGCCAAGGTGCACGTCTCCGGGCACGCCAGCGCCGGCGAGCTCGTCTACTGCTACAACATCGTCAAGCCCCGCAACGTCATGCCCGTGCACGGCGAGTGGCGCCACCTGCGGGCCAACGGCGACCTCGCCATCCGTACCGGCGTGGACCCCGACCGGGTCGTCATCGCCGAGGACGGCGTCGTCGTCGACCTCGTCGACGGGCGCGCGTCCATCACCGGCAAGGTCCCCGCCGGCAACGTGTACGTGGACGGCATGGAGGTCGGCGGCGCCACCGAGGCGTCCCTCAAGGACCGCCTCACCCTCGCCGCCGAAGGCGTGGTCACGGTGGTGGCGATCGTCGACGCGGACACCGGTGCCCTCGCCGAGGCGCCCGACTTCCTGGCCCGCGGCTTCGTCCACGACGACGCCACCTTCGAGCCGGTCATCCCCGTCATCGAGAAGACCCTGGCCACCGCGGCCGAGGAAGGCGTCGGGGACGCGCGCCAGCTCGAACAGCTCATCGCCCGCTCGGTGGCGAACTGGGCGTTCCGCACCTACCGCCGCAAGCCGCTCATCATCCCCGTCATCATCGACGCCTGAGCCACGGCCCGGCCACCCGGGCGCCCGTGCCCTCCAGCACGCGCGTCCGGGGCCGCTCGGTCATCGGCGGGTCCACCGGAACCGCGGTCGCTACCCCGCCGTGATCTCCGGAATCCGCGTCCCCGTGCCGCTCACCCGCACGCGCGCGTCGCCGGCGTGCAGCGTGACATGCAGTTCGCCCGGGCGGCCCAGGTCCGCGCCCTGGTGCAGGACGAGTGCCGATTCCTCGGGGACCAGGCCCAGCTGGCGTGCGTAGGCGCCGAAGGCCGCGGCTGCGGCGCCCGTCGCCGGGTCCTCGACCACCCCGCCGACGGGGAAGGGGTCGCGGACGTGGAAGACGGTCTCGGACTCGCGCCACACCAGTTGCACGGTGGTGAGGTCCAGGGAGGTCATGAAGGCCTTCAGCCGCTCGAAGTCGTAGGCGAGGTCCGCCAGGCGCGCGCGGGTCGCGGCGGCCAGGATCAGGTGGCGGGCCCCGGCGTAGCCGATCCGCGGCGGGAAGGCCGGGTCGAGGTCGGCGGCGGACCAGCCGAGCGCCTGGAGCGCCTCGGTGACGTCCTTCTCCGTCACCTCGTGGACGGCGGGCTCGACGCTGGTCAGGGTCGCGCGCAGGGTGCCGTCAGGCGCCTGAGTCACCGTCACCGGGACCGTACCGGCGGGCGTGGCGAGGATCAGATCGCCGGGGCCGTGGCGTTCCGCGTGGGCGACGGCCGTGGCGATGGTGGCGTGTCCGCAGAAGGGGACTTCGGCTTGCGGGGAGAAGTAGCGGACGGTGTACGCCCGTTCGTGAGCGGCGAGTTCCGTCGGTGGTGCGGTCAGGAAAGCGGTCTCGCTGTAGCCGAGTTCCGCCGCGATCGCGAGCTGGTCCTCGTCGGTCAGCCCTGTGGCGTCCAGGACGACACCGGCGGGGTTGCCTCCCGCAGGGTCGGCGGCGAACGCGGTGTAGCGGAGTATCTCGGGGCTGCGGTGCGGTGTGGTCATGAGGGGCAACTCCTTGCGGTCCAGGGCGTAACGGGTGGGGATGTCGAGGGCTGTCTCCGCGTCGGTCAGGCAGGCACTGCGTCGGCTCGGCGCCGGACCGACAGGGCGAGCAGACCGCCGAGGGCGAACGTACCCGCCGCGACAGCCGCCGACAGGTGCAGGCCGGAGGCGAAGTCGTCCGCGGTGGCGGCGAAGGTGCCGAAGAGGGCCACGCCCACGGCGCTGCCGATCTGCCGCGACACATTCAGGACGGCGGTGGCGATCGCCGCGTCGGACGGCGGAGCGGCTTCGACGACGGCGGAGACGGCGGCAAGGGCCGTCATGGTCTGACCGAGGCCGGTCGCGATCAACGCGAAGAGCAGGACGGGGTACGGGGTGCCGGGCCCCGCCGGCAGCCAGCCGAGGAAGCCGACGGTGCCGAGGAAGAGACCGGCGGCCATCGGGAGGTACGGCCCGGTGCGTGCCGCGATGCGGCTGAACAGCGGGGCCGTGGCCAGCCCCATGCACACCGAGGGCAGCAGGGCCAGGCCGGTGTCCAGGGCGCTCAGGTGGTGCTCCTGCTGGAAGTACAGGGTGGCGAGGAAGAGCATGCCGTAATAGCCGAGGCTGATCAGCATGCCGATCGCGACGGTCGAAGTGAAGGAGTGGGAGCGGAACATGGAGGGCCGGAGCAGCGGAGCGCGCCGGGTGCGGCCCTGTGCGGAGCGCGATTCCAGGGTGCGTTCGATCAGTACGAAGGCCACCAGGGCCGCGGCACCGGCGCCGAGGACCGAGAGGACCAGCGGGGACGTCCAGCCGTACGAGCCCGCCTCGTTGAGGCCGCCGGCCACGCCGAGGAGGCCGATGACGGCGAGCACCTGGCCCATCGGGTCCGCCTTCCGCCCACTCGACCGGGGCGCCGGGGCCGGAATGTGACGCAGGGTCAGCAAGATGGCGAGTGCGCCGAACGGCAGGTTCAGCCAGAACACCGAGCGCCAGTCGAAGCCCGAGACCAGCAGCCCGCCGACCGCCGGTCCCGCCCCGAAGGCGATCGACGCGACGGCTCCCCAGACGGCGACGGCCCGGGACCTCAACGTGCGGTCGGGGAAGGTGACTTGGAGCAGGGCGAGGGATGCGGGCACGAGCAGGGCCGCTCCGGCGCCCTGGGCGAGTCGTCCGGCGATGAGCAGCCCGGAGGCGGTGGCCAGGCCGCAGGCGACGGAGGCCGCGGTGAACAGGCCCAGGCCACAGAGGAACACGCGGCGGTGCCCGAACCGGTCGGCCATTCCTCCGCCGAGGAGCAGCAGTGCGGCGAAGACGGTGCTGTATCCGTCGACGATCCACTGGAGCGCGGAGTGGCCCGTGCCCAGCGAGGTGCGGATGTCGGGGATCGCCACGTTCACGACGGTGACGTCCAGCATCACGAGGAAGTAGCCGAGGCTGAGCGCGATCAGCGGCGCGCGGGCGAGGGGGGCCGACTTCCCGGTGGCGGCGCCGGGCGGTGCCGAGTCCCGGTCGCCGGGCCGGTCCTGGACCGTGGCGGGAACGGGTGCGGTGGGGGAAATCGGTGCGCTGGTCATGAGCAGAGCATCACCGCCGGACACTTCGTCATCCGACGAAGTGTCGTCGTTCTACGCTGAGTCCATGCCGAACGACAGCCCCCTCGCCGGGCCGCGCTCGACGGCCGCCGCCGTGCCGTCCGAGCGCCAGGGTGAGCCGCTCAAGCACCAGACGGACATCGCCCGTGCCGCCGCTCTCATCGCCGACCCGTCGCGTGCTCGGATCCTCAAGTGTCTGGGCGACGGACGCGCACTGCCCGCGAGCGCCCTGGCCGGTGAGGCGGGCATCGGTGCCGCGACCGCCAGCGTGCACCTGGCCAAACTCGTCGAAGGAGGGCTCCTGACCGTCGAGCGGCAAGGCAGACACCGCTTCTACCGGCTCGCCGGCCCGGACGTGAGCGCGGCCCTGGAGTGCCTCGCCCTGATCGCGCCACCGCTGGCCATCACCTCGCTCAGGCAGAGCAGCCGCACCAACGCCCTGCACCGCGCCCGCTCCTGCTACGACCACCTCGCCGGCCGGCTGGGCGTGGCCCTGATGCGCGGCCTGCTGGAACGGGGCGTCCTCAGCGGTCACGACGGTGTTCACCGGCCCCACGAAGCCGTACGCGACCGGCCTTCGTCGTACGGCCGCGACGTCCGGTACGAACTCACCCCCAACGGCCCCGCACTGCTCGCCGAACTGGGCGTCGACACCGACCGTCTGCCCCCGCGCCGCCCTGCGATCCGCTACTGCGTGGACTGGAGCGAACACCAGCACCATCTCGCCGGCGGGCTCGGCGCGGCCCTCACGGCGCGGCTGTTCGCACTCGACTGGGTGCGGTGGGGGTCGAGACCGCGCGTGGTGCAGCTGACCGACGCGGGCGCCCTCGGCCTTGAGCGCACCCTCGGAGTGGTGGTCACCGACCGGTAGAGGCGGCCACTCGCGCCCACGCGGCGCGTTTTGGCGCTGTGGCGCAAAAGGAACGCATTAGCGATCATCGATCAGTTGAGCCCCGCCGCAAAGCCTCAACACAAATTCCACACATCCCCTCTTCATAAGGGCCTCCATGGTCTAGATTGACCGTGCTTCAGCTGTTCGGGTTCGAGGCGACCAGTAATGATCTTTAGGTCCGGCGCTGCGTGAAAGCCAGCAGTCGCGTCTCCGGCGGCCGGACGTGGGGGTGATCAATTCCTGGAGCCCTGGAGGGGGCCTTGGGTGCGGGGAGCACCCGGGGTTTCGACGGGGTCCAGATCGTGCGTTCTGCTGCCACCAGGGTGGGTTGTTCAAGTAGCTCTCGATGTGCCGAGATGTCATGCGCGGGGGTGGACCGCTCCCGCTGGGGAGGAGCAGCGCGGCGCGGGAGGCGGGGGCCTCCCGACGGGGGGCAGTGTTTGGCGACCACGTCGAACCACTGGGGACCTGGGGGGTTCTGTGCGGCAAGGGGGAATTGTCAGCCCGTTTCCGTCAGCGAGCGGGCATGTGGCGAGCGGGGCGATCAGTCGGCCCGCGCTCGACTGGGAGCAGCGGTACCGCCGTACCGTGATCACCAGCGATACGGTGGCCACCGCGTTCGTGGTGGCGGCGATCGGCAACTTTTTCGGGGCCCGGGACGCGGCCAACTGGCACGAGAAGTGGGGAATTCTCGCATTCGGCACCGAACTGCTGGTGCTGGGATCCCTTGCGGTGAGCCGCGCATGGGCACCGGCTGTTCTCGGCCAGGGCGCCGAGGAATTCCGCCGGCTCGGACGTTCACTTTTCACGGCGACCGTCGTCCTGGCACTCGGCGGAATCGCTCTCACCTCGCGCAACATCAAACTCTGGATCTTCGTCGCGATCCCCGCGATCGCACTGGTCACCATGACCGCGCGTTATCTGCTGCGTCTGTCGCTGCACAAACAGCGCAAGGACGGGCGGTGTCTGAGACCGGTGCTCGCCGCCGGGAGCCGGGACACCGTGCGCGATCTGATCGCCCGGACGCGCAAGTTCCCGCACCTCGGCTGGCGGGTGGACGCGGTGTGCACGACGGACGGTCTGGGGCTCGTCGACGACGAACTGGACGGAGTGCCGATCGTCGGGCGACTGACGGACGTGGCCCATCACGTCCGCCGCGACGGCTACCGGGTCGTCGCGGTCACACCCGACCCGCACTGGTCACCGGACCGGCTGCAGCGGCTGGCCTGGAACCTCGAGGGCAGCGACGCGGAGATGGTCGTGGCGCCGGTGCTGATGGAGGTGGCCGGCCCGCGGCTGCACGTCGACGCGGTGCTCGGGATCCCGTTGCTGCGGGTCAGCATGCCGGCCTTCACCGGGGGCCGCAGGGCGGTCAAGGAGGTCGTGGACCGGGTGGGCGCGGCGGTGCTGCTGGTGCTGTTCGCGCCGCTGATGGTGCTGGTCGGGCTGCTCGTGCTGGTGGACAGCCGGGGCGGGGCGTTCTACCGGCAGCGCAGGGTCGGCAAGGACGGCCGTGAGTTCACCATTCTCAAGTTCCGCACGATGGTCGCCGGTGCCGACCGGGCACGTGCCGAACTGGCCGACCGCAACGAGGGCGCGGGCCTGCTGTTCAAGCTCCGCCGGGACCCGCGGGTGACCCGGGTGGGAGCGGTGCTGCGCCGGTACTCGATCGACGAGCTCCCGCAGCTCTTCAACGTGCTCACCGGCTCGATGTCGCTGGTCGGTCCGCGCCCTCCGCTGCCGGAGGAGTGCGCCGCGTACGGGCCGGACATCCGGCGCCGGCTGCTGGTCAAGCCCGGCCTCACCGGCCTGTGGCAGATCAGCGGACGCAGCGACCTGCCGTGGGAGGAGGCGGTCCGACTCGACCTGCGGTACGTGGAGGACTGGTCGCTCGCCCTGGACACGGTGATCTTGTGGAAGACGCTGCGTGCGGTCCTCCACGGGCAGGGGGCCTACTGATGCGCGGGGGGCAACTGCCCAATGGTCCCGCAGGCCGAGGGGGCCTGCCTGGGGGGAGGAACGCGTCATGAGAGTCAGCGTTTTCGGGCTCGGCTACGTGGGCTGCGTGTCGGCCGCGTGCCTGGCCAGCATGGGCCACGAGGTCATCGGAGTGGATGTCAACCAGGTGAAGGTCGACCTGGTCAACGACGGCAAGGCCCCGGTGGTCGAGGAGCGGATCGGCGAGCTCACCGCCGAGGTCGTACGGACCGGAGCCCTGCGCGCCACCCGTGACGTCCGCGAGGCGATCATGGGCAGCGAGGTGTCGCTGGTCTGTGTGGGCACCCCGTCGGAGCCCAACGGCAGCCTGTGCACCACGTACTTGGAGCGGGTCACCGAAGAGATCGGCGCCGCGCTCGCCGAGCGGGGCGGGCGGCACACCGTCGTCTTCCGCAGCACGATGCTCCCCGGCACCTGCCTGAACCTGCTGGTGCCGATCCTGGAGAAGTACGTCGGCGGTACGGCCGGGGTGGACATCGGGGTCGCGGTCAACCCGGAGTTCCTGCGCGAGGGCACGAGCGTGCGGGACTTCTTCGACCCGCCCAAGACCGTCATCGGCGAACTCGACGCGGCGAGCGGCGACGCGGTGCTGGCGCTGTACGACGGCCTGCCCGGCGAGGTGTTCCGGGTGCCGGTCCCGACGGCCGAGGCGATCAAGTACGCGGACAACGCCTTCCACGGCCTGAAGATCGGCTTCGCGAACGAGCTGGGCGCGGTGTGCCAGGCGCTCGGGGTGGACTCGCACCAGGTGATGGACGTGTTCCTGGCCGACCGCAAGCTGAACATCAGCCCCGCCTATCTGCGGCCCGGCTTCGCCTTCGGCGGCTCCTGCCTGCCCAAGGACCTGCGCAGCCTGGTCCACGCGGCGCAGCGCGCCGACGTCTCGGTGCCCATCCTGTCCCACGTGCTGCCCTCCAACTCCGACCATCTGCAGCGCGCGGTGGAGCTGGTCGAGCGCACCGGAAAACGCAAGGTGGGCCTGTTCGGGCTGTCGTTCAAACCCGGCACCGACGACCTCCGCGAGAGCCCGCTCGTCGAGCTGGCGGAGAGGCTCTTCGGCAAGGGGTACGACCTGAAGATCCACGACGCCAATGTGAGCCTCTCCCGGCTGATCGGCGCGAACCGCGAGTACATCGAGACCCGGCTGCCGCACCTCGCGCAACTGCTCGCGGACTCCGTCGACGAGGTGCTCGAACACGCCGAGGTGTGCCTGGTCGGGACCAGGGACCCTGCTGTCCTCTCCGCGCTGCCTCATGGCGGCGGCCCGGTGATCGTCGACCTCATACGCCTCCCCGACGCCGAGGCGCGTCGGGCCGAACCTGGGTACGTGGGCCTTGCTTGGTGATGCAGCCGGCGGCGACCGGGCTGACCGGCGCGCGCTGATTCTGGTGGAGAACCTGTCGGTGCCGTTCGACCGGCGGGTGTGGCAGGAATGCACGACGCTGCGCGACGCGGGCTGGACGGTGCACGTCATCTGCCCCCAGGGCAGCAAGCGGGACACGGAGCCGGAGGCGGAGATCGACGGGGTGCGGATCCACCGCTACCCGTTGCGCGCCGCCACCGGAGGGCCTGCCGGTTATCTGCGGGAGTACGGATCGGCGCTCTGGCACACGCTCCGGCTGGCCCGCAAGGTCGGCCCGGTCGACGTGGTCCACGCCTGCAACCCGCCCGACCTGCTGTTCCTGCCGGCCCTGTGGCTGAAGCGGCGTGGAGCGCGGTTCGTCTTCGACCAGCACGACCTGGTGCCCGAGCTGTACCTGTCCCGGTTCGACCGCGGCGAGGACCTGCTCTACCGCGCCGTGTGCGCACTGGAACGGCGTACCTACCGGGCCGCGGACGTCGTGCTCGCCACGAACGAGAGCTACCGGGACGTCGCCGTGCGCCGGGGCGGCCGGCGTCCCGAGGACGTCTTCGTGGTGCGCAGCGCGCCGCAGACCGAGCGGTTCCGACCCGTGCCGCCCGAGCCGGAGTTGAAGCGCGGCAAGCCTCATCTGCTGTGCTACCTCGGCGTCATGGGCCCGCAGGACGGCGTCGACTACGCCCTGCGCGCCCTGGCGAAGCTGCGCGACGAGGTCGGGCGGACCGACTGGCACGCGGTGTTCGTCGGCTCCGGCGACGCCTTCGACGCGATGGTGGAGCTGTCCCGGCAGCTCGGGCTCACGGAGCAGGTGCAGTTCACCGGGCGCGTTCCGGACGCCGACCTGGTGCGCTACCTGTCGACCGCGGACGTGTGCCTCTCCCCCGACCCGCGCAATCCGCTCAACGACGTGTCGACCATGAACAAGGTCCTGGAGTACATGGCGATGGGCCGGCCGATCGTCTCGTTCGACCTGAAGGAGGCGCGCGTCTCCGCCGGTGACGCCGCCGTGTACGCGCCCGCGAACGACGAGGCCGAGTTCGCCCGGCTCGTCGCGCTGCTGCTGGACGACCCGGAGCAGCGGGCCCGTATGGGAAAGATCGGTCAGGAGCGGGTCGACGGGCCGCTCTCCTGGCGGAATTCGCAAGCGTCGCTGCTCGCCGCCTACGCCGCTGCCTGCCGTGACCATGCTCCGGTGCCGTCGGGGCCCCGGGCCGGGCAGGGAAGAGGCCGCGCCGTTGAGCGATGACACGATACGCCTGGTCACGATCGGACGGATTCTCCGCCGGCGCCGGCGGCTGCTCACCATCCTCGTCGTGGTGGGTGCGCTCGTCGGCTACGGCACCTCGCTGGTGTTCCCGCCGCGCTACACGACGTCGGCATCGGTCCTGCTGCCGGGCGCGTGGGAGGAGCGCGAGCTGCTGACCCAGGCGGAGATCGCGACCAGTTCGGTGGTGGTCGACCGCGCGGCCGCCGCACTCGGCTGGCCCGGGGTCGGCGGAAGCGACCTGCGGGACCAGGTGAGCGCCAAGGCCGCCGACGGCAACATCATCAAGATCTCGGGTACGGCCGACTCCCCGGAACGCGCACAGCAGCTCTCCGACCAGGTGGCCCAGGAGTTCGTCGCCTTCGCGGCGCGGCTCGCGGGCAGCGCCGACCCCGAGGCGGCGTCCGGTCCCGAGGCGCTGCGCAAGGCGGTGGAGCGCACCAACCGCCGCATCACCGACCTGGCCGAGGCGGCCGATCCGGGGCAGACCGTGGAGAGCGTGCAGGCCCGCACCGAGCTGGAGAAGCTGCGCACCACGCTGCAGGAGGCCATGAAGAAGCTGGACGAGGCCGACCCGGCGACGAACAAGGCCGCCATGGTCGTGATGGGTCCGGCGGCCCGGCCGACCGGCGAGGCGGCGCCCACGCGGGTGCAGTTCATCGCCGCCGGGGCGCTGCTGTTCTTCCTGGCCGCGGTCGTCGGCCATCTCGCCGCCGCCCGGGTGAGTCGCCGGCTGCGCACCGCACCGGAGATCGCCGCGGCGCTGGGCTCCGTGCACCTGGGCACCGTGGACGTACCGGCTGAACAGCCGGCGCACCGGCCGCAGGGCCGTGGCCCGCGGGCCCGGATCCGCCGGCTGCTGGGCGTCGACACCCGGTGGGACGTACCGACCCCGCAGCCGTCCGGCGGCGAGGCCGGGCGGCAGCTCCGCTACCGGCGGGTGTGTGCGCGCCTGCGGGAACAGTTGCCGGCCCCGCGGCGGCTGCTGGTCGTGGTGCCGGACGGCGACGAGGTCGCCCGCCGGGCCGCCGGGCAGCTCGTCGCCGAGGCCGAGGGCGATCCGCTGCTGCGGATGGTGGAGGTCTCGGTGGCCCGGCCGCTGGTGCCGGACCGCGACATCGAGTCCGGTGCCCTGGTGGTCCTCAGCGCGGGCGGCTGGACCGCGGAGGAACTCGCCGGCGTCGCCGAGGCGTGTGCGGACGCGGGGCACGAGGTCGTCGGCACCGTCGTCGCCGGCCTGGTCCGGGGCCGTCCGGCGCGGTCGGCCGGCCGTCCCGCGGACGAGGCCACCGTGGCGCTCGCGCTGCGCGGCCACGCGACGGGAGGTTCGGTGTGACGACGAGCAAGACTTCGGAGTCGGCCGCCGCTCCGCTGGTGGATCTGCAGGCGCTGGTGGTAGCGGTGCGCAGGCGCCGCCGCCTGTGGTGCTCCCTGGCGCTGCTGGGCCTGCTGGTCGGCGTGGCGGTCGCGGTCCTGCTGCCGCCGGCGCCGACCGCGGTGGTCACGGTGCTGGTCGCCCACGAGGAGGACCAGCCGAACGACACCGGAACGCTGATCCGCACCGACGTCGAGCTGCTGCACACCACGCGGATCGCCGGCCAGGCCCTGCGGGCCCTCGACTCCCCCGTAAGCCCGGCGGACTTCATGCGGGACTACCGGGGCACCGGCCTGACCAACAACCTGCTGCGCATCGATGTCACGGGTGACAGCGACGCGGAGGCGGTGGCCCGGGCCGAGGCGCTGGCCGACGCGTTCGTCGCGGACCATGTGAGGCGGATGCGGCAGACCGCGACGGCCGAGGCGAAGGCCCTGCTCGACCAGCGTGACCGCATGAGCAAGGAACTCGCCGAGGTCAACGAGGCGATCGGCGACGGACCGCCGCAGAGCGACCCGGAGGCGTCGGCGAACCTGGAGTCGCTCTTCGCCCGCCGCGCCGAACTCACCTCGCGGATCGCCGACTTCGACCAGCGCGCCGAGGAAGCG
Source organism: Streptomyces sp. SAI-170 (assembly GCF_049739565.1). Classification (NCBI taxonomy): domain Bacteria; kingdom Bacillati; phylum Actinomycetota; class Actinomycetes; order Kitasatosporales; family Streptomycetaceae; genus Streptomyces; species Streptomyces sp. SAI-170. Next base: position 512,420 of record NZ_JBMGQD010000001.1, read on the forward strand.
CGCATGGGAACGCCCCGGCTCGTCGCGGGCACGCAGATCGTGGACGCCCCGCGCGCGGTACGGCACTCCCTGCCCAGGGCCGCCGGCACCGACGGCGCGATCGGGCTGGTCCTCGGGCTGGTCCTCGGGCTCGCGGTGGCCGCGGTCGGCGCGGTGGTGGCGGACCGGCCCGTACTGCGCCGGGAGATCGCGGCGAACCTCGGCGCCTCGGTGATCGCGGAACTGCCGCGCACGCCGCGCGGGCCGGCCCGGCTGTGGCAGCGCCGAAGAACCCGGGCGGCACGGACCCGGCTCACCACGTCCCTGGCCCGCACCGTGCGCGGCTCCGCGGAACCGGTGTCGCTGCTGGAACTGGGCTGTGCGCGCAGCACGAGCGTGATCGCCCTGGACCTCGCCGGGGCGCTGGCGGCGCAGGGGCCCGTGGTCGTCGTCGACGGTCTGCCCGGCCTGCCGCTCGCGGGCCGCCGCCCGAAGCCGGGAGCCCCGACGGTGGTCGTCGGCGAGCGTGCCGCGGCTGTGGCGCACGACGAACTCCGTGTCGGCGTCGGCTCGGTGGCGCCCGGCACGGCGTGGACCGACCTCCGCCACCTCGGCACCCGGACCGTGCTCGTGGTGCGTGCCGGGCACGGCAGCGCCGCATGGCTGCACACCGTGGCGCGGCAGCTCGCGGACCAGCGCGTCTCGGTGATCGGTGTGGTGCTGATCGACCCCGATCCGGGCGACCGGACCGACGGCACGCTGTGGGACGGCCCGCTCACCGCCCTGCGTGGCCAGAACGAGCGGCCGCCCCGGCAGAGCGGTGGGGGCACCTCCCACGCCGTTCAGGCAGTGGGGGAGGTCCGGCGGCGGACGGAGCGGCCGCCGATGTGGGCGGCGCGGGTTCCGGACAGCGACCAGGAGGCGCGGTAGGACATGTGTGGCATCGCAGGTACTTACCGCTGGCCGGACGGGAAGGCCGTGACCGACCGGCTCACCCATGTCCTCGCCCACCGCGGCCCGGACGGGGCGGGCCGCTACGGCCACCCGGCCGGTGACGGCGACGTGCAACTCGGGCACCGCCGGCTGTCCATCATCGACCTGTCCGAGACCGGCGCCCAGCCGATGGTCAAGGACGGCCTCGCCCTCACGTACAACGGCGAGCTGTACAACGCGCCCGAGCTGCGGGCCGAGCTGGCGGCCGCCGGGGTGCGCTTCCGCGGTACCTCCGACAGCGAGGTGCTGCTCGAGGCCTGGCGGCGCTGGGGCACCGACTGCCTGCCCCGGCTGCGCGGCATGTTCGCGTTCGGGATGTTCGACGAGCGCACCGGTGAGCTGGTGCTCGTCCGCGACCAGCTCGGCATCAAGCCGCTGTTCCTGCTCCGGCGGGGCGAGGGCCTGGTGTTCGCCTCCGAGCTCAAGGCGCTCGCCGCGGCGACCGGCGGGGCGCTGGAGGTGGACCCCGGGGCGCTGGTGGCCTCGCTGCTGTACTACTGGGTGCCGGACTCGCGGTGCGCGTTCCGCGAGGCGGAGAAGCTGCCGCCGGGGAGCTGGCTGCGGTGCCGGCCCGACGGCCGGGTGGAGCGCGGCCGGTACTGGAACATCCGGGACGTCGCCGCCGAGGCCCGGGAGAGCGAGCTGCCGGATCTGGCCGCCGTCGTGGAGGAGTCGACCCGTCGGCACCTGCTCTCCGACGTGCCCGTGGCGACGTTCCTGTCCGGCGGCCTCGACTCCAGCTATCTGACCGCGCTGGCGGCCCGCCACCAGCCCGGGATCTCCGCCTACACGATCGGGTTCCGCGCCGAGGACGCCAAGTTCGAGGCGATGCCGGACGACCTGCGCTATGCCCGGCAGGTGGCCGAGCGGTTCGGTGTCGACCTGCACGAGATCGAGATCGCTCCGAACGTGCTCGACCTGCTGCCGCGGATGACGTACCACCTGGACGAGCCGATCGGCGACCCCGCCGCGATCAACACGTTCCTGATCTGCTCGGCCGCCCGGGAGGCCGGGGTCAAGGTGATGCTCTCGGGGATGGGCGCCGACGAGCTGTTCGCCGGGTACCGCAAGCATCTGGCCAACCTGCTCGCGCTGCGCTACCAGCGTGTCCCGAGGCCCCTGCGGCGCGGGGTGTCCGCGGTCGTGGACCGGCTGCCGGTCGCGACGAGCCGCCGGGGGTACCGGTCGGTGCGCTTCGCGAAGCGGTTCCTCTCCTTCGCCGAGCTGCCGGAGGAGACCGCGTTCCGGCGCAGCTACACCATGTACGACCGAGCCGAGCTGCTCGCCCTGATCGACCCGGACCTGGCCGCCACGGTCGACGACGTGCTGACCGAGCACGCGGACGTCTATCAGGACAACGACCTCGACGACTTCGTCAACCGCATGTGCCTGGGCGACGCCCGGATGTTCCTGCCGGGCCTGAACCTCGCCTACACGGACCGGGCGAGCATGGCCGCGTCGACGGAGGTGCGGGTGCCGTACGTGGACGTCGACGTGGTGCGGGCGGCGTTCGCCGTGCCCGGCGACCGGAAGATCGTCGGCCGGCAGGGCAAGGCCGTCCTCAAGGAGGCGGCCACCTCGATCCTGCCCCGGGAGATCGTGTACCGGCCCAAGGGCCTGTTCAGCGCCCCCTTGCGCGCCTGGATGAGCAGGGACCTGGCCCCGCTGGTGCGCGAGGTGGTCAACGACGGCGAGCTCGTCCGCTCCGGGTTCCTGCGCCGCGACGCGCTGACGCGGATGGTCGCCGAGGACGCCGCCGGGCAGCGGGACTTCTCCAAGCATCTGTGGCACGTGCTGACCCTGGAGCACTGGTATCGCGGCGCGACCTCACGGTCCGGCGAGGCCCCTTCCCTGACGGCGTAGAGACAAGAGGACTTCGGTGAAACAGGTTGTGCAGAACTACAAGAGCGGCGAACTGGCGCTGCTCGACGTGCCGGTGCCGGGGTGCAAGGCGGGGGGTGTGCTGGTCCGGAGCGCGTACTCGCTGATCTCCACCGGGACCGAGCTGATGAAGGTGTCCGAGGCCGGCATGTCGATGCTGGGAAAGGCCCGCTCGCGGCCGGACCAGGTGGCCAAGGTCGTGCAGAGCGTGGCCACCAACGGGGTGCCCGCCACCTACCGCAAGGTGATGGGCAAGCTGGACTCCTACACGCCGCTGGGCTACTCGCTGTGCGGGGTGGTCGAGGAGGTCGGCGCCGGGATCGACGATGTGGCGGTCGGTGACCTCGTGGCCTGCGCCGGCAACGAGCACGCGCTGCACGCCGAGCTGAACTGGGTGCCGAAGAACCTCTACACCCCGGTGCCGGACGGCCTCGCGCCCCGGCACGCCGCCTTCGGCACCGTCGGGTCGATCGCGTTGCAGGGCGTGCGCCAGGGCGAGCCGCAGCTCGGCGAAGTGGCGCTGGTGGTCGGTCTCGGGCTGATCGGGCAGCTGGTGGTGCAGCTCCTTACCGCCTCGGGAGTCCGCGTCGTCGGCGCCGACCCCGACCCGGCGCGCTGCGAGCTCGCCGAGCGCCTGGGCGCGGCGGCCTGCGGCGATCCGGCCTCCGCGGCCGTGGAGAACGCCGTCGCCGAACTCACCGCCGGCCACGGCGTGGACCAGGTGTACCTGGCCGCCGGCGGCGGCAGCAACCAGCCCGTCGAACTGGCCGCCAGGCTGGCCCGGGACCGCGGCCGGGTCGTCGACATCGGCAAGTGCCGGCTGGACCTGCCGTGGAACGCGTACTACGAGAAGGAGCTCGACGTCCGGTTCTCGCGTTCGTACGGGCCCGGGCGCTACGACCCTTCGTACGAGCTGGAGGGGCGCGACTACCCGATCGGCTACGTGCGGTGGACCGAGCGCCGCAACCTGGCGTGCTTCCTCGATCTCGTCGCCCGGGGCAGCGTCGACGTCGAACCCCTGATCTCCCATGTCGCCGACTTCGACGACGCCGTGGAGACGTACCAGCGCCTGAAGGACGGCGAGTTGAAGGCCGTGACCGCGCTGTTCCGTTACCCCGAAGCGGAGGTGGAGGCGGAGGCCCCGGCGGTGGCCGTGCCCGCGGTGAACGTGAAGCCGAGCCCGGCCCGGGCCACCAGGACTCCGGTGAGGGTGGCGTTCGTCGGCGCGGGCAACTACGCGACGTCGATGCTGCTGCCGCACCTGGCGCAGCGCGACGGCGTGGAGCTGGCGACGGTCGTCACCACGACGGCGCTGTCCGCGGCCAACGCGCAGCGCAAGTTCGGCTTCGCCCAGGCGACCACCGACCTGGACGCCGTCCTCGGCGACCCGTCCATCGACGCGGTGTTCGTGGTCACCCGGCACAGCTCGCACGCCGAACTGACGCAGAAGGCGCTGCTGGCCGACAAGGCCGTGTTCGTGGAGAAGCCCCTGGCGCTCACCGAGGACGAGCTGGCCGGCGTGCTCGCGGCGGTGGAGAAGTCCGGCAACGACCGGCTGCAGGTGGGCTTCAACCGCCGGTTCGCGCCGCTGCTGCAGGAGGCCAGGAAGCAGTTCGGCACCCGGACCGGTCCTGCGAGCCTGCGCTACCTGGTCAACGCGGGCCGGCTGGAGCACGGCAGCTGGTACCTCCAACAGGGCACCCAGGGCTCGCGGTTCGCCGGCGAGGGCGGGCACTTCATCGACACGGCGAGCTGGCTGCTCGACGCCGACCCGGTGTCGGTGTACGCGATCACCACGCCCGGCAACGAGGACCTCCAGGTCGTGCTGCGCTACCCGGACGGGTCCACCGCCACCATCAGCTACGTCACCACCGGTGCGCCCGGCTTCCCCAAGGAGACGCTGGACCTCATCGCGGACGGCAAGGTGCTGCGGCTCGACGACTTCGTGCGCGCCTCGGTGTACGCCCGTAAGCGGTGGGTCAGTTCCCGGCTTCCCAAGGCCCGGGACAAGGGCCAGAACGCCGAACTGGCCGCGTTCGTCAAGGCGGTGCGGACCGGCGGGCCCATGCCGGTGCCGCTGGACTCGCTGGTCGCCACCACGGCGGCCACCCTCGCCGTGCAGGCCGGCCTGGCGAGCGGGGCGCCGGTGACGCTGGCGAGGGCGCGATGACCGTGACCTCGGGGAGTGCGGGCTGGTACCTGCGGCGGCTGTCCCGGATGGGGCCGCAGGAGGTCGCGGGCCGGGTGGGCGACGCGGTACGCAGGCGGCGCTGGCGGTCGGCGCCGCCGGACTGCCCGAGCGTGACCGGCGCCCGCTTCACCGCCGTACTGCCCGCGGGGACGCTCGACGGCGTTTCGCCGGACGCCGCGAAGCGACTTGTCGCCGAGGCGGACCGGCTGATGGCCGGGCACGCCGCGTACTTCGGGGTGGAGCGCGACGACCTGGCCGACCCGGACTGGTGGTACGACCCCAAGACCGGGCGCCGGGCTCCGGCGGGCTACGCCTTCGACGTGCCGTACCGCAGCGAGGACACGGTCGGGGACATCAAGCAGATCTGGGAGCTGTCCCGGCATCAGTACCTCACCGTGCTCGCCGCCGCCTACGCGCTCACCGGGGACGAGCGGTACGCCGAGCGGGTGGCCGCGCACCTGCGGTCGTGGTGGACGGCCAACCCGCCGCTGCGCGGGGTGCACTGGACCAGCGGCATCGAGCTGGGCATCCGGCTGCTGTCCTGGGTGTGGGTCCGCCGGCTGCTCGACGGCTGGCCGGGCGCGGCCGGGCTGTTCGAGGACAACCCCGTGGCGCGGAACCAGATCTGGCACCACCAGCGCTGGCTGGCCGCCTTCCCCAGCCGGGGGTCGTCGGCGAACAACCACGTCGTCGCCGAGGCCGCCGGGCAGTTGGCCGCGGCCTGCGCGTTCGGGTGGTTTCCCTCCTCGGCGCGCTGGCGGGCCGACGCGCTGCGGTCGCTGCAGCGGCATCTGCGCGGCAACACCTTCCCCTCCGGCCTCAACCGGGAGCTGGCCACCGAGTATCACGGACTGGTGCTGGAGCTCGGCCTGGCCGCGGTGGCCGAGGCGGATGCGGCAGGCGTCCCCGTCCCGGCGTCGGTCCGGCTGGTGCTGCTGCGGATGTCCGACGCGCTCGCGGCCGTCGTGGACAGCCGGCTGCGGCCGCCCCGCCAGGGGGACGCGGACGACGGACACGGTCTGGTCGTGGACGGCGCGGGCACCGACCGCTGGGCCTCGCTGCTGACCACCGGCGACGCCGTGTTCGGCCGGCTCGCCTGGTGGCCGGAGGTGACCGGCACCGATGTGCGCACCCCACTGCTGGCCGCGCTCATCAAGCCCAACGAACTGTCCGTGGCCCGCCCGGCGAGCCGGCCGGCGCACTTCGCCGACGCGGGCATGTCGATCCTGCGCGGTCCGGGCGGGATCTGGTGCCGCTGCGACGGCGGTCCGCACGGGTTCCTGTCCATCGCCGCGCACGCCCACGCGGACGCGCTGTCCGTGGAGGTCCGGCACGACGGCGTCGACGTGCTCGCCGACCCGGGGACGTACTGCTACCACGGGCAGCCCGAGTGGCGGCAGTACTTCCGGTCGACCCTCGGCCACAACACCCTGCGACTGAACGGCGATGACCAGTCCGTCTCCGGCGGCCCGTTCCTGTGGACCCGGCAGGCCCGCAGCCGTGTGCTGGTCGCGGACGAGGGTGCCGCCCGCTGGTGCGCCGAGCACGACGGCTACCGGCCCTTCGTGCACCGCCGCCGGGTGGAGCTGACGGCCGAGAGCCAGGAGCTGACAGTGGTCGACGAGGTACGCGGCCCGCGCCGGGCCGCCGTGCAACTGGCGTTCCACCTCGGCCCGACGATCGCCGTGGACCTGGTGGGCGACCGGGCCGAGCTCACCTGGACCCGGGACGGCGAGGACCGCTCCGCGGTGCTCGACCTGCCCGGACAGCTGAGCTGGCGGGCGCACCGCGGCGAGAGCGACCCGCCGCTGGGCTGGTACTCCCCCGGCTTCGGCCGCAAGGAACCCGCCACCACGCTGGTCGGCACCGGCTTCGCCGACGGCGCGAAGGCGTTCACCACCGTACTCAAGTTCCGCGGCTAGGGGGGCGCGTGGGGATCATGTGGCGGCACCGGGCGTTGCCGGCGGCACCGCTGGCGCTGGCCCTGCTGGCGGCGACCGGCTGTGAGGGCACGCCGGACGCACAGCCGGAGCCGACCGCCGCGCACTCCACGTCCGTGGCCCGGGTGTGCGACAAGCCCGCCGCCGGCCCGGCGAAGGCGCCGGCGGGCGCGGTGACGGTCGACCCCGCGGTGGTCGGGGACCTGGCGGCGAAGACCAGGAACAGCCCCCCGCACACCACGTTCTGGTTGCGCCCGGGCAGGCACACGCTCGCGCCGGACCGTTACGCCCAGGTCATCCCCAAGGAGGGGAACAGCTACCTCGGCGCGCCGGGTGCGGTGCTCGACGGCCGCAGAACCAATCAGTACGCGTTCGGCGGCACCGCCCGGGGCGTCACCGTCCGCCATCTGACCGTGCAGGGGTTCGTCGCGCCGCACGACGAGGGCGTGGTCAACCATGACTCGGCCGACGGGTGGGTGATCGAGCACACGACGATCCAGCAGAACTCCGGAGCCGGACTGATGGCCGGTGCCGACCAGCAGGTGCGCGCCAACTGCCTGCGCGGCAACGGCCAGTACGGCATGAACGCGTACAAGGCCACCGGCCGTATCAGCGGTCTGGTGGTCGAGGGCAACGAGATCGTGGGCAACAACACGGACGACTGGGAGCGGCGGCGGCCGGGCTGCGGCTGCGCCGGAGGCGTCAAGTTCTGGGCCGTCGACGGCGCCGACGTACGCCGCAACTGGGTGCACGACAACCGCGGAGCGGGGTTGTGGGCGGACACCAACAACAACGACTTCCGCATCGAGGACAACCTGCTCGAGGACAACGACGGTGCCGCGCTGATCTACGAGACCAGCTACAACGCGGTCATCCGGAAGAACACGATCCGGCGGAACAACTGGGTCGAGGGCCGCAGGTACGCCGACAGCGGCGACACCTTCCCGTTCGCGACCATCTATGTGTCCGAGTCCGGCGGCGAACCGCGGATCCGGGCCCGTACCGACAAGATCGAGATCTACCGGAACGTGCTGGAGAACAACTGGTCCGGGATCACCCTGTGGGAGAACGCCGACCGGTTCTGCAACAGCCCGGCCAACACCTCCTCCGGTGCCTGCACGTTGCTGGTGAAGGACACCGACCGCTGCGCCCGGCCGGCGATCGCCCGCGCCCCGCTGTACGCCGACTGCCGGTGGAAGACCCAGCGGGTGGACATCCACGACAACCGCTTCGTGCTGGACAAGTCCGTCCTCGACTGCACGGTGAAGTGCGACCGCATGGCGGTGCTGGCCAACTACGGCACCTACCCCGACTGGTCGCCGTACCAGGGCGAGCGGGTGGCCGAGGCGATCACCCGGACGCAGCACAACCGCTGGCACGACAACGTCTACCTCGGGCCATGGAGCTTCGTCGCCCACGACCCGGGCCGGCTGCTCGACTCCTGGCAGTGGCAGGGCGCGCCGTACCGGCAGGACGCGGGCAGTGTCTTCCGCGCACGGGACGGTGGTTGAGATGGTGGCGGACCGCACGCCGAGGAGCGTCGGGACGGTCTGGGGGCTGCTGGTCCTCAACACGCTCGGCTCGGCCGGGGCGAAGACCATCGTCCCGCTGCCCCGTTCCCTCATCCAGATGGTCACCATGGGCGCGCTGGTCGCCGCTTTCACGCTGGCGCTCGCGCTCAATCTGCGGCTGCGTATCCGGGCCAGCGCCTTTCTGCTGCTGCTCACTCTGCTGCTGGTGCCGAGCGTGATCTCCAGCGTGCATCTGGAGTCCGGGTTCGGCGCGCTGTTCCGCTGCGCCCGGCTGGCGCTCTTCGTCGGCACGCTGTGGCTGCTCAGCCGCTGGTGGGACGGCAGTGCGACGTTCGTCCGGCATCACATCCGGATGTACTTCGCAGTGCTCGGCTCGGTGGCCGCCGGTCTGGTCGTCTCCCCGGGCGCGGCCCTGCCCGAGCTCTACGGCGGACGGCTGGTCGGCGCGTTGTGGCCGCTCACCCCGCCGCAGATCGGGCAGTACGCCGCGGTGATCATCGGGCTCACCGTGCTGCTTCTGATGGGCCGCCGGACCGACCGGGTGAGCGCGGCGGTGGTCGTCGTGCCGTCACTCGTCCTGCTCGCGCTGACCCATACCCGGACGGCCACGCTCGGCCTGCTCGTCGGGCTGTTGCTGGCGATCGGCTCGCTCATCCTGACCAGCGCCGCGGCCCGCCGGTTCTTCGCCTGGGCGGTGCTGTGCGCCGCCGTGGCGGCGGTGGGGCTCGGCTCCGCGCTCCAGGCGTGGTTCCTGCGCGGGCAGAGCAAGGAGAACTTCACCAGCCTCACCGGCCGGGCGAAGGTCTGGGACGCCCTGCTGGCGGCACCCCGGACGACCTCGGAGCAGTTGTTCGGCGTGGGCCTGGGCGACAAGTCGTTCGGGGGGCTGCCGATCGACAACAGCTGGCTGGCCGTCTACCACGAGCAGGGGATGACCGGCGTGGCCCTGGTGGCGGCGGTCGTCATCGTGCTGGGCGGTGTCGCGTTGCTGCGGCCGCCGTCGCTGTCGAGGGCCTGCGCGATCTTCCTGATCAGCTACTGCGCGATCGCGTCGTACACCGAGGCCGGACTCGGCGACGCCTCGCCGTATCTGCTCCATCTCGCCGTGGCGGCCTCGCTGTTGGCGGCACCTGTCGCGCCCCCTCCCCTTCCGGCGCCCGCTGCGCCTCGACGACGTGTCCCTCGATGGGCCAGAACGGAGGTGACCTGAGCATGCACGTCCTCGTGGTGCACAACCGCTACGCCTCGGCGCAGCCGAGCGGGGAGAACAAGGTCGTCGACCAGGAGGTGGCGCTGCTGCGGGCGGCCGGTCACCGGGTCGAGGTGTTCGAGCGGCGCAGCGACGACATCCACGCCCGCTCCCTGTTGGGCAAGGTCGCGGTGCCGCTGCTCGTGCCGTGGAACCCTGCGGTCCGCACGGAGCTCGCCGCCCGGCTGCGCACCGAGCGGCCGGACGTGGTGCACGTCCACAACGTGTTCCCGCTGCTGTCGCCCGCGGTGCTGGCCGCCTGCGCCGACGCCGGGGTGCCCGTCGTGGCCACGCTGCACAACTACACCCAGGTCTGCCCGCCCGGCACGTTGCAGCGGGACGGCCGGCCGTGCACCGAGTGCGTCGGGTCGACGCCGCTGCCCGCGGTCCGGCACGGCTGCTACCGCGGCTCCCGCCTGGCGACGGTGCCGCTCGCGGTCAGCCTGTCGGTCAACCGGCGGCGATGGTGGTCCGGCGTGGAGCGGTTCCTCTGCATCTCCGCGGCCCAGCGCGACGTCCTGGTGCGGTCCGGCATGCCGGCCGAACGGCTGGCGGTGAAGCACAACTTCGTGCCCGACCCGGGCACGCGCCGAGTCGGCAAGGGTGAGCAGCTGCTCTATCTCGGCCGACTCGCCGAGGCCAAGGGCGTACGGCTGCTCATGGCCGCATGGGACGAGATCGCCGCCGACGGAGGTGTGGGCGTACCGCTCGTGATCGCCGGCGCGGGGCCGCTGGAGCGAGAGGTGACCGCCTGGGCGGACGGCCGGGACGACGTGCGCTGCGTCGGCCTGTTGGACCCGGCACAGTGCCGTGAGGCCATCGCACGGTCGGTCGCCGTGGTGGCTCCCTCGACCTGGCTGGAGGCGTTCGGCCTGGTGGTCGTGGAGGCGATGGCGGCGGGGGTGCCGGCCGTCGCCGCCGGTCACGGGGCCTTCGTCGAGCTCGTCGAGGACGGGGTGACGGGGCTGCTGCACACGCCGGGCGAGTCCGCCTCGCTCGCGTCGCGCATACGCCGGATCGCGGCCGAGCCGGACCTGGGCCGGGAGATGGGCCGGGCGGCCCGGCTCCGTTACGAACAGGGTTTCAGCCCGGCCGTCGGGCTGGAGCGCCTGGTGGAGGAGTACCGCACCGCGATCGCGGCTCGGACGGAATCAATGGGGGGCAGTAGATGACACGATGCCGACTCTGCGGCTCGGAGGCGATGGCGAGCGTCGTCGACCTCGGGGCGACGCCGCCGTGTGAGAGCTTTCTCGCCGCGGACCAACTGGACCGGCCGGAGCCGGCCTACCCGCTGCATCTGCGGGTCTGCACCGACTGCTGGCTCGCGCAGATCCCGCCGCTGATCACGCCGGAGGAGACGTTCAAGGAGTACGCGTACTTCTCCTCCTTCTCGACCTCGTGGGTGGAGCACGCGCGCACGTTCGTCGCCGACGCCGTGCGGCGCCTCGGGCTCGACAGCGACGCCTTCGTGGTCGAGGTGGCGAGCAACGACGGCTACCTGCTGAGGCATGTGGTGGACCGGGGGATCCGCTGCCTGGGCATCGAGCCGTCCGTGAACGTCGGCGCCGCCGCGCGGGACGCGGGTGTGCCCACGGTCACGGAGTTCCTGAGCCCGGAGACCGGCGCGGCCGTCCGCGCCGAGCACGGCCCGGCGGACCTGGTCGTGGCCAACAACGTGTACGCGCACATCCCCGACGTGGTCGGGTTCACCCAGGGTCTGCGCGCCCTGGTCGCCGACGACGGCTGGGTCTCCATCGAGGTGCAGCACCTGCTGACCCTGATCGAGGAGAACCAGTACGACACGATCTACCACGAGCACTTCCAGTACTACACGGTCGCCTCCGCGATCCGGGCGCTGGCCAGCGGCGGACTCGCGCTGGTGGACGTCGAGCTGCTGCCCACGCACGGCGGTTCCATCCGGCTGTGGGCCCGGCCGGCCGAGGTGGCGGGCGAGCCGACGCAGCGGGTGGCCGACGTACTGGACCGGGAGAAGGCCGCCGGGCTGCAGGAGCTGGCCGGGTACACCGAGTTCTCCGCCCGGGTGGCCAAGGTGCGCCGGGACCTGCTCAAGTTCCTCATCGAGGCGGCCGAGCGCGGCGAGACGGTCGTCGGCTACGGCGCCCCCGGCAAGGGCAACACCCTGCTCAACCACTGCGGCATCCGGCCCGACCTGCTCGCGTACACGGTCGACCGCAACCCCTACAAGCACGGCCGGTACACCCCGGGCACCCGCATCCCGATCCTGCCGCCCGAGCAGATCGCCGCCGACAAGCCGGACTACGTGCTCGTCCTGCCGTGGAACCTGCGGGCGGAGCTGGTCGAGCAGTTGTCCTTCGTGCACGACTGGGGCGGCCGGCTGGTCTTTCCCATTCCGGAACTGAGCATTGTCGAGGTCGAGTCGTGAAGGTCGTTCTGTTCTGCGGCGGTTACGGGATGCGGATGCGGAGCGGCGCCTCCGACGACGTGCCCAAGCCGATGGCGATGGTCGGTCCCAGGCCGCTGATCTGGCATGTCATGCGCTACTACGCGCACTTCGGGCACACGGAGTTCATCCTGTGCCTCGGGTACGGGGCCCACCACATCAAGGACTTCTTCCTCAACTACGAGGAGACGACGTCCAACGACTTCGTGCTGCGGGGCGGTCGGACCGAGCTGTTGTCCACGGACATCGCCTCCTGGACGATCACGTTCGTGCAGACGGGCATCGAGTCGCCGATCGGTGAGCGGCTGCGCCGGGTGCGGCACCATCTGGACGGCGACGAGATGTTCCTCGCCAACTACGCCGACGTGCTCACCGACGCTCCGCTGCCGGAGATGATCGAGAACTTCGCGCGGCGCGACGCGGGCGCGTCGATGATGGTGGTGCCGCCGCAGTCCTCGTTCCACTGTGTGGACCTGGGCGAGGACGGCCTGGTGGGAGGCATCACCGCGGTGAGCGAACTGCCGCTGTGGGAGAACGGCGGCTACTTCGTGCTGCGCCAGGAGATCTTCGACCACATCCCGGAGAACGGGGACCTGGTCGCCGACGGATGCGGCCAGCTCGCCAAGCGCGGGCGGCTGGTGGCCTACCAGCACCGGGGCTTCTGGAAGCCGACCGACACCGTGAAGGAACGGGCCGCGCTCGACGACGCCTACGCGCGGGGCGACCGCCCGTGGGCCGTGTGGGAGCACGACCGTGCGGGAGCGAGGGCGTGATCCGGCTCGGCGCCGGGCGCCTGGACCGGCTCGTCGCGGTGGGCGCGCACTGCGACGACATCGCCATCGGCGCGGGCGGCACGCTGCTGACGCTGTGCCACGCGCGGCCGGGCCTCCGTGTCGACGCGCTGGTGCTCTCCGGCGGTGGCAGCGAGCGGGAGCAGGAGGAGCAGGCCGCGCTCGCTGCCTTCTGCCCGGGTGCCGACCTGCGGCTGACCGTGCTCAAGCTGCCGGACGGCCGGATGCCGGTGCACTGGGACGAGGCCAAGGCCGCCGTCGAGGAGCTGCGCGAGCGGACCGAGCCGGATCTGATCCTCGCCCCGCGCACCGACGACGCGCACCAGGACCACCGCGGCCTGGCGCGGCTCATACCCACCGCGTTCCGCGACCACCTCGTGCTCGGCTACGAGATCGTCAAGTGGGACGGCGACCTCGGCCGTCCGGCCGCGTATCAACCGCTGTCGCCGGAGATCGCCGAGGAGAAGGTGCGGCTGCTGCAGGAGCACTACCCCTCGCAGCGGCACCGGCCCTGGTACGACCGGGAGGCCTTCCTCGGTCTCGCGCGGATCCGCGGCATCGAATGTCACGCGCGCTACGCCGAGGCGTTCGCCGTCACCAAACTCACGCTCAACCTGGGGGGTTGAACCATGCGCGTACTGCTGACCGGACACCAGGGCTACCTGGGCACCGTCATGGCCCCGGTCCTTGCCGCCGCCGGACACGAGGTCGTGGGCCTCGACGCCGGCCTGTTCGCCGACTGCGTGCTGGGCCCGGGGCCCGCTGACCCGCCCGGCCACCGGGTGGACCTGCGCGACGTGACGGCCGAGCACGTGGCCGGGGTCGACGCCGTGATCCACCTGGCGGCGCTGTCCAACGACCCGCTGGGCTCACTCGCACCCGAGCTCACCTACGACATCAACCACCACGCGTCCGTACGGCTGGCCCGGCTGGCCCGCGACGCCGGAGTGCAGCGCTTCCTGTACGCCTCGACCTGCTCGGTCTACGGTGCCGCCGGCGGTGACGACCTGGTGACCGAGGACGCCCCGCTGCGCCCGGTGACGCCGTACGCGGAGTCCAAGGTGCGGGTGGAGGACGACCTGCACGCGCTGTCCGACGGCGACTTCAGCCCGGTGTACATGCGCAACGCCACCGCCTTCGGCTACTCGCCCCGGCTGCGCGCCGACATCGTGCTGAACAATCTGGTGGGTCACGCGCTGCTGTCCGGTGAGGTGCTGGTGCTCTCCGACGGCACGCCGTGGCGGCCGCTGGTGCACGCCGCCGACATCGCGCGGGCCTTCGCGGCGGCGCTGGTCGCGCCGCGGGAAGCGGTGCACGACCGGGCGTTCAACATCGGCAGCGAGATCAACAACGTGACGGTCGCCGAGATCGCCGGGCAGGTCGCCGAGGCGGTGGCCGGCTCGGAGGTGGTGATCACCGGGGAGACGGGGGCCGATCCGCGGTCGTACCGGGTGGACTTCTCCCGGTTCCGCGCCGCGGTGCCCGGCTTCGACTGTGAGTGGACGGTGAAGCAGGGCGCGCTCGAACTCGCCGACGCCTACCGCGAACACGGGCTGACCCGGGAGGACTTCGCACAGCGCTTCACCCGCCTCGCCGTGCTGCGCGCGGCGTCCGAGGCCGGCGCGGTCGACGACACCCTGCGGTGGCGCCGGTGACCGCGGACGGCTTCGGCGAGCAGATGTACGCGCTGGTGGAGCGGCTGTACCCGCTGTGCCGCAGCATCACCGGCGACGGGGTGCGCGCCACCTTGGACATCGTCGGCGAGTACGTCCCGCTCCAGGTGCACGAGGTGCCCACCGGGACTCAGGTGCTGGACTGGACGGTGCCGCAGGAGTGGAACATCCGCGACGCGTACATCGCGGACTCCACCGGCCGCCGGGTCGTCGACTTCGCCGCGTCCAGCCTGCATGTGCTCGGCTACAGCGTGCCGGTGTCGGCGACCATGCCGCTGGCCGAGCTGCGCGCACACCTGCACACCCTGCCGGACCACCCGTCCTGGGTGCCGTACCGCACGAGCTACTACAAGCCCGAGTGGGGGTTCTGCCTGGCCCAGGAGACCCTGGACGCGCTGCCGGACGGCGAGTACGAGGTGCGCATCGACTCCACGCTCGCCGACGGCCACCTCACCTACGCCGAGCACGTCGTCCCCGGGCAGGTCAGCGACGAGGTGATCGTCTCCAGCCATGTCTGCCACCCGTCGCTGGCCAACGACAACCTGGCCGGCATCGCGGTGGCGACGTTCCTGGCCCGGGCGCTGGCCGAGCGGACGCCGTACTACACCTACCGGTTCCTGTTCGCGCCCGGCACCATCGGGGCGATCACCTGGCTGGCCCGCAACGCGGAGCGGGTGGAGCGGGTCAAGCACGGGCTTGTGCTGGCCTGCGCGGGCGACCCGGGCTCCTTGACGTACAAGCGGAGCAGGCGCGGCGACGCCGAGATCGACCAGGTGATGCGGCACGTGCTGACCGCCTCCGAACGCCCGCACCGCATCACCGAGTTCACGCCGTACGGCTATGACGAGCGGCAGTTCTGCTCGCCGGGGTTCGACCTCGGCGTGGGCTCCCTCAGCCGGACCCCGTACGCCGGCTACCCCGAGTACCACACCTCGGCGGACGACCTGGACTTCGTCTCCCCCGAGGCGATGGCGGACACACTCGCCGTCTGCCGCGAGGCGTTCGCCGTCCTCGACCACAACCGGCGGTACGTCAACCTCAGCCCCTACGGCGAACCGCAGCTCGGCCGGCGCGGGCTGTACGACGCGCTCGGCGGCCGCAGCGACACCCAGCAGGCCCAGATGGCCATGCTGTGGGTGCTCAGCCTCTCCGACGGCGAGCACAGTCTGCTGGAGGTCGCCGAGCGGTCCGGGCTGCCGTTCGGCACGGTCGCCGCGGCGGCCGACGCCCTGCGCTGCGCGGAACTGATCAAGGCCTGACGCCGATGACCACCGAGGACGAGAAGCCGCCGACGACGGCGCCACCGGCCGGATCCGCCCAGCGGGCCCTTGTCGGCCGGCTGTCCTGGGGGCTGGCCGACCAGGCGGTCTCCAGCATGACCAACTTCGCGGTGGGGATCTACGTGGCCCGCTCGCTCGGACTGGCCGCGTTCGGCGTGTTCAGCCTCGCCTGGGTGACCTACGGCGTGGTGCTCAACGTCTCCCGGGGGCTGGCCACCGATCCGCTCGTGGTGCGCTTCAGCGGCGTGCCGGAGGCGTCCTGGCGCGGGGCGGTGGCCCGGTCCTCGGGTACCGCACTCGGCGTCGGTGTGGCCATCGGCGCGGCCTGCCTGGTGGCCGGGCCGGCCCTCGGCGGCCGGGTGGGGGCCGCGTTCGTCTGCCTCGGCGTCACGCTGCCGGGGCTGCTGCTCCAGGATGCCTGGCGGTTCTCGTTCTTCGCCGCCGGCGCCGGGCGGAAGGCGTTCGTCAACGACGTCGTGTGGGGCGTCGCGCTCGTCCCGGCCTTGATCGCTGCGGCCCACGTGGGCAGCGTGGCCGCCTTCGTGCTCGCCTGGGGCGCGTCCGCCACGGTGGCGGCGGGGTACGGCTGCGTCCAGTCGGGCATCCGGCCCCGGCCGGCCGGGGCGCGCGGATGGCTGCGCGAACAGCGCGACCTCGGGTACCGCTACCTGGTCGAGAACACCTGCCTCAGCGGCGCGAGCCAGCTGCGGGCCTACGGGCTCGGTGCGATCGTCGGGGTCGGCGCGGTGGGCGCGGTGCGCGGCGCCGAGCTGCTGCTCGGCCCGTTCCTCGCCGTGCTGATGGGCCTTTCGCTGGTCACCGTCCCGGAGGCGGCAAGGGTGCTGCGGCAGGCCCCCCACCGCCTCGGCGCGTTCTGCCTTCTGCTGGGCGGCGGGCAGGCCGCCGCCGCGCTGCTCTGGGGCGGGGCGCTGCTGCTGATGCCGGACCGGCTCGGCGAGCTGGTGCTCGGCGGCGTCTGGCACTCCGCCTCGGAGCTCATCGTGCCGGTCACCCTCGGTGTCGCGGGCGCCGGCCTCGGCACCGGCGCGGCGGCCGGTCTGCGCGCGCTCGGCGCGGCCCGGCGCAGTCTGCGCTCCCAACTGTTCGCCTCCGTCGCCTACGTCGGCGGCGGGCTCGGCGGGGCGGCCGTCGCCGGCACGGTCGGCTCGGCCTGGGGCGTCGCCGCCGCGACCGTCGGCGGCTCGGCCGTGTGGTGGCTGCAGTTGCGGTCCGCCCTGAGCGAGCACCGCCAGAACTCCATCCCCGAAGTGAGGACCTCATGACCGCCCATCCCAGGCTGAGCATCGGCCTGCCCGTGTACAACGGCGAGGAGTACCTGGCCGAGTCGCTCGACGCCCTGCTCGGCCAGACGTACGAGGACTTCGAGCTGGTCGTCTCCGACAACGCCTCGACCGACGGGACCGAGGAGATCTGCCGCAAGTACGCCGCACAGGACGCGCGCATCCGGTACATCCGGCTGCCCCGCAACATCGGCGCCACCCCGAACCACAACTACGTGTTCGCCGAGAGCCGCGGCGAGCTGTTCAAGTGGGCCTCGCACGACGACCTGTACGCCCGGGACCTGCTGCGGCGCTGCGTCGAGGCGCTGGACGAGCGGCCGGACGTGATCCTCGCGCACGCCGACCAGGCGGTCATCGACGGCGACGGCCAGGTCAAGGTGCCGTACGAGTACACGCTCGCCACCGGCTCGCCGCACGCGCCGGAGCGCTTCCGCAGCCTGCTGTTCGAGCCCGGTGGCGACGACTTCTACGGGGTGATCCGGGCCGATGTGCTGCGCCGGGTGAAGCCGATGGACAGCTACCACCACGCGGACCGCACGTACGTCGCCGAGATCGTGCTGCACGGGCCCTTCCACCAGGTGCCGGAACTGCTGTACTTCCGCCGCGACCATCCGACCCGCGCGGAGCGCGCGAACCCGTCCAAGCGTTCCCGGTGCGTCAACCTGGACCCGCGCCGGGCGGGCGCGCTGCACCCGACGCCCCGGCTGCTCGCCGAGTACGTCTGGGGCTTCGTCTCGGCCATCCGGCGGGCGCCGCTGTCCCCCGCCGACCGGCGCGCCTGCTACCGCCACCTGGCCGCCTGGATGACCAGCCGGGTCCGGCCGGGCGCCGGTGAGCGGGTCGAGGACCGCGCCCCGGTCGACCCGGCCGAGCTCACCGTCTCCGTCGACGCCCTGGTCGCCGGCCGTGAGGGGAGGCAGGCGTGAGCGGCGTCCGCGTCGGGGTGTTCGGGCTGCTCGGCTCGGGCAACCTCGGCAACGACGGGTCGCTCGAAGCCGTCCTGGGGTACCTCCGCGACGCCCACCCGGAGGCGGTCGTCGACGCGCTGTGCGGCGGACCCGAGGTCGTCACGGCCCGGTACGGCATCCCCGCGACACGGATGCACTGGTACCGCGGGGAGTACCGGACCGCCTCGCGTGCGGGCGCGATCGTGGGCAAGGGCCTGGGCAAACTCGTCGACGCGTTCCGCACCGCTGCCTGGGTGCGCCGGCACGACGTGGTGATCGTGCCGGGCATGGGCGTCCTGGAGGCCACGCTGCCGCTGCGGCTGTGGGGTTTCCCGTACGCGCTGTTCCTGCTGTGCGCGAGTGGCCGGCTGTTCGGCACCCGGGTCGCGCTGGTCGGCGTCGGCGCCGCCCCGATCGGCAACCGGCCGACCCGGGCCCTGGTGCGCTGGTCGGCGCGGCTGGCCGCGTACCGGTCGTACCGGGACGCCCCGTCGCGCGACGCGCTGCGGGAGATGGGCGTGGACACCGCGCGCGACGAGGTCTACCCGGACCTGGCGTTCTCCCTGCCGGCACCGCGGGCGAGCGCCCCCTCGGGCCCGCCGGGCCAGGTCTGCGTCGGCGTCATGGACTTCCACGGCAGCAACGACGACCGTGCGCGGGCCGAGGAGATCCACCGGCGCTACCTCGACGGGACGATCCGGTTCGTCCGCGCGCTGGTCGAGGACGGCAGGCCGGTACGGCTGCTCACCGGCGACCAGGTCGACGCGCCGGTGGTCGCCGCGATCCTCGACGCGGTGGACTCAGCCCTGGTCACCGCTGCCGAAGCGGCCTCGCTGGCCGACCTGATGAAGGAGACGGCGGCGGCCGACACCGTGGTGGCGATCCGCTACCACAACCTGATCTGCGCGCTGAAGGTCGGCACGCCGACGCTCGCGGTCAGCTACGCGAGGAAGAGCGACGCGCTCATGGACCGGATGGGTCTCGGCGCGTACTGCCACCCGGCCCGCGAGGTCGACGCCGACCGGCTGCTGGAGCAGTTCCGGGAGCTGGAGCGGCGATCGGCCGACCTGCGGCGGACCCTCACCGAGCGGAACCTGGCCGCTGTCCGGCAACTCCAGGACCAGTTCGCCGCGTTGACAGACGTCCTGTATCCGGCGACCGACCGTGCCCGAGCCCACGCCCTGCGGGAGACTCCATGAAAGCGACCGAAGTCCCGGAGATCGCCGGGGCGTACCTTTTCCGGCCGACGCCGTACGCCGACGAACGCGGCTTCTTCTGCCGCACCTTCGACGCCGACGTGGTCCGCTCGGTGGGCCTGGACCCGGACGCCTTCGTCCAGGACAGCGTCTCCCGCTCGGTCCGGGGCGTGCTGCGCGGCCTGCATCTGCGCTCCGGCGCCGGCGAGGCCAAGCTGGTGCGGTGCTCGTACGGGAGGATCTTCGACGTCGTCGTGGACCTGCGGCCGGACTCGCCGACCTACTTGGGCTGGGCCTCCTTCGAGCTGTCCGACGAGACGCAGCCGAGCCTCTACATCCCGGCGGGGTGCGCGCACGGCTTCCAGGCGCTGACCGACACCGCCGACACGTCGTACCGGATCGACCGCCCGCACGATCCGGCCGAGGACGTGACGATCGCCTTCGACGACCCGGAGCTCGCCATCGACTGGCCGCTGCCGGTCACATCGATGTCCCCGCGGGACCGGGAGGCACCGAGCCTCGCTCAGGTTCTGAAGCAATTGGAGAGGTGAGTCGGCGTGGACAACTCAGACGAAGAGTTCCAACTGCCCAGGTCCCGGCTGGCGAACGAGCGGCTGCACGCCCTGATACCCGGGGGCGCGCACACCTACGCCAAGGGCGACGACCAGTACCCCGAGAACCTGGCCCCGGTCATCAGCCACGGCCGCGGTGCACACGTCTGGGACGTCGACGGCAACCGCTACATCGAGTACGGCTCCGGCCTGCGGTCGGTCAGCCTCGGCCACGCCCACCCGCGCGTGATCGAGGCGGTGCGGCGGGAACTCGACCGGGGCAGCAACTTTGTCCGGCCGTCCGTCATGGAGGTCGAGGCCGCGGAACGCTTCCTGGCGACCGTGCCGACCGCCGAGATGGTGAAGTTCGCGAAGAACGGCTCCGACGCCACCACGGCCGCGGTACGCCTGGCCCGCGCGGCCACCGGACGCACGCGGGTGGCGCTCTGCGCCGACCATCCGTTCTTCTCGGTCGACGACTGGTTCATCGGCACGACGCCGATGTCGGCGGGAATCCCGGCCACGGACCTGACGGTGACGTTCCCGTACGGGGACCTGCCCGCCACGGAGGAGCTCCTCTCCCGCCACGAGGGCGAGATCGCCTGCCTGATCCTCGAACCCGCCACCCACACCGAGCCGCCGCCCGGATACCTCGTAGGCATGCGCGAACTGGCCGACCGGCACGGCTGCGTCCTGGTCTTCGACGAGATGATCACCGGCTTCCGCTGGTCCGAGGCGGGCGCCCAGGGCCTGTACGGCGTCGTCCCCGACCTCTCCACCTTCGGCAAGGCGCTGGGCAACGGGTTCGCCGTCTCCGCGCTGGCCGGGCGCCGCGAGCTCATGGAGCGGGGCGGCCTGCGCCACTCGGACGACCGGGTGTTCCTCCTCTCCACGACACATGGCGCGGAGACGCACTCCCTGGCAGCCGCGATGGCCGTGCAGACCACGTACGTCGAGGAGGGCGTCACCGCGCGGCTGCACGCCCTCGGCGAGCGGTTGGCCGCCGGTGTCCGCGACGCCGCGGCGAGCATGGGCGTCGGCGACCATGTCGTCGTCCGGGGCCGGGCCAGCAACCTGGTGTTCGCCACCCTCGACGAGAACCGGCAGCCGTCGCAGGAGTACCGCACCCTGTTCCTGCGCCGGCTCCTCGCGGGCGGGGTGCTGGCCCCGTCGTTCGTGGTGAGCAGCGCCCTCGGCGACGCCGACATCGAGCACACCGTCGACGTGGTCGCGCAGGCGTGTGCCGTGTACCGGAAGGCACTGGACGCCGGTGACCCGAGCCCTTGGCTGGGCGGACGCCCGGTGAAGCCGGTGTTCCGCCGCCTGGCATGAGGTCGTGAGGTCAGCGGGGAGCCGCCCTGTCGACGAGCCAGGCCGTCACCGGAACCAACGCCAGCGCGGTGCACCAGCCGCCGAGGGCGTCGGTCGGATAGTGGGCGCCCAGAGCGACCTGCGCCCAGCCCATGGCGGCACCGGCGGCCACCGCCGTACCCAGCACGAGAAGCGTGCCGGCCGTCCTGCCGAGGCCGAGCCGGCCGGTCGCGAGCAGTGCCACCACGAGGGCGAGCGCGGTGGCGAACGCGGTGTGCCCGCTCGGATAGGACAGGTTGTCGTCGCCGTGGATGGTGCGTCCCACCAGATGCTTGAGCAGCGTGGTCGCCCCCACGCTCAGGCCGGGCCCGGCGACCACGAACACCCCCGCGCGAGGCCGCCGCAGCAGCAGACAACCCATCACGACGCCCGCGACCAGCACCGCCGCTCCCACGGGCTCCCCCAGGAAGTCCGTGCCCAGCGCGACACGCCGCCACGGCGGCCCCACACTGTCCGCCGTCGGCTCCTTGATCCACCTGTCCACCCTGCCGGGCTCGCCGTGGCCGGCGTACATGACCCCTAGCACCACGACCACCAGCGTGGCGGGCACCGCGATCAGCCCGAGGGGCGCGCGCAGGGACGGGGGCAGCACCGGGGGCGTGGGTCGGCCGGTCACAGGCCCACCGGGTCCGGTCGACCTGTGCTGCATTTCCTGGGCTTCCGGCTGCTGCCGGCGCCACTCCCCCAACGAGCCCCCGTCGTCTCGTCCGTCACCCTGGTCAAGGGCATCGGAATCGGTCTCTGTCTGCCACCCTAACCAACCGGGGACCTGCCGGACTACGCCGAAGCGGGAGGCCCTTGACGGACGAAGGTGAACGTCATCCCACCACTGCCTCCGACCTCTCCTCCGCTCCCCAGGATGCTCACGGTGCCCTTCGCGTTGATCTCCACCGCCACCTCGACCTGCTCCAGGCGGTAGTTCCCGATCTTCTCCTCGGCCCGTGAGAGCGTCTCCCCCAGGGCTTCCACGAACGCGTTGACCTGCTCCCTCAGAACACTGACCGGGACTTTCTCCCGCACCAGTTCCACATCACCGCGCCACCTGAAGGACCGCTCGTCTCCGGCGGCACCGAGGACTGAGATGCTTTCTTCGTCGGTCATCCTGGAGTCTCCTTCGACACCGGTTGGGCCACTCGGATGTCACCGTCGGCATACGCGACATAGATGAGCCCGAGCGGGTTCTTGTGCTCATGCAGCAAGGCTCTCCTGCTGTTGCGCAGGGACTCACCGAGCGACTGTCCCGACAGGAAGCACCCGTAGAACACCTTGGAGAAGGCCGCCGCCACGTCGTCGGGCACAGGTGCTTCCGTCCCGATGAAGCCGATGTAGCCGTTGTTCTGAAAGAAATCGGGAAGCGAAGCTCCGGTGAGGACCTCTGCGACGGCGCTGGAGCAGGCGTTGAGGAACACCAGGGGAAGGATCGGTGCAGCCGATCTCGCTCTTGAGGCCCGAATCAGTCTCAGAACGGTGGATCTCGCCTCAAGATGCCCGAGGGTCACCTCGATGCGGCCCGTCTGCTCGCCCCTCAGCCCGATGGCGATGTCCGCCGGGGATTCCACGTCGCTCCTGCAGTGGCAGGCGAAGTGCAGTACATGGGCGTCCAACTGACCCGGCGGGCAGCTCTCCCGCAGGATCTCGGCAATGATCTCCTCGAGACTGCCGACATCGCTGGACGGCCAGGGTCCGAGCAGAGTCAGCTGTGGACCGTGGCCTTTCAGATCCAGTTTCTCCGCTGCCGTTTCGGTCAGTGAGGCCTCCTGGAAGAGCGCCACCTTCAGCCCTGACTGGTTGGGCAGGCAGCTGATCTTGAAGTCACCTCTCCGGCACAGTGGCAGGGGTGCGACGGGAGCGCCTCTGACGTGGCGGCGTACGTTCGTGGCGAACCCCAGGAACCTCCCGACGTTTTCGCTGAGTGACTCGTCATTCACGATGGGCGGCCGCGTGTCCATGAGCCGGAAGAGCGGAAGGAGTTCGATGGGAAACACAGCGTCTTTGTCGCAGATGAATTGAATGCTGGGGACGTCCTCCTCGTGCACGCCGGCGGTCGGCAGGAGTCGCTGCATGGCCCTCACGAACTCCTCCGTCTGCCCGCCGAACAAGGCTTGGACTGCCCCCAGGCCGGCCCGGTACAACGTGGACATGCCGGCTTCGACGTCGTCCCATTTGGGCTTCAGCTCGAACCGCAGGCTTCTGCGCAATTGATTCACGGCCACTTGAAGCCGGGTGCGTGTCTCCGGCAGCGCGCCGGGTCTCAGCAGAAACTCACCGATCTCAAGATCCTCACCGCCGATGGTGCGGCGCAGAAAGAGCATCGGTTCTCCCCCGGAGCGGACCTCCAGGGACACGGAGGGCCCGGTCGGGCCGGGCACGCTCATGCCTCGGCACCGACGAGGAGACGAAACCGGACGATGTGGACCAGTCGCGTGTGCTGATAGATGGCCACCCAGCCCGGACACTCCCCCTGTCGGGCGGGTGTGTGGAGTTCGAAGTCGCACACCGCGGTCCCCTGTGACGTCTGCACGCCCACCTCGCGACGGCTCGGCCGGGCGGTCACCCCCTCGATCTCCGGGACCAAGGCGAAGCGGGCGGCCTCGCCCGTCTTGCCCGCGATCGCCATGGCCTCCGACGGAGTGACGGGAGCGGCGTCCTCGGCAGGCTCTTCCGTGCTCACTCGCACGCGGAGGGTGTAGTCGCTGTCGGGTGCGAGCGTCGGCCCGGCAGGATCGGCTTCCACGCTCGTTCCGTCCGGGTGATGCAGGGTCACCTTCACGAAGCCGCTGAACGCGATGATCTCCGGCCCCCGCAGAGAGCGCTGCACGCTGACGCCGACAGCGGTGGCGATGGCGCCCGCGAAGGCCATGCCTGCCGACCCGCGAAGGTTCCGGCGAATCCTGTCCTGCATGAGATCGCCGACCGTCGCGGTGACGTTCGCCTCCACCTCACTCAGCCGCTGGTCCAGGAGGTCGTCCCACTGGTCGATGTCCGGAAGGGAGACCGGCGGCTCCGTCGCCTCCTGCAGGACCTGGTGAACCCGGTTGTCCACCTGCCGGGTCAGGAGTTCCTGGGCGAACCCGAAGATCAGCGCCCAGGCGAGGATCTGACTCTGGTTGTCCAGTCCCCCCAGGCCGGGCAGGAAATCTCCGGTCATGAGTGTCAAGCCCAGGAACGCGCACAGGGCACCGGTCGGCAGTTTCAGCACAGCGCATGTGAAGGGCAGCATGGAGACGGCCGAGGTCGCGCGATAGCGGCGCAGCGCGGCACCCACGCCGAGGGCCCCGCCCACAAGGCCCACGAGCTCCACGAACGCGACATCACCGGGGCGCGGTGTGTCGCCGATGGGACAGGTCGTGCGGTTCGCGGATTCGAAGCAGAGACTCAGCACTTCCGGGCGCAGTGCGCCCAGTGCCGCGAGGACGCAGGCACTCACGGTCATGACCACGAGCGTGACCAGCAGAGACCGGTGAAGGGCGCGAACACGTGCCCAACCACTCAGATGTTGTTCACGGGCCGCGCGAAGTGCCGCCATGGCGGCCTCTCGGTCGACGGGCCCCTTGTCTTGGCGATTTCTGCGCAGTGTTTCGTTGAACCGTTCCCGGCGTGGATCAGCGGGCGGAAGCTGTGTGCGCACCCGGTGAGTGATCTCAGGAAGGTAGGCGGAGAATTGCTCATAGGCGGCCGCCTGAAGGAGCAGCATCTCGGCGGCATCGGTGTGGGCCGACGTCTCGGCCGACGCCCCGACCCGTACTGGTCGTCGCCTCCCCTCGGTCACACCCTCGGCCTCGGCAAGATGCATCTTCGCCCGCGAGAGCAGCTCGCGCGCATCCTCGACTGCTGCTGGTTCCCCCTCGATCGCCGCAGCCAGATCCTTCAGCGCGGCAATCCTGCTGCACGCCGCCACCTGCCACGCTTCAGCGGATCCTGGCATGCAGTGCCTATCCCACTGCCACGAGTTGCGGAACCGCTTCCTTCGTGACGTACCACGATCGGTCGACAGCGGAAGGGCCGGGAGCACCCCACGCCGAGCTGTTCTGCCCTCGGCTAAGTCCCGGCCCGACCGGGCTCGACCATCACTACAGTCCGGACGCATGACGAAGGTCACCACACGCACAGTCGCATACCCGGCAGACGGCCTCACGATGGTCGGGCACCTCGCGCTGCCCGCCGGTGACGACCGCCGGCCCGCCGTCCTGATCGGGCCCGAAGGTCCGGGCCTGAACGACTTCCAGCGCCGCAGGGCCGACGCCCTCGCCGAACTGGGATACGTCGCGCTGGCCTTCGACATCAACGGCGGGCGCTGGTTCACCGACCCACAGGAGATGCTGGCGTATGTGACTCCCCTGCTCGCCGACCCCGACCGGATGCGGGGCATCGGCCGTGCGGCGCTCGATGTGCTGCGCGCGCAACCGCGGACCGACCCGGACCGGATCGCCGGCATCGGCTACGGCACCGGGGGCGCGATCGTGCTCGAACTCGGCCGCGCCGGCGTCGATCTGCGCGCCATCGGGACGGTCAACGCACTCATCACAGGGCGACCGGGCGAGGCGGCACGCATCCGCTGCCCTGTGTGGGCCGGTGTCGGATCGGAGGACCCGATCATGCCCGCCGAGCAACGGGACGCGTTCACCAAGGAGATGCAGACCGCGGGAGTCGACTGGCGCCTCACGGTCTACGGCGGAGCCCTGCACGCCTTCCATCACCCGTCGGTCGAGCACGCCGTGCTGCCCGGCGTCGGCCACCACCCGCGACACGCACAGCGGGCGTGGCGCGACATCGTCGACCTGCTCACGGAGTGCGTGCCTGTGACGGAGTGACGCGGAGCGTCAGGACCGCCCCTCACCATGTCCTGCCGGCCTTCCTGGCAGATCTCCCCTCCCCTGCCCCAAACCCCCAGGTCAGCCCCCCATCCGCCGACCCGTCAAGTGGCGCAACACTCCAGCAACACCACTATCCCTACCGGATAGCTATGGTTCCAGCCATGCCACCCACCGACCGCATCCGGGACCACGCCGGACAAGGCGCGCCCACTGTCGCGGCGCAGCGCACGCGGCGTCGGCTGCGTGCGGACCAGGCACGGCAGCTCGCGGACCTGCTGCGTCATCAGGTGCTGAGCGGGAGATTTCCGGCCGGGGCGCTGCCGCACGAATCGGTCCTGGCCGCCGACTACCGGGCCTCTCGCAACACCGTGCGTCAGGCGCTGGACCTGCTGCGCGCGGAGGGGCTGGTGGAGCGTCTTCCCGGGGTCGGCACAGTCGTGGTGGCCGAGAAGTACCCGCACGGGCTCGACCGGCTGATGGGTCTCGCGGAGACGCTGCGCGAGCACGGCCGGGTCACCAATGAGGTGCGCACCATGGGACCGGCCCCGGCGCCCGCTCCCGTGGCCGAGCGCCTCCGGGTCCCGCCCGGCGCCGATGTCCTGTACATCGAACGCCTGCGCCGCCTGAACGGCCTCCCCCTCTCCCTGGACCTCACCTACATCCCCCTCGACATCGGCACCGCCCTGCTCGGCGCCGACCTGGAGAACACCGACGTCTTCCGCCTGCTGGAGGCCGTCACCGGCAAGCGGCTCGGGCATGCCGAGATCACCCTGGAGGCGGTGAACGCGGACGCGCACTCCGCCGGCGTCCTGCAAGCCCCCCGCGGTGCGGCCGTCCTGATGCTGGAACGGCTCACGCACCTCGCGGACGGCCGCCCGGTCGACCTGGAGTTCATCCGGTTCCGCGGCGACCGCATCACCATGAGCGGCCTGCTGCACCGCTCCCTGTAGACACCACCCGCTCCCCACCGCACGACCTTCCCGGAGACAGCCATGCCCTTGGTGCCCCAGCGTGCCGACGTGCCCGTGACCATCGACGAGTCGAAGTGCATCGACGGCTGCACGCTCTGTGTGGACATGTGCCCGCTGGACTCGCTCGCCATCGACGAGACCAACGGCAAGGCGTACATGCACGTCGACGAGTGCTGGTACTGCGGCCCGTGCGCGGCCCGCTGTCCCACCGGAGCCGTCACGGTCAACATGCCCTACCTGCTCCGCTGAGAGGCCCAACTCCCATGAAACGCACGGCAGTCGCGCTCGCCGCTTCCGCTCTTCTGCTCCCCCTGTCCGCCTGCGGCGGCAGCGCCGAGGCGGGTGACGGTTCCACGGTCACCGTCACCGTCGGATACCAGTCCAAGACCATCAACACGGTGACGGCCGGGACGCTGCTGCGCTCGCTCGGCTCCTTCGAGAAGCAGTTGAACGCCCTGCACGACGGCAGGACGTACAAGGTCGACTGGCAGGACTACGCCACCGGCGCGCCCATCACCGCGCAGATGACCGCGGGGAAGATCGACATCGGGTCGATGGGCGACTTCCCGCTGCTCATCAACGCGGCCCGCGGCGAGCAGTTGGGCAAGCCCACCCACCTGGTGTCGGTCACCGGCTACAACCTCAAGGGCGGCCTCAACACGATCGTCGTCGCGCCGGAGTCGACCCTCGCCGACCTGAAGGACCTCAAGGGCAAGAAGGTCTCCACGAGCGTCGGCTCCGCCGCCGACGGCACTCTCGTACGGGCCCTGCAACGGGCCGGCATCGACCCGAACGAGGAGGTCGAAAAGCTCAACCAGCAGCCCGCGGTGGGCGCCTCGGCCCTCTCGGCCGGCAGCGCGGACGCCCTGTCGCAGTTCGTCGCCTGGCCGGGCCTGCTCGCCCACCAGGGCAAGGCGAAGGCGCTCTACGACGGTGCCCAGCTGAACCTGCCGACGTTCCACGGCGTCACGGCCCGCGAGGACTTCGCCGAGCAGCACCCCGCCGTACTGGAGGCGTTCCTGAAGGCCCAGGCAGAGGCGACCGACTACCTCGACGCCCATCCGGTCCAGGCCGCCGAGCAGGTCGCGGAGGCGACCGGGCTGCCGGCCGAGGTCGTCTACCTCTACAACGGCGCCCACGGGATCTCCACCTTCGACCCGGCGATCAAGCCGCAGCTCGTCTCCGCGCTCGAGCAGGACGTGCCCGTCCTCAAGGCCGCCGGGCTGACCGGTGACATCGACGTGGACTCCTTCGTCGACGACCGGTACGTGAAGAAGGCCCTCGGCGCCGGCTACGCGCGGCGGCTCGCCGCCTCCCCGCCCGCCACCGCGAGCGAGGTCTGGCCCAAGGGAAGCGCGAAGACCCGGAGCTTCTCCTCCCCGAACCAGCTCCTCGCGTACGTCGCCGAGCACGAGGGCGGCGTCCGCGCGGCCTACGTCCCCGACGCCACCACCGGCACCCTCTGGTTCGCCGACAAGGCCGTCTGGGTCGCGGACGGCGAGCAGTTGCTGCCCTTCGTCGCCCCGGCCACCGCACGGGCGTACGTGGCCGGTCACGACGGCGCCCGGGTGGTCACGTACGAGGACGCCCTGGGACGGGTCTCGTGAGCCGCTACCCCGGTCGGGCGGGCCGGCTCGCGCTGCGGACCGGTTCACTGGCCGCCGCTCTCGGGCTGTGGCAGTCGCTGACCGCCTTCGACGTGGACCTGTGGGTGCGCTTCTCGCAGTTCCCCACGGTGACCGACGTGGGGCGGGCCTTCACCGACCGGCTGTCGGGACCCGACTACTGGACCGACCTCTCCGAGAGCCTCACCCGGATCGTGACCGGCTTCCTGCTCGCCGCCGTCCTGGGCGTGGCCACCGGCATGCTCGTGGCCCGCTCACGGCTCGCCGAGGACCTGCTCGGCCCGGTCCTGGAGGTGGTGCGGCCCATCCCCGCGATCGCCCTGGTCCCCGTCGCGATCCTGCTGTTCCCCTCCAACGAACAAGGCATCGTGTTCATCACCTTCACCGCCGCCTTCTTCCCCGTCCTGGTCTCCACCCGGCACGCGGTGCGCGCCCTGACCCCCGTGTGGGAAGAGGCCGTGCGCACCATGGGCGGCGGCCGGTGGCGGATCCTCGGCTCGGTCGTCCTGCCGGGCGCGCTGCCCGGCATCTTCGGCGGCCTGTCGGTCGGCATCGGTGTGTCCTGGATCTGTGTGATCTCCGCCGAGATGATCTCCGGCCAGTACGGCGTCGGTTACCGCACCTGGCAGGACTACACGATCGTCGACTATCCGGGGGTCTTCGTCGGCATGGTCACCATCGGCCTGCTCGGCTGGCTGACCTCCACCGCCGTCGAACTGGCCGGCCGCCGTCTGACCCGCTGGCTGCCGCGTGCGTCGTACGACCCCGCCGTACGGCCCCACCCCGCACGACGGGCCCCGGCGTCCACCGTCGAACCCGCCAAGGCCGAGGAGGCACGCGATGAGCACCTCGTCTGAGACCGGACTCGCCGAGGCGAGGACCGCCTTCGCGGCCCCGCGCGGCACCAGCCTCACCCTGCGCGGCGCCACGCTCGGCCGGCCGGACGCCCAGGCCGTGGCCGACGTACACCTGGACGTCGCGCCGGGCGAGATCCTCACCGTCGTCGGCACCTCCGGCTGCGGCAAGTCGACCCTGCTGCGCACCTTCGCCGGTCTGCTGCCCGTGCTGGACGGGGCGGTGGAACAGGACGGCCGGCCGGTGACCGGACCGGGGGCGGACCGTGCACTGGTCTTCCAGGAGGACGCCCTGCTGCCCTGGCGCACCCTGCGCGCCAATGTCGAACTGCCCCTCGCCATCCAGGGCCTGCCGCGCGCGCGGCGCAGGGAACAGGCCGAGGCCTGGCTGGAACGGGTCGAACTCGCCGAGCTGGCTGCGCAGTTGCCGCACCGGGTCTCCGGCGGGCAACGCCAGCGCGCCCAACTGGCCCGCGTCCTGGCCGCCCGGCCGCGCGCCGTCCTCATGGACGAACCCTTCGGCGCGCTCGACGCCCAGACCCGCGCCGGCATGCAGGACCTGCTGGTGGAGGTGCTGCACGGCACGGGCGCGACCGTCGTCTTCGTCACCCACGACGTCGACGAGGCCCTGTTCCTCGGCGACCGGGTCGCCCTCCTCGGCTCCGGCCGGCTGACCGCCGTACGCGAGGTACCGCGTCCGCGTGAACGGGCGGCGCACGACGATCCGGCGCGCCTCGCCCTGCGGCGCGAAGTCCTCACCTCACTCGGTTCTTGAAAGGCACCCTGGTGGACACCCCCCTGCAGATCCCGGCCCTGGCCGACGCGGCGGAACTGAGCTGTGACGTCCTCGTCATCGGCGGCGGCACCGCCGGCACCATGGCGGCCCTGACCGCCGCCGAGCACGGCGCGGACGTGCTGCTGCTGGAGAAGGCGCACGTCCGCCACTCCGGCGCACTCGCGATGGGCATGGACGGCGTCAACAACGCGGTGATCCCCGGGCGTGCCGAGCCCGACGACTACGTCGCCGAGATCACCCGCGCCAACGACGGCATCGTCGACCAGAGCACCGTCCGCCAGACCGCCACCCGCGGCTTCGCCATGGTGCAGCGCCTGGAGTCGTACGGAGTGAAGTTCGAGAAGGACGAGCACGGCGAGTACGCCGTACGCCAGGTCCACCGCTCGGGCTCGTACGTGCTGCCGATGCCGGAGGGCAAGGACGTCAAGAAGGTCCTGTACCGGCAGTTGCGGCGGCGCGAGATGCGCGAGCGGATCCGGATCGAGAACCGGGTGATGCCGGTGCGCGTGCTGACCGCCGAGGGGCGTGCCGTGGGGGCGGCCGGCTTCGACACCCGTACGGGGCGGTTCGTCACCGTCCGGGCGGGCGCGGTGATCCTCGCGACCGGCGCCTGCGGCCGGCTGGGTCTGCCCGCCTCCGGATACCTGTACGGCACCTACGAGAACCCGACCAACGCCGGTGACGGCTACGCCATGGCGTACCACGCGGGCGCCGAGCTCACCGGCATCGAGTGCTTCCAGATCAACCCGCTGATCAAGGACTACAACGGCCCGGCCTGCGCCTATGTCGCCAACCCCTTCGGCGGCTATCAGGTCAACCGGCACGGCGAACGCTTCGTCGACTCCGACTACTGGTCGGGGCAGATGATGGCCGAGTTCGCGGCGGAGGTGGCCGGCGACCGGGGCCCGGTGTACCTGAAGCTGAGCCATCTGCCGGAGGAGTCGATCTCGGCGCTGGAGACGATCCTGCACTCCACCGAGCGCCCGACACGCGGCACCTTCCACGCGGGCCGCGGCCACGACTACCGCACCCACGACGTGGAGATGCACATCTCCGAGATCGGCCTGTGCGGCGGCCATTCCGCCTCGGGTGTACGGGTGGACGACCACGCCCGTACGACGGTCCCCCGGCTGTACGCGGCCGGAGACCTGGCCTGCGTCCCGCACAACTACATGATCGGCGCGTTCGTCTTCGGGGACCTGGCGGGCGCCGACGCAGCGCAGTTCCGGCCGTACGAAGGGGAGTTGCCGGCCGACCAGCTGCGCGAGGCGCACGAGCTGATCTATCGGCCGCTGCGCCACCCCGAAGGTCCGCCGCAGCCCCAGGTCGAGTACAAGCTGCGCCGCTTCGTCAACGACTACGTCACCCCGCCGAAGTCCGGCGCCCGGCTGTCGCTGGCGCTGGAGGCGTTCGAGCGGATGCGCGCGGACATCGCGGCGATGGGTGCTCGCACCCCGCACGAGCTGATGCGCTGTGCGGAAGTGTCCTTCATCCGGGACTGCGCGGAGATGGCCGCGCGGGCTTCTCTGGCCCGTACGGAGTCCCGCTGGGGCCTCTACCACGAGCGGCTCGACCACCCTCAGCGCGACGACGCCTCCTGGTTCCACCACCTCGATCTGCGCAAGTCGCCTGCGGGCACGATGGAGTTCACGGCCCGTCCGGTGGCTCCCTATCTGGTCCCGGTCGACGGCTTCAACGCGGTCGGCGGCACCTCCCGGCATCTCGGCGAGATCCGGCCGGAACAGGTGGCGACCGCCGGGGCCCGGGAAGCGGCACCCGTCGCGCTGCGGCAAGCGGCACCCGCCTCGCGCGGCACCGACACGGACGCTCCGGCCACGCCGCGCCTGCTGGAGCTGCTCGCCCTCGCGGAGGACGAGCCGCCGCTCAGCGATCTCGTCCCCTACCTCACCGACCCCGATCCCGGCGTCCGCCGTACGGCGGTCACCGTCCTGACCGAGACGGTGCCCTCGGGCACCGGACCGGCCCTGGCGGCCGCGCTCACCGACACCGACGCCGGCGTCCGGGCCGCCGCGGCCGCCTCACTGCGGGAACTGGTCGAGACACTGGCCCCGGAACCGGCCCTGCGCGACAGCCTCGTCTCGGCCGTGGCCTCGGCCGACCCCGTCGCCCGCGCCACCTCGCTGGACGCCCTGCGCGTCCTGCGACTTGGTGACACCGCGCTGTTCACGCGGTCCCTCGGGGACCCCGACACCGCTGTCCGGATCGCCGCGGTACGCGCCCTCGTGTCGGTCGACGCCGTCGAGGAACTGGCTCGCGCGGCAGCCGCCGACACCTCCCGCGAGGTCCGCGTCGCCCTCGCCAAGGCCTTGGCCACCGTGTCCGCGGGGCGGCTCGACGACACCGCGCCGGCCGTCCCCGACGAGGTGCTCCCGGCCCTCGCCGAGCTCACCGCCGACCCGGACGCCCTGGTCCGCGCGGCGGCCTACGAGGCACTGGGGACCACGGGCTGCCCGCCCCCGCCGGCCGCACGCGCCGAGGCCGCCCTGTCCGACCCGGCCTGGCAGGTACGGGCCGGCGCCGCGACCGCCCTGTCCTCCGCAGACCCCGGCCAGGCCGTACCGGCCCTCGCCAAGACGCTCGCCGACCCCAACGCCGATGTCCGTAAGGCCGCCGTGAGGGCACTGATCCGCCACCGCGCCGTCGCCGAAGCCCGGCAGGCTCTGGCCACCGCGACGACGGACCCGGACGCGGACGTCAGGGCCTACGCGGCCCGGGCGCTGTGACAGGCGCCCGAGCAATCGGCTGCTGCGCAGGGGGTCAACCCTTACTCTCGCGTGGGACGACGCTGAAATCGAAGGGAACAGTCCCGGGGTCGACAGCGGTCGCGCCTCCGTCCACGGTCAGCACGGCTCCGTTGACGAAGGACGCGGCCGGTGAGAGCAGCCAGGCGATGGCCTCGGCCACCTCCTGGGGGTCTCCGGGGCGGCGGGCCGGCAGCAGCCGGGTGGCTTCCTCGTACGCTTCGTCCAGCTCGCCGGAGACCAGTCCGGCGTCCTCGACGAAGCGGGCCATGCGGCGATCGGCCATCTCGGTGCGCACCCAGCTGGGGCAGACGGTGTTGGCTCGCAGACCCTGCGGGCCGTAGTCGACGGACAGCGACCGGCACAACTGCAGCAGTGCCGCCTTGGACGTGGCGTAGGCGGCGTTGCCCACTCCGTTGCGCAGAGCGGAGACCGAAGCGACGGCGACGACCGAGCCCCGGGCGCGAAGCAGGTGGGGCAGTGCCGCCCGCATCAGAAGGAACGGGCCGGTGAGGTTGGTGCGGAGCACCAACTCCCAGTCCTCGTCGGACAGTTCCCCGACTCCCCCGCCGCGCCCCACGCCCGCGTTGACGACCAGCCCGTCGAGCCGGCCGAATCGGGCGACGACGGTGTCCACCAGACGGAGAACGTCATCCGGCTCGGTGGTGTCAGCCGGGCAGGCCAGCGCTCCGGTCTCCTCGGCGATGCGGTGCAGCGGCTCCGGCCGTCGGCCGGAGACGACGACATCGTGCCCGGCCGCCCGGAGCAGGCGTGCGGTCGCCGCGCCGATCCCCGTCCCTCCGCCGGTCACCACCACAACACGCTGATCCTCCATGCGCGTTCGGCCTCCTGTCGCTCTCGGGTTCGGAGACGTGATCATATGCGGCTGCCCTCCGGCACCAGGCTGCCGTCCGGCGCGAGCGCCTGGCCGCCGACGAACGCTGCCGCGCATCAGTACCGGCGATCGAGCATGATCATCCCTTTGTTATGGTGGCCCGATGGCATCGGTGAAAAAGGTCCAGGTCACCTTCGACTGCGCAGAGCCTGAGCGCGTCGGTCGTTTCTGGTGCGAGGTGCTGGGGTATGTCGCACCGCCGCCGCCGGAGGGGTTCGCCACGTGGGACGACTTCAATCGCTCGCTGCCTGCGGAGGAGCGGGGTTCGTGGTTCGCGTGCAGTGATCCCACGGGGGTGGGCCCGCGGCTGTACTTCCAGCGCGTTCCCGAGGGCAAGGTCGCCAAGAACCGGGTGCATCTCGATGTGCGGGTCGGTACCGGACTCGTGGGTGACGAGCGCCTGGCCACGCTCCAGGCCGAATGCGAGCGGCTGGTGGCGCTCGGTGCGGTGCAGGTGCAGGTGCTCCTTGCCGATGAGGAGAACGAGTCCTGCATCGTGATGCAGGACGTCGAGGGCAACGAGTTCTGTCTCGACTGACCGTCCTTCGCTCAGGCGGCCCCCGCCTCCGTCAGGCCCGCCAGGGCACGCGCCGTGATGTCCTCGACCGGCCCGACCGCGGGAACCGTGACCAGGATGCCCGCGTAGTGGGCGAGGAGCGGCGCGGTCCGACTCTCGTACACCCGCTGCCGGTGCCGTACGACGTCCTCGGTGTCGTCCGGCCGGCCTCGGCTCAACAGCCGTTGCACCACGACGTCTTCGGGCGCCGTGAGCTCCAGCACCGCGTCCAGCGTGGCGCCGGTGGCGGCCAGTACGGTGGTGAGTTCCCGGGCCTGCGGCACCGTACGGGGGAATCCGTCGAGGAGGAAGCCGTGCCGGGCGTCCGGGCGCGCGAGGCGTTCGCGGACCATGCCGACGGTGACGGTGTCGGGGACGAGTTCGCCGGTGTCGAGGTAGCGCTGGGCGTCCCGGCCGAGGGGGGTCCGGCGGGTGACATGGTCCCGGAACAGGTCGCCGGTGGAGATGTGGGGGACGTGGAGCCGCTCGCTGAGAACGGCTGCCTGGGTGCCCTTGCCCGCTCCAGGGGGGCCGATGAGGACGATGCGCATCAGGGTGACACCTTTCGGGTTCGTGTGTTCGGTCGGGTCAGGCGGCCCGGGTCGGGCAGGCGGGTTCCTCGCTCAGGACGAGCACCGGCCCGTCGGCGGGGTCCGTGCCGTGGAGCAGCAGATCGCACAGCACCTCTGACACGGCGTGCCGGTAGGCCACCGTCGCCAGGGACGGGCTCGGGATCAGCGTGCGGACGTGCACCTGTGGGGCCAGTTCGGCGGCGAGCCATTCGGTGAGTTCGGTGAGAGCGCCCAGGGCGGCGTCCTGAGGGCCGCTGCGCGCCGTGTCCGCCACCACGTTCACCACCGATCCGCCGTGGGCGGCCATCCAGCGCCAGTAGGCGCGCTGGGTGCAGGCCAGCGGGGTCACCAGGTCGCGGTGCAGGACGTCGCGCAGGGCCAGCGGGTCCAGTTCCATCAGCGGACCCGGGCTGGGGCGGCCCGCCACCAGGTTCACCAGGTGGTCCAGGCGTCCGAGCCGCTCGACGACCCTGTCGACGGCCTGGGCGGGCCCGGCCATGCCGTCGCGGGCCGAGGTCAGCGCGAGCAGCGGGGAGCCCGGCGGTGCCGTGCGGCGGGTCTCCTCGGCGTCGGGGCCGGCCAGCGCCACGACGGCTCCGCGGGCCAGGAGGCTTCCCGCCATGGCGGCGGCGAGGCCGCCCTCCCCGGTGACGAGTACGACCCGGCCGGTCAGCGTGCGTGTGTGTGCCATGACGGTGCCTCCTGGTCCTTCGCCGGTCAGTCGGCCGGGCGGGACGGATCGGTCCGGCCGGCGCTGATGAGGTCCATGACCGAGGCGTCCGCGAGCGTGGTGACGTCGCCGACCTCCCGGTTCTCCGCGACGTCCCGCAGCAGCCGGCGCATGATCTTGCCGGAGCGTGTCTTGGGCAGCTCGGGGACGACCATGATCTGGCGGGGCTTGGCGATGGGGCCGATCTCCCGCGCCACGTGCTCGCGCAGGACTCCGGTCGCCACCTCTTCCCCGGCGTCCGCGCGCAGGATGACGAAGGCGACGATCGCCTGTCCGGTCGTCGCGTCCGAGGCGCCGACCACGGCCGCCTCGGCCACCGCGGGGTGCGAGACGAGCGCCGACTCGACCTCGGAGGTGGAGATCCGGTGCCCCGACACGTTCATCACGTCGTCGACGCGGCCGAGCAGCCAGATGTCGCCGTCCTCGTCGTAGCGGGCGCCGTCCCCGGCGAAGTAGTAACCCTGCGCCGCGAAGCGGGACCAGTACGTCTCCCGGAAGCGTTCCTCGTCACCCCACACCCCGCGCAGCATGGACGGCCACGGCTGGTCCAGCACCAGACAGCCGCTCTCGCCCCGGCCGACCTCCCTGCCCTGGTCGTCGACCACCTTGGCGGAGATCCCCGGCAGCGGGGTCTGCGCCGAACCGGGCTTCAAGCCCGGGCTGTCGGGCAGCGGCGCGATCATCACCGCACCCGTCTCCGTCTGCCACCAGGTGTCCACGACCGGCGCCCGGTCGGCCCCGAGGTGCTTGCGGTACCAGCGCCACGCCTCGGGGTTGATCGGCTCACCCACACTGCCGAGCACCCCGATCGACGACAGGTCGTAGCGGGCCGGGAGGTCCTCGCCCCACTTCATGAAGGTCCGGATGAGCGTGGGCGCCGTGTAGTAGACGGAGACGCCGTACTTCTCGATCATCTCGAAGTGCCGCCCCTCGTGGGGGGAGTTGGGCGTGCCCTCGTACAGGACGGATGTGGTGCGGTTGGCGAGCGGCCCGTAGACGATGTACGAGTGCCCGGTGATCCAGCCGACGTCCGCGGTGCACCAGTACACGTCGGTGTCCGGGTCGAGGCCGAAGACGGTGCGGTGGGTGTACGCGGTCTGGGTGAGGTAGCCGCCGGAGGTGTGCAGGATGCCCTTCGGCTTCCCCGTGGTGCCCGAGGTGTAGAGGATGAACAGCGGGTGCTCGGCGTCGAACGCCTCGGGGGTGTGCCGGTCGGACTGGGCGTCCACCAGCTCGTGCCACCACAGGTCGCGGCCCTCGGTCCACGGCACCTCGGTGCCGGTGCGGCGAACCACCAGGACGTGCTCGACGCCCGGCGTGGCCGAGGTCGCCTCGTCAGTGTTGGCCTTCATCGGCTCGGCCCTGCCCCGGCGGTACTGGCCGTCCGCGGTGATGAGCAGCCGTGCCTCGGCGTCCTCGATACGGGACTGGAGCGCGGCCGGGGAGAACCCGCCGAAGACCACGCTGTGCGGCAGCCCGAGCCGCGCGCAGGCCAGCATGGCGAACACCGCCTCGGGGATCATCGGCAGCTGGATCGCGACCCGGTCCCCGGCGCGCAGGCCCAGGGACAGCAGCGCGTTGGCGGTCCGGCAGACCTCGCTCCGCAGCTCGGCGTAGGTGATCGTACGGGTGTCACCGGGCTCGCCCTCCCAGTGGAAGGCCACCTGGTCGCCGTGTCCGGCCTCGACATGCCGGTCGACGCAGTTGTACGCCACGTTCAGCTTCCCGCCGGTGAACCAGCGGGCGAAGGGGGCGTCCGACCAGTCGAGGACCTCGTCCCACCCGGTGTCCCAGTCCAGCCGCGCGGCCTGTTCCGCCCAGAACGCCAGGCGGTCGTCGTCGCCGGCCTGCGCGGACGGTACGGGCCGGGCCGTGCCCGGGATGGGGCGCGGGCTCTGCGGGCGGACCTGGTGGTCGGAACGGGGAGACATACGGAATCCTCCAGTGAGGTGCGGGTGCCGGGGCGGGGCCTGCCCGGGGGCGGGCCTGTCCCCGAGGGCCACAGTGGGCGGACAGGGTTGGCGGCAGGTTGGCGGTCACGGCGCGCGCTGATCCACGGCCCAGGAAGTGCGCCGCTCTACGGCCGGGGGGCGCGCGCTGCTCCACGGCCGGGCGCGTGCGCAGCTCTACGGCTGGGGGCGTGCGCCGGTCCAGCGGCTCACCACGCGCAGCGCGAGTCGTGGCCGTAGCGGGGAGGTGGTCCTGTGGCGCAGAGCGCCCTGCCATACGCCCCAGCCGTAGGCCAGGTCGTCCAGGCGGCGAAGCACCAGGTGGGTGAGGGGCGGGAGCGTGCTGCCGGAGCGCCGGTGGTCGAGCAGCCCGTCGGCGACGGCGGCGGCGATCAGCACCTGCCGTGCGCGGCGGTTCACGCCGGCCGCGGCGAGGGCGACCGGCCAGTGGTGGCGAGTGGCGCAGCGCAGCAGTTGCTCGGCGGTGCCGCGCACCGCGGCGAGCGTCAGCAGGGCGCCGGCGCGCGCCGGCCGGTCGGCGTCGGGCATCCGGCGGGCCAGCCGTACGGCGGTCACGCCGGTCAGCGCCACGGCCGCGGCCACCGACACCGGCCGGCCCCGCAGCAGCAGGGCGCAGGCGGCCAGCGACCAGGGCGCGGCGTACAGCGGCGGCACGAGTCCGGGGTGACGCAGCGCCAGGGCGGCGGCGCCGGTGCCGTACCCCGCGCGTTGGGCGAGCCAGCTGCGCGGGTCGGTGCGGTGGCGGTGGCCGACCCGGGCCGAGGGGACGTAGCGCAGCCGCCAGCCCGCCTCGTGCAGCCGCATGCACAGGTCGACGTCCTCGCCGACGCGCAGGGCCGGGTCGAATCCGGCGCCGACGGCCGTTCTGCGGACCACGATCGTCGCGCTGGGCACGTAGGAGAGCGCCGACACGGGCACCACCGGTCCTTCCACCGCGCCCATGTCCAGCGGCGAGCGGACCTCCTCGTACCGGTCCAGGAGCCCCGGTGAGGGCACCGGCAGCGCGACCACCCGGGGCGCGGCGAGCGCCACCGCCGGATCGGCGAACTGCGCCAGCAGGGTTGCGAGCCAGCCCGGTTCGGGCACCACGTCGGAGTCGCAGAACGCCACGTACGCGGTGCGGGCGTGGCGCAGGCCGGTGTTGCGTGCCGCCGCCGGGCCCCGGTTGTACGGGTGCACCAGCAGCCGGGCGCCGTGTCGGCGGGCCACGCCTGCCAGGGCGGCCGGGGCGTCGGAGCCGTCGTCCACCACCAGCACCGGCAGGGCAGCGGTCGCCGGGTCGGAGCG
Organism: Streptomyces sp. SAI-170; assembly: GCF_049739565.1. Taxonomy (NCBI): domain Bacteria; kingdom Bacillati; phylum Actinomycetota; class Actinomycetes; order Kitasatosporales; family Streptomycetaceae; genus Streptomyces; species Streptomyces sp. SAI-170. The sequence goes on from NZ_JBMGQD010000001.1 coordinate 551,549, forward strand.
CAGGGCGTCCAGGAGCCGGTCGAGTTGGGCGGCGCGGTCGCGGACGGGGATCACGACCGTCGTGTCCTCGGCCGGCGTCGTCGGCGCCACCCTGGCGGGGCGCGGGTGCACCACGCCGGCGTCCAGCAGCCGCCGGGCCAGGGCCGCGCTCGGCGCGTCCGTCACGGAGAACCGGCCGTCGCCCAGGCGCCGGACGGCCGCGTCGGTCAGCCGGATCAGCCTCAGCGGTGACCCGCCGGTCATGAGCCGTCCGTCCCGCGAGCGGTGGGTCCCGGGGGCGAGTTCGACCGTGAATCCTGCGGGCAGGGTGGCGTCGGCCGGGGGAACGAGCACACCCGGTGAGGGCAGAGAGCGTACGAGTGTCATGCCGTGAATCCCCCGTCCGCGTGGAGTACGGAGCCGGTGACGGCGAAGGAGTCGGCAGAGCAGGCCCAGGCCACCACGGCGGCCACCTCCTCCGGTTCCAGTGGGCGACCGGTGAGCTGCCGGTCGGCGAGGTCGTCGATGTCGGGCAGGTCGTACAGGCCGGCGGTGGCCCGGAGCATGTCCGTGCGGGTCGAGCCGGGTGACACGGCGAGGGCGTTGACCCCGGTGCCGCGCAGGTCGCAGGCGAGGCCGCGGACCAGGCCGACCACGGCGTGCTTGGCGGCGCAGTAGGCGCCCAGGTGCCACAGCCCGCGGTGCGCCGCGGCCGAGGCGAGGGCCACGAACCGGCCGCTGCGGGGCCGGGGTCTGCGCAGCAGGGCGGGTACGGCGGCGCGGGCGAGCCGGGTGACGCCCATGACGTCCACGTCGAGCAGGGTCCGCCACTGCGCGTCGGTCTGCTCCCACACCGGGCCGCCGCCGAGCAGGACGGCAGCCGCGGCCACGGCGGCGTCGAGTCCGCCGAACTCGCTCTCGGCGAGGTCGACGGCCGCACGCAGCGCGGGCTCGTCCCGGACGTCCGCGCGGACCGGACGGACCAGCGGGAAACCCTGGGCGAGGACGTCCAGTTGGCCGGGCTCGGCCAGCGGATACGGCACGTCGGGGTCGTCGGCGCAGCGGTCCACGGCGACCACCGCCCAGCCCGCGCGGGCCAGCCGGCGTACGGTCGCCGCGCCGATGCCGCGGGCGGCGCCGGTGACGACGGCGACCCTGGGGCCGGTCATCGCCCCGCCTCCACAGGCTGCCGCTCGGGCAGCCCCAGCCGGCCGCGCCCTGAGACCTTCCAGGCGCGGATGTCGGCGGCGAGCCGGTCCGCCATGCTGTCGAGGAGCCGTTCGCCCTCGCTCGCTCGGGCCCCGGTGGGGTCGCCGAGGACACCGGACGGGCTGACCCCGCGGACGGATTCGGTGACCAGCCGGTCCATCAGCAGATGGACCGCGTCGGTCGGTCCGGCGACGGCCCGTTCCCGCCGGACCGCCGACGAGCGCAGCCGCAGCATCATCGAGGTCTCGGCGTGGCCCGCGTGGGCGTCGGAGCCGGGCGGCAGGCACGGCCACCAGGCCACGTCCCGGCGCTCGTGCCGCAGCCCGGTCACCGCGTCGGCGAGGCTCACCAGGTTGCCGCCGTGCCCGTTGACCACGAGCAGCCGGCCCGCCCAGCGCAGCATGGAGCGGCCGATCTCCGTGACCAGCAGGCGCAGCGCGTCATGGCCGACGGACACGGTGCCCGGGAACCCCTCGTGCTCGCCGCTGGCGCCGTACGGCTGGCACGGCGCGACCAGCACGTCGGCCTCGCCGCGCAGCCGCTGGGCGGCACGTGCGGCGACCACGCAGGCCACGGTGGTGTCGGTGTCCAACGGCAGGTGCGGGCCGTGCTGTTCGCAGGAGCCGAGGGGCAGCAGCACCAGGGGGGCGCGGTCGGTGAGGTCGGGCCAGGTGAGGTCGGCGAGGCGGGGTGCCGAGGAGAACCGCGCCCCTTCCGCGCCCTCTGTGGGGACGGGACCGGCCGCCATGTCAGACCGCGCCCAGGGTCCGGGTGAACCCCGGCGGGATCACCACGTCGTCACGGGTCAGCTCCTGCACGGACGAACGGCCGAGGCCCAGCAGCGCGGAGTCGATGCCGCCGCGCAGGATGTCCAGCACGTTCTCCACGCCGCTCTGCCCGCCCGCGGCCAGGCCCCACAGGTAGGCGCGGCCGATCATCACGGCCCGCGCACCGAGCGCCAGGGCCTTGACCACGTCGCTGCCCCGGCGGATGCCGCTGTCCAGCACGATCTCGACCTGGGAGCCGACCGCGTCCGCGATGGCCGGCAGGGCGCGGATCGGGGCCGGGGTGCTGTCCAGGTTGTTGCCGCCGTGGTTGGACACCGAGATGGCGGTGACACCGGCGTCGACCGCGCGCAGGGCGTCGTCCACCCGGCACACGCCCTTGAGCAGGAACGGCCCGTCCCACTGCTCGCGCAGCCAGCGCACGTCCTCCCACGACGGGGGCGGGGTCCCCATCCACTCGCCGTAGGCCCCGAAGAACGTAGGAGCGTCCTGTCCGGGGTCGGCGAGGTTGGGTGCCGTCAGGTCGGGCAGGCGGCCCGATCTGGCGAAGTCCAGCAGCCAGCGGGGGCGGGCGAGCGCCTCGGGGGCGAAGCGTGCCATCGCCTTGAGGTCCAGCCGCTCGGGGATCTTGGGGCTGCCCCAGTCGCGGCCGTGCGAGAAGGACCAGTCAAGGGTGACGATCAGCGCCTTGGCGCCCGCCTCGTACGCGTGCTGGATGCGGCGCAGCATCGCGTCCTTGGAGCCCATCCAGTACATCTGGAAGAACGTCCGCGGGTTGGCGGCGACGACATCCGCCAGGGGCTTGCTCGCGAACGAGCTGAGCCCCATCGCCGTGCCCCGGGCCGCGGCCGCGCGGGCCACCGCCACCTCACCGTCGGGGTGCACGGCCTGCACACCGGTCGGGGAGATGATCACCGGCAGGGAGATCTGTTCGCCCAGTACCGTCGTCGACTGGTCACGCTTGGCCGACAGCCCGGCGACGTGGGGCGCGAAGCCCAGTTCCGCGAACGCCTTGGTGTTGTCGTCGTAGGACGTGCCCTTCTCGGAACCGGCGAGCAGCGCGCTGTAGACGGACTTCGGCAGTCGCTTGCCGGCCCTTCGCTGGGCCTCGGCGACCGTCTCGAACCACTTGCTCATGACGTTCCTTTCGTGTCGTGCACGGCGTGGAGACCGGCCAGCGGGCTCTCGTCGCAGAGGCGGTCGGGGCGCTCGGTGCGCACCGCGGGCATGCCGAGGGGCACGGTCCGGTGCGAGTGGTCGTTGCCCTGGCGCGGCAGTGCGCCGGGCCTCACCGACGCCAGCGCGGCGGCGCCGTGGCCCTTCACGCACTCCGGGTCGGGACCGTCCAGCGGCAGGCCGGTGAAGAACTTGGCGGCCATGCAGCCGCCCTGGCAGGAGTCGTACGCCGGGCAGCCCGAGCAGGCGCCCCCGGTCGTGGGCCGGCGCAGTTCGGTGAACAGCTCCGACTCGCGCCACACCCGGTCGAACCCGCCCGGGGAGCGCACATTGCCCGCCTTGAACGCGTCGTGGATGGCGAACGGGCAGGCGTACACGTCACCTACCGGGTCGATCAGACACACCACGCGTCCGGCGCCGCACAGGTTCAGGCCGGGCAGCGGCTCGGAGCCCAGCGCGTTCAGGTGGAAGAAGGAGTCTCCGGTGAGGACCCGCTCGCCGTGGCCGAGGAGCCAGGCGTAGATGTCGTACTGCTGCTCGGCGGTCGGATGCAGCTCGTCCCACACGTCGGCGCCCCGCCCGGACGGCCTGAGCCGGGTGATGCGCAGTTGGGCGCCGTAGCGGTCGGCGATCGCCGCGAAGTCGTCGAGCTGTGCGACGTTCTGGCGGGTCATCACGACCGAGATCTTGAAGTCGCGGAACCCGGCGTCCGCGAGGTTCTCCATGGCCCGGATCGCCATGTCGTACGAACCCCGGCCGCGCACCGCGTCGTTGACCTCGCGGGTGGCGCCGTCGAGGGAGATCTGGACGTCGACGTAGTCGGTCGCGGCCAGCCGGCGCGCCCGTTCGGGGGTGAGGCGCAGCCCGTTGGTGGAGAACTTCACGCCGACCTGGTGGGCGATCGCGTAGTCGAGCAGCTCCCAGAAGTCGGGGCGGACCGTGGGCTCGCCGCCGCCGACGTTGACGTAGAAGACCTGCATGCGCTGCAGTTCGTCGATCACGGACTTGATCTCGTCCGTGGACAGCTCCAGCGGGTCGCGCCGCCCGGACGAGGACAGACAGTGCGCGCAGGACAGGTTGCACGCGTACGTCCACTCCCAGGTCAGGCAGATCGGGGCGTGCAGGCCGCCCTTGAACTGCTCGACGAGGGCGGGCACGCGTTCGGCGGACGGGGGATCGTGCAGGGTCGTCATCACGGCGCTCCGGTTGCACTGCGCTGAGGAATGATCATGTCGGCGGCGGCCAGGGAGGCCAGCGCGCGCAGGAAGACGTCCCGCCGGGCGTCGGGCACGTCGGCGAGGGCGTGTCCGACGCTGGGGTGGCGGTCGAGTCCCCGGACCAGTTCGACGAGTTCCGGCGCCTTCAGGAAGGACAGCCGGCGGTTGCCGAAGTGGTAGGCGAGCGCCCCGAACGGCTCGGGGCGCAGCGCGACGGAGGGGTTCAGCCGGTACGCGCGCGCCATGTCGAGTGCGGCGGCCGCCGGGGCGTTCGCTGGGGTGGTCATGGCGCCGGACTAGTAGACGCCGCACATGCCGTCGATGGACACCTCTTCGACGAGGACCTCCTCGACGACGACGTCGGTGTTGTCGACGGCGTCGACGGCGTCCGGTTCAGCCCTGGTCAGATCGTCGTTCATGGTGAAACTCCTTGCGAGGAACGGGTGTTGGAGACCGGATGCGTCGTTCACCGACCGGCCGCTCTCGACGCTACGGGCGGGCTACGGCGCCGCTCGCCCTGCTTCCGGCCGCCCTCGCCCTGTCCGGTCGGACAGGTGTGCCGGTGCCCCCTCCGATCGGACAGGTCGGGGCCCCTCCGTCCGCGCCCCGCTGCCGTCCGAGCGGCCGGTGTCGCCCGGCCACGCCGTCCCCGAGGGTGAGTCACGCCACGAACTCCCCGCAGAGAGGAAAGTCGCGATCATGCAGGTCGAAGAACTTCTCAAGCCGTTCCCGATCAAGGAGTTCCACCCCTTCCCCCGGGCGCTGATGGGCCCGGGCGCCCATGAGCTGATCGGGCCGGAGGCCAAGAAGCTGGGATTTAGCCGCACGCTGGTGATGACCACCGGTCTGCGCGGCAGCGACACCGTGCACAAGATCGTCGAGTCGATGCGGTACCACGGCCTCGATGTCGTCGTGTACGACAAGGTCGAGTCGAACCCCAAGGACTACAACGTCATGGACGCCGTGGCGCTGTACCAGGAGAACAAGTGCGACTCGTTCGTGTCGATCGGCGGCGGCTCGTCGCACGACGCGTGCAAGGGCGCCCGTGTCTCCGTCGCCCACGACGGCCGCAACGTCAACGACTTCGAGGGCTTCAACAAGTCCGAGAACCCCAAGAACCCGCCGCACATCGCCGTGTCCACCACGGCCGGCACCGGTTCGGAGACGTCCTGGGCGTACGTCATCACCGACACCACCACGGACCCCGACAACCCCCACAAGTACGTCGCGTTCGACGACGCCTCGGTGGCCACCCTCGCCATCGACGACCCGACGCTGTACTACGACTGCCCGCTGGACTACACCGCCCAGTGCGGCTTCGACGTCCTCGCGCACGCCTCCGAGCCGTACGTCTCGCGCCTGAACTTCCAGCCGTCGCTGGGCAACGCGCTGCACGCGATCCGGCTCACCGCCCGCCATCTGCGTCAGGCGGTGTGGAACGGCCAGGACCTGGCCGGCCGCGAGGGCATGATGTACGCCCAGTACATCGCGGCGCAGGCCTTCAACTCCGGTGGCCTGGGCATCATCCACTCCATCTCGCACGCGGTCAGCGCGTTCTACGACACCCACCACGGGCTCAACAACGCCATCGCGCTGCCCCGTGTCTGGGCGTTCAACATGCCGGCCCACTATGAGCGGTTCGCGGACATCGCCGAGGCGATGGGTGTCGACACGCACGGCATGACCAAGGTGAAGGCCGCCGAGGCCGCTCTCGCCGCGGGCATCCGGCTGCTGCGTGACGTCGGCATCCCGGAGAAGTTCACCGACGTGCAGCAGGACTCGTACTCCAAGAACCGCCTCGGCCAGGGCCCGACGAAGTTCTACGAGCAGGCCAAGGTCATCAAGGGCGACGCCGGTGACGTCGACCGCATCACGCACCACGTCCTCGGCGACGCCTGCACCCCGGGCAACGCCAAGGAGTGCACGTTCGACACCGTCCGCCCCGTCGTCGAGCACTGCATGACCGGCGACCTGGACGACCTGCTCGGCTGAGCACCCCGAACCGGGAGCGGGGGGTTCGCACTGTGGGAGGTCACCCCCCGCTCCCGCCCCACCGGACGGAGACACCGTGCCCGCCACATCCGAGAACCCCGCCTTCACCTCGGTCGACGACGTCACCGGGCGGTTCGCCGCCCACGGCTACATCGCCGACCGGCGGCTCGCCACCACCGTGTATCTGCAGACCCGACTCGACAAGCCGCTGCTCCTGGAGGGCCCGGCCGGCGTCGGCAAGACCGAGCTCGCCAAGACGCTCGCCGCCGCCACCGGCCGCCGGCTGCTGCGCCTGCAGTGCTACGAGGGCCAGGACGAGAGCCGCGCCCTGTACGAGTGGGACTACGGCAAGCAGCTGCTGTACACCCAGATGCTGCGGGAGAAGATCGGCGACCTCACCGCCGACGCCCCCGACCTGGCCTCCGCCGTGCACCGGATCGAGGAGCAGGACAGCGTCTTCTTCTCCGACCGGTTCCTCGCGCCGCGCCCGCTGCTGGACGCGGTACGCGGTGAGCAGCCCGCCGTGCTGCTGATCGACGAGGTCGACCGGGCCGACGAGGCGCTCGAGGCCGTCCTGCTGGAGTGCCTCGCCGAGTACCAGGTGTCGGTGCCGGAGATCGGCACGTACACCGCGAAGGTCCCGCCGTACGTCGTCCTCACCTCCAACAACACCCGTGACCTGTCGGCCGCGTTGAAGCGCCGGTGCCTGCACCTGTTCCTCGACTACCCGGACGCCGAGCGGGAGTTGGAGATCGTGCGGTCCAAGGACACGGGCCTGCCCGAGGCCACGGCCCGCCATCTGGTGGACGTGGTGCGGGGCCTGCGCGAGCTGCCGCTGCGCAAGAGCCCCAGCATCTCCGAGACCGTCGACTGGGCGCGCACCCTCGCCGTGCTCGGTGTCGACGAACTCGACCCGGCGGTCCTCGCCGACACCGCCAACGTGGTCCTGAAGTACGAGCGTGACCTGCACCGGGCGCTGGACGTCCTGCCGCGTCTGGTCGACCCCAACCGCACGCTGCCCGAGCCCGGCCACCACCATGGCGGCCATCATCACCACCATGGTCACGGTGAGCCGCACGAGCCGGACGGGCGTGCGGTGCGGGCCGCCATGGACCGGCAGGGCCGGCACGACGAGGGCTACTACGGCGCCCCGGGCACCGGTCCGACGCACCGCACCACCACGGGCACCGGTCAGGGCGCCCGCTCGTTCGCCGCCGTCGCGCGGCGCCGCACCGACTGATCAGGGAGGCGTGCATGGAAGCCGGCGTGCACCGATTCGTCCGCGTGCTGCGGCTGTTCGGCCTGCGGGTCTCCGTGGCGGAGGCGATGGACGCCATGCGCGGGGCGGCCCAGCCCGGCGTGCTCGGCGAGCGGGAGACCCTGCGCGAGGCCCTGCGCATGACGCTGGTGAAGGACCGCCGCGACGACGTGCTGTTCGACGACCTGTTCAGCGCGTTCTTCTCGCTGCGCCCGGTGGACCCCGCCGGCGACGGACACGGGCACGGCCACGCGCACGACGACTTCACCGACACCGGGGACCTGGAGTCGTTCACCGTCTCCGACGAGCCCTCCGAGACCCCGCAGCAGGGCCACAGCCACGGCAAGCCGTCCGACATCCGCGACTACTTCGACCAGCAGGACCTGGCCCAGCAGTACAACCTGCACCAGGAGGCCAACAAGATCGACCTGGCCTCGATGACCGACGAGATCGTCCTGTCGAAGGACGGTGCCACCGCCGGGCGCGACGACACACCGTCCGTCCAGCTGGAGACCGAGCGGCTGCACGGCGCCGGCATCCCCGGACGGCTCGCGGCGACGTCCGGGCAGCCGGTCGACACGACCCTGACCGTCGCCCAGCGCGACGCCCTGCTCGGCTGGCTCGCCGAGCAGGAGGACGACCCCGGAGGAATCGCGATCGGGGGGCAGTTGACGGGTCTCATCGACAGCCTGCCCGAACTGCTCAAACGTCATCTGGACCGGCTGGCCGAACTCCAGGCGGTGGCCGTGGAGTCCGCCCGGATCGCCGAACGCGCCCGTCTCGAAGCGGTCGACGAGGACGAACGCGGCCAGTTGGAGGAGGCGCTGCGCCGGGTCGGCCGCACCGTGCGCGGTGCCCTGACCAGCCGCAGACGCAGCACCCCCACCGGGCGGGTCCATCCGGGCCGCACCATGCGCCGCAACATGCGCTACGACGGCGTACCGTTCAGGCCCGTCACCGTCACCCGCGCCGAGGACCGGCCCCGTCTGGTGATCCTCGCCGATGTCTCGCTGTCCGTGCGGGCCACCGCCCGCTTCACCCTGCACCTGGTGCACGGGCTGCAGTCCCTGTTCGGGCAGGTCCGGTCGTACGCCTTCGTCGACGAACCCACCGAGATCACCGAGCTGTTCGCGGAGCATCCGCTGGAGCGGGCGCTGGGGCTGGTCTTCGACGGGCTGCCGGCCGGCGGTCTGCTGGACGTGGACGCCACCTCTGACTACGGCCGGACCTTCGAGACGCTGCTCGCCGACCACACGCCGGCGCTGGGCCGGCGCACCACGCTGCTGGTGCTGGGCGACGGCCGCGGCAACGGCAACCCGCCGCGGACCGAGGCGTTCGCGGAGATCGCCCGCCGGGTGCGCCGGACGATCTGGCTGACCCCGGAACCCCGCTACTCCTGGGGCCTGGGCGGCTGCGACCTGCCCGCCTACGCCGAGTACTGCGACCGCGTGCAGGTGGTCGCCGACCTCGCCGGCCTGGAGCGCACCGCCCACCGCATGGCGGTGGAGGCCTCGGGCCGATGAACACCGCACACCGCACACCGCCTGGGGGAGTTGCCGTGAGTGTCCCGAGCCTGCGCAGCGCGATCGCCGCGCGCCGTATCGACCCACTGGCGCCGAGCGCGCCCGGCCTCTACGTGGACCATCTGGTCCGGGTCGTCCGCCATGACCGCGTGGCTCAGGGCGCGCCGTCGCAACCCATCGTCCGCACCGACCACTTCACGCTGCACCGCCGCGGCCGCCGTATCGAGCTGGGCCACCGCCTGAGCCCCGGGCAGTTGGACAACGACCTGGCCGGGCTGCTCGCCGAGGAGCTGTTCGCACCCGGCTGGCTGTCCGGCAGCGATGTCTTCGAGCGGGTCTTCACCGGCGTGGTGCGCTCGTGCGTGGACGGCCCGCTGCCCGCGTGGACGACGTTCTACGACAACACACTGACCCGCATCAGGCAGTACTGGCAGACGCCGGAGCCCGCCGTGCACTCCTCGATCGCCGGCTTCGCCCCGGTGTACCGGCGCACGCTGGACCTCGTCGGGCCCGGCTCCGTGCTGGATCTCGGCTCCTGCTTCGGCTTCCTGCCGCTGCTGCTCGCCGAGCGACAGGAGCGGACCGTGATCGCCTCCGACCTCTCGCGGGGCACCATGCGCCTGCTCGGCACCGTGGCCGGCGCGCGGGGCCTGATGCTGGACGTGCTGGTCTGCGACGCGGCCCAGGTGCCGCTGCCGGACGCCTCGGTAGACACCGTCACCGTCGTCCATGTGCTGGAGCACCTCGACCCCGAGCACGGCGACGCCGTCCTCCAGGAGGCGCTGCGGCTGGCCCGACGGCGGGTGGTGGTGGCCGTGCCCTACGAGGACGAGCCGACCGCCGCGTACGGGCATGTGCGGTGCTTCAGCCCGCGGCAGCTCGCCGCCCTCGGCCGCCGTACGGGCCACCGCTTCCAGGTCGGCTCCTTCCACGGCGGCTGGCTGGTGGTCGAACCCGGCTGAGCAACGCCCCCCAAGACTGCGCCGCCCTCGATGGTCAACCCCGTAACGCAAAGGAGCGTTCATGTCCCTCTCGGAAACGGACGCGGTGGGTACCGCCTCCGCAGCCCACGCGAAGTCCCGGCCTCAGGCCACGCCGGGCCCGCTCGACGGTGACCCGGCGCTGATCGGCGTGCCCACGTTCGTCGTGGGCTCGATCGCGCTCGGACTCACCCTGGTCGGCTATGTTCCGGCCGGCACCGCCGGAGCTCCGCTCGCGATCATCCTCGCGGCCACGGCGCTCGGCCAGCTCATCGCCGCTCTCTGGGCGGCCGCGCTCGGACAGAGTGCCGTCGCGGCCGTCTTCGGCGTCTTCACCGGCTTCTGGCTGAGCTACGCGGTGCTGGTGCTCGGCCTCCTCCACGGCTGGTTCGGGATCACCGCCGACACCGCGACCCGGACCCAGGCCCTGTTCCTGATCTCCTGGCTGGCCACCGTGGTGCTGCTGACCGTGAGCACGCTACGGCTGCCGGCCGCCTTCACCGTGCTGTTCACGTTGATCGATGTGGCCCTCGCGCTGGTGCTGTTCGCCACCCTGAACGGCTCCGCCACCCTGCAGACGGCGGCGGGATACACCGTCTTCGCCTTCGTCGCGGTCGGGGTCTACCTGTTCCTGCATGTGACCTCGCTGGCCACCGGGGGCCGCGGGCTGCCGCTCGGGCGCCCGGCCGTGGGCTGACGGCATGAGCGTGGGAGCCGGGGACCGCCGACGGGCGGTTCCCGGCTCCTCGTTGTCAGATCACGCCCAACTTCGTGGCTTCGTAGACCACTTCGGCCCGGCTGCCCGCGTCCGTCTTGCGCATGATGTTGCGGACGTGGAACTTCACCGTCGTCTCGGAGATGTACAACTCCGCGCCGATCTCCCGGTTGCTGAGCCCATGAGCGAGCAACTGCAGGACCTTCAGCTCCCGTTCGGTGAACTTCGGCCGATCCGGCTGCACCCGCATGGAGCGCACCATCGCGGCGGCCGCGTGCGAGTCGAAGGCGCTCTCGTTGCGGGCCACCGCCCGGATGGAGCGCAGCAGTTCCGTGGTGTCGACGTCCTTGACGACATAGCCGCGCGCCCCGTGGTGGATGGCCTGCACCACCAGTGAGTCGTCGAGGAACGTGGTGAGGACCAGTACCGCCAGGTCCGGGTGACGTTGCGTCAGCCGCGCGCACAGCTCCAGGCCCTCGGTGTCGGCCGCCGTGGACAGCTTCAGGTCGAGCAGCACGATCGCGGGACGGGTCCGCTCCACGACGGCCGCGGCCTCGGCGGCGGTGCTCGCCTCTCCCACCACCTCCAGATCGCTCTCGCGCTCCAGGATGGACCGCAGCCCGTGCCGGACGATCGCGTGGTCGTCGACCAGCACGATCCGCAGCGCCTCGGTGGGCGCCGCCGCCCGCTGTTCGGTGGTCATTGCGGTGCCTCCTGAGCACGCTTCACCGGCAGCGGGACGTCGACCCGCAGCAGGACGCCTCCCATCCCCGACCGGCGGATGGACAGTCGGCCGCCGAGCTCCTCGGCCCGGGCGACCATGTTCGCCAGACCGCGATGGCGTCCGGCCAGATCGGTGGCCCTGGACAGACGCAGAGCGCGCCGCAGCTGGGCCGGATCGCCGCCGCCGTCGTCGGAGACGGTCAGCACGATCGCGTCGGGCAGATAGCGCAGCCGCACCAGGGCCCGGCAGGCCTTGCCGTGGGTGGCGGAGTTGAACAGGGCCTCGCCGGTCAGCCGCAGGATGGACTGCTCGGCCTCGGGCGGCAGCGGCGCCGGCCGGCCCGCCACCTGCACCCGTACGTCCAGGTCCGTCGGCAGGTGCACGGTGGAGAGCCGCTCCAGCATCACCGGCAGCGGCCCGACAGGCTCCTGCGAGGTGCGGTTGAGGGCGTAGATCGCGGCGCGCAGCCGCTCCACGGCCTGCCGGTTGAGGTCCTTGGCGCCGGCCAGCCGGTCGGCGATCTGCGCGGCCTGTCCGCCCAGAGCCGCCAGGTCGGCCCGGCACACCTCAAGGGTCATGCCCGCGCTGAGCACGTACTGGGAGACGCTGTCGTGCAGTTCGCGCGCGATGCGGCGCCGCTCGTCGTCGAGCGCCTGCCGCTGCATGGCGTCCAGCAGCCGCGCCTGGGTCTCGGCCAACTGGGCGCTGCGCGCGGCCAGGTCACGGGCCTGCTGCTCGGCGGCCTCGGACAGCTCGTCGGCCCGGCCGCGCAGGGTGGTCGCCGCGTGGAACAGGAAGGTGTGGTGCAGTGCCACGGCGGCCTGGTTGGCGAGCACCCGCAGGATGGCCAGGTCGGTGTCCGCGACCTCCACTCCGGCGCCGGGCTGGGCGGCGATCCCGCCGACCGGTTCGTCGTCGAGGGTCATCGGCGCGCGCACCCAGTCGCGGCCCTGGCCGGGCCCCTGCGCCTCCCAGGGGCGGGTGCGCAGCAGTTGGAGATGCTGCCGTGCCTCGGCGGGTATCCGGGTCTCGTCGTCGATGAAGACGTCGTCGGTGTACAGCAGGAACCGGGGCCGGGCGGCACGCAGCGCGCCGTCCGCGACGGCCAGCAGCAGCCAGCGGGCGCGCAGATGCTCGGCGGCGGTCCGTACGACGGTCTCGACCAGGGCGCGCGGCCCCTCCGCGGTGCGCACCAGGGCGCGGGAGATGCCGTCGAGGGCCTCCACCGTCCGCTCCAGCCGCTCGGTGGAGCGCACGTACGCGGGGTAGAACGAGCGCTTGCCGGACCGCAGTCCGGTGAGCACGCCCAGGTCGGGGGTCTGAGGTGACCGTTCGAGGTCGCTCACCGGGACCGCCTCACAGTGCCTCGCGGAACAGTGTCTCCACGTCCCGCAGTTCGACGATCCGGGGGTTGGTGGCCATGCAGGCGTCCTTCAGCGTCGTACGGGCCAGGACCGGCACATCGCGCTCGGCGACTCCGAGGCTCGCCAGGCCCTTCGGCACGCCCACGTCGTCCGCCAGGGCACGTACCAGGTCCGCGAGCCGGGCCGCCACCTCGTGCGGCGGCACACCGGCGGTCGGCAGTCCGGCCGCCGCGCCCAGCGCGACGAAACGGTCCGGCCACGCCTCGGCGTTGAACCGGATCACATGCGGCAGCAGCACACCGTTGACCACGCCGTGCGGGGCGTCCAGCAGGCCGCCGACCTGGTGGCTCATGGCGTGCGTCGCGCCGAGGATGGCGTTGGTGAAGGCCATCCCGGCCTCCAGCGCGGCCTGCGCCATGGCGAGGCGGGCGCCGAAGTCCTTGGGGTCGATCTGGGTGCGCACCAGGTTGCCGATGATCAGCTCGACCGCGTGCAGGGCGTGGATGTCGGTGAGCGGGTTGTGCGCCCGGGACACGAACGCCTCGATGGCATGCGTCAGCGCGTCCAGGCCGGTGGCCGCGTTGAGCCAGTCCGGCATGGTGGTCAGCAGCCGCGGGTCGATCACGGAGATGTCGGGCACGAGCGTACGGCTCACGATGGTGATCTTGATGTGTTCGGTGGTGTCGGTGATCACCGCGAACTGGGAGACGTCCGCGCCGGTGCCGGAGGTGGAGGGCACCATCACGGTCGGCGGGATCGGCTGGATCACCTGGTCCACGCCCTCGTAGTCGAGGATGCGTCCGCCGTTGCCCGACAGGATCGCCACGCCCTTGGCGGCGTCGATGACGGAGCCGCCGCCCACGCCGACGATCACGTCGCAGCCGCTCTCCGTGTACCGCTCGAACCCGGCCTGGACCTCGTGGTCCTTGGGGTTGGGGGTCACCTCCGACCACACGACGGGCCGCAGTCCGGCCCTCTTCAGATGGGCCACCGCCTCGTCCGCCCAGCCCGCCGCGATCAGCCCGGGGTCGGTGACCAGGAAGGGGCGGCGCCCGCCCAGGCGCAGCGCGCAGTGCCCCAGCTCGGCGAGCGAGCCGGGCCCGAACACGATCTCGGGGACATGGAACTTGGCCAGCCGCGCCGACCGCCGGACGGCGTCCGTGCTCGTCTCCTGCGGTCCCAGGAGCTCGCACTGGCACTCGTCGCGGCTCCAGTCGGCACTCGGGTCGTTCCCGCCCGTCACCATCGCTGCGGACGTGAGCGACATGCGACCTCCCAAGGGCGTGAAGCCCGCAATGCAGACGCAATCTTGATTTTACCGCCGGGGTGGCTGATAACACTGGCGTCTGACTCAAGACCACGCTAGGCGCGCGCTGCGGGATGCGACACCTGTCCGATCGGACAGGGTCGACGGACCGTCCGGACAGGTGCGGCGGCGCGGTCGCGGCGGACAATAGACGGTTGTTCCCGTACTACGGCAGGGAAAAGCACATGTCACAGCGCAGTGACCTGCGGCGGCGCAGGGTCAGGCTGGAGAGCGAGTGGTCCCGCTGGGTGCCGCGGATGAGAGCCGCCGGTTCCAGCCCGGTCGGCGGGGAGGAGCTGCGCCGTGATGTGACCGACTCCTGGATGCGATCGCTCAGCCATGTGGACCCGGGCCGGGACAGCGCCCCGGTCAGCGACGGCGAAGGCGTGCACCACCGCTGGAGCGGCTCGCCGCTGCGCCGGCCGGTCGACGGCCTCGCCGACGAGCTGCGCGGCATCGCGGAGGACGCCGGGTTCGTCACCGCCGTCACCGACGAGTCCGGCACCATCCTGTGGACGTGCGGCGGGCCGACCATGCGCCGCCGGGCCGAGCGCGTCAACTTCGCGCCCGGCGGCCGGTGGGACGAGCAGGCCATGGGCACCAACGCCCTGTCCCTCGCCCTGCGCACCGGCCGCCCCTCCTCCGTCTTCTCGGCCGAGCACCTGGTCACCGCGCTGCACGGCTGGGTCTGCTACTGCGCCCCCGTCCACGGCCCCGACGGACGCATTCTCGGCGTGCTGGACATGTCCACCACCTGGGACCGCTCCAACCCGCTGGCCATGTCCACCGTGCGCTCCCTCGTCGCCACCATCGAGTCCCGGCTCCGCGCCGAACCGCCCCGCGAGCCTCAGCGGAACACCAGCCCCGTGCGCCTCACCTGCCTCGGTGGTGAACAGGCGTCACGCGACGGCGTCCCTCTCGCCCTGCGCCCCCGCCAGCTGGAGATCCTCACGCTGCTCGCCCTGGAACCGGACGGCTTCTCGCCCGAACGACTCCGCGACGCCCTGTACGGCGAACGGGCCGTCACCGCGTCGACGTTCAAGGCGGAGATCTCGCATCTGCGCCGCGCCCTCGACGGCGGGGTCGCCACCCGCCGCTACGCGCTCACCACCCCCGTGTCCTGCGACGCGGCCGAGGTGCTGCGCGCGCTGGAGCAGGGCGACACCGAGACCGCGCTGCGGCTGTACCGCGGCCCGCTGCTGCCCCGGTCCGAGGCGCCGGGCATCGAGGAGTGGCGCACCCATCTGGAGGTGTCCGTCCGCGAGGCGGTGCTGGCGAGCAACAGCCCGGAACACGCCCTGCGCTACGGCGAACGGGCCTCCTACGACGCCGAGGTGCACGAGCTCGCGCTGAGCCTGCTCGGCCCGCGCGATCCCCGCCGCGCCCTCGCGGCCGGCCGTCTCGCCACGGCCCTGCGGGACTGACGCCGGGGCGGGGGTACGGCGCCAACCTCGCGCCAACCTGGCGGTCGCACAGTGCGGTGCAGCACGACGGCACGGGCCGTCGGAGCACCGCACTCGCCATTTCCCCGAGGAGAGCCGCCATGGTGTACGCGCAGCCGGGAACAGACGGCAGCATCGTCAACTTCGCCCCGCGATACGACAACTTCATCGGCGGCGACTGGGTCGCCCCCGTCGAGGGCCGCTACTTCGCGAACACGACGCCGGTGACCGGCAAGACGTTCTGCGAGGTGGCCCGCTCCTCCGCCGCCGACGTCGAACTCGCCCTGGACGCCGCCCACGCGGCCGCGCCGCGCTGGGCCCGTACGTCCACGACGGACCGGGCGAACATCCTGAACAGGATCGCCGACCGACTGGAGGAGAACCTCCAGAAGATCGCGGTCGCGGAGACCTGGGAGAACGGCAAGCCGGTGCGCGAGACGCTGGCCGCCGACATCCCGCTGGCGATCGACCACTTCCGCTACTTCGCCGGAGTGGTCCGCGCCCAGGAGGGTAGCATCGCCGAGATCGACGACGACACCGTCGCCTACCACTTCCATGAGCCGCTGGGCGTGGTCGGCCAGATCATCCCCTGGAACTTCCCCATTCTGATGGCCGCCTGGAAGCTGGCGCCCGCGCTGGCCGCCGGCAACTGTGTGGTCATCAAGCCGGCCGAGCAGACCCCGGTCAGCCTGCTGCTGGTGGTCGAGCTGATCGCCGACCTGCTCCCGCCGGGCGTCCTCAACGTCGTCAACGGCTTCGGCGTCGAGGCGGGCAAGCCGCTCGCCTCCAGCCCGCGCGTGGCCAAGGTCGCCTTCACCGGCGAGACCACGACCGGCCGGCTGATCATGCAGTACGCCAGCGAGAACATCATCCCTGTCACGCTGGAACTGGGCGGCAAGAGCCCCAACATCTTCCTGCCCGACGTGCTGGCCGCCGACGACGACTTCCTGGACAAGGCCGTCGAGGGCTTCGTGATGTTCGCGCTGAACCAGGGCGAGGTGTGCACCTGTCCGTCCCGCGCGCTCGTCCACTCCTCGATCTACGACGAGTTCATGGCCCGCTGCGTCGAGCGTACGAAGGCGATCGTCAGCGGCGACCCGCTGGACCCGGCGACCATGATCGGCGCGCAGGCCAGCAACGACCAGTACGAGAAGATCCTCTCCTACATCGACATCGGCCGGCAGGAGGGCGCCGAACTCCTCACCGGCGGCAACCCGCGCTCCGTGGCCGGCCTGGAGGGCGGCTACTACATCGAGCCGACGATCTTCCGCGGCACCAACGACATGCGGATCTTCCAGGAGGAGATCTTCGGCCCGGTCGTCTCGGTCACCACGTACGACTCCGTCGACGAGGCCCTGAAGATCGCCAACGACACGCTGTACGGCCTCGGCGCCGGTGTGTGGACCCGGGACGGCAACACCGCCTACCGCCTGGGCCGCGGCATCAAGGCCGGCCGCGTGTGGACGAACTGCTACCACGCCTACCCGGCGCACGCGGCCTTCGGCGGCTACAAGAAGTCCGGCATCGGCCGCGAGACCCACAAGATGATGCTGGACCACTACCAGCAGACCAAGAACCTGCTGGTCAGCTACTCCGGCCAGAAGCTCGGGTTCTTCTGATGACCGCTCGCACCAGGCGCGTCGAGCTGACACCGGCCGCCGAGGACCTGGTGCGGCGGCTCGCCGCGACGCACGGGCCGGTGATGTTCCACCAGTCCGGCGGCTGCTGCGACGGCAGCGCGCCGATGTGCTATCCGCGCGGCGAGTTCCAGGTCGGCGCCGCGGATGTGCTGCTCGGCCTGGTCGCCGACGACACGCCCTTCTGGATGAGTGCCGACCAGTACGCGTACTGGCGGCACACCCACCTCACCGTCGACGTGGTCCCGGGCCGCGGGAGCGGGTTCTCCCTCGAAGCACCCGAGGGCGTGCGCTTCCTGATCCGCTCCCGGGTCCTCACCGACGAGGAGTGGGAACGCCTCGCCGCGGAACCTCCGCTCCCGACGGGGGCGGACACCGCCGGCTGAGCCACACCTGACGGCCACCGCGCCGGCGCAGGCGGTGGCCGCAGCGGGGCCGGACACCCAGGTGTCCGGCCCCGCGTCGTTCCCCCTGGACGGGGCCGCCCCCTCCATCCGGACAGGGTGGGTGCGCCCCGTAGTCCAGCTACGCAGGGCCGGACACCTGCGTAGCGTCAGAAGTGGCCCGGTGGGCCCGGAGGTCCCCCACCGTCAGGGCCCGCTCCGACCCCCTTCCCGCCAGATTTGGGGCCGACCATGTACACCACGCTCCTCGACGAGACGGGACGGCCGCCGGCCACCGCTCGTACGAACCGGCGGCCCTCCGCTCCGCCGCTCCCCCGTCCCGACCGCACCGCATCGGTCGCCGCCCCCGCCGACGACCGCACGACCGCAGGCCGCGACGCCGTCCTGGCCCTGCCGGCCGAGGTCCGGTGGGTGCCGGTGGTCCGGCGCTGTGTCGTGGCCGTCCTGACCCAGTGGCGGTTTCCGTCGGACGCCCGTGACTCCGCCGAGCTCATCGTCGGCGAACTCGCCGCGAACGCCGCCGAACACGGCCGCGACGACATGACCGTACGCCTCTGCCTGCACGGCGGAGTCCTGTGGATCTCGGTGACGGACTCAGGGGCTCCGGCCTCCCCTCCAGTGCCTCGCAGCGCCGACCTCGAGGAACACGGCAGAGGGCTCTCCATCGTCGAGTTCCTCGCCGCGAGGCTCCGCGTCCACCAGGGCCCTTGGGGCCGACAGGTCGACGCGGCTCTCCCCGTTGCCGCGCCGGACGCCGACTCTGTCGAAGCGGCTGCCTGAGCGCGCCGGAGGCCCCCTGCCCTCCTGGCCCGCGGTCGTCGGCCCCACTCGAACAGAGACGTGCGAAAACCGGTGGAACGGCGCCATCGTGTGCCCTTACCGTGCTGCCGGACCAAGTCGCCCAGGCAAGGACGTGCCGTTGTACACCGTGTGAGACACCCCGAGCGCTGATCGGTCGCGCGTCGCATCTGTGCGCCGCGCTGCTTTTTGCTGCGGACTTCTCACTGGAACCGGTGTACTTCTGTGCTCAATACCTGGGTGGTCGCACCCACCTGCCTGCCGCTCGTTCTCCGTCGTTGCCACGCGTGCGCGTCCATGCGCTTCCGGGCACCCGGTAAGTTCCGCGTCAACGCGAACCACAAGGCCATCGACGCCTGGCTCCTCGTCCTGTGTACCGGTTGCGGGGACACGGCGAAGCTCACGGTCTTCGAGCGGAGGAACGTGCGCACCGTACGGCCCGAGCTGCTGGACCTGCTGCACGACAACGACCTCGGCCTGACAGCCGAGTTGCTCCAGGACCCGGTCCTGCAACGACGTAATCGCGTCGCTCTGGACTGGGCCGACGCCTGGCGCCTCGACACCGGCGGATCGGATCACCTGGACCAGGAGGTGATCGACGTCTCGGTCCGCTTCGCGGCGCGGATTCCCGTCCGGCCCGTACGGCTGATCGCCGAAGGGTGCGGTCTGTCACGGGCCGAGGTGGAGAGGCTGATCGAGGAAGGGAAACTCGTCTCGGCGGTCCGGCTGAGCGGCCAGCTCTCCGGGGACTTCACCTTCACGCTCAAGCGCTGAGGCCTCCTCGCGACCGGGGCCTGTCCGGGGGCATTCGCCGGACAGGCCCCGGTAGTTCCCCCCGAGTCACCCGCCGCGCGCGTGCTCGGCGACGACGCCTACGGCGCACCCGGGAGCCGGACCGTGACGAGGAGTCCGCCGGTGGGGCGGGGGGCGAGGTCGAGGGTCCCGCCGTGGGCGCGGACGACGCTGTGCACGATGGCCAGGCCGAGCCCGACGCCGGCGTGTTCATCGGTGCGTGCGCGTTCCGTTCCGCGCTGGAAGGGCTCGGTGAGGGTCGGCAGCAGTTCCGGTGCCACGGGCGGTCCCGTGTTCTCGACCCGCAGCACGCTCGTGTCGCCGTACGCCTCGGTGTGGACCGTCACGGTGCCGGCGACGGGGAAGTTGTGGACGACGGCGTTCTGGACGAGGTTCGTCGCCATCCGCAGCAGGAGTTCCGCGGAGCCGCTGGTCGGGGCCGCCCCGCCGGTGACGTCGAGCGTGATCCGGCGCTGTTCGGCGAGGGGAAGCAGCGTTTCGGCGGCTTCTTCGGCGACGAGGGAGAGGTCGACGCTCTCGCGGGTGAAGTGTCCGCGGTCGCTGCGGCTGAGCAGCAGGAGGGCCTCGGTGAGGCCGATCGCGCGCGTGTTGACGGCTTGCAGGCGTGCGAGGAGTTCTTCTCGGTCCCGTGTGGGGTCCTTGCGGGCGACGTCGAGCAGCGTCTGCGAGATGGCCAGTGGGGTGCGCAGTTCGTGGGAGGCGTTCGCGGCGAACCTCCGCTGCTCGGCGACGTGCGACTCGAGTTGTCCGAGCATGGTGTCGAACGCGTCGGCGAGTTCACTGAATTCGTCCTGGCGGCCCTCCATGCGGATCCGGTGGGACAACGATCCGTTGCCGACCGTCCGTGCCGCCGCCGTGATCTGTGTGAGCGGCGCGAGCATCCGGCCTGCGAGGAACCACCCTCCGACGAGGCCGAACACCAGCAGGAAGGCCATCGCCACGGCCGCGGCGGGGGCGAAGGTGTGCACGAGCAGGTAGCGGTTGGGCGAGATCCCGAGGAGGCCCTGGGAGTTGTCGGGGACGTAGCGCAGGATGAACGCCCACACCACGGCCAGCAGAAGAGCGCCGGCGACCGCGAGGAACCCGGCGTAGCTGATTGTGAGCTTCAGTCGGACGCTGAGCCCTGGGCGTCTATGCATGCGTGCTGCCCGGGCCGATGTCGATGCGGTAGCCGACACCCGGCACCGTGGCGATGACCCATGGCTCGCCGAGCCGTTTGCGCAGGGCGGAGACGGTGATGCGCACGGCGTTGGTGAGGGGGTCGGCGTTCTCGTCCCAGGCCCGTTCCAGCAGCTCCTCGGCGCTGACGACCCCGCCCTCGGCGGCGACGAGGACCTCCAGCACGGCGAACTGCTTGCGGGTGAGCGCGACGTAGCGTCCGTCGCGGAAGACCTCCCGGCGGAAGGGGTCGACCCGCAGGCCCGCGATCTCGCGGACCGGGGGACGGGCGTAGGCGCGTCTGCGGTCCAGCGCCCTCAACCGCAGGACCAGCTCCCGCAGCTCGAACGGCTTGGTGAGGTAGTCGTCGGCGCCGAGCTCGAACCCGGAGGCCTTGTCGTCGATCCGGTCGGCGGCGGTGAGCATGAGGATCGGGATGCCGCTGCCGGAGGCGACGATGCGCCGGGCGACCTCGTCGCCGGAGGGGCCGGGGATGTCGCGGTCGAGGACCGCGAGGTCGTAGGAGTGGACACTGAGCAGTTCCAGGGCGCAGTCGCCGTCGCCCGCGATGTCGGCGGCGATCGCCTCCAGCCGCAGACCGTCCCGGACGGCTTCGGCCAGGTAGGGCTCGTCCTCCACGATCAGTACGCGCATGTCCGAAGGGTAAGCAGCACCGCATATCGGTGGCGTATGCGGCGAGGTGAGGCGTGAGCCGCACCCCTTTGCGCCGACATGTGCGGACCGGTGTCCACACCGGCCCGCACCTCAGGCCACGGCGCCGGCGCGGGTCAGGCCACCCGTGCCGGCGCGGGGCGACCCCGCTCCGACGGCGCTTCCGCCCGGGTGGCCCACCAGCGGCGCGACGCCAGCGCGGCCAGCACGGCGCCGACGGCGTTGACCAGGACGTCGTCCACGGAGGACACCCGGTCCAGTTGGAGGACGTACTGCGCGGTCTCGACCAGGACCGAGCAGCCCGCACCGAGGGCCAGGATGCGCGGCAAGGACGCCGTCGCCGCGAACCGCATCGGGGCGAAGAACCCCAGCGCCGCGAAGACCAGCAGGTTGCCGGCGATCCCGAGCGACCCCATGGTGGCCAGGTCCCGCAGCGGGACCAGGCTCACCCGGGCCCGGACGGTGCCGGCTCCGGCGCCCGGCATCAAGGTCAGCCACAGGAACGGCACGGTCCCGTGGACCATGCCCACCTCGGCCAGCGAGATCCGCCCCGCCGACGCGACGCCGGCGGCACGCCGACGGCGCGCCAGCGCCCACGCCACCAGCGCGGCCAGGGGCAGCGTGACCAGCGTCATGAGCACCACGCCGTTGAACGTGTCGAGGCAGCCGTGCCACCGCCCCGCCATGCACCGCGGGGCGGACATCATGAGCGGCCGGCGCATGACGTACACGGCGTACGCCAGGCCGAGCGTCACCACGCTGAGGAGCACGATCCTGCGGGTGAGGCGGGGTGGTGCCGACTGGGATGCGTCGTGGTTCATGCCTCCATGGGAGACGAAGGGCCGTTGCGGAGGCGTATCCGGTTTTCGATACGTCCTCGATACACAAGAGCCAAAGACTTAAGTCAAGTTGAAAGGAAAGTACGTCCATCGTCTTGACGGTGACATGACCCGAAGGCATGGTGTGGCTCGGAGAGCGCTCTCCCAACGAGGTATCTCGGCAACGACCGGCAACGACTCCCTTCGCCCGCCCGCCCCGTCAGGAGCTCCCGTGCCCAGACCCCCCTCCCCGCCCCGCCCGGCCCCTCGCCGCGCGGGCGTGACTCTGCTCGCCCTCGGCGCCCTCCTCGCGTCCTCGCTCAGCGTCGCCTCCGCGCCGAACGCGCAGGCGGCCGACGCCCTCCTGTCACAGGGCAGGCCGGCCACCGCCTCCTCGCAGGAGGGCGACAGCTTCGCGGCCTCCGCGGCGGTGGACGGAAACCTGACCGGGACCCGGTGGGCCAGCCGGTGGAGCGACCAGCAGTGGCTCCAGGTCGACCTGGGCCAGGCGTCGGACATCAGCCGCGTCGTCCTGACCTGGGAGTCGGCCTACGGCAAGGACTACGAGATCCAGGCGTCGGACAACGGCACCGACTGGCGCCCCTTGAGGAAGGTGACCGGCGGCGACGGCGGCACCGACGACCTCACCGTGTCCGGAGCCGGGCGCTACGTCCGTATGCAGGGCCTGGCCCGATCCGGCGGATACGGCTACTCGCTCTGGGAGTTCCAGGTCTACGGCTCCGCCGGTGACACCACGCCGCCCGCCTCGGGTGCCGTCAAGGTCCAGGGCACGCAGGGCGACTGGCGTCTGACCGTGGGCGGCCAGCCGTACACCGTCAAGGGCGTGACCTGGGGTCCGGCGATCTCCGACGCACCCAAGTACCTGCCCGACGTCAGGGCGATGGGCGCCAATACGATCCGCACCTGGGGCACCGACGCGTCGAGCAGGGCGCTCCTGGACAGCGCGGCGGCCAACGGCATCCGTGTGATCAACGGCTTCTGGCTGCAGCCGGGCGGCGGTCCGGGGGCCGGCGGCTGCGTCAACTATGTGACCGACACGGCCTACAAGAGCAACGCGCTCACCGAGTTCGCCAGATGGGTGGACGCCTACAAGGGTCATCCGGCGACGCTGATGTGGAACGTCGGCAACGAGTCGGTCCTCGGCCTGCAGAACTGCTACAGCGGCACCGAGCTGGAGGCCCAGCGCAACGCCTACGCCGGCTTCGTCAACGACGTCGCCAGGAAGATCCACGGCATCGACCCGGACCACCCGGTCACCTCGACGGACGCGTGGACGGGAGCCTGGCCGTACTACAAGCGCAACGCGCCCGACCTCGACCTGTACGCGGTGAACAGCTACAGCAATGTGTGCAAGGTCCGGCAGGACTGGATCGACGGGGGCTACACCAAGCCGTACATCGTCACCGAGACCGGGCCGGCCGGCGAGTGGGAGGTGCCCGACGACGCCAACGCCATCCCCGACGAGCCGACGGACGTGCGGAAGGCGGACGGATACACCGACGCGTGGAACTGCGTGAGCGGCCACCGGGGCGTGGCCCTGGGCGCCACCCTCTTCCACTACGGCACCGAGCACGACTTCGGCGGCGTCTGGTTCAACCTGGTGCCGGACGGGCTGAAGCGGCTGTCGTACTACGCCGTGAAGAGGGCGTACACCGGCTCCACGGACGGCGCGAACACTCCCCCGGTCATCAGCGGCATGACCGTCTCCCCGGCCTCCTCCGCCGCGGCCGGGGCTGAGTTCACCGTGCGCGCCGACGTCCGCGACCCGGAGGGCGACCCGCTCACGTACAAGGTCTTCCTCAGCGGCAACTACGCGAGCGGGGACAAGCGGCTCGTCGAGGCGCAGTGGCGCTCGACGGGCAATGGGACCTTCGCCGTCACCGCGCCTCAGAAGCTCGGCGTGTGGAAGGTGTACGTGCAGGCCGAGGACGGCCACGGCAACGCCGGTATCGAGACCGAGTCCGTCAGGGTCGTCGCCCCGCCTGTGAACGGGACCAACCTGGCACTGAACCGGCCCGCGACCGCCTCCTCCTTCCAGCAGTCCTACGGCGACTGCCCCTGCGCCCCGGGGCTGGCCGTCGACGGCCGCGCCGACACCCGCTGGGCGAGCGACTGGAGCGACCCGCAGTGGCTCCAGGTGGACCTGGGCGCGCCGAAGGCCCTGCGCACGCTGCAACTGGTCTGGGACCCGGCCTACGCCAGGTCCTACGAGGTACGGGTCTCGGACGACGGCACCAACTGGCGTCCGGTGTACTCGACGGCCGCCGGGGACGGTGACGTCGACACCGTCGACGTCTCGGCCACAGCCCGCTATGTGCGCCTGCAGCTGACCCAACGCGGCACGGGCTGGGGCTACTCCCTTCACGAGCTGGGGATCTACAGCTGACGCTGCGCCCCCTAAGCGTGGCGGAACCCTACGCGTGGCGGAACCCACGGCGGGTCTCGCCACCCCCGCACGATCCCACCGCACCTTCCCCCCTCACGGGCAGGAGATCCCATGAGATCGAGTCCGAAACGGCTCTCCGCACTCCTCCTCTGCAGCGCGCTGCTGGCCAGTGCCCTCGGCGTCGGGACCATCGCCTACGCCGGCACCGACAGCCGTGACGCGGCACCCGCGGCGTCGGCCGTCGGGCACAGCGGGCACAGCGGGCACACGGCGGCCGTGTCCACCCTGGCGTCGGGCGACGACCCGGACGGCGACGGCTACATCCCGGCGGTACCCCAGGTCACCGGCGTCACCCCGTCGACGGCCACGCCGCCCACGCGCTACTTCCACGAGTTCCAGGCCAACTGCTCGGTGACGCACACCGCCCCGGACGACCCGATCGTGTACCCCGGCCAGCCGGGCAGGTCCCACGACCACACCTTCATGGGCAACACCTCGACCCACGCCGGCAGCACCACCGCCTCCCTGTACGGCGGTGCCACGACCTGCAAGGCACCCGCCGACGCCTCGGGCTACTGGATGCCCTCGCTGTACAAGGGCGACCAGAAGATCCTGCCCGTCGGCCCGCAGACCATCTACTACAAGGCCGGTGTCACCGACTACACGAGCGTGCGTCCCTTCCCCAAGGGCCTGCGGTTCGTCGTGGGTGATCCGATGCAGAGCGCCGACGCGTTCCGCCACCACCGCGGCTTCGTCGAGGGCTGGGAATGCGGCGACAGCTACTCCAACACCGACTTCCCGGCGACCTGCCCGGACCGGCCCGACGTACAGCTCAACATCCGCTTCCAGGCGCCCAGTTGCTGGGACGGCAAGTACCTCGACACTCCCGACCACAAGAGCCACATGGCCTACCCGGTCGTCAAACCCGGCACCAACGACAACATGTGCCCCGCCGACCACCCGGTCGCCCTGCCGATGATCGAGTTCAAGATGGCCTTCCCGGTCAACGGCGACATGAGCCAGGTGCGCCTGGCGAGTGGCCGCGGCTACTCCTTCCACTACGACTTCTTCAACGCGTGGGAGGAGCGCACGCTCAAGGCTCTGGTCGACCACTGTGTCGTGGGCGGGCTTCAGTGCGACGCCCGTGGCTACGACCAGACACGGCCGGAGGCGGGGGCGGCCCTGAACACGGACTACCGACTGCCCTGACCAACGCCCTGATCCGTCGGCCCGGCCTCTCCCTTCCATCGGGGAGGGGCCGGGCTCTCATCTGTCGATCAGGGCGTTCACCACGGCCTGGGCCACGCGGCGGGTGCGTTCCTCCGTCCAGTGGGCCGGCTCCTCCATGGTGGAGACGTAGTAGCCGCGGGTCAGCAGGGAGAGGACGTCCGCGGCGAGGTCGGCGTCGGCCACTCCCGCGGCGATGGACGCGTCGAGGAACTCCTCGCGTGCCTCACGCGGCTCGTCGCGGTCGACGCCGCCTGGGTCGACGTGCGCCGACGAGAGCATCTCGACCCACAGGGCGCGCAGCAGCAGGTCCTCGGGTTCGGTGCTGAGGTGCCATTCCACCGTGGCCCGCAGCCGGTCGGCGCCGATCAGGTCGCCCAGGTGGGCTTCCAGGTCGGTCCGCCACCGGGATTCGGCGGCGCGGACGGCGTTGGTGATCAGCGCTGTCCGCGTCGGCACGTAGTTGGTGACCATCGCGGTGGATCCGCCGAGTTCTTTGGCCACGGCACGGATGGTGATGGCGCGAGCCCCGTCCCGGGCGGCGACGGCGAGGGTCGCCTCGGCGATTGCCTTGCGGCGCTGGACTTCGTCGACGTCGATCGGCATGGAAGCAACCTAGCTCAGAGGGGGGTTGACGCTGAACTCGCGGAGATGCAACGCTGTTATATCACAGTGTTGTTTCTCGCGTTTCCCGCGACTCGCCTCCGTGGAGGGCCCATGAGCCTTGCCGTCCGACGCGTCACACCGGAGCCCGTCCCTCCGCAAGCACAGGAACACCGGGTGCGCATGCGCGACGGCGTGCTGCTGGCCACCGATGTGTACGGCGCCGACCCGGGAATACCGGCGCCGACCGTGCTGGCCCGGGTGCCCTACGACAAGAACAGCCGGTATGTCTTCTTCGACCGGATCGCGGAGCGGTTCACGGCCCGCGGCTACGTCGTGGTGGTCCAGGACGTCCGCGGCAAGTTCCGCTCGCAGGGCCGGACGCTGGGCTGGACCGGGGAGGTGGACGACGGGTACGACACCATCGAGTGGATCACCCGTCAGCCCTGGTCCGACGGGATCGTGGGCATGTTCGGCGACTCGTACTACGGCTTCACCCAGTGGTCGGCGGTGGCCTCCCAGCACCCCGCCCTGCGCGCCATCGTCCCCCGGGTGACCTGCACCAACAATGGCCCGGGCATCGCGAGTTACGACCCCGGCTCCGGCCCGCAGCCCCCGTGGCTGGAGGGGACCACGTATCAGGCGCAGGTCTGGACGGACCACGACAGCTTCGAGTTCGACGTCGACCTGACCCGGCGGCCCGTCCTCGCGGCGTACGAGGAGGCGTTCACCGCGATCGGTAAGCGCTCGGCGGGCTTCGACCTCATCGTCGGCGGCATCCCCCTCGCCCCGTACAACGGCCCCCACCCCTACGACGCGCGGCCGGTGCCCGTCCTGCACTGCGTCGGCTGGTTCGACAATCTCGGCACCGCCCATATGCGCGACGTCACCGAGCTCGCCCGGCGCCCCGGATGGGCGGCCGTGCAGTATCTGATCGCCGACACGATCGACCACGAGAACTACTTCCTGGAGGACGCCCCGGTCCCGCCGGACGCCGACCACCTGCACGACGACACCGCTCTGGAGCGCATGCTCGACTCCTACACGGGCCCCGCCGTCGAGTTCTTCGACATCTTCCTCAAGGGCGTCGCAGGGCCCGAGTCGCTGCCGCGGGTGCGGTGGAGGCTCGGCCACGTGGGCTGGCGCACGGCATCCGCCTGGCCGCCGCCCGAGGCCACACGGACCGAGCTGTATCTGGCGGAGGCATCCGCAGCGGCCGGCCCGGTCCCCGGCGGAACGCTCGCCCGGCGCCCGGCCGACGGCACGGAGTCGGTGCGGTGGCGCTACGACCCGGACGATCTCGTGCCGTCCGCGGCGGCCGACACCTTCGCGCAACTGCGCGATCACGCCGACGAGCGCCACACCCTCGACCGGGACGACGTCCTGGTGTTCACCGGCCCTGCCCCGGACCGGCCGCTCGACCTCGCCGGCCCGGTCCACGCGGTGCTGCACGTGGAGAGCACGACACCGACGTACGACGTCTTCGTCCGCCTCCTGGACCTGGCGCCGGACGGGACGGCGCGACTGATCGTGCGCGGCTGCGCCCAGGCCGACAGCCCCGGGGAGGTGCGGATCGCCCTCGGCCACACCGGTTACCGCCTGCGTCCGGGCCACCGTCTCGCGCTGATGATCGCGTCCAGCGACTTCCCCAACCACCTGCCCAACTCCGGCTCAGCGCAGAGCCCATGGCTGACCACCGCCCCGAAGGCCGGCCTGCAGACGCTCAGGACCGGTTCCTCCCACCCCTCCCGTCTGTGTCTGACCGTGCTGCCCGCGAGCGGCGAAGAGCCGGGGAAGTGATCCGCGATGAGCCTTCGCTACGTCGCCATCCGGGCGGGCATGCTCGTCGTGACCGTGCTCATGTCCAGCCTGGCCATCTACGGCGCGATGTTCCTGACGCCCGGTGACCCCGCCACGCTGCTCGTCGGCGGCAGCCGCGACCCCGACCCCGCCGTGCTGGCGCAGATCCACCGGGAGTACCACCTGGACGATCCGTTCGTGCAGGGCTACTGGCACTGGCTCGGCAACTGCCTGAGGGGCGACTTCGGGCGATCGCTCGTCTACCGCGACTCCGTCGCCGGCCTCATCGGCGCCCGCGCGGGAGACACCCTCGCGCTCGTCGCCTACGCGGCCGTGCTCGTCCTCGCCGTCGGCACCCTCATAGGGACCGTCGCCGCTCTGCGCGGCGGCCGGATCGAGGCGCTGGCCACGACCGTGACCGCGGGGGCGATGGCGGTGCCGACGTTCGTCATGTCCGTGCTGCTCATCTGGCTCTTCGCCGTCAAGCTGCCCTGGTTCCCGGTCTACGGCTCCGGCGAGGGCTTCACCGGCACCCTGACGCATCTGACCCTGCCCGCCGTCGCCCTCGCGATGACCTGGATCGGCTACGTCGCCCAGGTGACCCGGACCGCCGTGCGAGCGGAGATGCGCTCGGAGCACGTGGAGACGGCACGCAGCCGCGGCGTACCCGAGTGGACGGTGATCAGGAGGCATGTGCTGCACAACGCCTCAGGCCCGGTCTTCGCAGTCTCCGGCGTCGGCATCGCGGGCCTCATCGCCACCGCGGCCGTGGCCGAGCAGGCGTTCGGCACGGGAGGGCTCGGCGCCCTGATGATCGAGGCCGCCGCCAAGCAGGACATGGCTGTGGTCCAGGCCGTGTCGCTGATCTTCGTGGTCGTGTTCGTCGTCATCAACACCACCGTCGACCTGGTCAGCGCCGTCCTCGACCCGCGCACCGCACAGAAGGGGGCCCTGTGATGACGGCCGCCCTGTTCTCCCGTACCGCGCGCGAGCGGCGGACCGCACGTCCCCGCGACCACCTGACGCTCGGCGCGGGTTGTGTCGTCGGCCTGTTCGTCCTGCTCGCCGTGCTCGGTCCGCTGCTCGCCCCGCACGACCCGAACGCCGTCGACCCGCTGAACGTGAACGCCGGGCCGACCGCCGCGCATCTCCTGGGGACGGACGACACGGGCCGCGACCTGCTGTCCCGGCTGATCGCCGGCACCCGTGCGAGCCTCGCCGCCCCCGCCGTGGTGATCGCCGTGTCCACCACGCTCGGCACCTTCCTGGCGCTGGCCGGCGCATGGTTCGGCGGCCGGCTCGACCGGCTGGTCTCGGGCGCCCTGGACGTCGTGTTCGGCTTCCCCGGGCTGATCATGGCCGTCCTCGTCGCCGCGGTCTTCGGCGCCGGCCTCACCGCGCCGGTCGTCGCCCTGTCGATCGCCTATCTCCCCCTGATCACCCGGGTCGTCCGCGCCGCCGCGGTCAAGGAACGGCACCTGCCCTACGTCTCCGCGCTGCAGCTCCTCGGCGCACCGACCGCCCGCATCTGGCTCCGGCATCTGCTGCCGAACCTGCTGCCACTCGTCCTCGTGCAGGCCACCATCGGGTTCGGATACGCCCTGCTCGACGTGGCCGCGATCTCGTTCCTCGGCCTCGGCAGTCAGCCTCCGGACCCGGAGTGGGGGCTGATGGTGGCCAACGGAGCCCCGTCCATCCTGGCCGGCCGGCCGCAGCAGTCGCTGTACGCGGGCCTCGCCGTCCTGATCGTCGTCGTCGCGTTCAACCTGCTCGGTACGGGACTGTCCCGACGTCTGCTCGGAGAACACGCATGAGCCCAACGCCCCTGCTCCACATCGACGCGCTGCGCATCGACCTGCCCCTCGACGGAGCCCTGCGGACCGTCGTCCACCGCGCCGACCTGAGCATCCCCGAGGGATCGGCGGTCGCCCTGGTGGGCGAGTCCGGGTCCGGAAAGTCCCTGACGGCACGCTCCGTGATGGGCCTGCTGCCCGGCAGCGCCCGTATCGGCGGAGACGTGCTGTTCGCCGGGGAGTCCGTCCCAGCGATGCAGCCCGAACGCCTGCGCGCCTTTCGCGCCTCCGAGGTCGCCATGGTGTTCCAGGACCCGCGGGCCCACATCAATCCGGCCCGCAGCGTCGGGGACTTCCTCATCGAGGGGCTGACCACCGCACGCGGCGTCCCGGCCGCCGAGGCGACCCGGAAGGTCGTGGGCATCCTGCGGGAAGTCGGCATCCCCGACGCCGACCGGCGTATGCGGCAGCGGCCCCACGAACTGTCGGGCGGCCTGCTCCAACGCGTCATGATCGCCGCCGCGCTGGCCGCCGAGCCGCGGCTGTTGCTCGCCGACGAACCGACCACCGCGCTCGACGTGACCACGCAGGAGGAGGTGATGGCCATCATCGGAGAGGCCCGCGAAGCCCGTGGGCTCGCCCTGCTGTTCATCACCCACGACCTGGAACTCGCGGCCGCCGTGTGCGACCGGGTGGCCGTGATGTACGCGGGGACGACCGTGGAGGAACTCCCCGCGGACCGACTGCGCCGAGGTGCCGCCCATCCGTACGCGCGCGCCCTGCTCGCCTCCCGGCCTTCGCTCTCCGACAAGGGCGCGAAGCTGCGTTCCATCCCCGGCAGGCCCCTGTCGGGATTCGAGGTGCCCGAGGGATGCGCGTTCGGCGACCGATGTCCCCGGGTCCAGGACCTGTGCCGCACCGACCGGCCGCAGCCGGCTTCCACCGGTGACGCGACGGCGGCCTGTCACTTCCCCCATGCGGTCAGCCCCGAGGAGGCCGGAAAGCATGCTTGAGATACGCAATCTGCGCAAGGAGTTCGGTGACTTCGTCGCCGTGGAGGACGTGACGTTCTCACTGCCGGCGCAGGGATCCCTGGCGATCGTCGGGGAGTCGGGGTCCGGCAAGACGACCACCGCGCGCATGATCGCCGGGCTGGAGAGGCCCAGCGGCGGACACATCGTCGTCGCGGGCGAAGAGCGCGGGTCCGGGCGGTCGAAGCCGGGCGAGCGCCGTGCGCGGGGCCGGCAGATCCAGATGGTCTTCCAGGACCCCTACTCCTCTCTCGACCGGCGTCAGCGCGTCGGTGACGCCGTAGCCGAGGCCGTCGCGCTGCACCGGCGACTGCCCGCGGACCGGCTCCGGGCCCGCGTGGCCGAACTGCTCGACATGGTGGGGCTGGACGACCGGCAGGCGCGTTCCCTGCCCAGGGCGCTGTCCGGCGGACAGCGCCAGCGCGTCGCCATCGCCCGCGCTCTGGCCACCGACCCGGAGGTGCTGATCCTGGACGAGGCCATCGCGGCCCTGGACGTGTCCATCCAGGCGCAGATCCTGGCCCTGCTCGCCCGCATCCGCGCGGACACCGGAACCGCCCTGCTGTTCATCACCCACGACCTCGGGGCCGTGCGGCACATCAGTGACGACGTGCTGGTGATGCGGGCCGGCCGGGTCGTCGAACACGGCCCGGTCGGGGGCGTCCTCGACGACCCCCAGGACCGCTACACCCAGCGCCTCATCGCCGCCATCCCCAAGCCGGGATGGACACCACGGAGAAGGGCGAACACGGCTGCCGCCTGAGGCCCGGTGGGGGGGGAAGCAGCCCCAGGCCGGGCAGAGCGAAACGGCGTGCCCCGGCGGTCTGTCGAGACCGCCGGGGCACGCCGTCGATGCGTTCGGGAGCGGGTGGTCAGCCGGTGCGGGCCCAGGAGAAGGCCGGCCGGCTGCGCGGGGCGCGGGACTCGATCGCCGTGGCGACGTGCAGCAGCAGGTCCTCCTGGAAGCGTCCGCCGATCAGCTGCACGCCCGACGGCAGCCCGTCGCGCAGTCCGGTGGGCACGGAGACGGCCGGGAACCCGAGCACCGGGACGGCCTGCATCGGCCACTGCGCGGCCAGCAGCTCACCGACGCGGGTGTCGCCGGCGAGGTCCGCGTCCTGCTCGAACGGCGGCTCGGCGGTGACCGGCGTCAGCACGATCCGGTCATTGCCCAGGAACTGCTGGAGGCGGCTGATGAGGGTGCCGCGGCGGGCGTAGCCGCGGATGTAGTCGGTGAGGGTGGGGTGTTCGCCCCAGATCTCCGCGGCGGCGGCGAAGGAGGACGTGAGTGAGACGCGTACGCCGTCGTCGCCGAACTGCTCGATCTCGGACATCATCGTCTTCAGCTCCTGATAGAGCAGCAGCGACCACAGCCGGGCGGCCTCGCCGAGCAGGGGAAGCTCGACCTCCTCCACCTCGTGGCCGGCCTCGGCGAGCCAGCGGGCCGCGTCGTCGACGGCGGCGTCCACGGTGGGGTGGGGCTTGGCCGGCCCGGCGGCGCGCACGACCGCGACCTTCACCCGGCGCGGCTCGCCCAGCGGCGGGCGCGCCGGAAGGCCCACGGGGTCGGTCAGATCGGGCGTCACCATGGCGTGCAGGCCGAGGCGTACGTCGTCGACGGTCCAGCCGATCGGCCCGTGGACCGCCATGGTCTGGAACGACAGGGGGCTGTCGAATTCGACCGCGCCGCGCGGTTCGACCCCGGAGACGAGGCCCATGGTGGGTCGGAGCCCCACGGCGCCGCAGCAGTAGGCCGGGAAGCGGACGGAACCGCCGATGTCGTTGCCCTGGGCGAGAGGGGTCATGCCTGCGGCGACGGCCGCGGCGGCGCCGCCGGAGGAGCCGCCGGGGGTGTGGCCGGGATGCCACGGGTTGAGGGTCCTGCCGTGCAGGTCGTTGGCGGTGAACCAGCGCACGGCGAAGGCGGGGCTGTTGCTGCGGCCCATCAGGGTCGCTCCGGCCTCGCGCAGTGCGGCGACGCAGACGGCGTCCTCCTGGGCGACGGCGCCGGCCCAGGCCGGGACGCCGTGCGAGCTGGCGTATCCGCGCTGCGAGGTGTTGATCTTCGTGGAGACCGGGACGCCGAGCAGGGGCGGCACGTCGCCGCCCGCGGCGACCGCGGCGTCGGCGGCCGCGGCCTGGGCGAGGGCTTCCTCGGGCCGGATGTCCACGAGGGCGTTGAGCACCGGGTTCGTCGCCTCGATGCGCGCGAGGAACGCCTCGGCGACCTCGGTCGCCGAGAAGGCTTTGGCGCGGATTCCGGCGGCCAGTTCGGCGGCCGGGCGGTCCCACAGCGGTGTGTCGGCCGGGGCGTCGGTCATCGTCGTCTCCTGATGCGAAGGGGTCGCGGTCACTTGTCGGTGCCGCCGAGGTGGGCGGCCCACGGCATGCCCATGTAGGCGAAGGAGGCCGGGGCGCCGCTGAGGCGCTTGTTCATGAACATCCGCTCGTGCGTGGTGGCGAGGTAGACCGCGGGGACGGTGGGGGTGAAGAGGGCCTGGGCCTCGCCGTACGCCTGGGCGGACGCCACGGGGTCGGAGGAGGTACGGGCCCGGTCGAGCAGCCGGGTCGCCTCGGGGTTGTCGTAGTGCGTCCAGTTGAAGATGCCACGCGGGTCGACCATCTCGGCGACGTAGGACGACGGGTCCGGCATGGTGACGTAGCCGAAGGTGAGGATGAGGTCGAGTCCCTCGCGGACCGAGGGGTCGTAGAAGAGCGAGGACATCTCGGCGGGCTGGAGCTGCTTGATCTCGATGGCGACGCCGATCTTGTCGGCCGCAGCCTGGATGAACGTCAGTGCCTGGAGTCCGCGCTGGTCACCGGCGGGGATGGCGGCCACCAGCGGACGCGGGACGGGACCGGCCTCGGCGACCAGTCGCTTCGCCTTCCGCTCGTCCGGCTTCGGGACGGCGGGCAGTGCCGCGTAGGCGGCATCGAAGTGGGCGGCGGCCCTGTCGCCGCGCCAGGTCAGCGGCGGGACGAGCGACTTCAGGGTGGTGGCGTCACCACCGAAGACGTTCCTGATCAGGGCGTCGCGGTCGATGACCAGGGAGAGGGCGTCCAGCAGTCTGCGGTCGGCGGCGGGCGAGTCGGCGTGGCCGGGGATCAGCAGGACGTTCTGCGTCGAGGGGCCGAGATACACGGTGCCGCTGTCGGCCTTGCCGAGCGCGGTCGCGCTGCTGGGCGGCAGTTCGTAGGTGCCGTCCACCTCACCGGACAGCAGCGCGCCGGTCAGCGTGTTGTTGTCGGTGATGAACCGGAACTCGACCTGCCGCGCCTTCGGCTTCAGCCCGGTGTCCCAGTAGGCGTCGTTGCGTTCCAGCGTGATGCTGCCGCCGGACTTCCATGACCCCAGCTTGAAGGGGCCCGTGCACATGAGGCCGCCCTTCGCCGTTCCGTAGGCGGGGCCTGCCTTCTCGGTGTACGTCTTCTCGCTGACCGCGCCGAACGACGTCGCCAGGGCCTTGGTGAGCGTCTGGTCGTAGCCCTTGGTGCGCAGGGTCACCTGGTGGGGGCCGGTGGCCCGGATCGACGTCACGGAGGCGAGGTAGTTGCCGTACAGCGCCTGGGTTCTGGGGTCCCGCTGCCGCTCCAGGCTGTGGATCACGTCCTGGGGTGTCATGGGCTCGCCGTTCCAGAACTCGACGTCGGAGCGCAGGTCGAGCACGAGGGTGCGGTCGTCGGTCCAGGTGACCTTCCGGGCGAGTCCGGGGCTCAGGGAGAAGTCCGCGTTCATCCGGGTCAGGGTGTCGCAGAGGTTGGCCTCGACCGTCTGGGGCGAGTAGTCGCCGATCTTGGCGGGGTCCAGCGTCGCCGGCTCTCCGTAGGGCAGTGCCCAGGTCACGCGGTCCAGCTCGGAGCTGCCGGGGGTGGTGGAGGTGGTGAGATGGCCGGGCGTGGGTGCCCGGCCGCTGCCGTTCGACGAGCCGGTGCAGGCCGTGGCGGCCAGCAGTCCCACGCTCGTGAGCACCGTCAGCACCGATTTTTTCGCAGCCATGGCTGATGCTCCTTGCCGAGAGGAGTGAGAGGAGGAGGGGTTGGGGGACGCTCGACATGGGGGAACGCCTGAGAACGCCTGGGAGGCCTGAGAACGTCGACGAGCCGTCGTAAACGAACGTCATATAACGCTGTTGCATCTCACGCTGGCATCTGGTGAGCTAACGCGTCAAGAGCAAGACGTGACCGTCTCGCGCATCAACCCTCACCGAAGCGGAGAACCGCCATGCCTTTCACACCCGCCCTGGAGTTCGTCTTCGAGATCCGCGCCGAGGTGTCCGACACCCTGCACATCGGCCACGGTGACGGCGAGGTCACCGAGTTCACCCCCATCGTCGGGGGCAGCGTGGACGGCCCGCGGCTGCGCGGGACGGTCCTTCCCGGCGGAGGCGACTGGAGCAGCACCCGCGGGGAGGTCTGCGAGCTGGAGGCCCGGTATCTGATCCAGGCGGAGGACGGTGCGGTGATCGACATCGTCAACCGCGGCTACTACCGGCCCAGGCCGGACGCCCCGGACCAGTTCGACGGGGACGTCCAGGTCTCCGAGGCCGGCCACTACTACCGCACATCCCCGGTCTTCCGTACGGACGCCCCCGCCCACCGCTGGCTCGCGGAGACCGTCTTCGTCGGCCTCGCCCGCCCGGACGGCGACGACGCCGTCGTCATCCGCATGTACGCGCTGAAGTAGCCCCCGGCCCATCCGCCTAGGACAGGGATCGCCACGCCGCGTTCAGCGCCTCGCGGAACGTGGCGATCTGCTCCGGGCTCAGGTCGGCGACCATCGACTCCTCGAGCCGGCGCGCCGGTTCGGCGTACTCGGCGAGCAGCCGCCGACCCGGGGCGGCGAGCAGGATGAGGCGTTCGCGGCGATTGGCGGGGTTGGGCTCGCGGTGGATCAGGCCGCGGCTCTCCAGCGCGCGGACCATGTCGGCCATGGACTGGGCGGTGACGAAGGAGTCCCGGGCGAGCTGCGCCGCGGAGATGCCGTCGTGTCGCTCCAGGACGGTGAGGGCGGTGTACTGCAGCGCCGTGATGCCGGCGGGCTTGAGCAGCTCGTCCAGGCGGGCGCGGACCGCCAGCTCCGTTCTCTTGACCAGGTAGAGCAGTGAGGCGCTCACGTTCAGCCTTTCGCGACGGCGGGTGTCCGCAGGGGTCATCGCCCTGCGCCGGGCGCCGCCGGGTGGCGGCCCGGCCCACTCTAGGCCGTTGACAGGAATCCTGTTGATTCCCCAGACTGCATTCATCAGGATTCCTGTCGATCCCGGTGTCCACCGGCCCGTCGACACCCCCCTTTTTCGCACCTACGAGAGGCACCTCTCATGGACCTTCAGGGCAAAGTCGCCGTCGTCACCGGCAGTGGCCGCGGTCTCGGCCTTGCGTACGCCCGGGCCCTCGCCGCGGCCGGCGCGGCCGTCGTCGTCAACGACGTCGACCGGGACGTCGTCGACGCCGCCGTCGACTCGATCACGTCGCAGGGCGGCACGGCGACCGGTGTGGTCGCGGCGGTGGGCGACAGCGAGACGGCCCAGCGGCTGGTGGACACGGCGGTGGATGAGTTCGGACGGCTGGACGTGCTCGTCACCAACGCGGGCATCCTGCGCGACCGCGTGCTGTGGAAGATGACCGACGACGACTTCGACGCCGTGGTCCGCGTCCATCTGCGCGGCACGTTCACCTGCGCCCGGGCGGCGGCCGTCCGTATGCGGGAACAGGGCACAGGCGGCCGGCTCGTGCTGATCTCCTCGCCGGCCGGCCAGCGCGGCAACTTCGGCCAGACCAACTACGCCGCGGCCAAGGCGGGCATCGTCGCCATGGCCCGGACCTGGGCCATGGAGCTGGGCCGCGCCGGCATCACCGTCAACGCCGTCGTGCCCGTCGCAGCCACCGAGATGACCAAGACCATCCCGGCGTTCGCACCGGTCATCGAGGAGGCCGAGCGCACCGGCAAGCCGCTGCCGGACTGGCTGCGCAAGGACGAGGGCCTCGGCACCGTCGAGGACGTCGCCGCCCTGATCACCTTCCTGGCCTCCGACGCCTCCCAGTCGGTGACCGGGCAGGCGATCGGCATCGGCGGCGACCGGCTGGCCCTGTGGGCGCACCCGAAGGAGAAGGCGGTCGCCTTCGCCGACGGCGGCTGGAGCGCCGACGCGATCGCCGATCACTGGCCGGGCGGTGTCGGCGCCGAGCCCGAGACCTACGGCATCCCCGCGCCCAAGGCCCCGGAGGCATGAGATGGGCGACCTCGCGCTCGACCTCGACCGGCTGACGGCCATCGACGTGCACACGCACGCGGAGGTCTCCAAGGACGGTCACGGGGCGCTGAGCCCGGAACTGTTCGGCGCCTCGGAGACGTACTTCAAGGCCCACGGACACCGGCAGCCGACCGTCGACGAGATGGCCGACCACTACCGCGAACGCCGCATGGCGGCCGTGGTGTTCACCGTCGACGCCGAACACGCCACCGGGCATCCGCGGATCTCCAACGAGGAGATAGCGGAAAGCTGCGCGGGCCACGCCGACGTGCTGATCCCGTTCGCCAGCATCGACCCGCACAAGGGACGCGCGGGGGTGCGGGAGGCCCGGCGCCTGGTGGAGGAGCACGGCGTGCGCGGGTTCAAGTTCCACCCCAGCATCCAGGCGTTCTCCCCCGACGACCGGCTCGCCTATCCGTTGTACGAGGCCATCGAGGAACTCGGCGTCCCCGCGCTGTTCCACACCGGCCAGACCGGCATCGGCGCGGGCGTCCCGGGCGGCGGCGGCATCCGGCTGAAGTACTCCGACCCCATGCTGGTCGACGACGTCGCTGTCGACTTCCCCGAGCTGCGGATCATCCTCGCCCACCCGTCCTTCCCCTGGCAGGACGAGGCCCTGGCGGTGGCCACGCACAAGCCGCACGTGTACATCGACCTGTCCGGCTGGTCGCCGAAGTACTTCCCGCCGCAGCTCGTGCGCTACGCCAACACCCTGCTCAAGGACAAGGTCCTCTTCGGCTCCGACTACCCCGTCATCACGCCCGACCGGTGGCTGGCGGACTTCGACGGGCTCGACATCAAGCCCGACGTCCGGCCGAAGATCCTCAAGGAGAACGCCGCCCGATTGCTCGGTCTGCTCACGGACTGAAGGAGCCGTTCGTGTTGAACCAAGGCATCGGTTCGTGGCCGGCCCGCCGGGCCCACAAGACGCCCCACCGCGTCGCCGTCGTCCACGACGAACACACCTCGACCTACGGCGAGTTGCACCGGCGCGTGCTGCGACTCGCCCACGCCCTGCGCGCCCTGGGCATCGGACACGGCGACCGGGTCGCGTATCTGGGGCCCAACCATCCGGCGTTCCTGGAGACGCTGTTCGCCGCCGGGGCGCTCGGCGCCGTCTTCGTCCCGCTGAACACCCGGCTCGCCGCCCCGGAACTGGCGTACAACCTGGCCGACTCGGGCAGCAGCGTGCTCGTCCACGCGCCGGAGCAGGCACAGGCCGCCCGTGCCGCGGCCGAGGAGGCCCGCGTCCCGCACCGGATCGCGCTCGACGGGCCCGGCGAAGGCGCCCTCGGTTACGAGGAGTTCCTCGGCGACGGCGCCGGCGGTCCACTGGACGAGACCGTGGCGCCCGAGGACCCCTGCATGATCATGTACACCTCCGGCACCACGGGCCGCCCCAAAGGCGCGGTCCTCTCCCACGCCAACATCATCTGGAACAGCGTCAACGTCCTCGTCGACACCGATCTGGCCGGCGACGAGGTGACCCTGGTCGTGGCGCCGCTGTTCCACACCGCCGGCCTCAACATGACGTGCCTGCCCACCCTCCTCAAGGGCGGCCGGGTGGTGCTGCTCGGTGCCTTCGACGCCGAGCACGTACTGGAGACCGTCGAGCGCAGGCGAGTGACGTACATGTTCGGTGTCCCCACCATGTACGACGCCAGGGCCGCACACCCCCGGTGGGCGACGGCGGACCTGTCCAGCCTGCGCACCCTCAACTGCGGCGGCGCACCCGTGCCCGCGCGCACCATCGCCACGTACCTCGCCCGCGGGCTGGCCTTCAGCCAGGGGTACGGCATGACCGAGGCGTCACCCGGGGTCCTCTACCTGGACCGGGAGCAGACCTCGGCCAAGGCCGGTTCAGCGGGGGTGCCGCACTTCTTCACCGACACCCGTGTGGTGCTGCCCGACGGCAGCGAGGCCGGACCCGGAGAACGCGGCGAGATCCTCGTCCACGGCCCCCACGTCATGACCGGCTACTGGGGCCGGCCCGAGGACACCGAGGCCGCGTTCACCGACGGCTGGCTGCGCACCGGCGACATCGCCCGCACCGACGCCGACGGGTACGCCTACCTCGTCGACCGGGCCAAGGACATGTTCGTCTCGGGCGGCGAGAACGTCTACCCGGCCGAGGTCGAGGACGCGCTCCTCACCCACGGGGCCGTCGCCGAGTGCGCGGTCATCGGTGTGCCCGACCCGGTCTGGGGCGAGGTCGGCCGTGCCGTCGTCGTCCTTCGGCCCGACGCCCGCGCGGACGAGGAGGACATCCTCGGCCATCTGCGGGGCCGGCTCGCCAAGTACAAGATCCCCAGGTCCCTCGTCGTAGCCCAGTCCCTGCCCCGTACGGCCTCCGGGAAGATCATCAAGCCCGCCGTGCGCGACACCTACGGCACCGGTCCGGCCGAGCGCCCCCGCCGGTGACACACGACTCAGGCAGGACGATCGCTGCCTGTCCCCTCGAAAGGAACCCTCATGCCCACCGTCGCCCACGGCCTCGACGGCCTCAAGTCCCTCAGCGGTGCCGACCTCGGCCGCACCGAGTGGCGGGAGATCACCCAGGACCGGGTGAACACCTTCGCCGACGCCACCGACGACCACCAGTGGATCCACACGGACCCGGAGAAGGCCAAGGACGGGCCCTTCGGCGGCCCCATCGCCCATGGCTACCTCACGCTCTCCCTCATCATCCCGCTCTTCGGCGAGCTGCTCGGCATCACCGGCACGCGGATGAGCG
The DNA here is from genome assembly GCF_049739565.1 of Streptomyces sp. SAI-170. NCBI lineage: Bacteria > Bacillati > Actinomycetota > Actinomycetes > Kitasatosporales > Streptomycetaceae > Streptomyces > Streptomyces sp. SAI-170. The sequence goes on from NZ_JBMGQD010000001.1 coordinate 591,362, forward strand.
TCAACTACGGCCTGGACAAGGTCCGTTTCCCCAGCCCCGTCCCCGTCGGCGCGAAGATCCGCCTCCACGGCGTCGTCGGCACGGTGGAGGAGGTCAAGGGCAACGGCGTGCAGATGCCCCTGACGTTCACCGTCGAGGTCGAGGGCAGCGACAAGCCGGCCTGCGTGGCCGAGGCCGTCTACCGCCACTATGCCTGACGGCAGTCAGCAGCTGAGGCACCGTCACCTGTCGGGGGCGGTGCCTCGGCTCTTGACCGCCTCTGCGATCTTCAGGGCCGCCTCGGCGGGCGTGAGGTGCGTGGTGTCGACGACCTCGGCCTCGGCGTGCAGCCACGTGCGGGCGGCCTCGGCGTAGGGCTCGAGGTACTGGAGACGGAAGGAAGAGGGACCCATGACGGTGTCCCCCCTCGATGCGAGCGCGGAGGGTGTCCTGGTCGGCGTGGAGGACGAAGTGCCGTACCGGGATGCCGTGTTCGGCGAGGCCCGTGCTGATCTCCCGCCAGTACTCCTCGATCAGGACGGTCATGGGCATCACCAGGGTGCCACCGGTGTAGTCGAGCACGTGGCGCGCGGTCTCCACCACGAGCGGCCGCCACGGCGGCCAGTGCTGGAAGTTACCCGTCCAGGGCAGCGCCGGCTTGATGTCCATGAGTGTCTCGCCGACCTTCTCGGCGTCGAACACCCGTGAATCCGCGAGCAGTTGCTGCACCAGCGCACTCGTCGTCGTCTTGCCCGCGCCATGGGTGCCGTTGAGCCATACGATCATGCCCCTGACGCTAGCGGCCGTGAGGGCCTGGGACAGGGGCACGGCTGGAAATCAGCCCGCACGGCCGCAGCGTTCGGTGTCGATCTCGGTGAGGGTGGCCTCGTGGTAGCGGGCTCCGTGGACGGTGGTGGCGTTCAGCACCCGTCCTGCCGCGTCGAGAACCTCGCCCGGTACGTCGACGTCCAAGGTCGCCAGGTTCTCCCGCAGGTGGGCGGCCGACCGGGTCCCGGGAAGGGCGATCACGTGGGGGCCGCGGGAGAGGACCCAGGCCAGCGCCAGCTGCGGAAGGGTGAGGCCGGCGGCCACGGCGATGCGGTCCAGCTCATGCCGCAGCGCCAGGTTGGCCGGGTAGTGGCGGGCGTCGAAGCGGGGCATGGCCCGGCGGATGTCCCCCGCGGGAAGGGCGTCGAGGTTCGGGGGTGACGAGGTGAGGAAGCCGCGGGCCAAGGGGCTGAACGCCACGAGAGCGACGCCGAGTTCGCGGGACGCCGCCAGGGTGCCCTCCTCGGGATTGCGTGACCAGAGGCTGTACTCGTTCTGCAGCGCGGCGATCGGATGCACGGCGTGCGCCCGGCGCAGCGTCCGGGCGGACACCTCGGACAGACCGAGGGCCCGCACCTTCCCGGCCGCGACGAGCTCGGCCATCGCCCCGACGCTCTCCTCGACGGGGACCTGCCGGTCGAGGCGGTGCAGGTAGTACAGGTCGATGACGTCGGTGCGCAGCCGGGCCAGCGCCTCGTCGGCCGTACGCCGGATCGTCTCCGGCCGGCCGTCGATGACGCGCTTGCCGTCGACCCCGGTCATCCCGCACTTGCTGGCCAGCACGATCCGGTCCCGGTGGCCGGCGAGCACCCGGCCGAGCAGCTCCTCGTTGGCGCCGAAGCCGTAGAGGGCGGCCGTGTCGAAGAACGTGACGCCCTCCTCCACCGCCGTAAGGAGCAGTCGCCCGGCCGCATCCGGCGCCGGCGGGACGCCGTAGGCGTGGCTGAGGTTCATGCAGCCCAGGCCGATCGCCGGTACCTCGAACGGCCCGATCCGGCGCGGCGGCCGGCCCGGACCGGCCGCCGGTGCCGTGCTCACGCGCCCGACGCAGCGTGGAGCTGCTTCTCGAGGTCGGCCAGTGTCCGGTAGCAGGGCATCACCTGGGCGATGGAGGAGTTCGGCTCGCGGCCTTCCCGGATGGCGGCGACGAACTCGCGGTCCTGCAGTTCGATGCCGTCCATCGAGACATCGACTCCGCTCACGTCGATCGGCTCGTCCTTGCCGGTGACCAGGTCGTCGTACCGGGCGATGTAGGTGCCGGTGTCGCCGATGTAGCGGAAGAAGGTGCCGAGCGGGCCGTCGTTGTTGAAGGACAGCGACAGGGTGCAGATGGCGCCGTTCTCCGCGCGCAGCTGGATGGACATGTCCATCGCGATGCCGAGCTCGGGGTGGATCGGGCCCTGGAGGGCGTTGGCCTGCACGATGGGCGAGCCGGTCTGGTGGGCGAAGAGGTCGACGGTGTGCGCGGCGTGGTGCCACAGCAGGTGGTCGGTCCAGGAGCGGGGCCGGCCGAGGGCGTTGAGGTTGGTGCGGCGGAAGAAGTAGGTCTGCACGTCCATCTGCTGGATGCGGTAGTCGCCGGCCTGGATCCGCCGCCGTACCCACTGGTGGCTGGGGTTGAAGCGCCGCGTGTGTCCCACCATCGCGACCAGGCCGGTGCGCTGCTGTGCCGCCAGGCACGCCTCGGCGTCGGCGAGGGAGGCGGCCAGGGGGATCTCGACCTGGACGTGCTTGCCCGCTTCGAGGCAGGCCAGGGTCTGCGCTGCGTGCATCGGCGTGGGGGTGGCGAGGACGACGGCGTCGATGTCGTCCATCGCCAGCACCTCCTCCAGGGTCGCGACGCCGCGGCCGACGCCCTGTTCCGCGGCGAACTTCCGCGCGCTGTCGAGGTCGCCGCTCACGACGGCCGCGACCTCGACGCCCTCGATCCGCTTGAGCGCGGCGGCGTGCTTGGCGCCGAAGGCGCCGCCTCCGGCCAGGGCGATGCGGACGGTCTGCTGGTCAGTCATGTCACTCCTTCACGGCGGGTTCCGGGTCCCGCGGCTGGTTCTCCAGGATCAGATGTCCGACGGCCGTGTTGGACGCCGGCACATGGTAGAAGCGGTGCTTGACCTCGATCTCCCCCGAGCCGTCGAGGTCGCTCAGCGCCCCGCGGGCGATCAGCCACATCACCAGCTCGATGCCCTCCGAGCCCGCCTCCTCGACGTACTCCAGGTGCGGCACCTGCGCCAGACCGGCCGGGTCCTCGATCAGCCGGTCGAGGAAGGCGTTGTCCCATGCGCGGTTGATGAGGCCGGCGCGCGGGCCCTGCAGCTGGTGGCTCATGCCGCCGGTCCCCCACACCTGGACCTTGAGCGGTTTGTCGTAGGACTCGATCGCTCTGCGCAGCGCCCGGCCGAGGTGGAAGCACCGGGCGCCCGAGGGCACGGGGTACTGCACCACGTTGACGTGGAACGGGATGACCTTGCACGGCCACTTCTCGACGTCCCCGAACATCAGCGACAGCGGGACGGTCAGACCGTGGTCGACGGCCATCTCGTTGACGAGGGTGAGGTCGAAGTCGTCCCTGATGAGCGAGTGCGCGATGTGCGCGGCCAGGTCGGGGTCGCCCTCGATGCCGGGGACGGGCCGGGGCCCGTAGCCCTCGTCGGCGGCGGGGTAGGCGGCGCCGGTGCCGAGCACGAAGGTCGGGATCAGCGACAGGTCGAAGGACGTGGCGTGGTCGTTGTAGACCAGGAAGATCACATCGGGGAGGTTCTCCTTCTCCCACTCCTTGGAGAACTCGTACCCCTCGAAGACCGGCCGCCAGTACGGTTCTTCGGTCTTGTCGTGGTCCATCGCCGCACCGATCGCCGGTACGTGCGAGGTGAAGACCGCGCCGGTGATCGTGGCGTGCTCGGCCGGCGGTGCCGGGTCGGCGTACGCCGCTTCGAGTACGGCGTGGTCGATGCGGTTGCCCTCGACGGAGCGGCCGCCGCCGGCCATCATGGCGCGGTACTCCTGCTCGGTCATACCGGTCATCGAGCCCGCCATCTGCTGGAACGACAGCCCCAGCGTGGCACCCCACTTGGCGAGGAAGTAGATGTTGCCGCCCTCACGCATGGCGGCGTTGAGGTCGCGGTCGAGCAGCGCCCGCTTCTGCTCCTCCCGCAGCGGCCACGCGTCCAGGTAGGCCCGCTCGTCGGCGAGGTAGAGCGCGCGGTTCTCCGCGGTCATCAGCGACATGCAGAACTGGTTGAGGTGATAGCCCTTGGCGGACTGCTCGGCGTCGAAGACGGTCGTCCCGGGGACGAGTTTGTAGGTCTTGTCCAGTGACATGGTGGAACTCCGATCGGGAGGCGGTCAGCGGACGTCCGGCCAGTACAGGCGCATCGGGTTGGTGACGAGGAGCTTCTGTCGCAGCTCGGGGGTCGGCGCGATGTGCGGGACGAAGTCGACGAGCAGGCCGTCGTCGGGCATGTGGGCGGTGAGGTTCGGGTGCGGCCAGTCGGTGCCCCACAGCACCCGGTCGGGGAACTCCTGGACCACGCGCCGGGCGAACGGCACCACGTCGCGGTAGGCGTGCTGTTCGCCGTCGAGGGCCGGTGGACCGCTCGCCGACAGCCGCTCCGGGCAGGTCACCTTGCACCAGATGTCCGGCCTGGCCCGCAGGAAGTCCAGGAACGCCTCAAACTCCGGGCCGTGCGGGTCCTTGGTGACATCGGGCCGGCCCATGTGGTCGACGACCAGCGGCAGCGGGATCGACAGGAGGAAGTCGCGCAGGCCGGCGAGGTCGGCCGCCTCGAAGTAGACGACGACGTGCCATCCGTACGGCGCGATCCGCTCGACGACGTCCCACAGGTCCTGCCGCGGTGCCGCGTCGACGAGCCGCTTGACGAAGTTGAACCGCACGCCGCGGACTCCGGCCTCGTGCAGTTCTTTCACCTGGGTGTCCGAGATCCCCGGCCGCACGGTCGCGACTCCCCTGGCCAGGCCGCCCGAGGCCCGCAGGGCGTCGAGCATGGCGCTGTTGTCGGCGCCGTGGCAGGTCGCCTGGACGACGACGTTGCGGGCGAAGCCCAAGTGGTCGCGCAGCGCGAAGAGTTGCTCCCTGGACGCGTCGCAGGGGGTGTACTTCCGCTCGGGGGCGTACGGGAACTCCGCGCCCGGACCGAAGACATGGCAGTGCGCGTCGACCGCGCCCTCGGGCACCTGGAAGCGGGGCCGGCTCGGATCGGCGTACCAGTCCAGCCAGCCGGGAGTCTTCTCGAAGTCCGTCATCGTCAGTCCTCGTAGCGCAGGCCGAGCTCGGCCAGCGGGCCGCGCATGCCGTACAGGTCCAGGCCGAGCTCGCCCGCGCGGAACCGCGCGCGCTTGCCCTCCTCGTTGGCCTCGCGCCCGGCCGCCGCCTCGGCGACCTCGGCGGCCCGCTCGCGGGGCACCACCACGACACCGTCGCGGTCCGCAACGACGACGTCGCCGGGCCTGACCAGGGCGTTGGCGCACACCACCGGTACGTTGACCGAGCCGAGGGTGGCCTTCACCGTGCCCTTGGCGTGGACGGCCCGGGCGAAGACCGGGAAGTCCATCTCCTCCAGCTCGGCAGCGTCCCGCACACCGCCGTCGATGACCAGGCCCCCGCATCCCCGGGCGCGGAACGAGGTGGCGAGCAGTTCGCCGAAGAACCCGTCCTCGCTCTCGGTCGTGCAGGCCGCGACCACGACGTCGCCCTCCTGGATCTGCTCGGCGGCGACATGGAGCATCCAGTTGTCGCCGGGCTGCAGCAGGACGGTCACCGCCGTGCCGCACAGGCGGGCCTTCGGGTGGACGGGGCGCAGGTAGGGGCGCATCAGGCCCACCCGGCCCATGGCCTCGTGGATCGTCGCCACACCGAACGCCGACAGGGCGGCCACGGCCTCGGGGTCGGCGCGGATGATCGACGTATGGACGACACCGATCTCGGCGTGCTCCATGGTTGTTCTCCTGGGGTCAGTGGCGTACGGCGCCGAGGCGGGCGGCGAGTCGGTCGGCGAGTCGGGGGTAGACGCGCAGGGCGTTGTCGCAGTAGACGGCGGCTCGCTGCTCGTCGGAGAGGTTCGCGGTGGCCTCGACGTACCGCTTGGTGTCGTCGAAGTGGTGGCCGCTGCTCGGGTCGATGTCCCGGACCGCGCCGATCATCTCGCTGGCGAACAGCAGGGAGCGGCTGGGGATCACCTGGGTGAGCAGGTCGATGCCGGGCTGGTGGTAGACGCAGGTGTCGAAGAAGACGTTGTCCAGCAGCGTCTCGGGGTCCGGCCGGCCCAGCGCCATGGCCAGGCCGCGGAACCGGCCCCAGTGGTAGGGCACCGCGCCGCCGCCGTGCGGGATCACGAACCGCAGCGTCGGGAAGTCGGCGAACAGGTCGCCCTGGAGCAGCTGCATGAACGCCGTGGTGTCGGCGTTGAGGTAGTGCGCGCCGGTGGTGTGGAAGGCCGGGTTGCAGGATGTGCTGACGTGGATCATCGCCGGGATGTCGTACTCGGCCATCGCCTCGTAGACCGGGTACCAGCTGCGGTCGGTCAGCGGCGGTGCGGTCCAACTGCCGCCGGACGGGTCGGGGTTGAGGTTGATCGTCACCGCGCCGAGTTCCTCGACCGCACGGCGCAGCTCGGGCAGACAGGTCGCGGGGTCGACACCCGGGGACTGCGGCAGCATCGCGCCCATCGCGAAGCGGTCGGGGTAGAGCGTGCTGACGCGGTGGACCAGGTCGTTGCAGATCCGCGCCCACGCCGAGGAGACCGCGAAGTCACCGATGTGGTGGGCCATGAAGCTGGCCCTCGGCGAGAAGACGGTCAGGTCGCTGCCGCGCTCGTCCATGAGCCGCAGCTGGTTGTCCTCCACGGCCTGACGAAGTTCGTCGTCCGTGATGACCAGGTCGTCCGGATCGGGCGCGTCCTCGGGGTTGCCGACCGCCGCCACCTGGCGGTCCCGCCACTGTGCCAACTGGGGCGGTGCGGTGGTGAAATGCCCGTGGCAGTCGATGATCATGTGTTCTCTCCTGGTGGGTCGCCGTCGTCGGTGGCGGAGCTGGTGGGTCGCGGCGGTCCCTCGCGGGGCCTGGTGGTTCGACGGGGTCGGGGCGGGAGTTGTGGGTTCGTGGGGGTACGCCGTGTGGGCTGGTGGTTCGCGGGGCCAGTTCGGGAGCTGGTGGCTCGCGGGTGTCCGGCTGCGGGAGTCAGTGGGTTCGCCGGCAGTCCGCCACGGAGGCCCGCCGCAGGAGCCTGGTGGCTCGCCAGGAGCCCCCGCCGAAGCCGGTGAACGCGCCGAACGTTTCCACCGAAGCCGCCCCACCCCGAGGTCAGCCCCGAGACCCCACAGGCCACCCCGTGTACTGCTCGGACAGATAGGTGCGCCCGGCGCGCGTGCCCACCACGTTGTCCAGTTCGCCCAGTTGGCGTCTCAGGTCGAACGGTGTGCTGCCGGGCGCGGTGTGCAGTAGTTGGGTCATCCAGTAGGAGAAGTTCTGGGCCCGCCAGATCCGCTGGAGGGCGCGCGGCTGGTAGTCGTCCAGCGCGGCCTCGCCCGCACTGCCGAGCGCGCGCAGCAGCACGTCGGCGAGGACCTTCACGTCGTGCAGCGCGAGGTTGAGGCCTCGGGCGCCGGTCGGCGGCACGGTGTGCGCGGCGTCGCCGGCGAGCGTCATCGCGCCCCAGCGCATCGGCTCCTGGACGAACGAGCGGAACCTCAGCACGGTCTTCTCCAGGACCGGCCCCTCCTTGAGCCGGAAGCCGTCCTGCCCGGCCACCCTGGCCTGCAGCGTCTCCCAGATGCGGTCGTCCGGCCAGGCGTCGGCGGACTCGTCGGGGCCGCACTGGAAGTACATCCGCTGTACCGTCTCGGTGCGCTGGCTGATCAGCGCGAACCCGTGCTCGGAGTGGGCGTAGATCAGTTCGGGCCCGCTCATCGGTGCCTCGGCCAGGATGCCGAACCACGCGAAGGGGTACTCCTTGCCGTAGCGCACGCGCCGGTCCTCGGGCACCAGATCGCGGCACATGCTGCGCGACCCGTCGGCGCCGACGACGTACCGTGCCCGTATCTCGTGGCGGGTTCCGTCGGGCGCGGTCCAGCGGACTCGGGGACGGCCGGTGGTGATGTCGAGGACCTCGGTGTCCTTGACGCCGAAGTGGACCGTGCCGCCGTCCCGGTCCCGGGCGTCGGCCAGGTCGATGAACACGTCGGTCTGCGGGTAGAGCCACACCGATGCGCCCACCAGCTGCTTGAAATGGATGCGGTGCGGCCGGCCGCCGAACCGCAGCTCGATGCCCTCGTGTTCATGGCCGTCGCGCAGGACCCGGTCGCAGACGCCGGTCTCGACCAGGTCCCGCGCCGCGTCGGCCTCCAGGATGCCGGCCCGCTGCGTCGTCTCGATCTCCCGCCGGGTGCGGGTGTCGAGCACGATCGTCTCGACTCCCGCCCGCCCGAGCAGGTGCGCCAGCATCAGGCCGGCGGGACCGGCACCGATGACGGCGACGGGAACCGAGGCAACAGTGTCGACGGCGGCGTCGGCCATGGGCATCTCCTGAGCAGGTGCGAACCTTCCGGACACCCCGAACGTTGGCACCCGGCACCCGCGCCGGTCGCCGCTGTTTCCGTCAGGCGGAAGCCCGCACGAGAGGTCAGGCTGTCGTACGCGTACGCCGGCCGAGCTCGTCGGAGATCGCGTACGCGGCCCTCAGCAGCGGCTCGCGCAGCCCGCGGGCACGACTCGCGCCACGTGCGGCCACGACGATCCCGAGCGCGGCGCTGACCGGCCCGGTCCGGCCGATGCGCACGGGGGCGGCCACCGCGACGGTGTTCTCCGAGAGTTGCCGGTCGCTGACGAAGACCCGTTCGCGGCGGATGCGGTCCAGCTGGGTGCGCAGTGTCTTCGGGTCGGTGACGGTGTGCGGGGTCCAGGCGCGCAGCGGGGACTGGAGGACCTCCTCCTGGAGGTCCCGCGGCGCGTGCGCCAGCAGCACCCGGCCCATTCCGGTGGAGCCGATGGGGAAGCGGGAGCCGACCATCGTCAGCAGCTCCACCGAGCGATGGCCGGCGATCCGCTCGACGAAGACGAGCTCGGTGCCCTCGCGCACGGCGAGCTGGATGTTCTCGTGGGTCGCCTCGTACAGGTCCTGCATGAACGGCAGCGCCACATCCCGCAGGATCCGGGTGCGGGGGCACCCGGAGGCGATCTCCCAGAGCCTCAGTCCTACGTGCCACGACCCGTCCTCGTCGCGCTCCAGCACTCCCCAGCCCGCCAGCTCCGCGACGACCCGGTGCGCGGTGCTCAGTGCCAGGCCCGTGCGCTGAGCGATCTCCGACAGCGTCTGCGACGGGTGCTCACGATCGAAGGCCGAGAGGACCTGAAGGACTTTGCCTGCCGCCGTGCTCCGGGTTGTGCTCACGCGGCCAGTCTGGCAGACCGGCCGGCGGCTCCCCTGGCCACGTCGGGCCTCGTGGGCGCTCCGGCGGCACCGGGGTGCGGGGCGTCCCCGGGCGTGCCAGCATCGAGACAGGAGCGTCCGGCGGCCCGCTGCGCCGTTGCCGCCGTCCGGAAGCCGGGCCCGAGTCCGGCCGAATCCCGGGAGCCGCGCATGGGACTCTTTCCCGATGCCAAGCCCGAACTGATCGACCCCGATCCCGATCTCCAGCTGGCCTTCGACGCCGCGATGGCGGCCTTCGGACAGGGGCTGGAGAAGACGCCGATCGTCCTGGTGGCTCTGTCGGACATCGAGCCGCACGATTTCGCGGGCCAGTTGGTCGAGGAGGTGCACTACTCGGCGAGCCTGTTGAAGGCCACCGCGATGTGGGCCGCGTTCGAACTCCGCCGGGCCGCCAACGAGTTCGTCTCGACCGCCGGTCCGGCTCCTGCCGACACCATCGCGCTGTTGCGCGACACCTTCCGCAGCGAGATCGACGAGAACCGTGTCGCGCAGCTCGACGGCAAGAACCTCGAGGGCTTCCTGCTGCCCCGGTGGGACAAGGTGTTCCAGGTGCTGCCCGATGCCACGGTCAACTTCACGTCCGGCTTCTTCGGGAAGCTGTTCGACGCGATCGTCGACGGCAGCAACAGCGCGGCGGGCGAGGTGGTCCACGGGCTGGGCTTCGGCTATCTCACGAAGGCCGCCGCCACGGCCGGGTTCTTCGACGACGGCGCCGTCGACCCACCGCAGACCGCGGACGGGATGTGGCTGTGCGGCGACTTCGGCAACGGCTTCCCGCCCCAGCGCATCCCGTGCGTCAACGACACGCCGGTGGCCCAGGCGACGTCCGCCTTCCAGATGGCCCGGCTGTTCACCTTCCTGGCCGCCGGTCCCGGTGCGGCGGCCGCACCGGGTGTCGACCCGGGCCAGGCCCCCGACCCCGAGAACACCCCGCTGGTCGACGCCTCGTCCGACGAGGCCATGCTCAAGCTCTTGTTCAACGCCGTGAACGTGCCCCGGCTGCACCTGTTCCTCAACCGGGACACCTCGGTGCAGTTCGTCACCTTCCAGTCGAAGATCGGCCTGGGGCCCCTGAACAACGGCACCAACGTGGCCTCGGAGGCGGCGATCATCAAGGAGGCCACGGCCGGCCGGCGCTTCGTCGCGGTGTTCCAGAACCGGACGTTCGTGAACGACGCCTCGATCGTCCCGGTCTCCCAGGTCATCGACGCGACCATCGCCAACTTCCTCTTCCCCTGACGACTTTCCCTGACGACTTTCCCTGACGGCTGCCTCTGACGACGTTTCACGCCGAGGTCGACGCCGTGACCGGGTGCTCGGCGCCGCCGGACTCCGCCGCACCGGCGGGGTGAGCGCGAGGCACGCCCCGCCGCCCCGCCAGGCGGCACCCCAGGCAGTCCGGGTGCCCCGCCCTCGCGCCGGTGTCCCGCACGCGCCAGTCCCACTGCCCGGCCGGGCGCGGCCCGCTCGGCTTGCCCCAGCCCGCCAGGTGGAGCGCCCAGGCGGTCAGGAGCGCCAGGACGAGCACGCCGGCCCCGGCGCACACGAGCGGACCCGAGGTCATGATCACGCCGAGGCCGCACAGCGCGGACCCCAGGGTCGCCACGGCCACGCCGCTCCAGCCGGCGACCGTGTGCCCCATGTCGTACGCGTCGTCTCCGTGGATGAACATGATCGGGCTCCTCGAGAGCTGTGAAGATGAGGGGACGGCGACGGCCGCGAGCCGCCGCCGGAGACAATTTATCTCACGAGCTAAGTAACTTAGATGCTAAGGGGAATTTGTGGAGCACCGCAAGGCGCGCCCGGCCGCGACGGGCGACCAGGCGCTCTACGCCATGGACCGGATGATCGCGACGGCGCAGTTCGGCCAGCAGGACATCGCGCGCAGGCTCGGCCTCAACGTCACGGACCTCACCTGCCTGGGCTTCCTCATCGAGGCCTCCATGGCCGGCGAGAACCTGGTCGCAGGTGACCTGGCGGAGCGGGCGAGGCTGACGACCGGGGCGGTGACCGGCGTACTGAACCGGCTGGAGAAGGCCGGCTACATCCGCCGCGCCCCGGACCCGGGCGACCGCCGACGCGTGGTCGTGGTGATGGAGGAAACGGCCCAGGCACGCATCCTGGCGGTCTACGGCCCCGTGTACGAGCGCCTGGGCGCCCTCTTCGCCGACTACGAGGACGAGGAGATCGCCGTGCTGACGGACTGGTTCACGCGCGCCCGGGGGCTGCTGGAGGAGGCGCTGCACGAGATCCGGGAACAGTCGCCGGGCTCGTAGGGACAGAACGGCCGCGGCTGCGCGAGCGGCGCCAGAGGGCGGCTCAGCCGGGCTGCTCGCGGCGGTCGAGCACCTCGTAGTGCGTCGATCGCCTGTCGAAGTCCAGGAGCACCGCCCGAGCCGCCGCGGGCACGTGCGCGGTCTCGTAGTCCTCTCCCATGAACGCCCGCACGGAGTCGATCGCGTCGAACCACATCAGGGTCATGAACTCGACGTCGTCCACCCGCTCACGGCGGACGAGGTCGATCGACAGGAAGCCGGGAATGTGCCGCGCCTCGATCCCCGGAATCACCTGTCCCCGGACGATGCGCTCGTACGCGTCGGCGTTCTCCTTCGTGCTCCAGCCCCGCCACAGACGACAGATCATGCGCCGAGTGTAGGCGCGCCGTCCGGGCCGGACCAGGCGGGAAAGGCCCGCTTCGGCAGCGCCCTGCGCTCCGCCGTCCGCGGTCGCGGGGCGCGCTGCGCGAACACGGCCAGGCGCAGCACGAGATAGCGGCCGATCCCGACGAGCGCGGTGGCCGTCAGGTACACCGCCTGTTGGGGGACGAGACCGGCGTCGGGGCGCAGTGCGGCCAGCGCGGCGACCGCCGCGGAGGTGACCAGCCAGCCCGCGGCGATGGTGGCCCCGCTCTTCAGGTGCCCGGCCAGGCCGGGCCGTCCGTGGCGGAACGAGACGCGGGCGTGCAGCTCGGTGGTGACGACGGAGGAAGCCACGGTGGTCAGGGCGTTCGCCGCCACCCACGGCATCCACTGCGCGAGCACGACCAGTGTCGCCGACGCGGCCAGGGTGACCCCGCAGCCGAGGGCGGCGAACCGCCCGAAGGCCGCCATGTGGTGGCGGATCAGCTGCGGACCCTGCATGGTGTTCCCCTCCCGGGCCGCGGCTCCCTCGTCCGGAGCCGGCGTCGTCGTATGCCGCGGAGCGTGCCCGGCGGACGGTTCAGCGCGGCTTCAACGGGTTTTCAGGAGGGCGGGGTCGGTGAAACCGCCGCTGGTGGACGACGGCCCGGCCGGGTGGCAAGGGGGCAGGGCCCACCGCCCGATGGGGGTCAGCACCCCGAGCCGCCGTGGGGGTAGGCCCCCGTACGGGACGGGGACTGGCAGGCTGTTCCGGCCGGGCGGGGGTGCGGAGACTCGAGGGTATGACCATCTCTCAGCAGACCGTGGTGGCGGTCGCGGCGCCCGCCGCCCGATCCCGTACCTCCGACTCCCGAGCCGGCAGTGACTTCGCGCGGCTGTCCCGTCGTATCGCCGAGGCAGGACTGATGAGGCGCCGGCCCGGCTACTACACGGCGCGGCTCGGTCTGGTGATCGGGCTGACCGTGGCCGCCTGGGGAATGTTCCTCGCGCTCGGCGACAGCTGGTGGCAGTTGGCGGTGGCCGCCTTCCTGGCCCTGATGTTCGGGCAGATCGCCTTGGTGGCCCATGATCTGGCGCACCGTCAGGTGTTCGGGGGCGCGCGGACGAGCGCGACGTGGGGCCGGCTCTTCGGCAATCTCGGCATCGGCATGAGCTACGGCTGGTGGATGAACAAGCACACCCGCCATCACGCCAACCCCAACCACGAGGAACTCGACCCGGACGTCGCCCCGGACATCCTGGTGTGGTCCACCGAGCAGGCGCGCGACAGCCGAGGCCTGGCCCGTTTCATCGGCGGCCACCAGGCGTGGCTGTTCTTCCCGTTGCTGACGCTGGAGGGCTTCAACCTGCACGTCGCGAGCCTGCGGGCGCTGCGCTCGCCGTCCGTGAAGAACCGGCCGCTGGAGGCCGCGCTCCTGCTGCTCCACCTCGCGGTGTATCTGTCCGCGCTGTTCCTGGTGCTCTCCCCCGGCAAGGCGGTGGCGTTCCTCGCCGTGCACCAGTGCCTCTTCGGCGTCTACCTCGGCTGCACCTTCGCACCGAACCACAAGGGCATGCCCACGTTCCGCGGCGACGAGCGGCCCGACTTCCTGCGCCGCCAGGTCCTCACCTCCCGCAACGTCCGCGGCGGCCGGCTCACCGATGTGCTGCTCGGCGGACTCAACTACCAGATCGAGCACCACCTGTTCCCGAGCATGCCCACCCCCCATCTGCGGCGCGCCCGGACCATCGTGCGGGCCTACTGCGCGGAGATCGGCGTGCCCTACCACGAGACCGGTCTCGTACGGTCCTACCGCGAGGCCCTCACCCACCTGCACCGCGTGGGAGAGCCGATCAGGCGCCGGCGCAGGGCAACGGCCTGACGTCGTACGGCGGTTGAGGCGCGGGTGGGTCAGCCGGCGGAGGTGGCGACCATGAGGCCGAAGCCGATGAGGACGACGCCCGTGGTCCGGCCGAGCGCGCGGCGGGCCCGCGGATGCTGGAGGACGTGTCCGGCCCTGGCCAGCAGGAGCACGTAACCGCTCAGCCAGGCAAGGGTGAGGACGGCATGGAGAAGGACCAGAAGCGTCATGGCCAGGGCCGCGGGCAGGCGGGGCGGGGCGAGCGTGGGCAGCAGGCCCGTGTAGAAGACGGCGATCTTCGGGTTGAGGACGTTGCTGACCAGGCCGGTCCGCCAGGGGCTGCCGGTGCTGGGGCGAACCTCGGAGTCGGCCGGGGCCTGGGCGGCACTGCGGTTCTGCCACAGTGCCTGTGCGCCCAGGAACACCAGGTAGCCGGCCCCGATCAGCTTGACCGCGAGGTAGGCCGCGGGCGACGCGGCGAGCACCGAGGCGAGTCCGGCGACGGTCAGCGCGCCCCAGAGCAGCAGCCCGGTCGCGATCCCGGCCACGGTCCGCAGCGCGTCCCCGGGGCCGGCCATGAGGGCCCGACGGGTCACCACCGCCATGTCCGGGCCGGGCACGATCGTCAGCAGGCCGAGGACGCCGAGCGCGGCGACGAGATGGGTCAGCACGCTGCCGGCCCCTTCCTGAGGGAGCCGACCGCACCGGTCCCGGTCGCCGCGTGCGGGTTGGCCGCCGCGCCCTCGGTGCTCAGCAGCACGACCACCGAGCCGGGTCCGAGACCCAATGCCGTACGGCGTTCCCCGGCGCCGGCGCCGGTGAGCGCTGCCCGCGCACCGGCGAGGGCCGCCGCCCCGCAGGGGCCCGCAGAGACACCGGCCGTGGCCAGATCACCCGCCGCGCGGGCGCTGTCGGTGTCCGTGACGGCGACCGCCGCGTCCAGCCCGCCGCGCAGATGAGGCCAGGCGATGCTGGACGGGGTGCCGCAGTTCAGCCCCGCCATCGTGGTCTCGCTGGTGCTGACGCTGACGGGTTCGCCGCGCATGAGGCTCGTGAGGACGCAGGGCGCGGCCTCGGGCTCCACCGCCAGCAGCGCGGGGGCGTGCCCGGAGGGGCGGCTGCGGTAGTGGGTGATCACGGCCTGGGCCAAGGAGCCGACCCCGACCGGTACGGCGACGAGGTCGGGGCCGTCGACGCACCCCGCGGCCGTCAGTTGCTCGTCGATCTCGGCGCAGAGGGTGGAGTAGCCCTCGACGATCCACCCCGGGATCCGCTCGTAGCCGGGCCAGGCGGTGTCCTGGAGCAGGATCGCGTCCGGCGCGGCAGCCGCCTCGGCCGCGCGGCGCACCGCCTCGTCGTACGAGCCCGGGACCTCGGTGACCTGCGCCCCCTCGGCGACGATGGCCGCCACGGCCTGGGGGTGCGGGCCCTGCGGGACGAAGACGTGGACGCGCTGCCCGAAACGGTGTGCCATCCGGGCCACGGCGCGGCCGTGGTTGCCGTCGGTGGCGGTCACCAAGGTGACCGGGCCGTCCCCCGCGCCGTCCCCCACGCCGTTCGCCGCCCGTTCGGCGAGGGCGCGGTGGATCGCCCAGGACGCGCCCAGCGCCTTGAACGCGGGCAGCCCCAGACGGCACGACTCGTCCTTGACGAAGACCCGGCCGACACCCAACTCGCCTGCGAGCGCCGGGACTTCGGTCAGCGGGGTGGGCGCATGGTCGGGCAGCGAGGCGTGGAAGGCCCGCACCTCGGCGGGGGGCGGTGGACACCGCCAGGCGCGGGCACCGGGTCGCGCGCACCACGGCAACGTACGGGAGGAGGAAGGGGTCTCGGGCATGCGATCAGGGTGCCCGCGCTTTCTATAATCGGTCCAGCGAACGTTTTCGACGGGTACCCATCAGGAAGAGCGACCATTGCCGGTCGCTTCGCGAGGGTGAGGAGAGCGGGCCGCCCATGTTCGATCTGCACCGACTGCGCCTGCTGCGGGAGCTCAAGCACCGCGGCACCCTGGCAGCCGTCGCCGCCGCCCTGTCCTACGCCCCCTCCTCCGTCTCCCAGCAGCTCTCCCAGTTGGAGGCCGAGGTCGGTGTCCCGCTGCTGGAACCGGTCGGACGGCGGGTGCGGCTGACCGAGCAGGCGGAGATCCTCGTCGCGCACACCGAAGCGGTCCTCGAACGGCTGGAGCGCGCGGAGGCGGACATCGCCGCCTCCCTGGCCGACCTGACCGGCACGCTGCGCATCGCCTCGTTCCAGACGGCCGCCCTGGCGCTGGTGCCGGCCGCGCTCGGTCTGCTGCGTGACCGGCACCCGCGTCTGCGCGTCCACCTCACGCAGATGGAGCCGGAAAGGGCCCTGCCCGCTCTCCAGGCCCGGGACTTCGACCTGGTCCTCGCCGAGGAGTACCCCGGCAACCCCAACCCGCGGTCCGCCGAACTCGAACAGGAGGACCTGCTCGACGACCCCCTGCACCTCGCGCTGCCGCAGCCGGTCGAGGCGGCCCCGACGGCCGCGCTGCGCTCGCTGGCGGACCACCCCTGGGTGATGGAACCCGAGGGCACGGCCGCACGGCACTGGGCCATGACCCTGTGCCGCAACGCCGGTTTCGAGCCCGACGTACGGTTCGAGACCACGGACCTCCTGCTCCACCTGCGCCTCGTCGAGCACAAGCAGGCCGCGGCCTTCCTGCCCGGCCTCGTCTGGAGGGGACAGCCCAGGACCGTGGCCCTGGCTCAGCTCCCCCGCGGGCAGCGCACCCGCCGCATCTTCACCGTCGTACGGCGTGGCCGCGGGCGGCACCCTGCCGTGCGGGCGTGCCGTGAGGCCCTGCTCGAGGCGGTCGCCCTGAGCGAGTCCCGGGCAGGTCGTCGGTGACCGTCAGCAAGCCTCTCCCAAGTGACGCAGGGCCTCTCGGAAGTCGTCGAGGGCGGGACCGAATTCGCCGACAGCGGCACGGAAAGTCGACCGGTCGACGAGGACCGCGGCCAGGAGCCGCGCTCCACGCCCCGGATCGTGCTCGTGCAACCGGCGGGCCAGACCGACTCCTTCGTCGAACAGGGGACTGACTCGCTCCGCGAACAGATGGGTGCGCTCCACCCAGTGGACGACCGAACGGACGGTGAGCACCCGCTGGACCCGGACCAGTTCGGCCAGGTGCCGGTCCGGATCCTCGTCGGCCCGCGCGGCGAGGGCGTCCACTTCCGCGCGGAGGGGGCGCGGCTGTCGACGTAGCGCCGCCTGACGTCGGGCGACCATTCCATGGGCGTGGCACCGAAGGGCGGACGTGGCTCTCCGGCGGCCGGTCGCTCGCTGTCGGCGCCGGAGCAGGAGAGCAGGACCGCCCAGAACGAAGCCTGGTAGCCGCTCCAGGACTTGCGCTCACCGGTGGCGTGCAGTCCGGTCAGGACGGCGAGCGCCTCCTGCCGCACGGCGGCGGCCTGTGAGCCCCGGCCGTAGGTGTCGAGCAACCGCGCGTACCCGATCAGCGAGTAGAGGTGGCAGACGATCGGGCCTCGGTCGCCGGCGGCCTCGTCCGCTTCCATGTCGACGAGTGTGCGGTACGCGGCGAGCGCTTCGTCGGGCCGGCCGGCGTCGTGGAGCGCGGCGATCCATTCCAGCAGTGACCAGGCGAGAGTGCCGTCACTTGGCCCGTCGGGGAGGATCGCCGCGACCCACTCGGTCAGGGCGTCGGCGGCCTCGGCGTACCGGCCCTCCTCGGAGCAGCCGGCCGCCCAGTCACGCAGTCCCCTGACCACCGGGCTGCCCGAACGCTCGGCCTGCGCACGTCCGATGGAGAGCATCTCGGCACGCAGGGCGAGCCCTTCGGCGCGCCGGCCCACGTCGTACAGCTCTCTTTGGCACGCGTCGAGCGCGCGGTACAGCAGGTCGGCTCGGGCGGGTTCGGCCGGGTCGACGGTCCGGGCCACGGCGACCGCCTCCTCGCACAGCGCCAGAGAGGCCGGATGCCGTCGGCCCAAGCGGGTGTCGTACGTCAGACTCAGGAGCGCCTTGACCAGCCGGGGCAGATAGGAGGCCGGGCTGACCCGGGCGAGTACCCGGTAGGCGTCGACCTCCTCCCGTGGGGTGCGGCGTCCCGAGGCGAGCAACACGTTCCGTGCCCGGATGATCGTGTCCTGATCGACTTTCCCCCTGTGATCCATAGCGAGGATTCTGGGCGCCCCGGGAAACGCCGGACAAGCCTTGCGGGCTGTGCCGTCCGTCCTACGCAAACGGCCTCTGACCTGTCATGATGGGTGTGTCTTCACTCCTCTTCACTCCCCCGCCCGGTCGATGAAGTCAACTTCCGGGAAGGCCGGTGAGGGGCCGTCGAAGAGGCCGTGGTCCGGGCGGTGCCGCAGGTGCGTGTCGAGGAAGGCACTGAGGTAGGCGCGCTGGACGCGCAGGCTGCGCGCGGAGGCCACCGTGCCGACGGCTTCGCGGAGCCTGTCCGGCGGCATCGCGCCCGCCGCCGCGATCCGGGGGAGCTCGGCCTGGAGATCCGTGTAGGAGTAGTGGCTCGCCGCGAGCATCTGGATGTTGCAGCGCCAGCCCCGCAGGTGCTGCCAGAACGTGGCGAGGGCCGGGTGGCGGCTGTTCCCCAGGATGCTGCTCATCAGCAGGAAGGGGCGGTCGAGACCGTCGTCGACGACGGTGCCCACGGATTCGGGGCCCGAGCCCGTCCCGCCGTCGAGGTTCGCTCCGGCGACGACCCGGTGGTCGTCGTGCATCACCTGCGCGGTGGTGGCCCCGCCGAGCGAGTGGCCGAACATGCCGATCGCGGTCAGGTCCAGGCTCCGGGCCAGCCGCGCCGGCAGCGGCCGCCGGGACGCGTCCGGGGTGCCGCCCGCGTTCAGCGCCTCCAGGCAGTCGAGGACGAACCGTACGTCGGCCACGCGCACGTCCACCAGCGCGCGCAGTCCCCGCGTCTCCGTCGCGGGCTGCTTGTCCTCCAGCCGGCCACCGGGGAACTCCACCGCGAGCGACTCGTGGGTGTGGTCCACGGCCACGACGACGTAGCCCCGGCTCGCGAGGTCCTCCGCCAGGACCGTGCCGAAGCCGCGCGGCACGTCCTTGCCCGGCGAGTACAGCACGACGGGCAGGCCGCCGCGCTGCCGCAGTACCGGCGCGCCGACGACGCTGTGCGTGGGGGTGGGCGCCCAGTCGACGGCGCCCGCCCGGATGGAGAACTCCTTCTCCGCCAGCGCCCCGAACCGCGCCGCCGTCCCGGCGGGCAACTGCGGTGCCACGCCCTTCCCGTGCCCCGGCCGGGCCGGGTACCAGAGGCTGACCATCAGCTCCCGCCTGCGCGTCGGCGACACCCAGGGGTCGCTGCGCGACGCGTCCACCAGATGCATCGACGTCGTACCGACGCTGTACGGTCCGGTGGGCGCGGGCAGGACCAGGGTGAGGGGCGCGCGGCCCCTCCCCGGGTGTCTGCGAGCCGTCGCCGCCCCCGCGGTGGTTGCGCCTACGGCGGGAGTCAGCAGCGCGAGGCCGAGCGCGCCGGCGACGCGGCGGCGCGTGGGGTTCCGGGACTGGTCGTTGTCGTCCATGGCTCGACGCTACGGACGGGCCCACGGGCCCCACATCGTTCCACGGGCGCGGCCGGCTCCCCCGCGCGGCGGAGCCGGCCGTCAGCCCTCCGCCGGGTATCGGATCGCGCTGTTCGTCGCCGACGTGACGTGACGAGGCGGTCAGTGGACGTCGTACGTCAGATGCGTCGCGGTAGTCGTCGCGATCACGGTCCGCTGGACCAGGGCGCGCGGCGTCCGACCGGTGAGCAGGGGTGTCCCGGTGCCCAGCACGACGGGTGCGAGGTGCAGCGACAGCGTGTCGACCAGCCCGGCGTCGAGCGCCGAGCCGACCGTGGCGCCGCCGCCCATCAGGACGACGTCGAGGTCTCTGCCACTGTCCGACGACGCCGCCTCGGCGCGCTCACGCGCGGCGGCGACGGCGTCGGCCAGGCCCGTGGTGACGAACGTCCAGTCGAGGTCGCCGAGCCGCACCGACTCCGGCGGTGAACTCGTCACCACGACGAACGCGGGCTTGCCCACCTCGCCGGCGCCGTAGCCGGTGGTGTCGTCCCAGCCGTGCGGCCCGTCGACCACGTCGAAGAGCCTGCGGCCGAGGACGACGGCCCCCGAGCGGGCCGTCGCCTCACGCAGGACCCGGCGGTCGTCCGGGTCGTCGGAGAACGCCCAAGTGTGCAGGGCCTCACCGCCCGTGCCCAGGCCGTTGTCCGGCCCGGGGTCGGGCCCGGTGACGTAGCCGTCGAGGGAGACCGAGATGTCGGCGACAATGCGAGTCATACCAGGGCAGACTCCGGCCGCCGCACAAACTCATCGCGGCTGCCGACGCTCACCGGGCGGTGCGACACGCCCCAGCCGTTGCGCCAGGAACGCGAGGATCTCGTCGCGGGCCCGCACCGTGGGGTGCCCCTCCTGGTCGACGAGGTGGGCCGTGACGACGCTGTGGGCGCAGCGGACGATGTCGCGGAAGAACGGAGGCGGGTCCGTGTTCGCGGCCTCGGCGGGCAGGACCCGGCCGTCGAAGGCGTCGCCGAGGAGTGCCCGGTAGGCCGCGAAGCGCCGGCCGGTGCACCACTTGTCGTTCTCGAAGCGGTAGGCGAGCACCGTCAGCCCGTCGCGTCGGACCCGATCGGCCACCGCGGCGGCGTCCTCGTCGTCCATCTCCAGCCCGGCGGGGTCGTCCAGCGGAAGGGACGGATGGTTCACCACCGGAGCGACGACGGCCGGTTCGAGGGCCATCGTCAGGGCGAAGTTCCCGGTGAAGCACAGCCCGACGGCGCCGACGCCGGGCCCGCCGCACTCCGCGTGCGCCAGCCGCGCCAGGCCGCGCAGCCACGTGACCACGGGGCTGGTGCCGCCGCCCGCGAACGCGCGGAACTCGGCGCTCACGCAGGCACGCCGCACCACGGTCTCGAACGCCTCGGCACGCGGATGGGCCCCGTCGACCCCGAACAGCGACGGCACGTACACACGAAAGCCCGCCTCCCTCGTCCAGCGGGCGAACCTGGCGACGTCGGGGCTGATGCCGGGCATCTCCGGCATGAGGACGACAGCCGGTCCCGTTCCGGTGACGTACACGCGTTTGGCGACGCCGTCCACCTCGACGGACCTGCGCTCGAAGTCGTCCAGTGGGTCGTCGTACTGCCCTTGCTCGGTTGTCATGACCGGCAGCTTGGCGGCAGGCTGTGCGCGTCGAGAACCGGCGATATCGCCGACTTCCCTGGCCATCTCGCCATACGTCGTCCAACGGGGGTGCGGCATGGGTCCGTTGCGGGTGAGCGTGCTGGCCTATCCCGGCTGCTTCGCGTCGGAGGTGTACGGCGTCCTGGACCTGCTCACGATGGCCGGACATGTCGCCGCCGCCCAGGGTGCGACCGAGCCGTCCTACGCGGCTTCGGTGGTCTCGCCGCGCCGGCGGGTCGTCGCGTCCGGCGGCTCCCCGCTCCACTGCTCGGCGCTCCGCCCGGCGGACGTGCTGATCGTCCCGGGGTTCGAGACGTCCCCCGGCGGGGACCTCGACGCCACGCTCGCGCGCCTGGCGCCCGAGACCGCCGCGATCCGGGAGCAGGCGGGATCGGGTGCCGCGGTGGTGTCGATCTGCGTCGGGGCCTTCCTGGTCGCGGAGGCCGGACTGCTCCAGGGCCGCGACGCGACGACGTCGTGGCTGTACGCGGACGGGTTCGCGCGCCGCTACCCCGACGTGCGCCTGCGACCCGAGCAACTGGTCGTGACCGACCGCGGCGTGACGACCACGGCCGCCTTCAGCGCCATGTACGACTTCGCCCTGCGCTTCGTCCGCGAGCACGACGGCCCGCGCGTCGCCCGCGGCACCGCCCGCATCGCCCTCCTCGACGAAACCCGGTCCACGCAGGCGCCGTACGTGGACACGGATCTGCTGCCGACCGTCGGGCACGGCTTCTCACGGGACGTCATGCGGCGCCTCGACCAGGACCTCGCCGCTCACTACGACCTGCCCGCCCTGTCCCGGGAGTTCGGCGTCAGCTCCCGGACGATGCTGCGGCGCTTCAAGGAGGAGACCGGCCGGACTCCCCTCTCCTACCTGCACATGGCGCGGGTGCGCCGGGCACGGCACCTGCTGGAGACGACCGACCGGACCGTCGCCGCCGTCGCCGCCGACGTCGGCTACCGCGATCCGGGCACGTTCACCCGCATCTTCGTCCGCCACACCGGCCGACGGCCGAGCGCCTACCGCAGCGCGTTCCGCCGCCGCGACTGACGCGACGCACCCCGCCCCTTGGGGCGAGGCATCGGTCACGCCGACGACGCCGCGACCGGGGGCAGCGGTTCGCGGGCCGCGTGCCAGGCGGCGGGGAGGGCGGCGACGCCGGTGCGGGCGGCGATCACCCCGCCCGCGATGGCGCAGGTGGTGTCGATGTCACCGCGCCCGGCGACCGTGCACCACAGGCCCTCGTGCAGATCGTCGAGGTGACCGGCCGCGCACCACAGGGCGTACGGGACCGTGTCGGGCCCCGACATCCGGTAGCCGGAGCCCAGGACCTCCGCCGCATGCCGGACCGAGGTGCGCTCCGGCATGCGGGCGGCCACCCGCAGCCCCGACCGGACGTCACTGTCGGGCAGCCGTTCGGCGACGGCCCGGAGGAAGTCCGGCCGTGCCGGGGCCGGGCCGCCCCGGCTGCGGGTGGCCAGCGCGGCGGCGAGGGCGACCGCGACCGCCCCTGCGACCGCCTCCGGGTGGTGGTGCGAGACCGCGCCCTGGCGGGCGGCCTGCTCGGCGACCGCGCCGAAGTCGCCGGCGTGCCAGGCTCCGAGCGGGGCGACGCGCATGGCCGCGCCGTTCCCCCAGGAGCCCTGGCCCCCGAACTGTCCCCCGACCACTTCCCGCCAGGGCTCCCCCGCACCGATCCGCCGGAGCACGTCATGCATCGAGGCGCCGTAGCCGCGGTACGTGTCGTCGGCGTACGCCTGCGCGAAGCGCAGGGCCAGGCGGTCCTGGTCGACGACACCGCCGCCCTCGACGAGTTCCCGGACGAGGACGACCGCCTGCGCGGTGTCGTCGCTCCACCGCCACAGCTGCTCGGGCGGCAGCGTCCGCGCTTCGAGCCAGGCCGAGCCGTCCCGGCGCAGGATGCCGAACCAGCGGTCGCCGAAGGCGTCACCGAAGGCGAGGCCGTGCAACGAATCCAGTACGGCGGCGGGCACGTTGATCATCGGAGCAGTATCTCAGCGCACGGTGTGAACGGGCCGGGGTGAATGGCCGGACTTCCCCCTGGGCGCGTTCCAGGCGGCTTTCTACGATGCGACCGCCCCGGCTCTTCACAGCAACTTCATTGATTCTTCACGGAATTGAGCTGAGGAGCAGCCGGGCGCATCCACCCCCCACCGATCCGAGCGAAGGGGAGAGACCATGACAGGTGGGCTGCTCCTGGGCGGCGCTGTCGCCGTTCTCGTCGCCAACGTCCTGCCGGCACACAACCCGTCCACCGGGTTCGTCGACCCGCCCCCGGACAAGATCGTCATCAACGTCGCCACCGTGAACGGCTCGGGCTGCCCCGCGGGTACCGCCGCCGTCGCCGTCTCCGAGGACAACACCGCCTTCACGGTGACCTACAGCGACTACCTCGCCCAGGCCGGAGGCAACTCCGACCCCACGGCGTTCCGCAAGAACTGCCAGCTGAACCTGATCGTCCACGTCCCGCAGGGCTTCACGTACGCCATCGCCAGCGCCGACTACCGCGGCTTCGCCTCGCTCCAGCCCGGCGCCACCGCCATCCAGCGGGCCTCGTACTACTTCCAGGGCTCGTCGCAGACAGCGTTCATCAACCACCCCTTCTCCGGCGCCTACAACGACAACTGGCAGGCCACGGACGTCACCGACTGGGCCCAGCTCGTCTGGGCGCCGTGCGGGGTCCAGCGCAACTTCAACATCAACACGGAGATCCGCGTCAACGCGGGCACGTCCGCGCCGGGCAGGGTCAGCTTCATGACGATGGACTCGACCGACGGCGACATCAACACCGTGTACCACATGGCATGGAAGGAGTGTCCGGGCAAGTGAAGGGAGAGGGCCGTTCGCCGAGCGGGCGGCCCTGCTCGGTTCCACGCTCGGCCGGTGTCAGGATGCCGGTATGACGATCATGCTCAAGGGGGCCAACGCCCCGCTGCCCAAGGGCCCGTTCCGTATCGCCGTGGCCCGCGAGGACCGGCCGGGCACTCCCCTGGTGGCCGCCGCGGCGGTGCTGCTGGACACGGCGGGCCGGGTCCGTGGGGAAGCCGATGTGGTGTGGGGGGACCGGCCCTCGCACCCCTCGGGCGCCGTACGGCATCTGGGCGGGGCGGCTCAGGGCGGGCTGCTCGTCCAGCGGCTCGAGGTGGACGAGGAGGCGGTGGAGGCCGCCGTGCAGCGGGTCCTGGTCGTCGTGTTCGCGGCGGGCGGGACGTTCGGCTCGGTCGCCGGGCTGTCCGTGGAGGTGACCGGTGCAGAGGGACGGCCGGTGGCGCGGTACGAGGTCGCGCACGCCGACGGGGAGAGCGCGCTGGTGCTCGGCGAGTGCTACCGCCGCGACGGGGCCTGGCGCTTCCGTGCCGTGGGTCAGGGATACAGCGCCGGACCGGCCGCGCTCGCCGCCGACCACGGCATACCCGCGCAGGCCCTCCCGACCGCACCGGTGCCGGGCCCGGCGATGACCGAGGTCCACAAGGAGGCGGCCCCGGCGCCGGGTGAGGCCACGGGTCCGGCCATGGGCGGCGAAACCCCGCCGCCGAAGTACGAGAAGACGCCCGCGCAGGAGCACCGCCGCACGCCGCAGCACGCCCGGCCCCTGGACACCGTCGTCCACGAGGGGCACGGCAAGCAGGAACTGACCCTGGTGAACCCCGAGCCCGGCCGGCCGGCGGTGGTGGAGTTCGAGCGGACCCGGGTGCCCGAGCCGCACAGCTGGTTCTGGCTCTGGCGGCTCGACGACAAGGGCGGGGTGGACGAGCTGAGCATCTTCTCCAGCACCAAGGACGCGCGGGGGCAGCTGCTGGTGTTCGCCAAGGGCGAGCCCGAGGTGCGGCTGAGGGTAGAGAGCTCGGGCGACTGGCGGCTGCGGGTCCTTCCGTTCGACTCGGTGCAGACCCTGACCAGGCACGCCGCAGGACGGGGACAGGCCGTACTGCGCTACGAGGGGCCGCCCGCCCTCCTCCGCGTCACCTGCGAAGGTCCCGAGAACATCATCAGCTACGTGCACACCGTCCACCCCGACGGCACCAGCGACCGGGCCGGGGAGATCGGCACCCTGCGGTCGATGACCGGCCCGCTCGCCGTGGGGCCCGAGGGCTGGTGCCACGTCGCCGTGAAGCTGGACCACGCGGCCTCCTGGAAGCTGCAGGTGCTGCCCCTGGACGACGTGCGCGAGGTGAAGCGGGAGCTGTCCGGCCACGGCTGGGAGCTGGTGCGGCTGACCGGCTCCGCCGCGAAGGTGAGGGTCCGCCTCGATTCCAAGGCCGGGTCCGACACCATCGTGCTGGCCACCGTGGACGCACACTTGCGCCCCCAGAAGCAGTTGTGCGCCAAGCCCGGCGTCTACATGGTCCCTCCCGGCCTGATCGCGGTCCGCACCCACGATAAGTGGAGTCTGAAGGTCCGCCGCTGACCGGGAGGCGCCGTCCGGGGCCCTTGTCGCGAGCCCCGGCGTCCTACTCGTGGCCCAAGTGGCCCGATCAGGCGAGGAACTTGGCGATCGTCGCCGTCTTCTTCTGGAGCTTCTCGGGGCTCACAGAGGCCAGCTCGCTGGCGATCCTGTCGGCGTGGTTCCTCAGCTGCGTCACCACGGTGGTGTCGGTGTCGCCCTCACCCGCCGTCCCGACCTCGGCGAGACGGGAGGCCTGGACACAGAGCTCGGCTCGCGGCTCCAGGATGGTCAGCAGGGCGTAGAACTTGGCGAGTTCCTCGGTGGTCATTCAGGGCTCCTTGGTTCGTAAGGGGACCGAGCGTCACACACCGTAGCAAGCTCGCGACTCTGTGTTGCGTTGGCTGGGCCGTACATCGACGGCGCTCGACCATGAGGGCGAGCGCCCCCGCCGCACTGCTTCACCTCTCACTGGCCCCTTTCAGTCAGTAGCTGGCCGACCGCCGCTGTGAAATTCTCTGAACGCCTTGGGGGGAAATAGCGGAGATTTCTGGGGGACTCACTACCGGCACAGCCGCGCCTCTGCCGTTCTCACCCTCCATTGCCCGTCTTCGGCGAAAAGGGGAAGAGATGACCACGACAACAACAGGCAGAGCCGCACGGTGGCCGGCCCGAATGCTGCGCGTCCTGATGACGCTCGCGCTCACCGCGGGCGTCTTCGCCCTCGCGCCGTCCACCGCTCACGCGGCCGCGACCCGCGGCTTCGCCTACGTATGGGCGAACCAGCCGTCCGCGTCGCTCAACACGCCGTACACGCCGTCCGGTTACTACAGCCGCAACTCCACCGGCGCGGTGAACTCGGTGGTCCGCACGGGCGTCGGCCAGTACACGGTGCGCATGCCCCGGCTGGGCCTGCTGGGCGGCACGGTGCACGTCACCGCGTACGGGGCGACCAACCACTCGTGCAACGTGGCGTACTGGTCACCCGTCGGTGACCGGCTGGACGTGCACGTACGGTGTCACACGGCCGCCGGGTACCGCGCCGACACCTACTTCACCGCGAGCTATGTGAACACCGCCTACCTCGGCGGCAGGTTCGGCTATGTGTGGGCCGACCAGCCGTCCACGGGCTCCTACACACCGTCCACGACGTACCAGTTCAACTCCGCCGGTGTCCGCAACACCATCACCCGCAGCGGCGTCGGCCGGTACGCGGTGCGGCTGCCCTCCATCGGCTCCGCGGCCGGACACGTGCAGGTGACGGCGTACGGCGATGTCGCGGCCCGCTGCAAGGTCGTCAACTGGTACCCCTCCGGGACCGCCCAGATGGTCAACGTCCGCTGCTTCACCCTCGGCGGCGCCCTGCGCGACACCCGCTTCACGCTCACGTACACACGCGGCACCGGCCTGCTGCGGACCACGCCCGCCGCGTACGCCTGGGCGAACCAGCCGACCACGGCCTCGTACGTGCCCTCGGCGGCGTACCGCTACAACTCCGGCGGGTACACCAACCGGATCACCCGCCAGGGCGTCGGCGTCTACCGTGTCTCGACTCCGGGCATGCCCCTGGGCTACGGCGATGTCCAGGTGACCGCCTACGGCTCCGACTCGCGGTACTGCAAGGTCGACCACTGGACCCCGAGCACCGGCATCCAGGTCCGCTGCCTCACCGCCTCCGGGGCGGCGGCCGACACCTACTTCGACGTGTCGTTCGTGCGCTGAGCAGGGCTGACGGGCGTCAGGGGGCCGCCATCCCCTGATGCCTGTCAGGCGGCGAAGCCGATGTTGGTGACGTACTCGTACTGGCCCCACTCGGACCCGAGGTCCACCACGGCGTCGTTGACCCAGGCGTCGTCCAGGGCGGCCTCGTCGTCGGCGGCCCAGGCCTCGACGATGCGGTCCCAGTGGCGGACGTTGAGGGTGCGGAAGGACAGGGCGCGCTGGTGGGGGCGGGTGACCTGGGACTGGTTGAGCGGGTGGAACTCGACGCGGGTACCACGGCCTTCGCGGTTGAGGCGGGCGAGCAGGTACTTGGCCACGTTGTGGCGGCGGACCGTGAGGTACGCGGTCTCGATGGTCCGCAGGTTCTTCTTCGACGGGTTGCGCCTGCCGTCCAGCCAGGCCTTGAGCGTGCGGTCGGTGACGGTGAGTCCGGCCGCGCGGGCCGCTTCGCGGGCATGGCCGGTTCGCGTGAGGTAGTGCAGCCGGGCGAGGAGGCCGCGCCGGTGTGTGACGGGGGTGGCGACGAAGTTGGCGAGGGCGTTCAGCTGACGGGCCACGGCTTCATGTCCCTTGATACCGCGTGCCCCGAATTTCCCGAATTCGATATTCCTCTCGGGCACCTTCGTCTCCTCGCCCCGCGGATAATTCGACGAACCGTCATGAGCGTTCGTGGTAAACCGGGCCAACCTTACAGGATTTCCCTGGCGGGAAAGCCGGCAGGCTCTTCAGCCTTTCACGTTCCTACGGTGTAGACGTCCTTGACCTTCACCTCGGTGACCCCGCGGCCCTCGGTGAAGACCGCGCGCCAGTCGCCGATGACGTGCAGCTCGTCGGTGCCCATGGCGCGCACGACCATCAGGCCCTCGTCGTAGGCGCGGTGGGCCTTCCACCACAGGTTGGCGAAGGCCTGGCTGCGGATGAGGTGCATCCAGTCGGTGCGGTACAGCTCGCGGTTGTAGTTGGACTCGCCCAGGGTGGAGACGAACTTCGAGTACATCGCCTTGACGTACTCCAGTGTCACCTCGTCGTCCTCGGCGATCGCCCGGTCCCGGGCGTCCTTGAGCGCCACCCGGAACTTCTCCAGCAGGCCCTCGGTGGCGCCGGACGTCCACGACTCGTGGATCTCCGGA
Source organism: Streptomyces sp. SAI-170 (assembly GCF_049739565.1). Classification (NCBI taxonomy): domain Bacteria; kingdom Bacillati; phylum Actinomycetota; class Actinomycetes; order Kitasatosporales; family Streptomycetaceae; genus Streptomyces; species Streptomyces sp. SAI-170. The sequence continues at coordinate 619,559 of NZ_JBMGQD010000001.1, forward strand.
GGGTCGCACAGTCCGTACTTGGGCCCCGAGATCCGCAGCAGCAGGCGCAATGTCGCCTCGGTCACCCACAGCGGGCCCGGCTCGTCCCGGCTGCCGATCGGGTTGGGCAGGTAGGCGTCGTGGTCCCAGTCGGACGGGGTGATCAGGTGGACGCCGGCGCGGCGCGGGTTGTGGTGGTTGCCGGTGGAGTGCTCCAACTGGCCGAGCGGCAGATGGGTCTTCAACGCGCTCAGATACGCGCCGTTGACGTCGAGCGCGGTCACCTCGTGCTCGCCGGGAGGCAGTTCGGAACGGGCCCACTTGGGGCGGGCCTCCCAGATCAGGTCCGGGCCCCGGGAGGACTGCTTGCGCAGTACGTCGGGCAGCCAGGGGTGGGCGACCACCTCGTAGCGGCCGCCCTTGCGGCTGTGGTCCAGCAGCGCCATGGCGTCCGGGATCGCCCGCTTCACCAGAGCCTTGGTCGCCGCCTCCACGTCACCGGAGTGCTCGGCGAGCGCGCCGGCGACCGCGGAGCCGATGAGGTCCGGGGTGTCGGCGGTCTTCAGGCGACGACCGACGGGGACGACCTTCACCCCGCCTCCCGCATGCCCCTGCCGGCCGGAAGGCCGAGGATGCCGGGGACCCTGGGATCGCTGGGGCTCCACCCGTGCGGGCGCTGCGGGCTCGGTCGTCCGCGCCGGCTCGTCGGTGCCGCACTCGGCCGGATCGAGGTGCTGCGGAAAGCCCGCGACCTGGTGGCGGGCGGGCTGCCCGCACAGCACACAGGGCCGGGGCGTGGCGAGCGTGTCGACGTCGTCGTCCTGATCGGCCGACAGCTCGGCGTCCGGCTCGGCGCCCAGCTCTTCGGGCAGGGCCTCCTCGGCGGACTCACCCGTCTCGGCGGCCAGTTTGGCCTTCGCTCCCTCAAGAAAGTACGCGTACTTCTCCCGCACCTCGCCGCTCGGGTCCCGCCCGGACTCCCAGCCAGCGACCGTGGAGGGGCTCACTCCCAGGGCCTGAGCCAGCTGCGTACGCGAGAGGTTCAGCTCCTCGCGCAGGGTGCGCCGTTCCTCGGCGGGCGGCAGCGGGACCTCTTTGCGGGCCTGGGCGAGCAGGGCGTCGATCGCGCCGAAGTCTGTCATCACGCGCCTCTCTCGACGGCTGCGGGCCGCTGGTGGCCGGCCTGGCGGCCGGGGGTGCGGCGGCGTGCGGTGGGCAGTGCCTCTGTGGCCCGGGTGGGGCCCGCCAGGAGTTCGAGTACGTCGATGCCGTAGTGCGCGGCGACCGCCTCGCAGTCGAGCAGACTCCAGGCCGCGGCGCCCGACTGACGACGGCTCACCTGCGCCTGGCTCACACCGAGGGCGGCGGCGAGCTCGGTCTGCGACTCGCCGGCGGCGTGGAGCAGTGCCGCCACCGCCGATCGCACCCGTTCTTCGAGGCTCATACCCATGGCGAGAAAGCTACTACGGATTGCTCATCGTCCATGCGTATCCCGCATTCGTGGGATGTTCCTTCGGCAAGGAGTCAGCCCGGGCGCAGGGCGAGCAGGGCGACGTCGTCGTCGTTGCCGGCCGGGCGGACGCGCTCCAGCAGGTGGTCGGTGAAGGAGGACAGGGGCCGGTGGGCGAGGGCGGCGGCGTGCCGGCTGAGGCGGTTCAGGCCCTCGTCCAGGGAGTGGCCCGGTTCCTCGATGAGGCCGTCGGTGTAGAGCAGCAGGGTGGATCCGGGTGCCAGGAGCGCGACCGCGTCGGGGCGCGAGCTGTGCTCCCCCACGCCCAGGAGGATGCCCTGACCTCCGGTGAGGTAGGTGGCCCGGCCGTCGCGGCTGATCAGCAGCGGGGGCGGGTGGCCGGCGTTGCACCAGGACAGCTCCCAGTGGCCTTCCGCCGCCTCCTCGATCCGGCCGAAGATCATGGTGGCCATGGAGATGTCGGTGAGGTGGGTGACCGCCGCGTCGAGCCGCTCGACGATCCGGCTGGGGGACTCCTGCTGGGCCCAGGCATAGGCGCGGAGCATGTTGCGCACCTGCGCCATACCCGCCGCCGCCTCCAGGTCGTGGCCGACGACGTCGCCGATGGCGAGTGCCGTGGAACCGTCGGGCAGGGGGAAGCTGTCGTACCAGTCGCCGCCGACCTGCGAGGCGTGCGGGGCGGGCTGATAGCGGGCGATCATCCGCAGCCCCGGCACGCGCGGCAGTTGGGGCAGCAGGTGGTTCTGCATGGTCTCGGCGACCTTGCGCTGACGCTGGTAGAGGCGCGCGTTGTCCAGAGCGAGGCCGGCGCGGCTGGCGATGTCCTCCAGCAGCGGGAGGTCCGCGGTGGTGAAGTCCCCCGGTCTCTGCGCGCGGCCGAGGGTCAGGGCGCCCAGGACCGCGCGGGCGCTGCGGAGGGGGACGATGGCCGCGGAGCGGATGCCGGTGACCTCGAAGAGGCGGCGCTGCTCGACCGCGATACCGGAGTCCGGGGCCCGCCGGTAGGTCTCCGGCCCGGTCACCGTCGAGGCCACCCCCCGCAGGGCCCGTGACAGGGGCATCGGCGACTCGTCCAGGACGGGCGGCATCGGCCCCTGCAGATCCTCGTGGTGCACCAGGGCGGCGTCCTCGGCGTGCACCACTGCGGTGCGCCACACCTCGTCGCGCTCCGCGACCAGGTCGACGACCGCCCAGTCGGCCAGCCGTGGCACCACCAGCGAGACCAGCCGGCGCACCGCCTCCTCGGTGTCGAGGGTCGAGGCCAGCTGCGTGGTGGTCTGTGCGAGCAGGGCCAGGCGTTCGAGTTCCGTCAGCGCCCCGGCGGCCTGCTCCGACGGCTCGTAGGGCTCCTGCTGCTCGTCGCTGGGGTGGAACACCACCAGCGTGCCGGGCCCGGAGCCGTCGATGCCGTACGGGGTGACCAGCCAGGACACCGTCAGCAGGGTGCCGTCTCCGCGTGCGAAGTAGTCCCGCTGCTCCTGGGCGGTGCGCCCGGCGTGGAACGCCTGCCGCATCCGGCAGCGGCTCGCCGGCAGCGACTGACCGTGCCGGTCGCGGTGCAGCAGGTCGTGGGCGTCGTGGCCGAGCAGGTCCTCGGCGGGCCGGGCGAGCAAGCGCTCGGCGTGCGCGTTGACGGCGGCGACGCGGCCCCGCTCGTCCACCACGTACGCCCCGGTGCCGATCGCGGCCAGGGCCGCGGACAGTGCGGCATCCGTTCCCTGGAGCCGCGCCTCGAGTCCGTCCGTGCCTTCCGGCCCTGCCATACCCGCGCCTCCTCGGTGCCCGCCCGGCACGCCGCCCGCTCGTGGCCGTGTCATGCCGGTCCTGCCGTCCCTCTACGGTGTGCCCCGCGACCGGCGCACCACATCATGCGCCTCGCCCGGATCAGCGGCAGGCTGGGGCCATGGCCACCGATCAGCCCGTCGTCGTCTTCCCGCCCTCCTCCGACGGCGGCCGGCGTGTCCGTATCGACGGCCGGTTCGTGGGCATCGCCTACGGCCTTCTCGATCTCGTGGCCTTCGTGCAGGAGGCGGGGCTTCAGGACTGGGACGAGATGGATGTCGCGCGGGCCTCGCTGATCGAGTGGCGCGGGGGCGGCCCGGACGCCTGGTCGCCCGAGGAGTGAGCCGGCCGCGGCCGTGAGGCGCACACAGGCCGTCGTACGACGAATGGGTGAGCCCCTGCCGCCGGGGGCAACGGCAGGGGCTGTGGCCCCCCTTCCACCGGGGAGTGGGAAGGGGACAGGGCACCGCCCCCGGGGAGGTGTCGGACCGCCACGGGGAGCACCGACGGGGCGGTGGCGATCACAATGCGCCAGGTTGGCTGAAACACACAAGGGTCTCGACGCCTCCAATCGCACTCTTTCCCGGCGCTGTTCTCCTTCTGGCCTCCGCCCGGACGCGTTCATCGGCGCCCGAAGCAGCCCAGCCACTCCCGGTAGGCCGGCGCCTCACGGGCCACCGCCCAGTAGGCCTCCTCCAGATCCGGGTAGACGTCGTCCAGTTCGGCCTCCGTGCGGGCCGCCAGCAGCAGGCGTACGCCGATCGGGTCGCCCTCCAGAGGGCGGATCGCGAGGCCGTGGCGCGGGTGGGCCGTGGGCTGGCTGACCGTGACCACCTCGCCGATGGCGGCCAGCGAGTACGCCGTGAGGTAGTCGCCGTGCAGCATCTGCGGGCGCAGACCCGCGGCGCGCAGGACCCGGCTCAGGCCCTCCCACTCGCCGTCGACCGTGGAGTCGACCATCCACCGGTCGCCGGCCAGGTCGGCGAGCCGCACCCGGCTCCGGGACGCCGCCGGGTGGTCCGCGGCGAGCGTCACGAACTGCGGCTCGCGCTCGACGAGGACACGCAGGCGAAGGCCCGGCGGGATGCGCAGCGGGCTGCCCTCGACCTCGTGCACGAAGGCCATGTCGAGCCGGCCCGCGGCGACCATGTCCAGCAGGGCCCTGGCGGAGACGTTCATCTGCAGGACCGGTTCGATCCGCGGTTCCCGTGCCCGCAGCCGGCGCAGCCAGCCCGGGATGGCCCGGCTCGCCGTGGCACCGATGCGCGGGTGGAAGCCGTCGGCGGCACGGGCGGCCGTCGCCCTGGCCTCGGTGACGATCGCCTCGAACTCCGCCACCAGAGGCCTGGCCCGGCCCAGGACGGCCAGCCCCAGCGGGGTCGGCCGGCAGCCGGTGCGGACCCGTACGAACAGCGGGGCGCCGAGCGCGTTCTCGATGCGCCGCAGCTGGGTGCTCAACGAAGGCTGGGCCAGGCCGAGTTCCCGAGCCGCTTTGTGCAGGCTGCCGGTGTCGGCGATGGCGCAGAGCACGCGCAGGTGCCTCACCTCGAGCTCCATGGGGGGAGAGCGTAGGGCGGCGCACGGCACCGCACCAGATGTTCAACTTCCAACGAAGCGGGACGAGTTGGCCGCCGATAGCACTGCGCTATCCCCAAATGCCATCATCCGCAAGCTCGTTCGTCTGTCCGAGACTCAGGGGCAACCCATCGTTCAACCCCACAGGACGAGTAGGAGCCCCCCACATGTCGCAGTTCCGTACGAGGAGACTTCTGTCCCTCGCGCTCGGCCTCGGTCTGGCGTCCGCCGCGCTCGGCACCGCGAGCCCGGCGAGCGCCGGCACTCCCACCGAGGTCCCGGCCCGCACCGCGACCGCCGGCTACGTCGGCTCGGCCGGTGAGACCGGCAACAAGGCGTTCTTCGACGCCGTCCTCAAGTCGGTCGCGAAGAGGCAGACCGCCCAGGCCACACCGCTCGCGGTGACGGTCTACTACAACGCGACCCGGGCCCCGAGCTTCCGCTCCCAGATATCGAGCGCCGCCTCCATATGGAACAGCTCGGTGTCGAACGTCAAGCTCCAGGCGACCTCGGGCGGCGCCGACTTCGCCTTCTACGAGGGCAACGACCCTCGCGGGTCCTACGCCTCCACCGACGGACACGGCAGCGGCTACATCTTCCTGGACTACGCCCAGAACCGGCAGTACGACTCGATCCGGGTCACCGCTCACGAGACCGGCCATGTGCTGGGGCTGCCCGACCATTACAGCGGCCCGTGCAGCGAACTGATGTCGGGCGGCGGTCCCGGCCCGTCCTGCACCAACCGCTACCCCGACGCCACCGAGCGCTCGCGGGTCAACCAGCTCTGGGCCAATGGCCTCGCCAAGGCTCTCGCCGAGGTGAACGCCACGGGCTGACGGCGCCGGACACCTGCGGCTGACCTGCCCCGCGGCGGGCGAGGACCGGAAATCGGGCCTCGCCCGCCGCTTCTCGTCCGGCATCTCCGTGCCCGTCCGGCACCCCCGTACCCGTTCGGCATTCCCACGCAAGCGACCCGCTGCCGCCATCGCGAGGGCCGGGGAGACAGGCGCCCCGGCGATGCGCCGGGCAGAATCGAGGGGAGGAGAGCGGGATGGAGGTGCCGTGGGCGGACGACAGCGGGCCGGCGGCGTGTCGGGTCCGGTCCAACGGTTCCTCAAGGGGCACCGGGCGCTGCGCGGCGTCCTGTCGCCGGTGACCGAGGCCCTGGCCGCGCGGCACCGGCTGACCTGGCTGAACGCGGCGGGCGTGCGGATCGGCACCACACTGGACCTGCGTCGCACCGCCGAGGAACTGGCCGACTTCACGGTGCCCGAGCTCGCGGACGGCTGCGCGGTGGACCTGCTGGACTCGGTGCTCCGCTTCGAGCGGGACGACCGCGACGGGCATGGGGCGCCGCCTCTGCTGCGGGCCATGGCGGTGTCCCAGGTGGAGGGTCTGGAGCTGGCCCCGGATCCCGTGGGAGAGCTGTCCGTGCACACCCCGCAGCGTCTCGGCGCCCAGTGCCTGAAGTCGCGCAGGCCGGTTCTGCTCGGCCGGATGAGCCCGGCCGACTACGACGCCGTGGCGCCCGGCCCGGAGGCGGCGGAGCTGATGCGCCGGGCGGGCGTGCACTCGTACATGGCGGTCCCGCTGATCGCCCGGGGCATGCTGCTCGGGCTCGCCGACTTCATCCGGGCCGGCCGGCGTCCCTCGTTCACCCGCGCCGACCTGGCGCTGGCCACCGAGCTGGCCTCGAAGGCGGCCGTCTACATCGACAACGCCCGCCTGTACGGACGCGAGCGCCTCCAGGTCGTCACCCTGCAGCGGACGCTGCTGCCGCGGGCCACTCCCAGCACCCCCGGTCTCGAGGTCTCCTCGTGCTACACCCCCACCGCCGACCCGGCCGGGGTAGGCGGCGACTGGTTCGACGTGGTGGCGCTGCCTAGCGGCCGCACGGCGGTCATGGTCGGGGATGTGATGGGGCGCGGCCTGGCCGCTGCGGCGACCATGGGCCGGGTGCGCACGGCGGCCCGCACGCTGATGGCCCTCGACATCGCGCCCGAGCGGGTGCTGGCCCGTCTCGACCTCGCCGTCCGGGACCTGGAGGAGGACCAGGTCGCCACCTGTCTGTGCGCCGTGTACGACCCGTGCGGCAGCACCTTCCGCATCGCCAGCGCCGGACATCTGCCGCCCCTGCTGACCTCCGCGGACGGCACGGCGTCGTTCGTCGATCTGCCGGTCGGCGCGCCGCTGGGCACCGGGATGATCCCGTACGACCCGATCGAGTGGCCGGTGGTGCCGGGCGGGCGGCTGATGCTGTACACCGACGGGCTGATCCGGTCGCGTACGGCGGACGTCGACGAACAGCTGGCCGGTCTGCTGCGGACCGCCCGCTCCGCCCTCCCGCAGGCGGCGGCGGTGTGCGACGCGGTCAGGGCGGACGTGGGCGGGGACCCCACGGACGACGCCATCGTGCTCGTCGCCGACACGGTGCCGCTCAGCCCGGACGGCGAGGCGTACGTGTGCACGCTGCCCCCCGACGGGTCGGCCGCGTCGCAGGCCCGGCGTACCGTGCGGGGCGTGCTGGTGAAGTGGGGACTGCAGGACCTCGTCGACAGCACCGAGCTGGTGGTGAGCGAGCTGGTGGGAAACGCCCTGCGCTACGGACATGCCCCGGGCGAGCTGCGGCTGGTGCGGCACGAGCGGCTGTCGGTCGAGGTGTCCGACACGGGCCCGGACCTGCCGCAGATCCAGCACGCCGGCCTCAGCGACGAGGGCGGCCGCGGACTGCAGCTGATCAACATGATGTGCCGGCGCTGGGGCGCCTGCCGCACCCCGACCGGGAAGGTCGTCTGGGCGGAGCAGGATCTGCCGTCGTGACGCGGACGCAGTGGCCGGGCCGTGAAAAGCGCGCTCATGTGCCGGCGGGGTGACCATGGTGATGTGGAAGCGAGGCTGCAAGCCACTCCGGCGCGGTCGTCCGGCCCTCCGGCCGGCGGGCCGGTGAGCGACGCGGACCGCTTCGGCCGCTGCGGGTCGTACGAGGTGCGGGCGGAGCGCGGGACGGGCGGCGCGGGTCCCACCCGTGTGCGCGGCGAAGCTCCCGCGGCCCGGCGACGGCGAGGAGGCGGCCGGTGAGCGAGCCGGTGGAGGAGCTGATCAGCGGCGCCGCCCGGGAGGCCGGCGGATGGATGGGCGCGCTGGCGATGGCGCAGGTGGCCACCAGCGCCGACGGCATCGTCGTGCGGTGGAACCGGGCCGCGCAGGAGCTGCTCGGTCACACCCCGCAGCAGGTGGTGGGGCGGCACATCGCCGAGCTGCTCCATCCCGGTGTGGACCGCAGCCTGGGCCGGTCGCTTTGGGAGGCGGCGGCCGGAGGGCGGAGCGTGATGGGAACCGTCACGGCGTGGCACGCCGACGGGCACCCGGTCGAGCTGGAGATCTGGGCCAGTCCCGTCGTCGACCGCCACAAGGACACCGCCGCGATGATCGTGTTCGCCGCCGACGCGCACGCGGCCCGCCGTATCCGGGGCTCCTCGGCGGTGTGGGACGGCCTCTTCGACCGCTCACCGGTCGGCATCGGGGTGCTGGACACGGAGCTGCGGTTCCTGCGCGTCAATCCGGCCCTGGAGCGGATGAACGGCCTGCCGGAGTCCGCCCATGTCGGGCAGCGGCTGTCGCAGTTGCTGCCGGAGGTCAACGCGCAGGACATGGAAGCGGCCATGCGCAGCGTCATCGACAGCGGGCAGCCGGTCCTCGACCGCCGCCGGGTCGGCCGCACCCCGGCCGACCCCGACCGCGACCGGGTGTGGTCGTGCTCCTACGTCCGGGTCCAGGACCCGGCGGGCCGGCCGATCGGTGTCATCGCCTCGCTGCTCGACATCACCGACCAGCAGCGCGCCCATATCGAGGCCGAAGCGGGCCGGCGCCGTCTGGCGCTGCTCAGCGAGGCGTCGATCCGGGTCGGCTCCAGCCTGGAGCTGGAGCGCACCGCGCAGGAACTGGCCGACCTCGCCGTGCCCCGCCTGGCCGACGCCGCCACCGTCGACGTGCTGGACACCCTCGCCCGCGGCGACGACCCCGGTCCGGGCCTCTCCGGCGGCATCGGGCTGCGCCGCCTGGGCAAAGCCCCGCTGACCGGCTCGCCGATCACCGAGATCCTGGCCCCGCTCGGCCGCACCCTGGTCTTCCCCGCCACGGCGCCCTACACCCATGTCCTCGCCGGACGGCATCCGTTCCTGCTGGCCCACATGGACGCCGGGGCCATCGCGGGCGCCGCCCGCCACACCAGACGGCCCGCCCTGCTGCTGGGGATGGGGGTGCATTCGCTCATGATGGTGCCGCTCGTGGCCCGGGACCTGGTGCTGGGCATGGCGACCTTCTACCGCGCCGGCCACGTCGGCCCCTTCGACGGCGACGACGTCGCCCTCGCCACCCAGCTCGCCGCCCGTGCCGCGATCAGCATCGACAACGCCCGCCTGTACCACCGTGAGCACGACACCGCCGTCACCCTTCAGCGCAGCATGCTGCCGCAGCACATCACCCCGCCGGCGGACCTCGAGGTGGCCCACCGCTATCTGCCGGCCAGCGACGCGAACGAGGTCGGCGGCGACTGGTACGACGTGCTGCATCTGCCCGGCGGCAGAACCGCCCTGCTCATCGGGGACGTCATGGGCCACGGCATCTCCGCCGCGGCCGTGATGGGCCGGCTCTCCTCCAGCGTCCGTGCGCTGGCCCGTCTGGATCTGGAACCGCGCGACATCCTCGGCCAGTTGGAGGCCGCCCTGGACGACCTGGCCGAGCCGATGATCGCGACCCTGCTGTACGCCGTCGTCGACCCGGCGACCGGTCAGTGCCGCCTCACCCGTGCCGGGCATCCCCCGCCCGCCCTCGTCGCCCCGGACGGCACCGTACGCCTTCTCGACCTGCCGCCCGGGACGCCTCTGGGGGTCGGCGGCGAGCGCTACACCACGACCGACCTCATCCTGGAGCCCGGCAGCCTTCTCGTGCTGTACACCGACGGACTCATCGAGTCCCGCGGCAGCGACATCGACGAACGCCTCGCCGAACTCACGCACGCGCTCGCCGAACCGTCCCCCTCCCTGGACGCGTTGTGCGACGGTCTGCTGGCCCGCCTGGTGCCGGCTTCCGCCGACGACGACATCGCCCTGCTGGTCGCCCGCACGCCGCGGGACAGGGCGCGCGGACGGGGCGGGCCACAGGCCTGAGCCGTCGGGTCAGCGGCGGATCAGGCCCAGGTCGGTGGCGGTGGCCACGGCGGCGGTACGGGAGTCCACGCCGAGCTTGGTGTAGATGCGGGCGAGGTGGGACTTGACGGTGCCCTCGGTGAGGTGGAGGCGCCGGCCGACGGCCTGGTTGGACAGGCCGTCGGCGACGAGGGTGAGGACCTCGGTCTCGCGCCGGGTCAGGGCGGTGCCGGGGGTGCGCAGCCGGTTCATGAGCCGCTCGGCCACGGTCGGGGCGAGGGTGGTGCGGCCGGTGGCGGCGGTGCGCACGGCGGCGGCCAGGTCCTCGGGCGGGGCGTCCTTGAGGAGATAGCCGGTGGCGCCCGCTTCGATGGCGGGCAGGGTGTCGGCGTCGGAGTCGTAGGTGGTGACGATCAGGACGCGCGGCGCGCCAGGGCGGGCGGTGATCCGGGCGGTGGCCTCGGCGCCTCCCATGCCCTTGCCGAACCGCAGGTCCATGAGCACGACGTCGATGTCGCCGGCCGCGGCGCGGTCGACGGCGTCCTCGGCGGTGGCGGCTTCGGCCACGACGACCAGCCCGGGTTCGGTCTCCAGCACGGCACGCAGTCCGGCGCGCACCACCGGGTGGTCGTCGGCCAGGAGGAGGCGGATGGGGGTGTCGGTCACGGGCGGGCCTCGGGCTCAGGAGCGGTCGGGGTGTCGGTGGGCGAGGTCAGGGGCAGCCGGGCGGTCAGGGCCGTGCCGCTGCCGGGGGCGGAGGCGACGGTCAGGGTGCCGCCGAGGGCATGGAGGCGTACGCGCATGGCGGCCAGGCCGAAGCCGCCGCTCTCGGAGTCGGGGGCCGGCACCTGGGCGGGGTCGAAGCCGGTGCCGTCGTCGACGATGTCGAGGGCGATGTGGTCGCCGAGGTAGCCGAGGGTGATGTCGGCCGTGGTGGCGTGGGCGTGGCTGAGGGTGTTGCCGAGGGCGGACTGGGCGACGCGCAGCAGGGCGACCTCGTGCGCGGTCGGCAGCGGGGCCGGGTCGCCGGTGAGGTGGAAGCGGGCGGTGAGCCGGTGGCGGGCCCCGGCGGTGGCGCACAGGCGCTCCAAGGCGCCGGCCAGGGTGGTGCCGTCCAGGGCGGGCGGGCTGAGGGCGGCGACGAAACGGCGGGCCTCGGCGAGGTTGTCGGCGGCGGCCTGGCGAGCGGCCTCGACATGGCGGGCGGCGGCATCGGGCCGGGCGGGCAGCGCGCGTTCGGCGGCCCGCAGCAGCAGCTGGATGCTGGTGAGGCCCTGGGCGAGCGTGTCGTGGATCTCGTGGGCCAGGCGTTCCCGTTCGGCCAGCACTCCGGCGGTGTGCTGGGCCTCGGCGAGGCCGGCACGGGTGGCGCCGAGTTCCTCGATCAGACGCCTGCGCTGTTCGCTCTCCCGGTACAGCGCCTGGTATCCCCGTACGACGGCGACGGCGACGGCAGCGCCGAGGGCCGGGCCGATCGCCATGGCCGCGCTGAAGGAGTGCTGGTGGGCGGCGAAGCCCGCGACGGCCAGGGCGGCGGTGGCGGCGACGGCGAGCGGTCCGGCCCGGCGGGGCAGCAGGTGGAGCTGGAGGAAGTACAGCGGGAAGGCGACCCAGACGCCGTCGGGGGTCAGGGCCAGCAGGACCAGCCAGGCGCTGCCCACGGCGGCCAGCCACCAGGCGGCGGCCCGCCGGGAGCGGCGGATCCGGGGCAGGAGCGGACCGGCCGCGTAGACGGCGGCGCACGCGGCCGCCGCGGCGACGGTCCACCCGGTGTGGGGCCGGTCGTCGGCCACGGCGCGGGCGCCGGACAGGGCGAGCAGGCCGAGGATCAGCAGGTGCAGGCACCAGGTCAGGGCGCGGGTGGTCGGGGTCGGGGCGGGGGCGGCAGCGTTCACGGTGCCTTACAGGCTACGGAGTGGGGCGCCGGGCGGCCTCTGTCGAAAGGTGGAAGCGGCCTGCCGTCTTTCGGGCCGTGAAGTGCGGTCCCCCGCCAGATGCCCGTGCCGGGGGCCGAGGGCGACGGTGGAGGCACATCGGTGGAGGCGCCGCGCTTCCACCGCGTTCACCCCGTTCACCCCGGAAAGGACAGGCCGAGGCCGTGTTCGTCGCGTGGAGAGACCTGCGGTTCGCCAAGGGGCGGTTCGCCCTGATGGGAACCGTCGTCGTGCTGATCACCCTGCTGGTCGGGTTGCTGTCCGGGCTGACGGCGGGCCTGGGCCGGCAGAACGTCTCGGCGATCACCGGCCTGCCGGCCGACAGGATCGCCTTCCAGCGGGTCGGCGGCGGAGGGGAGCTGTCGTACGCCGACTCGACCGTCACCGAGCGGCAGTGGCGGCACTGGTCCGCGGCTCCGGGCGTCACCGGTGCCGAGCCCTTGGGGATCACCACCACCAAGGCCACCGCCGCGGACCGGAGCGCCGGGGTCTCCGCCTTCGGCGTCCGGCCCGGTTCCCGGCTCGCTCCGGACAGCGACCGGCTCAGCGACCGTACGGTGGTGCTGTCCGCCCCGGCCGCCGACGAGCTCGGCCTGCGGCCGGGCGACTCCCTCACCCTCGCCGGACGGCGGCTGACGGTGGCCGCGGTGCGGGGCGATGCGTACTTCAGCCACACGCCGGTCGTCTGGACGACTCTCGCCACCTGGCGCACGGTCGCGCCGCCCGCCGGGCCCGAGGACGGGCCGACCGCCACGGTCATCGCTCTGAACACCACGTCCGGGGTCGATGTGGCGGCCGTCGACCGGCGAGCCGGCACCAGGACGGTCCCTCTCGGCGACTCGCTGTCGGCGATCGGCTCCTACGCCTCCGAGAACGGCTCGCTGCAGCTGATGCGCGGCTTCCTGTTCGCCATCTCCGCTCTGGTCGTCGGCGCCTTCTTCACCGTGTGGACCATCCAGCGCAGCGCCGACGTCGCCGTCCTCAAGGCCCTCGGCGCCCCCACCGCCCATCTCCTCAAGGACGCCCTCGGCCAGGCCGTCGTCCTGCTGGCCGGCGGCACCCTGGCCGGCACCGCGCTCGCCGTGGCCCTCGGCGCCTTCGTCGTCGGGGGTGCCGTGCCCTTCGTCCTCAGCCCCGGCACCGTGCTGATCCCGGCGGGCGTGATGATCGCGCTCGGTGTCGTCGGGGCCGCGCTGTCGGTCCGCCGTATCACCTCCGTCGACCCGCTGACCGCTCTGGGGAGTGCCCGATGAGCCTGCGCCTGACCGACATCACGCTCACCTACCCGGACGGCGAGACGCGGCTGACCGCCCTCGACCGCGTCACGCTGGATGTGCCCCGGGGCTGTCTGACCGCCGTGGTCGGGCCCTCCGGTTCCGGCAAGTCCAGCCTGCTGGCCGTGGCCGCCACCCTGGTCGCTCCCGACAGCGGCACCGTCACCGTCGACGGCACCGACACCACCGGGATGTCCCGCGGGGAGCTCACCGAGCTGCGCCGCCGCAGGATCGGCATCGTCTTCCAGCAGCCCCATCTGCTGGCGTCGCTCACCGCCGTCGAACAGCTCCAGGTCATGGCCCACATCGACGGCCGGTCCCCGGCCGGGGCGCGCGGCCGCGCCATGGAACTGCTCGACGCCGTCGGCCTCGCGGACCAGGCGCACCGACGCCCTCATCAGCTCTCCGGGGGCCAGCGTCAGCGGGTCAACATCGCCCGCGCGCTGATGAACGACCCCACCGTCCTGCTCGTCGACGAGCCCACCAGCGCCCTCGACCACGAACGCGGCGCCGCCGTCGTCGACCTGCTCGCCCAGCTCACCCGCCGCCGGGCCACCGCCACCGTCCTGGTCACGCACGACCGGGCCCACCTCGCCGTGGCCGACCGGACGGCCGAGGTGCACGACGGCCGCCTCCGCTTCACGGAAGCGGAGGCGGAAGCAAAGGCAGGCTGCTGAAGGCGCCTCGCCCGCTCAGGACCCGAGCCGTCGATGGTCCTCCTCGTCCCACTTGCGGGTGTCGCGCGGCTGTACGTAGGGCTCCTCGTCGGCCGGGTGGCCGCCCGCGACGGCGCGTCGGCGGGCCAGCTCGGCGTCGAACTCCAGGCCCAGCAGGATCGCCAGGTTCGTGATCCACAGCCAGACCAGGAAGATGATCACGCCGGCGAAGGTGCCGTAGGTCTTGTTGTACGACGCGAAGTTCGCGACGTAGAGGGCGAACCCGGCAGAGGCCACCATCCAGATCAGCAGAGCCAGGAAGCTGCCCGGCGTGATCCAGCGGAAGCCCCGGATCTTCGCGTTCGGCGTCGCCCAGTACAGAAGCGCGATCATGACCGTGACCAGGACGACCAGCACCGGCCACTTGGCGATCGACCACACGGTCAGCGCCGTGTCACCGACCCCTAGGGTGGAGCCGACCTGCTTGGCCAGGGCACCGGTGAACACGACGATCACCGCGCTGATCACGGCCAGGACCATCAGCACCACGGTCACTCCGACACGGACCGGCAGCACCTTCCACACCGGGCGTCCCTCGGGGATGTCGTACACCGCGTTGGCGCTCCTGATGAAGGCGGCGACATAGCCGGACGCCGCCCAGATCGCGAGCAGCAGGCCCACGATCGCCATCACCGAGCCGATGCCGGCCTTGCCCTGCATCTGCTGCACCGCGTTGCGCAGGACGTCCTGCGCGGCACCCGGCGCCAGTTTCTGGATGTTGTCCAGCACCTCCTGCGTCGTGGACCGCCCGAGCACCCCGAGCAGGGAGATCAGCGCCAGCAGGGCCGGGAACAGCGCGAGGATCCCGTAGTAGGTCAGCGCTGCGGACCGGTCGGTCAGCTCGTCCCTCTTGAACTCCTTCAGGGTGCCTTTCAGCACCGCCGTCCAGGAGCCGCGGGGCAGGGCGGCCGGACTGTCCGGCGCCCTGCCTTCCACCTGTTCGTCCGGCCCGGCCGGGGAGCTCCGCGCCCGCTCGGCCGTCGGGCCGGGCGCGGGCGCGGTGGACCCGCCGTGCCTTCCATGCCGTTTCACCGTCCGTACCATGCCGCACGAGTATCCGGACATGGCACATCATTAACGAAATTCCGGCACCTGGCTGTGGACGCCATGGTCACCAGCGGTACCAGCGCCCCCGGCGTCCTCCGGTCCCTGCGGGCCGCACGACGAAGCCCAGCAGCCAGACCACCAGGACGGCGACGGCGATCCACCACAGCGCCTTCAGCGCGAAGCCGGCGCCGAACAGCAGCAGAGCGAGCAACAGAACGAGCAGAACGGGAATCACGTATCTCCACCTCCGCTCCGCCGGGTGCCCCGCTCTCGGACTCCTATGCACGCGCACGTACCGGAACGATCACTGGGCATAGGAGCCGCACACCGGGGCAGACGCTCGCTCGGACCACCTGATCCGCAGTCACCGCACAGATGGAGGAGACGACCACCATGACGGCGACGTCCGTGGGAGAGACGACGGCCGCACCCGTGAACCGCTGCGACAGCGGGCCCGCGGCGCCCGAACTGCCGTGCGTCGAGGACGCGTCGGCGGTTTCCCCGCGGGACGCGCGGGAGCTGACCCGGCTGTTCCTGGAGCGCCTCGCGGTACTGGAGGAGGGCACACCCGAGTACCAGTACGCGCGCAACACGCTCATCGAGATGAACCTCTCCCTCGTGCGCTACGCCGCGAAGAGCTTCCGGCACAGCGGTGATCTGGAGGACATCGTGCAGGTCGGCACGATCGGCCTGATCAAGGCGATCGACCGCTTCGACCTCGCCCGCGAGGTGGAGTTCTCCACCTTCGCCGTCCCCTACGTCACCGGCGAGATCAAGCGCTTCTTCCGCGACACGACCTGGGCCGTGCACGTGCCCCGCCGGCTCCAGGAGCTGCGCGTACGGCTGGCCAGGGCACGCGAGGACCTGTCCGCCCGGCTCGGCCGGGAACCCTCGGTCGGGGAACTCGCCGAGGAACTGGGCATCAGCGAGGAGGAGACCGTCGAGGGCCTCGTCGCCGCCAACGGCTACACCGCCAACTCCCTGGACCTGCCCACCGACGGCGACGACCCGCAGGGTTCGACGACCTACGCCGATCTGCTGGGGGACGAGGACCCCGCCCTGGAGATGGTGGAGAACGTGCACTCCCTCGCCCCGCTCCTGAAGGAGCTCGACGAACGGGACCGCGCCGTCATCGAGATGCGCTTCGGGCGGGAGATGACCCAGGCGGAGATCGGGGCCGCGGTCGGCTGCTCCCAGATGCACGTCTCACGGATCCTGTCCCGGGTGCTGCGCAGGCTCAGGGAGAACATGCTCGTCTGACGGAGCCTGCGCTGAGGGCGGTGACGGCGGCGCGCCGTCACCGCCGTTCGTCCACGTGGCACAGCAACAGGCATACGTCGTCGTCGTGTTCGGAGTCGTCGAGGAGCGGCGGCAGGAACCGGTCGGCGGACGCGTCGAGGTCGTCGGCGAGATCGGCCGCGGGCACGGCGGCGAGGGCGTCGGCCAGACGCCGGATGCCCGGGTCGATGCCCTGGGCGCGGCGCTCGACGAGCCCGTCGGTGTACAGGGCGAGCGTGGAGCCGGGGGGCAGCGGCACGGTGTGGTCGGCGATCTCCTGGTCCAGCGGGATGCCGAGCATCGCGCCGGGTCTGGCGTCCAGGGTGTGCACCTGTCCGTCGGGGGTGCGCAGCACCGGGGGCGGATGCCCGGCGGCCGCCCAGGTGAGTTCGGGCACGCCGGGCTGGAACCGGGCGATGACCGCCGTGGCGTACAGATCGAGCCTCAAGTGGTGCAGGAACTGGTGCAGTTGGGTCAGCAGCGTGCCGGGGCTCGCGCCCTGGACGGCGTAGGCCCGCAGGGCGGTGCGCAGCTGGCTCATCATCACGGCCGCGTGCAGGCCGTGGCCGGTGACGTCGCCGACGACGGCGATCAGGCTGCCGTCGGGCTGGCGGAAGGCGTCGTACCAGTCACCGCCGATGTTCATGCCGCTGGTGGCGGGGAGGTAGCGGGCGGCGAGGCCCAGGCCGGGGATGACGGGCAGTTCGGTGAGCAGGGCGCGCTGGAGGGTCTCGGCGATGTCGCGGTTGTGCTCGTAGCGCCGGGCGTTCTCCAGGGCGATGCCCGCGCGTCTGGTCAGCTCGATGAGCATGACGGCGTCGTCGGGGTCCCAGCGCTCGCCCGGCGGGGTGAGGGTGATGACGCCCTGCGGTGCCCGGTGGGTGAGCAGCGGGATGCACAGCAGTGGCCGGTCGGGGGCGAGAGCCGACGGGGGCCGGTCCTCGACACCGGGGAGCCCGCCGGGGTGGTCGGCGGCGTACTGGGGCCGGCCGCGCCGCGCGGCGACGACGGCGGCGGCCGGACGCGCGGGCGTGCGCCGCTTGTCGTCCGGCGTGTCGAACAGCCATACGTCGACGGTGCGGGCGTAGCGGGGCACCAGCAGGTCCGGCAGCAGCCGGACGATGGCGTCGGGGTCCAGGGAGGCGGTGAGGGCGGCGCTGGCGTCGGCGAGGAAGGTCAGTCTCCCCCGGGCGCTCTCCGCCTCGCGCCGCGCTTTCTGCTCGGCGGCGAACAGCTCGCGCTGCCGCTGTCCGGCGGCGTCCAGCTCGGCGTGCAGGGCGACGACGCCCTGGTTCGTCTGATGGAGCTCCTCCCGGTGGAAGGCGACCAGGGCCTGCTGCTCGTCGAGCTTGTCCAGCAGGAGCCCGGCGTCCTCGTCGGCGGAGAACAGCGCCTCGGCGAGGGTGCCGGTGTCGTCCGCGACGAGCTCTGCGGGGGCGGCTTCGGTGTCCGGGGTGCGGGCGGCGGAGGCGTGCCACACCGTACGGCCGTCCTCGGGGCGTACGTCGACGGTGAAGCGGTCGGCCCGGGGCGGCTCGTCCGACAGCGCGGTCACGACCCAGGTGCCGCCTTTGGTGAGGCACTGTCTGAGCTGGGCGGTGAGCGCGACCACCAGGCGGGTGCGCTCGACGGGACTCACTCCGCACGCCCCGGCCAGCCGGGCGGTCGCGATGCGGGCCCGGGCGGCGTCGGTGGCGGTGCGGACGTACCAGGTGTGGTTCATGACAGGCGATCCGGCGAGGAGGGGCTCAGCACGACGACGGCCGTGTCGTCGCGCACCGGGCGGGCGGGGCTGCTGGCGTCGCGCACGATGGTGGCGGCGACGACGGCGGGGTCGAGGGAGCTGTCGAGGTCGAGGGGGCCGGCGGACCAGCGGCTGGGCAGGCCGTCGCTGTGCAGCACAAGCAGGCAGTCGTCGGACCACTCCTCGGTGTGCCAGGGGAGCCGGCCGGGCAGGTGGGCGCCGACGATGCCGGGGTGGGACAGCAGGGGCCGCCAGCGGTCGCCGCGGCGCAGCCTGGCCCCTATGTTGCCGACGCCGGTGAAGGACAGCCGCCCGCCGGAGAGGTCGAGCTGGGCGACCGCCAGGGCCGCGCCTCGGGTGCCGCGCAGGGCGGTGTGCAGGGCGCGCAGCAGCCGGTCCGCGGGCAGATGGGCGCAGCGGTGCACCTCCGCCACCGCCGTGGAGGAGGCCCGTGCGGCGTGCTCGCCGTGGCCGAGGCCGTCGGCGAGCATCAGGGTCAGCCGGTCGCCCGAGCGCACCCAGGCCCAGGCGTCGCCGGAGAACTCGGCTCCGGCGAAAGGGTGGTTGATGCCGCCGGCCCGGGCCGGACCGGGATCGGCCGCGGGGCGGCCCGTGCCGCGGGGGGCGATCCGGGCCAGGGCGATCGTGCCCCTGCCGGGTGCGCTGTGCAGCGCGAAGTCGTCGGCGGCGCGCCGGCAGGTGCCGAGGCCCGCGCCGAGGGAGCCGGCGGTCGAGTGGCCGTCGCGCATCGCGGCCGCCACGTCGGCGATGCCCGGACCGTGGTCGACGGCCAGGATCTGCACGACACCGGCCCGCTCATCGCCGTGGGCGGGCGTGGCCGGGCTGGTGATCTCCAGCAGGACATGGCCGCCGCCCCCGTGTTTGAGGAGGTTGGTGGCGAGCTCGGTGGCCACCAGGGCGGCCCCGGCCGTACGGTCGTCCTCGAGCCCGGCCCACTGTGCGGCGGCCTCGGCGGCCACGCGTACGTCACGGACCCGGGTCGAGTCGTGCACCGGCACCTCCCACACGCGCGGCATCAGCGCGCCTCGCGGGGCCGGGGCGGGCGGGTCACCCACGAGGTGACGGTCACGGTGGTGCCGGAGCCGGGGCGGCTGTCGATCTCGAAGTCGTGGACGAGGCGTCTGGCGCCGCCCAGTCCCATGCCGAGCCCGCCGCCGGAGGTGTAGCCGTCGCACAGCGCCTGTTCCACGTCGGCGATCCCCGGGCCTTCGTCGGTGAAGGTCAGCCGCAGCCCCGGCACCCCGGACCTGGTGACCTGAGCGCACTCCACCTGACCGCCGCCGCCGTAGACGAGCGCGTTGCGCGCCAACTCGCTGGCGGCGGTGACCAGTTTGGTCTGGTCGACCAGGCCGAACCCGACAGCGACGGCGAGTTGACGCACCTGCTGCCGCACCAGGACCAGGTCGAGGTCCGAGTGGATCGGCAGACGGACGGAAGTTTCGCCCGCGGTGTGGGTCACGGACGCTCCCGGCGTTCGTGACCGCCGCGGACGACGTACGCGGCCTCGGCGCCGAGCACCCGCATCGCCTCCTCCGTGCTGAGCGCCGTACGCAGTCCCGGCAGCGTCAGTCCCAGCTCCACCAGGGTGATGGCCACCGCGGGACGCATCCCGGCCACCACCGTCTCCGCGGCCAGCAGCCGCGACTGCGCGGCGATGTCGCTGAGCACGCGGCCCATGAACGAGTCGATGATCTCGACCCCCGACAGGTCGATGACGACGCCGGAGACACGGCTCGCGGCGACGGTCTCGCCGATGTCCTGCTGGAGTTGCTCCGCGGTGCCGTCGTGCAGGTCGCCCTGCAGCGTCACCAGCAGCACACCACCGAGCTTGAGGACGGGTACGCGCCCTTCGTGGGGCGAGGTGAACACTGCGCTCACCGCGGTTCCGTGCCATGTGCGGCGTGGGGCACGATGTCGGTGCCCAGCTGCCGCAGGGCGTAGGCCAGCGCGTCCTCGAGGCTGGCCCGGGTGAGCACGGAGCTCAGGTCGATGCCCAGGTGGACGATGGTCTGGGCGATGGGCGGCCGGATGCCGGAGACGATGCACTCCGCTCCCATCAGGCGCGCCGCGGCCACGGTCTTCATCAGATGCTGGGCCACGAGGGAGTCGACCGTCGGGACACCGGTGATGTCGAGGATCGCGAAGCGTGCCTGCTGGTCGACGACGGCGTTCAGCAGCGTCTCCATGACCACCTGGCTGCGGGCGCTGTCGAGGGTGCCGATCAGAGGTACGGCGACGACGCCGTCCCACAGCCTGATCACCGGCGTGGCGACCTCCATGAGCTGCAGCCGCTGCCGGTTGATGAGTTCCTCCCCCGCGCTGATGAGGGTCTCCTGGACGACCAGGCGGAGCGTGCCCATCAGGACCGTCAGCGCTGTCGCGCACTCGAGGACATGCTCGGTCGGCGCTCCCGGCAGTTCCGCGACGAGGAGTTCGGCGACGGGCGGCCGCAACGCGTCCACCTCGGACGAGATCTGGGCCGCGGCGGCACCGGCCCGGGACCGGGCGTCGGCGGTGCGGGCCAGTTCCTCGCGCACGACGGCGAACGCGCCGGCGTCCGGGTCGTCGACCCGCCCTTCCGCGGCGACCGCCGCGAGGGCCTCCACCACGGCCCGGGCCACCTCCACCGCCTCGTCCCGGGACACCGTGAAGACCGTGCGGAAGAACGTGGCGTCGGCCCAGCGTTGGGCGATCTGCTCCCGCCGTCGCCGCAGCAGTTCGGCGACCTCCTCCGTCGGCGGCGTCGGGTGCGCTGACGTCTGTTCCTCCGGCACGTACTTCTCTCCTCACCTGTCGGGCCGGCCCCGTGCCCCCGCGGAGCACGATCCGAGCCGGTTCCGTGCGGGCCGCAACCCACTGTAAGAACACCTTGATCCATTGCAACCCTTACGAGGAAGAAACCCCTCCTCCGGGTACACGGTCCCACGGGCCGCTCAACGGGCCGCCGCGAGTGCTTCGTCGACGCTGTCGAGCAGCGGAACGGTGAGGCTCACTCCGGTCAGGTCCAGGATGCGCCGGACCGCGGGGGTCGGTGAGATGACGTAGACGCCGCCCGCGCTGTCGCGCACCTCCTTGTACACCCGCAGGATGATGTTCATCCCGGACGAGTCCATGAACGGGACGCCTGCTATGTCCAGCAGGAAGTGCCGCCTGCCCAGGCGGAGTTGTTCGGTGAGGTGCCGCTGCAGCGCGACCGCGGTCGCCGAGTCCAGGTCTCCCTCGACCGTGAGCAGCACGGCGTCCTCGCGCGGCAGTTCCACCCTGACGGACAGAGAGTTCTGGGTGTCGGACACAAGACCTCCCACAGTCGCTGGCGATCGGGACGGGTGCCCCGTCGGACGGATTCCATGCGTGAGCGCGCCCATGCGCCCAGCGAGCCCTTTCCTCTGACACTCAGTCGGCCGGCTCGGACGGAACCGACGGGCGCCGACCTCCCTGAGCCGTGACCGAGTGTCATCACCCGTCTGCCCGGCTTCCCGCGGATCACTCCCCCGACCTGGCCGCCTTCCCGCAGGAGGCCGTATCGCCGACCGGCCGTGGATCTCCACGGATTCACATTTCACCCCTCATGGCCCGGCGCCGAGCGGGTAGACGAGACTCGAAATCGTTCACGAGGCTGAGTGGCAGAGGGGTGAAGGCTGTTGGTCACGGAAGAGGCGAAGCGATGACGTCCGCCGAGTACCGTCCGGCCGGGCACCGGGAGCAGGCAGGGGTGCGTCCCGTCGCGATCACGAGCGCGGCCGCGGCGCGGCAGTATGTGCAGACCCTGGTGCGGGAACAGTGGCGGGGCCCCTCGGGCCCGGCGGGCGAGGAGTCCGTGATCGACCTGCTGCTGGTGGTGTCGGAGCTCGTCAGCAATGCCATCCGGCACGGCGGCGGCCTGGCCCGCTTCGAGGTGACGCTCGTCCCCGAGGGCGTACGGCTGGGTGTCCACGACCACAGCGACGTCGTGCCCGCGGCCGCGTTCGGCCGGGGCACGTTTCCCCGCCCGCGGGAGAACGGCGGCTACGGATGGCCGTTGATCCTCCGGCTGGCCCGCGAGGTCGGCGTGCAGCGCCGCCGGGAGGGCGGCAAGGCGATCAGCGTCCTGGTCCCGCTGGCCTGACCGAAGGCTGTCACCAGGGCAGGAAGACGTGCACGTCCTTGCCGTCCTCCCGCACGACGACGCTGACCTGTTCGGCCAGCGTCTGGATCAGGTACCAGCCGATGCCGCCGGCGCCCGTGGCGGGGCGGAAGGCGCGCGGGGCGGGCGGGCTGGTGCTCGTGTCGGCGAGCGTCACATGGACGCCGTCGAAGGTCCTGCGCAGGGTCAGCCGGAAGGGGCCGGGCGCGTACTGCACGGCGTTGGCCGCGAGTTCCGCCACCACGAGCAGGATGTCGTCCCAGGGCTCCGGGGCCGACGGCGGGTCCGACCGGCTGAGGTCGGCCAAAAAGGCCTCCGCCGTCAGCCGGGCGTCCGTCACGTCCTCCAGCCGCCCGTCGAACGCGGCGACGCACTCCCGCATGTACTCGTACGACGGTTCCCTGCTCCACCGCGGTTCGGTCGACATCGCACCTTCCCGGCCGCTCCACTGCGAACTGTGTGACCTCTGGTCCCTCTGTCTCCTGCTCCTGGTTCCCCGAGCGAGGAGGTCTACGCGCGGGGAACGTCAGGGGCATGGTCAGCGGCCCGGATCAGGCGCAGTCGGCTTCGGTGACGCCGGTGATCTGAGCGGGCGTCAGGTCAGCCGCGTATCAGACGGGTGAGGCCTCCGCGCGTGTTCCGGCCGGCACGGCGGCCCATCGCGTACGACCCGGCGCCGAGTGCGGTGACTCCCGCGCCGACGCCGGCGGCCAGCAGCTTGCGGTGGGCGATCGCCGTCCAGGCCGTCCTGGCGACGCCGGCGACGTGGCCCGATGCCGTGATCAGGGCCTGGCGCCCCGACTCGACGCCCTCGGCCGCCGTACGGGCCGCACCGCTCGCCGTCTCGGCCGCCGTACGGGCCGCACCGCTCGCCGTCTCGGCCGCTCGCTGGGCGCCGCCCTTCGCGGTGGACGCGGCGTCATCCGCCGATGCCGCGGCCTGCTTCGCCGCGTGGCCCGCCGGTGCCGTCGCCTTGTCGGCCGTCTGCCGGGCCTTCGCCGCGGACTTCTGCTCGGGGGCGGAGCCCTGCTCGGGGGCGGACTTCCGGCTTGTCTCGTTCTTCTGTTCAGTCATGGGCCTTCGCGTTGCCCTCCAACGCCCCGCCAAACGTAACGGGGTTGCGCACGCCTCTTGACCACCGATACCTACCGGCCAGTACGCTCTCGCCACCCCTCGACGACACCCACGTACTCCCCCATGCGGCTGCGGCGAACCGCCCCCGGGCCCGCCCCCGCATGCCCGCAGGTGCTGCTCCCGTGACCCGGGAACCGCCTCGCGCCATGCCGTCGGACCGCGCCGTCGACCGCTCCCCGTATCCCATCTGTGAGGTCCCCTCGTGAAGAGACCCGTTCCGGCAGCGGCCGTCGCCGCGGCCGGTGTTCTTCTTGCCATCCAGGCGTCAGGTCACGCCCAGGCCTCAGGCGGTTCCGCCTTCGGCCCGACCAGCAATCCCATCCTCTTCGTGCACGGCTACAACGGTGACCCGGGCAACTGGAACACCATGGCCGACCGCTTCACGACGGACGGCTGGCCGTCCTCCCACCTCGACCGATGGTCGTACGACTCGCGCCAGTCGAACGCCACCACCGCCCAGCAGCTCGCCGCCGAGGTCGACCGTCTCCTCGGAGCCACCGGTGCCACGAAGGTCGACATCGTCAGCCACTCCATGGGAGGGCTCTCCTCGCGCTACTACCTGAAGAACCTCGGCGGAACCGCCAAGGTCGACGCCTGGGTGTCACTGGGCGGACCCAACCACGGCACCGACAGCGCCAACAGCTGCTACGACACGTCCTGCACCGAGATGCGCATCGGCTCCGGCTTCCTCGCCGCCCTCAACTCCGGTGACGAGAGCCCGGGTTCGCCTCGTTACGCGACCTGGTGGTCGCCCTGCGACACGGTGATCAACCCCGACAGCTCCGTGTCCGTGTCCGGCGCGGCCAACACCCGGACCGCCTGCCTCGGCCACATGGCCCTGCTCACCGACGCGACCGTCTACGCCCAGACCCGGGACATGATCAACCGCTGACGTGTCCTTCGGCCCGCCGGTGCAGGACGCGGCCGTCATCGGCGGTCCAGCACGTCCTCCACCGGCGGTACACCCGCACCGCGACCGCAGGCGTCAGGCGCCCGTCCCCGCCTGCCCGCCTCCGGCGCGGGCCACACTGCGGGCCCACAGCACGAGCGGCAGCTGAAGCGGCAGCCGACCCAGGGCGGCGGCGCGCTGCGGGGCGGGGCGGTCGCTCCAGTCCTTGGCCATCTTCACGTTGGCCGGGAAGACACCGACGAAGAACCCGGCCGCGGCCAGAGCCGCGATCCGCCGGGTGCGCGGCAGGGCTATGCCGGCCGCGAGCGCGAGTTCGGCGGCGCCGCTGACGTACGTCCAGGTCCGGGGCGAGCCCGGCAGCGAGCGCGGCACGATCGCGTCGAACTGCCGCGGCGCGGCGAAGTGAGCGGCGCCGGCGGTGGCCAGCAGACCGGCGAGCAGCATGGGCGAGCGTTGGGGCACGGTTCCTCCTGGAGCGACGATCCGGCGCGCGATATTACTGGAAAGTAGCCTGGCACGCCGGGGAACCGGTCACGCCTGGTCGCGCGTGCACGGAGAGGGCGCGACGCATCGGCCGCCTGTGCGGAATACGTCGCGGGCGTCCAGCGCTGCGCCGATCGGTGACCTTGCCCGCCCGTCGCGCACCGACGGGCTCCGGCCGCAGAACGGAGACGCCATGACCGACGCCCCACCCCCGCCCTCGCCCTTCCTTCGTGCCGTCCTGCGCGCCGACGCCTTCGCCGTGTCCACGGCCGGGACGATGACACTGACCATCGTCCTTCTCACGCTCCTCTTCATCGACAGCGTCGTCGCCGTCGTCGCCGCGGTCGTCGTCTTCGCGGCCTGGATCGCCGTCGGCTGGACCGGCCGCCGGTATGAGCGGATGAACCGCTGACTCCCACGGCCTGGGACGTCGTTTTCGCACCGGTCGGGCCGATGGTGAATCGCACGTCCGCTCCGGGGAACTGCGCAAGGTGAGGACGACCGGAAACCGGAGTGTGCCAGGGCCCCGGGTTCGGAAGAGCAGCCCGCCCCGGCGCACTCCTTGAGGAACTGCCGCGTCATCTCTCCGAGCAGTTGCCGCGTCATCCGTGGGCGGCCGGGTACCCGCGCAGTCACCGGACGGCAGACGACCGTTTTCTTCAGGAACGGGCAGGTGAAACGAGCATGGCCACCGTCGATCCGTACAACAGCGCTCACAACGGCGGGCCACGGCCCCGCTCCGAGGAATCCGTGAGCGATCTCGTCCAGCAGGCGTCACGGCAGCTGTCCCAGCTGGTGCGGGACGAGATGCGCCTCGCGCAGGCGGAGATGACGCAGAAGGGCAAGCGATACGGGCGCGGCGGAGGTCTGTTCGGCGGCGCCGGCCTGTTCGGGGTGCTCACCCTCCAGGCCCTGGCGGCCACCGCGATCGCCGCGCTGTCGCTGGTCCTGGACGTGTGGCTGGCAGCGCTGATCGTCACCGCCCTGCTGGGCCTGATCACGGCCGTGATGGCGGCGACCGGCAAGAAGGAGATCAGCAAGGCGGGGTCTCCCACGCCGCAGGAGACCGTCGGCAGCGTGAAGGCCGACGTGAACGAGATCAAGGAGAGGGTGAAGCGATGACCCGGTCCCACGACAAGCCACAGGGAAGCGGGACCCAGGCGCCCGCGGAACTGCGCGCACAGGTGGAACGCACACGCCAGGAGCTGGGCGAGACCGTCGAGGCCCTCGCCGACAAGGCGGACGTCAAGGCCAGGGCGCAGGAGAAGGCCGCCGCCGTGAAGGGGCAGGCGAGCGGCATGGTGACCCAGGTGCGCGAGAAAGCCGGCCACACGACCGCGCAGGTCC
Source organism: Streptomyces sp. SAI-170 (assembly GCF_049739565.1). Lineage (NCBI taxonomy): Bacteria > Bacillati > Actinomycetota > Actinomycetes > Kitasatosporales > Streptomycetaceae > Streptomyces > Streptomyces sp. SAI-170. The sequence goes on from NZ_JBMGQD010000001.1 coordinate 645,524, forward strand.
GCGAGAAGGCCGCTCACGCCGGGCACGCGGTCCAGGAGAAGGCCCCCGAACCCCTGAGGCACAGGGCCGGTCAGGCTACGCGTCTCGCGCGGGAGAACCGCCCCGCCCTGCTGGCCGCCGGGGCCGGCGTGATGGCCCTGGTCCTGATGCGCCGCCGCCGCGGGAAGGGACGCCGGTGAGGGCCGGCGGGGCCGCCTGCGAGTCGGCCGGTGACCGGCCCGGCTCACCCCTCTCCGCACCGCCAGGCTGCTGCTGAAGGGAGCGAGACATGACATCTCCCCCCGGCCCGTACGTCGTGAGCGCCGCCGCTGTCACCGTCTTCGTCCTGCTGGCCCGCTGGGTGGCCACACCGACGCGAAGTCGACGGCGTGGCTCCGACACCCCTCCACCCCCGCCCGCACCTGAGCAGGACCGCGTCACCACGCCGCTCGGTCCGCCGCTGTGGGAGAACCGGTATCTGCGCGAGACCGACGCCCAGCTCCAGCGCTACTGGAATCTGCTGAGGCCCCTGTACCCGCAGGCGCACGACGCGGGCGAACGGTCCTTCCACCGGCTGTGACCCTGGGCGGCCGCCCGACGCTCACACCCGCCCGCTCGTGACCCTCGCCCGGGTCGGTGCCATGGCCCAGCGGATTCCGGCGGTCATCGCCGTGCCGAGGGGCCTCACGAGCAGGTCCTCGGCCATGGGGATGCGGGGCAGGCGCAGCTCACGGGAGGCCCAGCCCGGCAGCAGGGATACGGCGTTGGCGGCGACGACGGCGTACGGCAGGCGTGCCGGCCAGGGGATCGGCGGTCGCAGCAGCAGGAAACGGGCGGTGTCCCGGGCCTCGGGTGTGGCCCGCAGCTCGCCGCGGTAGGCGGCCAGGCGGCGGGCGAGTCCGGCCTGGTCCGTCGGAGGGTCGGGCACGCCCAGCGCGGCGGCGATCCGGGCCGTGTCGGCGACGTACCCGTCGCAGCCCGCGGCGTCCAGCGGGTGGGCGCCGTAGCGCTGATGGGCGCGCAGGAAGCAGTCGATCTCGGCGATGTGCACCCAGCACAGCAGGTGCGGGTCGGACGCGGAGTAGGCCCGGCCGTCGGAGGCCGTGCCGCGGACGGACTCGTGGACGGCCCGGACCTGGTCGCAGGCCCGCTGGGCGCTGTCGGCGGGGCCGTATGTGGTGACCGCGAGGAAGGTGCTGGTCCGCTGGAGCCGGCCCCAGGGGTCGCCGCGGAAGCCGGAGTGCCCGGCGACGGCGGCCATGGCCAGGGGGTGCAGTGACTGGAGCAGCAGGGCGGCCAGTCCGCCGGTGAACATCGCGGCGTCGCCGTGCACCCTGCGGACCGGCCGGTCGGGGCCGAACCAGCGCGGTCCGGGTGCGCCGTGGATGCGCGCGCGGTTCGCCGGGCCCTCGGGTCCGGCCACCCGGGAGAGGATCGCCTCGCCCACCCGGTCGCGTGCGGGGCCGAGGTCCGGCAGGAGTCTCATCGGGGACCGCCTCCTTCCCGTCCGCCCGCGTGTGTCCATTGTCGCCGTGGGACGGAGAGAAGAGGCTCCTGCTGCGGCCGCCGGGTCTGCCGCGCGGGGTGGGTCCGTTCATTGCACCCTGGATGCATGAGCTGCCGTGACGCGGTCACCCGCCGGGTGAGGGCCGTGCCGGCAGGGCACGGACCGGTGCGGAAGACGGAGGCCAGTGAATGATCAGGACCGCCGACATCCGGGAGTGGCGTGACCACGACGTCGTCGACGACAACGGCAAGAAGATCGGCACGCTCGAATCCGTCTATGTCGACACGGCGACCGACGAGCCCGCGTTCGCGACCGTCACCGTCGGCCTGCCCACGCGGCATCGCCTGGTCTTCGTCCCCTTGGCCGACGCCACAGTTGGCCCCGGCTATGTGAAGGTCGCCCACCCCAAGGCACTCGTCAGGGAAGCCCCGTCCATCGACACCGACGGAGTCCTGGCGGCCGAGGAGGAGGCTCCGGTCTTCGCCCACTACGACATGACGTACGTACCCGGCGCGGGCGGCGAACGCCGTCTCGCCCGCCGCTGACCCAAGGGAGGCGCGCCGTGGCCTGGGTGCTGTTCCTGATCCTGGTGGCTGTCGTCCTGGGCCTCATCGGTGCCGTGGCCGAGGGGCTGGCGTATCTGCTGGCCATCGGCGTCGTCGTGTTCATCACCGCCCTCGTGCTCGCCGTCGCCCTGCTGCGCCGCGCGGGCCGACGTCCGGTCCGCTGACCGGCACGGCGCAGGGCGGCCGAGGTCGTCGGCGAGAAGCAGGCGGGGCTAGAGGTAGGCGGGGCTAGAAGTAGGCGGCCACGAGGTCCTGGTCCACCACCATGGTGGCGCGGTTCAGCGCGGGCAGCCCCAGCTGGTCGCCTATCAGCCGGGTCAGCCGCGGTTCGTAGTCGTCGCGGTCATGGTCCAGCTCGGCCGCCGTGATGAGCGGGGCGAACGCGTTGGGCCAGTGTTCGCCGACGTAGTCGGGGTCCTCGTAGTCGATGCAGGACGCTGTCCGGCCGTCCTTGTGGTGGTACGCCTTGGGGCCGTGATGGACGATCACGCCCCAGTCGCCGGGTGCCGGGTCGCCGCCGTGGGCGAACGGCGGCCGGTGCAGCGCGGACAGTCCTTCGGCCATGGCCGTCAGGCCGGTCCCCTTGAAGTACACCAGGACGGTTTCGTCGTCGATGTACGGGGATTCCGACAGCCAGGCCATGACACCGCTTTTGATCCACTCGGTCATGTCCAGCACCGTAACCGCCACCACTGACATCGCCCGCCGGCTCAGCTCCGCAGCGCCGCCGTGAGGCCGTTCAGCCGCAGGCGGGTGGCGCCGCGCAGGTGGGGCAGGTCGTGCTCCGGCACCGCCGAGGCGGTGAGGAAGGCCGCCTGCTCGGTCCAGCGCAGGCGGGTGCCGCCGGAGTCGGGGTGCAGTTCGACCGTCACCAGCGAGCTCCACCGCGGGATGTCGTCGACGACGGACGTGTAGGCGTAGACGATGCGGGAGGCCGGGGTGATGTCGAGGTAGCGGGAGGTGTAGGCGAGCCGCTCCGGTGCGGCGCCCGGGACCGGGAAGACACTCGACGCCGTCTCGCCGCCGCCCACCGAGAAGTCGTGGTCGTACGTCGCGTCGCGGCCGGGCAGCCTGAACCACCGGCGCCGCACCGACGGGTCGGCGAAGGCCTCGAAGACCGCGCTCGGCGGTGCGTCCAGGTGGAGTTCGACGGCGAAGGTCTCGTGCCGTACGCCGGGAGCGGGGCTGCCGTCCTGTCCGTCGGCTGCCGGGTCGGGGGCGGTGGCTCCCGTGGTGGCCATGTTCACCTCACATGACATCGTGGTGGAATCGGGGGCGGGCGCCCGGTGCTCGTCCTTCGTATGAAACGTGGGTACGGCCGTCGCGATCAAGGCCCGCCCCATACGCACTTCGACGTCAGCTACGTACGAGAGGGAAAGCACAGGCATGGGTTCCGAGCTGCGTTCCCGGCTGGCTGCCGCCGGGGTGGCCCCGGAGTGCGCGGCGACCATCGAACTCGTGCGGGACGTGCTCGCGCGGGTCGGGGACAAGTGGACCGTCCTGGTCGTCACCGCGCTCGCTGACGGCCCCCTGCGCTTCACGGCCCTGCACCGGCGGATCGACGGGATCTCCGAGCGGATGCTGGGCCACACGCTCCGCTCGCTCACCCGCGACGGCCTGGTCACGCGCACGGCGTACGCCGAGGTCCCGCCGCGCGTCGAGTACGCGCTCACTCCGCTGGGCCGCTCGCTCGGCGACGCCGTGGGGCATGTCGTGCGCTGGGTGCAGACGCACAAGACGGAGATCGTCCGGAACAGGGAGGCGTTCGAGGGAGACGACCCCGCGGCGCGGTGAGGCACTCCCCCGGGCTCGGGCCCGCCGCCGAGCCGTTCGCCTTGCGCGGCGGGTAAGTTGGGCGAATGCCCGATCTTCCGATGATCCTGCTGCTGTCGGGGAGCCTGCGCAGCGGCTCCACCAATGAGGCCGTGCTGCGCACCGCGCACTCGCTGGCCCCGTCCGTGAAGGTGCGTCCCGTCCTGTACGGCGGTCTCGCGGACCTGCCGCACTTCAACCCCGATGACGACATCGACCTGCTGCCCGCGCCCGTGACCGAGCTGCGCGCGGCGATCGACGCGGCGGCCGGGATCCTGATCTGCACGCCGGAGTACGCCGGGACGCTGCCGGGCTCGTTCAAGAACCTCCTCGACTGGACGGTCGGCGGCACCGAGATCTGCGACAAGCCGACCGCCTGGATCAACGCGGCCGCCCCGGGCCGGGGCCAGGGAGCCGAGGCCACCCTGCGGACCGTACTGGGCTACACCGGCGCCGCCGTGGTGGAGGAGGCCTGCCTGAAGATCCCGGTGGACCGGGCGACGATCGACGGGGCCGGTCTCATCACGGACCCGGATGTACGGCGTCAACTCGCGGACGTGCTGAGCCTGTTGGCGACGTCCGGGACGCGGGAGGCCGTGCCGGAGGACGCGTGACGCCTCGCGGGCGTCGCCTTCCCCTCGGCCGAGGCCTTCAGGGATCATGAGGCATGCACCCGGACGACTGGTACCTCACCGACGACGTCGACGACTTCCTTGCCCGAGCCGGAGACTTCCTGCGCTCGCGCCCCGTTCTGCACAACACGCCGCTGACCGTGTTCGAGAAGCTGCGCACTCACGGGGTGCGGGCCCACGGCGAACAGCCGCCCGTCTTCGGGCGGCTGGAGCGGGCGGGTGAGGTGCAGGCCGTCTTCTACCGCTTTCCGCCCCGGGGACTGAGCGTCACCGCCCTCACCGGCGAGCAGGCCGATGCCCTCGCCGCACACCTGGCCGGACTCGGGCACTCCCTCCCGTCCGTGAGCGGGGACGAGGAGACCGCCGCCGCCTTCGCCGAGGCATGGCAGCGGCACACGGGCGCGACGCCGACGCCGCGCGTGCGGCTCCACCTCTACCGGCTCGGCACGCTCACCCCTCCGGAACCGTTCCCGGCGGGACGGGGCCGGCTGGTGGGCGAGGAGGAGCACGAGCACCTCATGCGGTGGTGCAGGGAGTTCGCCGCGGATGTCGGGGAGGACGTCACCATCGACGCCGGCACCTGGGCGGACACCCGCTTCGCCGAGAAGAGCTACACCTTCTGGGAGACCCCGGACGGCACGCCCGTCGCCATGGCGGGCGTGAACCCGATGGTCGTCGGCATGGTCCGGGTGGACCCCGTCTACACACCGGCCCCTCTGCGCGGCCGCGGCTACGCGGGTGCCGTGACGGTGGCGGTGAGCCGGGCCGCGCTCGCCGCGGGCGCGAAGGAGGTCGTGCTGTACACGAACGCGGCGAACCCGACCAGCAACGCCCTCTATCAGCGCCTCGGTTATGTCCGGGTCGTCGACTGGGCGGCGTACGACTTCAAGTAGCCCGCGACCGGAGGGAGTCGAGCACCTGCCGCTCGACCGGTGAGATCGTCCGCACCTGGACGGGCGAGGCCACGCGCAGCGCCGTCAGCGTGACCTGGGACGGCACCTCCGAGTGGGGCGAAAGGGGGCCGGGCGCCCCGTCATCCCTGTGCGGGCGTGCGTGCGAGGACCCAGTAGCCTCGGGGGCACCTTCTCTGTCGATGGAGCGTCTTCGCGTCCAGCAGCGGACGAAGGCGTCCGGGACGACGTCCTCCGCTTCGGGCAGGTCACCGGTCAGCAGGTACACCTGTCCGATCAGGCGTCTGACGCAGGACGCGTAGAACTCCGCATACTCCTCGTCGGTCAACCGCGCATCTCCTTGGGCTGTGCTGTCACCATCCGTACGCACCTCGGCCCGAGGTCGGTTGACACGCAGTCCAGAGAATTACGTCGCGTGATCGACAGTGATCATTCGGTGTCCCGCTCGTGGGGCGTGGGCGCGCGGCCGAACGACCGTGGGGGCGCGAGTCCGGCGACCACCTCGGTGAGGACGGTGCAGGCCTCCTCGATCTTGCGGTAGGTGGTCTCGCGCTCGGCGACGACGGCCACCAGCAGCAGGGTGCTGAGCGCGGCGGCCCCGTTGAGGCCCTGCAGCACGACCATGTTCTCGACGATGCTGCGGTCGGCGAACGGTCCGAGATCGTGGACGGACGCCACCACCGTGAGCACCGACAGCACCAGCACACACGCGGCGGCGTCGACCAGGCGGGTGCGCAGCGCCGCCCAGATCAGCAGCGGGAAGACCAGGAACAGCAGGTGGAGCGGGCTGTGGGTGACGGTGGTCGTCATGGCTGCCGTGGCGGCCACCAGCACCGCCGCCTCCATCCACTCCCGCAGGCCGGTCTCCCGCAGCGGCAGGGCGGCACGCGCACCGAGCAGCAGGGGCGTGACCACGAGGACGCCCATCACGTCGCCGGTCCACCAGGCGGACCACACCGACCAGAACTCGTCCGAGGCGAGCCCGCCGGTGACGAGCAGCGTCGTGCTGCCCACTCCGGAGCTGATCAGCATCCCGGCGAAGGCTCCGCCGAAGACCAGCGCCAGTCCGTCTCTGAGCCGGTCGAGATCGACCCGGAAGCCGAGACGCCGCAGGAGCAGGTAGGAGAAGAGCGGCCCTGCCGTGTTCCCGGCGGCGATCGCGAGGGCGGCCCAGGTGAGCGGGCCGAGGCTCGCCATGACCAGCAGGGCCCCCAGGGCGATGGCCGGCCAGATCCGCACCCCGAGGAGCAGCAGCGCGGCCAGCGCCACACCGGTGGGCGGCCACAGCGGGGTGATGCGCGCGCCCTCGACGACGACCTGGGCCAGCAGGCCGAGTTTTCCGGTGCCGGCGTACACGAGGGCGACGGCGAGGATCGTGAACCCCGTCGCAGCCGGGCGCCGCAGGCCCACGAAACGCACCACGCAGCCCATCACACGCCCTCCCGGGCCCGGAGCGGGGCGTGACACGCCTGGGGCGCGCCGCTCGTCACCCCGTCGCCGGTCCCCTCACGTGGCGCCCAGCACCAGCACCGCCGCGTCGTCGGTGTGGCCGGTCAGCTCGGCCACCTCGATGATCCGCGCCGCGAGCACATCGGGATCGCTGCCCGCGCCCGCCCGGGCGATGGCCAGCACCTGCTGCAGTCCGGACTCGATCGGGAAGGCCGGTCCTTCCAGCACACCGTCGGTCACCATGACGATCACGCCCTGGGCGGGCAGCCGGTGGCGGGTGACCGGGAAGCTCGCGCCGGCCACCACGCCCAGCGGGACGCCCCCTTCGTCCTCGACGATGCCGCCGCGCCCGTCGACCGCCGCCCAGACGGTGGGGACATGTCCGGCCCGGGCGGTGAGGACCTCGCCCGTGCCCGGGTCGAAGCGCAGGAAGCTGCAGGTCGCGAAGAGGCCGCAGTCCATCGACATCAGCAGGTCGTTCGTGCGGCTGAGCACCTCTCCGGGGTCGGTGGTGAACGCGGCCACCGCGCGCAGCCCTATGCGTATCTGCCCCATGAAGGCCGCCGCCTCCACGTCGTGGCCCTGGACGTCCCCTACGGAGAACGCCAGCGACCCGTCCGGCAGCCGGAACGCGTCGTACCAGTCGCCGCCGATGTCCAGTCCGGACCGGGCGGGCGCGTAGCGGGCGGCCGCCCGCAGTCCGGGCACCTCGGGGAGGCAGCCGGGCAGCATCTCGCGTTGCAGCACCTCGGCCAGCTCCAGCCGGGCCCGGTGCAGCTCCGTCCGCTCCAGCGCCTGCGTGGTGAGCCGGTTCAGCTCGCTCAGCAGGGTGTCGGCTTTCAGCGGCCGACGGAAACGATGACGGAACATGGGCCCTCCGAGGCGCTCCGGCCATGAGCCACCGCGCGAGGACCACGCGACCGGCGGGAACGCCTTCATCCACAGCCGATCGTAGTGCCGGGACCCGCCCGGGCGCCTATCGAGAGAGGTGATCGAGTCCCCTCTGCCCCGAGGACCCGTCGGCAAGGTCCCAGCCGGTGCAGCTACCTGGGGGCGCGGGCGAAGTCCTCGCCGGCGAGGTCTCTACGAACGGCCCGCCCGTTCCACCAGGAACCAGCCCGCGAGCCCCATCGCGACGGCCACCGGGGCGGACACCTGGACGGCGACGAGCGTGGCCGTGTGACCCTCCAGGAGGCCGCCGAAGCCGGTCATCGACAGCCCGAGGACACCGAACAGCGCCAGAGTGATGCCGAGCGCGGCGAGATGCCGGTTCCCTCCGCCGGAGCCAGAGGCACCCGCGCGGGCCGCCGCGACGGCGGGCGGCTGCTCGAAGCGGCGGAAGAGGGTCACCAGCAGCGCGGTCAGGGCGGCCGCGGCGGCGAGCCGGACGGGGACCTGGGCCCACCAGGCGGCCGACGCGGGCTGCGGGAGCCGTATGCCGAGGGCGAGCAGGGTGCCGTACACGCCGAGCATCGCCGTCAGGTGCCACAGGAACGCTGTCATCGCGACCCCGTTCGCGGCGACGACCGCGCGCCACACGCGTGCCCGGGCGGTGAACCGGGCGCCGGGGCGCTTCAGCAGCTCGACCGCGCCGACCAGCCACAGGCCGTGGCAGAGCAGGGCGAGCGTCGGCGGGGCCATGTTGGACACCTTCTCGCCGGGCATGCCGACCATGGACAGCGGGTACGGCCCGAACCCGACGAGCAGCGCCGCGCCCACGAGGCCGACGGCGGCGAGGAGGGCGGGGCGGCGGATGAGGCCGTCGGCGCGCAGGAAGCCCAGCTGGTGGATCGCCAGCCAGACCAGGCCGAAGTTCAGGAACGCGACGTACGGCACACCGGCCGCGAACCGCAGCACGTCCACCAGGACCGCGCCCCCGACCAGGGCGGCGAAGGCGCCCCACCCCCAGCGGCCGTGCAGCCGCAGCAGCGGCGGGGTGAAGGCCACCATCGCGAGGTAGATGCCGATGAACCACAGCGGCTGGGCGACGAGCCGGAGAGCGACGCCGGTCAGACCGTCGTCCGCGCCGAGCAGTTGGACGGCGAGCGCGAGGGCGCTCCAGGCGCCGATGAAGACCATCGTGGGCCGCAGCAGCCGCTGCAGCCGGGCGCGCAGGAACACCGCGTACTGCGGCCGCGACCGGTGGGCGAGCGCGTGCGAGAAACCGCCGACGAAGAAGAAGACCGGCATGACCTGGAGGGCCCAGGTGAGGATCTGCAGGCCGGGCACGACGGCGAGCAGGTTACCGACCTCCCCGTCAGGGGTGACGGCGGCCATCAGCCAGTGCCCGAGGACGACGACCGTGAGCGAGGCGACCCGCAGCAGGTCGACATAGCGGTCCCTAGACGCGGGGGTGGCGGCGGCCAGCTCCCGGACGCTGCTGCCGTGGCTCGCTCGGCTTGCGATGATTCCCATGCGAGGACGGTGCCGCGCGCCCGGTGGCCGACGTCAGCGCTCGGATACTCAACTTGCGTCTGAGTACGACGCCGCCGGCGTCCGGGGCATATCGTGACTCGGGGTCATCTCCCCTTCACACGCGACCACTTGAGAGGTCTGGATGCCTGAACTCGCGGATGCCGTCGAATCGGTGGAGCAGCTCGCCGTCGTGTGGCGCGCCATGGTGCTCGACCGGGATGCCGCCGCGGATGTGCGCGACCTTCCGGGCGTCGCCGTCCGGTGGGCCGACTCCCGGTTCGCGTTCTGGAACTGCCTCACGCTGACGGAGGTCGGCGTGGACGCGGGGTTGGTGGAGCGGCGTCTTGGCGAGGCGGCGGACATCATGCGCGCGAAACGCCGTCCTGGTTTCCTGTGGGTCTTCGACGATCTCCTCGAAGGCGAGGCGCGCGCGGAGCTGGACTCGGCGGCCGAGCGGGCGGGCCTGGTGTACGCCTTCCCCGGCACCGGCATGGCGGGAGATCTGCTGCCGCTGCCCGAGCCGGCCCATCCCGAGCTGACGTTCGTCCGCGTGAGCACCGACGCACACCTGCGCGCGTACGCCGACCTGAACTCGCGTGCCTACGGCTTCCCGCTGGAGGACGGCCGGGACGGACTCGCGGGCTCGGCGCTGTGGAAGGAGCAGGTGTACGCCTACCTGGGCCTGCGTGACGGCGTTCCCGTGACCTGCGCGGCGACGGTCGAGGCGGAGGGCCGGCTGTTCGTCGTGCTGGTCGCGACCGACCCGGACTTCGAACGCCGGGGCTACGGCGAGGCGGTGACCCGCAAGGCCCTCTACGAGGGGGCCCGGGCGACCGGCCTGACCCGCGCCACCCTGCACGCGACCGCTGCCGGGGCGCCGGTGTACCCGCGCATCGGCTTCGTACCGAACTCGCCGATCCGCTTCTACGGCCTCAAGTCCTGACCCCGAGTGCGGGAAGGGCGGAGCCGACCGGATTCGAACCGGCGTCCTCACGGTTTTGGAGACCGCGCGCGACGACCTCTGCGCTACGACCCCGCCCGGTCGGCCACCCTACCGTCGCTCACACTTTGCGCCACTTGGCCTGCCCGAAGGAGAACGCGCCGAACAGCGCGAGTCCGGCGGCGAGGGCGACGAGGAGCCAGGGGCCGGCCGGGGTGTGGGCGAAGGAGCGGATCGTGTCGTCCATGCCCTTGGCCTTGTCCGGGTCGAAGGCGATGGCCGCCTGCAGGCCGAAGACGCCGACCGCGGCGACGACGAGCCCGCGGGCGACGCCGCCGGCCACGCCCGTGAGGTCCATGAAGCGGCGCTGGTTGTGGGACATGCCGGCCCACGCCAGGTGTTTGCGGTACTTGCGCAGGAGGGCCCGGCCCCCGATCCACACGCCCGCGGCGATGACGCCCGCGGCCACCAGCCCCACCCACCAGGGCCCGCCGGGCAGGCCGAGCAGCCGGCGGGTGATGTCCTGGCTCTGCCGGTCGGTCGAGCCCGCGCCGCTGCCCCGGCCGCCTGCCGCGAAGGACAGCACGAGGAAGGACGTGACGCCGTAGAAGACGCATCGGGCCGCGGCCATGAGGCGCTTCGCCACGCGCTCGCCCTTGGGTCCGCCGGTGCCGAGGACGGCTTCCGACAGCCGCCACAGGGCCATTCCGGCCAGGCCGATGCCGAGGGCCCACAGGAGTCCGGCTCCGAACGGCGTCGCGGCGACATCCGCCAGGGCTCCGCCCCGGTCGGCCTGCTCATGGGTGTCCGTCAGGGCGATGCGTACCGCCAGCGCCGCGACGAGCAGGTACAGCACGCCCCGCGCGACGAAGCCCGCCCGGGCGCCTGCCCGGACGGCGTCCGTGCGGGCCGCTCGTCTCGCCACGGTCGTGGACGTCCCCGCTGTGGTCATGTGTGGTCACTCCCCTCGGCTCCGGTCAGCCGGGTGCCCGCGTCCTGGGCGGCCGAACCCTCGCCTGCGTGAGTGCTCTCGCATGTCAGGAAGTCAGCAGGCGCTCCCGCAGATGCTCCAGGACCCGGTCGAGGGCCTGGCGGGTGGGCTGGCCGGGCTCGTCGACCAGGTGCTCGGTGAGAGCCGAGTGCGGGGGCGTGACGGCGTCCGGTGCGGCGGCGCTGTCGTCGAGCTCGATGCCGACGAACGCCTCGCCGAGCTGCTCCCGCAGCAGCGCGAAGCGGTCGCCCGGGACGAGCCGGTCGCCACGGAAGCGCACGCCGAGCACGGTCAGGCCGGCCTCGCAGCGCTGCCGTACGGCCCGCAGGTCGGCCGGGGAGATGTCCAGGGAGCGGCGGTTGCGGGCGGTGACGGCGAGCGGCAGGGACGGCTGGCAGAGCACCGGCGCGAGGAGGCGTTCGTCGGTGGCCATCGCGAGGGCGTAGCCGCCGGTGAAGCACATGCCGACGGCGCCGACGCCCGGGCCTCCGCACCGCTTGTGTTCGTGCACCGCGAGCGCGCGCAGCCAGGTGACGACGGGAGAGGTCCGCCCGGCGGCGAACACGGTGAACTCATCGCTGACGCAGATACGGCCGACGGCGCGCAGGCCCGTCAGCGCGGTGCCGGCCCAGCCGTGCGCGGCCGGGTCCGGATCGCGTCCGGCGATGCCGAACAGGTCCGGCAGGACCACCGTGCAGCCCAGATCGCGGACCCGGCGGGCGAAGCGGGCCACCTTCGGGGTGATGCCCGGGATCTCGGCCATGACGATCACCGCGGGTCCTGTACCGGACCGCAGTACCCCGTGCGAGCGGCCCGCGTGCGTGAACCGCTCCCGGGTGAAGTCCTTCAGTGGATCGTCGGCCACAGGTCCTCCTGGCTCCGGCCTCGCCCGGTCGTCCTCCACAGCGACCTGGATCCTACTGCCAAGTAACCGGCGGGACAGCGGCTTTGCCGCAACGCGCGGGGCCGAGGCGCCGCACCCCGCGCCGCGTACCGGCGTGTGATGTACTCGATCTTCCTTGGTGCCTACAGCCGTCCTCAGGAGGTCTGTACATGCGCGCGGTCACGTACGACGCCTACGCCCCGGACAACTCCCGGCTGCGCCTCGGAGAGGTGCCCGACCCCAAGGTCGCTCCCGGGCAGGTGCTCATCCAGGTCCGGGCGGCCGGGGTCAATCCCGTGGACTGGAAGATCATGACGGGCGGGCTCGACGGCATGATGGACACGGTCTTCCCCGCCATCCCCGGCTGGGACGTCGCCGGAGTCGTCACCGGGACGGGCCCTGACGCACCGGAGTTCGCCGTCGGGGCGGAGGTGATGGCGTACGCCCGTAAGCACGTGGTCCACGCGGGAACGTTCGCGGAGTACGTCGCCGTCGACGCGTCGGCAGTGGCCCACAAGCCGGCCGGGCTGGACTGGGCGCAGGCCGGCGGGCTGCCACTGGCGGGGCTGACCGCGCTGCGCACGCTGGACCGGATGGACGTCGGGGCGGACGACACGCTGCTGGTGCACGGGGCCTCGGGCGGTGTGGGCAGCCTGGGCGTGCAACTCGCCGTGGACCGGGGCGCGCGGGTGATCGGCACGGCGTCCGAGCGCAATCACGACTTCCTGCGGGGTCTGGGCGCGGAGCCGGTCGCGCACGGCGACGGTCTGGCAGAGCGGGTACGCGCGCTGGCCCCCGACGGGGTGTCGGCCGTCGCCGACTTCGTCGGCGGGCAGCTGGAGGCGACCCTGGCCGTGCTGGCGCCGGGCGGCCGCCACGCCTCGGTGGCGGACCCTTCGGTGCAGCAGCACGGCGGCTCGTGGATCTGGGTGCGCCCCGACGGCGGGAAGCTGGCGGAGCTGGCGGCCCTGGTCGAGCGGGGCGCGTTGACGGTGGAGGTCGCCGAGACCTTTCCGCTGGAGTCCGTGGGGGCCGCGTTCGACGCGAGCCGGACCGGCCGCACCCGGGGCAAGCTGGTGATCACGCCCTGAGCCCCGCTCGGCGGGAGCGTTCAGTCCTTGGCGCCCGGGTCGGGGGCGCAGGGCATCGGGGGCAGGGCGGAGTCCGCTGAACCGAGGGTGTCGCGCAGCCACTGTTCGACGCCGGCGAGGTGCACGGTGGCCCAGGCCTGGGCGAGTTCGGGCCGGCGGGCGGCGATGGCGTCGCAGATGGCGCGATGCTGTTCCACGGTCCGGGCCACGGCGCCCTCCTCGGTGAGGCCCCGCCAGATCCGGGCCCGGACGGTGGGACCGCTCAGGCCTTCGAGCAGGGAGCACAGCACCGTGTTGCCGGCGCCGGCGGCGAGCCTGCGGTGGAACTCCAGGTCGTTGGCGATCAGTTCGTCGAGTCCCGCGTCGGCGGGGAGGCTGTCGAGGACCGCACGCAGCCGCGCGATCTCCTCGTCGGGCATCACCCGGGCGGCCACGCCCGCGGCATGTGTCTCCAGGATCCGGCGGACCTCCAGGAACTCCAGCACGGTGTCGTCCTGGTGGAAGTCGACGACGAATCCGAGGGCCTCCAGCAGCAGCCCGGGCTCCAGGCTCGTCACATAGGTGCCGTCGCCCTGGCGGACGTCCAGGACCCGGATCAGCGACAGCGCCTTCACCGCCTCCCGCAGCGAGTTGCGGGACAGCCCCAGCCGCTCGGCGAGGTCGGCCTCCTTCGGCAGCCGCGTACCGGGGCGCAGCTCGCCGCCGACGATCATCTCCTTGATCTTCTCGATCGCCTCGTCGGTGACCGGCATCTTGACCTCCCTATGGTTTCAGGTCATCGGATGTCTTTCCCCTGAACTCCCTTCTTGCCTCCCCGCATTGCCCGACCCTAAAGTCCTTCCGCAGAAGATACATCGGATCTATCGGCTGTCCGGGAAGTGTCCGCACCTCTCAAGGAGAAGGCCCGTGACCGCGCGGATCACCGCACTCGACACCTACGACATCCGCTTCCCCACCTCCCGGGAACTCGACGGCTCGGACGCCATGAACCCGGACCCCGACTACTCGGCGGCCTATGTGGTGCTGCGTACCGACGAGCCCGGGGGCCCCGAGGGGCACGGCTTCACGTTCACCATCGGCCGAGGCAACGACGTGCAGGTCGCCGCCATCGACGCCCTGCGCGAGCATATGATCGGCCGGAGCGTGGCCGAGGTGTGCGCCGACCCGGCCACGCTCAGCCGCGCGATGACCGGTGACAGCCAGTTGCGCTGGCTCGGCCCCGAGAAGGGCGTGATGCACATGGCGATCGGGGCCGTGGTCAACGCCGTGTGGGACCTGGCCGCCAAGCGCGAAGGCAAGCCGTTGTGGCTGCTGCTGGCGGACGCCGATCCCGAGTGGCTGGTCTCCCAGGTGGACTTCCGCTACCTCACGGACGCGCTCACCGAGCCGGAGGCCCTGGAGCTGCTGCGGGCCGGCCGTGCGGGCCGCGCCGAGCGGGAGGAACTCCTGCGCGGGCGTGGGTATCCCGCGTACACGACCTCCCCCGGCTGGCTCGGCTACTCCGACGAGAAGCTGACCCGCCTCGCCCATGAGGCGCTCGCGGACGGCTTCACGCAGATCAAGCTGAAGGTCGGGGCCGACCTCGACGACGACGTACGGCGCTGCCGGGCGGCCCGGGCGGCGATCGGCCCGGACATCCGGATGGCGCTGGACGCCAACCAGCGCTGGGGCGTTGCCGAGGCCGTCGAGTGGACGAAGGCGCTCAGCGAGTTCGACCCGTACTGGATCGAGGAGCCGACCAGCCCCGACGACGTGCTGGGACACGCGGCGGTACGGCGGGCGGTGGCCCCGGTGAAGGTGGCCACGGGCGAGCATGTGCACAACCGCGTCGTCTTCAAGCAGTTGCTCCAGGCTGAGGCGATCGACGTCCTCCAGCTGGACGCCACCCGGGTCGGTGGGGTCAACGAGAACCTGGCGATCCTGCTGCTGGCCGCCAGATTCGGGGTGCCGGTGTGCCCGCACGCGGGAGGGGTCGGCCTGTGCGAACTGGTGCAGCATCTGGCGATGTTCGACCATCTCGCCCTGTCGGGCACCACCGAGGACCGCGTCATCGAGTACGTCGACCATCTGCACGAGCACTTCGTGAGCCCGGTGGTCGTCGAGGGCGGCCACTACCGGGCGCCTCTCAGTCCCGGTTTCTCGGCCGAGATGCACCCGGCGTCACTCGCCGAGTACCGCTATCCGGACGGGGAGTTCTGGACCGCTTCCGGGGAAGGACGGACGGCATGACGACGGAGGATCTGCGGGGCCTGCGGGCCCTCGTCACCGGCGGCGGCTCGGGCATCGGCCGCGCCACCACCGTACTTCTGCTCGCCCGCGGGGCACGGGTGGCCGTGCTCGACCTGGACCCGGCCGGCGCCGCGCCCGGCTTCACCGCCGACCTCGATCCGGACCCGGCCGGCGCCGCACTCGGCTTCACCGCCGACCTCAGCGACGACACCTCCGTACGCCAGGCCGTCGCCGCGGCCGGGGACGCCCTCGGCGGACTGGACATCCTGGTCAACAACGCGGGCATCGGGGCGGCCGGCACCGTCGAGGACAACCCGGACGAGGAGTGGCACCGGGTGCTCGACGTGAACCTCCTGGGCGTCGTCCGCACCACCCGGGCCGCGCTGCCGCTGCTGCGCCGCTCGCGGCAGGCCGCGATCGTCAACACGTGCTCCATCGCCGCCACGGCAGGGCTGCCGCAGCGGGCGCTGTACTCGGCGAGCAAGGGCGCGGTGCTCTCGCTGACCCTGGCGATGGCGGCCGACCACATCGGGGAGGGCATCCGCGTGAACTGCGTCAACCCCGGGACCGTGGACACGCCTTGGGTGGGCCGGCTGCTCGACGCCGCCGAGGACCCCGCGTCCGAGCGGGCCGCGCTCGAAGCGCGGCAGCCCACCGGGCGCCTGGTCAGTCCCGACGAGGTCGCCGCCGCCATCGTCTACCTGGCCGGTCCGGCCGCCGGTTCGGTGACCGGCACCGCGCTCGCCGTGGACGGCGGAATGGCCGGGCTGCGGCTGCGGCCCCGGGCCGTCTCAAACTGACGCACCGGGGAGCTGTGCGCGGATGCGGATGATCGACGCCCACCACCATGTCTGGGACCTCGCCGTCAGGGACCAGGACTGGATCACCGGACCTGAACTGGCCCCGCTGCGACGCGACTTCTCGCTGGCCGACCTGGCCCCCGAGGCGGCGGCGGCCGGGGTGTCCGCGAGTGTGCTGGTGCAGACGGTGACGGTGGCCGAGGAGACTCCGGAGCTCCTGCGGCTCGCCGCCGGCAGCACGCTCGTGGCGGGGGTGGTCGGCTGGACGGACCTGACCGATCCGGCCGTCGCCGAACGGCTGGCCGAACTGCGTGAACTGCCGGGCGGGCACGCGCTGGTGGGCGTACGTCACCAGGTGCAGTCGGAGCCGGACCCGCGCTGGCTGCTGCGGCCGGACGTGCTGCGCGGACTGCGGGCGGTGGCCGCGGCGGGACTCGTCCACGACCTGGTGGTGCTGCCCCACCAGTTGCCCGCGGCGGTCGACGCGGCCCGTGCCGTACCGGACCTCGTCTTCGTCCTCGACCACCTCGGCAAGCCGCCCGTCGCCACCGGCGTCCTCGAACCCTGGGCCACCGACCTGCGCGCTCTCGCCGCCCTGCCCAACACCGCGGCCAAGCTGTCCGGCCTGGTCACCGAGGCCGACCTCGCGCACTGGACCTCCGCCGACCTGCGCCCGTACGCCCGGCTCGCCCTGGAGCACTTCGGCGCCGAGCGGCTGATGTTCGGCTCGGACTGGCCGGTGTGCACCCTGGCCGCCGACTACGGCCGGGTCGTCGCCACCGCCCGCGAACTGACCGACGACCTCGGCCCCATGGAGCGCGCGGCGGTCTTCGGCGGCACGGCGGCCCGCGTCTACGGCCTCGCTCCCCTGACCCCGCGACCTTCGGCGGTGTGACGGCCGACGAAATCGCGTCCACGACCTCTCTGCCCAGCCCCCGCGACCTCCGCCGACGTGACGGCCGACGAGGCCGCGTCTACAACCTCACTTCCCCGGTCCCCGCGCCCTCCGGCAGCGTGACGGCCGACGAAATCGCGTCCACGACCCCTCTCCCCAGCCCCCGCCACCTCCGGCCGCGTGACGGCCGACGAAATCGCCTCCACGACCCCTCTCCCCAGCCCCCGCCACCTCCGGCCGCGTGACGGCCGGCAAGGCCGTCAGGCCGACTCCCGCACCACCAGCACCGGTTCGAACAGCGCCGACGTCTCGGCGGCCCCCCGCAGTTGATCGAGCAGCAGCCGCGCCATCGCCGCGGCCATCTCCTCCACCGGCTGGCGTACGGTGGTCAGCGGGGGCCGGCACTCCGTCGCGGCGCCCGAGTCGTCGAAGCCCACCACGGCCACCTCTCCGGGCACGGACACCCCCTGCTCGCGCAGGTACTGGCAGGCGCCCTGGGCCATCAGGTCGTTCGCGGCGAACACCCCGTCGAGTCCGGGGTGTTCCCGCAGGAGGCGGGCCATCGCCTGGCGGCCGCTCGCCATGGTGAACAGCCCTCGCACGACGGGCACGTCCTCGATGCCCGCCGCCGCCAGGGCGGCACGGAAGCCGGCCAGGCGTTCCCGGGCGGCCGGCGCCGACACGGGCGCGGCGATGGTGGCCGGGCGGCGTCGGCCGAGGGCGAGCAGATGCCCGGCGGCCAACCGCGCGCCCGCCTCGTTGTCGAGGTCCACGAACCCGGTGCGCACCCCGTCCCGCGGGCGGCCGAAGAGCACGGTCGGGACACCCGCCGTCACCAGCATCGCCGGCAGCGGGTCGCCCACGTCGAGGGACACCACCAGCGCCCCGTCGGCGGCGCCCTGCCGCAGATACTCCAGCACCTGCCCCCGGGCGTCGTCCGACTCCGCCACCAGCAGGACCGGCTGGACGCCCCGCTCGCGCAGCGAGGCCACCGCGCCGTCGACCACCCGCCCGAAGAAGGGGTCGGCGAAGACCCGGGCGGCGAAGGCCTCGCCCACGGCGGAGAGCACGAGGGCCACCGCGCCGGTGCGGCGCGTCACCAGCGACCTGGCGGCCCGGTTGGGGGTGTAGCCGGTCCGGTCGATGGCCCGGCGCACCGCGCGCTGGATCTCCGGGTCCACATTGCGGACACCGTTGACCACGCGCGAGACGGTCGCGCGGGACACCCCGGCCTGCCGCGCGACGTCCTCCAGGGTCGGTCCCCTCTTCGTCACGCAGGCACCCTAACGGGCTGTCGCCGAGCGAGTACGCGCAGGTGCCCGTCCTCGATCTCTGGCGACTTAAGCCAAGTCAAAAGAAAAGTACGACACGACGCTTGACCGTTCATCAACAAGGCGGGCAAGGTGCCGGAGAGCGCTCTCCAGTTCCCGCACGGTCAACACCTAGGAGCCCCCATGCCTTCAGTCGGGACACCGCCGGCCCTCCGGCGTTCCACCCCGGCAACCAGACGCGCCACCGCCGGCGCGCTGGTCTCCTCCCTGATCGGCACCCTGCTCGCCCTCGGCCCGGCCGGCGCGGCACACGCCGACCCCGTCCTGCTCTCCCAGGGCCGTACCGCCACCGCCTCCTCCACCGAGGGCGCGGCCTTCGCCCCCTCAGCCGCCGTCGACGGCAACCTCACGAGCACCCGCTGGGCCAGCCAGTGGACCGACAACCAGTGGTTCCAGGTCGACCTCGGCCGGTCCGTCGACATCAGCCGGATCGTCCTGACCTGGGAGGCCGCGTACGGCAAGGCGTACGACATCCGGCTCTCCGACAACGGCACCGACTGGCGCACCGTCAGGTCGGTCACCGCGGGCGACGGAGGCACCGACGACCTCACCCTGACCGGCACCGGCCGCTACGTCCGCCTCCAGGGCATCACCCGCGGCACTGGGTACGGCTACTCCCTGTGGGAGTTCCAGGTCTACGGCGGCGGTGACACCACCCAACTGCCGGGCGGCGGCGACCTCGGACCCAACGTCCATGTCATCGACCCCTCGACGCCGGACATCCAGGGCAAGCTGGACGCGGTGTTCCGCGAGCAGGAGTCGGCCCAGTTCGGCACCGGACGGCACGCGTTCCTGTTCAAGCCGGGCACGTACAACAACCTCAACGCCCAGATCGGCTTCTACACCCAGATCGCGGGCCTCGGCCTGAGGCCCGACGACACGCTGATCAACGGCGACGTCACCGTCGACGCGGGCTGGTTCAACGGCAACGCCACGCAGAACTTCTGGCGTTCGGCGGAGAACCTCGCGGTCAACCCGGTCAACGGCACCGACCGCTGGGCCGTCTCCCAGGCCTCCTCCTTCCGCCGGATGCACATCAAGGGCGGGCTGAACCTCGCCCCGAACGGCTACGGCTGGGCCAGCGGCGGCTATATCGCCGACTCGAAGGTCGACGGACAGATCGGCAACTACTCGCAGCAGCAGTGGTACACCCGGGACAGCTCCATCGGCGGCTGGTCCAACTCGGTCTGGAACCAGGTCTTCTCGGGCGTCGCGGGCGCCCCGGCCACCGGCTTCCCCGAGCCGCGCTACACCACGCTCGACACCACCCCCGTCTCACGCGAGAAGCCGTTCCTCTACCTCGACGGCAACGAGTACAAGGTCTTCGCGCCCGCGCTGCGCACCAACGCCCGCGGCACGACCTGGGAGTCGGGCACCCCGCAGGGCCAGTCCATCCCCCTCAGCAGCTTCTACGTGGTCAAGCCCGGCACCACCGCGGCCACCATCAACCAGGCTCTCGCGCAGGGACTGCACCTGCTGTTCACGCCCGGCGTCTACCACGTCGACCGGACGATCGAGGTCAACCGGCCCGGCACCGTCGTCCTGGGTCTCGGCCTCGCGACGATCGTCCCGGACAACGGCGTGACCGCGCTGCGCGTCGCCGACGTCGACGGAGTGCGCCTGGCGGGCCTGCTGATCGACGCGGGCACGGTCAACTCGCCCACACTTCTGGAGGTCGGCCCGCAGAACGCGTCCGCCGACCACGCCGCCAACCCGACCACCGTCCAGGACGTGTACATCCGCATCGGCGGCGCGGGCCCCGGCAAGGCCACCACCAGCATGGTCGTCAACAGCGACGACACCATCGTCGACCACACCTGGGTCTGGCGCGCCGACCACGGCCAGGGCGTCGGCTGGGACACCAACCGCGCCGACTACGGCGTCCGCGTCAACGGCGACGACGTCCTGGCCACCGGCCTGTTCGTGGAGCACTTCAACAAGTACGACGTGGAGTGGTACGGCGAGCGCGGCCGCACGATCTTCTTCCAGAACGAGAAGGCCTACGACGCCCCGAACCAGGCCGCCATCCAGAACGGCGGCACCAAGGGCTACGCGGCCTACCGGGTGGACGACGCGGTCGACACCCATGAGGGCTGGGGCATGGGCAGCTACTGCTACTACAACGTGGACCCGACGATCCGTCAGGACCACGGCTTCAAGGCGCCGGTGAAGCCCGGCGTGAAGTTCCACAGCCTGCTGACCGTCTCACTGGGCGGCAACGGCCACTTCAACCACGTCATCAACGACACCGGCGCCCCCACCGAGGGCACCGCGACCGTCCCGTCGACCGTCGTCTCCTACCCCTGACGGTCCCGGCCGGGTCACGCGCCCCACGCGTGTGACCCGGCCCCCGTGGAGCGGGCCGTCAGTCGCCGCCGCCCCCGCCGTCACCGCCGCCGCCGTCGCCGCCTCCGCCGGAGTCACCGCCGTCGCCGCCGTCCGAGCCCCAGCCGTCGCCTCCGCCGGATTCGTTGTCCTCCCCGCCGCTGCCGAGGTTGCTGAACCAGGGCCGGTCCCACCACTCGTCGACGGCGACCGGCTCGCCGCCGATCGACCGGCGCCGCTCCGACCGGAACCGCGCCGTGCCCGTGGTGTCCCCGAGCCCGAAGGTGACGGCGAACGCCTGCGCCAGCACGGCATCGAGCGGGTCCGGGCTCTCGTACCGCACGGGCGTCAGCGGCAGCAGGACGCTGTCCGGCTCCATGTCGGGCCTGCGGGGCGGACGGGTCAGCAGGGCGACCCGCCGGTCGTCCCGCCACAGCCACGAACTGCGCGCGTTCTCCCGCCGCAGCACCCAGAGCCGGCCGGACATCCGCAGCTGCGCATAGCTCTTGGACTTGCGCAGCTTCCGCTGCAGCCCCAGCTGGGCCGGCTCCTCCCCGACGGTCGCCCGCAGTCCGAGCGACGGATCGGAGGCCTGGCCGTGGAAACCGTACGGCGCCCGGATGCGTACGACGGGAGCCTGGGGCCCCCATACGTCGACCCGCACCAGATGCCGGTCGACGGCGACGGCGATCGGTCCGGCGGGGCCCGGCGCGAACCGGCGCGCGATCCACAGCGGGACCCCTTCGGCCCGGGCCCGGGCCCCGAGGGCGGCCACCTGCTCGGGGCCGCCGCAGACGCGGACCGCCAACTCCCCCAGTTCGCGGGCGAATCCGGCGGCGTCACGCACCTTCACCGGTCGGGCGGTGCCGGTGGCGCGGGTCACCGGCACGACGCCGGGGCCGTCCGCCAGCCGCTCCAGCGGGCGTTCCGAACCGCCGCCGCCGAGCCACTGGCCGCGCCGGTACGCCTCGGCCATGGCGCCGAGGTTCAGCTCGCTCAGCGGTGTGGTTCTGCTGCCCCTGCGCAGACCGTCCTCGGTCAACTCCACCGTGCGGGCCAGCGGGTTCCACGACCGCTCGGCATAGAGCACCCGGCTCACGACGCCCCCCATGTCCTGTGCGACTCAGCCCTGGCGGGCCGACCCCCTACAACTACCAGCACATCGTCGAGCCGCTCGGGCGGGGGCCTGCCGGTGTCAGCCGACGCGGGTGAGGTGCTGTGTGTCGCCCCTCTCGACGCCGGGCCGAATCGGGTCGGGGGCCGGCATGAGGATGGAGCGCTGGATACGGCGCAGTGCGGCGGAGGGTTCGAGGCCGAGTTCCTTGGACAGGGTGGTGCGCAGGCGCTGGTAGACCTGGAGGGCCTCGCTGCGCCGGCCGGAGCGGTGCAGGGCCAGCATGAACTGGCCGTGCAGGCTCTCATGGGTGCGGTAGTGGCTGACCAGGACGCTCATCTCGCCCAGCAGTTCGCGGTGCCGGCCGAGCCGCAGGTCGGCGTCGATGCGCCGGTCGAGGGCGCACAGGCGTATCTCCTCGAGGCGTCTGGCCTCCGTCTGGAGCTGCACTCCGCAGCGGACGTCGGCGAAGGCGGGGCCCCGCCACAGGGCGAGGGCCTCGTGCAGCCGGCGTGCCGCGTCGGCGTGGTCACCGGCGTCCATGGCGCGGTAGCCGAGGCCCGCCAGCCGCTCGAACTCGGCGGCGTCGCTGGTGCCGCCGAGGGTGTTCAGCAGATACCCGCCCGGTTCGGTGACGAGCACGTCCTTGGCGACGGCCCGCGCGTCCTGGCCGCTTTCCTGCCCGAGGGCCGCTGTGATCAGCTCCCGCAGCTGCAGTACGTACGTCTGCAAGGTGGTGCGGGCGCTGCGGGGCGGTCTGTCGCCCCACAGTTCCTCGGTCAGCGCGCTGACGGGCACGACCTGACCGGCCCGGACCGCGAGCAGCGCCAGCACCTGCCGCGGCTTGGGCGCCGTCGGAGTCACCGACGCGCCGTTCTCCGTCACGCTCAGCGCGCCCAGTACTCCGATGTCCACTGCCGTCTCCCCAGTCCGCGCATGCGCACTCTCCTGTGCTGCGTGACGCCTTCGGCGTCCCGGCCTCGGCCGTGCACAGCCTTACCCCGACCTCAGTAATACAAAACAGGGCGGTCGGTTTGTCAACATGAAACCGGCTACGCTGTTTTCTTTCCACCCAGGCCAGAGCCGCGCCTCCTCAGAGGCGCCGCCCGGCCACCCCTGTCACGTCCGGACGGGTTCGCGCACCCCGGCAATGGCCGTCTCGTGCCCCGGGCCGGGACGTGCGGCCGTGCCACTGGAGCGCAGCACCGCTGCCGCGCGGGCTCCCCGGCCGGCGCCCACCGAGACGTGCTGCTCGCTCAGCCGGGGCAGCAACAGGCCCCAGAAGCCCCTGACCCGCTCCATCGACAGCCACGCCCGGTGCTCACCGGCGAGCACCTGGAAGCCGGTCGTCGCGGCGACCACCGCGGCCGCGGCATCCTCCGGGGACACGCCCCGGGCGAGCCCTCCCTCCCGGCCGGCCCGGCGCATGGTCTCCTCCACCCAGCACTGCCACTCCCGCCTGGGCGCCGACATCGTCGCGCAGCCCGGGTCGGCGCCCAGCACGAAGCCCGCGCGCAGCACCACGTCGTCGGCGAGGCGGCCGACCAGGCCGTAGGTGGCCTCGACCACGATCGCGAGCGGCCTGATCTCCCGCTCGGACGCCAGCCGCACCACCTCGCGCACCATGTCCAGAGCCTCGGCCTCGACGGCTTCGGCGAGCGCCCGCTTGCTCTCGAAGTGGAAGTGCAGCGCGCCGTTGCTCACCCCCGCCTGCCGGCTGATCGACGACAGCGAGGCCGCCACGAACCCTTCTCTGGCGAACACCTCAGCTCCGGCACGCACCAGTGCCCGGCGGGTACGAACCGCACGCTCCTGCTTGACCATCAGTCGCCTCCTGGTCGCCGGCCCGGTTCCACGGCATTCACCGACCGGGCGCCGCACAGTCCCCATCTCTGCACGACTCCTTGAGAGTAACAAACCGCATCGACGGTTTGGTTGGCGTCCCGGGGTGCCCGGTCTGCGCGGGCTCGTGGTGCGGGGAAGGGAGGGCTTGCTACGCATCCCCACCGATCAGTTCCAGCCTGATGCCGGGGAGCCGGCCGCCGGTCGGCGGTTCGCGCCGGAAGCGCGGACTCCGCCACCTTCGGCGCTGTCGGCGGCGCCCCGACCGTGCCGGTACGAGCGCTGCGGGCGCACTCTGCGCCCGGCTCCGGCGGCACGCCGGCCCCTCGGCCACGGCTCTTCCTCAGGGGGTGTTCACACCCCGGGCGACCGGGCGTCCATAATTGTCCGCATCCGTCTGCGCGGGACGTCGTCCGAAGCCACGGAAGGCGGCCCGACCTGGTCCACCGGCCGGGGCCGGCCACCGACCCGAGGGCGGCGGACCGGCGTCCCGCGAAGCGGGTCACCGGGGCCCGAGCGGCATCGCCGCCGACGCCTGCCACCGCTTCGGGGCAGACGAGTACCGGCCACCGCTGGAAATAAAACCGGTTGGTATGTATCTTCGGGGCGTTGAGGGGCTGACGTACGGTCCACTCCCACGATCGGCTGCCAAGGGGGATCGATGACGGCAAGCACGTTCCGGGCCGAACACACCACGGCAGGCCTGGCACCGGCGCGGAGCACCTTCGGGGCGCCGGCCACTCCCAGCGGATTCCGCTACCCGTCCCTCACCACCACGGTCCCCAAGGAGCTGGTGCACCGGGCCGCCGTCGCCGAGGTCATCCTCACCGACTGGTGGCGCGAGGGCGAGACGCGGTTCGCCATGCAGGGGCAGTGGCCCCGCGGGCACAGCTTCTTCACTCCGATCGCGGGCCACCACGATCCGCTCATCGCGGTGGAGACGATCCGTCAGGCAGGCCTGCTGCTCGCGCACGCCGAGTTCGGAGTGCCACTGGGCCACCACTTCCTCGTCTCCGACCTGGACGTCACGGTGGATCCCCGGCACATGCCGGTCGGCGACACTCCCGCCTCCCTGGACATGACGGTGACCTGCCCCGACATCCGGCTGCGCGGCAGCAGTCTGGCCGGACTGCGCATCGCGGTGGAGATACGTCGCGACGGCGAACTCGCCGCGCGCGGCGGCGGGTCCCTCACCACGATCGCCCCGGCGGTGTACCGGCGTCTGCGGGCCGCCCGCTCCGACTCCAGACAGCGGGTGCTGCCGCTCACCGCACCGGCCGCCCCGCAGCTCGTGGGCCGTATGTCGCCCACGGACGTCACCCTCACACCCGTCGGCGAGCCCGACCGCTGGCAGTTGCGGGTCGACACACGCAACCCGGTGCTGTTCGACCACCCGCTCGACCATGTGCCCGGCATGCTGCTGATGGAAGCCGCCCGCCAGGCCACCGCCGCGACGCTGCGACACCCGACGCTGCTCCCGCTGAGCATCAGCAGCGAATTCCTTCACTACGTGGAGCTGGACAAACCCTGCATGATCGAGGCACGCCCCGACCGGTCCCGCGGCGACCGTGTCACGGTGAACGCCTACCAGGACGGCGCGGTCGTGTCCCGCTCCACCGTCGTCGCGGCGCAGATCGGCTGAACGCCCCGGCGTCGCGGAGGCCCTGACGCGGACCCACGGGGCCCTGGGCGCCGGTCAGCGGCCGCCCCGGGGCGCGGGCACGGCGAAGTCGTCGAGGTGGTCCTCCGCCCACCGGGCGAAGGAGCGGGCGGGCCGGCCCGTGAGCCGGCGCACCGTGTCCGTCACACCGGTCTTGGCGCCCGCCCGCTGTCTGTGTGCGCTGTGCAGCAGCGCCTCGACGACCGGCTCGGGATAGCGCCTGCCCATGGCCGCACGCGCCTGGTCGGCCGCCAGCTCCTCCAGGCGCAGCGGGACATGGAGCAGGCGGGCCAGCTCGGCCGTCTGATCGGCCGCGCTGATCGCCCGCGGGCCGGTCAGTACGTAGGCCCGGCCGTCGTGCCCGTCCTCGGTCAGGGCGCGCACCGCCACCTCGGCGACGTCCCGGGGGTCCACGCACGCGTTGAGCGAGCTGCCGTACAGCACCCGCACGACCTGTTCCGAGCGGATGGAGGGCGCCCAGGACAGACAGTTGGACATGAACGAGCGGGGCCGCAGCAGCGTCCACTCCATCCCCGAGTCGCGCAGCAGGGCCTCGCTGTCGCGCTGCCACGTGGTGATCAGGTCGTCGGCGCCGGGATCGGTGACGGCCGCCGCCGACAGCTTCACCACGTGCCGTACGCCGGCCGCCCGGGACGCGCCCAGGAAGCGGACGTCGTCCTCGCCCGTGACCCGGGTCGTGACGAGCAGGGCCCGGTCCACCCCGCGCAGGGCCCGGCCGAGCGCGGCCTCGTCGCCGTAGTCTCCTGTGACGACCTCGGCGGTGCGGGACGCGGCGGGGTCCAGGCGCGCCGGGTCCCGCACCAGCACCCGTACCCTGTCGGCGGCGGAGCCCGGTCCGGCGGGGTCGGCGAGCTGACGCAGCACCTGACGTCCGACGGTTCCGGTGGCGCCCGTCACGAGAATCACTGACACTCCTTGCCTGGCCGACAGGGGTCCGTAGCAACCGCGTTCCACCAGGTGGCGGGTTTCGCTCGGCGGTGGCTCCCGTCTCGGCCTGTAAGATACGAACTAGACGGTTTTTTTAGAGGGCCGTTCCGGGCTCCAGGCCGTGGACATGGAGGGCGAGACCCATGGCGAAGCAGGAGCGGGCCATCCGCACCCGCCATTCGATCCTGATGGCTGCCGCCAGAGTCTTCGAGGAGCGCGGTTACCAGGCGGCCACCATCAACGAGATCCTCGCCGTCGCCGGCGTCACCAAGGGTGCCCTGTACTTCCACTTCCAGTCCAAGGAAGACCTCGCCGAAGGCGTCCTCGCCGGACAGGACCAGCACCTCGCCGTGCCCTCCCGCGCCTGCAAGGTACAGGAACTCGTCGACGCGGTGCTGCTGCACGCCTACCGGCTGCAGACCGATCCCATGGTCCGCGCGGGCGTACGTCTCACCCTCGACCAGCGCGCGCAGGGGCTGGACCGCAGTGGCCCCTTCCTGCGCTGGCGCGATGTCGGCATCGACCTCCTGGAGCGCGCCCGGGCGCAGGGCGAGCTGCTTCCCCATGTCACTCCCGCCGAGACGGCCGGCGTCATGGTGGGCTCCTTCGCCGGTATCCAGGCCATGTCGCAGGCCCTCACCGACTACCAGGACCTGACCCAGCGCGTCAGCGAACTCATGTGCCATCTGCTGCCGAGCATCACCATGCCGTCCGTCCTGACCGCCCTCGACCTCACCCCTGAGCGCGGTGAGAAGGTCTGCAACGAGCTTCTCGAACGGCAACGACTGGCGGAGACCGCCTCCGAGGAACAGGACACCGCTCAGGAGCCCGCCGCCCTCGGCTGACCGACGTCACCGGCTCCGCCCCTCGCACGCCGGCCGAAGCAGCCCTCCAGCGCCGCTTCGAGGTCCGCCCCGCCGGGTGCCCAGCCGACATAGCCGTCCGGACGCACCAGCACCGCCTCGCACGGCACCGACGCGACAGGCTCCGCCCGCACCACCCGTACGACATCCGCCCAGGAACCGGCCTGCTCCTCGATCCGAAGGGCGTCCGGTCCGCCGAACAGCATCAGCAGCGGCCGTCCTTCCCGCAGCAGCCCGATCAGATCCGTCTCGCCCTGCGGCGTACGCAGCGCGACGTTGGGAAGGAAGCGCCCTTCCCAGGGCGACGGCCCGAACCTCTGCGGCAGTACGGTGTCCTGGGCGCTGACCAGATCACCGACACGGCTGCCCGGCCCCTGTGAGGCCAGCATCTCGGCGAACACCGACCGCAGCGCGTCGACCTCCGCGCCCGGCCGCATCAGGGCCAGCTGGGCCTGCGTGTTGTCGATCACCCGCCGGGCGGCCGGCCGGCGCTCCAGGTCGTAGCTGTCCAGCAGTCCGGCGCCCGCTCGCCCCCGTACCGTCAGCGCCAGCTTCCAGCCCAGGTCGATCGCGTCCTGCAACCCGGTGCTCAGGCCCTGCCCGCCGATCGGGAAGTGCAGGTGCGCGGCATCGCCCACCAGCAGCACGCGCCCGGCCCGATAGCGATCGGCGAGCCGGGAGAAGTCGCTGAACCGGGTCAGCCAGCGCCCCCGCTCCATCTCCACGTGCCGCCCCGCGAGCCAGGACACCTCGTCCCGCAGCTCCTGGAGCGTCAGGGGCTCGTCGCGGCGGGCGTGCGTGCGCGAGCAGTTCAGGGTCCGCAGGTGCGTGCCGCCTCCGGGCTCGTGCTTCACCACGAGCCAGCCCCGGGCCGTACGGTGCCAGCCCGCCTCCAGCGCCTTGTCCTGCGCGAGGTCCACCAGGCCTGCCATCGCCGACACCGTGGCGGGCCACTCCTGGCTGCCGATGCCCGCCAGTTCACGGACCGTGCTGCGTGCCCCGTCGGCCCCGACCAGGAACTCCCCCGTGACGGTCAGCGCGCCCTCGGGGCCCTCGGCGACGGCCCGTACCCCGTCGGCGTCCTGCGTCACCTCGGTCACCCGGTGCCGGCGCAGAATCCGCGCGCCCGCCGCGGCCGCCCGCTCCTCGAGCATCCGCTCCAGATCGGCCTGCGCCCGCTTGAGCAGCGGGCCCGGCTCCCCCGCGGGGACGGACAGCGGCAGGCCCTCGACGCCCCCGAAGTGGAACGGCGCCGTCGATCCCTCGCCACCCGTGTCGCGGGGCCGCAGCTCGGGGAGATACCCCCGCCTGACCAGGCACTGCAGGGCACGCGCGTGCAGTGTGGTCGCCCGCGGCCGCATCGACACCTCCGCCGCGGCTTCCAGTACGACGGTGTCCACCCCGAAGGCACCCAGCTCGGCCGCCACCAGCAGGCCCACCGGCCCGCCGCCGACCACAACGACCCGTGTCCGCACATGCCCCGTCATCAACCGCCCCACTCGGTCGTCGGTCTCCCACCCAAGCCGGCAAAAATATACCGGTCGGACGGTTCCCTATTGCGGGGGCCCCGTGCCCCGGCGGGCGGGAGATAGCGTGGCGCCATGCGCCATGAAGTGACCCCCGCCGACACCGCGGCCGCGCTGGGCAGCGGTGATGTGCCCGTCCTCGCCACGCCGCGGCTGATCGCGTGGCTGGAGGCCGCGACCGTGCGGGCCGCCCGGCCGTTGATCGGGGCCGGGTCGACCACCGTAGGAACGGCGGTTCGCGTGCGGCATCTGCGTGCCACCGCGGTGGGCGATGCGGTGGAGGTCTCCGCTCAGGCGCCCGCCGACCCGACCGGACGACGGCTCACCTTCCAGGTGCGGGCGGTCGACGGCTCGGGGGAACTGGTCGCGACCGGCGAGATCGAACGGGCCGTCGTCGACCGGGACCGCTTTGTCGCAGCCGCGTCGGGCAAGGCGCCGGGCCGCTGAAGAGGGGGCCCTGGGACCGGGTCGCTCACACGGGCCGGTGTCCCAGCAGATAGGTCCGTACGGCTTCCGGGAGGCCGGTGCCGGCGGCCTGCTCTATCGCGGTCCAGCGGATCTGTTCCGGTGCGAGGGCGGCGCCGTCGGACGGGGACTCGGTCAGCAGTTGGCACACCACGGCGGCCGGGGCGGTGTCCCGCAGGGTCTGGGAGCCGTCCACGAGGTAGCCGGTGAGTTCGTAGACGACCCGGGCTGCCGTGGCCTCCGGCGTCTCCGCCGGTTCCGGGGTGCCTGCGGGCAGACTCCAGTCGCCCTGGCGCTGCACGAGCAGTACCTGTCCGTCGTACACGGTGACCGCCTGCACGGAGGACGGGGACGCGTCTGCCTGATCGATCGTCATGGGCCTCTTCTACCCAGGGAGTGAGCCCCACACCCGGGTCGCCGTCGAGCACGCCGCCCCGGGCTCCCCGGCCGTGTGCCGGGGAGCCCTTGGCGGTCGATGGGTGACGGACGGGGGTCAGAGGCGGTCGAGGATCTTCTCGAGCCTGTCGACCTCGGCGGACTGGTTCGTCACGACGTCGGCGGCGAGCCGCCTGGCCGTGGCGTTGCGGCCGTTCTTCTGCTCGGCCCGCGCCATGGTGATCGCGCCCTCGTGGTGCTCGATCATCATCTGCGCGAACATCCGGTCGAACGCGGTGCCCTTGGCGGCCCGGAGCTTCTCCATGGCGTCGGCGGACATCATCCCCGACATGCCCGAGTGGTCCGTGGCGCCGGAGCCGTGGTGCATGCCGGGCATCTCCTCGGCGGCCTCGGGCCTGCCCCAGGCCTCGAGCCAGGACTTCATGGTCCGGATCTCGGGGTCCTGGGCCTTCTCGACGGCGGCGGCCAGGGTCTTGACCTCCGCGTCGGAGGCCCGTCCGGCGGCGAGCCGGGACATCTCGACGGCCTGCTCGTGGTGCGGGATCATCCCCTGCGCGAACGCGACGTCCGCGTCGTCGAACGCGCCGGGTGCCGGGTTGCCCCCCGGCGTCCGCGGGGACGTGGCGGAGGCGGTGCTGCCGCTTCCGTGATCACTGCCCTCGCCGTGCTCCCCGCCGCAGGCGGCGAGCAGCAGTGCACCTGCCGCTACGGCACTCACGATCGCGCTACGACGACGAAGACGGCGGGCAGGGTTGTGTGCGGTCATGTGCGGATTACCTCGCTTGTACGGTGCTGTCGGTGTGGGTCGGGACCGGGCGCGGCGTGCGCGGGCATGACGAACCCGCGCCGCGGCCCGGCCTATATCCGCAGCACCGACAGTCGTGCGAGGAGTGGTTCAGGGGGCGGCGAGCCGGGACGCAGCACGGCCATCGCCCGGGCGAGCAGAGCGGGCAGCCGCTCCTTGCGCAGGGCCGCCGCGCACAGGAACACCCACAGCAGCCATCCGCTGAGCACCGCCACGCACACGGACAGCACGTCCATGCCGATCACGGGCGCGTCGACCGACGGGCCGGATGCGGGTGCCGCCGAGAGGCCGGCCGCTTCCCCGGCCATGCCGCCATGGTGCGCACCGGCGGCGGCATGCGCGACAGCGTCTGCCGCCCGGCCGGTGGAGTGCTCCGGGTGGCCCATGGTGTGCATGGCGAACACGCCGAGGGCGAGCACGGCGACCAGCAGGAGGTGCCCCCAGGCCCCACCCGCACGCAGTCGCGTGTTCCTGACCAACTCCACCACCCGAGATGTTCGTTCCTGCCGTTCCGCGCATGCTACTCGGCGGCCGG
This sequence comes from Streptomyces sp. SAI-170, assembly GCF_049739565.1. Taxonomy (NCBI): domain Bacteria; kingdom Bacillati; phylum Actinomycetota; class Actinomycetes; order Kitasatosporales; family Streptomycetaceae; genus Streptomyces; species Streptomyces sp. SAI-170. The sequence continues at coordinate 676,434 of NZ_JBMGQD010000001.1, forward strand.
TGTCGGACGGTGTCACGCATCGGCGCGGCGGAACGCGCCGGCCACGTCCAGGGCGACCCGTGCCGCCCGCCGCGCGGCCTCGGTCTGCTTGGTCTTCTTGTCCACGGTCATCTCCTCGTCGCCGAGGTCGCTGACGCACTTGAGCATCGCGCCGCCGATGAACGCCTTCGCCTTGAACGTCTCCCAGATCGCGTGCAGCACGCCGTGCGCCTCGGTCTCCACCCCGCCGATGTCGGCGGACAGTCCGAGCAGTTGGGCCCGCAGTGCGGAGTCCCGCCAGGCGATCACCTTCTCCCCGCTGGCGAAGTCCTTCACGAGGAGCTCGCCGTCGCCCAGCGAGGCGTCGAGTCTGCCCCGGGTGTGGAGCCTGTCGACGAGCCGCAGGGCCTGTTCGTCCGTCCGGTACACCTGCGGCCGCAGGCCCCCGCCTTCCGGTCGTACCTTCTCCGGGCCGTGGTCGAACACCTCCCGCGCGAACAGCACGTCCCCCAGGGACACCCCGCGCTCGCCGAAGCCGCCACACACCCCGACGAGGAACACCAGGTTCGGCCGGAACGTGGACAGCAGGTCGCGCGTCACGGCCGCCGCCGACTGGCCACCCTGGTCGGTGGCCTGTGTGGTGACCACACGCACCGGGGGCTGCCCTGCGGTGACCAGCTCGAAGACGTCGTAGTAGCGGCCGTCGCGCTGCATCTCGGTCGTGCTGAGGCGGCGCTCGTCGAGCACGTGGAAGAGCGCCTTCGTCTCCACGGGCACGGCCGTCAGCAGGGCGACGTGGTACTCGTCGTCGGTGGTGGGTGCGGTCACTTCGAACCTCGACTTCCGTTGTTCGCGGAACCCCGCGAGCACCGCCTCGGGGTTGCGGGTGAACGACTCGACATCGGCCTGCACCCGTTCGCGCTCGGCCAGGGACTCCCGTTCGGCGGCCAGTTCCGGCTCGAGGTGCGGGTTCTCCGGCGCACTGTCGCCCTTGAGTTCCACGATGCGGGCGAACACCCGCTGCGCGACGGGCAGAGGCAGCAGGCGCAGTTGGGTGAGCGAGGAGACCGTCGCCCAGTGCGTGTTCTTCTGCAGGAGCAGCCGGACGACGCTGGGGAGCAGGGACTCGGTGTAGGCCGGTCGGTCGGCGGCGGCACGCAGGACGGCCGACGCCGCGACGCACAGGACGCCCGCGTCGCTGTCCCGAGGCCGCTTGTCCGGCCGCGGGCGCTCGGGCTCGATGACGAACCTGATCAGGTCCGCGTCCGCCTGACCGGCGCGGGCCAGCCCTTCGAGGGCGGTCGTGCGGTTCAGCGGGTCTCTGTCCCCGCGGATCACGCCGACCAGCCAGTCCTTCGTCGTCGGCGTGATCTCCCGGCGGGCCACCAGGTCGACGATGGCTCCGCGCAGGGCACGGCCGTGCCGGTCGCGGGCGGTGAACTTGAGCCGGTCGGCGACCTTCGTGATCCACGCCTCGTCCCCGGTCTCCAAGTGGGTGAGGGACCCGACGGCGGCCCGCCGGGTCAGATACGTCTCCTCGGGGTTGGCGATGGTGGCCCGCAGGACCTCCGCCGCGGCCGTGTCTCCCTGGTGTCCGAGGGCGTTGGCTGCCGAGCCGCGCACTTTGGCGTCGCGGTCGTGGAGCAGCGCGTAGGTGAGCGGTTCCAGCGCACCGGGGGCGTTGACGCGGCCGAGGGCGTTGGCTGCCGAGCCGCGCACCTTGTCGTCGGGGTCGTGGAGCAGCGCGTGGGCGAGCGGGGCCAGCGCACCCGGGGCGTTGACGCGGCCGAGGGCGATGGCGGCCGCCCCCTTGGTGTGGGAGTCGCCGTCCTTCGCGAGGGCCAGGGCGAGCGCGTCCAGGGCGCTGGGGTCGCCTATGCGGCCCAGGGCGTTGGCGGCCGAGGTCCGGACGAAGGCGTCGGGGTCGCGGGTGAGCGAGGTGGCGAGGACGGGGACCGCGCCGGGGTGTCCGATACGGCCGAGAGCCTCGGCGGCCGAGCCCCTGGTGCGGCTGTCGCCGTCGTCGGCGAGGGCGACGGTGAGCGCGTCGAGAGCGCTGGGGTCGCCCGCGCGGCCGAGGGCGTTGGCGGCGGACCCGCGGACGACGGCGTCGGGGTCGGTGAGCGCCGCGGTGAGGTCGGGCACGGTCTGCGGGTGGCCGATGTGACCGAGGGCGAGGGCGGCCGCTCCTCGGACGACGGGCGCGGTGTCGGTGAGCGCGGTGGTCAGCACGGGGACCGCCTGAGGATGGCCGATGCGGCCGAGCGCGGTGGCGGCCGCTCCTCGGACACTGCCCTCGCTGCCGGTGTCGCGGAGCGCGTCGGTCAGTGCGGGCACCGCCTGGCGGTCGCCGATGCGGCCGAGGGCGGTGGCCGCCGCGCCGCGGACGCTGACCTCGGTCTCGGGGCCGCCGAGCACGGTGATCAGCGCGGGCACCGCCTGGGCATGGCCGATGTTCCCGAGGGCGGTGGCCGCCGCGCCGCGGACACTGCCCTCGGTGTCGGTGAGCGCGACGACGAGGGCGGGGACCGCCTGGCGGTCGCCGATGTTCCCCAGAGCGTTGGCCGCCGAGCCTCGCACGACGGAGTCGCCGTCGGTGAGCGCGGCGGCGAGGGCGGGGACGGCCCGGGTGTGGCCGATATGGCCGAGGGCGGTGGAGGCCGCTCCTCGGACGATGGCGTCGCCGTCATGGAGCGTGGCGGTGAGTCCGGGAACCGCCTGGCGATCGCCGATGTTCCCGAGGGCGGTGGCGGCCGACCCCCGGACGGTGGGCTCGAGGTCGTCCTTGGCGGCGTCCAGCAGGGCGGGGACGGCCCGGTGCGCGCCGATGCGCCCGAGGGCGGTGGCTGAGGCGCCGCGGACCGTGGCCTCCGGGTCCTCCAGCATCGCTGCCCGCAGGTCGTCCACGTCCGGCTCGCCGCCGTTGACGCCGAGCCAGTTCGCGCTGCGGCGACGGGCGTCCGCGGCGGCGTGCTCGCGCAGGGCTGCCCGCCGCTTGGCGGCGAGGGCCGGGTCGCGATCGGGTTCTCGCGGTGCCGGCTCCTTCTTGTTCCGCTCGTAGGTGCGGCGCAGTCGCTGGAGCGACTGGGCGTCCAGCGACCCGTTCCACAGTGCGGCGAAGATGTCGTCCGCGAGTTCCGGTGCCTTGGCGTTGACGGTCCGCAGCAGTCCGCGCTGGAGTCCGTCGCGCAGCACGGTCTGGGGCAGGCCTGCCAGCGCCACGGCCAGGCGGTCGCGGATCTGGCGGCCCTGGTGGAAGCAGCTGCCCAGGCGTCGCCAGAGCATCCCGCGCACCTCGTCGCCGAGCACACCGCGGTTGGCGAGCAGGACGTCCACCATCAGTTCCGGCGGCAGCGGTTTGGCGCCGATGGCGAGCAGGTCGATCACGGCGCTGTCCGGGTCGGGCTGCAGGCCGACCCAGTCGCCCAGGCACTGGTCCAGGTAGAGGGGGTCGAGTACGACAGGTGGCAGGCCGGTGTTCTGCCAGGCGAGGGCCAGGCCGAAGTCCACGAAGGCCGGGTGCATGAGGCTGTACTGGCCGTCCAGGGCGTCACCGACCGGCTGCACCATCTGTGTGTCCAGGAACGCCCGCACCGTACGGGCGATCTCGTCCCTGTCGTCCCACACCTTGCCGAGCAGCGCCTCCACGTCCCGGGCGAGGAAGTCGGCGTTGCCCTTGCCCGTGGTGATCGCGGCCAGTGCGGCCGCGCACAGTGCCGCCTCCATGCCGAGCCCGCGTTTCGCGGCGTCCTTCTCCGCCGTGGCGAACCGGCCCTCGGTGCGGGGCCGGACCACGGTCGCCCGCAGCAGGTCGGCGCGGCTGCGCGGGATCGCCCGGTCCTTGACGGACCGCGTCCCGAGCAGCCAGTCGGTCAGCAGCGACAGCATGAACGGGTTGGACGCCACGCCCAGCATGTCGCCCGACCTGATCTCGGCCAGCGCGTCGGTCGCCGACCCGTCGCGCATCTCCAGGTAGGTCTCGATGTCCTGCTCGCCCAACGGCTCGATGGACAAGGTCTCGACACCGCGCAGGGAGGTCCCGGCCAGGTCGTCGGTCTCGGTGCGGGACGTCGCCAGCACGGTGAAGCCGTTGGACCCGGCCACCAGGCGCCAGATGAACTTCCACGCGGCGGTGCCGTGGAACTCGCGCTCCAGCTCGTTCAGCGCGTCGACCAGGAACACCAGCCGGTGGTGCTTGACGCGCGTCTTCCACAACTTCTCGGCGACCTCGGAGGGGCGTAGCGCCTTGGCGAACTCCTCGATGGTCATGCCGTCGACGTACCACTCCCTGATCGCGCGGTTGTCGACGATGACGGAGGGGGTCTCGCGGTCCAGGAGGGCGATCGCGTACTGCAGGACGGCGGTGCTCTTGCCGCTGCCCGCGCCGCCGGTCACGAGCCAGGTCTTGGGTCTGGGCTCGTGCTTGGCCAGGTGGGACGGCAGCTGGTCGAGGAGGGCTTCGAACCGGAGGCGCTCGCCGGAGTCGTCCACGGAACCGCGGACCCGGAAGGTGGGGCGGAGGTAGTGCCGGACGGTTCTGCTCACCAGTCTGGCGCGTAACTCGCTGTACGGCGAACCGCTCATCCGTCCCTCGTGTCCGCTTCACCCCACCCCGACGAAGTGATCCAAGCTACCACGCACGAAAGCCCGTCGGAACGAAACGCCCACGGCCCGATCAGGGCTCCCACCTGCGCCGGTGGCGGTCCCCGCACAGCACGCCGGGACCCGTCGGGCGCGCCCCCGACGGGTCCCGGTGTGGCGTTGTGCGGATCAGGCGGCCGGTGCCGTCACGTGGCCGGAAACCGGTCGCCGTTGGAGGGCACGTTCGGCCAAGTACCCGAAGAGCAGGCCGAATCCGGCCCACAGCACCGCCTGGATGCCGATGGAGGCGAGGCGGAACTCCCACAGGTCCGTGGCGGGGAAGTCCTTGGGGACGGCGTCCCCGGACGGCAGGAACACCATCGCGACCGTCACGGCGGCCACGAACGCCAGGCCGGCGGCGACGGAGGCGTTGCCCACACCCCACCGGGGCGTGAGGCGGCGGCCGAGCAGGACGGCCGCGGTGCCCAGGAGCACGGTGAGCACGATCATCAGGAAGAACAGCGCGGTGCGCTGCCCGATCGTGTCCGGGTCGCCGACCGCGGGCGGGTCGGCGGGATACTTCAGCATCGGCACCAGGTACACCATGAGGAACCCGGCCAGTGCCGTCAGGGCCGCGGTGGCCCGAACCGACAGCCGGCCCAGGCGGCCCAGCGCGAAGCAGAAGGCGAGGGCGGCGATGCCGCCGATCGCCACACCGAAGACAAGGACTCCGGTGGCAAGGCCGGCGGTCGACTGCACCGTCCGGCTGACCAGTTCCTCGCCGTGCTCATGGGAGTGGGCGGACTCGAACGCGATCGCCGCGTCCACGGGGCCCTCACCGACCAGGTAGGCGAAGACGAGCGCGGGGACGGCGGCCCCGAGCCCGGCGAGCATGCCGCGTACCAGCAAGGCACGCACGATGGCGGAATTCATGTGTGGTCCCGACCCGTCTTCAGTGGCAGGGGAAGCCGAGCAGATGGCGGGCGTCGTGCACCCACTCGTGCACGCCCTCGCCGGAGACGGCGGAGACGGCGCCCTGTTCGGCGCCGACGAAGTAGAGCAGCACCAGCATCAGGACGCCGAAGAACACCGCCCAGGGGGCGATCGTCTTCAGGGGCAGGGGTGCGACAACGGGCTGGGTGGTGGGGGCAGGGGCGGCGGTGGACTGCGCCATGGCGAGACCTCCTCGGGAACATCGCGTCCCGCATCGTGTGGAGCACGCGACGACGGCGTTGGGTCTGACTCACCACCGCCTCCGCGGGGAAGGGTGGCACACAGTGGCGCGACCGTGCCGGATTTGCACCGGACTTCCGTGGCGCCGTCGTCCTTGTCATGGACAGAGTAGGGGCAAGAGGGAAGTCGGCCAACATGGCGTACGCCACCTACGATGGCGCCGACCGTGGTGAATCAGCCCAGGGGGGCGCATGACTGTCCGGCTCACGCTCGTGTGCGCCGCCGCGCCGACGGGGCGCGAGGTGCGGTTCGGGGACGCCCCGCTCGACGAGCGGGCGCTGCTGCGGGCCCGTACGACGGGACCGGCCGTGCCCGGGGGCGGCGTACGGTACCGCGGGCCGTCGCAGCGGTGCCGGGCGACGGCCGCGGCGCTGGCCTGGGACGGGGCCGTCGTGGAACCGGCGCTGCGGGACCTCGACATGGGCCGCTGGGACGGCCGGACCCTGGACGAGGTGGCCGCCGGCGAGCCCGCCGCGCTGGCCGCCTGGGCGGCCGATCCCGAGGCCGCGCCGCACGGCGGCGAGTCGGTGGCCGAGCTGTGCGGGCGGATCGCCGCGTGGCTCGACGCGCTGCCGGAGGGCGCCGGGCGGGTCGCGGCGGTGGTGGAGCAGGCCGTGGCGCGGGCCGCCGTGCTGGGTGCGCTGTCCGCGCCGTACGCGTCGTTCTGGCGCGTCGATGTGGCGCCGCTGGCCGCCGTGGAGCTGACGGGCCGGGCCGGCCGGTGGAACCTGCGGTGGGGCGCCGCAGGTTCCTGACCGGTGTCGCTCAGTGGCGCGGCTGGAGCAGCAGCCGCGCACCCGCGTTGCGTTCGATCGCCTCCTCGCTGTACAGCAGCGGGAAGGAGCCGCCGGTGCTCCACTCGTCGTGCAGGTCCTTGAAGTGCTCGCTGCGCTCGTCGCCGGACTGGCCGGGGGCGTTGACCGCCCGGGAGTTGTCCCACTCCCCCACGTCCAGGGCCATCTTGAACGTCGGGCCGAGCACCTCCGAGTACGGGTAGGCGCGGTAGTAGTAGTACGAGGAGCGGACCGTGGCGAAGGTGCCGCCGCGCTCGACCGGGCCCACCATGGGCGAGCCGAGCGGGTGGACGAACATGTGCAGATGCATCGCGCCCCACCGCCAGCGGCTGTCGTCGGCGCCGAGCTTGGAGGCCACCTCGGCGTAGGCCTGCGCCAGGGTGCCGAGGATCAGTTCGTCGCGCTTGCGGGCGCCGTCCGTGCCGAACCAGTCGTCGGGGCGGGCGAAGGAGTCGTGCACGATCCGCAGGTCGAGGTCGATGCTGACGCCCACCAGCTGGTCGGCGGCCTGCTTGGGCAGCAGGAGCTGGGCCCAGGCGGGGTACAGGAACCGCATCATCCAGGTCTCGAACAGCGCCGCGCCCGCCGAGTCCTTGTGCGCGACACCGTCGTAACCGGCGAGCAGCCGCAGCGCCTTGGCCGTCGTGGCGTCGGTGGAGCCGAGTCGGGTGACGTACGGCAGGAACTGCCGGGCCACGCCGGAGCGTTCGTCGTTCTGCAGGGCGAGGGTGTCGGCGAGGGACGTCCTGCGCTGTCGGCCGAGGACCTCGCGGATGCGGTCCTTGCGGTAGGCGGGCTGCCACTCGTAGGCGGGGATCGGGTGGCCGGGCGGGAAGTTGAACTCGTTGGCGGACACGAAGAACCCGGCGCGCGGGTTGTGCACGCGCGGCAGGTCGGCGGGGTCGTGGAAACCGTCCCACTCGAAGCGTCCGTCGCCGGGGACCGGCAGGAGTCCGTCGTACCCCTTGCCGGTGCGCCGGGGGACGAGCGCGCCGGGCACCCAGCCGATGTCGCCTTCAGTGTCGGCGTACACCAGGTTCGAGCCGGGGGTGCGCCAGACGTCCGCGGCGCGCACGAACTGCCGGGAGTCCTTGGCGCGCAGGAAGTTGAGGCTGCCGAGGTAGGGCGAGGTGCCCGGCTCGGTCCACACCGTGCGCACCGCGTACGCCTTGTGGTGCTGCTCGTCGATCTTCACCACGGGCCCGTGCCGGGTGAACTGCAGTTCCACCGCGCGGGGTTCGCCGCCCTCGACCGCGATCTCCTCGGTGACGGTGGTCAGGGTCTCCCAGCCGTCGCGGTAGCGGTACCTGGTGTGGTCGGCCGGGTCGAGGTCGTAGACGTACAGGTCGGCCTGGTCCGCGGGCAGGTTGGTCAGGCCGAAGGCGACATGGCCGTTGTGGCCCATGCTGATGCCCGGGTTCCAGGGCTCTCCGGCGCCGATGATGTCCAGGCCGGGGGCGCTGAGGTGGACGATGTAGCGGTTGGCGGGCAGTCCGTAGTTCTCGCGGTGCGGGTCGCCGGCCAGGATCGGCCGGCCGGTTGCCGTGCGGGAGGGTGCCACCGCCCAGGCGTTGCTGCCGGTGGTGGTCTCGCGCAGCAGGTGCGTGTCGTCGGCCAGCCGGCGCAGGGTGCCGCCTGTGAAGATCATGGGCGCGGTGGCCAGGCTGTAGACGCGCGTCACGTCGGCGGGGATGAGGCCCAGCTCGAGCCCGTCCGGCACCGTGGGGGTGCGGGCGGGCTCGAGCTTGCGGAAGCACGCGCTTGCCCGCGCGCCCGCCAGATGCATCAGGCGGGCGCGCGCAACCTCGGATCCGAGGTTGTTGCCGATGCCGTGGCTGCGGATCAGCACCACGTCCTCCGGCTCCCAGCGCGCGGGCTGGTAACCCAGCTTCCGGAACTCCACCGGCAGGGCGTCGGGGTGGTCGCCCAGCCAGTCGACGTAGGCGTTGATCCCGGCCGCGAACCGGGTCGCCGCCTCACGGGCGTGGGGGCCGTAGCTCGCCCATTCGTCCGCCATGTCGCCTCGGTAGAGGAACAGCCTTGCGGCACGGTCCTGTTCGACGTACGACGGCCCCAGCACCTCGCTGAAGCGGCCGAGGCCGCGCCGGCGCCAGGTGTCGATCTGGAACAGCCGCTCCCGGGCGATGTTGAAGCCCTGCGCCAGGAACAGGTCGCCGACGGTGCGTGCGTAGATGTGCGGCACGCCCCAGCGGTCGACCGTCATCCGCACCGGGCGCCGTAGGCCCGGCACGGAGTACGTCTGCCCCTCGTCCGGCTCCCACCGCGTGTCCGCCTCGCCGGCGGCCGCCGTGGCGGACGGCACGCCGCCCGCGAGCGCGGCCGCGGCACCCGCGACCGAGGAACCCAGAACGACCCGCCGACTAGGCCGAGTTGACATGACACTCCTGAAGGTTTCGAGGGACAGCGGCGTGAGTCCCCCTGCGCCGGCACGAAGCTAGCCAGCACGCCGTCCGCCAGGACACCCGTACCGGCCCCCTAACCGGGCACCCCTACGGGGCTCTACGGGGCTGTTCTCCAGGTGCCTGCGTGCGCTCCTCAACGGACGCGAACCCGCCAACACAGGCGTGTTCAGGGCGGGTTCGTCGACGGCTGGGGATCGCCTTGTCCGGCGGTGACTCAGGGCTGAAGGATCGGTTCCGGAGAGCGACGTCGGCGTCGAGGGGAAAGAACGCGTGAGCAACAAGCTGCTGGAACCGGACGGCTGGCTGGTGCTGGGGCTGCCCTGGCCGGAGCAGGCGCGGGACGGGTGGGCGGAGTGCGCGCTCGCGCTCGCGCCGCAGACGATTCCGCGCGGTCTCGTCGAGGAGGGCACGGGTATCGCGCTCGACCTCGCGGGCGGCCTGGCCCGCGATCCCGGGCAGGGGCCGGGCAGGGCGGTGTTCTTCTCCGACGTCACCGTCTGGCTGGACCGGCAGGGTCAGGACTGGGGCATGCTGGGCGTCGACCACGAGGCCGTCATCGACGAACTCACCCACGCCCCTGTCCCCCAGCTCTACCTGACGCTGTCGCAGAAGGCGCACGCCGTGCTGTGCGACGCCAGCCGCGAGGGCCTGCGTCTGCACTACGCCAACGGCGACGTCGAACGCGTCAGCCCGCAGGTGCGTGCCGACGTCCACGCCGCCATCACCTCGACCCTCGAGCGGGACTGGCGTCCCTACGTCCAGGGACTCATCGACGGCGGCGCGATCCTGATCGGGTAGGGCCGCGCGCTCAGGCGTCCTCGACCTTCGCGGTGACCGGCGTGCCGATCTCGACGGTCCTGCTCACCGTGCAGAGCCGGTCGTGCGAGGTCTTGACCGCCCTGGGCAGGATCGCCCGGGCGCGGTCGGCCCCCTCGCCGTCCGGGAAGGACACGGAGAAGGTGACCTGGAGGTCGGTGAGCCGGTTGCCGAGGTCGTCGCTGATCTTGTGGCCGCTCACCGCGACACTGAACCGGTCGGGCTCGGCATGGCGGCCGGTGGCGATGTCCACGTCCACCGCCGTGCAGCCGGCGAGCGCGGCGAGCAGCAGCTCGACCGGGGTGAACTCGGTGTCCGTGTCGGAACCGCTGCCGAAGGAGAGGGTGCCGCCGCGGGCGTTGGTCGCGACGAAGTGGCCGGTGCTGGCGCGCTCCACGGTGACGGAGCGCAGGGTGTTGTCGGTCATGCCGAGACAGTAACCCCGCACGCGTCCCGCGGGAGGCATACACCTGTTCGCTCCGCCCGGAGTGCGGGCCGCGCCGCCTCCTCGGAGACTCGGGAGAAAAGGCCGTCCACGGCCGCCCTCGCGTGCAGGAAGGGACTCCCGTGACTCCCGAGGAACTGGCTGCGGCCGCCGACCCGACGACTCTCGGGAACTACCTGGCGGGACTGCCCGAACAACCGCACCACCACGGCCCCGTGACCACCGTCCGCGAGGACGAGTTCCAGGGCCACCACATCGTCATCAGGACGACGTACGAAGTGACGGTGGACGGTGAGCCGCTCACAGCTCCGCTCAACGTCTCCAACGACGGCCAGGTCGACTGCCACGCCCTGCCCACCTACCAGTTCCTGTCCGCGACCGACACCATCCGGGCGCTGATCGAGAACTTCCCCGACGACTTCCCGAGCGGGGGCCATGGAGGCGGCCACGGAGGCGGTCATGGTGGCGGAGGCGGTCACGGCGGTCATGGCGGCGACCCCCACGGCGGTCACGCCGGTCATCCCGGACATCACACCGGCCCCGAGGGGAGCGTCTGACATGGCCGTCGTCCGCAGGAACATCATCGTCAACCCCGCCGACCGCGACGCCTACATCGAGGGAGTCCTGCGGCTGAAGCGGGAGGACTCGACCCTCACGACGGCCGCGTTCGGCATTCCCGGACCGCCCGCGCCGGTGAGCACGTACGACCTCTTCGTCATCTGGCACTTCAAGGCGATGATGACGCCCGTCCCGCCGAACGGGGACGTCGGTCAGCGCAACGCGGCGCATCGGGGCCCGGTCTTCCTGCCGTGGCACCGGTTCATGCTGAATCTGCTGGAGGTCCATCTCCAGCGCGTGCTCGACGACCCCACCTTCGGACTGCCGTACTGGGACTGGGCGATCGACGGCTCCCTGCCCGCCCCGGAGACCGCGCTGATCTGGAAGCCGGAGTTCATGGGCGGCGCGGGCGACCCGGTGACCGACGGGCCGTTCGCGTTCCGTCCCGGCGACCCGGACAGTTTCCGGGTGCGGGTGGAGGGGAGCCCCCAGGTCACGCTCCGTCAGACGGACCGGGGTCTGCGCCGCGCCTTCCCGAACGCCTTCCCCTCGTTGCCGAACGCCCTGGACGTGGGGGCGGCCTTCAATGTGCTGCCGCCGCCGCTCGGCGACCCGGACCTCGCCACGTACGACTTCGCTCCTTGGCTCGCGGCCTCGCGGGGGTTCCGCAGCCGGCTGGAGGGGTTCACCGGGACGGGGCTGCACAACCAGGTGCACCGGTGGATCGGCGGGGACATGGCCCCGGCCACCTCCCCGAACGACCCCGTCTTCTTCCTCCACCACTGCAACGTGGACCGGCTGTGGGAGGCGTGGATGAACCGCAACGGGCGCACCTACCTGCCCGGCATGGAGGAGTCGGAGGACCTGCTGGGCCATCGGATCGACGACCCGCTGGTCTCCCCGCTGGGCGCGGGCGCCACGCCGCGTTCGACCCTCGACAACACCGGCCTGTTCGTCTACGACCTCGTGCCGTGAGCCGACCGCACCGGTTCAGCGCGCGCTCCAGGCGCTCACCGCGGACAGCGGGACGCGGAAGAACTCGCCGAGCTGGGCGGGCAGGGTGCTGGAGCCGGAGATCAGCTGGCACCCCTGGAGGTGGATGAACACCGGTGGATAGCCCAGGGGTTCCTCCGCCTCCCTTGTGAAGGCCTCGGCGAAGCGCGCGTCCGGTTCGCCGTCGTCGCCGAGCCGGGCCGCGACGCACATCGCCCAGTGCCGGTGCGCCACGAGACGGCCGGTGATCACGGCCCCCTCCGTCACGACGGTGATGCGCGGGCCGGTGCCGGACATCTCGGTGCGGTTGATCAGGTCGATCAGCAGGTCGTCTCGTACGGTCATGCCGCGACTGTAGTGATCATCGCGCGGGCTCAGGCAACCGCGGGCCCCAGCAGGCCGGTGCGCAGGCGCTTGATGATGCGGCTGATGAGCCGTGAGACATGCATCTGGGAGACGTCGAGCCGGGCGGCGATCTGGGACTGGGTCAGTTCCTCGACGAAACGCATGTGGATGATCTGCCGGTCCCGTTCCTCGAGTCCGGCGATCAGCGGGGCGAGCGACCTGAAGTCCACCACGAGTTCCAGCGACGGGTCCTCCTCGCCGAGGCGGTCGGCCAGCGCGGTCTCCGTGCCCTCGTCCTCGGTGGTCAGGGCGGCGTCCAGGGAGGAGGTCCGGTAGCAGTTGGCGGCCTTGCGGGCCTCGATGACCTCCTCCTCCGTCAGGGACATCAGCTCGGCCAGTTCCCGGGTGGTCGGAGTGCGGCCCAGCCGGGAGCGCAGCTCCTCGGTCGCCTTCGCCAGCTCGGCCCGTGCCTCCTGGAGCCGGCGCGGCACATGGACGGCCCAACTCGTGTCGCGGAAGAAGCGCTTGATCTCGCCCACGATGTAGGGCACGGCGAAGGTGGTGAACTCCACCTCCCGGGACAGCTCGAACCGGTCGATGGCCTTGATCAGGCCGATGGTGCCGACCTGGACCACGTCCTCCTGCGAGTCGCCGCGGGTGCGCATCCGGGAGGCGGCGTACCGCACCAGGGACAGGTTCATCTCGATGAGCGTGTTGCGTACGTACTGGTGTTCGCGTGTGCCTTCGTCCAGCATGGCCAGTCGCTGGAAGAACACGCGGGACAGTTCACGCGCGTCCTTCGGGCGTATCCGGGCCGGGTCCGCGACGAGCGGCAGCTCCGCTCCGTCCGACGTGACCGTCGCCTCTGCCGTGGCCGTTGCGTGTGCCGCCGTCACGGCTGCCATGCCGCCCTCCCCTGCGTCGGAACCTGATGTCCTCCCCCCGACTTCCCGGCTTCTCGCGCTTCAGTCCCCCGTACGGCCCTCGAATCCGAAGCAGGCCGAACGGCGGGGCCCGGATCCGCTCCTTCGGGTGATGTATCGGCCAGGACGGGGGGTCGCGTTGTTTGCGGGGCGAGTCGTGGGGCAGGCGGGACATCGTGCTTCGGACCGGAGGCACACCACGGGGTGCGTGTCCGCTGCGGACCGTTCGCAGCCCCGCCCCGTTTCCCACGGCAACTCCTTGACACCTTCGTTCAGGAGCTCTTTCGCATGCTGGTCGAGACATCCGCACAGTCCTCCGACGCCCCGTCCGCCACCCGCAGGCACCCCCACGACGACGCCCCCGACACCGCGGCCGACTTCGCACGGCTGGCGGCACTGCCGGAGGGCCCCGAACGCGACGCCGTACGCGAGGCGCTGACCGAGGCCTGGCTGCCCATGGCCCACCGCATCGCGGGCCGCTTCCGCAACCGCGGGGAGTCGCTGGAGGACCTCCGCCAGGTCGCGGCCCTGGGGCTGGTCAAGGCCATCGACAGGTACGAACCCGGGCGGGGCGCCTTCGAGAGTTACGCCGTGCCCACCATCACCGGCGAGATCAAGCGGCACTTCCGGGACCGCACATGGGCCCTGCGGGTCCCCCGCCGGGTGCAGGAACTGCGCAACAAGGTGCGCGTCGCCCGCCGCGAGCTTCTCCAGACGTCCGGCGGCGCGGAACCCTCCGCCGCCGAGATCGCCGCCCTGGCGGGCCTCACCGAGCAGGAGGTCGCGGTCGGCACCGAGGCGCTGGACAGCTACAGCACCCTCTCCCTCGACGCGGAGGTGTCCCGCGAGGACGACGGCTACAGCCTCGCCGACACCCTGGGGGTGCGCGAGGAGGCGTACGACGTCGTCGTCGACCGCGAGGCCGCGAAGGAGGGCCTGCGACGGCTGCCCGAGCGCGAGCGCGCCATCCTGTACATGCGGTTCTTCGAGGACATGACACAGAGCCGCATCGCCGACCAGCTCGGCATCTCGCAGATGCATGTCTCGCGCCTCATCAGCCGCTGCTGCGCCAAGGTACGGGCGGAGGCACTGGACGCCGCCCACGGCACGGGCGAGGACTGAGGGCGGTCGGTCGTGGTGACGCAAGCCTTTCAGCCACGTGTGCGCACCGGAGCGTCTCGGCCAGATGCCTCCGAGCCAGGCGCACGTACCGGCGGCACGCAGCGATGAGCCGCGCCGGACACCCCGGGCGGGCACCGGTCAGGGCGCCGGGCATCGCCAGTCCCGCCGCCGCGCGGGCGTATGTGCGCTCGCTGGTGCGGGAGCACTGGCGCGGGCCGTCCGGGCGGCCGCGCGAGGAGGCCGTGGTCGATCTTCTGCTGGTCGTGTCCGAGCTGGTCACCAACGCCATCCGGCACGGCGGCGGCCTGGCCCGCTTCGAGGCGGTGCTCGTGCCCGAGGGCGTCCGGCTGGGGGTGCACGACCACAGCGATGTCGTGCCGCCGGCCGCGTACGGGCGCGGCGCGCTCCCCAGCCCGGGCGCGGGCGGGGGCTACGGCTGGCCGCTGATCGTCCGGCTGGCCCGGGAGATCAGGGTCGAGCGGCGCCGGGAGGGCGGCAAGGCGATCGGCGTCCTGGTGCCGCTGAGCTGAGCCGGATGCACCGGTGTCACCAGGGCAGGAACACGTGCACGTCCTTGCCGTCCTCCCGCGCCACCACGCTGACCTGCTCCGCCAGCGTCTGGATCAGGTACCAGCCGATGCCGCCGCCCGTGCCCGGCCGGAAGGAGCGCGGGGCGGGCTTGGTGCGGCTGGTGTCCCCCAGGACCACGTGCACGCCGTCGTAGGTTCTGCGCAGGATCAGCCGGAAGGGGCCCGGGGCGTACTGCACCGCGTTCGCGGCGAGCTCCGCGACCACGAGCAGGATGTCGTCCCAGTGCTCGGCGGAGGCGGGGGGCGCGGTTCGGGCCAGCCTGGCGAGGAAGGTCTCCGCGGTCAGCCGGGCGTCCGTCACGTCCTCCAGCCGCCCGTCGAACGTGGCCTCGCATGCCTGCACACCCTCGGAGGACGGTGTTCCGTCCCCACGCGGTTCGGTCGACATCGCACCTTCCCGGCGTTGCACCGCACACTGCGGCCGCCTTGTGTCCCTCGTTCCTTTCCGCTGCTGGTTCCCCGAGCGGGAGCTGCTACGCGCGCTGCATCGTCGCGGACGTGACGGGTTCGTGCAATGGCGCCTGCCGTGGCGGGACCGTCGCCGTACGGCGACGGCCGGCCGCCGGGTAGGTTCGCGGGCAGAAAGTCCCCCGCGGCGGCCCGACAGCGGGCTGCGCGGGCCCCGCGAAGGAGGGTCATGTCGTTTCCCGCGCTGCCTCGGTCCGCGCCCGGAGAAGTGCTGCTGATCGGCACCTGCTACGAGGACGGGAAGGTCCTGTGGGGCGGGCTGCTCGGCGAGATCGGCGGGCGCGAGGAGGGTGACGTGCGCGTCCTCGACGGCGAGGTGCGGCTCCGCCCGGTCGCCGACAGCGCGTGGCACTACCTGCACGGCGGCAACATACCGGCGCTGGTCCCCACCGACGGCGTGCTGCCGCCGGTGGCCGTCCTGGCGGACATCCCCGTGGTGTACGGCGGTGACGGGCCGCTGCTGGTGGATCTGGCGGCGACGCCCGGGCGGGGGGTGCGCGTCCCTGCGGCCCGGCTCGGCGAGATCCTGGCCGAGGTGCTGGCCGGGCGGCTGGAGTTCGACGATCTGGTCGGCGCCATGGACACGTACGGCATGTACCAGGGCGAGGGCGGCCGGCCCGCCCACCCGGCCGCGACGGCACTGCCGCGCCGCGCCTTCCCCACGCTGCCTGCCACCGAGGCGGCCCTGCTGGTCCGCACGTCGTTCGACGACGAGCCGGGCTGGCGCGCCCTGCTCGACGAGCTGGGCGGGACCGACGAGGACGGCTGGGTGAACGCGGACCCCGACCTGGACGACATCGACCCGGACCACTACCCGGTGCAGGCACTGGTCGTCGACGACCACGCCTTCGAGGGCCTCCTGCCCGGCCAGGTCCCCGCGCTGGTCCCGCCCCACGAGCACGCCACGCTCGTCGCGCTCGCCGACGCCCGGACGTTCACCGAGCCCGGCCGGCCGCTGACCGTCGTCGACCTGTACGACGTTCCGGGGCGCAGCGCCGTTCTGCCGTGCCGCCAGGTCGGCTCGATGGCGTGCAACCTGGAGATCGCCAACATGGACTTCGACGACTTCGTGGCGGTGGAAGGCGAGAAACCGTGGTGGGACGCGTGAAAGTCCCTTGTAGCGTGTCTCTTCGATCTTGATCGTCCTGATCGCCGACAGAACGGGAGCCTTCGGCATGGCCGTGATCCACCACACCACCCTCAAGCCGACCAAGCTGGAGCTGCTCACCGACTGGCTGCCGTCCCGCCCGTGGTACCGCGGCGGCCCGGCGGCACCGCAGCTCAGCAAGGCCGGCGGCTTCCGCCTGGACGACCCGCAGGGCGAGGTCGGCATCGAGTTCATGGTGGTCACCGACGCGTCGACGCCCTACCTCGTGCCGCTCACCTATCGCGGCGCCCCGCTCGACGGGGCGGAGCACGCCCTCGTCGGCACGATGGAGCACGGGGTCCTCGGAAAGCGCTGGGTCTACGACGCCTGCCACGACCCGGTCGCCGTCGCCCAGCTGCTGTCCCTGATCGAGGGCCGCGTGCAGGCCCAGGACCAGAACGCCAGCGATGTCCCGGACCGGGAGGTCGTGGCGGCGTACACCGGCGAAGCACCGCTCACCACCAAGGACGTCACCACGACCGACGACACCTCGGGCACCGCGCTCACCACGCCGAACGGCACAACGGTCCGCCTGCAGCGGGCACTTGAGCCCTCCTCCGCCGCCCCCGAGGAAGCGATCGGCCAGGTGACGGGCTCCTGGCAGCTGCCGGACGACGGCCGCGCCAGGGGGCTGTTCGCCGTGGTGCACCCCGCCTGAAAGGTCAGTTGCCCCAACGGCCGTTGCTGGTGGCCGTCTCCAGGGAGGTCGTGTGGGGCGGGGTGGCGCGTTCGCGGAGGAAGTCGGCGGTGAGGGAGTGGAGCGGGGCCTTCTCGGGGCGGTTGAGGGCCTGGGCGGTGATCTCGTCGATGAGGGTGGTGGCCATGTTCAGGCGGGGGTAGGCGGCATGGATGGCGGCGCCGGTGGTGTCGTCGACGAAGTGGGTGGCGATGCCGAAGTCCATGCCGATCCCGGTGCGGACGAGGGCGGACAGGGTGCTGCGGCGTTCGGCTATGCCGGGTGAGGTGTGCAGGGCGATGGCCTCCCAGACGGCGTCGACCGCGTCCGCGGACAGGCCCTGGGCGGTGAGGAACTCCGCGGCCAGGTCGGCGCCGTCGACCTCGAACCGCTGGTCGCGGTCGCCGGCCTCGGTCAAGCCGATGTCGTGCAGCACGCAGGCGAGGAACAGCAGGTCCGGGTCGTAGTCATGGCCGGGCCGCGCACCCTGGTGGTCCGCGCAGAGGCGGGCGAACAGCGCGCTGCGGATGCTGTGGTGGGCGGTCGCGGGGGATTCGGTGTCCTTCACCAGGGCCAGCGCCCGCCGCGCGACGGGGGTGTCCGGCAGAGTCATGAGGTCGATCATCGTTTCGGTCATGTGTCCATGGTCGGCACCTCGCACCTCGCCCGACAGTGGCAAGATTGCCGACATGCGAGAGGAAGCTGCCAGCCCCTCGGCCGGTGCCCCTGCGGCCCACCGGGTGGCCGTCCTCGCCCTCGACGGTGTGCTGCCCCTCGATCTGGGCATCCCCACCCAGGTGTTCACGTCCGTGCCGGGTGCGCCGTACGCGATGACGTTGTGCGGGCGCAGGACCGGAGCGGTGACCACGGCCGCGGGGTTCGAGCTGACCGTGGCCGCGGGTCTCGAGGCGCTGGGCGGGGCCGACACCGTGGTGGTCCCGGGCTACGCGAACCATCTCGCCGAGCTGGACGCGGCGGTGCTGGACGCGCTGGCGGAGTGTCATGCGCGGGGGCAGCGGCTGGTGTCCATCTGCACGGGCGCGTTCGCGCTGGCGGCCGCCGGAGTGCTGGACGGACGTACCGCCACCACCCACTGGCGGTACGCCGGTGAACTGGCCGCCCGCCACCCGCGGATCACCGTGGACCCACAGGTGCTGTACGTGGACGAGGGCAGCGTGCTGACCTCGGCGGGTGTCGCGGCCGGGATCGATCTGTGTCTGCATCTGGTGCGCCGCGATCTGGGAGCGGGGACGGCGAACGAGGTGGCGCGCACCCTCGTCGCGGCCCCGCACCGCGACGGCGGGCAGGCGCAGTACATCAGGCGCCCGCTGGCGGCGGCCGTCGACGGCACCACGCTGGCCGCCACCAGGACCTGGGCCCTGGCCAGGCTGCACGAGCCGCTGACCGTCCAGCGGCTCGCCGCGCACGCGCATCTGGCGCCGCGCACCCTTGCCCGCCGCTTCGTCGCGGAGACCGGCACCACGCCGCTGCAGTGGCTGCTGGCCGCTCGTCTCGACCGGGCCCGGGAGCTGCTGGAGAGCACCGACCTCGCGGTCGAGCAGGTGGCCGAGCGATGCGGGCTGGGCAGCCCGTCCAATCTGCGGCTCCACTTCCGGCGGACCCTGGGCACCTCGCCGTCGGCCTACCGCGCCGCCTTCGCTCCCACGGGGGCTCGGAGCAGGTGACTTCAGCTGTCCGCCGGCTCCGAGGTCAGCACCACGCGGGGGTCCGACGGAGGGTCGTAGGGGACGTACGTCTTCTCGAACTGCCCGGGCGGCACGCCTCGGTAGCCGCCCACGCCGTACGTGATCCAGGTGCCGGGCCGGAAGCCCTGCCCCTTGTTTCCCGGGAGGTGGATCACGTCGGGGTTCTTCGGCGGCAGGCGTCTGCCGAGGAAGGCGCAGACCTCGACGAGGTTGGCCGGGCCCTGCCACTGGAGGGCCAGGACGGGCCAGGGGCGACGGCGGAAGCGCTGGGGGCGGGTCCAGCGGGCGGGGTGGCCGAGGGGGCCGCTGCCGGGCGGGAGCACGAGGTCGTACCAGCGTTCCATGTGGCCGCTGAACTCGTAGGCGTCGGGGCGCCGGTCGCGGTCGTCGCGGACGATCCAGGTGCCGGGGAAGCAGGTCCTGTACTCCGAGACGCGCAGCATGCCGCGGTCGGCCGGGGCGTCCTGTTCCGCCGCGCCGACGAACGCGCGCACCTCGTCGTAGTTGCCCTCGCCGTTCCAGTACAGGGCGTCCGCGAAGGTGATGTCGTCCTTCTCGTGGTAGCGGGCCACGCCGTCGAGGAGGGTGTCCGTCGGGTCGACGGGGTCGTACCGCTCGATGAGGAAGAGGGAGTCCACCGCGAGGAACAGGTCGGGGGACCAGCGCAGGATCCACTGCCCCAGGGCGGCCGTGCGCCGCTCGTCCGAGTAGCTCGGCATCGGCAGCGGGAACCTGGTGCGACCCGGGGCGAGTTGGTCCATCGGGGCGCCGATGAAGGCCTGGAGTTCGTCGAGTTGGGCCATGGAGCGCCAGTGGAAGGCGTCGACGGGCCGGGGTCTGCTGCGGTAGCGGGACACGCCGGGGCGGTGGAAGGGAAAGTCCCTGCGCGCGGCCTCGGGCACGCCCTGCTGGTCGTACTCCCGGGTGAAGTGGTCGCGCGACGCCCGGAAACAGTCGCCGACCATGTCGTGCCGCAGCACCCAGTCACCGGGTGTGGCGACCCATTCGTACCGGCCCGGGAGGTAGATGCGGCGTGGGCCGACGCCCTCCTGGTGCGGCGAGACGCCGATGAAGTCGCAGACGTCCTGGAAGGCGGAGTCCCCGTGCCAGTGAATGGCGTCCACGTACTCGTACTTGGCCCGAACGCGCATGCGCATCCCCCCGAAGTGCAGGATGCCCCGCGGTGGGGCGGCGCGCCATACCGCGGCGAGGGGCGGCTCGTTCGGCCGCCGTCCTCGCCGCGGGCGCCGGGGCCGCCTGGATCGGCGTACTACGGCGGTGCGGTCGTGTCAGGCGAGCTGCGGCAGCACCTCGGCGGCGATCCACTCGGTCGCCTTCTCCACATGCTCGGCGGCCACGGGCAGCCAGAGGGTGCATGCGGACAGGCCCGCCTCGGCGAGCCGGCCGAGGTCGTCGACGACGCTGGCCGCGGTCGGCGAGGGGCCGCCGACCGGCCGGCCCGGGGGCTGGATCAGGGCGGGGACGCCGGGCGGGGTGAAGAACTCCATCGAGTTGAGCGTCAGCCGGTCGGCGTCCTGCGAGGCGTCGGCCAGGTCGCGCAGCCGCCGGCGTACGTCGGTGACGGTCGCGGCGTCCGCGCCGGAGCCGTACCAGCCGTCGCCGAACCGCAGCGCGCGGCGCAGGGCGACATCGCTGTGGCCGCCGACCCACACCGGCGGGCCACCGGGCGTCACGGGCGTGACGCCCAGGCTGGCGCCCTGCAGCGTGGTGAACCGGCCCTCGAAGTCGGCGGGTCGCCCCGTCCACAGGGCCTTCGCGGCGGCGAGGTGGTCGTCGGTGCGGGCGCCGCGCTCACGGACCGGCACACCGGCGGCGGCGAACTCGCCCGGGTTCCAGCCGGTGCCGACGCCCAGCAGCAGCCGGCCGCCGGACACCACGTCCAGGGTGGCGGCCTGGTTGGCGAGCAGCACCGCCGGATAGTACGGCGCGACGAGCACGGACGTCAGCAGGCGCAGGCGCGTCGTCGCGCCGGCCACGGCCGACAGGAGCACGAAGGGGTCGGTGTCCAGGCCGAACCCGCTGTCGAGGAGGCGGTTGCCGACCGCCACATGGTCCAGGCCCAGCTCCTCGGCGTGGACGGCGGCACGCAGCACGGCGCGTCCGTCGTCCAGCGGCCAGCGCGGCTGGAGAGAGACACCCAGGCGTAACTGGGGCATGAGCACTACCTTTCCCTCGCGGTGACAGGCAGGGCCTGCCACCCTGCCGCCCTGTCAACGACACCAAGCTACCGACAGCACGGGGCGCGGCGGTGCGTCGCCCGGTGTTCATTCGGAGGTCGGGCTGCCCCGGCTCACTCGGCGGTGTCCCGGCCGGGCGCGAAGATCAGCGCCACCAGCGCCAGACCCACGGCGGCGCCGAGGAGTTGCATGCCGATGAACGCGGCGAGGGAGCCGGGCGCGATGCCCGCGAAGGTGTCGGTGAAGGCGCGGCCGATCGTCACGGCGGGGTTGGCGAAGGAGGTGGAGGACGTGAACCAGTACGCGGCGCCGATGTAGGAGGCGACGGCGACGGGAGCGAAGCGCAGCCGGTCGGTGCGGGCCAGGCCGAAGATCAGCAGGATCAGGCCGGCGGTTGCGACGACCTCGCCGAGGAGCAGGTGCCCGGCCGAGCGGTCGTGGGTGGACCACTTGACCAGCGGTTCGCCGAACATGGCGTCGGCCAGCACCGCGCCGCCGACGGCACCCACGATCTGCGCCGGGATGTACGCGGCCGCCTCGCGCCGGGTGACACCGGCTCCGGTCCACCACTCGGCGAGGGTGACGGCGGGGTTGAAGTGCGCGCCGGAGACCGGGCCGAGCAGGAGGATCAGCACGCCGAGGCCGAAGACGGTGGCGATCGAGTTGGCCAGCAGCTGCAGGCCCACGTCCTGGGTGAGCCGGGTGGCCTGGATGCCGGAGCCGACGACGACCGCGACCAGGGCCGCGGTGCCGACGAGCTCGGCCGTGACCCGGCGGGCGAGGGGCGGGCGGGCCGGGACGGCGAGGGAGATGGCGACGGCGGGGGCCGCCGGCGTCTCCGGGAGCGTGGTCACGGGGTTCCTCAGGGGGTCAGGGGCAGGAGCGTTTGACGTTCGCCGCGGCGGTCAGTCGCGCGAGCTGGGCGAGGTCGGCGAACTGGCCGGCCAGCGACTCGATGACCTCGGGCTTCAGCCGGTAGTACGTGAACCGGCCGCACGGCTCCGTCTCGACGACCCCGGCCTCGCGCAGCACCTTGAGGTGATTGGAGAGGTTGGTCTGCCTGGCTCCGGTCTCCTCGACGAGGTGGGTGGTGCACAGGGTCTCGCGGGCGAGCAGGGCCACGATCCGGAGCCGCAGCGGGTCGGCTAGGACCCTCATCAACTCAGTGTCGACTGACGTCAGCATGGACTGATACTGTCACATCAGTGAGGGCTGATACCAGCGAGGCTGCGCCCTGCCTGCCGCGAAGGAAGAACCGATGACCGAGACCCCGCTCGCCTCCGTGCTGTTCGTCTGCGTCCACAACGCCGGGCGCTCCCAGATGGCCGCCGGCTTCCTCCGTCATCTGGCCGGCGACCGCGTCGAGGTGCGTTCCGCCGGTTCGCTCCCCGGCGACCAGGTCAATCCCGCCGCCGTCGCCGCCATGGCCGAACTGGGCATCGACATCTCCGACCAGAAGCCGAAGGTCCTCACGAGCGAGGCCGTCCAGGCCTCCGACTACGTCATCACCATGGGCTGCGGCGACACCTGCCCGGTCTTCCCCGGCAAGCACTACCTGGACTGGCCCCTGGACGACCCGGCCGGCCAGGGCGTCGACGCGGTCCGCCCGATCCGCGACGAGATAGGGAAGCTGATCGAGGGGCTGATCGAGGAGATCACCCGGGACACGACCGCGTAGGCCGCCTCACGAGCGGACTCCCCCGGTTCCCTACGGCGTGTGTGCTCGTCACGCGGGCAGGGTAGAACTTGCCATCGGTGTCAGATTCAAGGCGTCGTACGAGGTGAGGCAGAGGTATGCGGATCGGTGAACTGGCCCGGCGCAGCGGGGTGAGCGAGCGTTCCCTGCGCTATTACGAGGCTCAGGGGCTGCTGCGGTCGGAACGCACGCCCGGCGGGCACCGGGAGTACGGCGACTGGGCGGTCGACCGGGTCGTACGCATCCAGACCCTCTACGCAGCGGGCCTGCACAGCAGGACGATCGCCCAGCTCCTGCCGTGCATGCGGGACACGGACGGCCGCCCGAACGAGATCGCCACGCCCGAGCTGGTGCACAAGCTCGCCGCGGAACGCGACCGCATCGACAGCCTGATCACCGACCTGATCCGTTCCCGCGACGTCCTCGACGAGGTCATCGACACGGCGTCGGACGACGCGACCACCGCGACTGCCCGAGGCGCGTGACCGGCCCTCGCGCCAGGGCGGTGGCGCTCACCTCGGCAGCTCGTCGAGTGCGGCGGCGGCCTCGCTCCGGCGGGGGCTCTTCAGCTCGGTGAGGGCGTCGCGGGCGGCGAGGAGGGTGTCCCGGGCCTCGGGGTGGCCCAGGGCGCGCAGCACCTGGCCCAGGTCGAGCCGGGCCGGTTCGCTCCAGGCCGGCATCTGGGCGTCCTCGAAGTGGGCCAGGGCACGGCGCAGGGGTGCCTCGGCCTCGGCCCAGCGGCCCAGTGCGGCCAGGTCGTTGCCGATCTGCTGCTGCGCGACCGCGTGGTACATCGCGATCAGTTCCTCGGGCTGCCCCGGGATGCCGGCGCCGCAGATCTCGGCACTGCGGCGGTGGATGGCCAGGGCCTCCTCCGGCCGGTCGGCCTGGCGCAGATAGGTGCCGAGGGAGTTGAGCATCGTCAGCTCGGGCAGCCGGGCCTGCGGGGAGTCCTGGGCGGCGAGGAGGCGGGCCGCCCGGTGGAGCCGGTCGTGGGCCTCCTCCGCCCGGCCCAGCCGGTGCAGTGCCGCCGCGCCGTAGCCCAGCGCCCAGCCCACCTGGAGCTGGTCGTCGCTCTCGCGGGCCGCGACCAGCGCGGTGTCGGCGGTCGCCAGGGCGGCCCGGGGGTCGTGGACACAGAGGTTGTACGCCCAGGCGAGGTAGTTGAGATGGACGGCCTCCTCCTGCCTGCTGCCCAGGGCGCGGGCCGCGTCGGCGGAGCGCCGGAACACCTCCACCCACAGCTCCCAGTGCTGGTTGAGGTCGGAGAACCAGTGCATGGCCTCCGCCATGTCCAGGACCTGCCGGTGCCGTCCGGTGTCGTGGGCGCGGCGCAGCGCGGCCAGCCACTGGGCGCGTTCCGCCTCCAGCCAGGCCCGCGCCTCCTCACGGCCGGCGGGCGCGCTCGCGGGATCGGGGTCGCCGTGCGGTCCGTTCCGGTGATGCTCGACGTCGAAGCGGAGCCCGGCGGCGGTGGCACGGCGCAGCATCCAGTCGGCGGCCCGGTCCAGCGCGGCTTCCCGCACCTCGGGCCCGTCCTCGGCCGCCGACTGCTCGGCGGCGTAGAGCTTGAGCAGGTCGTGGAAGCGGTAGCGGTCGGCGGCGGGGTCGCTCTGCAGCAGCCCGGCGTCCGTCAGCTCCTCCGCGCAGGCTGCCGCGTCGTCGTAGGGGAGGTCGGCGAGCAGCGCGACGGTCTCGGGGCTGAAGTCCGGTCCGGCGGCAAGGGCGGCGCGCCGCAGGAAGGTGCGGGTGTCCGGGGGGAGTTGGCGGTACGACAGTGCGAACGCGGCGCGCACGCCCAGGCTGCCGGCCTGGAGGCCGTCCAGGCGCCGGCCCTCGGCGGTGAGCCGGGCGACGAGCTTGCCGAGGCGTTCATGGGGCCTGCCGTGCAGCCGCTGGCCCGCGATCCGCACGGCCAGCGGCAGATGTCCGCACAGGTCGGCGAGGTCCCGGGCGGCCTGCGCCTCGGCGGCGACGCGCTCCGCGCCGACGATACGGGTGAGGAGTTCGACCGCTTCCTCGCGCCGCAGCAGCGCCAGGTCGGTGCGGTGGACCGACTCGAGCCCCGCCAGGGTGTGCCTGCTGGTGACCAGAGTCAGAGACGGGCCGGTGCCGGGCAGCAGGGGGCGTACCTGCGCCTCGTCGGCGGCGTTGTCCAGCAGCAGGAGCACCCGCCGGTCGCGCACCACGGACCGCCACAGGCCGGCCCGGTCGTCGGTACCGGGCGGGACGGCCGCGTCGGCGACGCCCATCGCCCGCAACAGCCGGGCCAGGGCGTCGCGCGGGGTCGTCGGTTCGGGGTCCATGCCGTGCAGGTCGAGGGCGAACTGCCCGTCGGGGAAGTGCGGGGCGAGGCGGTGCGCGGCGTGCACGGCGAACGCGGTCTTGCCCAGGCCTGGCTGCCCGGAGACCACGCTCACGGCCGGGCGCGCCGGGTCGGCGTCCGCGGCCAGCTCCCGCAGCTGGGCCAGGGCCGGGCCGCGGGCGGTGAAGTCCTGGATGTCACGCGGCAGGGCCAGGGCGGAGTGGGCGCCCGGCCCGGTGGCGGCCCGGGGGCGGGGCCGGCCCAGCGCGGCGGCCTTCTCCAGCCGCCCGGCGGTCTCCTCGTCCAGTCCCAGCCCCTCGGCGAGAGCCTCCACGGTGCGGCGCTGCGGGCCGCGGGTCCGTCCGCGTTCCATGTCCGCCAGCGCCCGCACGCTCACCCCGCAGGCGTGCGCGAGCGCCTCCTGGCTGAGCCCGGCACGTGTGCGCAGTGCGCGGAGCTGCTGCCCGAAGTCCTCCGTGGCGGGCGTGCCGCTGCACACAGTCGTCGTCCCCGTTCACCCGGCCCGTACGACTGCGAGCCCCCGGCAGAAGTATGGCGGACGGTACTTCTGCCGGGAGAACCGCCTGGGCCGCCGGCCGCCGGGATGGTCGACTGAGGGCAGGTGAGGGACGGCACCACGACCAGCCCCTCACCTGCGCGTCCGCCGCCATGCGGACCATCGACCATCTTCACGGGGAAGCACACATGAACACTCTTCGTCACCGTTCCGCCTTCTTCGCCGCCGCGGGTGTGGCGGCCCTCGCTCTGTCCCTCACCGGGTGCCAGGGCGACTCGGACACGACGTCGTCACCGACGGGGGCCGCTTCGGCCTCGACGGGGTCGACCGGTTCGACCGGGTCGGCCGACTCCGACTCCGGCACGAGCGGCTCCACGGGCTCGGCCGACTCCGGCTCCGACTCCGGCACCAGCGGCTCCACGGGTTCCTCCGGCGCGGACGGTCAGCAGGCCTCCGCCGACACCCCGGCCTGCACCGCGGGCGACGTCGCCGTCACCGCCGCCACCCAGGACGGGCCGCCCTACACCCACCTCGTCCTCACGGCGAAGAACACCTCCGGCCACTCCTGCCGCCTGGCGGGCTTCCCGCACATCCAGTTCCTGGAGAGCCACAAGCAGGACGTCCCGGCGGTCGCCGAGAGCAAGCCGGCCACGCCGACGGTGCTGGCCGCGGGTGCCCCGGCGTACGCCCTGGTGAAGCTGTCGGACGGCGGCACCGACGAGGAGAACGAGCCCGTGTCGGCGTTCTCCGTCATGCTGGAGGGCGACTCGACCGTCATCGCCGTCACCGCGCCCGGCAGCAGCGGGGTCGCCGTCGACCCGGCGAAGGCGCTCACCGGCTACTGGACGCCCGAACTGCGCAACGGCGCCGACGACTTCTGAGCCGGAGTCGCCCGCAGGGCCGGGAGGAGCGCGGCCAGCCGTTCCAACTGGTCCCGCTGCGAGGGGAGATCCAGGGCGGCGAGCCGGATCACGACGTGCCGCGCGCCGGCGTCGGCGTAACGCTGCATGCCTTGCAGGACCTGGTCGGCGGAGCCGGTGACGACGGCCTGGATCTCCTCCAGTCGATCGAGCGGCATGCCGTAGACGGCCCGGGCGTAGTCGTCCAGGGCGCGGCGGCCGCTCTCGGCGTCGTCGTCGACGCGGACGGAGACGAAGAGGGCGGGGGTCACGTCCTCGAGAGCGCGGCCCGCGTCGGCTGCGGCGCCGCGGACGGCATGCAGGCCGGACGCGTAGTCGGCGGGGTCGGGCGGGTAGGGCAGCCATCCGTCGTACGTCCGCCCCGTACGGGCCAGTGCCGCGGGCGTCGCGCCGCCCAGCCAGATGGGCGGGTGGCCCCGGGCGGGCCTGGTCGTGGGCGGGAGGTCGTCGAAGTGGAGGAGGTCGCCGTGGAAGGAGTCGGCGCCGTCCCACAGGGCCCGCCACAGCGCGACCGTCTCGTCCAGGCGGGCGAAGCGCCTCTCCCAGGGCAGCTCGGACAGGGCGTAGAGGGGGCGTCCGAAGCGGCCGGGGAAACCGGCGCCGACGGTCACGGTGAGCCGGCCGCCGCTGAGCAGGTCGATCGATGCCAGTGACTGCGCGGCCTGGACCGGCCGGCGCAGGAACGGCAGCAGGGCGGCCGTCCCCAGGGTCACCGTGTTGGTGACCGGGGCCAGCGCCGCCAGCATCGTGAGGGCCTCGATGCGCGGGCTGATCAGGGAGTCGCCCACGAAGAGCGAGGAGAAACCCGAGCGTTCGGCCTCGCGGCCGAGGGCGATCAGCTCGCGCGGATCGTCGGCCGGGCCCCATTGTGCGGTCGCGGTCGGAAGCAGTACACCGATGTCCATGCCGGTGATCGTCGCGCCCGCCGCGGGCACGCCTCAATTCCCTGCGGGGAATGGCCCGTATGCCGCGACGCCGATACAACAGGGCTCGTGGACTTTCCGAGAGCGCTCCGCGCATGCCGTGCCCGCCGTCATCTCAGCCAGCTCGACCTGGCCTCGCGGGCGGGCACCACACAACGCCACCTGAGTTTCATCGAGTCGGGCCGGTCGGTGCCGGGCCGGAACATGGTCGTACGCCTGGCGGAGTCGCTGGAGCTGTCGCTGCGGGAGCGCAACGAGCTGCTGCTGTCGGCCGGTTACGCGCCCGCCTATGCCGAGAGCGCGCTGGACTCGGCGGAGCTGGCACCGGTGCGTGCGGCGATCGACAGCATTCTCCGCGGGCATCTGCCGTATCCGGCGCTGGTCGTGGACCGGGGCGGGGATCTGGTCGCCGCGAACTCCGCGATGGACGTCATCACCGAGGGGGCGGCCCCCGAGCTGGTCGGCCCGGGCACCAATGTCTACCGTCTGGCCCTGCATCCGCAGGGCGTGGCGCCGCGCATCCTCAACCTGGCGGAGTGGGCGCGCCACATCCTGGCGGCCCTCGGTCATCTGCCGGAGCTGCGCGACGAACTCGCCGCGTACGTACCGCCGTTGGACCCGTCGGCCGGGCAGCTCGGCTTCGCCGTCCCGCTGCGGCTGCGGTCGTCGTACGGCGAGCTGCGGCTGATGACGACGGTGACGACCTTCGCCACGGCGGTGGATGTGACGCTGGCCGAGCTGAGGCTGGAGGCGTTCCTGCCGGCCGATCCGGCGACGGCGGAGGCGCTCGCGGCGGCCGCCGCCGTGGCCGGGGCGATTCCCGCGGCGGCCGGTCAGGGGCCGGGGTACATGTAGTCGGACTTGATCCGGCCGTCGTCGTCCAGGACGACGAACTCCACGCCGCCTCCGAGCACTTCGCCGGTCTCGGCCGACACCGCCTCCCAGCCGAACTTCACCACGCCGTGGAGGCGGACGGCGTCGGCGCGCGGCCGGAAGGTGAGGCCCTGCTTCGCCACGAACTCCTCGTAGCTGCGCGCGACCCGCCGTTCGATGGCGTCGTGCCCCTGCGCCTCCAGGGTCGTGTGGCTGAAGCCGAGGCCCGCGGCGACCTCGCGGATCTCCGCGGGCGGGTGCAGGGTGTGGGTGCCGTCCTCGGCCCAGAGCCGCTCGATGGCCGCACGCCGTTCGCCGGCGTCCGAGGTGTTCCACTGGGCGGTGTAGCGGTGGGCCAGGTCCTGCGGGTCGATCTCGATCACGTGGATCTCCTTGCCGGGCGGGTCACTAGGCACCCGATCCTGCGGTGCGCCGCGGGGACCGGCAATTCCCTGCGGGGAATCGGCTTCAGCGACCAGGGCGGTGGGGAGAGGGGGTGCGCCGAACGGTGCGTGGTCGGGGCGGGATGCCCGACGTCCGTCGGCTGAAGTCGGGGTGGCTGGTCGGAAGGATGGCCGTCATGAACAGGCCGTTCCACCATCGCAGAAGGGAAGCCCTGGCATGACTGTCACTCCGATCGACCTCTTCGCCTCCTTCATCCACCTCGACGAGGGCGGCCAAGTGCGCGCCGAGCAGCCGGTGTTCGAGTCCGAGCGGGAGGGCTGGCAGCTGATGACCTTCCATGTGGAGTCCGACGCCGACGTCCACGCCGATCACTGGGAGGTCCACACCGACGCGGACGAGATCGTGTCGTGCCTCAGCGGCGGTATCCGCCTCCATCTGCGCCCGGAGCACCCCGGTCAGGAGGCCGAAGAGATCGCGCTGCCCGCGGGGACGGCGGCCATCGTCCCTCGCGGCCGCTGGCACCGCCTCGCCCTGGACGCCCCCAGCGACATCATGTCCGTCACCGTGCCCCGCGGCAGCCGTCTGGAGAAGCGGACCGACGCCTGACCGCCCGGCAGCACCGGGTCACAGGGCGATCAGCCCGGCCGCCGTCTCCCTGAAGCCGCAGGCGTCGAAGTAGAACGAGCGCAGATGCGGCTCGAAGTCGACATGCAGCCACGCACACCCGGCGGCGCGGGCCGCGTCGACGGCCTCGGCGACGAGTGCGGCCCCGCCCCGCCACTCGTACGTGATCGTCATGCGGGGATCGTACGAGGGCCGGACCCGGACTCGCGTGGCACACCGGCGCCATCGATGTCAGACCAGGCTCGGTGGGGTCCAGTCGGCGTGGCGGAGGATGGCTCGCAGGGCGGCGCCGGAGGGGGCGAGGCGGAGGGCGGTGTTGCGGGCGGCGACGGCGAGGGGGTGGGTGAGTTGCTGGCCGAGACGGCCGGCCTGGCGGGCGGCGCGGGTGATGGCCTGGGCGCGGGGGCGGCGTTCGGCGTCGTAGCGGGTCAGGGCCGCGGCGAGGGTGGGCTCGGTGGCCACGGCGGCGGTCAGGGACGCCGCGTCCTCCAGGGCCTGGCAGGCGCCCTGGCCGAGGTTGGGGGTCATGGCGTGGGCGGCGTCGCCGAGGAGGGCGATGCGGCCGACGGTGAAGGTGGGCAGGGGGTCGGTCAGTTCGTGGATGTCGTGGTGGAGGACGGCCTCGGGGCGGGTCGCGTCCAGGAGGGCGGGGATCGGGGCGTGCCAGTGGCCGAAGCGGCGGCGGAGCTCGGTCAGGGGGTCCGAGTGGCGCACGCCCGCAGGTGAGTTGACGACCGCGTGCCACTCTGCCCTGCCGTCGGTGAAGGCGATGTGGCCGAACTCCGCGCCTCTTCCCCAGGTGAGTTCGAAGTCGGTGCGCAGGTCCACCGGGTCTTCGGTGATCGCGCGCAGGACCGTGGAGCCGCTGTAGCGGGGGCCGGGGTGCTCGGGGAAGAGGTGGGTGCGCAGCCTGCTGCGTACGCCGTCGGCGGCCACCACCAAGTCCGCCTCCACGGTGGACTGTTCGCAGTGGATGCGGAGGCGGCCGTCCCCGGAGTCCTCCACCGAGCGCACCTCCCGGCCCACGGTGAGGCACTCGGGCGGCAGGGCCTCGCGCAGCAGGCGGTGCAGGACGGCTCGGGGGATGCCGACGATCGGCGTGCCCAGGGCGCGTTCCAGTGCGGCTCCGTCCATGCGGGCCAGCCAGCGGCCGTCCGGGGTGCGGGTGCCGCCGGTGTACTGCGGGCGGGCCGCCGCACGGACCGGCTCGCCGGCGCCGAGGACGTCCAGGGCGCGAAGTCCGTTGGCGTGCAGGGAGATTCCGGCGCCCGCGTCCTCCAGGACCAAGGCGCGTTCGACGACCGTGACGTCCCAGCCGATCCGCCGCAGGCCGATCGCCGCGGCCAGCCCGCCGATGCCCCCGCCGACCACTACCGCGCTGCTGCCCATACCCGGCCCTCCCTCGTCACGACCGCACTCACGGCTTCTACAGATGTAGAAGCACCGATGCCGGAGGAAGCGTACTCCTGGGCTCTACAGGTGTAGAAATAGGGGGTGCCCACCGATCGACGCACCCTCCTCGCCGACGCCGCCATCACCGTGCTCACCGAGTCCGGCATGCGCGGACTCACCCACCGTGCCGTGGACCGGGCCGCGGGCCTGCCGTCCGGCACCACCTCCGCCTATCTGCGCACCCGCACGGCCCTCCTGACCGCGCTGGTGCGGCGGCTGGTCGCCCTCGACCAGGCGGAGCTGGAGGAGATCGGCGGCCGGACGCCGGTGCCGCGCGACGCCGAGGAACTGGTGGCCGGTCTCGTCGCCTTCGTCGAGCGACGGCTCACCGGGGACGGCCGACGGCGCTCGCTCGCCCGCTACGCGTGCGCCCTCGAGAGCGTCCACCAGCCCGAACTGCGCGAGATCCTCGTGCCCCGCGAGAACACGGCACGGCAGGCGGTCCAGGACTTCCTCGCCGCACAGGGCGTGCCCGACGCCGCGGAACGCACCGTCACCCTGCTGACCTGCGTGGACGGCCTCGTCTTCGACCGCCTCGTCAACGGCGGCACGGTGAGCGCCCAGGAAGTGCGCCGCCTGGTGACGGCCGCCGTACGCTGACGCCCGTCACTCCTGGACGACGGAAGGCCCCCGGTCACGCCGTACTCCGGGCACAAGAAAGGCAAGGACGGTGAACCCGTTCCTTGCCACTCTCAACTTATAGCGCACAGGGGGGCTTGCGGCAAGGCCCCGGGTATCCCGCACAATCACTGGCTCATGGCCACAACCTGCTGAAATAGGTGATCGCTGAAGTGCCTGCCCGTTCCCTGCCCACCAGCCCGTTCGACCTGTCCGACCGACTGTCCGCCAAGGCCGACCCGGCGCTGATCGCCGAGGACGAGAAGCACTTCGCCGCCGTCGCGGAGAGCCTCGAGCTGGCCATCGCCGAGGTGTCCGACAGCCTCGACGCCGCACTGAAGGCACCCGGCGGGATCGGCCGGGCGGCGATGGACCGGGACGCGGAGGTGCACCGGCTGACGGGCCGGCTGCGCGCCCTGCGCCGCTTCGGTCTCGACCTGTGCCTCGGGCGCGTCGTCGGCGCGGACGACGCCGAGCCCCTGTACATCGGCCGGCTCGGCCTCACCGACAGCTCGGGGCGTCGGCTGCTCGTCGACTGGCGCTCCCCCGCGGCCGAGCCGTTCTTCGCGGCGACCCACGCCCACCCGATGGGGCTGGCCAGCCGCCGCAGATACCGCTGGAGCGACGGCCGGATCAGCGACTACTGGGACGAGGTGTTCACCGCCGACGGCCTGGAGGGGCATGCCGCGCTCGACGACCAGTCGGCGTTCATCGCGGGCCTCGGCAGCAGCCGGTCGGCCCGGATGCGGGACGTGCTCGCCACCATCCAGGCCGACCAGGACGCCATCGTCCGCGCCGGATCGCGCGGCGCGCTCGTCGTGGACGGCGGCCCGGGCACCGGCAAGACCGTCGTCGCCCTGCACCGCACCGCCTACCTGCTGTACGCCGACCCGCGCCTGAGGCATCGCCGCGGCGGTGTGCTGTTCGTCGGCCCGCACCAGCCGTACCTGGACTACGTCTCCGACGTGCTGCCCAGCCTCGGCGAGGAGGGCGTGCGCACCTGCACCGTGCGCGACCTCGTCGCGGAGGGAGAGGGCGCGCCGCCCGAGTCCGACCCGGAGGTGGCCCGGCTGAAGGCGTCCGCGCGGATGGTGCGGGCGATCGAACCGGGCGTGCGGTTCTACGAGGAGCCGCCCACCGAGGGCCTGCGGGTCACGACGCCGTGGGCCGAGGTGTGGCTGAGCGCCGACGACTGGGCGGACGCCTTCCGCGCGCCCGGGCCCGGCACGCCGCACAACGAGGGGCGGGACGTGGTCTGGGAGGAGCTGGTCACGATCCTGCTGGACAAGGCCGTCGGCGAGGTCCCGGAGGAGCTGTTCCGCAGGGCGCTGCTGCACGACAAGGAGCTGGTCGGCGCCCTGGAGCGGGCGTGGCCGCTGATCGACGCGGCCGACCTGGTCGCGGACCTGTGGTCGGTACCGGCGTATCTGAGGCTGTGCGCTCCCTGGCTCACCCCCGAGGAGGTACGTACGCTCCAGCGCAAGGCGGCCCCGCAGGCCTGGACCGAGTCCGACCTGCCGCTTCTGGACGCGGCGCGGCAGCGGCTCGGGGACCCGGCGGCGGCGCGGCGCAAGCGGCGGCACGACGCCGCCGTCGCCGCCGAGCGCGAGCGGATGGGCCGTGTCATCGACAACGTGCTGGCCGCACAGGACGACGGCGAGAGCGCGGTGACGATGCTCAGCGGGCGTGACCTGCAGGACGCGCTCGTCGACGGCAGCGCCCTGCCCGCCGCCGAGGCGGACCGGCTCGCCGGTCCCTTCGCGCACATCGTCGTGGACGAGGCGCAGGAACTCACCGACGCCGAATGGCAGATGCTGCTGCAGCGCTGCCCGTCCCGGAGCTTCACGATCGTCGGCGACCGCGCCCAGGCGCGGCACGGGTTCGCCGAGTCGTGGCGGGAACGCCTGGAACGGATCGGGCTCGACCGTGTCGAGGTGGCGTCGCTGAGCATCAACTACCGCACGCCGGAAGAGGTGATGACCGAGGCCGAGCCGGTCATCCGGGCCGTGCTCCCGGACGCCAACGTGCCGACGTCCATCCGCAGCAGCGGCGTTCCCGTCGTGCACGGCTCCGTGACGCGGCGGGACGAGATCCTCGACGCCTGGCTCGCCGAGCACG
This sequence comes from Streptomyces sp. SAI-170, assembly GCF_049739565.1. Taxonomy (NCBI): domain Bacteria; kingdom Bacillati; phylum Actinomycetota; class Actinomycetes; order Kitasatosporales; family Streptomycetaceae; genus Streptomyces; species Streptomyces sp. SAI-170. The sequence goes on from NZ_JBMGQD010000001.1 coordinate 709,882, forward strand.
CCGACGGCGTCGCCTGTGTCATCGGCGATCCCACGTTCCAGGAGACTGCCCGAGTCCGGTCGCTCACCCCGCAGTTGTCGAAGGGCCTGGAGTTCGACCTGGTCGTGCTCGTCGACCCGGAGGAGTTCGGCACGGGCGTGGAGGGGGCGGTCGACCGGTATGTGGCGATGACCCGGGCGACGCAGCAGTTGGTGGTGCTCACGAGCCGCTGACGGGTCGAAGTTCCGGGGGCGGACGGATCGAACGTTCCGGGGGCGGTCGGCGTCACAGGTGCAGTCGTGATCGAAGGGACCATCACCATGAGCACCTCCATGACCACCACCGTGACCGCCGTACGCCGCACCTGCGGGCGGGCCCGTGCCGTGGCCGCCGTCGCGCTGATCGCCGGGATGCTGGGCACGACGGCCGCCTGCGGCACCGAGACGGAGGCCGCCTCCACCAAGGGCTCCGAGGCAGTCGCGGCGCAGAGCCGTACGACGTGGAAGGAGCCGGCCTCGTACGTGTACACACTGGAGTCGACCGAGGGGGAACAGGCCCTGATCGGGACCTTCCGGATCACCGTGCGGGACCACAAGGTGACGCGGGCCCGCGGCCTCGACGAGAGCGGCCGGCGCGTCGTGAAGGACCTCCCCGACCAGGTGCCCACCATCGGCGCCCTGCTCGGGGAGCTGGAACAGGCCCGCAAGGAGGACGCGGACCAGGCCGAGGCCACCTACGCCCCCGACGGGCACCCGGAGCGGATCGTCCTCGACTGGGACACGAACGCGCTGGACGACGAGTCGCACTACGTCATCAGCGGCTACGCGCCCAGCTCTTGATGCCCCGTCAGCCGACCCGGAGGTGACGCAGGACGCGGGAGTGGGCTTTGGCCGCGTCGATGCCCAGGGCCTCGCCTACCGTCTCCGGCGACAGGGCCTCGTCGTCGATGACGTACGCGGCGTCCCGGCCGGCGTCGCGGGTCAGGCGCTCCAGCCGGGCGACCGCCCGCAGTGCCGCCAGGGGCGCCTCGTCGGCGAGCGAGCAGAGCCGGGTCTCCAGCCGGTCGAGCAGCTCGGTGACGTCCGCGGGGAGGGGCACCGTCCGCCGTTGCACGTCGCGCAGGTGCTCGCACCAGTCGGCGTGGGCGGCGGAGACGTCCGGATCGCCCGGCCGGCCGGCGGGCTCCGCCGAGGGGACCGGGTGGCCGGGGCCGCGCCAGCCGCAGGCGCAGGCCGCGCGGTACGTGGCTGCTGTGGGGCGGCTCATGAACCCGTCGTACGCCCACCACTCGCGGGTCTCGTGGATCTCGCCGCCGCTGCCCAGGTCCAGGTACATGGGCCCGGGCTCGCTGCCGTCGGCGAGGACCGCCCCGGCGTACCCCTCGTGGGACTCCCCGAACTCCTCGGTCAGCCACCGCACGGCATCCCCTTTCGTCCTTGCCTGTCTGCGCCCGAGGATGCCGTGGCGAGGTCGCGCCGGCGGGCGGTCGATGTCAACCGTGCCAAGTGTGGGACGGGCACGTCAGCCGGTGAAGGTCTCGGGGCCGAAGCGGCCCCAGGCGACGAACACCGCGATGGCGAGGTAGACGAAGTTCACGGCGACGAGCGCGTTCTCGCCGCGGCGGCCGTGGGTGGCCATCGCGCCCACCATCAGCAGGACCCAGCACACGGCGGTCACCGGCACCATGACGGGCGCGATGTCGAGCACGGCGGGCAGGATCAGGCCCACGGCGGCCAGGACCTCAAGTATGCCGAGCCCCTTGATGAAGCCCTCGCTCTTCCCGTCGGTCCACCCGCCGCCGTGGGCCGCCGCCAGCTTCTCCTTCGGCACGAACGTCTTGACCATGCCGCTGAACAGGGCCACCGCGGCCAGCAGTCCGGCGGCGATCCACAGGGCGAGGTTCATCGTCTGCTCCTTGATCGAAAGTGTCTTCACTCCTTACGACGAGACAGCCCGCCGGGCTGTGACATCCCTGGCGCACCGATCCCGACGTGGACGTAAGAGCAGGTCACACGTATCGTGCCCGGGCACGCGATCTTCCGCGGGCGTTTCCCTTTTCGTTTCTCGCCCGTGGGGGGCCGCTGTCATGTCCGTGTCCGAGAGACCTCTTCCCGATGCCGTGCTGCCACGGGAGTCGCGGCCGTTGCGGTGGTTTCTCTACCTGGTGTCGGCCCTCCTCGCGGCGGCGGCCGCCGGCGGCGCCTACTCCGTGTACCGGGGCCTGCGACTGTTCTCCCTGATCGAGGGGGAATTCGGCTTCGTCGCAGCGCCGGAGGACGAATTGCTGGCCGCGGCGGCGCAGTACGAGAACGCAGGCCGGGTGCAGGGCGGTACGTACCTGTTGTGCGCCGTGGTGTTCCTCGCGTGGTTCTCCGTCATGCGGCGCAGCATCGGTCGGCTGACGCCGGACGGGTTCCGCAGGGGTCCGGGCTGGGCGATCGGGGCCTGGTTCATCCCGGTCGCGTGTCTGTGGATGCCGTATCGCATCGCCGTGGACATGTGGGCGGCGGCCTCCCCGCTGCCGACCGACGGGAAGCCGACCCGTGTGCCAATGTGGCCGGTGAACCTGTGGTGGGGGCTGTTCGCCGGCAACGTCGTGCTGAGCCGGTACTGCGCGTACCGCTTCGACCGCGCCGAGAATCTGTTCGCGTTGCGTGACGCCCTACGGATGTACCTGGTGTGCGACGCACTGGAGGTCGTCGCGGCGGGTGCGGCGGTGTACTTCGCGTTCCGGCTGACGGCCCTGCAGGAGCGGAAGATCGCCCAGGGTCCGTTCCTGAGCGGGGTGTAGGGCTCAGGAGTCCGCGTGGCGGCCACGGTGATCCGGGTGGTCGGCCGTGTCCACGCTCGGGTTCCGGAGGTTGTCGGGGCTACCGAAGGCGGCGAAGTCTGCGGTGACGCCGTCGGCGGCCAGGGTCGGGGCGAACGGGGCACCCTGGGAGAACCCGACCGCCGCGAGTTCCCGCAGTCCACCGGCGACGGCGAAGTCCCGGGTGCCGGCCGCCCAATTGCTCGGTGTCCGGGTCGGGGTCCGAGCCGCTCAGTTCCGGCCGGTCGACAGCGATGTGCCGGACACCCGCGCCCCGGACGATGCCCGCGCCGAGGCCGCGTCACCTGCCGGTAGCCGCGCCCGGACACAGCAGCACGGCGGTGCCGTCCTCGGGCCCCGCCGGGGCGTGCGGCCGAGACGGCCGGGGCTGTCGCGTCGTAGGCGTGGTCGTCATCGGCGACGGCTTCATGCTCGGTGGCTTGGCAGGGCCTCGGCCTTTCGCTCGTGGCGGCGGGTGCCCAACGTCGTGAGGGCCGGGGCCAGTTCACGCCACTGCCGCAGGGGAAGGTCGGTGGGGGACGCCGTGAGGACCTGGACGGCGACGTGGTCGGCGCCCGCCTGCAGGTGTTCCTCCACCCGGCGCCGGATCTCGTCGATGTCACCGTGGGCGACGATGGCGTCGACCAGCCGCTCGCTCGGCCCGCCGAGGACGTCGTCGTCGCCGAAGCCCAGTCTGCGCACATTGGCGAGCTGGTGGGGTGCGCTCTCGATGTACATCGCCACGTGGGCGGTGGCCAGTTCACGGGCCCGCGCCGCGTCGGTGTCGAGCACGACGGCGAGTTCCACGCCGAGGAACGCCTCGGGGCCCATGATGCGGCGGGCGTGCGCGGTGTGCTCGACCGGCACGAAGTACGAGTGCGCGCCCCAGGTGCGTTCCGCGGCCAGGCCGAGCATCTTGGGGCCCAGGGCCGCGAGCACGCGCCGCGGTGCCGGGTCGGGGCGTGGGCCGTGCTCGGGGACGGCGTCCATCGAGTCGAGGTAGGCGCGCATGGTGTGCACCGCCCGCCCGCGCGCCGGCATCGGGTAGCCGTCGAGGTGGTGGACGGTGTCGTCGACCCGGTGTCCGCCGAGCCCGAGCAGATAGCGGCCCGGGAACGCGTCGCCCAGGGTGCGGGTGGCCGTCGCCGCCGCGATCGGGTCGCGGAAGGCGATGTTGGCGATGCCGGAGGCGACCGTCAGCCTGCGGGTCGCCGACAGCAACAGCCACGCCTGGCCGAAGCTCTCCCGGCCGAACGCCTCCCCGAACCAGATCGCCCCGTAGCCCAACTCCTCGATTTCCGCGGCGGCTTCGCGGACCAGGCCGGCCGGGTGCGCGTCGAAGGCGAACGTCCAGATGCCTGCCGGCCCGAGGGCGGCGTGTGCGTCGTCGTGCATGTGCGCTCCTCCTCCGCCAAGCGGAGACCCTCTCCGCTTGGCTGTGCGGGCTACCATACGGAGAAGCTCTCCGGATCGCCAGCGTGAAAGGCGGCATCATGACGACACCCGGCCCGGCCGCACAGCCGCCCGCCTCGCGCGCGGACGCGCGGGTCAACCGCGAGCGCATCCTCACCGTGGCCCGCGAGGTGTTCGCCGAGAGCGGCCCCGAGGCCTCCCTCAACGCGATCGCTCGCCGGGCCGGCGTCGGCCCCGGCACCCTCTACCGGCACTTCCCCAACCGCCAGGCCCTGGTGGTCGCCCTCGTACGGGACCGCGTCCTCGCCCTGCAGGCGTTGGCAGAGGAACTGCCCGCCTCCCATTCCCCCGACGACGCCCTCGCCGCCTGGCTCACCGCTCTGCTCGCCCACGCCCGGCTCCATCAGGGCACGGGCGTCGCGGCGCTGCTCGACGAGACGGCCGACCTCGGCATCGACTGCCACCGCCTCGTCCTGGACAGCGCCGCCGCCATCCTGTCCCGCGCCCAGCACGAGGGCACGGCACGGTCCGACCTCGACGTCGGCGACCTGGTCCGACTCGTCGCCGGAATCGCCCTCACCACGACCCGCGACGACGAACCGGGGCTGCCGGAACGGCTGCTGGGGCTGGTGCTGGACGCCGTACGCCGGGGTGGCGGCGGTGGGGCCGAGAGCTAGCCCTCGTCAGGCACGCGGTTCGCGCCACATGCCCCAGAGGGTCGGGCCGTCGCCCGGGAGGGGCAGTTCCTCGCGGACGGTGAAGCCGAAGTGTTCGTAGAAGGGGTTGTTGGAGGACTTGGAGGACTCCAGGTAGACGGGGAGGCCGGCGGCGTCGGCCTGGGCGAGGCCGGAGCGGAGGAGGGCGGCGCCGTGGCCCTGGCCGCGTGCGGCGGGGTCGGCGCCGATCACGGCGAGGGACCAGTGGGGTTCGCGCGGGGTGTGCCGGGCGGCCGTCTCGACCGCGTCCCGGAACAGCGGGGCGCGGTCGCCGAGTATGTCCTGGAGCTGCCGGATGGTGTCCGCCTCGGGCACGGCCTGCGCACCCGCGGCGACCCAGAACGCGGCGGCCGCGTCGGTGCGTTCGCACACGCCGTGGTGGACGTACTGCCCCGTGAAGAGGGTGGTGAAGTAGCGGACCAGCGACGCCTCGCGCGAGGCGTCGTCGGGGAAGAACCAGCGCATCATCGGGTCGTCGTCGAAGGCGCGGGCGAGGGCGCCGCTGATCAGCGGGGCGTCGTCGAGCGTGGCCGGTTTCGGCGTGTTCGTCATCGGCATACGGGCCATTCTGCCCTTGATGATCTTCATGGGCGGACGTGGGGTACCGATATCCGAACACCCCTGCCGGACGTGGCCCCGTGGGTCCGCTTGAACTAAACCGTGCAGTTCAGGGGCTGCTAGGGTCGGTTCCCATGAGCGTGGACAGCGGCAAGCAGCGGCCGAGCGGACCCCGGGCGGAGCTCAAGCGGCAGGCCATCGTGCGGGCCGCGCGCGAGCTGTTCCTGCGGGAGGGCTTCGGCGTGGGCATGGACACCATCGCCGCCCGAGCCGGCGTGTCCAAGGTGACCGTCTACAACCACTTCGGCAGCAAGGAAGCCCTGTTCACGGCCGTCATCACCCACGCGCTCGACGAACCGCTCGCCGGCGAGTCCGCGGCCGCGCTGGAGGGTCTGGCCGAGGCCGAGGACCTGCGCACGGCCCTTGTCGACGCGGCCCGCGCCTGGGTGCACGCCGTCCGCACCAATGACGAGGTCACCGCCCTGCGCAACCTCGTCGCCGCCGAGCTCCACCGCTTCCCCGAGCTGGGCGAGGCCTGGCGCCACCACGGCACGGAGAGCCACCACCCGGCCGTGGCGAACGCCCTGCGCGGCCTCGCCGAACAGGGCCGCCTGGACATCCCCGACCTCGAGGTCGCCGTCCTGCAGTTCTACGGGCTGCTGGTCTTCCCCCACATGGTCTTCAGCTCGTACGGCACCCGGATCGACGACGGCCTGACGGAGCGTCTGGTCACCGGCGCTGTCGACATGTTCCTGGCGCACTACGGGCCGCGGGGCACCCAGCCGTAGCGGCAAGACGGACCCTCGGGGCAACCCCCGCTGCGGCGCCGGGTCAGGGCGTCAAGGGGCCCCGCAGTAGGGCCAGTCCGACCTCCTGGTCGCCGGTCCAGGTGACGGCCTCACCGGTGTGCGGTCCGCGGCCCCACAGCAGGAGCAGCAGGTGTTCCGCGGGCGCGGCGAGTGTCGCCACGGGGTCGCCCGGGCCGTAGGTCCAGCCGGCTCCGGTGTCGGTGGCCAGGAGGCGAAGGGCCTGCGCGGGCGGGCGCGCTCGGCCCCGGGCGACCTGGCGCGGTGCCATGGTGTCGAAGACCTCGGCCACGCCCTCCCCGGCGAGGTGGGGGTCGAGCGGGCGGGGGGTGCCCAGCGCCCGCTCGGCGTCCCAGCGGTGCACGAGCGCCTCCAGGCAGCGGCGCCGCTGCCAGAAGCCCACCGTGTGGGGCGGGTGGAACGTCCAGGCGGGCGTCGCCGGGTCCGTGTCCAGGGCCTTGAGCAGGGTCCGTGCCGTCTCGTCGAACCACGGCAGCAGTTCCTCGGGCGCCCGAGGAGCCGACGGGGGCTCGTGGTCACCGCGTCGCTCGGTCACCGCGGCCGCGGCCCACAGGTTGGAGGTGCCGAGGTGTTCCGCCAGATCCCGCAGCGTCCAGGAGCCGCAGTGCTCGATGCCCAGGGACAGGTCGCCGTCGAGGCAGGCGCGGAAGGCGGCCAGCTCGTCACGCAGGTGCTGAAGCAGGGTTGCCGAGTCCATGACCGGTCAACCTATCGGTCCCCGGTGACACGGGAGTTGAGCCCCCTCAGCCGCCCACCCCCTCTACCGTGCCTGTCACCCGCAGTGCGTCCTCGGTGTCCATGCCGAGCCGGGCCGCCCAGGCGAGGGCGTCGTCGAACGTCGCCTCCGTGTCGGTGAGGTGCGCGGCGGCGAGCGTGACAGGCGCCTTGCCCTGGTCGAGGACAGCGGTCCACTGGCGGCCGGTCAGGGCGAGGTACCGCAGCTCCGGCAGGTCGGCCACGACGGTCGGGTCCAGCACGTCGGCCTCCGAGACGTCGAGGCCGCGCAGGTGCGGAACCGTCCGCAGGGGTCTCAGATCCGCCGGGGCGCCGGTGGTCAGGTCGAGGGCGGCGAGGTGCGGGTGGTCTGCCAGCGCGGTGAGGTCGCCGTGGGCGAGGGTGACGCGCAGGGACTCGACCGGCAGGTCCCGCACCGGTGTCAGGTCGGTGGTGGTGGAACGGTTGAGGTGCAGTCGGCGCAGGTGCGGGGCCGCGGCGAGCGGGGCGAGGTCCACCGGGGCGGGGGCGTCGTTGATGTGGAGGGCCTGGAGCGTGGGCGGGACCTCGTCCGGGACGGCGCCGATGATCTGCCGGGTGCCGGGGTCGCTGTCGCCGGGGTGGACGGACAGGTGGTCGCCGTGTATCTCGTAGGCGCCCCTTTCCATCAGGTCCAGTTGGTGGCCGAGGAGGGAGGTCACCGAGTCGGCGATGTAGGCGGGGCCGTCGTCGTAGTCGCGGCCGGTGCGGATGATCTGGCCCGGGTGTCCCAGACGGGCCGGGGCCGTGTCGACGGCGAGATAGTTGCCGTCCTCGCTGGTGGCGAACCGCAGCCAGCCGGGGTGCCCGCCGCAGCGGCGTACGGTCTCGGCGGGCGTGGTGTCGAAGACGACGGCCTCCCACTCCAGGTCCCAGCCGTACCAGGGCCGCTCCCCCGCCTGCCACTCGGTGTGCTCGGCGACCAGGCTCTTCAGCGACAGCCAGGCGCAGTTGTTGAACAGGTAGTGGTGGTCGTAGCCGATGCCGTCGCCGTCCGCGATCAGGTACAGGGCGCGCAGGTCGGCGGGCAGACTGCGGCCCAGGCGCCGCTCGGCCTCGTCGAGTTCGGCGGCGGTGGCGGGCGGGGGCAGTTCGAGCCGGCGCCCGAGGAGCGCGGCCCGCCGCGAGACGTATGTGTGGAAGCGGGACACGGCCAGCTCCGGGTCGCCCGCGGGCGGGGCCGTGCCGGCCTCCTGACGCAGACCGGGCTGCGGCAACCGGTAGTCGGAGTCCAGGACGGCCTCCCAGCCGCTCATCCCGCCGCTCACCCGGGCGACCGCGTCCCGGAAGGCGGTGAGGCGGTACGCCCCGGACGGCTCGCACCGTATCTCCAGGCTGACCGGCTCCCAGCCGCGGTCCTTCCGCAACGTCTCGGCCAGGGCCATCAGTTCCTGGTACGGATTGGGCACACTCGGACCCCAGGGGCCGCTGCGCGGACTGTAGCCGCCGGTCACCGAGGTGCCGCCGCGACCCGCCCGGGCGTACATGACCGCGTCCGTCCAACCCCGCGGCGCCTCGGCGAGGATCGCCTCGACGACCGGCCGCACCACCTGCTCAACCATGCGCTGCTCCCGTGCTGTTGCTCCTGCCGAAAATCATGACAGGCCCCACTGACAACGCCCTGAGCGCCGGCAACCGGGGCAGCGGCGGTGACAACGGCTCGAGCACGGGTGAGGCCGCCGGGGCGGCCGGGATGGCCGGGAGCGTAAGGGCAGTTAGGACTGCCGGGACAGCAGGGACGCGTACAACCAGCCGCCCGAGCTGTGCGAGACGGGCCCGGCAGGCGCTGGGAGACGAGCCGTACGAGGTGTGCCTACGGCTCGGCGGGCTGCGGTGGCCCGGGCGCTGGGCGAGGCGCCGTCCCGGACCCCGGACGGGTCGCCATCCCGCGGATGGGTCGCCGTCCCGGACCGCGGACGGGTCGCCGTTGGACACAGGGCAGCCAGGATGGCCGGGACCCCGGGACGGCCAGGGCCGCCGGGACAGCGCGGGCGGCCGGGGCCGCCAGGGCTACCAGGACTCACGGAGCCGCCGGGCTGCCGGGCCCCCCGGGGCGCCGGGCTACGGGGCTGCCGGGCCACCGGGCCACCGGGCCACCGGGCCACCGGGCTACCTGGAACAACCGCCCCAGCGAGACCCATGGCACGCCTCACGGTCCGTCCACCTCACCGCCCACACCGCCTCATCACCCACGCCCGCGCTCAAGCCCGCGCCCCCAACGCCCGCCCGTCCACACCGAAGCCATCACCGAAGACGCCGTAGCCGCGACAACCGCCACAGACGCAATACCCGCCGTACGCCCCGACTCAGACTCAGACTCAGGGCAGCCGCTGCTCGAACCAGACGATCTTGCCGCCGCTCACCCGGGTGGCTCCCCAGCTCTGGGCCAGCTGGTCGACGAGGAACAGTCCGCGGCCGCCTTCGTCGTCGAGCTGGGCGTGGCCGAGGCGCGGGAGTTGGACGGAGTCGTCGCGGACCTCGACGCGCAGGACGTCGGTGCGCAGCATGCGCAGGGTGAGGGGCCGGGTGGTGACGCGTACGGCGTTCGCGACCACCTCGCTGACGAGGAGTTCGGTGGTGTCGGTGAGGTCGGCCAGGCCCCAGCGGCGCAGGGTGCGGCGGACCAGTCGGCGGGCCTGGCCCGCGGTGCGCGGATGCGGGGTCAGGTACCAGTTGGCGGCGGTCTCCGGCAGGAGGCCCTCGAAGCGGGCGGCGAGCAGGGCGACGTCGTCCTCGCGCTCGACCTCGTCCAGGGTGCCGAGCGCCACCTCGCACAGCGGCTCCAGGGCGGGCGGCCCCGCCGAGCCGAGGGCCCGCAGCCGGTGGCGCAGCCGCGTCATGCCGGTCTGGATGTCGGAGCCGCGGGACTCGACCAGGCCGTCGGTGTAGAGCAGCAGGGTGGCGCCGGTGGGCGCGGGCATCTCGGTGGTCTCGAAGACCCCGCCGCCGACGCCGATCGGCACGCCGGAGGGCAGGGTGAGGGCCTCCGCCGAGCCGTCGGGGCGCAGCAGGAAGGGGGGCGGGTGGCCGGCGTTGGCCATCAGCAGGCGCCGGGAGACCGGGTCGTACACGGCGTACAGGCAGGTGGCGAGGTGCTGGCTGCCGAGCCGGCCGGCCTGTTCGTCGAGGTGGTGCAGGACCTCGTGGGGCGGGAGGTCCAGGCCGGCCAGGGTGTGGACGACGGTGCGGAGCTGGCCCATGATCGCGGCCGAGGTGAGGGAGTGGCCCATCACGTCGCCGATGACGAGGGCGACCCGGTTGCCGGGCAGCGGGATCGCGTCGTACCAGTCGCCGCCCACTTCGGCGGTGCGGGAGGCGGGCAGATACCGGCTGGCCAGCCGGACACCGGCGAGGGCAGGCAGGGAAGGCGGCAGCATGGTGCGTTGCAGGGTGTCGGCCACGGACGACTCGTGGCCGTGGGCGAGCGCCTTGTCGACACCGAGCGCGGCGTGCGTGGCGAGCTGGGAGGCGACCAGCAGGTCGTCTCCGGTGAAGGCGCGGCGGCCGCGGTCGCGCACGAGGGTGATGCAGCCCAGGACGTGGTGGCGGCCGCGCAGCGGGGCGATGATCACGCGCCGTCCGGGCGGCACCTCCCCGGGGAGTCCGGCCGACGCGAGCAGCTCCGCCGCAGCGGCTGCGGCCTCCTCGGTAGTGGCGAACAGGGGCCGTCCGGAGCGCAGCAGTTTCGCCGGGGCTCCCTTCACCGCTTGCAGGGAGGCCTGGGGGGCCGGGACCGGCTCCCGGTGGACGCTGTGCAGCCTGAGCAGGACGGGGTCGGCGGAGCTTCCGTCGCCGACCGGCAGCGGATCGTACAGATGGACGACGGCCAGGTCGGCGAAGAGCGGCACCGCCGCCCGGCACAGCTCGGCCAGGGTCTCGTCCAGGTTCATGCCGCGCGCGATGCGCCGGGTGGCGCTGTCGAGGTACCGCAGCCGGTCCGTCCCGGCGTCGCGCAGGGCGCGGAGTTCCCGTAGGGCTCCTGTGTCGCGCCGGGCACCGCCACCCCGTACGGCTCGGGCAGCACGCAGGGCCCGGGCATCGCCGCGTGCGAACCTGGCGCCGTGCACCCGGCGGCCCCGGCCGCGCTCGGAGCCGCCCTGTGCCCCGATCACGGGGTCACCACGGCGCGCAGTGCCCCTCGGATCCGTCCGCCACTTGCTCGGCGCACCGGCCCGGACACTCGGGGGCACTCACGTATCACGACACCCACAGGGCTCAGGCCGGCGCCCTGCTCGCCTCCGGCCGCTTCTGCTGACATGGGTCTGGCTCCCGCACCCCGCTCTGCTCGACGGCCCTCTGGCGCCTGGCCTGGGAGGACCCCAGACCTCGCTCGACCGGCCCGCACCGCACTGTCTCCTACAGCCCGCCTGATCCGGAGGACAGGCCCTAGTCGAGTTTCGTACAGCGCAGGAAGATCTGCTCCTCCGGCGGGACGTCCGAGCTCTCCGGCGCGTAGGTGTAGGAGGACTCCCCGTCGATGGAGAAGCCCGCCGCCTCGACGACCTCGCGGAGGGTGTCGCGGAGGTAGCCCGTGACGCGGATGGTGCTGCCGAGGAAGGGGATCGCGAAGTCGTCGACGTCGGCCTCGACCATCGACAGGACGAGCAGACCACCCGGTTCGAGCAGCCCGTGGATCGTCTTCAGGGCGAGGGGGATCTCGGCGCGCGGCAGCATCAGCAGCGAGAAGAAGGCCGCGACCGCGTCGAAACGGCCCAGGTCGAGGGGACCGTCGGGGCGCAGGTCCGCGATGTCCGCCCGGTGGAACTCCGCCTCGGGCACATTGCGCCGGGCCAGTTCCACCATGCCGTCGGACAGGTCGACGCCCACGACCGCGCACCCGCCGTCGGCGAGCTGTCGCGCGGTCGGCAGTCCGGTGCCGCAGCCGAGGTCCAGCACGCGCGCGCCGGGCGAGACGCTCTTCAGCAGCCAGTCGGCGGCCTGGACCTGCCCCTCCTTGTGCGGGAAGGCCTCGTCGTAGCGGTCGCCGATGGCGTCGAAGGCCTCCGCCTGACCCGTTCGGTCGACCCGCAGGCCGTCGTAGTCGACTCCCTCACCAGCACCGCTCACGCTGCGTCTCCCTCAGGCTAAGGCTTCGATCATCCTTGCACAGGAGGACCGGCCGTGACGGGGCGTCCACAGAGAAACTGCCTCAACCACCGTGGATCACCAGGGCGATGAGCGCGATCAGGGCCGCCGTCACCGCGAACACCGTACGGGTGAGGACCCGTACGTGTCGCTCGCTGCCGGCGCGAACGGACCACGGCTGGGCGAGGGTCGCGGCCGACGCCTCCTCGACGCGGGTGCGCAGCGCCCGCCGTGCCGCGTCCGGGGTGGCGCCGAGGACGGCACGCGCGTGCCGCAGTCTGCCGCGTACGGCATGGCTGCTGGCCTCCGTCTCGGCGGCGGCCTCCGACACGCCGAGCCCGAGTCCGTCGCACAGCACGGCGGTACGGCGGTGACGCGGGGGAAGGTCCAGCAGCGCGCGCAGGAGCGGATCGGCGGGCGGCGGGCCCGGACGGGTGACGAGCCACCGGAAGCGGTGCCAGGGCGACAGGGCGTACTCGTGGGTCTGCACCCTCACCCAGCCCACCGGGTCGGGGTCGCGGGCGACCTCGGGCCAGCGTTCCCAGGCCTTGCGGAAGGCGTATTCGGCGGACTCGAAGGCACGGCGGCGGCAGCCGGTCAGCAGGTACGCCTGGTGTATCAGGCCGGGGACGGCGTAGACGTACAGCGCGTCGAAGGCGGCCTCGGGCGTGAGCGCGGCGGGCCCGGGGGGCACGGTGTCGGCGCGGTCGTCCAGGGCGCGTATCAGGGTCGTACGGGCGGTGGTCGCGGCGCTGCCGCCCCGCTCGTGGGAGGGGTCGCGGTACATCGGGGCTTCCTGTGTGACCTGCGCGGGTCGTCGGGACCCTGCGCAGGTCACCGATCGGGGGCGGCCACGCCCGCAGACCCCGTGGGGGCTGTGGGTGCGCCACGGCATCCCCAACGCCGCGTCGGCGCGACAGGTGGCGCCGAGCATCACTTGATCACACTGTCCGACGAACCCTCGAACCCACGTCCCGTCCGCGCGACCCGCATCCGATGCGTGGCCCCACCCCATCCGATGCGTGGCCCCATGTGGATACCCGCCCATCACGGGTACCCGGCGCGACGAGCCCTGACCTGCGCGGTGGCCGACGAGCCGCCGCCGACCGAGGCACGTATACGGAGGTAGACACGATGAGCACGGTCAAGGAGACGGTGGAGGTCGGCGTTCCGCTGCACACCGCGTACAACCAGTGGACGCAGTTCGAGGACTTCCCGAACTTCATGGAGGGCGTCGAGCAGGTCACTCAGCTGGACGACCGCCACAATCACTGGACCACCAAGATCGCCGGGGTCCAGCGGGAGTTCGACACCGAGATCGTCGACCAGCTGCCCGACGAGCGCATCACCTGGCGCACCACTTCGGGCGACACCAGCCAGAAGGGCTCCGTCCGCTTCGAGCGCGTGGACGACACGCACACCCGGGTGGAGCTGGTGATGGACGTGGAGCCCAGCGGCGCCGCCGAGAAGGTCGGCGATGTGCTCGGCACGATCGACCGGCGGGTGAAGGGGGACATGAAGCGGTTCAAGGAGTACATCGAGAAGCGCGGCGGCGAGAGCGGGGCCTGGCGCGGACGCATCCGGCCGGGCGAGACGGGGGGCCCGACGCCGCTCTGACTCGTACGAGCCGTACGAGCCGTACGAGCCGCCTGACGGCGCCTAGGACCGTACGAGCCGTACGAACCGTCTGACGGCGCCTGCGGACCGTACGAGCCGCCGCCGTTCAGGACAGGACAGGGGCCCGGGCACTGCCGTCCGGGCCCCGTCCGCGCCCCTGTCCGGGGGGAACGCCGGTTCAGCCGAGCACGAGCGGCAGTCGCGCGGCGAGGTCGCCCAGGGCCGCCCGCTCCGCGTCGGTCGGCGTCCGGCGCCCCGTGCCGACGCGCAGGGCGTCCGTGTCGGAGAAGGAGGCGGGGAACGGGGCCCCGGCGATCTTCTCCAGGGCCGCACGGGCCGCGGCGAGGGTCTCACCGGGCGGTTCCGCGGCCGACGGCCGGTACGCGATCAGGTCCAGGTGGTGCAGGGTCCACTCCAGCACATACGCCGAGAGGTAGTCCCCGACCGTCAGCACCTCGCCCTTGGTGCCCACCCGCAGGGCCGGGTCGGCGAGCGCGGCGGCGCGGCCCGCGGCGGAGCCGACGTCGTCGAGATGGAACTTCAGCAGTCCTGGTTCGCCGTACGCGGCCGCCAGCCGGGGGATCAGCCCGTCGAGCGGGTCCTCGCCGGTCGGCGGCTCGACGAGCTCCCAGTAGGTGACGGCGTCCACGGTCGGCTCGGTGTCGGCGGGCGTGGCAAGGGTGATCAGGACGTCCTGGGCGTCGATGACGAGGTGGCACACCAGGTCCCGTACGAGCCACCCGGCGCAGCCGGAGGGCCGCTCGAAGTCCTCGTCCGGGGTGTCGGCGACGGCCGTGAGCAGGGCGGTCCAGGCGGGTGAGAAGAGGTCCACGCGCGGCACCGTAGTGCGGTGGCGGGCGGGCGGACAACCGCGTTCCGGGCGGACCCGGCCGGCTGAGCCGCTTCAGCCGCGGCCGAAGTAGTCCTGGGGTTCCGCCGGTCTTCGTGCCGTCAACTCCTTGTGCGCCTCGGGTACTTCACGCCCCGCCGCGCGCCACTGCCTCACGAGCTCCTCGTAGATAGGTGTGCCCGTGTCCTGAGGCGCGTGCCCGTGCGGGGTCCGCCCGTCCGGGTGGCCGGCTCCTGACGACGTCATCCCTGTCTCTCACGCCTTCCCCTGGCTGAACGTTTCGCCACTAAGCCCGCCCCCCTTCGTCGAGCAGCGCCAGCAGCGCCCGGGCGGCCTCCGCCATGTCCTGCGGGGAGTACGCCGGACGGGCCGGGGTGCCGTGCGGGGCCTGGCCGACGAGGTGGGCGGCGTGGGCCAGGACGTGTATCGCGGCACAACGCCACTCCCCCTCCATACGGGACGCCTGCGCGGCGACCGTGGGGAGCAGAGCCCGGACGTCACCGGCGAGCCGGCCACCGAGGGCCTCGGCCGCCGCCTGGTCGGGCAGCCCGTCCAGGATCGCTCCGTAGGCTCTGCGAATCGCTGCAGAATCGATTTGCTCCACGGCGCTCATGCCTGCCCACCCCGGCCGGTGCGCACCCTCCCCCCACGGGGTGAACCGGCGCACCGCAGGCGCCCACGGAGGCACGGCAAGAACCACGCGCGCCCCCTGAGGGGCCGTCAGGACAGGCCGAAGACGTCGGCCCCAGGCCCAAGTAGCGGACCGTTGAGCCCTTGAGCCCCTGAGCCCCTGAGCCCTTGAGTCCTTGAGTCCTTGAGTCGTACGGAAGGCGGCCACCCTCGCCGACGGCCTGGAAGGCTGAGGGGATGAGCACCGAACCCGCGTACGTGGCCGCGGTCCGGGAGTCGTACGACACCGTCGCCGCCGCCTACGCCGCACTCGTCAAGTCCCCTGCCGAACTGGACCCGTTGTCGCGGGGAATGCTGGCCGCCTTCGCGGAGTCCGTACGGGCCGACGTGCTCGGGCCGGTCGCGGACGTGGGGTGCGGGCCGGGAAAGGTCACGGCGCATCTGGCCGCGCTCGGCCTGGCCGTGTTCGGGGTGGACGTGTCGCCGAGGATGATCGAGCTGGCGCGAGCCGCCCATCCGGGCCTGCGGTTCGAGGTGGGGTCCATGACCGCGCTGGACCTGGCGGACGGCTCGCTCGGCGGTCTCCTCGCGTACTACTCCACCCATCACACGCCGCCCGAGGTGCTGCCGCGCGTGTTCGCCGAGTTCCGGCGCACCCTGTTGCCCGGCGGCCGTCTGATGCTCGCCGGACACGCGGGCGACGGCGAGCGACGTCGCCCGACGTACGCCTACGGCGGGCTCCCGGTGTCCTACGAGTCCCATCTGCTGCCCCCGGACCGGCTCGCCGCCCTGCTCGACGAGGCCGGCTTCGACCTCACGGCACGGCTGACGCAGGAGCCGCAGGAGGGCAGGAGGACGACGATCGCCACGTTCCTCGCCCGCCGGCGGCCGTGAGCCGGGGCCGAGCGGCACCACCACTGCGGGGTTTCAGGGGCGCGGGGAACTGCGCGAGCGACCGCAGACGGTCCGCAGCCGCGATCGAACGGCCATCGCCCCGGGCCGGACGCGGCGGCACCGAGTGTACGTTCGTACGCTTTGGAGTGTACGATCGTACGCATGGTGACCGACCACTTCGCGGGCGACCCGCGCACGCACCTCGAGCGCATGATGGCGGGCGATCTCTACATCGCCGACGACCCGGAGATCGCGCGGTGGCAGCAGGAGGCCGTGC
Source organism: Streptomyces sp. SAI-170 (assembly GCF_049739565.1). Taxonomy (NCBI): domain Bacteria; kingdom Bacillati; phylum Actinomycetota; class Actinomycetes; order Kitasatosporales; family Streptomycetaceae; genus Streptomyces; species Streptomyces sp. SAI-170. The sequence continues at coordinate 726,290 of NZ_JBMGQD010000001.1, forward strand.
GGCTGGCCGCGCGGTATCAGGCGGCCTACGCGGAGGACGCCGAGGCGGCGCGGGAGGTGCTCGCCGAGCTTCTCGGGGCGCTGGGCGAAGAGGCGCATGTGCGGCCGCCGCTGTACGTCGACTACGGCAGCAACATCCGCATCGGCGCGCGCACGTTCGTGAACTACAACCTGACCGCGCTGGACGTCGCGGCCGTCACGATCGGCGAGGACTGCCAGATCGGGCCCAACGTCCAGCTGCTCACCCCGACCCACCCGCTGGAGCCGCAGCCGCGGCGCGACAAGCTGGAGGCGGCGCGGCCGATCACCATCGGGGACAACGTGTGGCTCGGCGGCGGTGTGATCGTGCTGCCCGGCGTGAGCATCGGGGACAACTCGGTGATCGGCGCGGGCTCGGTCGTCACCAAGGACGTGCCCGCGAACGTCGTGGCCGTCGGCAACCCCGCCCGCGTGGTGCGCGAGCTCTGACGCCATGGCCACCGGACACACCGACCCGCAGCGCCGCGAGCGCATCCTCGACGCGACCCTGGACCTGATCGCCGAGGAGGGCGTCGCGGGCGTGTCGCACCGCAAGATCGCCGGGCGCGCGGGCGTGCCGCTGGGGTCGATGACGTACCACTTCAGCGGGATGGACGAGCTGCTGCGGGAAGCGTTCGGACGGTTCGTCGAGCACTTCGTCGCGGTCTTCGACGCCCATCTGTCCGTGCCGGCCGGCCGCGAGGAGGCCCGGGAGGCGGTGGCGGATCTGGTGCACGTGCTGTCCGAGGGCAGCCGGCGCGACCTCGTGCTCACCCAGGAGCTGTACACGCTCGCCGCGCGCCGGCCGGAGTACCGGGAGCTGACCCATGAGTGGATGCGGCGCAGCCGGGTCCATCTGGAGAAGCACTTCGATCCCGACACCGCGCGTCAACTCGACGCGCTCATCGAGGGCCTGACGCTCCATCGGGCTCTGGCGCAGGAGCCGCACGGGCGGGCGCTGACCCTGGAGGCGATCTCCCGCATCACCGAGACCGGTCGGCGGGAGGGCTGAGCCGCCCGTGCGGCACGGACCTGACGCCGTGCCGCACGGGCCTTTCACTCAAGGTCCGTTCAGGCGCCGACGTACTCCGCGAGGTGCTCGCCGGTGAGGGTGGAGCGCGCGGCGGCCAGGTCGGCGGGCGTGCCCTCGAAGACGACGCGGCCGCCGTCGTGACCGGCGCCGGGGCCGAGGTCGATGATCCAGTCGGCGTGCGCCATGACCGCCGGGTGGTGCTCGATGACGACGACCGACTTGCCGGAGTCGACCAACCGGTCGAGCAGGCCCAGGAGTTGGGCGACATCGGCCAGGTGGAGGCCGGTGGTCGGCTCGTCTAGGACGTACACGCCGCCCTTGTCGGCCATGTGGGTGGCGAGCTTGAGCCGCTGGCGCTCGCCGCCGGAGAGGGTGGTGAGCGGCTGGCCGAGCGTGAGGTAGCCGAGGCCGACGTCCGCGAGCCGCTGGAGGATCTTGTGCGCGGCCGGGAGGCGGGCCTCGCCCTCGGCGAAGAACTCCTCCGCCTCGGTCACCGGCATCGCGAGTACCTCGCTGATGTCGCGGCCCCCGAGGTGGTACTCCAGGACGGAGGCGTCGTAGCGCTTGCCCTCGCAGTCCTCGCAGACCGTGGACACCTCGGCCATCATCGCCAGGTCGGTGTAGATGACCCCGGCGCCGTTGCAGGTGGGGCAGGCGCCCTCGGAGTTGGCGCTGAACAGGGCGGGCTTGACGCCGTTGGCCTTGGCGAAGGCCTTGCGGATCGGCTCCAGGAGCCCGGTGTACGTGGCGGGGTTGCTGCGCCGGGAGCCGCGGATGGGGCCCTGGTCGACCGAGACGACGCCCTCCTCGGCGGGGATCGAGCCGTGCACCAGCGAGCTCTTGCCGGAGCCGGCCACGCCGGTGACGACCGTCAGCACACCGAGGGGGATGTCGACGTCGACGTCCTGGAGGTTGTGCGCGTTCGCCCCGCGGATCGGGAGCTTGCCGGTCGGCCTGCGCACCGACTCCTTCAGCGCGGCCCGGTCGTCGAGGTGGCGTCCGGTGACCGTGTCGCCGGCCCGCAGGCCCTCGACCGTGCCCTCGTAGCAGACGGTGCCGCCGCCTGTACCGGCGCCGGGGCCGAGGTCGACGACGTGGTCGGCGATGGCGATCGTCTGCGGCTTGTGCTCCACGACGAGGACGGTGTTGCCCTTGTCGCGCAGGCGCAGCAGCAGGTCGTTCATCCGCTGGATGTCGTGCGGGTGCAGGCCGGTGGTGGGCTCGTCGAAGACATACGTCACGTCGGTGAGGGAGGAGCCGAGGTGGCGGATCATCTTCACGCGCTGCGCCTCGCCGCCGGACAGCGTGCCGGCCGGGCGGTCGAGGGAGAGGTAGCCGAGGCCGATCTCCGTGAACGACTCCAGAGTGTGCCGCAGCGACTGGAGCAGCGGCGCCACGGAGGGCTCCTCGATCCCCGCGACCCATTCGGCGAGGTCGCTGATCTGCATCGCGCACGCGTCGGCGATGGAGACGCCCTTGATCTTGGAGACCCGGGCGCCCTCGGCGAGACGCGTGCCGTCGCACTCGGGGCAGGTCTGGAAGGTCGTCGCGCGCTCGACGAAGGCACGGACGTGCGGCTGGAGCGCGTCGATGTCCTTGGACAGCATCGACTTCTGGATCTTCGGGATCAGCCCTTCGTACGTCAGGTTGATGCCCTCGACCTTGATCTTGGTCGGCTCCTTGTGGAGGAGGTCGTGCAGCTCCTTCTTGGTGTACTTGCGGATCGGCTTGTCCGGGTCGAAGAAGCCGCAGCCCCGGTAGATCCGGCCGTACCAGCCGTCCATGGTGTAGCCGGGGATGGTCAGGGCGCCCTCGTTGAGCGACTTGGAGTCGTCGTACAGCTGGGTGAGGTCGATGTCGGAGACCGTGCCGCGGCCCTCGCAGCGCGGGCACATGCCGCCGGTGCGGCTGTAGGTCGCCTTGACGGCCTTCTTGTCGCCGACGGCGATCGCACCGCTGCCGCGGACCGACGGCACATTGAAGGCGTACGCGCTCGGCGGGCCGATGTGCGGGTCGCCGAGGCGGCTGAAGAGGATGCGCAGCATCGCGTTGGCGTCGGTGGCGGTGCCGACGGTGGAGCGGGGGTCGGCGCCCATCCGCTTCTGGTCGACGATGATCGCCGTGGTCAGGCCGTCGAGGACGTCGACCTCCGGCCGCGACAGCGAGGGCATGAAGCCCTGCACGAAGGCGCTGTACGTCTCGTTGATCAGCCGCTGCGACTCGGCCGCGATCGTGTCGAACACCAGGGAGCTCTTGCCCGAGCCGGACACGCCGGTGAACACGGTCAGCCGTCGCTTGGGGATCTCGACGCTGACGTCCTTGAGGTTGTTCTCGCGTGCGCCGATGACCCGGATCAGCTCGTGGCTGTCGGCGAGGTGCGGCGCCGCCGACTGCTTGTCCGTCGTCCTGGTGGCCCTGCTCATCCTGTCTCCATGTGCCGTCGGTGCCGTCGCGCGTTCGTACGACGTCACCCTAGACGCGGCTCGCCCGCGGGGCTTCTCCATTCGTGACCGGACCCGCGCCGCGAAGCTAGAAGCTGCCGTCCGCCTTGAGGGGTGTGCCGTCCATGGAGGTGTCGGTGAGCGTGGTACGGACCTCGGTGACGACCTCGGTGCGGCTGATCGCGAAGCAGGTCATCGCGTTCAGCAGGAACCCGGCGCGGTGCTGCCCCCGGATTCCGCCGGAGCCGGCCACGTCGGTGAGGCCCTGGCCGAGCCATTCGTAGACGCCCTGGAGGTCCTCGTCCCGCCAGCCCTTCAGCTCGGCCGCGCCGATGCCCAGCGCCAGCTTCTCGGCGAGGTAGTCCGGGTCGAGGACGCTGCGGAAGTGGAGGGTGAGCCGCTCGAACCGATGCCCCTCGGAGAACTCCCAGTGCCCCCACACCTCACCGATGCCCTCCGCCACGGGCCGGGCCTCGACGATCCACTCGTACCTCTTCAGGTGGGGCGCGTGGTCCCGCAGCCACTGCCGCTGCTGCCGGGGCAGGACGATCCAGGAGAACGGCGTGTCCTCCACCGGAGACCACTCGACCTCGGGAATCTCCCAACGCCCCTGCCAGGACCGCACTTTGTCCCGGTTCGCCTCGAACCTCGCCCGCAGCTCGTCCGCTTCGTGCCGTCGCCCCGCGCCGCGTGAGAACATCCGCCCGCGCCTCCCCGTGTCGGCTCACGTCCAGCGTATCGACGTCAACTCGGGTCGGCCAAGGGGAGTTTCCGCAGGCGCCACGGACCTCCGGAGCGACATGCACGGCATCACGGGGCGGACGCGATCTCCTCGCCAGTGTGGAGCTACTGGTATGACTTGGTGCATGCAGGAAGAACTCGCCCGGACGGCGATCGACACGTTCATCTCGGCGTTCAACGCCTCGGACGACAGCTATGTGACGTCCCTGCTGTCGCAGGCCCTGACTCCGGACGTGGTGTTCTGGGGACCGCTGGGCCGCAGCGAGGGTGTCGCGGCGGTCGAGCGGTTCGTGCTGGACCTGAGGCACCATCCGGCGGGGGCGGGCACGATGGTGCGCTGCTCCGGTGTGGACATGCCCAGTGAATGGGCCCGGTACCAGTGGGTGTTCACCACGCCGAACGAGGGGCCGCGTCTGGCGGGGACGGACGTGGTGCACCTGCGCCGCCATCTGATCGACCAGATGATCGTGTTCGCCGGGGACATCAAGCCGTTCCCCTGAGCACCGGCATCCGGGCGCATATCCGGGTGCGGCCGTGATCGCCGCTCTGCCAGCATGGCCGGATGGATCACCGTCTCGCTTCCCTGGTCGTACGGCACACTCGTCGCGTCCCCGTCGGACCGGCCGACGTGACCGCGCGCCGGAGTCTTGGTGTCGCCAGGCAGTTGGACGGCGCGCTGATGTCCGTCGGGTTCAAGCTGTCGGCGGAGCTGCTGGAGCACCTGGCGGGGCTGCCGGAGGCGACGGTCGTCGAGACGGCGCGGTGCACACTGGACACCGTGCGGGAGATGGTCGGTGACCATGTCCGGCACAACACCTACTTCCGTGAGTTCCCGGCCAACGTGCCCGACACCTACGACTTCTGGATGCGCTGCATCGCGGAGGCCCTCGCCGACGAGGCCTCCCGCGCCGGGACGCTCGACCAGCTGAGCGAGGGCGTCGTCGACCTGCTGACGCTGCCGTCGTACGGCAGGTACCAGCACACGTACGAGGAGATGCTCGCCGCCCACGCCGAGCTGATCCCCGCCGCGGGCGACCGGGTCACGGTGCTGCACCTCGGCGGCACCCTGGAGTCCGAGGCGACCTCGCTGTATCTGGCGCTGGCCGGGAGTGTCACGCCGCTCGGCGAGGAGCACATCGGGGACCTGCGGACACTGGCCGGGGCGTGCGCCGAGGGGCCGCAGCCGACGGAGATCCCCGTGCGGGAGAACCGGGCGATCGTGAACGCGGCCCGCCTGGAGGCCGGTCGCCCGCTGCTGCTGGACACGGTGACGGACGTGCTGCGCCTGGCGTGCTGTCGGACGGCGATGTGACGCTGCGGGAGCCGACGCGGTTCGCCCGGCTGTCCCGGCGGGCGCGGCGCGCCATGATCGACGGCCTGGACGCCGTGGTGGAGGCCTCCCCCGCCAAGCTCGCCGATGTGGCGGCGCACCGGGAGCGGTGGAAGCGGCTCGGTGAGCGGCTCCACCCGCACGAGTACCCTCGCCGGCCGCACGCGGCCGCCGTGTTCGAGGTCGCGCGCGGCGAACGCCGGGTGCCGTCCCTGGACAGCCGCGTGGAGGAGCTGCTGGCGCACGGCGACGTGGCCGGGGCGGCGGAGCTGCTGGCGACCGCGCCGGGCAGGCTCTACCGCTCCCTGGACCGACTGCTGCGCACGGCGTCCGACGAGCAGCAGAGAAACGCCGTCGTCACCGCGGCGTGGCGCACCGCCGACCAGGTGTCCGGCCGGGTCCTGCTGTCCGTGCGCGAGCATCTGCACAACCGTTCCGCCGAGGGTGGGCGGCTGCGTTCCGCTGGGGCCGAGAACGGCCAGCGGCGCTTCGCCGAGACCGAGAACGACCAGCAGCGTTCCGCCGAGGCCGAGCACGACCAGCGGCGCTTCGCCGAGGCCGAGAGCGGCCGTCAGCGTCTCGCCGAGGCCGAGAACGACCGGCGGTCTCCCGCCGCGAGCGACGCACAGCGGCCCGCCACGCCCGCCCGACGGCGCGTCTTCGTCAACCGTGCGGGCGGCGCATGGGTGGCGGTCGACGGCCGTCCGCCCGTGCCCGGCAGCGCGCGGGAGGCGCTCGTCGCCGCGCTGGACGCCGAGACCGCGCGGCGGCTGCCGGATCCCGGCCATCTGCTGGTCGAGCCCGAGATGCTGGACGTGGCCCTTCCGCTGAGCGGCCGCGCGGCCGCCTCGGGGTTCGGGGTGCTGCCGCGCGGCTCGGTGTCGCGGGTCGAGGGCGAGCTGCTGCGGTTCTTCGCGTACTGGAAGCAGACTCGCCGCACCACCGACTACGACCTGTCGGCGCTCATGCTCTCCGCCGACCACACCGCCATGTCCTGGCTGTCGTGGACGGCGCTGACGGCCGTCGAGGGGGTGCACTCCGGAGACATCACCGAAGCGCCCGACGGAGCCTCGGAGTTCATCGATCTGCGGCTGGGCGCGGTGCGCGGCGCGTACATCGTGCCCCAGGTCAACGTCTACTCGGGGGAGGACTTCGAGGAGGTCGAGGAGTCGTTCTTCGGGTTCATGCTCCGCGACGCCGAGCAGCAGGGCCGCCCCTTCGAACCGCGCACCGTACGGCTGAAGTCGGAGCTGCGCGGGCCCGGCCGGGTGGCGCTGCCGCTGGTGTTCGCCCGCGACGCGGACGGCCGCTGGCAGGCGAAGTGGCTGCACGTGTATCTGAAGGGCCACCCGTCGGCGAACCGCGTGGAGGGCAACCGTGTGACGGTGGCCGCGCTGCTGCGGGGCGTCATGGAGCACGAGAGCCTGACGGTGCGTCACCTGGTGGATCTGCTGGCCGAGCAGGCGTCTTCGGTGACGCTGTGGGACGGTACGACGGTGCCGCAGGGTCCGGTCACCTTCCTGGGCCTCACCCGGCCCGAGGGACTGCACCCGGACTCGCGGGTCGTGACCCCGGAAAACCTGCGGGACATGATCCCCGCGTGACTGTTAGCGTGGGTCCACGGCGAGGCCATGAGGGGGCTTCCTTCTCACCACTCCTTGATGTAGTCCTCTCGCTCTCCTCGCCGCTCACGTGAGATGCGGGGCGGCCGTGCGCCCCCCGCGCTCGCGTGCCTCCCCCGCACCACCGCCCGTACGGCTCCTGCCGCGGCTACGCTCGTCGCTCGTGAGGGGGCCGGGGAGACGGACGCGCTTGCTCGACACTGTGCAGGGGAGACTGCTGCGCTGCTCCGAGGGAGAGTTGTCCGCGGCGATCGAAACGGGCGCGCTGCATGAGGCGCGCAAGCTCGTCGCGTATCTGGAGGGCGACGACGATCTGGCGGTGCATCAGGCGCTCGGCACGCTGCACTGGTACCGCATGTGCGCGCTGCCCGGCAAGGCGGCCGAGGCGGACGCGGATCTGGCGGTGGCGCTCTTCACGGCCTGTTTCCTGAGCGGCGTCCGCTTCTCCGTGCCCGCACCCCTGCTGCCGTTCGTCGTGGACTCCGCCGCACGGACGGCGACCGACTGGCTCCGGGACAGGCCTGCCGGCTTCGACCCTGTCTCGGCGGCGTTCACGGGTGTGTGGCAGCGCATCGCGTACAGCACCGCGGAGGGCCACTCGCAGCGCGCACTGCGCCTGACGCAACTGAGCTCGCTGCTGCTGCGGCGGTTCGACCGCACCGAGGCGCGGGAGGACCTGGACGAGGCGGTCCGCGCCGCTGCGGAAGCGGTGCGGTGCATGGCCGACGACGAGCCCGAGCGGGCGACGGTACTGCATGTGCTGCACCACGCGTCGCAGGTGCGCTTCCGGCGGACGGGCGACGAGGCCGACCTCGACGAGGCCGTGCGCGCGGGCCTGGCCGCGGTCCTCGCCACCCCGGCCGGGGACGACACCGAGGCCGTGACGCTGACGAGCGTGCTCGACGCGGTGTGGACCCGGTTCGAGGGCGCCGGCGAGGTGTCCGACCTGGAGGAGGCCGTCTGCATCGCGCGCCGGCTCGTCGAGGTCACGGCCGTCGGCAGCGTCCGGCGCGCGGCACTCCTGTCCGGCCTGAGCACGGCACTGGCGGGCCGGTCCGGGCACAGCGGCGACCCGGACGACCTGGACGAGGCCGTACGCCTCGGTCAGGCGGCCGTTCGGTGCTGCCCCGCCGATCACGCCGACCGAGCGTCGGCCCTGTCCAACCTCGTGGCCGTTCTGATCCGGCGGTTCAAGCGCTTCGGCGTGCGCGGCGATCTGGAGGATGCCGTCGGCGCCGGGCGTGAAGCCGTGCGCATCGTCACCGTCGGTCACCCGGCCCGACCGACGGCACTCACCAACCTGGCCATGGCGTTGCAGCTGCTGTACGAGAACGTCGAGGACGCAAGCGCCCTCGACGAAGCGGTGTGTCACCTTCGCCAGGTTGTCGAGGCCACTTCGCAGGACGGCGATCCCGAACTGGCCCAGGATCAGAGCAATCTGGCCTCGGTGTTGCTGACACGCCACCAGCACACCGGCTCTGCGGAGGACCTGGAGGAGGCCGCGCACCTCATTCGGCAGGCGGTGAGGGCCACTGCCGCCGGCCATCCCGAACGGGCGGTGCGGCTGACGTGCCTGGGCGGTGTGCTCAGGGCGCGGTTCGCCCGCACCGGGGAGCAGCACGACCTCGACGAGGCCGTCGACATCCTGCGCGACGCCGTCGGGGACGCGCCCGCCGACGGCACCGACGCCCTGCAGACGCTCTCCTCCCTCAGCATCGCCCTGCTGACGCGCTTCGAACACACCCGTGGCCGCGCGGACCTGGACGAGGCCGTCCGCATCGGTGACGAGACGATCGCGGCCACGCCTGTCGGCCATCCCGATCTGGCCCAGACGCTCGGCATTCAGGGGGTCGCGTTCCTGTACCGCTACGAGCGCACGGGGAATGCCGACGACCTGGAGGAGAGCATCCGCCTTCAGCGCCGAGCCGTAGGGCTCGTTCCGCCCGGCCACTACCGCCGCGCGGCGACGCTCTCCAACCTGGGCGACGCGCTGCGGATGCGGTTCGAGCGGCCCGGGAGACCCGGGAACCCCGTCGATCTCGACGAGGCCATTCACTACGGCCGGGAGGCGGTATGCGCGACCGCCTCCACCGACCACCCCGACATAGCGGCGCGCCTGAACAATCTGGGGCTGGCCCTGCGTCTACGGCACGAGCTCACCGGCGCCCCGGGGGACCTCGACGAGGCCGTCCGGTTCGGCCGGGAGGCGGTGCGCGCGACCGTTCCCGCAGACCATCCCGACGCAGCGACGCGCTGGAACAACCTCGGGCTGGCTCTCGGCGCCCTCCACGTGCGCACCGAAGATCCGGTCGTCCTCGCGCAGGCTGTCGCGGCTCACGTCGCCGCATGGGAGACGCCGGCCGCCCCTCCCTTCGTCCGCATCCGCGCGGCCCAGGCCGCGGCCAACCTGCTGGCCACGGCAGAGGACCGGGAGTCGGCAGCGGATCTGCTGGAGGCCGCGGTACGGCTGCTCCCGGAGGTCGCCCCGCGTCGGCTGGAACGCGGCGACCAGCAGTACACCCTGAGCCTGTTCCCCGGCCTGGCCGGCGACGCCGCCGCGCTGGCCCTCGACCGGAGCGGCGGCACGGCTGCGGAACGCGCCGCGCGTGCGCTGCAGTTGCTGGAGTCGGGCCGGGCGGTGCTGCTCAGCCAGGCGCTCAACACCCGCAACGACCTCACCGACCTGCGGCGTCTGCGCCCGGGTCTGGCCGAGCGGTTCACACGGCTGCGCGATCTCCTCGACCAGCCCGCGCCCGGTGGCCCGGGTCCGGCCGAGGAGCGGCACCGGCTCGCGCAGGAGTTCGCCGCGACACTCGCGCAGATCCGGGCGGACGAGGAGTTCCGCCGCTTCGGGCTGCCGCCTGCCGTCGACGAGCTGCTGGACCAGGCGCAGGACGGTCCCGTGGTGGTGTTCAACGTCAGCCGCCATCGCAGTGACGCCCTGCTCCTCACCCGGACCGGCATCACCGCCCTGCCCCTGCCGGGACTCGGGCACGACACGCTCGTGCGCCGGGTCGACGCCTTCCACCGCGCGTTGCGCACCGTGGTCACCGGGCAGGACCTCGCCCGCCGCGATGCGGCCGAGGCCGTGCTGGTGGGCACCCTGGAGTGGCTGTGGGACGTCGCCGCCGAGCCCGTGCTGAGGGCGCTGGGGTATCTGCGGCAGCCGGCGGAGGATGCCGCGTGGCCGCGGGTGTGGTGGTCGCCGGGCGGGCTGCTCGGGCTGCTGCCGCTGCACGCCGCGGGCCGTCACACGGGTCCGCGGCAGGGCAGCGTGCTGGACCGGGTCGTCTCCTCCTACACACCGACGGTGCGCGCGCTGAGCCACGCCCGGCGGCACGCGCCCGCGCCGGGTTCCTCGCGGCGCGCGCTTGTCGTGGCGATGCCCGTCACCCGCGGGCTGCCGGGCGGGCACCGCCTGCCCGACGTCCCGGCCGAGGTGGCACGGGTGCGCCGGCACCTCCCCGACAACGTGCTGCTGTCCGCGCCCGACCCGGACGACGGCCCCGGCGAGCCGACTGCCCTGCCGACAAGGGCGAATGTGCTGGCGGCGCTGTCCTCCTGCGCGATCGCCCACTTCTCCTGTCACGGGAGAAGCCATCCCGCCGACCCGTCGCAGAGCATGCTGCTGCTCCACGACCACGACACCGACCCGCTGACCGTCGCCAGTCTCGCGCCGGTCCGGCTGGAGCAGGCCGAGCTGGCCTTCCTGTCGGCCTGCCGGACCGCCGCCATCGACGCGGCCGAGCTGGTCGACGAGGCGATCCATCTGACCTCGGCGTTCCAGCTGGCGGGCTTTGCGCGGGTGATCGGCACGCTGTGGAGCATCTCCGACCGGATCGCCGTCACCGTCGCCGACGCGTTCTACACCCATCTGCGTACGGGCCAGGGCGTGTTGGACACCGGCCGGGCGGCGTGCGCGCTCCATCACGCCGTACGGGCTGTGCGGGACGGGGACGACTTGGGCGAGGGCCGCGACCGGAGGCGAACGCCGTTCGTGTGGGCGGCGTATCTGCACAGCGGGGCCTGAGACGCGTCAGTCCCCTTCCCGGTCCCGGCGGCTGGTGATCGCGCGGCGGCTGGTGGCGAGGTGCGCGAGGACGAGGGACTCGACGCGGTCGACGTCGCGGGCGGCGATGGCGTCGTAGAGGGCCTCGTGCTCCCGCGCGATGCCGAGCAGGTCGTCGTGCTGGCCGAGGAGCCAGCGCATACGGCTGCGCAGGACCCGTTCCATTTCGTTGAGCAGCTCGTTGGCGGCGAGCGAGGTGACGGTCTGGTGGAAGTCGGCGGCGGCGCGCCGGGCGCGTACGGCGTCACCGGCGCGGGCGGCGTCCAGTTCCGCGTCCAGGTCGGCCCGCAGCCGTTCCAGGCCGGCCCGGGTGTGCCGCTGGGCGGCGAGCCGGAAGGCGAGGGTCTCCAGAGCGGAGCGGACCTCGTCGAGGTCGGCGACGTCGCTGGGGCTGAACTCGCGGACCACGGCCCAGCTGCGGGGCCTCGGAGTGACCAGGCCCTCGGCGACGAGCGCCTTGAGGGCGTCGCGGACCGGGAGGCGGCTGACCCCCAGGTGTTCGGCGACCTCCCGCTCGACCAGCCGGCTGCCGGGGCGGCGTACTCCGTCCAGGATCTCGTCGCGCAGTTGCCGCGTCACCCGCTCCGACTCAGGGGTGAAGTCCCCAGACGCAGTCATGCTCGCCCTTCTCCCGTACGGACCGCTGTGCCGCGGCGGTCACACGCGGCACAGCGACCCTAGCGCCCGGGGAACGCGGCTACAGCAGGCGGCCGTCCCGCGCCACGATCTCGCCCGCGTGGACGACGAGGTCGCGGGGCGGCATGTCGACGAGGACCTGCGGCAGGCACTCGCCGCGGACGAGGACGAAGTCCGCGGGGCTGCCCGGGGTGAGGTCGGCGCGGGGCAGGCCCATGACGTCGGCACCGCCGTGGGCGGCGGCCTCGTAGCAGGCGCGCAGCTCCTCGTCGAGGCGTACGTCGGTGACCCAGCCGAGGAGGTGGGCGCGGTGCACCATGTCGGCGTTGCCGAACGGGCTCCAGGAGTCGCGTACGCCGTCGGAGCCGAGGCCGACCGTCACCCCGTGCTCGCGGAGCTTCGCGATGGGCAGGACGAGGTCGCGGCTGGGCGCCACGGTCGTCAGGGAGATGTCCAGTTCGGCCAGGTCGCCCGCGATGCCGGCGAGTTCGGCGTCGGGCAGGAAGGGCAGGCAGAAGACGTGGCTGACGGTGACCCGGCCGCGCAGGGACAGCGCCCGGGTGCGGTCGATGATGGCGCGCAGCACGGCCACGCCGCCGGCGTCGGAGTCGTGCAGGTGGATGTCGAGGTCGGTGCCGTAGCGGTCGGCGAGGCCGAAGACCAGGTCGAGCTGTTCGTCCATGGCGCCGTCGAAGCTGCTCGGGTCGATGCCGCCGATGGCGTCGACGGCGCCGCTGCGGGCCGCCTGGGTGAGCAGGTCGGCGGTGCCCGGGGTGCGGACGACGCCGTGCTGCGGGAAGGCGACGATCTGGACGTCCAGCGCGTGCGCGAGGCGGTCGCGGGCGGCGGCGACGCCCTCCACCCCGGCGAGCCCGTAGGCCGGGGCGACGTCGGCGTGCGCCCGCATGGCCCGGGTGCCGCGGGTGACGGCGTGCGCCATCAGCCCGTAGGCCCGCTCGGCGACGGACCGGTCCTGGCTGCGGAAGAGTTCGACGTCCTGCTCGACGTACTCGGCGATGGTGCTCGCGGGCCTGCGCGACACCCAGGGGCCGCCCCAGGTGGTCTTGTCGGGGTGGATGTGCGCGTCGACGGGCGCCGGCAGGGCGATGCGTCCGCCGCCGTCGACGACCCTCGCGCCCCTGGGGGCGGGGCCGGCGCTGATGCGTCCGTCGACGACGGTGAGGTCGACCGGGGTGCCGGCGCCGAGGGGCCGTACGTCGCGGTAGACGACAGCCCTTCGAGGGGCCGCCGCTGCGGGCTGGGACAGCGCGCCGGCGGCCGTCACGGAGGCGGCTCCCGCGAGGACGGTGCGCCGGGAGAGCGGAGGAGGCGTCATGGGGTTCCCTTCGGGACTGTTCAGCGGAGGCGGCCGGAACGCACCACGTGCGTGGGGCGGGTGAGGACCGACAGGTCGGCCAGCGGGTCGCCGGGCAGGACGACGGCGTCCCCGGCGTGTCCGGGGGCCAGCCGGCCGACGGTGGAGGCGAGGCCGAGGAGGCGGGCCGCGCCGGTGGTGGCGGTGCGGATGGCGTCCAGGGGCGTGAGCCCCGCCGCGTGCATGAGCGCGACCTCACGGCCGACGGGGGTGACCTCGCCGCCGGAGGAGTCGGTGCCCGCGGCGAGCGGCACACCGAGCTCGTGCGCGGCCCGTACCGCCTGCTTGAGGATCGGCAGGTAGGTGCGGCCGCGTTCGGCGAGGACCGGGTCGGGGTCGTCGGCCAGCCCGGCGATGGCGGTCAGGGTCGGGGTGAACCACGTCTGCCTGCGGCGCATCTCGTGCAGGGTGCGCTCGCCGACGAACACGCCGTGCTCCAGGGAGCGGATGCCGGCCCGGACGGCGTCGTCGCAGCCCTTCTCGCTGTAGCTGTGGCACAGCACGCCCTTGCCGCCGCGGCGGGCCGCGGCCACGATCTCCGCGAGCTGGGCGTGGGAGTACACCTGCGTCAGCGGGTCCTGGTCGGGCAGTCCGGCGCGTTCGTTGACCCGGGTCTTGATGACGTCGGCCCCGCGCGCGAGGTTGACGCCCACGACGTGCCGGAGGGCCTCGGCCGAGCGCACTCCGTCCGGCAGCACGGCGAGCGGGGCCAGTTCGGGGTCGGCGAGCACGGAGTCGCCCAGGTGCGGGGTGACGAAGACGCCTGCGGCCACCAGGCGCGGGGCCTGGTCCGGCAGTCTGCGGGCCAGTTCCCGGACGGCGATGTCCTGGTAGAAGGTCGTGGAGCCGCTGCGCGCGGTGGTGGCCCCGCCGGCCAGCGCCCGGCGGGCCTCGGCGACGGTGCTGAGGTGGATGTGGGCGTCCACGAGACCCGGCAGCACCCAGCCCCCGTGCGCGTCGAGCCGGCTGACGTCCGCGGGGACGCGCATCTTCCCCCGGGGTCCGGCGCCGTGCACCTTCCCGGCGCGGATCACGACGACGGCGTCCTCGGTCACCTCGCCCGTGGCCGGGTCGAGCAGGGTGCCGCCGTCGATGACCAGGTCACCCGCGGCTGCGGGTTCCCGCGGCGCGGCGGCCGCGTGCCCGGCCGTGGACAGGACGCCCGCGGTGCCGGCCAGCACGGCGGCACCGGCGAGCCCGCCGCGGCGCGTGATCCGGTTCGAGGGGGGCGGGGTGGATGCCAGACACATGACGGCTCCCGGGGGACGGAGGTGCGGAGTACTGGGCGGCAGTTTTGTATACCAAAACTCGGCTGTCCATCGTCTGCACACCATCTCCTCAGAGAGTGTGGCAAATTTTGGTATCCCATTTTCCCCGCGCTCCGTCGATGTCAGACGCCTCCGGTACTGTCGCAGCGTGAAACTGACCATCCTGGGCGGCGGGGGTTTCCGCGTACCGCTCGTGTACGGCGCTCTGCTCGGCGACCACGCCGAGGGCCGGGTCACGCAGGTGACCCTGTTCGACCTCGACGCGGCGCGGCTGTCCGCGATCGCCCGGGTGCTGGCCGAACAGGCCGCGGAGCACCCGGACGCGCCACGGGTGTCCGTCACCACCGACCTCGACGAGGCCCTGAAGGGCGCGGACTTCGTGTTCTCCGCGATCCGGGTCGGCGGTCTGGAGGGCCGGGCTGCGGACGAACGCGTGGCGCTCGCCGAGGGCGTGCTCGGCCAGGAGACGGTCGGCGCGGGCGGCATCGCGTACGGGCTGCGCACGCTGCCGGTCGTGGACCACATCGCCCGGCGGGTCGCCGCGCTCGCCCCGCAGGCGTGGTTCATCAACTTCACCAACCCGGCCGGGCTGGTCACCGAGGCCATGTCCCGGCGCCTCGGCGACCGGGTCATCGGCATCTGCGACTCCCCCGTGGGCCTCGGCCGCCGGGTGGCCCGGGCGCTGGGGGCGGCCCGGCCCGAGGAGGCGTGGATCGACTATGTCGGCCTCAACCACCTGGGCTGGCTGCGGGGTCTGCGCATCGACGGCCGCGACGAACTCCCGCGGCTGCTCGCGGACCGCGAACTGCTCGGCAGCTTCGAGGAGGGCAAGCTCTTCGGCCCGGAGTGGATCCAGTCGCTGGGCGCGATCCCCAACGAGTATCTGCACTACTACTACTTCAACCGCGAGACGGTGAAGGCGTATCAGGAGGTCCCGCAGACACGCGGGGCGTTCCTGCGCGAGCAGCAGGCCCGTTTCTACGACCGGATGCGCGACCCGGCCGCGCCCGCGCTGGCGACCTGGGACGCCACCCGGGCCGAGCGGGAGGCGACGTACATGGCGGAGAACCGGGAGGCGGCGGGCGCCGGCGAGCGCGACGAGGCGTCGCTGACGGAGTCGGGCGGCTACGAGCAGGTGGCGCTCGCGCTGATGCGGGCCATCGCCCGCGACGAGCGCACGACGCTGATCCTCAACGTCCGCAACCGCTCGACGCTGTCCGTCCTCGACGAGGACGCGGTCATCGAGGTGCCCTGTCTGGTCGACGGCAACGGCGCCCACCCGGTGGCCGTCTCGCCGCTGCCCACCCATGCGACGGGCCTGGTGTGCGCGGTGAAGGCGGTCGAGCGCGAGGCGCTGGCTGCGGCCGCGTCGGGTTCACGGGCCGCGGCCGTGAAGGCCTTCGCCCTCCACCCGCTGGTCGACTCGGTGGAGGTGGCGCGACGGCTCGTCGACTCCTACCGCGCGGTACATCCGGGGCTGGCGTACCTGAGCTGAGATCCGGGGGTGCGTAGGCCTCGTACGCTGGGCGTGTGTCGTCCTCCTCCCGTCTGCGCCGTGTCGCCGTCCTCGTGCTCGAAGGGGCGAAGCCGCTGGACGTGGGCATCCCGGCGCAGGTGTTCACGACCCGGGCGAGCATGCCGTACGAGGTGCGGGTGTGCGGAGCGGAGCCGGGTCTTGTCACCGGCGGGGACGGGCTGTCGTACCACGTGGCGGACGGGCTGGACGCGCTCGGCTGGGCCGATGTGGTGTTCGTGCCGGGCTACCGGTTCCCGGACCGTGAGGACCCTCCGGCGGCGGTGGTGGAGGCGCTGATCGCGGCGCACGAGCGGGGTGCGCGGCTCGCGGCGATCTCCACGGGGGCGTTCGCGCTGGCCGCGACGGGGCTGCTGGACGGGCGGCGGGCCACGACGCACTGGCACTACACACGGGCGCTCGCCGAGCGGCATCCGCTGGTCGAGGTCGACGAGAACGTGCTGTTCGTGGACGAGGGCAGCGTGCTGACCTCGGCGGGGGCCGCGTCCGGCATCGATCTGTGCCTGCACATCCTGCGCGGCGATCTAGGGGTGGCCGCCTCCAATCACGCGGCCCGACGCCTGGTCGCGGCGCCGTACCGCAGCGGCGGGCAGGCGCAGTACGTGCCGCGGACGGTGCCCGAGCCGCTCGGGGAGAAGTTCGCCGCCACGCGCGAGTGGGCGCTGCGCCGGCTGGACGAGCCGCTCACGCTGGAGACCCTCGCCCGGCACGCGGCGGTGTCTGCGCGGACGTTCTCGCGGCGCTTCGTCGAGGACACCGGGTACACGCCGATGCAGTGGGTGATGCGGGCCCGGATCGACCGGGCGCGGGAGCTGCTGGAGCGCTCCGGACGCAGTGTCGAGCAGATCGCGGGCGACGTGGGGCTGGGGACCGGGGCCAATCTGAGGATGCACTTCCAGCGGGTGCTCGGGACGACGCCGAGCGAGTACCGGCGGACCTTCACCCGGGGCGAGTGACGCCGCCTCGCAGGCGTTGGCGCGATCCTTGCGGACCATGGCGCTCTCGCCCGGGTCATGCGCGGGCGCCGCGCGCGAGGCTGGTGACGCACCAAGGGACAAGACAAGGACCGAGGGACACCACTCATGACCCGCATCGCCATCAACGGTTTCGGCCGCATCGGCCGCAATGTGCTGCGCGCCCTGCTGGAGCGCGACAGCGCCCTGGAGATCGTCGCCGTCAACGACCTGACCGAGCCCGCCACGCTGGCGCGGCTGCTCGCCTTCGACACCACGGCCGGGCGCCTGGGCCGTCCGGTGAGCGTCGACGGCGACACCCTCGTCGTGGACGGCCGGCGCATCAAGGTGCTGGCCGAGCGTGAGCCGGCGCAGCTGCCGTGGGCCGAGCTGGGCGTGGATCTCGTGCTGGAGGCGACGGGCCGGTTCACCTCGGCGAAGGCGGCCCGGGCGCACATCGACGCGGGCGCGAAGAAGGTGCTGGTGGGCGCGCCGTCGGACGGTGCCGACGTGACGCTGGCGTACGGGGTGAACACGGACGCGTACGACGCCGAGCTGCACACCGTCGTCTCCAACGCCTCCTGCACGACGAACGCGCTCGCCCCGCTGGCCGCGGTGCTGGACGAGCTGGCGGGCATCGAGCACGGCTTCATGACGACCGTGCACGCCTACACCCAGGAGCAGAACCTCCAGGACGGCCCGCACCGCGACCCGCGCCGCGCCCGTGCCGCCGGTGTGAACATCGTGCCCACCACGACGGGCGCCGCGAAGGCGATCGGCCTGGTGCTGCCGGGCCTGGACGGCAAGCTGTCCGGCGACTCGATCCGGGTGCCGGTGCCGGTGGGCTCGATCGTCGAGCTGAACACGACCGTCGCCCGGGACGTCACGCGCGAGGAGGTGCTGGACGCCTACCGCAAGGCCGCCGAGGGGCCGCTGGCCGGGATTCTGGAGTACTCGCAGGACCCGCTGGTGTCGGCCGACATCACCGGCAACCCGGCCTCGTCGATCTTCGACTCCGAGCTCACCCGGGTCGACGGGCGCCACGTCAAGGTGGTCGCCTGGTACGACAACGAGTGGGGCTTCTCCAACCGCGTCATCGACACGCTGGAGCTGCTCGCCGCAGGCTGAGCCGCTGATCGTTCGAACTCCCCGTCCAGGGCTGCCCGGGCGGGGAGTTCTGCTGTCCGGGGCACGCTTTCGGGGGTGATCGTCCGGAATCACCCCCGACCGCCGCACAAGCGCGGCTTTCCCGGATTACACGCCAATACACCGACCCTGCAAGGGT
Organism: Streptomyces sp. SAI-170; assembly: GCF_049739565.1. Lineage (NCBI taxonomy): Bacteria > Bacillati > Actinomycetota > Actinomycetes > Kitasatosporales > Streptomycetaceae > Streptomyces > Streptomyces sp. SAI-170. The sequence goes on from NZ_JBMGQD010000001.1 coordinate 744,594, forward strand.
ATTGACGGAACGTCATAACTTCCTGTGGTGATACGATCACCCCGCACTTGCGGAGTGCGGTTCGGATAGGCGCACCGCTGGTTCACCCCCGCATTGGCGGAGATTCAACCATCTGACCGTCGGGCCTGAAGAGAGTCTTATGACGTACATACAGAACCCACTGGTGTGGGCTCTCCTCGTCACCACCCTCGTCGCGGTCGCCGCCTTTGTCCGCCAGCGCAGAGCGGCCAAGTCCCTGCGGCAGGACGTCGACGGACTGAGGGTCCATTACTCCGAGCTGGAGACCGACTACGCGAAATCCGTGCAGGCGGCTCAGGAGCAGGCCGAGGAAGCGACGAAGACGGTTCTGAAATCCGCGATGCGCACCCTTCAGGGTCTCGCCGCGGAACAGCAACTGGTCATCTCGGGACTGCAGAACAAGTACGGCGAATCGGCGATTCTCCAGGACCTCCTGGAAATCGACCACACCAATTCCCAGTTCGGCCGCCGCGCCCAGTCCATTGCGGTGCTCTGCGACGGCTGGCTGGGCCGGCAGCGCGATGTCGCCTCGGTTTACGACGTGGTGCGCAGCGCGCAGGGCCGGATCCGCCACTACCGGCGGGTGGAAATTCTGTCGCAGGTGGACTTCGCCCTCACCAGCCGCGCCGTGGAACCGGTCGCCCTGGCCCTGGCCGAACTCCTCGACAACGCCACCAGCTATTCCAGCCCGGACAGCGTCGTCGAGATCAACATCCGGACCGTGCCGAAGGGCATCTGCATCGTCGTCGACGACGCGGGCGTCGGCATGAACGACGAGGAGCGCGCCCGGGCGACCAAGCTGCTCTCGACCGAGCGGGTCTCCGGAGTCTCCGCGCTCGGCAATCCGCCGCAGTTCGGCTTCGCGGTGGTCGGTGTGCTCGCCGAACGCTTCGGCTTCGAGGTGTCGGTGGACTCCAGCTCACCCTACGGCGGTGTCCGCGCCGTCCTCCTCCTCCCCCACGAACTGCTCACCAGCACGCCGGAGAAGCGCGTGCCCGCGTCGAGCGCCCCGGCCGCCACCGGGCTCGCCCGCGGTGGCCCCGAGGCCGCCGCGCCCCTCGCCGCGACGGCCGACGGTCTGCCCAAGCGGCGCCGCAAGCGGCCGATGACGATCGTGCCGGGCAGCGCCCCGGCTTCCCCCGCCCCGGCCCGCTCGCACGCGGAGACCGCGGCGATCATGGGTGCGTTCCAGCGGGGTACGCAGTCCGGTCGCGCCACGACCCCGGACGCGGACCGCGCGGAGCCGACGAACGGCACACCTGGTGCAGGCACTGAAGGACATGAGGTCTCGTGAACGACGATCTGGCATGGATGCTCGACAGCGCCCTGGAGATTCCCGGCGCCCTGCACGCGGTCCTGATCTCCGCCGACGGTCTGTTGATGGCGCGGACGAAGGACTTCGACAAGGACGACGCGGACCGGGTGGCCGCCGCGATGAGCGGGGTGCAGTCGCTCAGCCGGTCGCTGGGGTTCTTCTGCGAGGGTGACAACCAGAAGTGGCGGCAGACGCTGGTGGAGTTCGACGGCGGCTGGGTGTTCCTGATATCCGCCGGCGAAGGCGCCTACCTCGGTGTCTCGGCCACCCCTGACGTCGACATGGCCGACATCACCTTCCGGATGCAGCAGCTCGTCGGCCAGCTGGGCAAGGCGCTGACGACACCGCCCCGCGAGAACCTCGGTGCCTCGTCATGAGCGGGGCGGACGCGTGGGAGCCGGAGGCCGCCGAACTCGTCCGGCCGTATGTCATCACCCGCGGTCGGGGCTTACCCGATGAACAGCAGCTCTCGCTGATCACTTTGGTCACGGCGGCCGAGGACCACCAGCAGCGGCCCACCCGCCTGTCGCCCGAGGAGCAGCAGCTTCTCGACATCTGCTCCGCCGGCTATCTCTCGGTCGCCGAGATCGCGGGGCACACCCGTTTCCCCCTGGGTGTCGTGAAGATCGTCCTGTCCTCGCTCGTCGAGGGCGGCTATCTCCTCACCCGCCCGCCGGTCGAGCGCGCTCCCGTCGCCGATCTGCAGATCCTGGAGGAGGTGCTGCATGGTCTCAGGGCCAAGTTTGGATGAACGGGCCTACGTCCGCGGCGGAGCGCAGCAGACGGCCGTGAAGATCCTGGTCGTCGGGCATTTCGCGGTGGGCAAGACCACGTTCATCGGCTCGATCTCGGAGATCGTCCCGCTCACCACCGAGGAGACGATGACCCGGGCCGCCGAGTCCGTCGACGACCTCAAGGGAGTCTCCGGCAAGACCACCACCACGGTCGCCATGGACTTCGGGCGCCTCACCATCAGCGACCGGGTCGTGCTCTACCTGTTCGGCACACCCGGCCAGCAGCGCTTCGTGCAGATGTGGGAGGACATGGCCCGGGGCGCGCTGGGAGCCCTGGTGCTGGTGGACCCCGAGCGGCTCGCGGACTCCTTCCCGGTGATCGACCTGATCGAGAGCTACGGCCTCGACTACGCCATCGCCGTCAACCACTTCGACAGCACGCCCCTGCGAGAGGAGCGCGCCCTGCGCGAGGCGCTGGACCTGCTCGACGACACCCCGGTCGTCACCTGCGACGCGCGCGACGAGCAGTCGTCGGCCCAAGCACTGATCACTCTGGTCCGCTATCTGCTGGACCGCGCCTCCTAGGAGCAAGCACATGGACGACCGTTCCCCCGCCCCCGTGCCGCCGCCCGGGTGCCCGGCGCACGGCTCCGGTGGCCGAGTGCCCCTGTACGGGCCCGAGTTCGCGGCCGATCCGCAGGCGTACTACACGTATCTGCGCCACTACGGGCCCGCCGCGCCCGTCGAACTCGCTCCGGGGGTGGAGGCGACCCTCGTCACCGACTACCAGTCGGCGCTCCAGCTCCTGCAGGACTCCGGCTCGTTCCGCAAGGACGCGCGCCGCTGGCGGGACCTCAACGACGGCAAGATCCCCGCCGACAGCCCGGTCGTGCCGGCGCTCGCCCACCGCAGCAACTGCATGTTCACCGACGGCGCCGAGCATCTGCGGCTGCGGCAGGCCGTCACGGACAGCATGGCGCGCATCGACGCGCGCCGGATCACCCGCACCGCCGAGCAGGCGGCCGACTACCTCATCGCCCAGTTCGGCGGACGGGGTTCGGCGGACCTGCTGAGCGACTACGCCAAACAGCTGCCGCTGTTCGTGTTCAACGAACTCTTCGGCTGCCCCGCGGACATCGGCGACCGCGTCCTGTTCGGCATCTCCGGCATGTTCGACGGCATCAACGCGGCGAAGGCGACCGAGGTCCTGTTCCAGGCCGCGGGGGAGCTCATCGCGCTCAAGCGGGACCGGCCCGGCGACGACGTCACCTCCTGGCTGATGGGGCACGAGGCAGGGCTCACCGACCAGGAGATGGTCCACCAGCTGGCGCTGCTTCTGGGCGCTGGTGCCGAGCCGCTGCGCAACCTGATCGGCAACACCCTCCACCGTCTGCTCACGCACGACCGGTACGCGCACGGGGGCGGGCTGATCGAGGAGGCCGTCGACGACACGCTGTGGGAGAACCCGCCGATCTCCAACTACGCGGCTCACTACCCCGCGTCGGACATCGAGTTCGCGGGCCGGGAGCTGGCGGCGGGCGAACTGGTCCTGGTGAGCTTCGCGGCCGCCAACACCGGCCCCGCACTCACGCAGGCACGGCAGGCGGGCAGCAACCGTGCCCACCTCGCCTGGAGCGCGGGTCCGCACGCCTGCCCCTCCAAGGAGACCGCGCGGCACGTCACCGTCACGGCGGTCGAGTATCTGTTCAACCGGCTGCCCGACATCGAACTCGCCGTCCCCGAGGACAGTCTGACCTGGCGTCCGGGCCCCTTCACCCGGGCACTGGTCACGCTGCCGGCCCGCTTCACCCCCCTGCAGCCGGTTCGGCAGCCCGCCGCCCGGGTGGCGGAGGCAGCGGCGCCTCGGGCCACGGACGCGGCACCTCGGCGAGCGGGGCTGTGGAGTCAGTTCCTGAACTGGCTGGCCAAGTAGACACCCTGAGGACGTAGGTCACACGACACGCACCAGTCCCGTACGACCGCATGAACCTCTGAGCGGAAGGGTAACCATCGCTTCCGTATCGGTTTCCGGTCGAAGGAAGGTTCGTGTCCCGAATAACCGTCGGCTCCGCGCGAGTTCGCCCACCCGGATGGGGACGGCGTACCCACAGCCGCAGCGCAAGAGGTCACATTCGAAGACAGCAGGGGAAGATACCCGCCCTCACCGGCGGGTATCTTCTTGCGCCCAGGGCCCTCACCGGGCCGGGCGCGCACTGCGGCGCCCCCCGGGGGCGCCGATGAGGGGCAGTCGGAGCTCCCTTCCCTCCCCGGCACTCGGCTACTTCGCGGCACGGCAGTTGGTGCGGCTGTGCGACATCGCCGGGCTCGCTCCGGGAGACGTCGCCACCTATGTGGACGTCCTCATCGACGCGCTCGGCCCCGTGGCCGCACGGCGTCTCGACGAGCCGCCGCCGTATCCGACGTTCCTGTCCGACGACCACACGCCTGTCGAGTACTCCTTCGCGTTCGTGCCGGGAGGCGCGCCGACGCTGCGCGTGCTGCTGGACCCGGGATGCGGCGCGGACGGTCTCGCGGGCAACGGCCGCACCGGCCTGCGGCTGGTGCGTGACATGGCCAGGACCTGGGACTTCTCCACCGACCGGCTCGACGAGCTGGAGGACCTGTTCTTCCCCGACCGCCCCAAGGGCCCGCTGGCACTGTGGCTCGCGCTGGAGCTGTGCCCCGGCGGGGTGCCCAAGGTCAAGGTGTACCTCAACCCCGCCGCCTCGGGGAGAAAGCGTTCCTTCGCCACGGTCCGGGAGGCCATGCGACGGCTCGGCCACGCCGAGGCGTTCTCGGCCCTGCCCCCCGCGGACGGCTTCCCCTTCCTCGCCCTGGACCTCGGCGACTGGGAGACGCCCAGGGCCAAGGTCTACCTCCGGCACGACGGCCTGTCGGCGACGGAGGCGGCCGGCCTGTCCCGGATGCCGGACGGGCCCACGCCCGCCGCGCTCACGGAGTTCTTCCGCACGGTGGCCGGACTCGATCCCTCGGGCTCGGAGGACGCCGTACCCCTCACCGGGCGCCCCGTGCTGACCTGCCACGCCTTCACCGGCTCGATGACACGGCAGCCGAGCGGGTTCACCCTGCACATCCCGGTGCGGGACTACGTCCGGCACGACGGCGAGGCCCTGGAGCGGGCCGTGACCGTGCTCTGCCGACACGGTGTGGACCCCGCGCCGCTGCTCGGGGCGCTGCCCGCCGTGACCTCACGCCTGCCCGAGGAGGGCATCGGGCTCATCGCGTATCTCGCACTGGTCCACCAGCAGGACCGTCCGCCGCGGCTCACGGCCTACCTGTCCTCGGAGGCGTACGCGGTACGTCCGCCGCTGCGCGTGCCGGTCCGAAGCGCCGCGCTGGTCCTCTGACCCGCTGTCCGGGGCCCCGAGCCGAGGGTGCGGCCAGCGTCGCCCGCACCCCGCGCGGCAGGGCCGGGTTCACCCGTCCTCGCTCAGCTGCCGCAGATAGGGCACCACGTCGACCTGGAGGGAGGTGCCCTCGCTCTCCCCGTACCGCTGGGCGATCCCGCCGAGGTGCGCGGCGATCTCCTCCCGCATCACCTCCGGCGACGGCAGACGGGCGTCACCGCCCACGATCCGGGCCACCCACTGGCTCTGCGCCTCCACGAGCCGGGTGATGGTGCCGACCGGCCGCACCAGACCGACGAAGTACAGACCGGGCAGGTCGGGGGCCACGACGCGCTTGTACAGTTCGACCGAGCCGCGCGGCCCCGCCGGAGAGCCCGCGGGCAGGAACGGAAACGCCATGCGGTAGCCCGTGCAGTAGACGATGGCGTCGGCCTCCTCCACGCTTCCGTCTGTGAAGCGGACCTCGCTACCGGCCAGGGAGTCGATCGCGGGCCGAGGGAACACGGCGCCATGGCGTATCCGGCTGAGGATCTCGTCGGAGATCGTCACCGCCGAGGCGAAGATCGGGTGATCGGGCTCGGGCAGCCCGTAGTCGGCCAGCCTGCCTCGCGCGACCAGCAGCGCCTGCTCCACGAACCGCCGCTGCTCCGGCAGCGTCATCCGGGTCCACCAGGGGGCGTTGGCTATCTGATCGAGCGTCATGCCGAAGAGCTGCTTGGGCACGATGTGCAGCCCCCGCCGCACCGACAGCACGGTCCGTGCCGCGTGCCGGGACAGATCGGCCGCGATGTCCACGGCCGACGCGCCAAGTCCCACGACGACCACGCGCTGCCCGTCGAAGTCCCGGCCGTCGTGGTAGTCGAGGGCGTGCAGGATCTTGCCGCCGAAGGAGTCGGCGCCGGAGGGCAGCGGATCGGGCAGGTGGGCCTCGGTGTTGTGCCCCGAGGCGACGACCACGTGGTCGAACTGCCGCGGCATCTCCACGCCTTCGGCGTCCCGGCTGACCACCGTCCAGCGCCCGTCCGCCTCCTGACGCACCGACAGCACCTCGGTGCGCAGCTCGATCCGGTCCTGCACGCCGGCCCATGCGGCGAAGGAGCGCAGATACGCCGCCATGTCGCTGTGCCGGGGGTAGAGAGGCAGGGAGTCCGGCATCGGGAAACCGGTGTAGGCGGTCAGTTCCTTGGCCGAGTTCAGGTGCAGCGCCAGGTAGCCGGGCCCGCGCTCACCCGCCTGCGGCTGCCGCCAGATCCCGCCCACGTCCGAGGCCTTCTCGAGGCACACATGGTCGATGCCCCGTTCCCGAAGGGACCGCATGACGGCCAGCCCGGACAGCCCGGCACCGATCACACACACGCTCAAGGATTCCCCCACAAGTGTCATTCGCACAGCAGGGAACATCCTTGCCCCACCCGCTCCTCCCTCACACGGTGATCTGGAACACCGGAGTCCGGGAGTCCGTCAGCCCGCCACGGGGGTGAGGTCGGCGGCGCCGAAGGAGACCGAGAAGCGCTTGCACCACAGCACCGCGCTGCGGAACCCGGACAGGTCGGTACCGGCCGGGACGGTGTAGTTCTGGTCGCCCAGGTTTCCCTTGAGCTCCCCGAGCTCGACCGCCCCGTCACCGAGCCCCGAGCGCACCTCGTCGGCGTCCCGGGTGGAGAGGTAGACGCGTACGTCGGGGCCGTCGGAGGTCCTGAGGTCCTCCAGGCGCAGCAGCCGGGCGCCGTCGGCGAGCCGGATCGTACGGGCGGTGCCGCTGGTGTCGTGCTCGTGGGTGACGAAGGTGCCCTCTGCGAGGTTCTCGGGCACGATGTCCTGCTTCGGCGCCGCTTCCTTCCTCGCGGGGCCGACCGCCGTCGGCAGCGCCTCCTCCACCCTGGTGTCGGTGAACGCCTTCCAGGGCTGGAAGAGATACAGCACGACGGCGGCGGCGACCGCGGCCACCAGGGCGGCGAAGACGGCCGTACGACGGGACACGCGGGACACCGGGACCCTCCTGCGGGGACTGGGCGGGAAGGCCGTGCGTCGGCCGCTCCCCCGATGTGCCCAGCCAACACGCCGCCGCGCCCGCGCGAAACCGCCGCGGCGGCGCCGTAAGACTCCGGTAATCAGGGCCGGGTGAGGTCGTCCACCGTGCGGGCGACCGTGCCGAAGAGGTCGCCGATGGTGGTGAGGGCGGCGGTGTGGAGGTCGGCCGCGGGGACGACGGTGCCGTCGGGTGCGGCCAGCGACCGGGTGGCGCAGGCCTCGGCGACGACGGCGGGCCGGTAGCCCTGGGCGAACGCGCCCTGGGCGGTGAAGGTGACGCACATGTGGGTCATGAAGCCGGCCAGCACCAGGTCCTCGCCCGCGCCGAGTTCGCGCAGGGTCTTCTCCAGGTCGGTGTCGCGGAAGGCGTCGGGGAACTGCTTGACCACCACGGGCTCACCGTCGGCGGGGGCGACCTCGGGGCTGATGGCGCCGATCTCGGCGCGGATGTCGTAAGGAGTGTCCGGGCCGCCGTCGTTGACGACGTGGACGACCCGGGCACCGGCCGCGCGAGCGGCGGCCAGCAGCCGGGCACCGGCGGCGAGGGCCTCGTCCGCGCCTTCGAGGGCCATCACGCCGGTGAGGTAGGTGTTCTGGTAGTCGATCAGGACGACGGTGGCGTCGGCCAGCCGGGGCAGCCGGCCGTCGAGACCGATGACGTCACGCAGGGTGCTGGAAACGGGCATGGCAAAGCTCCTTGGTCATAAGGGGGTTGAGAGAACGGGCACAGTGAACGCCCGTGTGAGGTGGGGGCCGCCGCTCAGCCGTTGGTGCGGAAGCGGCGGCGGTAGGCGGCCGGGGTCGTGCCGAGCTGCTTGCGCAGCGCCCGGTGGAGGGTCTCCACCGAGCCCAGTCCGCAGGCGGCGGCGACCTCGTCGAGAGGCTGGTCGGTGCTCTCCAGCAGCCGGCGGGCCGCCTCGACCCGGGCGGCCTCGACGTAGGCGGCCGGTGTGGTGCCGGTCTCCTGGCGGAAGACCCGGGCGAAGTGGCGCTCGCTCAGGCACATCCGCGCCGCGAGCGCCGAGGCCGACAGGTCGCCGTCGAGGTGGTCGGAGATGTGCAGGCGCAGTTCGTCGATGTCCCGGCGGGCGGCCGGGGGCCGGCTCAGCGGGACGGAGAACTGGCTCTGCCCGCCCTGGCGTTTGAGGTACATCACCAACTGCCGGGCCACCGCGAGCGCGACCTCCTCACCGAGGTCCTCGGCGACCAGCGCCAGCGCGAGGTCCATGCAGGCGCTGATGCCCGCCCCGGTCCACACCGACCCGCTCCGTACGAAGATGGGGTCGGGGTCGACGGTCACCTCCGGGTGCTCGGCGGCCAGTTGCGCGGCCGTCGACCAGTGCGTGGTGGCGGTCCGGCCGTCCAGCAGTCCGGCCGCGGCGAGCACATGCGCGCCCACGCGCACCGACGCCACCCGCCGTGCCTCGGGCGCGACCCGCTTGACCCACGCGACGACGTCCTCGTCGATGCGCGCGACGGGCCCTTCCGGCAGCACGTCCACCGCACCGGGCACCAGGAGGGTGTCCAGCCCACCGTCGACGTCGTCGAACGCGAGGTCCGCGACCAGCCGTACGCCCGCCGAGGTCGTCACCGGGCCGCGGGTGGGCGCCGCGAGCTGCACGGCGTAGCCCGCCCGGCCGCCGGTCTCCCGGTTGGCCAGCGCGAACACCTCGGCCGGGCCGGTGACGTCGAGGAGGTCGACATCGGGGAAGACGGCGATGACGACTCGGCGGTTCGTGGACATGTCTCCATGGTCGGCCGCCCCGCCCACGACCGCAATGACGGTCTTCTGTCACATCCGGACACCGCATCCCCCCGGGTAGGGTCCTGCCATGACGGTCCTGCATGGCACCCACGTCGTCCTGCGTCCCGCGACCGAGGACGACGTCCCGGCCCTGGCGGCCATCCGCGCCACCCCCGAGGTGCGCGCCCGGTGGCGAGGCGGCGACGACCTGGCGGCGGAGGTCGCCGAGGACCTGGCCGACCCCGGCACGCACGTCCTCACCGTCGAGGCCGAGGGCCGCATCGTGGGCCTCATCCAGTGGTACGCCGAGGACGACCCGGAGTACCGGCACGCCGGCATCGACCTCTTCCTCGACCCCGCCGTCCACGGCAGGGGCCTGGGCACCGACGCGGTCCGCACCCTCGCCCGCCATCTCGTCGACGACCGCGGCCACCACCGGCTCGTCATCGACCCGGCCGCCGACAACGCACCGGCGATCCGCTGCTACACCAAGGTCGGCTTCCGCCCCGTCGGCATCATGCGCCAGTACGAACGCGGCGCCGATGGCACCTGGCACGACGGCCTGCTGATGGACCTCCTGGCGGACGAACTCGAACGCTGAAAGCCGCCTCGGCGCAACCGACTGACACCCAACTCGCCTCGATCTAGGCTGGGTTGGCAGGCAGTGACGTAGGAGCGGCACGGGGGTGGGGCATGGATCCGAGTACGGTCGCACAGCTGGCGGGGTCGGCGCTTGTCGCCGCGATGGCCACGGACGCGTGGCAGCAGGCGCGCACCGGGGTGGTCTCGGTGTGGCGGCGGGTCCGCCCCGAGGAGGCACCGGCGGTGGACGACGAGCTGGCCGAGGCCCGCACGGTCCTGCTGGCGGACGACGCCCCGGCGGACGCCGGTGAGCTGACCGCGCTGTGGCAGCGCAGGCTGCTGGAGCTGCTGCTCGCCGACACCGCGCGCACCGAGGAACTGACCCGGGAACTGCACCGGCTGACCCAGCGCCTCGACTCCGCGCCGCCCGCGCCGGCGGTCGGCACGATCCGGATGCACGCCAGTGCGACCGACGGTGGCAGTGTCTACCAGTCCGGCCGCGACATCAACATCAGCGGGCGCTGACGGAGCGGCCGGTGGCGTCGCCCGACAGATCCGACGGCCGCGCGCACGCCGACGCGGTACGGCTGTCCGCCCTCGCGACCTCGGGCGGCAGGGTCGTCCAGGCCGGGCACGACGTGCGGATCACCGAGGTGCACCACCATGCGCAGGTGCCCGACGCGGTGGTCGTGGTGGAGCGCGTGCAGCCGGCCGCGGAGGCGGTCGGGGAGGTCTTCGTCGGCCGGGACACCGAGGTGGAGTCCGTCCTCGGTGTGCTGGACCCCACGCACGAGGCGTCCGCGATGGTGGTGGTGTCGGCCGTGGCGGGGCTCGCCGGGATCGGCAAGACCGCGCTGGCCCGGGTCGGTGCCGCCGAGGCGGTGTCCCGCGGCTGGTTCCCCGGCGGCGCGGTCTTCGTCGACCTCAACGGCTATGCCCTCCAGCCCGAGCAACGGGTGCGGCCGGAGCAGATGTACGGCCCCCTGCTGCACGCGCTGGACGAAGGAGCCGCGGACACGGTCGCCCCGCAGCACCAGGCGGTGCAGTACCACCGGCTGCTCGACGACCTCGCGGAGCGGGGCCGCAGCGTCCTGCTCGTCCTGGACAACGCCTCCACCAGCGAGCAGATCGCCTCCCTGCTGCCGCGGTCCCGCCGGCACCGGGTGCTGATCACGTCACGGCACACGCTGGCCGTCCGGGGCTCACGCACCCTGGACCTCAGGACGCTCGCGGGCGCCGACTCGCTGAGACTGGTCAGGCAGCAGCTGGAGCAGCTGTCGGCGTGGGACTCCCGCGTCCACGACGACCGGGCGGGCCTGGTGCGGCTGTGCGACCTGTGCGGGCATCTGCCGCTGGCGCTGCACATCGCCACGGCCCTGCTGGCGGGCGCCCCCGGGCTGGGGCCCGGCGAGCTGGCGGACGACCTGGAGCGGGCGCACAGCAGGCTCGACGTGCTCGACGACGGGGAGCGCGCCGTGCGGGCCGCCTTCGACCTGTCGTACCACCGGCTGCCGCCCGACCCGGCCCGTCTGTTCCGGCTGCTGCCGCTCAACCCCGGCCCCCACTTCGGGATCGAGACCGCCGCCCGGCTCCTCGGGCTCACCGGGTCCGAGGCGCGTCCCCTGCTGCACGAGCTGGGCCGGGCGCACATGATCGAGCACGTCGGCGCGGGCGCCTGGCGGCAGCACGACCTCATCCGTGACTACGCCATCGAGCTGATGGCGAAGAACCGGGACGACCAACTCGGTCCGGCGGAACGGCTGCTGGATCACTACGCGGTCAGGGCGGCGGCCGCCGCGCAGGTGCTGGACAGCGCACCGGACCCGGACTCCCCGGCCGTGCAGAGCGCGCTCGCGTGGTTCGACCGGGAGCAGCCCAACCTCCAGGCCGCGGTCGGGGTGGGGGTGACCTTCGACGACGTGGACGCCGCGCTGCGCATCCTGGAGGGATTCGTTCAACTTCACCGGTTCCGAGGCCAGTTGCACGACCTCGAGGAGACGGCCCGCCGGATCGCCGACGTGGCGTCCGCGTCGTCCGACGCCGACAGCACGCTGTGGTCCCTGGCGGGGCGGGCGTGGGAGCTGGGGGCACAGGTCGGCGGGGCGGAGCCGGGCACGGCGGCGGAGCTGCTCCTGGACCTGGACGTGGGCGCGCTGCAATGGACGCTGGAGAACGACCTGGGCGCGGCTCACGACGAGCTCACCGATCTGTGGCGGACGGCCCAGCGGGTCTCGTCCGGTCTGGCGCGGGCGGAGCAGCTCGCCGTGGTACCGCTCCTGTTCGAGATCGCCGGTACGGCGTCCGCGGTGGACCTCGAGCAGTCGCTGGTGACGGAGCCCCTGAAGGACGCGCTGCGTCTGGCGCGGCTGCATGGTGACGCCCTTCTGGAGGCCCACACGCACCTCGTCAAGGCCCGGCACTGGGTGCGGCGGGAGCGGGTCGTCGCCGCTCTCGACCGTATCGAGGCCGCCCTGGAACCGTTGGAGCGCTCCGCGGGTGCCGAGCGGTCGCGGCGTGAGCAGGTCTGCCGTGTGCTCACGGCGATCGCGTTCGACACGGCCAACACGGTGGTGTCCCTGCGCCGGCAGCTGCGCACTCCGGCGGACCATCTCGCACGGGCCCAGCGCCTTTCCGTGGCGGCGTGGCGACTCCTCGACTCCCCCGAGCACATCGCGGCGACGCTGAGCCGTTTCGCCGAGCTGCGTCACAAATCAGGTCACTACCAGGCGGCGATCGACCTCTACCAGAAGGCGATCAGCGTGTATCAGGGCGTGCACCGACGCAGGGATCTGGCCCGTACGCATGTGAACCTGTCCGCGGCACACACCGCGCTGCGCCATCACCATCTGGCCGCGGACGAGGCACGGCGGGCGGCCGAGCTGTTCGCGGCGGACCTCGACCTGCCCGGGGTGTCCCGGGCCAAGACCCTCCTCGCCTACAGTCTGCTGGCCATCGGCGACGTGTCGGAGGCGCTGGACGTCGCCACCGAGGCGAAGGAGGCGGCCGTCGACGCGGGCGACCAGGAGGGTCAGGTGTCCGCCGGGGTGGCTCTCGCCCTGACTCTCAAGGAGTACGGGCTGGGCCAGGACGCCAGGCACGAGGCGCGACTCGCCGTGCAGCTCTCCGCCCGTGTCGGCCGCGAGCTGCACTGGCCGACGCGCGCCCGGCTCCGGGAGGCCGGCCTCATGTAGACCCCCTGGTCCGTACCAACCCCTTGCCGTCGTCCCGTTCACGCTTCAAGCTCCCCCCATGGAGCTGGAGTTGCGGCATCTGAGGACCGTCCGGGCGATCGCCGACGCGGGGAGTCTGACGCGGGCGGCGTCGGAGCTCGGCCTCGCGCAGCCCGCGCTCAGCGCGCAGCTCCGGCGGATCGAGCGGGCACTGGGCGGGGCGTTGTTCGAGCGGGGGCGGTTCGGGGTGCGGGCGACCGCGCTGGGGGAACTGGTGCTGGACCGGGCGCAGCTCGTGCTGCCCGCGGTGAGCGAGTTGCAGCGGGAGGCGGTGCGGTTCTCCCAGGGAGAGCGGCGGGCTCCGCAGCGGCTGCGGCTCGGAGGGACGCACGGGCCGCTGCTGGGGGCGCTGGTGGACCGGCTCGCGGACGCCGTGCCGCACGCGACGGTGACCACGTGTGCCTCCTGGTCGGAGCGGGAGCTGGCGGAGCTGCTGACCGAGGGGCGGCTGGACTTCGCGCTGACCGGCACCTGCGGTTCGGCCGCTCCCCCGGGCAGAGCGGAGCTGGTGTGGCAGGAGGTCGCCGTCGACCCGGTGTTCGTGATGCTCGCCGACGGCCATCCGCTGGCCGGGGGCCGGGGAGAGCTGGAGCTGGCCGCGCTGGCGGACCAGGAGTGGGCGTGTGTGCCCGGGGACGGCTGCTTCGCGGACTGCTTCACCGCGGCCTGCGCCCGTGCCGGGTTCACACCGCGCCGGATGTACGAGACGGACACCGCGTCCGTCGTCCATCTCGTGCAGGTGGGCCGCGCGGTGGGGTTGTGCCGGGCCGTCTTCCCGCCGACTCCCGGTGTCACCACTCGTCCGCTGGCCGGTACGCCCCTGCTGTGGCGGCATCTGCTGGGCCGGCACCCGGCGGCCGGGCGGCCGGACGCCGCGGCGACCGTGCTGGCGCAGGCCCGTGCCGCGCATGCCGTCGCGGCGGCGCGCAGCGGGAGTTACGCGGACTGGCTGGCAGGCCGGGAGGCGACCCGCGTTCCATAACACCGGGGCAGGGGGTCGAACGATGTCTTACCGGGGCCGGTCGCGCGTCCCTACGGTTTCGGCACCGCCCACCGACTCCGAGGAGACCTCCCCATGCTCCGACCCCATGCCAGAGCCGTCCGCGCGGCCGCGGCGGCGACGGCTGCCCTGCTCGTGTCCGGGCTCAGCGGCACCGCGAGCGCGCGGCCCGAACCCGCCGCGGCGACCCTCCGTACGGCCGACGCCCCGCCCGCACTGCTGCGCGCCATGGAGCGCGACCTCGGCCTCGACCGGCGGCAGGCCGAGCGCCGCCTCGCCAACGAGGCCGAGGCCGGCGCCACCGCCGGCCGGCTGCGGGCCGCTCTGGGCGGGGACTTCGCGGGCGCCTGGGTGCGCGGCGCGGAGTCGGCCACGCTGACGGTGGCCACGACGGACGCCGCCGACGTGCCCGCGATCGAGGCGCAGGGCGCAAACGCGGTCGTCGTACGGCGTTCCCTCGCGGCCCTGGACGAGGCCAAGGCACGCCTGGACCGGGCGGCGGCCCGGCACGCCACCCCGGACACACCCGTCTGGTACGTCGATGTCCGCACCAACTTCCTGGTGGTGCAGGCCGTGCGGGCCGAGGCGGGGCGTGCCCTGCTGGCTGCGGCCGGAGTCGAGGGCCGCGTGGAGGTGTCGGCGGAGCGGCCGCGTCCGCTGTACGACCTGCGCGGCGGAGACGCGTACTACATGGGCAGCGGCGGCCGTTGCTCGATCGGCTTCCCGGTGACCCGGGGCACGCAGCAGGGCTTCGCCACGGCCGGTCACTGCGGCCGCGCGGGCACGACCACGTCCGGCTCCAACCGGGTCGCGCAGGGCACGTTCCAGGCGTCGGTCTTCCCGGGCAACGACATGGCCTGGGTGGCCGCCAACTCCAGCTGGACGGCGACCCCGTACGTCAATGGCTCCGGCGTGCAGGTCGCCGGTTCCGTCCAGGCGCCCGTGGGCGCGTCGGTGTGCCGCTCCGGCTCGACGACCGGCTGGCACTGCGGCACGGTCCAGCAGCACAACACCAGCGTGACCTACCAGGAGGGCACCGTCTCCGGTGTCACCCGTACGTCGGTGTGCGCCGAACCGGGCGACTCGGGCGGCTCGTTCGTCTCCGGCAGTCAGGCACAGGGCGTCACCTCGGGCGGCTCGGGCAACTGCACGTCCGGCGGGACGACGTTCTTCCAGCCGGTCAACCCGATCCTCCAGGCGTACGGCCTGACGCTGAAGACGACCGGAAGCGACCCGGGCGACCCCGGTGACCCGGGTGAGCCGGGCGGCACCTGGTCGGCCGGGACTGCCTACCAGGCGGGCGACACGGTGACCTACGGCGGCGCGACGTACCGCTGTCTCCAGGGCCACCAGGCGCAGACGGGCTGGGAGCCGCCGAACGTGCCGGCGCTGTGGCAGCGCGTCTGACCGGGAGGGACAGGCAGAAACGGACGGGGCGGACCGGCACTCGTGGTGCCGGTCCGCCCCGCCCGTGTCCTCAGGCGTCCGGTCAGTCCGTGCCGGACTCGATCGCGGCGCGGTCCAGCGCCTCGTCCTCCTCGGAGACCTCGCCGCGGGAGGCGATGGCCTCGGCGCCGCCCTCGGGCATCGCGCCGATCAGGCCGGTCGCGGCCGCCTGCGCGGCACCGACGGCGGGACCGGCGGCGCCGATCAGGCCGAGGCCGGCGTACTGCTCGAGGCGGGCGCGCGAGTCGGCGATGTCGAGGTTGCGCATGGTGAGCTGGCCGATGCGGTCCGAGGGGCCGAAGGCCGAGTCCTCGGTGCGCTCCATCGACAGCTTGTCGGGGTGGTAGCTGAACGCGGGGCCCGTGGTGTCGAGGATCGAGTAGTCCTCGCCGCGCCGCAGCCGCAGGGTCACCTCGCCGGTGACGGCCGCGCCGACCCAGCGCTGGAGGGACTCGCGGATCATCAGCGCCTGCGGGTCCAGCCAGCGGCCCTCGTACATCAGGCGGCCGAGGCGACGGCCCTCGATCTGGTACTGGGCGAGGGTGTCCTCGTTGTGGATCGCGTTGACCAGGCGCTCGTAGGCGGCGTGCAGCAGGGCCATGCCCGGGGCCTCGTAGATGCCGCGGCTCTTGGCCTCGATGATGCGGTTCTCGATCTGGTCGGACATGCCCAGTCCGTGCCGGCCGCCGATGGCGTTGGCCTCCAGGACGAGGTCGACGGCGGAGGCGAACTCCTTGCCGTTGATCGTCACCGGGCGGCCCTGCTCGAAGCCGATCGTCACGTCCTCGGTGGCGATCTCCACGGCGGGGTCCCAGAACCGTACGCCCATGATCGGCTGGACGGTCTCGACGCCGGTGTCCAGGTGCTCCAGGGTCTTGGCCTCGTGGGTGGCGCCCCAGATGTTGGCGTCGGTGGAGTAGGCCTTCTCCGGGCTGTCGCGGTAGGGGAGGTCGTGGGCCAGCAGCCACTCCGACATCTCCTTGCGGCCGCCCAGCTCGGTCACGAAGGTCGAGTCCAGCCAGGGCTTGTAGATCCGCAGGTGCGGGTTGGCGAGCAGGCCGTAGCGGTAGAACCGCTCGATGTCGTTGCCCTTGTACGTGGAGCCGTCGCCCCAGATCTGCACGTCGTCCTCGAGCATCGCCCGCACCAGCAGGGTGCCGGTGACGGCGCGGCCGAGCGGCGTGGTGTTGAAGTACGCCCGTCCGCCCGAGCGGATGTGGAACGCGCCGCAGGCGAGCGCGGCCAGGCCCTCCTCGACGAGCGCCGCACGGCAGTCGACCAGGCGCGCGATCTCGGCGCCGTAGGTCTTCGCGCGGCCCGGCACCGAGGCGATGTCGGGTTCGTCGTACTGGCCGATGTCGGCGGTGTAGGTGCACGGGACGGCACCCTTGTCGCGCATCCACGCGACGGCGACCGAGGTGTCGAGGCCGCCGGAGAAGGCGATACCGACGCGTTCGCCGGCCGGAAGGGAAGTGAGGACCTTGGACATAGGAAGAGTATGCATCCTCCTGCATGGTCATGCAACCCACGGCATATTCTCGCCGCGCGCGAACGGCCCGCGCTTCTTACGATCACAAAGTGGCGCACACCTTCGAAGAGCTGATCGAGAAGCAGCGCGCGGCCGACCAGGCGCACGCCCGGGTCGAGGAGCTGCGCGACCAGTACGGCCCGCCCGCGCACAACCCGTGGCCCGAGCATCAGACGGAGGTGTACGAGACCGCCTGGCGCGCCTGGCGCGAGCTGGCCCGCGACGTCCAGGAGGCGGTCACCGAGTACGCCAAGGACCAGGGCACGGCCCGCAACCAGGTCGAGGCAGACGTCAGACAAGCCGTACGCCGTACCGGGGCCGAGGGCTAGGGCCTGTCTTCCGGATCAGGCCGGCCATAAGGGACATGGGCTTCTTGGCCGGGTCGAGCGGGGTCTGGTGCGTGCAGCTGCAAGGCGGAGGAGGGCGTCGACGCGGAGCGTCGGCAACCGACGACAACGCGGCAGATGTGCGTGCCAGACCCCGCGACGCCGGCATGATCCGGAAGACAGGTCCTAGGCCCTGAGCACTGGCCGCACAGGGCCTGGCACAAGCCCTACTCGCTCAGTCCCACCAGTGCCCAGCTTCTCGCCGCCGCCTCGGTGACGACGGTCCCCCAGCCCTCCAGCAGGTCCCGGAACGCCCCGAAGTCACCGATCCAGCCGTCGGGCTCGGCGGCGTGTGCGGTGAAGGCCCCTTCCAGGCCGGCGAGGGCGGGCCGGGTCCGCTCCCAGATCGCGGCCAGTTCTCGCACGCCGTCGGGCGACCGGGACAGCAGCAGGCCGCGGTGGGAGGGGCCGTCGCCGAAGACCTCCGGGTCGGTCGGCTCCGACAGACCGTCCGGGCCGGGCCAGAAGAGCCCGAGCAGCAAGGCGTCCACACCGGCCCGCACCGGCTCGCCGACCTGGTCGCGGAACGCCTCCCACCGGTGTCCGGCCCAGAAGTGGGGCTTGAACGAACCGCAGGTGCGCGCGAACTCGTACACGGCGAAACGCTCGCCGGCCACACCCCGTGGCCGGACCCAACCGGCGTCCACCAAGGGCGCGTCGGCGTCCCACAGGCCTGTCCCGTCGTCGTACCAGGCGTCCCTTAGGCGTTCCAGGCGCTGCCCGGCCGGCACCTCGCTCAGCCACGACCAGTCGGCGATCAGCACGGTGATGTCCAGCCCCATGGCCGACGACGATAACGGGGCCGCACGTCAGCGCGGGACCAGGGCTCCCGCCGGGGTGAGGGCCACCTGCGCCTGACGGCCGCCGGGCGAGCAGTCGCGGCCGTTGGGGTAGGTGACCTGCGCGGTGACGGTCGTACGGCGCTTCAGGACCGTACGGCCCCGGTCGTCCCTCAGCTCCAGCGTGATGCGGACGGGCCCGGCCGGGAGGTCGTCCAGCTCGGCGAAGCCGGGCCGCACGGGCCGCTGCGTCGGCTCGGCGGCGGGCGGGGTGGGGGACTTCGTGGTCATCACGGGGTCGTCGGCGACGGGCGCGGGGTCCTCGCGCAGGCGCAGCCCGGTGGTTCTGCACATGGCGTCCCAGCAGGTGGTGAGGTCGGCCGCGGCCGCCGTACGGGCGAGGCTCGGGGCGATCTCGACGCCTATGCCCGACGGCGAGCCGATCAGGGTGCACGGGTGGGTGTCGCCCCCGAGGACCCCGCACGCGGTCTGCGCCGCCAGGGCGGAGACGGCGAGGGCCCGTGCGGCGGCGCGTCTCGCGCGAGGTCCGTGGATCATGGCGCCCGATCCTCGCACACCGCGCACCGAGGCCCCGCTCATGAGCCGGTCACCGAGCACCGACGCTCTTCTCATGAGCCGGCCTCCGGGCCGGTACGCACGACGGCCTGGTCGCCGTGCGGGCCGAACAGATGGAGGATCTCGACCGCGCTGTCGCCCGCGGGCCCGAACCAGTGGGGTTCGCCCGTGTCGAACTCGGCGACCTCGCCCGGCCGCAGCGTGACGTCGGAGTCGCCGAGGATGAGACGGAGCCGGCCGGCGAGGACGTAGAGCCACTCGTAGCCGGCGTGGGTGACGAGCTTCGGTTCGCGCGGGGCGAGCACCTGCTTGAAGACCTGGACTCGGCCCGGGTACTGCGTGAGGGGCACCAGGACGCTGCCGCGGTCCTTGCGGTGGGGGCGCAGGTGCACCCGTGGGTCGCCGGTGGCCGGGGCGGCGACGAGCTGGTCCAGGGCCACGCGGTGGGCCCGCGCCAGCGGGATCAGCAGGTCGAGGGTGGGGCGCCGGATGCCGGACTCCAGACGGGAGAGCGTGCTCACGGAGATGCCGGTGTCCTGCGCCAGTGCCTCCAGGGTGAGGCCTCGGTCGCGCCGCAGGGCGCGCAGCCGGGGTCCGATGCCGTCGAGGATCTGGGCGAGTTCGGCGTCCATGGCTTCATTTTGCGGCCTTCGCAAAGACGCTGGGTGGGGGACGTAGGCGGGTCCGAGCATGGCGGCACATGATCCCGACGGAAGGCGGCCGCCGATGACCACGACCTCTTTGCCGGCAGAACCCGGACTCAGTGCGCGCGGACGCTGGACGGTCCTGGCCGTCTGCGCGCTGAGCATGTTCCTGGTGGGCCTGGACACCACCATCGTCAACGTGGGCCTGCCCGCGATAGGGGACGGCCTGGGGATCGGCACCCGGGGCCTGGAGTGGGTGGTGGACGCCTACACCGTCGTCCTGGCCGCTCTGCTCATCGCCTCCGGCGCGCTCGCGGACCGCTTCGGGCGGCGGCGGATGTTTCGCGTCGGGCTGGTCGTCTTCGGGCTCGCCTCGCTGGTCTGCGCGCTGGCGCCGTCGCTCGGCGTCCTGGTCGCGGCGCGGGCCGTGCAAGGGGTCGGGGCGTCGATGCTGAGCCCGGTGGCGCTGGCGATCGTGGTGAGCGCGATGCCCGATCCGCGGGAGCGGGCCCGGGCGATCGGGATCTGGGCGTCGGTCTTCGGGCTGAGCATGGCGGCGGGGCCGGTCACCGGCGGGGCGCTCGTCGCCGCGTTCGGCTGGCGGTCGGTGTTCTGGGTCAACGCGCCGGTCGTCGTGGCCGCGCTGGTGCTGGTCGCCGTGTTCGTGCCGGAGTCCCACGGGCAGCGCGCACGCCGGCTGGACCTGCCCGGGCAGGTGCTGCTCACGCTGACTCTCGGGGCGTGCGTCTGGGTCCTCATCGAGGGCCCGCGCATCGGCTGGGCCTCCCCCGCGGCGGCGGCCTGCTACGCGCTGATCGCCGTCACCGCGGCCGCGTTCGTCCGGGTCGAGACCCGGCGGAGCGAGCCGCTGATGGATCTCGGGCTGTTCCGACGGCCCGTGTTCGCGGCTGCGGTGCTGGGCGCCATCGCCGTGTTCGTCGCGCTCGGCGCGGCCCTGCTGCTGAACACGCTCTACCTCCAGCACGCCCGCGGCTGGACCCCGCTCGCGGCCGGGCTCGCGACCCTGCCCATGGCGCTCGGCGCCACCCTGTGCGCGCCCTGGGCGGGCAGCCTGGTGGGCCGGCTCGGGCCGCGGCGTCCGCTGCTGCTCGCGGGCGCCTTCACCGCCGCGGGCGGACTGTGCCTGGTGAACCTCGGCCAGGACACTGACATACGCCTGCTGCTGACGGCCCAGCTGCTGCTCGGCATCGGGTTCGGCTTCGCCAACGCGCCGCTCACCAACACCGCGGTCGGCGGGCTGCCGGCCTCCCGTGCGGGCGTGGCCGGGGCCATCACCTCCACCGCGCGCCAGGTCGGCTCGGCGGTCGGCGTGGCCCTCGCGGGCGCCCTGGTCGCCGGGGTCGGGCCGGACGCGCTCGCCCGTGCCACCCGCCCCGGCTGGCTGCTGGTGACGGCCTGCGGGGTGTTCCTGCTCGGCGTGGCGCGCGCTGCCGCGCCGGTACGCCGGGACGCGTGACAGCCCGGCCGTCGGCGAAGGGCCCTGCCCATCAGGCATCGGCCCTTCCGGACGCTCAGCCGTCGACGAAGGTCAGGCTGCCGGCGTCGTAGCGGGAGCCCGCGATCAGCTCCGGCGGGGCGGCGGCCTCGACGGCGGCGAGGTCGTCCGGGGTCAGCTCGACGGTCAGGGCGGCGAGGTTCTCCTCCAGGTAGCGCTGCCTGCGGGTGCCGGGGATCGGCACCACGTCGTCGCCCCGGTGCTGCACCCAGGCCAGGGCCAGCTGTCCCGCGGTCACGCCCTTGGCCTCGGCCAGCTCCTCCAGAGCGGCGACGATCGCCAGGTTGCGTTCGAGGTTGCCGTCGGCGAAGCGCGGCTGCGTGCGGCGTACGTCGTCGGCGGCCAGGCCCTCGACCGAGCCGACCCGGCCGGTCAGGAAGCCGCGGCCGAGCGGGGAGAACGGCACGATGCCGATGCCGAGTTCACGGCAGACCGGGGCGACCTCGGCCTCCAGGCCACGGGTCCACAGCGACCACTCGCTCTGCAGCGCGGCGATCGGGTGCACCGCGTGCGCCCGGCGGATCGTGTCCGGGGCCGCCTCCGACAGCCCGAGGTGGCGCACCTTCCCGGCCCGCACCAGCTCGGCCATCGCGCCGACCGTCTCCTCGATCGGCACCCGCGGGTCCACCCGGTGCTGGTAGTACAGGTCGATGTGGTCCACGCCGAGCCTGCGCAGCGAGGCGTCGCACGCCTCGCGCACGTAGGCCGCGTCCCCTCGGATGCGGGTGGGCTCGCCCAGCCGGTTGGCGAAGCCGAACTTCGTCGCCAGCACCACCTCGTCGCGCCGGCCCGCGATCGCCCGGCCGATCAACTCCTCGTTGTGCCCGGCGCCGTAGAAGTCGGCGGTGTCCAGCAGGGTCACGCCGAGGTCGAGGGCGTGGTGCAGGGTGGCGACGGACTGCGCGTCGTCGCCGGCGCCGTAGCCGTGGCTCATGCCCATGCAGCCCAGCCCCTGGGCGGAGACCGCCAGTTCGCCGAGGTGCCGGGTGGGGATGTGCGTCATGATGCTGCCTCCTGGTGGTCCGCGACGGGCGTTCATGACGCTAGGCGTTGAAGCGCGCTCCAAGTCAAAGCGCCGCCTCGGCCGCCGAGTTGGCCGGGTAGAGTCCTGGCATGTATCCGGTCAGCCGGCGCGGCGCCCGACTCGGGCTGCGCGAGGTCGAGTCGGGGGACGTGGACGCGGTCCTCGCGGTCTACGGCAGCCCGCGCGCGACGGAGCATCTGTCGTTCGAGCCGCGCACCCGGGAGCAGGTCGCCGACATCGTCGCCCGGTCCGTCGCCTCGGCGGGTGCCGACCCGCGCACGGAGTACGCGCTCGCCGTCGTCCTGCCGGAGGCGGCCGAGTTGGTCGGGTTCGGCCGGCTGGCGCTCGACCCGCACCAACAGCGCGCCGCTACGGTCGGCTTCGCGCTGCGCCCCGACGTCTGGGGCGCCGGATACGGCGTCGAGACGGTACGGCTGCTGCTCGGCGTCGCCTTCGACGACCTCCGCCTGCACCGCGTCTGGGGCGCCCGCTCGCCCCACAACGCCGCGTCCGCACGGACCATGGCCGCCGTCGGGATGACGGAGGAGGGCGTCATCCGCGAACACGTCCTCAAGGGCGGCGTCTGGCGGGACAGCGTGGTCCACGCGATCCTCGACCGTGAGTGGCGGGCGTCCGCCTCTAGGGGCAGTCGTACGTGATCTGGGCCGTGACCGTGCGGCTGGTCGGGGTGAGGAGGCGCAGGTCCGCCTGTCCCGTGAGGTGGCCCTCCCCCTCGAAGGTCCATCGCAGGTGCAGGCGCGCCTCACGCTGTCCCCGGGCCAGGGTCTCGCGCAGGACGCCGGAGGCGGTGCCGTCGCTGCGGATCCAGCGGTAGGTGAGGGTGCCGGGGCTGCCGTCGGTGGTGACCCGGGCGACGATGTCCGACGTGGTGTCGCAGCCGAGCACCGCCGGACGCGCCACGACGCTCACCGACCGCACCTCGACGGACGAGCCGAGCCGCTGCCAGGCGAGGAACGCCAGCACGCACAGGAGCACCACCGCGGGCAGGGCGTATCGGCGCAGCCCGGGACGGGGCCGGGCAGCGGGCGGCTCGGCCACGACGGACACCTGCCGCAGCGTCCGCTCCGCGAGAGCCGCCGTGACGCCGGGGCCGAACCGCAGCACGGCACCCTCGACACGGTCCGGCTCGGGCCCGCCCTCCAGTGCCCCTGGCACGGTGGCCTGCGCCCCCGGGCCCTGGCTGCGCAGGGTCCCGGTCGCACCGGACCCCGGCCCCGGGCCCCGCACGGTCCCCGCCTCCGCCGACGCCGCGCTCTGGTCCCCCGCGGGCACAGTGGCCTGAGGCCCTCGGCCCCCGAGTCGCACGGTCCCGGTCGCACCGGACCCCGACCCCGGGACCCGCACGGTCCCCGCCTCCACCGACGCCGCGCTCTGGTCCCCCGCGGGCACGGTGGCCTGTGACCCCGGGCCCTGGATGCGCAAGGTCCCGGTCGCACCGGACCCCGACCCCGGGACCCGCACGGTCCCCGCCTCCACCGACGCCGCGCTCTGCTCCCCGGCGGGCACAGTGGCCTGGGCTCCCCGGTCCCCGAGTCGCACGGTCCCCAGCTCACCAGCCCCCGGACCCGACACCGCGGGCACGGTCTTCTCCGGCTGCCCGTCCTGCATCCGCAGGGTCCCGGTCTCCCCTGGCTCCGGACTCTGGATCCGCACAGTGCCCGTCTCGTCCGGCTCCGGACTCTGGATCCGCACAGTGCCCGTCTCGTCCGGCTCCGGGCCCTGGATCCAGTGGCTGGCCAGCACGGTGGCGCTGTAGTCGTCGTCGGGCCCCGAACCGGGCGCGGGCGTGCTGTCGTCGTGGGTGGTCATCTCAACTCACACTGCCTGGTCAGAAGCTGCTGCGAGGCCCCGCCGTCGGCGGAGGCGGGAGTGGTGGTGGCCTGCACGGTCCAGTAGCAGCCTCGGCTCTGGAAGGTGTGCTCGACCGTGACCGTGTAGCTGGTGGCGCCGCTGCGCTGGACGGTCTCGGTCGCGCCGTCCGGGGT
The DNA here is from genome assembly GCF_049739565.1 of Streptomyces sp. SAI-170. Classification (NCBI taxonomy): domain Bacteria; kingdom Bacillati; phylum Actinomycetota; class Actinomycetes; order Kitasatosporales; family Streptomycetaceae; genus Streptomyces; species Streptomyces sp. SAI-170. The sequence goes on from NZ_JBMGQD010000001.1 coordinate 768,521, forward strand.
ACCGGGCTGTCCGGAGGTGTCCCCGGTGAACCACGCGACGTTCACGGACACCGGCCCGGTGCCGTCGGTGGTGACGGTGAAGGTGGCGCTGGCGGTGAGCAGGCCCGTCTGCTGGAAGGCCGTCACCGTCACGTCCTTGACGGCCGTCGGGGCGTCGCTGGTGGGCGGGGCGCTCGTCGGCGGGGCCTCGGTGTCGCCGGGCGGCGGCGGAGGCGGCGGCTCCGTGGTCTCCGCGGGGGTGGTGGCGGGCGCGGACACGGAGGGCGCGGCCGTGGCGGTCGGCGTCGGGGTGACCGACCCCGTCTCCGTCGCCGAGGCCGTCGGCGTCTCGGCCGAAGCCGAGGGGGAGGCCGTCCCGGGCACCGAGGGCGACGCCGATGCGCCGGGACTCGCGCTGGTCGTGGCCAGGGCCCGCGCGGCCTCGCCCGGGGCCGCTTCGGAAGCGGGCGGCTGGGCACCGTAGGCGAGGAGGATTCCCAGGAGCGCCAGGGCGCCGGACAGGAGGAGTCCCGAGCGGCCCGGCAGCCAGGCGCGGAGGCCGCCGGGGGCGGTGGGCCCGGCCAGGACCGTGCGGGCGGTGTCGACGGTGGTGCGCGGGTCGGTGCGGGGCCGGGGCAGCAGCAGGGGCAGCAGGGCGACGAGCGCGGCGAGCCGGCCCCGGCCGCGCTCCTCCCAGTCGGGGCCGTAGGCGGCACCGGCGGCCGCCTCCAGTTCGCGGACGAACTCCTCGGCATGGGTGGGTCGTTGGGCGGGGTCCTTGGCCAGGCCCCGGCGCACCAGGTCGCGGACCGGCTCGGGGACCTCCTCCGCGGGGATCGGCGCGTCGACGTGCCGCAGCGCCAGTTCGGCGAGGTTGTCGCCCTGGTAGGGCTTGCGGCGGGTGAGGCACTCGAAGAAGGTGGCCGTCGCCGCGTACACGTCGGCCGCGGGCGAGGCGGGGGCGCCGGTCCACTGCTCGGGCGCCATGTAGGCGGGCGTCCCGGCGATGGTCGCGCTGATGCCGGAGTCGACCGCGATGCCGAAGTCGACCAGACGGGACGTGCCGTCGGGCCGGACCAGGACGTTCTCGGGCTTGTAGTCGCGGTGCACGACCCCGACGCGGTGCGCGTCGGCGAGGCCGAGCAGCGAGCCCTTGAGGACGACCAGGGCGGCCTCGGGCTCCAGGGGCCCCTGCCGGGCGAGCAGCGCCCGCAGGGACACGCCGTCGACCAGCTCCATCACGATCGCGGCGCCGTCGGGGCTCTCGACGTACTCGTACAACCCGGCGACGTACGGGCTCGCCAGTCCGCCCAGGCGCCGGGCCTCCGCCCGGAACTCCTGGACGAAACCGGGCCGGGTGCGCAGCGAGTCGCTGAGGTATTTGACCGCGACCGGCACGCCGGTCTCGGTGTGCACGGCCAGGACGACCCGGCCGCTCGCGCCTGAGCCGAGTTCCTGTGACTCGGCGTATCCGGGCACCGCCCAAGCATTCATGCGTTCAGAGACACATTTTCGGCCACCGCGGTTGCGGTCGGAACGCGCGCGGAAGGGAAGGGTGTCAGTGGCCCGGCTCACATGGCGTACGGAGGGCATGGCCGACACCATGGGCTCGTCCCACCGGCAGGCTGAAGGGATCGGGAATGTTCCGCAAGGTGCTGGTCGCCAACCGTGGCGAGATCGCGATTCGCGCGTTCCGCGCCGGCTATGAGCTGGGCGCGCGGACGGTTGCCGTCTTCCCCCACGAGGACCGCAACTCGCTGCACAGGCTGAAGGCCGACGAGGCCTACGAGATCGGCGAGCCGGGACATCCGGTGCGGGCGTATCTCTCCGTGGAGGAGATCGTCGGGGCGGCCCGGCGTGCGGGGGCCGACGCCGTGTATCCCGGCTACGGCTTCCTCTCCGAGAACCCGGAGCTGGCGCGGGCCTGCCAGGAGGCGGGCATCACCTTCGTCGGGCCGGACGCGGAGATCCTGGAGCTGACCGGCAACAAGGCGAGGGCGGTGGCGGCGGCGCGGGCGGCCGGGGTGCCGGTGCTGGGCTCGTCGGCGCCCTCCACCGATGTCGACGAGCTGGTGCGGGCGGCCGGGGAGATCGGTTTCCCGGTGTTCGTGAAGGCCGTCGCGGGCGGCGGTGGGCGCGGTATGCGCCGGGTCGAGGAGCCTGCGCAGTTGCGGGAGGCCATCGAGGCGGCTTCCCGGGAGGCGGCGTCGGCATTCGGGGACGCGACGGTGTTCCTGGAGAAGGCCGTCGTCGAGCCCCGTCACATCGAGGTGCAGATCCTCGCCGACGGGGCGGGCAACGTCATCCATCTCTTCGAGCGGGACTGTTCGGTGCAGCGCCGGCACCAGAAGGTGATCGAGCTGGCGCCCGCGCCCAATCTCGACCCGGCGCTGCGCGACCGTATCTGCGCGGACGCGGTGCGGTTCGCGCGGCAGATCGGCTACCGCAACGCGGGCACGGTGGAGTTCCTCGTCGACCGCGACGGCAACCATGTCTTCATCGAGATGAACCCGCGCATCCAGGTCGAGCACACGGTCACCGAGGAGGTCACCGATGTCGACCTCGTGCAGGCGCAGTTGCGCATCGCCTCCGGCGAGACGCTCGCCGACCTCGGCCTGTCGCAGGAGAACATCACGCTGCGCGGTGCGGCCCTGCAGTGCCGTATCACCACCGAGGACCCGGCCAACGGGTTCCGCCCGGACACCGGCCGGATCAGCGCCTACCGCTCCCCCGGCGGTTCCGGCATCCGGCTGGACGGCGGTACCACGCACGCCGGTTCGGAGATCAGCGCGCACTTCGACTCGATGCTGGTCAAGCTGAGCTGCCGGGGCCGGGACTTCACCACGGCCGTGAACCGCGCCAGGCGCGCCGTCGCCGAGTTCCGTATCCGTGGCGTGGCCACCAACATCCCGTTCCTGCAGGCCGTGCTGGACGATCCGGACTTCCAGGCGGGCCGGGTCACCACCGCGTTCATCGAGCAGCGGCCGCATCTGCTGACCTCCCGGCACTCCGCCGACCGCGGTACGAAGCTGCTGACGTACCTGGCCGACGTGACGGTGAACAAGCCGCACGGTGAGCGGCCTACGCTCGTCGACCCGGTGACGAAGCTGCCGCCGCTGCCTTCCGGGGAGCCGCCGGCGGGCTCCCGGCAGCGGCTCGTCGAGCTGGGCCCGGAGGGCTTCGCGCGATGGCTGCGCGAGTCGACGACCCTAGGCGTCACCGACACCACCTTCCGCGATGCCCATCAGTCGCTGCTGGCGACCCGGGTGCGCACCAAGGACATGCTGGCCGTCGCCCCGGTGGTGGCCCGGACGCTGCCGCAGTTGCTGTCCCTGGAGTGCTGGGGCGGGGCGACGTACGACGTGGCGCTGCGGTTCCTCGCCGAGGACCCGTGGGAGCGGCTGGCCGCGCTGCGGGAGGCGGTGCCGAACATCTGCCTGCAGATGCTGCTGCGCGGCCGCAACACCGTGGGCTACACGCCGTATCCGACCGAGGTGACCGACGCGTTCGTGAAGGAGGCTGCGGCCACCGGCATCGACATCTTCCGCATCTTCGACGCGCTGAACGACGTGGACCAGATGCGGCCCGCGATCGACGCCGTACGGGAGACGGGGACGGCGATCGCCGAGGTGGCGCTCTGCTACACGTCGGACCTGTCGGACCCGTCGGAGAAGCTGTACACGCTGGACTACTACCTGCGGCTGGCCGAGCGGATCGTCGAGGCCGGCGCGCATGTGCTGGCCGTCAAGGACATGGCGGGCCTGCTGCGGGCGCCGGCCGCGGCGACGCTGGTCTCGGCGCTGCGGCGGGAGTTCGGCCTGCCGGTGCATCTGCACACCCATGACACCGCGGGCGGACAGCTCGCCACCTATCTCGCCGCGGTGCAGGCGGGCGTGGACGCGGTGGACGGGGCGGTGGCCTCCATGGCCGGTACGACGTCCCAGCCGTCCCTGTCCTCGATCGTGGCCGCCACGGACCACTCGGAGCGGCCGACGGGGCTGAGCCTGGCGGCCGTCGGCGACCTGGAGCCCTACTGGGAGAGCGTGCGCCAGGTGTACGCCCCCTTCGAGGCGGGCCTGTCCGCGCCGACCGGCCGTGTCTACCACCACGAGATCCCCGGCGGGCAGCTGTCCAACCTGCGCACCCAGGCGGTCGCGCTCGGGCTCGGCGACCGCTTCGAGCAGATCGAGGCGATGTACGCGGCCGCCGACCGGATGCTGGGCCGGCTGGTGAAGGTCACCCCCTCGTCGAAGGTGGTCGGTGACCTGGCGCTGCATCTGGTGGGGGCGGGGGTGGACCCGAAGGACTTCGAGACCAACCCTGACAAGTACGACATCCCGGACTCGGTCATCGGCTTCCTGCGCGGCGAGCTGGGCACCCCGCCCGGCGGCTGGCCCGAGCCGTTCCGCAGCAAGGCGCTGCGCGGACGGGCCGAGGCCAAGCCGATGGCGGAGCTGTCCGCCGAGGACCGGGCCGGGCTGGTGAAGGAGCCGCGGGCCACGCTGAACCGGCTGCTGTTCCCGGCGCCGACGCGGGAGTTCGACCACCACCGGCAGGCCTTCGGCGACACCAGCGTGCTCGACAGCAAGGACTTCTTCTACGGGCTGCGGCCCGGGCAGGAGTACGCCATCGACCTGGAGCCCGGGGTCCGGCTGCTGATCGAGCTCCAGGCCGTCGGCGAGGCCGACGAGCGGGGCATGCGCACGGTGATGTCCTCCCTCAACGGCCAGCTCCGCCCCATCCAGGTCCGCGACCGCGCCGCCGCGACCGACGTCCCGGTCACGGAGAAGGCCGACCGGACCAACCCCGGCCATGTCCCCGCCCCCTTCGCGGGCGTGGTCACGCTCGTGGTCGCCGAGGGCGACGAGGTGGAGGCCGGGACGACCCTCGCCACCATCGAGGCCATGAAGATGGAGGCCTCCATCACCGCGCCCATGTCCGGCCGGGTCGCGCGGCTCGCGGTGAACCGGGTCCAGCAGGTGGAGGGTGGTGACCTGCTGGTCGAGCTGGGGTGAGGACACGGCCGGCGGGGCCTTGGGGTCGGCTTGGCGGGGAGGGGCCTTCGGGCTTCTTCGGGCACCGGGCGGGTGCTTCGGCCGGCCCGGGCGGGTGCTTCGGCCGGCCCGGGCGGGTGCTTCGGCCGGCCCGGGCGGGTGCTTCGGCCGGCCCGGGCGGGTGCTTCGGCCGGCCCGGGCGGGTGCTTCGGCCGGCCCGGGCGGGTGCTTCGGCCGGCCCGGGGGGGGCCGCTTCGGCCGGCCCGGGGGGGGCCGCTTCGGCCGGCCCGGGCGGGCGCTTCAGGCTCCGGGCGGGCGCTCCGGGCGGGCGCTTCGGGCCGCCCAGCCGGGAAGGACCCTCAGGCGCAGCCTCGGGCCGGAGCCCGCTGACGCGGCTCAGGCCGGTGCCCGCGTGAAGGGGCGCGCCCACCTGGGCAGGCTGCCCCGAGCCGGGTCACGGGGCAGCCCTCGGGCCGGAGCCCGCTGACGCGGCTCAGGTCGGTGCCGGAGCGGAGGGGCGCCCACCAGGGCGAGCGGCCCGGATCACGGCCCCGCCGGTTCCTCCTCGACGGGTCCGCGCTGCGGCTCGCCGTCGGCAGGCCCGGGCCGCTCCCCCTTCCGGGCTCCCGCCGAGGAGGCGCCGGCGTCGCGCCGGAGTTCCGGGGTCGTGCCCGCCACGGTCGCCACCGCGGCCAGGCACATCAGGCCGCCCGTGATCAGGGCGGTCGCGCCGGAGGTCCAGCCGGCCAGGAGGCCGCCGCGGAGGTTGCCCAGATGCGGTCCCGCCTGGCCGACGATCAGCTCGGCGGCCGTCACCCGGCCCAGCAGGGCGTCGGGGGTGTGGGTCTGGATGATCGTGGTGCGGGACAGGACGGCCACGGAGTCCGCGGCCCCGGCCAGCGCGAGGGTGGCGAAGGCGGCCCAGGCGGCCTCGGTCATGCCGAACAGGACGAGGGCGGCGCCCCATGTCCCGGACGCGACCAGCATGACCGGCCCGGGACGGGCCAGCCGGGTGAGCGGCCCGGAGAACGCGGTCGCTGCGACACCCCCCACGGCGAGCGCGGACAGGAACAGGCCGAGGGTGCGCGGATCGCCGCCGAAGCGCTCGGCGTTGACGACCGGGAAGAGGCTGATCGGCATGGCCAGCAGCGTGGCGGCGAGGTCGGTGACGAGCGCGCCGCGCACCACCCGGTGCCCGGTCAGGAAGCGCAGCCCGTCCAGGACGCCGTGCATCCCGGCCCGGGACTTCTCGCCCTCGGGCGGGAGCGCGGGCAGGCCGAAGGCGCCGTAGAAGGCGACCCCGAAGCTGACGGCGTCGACCACGTAGCAGACGCCGATGCCCCACCAGCCGAGCACCAGGCCCGCGACGGCCGGGCCGAGCAGCATCATGGCCTGGCCGGTGACCTGGTTCAGGGCGAGCCCGGCGGCGATCTGGTCACGGGGCAGCAGCCGCGGCAGGAACACGCCCGCCGCGGGGGCGCCGAGCGCGCCGAACGCGGACTGCGCCGCGACCAGCGCCAGGATCACGGCGACCGGCACGGTCCCGGCGAACGCCTGGACGGCCAGCAGCACCGAGCACACCGCCTGTCCGACGGTGGCCACCAGGTACACCCGGCGCCGGTCGGACCGGTCGACGAAGGCGCCCGCCACCAGCCCGACCCCGACCAGCGGCAGCGCCTGCGCGAGACCGACGGCTCCGCTCCAGACGGTGCTGTGGGTCATGTCCCACACCTGGTACATGACGGTGACGGCGGTCATGAAGCCGCCGAGCGTGGACACGGTCCGCCCGATCAGCAGCCGCCGGAAGAGAGGCGAGGTCCGCAGGGGGCGTACGTCCAGCAGGGTCCTGGACAGGCTCATGAGGCGAGGGCGGCGGCTTGGTTCACGGCGGGGAGGCTATCCCGACGCCTCGTCAGGGCTCCACCGAATTACGCACCTGTCGTCGCCGCCGACCCTGCCCCTGAGCCGCCTCCCTTGCCCCTGAGGCGACGACTACGCCAAGGTGCTGGGCATGACGGCCGCCGACGCCGCGGAGGAAGAGCCGCGAGGTGAGGACGGCACGCCGTCGGTCCCCCGCCCGCGCCCCGGCAGCCTGTCGATCTGGCTGGGGCTCCTGGCCCTGCTGCTCGGCGTGGCGGTGGTGCTGGGCGGTCTGCTGAGCATCGGCGCGACGATGAGTCCCGTGGCGGACCCCTTGACCGTGGACGTGGGCAGGCCGACCGCCGAGAATTGGACGGTGTTTCCGTGCCCCGAGGACACCGGCCCGGCGTCCCCGGCCTGCCCCCGGGCGCCGGTGCGCACGGCGCGGCTCCACATCACCGTACAGGCGGGCGGCACCGACGTACTCGTGACCGCTCTGACCCTGCGGCCGCGTCCCGAAGGACGGCACACGCGCCCCACCGCACCGTCCGGTACGGCCCCGCCGACGCTACGGCTCCCCGCCCGGGCCGACACGGAACTGCTCGCGCCCACCCGTGCGCTGCACCTGAAGGCCGGGGAGCCCGAGACCTTCGACGTCACGCTGGTGGACGCCTCCGCCAGGTCCGTCACCGAGCCCTGGGTCGCGACCCTCTGCGTGCGCGCCGAGGCGGAGACACGGGAGTTCGGGGTGGTCGCCGAGGACTGCCGGTACGGGGTGCTCGTACACCCGCGTGCCGCCATCAGCTCCCGGGCTCCCGGAACTCCATCCGCACCTCCAGGTCCTTCGGGTCGCTCGGCAGGACGATGACCGGGCCTCGTTCGGGGCGCCAGTTCTCGGGGACGAGGAAGCAGCGGCTGCCGGACCTGATGAGGAGCTTCAGGCCGGTGACGCGGTAGCGGTACAGCGGCTCTGCTCCCGCGGGCCGCTTCAGCCGCACCGACCGGACTCCGGGGGCCGGGCCATGCCCCGCCACAGCGGGCTCCGTGCGTGTGGTTGCCCAGGAGCGAGGACATCGCCGTAGGCCACCGCCGCGAAGCCGGCCGTCATCAGCGCCGGGCCGGGCGGCGGTTCCGTCCCGCTGCCGCTGTCCAGCAGGGCCACGACGGCCGGCCCGAGCAGCACCCCGGCGAATCCGGCCTGTTCGAGGACCCGGCCGAGCCGCCGCGTCAGCTCCGGGTCGGACTCGGCGCGTTGCCGTACGACGTGGTGGGCGTGCACGCAGAAGAACGCCACCAGGCCGAGCGTGAGCAGGGTGGGGTAGGCGAGCCGGACCCCGCGCAGCATGTAGTCGACCGTCGAGAAGTCCAACAGGCTGGTGTCGACCCGGAAGTAGCGGTACGCGGCCCGCGTGGAGACCCAGCCGAAGTAGAACATCAGCGCGGTCAGCAGCGCCGTCTGCGAGGCGAGCGAGGGGAGCAGCGAGACCGTCCTGCCGCCGCGCACCTCTTCCGCACCGCCCGCCTCCCCCGGCGCCGGGTCCTCCGGCCCTGGGTCCTGCGACCGCGTTTCGCCCCCGCCGGCTCCCGTCACGGCCCCATCCTCGGTCCTCGCCGGGCCGTGGCACAGGCGAACGGCGGGACTGCGGTGACTGTCAGGCCGCCGGGGCCAGCGCCTCCCGCTCGCGCAGATCCTCGTGCAGGGTCGGCACGGGGACGGTGACCGGAGTGCGGCGGGAGCGGAACAGGAAGCCGGTGCCGATGACGCCTGCGATGAGGAGTCCGCCGGTGACCAGGGCGCCGCGTGCTCCGGCGTGTTCCATGAGGAAGCCGAGGGCGGGCGGGCCGCCGAGGCCCCAGACGGTGGCGATGGTGCCCCAGACGCCGAGGACGCGGCCGCGCATCCGGGCGGGCGGGTCGGTCTGGAGAACGGAGGTGCCGGCCGTGTCGGACACGGACTCGACGATGGCCATCGGCAGCACGAGCGCCAGCAGTACGGTCATCGACGGCGACAGCCCGGCCGCCACCTGGAGCAGACCGCCGCCGGCGGCGAGCACGCCGACGAGGCGTACGGAGGGCCGGCGCAGCCGGGCGCCGAGGACGGCGCCGAGGATGCCGCCGACGGCGAGGACGGTGGAAACGGTGCCGAAGGCGCCGGCGCCGCCCGCGAGGGGGCCGGTGACCAGGACGGTGAGGGTGAGTCCGTAGTTGCGGCCGAAGACGGCGCTCACGCCGGTGATTCCGGCGAGCGCGACCAGCCGTGGTCGGCGCATGAAGAACATCAGGCCCTCGCGCACGGTCATGGCGTCGCCGGGCGCGTCGGGCCCCTTCGCGAGCGCCGGCTCGGTGCGCTCCTTCGCGGACGCGGGCTCGGTGTGCCGCACGGGCCGCAGGAACGGGATGACCGCCGCCACGAACAGGAAGGACAGACCGTTCGCCGCGTACGCCGCGGCCGTGCCGACGAAGGCGACCGTGGCTCCCGCGAGGCCCGCCCCCACGAGCCGACCGGCGCTGTGCACCAGGGAGCCGACGCCTATGGCCGACGGCACGTCCTCCGGCGGCACCAGGTCGTTGCCCAGCAGGGCGCAGGCGGGCCCGTCGACGGTGGCGACGACGCCGGTCACGGCGGCGAGCACCATCAGGGTCGTGACGTCCAGCCGGTCCAGCGCGACCAGCGTGGCCGTGGCGAAGGCGACGAGGCCGAGCAGCGCCTGGCTGACGGCGGCCGTCAGACGCCGGGGCCAGCGGTCGACGGCGGCGCCGCCGAACACGCTGATGAGCAGCGCGGGGGCGGCCTGGACGGACATCGACAGGCCGGTGGCGGCGGCGGAGCCGGTGATCTGCAGCACGAGCAGGTTCTGCACGGTGAGCTGCATCCAGGTGCCGGTGTTCGACACGAAGTTGGCCAGCGACCACCAGCGCATGCTGCGGTGGCGCAGCGAACGCCACGGCGAGTGGGAGGCGGACGAGGGCACGGCGGAGACAGGTGTGGAAGGCACGGTGAAGTCACTCGGGAGGAGTCCGGCGGGACTCGGAGGGGGTGTTCCGGCGGGAGTGGGAACACCGGCTGCGCTGCGCGGCTCACTCCTCGGTGCCGGATGACGGCGTCGCCCATCGTGGCAGACGGGGTGGGAGAGGCACGGGTCGTACGGCCGTTACTCCGGTCACACGCTCCGGGTCGCACCCGTCCTGTGCTCGTACGTTGCCGGACGCGGGTGTTCCGGATCACGCGGCGCGGGCGACGACCTCCCGCACGAGCGCCAGCAGATCCGGCACCGCGGGGTGGCCCGGTCCGTCGCGCCAGGCGAGGAGGACGGGGACGGGCGGCGCGTCGGCGAGGGGGCGGTAGGCGAGGGCGGGGTGGGCGTGGTTGCTCGGGGTGGCCGAGGTGGACACGCCGACCGCGCGGCCGGCGGCGATGGCGATGATCCACTCGTCGGTGTTGGTCACCTCGACGCTCGCGGCCGGCCGCCGCCCGGCCGGCCACAGGTCCAGGGTCGTGGTGCCGGACACGGTGTTCAGGGCGATGGTGTGCGCGGCGAGGCCCGCGAGGGTCACGCGGGGCAGCGCGGCGAGCGGGCTGTCCGCCGCCATGACGACGACCCGCTCCTCCGACAGCAGCAGCTCGGTGCGCACGCCGGGAGCGGTGACCTGGCCGCGCAGCAGCGCCGCGTCGACCTTGCCCTGGGTGAGTCCCGCCGTACGGTCGTCGACGCGCAGCAGTTCCAGGGGCACGTCCGGGTACGTCTCGTCCCAGCGGCGCAGCAGCGGCACGGTGTGATCGCCGAGCGCGGCCCAGGTGTGGCCGAGGCGCAGCGGCCAGCCGCGCAGTCCGGCCGGGTCGAGGGCGGTCTCCACAGCGGCGAGCGCGGCCCGCGCCTTGTCCCGGAAGGTCCGGCCCTCCGCCGTGAGCCGCAGGTGATGGGTGGACCGGTCGACGAGCCGGGCGCCCAGATGGTCCTCCAGCTGGCGCAGCGTGCGCGACAGGGCGGGCTGCCCGAGGTGGAGCCGGGCGGCGGCACGGGTGACGTTGCCTTCGTCGGCGATGGCGAGGAAGGCCCGCAGATGCCGCAGCTCGATGGTCATGCTTCGCAAGCATAACCGCAGCGGAATCGGCATTTCACGGGCGGCGGCGCGCTCCCTAGCGTGGAGCGCATGACGACTCCGGTGCGCGACACGACGGCCACGGCACTCTCTCTACGATCCTCAGCGCGGCCCGGCACGCTCGCCGGGGTCGGCCTGGTGCTGGTAGGGGCGGTGTCGGTGCAGTTCGGCTCCGCCTGCGCGGCCCTGCTGTTCCCGCGGGCGGGGGCGCTCGGCACGGTCGCGCTGCGGGTGACCCTGGCGGCGGTGCTGCTGCTGGTGGTGGTGCGGCCACGACTGCGGGGCCTCTCGCGCGGGGACTGGGCGGTGGCGGCGGGGTACGGGCTCGCCCTCGGCTGTATGAACGTGCTCTTCTACCAGGCGATCGACCGGATTCCGCTCGGCCCCGCGGTGACCTTGGAGGTGCTGGGGCCGCTGCTGCTGTCGGTGATCGCGGCGCGCCGGGCCTCCGGTGTGCTGTGGGCCGTGCTGGCGCTGGCGGGGGTCGCGCTGCTGGGCGGCGGCATGGGCGGGCTCGACCTCGTGGGCGTGGGCTTCGCGCTGGCCGCGGGCGTGATGTGGGCGTCGTACATCGTGCTCGGTTCCCATGCGGGCAGCCGCTTCCCGAGTCTGGACGGGCTGGCCGTCGCGATGGCGTTCGCGGCGCTGGTCGGCCTGCCGCTGGGCGTCGCCTCGGCGGGCGGGGCCCTGCTGGAGCCGGGCGTGCTGGGGCTGGGCCTGGGCATCGCGGTGCTGAGCTCGGGCGTGCCCTACGCCTTGGAGCTGCTCGCGCTGCGGCGGCTGCCCGCGGCGACCTTCGCGGTGCTGATGAGCCTGGCGCCCGCCCTGGCCGCGCTGGCGGGTCTGCTGGTGCTGGGCCAGGGCCTGTCCGTGGTGCAGTGCGCGGCCGTCGCGCTGGTGGTGGCGGCCAGTGCGGGGGCGGTGCGGACGGGGTCTCAGTGAGCTCTGCGGGGCGGCAGTCCCATCGGGTTCGGGAAGGGGATGACCCCACTGGCGAGGACCTGCTCGGCCAGCAAGGTCAGCTCCTCGACCAGACGGGAGGCCTCGTGCGGCGCCAGGACACGGTAGGGCCGGACGGCCAGTTCGTCGGTGCGGGCCTCGATGTGTGCGCGCAGGGCCTCTCCGTCGGCGGTGAGGGAGTCGGCGTCCTTCAGCAGGCCGCGCGCGCTGAGCCGGTCGAGGGCGGCCTGCCACTCCTCGGCGGACCAGCCGCGGTTGTCCCGCAGGACCTCCACGGGCACCTGCTCGCCGGCCGCGAAGAGGACATGCGCCTCGCAGCCGTCGAGGCCCTCGGCGGTCAGGACGGCGACATGGCCGTCGCCCCGGTGTTCGCGCAGCGCGGTCGCGGCCTGCCACAGGGCGCCGACCGCGTCCTCGGGCGCGGGCACGCCCCGGTTGGCGGCGAACAGCGGCCGTCCCGCTCCGTCGGCGGCCGCGACGACCCGCTCCAGCAGCTCCACGGCCGGCGCCGCCCCCTCGGCCACCGCGGGTGCCACCCGGCGCAGGGCGGCGGTGGCCGCGTCGACGCGGGCGCGCAGGACCGCCTCGGGCGAGGCGAAGTCCCAGGCGTCGGGCAGGGCACGGCGGACCATCGCGGGGTGGAAGTTGTAGAAGGCCGCCTCCACCACGCCGGGCGTGACCGCGCCGAGCGGTGCGGCCCGCAGGGCGAAGTAACCCATCCAGAAACCGCGCAGACCCACCGCGCGAGCGGCCTCACGGCTCTCCGGCGCGAAGTACGTGACGGCGTGCAGGGGTTCGAGCACCTGCCAGACCGAGCGAGCGTAACCGGCATCCATGCACGGCAGTCTGGCAGACGGCACTGACATGCGGCCCGTCAGCCGCTGTGGACGCTCACCTCGTGCAGCGAGTACCCCCAGTCCGTGCCCCGGTCCAGGAGCTGCACGCGCACGTACCGGGCGGGCGTCCCGGTGAAGTCGGCCGTGTCGAGGCCGCCGTCGCCGGTGGTCGTGGACCAGACGGTCCGCCAGTCGGTGCCGTCGGTGGAGAGGTCGATCCGGTACGCACGCCCATAGGCGCGCTCCCAGTCGAGGGTGACGCGGCCGACGCGATGGGTGGTGCCGAGGTCGAGGCGCAGCCACTGGTCGTCGCTCCAGCCGCTCGCCCAGCGGGTGTCGCGCGAGCCGTCCACGGCCCGGCCCGGCGCGTAGCTGGTGAACGGGTTCCACTCGGCCGAACTGGCCGTGGCCGCGGCCCCCTTGGCGAGGTTCACGGCGGCCTGGTGGTGTTCGGTCGCGCCCCAGGTGTCGAGGTAGGACTCGGCGCCCCGGAAGAGGTCGTCGACCACGTCCTGGCCGCCGACCAGCCGGATGTCCTCGATCCAGTCGGGGACCAGGCCGTAATGGGCGGCCCCGTCGGTGTTCAGGTCCCAGGTGCGCTCGCCGGTGGTCTGCCGGTCGATGAGGGAGCCGCCGTCGACGCTGCGGAAGGGGTACCTGACGGGGTTGGGGGTGTCGGTGCCGCGCGGGCCCGGCCAGCCGCCGACGCCGTTCATGTCGGTGCCGTAGCCGTAGCCGACGCCGTACTTGTCGCGCAGCGCGTCGGTGCGCCCGGCCTCCGCGCTGAAGCCCTCGGAGCCGTGCATGTACTGGGCGATGAACCCGCCGAGGGAGTAGACGCGTTCCGTCCAGTTCAGGTCCATCCAGCTGTGGGAGGAGATCACGCCCGGGTAGGACGCGGCCTGGAAGAGGTCGAGGGCACGGCCGGTGGCCTTGACGCTCATGTGGTCGATCTCGAGCATCATCTTGCGTTTCATCATGCCGCGCACGGCGTACTCGCCCAGCTCCGTCAACCCGCGTACGTTGCACTGCGCGTCGGCGGCGTAGGAGGGGACGGAGACGCCCGCCGGGAGCTTCGCCTCGGCGCCGGGGGCGGAGGCCAGGCCGATGGGGTTGTCGTGCTGCGGGCCGGTGCACTTCTCCGTGCGCCAGAAGGTGCCGGTCGACAGGAACTGGCCGACGTTGATGGCGGTGCCGAGCGTGCCTTCGTCGAAGCGGACACCGCACAGGGCGTTGTCGAACTTGTGGCACAGGAACATGCTGCGCACACCGAGCGCGTACAGCTCGTCCAGCCCCTTGTCGATGTCCTCCCTGCTGCACTGCGGGATGTCGAGGATCTGCTTGCAGCCGAAGGGTTCGGAGGTCTCCACGCCGAGGATCACGGCCAGCTTGCCCTGCTCGACGACCTGGCGGGCCTGCGCGCTGTCGGTGACGATCCGGAACCAGCCCTTGCCGGGGCCGCCGTACATCCTGTCGACGTAGGCCTGGAGGTCGTAGCTCAGCTTCGCCTGGAGGCGGATCGACGTCATCTCGTCGCAGGAGCGGTCCTTGAAGAAATACACCGAGCAGATCACGCCGTTGGTGACGAGGTCGTTGACGAGGACGCGCTGGCCGCCGCGCCAGGCACGCTCCACCCAGGCGTAGTAGTTCTGCTGGTGGGTGAGCGAGTCATGGGCGGGCCAGTCCTTGAAGGTGGGCCAGCCGACGGGGTCGTGACGGCCGTCGCCGCCCTTGGTGATGAAGTCGAAGACGGCGAGGGAGCCGTCGGGGTAGTGCTCGGGGCAGTCCTTGAGCGCGTCGGCGATGCCGGCTTCGGAGAAGGTCTTTCCGCAGATGAGGCGGCCGCCGAACGCCTCGTTGGAGAACAGGTGATTGTGGGCGTCGACGAACCCCCGTACCTCGCCACGGGAGTCGGTGCCCTTGAACGGCTCGCCGGTCACGCCGATCCGCGCGTCCGGCGCCGGCCGTGCGGTCGGGTTCCACCAGTCGTCGGCTCCTGCCGCGGAGCTGGGCGCGGGGCCGAGGGCCATCGCCAGCACGAGCAGCAGCAGCGTGACGGCGGCGACGTACGGGTGCCGAACCTTGGCCATCGACCCACGTCCCTCGGTCGTAACGGGCAGGCTGTTGTCATGCCCAGTGAAAGTTACCGACGAGGATCGTCAGGGGCGCGCGAGGAGTCAAGGGTCGTGCGGGCCTCCGAAGTGGGTGGATGTAGCCGTTCCGTGACGAATGAGACCAGTTTGTGTCGGGACACGGCGCAACGGACCGACCCGGCCACGAGTCGTACCGGTCACAGTCACTGCGACGACACACCTCCCAGTGCGACGACACACCTTCCAGGGGGCACCATGACTCACCGTTCTCGACAGATCCGACTGACGCTCGCCGCGGTGGCAACCGGCACCGCGGTCGCCGTCGGCTTGGCCGCGCCCGCGGCGACCGCCGCCTCCGGCGGTCCGGCGTTCCTCAAGCCGGGCGAGCTGCCCCCGCACCCCACCTCGTCCTGGTACGCGGGCCGGGTGACCCCCGGGCAGCCGGACCCGCTGCCGATCTGCGTCGGCGAGTCACTCCCGTCCATCTCCTCCCACCGCACCTTCTGGACGGAGTACGACACCAACGCGCTGCAGGTGACCGTCGTGGAGCGCAGCGCGCAGCGAGCCGCGAACTTCGCCACGCTGCTGCGCAAGAAGATCCGCGAGTGCGCGACCACGCTCGAACGGCAGGACCCGGACATGACGGCGACCGGCAGGTACTACGGCCGTCTGAACGTCGAGGAGGGCGCCGACGTCTACGGCCTGCACACCGCGTCGAGCTGGGGCGCCTCGGACATCGCCCTGCTCTCGGTCGGGCGGGACGGCCGTACGGTGACCTTCGTGAAGTGGGCGCAGATGGGCACCTTCCGGGACGCCCAGGTCGCGGACTTCAAGAAGACCACCAGGACGGCGGTGAACAAGCTCTACTGAACGCCGGGCACCAGACGGTCGACCGCCGCCGCGACAAGCTGGTCGCGCTCCGCCGCCGACAGCACGTCCGGGAGGGTGAGCTGCTCGACGATCAGCCAGTTCAGCGCCAGGTACAGCAGGCGTACGGCGGTGGCGTCGCCGGGCAGTCCGGACTCCTCGTGGTAGGCGACGTTGGCGTCGAGGTCGGTGCGCACCTGCTCGGTCAGCAGGGCGCGCAGCCCCGGTCGCCGCGTGGCCTCCAGGCGCAGCTCCAGCAGCGCCAGGTAGCCGGCCCGGAACGCGCTGACCCGGCCGACCAGTTCCCGCATCAGCTCCGTGTACGTCTCCCGGTCGCGGGCGGCCGTACGATGCCGGGCGAGGACCGACTCGTCCGGCCGGAGCCGCTCGTAGACGCGGGCGCCGGTCTGGGTGAGGAGGTCGTCGCGGTTGACGAAGTAGTTGGAGGCGGTCCCGACGGGCACGTCGGCCTCGGCGTCCACCGCGCGGAAGGTCAGGCCGCGCGCGCCCTCGCGGGCCAGCACCTCGATGGCGGCGTCCACCAGGGCGGCTCGTCGCTGATCGTTCCTGCGCACCATTGCACCCACTCCGCTTGCCGTACGACGGCCGCAGACTACTACAGGTGAAGTGGCCAGGCGCCCCATGGTCAGAATCGCGTGGGAGTGCCCTGGTCAGAGTCGCGTGGGCGTGCCCTGGTTGTGGAACATCTGCCAGCGCCCCGGCGCCACGCGGCGCCACAGGGATGTCCGGTGCGACCAGCGGCCGTCGATGCACGCCGTGTACTTGAGCATGACCAGCCCGTCGGCCAGCCGTACGCCCCGCATGGCCTCCACGCCGATGGGTTCACCCTCGGGGTCGGTGTAGGCCGCGACGCGCTCGGCGGTCCCCTCGAAGAAGATCTCCCGGCCCGAGGCGCCGAACTCGTGGAAGTCCGGGGCGAGGAAGCTCCTCAGCCGGTCGGCGTCGGCCCGGCACGCGGGCGACAGCGTCTCGTACTCGGCGGCCATCGCCTCCGCCACCTGCGGGTCGTCACCGCCGTGACCGGTGTGGTTCGACTGGTTCGAGGTCATGACCGAAGGACTATCACGCGCCGTTCACGCACCTGCCGCCCGGTGCGGCGGCCGGGTCCGTCCGGCGGGCCGGGTCCGTCCGGCGGGCCGCTGTCAGTGCCCCGCGCTAGTCTGCGCGTAATCGACCGATCCGCCCGTTCCGGGAGGTATTCATGGCTTCGCGTCTCAACCCCTACCTCAGCTTCGACGGCGACGCCCGCCAGGCGATGGAGTTCTACAAGGAGGTCTTCGGCGGCACCCTCACGCTGAACACCTACGCCGACTTCCGCCCCGAGGGCGTCCCCCAGCCCGACAACATCATGCACGCCATGCTGGAGACCTCCGCGGGCTTCACCCTGATGGGCGCCGACTCCCCGCCCGGCATGGAGGTCACGGCGGGCAACAACATCGCGGTGTCCGTCAGCGGGGACGACGACGCCGCGCTGCGCGGCTACTGGGAGAAGCTGTCCGCCGACAGCCAGGTGTCCGTGCCGCTGGAGAAGCAGATGTGGGGCGATGTGTTCGGCATGTGCACCGACCGTTTCGGCGTCAGCTGGATGATCGACATCACCGAGCCCCAGAGCTGATCCAGCCACCCTTCACGCCGTGCCGAACCACGCCTCGGCGAGCGCGGCCGGGCTCGCCTCGGCGGGGACGCCCAACTCCCGTATGTACCAAGGGAGATCGCTGTACACATGCAGCAGCGTGTAGGCGAGCAGCTCGTCGGGCCGGAAGGTGCGCCCGTAGGCGCGGCAGAGCCGGGCCAGCAGGGCCGGGTCGCCGCGGGTGACGAACAGGCCGACGCCCACGAAGTCGTAGGCCGCGTCGCCGATCATCGCGGGTTCGAAGTCGAACAGGCCGGTCAGGCGCGGGCCGTCCGCCGGGTCGGCCAGGAAGTGCTGCGCCATCACCTCGGTGTGCAGCAAGGAGGCCCGCGGGGCGCGCGGCAGCGCAGTCGCGGCGAGGAAGTCCGGGATCTGCTCCAACCAGACCTCGGACAGCCCCTTGTGTCGCTGCCGCTCCACCGCACCGGCCGTCTGACGGTCCACGAACGCGCCCCAGCTCCCGGGGCCGAGCACGTCCGCCAGCGGGGCCGGGTCCAGGGAGTGCAGCACGGCGAGGGTCTCGCCGACCTCGGTGACGACCCGTTCGCGCTGCGGCCTGGACAGGCGCTCCCAGGCTCCGGCGAGGTTCTCGCCGCGCAGCCGGGACATCAGCACGTACCGCCAGCCGTTCTCGTACGTCCCGAAGTCGCGCACCCGCGGTGTCGGCACCGGCAGCCTGTCCTCGAGGTGGGCGAGGACCCTGCCCTCGGCGAGCCCGTCCGCGGCCGCGGCCGCGGGGAACAGCTTGAGGACGAGGTCGTCACCGACCGCGTACACGGGCTGCGACCCGTCGGCGAACCGGCTCAGCGACGCCCCCGCCAGCCCGAGGCGCGCACAGAGATCCTCGACGCCGGGCCGCATCACACCCTCGTCCGGGACGATCGCGTCCCACTGGGCGTCGGTCTCCACGACAGGCAGCATGATCGGGACCCTAGGGGGCGGGGCACCGGAGGACAACGTGATTTCCGGGGCTCGGGCGGGCGTCAGGTCAGGTCGGTGCGCGGGTCGATCGACCAGTGGTTGGTGCGCAGGACGCGATCGGCGAAGGGGGTGTCCCGTTGTCCGAGGAGGCGGAAACCGAGGGAGCGGCAGATGGCGTTGGAGGCGGTGTTGCCGACGGCCGGGAAGGCGTGGACGGTGCCCCAGCGGTCCTCGTCGCGGGCCCGCCGGAGCAGGGCGCCGGCGGCGCGTCCGCCGAGGCCACGGCCCTGGTGCTCGGGAAGGATCATCCAGCCGATCTCCGACAGGGGGCCGTCGTCCGTCTCGTGGGACCAGAGGGTCACCAGCCCGGCCACGTCGGGGCGGCCCGGGTCAGGGACGATCATCTTGATCCAGGCGGTGTCGGCCGCCGCCTCCAGGGCGTCGCGGCGCACCTTGTCCGCCATGCCCTCGCGCGGCAGCGGGCCGCCGAGGTCGGCCATCATCACGGGGTCGCAGCGCATCCGCAGATAGGCGTCGACGTCGTCGGGTGTGACATTGCGCAGGTGCACCAAGTCCTCCTCGGCCGTGGGGCGGTGGGTCCCATGATCCGGCACCGGGGGCGGGGCGTAGCGTGGGGACGGCTTCTCGCCGACTCGTCGCCGAACGGAAAGGCATCCGCATGAACCTGCCCGCATCGGGCCGCCGCGTCCTCGTCAGCGGTGCCTCGCGAGGGCTCGGCCGCGCGGTGGCGCAGGCGTTCGCGGCCAACGGCGACCGGATCGCCGTGCACTACGGCTCCCGCGCCGAGGAGGCCCGCGCGACCCTGGACTCCCTCACCGGCACCGGGCATGCCCTCACGGGCGGCGACCTCGCGGACCCGGCCGGGGCCGCGGCGGTGGTGGACGCGGCGGCCGACGCGCTCGGCGGGATCGACGTACTGGTGAACAACGCGGCTGTGAACGTACGGCATCCGCTCGCCGAGACGCCGTACGAGGAGTGGGTGGCGGTGTGGCAGCGGCATGTGGCCGTGAACCTCCTCGCCACGGCCAACCTGAGTCATCTCGCGGCGCGCCGGATGATCGACCAGGGCACGGGCGGACGCATCGTCAACATCGGCTCCCGGGGCGCCTTCCGCGGCGAGCCGGACCACCCCGCCTACGGGGCGACCAAGGCTGCGGTGCACGCGCTCGGCCAGTCCCTCGCGGTGTCCCTGGCCCCGTACGGCATCGGTGTCGCGTCCGTCGCGCCCGGCTTCTTCGCCACCGAGCGGGTCTCCCCGCGCCTGGACGGGCCCGAGGGCGCCGCGATCCGCGCGCAGAGCCCCTTCGGGCGGGTGGCGGAGCCGGAGGAGATCGCGGCGGCCGTCCTGTGGCTGGCCTCACCCGAGGCCGAGTGGTCCTCGGGCACGATTCTGGACCTCAACGGGGCGTCGTACCTGCGTACTTGAGCCCAGCGGACGCGTGAGCCAGTCGGAAGGGTGATCCCACCGCACGCCTGAGCCCGTCGGACGCTATGCCGCCTCCTCCAGCACGGCCCGGATCACATGCCGTGCGTTGCCCGCCATTGCCGGGTTGGTGTCGCGGTAGTGGGGCAGGGCGATCAGGGCCTGGGAGAGGGTGCGTGCGCGGCCTCGCCGCCAGGTCGCCTCGTCGACGCCGAGCGCGTCGCGGAAGACCTGGCGGGCGTCGGCGGGCAGCAGGTTCCACGCCGGGAAGAGGTCGCAGGCCGGGTCGCCCACGCCCATGCAGCCGAAGTCGATGACCGAGCCGAGCCGGCCGCCGCGCAGGAGGAGGTTGCCCGGCATCAGGTCGGCGTGCAGCCACACCGGTGTCCGCTCGCCCTCGGGCGCCCGCAGGGCGTCCTCCCACACGGCGGTCACGGCGTCGCAGTCGACGCCTTCCTGCGGGAGCGCCCGCAGTCGCCCGATCGCCGCACGCGTCTCCGTCTCCTGGAGAGCGAGCGGCCCGCCGCGGTACGCCCGGGGCGCCCCGGGCAGGGTGATGCCACGCATCGCCGTGACGAACGCCGCCAAGTCCTCGGCCAGCAGCACCGGTTCGGCCAGCGCACCCGCCTCGGGGTTCTCCCCGTCCAGCCACCGGTACACCGACCACGGCCATGGATACCCCTCGGCCGGCTTCCCGGCCCCGAGCACCTCGGGCACGGCCACGGGCAGCAGGGCCGCCAGGCGCGGCAGCCACTCCTGCTCCGTCGTCACGTCCGGCGCGCCGCCCCGCACCAACGGCAGCCGTACGACCATGTCGTCACCGAGGCGGTACATGGCGTTGACCGTGCCACCGGACGCGATCCGCCGGACCGGCAGGCCGGACCACCGGGGGAACTGCCCCGCCACCAGCCGCCGTACGAGATCGTCGTCGAGGGGCGGCCGGCCGGGATGCGTCTGTCCTGCGCTCATGGGACGCCATCCGACCGGTGGACGGCGACGGCGGTCAACCGCATTTGCCGGCCGAGGGCCTTTACCCCGGAGGTAATCGCCCCAGCGGGCGGAGGGTGCCACGATCGTCGGCGTGAGCAGGGCCGTTCGACCGACCGGAGGGACAATCGTGACCGCCTACGCCATAGCCCATCTACGGGAGATCACTCCGCATCCGGAGATCCCCGAGTACATCGACCGCATCAGCGCCACCTTCGAGCCGTACGGCGGCCGCTTCCTGGTGCACGGCACCGCGCACGAGGTGCTGGAGGGCGACTGGCCGGGGGCCGTCGTGATGATCGGCTTCCCTGGCATGGCCGAGGCGCGGGCGTGGTGGGACTCCCCCGCCTATCAGGAGATCGCGCCGCTGCGCTCGCGGCACATCGTGGGCGACATCATCCTGGTGCCGGGCGTACCCGAGGGCTACGACCCGCGTGTCACGGCCGAGGCCGTACGGGCGGCCCTGCCCGCCGAGTGACCACGGCACCCGCGGGCCGCGCGGATAATCACCTGACAGGCCTGCGGGCGTGTGCCATGATCACGGCGATGACGACTCACTCTCTTCAGAGATTGGGGGCACCGTCCGCGCAAGGTGAGTGCTGATGGCCTCTCACCTCGCGAACGGGGACTCCCGACTTTCCTTCTGGTCGCGCGTACGCGAGTACGCCGTGCCGCCGTCCATGATCGAGACCGCGACCGCCCGGCGCCGCGCAGGCGACTGGGCGGGGGCGTGTGCCGCCGCGGGCATCGACGTGGATCTCACCCCGCGTTCCGTGGCGCTGTCCCACGGCCGGGAGACGGCGGCCCGACTGCGCGACGACCTCCGCCACTTGGCGCCCGACCTGCTGCGCTGGCACATGCCGAGGATCGCCCCGGACGGACTGCTGCGCCCGGCCCTGACCGTCTCCCTGGCCCGTTACGAGGCCGCCGGGAGGGACGGCGTGAGCCCGCTGCATCTCGTGGTGCGGACCCCGCCGGCCCGCGCGGACGCCGGTCAGCGGATGAGCCTCGCCCTGTGGGACGCCTCCCGCCCCGGCACCGGCGCGGGCAGCCACCCGCACGCCCGCCCCAGCAGGCGCTTCCGCCTCGATCTGCACCGACACCTGTGGGACGTACGCAGGGCCAGGGAGCTGCGGACACGTTCCGGGGCGGACCGACCGCCACCTTTCGCGCCGAGCGCGCGTGACACGCCTCCGCGTCCGCCGGACTCCCTTACGGACGCAGGGCGTTGTGCCGTGGACCGGTGGGCGGCCGAGGCACGGATTCTGCTGCGGGCCGACGGGTCGGCCGCCGACGGTGTCGTCGTACGACTCGACGCACGGCACCGGCTGCTGCTCACCCCCGTCGCAGACGGCACCGGGCCGCCCGAGGTCGAGGTCACGCGGGTGTCGGCCGGTGGCCGGGTGGCGGCGCTGCCGGTGCTGCCGGACGCCGCGACCTGGATGCTGCCCGACCTGGAGCTGCTGCGAACCGGTCTGGCCGAGCCCGGGCTGCTGCATCCGCTGGTCGCCGAGGCCCTGGTGCCGGGGCACGCGCCCGCACCGGCACGGACCGTGGAGCCGCCCGGAGCGCCACACATCGTGGAGTGCCGTGGGCGGCAGCACCGGATCGGCCTGGTCGACGGGGTGCTGGCCCCGCTGGACCACGAGCCGGGCGAGGTCCGGCGCGAGGAACTCCTCGCCGCGCTCTCCGGGCCACCACTGCCCTGTCTGCGGGCCATCGACGAGGCCCACCGCCGGCCCGACTGCCTGACCGGCGTAAGGGAACGTCTGCTGCACGGCGACATCGCCGGAGCGCTCGCCGTGGTCGAAGGTCTCCTCGGGCCCGGCGCGGTGCTGCGCAGCGGTCCGCTGCTGGACGAACTCGAGGCGGCCGCGCAACGGCGCATCGCCTACGGGCTGTTCAGGGCGGGCCTGTCCGACCCCGTGCCGCGCCGGACCCTGCTCCCGGGCCCGACCCGCCCGCATGCCCACCGTTCCCGTCCGCGCCACACGACCGGGCGCTGAACTCTCCTTCCCGTCCCCGCACTTCTCCAGACCCCTTAGGTGATGACGTATGCCCACAACCTCCTCGTACTCCGAACTCGACATCGCGGGCGACCTGTTGAGCCTGCTGCGCGACACGACGACCGAACCGCGCCCGGACACTCAGCTAGAGGCACTGACGCTGGCCGTGGCCGCCGATCTGCCGGTGCTGCTGTGGGGTGAGCCCGGGATCGGCAAGACCGCGGCCCTGACCCAACTGGCGGCGGCGCTGGACCTGCCGCTGACCACGGTGATCGCCAGCGTGCACGAGCCGTCCGACTTCTCCGGGCTGCCCGTCGTCGGCGACGACCCCGCGCAGCAGGGCGTGCCGATGGCGCCGCCGGACTGGGCGGTGCGCCTGGTGCGGGCCGGGCGGGGCCTGCTGTTCCTGGACGAGCTGTCCACCGCGCCGCCCGCCGTGCAGGCCGCCCTGCTCCGGCTGGTGCTGGAGCGGCGGATCGGCACCCTGCGGCTGCCGCCGGGCGTACGGATCGTGGCCGCGGCCAATCCGCGGTCCTCGGCGGCCGACGGCTGGGAGCTGAGCCCGCCGCTGGCCAACCGCTTCGTCCACCTGCAGTGGACCCACGACCATGAGGTCGTCGTCCGCGGCCTCGGCGGGACCTGGCCCCGGGCGACCCTGCCCCGCCTGGACCCTGCGAGGCTGACCGAGGCCGTGGACTTCGCGCGCCGCGCCGTGTGCGAGTTCCTCACGACCCGGCCCACCCTCGTCCACCGGCTGCCGGGCAGCGAGTCGCGCCGGGGCGGGGCCTGGCCCTCGCCGCGCAGCTGGGACATGACGCTGTCCCTGATCGCCTTCGCCACCGCCGCGGGCTCCTCCCGGGAGGTGCTGGCCCTGCTGGTCAGAGGGACCGTGGGCGACGGGCCGGGGCTGGAGCTGCTGGCCGCGATGGACCGGATGGAGCTACCCGACCCGGAGCTGCTGCTCGCCGACCCCGCGCGGGCCGAGCTGCCCGAGCGCGGGGATCTGCGCCAGGCCAGCCTGGAGGCGGTGGTGGCCGCCGTGAACGCCCGCCCGGAGCGGGTTCGTTGGGACGCGGCATGGGCTCTGCTGGTGCGGGCGCTGGAGACGGGGGCGCCCGACCTCGTGGTCGCCCCCGCGACCGCGCTCGCGGGGCTGCGCCGCGAGGACTGGGACGTGCCCGAGGCCATCGAACGCCTCGCCGGAGCGGTGTCCCTGTCCCGGCGCGCCGACAAGGCGGCCCACCGCGCGGCGAACCGGCCCGCCGCCGTCGCCGGGCAGGGCGCCCGATGAAGGCGGAGGCGCCGGACAGCGGGCCTGACGAGTGCGGCCCGGCCCGCGATCACCAGAACGCGCGGACAGCGGGGGCCGCGGACCTCGACAGGCGGAGAGCAGGGGCCGTAGACCTCGACACGCGGACAGCAGGGGCCGCGGACCTCGACACGCGGACAGCAGGGGCCGCGGACCTCGACACGCGGACAGCAGGGACCGTAGACCTCGACACGCGGAGCGCAGGAGCCGCGGACCTCGACACGCGGACAGCAGGGACCGTCGACCTCGACACGCAGAGCGCAGGAGCCGTGGACCTCGACAAGCTCTACGCCGCCCGGCTGTACGCCGCCCGGGCCCGGCCCTATCTCGCGACCGCGTTGTTCGCGCTGCGGGTCGTCGTGTCGCGTCGGGTGCCGACGATGGCGGTCGACCGGCACTGGCGCTGCTATGTCTCAGCGGGTTTCGTGGCCGCGACGCCCGTGGAGGAGCTGGCGGGTGTGTGGGTGCATGAGGTGTCGCATCTGCTGCGCGACCACCACGGCCGCGGCGACCGGCTCGCGCGCGAGCTGGGGATGGACGGTCCGGCCGGGCGGCTGCGGATGAACATCGCCGCGGACTGCGAGATCAACGACGACATCGCCGGCGACGGCCTCGTCCTGCCCGAGGACGTCGTGCGGCCCGCCTCCCTGCTGTTGCCCGAGGGCCTGCTCATGGAGGAGTACGCACGGCGGATCGGCGTCGGGCCGCTCACCGGGGACCTGGCCTGGCTGGACTGCGGCAGCGGCGCCGACGGCCTGGACCGCGACTGGGACCTGGGGCCCGACGGCGCGCACGGACTGAGCGAACAGGAGCAGGACGCCGTACGGTTCCGGGTCGCCGAGGGCATCAACGGCCGGCCCGGCAACGCGCCGCTGGGCTGGCAGCGCTGGGCGGAGGAGGCGTTCCATCCGCCGCAGCCCTGGCGGGAGCTGTTGGGCGCGGCCCTGCGGTCGGCGGTCTCCGGCCCCGGCGTCGGTGAGGACTACACCTACGGCCGCCCGGCGAGGCGTTCGGCCGGGGTGCCCGGGGTGGTGCTGCCGAGCCTGCGGCGGATGCCCCCGCAGGTCGCCGTCGTGGTCGACACCTCCGGGTCCGTCAGCGACGCCGAACTGGGCAGCGCGCTGCTGGAGGTCGCCGCGATCTCCCGGGCCGTCGGGGGCCGGCGCGACCTGGTCAGCGTGCTGTCCTGCGACGCGGCGGCCGGGGTGGTGCATCCGCTGTGCCGGGCCGAGGACATTCCGCTGGTGGGCGGCGGAGGCACCGATCTGCGGTCGGGTTTCGCGAAGGCGCTCGCCGCGCAGCCGCGCCCGGACGTCATCGTCGCCCTGACCGACGGCCAGACGCCCTGGCCGTCCGTCCGCCCGCCGTGCCGCACGGTGGTCGGCCTGTTCCCGCGCCTGTGGGCACCCGGGCCGCGCGACGAGGACGACCCGGGCCATGCGCCCGACCGGCCACCGGCCTGGGCCCGGGTGGTACGGCTCGGAAGCGGGCGGGGCTGACGGCGGTTCAGCCGGGTCCACCGAGCCCACCGGACAGTGCTCAGCAGCCGGTCGGCACCTCAGCAGCTCAACCGCCCTCAGGCCCCTCGCTGGATCTGCCGGAGGATGACCGGGTCGGTGATCTCGGTGTCGGCGGCGAGCAGGAACGCCTTGCTGAGGATGACCGCCAGCCGGTCGTCCTCGAACGGCAGGAACACCTTCCCCTCGGCCGGCCGGCGCGCCGGAACCACGCACAGATAGCGGTCGTCCGGCTCCATCAGGATGTTCGCCGACCATATGTGGATCTTGTAGGTGCACAGCTCGCCGCGGACGACGAGGAAGCGTCCGTCGAGCGTGCACCGGTCGGCGATCTTCAGCCTCGGCAGGATGCGTGCGAGGGCCTCGCGCCGGACCTCGCCGGTCCCGGGCAGCTCGGCGAACCCGGCGCGCCGCCAGTAGGCGTGTCCGGGACCGCCGTCGGTCCAGTCGGGGTCGGCGGCGATCGAGGTCACCCCGACGAAGAGGTCCACGTCCCGCATCGCCTCGCTGAACACCAGCGGGGGCACCTCGGCCAGCGGCGCCACCTGCCGTGCCCCGTCCGTCCGGCGGGTGAAGCGGACCTGGTCGGTGGAGGCCAGTGCATCCTCGTCCGCCCAGTCGGCGAGCGCGTGCCGGAAGGTGACGCACCACTCCCCCGCGCCCCATATCCGCTCGGCCGTGTCGTCGTCGCCCGGGTGCCAGGGACGGCCGCTCGTCCAGCCCCGGGCCCGGAACAGCGCACGCATCCGGTGGTAGTGCACGAGGTGCCCGGCGAAGCGGTTGGAGTAGACGCGGGTCTCCTCCTCCGCCGGGGTGAGCAGGTAGGTCTCGCGGTACGCCTGCTTGAACGGCTGCCTCACCCGCGCCTCGACGAGCAGGTCACGCCAGGCCCGCACGGTGTCCGGGTCGGAGCGCAGCGGGTGCCACAGCCGCACGGCCGCGTCCTCGGGCGCCTCGGGAAGGTCGCCGGTCTCCGGGAGTACGGCCTGCCAGGTGCCCGGCGCCGTCTCGATCTCCCAGATCAGCCGGCCCACGACGGACCGGCCGAGCGGATGTCCGGCCAGCCGGGTGCGCCACCAGCCGTACGGGTGGGTGGCGTCGACGCTGTAGGAGCCCTCCAACGCACGGGCCAGCGTGGCGAGATGGGCGGTCGCCCGCTTGACCAGCTCGCGCGTCTCCTCGAGCACGTCGGCGTGGTCGCGGCGGACGGCCGCGGGCAGGCCGCGCAGCCGGCGGCCGTCCTTCTCCCAGGCGAGCTCGACGTTCTCGGCGACCGTGACGACGGCCGTGTACGCGCCCGCCTCCCGGCGCAGGACACCGTCGTCGGCGAAGCCCAGGGTGGGCAGGCGCAGCGCCACGTCGGTGCGCTCGGCGAGGACCGCCTCGATCTTCTTGAGCGACTTGTCGAGCTGCTTGGGCACACCGGCGTGCCGGACCGTCCCGCGGACCGTGCGCAGGCCGATGACCAGCTCGGGCGTGGGCCATTCCTGTGCCGCGCGGGTGATTTCGTAGAGCAGCGCCTGGGAGGGCAGGGTCCTGGCGGCCGTCGGTGCGAGGGCGATGCCGGGGAGCAGCCTGTCCAGGAGGTCCGGCAGCCAGGGCTCGTCGCGCACCAGCGCCACCCGCAGGGCGCGCCCGAGCGTGGTGACCTCCTGGGAGGTGAAGGCCTTGTCGGACCGGTAGGGGACGGTACCCGCCTTGATGGCGTCGGTGCGGTCGGCGGCCGTATGGAGCACGCGGTCGGCGAGGTCGGCGTAGGCCGGGAGGGCGGCGATGGCCCGCCATGCCGCTGGCGGCGCCGGCGGGTCGACGATCGGTTGCCGGTCGACCTGGGAGAACAGGGTCAGTTCGGCCGGTGTGAGCGCGTGGAGGACCTCCAGTTCGTCCCGCGCGATGGGTTCCTCAGGCCGGAGCAGGTGCTGTACGACCCTGCTCAGGGTCTCCTCTCCGGCGAGCGCCCCCAGGGCTAGCAGCGTGAGCTGCCGCCGGTCCGCGTAGCTCTCGCGCAGGGCGTGCTCCACCAGGAAGCGGGCGGGCTCGGAGAGGTCGGGCAGCGGGCCGGTGCAGCGCGTCAACGCGTCCGCGGTGAGGCCGAGATCGGCCCAGTTCCGACGCTCGGTGCCCGCGACGAGTGCCTCGAACAGCCCGCGGCAGGTGTCGGGTGTGTAGCGGGGCGCTCGCTCCTTGGCCGCCTCCTCGACCGCGAACCGGGCCGAGGTCGTACCGCGCGCCCCGGCCCCGGCCGTGACACCGTAGGCCAGCGGCATCAACGCACCCAACTCCTCCTCGGACACCTCGGCCGCGTCCCCGT
Source organism: Streptomyces sp. SAI-170 (assembly GCF_049739565.1). Classification (NCBI taxonomy): domain Bacteria; kingdom Bacillati; phylum Actinomycetota; class Actinomycetes; order Kitasatosporales; family Streptomycetaceae; genus Streptomyces; species Streptomyces sp. SAI-170. The sequence continues at coordinate 796,360 of NZ_JBMGQD010000001.1, forward strand.
ACGGGTCCGCGATCTCGTACGACGCGTCGGTCAGCGCACGCCGCAGCCGCTCGGCGGGCGTCACCGGGCACCCCCCGGCACAAAGGCGCCGGCCAGGACGGCGGCGGTCCTGCCGCCGTGCAGGTCACTGCTGCGGGGTACGGTCACCCGGGCGTCGTCGAACATGCCTCGATCATGGCAGGGGGCACTGACAACGCCGGAAAGACGGGCTTGCCCGACACCGCGAGGGGAGCGAGCGAGCTCACCCGGCCCGGTCCGTGAAGCTCCGCTGAAGGCTCCCCGTCAAGTGCCGGAGAGCAGGCGGGAGTTCCCCCTGTCGTACGGCCAGCGACGTCGGCACGCTCGGTTCGTCCAGCGGTCGGATGGTGATGCCCGGGGCGGGTGGCAGTCCGGAGACGTCGTAGAAGACGGTCCAGGAGGGCGGGCCGACGGCGATCTCGGCCAGGGTCTCGCGCAGGCTGGTGAACTCGGGCCCCGGTGGCGGGGACACCCCGGCGGCCCGCAGGGCGTCGCTGACGAGGTCGTGGAACGGCGGGTTCTTCTCCCGGGGAGCCAACCTCAGCGGCAGGCCGGCGAGTTGTCCGAGGGCGAGGCGGGGCTCGGCGGCCAGGGGATGGCGTGCGGGCAGGGCGACGTGGAGCGGGTCGGTCCGCAGGGGGATGAGCCGCAGGCCGGGTTCGGCGGTCATGGCCCGGATCAGGGCCGCGTCCAGTCCGCCTTCCCGTACGGCGGCCACCCGCTCGGCCGCCGGGAGCCGCTTGAGGCGCACCTGGAGCCCCGGGTGCGTCTCCGCCAGCTCGGCCAGGGCGCGGTAGAGGCGCTCGCCGGGGCCGTGGATCGTGCCGAGCCGCAGGACGCCCGCCGCGCCCGTGGTGATGTCGGCCGCGACCTGCCGGGTGCGCCGGGCGGCTTCGAGCACCAGGCGGGCCTCCGGCAGGAGCCGTTCCCCGGCTGCCGAGAGGTGCACACGCCGGGTGGAGCGGTCGAAGAGCGTCACGCCGAGGTCCCGCTCCAGCTTGCGGATCTGCTGGCTCACGGCCGACTGGACGATGCCGATGCGCTCGGCGGCGCGGGCGAAGCCGCCCTCCTCCGCCACGGCGAGGAAGTACTGCAACTGGCGCAGCTCCACGGCCGTCCCCCTCCTCGTTGCCTCATTCATCACGATCGCTGATCTCTGTGTGCGCCAACTGCTTCTGGTTCGGCGGTTGTTCCCGCTGTCGAATGGTCGCGGACGATCTGTTCGACCCGTTCGACCTGTTCGACCTTTTCGACGGAAGGAGCGCGAGATGACGGAGGCCGTGGTCGTGGCGGCGGAGGAGGCCGAGGTGGTGGGGCTGGCGCACGGCGGTGCGTTCCGGCTGCTGGTCGACGGCGACACCACCGCGGGCGCGCTGGGCGCCAACCGGCTCACCCTGCCGGCCGGGGCCGACGGGGCGAGACCGCACCGGCACGAGCGGTCGGCCGAGCTGTTCCATGTGCTGGGCGGGCGGATGGAGTTCCTGCTCGGGGAACGGTCGGTGACCGTGGGCGAGGGCGGCCTGGTGGTGGTGCCGCCGGGCCTGGTGCACGCCTTCGGTGCGGCGCCGGGGACGGGGGCCGACGTGCTCGTGGTGATGGCGCCTGGCGTGGAGCGGTTCGGCTACTTCCGTCACCTGGGGCGAGTGTCCCAGGGCCTGGAACCGCCGGAGAGCCTGCTGCCGGAGCAGGACCGCTACGACGTGCACTTCGTGGAGGGCACCCGGTGGGCGGAGCTGCGCGGCCGGAACGCCTGACACCGACCGCTCCACCCGGCACCCCTCACCCCTCACCCCTCACCCCCCACACTGCCCCACCCTGCACCGATCCCCACACCACCCCCGGCCCCGCGCCCGACGCAGGGGCAACCGCCCCTCGGACGCGGGCCCGTCCTCCTGTCCGCCCTCTCCCTTCGGCCCCGGCACGCACTCTGGCCAACGCGTGCGCCGATGCGCTATACCTTCCTCGCCTGATTGATTGTGCTCGATGCGACCGACTTTCAAGCACCTTCCGTCAACGCGACCTGTGCCGACAGACGCTTGCGAAGGGAATCGACATGACCGCTCCACCCCGTAGACCCACGACGCGCCCGGCGGCCTTCATCGGCGCCACCCTGCTCGCCCTGCTGGCGGCGGCGACCGGCCCGGCCCTCCCAGCGCAGGCCGCGCCAGCCGCCCAGGCGGAGGCCGAGGCGGCGACGGTGATCGGCGACGTCACCGGCTTCTCCGCGAACGGCGCCACCTACACACTGACCGCGGGCCCGGCCAAGGCCCGGGTCAGCTTCGTCGGCCAGGAGACCTTCCGGATCGAGGTGGCACCCGAGGGCACCTTCACGGACCCGGTCGGCGACGACATCGTGCTGCCGCAGGGCACGCCGCCCACCACCCGGTGGGCCGACCGCGGCGACCGCTACGAGCTGTCCACGGACCAAATCACCCTGCGCGCCTACAAGTCACCGCTGCGCTTCGCCCTCCATCGCGCCGACGGCACCCGGCTGTGGGAGGAGACCAAGGGCATCAGTTGGACCGGCACGTCCACCACCCAGACGCTCCGGCGCGGCGCGGACGAGCAGTTCTACGGCCTGGGCGAGCAGAACGGCAGCGGCAACACCTCGCACCGCGGCAAGACCCTCGACGTGGGCGTCGACTACAACTGGAACGAGGGCGGTCACCCCAACTCGGTGCCGTTCTACCTGTCTTCGGCCGGGTACGGCGTGTACCGCAACACCTACTCCCCCGGCACGTACGCCTTCACCGACCCGGTCACCACCACCGAGAAGGAGAAGCGGTTCGACGCGTACTACGTCGCCGGGCGCTCCGCCAAGGACGTGATCGGGCAGTACACCAGGCTCACCGGCCGGCCCATGATGCCGCCCATCTACGGCCTGGAGATCGGCGACTCGGACTGCTACCTGCACAACGCCAACCGCGGCGAACGGCACACGCTGGACGCGCTGAAGGTCGCCGACGAGTACGTGAAGCACGACATGCCGCTCGGCTGGATGCTCGTCAACGACGGCTACGGCTGCGGTTACGAGAACCTCGCCGAGACGGCCAAGGGCCTCACCGACCGCAAGATGGAAATGGGGTTGTGGACCGAGGACGGCCTCGACAAGCTCGCCGAGCAGGTGAAGGCCGGCCAGCGGGTGGCGAAGCTGGATGTCGCCTGGGTGGGCGACGGCTACAAGTTCGCGCTCGACGGCTGCAAGGCCGCCCACCGCGGCATCGAGGACAACAGCGACGCCCGCGGCTTCACCTGGGCGCCGGAGAGCTGGTCGGGCGCGCAGCGCTGCGGGGTGCAGTGGAGCGGCGACCAGTCCGGCAGCTGGGACTACATCCGCTGGCAGATCCCGACGTACGCAGGTGCCACGATGTCCGGCCTCGCCTACACCACCGGTGACGTGGACGGCATCTTCGGCGGCAGCGCCAAGACGTACGTCCGCGACCTGCAGTGGAAGGCGTTCCTGCCGGCCGTGATGACGATGGACGGCTGGGCCGCGAGCGACAAGCAGCCCTTCCGGTACGGGGAGCCGTACACGAGCATCAACCGCAAGTACCTCAAGCTCAAGGAATCCCTGCTGCCGTACATGTACACCTACGCGGCCCGCGCGCACCGCGACGGTGTCGGCCCGGTGCGGCCGCTGGCGCTGGAGTACCCGGACGACCCGGTGGCCGCGTCCGACGCCGCCAAGTACGAGTTCATGACCGGCGAGCACTTCCTCGTCGCGCCGGTCTACCGCGACACGGCCGTCCGTGACGGCATCTACCTGCCGAAGGGCACCTGGGTCGACTACTGGTCCGGCCGCACCTACGAGGGTCCGACCACGGTCGACGGCTACCAGGCGCCGCTGGACACGCTGCCGCTGTTCGTGAAGGCCGGTGCCTCCGTGCCGATGTGGCCGGGCATCACCTCGTACCGCGACCGCACGGCCGGTTCCCCGCTGGCCTGGGACGTCTACCCGCAGGGCCGCACGTCCTTCACGCTGTACGAGGACGACGGCGTGACCCGGCAGCATCAGACGGGCGAGTTCGCCGAGCAGCGGGTCCAGGTGAGCGCGCCGCAGAGCGGACCGGGGCCGGTCACGATCGACGTCGGCGCGAGCGTGGGCGCCTTCACGGGCAAGCAGACCGCGCGCCCGTACCGGTTCACCGTCCACACCGGTTCCACGCCCCAACAGGCGCTGCTCGCCGACCGGGTGCTGCCGCGGTACACCTCGAAGGCCGCGTTCGACGCGGCGGCCGAGGGCTGGTGGTACGACGCCACCGACCGGTCCGGGGTCGTCCAGGTCAAGACGCGTGCGCTGAGCACCGCGCGGGCGTTCCGGATCGAGCTGGCCGGGGCGAGCGCGGTGGGCGGCAAGGTGCCCGGCGCGAAGGGCACGCTCGCGGTGAGCGCGCCCGCCGAGCTCGGCGCCGGTACGTCGGCGCAGGTGGCGGTCGACTTCACCGCCGGGCGCGCCGGCGCCGACGCCACCGAGCTGTCGCTGGCCGCCCCGGAGGGCTGGACGGTGTCGGCCGCACGGACGCTCGGCCGGGTCGAGCCGGGTCAGCGGGCGCACGCCGAGTTCACGGTGACGCCGCCCGGCGAACAGGGCGTGGGCGAAGCGGTGTTGACCGCCACGGCCCGCTACCGGGCCGCGGGCGAGGCACAGTTGACCGCGCTACGGGCCGCCGTACGCACCATGCCGAAGCCGCCGACGGCGGACGCCTGGGCGAGCGATCTGCCGTGGCTGAAGTCCGCCAACGGCTACGGTCCGCCCGAACGCGACCGCAGCAACGGCGAGTCGGGCGCGTCCGACGGTCATACGCTCACTCTCAACGGCGCGACGTACACCAAGGGCATCGGCGCCCACGCCAACTCCGACATCGAGTTCTGGCTCGGCGGGAAGTGCACGTCCTTCACCGCCACCGTCGGCATCGACGACGAGATCAACGGCTACGGAGGCGTGTCCTTCTCGGTCGTCGCCGACGGCCGCACGCTGTGGTCGTCGCCGACGGTGAACGGCAGGTCGGACCCGGTCCGGGCGGACGTACCGCTCGCCGGAGCCCGGCATGTGAATCTGCTGGTCACCGACACGGACGGCACCAAGTCCGGCGACCACGGGGACTGGGCCGACGCGAAGTTCCACTGCGCGCCCTGACCCCGTCGGCGAAGCCGCCGGCCGGCCCCGTGCCGGGCCGGCGGCTCTCGCGCGTCAGCGGAACTCGTGCACGACCTCGATCCGGCCGACGATGTGCGCGTTGAACTCCGCCAACTCCTCGGCCGGCACCCACAGTTCGAGGATCGTCCGCCCGCCCGCCTGCTGCACGGGGTAGCGCCGCAGGAACTCGGACTCGACCTCGAACCGCGTCACATACCCCACGCCACTGGCCTTGACGTTCCAGTCCCGCGCGATCTTGATCGCGTACTCCTCGTTCAGCACGGGATAGAAGATCGGCTGCTCGGGCAGCCGCGGCGGCCAGGCCCGCCAGTCCGACTCCCGCACCAGCGCGAGCTCCTCGGGACCGGTGGGACGCCAGAGGGTGGTGGTCGCTGTCTGCTGCATACCGGGACCATATCCGCAGGTGAACCGACGGGTCACCGGGGTTTCCCGGCGGCCCTCACATCGGGAACGAGTGCAGTCGTACGGTGCCCGGCGGCCAGTCGGCCTCCTCGCGCAGCGGCGTCCACATCGTGTTCAGCGGCATGAGCACCGGGCCGTCGTGCTGTTCGACGTGGACGGGGGCCTGGACGGGGTGCCAGCCGAGGTGGGCGTAGAAGGGGACGAGCGGGGTGCGGCAGAACAGGAGCGCGTAGGGCGGGCCCTGGGTGCGGGCGTGGGCCAGCGCGGCGGCGACGACCCGGCGGGCCAGGCCGCGGCCGCGGACGTCGGGGGCGACGGCGACGCCACCGACGCCCATGGCCTCGGTGCGGGTGTCGCCGACGGTCAGCGACAGGCGGAGCAGACCGGCGTGGGCGACCAGACGGCCGGCGAGTCTGATGCCGTAGTGCTCGTCCTTGGGCAGGAAGGTCAGCCCGGTGCCGGCGACCCCGAAGGGGTCGTCGCCGTCACCGAGGATCTCTGTCAGGTCGCTCCTGGTGTAGGCCGCGAGCCGTACCGGAGTCGTCGGATCGTCATCCATGCCCTCATGATCCACGGCGGTCGCGGCCCACGACTCGGCACCCCCTGATGCTGTCCGGTTATCATCACGGCGTGAACACCCACTGGCACGTCGTCCTTCCGCCGCCCTGCGCCTGACGGGCGCGGACTTCCGGCGGTAGGTGAATCCCCGGCCCCGGCCGGCCCCTCAGGGGCGGTCAGGGGTTGTTGTCGTGCGCCCGTTCTCGGATCGACTCCCAGACGCTTCGACGACGGAAGACACGACTGTGCCGAACCGCACCGCTTCTTCGACTCCCGCGCGCCCGGCCGAGGCCGGCCCGCGCCGCTCCCGCCACCGGCTCCTCGGCGGACCCGCCCCCATCCTCACCTCGGCCGTGGTGTGGGGCACGACCGGAACGGCGAGTTCCCTGGCCCCGGCCGGTGCGCCGCCCGCGGCGATCGGCTGCGCCGGTCTGGCCCTCGGCGGGCTGCTCATGTTCCTCACCTCCCGCGGGGCGCGTTCCCTGACGGGTGCCTGCTCGCGTCGCGAGCGCCGGCTGCTCGCGCTGGGCGCGGTGGCGGTGGCCGGGTATCCGGTGTGCTTCTACCCAGCGGTGGCCCGTACCGGCGTGGCCGTGGCCACGGTGATCGCGCTGGGCAGCGCGCCGGTCTTCGCCGGCCTGCTGACGTGGATCGCCGGACGGGGCCGGCCCACCGCCCGCTGGGCCGCCGCCACCACGGCGGCCGTCCTCGGCTGCGCCCTGCTGGTGCTGGCCCCCGACCCCGCCGGACAGGCCGCCCCGATGGACCTGGCCGGGGTGGCGCTCGCCGCGGGCGGGGGGCTGTCGTACGCCGTCTACGCCTTGATCGGCGGCAGCTTCATCACGCGCGGGCACGCCTCCGGGGCGGTGATGGGCGTGCTGTTCGGCGGGGCCGGGCTGCTCGTCGTGCCCGTGGTGGTGTGCACGGACACGGGCTGGCTGAGCACGGCGCGCGGTGCGTCCGTGGCCGCGTATCTCGCCGTGTTCACGGTCTGCCTGGCCTACCGGCTCTTCGGCTACGGCCTGCGCCGCACGCCCGCGTCGGTGGCCACGTCCCTCACTCTGGCCGAGCCCGCCGTCGCCGCGGTGCTGGGCGTGGCCGTGCTCGGGGAGAGGCTGCCGGTCGTGGGCTGGTGCGGGCTGGCCGTGCTCGGCGCCGGCCTGGTCCTGCTGACCGTACCGGCGCGTCGGCGCTGACCGTACCGGCCCGGCGGCGCCGACCGGGCCTCAGTGGGACTCGCGGTCCCGCAGCGTGTAGCCGCCCGCGACCACAGCCATGTCGGCCGCGGGCGCCATGCACCGGGTGAGTGGCGGGGCCCCCTTGGCCGTCGCGCCGGAGAGCCCCGCGCGGGCCGGGTCGTGACGGCCCTTGCCGTGCTCGGGGACGTAGAAGCTCACCCCCATGCGGGTGTGCGGGTCCAGCTCGGTCGTCCACGGGTGGCCGGGGCTGGTGCGTACGAGGCGGCCGGTCACGGTGGCGGTGGGGCCGCCCGTGGTGAGGCAGTCGACCTCGAACTCGCCCCAGTGGTCCCGGCCTTGGATGGCGTGGGAGATCCTGAAGGTGCCCCAGGAGCGGGCGGGGATGCTGCCGAGGTTGTCGTACACGGCGTGGGCGTCCACGCTGACGCGGACCGCCTCGCTGGTCACCGGGTAGTCCAACCGTGCGGTGCCCTCGAGGGAGGACACGAGGGTGACAGCCGCCGGACGGGCGGCAACGGGGTGGTCCTGGGCGGGCGCCGCGAGCGCGACAGGCGCGGCGAACGCGGTGACGAGGGCGAGGAGCGCGGTGGCGCGCACGATCTTTTTCAGCACTGAAGGCTCCGGTTGCGAAGGGTTGCTGACGACCCGTCGATCGTCGCCGCCGGTCCGGCCCCCGGGCGTCCTTCGCCGGTATCGACCGTCTCCGCCGCACGGGTGAGAGGCCCTCCGACGAGCAGCCTGGCGCGGGCACCGGGACGGGCCGGTCCGGCATATTCCGTTCCATGTCGGACAGCGGATCGGGCGAGGAGACGGACGGCAAGAAGACGGAGGTCAAGGAGCGGCCATGGAAGGAGTGGTGGCAGAGGCGCAGATGGGCCGCCGCCGAGCTGGGGCCGTGGGAACAGCGGGAAGCCGTGCTGGCGAGGATCTCCGAGATCCAGGCGGCCCTCGACGTGGCGGCGAGCCGCGCGGCCGCCGACTCACCCCAGGCCCATGCCACGGCGGCCTACAAGGCCGTGGCCGAGCGAGAACTGCAGCAGGCACGCGACGCACTCGCGCACTCCGCCCACGCGGCCATGCGAGGCGCGGCACACGTCGGTGTCGCCCAGTCGCACCTCGACACCGCGCAGAACCTCATCGTCTCGCTGGCCCCGCAGGACGATGTCAAGGCGATGCTTCCCCAGATGGTCGCGCTGGTCGACGAGCACTTCACCCCCAAGGATCCGCGTCGGCTGCGCATCAAAGAGATCTCCGAGCGGGTGAACAAAGGCGCGGACCTCACACCGAGCGACCGCGGTTTCCTCTCCGAGACGACCGGGCTCGCCCGCCGCATGCTGCGCAAGGAGACACTCCGCGTCCGGAGCTTCGCCCGGGTCCTCGCCGCCGTTTCGGCCACGATGCTGCTGATCGCGGTGCTGGTGGCCTTCTGTGCGTTCAGATGGCCGGCCATGGTCCCCCTGTGCTTCGCCCCGGAGGACGGCGGGATGTTCTCCGTCGTCTGCCCGACCGACAGCGTCACCCGGATCGGCCACCCGCCGAACACGCGTGAGATCGGCTGGGCCGCCCGCGCCCAGGACTACCTCGTCGTGGAGATCGTCGGCGCGGTGTCCGCGGCCGTCGCCTCGGCCGCCGCACTGCGCCGGATCAGAGGAACGGCACTGCCGTACAACGTGCCTCTGCTTCTGGCCGCCCTCAAGCTGCCGACCGGGGCCCTCACCGCGCTGCTGGGGCTGCTGCTCATGCGGGGCGGCTTCGTCCCCGGGCTCAGCGCCCTCGACTCCTCGGCGCAGATCATCGCGTGGGCCATCATCTTCGGCTACTCGCAGCAGCTCTTCACCAAGTTCGTCGACTCGCAGGGCCAGGCGCTCCTGGACGCCGTCCGTGGCCCGGGCAGCGCCCCGCCGCCGGGCGAGGGGGCCAAGCCTTAAAGCCCCACGGACTTCGGTGTTATCGCCAACATGGCAGTCCAACTGCGCTGTCCCGAGATGTTCGCGCGACCCGTTGGCATCGATAACATCCTCTGCCATAGTGGCCGCGACCACCGCGCCCACGTCCTGGACGCAGCACCGCACACCGACCAGCTGTCCCACCTCTGAGCAACGCCCGCACGGGGCCGCCGTGAAGGAGCGCGGCCCCTCCAGCCGCGAGGAGCACCTGTGTCAACTGTCCGCGGGAGACTGGCCGGAGCGCTCGCCGCAACGGCCACGGCCCTGGCGCTGGCCGGCGCCGGCACGCTCGGCTCGCCCCCGGCGTCGGCGGCGTCCGAGGCCGACACGGCAGCTGTGGCCGTGGCCGATGCCACCTACACCGTCACCGTCGGCTCCAAGGGCTCCTGGACCCACCCCGACGACACCCCGGCCGCCTCCTACATAGACAAGGACGGCACCTACTACTTCCAGCAGGCCCACGCCCTGTACGGCGCGAACGACAGCCGCCAGTGGAACTTCTTCACCGGCACGAACCTCGACACGGCCACCCGGTCGGGCACGATCAGCAACGCGGTGAACCCCGCCAACCCGGACGACAAGAACGGCGACACGACCTGGCGCTGCAACAACAGCCCCACCGGCGTCGAGTCCACCTACGCGCCCACGGGTTCGGGCTACGCGCAGCGCAACTACTGCGATCTGGCGGGCGTCTGGGTCGACCCGGACACCGGCCACTGGTACGGGCTCGTGCACAACGAGTTCACCCCGCAGCCCTTCGGCGACGGACTGCACTACGACGGCATCGACTACGCCGTCTCCACCGACAAGGGCCGCACCTGGGACATCAAGTCCCATGTGATCACCTCGCCTTACAGCACCAGGCGCGGCGACACGACCGCCTTCCCGCAGCAGACGTACCACTACGGCGACGGCGACCCACGACTGTACGTCGACACGGCCTCCGGCTGGTTCTACGTCTTCTACGGCTCGCGGATCGTGGAGAAGGGCGGCGGCTGGAAGGCGTTCCACGCACATGTGGCCCGCGCCCCCATCTCCCAGAAGATGGCGCCGAGTTCATGGCGCAAGTGGTACGACGGCACCTGGTCCGAGCCCGGCGTGGGCGGCCGGGAGAGCAACATGGTCCCGGTCGGCGCCGACAGCGCCACCGGCTACACGCCCGTCGACAAGGAGTACGACCCCGCCAACAGCGGCAAGGTCGCCGAGCAGGTCGCGGCGGGCAAGATGCCGCCGACCTCGCCCCTGTTCGTCATGGACATTACCTACAACGCCCACCTGGGGCTGTACATCGGCGAGCCGCAGGCGGTGGACCAGAGCGGCAACGCCCCGCAGCAGTTCTACGCCACCGACGACCTCGCCACGCAGAAGTGGCGGCTGATCGGCGACACGGGCAGCTACACCAACGCCTCCTGGTACCGGTGGTTCCTGGACGGTGTGAACAAAACCAGCTCCCAGATCGTGGGCAGGTCTTTCCGCTCGTACTGCTCGTTCGGCTGCTCGGGCGGCTCGTCGAGCGAGTACGTCGACGTCAGCATCGGCACCTCGGCCCCCGCCGCGCCGGTCGACACGACGATGTCGTATCGCATAGGCAACGGTGACGGGCGGGTCCTGGCCCAGGTCACCGGCGGCTCCGCGATCACGTCGGTGGCCGCGCCGACGGGCTCGGCGGCCGAGGCCTGGATCTTCACCGGCAACGGCGACGGCTCCTACCGCATCGCGAACGCGGCCACCGGAGCGCTGCTCGGCGTCGGCTCCGGCAGCACGTCGACCCGGGCGTGGGGCACCAGGCCGACCGCGACGGCGCTCGGGGCCGGGGGTACCGCGGTGGGTCAGCAGTGGTGGGTGATCCCCGGCACCTCAGCCGACGGGACCGCGAACGGCACCTACCGGCTCGTCAACCGCTACAGCGGGCTGGTGCTCGGCCTGTCCGCCGACTCCGCACGGACCGCCGAGACGGCGCCCTCCCGCTACTGGAGCTCCGGCACCCGCACCGCCGCCGAACAGACCCTGCGCCTCACCGCCGTCGGGCCGGCGCCCGGCTCGCTCGACGGCACGCACACCCTGGTCACCGGCGGCAAGGCGCTGGACGACCCCGACCACAGCACCACGCCCGGCACCCAGCTCGTCACCTGGACGCCCAACGGCGGCGCCAACCAGCAGTGGACGTTCACTCGCCAGTCCGACGGCTCCTACGAACTGCGCAACGCCGAGTCCCGGCTGTGCGCGGACGTCGAGGGCGGCTCCACCGCGGCGGGCGCCAAGGTCGTCCAGTGGACCTGCACCGGCAACGCCAACCAGCGCTGGCGGGTCGAGCGACAGCCCGACGGCACGTACGAAGTCGCCTCCATGAAAAGCGGCCTGCTGCTGACCAGCGCCGCCACCTCCGACGGGGCGAAGGTCAGCCAGCAGCCGGACACCGGCGCGGCGCTCCAGCGGTGGACGATCTCCTGAGCCGGAGCCGGACGACGGACCGATGGGCGGGCTCCCGGACAGCGGGGGCCCGCCCGCGCGTGGGGTGTCCGGCGGCGGATACCCGGCCCCCATGAACCGACTGCTCAGAGCCCTGCGTCCACGGCGCACCACCGAACGGTTCGGCCCAGGCCCCGAGGTCGAGGAGCGGGCCCCCGACACCCCGACGGAGCTGCCGCGGACCGCGTGGTGGGCGGCCCTCAAGGGCACCGTGCGGGAGTTCCGCGACGACGAGCTGACCGACCGCGCCGCCGCCCTCACCTACTACGGCGTCCTGTCGCTCTTCCCGGCCCTGCTGGTGCTCGTCTCCCTGATCGGCATCGCCGGGCGCTCTGCCACGGACCGGTTGCTGGACAACTTCGGGCAGTTCGCGCCCGGTTCGGCCCGCGACATCGTCACCCGGGCCGTCCAGCAGCTCAGCGACCGCGGCGGACTCGGCTCGGTCATGGCCGTCGTCGGCCTCGTCCTGGCGGTCTGGTCGGCCTCGGCCTACGTCGCCGCGTTCATCCGCGCCGCCAACGCGGTGTACGACGTCCCCGAGGGGCGCCCGCTGTGGAAGATCCTGCCGCTGCGGCTCGCCGTGACCGTCACGCTGCTGGTCCTCGCCGTCCTCAGTGCCCTCATCGTCGTGTTCACCGGCGGCCTCGCCCGCCGCGCGGGCACCGCGCTGGGCATCGGCGACACCGCGCTGACGGTGTGGTCCATCGCCAAGTGGCCCCTGCTGGTCGCCCTCGTCGTCGCCATGATCGCGCTGCTGTACTGGGCCACGCCCAACGCCGAGATCCGCGGCTTCAAGTGGATCACGCCGGGCAGTCTGCTGGCCCTGCTCATCTGGCTGGCCGCCTCCGCGGGCTTCGCCCTCTACGTGGCGAACTTCGGCTCGCTCAACCAGACCTACGGCACCATGGCCGGCGCCATCGCGTTCCTGGTGTGGCTCTGGCTCGGCAACCTCGCCATCCTGCTCGGCCTGGAGTTCGACGCCGAGACGGCACGGCAGCGCGCGGTCGCGGGCGGATATCCCGCGGACGAGGAGCCGTACACGACACCGCGCGACACGACGAAATGGGACGAGCAGGACCGTCTCCGGATGAGGCGGCAGAGGCCTTCCTGAACCGGTTGCGGTGGAGTTGACCAGAGACAGGAGGGCATTGGTGACTAAACGCGGCACTAAACTCCCCCTCCGGCTAGACAACGTTGTCATCCGCCGGGCACAGTGTCTCCGCGGCGCGTCCATCCCATGCCGCCGACGCAGGAGGACCTTCAAGACATGGACATGGTGTACGGAGCACTGGACATAGGTGGCACGAAGATCGCCGGGGCGCTGGTCTCGGCGGACGGGCGGGTGCTGGCCCGGGTGCAGCGGCCGACGCCGGCCCGTGAACCGGCCGAGTCGCTGATGGCCGTAGTGACCTCGGTCCTCGACGAACTGTCCGCGCAGCCGGAGTGGCGGTCCCTCGCCTGTCTGGGGATCGCCAGCGCGGGCCCGGTCGACACCGCCGCCGGGACGGTCAGCCCGGTCAACATCCCCGGCTGGCGCGGCTTTCCCTTGGTGGACCGGGTCCGGGCGCATCCGGGCCTGCCCGCCGACGTGGGCGTCACCCTCATCGGCGACGCGGTGGCCATGGCCGCCGCCGAGCACTGGCTGGGCGCGGCCCGCGGCGTGGACAACGCCCTGTGCATGGTCGTCTCCACGGGGGTCGGCGGCGGCCTGATCCTCAACGGCCGTCTCCATCCAGGGCGTTCGGGCAACGCGGGGCACATCGGGCACATCTCGGTCGACCTCGACGGCTCCGACTGCCCTTGCGGCGCCCGGGGTTGCGTGGAGGGCCTGGCGAGCGGCACGGCCATCGCCGCCCATGCCTCGGCAGCGGGCTGGCGTGCACCGGCCGGTGTCGCCCCGGACGCCGCGAGCGTGGCCGCTGCCGCCGCCGCGGGCGACCCCGTCGCCCTGGCCGCCTACGACCGTGCCGCCCAGGCCCTCGCCGCCGCCATCGCCGCCACGGCCGCCCTCGTCGAGCTCGACCTGGCCGTCATCGGCGGCGGCGTGGCCCAGTCGGGCGACGTCCTCTTCGTCCCCCTGCGACGCTGGCTGACCCGCTACGCGGTGCTCGACTTCGCCCGGGACGTGGCGGTGGTCCCGGCCGGGCTGGCGCTGGACGCCGGGTTGATCGGCGCGGCGGCTGCCGGTGCCGCCGCGCTGGAGGCCGGCTCCAGGCCGTACGCACCGGTGGCGGGGGTCTGAGCGGCGCCAACTCCGTTGGGCCGCGTCCGGGATGGGGTCGGTTGCGTTGCCTCGCGGGTGGTCGAGCGGGGTCTTGGTCGGGGGTCGAGGGAGTCGCCGCACCTCGGTTGCCATCGCGTGCCTGGGCGCGGTCGATCGCCTTCCGGGCGGAGGCACTCGGATGCTGCGCGGCGCCGCCCAACCGGGCTGCTCGTTCCCCGGGTGGAGGGGCTCCCACCGGGCACGTCACCGCGTGGCTGGGCGGGGCCGGTCACCTCTCGGCAGAGGCACTCGCGGTCGGTGTCGCCGCGTGGCTGGGCGGGACGGGGTTTCGTCCGGGGTGGAGGGGCTCCCACCGGGCATGCCCTCGCCCACCCGAGCATGGTGATGCCCTCCCGGCCGGAGGCGGTCGCACAACGACGCGTCCCCGCGTACCTGGGCGGAGCGGACTCTCGTCCAGGGTGGAGGAACTCCGACTGGGCATACGCTCGCCCACCCGAGCAGGTGGCGCCCTCCCGAGCCGAGGCGGTCGCACCGGACACGTCGCCGCGCACTTGGGCGGAGCGGACTCTCGTCCAGGGCGGAGGAACTCCCTGCGGGCATACGCTCGCCCACCCGAGCATGCTCCCGGGCGAAGGCGGCCGCACCGGACGCGTCACCGCGCACCCGGGCGGAACAGGCTCCCGTCCAGGACGGAGGAACTCCCACCGGGCATGCCCCCGCCCACCCGAGCATGCCCGGGCGGAGGCGGCCCGCCCGGACGCGTCGCCGCGGACCCGGGCGGAGCAGGCTCTCGTCCGGGACGGAGGCAGCCACACCGGGCATGCCACCGCACGCCCGGCCCGGGCGGTCCTCGCCCAGGTCGGAGACAGTCCCACCGCGCGCGCCGCCGCCCCAGCCGAGCGCGGCCAGTCCCTCCCCGGCAGAGGCACTCGCAGCCGGCGCGTCGCCGCACAGCCCTCCCGGGCGGGACCGGTTCCTGCCCAGGGCGGAGGCGCTTGGACCGAACGCGTCACTGCGGTGCCCACCCACGGCTGTTCACCTCCCAGGGGCGGCCGCACCAGCACGGGGCACGCCACCACTACCGCCACCGCCGGGGCCGGCCGGTCCCCCTCCCCGGGGCGCAGGCATTCGCACCCGGCACACCACCGCACACCCACCCGCAGCCGAACCCTGCCCCACCTGAAGCCCTCGCCCCGACCCCGCTTCCGCCACCCGCCCCCCTCATCGACACCCCACCACGCCCCCACAAGCCCCCGAAAGGACCCACCCCATGGACCGACTCATCAACACCGTGCGCCCCTACCCCTGGGGCTCCACCACAGCCCTGCCCAAGCTGATGGGCATCGCGCCGGACGGCTCTCCGCAGGCCGAGCTGTGGATGGGGGCGCACCCTGCGGCGCCCTCGTATGCCGAACGGGCGGGGCGGCAGGAGGGGCTGGACAAGGTGGTCGGGGCGGATCCGCGGGGGGAGTTGGGTGACTGGGTGGTCGACCGCTTCGGAGCGAGGCTGCCGTTCCTGCTCAAACTGCTCGCGGCGGACGCCCCGTTGTCGCTCCAGGTCCACCCGGACGCGGCCCAGGCGGCCGAGGGTTTCGCGCGTGAGGAGGAGCGGGGCGTCCCGCTGGACGCGCCGCAGCGGTCGTACCGCGATCCTCATCACAAGCCCGAGATGATCGTCGCGCTCGGCCCGTTCGAGGGGCTCTGCGGGTTCCGGCCGGCCGGTGCGAGCGCGGATCTGCTGGAGGCGCTGGAAGCAGCGGGGCTCGGTCCGTACGTCGAGGTGCTGCGCTCCCACCCCGAGGAGCGGGCCCTGCGGGAGGTCTTCACCGCCTTCCTCTCCCCCACCCCTGGCCTGCTGGACGACGTCACCGACGCGCTCACGCGGGCGACACGGGAGGGCGGCGAACGGGCGGCGCTGTTCGACGTGTACGACAGGATCGCCAAGGCTCACCCCGGTGACCCCGGCGTGCTGGCCGCTCTCCTGGTCCGGCACGTCCGGCTGGAGCCGGGCGAGGCCCTGTTCCTCGGCGCGGGTGTGCCGCACGCCTATGTGCGGGGTCTGGGCGTGGAGATCATGGCGGCCTCGGACAACGTCCTGCGCTGCGGCCTGACGGACAAGCATGTGGACGTGCCCGAGCTGCTGCGCGTGGTGCGCTTCGACGCCGCCCCGGTCCGTCCGTCCGGCCCGGTGTTCGACGCCGGCGGGGAGGACCTCTACCCGGCTCCTGTCGACGACTTCCGCCTCTCCCGCCTACGGGTCCGGGCGGGCGGCGACGCGGACGCGCGGACCCTCGCCGGCGGCGGACCGCAGATCCTGGTGTGCACCGACGGGGCGGTACGGCTGCGCGC
Organism: Streptomyces sp. SAI-170; assembly: GCF_049739565.1. NCBI lineage: Bacteria > Bacillati > Actinomycetota > Actinomycetes > Kitasatosporales > Streptomycetaceae > Streptomyces > Streptomyces sp. SAI-170. The sequence continues at coordinate 812,683 of NZ_JBMGQD010000001.1, forward strand.
TGCGCACGGGGACGTTCTGCTCACCGCGGGCCGCTCCGCCTATGTGCCCCACGGCGAGCGCGTCACCGTATCGGGAGAGGGCACGGTGTTCCGCGCGACGGTTCCCGTACCGCCCGCCAACTGAACCACAGCTAAACTTAACCGGTTTCGTCCAGCCTGTTGTCTCCCCCGTTTTCCTTCCCTAGCCTCATTTCCGGCCACCGATCGGATGCGCTCAACTGCCGCTGCTTTCTCGGGTATTCCGGCACCCCGCATTTCTGCGCACGGCGTGTGATCCACGCCTGACCAGGGGCGCCGACAGAAGAGCCGACGTGCGAAATGAGTCCATGATCCATTTCCCTCCGCGCGGGCCGGCCGGCGTTCCGGCCGGCCCGCGCGGGCGACCACAGGAGAACAGGGATGAGAAGAATGCTGGCCGCCACGGCGGGAGCGCTGCTGGCCGTCACGGCATCGGTGCTGGCGGCACCGCCCTCGACCGCCCAGCCGACCGAGTCGGCCGAGTCGGTCCAGGCCGCCGCCGGGTTCCACGTCGCCGACGGACGGCTGCTGGACGCCAACGGCAAGGATTTCGTGATGCGCGGCGTCAACCACGCCCACACCTGGTACCCCACCCGGACCACGCAGGCACTGAAGGACATCAAGGCGCTGGGCGCGAACGCCGTACGGGTGGTCCTGAGCACGGGCGACCGCTGGACGCGCAACGACGCCACGGACGTCGCCTCGATCGTCGCCCAGTGCAAGCAGAACCGTCTCGTCTGCGTCCTGGAGGCGCACGACACCACCGGCTACGGCGAACAGAGCGGCGCCGTCTCCCTGGACCGCGCGGTGGACTACTGGGTGAGCGTCAAGGGCGCGGTGGAGGGCGAGGAGGAGTACGTCGTCCTGAACCTCGGGAACGAGCCGCACGGCAACTCCGGCTATTCCGCCTGGACTTCCGACACCAAGGGCGCCATCGCCCGGATGCGCTCGGCCGGCTTCGATCACACGCTGATGGTCGACGCGCCCAACTGGGGCCAGGACTGGTCGTTCACCATGCGCGACAATGCCGAGAGCGTGTTCGCCGCGGATCCGGACCGCAACACCGTGTTCTCCATCCACATGTACGGCGTGTTCGACACGGCCACCGAGGTGCAGGACTACCTCAACCGGTTCACTTCACGCAAACTCCCCCTGGTCGTCGGGGAATTCGGCGACTTCCACTCCGACGGCGACCCGGACGAGAACGCCATCATGGCGGCGGCCCGGCAGCTCGGCATCGGCTACCTGGGCTGGTCCTGGAGCGGCAACGGCGGGGGCGTCGAGTATCTCGACATGGCGTCCGGCTTCGACGCCTCGCAGCTGACGCCGTGGGGCCGCCGGATCTTCAGCGGCACGGACGGCATCCAGCAGACCGCCCGCGAGGCGAGCGTCTTCTCCGGCGGCGGCACCGACACCCAGGCCCCGACGGCACCGGGCACTCCCACGGCCGCCGAGGTCACCGCGACCGGAGTCAGGCTCTCCTGGGCGCCGGCCACCGACAACGTGGGGGTCGCCGGATACGACGTCGTCCGGCTGGACGGCACCCAGGAGACGCGCGTGGCGACCGGCACCTCCACCGGCGCCACGGTCACCGGGCTGTCCCCGTCCACCGCGTACAGCTTCGCCGTGTACGCCCGTGACGCCGCCGGAAACCGCTCCGCCCGCTCGGGCGCCCTCCAGGTGACCACCACCAGCGGCTCCACGAACGGCAGTTGTGCGGTGGCGTACCGGCTGAGCGACTGGGGCTCCACCTTCAACGCCGACGTGACCATCCGCAACACCGGCACCACCGCCGTGAAGGGCTGGCAACTCGACTTCGCCTTCCCGGGCGCGCAGAAGGTCAACTCCGCCTGGAACGCCAAGGTCGTCCAGCAGAACACTCAGGTGCGGGCCACCCATGAGTCCTGGACGGAGACGATCCCGGCGGGCGGCTCGGTGAGCTTCGGCTTCAACGGCAGCTCCACAGGGACGAACGGCATCCCTGCCGCCTTCACCCTCAACGGGGCTTCCTGCACCAAGAGTTGAGCCACCCCTCCGAACGCCTGTGCCGGTACGGGGCCGACGTGGCCCTCAGCCCGGCCTGGCGAGGGACGGGGGAACAAGGGGGGCCGCACCTGCAAAGGTGCGGCCCCCCTTGATGCACTCTGGTCAGCCCGCGTGCCCCGGTGCGGGCGCAGTGGAGCCGCGCGGGGTGAGGGACGGCGTCGGCACCTGGTGGGGGCCGCTGTGCTCGCCGTTGATGACGTCGAACAGGACCCGCGCCACCTCGGCGCCGAACTGGTGCACGTCATGGCTCATCGCCGACAGCGTGGGATGGGTGATCCGGCACAACTGGGAGTCGTCCCAGGCCAGCAGGGACAGATCGTCGGGGACCGTGAACCCCATCTCGGCGGCCACGCCCGCGCCGGCCACCGCCATGATGTCGTTGTCGTAGACGATCGCGGTCGGCCTCCGGGCCCCGAGCAGCAGGGAACGGGTGGCCCGTGCCCCCTCCTTCTCCTCGAAGCCGGTGGCGATCTGCGGCGCCTCCTCCAGGCCGAGTTGACGGACGGTCTCCGCGAACGCCCGGGTCCTGATGCCGCTGTGGCCGAGGTCGGCCGGTCCGCCGACGCGCGCGATCCGCCGGTGGCCGAGGGCGGCCAGATAGCGGACCGCCTCACCGACCGCGGAGGCGTCGTCGGTCCACACCGCCGGCAAGGGCCCGGCCAGGGAGGGGTGGCCGACCGCCACCGCGGGCATGCCGAGGCCCTCCAGCGACGGGATCCGCGGGTCGCCCTCACGCAGGTCGACCACGATCGCCCCGGCGATCATGCGGCCCCGCCACCACTCCTTGTACAGGCCGGTCTCCTCGTCGAGATCGTGCACCAGCCGCAGCAGCAGCGAGCAGGAGCGCTCGGCCAGGACGCTCTCGATGCCGGAGATGAAGTCCATGTAGAACGGCTCCAGGCCCAGCAGCCGGGCGGGCCGGCACAACGCCAGGCCGACGATGTCGATCCGCCGGCTGGACAGGCTGCGCGCGGTCACGCTGGGCGCCCAGCCCAGCTCCCGGGCCGCCGCGAAGATCCGCTCCCGGGTGGCCGCGGAGACGCCGGGCTTGTGGTTGAACGCCAGCGACACCGCGCCTTTGGAGACCCCCGCCCGCGCGGCGACGTCCTTGATGGTGACGCGCTCCGGCGCGCCGCCGGAAACCCCGGGTCCGCTCCCCGCCGCGCCGCTCACACCACGTCCACGCAGAACAGGGCCGCACGCACCGCGTCGGCGTCGACGGCTCCGCAGCCGCCGACGCGGATACGGGTGCGTTCGCCGGGCAGCAGGGTCTGCGGGCCGCGGTCACAGACGGCGGCCGGGTCGAGCCGGTCGGGCTGCAGCAGGAGGTCTCTGACGAGGGTACGGGCGGTCACCACGACATCGACCTTATCCTCCTGCCCCGGCACCGGCTCCACCTCGATGTCGAATCGGGGCCGCGGGTAGCCGAAGTCCTTGTCCGCGACGGGGAAGTGCAGCGCGCGCAGCCCGTCGGCATCGGCCACCAGGAACTCCTTGGCGGACCCGGCGGCCGGCGCCAGCCCGTCGGGCACGGGCAGCCGGAGCACCTCGCGCGGTCCGGCCTCGGCGTCCAGCACACCCTCGTCGAGTACGGTGCCGTCGGCCGCCACTCGCAGCAGCGTGACCCGGGTGTGCCAGGGCTCGGCGGACTGGTTGATCACCGCGAGCACCAGGCCCGGCCCGTCCGGCTGGAGGGTCAGCAGGCGGTCGGCGTAGACGCGGCGCAGTTCGTGATGGAGGGGCTTGAGGCGGCCGTCGCCGTCGACGGCGGCCCAGGAGGTCACCGGCCAGCAGTCGTTGAGCTGCCAGACGACGGTTCCGGCGCACACCGGCCAGTGGGAACGCCAGTGCTCGATCCCGGCGGCGACGGCGCGGGCCTGGACGAGCTGGGTGAGGTAGTGCCAGCGGTCGAAGTCGCCCTCGGGCAGCGGGAAGTGGCGGGCCACACCGCGGTTCAGCTTGCCGTTGCCGTCCTCGGCCTTCTGGTGGTGGAGCATTCCGGGCGAGTCGGGGGCGAGCTGCTCGCCGGGGAGTGCGCGGCGCAGGGTGGCCAGGGCGGGCGGTGCCTGCCAGCCGAACTCGGCGACGAAGCGCGGCACACTGGCCCGGTACTCGGCGTAGTCCTGCCGGTTCCACACCTCCCAGGAGTGGTGGGTGCCGTGGGCGGGGTCGTTGGGGTGGTGGTCCCAGGATCCGGACCAGGGGCTGCCGGCGGTGTAGGGGCGGGTGGGGTCGAGTTCGGCGACGATACGGGGCAGCAGTCCGAGGTAGTAGCCCTCGCCCCAGGAGTCGCCGGCGAGCGTGGGCTCCCAGCCCCAGTCGCGGAAGCCCCAGAGGTTCTCGTTGTTGCCGTTCCAGAGGATCAGGGAGGGGTGCGGCATCAGCCGGACAACGTTGTCGCGGGCCTCTGCCTCCACCTCGCTCCGGAGCGGCTGCTCCTCCGGGTAGGCGGAGCAGGCGAAGAGGAAGTCCTGCCAGACCATCAGGCCGAGTTCGTCGCAGACGTCGTAGAAGGCGTCGTCCTCGTAGATGCCGCCGCCCCAGACGCGTACGAGATCGACGTTGGCGTCGGCGGCCTGGGTCAGCCGGGTGCGGTAGCGCTCGGCGGTGACGCGGGAGGGGAAGGCGTCGTCGGGGATCCAGTTGACGCCGCGCGCGAAGATCCGTACGCCGTTGACGACGAGGGTGAAGCCGGTGCCGTGCTCGTCGGCCGAGCGGTCGAGTTCGACGGTGCGGAAGCCGACGCGGCGGTGCCAGGTGTCGAGGGGGCCGTCGTCGTCGGAGAGCGTGATGTCCAGGTCGTACAGGGGCTGTTCGCCGTAGCCGCGGGGCCACCACAGGCGGGGGCCGGGCACCTCCAGGCGCAGGACCGCCTCGTCGCCGGTGAAGTCGGTCTCGGCCCGGACCCCGGCGATACGGGCCTCGGCGTGCAGGGTGCGGCCGCGGCCGAGGGCGGTGCGCTCGGTGTCGAGGCGCACCTCGACGCGGCCGGTGCCGTCCTCGACGGTGATCACGGGGCGCACGGCGGCGAGGCGGGCGGTGGACCAGTGCTCCAGGCGCACCGGCCGCCAGATGCCGGCGGTGACGAGCGTGGGGCCCCAGTCCCAGCCGAAGTTGCAGGCCATCTTGCGGATGTACTGGGAGGGTTCGGGATACACGTTGGGCCGCTCGCCGACGGCCGCGCGGACCGACTCGGCCTCGTCGTAGGCGGAGGCGAAGCGGACGAGGAGTTCGCCGGTGCGGCCGGTGACGTCGAAGCGGTGGACGCGGTGCATGTTGCGGGTGGTGCCGAGGGGGCGGCCGTCCAGGGTGACGGAGGCGGCGGTGTCCAGGCCGTCGAATACCAGGTCGGTGCGCTCATGGGGGCTGTCGTGGTGCAGCCGGGCGACATAGGTCCAGGGGCGGCGGCCGACCCAGGCGACCTCGGACTCGGCGAGGCCGAGGAAGGGGTCCGGGACGACCCCCGCGGCCATCAGGTCGGTGTGGACGCAGCCCGGCACCCGGGCCTCGAGCAACTCCTCGCCGTGGCGCAGGCTCCAGCCCTCGGTGAGCTGGGTGACGTCCTTCATGGTGCGGCTCCAATCGCCTGGCGTAAGGCCGGATGGGAAGTGCGACGCGCACACGCTAGCCCGGCGACGGGGAGCTGTCCATAAACCGGTCTAGTCGTCTTCCGTAACAAACGGTGGCCGAATGACCCGCTTTTGTGGGGCTCCAGGGCCGTGATGGTAACGATTGGGTATCGCGCTCGAAATCGGAGCTTTACCGGTTCACCACCGGCTGACATAGTGCCGACATCCCACCCGCAGAGTGAGCCGCGATCCTGAAGGAGCTGGGCACATGGGGAAGAGGAAGACGCTCGCCGGAGCGTTGCTGGCCTCGGCGATCCTGACCGCCACCGGATGCAGCGGTGCAGGGGCACCCTCGGGCGAGGCGGCCTCGGCGCCTGCCGATCCCGCCGACGTCTCGGGCGACATCAAGGTCCTCACGCACCGCACCGACCTGGTCCAGGACGGCACGATGGCGAAGTACGCCGCCGAGTTCAACAAGACCTACCCGAAGGTGAAGGTGAAGTTCGAGGCCCTCACCGACTACGAGGGCGAGGTCAAGATCCGGATGAACACCACGGACTACGGCGACGTCCTCATGATCCCGGGCGCCGTGGCCAAGAACGACTACCCGAAGTTCTTCGCCCCCTTGGGCAGCGCCGCCGAACTGAGCGGGAAGTACCGGTTCAGCGACAAGACCGACGTCGACGGCAAGGTCTACGGCATCGCCCAGTTCGGCACCGCCAACGGCTTCGTCTACAACAAGGCCGTCTGGAAGAAGGCCGGCGTCACCGACTGGCCGACCACGCCCGCGGAGTTCCTCGACGGCCTGCGGGCGATCGAGGCGAAGACGGACGCGGTGCCGTACTACACCAACTTCAAGGACGGCTGGCCGCTGACCGCCTGGAGCAACAACATCGGCTCGGTCACCTGCGACACCGGCGCCAACGACAAGCTCGCCGGGGCCGTCTCTCCCTGGAAGGCGGGCGGCGAGCTCAGCGTCATCGACACGCTGCTGCACGACATCGTCGCGGACGACCTGTCCGAGAAGGACCCCAACACCACCAACTGGGAAGCCTCCAAGGGCATGATCGCCAAGGGCGAGATCGCCACCATGCAGCTCGGCTCCTGGGCGATCACCCAGATGCGCGCCGCCGCCGACAAGGCGGGCACCGACCCCGACGACATCGGCTTCATGCCGTTCCCCGTCCAGAAGGACGGCAAGTTCTGCGCCACGCTCGTCTCCGACTACCAGCAGGCGGTCAACGCCCACTCCGACCACAAGGCCGCGGCCCGCGCGTGGATCGACTGGTTCACCCAGAAGTCGGGCTACTCGACCAAGGAGGGCGCCGTCCCCGCGCTGAAGTCCGCCCCCATGCCGGACACCCTCAAGGACTTCGTTGACAACGATGTCACCTTCGTCGAGCGCTCCGAGGCCAAGACCGGCCAGGTCAACGCCATCGACAACCTGGCCGAGATCGGGCTCGCCAAGCCCGACTACCGGCAGCAGCTGGTGGATCTCGCACGGGGTGCGCGCAAGGGGGACCTGAAGGGCTTCTTCGCAGACCTCGACGAGCGATGGAACGAGGCTGCGCGCAGCGCGGGTGCCTCCGGCGGTTGAGCGGGCTGATGGGGCGGGCGTGGATCTGGGCTCGGGTGGGTGTGGTCGGTGGGGCGGGGTGGCTGGTGGTGGGTCCTGCGCGTGGCCCTGCGGGGCCGGGTGTGGCTGGGCTCGTCGCGGGTCCTGTGCCTGGCCACGTACGGCTGGTGGGGCTGGCTCGTTGCGCCCCGCGCCTCGCCCGGGATGTGGCTGCGGGGGCTGGGCTGGTCGCAGGCCCTGCACGTCGCCGGGAGCGGTCGCCGGGGCCGGCCAGTCGCGGTGCCTACACCTCGCCGGGAGCGGCTTCCGGGACTGGCTGGCCGCGGCGCCAGTGCCTGCCCAGCTCTGCGTTGGTGAGCCCGGCCGACGCCGACTCCCAGGTCGGCCGACCCCTGCCGGTTCTCGGAGCCACGCGACACCCGAGCCCCACCCCAGCCGGATCTCGGAGCCACCCGACCCCCGACTCCAACCCCGGCCAGGTCGCGGAGTCACCCGACACCCCCTCCAACCCCGGCCGGATCTCCGCTCCACACCCCGCCGGCTCACCAGAACTCGCCCTCGCACCCCGCCCGATCCTCGACGGCGTACCCGGAGGGGCTCGTCCCACCGGCGGTCGGTCCCGAGCAGGCCGCCGCCGGGAAGCCGGGGTCGGCCCGATCTCCGGACGCCTCCCGCCCCGGGGCGAGACCGCGAGGTCGAGCCCCGTCCGTAGGGGCCAGTCGTCGGCCTCGGTTCGTGTGGCCGGGGTCGGCCGGCCCCCTGTTGCTTGCCCGTATGTCGCTGTTCGGCGTAGACGAAAGGCCCGATCATGACCGAGACGACCGATGCGGTGGGTGCGCGGCCGCCGCGTACCGGTGTGCCGCCGAGCAGGAAGGTGCGGGGGGCGGCCTCGCCCGGTGGGTGGCGCCGCGGTGGCGGACTGTTGCGCCGGCTGACGCCGTGGCTGTTTCTCGCCGTGCCGCTGACCCTGCTGATCACGTTCACCTATGTCCCGGTGGGGAACATGATCTACTACAGCTTCACCGACTGGGACGGTGTCAGCCCCGACCGCAACTTCACGGGCGTCGACAACTACCGGCAGATCTTCACGCGGCCCGAGCTGTTCCGGGTGTTCTTCGTGAGCGGCTACTACCTGGCCGCGTCCGCCGTGCAGATCGTCATCGCGCTGTACTTCGCGACAGTGCTGAGCTTCGACCTGCGCTTCCGGAACTTCTTCAAGGGGATCCTGTTCTTCCCCTACCTGATCAACGGCGTGGCGATCGGCTTCGTCTTCCTCTACTTCTTCCAGGACGGCGGCACGCTCGACTCGGTGCTGTCCTGGTTCGGCAGCGAGCCCGACCACGCCTGGCTGGGCGACCCGACGTCGGCGAACACCTCGCTGGCAGGGGTGTCCGTGTGGCGCTTCACCGGGCTGAACTTCGTCCTCTTCCTCGGCGCGATCCAGTCGATCCCGGGTGAGCTGTACGAGGCGGCGCAGCTGGACGGCGCCTCCCGGTGGCAGCAGTTCAGGCATCTCATCGCGCCCAGCATCCGGCCGGTGCTGAGCCTGAGCGTCATCCTGGCGGTCTCCGGCTCACTGGCCGTGTTCGAGATCCCGTACATCATGACGGCGGGCGCGACGGGGACGTCGACGTTCGTCATCCAGACCGTGAAGCTCGCTTTCCAGTTCAACAAGACGGGCCTGGCCTCCGCGGCGGCCGTCGTCCTGCTGGTGATCATCCTGGTGATCACGTGGATCCAGCGGCGGCTCGTGCCCGACGAGAGGGTGGATCTCGTATGACCCTGTCCCTGCCCGCCCGGCGTCGCCGCCGTATCGGTCCGGTCCTGATCTATCTGTCGCTGGCACTCGCCTCGCTCGTCGTGCTGATCCCGCTGGTCGTCGTCTTCCTCACCTCGCTGAAGACGTCGTCCGAGGTCGACGACGGCGGCGCGCTCTCGCTGCCGCACGACTGGCTGAACCTCGACAACTACGTGACGGCGTTCTCCGACGGGGACATGCTCGCCGCGCTCGGGAACACCGCGTTCATCCTGCTGTTCTCGATCACCGGCACGGTACTCATCGGCTCGATGACGGCGTACGCGATCGACCGCTTCGCCTTCCGCGCCAAGAAGCCGATCATGGCGTTGTTCCTGATCGCGACGCTGGTGCCGGGTGTCACCACGCAGGTCGCGACCTTCCAAGTGGTCAACAGCTTCGGCCTGTTCAACACCCTGTGGGCGCCGATCCTGCTCTACATGGGCACGGACATCGTCTCGATCTACATCTTCCTGCAGTTCATCCGGGGCATCCCCGTCTCGCTGGACGAGGCGGCACGGCTCGACGGCGCCAACTCGCTGACCATCTACTGGAAGATCATCCTGCCGCTGCTGAAGCCGGCGATCGCCACCGTGGTCATCATCAAGGGCATCACCGTCTACAACGACTTCTACATTCCCTTCCTCTACATGCCCTCCGAGGAGCTCGGCACCATCTCCACCGCCCTGTTCCGCTTCAAGGGCCCCTTCGGGGCGCACTGGGAGAACATCTCCGCGGGCACCGTCCTGGTGATCGTCCCGACGCTGATCGTCTTCCTCTTCCTGCAGCGCTACATCTACAGCGGGTTCACGCAGGGGGCGACGAAGTGAGGGGCCCGGGCCGACCGGGTTTCCTCGGCCGGCCCGGGGCGGCGGATCAACTCACCGTGCAGGCACTTCCGTTGAGCGTGAAAGCCGTCGGGGCGGTGTTGGTGGCGCCCTTGGCGGCGATGAAGCCGAGGGTGACCGAGCCGCCGGCGGCGATGGTAGACGTGTAGGAAGCGGGGGTGACGGTCACCGAGCCTCCCGCGGTCTGGGTCGGGGTGCCTCCCCACATGTTGCTGATCGTCTGGCCGTCGGTGAAGGAGAAGCCGAGCCGCCAGCCGCTGAGCGCTGCCGTGCCCGTGTTGCGCAGGACGATCTCGCCCTGGAAGCCGCCGGGCCAGTCGCCCGTGACCCGGTAGCCGACCGCGCAGGAACCGGCCGGGGTGCTCCCGGTGGTGACGTTCACGGTCGCCGAGCGCGTCGAGCGGTTGCCCGCGGCGTCCTTGGCGTAGACGGCGAAGGTGTACGCCGTGTTCGCGGTCAGGCCGGTGACGGTGGCCGAGGTGGTGGTGGAGGCGGCTGCCGCGGTCTCGGAGCCGGAGGCGACGCGGACGACGTCGTAGCCGGTCACGCCGACGTTGTCCGTGGCGGCGGGCCAGGTCAGGGTGACGGAGGTGGCGGTGACGGCGGAGGCCGTCGGGGTGCCGGGCGCGGTCGGCGGCTGGGTGTCGGCGGGGCCGCCGCCCCCGAAGATCGTGGCCTCCTTCGAGGTCTGGGCGATGCCGTTGGCGCCGTGGAAGATGCGCTGACCCCAGGAGCTGAGCCGGGCCGGGTCGAAGTCGGTCGCCAGGTCGAGGATCGGGTCGGTGTTGCCGCTCCACGACCAGGCCAGGTAGCCGAGGCCGAGCCGCTCCGCCTCGGCCATCATCGTGTCCTCGTCCGGGTCGCCCCACTGGTCGGCCGGACCGCCGAACTCACCGATGAGGAGAGGGAGTTTCGCGGTGACGAAGGCGTTGAGGTAGTCGGTGATCTCCTGCGCGGTGTCGAAGACGCTGTACATGTGGATCGAGAAGATCAGGTTGCCGGTGGGGTCGGCGTCGTACACCGTGCGGGCGTTGGCGCGCATGACGCCCTGCCAGTCCTGGCCCCAGTTGGGGGCGTCGACCATGATGGTGTGCTCGAGCCCGGCGGCGCGCAGCTTCTTCACGGCCGCGGTCGTGGGGGCGGTCCAGCCGGCCGGATCGGTGTTGCCCCAGGGTTCGTTGCCGATGTTGACGATGACGTAGTTCTCCTGGCCGGCGAGCACGTCCTTCAGGCCGATCCAGTAGTCGGCCGCCTGGTCGAGGGTGGCGGCCGCGCTCTCTTCGCCGTAGCCGGTGGTGTCGTGCACCTCCAGGACGCAGATCAGGCGGTTGGCCTTGCAGCGCTCGATCACGGCGGTCACGTCGGCGGCGCTGTTGCGGGTCCAGCGGTGGCCGTTGGAGAGCACCACACGGATCGTGTTGGCGCCCAGCGCCTTCACATCGGCCCACGACTGCGTCTCGCCCGTGTACCAGGTGTGGGCGTGGTTGACGCCCCGCATGACGAAGTCGTTGCCGTTGCCCTCGACCAGCCGGCCGTTGCTGATGTGGAGGCCGGTGGCCTGAGCGCCGGACGGCTCCGCGGCGGTCTGCACGGCGGCTTGTGCGGCAGCGGGGGTGAACGCGCCGGTGACGGCCAGCCCGAGGAGGGCGGCCAGCACCGCCAGTAAACCGGTGAGGGTGCGGGGCGTGCTTCTCGTTGGTCTCACTACGACTCCAGAAAGCGGTTGCCGATGGGAGTGGGGTCCCACGTGTTGGGGACGCGTGGGAGCGCTCCCATGAACCCATTGATGCCAAGGACACGTCAAGATGCGTGCGTGAGATAGGTTCTCGGCGGTTCGCCGTTTGCCTACACCCTGTAGGCAAACGCAGAATCCGTTATGGGAGCACAGAGCCATTGCGGGAGCACAGATCCGTTACGGGAGCACAGAGGGAGACCGATGGCACGCGCAGGACTCACCGCGGAGCGCCTGACCCGGGCCGGGGCCGAGCTGGCCGACGAGGTCGGCTTCGAGCAGGTCACCGTCTCCGCGGTCGCCCGGCGCTTCGATGTGAAGGTCGCGAGCCTGTACTCGCACGTGAAGAGCTCGCAGGACCTCAAGACGCGGATCGCCCTGCTCGCCCTGGAGGAACTCGCCGACCGGGCCACGGAGGCCCTGGCCGGCCGGGCCGGCAAGGACGCCCTGCGCGCGCTCGCCGACGTCTACCGCGACTACGCCCGCGAGCACCCCGGCCGGTACGCCGCCGCCCAGCTCCGGCTGGACCCGGAGACCGCGGCCGCCAGCGCCGGCGTACGGCATGCCCGGATGACCCGCGCGCTGCTGCGCGGCTACGACCTCACCGAGCCCGACCAGACGCACGCCGTCCGGCTGCTGGGCAGCGTCTTCCACGGGTACGTCAGCCTGGAGCTCGGCGGCGGCTTCAGCCACAGCGCCCCGGACACCGAGGAGACGTGGAACCGCATCCTGGACGCGCTGGACGCGCTGCTGCGCAACTGGCCCGATCCTGTGCCGACCTGACTGGGGCTCAGCTCGGCCATCGGTGCGCATCGGCCTGGACGAAGGGGCGCAGGACGGCACATGAGCCATCGACGGTCAGGACGAAGTCACCGCTGAACGACCTGAGGTCCGACCTTCCCTCCCCGCCCGTCGGCACACCGTCTCAGGCCGCAGGCACCGGGAACAGCAGGCAGCTGCTGGTGGCGTGGGCGAGCAGACGGTCCTTCTCGTCCACGAGGGTGGCCTCGGCGAGCGCGGTCTGACGGCTGCTGTTGACGACCCGGCCGATGGCCCGCACCGGGCCGGTGTCCACCGTCACCCGGCGCAGGAACTTCACGTTCAGGTCGAGCGAGGTGTAGCCCATGCCCGCGGGCAGCACGCTCTGTACGGCGCAGCCCGCCGCGGAGTCGAGCAGTGTGGCGTAGACGCCGCCGTGGACACTGCCGATCGGGTTGTAGTGCTCCTCGCCGGGCATCAGGGAGAACACCGCGTGACCGTGTTCGACCTCGTCGAGGGTGAAGCCGAGCGTGGCCGCGACGGGCGGGGTGGGCAGCCGTCCCGCCACCATGTCGCGCAGCAGGTCCAGGCCGGTGCCCTGGCCCACGGCCGCGGCCGTGATCGCCGGGTCCTGCCACTCGTACGTCCTGGTCCGTCCCATGCTGCGCCACCCTCTCCCGCTGACTTCGTAGATCGAAGCTAGCCGCGCGTCCAGCTGGCTGTCAATGACGAAGTCAGGGCCTACGATGGCGCCCATGGACTGGCTTGAGACGAGCACGGAGAACTGTCCCGTCCAGCGCACCCTCGAAGTCGTGGGCGAGAAGTGGACGCTGCAGATCCTGCGCGACGCCGCCAACGGGGTGCGCCGGTTCGAGGACTTCCGGCGTCACATGAGCCTCTCGGAGGCCGTGCTCAGCGACCGGCTGCGCAAGCTCACGTCCGCCGGCATCCTCGCCACGGTCCCCTACCAGGAGCCGGGCAGCCGCGCCCGCAACGAGTACCGCCTCACCCGCAAGGGCTGGGACCTGTGGCCCGTGCTCATGGCACTGGGCCAGTGGGGCGAGACCTACGCCGGCGAGCCGGAGGGGCCGGTCCTGGACATACGCCACTCGGACTGCGGCGCGCCGGTGCGCGTGGTCGTGGAGTGCTGCGAGGAGCGCACGGCGCTGACGCCGCGCGATGTGGTGGCCCGCCCGGGGCCGGGGGCCCGGCGGTTGGGGTGAGCTGTCGGGGGGCGGCGTGTGAGGTGGGCGTCCGGGGCGGGCCGGTGCGCGGCCCCTCGACCCGCCCCCCAGCCCTCAGCCCTCAGCCCTCAGCCCTCAGCAGAGCCCTACGTGACCTGCTCCCCCAGCTCCCGGCTCCGCCGCGCCGCCGCCTCCACCGCGGCGCGGAACGCGGGGCCGACGCCCTTGTCGTCGAGGGTAGCCAGGGCGGCTTGGGTGGTGCCGCCGGAGGAGGTGACCGACTCGCGGAGGGTGTCGGGGGTCTCGCCGGTGCTGCGGAGCATGGCAACGGCGCCCTCGGCGGCCTGGAGGACCATGTCCCGGGCGGCCTCGCGGGGGACGCCGAGGTCGGTGCCGGCTTTGATCATGTTCTCGATGACGTAGTAGAAGTACGCGGGCGCGCTGCCCGAGAGGGCGGTGGCGGCGTCCTGCCCTTCCTCGTCGAGGCGGATCACCTTGCCGACGGGGCTGAGGAGTTCCTCGGCGCGCCGCAGGTGTTCCTCGCCGGCGTACCGGCCCGGGGAGATCACGGACATGCCCGACTCGACGAGCACCGGGGTGTTCGGCATGACGCGGACGACGGGCGGCTCCCCGCCGAGGTGCTGCTCCACGAGCCGGGTAGGGATGCCGGCCGCGGCCGAGACGACCAGGCAGCCGGAGCGCAGGTGCGGGGCGATGTCGTCGAGGAGGCCGGGCACATGGTGGGGCCGCACGACGACCAGCAGGGTGTCCGCCGCCTCGGCGGCCTTCTCCGGCGGGACGGCGCTCACGCCGTACTTCCACCTCAGATCGTCCGCGCGCTCGGCCCGCGGCTCCACCACCAGGATCTCGTCCGGGCCGCGCCCCGACCGCACGAGGCCCGCGAGAAGCGCCTCGCCCATCTCCCCGGCGCCGAACAGCGCGATCATGGCTGCTCCCTGTGCGTCGTACGGGCTCACCCGCCCGGTTTGTAGGGATACGCGCACCCTAACCCGGGCGGGTGACCGGTGCCCGCCGGCGGCCTGGAGGAGCGTCGGCCCGCTCAGGCCCTCGGGAAGATCATGTCGCTGGCCGCGTTGACGAACGGCGCGGTCATCTCGGCGAACTGGGCCGCGCCCTGGGCGAACGGCGTCAGCGGGTTGATCGAGCCCGACTGGCCGTGCGGGCGGGACGGGGCCTGCGGGGCGGGACGCGGGCGCGGGTCTTTCGTGTCGGCCAGGGCGGAGGAGCCGCCCTGGACGGCCAGCACAACGGTCAGCAGGACGACGGCACGTCGGCAGGTTCGCATTCGCATGACCGTCTCAACGAAGGGGTCCGTATCGGGTCACCGATCCACCGGAAGTGTGATCTAAGGGTGAACCGCGCGGCGTCAAGTCAACGGTCCGCCGGGTCCATTCCTTCGGTGGACACGGGGGATGCCTGGGCATGGCTCGTCGCGGCCGCTCTTCGATGTCCCGGATGATCGTGACCGTTTTCCACCCCCTTTCTCATCCATTCATCGGAAGGTTCACGCTGCCATGGGACCGCATCCGTCCGAAGTGGAATTGCCGCCACTGTTCTGCCCTCTGGAATCAGCGGTTCACCCTCATGTCCATCAGATCGAGAAACGCGCCGTGGAATGGATCGGCGCGAGTGGTATGTGCGCGTCGGAACGCGAGAAGGCGTGGGTCGTGGCGACGCACAGCGCCGACTTCTACGCCCGTTTCACCCCGGTCGCCGACGACGACCGGCTTCTGGCGGCGGCCCTGTGGGTGTACTGGGGCTTCGCGTTCGACGACGCGCGCTGCGACAGCGGCCCGCTGAGCAGCCGTCCGGCGCAGTTCAACGCCCTGGCCGGTGAGGTGCAGCGGGCGTGCGAGTCCGCGTCGGCGGTCCCCGACGACCGGTACGCCCGAGCCCTGCAGGACATCGTCCGGCGGTTCCGCTCGTTCGCCGAGCCCACCCAGGTGGCCCGTTTCCAGCACGCACACCGGACCTGGCTGTCGGGTGTCGCGTGGCAGATCGGCAACCGGGCGCTGGGCCGGATGCCGGGGCTCGACGAGTTCCTGACCATGCGGTTGCAGGCGGCCGGCGGGCACCCGACGTACGCGATGCTGGAACTGTCCACCGGGGTCGAGGTGCCGGACCGCGAGATGTACCGGCCCGCCGTGCAGGCCCTGTCCGAGATGGCGATCATGGTGGCCTCGCTGGACAACGACCGCCACTCGCTGCACAAGGAGCTGGCCCGGGGTCACACCGACCAGAACGTCTACACCGTACTGATGGCCGAGCGGGGCATCGGCCTGCAGCAGGCCGTCGGTGAGGCGAGCGGCCTGCGCGACCGCGTCCTGCTGCGCTTCCTGGAGCTGTACGACCGGGTGCGCCCGACGGCCGGTCATGAGCTGTCCACCTATCTGCAGGGACTGCGCTACGGGATGCGCGGCAACAACGAATGGGGGATGCGGGTCCCCCGGTACCTCAGCCAGGGGCGCTGGCCGGACAGCATGGAGGATCTGGCGCTGACGTACGCCGAGGAGCCGTCCGACACCCGGCCGGGCCCGGTGGAGGGCGCGCCGGGCATCGCCTGGTGGTGGGACGCCGATCTGCGCTGAGTCACAGGCGGTCGGCCAGGTCCAGGGTCCACCAGGGGCCGTCGGGGCCCGCCGCCGTGCCGATGCCTGCGTCGGTGTAGAGGCAGGTGAGGAGGATGGAGCGGTGCGCGGGGCTGTCCATCCACTGCGCCACGACCGCCGTCGCGGTGGAAGGTCCCACGGCGACCGCTTCGCCCGTGTGGCCGGGGTCGTAGCCGGCGTCCCGCATCCGTTCGTCGGGGCGGCTGCCGCCCCTGCCCGCGTGGGTGAGCCGCCCCTGTGCGGCCATGTAGGCGCTGTGGGCGCGGGCGGCCCGGTTCAGGGACGCCTGCGGTCGTACGGCCGGACAGCCCGCCGCCGCGCGGTGCCGGTTGACCTCGCTGATCACATCGGTCGCCGGCGCCGCGGGAGCCGCTTGTGCCGCCGGAGCCGGCGGTGCTGCCGGAGCCGCTGGTGTCGTCGGCGGGCGCCAGCGTGGCACCTCGTACGGCGGTGGTCCGGGTACGGGCGGACCGGCCCAGGCCCCGGGCGGGCAGCACAGCAGCGTCATGAGGGCGGCGCAGCCTGCGAAGAACACCTTTCCCCACGTGGCGGTCATGATTTTATTGACCTTTCTTTTCCCTTTCGGAGGAATTCGGCATTTCCTCGGCCCGGCCTCGGGTGCAGGCCGCTAGGGTAAATCCCGGATTCCCCCCTCCCTTTCAAAGCCTGTCGCACAGGAGGTTTTTCATGTCATTGCGAATTCGCCGCCTCGCCGTCGTCTCGCTCGCGGCTGTGGCACTGGCCGCCGGCGGTACTGTTTCCGCTTCCGCTTCCGTCATGGCACAGCCGGCCCAGGAAATGGCCTACCCCGGCCCGGACGGCGACGGCTACCCGGGCCACGGTCATGACCGGCCGCTGCGCTTCGGCCCGTTCGAGTTCCCTCGCTCCGGCACGGTCTCGGGCGGTTTCGCGTGGGACATGGACCGCTGAACCGCGGCCCCGCCGGCGGCCTCCTCCCGCTCCCGGGTGGGGGCCGTCGGCATGTCGGGGCCCTCAGCGCTTGAGCGTGGCCGCGCTGGCCACCAGCACGAGGATCACGCACCCGAGGATCAGCAGCGCGTCGCGGACGAAGAGCCCGGTGACGCCGGTGTGCGTGGCCGCATCGCCCGCGGCCTGGACGCCGTAGGTCATGGGCATCACCTTGGCGACGGCGGACAGCGCCCCCTGCATCTGGTCGCGGGGCACGAACAGGCCGCACACGAGGAACTGGGGCAGGACGCCCGCCGGCAGGAACTGCACGGCCTGGAACTCGTTGCGGGCGAAGGCGCTCACCAGCAGTCCCAGCGCCAGCCCCAGCAGGGCCCCGAGCATGGCGATGACCATCAGCAGATACGCCGGTCCCTTGATGTCCAGGCCCAACGGGCCGATGGCCAACAGGGTGGACAGCACCGCCTGGAGCAGCGCCAGCAGGGCGAAGGCGCAGCTGTAGCCGAGCACGATGTCAAGGCGTCGTACGGGCATGGTGAGCAGCCGTTCGGCGGTGCCGGTGGTGCGCTCGCGCAGCATCGAGACCGACGCCACCAGGTACATCACGATGACGGGGAAGACCCCGAACACCTGCGGGCCGACGCGCTGGAAGGATGCCTCCGAGCCGTGGAACATGAGCTTGAGCAGCACCATCAGCATGCAGGGGATGACCAGCAGCAGGGCCGCGCTACCCCCGGTCGCGGGAGATCTGCTGGAGCACCCGGACCGCGGTCGCGCCGGTGATCGTGGGTGAGAACGGGAGCCGGTCGGCGAGCGGGGTGCCATTCACGAGCGGGTGTCCGCCGCGAAGAAGGACTGCTGCGCGGCCGGCCCACTCGCCTCGTCGAACAGCCCCGTCAGGCCGGTCAGTTCCGGCAGCAGGCTCTGCCTGGCGGCCCGCTGCCGGGCGAGCTTCTCGGCCGCCGTGGCGGCCTCCACCAGATGCATGAACGCCTGCTCCACATCCGTGCAGCCGGTGCGGTCCAGCAGCGTCTCCCGGTCGGCGCTGGCCAGCAGCCGGCCGGAGCGCATCAGCAGCAGCCGGTCGCAGCGGTCGGCCTCGTCCATGACATGGCTGGAGATCAGCAGGGTGGTGCCCTCCATCGCCAACCGCTGGAACACGAGCCAGAGTTCGCGGCGCACCATCGGGTCGAGTCCGACGGTGGGTTCGTCCATCACCAGCAGGTCGGGGCGGTTGAGCAGGGCGACGGCCAGCGAGACCCGGGAGTACTGGCCGCCCGAGAGGCGGGAGACGAGTTTGTCGGCGTATCCCGCCAGGTCGACCTCCTTGACCACCCGCACCACCGCGTCCTCCCGGCGCCAGCCGCGCATCCCCAGCGCCGCGGCGAAGTAGCGCAGGTTCTCCAGCACGGTCAGGTCCGCGTACACCGACGGGGCCTGGGTGACGTAGCCGACCCGGGTCTGCAACTGCTGGGCTCCGGCGGCGTACCCGAGGACCTGCACATGGCCCGCGGTGGCCTGCTGGACGCCCACGACGGAGCGCAGCAGGGTCGTCTTTCCGCAGCCGCTCGGGCCCAGCAGGCCGACGATGCAGCCTCGGGGGATGGTGAAGGTGACGTCCGCCAGCACCGTGTGGGTGCCGCGGACCACTCGAAGTCCGTAGGCGGACACCGCCGGGAGGTCCCCCGCCAGGGGCGTACTGGGTTCGGTCTGCTGCACGGCTCCACTGCGTTTCGTCACAAAGAGTCCTGTTGCGGATGGTCGGGGTACGGCCGGACAGACGCCGCATAACGGCCCACCGCACGGACAACGGCCCACCGGGGCCGAAGTCACGCCCGGACGGCGACCGTCTTGCGGCGTCCGGGCGCAGGTCAGGAGTCGCGGCGCACCATCGCCCAGGCGATCTCCTGCAACTGCCGGTAGGCGTCGGCGGTCGGCGCCGCGTACGACAGCGCGCGCAGCGCCGCCTGCAGCTGCCGCCGCGCCTCCTCCTCGGCGGCCTGCCGCCCGCCGGCCTTCTCCACCAGTTCCCGTACGAGCTCCAACTCGCCTTCACCGAGCGGGTGTTCACCGCAGTACAGGTCGCGCAGCCGCTCTGCGGCGGAGTCGGTGCCCTGCAGCGCGGCGACGACGGGCAGGGACTTCTTGCGCGCGGCGAGGTCCGCCCCCACCGGCTTGCCGCTGCGTGAACTGCGCCCCCAGATGCCGAGCAGATCGTCGGCGCACTGGAAGGAGACGCCGAGCCTGCGGCCGAACTCCCGCAGCCCGTCCACCCGTTCACCGTCCGCTCCGGCGAGCAGCCCGCCCAGGGCGCAGGCGCAGCCCATCAGCGAGCCGGTCTTGCCCTCGGCCATGGCCAGGTACTCGCCGACCGACACCTGTGCGGTGTCCTCGAAGGCGACGTCCCGGCTCTGTCCCTCCACCAGCTCCAGCAGGGCCGTGACCAGCTCTTTCACCGCCGCGGCGGCATGCTCGCGCGGGGTGTCGCACACTGCGCGCAGCGCCGCGACCAGCAGGGCGTCGCCGGCCAGCACGGCGGCAGGCGTGCCGAACACCGACCAGGCGGCCGGACGGTGCCGGCGCAGAGCGTCCCCGTCGATGACGTCGTCGTGCAGCAGCGTGAAGTCGTGCACCAGTTCCACCGCAACGGCTCCCGGCAGCGCACTGCGGGCGCTGCCCCCGACGGCCTGTGCGGACAGCAGTGCCAGCGCCGGCCGAACCGCCTTGCCCCGCCCCGAGACCCGCGCCACCGGGGTGCCGTCCGCCTCGCACCAGCCGCGGTGGTACCCGGCCACCCTGCTCTCGCTCTCGGGAAGGCCCGCCACGGCCTCCCTCAGCGCCGGTACGAACATGTCCTCGGCCCAACTCAGGCGCGGGAAGACGGGAGTCGGGGACGGTTCGGTGATCGGCGACATGTACGGCTCCTCAGCGGGGGACGACCAGGGGGTACACGCCCAGTCAATCGGCGCCGGCAGTGCCGGGGAGGCGCCGCACACGGGCGCACGCCAAAGGATCACCGGTGCGGCTCAGACGTCATACGTTGCACTCAAGGGACCATCGGAGGACCGCCAACTGCGTCTCCACACCCCCATCACGCCACCCACATCCCACGTCCACATCCGGCGTCCGCCGACTGCCCGTTCGGCGGAGACGCCCTAGTCGCCCTCGCTGAGTCCGGCCAGTGCACGGGCGGCGCGTTCGGCGGTGCGGTGGGCCTGCTGGGCGGCTCGGGCGGCCTCCTTCGCGGCGGTGTCGGCCTCGTCGGCCGCGGCGCGGGCCTCGCGTCGGGCGAGGCGGGCCTCGCGCAGTTCCTCCTCCAGCCGGGCGACGCGCTCGTCGGCCTCGGTCACGCGGTCTCGTGCCGCCTGGCGTGCCTCCTCGGCGGCCTCGCGCTCCCCGTGCAGCCGGCGGGCCTCCTCGGCGGCCTCCTTGTCGGCGGCACGGGCCTGCGCCAGGCGCCGCCGCCCGGGGTTCTGCTTCGGGGCACGAGCCGAGCGCGGTGCGGCCCGCGCCGGCGCCGGCTCTTCGGCCTCGCCGAGCTCCTCGGCCGCGCTCCGCCCCTGCGCGCCGGACCGTTTCCTCGCGGCGTCCACCGCCTCCGGCGCGACCGTGCCGAAGCCGACGACCGCCTCCGGGGCCTTGGCGAGGGTGCCGGTCGCCCACTGGTCGGCGGCGTCCTGGTCGCCGAGGACGGCGTGGAAGATCTGCTCCAGCTCGCGCTGGGCGCTCTCGGTGAGGGGGTGCCCGGCCTCGCGGGCGAGCTTCGCCGTCTCGCGGACCAGCGCGGCGACCATCCGGTGCTGCTCCGCTGCGGCCTGCCGCAGCGTGGCCGCGTCCAGGGTGCGGTGCGCCTCGCGGAGGGTGGCGCCCAGGGCGCGCAGCCGCTCGGCGTCCTCAGGGCGGCTGCGGACGAACCGGTTGGAGGCCCAGGCCGCCACGGTGGGCCGCCGCAGCCCCGCGATCCGCTTCGCCGCGGCGGTGTCCTTCGCCTTCCGGGCCTCGGCCGCGCGGGCGTCCCGCGCCGCGACGAACTCCTCGGGCCGCAGCGCGTACAACTCCTCGACGATCTCCTCGGCATCCACTCCCCCACCATCGACCGGCCCTCGCCGCGCAAGCGCCGGGCGCGTCCGACGGGCGTACGACGGTCACCCGCCCGGGGCACGCCGAGGCCCCCGCCGTCGTACGCGCACCGGACGCCCGGGGACTCCGGCAAACGCGCGGTGTCCCCGCCCGTCGCGGAGGACGGGCGGGGACACCGAGGTCACCGGGGAGCCGGACCGGTCAGGCCTGGGCCGCCGGGAAGGTCGGGTACTCGACGCCCGAGACGTGCTGGACGACGCGGACGACCTGGCAGGAGTAGCCGAACTCGTTGTCGTACCAGAGGTAGAGGATGGCGTTGTCGCCGTCGACCTTGGTGGCGCCCGCGTCGACGATCGACGCGTGGCGGGAGCCCACGAAGTCCATGGAGACGGCGTCGGGGGCGGTGGTGAAGTCGATCTGGCGCTTGAGCGGGGAGTGCAGCGAGACGTCGCGGAGGTAGTCGAGGACCTCCTCGCGGGTGGTCTCGCGGCCCAGGCGAAGGCTCAGGATGGCGATCGAGACGTCCGGGACGGGGACGCGGATCGAGCTGCCGGTGATCGGGGCCTTGAGGTCCGGCAGCGCCTTGGCCACGGCCGAGGCGGCACCGGTCTCGGTGATGACCATGTTGAGCGGCGCGGAGCGGCCCCGGCGGTCGGCCTTGTGGTAGTTGTCCAGCAGGTTCTGGTCGTTGGTGAACGAGTGGACGGTCTCCACGTGGCCGCGCAGCACGCCGTACTCGTCGTCCATGGCCTTCAGCGGCGGGACGATCGCGTTGGTGGTGCAGGAGGCGCAGGACAGGATCCGCTCGTCCGGCTTGACGGTGTCGTGGTTGACGCCGTGGACGATGTTCGGGACGTCGCCCTTGCCGGGCGCCGTGAGGACGACCTTGTCGATGCCGGGGCGCAGGTGCTGGGAGAGGCCCTCGCGGTCGCGCCACTTGCCCGTGTTGTCGATGAGGATGGCGTCCTTGATGCCGTACGCCGTGTAGTCGACCTCGCTGGGGCTGTTCGCGTAGATCACCCGGATCGCGTTGCCGTTGGCGAAGATCGTGCTGGACTCCTCGTCCACCGTGATCGTGCCCTGGAACTGTCCGTGGATCGAGTCGCGGCGCAGCAGCGAGGCGCGCTTGACGAGGTCCTGGCTGCCGCCGCCGCGCACCACGATGGCGCGCAGGCGCAGGCCGTTGCCGGAGCCGGACTTCTCGATCAGCAGGCGGGCGACGAGGCGGCCGATGCGGCCGAAGCCGTACAGGACCACGTCGCGGCCCTCGCCGCGCTCGATCTTGTTGGCACCCGTGGCACCGGCGACGGCCTCGGCGGTGAACTCGGCGATCGACAGGCCGCGGTCGTCGGCCTTGTACTCCGCGGCGAGCATGCCGATGTCGATCTGGGAGGGGCCGAGGTCCAGGGTGGTCAGGGCCTGGAGGAAGGGCATCGTCTCGGTGACCGAGAGCTCCTCGCCGTCGATCTGGCGGGCGAAGCGGTGGGTCTTGAGGATGCTGACCACCGACTTGTTCACCAAGGAGCGGCTGTGCAGCAGGACGGTCACGTCCAGCTCACGGTGCAGCTTCCCGATGATCGGGATCATCGACTCCGCGATCTCCTCGCGGTTCTTCCAGTTGGTGAACGAGTCGTCGTTGACAGTCACAGTCTTCACTTTCGAGCTAGACGGCGCTCATATGCTAACCCGACTTGATTCCCACCCTTGAGGGGGCCACCCGCCAGCCCGTTTCGCCCCGGTCTGTCCGACCGGTTGCGTGCCGCGGCCCTCGGCAGGTGTCATGAGATATGGGCAGAGAGCCGGTCTCACTGTTCCTCTGCGGAGATGTGATGCTCGGCCGCGGTGTGGACCAGGTCCTGCCGCATCCACTCGATCCGGCCATCCCCGAGCAGTACGTCCGCGACGCACGCGACTACGTGTCCCTGGCCGAGTCGGTGCACGGAGCGGTGCCCCGAGGCGGCGGTTTCGGGTATCCGTGGGGCGAGGCGCTCGCGCTGCTGGACGCGGCGGCGCCGCACGCGCGGATCGTGAACCTGGAGACGGCCGTGACCGAGCACGACCGGTTCGCCCCGGGCAAGGCCGTGCACTACCGGATGCACCCGGCCAACCTTCCGGCCCTCAGCGTCGCCCGCCCCGATGTGTGCGTGCTGGCCAACAACCACGTCCTCGACTACGGCCGGCAGGGGCTCGCCGACACCCTGGACGCGCTCACCGGTGCCGGGCTGCCTGCCGTGGGCGCGGGCGCCGACCTGCGGGGAGCGGGCGCGCCGGTGATCCTCAGGCCCCACGCCGGCGTACGGCTGGCCGTGTTCGGGCTCGCCACCGCCTCCAGCGGCGTCCCCCGCGACTGGGCCGCCACCGCCCGGCGCAGCGGCGTCCACCACGCCGGGGACACGGCCGTGCCCCGGCTGCTCGCGGCCGTCGGGGACCGCAAGAGGGCCGGGGACCTCGTCGTGGTGTCGGTCCACATGGGCTCCAACTGGGGCTACTCACCCGCCCGTTCGGACCGCGAGCTGGCCCATGCGCTGATCGACGCCGGAGCCGACCTCGTCCACGGGCACTCCTCGCACCATCCGCGCCCCCTGGAGGTCCACCGCGGCCGGCTGATCCTGCACGGCTGCGGCGACCTCGTCAACGACTACGAGGGCATCGGTGGCCAGGAGCACTTCCGCGACGACCTCCGTCTGCTGTACTTCGCCGAACTCGACCCGGACGACGGCCACTTCAGGAAGCTGCGCATGGTCCCGCTGCGCAGCCGCCGGCTGCGCCTGGAACGGGCCCCGGAGTACGACGTGCTGTGGCTGCACGGCGTCCTGGACCGGATCAGCAGGCCCTACGGCATCCGGGTCGACCACACGGACGACCCGGCGCCCCTGGTCGCGCACCTCGGCTGAGCCTCAGGCCGGCACCGCGCCCACGAGACCCCCGTCCACCACGAGGTCCTGCCCGTTGACGTAGGAGGCGTCGGAGGAGGCGAGGAACGCCACGGCCGCCGCGACCTCCTCCGGGCGGCCGAAGCGGCCCGCGACGACCTGGCCGTTCAGCGCCTTGGCCTCCGCCGGGCTCAGGGCGTCGTACGGGTACATCGGGGTGTCGATGTAGCCGGGGCTGACGGAGTTGACCCGGATGCCGCGCGGGGCCAGGGCGGCGGCGAGGGTGCGGGCCAGGTTGTGCACGGCGGCCTTGGTCGCCGAGTACAGGGTGAGGACGCTGTTGCCCCGGTGGAGGGTCCAGGAGGCGTTGATGACGATCGAGCCTCCGTCCGCGAGGAGCGGCACGGCCTTCTGGACGGTGAAGAACACGCCCTTGAAGTTGACGTCGACGCCCTGGTCGAAGTCCTGTTCCGTGATGGTCCCGAACGGCAGGAACGTGCCGGTCCCCGCGTTCGCGAAGAGGCTGTCCAGGCGGCCGTGCCGGTCACGGACCGTCGCCATCAGCGCGTCCAGGGCCGCCGGGTCTGCGGCGTCGGCGACGACTCCCGAGGCACGGTCCCCGAGCTGCCCGACGGCGGCGTCGACGCGTTCACGGGTGCGGCCGGTGACGACGACGTGGGCGCCCTCGGCGACGAGCCGGTGCGCGGTCGCCAGGCCCATGCCGCTGGTGCCGCCGGTGATCAGGACGGTCTTGCCGGTGAAGCGGTTCATGCCGAGGCCCCCTTCAGGGCGTGTGCGAGGTGGTCGGTGAGGTGGGGCAGCCAGTCGGGCCGGGCGTTGCCGAGCAGGTGGTCGCCGTGCGGGACGGACAGGTACGTGCCCTGGGGTGCCAGGCGGGCCAGTGCCTCGCCATTGGTGACGCCGGAGATGATGTCCTGGCCGCCGTCCACGACCAGCAGTGGGACCGCGACACGGGGAGCCAGCTCGGCGAGGTCGACGTGGGCGGCGAACGCCCGGGCGGCATAGGCCCCTCCGGTGCGCCGGGCCATGATGTCCCGTACGGGCGGGGGCAGTTGGGCCCAGTCGAGACGGAAGGGGCCGCTGACGGTGGCGACGGCCGCCACCCGCGGCTCCAGGGCCGCGGTGCGGGCCGCGAAGTAGCCGCCGAGGCTGAGGCCGACCAGGCCGACGCGGTTGACGCCGAGCGCGTCGACGACCCGGCCCACGACCTCCTCGTACGCCGGGGTGAGCGCCGAGCCGGCCGCGTGCACGCCCTGTCCGGGGCCGTCCAGCGCGAACACCGCCAGGCCCCTGGCCAGCAGCGCGGCGGCCAGGTCCAGGAACTCCTCCTTGGCCGAGTCGAGCCCGGGGACGACGACCACGACAGGGGCGTCCGCGGGGCCGCGGCGCCAGCCGGTGAAGCCCTCGCCGGTCACCCGCCGCGCGCCGGGCTCCAGCAGCGTGAGCCCCCGGCCCAGCGCCGCGTCCGCCTCGACCGCGGCACGGGGGGCCGACCCGTCGTGCGCGAGGGTGGCGAGGTGGAACCACCGGGCGGCCATCAGCAGATGCTCTCCGGCGGATACGGCGGATACGGCCGATCCCGCCCGCTCCGCGCGCTCCAGGTAGGCGTGCCCGGTGCGCAGGAAGGACGGCCCCCAGTCGGCGACGGAGGCGAGGCCTTCGGTGACGCGCCGGTACTCGTGCGGGTCGACGCCCGCACCGGTGGCCCGGGTGAACTGGGCAGCGGCGAAGTCGGCGGCGTTCATCGGGTGCCTCCCGTCGTCAGTACGGCCTTGCCGCGGATACGGCGCTCACGCAGGTCGACCAGCGTCTGCGCGGTGTCGGCCCAGTCGGACACCCGGCCGACCTCCGGGTGCAGCCGCTTCTGCTCCACGAGGCGTACCAGGGCGGCGAGTTCTGGACCGTAGGGGGCGCCGGCGTAGTGGAAGTGCTGGATCGTCGCGCGTTCGGGTCCGCCCAGGAGGTCGAAGAAGTCCAGCGTCACCGGGGTGCGGCTCGCCTGGCCGAACCAGACGAGCAGGCCACCCGGGCGCAGCTTCGACAGGGCCGCGGGGAGAGCAGAGCCGCCCGTGGACTCCAGTACGACGTCGAACGGCCCTTGTGCCGCGGCCAGTTCATGGATCACCTGGGCGCCCAGCTCGGCCAGTCGCTCGCCACGCGCGGGAGTCGCCGTCACCGCCGTCACCTCGGCGCCGGACCCGACGGCCAGCTCGGTGACATAGTGGCCGACCCCGCCCGAGGCGCCGGTCAGCAGCACCCGCCGGCCGGCCGGATTTCCCGCGGCGCGCAACAGGCGCAGGGCGGTGATGCCGGCCAGCGGCAGGGCGGCCGCACGGACGCTGTCGACGCCGTCCGGGAGCACCGCCAGGGAGTGGGTGGGCACGCTCGCGTACTCGGCCCAGCCGCCCTGCGGCGGATGCCCGACCACACGGGTTCCGACGGCAGGACCCGAGCCGTCGGCAGCGGCCTGCACGACGAGCCCGGCGATGTCCTTGCCGGGCAGCAGCCCCGGCCGGGGGTGTTCGAGGAGGAACGTCTCGCCCCGGTTGGGTGCGAACGCCTCGACCTTGACCAGGACCTCATCGGGCTCCGGCAGCGGCTGGGGGACCTCGGCGAAGGCGACCGGACGCGCCGCGTCCCCCGTGGGAATCAGTCTTCGCATGCCCTGCATGCAACTCCCACGGCCGTGCCCTGATCCAACAACGCCCGGGCAAGATCGACAACTTGCGGTTGTCGCCTATGGTGAGGGCCATGGATCTGGACGTGGCGCAGGTGCGTGCCTTCGTACGCGTCGCCGAGGAACTGCACTTCGGCCGGGCGGCCGGGACGCTCGGCATCACCCAGCAGGCGCTGTCCAAGCGGATCGCTCGGCTGGAGTCGCTGCTGGGCACCGCGTTGCTGCGGCGCGGCGGCACGGGGGTGTCGCTCACCGAGGCGGGGCGGCGGTTCCTCACGCCGGCCCGGCGGACCCTGGCCGCCGCCGACGCCGCCGTCGCGGCGGTGACCGGGACGGACCGCCCCTTGCGGGTGGACGTCTGGGGTCATCTGTACGCGCCGTTGCGGACCTTGGCCCAAGTCGCCGGAGACGCCGGGGAGTTGATGCTGGGGCACGGCCGTGATCTGCCGTCGGTGACGGCGGCGCTGCTGCGCGGTGACATCGACGGCGCCTTCGGCCGGGTCCACCCTCCGCTGCCGGCCGGGCTAGCCCATCGGCTCGTACGCCTCGAACCCGTGGACGCCGTGCTGAGCGTGGAGCATCCCCTCGCTGCCGAACCGGCGCTGCGGCCGGGGCAGTTGAGCGGCAGTGTGCTGTGGGCGCCCGGTCCGCTGGACCGGCTGGACTTCCTGAGCCGGTTCGCCGAACGGTTCGGCATCCGCGACACGAGCACCGGCGTCAACCTGGGGCTCGCCCATTTCCTGCACGAAGTGGCCGCCGATCCGCGCCGGTTCGCGCTGCTGCCCGCCGACGTGCCTCTGCCGGACGTGCCCGGGCTGCGCTCGGTCCCGCTGGTCGAGCCGACGCCGCTGTACGCCTGGTCGCTGCTGTGGCGCGGCGACGGCGGGCACCCCGGCCTCGACGCGCTCCTCGCCGCCTGTGCCGCCCAAGCGGGGCGCGGCAGGTGGCTGGAGTACGACCCGGCGCGCGACTGGCTGCCCGAACCGGCCGCGGCCGAGATCACGCCCGCTCTTGTCGCCGCCGGTCCCAGGCGCTTCAATGCGTCTCACCTCCCACAGGAGAACGCCCGTCCCACCACCGTCCGAAGGGGTTCTTCTTGACCGCCCTCCGCGCCACCGCCGTCACCGCAGCGGCCTGCGCCACCGTGATCGCCACGGCGATGAACTCGTCCGCGATCAACTCCTACAACGCCGCTCCCGCCCCCGAACGCACCGAGGTCGGCGCGCTCGTCGCCACCTGGGACAACGACGCCGATCCGGCGACCCCGGACCGGGTCGACTGGGTGTGCTCCGGCACGATGATCGACGCCGACACGTTCCTGACCGCGGCGCACTGCACCACCGACTGGCCGGACGACGTCCGCTTCTACGTGTCGCTGGACCAGGACGTGCAGGCGGGTCTGGACGCCGCCGCGAAGGCCCACCCGGGCGACCCGGCCGCGCAGGCGAACGCCGTCGCCGTCCAGGGCACCGCCCACAGCCACCCCGACTACCCGGGCCCCGCCGCGGACACCCACGACATCTCGGTGATCGAACTGCCCGCCGCCAAGATGAAGTCCCGCTGGTCCTTCACCCCGGCCACGCTGCCCACCGCGAACCAGCTCGGCGCGCTCGGCCCCCGCGGGCTGGACGCCACCGACTGGCTCGTCGCCGGATACGGCACCCAGGAGGCGGCACGCGGCCCCGGCGGCCAGACCCACCCCGGCGGCGGCGTCCGCATGAAGGCGCCCGTGTCCTTCGACGCCCTCAACGACGCGTGGGTGCGCCTGGCCATGACCGCCCCGCAGGGCAACGGCGGCGCCTGCTACGGCGACTCCGGCGGCCCCAACTTCGCGACCCTGGGCAGCAAGCGGGTGCTCGCCGCCACCACCATCACCGGTGACGGGCCGTGCTACGCCACCAACGTCGTGTACCGCCTGGACACCCCGGGTGCGCGCGCCTTCCTGTCGCCGTACGCGAAGCTGCCGTAGGCGCTCCCGCGCGGATGCGGCGGGGCCCCAAGGGGAAGCGCCCTCGGGGAGCGCCGTCGGGAAGCTCCTTCAGGAAGCCCCGCCGTATCCGCGTGTCAGCCCGCCCTGCGGGCCGCCGTCGCGAGGACCACGGCGGCCGCGCCGGTGCCGAGGAGCGCTCCGGCGATCACATCGCCCGGGTAGTGGACCCCGGTGTGCACCCGGGAGTAGCCCACCGCGGCCGCCAGCATGCCGAGCGGCACGGTCGAGACCGGCAGCACCGGCCCGACCGCGGCGGCGAAGGCGACGGCGGACGCGGTGTGCCCGGAGGGGAAGGACGCCGACTCCGGCATGGGCACATGCCGTCCGGGGAACGGCGAGTCCTCGGCGCGGTGGGGCCGGCGCCTGCGCACCAGCTTCTTGCCGATCAGGTTGGCGCTCGCGGAGGCGACCCCGACCGCGGCGACCCCCAGCAGCGCGGCCCGGCGCGGCCGTCCGGGCACCAGGGCGAGCAGCGCGGCCGCCGTGAAGGACAGCTTGGAGTGGTCGGCGGCCGCGGACAGCCGGCGCAGCGCCCGGTCCAGCGCCGGCGTCTCGGTGATGGTGACCGCCTCGTACAGCGCCTGGTCCAGGGCGCCGAGATCGCGGGCCAGGCGGCGGTAGGGCAGACGGTCGTAGGGCGGTCGGTCGGACATCAGTCGGCTCCTGGAGCTGTGGTACGAGGGGTCAGAGCGAGTCGGAGGATGCGCCGCCAGTCCACCGGAGGCGTCACATAGGTGGCGCCCGGCCGGTGCAGCGGCACCCGGACCCGGAGTACCCGGGGCCGTACGACGCACACGACGGGCACGGGCAGGGTGAGTGCCTCGCCGTCCACCGCCACGGGGATGCGGTCGGCGTCGGCGTGCACGGTCACCCGTGACGCGGTCAGCACGGAGATGGCCCCGGCCCGTTCACCGCGCAGCGCCAGCTCGGCGGCCTGGGCCGCGCTCTCCACCCGTACGGCGATCACGCCGAGCGCGCCGCGGTCCAGGCGGGTCCTGCGGCCGCCGCCGAGCGGGTCGGCGCGTGCGTAGGGGTTGTTGCTGACCAGCAGGGCCTGCGGGTCGTCCAGGCGGGTGCCGCCCGCGTAGGCGTGCAGGCGAGGGCCCGCCTCCCCCTGGAGCAGCTCCGGCAGGTGTTCGAGAGCGGTGGCGGTCTTGGCGTCGCGGTACTCGGGGTTCTGCACGATGTGGGCGTACGCCCCGAAGGACACGGTGTTGACGAAGGGCCGCCCGGCGACGTCGCCGAGGTCGACGCGCAGTTCGACGCCGTTGGTGAGGGCGTCGAGGCAGGTCGAGGGGTCGGTGCGGTCGAGGCCGAGGTCCATCGCGAAGTGGTTGCGGGTGCCGGCCGAGACGACGAGGAACGGCAGATTGTGCTCGACGGCGACGGCCGCGACGATCGCCAGGGTGCCGTCACCGCCCGCCGCGCCGAGCAGGTCGGCGCCCTGGGCGACGGCCTGCCGGGCCAGGGTCTCCGCGTCAGGCCCGGTGTCGGGGTCGAGCAGCACCACGCGGGCGCCGCGGGCCTCGGCGCGTTCGACGAGCTGGAAGCGCTCGACCTTCCCGCCGCCCGAGCGCGGGTTCATGATCAGTACGGGGCGGCGGGCCCGTGCGACGCGGTGGGCGTGCATGCCGTACGGCTGCCGCAGCCGGCGCAGGCAGGCCCGGGCGGAGGCCAGCGCGGCCGCCCACAGGCTGATCACCCCTACGGCGACGACCCACAGGCCGGTGGCGGCGAACAGGACCAGCACGGCGACCGGGGTGGCCAGCGCCAGCAGGGCGCCGACCAGGCGGGCCACGCCCCGGTGGGCGAGGGCCCACCACACGCCGACGCCGGTGAGTGCGAGTCCGGCGAGCCCGGCGACGAGGAAGAGCCAGCCGCCGGAGCCGTAGGCCGAGACGAGGACCGCCAGGGCGCCGGCCGCGCAGGCGACCGCGAGCCGTGCCCAGGTGCGGGCGCGGCCGTCGGCCCCACCGGTGCTGCCCGGGCCGGTCCCGGTGCCCGCCGCCGTCGCCATTCCACTCCCCGCCCTCGCGCCAGGGACCCGGGGCCCGCCGTCCGGATCGTGCCGGCGTCGCGGAGCCCGACAGGCCCTGCCCAGGTCCCGTCGCCGTTTTTCGTCGTCCGGCGACGATCTCATGATGGCGTGTCGAGGGCCATGGCGACACGGGAGGCCGCCCCCCGGGTGCGGGGGCGGCCTCCTGCCGTACCGATGGGGCGGGTGCGGGTCAGGCGAATCGCTGGCGGGCCGAGCCGTCGCAGGTCTGCAGCCGCAGCGGGTCCTTCGCCGCGCCGAGGGTCAGGCACAGTCCGGTCGCGGCGGCCGGGCGGATGGTGCCGGACTGGCGGACGAACTGCTGGTTGGTGCCGCCGTGGCAGTTCCACAGGATCAGCGCGCGGCCGGCGCTGTAGCCGTCGGGCACGTCGAGGCAGCGGTCGTGCGTGGACTCGATGTGCAGGGAGCGGCGCCCGCTGTCGTACCACCAGCCCTGGTTACGGCCGCCGTGGCAGTCCCAGCCGATGACGGCGGTGCCGTTGGCGCTGCTGCCCCCGCTCGCGTCGAGGCAGGTGCCGGTGGCCTCGTTCTTCAGCGGCCGGAAGGCGTCGTCCCAGGCGAGCGGGTAGAGCTGCGGGGTGCCGGTGCTCGCCGGGTCGGCGCAACCGGCCTCGGTGGCGCCGGAGTTGTAGAGCTGGGTGAGGCAGCTCGCGAAGGCCGCGTGGCCGCGCGCGTTGGGGTGGAAGGACTGGCGGGCGGTGTTCTCGTCCCAGGGGAAGTGGTCGCCGAGGTCGAGGTAGAGGCCGCGCGCCCAGGGGTCCTCCATGCAGACCTCGTGGCCGTGGAAGAGCCGGGAGTTGTCCAGGTAGACCGCGCCGGTGGTGCGGGCGGCCTGCCGGATGCCGCGCTCGAAGGCGGGCACGGCGTAGTCGCGGCCCCATTTGGCGTCGGAGTCGTAGCCCGCGCAGCCGCCGGGGAGCTTCCCGGGGAAGTCGGGGTTGTCGTACATGTCCGGGCCGATGGGGCTCGGGTAGCCCATGACGACCAGCTTGTAGTCGCCGTCGGCGTAACCGGCGTCGCGCATCACGGTGCGCAGGTCGCGGACGGTCTGCTCGACCTTCGGGCGCAGTCCGTCGACTCTGGCCTGCCAGCCGGGCGCGTACTTGGGCTCGCAGGCGCCCTGGCTGAGCACCCAGCGGGTCACGCAGTCGGTCATGACCGGCCCGAACTGGAGGTCGTCGTTGGCACCCGCGACCAGCAGGACCATCTTGATCCGGGTGTTGCGGGCCTTGATGGCGAGGTTGTCGCTCTGGACGAGTTCGTCGGCGTACTGCTTGCCGCCGCCGATACGGATGTTGCCGGTGTAGGCGCCCGAGCAGGAGACGTTGTAGGTGACGTCGGCCGGGATGCCGGTGCGGTGGATCGCGGAGTCCGGCGCGCGGTGGCACCAGTTGTCCGGACCGTTGGTGCCGGGTTCGTACGTGCCGACGCCCTCGCCGGAGATCTCGCTGTCGCCCAGCGAGATCAGCGACGACTTGCGCTCGGCGAGCGGGCGTTCGGCCGCGTCGCCGTACAGGGCGGTGGCCTCGGCGGCGCGGATCCGCTCCAACTCGGCCGGGAGCGGGGTGGATGCGGCCGTGGCCGCGCCGGCGGTGGGGGCGGTCAACCCCGCCAGCGCGGCCGCGGCCGCCGCGAGGAACACGGCGGCCGTACATCTGATCCTGGGTCTCGTGCGCTTCATTACGCCTCCCCGATGCAGGTGTCACCCAAGGTCGTACCGGCGAGTAGCTGCGTTGGGAAGACATTGAACGTGAGAAATGTTCACCTTTTACGATCGTGTGATCCGGCGGGTGATCCGGCGCAACACCCGTCCCCGGCCCCGGAATCGGGGCCTTTGGTGTCGAGCCGGCAGAAGCAGGACGCCTCGACGGGTACGTCCGCCAGGGCGGTGGCGAGCTTCAGCTGCTGGGCGACGATGCCCGCCTCCCCGAGCTTGCCGAGGCGGACCAGGCACTCGTGGAAGCCGTGCAACGCCCACACGTTGCCCGGGTGCTGGCAGGCGCGCGGCAGGCTGTCGTCCAGGCCGAGGTCGGCCCGGTACACGGCCTCGGCCTCCACCACCCGGCCCTGCTCCAGCAGCAGCGCGCCGAGCGCGTGGCGGGTGGGCTGCATCCAGCCCCAGGGTTCGTCGTACGGCAGGCTGTCGTCCAGGGCGACGGACCGCTCCAGGGCCGCGAAGGCGGTGTCGAAGTCGCCTTTGCGGTAATCGAGTTCGCCGTCGAGCATGGCCGAGGCGATGGCGAGGATGTCGGCGCAGGTGTTGTTGAACAGCGTGCGCGACTCCGGCACGCGGGCGACCGCGGCCCGGAACACCTCGCGCTCCGCCTCGGCCTCGGTGACACGGCCGGTGGCCGAGAGGGCGACGCCGCGGGCGTAGTGGAGCATCGCGGTGGTCACGCAGTACAGCGACGGGTCGGCGGGAAAGGGCAGTTGAAGGATGTCCTCCCACCGGCCGAAGCGGATCAGCACATGGACCCGCATGGCGAGGAAGCCCTCCAGCCAGTCGGCCATCGGCGGGCTCTGCACCCGCAGCAGGTCCTCCGGGATCGCGGCCTCCAGCCGCGCCGCCGCCTCCAGGGCGACGCGGGACTGGCCGAGGAACATGGCGCCGTAGATTTTGAAGTGGTGGTTGTGCGCCCGGTAGAGGGTGTAGAAGTTCATCGCGCCGGAGCGGGCGAGGTACTTGTCGTCGGCGGCGATCGCGGCGGTGTTGTCCGCGACCACACGCCGGTAGTCGCCGCACAGGACGTCCAGGTGCGAGGGCATGTGCTGGAGGTGCCCGGCGTCCGGCACCAGGCCGCGCAGCCGGTCGGCGACGGGCAGGGCCGTCTCGGGGGTCGGGGACATCTCCATCAGGTGGATGCAGAAGTGCAGCAGGCCCGGGTGGGCCGCGCCCGCGTCGGTGGCGAGCGCGCGGTCGAGGACCGACTTCGCCTCCAACGTCCTTGCTCCGGCCGCTGGTTCACCGGTGCGCAGGTCCCACAGCTGCCAGGGCGTGAGGTTCATCAGCGCGTCGGCGTACAGGGCGGCCACGTCGAGGTCGTCGGGTGCCAGCTCGTGGACGTCGCGCATCCGGTCGGCGTACGGCACGTTCCATACCGAGCAGTCCTCGGCGGGGCGGTCCTGCGGGTAACGGGCGCGCAGGGCCTCGATCAGCGCGCGCTCGACCGGGGTCGCGCCGGACGCCAGTTCATGGGCGCGCTCGACGGCCGCGTGGGTGCGTTCGACGGTCCGCGTGAGCTCCTGGTCGTCGAAGAACTCCCAGGGTTTGTTGTAGTTGGGGCCGAGCGCGTAGGCGATGCCCCAGTGGGCCATGGCGCAGTCGGGGTCGGCCGCCACGGCGGCCTCGAAGCAGGAGACGGCCTCCTCGTGATGGAAGGCGTACGTCCACACCAGCCCTCGGTCGAACCACCTCTGGGCGGCGGGCGAGGAGGTCGTGACGGGGCGGGTGTGGGTGCCGAGGTCGTAGTAATCCATGCGTTTCCCCTGGCTGTTCGGCCGCCCGGCCGGGGCGGACCGTGGTCGTGCGGCGCAGCCTAGCGGCGGGCGCCGGGGACTGGCCCGCGCCTCGGTAACCACTTATAGTGGTTACATCGAGCTACGGGAGGGAACGCCATGCCCACAGGACTCACCCAGGACGTCGGCTGGGAGATCGGTGTCTCGCGGACCCTGCCGCATCCGCCCGCCGCGGTGTGGGACCTCGTCAGCGGCCCGGAGGGGCTCGCCCTCTGGCTCGGTGCGGGCGCGGCACTGCCCACCGAGCGGGGCGCCTCGTACCGTACGGCCGAGGGCATCGAGGGCGAGGTGCGCGGCTACCGCGCCGGAGAGCGCATCCGCGTCACCCGCGGGGCCACGACCGTGCAGGTCACCGTC
This sequence comes from Streptomyces sp. SAI-170, assembly GCF_049739565.1. Classification (NCBI taxonomy): domain Bacteria; kingdom Bacillati; phylum Actinomycetota; class Actinomycetes; order Kitasatosporales; family Streptomycetaceae; genus Streptomyces; species Streptomyces sp. SAI-170. The sequence goes on from NZ_JBMGQD010000001.1 coordinate 847,337, forward strand.
TCCCCCGCGGCCGGCGGCACGAAGGCCGTCCTGCGCTTCCACGAGGAGCATCTGAGCAGCGCCGAGGAGCGGGAGCGGCGGCGCGCCCACTGGAAGGGCGTGCTGGACGAGGTCGCCCGCCGCCTCGGCTGAGCTCAGACCTCGCGCGCGGCCGCCCGGTCCACCAGACGGCGCAGGGCGAGTTCACTCCATCGGAGGTTCTCCTGCTCGAAGGAGATGCCCCGCAGAAGGGTGAGGTAGGGGCCGATGCGATCGGCCTCCGCGAAGTACGCGTCCTCGGTGCGGCCGGCCAGCATCCGCTGCCGCAGCCGCTCGTAGCGGTCGAGCTTGGCGCGGGACCACTCCATCCGCTCGGCGACGGCCGCGCGCACCGCGTCGAGGTCGCCCACGTCCGCGCACTGCACCTTGACCATCAGCTCGTCCCGGATGGCCGTGGGCTTGGCCGGCGGCTGGGCCACATAGGCGCGTACGGCCTCGTGTCCGGCCTCGGTGAGGGAGAACAGTCGCTTGTTGGGGCGGCGCTGCTGCTCCACGACCCGGGCGGCGATCAGCCCGTCGCCCTCCATGCGCTCCAGCTCGCGGTAGAGCTGCTGCGGCGAGGCCGTCCAGAAGTTGGCGACCGAGGCGTCGAACTCCTTGGCGAGGTCGTAGCCGGACGCCTCGCCCCGGAGCAGGGCCGCCATGAGCGCGTGTCGCAGTGCCATGGCAGCCAAGCTAACACCGGTGTTGACTAATCAAAGAAACGAGTAGAGGTCCGGCTCAGTACTTCTTCGCGCCCGCCACGATCGCCTGCCGTATGCGGTGGTACGTCCCGCAGCGGCACACGTTGCGGATCTCGTCGAGGTCCGCCTCGGTGATCTCGCGGCCCTCCTCGCGGGCCTGGCGCACCTTGGCGACGGCCGTCATGATCTGCCCCGGCTGGCAGTAGCCGCACTGCGCCACGTCGTACTCCAGCCAGGCCTCCTGCATCGGGTGCAGTTCGCGGCCGACCGTGGCGGGCAGGCCCTCGATGGTGGTGACCTCGTCGGTGGGGCGCAGCTGCCCCACCGGGACCGAGCAGGGGTTGAACGCCTTGCCGTTGATGTGGCTGGTGCAGGCCTGGCACACGCCGATCCCGCAGCCGTACTTGGGGCCGGTGACCCCGAGGACGTCCCGCAGGACCCAGAGCAGCCGTACGTCGTCCTCGATGTCGACGGTGACCTCTTCGCCGTTGAGGATGAAGGTGTGTTCGGGCACGGGGACTCCTAGAAGGCGCGGTCGAGGCCGTCGGCCGGGGACGCGGGGATCGGCGGGACGGTGGGCTTCGGCTCGAAGCCGAGCGGTTCGGAGTGGTTGACCGGGAAGCTCCTCGGCATCCGTCCGGTGGCCCGGCCGTACGCGCAGGCCACCGCGGCCATCGCCCCGGCCACGGCCAGCTCGCCCGCGCCGCCGGGCTCTCCTGTGGTCGGAGGCATCACGACGATCTCCAGCTCGGGCGGGGTGTTCCACTGGCGGGTGTAGCGGTAGTTGTCCCAACTGCCCTCCAGGAAGTGTCCGTTGTCGAGGTGCAGGCTGGAGCTGAGCGTGATCGCGATGCCGTCCATGATGCCGCCCATCATCTGGGCCTGAAGTCCGCGCGGGTTGACGGCCAGGCCGACGTCGACGGCGCAGACGACCTTGGTGACGCGCGGACCGGTGTACGCGTCGGGGATCTTCCGGCCGGTCGTCTCCGGGCGGCAGTCGATCTCGGCGAGGACCGCGACCCAGCCGTGGTACTCGGGGTGCAGCGCGATGCCCTGCGCGGTTCCGGCGGGCATCTCCCGCCCCCAGTCGCCGACTTCGGCGACCTTGTCCAGGACGGCCCGGCCCCGGTCGTCCTTCAGGAACGCACGCCGGAACCGGTACGGGTCCTTGCCCATGCGCCGGGCCAGCTCGTCCACCACCAGCTCCTGGGCGCAGCGCACGTTCGGCGAGTAGATGTTGCGCATCGAGCCGGTGTTGAAGCCTTTGTCCGTCTCGGCGAGCAGCTGGGTGGTGACGCCGAAGTGGTAGGGGCTCTGCTGGGTCAGCGCGAAGATCGTCTCGGAGAAGGTGAGGTCGCCGACGGGCAGCCGGGCCGCCTCGGCGGTGATGATTTCGCCCAGGCCGTGGCCGAAGTCGGTGGCGACGGAGGTGTGCCGCTGCTCGTAGGTGAGCACCTCGCCGAGCGCGTACGTGGCGCGCACCCGGGAGGTGGACATGGGGTGGACGCGACCCTGGCGGAAGTCGTCGGTGCGGTGCCACATCAGCCGCACCGGCTTGCCCGTCGCCTGCGACACCTCGGCGGCCTCGGCGGCGGCGTCGTGGAAGAGCTTGCGGCCGAAGGAGCCGCCGCCCTCGGTGACATGGACCTTGACGGCACCGGGCGGCAGACCGAGTCGCAGCGCGATCTGCTCCTGGGCGACGATCGGGGACTTCAGGCTGGCCCAGATCTCGGCGGAGTCCTCCCTCACGTCCGCGACGGCGCAGTTGGTCTCCAGCGCGCTGTTGCTGGCGAAGTGGAAGGTGAACCGCTCGTCCACGGCCTTGGTCAGCAGGTCCAACGGCGGTACGACCAGGGGGAGTTCCGCCCGGCGCAGTTCGTCGAGGACGGTGGCGTCGGACTTGCCCTCGGCCGTGCCGGGCGCCCAGGTGACCTTCAGGGCGCGGACGGCGTCGATACACTGCCCGAAGGTACGGCCGCGGACGGCGACGCCGGTGGAGACGGTGACGACGTCGGTGATGCCGGGCATCGCCCGCACCTCGGCCAGGTTCTCCACCGAGCGGACGGTGCCGTTGATCGTCGGCGGCCGGCAGATCATCGCCGGGAGCGCACCGGGCACCTTCACGTCCATGGCGAACCGCTTGCGGCCGGTCACGGCGTCCAGCGCGTCGAGGCGGCGCCGCGGGGTACCGATGACGGTGAAGTCGGCGCTGTCCTTGAGGGTGACCTGGACCTGAGCGGTCGCCAGGGATGCCGCCTTCGCCGCGAGTTCGCCGTACGTCAGGCTGCGGCCGGTGGCGGTGGACAGGATCGTGCCCGTCTTCGTCGTCAACGACTCGACGGTCTCGCCCAGTTCGAGGGCGGCTGCCTTGAGGAGACGGCCACGGGCGACGGCCGCGGCGACCCTGATCGGGGTGAAGGTGGAGATGGTGGTGTTGGAGCCGCCGGTGAGCTGGTTGAACAGCAGCTCGGGCCGGGCGTCGGCGAGGGTGACCTTGATGCGGTCCAGCGGGAGGTCCAGCTCCTCGGCGATGAGCATGGCGCTGGAGGTGGTGATGCCCTGGCCGACCTCGGCGCGCGGCAGGGCGAAGGAGGCCGTGCCGTCGGGGTCGAGCCGGATGGTGATCAGGCCGGCCGTCGGCAGGGTGGCGTGCGTGAGCATGTCGTTGAGGTCGTAGATCTCGGCCGGGCCCGGGACCGAGGGCACGGCCGCGGACGCCGCCGTGCCCTCACCGAGGCTCGCCGCCACGGTCAGGGTGGAGGCGGCCACCACGTATCCGAGAAACCTGCGTCTGCCGATCCCCTCCGGCTCCGCCGCGGTGCCCTCACGCGGCGGGCCGCCGTGAGCTGCCATCGATGTCCTCCCCGGGGTCAGAATGCCCGTCGATCACGGCTCCCGACTGTGCCCGTCCGGGGCCCGCACCGGAAGACGTCCTCGAGTTCTCCTCGAAAGGTCCACAAGGACGTGTGGGCACGGTTTGTTGCACTGCGGGGGCGGATCCGGCTGGTCGGGAGGGTGGGGCGCCGCAACAAACCGTGCCCACACAGACCCTCGGGTCAGGCGGTCAGGCCCAGGCGGTCCAGGAGGTCCGACCGGTGGAGGGCGGCGACGGGGGCCAGCAGGTCGGGGTGGCGCAGCAGGGCCGCGGCCTGGTGGTCGTGGGCGTCGGGGTCGGTCAGCCTCCGGAAGCCCAGCGGGGTCACGGGCGCGTACTCGGCCTTCGTCGCGGCGGCCACGCCCCTGGCGGCCAGCACGGGGTCGGTGAGCAGGCACGCCGCCCAGCTCACGACGACCTCGTCGACCCAGGTCCGCCAGCCGGAACCGTCCTCGCCGGACTCGCCCGCGTCCGCGCCGGTGATCCAGTCCAGCCGCGCGGAGCCTCCGGGGCCGGCCAGGGAGACCAGTGCGGCGTCCATCGGCGTCGGGTAGCGCAGCCAGGCGGCCACGGTCACCGCCTGCCGGGCCTGCGCCTCGCACAGAGCGGCCGCCAGGGCACCCCCGCCGGGCGGGTAGGCACACGCCAGCCAGCGGGTGGTCGCCGCGATGAGGGAGGAGAAGTCTGCGAGCACTACCGGGCCGTCCGCGTCGGTTCGGTCACTGGGATGCAGACCACGGTAGCCCGCACCCTCACCTGCCGGACATGTCGGGAAGCCACCGCTTCCGTGTCCTCCGCCACATCGGGGGCGCGGCGGTGGGCGAAGGTTCTTCGGGGGGCCGACTCACTCGGGCGCCCCTGGAGGGCCGGCGTTCTTCGGGGGGGGGCCGACTCAGCTGGACGCCCCTGGCGAGCTGGCCTTCCCCAGGGAACCGGCTCAACCGGACGCCCCGCACAGCCGACCTCCCCCAGGGAAACCGCCTCAACCGGGCGCCCCGGGGACAGCCCAAGCTCTCCAGCGAACAGACACACCCGGGTCGCACCCGAGACAGCCAACCGCCAGCGACCCGACTCACCCGGCGCGGCCCGACAACCGACCTCCGCCAGCGAACTCATTCGCCTGGGCGAATCCGCGGAGAACCGACCCCGCCCGCGAGCCGACTCACCGCCCAGGGACGCGCCCGAACAGCCCTCCCAGCGGCCCCACCCACCTGGGCACCCCCGGGAGAACCGCCCCCTCAGGCGAGCCCACTCACCCCGACCGCCACCACAGAAGCCCACCTCATCCGGCAAGCCGACGCACCGCCGGTCCGCCGGACCGCCGCCAGAGCGCCACCCCCTTCAGGCAGCCGACCCACCACCCGGGGCGAGCCGAACAGCCCACCTCCCCCAGCGACCCGACTCACCCGCCCGATGCCCCGACAGCCGCAAGCCGACCCACCACCCGACCACCCCCCGAAGGTCCCCCACCCCCGAATGCCCAGCCGCCCCATGGGTACCCCGGGATCATGACCGGCATCGAGCTGAAGAGCAGCGCTTTCGACGACCACGCCTACATCCCGCGCCGGTATGCGCTGGAGGGTGAGAACGTCTCTCCGCCGCTGGCCTGGTCCGGGGTGCCGGACGACGCCAAGGAGCTGGCCCTGGTGTGTGAGGACCCCGATGCGCCGTCGGGGACGTTCGTGCACTGGGTCTGCGTCGGTATCGACCCGCACAGCGACGGGGCGGGGAGCGGTGAGCACCCGCGCGGTGGCACCGATCTCATGAACGGCTACGGCCGGCGCGGCTGGGGCGGCCCCCATCCGCCGCCCGGTGACGACGCCCATCGCTACTTCTTCCGCCTCTACGCGCTCAGGGAGCCGTGTGTGCTGCCCGACGAGCCCTCGGCGGAGGAGGTGCACCGGGTGCTGGAGGAGCGGGAGGTGGCCAGCGGCACGCTGGTGGGGCTGTACCACCGGTGAGACGGCCGGCCGGGCGTACCGCGGACCCGGCCCGGCCGTCGGCCCTTCCACCGTCATGCCGTCGCGCGCACGCGGCACCGGCCGGGTACCCGGGGCCGTACCGGCAAACCGTCGGCAGCACGTGAGAGGAGCGCACCATGGCCCTGCCCCTGACCGTCGACGCCCGCGAGCACGGTCTGTCCGGTGACGGCAGTGCCGACGACGGCCCCGCTCTCCAGGACCTGGTGGACACGCTCGGCGCGGCCTGTGCCGCGGACGGACGGCCGCGGGTGATCCAGGTGCCGGCGGGCCGGTTCGTGATCCGGGACCGCCCGGTCCTGTGGCGCAGCGGCGTGTCGCTGATCGGGGCGGGACGGGGGGCCACCTGCTTCGTGCTGTGCAACCCGGGTGCGCCCGGGCAGCCGGTGCCGCTGGCCTGGTTCACCGCGCAGGAGCACGGGGCGGGCCCGGACAACGCCCTCACGGACCTCACCTTCGCCCACTTCGAGGTGGACGGCGCACGGGTGCACACCGAGCGGTACGACCCGCTGGCCAAGGGTCTCGGCCTGCAGTACGTACGGCGAGGCCGGTTCAGTGACCTGTACATCCACGACACGGCGGCGACCGGCTTCGGCTGCGACTTCCTGCAGGACACGGTCGTGGAGGCGGTGCTGGCCGAGCGGTGCGGGCGGCAGGACCCGGGCGAGTGCATGGGCGGGGCGGGCATCGGGATCGGCATCGGCGGCTGGGGCGCGGTCGAGCGGCTGACGGTGACCGCCTGCACGGCGATCGGCAACGGCACCAACGGCATCTTCGTGGAGCTCCAACAGGAGAACTGGCCGCCGCCGCGCGGCATCCGGATCACCGCCTGCCACACCGAGGACAACCGCTACGGCATCTCCGACTGGGGCGCCGACGGCCTGCTGGTCACCTCGTGCACGATGCTCGGCAACCATCTGGCGGGCTTCGACGTGTCCTCGCAGGGCACGGCCGGTGTGGGCGGCCGGGGCGGCATCGTCACCGGGTGTGTGATCGACGGGAATCTGCGCGACGGTCTCGCGATCGGCAACACGCCGGGCCCGTACGCGGTGCGCGGCAACCGGATCAGCGCCAACGGCCGGTACGGCTACTGGCAGCACAACCTCGAGGGCGGCGACCAGGAGCCGGCCGCGGACGTGGTGCTGGAGGCCAACGACATCCGCGACAACGCCCTGGACGGCGTACGGATCGGCGCGGATCTGCGGGAGGCGGCGATCGCGGGCAACCGGCTGCGCAACAACGGCCGCCGGGCGGCACCGGCCACGGCCGGCGGCGGGGACGGCGTCCGCTACGGCCCGCTGTGGATCACGGACGAGCACGCCGACTGGCGTCCGGACGGGCACCGCGGCAAGCGGGTGCAGGTCGGCTCGCAGAGCGCGCTGGTGTCGTACAACACCGAGCAGCGGCTCGCGCTCGCCCCGATGCGGCCTGGCGCGGACACCGCCTGGGGCGAGGGCACCCCCGCGCCCGGCACCGCCTACCGGCTGCCCGAGCCCCCGGAGCCCCGGGCCGGGCTCACCGTGGCCGCACACGTGTCGGGACTCCAGCTGTACGACAACCGGATGTGGGACGACCAGCACGCCAAGACGCAGACGCACGGCGTACGCATCACCCCGGAGGGCACCTGGGTCGGCGGCCGTGTCCACGGCAACGACCTGCGCGGCAACGCCTCGGGCGACACGCTGCTCGAGTCACCGCCCCGCGAGGTGGACTGGCCGGACGACGAGGGCCGCTGAGGTCAGACCACGGCCGCGTCCTGCACCCGCGCCCCTTGGCGCCGCAGCTCCTGCTGCACCAGCGGGTAGGGCACCTCGCGCGGCAGCTTCCCCGAGCGCACGGCGAGTGCGGCGCAGGCGCCCGCCGCCTGGCCGGTGGCCATCGCGATGGGCATCACCCGGTAGGAGGAGTGCGCCACGTGGGAGCCGGAGATGCAGCGCCCGGCGACCAGCAGCCGGTCGACCCCCCGCGGCAGCAGACAGCGCAGCGGGATGTCGTAGAACCGTCCGCGCGGGACGCGTTTGAGGACGGTCCCCGAGCCGCGCGGGTTGTGGATGTCGACCGGGTAGGCGCCGTGCGCGATGACGTCCGGGAAGGAGCAGGCGCCGAGGATGTCATGGCCGGTGAGGTGGTAGTCGCCGAGGATGCGGCGGGTCTCGCGGACGCCGATCTGGGTGCCGCTCTGCACGGTGTACGCCTCCTCGAAGCCGGGGACGCGGGTGCGCAGGAAGCGGTCGATCTGCTCCAGCTGGCGGCGGGCGACGACCTCGGCGCGGGTGAGGTCCCACACGTCGATGCCGAGGGCCTTGGTGACGCGCGTGCTGTTGACGCTGAGCTCGCGCGGGTGCGGGGTGCCGAAGAAGAGGATGTCCTCGCGGGACAGGCGCAGCTCGCCCTCCGCGGTGGCCTGCTCGACCAGGTCCCACAGGCCGTGCACCCCGCGCCACTGGTCGGGGTTCTCGCGCACGTACGCGGCGAATCCCTCCGGCTGGAAGTCGGCCATGCGGAACATCAGCGTCATCGGCTGCACCCGCCCGTCCTCGGGCCTGCCGACCTCGTACGGCGCTCCGGCGGCGACCGCGACATCGCCGTCCCCTGTGCCGTCGACGACGACGTCCGCGTCGATCACCACGGGTCCCGACTTGGTCTCGAACACGACCCGCCAGCCGTCGTCCAGGGGCAGCGCGGAGGAGGCGAAGGAGTGCAGCAGCAGCCGTACGCCCGCCTCGTCGAGCAGGTCGAGGAGGACGAGCTTGAAGATCTCGGGGTCGAAGGGGACGGTGTAGCCGGTGTCCAGGGAGGGCGGGATGCAGCCGCCGCGCGCGTCGAGCCGTTCCAGCAGCTGCCACAGGAAGCCCGCGACGACGGGTTCGCCCTCGCCGTGGTCGGACGGCAGCAGCCGGTTGTCGCCCCCGGACTCGTCGAAGACGGCCTGTTTCTGTTCGTTGTGGAAGGACATCAGCGGCATCACCAGGGCGGCGGTGGCGTTGCCGCCGAGGAAGCCGTAGCGCTCGACCAGGACGACGTCGGCGCCCGCGTCGGCGGCCGCGTGCGCCGCGGCCGTGCCGGCCGGTCCGCCGCCCACGACGAGGACGTCGGTACGGCCCCCGTGGCGGGCCGCGCGGGGCGGCAGGGTGACCGTCCGGGTCTCGCGGGGTGGTTCGAGGATCGGCATGGGTCTTTTCCCGTCCACTCGGTTGGGGGTGCGCGGGCTGTGGTTCAGACTCCTTCGATGTGCTCGTGCCGGATCCGCCCGGGGGCCGCGGCGGCGGCGTCGACGCGGTCCAGCAGGACCCCGCAGCGCAGGCAGGTCTCCCCGGCCAGCTCGCGCAGCCGTCGCATCCGCACCTCCAGCGCCTCCCGGCGCTCCGGGAACTCGTCCCACAGCCGGTCCACCTCGGCGAGCATCAGCCCGGCCTGCTCGCGGGCCACGCCGACCAGCGCCGGCGCCCCCATACGGCGGGCGAAGTCGAACACCTTGCCGGAGTACGGCAGCGGCAGCACGGGCAGCCCGGACAGCGCGGCGAACATCACGAAGTGCAGCCGCATGCCGACGACGAGGTCCAGGTGGTTCATGAAGCCGAGGATCTCGCCGGGGCTGTAGGTGTTGTGCAGGATGCGGCCGCGGTCCGGGGCGCTCATCCGTGACAGCACGGCGTGGGCGTGGTGGACGTCCTGGCGTTCCATGGGCACGAACACCACATGGGCGTCCATGCGGCGGGTGAGGAAGTCGGCGACGTCGGCGAGGAGGGCGTGGTAGTCGCCCTCGTCGAGCTTCTCCGCCGCGCGGCCGGGCTCGCGCACGGACATCCCCACCAGCCGGGTGTCGGTCGGCAGGCCCTCCTGGCGCATCATCTGCTCGGTGAAGGGCTCGCGGGGCAGCAGCAGGGCGGGGTCGGCGGTGACGGTGATCTCGCGTTCGACGCCTACCTCCTCCAGGACCAGGTGGCTCTCCTCGTCGCGGACCACCACCTCGTCCATGGCCGACAGCACCGTGCGCACCGCCTCCCGGTCGGCGGGCTCGCTGAGGGGGCCGGCGCCGACGGCGTAGGCGAAGGTGGGCACGCCCCGGTCCTGGGCGGCCTTGACCAGGCGCAGATAGCGCCGGGCCTCACCGTCGTACAGGAATCCGCCGCCGCCGACGACCAGCAGGTCGAGGCTCTGCAGGGCGTCGAGGACGGGCTTTTGCGGTACGCCCTCCCAGTGGACCACCTCGTCGGCGTCGCGCCGGTGGGTGCGGGTGTGCTCGGCGTCGCGGCTGAAGACCACGAGCCGGGCGTCGGGCCGGTGGGAGCGCAGGCAGCTGAGCACACACAGCAGGATCGCCTCGTCGCCGATGTTGAAGCCGCCGAACGAGCCGAGCACGCCGATCCTCGGCGCGGTCGATGTGGCGGGGGGCACGCGGCTCTGGGTGAGGGCCATCCGGGACTCCTGTTCCGAGCGGGGACGGGACTTCCGGCGCGCTTCGTGGGGCCGGGGGGGCTCGGGCTCGAGTTGCCCGAAGCCGTCGTGGGAAACCGGCGGGGTCCGGGCCCTGTGGCGCGGCCCGGATGTGCTGTTCCGGGCAGCCTGCCCGGTCCGGGCGTGGCCCTAGTCGCGGGTGAGCAGCTGTGGGGACAGCTCCTTTAGCAGCGTGCGCGTCCATTGGATCTGGCGCAAGGTGCGGGGGCGGCAGGTGATCACCAGCTCCAGGAGACGCTCGTCGCGGCCGGCCTGCGCGGCCTGCGCGAGCATCTCCCAGTGCAGGGAGGTGCGGGTGGCGGCCAGGTGCAGTTCCAGCAGGTCGTCGAGGAGACCGGCGCCGGGCTCCGCGCGGCGGGTGCGGGCGGCCGTGTCGCGCACGAGACGGCGTACGCGCTTGCCGTCCACCAGAGGGAGGGGCAGGTCCAGGCCGTAGAGCCGGCCGGTGCGGGCGAGCCGGGCCCGGTGGTCGTGGGACCAGCGGGCCAGGTCGATGGCGGCGTGGTGGATCTCCTGGTCGCCGCGGTGGCGTTCGGCCGTGGCCGCCAGTTGTCTCTCCAGGGCCTGCTCACCGTCGTACAGGGCCCGCAGCGTGTGCGCGACACCGTTCATGGACTGCCGTTCCTTCCGTGCGTGCGGCGGCACCGGCTCGCGCGCTCCCGCGGCGGGCGGTGCGGGTGACGCGTGCCGCACAGCCGGCGGGCGTGGGCCGACCGCCGACGCGTGCACGATCACCCACCGGGCCCGGCCGCCGGTAAAACACCTGTTCGAGAACGCCCTGCGGCGGTCGGCCGGCTGTCCCGGCGAGTACCCCGCTCGCCGGCGGCGTCACGCTGCACCGGCCGGGCGCTACTCACCGCAGGGCCGTGTAGCGCGTCGGGCCCGGGGCACTCGGGCGCCGGCGGGATCCGTCCGGAACCCGTCGTGCTCACGCTGGAGGTGAAGGACATGGGTCACGGTGGGAACGTCATCGACGAGCTGATGACCGATCACCGGGAGGTCGAGGACCTGTTCGCCCGGATCGAGGCGCTGCCGTCAGGTGACAGGAACCAGCGCAAGATGTACGCCGATCAGGTCACGATGGAGCTGGTACGGCACTCCGTGGCCGAGGAGGCCTACCTCTACCCGGCCGTGCGCGAGCACATCGCGAACGGTGACGCGATGGCCGACCGCGAGCTGGAGGACCACGCCAAGGCCGAGCGGATCATGAAGGACCTGGAGGGCTGCGAGGCCGACGACCCGGAGTTCGACCGGCTGATGGGCGACCTGATGACCGAGATCCGTGCCCATGTGGCGGACGAGGAGGAGAACCTCTTCCCCATGCTGCGCACGGCCTGCCCGCCCGAGATGCTGGACGACCTCGGCGACAAGGTCCGCATGGCGAAGAAGACCGCGCCGACCCGCCCGCACCCCTCGGCCCCGGACAAGCCGCCGGCGAACAAGCTGCTGGCCCCCGGGATGGGTCTGGTCGACCGGATGCGGGACGCGCTGACGGGCCGCGGCAAGCCGGACTGACCACCCTGACCAACGGATCCGAGGGGCGTCGGCGCGGGGTGGCCGGCGCCCCTCCCGCTGCCACGAAAAACCCGACGCCCTTCTGCCACAAATGGCCCCGCGCCAGGAATGGCCCGGCCCCCCTCGGCGTTGTGCGGACCGCGAGGCCACGACCGGGAACGAACCGGGTCGGGCCCGCACTCCCCCGACCCGGCGGATGCCGGCCGGGGCCTCCAACGGCGTTGCGGAAGAAGGGGCGTGGAACGGATGGCGGCGACAGGTCGGGACGTGTCCGGTACGGCCGGAACCACCGAGCTGGTGACCAAGTGCGGTCGCCGGATCGTGGTGAAGTGCCTCAAGCTGGTGCCTGAGGAGCGGCCGATCAGCCGCGTCACGCTGGACGTGGGCGGCCATCGGGACGGCGGACCGGGCATCTGGGCGTCGCTCACCGCGACGGAGGCCCGTGAACTGGCCCGTCAGCTGCTCGACCGCGCGGACATCGCCGAACACGCCGCGGGACCCGTCTCGGACGCGGCACCGGCATCGGCCTGACGCCCGCCGCCAAGCCCCGGCCTCGGTTTCAGCTGAGGAAATCCTCGACGGCCGTCACGAACCGGGACCCGTCGTCGAGCCACGGAAAGTGCCCGGCCCCCGGCTGTACGACCGGACGCGCGTCCGGGAACAGGGTGGCGAGCTCGGCCACCGGGCCGGGCGGGGAGTTCAGGTCCAGCTCACCCGCGAGCACGAGCACCGGCCGGTGGAATCCGGCGAGTGCGGCGCGGGTGGCGTCCGGGTCGAAGGCGCCCTCGGAGCCGTAGACGGCGGCGGCCTGCTGGTTGCGCTGCGTCGCCTCGGCGGCGCGGTGAGCCCGGGCGGCAGCGTCCCAACGGCCGTACGCGAAGGGGGCCATGGCCTGCCAGCTCTCTTGCGTCGCCCGGCCGGCGACGATGTCCTCCAGCGCCGCGAACGCCTCCGCGAACCAGGGCTCGTCCCGCCTGAGCAGCGCGGCCTCGCGGCGTGCCTCCCCCGGCACGGGCACGCCGACACCGAACAGGCTCGGCGTGACCAGCACCAGCCGGTCGACCCGGTCGGGGTGCCGCTCGACGTACCGCAGAGCGAGGTTGCTGCCCGCGGAGTGGCCCAGTACGTCCATCCGCTCCAGACCGAGATGCGCCCGCAGCGCCTCGACGTCGTCGACCAGCCGGTCGCAGCGGTAGCTCCCCGTGTCCTCCGGCTCCGCCGACTCGCCGGTACCGCGCAGGTCGAGCATGATCAGCCGCCGGTGGGCCCCGAGCCCACCCAGGTCCCCGAGGTAGGCGGAGTCCTGCATCGGCCCGCCGGGCACACACACCAGCGGCTCTCCCTGACCGGAGACGTGGTAGGCGAGCGTCGTTCCGTCGAACGCCGAGAAGGTGGCCATGATCGCGACCCTGTCAGTCCCGGGGACACCGGGCAACCGCATTTCGGCGGGGCGGGTGTGCGGGAGAACGGGCGGGCCAGTTCTGGGAAAACAGGCAGGCCCCGTCCGGAAGAGCGGGCGGGCGCGTCCCGCATACAGGCGACCCATGGGAAGGAGTACGGGCGGCCCGCACGGCAAAAGGCCCGTTGGCCGAGGAAAACCCGTTGCGGCGCTCGTCCCCCTCCCCCGACGCTGACCCCTATGCCCGCAACAGTCCGTCCGGCCACGCTCGCCGACGCGCCCGCCATCACCGACCTGCTCAACGCCGTCGACCTCATCGAGATCGGCCGGGCCGAGACCGATCTGCACACCGTCGAAGCCGACTTGAAGCATCCCGAGGCCGACCTGGAACGGGATTCCTGGCTCGCCTTCGACGCCGACAAGCTGGTCACGTACGGGCTGCTGTGGGACGAGTCGGGCGGCGAGCGCATCGACATCGACCACTATGTGCTGCCCGACCATCAGCAGGCCGGCTTCGACGTCCTCACCGCGATGGAGGCCAGGGCACTGGAGCGGGCGCGGGAGAACGGCGCCGAGCGGGCGGTGGTCCACCTCCATCTGAACGTGCGTCCCACGACCGACACCGCACGGCTGCGCGACCGGGGCTGGCAGGACGTACGCCGCTATCACGTGCTGCGCCGGCCCGTGGACCGCGCCGACGACCAGCCGCCCGCGCTGCCGGACGGCGTACGGATACGCCCCTGCGCCACGGAGGCGGACAAGGCGCTCGTCCACCGGCTCTACCAGACGGCGTTCGCCCAGCACTTCGACTTCCAGCCGCGCTCCTTCGAGGCCTGGCTGAGCGACATCGACGCCGACGCCCTGGACTGGTCCCTGGTGTGGCTCGTGGAGACGGACGACCTGGGCGAGACGGGTTTCCTGCTCTCGCGCAACGACCGTGAGGCCATGGGCTGGATCCGCAGCATCGGCGTCCTGCCCGAGGCGCGCGGCCGCGGCCTGGGCGGCCTGCTGCTGCGGCAGGCCTTCGCCTCGTTCGCCGCGCTGGGCCGGGACACGGTCGGCCTCGGTGTGGACACCTCGAACGCCACGGGGGCGCCGGAGCTGTACCGCCGCCACGGCATGACGGTGCACTACGCCGTCGACACCTGGGAGACGGTCCTGGCCTGAGGGTCAGCCCGTACGGAGGGACTTCCGGGCCAGTTCGTACGCCGGGAGCATGTCCCGGTGCTCCTCGTCGTCCAGGCCGCCGAGGTGGACGACGACGGGGCCGCTGTCGGTGACGACGGCGAAGGCGTGCTCCTGCTTGGTCTCCCCCAGCAGCTCGTTGGTGTGCCGGTACGCCACCTCGGCGCCGGTGACGCCGCTGTCGGCCGCGAAGGTGCGGTACCGCTCCTGGGCGTTGCCGTCCTCGGCGGCGACGAAGGCCTGCAGCACCTTGCGGGGGTCGTCGTCGCCGGGCTCGCCGGTCCACACGCGCAGGTAGCCGATGTGGCCGGCCGGCTTGGCGTCCACCTCGCAGGCGGCGGAGACCGGGCCCTGCCGCAGCAGGTCGGCGACCGCCTCGCTGTCCCCGGCCGAGAGGGCCTCGACGGCCTCCGCCTTCCAGTCGGCGGCGAGGTCGAAGGTGACGGGCAGTTCGCAGGCGGAGCCGGCCGGGCCGAGGGTGCCGCCCTTGGCGACCGCCTCGGCGGTCTTCGCGGCAGTCGGCGTGCCGGCGGCGGTCCCGGGCTGCTCCTCAGGCTGTTTCCCGGCCCCCTCGGAGCACGCCGTCAGCAGCCCCGCCAGCAGTGCCGCGCCCACCAGTCCCCGACCCGCTCTTCCCGCCCCGACCTGCACTTCTGTCTCCCCTGTTCGCGATCCGGCGGGACACTGTATCCAGGGGGCGGGAAGGGCTCGCACCAAGGGCGGTCAGATGCCGCAGGTGGGCGCCGACCAGTACTGGCTGTCGCGATGGTCGACGTGGGTGTGGTCGTCGTGGCCCGGGTAGCCGGGGCCGAGGATGCCGCGGAAGCCGTGGGAGCGGGCCTGCCGGGCCAGGGTGCACAGGGAGTGCGGCCCCGCGCCGAGGTCGGCGGCGTCGCCGTACAGATGGCGGCTGTTGCTCGCGCCGCCGACGGCCGAGTTGCAGGCGTACGAGCGGAAGCCGCTGGTGACGGTGATCGGCTGGTCGCCGAGGGCGTGCCGCATGGCCTCCAGCTTCCACATGGTGCGCAGGGCGTTGGCCTTAGCGGTGGCCGCGCCGACCGCGCCGCCGGACCAGTCGCTGTTGCAGTCGTTGAGCTCCGCGTAGGAGAAGTGGATCGGCGTGCAGTCGTCGTCCTGGAGGGCGTACAGCTTGTTGAAGGTGTTGCTGCCGGCGACGCCGTCGGCGGTGAGGCCGTACGCCGACTGGAAGCGTTTGACGGCGGCCTCGGTGGCCGGCCCGAAGGAGCCGTCGGTGGCGAGGACGGCGCCGTAGCCGGCGTAGCCACCGAGGCGGATCTGGAGCTGGGTGACGTCGGCTCCGGAGGAGCCCTGGGAGAGGGTGCGCGTCCAGGTGTAGCAGCCGTCGGCGTGCGCGGTGCCCGCGGTGAGGACGGTCCCCGCGAACGCACCCGACAGGATCATGACAAGAGCGGCGAAGAGTCGAACCGTACGTCTGAGCATCTGCTCTCCTCTGCATGAGGGACCTGCGGCACGACAGAGAGTGGCGGCACATGTGACGCGCGTCAACCACACCTCCCCGCGGCGGTGCGGATCCGCGCGAGGCACCCGGCGCGCCCCCTCGGTCGACCCCATTCGTCACAGCGGACACACCCCGTCCGACCGGCGGTAACCCCTTGCGGAACCGGCGATCGGCGCCCTGCGCAACGGGGTTGACCGTCACCCTTCACCTGCGCGTCACATGCGTGACGTGGGTCACATGGAAAATTTCGGAAGGCCTATTTCGGAGGTCGCTGCGGTTACCGAATATCGGACGCCTGCGGTCCGGTTCTTCGGGATGCAGCCGCTTCGACCGTCACGCCTTAGAAATAAAGGCGCCCGACGGGAGTTGACCGTTGAACAAATGGCCGGTGTCCGGGATGCGCCCTCTGCCCTCGACCCGCCCGGCACGGAAACCGCAGAACTTAACGTCCTGTTCATGACTCAGCTGGACGTGCGGCCCCGGGCCGCGGACGACGGCGACGGGCGCTCCGTCGAAGGCATGCGCACCAAGGGCCTGAGCGGGAACTCCGTCGGCCTGCTGGGCAGCGCTGTCATCGGCGTCTCCACCGTCGCCCCGGTGTACTGCCTCACCTCCACGCTCGGCTCCACCGCCGGCGAGGTCGGACTGCAGATGCCGGCCGTGTTCCTCGCGGGCTTCCTCCCGATGCTGCTGGTGGCCTTCGCCTACCGCGAGCTGAACAAGGCGATGCCGGACTGCGGCACCTCCTTCACCTGGACCGTGAAGGCCTTCGGGCCGCGGCTGGGCTGGATGTGCGGCTGGGGCCTGGTGATCGCCACGATCATCGTGCTGTCGAACCTGGCCGGTGTGGCCACGTCGTACTTCTGGCTGCTGGCGGGCGAGATCACCGGCAGCGACTCGGTGGCCGCGCTCGACGGGAACAAGGCCGTCCACATCGTCACGTGTCTGGCGCTGATCGCGACCGCCACCGTCATCAGCTACCGCGGCATGACGGCCACCAAGGGCGTGCAGTACGCGCTGGTCGGGCTCCAGCTGGTGGTGCTCGCGCTGTTCGTGGCGATGGCCTTCGGCAAGGCGGGCAGCACCGACTTCCCGACCGGCGTGGACTTCTCCTGGTCCTGGCTCAACCCGTTCGCGGTCCAGTCGTTCGCCGCGTTCACCGCGGGTCTGTCCCTGTCGATCTTCATGTACTGGGGCTGGGACGCCTGTCTGACCGCCAACGAGGAGACCAGCGGCAGCAGCCGCACCCCGGGCCGCGCCGCGCTGATCGCTATGGTCGTGCTGGTCGGCTCCTACCTCGCCACCGGTGTGGCCGCGCAGATGATCGTCGGCTCCGGCGACAAGGGTCTCGGCCTCGCCAACCCGGAGACCTCTGACAACGTCTTCGCCGCGCTGGCCGGTCCGGTGATGGGCCCGGCGCTGGGCATCCTGCTGTTCCTCGCGGTGCTCGCCTCGGCGGCGGCCAGCCTCCAGACCACGTTCATCCCGGTCGCCCGCACGGTCCTCGCCATGTCGACGTACAAGGCGCTGCCGGCCTCCTACGCCGAGGTGCACCCGCGCTTCAAGACCCCGGGCCGCGCCACGGTCATGTCCGGCATCGCGACCGGCGTGTTCTACACGGTCATGACGCTGGTCAGCGAGCATGTCCTGGTCGACACCATCTACGCGCTCGGCCTGATGATCTGCTTCTACTACGCGCTGACGGCCTTCGCCTGCGCCTGGTACTTCCGCGGAGAGCTGCTGAAGTCCGGCCGCGACCTGCTCTTCAAGGGCCTGTTCCCGGTGGTCGGCGGCCTGCTGCTGACGGCCGTGTTCGCCAAGACCCTGATCGACATGTGGGACCCGGCCTACGGCAGCGGCTCCTCCGTCCTCGGCGTCGGCTCCGTCTTCGTCATCGGTGTCGGACTGCTCGCCGTCGGCGTGGTGATCATGCTGGTGATGCAGCGCCGCAGCCCCGCCTTCTTCCGCGGCGAGGTGCTCACCACGTCCACTCCGGCGCTGGTCGCGGAGGACTGAGTCGGGCCGGATTCGCGAGTACGGCCGAGACGGCCCTCTAGGGTGTGGACATGATCAAAGACACGTATCTGTCGGATCTGTTCTCCCTGGAGGGCCGCGTCGCGTTCGTCACCGGCGGCAGCTCGGGGATCGGACGGGCCATGGCGGGCGCGCTCGCCCGGGCCGGGGCGAGTCTCGTGGTCGTCGCACGCCGGGAGGCGGAGCTGGCCGCGACGGTGGACGAGCTGACCGCCGAGGGATGCACGGCGGCCTGGGTGAGCGCCGATCTGAGCACCCGGGACGGAGTGCGCAAAGCCGCCCAGGAGGCCGTGGCGGTGTACGGCGAACCGGACATCCTCGTCAACTCCGCCGGCGTCAACCTGCGGCCGCCACTGGGCGAGCTGTCCGACGAGGTCTGGGACACCACCATGGCGGTGAACCTCCAGGCGCCGTTCCTGCTCGGGCAGCGCTTCGGCCCGGGGATGGCCGAGCGGGGCTTCGGGCGGATCATCCACATCACCTCGCAGCAGGCGCACCGGGCGTTCGTGCAGAGCGGCGCCTACGGCGTCTCCAAGGGCGGCCTGGAGTCGCTGGCCCGCTCGCAGGCGGAGGCCTGGTCCCCGTACGGCGTCACCTGCAACACCCTGGTGCCCGGCTTCGTGATGACCCCGCTGAACGAGCGGCTGTCCGCCGACCCGGCCAAGGTCGCCGAGCTAGCCGCCCGCACGATGATCGGGCGCAACGGCCTGGCGGAGGACTTCGCGGGCGCGACCGTGTTCCTGGCGAGCCGGGCGTCGGCGTACATCACGGGTCAGTCGATCTTCGTGGACGGCGGCCTGTCGGTGCACTGAGACCTGTCGGTGCTGTGAGACCTGTCGGTGCACCGAGACAGAAAGGGTCCGGCTCCCGCACCACGGGCGGGAGCCGGACCAGTTTCATGCATCAGTGCTTGAAGGTGTCCTTCGTCTTCTCCTTGGCCTGCCGGGCGTCGCCCTTCATCTGCTCCAGGTCGCCCTCGGAGGCCATCCGCTCGTTCCCCGTCACCCGGCCCGTGGCCTCCTTGGCCTTGCCCTTGAGCTGTTCCTTCTTCGCCTTGGCCTTCTGGTTCCGTGCCACAACAGATCACCTCTCCGTGCACGAGTGGCCCGCGGACGGCGCTTCAAACACCGAGGTCCCGCTGTCCCAGGGGGCGTACCGCGGGCCCTTGCAGCACCTGCCCGTCCACGTCGAAGCGGGAGCCGTGGCAGGGGCACTCCCAGGTCCGTTCGGCGGTGTTGAAGCCGACCAGGCAGCCCAGGTGGGTGCAGCGGGCGGAGACGGCGTGCAGATGGCCGTCCTCGTCGCGGTACACCGCGCAGCGTCGCCCGTCGACGGTGAGGACCGCGCCGTCGCCCGGGGCCAGTCCCTCGGCCGGAGGGCGGGCGGGTCCGGGCAGCCGGTCGCCCAGGAAATGCCGCGCCACCTGCGCCTGGTGCTTCAGGAAGTGCCCGCTCTCGCGCAGGACCGGCCGGACGCGGCGCGGGTCGTACAGGTCGCTCCAGGGGCTCGGCCTGCCGGTGATCTCGTCGCACAGCAGCCGACCCGCCATGATGCCGCCGCTTATCCCCCAGCCGCCGAAGCCGGTGGCGACGTACACATGCCGGCTCGCCGGGTGCAGCGGTCCGACGAGCGGCACGGTGTCGGTGGAGTCGTTGTCCTGGGCGGCCCAGCGGTGGGTCAGCCGCTCCACGCCGAAGTGCCGGGCCGCCCATGTGCCCAGCTCCCGGTAGCGCTCCTCGACGTCGCCGCCCGTGCCGGGCGTGAAGTGCTCCCCGGTGACGATCAGCAGCCGGCCTCCGCCCGGGAGGGGGGCCGTACGCACCGAGCGGGTGTTCTGCTCGGGGGTGATGTACATGCCCTCCGGGGCCAGGGACTCCTCGACGGGACCGGCCACGACCAGTTCCCGGCGCGGTGACAGCCGGGTGAACAGCAGGGCGCGGTCGAAGACCGGGTAGTGCGTGGCGACGACGACGGCCCGGGCGAGGACCCGTACGCCCTGCTCGGTCGTCAGCACGCACGGCTCGCCCTCGCGCAGCCTGACCACCCGGGTGCCTTCGTACAGGTGGCCGCCGTGCCTGCGGATCGCGTCGGCGAGCGCCATGAGGTACTTGCGCGGATGGAACTGGACCTGCCCCTCGACGCGGACCGCGCCCGCGACCGGGAACGGCAGCTCGGTCTCCGTCACGAACGACGCCGAGAGGCCCGCCTGGGCGGCGGCCTCGGCCTCGGCCCGCAGGGCGGACACCTGGCCGGGGTCCTCGGCGTAGGTGTGGGCCGGCGCCTCCTCCCAGTCACAGGCGATACCCAGGTCGGCGACATGGTCGGCCGCGGCGCGGATCGCGTCGGTCTGCGAGCGGGCGTACAGCCGGGCCGCCTCACGGCCCCGGGTGCGCCGCAGCCGGTCGTAGACGAGGGTGTGCAGGGCGCTGAGCTTGGCGGTGGTGTGGCCGGTGACCCCGGCGGCGAGCCGGTCGGCCTCCAGGACGGCGACGCCGTGACCGCGCCTGACCAGTTCCCAGGCCGTGCTCAGCCCGGCGATCCCGGCGCCGATCACGGCCACGTCCACGGTGAGCTCGGCCTCGGGTCCGGGGGCCGGTTCGCCGGGCGGGAGGGTGTCGAGCCAGTAGGACCTCTGGGTGAGCGCCTGTTGCTGCATGGCCGCCGGGTTCCCGGAGCGGCGGCCGGTCACACCCGTGACGCGTACAGCTCCCGCAGCGGCTCGGCGGACTCGGCGCCGGAGTGGCCGAAGGGCGCGTCGAAGCTCCACACCAGGAAGAGCAGGAAGACGACGAGCGCGCTGAACGCGGTGGCGAGCAGCAGTTCCCGCGCGGAGCGGCGGATCTGGAGCGCGAAGAGCAGGCCCAGGGTGACGGCACCCCCGGCGACGAGCCCGAACCAGACCACACCCGGCAGGGTCGTGCCCCCGCTGTCCAGCCGCTCATGGCGGGCCACGTCGGCGGCGGCCACCTCGTCGAGCAGCGGCTGATAGGCCTGGGCCTGAAGTTCGTCGGCGGGCGGCCGGTGGGCGAGGTCGGCACGGATCCGGCCGAGCAGCACGGCACCGGTGTCGTCGGGCTCGGTGTCCTGCTCCATGGCGGGCCACTCCGCGGTCACCGCGTGGCGTGCGTAGGCGTCGATGTGGCCGCGTACCTGGTCGCGGAAGGCCACCGGGTAGACGTCCACCCGCTGGTCGATCTCGTGCAGGGCCAGCGCCTCCCGGCGCACGGTGTCCTCAGCCGCCCCGCGCGCCTCCCACACACCCGCGATCGCCAGCCCGAGCACGATCGCGTAGACCACGCCGACCATCATCACCATGTACTCCAGCACGTCCGGCGTCTCGGACGTGTCCTCGTCGTCGTCGACGCGACGGTGGCGTACGACGGTCGCGGCGACGACGAACGCGCAGACCATCAGGGCGGCCAGGGTGTAGATCAGCCATTCCGGCACGGGTGCACTCCAGAGCGGTGGTTACGGGTTCGGGGATACGGGCTTCAGTGATGCGGGGTTCGGTGGTACGGGGTTCAGCCGCGGGCGGGTCAGGCCCTGCGGCGGCGGGAGGCCGGGCGCAGGGCCGCGGCGGCGAGGATCGCCGGGACGGTCACGACCGTGTTGGTGGTGACCAGGGACAGACCGCTTGCCGTCCTGCGCGGGGCAGCGGCGGCGGTGTGGTGCGGACGGACCCAGCGGAAGAGGTCGGGGGACGTGCCAGGCGGTTCGGGGGCCGGGGGTGGAGCCGGGTGGGCGGGCGCGGGGACGGGGGCCTGCGCGGAGGGGGTGCGGGGCGGGGGCGGGGGCGGTGTGGCCGGTCGTGCCCTCTCCTCGGCCGGTTCCCTCTCTGCGGCCGGGGTCCTTTCGGAGACGCTCGCGGTCCGCGCCTTCCGCCCAGCGGGTCCTGGGGCCGACCGGGCCGGCGGCTTCGCCGGATGTGCCACCGGCTCGGCAGGACCGGGAGGTTCGGCAGGGTGGGTATGGTCGGCAGGACCGGCCGCCGGCTTCTCGGGTGCGGGCGCCGCGTCCGGGGCGCAGACTCCCACCCGTACGTCGGCGTAGGCGTCACCCGCCCGTGCCTGCACCTGCGCGCCCGCGCCGCCGGGCAGCGGGACGAGCACGGCGGCGGCGCCCAGACCGACCGTGATCCAGCAGCTCACCGGGGCAGCTCCTCCGTCGCAATGATCACCGCGCTGCAAGAACGATCTTCCTGGGCGGGGGTCACGCGCTTCGATCACGCCCCGGCGTGGCTCCCGGCACCCCGACCCGGTCGCCCTAAATTTCCCATCATGAAAAAAGCCGCAAAACCGATGACTTCGGGCACTCGACCATGGCGTCGGCGCCTGCTGCTCAGCGCCGTGAGCGCGACCTGTTCAGGCGCTCTGACGGCCGTTGCGCTCGTCAGCGGGACCGCGGGGGCCGCGGCCCGCGACACGGTCGCCATCGGCAACCCCGTCGCCGGGAACAACGGCTTCGGGGTCGTCACCGAGGGCGACGCCACGCTCGGCAGCACCGAGTCCGAGGGCCCGGTCGCGGTCGGCGGCGACCTCACGTTCGGGGACGGCTACGACGTCTCCGTGCACACCGCCGGGACGTTCACCGCACCCGACGACTCCCGGCCCACCGCGCTCCTCGTCGGCGGGCAGGTCGACTACGCGGGCAGCAGTCAGGTGGGCGTTCTCAGGGTCCTGCAGAGCGGTTATGTGAAGCTCGGCCGGATGACGGGCGGACGGGTGCTGACCCGGGACGACAACGGCGCGAGCGCCGACACCCATGTCGCCATGAGCGGTTTCCCCTACGACTCGACCCCGCGCATCGAGCTGACGACCCGGCAGCCGGCGACCTCCGTGACCCGGTCGGGCCTGATGGACTTCCCGTCACTGTTCTCGACGTACCGGGACCGCGCCGACGCGATGGCCGAGTGCGCGGCGAACGTCCGGGCGACCGTGCCGGACAACGGCCGACTTGAGATTGCCCTCACCCCCGGGCGCACGAACGTGGTCCGGCTGACCGGCGAAGAGCTCGATGACATCAGCACGTTGACGTTCCTGAACCCGCCGGCCGCCGACACACCGGTGCTGTTCGTCGTCGACACGACCGGCACGGACGGCGCCTTCACCTGGAACACCCCCACCCTGGCCGGCGTCTCGGGGGCCAACGCGCCGTACATGCTCTGGGACTTCCCTGACGCCACGTCCATGACCATCGCGTCAGGCGACACGATGATCGGCACCCTCTACGCGCCACGCGCCGCCGTCACCGATCTCGCCTCTTCGGACATCGAGGGCGACGTCATCGTCAAGTCCCTGGTGGCGGGGCCACTTTCAGGCCAGTCGGCCTCGGCGGTGGACGCGGGCGAGATCCACTACTCCCCGTTCGCGGCGGAGCTGCGGTGCGAGCCCTGGGCGCCGTAGAGGTTTGCGTGCGGGCCGTCCGTGGCCACGCACCCACACAAGCCCCCACGGCGATGGGCACTTACGCGCGCACGAGGGCCGCGCGCACAATCGCCTCGGCCGCCCGCCCCGCGGAGACGACCGGCTCGGTGCTGCGCGCGGCACGGCCGAGCATGAAGGCGCCCTCGAGGAGCGCGATCACAGACCCGGCCGTCTCGCGGGCAGCCGGCTCGGGCATGCCGCCGGACGCGTAGTACGCGGCAAGGGCGTCGATCCAGCTGTCGAAGACCTCCGCGGTCGCCCGCCGGAGGCGTTCGCTGGTGCCGGCCACCTCCATGGCGATCGTCGCGATCGGGCAGGGGTCGGCGAAGTCGAGTTCGCGCAGCGTCTCGGCCGCGCCCGTGAAGGCGTCACGGGTGGCGGCGGCCCGGTCCTCGTACGGCGCCATGAGGGCGATGACGAGGTCGAGATAGGCGGCGCCCGAGGTGCGGACCACCTCCTCGCCCAGGTGTGCCTTCCCCCCGGGGAAGAAGTGGTAGATCGACCCGAAAGGCGCCTCGGCCGCCTCGGCGATCTGTTTCATCCCGGTCGCGGTGTAGCCCTTGCGCCGGAACAGCTCGGTGGCGGCTCCGAGAATGCGCCGCCGGGTGTCCCGTACATCGGTGGAATCTTTGTCGCTCACGCCTGTAGTCTCTCACTAGAACGCTCTATCTAATACTGCTACGGAACCGTCCGGAGGCAATGCGATGCCCGAGATCGAGCTGAGCGCGGGGACGATCGACTACCTGGACACCGGCGGCGACGGACCCGTGGTGGTCCTGGTGCACGGCCTCGGGTTCGACGAGTCGGTGTGGGCGGACGTCACGGAGGAGCTGCGCGGGGGCTTCCGGGTCGTGGTCCCGGTGCAGCCGCTCGGCAGCCACCGGCGGCCGATGCGGCCGGACGCCGATCTGTCGGCGCACGGGATCGCGGCGCTGCTCGGCGAGTTCCTGGAGCGGCTCGACCTGCGCGAGGTCACTCTCGTGCAGAACGACACCGGCACCGCGCAGCTCATGGTCGGGGCGCACGACGAGCGGATCGCCCGGCTCGTCCTCACCTCCTGCGAGGCCCTCGACAATTACCCGCCGGGCCTCCAGGGAAAGACCCTGAACCGCGCCGCGCGCATACCCGGCGGCCTCTTCCTGCTCCTTCAGTCCTTCCGTTTTCCGGCGCTCGCCCGTATGCGGACCTCGCTCGGCGGAATGGCGAAGAAGCCTCTCCCGAAGGAACTGATCGCGCGCTGGTACGGGCCTTTGCTGAGCAGCCGGGAGATTCGCCGCGACTTCGCGAAGTTCTGCCGCGGCGGGGACCCGGACTGCTATCTGCGGGCGGCCGAGCGACTGCCGTCCTTCACGCGGCCGGCCCTGGTCGCCTGGGGCGCCGAGGACCGCATGATGCCGCCCGCGACCGGGCGGCGCCTCGCCGAGCTGCTGCCCGACTGCCGGTACGTCGAGATCCCGGACGCCCGGACGCTGGTGCCGCTGGACAACCCGACGGCACTGACCGCGGAGATCCGCCGCTTCGTGAAGGAGAACCCGCTGCCCAGCGACCAGTGAGGACCCAAGGGCAGCTTTGACGGTCCATAAACCCGGCTTATGAGCCCATAGACCGGACCCGCGTACCAAGTAAGGCTTGCCTTAACTTAGGCTTCCCTCCGAAGATCGCCTGTCATCGCTCGAAGGGAACTGACCATGTCCCGCCCCCTGCGGGTAGCCATCGTCGGAGCCGGTCCCGCCGGCATCTACGCCGCCGACGCCCTGCTGAAGTCCGACGTGGCCGCCGAACCCGGTGTGTCCATCGACATCTTCGAGCGCATGCCTGCCCCGTTCGGTCTCATCCGCTACGGCGTCGCCCCCGACCACCCGCGCATCAAGGGCATCATCACCGCCCTGCACCAGGTGCTCGACAAGCCGCAGGTCCGCCTGTTCGGCAACGTCGACTACGGCACCGACGTCCACCTGGACGACCTGCGCGCCTTCTACGACGCGGTGATCTTCTCCACCGGCGCCATGGCGGACCGCGAGCTGAACATCCCCGGCGTCGACCTCGAGGGCTCCTACGGCGCCGCCGACTTCGCCTCCTGGTACGACGGCCACCCGGACGTGCCGCGCACCTGGCCGCTGGAGGCCGAGAAGGTCGCGGTGCTGGGTGTCGGCAACGTGGCGCTCGATGTCTCCCGCATCCTCGCCAAGACCGCGGACGAGCTGCTGCCGACCGAGATCCCGCCGAACGTGTACGAGGGCCTCAAGGCGAACAAGGCCGTCGAGATCCACGTCTTCGGCCGCCGCGGGCCGGCCCAGGCCAAGTTCAGCCCTATGGAGCTGCGCG
Organism: Streptomyces sp. SAI-170; assembly: GCF_049739565.1. NCBI lineage: Bacteria > Bacillati > Actinomycetota > Actinomycetes > Kitasatosporales > Streptomycetaceae > Streptomyces > Streptomyces sp. SAI-170. The sequence goes on from NZ_JBMGQD010000001.1 coordinate 872,732, forward strand.
AGCTGGACCACTCCCCCAGCATCGAGGTCGTCGTCAACCCCGAGGACATCGACTACGACGAGGGCTCGATCGCCGAGCGGCGCGGCAACAAGCAGGTCGACATGGTCGCCAAGACCCTGGAGAACTGGGCGATACGCGACATCGGCGACCGTCCGCACAAGCTCTACCTGCACTTCTTCGAGTCGCCCGTGGAGATCCTCGGCGAGGACGGCAAGGTCGTCGGTCTGCGCACCGAGCGCACCGAGCTGGACGGCACCGGCAACGTCAAGGGCACCGGCCAGTTCACCGACTGGGACGTCCAGTCGGTCTACCGCGCGGTCGGCTATCTCTCCGACAAGCTCCCCAAGCTGCCCTGGGACCTCGGCTCCGGCACGGTCCCGGACGAGGGCGGCCGGGTCATCGAGGAGAGCGGCACCCACCTCCAGTCGGTCTACGTCACCGGCTGGATCCGGCGCGGCCCGGTCGGTCTCATCGGCCACACCAAGGGCGACGCCAACGAGACCGTGGCGAACCTCCTGGACGACTTCGCGGGCGGCCGCCTGCAGTCGCCCGAGTCGCCCGCGCCGGAGGCCGTGGACACGTTCCTCGCCGAGCGGGGCCTGAGGGTCACCACGTGGGAGGGCTGGTACAAGCTCGACGCCGCCGAGAAGGCGCTGGGCGAGCCGCAGGGCCGCGAGCGCGTGAAGATCGTCGAGCGCGAGGACATGCTGCGCGCGAGCGGCGCGTAGGGCCGGAGGGCCACGGGCCCTCCGTGCGGACAGGACCCGCCCCGAAGCGGATGGCGGGCGGGCCCTGTCCGCCCCGGGGATTCTCACCGCCGCGCCACGCTCCCGACCAGGAGTGAACACCGCGGCGTCGTACGCGCACCGCGCACCCGGCTCTCATGGAACACACCCCGCACGCCCCTCACACACCCCGTGCGCCCCGGCCGGTCGGGACCCCGGTTGATCGTCGGCACCGGGCGGCAGGGATACTGGCAGGTGGACCACGCCCCCTGCCCCGATGGACCCATGCCGAGCTCACCGACCGTCCGCGCGATGACTCCTCCTACGGTGTGGCTGGCCCGCGGCCGCCATGTCGGTCCCGGCGCGGAAGGCGCCGTACGGGCGCGGCTGCGTCAGCTGGCGGACGCCGGGACGCTCGACGGGCAGCTGGAGGTGCCTCCCGCCGAGGGCGCGCGGGAGCAGGTGTTCGAGGCGCGGTGGCGGCCGGTCGGCGAGGTGACCGTACGGGCGCGTCTGACGCTGGCGACCGGCGCGGACGGGGGCCGTACATGGACGCTGGCCGCCGAGGCGGAGCGGGCGTGGGACGCTGCGTGGCCGTCGCCGGCTCAGATGTTCTGGCCGGAGGGCACGGAGTCGGAGTGGGCCCACGAGTCGGGCAGTGAGCTTTCTCTCACCGAGCTCAATCCGCTGCCGGAGGACGAGAAGGAGCTGCGGCGCGTGCTGAAGGGCGCCGCGCAGGCCTGGTGGGCGGTGCATGTCGTCGTCCACGAGGCCATGACGCCCGACGAGCGCGGCCGCAAGCCGCTCGCCGGATGGCTGCCCGTGGGGCTGCGCCACCGCGTGGTGGAGCACCGCGCGGCCCCGCATCAATTGCGCGCCGTGAACTACGCCTTGCGCGACCTCGGCGTCCAGGTGCCGCGCGGCGGCGCCGTCGTGCTGCCCGGCGACCCCGCCCCGGCGGCGTACGACGGCGACGACCTCACCGTGCGCAGTGTCTTCCTCGACGGTTCCGAGCCCGCCGAGCTGATGGCCGCGGTGACACGTTTCGCCGTGCTGCCCCGGCCGCTGGCGCGGGAGGCGGAGGAGGCGCTCACCGCGCTGCGGGAGGACTGGCGCCTGCTGACGCTGGAGGAGGAACTGGCCCGCGAGCGCAAGCTGGTGGCGATGTACGCCGAGGCGCTGGAGGCGATGACGAAGTCCCGGGACCTGTACCGGGAGGCCGCCGAGCAGGCCCACGAGGCGCTGGCCGCCTGCCGTGAGGCGGCCGGGAACCCGCCGCCCGCCGAACAGCCCGCGGTCACGTCCCCCTTCCAGCATCTGACCCGCACTCTGGAGCGCCTCAGGGGCTCCTCCCGGGCCCGGCGCACGGACGAGGCCGGGGCGGCGGGCCAGGAGGGTTCGGCGGCGGGCTGAGCGGTCCCGCAAGGGGCGTACGGGTGCACGACGTGCCCCCGAAGGGTGTGGCCTGCCTTCGTCGCGGCAATAGAGCGGCCGAAGGGGGTAACTCTGTAGGAGCGCGTGCGTGCCGTGCGGACGGGGCGCACGGACGCCGCACGCGCTGATCGGCCCGTACTCTCGCACCGCACACAGGAGGGCTCCGTGGATTCGACCACCCTCGCGCTCGCCGTCGTCGCCGCGGTGCTCGCGGCGCTCGTCCTGGCGGCGGCCGTCGTCCTGCTCGTCCGGCTGGTACGGACGCGGCGCGGACTGCGGCGCGCCGGGCTCCCCACGGGCCCGCGCTGGGTCTTCTGGGCCGCTGTCGGCTATTTCGTCCTGCCCACCGACCTGCTGCCGGACCCCGTCTACCTGGACGACATCGGCGTACTGCTGCTGGCTCTGCGCGCCCTGCGCGCCCCCCTCGGGCGCACCGGCGGGCCCGCCTGACGGAACCGGACCACCGCGCGGCGCCGTCCGGACCGGTGGCGGCCCGCGTCTCGCGGCCACGCAAGCTCTCTCACGATAAGTCAACCGCCGGACGGTCTCGGCCGTCTCAGGGTTCAGAGCGACCGAAACGCCCGTGGCCACGGAGCGTGACGAAACCATTCACTCGTTCGATTCGTATAAGGAATGGAAGCCCTGCAAGATCCATGGGGCGAAGCAAGACAGCGGCCTGTACCGGGACTTGTCCCGGGCAGCACCGACGAGGGAGAGACCATGCAACCATTCGCGCTCAACTATGCACGCCCGGCAACGGAGTTGGACGTAACCGCTGCGTACACCTATGACTCCGGACTGCAGTTGAACGTGCTCCTCGACGGGCGGATCGCCGCCACCGATCTCGCCCTGTTGAGAGAGTTGGGGACCACGACATCGACCGCGGGCTCCAAGACGCACTTCGACGACTGAACACGGAACGTCGATGACCGTTCTGATCCTGACGTCCGAGCAGGATGTGACAGCGGACATGGTGGTCGTGCATCTGCACGCGGCCGGGGTGCCGGTGCTGCGGCTGGATCCGGCCGACATGACCGGCCAGGTCGCGCTGTCGGGCGAGTATGTGCACGGCGCGTTCCGCGGCCATCTGTGGTCCGCGGGACGCCTGGTGGGCATCGACGGGCTGAGGTCCGTGTGGGTGCGCCGGCCGGGGGTGCCGGCGGCCCGGGTGGCCGAACCGTCCGAGTGGCTGACCGAGGAGTCCTCGCAGGCGCTCTACGGCATGCTGCGCGGCAGCGCGGCACGCTGGATGAATCACCCGGACGCGGCCCGCCGCGCCCGGTACAAGCCGTGGCAGCTGCGGCTCGCGCAGTCGACCGGGCTGCCGGTGCCGGCCACGCTGATCACCACGTTCCCGCAGGCCGCCCGGGACTTCGCGGAGCGTTTCCCGGACCTGGTCGTCAAGCCGGTGTCCGGGGCGCATCCGCAGGAGCCGCCGCGGGCGGTGCCGACCAGCCGGGTGGCACCCGGCACGGACTTCTCGGCCGTGGCGTACGGTCCGACGCTGCTGCAGCGGCGGATCGCCAAGCGGGCGGACATCCGTCTCACCGCGGTCGGCGAGCGGCTGCTGGCCGCGCGGAAGGCGGCCGCGGTGGACGCCGACCCGGACGAGGTGGATGTGCGATTCGCCACATCCGACGAGCCCTGGCGGCCGGTCGACGTACCGCCGAGGGTCGCCGAGTCCGTGCGGGCGTACCTGCGGGAGGCGGAACTCTCCTACGGCGCCTTCGACTTCGTCGAGGACGCCGACGGCACGTGGTGGTTCCTGGAGTGCAACCAGTCGGGCCAGTTCGGCTTCATCGAGGTGGAGACGGGCCAGCCCATCGCGCGCACCATCGCGGAGTGGCTCGCTGCCACGCCGCCGTCCCTGCCCCGCCAGCGGGGCCGCGGCGGCACGAACGCGGCGGTCCCGTGACCCGGCCCCGGGCCGCCCCCGGGTGAGGGGGCACGGGGCCCGCCGATGCCCTGGGCGCCGTCCTGCCCAGGGCCTTCGCTACGAGACCACCTGGCCGCGGTGCAGAGCGGCGTAGGCGCCGCCCCGGGCGAGGAGGTCGTCGTGGGTGCCGGTCTCCAGGACGCGGCCGTCGCCCATGACCACGATGCGGTCGGCGCCGCGGACCGTGGACAGGCGGTGCGCGACGACGAACGTGGTGCGGCCGTGCAGGAGCCGGGCCAGGGCCTGCTGGACGAGGGCCTCGGAGCGGGTGTCCAGCGCGGAGGTGGCCTCGTCGAGGACGAGGATCCTCGGGTCGCGGATCAACGCCCGGGCGATGGCGAGGCGTTGGCGCTGGCCGCCGGACAGCCGGGCGCCCCGCTCGCCGACCAGGGTGTCCAGGCCCTGGGGCAGCCGGTCGACGAACTCCAGCGCGTTGGCGTCGCGCAGGGCCGCGCGGACGGTCTCCTCGTCGGCGTCGTCCATGCCGTAGGCGACGTTCTCGCGGATCGTGCCGTCGAAGAGGATCGACTCCTGCGGCACGACCGACAGGAAGCGCCGGTAGGTGCGCAGGTCGAGGGTGCTCATGTCGGTGCCGTCGAGCAGGATGCGCCCCGAGGTGGGCCGGATGAACCCGATGACCAGGTTGAGGAGCGTGGACTTGCCCGCCCCGGAGGCGCCGACCAGCGCGACGGTCTCGCCCGGTACGACGGTCAGGTCGAAGTCGCGCACGGCCGCCCGGTCGGACTCGTAGGCGTAGGTGACGTGTCGGAAGGTCACCGCGCCGTGCAGGGACGTCACCTCCGACTTGCCCTCGTTGTCCTCCAGTTCGGGTGCCTGGAGCACCTCACCGACCGAACGCACCGACTCCAGGCCCTTGGTGATGACCGGGGCGAGGCCGGCCAGGGTGGTGGTGGCGTTGGTGAGTGTGGTGAGGAAGGCGCTGAGCATCACCACGTCGCCGGCGCTGACGCCCCAGACGCCGTAGTACGACACGAGCGCGGCACCGGCCAGCACCAGCACGCCGATGACGTTGAGGACCACCCAGGCCAGCGAGCCGAAGCGGCCGTTGAGCAGGTCCAGGCGCATGCCCGACTGCAGCAGCCGCCGCAGGGTGCCGTCCATGCGGTTCAGGGCCTTGCCCTCCAGGCCATGGGCGCGGGTGACGGGTATCAGCCGGGTCATCTCCGTCACCCGGGAGGACAGCATCTCCACCTCGTGCCGGAAGTGCTCGTTGTGCGTGCGCAGCCGGGACCGCAGCCGCGCCACCAGCAGCGCGGCCGCGGGCACCACGACGAGGAAGACCGGCAGGAACTCGGGGGTGCGGATGCCGATGATGACGAGCCCGCCGGTGAGGACGGTCAGCGCGCCGAGCCCGGTCTCCGCGGTCTGCTGCACCATCTGCTCGGCAGCTTCGACGTCCCGGACGACCTTGGCCTGGAGCACGCCCGCGCTGACCCGTGCGTGGTAGCCGATGGACAGCTGCTGCATGCGGGTGCACAGGGCCGAGCGCAGGGTGGTGCCCATGCGGCGGACGCTGCCGTAGAGCAGACGGACGTAGAGCAGGTGGAGCGGGTAGTTGACCAGCAGGATGAACATGATCAGTCCGGTGCTGGTCCACAGTCGGGCGATCGGCCGGTGCTCGACGACGGTGTCGACGATGGACGCCGTGATCAGCGGCAGCAGCCAGACGGGGCTGTGCTTGACGGTGAAGACCCCGACCGCGGCGGCCAGTCGCCGGCGGTCGGGGCGGAACAGATAGGCGAGGGTGCGGACGGGGTGTTCGTCCCGGTAGCGGTGATCGAGGGGTGGCTCGGTCGACGACGCCATAGGGCGGGGGTCCTCTCCAGCTTGCCGTACGGGGGTGGCAAACGCTTACTACCACGCGTCGCGCCGAAGAGGACCCCGCCGTCCAGGATCAGGACGTCCGCGACTTCAGGTACGCCTCCACCCCCGGCGCGCTGTGCGCGTCCTCGACGCCGACGAGCCCGCCGACCGCCTTCGCGTCGGGCTTGAGCACGTACGTCTTCACGCTCGCGGGCCGGTTCACGTCCGAGAAGTTCAGCACGGTGCCGAGCCCGGTGTCGGCGTTCTGCTGCGCGCGGTGCGCCTTGACGACGTCCTCGCGGGCGAGGCTGCCCGCCGCGCACGCCTTCTTCAGGTCGGCGCCGAGCAACTGCGCGGCGTTGTAGCCGGAGAGCACGCCCGAGTCGACCGGGGAGCCCGGGTACTTCTTCTGGTACGCCGCCACCATCTTCTGGACGCCGGGCAGTTCGGAGCTGGGGGCCGGGGCCGCACTGACCACGCTGAGCAGGCCGGTCAGCGCCTTCGCGGCGGGCGTCTTCAGCAACTGCGGGGCGAAACCGGGAGCGTTGCTGACGATCGGCACCAGCAGTCCGCGCGAGGCGGCGACTCCCGCGAGGGAGGCGGTCTGGGCGGGCCCGGCGCTGATCAGGATGGCCTTCACACCGGCCTCGCGCAGCGCGGAGACCTGCGCGGACAGGTCGGTGTCCGTGGCCTTGATCTTCTGGGCGACGACCTTCAGACCGGCCCGCTCGGCCGCCCACTCGGAGCCCTCCAGCGCGTTGGCGCCGTAGTCGCCCTCGAAGTAGACGTGCCCGATGGAGTCGCCCTTCTTCAGGCCCTTGGTGCGGGTGAGGTAGTCGACGGCGGCGATCATGTCGAGGTCGTAGGTGGTGCCGACCACCTGCACGGACTGCTTGCCCAGCAGGGAGGCGGCCCAGGCCTGCGGGAAGGTCAGGACCTGGTCGCGCTCGATGTCGTCGAGGAGCGCCGCGACGACCGGGGAGCCGATGACCTGCGGCAGGGCGACGACGTCCGGGGAGATGTCGGCGTAGGCGGTGACCGCCTTCTGCACGTCGTAGCCGTGGTCCTCGACGACGATCTCGACCTTGCGGCCGCAGATGCCGCCGGCCGCGTTGGTCTCGTCGGCCCACATCTGCTGGGCCTGCACGATGGACTTGCCGAGGGTGGCGTACGGCCCGGTCAGGTCGGTCAGGGCGCCCAGTCTGACGGTCTTGTCGGTGACGCCGGGCCCGGCCTTGACGCCGTCGGCGCCGTCGGCCGCGCCGTCGTCGCCCGCCTTGGAGCTGCACGCGGTGGAGGCGAGGAGCAGTGCCGTCAGGGCCGAGGCGAGGAGGATACGGGCGGGGCGGGGGTGCGTGACGTTCACGGGGTGTGCTCCTTGGCTCGTACGGCGGTGGTGTCGGTGGTGGCGGTGGTGGCGGTGGTGGCGGCAGCGTCGGTGTCGGCGGCGCTGGGGCGGGGGGTGTCGGCGGCCGGCTTGCGACGGCGGGCGCGCAGGCGGCGGGCCAGGCCGTGCAGCCCGTCGGGGGCGTACAGGAGGATGACGACGATGGCGGCGCCGTAGAGGTAGCGGGCCGCCTCGGTGGGGCCGATCGAGCCCTCGCCGGAGCCCGGGGTGGCGACCAGCGGCAGATGGTCGGCGTAGCGGGTCATCAGCAGGGGCAGGGCGGTGACGAACACGGCGCCCGCGGTGGCGCCGGCCACCGAGCCCAGGCCGCCGATGACGATCATGGCGAGGTAGTCGACGGACAGGGCGAGGCCGAAGTAGTCGGGGACGATCCGGCGGAAGGCGAGGGCGAGCAGCGCCCCGGCCAGGCCCGCGTACATCGAGGAGACGACGAAGGCCGCCGAGCGCTCGCGGGCCACGTGCACGCCCATCACCGCGGCCGCGGTCTCGCTGTCGCGCAGCGCGGCCAGCGCGCGGCCGGGGCGCCCCTTGAGGATGCCGCGGGCGGTGAACCAGGTCAGCGCGAGCAGCGCGAGGCCCAGGTACCACAGGCGCTCCTCGGCGCCGAACGGCACGCCGAGGACGGTCAGTTCGGGGCCGGTGTCGGAGAACCCGAAGCCGCCGATCGTCAGCGGCGGCACCGAGCGGCCGTTGAAGCCGCCGGTGACGGAGTCCGCCGTGAGCAGGACGTGATGGCCGAGGAACACCAGCGCCAGGGTGGCCACGCCCAGGTAGATCCCGCGCACCCGGCCCGCGACGGGGCTGAACAGCCCGCCCGCGACCCCGGCCAGCAGCACGGCGAGGACGAGTGCGAGCAGGGGCGGCAGGCCGGGGCCCGGGTCGCCGGCGAGCCAGGCGTAGCCGTAGGCGCCGACGGCGAGGAAGAAGGCGTGGCCGAGGGAGAGCTGGCCCGCGGTGCCGGCGAGCAGGCCGAGGCCGACCGCGCCGATGGCGGCGGCCATGGCGAACAGACCGACGCGCAGCCAGAAGGCGTCCACGTAGAACGGCAGCACACACAGCACGAGCGCGGGCAGCAGGAGGCGTGCCTTGCGGAGGAGGTCAGACACGAGCCGCTCCCTTCGCGCCGAACAGCCCGGTGGGCCGCACCAGTAGCACCAGCACCATCACGGCGTAGGGGGCGACATCGCCGAACCCCTCGCCGAGGACGGTCAGTTCGGACTGGTAGCCCGCGACCAGCGACTCGGTCAGGCCGATGATCAGGCTGCCCGCGAGGGCGCCGGGCGGGGAGGCCATGCCGCCGAGGATCGCGGCGGGGAAGGCCTTCAGGGCGATCTGGCCGGTGGTCCGCTCCAGGCCGGGCGCGGGGAACGCGGCGAGGAACACCGCGGCCAGCGCGGCCAGCGCCCCGGCCAGGCACCAGGCGAGGGTGCGCACCCGCGTCAGCCGTACGCCCATCAGGGCCGCGGCCTCCACGTCCTCGGCCGAGGCCCGCAGGGACAGACCCCAGGACGTGTACCGGAACAGGGCGAACACGCCGCCGATGACGACCGCGGACACGGCGATCGCGGCGAGCCGGCTGTCGGCGACCGTCAACGACCAGATCCGGGTGACGGAGTCGCCCCAGGGGTCGCCGAGGGTGAGCAGGTCACCGCCGATGCGCCGGGTCAGGTCGGTGAGCAGCACGATGTCGATGCCGATGGTGACGATCGTCTGCACATGGGCGGCCTGCGGGTCCTGCCCTCCGGCGCGCAGCAGCAGCCGGTCCAGCAGGCCCGCCACGGCCGCGGTCACCAGCACGGCGAGCGCGAGGGCTCCGGCGAAGCCGAGGTCGTCGTGGAGCACGGCGGTGAGATAGCCGCCGAGCAGCAGCAGCGAGCCGTGGGCGAAGTTGAGCACCCCGGACGCCTTGAAGATGACGACGAAGCCGAGGGCGACGAGCGCGTACACCGAGCCCAGGGCGAGGCCGTTCAGGACGTGGTCGAGAAAGCCGCTCATGCCGCCTCCTCCCCCGGCTCGCCGAGGTAGGCCCGCAGCACTTCGGGGTCGCGCCGGACCTCGTCGGGTGTGCCGTGGGCGATGGCCCGGCCGAAGTCCAGGACCGTGACCTCGTCGGCCAGCCGCATGACGAGCCCCATGTCGTGCTCCACGAGGACGACGGACAGCCCGAGTTGTTCGCGCACATCGCGTACGACCTCGACGGCGCGGGCGCGTTCGGTGGCGTTCATGCCGGCCACGGGTTCGTCGAGCAACAGCACACGCGGCTCCAGGCACAGGGCGCGGGCGAACTCCACGCGCTTACGGTCTCCGTAGGACAGCCCCGTGACCGGCGCGTCGAAGTGGGCGCCGAGACCGACGAGTTCGGCGATCTCGCGGGCTCTGGCCCGGTGCTCGCGCTGTTCGCGGCGGGCGCCGGGCAGGCGCAGGGCGCTGGCGGCGAACCCGGCGCGGGTCAGGGCGTGCCGGCCGAGCATCAGGTTGTCGGCGACGGTGCCCTCGGTGGTGACGATGTTCTGGAAGGTGCGGGCCACACCGAGCGCGGCGATGCGGTGCGGGGCCAGCCGGGTCAGCTCGGTGTCCCCGAGGCGGACCGTGCCGGAGGCGGGCCGGTACAGGCCCGACAGCACGTTGAAACAGGTGGACTTGCCCGCGCCGTTGGGCCCGATGAGGGCGTGGACGGTGCCCGGGGCGACGGTGAAGGACACCCCGTCGAGGGCGGTGAGTCCGGCGAACCGCACGGTGACGTCCTGCACCTGAAGGACCGGGGGTGTGCGCTCGTTCACGCGGCGCCCTCCTCGTCGCGGTCGGTGTCGCCCAGGTAGAGGCGGCGCACGGCGTCCGTGCCGGCCAGTTCGTCGGCGGGGCCGGACAGCCGGACCTCGCCGACGTCGAGGACGTACGCGTGGGAGGCGAGCGACAGGGCCATCGCGGCGTTCTGCTCGACCAGCAGCACTCCGGTGCCCTGGGCGTTGATCTCGCGGACCACCTCGGCGATCCGCTGCACCATGAGCGGGGCGAGCCCGAGCGAGGGCTCGTCGAGCAGGAGCAGCCGGGGCGCCGCCATCAGGGCCCGCCCGATGGCCAGCATCTGCTGCTCGCCGCCGGACAGCAGCCCCGCGGCCTGCCGGGTCCGCTCGGCGAGCCTCGGGAACAGCGCGAACACCCGGTCGCGGGCCTCCCGCACCTGGCCCGGGGCCCTGCGGCCGAGGCCGAGGCCGCCGGTGCGCAGGTTCTCGTCGACCGTGAGGCCGGCGAAGACCCGTCGGCCCTCGGGTACTTGGACGACTCCGGCGCGCACCGCGGCGACGGGGTCCCGCCCGTCCAGCGCGGTGTCGCCGTACCGTATGCGTCCGGCCGTCACCGCGCCGCGGTGCAGCCGCAGCGTGCCGGAGACCGCCCGCAGCAGGGTGGTCTTCCCGGCGCCGTTGGCGCCCAGCAGCGCCACGACGGCGCCGGGCGGCACGTTCAGGGACACGGAACGCAGTGCGGACAGGGCCCGGCCGTAGGCCACGTCGAGATCCTCGACCTGCAGCATGGCCTCGTCGTCCGGTGGTGCTTCGGGCATCGCGGCTCCTCGGGGAAAGGGGAGCTCACGACAGCACGGGGGCGGCGGACCGGTACAGAGAGATCAGCGGGAGGGCTGCGGGTGACCAGGGTGTACGGCCGCTCGTTGTGCCGACGCCCAGAGGGGGTACTTCAGGGGCGCGGGGAACTGCGCGAGAAACCACGGACAACCCGCACCCGCCGACGGCGAGACGAGGCAGATCAGCAGGCGCACATCACCCAGGCAGCACCCGACGCGCGGTCAAGGCAAGACTCACCTCGACCAGGTCCGCAGGTCGCGCAAGCGACCTCCCACTGAGCTGCTCGAACCGCCGCAACCGATTGAGCACGGTGTTCCGATGGCAGTACAACCGCTCCCCGGCCCGCTGCGCGGAGCCGTCGCACGCCAGCCACACCCCCACCGTGTCCAGCAGCACCTCACGATCGGCCGGATCGAGCCCGGCCAGCGCCCCGAGGACCTGCTCGGCGAGGGCGCCACCGAGATCCGGGCTGGAGACGACAAGGGCGGCCGGCAGCCGCTCGGCGAGCCGCACGACACCCCCTGTGTCCGGACACAATCTCAACGCGAGGTCGGCCTGCGCCCGGGCGTCCCCCACCGCGGCCAGCCCCGCGACGGCGCCGCTCAGCCCGATCCGCACCCCGGACCCCGCCTCGATTCGCTCCGGCAGGTCCCCGCGGACGATGCCGTAGTCCACCTCGACGCCCGTGTGCCAGTGCACCCGCACACCCGGCAGCAGATCACCGCCCCGCCCCCCGGCCACCGCGAGGACGACATACCGCCCTTGTTCCTCCAGATCCAGGACCTGTGCCGTCTCGGGCAGGTCCGCGATCCGGCTGGACCCGTCGAGCAGCGCGGCGACCAGCACCCGCACGCGGTTCTCCCGCTGCCAGGCCAGCTGCCGTTCGACCTGGCGGTAGGCGTCGGCGACGAGGGTGCAGTGCTCGTCGACGAAGTTCCAGATGTCGGAGGCGACATGGACGAGCAGGCGTACGTCCTCGGGTGCGGTGCGCGAGGTCTCCTCCACCAGCCGCTGCCACACCAGGGAGCCGCCGAGGCGGAAGGCGTGCAGCAGCGCGTCCAGCGGTACGCCCTGTTCCGCGCGGGTGGCGCCGATCTTCCAGGAGCAGCGGCGTGCGGCGTCGCGGGAGCCGCGCGGGTCGAGCAGCGAGGCGACGCTGTGCCGCAGCGAGCGGTGCATCTCCTGCCAGATGCCGGCGGGGTCGCTGGTGACGGCGGCCCGGTAGGCCGGTTCCTGGTCCTGTACGACGGCCATGAGGCGGTCGGTGAGTTCGGCCAGGTCCGCCTGCAGCACGCGGGCCGCGCGGTGCAGGACGGCGATGGCGTCGGCGTCGATCAGCGACCGGACCGGCCTCGTCCGCGGCTGCGGTACGACGGCTGGTACGGGCCGGTTCGGCGTGCGGTGCCGTACGGCGCGGTGCATCACGGTCCTCCCCCAGGGTGTGCGACCTGATTCATCCTGCCGGAAGGATGACATACCGTCCGGTCGGTCCCTAGGCTCCGGGAGCGAATTCCCCTGGCCGATCTCGCGCGGGGCGGCGGGCTCCCGGGGGGTCATGGGCGCGCCTGGGGCTGCTCGGCCTGCTCGACCAGGCGGGCGAGCTCGACGCGGGAGCGGACGCCGAGGGCCGCGAAGACGTTGCGCAGGTGGTAGTCGACGGTGCGGGTGCTGACCGAGAGGATGCGGGCGACCTCGCGGTTGGTGGCGCCGTCGGCGACATACCGGGCGATCCGGCACTGCTGGGGTGTGAGCCGGTCCAGCCCCTGCGCGTGGACGGCGCCCGGTGCCGTGCCGTGCGCCCGCAGCTCGCCGCGCGCCTGCTCTGCCCAGACCCGGGCGCCGCAGCTCTCGAAGCCGACCAGGGCCGCGCCGAGCCGGTCGCGGGCCTCGCGCAGCCTGCGGCGGCGCCGCAGCCACTTGCCGTACAGCAGCTCCGTACGGGCCCGCTCGAAGTCGCCGGTGGTCCGCTCGTGCAGGTCCAGGGCCCGCGCGTACAGCCCGTCGGCGCGTTCCGGCGGGGCGAGCAGCGCGCGGCAGCGCAGCAGCTGCGCGGGGGCCTGCGGGTCGGCGCCGAAGGCGGCCCAGGCCGCGAGGTCCTGGACCGCGCGCCGGGCGTCCGCGGGGCGGCCGGCGAGGGCGGCGGCCTCCACGAAACAGGGCACGGCGAGCATCCACACCGCGAAGTGGCCGCGCCGGGGGCCGGGCCGCACGAGCGGGCCGAGCCGGTCGGCGGCCTCCAGGGGGCGCCCGCGCCCGAGGTCCGCGCGGCCCAGCGCCCACTGGGCCAGGGTGGCCGTCTGGGCCAGCCCGTGCCGCCGGGCCGTGGCCAGCGCGGCCGCCGCGTGTCCGGCGACCGCGGCGGGCTCCCCCTCGATCGAGGCGGCCAGCGCCAGTACGGCGTGATGTCCGGCGGCCGTGTTGCGCTGTCCGGCCCGCTCGGCCTCCCGCAGCCCCTCCTCGGCGTGGGCCCGCGCCTGCGCGTGCCGTCCGCTGCGCAGTTCGGCGTAGGCCAGGTACTCCAGCGCGCGCGGGACGACTCCCCGGTTCCCGTCGGCCCTGCCCACCGCCGCCGCCCGCGCCGCCACCCGGGAGGCCGCGGGCATGTCCCCGACGACGAGCGCGGCCGCCGCCGCCCGCAGCGACCCCTCACCGTCGGCCTCGTCCGCGACCACCCGCCTCAGCACCCGCGCGCCCTCCTCCCGTCGCCCCTCCAGCACGGCCCGCAGTCCTCGGCGGTAGTCGTCCAGGCGGGGCCGCGCCTCGGCGAGCGACTCCAGAGCGCCGGGGAGGTCGCCCGCCGCCCAGGCCGCGTCCGCGGCGCCGGCCGTCGCGGTCGCCGCGAGGGCGGGGGCGTCGGTGGCGAGGAGGGCCGCGGCCGTCAGCAGGGACGCGCGAGCGGTGGCGGTGGGGCCGTCGAGCAACTGGGCGCTGCCGCGGAGCAGCTCGGCCCGGCCGCGTACGGCGTCGGCCACGGGCGCGTTCGTGACGGTGCCCAGCAGGGCCAGCGCGCGGCGCGGCAGCCCGGCGCGCAGGGCCTGCTCGGCGGCGGCGGTACGGCACTCGGCCCGCGCCGCCTCGTCGGCCACCAGCTCGGCGGCACCGGCGTACGCCAGCGAGCGCAGCCGGGGCGGAGCCGGTGAACGGGGGTCGGTCGCCGCCGCGGTCAGCTCCGCCGCGAGCTCGGGGGCGGGTCCCGTGCCGGCCCGGGCCCGGTGCAGCAGGGCGCGCAGCCGGTCGCCGTCCCGCTCCAGGACCCGGGCGAGGGCCCCGTGCGCCGCGCGACGCCGGTCCGCACTCGCCCCGGCGTACGCGGCCCTGCGCAGAACCGGCCCGGCGAAACGGAGCTGCCCGTCGGCGAGCCGCACCAGGCCGGCCACCGCGGCGGCCAGTTCCTCGACCGGCTCGAAGGCCGCATCGTCGCGGGGCGCACGACCCGCACCCGACCCGTCCTTCAGGATCTGCAGCGCGGCCCCGACGACCCTCGCGTCGGCGTCCTCCTCCTCCGTGTCCCGCAGGGCCGTCGCCGTGAGCAGCAGCAGGTCGGCCATCTCCGGCGGGAGGCCGTGCAGGCAGGGGCCCGCGAGCGCCGTGAGCGTGTCGGTGAGGGCGTGGGGCAGGGGCTGCCGGCCGTCCAGTTGGGCGGGTGAGAGGCGGCCGGCCAGGGCGAGCAGCAACGCCGGGTTCCCGTCGGCGTGCTCCAGCAGCTCGTCCCGTACGGCCGGGTCGAGGGCCGGGTCGGTCAGGTCGTCCAGCAAGGCGCCGGCATCCGGGGCCGGCAGCGGACCGAGGTGCAGCACGGGCAGTCCGGCCGCCTCGGGCGGGGCGTACCCGGCGGCGGAGAGCAGGAGCCCCACCGGGCCGACCTCCGGCAGTCGCCGTGCGGCACGGCCCAGCAGGGTGCGGGACGGGGTGTCCCAGAGGTGGACGTCGTCCAGGCAGAGCAGGAGCGGGCGACCGCCGGCCGCCCGCCGCAGCGCCGAGAGCAGCGGCTCGACCCGCGCCTCGGGCTCCGCCGCCCCGCCGGGCACGCCTCCGAGCGCCCCGGCCAACGCGCGCAGTGCGTCGTACGGCCGCAGTCCCTGCTCCGGGGCCGCCCGCAGGAGGAGCGCCCGGCCTGCGGTGAAGGAGCGGGCCGCGTGGTCGAGGAGGGTGGTGCGGCCGATCCCGGGCTCTCCGGTGAGCAGGAGCGCGCCGGGGCGCTGCGGGAGGGCGTCCGACAGCGCGGCCACGGCACGCAGGTGGGGCCCGCGCCCGTGGATGCGCGGGGCCGTCGTCACGCTCGTCGTCCGTCCGGTCACTCCCGCGAGGTTACGTACGGGTAACCGTGCCCGGAAGCCGTACGTCCGTACCGGTCGGCCCCGCTCACGCGCCCCACCTGCCGTTTCCGGCGGGCGCGCGTCCACGCTCTGTGCCGGCGCCCAGCGCGAGCGCCCCGCGCCCGTGCACCGGCACAGCCGCCGAAGCGGTCAGGAGGCGTGCGGGCAGTTGCCGCGGTACTCCTCGATCGTCAGGCTCGGCCGGGGCAGCGGGCACAGGAACTGCTCGTAGCGGGTGTCGTTGTCGATGAACCGCTTCAGCCAGGAAATGCTGTACTTCGCGATCGTGGTGTTGGACGTGTTCGGCGAGAAGTGCGTGGCGTTGTTGAGCTCCAGGTAGGCCCGGTCCGTGCCGGAGGGCAGGCTGCTGTAGAAGGGCTCGGCGTGGCTGGCGACCGGCGCGATCGTGTCGCCGTCGGCGCCGAAGATCAGCGTCGGCGTGGTGACCTCGGGCCAGGTCTTGTCGAGGTTCCACGGGGTCAGCGGGATCGCCGCCTGGAGGGACGGCCGGTCCTTCGCGGCCTCCAGGCTGCCGCCGCCGCCCATGGAGTGGCCCATCACGCCGAGCCGGCCGGTGTCGATGCGGGAGCGCACGGAGCTGCGCTGGGTGAGGTAGTCCAGAGCGGCGAGCAGCTGGCGCCCGCGTGAGTCGGGCTGGTCGAGGGTGGTGAGGGTGTCGATGGTGAACACCACGAAGCCCTGGGAGGCCAGCCGGGGGCCCAGCCAGGAGATGGAGGACTGGGTGCCGGTGTAGCCGGGCGAGATCGCGATCGCGCCGAAGGTGCCGTCGGCGGTGCTGGTGGGGTAGTAGATGGTGCCGCCGCCGAAGTCCGTCACCAGCAGCGACGACACCGACGCCTCGGAGACCGCGTAGGGGCCGCGCAGCGCCTCGATGCTCGAGGTGGTCGGGGCGGGGCCGCGCTCGTAGGGGTTGTCGGCCGCGTGGGCGCCGGGTCCGGACAGGGTGCCGAGCCCGATGACGGCCGCGAGGGCGGCGACCGTCCCGGCCAGGCGACGGGTTCTGCGGTGGGTGGGGGTGTGGGGATGCTGCACGACGAGTCGTCCTCTCGGTCGTGGATCTTGGGGAGATGTGCCTGTCGAACCGACTGGGTGGCATGTACGCGTCGGTCGACGACTGCCACTGTCGGTGCCTCCGCGTCCGCCGCCACCGGCGAAATCACCGGTCGTGCGTCGTTGCGCCCCCCGGCCGCCCACGCCGAGGGGCTGGGCCTGCGGCCGGGGCGTGTGGCACGCTCGCCTGCGAACCGGTGGCCCGGCCGCCGGTCCCCGCTCGGCACCGTGGAGAGGCGGCGGTATGCGCATCGGACTGCTCGGCACCGGCCCCTGGGCGCAGATGGCCCACGCGCCCGCCCTGGCGGCACACCCTCAGCTGGACCTCACGGGCGTGTGGGGGCGCCGCCCCGACGCCGCCAAGGAGCTGGCGGGCCGGCACGGGGCGCGTGCGTACGACGATGTCGACGCGCTCCTCGCCGACGTGGACGCCGTCGCGGTGGCGCTGCCGCCGGGTGTGCAGGCCGACCTCGCGGTGCGGGCGGCCCGGGCGGGACGCCATCTGCTGCTCGACAAGCCGCTGGCGGCGACGGTGCCGCAGGCGCGGGCCGTGGCCGAGGCCGCGCGGGAGGCACAGGTGGCGTCGGTCGTCTTCTTCACGACCCGGTTCCAGCCGGCGGCCGCCACCTGGATCACCGAACAGGCCGCCGAGGAGGGCTGGTTCACCGCGCGGGCCCAGTGGCTCGGGTCGGTCTTCGGCGGTGGCGACAGCCCGTTCGCCCACTCCCCCTGGCGACGCGAGAAGGGCGCCCTGTGGGACGTGGGCCCGCACGCCCTGTCCGTGCTGCTGCCGGTGCTCGGCGACGCCGTGCGGGTGGCGGCCGCCGCCTACGGCCCCGGGGACACGGCCCACCTCGTCGTCGAGCACGACGGCGGCGCCTTCAGCTCGGTCACCCTCAGCCTCACCGCCCCGCCCGCGGCGGCCGGCGCCGAGGTGGAACTGCGCGGCTCGGCCGGGGTCGCCCGGCTGCCCAGCGGCGGCGACGGTCCGGTGCCCGCGCTGTCCCGGGCCGCCGACGCGCTGCTGGCCGCCGCCCGCACGGGCCGCCCGCATCCGTGCGACGCCGCGTTCGGACTGCGGGTCACGGAGATCCTCGCCGAGGCGGAAGGGCTGCTGAACACCGACGAGGGCTGAACGAAATCCGGTGGGAGCGGACGCCGTGCGCCTCTATCGTGGCGCGGTGGCAACTCAGGTGATCTTCCTCAACGGCGGTTCCAGCTCCGGCAAGACCGGCATCGTGCGCTGTCTGCAGGCCGTGCTGCCGGGTCCGTGGCTGGCGCTCAGTGTCGACACCTTCGTCGACGCGCTGCCCGCCGCCCTGCAGAACTCCGACACCGGCCTCGACATCGGCCCGGACGGCACGGTCAGCGTCGGCGCCGACTTCATGGCGCTGGAGGCGGCCTGGCTGGAGGGCGTGGCCGCCATGGTCCGCGCCGGGGCCCGGGTGATCCTCGACGACGTGTTCCTCGGCGGCGCCGACTCCCAGCGTCGCTGGCAGAAGGCACTGAGCGGCCTGGACGTGCTGTGGGTCGGCGTGCGCTGCGCGCCCGAGGTCGCCGCGGGCCGTGAACTGGCGCGCGGCGACCGCGTCGTCGGCATGGCCGCGCAGCAGGCCGAACTGGTCCACCGCGGCGTGACGTACGACCTCGAGATCGACACCGCGCACACCGAGTCGGTGGAGAGCGCGCGGACGATCGCGGCGCGGGTGCGCTGAGTGTTCTTCCGACAGTCTCTGGATGGTTCTCCAGATGCATTTCGGGCCGAGGCGTTGAATGGTGTTAGTGGACCCGAAGACTCTGCGGGGCCGCAGCACACTCCCTGACCGGAGGAGCACCGATCATGTCTACTTCACAGCCCGAAGGTTCTCAGCCCGAGGCGTCCTGGCGTCCGGACCGCGCCACTCCGGACAACCTCCTCCACACCCGCACCGGCGTCGATGTGTCGGCGGAAGACATCGTCCTCGCCTCGGGCAAGGACCTCACTCCGCGAAACCTGGAGTGGGCGAAGCGGAAGCTGGCGCAAGAGGGTCCCGCAGCCCTCGACAAGCTGCTCCCCTGAGGCAGCACGCAGGCAGGACGTGAGCCTGTGACCGCGCGCGACGGCGTCGGTCACAGGCTCACGAGAAGGTCGTCCAGCGGGGCCGGCACCTGCCCGGGTCCGAGTGCCTCGACCAGCAGACGGCCGTAGCGGATCTTGCGGCCCTTCTTCGTGCCGAGGAAGCGCCGCAGCTGGAGATGCCGGGGCCTGCCGTGCTGCGCGGGCTGGTGCAGGAAGGTCTGCCAGGCCCGCAGGTCGCCCTCCTCCCGCACGATCTCCTCGACCTTCTCCGTGCCCAGTGCGCGGATCAGCTCGTCCTCCAGGTCGCGCACGCACACGAAGAAGCCCTCGTGCGGTGCGCCCACGCGCGTCAGGGCCCGGTCGTAGAAGGGCTGCTCGCGCTCGTCGCACAGACCGGCCAGGCGCAGCCCGAGCCCGGGCGGTCCCAGCAGCTCGGTGTAGCGGCCGACGTTCATCGCGCCGCCCATCGACAGGGCGCACACCCCCTCGTCGGCGAGGTCCCGGCCGCGCCCTGCCGCCAGCGCCTCGACGGCCGCGAGATCGCTGAGCCCCTCCAGCAGCACCGCGCTCCGCACGCCCGACTGCCCGGCCAGTTCCGCCGCCGCTTCGCCGGAACCGCCGCTCGCCCATACGGTGACCGCGTCCCGGAACGCCTCTATGTCCGCCATGCAGCGAGTCTGCATCGCCGGCCGGCCGCACCGCACGCGATATTCGACGCCTCAGGTCGGAGAACTCCCGCTGGTCAGGCGTCGCGCTCCGGCCTCTCCTGTGCCAGTCGCTCGTCGAGGCTCTCCCCTTCGCGCTGTTCGGCGGCCGTGGTGCCGTGCTTGGTGACACCGAGCGGCCGTTCGGGCGGGGAGTAGCCGCGGTCGAGCGTCTCGTCGTAGGTGGGTTCGTCCAGGGTGTCCTCCGGGTCGAGCGGGGCCGCGTCCTGCTGTTCCTCGTTGTCGCCCGTGGGCTGGTAGGCGTCGTCGGCCATCGGTTCGGGCTCACCCTGTTCACTCGCCATGGCTGCTGCCTCCCTCACGGCTGGGCCGGGGACGCCGGGCCTGTTCCCGGCGTCCCCTTCCGCGTTTCCCGTGACAGCGTCCGAAACCTCGACAGGGCTCGTACGCCCCTCACGTCACAGGCCACCCGTCACAGGTCCCAGGCGCGCACCTCGTACGCAGCCCGCCGCTCCCCCACGGTGTCCGCCCGCAGCCGCCAGGGACCCTTCCCCACCGGGTAGAAGCGCAGGGTGAGGGTGCGGCCCTCGGCGGTGAAGACCTCCACGGCGGAGTGGTCGATCAGCAGCCGCAGCTCGGCCGTCGCGCCCTCCGGGGGCAGCCGCCACCGGCCCCGCCGGGCGCGCGGGTCGAGCGAGGCGTGGTCGCGGTCGACGATGAGCTCGCCGGTGCCGGGGTCGTGCACGAGGTCGAGGTACTCGGCGCCGTCGGCGGAGGTGAGCAGCCGCAGCCGGGCGCCGCGGCCCAGCCGGGCCGTCACATCGGCGGCGCGGGAGACGGAACCCAGCTCCACCGCGTCGCCCGGTGTCACCTCTCCGGCCGCGTCGATCCGTCGGTCCCGGCGCAGGGCGGTCAGTTCGCGGGCGGGCCGCTGGCGCAGGGTGCCGTCCTCGGCGGCGGTCAGTTCGCGGGGCAGCGACAGCATCCCCGCCCAGCCCGCCTCGTCGGTCCAGCCGCTCGGCGCGCCGACCCGCTCCGCGTCCCGGGCCTCCCAGAGCCACGCCCACATCAGCAGCCGCCCGTCGGGGGCGCGCAGCAGGGCGGGGGCGTAGAAGTCGGGGCCGTGGTCGAGGAGTCGGGCCTCGCCCGCCCGGAAGGTGCCGTCGCTCTCCCGGCCCGGGAAGTACGCCGTGCAGCTCGCGCCCTCCTCCGGGTCCCAGGCACTGACCAGGACGGCCCCGCTGCCGTCGGGGAAGGAGGCGTACTGGGCGCACTCCCAGCCCTCCTCGGTGTCCCGGCCGTCGCCCAGTGGCTGTGGCGCGCGGGCCAGGAAGACGCCCCGGTACCGCCAGTCCTCCAGGTCGTCGGAGTCGTACTCCAGGGCGGCACCCCGGCCGTCGGCGAGTCCGGCGCCGACGAGCATCCGCCAGCGGTCGCCGTCGCGCCAGACATAGGGGTCGCGGAACATGACCGTGCCGTCGGGCGGTTCGGGGATCAGCAGCCGGCCGCGCTTGGTGAAGGTCGTACCGCCGTCGGTCGACACCGCGGAGGTCACCGGCTGGTGCCACCGGTCCGGGTGACGTGCGGAGTAGAAGGCGGTCAGCCGCCCCTCGTGGGACACGGCGTTGCCGGACCAGACGCCGCCCTCGTCGTCGCCGCCGGGTGTGGGGGCGAGGGCGACCGGGAGGGCCTCCCAGTGGAGCAGGTCGCGGCTGCGGAAGTGACCCCAGTGCATGTCGGCGTGGCGGGCGCTGTGCGGGTTGTACTGGAAGTAGACGTGGTAACAACCGTCGTGGAACACCAGCCCGTTGGGGTCGTTGAGCCAGTTCGCGGGCGGCCGCAGGTGCACGGCGGGAAAGTGCGGGTCGAGCGTCACGGCCGGCCGCAGGGGGGTCTCAGTCATCGGCGCGCTCGTCGTAGCGGCGGCGGACCGCGGCGGCCTGCTTGATGTTGGCCTCGGACTCCTGCAAGGAGCGCTCGCCGCGCTGCCGGGTGCGTTCGGCGAGGTGCTCCATGTGGCGCTCAAAGCGGGCCCGGTACCTCTCGCGCATCACGGCGATCTCCTCGGCGACCGCGCCCGAGCGCGGCGCGGCGGCCGGCATCGGCTGTCCCGCCGGCCGGACGGGCAGCCGCTGCTCCAGCGGCGGGATCGTGGCCTTCGGGGAGGGCAGGGTCTGGTACCAGTACGCCGTGGACGCCCAGTCGTCGGCGAGATGGTTGCCGTGGCCGTGCTCGATCGAGACCTTGATGCGCTCCTCGAAGCGGACCGGGTCGGCCACGTGGAAGCGGTAGTTGACGGAGTATCCGGGGACGTCGGCCTCGTGCACGATCGCGCCGTGGTAGAGGTAGGCGTTCTTCTGCATCCCCCAGGCGTGGTTGAAGTAGTCCTCGGTGCCGGTGCCGTGCAGGGAGGGCGGCCAGCTGGTGGAGCCGTCGGGCAGGAAGTCGTCGTCGATCCAGATCATGTCGTTGCCCTCGCCCCACCAACTGCCCTGCCGGTGGTGGACGGAGAGGTTGCAGCCGACGTAGTGGCCCCTGCCCTCGGTGTCGAGGATGACGTAGTTGTCCTCGCCGGTCAGGTCGGCGATGTTGACCTCGGGGCTGTTGGTCTGGATGTCGGGGGCCCAGCCGTTGCAGGGGTTGCTGCGGTGGAAGCGGGCGTGGAAGTAGAGGGTGTCCTCGGGGAGTTCGTAGGGCAGCAGCTCGTAGTCGATGTAGAAGTACTGCTGGATCGGCAGGTCGTTGTCGTTGACCAGCTCGATGCGGGCCCGCTTGTTGAACGGCATGGGCGCCCAGCAGTTCAGGGCGGCGCTGCCGCCGAAGACGAGGGACTCCTCGGGCTTGGCGGAGACGGTGAACAGGGCCGACTGGTAGCTGTTGGGCAGACAGTGGCCGATGCCGAAGAAGTCGCCGAGCGGGACGAGGACGGCCGGCTCCTCCTCGTCGTCCCAGGTGATACGGATCAGGACCTTGCGGTAGTAGTCGGGGTCCGGCTCCTCCCAGTTGACGCCGAGCGCGTTGTGGATCTCCATGACCGGGGCGACGGTGTCGGCCTCCAGCGGGTCGATCAGGCCGGGGCCGAGCGTGCGGCGGCAGAACTGGGTCATCCAGATGTGGGTGATACGGCCGGGTCCCTCCAGGTCGGCCAGCACCCGGGAGGACTTCGCCGGGGTCGTCCAGTAGTCCTGGTTGCGACCCCGCTGGTCCCAGCTGGAGACACGGGCGGTACGGGCTCTCACCGGCCGGGAGAGGTGGTCGAGCAGCATGAGAGAGTGGTCCCTTCAGTGATGGTTCGTCGCTGAACTCGGGCGGCGGGAGACTGGACCTCTCCCGCCGCCCCTTGGCAAAAAGTCTCAGCAGCCGCTTCGCAAAGCCTCAGCAGCGCCTTCGCGGAAGCCTCAGCAGCCGCACGACTCGCGGTACGTCGTCTCCGGCTCCAGCCGGATCGACCGGTGCCGGGCGGTGGCGGCGAGCGAGCCGTCGATCCGGCTGAGCAGCAGCTGCATCGCCGTGGCCCCGATGTCCTGGGCGGGCTGGGCGACGGTGGTGATGCCGGGGCGGAACAGGTCGGCGTGCGGGAAGCCGTCGAAGGTGGCGAAGGCGAGATCGTCGGGGACGGCCAGTCCCAGTTCCTTGGCCGCCTCCAGCACTCCTACGGCCGTCTCGGTACTGGCGGCGACCACGGCCGTCGGAGCGTCCGCGCCGCGCAGCACGTCCCGTGCCCGCTCCCGTGTCTCGTCCGCCAGCCCGCTCCCCTCGACGACCAGGCCGGCGTCGGGCTCGATGCCCGCCTCGGCGAGCGCCTCCCGGTAGCCGCGCCGGCGCTCGGCGATGGTCGGCACGCCGGTGTCCCCGGCGGCGAGCGCGATCCTGCGGTGGCCGTGCGCCACCAGGTGCAGCACCAGTTCCCGCATGGGCGCGGTGTTCTCCACACCCACCTGGTCGGCGCGCACCCCGCCGAGACGGTCCATCACCACCACGGGTGTGCCCTGCTCCAGCACGGCGGCGATCTCCTCGCTGCGCGAGCGGGCCACCGGGGCGACGACCAGTCCGTCGACCCGGCGCTCGGTGAGCACCTGGAGGATGCGGGCCTCCAGGTCGGGGTCCTCGCCGGAGTTGGCGAGCAGGACGGTGTAGCCGGCGGCCGTGGCCTCCCGTTCGACGCCCCGGGCCATCGCGGCGAAGGCCGGTTCGGACACGTCGGAGACGATCAGCCCGATGGAGTCGGTACGGTTGCGGCGCAGCGCACGCGCCAGCCCGTCCCGCCGGTATCCGGTCGCCCGTACGGCCTCCTCGACCCGCAGCCGGGTCTCCTCGCGGACGGGCCGGGTGCCGTTGATGACATGGGACACGGTGGACGTGGACACGCCCGCCATGCGCGCCACGTCGTTGATCGTCGCCACGGGTGAGTGGCCTCCTCCGACTACGTCGAAACGTTTGCGCTGACGATCGCACGGTCGACGGACCTCGTCAATGCCGAGGACAGCCAGATCAGCGGCGTGTTGTGCCAACTCCCCGGGAAACAACCGCGACACACACTCTTGACACACCTCGCCTCCTGAGTACTTTTCATCGAAACGTTTGCGCGCAGCACTGCAGCAGTACGGCATCTCGACCGGAAGGCTCTGCACCATGGCGACTCCCCCTGCCAGAAAACCCCGCGGCCGGCTCCTGATCATGGCCACGGCGACCGCCCTGCTGGCGACGGCCTGCGGCTCGGCGACGAACACCGGCGGCGCCGCCTCCGACGGCGTGATCACGCTGTCCATGCACAACCCCGACAGCAGGACGCAGGACCCGGCGACCTGGCAGCTGGTCGAGGAGTTCAACTCCCGCCACCCCGACCTGAAGATCCGGCTGGAGGGCCAGCCGGTCGAACAGCACGAGCAGCGCATGACGATCGCCGCGCAGAGCGACACCCTGCCGGAGATCTTCTGGGTCTACGACTCGCTGGCGAAGACGATGGTCAAGGACGGCGACCTGCTCGACCTGACGCCGATCCTCCAGGAGAAGAACCTGGAGGCGAAGTTCTCCCTGAGCATGCTGGCCGCCTTCCGCAGCGGGGACGGCATCCAGTACGGCGTCCCCTACCAGGCCCTGGTCACCGGCTTCTACTACAACAAGGCGCTCCTGGACGAGCACGGCATCGCCCTGCCGGAGACCTTCGACGAACTCCTCGCCGCCGTGAAGAAGTTGAAGGAGGAGGGCGTCGTGCCGATCGCGCAGGGCGCCAACAGCTCGGCGTTCAGCGTGTGGGCGTTCCTGACGATGCTCGACCGCTTCGGCTACGAGCAGAAGTACCCGGCGATCCTCGCGGGCAACGCCCGCTACGACAACCCCGACTTCCTGCGCCTGTACGGGCATGTGCGCGAGCTGGCCGAGGCCGGCGCCTTCCCGGAGAACATGACGACGCAGACGTACGCCCAGGCGGTCGCCTCCTACACGGCAGGCAAGGCCGCCTTTCTGGACGCCGGTGTCTGGGAGGCCGCCAAGATCGAGAAGAGCGGGGTCGGCAGGAGCACCGGCTTCTGGGCGGGGCCCACCTTCGCCGACGGGGTCGGCGAGCAGAAGCTGGTGATGAACGTGCCGTCCGCACCCTTCGTGGTGAGCGCGAAGGTGAAGGAGGACAAGAAGAAGTACGCGGCCGTGAAGGCCTTCATCCAGTTCTACTACAGCGACGAGGGCCAGCAGATCCTCGTCGACAACGCCCAGCCGCCGGTGACCACGTACCGGCCCCAGGTCGATCCGAGGAAGCACCCGGTCTTCGCCGCCGTCCTCGACGAGGCGGCCAAGCCCGGCTGGAAGAGCCCCGCCGCGCAGCCCGACCTGGTCGTGTCGGCGGCCACCGCCAGCGCGATGTACGACAGCTTCTACGGCGTGATGAGCGGCAGCCTCAGCCCGCAAGAGGCCGCGCGCAGCGTGCAGAAGTCCCTCAAGTGAGGCCCGGGACGCAATGAACTGGCTCACCACACGCCGGCACTTCGCGCTCCTGGTCGCGCCGGCCCTGCTCCTCTACAGCCTGTACATGATCTTCCCGATCCTGTACTCCCTCTTCTACAGCGTCACCGACTACGACGGCGTGAGCGCCACCGCCTTCACGGGCCTGGACAACTACCGCCACATGGCCGACGACCCGGCCTTCTGGACCTCCCTGCGCAACACCGGGATCGTCCTCGGCATCGCCCTGTTCCTGCTGATCCCGCTGGGCTTCCTGCTCGCGGTGCTGCTCAGCGGCGGGGTGCGGGGCAGCGGGGCGCTGCGGGCGCTGGTGTTCGCGCCGGCGATCGTGGCGCCGATCCTGGTCGGCCTGGTGTGGATCTTCATCCTGGATCCGCAGATCGGTCTGCTCAACGCCTTCCTGCTGGCGATCGGCGTCCCGGCCCACCCGCAGTGGATCGGCGGCCCGACCCTCAGTCCCTACTCGATCGGCTTCGTCTATCTCTGGCAGCAGATCGGCTTCGTCCTCACCGTCTTCTACGCCGGTCTGCGCATGCTGCCCCGCGATGTGCTGGAGGCCTCCAGCCTAGACGGCGCCACCCGGTGGCAGCAGCTGAGGCACATTCAGGTGCCCATGCTGCGCGAGACGTTCGGCATCGTGACCGCGCTGGTCGTCACCGGTGTGTTCAAGGTGTTCGAGCTGGTCTACGCGCTGACCGGCGGCGGCCCGGTCCATCTGTCCGAGGTGCTGGTCAGCTACATGTACCACGTCACCTTCACCACCCAGCAGTACGGCTACGGCATGGCGCTGGCCGTGGTGGTCTTCGCCGTCGGCGCGCTCGCCTCGGCGGCCACCTTCCTCGGCAACCGCGAGAAGAGGAGCGGACGTTGAGCATCGTCAAGACGCGCCCGAGGGCCGCCACGCGGCCGGCGTCAGCCCCGGGCCGGGCGCTGCCTCCACGCCGCCTCCGGCGCGGCCGGCTCGTGGCGTCGGCGGCCGCCTATCTGATCACCTTCGTGATCCTCTTCCCGCTGCTGTGGATCGTGCTGCTGTCCTTCCAGAGCAACGACCGCATCCTGGGCCGTTCGTTCTCCCTCGGCGATCTCACGCTGGGCAACTACGAGCGGGCGCTTCAGACGCTGAACCTGCTGGTGATGTACAAGAACACGCTGATCCTGGCGGTCGTCTCCGTCACGGCCGGGCTGTTCGTGTCCTACCTGGCGGCCTTCGCGCTGACCCGGATGGTCCTGCGCCGCAGGCGCGTGCAGTCCACCCTGCGCTACTACTTCCTGGCCGGGCTCGCCGTCCCCGTCTATGTGCTGCTGTTCCCGGTGTACCGGATCGACATCGCGCTCGGCCTGTTCGGCACGCACCTGGCGCTGATCCTGCCGTACATCGCGGTCACGATCCCGTTCAACATCCTGCTGCTGACCGGCTTCCTGCGGGACTTCCCCGAGGAGGTCGAACAGGCCGCCGTGATGGACGGGGTCGGGCTGTGGCGGATGGCCTGGCGGGTGGTGTTCCCGCTGATGCGGCCGGTCGTCGCCACGCTGGCGATCCTCAACGTCGTCTACGTCTGGAACGAGTTCCCCTTCGCGGTGACGCTCATCAACGACCCGACGCTGACCACGGTCTCGCTGGGGGTGTCCCAGTTCCAGGGCATCTACAGCGTCGACCACGGCGCCATGATGGCGTCCGCCACCCTCGTCCTGCTGCCCCAACTGGCCCTGTACGCGGCCTTCCAGAAGCAGGTCATCGCCGGCATGACCGCCGGCGCCGTCCGCTGAACCCCGCCCTTCTCCTCAGGAGCAGCCATGCCCGCTGAGAAACCCCTCGCCCGCAGGTCCGTGCTGCGTGCGGCCGCGCTGGCCGCGCTCGCCGGGCCGGTGCTCGGCCGCCCGGCGCAGGCCCAGGCCCAGGCCGCCGAGCGCCCGCTCCCGCCGAACAGGCCCACGGCACCCCCGCGCCACCCCTCGTACGGGGCCATCGTCGGCCTGCTCTGATCCGCCGCCCGCATCGGAAGGAACCCCATGGCAGACACCGTCTACGACGTCACCACCTGGCCGGGAGCGTCGGTCTCCCCGTACACCGACATCGGCAGGGTAATTAACGAGATCATCGCCGACATCAAGGCGAAGCAGACCACCCAGAACAGCAGACCGGGCGCGGTGATCTACATCCCGCCGGGCCACTACGACCTGCTCACCCGGGTCGTGATCGACATCAGCTTCCTGCAGATCAAGGGCTCCGGGCACGGCTTCCTGTCCGAGGCGATCCGCGACGAGTCCGCCACCGGGTCATGGGTGGAGGTGCAGCCCGGGGCCAGTCATGTCCGGGTGAAGAACACCGACGGGCACCGGGAGGCGTTCCTGGTGCAGCGCACCGGGGCGCCGGGGACCGTCGGGCGGCTGAACTCCGTCGTGTTCCAGGACTTCTGCATCGACGGCGTGTCCTCGTCGAAGCCGTACACGCCCGGCAACTCCAAGATCGGCATATCAGTGCAGTCCGACAACGACTCGCTGCGCTTCGAGGGGATGGGCTTCGTCTACCTGGAGCACGCGATGATCGTGAAGGGCGCGGACGCGCCGTCCTTCACCAACAACTTCGTCGCCGAGTGCGGCAGTTGCATCGAGCTGACCGGCGCCTCCCAGGTCGCGAAGATCACCAACAACTTCCTGATCAGCGCCTGGGCGGGCTACTCGGTGTTCGCGGAGAACGCAGAGGGCGTCCTCATCAGCGGCAACAGCGTGCTGTGGGCGTGCAACATCACCCTGGCCAACTGCCATCGCTCGACGATCACTTCGAACAAGCTGCTGAGCAACTTCCCCTCCATGATCGCGCTGACCGGCGGCAGTTCGGGCAGCCTGATCGGCTCCAACCACTTCCGGCGCGTGTACGGCGACGGCTCCAGCACCCGCTACGACGACCTGTTCGGGCTGGTGCACATCGACGGCAGCGACAACGCCGTGATCGGCAACCAGTTCTCCTTCCAGGTCGACGCCGCGAACATCCGGCCCTCGGGGGCCTCGCCGACGATCATCCTGGTCAAGGGCGGCGACGCCAACTACCTGGCCACCAACAACATCGTCGCCAACCTCGGCGTCAAGGTCGTCCTGGACGCCTCGACCACCGCGACCAAGGTGCTCTACAGCGCCCGCAGTTCACAGCTCGACGCGTTCACCACCAACCACGCGGCGGTGTACACGCCCTGAACCGGACCGGCCGGGCGCCGCCCCCGTCACGGGGTGGCGTTCGGCCCGTCGGGGCAGCTGTGGCGCTGCTCGACCATCTCCCGGGTGAGCTGCTCCGTCTCCTGCTCGGATAGCCGCTCGAAGCCGTCCTCGGTGATCACGGAGAGGATCGGGAAGATCCCGCGGTTCAGGTCGGGGCCGCCGGTCGCGGAGTCGTCGTCGGCCGCGTCCCACAGCGCCTGGAGCGCGGCGAGCGCCGCCTCGCGCCGGGACATCCCCGGCCGGTACAGCTTCTTCAACGCGCCCCGGGCGTACGGCGATCCGGAACCCTCGGCGTGGAAGTCGGCCTTCTCGTAGGTGCCGCCGACGACGTCGAAGGAGAAGATGCGCCCGCGCCGACCCTCGTCGCGGGTGACGTCGTAGCCCGCGAGCAGGGGGACGACGGCGAGGCCCTGCATCGCCTGGCCGAGGTTCTGCCGCAGCATGCTTGAGAGCCGGGACGCCTTGGCGTTCAGCGTCATCGGCGCGCCCTCCATCTTCTCGAAGTGCGTCAGCTCGACCTGGAACAGCTTCACCATGTCCACGGCCAGGCCGACCGTGCCGGCGAAGGCGACCGCGGTGTGGTCGTCGGCCGGGTGCACCTTCTCCAGGTCGCGCTGGGCGATGAGGTTGCCCATGGTGGCGCGCCGGTCCCCGGCGACGAGGACGCCGTCGCGGTAGGTGAGGGCGAGCACGGTCGTGCCGTGCGGGAGGCTGTCGGCCGCGGCGCGCACTCCGTCCGGGAACGGCGGCCGGGTGGGGAGCAGTTCGGGCCGGTGGGCGCCCAGGAACTCGGTGAACGACGACGTGCTGGGGGTGAAGAACTCGTCCCCCAGCCGGCCGTCGGTGTCGCTGTGTGCCGCCATGTCTCTCCCCCTCGGCCTCGGTCCCGCCATCCCAGTCCTACCTGGCGCGGGCGGCCGGGAAACTCCGTCACGCCTCACAGTGCCCGGCGGCGCAGTAGCACCCCCAGCACCAGCAGGCCCGGGACCAGCGGCAGCCAGACCGTCAGCAGCCGGTAGCCCAGCACGGCGGAGGCGGCCGCGGCGGTCGGTGCCCCGGCCGCGGTGAGGGCGATGGCGAGCACGGCGTCCAGGGAGCCGAGCCCGCCGGGTGTGGGCAGCAGGGCGGCCGCGCTGCTCGCGGCGAGATAGAGCAGCGCGACCCTGGCCGGCGGCAGCGGCAGGGCGATGGCCTGGGTGACCGCGATCAGCACCACCGCGTGCAGCAGCGCGAAGGCCAGCGAGCCGCCCCACAGGGCCGCGGCCCGGGCGGGCCGGGTGTGCACCCGGCGGATGTCGGCGCGCACCGCGGCGAGCGCCCCACGGCAGCGCGGCCCGAGCGGCGTGCGCAGCAGCAGCGCCACTACGACGGCCACCGCGAGCGGCACCGTCAGGCCCACCGGCGGGATGCGCGGCATCTGGAGCACGCCCGGACAGGCGAGGGCCAGTACGGCGATCAGGACGCCCCGCACCAGCGCGCTCGCGGCGGCCTTCACCCCGAGCGCGGTCGCCGCGCGGGCGGCCGGGACGCCGCGGCGCATCAGGAAGCGCATGTTGACGGCGCCGGCCCCGACACCGGCGGGCAGCACATGGTTGGCGGCCGACGCGGCGATCTGCACGGCCACCAGCCGTCCGGCGGGCAGCGCCTCGGCCACCGCGCCCTGCTGGGCGAGCGCCGAGCACGCCCAGGTCAGCAGGGTCGCCGCCGCGCCCACCAGCAGCCAGCCCTGGTCGGCGACGGCCAGCCGTGCCGCGCCGCTGCGCAGGACGGGCCAGTGATGGTGGGCGAGGAAGCCGGCGGTCAGGACGACGGCCAGGGAACCGGCGGTGTGCAAGTAGGCGCGTCTGCGGACGGGGGCCGCGGCGACGCTGTCGGTCGTGGCGGTGGTGCACTCCTGCGTCGTCATACGGCTCAACCTTTCGGGTCCACCGAGGCGCCGACTGCGTATGTCCGTCCTCTCATACGGTTTTCCCGCTCAACCGTCTCCTCCCGCCTGGGCCGACGGGGCCACGTAGAGGTCGAACCCGGCGAAGCCGTGGCGGGGCCAGGAGCGGGCGTAGCGGGGCGGGGTGCTGCCGGTCCGGGCGATCGTGGCGACGGGACGACGGCGGCTCTCCTCCAGGATGGCCGCCTTGGTGGTGTTGGCGTTGTGGCCGATGGTGTTGCCCGAGGCGCAGCCGGTGTAGTAGCCGAGCGGGATGGACTCGAAGCCGGTGATCAGACACGGTGGCCGGACGCCGAGCCGGTGCAGTTCGTCCGCGGTGCGGGCCCAGTCCCCGCGGGCGCCGACGGTACGACTCACCACGCTGTGGAGCACGGCGCCCTGCACGGCCAGGTGTCCGGCGAGCGCGGCGGCGACCAGCGTCGCGGCGACCGGCCGCCAAGTGCCGCTGGGCCGCCGCACCAGATGCCACAGCGCGTCGGCGACGGGGATCGCCAGCAGGGCGTAGAAGGGCAGCAGGAAGCGGGGCGCCGCGTAGCCGATCAGGAACAGGTACGGGATGCCCGCCGTGAGGGCGCAGGCCACCGGCACGAGGGTGCGTTCGGTACGGCGGGCGCGGACGGCGAGCCACAGGCCGAGCCCGGCCAGCACGGGCAGCGTGAACCACCACGCGACGATCACCGGGTTGGGGAGGTCGCCGGTGCAGGGCCGGCACAGGGCGCGCCCGGTGAGGCTGCGCAGCTGGTCGCCGACGGCGATGTTCCAGCCGAGCCCGCCCTGGATGCGGGACGCCTCGTCGAGGCGCTCGGTGAGGCCGCCGTAGCTGATGTACGCCTCGATCACCCACTCGGCGGCACCGGCCGCGAGGCCGCCGAGGAGCGCGGCGAGCAGCCGCAGGTGACGTACCGCCAGGACGAGAACAAGGAGTGGCAGGGTCACCCAGACGGCGTCCGTGGGCCGCATCAGCGCCATCAGCGCGGCACTGCCCGCGACAGCCCACAGCGCGGCGCGGCCGCCCTGACCGGCGCGGACCCGCAGCACGCAGCCGGCGCAGACCAGGGCGCCGATCGCGACCCAGTAGTTGGGCATGGCCTGCGGGCCGTAGAAGACGGTCACCCACAGGGAGGCGAACAGGGCGCCCGCGGCGGCCAGGACGCGCTCGGGGAACAGGCCCCGCCAGGCGCGCAGGGCCAGATACAGCCCGAGTGCGGCGAGGATCGTGAAGTAGATCCGCAGCAGGGTGGTGTAGGACGTCCAGGAGGCGACGGGCGCGGCCAGCAGGGTCACACCGCGGGCGCGGGGTGCGCTGAAGAAGGCCGCGGGGGCGTGGTCGCCGACCTGGCTGACGTAGACGATCTCGTCCCAGCCGAGGCCCATACGGGGCGGGACGAGCAGGAGTTGGACCAGGACGAAGACCCCCGCGACCAGTGCGGTCGCGCCCGGTCCTGGTCTCGCCGGACGCGGGGTTTCGGTGCGGGTCGCGCGGGTCGCGCTCGCGGTGTCGGCCATCGGTTCGGCCCCTCCCCGATGGATGCACACGGCTCATCGCTGTTCGGACTGATGTGGGAAAACAAGCAAAAAGTAACCCACGGTCCCAGCCCGTGCAGAATGCCGTACGGCCAACTGACCGATGGAATCCAGCCATGCGAAGGCCCCGCGGTCCCGGTGGGGCGGGTCCGCGGGGCCTTGTGAGGTGCGGTCAGTGGACGTCGGGGCGGCGGTGCCGGGGCTGCTCCGGGGCGGGGAGGTCGACGGGTGCGGGGACCGCGCGTACGGCGGGTCCGTCGCTGCCGACGGTGAGGACTTCGCCGTGGTGGCGGATGCGCAGCGGCTCCCCGGACAGCAGGGTGTAGGTCGTCTTGTCCTGGGTGATCTCCACGCGCAGCCGGCGGCCGAGGAGCTGGAGGGAGAAGGCGAGACGGCTGAGCGTCTCCGGCAGGCGCGGCGCGAACCGCAGCCCGTCGGCGTCCCGGCGCATGCCGCCGAACCCGGCGACCAGCGCCATCCAGGTGCCGGCGAGGGAGGCGATGTGCAGTCCGTCGCGGGTGTTGTGCTCCAGGTCGTGCAGGTCCATCAGCGCCGCTTCGGTGGTGTAGTCGTAGGCGAGCTTGAGATGGCCCGCCTGGGCGGCGATGACGGCCTGGCAGCAGGCAGACAGGGAGGAGTCGCGGACGGTCAGCGGCTCGTAGTAGGCGAAGTTGCGGGCGATGTGCTCCTCGTCGAAGTGGTCGGGGCAGGTGTACATCGCCAGGACCAGGTCGGCCTGCTTGACGACCTGTTTGCGGTACAGGTCGAAGTAGGGGAAGTTCAGCAGCAGCGGGTACTGCTCGGGGCTGGTGTTCTCGAAGTCCCAGCGCTGATAGCGGGTGAAGCCCGCGTGCTGCTCGTGGACGCCGAGGTCGCGGTTGTACGGGATGTGCACGGCCGCGGCGGCCTCCCGCCAGGAGGCGCTCTCCTCGTCGTCCACGCCGAGCTGCGCGGCCTGTTTCGGGTGGCGGGCGACGAGGTCGGCGGCGGCGAGCAGGTTCGCGCGGGCCATGAGGTTGGTGTACGTGTTGTCGTCGGCGACCGCGCTGTACTCGTCCGGGCCGGTGACGCCGTCGATGTGGAAGACGCCGTGCGGGTCGTGATGGCCGAGCGAGCGCCACAGCCGGGCGGTCTCCACCAGCAGCTCCACGCCGGTCTCGCGCTCGAAGTCGGTGTCGCCGGTGGCGTCCACGTAGCGGACCACGGCGTCGGCGATGTCGGCGTTGACATGGAAGGCGGCCGTGCCGGCGGGCCAGTAGGCCGAGCCCTCCGAGCCGGCGATGGTCCGCCAAGGGAAGGCGGCGCCGCGCAGGCCGAGCTGGGCGGCGCGCTCCCGGGCGGCGGGCAGGGTGTTCTGCCGCCAGCGCAGCGCCTCGGCGACCGCGTCGGGCGAGGTGTAGGTGAGCAGCGGCAGCACGAACGTCTCGGTGTCCCAGAAGGCGTGGCCGTCGTAGCCGGAGCCGGTCAGGCCCTTGGCGGGGATGGCGCGCTGCTCGGCGCGGGCGCCCGCCTGCAGGACGTGGAAGAGGGCGAAGCGGACGGCCTGCTGGATCTCCTCGTCACCGTCGACCTCGACGTCGGCGCGGGCCCAGAAGTCGTCCAGGTACGCCTGCTGTTCCTGGAGCAGGCCCTCCCAGCCGCTGTGCCGGGCGGCGGCGAGCGCGGCGTCGACCTGGTCGCTCATCGCCGGGCGGGAGCGGGTGCCGGACCAGCCGTGGGCGACGAACTTCTGCACGCGCAGGCTCTGTCCGGGCTCCAGGACGGAGGTGACGGTGAGCCGGGCCACGTCCTCGTCGCTCTCCCGGGCGGTGGTGGTGCCCTCGGGTCCGGCGACGATGTGATCGGCGGCGACGGCGACCCTGAGGCCGCTGTTGCGGGTGCGGTGCACCAGCCGTAGCCGGGTGCCGGACGCGAAGTCCTCCTCCGGCTCCAGCGGCGACTTCAGGGTCATCGCGGCGCGCGGGTCGCCGTTGGAGCCGGGCAGGGACTCGTTGGCGACCAGCTCGGACTGGATCACCACCCGGGCGCGGGAGTCGACGGGCTCCACCTCGTAGGAGATGGCGGCGATGGCGCGCTGGGTGAGGGAGACCAGGCGGGTGGAGCGCACGCGGATGGTGGAGCCGGCCGGGGAGGTCCACTCACAGACCCGGGTGAGGATGCCCCGGCGCAGGTCCAGGGTGCGCTCGTGGGAGACCAGGCGGCCGTAGCGCAGGTCGAAGGGCTCGTCGTCGACGAGGAGCCGCAGCACCTTGCCGTTGGTGACGTTGATGACGGTCTGCCCGGACTCGGGGTAGCCGTAGCCCGCCTCGGCGTAGGGCAGCGGGTGCACCTCGTGGACGCCGTTGAGGTAGGAGCCGGGCAGTCCGTGCGGCTCGCCCTCGTCGAGGTTGCCGCGCCAGCCGACATGGCCGTTGGACAGCGCGAACACGGACTCGCTCTGTGCGAGGACGTCGAGGCCGAGGGACGTCTCGCGGACGGTCCAGGGCTCGACGGCGTACGAGCGTTGGGTGATCACGCCTTGCCTCCCAGTTCGGCGAGGTCCTGCACGACGACGTCCGCGCCGTGCTTGTACAGGGCGTCGGTCTGGCCGACGCGGTCGATGCCGACGACATAGCCGAAGCCGCCGGAGCGGCCGGCGTCCATGCCGGCCAGCGCGTCCTCGAACACCGCCGCCTGCTTCGCCTCCAGGCCCAGGTCGCGGGCGGCGGCGAGGAAGGTGTCGGGGTGGGGCTTGCCGGGCAGCCCGCGTTCGGCGGCCACGACCCCGTCGACCCGGACGTCGAACAGGTGCTCGGCGCCGATCGCGCGCAGCACGTCACGGCAGTTGGCGCTGGAGGACACGATCGCGGTGCGCATGCCCGCGGCGCGGGCCGCCTCGATGTAGCGCAGGGTGCCGTCGTAGGCCTCGACGCCGCCGGTGCGGATCTTCTCCAGCAGCAGCACGTTCTTGCGGTTGCCGAGGCCGTGCACGGTGACGGCGTCCGGTGGATCGTCGGGTGTGCCCTCGGGCAGTTCGATGCCGCGCGCGGCGAGGAAAGTGCGGACGCCGTCGGCGCGGGGGCGTCCGTCGACGTACTCGTCGTACTCCTCGACGGCGTCGAACGGCCGGAAGGCCGGGCCCTCGCGTTCGCGCAGGAAGGCGTCGAACATCTCCTTCCAGGCGGCCGCGTGCACGGCGGCCGTCTTGGTGACGACGCCGTCGAGGTCGAACAGGCAGGCCTGGATGCCTTCGGGCAGACCGAGATCCGTCATGGGAGTCATGGTTCCCCGGAACGGCCACGTCAAGTGAACGACCTGCGTCACAGCGGATGTACTTCCGGATGTCAGCGGCCGGACTGAGACACTCCGGCGTGTGACGGGCTGAGACACTCCTGCCTGTGGCTGTGACCTTCGACGACCTGCTCGCCCGGGCCCGCGCCCTCACCGACGGCCGGCGCCGCGCCCTGCTCGGCATCGCGGGCGCGCCCGGCGCGGGCAAGACGACCCTGGCCGAGCATCTGGTGCGGGCGCTGAACGCGGACGGCGCGCCGTGGGTGGCGCATGTGCCGATGGACGGCTTCCATCTGGCCGACGCGGAGCTGGACCGGCTGGGCCGGCGCGACCGCAAGGGCGCCCCCGACACCTTCGACGCGGCCGGGTACGCGGCCCTGCTGCACCGGCTGCGCGCGGAGGCGGACGGCCCGGACACGGTGTACGCGCCGGGGTTCGAGCGGGTGCTGGAGCAGCCGCTGGCAGGCGCGGTGCCGGTGGAGCCGTCGGCGCGGCTGGTGGTGACGGAGGGCAACTACCTGCTGCTGGACACGGGCGCCTGGGCGCGGGTGCGGGCCGAGCTGGACGAGGTGTGGTTCTGCGGGCCGGCGGAGAGCGAGCGGATCGCCCGGCTGGTCGCCCGGCACGAGGAGTTCGGCAAGGCCCATGAGGAGGCGGTCGCCTGGGTGCTGGGCACCGACCAGCGCAACGCCGACCTCGTCGCGGGGACCCGGCACCGCGCCGACCTGGTGGTGCCGGTGTCGGCGATGCCGGTGCCGTAGCTGAACGGCCCGCCGCCACGGGCCGTACCCGCGTACGGCGGTTGCGGTCCGCGTACGGCGGCCGGTGCGAAGGTGGGGGCATGGCACGGCGGACGGTTCTCGGGCGGTGGGCGGTGGTGGTCGCCGTCATGCTGCTGCTGGCGCAGATGGCGGTGGCGATGGTGACGACGGCCCTGCGGCAGACCCCGACCATCGACGAACCGGTCTACGTGGGCACGGCCGTGGTCCAGTGGCGTGAGCACACCCTGCGCTGGAACCCCGAACACCCGCCGCTGGGCAAGCTGCTGATCGGCGCCGGGGTGGCGTTCGCACAGCCCCGTCTGGAACCGCCGCTGCCCGCGGACCAGGGCCTGTTGGGGCGCCGGCTGCTGTACGAGTCGGGCAACGACCCGTGGCGGGTGATGCTGTGGGCCCGGCTGCCGGTGATCGCGCTGACGCTGCTGTGCGGTCTGGTGGTGTTCGCCTTCGCCCGTGAACTCACCGGCGCGGCGGGCGGGTTGACGGCTCTCGCGCTGTACGCCTTCTCCCCCGACGTCATCGCGCACGGTTCACTGGCCACGCTGGACGTGCCCGCGGCCGCCTTCCTGCTGACCTCCGCCTGGCTGGTCTGGCGGGCGCGCCGCCGACCGGGGCTGTATCTGCCGCTCGCAGGCGTGGCGCTCGGGGCGGCGGTGGCCACCCGGATGAACACGCTGGCGGCGGTGCCGGTCCTGCTGGCACTGGCGGTGGTGTCCGTACGGCGTCGTCGGCCGGGTTCGCCCGCAAGGGCGGCCGTGGGCGCGGGAGTTGTGGCGCTGACCGCACTGGCCGTCGTATGGGCGGTGTATCTCATGGTGGACCCGCGGCTGCGGTGGGCGCCGGAGCAGGTGCCCGAGGTGCGGGGGCTGCGCGGGGTGCTCGTCGGGCTGCTGCCGCTGCCGGAGCCGTTCCGCGACGGGATGCGGCTGCAGTTCGCGCTGGAGAACCGGCCCTGGCAGGGCTTTTTGTTCGGGCACCTCTACACCGGCTCGAAGTGGTACTACCTGCCGGCCGCGCTGCTGGTGAAGACCCCGCTGGGCATGCTCGCGCTGTGGGCGGCGGGCGCGGTGGTGTGCGTGGCCGTACGGCGGTTGCGGCCGGCCGCGCCGTACGTGCTGCTGCCGGCCGCCGTGCTGCTGCTGGCGGCGATGCAGGGCTCGCGGGACTTCGGCACGCGGTACGCGGTGTTCCTGCCGATGTTCCTGGCGGTGGCCGCGGCCGGGGTGCTCGCGGCCCGGTGGCGGTGGGCGCCCGCCGCGGCGGCGGGGCTCGCGCTGTGCGTGGCGGTGAGTTCGGTGCGTGCGTACCCCTTCTATCTGCCGTACTCCAACGAGGCGTTCGGCGGACCGGCGTCCACCCGCTACCGGCTGCACGACTCCAACGTCGACTGGGGCCAGGACCTGGGGCGGCTGGCGGAGCGGCTGCGGACGCGCTGGCCGGGGCAGCGGGTGTGGCTGGTGTACAAGGGCAGCGGGGTGCCCGCCTCCTACGGCATCGAGGCGGCCGATCCACGCCGGGTGCCCGCGAGCCGGGTGCACGGTCTGCTGGTGGTGTCCGACTCCGCGGCGGCCAAGGCCCGCGGCAGGCTGGCCGAGCTGCTGGCGAGCAGCCGGCCGGTGGAGGACGTGGGGCACTCCATCA
Organism: Streptomyces sp. SAI-170; assembly: GCF_049739565.1. Lineage (NCBI taxonomy): Bacteria > Bacillati > Actinomycetota > Actinomycetes > Kitasatosporales > Streptomycetaceae > Streptomyces > Streptomyces sp. SAI-170. The sequence goes on from NZ_JBMGQD010000001.1 coordinate 910,081, forward strand.
CGGTCTACCGGCGTTGAGCCACGGGCCACCCGTGGTCTACGGGCGTTGAAGATCACCGCGGCCGCCCTGGTCAGCACGGTCGGTGAGCTATGTTGAACGTTCGTGGGCAACAAAGGAGGCACACCGGTGCCATCGCCGCAGCAGGCACGTGCGCAGGCGTCCGCGATCACCTCGCCGAAGGCGGTCGCGGAGGTCGAGGCCGCACCCGCCTCTCAGCTCAGGACGCTCTTCGACCGACCACGGCTGTCGCCCGGCCAGCGCCGTATCGCCCAGTACCTGATCGACCACCTCACCGAGGCCGCGTTCCTGTCGATCACCGACCTCGCCGACCGGGTGGGGGTCAGCCAGCCCTCGGTCACGCGGTTCGCCGCGGCGGTCGGCTTCAGCGGCTACCCGGCGCTGCGCGAGCGGCTGCAGACGATCGCCCTGGGCACCATCGGCGGGCCCGGCGTCTCGGAGGAGAGCGGCAACGAACTGCAGTCCGCGGTCGACGCCGAGATCGAGAACCTGGAGAACCTGCGCCGCGACTTCGCCGACCCCGCGCAGGTCATCGACACCGGCCGCAGGCTCTCGGAGTCGACCCCGCTGACGGTCCTCGGCCTGCGTATCTCCGCCTCGCTCGCCGAGTACTTCGCCTACGCCGCGCGCCGCATCCACCCCGACGTACGGCTGGTCACGCTCGGCGGCAGTGTGGCCTACGACGCGCTGCTGCAGTCGCGGGAGGCGGGCGGCACCTGGGTGCTGGCGTTCTCCCTGCCGCGGCACGCGCAGGAGACGCTGTCGGCCATCCGGGTGGCCCGCCAGGCGGGGCTGCGGGTGGCGCTGATCACGGACCTGGCGCTGGGACCGCTGGCCGACGAGGCGGACGTCACCTTCGCCACCGGGACCGGCTCACGGCTGGTGTTCGACTCCTACGCGGCCCCGGGCCTGATGGCCGCCGCGCTGCTCCAGGCCATGACCGACGCGGACCCTGAGCGGACGCACGGGCGGCTGGAGGAGTACGAGCAGATCTCCGAGCAACATCAATTCTTCCTCAAGGACTGAGGGTCACTCTTGGCGCTTTGAGGGCTGTTCACACCCAAACCCGGCATGAATTTTTTCATGCGTATTGCATACCCGGCGGTATATATAAATACTGCAGCGGACGCCCGGGCCGTCGTCTCCCTACCCGCGACGACCCCCGGGCTGTTCGGTCGGGCATCGCCTGCGCGAGCCCCCGTGGGCGGCCCCGGTCATCCCCTAGGCCGGGGCCGCCCACGAACCCGTCGAGGTCCCCACGACGCCGCACGACCCGGAAGCGATGATCATGCCCCTGACGACCATGCGCACAAGCCCGGACTGGCCCTGCCAGGTCAAGACGCCCGGCAGCTACGACTGGGAGCGCTCGGCCGCGAAGTGGCTGCGCGAACTGGTACCGGCGCGATACGCCAGCTACCCGGCGTTGATGCGCCACCCCGTGCTGCTGGCCCGCCACGCGCAGATCCAGGTCCAGCAGGAGATCCGGGTCGCCCGCACCGCCCTGCAGACGGCCCGCGCCGACCTGCCGCGCCTGGGCATGCCGGAGTCGGTCATCGAGCACACCATCAAGATGTACGCCGCCGAGGTCATGCAGCTGCAGCACATCGCGCGCAGCGTCCGCGCCGTCAGCGAGGCACTCGCGGACCGTACCGCGGCACGCTGACGGTCCGACACACCTCAGGCCTGGCGACAGGCCTCACACCGCCGGCACGTTCGGCCGGCACACGCCCGCTTCAGAAGTCGGCCGGAGCCATGCCCGGATCCACGGGGCGTCCCGAGCGGTCGACCTCGTCCTGCACGAGCAGCGAGAGCAGCGCCGCCACGGTCAGACCGGCCTCGGCCGGATGGCGCAGCACCATCCCCGGCTCGATCCGATACGTGTTGCTCCGCCCTTCGCGCCGGTGCGAGAGATACCCGGCCTCTTCCAGGTCCGCGATGATCTTCTGCACGGCGCGCTCTGTGAGCCGGCAGTAGGCCGCGATGTCACGGATCCTGGCGTTGTGATCATCGGCAATGGCGGCCAGCACGCGGGCGTGATTGGTGAGAAACGTCCATCCTGTATGCGGCTCAGGCACTCCACCCATGTCGCCAGCATACGACCAACCATTCCCGCAAACCAAAGCGCGAAATAGATTTCATGTATCCCTTGACGTATTCCCCTGCCCGGTCCAGCCTTGAAGGGCAGAGGAAGGCAGGAGTCCGCAGCGGAGTACGAGCCCGAGGGAGAGGCCGCAATGCCGGAGCCCGCGTATTCGGCGTCCTCAGCCGGCGACATGGTCGCGGCCGGGGCGGGAGCGGAGGACTCGCCCCCCGAACACCGGCCTGAACAGCTCACCGTCGACAGCCGTGCCGACGGTGACCGCGTGGTGGTCGAGGTGCGTGGCGAGTTGTGCCTGGATGTCGACCACGAATTCAAGGATCGCCTGTTCCAGGCCCTGGAGCACTCGGTGTCGGGCCTGGATCTGGACCTGAGCGGCGTGGGTTTCTGCGACTGCTCCGGTCTCAACGCCCTGCTACGGGTGCGCAGGCAGGCCCTGGCCGACGGCAAGACCATCACCGTCCGGGCGGCCGGGCCCGTGGTCGAGCGGCTGCTCGAACTGACCGGGACCCAGCCGCTGTTCGCGTCCGACGCCGAGCACGACGGCGGGCCCGACCTGGGCGTCGAGGTGGTGCAGTTGCGCCGGGCGATGCGCACCCGGCCGACCATCGACCTGGCCCGCGGGGTGCTGATGGCGACCTTCGGGCTGAGTCCGGACCAGGCCTGGGAGGTGCTGGTGCACAGCTCGCAGAACACCAACACCAAGCTGCACCGGCTCGCCGAGCACCTGGTGGAGGCCGTCCAGGGCGAGCCGCCGCCCGAGGCCGTGCAGCAGGAGGTCGCCGCGGCGGTGGCCCGCGTGGGGTCCGGGGCGTGACCGCTCTACGCCGAGGTGGAGTCCGGCGCGTGACAGTTCTGCGCGGGGGTGGAGTCCGGCGCGTGACCGCTCGACGCGGCGTGGAGTGACGGGCTCTCAGGCGCCCAGGAAGCGGCGCAGGGACGCGGACATCGCCGTCACGAACGCGTCCTGGGCCTCTTGAGGGAGGGCGTCCAGGGAGAGGTAGGGGTTGAGGTCCTCCAGCTCCACCAGCAGCAGCTCACCGCCGGGCGCCCGGCAGGCGTCCACGCGCTGGATGCCGTGCTCCAGGCCGTTCCAGGCGATGAAGCCGTGCGCGAACTCCAGGTCCTCGGCGGTGGGCTCGTACGGCTTCAGCTCCCAGCGCCGGTCAGGGTCGGGGGCGTGCAGGGCGTACTGGAAGTCGTGGTCGACGAAGTAGAACGACACCTCGTAGGCGAAGTCGATGTGCGGCTGCACCAGGAAGCTGCCGCAGGACAGGTCGAGGCCGCCCAGTTCGCCGGCGGACACGATCCGCAGGCCTATGGAGTCGGCGCCGAGCCTGGGCTTGACCACGTACCGCTCCGCGGGCGGCAGCCGGTCCAGGTCGGTCGCGCGGTCGACGGTGGGGATCACCGGGTGCCCGGCCGCGGTGAGGTCCAGCAGGTACTGCTTGCCCGCCATGTCGGCCTTCCCGGTGAGGGGGTTGTAGACCCGCACCCCGTCGCGCAGGGCGCGCTCGCGGAAGTCGTCGTAGGCGGCCCGGTACTCCAGTACGGGGCCGCTGTTGCGGACGACGACCGCGTCGAAGCGGCCCATCAGGGCGGCCGCGTCACGCGGATGGCACAGCGCCAGGTCGAAGTCCTCGCGCAGCCGGGAGGTGAGCCGGATGTCCTCGTCGCAGTAGCGCCGCCCGCGCGCCTCGTAGGCCAGGTCGGTGACGTACAGCAGACGGGGCCGCGCCTCGGGCATGGAGGTCTCCTCGGTGATGCGCGCCCGGGCCGGTCACCGGGCCCGGTCAGAGTACGCGGGGGCGGCCCTGTCGGTGTTCACGCAGGTGGTCGCCGTGGAGGGCACTCAGTTCCCTGTTCCGAGCGCACTGAGTGCCATACCCTTCGTCCATGAGCTCCAGCGGTACGGCGCCCCGGCGCGACGAGAAGTCCGACACGGCAGTGAAGCCGCCCATGCGGGACGCCCTGGTCGCGGCGGCCTTCCGGCTCTTCCTGGAGCGGGGCTACGAGCAGACGACCGTGGACGACATCGTGGCGCTCGCCGGGGTGGGCCGGCGGTCCTTCTTCCGGTACTTCCCCTCCAAGGAGGACGTGGTCTTCCCCGACCACGAGCGGTGCCTGACCGACATGACGGACTTCCTGGCCTCGGGTGACGACACCGAGGAGCCGGTGCGCCGGGTGTGCGACGCGGCCCGGCTGGTGCTGCGGATGTACGCCGAGAACCCGGACTTCTCCGTGCAGCGCTACCGGCTCACCAAGCAGGTGCCGGGCCTGCGGGCGTACGAGCTGTCGGTGGTGTGGCGCTACGAGCGGGCCCTTGCCGACTATCTGCGGCGGCGGCTGCGGGACCGGCGGGACGGGACGCTGCGGGCCGATGTCGTCGCGGCCGCGGTGGTCGCGGCACACAACAACGCGCTGCGGTCCTGGCTGCGTTCGGACGGGGAGGGCGATGCCGAGGCCGCCGTCGACCACGCGCTCGGGCTGGTGCAGTCCGCGTTCGGCACGGGGCCGGTCCCGCCGGTCGCGGACCAGGCGGAGGACGACGTGGTGGTCGTCGTGTCGCGGCGCGGGGCTCCGCTGTGGCGGGTGGTGCAGGAGATCGAGACGACGCTGGCCCGCGACTGACCACCCGGCCGGGCGGGACCGGCGCGGCGGTCGGCCGAAAATTGGGGGTACGCAGTGCCTTTACGGGTGGCACTGAGTGCCATACGCTGACGGTGTGCACGGTGGCACGGCCCGCCGCGCACGGACGTGCGCGGCCTGCCGCGCGCGGGATTCCGGCCGAGCGCAGGGAGTTGCAGCGTGTACCACCACTCAGGAAGCGTCGCTCAGCAGGCAACCGGCTCCGCGACGGGCGTCCTCGACCATCGGCCGGCCGGCCGGGTCGCGGAGGCCTCACCCGAGACCATCCTTTTCCAGCGCTGCACCTGGTGCGGCACGGCGATGTACCACCGGCTGCTGTGTCCGGTCTGCCAGGGCAGCGACCTGCGCACCGAGCGCAGCGAGGGCGTGGGCACGGTCCGCCACTCCACGGTGGTGCACCGCAACACCCCTGCCGCGCGCAATGTGTCGCTGATCGAGATGGCGGAGGGCTTCGTGATCCGCGGCCGTGTGATGGGCCCGCCGATCGGCATCCACAGCGGCGACCGGGTACGGCTGTCCACGGCCAAGGACCCGGTCCGCGGCGAGCCCGTCTTCCAGTTGGTCGACGAGCCGTACCGCGCCTGGACCTGAGCCGCGGGACCCTCAGCCGGAGGTGAGCGCCACCCGGATCCCGACGGTTCCCCGGGTGCCGCGCCGCAGCCGGCTGCCGAGGAGCGTGAGCCGGCCGAGGACGCCGTACTTGCGCGCGACGAGCGCACGGTAGCGGGCGCTGGTCGCCTCGTCGCAGATCTCCGCCTTCCCGGGCACCTGCTCCCCCGTGGGGTTGCCCCGCAGGTCACAGGGGCCGACCAGCACATCGGCGCGGTTGCGGATGCGCTTGACCTTGTAGGAGTCGGCGGCCGTCCAGACCCCCAGCGCGTCCGCGTCCCGCACGACCCACACCGGCGTGGCGACCGGCGTGCCGTTCCTGCGATAGCTGGTGATCAACAGGTACTTGCCCTCGGCGAGCCGGTCCAGCGCGGTTGCGTCCATACCCCGCAGTCTAGGGGCGTCGCCGCGAGCGAAGGGCCGTGGAAATCGCCGCTCGGGCGGCGGAGATCAACTGGGCGGTCTAGATTGCTCGTTGCCACCCCGAACGACCCGGCAACCAGGAGCTGATCCCGTGACCGAGAACCCGCCGGCCGCAGAACCGACCCGCGGAGGCGCTGCGCGCCCGTATCGTCACCACCCAGCCGCACACCGCCCGCATCTGGAACTACTGGCTGGGCGGCAAGGACAACTACGAGGTCGACCGCGCCGCCGGTGACCAGATCCGCCAACTGCACCCGGGCATCGGCGAGTACGCCCGTGCCGACCGGCTGTTCCTGGGCCGGGCCGTGCGGCATCTGGTCGGCGAGGTGGGCATACGCCAGTTCCTGGACATCGGCACCGGCCTGCCCACCGCGGACAACACCCACGAGGTGGCCCAGCGGCACGCCCCGGACGCGCGGATCGTCTACGTCGACAACGACCCGTTGGTCCTGGCCCATGCCCGCGCCCTGCTCACCAGCACCGAGGAAGGCCGCACCGACTACCTCGACGAGGACCTCCGCAATGTGGACGCGATCCTCGAACACGCGGCGAAGACGCTGGACTTCAGCCGGCCGGTCGCGCTGATCCTGCTCGGTGTGGTCATCTTCATCGGCGACGACGAGGACCCGTACGCCCTGGTGCGCCGGCTGATGGACGCGCTGCCCGCGGGCAGCCACCTGGTGCTGTCGCACACCGTCACCCACCCGGAGATGCCGGACGTGGACGAGGCCGTGAAGTTCTGGAACGAGCACGGCACCCCGAAGCTCACCCAGCGCACCCCCGAGGCCGTGGCCCGCTTCTTCGACGGCCTGGACCTGCTGGAGCCGGGCGTGGTGTCCTGCTCGCGCTGGCGCCCGGAGCACACCAACGGCGCGGAGCCGGAGGAGGTCGCGATGTTCGGCGGGGTGGCCCGCAAGGCGTGACTGAACGCCCCGGCGGCCCGGTGCGTATGGACGGGGGGCGCTCGACTGCGGGAGCGCCCCGCGGCCACGGTGCCGCGTCCTTGAGTTCGGGAGCCATGCATGGGGCACGCACGACGACGGATCGTCCGCCGGGTGACACGGCTCGCGGCCGTCGGCGGTCTCCTCCTGGGAGGCACCATGGTCGGCCGCGCTGTGGCGGACGAGCCGTCCGCCGCGCCGCGCGGGACCGCGTCGGCGGCCGTGTCGCCCGGCGGGGCCCTGGTGGCCCGGCTGGGCGAGGCGCGTACGGCCGGCAGCTGGATCGGCGCCGACGGGCGGCCGGTCGTCGCGGTCACCGACCCGGGGGCGGCCGCCGAGGTGCGCCGCGCGGGGGCCACTCCCAAGGTGGTCCCGCACAGCCTGGGCGAGCTGCGGTCGGCCACCACGGCCCTGCGCGCGGCGCCGCGGGTGCCGGGCACGGCCTGGGCGGTGGACTACCGGTCCAACGAGGTGGTGCTCCGGGCCGACCGCACGGTCTCCGCGGCGGACTGGGCCCGTCTCACCGCTCTCGCGCACGATCTGGACGCCCCGGTGCGCATGGAACGCACGCAGGGCACCTTCACCACGCGTCTGAACGGGGCGCGGCCGATCCTCTCGACCGGGGGCCGCTGTTCGGCGGGCTTCAACGTCACCGACGGCCGCTCGGACTTCATCCTGACCGCGGGACACTGCGGGCCGGCCGGCTCGGTGTGGTTCGCCGACTCCCGGGCCGGCCGCGAGGTGGGCCGGACCGTGCGGGGCAGCTTCCCGGGGGCCGACTTCTCGCTGGTGAGCTACACGGGCGGGCGGGCCGGCGACGGCGCCGACGTGGTGGACCTCGGCGGCGGGCGGGGCGTACGGATCACCGCCGCGGCCGATCCCGCCGTAGGGCAGCGGGTGTTCCGCAGCGGCAGCACCAGCGGGCTGCACGACGGTGTCGTCCGCGCGCTCGATGTGACGGTCAACTACCCCGAGGGCAGCGTGAGCGGGCTGATCGAGACGGATGTGTGCGCCGAACCCGGCGACAGCGGGGGCCCGTTGTTCTCCGAGGGGATCGCGCTCGGCATCACCTCGGGCGGCAGCGGAGACTGCCGGGTGGGCGGTACGACGTTCTTCCAGCCGGTGACGAAGGCGCTCGAGGAGCTCGGCGTGCGGCTGGTGGCGCCGGCCGGTGCTGCCGTACCGGCGCCTTCGGCCTCGGCCCCGCAGAGCGCCCTCGCACCCGGGGAGGCCTCACCGGGGTCGTCGGCTCCGGTGGGCGGGGAACAGGCCTCGACGCTGCTGTCGCGGCTGGCGGACCCGCGGAACACGGGCCCGGGGCTGCTGATCGTCGCGGGGAGCCTTGTGGCCCTGGTGGCCACGCGGTACATCCGCGCGGAACAGGACCGCAAGGCCTATCGCAGTCATTACTCGGCGACCTGGGGCTGAGCGGCTCTCAGGCCACCCGCTCCTGCTGCGTGGCCACGGCGGCCCACTCCATCACGAGCCGCTGGTACTCCTCGCGCTGCTCGACGGTCAGTGTCCCGCCCGACCGGCGCCACAGCGCCCGGATCTCCTCGTTGACCTCCGCGGCCGATCTCTCGGAGACGGGTTCAACAGTGGTGGACATGCTGTGAAGCATACGGCTCCGGAGGTGAAGACCGTGTGAGTGATGACGTACAAACCGGACATAACGGACCGTGTTGCTGATCACGTCCAACTGGCGTGTCAGGTGCCCGGCTTGCGGCCGTACACGTACACGTCGTCGCCGTTCCTCAGCAGCGACCAGTACTTCTTCGCCGTGGTGGTGGTCATGTTGACGCAGCCGTGCGAGCCGGGCGGGTTCCACATGCTGAGGTTGACCGAGTGGAAGGCCTGGCCGCCGTCGAAGAACTGGCTGTAGGGCATGGGCACGTTGTAGATGCTCGACACGTGGTCGATGTCACGCCAGTAGATCTTCTTCAGGCCGGTGCGGGTCTCGTAGCCGTCCCGGCCGGTGCGCACCGGGACGGGGCCGTACACCAGGCGGCTGCCGTCCTGGATCCAGCTGAGCTGGAGCGTGAGGTTCACACAGGCGATCCGGCCCTTGTTGGTGGGGCACCTGCCGTCGCGGTTGGGGTTGGTGCCGACGGCCTTCTGCTTGCGCATGAGGTCCATCACACCCCAGGTGACGGGGCCGGCGTAGCCGATGTTCGGCTTGATGCCGTGCTTGTCCTGGAAGGCCTTGATCTTCTGGCAGTCGGTCGGCGACTGCCTGCCGTCGACGGGCAGGCCGAGGAACTTCTCGACCTGCTTCTGGTACGGGCCGGTCGATGTGGTGCAGCTCGCGGCCTGCGCGGGCGCGGCCCCCAGGCCGATCGCCAGCGGCACCACCAGCGCGCCGGTCCCGACGACGGCCGCCCCTCGTCTGCGTATGTCCCCCATGAGCACTCGCCCTCCCGTAGTCCCCTGCACTGCACGCACACCGTGCGGCTCTGACCACTAGACCGGCATCGGCCGGCCGTGGTTGCCCCCTCGCCCGCTTCGCGACGAAACGGTGACATTACGACCCCGGCGGCACGCCCCTCAAGTCCGCGCCGCCTCGGTGACCGCCGACCCCTCGGGCTGCCGCTGCGGGAGCTCGCGACGGGAGCGCACCGGGGAGAGCAGCAGCGGCAGGACCGAGACCGCCAGCACCGCGGCGCCCACCCACAGCGTCGCGCTCACCCCCACCAGCTCGCCCAGCAGTCCGGAGAGGGCGGCCCCGACGGCGAGCGCGCCGGTGAGCATGAACCGGAAGGTGGCGTTCATACGGCCGAGCAGGGCGTCCGGCGTCATCCGCTGGCGCAGGCTCACCCCGAGCACGTTCGCCGTGCCGATCCTGGCCATCGACAGCACCCAGCCGGCACCCGCCAGCCACAGCCCCGGTCCGCGCCCGATGAGCGGCACCAGCAGCGCGGCGGGGGCCAGGAGCAGCCCGGTGACCACCTGGGTGCGGCCGTGGCCGAGGCGGGCTGCCAGCGGGCGGGCGCAGCGGGCGCCGAGCAGCACGCCCAGGCCGCCGACGGCCCAGAACAGACCCAGGGCGCTCGCGGAGAGGCCGAGTTCACGGACGAAGAGGAGCGGCAGCATGGTGTTGACGATCTGCACGCCGAGGTTGGTGAGGGCGGCGGTGAGCGCGAGGGCACGCAGTTCGGCGTTGCCGAGGACGTGCCGCAGGCCCTCGGCGATCTGCGTCCGCAGGCGCGTCTCGCGGGGCTGCGCGGGCGGCTGGTGCCGTGTGCCGACGGCGGTGAGCCGCAGCGCCGAGGCGAGATGGGCGACGGCCGTGAACAGCACGGCGACGGGCGCGGTCAGGAACTGCACGAGTCCGCCTCCCGCGCCGCGTCCGGCGATGTTGCTCACCGCCTGCAGGCTGACCACGGCGGCGTTGGCGCCCACCAGCGCCTCCCGGCCGACCAGTTGGGGCAGCGTGCTCTGCGAGCCGACGTCGAAGAACACCGTCGCGCAGCCGGTCAGCAGCACGACCGTGCAGAGGTGGCCGAGGGTGAGCGCGTCGAGCCACCAGGCGATCGGCACGGAGGCGTTGAGGGCGGCGCGGGCCAGGTCGGCGCCGATCAGCACCCGGCGGTGGCGCATCCGGTCGACCCAGGCACCGGCGGGCAGCCCGATGAGGAGGAACGCCAGCGTGCTGAGCGCGGCCAGCGCGCCGACCTGTCCGGGGCTCGCGTCGAGCGCGGCGACGGCGACCAGCGGAACGGCCACATAGCCGACGTTCGTGCCGAGTTGGCTGAGGGTGGTGGCGGTGAAGAGCGTACGGAAGTCACGGACGCGCCAGGGCGAGGAAGCTCGTTCGTCGTTGTGCACACCAGCACGCTGCCCGTCACCACCTCGCAGGACAAGTGAAAAGATCTATACCAACGCTTAAGCGGTGCTACGGAGTTGATACGGTGCGCCCATGTCGGCCGCATCCACGTTCCTTCAGCAACTGCCCACGCTCCTCGGTGTCGTGATCGGCGCCCTCGGCTCCTATCTGGCGGTCGTCCGCAGCGACGGCGCCCGCTTCCGGCGGGAGCGGGACGCGCGGTGGGAGGAGCGGCGGCTGGCGGTGTACTCGGACTACGCGCGGGCGGTGAAGCGGACCGTCACCCTCACCTACCGGGTGGCGGCGCACCTGGGCAACGACCCGCATCCGCACCCGCTGTCCCCGCAGGAGGCCGAGCCGCTGCTGGCGGAGGCCACGGCCGGCCGGGACCCGGTCGGTGAGGCGCTGCTCATGCTCGGCAGCGCCGATGTCGTGGAGCTGGCGCGCGAGTGGGTCGTCGTCGTGCTGGAGATGGAGGCGTTCCTGCGGGCCGGGACCCGGGACCCGGAGGCCTGGCAGGCGCTGATGGAGCGGCAGCGGTCCGCCCGGCAGGCCTACTACGGCGCCGTACGCGAGGATCTGGCGCTGCCGCCCGGGCACCCGGCCCGCTGGCTGGCCCCCGCGCTCCGGGATCAGCGGTAGCCGGTCGTGTCGGCGGGCCTGCCCTTGTCCGCGACCTCGACCAGGTACCGCCAGGCGTCGGGGCGGCTGCCGTCGAGGTCGGTGAAGCCGTAGATCTGCGCGAGACCGCCGCTGGACAGGGACTGCCCGTTGAAGCGGGCCACCTCCGGGTCGGCGGCGAGCGCGGCGACGGCCCGGCCGACATAGCGCGGGGTCTCCGAGATGGCGAAGTGCGGCTGCGTGTCCAGCGCGTCGCGCCAGTTGTCCTCGCGCACCCCGAAGGTGTCCAGCATCATCTCCGAGCGCAGCCAGCCCGGCGTGAGCGCGACCGCGGTCGCTCCGCGCGGGCCGAGCTCGTGGCCGAGGGAGAAGCCCATGCGCAGGACGGACGCCTTGGCGAGGTCGTAGAAGAAGGAGTTGCGGTAGGTGGCGCCGTTGTACTCGGCGGTGCCGTCGGTCATCTCCACGACCAGCCCGCCGGGCCGGCGCAGCAGCAGGGGCAGCGCGTGATGGCTGGTGATCGCGTGCGTCTCGACGGCGAGCCGGAGCAGTCTGAGGCCCTTGTCGAGGTCGTGCTCCCAGATCGGCGTCTCCCACGCGAAGAGATGCTCGCCGCCCCAGACGTCGTTCACCAGCACGTCCAGGCGCCCCTGCTCGGCGTCGATCCGCTCCACCAGGGCCCGTACCTGGCCGGGTTCGAGGTGGTCGGTGGGTACGGCGACACCCTCGCCGCCCGCCTCGGTGACCAGGTCGGCGGTGTCCTCGACCGTCTCGGGGCGGTCGTACTCGGAACGGTGTGAGCGGGTGGTGCGCCCGGTGACGTACACGGTGGCTCCCGCCGCCCCCAGTTCGACGGCGATCCCGCGGCCCGCGCCACGGGTCGCCCCGGCGACGAGCGCCACCTTGCCCTGCAACGGCTTGTCCATGTCCGGCTCCCGACCTCGTGTTTCCTACGTGTCGATTCGAGAGTGCCGGGGAAACCGGACATCTTCTGTCGCCTTTTGCCGCGGGTTCACCCGGCCGCGCGCAACTTCTCACCGAGTTCGTCGTAGTCGGGCACGAACCAGATGTGCCCGCCCTCGTTCGTCTCGCGCAGGAAGTCGCGCAGCGCGCCGCTCTCGGCGGCCTGGCGGGACACGTCCCCCACGACGGCGAGCCGCACCCGGTAGGTGACGAACTTCTGCATCACCGCGCCCGCGACGCCCGTGCGCAGCCGGAAGAACTCCTGCGGCACCCGCTCGACGGGGACGGCGACCAGCGTGGCGTCCTGGCCGAACGCGTCGCCGATCAGGTCCAGCGCCGCGCTCTCGCCGTCCAGGAGGGGTCCTTCGGGGGCACAGCGCAGCACACGGACGCCGTGCAGGGTCTCGAGCGTGTTCGTCGTCATACCGGCGATGATGTCCGTGGCCGCGGTCGATCCACTCCTGAAGGTGCGGTGCCTCCGCCCCGATGGTGGTGGGGTCGCCGTGTCCCGTGAGCACCTTCGTCTCGGGCGGGAGGCCGAGCAGCCGGTTGCGGATCGAGTCGATGATCGTCGGGAAGTGGGACCAGGACCGGCCCGTGGCACCCGGCCCGCCCTGGAACAGCGTGTCACCGGTGAAGACCGCCCCCAGGCCGGGGTCGTACAGGCAGACCGCGCCGGGCGCGTGGCCGGGTGTGTGCAGGACCCTGAGGTCGGCGCCCGCGGCCTCGATGACCTGCCCGTCGCGCAGCCAGGCGTCCGGCTCACGCTCGGGGTGGGTCTGCTTCCACAGGGGCAGGTCGTCGCGGTGCAGCCAGATCACGGCGCCGGTGCGCTCGGCGAGGGCGGGGGCGGCGTCGATGTGGTCGTTGTGGGCGTGGGTGCAGACGATGGCGGTCAGCCGCCGGTCGCCGACCGCCTCGGCGATGGCGTCGGCGTCGTGCGCGGCGTCGATGACGACGACCTCGTGGTCGTCGCCGACCAGCCAGACGTTGTTGTCGACGTCCCAGCTGCCGCCGTCGAGGGTGAACCGGCCCGAGGTGACCAGGCGTTCGATGCGCGGGGCCATCACAGCACCACCACCGAGCGCAGGACGTCGCCGTGGTGCATCCGCTCGAACGCCTTCTCCACCTCGTCGAGTCGGATCGTCTCCGTCACGAACGCGCCGAGGTCCAGGCGGCCTTGGCGGTGGAGGTCGATCAGCATGGGGAAGTCGCGGGAGGGCAGACAGTCGCCGTACCAGGAGGACTTCAGTGCGCCGCCCCGTCCGAAGACGTCCAGCAGGGGCAGTTCGAGCTTCATCTCCGGTGTCGGTACGCCGACCAGGACGACCGTGCCTGCCAGGTCACGGGCGTAGAAGGCCTGCCGGTACGTCTCGGGGCGGCCGACCGCCTCGATGACCACGTCGGCGCCGAAGCCGCCGGTCAGCTCGCGGATCGCCTCGACGGGGTCGGTGTCGCGGGAGTTGACGGTGTGGGTGGCGCCCATCGTGCGGGCCTTGTCCAGCTTGCGGTCGTCGATGTCGACCGCGATGATCGTCGCCGCCCCGGCCAGGTGCGACCCCGCGATCGCCGCGTCACCGACACCGCCGCAGCCGATGACAGCGACGGAGTCGCCGCGGCCGACGTTGCCCGTGTTGATCGCGGCGCCGATCCCGGCCATCACCCCGCAGCCCAGCAGTCCGGCGACGGCCGGGGACACCTCGGGGTCGACCTTGGTGCACTGGCCCGCGGCGACCAGGGTCTTCTCGGCGAACGCGCCGATGCCGAGGGCGGGCGACAATTCCTGGCCGGTCGAGGCGAGGGTCATGCGCTGCTTCGCGTTGTGGGTGTCGAAGCAGTACCAGGGGCGGCCGCGCAGACAGGCCCGACAACGCCCGCAGACTGCCCGCCAGTTGAGGATCACGAAGTCACCCGGCGCCACGTCGGCCACGCCGTCGCCGACCGACTCGACCACTCCCGCGGCCTCGTGGCCGAGCAGGAAGGGGAAGTCGTCGCTGATGCCGCCCTGTTTGTAGTGCAGATCGGTGTGGCAGACACCGCAGGCCTGGATCCGCACCACGGCCTCACCCGGTCCGGGGTCCGGCACGACGATCGTCTCCAGGCGGACCGGCTCGTCCTTGCCGGGTGCGATCACGCCGCGTACTTCCTGCGCCATGGCTGCTGGGTCCCTTCCGTCGGCGGGCGTTGTCTCCCTGCTCCGACCCTACGCGCGATCACCGGGCGGGGAGCGGACACCGGACACAACGCGCCCGGCCGCGTCCGGGGCACGGACGCGGCCGGGCGGGCCGGGGCGGGCGGGGTCAGGTCTGGAGGCCGGGCAGCAGGCCGGTGACCGGCGCGACCAGGTCGGTGATCTGGTGCAGCTGGTCGAGGTCGCTCGGCACACGGTTGAGCTGCGCGAGCTGCTGGGAGGGCCGCGGGAGCGCGCCCCGGTGCGACTCGGGGATGTCACTGGTGGCCAGCGAGTCCAGCAGGGCGATCGGGCTCAGGCTGCTGCCTGCCTTGGCGTCCGTCTCGGCCGCGCCCGCCGAGGGGGCGGCGAGTGCGGTGACCCCGGCGGCGAGACATGCGGCGGCGAGGATACGGCGAGTTGAGATCATGCCCTCAGCAACGCGGCCGCCCCGGCTCCGGACACGGCCGCCGCGCCGCGCTCACCCGTCAGGAGGAGCGCGTCACCGCGCCGCCCTCCCCGGAACCCGCCTGCCCCCGCGCTTGCCGTGCCCCACGGGCCGGAGGACGCTCGTAGAGAAGGCTTCGGTGGCCCGCAGCCCGCCGGGTCGCCCGCCTCGGAGGAGGTTCATCATGGGCACCAGCACGAGCCCCGCCTTCAGCGCCGACACCCTGCGCCGGGGCCTGGAAGGACAGTCGTCGACGGACCTTCTGAAGCTCTACGCCGATGACGCGGAGCTGCGGATCGTCGACCGCAACACCCAGCCCAGCAGCCCGAAGGTCATGCACGGCCGCGACGAGATCGCCCGCATGCTCGAGGACGTCTACAGCCGCGACATGACCCACAAGCTGGAGGGGTGCGTCGTCCAGGGCGACCGCGCCGCCTACAGCGAGTCCTGCCAGTACGCGGACGGGGTCCGTGTCCTGTCCGAGTCGATGATCACCCTGCGCGACGGGAAGATCTCCGAACAGATCATGATCCAGGCCTGGGACGAGTAGGAGCCGCCCCCGTCACCTGGCCGGGCCCCTGGCGAGGGGCCCCGGCCGGGCCGCCGCACGTCTCGGTTAAGGTGTCCGTGGGCCCGTGACTGGCGCTGAGGTGGAGCACCACCGGGGAGCGGGCCGACATCAGTGAATGCCGTGCGCCTGGGCGACGAGACCGATCAGCTCAGGAGTGGATCATGACTCAGGCACGGCTCATGGACGGCACCTCGCTCGCCCGCGGCATCGTCGAGGGGACCGCCAAGCGCGCGGCGGACCTCACCGAGCGCACCGGCACCGCCCCCTGTCTCGCGACCGTACTGGTCGGCGAGGACCCCGCCTCCGTGACGTACGTCCGGATGAAGCAGAACCGCTGCCGCAAGGCCGGCATCGGCTCCCGGCACGTGGAGCTGCCCGCCTCGACCACCACCGAGGAGCTGGTCGGCACGCTGCGGGCGCTGTCCGCCGACCCCACCGTGCACGGCATCCTGCTCCAGCACCCGATGGGCGAACACATCGACGAGCGGGCCGCGTTCGAGGCGATCGCGCCGGAGAAGGACGTCGACGGCGTCACCTTCGCCTCGTTCGCCACGATGAGCTTCGGCCTGCCGGGCTTCGTGTCCTGCACGCCCGGCGGCATCATGCGGCTGCTCGACGCGTACGGCGTCGACCCGTCCGGCAAGCGTGCGGTGGTGGTCGGCCGCAGCGCCATCCTGGGCAAGCCGGCCGGCATGCTGCTGCTCGCCCGCGACGCGACGGTGACGTACTGCCACTCGCGCACCGCGGACCTGTCGGCGGTCGTGCGCGAGGCGGACATCGTGGTCGCCGCCGTCGGCCGGCCGCGGCTGATCAAGGGCCAGGACATCAAGCCCGGCGCGGTCGTGATCGACGCCGGCTACAACCCGGGCAACGTGGGTGACGTCGACTTCGACTCGGCCGTGGAGCGCGCCTCGCTGATCACCCCGGTGCCGGGCGGCGTCGGCCCGATGACCATCGCCACGCTGCTGGAGCAGACGGTGGACGCGGCGATCAGCCAACTCGGGGACTGACTCCCCAGGGGCGCGGGGGACGGCGCGAGCAACCACGAACGACGGGCAGCCGCCCCCATACTGATGGGTGTGCGCATCGCGATCATGACGGCGGGCTCCCGGGGCGACGTGGCCCCCTTCACCGGTCTCGGACACGGTCTGCTGGACGCAGGCCACGAGGTCACCCTGGTGACACACGCCCGCTTCGAGCAGCTGGTGGCGGGTGCGGGGCTGGACTTCCACCCGCTGCCGGTCGATCCGCAGGCCGAACTGCACTCCCCGCGCGGACGCGCCCTGCACCGCAGCGCGACCGGCGCGGGGAAGCTGCTGCGGGTGGTGTCGATGGCGCGGGCGCTGGTCGGCCGGATGACCGAGGACCTGGTGACGGCCGCCCGTGCGAGCGATCTGCTGCTGCTCGCCGGCCCGATCGCCCCGCTCGGGGTGGCCGTCGCCGAGGGCCTGCGGCTGCCGAGCCTCGGTCTTCATCTGCAACCCATCGCACCCACACGGGAGTTCGCGCCCCCGCTGCTGGGCGACCGCTCCTTCGGCGGGGCCGGAAACCGGCTCGCCGGGCACGCGGTGAACCTCGCCGTGGAGCACATCTTCGGGAGGGCCGTCCCCGCGGTACGCGCCCGGCTGGGCCTACCCGCCGCCCGGCCGGGCGCCCTGCGCCGGGACCTGGAGCGGCGGCGCTGGCCGGTGCAGCACGGCTTCAGCCCGCTGATCGTCCCCCGCCCCCGCGACTGGCGGCCCGGCCTCGACATCGCCGGGTACTGGTGGCCGTACGACGCCGACGCGCGGCTTCCCGAGGAGGTGCGGGCGTTCCTCGACGCGGGGCCGCCGCCGGTGTTCGTCGGCCTGGGCAGCGCGACCGTGCCGGACCCCGAGGGGCTGAGCGCGCTGGTCGTGGCGGCGCTGCGGCGGGCCGGGCTGCGCGGGGTGATCCAGCGCGGCTGGGGCGGACTCGCGGCGGACGCGGACGACATGCTGACCATCGGTGAGGTGGCCCACTCGGCGCTGTTCCCGCACATGGCCGCGGTGGTCCATCACGCGGGTGCCGGCACGACCGCGGCCGGGCTGCGCGCCGGGGTGCCCGCGGTGCCGCTGCCCGTCCAGTTCGACGAGACCTTCTGGGCGTCCCGCCTGGTCACGCTGGGCGTGGCGCCCTGCGCGCTGCCGCTGCGGCGGGTGACGGCCGACTCCCTCGCCGCGGCCCTGACCCGAGCCGTCGGCGACCCGGCCCACCGGAGCCGGGCACAGGCCCTCGGCGTACGCGTCGGCGCGGAGGACGGGGTGGCCCCCGTACTGGAGGCGGTGAACCGGCTGGCCCGGTGAGCCACTTGTGGCGGCGCCGCCGCGTGGGCCGTCGTGGCGGCCTGCTGTTCGCGGAGCCGCTGCCTGGGCCGTCGTAACGGCCGGCTGCTCGCGGCGCCTCAGGAAGGCCGCAGGATCGCCAGGAGTTGACGCACCAGCTCGTCGACCACCTCGTCGAGCGTGGCCTCCACCCAGCCCGCGCTCCAGTCGTGGAGCAGGCCGTTGACGCTGCCGATGAACGCCGTGGCGGCGAGCCGGTGGTCGCGCGGTGCGGCCTCCCCCCGGGCCACGGCTGCGGCGGCCTCGCCGCAGATGAAGTCGACCCAGCGGGCCCGCCGGGCCAGCCGCTGCTCCTCCAGCCGCGGGCTGACCCCGATGATCTCGACGAAGGTGATGCGGATGCGGCGCGGGTCGCCGGTGACGTTCCCGGCGTACGCCCGGAAGATCGCGGAGGCCCGTTCCGCCAGCGGCCTGCCCTCCACCTCGGCGGCCGCCGCCAGCACGGCCTCCTCGGCCCAGCCGTTGACCTGAAGGTGCAGTTCGGCGAGGACGTCCTCCAGGGTGCGGAACTCCTCGTAGAACTGACGGGTCGACAGTCCGGCGGCCTCGCTGAGCGCGGCGACGGTGGTGGCGCGGTAGCCCGGGGTGCCGCCGAACAGCTGAAGTGCCGCGTCCAGAAAACGCCGGCGCCGCTCGACCTGCCGTTCCTGCGCGGACCTGCCGCCGTAGCGGCCGGTCGGCCCCTTGAGCCTGCCCGCCACTGTGCCTCCCGTCGTCGCCGGGCTCCCGCTCGGCCCGCCGACGGCCAATTTTGTCGTGTACGCAGTCTTGTGGAGAAGGGCGACCCTTCCTTACTTTCCAGTAAGTCGAACTCTGAACGACGTTGTATTCAGACTTCCCCCCACCCCGAGGAGAGTGCAGCCATGCCTGCCTTCCGCCCCCGGCACCTGTGCACCGTCGCCGCCGCCCTCGCCCTGACCGCCACGGTCCCCGCGACCGGCGCGGCCGCCGACTCCCCCGCGGCGCTGCGCGAGGTGCTGTTCGTCGGCAACAACTGGGACGGCACCGCCGAAGTCATCGCCTCCTCGGGCGACTTCGCGAGGATCGGCCGGGTGAACGTCGTCCCGGACAAGGACCAGCGCATGGCGGAGATCAACGCCGACCCGGTCAAGTGGGTCTACTTCATGGCGATCCGCAACAGCGTCGGCGAGGGCCACGACCAGTTCGTCGACGACATGTACGCCACCCCGGACGGCCGCTCGATGGTGGTCTCCCGGCCCAGCTTCGCCGACGTGGTCTCCATCGACCTGGCCACCGGGTCGGTCGACTGGCGCTTCGCCGTGTCGGGTCACCGCGCCGACCACATGGCGGTCTCCCCCGACGGCACCAAGGTCGCGGTGTCGGCGTCCACCTCCAACACGGTCCATGTGCTGGACATCGTCACCGGCCGGCAGCTCGGCTCCTTCGGCACCGGCGACAAGCCGCACGAGAACGTCTTCACCGGCGACGGCCGCTACATCTGGAACATGTCCATCGGCGAGGTGAACACCGCCCTGGACGAGCCGTGGCTGGACTGGACGAAGGGCGACCGGCGCATCACCGTCGTCGACGCGGCGACCTTCCGGCAGGTGAAGGTCGTCGACATGCGGCAGCGCCTGGACGCGGCAGGGCTCGGCCAGTACTCGGACGCGGTGCGCCCGGCCGCGTTCAGCCCCGACGAGTCCAAGCTGTACTTCCAGGTGTCGTTCTTCAACGGCTTCTTCGAGTACGACGTGGCGAGCGACAAGATCACCCGGACCAAGGTGCTGCCGAAGAACCCGGCCACCAGCGAGGACCGCACGACCTGGGTCAACGACTCGCGCCACCACGGCCTCTCGATGAGCCCCGACGGCAGGAAGCTGTGCGTGGCCGGCACGATGGACGACTACGCCACCGTCGTCGACCGCGCCACCCTCCAGGAGGGCCCGCTCGTCACCGCCGCCAAGCCCTACTGGGCCACGGTCAGCGGCGACGGCAAGTCCTGCGTGATCTCCGAGAGCGGCGCCGACCAGGTCACCGCCATCGACTTCGCGACGGGCCGCAAGACGGTGTCGGTCCCGGTCGGCGACCACCCCCAGCGCGTGCGCCTGGCGCGGGTGCCCGCCGACTGGTCGGGCCCGTCGGCTAGCTGAGCGCGGCCCAGGCGTCCAGTTCGGCACGGGCCGCCTGAAGCAGTGAAGTCGCCGGAGCCGTCGCCCCGTTGGTCACCAGCGCGTAGTGCCGAACGCCCGTGTCGCGTGCGGTGAGCAGCAGGCGGCGGCTTCCCGTGGCGCCGGGTTCGGGGGCTGCGGCGACCGGGGCGGAGGCCGTGTAGGCGGGCAGGCCGTGGAGGGTGCCCAGGTCGGAGACCACGGTGGTCGTGGCGGGCGGGAAGGCCGCCGGGAGGTGCAGCTCGGTCGGCGCCGGGCCGCCGTCGGAGCGCCACAGCAGGACGCCGTACTGTCCGGAGCCCACCAGCCGGGCCACGTTCGGCAGCGAGGCCGGTACCGGGTTCCAGGTCAGCGTGGTGGACCCGTCACGGGAGCGGTCCTCGTAGGTGAAGGCGAGCGTGGTTCCGGCGGTGGCGGCCGGGTAGAGGCGGTCCAGCAGGCGGACGTCCTGACGGAGTGTCACCGTGCCGGTGCCGTCGAGACGTACGGCGGACAGGTCCTCGTCGTTCCAGGCGTCACCGGCGGTGAGGATCTTGTCGGGGTTGCCGTTCATCGCCTCGCGGTGGCGGCCGTTGTAGAGGTCCCACTGCCATTGGGTGGCCGACAGCACGGGGCCGCTCGCGGTGGGGCGGGTCCACCAGGCGGAGCCGGGCAGGCGGGAGTCGAGGGCCTGGTACATCGCCTTGAGGACGGTCGGCGCCTTGTCGGAGACCGTGCCGCTGAGCGGGTGGCCGAACTCGCTGACCATCGCCGCCGTGCCGGTCGCGGCGGCCCGGTCCCGGACGGTCCCGAAGTCCCCGGTGTACTGGCCGTCCTTCGCCTTGCCCCACATGAAGACGCCCGAGATGGCCTTCTGGTCGTAGAAGTGAGTGTTGAAGACATAGCGCGGGCCCAGCTTCCCCGAGTCCAGCAGACCGCCCTCCTGGCGCTGGAAGTCGAGGTTCGCGTTCCAGAAGAGGTTCGGCTCGACGAACGCGGGCTTGTCCTGCCAGCCCGCCGCGTCCATCCGGGCCCGGAAGCGCTCGTAGAACGGCCACAGCACGTCCCGCTCCCAGGCGCGGCTGCCCTGGCCGGGGTCGTAGGTGCCGGCGTGCGGCTCGTTGTAAGGGTCGAAGCCGACGACACCCGCGAACTGCTCGTCGGTGAGGTGCTGTTCGACGTACGCCATCGTTTTCTCGGCCGTGGCGAGGAAGGCGTCCTGGACGCCGTGCGCGTTGTGCCAGAAGTCGTGCGTCGCGCGCATCACCGCCTCGTTCTGGGTGATGTTCTGGCCCCAGAAGAGGCAGATCCCGCAGGACTCGTCGGGGTAATCGCCCGCGTCCACGGCCCACTTGGGGGCGCCGTCACCGGTGTACCAGCTGTCCGGGTCGAAGAGGTGGCGGGAGTACAGGTCCTGGTGGAAGTCGGGGTAGACGCGGATGCCGGTGTCCAGGAAGGCGCGCATCTGGTCGGTGACGGCGGCCAGGTAGGCCGTGTCGACCCGGCCGCGCTCGGGCTCGGCGTGTGCCCAGGACAGCAGGAAGCGCACCGCGTTGCCGCCGCCGAGGGCACGCAGCGCGGCAGCGGACCTGCGCGCGTCGGCGACGGACGCGAAGGGCAGGCCGCCGTGCTCCTCCAGCTTGGTCTCACCGGAGACGTTGTAGCCGCGCAGCACGACCTCGCGGCCGTGGGCGTCGACGAAGCGGCCGTCCACCACCGTCAGCGGGGAGCCGTCGAACCACAGGGAGTCGGCCGCGGCGGCGGGAGGGGCACCCGCCGCCGGGGAACCGCACAGGAATCCACACAGGACGACCAGAGCGACGAGCACATGTGCGCGCTTCTTGGGCATGTCCCTAAAGGTCGAGCTTTTCTGACACTCCGTCAACTACTCGTCCTGCGAGTGACGTTCAGCAGATACTCCTTCCGGTTCAGCGGGTTGTGGTCGGTGCGCGGCCGCTCGGGCACGGGCCCCTGCGTGACGGGCGCGTAGTGGTCGAAGGCGCACTCCAGCTCACCCTCGCCCCGGGTGAGTCCCGGCAGCCGCTGCTCCAGGGCGTGCACACGGGCCGCCGGGACGTCGCCCTCCAGGACGCAGACGGCACCCTGCGTCTCGGTGGTGCGCGGCACCGCCCGCAGCGCGGCCAGCACCGGCAGCAGCGCGCCGAGCGTGTCCGCGGGTGCCTCCAGGCGGAAGCGGTGCAGGGGCTCGTGCACCCGCGTCCCCGCCCGCCGCAGCGCCTCCACCAGGACCAGCGGGGTCAGGCCCCGGAAGTCGTATCCGGTGCTGGACATGCTCTTGTCGAAACCCTGGTGGGCGTGGCTCTGACGGGGGCAGTAGCCGGAGTGGGTCATGGTGACCTGGCAGTCGGTGACCCGCCAGCCGTGCAGGCCCTGTTCGAGGGTCTCGCGCACGGTGTCCTCGACGGCCTTGAAGAAGGCGTACGGCATCGCGCCCAGCTCCACCTCCAGGCCGAACGTGACGCCCGAGCCGGGCGGGGCCGGGTCGACGCGCAGACCGATCGTGGCCAGGAACGGGTTGTCGCCCCTCTTGACGAACTCCGCTGCCGTGCCCGACCCGACCGGCCGTTCCACGCACAGCGGGGTCGTCTCCCGGAAGCCGACCTCCAGGCCGTACTCCTCGGCGAGCGTGGCCTGGACGACCTCCTTCTGCACCTCCCCGTACAGCGACACGCTGGTCTCCCGCCGCACCTCGTCGTGGCGCAGCCCGATCAGCGGGTCCTGCTCGGCGAGCTGGGTCAGGGCCAGGTGCAGCGCCCCCGGGTCCGTGCCGGGGCCGGGCACGACGACCGTCTCCAGCGTCGGCGGGGCGAAGAAGTGCCCGTACGGCTTACGGGGCACACCGAGGAAGTCGCCGATCCTGATGTCCGCGAGGCCCCACACCCGGGCGATCCGGCCCGCCGGCACCGCGTCCGCGGGGACGTCCGTGCCGTGGTCGAAGACGCCGACCGCGGTGACCTTGCCCTCCTGGGGCGGGTCGCCGAAGGGGACGCGGTCGCGGACGCGCAGGGTGCCGGTGAAGACGCGCGCGTAGGCGATCTTCTCGCCCGCCGGGCCCCGCTCGACCTTGAACACGGTGCCCGACAGCGGCCCGGCCGGATCGCCGCCGGCGGCCGGGAGCAGCTCCCGGATGCCGGTGATCAGCGGGTCCGTCCCCGCGCCGGTGGCGGCGGAGCCGAAGTAGACGGGGTGCACCAGGCCCTGCCGGGTCTGCTCGGCGAGGGCCGCGCGCACCCGCTCCGGCCGTACGGCGCCCTCGACGTACGCGGCCAGCAGGTCGTCGTCGTGGTCGGCGAGGACGTCGAGCGCGGCGGGGCCGAGGCCGGGCACGAACCGGGCGTCCGGGGTGCCGAGCCGCTCGGCGGTCCCCATCGGCACCACGGGCACCTTCAGCCGCTCGGCGACCGACCGCACCAGCTCCGCACCGCGTGCCCCGCGCCGGTCGATCTTGTTGACGAAGACCAGAGTGGGGATGCCCAGGCGGCGCAGGGTGCGCATCAGGACGCGCGTCTGTGCCTGGACGCCCTCGACGGCGGAGACGACGAGCACGGCGCCGTCGAGCACACCGAGGACGCGTTCCACCTCGGCGATGAAGTCCGGGTGCCCCGGGGTGTCGATGAGGTTGACGGTCACGTCGTCGACGGGGAACGACACGACCGCGGACTTGATGGTGATCCCGCGCCTGCGCTCCAGCGCGAGGGTGTCCGTCCGGGTGCTGCCGTCGTCGACGCTGCCGATCTCGTCGATGACCCCGGCGGTGTGCAGCAGCCGTTCGGTCAGGCTGGTCTTTCCTGCGTCGACGTGGGCGAGGATGCCAAGATTGAGCATGTGCACGTAGCGTCATGTCCTCGGGAGAGTGGGCTGTTTCCTTCCTGGGTGGACATGAACGGTGCGCGCATTGCGGCCCTCCTCGGCTCGAAGCTGGAACCCGAGCAGTGCAGCAGACGGCGAGGGCGACGGCAACGCGATTAAGGAGCCCCGCGGTGCGTGAGATTCTCCCGGTGCTGGCCGGCTGGTGGTCCGCATCTGTTCCGTTCGGGCTGGCCACCGTGGTGGCGGTGAGCCGCAGCGCGCCCCGGGGTCCGGGCGCGGCGATGGCCGTCGGCCCAGGCGACGAGGTCGTCGGCAGTGTGTCCGGAGGCTGCGTGGAGGGCGCGGTCCTGGAACTGGCCCAGGAGGCCCTGGCCGACGGCCGGGCCCGCCTGGAGACCTTCGGCTACAGCGACGAGGACGCCTTCGCAGTCGGCCTGACCTGCGGCGGCGAGCTCACCGTCCTCGTCCGCCCCGTGACCCCCGACCTGGACCCCACCCTCGGCCCGGTCGCCGACTCGGTGGCAGCGGGCCGCCCGGTGACCCTGGCCACGGTCGTCGACGGCCCGGCACCACGCGGAGCCGCGCTCGCGGTGTGGCCGCCGGACGAGCCGGGGCCGGGTGACGCCCCCGAGACGCTGGGCAGTCTGGGAAACGCCGGCCTCGACGCTGCCGTCGCCGCCGATGCCTGGGGTGAGCTCGCTGTGGGTGCCACAGGCGTGCGGCACTACGGGCCCGGTGGGGAGCGCCGGGAGGACACCGTCTCGGTGTTCATGCAGTCGTTCGCGCCGCCGCCGCGGATGCTGGTGTTCGGGGCGATCGACTACGCGGCCGCTGTCGCCCGGATCGGGGACTTCCTCGGCTACCGGGTGACCGTGTGCGACGCCCGCCCCGTCTTCGCCACGCCCCGCCGCTTCCCGCCGGGCGTGGAGGTGGTGGTGGACTGGCCGCACCGGTACCTGGCGGGCACCGGCACCGACGAGCGGACGGTGATCTGCGTGCTCACCCACGACCCCAAGTTCGACGTCCCGCTGCTCGAGGAGGCACTGCGCCGGCCGGCCGCGTACATCGGGGCGATGGGCAGCCGCCGTACGCACGCCGAGCGCCGGGAGCGGCTGGTGGCGGCGGGGCTGACCGGGGCCGAGCTGGCCCGGCTGCGCTCGCCGGTCGGGCTGGATCTGGGGGCCCGTACGCCCGAGGAGGTGGCGGTGTCGGTGGCCGCGGAGATCGTGGCGCTGCGGTGGGGCGGCAGCGGAGCACCGCTGACGTCGACGGCGGGGGCGATCCACGGGGCGCCGCGGTGAGGCGCGCGGTGAGGCCCCTCGAAAAAAATCCGCTGTCCGTGTGTGAGGTGGAGCGAATCGGGTATTCGCGGCTCAAAGGGACGAAATAGTCCGCCCCTGCAGTAGGTCGGAAGGAGGTCCGTGACGGACAGCCCAGATTCGCAGTGCGCGGGCCGTTGCCGGTAGGCCGGAGCGGCCCGCCTTTTCATGTGCGGGGCCGGTTCAGCAATTCGGGTGAAGGCGCTCAGCGTGGGGGCAGCCGGTGCAGGACCACGTCGGTGAGGTCACCGTCCGTGACGGACGCGGTCATATAGGTGCAGTACGGCTCCCTGCGACGGTCGGTCGGCGAGCCCGGGTTGAGCAGGCGGAGCCCTGTCGCAGCGGTGCTGTCCCAGGGGATGTGGCTGTGTCCGAAGACGAGAACGTCCAGCTCGGGAAAGCGCGCCGCGCAGCGGGCCTCGCGGCCCTGGGCCGGGCCCGTCTCGTGCACCACGCCGAAGCGCAGGCCGCCCAGCTGGGCATGAGCGATCTCGGGCAGCCGGGCCCGCAGGTCGGGGCCGTCGTTGTTGCCGTACACCCCGATCAGCCGACGGCTGCGCTCCTCCAGCAGGTCGAGCGTGGCCGTGTCGACCCAGTCGCCGGCGTGCACCACGACATCGGCCGCCTCCACCTCGGTCAGCACCTCGGCGGGCAACTCCCGCGCCCGGCGCGGCAGGTGGGTGTCGGAGATCAGCAGCAGACGCATACGACCAGGGTAAGTCCGCGCGTGTGCACGGCGATCGACGGCGCGACAGCCGGATACGATCGGGCAACGCACGTCAATCCTCAACATGAACGGCAGACGACCCCAGGGGTCAGGAGGCCATGCCGGTGAAGGTCAGCGTCATCGTTCCGGTGTACAACCCCGGGCGCTACATCGACGACTGCGTCGATTCCCTGCTGCGTCAGTCGCTGCCCGACGACGCCTATGAAGTGATCTTCGTCGACGACGGCTCCACCGACGACACCCCGGCCCGGCTCGACGCCGTCGCCGCCGAGCACCCCCATGTGCACGTCATCCACCAGGAGAACTCCGGCTGGTCGGGCAAGCCCCGCAACGTCGGCATCGAGGCCTCCAAGGGCGAGTTCGTGATGTTCGTCGACAACGACGACTATCTCGCCGACGAGGCGCTGGAGCGGATGTACGACTACGCCGTCGCCAACGACGCTGACGTCGTCGTCGGCAAGATGGCCGGCAAGGGGCGCCCCGTGCCGGTCGAGCTGTTCCGGCGCAACCACCCGAAGGCGTCCGTGGCGAACGCGCCGCTCATCGACAGCCTCACCCCGCACAAGATGTTCCGCCGGGAGTTCCTGGACCGCATCGGGCTGCGCTTCCCGGAGGGGCGGCGGCGCCTGGAGGACCACGTCTTCGTCACCGAGGCGTATCTGCGCGCGGGCAACGTCTCGGTGCTCAGCGACTACGTCTGCTACTACCACGTCCGCCGCGACGACGCCTCCAACGCCGGTTTCCAGCAGCTCGACCCGGCCGGGTACTTCAAGAACCTCCGCGAGGCCCTGGACGTCGTCGAGGCGTACACCGAGCCGGGCGAGCTGCGGGACCGGCTGCTGCGCCGCTGGCTGCGCAACGAGATGGTCGAGCGGATGCGCGGCAAGCGCCTGCTCGCGATGCCCGAGGACTACCGCCGCTCCCTGTTCGCCGAGATCCACGCGACCGCCGTCGAGCGCTTCGGCCCCGGCGTCGCGGCCGGGCTCCCGCCGGCCCAGCGGGTGGTCGCCGCGATGATCGCCGCGGACCGGTACGACGACGTCGTCGCCTTCGCCGAGTGGGAGAGCGGCATCGCCGTGCGGGCCCTGCCCGAGGGCGTCGAGTGGGACGGGGGCGTGGTGCGGGTGGCCCTGCGCGCAGAGTTCACCTCGGGCGGCGAGCCGATGCCGTTCCCCGCCGAAGGGGTGCCCGCGACGGGCGAGCCGCCGCTGGACGCCGCCGAGGCCGTCGACTGGGTGTGTGCCGACTCCGTGGCGCGGTTCGACAAGGCGACGGCCGACCTGCTGCTGCGGGAGCGCGAGAGCGCCGCCCAGCACTTCCAGCCGGTGCGGGTCACCCGGGAGACCGTGCCGGAGGGCGACGGAGAGCGGGTGCGGCTGGTGCTGCGGGCGTCCGCCACGGTCGACCCGGCGACCGCGGCGGACGGGGCGGCGCCGGCCGCCGGTCTGTGGGACGCGTTCGTCCGGGTCCGGCTGGGCGCCTGGACCAAGGAGTGCCGGCTGGGCCCGGCCCCGGCCCAGGACCGGCCCACGCCCAGCGCGGGTGTCGCGGGCGGACGGGTGGTCCTGCCGTACTGGACCCATCCGCACGGCAACCTCGCCTTCGACGTGGACCGCGCGACCAAGCGGCTCGGTCTGTCCGAGGTCACGCACACGATGGTCACCGTGTCCGGGAGCGGTCTGCGCGCGCCGGTTCCGCTGTATGTGCCCGGCGAGTCGGAGGTGCGGCTGCGGCTGACCGCCGAGCGGAGCGTGGAGGTGTCCGGGCGCCTGTCCCCCGCCGCCGACGGGCGCAGGGCGGTGCTGGAGGCCGAACTGCCGCTCGCGAAGCTGCGGGCGGGCACCTGGGGGGTGGCGCTGGGTCCGGTCCCGGAGCGCTTCCTGGCGCTGCCGCTCGCCCTGGAGGTCACCGACGACGGCACGGTGCGTGCGGTGCCTGCCGCGACACCGCGCGACAGCCGGCCGCTGCTGCGCCGTGTCCGCCGCAGGCTCGGCCGGGTGCTGCGCGGCGCGGTGTCCCGAGTCACCGAGCACAGGAGGTAGAGCGTTGCGACCGCTGGGGATCGAGGGTGCCTGGGTGCTGGAGCCCAAGGTCTTCCCGGACGAGCGGGGCAGTTTCCACGAGTGGTACCGCGGCCAGGAGTTCCGCGAGGCCACCGGCTACGACCTGGCACTGGCGCAGGCGAACTGCTCGGTCTCCCGCCGGGGTGTGCTGCGCGGGGTGCACTTCTCCGATGTGCCGCCCGGGCAGGCGAAGTACGTCACCTGTGTGCGCGGCGCCGTCCTGGACGTGGCGATCGACCTGCGCGTCGGCTCGCCCACGTTCCGGCAGTGGGAGGCGGTCCGGCTCGACGACGACTCCCGGCACGCGGTGTTCCTCGCGGAAGGCCTCGGCCACGCCTTCATGGCGCTGACCGACGACGCGACGGTCGTCTATCTGTGCTCCACCGGGTACGCCCCGGAGCGTGAGCACGGCGTGCATCCGCTGGACGCGGACCTGGGCATCGAGTGGCCCCGGGGCATCGAGCCGGTGCTGTCGCCGAAGGACGCCGAGGCGCCGTCCCTCGCGGAGGCGCTGGAGGCCGGGCTCCTGCCGGAGTACGAGACCTGCCGCGCCCACTACGAGCGGCTTCGCGCGGGCGGCCCCACCGGCTGACGGGGCCGCCCGGCCTGCTCACGAGGTCTTGGCGCTGGGGGTGCCGTAGCGGGCCTTGAGGACCCGCTTCTTGTTGGTGCCCTCGGCGTTGACGCCCTTCTCGATGATCACGAGATTGTGGAAGAAGTGGACCGCCCGGATGTTGCGGTCGAAGTAGGAGGGCTCGTAGTCCTCGTCCACGAACTCCTCGTAGTTCAGGCCGTCCACGAGCTGCTTGAGGACTCCCATGCTGGTGTCCTTGGAGTCCAGGTCCTCGCTGCCCATCCACTCCGGCCAGTACGAGCTCTGGGTGTCCTCGACCGCGTAGATCCCGCCGTCGCTGAGCAGCGGGAACAGGGTGCGGAACGTGGTGATGACGTGCGGGCTGCGGTGGCTGCCGTCGTCGATGATCACATCGATCCTGCCGATCTTCTCGGCGATGGACAGCAGCGAGTCGGGGTCGGACTGGTCGCCGATGTAGGTGGTGATCCGGTCCTCGTCCACGAAGGACTTGTCCTGGATGTCCATGCCGTGGATCTGCGCGTTGGGGAAGAAGTGCTTCCACATCCGCAGCGAGGCGCCGCCCTCGCCGGGCCGGTTGTAACCGCCGATGCCGATCTCCAGCAGGTTGAACTCCGCGTTCTTGAGGTGCTGGAGATAGCGCTGGTAGTGCTGGGCGTACTTGTGGCCGCCCCACTTGTCGGTCTTGAAGTGGGTGGCGAGCTTGCAGAGGTCGTCGGAGATCGCGGCGACACCCGTGGGCTTCTTCGGGGGCGCCGGCGGGGTGCCGAACGTCCGCTGCCTGACGCGGCGCAGTGCCTGCCAGCCGCGCTCGCCGACGACGGGCTTGACGGTCTTCCTCACGACCGACTTGATCGACATGCTGCGGATTCTCCCTCTGTGGTGGTGACGCCGAAGGACGGGAACGCGGCTGCCAGCGCTTCTGGCCAGTCGCGGATGGGGGTGAGGCCCGCCTGCCGCAGGCGGTCGTGGCCGAGCGCGCTGTACGGGGGGCGCGGGGCGGGCCTGGGGAAGGCGGAGCTGTCCACGGGCCGTACCCGCTCGGGGTCGGCGCCCGCGTGCCGGAACACCTCGCGGGCCAGGCCGTACCAGGTGGTCTCGCCGGAGCTGGTGGCGTGGAACACGCCGCTCAGGCCGGGGCCGATCAGTGGCCCGAGGTCGGCGAGGAGTTCGGCGACGTCGGCGCTCCAGGTGGGCTGGCCGCGCTGGTCGTCGACGACGTCGAGCGTGTCGCGGCGGGCCTGCAGATCGAGCATCGTACGGACGAAGTTGCGGCCCGTGGCGCCGTACAGCCAGGCCGTGCGGACGATCGCGGAGGTCTCGGGGAGTTCGGCGAGGACGGCCTGTTCGCCGGCGAGTTTGGTGCGGCCGTAGGCGGTGCGCGGGTCCGGGGGGTGGTCCTCCGGATAGGGGGTGGTGCGGGACTCGCCGGAGAAGACGTAGTCGGTGGACAGGTGCAGCAGCCGGGCGCCGGTCGTGGCACAGGCGCGGGCCAGGTGTCGGGGGCCTTCGCCGTTGATCAGCAGGGCCGTCTTCTCGTCGGTCTCGGCGTCGTCGACGGCCGTGTAGGCGGCGCAGTTGACCACGATGTCGGGGCGGTGCGCGGCGAGCGCCTCGTCCACCGACTCCGGCCGCGTGATGTCCAGGGCGGCGTGGCCGAGGCCCGTCACGTCCTCGCCGCGCCGGGTGAGGGCGGCGACGGTGTCCTGGCCGAGCATGCCGCCCGCGCCGGTGACGAGCCACCTCATCGGCGCTCCTTCAGCGGCTCCCACCAGGCGCGGTTGGCGCGGTACCAGTCGACGGTCGCGGCCAGGCCCTCGGTGAAGTCGTGGCGGGGGCGGTAGCCGAGCTCGGTGCGCGCCTTGGTCCAGTCGACGGAGTAGCGCAGGTCGTGGCCCTTGCGGTCGGTGACGTGCTCGACCATCTCCCAGTCGGCCCCGCAGGCCTCCAGGAGCAGGCCGGTGAGCTCCTTGTTGGTCAGCTCGGTGCCGCCGCCGATGTTGTATACCTCGCCGGCGCGTCCCTCGGTGCGCACGAGTTCCACGCCGTGGCAGTGGTCCTCGACGTGCAGCCAGTCGCGGACGTTGAGGCCCTCGCCGTACAGAGGGACCTTTCTGCCGTCGAGGAGGTTGGTGACGAACAGCGGGACGACCTTCTCGGGGAACTGGTGCGGGCCGTAGTTGTTGGAGCACCGGGTGACGCGCACGTCGAGGCCGTGGGTGCGGTGGTAGGCCAGGGCGAGCAGGTCGGAGGAGGCCTTGGAGGCGGAGTACGGGGAGTTGGGGCTCAGCGGGTGGGTCTCGGGCCAGGAGCCGGACTCGATGGAGCCGTACACCTCGTCGGTGGAGATGTGCACGAACGGGCCGACGCCGTGGCGCAGGGCCGCGTCCAGCAGGGTCTGGGTGCCGAGCACATTGGTGCGGACGAAATCGGCGGCGCCGTCGATGGAGCGGTCCACGTGCGACTCGGCCGCGAAGTGCACGACCTGGTCGCTCTCGGAGACCAGCTTGTCGACGAGCGGGGCGTCGCAGATGTCTCCCTGCACGAACCGCAGCCGTGGGTGTTCGGGCGGCAGGTTGTCGAGCGTGCCGGCGTAGGTGAGCTTGTCCAGCACCGTGATGTACGGGGCGTTCGGCCCGTCGTCCGCCAGCAGCATGCGGACGTACGTCGAGCCGATGAACCCGGCGGCGCCGGTGACGAGGAGGTTCATGTGGGGATCTGCACCTTGCTCGGAGCGGGCTGTGCGTGTTGCTCAGGTATGGATCTGGACCGTGCTGTGGTCGCCGAGGACGAGGCGGTGGGCGCTGGGCACGCTGGGTGCCGGGGTCACCTCGACATGGCGGCCGATGAGGGAGTTCTCGATCCGGCCCACCCCGTCGATGGAGGAGTCGCGCAGCACGATCGAGAACTCCAGTTCGCTGTCCTTGATGCGGCAGTTCTCCGCGACGGACGTGAACGGGCCGACGTAGGAGTCGGTGACGACCGTGCCGGAGCCGATCACCACGGGGCCGACGATGCGGGAGCCGATCACGCGCGCGCCCCGCTCGACGACGACGCGGCCGACGGTCTCCGACGCCTCGTCGACCTCGCCGTCGATGCGCCGCTCCATGGTCTCAAGGACGGTGCGGTTGACCTCCAGCATGTCGACGACGTTGCCGGTGTCCTTCCAGTAGCCGTGGATCACGGTGGAGCGGACATCGGCGCCGGAGTCGAGCAGATGCTGGATGGCGTGGGTGATCTCCAACTCGCCGCGCCAGGACGGGGCGATCGCGCGCACGGCCTCGTGGACGGCCGGCGTGAACAGGTACACGCCGACCAGGGCGAGATCGCTCTTGGGGCGCTCCGGCTTCTCCTCCAGGCCGATCACCTGCCCGGCGGGGCCGAGTTCGGCGACGCCGAAGGCGCGCGGGTCGGCGACATGGGTGAGCAGGATCTGGGCGTCGGGGCGGCTGGTGCGGAACTCCTCCACCAGGCCGGTGATGCCGCCGACGATGAAGTTGTCGCCGAGGTACATCACGAAGTCGTCGTCGCCGAGGAAGTCCCGGGCGATCAGCACCGCGTGGGCGAGTCCGAGGGGTCGTTCCTGCGGGATGTAGGTGATCTCCAGGCCGAACTTCGATCCGTCGCCGACCGCTTCCTGGATCTCCTCCGCGGTGTCGCCGACGACGAGTCCCACCTCGGTGATCCCCGCGTCGGCGATCGACTCCAGGCCGTAGAACAGCACGGCTTTGTTCGCCACCGGAACGAGTTGCTTGGCCGAGGTGTGGGTGATCGGCCTCAACCGTGTTCCGGCGCCTCCGGACAGCACGAGTGCCTTCATCTGCTTCACCATAGCGGGGATCAAGGGGCCGAGTGGTCGCCTGCGGTACTTCTCCTGTACGCCCGCCTCGACCCTTGTGTTCGCTCGTCGGGTCAGGGGCAGGCGGGGACGCCGTCCAGCCACGCGGGTCCCTGGATGTAGATGTTGGTGACCCAGGCGCGGTAGTCGGGCAGGTAGGACCACACGTCGTTGGTGTAGCCGTCGGAGGTGACGCGCTCGGCGTGCTTCTGGCAGCGGACCCGGATGGTGGTCGGACCGGGGAACGCGTACACGCGCGTGGCCGCGACGGCCGGTTCGGCCTTGGTCCACACGCCGTTGCCCCAGGTGGCGAAGAGGGGCCCGGTGACCGGACCCGTGTCGAGGCGGACGGCCCCGAAGTAGGCGCTGTTCAGGCGTACGTCACTGACCATCAGCTTCGTGCCGGACTGCCGGGCCTCGACCATCCGGCCCGCGCCGAGGTAGATCGCGATGTGCTTGAGGTGGTCGGAGGTGCCCCAGGCGAGCAGGTCGCCGGGCAGCAGGGGGGCGAGGCCCTGGTCGGGGGTGAAGCGTGCGGCGGCGCGGTGCGTGTAGTACTGGGCGCTCGCCACGCCGTTCAGGAGGTCCTCGCCGGTGGCGCGGGCGTAGGCGTACCGCACCAGGCCGGAGCAGTCGAAGCCGCGCCGCTCGGGGTCGTGCTCGCTGGCCGGGTCCTCGGGGTCGACCTGGCCGTACGTGGGCCCGGGCTGCGGTCCGTGGCCGCCGCCCCAGGAGTACCAGGTGCCCGCGGCGACCTCTTCGCAGGCGGCGGCGATGGCCCGTTCGGCGGCCGCGGAGGCGCCTGAGGCGAGGGTGCGGCAGTCGTCGGCGGCGGCCGCCGTGGTGGCGGGTGCGCCGAGGAGCAGGGCGAGCAGCGCGCCGAGCACGCTGCCGACGAGGGTGCGGCGGATCATGCGGAGTCCCCGTTCTCGAAGGTGGCGAGAAGTGCGAAGGTGGCGAGAAGTTCCGAAGACGGCGGGAAGCCGGTCGACTGTCAGACTGCCGACCGGCGCCCGCTCGTTCCCGCCCGGCGCGTGGTCCACTCGAAAGAGGCAACGGGCAACGCCCGGGAAACCCTCACCTCTCAGGGTGGTTGATGAGCCGTCAGGCGCTCGCGCAGCCGGTGGATGTCCCGGAGCCGGGCCCCGGGGTCGAGGTTCCACAGCCGTACGGTGCCGTCGTTGCCGGCGCTGGCCACCGTCCGCCCGTCGGGCGCGAAGTCGACGCCCCACACCGCGCCCGTGTGTCCGGTGAGCGTGGCCCAGGGCCGCCGGGCGGAAACGTCCCACAGCCGGACCGTGCCGTCGCCGCCGCTGCTGGCGAGCCGGTGGCCGTCGGGCGAGAAGGCGATGCCGCGCACGGAGCCCGCGTGGCCGGTGAGCGCGGCCGTGCGGCGGTGCCGGCGCAGGTCCCACAGGCGTACGGCCCCGTCGTTGCCGCCGCTGGCGAGGACACGCCCGTCGGGGCCGAAGGCGAGACCGCGCACGGCGCCTGTATGGCCCTTGAGGACGGCGCGCTGCCGGTGCGAGGCCACGTCCCACAGTCGTACGGTCAGATCGTCGCTCGCGCTGGCGAGGGTGCGGCCGTCGGGGCTGAAGGCGACGTCGTTCACGAAGTCGGTGTGGCCGTCAAGGACCCCCGGCGGGCGGTGTCCGGTGAGGTCCCAGAGGCGGACGGTGCGGTCGGCCGAAGCCGAGGCGAGGGTGCGGCCGTCGGGAGCATAGGCGACGGCGAACACACTCTGGCGGTGCCCGCGCAGGGTCGCCACCGGGCGCCGGGTCGCCACGTCCCACAGGCGGATGTCGCCGTCGGAGCCGGCCGAGGCGAGGGTGCGGCCGTCCGGGGCGAAGGCGACGGCGAACACGCTCTCCCGGTGGCCCCGCAGCGTCGCCACCGGGCGCCGGGACGCCACGTCCCACAGCCGTACGGTGTGGTCGGTCCCGGCGGCGGCGAGCAGCCGGCCGTCGGGGCTGTGGTCGGCGCGGGACAGCTCGGTGAACGGGCGTGCGGTCAGCGCCCGGCCGCGCAGGTCCCACAGCACCACCGACTGGTCGAACCCGGCGGTGGCCAGCCCTCGTCCGGCGGGGTCGACGGCCACGGACAGGACGTAGTCGGTGTGCCCGGCGAGGGTGGCGACGGGGCGGGCGGCGCGGACGTCCCACAGCCGGGTCGTGCCGTCGCCGCCCGCGCTGACGACCGTGGTGCCGTCGGGGGTGTAGGCCACCGCGTTGACGTCGTCGGCGTGCCCGGACAGGGTCGCGGTGGCCCTGCGGGTGGCGAGGTCCCACAGCCGTACGGTGCGGTCGGTGCCGCCCGAGGCGAGGGTGTGCCCGCCGGGCGCGACGGCGAGCCCGAGCACCTCGCCGGTGTGCCCGCGCAGCGCGGCGAGCGGCCGGGCCAGGTCCGGGTCCCACAGGCGTACGGTGCCGTCGGCGCCGGCGGACAGGAGCCGGTGCCCGTCGGGGGTGTAGGCGAGGGCGTTGACGCCTCCCGCATGCCCGCCCAGGACCGCCTCGCGGCGCGGCTCGCGGCCGGTGCGCCAGAGCTGGACCGTCCCGTCGGCGGCGGCCACGGCGAGCCGGGCGCCGCGGGGGTCGAAGGCGAGGGCGCGGGCGCCGGTGGTGGCGGGCAGGAGCCGCGGCGGGGCGGGCGAGGCCGGGTCGAACATTCGGACGGGCCCGGTCGTGGAGGTCGCCGCCAGCAGCCCGCCGTCCCGGTCGAAGGCCACCGCGCGGACGCGCCCGGGCACCCGCAGGGTGGTGACGACATGGCGGTCGGACACGCGCAGCAGCCGGACGGTGCCGTCGGAGCTGCCGTCGGCGAGGAGGCGCCCGTCCGGGGTGAAGGCGACCGTGTTGACGGGGCCGCGATGGCCGGTGAGGCGCGCGGAGAACAGCTGGGCCTGGGTGCTGAGCAGGGCGCTGCGGGCCTCGGCGCCGGCGTCGGCGCGGTAGGCCTCCTCGGCCAGCAGCATCGACGCCTCGGGGCGGCCGCCGGCCAGGGAGATGGAGCGTACGGCGAGGGCCTGGGAGCGGGCGGCGCGTTCATGGGCGAGGGCGGCCGTGCGCTGCTGGTGGGCGAGGGCGCCGGCGGTCACCGCGAGACCGAGGAGCACCGCGAGGGTGGCGAGCAGCGTCTGCCGCAGTCGCGTCTGGCGGCGCGCCTGCCGCCTTCTGGTGTCCTCCTCGGCGAGCGCCGCCGCCAGGAACGCCTCCTGCAGCGGGCTGAGTCCGTCGGCCTCGTCGGCCCAGGCGCGGGCCGTCTCCAGGCGGCTGCCCCGGTAGAGGGCCGACGGGTCGTGGCCCTCGCGCTCCCACTCGGCTGCCGCGTGGGCGAGCTGCTGGTGGACCAGCAGCCCGGCGCGGTCGGCGTGGATCCAGTCGCGCAGCCGGGGCCAGGCGTGCAGCAGGGCCTCGTGGGCGATCTCCACCGTGTCGTGGTCGACGGTGATCAGGCGGGCCCGCACGAACGCGTCCAGGGCGCGCTCGGCGCCCTCCGCGTCGGCCGGCAGGGCCGTGAGGTCGGCGCGCCGGGCCCGGCGGCGGGTCGGGCCTGCCTCGTCGGAGACCTGCACCAGGCGGGACAGCAGCCGGCGTACGGTGCGCTGCTCGGCCGGGTGGAGCCCGGCGAAGACGCTCTCGGCGGTGCGGGCGACCGCGCCCTGGATGCCGCCGGTGCGCTCGTACGCGGCGACGGTGAGGGCGGCGCCCTCGCGCTGCTGCCAGGTGGAGAGCAACGCGTGGGAGACCAGGGGCAGGGCGGCGCTGGTGTCGGCGTCGCGCAGCAGGAGGGGGACGAGGCCCGGTTCCAGGGGGATGCCGGCCAGTTCCGCCGGGCGGCTGATCGACTCGCGCAGTTCGTCGGGGGTCATCGGCGGCAGGACGAACAGGCCGTCGGTGAACACGTCCGCCAGTTCGGGCAGTTCCAGGCACCGGCCGGCGAAGTCCGCCCGTACGCCGAGCACCACCAGCGCCCCGTCGTCCGGGGGCGCGGCGAGGTCGGTGAGGAGGCGGACGAAGGAGCGTCGTTCGGTGTGGTCGGCGCAGAGGGTGAACAGCTCCTCGAACTGATCGACGATCAGGACGGGGCGGACGGGCGGCGGCCGGCGCTCGGCCCGGGGTGCGGGAACGGCGGCGGCGCGGACGGCGGCCAGCAGCGCGGCCGGGTCGGGCGTCGGCTCCGGGACGCCGAGGGTCTTGGCGGTGCGTTCGAGGAGTTCCTCGACGGGGCGGGCGGTGGGGGTGAGGGTGACCACCGGCCAGCGGTCGGCGCCCGGCATCGGGAAGCCCCCGGCCCGGCCGAGGGCGGGCACGAAACCGGCGTTGAGCAGGGAGGACTTGCCCGCCCCGGAGGGGGCGACCAGCAGTAGCGGGCCTTTGCCGACGCGCTGGAAGGCCCGTTCGACCAGCGCGGCCGTGGCCCGCTCCCGGCCGAAGAACCGGGCCGCGTCCTGCGGGGTGAACGCCGACAGCCCCCGGTAGGGGCAGGCCGGCTCGTCCGGGCCGGCGTCCGCGCGCGGCTGTTCCACCAGACGCAGCAACTCCCCCTCGGCGTCCAGGATACGGTCGCAGCGGCGGGCCACGTCGACCGTGGCGCGCTTGGCCCCGGTCTCGATCTTGCTGAGGTAGCCCTTGCTGTAGTGGGTGCGGCGGGCCAGGTCGGCGAGGGACAGGCCGCGCTGCTGTCGTAGTCGTCTGAGCTGGGCGGGGAAGGAGGCGGTGGTCTGTGCGGAGGCCGCCGGTGCGCCCCGGTCACCGCCCGCCGGTGCGCCCTGGTCCCCGCCCGCCGGGTCCTGCTGCTGGTCCCCCAAAACGTCCCCCATGGCATGGTGCGTCCACGTCGTGAGACGGCGGACGCCCAGGCTACTGCGGGGGACTGACGGACCGGCACGTCATTCACTCCAAGTGGCGAAAAGCGGGAGGGCGTCCGCAGCCGCCGTACGCCGGCTGCGGACGCCCCGCTCCCCCATGGCGGAACGTCAGGGTCGGGTCACGGCCGGTTCAGCCGTACCGAGTTGATCGGGGTGAGGTCGGCGTAGACGGCCACGCCCGCGGCGATGGCGTCGCCGCAGCCGCCGCCGTTGTACTGGGTGCACAGGTTGGCGGTGGCCCCGCCGGTCTGGTTGTTGTAGACCCAGTGGTGGCCGACCTGGTTGCTGAGGTTGTGGGCGCCGTAGCTCCAGAAGACGTCGGTGGGGTTGACGCCGGGGTCGGTCTCCGGGTCCTGGCCCTCGGGGTAGATGCAGACCGCGCCGTCCGGGCAGCGGTCCCAGTCGGCGGGCCGGGCCTCGGCGGCGGAGCCGAGGGCGAGGACGGCGGCCGTGGCGGTGACGAGTGCGGCGGCGCCGCGGATCTTGTTGCGCATGTTTCCCCCTTGCGGGTCTCCTGCGGGTTCGCAGGCCGTGCTTGTCGGTCGCCATCAGCCTGTCCCGCCGGCCGGGCGGGGTCGACGGGTTGCCCGTCGCCCGACCGGGCACGGCTCGGGAAACCCAGCGTGACCTGGGGTTTCACCGAAGGGAAGGCAACCCCGGGAGGGTGGTCACCGGTCGAGGGCGACCTCTGCCCCTGGAGGGTGGTCACCCGTCGAGGGCGACCTCGCACCACACCTGCTTGCCCCCGCTGACCGGCAGGGTGCCCC
Source organism: Streptomyces sp. SAI-170 (assembly GCF_049739565.1). NCBI lineage: Bacteria > Bacillati > Actinomycetota > Actinomycetes > Kitasatosporales > Streptomycetaceae > Streptomyces > Streptomyces sp. SAI-170. The sequence continues at coordinate 947,893 of NZ_JBMGQD010000001.1, forward strand.
AGACCGCCGACATGGCCTCCACGAGGAGCAGCCCGCGTCCGCCGGTGGCCTCCCAGCCGATGCTGGTCGGCTTGACGGGCGTGCGCGGTGAGGAATCGGCGACGGCGATGCGCAGCCGGCTGCTGATCAGGGTGAGGTCGAGGCGGACCTGTCCTTCGGTGTGCACGAGGGCGTTGGTGACGAGTTCGGAGACGATCAGCAGGACGGCGTCGGTCTGGTCGGCGACGTCCCAGGCGCGCAGGGTGCGCCGGGTGAAGCGGCGGGCGTGCCGCACGGCCTCGGGGACGCGCCAGACCGTCCAGCTCTCGCGCAGGGGCCGTACGGCCATCCCGTCGTAGCGCATCAGGAGCAGGGCGACGTCGTCGCTGCGGTGGGCGCTGCCGAGCAGGGCGTCGGCGACGAGGCCGAGGTGGGCGGGGTCGGTGGCGGTGAGGTCGGCCGCGAACCGGGCCATGCCGGCGTCGATGTCGGCCTCGGTGGACTCCACCAGTCCGTCGGTGGTCAGGGCGATCACGGTGCCGGGCTGGAGCCGCAGCGGGCTCATCGGGAAGTCGGCCTGCCGTTCCACGCCGAGCGGCAGTCCGCCCTCCGCCTCGGCGATCTCGGTTCGGCCGTCCGGGTGACGCAGCACCGGAGGCAGGTGTCCGGCGCGCACGCTCCAGGCCGAACCCTCCTCCAGGTCGACGTCGACGTAGCAGCAGGTGACGAAGAGGTCGGTCTCCAGGTCGACGAGGAGCCGGTTGGCGTGGGCGACGACCACGTCGGGCGGATGGCCCTCGGCGGCGTAGGCGCGCAGCGCGGTGCGCATCTGGCCCATCAGGGTGGCGGCGGCCGCGCTGTGGCCCTGGACGTCGCCGATGACGAGGGCGACGTGGTTGTCGGGCAGCGGGATGACGTCGTACCAGTCGCCGCCGACCTCCAGCCCCGCGGTGGTGGGCAGATAGCGGGCGACGGCCTCGGCGCCGGGGAGTTTGGGCAGGCGGCGCGGCAGCAGCTGGCGCTGGAGCATGCCGACGAGTTCGTGCTCGGCGTCGAAGGCGCGGGCACGCATGAGGGCCTGTCCGGTGAGGCCCGCGGAGGCGATGAGCAGGGCGCGTTCGTCGGCGCCGAAGTCGTGCGGGCTGTCCCAGCCGATCAGGCAGGCGCCCGCCATGCGGTTGCCGGCGGGCAGCGGCAGCACGGCGAGTCCGCCGGGGCCGACCTCGGCGAGCGCGGGCTCCAGGGCGGTCCCGGCGGGCCAGATGCGGGCGCGGCCCTCGTCGAGGGCGGCGGCGAGGGTGGGCATGGCGCGCACCGGCGCGTCCGGCCACTCGGTGCGCCACTCCAGGCGCCACAGCTCGGGCCAGGACTCGGGCTCGGGCGGGTCGAGGACGGTGACGACGAGCCGGTCGCCCTCCAGTTCGGCCAGCGCGATGCGGTCGGCGCGCAGCGGGGCGCGCAGCGCGGCGACGACGGCCTGGCCGACGTCACGGACGGTGCCCGCGGTGGCGAGGGCCGCGGCGAGCCGCTGGACGCGGGCGACGTCGGTGACGTCCGAGCGCAGGGTGGAGGCGTCGGCGACGGTGCCGACGAGCCGGGCCGGCTGTCCGTCGCCGCCGGGCAGCAGCCGGCCGCGCAGCCGCAGCCAGCGGGGCCGGCCGGTGGGCTGGAGCACCCGGAACTCCAGCTCTCGCTCGCCGATGGTCATGTGGTCGGCCTCGGTGACGCTCATCAGCGCGGGCAGGTCCTCGGGGACGGTCAGGCCGAGCAGGGTCTCGACGCGGCCGTCGAAATCGTCCCGGTCGAGCCCGAACAGTTCCAGGAGCTGGTCGCCGACCTCGACGCGGCCGCTGTCCATGGCGAGGACGAACCCGCCGGGGCGCAGCTCGCCGCTCTCGGCCTGTTCGCCGGGGGCGGGGCAGGAGACGGCGTCGGCGACCAGCTCCAGACAGGCGCGGTCCTCGGCGTCGAAGCCGCCGGGGTGTTCGGTGACCGCGACGAGGCAGCCGCCGTCGTGGTCGCGGTCGGTGGGCAGCGCCGCCAGCCAGAAGCCGCCCGCGGGGGTGCGGCGCGCCTCGGGGGCGTCGGCCAGGTCGGCGGGGCCCAGCCACAGTGGCTGCCCGCTGCGGTGGACGTCGGCCGCCGGGGAGCGGCCGGTGAGCGGGTAGCTGTCGCGCAGGCCGTACAGGGTGCGCGGGACGCCGGCGGACTCCACGAGTCGCAGCAGGTCGTGTTCGGCCGAGCGGGTGTAGACGGCGGCGAAGGTCGCGCCGGCGAAGACGAGGGCCTGTTCCAGGACGCGGCGCAGCCGGTCGGGTGCCTCAAGGTCGGTGGTGAGCGCTTTCAAGGCGATCTCTGCGCGCGCAACCCTGGCGCCCCGTCCGTCGCCGCCCTCACTGACCACGTGGGTATTACAGCGCGGATCACGCGCCTGCGCAGCCCCTGCGGACGCTCCATGGAGCCGCCGGGAAGGGCGCGCTCGAAAGGGCTCGAACAAGTCTTTACGCGTGCGTACCGCACGGTCGTCTGGTGACAGCTGGGACTGTCCGGGGCCGTGGCCCGGCTGCGAAGGTCGTTCCGGCGGCGACCAGAGGGGGGCGCATGGACAAGCGGTACGAGGTGTACGCGCTGGCGGACAGCCACTTCTACGACACGCCCGACCGGCTGTCGGCGGCCGGGCCCGCGCCGCTGTACGAGACGGCGCGCCGGCGGGTGCCGGACGGCTGGGAGGCCGCGCGGATCGGCGACTGGCTGACGCTGACCCCGCTCGACGCGGACGGACGGCCGGCCACCGGGCCCGCACAGGGCTGGAAGATCCACGCCTCGGCCACCCGGGAGAACGCCGAGCGGATCGCGGCGATCGTGTGGGACTACTGCGTGCCGCGGCGCATCCCGTTCAAGTTCGTCCCCGGCCCCCACCTGCTGCACCTGCGCAACGCCAAGTACGCGCCCCGCGACGGCAGCGGCAAGTTCGTCACCCTCTACCCGGCGGACGAGGAGCAGCTGCACACCGTGCTGCGCGAGCTGGGCGCGCTCCTGGACGGCTTCGAGGGGCCGTACGTCCTGACGGATCTGCGCTGGCACGACGGTCCGCTGTATGTCCGCTACGGCGCGTTCGCGCGCAGCTTCACCGTGGACGAGCGCGGGACGCTGGTGCCGGCGGTGCGGGACGGCTCGGGCCGGCTGGTGCCGGACGTGCGGGCGCCGTCGTTCCGGGTGCCGGAGTGGGTGACGCTGCCCGAGTTCCTCCAGCCGCATCTCGAAGCCCGCAACACCACGACCGTGGGCGACCTGCCGTACCGCATCGAGAAGGCGCTGCACTTCTCCAACGGCGGCGGGGTGTACTCGGGCACCGACACGCGCGACGGGCGGCGGGTGGTGCTGAAGGAGGCCCGGCCGTACGCGGGGCTCGCCTCGGACGGGGCGGACGCGGTCGCGCGGCTGGAGCGGGAGCGTGCGGCGCTGGAGCGGGTGGCGGGCACGGGCGCGGCGCCTCAGGTGCGGGACTTCTTCGCGCTGGGCGAGCACCGCTTCCTCGTCATGGACTTCGTCGAGGGACGCCCGCTGAACTCGTTCTTCGCCGAGCGGCATCCGCTGCTCACCGCCGACCCGGACCCGAAGGCGGTCACCGCGTACACCGAGTGGGCGCTGCGGGTGCACGCGCTGGTGGAGGCCGCCGTGGAGAAGGTGCACGCGCGCGGGATCGTCTTCAACGACCTGCATGTGTTCAACATCCTGGTGGCTCCCGACGAGCGGTCGGTGTGTCTGGTCGACTTCGAGGCGGCCGCGCCGGTGTCCGAGCACGGGCGGCAGGTCGTCGCCCACCCCGGCTTCTTCGCGCCGCCGGACCGGCGGGGCGCCGACATCGACCGGTACGCGCTGGCGTGTCTGCGGCTGGCGCTGTTCTTACCGGTCACCACGCTGTTCGTGATCGACCGCGGCAAGGCGTCCCATCTGGCGGGGGTGATCGCGGATCAGTTCCCGGACGCGCCGCGGGAGTTCCTGGACGCGGCGGTCGCGGAGATCACCCGCGACACCGGCGGGGCCCCGGCACGGCCGGCCGGCGCCGCACGCACGCCCGCGCCGCTGGTCGACCCGGCCGACTGGCCGCACAGCCGGGACTCGATGGTGAAGGCCCTGCTCGCCTCGGCCACGCCCGAGCGCGACGACCGGCTCTTCCCCGGCGACGTCGCCCAGTTCTCCGACGGCGGCGGCCTCGGCGTCGCGCACGGCGCGGCCGGAGTGCTGTACGCCCTGGACCGGATCGGCGCCGAGCGGTACGAGGAGGGCGAGCGCTGGCTGCTGGAGCGCACGGCACCCCCGCCGGTGGGCACACCGCTCGGCCTGTACGACGGGCTCGCGGGTGTCGCCCTGCTCCTCGACGGCCTCGGACACCGGCAGCGGGCACTGGACCTGGTCGAGGGCATCCTGCGCGAGCGCTGGCAGCGGCTGGCCTCCGACCTGCACGGCGGCCTCGCCGGACTCGGCCTGGTCCTCGGCAGGCTGGCCGAGGCGACGGGCGAGCGGGAGCTGGCCGAGCGGGCCGACGAGGCCGCCGACATCGTCGTACGACGGCTCGAAGAGCCACGGCCGGCCTCGCCCCGCCCGCGTGCCGGGCTGATGCGCGGGTCGAGCGGGCCCGGGCTGTTCCTGCTGCGGCGGTACGAGGCGACGGGCGACAGGGCGCTGCTGAAGGCCGCCGGGCTCGCGCTCGGCCGGGACCTGGAGTGCTGCACGGTCCGCGAGGGCGGCGCCCTGGAGGTCGACGAGGGCTGGCGGACCATGCCGTACCTCGGTGACGGCAGCGTCGGTGTGGGTCTGGTCCTCGACGACTACCTCGCCCATGTCCCTGACGCCGTCGAGCAGTTGGGCGCGGCCCGCGCCGGTGTCGTCGCCGCCGCCTCCTGCCGCTTCTACGCCCAGCCCGGCCTGTTCCAGGGCCGCGCCGGGATGATCCTGCACCTGGCCCGCACGACCGCGCCGGAGGCGACCGGGGCGCGGCTCGCCGAACAGGTCGCCGGGCTCGGCTGGTCGGCGATGTCCTACCAGGGCCAACTCGCCTTCCCCGGGCACCAGATGATGCGCCTGTCCATGGACCTGGCCACCGGAACGCCAGGGTGCCTGCTGGCACTCGGCGCGGCCCTCGGCGGGTCGCCCGACGCCCACCTGCCGTTCCTCCCGCCGCTGCGGCGGACCCCCTGAGACGCGGCTCCGCTCGACGGAGTCGTGACACAACCCCCCGTCCCCACGGGCACCACACGGGACACGACAAGGAAGGTAGGACCCGATATGGCACTTCTCGACCTGCAGACGATGGAGTCCGACGAGCTCACCGGCGGCGGCGGCGCGAGCACGGTCAGCCTGCTGTCCTGCGTCAGCGCGGCGAGCGTTCTGCTCTGTCTCTGACCGACGCCGCACACACGGCTCCGGGCGGCCTCCTCCCTCAGGGAGGGGCCGCCCGGGGTCCTGTGCCGACCGCGAGGATGCGAGGCGGACGCGCATGAAGGGGCGAACGGCACCAGCGCGGGCGGACGGAGGCGGCCGGGCTCTCCTGCTGGGGGCGCTCGGGCTTCTCGCCGCCGGGGCCGGGCTGTTGCTGCCCATGGCGTTGGGCCGGGCGCTGGACGCGTTGCTCGTGCGGGAGCCCGCCACGCGGTGGGTCGGGGCCTGTGCGGGGCTGGTCGTGCTGCTCGCGGTGCTGGACGCCGGGCAGAGTGTGCTCACCGGGACCGTCGACGCACGGACGGCGGCGGCGCTGCGGCACCGGGTGCTCGGGCATGTGCTCAGCCTCGGCCCCCGCGCGGCGGCCCGGTTCGGGTCGGGCGATCTGGTGGCCCGGCTGGTGGGCAACGCCGCGCAGGCCGGGACCGCGCCCGCGGCACGGGCCGCGCTGCCGGCCGCTCTCGCCGTGCCCGTGGGAGGGGTCGTGGCGCTCGCCCTGCTGGACCTGCGGCTCGCGGCCGTCTTCCTGGCCGGGGTGCCCGTGCTGGTGCTGCTGCTGCGGGTGCTGGCCCGGGACACCTCCGCGTGTGTGGCGGAGTACCAGCGGGTGCAGGGGGGCATCGCGACCGCGCTCGCCGAGGCGGTGGGCGGGCATCGCACCGTCCGCGCGGCGGGCGTGGAGCGGGCCGAGACGGCACGCGTCCTGCGTCCGCTGCCGGAGCTGTCGCGCGCCGGGCACCGGATGTGGCGGGTGCAGGGACGGGCCTTCGCGCAGGCGGTCACGGTGGCGCCGCTGCTGCACCTCGCGGTCGTCGCGACCGCCGGGGTGCTGCTCGCCCGGCACCGGCTGTCCGTGGGCGAGGTGCTCGCCGCCGCGCGGTACGCCGTCCTGGCGACCGGCGTCGGCATGCTGGTCGGGCAGTTGTCGGGCCTCGCCCGGGCGCGGGCCTCCGCCGAACGGCTCGGTGAGGTGCTGGCTCAGGCCGCCCCCGCCCACGGGCCGCGCCGGCTGCCGCCCGGACCCGGCCGGCTGGAGCTGCGCGGGGTCACCGCCCGGCGCGGTGAGCGGGTCGTCCTCGACGGCGTCGACCTGGTCGTGCCCGGCGGGACCACGCTCGCCGTCGTGGGCCGTTCCGGCTCGGGCAAGTCGCTGCTCGCCGAGCTCGCCGGGCGGCTCGCCGACCCGGACGCCGGGGACGTCCTCCTCGACGGGGTGCCGCTGCGCGACCTCACCCACGACGAACTGCGCCGCGCGGTCGCGCACGCCTTCGACCGGCCCGCGCTGCTCGGGGCGACCGTCGAGGACACCATCGCCCTGGGACCCGCGCCCCGCTCCCCCGCCAGGGTCAGGGAGGCGGCCAGGACCGCCCACGCCGACGCGTTCGTGCGGCGCCTCCCGCACGGCTACGCCACCGCCCTCGCCGACGCGCCCCTGTCCGGCGGTGAGGCCCAACGGCTCGGTCTCGCCCGGGCCTTCGCCCACGGCGGGCGCCTGCTGATCCTCGACGACGCCCTGTCCAGCCTGGACACGGTCACCGAGGCCCGCGTCACCGAAGCCCTCCTGGGCAGCACGCCCGGCACCACCCGCCTCGTCATCGCCCACCGCACCGCCACGGCGGCCCGCGCCGACGCGGTCGCCTGGCTGGACGCCGGGCGGATCCGGGCCTGCGGACCGCATGCCGAGCTGTGGGCGGACGCGGAGTACCGGGCGGTCTTCGGCGACGGGGAGGCCACGGCATGAGCGGGCAGGCGCTGCGGCGGCGGGGGCTCGCGTTCCTGCGGGCGCGGTGGCGGGTCGTCGGGCGCCTGTGCGGATGGTCCGTACTGGAGACCGGGCAGGCCTTCCTCGTCGGGTACGCGCCCGCCCGCGCGCTGGACGACGGGTTCCTGGCCGGGCGCACACCCCTCGGGCTGGCGTGGCTCGGCGTGGCCGCGGTGGGGGTGGTGGTCGGCGCGTACGGCACCGGGCGGGTCTACCGTGCGGTCGCGGAGCTGGTCGAGCCGCTGCGGGACCGGCTCGTCGAGCGGGTGGTGGAACGCGGGGTGCGCGAGGCGGACCGCGGGGCCCTGTCCGGGCTCACCCAGCAGGTGGAGATCGCGCGGGACACCTTCGCCGGGCTGGTGCTGGTGTCGCGGTCGTTCGTGTTCACGGCCGCGGGTGCGCTCGCCGGGCTGTGCTCGCTCGCCCCGGTCCTGCTCCTGGTGGTCGGGCCGCCGCTGGCCGCCGGGGTGCTGCTGTTCGCGGCGTCGCTGCGGCCGCTCGCCCGCCGCCAGGAGGCGTTCCTGCGCGCCGACGAGGCCCTCGCCGAGCGGCTCGGCACCGTCTGCCCGGGGCTGCGGGACATCACGGCGGCCGGGGCGGAACACCAGGTCGCCGCCGACACCGGCGAACTGCTCGACCGGGAACGGGACGCCGCGCGCTCCCTCGCCCGCTGGTCCGTGCCGCGCGTCGCGGCCCTCGCCGTCGGCGGACAGCTCCCGCTGGTGCTGCTCCTGCTCACCGCCCCCTGGCTGCTGTCCCACGACGTCACCCCGGGCGCCCTCCTCGGCGCCCTCTCCTACGTCACCCAGTCCCTCCTGCCCGCCCTCCGCGACCTCGTCCACGGCCTGGGCACCAGCGGCTCCCGGCTGGCGGTGGTCCTGCGCCGGCTGGCTCCCGCGACGGCGCCCGAGCCTGCGGCCGGAGCCCCCACCGAAAAAACGACCGACATCACCGAGCCCGCCCCCGCCCTGGCGCTGCGCTGCGTCACCTTCGCCTACGGCGCCGCCGCCACGCCCGTCCTCGACCGGCTCGACCTCGTCGTACCGCAGGGCGGGCACCTCGCCGTCGTCGGGCCGAGCGGGGTCGGGAAGTCGACGCTCACCGCGCTCGTCGCCGGGCTGCTCCGGCCCGGGAGCGGGGACGTCCGCGTGTGCGGCCACCCCGTGCCGGGGCCGGAAGCTGCGCGGCGGCGGGTGCTCGTACCGCAGGAGGCGTACGTGTTCACGGGCACGCTCGCCGAGAACCTGGGGCTGCTGCGGCCGGACCCGGTGCCCGAGGCGGAGCTGCTCGCCGCGGCCGAGGCGGTCGGGCTGACGCCGGTGCTGGAGGCGCTCGGCGGGCCGGACTCGGTCCTCGATCCGGCGGCGCTGTCCGCGGGTGAGCGCCAGCTCGTCGCGCTGACCCGGGCCTACCTGTCGTACGCCCCGCTCGCGCTGCTCGACGAGGCCACCTGCCATCTGGACCCGGCGGCGGAGGAACGCGCCGAACGGGCCTTCGCCGCGCGGCCCGGCGGCACGCTGGTCGTGGTCGCGCACCGGCTCAGCTCCGCCCGCAGGGCCAAGCGTGTGCTGGTGATGGACGGGCCGCGCACCGCGTACGGCACCCACGAGCGGCTGCTGAACGGCTCGGCGCAGTATCGCGACCTGGTCGGCGGCTGGGCGGCGGCGTCACAGCCAGCCCTCGCCCTGCGAGATGCGGATGGCGTCGACGCGGTTGCGGGCCCCGGTCTTGCGGGTGATGGACGCCATGTAGTTGCGCACGGTCCCATGGGACAGATGCAGACTCCCGGCGATCTCGGCGACGGAGGCACCCTCCGCCGCCAGGGATAACACGCTCAGCTCCCGCCGGGTCAGCGGCATCTCGGCGGCCTGAGGAAGCCGAAGCCGAGGGAGTCGTCGACGAAGCGTTCCCCGGCGGCGACCCGCCGTATGCCGTCCACCAGACGCTGCGGCGAGCCCGCCCTGTCGACATACCCCGTCGCCCCCGCCTCCAGGGCCCGGCGCAGCAGCCCCGGTCTGTTGGCACCGGCGAGCACCAGTAATCGGGGGGTTCCCTGCCCCGCCCCGTGCGGGCGCAGGTCGCCGAGCGGCGGAACGCCGTACGTGCTGTCGCAGTCGAGGTCCGCCGCGCACACGTCCGGCCGCAGCGTACGCACCCGGGCGGGCGCCGAGCGCCATGCCGTCTCGTCCACCCGCAGGTCGGGGGCCCGCCCCAGCCACTCGGCCAGGACCGATCGGACCAGACCCACGTCGTGCACCAGAAGTACCCGGATCACTGCCGTCCCTTCAGCTTGCTGCCGTCCGCTGTCACGCTCTTGAAGTGCGTGCCCATTGTTCGCGTCCGCAGCCGTCCGTGAGCGCGAAGAACCGGCCATCGAGATGCGCGGGGGCGCGCGCGGGGCGTTCGCGCTCCGGCGCGTGCAACGACTGGGGCGGCATGGGCACCGTCGGAGGGGGTACGCGGGCGGGTTCACAGCAGCCTCACGGGTTTCCCGGGTTGCGGGTACGGCGGCCTCACGGGTTTCCCGGGATGCCGGTAAGGCGGCCTCAGGGGGCTCCGGATCGCGTGTCCGGCGGCCTCTTCGGGGGAGTCCTTGGTGCGTGCGTCCGCTCTCGCCGTGCGCCGCCGCCCCGGTGGGGGGAGATTGGTCAAAACGCCGTTCCGCGGCGGCCCGGGCGAGGAGGTGGTCGGCGTGTCCGACGGGCAGGCGCCGGCGGCTTCCAGGGCGCCGGTCGGCCGGCCGCTGCTGTCCCTGGCGCTCGCGGCGATGCTGGACGAGGTGCACGCGCACTCCGGCGCGGTCTATCTGCTCTGGCGCGACCGGCCGGTGCTGGAGATGGCGGTGATGGCCGGGCTGCCGCGGGCGTTCGCCGCGCCCTGGGAGCGGGTGGGGCTGAGCGCGGCGATCCCGGTCGCCGACGCGGCCCGCGAACGGCGGCTGGTGTGGGTGAGCGGCGAGGAGGAGATGGCACGGCGGTATCCGCGGCTCGCCGTCGTCCTGCCGTATCCGTTCGCGCTGGCCGCGCTGCCGGTGGCCACGGACACCACCGTCTTCGGCGCGGTGTTCGTCACCTGGCCCGGCTCGCATCCGCCGGAGCTGTCCGACCACGAGCGCGACCACCTGACGGCGGCCTGCCGCAGGCTCGCCGTGCGGCTGGAGCGCACCACCGACATGAGCCTGCCGCTGGCCCCCGAGCCGGATCTGCTCGGCACCCCGCCGGTGGGCGGCGGGGCGGGCACGCTCGGCACGGTCGAGGCGACACGGATGGTGGCCCGGCTGCCGTACGGGCTGTGCTCGCTGGATCTGCACGGCCGGGTGGCGTTCGCGAACGCGGCGGCGGCCGAGCTGATCGGCGAGCCGGTGAGCCGGCTGCTCGGCCACCAGCTGTGGGCGGCGGTGCCCTGGCTGAACGACCCGGTGTACGAGGACCGGTACCGCGCGGCGCTGATGAGCCAGCAGGTCGCGTCCTTCGTGGCGCTGCGCCCGCCGGGCGACTGGCTGTCGTTCCGGCTGTACCCGAGCACGACCGGGCTCAGTGTGCGGATCACCCGGGCGCGTGCGGTGGCGCAGATGGCGACGGCCGGGCCGCGCCCGGTCGCGGCCGGCGACACGCCGTCCCGGCTCGTGACGATCTCGCAGGTGCTGAGCCTCGCGGGGGCGCTGACCGAGGCGGTGGGCGTGCAGGACGTGGTGCAGCTGGTGGCCGACGAGATCGCCCCGGCGGTCGGTGCGCAGGCGGTCGTGGTGCTCGGGACCCGGGCCGGGCGGCTGCATGTGCTGGGGCACCGGGGCTATCCCGACCCGCATGTCGTGGAGCGCTTCGACGGCATCCCGCTGACCGAGCAGACCCCCGGGGTGCACGCCCTGAACAGCGGGGTGCCCGCGTTCTTCGACTCGCGGGCACAGCTCGAACATCTGTATCCGGCTCGCCATTCGACGCCGGACGGCTTCGCCGCCTGGGCCTACCTTCCGCTGATCGCCTCCGGCCGCCCGGTCGGCACCTGCGTCCTCGCCTACGCCGAGCCGCACGCCTTCCCCACCGAGGAACGGGCCGTCCTCACCAGCGTGGGCGGGCTGATCGCGCTGGCCCTGGAGCGGGCGCTGCTCTACGACGTCAAACACCAGCTCGCGCACGGCCTCCAGGCCGCCCTGCTGCCGCACTCGCTGCCGCCGCTGCCCGGTGTGGCGGCGGCCGCGCGCTATCTGCCGGCCACCCGCGGCATGGACATCGGCGGCGACTTCTACGACCTGGTGCCGACGGCGGGCGGAGCGGCCGCGGTCATCGGGGACGTGCAGGGGCACAACGTGACCGCGGCCGGGCTGATGGGGCAGTTGCGCACGGCCGTACGGGCGTACACGACGGTCGGGCAGGCGCCCGAGCAGGTGATGGCCAGCACCAACCGGCTGCTGATCGACCTCGGCGCCGAGCTGTTCGCCAGCTGCCTGTATCTACGGCTGGATCCGGCCCATGGGCGGGCCGTGATGGCGCGGGCCGGGCATCCGCCGCCCCTGCTGCTGCGGCCCGACGGGCGGGTCCGGGTGCTGGACCTGGCGGGCGGTCCGCTGCTGGGCATCGACGGCTCGGCCGTCTATCCGACGACCGAGGTCGCCCTGACTCCCGGCTCGGTGCTCGTGCTGTACACCGACGGCCTCATCGAATCCCCCGGCATCGACATCGAGGAGGCCCTCGCCGGACTCGGTCGCCGGCTCGCGGGGGCCGGGGAGCTGCCGCTGGACCGGCTGGCCGATGTGCTGGTGGGTCATCTGGCGGCGGCGGAGGAGCGGTTGGACGACGTGGCGTTGTTGTTGCTGCGTGCCGAGCGGTGAGGTCCGGTCCTCCCGCCGAAGGACCGGACCGCGGGTCAGGGGGTCAGAGGGTCAGGGATCAGTGGGTCTCCGACAGGCCGGGGGCGTCGGCACCGGCGCCTGCCTCGTCACCGGCTCCCGCTTCTTCGCCTGCCCCTGACTCATCGCCGGCCCCCGCACCGGCTTCCTCGCCGGCGCCTGCCTCTTCGCCTGCGCCCGCGTCACCACCGGCTTCCTCGCCGGCGCCGGCACCGCCCTCGTCGCCTCCGCCGATCGCGTTGCCACCGGCCTCCTCACCGGCGCCGGCCTCCTCGCCGCCACCCGCGCCACCGCCGCCGTCGGCGCCCAGCGTCGCGCCGACCGCCTCCAGCGCCGTGGTCACCGGCTGGAAGAAGGTCTCGCCACCGGAGGTGCAGTCGCCGCTGCCGCCGGAGGTCAGGCCGATGGCGCTGCCGTCCTGGGTGAAGAGGGAGCCGCCGCTGTCGCCGGGTTCGGCGCAGACGTTCGTCTGGATGAGGCCGGTGACGGTGCCCTCGGGGTAGTTCACCGTGGCGTCGAGGCCGGTGACCTGGCCGTCGTGCAGGCCGGTCGTGCTGCCCATGCGGAGGACCTGGAGCCCGACGGCCGCGTCGGCGGCTTGGCCGATGGCCACCGTCTGCCCGTTACCGATGTTGACGTCGCTCGGGGCCTGGGTCGCCGGGTCGTCGTACTTGACGAGGGCGAAGTCGCCCGCGCCGGGGAACACGGCCTGGTCGACGGTGGCGATCGGGGCGCCGTTCTGGGAGTCGGACCACTGCTCGGCCGCGACACCGCAGTGACCGGCCGTCAGGAAGGCCGGGCTGCCGTCGCCCGCGACGACGTTGAAGCCCAGGGAGCAGCGCGCGCCTCCGCCGAAGACGGCGTCGCCGCCGGAGACGAACGGTTTGAAGGTGCCGGAGGACTTGCGCAGGGTCGCCATGCCGGAGCCGAGGCGTTCGACGGTCGACTCCAGCGTGTCCCAGTTGTCGCCGGTGACGGTCCGGTCGGCGGTGACGAGGATCTTGTTGCTGCGCGGGTCGACGGCCCAGGCGGTGCCGGGGATGGTCGCCTCGGTCTTCAGGGTCCGCGCGGCGGCCTTCAGTTCGGCCGTGCTGTTGTCGACCTGGCGGACGGCCGCTCCGGCCCGCTGGGCCTGCACGACGAGCTGGTTGTTGTCGCCGACGACGTTGACGACGAGCTGTTGCCTGCCCGCGTCGTAGTAGGCACCGGCGTAGGCGTCGCCGAGAGCGGCGGCGAGCTGGTCGGCGAGCGAGGAGGCGTCGGCCGACTTGAGGGTCCGGGGCGCCGTCGCGTCCGCCGCGCCGTCCTGGGAGGCGTTGGCGTGGGGCAGCAGCAGGGCCGCCGCTCCGAGCGCCGCCACGCCGCCCGCCGCGATCGCGGCCCTGCGCTTCGGCATTCGCTTGTGACTCAAACTTCTCGACCTCCTGGTCTTGACGGGGTGTCGCACCGCCGGCGGCGGCTGTCGGGCGCCTGGATGGCCAGAGGTACGCAGGGGGCGAGCGGGGCGTTCAATGCGGGGCGGGCCGGGGGAACAATCCCCCTTATGACGATGACGACGGCCGAGGCCGACAAGATCCTTTCCGCCAACTTCGCCCCCTGGGTGCTGGACCTCGGCCTGGTCGTCGAGGAGTTGGGCGAGCAGCGGGCCGTGCTGCGGCTGCCCTGGTCGGCGGCGCTGGCCCGGGAGGGCGGGGCGCTGTCGGGGCAGGCGCTGATGGCCGCGGCGGACACGGCGACGGTGATCGCGGTGTCGGTGGCGCGGGGCGGCTTCGTGCCCATGACGACCGTTCAGCAGTCGACGTCGTTCCAGCGGGCGGTGACCGGGTCGGACGTGCTGATCGAGGCGGTGCTGACCAAGCTGGGCCGCCGGATGGCGTTCGCCGAGATCGCGATGACGGACGCGACGAGCGGGGAGCTGGCCGCGAAGGCGAGCACGGTGTACGCGCTGCTCGGCTGAGACGACGGCGACCGCTCGGCTGCGACAACAGCGACCGCTCGGCTGCGACAACAGCGATCGCTCGGCTGCGACAACAGCGACCGCTCGGCTGCGACAACAGCGATCGCTCGGCTGAGAATCGGCGATCGCCCACGCACAGCGACCGGACAGAAGCGGTCGGTTGCGAACCTCGAACGGAATCCCCGCTTCAGGGAATCTGCACACCGAATACCCAACCGGCGCACGGCAGTCGACGGATCTGCACAAGCACCGGTGGCCGGTCATGCCTTTGGGGCGGGAGTGCCGGAATTCGCCGCACCCGCCTCGCGGGCCCCTCACCCCCTTGTCGCCCAGGTTGTGAAGAAGTCGCCACCAAGCCGTGCGCGCGCCTGCACCAATACGTTGCGCGGGGAGCCCAAACGCCCAGGTGAGGGGGCTGGTTGATTGGAAGGGCGAGGCGGCCGCGTGCTTTTATCCATCGCACCGCGGCCGTTCTTCTGTCCCCGCAGAGGGGGCCGCTTTCCCCCTTGTGAATATCCAATGAAGGGAAGTTCCATCATGAACTCCACCCCCCAGGTCGAGACCGCCGAGATCGCCGACGCCGACCTCGACAACGTCTCCGGCGGCCTGCAGCTGAACGCCCTCGACAGCACCCTCGGCCTGGCGCAGGAGGTTGCCCCGGGTGCCTTCGGCCTGGTCAACACCGCCACCGGCCTGGTCCAGGGCGTGGCCGGCGTGAACGTGTCCCCGATCCAGGGCGCTGTCGCGGGTCTCTGAGCCCAGCCGAGCACACCTTGACGTGCTCTTGAGTCCCGGGGCCTCCTGACGGGCCCCGGGACTCGTTCTGTCCCGACGCGCATCACCGGGTGAGGAAGATCCGTGCAGTTCCGCCAACAGGCCCTCGCCAAACTCCAGTCGCCGGAAGAGCTCGACCTTCCCGTGCGGCTGGCCCGCCCGCAGGGCTGGCTCGTGCTGTCCGTGACGCTGGTCGCGATGGTGGCCGCGTCCGTGTGGGCGGTGACGGGCTCGGTGTCCTCCACCGTGAGCGCTCCCGCCGTCCTCACCCACGGCCGCGGCAGCTACATCCTGCAGAGCCCGGTCGCGGGCCAGGTCACCGACGTCCT
Organism: Streptomyces sp. SAI-170; assembly: GCF_049739565.1. NCBI lineage: Bacteria > Bacillati > Actinomycetota > Actinomycetes > Kitasatosporales > Streptomycetaceae > Streptomyces > Streptomyces sp. SAI-170. Next base: position 962,982 of record NZ_JBMGQD010000001.1, read on the forward strand.
GGCCGAGCCGGGCGGACAACTGGCCATGAACGCACCGGTGTTGAAGGTGCGGACCGCCGAGGGCGAGACCGTCGTCCGGGCGGTCGCCGCGGGCCGGGTCACCGCGCTCGCCGCCTCCGTCGGACAGATCGTCTCCACCGGCGCCGACCTCGCCGCCGTGGAGAAGGTGACGCGCGCCGACGCCCCGCTGTACGCGACGGTGTACGTGCCCGCGAAGAGCGCGGCCTCGATCCCCGTGGGCGCGGCCGTGGACCTGACCGTGCAGACGGTCCCGGCGCAGAGTTACGGGGTGCTGCGCGGCCGGGTGAAGTCCGTGGACCCCGCCCCGCAGTCGGCCCGGCAGATCGCTGTGTTCCTCGGGGACGCCCAGCTGGGCGAGCAGTTGAGCCGCGACGGCCGCCCGGTGGCGGTGCTGGTGCAGCTGGAGCGGGCGACGGGCACGAAGAGCGGCTACCGCTGGTCCACCTCCGACGGGCCGCCGCACGCGCTGACCTCCATGACCCTGGCCGACGGCTCGATCCATCTGGCGGATCAGCGTCCCGTCGACTGGCTGCTGCCGTGACCGCGACCAGGCGGCGTGCTGCCGCGCCCCCGCCCAAGCCGCGCACGAAGACCGTGCGCACCCCGACCGTGCTCCAGATGGAGGCCGTCGAGTGCGGCGCCGCCTCGCTGGCGATGGTGCTGGCCCACCACGGCCGGCACGTCCCGCTGGAGGAGCTGCGCATCGCCTGCGGTGTCTCCCGCGACGGCTCGCGGGCCTCCAACCTGCTGAAGGCGGCCCGTAGTTACGGCCTGACGGCCAAGGGCATGCAGATGGACCTGGCGGCTCTCGCCGGGGTGCAGGGTCCGGCGATCCTGTTCTGGAACTTCAACCACTACGTCGTCTACGACGGCATGGGCCGCCGCTTCGGCCGCCGCGGTGTGTTCGTCAACGACCCCGGCAAGGGCCGCCGGTTCGTGCCGATGGAGGAGTTCGACGGCAGCTTCACCGGTGTGGTGCTGGTGCTGGAGCCGGGCGAGGGCTTCACCCGGGGCGGGCGGCGCACCGGTGTGTGGGGCGCGATGCCGGCCCGGCTGCGCGGCACGGCGGGCACGCTGCCCGCCGCGGTGCTGGCGAGCCTGCTGCTGGTGCTGGTCGGCGCGGCGGTGCCCGCGCTGAGCCGCACCTACATCGACACGTTCCTGATCGGCGGCCAGACCTCGCTGCTGGGCGTGCTGTTCACCGCGATGGGCGCGTGTGTGCTGCTCACGGTGGTGCTGACCTGGCTGCAGCAGGCCAACCTCCATCACGGCCGGATCATCTCCTCGACGCTGTCGAGCGCGCGCTTCCTGCGCCATCTGCTGCGCCTGCCGGTGACGTTCTTCGCCCAGCGCAGCCCGGCCGACCTGGTGCAGCGCCTGCAGTCCAACGACGCCGTCGCCGAGACGCTGGCCCGCGATCTGGCGGCGGCCGGCGTGGACGCGGTGGTGGTCGTGCTGTATGCCGTCCTGCTGTACACCTACGACCCTCAGCTGACGGGCGTCGGCATCGGCGTGGCCCTGCTGAACGTCGTCGCGCTGCGGATCGTCGTACGGCTGCGGGCGACCCGGACGGCGAAGCTGCGGGCGGACAGCGCGCGGCTGACGAACACGGCGTACACCGGGCTGCAGTTGATCGAGACGATGAAGGCGACCGGCGGGGAGGACGGCTACTTCCGCAAGTGGGCGGGGCAGCACGCGACCACGCTGGAGGAGCAACAGCGGCTCGGGGTGCCGGGGGCGTGGCTGGGTGTGGTCGCGCCGGCGCTGGCGACGCTGAACAGCGCGCTGATCCTGTGGATCGGCGGGCTGCGGGCCGTCGAGGGGCATGTGTCGGTGGGTCTGCTGGTCGCCTTCCAGGCGCTGGTGACCCGGTTCACCGCGCCGCTGACCCGGCTCAACGGCGTGGTCGGGCGGATCCAGGACTTCGCGGCGGACGTGGCCCGGCTGAAGGACGTGGAGAACTTCCGCGCCGACCCGTTGTACACACGCAAGGGCGAGTCGACGCGGCGGCTGCAGGGCCATGTGGAGCTGGAGAACATCACCTTCGGCTACAGCCCGCTGGACAAGCCCCTGCTCAGCGGCTTCGACCTGACGGTCGGACCCGGGCGGCAGGTGGCGCTGGTCGGCGGCTCGGGCAGCGGCAAGTCGACGGTGTCCAGGCTGATCTCGGGCCTGTACACGCCCTGGGAGGGCGTGATCCGCATCGACGGCAGGCGCCTTGAGGACATCCCGCGCGGCGCGCTGGCGGCCTCGGTGTCGTTCGTCGACCAGGAGGTGTTCCTGTTCGAGGGCAGCGTGCGGGACAACGTGGCGCTGTGGGACCCGTCGATCCCGGACGAGGCGGTGGTGGAGGCGCTGAAGGACGCGGCGCTGTACGACGTGGTGATGCGCAGGCCCGGCGGCATCCACAGCCCGGTCGAGCAGGACGGGCGCAACTTCTCCGGTGGTCAGCGGCAACGCCTGGAGATCGCGCGGGCGTTGGTGCGCCGGCCGAGCATCCTGGTGCTGGACGAGGTGACCAGCGCGCTGGACGCGGAGACCGAGCAGGTGGTGATGGACAACCTGCGCCGGCGCGGCTGCGCCTGTGTGGTGATCGCGCACCGGCTGAGCACCGTACGCGACAGCGACGAGATCGTCGTGCTGCAGCACGGCACGGTCGTCGAGCGTGGCCGGCACGAGGAGCTGGTGGCGCGCGGCGGGGCGTACGCGGCGCTGGTCAGGGAGCGGTGAGATGACGGCCGTACAGGACGTGTACGAGGGCGACGCGGTGCTGACCGCGCTCGGCGCGATGGGCAGCCGGATCGACTGCACGGGCTTCAGCCGCCTTGAGCTGGAGGGCCCGCAGGTGCTGTGGCTGGTGGCGGCCGGGGCGCTGGACCTGTTCGCGGTGGACGCCGTACAGCAGGGCCAGTGGCATCATGTGGGCCGCCTGGAGGCGGGCGCGCTGCTGCTCGGACCGGTGACGGGGCCTCAGCACTCGCTGGTGGCACGGCCGTTGCGGGACTGCGTGGTGCACCGGATCGCGCTGCGGGAGCTGTACCAGCAGCCGCAGACCGTGTCGTACGACGAGTGGGGCAATCCTCAGTACCTGCCCCCGCAGCCGAGTCCGCTGGAGCACGCGCTCGCCCTCGGTGTGGGCCGCGGTCTGTCGGTGCTGTTCGAGGCGCCGATGGCGGCCGACCCGACGGCGGCGATGGCCGACGACGACGTGTTCTGGATGCAGGTGCCGCCCGGCAGCGTGCAGTACGGCTCCCTGTACGGCGCGGAGGCGGCCGCCGATCTGCTGATGGACCCGGCGCTGTGGCAGAGCCTGGTCGAGCAGCAGTACCGGCTGCTGACCACGCTGGACCGCTGGATCGAGGAGCTGGAGCAGCATCACGAGACGCGTGCGGCGGCGGGCATCCGGGCCGGTGAGGCGGTGCGCGCGCAGGCCGACCGGACGCTGCTGGCGTCCATCGGCAGGACCTCGTCGCGGCGCCAGACGGCGGCGGACGCCGACGCCACGTACGCGGCGTGCAAGCTGGTCGCCGAAGCAGCCGGGATCACGCTGGCGGAGCCCGCGCACGGCGGCACCGAGAGCGAGCGCCTCGACCCGGTCGAGCGGATCGCGCTGGCCTCGCGGGTGCGGACCCGGGCGGTACGGCTCGACGGACGCTGGTGGCGCGACGACGTGGGCCCGCTGGTGGGCCGGCGGGCCCTGTCGGGGGCGCCGGTGGCGCTGCTGTGGCGGCGCGGCGGCTATGTCGCGGTGCAGCCGGCCACCGGGCGGGAGACGCCGGTGGAGAAGGCGAACGCGGGCGAGTTCGAGCCGCGCGCGGTGATGCTCTACCGGCCGCTGCCCGAACTCCGGCTCGGCCCCCTCGGGCTCGCCCGGTTCGTGCTGAGCGGCACCCGCGGGGATGTGGCGGCGCTGCTGGGCGCGGGCCTGGTGACGGTGGCGATCGGCGCGCTGGTGCCGGTGGCGACCGGCAAGGTGCTCGGTGAGTACGTGCCGAAGGCGCAGGCCGGGCTGATCGGCCAGGTGTGTCTGGCGGTGATGGTCAGCGCGCTGGTGTCGGCGGCGTTCATGCTGCTGCAGAACCTGACGATCCTGCGTCTGGAGGGCCGGATCGAGGCGACACTCCAGCCGGCCGTGTGGGACCGGCTGCTGCGACTGCCGACGAGCTTCTTCGCCGGGCGGTCCACCGGCGAGCTGGCGAGTGCCGCGATGGGGGTGAGCGCGATCCGGCGGCTGCTCGCCGGTGTGGGCCCGACGGTCGCGCAGTCGGTGACCGTCGGCGCGATGAACCTGGCACTGCTGCTCTGGTACAGCGTGCCGATGGCGCTGGCCGCGGTCGGCATGCTGGTGCTGGTCGCCGCGGTGTTCCTGGGCCTGGGGCTGTGGCAGGTGCGCTGGCAGCGGCGGCTGGTGAAGCTGACGAACCGGCTGAACAACCAGGCGTTCCAGACGCTGCGGGGCCTGCCGAAGCTCAGGGTCGCGGCGGCGGAGAACTACGCGTACGCGGCATGGGCGGGCGAGTTCGCGCGCAGCCGGGAGCTGCAGCAGCGGGTCGGCCGGATCAAGAACCTGTCGGCGGTGCTGGGCACGGTGTATCTGCCGGTGTGTTCGCTGCTGATGTTCATGCTGCTGGCGGGCCCGGCGCGGGGCGCGATGTCGGCCGCGGACTTCCTGGCCTTCCACACCGCGGTCACCATGCTGCTGACCTCGGTGACCCAGCTGACCGGCGCGTTCGTGTCGATGGTGGCGGCGCTGCCGCTGTACGAGGAGATCAAGCCGGTGCTGGCGGCGGCGCCCGAGGTGCGGTCGGCGAGCACCCGGCCGGGTCCGCTGTCAGGAGCGCTCGAGGCGCGGCGGCTGTCGTTCCGCTACTCCGACGACGGGCCGCTGGTGCTCGACGACGTGTCCTTCGAGGTGCGGCCGGGCGAGTTCGTGGCGGTGGTCGGCCCGAGCGGCTGCGGCAAGTCGACGCTGCTGCGGCTGCTGATCGGCTTCGACCGGCCGGTCTCCGGGAGCGTGCTGTACGACGGGCAGGACCTGGCGGCGCTCGACCAGTCTGCGGTGCGACGGCAGTGCGGGGTGGTGCTCCAGCACGCGCAGCCGTTCACCGGCTCGATCCTGGACGTCATCTGCGGCACGGAGCCGTACACGCCGGAGGAGGCGATGGCCGCGGCGGAGCTGGCGGGGCTCGCCGACGACATCCGGCGGATGCCGATGGGCCTGCACACGATCGTCTCCGGCGGCGGCGCGGTCTCCGGCGGGCAGCGGCAGCGGCTGATGATCGCCCAGGCGCTGATCCGGCGTCCGCGCATCCTGTTCTTCGACGAGGCGACCAGCGCGCTGGACAACGAGACGCAGCGCCGGGTGATCGAGTCGACCAAGGCGCTCGACGCGACCCGCGTCGTGATCGCGCACCGGCTGTCCACGGTGCTGGACGCCGACCGGGTGATCGTGATGGAGAACGGCCGGGTCGTCCAGCAGGGCCCCCCGGCGCACCTGCTCGCCGACACCGCCGGGCGGCTGCACGAGCTGGTGCGGCGGCAGCTGGCCTGAGTCACTCCAGGCCGGGGACAGGGGCGCCCGAGGGGAATCCGGCCTGGACGTAGCCGTCGTAGGCCTCCTGCCACAGGGCGCCGGGTCCCGTCGGGGTGCGGCCGTCGGCCATGGCGTCCAGGGCGGTCAGGCACACCTCCCAGCCGGCCGCGTTGCGGGCCGCGGCCTCCGCGTCGGCGAGGACGTTGGTGAGCGTCAGCCGGGTCCGCTCGGGCTGCTCCGGCGCCACGTCGAGGCGGATCTCGTCGCCGCCCCACTCGAAGGCCAGGTGGCGGGGCTCGTCGACGGCCAGGACCAGGCCGGTGGAGCCGGGCTGGTTGGGGTCGCCGCTGAAGCGGACCGTGCCGCCGGGGCGCAGCTCGAACTCGGTCCGGGCGGGGAACCACCCGGGGGCGGTCAGCATGGACCAGACCCACTCGACGGGACGGGCGTAGACGCGGCCGATGACGACGGCGGGGCGGCCGTCGTCCAGGGCGAGAAAGGTGCCGGTGAGGTCGGCGGGCATGGTGGATCACTCCTTCGGGAGCCGTGCGATGCCCCATTCCTCCCGCAACGACGGCATACGTACACCCCGGGTGGCCGGAAGACGTCCGTTCTCGCACCCCGCCGGATGGGTACTCGCCTGCCCATGCGGATCAGTGTGGTGGATGTCGGATCGCACACGGTGCGGCTGGTCGTGGCGGATGCGGGGAGCGGGGTGCCGCTGCCGGTCCACACCGCCAAGTGGCGGCTGCGGCTGACGGATTGCCTGGAGCCGGGCGGACGGCTGCCCGAGGAGGCCGTGGAGCGGCTCGTCGGAGCGGTGGCCGAGGCGAAACGGACCGCGGCCCGGTGGGGCGCGGAGCCGCCGCTCGCCTTCGCGACCGCCGTGGTCCGAGCCGCGCCGAACCGGCGCGAGGTGCTCGACGCGGTCACCTCCCGCACCGGCGTCGCCCTGTGCACCCTGCCGGGTGAACTGGAGGCCGAGCTGACGTTCCTGGCGGCCCGCCGCTGGGCGGGCTGGCGGGCAGGTCCGCTGGCGGTGCTGGACATCGGCGGCGGCTCGCTGGAGGTGGCCTTCGGCCGGGGCCGGCTGCCGGACTTCGTGGCCTCGCTGCCGCTGGGGGCGGGCCGGCTCACCCGCGAGTTCTTCGCGGGCGAGGACCCGCCGGGCCCGGCCCGGGTGAGGGAGCTGCGCCGGGCGGTGCGGCACCAGATGCGGGACGTGGCGGCACGCATCCGCTGGGAGGGGCCGCGCAGCGCGGTGGCCACCTCCCGCACCTTCCAGCAGCTCGGCCGGCTGTGCGGCGCCCCGCCCGGCCGGCAGGGACCCTTCACCCAGCGGCTGATGCGCCGCTCCGACCTGCGCGCCGCCGCGGACCGGCTGGCCGGTCTGTCCGTCGCCGAGCGCGCCCTGCTGCCCGGCATCTCGGCGCCGCGTGCCGCGCAGAGCCTCGCCGGCGCCGTCGTGGCCCATACGGCGATGAAGCTCACCGGCATCCCGGAGGTCGAGATCTGCCCCTGGGCGATCCGCGAGGGCGTCCTGCTGCGCCACATCGAGGACGGCCCCGCCTGGTGGGCCCGTATCGCCGAGCCCGCCGACGACACCCCGGCCACCGAGCCGGTCCCGCTGCGCATCGCGGGCGCCCACCGCTGACCGCTCGCTCAACGGACGTACGAAGGAGCCGCCATGTCGGACGAGGACACCCGCCCCGAGGAACATCCCGAGACCGCCCGCGAGGAGGTGCTCCGCGAGATCCTCGACGCCGAGCGCCGGGTCGGCGAGGACGACGAGGAGGAACGCCGCCACCGAGGTGAGGCCGGCGAGGCGATCACCCCGAACACCGAGGCCCAGGAGGAGTCGCAGGGCGAGTGACACCACCGGCGCCGGGTGGGTACCCGGGGCGCATGGATCAAGAGCGTACGGAACCGTGTCCGCCGTCGCCGCGGGGGCCGGTCTCCGCTGCCGTACGGGAGTATCTGCTCGGCACGGGGCCGTTGCCGCCCCCGGAGGAGGTCGCGGCCGCGGAGCCCTACGGCGACGACCTCCAGCTGGCCCTGCATCTGTGCTACGAGCTGCACTACCGGGGCCTGGCCGGAGTGCCCGCTGACCGCGAGTGGGACCCCCAGCTGCTGCACACCCGGGCCGCGCTGGAGCACCGCTTCCTCACCGCGCTACGCGCGGACGTCCCGGCCCACGACGACGTGGCCGGGGCTCTGGAACGCCTGCTCGTCGAGCCCGCCGACGCCGAGGGCGTCAGCCACTTCCTGGCCGACCGGGGCGAGTTGTGGCAGGTGCGCGAGTACGCCGCCCAGCGCTCGGTCTACCACCTGAAGGAGGCCGACCCGCACGCCTGGGTGCTGCCCCGGCTGTACGGCCGGGCCAAGGCGGCGATGGCCGCGGTGGAGTTCGACGAGTTCGGCGGCGGCCGCGCCGACCGGGTGCACGCCGACCTGTTCGCCCGGCTGATGGACGACCTGGGACTGGACACGGCGTACGGCCGCTACGTGGACGCGGCCTGCGCCCCCGCCCTGGCCACCGTGAACCTCATGTCGCTGCTCGGCCTGCACCGCTCCCTGCGGGGCGCGCTCGTCGGGCACTTCGCGTCCGTGGAGGTCACCTCCTCCCCCGCCTCCCGGCGCCTGGCCAAGGCGATGCGCCGCACGGGCGCGGGCCCGGCCGCCGAGTTCTTCTACGACGAGCATGTAGAGGCCGACGCGGTGCACGAGCAGGTCGTACGGCACGAGGTGGTCGGCGGCCTGCTGGAGGCCGAGCCGAATCTCGCCGCCGACATCGCCTTCGGCATCGACGCGACCGAGTGGCTGGAGGACCGCCTGGCCGGGCATCTGCTCGGGGCCTGGCGGGCGGGGAGGTCGTCGCTGCACGCGCCGCTCCCCGAAAACCAGAAGGCCGTTTCCGGTATTTCATGACATTCTTGGGTACCTGGGGTCCATGATCCCCTTCACCCCACCCGGTGTGTATCCCCCGCAGGAGGACACCGCCCTGCTGGCCGACGCACTCTCCGAGGAGCCACTGCCGCCCGGAGCATCCGTCCTCGACGTCGGCACGGGAACCGGCACATTGGCGCTGGACGCGGCGCGGCAGGGCTCACGGGTGACGGCGGTGGACGTGTCCTGGCGGGCGGCATGGGCGGCCCGGGTCAACGCCCGGCTGGCCGGCCTGCCGGTCCGCGTGCGGCGCGGCAACCTCTTCGCCCCCGTACGCGGCCAGTCGTTCGACCTCATCCTCGCCAACCCCCCGTACGTCCCCGCGCCCCCGGGCTCGGGGCGTCCGCGCGGGGCGGCCCGCGCCTGGAACGCGGGCCCGGACGGCAGGCTCGTCCTGGACCGGATCTGCCAGGAGGCCCCGGCGCTGCTGCGGCCCGGCGGCGTGCTGCTGGTGGTGCACTCGGCGCTCAGCGGACCCGAGAGCACGGTCCTGCGCCTGCGGGACGCGGGGATGAAGGCGGCCGTCGTACGGCGCCACCGCATCCCCTTCGGGCGGGTGCTGCGCTCCCGGCGGGACTGGCTGCGCGAGCGGGGCCTGCTGTCCGCCGCCGACGACACGGAGGAGCTGGTGGTCGTCCGTGCCGAACTCACCTGAGCCGGTCCGCAAGGACCCCGAGACCGAGACACCCCGCCGGGTCGTGGCCCGGCGGCAGGGCCCGCTGCTGATGGAGGGCCCGGTGGAGGTGGAGCTGGAGGACGGGTCGGTGGTGCGGTCCGACCGGTTCCGGGTGGCGCTGTGCACCTGCGCGCGCAGCCGCCGCTTCCCGTGGTGCGACACCAGCCACCGCACCCGGGAACAGCCCCGGGACCGTGATACAGGACGTGAAGCATGACGCGACGCATGATGCAGGGCATGAAAATGCCGGGGTCCGGCCGGGCGGCCCCACTCCGCCCGGCCGGTCCCCGGCGCGGGAAACCGCAGGAACTCAGCGACCGTGCCCGCACTCCCCAGTCACGGGTCCGGCTCTGTCCAACGCGTTCCGTACGGCCCCGGTCCTTTAGAACGAGAAGAGGCTCGATTCGACGGAGCTCTTCACGCACTCGTTGGCGAAGGTGCGCTCATAGGAGACGCGCTGACCCCGCCAGACGCCGGTGACGGTGACGACCACGGGGTCCCACTCCCGGGTGCACAGCACGTCCTGCCGGCTGTTCAGCGCGTCGAAGTCGCCTCCGGCCGCGCGCAGTTCGGCGCAGGCCGCGGCGGGCGCCGGATGGGTGCCCGTGGGCACCGTGGAGCAGTCGAGCGTGACAGCACGCTCGGGGGTGACGCCGGCCGCGGTCTCACCGTGGCCCGTGGTGAGCACCAGGGCGGACGGGGCGTAGAGAGACGCCGGTGCGCTGCCGGGGGCGGCGAGGGCGGCCCCGGTCAGGGGTCCGCAGAGGGCGCCGGCCGTGAGGCCGAGGGTCGCTGCCCAGCGCGCGGTGTTCCGCATTGTGTGCATCCTTCCGCTCGATTCGGGGGGTGCCGGCACGGGGACCGGGTGTGGTCCCCGACCGGCGACCGCGAGTCTGCCGAGAACGCCGCCGGAATTCACATCGAACCCATAGGTTTCAGTAACCTTGCGTATTGAATCAGTGGCGTGAAGTCACGGAATCGAGCGTTCCAAGCACCGATTAGTCCGCTCCATGATCATCTGCAGTGGCCGAATGGCCGCTTTTCTCACGCTGCGTAATCGGCTGGAAACATTCCGGATCGGCCCCCGAGCAGCCCCCGAAGAGCCCCTGCGCGACCCCTTGCGTTCATGAACCGCGCGAGTAATCGTCATTACATGATTACGAAGCAGCAGCAGGAGGAACTACGCGGCTGGTTCGCCGGCCGTCTGCCCGACGGCCTCTTCGAGGAGCTGACCGAGGTCTCGGTCGACCGCGAGGAGATCACCGTCATCGGGCGCATCCCCGAGCCCCGGCTCGCGGAGGACGCCCCGCCCGCCGAACGCGACGCGGCCGTACGGGGCCGGATCGAGGAGTTCCGCGAACGCACCCGCGAGGACCGCATGGCGGTCGCCCGCGAGGCCGAGCACCGCTTCCGCAGGAAGGTGTCCTGGGGCGTGGAGTGCGGGACGGAACGTGCTCTGTTCACGCATGTCGCCGCTCCGGTGATGACCCGGCTGCGACAGAGCGAGCGGCAGGTCCTGGACACCCTCGTCGCCTCGGGCGTGGCCCGCAGCCGCAGCGACGCCCTCGCCTGGTGCGTGCGGCTGGTGCGGCGGCACACCGACGACTGGCTGACCGAGCTTCAGGAGTCGCTGGAGCACGTGCACGAGGTCCGGGACCGGGGTCCGGAGGCCGACTGACACCGAGAGCCCTCTGCCGAAGGGGAAACATCGGCAGAGGGCTCTCTCTCGGCTCAGGAAGTCAGCCGGAAACGCTGGTCGGTCGTGTTGGTGCCACCAGGGCTGTTGATGTTGTTGTTGGTGGAGATGTTGTTGAAGAAGGAGAGGAGTCCGCTGAGGTTGATCGGCAGGAGGGACCCGTTGCCGTCCCCGTCTCCATCTCCATCGCCGTCACCATCGCCGTCACAGTCGCCGCCCGTGATGGTGGTGGGGTCGCTGTCCATGTCGGAGAGGCCGCTGCCGATTCCCTGCGCGGTGTTGGTGACCGTACAGGGGGTGTTCGCGGCGACATCGACCACGACCTGAAACGTGTAGGTCCCCTCAAGCACACCGGTCCCGAAGCAGTCGACCGTCGTTTCTGTGTTGTTGCAGTCGAAGATGGCCGAACTCTGGGTGAAACTGTCGATGGTGAGACCTGTGGGAAGCTCGTCGTACACCGTGAGGGACGGCTGTTCCCCGACGACTTCCAGAGTGATGGTGTACGTGCCCTGGCCGCCCCGCGCGAAGGTTCCGGTGTGGGTCTTCTCGATGTCGATGCTGCCCGACGACGGCGGCTGGGCGGCTGCGGGCGTGGCGCCGACGGTGAACGGGAAGGCGGAGGTCAGCCCCATCACCACGGCGAAGGCGGCGATCCGCCACCTCAACCCGAATCTGCTCATACGGGAATCTCCTGTGAACTGTCGTCGACCGCGGAATTGCGGTCGCTACGGAGGGGGAGGGGGAGTGCGAGCAGGCATGAGACTTGCATACAAGGCGCTTTGCTACGTGACCCGGCTTATGGGAGCCATTGCCGTTTCACCCGTTCGCTGCGACGGAGCAAGACCCGGCGGAGCAATTGGGTGAAATCGATCTCGGTCCCGTCATGGACGAATGGGGTTCCATTAGCGTCTGACACCCGAACCGCCGTGTTCTCCGGAAACGAACGAAGTGATGAGCATTCATCGATTGAGGCAGGGGATGGCGCGCTTCGTGCTGGGCGTGCTGGTTTCCGGCGCCGCCCTCGGGGCCTGCTCCCCCGGCTCCACCGACAGCGCGGCACGCACGACAGCTCTGCCCAAGGGATCGCGTGCCGCCCGCGCCCAGCTGTGGCGAGTCGAAGTGCAGGATGTCCTCCCCCACGATCCGCAGGCCTTCACCCAGGGCCTGGAGTTGCACGGCGGCACCCTCTACGAAAGCACCGGCCTGGTGGGCCGGTCCTCCGTGCGTTCCGGACCGCCGGGTGAGCCGCCCACCGTGCTCGCCGAACTTCCGGCGCCTCTGTTCGGCGAAGGCATCACCTTGTCCGGTTCCAGCCTGTGGCAACTCACCTGGCGCGACGGCATCGCCGTCGAACGCGATCCCAAGACCCTCGCGGAACGCCGCAGGGTCACCTACCAGGGCGAGGGATGGGGCCTCTGCCACCACCGCGTCGCCGGACGGGAGCAGCTGGTGATGAGCGACGGCAGCGACCGGCTCACCTTCCGGGACCCGGTCACCTTCAAGGCGACAGGCGGTGTCGACGTACGCCAGGACGGCCGGCCGGTGAAGCTGCTCAACGAGTTGGAATGCGCACCCGACGGCTCCGTCTACGCCAACGTCTACCTCACGGACACGATCGTGCGCATCGATCCGCACACCGGCACCGTCACCGCTCGTATCGACGCCGCCGGCTTGCTGACGCCGTCCGAACGCCGCAGAGCCGAGGTCCTCAACGGCATCGCCGCCGTACCGGGCACCGACCAGTTCCTGATCACCGGCAAGCTCTGGCCTCACCTCTTCAAGGTCACTTTCGTCCCGGCCGGTGATGGAGGAGATCCGCCTCCCCCGTCTCCGGCCGGGCCGGTGTGATCAGTTCCCCACGGCTCGGCGCCAGCGTTGCAACTCCGAGCCGTCCCTCACCTTGACGACGATGTCAGCGCTCGTGTCGGCGGTGGTGGCCGCCAGGGCCAGGCTGTCGTCCCAGCGGGGCAGCAGCTCGCCCTTGTCCGTGAACTCGTAGCGGACGTCGTCGGCCCGTGGGTCGTCGCGTGCCGCGCACCTCGCGAGGATCACCACACCGGCGTCCATGTGCGAGTCCAGGCACAGGCTCGGCTCGGCATCGCTGCGGAGCAGGCCGTCGGACGCGTAGGACCACAGTTGGGTGCGGGCCGATGTGCAGGTGGCGAGGCGGGTGCCCGCGCCGGGGCGTGGCTGCCCGTCGATGTCGAGGCAGAGGCCCGCGCCCGCGTTCAGCAGGCCCGGCTCGGGTGACGGGTCGCGGCCGCTCGCGCCCGTCGAGGCCATCGGCTCGGCCCTGTCGTCGGTGCCCCACAGCCCCGCCGCGAGGACGATCGCGAGAATCCCGGCCGAGGCCAGGCCGACTCCGGTGAGCAGGGCCCTCGGTGAGCGCCGGGGGGCCGGGGTGCGGGACGGCAGCCTGTGGCGTGCCCCCGTGCGCGGGCCGGGTGTCGCGCGGGCCCGGCCCGGGCGGGACTCGACATACCGGCGGGCGCCCCAGCCGAGTACCGCCTCGGCGAGGAGTTCCCCCAATCCGCTCTCGAAATAACTCAGTTGTTCGGCGGCGGCCCGGCAGTAACGGCACTCGGCGACATGCCGGCGCACCTCCGGAAGGAGGGCTCCGCCGCGCCGGATGGGCACGTCGAGAAGGCGGTTGTAGAAGCGGCATTCTTTTGTCGGCGCGAGTTCCCGATGGGCGCGGACGCAGCCTTCCCGGAGTTTTTCACGCGCCTGTTCGACGGTCGTCGTGGCGACTTCGACGTCCATGCCGAGCAGCTCCGCCGGAACGGCGACCGCTTCCGCCTCGACCTCGGTGTGCCACAGCAGGCACTGATCGATGCGCCGCAGCTCCTTGAATGCCCGCTCGGTGAGTCTGCGGTTCTCCGGCGTTCGCGCGGGCGCGACCCGCATGCCGCGCCCTCCGGCCGGTCTGGTCAGATCCGGCAGTACGGCGGATATCCGCTCCTCGGCGGCCCACAGCCGCACCGTGTCCCGTACGGCGGTCAGCAGCCGTGGGCGCAGGGCGACGGCGCCTTCGCCGAGGGTGAGGCGGTCGAGGAGCTGGTGGACGGCGGCGGCGGTCACCATCGCAGCGGTGGGCCCGGCGTCCGCGAGGCAGATGACCGCGTACTCGTGCGCGGGCCGCCAATGCCGCGCGATCAACAGGGCGGTGGAACGGGAGACCTCCGCGTCCGTGTTTCCCCGGAGCCGGCCGGCGAGCGACTCGTCGGATTCTCCGGGAAACGCGCCGGGTGGCGGGTAGGGCGGACGGGGAGGGTGGGGGGTGGGTGGCACTGAACGGATTCCTTCCCACGCGTATGTGCGACACACAGGAGTTCGGCCGACTGAGAAAAGAGCCCGGACTCCGGGCGGTTCACCCTGGCACAGCGCACACAAGGCCAACAAGGCACTTGGGAAACATGCGTATCACTGAAAGAAAGTCAGGAAGGGATCCGGCCTGCCGAATCGCACTGCTTTTCGCCATTCCATGCGCCCCGTGTGAAAGGCGCGCCCGCAGCGGTCCGCCGCGCACGCTCCCGGCCTCCGGGGGCACGTAGTGGACTGGGCAGCGGCCTACTCGGCAGGCCCCGCGCGGGACGGCGGCTCTCCTGCGCGAAATCGGCCGCCGGCCCTGTTCCTCCCGCCCTCGGCCGGCGGCCCCGAGCGTCCGGCCGGGGGGCACGGGAAGCGGTCTCCGCAGGGCCGGCGGCCACACCGGCGGGGCTGTATCCGCCCAGTAGCGGCTATATCTGCCAGGAGCGCAGCCGGTCGGCGGCGCCGTAGACGTCCGTGCTGCCGTCGATGAGATCCCGGGCGAGGTCCACCAGCGCCCCGTACGGCGGGTCGATGCCGACGCCGCTGACGAACATGTAGGCCACCGCGGTGGCGCAGGCGAAGCGGGCGTTGGCCGACGGCAGGGGCCTCAGCAGCGCGAGGGTGTGCAGCAGCGCGGCGGCGCGCCAGGCGGGGTCGGAGTCGACGCCCAGCCGGGGCGGGTCCACGCGGTGCCGGGCGACGGCGGCGACCAGCGCGGAGAAGTCGTTGATCGTGGGCTGCTCCGGCAGCACTTCCTCGTGGCGCTGGAGCAGCCAGGGCACGTCGATGTGGATGACGGGTGTCATCGGTCAGGCGACCCGCCCCGCGCCCTTGGCGGGCGCCTCGTCGTCGGGGAACGCCGCGGCGAATTCGTCGGCGTGGGCCGAGAAGAACCGGCGGAAGGCCTCGGCGCCTTCCTTGAGCGCGCGGTGCCGGGCGATGTCGGCGGCGGCCGCCTCCCGCACGAGGGCCTTCATCGACGTACCGCGCTCCTTGGCGATCTGCCGGAGGTCCTCGAGCTCGCGCTCACTGAACTCCACATTCAGGGCTGGCATGACGACACGGTACCGCTCGGGTACTTACCCGTAAATACTCCCAGGTCACAAGCGTCCCGAGGCGGTACCGGCCGTCATACGGTCAGCTCGGTCAGCCCTGGTCGGCGACGAAGGACGCCATCCGGGCCAGAGCGGCGTTCCAGTTGATCGTGTGCTCGTTGGTCGACCAGGACTGGATGTCGTCGATGTAGCAGAACTGCCCGACACAGCCCTGGAGCTTGCTCTGCGCGAAGGGGTCCTGGATGCCGGAGTTCGCTCCGCCGGCCAGAGTGCCGCGCGGCGGGTTCGGCTGGTTCGGGTCGAGCTGGTGGGCGTACCACCGGGCGTGCTGGTTGTGGGCGCTGACCTCGCCGTAGCCGGTGACGTAGGAGATGTTCAGCGCGTTGCGGCCGAGCAGGTAGTCCATGGCCTGGAGCGCGCCGTCGCGGTACTTGGCCGCACCGGTGAGGTCGTACGCCGTGGCCAGGACGACCGCGTTGTTGAGGATCTGGTGGTTGGAGCCCCAGTCGTACTTGTTCTCGTCCGGGGCGTACGGCACTCCGTACGGGTGTGCCTTGAGGGTGGCCAGGTAGCGGTCGGCGCCCTTGACGACCGACTGGCGGACCTTGTCCCGGCCGGGCAGCGCGCTCGGCACCAGCGCCAGGTCCAGGCGGCCCGCCGCGGCGGTGCGCGCCCAGTCGAAGCCGATGGGGCCGAAGATGTCGGCAGTGTGGACCGGGGAGTTGAGCACGCGGTCGGCGAACTGCTTCTCGCGGGTGGTGAGATACAGCTCGGCCGCCGCCCAGTAGAACTCGTCGGCGACATCGCCGTCGGCGTAGGTGCCGCCGCCTATGCCGTCGCTGTCGGAGGCGTACACATCCGGGTGCGCGAGCGCCGCCGACCAGGCCTTGCGGGCGGCCGCCAGGGCCTTCGCCGCGAACTGCCGGTCGTAGGGGGCGTACAGCCGCGCCGCCTGGGCCGCGGTCGCCGCCAGGTTGAGGGTGGCCGCGGTGGTCGGCGGGTGCAGCTCGCGCTTCTGCGGGTCGTCGTGCGGCATCAGCGGCAGGCCGGTCCACTGCTCGTCGTGGATCTTGTGGTGGGCCATGCCGGCCAGCGGCTGCCCGTCGGGCACCTGCATCTTCAGCAGGAAGTCCAGCTCCCAGCGGGCCTCGTCGAGGATGTCCGGCACCTTGTTGCCGCTCTCGGGGATGGCGAGGGTGCCGTCGCGCAGCCTGCCCTGCTCGCCGGTGCGGGCGATCCTGGCACGCTCGTAGGTGCTGAGCACCTCCCAGGTGGAGATGCCGCCGTTGACGACGTACTTGCCGTGGTCACCGGCGTCGTACCAGCCCCCGCTGACGTCCAGGGTGTAGTCGCACACGCCGGGCTGGCAGGGCACGGCCGTGTCGCCCTGGTTGGGCGCGGTGCCGACGTGGCCGGCGGGGCGGCCGTAGCCGGGGCGCAGGTCGTCACGGATGGGGGTCCCGCTGCGCTGCGTGTAGTAGTACTTCAGCGCGTCCAGGCGCAGTTGCTCGTAGCCGGCCGTGCCCAGGTCGAAGGGGCGGCTGGTCTCGCCGTCGGCGACCAGGGTGAAGCCCTCGCCCGCCGTGCGGTAGGCGCCGAAGTCGATCGAGTGGACGTTCTGCCCGGAGGAGGCGTCCGTCCCGCGCGGCACGGTCCAGCCGCGCGCGACCACGGCTCCACCGGCGTTCTTCAGCTGCCAGGGCAGCCGCGCGGTCGCGTCGGTGACGAGCGTGGCGTTCTTGGGTCCGGCGGGCAGATAGCCGACCTGGTTGACCCGCACCCGCGGCCCGGTGTCCGGCTCGTACGACTCGGGCGGTACGCCGCCCAGCAGCGAGACGTCGTCCATGCAGAAGCGCCAGGCGTCCGCGGCGCCGCCGACCTGGAAGGCGACCTGCGCCTGGCTGGTGTCGACGGGCGAGGTGAAGGTGTAGGAGTAGGAGTTGCCGGACACGCTGAGCTGCGGCGACACCTCGAACCAGGTGTCGTACGGAGCCGTCGAGAGCCCGACGATCGCGCGGACGACGTGCCCCTCGGGCGTGCCGGTGGCGCTGAAGGAGAAGCGGTACGACTCCCCCTTGACCAGGGTGACGTCGTTCTGGCCGACGGAGGCGTCCCAGCGGTTGGCCGTGCCGCCGGGCACGTCCGCGCACATACGGCCGGTGTCGAGGCCGGCCGTGACGTTGCTCGAGGCCCACCAGGGGTCGGTGCCGGTGTCGAAGGTGCCGTTCCTGAGCTGCTCGACCTCGTCGGCCGTGGCGGACGGCGTGGGCAAGGCGGTCAGGGCGGCCGCCAGGAGCGTGGTGAGGGACACCAGGGCGGTTCTGCGTTTGTACACGTGTCGGCTCCTCGGGGAAGGCGCGCATGGGAGCGCTCCCAAAGTACGGTCGAGGCACATGCTTGTGGCAGGCATGACACTGCGTCAACCGTCGTGACACACCCCGACCCGTCGGTCACACCGCCCAGCGGCCCTCCCGCATCAGTTCGCGGCCCGCCATCTCCTCCACCTCGCGCCAGGCCTGGACCCGCCGCGGGGTGACCCGGAACCAGCGGTAGGGGGTGGTGAGGGTGCGCGGGTCGAAGCCGGTGCGGGCGGCGAACCGGTCGCCCCGCTCCGTCGGCAGGGCGTCCGTCTCCAGGACGTCGACCTCGCCCTCGATCATCGTCACGTCCCGGGTGTGGCCGAGGCTCAGCCGGACGCCCCGGCCGGAGGCGAGGTTGCGGCCGGTGGGGCTGTCGGCCGGGGTGGCGAGCAGCAGGGCCTCGCCGTCCCAGTCGAAGGACAGCGGGACCAGGTACGGCACGCCGTCCGCGGAGGCGCTGGCCACCCAGACGTCCACGTCGTGGGCGAGGCGGTGCTCGGTGTCGCGGCGGCGCTGGGTGGGGGTGCGGGGGGTCATGAGTCCTCCGGAGGTCTCGTACTCGGTGCGCTCAGGTTCTCCCCCGGGGCACCGCGGCCGCCTCCGTGCCGGCCACGGAAAGCGGTACGGATAATGACCCGATGCCCACCGACGTGATCTCCGCCCGGGAAGCCGAAGTACTCGCCCTGCTCGGGGAGCACCTGAGCAACGCGGAGATCGCGGCACGCCTGTTCATCTCCGTACGGACCGTCGAGTCCCATGTCTCCTCGCTGCTGCGGAAGTTGGAGCTGCCGGACCGGCGGGCACTGTCGCGGCGGGCGGCCGAGCGGGCACGGCCGGCAGCGCCCGCCCTGCCCGCTCCGCTGACGGCGTTCGTCGGACGGGTGCGGGAGCGCGGGGAGTTGGCCGAGGCGGTCAAGACACACCGGCAGGTGACGGCGGTGGGCCCGGGCGGGGTCGGCAAGACGCGGCTGGCGCTGGCGGTCGCGGCCGAGGTGGCGGCTGACTACGCCGACGGGGTGTGGTTCGTGGACCTGGTGCCGGTCACCGATCCGAGGCGGGTCGGGGCGGCGGTCGCCGCTGCCGTGGGCGTGGGCGAGCAGCCCGGCGCCGGCCTCGACGACGCCGTGGTGGCCGCGCTGGCGGACCGCGAGGCGCTGCTGGTGCTGGACAACTGCGAGCAGGTGCGGGACGGGGTGGCTCCGTTCCTGGAGCGGCTGCTCGCGGCCTGCCCCGGCGTGCGGGTGCTGGTGACGAGCCGGGCCCGGCTGATGGTGCCGTTCGAGCGGGTGTTCCCGGTGCCGCCGCTGTCGCGGGACGGGGGCGCCGAGTCGGAGGCGGTGGCCCTGTTCCTGGACCGGGCCGCGGCGGTCGGCCTCGCCCCCGGTCCGGCCGTACGGGACCGGGTGGCGGCCCTGTGCGAGCGGCTGGACGGCATGGCCCTCGCGATCGAGCTCGCGGCGGCCCGGCTGCCCACCCTCGGCCTCGACGGCCTCACGGCCGGCCTCTCCGACCAGTTGCGCGTCCTCGCGGGCGGGCCCCGCGCGGACGACCGGCACCGGTCGGTGCGGGCGGTGCTGGACTGGAGCCACGACCTGCTCCGGCCGCAGGACCAGGCGTTGTTGCGCAGGCTGTCGGTGTTCGTGGCGCCGTTCACCGCGGACGCGGCCGCCGAGGTGACCGGTTTCGCCCCGCTGGACCGGGCCACGGTCGCCGACGGTCTGGGCCGGCTCGCCGAGCAGAGCCTGCTCGTGGTGGCCCCGGCCGCGTCCGGGACCCGCTATCGGGCGCTGGAGACCATCCGGCAGTACGGCGGGGCGCGCCTCGCCGACGCCGGTGAGGCGGACGAGGTCCTGGCCCGGCACGCGGACTGGTGCCTGGCCGCCGCGAGCGGACTGGAGGACACCGAGGGGCCCGACTGGCGGGCCCGCTTCGACGCCGTCGCGGACGACGTACGGGCCGCGCTCTCCTGGTCCGCCCGGCGCCCTGAGCGGCGCGGACAGGCCGGCAGGCTCGCCCTGGCCCTGGCGGGTGCCGCCTTCACCCGCACCCTGCTCGGCGAGTCCCAGCAGCGCTACGAGCAGGCGGCCGGGCTCGCCGACGAGAACCTGGCGGCCACGGCGTTGCGGCAGGCCGCCGCGGTGGCCGGCTGCCGCCGGCTCGGCGACGACATGCTGCGCCTGCACCGCGCCGCCTCCGCGGCCGCCCTGCGAGCCGGGGACAGCGCGGGCGCGGGCCGGGACCTCGCGGAGGCCGCGACCATCGCGTACCGCTTCTCGAGCACGTTCGCGCAGGTGCCGCCCCGCGACGAGGTGACCGGCCTGCTGGCGCGGGCGCGGGAGTTGTCCGGGAGCGACCCGGCCGCGCGGGCGGCGGTCGCGCTGGCGGAGGCGGCGGTGGTCGCGGACGCGTTCGGCGCGGTGCAGGGCGACGTCGACAACAGCGTGCGGGAGACCGTGGCGAGCGCCGAGCGGGCCGTACGGCTGGCCCGGCCGACGGGCGACCCGGTGGCCGAGTCGGCCGCGCTGGACGCGCTGTCCGGGGCCCGCAGCTGGGACGGGGACCCGTTCGGCGCGGCCGACGCCGCCCGGCGGCGGGTCGACGTCCTGGCCTCGGCGCCGCCGGGCCCGGCCGCGGCGCACGAGTTGATGGACGCCCTCGCCATGGCCGCGGGGACAGCCGTCGGGGCGGGCCGGCTGCCGGAGGCGCGGCGCTGGGGGCGGCGGCTCGCGCAGCACCCGCTGCTGGCCGAGGTGGGACACCACGCGACGTCCTGGCTGCTGGTCGCCGACGCGTTCGCCGGGCACGCCGACGAGGTCCTCGCGGGCAGTGTGCGGTTCCGTGACGCCTGGGAGCACAGCGGGCGGCAGCGGTCGTTCTCCCTGGGTCCCGCCGCCGCGGCCGTCGCCCTGGTGCACGGGCTGCGCGGTGACGGGCAGGCCCGGGCGGACTGGCTCGGGATCGTCGGCCGGGCGGGCAACGCGCCCGAGCACCGGCACGGCTACGGCGCCGTGTTCGACGCCCTGGTCCTGCTCCACCACGGAGACGTGGACGCGGCACTGGACCGGGTCGAGCCGGAGCCGGAGGAGGTGTGGAAGTGGGTGTCCTGGGTGTGGCTGCACTGGTACGTGGCGCTGCGCGCGGAGACGGCCGCACTCGCCGGGCATCCCGCGGCCCGGGACCGTATCGCCGCCGCCCGGGCCCTGGTCGACGGGAACCCGGTCGCCACCGCCCAGGTCGACCGGGCCGAGGCGCTCCTCGACGGTGACGTCTCCCGGCTCCCGGCCGCCGCAGCGGCGTTCGAGGCGGCCGGGAGTCCCTACCAGGCGGCCCGCACCCTGCTGCTCGCCGGCGGCCCGCACACCGCCACGGGCGAGGCCGCGCTGACCGGCCTGGGCCTGGGGTACGGCTTCCGGGTCGGCTCGGCCTGAAGGGACTGCGTGCGCCGGGCCCCACGGCGCGGCATGATCCGGAGGACGGGCCCTGCCGGCCCGGCCGACGGCCGCCGCAGCGGCGCTCGACGGCGCCGGAAGCCCTGCCAGGCGGCCCGCGCCTTGCTACTCGCCGGCGGCCCGCACACCGCCACGGGCGAGGCCGCGCTGACCGGCCTGGGCCTGGGGTACGGCTTCCGGGTCGGCCAGGCCTGAAGGGACTGCGTGCGCCGGGCCCCACGGCGCGGCATGATCCGGAGGACGGGCCCTGCCGGCCCGGCCGACGGCCGCCGCAGCGGCGTTCGAGGGCGCCGGAAGCCCGCCAGGCGGCCCGCACCCTGCTGCTCATCGGGGGCGAGGCCGCGCTCACCGGCCTGGGCATCGCAGCCACACGGAGATGACGGGCCTCCCTTCGCCGGGCGGCCCGCACTCTCCGGTTCACCCCGGCCTGGGCGTCGGCGCTGTCTCCCGGATCGGTCGGCCTGAAAGGACTGCGCTTCCCAGCGCGAGCAGGCCCCCGCGGTGCCGGCATGAGCCGGAAGGCGGGTCCTGGTGGCCGCGCGGACATGACCGGCCTCCCGTTCGCCGGTACGGTCGGAACCACTAGGCTGGAACGCAGCAGACGCACCCGTTGACTGTGAGTGTGCGCGATGGAGTGGCGACGATGAGCCTGGGCTACCCGTTCGACGAGGCCGCGACGGCCCGGGCTGTCATCGCCGAGGACGGCACACTGACCGCGTGGAACGAGGGCGCCCACCGGCTGCTGGGCTGGAGCGCGGACGACGTGCTGGGCCGCCCGGCCGCCGAACTGGTCGAGGGCACGGCGCCCCAGCTGCGGGGCACGCGCTGGGACGGCACTCTGACGCTGCGCCACCGGGACGGCCCTACGGTCTCGGTGTGGCTGCTCGCCCACCACCAGTGGCCGCCCGAGGGCGGCGCCGGGCACTGGCTCGTCGTCACCCCGCTGGACTCCCCCGGCAGACGCCCGCCCGGCGACCCGCTGGAGCAGTCCGCGCTGGCGCAGGCCCCGTGCGCGGTGGCCGTCTACGACGAGCGGCTGCGGCTGCACTCCGTCAACGACGCTATGGCCCGTACGCTCGGGCTGCCGCAGGAGCGCATCCAGGGGCTGCGGCTGTCCGAGATCGGCGGGAAGCCGCAGAGCGAGGAACTGGAGGAGAACCTCCTCCAGGTGCTCACCAGCGGCCGGCCCCGCGACGTACAGACGTATCTGCGCGCCGGCGGCGAGGAACACGCCCACGCGTGGCTCGCCCGGATGACCGCGGTCACCGACTCCGCCGGGCAGGTGCGGGGCGTGTGCATGGCCGCCCACGACGTCAGCGACAGCCATCTCGCGCGGGAGCGGCTGCAGTTGGTCAACCAGGCGAGCGTGCGTATCGGCAGCACCCTCGACGTCACCCGCACGGCTCAGGAGCTGGCCGAGGTGTGCGTGCCCGCGCTGGCCGACTTCGTCAGCGTCGACCTGCTGGACGCCGACGAGCAGAGCGGCGATCCGCCCGCCCGGATCGCCGTACCGGTCGGGCTGCGCAGGATCGCCCACCAGTCGGTGAACCCGGGCAGCCCCGAGGCGGTGGTCAAGCAGGGCGAGTTCGACTTCTACCCGGCCACCTCGCCGCAGGCCGACTCGCTCGTCGCGGGCCGCACCACCGTCGTGTCGGTGTCCGGCGGTGACCTGGAGCAGTGGCTGGCCCGCTCCCGGGAGCGCCGTGAGCGGGTGCGCGAGTACGGCATCCACTCCACGATGTCGGTGCCCATCCGGGCGCGTGGCACCACGCTCGGCGTGGTGGTGTTCAGCCGCTTCCGGCGGCCCGAGCCGTTCACCGACGACGACGTCCTGCTGGCCGAGGAGATCACGGCGCGGGCCGCGGTGTGCATCGACAACGCCCGCCGGTTCTCCCGGGAGCGGGAGACGGCCCTCGCGCTGCAGCGCAGCCTGCTGCCCCGCCGGCTGCCGCGGACGGCCGCGGTGGCGGCGGCCTCCCGGTATCTCCCGGCGGCGCGGGCGGGGGTGGGCGGCGACTGGTTCGATGTGATCCCGCTGTCGGGCATGCGGGTCGCCATGGTGGTCGGCGATGTCGTCGGCCACGGGGTGCAGGCCTCGGCGACGATGGGCCGGCTGCGCACGGCGGTGCGCACCCTCGCCGACATCGACCTGGCCCCGGACGAGTTGCTCACCCACCTCGACGATCTTGTCGTACGGCTCGCGCAGGAGAACGGCAGCGAGGCCGGCCGGCCCGGCGAGCTGGGCGCGACGTGCGTGTACGCGGTGTACGACCCGGTGTCCCGGCGCTGCACGGTGGCGCGGGCCGGGCATCCGGCACCGCTGATGCTGCCGCCGGACGGGCCGCCGTGCGAGATGGAGGTGCCCGCGGGGCCGCCGCTCGGGCTGGGCGGCCTGCCGTTCGAGTGCAGCGAGCTGTATCTGGCCGAGGGCACCGTGCTCGCCTTCTACACCGACGGGCTGATCTGGTCCCAGGACCGGGACGAGGAGGCCGCGCGTACGACTCTGCGGGCGGCGCTGGCCCAGCACGCGCAGTCGCTGGACGAGACCTGCGACCGTGTCCTGGCCTCGCTGCTGCCGCCCAGCGGCATCGCCGACGACGTGGCCCTGCTGCTGGCCGCCACCCGGGGCCTGCCCGCGGACCGGGTGGCCACCTGGGACATCCCGGCCGATCCCGCCCTGGTCTCGCCGATCCGCAAGCAGGTCGTCGAGCAACTGGCCACCTGGCGCCTCGACGAGGCGTCCTTCACGGCCGAGCTGGTGGTGAGCGAGCTCGTCACCAACGCGATCCGCTACGGCGCCCGGCCCATCCGGCTGCGCCTCATCCACGACACGGACACGCTGATCTGCGAGGTGTCCGACACCAACCACACCGCACCTCATCTGCGACGGGCCAAGACCTGGGACGAGGGCGGCCGCGGACTGCTGCTGGTGGCCCAGCTGACACAGCGGTGGGGCAGCCGACACACGGCCGACGGGAAGACGATCTGGGCGGAGCTGGGCCTCTTGGAGGAGCCGGGACAGCGCGGTGGCGCCTGGGAGTGAGGCCGGGCGCCACCGACTTGGGCGGGGTCAGGTTGTCAGTGCCGTACGGATGGCGGCCTCGACCTGAGTGGCCATGCTGGTGTGGCCGGCGGCGTTCGGGTGCACGAGGGTGGCGCGGTTGCCGTCGGAGCACGTGAGAGTGACCGGGCCGAGGCCGAGTTGGGTCGGCCAGTACGAGCCCGCTTGGCCGCAGACGCCTTCCACCCACTTCTGCGCAGGGGCCTGGCAAGCGTCATGGCCGACGCCGGCGGAGGCGGTGTCGACGTACTGGCCGCCGGACAGTTCCGTCACGGCCTGGATGATCGCGTTGAGGTGGCTGTGCACTTCGTGCAGCCAGGCGATGTCCCCGTGGGTGGCCGAGATCCGTCCGAGGCCACTGATGTCGGCGGCCAGCTCGGTGGTGTCCTGGCGGTCGCAGGTGGTGGGGTCCTCGGGGACGACCGTGGGGTAGCCGACCGTGATGATCTCGGCGTTGGGGGCCTTCTGACGCACGGAGTCCAGCATGACGGCGTACTCGCGGGTGACCCGGTCGTACTTGTCGTAGATGGACTCGGGGTCGAGGAACGAGCCGCCCGCTTCGTAGGCGTCCCGACAGGGTGTGGCTTCGTCGGGCTGGCCGACGTCGGCGAGCAGGCAGGAGGTGAGCATGCCGCCGAAGGGCAGGCTGTTGCCGCCCACGCCGATGGTGACCACCTTGGTGCTCTCGCTGAGCTGCGCACGCTCGGCCTGGGAGGCCACGGCGGGCCAGCCGTCCTCGGGCGGGTCCACGGGGCTGATGGGCTTCTGCCCGGTCGCGGCGATCTCGTTGATGACGGCACCACCGCAGCTGACGTCGGTCAGCCGCACCTCCTGCCCTGCGGGCGGCTGCGCGGCCAGCCCTTGCGCGACGAGGTTCGGATACGACCCGGTCGTGCGGTCACACCCGTCGCGATCCGCACTGCCCAGCGGCGGGCTCGGATCGCCGACGAAGACGCCCGCGGTGTAGGAGTCGCCGAGGGCCACCCACTGGACGGGTTCCGCCGCCGCGGAGGCGGGGGCCTGGGCGGTGGCGGCGAGTGTCAGCGCGGCCAGCACACCCAGTGCAACCCTTCGGATATTTCTGGAAATCTCGATGTGAAACACACACTCTCCCGAAAACAGACCGGACGGTTTCTTACCCTTGGTAGGTAAACAGTGACCCTCCGTATCTGCCAGGACTTCAGGTGATCATTCACTCCGTCGTGTCAATGCGGGTCCGCCGGGGGTGAGTCGGGCGAGCGGGGGTACCTCGTCCCTGAACTCACGGGAGGTTGAGGTTCATGACCAGGACGATCCCGTTCGTCGCCGGCGCGGCGCTCCTCGGGTGCGCCCTCGCGCTGCCGGGCAGCACCGCACAGGGCACCGAAGGCCGTTGCCACTCCGCCGAGTTGGCCGCGTCCGTCGGACGCAACGAACCCGGGGCGGGGCAGTGGAACTTCCCTGTCGTGCTGACCAATGTGTCCGGCCGTACCTGCACGGTGTACGGCTATCCGGGCGCGGCTTTCGTCGACGCGGAGGGCAGGCAGCTGGGCCCGGACCCCTCGCGGGAGGGCGGAGCGCCGGTGCGGGTGACTCTGGCGCCGGGTGACAGCGCGCGGGCCGGGTTGTCGTATGCCAACCCGGCCGTCAGCGGGGCGCGGACCGCTGTGCCCCGCTCGCTGCTGGTGACGCCGCCCGACGAGCGGAAGTCGCTTGTCGTGCGGTGGACTTCGGGTGCCGTGCCGGTGGGCGGGAACGAGTCGACCGTGTCGGTGACTGTGCTGCGCGGCTCGCCGTAGGCCGTCGGTCGCCTGGCGGCGGTTCCCCGCGCCTCTAGTGGCCGGCGATCGGGTGGGGCGTGTACGGGGCCTCCAGCTCCTCCAACTCCTTTTCGGTGAGGTGGAGTTCGACCGCCGCGACGGCGTCCTCGATGTGGTGGGGCTTGGACGCGCCGACGATCGGGGACGTCACCGAGGACTTGTGCAGGAGCCAGGCGAGGGCCACCTGAGCGCGGGGTACGCCTCGGGACTCGGCGATGCGGGTGACGGCTTCGACGATGGCGCGGTCGCCCTCCTGGTAGAGGGTGCTGCCGAAGTCGTCGGTGCTGCTGCGGTCGGTGACGGTGCCCCAGTCGCGGGTGAGGCGGCCGCGGGCGAGGGGGCTCCAGGGCAGGACGCCGACGCCCTGGTCGGCGCACAGGGGCAGCATCTCGCGTTCCTCCTCGCGGTAGAGGAGGTTGTAGTGGTTCTGCATGGAGACGAACTTGGTCCAGCCGTGCCGTTCCGCCGTGTGCTGCATCTTGGCGAACTGCCAGGCGTACATCGAACTCGCCCCGATGTAGCGCACCTTGCCCGCCTTCACGAGGTCGTGCAGGGCCTCCATGGTCTCCTCGACCGGGGTGTGCGGGTCGAAGCGGTGGATCTGGTACAGGTCGACGTAGTCGGTGCCGAGGCGCGCGAGGCTGTGGTCGATCTCGGTGAGGATCGCCTTGCGGGACAGCCCGGCGCCGTTGGGGCCGGGCCGCATCCGGCCGTGCACCTTGGTGGCGAGCACGATCTCGTCGCGGCGGGCGAAGTCGCGCAGCGCCTTGCCGACGATCTCCTCGCTGGAGCCGTCGGAGTAGACGTTCGCGGTGTCGAAGAAGGTGATGCCGGCGTCCAGCGCCTGGCGGATCAGCGGCCGGGACGCCTCCTCGTCGAGCGTCCACTCGTGCACGCCCCGGTCGGGTGCGCCGTAGGTCATGCAGCCCAGACAGATCCGCGACACGTCCAGACCGGTCGAACCGAGCTTCACGTACTGCATCGTTGCTGCTCCCGTCGTCGGCGGTGGAGGTCCGAGGGGAGCCTACGTCGTCAGTGCCCGAGCAGGTCCAGCGCCCTGAGCCAGGGGAACTCGGGGCGGCGGCCGTCGGGTCCGGGTTCGCCGGAGTACGGCTCCCCGAAGCGCACGCCCATGGCGCGCAGGCGTATCAGGCTGTCCCCGTAGGCGGGGTGGGCGGCCAGCGCGTCGGCCACGCAGGGCAGGACCGCGATGGGGACGCCCAGGCCGCAGGCCTCGTTGAGGGTGCCCAGGGCGAGGGTGTCGGCGATGCCTGCCGCCCACTTGTTGACGGTGTTGAAGGTGGCGGGCGCCACCACCACGGCGTCCGGCGGCGGGAAGGGGCGCGGGTCGCCGGGTGCGCGCCAGGCCGAGCGGATGGGGCGGCCGGTGAGCGTCTCGACGGCGGCCGTGTCGAAGAAGCCGTTCATGGCGGTGGGGGTGGCGAGCACACCGACCTCCCAGCCCTCCCGCCGGGCCGCGCCGATGAGTTCACCGACGCCCGAGGCGATGCCGGCGGCACACACGACGACGTAGAGGAAGGGTTTCGCGGCCTGTTCGATCACCCGAAGACCCTACTGGAGCGGGAAGGTCAGCCCGCGTTCGGCGTCCGGGCGCGGCCCGAGGATGCGGCGCTCGCTCTCCTCGATCGGCACGTCGTCGATGGACGCCTCCCGACGGCTCATCAGGCCCTGCTCGTCGAACTCCCACAGCTCATTGCCGTACGACCGCCACCAGCGGCCCTCGGCGTCCTGGGACTCGTACTGGAAGCGGACGGCGATGCGGTTGCCGTCGAAGGCCCACAGGTCCTTGCGCAGCGCGTACTGCCGCTCGCGCGCCCACTTGGCGGTGAGGAACCGGGCGATCTCGGCACGGCCGGTGAGGAAGGTGTCGCGGTTGCGCCACACGGAGTCCTCGGAGTAGGCCAGGGCGACCTTGTGCGGGTCGCGGGTGTTCCAGGCGTCCTCGGCGGCTTGCACCTTCTGTGCGGCGGTCTCCCGGGTGAAGGGCGGCAGGGGCGGTCGCGCGGCGGTCATGGCGTCCTCCGGTACGAGTCGAGGGAGAACGAGCGTTCTCCCGTTGGCTGCTACCGTAGGAGAACGCTCGTTCTCACGTCAAGGAGTGGCCCCATGGACAGCGCGACCGCGCGGGAGAAGGCCCTGGACGCCGCGGAGGCCCTCTTCTACGGGCGCGGCGTGCAGTCGGTCGGCATGGACGACGTCCGCGCCGCCTCGGGGGTCTCGCTGAAGCGCCTCTACCAGCTCTTCCCGGCCAAGGAACAGCTGGTCGTGGCCTATCTGGAGCGCCGCGACACCCGCTGGCGCAGCCGCCTCGCCGATCACGTCGCCCGGCACCCCGACCCCGAGCGCCGGCTCCTCGCGGTCTTCGACTGGCTCGAGCTGTGGTTCGCCGAGCCCGGCTTCCGCGGCTGCGCCTGGATCAACGCGTACGGCGAACTGGGCGCGACCTCCTCCGCGGTGGCGGACCAAGTGCGCGCCCACAAGCGGGCGTTCCGCGCCTACCTCACCGCTCTGGTGAAGGACGCCCGCCGGCCGGAGGAACTGGCGGGCCGGCTCTACCTCCTGGCGGAGGGCGCGATGGTGACGGCGGGCATCGAGGGCACACAGGAGCCGGCCGCGGAAGCGAGAGACTCCGCAAGGGCGCTGCTAGGGGCGCGGGGAACTGCGCGACCAGCCACGACCGACCCGCAGCCGCGCGTCACGAGCGATCAGGCGGACGACTAGGCGCACCTCACTCGAACGCCCGCGCCACGGCCAGCGAGTCCTCGTACACGTGATGCCGCACGACCAGGCCATTCTCCACGCTCAGATGCAGTGCGAATCTGGCGCGATACGCACGCCCCGTCGCCTTGGAGGTCTGCCGGATCTCGCCGAGCACCACCGCGTCGGCCCCGTCCACGAGGATCCGCTCGACCCGCGTCGCGGCCCGCTCGGCGACATGGTGCTCGGCCAGCTCCCGGTAGTGCGCGGCCGCGTCCGCGCGGGTGGAGCGGTGCCTGATCCACGGCGTGGCCGCCCGCCCGTGCTCGGCCTCCGGCCAGTCCAGCCGCCAGTCCACGCGCTCGGCGTACAGCTCGGCGATACGGTCGGGGTCGCCCTGGCCGATGCGGCGCAGCAGTTCCTCGACGACGGAGCGGGTGGTCGGTTCAGGGGTCGCGGTCATGGGGGTTCGCTCTCCTTCGGCCGGTGTCGCACGCGGGGATCACGACTGTGCCCGACCGGTACGCGCGGCGCGATCACGCCGGTGGCAATCACGCCGCACCCCGCACCCGCTCCGGCCTGCGGCGGTGGCCGAAAGCGGCCGCGGCCGAAGATGTTCGCGGTAGGGATGATTCCGGCGCCCGCGGTTGTTCCCGCACGGCGCCAGTGATGTGTACGCAAACCATCGGACGGAGTTTCCATGCCTCTTGAGGGCGAGTACGAACCGAGCCCGACCCAGTGGGTCCGCGAGCAGGTGGAGCTGTACGAGGGCTCCGGCGGCACCGAGGGAACGACCCTGTTCGACACCGGGCTGCCGGTCGTCGTCCTGACCAGCATCGGTGCGAAGAGCGGCAAGATCCGCAAGACGCCGCTGATGCGGGTCGAGTACGAGGGCAGCTACGCCGCCGTGGGCTCGGTGGGCGGCGCGCCGAAGAACCCGGTCTGGTACGCCAACCTCAAGGCCGACCCGCGGGTGGAGCTGCAGGACGGCACGGTCAAGCAGGACATGAAGGCCCGCGAGGTCAGCGGCCGGGAGCGGGACGAGTGGTGGGAGCGGGCCGTCGCGGCCTTCCCCCAGTACGCCGAGTACCAGAAGCACACCGACCGGACGATTCCCGTCTTCGTGCTGGAACCGGTCGACGGACACCACTGATCACGCGACTCCCACATCGGATCCGGTCGGCGGACAGCGCTGATCACGCCGGATCCGGGATTTTCGGCGCGTGGCGCGCATGATCGCCGCCGTGCCGGGCATCCGGATGTCAGGCCCCGCCGCGTTCCCCCGTCGCGGCGGGGCTCTCCTGTGCCTCCCGGGCGGGCCGGTCGGTCACGTCGAGGAAGATCTGGTCGGCCTCGGGCACGGCCCGCGCGATCGAGCGCTTGATGCGTACGGCGACCTCTTCCACGCGCTCGCTGTCGATGCCCGGCATGAGGTCGATCCGCGCGGCGACCAGCGTCGATTCGAGGCCGGTCTGCATGGTGAACAGGGCCTCCACGCTGTCGATCTCCGGCTGTGCCGCCAGCAGGGCACGGATGCGGGCGCTCGCCTCGGGATCGGCGGCCTGTCCGATCAGCCGGTCGCGGGCGTCGCGGCCGAGCCGGATGGCGACGAGGACGAGGAGCGCGCCGATGGCGAGCGAGGCCGCGCCCTCCCAGACGGCCTGCCCGGTGGCGCGGTGCAGGGCCATCCCGGCGAAGGCCAGGGCCACGCCGATCACCGCCGTACCGTCCTCGGCGACGACCGTGCGCAGGGCGGGGTCGCGCAGGCCGTCGGCCATGCCGTGGACGCGCAGCTGGTACAAGGCCCGCACGAGGGAGGCGCCCTCGGCGACGAACGCCACGGCGAGGACGATCAGACCGGCGGAGTAGCCCGTGAAGTCCTGGTGGGCTCCGCCGCGCAGGGCCTCGACGCCCTGGAAGAACGAGAAGCAGCCGCCGGTCACGAAGATCCCGACGGCCGCGAGCAGGGCCCAGAAGAAGCGTTCCTTGCCGTAGCCGAAGGGGTGGCGGCGGTCGGCCGGGCGGCGGCTGCGGCGCAGCGCGGTGAGCAGGAAGACCTCGTTCAGGCTGTCGGCGACGGAGTGGGCGGCCTCGGACAGCAGCGCCGGTGAGGCGGCGGCGAGGCCGCCGACCACTTTGGCGACCGCGATCACCAGGTTCGCGGCGAGGGCCACCAGCACGGTGACACGGGTCCTGCGGTCGGCTTTCCGGGTCGGGGGCGGGGTGGTGGGCGTGTTCGGGGTCCTGGACGTATCGCTCACCCCCGCCGATTGCCCCGGCCGGTGCGGATCACACCGTTCCGGTCGGCGAAACGGGGTACCCGGGCCGACGGAAGCCGTGTGGTGGGGAGGAAGGCCGTGATGAGCGACACCGGCGAGGGCAACAGCGCGTACGGCAGGAGGGACTTCAAGCGGTCCAAGAGCCACTTCACCGACCGGATCACCGCCGACGGCCGGGACGGCTGGCCGGTGGAGCCGGGCCGTTACCGCCTGGTGGTGAGCCGCGCCTGTCCGTGGGCGAGCCGGGCGGTGATCGCCCGTCGGCTGCTGGGCCTCGAGGACGCCCTGTCGATGGCGATCGCCGATCCGATCCAGGACGACCGCAGCTGGCGCTTCACGCTGGACCCGGACGGACGCGATCCGGTGCTCGGCATCCGTTTCCTCAGCGAGGCCTACGACCGCCGGGAGACGGACTACCCGGGCGGGGTGAGCGTGCCCGCGGTCGTGGACGTGCCCAGCGGGAAGCTGGTCACCAACGACTACCAGCAGCTCACCCTGGACCTCGCGACCGAGTGGACGGCCCTGCACCGGGAGGGGGCGCCGCAGCTGTACCCCGAGCGGCTGCGGGACGAGATCGACAGTGTGATGGCGGACGTCTACGAGGACGTCAACAACGGTGTGTACCGGGCCGGTTTCGCCACCGGGCAGGAGGAGTACGAGTCCGCCTGCGCGGCGGTGTTCCGGCGGCTGGAGCTGCTCTCCGCGCGGCTGGAGCGGCAGCGGTACCTCGTCGGCGACACGATCACCGAGGCGGACGTCCGGCTGTTCACCACGCTGGTGCGGTTCGACGCCGTCTACCACGGCCACTTCAAGTGCAACCGCTGGAAGCTGGCGGAGGACCCGGTGCTGTGGGCGTACGCGCGTGACCTGTTCCAGACGCCCGGCTTCGGGGACACCGTCGACTTCGACCACATCAAACGGCACTACTACCGGGTCCACACCGGCATCAACCCGAGCCGCATCGTGCCGCTCGGGCCCGATCTGTCCGGCTGGGCGACCCCGCACCGCCGGGAGGAGCTGGGCGGACGCCCCTTCGGCGACGGTACGCCGCCCGGCCCGGTACCGGCCGCCGAGGTGGTCCCCTCGGTGGGCCGGCCCTGAACCCTGAAAGGAGCTTCCGTGGCCAAGAAGCAGAAGAAGCAGAAGCTGCCGCTGGCGTACAAGCCGCTCGGCTTCGTCCTCGGCTATGCCGGCGGTACCCTCTCCGGTCTCGCCTTCCGCCGCACCTGGCGGGCTCTCCGGCACGAGGACGACGCCCCCGACCCGCTCGACCGCGACCGCGGCTGGGGCGAGATCCTGCTCGCCGCGGCCATCCAGGGGGCCATCTTCGCCGCCGTCCGCAGCGCGGTGGACCGTGGCGGTGCGAAGGCCATCGAACGCTCCACGGGCGTCTGGCCGGGCGATCCGAAGCAGGGCCGCGCGTAGGCCTCCGGCCGTTCGGCACCGCCGCCCGCCGTACGGGCTTGGACGTGTGCGCGGCCGCGGGCCGTGGTGGTTGCTCGCGCCGTTCCCCGCGCCCCTTGGGGGCGTGCCCTGGAGGGACCCGGGGAGCGCGCAGCGGGGTTTCAGTCGGTCATCAGCCAGGTTCCGTTGCTCATCAGCTCCCGGCCGTCGAGTTCGGTGCCGCCGCGCCAGCTCTGGATGCGGGCCGGCCGGATGCGGAAGTACAGGTAGGGCGTGGACAGTTGCCGCGGGTCGAAGCCGGTCCTCGTGGCGAACAGGTCGGCCTCCTCCTCGGACAGGTCGGGCGGGGCGACCGTGTCGGCGGTGCCCTCCACCAGCACGACGTCCCGCGTCTCCCCCACTCCGAGCCGCACGCTGCCGTTCGCGGCCAGGTTGCGCCCGGTGCGGGAACCTTCCGGCGTGGCGATCAGCACGGTCGTCCCGTCCCAGATGAACGACAGCGGCACGAGATAGGGCGCGCCCGGCTCCTCCCCCGCCGTGGCGACCCACGCGTCCCCGCCCTCCTCCAACCGCCCCAACGCCTCCCGCAACCGCGGCTCACCCGGCCGCACCGGCTCCGCACCACTCATGGGACCACCTCCAGCTGCACCGACACCCCCTCGTCCCCAGTCTGCCCCCGCGCCCTGGCCCACCCCGGCATCACGCAAGGTGGGCGTACGGTGTCGATGCCCGCGGCCGTCTTTTCACCCTGGCGGGTGATCACTTCTCGGTCATTCACAGGGACCGGCGGCCCCTCACCGGCAGCCCTCACCGGCACCCGAAGTCCTCGCTCACCCGAGGCCACGCCTCCACCCCGTCGGGGCTGCGGACGTAGAGGTACGTCGGGTCGGTGGTGTGCCAGAGGGTGTGGTCGGTCTGGTGGTAGCCGAGGGGGCGGGCGTCGGTGGGGAGGGTGGTGTGGCGGGCGTAGGGGGCGGTGAGGGTGCCTTCCGGGAGGACCTTGTCGGGGTCGCGGGCGTAGGTGGCGTCGGCCAGGGCGATGAAGTCGGCGGACTGCCAGTCGCAGTGGGACGGGCCCGAGTAGCTGTGGATCTCGGTGTAGGGGAGGCGGTGGCCGGTGGAGTCGGTCCACAGGGTGTAGGGGCGGCTCGCCAGGTAGCTGTCCGGGAGTTCGGAGGGGTCGCAGGCGGCGCTGGTCTCGGGGCCCCAACCGGGGGCGTTCGGGCGGTCCTTGGCGACGACGACGGCGACCTTGGTGCGGCCGTCGACGTCGAGGGAGAACAGCACCCGGTCGCCCTCCTCGCGCTCGACCCGGTAGCCGTGACGCGGCACGTCCGGCTGCTCGATGTCGAAGTAGGCCTCCAGGCCCTCCTCGGGCGTGTCCCCGCCGTCGCCCTCGCTCCACCGCTCGCCCGGCCCGCCGGAGAAGATCTCCCCCTCGCACTCCAGCGCCCGCCCCGCCGCGCCGGACTCGATCCGCACGGCCCGCTGACTGTCCTCGTCGAGGTTCCTGGCCGGAACGTGCAGCGGCCCGCGGTACGGCGTGACGGGCGGGGTCCCTGTGACGACGACGTCCTCGCCGTCCGCCCCGCACCCGGTGACCAGGCCCGTCACGGCCGCGGTCAGGACCAGCCCCGTCCTCGCCGCCCGAAACGCTCCGCGCATGTCCCGCCCCTGTCCCTCGCCGCTGTGTCCCTCCTACGACGCCGCGGTGGCCGGAAGCGTTCGACCCCGTCGGGGCCCTCCGGGCGGGCTCTCCGAACCGCGGGTGAACGCCGAGGACGATCTCCGCCGCAATTCGGCGACATATGTCAACCGAACATGCTGCAATACATGCGTTCGAGGGTAACTTGCGGGGCAGGAACAGGACTTGGGACCGCCCGGGCAGGAGGCGAAGTCGTCGTGCAGCAGGAACCCGCGCCGCTCACCCGGCATCTCCGTGTCCGGGGCGAGCGGGGCTACACCGTTCTGGAGTTCCGCGGTGAGATCGACATCGCCGCCGCGGCGGAGATCCTGCCGCATCTGGACGCCGCCACCGGGGCCCCCGGCGCCCGGGTCGTGCTCGACCTGCGCCCCACCGAGTTCTTCGACTGCTCCGGGCTGCGTCTGCTCGCCCGGGCCAGGACCCGGGTGCTCGACGGGGACGGGAGGCTGCACCTGGTGTGCACGGACCCGCTGACCCTGCGCGTCCTGCGGGTCACCGGCATGGCCCGGCTGCTGCCCCCGCGGCCGACGCTGGACGCGGCCCTGGAGCAGCCCGAGACGACGTCCGGCAGCTTATGAGCCCCTCCCCCGCCCCCTCAACTGCGCCAACTCACCGGTCTGGAAGGGCTGATGACGGGCATTCGGAAAGGAGGGAAGGAAGGGGGTACCCCGTGACGACGACCCGTGCACACGCCTCCCGCCGCCCGCGGGGCTGGGCCTGGGCGGCCGGCGCCGTGGTGCTGGTGCTCGCCCTGCTGGCCGCCGGGCTCGGCCTCAGCGCGCTGCCGGGGCTGAGGGACGTCTTCGGCACCGAGACCCGGGACCGGTCGGGACCCGCCCTGCTGGAGTCGATCCAGGACCTCAGCCGCTACGAGGCCGCCTCGGGCGCCTTCCAGGTGGTGGTGGACCTGGAGAAGGACGCCCGGTTCCTGCCGGACGCGGTCCGCGGCACCCGCACGCTGTACGTCGGCGCGGGGTCGGTCGACGCGTACGTCGATCTCGGCAAGGTCGGCGCGGACGACGTGCAGGTCGACGAGGACCGCACCTCGGCCACGCTGCACCTGCCGCACGCCGCCCTCGGCAGGCCCGCCCTCGACCCCGACCGCTCCTACGCCGTCTCCAAACAGCGCGGCCTGCTGGACCGGCTCGGCGACCTGTTCTCCGACAACCCGAACGGCG
This sequence comes from Streptomyces sp. SAI-170, assembly GCF_049739565.1. Lineage (NCBI taxonomy): Bacteria > Bacillati > Actinomycetota > Actinomycetes > Kitasatosporales > Streptomycetaceae > Streptomyces > Streptomyces sp. SAI-170. Next base: position 998,174 of record NZ_JBMGQD010000001.1, read on the forward strand.
AACAGGCCGTACAGCAACTCGCGGTGCGGCACATCGCGGACGCGGCGAAGGAGAGCGGGCTGACCGCACGCGCCGAGCGCAACACCACCGACATGCTGCAAGGGCTGCTGCACTCCCTGGGGTTCAGCCGGGTGCGGGTCACGTACGGTCCCTGACCCTCCCCCGTCCCCTCACCCCGACAGCAGCCCCGGCAGCGTGAGCGCCGCCAGCAGCGCCGCCCCCGCCACCAGCCAGGCCACGTAGTCCCCGACGTGCCCGGACTGGAGCTTGCGCAGCGGCAGCGCCCAGCCCGGCGCCGACAGGGCCCGCGGCCGCTGGACCGCCGCGGCGGCGAGCCCGGCCGCGAGGGTCGTCGAGACCAGGCCGAGCAGGATTCCGGCGCCGCTCCAGTGCACCGGCACGGCCGGCGTGCCGGGCCGGGCCGCGGCGACCGCCCGGGCGACGACCTCGCCGAAGCCGGGCACGCCCACGGCGAGCGCGGCCGCCAGCAGCACCGCCGGTACGGCCGTCATGGTGTCGGGGACCCGGCGCAGCGGTCGCTCGGTCTCGGGCCGCTCCCCCGCGCCGGTCGTCTCGTAGGCGTCGTCCTCCTCGGGCGCGGGGCCGAGCCCCAGGAACACCCGGGCGGCGACCCGCAGCACCGCCCCTGCCGTGACCGCGGAGGCCAGGACGTACAGGGCGGTGAGCGGTCCGCCGACCGCCTCCTCCGTGACGGCCTTGCCGAGTGCGGTGCCGAACGGCGGCAGGCCCGCGAGGGCCAGCGCCCGGCCGCGAACATCACGGCCACGCCGGGCAGTTGGCGGCCCCGTCCGTGCAGCGCGTGCTCGTCGACGCTGCCGTAGCGGTCGAGGAGAATGCCGGTGCAGGCGAACAGGGCCGCCTTCACCCCGGCGTGCCCGAGGACGTACAGCGCGACGCCCTCGGCAGCGCCGGGTTTCAGCACGCCGATGCCGACCAAGAAGAGTCCGGTGTGGGCGACGGTGGAGTAGGCCAGCAGCCGTTTGATGTGCCGCTGGTACCAGCACATCACGGCGCCGGTCGCCGCTGTCAGCACGCCCAGCACGACCAGGACACGCGTGAGTTCGGCCGCCGGTACGCCGCCGGGGCCCGCGAACACGCTGCCGTAGACCCGCCACACGCCGTACACGCCGAGCTCCACCATGGAGCCGGACAGCAGCATGCACACCGGGGTCGGGGCGACCGCGTGGGCGTCGGGCAGCCAGAAGTGGAAGGGCACGGCGGCCGCCTTGACCAGCAGACCGGTCAGGACGAGGACGAAGCCCGCGAGGACCAGCGCGTCCGGCTCACCGCGCGCGTCCAGCTCACGCCCGATCCGCTCCATCGCCAGCTCGCCGGTACGGCCGTACAGCAGGCCGATCCCCATCAGCATCGCGTACGCGCCGAGGGAGGTGACGACGGCGAAGGTCAGCGCGCCCTGCACGGCCCGCGCCTCCTCGACCCGGTAGCCGGTCAGCGCGTACGCCACGACGCTCATCAGCTCGAAGAACACGAACGCGTTGAACAGGTCGCCGGCGACGGCGAAGCCGCACATGCCGGCCTGGAAGACCAGCAGCAGGGCGGGGAAGGAACCGGCGTGCCGGCGGGGCGGTTCGTCGAAGTAGTGCCAGGAGTACGCCAGTGCGGCCAGGGTCAGCAGCGAGGCGAGGGCGGCGAGGCCGAGCCCGGGGCCGTCGCCGACCAGGACGATGCCGACGGTCGTGCCGTCCTTCGGGGTCCAGCCGCCGGCCCATTCGGTCATCGGCGGCGAGGAGTTGAGCAGCAGCACCAGCGCGAGGGCGGCGGTGGCGGCGGAGACCACGCAGCCGGCGGCCTCGGCGGCGAACCGCGGCAGCCGCCGGCCCCCGGCGACCAGCAGGGCGGCGCCGAGGAGCGGGACGGCCACGAGCAGCGGCAGGAGTCGGTGCATCAGCCGCGCAGCTCCGACAGCTCGTCCGGGTCGAGGGTGCCGTGCCGCTTGGCGACCTGCACGACCAGCGCGAGCAGCAGGGCGGTGACGGTGGCCCCGACGACGACGTCGGTCAGCGCCAGCGCCTGCACGACCGGGTCGACGACCGGCCGCGAGCCCGGCTTCACATCGGAGTGGACCGGCGCCGTGGCCCCGTCGCGGTAGCCGACGGCCAGCAGCAGGACGTAGGTGGCGGCCTGGCACACGGACAGACAGCCGACGGCGTGGATGAGGTTGCGGCTGGTGGCCAGGCCGTAGCAGCCGGCCAGGAACACCCAGACGGACACCAGGTAGGGAGTTACGTCCATCACGGCGGGCTCACTTCTCCTTCCCCTCCTCGATCTCGACGGCCTGGTCCAGGAAGTGGGCGATCAGCACGACGACCGCGCAGGCGACCTCCATGCCGACGGCCGCGTTCAGCAGCGGGACCGTGCCGCCGGAGGAGAGCGTGTTGAACGTGCCGTACGGCAGCAGGGTGTTGGCGAGGAACGCGGTGCCGCCGAGGAGCCCGGCCAGTCCGAGAACCGTGTAGGCGGAGGCGGCCAGCGCGTCGCCGACCTCGTACAGGCCGAGGGGGCGGACGCGTTCCAGGGCGCGGTAGTCGGCGCCGAGGTAGAGCAGGTGCAGGGAGGTGGCGGCCACCACGCCGCCCTGGAAGCCGCCGCCGGGGCTGAGCTGGCCGTGGGCGATCACGTAGAGGCCGATGAGCAGGGCGACGGGCAGGACGGTGAGGGCGTAGCGGCGTACGGGCGCGCAGACGTCGGCGGGTTCGGGGCGGGCGCGGTGCTCGTCGCGGGTCTGGCGCAGCAGGACGACGCAGCCGACGACGGCGGCGAACAGGATGGACAGTTCGCCGAGGGTGTCGAAGGCGCGCTGGTCGAAGTTGACGGAGGCGACGGTGTTGGCGGTGTGCCGGGCCAGGGAGGCGCCTACCGCCCGGTCGCCGTAAGGGTGGTGGTCGCCGCCGAAGCGGGGCAGTTCGAGGCAGGCGGCGACCAGCAGCACGGCGAGCCCCGCGCCGCCCGCGAGGACGAGCCACAGCCGCAGGCGCCGGCTCACCGCGGCTCCTCCCTGTTCCGGGCGCGCCGCCGTACCTTGCGCACCGTCAGCAGAAGCAGCAGCGGCGTGACGGCGGTTCCGACGGCGAGCTGGGAGAGGCCCACGTCGGGTGCCTGGAGCACGGTGAACAGCACGGCCAGCGCCAGCCCGAGCACGGACAGCACCAGCGCCTGCCGTACGGGGTCGCGCACGGCCACGGCGGCGGTCGCGGCGGCGGCGACGCCCAGCAGGGTGACGGCGACGACGACGTCAGCCACGGCGCACCCCCCGGAAGCCGCCCGCCAGGGCCCGGGACGCGATCAGGTTGCCGCCGATCAGCAGGGCGCCGGTGACCAGGAGTTTGACCGTCTGGCGGCCGGGGCTCCGGGCAAGGCAGAGGGCCAGCACGACCCCCGCGCCGAGGGCGGCGAGGGCCCAGGTGGCCCGCCAGGCGCGGGGTGGGGCGGCGGCGAGGTCGTCGGCGAGGAGGCGGGCGAAGACGAGCGTGCCGACCGGGCCGAGGACGGCGAGGACCAGCGCGACATCGACGTAGGAGGGGCGGTCGTAGCCCTGGGCGAGGAGCAGCAGGCCGGGGCAGAGGGCGGCGGTGGCGAGGTTCTGGGCGACGACCCGGCGCGGCAGCGGCCCGGTCGTCACGCCCCACAGGGCTCCGGCGAGGCCGCCGCCGAGGACGACGGCCGCGGCCCAGGTCCAGCCGTTCACGGGCGGGTCACCGCCCGGCGCGCCGCCCCGGCCGCGAGCGCGCCGACGGCCGAGGCACCGGCGCCCACGGCCAGTTCGAGCGGGTCCACCGCGCCGATCAGGACCAGCCACAGCGCCGCGAGCACCGTCCACCAGACCAGGAACTCGGCCACGGCGAGCAGGCTCGTACGCCGGGTCATGGACGTCACCCCTCCGCGTGCACGGTTCGTCACTGCGCGTCATCCAAGCACCGCCGCGAACGGCGCAGGCGGCGGCGCGCGCGGGTCACCGCCCGGAGTGCCCCGACGGCGGGAAAGGAAACGGCGTGCGCCCGGGCCGCGGCATGCGGCCGCCGGTCCGGGGTAACCGGCTTCCCACACAGGGAAGTTGAAGGTGGGAGGACTCCATGGCCCGTGTCGTGCCGTCGTTACGCGCACGTTCCAAGCCCCCACCGGTCGAGGTGCGGCCCCTCCCCCTTCCCGTGCGGCTGCCGGCCATGCTGCTCGCCTTCGTGTGCATGGTGGCCTTCGCGGTGGTCCTGGCACGGATCACCCTGGAGCCGTCCCCCGCCTCGGAGGCGCTGACGCACAGCAATCTGCACCTGGGCCGCTCGCTGCGCGCCTACGTCGAGCATGCCGAACCGGTGGACGCCGTACGGCAGATCGGCGGGAACGTGCTGCTGGGGGTGCCGTTCGGTGTGCTGGTGCCGGTGCTCGCGCCGGGCGCGCGCGGGATGCTGCGCGTGCTGCTGCTCACCGCGACGGTGATGCTGATGGTGGAGCTGGCGCAGGGCGCGATGGTCACCGGGCGCGCCTTCGACATCGACGACGTCCTGCTGAACACCACGGGCGCGCTGCTCGGCCACCTGCTGCTCGGGCGCCGGCTGGGCCGGGCCGTGCACGCGCGGCGGCACCGGGCTAGTGACGCGTCCAGGTGAACTTGTCGCCGCCGACCCAGCGGACCACGTCGGGGTCGTCCAGGTCGTGAACCGTGATGCCGAAGGCGGCGGCCGTCTCCAGCACGTCGGTGACGGCCCGGGCCTCACCGACCACCTCTCCGTCGATCTCCATGATCCGGAACGGCGGTGTGCCCGGCTGGACACCGAGCACCATGATCCGCGGATGGGAGATGTGGGGGCTCGAGATTTCGGTCATGTCATAGAGCGTAGAGCGGATCCGGCCACCATGACCGGTTCAGACGGGTGGGGCCGGTCCGCCCCTTCGGCCGGACGGCGTCATCCGCCGAGCAGCTCCAGGACCGCCGCCTCCACGGCGCCCTGGGTGGCCGGACGGCCGAAGCGGCCGTGCTCGCCGAGCCGGGAGAGCGCGGGGGCGATGGTGTGCCCCTCCTCGAACCGTTCGAAGATCTGCGGGTCGATGTAGGAGGAGCGGCACACGGCCGGGGTGTTGCCCAGGTAGTGGCTGACCTCCCGCACGGCCCGGGCGATCTGGCGGCGGCGCGCGGCGGGCGTGGCACGGGCGTCGTCGGTGGTCACGGCGAGGGCGACGGCGGCGAGGACGGTGGCGTGCCAGGTGCGGAAGTCCTTGGCGCTGATCTCGGTGCCGGCCAGCCGCCGCAGCGCCTCGTTGAGGTCGTCCCCGTGCAGCTCGTGCCAGCGGCGCCGCTCCCAGTAGGCCAGCAGCCGCTCCCCGCCGCGCGGGCGGCGCAGCAGCGCCCGTACGACGCTGTGGACCTGCTCGTCCACCAGGGCGCGGACCATCTCGGTGCCGCCCTTGGCCGGGTAGCTGAACGCGATCTCCTCGCGGCCGCAGGTGACGTGCTCGCGCAGCATCGTGGTCAGGCCGTAGGTGTCGTTGGCGCGGGTGTGCCGGTCGCTGCCGATCCGGAAGAAGCCCAGGTCGAGCAGGCGTACGGCGCAGGCGGTGACCCGGGTGCGGCTCAGGCCGCGCCCGGCGAGACCGGCGGCGACCTCGGCGCGCAGCCCGGGCAGGGCGCGGGCGACCTCGCGGACGTGCTCGTGCTTGGCCTTGTCCTGCCGGGCGCGGAACTCCTCGTGGTACAGGTACTGCCGGCGGCCGGCGTCGTCGGTGCCGACGGCCTGGAGGTGGCCGTTCGGCCAGGGGCAGATCCAGACGTCCCGCCAGGCGGGCGGGATGACCAGGGCGCGGATGCGGGCGAGCTGCTCGGCGTCGGTGAGCGGCTCACCGGCGCTGTCCCGGTAGCGGAAGCCGCGCCCGCAGCGCACCCGGGTGAACCCCGGGCGGTCACAGGACACGGTGCGCAGTCTCATGGCTCCGGGAAGTACCCGCGCGCCCGGCCCGCAAACGGGTGCGGCGCGCCGGTGGCCGGGCAACCCTGGAGGAGGAGGTGGCCATGGACCCCGTACAGGCACTGGAGCGGATCGCGTTCCTGCTGGAGCGGTCCCTCGCGCCCTCGTACCGCGTACGTGCCTTCCGTACGGCGGCCCGGACGCTGGACGCGCTGGGGCCCGAGGAGGTGCGGCAGCGGGCGGAGGCCGGGACGCTGGAGTCGCTCAAGGGTGTCGGCCCGAAGACGGCCCAGGTGGCGCGGGAGGCGCTGGCCGGGCAGGTGCCCGGGTATCTGGTGAAGCTGGAGGAGGAGGCCGTGGAGGCCGCGGTGGCGCCCGACCGGGTGGGCGCGCAGCTGCGGGCGCTGCTGCGCGGCGACTGCCATCTGCACTCCGACTGGTCGGACGGCGGCAGCCCGATCGAGGAGATGGGCCGGGCCGCGGCCGCGCTCGGCCATGAGTGGGCCGTCCTCACCGACCACTCGCCCCGCCTCACCGTGGCGCGCGGGCTGTCCCCCGAGCGGCTGCGCGAACAGCTGGAGGTGGTGGCCGAACTGAACCGCACCTGGGCGCCGTTCCGGCTGCTGACCGGGATCGAGTGCGACATCCTCGAGGACGGGTCGCTGGACCAGGAGCCGGAGCTGCTGGACCGGCTCGACGTGGTCGTCGTCTCCGTGCACTCCAAGCTGCGGATGGACGCCCGCTCGATGACCCGGCGGATGGTGCGGGCCGTCACCGATCCGCACGCCGACATCCTCGGGCACTGCACCGGGCGGCTGGTGTCCGGGCGGGGGCGGCCGGAGTCGGAGTTCGACGCGGAGGAGGTGTTCGCCGCGTGCGCGCGGGCCAGTACGGCCGTGGAGATCAACAGCAGGCCGGAGCGGCTCGACCCGCCGCGGCGGCTGCTGCGGCAGGCCGTGGACGCGGGCGTGCTGTTCTCGGTCGACACCGACGCGCACGCCCCCGGTCAGCTGGACTGGCAGATCCTCGGGTGCGCCCGGGCGGAGGAGTGCGGGGTGCCCGCCGACCGGGTGGTGACCACGTGGCCGGTGGAGAGGCTGCTGGAGTGGACGCGGTCGGGGGCGTCGCGGCCGGGGTGACCGGGATCACCCTGGATGTCGGCCTTCTCCGGAACACCGAGGGGTGGTTGTCCGTTGAACAGTCCGTGGGTGCGGGCGGGACAGTGTCCCCGGGCCTCACCTTTTGCCCACAGGGACGATCGTTCGGCTGAAGCCCTGTGGAGCCTTTCGCCGAGAGGCGACCGCCGTCCGCACCCACCACAGAGCCGCCCCGGCCGCGATTCCCCCGTCGCGGCCGGGGCTTTCCCTTGCGCGTGGTGACGTAGTGGCCGGAATGTGGTGACACAGTGGCCGGAGCAGGCCCTGTTTCCTTGACTTCGAGCGCGCTCCAATTCGTAGCGTTCCGGCATGACCTCAGCGATCACACCGCAGCACAGCATCGACTCCGGATTCGGCGCCCGCAGCACCGCCGACGACGTCCTGAAGGGCATCGACCTCACCGGCCGCCTCGCGCTGGTGACCGGCGGCTACTCGGGCATCGGCCTGGAGACCACCCGTGCCCTGGTGCGGGCCGGGGCCCGGGTCGTCGTCCCGGCCCGTCGCCCGGAGCTGGCCCGGGAGAACCTGGCCGGGGTCGACGGGGTCGAGGTCGAGGCGCTGGACCTGGCGGACCTCGAGAGCGTGCGTGCCTTCGCCGAGCGGTTCCTGGCCTCCGGGCGCGGCCTCGACCTGCTGATCAACAGCGCCGGGATCATGGCCTGCCCGGAGACGCGGGTCGGCCCCGGCTGGGAGCTGCAGTTCGCCACCAACCACCTCGGGCACTTCGCGCTCGTCAACCGGCTGTGGCCCGCGATCGAACCGGGCGGTGCGCGGATGGTGTCCGTGTCCTCCCTCGCCCACCACTTCTCCGCGATCCGCTTCGACGACCTCGACTGGCGCGAGGGCTACGACAAGTGGGGCGCCTACGGCCAGGCCAAGACCGCGAACGTGCTGTTCGCCGTGCAGCTGGACCGGCTCGCCCGGGACCGCGGTGTCCGGGCCTTCTCCCTCCACCCCGGCGGCATCCTCACGCCGCTCCAGCGCTATCTGCCGCAGCAGGAGATGATCGACCGCGGCTGGATCGACGCCGACGGCAACGTGCTCGACCCCGACGCCTTCAAGACCCCGCAGCAGGGTGCCGCGACCCAGGTGTGGGCCGCGACCTCGCCGCAGCTCGACGGCATGGGCGGCGTCTACCTGGAGGACTGCGACATCGCCGGGCTGGCCCCCGCGGACGGCTCCGAGCTGGTCGGCGTCAAGGACTGGGCGATCGACCCGGAGCAGGCGGCCCGGCTGTGGACCGTGTCGGCCGAGCTGACGGGCGTGAACGCCTTCGCGTGACGGGGCTGAGCTGCATCTCGCGATGGGCCTGAGCTCCTTGGCCTGACGGACCTGTCTCTGCCCACGCGGCCACGCCGTCGCCCTGTCACGCCGTCGTGCCGCCGCCCGCGTTCGGCCCGCTCGCGCCGGGTACTCGGTGTTCCCGCCGAGCCGACGGCCGAGAGGAGCCGACAGTGAGCAGCACAGCGGGCAGCAGGATCGTCGTCACCGGGGCCACCGGGAACGTGGGCACGAGCGTGGTGCGCCTGCTCTCGGAGGACCCCCAGGTGGAGTCGGTGCGCGGCCTCGCGCGCCGGCTCCCCGACTGGTCGCCCCCGAAGACGGAGTGGTCGTCGGTCGACCTGGCCGACGAGGGGGCGGATCTCGCGAGGGAGTTCGAGGGCGCCTCAGCGGTGGTCCATCTGGCCTGGGCGTTCCAGCCGACGCACGACCCGGTGCGGACCTGGCAGACGAACGTGCTGGGCTCCCTCCGGGTGTTCGAGGCCGCGGCGGCCGCCGGGGTGCCGGTGCTGGTGCACGCCTCGTCGGTCGGGGCGTACTCGCCAGGGCCCAAGGACCGCGCGGTCGACGAGTCATGGCCGACGCACGGCTGGCCGGACGCCGCGTACTGCCGGGAGAAGGCGTATCTGGAGCGGACGCTGGACGCGTTCGAGCGGGAGCACCCCGAGGTGCGGGTGGTGCGGATGCGGCCGGCGTTCCTGTTCAAGCGGGAGGCGGCGAGCGAGCAGCGGCGCATCTTCGGCGGGCGTTTCCTGCCGGGTCCGCTGGCGCGTCCCGAACTGCTGCCCTTCCTGCCGGACATCCCCGGGCTGCGGGTGCAGGCGCTGCACACAGACGACGCGGCCGAGGCGTACCGGCTCGCGGTGCACACCGACGTCCGCGGGGCGTTCAACCTGGCGGCGGACCCGCCGGTGGACGCTGAGCTGCTCGGCGAGATGTTCGGCGCCCGTCCGGTGCGGCTCCCGCGTACGGCCGCCCGCTCGGCCATCGCCGCCGCGTGGGGCGTCCGGCTGCTGCCGGCCTCCCCTCACCTCTTCGACGCGGTGCTGCGGCTGCCGCTGATGGACTGCACCCGTGCCCGTACCGAACTGGGCTGGGAGCCGGAGCGCTCCGCCACCGAGACGGTCGAGGAGTTCCTCCAGGGCTTCCGGCAGGGAGCGGGCGCGGACACGGTGCCGCTGCGGGGCCGGAAGGTGGGCTGAGGAGAACGCGCCGGGACGAACGCCTGGGGCGAGGCTCTCCTGACGAAGCCTCGCCCCAGGGGCGGTCCTTCTACGCCGACGGCTCGTCCGGGACGGGCTGGTCCGCACGGGTACCGGCCGCGTGGGGGGCGCCTCGGCGGCCGGTGCCGGCCTCGTCGGTGTCGGGCACGTCCTCGTCGGGGGTGCCGGCCGGTTCGGGCTCGGGGCGGGCGTCCCAGCGGTCGTCGGTGCCGGCTTCCTGGTCCTGCATGTCGTGGGGCACGGGCGTGCCGTTCCCGCCCGGGGTGTCCTGCCGGTGGTCGTCCATGGCGTGCTCCCTCCGCCCGATGCCTTACGAGCCCCACGCGGGTACCGCGGGGCGCACCGGGCGAAACGCCGCTCAGTGCAGGGCCCGCTCCTCCAGGGCCGCGCGCCACGCGGGGGCGGGTTCCTCGGGGGTGGGCTCGCGGCGGCGGCCGCCTCGGGCGAAGAAGTCGGCGAGCGGGAGGATCGCGGCGCCGACGGTGACCGCGTCGGGGCCGAGCCGGCCGAGATCGACGGTGACCTTCTCGGCGGGGTGGCGCAGCGCGTAGGACACGGCGTGGCGGCGTACGGCGGGCAGGAAGTGCGGGCCGAGCTGGAGTCCGGCCCAGCCGCCGATGAGGATGCGCTCGGGCTGGAAGAGGTTGATCAGGTCGGACAGGCCCGCGCCCAGGTACTCGGCGGTCTCCTCCAGCACGCCCACCGCGACCGGGTCGGGCTCGGCGCCCTCGGGCGGGTAGGCGGCGGCGAGCATGGCGGTGAGCGCGGTCTCCTCGTCGGCGCCCTCGGGCGGACGCCCGCCCGCCTCGCGCCAGCGCTCCAGGAGCGACTCGGCACCGGCGTAGGCCTCCAGACAGCCGAGCGCACCGCAGCGGCAGCGCCGGCCCCGGACCCGTACGGTCAGATGGCCCCACTCGACGGCCCGGCCGTGCTCGACCTCCGGGGTGACCAGGCAGGCGCCGACGCCGGAGCCGAAGAGGACCACGACGGCGTTGCGGGCGCCACGGCCGCCGCCGAACCACATCTCGGCCTGGCCGAGGGTGCGGGCGCCGTTGTCGATGAAGAAGGAGACGGTCTCCGGCAGCCGGGAGCCCTCGCGCAGCAGCGCCTCGAGCGGTACGGCGTCCCAGCCGATGGTCTGGCCATACACGACGGCCCCCTGGGAGGGGGTGCGCTCGACGATGCCGGGGACGCCGATACCGACGCCGAGGAGCCGGTCGGGGGCGATGCCCGCCTCGGCCAGGACCTCGTCGATGCCGTCGCGGATATGGCCCGCGACCACGTCGGCGTCGTAGTGCTGGGGGGCCAGGGGGCGCTGGGTGCGGGCGAGTTCGGTGAGGGTGAGGTCGAACAGCTCCACCCGTACCCGGGTCTCGCCGACGTCGACCCCGATCATGTGACCGCTGCCCGGCGCCACCCGCAGCAGGGTGCGCGGGCGGCCGCCGTCGGAGTCGACGCTGCCGGCTTCCTCGACGAGCCCGTCGGCCAGCAGGTCCGCGACGACGTTGCTCACCGAGCCGGAGCTCAGCCCGGTGGCCGGCCCGAGTTCGAACCGGCTGAGCGGCCCGTCGAAGTAGAGCCGTTGCAGCACAGCGGCACGGTTGGCCCGCCGCAGATCCCGTACCGTACGCCCGTTGCGCCCCGCCATGTGGCTCCTTCCGCCCCCTGCCCGACCTGCAACATACCCTCGCCATGGGTCCCCACGCGACATTCGACAGCCCTTAATTCACGTACTGAGCAAAGTGGAGCCGTCTCGTCGCGCGCGGAAATCCACTGGAGCCCTCCCTCCTGGCCTGCTTATCCTAGGTGTGTCCCTAAAGGCTTTAGGTTTCTGGAGGCTGCACTCATGAAGTCACTCACCGAGCGGGAGATCCGCGACTCCTTCGTCAACTGCTCCAAGGGCGAGGCGAAGCGGCTGGCCGTGCCGCGCGATCTCGAGCTGCTGCCGTGGGACGACCTCGACTTCCTCGGGTGGCGGGATCCGGGGGCGCCGGACCGGAGCTATCTCGTGTCCGAGCGGGAGGGGCGCCTGGTGGGCGTCTCCATGCGGTTCCCGTCCTCGCACCGCGGCTTTCTGCACCGGAGCATGTGCTCGCTGTGCCTGACCGTGCATCCCGGCAACGGGGTGTCCCTGATGACGGCGCGCAAGGCGGGCACGGCCGGGCGTGAGGGCAACTCGGTCGGGCTGTACATGTGCACCGACCTCGCGTGCTCCCTCTACGTCCGGGGCAAGAAGGTCCCCGACTCGGGTCCGCGGATCAAGGAGACCCTCGGCGTGGAAGAGCAGGTCAGTCGCACGATGGGCAACCTTTCCGCCTTCCTCGACAAGCTCTACGCCTGAGAGGCGTTCGACCCGCCCGCCGATGGGGAACAGCCCTAGGGATGCGCGTGGTACATGAGTGGCCCGCGCCCCTCGTGCGCATGGCGAGGCGGCGCCGGGAGCCGGTGGTCGTCCAGGCGCTGCGGTCCTCGGCCGCGGCGACGATCGCGTACGTCGTGGCCCTGCACCTCAGTCCCGAGGCCGCCCCCCTGACCGCTCCCCTGACCGCACTGCTGGTCGTCCAGGTCACCCTCTACGCCACCCTCACCAACGGCATCCGCCGGGTGAACTCCGTGGTCGCGGGTGTCCTGGTGGCCATCGCGTTCAGCCTCCTGGTCGGACTGACCTGGTGGAGCCTGGCCCTGCTGATCGTGGCGTCGCTGGCGGTGGGCCATCTCGTCAGAGTCGACGAGTACGTCCCCGAAGTGGCGATCAGCGCCATGCTGGTGCTCGGCGTCACCGCGGTCGGCGACTACGCCTGGGCGCGGGTCCTGGAGACGCTGATCGGCGCGGTGGTGGGCCTCTCCATCAATGTGCTGCTACCCCCGCCGGTGTGGGTCGGCGAGGCGGGCGAGTCCATCGAGGGGCTGGCCCGCCGGGTGCGCCAGCTGATGCTGCGCCTCGGCGAGCAGGCCGCGGGCCACACCCCGTTCCTGCGCGCGGCGGCGCGGCTGCACGAGGCACGCCGCCTGGACCACGACATCGTCGGCGTGGACGCGGCCCTGCGGCAGGCCGAGGACAGCCTGCGGCTCAACCCGCGCGTCCGTGAGGGCCTGCTGTACCGGATCGTGCTGCGCACCGGCCTGGACACGCTGGAGATCGTCACGGTGGTCCTGCGGGTGCTCGCCCGCACTCTCACCGACCTCGCCAAGGAACGCGAGCCGGAGCCGCTGTTCCGCGAGGAGACCGGCGCGGTCCTGGAGCAGCTGCTGTCCGAGGTCGCCGACGCGGTGGTCAGTTTCGCCGTGCTGGTCACCACCCATGTCAGCGAGAACGCCGAGTCCGCGGAGGCCCGCCTGACCGCCGAGCTGCGCCAGGCCGCCACGACCCGCGACAAGCTCGCCGACCTGCTGCTGGACGACGTACGCCTGGACGCCGAGCACTGGCAGCTGCGCGGGGCCGTGCTGACCGAGGTCAACCGGATCCTCGACGAGATGGACACCGAGCACCGCTCGCGCCGGCTCCTGGAGGAGCTGGACCGCGTCTCCCGCGAGCAGCGCGAACGGCGACCGTGGCTGACCTGGCTGCGCGAGCGGCTGCAACTCCCCCGATGGAACCGCCGCGCGAGCCGCAGGCGCTCGTCCTGACGGCCTCGGTGCGGTCACCGTTTGTTGCACTCCAGCCCCCTCTGCACACGCCCCCCGCTGCAACAAACCGTGCCCCCACCGGCCGGGCCCGGTTTGGCTCCCGCGGGTCGTCCGCGTCATGGTGGCTGCTGAGACTCAGGCGACGACCCGAGGTGTGGCATGGGGAGCGGTACGGCACGTGGCTGGAGCCGGCGGGGGTTCGTTGCGGCCGTGGCGGCCCTTCCGCTGGCGGGGTGCGGCAGTCCGGCGCCTCCGGCCGGCGGTCCGTCGACCTCGCGCGGCGAGAGCCCCGCGGCGACCGGCCGGCGGCCGTCACGGCCCTCCGGTCCCCGCCCCCTCTACCTCGGCACGTACACCTCCGCCGAGGGCGGCGGCCGGGGCATCGGACTCGCCTCCTACGATCCGGGAAGCGGGCGCGTCCGCGGGGTCGGGACCGTCACGGGTGTCGCCGACCCGTCGTATCTCGCGGTGCACCCGGACGGGCGCACGCTGTACGCGGTGAACGAGCGCGAGCGGGGCACGGTGACCGCGGTGCGCCTCGCGGACCGGAAGGTGCTGGGCAGTCGTGGCACGGGCGGGTCGGGGCCGTGCCATGTGTCGGTGCATCCGGGCGGGCGCTGGCTGCTGAGCGCGAACTACGGCTCGGGCAGCGTGGCCGTGCATCCCGTCGACGCCTCGGGCGCGCTCGGTGAGCCCACCGACGTGGTCACGCACTCCCGCCCCGCGCCCGCACCCGGGCAGGAGGGCCCGCACGCCCATCAGTTCGTCACCGGGCCCGAGCCGGACACGGTGCTCGCCGTGGACCTCGGCACGGACACCGTCTACAGCTACCGCCTCGACCTGCGCAGGGGCACGCTGGAGGAGGTCGGGCAGGCGCACACCCGGCCGGGTGCGGGGCCTCGGCATCTGACCTTCCATCCGGGTGGCCGGTACGCGTATCTGGCCAACGAGGTGGACAACACGGTGGCCGTGTGCGCGTACGAACGCGGGACCGGGCGGCTGACGATCGGTGCGCCGCAGTCCACGGGCACGGGTGAGGGCACCAGCTATCCGGCACAGTTCGTGGTCACCGCGGACGGGGCGTTCGCGTATCTGGCGAACCGGGGGCACAACAGCATCACGCGCTACGCGGTGGAGGCGGCGGGTGCCCGGCTCAGGCTGCTGGACACCGTGCCGGTGGGCGGGGACTTCCCCCGCCATCTCGCGCTGTCGCCGGACGGGCGGCTGCTGTTCGCGGCGAATCAGCGGTCGGGCACGGTGAGCGTGTTCCACGTGGACGCGGCGAGCGGTGGGCTGCGGCTCGCGGGGCGGCCGTTCCCGTCAGCGGTCGCCGTCTGCGCGGTGCCGCTGTAGGGCGCGAGGGCAGCCGGTGGCCGCGGCCTGGCCGAGCAGGACGTGCATACGCTCGGTGAGCTGGGCGACGGTGTCGGCGGGGGCGTGGAAGGGCAGGCGTACGTCGCCGTGGGCGCGGACGCGTTCGATGCGCAGGGTGAGGCCGTGGCGGTCGACCGCGAGGGGCCGGACCCGGACGGCGCCGTGCAGGCTGTCCGGCTCGACGAGCCGGGTGAGGCGTTCGACCGCGTCCGGGTGGGCGTCGGCGAGGTGGGTCAGCAGGTGCGCCTCGGCGCCGGCCAGCGGGTCGGGGGCCGCGGCGGTGAACTCGTCGAGGCCGACGAGCTCGGCACCGGCGGGGCGGCGCAGGACGACCCGGGTGGGGCGCAGGGCGAGGCCGCCGTCCTCGGAGGTGAACCAGCCGGCGATCCACAGCCGGGCGCGGATCCGGTTGCGCACGGGGACGGGGGCGACGTCGGCGAACTCCAGGACGGCGGACGGCTCACCGCGGGGTGCGCAGAGCGCGGCCGCGAGCAGTGCGCTGTCCTCGGGCAACTGCAGCACGACCCGGCCGTCGTCGGTCACGGTGTGCGCGCCGACGAGCTCCTCCCGGCCGCCGTCCGCCGTCACCGAGCACGACCACGCCGTCGAGAGCACCGACCGCGCGCGTTCCGCCGCGCCGGGCACGGCCGTCCAGGGGTCACCCATGCGTTCCTCCTTAGGTAAGGCTCACCTAACCTATCGGAGATCACGGCCGCCGCCAAGCCGCTCAGCCGGTCACCACCCCCAGCAACGCCCGCGCACACAGGTCCCGGACCTGCTCTCGGCTCAGGTCCGGGCCGCGCAGCCACTCCAGGCAGACCGCGGTGGTGAAGGCGAGCCAGCCGCGGACGGCGAGGGGGAGGTCGGGGCGTTCGGCGAAGGCCGGCCCGAACTCGGGGTCGGCGGCGAGGGCCGCGAGGATCTGCTGTTCCTGGGCGGCGAGGGCGCGCTGGTAGACGCGGCGGACGGCCTGGTCGCCGGCGGCGTCGGCGCGGTGGAAGGCGCGGTAGCCGTGGGCGTGGGACGCGACGTACTCCAGATAGGTGTCCAGGCCCGCGGTGAGCTGTTCACGCACGGGGACGCCCGGTACCGCGGCCGTCATGCGCAGCATGCGCTCGCTCTCCCGCTCCACCACCGCGGCGAAGAAGTCCCGTTTGGTCGGGAAGTAGTGGTAGAGGAGGCCGCGGGACACTCCCGCGATCTCGGCGACCTGCTCGATCCACACGTCGTCGTACGGGTTCTCCGAGAACAGCCGCGCCCCGACCGTCAGGAGCTGCTCACGGCGCTCCTCGGTGCTGAGCCGACGGCGTGTGCGCTCACCCTGGTTCGCGGCCATGCCCGCACTTTACTTGACGTCGGTTCAACAGCGGGCGGAGACTGGCCGCACTGTTGAACCCACGTACAACAGGCTCAACCTGCCGTTGGATCAAGGGAGATCGCGTCATGGCGGAGACGGCGACGCAGCGGACACCGGACGGGCTGCCCCGGGGATTCCGCAGCGCCGAGCAGGGCTGGCCCGAGCTGCACCGCATTCCGCACCCGCCCCGCCGGCTCCCCCTGCTGGGCGATGTCCTCGGGGTCAGCCTGCGCACCCCGCTGCAGGACTCGATGCGCATCGGCCGCGAGCTGGGCCCGATCTTCCGGCGGCGGGCGTTCGGCCGGGAGTTCGTGTTCGTGTGGGGCGCGGACCTGGCCGCCGAGCTGGCGGACGAGTCACGCTTCGCCAAGCATGTGGGGCTCGGCATCGCCAACCTGCGGCCGGTCGCCGGGGACGGCCTGTTCACGGCGTACAACCACGAGTCCAACTGGCAGTTGGCGCACGACGTGCTCGCGCCCGGCTTCAGCCGCGAGGCGATGGCGGGCTACCACCCGATGATGCTGGACGTGGCCGCGCGGCTGACGGACCACTGGGACGCGCGGGCGGCCGCCGGGCGGTCCGTGGACGTGCCCGGGGACATGACCAAGCTGACGCTGGAGACGATCGCGCGCACCGGCTTCGGCCATGACTTCGACTCCTTCGAGCGGGACCGGCCGCACCCCTTCGTCACCGCGATGGTGGGCACCCTCAGCTACGCCCAGCGGCTCAACTCCGTGCCCTCGCCGCTGCTGATACGCGCAGCAGCGCGCCGCAACGCCGCCGACATCGCGTATCTCAACCACACCGTCGACGAGCTGGTGGAAGCCCGGCGGGCGTCCGGGTCGAGCGGCGGGGGTGACCTGCTGGACCGGATGCTCGACACCGCGCACCCCGAGACCGGTGAGCGGCTGTCGGCGCGGAACGTCCGGCACCAGGTGATCACCTTCCTGGTCGCGGGCCACGAGACCACCTCCGGCGCGCTCTCCTTCGCCCTGCACTATCTGGCCCTGCACCCCGAGATCGCCGAGCGCGCCCGCGCCGAGGTGGACCGGGTGTGGGGCGACGCGGAGACACCGGAGTACGAGCAGGTGGCCAAACTGCGGTACGTACGCCGGGTGCTGGACGAGTCGCTGCGACTGTGGCCGACGGCTCCGGCGTTCGCCCGCGAGGCCCGGACGGACACCGTGCTCGCGGGGACGCATCCGATGCGGCGCGGCGCGTGGGCGCTGGTGCTCACCGCGTCCCTGCACCGCGATCCGCGGGCGTGGGGGCCGGACGCCGAACGGTTCGACCCGGACCGCTTCGACGCGGCCGCCGTCCGCGCCCGTCCCCCGCACACCTTCAAGCCGTTCGGGACCGGCGCGCGGGCCTGCATCGGACGCCAGTTCGCGCTGCACGAGGCCACGCTCGTGCTGGGTCTGCTGCTGCGCCGCTACGAGCTGGTGCCCGACCCCGGCTACCGGCTGCGGGTCGCCGAGCGCCTCACCCTGATGCCCGAGGGGCTGCGGCTGCGGCTGCGCCGGCGGACCGCTCCGGCGGCGGGGCGCGCGCCCGCGGAGGCGCGAACTCACCGCTGAGTTTCCGGTTCTGTGGGGTCCCCTCATGCAGCCGAAAACAACGTCGGCTACCACTGGGGTGAGGAACCGAGTCGCGGCAGGAGCCCCACCGGATCGAGGAGACGCCATGTGCAGCCATCAGCCGCCGTGCCCCACCGCCGAGAGCCCGCACCACCACACCGCGGCCGTCGTCACGGCCCACCCCGAGCAGGGCTGGAGCCTGCTGTGCAACGGCACGATCGTCTTCGACGACACCGGTGAACTCCTGCCGGACGGGCGGGTCGTGGACCCGCACCGCACACCGGCCGGTGTCTGACGTACCGTCAGTCCTCGGCGAACGACGGAAGGTCGAGACGGGCGAGCCGCTCGGGGTCGGCCAGGATGAACATCTCGGTGATACGGCCGTCCGTGACGGTGACGCCCATGAGGGAGAGCACCTGGCCGTCCACCACGTTGGCCACCCCGATCCCGTCGCCCAGCAGCAGGAAGCGGGCGTTCGGGGCGAACTGCCGGAACAGCATGGCCTGTTCGGCGACCGGGCGGGCGCCGCGAACGACCTTGGAGGCGGCCGCGCCGCGCACCAGCGGGCCGGAGTCGGCGCGCAGGACGACGTCCGGGTCGAGGACGGCGAGCAGCGCGTCGAAGTCGCCGCCGCGCGCGGCCGCCATGAAGGCGTCCAGGACCTTGCGCTGCCGGCCCAGATCCGGGGCGGCGGACGGGGAGGCGCCGCGCACCCGCCGCCGGGCCCGGCTGGCGAGCTGCCGGGTGGCGTCCACGCTGCGCTCCACGATCGGGGCGATCTCGTCGAACGGCACGGCGAACATGTCGTGCAGCACGAACGCCAGGCGCTCGGCGGGCTCCAGATTCTCCAGCACGACCAGCAGGGCGAGGCCCACCGAGTCGGCGTGCAGCACCTCCCGCTCCGGGTCGATCTCCGACAGCGGCCGCACGACGGGGTCGGGCACGAACGCCTCGTCCATGGGCTGTTCCCGGCGCGAGGTGCGCGAGCGCAGCATGCTGAGGCAGATCCGGCTGATCACGGTGGTCAGCCAGCCGCCGAGGTTGCGCACCTCGGTGACGTCGGCCCCGTGGTACTTCAGCCAGGTCTCCTGCACGGCGTCGTCCGCCTCGGCGAGCGAGCCGAGCATGCGGTAGGCCACCGCGCGCAGATGGTCGCGGTGCTCCTCGAAGGTCTGCGCCGTCATCGGCTGAACAGCTCGAAGGTCACGGCCGGCTTGCCGCCGAAGCGGGCGGCGGCGGCCTCGGCGTTGCCGGTGAGGAAGCCGCGGACGTACGTCTCCGGGTCCTCGCTCGTCAGGGCCTCGATGTAGCTGCGGTGTTCCAGCAGGGAGTGCACCGCCCGCTCCAGGCCGGCCGTCGCCTCCATCGCGTGGGTGGGCGTGCTGGAACCGGCGACGGCGACCCAGCGGACGCCGTTCCAGGGTTCCAGGCCCTGTTCGGTCAGCTCGGGGAAGATCCACCGGTTGCCCGCGTCGGCCGCCGCGTCCAGGGTGGCCCGGCCGACGGCGACGTGGTCGGGGGTGTTCCAGGCGACTCCGCCCCAGGTGTCGCGGTGGTTGAGGGTGATCACCAGCTCGGGGCGGTGGCGGCGGATCGCCGCGGCGATGTCCCTCCGCAGGGCCGTGCCGTACTCGACGACGCCGTCCTTGTGGTCGAGGAACTCGACGGTGGTGACGCCCACGACCGCGGCGCTGGCCCGCTGCTCCTGCTCGCGCAGCGGGCCGCACTTGTCCGGTTCCAGGGTGTCGATGCCGGCCTCTCCGCGGGTGGCCAGGACGTAGGCCACGTCGCGGCCGCCGTCCGTCCACTGGGCGATGGCGGCGGAGCAGCCGTATTCGAGGTCGTCGGGGTGGGCCACCACTGCCAGTGCGCGCTGCCAGTCCTCGGGCATGGGGTTCAGCTGAGCGATCTCTGTCATGATCGCAGAGTAGTGCGTGGGCTTGAAGTGCCGTCTTATGTCTGCGGGTTGTGCGTGGCCGATCGCGCAGTTCCCCGCGCCCCTAGGGTTCTACACCTCGTCTCGGACAAGAGCCAGGAGTCGGTCCAGTACCTTCGGGCCTCCCGCGCGCACACCGTCATGCTCGAACTCGTTCGTCACCCAGGTGCGCAGGCCGCGGATCGCGCGAGCCGTCTCCAGGGAGTGGGCCGTGTCGACGTACATGTCGTCGTGGTAGATCGCGGCCGCGACCGGGACCTCGTTCGCCGCCAGGCGTGCGGCGTCGTACAGCGGGGTCCAGTCCGTGCGGCCGGCCAGGAGGTCGGCTGTCTCGCGCAAGGGGCGCAGGGACGGGTCGCAGTCGAACATCCAGGGGTGGACGGTCTCGCCGGTGAAGAGGAGCGGGCCGTCGCCGGTGAGGGTCTTGGCCGCGTCGAACTGGGGGAACTCGGCGCGGACGCGTTCGGCGGACCAGGCCGTGGGGCGGGGGTCCTGGCCGTAGATGGCCTCGTGGACGAGGGCGTACAGCGGGTGGCCGGCGTAGGAGAGGAGGCCCTGGACCTCTTCCTGGAAGGCGTCGGAGAGGGCCGGGCCGTGCGGGGTGGGCACGAAGGCGTGCTCCAGCAGGAAGTGCAGGCGGTGGCTGCCCTCGCCGCCGCCGAGGAGGATGCCGAGGGACTGGAAGGCCTCGACGGTGAGGCGGTAGCCGCCCGGGAGGGTCACCTCGTGGTGCAGGAGGTGGTCGGCGATGGCGCGGGCCCGCTCGACGTCCTGCGGGTAGCGGGCGTAGTGGGCGGCGACCTTGCGCTCGACGCGCGGGTAGGCGGCGCGGTAGACGTCGTCGGCGTGGGCGTGCAGGGAGGGCAGGCCGCCGGTGATCAGGGCGGCGGTCAGGCCCTCGGGGGCGGTGGAGAGGTAGTTGACGGTGCAGAAGCCGCCGAAGCTCTGGCCGAGGACCGTCCACGTGGCGCCGCCGGTGACCTGGGGGCGGATGGCCTCGCAGTCGCGGACGATGGAGTCGGCGCGGAAGTGGGTGAGGTAGTCGGCCTGCTCGGCGGGGCCGCCGCGCAGCGGGAGCGTCTGGCGGTTGGCGGGCGTGGAGTGGCCGGTGCCGCGCTGGTCCAGCAGCAGGACGCGGTACTCCTTCAGGGCGCGGCCGAGCCAGGCGGGCCTGCCGATGAAGCGGTTGGCGCCGAAGCCGGGGCCGCCCTGGAGGTAGACCAGCCACGGCAGGCCCTGGTGCGCCTTGTCGCTCGCGACGACCTCACGGGCGTACAGCTCGATGGTCTCGCCCGTGGGGTCGTCGTGGTCGAGCGGCACGGTGAAGCGGCGGTCGGTGAGGACGACGCCGGGCTGACGGTAGCTGAGGGTCAAGGGTGCTCCCGGTGCGGTCGGAGATCCTGGGTCGCAGGCTCTACGTGCAGGTCAGCTCCCAGTCCAACATATGGACAGGCTTCTGCCGAACCCAGGGATCATGAACCGTTACTGAACCGCCGCTCAGCGGGCCGACAGGCTGGAGCGGCGGACCACCAGTTCCGGCTGGAGCACGACCCGGCGGTGTTCGTGGGGGCTGCCGGTCTCCTCGGTCTCCTCCAGGAGGAGTTCCGCGGCCAGGGCGCCCATGGTGACGGCGGGCTGGCGGACCGAGGTGAGGGGTACGGCGGCCGCGGCGGCGAACTCGATGTCGTCGTAGCCGACGATCGCGAGGTCGCCGGGGATGTCGACGCCGGCCGCGTACATCGCCTGGAGCACCCCGAGGGCGAGCAGGTCGTTGGCGCAGAACACCGCGGTGGGGCGGTCGGCGAGGCCGAGCAGACGGGCACCGGCGTCGCGGCCCGCGGTGACGTCGAGGCGCTCGGTGGGGATCTCGCGCAGGCACTGAGGGCCGAGCCCGGCCTCCGCGAGGGCGTTCAGCGCGCCGATGCGGCGGTCGCGGACCTGGGTGAAGCCGGGCGGGCCGCTGACGTACGCCAGGGAGCGGTGCCCGGCGTCGATGAGGTGGCGGACCGCCAGCGCGCCGCCCGCCACGTCGTCCACGGACACCGAGCACTCGCTGGTGCCCTCCGACACGCGGTCGACCAGCACGAACGGGATGCCGTGCCGGCGGAAGGCCGCGATGTTGCGACCGGTGGCGTCCGCCGGGGTGAGCAGCACGCCCCGCACCCGCTGCTCG
The DNA here is from genome assembly GCF_049739565.1 of Streptomyces sp. SAI-170. Taxonomy (NCBI): domain Bacteria; kingdom Bacillati; phylum Actinomycetota; class Actinomycetes; order Kitasatosporales; family Streptomycetaceae; genus Streptomyces; species Streptomyces sp. SAI-170. The sequence continues at coordinate 1,019,815 of NZ_JBMGQD010000001.1, forward strand.
GCGAAGAGGGAGAGGTACTCGGCCTCCTCGCTGACGCTCTCGGCGCTGTTGCAGACCATCACGCCGAGCCCGGCGTCCCGGGCGGCCCGCTCGGCGCCGCGTGCCACGTCGACGAAGAAGGGGTTGCCCATGTCGAGGACGAGCAGGCCCATGATGCGGCTGCGGCCGGCCCGCAGCTGCCGCGCGGACTCGCTGCGCACATAGCCGAGCCGGTCGATCGCGCTGAGCACCCGCGCGCGGGTCTCGGCGGCGACGGTGTCCGGGCGGTTGATGACGTTGGACACCGTGCCGACGGACACTCCGGCGACGCGGGCGACGTCCTTGATACCCACCGACTGGGCCATCGGGCGAAGTCCTCCAGGTGAACGAGGGGCGGCGGGAAGGGCGGGAAGGCCTTCACACTACCGCCGTCCCCGCGCGACTCGGCCCCCGTCATAGGGCAGTGTGAAGTCCACGACGTGCAGGGCCGACGGGGTGGTTCCCGTGGACCGCTCCTGGTACAGGAACGACAGCACGCCGTCGGCCGCGATCCGTGTCTCGTCGACGACGACCTCGCCGAAGGCGTTCAGTCCCTCGCCGTCGAACAGCAGCGTCCAGTCCGTGTGACCTGAGGCCCGGGAGGCGGCGGCGATCCGCCCGTACGGCAGGACGGCGTAGGCGTTGTCGTGGCGGTCCAGGACCAGCTTGGTGCGCTGGCTGGAGGCGAGCGGGACCGGGATCTCGGTCTTGAGCCAGTGCCCGGCGGCGTCCTTGCGCAGGTGGTGGGCGCGGGCGTGCCGGACGCGCTCGGTGACGTAGTCGCCGGTGCGCGGGCCGAGGCGGACCGGCACATGGCTGATGATCGCGTGCGGGCGTCCGGCGGAGTCGACGGCCTGGCTCTCCTGGTTCATCAGGCAGTGGTCCGGGCCGAGCGGGTCGACGATCACGCCGGGGGACGTGACGGCGACTTCCCCCAGAGCCTCGCCGGCGTCGTTGCGCCAGGTGCGGCCGCGGTCGTCGGAGTACACGTATCCGGTGTCGTGGTTGGTGAGGCCACCGGCCGCGCGCAGCACGGCCGGGTCCTGCTCGCGCCAGGTGAAGAAGGCGTGCAGGCGGCCGTGGACGTCGTAGTCGATGCCGTGCAGGTACATGTTGCGGGCGGTGGAGGTGCGGTGGGCGCCGGTGGAGGATCGGTAGAGGCCGGTGGAGCTGCTCCACTCCCCCAGCGCCCGCCACCGCGAACCGTCGTACTCGGCGAGGGCGTTGCGCCCGTCGCCGGAGACGCCGTCGCGGTGGCTGAGCTGGAGCAGGCCCTCGGGGGTGGTGAGGAACTGCGGATACGTGAAGCGCGGGGTGAGCGGCAGACCGTCCAGGGTGGTGTGTACGGGGCCCAGTGCGGCCGGTGTCCAGGCGCCGGCCGCCGGTTCGTCCGGGTCGAGGAGACCGGCGGCCGACTTGACGTAGAAGAAGCCGTCGCTGTGCGAGTCGAGGACGAGGTGCAGCCGGCCGTCGACGGCGGAGACGCCCATGGAGATGACGTTGTGGGAGTCGTCGTAGCGCAGGCGGTGGCCCAGCCGGACGGTCTCCCAGGTGTCCTCGCCGAGGGCGCGCCGGGCGACCACGGCGGAGCGGTCGGCGGTGTACCAGGCGGCGTACTGATGGCCGCGGTAGGTCAACAGGCCGTTCTTCTGGAAGGAGTTGTTGTTGACGAGGCCGTCGTAGGAGACGAAGTACAGGGCGTGCGCGTCCAGTCGGGTGCTGCCGCTAAGGGTGAGCGACGGTTTCATGGTCCGGCTCCCGGATCAGGCGAGGTGGAAGACTTCCGTCAGCGGCTTCATCGCCTCGTCCGGGCGGGCGCCGTCCAGTGCCTCGAAGAACGGCGCCATCTCCTTCTGCCAGCGGGCGTTGACGTCGGTGGCCTCCATGCCGGCCAGGGCGGCCTGGAAGTCCTCGGTCTCCAGGTAGCCGACGAGGAGGCCGTCGTCGCGCAGGAAGAGGGAGTAGTTGCGCCAGCCGGTGGCCGTGAGCGCCTGGAGCATCTCCGGCCATACCTCGGCATGGCGCTCGCGGTACTCGTCGAGCCGGTCCTGGCGGACCTTGAGCAGGAAACAGACGCGCTGCATGGTGACGTACCGCCCCGTGGCTAGAAGTTGTACTGGTCGATGTTCTTCGCGTCGAACACGGTCGGCTTGCCGAGGCTGATCACGCCGTCCTTGCCGATGGTGTAGGTCGTGTCGCCGGCCTTGAAGGTCTCGCCCTCCTTGCCGGTGATCTGGCCGGACACCAGCGCGACGGAGGCGCGGGCGGCGAGGTCGCCGAGCTTGGCCGGGTCCCACAGCTCGAACGCGTCGACGGTGCCGTTCTTGACGTACTTGCGCATGTCGTTCGGGGTGCCGAGGCCGGTCAGCTTGACCTTGCCCTTGTACTTGGAGCCGGACAGGTACTGGGCGGCCGCCTTGATGCCGACGGTGGTCGGGGAGATGATCCCCTTCAGGCTCGGGTACTCCTGGAGCAGGCCCTGGGTCTGCTGGAAGGACTGCTGGGCGTCGTCATTGCCGTAGGCGACCTTGACCAGCTTCATGTCCTTGTACTTGGGGTCCTCGAGTTCGTCCTTCATGAACTCGATCCAGGTGTTCTGGTTGGTGGCGGTCTGCGCGGCCGACAGGATCGCGATCTCGCCCTTGTACCCGATCTGCTCGGCCAGCAGTTGCACCTCGGTGCGGCCCAGGTCCTCGGCGGAGGCCTGCGAGATGAAGGCGTTGCGGCAGCCGGGGGTGGTGTCCGAGTCGTACGTGACGACCTTGATCCCGTTCTTCATGGCCTGCTTCAGCGCGGTGCACAGCGCGCCGGGGTCCTGCGCGGACACGGCCATCGCGTCGACCTGCTGCTGGGTGAGCGTGTTGACGTAGCTCACCTGCCCGGCGGTGTCGGTGGCGCTGGAGGGGCCGACCTCCTTGTAGCTGGAGCCCAGTTCGGTGAGTGCCTTCTCGCCGCCCTTGTCGGCGCTGGTGAAGTACGGGTTGTTCACCTGCTTGGGCAGGAAGCCGACGGTCAGGCCCTTCTTGAGCCGGGCGTTCGGATCGGCCTTGCCGGCGGTGGCGGCGGAGGCGTCCTCCTTGGCGACGTCCTCCTTGGTGGTGCCGCCGCAGGCGGCGAGGGCGAGGGAGCCGATGATCACGAGGGGGACGAGGGTGCGGCGCATGGGCATGGTGAGTCCTTTTGAACGGGGAGGAAGGGAAACGCCCTGAAGGGGCACGGGGCTGTATCGATGTGCGGCTCCGCCGCGTGGGCGCGATCAACCACAAAACAACCGATCAGCCGGACGATCGAGCACGCACGACGGCGATCTGCCGCACAACCCGAGGTCCGAGCACGGAAAGAACGAGCAGCACACCGGTGACGACGATCTGCGACTGTGCGGAGACGTCCTGAAGGCTCATGACGTTCTGCAGCGCACCGAGCAGGAACACCCCCGCGATCGCACCGCCGAGCGTCCCCTTGCCCCCGTCGAAGTCGATACCACCGAGCAGCACCGCGGCGACGACGGAAAGCTCCAGGCCGGTGGCGTTGTCGTACCGCGCACTCGCATAGTGCAGGGCCCAGAAGACACCGGTGAGCGAAGCCATGAGTCCGGTGACCGTGAACAGGATGAGCTTCTGCCGCTTGACCCGGATGCCGGCGAACCGCGCGGCCTCCTCGTTCGCGCCCGTCGCGAAAAGCGATCGGCCGAACGGCGTGGCGTGCAGAACGATCACGGCGATGGCGAGAAGCGCCAGGAAAGGCACAAACGCATAGGGGATGAACGTGTCCCCGATCCGCCCGGCCGCGAAGTCCAGGTACTGCGTGGGAAAGTCGGTGACCGCGTCCGAGCCGAGCACGATCTGGGCGATCCCGCGATACGCGGCGAGCGTGCCGATGGTGACGGCCAGGGACGGCAGTCCCAGCCTGGTCACCAGCAGTCCGTTGACCAGACCGCACACCACACCGAGCAGCAGACAGATCGGGATGATCGTCTCGATCGTCATGCCCTGGTTCCACAGGGCGCCCATGACCGCACCGGACAGACCGGCGGTCGAGGCGACCGAAAGATCGATCTCCCCGGAAACGACCAGGAGCGTCATCGGTAGCGCGATCAGTGCGATCGGAAGCGTGTTTCCGATCAGGAAAGAGAGATTGAGCGCGTTTCCGAAGCCGTCGACGGATCCGAAGGACAACAGCAGCACAACGATCAGAAGCGCACCGACGGCTGAATCCCACCTTTTCCAGGAGGACCATCGGACCGCACGCACAAGGGACTCAGGCATGGCGGGCGTTCCTCTTCTTCAGGGCGTCGGCCACGCGCAGCCCGACGATCCGGTCGACCACGATGGCGAGGATGAGCAGAAGGCCGTTGATGGCGAGCACCCAGACGGAGCTGACGCCGAGGGCGGGCAGCACGCTGTTGATGGAGGTCAGCAGCAGCGCGCCGAGGGCCGCTCCGTACACGCTCCCGGACCCGCCGGTGAAGACGACCCCGCCGACCACGACCGCGCTGACGACGGTCAGTTCGTAGCCGTTGCCCGTGCCGGAGTCGACGTTGCCGAACCGGGCCAGATACATGGCCCCGGCGAGCCCCGCGGCCGCCCCGCAGAAGGTGTAGGCGGTGAGGATCCGCTTGCGCACCGGGATGCCGGCGAGCCGTGCGGCCTCCGGGTTGGAGCCGAGCGCGTACAGCTCGCGTCCGCTGCCGTAGTGCTTGAGGTAGTACGCGGTGGTCACCAGCACGGCGAGCGCGATCAGCGCCAGGTACGGCACGGCGGAGATGCCGCCGGAGCCGAAGTCGACGAAGCCGCCGGGCAGGTCCGCCGCGGTGATCTGCCGGGAGCCGACCCAGATGGAGTCGATGCCGCGGACGATGTACAGCGTGCCGAGGGTGACGACGAGCGCGGGCACCTGGCCGAGGCTGACCAGCAGGCCGTTGAGCAGTCCGAAGCCGACGCCCGTGAGGACGGCGAGCAGGACGGCCACCACGGGGTTGCCGCCGCCCTGGAGGTAGGTGCCGGCGGCGAAGGCGCTGATCCCGAGGGTGGAGCCGACGGACAGGTCGACGTTGCGGGTGATGACGACGAGGGACTGGCCGGTGGCGACCAGGACCAGGATGGTCGCGTTCAGCAGCAGGTCCTTGATGCCCTGCTCGGACAGGAACTCGCTGTTGCCGGCCTGGGTGACGGCGATCATCACCAGGAAGACGACCAGGATGGCCAGCTCGCGCATCTTGAAGACGCGGTCGACCAGGCGGGTGCCGCCGGACTTCGGCACGTCCGACACGGGGGTGTGCTCGGGGGCGGTGACCGTCATGCGGCGGCCCTCCCCGTGGCTGCGGCCATCACGGTTTCCTCGGTGGCTTCGGAGCGGGGGATCTCGGCGGTGAGCCGGCCCTCGTGCATGACGAGGACGCGGTCGGCCATGCCGAGGATCTCGGGCAGGTCGGAGGAGATCATCAGGACGGCCACGCCGTCGGCGGCGAGCTGCGACAGCAGCCGGTGCACCTCGGCCTTGGTGCCGACGTCGATGCCGCGGGTCGGCTCGTCGACGATGAGCACCCTGGGGCCGGTGGCGAGCCACTTGGCGAGGACGACCTTCTGCTGGTTGCCGCCGGAGAGGGTGGACACGGCGTCGGCGATCCGCGCGTACTTGACCTGGAGTTTTACGGCCCAGTCGAGGGAGCGGCTGCGTTCGGCGCCCCGGTCGACTAGGCCCGCCCTCACGGTCGTGCGCAGTCCGGTGAGGCCGATGTTGCGCTCGATGGACATGTCCATCACCAGGCCCTGCGCGCGGCGGTCCTCGGGGACGAGGGCGAGCCCGGACGCCATGGCCGTGGACGGGGCGCCGTTGACCAGGGCCTTGCCCTCCACGGACACCTCTCCCGCGTCCCAGCGGTCGATACCGAACACGGCTCGGGCGACCTCTGTGCGGCCCGCGCCGACGAGGCCTGCCAGGCCGACGATCTCGCCGCGCCGTACGTCGAAGGAGACGTCGGTGAAGACGCCCTCGCGGGTGAGCCGGCGCACGCTCAGGGCGACTTCGCCGGGCGTCACGTCCTGCTTGGGGTAGAGCTCGTCGAGGTCGCGGCCGACCATACGGCGGACGAGGTCGTCCTCGGTCATGTCCGCCAGCGGTTCGCTCGCGATCCAGGCGCCGTCGCGCAGGGTGGTCACCTTCTGGCAGATCTCGAAGATCTCCTCCAGACGGTGGGAGATGAACAGCACGGCCGCGCCTTGTTCGCGCAGTGTGCGGACGACCCCGAAGAGGCGGGCGACCTCGCTGCCGGTCAGGGCGGCGGTCGGCTCGTCCATGATCAGGACACGGGCGTCGAAGGAGAGCGCCTTGGCGATCTCGACGATCTGCTGGTCGGCGATGGACAGGCCGCGCGCGGGCCGGTCGGGGTCGAGGTCGACACCGAGGCGGCGCATCAGGGCCAGGGTGGCGGCGTGCACGGCCCTGTGGTCGATCCGGCCGAGAGTGCGGCGGGGCCGGCGGCCCATGAAGATGTTCTCGGCGATGGACAGGTCGGGGAAGAGCGTCGGCTCCTGGTAGATCACCGCGATGCCGGCGTCCCGGGCGTCGCCCGGCCCGTGGAAGGCGACGGACGCGCCGTCGAGGAGCACCTGGCCGGTGTCCGGGCGGTGCACGCCGGCGAGCGTCTTGATCAGGGTCGACTTGCCCGCGCCGTTCTCCCCGGCGAGCGCGTGCACCTCGCCGGCGAACAGCTCCAGACAGACGCCCCGCAGCGCGCGTACGGCGCCGAAGGACTTGGAGACGTCCCTGAGCGCGAGCACGGGGGCTTGTCCCGTGTCGGACGGGTGGGTCATGGGGGCTCCTCGACGACGGGGGCGGAGCGGTCCCGGCCCCACGGCGTGAAAGGTTTCAAGTGATTGCCGGGACGGTAGGCACGTCGGCCATGCGGCGTCAATGGGTCCGTCTCGAAAAGTTTTCGAAAGGTGAAGCGCAGGTCCATGGCGCACGAACGGGCCTGGACAGAGGGGTTGACACACCTTGCAGGGGCCCATAGCTTCGCGTTCTGAATCGTTTCATCGAGGAGTCTTCCGACTGATGCAGGAGCCCGAAGTGACCGACCTCGCCGCGGTGAAGGCCGCGCTGAAGACCCAGGCCGTCGAGACGCCGTCGTGGGCGTACGGGAACTCGGGGACCCGTTTCAAGGTGTTCACGCAGCCGGGTGTGCCGCGCACGCCTTTCGAGAAGCTGGACGACGCGGCCCAGGTGCACGCGTTCACCGGGGTGGCGCCGACCGTCGCCCTGCACATCCCCTGGGACAAGGTCGACGACTACGCCGCGCTCGCCAAGCACGCCGAGGACCGCGGGGTGCGGCTCGGGGCGATCAACTCCAACACCTTCCAGGACGACGACTACAAGCTCGGCAGCATCTGCCATCCCGACGCGGCGGTGCGCCGCAAGGCGGTCGACCATCTGCTGGAGTGCGTCGACATCATGGACGCGACCGGTTCGGCGGATCTGAAGCTCTGGTTCGCCGACGGCACGAACTATCCCGGGCAGGACGACATCCGCGCGCGCCAGGACCGGCTCGCTGAGGGGCTCGCGGAGGTGTACGAGCGGCTGGGGGACGGGCAGCGGATGCTGCTGGAGTACAAGTTCTTCGAGCCGGCCTTCTACACGACCGACGTGCCGGACTGGGGGACGGCGTACGCACACTGCCTGAAGCTCGGACCGAAAGCGCAGGTCGTCGTCGACACGGGGCATCACGCGCCGGGCACGAACATCGAGTTCATCGTGGCGACGCTGCTGCGCGAGGGGAAGCTCGGCGGGTTCGACTTCAACTCGCGGTTCTACGCCGATGACGACCTGATGGTCGGGGCCGCCGATCCGTTCCAGTTGTTCCGGATCATGTACGAGGTCGTTCGGGGCGGGGGGTTCACCTCCGAGGTCGCTTTCATGCTCGATCAGTGTCACAACATCGAGGCGAAGATCCCCGCGATCATTCGATCGGTCATGAACGTTCAGGAGGCCACGGCGAAGGCGCTGCTCGTGGATCGGGGGGCGTTGGCTGCGGCGCAGGCTTCTGGGGATGTGCTCGGCGCGAATGCCGTGGTGATGGATGCGTACGCCACGGATGTGCGGCCTCTGCTGCGGGAGGTGCGGGAGGAGATGGGGCTGGACCCCTCGCCGCTGGAGGCGTATGCGCGGTCCGGATGGGCCTCGAAGATCGTTGCTGAGCGGGTTGGAGGGTCGCAGGCCGGTTGGGGGGCGTGAGCGTCTGCCGGGTTGCTGTTTTGTTCGGGCTGCGGGCCGTACGTGGCTGATCGCGCAGTTCCCCGCGCCCCTGGAGGGGCGCTGCTGTCCGTGTCTCTTTGTTCGTATAAGGAACACTTCTCATGACACTTCATCCTGAAGCTGCCGCCCTGATCGAACGATCACATCGGCTCGGATCCGATCCTCGAAACACCAATTACGCAGGCGGCAACACCTCGGCCAAGGGCACCGACACCGACCCCGTCACCGGTGGGGACGTGGAGTTGATGTGGGTCAAGGGGTCCGGGGGTGATCTCGGGACGCTGAGCGAGGCTGGGCTCGCGGTGTTGCGGCTGGACCGGTTGCGGGCGCTCGTCGAGGTGTATCCCGGTGTGGAGCGCGAGGACGAGATGGTCGCCGCGTTCGACTACTGCCTGCACGGGAAGGGCGGTGCGGCGCCGTCGATCGACACGGCGATGCACGGCCTCGTCGACGCGCCGCACGTCGACCATCTGCACCCCGACTCCGGCATCGCGCTGGCCTGTGCGGCGGACGGGGAGAAGCTCACCGCCGAGTGTTTCGGCGACTCTGTCGTATGGGTGCCGTGGCGGCGGCCCGGGTTCCAGCTCGGGCTGGACATCGCCGCGATCAAGGAGGCCAACCCGCAGGCGATCGGCTGTGTCCTGGGCGGCCACGGCATCACGGCCTGGGGCGCCACCTCCGAGGAGTGCGAGCGCAACTCGCTGCACATCATCCGGACCGCGGAGGCGTTCCTCGCCGAGCGTGGCAGGCCGGAGCCCTTCGGGCCGGTCCTGGACGGTTACGGGCCTCTGCCCGAGCAGGAGCGCCGGGCGCGGGCGGCCGCGCTGGCCCCGCACATCCGGGCCGTCGCCTCGCAGGACCGGCCGCAGGTCGGCCACTTCACCGACGCGGACGTCGTCCTGGACTTCGTCTCCCGCGCGGAGCATCCGCGCCTCGCCGCCCTCGGTACGTCCTGCCCCGACCACTTCCTGCGCACCAAGGTGCGGCCGCTGGTGCTGGACCTGCCGCCGAGCGCGCCTCTGGAGGAGGCCGTCGCACGGCTCAAGGAGCTGCACACCGCGTACCGCGAGGAGTACGCCGCCTACTACCGCAGGCACGCCCTGCCCGACTCCCCCGCCATGCGCGGCGCCGACCCGGCGATCGTGCTGGTCCCCGGTGTGGGCATGTTCTCCTTCGGCAAGGACAAGCAGACCGCGCGGGTGGCCGGCGAGTTCTACGTCAACGCCATCAACGTGATGCGCGGGGCCGAGGCCGTGTCGACGTACGCGCCCATCGAGGAGTCGGAGAAGTTCCGTATCGAGTACTGGGCGCTGGAGGAGGCCAAGCTCCAGCGGATGCCGAAGCCGAAGGCGCTGGCCACGCGGGTGGCGCTGGTGACCGGAGCGGGCAGCGGGATCGGCAGGGCGATCGCGCACCGGCTGGTCGCCGAGGGCGCGTGTGTCGTCGTCGCCGACCTCGACGGCGACAACGCCCAGGCCGTCGCCGAGGAGCTGGGCGGCCCGGACAAGGCCGTCGCGGTCACCGTCGACGTCACCGACGAGGAGCAGATCGCCGCGGCCTTCGGCGCGGGCGTGCTCGCCTTCGGCGGGGTCGACCTCGTCGTGAACAACGCCGGCATCTCCATCTCCAAGCCGCTGCTGGAGACTTCGGCGAAGGACTGGGACCTCCAGCACGACATCATGGCCCGTGGCTCCTTCCTGGTGTCGCGCGAGGCGGCCCGGGTGATGATCGCGCAGGGGCTGGGCGGCGACATCGTCTACATCGCCTCGAAGAACGCCGTGTTCGCCGGGCCCAACAACATCGCCTACTCCGCCACCAAGGCCGACCAGGCGCACCAAGTACGCCTGCTGGCCGCTGAGTTGGGCGAGCACGGCATTCGCGTCAACGGGATCAACCCGGACGGTGTGGTGCGCGGCTCGGGCATCTTCGCCGGCGGCTGGGGTGCCCAGCGGGCGGCGACCTACGGCATCGAGGAGGAGAAGCTGGGCGAGTTCTACGCACAGCGCACCATCCTCAAGCGGGAGGTGCTGCCCGAGCATGTGGCGAACGCCGTGTTCGCGCTCACCGGTGGCGAGCTGACCCACACCACCGGGCTGCACGTCCCGGTCGACGCCGGCGTCGCCGCCGCGTTCCTGCGGTGACGCGCGTGAAGGCGTACGCCGCGGTCGACCTGGGAGCGTCCAGCGGGCGGGTCATGGTCGGCCGTGTCGGCCTGGACTCGCTGGAGCTGGCCGAGGCGCACCGGTTCGTGAACCGGCCGGTGCGGGTGCCGGAGGGGCTGCGCTGGGACATCCTCGGCCTGTACGCGGGGGTGCTGGACGGGCTGCGGGCCGCAGGTCAGATGGACTCCGTCGGCATCGACAGCTGGGCCGTCGACTACGGCCTGCTGGATGCCGACGGGGCCCTGCTCGGCAACCCGGTGCACTATCGCGACGCCCGCACGGAGGGGGTCGCGAAGAAGGTGTGGGCGACCGTTCCGGCGGACGAGCTGTACGCGGCCACCGGGATCCAGTACGCGCCGTTCAACACCCTGTACCAGCTGGCCGCTGCCGCGCCTTCCGCTCAACTGGCCCATGCACGACGCCTGTTGCTCGTCCCCGACCTGATCGCCTACTGGCTCACCGGTGAGCAGGGCACCGAGCTGACCAACGCCTCCACCACCCAGCTGATCGACCCGCGCACCCGCGACTGGGCCCGGGACGTGGCCGAGCGGCTGGGGGTCGACCTGGGACTGTTCGCGCCGCTGCGGCAACCGGGCGATCCGGCGGGCGAGTTGCTGTCGCGTGTGCTGGAGGAGACGGGGCTCGCGGGGCCGGTGCCGGTGACGGCGGTCGGCTCGCACGACACGGCGTCCGCGGTGGCCGCGGTGCCCGCCTCGGGCGAGCGGTTCGCCTACATCTGCACAGGCACCTGGTCGCTGGCGGGGCTGGAGCTGGACGCCCCGGTGCTGACGGAGGAGAGCCGGGCGGCCAACTTCACCAATGAACTGGGCCTCGACGGCACCGTGCGCTATCTGCGCAACATCATGGGTCTGTGGCTGCTCCAGGAGTGCCAACGCGCCTGGGGCGAGGACGACTTGGGCACGCTGCTGCGGGAGGCCGCGGGGGTGCCGGCGCTGCGGTCGGTCGTGGACGCCGGGGACGCCGCGTTCCTCGCGCCGGGGCGGATGCCGCAGCGGATCGCGGAGGCCTGCCGCGCCTCGGGGCAGCCGGTGCCGCTGACCCCGGCGCAGGTCACGCGCTGCATCCTCGACTCGCTCGCGCTGGCGCACCGGCGGGCCGTGGAGGACGCCCAGCGGCTCGCCGGGCACGCCGTCGACGTCATCCACATCGTGGGCGGCGGCACCCGCAACGCCCTGCTGTGCCAGCTCACCGCCGATGCCTGCGGGCTGCCGGTGGTGGCCGGGCCGACCGAGGGCGCCGCGCTGGGCAACGTCCTCGTCCAGGCCCGGGCACACGGACTCGTCGGCGACCTCGCCGACATGCGGCGGCTGCTCACCCGTACGCAGTCGCTCACGCGGTACGAGCCCCAGGGCGGCACCGCACGCTGGCGCGAGGCGGAGGCCCGGCTCGCCACGGGGTGAGGCGGGTCCGGCCGCGGGCCCGCCGGTCCGGCAGGTCCGGCCGGGGCCGCGCGCCGGTCCGGCAGGTCCAACCGGGCCGCGCCGGTCCGGCAGGCTCGCGGGGCCTCGCCGATGGGGGTCGCGAGGCTTGTACCGCCGGCGGGCTCACGGGCTCGTACCGCCGACGAGCACGCGGGACTGTACCGCCGATGGGCTCCCGGGGGCCGTGCCGCCGTAGGCTCGCGGGCCCGTACCGCCGACGAGCACGCGGGCCCGTACCACCGATGGGCTCGCGGGGCCCGCACCGCCAGTGGGCTCGCGGGGCCCGCACCACCGGCGAACCCGCGGACCAGTACCCCCGGCGAGCCCGCGGCCCCGTGCCGCCAGTGGGCCGGCCCGTGCCCGCGCACTAATCTGCAACCGTCCGACGACCGATCACGAGGAGCCGCGATGCGTGTCGCCCTGTTCCTGACCTGTGTCAACGACACGCTGTATCCCGACACCGGACGTGCGGTGGTGAAGCTGCTCACCAGGCTGGGCGTGGAGGTCGACTTCCCGATGGGGCAGACCTGCTGCGGGCAGGCGCACTACAACACCGGCTACCGGCACGAGGCCGAGCCGCTGGCCCGGCACTTCGCCGAGGTCTTCGGCGGGTACGAGGCGATCGTGACGCCGTCCGGGTCGTGCGGGGCGATGGTGCGGGAGCTGTACCCGCGCATGGGCGCCCGGGCACGGGCCGAGGGCCGAGGGGAGGCCCTCGCGGCCACGCTGGCGCCCGTGGTGCCGAAGACGTACGAGCTGACGGAGTTCCTGGTGGACGTGCTGGGCGTGACGGACGTCGGCGCCCATTACCCGCACCGGGTCACCTATCACCCCACCTGCCACGGTCTGCGCGGTCTGGGCCTCGGCGACCGGCCGCGGCGGCTGCTGGAGGCGGTGAAGGGGCTGGAGCTGGTGGAACTGCCTGGCGCGGAGGAGTGCTGCGGGTTCGGCGGCACGTTCGCGGTGAAGAACGCCGACGTGTCGGCGGCGATGGGCGCGGACAAGGTGCGCAACGCCGAGTCGACGGGCGCGGACGTGCTGTGCGCGGCCGACAACTCCTGCCTGATGCACATCGGCGGCACGATGGCCCGGCTGCGCACCGGGATGCGGCCGGTGCACATCGCGGAGATCCTGGCGAGCACGGAGGAGGAGCCGACGGTATGAGCGGTACGTATCTGGGGATGCCGGCGTTTCCGACGGCCGCGCGGGAGGCGGTGCGGGACACCACATTGCGCGGCAATCTGCGGCACGCCACCCACACCATCCGCGCCAAGCGGGAGAAGGCCGTGGCGGAGGTGTCCGACTGGGCCGAGCTACGGGAGGCCGGGAAGCGGATCAAGGACCACACGCTCCGCCATCTCGACCGCTATCTCGTGCAGTTGGAGGAGTCGGTGACGGCCGCGGGCGGGGTCGTGCACTGGGCCTCCGACGCAGACGAGGCGAACCGGATCGTCGCCGAACTGGTGAAGGCGACCGGGGAGTCGGAGGTCGTCAAGGTCAAGTCGATGGCCACGCAGGAGATCGGGCTGAACGAGGCCCTTCTCGAAGAAGGCATCCATGCCTATGAGACCGATCTCGCCGAGCTGATCGTGCAGTTGGGCAAGGACCGGCCGTCGCACATCCTCGTGCCCGCCATCCACCGCAACCGCGGGGAGATCCGGGACATCTTCGCGCGCGAGATGAGCGAGTGGGGCCGCCCGGCGCCCGAGGGCCTCACCGACACACCGGCCGAGCTGGCCGAGGCGGCGCGGCTGCATCTGCGGGAGAAGTTCCTGCGCGCCAAGGTCGGCATCTCGGGCGCCAACTTCATGGTCGCGGAGACCGGCACGCTGGTGGTCGTGGAGTCCGAGGGCAACGGCCGGATGTGTCTGACCCTGCCCGAGACGCTGATCTCGGTCGTCGGCATCGAGAAGATCGTGCCGACCTGGCAGGACCTGGAGGTGTTCCTGCAGACGCTGCCGCGCTCCTCCACGGCCGAGCGCATGAACCCGTACACGAGCATGTGGACCGGTACGGCCGACGGGGACGGACCGCGGGTGTTCCACCTGGTCCTGCTCGACAACGGCCGCACCGACACCCTCGCCGACGAGGTCGGCCGGCAGGCTCTGCGCTGTATCCGCTGCTCGGCCTGTCTGAATGTGTGCCCGGTGTACGAGCGGGCCGGCGGGCATGCGTACGGCTCGGTCTATCCGGGCCCGATCGGCGCGATCCTGAGCCCCCAACTGCGCGGGACGGGCAGCGAGATCGACGCCTCGTTGCCGTACGCGTCCTCGTTGTGCGGGGCGTGCTACGAGGTGTGCCCGGTCGCCATCGACATCCCCGAGGTGCTGGTGCACTTGCGGGAGCGGGTGGCTCAAGGCGGTCCGGTGACCCGGGCGGGCAACCGCGTGGTGCTCCGGCCGGCCAAGGGGCATGCCGCCGAGCGTGCGGCGATGCGGGCGGCGCGCTGGGCGCTGGCCCGGCCGGGCGCCCTGCGGGCCGGGCAGCGGCTGGCCTCGGCCACCCGGCGGCTGCATCCGCGGACGCTGCCGGGTCCGGGCCGGGCGTGGAGCGCGTCCCGTGAGCTGCCCGCCGTACCCGCGGAGCCGTTCCGGGACTGGTGGCAGCGGACGAACGGCGGGAAGGGCGAGGCGAAGTGAGCAGCAGGGAACGAATCCTGGGCCGGGTGCGGCGCGCACTGGCCGACGCGGCGCCGGACGACGCCGACGCCCCGATCGAGCGCGGCTATCTGCGGGAGCACGGCGACCGGAGCGTCGCGGAGACGGTGGAGCTGCTGGCGGAGAACCTGGCGGACTACCGGGCGGTGGTGCATCGCTGCACGGCCGCCGAACTGCCCTCGGTCATCGGCAGGTTGCTGGCGGACCGGAAGGCCGGCTCGGTGCTGGTCCCGCCCGGGCTCGACGCGGCCTGGCTGGCGGCGACGGACGTCGAGCGCGTCGCGGACCGTGCGGAGAGCAGCCCGCACGCACTCGACCGCGTCGACAGCGTGGTCACGGGATGCGCCGTCGCGATCGCCGAGACCGGCACGATCGTCCTGGACGGCTCGCCCGACCAGGGGCGCCGTCGCATCACGCTGGTGCCCGACCACCACATCTGTGTCGTACGAGTCCCCGAGCAGGTCGTGGGATCGGTGCCGCAGGCGCTCGAACGACTCGACCCGGTACGGCCGTTGACCTGGATCTCGGGCCCGTCCGCGACCAGCGACATCGAACTGGACCGGGTGGAGGGCGTGCACGGCCCGCGCACCCTCGAAGTGGTGCTGGTGGACGGCTAGTCGGCGGCGTCGTAGGCGTCGCGGGCCCGCTCCACCTTCGGCAGGTTGGCCGCGGACCAGTCGGCGAGGTGTGCGAAGAGGGGGGCGAGGCTGCGGCCGAGGTCGCTGATCTCGTACTCGACTCGGGGCGGGACCTCGGGGTGGTAGGTGCGCACCACGAGGCCGTCGCGCTCCAGTTGGCGCAGGCGCTGGGTGAGGACCTTCGGGGTGATCCGGGTGATGCGGCGCTCCAGCTCGACGAACCGCTGGCGGCCGTAGGTGTGCAGCGCCCACAGGACCGGGGTGGTCCAGCGGCTGAAGACGATGTCCACGACCGGCGCGATCGGACAGGCGAGCTGGGGATCGGCGCCGGGCGGCGCGATCGGCATCGGGTCGGCGGTCATGCGCATCCCTTCGAGGTAGTCACTTTCCTCTAGGTACCTACTATATCGGCGCTGTTAGCGTCGTCCTCGGCGCCACGGGGAGCGGTTCTCGTCCCGGTGGAGGCCCATCAATCACTGTTGGGTACAGGGGAGTTGGAC
This sequence comes from Streptomyces sp. SAI-170, assembly GCF_049739565.1. Classification (NCBI taxonomy): domain Bacteria; kingdom Bacillati; phylum Actinomycetota; class Actinomycetes; order Kitasatosporales; family Streptomycetaceae; genus Streptomyces; species Streptomyces sp. SAI-170. Next base: position 1,035,482 of record NZ_JBMGQD010000001.1, read on the forward strand.
ATGATCGTGGTGACGGGTGCGACCGGGAACGTGGGGCGGTCGCTGGTGCGGCAGCTGGTGGCGGCGGGCGAGCGGGTGACCGCCACCTCGCGCGGGATCTCGGCGGCGGACATGCCGGAGGGTGTCCTCGCGCGGCGGGCGGATCTGACGGACGTGGAGAGCCTGCGGCCGGTGTTCGACGGCGCGGAGGCACTGTTCCTCCAGAACGGCGGGCCGACCGCCCATCTCATGCCCACGGCTGAGGTTCTGGAGGCCGCCGTCGCGGGCGGCGTGAAGAAGGTGGTGCTGCTGTCGTCGCAGGGCGTGGTGACGCGTCCGGACTCCGCGTCGCACGGACAGGTCGCGTACGCCATCGAGGAGGCCGTACGAGCGTCCGGCCTGGAGTGGACGATCCTGCGGCCGGGCGGTTTCGCGTCCAACACCTACGCCTGGGCCGAGCCGGTCCGCACCTCGCGGACGGTGGCCGCGCCTTTCGGCGACGTGGGGCTGCCGGTGGTGGACCCGGACGACATCGCGGAGATGGCCCTGGTGACGCTCCTCTCGGGCGAACACGCCGGACATTCCTACGAGTTGACGGGGCCGGCGCTCATCACTCCCCGGCAGCAGGCGGCCGCGCTGGGGGACGCGCTCGGGGAGCCGGTGCGGTTCGTCGAGCTGTCCCGCGAGGAGGCACGCGCCATGATGACGCGGTTCATGCCCGAGCCCGTCGTCGACACCACCCTCGCGATCCTCGGCGACCCGACCGAGGCGGAGCGGCGCGTCAGCCCTGATGTGGAGAGGGTGCTGGGGCGCGCGCCGGGGGCGTACGGGGAGTGGGCGCGGCGCAATGTGGAGGCGTTCCGCTGATCGGGCGGGCGCTGCGCCGGCCCTGCCGCACCGTCGCGTCGAGGCGCCCTCGACGGGGCGCGCTGGGACCATGGCCCCATGGAAATGCTGAGCAATCGTGAGGTGCTGCGGGAGATCCAGGACGGTGGCCTCGGTGACTGGCGGAAGCTGGCACAGCCGCTGACCGCTCGCTACAGGCTCGCCGACCGGGTGACGGGGGCCCTGTTCGTGGCCGCCGTGGCGAAGGCGGCGGGGTACGCCGGGCGGGAGCCGGAGATCCGCTGGGGGCGGGGCGGCATCGATGTCGCGCTGTGCACGGTGGACGGCACGACCGGCGAGCGCGGGGTCACCGCGGCGGACCTGGAGCTGGCCCGCGCGATCAGCGGTCTCGCCGAGGAGCACGGTCTGACGGCCGTGCCCGGCGAGGTGGCGCAGGTGGAGCTGGCGCTGGACACGGCCGGCCGGCAGGCGCTCGCGCCGTTCTGGTCCGCGCTGCTCACCGGGGAGCCGGGCCACCTGGTGGACGACACGGTGTTCGACCCCACGGACCGGGTGCCGAGTATGTGGTTCCAGCCCACCGATCCGCATGACACGCCCCGCCAGCGCTGGCACCTCGACCTGTGGCTGGCGCCCGAGGTCGCCGACGCCCGGATCGAGGCCGCCGTCACCGCGGGCGGCACCGTCGTCGACGCCTCGAACGCGCCGTCGTACACGGTCCTCGCCGACCCGGACGGCAACAAGGTGTGTGTCTGCACGGCCCTGGACCGTGCGTAGGGCTCCCGGCGGCGGTGAAGCAGTGACACCGAGGTGAACAAGCGCTTAGATAGGTGAGGTCATCTCGCTGCCGACCGCCGGAGGCCCGGTTGTTCACTTCCGTCGACGACGTCACCGCCCGCCTCGCCGAGACGGGGTACCTCGCCTCCCCCTCCGTGGCCACCACGGTGTTCCTCGCCGACCGGCTGGGCAAGCCGCTGCTCGTGGAGGGCCCCGCGGGTGTCGGCAAGACCGAGCTGGCCAAGGCGGTGGCGGCGGTCGCGGGCGCCCGGCTGGTGCGGCTGCAGTGCTACGAGGGCGTGGACGAGTCCCGCGCCCTGTACGAGTGGAACCACGCCAAGCAACTGCTGCGGATCAGCGCCGGCCGCGACGAGACCTGGGACGAGGCCCGCACGGACATCTTCAGCGAGGAGTTCCTGCTCCCCCGGCCGCTGCTGACCGCCATCCGCGGCGACGACCCCAAGGTCCTGCTGATCGACGAGACCGACAAGGCCGACGTCGAGGTGGAGGGCCTCCTCCTGGAGGTGCTCAGCGACTTCCAGGTGACCGTCCCCGAGCTGGGCACGGTCACCGCGACCCGCCGCCCGTTCGTCGTGCTCACCTCCAACGCCAGCCGTGAACTGTCCGAGGCCCTGCGCCGCCGCTGTCTCTTCCTGCACATCGGGTTCCCGGACGAGGAACTGGAGCGGCGGATCGTCCGGCTGAAGGTCCCCGAGCTGGACGAGGCCCTGACGGCGTCCGTGGTGCGGGTCGCGGGCGCGCTGCGCGAAATGGACCTCAGGAAGGTGCCGTCGGTCGCGGAGACCATCGACTGGGCGCGCACCCTCCTCGCGCTCGGCGCCGACACCCTGGACGAGACCGTCGTACGGGCCACCCTCGGTGTCGTCCTCAAGCATCAGGACGACGTGCTGAAGGCGGCCGCCAAGCTCGACCTGGACGCCGTGTGACGGCGCCCGCGGATGTCACGGCCCGGCTGACGGGGCTCGTCTCGGCCCTGCGCGCCCACGGGCTGCGGATCGGCACCGGCGAGAGCGTGGACGCCGCGCGGGCCGCGGCCGAGCTCGGCTTCACCGACCGCGAGCTGCTGCGCGAGGGGCTGGCCGCCACGCTGCTGCACTCCCCCGCCCAGCGGCAGGTGTTCGACCCCGTCTTCGACCTGTTCTTCCCGCGCGCGGTCGGCGCACCCGAGGCGTCCTCGGCGGACCGGGACGAACTGCGCGACCGGCTCGCCGCCGCCCTCGCGGCCGACGACCGCGCGGCGATGGCCCGGCTCGCGGTGGAGGCGGTCGACGGCTTCGGCGGATACGGCGGCTCCTCCGGCTCGGACGGCTGGTCCTCCTACCAGGCGCTGGACCGGCTGCGCCCGCAGACGCTGCTGGCCCGGGTCCGCGACGACGTACGGGCGAGCGGCGCGCGGACCGGGTTCGCCGACCGGCTGCTGGAGGACGAGATCCGGCGGCGCATCGAGGAGTTCCGCCGGCTGGTGGCCGCCGAGACACGGCGCCGGGTGGCCGAGCGACGCGGCCGCGACGAGATCGCCCGCCGGGCCGTCGCGCCGACCGCCGACCGGGTCGACTTCCTGTACGCGGGCAAGGACCGGCTCGCCGAACTGCGCCGGACCGTACAGCCGTTGGCGCGCAGGCTCGCCACCCGGCTGGCCGCGCGACGCCGCCGGGCCGCGCGGGGCAGCATCGATCTGCGGCGGACGCTGCGCGGCTCGCTGTCCACGGGCGGGGTGCCGATGCGCCCGGTGCTGCGCAGGCGCCGGCCGGTCCGGCCCGAACTGGTGCTGCTGTGCGACGTGTCGGGGTCGGTGTCCGGCTTCTCGGACTTCACGATGCTGCTGGTGCAGGCGCTGCACGACCAGTTCAGCAAGGTGCGGGTCTTCGCCTTCGTCAACCGCGTCGACGAGGTGACCGGGCTGCTGGTGCACGGCCACGCCGACCCGGAGGGCCTCGGCGCCCGCATCCGCGCCGAGGCGCACATCGCCGGATGGCACGGCAGCAGCGACTACGGCGTGGCCCTCGGCGAGTTCGCGGAGCGCTACGGCGACGCGGTCGGGCCGCGCACGACCGTGTTCGTGCTGGGGGACGCCCGGACCAACATGGCCGATCCGAACCTCCCCGCGCTCTCACGGATCGCCGAGCGGGCCCGCCGCGTGTACTGGCTCAACCCCGAGCCGCGCGCCCAGTGGGGCACGGGCGACTCGGCCGCGCCCGACTACGCCGGGCTGGTGGAGATGCACGAGTGCCGCACCGCGCGCCAACTCGGCGATCTGATCAGCCGGTTGCTGCCTGTGTGACCGGTGGAGGCAGGGGTCTTCCAGCCGCCTGGGGACTTCCGGCCGCCCTGCTGCCTCATCCCTCCTTGGGCTTCGCGTATTCCTTGGACATCTGGCCCTCGAAGTCGTAGGCGATGCAGGCTTCGTCGCCCACGACCCAGGCGTCATGTCCCGGCGAGCACACGAAGACGTCGCCCGGGCCGACCTCGCTCTCGGTGCCGTCGTCCATGCGGATGTGCAGATGGCCCTTGGCGATGTAGCCGTTGTGGTTCATCTGACAGCTTTCGGTGCCCGCGATCGGTCCCACGTCCTGGGACCAGCGCCAGCCCGGTTCGAAGGTCGCCACGGCGAAGTCGCACCCTTGCAGATGGACGGCTTCGAGGTGGCCGTGGGGGAAGTCGCGCCGCTCGTCCGGCCTCTCGAGCGTCTTTGCCTCCAGCATGACGCTTCTCCTTTCCGGCCGTCTCCCGACGGCCGGGTCCGGCCCCCGTCTCCCGCTCCCGGGCCGGGAACGGCTCCGCGAAGGACCGGGCCCCTCCCTCTCATCGTCCGCCCGCCAGGCCGGACACCGCCATTCGGGCGGGGTCATTCCCCGCCGGCGCAGACGCGCGCGAAGCGGTCGGCGTCGATGTTGCCGCCGGACAGGATCAAGCCGGTACGGCGGGACGCGGACCCTGCGCGGCCGGACGCCGATCCGGTACGGCCGGTCAGCAGCGCGGCCAGCGGCGTGGCTCCGCTCGGCTCCAGCACGATCTTCAGCCGCTCGAAGGCGAAGCGCATCGCGGCGCGTATCTCGTCGTCGGTGACCAGGACGATCTCGTCGACCAGCCGCCGGTTCACGGAGAAGGTCAGCTCGCCCGGGGTGTGCAGGGCCTGTCCGTCGGCGATGGTGCGCGGCACCGGGATGCTGACCCGTCGGCCCGCCTCCAGGGACCGCTTGGTGTCGTCCCCCGCCTCCGGCTCCACACCGACGACCCGTGTGCCGGGGTACAGGCCCTTCGCGGCGGTGGCGCTGCCGGCGATCAGTCCGCCGCCGCCGACCGGCACCACCAGGGTGTCCAGCTCCCCCGTCTCCTCCAGGAGTTCGAGGGCTGCGGTGCCCTGTCCGGCGATGATGTGCGGGTGCTCGTACGGCGGGATCAGGGTGAGGCCGCGCTCCACCGCGAGGGCCTCGGCGATGGCGACACGGTCGCCGGTGTAGCGGTCGTAGGTGACGATCTCGGCGCCGTAGCCCTCGGTCGCCTCACGCTTGGAGCGGGGCGCGTCCTCCGGCATGACGATCACCGCGGTCGTGCCCAGTTCGCGCGCGGCGAGGGCGACGGCCTGGGCGTGGTTCCCGGAGGAGTAGGCGGCGATCCCCCGCGCGCGCTGCTCGGGCGTGAGCCGCGAGGCGGCGTTGAAGGCGCCGCGGAACTTGAAGGCACCCACACGCTGGAAGTTCTCGCACTTGAGGTGGACCTCCCAGCCGGTCAGGTCGTCGAGGGTGCGTGAGCGCAGCACAGGGGTGCGGTGGGCTACGCCGTCGAGGCGTGCGGCGGCGTCGCGGACGTCGTCCAGGGTGACAGGCGGGGCGGTCGTCGTCACGGGCGGGCTCCCTTCGGAGCGGTGGTCCTCACGGGCGGCTTCCCTACAGGATCGGTCGGCGTCACGGACGGGTTCCCTTCACGGTCGCCGTCACGGGCGGCTTCGCTTCACGGTCGGCGTCACGGTTGAGTTCGCTTCAGAGCAGTGGGCGGAGCCTGTGCACAACCGCCCTCACGACCGACCCCCTTTCGCGGCCGAGCCCGATCCGCTGTCGGTCGCGCCCGAGGCCCGCCGCGCGGAGTCGGTCTCGTCCGCGGCACGCGCCTGGGACAGGTAGTTGTAGGCGGAGGCGCGGGAGATGCCGAGGCGGGTGGCGACCTGTTCGACGGACCGGCGGACGGCGAAGACGCCGTGTTCGTCCAGGCTGCGGAACAGCTCCAGTCTCGCGGCGCGGTCCAGGCCGGCCCAGTTCTGGTGCCGGTGGAGCTGGTGGGCGTCGACGATGGCGTCCACCACGGAGTCGATGTCATGGCCGAAGGTGGTGACGGGCAGGTGGGCGGCGGGGGCGCTGCCGAGGCCGGCGAGGGCGCCGAGCAGGGCGTGGGCCTGGGAGACGGCGCCGATGTCGAGGTTGAGGCACAGGGCGCCGAAGACCGCACCGGTGGAGTCGCGGAGCACGACGGTGGAGGACTTGATCAGGTGCCCGTCGCGGGTGCGGGTGAGGTAGTTGAGCTCGTCGGCCGCCTCGTCGCCGCGGGCGAGGACGCGCATGCCGATCTCGCTCATCGCCCCGCCCGCCGTGCGCCCCGTCACCGAACCGGCCACGGCGACCACGGACTTCTCCGGCCGCCGGTAGTCGTGCAGCACCGCCTCGCAGACGGGGCCGAAGGTCGCCGCGATCCCTTCGACGACCGGAGTGAGCGCGGCGATGATCGCGTCCCGCTCCTGCTCCAGGACCTGCTCGGCGGCCATGCCCTGCCCTCCTCCCGCACCTGCCTGGACTGACAGTCCAATGTCTGTACAGACAGTCTAAGCGCACCGCACGGGGCCTTGGCAACACCCGTTCGAGGGAACTGGACCCCGGCCCCATGGGAGCGCACGCTGAGAGGGAACGAGGCCACACCTGAACGCCGTACGGGAGTGAGCGCGATGGAAGCCAAGCAGTGGACCGTGCAGATCTACATCACCGAGAGCGGCGACGACACGCAGGCGCGGGCCGTCCTGTCGACGGGTGGCACGGCCGAGACCGACAGCGTCACCGGCCGCGGCACGGCCCGGCGCAACCCCATGGACCGGCCCATACCGGAGATCGGCGACGAACTCGCCGCCAGCCGCGCCCTGGAGGACCTGGCCATCCGGCTGCACGACGTGGCCGCCGACGACATCGTGGAGCTGGCAGGGCCTGTGACCACATGAGGCCTGCCCGGGTGGGGACGGCCCGGCACCTCCCGCCGCTCGCACGCGACAACCCGCGCGCCGCTGGCTCGACGCCGTAGCGGCGGAGTGTGACCCTGGTAGGGAGGTGCGAGGCGATGCACGGCTACAGGTACTCCAAGCACTGGTTCTGGCGGTGGCGCACGAACCCGCTGCGGCGGCGTGACGACCTCGTCGAGGCCTGGATCGTGCTGGCCGTGTGGCTGATCGCCCTGGTCGGCGGGATCGTGGCCGGCACCATGGCGGCACGCGCCGCCGACGCCTCCTTCGCCGAGCAGCGCGCCGAGCGCACCCCCGTACGCGCGGTGGTCCTCGCGGACGCGCCGCCGGACGCCTCGCGCGCGGGCACCGTCTCCGACCAGGTCAGGGCGAAGGTGCGATGGACCGCCCCGGACGGCACCACGCGCACCGGCGTCGCTCTCGTGGAGCGCGGACACAAGGCCGGATCCCCGGTCGTGGTCTGGCAGGACCCGCGGGGCACGCTCGCCACCGAACCGCCGACCAGCACGGAGGCCTCCGTCGAGGCCGCCCTGCTCGGCGCGGCCGCCGCCGTCGCCTTCGCCGGCACCGTCGTGGGCGCCGGGGCCGTCGTACGGTGGCGTCTGGACCAGCGGCGCCTGGATCTGTGGGGCCGCGAATGGGAGCTGGTCGGCCCGCGCTGGGGCGGCCACAAGACAGGCTGACCGGCCCGCGAGGAGGTGGCCGCATGCGCTTCGACGACCGTGTGGACGCCGGACGCAGGCTGGCGGACGCCCTGGACGGGTTGCGCGGCGCGGACGCGGTCGTGCTGGGTCTGCCGCGCGGTGGCATCCCGGTCGCCTACCAGGTCGCCCGCAGCCTCGACGCCCCGCTGGATGTGCTGGTGGTGCGCAAGCTCGGGGTGCCCTGGCAGCCGGAGCTCGCGTTCGGCGCGATCGGCGAGCACGGGGTGCGGGTCCTCAACGACGACGTCCTGGACGCGGCCGGGGTGAGCGTCGCCGAACAGGCAAAGGTCGAGGAGCGGGAACGGGCCGAGCTGGAGCGGCGGGTCGCCGCCTACCGGGTCGGCCGTCCGCCCGTCCCGGTGCGCGGGCGGACCGTCGTCGTCGTGGACGACGGCCTCGCCACCGGCGCCACCGCGCTGGCCGCCTGCCGGGTGGTGCGCGGACAGGGCGCCGCCCGGATCGTGCTGGCCGTGCCCGTCGCCCCCGACCGCACGCTGTCCCGTCTGCGCGCCGTCACCGACGACGTGGTGTGCCTGGAGGCACCGGCCGCGTTCGGCTCGGTCGGCGCCTGGTACCGCGACTTCGACCAGACCCCCGACACGGAGGTCACCGCGCTGCTGTCGCGGGCCGCCGAGCGGGAGCGGGAACGCCCGCGTGACGACGAGGGGAGCCTCCCCGCCGATCCCGAGCTGGAGGTCCCGCTGGACGGTGTGCGGCTCGCCGCCCGGTTCGCGTTGCCCGGCGGCGCCCCGGCCGTCGTGGTGTTCGCGCACGGCAGCGGCAGCAGCCGGCACAGCCCGCGCAACCAGTACGTCGCCACCGAGCTGAACCGGGCGGGTCTGGGCACGCTGCTGCTCGACCTGCTCACCGAGGACGAGGAGGGCGACCGGGCCAACGTCTTCGACACGCTGCTGCTGGCCCGGCGGCTGCGGGGCACCGCCGACTGGCTGCGCCGGGAGGCGGGCCTGCCGGTGTCGTACTTCGGGGCGAGCACCGGTGCGGCCGCGTGTCTGGAGGCCGCGGCCGACGACGACGTACTGGCGATCGTCTCCCGCGGCGGCCGGCCCGACCTCGCCTCCGCGGCCACGCTGGCGCGCGTACGGGCGCCGACCCTGCTGGTCGTCGGCAGTCTCGACACGCAGGTGCTCAGCCTCAACCGGCTCGCGGCGGACCGGCTGCACTGCGAGCACCGGCTCGCCGTGGTGCCCGGTGCGACCCACCTGTTCACCGAACCCGGCACGCTGGACACGGTCGCCGAGCTGGCGCGCGACTGGTTCACCTCGCATCTGACCGGGCCCGACACCGCCGTACGACGGCACAGTCCGGCATGACACGGCCCGCGGCGGCTCGAAGTCACCGGCTGGGAAGGGACGTTGTCCGGAAGTCCCGGTGAACCCGAGGTGTCCGCGTGCGGGGTGCGGGGCGGGAAAGTACGGTGGCGTCCTGGTGTTCGACCGGCAGTGGAGCGGCGTCATGGGCGACAAGAAGACGGCGGACAAGAAGACGGCGAAGGGGACGGCGAAGCTGCCCCGCAAGACGTACGAGCGTGAACTGCTGCGGCTGCAGACGGAGTTGGTGAAGCTGCAGGAGTGGGTGCGGTCGGAGGGCGCCCGGCTGGTGGTCGTCTTCGAGGGCCGGGACGCGGCGGGCAAGGGCGGCACCATCAAGCGGGTCACCGAACACCTCAACCCCCGCGTCGCACGGATCGCGGCCCTGCCCAAGCCGACCGAGCGCCAGCGCAGCCAGTGGTACTTCCAGCGGTACATCGAGCAGTTGCCGGCCGCCGGGGAGATCGTGCTGTTCGACCGGTCCTGGTACAACCGGGCCGGCGTCGAGCATGTGATGGGCTTCTGCAGCAAGGAGGAGTACCAGCGGTTCCTGCGCCAGTGCCCGATCTTCGAGCGGATGCTGGTGGAGGACGGGATCCTGCTGCGCAAGTACTGGTTCTCGGTGAGCGACGCCGAGCAGCAGGACCGCTTCCGGCGCCGGCTGGAGGACCCGCTGCGGCAGTGGAAGCTGTCCCCGATGGACCTGGAGTCGATCACCCGCTGGGAGGCGTACTCCCGCGCCAAGGACGAGATGATGGTGCACACCGACATCGCGGAGGCGCCCTGGTACGTCGTGGAGAGCGACGACAAGCGCCGGGCCCGGGTCAACATGATCGCCCATCTGCTGGACTCCGTGCCCTACAAGGAGGTCCCGCCGCCCGTGCTGGAACTGCCCGAGCGGCCCGAGTCGACCGGTTACGAACGCCCGCCGCGCGACCTGCAGACCTACGTCCCGGACCACGCGGCGACGCTCTGACCACGCGTTCCCAGGGCCGCATGGGCCGCGGCGCCCGACGTCCCGGAGGCCCTGCGGATCTCCGACGGCCCGTAGGCCGGCGAAGCCTGCTCCGTCACGCTGCCATGACACACCACGCCGAACGCAACGGCGGTTCAGGCGCCGACCCTGCGTGCCTCCACGAGGACCGCCCGCTCCGGGAACAGCGCGGGAGCCTGTACGCCGACGGTCTCCAAGGTCCGCCCGGTCAGTTCCACCCCGCCGCCGTGCCACCAGGGCAGCTTCGAGCCGGTCGGTCCCTCGGGGCGGTCGCCGGGGGCGAGCGGGGACAACCGGTACGCGGCCTCCGGGTCGAGGCCGGGCAGGCGGACCCGGCCGGGCGGGGACTGCACGCTGGTGGCCGTCTGGACCAGGGCGTAGACCGCCTGGGACCGGTCGGCGGCGACGACCCCGTGGAGCCAGAGAGCAGGGTCCGGATGGTCACCGTGGACGACCGTGCCGGAGTGCAGCAGGGGCCGCAGCCGCTTGTACGCCGTGACCCACTCGGCGAGCCGGGCGCGGTCCTCGGCGGAGGCGAGGGTGAGGTCCCACTCGATCCCGAAGTGGCCGAACAGGGCTGTCGCCGCACGAAAGTCGAGGGTGTGCGCCCGGCCGGTGGTGTGGGCTACGGGCGCGGCCACATGCGAGCCGAGCAGTTCGGGCGGCAGCAGGAGCCCGGTCCAGCGCTGGATCTGCTGGCGCTCCAGGGCGTCGATGCAGTCGCTGGTCCACACCCGGTCGGTGCGCTCCAGGATGCCCAGGTCGATCCGGCCGCCCCCGGACGAGCAGGACTCGATCTCCAGGCGGGGATGGCGGGCGCGCAGCTCGTCGATCAGCCGGTACACGGCGAGGGTCTGGGCGTGCACCCCGGGCGTGCCGAGCGGGCTGTGCCCGGCCTCGACCAGGTCCCGGTTGTGGTCCCACTTGATGTACGCGATGCGGTACTCGGTGACGAGCGCGTCCAGGCGCTCCAGGAGGTGGGCGTACGCCTCCGGATGACCGAGGTCGAGGACCTGCTGGTGGCGGGCGGTCGGCGGGGTGCGCCCGCCCGTTGCCATGATCCACTCGGGGTGGGCCCGGGCGAGGTCGGAGTCGGGGTTGATCATCTCGGGCTCGAACCAGAGGCCGAACTGCATTCCCAGCGCGTGCACATGGTCGACCAGCGGGTGCAGCCCGTCCGGCCAGACGTCCTTGTCGACGTACCAGTCGCCGAGCCCCGCGGTGTCGTCGCGGCGGCCGCGGAACCAGCCGTCGTCGAGGACGAAGCGCTCCGCCCCGGCCTCGGCCGCCGCGTCGGCCAGGGCCTTCAACTTGGCCTCGTCGTGCTGGAAGTAGACGGCCTCCCAGGTGTTCAGGGTGACCGGCCGCGGCGAGCGCGGGTGGTGGGCGCGGTCGCGGAGGTAGCCGTGGAAACGCCCGGCCAGTTCATCGAGCCCGCGCCCGTACGAGCCGTAGATCCAGGGCGAGTCGTACCGCTCACCGGTCGCGAGCCGGATCTCGCCGGGCAGCAGGCTCTCGCCCCCGCCCAGCAGACGTACGCCCGCCGGGGTGCGCTCGGCCAGCGAGCGGTGGTTGCCGCTCCAGGCGACATGCAGACCCCACACCTCGCCGGTGCGGAAGCCGAACCCGCGCTCGCCGGCGACCTGCACGAGGGTCGCGTCGATCCCGGTGCGCCCGCGCCAGTTCTCCCGCAGGTGTGTGCCGACGGTGAACTCGTGCCGCTGCGGGGCGCGTTCGCGCAGATGCCGGCCGGTGAGGTCGAGCAGCTCGGTGGCCTGGCCGGGCACGGGCAGGGTCAGCAGCAGCCCGTCCAGGGTGTAGGGGCGGTCCCCCTCGTTGGTGAGGGCGGCCCGCTGCCGGACCAGACCGGACCGGGTCACCTCGATCTCCAGGGTCAGGGCGAGGTGCGCGTGGCCGTCGACGGCGTCCACCGTCAGGCGGTGCGCGACCGGGCCCTCGCCGCTCTCCGGCCGAACGGACCGGACGCTGAAGGCCGTGGAGAAGTCCTGTCCGTCGCGGTGCCCGGTGAGCCCGGCGGTCCCGAGCCAGCCGGCGGACTGCTGCGGCAGCACGCTGAGCGGGACCGGCCCGTCGATCGAGGACGACACGACCTGCTGTGCGTCGGCGAGGGCCAGGCGGGCCAGGGCGTCACGGGTGAGGGGACCGAGATCCGCGCCCCAGTGGACGATCCGGGGCAGCAGGCCGCCGGTGCAGTCCAGGACGAGGCTCGTGCCGGCGGCGCGGAGGTGGAGGAGGTCGTCGTCGGGCATGCAGGGTCCCCCTGAGAGGAGTGGGCGCGGACTCTGGAGCGGAGGTGGGCACGGACTCGCCAGAGACTTTCGCTGTGGAAGCATCTTGCCGTCAAGTCCCTCACCAGACCAGACATCTCAGGCGAATCTTTGTGTCCAATTTCCGTGTCGGAAGTAATCCGCCCTGTGGGACGCTGACCCCCTCCTGCCCACCGTCACCACTCCGCGGAGGTACCCCCGGTGGACGCCACCTCAGAGCCGTCGGCCCCGCTGACCGGTGCGACGCGCGCCGTCGCGCTGGAAGTGCTCCTGCGCGGGCCCGTCTCCCGCAGCGAGATGGCCCGGCGGCTGGACCTGTCGGCGGGCAGCCTCACCCGGCTCACCAAGCCGCTGGTCGACGACGGGCTGTTGGTGGAGGTGGACACCGGCCTCGACCAGGGCGTCCGTACCGGTCGGCGGACCCGGCCGCTGGACATCAACCCCTCGGCGCACCACTTCGTCGGCGCCAAGGTGACCGGCGACGACGTCCACGCCGTCCTGACGACCCTCCGCGCCGAGGTCGTCGCCTCCGCGCGCAGGCCCCTGACCGGCCGGGATCCGGAGTCGGTCATGGACGCCGTACGCGAACTCACCGACGAACTCACCGCCGGGGGCCCGCCGCTCAGCCGGGTCGGTGTCAGTCTCGGCGGACGCGTCGCCCAGCACACGACCGTCACGGAGGCGCCCTTCCTCGGCTGGACCGAGGACGTGCCTCTCGGCGCTCTGCTGACGGACGCCCTCGGGTTGCCCGTCACCGTCGACAACGACCTGCTGGCGCTGACCCGGGCCGAGCACTGGTTCGGCGTGGCCCGTGGGCACGACCGCTTCGCGGTCCTCACCATCGGGGCCGGCATCGGCTACGGGCTGGTCATGCACGACACGGTCGTCGACAGCCCGGACGCCGGCATCGGCCTCCTCGGCCACTGCCCCCTCGACCCGCTGGGCCCGCTCTGCCCGAGCGGCCACCGGGGCTGCGCCACGGCCATGCTGACGACGACGTCCCTCTGCGCCGCCGTCTCGGTCGGCCTGCGGCGTTCGGTGACGTACGACGAGTGCCTCGATCTCGCCGCGGCCGGTGACCCGGTGGCCGCGCAGGCCGTGACCGCCGCCGGACGCGCCCTGGGCCGGCTGGTGGCCGCGATCGCCAACTTCACCCTGGTGCGGAAGATCGTGCTCGCTGGAGAGGGCGTCCGCCTGGCGGAGGTGGCCCGTACGGCGGTCGACGAGGCGATGCGCGCCGACCGCGCGCCAACGGCAGCCCCGCTCGAACTCGACGTACAGCACAGCGACTTCACCCACTGGGCGCGCGGAGCCGCAGCTACGGCGATCCAGGCGCACATCCTGAGCATGTAGGGCACCACGTCACCCGGGCGACAGGCGCCGGCCTGGGCCTCTCGTACGGGGAAGGCGTCCGCGGCCCGTCGTGGAGGCGAAGGCCGCGGTGCTCAGAGCGAGGACGTCGACGCCTCGCCGGTAGGGCCGAGAGGCGGCCGGTTGCCGGGCCGAACGCCCCCGGGCCACGACGGGGCCGATGGTCCCGATCCGGCGGGCCGATGAGCCCGATCCGGAGGGCCGTTGGTCTCCGCCGCGCTCCGGCACAGATCCGTCCCGTCAACCATGTGATGGACGGCGAGGACATCGTCATCCGCACCCACACGGGCGCCGCCCTCGCCCTGCGGACGGGGGCGGCGGGCGGCGGGCGGCGAAGGCGTCGTCGTCGCCTACGAGGCCGACTGCAGCGACCCCGACAGCCACGCCGGCTGGAGCGTCGTCGTCACCGGCTACGCCCACCTCGTCACGGACCCCGGCGAGTTGGCCCGCTACCAGGCGCTGCTCCACCCCTGGCTGGACCGCGGCATGGACCACGCGATCCGTATCCACCCGGAACTGCTGACGGGCCTGCGGCTCACGGCCGCGTGACCTCGAGGCACGCCCGCACCTCTGCGAGGAGGCTCGGGTAGTCCTCGCCGTAGGCGGTCACGGCCGCGTGCACCGCGTCCAGGGCCGCCCGGAGGGGGTCCGGCTCGGCGGCGGCGAGCAAGGCGGGGAGCGCCATGTGCGGCTGGGACAGCCTGAGGCCTCCGGTGTACGACGTCGTCCCCAGGGCCCCCGACGACTCGATCAGCGCGGCCGCGGGGCCGGCCACCTGCGCGGGAAGCCGGACCTCGGGTGTCCGCGACGGCTCGGGCGCCACCGCCTGGGCCACCGTACGGTCGGGGACGCGCGGGTCGCTGTCCAGGGCCCGCCACATGCGGTCCGGGGCGTCGAACGGCGGCGGCAGCGGACGCCCCTGGTCCAGCGCGGCGAGGCCCGCAGCGATCCAGTCCAAGCCGCTGAGGCCGGCCACCTCGCACGCCCGGCGCGCCGCCAGCACGGCCACGGCACGCTGGAGGGAGGGCCGGCGTCGTCGAGGGCGTGGACGAGGGCCGGGTCGAAGGGGAGCAGCCCCTGCACATTGCCGCCGACCTGGCGCAGGGCCCGGCTCGGCAGTCGGCCGCCCCACTCCCCTCGGGCGTGGGCGAGCAGGCGCTCCCTCTCCTCGTCCCCCTGCGTGAGGCGGGCACGCCGTTCGGCCTCGGCGCGTTCGGCGGGGGTGGGAGGGAGCGGTTGCTCGGCGGCGTAGCCGTGCCAGTAGGCGGCGATCCGCGCGGTCTGCTTCAGGATGCGGTCGGGTGCGGGCGGGGCGGGCCAGAACTGCAGGAGGTAGTGGTCGTACGGCGCCTCGGCGTCCCCGCGGGTGTCGGCCTCATGCGCCTCGTCCATGCCTCTGGCGCAGTAGCGCACCCGGAGGTCGGCCTCCTCCAGACCCAGCGTCCAGGAGTCCTCCGCCGCCCACTGCACGAGCAGGCTGGTGTCCGAGAGGGGCCGGTAGGACGCCTCCACCACCTCCTCCCACACCGGGTCCAACGGCGGGGCGTGGTCAGGCCTCCGCCCCCATCATCGCCGCGCCGAACCCGCCCAGGACCTCTTCGATGCTGAGCTCGGTGGCGCCGGCCGGGGCCGTGGGCTTCTGGCCCTCGCTCATGCGCACCACCAGGCCCAGCTTCTTCACCTTGGCGTTCTCGGCCAGCTTGGCGAGGTCGACACGGACCTCGGTCAGTTCGCCGTTCTTGAGCGTGAAGTCGGCCGTGACGTCGGTGTTCGGGGCGTCCTTGAGTTCCTTGTCCGTGGGCAGGTCCATGCCCGGGGGCAGGCTCTTGGCGAACGGGCGGATCTCGCCGAGGAACTCCGTCATGAGGGTGCGGAACGGAGCCGTGGCGGTGATGTGCTCGGAGCCGTCCTTCTCCCCGGCGGTCTTGAAGTCGACCTCGCCGGCGACGGTCTTGCGGAGCGCCTCCAGCAGTTTCTTCTGCGTCTTGGCGTCGAGGGTGGGCTCCGGCTCGGGCTCTGCGCCGGGCTCGGCACCCATCTCGGCGGTGGTCTCCTCCATCTTCTTGGTGTCGAGTTTCACCCACTCGCCTTCGAGCACCTTCTTGAGCCCGCCCGCCTCCGCGGGCAGGTCCTCCGCGGACGGGACGGGGGCGCCCAGTGCCTTGCCGACGGAGTCCATGTCGGAGCGGATGTAGGTGTAGTCACCGACGATCCGGTACTCGATGAGGTCGCCGTCCTCGGTGCTGACCTTCATGGCCATACCGACGTAGTCCTTCTCCCCGGACTCGTCGATCGGCTTCCTCGACTGCACGGTGACACTGATCTTCGCGCCGCTCAGCAGGTCGGCGGCCTCGTCGGGGATCTCTTCGCCGGGCTCCGGGTCCGAGGAGGCGTCCAGCGTCTTGAGGGTCTCGGCGTCGGTGTCCAGGTCGAGCTCGAAGGAGATCGTCTTCTCCTTGCCCAGCTTCTCGAAGGCCTGCTCGAGCTTCCTCCCCGCGGAGAGCTGCTCCACGGTGCCGCAGGCAGCCGAACCTGCCAGCACGGCACCGACGACTGCGGTGGCGGTCAGGGTCTTACGTATGGCGGTGATGATGGTCTCCTCGTCAGTGCGATCACGACGTGATCACCTGGGAGACCCATGGCATGGCCAAATGGTTGTCCCAAAACGTTCAGGACGACCCTGCGGCCGAGCAGGGCAAGTCCGTGGATGCCGTGGGTTCCCTCGTGGATGGGGTTGAGCCGGTTGTCCCGGCAGAACTGCTCGACGTTGTACTCCCGGGTGCAGCCGTAGCCGCCGTGCACCTGGATGGCGAGGTCGTTGGCGGCCAGGCACTGCGACGGCCAGGCCTTGACGATCGGCGTCAGAACGTCCAGCAGCAGCCGTGCCCGGGCACGCTCGGACTCCCGCTCGGCCGTGCGCTCCTCGTCGAGGAGGGGTCTTGGTGATACTGCCCGGGGTGCCCGGCGGCCCTGTGTGCCGTGCGGGTGTGACCGTCGGAGGCAACCATGGCTGTAGAGCAGGAGCGGCGCGCGCCACGCCTTGGAGAGCGACCTGCGGTGCACGTCGGCCCGACGCGAGGAGGAGCGCCATGATCGTCGACTGCGCACACTACCGCGACGGTCGCCGGCAGCAGGAGGGGCCGATGCCGCTGGAGGAGGCTGCCGCGCGCTGCACGCAGGGCGGCTTCGTCTGGCTGGGCCTCTTCGAGCCCGGTCCGCAGGAGATGGACAAGGTGCGCGAGTGCTTCGGACTGCACGAGCTCGCCGTCGAGGACGCCAGGTCCCCGCACCTGCGGCCGAAGGCCGAGCGGTACGAGGACGGAACCGAGCTGATCATTCTGCGCACCGCGCGCTACGACGACGAGCGGGAGGAGATCGACACCGGCGAGATCAGCGTCTTCCTCGCCGAGCACTTCGTGATCACTGTTCGCCAGGGCGTCGCCAGCGAACTGCACGGCGCCCGAGGCCGACTCGAACATCGCCCCGAGCTGCTGCGAGCCGGCAGTTCATCGACACTCTGGGCGATCTTCGACCAGGTGGTCGACAGCTACGCGCCCGTCGTCGCGGAACTCGACCGCGACATCGAGGAGATCGAGGCCACCGTGTTCTCCGGGGCGGTCGCCCCGACCGAACGGATCTACTTCCTGCGCCGCGAGGTCACCGACTTCTACCGTGCCGTGCACCCGCTGCTCGCCGTACTCGCCCGGCAGCTCCAGCCCGGCAAGCAACCGTCCGAGCTCCTGCCGTACTTCCACAACGTGCACGACCACCTGACGCTGGTCAACGAGGAGGTCGCCGCCCAGCGCGACCTGCTGGCCACTGTCCTGGAAGCGAACATCGCGGTGATCTCCGTCGAGCAGAACAAGATCAATCTCCGGCAGAGCGCCACGATGGAACAGCTCACGATCCTCGCCACCGTGTTCCTGCCGCTGTCCGTCGTGGTCGGCTTCTTCGGGCAGAACTTCGCCTGGCTGGTCGGACGGATCGAGAGCCTCACCGCCTTCGTCGTACTCACCCTTCTCGGCCTGCTGCTGCCGTGCCTGGCGGTGTACGTCTGGCTGCGTCGCCGGCGTCACCGGCCGACACCGTCGATGCCGGAGGTGCGCCACGATGCGGCGACGGCAGCGATGCCGACTCCTCGTTCTTGAGCGGTCCGCCGGCGAGCGTGTCCCATCCGTGCCGGGACCGCTAGGGAGTTGACGTCATGCCACGCCCCCCGCATTCCGGCTCATGCCGAGGGAGGTGTCCGCCTCCCGCAGATCAACGCACCCGACCCCGCGGCTTCAGCCGCGTCACCGGCAGCTCCGGCGCAGCCAGCGGCGCACCGTCGTACCCCTTCACCTCGCCGAATCTCGTCCCCTCCATCCAGTCCCGCCGCGCCTGCTCGATCTCCTCCTGGGACCGTCCGATCCAGTTCCAGAACATAGCGGACCCTGCTACATCAGTGCAGGTCAGCGGCGTTCCGGATCGCCGACGGTTAGCAAAGTGTCAGCATCGGTCCCGGAGGAGTCGTCAACCGTGAGTTCCACCGCCCTGGTTCGTGGGATGGGTTCGTTTTTCAAGGAGTGTGAGCATCCGCGGTCGCGGTGGTCGAGGTGTCCGCACGCGTACAAGATCCGGTACCGGTCGGCGGCGGGTAAGCAGGTGAAGGAGTCCGGGTTCTCGACCCAGGACCAGGCGATCGCGCGTTTGACGGAGATCTACAACGCGAAGAAGGCCGCCCCGCGGGGGCAGGCGAAGGCGGAGCGGATCGCGCGGTACGGGGCGATGCGGTTCGAGGAGTACGCCACGGAGTGGAAGGCCGGGCAGCGGGACCTGGGGCCGGCGTCGATGGTGCATCTGGAGTCGCTGCTGAACATCCATCTGCTGCCGCTGCTGGGCAGCCGGCGGATGAACACCTTCGACCACAAGGTCGTCGAGGGCTTCATCCAGGCGCTGGAGCGCAACGGCATCGGCCTGGCCGCGCAGGCGAACGCGTTCGACAAGCTGAAGGCGATCCTGCTGGACGCGAACCGGCTGGGCCTGTTCGACGACAACCCGGTCGCCGGGGTGAAGCCGCCGCAGTACGACCCCAAGCGGGTGGTGATCCCCTCACCCGAGCAGCTACGCGAGATACGCACCGCCGGCGACGACAGCTTCCTGCTGGTCTCCGACCTGATGAGCGGCTGCGGCATGCGCAACGGTGAAGCCTTCGCCGTGAATCTGGACAACATCGTCGCCGACGACGTCTACCGCATCACCGAACAGGTCAACCGCACCACCTGCCAGTACGAGCGGCTCAAGCACCGCAAGCCCGGCGAGTACCGCGACGTGCCCCTGCCCGCCCGCGTGCGGCAGACGATCGAGTGGTACGCCGACAAGCACGGCACCGTCGACGGCTACCTGCTGCGTCACCCGAGCGACCCGTCCCGCACGTTCCCGCACTACCACATCGCCAACCAGTGGCAGCGGATCAAGAAGGCCGGCGAGATCGACATCCCCGACGGGATGGTCGTCTACGGCCTGCGCCACTTCTTCGCCTCCAACTGCCTCACCCACAACATCCCCATCACCGACGTCGCCGAGTGGATGGGCCACAAGACCATCGAGATCACCTTCAAGATCTACCGCCACCTCATGCCCGGCTCCATCAGCAAAGCCGCCAAAATCCTCAACCTCGACCTCGCCGCATAGGACACCGCTGATCAAGGAGGTCCTTATCAAGGAGGTCCTTATCAAGGAGGTCCTTATGTCGATGAGCTGAGATTGCGCGTTACGGACACCGACCTGCCCACCCGATCAGTGGCCCTGTTGTGACACGAACCCGCTGATAAAACGGCAATGGCTTTATTAGCCCTTGCGAGACGTCAGTCGACGAGATCTGGCCGGGGCGGGGAAGATCCGGCTCGGGCTCCCGGAACCGCGCCATGCCCGGCGTGCTGACGTCGCAGGGGTAGGGATCGGCCCACCCGGCGATGACCGGATCGGCGACACCTGTGGCATAGAGAGTGCCGAGGGGAGCGAGTGGTCCACAGCGGTTGCAGGAGTGATCGGCTGGCCGGGGCCGATCGGTGCGTACAAAGGGGCCGGCTGGCTCATGCGCCGTAGCCCCCGCTGGGTGAGTCTGGATGTGCGGATGAAGAGGAGCACGTCATGAGCAGCACGATTGAACACATCCTCAGCCGGGCCACACCGCTCGAGTCGTCCGATTGGGTGGAGGCAGGCTTCCTCGAGATGGATCCGGAAACGCGCGGCGTGCACGTCGAAGAACGCCTGACGGACGGGATCTTTGTGCTGCGGGCCGAGATTCCAGGAATGGACCCTGCAAAGGACTTCTACATCACCGTTGAGAACGGCTTCCTGACCCTGCGTGCGGGGTTCAGCGAGGGGGCAACGAAGCAGAACAGCAAAGCCCGCTTCGGTCATGTCACCCCTCTGCCGACCGGGGCCCGAAGCGACCATGCGACGGCGAAGTACGAGAACGGTGTCCTGACGGTCAGGGTGCCGGTGTCGGAGTGAGAAAAGCGCCAGTCAGCACGCATGGAGCCTTGCCGGTCCTAAGGAGTCCGAAGAGGGGTCGATGAGGATGGCAAAGGTCCATGCCGGTCGTCCAACCGCTTCCGGACCCTACTGCCGACGTGATGCTCCACGGGGTCTCCGCCGAGCCGCCTCTGAGAGCGCAGACGCTCGGACTGTGACTACTTGTAACACCGAAGGGCGTTGCAACAGGATCAGCTCGGATCGAATCGCCTCTGGCGCTCCGGGAGCGGGTCGGAACGTACTGGATAGGCCGAGTCTGCGCGACCGCGACTTCGCATCCCGGAGGGGACAATGTCAGACCGCCGCACGACCGCCGTCCTGGATCGCAACGGACTCGACTTCCTGGTCAAGGCCCTGCGAGCGCAGGGACGCACGGTCGTCGGTCCGACCGTGCGGGACGGAGCGGTCGTGCTGGCCGAGCTGGCGTCGGCCGACCAACTGCCTTTCGGCTGGGGGACCCGTGTCGAGGCCGGCCGTTACCGACTGGTTCCACGTGCGGACGGCGCGGCCTTCGCGCACACGACGGGCCCGCAGTCCTGGAAGGCGTTCCTGCACCCCGAGCGGGAGAAGCTGTGGAGCGCCGACCGTACGGCCGACGGGCATCTGTCAGTCAGCAAGGACCACCCTGATCCGCCGTCGTACGCCTTCCTGGGCGTCCGCCCCTGCGACCTGCGTGCCATCGCGATCCAGGACCGGGTGCTGACGGGGGGCCGCTACAGCGACCGCGGTTACCAGGAACGGCGAACGGGGGCCTTCCTCATCGTTGCCGAATGCACCGAGCCGGGAGCCACCTGCTTCTGCGTCTCCATGGGCAGCGGGCCGGGAGCCGACGAGGGGTTCGATCTCGCATTGACCGAGATCGTGGACGAAACCGGTCATCGATTTCTCGTCCGGGCCGGCAGTGACGCCGGGGAAGACCTCTTCGCTGAACTCCCTACCCGGCCGGCCGATCACGAGACGCTGACCGCTGCACGCGACGCCGTTGACGCCGCGCGGGAGCGGATGGGCCGGTCCATGCCGCCCGTGGATCTTCGGACGCTGATGGGCGAGAGCCTTGAAGCCGACCGCTGGGACGACGTCGCCGCCCGCTGCCTGGCCTGCGGCAACTGCACCATGGTCTGCCCCACCTGCTTCTGCACCACCACCGAGGAGGTCACCGACCTCACCGGCGACCACGCAGAGCGGTGGCAGCGTTGGGACTCCTGCTTCGACCTGGACTTCTCCCACCTTCACGGCGGCCCGGTGCGCTCCTCTGCCCGCAGCCGCTACCGGCAGTGGCTCACTCACAAGCTCTCCACCTGGCACCAGCAGTTCGACAGCTCCGGCTGCGTCGGCTGCGGACGCTGCATCGCGTGGTGCCCGGTCGGCATCGACATCACCGACGAAGCCGCGGCCCTGCACGACGAACTCGCGCAGCGGCTGCGACCAGCTACACCAAAGGAGCCGGAACCATGACCTCCACCACCACCCTGGCCCGCACCCTTCCGGCCGAGCACCGCGAACGGCTGATGCGGATCGCCCGCGAGGTCTCCTTCGAGGCGGGCTCCCGCCTGTTCGAGGAGGGACAGCGCGCCAACCGGTTCTGGATCATCCGGACCGGCACGGTCGCCCTCGACCTGCACGTACCCGGCCGTCGCGCCGCCGTCATCGAGTCCCTCGGACACGGTGAGCTGGTCGGCTGGTCCTGGCACTTCCCGCCGTACGCATGGCACCTGGGCGCGCAGGCGATGAGCCCGGTGCGGGCCTACGAGTTCGACGCGCAGGCCGTACGGGCGTTGTGCGCGCAGGACGCCGAGTTCGGCCGCGCCATCGCGGTCTGGGTCGGCCAGGTGGTCGCCGACCGGCTGCACAGGTCGCGCATTCGACTGCTCGACCTGTACGCCCCGTACGGGAGCGGGAGCATGCCATGAGCGACGTGCCCCTGCCGTACCAGGTGACCCGGGTGTGGCCCGAGACGGCCGACACGGTCAGCATCGCGCTGGCACCGGCGGGCGGGGCGAGGCTCGCGCCCTTCGCACCGGGCCAGTTCGCGATGGTGTACGCGTTCGGTGTCGGGGAAATCCCCGTTTCGGTGTCCCGCATACGCCACCAAGAGCTGGTCCACACGGTCCGCTCGGTCGGCGCGGTGTCGGCGGCGCTGAGCGCGCTGCTGCCGGGTGACCACGTCGGCCTGCGCGGCCCGTTCGGCACCGGCTGGAACCTGGGCGCGGCGATGGGCCAGGAACTGCTGGTCATTGCGGGCGGCATCGGTCTCGCCCCGCTGCGGCCACCGATCGTCGCGGCACTCGCCGCCCCGCATGCCTACGGTCGACTGAATCTGCTCGTCGGTGCCCGGACCCCGGACGACGTGCTCTACGCCGGTCAGCTCCGGGCCTGGTCGGCATTCCGGAGGCTGCACTGCGTGGTCCCCGTCGACCGCCCCTCCCCCGCCTGGCGCGGCAACGTCGGTCTCGTCACCACCCTGCTGAATGACGCCGGGTTCACGGCCGGCAACACGACGGCCTTCGTGTGCGGCCCCGAGGTGATGATCCGTGCGACCGCCCGCGATCTGGTCGGCCGCGGACTCCCGCCGCACCGGATCCGTGTGTCGCTGGAGCGCAATATGCGCTGCGCCACCGGGCACTGCGGCCACTGCCAGTTGGGCGGTGTCCTGCTGTGCCGGGACGGGCCGGTGAACGACTGGGAGCGGGCCGAAGATCTGCTTGCGGTAAGGGAGTTGTGACCATGTCCTCCGCTCCGACCCTCGCGGTGTTCAAACTGGCGTCCTGCGACGGCTGCCAGCTCACGCTCCTGGACTGCGAGGACGAACTCCTCGCCCTCGCGGGCCGCGTGCGGATCGCCCACTTCTTCGAGGCCTCCAGCGCCGTGACGCCCGGCCCGTACGACCTCGGGCTCGTCGAGGGCTCGGTCACCACACCGGACGACGCCCGGCGGATCCGGGAGATCCGCGAGCAGTGCCGCGTGCTGGTGACCATCGGCGCCTGCGCCACCGCCGGCGGAATCCAGGCGCTGCGCGACTTCGCCGACGTCGAGGAGTTCCGCCGTACGGTCTATGCCCGGCCCGACTACATCGAGACGCTGGCCACCTCGACCCCCGTGTCCGCCCATGTGGACGTCGACTTCGAGCTGCGCGGCTGCCCCATCGACCGCGGTCAGCTGTTGAAGGTCGTCACGGCGTTCCTTGCCGGGCGCAAGCCTGACGTCCCGAACCACAGCGTGTGCTTCCAGTGCAAGCGCCGTGGCACGGTCTGCGTCACCGTCGCCCACGGGACGCCCTGCCTCGGGCCGGTCACGCATGCCGGGTGCGGGGCGATCTGCCCGGCGTACGGGCGTGGCTGCTACGGCTGCTTCGGTCCGTCCGGGTCGGCGAACCTGCCGGCGCTGATCCCGCTGCTGCACCGGGACGGCATGGACGATCGCGCCGTCGAGCGCGTCCTGCGCACCTTCAACGCCACCGCCTTCGCGAAGGAGGGGCAGTCATGACCCATCGAGGCTCACGAGTCCTGCGCGTCGGCTCGCTCGCCCGCGTCGAGGGCGAGGGTGCCCTGCTGCTGCGTCTGGCCGGTGACCGGGACGAGGAGGCGCGGCTGCGGATCTACGAACCGCCCCGCTTCTTCGAGGCGTTCCTGCGTGGCCGTGCCTACACCGAGCCGCCCGACATCACCGCCCGGGTGTGTGGCATCTGCCCGGTGGCGTACCAGATGAGCGCCTGCCAGGCGATCGAGGACGCCTGCGGCGTGACCGTCGACCGGTCGATCCGAGACCTGCGCAGGCTGCTGTACTGCGGCGAGTGGATCGAGAGCCACGCCCTGCACATCTATCTGCTGCACGCCCCGGACTTCCTGGGCCGCGACAGCGCGATCGTCCTCGCCCGCACCGACCGCGGTGCCGTGGAGCGAGGGCTGAGGCTCAAGCAGGCGGGCAACGCGCTCCTCGAATTCCTCGGCGGCCGGGCCATCCATCCCGTCAACGTCCGGCTCGGCGGCTTCCACCGCGCGCCCACGCGCGACGAACTGCGCCCGCTCGCGGAGCGGTTGCGCCGAGCCTCCCACGACGCCTGGGAGACCGTGCGCTGGGCGGCCGGCTTCGACATCCCCGACGCCGCCGTCGACGCCGACTTCCTGGCCCTGGCGTCCCCTGACACCTACGCCATCGAGCGGGGTACCCCGATGGTGCTGCGCACCGACGGCGACCGCACCACCTTCGAGACATCCGCCTTCCTCGACCACGTCCACGAAGAGCAGGTGCCCCACTCCACAGCGCTGCACTCCCGCCTCGACGGACGTCGCCATCTCACAGGCCCCCTCGCCAGGTTCGCGATCAGCGGGCATCTGCTGTCGTGTACGGCGCTTCAAGCGGCCCGCGAGGCCGGGCTCGGCAACGCGGTGGAGGGCCACGTGTGCCGCAATCCGTACCAGTCGATCCTCGTACGCGCCGTCGAGGTGGTGTACGCCGTGGACGAGGCCCTGCGCCTCATCGACGCGTACGAACCCCCGCCGCGCCCATACGTCGACGTCCCGCCCATCGCCGGAACCGGCCACGGTGCGACAGAGGCACCGCGTGGCCTGCTCTACCACCGCTACCGGCCCGACGCCGACGGGACCGTCACCGATGCCCGCATCGTGCCGCCCACCGCGCAGAACCAGGGCGCCATCGAGGACGACCTGGTCCGGATCGCCCAGGCGGCAATCACCAGGGGGGACTCGACGGACGAGGAGCTCACGCGGCTGTGCGAGCGGGCCATCCGCAACCACGACCCGTGCATCTCCTGCTCCACCCACTTCCTCGACCTCACCGTCGTCCGAACCTGAGGAGGCCGCGATGCCTGAATCCCCGTACACCGTGAGCGACGTGATGACGCACACCGTCGTCGCCGTCGGCAGCAAGGCGTCCTTCAAGGAGATCGTCGAGCTGCTCGCCCAGTGGAAGGTCAGCGCCCTGCCGGTACTGGCCGGTGAGGGCCGTGTGGTCGGCGTGGTCTCCGAGGCGGACCTGCTGGCCAAGGAGGAGTTCCGCGACACCGAACGGGGCGACCTCGCCGAGCGGATCAAGGCGAGCGCGCTGACGGCGGGCGACCTGATGAGCACCCCGGCCGTGACCGTGCATGCGGACGCCACCGTCGCCGAGGCCGCCCGGATCATGGCCCACAGGCACGTCAAACGGCTTCCGGTCGTCGACCGTGCCGGCCTGCTGCAAGGCGTGGTCAGCCGCAGCGATCTGCTGAAGGTGTTCCTGCGCCCCGACGAGGAGATCGCCGAGGAGATCCAGCACAGCGTGCTCAACCTGCTGCCTCCTGGTGACACGCTGAAGGCGTCGGTGACCGACGGCACGGTCACCATCGCGGGATCCCTGCCCGACCGCGGACTCGTTCCCGTGATCGCGCGGGCGGTGCGTTCCGTCGAGGGCGTCGTGGACGTCCGGCTGAATGTGACCTACCGATGAAGTACCTGGAGGAGTACCGCGATCCTGTGCTCGCCCGGCGTCTGCTGGACGAGCTGCGGGCCGTCGCCACGCGCCCCTGGCGGATCATGGAGGTGTGCGGCGGCCAGACGCACACCCTGGTCCGTCAGGGCATCGACGAGCTGCTGCCGGCCGGCATCCGCATGATCCACGGCCCCGGCTGCCCCGTCTGCGTCACTCCGCTGGAGACCTTGGACCGCGCCATGGCCATCGCCGAACGCCCAGGAGTGATCTTCACCAGCTTCGGCGACATGCTGCGGGTCCCAGGCACGGGCACAGACCTGCTGTCCCTGCGGGCGCGCGGCGCGGACGTACGCGTCGTCTACACACCGATGGACGCCGTACGCCTGGCAGCCGCCCACCCGGAACGTGAGGTTGTTTTCCTGGCGGTCGGCTTCGAAACCACCGCGCCGGCCAACGCCATGGCCGGTAGTGGGCGCGGTAGGTCTCGGTGAGGTGGTCGACGGTGGTGCCGACCACGGCCTCGTCGGCGCCTACGAGCCGATCGCCGCCCGCTACCGCGTCCCGATCGTGGTGACCGGCTTCGAGCCGCTGGATCTGCTGGAGGGGATCCTCATGGCGGTCCGGCAGCTGGAGTCCGGCCGGTATGCGGTGGAGAACCAGTACGTACGGGCCGTGCGCCGGTCCGGCAACACCGAGGCGCAGGACGCCGTCCGCACGGTCTTCCGCGTCACCGACCGGGCCTGGCGGGGCATCGGGGCGCTGCCCGACAGCGGGCTCGAACTCGCCGAGGACTACGCGCGGTTCGACGCCGCCCGCCGTTTCGCCGTGGGCGGCCTGCGCCCGGTCGAGGACGCGGAATGCATCGCGGGCGCGATCCTCACCGGCGCGCGCCTGCCCACCGACTGCACCGCCTACGGCACCCGCTGCACGCCCCGCCATCCGCTCGGCGCGCCGATGGTCTCCGCCGAGGGCACCTGTGCCGCCTTCTACGCGGCCGGCCGCACGAAGGAAGGGTCGAGGTCATGACCGTCGTATGCCCCACACCCCACCACGAGGACGAGAGAGTCCTGCTCGGTCACGGCGCCGGAGGGCGGCTCACCGCCGAGCTCCTGGACGCGCTGGTCCTGCCTGCCCTCGGCGGACCGAGCGACCCGATGGAGGACGCCGCGCTGCTGCCAACGAGGGCTGTCTGGTCGCCTTCGTCGACGCCGCAGCGGCCGAGGACGCGCTGACGGCCCTGCGCTCCCGTCCAGAAGGCGCGCAGGCCGTACGGATCGGCGAGGTGCTCCCAGAGGGACCGCGTGGACGTGTAACGCTCCGCACCCTGGTGGGCGCCCGGCGCGTCGTGGACATGCCGCTCGGGGAGCAGCTGCCCCGCATCTGCTGAAACACGGGAGGCCACACGACGGTAAACACCAATCGGCAATACCGTCATCGTGCGCGTCGAGAGACTGCCGGAAATCCGATGGACAGGGCTATTACGGTACAAGCATGACTTGGTCGCTGGGCCACTTGCCCCCGCGTGAGCCGGAGTTGTTGGACGCGCTGTTCCTCTCGGCAGGGCGCTCGCTCCACCTCGCCAACGCCTTTGAAACGAAATGCCGCTGGATCGTGCGCTGTATCAACTTGATCGAGGCGCACGACGCCGCTGATCCGATGGCCACGTTCGAGGACATCATCGCTGCGCTGCCGAAGGACGAGATGCTCGGCCCTACACTGCGCCAGCTCGTCGTACACATGTCGGTGTCGGCAGAACCTGCGGACATTCTCCGGCGGGCCAGGGAAGCACGGAACTTCATCGCACACGAAGGCGCCGGCGTCGGCGACATCTCCGCCGTGCGCGACAAGCACATCCTCGTGCATGCAGCACGCCTGCGCACCGCGGTCTCGGACCTGGCTACGGGCGACAACATCGTCTCGGCATGGGGCTACCACCTCGACGAATGGCGGGAGCCCCTTCCCTGGGACCTGATCAACGCGTATCCGAAGATGATCGACGACTGGGTCTTCGGGCACTTCGGTGATCTGCTCGACAGGGATCCAGCGCCTGGGGAATGATCAGCTTCCTGCGAATCCCGAAGCGGCTGGTCATAAGGCTCTCAGCCCCGTTCGACCGCCGCGATGGGGCCGACCGGCCCCCCGGCAGGGTCCAGCGGCATTTGCCCTCACACGGACACCCGTCCGACGCTGGAACTGGCGAAGCCGATGCCACTGCCGAGCCGAGGAGTGCGGGTGTCATGGTCCGTTATGTGTACGACTTCACGGAGGGCGGCCGTGACCTGGCCGACCTGCTCGGCGGCAAGGGCGCGAACCTCGCCGAGATGACCCGGCTGGGCCTGCCGGTCCCGCTGGGTTTCATAGTCTCCACCGAGGCGTGCCGAGCCTTTCTGGCCACCGGCACCGAGCCGGGAGGTATGTCCGAGGAGATCTCCCGCCGTCTGTCAGCCGTCGAGGCCGACGCCGGACGACGCCTCGGGCAGCCGGACCATCCGCTTCTGGTGTCCGTGCGCTCCGGGGCCCGTTTCTCCATGCCCGGCATGATGGAGACGGTCCTGGACATCGGCCTCAACGACGACTCGGTCCTGGGCCTGGCCAAGGCCTCCGGCAACGAACGCTTCGCCTGGGACTCCTACCGACGTCTCGTCCAGATGTTCGGCAGCACGGTCATGGGCGTCGAAGGGGCACTGTTCGACCGGATCATGACCGGGCTGAAGGAGCTGCGGGGCGCCCCGGACGACCTGCATCTCGATGCTGCAGACCTCGCCGAACTCGTCGAGGCGTACAAGCAGCTCATTCATGAGGAAACCGGGGACCACTTCCCCCAATCGCCCGCCGAGCAGCTGCGCCGGGCGATCCTCGCGGTCTTCCGCTCCTGGAACGGCGAACGCGCCCGCCTCTACCGCCGGCGCGAACACATCCCCGACGACCTCGGCACCGCGGTCACCGTGCAGCGTATGGTCTACGGCAACCTGGGCGCCGACTCGGGCAGCGGCGTCGCCTTCACCCGTGACCCTGCCACCGGACGCCCCGGCTTGTACGGCGACTACCTGCCCAACGCACAAGGTGAGGACGTGGTCGCCGGCATCCGCAACACCGTGCCCCTTGCCGAACTGGAACGGTTCGCCCCGGACGCCCATCACCAACTGCGCGATCACATGGTCACGCTGGAGCGGCACTACCGGGACCTGTGCGACATCGAGTTCACCATCGAACGCGGAAAGCTCTGGATGCTGCAGACCCGGGTGGGCAAACGCACAGCTGAGGCCGCATTCACCATCGCCGCCGAGCTGGCCGACGAGGGGGTCATCACCCGTGAGGAGGGGTTGACCCGGGTGAGCGGCGGCGGGCTCGCCCGGCTGATGTTCCCGCGCTTCGACACCTCCACGATCGACGAACCGCTGGCCAACGGTATTCCGGCCTCGCCCGGTGCCGCGGTGGGCGCGGTGGTCTTCGACTCCGCCGAGGCGGTACGGCGGGCCGCGGCAGGCGAGAAGGTCATCCTCGTCCGCGAGGAGACCACGCCCGACGACCTTCCCGGCATGGTCGCCGCCCAGGCCGTACTGACCAGCCGGGGCGGCAAGACGTCGCACGCGGCCGTCGTCGCACGCGGCATGGGCAAGGTCTGCGTCTGCGGCGCCGAGCAGCTTGCGGTGGACACCGCGTCCCGGCGCTTCACCACGGGTGACGGAACCATCGTCGAGCAGGGCACAGTGATCTCGGTCGACGGCTCAGCCGGTGCGGTGTACGCGGGGGCGGTTCCGATGACCGACTCCGCCGTCATGCGGTACCTGGAGACAGGTGAGCGACCGCCTGGAGTCGTCGACACCGTGGCGCGTGCCCTGGAACTGGCCGACGGCCTGAGGCGGTTGGAGGTCCGGGCCAACGCCGACACGCCGGCGGACGCAGTCCGCGCCCGCCGGTTCGGCGCGCAGGGGATCGGCCTGTGCCGCACCGAGCACATGTTCCTCGGTGAGCGCCGCAAGCTGGTCGAGGAGATGATCCT
Organism: Streptomyces sp. SAI-170; assembly: GCF_049739565.1. Lineage (NCBI taxonomy): Bacteria > Bacillati > Actinomycetota > Actinomycetes > Kitasatosporales > Streptomycetaceae > Streptomyces > Streptomyces sp. SAI-170. The sequence goes on from NZ_JBMGQD010000001.1 coordinate 1,064,951, forward strand.
GGCCCGCGACGACGGCGCCCGAACCCGCGCACTGGACGCGCTGCTTCCCCTCCAGCAGCAGGACTTCGTCGGCATTCTGGAGGCGATGGACGGCCTGCCGGTCACCATCCGCTTGCTCGACCCGCCGCTGCACGAGTTCCTGCCCGACCGCACCGAACTGGCCGTCCGCATCGCCGCCACCGAGGCCCGTGGCGAGAAACCGAACCCTCGCGACGTCGAACTCCTAGACGCCATACGGCGCATGCACGAGGAGAACCCGATGCTCGGCCTGCGCGGCGTGCGCCTCGGCCTGGTGGTCCCGGGCCTGGTCGCCATGCAGGTTCGCGCCATCGCCCAGGCCGTTGTGGAGCGCACGCGGGCAGGTGGAGCCCCACAGGCGGAGATCATGGTGCCGCTCGTCGGGGACGTCACAGAACTCCGGCTTGTGCGCCAGGAAGTGGAGCAGGTGCTGGCCGAAGTCTCGGACGAGTCCGGGGTTCCTGTGCACTGCCCGGTCGGCACGATGATCGAGCTGCCCCGGGCCGCGCTCACGGCAGGACTAATCGCCGAGGAGGCCGAGTTCTTCTCCTTCGGTACGAACGACCTGACCCAGACCACCTGGGGCTTCTCGCGCGACGACGTCGAGGCGGCCTTCTTCTCCGCCTACCTGGACAAGGGCGTGTTCGCCGCCTCTCCGTTCGAGACGATCGACCGGGAGGGCGTCGGCCGCCTGGTGGAGATCGCCGTCGCAGAGGGCCGCGCGACCCGCCCCGGCCTCAAGATCGGCGTCTGCGGCGAACACGGCGGCGACCCCGACTCCGTGCACTTCTTCCACGCCAGCGGCCTCGACTACGTCTCCTGCTCGCCGTTCCGCGTCCCGGCCGCCCGACTGGAGGCCGGCCGAGCTGCCTGCTCCGAGGCGACGACAAGCGACACAAGGTGAAGCAGGACGAACGTCCGCTGCGCCCGAGACGCGGGCGCAGCGGACGCCTGGGCAGCTTCCTCAAACCTTGATCCTGCGCCCAGTCATACCTGTGGGATCGATGCTCATCCACTGATCGCGCCGGCCTCCCACCCAGGGTGCGCTGTAGGCCCTTTCCGCGAGCCGACCCACTTCTTCGGGATCGGTCACGGCCCGCGCACGGCCACGTACGAGCACGCTCCAGCCCTCGCTGAACGCGTCGTCGATGCGGTCGACCTCGAAGGCGACCATCTGACCGATGGCCTGCCCGGGCGTCGTGCCGGCCGCCGTCCGCAGGACGATCGTGCCATCGATGACGCTGTAGTTGACGGGCACGACGACCGGCCCGGAAGCCGTGGTCATGGCGAGGCGTCCCACGCCGTGCGTCGACAGCAGAGCGCGGCACTCGGCTTCGGTCAGCTGGGTGACCCGGGGGGTGCGCGAGGCGTGCCCGAGGCCGGGCGGCAGATCGATGTCGCCGCCGGTCAAGTGCCACACCGTGGTGTGCAGTGTTCCCGCCAGCCTGAGGAGTGTGGCCGCGTCCGGGGAGGCTGTCGGGTGCTCCTCCAGGTGCTGAAGGTAGCCCGGCGCCATGCCCGCTTCAGCGGCCGTCGCCTGCAGGGTCAGGCCGAGTTCCGTGCGCCGCTGCGCAATGCGGCGCCCGAGGTCGCCCACCGGGCGCGCCTCAAATGCGTACGACGACGAGTGTTCCGTCATGGCCCGTCACCTCTCTCTTTCGTCAGACCGCCCGCGCGGGGACGACCTCGTGCTGCTCCTCGCCGAGCACCACCTTGAGGGCACCGGTGTCGGCGGGCCGGGTGAAGACGTCGTACGCCTCCTCCATGCGCGTCAGCGGGAACGTGTGCGTGACCAGCTGCGCGGTGGGCAACCGGCCCGCGGCCGCCATTCGCAGCAGGGTGGGTGTGGAGTACGTGTCCACGAGGCCTGTCGTGATGGTCAGGTTCTTGATCCACAGGTCTTCCAGGTGAAGGGTCGCGGGCCTGCCGTGCACGCCGACGTTGGCGACGTGCCCGCCGGGCCGCACCATGCGCGTGCACAGCTCGAAGGTCTCCGGCGCGCCGACGGCCTCCACGACGACGTCCGCGCCCAACCCGTCGGTGAGGTCCGCGATCAGCTGCTCGGGGGCTTCACTGGCGTCCGCCACCGCGTCCGCGCCGAGCTGCCTGGCCGCTTCCAGCCGTGCGGCGGCAAGATCTACGGCAACGATCCGCTCCGGTGCGAACAGCCGGGCCGTGGCGACGGCCGCGAGCCCGATGGGACCGGCACCCACGATGGCCACCGTGTCCCCTGGCCGTACGTGCCCGTTGAGCACACCCACCTCGTAGGCGGTCGGGAAGATGTCGGCCAGCAGCACGGCGTCCCGGCTGTCCAAGGCGCCAGGCAGCGGGTGCACGGAGAGGTCCGCGTGCGGCACGCGGACGTACTCGGCCTGGGTGCCATGGATCAGGTGGCCGAGGATCCAGCCTCCGCCACCCCGGCACTGGCCGTACATGGCCTCCCGGCAGTAGCGGCAGCGACCGCAGGCGGTGATGCAGGAAACCAGTACCCGGTCCCCCGGCCGCACTGTGCGCACGTCACCGCCGACCTCGACGATCTCACCGACCGCCTCATGCCCTAGCACCGTGCCGGGACGCACCTCGGGAACGTCGCCCTTGAGGATGTGCAGGTCCGTTCCGCAGATGGTGACGGCGTCGACACGCACGATCGCATCGGTCATCTCCTTGACACCAGGGTCCGGGACGTCCTCCCACGCGGACTGTCCTGGGCCATGGAAGACGTAGCCTTTCATGGTGTTCCCACCTTCCTGGCGCGGACACGATGCCGGGATTGCACCGCAATTCCAGCTTTTCGCGGACTGGTGGGCGGCGCATGGGCCGGTCGGCCCCATCCGCCGACCAGACGGGCAGTCTCCAGGCCGCCGGTGCCTACCGCGTGCCCTCCGAGTGGAGCGTCGTCCACGGCGAAAGCGGGCTGGGGCACTGCTGGAGCCTGGTCACGCTGACCTGGGGAGAAGCGGGCCAAGACGGTTGCCGGACTCGGCTGCGCATCCGGTCGGACCTGGCCACACGACTCATCTCCGGTATCTGGAGCGACGAACAGCCACTGTGAGGAGCGGTCGTGAACCGCCGAGTCGAGCAGCGATGATGCCCCTGGCACCGGTCGGGGCCGGTGCCAGGGGCATCACTGTCCCTTCTCTTGTCAAGCGGGCAGCTCCCGGCCGATGCGCGCCGCCCACGCCTCGATCTGGTCGAAGTCGCGGTAGTCCCCGCCCTTTCCATTGCGCACGATCATCCGGGCGACCCACCCCTTCGCGCCTTCTTCGAGGCAGCCGCCGAAGGTGACGTGTTCCTTGGCGTCGAGCCGGGCCATGGCCTTCTTCACCGCGGGCACGGGTGGGATGTCCCGCTCGGAGGCCGAGGCGTCGAGCGGGCCACTGCTGAAGAGCCACAGCGGGCGTTCGGCCAGGGCCTTGCCATGGCGCCGGACGAAGCGGCGGGCGTCCTTGTGCCAGCGGCCGGCGTACAGCCCGCCACCGACCACGACGGCGTCGTACGGCACTGCGCTCGGCACCGAGCGGGCCGGGAGTGCCTCTGCTGTCAGTCCTTCCTTGCGAAGGATCTCGGCGATGGTCTCGGCGATCTTCGCGGTCGATCCGTTGTTTGTCCCGTAGGCGACCAGCACGTTCGTCGGCATGATGGTCCGCCTCCTCTCACAGTGTGCGCAGCCAGTCGTCGGCCACGCCGTGGAGCGCCTGTTCGTCCGGCCGCAGACGCGCGTCGTCCAGGCGCCAGGTGAGCTTGTCGACGACCGCGACCACACCGTCGATCTGTCGGGTCATGGAGACGGTGATCTCCGTCTCGCTCTTGCGTTCCAGCCGGCCGGTGAGCGTGACCACGCCCTCGGTGACGGAGACGTCGATGCTGCCGGGTGCTAGCCACAGAGCACGCACCAGTACCTCGTCGATCACCTCGTCACGGATCGCCGCGTCGGGCCGCAGAAAGACCTGGAGCAGGTCGCGGCGGGTGACGATGCCGACCAGCCGGTGCTCCTCGTCGAGTACCGGCAGCCGCTCCACGTGCCGCTGGGCCATGGTCCGTGCTGCCTCGACGATGGTGTCGTCGGCCTGCACGGTTACCGGCGGTGTGCTCATCAGCTCACCGGCTGTGCGTGCCGTCGCCTTCGTGGCCCGCTTACGGACGGCGGGTGTCAGCGCGGCGAGACGGAGACGGAAGCGGCTGTCAGGCCCGTGGGTGTCTGGGCTCTCGGCCTGGTGGGCCATCAGATCGGTTTCCGAGATGACGCCGATGACTCGGTCGTCCTCGTCCACGACGGGCAGTCCGCTGATCCGGTGGTCGGCGAGCACCCGGGTGACTTCCTTGAACGGGGTTCCGTACACGGCCCGGACCACGTCCATGGTCATGACGGAGCCGACCTTGTTGTGTTTCATGGTGGTACCTCCTCGGCTGACTCACCTGACCGAGCCGCCTCAGCGGAGTCGGCGAAGATAGGGGTCCTGAGTCCGGCGTGGCAGCAGGCGCAGGCGTGCGTCGAGCACACTGACCTCGCCGGGTGTCGCGAGAACCGGATTGAAGTCGGCCTCCGCGAGCTGCGGCAGGTCGCCGGCCATCCGCGACACACGCAGAAGCAGTTGCTCCAGGCCCGCGAGGTCGACGGGGCTGCTGCCGCGCGAGCCGAACAGCAGCGGTGCGCAGCGCGGGGAGGTGATCACGTCGTGCACGTCGTGGTCGGTGAGCGGGGCGAGCCGAGCGGCGTGGTCAGCCAGCACCTCCGTGGCCGTACCGCCGAGCCCGAACAGGACCAGCGGGCCGAACACCTCGTCCTGGACGACGCCGGTGAAGAGCTCCGTGCCGCGCGCGGCGAGCGGCTGGACGACCACGCCGGTCAGCAGGTCGCCGAAGCGTTTCTGGAAGTCACGGAAAGCGGCACGTACTTGGGCGTCGCCCTGGAGGTCGAGGTGGACGGCGCGCTTCGCGGTCTTGTGCACGAGTCCCGGCCAGTACGCCTTCATGACCACCCGGCCGTCCGCGGCACGCAGTCGCCGGGCGGCGCCGACGGCGTCGTCCTCGGTCTCGGCCCAGGCCCACGGGATCTGCGGGATGCCGTAGCAGTTGAGGAGCTCGGCGCAGGTGCGCGGGTCCAGCCAGCCGCCGTCCGGTTGTGCCGCGAGGTATGTCTCGGCGATCTCGTGGGCGTGTTCCGTGTCGATGCCGTCCAGCTCCGGGACCGTGCCGACCGGCCTGCCGAGCCAGGCCGCGCGGCGCGCCGCATGAGCCAACGCCCGTGCCACAGCCTGGGGTTCCGCGTACGAGGGGATCGTGCCGCCATCGCCCGTCGGTAGCAGTGTCACCGCCGTGTCCTGCTCCAGGCGTACGGCGGCGATCGGCTTGGCACGTTGTGCCCGCCGACTGGTGAGGGCCCTCACCAGGTCGTCACCGGTCGCAGCGGCGACAGCGGTGGGCACCAGGGCCGCGAGCACCGCGTCGACACCGTCGCACTGCATAAGCCGGTCGACACAGGTTGCGAGTTGTTCCTCCGTCACCGCGGCCGTGCAGTCCACGGGGTTGCTGACAGTGGCACCGTCGGGCAGCACGGAGTGCAGGGCGAGGGTCAGCTGGAAGGTGAGCGACGGCAGCGTGAGCCTCGCCTCCGCGCAGGCATCGGCGGCCAGGACGCCGGCGCCGCCCGCGTTGGTGACGACGGCGACGCGGGTGCCCGCCGGCAGGGGCTGAGAGTGCAGGAGGGCGGCTGTTTCGAGGAGTTCACCGATCGAGTGCGTACTGGTGATCCCGGCCTGGGTGAAAAGCGCCTGCCGGGTCATGGTGCGGCTGGCGGCCGCCGCCGTGTGCGAGGCGGCTGCCCGTCGGCCCGCCTCGGTGCGGCCGGCGTCCACGGTGAGCACGGGCATGCGGCGGGTCACGCGCCGGGCAGTACGGGAGAAGGCCCGCGGGTTGCCGAAGGATTCCAGGTGCAGCAGGGCGAGGTCGGTACGGCCGTCACTCTCCCACCACTGGAGCATGTCATTGCCGCTGACGTCGTACTTGTCGCCGAGGGAGGCGAAGGTCGACACCCCGATGCCGAGGCGGGACAGTCCGTCCAGGAGCGCGATACCGACGCCGCCCGACTGGACCGCGACGCCCGCGGTGCCGGGGCGCGGGTGGCCGGCGGCGAAGGTCGCGTCGAGGCGCAGCCGCGGCTCGGTGTTGGAGATGCCGAGGCAGTTGGGCCCGACGAGCCGCATGCCGTACGTGCGACAGGCGGCCATCAGCGCCCGCGCCTCGTGGGCGTCTAGGCCGGCGGTGACGACGAGAAGGGCGCGTACGCCCCTCTTGCCGCACTCCTCGGCGGTGGCCGGCACCGCCGAGGCGGGCACGGCGAGGACCGCAAGGGTGGGGATCCGGGGCAGGGCGCTCACCGACGGGTAGCAGGGCACGCCGAGAATCGCGGTCGCGGCGGGATTCACGGCGAACAGGCGCCGGGTGAAGCCACCCGCCTTCAGGTGGTGCAGGATCGCCCGGCCGACCGACCCGGGCCTGCGCCCGGCGCCGATGACGGCGACCACGTCCGGCCGGAAGAGGGGCTGGAGACTGGCCACGTCGGCAGCCCGGCCCCGCTCCTCCACGGCCGACAGATAGGCGTCGTCCTGGTCCAGCCGGATGGTGCAGCGCACCTCGGGCCCGTCGAAGTGACGGGCCGTGCGCAGGCCGAGGTCGGCGAAGAGCCGGAGCACCTTGTGGTTCTCGCCCAGCGCGTCGGCCGTGAAGGTCGTGATGCCGTCGGCGCGGGCGGCGGAGACCAGGTGCTCGACGAGCAGGGTGCCCACACCGCGGTGGTGCACGCCGTCGGCAACTGCGACAGAGATCTCGGCCGTGTCCTCCCCGCCGTCAGTGTCGTACTCGGCGAGGCCGATCACCTGACCCCGCGTCTCGGCAAGCAAGGCCTGGTAGCCCGGCCGTGCCGGAGCGCAGGCCCGGTCGGCGGCCATTTCTGCTGAACGTCGGCTCGCCGCGAAGAACCTCAGCCGTAGGTTCTCCGGGGACATCTTCTCGTAGAAGCTTTGCAACCGGTCGTGATCGCCCTGCTGCACGGGGCGTATGCACACGGTGGTGCCGTCCACGAGCAGGGCGTGGACCGGCGGTCGGTCGAGCACGTCGTACTTCGTCATGGTGGTCGCCTCCCTACCTCTCGACACCTTGAGCATCCGGCGGTTCGAGGGCCACGCCCATGGGCTGTACGGGGTCGTCCGAGGGCCGATCGGCCCTGCGGCCGCCCTGTCCGTCCCTGGTGAGCGACTCGCTCGGAAGAAGGCACATCAGAGATGTCGAGCCTGCTCGGGCACCACGGCGACCGGGCAAGCGGAACGGGTCAGCGCCGCGTGGGCGACCCGGCCGAGGTGCAGTCCGAAGTGCCCAGGACGACGCCGCGCCCCGAGCACCAGCAGGTCTGCGTCGCGGGAGGCGTCCAGCAGCACCCGACGGGCGTCCCCCTCCATAGCACGCTTGCGCAGCCGCACACCCGGCGAGGCCTCACTGAGCGCTGTTTCCAGTGCCTGCACCGCCAACTGCTCACGTACGTGTGCCGGTTCTCCGATGAGCAGCGGGTGGTCGGTGGTCGCGTGTCCGGGGTGCCGCCAAACGCGCACGGCTTCCAGTACGGCGCCGCGCCGCTCGGCCTCCTCCAAGGCGAACCGGACGGCGTTGGCACTTGCCTCCCACTCGCCGATGCCGACCACGATACGGTCATGCGGGCGGGCGACGGCCGTGTCCTTGTTGCCGCCGCGGACCACGACCACCGGACAGTCAGCGCGGCCGACCACGGTCAGGCCGACCGAACCCAAGAGAAGCTCGGCAGCGCCGTTGCGATCACGCGCCCCCAGGACCAGCGCAGACGCATCATGTGCCTCATGGATGAGGGCGGGCACCGGCCCCTCGGCCACGACCTGGGTGGAGGTCTTCATATCCGGGGCCCGCTGCCGGGCGCGCTCGGCAGCGGCCTCCACGAGGACGTCCGCGAGTATCCGCTCCAGCCTCTCAGGTGCCGCGGGGAAGACGGCACGTTCGTAGCACTCCCACAGCGAGGCATGCACCAGACGCAGCGGCACACCGCGCAGCGCGGCCTCGTCGGCCGCCCAGTCCGCAGCCCGCAGGCCGGCCTCGGAGCCGTCCACGCCGACGACGATCGGCAAGTCCATCGTCTTCGTCCTTCCTCGGCGAACTGCTCGGCGCGGGCGGCCGCACCTTCCTGGGCCGCCGATTCGGTCACGCCTCAGTCGTGTGCGACGACTGCGACGGGTGCCGTGGCGTGGTGCAGCACGGCATGGGTGACGGAGCCGATGTGCGTTCCGAACGCGTGGCGGCGGATCCGCCGGCCGACAACGACCAGCGAGGCCCCGTGAGAGGCGTCGATCAGGTGACCCGCCGGGCTGCCCGAGCGGGACTCCTCGACCACCTCGACGGTCGGGTACTTCTGCCGCCACATGCTCAGTGCCTCGGTGAGCGCGGAGGCGTGCCAGTGGGCGACCTGGTCGTACCGTGCGAGGTCGCTGGTCGCGCCGTAGACGAAGTACGGCGGCAGGTTCCACCCGTGCACGACCCGCAGACCGGTGTCGCGCAGAGCGGCCGCCTCGAAGGCGAAGTCGATCACCGACGCATCAAGGCTGTCGATGTCGAGGCCCAGCACCACCGGCCGATACCGTGTCGCGGCGGACGGAATTCCTGCGGGGTCCATCTCATGCTCGTCCGCCGCCTGTTCACCGGACCGGACGAGGACCACAGGGCGCTCGGCATGCGCCAAAACCGCCAAGCCGACCGAACCCACCAGGAACCCACCGAGACCGCCCAGGCCCCGCGATCCGAGGACAATCAGCTCGACGGCCTTGGCGGCCTCGCAGAGCACCTCACTCGGGCGACCGGGAACGTGCTCAGTCGTCACCTCGATGCCGGGGTGACGCAGACGGAGGCCCTTCGCCGATTCGCGGGGGATCTTCTCGGTCCAGTGCTGATGGGTCTCGGCGCCGAGGAGCGGGGCCTGCGCCATGGGCTCCGGCACCGGCTCCCAAACGTGGAGGAGCTTCAGCTGCAGGCCACGTAGCTTCGCCTCACGAGCCGCCCACTCGGCAGCGGCGCGGCTCTCGGGCGAGCCGTCGAGGCCCACGATGATCGTGCGGGTCATGCTCTCCACCTCCTGAGCAGGGGCTGACAATTTCAGCGTCGCTTCCGGAGTCGTAGCCTTGGAGGGGCCGCAGGTCCCCTGCTGGGTCCGATCGGCCCTGGTACATTCGGCCCCCATGCGTGACGATCGTTGTCGGGGCGGTCGGCGATCGCCCCGGCTTTCCCCGAAACGAGGGGTCGACATGACTGAGCCGCGCACCTTCACCGAAGAGCACCCCATCCGGGTCTTCCTGCTCGATGACCATGAGGTCGTGCGCCGCGGTCTGGCCGATCTCCTGGATGCCGAACCCGACATCTCGGTGGTCGGCGACGCCGAGAATGTCGAGCACGCACTCGCCCGGGGCCCAGCTCTCCGCCCCGACGTGGCGGTTCTCGACGTACGCCTGCCGGACGGCGACGGCATCACCGTCTGCCGCGAGCTGCGCAGCCAGATGCCCGAGCTGGCCTGTCTGATGCTGACCTCGTTCGACGACGAGGAGGCGCTGCTTGACGCGATCATGGCCGGGGCGGCCGGGTATGTACTCAAGCAGATCAAGGGCTCCGACTTGGTCTCGGCGGTGCGCACGGTCGCCACGGGACGGTCCATGCTCGACCCGGAGACGACCGCCCGCCTGATGCGATCGCTGCGCGCCGACCCTTCCGAGGACTCGGCCATGGCACCCGAGCTGGCGAGCCTGTCGCCGCGCGAGCGGGACATTCTCGCCCTGATCGGGGATGGTCTCACCAACCGCGAGATCGGCCGGAAGCTCTACTTGTCCGAGAAGACCGTCAAGAACCACATCTCCCGGCTTCTGGCCAAGCTCGGGGTACAGCGGCGTGTACAGGCTGCCGTCCTCGCGTCGCATCTGGAGCAGCCCCAGGTGAGCGAGCGCCACGGGCGGTGACGCCGGGCGAGCGGCGAGCCCGACGCCGTCAAGCTCTCGCCGGGCGCACCGGCACCCGCCACACGATCCGGGTGCCGCCTCCTTCCGGGCGCTCACCGAGCCGGAGGTCACCGCCGAGCGACAGTGCCCGCTCCTCCATGTTCCTCAGCCCACTGCGCGCGGCACCCTGCGGTATCCCGCGCCCGTCATCGGTCACCGTGAGGACCAGCTCGCCGTCGGCGAGCCGCAGATGCACGTCTACGGAATGGGCGCCGGAATGCCGGGCCGCATTGCTCAGAGCCTCGGCGAGCACCGCGAGCACATGATCGGCGATCTCTCCCGGCACGTCCGTGTCGACCAGGCCCTCGATCCGCACCGCGGGAGTGAAACCCAGGGATGAGGAGGCCGCCGTCACCGCGTCCGAGACACGACTGCGCAGTCCGCTGCCCTCCCCCCTTCCGTCGCCGTGCGCTCGTAGTCCGAAGATCGTGGATCGGATGATCTTGATGGTCTCGTCCAGGTCGTCCACGGTCCGCGACAGTCGTTCCACGGCCTCCGGATGGTCGACGAATCGCTGGGTGCTCTGCAGAGTCATCCCTGCGGCGAACAGTCGCTGGATGGCCAGGTCGTGCAGATCACGCGCGATCCGCTCGTGGTCCCGCAGCAGTGTGATCTGCTCGGCGTCCCGGCGCCGCTCGGCCAGTTCCAGGGCCAGAGCCGCCTGCCCGGCGAATCCCAGCAAGGGGCGCGTGTCGGCGCCCGTGAACGGCGTACGCCCAGCCGCGCGCCCCAGCAGCAACACTCCCCCGGCCTTGCCGCCGGCCTCCAGCGGCACACCGACCACGGGGCCGAGCCCGGCCCACTGAGCAGCCCCCCTGCTGGTGCGGGCGTCCTCTTGGATGTCGGCGCTCACCGCCGGCTCTGCCGTGGTCAGGACGGCGGCCACGAACCCGTCGTCCGCGGACATCACCAGGCCGCCGCGCCGCTCCGCGTCCAGCCCGACGGCGAGCAGGGGCCGCAGCGCCTTCTCCTCGGGTACCCGCTCGGCGATCATTCCGACATCGGCGTCCGCGATCTGCCGCGCCTGCTCCACAATCAGTTCCAGGACGTCGGTGCTCGGAGCACCTGAGAGCAGGGCACGCGTGACCTCGGAGCTCGCTCCCAGCCACCGCTCGCGCAGCCGTGTCTCCTCGTACAGGCGGGCGTTCTCGATGGCCACGCCCGCCGCCACGGCGAGCGTGGAGAGCACCGCCTCGTCCTCGGCGTCGAACTCCGTCGCGCCCCGCTTCTCGGTGAGGTAGAGGTTGCCGAACACCTGGTCGCGCACTCGGATGGGCACGCCCACGAAGGAATGCATCGGCGGGTGATGCGCCGGGAAACCGTATGAGGACGGGTGCTCGGAGATCTCCGTCAGCCGCAGCGGCTCCGGGTGCCGGATCAGCTCGCCGAGAATGCCGTGCCCGCTGGGCAGGTGCCCGATCCGAGCCCGCTGCTCGTGGCTGATGCCGACAGTATGGAACTCGGAGAGCATGCGGTCCTCACCGATGACTCCCAGGGCCCCGTACTCGGCGTCCACGAGCACTACGGCCGCCTCGACGATGCGCCGAAGCACCTGCGGGAGATCCAACTCCCGCCCGACCGACAGCACCGCCTCCAGAAGGCTGTGCACACGATCCCGCGCGCCCCGCGCCGCGTCGATCCGCGCCTGCAGCTCGTCCAGCAGCTCGTCCAGCCGCAACTTGGGCAGATACTGCTCGGATCGCCCGCGCTCGTCCCCGCTCATCGTCGCCTCCGACCGGTTCCCGCGGACACCCAGGCCAGGGCGCCTCCCTCCCCTCACGATAGTCAGTGATGTCCTGATTGGCCGGACCGCGCGTCCCTACGGGCGGCTACTCGGAGGCGCCTGGCATCGCGGCTTCGGAGCCCATGCCCACACCAGAGCTCCAGGGGTTGGGGCCGAGTGTCCACGAACCGAGGCCGACCGGCCCCGAGCACGAGCGCGGGAAGCCGCCTAGGGTCGCGGGACAAGCCCTCCACGAACGGGAGGAAACGACGTGGAGATCATCGCGTACGGGGTCCTCGCCGACGAGGAGCCCCTCCTACGAGGAGCCTTCGACCAAGCCTTCGGCGGCGACCGCGAACTCGTCTCGCGCGGGGCACGAAGTGGTTCTTCGTCTCGGCCCGTGACAACGGCTACTGGCAGCGCGTCATCCTGGCCGTCCGCCATGTCGCCGGCGGCGAGTACGAGGACGAGGCCGCCGTCGCCGTACGTTCATTCACCCAGCTCAGCAGCCAGCTGGCCGGTTGCATGGGTGTCATCTACGACGGAGCGTTCCGCGGCGTGCACCGCGATGCCCTCGCCCGCCGCGGACTATTGGTCATCAACCGCCAGCACGGCTCGGTCAAACCGCGGGCCTACGAGCTCGTGCGCTTCGGCCGTTGCCGCCATGACCTGTGGTGCGACCAGGGTCGCATCGCCGAGCGCGTCCTCCTCGACGACGGCACGAGCACGCTGATACCTGTCCCTGTCAGCCGTCTGGAACACCGACAAGGACGTACGAAGTCACGCTGGTACCACCTGTTGCTCATTCTCTGCCGTCACGGCGCCCATTCGTACCGCGTCCAGGTCGCGATCACCACGACCCCCCATGACCGCACCGGCACGGATCCGGCCACCGGCCGCAGACTCAAGAGCGACAGTGAGCGCGACTTCCACCGCGCCGAGTATCTTCAGCAGATCCCGGAGTCCACCCTCACCCACCAACAGCTCTACCCCTACCGCAGCGACTCAGAGTCGGTGCACAGCCAGTTCGACCAGAGCTTGTGGAACAACCGGATGATCTCCTACGGCCTCGATCGCCAGAAGTCTTCGCTCTCGGCTTCGCTCTCGCCCAGAACGCCACCAGCCGACGCTTCTTCCTGGAGCGATCAAGGGCGCTGGAGGCGGTGGGTACAGAGCGTGAGCCGACGTAGCACTGGGGCTGGCCCTCTCGGGCGCCTCCATCCCTGTGACCGGCTCCAGTGGCGGAGACCGTCCTCAGGGTGCGGTCGCCAGAGTCGAGGCGTCGATGACGAAGCGATAGCGCACGTCGGAGGCGAGGACGCGGTCGTACGCCTCGTTGATCTTCTCCGCCGGGATGACCTCGACCTCGGCGCCGATGCCGTGCTCGGCACAGAAGTCGAGCATCTGCTGGGTGGTGCGGATTCCGCCGATCTGGGAGCCGGCGAAGGCCCGTTGGTTGCGCACCAGGCTGAAGCGGTCGAGGGAGAACTTCGGGGTGGCGCCGACGATGGCCAGGGTGCCGTTGACGGCGAGCAGGGACAGGTAGGCGTCGACGTCGAGTTCGGCGCTGACCGTGTTGACGATCAGGTCGAAGGTGCCCGCCAGGTGCTCGAAGGTCGCCGGGTCGCTGGTGGCGTAGTAGTGGTCGGCGCCCAGACGTAGCCCGTCGTCCTTCTTGGCGAGGGTGCGGGACAGGACGGTGGTCTCGGCGCCCATCGCCTTCGCCAGTTTCACGGCCACATGGCCGAGACCGCCGAGCCCGATAACGCCGACATTCTTGCCGGGACCGGCGCCCCAGCGCGTGAGCGGTGAGTACGTCGTGACGCCCGCGCAGAGCAGCGGGGCTGCCTCCTCGAGTCTGACGCCTTCGGGGATGCGCAGGACGAAATCCTGGTCGACGACGACATGGGTGGAGTAGCCGCCCTGGGTGAGCGTGCCGTCGCGGTCGACCGAACCGTAGGTGAGGATGTGGCCCTTGATGCAGTACTGCTCCTCGCCCTGCTGGCACGGGCCGCACTCGCGGCAGGAGTTGACCATGCAGCCGACGCCGACGCGCTCGCCGACGGCGTGCCGCGTGACCTCCGGGCCGACTTGGCTGACGATGCCGGCGATCTCATGGCCGGGGACGACGGGGTAGTCCTTGGCCCCCCAGTCGCCGCGGACCCAGTGGATGTCGGTATGGCAGATGCCGCAGTACTTGATCTCGATCAGCACGTCACGCGGGCCGAGATCGCGGCGCTCGACAGTTGCCGGGGCGAGGGGCTCGGTGGGCGAGGCGGCGGCATAGGCGTTGACAGTCAGCACGGTTTCTCCGATGAGTCCTGTTGCGTGTTGGTCGGTGCTTGGGGGCGGTTCCAGGAGTACGGCGGTGGTTGTCGTGACCGTGAGCGGCAATCCCTTAGGGCCATGCGATTGCCGGAGTAATGACCGCGCCTGCGCGGGTGGACGGTCAGCCGCGTGAGAGCGGCTGTGCGGCGGAGCCGGTGTCTGCTCGTAGGTGGAGGCGGGGGGCGAGGAAGGCCACGTGGAAGCCCGCGTCCTCGGGCCACGGCCGGTATCCCTGGTGACGGCCGCGGGACACTTCGTTGAGGAGGTTGTCGATGAAGACGGCTCCCGTGCTGTGACCGACGAGTGTGATCGGCGGACGTGCTCCGTCGCCGAGTGCCTGGGCCAGTCCGTCCAGGAGGAGACGGCCACCTCGGTCGGGCGCGGCATCGAAGGTGTCCAAGGTCTCCCTCTTCATGGCGGACCAGAGGACTCCGCCCGCTTTGGCAACGTACAACGCCCTCAGCAGCTCCTCCACGACCGTGGGGTAGACCCAATGGTCCGTCTCCGCGCGGAACCGCTGGATCACACGCATGAGAACCCGTCCACATTTTGCGGCCAGTCCGGTCAGGGCGAGGACGCTGCGTTCGCCGGCTCCGCCGCCCGGATCGATGTCGTCGAGCGCCTCGGGATCGATCAGGCTGGCCCGCGACGCCTCACGGCGGATCGTCACCCCTCGCGCCCCCTCAACAGGCCCCTCCGTGTGTCTCGCGGCCAGGATCGCCTCCAGATCCGCGCGCAGATCGTCGTCGCTCTGCAGCTCCTCCTCCAGCTGCTGTCGTTCGCTTTCGTCCACTTCGGTGAGCACCGCGGGACGCGCGATGTCCACGAAGGGCTCCCTCCCGGTGCCGCGGAGCGCGAGTTCTTCCCTGACCTGCCGCTCATGGGGCAAGGGGAGCACTCCTGCGGCCCGCTGGCTCGGCTCCCGCCACAGCTTGCCAACCGAGAACTGCAACACCCACTTGAGCAGGCGCTTGAACAGGTCCTCACCCGAAGATCTCGTCGAGGTTGTGCCGCAGCACTTCGAGCAGACCGCTCTGCCACACCACGAACACGGGGCGGGCGCCCGCCGCGACATATGTGTCGCTGAGCCGGTACGCCGTCCCCAGGCCACTGGCCTCGTTGACCAGTCCGCCGTGAAGGTGGACGACGATCTTCTTCTCGGACCGGGCCGCTTCGACGATGTCGTTGATGTCGGCGGACTTCTCCGGTTCGATCCGTCCGTTGCGAGCTGTCGTCAGGATGAATGGCTGATCCGACATGATGTTTCCTCAGCGGGATTCGGCCGCTCGCTGTCCTTGTCCCATCTTCCCGCCATACCGTCGGCAGGGCCATTCAAGATGCTTGAGGCGTCAACTGACCTCGTAGGGCAAGCGCGGCCATAACCCTCTACCGCGCCCTGAGTGGCCCCGGCTTCCGCACCCCAGGCAGGCACCCGTGCTATTGCGGGCGGATAGACGACGTCGCAGCGCCGGGGCCACGGTCAGCGCCGCCTCCGCCGCGGGGCTGCTGATCGAAGCAGCCAGCACCGAGAATGCCAGGATCACTGCGACGCTCCCGGCGTCACTTTCGCCAGGAACGGCCACGGCAACCAATCCCTGAAGCACTCCTGTCACCCTAACTCTGACCGACGGCCCCCGGCTGCATCAGAGGCTGTACCCAGCCGAGGCAACGAGCAGGAGGCATGCGCGAGCTCCACGGCGGCACTGATCAGCAGTCCAGCGAGGTCTCGCGCGCCTTGGCGACTTCCTACTCACAGTGACAGGCAAGGACATGGCGCTCCGGAGAACCTCAAAGCGGTGCAGGAGGCCGAGGATGACTCGCCCCTCGAGCACGAGGTACGGATGAACGCGGCAGCTTTCCATCGCGATGGCCTCCAGGGCGGTGACCAACCCGACCCGGGACCATGACTGGCCGCCACGTCAGACGCGCCCTTTGTTGGAGGTCGAAGCCAGCTCAGCTTATGCGGCGAGGTCGAGGTTGAGGATTTTGGCGGCTTTGCTGATGGAGCCGGGCATGAGGTGGCGGTAGATCTTGAAGGTGATCTCGATGGTCTTGTGGCCCATCCACTCGGCGACGTCGGTGATGGGGATGTTGTGGGTGAGGCAGTTGGAGGCGAAGAAGTGGCGCAGGCCGTAGACGACCATCCCCTCGGGGATGTCGATCTCGCCGGCCTTCTTGATCCGCTGCCACTGGTTGGCGATGTGGTAGTGCGGGAACGTGCGGGTCGGGTCGCTGGGGTGACGCAGCAGGTAGCCGTCGACGGTGCCGTGCTTGTCGGCGTACCACTCGATCGTCTGCCGCACGCGGGCGGGCAGGGGCACGTCGCGGTACTCGCCGGGCTTGCGGTGCTTGAGCCGCTCGTACTGGCAGGTGGTGCGGTTGACCTGTTCGGTGATGCGGTAGACGTCGTCGGCGACGATGTTGTCCAGATTCACGGCGAAGGCTTCACCGTTGCGCATGCCGCAGCCGCTCATCAGGTCGGAGACCAGGAGGAAGCTGTCGTCGCCGGCGGTGCGTATCTCGCGTAGCTGCTCGGGTGAGGGGATCACCACCCGCTTGGGGTCGTACTGCGGCGGCTTCACCCCGGCGACCGGGTTGTCGTCGAACAGGCCCAGCCGGTTCGCGTCCAGCAGGATCGCCTTCAGCTTGTCGAACGCGTTCGCCTGCGCGGCCAGGCCGATGCCGTTGCGCTCCAGCGCCTGGATGAAGCCCTCGACGACCTTGTGGTCGAAGGTGTTCATCCGCCGGCTGCCCAGCAGCGGCAGCAGATGGATGTTCAGCAGCGACTCCAGATGCACCATCGACGCCGGCCCCAGGTCCCGCTGCCCGGCCTTCCACTCCGTGGCGTACTCCTCGAACCGCATCGCCCCGTACCGCGCGATCCGCTCCGCCTTCGCCTGCCCCCGCGGGGCGGCCTTCTTCGCGTTGTAGATCTCCGTCAAACGCGCGATCGCCTGGTCCTGGGTCGAGAACCCGGACTCCTTCACCTGCTTACCCGCCGCCGACCGGTACCGGATCTTGTACGCGTGCGGACACCTCGACCACCGCGACCGCGGATGCTCACACTCCTTGAAAAACGAACCCATCCCACGAATCAACGAACGACTCTGCAAGCTGAACTTCCGATGTAAATCATGTCCACACGCTTTGCAGCGGACTTCTCGACTTGTGAAGCTCGGGCAGCGTCATCCGCTCATTACTCGCTGCTGCATCGCCCAGGCTTCGACTTCTGATGTCTTGAATCGAATCTTGGCATTGGAGCCCGCGCCGAACCTGTAGGCCACGAGTCCAGAACGCGCAGAGTTCTTGTATAGCCAAGAAACGGAAACATTCAGGTACTCAGCCGTCTCCCTGACATCCATGAACCTCACTGCCATATCGCCTTCCGTAATTGACTCACATGACTCTCCAGCCGCCTGGAGATTTTCACAGATCGACCTTTAGGGATATAGATCTACCGCTTGACGCCGGGCGCCAGCCTCAATAGTCCGCTGAATCGCCGGTTTGGCTAACCGGCGATCTTCGCCTATATTGCGCTGCCGCCAGGCTCCCCACGTGACTCACGACCAGGGCCGCAGCGGGCACAGGCGTCCCGAGGACACCCGCATTCGGAAGCAGAGGTTCGCCCGTCCCATCCAAAGCCGGCGGCACCACCGATCTCAAAGAGCGTTTCCGAGCGCAGATCACCCGCCGCCCAGCGACACGCCGACACCGTCCGGTTCGTGCTGTTCGAGGCCCGCCCGGCCAGTCTGACCTTCCACCAGCTGGTCAGATCCAGCGAACTGTCGCCCCACCAGACCCGGGCGAGCCTGGCCTGCTTGCGGGACATCATCGCCGAACGCAGCTGGCCGCCCCTGATCTGGACCAGGGCGGACGGCTACAAGTTCTGCTCGGACCCGGCCGAGCTCCAGGCATACGAGGTCGCGGTCATCTGGGAGAAGCTCACCGAGATCCGCCGGTTCCTCACCGGCGTCGTCGCCCCGCACGCGGCCCTCCAGCCGAAGGGCCGGTGGATCAAGCACCTGAACACCCAGCTCAGCTCGGTCGAGTCCACGCTCGACGTGATCGCCGACTACATTGACGCCTGACCGGCGGGTGCCGGCCACGAAGCGGCCGGCACCCGCCCCGTCCTTGAAGGAGGGAAGTGCCGCGCAGGCGCTGCTATCCCTCCGACACCTGGGACGACGAATGGGCCCTGCCGAGCCTCTGTTCCCGACACCGGCCCGCGAGACCAGGGCGGGCGGCCGGCCTGCCGGCCGGAGAAGCATCCCCGCCGGGAGATCGTCGACGCGATCCGCTATGTCGTCGACACCGGATGCAAGTGGCGGGCCCTGCCCAGGCACTTCCCGCGCTGGCGCACGTGTTATCGGTTCATGGCCCACTGGGCAGCCTGCGGCGTCGTCGGGCAGATCCGTGACCAGCTCCGCAAACGCATCCGCCGCGAGATGGACAAGGCGCCCGGTGCGGTCGCGACCGTCATCGACTCCCAGTCGATCAAGGCCGCGGAGACCGTCGGCAAGGACTCCCGCGGCTGCGACGCGGGCAAGAAGACATCCGATGCGAAGAACGTGTCAAGCGGCGAGGGCAAGACGGGGCTCTCGCGAGGTCGGGAAGGCTACGGCCTCGTTGAACGGGATCTGGTGAGTCAGGCAGTGGTGGAGGCAGCCGATCATCCGGTTGAAGAGGCTCTTCTGAGCGGCCGTGTGCCGGTCTCCGGCCTCACGTCGGCGGTCGTAGTGAGCCCGCGCTCCGTCTGAATGGGCCATCGCGGAGAAGGCCCACATGTAGCCGACGCCGGCGAGCCGTTGGTTCTTCACCCTGCCGGCCGCGACGGACACGCTCTTGCCGGAGGCCCGGGTGACCGGGGCGGAACCTGCGTACGCCTTCAGCCCTCTGGCGTCGGCGAACCGAGTCCGGTCGTCGCCGATCTCGGCCAGAACCCGAGCTCCGCTGAGCGGACCCAGCCCTGGGAAACTGGTGATGATCCCGGCATCAGCATGCGCCTCGAACGCTTGCACCGCGGCCTCGGCGAGATCATCGGCGCTCGTGCACACGGCTTCCGACTGCCGGAGCAGCGCGAGGGCCTGGCCCCCCATGGCCTCCTCGACCAGGGGAAGATGGCGCATCTGCGTTGCGCGAAGTGCGCTGTGCAGACGTTCGGCCTCCCTATCGATGGTGTTCTTGCGCCCGGCATTCTTCAGCACGGCCCGCAGCTGCGGCCGGGTCAGCTTTGCCGCCTGGCGCGGGGTCGGCGCTGCGGCCAGCAGAGCCCGGGCTATGGGGTGATAGATGCCCTCGCGGCGGTTCCCGACGGCGGCCAGATAGTTGGGGAAGTACTCGCGCAGGTGGGAGGTCAGATTGTTGCCGGCCTGGGTTCGGTCCCAGACGGCGTCCTGATGGGCGCGAGCAAGGACCGCGACGGCCTGGGCCACCTCCGAGTCGGCGGGAAGCATGCGGTGTGACGGTCCCGGTACCGGGCGGCGGCCATCGGGAGGATGGCGTAGACGGGCCGGCCCGTTGCCCGAAGGCAGGCGACCAGAAGACCGCGGGAGGTCTCAATGGCCACCGGGACGGAGGCCCTGCGGACTGTCGCCATGCTCCGCGAGCATTTGAAGCAGCTGGTCGAACCCTTCCGCGGAGTCATCGATGCAAGCGCGAGCAAGCAGCGGACCCGCTTCGTCGACGGCAGCTATGTCGTGGTGGTCGCTGGCCCAGTCGATGCCGCAGAACGCTCTCACTCGCCTCACGCATGCCCATCGAACCAGTGTTGTGGCTGGTCACAGCCGTGAAGGGCATGCGTCTCTCTAATGGAAGGGCTCGATGGCCCGACAACCGATTAGCCGTTCATGACCCCAGCGACCTGCGGGGCCCTCGGTCTTGATCGGAGCTGGTGGCTCCCGAGCACGTAAGAGGTAGTCCCCGCAGGGGGCTTGGACCACGATCATCATCGGTGATCAAGTGCTCGCCCTCGATGCCGACGGCGAGCGCCAGCACACGTCAGTCTTCTTTGAGGACTCAAGGCCCGGATCAACGGAGGACGTCGTGCTGACGTCGGCGATCGGCATCGAGAAGGTGTTCAACGAGCTCAGCTCCCGCCCATTAGATCAACGGCCGCGAGCGGCACCTGGTCGTGGACACCAAGGGCCTGCCGCTGTTCGTCATGGTCACCCCGGCCGACATGACCGACCGCGACGCAGCCAAGGAAGTCATGTTCCGGCTTCGGCTGATGCACCCGGAGATCACCATCGTCTAGGCCGACTCCGCCTATGCCGGGCAGCTCGTGGGCGAAAACCTACCTGACCTTGACGATCAAGACCGTCAGCCGCCAGAAGAACGTCCCCGGGTTCGTCGTTATGCCCCGGCGCTGGGTCGTCGAACGCTCACACGCCTGGGTCATAGACGCCCGTCACGCGCGTGACACGGCTCGTCCAGCACTCGGAATCGCTCATCACCTGGGCCGCGATCACCTCGATGACCAGGCGAATAACCCGCCGAAGCTCCCGTAGGAGCGGACAGCCGGGCTCTCGCGAGGCTCCACACGACTGATCATCTCGGCACTGACGGTCAGCAGTCCCACCAAGAGGCCACCGGGCCCACAACCCTGCCTCATCATCGCACCACCACGACAGCGCCGTAGGGCATTCCGCCTCGGGGCCGTCGCCACAGTCGGCGGATCACGGCTAAAGACAGACGAAGTCTGTTTCCGGTAATTTCCACCTGGCTATCTGGCAAGCGTGGACGACGGAGCAGGACACGGGGTGGATCGGCAGACGGGTCGGTGGACGTTTCTCATCAACCATGCCTGGGTGCTCCTGGCCGTCGCGAAGGATCCCACCGCCCGCCTTCGCGACATCGCCGCGGTCTGCCACACCACCGAGCGCACCGCTCAGCTGATCGTCTCGGACCTCGACAAGGCCGGCTATCTCAGCCGCGAGCGGGACGGACGGCGCACCCGCTACACCCTCCACCTGGGCGGCAGGTTCCGCCATCCGGCAGAGGCCCACCTGCCCGTGCGGCGCCTGCTGGAACTTCTCGCCCACCACGACCACGACCGCTGAAGCCACCCATCCGCTCCTCATGACCCACACCGGCAGGCGTTCGAGATGCGGACGAGAGCAGCACTGGATAGACAGAAAGGGTGAGTGATCATAGGGCCGGTGCAGGCCGCCTCTCCCCACGAAGCTGGTTCGTGCGCGCTCGTGTCCGCATCCTCACAGAACACCAGTCCACCTCCGTTGAACCCGTGATGCTGAGGATCTTCCGTCCCGGCGAAGAACTGCAGATGGTGCAGTGGGGCCGACCCGGTGACGAGATCGGCATGACACCCTGGTGGACCAGCCATGACGTGCATGCGGCTCACATGGTCCCCGCGACGAAGGTCGAGGTCCTCGAAGTCATGCAGCCGCTGCCGATCCCCTGCCCCCGCCCACCTCATCCCCGACGCCACCGGCACCGACGCATTCCACAATGCATACCGGGACGCCATCGCACGCAACACCGTATTCGTCGCCATCGAATTCGAAGAACGTCAGCAGTGGATCGTGAAGGCGGACACGCTGCCGGCCGGTCAAGGCCACGCTGTCACCGACGCCGTCAACGACGCCGTCCGCGCCGCGATCACCCGCCTGGTCCACAACCACGAGGCTGATCCGGACGCCTACAAGGGGCCGATCTACTTCATGATGCACGGCGTACGGAGCGAACATCGGGCCCGCGAACTCGCCGCCGCACTTCACGCCGCACTCTACGGAGACCTGGAACCCCTGTCCCGCGCCGTCCCGCCCACACCTTGACACGGACACAGACACCGAGACCAACACCTCACCGAGCTTGCAGCCCCACCATGTTCAGAAAAAGCCTCTGCCGAGGCACAACACCCGCAGGCAATCCCGCCCGCACAAGCCAGCCGGCATCCCGCGAGAACGACCGAGACTGACGGTCGCCCGGACACCGCCACCCCACTCCTACCGCGTTCCCGCCCCCTCCACCCTCCCGCGACACCGCTCAAGCAGTGCAGGGATCGCATGACCGCGGTCATGCGATCCCTGCGCTGCGACCTGTTCGGCGAGGACGACGTCGTCGTTGATGTCGGTGTCGTCCTCTCCCACGAAGGCACCTCGGTCACGGGATGCGGGACGTACGTACCTGTGTTCGGCGCCGCCGAACAGCGGGTAGCGGGGCAGAGTGGGGGTGTTGATCTCCACCCTCTCGGCACCGGCCTTCGCCGGAGCCATGATGGGCCGCCAGATTCTCGGCGCCATCCCGGTCGAACGCCGCGTCCTGCTCTTCGCCGCCCTGAATGTCGCCGGGCACCCTCAGCTCGAGGGATGCACCGTCGCCAAGTCGTTCCGGCCCGGCGCCTGGCGCGTCCTCGCCCTTGACACCGCCGAACCCGGCCATCGCCTGCCCGACCTGGCCGCCAACCCGGCGCACGACGGCACCGACCGGCCGGCCGGGCTATCTGGGTCCTCCACCCGGGTTGCGTCCTTCGTGGCGAGGACCGCGTCGTCCTCGCCGCCACCCGGCAAGGACTGGCCGAGCTCCTGGGCCGACAGCCCCTGCCCACCGTACGTCCTCCCGACCCGGGGTCCGGCGGCCATCGCGTCTGACCAGTCGGTGTCGACCTGCCTCTCACGACTGAATCGGTGTCGTGCCGTGGCCGTGGTCCGCCGCGTACGCGGGGATGACGCAGCCGGAGCTTCCCCGGGTGTGCAGGAATCGGTCGTCGAGGATCACGGCGAGGTCGTCGAGGGCCGTGCGCAGGATGGAGCCTGCCAGGCGGACGTCCGGGTGCTCAGCGGCAGCAGCCTGTTCCGCCAGGGACACCGCATGGTCGAGCTGGAGCGGCAGGGAGGTGTGGTCGTCGACGTCGTAGAAGTAGTACGACTCCGGGTACTGCATGAAGTCGACCGAGACCACCGAGACAGCGGTGGCGAGCCCGTCCAGGAGCGCTGCACCCCCGTCCGAGTCGAGCGCCGACGCCGGGACGCGGCTACGGCGCAGGTGGGACAGGCGCAGGGCGAGAGCTCGGCGCCTGGCCAGAGCGGGATAGATACCGAGGATCCACGCCACAGTCGCCGACAGCAGGGCGAACCCGGACAGGGCTTCGACAGGGGCGAGGACCCGCAGCCAGCCGGCGGTCGGAGCGATGTCGCCCAGGCCCAAGGTGGCCAGCATCACCAGGGACACGTAGAGCGCGTCGAGGGGGCCGGCGTGCCGGCCGGGGCTGAGACCCGTGGCGTACGAGAAGTGCTCCGGCATGTGCGGCCAGTAGATGAATGCCCAGCCCACGGCCATGGTCGAGGCCCAGACCGCGACCACTGCGACCATTCCCAGCGGTCCAGTCAGCCCCGCAGGCCGGTGCCGAAGGGCAAGGCGAGCAGAGAGGCCCCACATGCAGGTCATCGCCAGTCGGCTCAGCCCGCCGTGGCGGGTCGGGTGCCAGAGCGTGTGGAACACATCCCGCAGGGCGCCCAGGACGAGAAGGGCGCCCACGATTGTCGCGAGCCACGTCATCTGGTCCCCCGTCGGCACATACATACACGATGAACGGACACAACCGTCCGACTAACGGTCGCATCACGGGTGCTGGACTTTCGGAACATCACCGTCCGCAGTGTGACATGCGCCACCCACCAGGGGGTGGGTGCTGTGGCACCAATACGCAACTTCGCAGGTGGCACCACCCCTCGCCGCCCCGCGGACCGGTCGGCCCATCCCCCGGCCCACCAGGCCTGGCGATCACTGTCCAAGTCCGGGGACAGCTTCGTAACCGGTCGCCGATCGGACAACGGCGTTCGCTCACAGCCCGTCCCCTCTCCGGCGCAGTCTCCCCGCGCGCCCGCCACGGGCTACGAGGTACCCACCCGTGTCACTCGACGCCTTCACCCAGTCCGTCGACAAGAACAGTCAGCGGATTCTTCGAGCCCAGAGCCACCTGGCTCGGCGAGGTCGTCTTCTACTCCGTGCCCATCGCCGGCACCGAGATCCCTCTGATCGTCGCCTGGCTCGTCGTGGCCGGCATCGTCTTCACCGGCTGGTTCGGCTTCGTCCAGCTGCGCAAGTTCAGGCTCGCGGTCGACGTCGTACGCGGCAAGTACGACGAGAAGGGCTCCGCCGGCGAGGTCAACCACTTCCAGGCGCTCACCGCCGCCGTCTCCGGCACCGTGGGCCTCGGCAACATCGCCGGTGTGGCCGTCGCCGTCTCCATCGGCGGCCCCGGCGCCACGTTCTGGATGATCCCGTGCGGCCTGCTCGGCATGGCCACCAAGTTCGTGGAGGTCACCCTCGGCGTGAAGTACCGGGAGGTGCACGCCGACGGCACCGTCTTCGGCGGCCAAGTGCTGGCGGTCCTCGCTTCCTTCTTCGTGCTGTTCTTCGGCCTGTTCGGCGGCAATCTCTTCCAGGTCAACCAGTCCTACGCGCAGCTGGTCTCCGTGACCGGCGGCGAGAGCGGCGCCCTGGGCTCCTCTGAGGGCGCTCTGTTCTTCGGCATCCTCATCGCAGCGCTCGTCGGCATCGTCCTCCTCGGCGGCATCCGCTCCATCGCCTCCGTCACCAGCAAGCTGGTGCCCGCTATGGCCGGCATCTACATGGCCGCGTGCCTCGTCGTGATCGCCGTCAACGCCACCGCCGTCCCCTCCGCGATGTCCGCCATCGTCGAGGGCGCGTTCAACCCCGAGGGTGTTGCGGGCGGTGTCCTCGGTGCACTGATCATCGGCTTCAAGCGGGCCGCGTTCTCCAACGAGGCCGGTCTCGGCTCCGCTCCCATCGCCCACTCCGCGGTCAAGACCAAGCGCCCCGCGAGCGAGGGACTGGTGGCCCTGCTCGAGCCGTTCATCGACACGGTCGTCATCTGCACCATGACCGCGCTGACCATCGTCATCGCCAACCCGGCCAGCTGGGCCGAGGCACGTGCGGGCCAGTCCATCGGCGGTGTCACGATCACCTCGGACGCCTTCGGGACCGTCATGCCGTGGTTCCCGTACATCCTGACCCTCGCGGTCATGCTGTTCGCGATCTCCACCGTGCTGACCTGGGGCTACTACTGCATGAAGGCGTGGACGCACCTGTTCGGCCGCAGCCGCACCAGCGAGCTGACCTTCAAGGTCCTCTACACCGTCTTCTCGGTGGCCGGTTCGCTGCTCACGCTGCAGACGCTGATCGACATGGCTGACGCGGTGCTCTTCATCCTCGCCGTCATCAACATCATCGGCCTGTACCTGCTCGCGCCGGTCGTCAAGCGGGAGCTGAACTCCTTCCTCGCCTTCGTCAAGCGGCGTGACGCCGGCCTCGACACGGACGAGGACGCCGACCAGGAGCCGGTGAAGACCACCGTCTGACCGTCCCCCGGCGGCCCGGCTCCTCTAGTGCGCCTGCCCCCACCTCGCGCCTTGGTGGGGGCAGGCCCACTCGCCTGTCCAACAGGTGAGAGGCGTTCTGGTGAGGCACCCGGTCACCCGATAGGGTGTAAAGCACGCATCAAGATGATGATGCTGGTGTGCCGGGAAGTCTGGTCGGCGTCCGAGGGGCCTGTGTGCCCGCCGCCGACATGCCCCGGAGGGTTTCTTCCCATGACGCAGGCACGCCCGCGCAAGATCGTCTTCGGATTGCTTCCCTGGCCCGAGCGGCAGGCCGTCGGCGAGGCCCTGCGTACGGAGACGGTCGGCGGACTGGTTCTGCTCACAGCGGCCGTCATCGCTCTCGTATGGGCGAACAGCCCGTGGAACACGGCGTACGAGTCCCTGCGCGACTTCCACTTCGGCATACCTGCCCTGGGCCTGGACCTGTCCGTCGAACACTGGGCCGCGGACGGCCTCCTTGCCGTCTTCTTCCTCGTCGCCGGCATCGAGCTGAAACGCGAACTCGTCGTCGGCGAACTGCGCACCCCCGCCACAGCCGCACTCCCCGTGATCGCCGCGCTGTGCGGGATGGCCGTACCGGCCGCCCTTTACACCCTCACCGCCGCCGCGGGCGGCGGAAGCCTCGGCGGCTGGGCGGTCCCCATGGCCACCGACATCGCCTTCGCGCTCGCCGTCCTCGCGGTCATCAGCACTCATCTGCCGGCCGCGCTGCGGGCGTTCCTGCTCACCCTCGCCGTCGTCGACGACCTCGGCGCCATCCTCATCATCGCGCTCTTCTTCACCAGTAACCTCAACTTCTGGGCCCTGGCGGGGGCGTTCGCCGGCCTGGCCCTCTTCTCCCTCCTCCAGCGTTTCCGGGTACGCGGCTGGTGGTGGTACGTGCCCCTGGGCATCGCCATCTGGGCGCTGATGTACAACTCTGGCGTCCACGCCACCGTCGCGGGCGTCGCCATGGGTCTGATCCTGCGCACCACCCGCGAGACGGGCGAGGAGCAGTCCCCGGCCGCCCGGGTCTCGCACCTCGTCCACCCCTTCTCGGCAGGCGTCGCCGTCCCCCTCTTCGCCCTCTTCGCTGCCGGCGTCGTCGTGTCCGGAGACGCCCTGACCAAGGTCTTCACCGAACCCGAGCCGCTCGCTGTCGTCGTCGGCCAGGTCGCCGGCAAGACCCTCGGCATCTTCCTGGGCACCTACGCGGCCGTCCGCTTCACCCGCGCCAGCCTCAACCCCGACCTCGCCTGGGCCGACGTCCTGGGACTCGCCGTCCTCGCGGGCATCGGCTTCACCGTGGCCCTGCTCATCGGAGAGCTGTCCTTCACCGACCCGGTCCGGGCCGAGCACGTCAAGGCCGCCGTCCTGCTCGGTTCCCTCACCGCGGCCCTGCTCGCCTCCGGCCTCCTGCGCCGCCGCAACCGCATCTACAAGCGCCTGTGCGAGGAGGAAGAACGCGACGAGGACGCCGACGGTATCCCCGACATCTACCAGGTCGACGCCCTGCCGAGCTCCGACACAACCCGATGATCACAGAGGACATCGGCCCGGCAACCCTCGCCGTCAGCGTCGTGCTCGCACTCCTGGTCATCCGCACCGCCGTAGCAGAACTCAAGGACCCGGGCACCGCCCGCCGCGAGTGGGCGTTCCTCCGCCACGCCCGAGCGCTCGCGACCGGCCTGACGGCGCTGACACTGTTTGCCGTTCTCGGCTGGGCGATCTCCGGACCAGCAAGCCTGCCCTGGGCGGCACTAGTCGGCCTGCTGGTCGCGCGCATCGAACACGGCACGAGATGAGGCCGCCCTCCAAGTCGGCCGGGCCGGGAACGTCCGATCGAAAGCTTGGGATACATCGTCATGGGACCGCTGACAGCAGCGGCCGGCGGTCTCCTGATGTTCGTTGTCATACGTCACACGTCGACGACAGCCCCTCCCAGGGCGGTGGCCTCTGCGCCTCATCCTGCTCGCCTGTCCGGCAACACAGTGGTGGACGCCGGCATGGCTCGGCTGATCAGCGAGCAGTAACGGTCAACCCGTCGTCTTGCGCCCGGTCAGCCACAGTGCTGCTCCTACCGCGATAGCGGTCAAGCCCAGGATGAGGAGGGGAAGGCCGGGGCCGGGAAGGACGTACATGGCTCCTCCGGCCACGAGGAGGGCGGCACCGATCGTCATCACCAGAACGCCTGCGCGGGGCTGGGACATGCTGATTCCTCTACGTCTGCTGGGTTGGTACTCAAAAAGTCCCGGTCTCGCCGGGTGGTTGCCCGGGCTGCTGACGTGCAGATGCCCGGGCAACCTTAAGAGGGTGGGGATCGATCACTGGTGCCAGGGCTTACGCATGAAGCGTGCCTGGCAGGCGATCAGTATCCCCAGTAGATCTTCGACGAGTAGACGTACACCCGTCGATAGGTGGTCCACCAGGACGACGTCTCCGAGAACCGGAAGTTCGTGTAGGTCTTCCGGTAGGTGATGCGGTCCTGGTACTGGGTCGTGTAGACCGACACCCACTCGGCGAGAACCTTCTCACGGCTCCATGACAGGAGGGTGCAGCGGACACCGCGCTGGGTGCGCCAGCGCCACCGCTCCTTCCAGCCCACGATCGCCAGAGGCGTCCAGTCGGCGAGCGCGTCCCACATCCAGGAGTACTTCTTGGTGCGCCAGCTGGTGTAGGACCACTTGCCGGACCACGTGATCTTGATGTCGCTTCGCCATCCGGTCCAGGCATACCACGGGATCTTGCAGGGCAGGCAGCCGGAGATATCCTCGGCGTTGACCGGGTCGCCGCAGACATAGTCGTAGTTGCTGCAGCTGCCGCCGGCCACCGGGTCGGTCTGCAGGAACCGGCCGGAGGCCGGGTCGTACAGGCGCACGCCCATCAGGACGAGGTTGCCGAGGGTGTCGGCGGAGCGCTGTTCGCCACCGAAGAAGCCGTAGCGAGCCTCGCCGGTGCCCGTGCGCTTGCCGAACTCGTCGGTCGTCAGCGCGGTGGCCGGCTTGGTGGTGTCGAGCGGGAGGGCGAGAGCGACGTCGTTGTGCAGATCGACGAACTGCAGGACGACGTCACCGGTCTTGCTGGTGGTCGCGCCCAGGTTGCGGCCGGCGGACTCCACGTTGCGCGTGATGGCGCCCGTGGCGGCGTCCTCGACGATCCAGGTCGGCTTGTCGCTGTCGCTGCTGTAGTGGTTCGTCTTGGTGGCGGTGGTGACCCAGCTGCCAGTGGCGTTCGACTCGACGGTCCAGGAACGGATCCGTCGGGTGGCGTCGAGCGCCCAGGTCTGGCGCTGGTTGCCCAGCACCTGCTGCCTCACGAGGTCGTTGAGGTAGTAGCTGAGGGTGCCCTCGCCCGGAACCGACGTGGCGCGGCCGAAGGTGTCATAGGCGTAGCCGCTGTCGGTCTTGCGGTCCGCTGTGTCGTAGGTGCTGGTGACGGTCGTACCACCGGTCGTCGGGCATTCGAGGCCGGGCACGCCGGCGGCCGTCGTGACGGAGGTGCGGTTGGAGTGCTTGTCCCAGGCGTACGAGCGGCGGGTGCAGACGCTGTCGACGGTCTCCTCGACCGTCGACAGACGACCCGCGGCGTCATAGCGGTAGTCGCGGTTGGCGTTCTGACCGACGCCGCCGGCGCGAGAGGCCCACTGGTCGTGCGCCGTGACCGTGGCGGAGTCGCTGAAGAGCAGACTTCCGTCGGAGTCGCGGGTGTAGGCGCGCTCCGTCGGCTTGCCCGCCGGGTCGGTGGACTGGGTCATGGTGTAGCCGCCGGGCAGCTTCTCGGTGGCCACGTTGCCGTCCGCGTCGTACGTGGCACCGAAGGTGCCGGCGACGGAGTCGGTCAGAGAGACGAGCAGGCCGCGCGGCTCAGCCGTCGTGTCGTAGGTGTAGGTGACGGTGGACGGAGCGCTGTCGGTGCTCTTGACCGGCCGGTTGAGCTGGTCGTAGTGCACCGTGGTGATGTTGGCGTCGGCGTCCGTGTAGGTCATCTGACGCCCGAGCACGTCGAACGTGCGGGTGATGCTGCCTGCGCTCGTCGAGGTGGTCTTGGTGAGGTGTCCTGCCTCCGGGTCGTAGGTGAAGGTCTGGTCGGGGATCGCCGTGCCGGCCGTGCCGCTGGTGGTCACAGCCGTCTGGCGGCCCGCCGCGTCGTAGGTGGTGACCAGCGTGCGCGTGGCGCCGTTGGCGGTCTCCACCACCTTCGCGGGCTGCCCGTAGGCGTTGTACTCGTTGTAGATGACCGGCAGCGCGCCGTTGGTGCCGGCGGCCGCGCCCGCGTAGCGGACCTCGCAGACCTGGTCGGCCCACTCGGGGCGGCCCTGGCAGGTGCCGGTGCCGGTCGCCGACCAGTAGGTGGTCAGCTGGGTGCCCGGGTCGGTGCCGGTCGACTTCGGCATCAGCGACTTGATCGGCCGGCCCTTGTCGTCGAACTCGGTGATCCGGGTGATCGCCAGACCACCGGGGTCCTGGACGTTCTTCGTCGCCAGGCCCTTGACCCAGTCGTACTCGGTCGTGGTGACCCGTCCATCGGCCATCTGGCCGGGGTAGGTGACCAGCTCGGCGCCGACGGTCTCCTTGGTGGGCTGGTTGACCACGGTGGCGGAGCCGTCGGTGGGACGGCCGGCGTCGTACTGGGTGGTGGTCCAGGTACGGCCGGGGGCCGCCGTGCCCGCGGCCAGAAGGACGGTGCCGTCGCCGGCCTTGAGGTCCTTCTCGACGGTGAGCATGCGCAGCGGGCCGCGGGTGTCCGTCGAGCGGGATCCGTCGGCGGAGAACGTCGTCTCGCTGGACAGCAGTCGGGCGCGCTCGGCGGATCCGGCTGCGTCGGTGCCCAGGCCGAGTTCGGCGAGGCGGATCCTGTCCTGGGCGGTCAGGCCGAGGGCGAGGGCCCGGTTCGCGGCCGAGAGCTCCATCACCGTGTTGCCGTACCGGTCGTACTGCGTGGTGGTGATGTGGTCACCGGGGTTGCGCTGGTTGACCTGCCGCCCGGAGGCGTTCAGGTAGACCACCATCGCCCGGGCGTAGTCGGCCTTCGTCAGCTGGGCTCCGTCGGACGACGAGGGCACCTTGTCGGCGGGGAAGACCGCTGTCGCGTCCGACGGGGCGTCGTACTGACCCCACTTGGCGACATCCGCCGTTCCCATGGCGGCGGGCGCCGTCGTCCCGGCCAACGGGACGTTGTAGACGACCGTGGAGGTCGCCGTACCAGAGACCTGGTCCTTCGTGCCGGCCACCAGCGTGGGGCGCTGAACGGACAGCAGCATGCCGTCCGAGGCGCCGGTCACCGCGGCGACCTTGCCGTAGTTGAACGTCCAGGGCAGCTGGCCGGGCGGGGTCAGGGTGACGATGCGTCCGGCGGAGTCGTAGGTGTAGGCGGTCTTCAGCGCGGGGCTGATCCGCGGGTCCCACGCCTCGCGCAGTCGGCCCTGCTCGTCGTAGGCGTAGCGGGCGACAGTACGAGCGGTCGCGTTGGCGGCGCCGGGGTCCGTGGCCCACACCTTGAGCTCGGAGACCTGCCCGGCGATGTCGCCGAAGGCGCTGGAAGTGGCGGTGGTGGTGGGCGCGTAGACGAAGTCCAGGACCTTGCAGCCGCGCGTGGAGGGCGTGGCTTCGCAGGTCGTGGCCGAGGCCGCGCCGGTGGCGCCGATGATGCGCTTCGGCCGGCTGACGCGCTTGCCGTCGATGGTGACGGCCTCGGAGACGACGAGGCTCTCGCCGCCGTCGATACCGGACTGCACCGCGCTCGACACCTGCCAGGTCGGGGCGTCGGCAGCGGCCTTCTTGAAGGTCGTCACCGAGCCGTCGTCCTCCTTCAGTACGAAGGACGAGGCGAAGCCGCCGGTCAGCGTGAGCTCTTCGAAGCCGGGCTCGGGGACCCAGCCGTTCTGCGCCTGGTTGGCCGTGAAGTAGACGGACGAGCCGTCGGCCGACACCACGTTCAGCGAGGTGTTCGAGGTCTTCTCGATGTGCGAGTACCCCGAGTCCACCTCCGGCGCGACGGTGCCGGAGACCCACTCCTTACCGAAGATGGGGGCCTGGCCGGTCTGCTTCGCGCCCTTGTCCGGCACACGCGAGGAGGCCGTACGGGTCACTGAGAGGCCCATCACCTCGGCGTCGGAGGCACCGAGCGAGTAGTCGCCGTTCAGCAGGTTGACGGAGCCCGGCCCCACCTGCGAGCCGGCGGCACCGTCGGCGTTGCGGTCGACGACGACCGGAAGCGGCTGGGTGCTTCCCGCGGCCCCGTTCGGGCCGGTGAAGTCGGCCTTGATCTGGACGCTTCCGTCGGGGTCGACGGTGCTGGTGGCGTTCCAGGTCAGGGCGGCGTTCTTGCCGTTCGTCAGCGGCACGGGCCAGGCGGCGAGCGCCTGACCGTCCTTGAGGACGTCGGCGGCGGGGATCTGCGTCCACGGGTCGGCGTCGGACCGGCGCCAGGAGAACGAGACGGAGTCGTACTTGCCGGCCTCGGCCTCGGCGACCAGCGGCAGACGGCGCGCCGTGCTCTCGCCCTCGCTCGGCTGGACGAAGCCGCCGGGGCCGGCGTGGAAGGTGTACTCCAGCGCCTCGGACTTGTTGTCGGCCTTGTCGACCTGCCGGACCTGCAGAGTGTGGGTGCCGTTCTTGGGCGGTGTGACGCTGATGGCCTTGGCGGCGGTGGAGCCGCCGGTGGAGACCTTGGTCCAGGTCAGGCCGTCCAGCGACCACTCGAGCCAGTTGTGGTCGGTGCCGTTGGGGGTGGCGGTGAAGGTGCCGGTCTGCCCGGCGCCCTTGACCCACGCGGTGGACGGGTAGTCCGTCGACGTGATGCCCGTCGGCGCGGACGGAGCGGCGGTGTCGACCGTGAAGGTCTTCCACTCCGACCAGCCCAGGTTGTAGTGCGTGCCGTCGTACGGGCTGCTGCGGAACTTGTACGTCTTCCCGTTCGTCAGCACACCGGCCGGAACGACCACCGGAGCGGGCTGCCCGGAAGGCACGAACGCCGACCGCAGCACCGCGCCCACCTGGGTGTTGGTGACCGAGTCGAAGATCTGGTAAGCACCCTGGATCTTGTCACCGTTGGGGTCGACGAACGTGTCCCGCAGCGTCGGGGTGGCCGTGTTGACCACATAGGCGCCGCCGTAGGAGTAGAACGGCGGGCCCGCCTCCTGCTTCGTACCCGTGCGAGGCCGGTAGTTGTAAGTGACGACCAGCTTCGGCGGGTTGGCGGCGGCGTTGGCGGAGTTGACCCGCTTCCACTGGCCCGTGATGGCCTCGTCGGACGCGCGCAGGCCCATGTTGGACTTTGCCGCCTTGGCCGAGGCCCATTCCTGCACCAGCGTGGTGACGTTGGCGTTGATCCAGCCGTCCGGCTGGGTCGAGCAGGAGGCGTTGCCCCGGGTCTCCGTGGAACTGGCCTTCTCGGCGATCCACGACGGCTGGGCCGTCCAGCGCGAGGAGGTCGAGGCAGCCCCGGTGGACCACACCTCCCACGGCTGGTTGGGGCAGGAGGTGCCGGTGTAGTTGCCGGAGTGGAAGTTCCACAGCGACAGCTTGGCGTCCATCACCAGCGCGTCGGCGATCGGCGCGGTGTTCCAGGAGATGAACGAACGCGCGGTGCGGTAGGTGCCGTCGGCGTTCTTCGTGCCCGGGTTGCCCAGGTCCAGCTCGACGTCCGTGGACCAGTCGACCGTCGTGCCCTGCTGCACGTAGGTGTCGAAGACGTTCGACAGCGAGGAGGTGGACGGGTCGACCGTCACCGGGTACTTCGTCGCCGGGTCGGCGAGGAACTTCGCGTCCGGGGTGATGACGAGGTCGACGCCGCCCTTGGTCTTGACGACCTTCATGCCGACCGCGACCTGGCGCGTGTGCTTGCCGGAGACCGGGTCGACGGTGGCGTCCCACATCACCGGAGCCGGCATGACCGCGGTCTTCTTCGACTTCTTGTCCTTGAACAGCACACTGCCGTCAGCCTGCTGCTCCACCTTCAGACCCTTGGTCCTCAGGGGCAGGGTGTACGAGAAGCCGTCGGCGGGCCGCTCCTTGACCTCGACGAACTGCTCGAAGCCGGTACGGGTGGCCTCGACCACGACATCGGCGCCAGGTACGGCGTTCTCGTACGTGGCCCGGGTGCCGTCCAGCTTCGGGGCCGGGAGGCCGCCCCTCCACTGGAGGGTGATCGCCTCGTCCCCGGTGCCAAGGGTGACGAGATCAGTGGCCGGGGCCGACTGGGCGGCCTTCAGCGAGCGGGGCTTGGTGCCGGACTTGCCGGCCAGCCTCAGGCCCGTCGGGTGCGACCTGGACACGACCGTCCCGTCCGACGACCTGACGAGGTCGACGTCGACGTCACGCCACTGGCCCGAGGCAGGGTCGCGGAACCGGATGGGACCGGCCGACAGCTCCGTGGTGAGCGACCCGTCCTTGTGGACCCAGGTCGTCGAGGTCTCGGTGCGCTCGGAGAGCGCCTCGACCCGGTGGCCTGAGAGGCGGGCGGTCACACGGGCGGAGGCGATGTCCGTCGCGGTCGTCGCGTAGGCCGGCTTCTGCGGCTGAGCAGCCGCCTGCTCAGCGGGGGCGGCGAGCGCCGCTTCCGCACCGTAGAGAGTCGAAACGGCCATCAGCAGAGCGAGTCCGGTCGCGGCCGCACGTATGCCTGGCCGACGATCCGCTCTGGACCGTTCCTGGAATCCTGCTAGGGATTCCCGTTCAGGGCTTCTCACATTGCTCCTATGAGGATGATGGTGCTGCGGAACCGGATACGGAGGTCCCGGTTCCTAAACCTGGGCCTCGAAGGCCCAGGAGTTCTTGTGGGTGACCGTCATCGGCTTCGGGCCGTTCTCGGGCATGACGGAATGCCCGCTCGGCGGTTGCCGCGGGGTAGTGCCGCAGAACGAGCTACGGTTCGATCAGGCCGGTCCTGATGGCGTAGCGGGTGAGTTCCACGCGATCGCGTAGCCCGAGCTTCTGCAGCAGGTTCGCCCTGTGGCGCTCAACGGTCTTGGCGCTGATGACGAGGAGTTCGCCGATCTCCTTCGAGCTGTGTCCCTCGGCAACGAGCTTGAGGATCTCTTCCTCGCGG
This sequence comes from Streptomyces sp. SAI-170, assembly GCF_049739565.1. NCBI lineage: Bacteria > Bacillati > Actinomycetota > Actinomycetes > Kitasatosporales > Streptomycetaceae > Streptomyces > Streptomyces sp. SAI-170. The sequence continues at coordinate 1,099,465 of NZ_JBMGQD010000001.1, forward strand.
TTCGTGATCGCTTTGTCCGGCAGGGGCCTGCCCTGCGCCACGTGATCGAGGTACTTGCGGATCAGGGTGTTCTCAGCGCCGGGATAAATGAACGGCTCGTCGCGCATCGCCGCACGACAGGCGTCCACCAGGTCCCGGTCCGCGACCGACTTGAGCACGTACCCGCTGGCACCGGCCTTCAGAGCTTCGAAGAAGTACTGCTCGTTGTCGTACATGGTGAGCATCAGGATCCGCAGGTCAGGTTGGGCCCGTGACAACTCGCGGGCGGCCTGCAGGCCAGTCATCCGAGGCATCGCGATGTCCAGAATGGCGAGGTCGAGCGGGACCGTACGCGCGACGGAGACGGCCTCGGCTCCGTCACCGGCCTCGGCGACGACTGTGAGGTCGGGCTCGGAGTCCAGAATCAACCGCACGCCGCGGCGGACCAGGGCATGATCGTCTGCGAGCAGGATCCGACGTGGAGACTCGGTCATCACTCGTTCTCCCCCGGCACTGATACCCGAAGGCGCACCGACGTGCCGCCTTGGGGAGTCGTCTCGATGGACAGTCGTGCGCCGATGAGCAGGGCGCGTTCCCGCATTCCGCGGATACCGGCACCTTCCGGAGCGTTGCGGCAACCCCGTCCGTTGTCCTGGATCACCAGATCCACCGCTCCGGATCTCGTGTGCCGCAGCTCAAGGTCCACGCGGTCGGCGTTCGCATGACGTGCCGCGTTGGCCAGGGCTTCCTGAGCCACCCGGTAGATCGCCAGTTCGGATTCTTGGGTGAGCGCTGGAAGGCCATGGTCAATGTGGTCGACGACAGTGAAGCCTGCGGCGTTGAAGTCGGACGCGAGCGCACGGAGAGCGCTGGCCAGGCCCAGGTCCTCCAGGACCCCGGGGCGCAGCCGACGCGCGATGCGCCGCAGCTCGTCCAGGCTCTCCCGGGTCGTCTCCTGTGCGCCGCGCAGGTCGCCCTGCAGTTCCGGCGGTGCCTGGTCGGCCAGCCATTTCAGTTGCAGTAGGACAGCTGTGAGCGCCTGTCCGACTTCGTCATGCAGCTCTCGGGCGAGATGCTGCCGCTCGGCCTCCTGCGCCGCGGCCACTCGCGCGCTGCTGGTGACGCGTTCATTCTCCAGCCGCTCGAGCATCGCGTTGAACGTCGCCACGAGCTGCACCATTTCGCTCGGTCCCCCCGACTCGGCCCGCAGGCCCGGGGCGAGAAGGTCCGCCTGCGCCATCGTGCGCGACAGACGGTTCAGGGGGGCCAGGGCGTAGCGAAGGACGAGCACGTTGGCCAGGAGCATCACCAAGACCCCGACGGCTACGACGACAGCTTCCGTGAGGCGGACTGGCGAAGAGACCGTGACCCACGGGCTGAGGAGAACGAGAGCCGCCACCACGAGGAGGGACGCGTTCATCACGAAGATGCGCCAGAACAGCGACATCGGCGGCCTCCCCCTTCCTGACCTGGGACTCGGCTGGCGCCATCGCCCCCTTGGTGATCATGTGGATTCTTTGTGATCGACCTGAGTCCGTCTATACATGCTGACACCCATGTTTCCGCAGATCGTGGAGGTCAGAGCACTTTTACGACGGTCTTCACCGCGGACCGCCACATGTCTGACCCTGCACGCGGTGGCGTCGAACCGCAGCGAGGGACAGCCCAGACGCCGAAACCCGCGCAGCGTGATGGACGCCACGTTTAGAACCGTCTCCCCAGTGGGTCGGCCGCAGGTAGGTTGGCTCTCCACTTGTCGCGGGAGGGATCAACTGCCATGGATTTACCGGTTGTTGTGGGCGAGGTTGTCTCCGGCTCAGCGATTGCGCTGGCCACCGGAGCCGTTACGGGCGGGACAGCATGGGTGAGCACAAAAGTCCGCGAGCTTCTGCGCCGCGGCACGCGTGACGAGCAGGACGCCGTTATCGCAGTACTTGACGATCAAGAAGCCACACCGGAGGAGCGCGCGGAGCGCTTGGCTCCCCTCATCCAGGCGCACTTCGACGCCCACCCGGACGCCATCCGCGAGTTCATGGCGCTGACGATGACGGGAACCACCGTCTACAACCAGCAGAACACCGGAAACGGTGTGTTCATCGGCGGAGACCACCACGGCAACCTGACGATCAATCACGGCGGGGAGCCTCGTGTCTGACCACCCGCCCGAGGACCAGAAGAGAGTGGTCAATCAGACCAACCGCGGCTCGGGCACCTTCGTCGCCGGCAACGTCTTCGGCAGCGTCGTGAACCTCTTCGTGTCCTCCCAGCGCCAACGTCCCCCGGCATCATCAGGCAGCTGCGACAATCCCCAAGATGACTACGCGGAAGTCACGTGGCAGATGTTCGGCGCCTTCTTGCTGGGGGTCATGTCTGGCGCCGGCCTCCTCTACATGATCCTCGGACTGCCTCTCTCCGGTACTGGTCCTGCGCCCGGCCTCACAACCCGCCTCATCGCGGGGTTCCTCTTCGCCGCCTGCTTCTTCGCGTGCGTCGCAGCTTTCGCGGCACGAGCCGCGCAAGGACTCGAGATGTGGGCGGGACGCTGCGCTGACACGGCCCATCACACCAGCGTGAGAATCCTCGCCCGGCTGCCGGCCGGCATGGCCAGGGCCCTGGCTGGTGCCTCCTCAGTGGCAGCGACGCTGGCCATCCTTGTTGCCGCCTTCTACGGGTGGGGGGAGTTCGGGGCGACCGTTCAGGAGAGGGCCCGGATCGCCCGAGACAACGCCGCCTTGAACGCCGCCAGAGCGCGTGCAGCTACGAGCCAAGAGTGACACTGAGGGCGGCGTCGGGACAGGCGGCGGACCACGCGAAGCGTCTCACAACGGGCCGCGATTTTCTTGTGCTGCCCCTATCGGTCTTCAATTGAAGCGCGATCATTTGCTCTCAGCATCGCTCGCTCGCCAGACACACGTCCCACTGATGGCGGCTTCAGGGTCACCCTTTCGGCTTTGCCTTCCATGCCCTTTGCTCGACTGCCCAGCGGACGCGGATGAGTCGTACGGATACACCGGTGAGGACGGCAGCCCCGATGCGCACAGGTTCCAGAAGGCCGACGGTGAGGCCGATTCCGAGGCGTTCGGTGACGCTACGGTGTTCCTGCGTCCCGGCGTCATCCTGGCAGACGGGCGTCCCGTGGACCACCCGCGGTGGGCGGAGCACGGGATTGTCCAGGAGGAGGAGGCAAAGATCCTCGCCTCCTTCGATTAGGCTCGGTCGCCAGCAGGGCCACGGGCGGGCCACGCCTGTACAGCGGGGAGCCCCGCGTGAACTCCTCGATCCGCTATCGGAGTTCGTTGGGGACGTTCGATCCGTGAAGTACGGTCGCGCCAGGTGCCCGCCGATCTGGGCCGCCCTCACGACGATGCCCCTGTTCCGTTCCTCGGCCGGCACTTCCCGGGTCGGCGTCAGGGCTCTCGGCCCGTGTCACGCCCCGCGTAACCGCATTGCATCCAACTGTGCATGCGGTCGGTCGTCAGTCTGACTCTGCCTGGCGACGTGCCCGGGCCTGCAGAGCGGGAATCGCGGCGATCTTGGAGGGGTCGAGGTGGTCCCAGAAGATCCCGCGGGGCCGATGCGGTGCGGTGCATTCGATGACCTCGTCCGGCGTGACGACCAGGTCGACCTTGACGTCATGGTCAGTGACCGGAATCGGTGTGTCGATCACCTGGAGGCTGTGCACCGTGGTCACCACCAGCGTGCCGGCGCCAATGAGTCCGGCCTCTGTCAGGAGCGCGAACTCCAGGTCGGAGTAGCCGGCCCCCTTTCCGATACGGGCACCATCCCGATTGACCGCGACGCTCCCGACGACGACAACATCGACGGGACGCAGAGAGTCGACCTCGACCGTCGGTGCGATCGTGGCCGCGACGCGGCTGGTGGCCGCCTCTTCCGGCGGGAGCGGCAGTGCGGCCGGGTCCAGCAGGTAGAAGGGCTTTGGTGCCGCCAGCTTCGGGACAGCCATGTAGACCAGCTTGCCCTCCCTCAGGGCACGAACCCGCACAGGAAGCTGGGCCTTGTCCGGCACAGCCTTGATGACGTCAGCCCCCTTCCACCCGTCGAGTTCAGCCAATCGTGCGGCAGCCTCATCCGCCCCGTGGAAGTTGGGGATGCGGCCGTGAGCGCTGTCGTCGTAGACCGCGCCGGCCTCGTCGAGAGCGTTCCAGACCTGGGTTCGTACGGCACGTTTGGCATCCTCATGCAGAGCGGGCACCCAGGTATCTCCTCACAGTCACGCCGTTGCCATAAGTGCGAACAGCTGGTCATGGACATCGGCGACGATTCGCTCCTGCCGCCACGGGCTCAGTTCACGGGCGGCGTTGAAGACCACGTTGAGCCCTCCGCCGCCCCTGGTCTCCCGTACCTCCGCGATCGCTTCGGTCAGAGCAGCTACGGCGGCGTCGACCTCGCCTTGCCGGATATAGGCGAGCGTAAGGTTCCCGAGCACGATCGCGCGCGACTTTCGCCGATCTTGTAGTTGGGCGGCGGTGGCCTGCAGCAGCTCCTCGGCGCGCCGGTGCTCTCCGAGGGAGAGGTAGCAGGACCCCGCCAGACGGCCGAACTGGGTCGGGGAGATCAGGTCCGCGGCCGCGTCCATCCCATCTGTTCGTTCCAGCTGCTGCCGAGCTGCGGCAAGCGCCGCTTCACATTCCCTCGCTCTTCCCAGCATTGCGTACGCCTCGCCGGCATGCAGGAGGGAGAGACCGGTCACAGCCGGACTGGTCGGCCGAGCAGTTTCCGCCGCCTGGAGAGCCAGATCCAAACCGGTGCGCGGGTCCTTGGCTCCATACAGGGCGACGTAGGAAGTCCTAAGGCGCGCTCGTGCCTCAAGGGTGGGATCGTGCAGGTGTCGAGCAACCCGGAGGCTCTCGTCGTAGTAGAGGCGCGCCGTCGCGTGGTCCCGGCGTTGAGAGGCGTCCCAGACAAGTTGGCCCATAAAGGCGAGGACATCGGCCTGGAGGGTCAGGAGCTCGCGCCCTGCTCGCCCGGCCGGGGCGTTACGGGCCATGTCCGTGATCAGGCTGAGGTGCTCCCCTCCTTTCGCCAGGAGGCTGGCGGACGGGGCCTGGTCATAGCGGGAGACGAGTTCGTCGAAGGTATCGCGGAGATCGGCTGCCGTGACCTGAGTGGCGCTATCTACGAACGCTGCGTCCTGACCCCTCCGAGCCGGGCCGTCTCCCTTCGCCTCGTTGGTCAGGAGATCGACGAGTTCCTCGACCGTGATGCGTAACGCATCGGCGAGCCGTGGGCGCATCCACGGCTGGGGAGAGACGGTGCCGGTCTCCCAGCGCACGACAGTCGAACGGTCCACACCAAGGTGCTCCGCCAGGTTTTCCTGAGTGAGACCAACTGATCGACGTCGGTCGGCAAGTCGCCGCCGCCTGTTTGCCATTCCCCGCCCCCCGAACTTCTTCAAGGCCATCAAACCCTGGACCGCCTGGTCATGCCCACCAACGCACCACTGATGCATCACTGATGCGTCAGATCTGCTCTGGGCGTGGCGAAGGGCGAGCGATTCGATGGGCGTCCAGATCCCGCAGGACGAAGGACATCACGGTGTTGCTGCACTGCACTGTTGCCTCCCAGAGTGGCACGGCTCTACGCCGCCATCTCGCTGCGCATGCGGTGCAAAGCGTGGGCCGCGGCCTCGTGAGCAACCGGCAGCCGGCCGACAGCCGTGCGCATGATGCGCTGGAGCTGATGCGGCAACCGCTGCACAACCGCTTCATGAACAGCACCGTCCAGCGACTCGGCCGCGCCGGTGCGGTCGCCGGCGAGCAACTGCACACTGCCCACGGTCACGAGCTCGATCACCCGCCATTGCGGCGCCACCGTAGTCGTGGCTGCAGGGGTGTCAGCCACGAGTCGTATGGCTTCGCGCGCCCTTCCGGTCCCGACCAGACCCCGCAGGCGGATCTCGTGCAGGGAGAAGGGGTTGAACAGGCTGGTGTGCTCCACCACGGCCAGCAGCTCGTCCGCTTCTCGCATCACCCGGTCGAACAGCTCGCTGTTGCCCAATGCACCAGCGGCCCGGGCCAGCAATGCCAGGCCGGCACCGCGTGCCTGGGTGTCGGGCGCGACAGCGACAGCACGGCACAGGCGGTCCACGGCTGCACCTCGCAGGCCGGCCTTGCGCAGCTCGTTGCCGTGCATCCGCAGTGCGTAAGACATCATGACGGGATCCCGGAAGTGCTCGGCAACCTCCAGACTCTTGCCCGTCCATCTCGCCGCAGTACTCAGTCGCTCTTCCGGAAGGACATTCCCCAGGGCGACCCCGAGTCCCACACGGGCACGCGCGAGCAGGTGCAGGACCTCCACCTCGGTGTGTCCGTCTTCCACCCGGGCCTCAAGGCGGGCGACCAAGGGCCACAGTTCGGAGACCGCTTCCGCTGCATGGCCGGACTGGCGGGCGATCTCGGCCAGCCGGACGGTGGACTCGCCGAACTGAAGCATGGCCCGGTGATCGGTGTCAGCCACGTCCGTGACTCCGAGGATGTGCGGGGGCAGCCGGAGGCACTCGGAAATGCGTCGGAGAGACCCCACGTCATCAAGGTGGCGCTTCCCGAGCTCCAACGCGGAGATGTAGGTCTTGTCGTAGCCGAGGAGAGCGCCGAATTCTGTTTGGTTCAGGCCGTGCACACGGCGGTAGAAGCGCAGGATGCCGGCCAGGTCCCCTGCTGCCAGGATGAGTTCGGCTTGCGGTGTCGCCCAATGCCATTGGGCGTGGCGCTCCGAGGGCCGAGTCTCCGGCCAGTGGTCGCCACGGCGTTTCGGGCTCTCCCCAACGGCCATGGAGGGTTACATCCGCTCGTAATCGTCGGCCTTTCGGCCGAACCAGGCGGCCACCGCCTGTTTGTACCCCTCTGGCATGTTCAGGGCGGCTACATGGTTAGCAGCGAACAGGCCGAGCTGCTTGTGCTCATGGCTGACGACCGGCGCCTGATCGGGGGTCAGCACAGTGCAACCGTAGGTGACGATCAAGACTTTGCGTCCTGGAATCGGTTCGTAGACCCAGACGCCGCCATCGATCAATGGTCCGGCTTTCACCTCCCAGCCGGTCTCCTCCCGGATCTCCCGTTCCAGGGCCGCTTCGGGGCTGACATCGGCAGGTACGACTCCGTCCGCCGTCCCCGGCTCCAGACGTCCCCCAGGAAGCTCCCATTCTTCACGCTCGTTCTTCAGCAGCAGCACCCTGTCATCGGCGTCAAGAGCCACGCCCTTTACGGAGACGGGCCAACGGGGCGGCGTGTGCGTCATTGCGGTCCTCGTCCTGGGCAGTGCGTTCCCGGTCTTCGGAACGTAGCACGACACCTACAACTCAGCGTGTGTCTGCGCGACTTGTCCGAGTCGACAATCTGTCGCTTTACCCGCCTCACCAGGGCCTCTCACTCTGAACGTTCCGACCTAGCGCGAAGGAGCACGGTGATGCGTGCTGCACCTACTCGTCCGGCGACGCCTGTTGGGGCTGGCCATGTCGACGTGCGCGCCTCGAACGCCGTCGATGCGTGCCGCACCCGGCTGCGGGAGACCGGACTGGTGACCGTTGCGGGCCTGATGGGTCGTAGCTCGGTACTCGACTTCGCCAGTCGGCTGATGCACGTAGTCCCGCATCCGCACAGCGGCCCGGACGGACTGACGGCCATCCAGGACACCGGCATGCACGCCCACCGCGCCGGTCTGGCCGGCTTCGGCCGCGGCGATCTGCAAGCACACACAGAGCGTGCCGGCGTGCCCAACCCGCCCCGCCTGATGCTCTTGGTCTGTCTCCAGCCTGCCACTGAAGGCGGCGATGTACTGCTCGCCGACGGGCGCGACGTCCTGGCAAGACTGGTAGCCGACGATCGTGCAGCGGCTGTCGCGCTCGCCCAAACGAGGACCGCCTACTTCGGCGCCGGCGCGGGCCACCCCAGCCAGGTGTTCACGGTTCGTCCCGACGGCCTCATATCGGTCCGGCTCCGTCAGGACGGTCTTGCGCGGTGGAGTCCGCTCGTCCATCCGTATTTGCCCGCACTGCGCCGGGCTGTCGGAGACTGCCAACTTCGCCTCCGCCTCGCACCGGGCCAGGGCTATCTGCTCGACAACCACCGATGGCTGCATGCCCGTACTGGCTTCACGGGCCGCCGGCTCTGTGTCCGCGCTTTGGGTGAGCCGCATAGGCCCATGCTTGCGGGTTTCGCTCCCGAGACGTTCGGTGCCCGGCTGCCGATGACCCACGATTCCGCCTTTTGACTGGACGCACCGTTTGCTCGGCCCCTGTAAAGGGGGTGCCAAGGCACGGATACGACGACGGCACAGAAGCACATGCCTTCTCCTCACCAACTCAGGAGAGAACCGAATGACTGCCCTCACAGCCCCCGCACGGCCGGCTGTTGAGTCGTTGGCGAACAACCCACGTCTGTTCGAGGCCGCCTTCGCCCCGGCGAGAGTCTGCGTTCAGAGAGCACGCCGAGACATCACGGCGGTCTTGAGGCTGTGGGACGTACGCGAGGTATTGATCCATGACGTCGTACTCACCGTTTCCGAGCTGGTAACCAACGCCGTTCAGCACGGCATGGGGGACGTTCGGCTGCGCGCATCGAACGCAAAGGGCCAGCTGCTCATTGAGGTCACCGATGACAGCCGTGCTCCTGCGACTCTGCGGGCAGTCGGGCACGCCGACACGTCGGGCCGTGGTCTGCTCCTCGTGTCCGCCCTCGCGCAGGACTGGGGCATCAGCGAAGACGGCAGGACGACGTGGTGTTCCTTCCCTGCCTCTCCGGGCAGGCCGTGATGGTCGCCGTGAACGACGGAACCAACAAGGTCCCGCAAGGTGTGACCTTCGCTCCTCGCTGATCGACAAACCACAAGCTCGGCGCCAGAGCAGCCTTGGCTGACGACTCACGGCTGGCCCGTATGCGCAGACCTGACAACAGATCGTTTTGCAGCCGAGCGATGTCGCATTCCCTTTCGCAGGCCGTCCCGCGGCCACCAGAACCCGCAACGCCGGGCACATGGAGATCCGACTGTTATGAAACGCCTTCCCCGCATTGAGCAATACGGCCTGATCGGCGACATGCAGACCAGCGCACACGTATGTGACGACGGCTCGATCGACTGGTTCTGCCCACCGCGTTTTGACTCGGCAGCCGTCTTCGCCGCGCTGCTGGGCACCCAGCAACACGGCTCGTGGCGGATCGCCCCCGCGTCGACCACGGGCGAATGGGACCCAGGCGTCGCCACAGAACGCCGGTACCGCGGTGACTCGCTCGTCCTCGAATCGGTGTGGTGTACGCCCACCGGCTCGGTTCGCGTGACCGACTTCATGCCGCCGCGCGAGGGCGCTCCTCGCGTGATCCGGATCGTCGATGGCCTGGTCGGCGCGGTGGCGATGGACTCGGTGATGCGTCCCCGGATGGGGTACGGCCGTGTCAGCCCGTGGATCCACGAGGTCGGTGGGCGCATGATCGCAGAGGCCGGTTCGGATGCCCTGTGGCTCGACACTCCAATCCGGCAGGTGGAGAAGGACGGTGCGGTCGTCAGTTCCTTCACCGTCGCGGCCGGCCAGAGCGTGGCTTTCGCATTGAGCTGGCAGCTGTCCCACACGGCCGCCCCGGAAGTAACGGATCCGATCGCCGAGCTCGACCGGACGCTCTCGTTCTGGCGGGAGTGGACAGGGCAGTGCACTTACGCCGGCCCGTACCGCGAGGACGTCATCCGGTCGCTGATCACGCTCAAGGCGATGACCTACGAGCCCAGCGGCGGGATCGTCGCAGCACCGACCACCTCCCTGCCCGAGGAAATCGGCGGCAAACGGAACTGGGACTACCGGTACACGTGGTTGCGGGATGCCGCCGCTACCCTCGACGCCCTGCTGGGGTCCGGGTACCGACAGGAGGCGGCCGCGTGGAGGCGGTGGCTCCTGCGGGCGGTGGCCGGCGACCCGAAGAGCCTGCAGATCCTTTACAGCGTCACCGGAGAGCGCGACCTGCCCGAGCGCGAGCTCGACCTGCCCGGGTACGAAGGCTCGGCGCCGGTCCGGGTCGGCAACGCGGCGGCGGACCAGTTGCAACTGGATGTGTACGGCGAGGTGATCGCAACCCTGTACCTCGCGCATGAGGAGGGGGTCGCCGGCTGCGCGGACACTGCTGTTCTGCACCTGCGGCTGGTCGAGCACCTGGCACGGAGATGGCAGGAACCGGACGAGGGCATCTGGGAGGTCCGCGGGGAGCGCCGGCATTTCGTGCACTCCAAGGTCATGGCGTGGGTGGCGGTCGATCGGACCATCCGTCTCGCCGAGGCCGGCGCCCTGGACATCGACACCGATGCCCTGGGCGCCCTCAACGAACTGCGCGACGCGATCCACCGTGAGGTGTGTGCCAAGGGCTTCGACCCTGTCCGCAACACCTTCACGCAGTCCTACGGCGCCGACGAACTCGACGCGTCCTTGCTGCTGATTCCCCGGGTCGGGTTTCTCCCGCCTACCGATCCTCGCGTCATCGGCACCGTGGAGGCGGTGCGGCGCGAGCTGTCCACGCCGGACGGGCTCGTGTGGCGCTACCCGACCGCGGGCGAGCGCACCGGAGTGGACGGCCTGCCCGGGGACGAGGGCGCCTTCCTCCTGTGTTCCTTCTGGCTCGTCGACGCGCTCGCCCTGATCGGCCGCCTCGATGAGGCCCACATTCTGTACGAGCGGCTGCTCGCGTTGTGCAACGACCTGGGCTTGCTCGCCGAGGAGTACGACCCGGTCGAAGAGCGCCAGCTCGGCAACTTCCCTCAGGCGTTCAGCCACCGGGGCCTGATCGAGAGTGCGCTGCTCCTGGAGCAGCTCTCAACGCGGCTGACACCTGCTCCACTCGAAGCGACGACTTTGCACTGCGATGGGGCGTCGAGGCGTCCGCAACATGACCGACGAGCCGTTGCCGCTCCGTCCTGCTGAGGATTTCCATGTCTGACAGTGTGTCCCCCGCGCAGCCCAGCGCGTCGCGCCGCCGCAGGCGGCGGCCGTCCCAGACCGACAGGTTCACGCTTCATCACCTCCGTGGCGCCGTCTTCGAGCCGATGCTGCTCTTGGTCGTGCTGCTGGGCTCCACCTTCGTCACATGGCTGTTGACGCCCGGCGTCTCGGTGGGCTGGCTGCTGACGGTTGTGGCGGTCGGGCTGGGGGGTCTGGTCCTCAAGGCAGCCCGGGGAGTGCGTGCTACAGCCCAGGCCATACAGCAGCACCAAGGCGAGAACCTTGCCGCGCTGGTGTCGGCGGCCGCGGCAGTGGAGAAGTCCGCGCTCTGGTCGGCTGACGAACTGTGTCGCGGCGCCCGTCCCCCAGTGCCGGACAGGGCGCAGCCGCGGTCGTCTGCTTCCACCGCGCAGGTCGAGGAGGTGCTGGCCGAACTGCACTTCCAGGTTGTGACGTCGCTGATCCGCGTGCACGACGAGTCGCAGTCCGTCGTTCTACTGGAGGTTCTCCGCCGACTGGCCAAGCGCGAGCATGCGCTGATCGGACGGGCGTTGGTGGCGTTGAGTGAGCTGGAGAAGCAGACCGCCGATCCGGAGCTGCTGGCGTCGATCTTCCAGATCGATCACCTGGTGACTCGCGCGCGGCGGCATGTGGAGAGCACAGCTGTGCTGGGTGGCGAGTCGCTGCGCCGTGTGCGTCGGCCGGTTTCCGTGACGACCATGCTGCGGGGAGCTGTGTCCGAAGTGGTCGACTACCCACGCGTCACCGTTGTGGCAGGACCGGTTGGAGCAGAGCTGGGCTTTCCGGGGCACGTGGGTCCGGACCTGACCCATGTCCTAGCTGAGTTGATCGAGAATTCTTGTCAGTACTCCGATCCGGCCACCAAGGTGACCGTGCGAGCGCAGCGGGTGCCGGCAGGCCTGGCGATCGAGGTGGAGGACCGCGCTGTTCCGATGCCTGCAGCACTGCGCGACCAGCTCAATTACCTCCTCGTGGCACCCGATGAGGTGGATGTCAGCGGTCAGGTGCGAGCGGGGCAGCTCGGCCTGCTGACCGCGGCGAAGATCGCACAGCGCCACGGGCTGTCCATCCAGTTGCAGGAAAACCCGACTGGCGGCACTACCGCACTGGTGGTCGTACCGACCAGACTCCTCGTCCCCATCGCTGAGGTCGACGACGCCCTTGCGTCGCGCGCAGCAGCGCCGCGGCCCCCTGCATCACTTCCTTCACCGGGTTCCTCGTCAGTCTCGCCCGGTCCTTCGGCCGCCCGAACTGCCCCGTCGGCTCTCGCCGCAGGGCAGGTGGCAGGCGAGGGGAACATCCGGCATGGTGCCCCGGCGCTGCCGAGGCGTTCACGCACGGGCGGCTCGTTCCCACCTCCTGCCGGTCGCGAGCAGGCCGCCACGGCTGCAACACCTGGTCTGGCAGCCGCCTACCGCCGCGGCGTTGAGGCGGGCAAGGACGGCGCACCGTCGTCGACGGCCGCCGAGCCCACCTCGTGACCATTCTTCCCGTACATGCCCGTCCGCGTCCCCGGCGGCCGGCTCCGGCCGCTGGCCCTCCCCCCATGGAGCGATCACATGACCACCCCTGACATGACCAGCCTTCCCGGCACCCAAGGCCCACGGGGCGGGGGCGAGCCGCAGACCGATATGGCATGGCTCTTAGGACAGTTCGCTGCCGAGACCCCCGGCGTCACCCACGCCGTCCTGCTGTCGCGGGACGGATTGCGGCTGCTGGACAGCGATGTCGACAAGGACTGGGCGGACGAGCTGGCCGCTGCGATGGCCGGGTTGGCCTCCCTGGCTGCGAACATCACCGGCCCGACCCACCAGAAGAAGCCGGCGAAACAGGTCGTCATCGAGCGGGACGACTGCCTCCTTTTCGTACAGCACGCCGGCCGCAGTGCGGCGTTCAGGAACTACCCCGGCAACACCCGCGGCGTGGTGGACACCGTCCTGGCCGTGATCACCACGACGGACGCGGACGTCGGCACCGTCGGGTTCGAGACGGCGCGCCTGGTGAACAGGTTCGCCCCGTACATGGACATCCCCGTGCGTGTGTCCACGGGCGATGAGGCCCGGTGAACGTGCACGACGGCTCTGACACGTCCGCCTTCGTACGGAACTACACGGTGACGAACGGACGTACTCGGCCGCATCACGTACTGGGCCTGGAGACCGTGCTTGAGACCGGACCAGGGCGTCCCGGTCCCGGGCAGGCCGAAGAGTGCCGTCAAATCCTCGCCCTGTGCCGAGCGCGGCGGCGCTCGGTTGCAGAACTGGCAGGCCGACTCTGCCGTCCCGTCACGGTGGTGAAGATCCTCATCTCCGACCTCCTGAACACCGATGCCCTCGTCCTGCCTGTCACCGATTCCTACACCGCCTCCGGTGAGGACCCGCGCCCCACTGAACAGTTGCTGGCGGCCCTGTCTGCGGGCCTCAGAAAGAAGTGGCCTGATGCCGTTTACCCCCAGGCCGGCTGACCCCGCCGCCACCTGCACGCCGTCGCTTCCGGCTAATGGACTCGCACCCGCCGTGATGAAGATCCTGATCGCCGGCGGCTTCGGCGTGGGCAAGACCACCGCGGTGGGCGCCGTCAGCGAGATCGCGCCGCTGAGTACGGAGGAGTACCTGACCGAGGCCGGCACAGCCGTCGACAGCCTGGAGGGTGTCGAGGCCAAGCAAACGACCACGGTCGCCTTCGACTTCGGCCGCATCACGTTCCACGATGCTCCGGTGCCGGTGGAGCTGCTGCTGTTCGGCACCCCTGGCCAGGACCGCTTCGTCAACATCTGGTACGACCTCGCCCGAGGAGCGGTCGGCGCAGTCGTGCTGGCCGACACGCGCCGACTGGAGAAGAGCTTCACAGCCCTGAGCTTCTTCGAGCATGTCGGTCTGCCGTTCGTTGTCGCCCTCAACCAGTTCGAGGGTGCTTACCGATACCACCCCGACGAGGTCCGAGAGGCGCTGGACCTGGCCGCGCACGTGCCAGTTGTCACCTGCGACGCACGCGAGGCGGACCACGTGGCCAGCGTCCTGCTCACGCTCGTCGGACACGCCGTCAAGGACACATCGCGGGCCCGCGCCCGCACCACCGCCCCTACCTCGCTACAGGACGCCTGATGAGTCATCACCACAGCGACTGGTTCACAGCCCCGCACGCCAACGAGTCGACCACGCGGTTATCCGGATCGCCCGCCCTGACCAGCGTGCCCGTCCTCAGCCCGGAGGCTGCGGAGTTGGCGGAACGCTACGAGCTGATCCGCCGCCTGGGCGTGCCTACCTCGGCCGATCCGGTCTTCGATGCCTTCGCGAAGGACATGGCCGCCCGGACGGGCTTGCGCTACAGCTTCGTCAACCTCTTCCTGGCCGACCAGACCTTCATCGGCCTGCATCAGCCGCCCGCCGAAAGCGGGTACGTCACCGTCAGTCGGACCATGAGCCGCGAGCACGGCTGGTGCCCTGAGGTCGTGGCCCGGCGGATGGCTCTTCCGCTGCACGACGTTCATGCCAGCCCGCGTTTCAGCGGCAATCATGTGGTCGACGCGGTTGGGATCCGCTGCTACTTCGGCGCCCCCCTCATCCACGACAGCGGCACCGTTCTGGGCACCGTGTGCGTCATCGACCCCGAGACACGGCTGCTCAGCGACGCGCGCCGGATCAGGGACATCGTGATCGACACCGGCAGTCAGGTGATGCAGCACATCATCCGGGCCGCGGCGCGCTGACGCCGACCCTTCGCCCCGACCCGGGAGACCTCGCAGACCCCGGCCGTCCACTGTGTGCTTCCCCTCCAGGGAGATGGAGACGACCATGTCCACCGCGCCTGTCATACCGCCTGCGGCGCTGCGCCCCTACCTCACAGACCGCCACGAACTGCTGTGGCAGGAGGCCGACGCCTTCGCGGCCGAGTACGTCGCCTCTCGCGTCGAGCGCATGGAATCTGCGCCGCACAGGGTTGAGCGCGAGGTCGCCGGCGTCATGGCCAGGCGCGGATGGTTCGCCGTTACCGTCCCCGCCGAATTCGGTGGCATGGATGCGGGCCACGTCGCCAAGACCATCCTCATTCACCGCGTCGCGCGTGTCTCGGCCGCCGCCGCCGCGATTTTGCAGGCGACCCTGATCCCCGTCGGAGCCCTGCTGCACTTCGCCACCCCCGCGCAGAAGCAACGCTGGCTGCCACAGGTCGCTGACGGCTCAATGCGGCTGTCGATCGCCTCCACCGAGCCGCGCGCCGGCGGCCACATCGGCGGTATCGAGACCACCGCCGAGCGCAGCGGCAAGGAGTGGGTGATCACCGGCAGCAAGATCCATATCGGCAATAGCCACCTCGCAGGAGCACATCTCGTCATCGCCCGCACCGCCGAGCCTGGCGTGAGCGCGTCCAAGGCGCTGACCGCGTTCCTGATCGAGTCCGACCGCACAGGACTCTGGGTCGCCGCCCACCGACCCGGTCTCGGCCTGCACGGGTTCACCGCCGGCCGTCTCGACATCAACGGCGTCCGTGTTCCTCAGGACAACGTGGTGGGAGGCGTGGGAGAAGGGCTGAGCGTGGCCCAGAGCAGCAGCATCCTCTACGGCCGCCCCAACCTGGCCGCCATCAGCCTCGGACTCCACGAAATGATCGTGGAAACCACCACCGCCTACCTCAAAGGGCGCCCCCGCTACCGGTCTTCCCTGGCCGACGTTCCAGTGCTGCGTGACCGCATCGGCGAGATGGAAGCCCGTCTGCGCGCCGCCCGCATACTGGCCTACCAAGCCGTCCACCTCCTCGACCAGGGCCTGCCCTGCGACGCCGAACTGATCAACGCCAAGTACCTAGGTCACCGATGGGCCGCGCGCTCTGCCCAGGACGCCATGGAACTCCATGGCGCACGGGCCCTCGCCCCCGACTGTCCCCTTCAGCGACTGTGGCGCGACGTGCAGCACACCTACCCGCCCGCCGGAACCGGCGAGATCCAACGCATACGCCTGGCCGACGCTGCCCTGGGCGAGGACCGGATCGAGTGGTCCGAACAGCTCGCATTGAAAGCAGGCTGGGCACGCCGTCCCGACCCGACGGCCGCATAAACCCCCGTGCGCGGCACCCCCGTGAGTTCCTCTCGCCGCGCGCGGGCCCTGTCGCCGGACCCCCAACCCCCGCCCAGGGCCCGGCGGCAGGGGACCACCCGTCCCCCGACACCGACTTGGACCCCCATGACCACCACCGCACCGATCACTCCGCTCTCGCGGACGGCGCGACGAATCGCCGAGCAGCTCGTACACCGCGTCCCGTCCAAGGACATCGCCGCCCAGGTGAACTTGTCACCACACACGGTCCGCAGTTACATCCACACCATCCGCGCGACACTCCACTGCCCTCCGCGCTGTCCCACTCACCTCGTCGTGCACAGGCTGCTGGCAACCGGCCAGGTCTCGCTCCCACCCGCGTCCGGGCCTGCGCCCGACCTCACGCCTGCCCAGATGCGGCTCCTGCGAGCCCTCACCGAACACAGCCGCGCACTGGACATCGGCATGGCTGCCGGCATCGCACCCGCTGACGTGAAAGAGCGCGTCACAGAACTCATGGGCATCGCAAACGCCGAGGACACCACCCACCTCGTCGTTCTCGCGCACGGCTGGGGCCTGCTTCCCCTCCAGGGAAAGACGGCTACGGCAGGAGGAAGCCATGAGAGCGCGCCTACAGGGCCGTCTCCGACAACTCGTCCCTGCTCCGTCTCAGCATGATCGACACCCATTCGACGCAACCACCTCAGTCCCACCGTGGCCTGGCCCTAAAAACTCCCGAGCCCAACTCGGGCCCGGGCCGTGCACCATCAACCCGCCCCCAGGAGGCACCACATGACCGTCCAGATCGAGCGTCCGATCGAGCCCGTACAACCGGCCGGCGAGGCCGCGGAGGACCCGTTCCAGCTGGACATCACCTTCGTGGAGGGAACACCGGCGACCGAAACGGTCCTGATGTGCAGCACCGGTGACACCTGCGGCAGCTCCTGCCCGAGCGCCTGCGTCACGTCGTAACCGACGCGAAGCGGCCGTGCGGGCCGGGCGGTAGTTCCGTCCGGCCCGCCCACCCCGGCTACCAAGAACGGAGTAGTGATGACACGCGCACGACGCAGCCTGTACCAGGGCACCGGGCAAGGAATGCTGCGCGCGGCAGTACACCTCGCAGAGCCAGTCATGGGGCCCTGGCCGGAGGACTCGGCCTCGCTCGACGCCTGGCGTTCGTGGCTGGGCACTGTGTGGGCCGACGGGACCTTCAGGCAGGCGGTAACCAGTGCCAGCCCGGATTTGGCCAAGCAGGTGCAGGCGATCCTGGATGGCCGGTCCCCGAAGCTGCGCCGTGTGCGCCGGGCGGCACTGGCCACTGCCCGATACGCAATCCGGTACGCGCGCCGCTCAACTCCCTACGGCTTCTTCGCAGGCGTAGCACTGATCGAGTTCGGGGACACGACGAAGGTCCGCTTCGGTCAGCGGCACCAGGCAGTCACCCGTCCCAACCCATTGGCGCTCGACAAGGCCATCAGCGCCTGGGAAAAGGACGGCGCGCGGATGGCCGAAGTCGAAGTGTGCGTCAACGCCCTGGCCCAGCAGCGCGATGGATACGTCCACGTACCGTCCGAGGGCGATGCCGAGTTCCGCCTCGCGCTGAGCAGCCCCGCGCTCCGGTTCGTGCTCGACGCGACACGCGCCCCCATTCGTTACTCCGCGTTGGCGGACAAACTTGCTGCCGAGTTCCCCTCCACCTCCGAACACGCCCGCACCCAGCTTCTCGGAGAGCTGCTTCGGGTGCGGCTGCTGCGGTCGTCGCTGCGTGCCCCCGCCACCGTCACCAACCCTGCCGAGGCGTTACCGGCCGTTCTGCGCGCGCTCGTGCGCGACCGCGTGGTGGCCACTGATCTACGGCTCGACGCCACGGTACGGCTGCCGAAGGAAGTGCTGACCGAGGCGGAGACGGCCGCGACCGTCCTTTCCCGGCTAGCCACCCACCCCAACGGCACCCCGGCCTGGCGCCGCTGGGTCGAGCAGTTCACCGACCGGTACGGCGAGAACATCGCGATCCCGGTCGAAGCGGCGACCGACCCCGACCGGGGAGTGGGATTTCCGGACGGCTTCATCAAGCCGTCCGAGCCGCCCCGCCCGATGTCCCGCCGTGACCGGCTCCTGCTGGAACTCGCCGGCACCGCGGCCGCCGAAGGCGCACGCTCGGTGCAGCTGACCGGCGGGATGATCGAGGAGCTGGAGGCGGCGGGCGAAGAGCCCCGGCTCACCGCCCCCCACCTCGAACTGGCCGCCCAGCTCCACGCCCGATCGACCGACGCCCTGAAGCGAGGGAACTTCCGGCTCCGGGTAGTCACCGTCTCCCGCTCGGCCGGCTCGATGACGGGACGGTTCTGGCACCTGTTCCCCGACACGGGCGCCACGTACAGGGGGCTGCCCACGATCGAGCCCGGCGCCGAGTTGGTCCAGCTCTCCTTCCACGCCGGGCGTGTCCCTGCCGACCTTCTCACCCGCGCCCCGCGCGTGCTGCCCCGCATTGTCAGCGTGGGCGAGTTCCGTCACCCCGGCGACGGCGTGCTGTTCCCCTCCGACCTTGCTGTCAGTGTCCGCGACGGCCGCCCCCGTCTGGTCGAGATCACCACCGGCACGCACCTGGAACTCCTGGCACCCACCGCGATCAACTTCCTCTGGAACAACTACACCCCGCCCATGGCCCGGTTCCTGAGCGAGATCAGCCGAGCCACCGCACCACAAGTGACCTGGTTCGACTGGGGCGTTGCATGGACGCTGCCCTTCACCCCGGCGCTGACCTACCGACGCTCGATCATCACGGCCGCGCGATGGAAGATGCGTGCGCGGGATCTGCCCGGCCGGACCGCGAGCTTGGACGAGTGGGCCGAGCAAATGCACGCCTGGCAGAGCCGCTTCCGGGTGCCGGACCGGGTTCTGCTGGCGGAAGACGATCAACAGCTCCCCCTTGATCTGAGCCGGGACATGCACCTGGACCTGCTGCGCGCCCACCTGGACGCCAGCCCCTTCGGCGTCGCAACACTGCACGAGGCACCGCCGCCCGACGCCGATGGATGGATCAGCGGACGAGCCCACAGCCTCGTCCTCCCCTTGGCGCCACGCGCATGACCGCCACGACGCTCCCGCCCCGTACACAAGACCTGTCCGAGGGTCCACTCGGGATCGTGCTGCTGGACATCGAGCGCGGTGACCTGCGCACCGCGCGGCACCACCTTGCGCAGGCAGTCACTCACGGGGTCAGCGCCGGCGGCAACGCGAGCCTGTTCCACGGTGCCCCGGCGCTGGAGTTCGTACTCGCCCGCGCCGGACGCGCAGGCCACGATGTCCGCGGTGCCGTCGACCGCGTGGTGGACGCCCGCCTGGCCGCCGTCCGGCGGCGACAGCAATCCGGGGGCCTGCCGCACCTCGCGGAATGGGACCTCATCCGGGGCCTTGCCGGACTGGGCGCGCTGCTCCTGACGCGTGGAGCGCCCACGGAGCGTCTGACAAACGTGCTGGCCTACCTCGTCTCCCTCTCGCGGCCGGTCCGCTTCGAGGGGAGGGAAGTGCCTGGGTGGTGGTCCGCGCTCGGGCCCGGCGACGTGGAACTGGCCGGCGGGCACAGCGATAACGGCATGGCGCACGGCATCGCCGGCCCAATGGCGGTTCTCTCACTCGCCGCCCGGCGGGACATCCTGGTGCCGGGCCAGCACGAGGCGATCGAGGTCTTCGCACGCTGGCTGGACCGGTACGGCAGCCACTATTGGACCAGCCGCGCCTACCTGGACACCGTCGAGCCGCCTTCACCGCAGCCGGCTCGCCCGTCCTGGTGCTACGGCCGACCCGGCATCGCCCGAGCCCAGCAGCTCGCCGCGCTCGCCCTGAACGACCAGGCCCGGCGCCGAGCGGCAGAAGACACCGTCGTACGGACGCTCACCGACCCCGGTCACCTCGCACTGATCACCGACGCCACGCTGTGCCACGGCTGGGCAGGTCTGGTGACCCTCGCCCGCGCTGTCGCCGCCGACAGCCCCACCCCGGAACGCTTCGCCTCCGCGATCGGTGACCTACAACAGCGCCTGGCCACCGACCTGGACCGGCTGTCCAAGCCCGGCTTCATGGAGGGCCGCAGCGGCGCGCAGCTCGCCCTCGAAGCAACGAACACCACGAACTGGACCAGCGTGCTGCTGATCACGTGACCCCATCCGTACGCCACCAAAGGACGCACACCGGTATGACGTTCGACGACGACGAGAAGCTTCCGATCACCTACGACACCACCTGGTGGCACGCCACCGTTGCCTTCCCTGGCGGCGCGGTGAGCCCCGAGACCGCCCAGGTCCTGTCGGCCGCGCTGCACGACCAGCGCTTCCACTTCCTGCGCAAGGACTCAGGGCTGCGCCTGCGCACCGAGCGCCCGGCAGCGGGGCTGCTGGACCGCCTCGTCGCCGATCAGCAGATCACCGGTTGGGCCAACAGCATCTACGAACCGGAGACCGAAGCCTTCGGCGGCCCGGAGGCAATGGACGTGGCACACGATCTGTTCTGCGCCGACAGCCGCAGCGCCCTGCCCGAGACCGGCAGCCCCGGCACCCGCGAACGCTGCGTGATGCTGCTGTCCACCACGATCCGTGAAGCCGGCCTTGACCCCTTCGAGGCCGGAGACGTCTGGTCCCAGTTGGCCGCCGTGCGGCCCCCCGTCCTCCCGCCCACCGGGATCGCCCTTGACCGCTCCCTCTCGGCCATGCGGCGCCTGATGAACGCCGACGCGGCCCGGCGCCCGGACGCCGAGGCGGGCTGGACCCACCGCGTCACCGCCTTCGCGGATACCGGCCGGCGTCTGCGTCAACTGGCCGCTGATGGGCGACTGATACGCGGCCTGCGCGCCATCCTCGCCCATCACGCGATCTTCGCGTTCAACCGTGCCGGGACGCCTGTCACCGAACAGGCGGCCACTGCGTGGCTGGGCCGTCAAGTCGCCTTTTCCACAACGGCTGACGCCCCCGTGTCTACTCGCCGGTCCGTTTCCCCGGACCCTAACCTCGCTCGAATGGAGACCACCGTGACCCCCGCCAACGACCCCGCCGAACTGCGCGAATCCCTCGCCAACCGCCTTGAGGAGAGCGGTCACCTGCGCACCCCCGCCGTCATCGACGCCTTCCGCACCACCGACCGCCATGACTTCCTGCCCGGCGTCGACCTGAATTCGGCGTACAAGGAGGACGCGGTGCCCATCAAGCACGACGAGCACGGCGAGATGATCGCCTGCATCTCCGCGCCCTCCATCGTCGCCACCCAGCTCGAACAGCTCGACGCGCAGCCCGGCCACAAGGTCCTGGAGGCCGGCGCCGCCACCGGCTACAACGCCAGCCTGCTGGGCAAGCTCGTCGGCCCCTCGGGGCAGGTGTGGACCCTGGACGTCGACCAGGACCTCGTCGACGGCGCGAGCAAGAACCTCCATGGGACTGCTCTATCTGTACACAGCAGCAGCGGCAGCGGTGTGCAGCTATCAGTGGGCCCGGGCCGCGCGGCGTGCCCAGCGATGGCCATTGCGAGCCGGTTTGGCGATGATGGCCGCTGGCATGGTCCTGCTCGTCTCGTACGCCGCCCTGCGTACCGCGTTCCTCCTGCCCACTGCAGTGGCTGTTCCGTCGGCGGCGTCCGTTGCCCAACAGGAGCAGATCACCGATGGCGTGCTGTACGGCGGCTTCCTGCTGTGGTTGGTCGGGGCTGTGACCCCGGCCGCCCGATCGCTCATCGGGCGAGTCCAGTGCATGCGTGCAGTCATCCGCCTCCATCCGCTGTGGCGTGACCTCGTGCTTGCAGTGGAAGGCAAGGCCCTGTACAAGCCCAGCCGTCTGCTCGGCGGGCACCGGGCCGCTGCCCTGGTCAACCTGGCCCGTGACGTCCTCTCGCACGATGCCACGCCGCAGATTCGGCTCGGCCGGTACGTCACCGAGATCCGGGATGTCACGCACGAGCTGCGGCGCCGGGTGCCCGCCGACCTTCTCTCGCGTGCCCGCGCAGTCGCGGAGGCCGAAGGGCTGAGGGGCGCGGACGCTGCGGCCACGGCGGAGGCGTACTGGCTGAAGGCGGCTCTCGGCGCAGTCGGTCACCCCGCGGGAGCGCCGGTCAGGTTCGACACCGTCGGCGACGGCTTCGCCTCCGAAGTTCCCTGGCTGCTCCGCGTCGCCGACGCCTACCGCTCGGCCAGCCCTGCCGCCGTCCCGCTCATAGCCGGCACCGTCGCTGAGCAGCCTGCCCACCACGCCTCCAGGATGTAACCATGAGTGTCCCTTCCTCCACGCTGAGCGCCTCCGCCGCCGCCCTGTTCTTCGACACGGAGGGCGCCGTTCTCATCGTCAACCCGACGTACAAGGACCACTGGAACCTGCCCGGCGGCGCCGTCGACATCGACAAGGACGAGACCCCGTCCGAGGCTGCCGCAAGGGAGGTCCACGAGGAGCTCGGTATCACGCCCTCCATCGGCCGGCTCCTCGTGCACGCCTGGATCACCATCCCCGGCCGAGGCGCCCAGGTGCTCTACGTGTACGACGGCGGGATCCTCGATGAGAAGGAGCAAGCCGCGATCGTGCTGCAGGAGTCCGAGCTGAGCGAGTACCGGTTCTGCCACCCTGACGCTCTTGAGCCGGGCATGATCCCCCCTCACCTGACCAAGGTCTGGCAGGCCGCCCTGGCCGCCCATGCCAGCCAATCCTTGGTGGAAGTCACCGTCCGGTTGTAAGACCACGTGCCCGGCACAGGAACCTGTTCCTCGCGCCGGGCACGCCGTTTCATCAGCCGGTCAGTCAGTCGGGCCGCTCCCCTGGGCGTCCGCTCGGGCCTTGTCGACCTCTCTGAAAATGAACTCCAGCAGTGCCGTCGAGAGCCCCTCCTGTTCACCGCCTCGTGCGGCGAGTGCGGCGACTTGACCCCTGAGCAGCATCGTTTCCGCGATGATTCGCTGGACGTCGGCGTCGGCGGACCAGATGAGCGGAGTGGTGTCCACAGCCTCGGCCAGCGCGTCCAGCACTTCCTCCGAGGTGCTGTTCACCGCTCCGGTGCGCAGATCTCGTACCAGGTCCTCGGTGAGGATCTTCGTCCTCGTGCGGCTGTTGCCCAGTGCTGCGACCTCTGCGTCCGAGAGCGGGGACGGAAGCTGCTCCAGCAGATACGTGATCTTCTCTGCGAGCGTCTCCGGGAGGCCATCGCCGGCGGCCTGCGGTGTCACCGTCTCGCCAGGCTCCGGCACGTCAATCCCGAAGGAGCGCTCCTGCGCGCGGAGCAGCGCTTCCACGCCGACGCCGTACGCCTCCGCCAACGGCAGGTGGTACTCCTCGGCGAGGCGCCGCTGGCCGTTCTCCGCGGCAGCCACCGGGCCGGCCGTCTTGGTCCTCGTCAGCTCCTTCGTCGCGGCCTGCGAGTAGCCGGCGTCGGCACGGAGATCGGCAAGGTCCGGAAGCCCCTCACGCGGGAACAGTTCGTCCTTGTCCTGTGCGAGGACTTGGGCAATGAGGGGCAGCTTCTCCGGATCCGGAACCGAGCGCCCCTTCTCCCAGGCGCTGACCCGAGCGGGGCTGACGCCCACGTGGGCCGCCACGTCGCTCTGCTTGCGACCGATGGCCCGGCGGGCGAGAAGCATGCGTTCGGCGTCGAACCGGCGTGCCGGCATGCAACCCGTCCTTCCTGGTCAGATGAGATCTGATCAACACTGTAGCCACTTGCTCACTCGACCAAACGAGGATACTTTCGTTTCGTCGATCAGAGGAGCTTCCTAGCCTACCTTCGCGCCATCGGCCTGCACTCATTCTGCAGAAACGTCCCTGCACGCCTTCACGCCTTGGAGTCCGCCATGCCTCACCAGCCGCCGCGTTCCGTCCCGGTGCTCGGAGGGACTCCGCTGGCTTCACGCGCACGATCCGCGGTGGGACATAGCCGTCGGACGCGCTGCGAGTAGTGGAGAGATGTTGAACCAAGTCTGGATCTTGACGCAGGCACGCGCCTATGTTCGTCGTCCCCCGGGCGGGCTGCCCGGCAGTCCGAACGCGAGGAGCAACGTGCACACCGTCCCGACCGCATAGGTCCACATACAGCGGCGGCGCCCGAAACGTGGGGTTCCGGACGCCGAACGCATAGCGGCAAAACCCGCTCCGGCAAGAGCGGGAGATTACCCACCATCACCACGCTGATCCCAATTCCACCGGGCGCGTCAGCGTGGCAACACTGCAAAGGAGATTGTTGCATGCGCTCTGCCACGCGCAAAAGGCCCGACGGTGCGGCCTACGCGGCAGGCACCCTCGTCTCGGCGCCTGGCCTCCCCGGCCACGAGTACTCCATCCAGGCACCGGCGGCAGACCTGACCCGCCTCGCGGGCGGGAGCAGCCGATGAGCAGCGATGCCCGCGAGTGGGTGTGGGAGCACAGCTCCAGCCGGGGAACTGCCCGTCTGGTCCTGCTGTCGATAGCCGACCGGGTGGCCGACGAGCAGTGCATCGCCTGGGCCTCCCTGGCGAGCCTGGCCGAGCGAGTGAACGCCTCCCGCTCCACGGTCCGCGAAGCTCTCGACCGGCTGCTCGACAGCGGCGAGCTGGAACAGCTCGACGGCTTCCAGGGGCCCCAGCGCAGCACGGTCTACCGCCTGACCCTCGCCGCTGAGGCCGTGGCAGAAGCCGCGACGCAGCAGGAGACCGACGGCGCAGCGGCACCAGCAGACGACGCCAGCGCCAGCCCCGCGCTCCGTATCTCGGCGCTGCGGCGGTACGGAATTCGCCCCCGCGATGTACCGGATTCCCCCACCACGGTCCGGAATCCGGCCCGTCCGGAAACCGGTCCCTCCCGGCGGAAACCGGCACCCCGATGTACCGGGATCCGGCCCCCAGAACCGTAGTGAACCGAAGGTGAACCGTAGGTACAGCAGTAGTGGTGCCGCTGTCACCTCGGCCAGCGAGTGGCAGGTCGACCCAGCCACCCACGCCTGGGCCCACCAGCAGGGGCACCTGGCTCGCCTCGGCGAAGACGGCCTGCGCGCCGCCGACGCGAAGTGGCGTGCTCACCGCGCCGACTTCAAGCCGAGGCCGGCGGGGGCCTGGGCTGCCGACTGGCGCTCGTGGATCGCCCGCGAGCACGCCCCGGGCCGGCCAAGCCTCTACGCCCTTCCCGGGAACGGCGGCTCGGGGCCCGCGGGTGCCATGACCCGCGCCCAGGCCCACACCGCCGCCCTCCTCGCCGCCCTCGACGAGCCGACCGGAACGGAGTAGCCATGGACCGTCGCGAAATCGCCGCCCTGCTGGCCTACATCGGCCGACTCGACCCCCGCACCATCCGAACCGACCAGGGCGAGGCCCGTGACCAGCTCGCCCAGTGGCACGAGCTGCTCGGCGACGTGCCGCTCGCCACGCCCCACGGGTGGGACGCCCGCGTCGCCGCCCGCCAGCACATCCGGGTCTCGCCCTACCCGATCGTCCCCGCAGACATCGCCCGTCCATGGGAGAGCTACCGGCGCGACCGCCTCTACCGGCACACCGACCCCACTCCGTCCGCCGATCCGGACGACCCGGCCGCCTGGACCGCGGAACTGGTCGGCACCCGGTGTGCTGTCGCCGCCGGCACCGCTCAGCCCACGCAGTACCGACAGCTCGCCGGCCGCAGGGTCGACCCAAGGCTCGAGGCGCGGCTGAAGGAAGTAGGTTCCTGCATCCCGCCCGAGGCCCGAGCCGCCCTCGCCCGCTACCGGCCCGCCCGGGCGGCCCGCGAAGCCGCCATCGCCCAGGGCCAGCCCGACGTGCTCTCGGTCGAGTGCACGTGGTGCAACGCCACCGTCGGCGAGCCCTGCCGCCGCCGACGGATCGGCCCCGACGGCGCAGCACGCGGCAATGCGCCGCGCGCCACGCCGCATCCCGGCCGCCTCGACCTCGCCGCAGCCAGGCACACGCGGACACCCCAGCCCGCGCTGGCCTGAGCGCCCCCACCGGTGCATCTCAACTGATGCACCGCTGCACACCCCCTCACGCCCCGACTGCGGTCCCTGCCCCCAGTCGGCGCCCGACGCCGCGTCCACGCCCGCCACGGGCCCCGCCGGAAGACGCGGCAGCACAACGGAGACCTCCCTTGCGCCACATCACCACCCACGACGCGCCGGCCACCGGCCTGCGCGGGATCGGCGACACCAGCTGGCACACGCGCGCCGTGTGCCACGGCATGGATGCCGAGGACGCCGACGCCATCTTCTTCCCGTTGCCCCGGGACCATGAGGCCATCGCAGAGGCCAAAGAATTGTGTGCCGCGTGCCCCGTCCACCGTGACTGCCTCAACTACGCCCTCGAAAACTCCCTCAAGGAGGGCATCTGGGGCGGACTGACCGAGGCTGAGCGCCGCCCCTGGCACGACGGGCTCCCCCAACGCCTGGACTACACCCGCGTGCTCGCCATCTTCCAGGGACGCGACGTCCACCTCACGGAGGCCGAACGACAGGTGGTCATCGACCATGCGTATGTGCGTGGATGGCGGGCGGACCGACTCGCGGTCGCCCTGCACATCAGCCATAAGCACGCCCGAGACCTGCTACGACAGGCCGCCAACAAGATCTTCGACCGCGACCTCACCCACGGCGTCCCGCCGAGGCGGAAGAAGAAGGCGAAGCGGACGGCACTGCCCGCGACCGCTCCCTCCCAGGAGCAGCCGGTGCCCACCCGCCCGGTGATGTCGAACTCCGTGCACGCCCCTCTCGGAAAGGCCGCATGACGCACCGCCTCCTGTCCCTCGGCATCGTCTCGGACACGTCCCTCCTCGTCGTCGGCCTGCCTGCCGCCGTCCTGGTCCTGGTACTCACCGGCTGGGTGATCCGACAGCGGGGAACGCGTCCAGCAAGTCGCTCGGGTAGTCCGGCGGTGAGGGTCGCCGCTCTGGCGGCGCTCGGCTGCACCGCCTACAGCGCGGACACCAGCTGGCGCTTCGCCGCCGACTACCTCGACATGGCCGGCACAGCCGAGCGCGCCGCGATGTTCAGCGCCGCCGAACTGGCCCTCTTCGCCACCGCACTGATGGCCCGGCAGAACCTGGCAACCCAGGGGGCGCCCGGGCTGCCGGGCACCCTCGTCTGGGTCATCACCGGTGTACAGGTGATTCCCGCCTACGCTGAAAGCGGCCCGGTCGGCGGCACGGTCCGGGCCTTCGTCGGACCGGTCATGGCGGCGATGCTCTGGCACCTCGCCATGGGCATCGAACTGCGCCTGCGTACCCCCGGCGCCGCCTCCCACGGCCTCATCGCGACTCTGGGCCGAGAGGCCCGCGAGCGGCTGCTGTCCCGCCTCGGTATCGCCGCCCGGGACCGCGACGCCGCACAGATCACCCGCGACCGAGCCACCAGACGGGCGGTCGACCTCGCCACCCGCCTCGCCGAGCGCACCCACGAGCAACGAACGGGCTGGCGTGGCCGGCGCCTCACTCGACGCCTGTCCAAGGCGATCGGCCGGGCCTCGGTCGGGACCAACCCTGCCCAGCGCACCGAGTTGCTCGCCCAACTCGCCGCACGCCGGCACGCACTCCACCTGGCCACGGTCCCCTTGCCGTCCCCCTGGTCCCCTCAGCACAACTGGGCGACCGCCACGGTCCCCGCGCGCAACACGACGACGACCATGGTCCCCAACGATGGGAATCCCACCGTCACCGATCCGACCGGGGACCGGGGGCAGGGCGGAGCGATGATCCCCGAAACCGTGGCTCGGGACGCGGGGACCAGGGACCGGGAAGCGGGGGGTGAGCCTCGCCAGCCAGAATCCGGAGCCGTGTTCGACAACAACGAAGGCGCCTGCCCACCAGAGGGCAAGTCGCCTCCTCAGGGCCCTACCGGGGACCGGGGACCGTGCAGCACCGAGTCGGGGACCGACCCCACCGGGGACCGGGAACCAACCGACACCGACACGGGGACCAACGCCAGCGGGGACCGGATGCACATGACGCGCCGACGGCAGGCACCCACGGCGTCCCAGAAAAAGGGCGATCACCGACGCCCATCACGCAGCCTACGGACGCAACGTCCGTCACAGGAACTGCAGGAGTCCATTGACCAGCTCGTCGAGCAGGTCCGCCCGCATGTCCCCGCACTGCTCGAACGGGACGGCAATGAAGCCATCACCCGGGTGCAGCTGCGGGAGATCCTTCGGCGCGAGGGGCTGAAGGGCGGCCGGAATGACCGACTGAGCCTCGTGCTCCAACAGCTGCGGAGCAACGACAGCACCAGCAAGACAGGGAGCCCCGTCCGATGAAGACGTGCCGCCGCTTCGAGACCCTCCGCGAAGACTACGAGCGGGACATCGCGATCTTGCGTACGCACTCCGAGCGTCACGCCGGCAAGGCATCAGCAAAGACCAGCGCCACGCACGCGCTGTCAGCGAAGACACGCATGGCCAGGGCACTCAGCGGCCACGTCCGACGCTGCCCCGAATGCGGATGAGCCGCAAAGCCGCAGCTCACCGCCAGTTCCGTAACCGGTGGCTCGGCACAGTGCCGGGCCACCGCCTTTCCCAGGAGTCGCCTCATGGTCTCCCGTCCAACTCGCTCGTCCCCGTTCACGACCGGCGAGGCTGGCGCCTGGGCGGACGTCCTGGTCCGCCGGCGACTTCTGTACGCCGCGGTTCTCACCCCGACCGGCCAATGGCTCGTCCAATTCGAGCCTGACACTCCTGTCCGCGTCATCTCGGACCCGGCCGCCATGGTCGAGCTGGCCGCCGCCATCCAACACCGCATCCGCTCCTCGAGGCCCCGAACCCGATGACGACCCACAACGACAACGGCACCACCCACGCACCTGCCCGTGACTCCAACTCGGTCTCGGGGCGAGCAAGTTATCGCAAGAGCATTGCTCCCGATGGGAGCAATGCTCTTGCCTCCCCCGCCACTGAGGCGGCGGGAGCGGACCGGCACCGGGGGGCGCCGGTCCACCAGGATGCGGCCGAGGGCGGACCGCATCCTGAAGGGGCACAACAGCACACCTGCCACACCGCGCACCGCGAACACGCCGCGCCGCCGAAGCCGCACGTACGCCAGCGTGAGCGTCTGCGCGACGAGAACAAGCGCATGCGTCAGCCCAGCTGCCGCATGAACGACGACGAGTACCAGATCCTCGTCCGCGCCGCGTCCGCCTGCCGCATGAGCGTCGCCGGCTTCCTCGCCCACGCCGCCCTCAGAGCCGCCCGTGACCTCGACCGCACTGCTGCCGAGATCGCCACCGAACGAGAAGTGCTGACCGAGCTGTTCGCCGTACGCCGGCACCTCGGCCAGATCGGCAACAACCTCAACCAGGTGGCCAAGGCCACCAATGCCGGCGCCGACGTCCCACACGCCCGAGCCGTCCTCGACGCCGTCCACCGAGCCGCCAAGCGAGTGGAGAACTTCACCCAGCACTACCTGGACACCGAGAACCACCCCTCATGATCCCGAGAGTCCACAAGCGCGGGAAGCGCACCATCGGACTGCTGTACTACCTGTACGGACCTGGCACCCACGAGGAACACGTCGACCCGCACCTCGTGGCAGCTTGGGACAGCCTGGCCCCGGACCCCGGCCGCGACCCGCAGACCACCTACACGGACCTGCAACAGCTGCTCGACCAGCCAGTCCAGGCCCTCGCCCCCGGCCGCCGCCCCGCGAAGCACGTATGGCACCTGTCCGTGCGCGCCGCGCCAGAGGACCCCGTGCTGTCCGACGAGCAGTGGGGCGAGATCGCCCGGCGCATGGTCGCGGCCACCGGCATCGCCCCCGACGGCGACGACGCCGGCTGCCGCTGGGCGGCAGTCCGCCACGCCGACGACCACATCCACATCATCGCCACCCTCGTCCGCGAAGACGGCCGTAGGCCCCGGCTGAACAACGACGCGGGCCGCGCTCAGGCCGAAGCCCGTTTGATCGAAGCCGAATATGGCCTCAAGCGGCTTAACACTGGGGACGGCACCGCCGCCCAGCAGCCCACCAGCGCCGAACGTCACAAGGCCGAGCGGCGGCAGCGGGAACGCACCCCGCGCGAGGAACTGCGCGAAACCGTCCGCCGGGCCGTGGCCGGAGCCACCGGCGAGACGGAGTTCTTCGACCGACTCGCCGCTGCTGGCCTGCTCATCCGGAGACGGATCGCACCCTCCGGTGACCTGCTCGGCTACACCGTCGCGCTCCCCGACGACCGAAACAAGGACGGCGAACCCATCTTCTACTCGGGGTCCAAACTCGCCCCGGACCTGTCCCTGCCCCACATCCGCGAACGCTGGTCCGCCGATCGCGACAACCATGCCACCGGATCACCCAACTCACCGTCGCAGACGGCTCCCGGCGCCCCGTCCGCCGCACGCCGAGTCACTGCCTCTACGGCGTGGCAGGCGCTGATCGTCATCGAGCAGGGCGACGACGCGGTCGCCGCCGCTCACATCGCCTCGGCCGGCGAGGTCCTGGCGCGCTCGCGAAAACCTCTGCCGCGCACACCCGGACGCAACTGCGGCAGGCCGCCATCGCCTTCGAGCGGGCGTCCCGTTCGCACGTGCAGGCCGAGCGCGGACACGACCGGGCACTGCGGCAGGCCGCCCGCGACCTTGTCCACGGTGGGCCCGCGCTCGGCCGCGGGGAGGACGGGACGACCACTGCGATGGCGATCGACATGCTGTTCTTCCTCGTCACCGCCGCCATGCACTGGCACGCGAAGAAGGGGCACGCCCAGCAGGCCGCCGCCGCCCGACAGGCGGCCGAGCATCTGCGCGCCGCCTACCGGGCCGCCGCAGCCCAGCCGCTCGGCGCCCTCTACCAGCGCGGCCGGCGCCTGGACCGCCCGCTGCTCCAACGACAGATGATGGTGCTGCGCAAGGCCCTCCCAGAGTTGTCCGAGCGGATCATCGCCGAGCCCGGCTGGTACGCGCTCGCCGCCACCCTCGCCGATGCCGAAGCCGTCGGCCACGACCCGGGTGTCCTCCTGGCCGAAGCTGCCGGGCGACGGGAGCTCGGCACAGCGGAATCCGTCAGCGATGTCCTCGTATGGCGACTGCGGCGGACGGCGGGCCTGCCTGCAGACACCACCGACCTGGCCAGCTCCCAACACACCGCGGACCGCTCGGCACACCGCGCGGGGCAACGAGTACCGGGCCAGCCCAGGCACCGACGGGGCAGAGCGTGACTGTGGACTTTGTGAATTGAAGCAGGTCATGGGCTTGCGGCACGATCATGACGCGAGCAGGACGATACGAGGGAGAACGTCACGGTGTTTTACCGCATACGCCGCCGGGCGCAGGAGCCGAGCGAGAGGCAGCGCCAGCACTACGAGGCACATGTACGTCTGGTCGGCCAGGTGCCGCCCGAGGTCCAACAGGTGCGGGCCGCTCATCAATCCGCTCCCGAGCCGACCTCGGTGGTGGACGACGTCCTCCCGCCGGAACTGCGCGTGCCGAGCCACGACCAGCTCGACGGCCGGGTGATGCCCTGGACGCAGCCGATCGTCCTCGACGGTGACATGGTCGCGTGCGCCGAGTGCGGTGCATACCGGGACTGGGTCATCATCTCCACCCAGGGACAGATCTGGGTGCGCTGCCGCCAGGGACACATGCAGCCCGAAACGCGACTCGACACCGCCTGGTACAACCGGCACGCCGGCCCTGCCGACGCCACGCACGCCACGTTCGAGGACTGCCTGCGCCACCTCGGCCACTGACCCCCACTCCTACGACCCCATCGGGCCTCGGGCCCGCGCTGCCCAACCGTCACCCAGCATCAAGGGGTCAACTCACTGTGCGCGTTCGCGTCACCGTCGCCCTCGGCCTCACCGCCGTTACCGTCCTCGCCCTGCCCGCCTGCTCCGCCGACACCAGCAACGCGAAGTCCACTCCTGCATCCTCCCCGCACAGCAGGAAGCCGATCACCGCCGACCAGGCCAATGCACTGTCGCCGACCGAGCTGGAGAGGCTTCTGCTCGACGAGAGCGACCTCGGTACCGGGTACAGCCGCAAGCCTGAGCGTCCTGCCCAGCACGACGACGTCACCGAACTCGGCTGCCCCGCCCTGAAAGACCTCGGCGGCGACGCGGCCACCGGTGGCTCGCCCGACTTCCCCCACCAGGCGAAGGCCAGCTTCATGTACGCCGACGGCAGCCACTCAGAGGTGTCCGAGGAGCTGTACAGCGACACCGCGAGCAAGCTGTCCGACGGCACCGACCGCATCTTCGACACCATGACCGGCTGCCCGCAGTACCAGGTCCTCGCCGGCAGCACCGCCATCGACGTGATGACGCAGAAGACGGCCACGCCCCAGCTCGGTGACGAGCAGTGGGGTCAGCTGATGACCTTCTCCGCGGGCGGGCAGAACACGGTCGTCAAGCAAATCGCGATCCGCGACGGCAACCTGCTGGTGATCGTCTCCGGCTCGCCTGCCCTCGTGGACCTGCACCTGGAGAAGGCCCTCGCCAAGGCATCGGCAACGGGCTGACGCATCCCCTGCCTTCCTCCGCGCCCTCGTCCACACGCTGTGGACGAGGGCGCCCCTGCATGCCACCGCCGCACACCAAGTGACGGAACTAGAGCGTGTCTCCTTGATGGGTTGGCCGGTTGATTGAATGTGTCTGTCCGGTTGGTGATCACTGATGTGATGTGGGACCGGATCGCGCCGTTGATGCCGGCCGATCCGGTCCGTGGGCGACGGTGGGCGGACCATCGTCGGACCCTTGAGGCCATCGCCTGGAAGTACCGCACCTGCTCACCCTGGCGGGACCTGCCAGCCGAACTGGGTTCGTTCCAAACCGCGCACAAGCGCTTGATCAGATGGGCGATTGACGGCACCTGGGAACGGGTCCTCGCGGCCGTGCTGGCCGCGGCGGATGCTGGCGATGAGGTGGGTTGGACGGTGTCGGTGGACTCCACTGTCTGCCGAGCTCACCAGCATGCTGCCGGAGCCAGGAAAAGGGGGCGCCCGGCCAGTCCGAACCGGAAGATCACGCACTCGGACGCTCCCGCGGCGGCCTGAGTACGAAAGTTCACCTGGCCAGCGACAGCCAGGCACGCCCATTGGCCGTTCACGTCACCGCGGGCCAGGCCGGTGACGCACCGGCGTTCGAGGCGGTCATGGCCAGGATCCGGGTGCCGCGCAGCGGGCTCGGCAGACCCAGGACCCGACCGGTGGCCGTCCTCGCGGATCGCGCGTACTCGTCCCGCGCGATCCGTGGACACCTTCGCCAGCGTGGCATCCGGGCGGTCATCCCACAACCTAACGACCAGGTGGGACATCGTCTGCGGCGAGGGCGTGCGGGAGGTCGCCCACCGGATTTCGATGCTGAGGCATACAAGCAGCGCAACGCCGCCGAGCGATGCATCAACCGCTTGAAGCAATGGCGTGGTTTGGCGATGCGCACCGACAAGCTTGCCCTGGCCTACCAGGCGGCCCTGCACCTGGCGGCCATCTTGATCTGGGCCCGCCGCTGAGCTGATCTGATCAGGACAGCTCGTGCACGACCAGCCGCGACTGCCGCCCCGCAAACGAGCGGCGCAGCGCCCGTGCCTCACGGTTCCGCGCAGCGAAGACTCCGTGCTTGTCCACGTGAACGACCAGGACGTCGTAGCTGTCGATCACCTCGGAAATGCCTCGTGTCTGGATAGTGTCCCGCCAGGCATCTGTATTCCGGCCGAACCACTCCGGCAGCCCGCAGGGCTCGGTGACGGCGTCCCAGAAGTCATCTAGCGTCTCGATCGGCCGCCCCCGCAGGTCAACCACCAGCTCCAACTCTGTCGTCTTGGCCATCGGAGCAGAGTAACCAACACTCATCCAGCCGGGCAGTGGTCCAAAGAGACACCCCCTAGATGCCGGACACACCAAAGGCCCGGGCACCCCGATCGGGGTGCCCGGGCCGTGTGAGTTGGAACGCACGTAGAGAGCCCGGAAAGGGGCGCCACGGGGTACGGCTGGCCCAGTCAGTCGGCGGGTGCGCGCAGGAGCCTGTCCTGGGTGCTTTCCGGAAGCACCCGCCGTAGCACCGGTGCCGTGGAGCTGAGCGAGGCGGCGAACGCGGCGACGAGGTCATTCGGGACGCTGGCGCCGAAGGAAGCAGCCCACAGACATGGCGAGCCCAGCACCGGCTCGGCCCATGCCTGCCACCCGGCCAGGCCCGACTCGTCAGCCTCGGCCGCCAGGGCGCGCGGGTCGGCGTCCTGGATGAGCGGCGGCACCTCTCCGTGGCTGAGGTGGGAGGTGAAGGTGGGGTCCGTCGCACCCGCACCCGGCTGGTCAATGTCGCGCAGCCAACCATGGGCCGTAACAGCGTCGAGAACCACCTCGGGACCTGCGAGGGGCAGGGATGGCTGATCGCGGGCGTCGACTGCGACGAGGAAGTCGCCGAGGACCTCGCCGGGGACGTCGGGGGTGAAGTAGGCCGACCACTGCGCCAGCGGGCTGCCCGTGTCCGCGCGGGCGGAAACCTGCCAGGCGATCGGCAGCTCCCCCAGGTAGAACGGCTCGTCCGGCAGGACCCACTGGGCCCACCGGAGGGTGTCGGGACTGATATGGAGGACGGTGCTGCGCAGGACCGGTCGGTCCTCCGGAGCCTCCTCCGGCTCCCGCCGTCCGCGGATGATGGTCAGGCTCGTCCAGCCAAGGCCGGCGAGCGTGTCGGCGACGGTGTCGTAGAGGCGCTTGTCGTCACCGGCCAGGTGCCGGGGACCGACCCAGAACGCGGGCTGACCACCAGGCGGAGTGGACGGGTCGAGCGGGAAGTCGGGATACAGGGGCGCCTCCAAGGGCTTGGTGCGGTTCTACTTACCGCCGGCAGTTCGGCGGGGGCGGCACGGTGGTGCCTGGACGGGGCCCTGCCAGGCAAGGGCGACGGCCACCTCGGGCGGCAGATGGCCGAGCTGTGTGTCCTCGTCCCGCCCCTCTGCGAAGTAGACGACCTCCCGGCCTGTCTCGTCCACGGACTGCACGACCTGCGCGAGGCGATGTGCCATGGGGAAGAACGGGTTCATGGCCTGGCGGACGGGGGCGCTCCCGTCGCAATGGGACAACAGGGCGATGACCTCGTCGACGGTCATCTCCGGGTGCGTCACGAACAGCCTCCTTGTGTGAGGAAAACGGTGAACGGTAGTGCGGGCCTGCTGCCGGGAGTCGGCGAGCCGCCCTCGGTGAGGTCTTCCGGCCAACTCCTGCGGTGTCACACCCGCCGTGAGGTTTCCAGCACGCGTGCCACTGCGGCGGCGACGATGTCGGCCGGCGTCTCGGTGTCGAAGGACAGGTGGTAGCCGCGCACCGTGGCTGTGCCGGTGACGGCGATCTTCCATCCTTCGCCGTCGGTGCCGGGGCGACCGAGCGGGAACCAACCGAGGTAGAAGCGGCCGTCCTTGCTGCTGACGTGCACGTC
This sequence comes from Streptomyces sp. SAI-170, assembly GCF_049739565.1. Classification (NCBI taxonomy): domain Bacteria; kingdom Bacillati; phylum Actinomycetota; class Actinomycetes; order Kitasatosporales; family Streptomycetaceae; genus Streptomyces; species Streptomyces sp. SAI-170. The sequence goes on from NZ_JBMGQD010000001.1 coordinate 1,134,751, forward strand.
CGCACGGTCGTCCACGATCAGGTTGAAGTCGTCGGCGGAGAACTGGTCCATGACGAGCGTGGGCTGACCGGGCCCGAGCTGCCACTCACGCAGCCGGAGGGCCTCGATGGCAGTGGAGAATCCGGGGCCAACGGGAGCCATGGTCACGGGCAATCACCTCTTTGACCTGGGGTTTCTTGCAAGGTCGTCTACGTTGACATGGTCTCGAACGCGTTGGCCAGTCTTTCCGAGCTCTTTCCTGTCTGCCCCCGGCGAACTGTTGCCTTCCACCCCATTTCGCGTCGCGCTCACGAAGTCACCTGAAGGGAAAGGGGTGGCCGACTAGGGGCCCGGAGGTGCAAGCTGGCCCGTTTCCCATAGTGAGGAGAAGTACATGGAGATCCGGCCGCTTGAGGAGCTGCGCGCTGCGGACGATCTGTCGCTGGCGTTCAACCCCTACGGGCTCGGCGGCCGTATGAGGCCCGAGGACGCCACGGAGTTCCAGCAGCGGCAGATCGCCGACTGCGACCTGGTGGAGGATGTCGCGGCAGGAACACGCGACTCCTTCAAGCGGCTGCGTACCGTCTTCGCCTACGGCGTGCTGTGCTACGACGTGTGCACCATGGTCGGCGACCAGGCGCTCCTCATCTACGAGCAGGCGTTGCGCGACCGCTTCATGGAGTGGTGCTCCGGCACCATCACCTTCCGTCTCCGCCAGGCCCCGGACGTCTCCTACACCGTCACGTCGTACGACGACGTCAAGAAGCGCGCGGACAGGATGACGCGGCAACGCGCGAAGCTGGTCGTCGACACCCACGCCATCGAGTTCAACGGGATGCTGCATGGGCTCCGCCTGTGGGCGCGTACGGCGGGTCTGCTCCGCGGGCGGCGCAGCCACGCGGTCGAAGACGCGCTGGCCAAGCTGCGTAACTACGTTGCCCATCCCTCCGGCCACCATGTCGATACTCCTGTCGGGGCGGCCCGAACGGTGCGGGATCTGGCGGAGCTGATCAACCAGCTGTGGGGGCCGGCCACCCCCGATGGGCGCCTGTACCCGGCACCTCTGCACCGGGAGATCACCGTGCTGAGCTGGAACGGTTCCGGGCGGGCACGGATGGAACCGGCCGGCGCGCTCACCTCACCCGGCCCCATGGCCGACTGCGAACGTTCGGGTGACGCGGCGGCGCGTCACCACATCGACCAGGGCCTGCCCCCGGTCGATGTGGTCGAATCCGGAGCTGTGGGCCCGGCGGGGTCCCTGCCCCGTGCTTGACCCGACATCAAGCACGCCGTGGAGAAGCCAACTCGGCCGGCGCCGCTGCGTGGTCCGCATGTTCTTCGTGGCTCTCCGCCGCGCGTGCTGTGTCGGGACGGCCCCGCGGTGTTGAGGAGCTTCGAGCTACGAAGACAACCGCCGTCGAACGTCGCGCCGAGCTGCTGCGTCTGTACACCGGGATGCCCTGGCAGTCCGCCCGGCGCCAGGTCGAAGCCGCCGCGCCTGGCTCCTTGCTGATCCCGCAGCCGGACGCCGACCAGATGCTGCTGGAGGCCCGGGTGATGGCCGCACTGGCCTGGCGTCGGATCACCACTCTGCACCCATGGGGCATCGAATACGTCGACCCGCGCTCCGACCGCCTCCTGATCCGATTCGAGGCCGACCCGGTCGAGCGGCGCGACCCGGAGGAGACCCAGGCTCTGGACTTGGCCGAGGCGCTGCTGCCACGCGCCGACGAGTACGGCGACATCCAAGGGGTGCCTGGGGCCCGTACCCACGTCGAGGGCGGGCAGGTGATGCTGCGCATGCTGGACACGTCCGCCTCCGTCACTCTGCTGGGTCTGGACCCCGACGCCTGGCTGCGCGCGGTCGACGTCCAGGACCGGCAGATGGGCGCCTACGGCATGACGCCGTGCCACCGCGACGTGCCAGCCCTGTGGCACCCGGCCGAACGTCCCTACCGGCGGCCGGGCCGCCGGGGCACCGCGGCGTCGGCCTGGCTGACCAGCGGGCTGCTGCGCCGTGTCGGCCTGATCCGGACCCTGGGGGCACCGCTGGCCGTGACCGGCTGGCTCGGCCACCACGAACGCGGCGGTGGCGAACGCTGGATCATCGACCCCACGTTCGCGGAAGGTTCCGGCACCACCGGCCACCGGCGGCTGCTGGCACTGCTCGCGGCGCCAAGCTGGGGCCTGCCCCTCGCCTCCGTGGACGAACACTGCACCTGCCATCTGCCGCCCGGCTACAGCGACCAGTGCACCACCGTCGCCGCCGGCCTGGCCGAGCGGCCCGGAGTGCTGGAGGTTCGCGCCATCCAGCGCCATGGCGACCGCCTGAAGCGGATCCAGAAACACCGCCCGGCGACTTTCGCTGCCCAGCAGCAGCTTGCCCTCTCCGTGCCAGCCTGGGTCGACCGCTGGCTCGAGCGCAGTGGATCCACTACTTCGGAGGTACCGGACGGCGCCGTCACGAACCTTCGCTGAGTATCACTCATAGCTCATGATTCCCAGCCGAGTGTCCTGTGACAGCGAACTGTGAGCGTGTGCCATCGGAGCTTGAGGTGCGAACCGTCGCGATCTGCCTGCCAGCGGCGTAACCAAGATCGGGCCGAAGGCGTTCTCTACGCGCATCGCCCCCTGCGGTGCGACACGAACGAACGGAGCAACCTTGATGCGCGTAACAAGGCTGGCAGCAGTCGCGGCACTGGCCGGCGCCGCGATCCTCAGCAGCGGCACGGCAGCCGCGGCAGACCCCGGACCCATCCCCAACGTGCCCGTGGTCGGCACGGTCACCGATCTCGTGGGCACCGCGAGTCCCCCTGTGGCCGCCGTCGTCCTCAAATGCATTGCCCCCTGGAAGCAGTGGGGCTTCGGAGTGAAGGACTTCTACGCGCCGTGCGTCACCTCACCAGTCGGCGACCGCTGATCCCGTCACGGTGCAGCAGCCGCGCGGAGCCTTCGCTCTGGCTGACGGCTCCGCACCCCTGCACGCCGTGAGTTGGGTTCCTGCCGATCAAACTTCGTTGGCATCCGCTCAAGCTTCGGTGTCACAGGACACCGATCCCTGCGCCCACTACCTGCACAGATGCGACAGAAATCGAACACGTGATGCAATAACCGTATACGATGCTCTGCTTTCCCCGAGGACCTGATCGCCGCGCAGTCTGCCTGGGAGCGGACCTATCGGAGCCTCGCCGACCCGGCCCACCGTGAGCGGACGACGGTACTGCGTAGGCGCCTACTGGAGCTGTCGGTACAGGTGTGGTGGCACCCGTACTGGCATGAGGCCGGGACCGGGCAGCGGGTGGCGTTGCGTATGGCGGCGCGGGAGCTGGACGCCGGGGCCGGGTAGGTGGACGGCCCGAGCGGTGACCGGCGGACGGCCGGATCCCTTCCGGCCGAGATAGCGCTGACCTTGCCGGACGGGCAGACCGTGCGGGTCCGGCTCCACGCTCGGCAGGAGGTGCCCGGCCCGCACCGGTGGCGCTACCTCGTCGGCGTCCCCTCCTGGGTCGCGTGCCCAAACGGGATGAATTGCATCGGATGCAACACCCTGCAGGCTGCTCGAACTCTTGATACTGCTGGCCGAGCGCGGTGAGGCGGACTTCGGCGAGAGTTCACTCTTGGCGGTGACCTGGGAGGAAAGAGGCTGCCGCAACAATGTTGCATCCGTTACAACGGCGTCGTGACTACCGAGGCCCCGGGGTCAGCACGGCTTGTGCTGGCCCGGAATGTGGTGCACCTCGACTCGGCAGCAGCGGTGTTCGAGGCGATGAGAGACGGTTGGGCTCGACAGCAGGCGGCACGCTTCCTGAAGGCCAAGACGATCGATCCGCGCCTGCGTCTGGTGCAGCGTCTGGAGGAGTTCACCGGCCTGCACCCGTGGCAATGGACTCCGGCGGAGGGCGAGGCATTCATCGCGCACCTTCGCAGCGGTACGCAGCCGATCCAGATGTCCACGGCCCGCACGTACGAGGTGACGATCTCTCTGTTCCTGGAATACTTGCTCGACCGGCGTTACGGGTGGATCGAGACCTGCCTGGAGAAGTTCGGTGGGGCCCCGCGGGAGGTCTTCCACGAGGGCAATTCGGTTCTCATACGGTGGAGTACGAGGCGGATCCCCGCCGGCGTCCGCTGGACTACGACGAAGTTCAGGCGCTGTTCGATGCGGCTGACGCCCGCCCTGCCAGGGTGCGGGGGCAGGGGCGGAAGGGTGCCTTGACCGCGCTGCGGGACGCGGCGGTGCTGAAGACGATCTACGCCTACGGCACCCGGCGTACCGAGTCGTCCCGGGTCGACCTGGTGGATTTGCGGCGCAACCGGAAGGCCCCGCAGTTCGGCGCCTACGGCAGCATGATGGTGCGTTTCGGGAAGTCCTCAAAGGGGGCGCCTCCCAAACGGCGCACGGTGCTGACCGTTCCCGAGATGGACTGGGCGATCGATGTCCTCGACGAGTGGATCACGGAGATCCGGCCGCGCCTCTCACCGGGCCGGCACCCGGCGCTGTGGGTGACCGAACGGGTCGGGCGGCTGTCGCCCCGCTCGATCAACGAAGCCTTTGTCGCGGCCCGGCAGGACGCGGGCCTGGACGAGGACCTCGACCTGCACTGCCTGCGCCACAGCTACATCACCCACCTGACCGAGTTCGGCTACCCGGCTCGGTTCGTTCAGGAACAGGTCGGTCACTCCCACGCGGCCACCACCGCCATCTACATGGGCGTCTCAAACGAGTACCGCAACCAGCTGCTGGAGGCGTCGATGAAGGACCGCCTGGGTGACGACTGGAGTGTGACGGTGTGATCAGGAAGATGGGCTACCAGTGGAAGCTGCGCCAGCTCATGGCCGACCAGGGAATGTTCCAGACCTCGGATCTGGTACCGCTGCTCGCCGAGCGCGGCATCACGCTCTCGCGTGAGCAGGTCTATCGGCTGGTCACGCAGCCGCCGCAGCGTCTGAGCATGGACACCCTGGTCGCCTTGTGCGACATCCTGGGCTGCACACCGAACGACTTGATCAAACCGGAGGTCGTCAACGCTCAGGTCCGCAAGAGCGCCGATGGCACGCCGGGGCCGGCTCCGGCGGCTCCGCGTCGCACTGTCGTCCGCCGTCCCGGCCCGTCGTGAGCTACCGAACCCCGCGACAGCGGGAAGCCCAGGCCGAGTTGGAGGGCACCCGCGCCTGGGTGGTGGCCCGTCTGTGCCGGGCTGTCGGGCCGGGGTTGACGGCCGGGGCCGCGCAGGCTGCCGTCGAACACGGTCGTCGAAACCGTCGGGGAACAGTGCCCGGGCGGCTGGGCGGGGTCGGCTACCACTGGTCCGCGAGCCATTTCGCTCGCCGAGCCTGGAGATCCGCCTGCGTGACCTTGATCTCCGATAGCTCAAGGCTACCGAGAGGAAAAGTCCAGTGCTCACGGGCGAGCCGCACGTCTGACGGTGTCAGATCGTCGCTGCAGAGACCGGCCGCGTTGAGCTTGTCGAAGATGGCTGTGTTAATTCCCTCGACCACCGACCAGTGGGTGCTGTCCTCCAGGGGCACGCTCTTCCATTCGTCAGCGATGATCGTCAGGCCCACCTCGCTCGTGCACCCAAGGCGGTGCAATGCGATTGCCAGGTCGATCACCATGCTCGGCCACAGTTCGAGCCTCAGCTCGCTGCCGGAAGCCGGTGTTATCCAGAGGCTGACGCCCTCGCTCGTGACGTAGTCGACGTAGAGGCTCTCCTCGCGCTCCGCCTCGACGACGTTCCGGAAGATCCAGTCCACGTCGTTAGGACCATCGAGGTAGTGGCTCCGACGCAGGCTGTCGGCGTATCGGCGGACCTCACCGAAGCTGGCCGGCCGGCCTTCGATCACACGACCGTAGATACCGCGGACTCTGTGGCTGATGATGCTCTTGATCTGTCGCGCCACGGCAGGGTCGTCATCCCAGCCCATGCGTGCGATATCTAGCAGGATGAGGATCTTGGCGGCTTCCTCACTCGCCAGGCCGTCGATCACGGCAGCGCCGCGAGATCGCTGCGCCTCCTGGAGATGAGTCAGGTCGTCGCGCAGCGTGCCAACGTGCTCCGCGAGCATTTGCAGTCCCTCGGCTATGACCCCAAACCGTTGTTGCTTCGGAAGGGTGAGGATCGCGGCGAGATTTCTCGGCTTCACGGCAACAGGCTACGAGCACTGGGGCGGACCGGACTATCAGTTTTCCCCATCGGATCTGCCCGCCTCACCGACCCGCAGCCATGTTCGAACCTCGGCGGTCAGGACAGTCCACGGCGGTTAGCGGTTCAGCGTGTCCCTGGGTGGACCCAGGCATCCGTCGGCACACTTGGTCAATGGCGCCACAACCTGACAACCTCGCGCGGGCAATCGCCGGAGCTAGTGCCACCATCTCATCATTCAGCCTGCTTATCTCGTGGATGGCCTATCGGCGTGCGAAGCCCAAGGTGAAGGTAAGGGTTGAAAGATGGGGTATCAGCCCAGTGCTGCGTGAGGGCGCTCGTGAGGGTGAGGAGGCGTGATTGTCGCTTTGGCTTGCGCCTGATGAACAAGGGTTCGACGGCGGCGGGAGCAGAACGGGTGCAACTCGTCGCTCACTTGAGTTGCGTACCACGCATAAGGTCCGAGCTCCTGAAGGCGGAACGGTTCGAGGAACCGTTGAAGGTCCCTGCCTTCGACGGAGTCAAGCTGTGGATGGACCTACCCGAGCGCAAGTTGGTTGGCGGGCAGGTGCCCCGATACGTACGCTTTCGGATCTTGCTCTCCGACGGCCGAACCGTGCGCAGTAAGAAGCTTTCGAACGTCAAGGATCCTCTGCCCCGGCTTTGAGGTGAAGCCTCTCCTGCACGCCGCCGCGATCTCGTAGCACCATGGCGAGACCATCAAGGCTCCCCTGGCCGGGTGCCGTGGAATAGCGCAGGGTCGGAACACTGCCTCTTTACCATGCAAACGGTGCTGCTTACTTTTGCGAATTGATAACCGTCACATGCCTCGCTGCAGGGCGCTTAGCTCACGAGTGGGCGTCGGCGGTGTTCTCCTGGTCGTTTTCCTCGGGCCATGTCGTATCGAACCCTGGCAGCAACGCGTCGCAGGTGATTCGCGGGCCCCTGTCGCCTTGATGCGGCTGTTTGCTGAAGGCGGCATGGCTGGCCTGGTTGGGCCTCGCATTCAAGGCAGAAGGCACCTCAGACCCGGTAGCGCCAGCGCCGTAGTGAGTCCCAGCGTGGTGGGGGATCGGGCTTCTCCCAATCCCACTCCTCGGCCTCCTCATCCCAGTAGGGAACTGACGGTTCATAGCGATAGGCGAGATACACCTGCTGCTGCATCCAGATGTAGGAAGCCGCATCTTCGTCGGCGCATCCACGGTTCAGGAGGTCCGCACCCTGCCATGTGTACTGGTAGATGAAGTGTTTCTCCACGTCTTTGAGGAGGCGAGCGCTGACGCCGGGCGGGCTGGGTTCGTGGATCTGCTCTAGTCCCCTGCGTTTCAGCGCCGCGATCCACCGACCCACCGGCAATTCCCGCTTACTGCGGTGTCCCGCGAGTCGAACTCGGAGGGGGGTCATGGTTTCCCCGGCGTACCGCACGTCGAAGGGATGCAGGGGTTCGCGCAGCAAGTACACCGTCCCCGCCCGCAGCTCGAGTTGGGCCGCACGCATGGCCGTGAGGAGCCTCCGCTCGTCTAACAGGTCAAGCCCTCCGTCGAAGGCTTCCAGCCACGCAGCAGCCTCATCGCGCACACGGGCCACAGCTGCTCGCACTTCATTCGGGCTGGTCCTCGACCTCATCCGCACAGATGACAAGTGGGCACAGAGGCAAGGGCATCGAACAGGCGCGCCCCGACCGCCGCCTCAGCCCCAGAGGCCGAATAGCGCACTCCTGGAATACCACCTCTTCACCAGTAGGACGGAGTCGAGGCGGCCGAGTACACGGTCTGGGTGACCGATCGGCAGCTGACGCCCATCAAGGGCGTGGATCTGTCCGGCGTGCCGACGCGTCGTCTGCCAGGTCATCCGCCGCGGCCGGCTCCCGGCTGGGTGGTCCGTCCCGCCCCCGAGCGCCGGGGGCGTACGGTCGTGCATGACGCCATGTGCCGGCACGCCGCGGGCGGCGGGACAGAGCTGGGCACGCTGGAGGCGGTGAACGCGCTGATGCGGGACAGAGCGCGCGCCTGCACCGACTGCGACGCCTCCGCCGTTCTCATTCCGGCGCTCGAACTCGGCCAGGAGCACGGATAGCGGCATGGGCCGACGGGCTCGACGGCGCTGGTGCCGGGCGCCGACCAAGCAGACGGCGGAACCACCCGGTGGCTCCTGCCTGGTAGCGGACGATGGTGTCCGGCCGCAGTGCCCGCACCCATAGAGGAGCACCAATCACGATCCGGTGTGCGTCGGCCATGCCCAACTCGCCGTCGAGATTCCACCGAGCGTCGTCCAGAACGACATCCGCGTAGACCTCGGCACACCAGTGGGCCTGACGGTCGTGTCCCAGCGTGTACCCGCGGGTCCATGGCTGGCCCTCGTGTTCATGGCCGGGACGCTGCCCCTGCTGAACCGCGATCTTCAGGGCTTCCACGGCACGGGACTGGTCGTCGTCCCACTGCCAGGTGTTCTCGGTGCCCCGGCTGCGCAACAGTTCCTCGATCGCCGGGGCGGCGGACGAGACCCAGCCAGCGTCGAGCGCGTCGCCGGAACGGAAGCCTTCGACGTGCTCCATGCTGCCGAAGAGGACGACGTCCACCGGTCGTCCCTCCGCGCAACGGGTGCGGATGTGGCAGAGCACGGCCTCGTTCGCGGCGTAGTTGCCAACGAACTCGGCGAACTCCACATGGCCCGTGCCCTGGACGTAAGGGGCGGAAGGAGGGGCGTCGAAGGTGGAGGCGGCGAGCGGCCCGAGCTTGCGCAGGAGTCGTTGTGCGATCCGCAGGCGGTTCCTGGCGCGATTGGCCTCACCGATCTGAAGCTGCGTCATGGGGAGGCTCAGGGTGAACGACCACTGCCAGCGGCGCTCCAGGGCAAGGCCGATCTCCTCGGCGACAGCGCGGACCCGGCGGTCGGACCAGTACAAGTACCGTCCGATGTCACCACCTCGTGTCACGAACCTTCCTCTGCTCTCGCACGCCTTCACCTTCGGCCGACTGTAGGGGTTTCGCCGGGCGGTGTGGCGGTCTTGGCGCAGGTGGACCCAGTGGGCACGCGGCGGTAGACGAGAGCAGGCCCCCGGGATGACGTCCCAGGGGCCTGCTGATGGTGGGTGATCTTCGGCTAGCTGGTCTCGCTGGTGTCGTCCGGCTCGGGCTCGGCCGACGTACGACGTCGGGTGACGACCAGGGCGACGGTGCCTGCGGCGATGAGGAGACCCGCGCCGCCGGCAATCCACGGGGTGGCGTCGGCGCCGGTGTGGGCGAGGGAGCCGGCCGGAGGCTTCGGTGTCGTGTCGTCGTCCAGCCCCACCGCTGGGGTGGGCGAGGCGACTGCGTCCGGCGTGCTGGTGCCCATCGGGGAGGGCTTCGATCCGCCGGTCCCGCTGCCGCTCGGCTTGTCCGCAGGTGTGGGCGGGGTGCCGGTGGGCTCGTGTGTCGGCTTGTTCGAGGGGTTGGGCTCCGGCCTGGTCGCGGCCTCCGCGTTGGTGACGGTCACGGTGACCGGCGCGCCTGGGCCTGCCGTGAATGTCTTCGACAGCTTGTAGAGGTCGTAGCCGGCGGGGGCCTGCACCTGCTTGACCCAGAATTCTGTCTTCCGGCTCGTCACGGGCAGCTCTCCCGTGGCTGTGCCCTGCGACCCGGTGGTGAGGGTGAGCAGGATCTCGCTGCCCGTACCGATGTTCACGGTGGATCCGGGCAGCAGCTTTCCAGTCTTGTCGTCCTTCGCCTGGAGGAGAACCTTGGTGGCCTTGAACGGGTCGACGATCGTCAGGCGGGCGGTGGCGCCCGGGGTGACGATGACGTCCTGGTCGGCGACTACGTCGTGGAGCGGGCTGCCGGAAAAGGTCTCCTTCAGCCGGTACACGCCGGGGGCGAGGTCGGTGAAGGTCAGCTGCCCTTGGGCATCGGTCTTGCCGGTTCGCGCTTCCTGGCCGGTGGCGTCGAGAAGGAGGAAGGCAGCACCAAGGAGGACGTCGCCGGCTGGGTCCTTCTTCACGATGGAGACGCTGCCCGTGTCGGAGACGGGGGCCTCGGTGGAAGTGGCGGAGGGGGTCGCCTCGGGCATCTGGGCGCTTGCGGCCGGGGCCCAGGTGAGACTGGCGGTCACCGCGGCAGCGACGGTGGCGGATCGGACGGCGCCGCGGACGGTACGAGCATGCATGAGAAAGGGGGATCCTTAAATCAAGTGGTGGGGAGGTCATCGGGTCCGGCCAGGGCCAGGTCCCGCAGGAGGGGGGACGATGGGTGAGCTGCCGGGTGGCTTCTCGACCGTCGCTGCGGCGATGTAGAGGCGGTTGCGGGTGTGGAAGGGAACGTCCCTGGCGGTGCGGTGTACCGGCTCGGTGGAGCTCAGCGAGGCGGTGAAGGCCGCGACGAGCGTGGTGGGCGTACCGAATGAGAAGCGCGCCTGCCAGTACGGCTCGCTCGGGTATCCGCCCCACGCTGTCCAGGTCGGTCCGTCGGAGCCGGTGGTGGTGTACCGGTGCCTCACGCCCCCGAGCCCGTCCGGCGCGAGGAAGATCTGCGTGCCATCGGTCTTGACGTCGTGGCTCCAGCCACGGGCGAACAACGGTGCGTACGCCTCGTGCGGCGCCGTCGCGTCCTCGTACAGCCGGTCGCGGTCGCTGTGCCGGTCTTCCAGGTAGAGGTCGAGCAGCTCGGCATGGACGTCGTGCAGCAGCTCGACCGGCGTAGAGGCGTCGAACGTGATTTGCCACGCCGCCTGGCCGAACGGGACACGGTTCGCGCCGATGGTCCACGTGCCCTTGCGGGGCTTGTCGGGCTGGGGGTCGAAGCTGGTCCACAGCCGCAGGCAGGGACTGGTGGCAGAGGCCGTTCCCTCCTCAGCCTGGTGTATTGACCAGTCCTTGTCGAAGGGGAAGGGCCAGGCAGTACGGGGACTTGCTGGGCCGGGTCCTGCCAGGTGGCGGGGAAGGACCTTCACGGTCTGGGCGGGGTCGAGATTCTTGAACGGGTCGGATGACAGGGAGTGGCTCCTGGAAAGGCCGCGGGGAACACTGGGGCAGGACGGGAGACTGCGGCTCACCGGGTATGGCCGCCGCTGCGGGCGGCCAGCGGGGCGGGAGCCTTGTGAGCGGTGCGGCCTGCGGTGCGGTGCGGCGCCGACGCTGCCCAGGCACCGGGGAACCAGACGGCGGTGTACTGCTCGATGGCATCACGTAGCCCGGTGGTGACAGCGCCCTCCCACGGCGGCATGCCGGGCCGGTGGTACGTGCCGAACGTGCCGTAATGCTTGCTGTTGGCCGAGGTGTTGTGGGCCTCGTCGCGGCGGTGAAAGGTGCCGTGGTCCACGAAGCTGAGCGCCACCGCATCGATCTCGCCCCTGTCCGCGTGGACGATTGCCAGGCGCAGGCCGCCGTACGTGTCCGCGTGCATGGTTCCGGTGAAGCTGATCCGCAGGCGTAGCGGTGCGCCCGCGACGGGGGTGGCGTAGTAGGTGCTGCCGACGACCGTGCTGTCGGGGAAGGGGAGGCACAGTTCGGCGAAGAACTCGGGGGCCTGTAGGGACAAGAGGTGTCTCCGGTCGAGGTCGGGCTGGCGTTAGCGGCGCTGGCCGGGCAGGGCTGGGCGGCTGGTTGTGCTCCAGCGCGGGACGCTGGGGGCGGGGAGCGTGGCCAGTCGGCGGGAGACGGCCCGCTGCACGTCGAGTGGGGTCGGGTGCGGCGGGTGTGACGGGTGGATAGGGGTGAGCAGAGCCTTGCCCTCGACGTAGCTGTAGGTGGCGTCCCGCCAGCGGGCCAGGGGCGCGGGGTCGGAGAAGCTCTCGGTGACAGCCTTGAGCAGGGCCACGGGCGTGTCGGTGGTGGCGGTGGCGTACCAGAAGGGGCGGTCTGCGGTAGTGCCGGCCCACAGCTGCCAGCGGGCTTCGCGGGTGGTCAGCTCCACTTCCGGGTCGAGGTCGCCGGTGGTGTACTCCAGCGCGGCCAGGCCGTCGGGCGAGTGGACGGCGAAGACGCCCCATCGAGGGCGGTCGATCAGCCAGCCCCGCTGAATGAGCGGGGCCACGGCCAGGAAGGGATCACGGTCCTTGCTCCCCGAGACGGGCCGGGCGAGGTAACTGCTGGGGCCCTGCTCGTATGCCGCAGCCAGGGCTGTGGTGAAAGCGGTCACGAACTCCGTCGGGCAGGAGTCGTTGAAGCACACGCCCCAGACAGGCGGGCCGAAGCGGTCCTTGTAAGCGTTGATGCGCCACAGGCCGTCGTCGTCGCCTTCGGGGAGGTAGCCGAGGCGGACCTTTCGGTCTGGGGCATTGAGGTAGGCGTTGCCGAGGTCGTCGTTGTGGAGTTCCCAGCCGAGGTTGCGGAGCGGGTCGAGGGCGGGGTCGCCGGTCTCGGTGGTCCGGGCGAGGTAGCGCGGGGAGACGTAGACGTCTCCGTCGATGTCGTCGTGGAGCGGCACGGGAGCGATCCAATGAGGGTGGGGTCTGCGGCGGGTCAAGTTGTGGGCAGCAGAGCTGCTTCCAGGGCGGCGGGCCGACCGGTGTAGTGCAGTGCGCGCAGTCCGAGACGGCGGGCGGCGTGGCAGTTGTCCTCCCGGTCGTCGACGAACAGGACACGACGGGGATCGACAGCGCCGAGCGCCTGGAGGGCGTGCTGGTAGGCGGCAGGAGCGGGCTTGCACACCTCCAGACGGGCCGAGTACAGGGTCTGGGCCATCAGGGGACGCCAGTCCTGGCTGTCCAAGACGTCGCTGAGGTGCCGGGGAGCATTGGACAGGAGCACCATCGGCAACCCGGTTTCATGGACGCGGTTCAGGACGTCCAGGACGCGGCCGTCGGTGGGGGTCCACATGGCGGTGTCGACGGTGCGCAGTTCGCGCAGCAGGCTCGGACTGGGTGGGAGCCGAGGACCTTGGCCCAGTACGCCAGGTCGCTAAGCTGGCCGGCGTCGTAGGGCTCGCGGGCGCTCCAGAAGGCTCGCTGGAAGGCGGTGAGGCCGTCCTCGGGCCATCCGGCGGTGCGGGCGAGGTTGAGCCACTGGCTGCGGGTGGGCTGGAGGCCGATGACGCCGTTGTAGTCGAGGATCACGGCGTCGGGGCCGGTGTGGGCGGTAGTGACGGTCAAGGGCGGGGTTTCTCCAAGGCGCGATGGGACAGGCCGGCGACGGCGGCTGCGAGTAGGGCGGGTAGCAGCAGGGCCGTGGACAGGGTGGTGGCGCTGGCGAGGGCGCCGATCAGGGCGGGTCCGGCCAGCAGGCCGAGATAGCCGGTGACGGAGACCGTCGCCACGGCCTTCGGGCCGCCGACGCCTGCGGCGGTGATGAGCGAGGGGACAGTGGTGGACAGCCCGAGTCCGAACACGGCCCAGCCGGTCAGGGCCAGCGGCACGCTCGCGGCCAGGGCGCCGGTGGCGAGTCCGGCGGCGGCGAGCAGCGCTCCTGCCCGGGCCACGGCGGGGGCACCGAAGACGGCGGTGAGCCGGTCGCCGGTCAGCCGTCCCAGCGCCATGGCCGCGCTGTAGAGGGCGAACGCAGCCGCGCTGACCGCGGTCGTGGCGTGCAGGCTGTCCAGGTGAACGGCGGCCCAGTCGGCCGCCGCTCCCTCGCCCAGCAGGCTCGAGGCGGCCAGCGCGCCCAGCAGCCACAGCTTCCCCGGCGACAGCGCCGGCCGATCCTCATCCAAGCGGAGCCGACCGACTCCACTGGGTTCCTCAAGTCGGGCCAGGGCGCGTGCTCTTGGTGCCGTAGCGAGTGCGGCAGTGGCCACTACCAGTGCGCTCGCGAGGAAGAGGATGCTGTGCGTGGTGTTCGCGGTGGCCGCAGCCAAGGCGGCGCCGCCGAGTGCGCCGAGGGAGTAGGCGGCGTGCAGAGAGGACATGATGGGTCGGCCGGCCGCGTTCTGGCAGTGCACCGCCGCCGAGTTGACCGCGACATCCAGGACACCGTGCACGGCGCCGAATACCAGCGCGGCCGTGAGCAGCGCGATGAATGTGTGGCATTGGCCCAGCAGGGCGAGGCTCCCGGCGAGCGTGACGGCACTGGTGGTGAGCAGGCCGGGTAGCCGTACGGGGCGGACGAGGTGACCGCCGACACGGAGTCCGGCGACCATGCCGAGCGCGGCGGCCAGGAGCACCAGGGACAGGCGGGCGGTGTCCAGATCGGCGGCCCGCTGGACCGCCGGCATCCGAGCCCCCCACAGGGCCATCACGACGCCGAGGCCGAGGAAGTAGCCGGTCAGCAGGCGGCGGCTGGCCCGCACGGCCGCGTCTGTTTCGCTCACGCGGCCTGGTCCGCGTCGGTGGGCTTGCTGACCTCAATGGTCAGGGCGCGAGCGGCCTGCTCGGCGCGGGCGTGCGCCACGGCCCCGGTGGGGCCGGTTGTGATGACGTAGCCGATGCGGGCGGTGAACATGTCTCCTCCGGCCTCGGGGAGGAGGAGATGGTCTCCGGGTTGGTGCTGGAAGTGGACGCGGTGCAGCCAGGGCGGGCGCGGGACGTCAGTGCGGAGGGTGGTGAGCGTGCCGGAGCGCTGTGGGTAGATCAGCCGGATTGCGGCGGCCGAGCTCCTTGTTGGGGTGAGGTCGAGCGCGCGGTCGCAGGCGACGTCGGCCGCGGCTCGGGCCAGGTCGATGCCGGTGGCGAGGCGGACCAGGTGGCCGATCATGTCTCCGGCGAGGCGGCCGTTGACCTCGATGAGGCGGGGCTGGCCGTCGACCAGCCGCATCTCGATGTGGCTGACGCCGTCGGTGATCCCAAGGGCGTGGATCGCCGCTCGGGCCGCGGGGGCGACGACGTCGAGGAGCGGGTTGGCGGCGTCCACCGAGTGCGCCAGCTCCTCGAAGAACGGGGGTGCGCTGACGGTCTTGCGGGTGACCGCGACGACGGTTGTCTCGCCCCGGTGGGTGACGCACTCGACGGAGACCTCCGGCCCGTCGAGGTATTCCTCGACCAGGACGCTCGTACTCTCGGTCCCCTGTGCGGCAGCTCGGGCAGCGAAGTCGTAGGCGCTGGCGAGCTGTTCGGGAGTGTCGACGCGGATCACACCAATGCTGGCCGCGTGCGCGGAGGGCTTCAGGACGACCGGGTAGCCGATCCGCTCGGCCGCGGTGTGCGCCTCCTCGCGAGTGCGCACACTCGCCGAGGCGGCCGACGGAAGCCCGTGGCGGCCGAACAGGGCTCGTGCGGTGGCCTTGTTGCGGCACGCCTGCATCACCTCGGGCGCTGTGGTCGGCAGGCCGAGCTGGCGCGCGAGGCGGGCGACCGGGACGAGGTACCACTCGGTCCACGTGAACACCCCAGCCAGGTCGTAGCGGTCGGCCAGCGCGCGGCCTGCGGAGGACAGGGCCGCCTGGTCGGTCGGGTCGGGCACGACCACGCAGTCCCGGATGTACGGGACCTCCCACGAGGGTTCCTCGCCGGTGATGAGGACGACGTCGTAGGCGGCAGCCACGGACTGCAGGCAGTAGCCGCGATATGCCTCGGCTTCCATGTCGGCCGCGGCCACGACCAGGACAACAGGACGGTCGGTCAAGGGCAGGTTCCTCAGGAGGATCAGGGTGGGAGGGGAATGGCTGGTCGGGGGGTCAGACGGGGGTGGCGCGCAAGGTGCGCAGTCGTGTGAAGGCGGTGGCGAGGCCGATGGCCTGCAGTACGGCTGCGGCGGTGACGGCGTTCCCGAGCTGGGCGGGCGGGAGGACCGCGACGAGCAGTCCAGCGGCGGGGAAGGGCAACAGGAGGAGCAGGATGGTCAGGCTGAGGGTGCTGCCGAAGACCTCGCTCGGGATCAGGTGGGAGCGCAGGGTGCGCAGGACGACGGTGAGTCCCCCCTCGCCGGCCATCAGAAGGGCGACCAGCAGCAGATAGCCGCGGTAGGTGCCCGCTTGGGCGACGGCGAGCGTGGCGCTGGCGGCGACGGCGGCTGCTGCGGCTCCCACCGGCCACAGTCCCCAGCGGTCGATCGCGCGGCGGGCGGCGGTGATCGCGAGCAGAGACGCGAGGGCGGCGATCGACCAGATCAGTCCGGCATCCGCGCTGGAACGTCCCAGCTCTGTCACCACGATCACCGGCATGGCGGCCTGGAGCAGGCCGATGGCGCAGTTGGAGACGACAAGACCGCCGACCAGCCAGGCGAGCGCCGGCAGCGAGCGCAGCGTGGTCCAGCCCGTGCGCAGCCCGCTCTGCCCCCACTCGCTACTGAGCGGGCCATTCCTCCCGCGGGTTCCGAGCGCGGCGGCAAGTACCGAGAAGCCGGCGAGCGTGCCGAGCATCACGGCTGGCCCGCCGTGCTCCAGCAGCAAGCCCGAGACCAGCGGTCCGGCGAGCATCGCCGTCTGGTCGATGCCCAGCAGCACGGACTGCACCTGGTGGGCGCGGCCTGCGGCCAGGCGGCTGGCCTCACCGCCTGCGGTCTCGGCTGCCACATAGCTGAATTCGGTGGCGACGCCGGTCAGTGCGGCGAGCGCCAAGACCGTGGCCGTCGCCGCCGGCGCTCGCTCGTCCACAACCGTCAGCAGGAGCGCGGAAGCGAGGACGATCACGGCCCGGACGACGCACGCAACGCGGAAGATCAGGCCCGTGCCGTACCGGTCGACGACGGTGCCGGCCACGGTGAACGCGCCCAGACGCGGCAGCCACTCCAGGGCGAAGGCCAGGCCGGTGAGGGTTGCGGAGCCGGTGGCCGCCAGGACCAGGAGGGGGATGCCGTAGGTGGTCATCGCGAACGCGGCACCATCGGCGGCGCGGGGCAGGTAGATGCCCCGCAGCAGGGCGGATGCCGCCGGGTGCCGTGCGGCAGGAGTGTCGATGTTGTCGGTCACGCGGCTGATCCGGCATCGGTGCTCTGAGACGCCTGGTGGTTCGCCTGCAGCCACTGGATGAGCAGGTCGCGCGGCTGGTCAAGGTCCGCTGCGGCCTGAGCACTCGGGGTACGGTCGCTGGTGGCGTCCGGGTGTCCGCCCTGCTCGGCATGGAGCGCAGTGTCGGCCAGGAGAGCGAGGGTGTGCTGGACACGGCTGGTGAAGTCGGCGACCGGCGCCGGGTACGAGTGGCGCCGCGCCCAGCGGGCGGCTGCGTCGTACACGTCCGCCAGTTCCACGCCGGGCGTGGACAGGCACAGGCCGACGCCGGATCGCACCCGCAGAAGACCGAGAGCGCGTGCCTGGTCGGTGGCCCGCCGGAGCTGGTGCGGGGGCTGGTCGGCGAGTGTGCGGGCCAGTCCGCGAAGCGGGACGGCGCCGTTGTCGTCGATCTCGGTGATCAGCCGGATCAAGGCCGGCGAGGAGAGCACGGTGCAGGCGTGCTGGACGTCGGCCGGAGCGAGGGAGGAGGTCATCGGCGCGGTCCTCCCGCCAGGAGGGCCGCCTTCGGGCGGGCCGGGGTGGCGTGGGAGAACAGATCGCCGTGGCGCCATGCCGGCCGTGAGGAGTGGCCGGCCCCGGTCCTCGCGGGTGTCGGCTCCGATGTCCGGGACGGCAGGCGTGACGGGTGGCTGGTCCACTTCTGCGGAGTCGGCGTGGCCGTTCGTCCCCAGAGCGGATGCTGTGCGGCCTGCGTGAGGGGCTGCCCGGCGGACCAGGCGGACAGCGCCCCGAACACGGTCCCGAGCGCGTCACCGGCTGCGGACAGGCGGTAAGGCTGCCCGACGCCGTCGGTTTCGACGAGCCCGTCGGCCGCGAGCTGGCGAAGCGGCGGATAGATGTTGGACCAGTCGCTGCTAGGCATGACAAGCCTGGCCAGAGCCCGGCCGCTGGCCTCGGCGCGGGCCTTCAGCACCCACAGGATCGCGGCGGCATGCCGGCGGGTGAGCAGCGTCAGGCTGTCCTCGATCTGCTCAATCGGCGGCAGCGGCCGCTCCGGCTGCTCCAAGTGTGCTTCGGCCCAGGCGACGATCAGCGGCAGGATGGGCAGCAACGCGGTCCCGCGGTCGGTGTGGCCGTAGGTGACGTGCCTGGCGGAGTGCTTGGTCCGCTCGACGAGACCGGCATCGCACAACGAGTGCAGCTTCGGGTGGAGCTGGCCGCTCTGCAGCCAGGGCAGCCGGTCCGCGAGCTCTGTGTAGCGCAGGGGCCGGCCGGACAGCGCCAGCAGGATCCGCACGTTCCATCGCGGGGTAATCATGGCGAGCGCCTCGGTGACCCGGGCGATGTCGGCGTCGGTTTCCGGGGGCAGACCGGTGGTGGCCAAAGGGGGAACTCCTGGGGTGAATGAACGGGAACAGCCCGCGGGGTCAGCGGCTGGGTGCAGGGCTCGCGGCCATGGCGGGCGCGGCAGGTACGGCATGCACCGGGGCGGTGGACGGCTCGGGCGGGTGGACGCGTCCGAGGCTGCGCAGCACTGCGGAAGCGGTCTTGGCCTGGACGTCTCGCACGGCGACGGCTTCGGCGAGCCGCCGCGCGCAGTCCAGGACGTGCGACACCTCGTGGGTGCCGATCTCCCAGTCCGGGGCGACGAGCTGGGCGAGACGTTCGCGGTGGAAGGCGATGCTCCGCTCTGCGAGGGCGATGTCGTGGTGGCTGCCGAGGAGGGCGGCGAGCATGCCCTGCGGCTGATCCTGTGCGTGGGTTTCGAGGGCGGCGAGCGGGGCGCCGTACAGCTCCTCTATCCGTCCGGCGAACTCGGTGGACGTCAGGTGGGGCACTCGGGTGGGGCTTTCAGGGTCGGCTGGCCCGGGCCGCCCCGGCACGCTGCGGTGCCAGGGCGGCGATGGCGGGGGGCATGGCGGTGGTAGCCGTCTGCTGGAGCGTGCGGAGGGGCTGGGGCCGCTGGCCGGGAGGCGGCATGGTGCGCATCAGGTTGTCCAGGGCGGCGCGGTAGCCGTCGCGGGACTCGAGCGCGGCCTCCAGCCACTGCGCGTCCATCCGCAGGTCGTCGGCGGACAGTTCGTCCATGTCGCGGTCGGCGGCCATGGCGTGGTGCACGCGGTCACGCACGCGGGCGACCTGCTCCTCGGCTAGGGCGAGGAAGGAGCGCAGCTCAAGGGCACGGGCCAGCGCGGCCGAGCAGTCCGGGCCGGCCGCTGCCGTGTACAGCTCGGCGACCGGGGCGCCGAACATCTCGTGCAGTCGTCTGTCGACGGTGCTGGGCTTGTCGCGGGCGCTCACCGCAGGCCGCCGCGCACGGGTGTCGGCGTCGTTGCAGGACGGGTCGGCGCGCTGGTCTGTACTGCCGGCCCCTTGCGGGCGCCGTGGCTGAATCGGGGCAGCCGCTGGGTGGTGAGGTCCTGCTTACCGGGGGCTGCCGGGTCCAGGAGCCACCGCACCACCATGGCCCGCCCGTCCCGCGCACCGACGGCGGCATTGACGCGCTGGGCGAGGTCCATGGTCGGGTCGTCGACCTCGCTGGGCTGGGTCTCCAGCGCGGCCAGCAGCGCGTCCTCCGCGCGCACGAGTGCCGCCTGGGACTCGACGAACAGACCGTGCCACTTGACGATGTCCGTGGCTTCGCGGTTGGCGGCCGGTGCCGCCGCAACCGCGGCCTTCAGCTCGTCCATGGTCATGGAGAACCGTGCCTCGATCTGCTCGGTGAGCACGCCCACGACATCCTCTGTGCCGTCGGACAAGAAGCACTCCTTTCTTCCGCGGGCACCGTGGCCGGCTGGGTCAGGGAAGGGGGAAATCAGCGAGCGGGCGAGTAACGCGGTTCTGCTGGAGGCGGGATGGAGCGCATGCGGAAGTAACCTCCGTACGTGAAAGGGGAAATGCTTAACAGATTCGGAGTGGGGGTGGTGTCCCGTTGGCCGAATAAGAGTCCGCAGATTCGCCGGTTTGGCTAACCGGCGATCGTCGCCTATATTTCGGCCCCGCCATACGGGGTTGAGCTTCAACGGCTGCGGCCCGAAGGACGCGTCGCAAGGGCGGGGACCACAGGGGTCAAGTGCCGGGTGAACCGGGCTGAGGGCCTGACCGGCGGCAGAGGTGAGGATTCGCCGGCGAGGCGGTCCTCGCACCACTGGAGTGCATCGTCGACTGAGTCGAAGCCGCCCTCACGCAGGGTGTGGGTCCACGCGCTGGTGTCGACCTCCTCGTGCAGTACGCGGAACGGAGTGGGACTGCGCTCGTCGAGGGCGCGGAGGACCACGACGGTGACCGCGTTGTCGGGGCCGTCCTCGGTGTAGCTGTGCAGAAGGGCGAAGTGGTCCCCATCGCGCATGAGCCGTTGCTCCAGCGCGCGGGTCAACTCGTCCGCCGGCGCGGTTCCCCTGCCGGGCAGCAGGCCGATGGCGTCGGGGGCGCATCCGCGGTGGATGAGCCATGCCTGGGCCATCGCGGGCAAGGGCAGTTCCGCGTGGTCGAAGCGGAACGTCTTTGTCTGGATGTCTCGCCGCAGGTGGAGGGCTACGAGCTGCGGGTCGCCGGGAGCGCCCCAGGTGACGGCTCCGTTGTGCAGCACGAAATAGCTGTGGACTCCGTCTGGGGTGTGGTGTTCGGCGAGCGCGGTGAGCATGCCCAGCTCGCTCCCGGTTGCGTGCCAGAACGCCTCTTCCGTTCGCTCGTCGGCGGCCTCCAAGCCGTCCAGGCGCAGGTCCAGTTCGGGGGAAGGCATAGATCCTTTGGGTAGGCGGCAGGGTCAGCGGCGGGGCCGTGCAGCAGCGGGCCATGTGCCGGGCCGAACGGGGGTCGGGGTGGGAGCCGTACTCGCCTGGCGGCTGCCGGTGAGGGCGGCACGGCCGGCGTCGGTCAGTGAGACCGGCTGTCCGGCGTGCAGCGGGTGGCTGGTGTCCCGGGAGACGAGGCCGGAGGACTCGAGCTGCTGGAAGCGTGCGTAGGTGATCCGGGTTCCGGAGGCGGTGACCACCGACAGGCGTCCGGTCAGGAGGTGTTGGTGCAGCTTGGCGCTGCCGGCGATGGCCAGCAGGGCAGCGTGGTCGGTGGGCGGCAGTGGTGTGCGTTCGCCGCGTGTGCTGCGGTTGGCTGTCTGGATCGCTTCCAGGGCCGTGATGACGCGAGCCGCGGCGGCGTCGCGTTCGCCGGCGGCCTCCCGCATCTGATCGACGGTGCGGTCGACCCGCGCGAGCAGAGCCGCGTCGGTGGGGAACTCGCCGCTGCTGAGGCGGTGCAGGAGGGTGCGGAAGAAGGTCACGCTGGCTTGGGCCCTGGCCAGCTCGCGGTGCAGGTCTACCAGGCGGGCGTGCGGCTCATCGAGGATGCCCCGGTCCCGGTGCGCCCACAGGGTGTCGACATCGTGGCCGGTCGCTGCCTCGATGCGGTGGTCGAGATCCGAAACAGCTCGGCGAACGAGCGCCGGATCAGAGGGCATAGGCAAGTGCTCCTTGTGTCAGCGAGCGTGGTGGTGTGCTGGGCCATGGGCGGGTCGGGGCAGGCCCGGCATCGTGGAGGGCAGGGGGCCCGGCTTCGGCATCGGGCTGTGTGCCATGAGCTGCGGCGAGCGGGCGCGGGCCGCGTGCGTACGCGCGCTCAGGGGCCGGCGGGTCATCCCCAGGCGACGACCGACTTCGTCGTAGACGTCGTTGTTCGCCCGCGGTCGGATGGCGACCACGTGGATCTCCCGTTGATGGACAGAGGTCTCAGGGGCTGGCCGCATGCCGTACACGACGCGCCAGTCCTTGCGGGCATCCACGAACAGCTTGCGGTAGCCCTCCAGGTCGCCGGTGAGTTTGATCCCGAAACGTTCGGCGTTCACCACTTCTTGCAGACGGGCGAGGGTGAGGTCCCGGATGTCGCTCGGGGCCTGCAGGAGGTCGCTCAGAGCCCGAGGGTCGAAGCTGAGGCCGAAGGCCGGCTGCCCGCCGCTCATGACGTCGGCTCGTCAGGCAAAGGCTCCTCGGCTCCCGCCGTGTCCGCCTTCTCCGTACGCGTCGAGGGCGGCGGCCCGGGCAGGATCCGGTGTGCGGGCCGGTCCGGGGAGGTCATGCAGGCCGACAGCGGGCCGCCGGGTGCGCGGATCGCGGCGATGGCGTGGGTGAGGAAGTCCCGGTGCCAGACGAACAGGCCGCTCAAGCCGGCCTCGGGGTCCTTGTGCTGCTGGTAGGCGAGCCACAGGGCGTGCAGCCACGCGACGACGTCGTCGTGCTCCTGCCACCGCAGACACCAGGGTGCGGCCGTGGTGACCTCCGCCCCGTAGACGGGGAGCAGGAAGTCGTCGGCCCAGTCGCTCAAAGCGTCGATTTCGTCCTCGTACGCTTCGCCTTCGAGTTCCAGGATCGGGCGCGGCTCCGGCCCAGCAGCCGGGCCCGGTCCGCCGAAGCCGGGCATGCCGAAGGCAGCGAACGACGAGGCGCCGCCGAGGACGGGGGCGGAGGCCAGATGGTCAAGCTGCTGTGCCTGCTGCGCCGACTGCTCCATCAGTCGCCGGACGCTGGCCTCGATGCCCTCCAGGTGAGGGTCCGGTACGCGAACCGGCTCCAACTCGGCACTGGGCAGGGGGTCTACAGGTTCAGACATGGAAGGGCTGGCCTCCTAGAAGCCGGTGGGAAGGGAAGCATCACGGAGCAGGCAGCGGCAGGTTGAGCTCAGGCCGTCAACGTCATGTGCTCTCGGGCGAGGGTTTCGCGGAGAGTCTCCGTCAGCCGGTCCGCAGCGATGGAGGCGTAGTGCTCTGTCTTCTCCACGCCGATGAAGTCCCGGCCCTGAAGCAGGGCCGCGACGCCGGTGGAGCCGGAACCGGCACAGAAGTCGAGCACGGTTCCGCCCTCGGGGCAGATCTTGACCAGCTCACGCATCACGGAGACCGGCTTCTGCGTGATGTGCTGGCGCTCCTTACCCGACGGCTGGGAGGCGCTGTAGAGCCCGGGCAGGTAGACCGGATTGCGGGAGCCGTCGATCGCTCCCTTCGAGGCCCACACGATGAACTCGCAGTTCTGGGTGAACCGGCCCTTCTGCGGCCTGGCCTGCGGCTTGTGCCAGGCCAGCACACCGCGCCACAGCCATCCGGCCGCCTGGATGGCATCCGTGGTGACGGGGAGCTGTCGCCAGTCGGTGAACAGCAGGGCCGTTCCCCCGCTCTTGGTCAGCCGGTGGGCTTCGGTCATGATCTGCGTCAGCCAGAAGCCGTAGCTGCGCTGGTCCATGTTCTCGCCGGTGAAGTCCGCCAGGCCGTGACTGGCGTCGGCGGATGTGTACTTCTGCTTCGCGCTGCGGGAGGTGCGCTCCTTGGCGGTCCGGCCGCCGGAGTTGTACGGCGGGTCGGTGATGACGGAATCGACACAGTCGTCCGGCAGGCCGGCGAGGACGCTGAGAGCGTCACCCTGGTGAAGGGAAAAAGGCAAAGAGGAACCCCGATTCGGGAAGGTGCAGAACAAGTAACCCGTCACATATCTGGGTCCAGGGGCCGGAATTGGGCATGCAGAAGCTCCGGGTGCGGACCGGGTAGGCGAGGGGAGTCCCAAAACTGTAGAGGCGATTCGGCGGCCGGCCAAGAAGTGCCGGACAGGGGTGCCGGATTCCGACCCCTCGCATCCGCTTTTTGGTCGGCCGCCAATCTGCGCCTACTGTTTTGGAACTGCCCGGCGCACCCCGCCGATGGCCCGTATTCCACCGTGCCTCGCGGAGGTGTTCCCCTGTTCCGGCATACCTAGGTCGCCCCCTGACCTGTCAGGCGAGCGGCAACTCGCCTGTTCCGGCCAGCCGACTGATCGCCCGCCCCGGCCGCCGCGTCCTTTTCCACCATGCCCCTGCGCAGGCGGCGGCCCGGACACTGCACCTGAAGGAGCGTCCATGACGTCTCGTTGCCCGCCTCTGCCCGAATCCGACACCGCGCGAGCGGGCGGGGCCGGTTGAAGGCGCTCGCCGCCGGCATCGGCGTCGTCTTCCTCTCCCCGCTTCTCCTCGGCGGTTTGGCCATGATGCTGGCTTCGTCCAGCGAAGCCGCCGAGAGCACCACCTCGTCCCTGCAGTGCCTGCACGGCCTGGACACCGACAAGGTCGTCGATCAGGTCACAAAGATCCTCGACGGCGCGGACGCCTCCCATGTCCGCGTCGAGGGGCTGGAACTGCCCACCGAGCAGATCCCGAACGCCCAGACCATCGTGGCCACCGGCATCGGCCTCCACATACCCAAGCGCGGGCAGGTCATCGCGCTGGCCACGGCCATGCAGGAATCCCGGCTGCGCAACCTCTCCGGGGGCGACCGCGACAGCCTTGGCCTGTTCCAGCAGCGTCCGTCACAGGGCTGGGGCATTCCCGACCAGATCCGCGACCCCGTCTATGCGAGTGAGCGGTTCTACAAGGCGCTGCTGCAGGTGAAAGGCTGGCAGCAGATGACGGTCACGCAGGCGGCCCAGGCCGTGCAGAAGTCCGGCTACCCGGACGCCTATGCACAGTGGGAGCCGCTCGCGACCGCACTGCAAACGGCCATCGCCGCCACGTTCCCCGGCGCCGGCTCCGACAGCTCCGGCACGGACGCCGAGGACACCGCCATGTCCGACTGCGGCACCGCGCAGGACGGAACCCAGTACGGGCCGATACCCGAAGGCGCCGTCCCGAAGCGCTACTCGATCCCCAAGGGCACTGACCCGCGCGCCCGTACGGCCATCGTCTGGGCGATGCACCAGCTCGGCACGATGTACCAGTGGGGCGGCTCCTGTACCGCTCCGCAGGGCCCGGACCCGATGGGCCGATGCGACTGCAGCTCGCTGATGCAGCAGGCTTACGCCAAGGCCGGCATCCAGCTCACCCGCAGCACGTACACGCAAGTCAACGAGGGCAAGGCCGTCTCCGTCAAGGCACTCAAGCCCGGTGACCTGATCTTCAGTCGCGGCACCTCGGCCCGCCCGGAGCACGTCGGCATGTACATGGGCGAGGGTCTCGTCATCGAGGCCCCGCGCACGGGCAAGCCCGTGCGGATCACGCCGCTGAAGGACTGGGATGTTCTGGCCGCCCGCCGCGTCGTCTGACGCCGGCCGGCCTTCCTGTAGGTTCCGAATAGAGATGTCGTTGTCCAAGTGATTTGTCATCAACTTGTCGTCCGACTCGTCCAGCTGAGTCTCTACTGCTGTCCTGTCGCACTGAGGCTGTCGGATTCTCAGTGCTTCTCGTTTGCGCTGGCGGATTCTCACTGCCGCGCGGTGAGCGACGATGTTTGCCCCGTACGTGGGGTTTGATCTCATTTCTCTGGTCCGGTTCTCGCTGTACCTGTCACGGTCGCTGCGGCAGGTACGCGGAGCCGGGGGTGGCGATGGATCTGGGCCTGGCCGATGTCGAGTGGGCTGAGGGTGAGGGCGGCGGCTGCGGAAGTCCGTGCTGGAGGCGGCGTCCCGGGTTCCCTTCGAGTCGGTGCTCCCGGTGCAGCGGTTCACGTCGCACCGCGGGCAGTGGCACTTCATGGGCTGGTGCTGGGCGGCGACGATGGAGTTGCTGGTGGGGTTCGAGTCGTGGCTGGAGCGGGACCGGGCCAAACTCCTCGATCACACCGGGATCCACGCTGCTGCGCCGTCCGCCACCTGCTGCGGCATCAGCGGGTCAGGAGCGGTGCCATGAGGTCGTGGGCGAAGTCGGCGACGGGGCGTGGGTCGTGCCCGGTTAACCGGCGCACTGAGTCGGTGGTGTCGGCATTGATGCCTTCCCGGAGCATCTGGAAGATGCCCACCACTCCCTCGGCAAGCCAGGACGGCAGGCCCGCCTCGAGCATGCCGGCCAGGGCTGCCTCGTCGGGTACAGCGACATACTCCACCGTCCGTCCGAGGGCGGTGGAGAGCCAGCGGGCGACCTCGGTGAAGGTGGGGGCCTCGGGGCCGGTGATCAGATGGGTCTCTCCGTCCCCGCTCTGCCCGGAGAGCACCGCGACCGCGCAGGCGGCCACGTCACGTGGGTCGATCATGGCGACGCGGGCGTCGGCGGCGGGCAGGAAGATCCGCCCGGCCTGCCCGATCGTCGGCAGTGAACCGAGGAGGTTCGACATCAGGAAGCTGGACCGGAGAATCACGAACGGGATCCCCGCCGAGCGCAGGCGGTGCTCGATGCGGCCGTGCTGATCGGCGAACGTCTTCGCGGCCCCGACCTCGGCACCGACCGTGGACAGCAGGACGATCTGCCGGACACCGGCCGTGGCTGCGGCCTCGATCGCGTTTGCCGCGTTCTCGACCTGCCGCGGGTCGTTGGCGCAGCTTAGGAAGGCCTGCTCGGCGCCCGCGAAGGCGTCACGGAGCGATTCGGGATCGGTGAAGTCCCCTTGCGCAAGGTCGGCGCCGGGGCCGAGTACGGCAGCGGCTCGTTCCGGGTTGCGGGTGAGCGCGCGGTGGGGGATGCCTCGTCGGCGCAGCTCGCTCACAACGTGTCGTCCGACGTTCCCGGTCGCGCCGGTCACCACTACGGTCGTCATCTCGTCGCGTCCTCACGCCGATTCCGGGCTGTCCACCCACGATGTGCGGCACGACCGTCCTGAGCCCGTCAGGACACGCGCACGTTCACTCGTCAGGACGCCCGCACAGGCTGCCCCGCCGGACTGGGAGTCCTGTCCGGCAGCACGATTCTGTGAAAGCCATGTTGATTGAGAACACCGAAGGCCAGCGTTCGCAATCAACAGGGCACCCCAGCAGGTCAGCAGCCCACTGTCTGCCAGACGCGCTACGACAGGACAACTGCGGCCTGGCCCGTGACCATATGACCGGGTCTGGGGACCAGATGCGGATCGAGGCGACGCCCACGATGCGCTGGCAGATGAGCTGGCGTTACCCCGCTCTAGGGGAGGCGGGCCAGCAAGTGGGCATCGAGGAAGCCCCGCTCGGAGGCCGGGTCGTGGATCAGCCGGGCGACCGTGACGAGCCCAGCCCCGGCCAGCAATTCGGCGAACCGGTCCACCGGCCAGCTATAGGCAGGCGTCACCTTGTGGTCGAAGCGGACGGGCTCCGGTCCGTCGGTCGCGAAGAATGAGACCAAGAGCAGGCCCCCAGGCGCCAGGACACGTACCTGCTCGGCAAGCAGCGCGGGCAGTTCCCCAGGCGGGGTATGGATCATTGAGTAGTGGGCCAGCACGCCGCCGAGCGCGCCGTCCTCGACTGGCAGGGCCTCCATCCGCGCCTCGTCGAACCGCAGCGCCGGATGGGCCCGCCGGGCGTGGTCGACCATAGCCGGGGAGAGGTCGAGTCCGAAGGCGTCCAGCCCCAAGTCGTGCAGCATGGACGTCAGATGTCCGGGTCCGCACCCGACGTCGGCCGCCCGCGGGATTCCCGTCCCGCGCACCAACTCGGCGAAGGTGCCGATCATGTTCCGCGCGAACGGCTGCGTCTCCAGCCCATTGGCAAACATCGACGCATACAGCTCGACGACTCCGTCGTAGGCCACCTTGGTTTGTTCCTGGTGCTCCACGATGGGAAGGAAGCTAACATCCGCGCGCCTTCGCAGCTTCTCCGGCCCCGTGCCGCCCCCGCCTCGGCGCCAGCGTCACGCTGACGGTCCGCGGTCCAGTCTTTCGTTTGGTTTGTCCGCCTTTCTGCTCGGGCTAGCGCTGGTGGTGGCCAGTGTCCTGGTGTCGAAGACATCGGACACGAAGGGGCGGCTATGGGGATGGGTGCAGGCGGCGAGGACGCGACAGATAGCCGACAGTCCGGGTCACGTATCGGCGGGGCAACAGACGGCTGGTCGAGGCCACGCTCGACCGGATTCCGGTGGTCGAGGTCGCCAGAGGACTGCCCGTACGCGAGTTCCGTTGGTACAGGGGCCGGAAGCACTATTCGGGCTGGTACCACGCCTCGACAACGGGCCGGATGGTGGCCTACGAGAGCCGGTTGGAGCTCGCCCGCATCCTGATCGCCGACTTCGCCAGGGACGTCACGGAGATCGCGGCCCAGCCCTTCCAACTGGTCGGCTGGGACGGTACGCGCGTCCGCCGCCACGTTCCTGATCTGTTCCTCGTCCATGCCGACGGTCTGGTGACCGTCGTGGACGTCAAAGCCCCCCACCTCACCCGCCTGCTGGTCAGCGACCTGCCCGTCTCCGTGCTGCGAGAGCTGGAGGTCCGCACCGGTCTCCCGGCCGGCCGTCTCGATCAAGCCGTGATCGGCGGCGACTTCCCCTTCAGCCCCAGGCGGCAGCGACGATGCCGGTTCTGTCCCCAGTGCCTCGCCGAGCGAAGGACGCTGGCTGTCGCACGCACCGGACTCGACCCAGGAACCGTCTATCCCAAGCTCAAGCGGCTCGAACGAGCAGGCTGGGTCACCAGCCGGCTCGAAGACGACGCCACCTGGATGAGCAGAGCCACCCCAGGCCGCGGACCCGGCAAGCGCCGCACCTTCTACACCCTCACAGCCGAGGGCCACCGCGCCGCCCGGCACGAAACCCAACACCGCACCGCGGCCTGAAGAAACCGACAGATCGGCCGGACAAAGCCCCGACAAAAGGCCCGGACAGCACCCTAAAACACCAGGTCACGTCGCCACCGGCCGACAAATCAAGTCGGAACCTACATGCCTTCCTCGCCGCTCGCGCACCTCTCCCCTCCTCTCACCTTTCTGTCCGCCAAGCCCTATTCGGCCTGCGTCCGCAAGGAGCACCGCCTCACCCGTGTCACCACTCGCCGACCACTTCCTCCAGCTCGCCTACGACCCCGGCATCTCCCCCAAGGGCGGCGGCCTTCCGGGCCTTGCCGTTCTGAAGAACGTCGTCAACAGCATCAACCTCTTCTGCATCGTCGCCGTCGTCGGCTCCCTCGCCGTCAGCCTCGCGGTCTGGGCTTGGGGCCACTTCACCGGTGGCCACCAGGCCGAGGCCAACGGGAAGAAGGGCGCCACCGTCGCCGCCGGCGCGGCGCTCGGGCTCGGCGCCGCCAACGGCATCGTCGCCTTCTTCTCGGCCCTGGGGTCGCAGGTCCACTGATGAAGAACCGATTCCCGGGCTACGGCATCAACTGGTCACCGAACCGCCGCATCGCCCTCGGCGCCCTCGTGCTGGCCTGCCTGCTCGCCGTCGCCGCCACCGCCGCCTACATCACCGGACGCGGCGAACAGCACCGCGCGCCCACCGCCTCCCCCACTCCAGCCGGCAGCGCCTCCCCGGCGACCAAGAAGCCGGTGGCGGAGACGGGCTCGGTGCCACCGCCGCCGAGGGTCTCCGACCCCGTGCAGTTCGCCAAGGCCGCCGCCGCGATGCTCTGGTCCTACGACACCCGCACCACCAGCCACGCTCAGCAGCTCGCCGGCATGGAGGCGTGGATGACCAAGGAGGGCCAGTACAGCGACTGGGCCTCGGTCTCCGCGCAGATGCCCGATCCGCTGTTGTGGTCGCGGATGGCGGACCAGCAGCAGCACGCCACCGCAACCGTCACCGAGGCGCACTACCCGGCCGCGTTCAAGCAGGCACTCGCCGATGATCCGGCCGCGATCACCGATGCGTACATCTACGCCGTGACCGTCACCGGCAAGCAGACCATCGCCTGGTCCAAGGGCGGCGGCGGTGCCGAGGACCGCTCGATCACCCTCGCCGTCCAGTGCCGGCCCTCCGCCGACTGCTCGCTCGTCGCCATCGCCCCGCGCGTCGCGCCCTGACCGGAAGGAGTCCTCATGGGGTTCTGTGATCTCCCCCTCGCGGACAAGGTCTGTGCGGTCGGCGAGGCCGTCGACTTCGCCTCGGATCCGGGCAAGGCCATCGGCGACTGGATGGCCAAGAGCGCCGGCGAACTCGCCGCCGCCGCCGCCGACCTGGCGTCCAAGGCCGTCGATGCCACCACCGGCGTTGACCTGAACGCCGGCTGGTTCCGGGACAACTACGAGACGCTCTTGCCCATCGGTCTGATCGTTCTCGTGGCCACGTTCTGCGCACAGCTGGTCCGGGCGGCATTCCGCCGCGACGGGCAAGCCCTGATGCAGGCGTTCACCGGCACCGCCTCCGGCGTGATCTTCACGTTCGCCGCCATCTCCCTGACCACGGTTGCGATCGAAGTGGTCGATGCCCTGTCCGCCGGCCTGTTCAAGGCCGCGAACATGGACATCGCATCCGCGGTCCGCCGCATCGTCAAGGTGGGACAGATCCCCGCGCTGTCCGGGCTCGGCTGGCTCGTCACGGTCTTCGTCGCACTCGGAGCCGCCATCGGCGCCGTCCTGTACTGGTGCGTGATGATGGTGCGCAAGGTCGGCATCCTCGTCATGGTGACCTTGGCGGTCTTCGCCGGAGCGGGCGGCGGCTGGGAAGTCGCACGCCGCTGGCGCAAGGGCTGGATCGAGGCCACCGCCACCCTCGTCGTCTCCAAGCTGCTGATGACGATCGTCTTCGTGCTCGGCATTTCCGCGATGGGCAAGACCGAGGCCAGCGACGGCCTGGCCGCGCTCGCGGATGTCCTCGCTGGCATCGTGATCATGATCCTGGTCTTGCTGTGCCCGTACGCGACCTTCAAGTTCGTGCACTGGGCGGCCGAAGGATCCGACGCAGAAACACTGCACCGGGCCGGCGGCGCCGGAGCCCAGCTCGCCAAGCAGCACGCCGAACGGGCAGCCAGGAAGGCCGCCTCGATGGCCGCCACCGCCTCAACCGGCGGTGCCGCAGCCGGAGCCGGCGCGGCAGCCGGGATGGCTCCAGAGGGACCCGATGCGATTCCCGGTGGGGGCGGATTCCCCGGCGACATCGCCTCCAGCCCGACCGGCGGCAGTGATGAGGGTTCGCAGGGCCAAGGCTCCGGTGTCTCGTCCGGCGGCAGCTCCGCCATGTCCGGCCTGGAGAAGGCCGTCCAGCCGCCGCCGACCAGCGTCACCGACGACACCAGCGGGCAGGTCGGTGGCAGCCCAGGGGCCGGCAGCACCGGCTCGGGCGCCGCGGCCGGTCAGGGGGGCGGATGGCAGACGACCCCGCCGACCACGGCCCCGCCACCGCAGGGTGCCCCGCCGACCTCGGGCTCGCAGACCGCAGGTTCACCAAACCTCGGCACGAGCGGGACGGCTTCCCCGCCACCTCCCAGCGGCCTCTGATCCACTGCTCGCCCTCTGGGAGCGGGTGGCGCCGAGCTGCCCGCCCCCAGATTCCCCCGCGCCTCCAGGACCCGCCCCTTGTCTGATCTCTCCGTCGCCCCGGTCACGGTGAAGTTCCCGCACCGGAGCCGCCGTGGCATCCTCCTCGGCCTCAGCCTGCCCCAACTCGTCCTCGTCTCCTGCGCGCTGGCGCTGTTGCTGGTAACCGTCGTCACGACCGGGCTGCTCGGCGCCATCGCCCTGACCCCACTGTGGGCGGCGGTCGCCGCCCTGGTAGCCGTGCGCCGCCATAGCCGCTCTCTGATCGACTGGGCGCCGATCGTCGCCCGCTACAGTCGGCGCCGCCGCACCGGGCAGACGCTGTGGCTTGCCCGGCCCGTCACCCGGCCCCGGCAGGACGGCCTGCTCCATCTGCCCGGCACCGCCGCCTCCCTGCGCGTCGTCACCCCTGGCGACTCGGCGAACGGCGCCTCAGCCGTCTACGACCCGCACCGGCAGACCCTGACCGCCATCGCCCGCGTCAGCAGCCGCGCCTTCGCCCTCCTCGACCCCGCCACCCAGCACCACAACGTCAACGGATGGGGACGTGCGCTGGCCGGCATCGCCCGCACCGGGCACGTCGCCACCGTGCAGGTCCTGGAGCGCACCGTCCCCGACTCCGGCGACACCCTCGCCCGGCACTGGGCCCAGCACGGACAGGCCGACGCCACGGTCGCGGGACAGATCTACTCCGAACTGGTCGCCTCCGCCGGGCCCGCCGCCGCCCCGCACGAGACCTACCTCGCGATCTCCCTCGACCTCAAGGCCGCCAAGCGCCTCATCGGCCAGGCCGGCGGCGGTCTGCCCGGCGCGTTCACCGTCATGCAGCAGACCACCGCCAGCGTCGCCCAGGCCGCCCGGAGCGCCGGACTCATGGTCACCGGGTGGCTGACCGCTCGGGAGATCGCCGCCGTTATCCGCACCGCCTACGACCCCAAGTCCCTTTCCGCGCTGCAGCAGTGGTCCGCCACCGGCCGTGCAGAAGCCGATCCCGCAGCCGCCGGCCCTGTCGTCCAGGTCGAGGAGTACGACCGCCTCGCCACCGACACCGCCCGCCACGCCACGTACTGGGTGGAGAACTGGCCCCGCACCGAGATGGGCGCCGGGTTCCTGCATGGGCTGATGTTCACTGCTGGTGTGCGGCGCAGCCTGTCCCTCATATACGCGCCGCAGGGGCTGGAGTCCGCGCTGCGCGACGTCCAGCGCAAGAAAGCCGCGATCATCGCCGACGCCAACGAACGCGCCCGCCGCGGCCAGGTCGACAGCGAAGAAGACTCCGTCGAATACGCCGACGTCAAACAGCGCGAGCGCCAGCTCATCGCCGGGCACGCCGACGTCGCCCTGACCGGCCTGGTCACGGTAACCGCCGACACCGACGCCCTCCTGGACGCGGCCTGCGCCCAGATCGAAACCGCTGCCGTCACCGCCGGCGTGGACCTGCGCCGCCTCAACTACCAGCAGCCCGACGCCTTCACCCTCGCATCCCTTCCCCTGGCCCGCACCGCCCTGTAAGCCGACCACCCGGACGCACACTGACACGGACCACCGAACACGAGAGACTCCTCGGCGAACTGCGGAGCCTGCTCGCCTCCTGTCAAGAACTGTTGAACCGCCACCGCACCCGCCTCGATCAGTACCGTGACAGCGACGGATACGTGATCGAGGAGAAGCAGGCCGACTACGACGAGGCCAGGATCAGCACCGCCTTCGAGGCCAGCGACCACCTCGACAACGTCCTGGACCGCCTGGCCGACCTCGTGGGCCCGCCCGCTCCCCGCGCCTTCACCCTCACCTTCGCCGGAAGTGAGCGGCACGACGGTCAGGCGCCGACCAGCTTCGTCGTCAACGCCATCAACCTCGACGACGCTGCCCGAGTGCTGGCCACGCTCCCCGGCTTCCTCGACTGGTACCTGGCCGACGCCGCCGCCTGCGATCACGGCGTGGACATCGTCCACGTGCCGGAACAGAGCCACCCCGGCGTCCCTGCCCCCGGCAGGTACGTCGACCTGCTGCCTGAGCAGGGTGCTTCGGCGGCTCCCGCAGGCATCGGCACGACCAGCACCCCTCCCCCGGCCGCCGCCCCTTCCCTACCTCCGAGCCTCAGCCGCTGACCGTGCCGCTGAACCGCTGCTCCCAAGGACTTTGTTGAACGCTTTCGCCACCACCGGGTCCGACGCGCACCCCTACCTGCGCGCCGCCACCGCCGGCCTGCGCCATCACGCCCGCACGACCGCCGCACCCGCAGACCGCGTGCACCTCGACACACTGCACGCCCACCTCACCGCCGCCCACCAGCTCCTCGACCGGCTCGCCGACGTCACCCGGCCCCCACACCCAGCCGCTGGACGCCTCCTCGCCACCGCACACCTACAGCTGTGGCAGGCAACCAACGCGGTACACGACGCCTTCCACACCGTCCCACCGACAGACGGCCCCCGCGAGCCCTGCATGCCCGAGCGCCTGCCCGAAGGGCCGCCGGTGCTGACCATCTGCCAGCGGCACCTGGCCACCGGGCACGCCATCCGCCGTAAGACAACCCCCGCCGACCTGCACGCCAGCACATGCGCCATCTGACCGCGCGCCGCCGAAACGAGCCCCACCCATGAGCCACCGGCCCGCCCGCCGCGCCCGTCGCGCATCAGCCTCTCCCCTGTTCACCCCCCACGGCACCGACCGCGCCAGCCGCAAAGCGGCCCGACGGCAACTCGCCGAGGCAGCCGCCAAGGCCCGCGCCCAAGCCAGTTCCCCCGAGCCCGGTGCCGTTCGCGCCGAGCAGGAAACGCCCGCCGCGCACTTCCCTCCCAGCGGGCGTCCAGGACCGGCATCCGCGCGAGGGAACCGGCTGAAGCTGCCCGCCCACCGGATGACCACGGCCATCGCCGCCGGCGCGTACCCGTTCCTCGCCGAAGGCGGTCTCGGCGCCGAGGGCATCTACATCGGCCGCGACGTCCACGCCGAAGCATCCTTTGTGTTCGACCCGTTCGCGTTGTACGGCCGCATCGAGGGCTTCACCAACCCCAACGTCCTGCTCGCCGGAGTCATCGGCCAGGGCAAGAGCGCACTGGCCAAGAGCTTCACCCTGCGCAGTGTGGCCTTCGGCTACCGCGTCTACGTCCCGTGCGATCCCAAGGGCGAGTGGACACCGGTCGCCCAGGCCCTGGGCGGCACGTCCGTCGCCCTGGGCCCCGGGCTGCCCGGGCGCCTCAACCCGCTCGACGCAGCGCCCCGCCCCGAGAGCATCCCGGAGGCGGACTGGGCAGGTGAGATCCGCAAGCGTCGCCTGCTGCTGCTCGGCTCGCTCGCCCGCACCGTGCTCGGGCGAGACCTGATGCCCATGGAGCACACCGCGCTCGACGTCGCCCTCGACGCCGCGGTCACCGGCGCCGCCGCCACCGGCCGCACCCCGCTCCTCGGCGACGTCGCCACCGTCCTGAACAACCCCACCGCGCTCGACGAAGCCGCCGGAATCATGTCCGGCCGCCTCGGCGACGCGGCCCGCGACCTCGCCCACGCCATGCGCCGCCTGGTCCACGGCGACCTCGCCGGCATGTTCGACGCACCCTCCACCGTCAGCTTCGATCCCAGCGCCCCCATGCTCACGATCGACCTGTCCCGGCTCGGCGGCTCCGGCGACGACACCGCCCTCGTCCTCGCCATGACCTGCACCTCCGCCTGGATGGAGTCCGCCCTCACCGACCCACGCGGCGGCCGACGGTGGATCGTCTACGACGAGGCATGGCGCCTGATGCGACACGTCGGTCTGCTCCAGCGCATGCAGGCCCAGTGGAAGCTCTCCCGCGGTCTGGGCATCGCGAACCTCATGGTCATCCACCGGCTGTCCGACCTGCTCACCGCCGGCGACGCCGGATCACAAGGACGCGCCCTCGCCGAGGGACTCCTCGCCGACTGCTCCACCCGCATCATCTACCGCCAGGAAACCGACCAGCTCCATGCCGCAGCCTCCCTGCTCGGTCTGACCTCCGTGGAGGTGGAGGCCATCGCACACCTCAACCGCGGACGCGGCCTGTGGAAGGTCGCCGGACGGTCCTTCATCGTCCAACACCTCCTTCACGCACAGGAATTGGCGCTGTTCGACACCGATGCCCGCATGCATTGAGAGATCCAGGATCGCTCGATGCTCATCGACAGCCGCTTCACCAAGGTCGGCTACTTCCGCCGTGCCGCCACGTCGCCCACCACGTCTCCACGCCCGCCCGTGCCCGCAGCGAGCAACGCCTCGCTCCCGGCGCGCCATCGGTGATCCGACCGGCCTCCCTGCCGCCGTCCACCGCAGTCCTTCCCCCATGCCCCAGCAAGGAACACTCATCCGTACTGCCCACCGAACTCTGTCCCTGATCGCCGCGGCCCTCACGGTCGCCCTGGCCGGAACCGCCTGCACCAACAGCGACACCGACAACGGGGCGCCGAAGCCGACGCCCAGTGTCACCGCCGCGCCGAAGCCGGCCCCGGCACTCACACCGGCGCAGGCGCGACAGGCCATCGTCCACTACTCGCAGACCAACAACCGCGCGAACATGCAGCAGGACCGGACGCTTCTCGACACGGTGGAGGGCGGTCCCCTCTATGCAATGTCGCTGGCCGACTTCAAGCAGGACGAGGCCCTGCCCGAGACGGACCGCGAGCCGTACCGGCCGTGGTCGTACGACCTGGCGGCCACCGACCTCTACATCCCCCGCCTGAAGCACGGGCAGCAGCGGTGGTTCGCCGCGGTCAGCCGCGGCGGCAGCCGGCAGCAGTACGCCCGCGTGCTGATCCTGGCCGAGAACACCAAGTCGCAGCGGTGGGAGATGGTTGCCGCCGTCGACATCGACGATCCCAAGCTGCTCCCCAAGATCGTCCTCGACCAGGACGGGTACGCCACCGCGGTCGACGCCTCCTCGACAAACCTCGCCGCTCCTGTGCGCGTGCTCCGCTCGGCCGTCACCGACAACTTCACCACCGGAGGCGAGGTCACCGGGAAGAAGGTCTTCACTTCCACTGAGTCCTCCCGGCGGCAGATCAAGGTCCATGACGAGACGACCCGGAAGTTCGGCCCGCGGGGAACCACCCGTTTCGCGCCCGCTGACCCGCAGTTCACCGACGCGTATGCGCTGAAGACCACCACGGGCGCGCTCGTGGTCTTCTCCCACACGCACACCCAGCACGATGCCGTCGCCTCCCCGGGCCTGGTGATCGTGCCGGAGAAGGAGGACCGCGCCTGGCTCGGCACCAGCCCGACGCCCTCCGTGACCTACACCTTCACCTGCTCGGACATCGCCGGGGTCCCGAGTGTGCCCGAGCCGTCCCGTCTCCTCGGCTATGGCTGCCGCCGCACGGACGCCGAGGCCACGGGCCCGAGCACCGCTGTCTGAAAGGCCCGCCGCGCCCGATGCGAGATCCCGACTTCGAGCTGTACGACAACGTGGGCCGCGACGCCGACCAGATCGCGGCAGCCCGCTATGGCATCGCCACCCGCCACGACCTCGTGCGCTGGGCTAGGCGGGACGCCGAGCTCTTCCTGGACCAGCACCCGCTGCCGAAGAACCCCTTGCCGAGCCCTGACCTGTCCCCGTACCTCGACGCGCTCGCCGCCGCCGAGACACCCGCGCAGGCCAGTGCGGTCACCGAGCATCTTCTGGACGCCGCCGAACCGGTGTTCCGCGCAGTGAGCGACTACCTCGTGGCTGCCGCCCGATGGCGCGGCCAGAATCGCGGGGCAGAGAGGGGGTCACCGCCGCACCTGCTGATGACAGCGGCGAGCCGCTGCTTGTCCGTGTTGGCCATCGCGGACGAAGCCGACATGAAGGCGCTGCGTGCCGAGTACGATCCCACGCCGCCGCTCCCGTCGGCAGGCCCGGCCCAGGCGTCGTCCGGCCTGCCCCCGACTCCGCCGCCCGCTCCGCCCGCCGGCCCCGCCCCGAACCGGTAGACCTCAGAGCTCTGGAAGGCACCCTCTGTCGACTCGCTGCTTCATCGCCCGCCCTACCAGGACGGGATACGACGGCATCTACGTTCATCTCGACGGCCAGCCGAGCGAGAAGCTGCCTCTGCTCCTTGCCGCCTACCAGTACCGGTTCGGCCGCGACGCCGAGGCCATGGCGCGGCACCTCGTGAACGGCGTCGCCGTCGGCTGGGAGGAGCTGGGCACCGACCTGCTCAACGGAGCCCCGCCCGAGATCGTCACCGCCCTGACCGGCGGAGAGCGGTGGTCCCAGCAGCGCCCTGGATCATCTGATCACGCCCGACGGCTCCCGGCCGACCCGCATGGTGGTCACCAAGAAGACCGCCGCTGACCAGGACATGCAGTGGGGCTACATCCTTCGCCCGACAGGGATCGAAGTGATCAGCGTGGTCCACGCCGACGCCGGTCCCCTGATCGCCTGGGACACCGACCCCCACACCCCGTTCAGCGACCACCCGGGCCACTGGCCGGCCCCGTCGAAGGCCCCCGTCGCTGCATCCGCAGCCCGTCCACCGCAAACCGCACCGGCTCAGTCGACGGGCCCTCGGCCCAAGGCCGCCCGCCGCTGACCCGCTCTCCCCTGCTCGTTTCGGAGATCTCCCCTGCCCACGCCTTCGATCACGGTCGTCATCGCCACCCACCTGCGCGAAGACCGCCTCAACTACCTGACCGCCATGCACACAAGCCTCACCCGGCAGCCCGTGCCGTGGGAGGCCGTGATCGCCCTCGACGGCGCCGACCCCGCTCGCCTGCCCGCCCCACTCGCCGCCGACCCACGCATCCGCACCCTTGCGCTGCCGCGCCCGGTCGGCGCCGCGTGCGCCCGCAACCTCGCCCTCACCCAGGTCCGCACCCCGTACGTGAACTGGGCGGACGACGATGACGAGTTCACCGATAGCGCCATGCGGGCCCGGCTCACCGTTCTGGAATCGACCGGCGTGGGCTGGTGCGCAGGCTGGAGTCAGGACCTGCACCCCGACGGCTCAACGACCCTGTGGCGCTGTCCCACGCCGCCCGGTCGGCACGCAGCCGGGGACGTGTGGACGTACTGGCACTCGCCCGACACGACCATCCCCATCGGGCCGACCACCATCCTGGCGCGCACCGAGCTGGCGCGCGCCGCCCCGATGGGCGGCCTCATCCAGGGCGAGGACTATATGACGGCCGTCGGCATCACCAGCCTCGCGCCCGGAATCCTGCTGCCGCTGCCGGTCTACCGCTACCGCAAGCACCCCGGGCAGATGACCGCCCAGCCGGGATATGACCAGCTGGAGGCAGCCGCCCGCGAGCACGCCTGGCAGTACGGCCGGAGCCTGCGCTCCGCGACCCGCTCGGGGCTGGCCGACCGTGGCTGACGCGCAGATCACCCTCGCTTACAGCCGGAACGTCGGCATCGTCGCCATCGCGACGGGCGAGCAGTACGAGGTGGCACAAACCGCGCTGGTCAAGGCAGGGTTCCATCGTGGCGAGGCCGGGGTTTATCGCCTTCCGTCCGAGCCGGCGGATACGGCCCACATCGCCATGGCCGGCCTGATCCGCTCTGCTGAAGCGCACCGGATGGTGGTGACGACCAGCAGCCGTCGGTTCATCGGGGACGCCGCCCGAGACATCGCCGGCCTCCTGCCCGGCCGGTGGGACACGAAGGTCGAGATCTACTCCCATCCCGTGTGGCAGCAAGACCTCGTGCCGTGGCTGTGGGACAGCGGCGAACTCGCACAGGTCGTTCACAACGAACAGATCCCCTACGCTGCCACCCTCACCGACGCGGCCTTGGGCACCACACTGCTGCTCGTCGAGCATCCCGGCAGCCAACTCGGCTACCTCCTCGGGGCCTTCGCGCCCGAGCTGTTCGGTGAGGGGCACGGTGATCCGCACGCGCCCAGCAGCATCGTCCTGCCGCCCTTTCCCGGCCGCGCAGCACGGGCCATCACCGAGCGGTACCTGCCCGCCTACGACCACGCCGTCCACGTCCGCCGGACCGCTGCCGTGACCGAGGCCCTGGACCTCATCCGCGCCCAGTACGACACCTGGACCGCGCTGCGCATCTCCCGCCACGACAGCGCCACCACGCCGCTGGCCGTCGATGCGCTCGGCGCGGCCACGGCCGACTTCCTGGACTGCGCCTGGCGGGAGTTCCCCACCGTCCTGGACCACGCTCCGGCCGTGCTCGACCGGTGCCGCCCTGCCACCACCCCCTCCCCGCAGGACGCCCGAGTCCTCGACGACCTCACCACCGCGCTCCTCGAAGCAAGCGACACGCGCAGCAGCGACGTACACCTTTCGCGGACCGAACATCACCAGCAGACCTGGCGGGCGATCGAGTTCTGGCTCGCCCACGCAGACGTCTTCCTCCGCCAGGCCCGCGCGGCTTCCCCGCGCGCACGCTCTGCCTGCCCATCAAGGCGCCACCCCTCGCCCTGCCACCGGCACGTCCCGCTCCCCGCCGCTGACCTGCGGCGCCCCTCACCGTGTTGAGACCCACTCTTTGGATCCTGGCAACCAATTCGCTTTCGGCACCCACCCCCAGCACGGCTTCGTCGCGGCCTTCACGTCATCCGTGCCCGCTCACCTGGCTGACTGGTTCCTCACCCGGGAGCGCTTCGAGCCGGTGCCCGACACACCGGGCCTGTTCCGGCTCACCGAACCCGAGCACGACGGAGCGCGCCGTACCCGCCAAGCCGTCCAGGACCTGCGCCGCCTCGGCTTCGCCGTACAAGCCGACTTCGCTCTGGACCTGGCGCCTACGGCCCGGCCGCCGCGCCCTGCCCCCGCCAACGGGCTGATGCAACGTCGCAGCCGCATCGCGCAGGCGGCCGCAGGCCGGTCGTCCCAGCGCCGGTTGGCGCCCACCGCCGTCGTGCCGTCCGCGCGACCGATACCTCCCAAGCCCGCGTACGCGCCGACCGTTCATCTCACCGCCTCCGCGACCGGGCGGTCCCGGTGAAGCCCGCAATCGAGCCGATCAAAATCACCAGAGGGCGGGGCGGCGAGGTCGAAGTGGCAGGCGTGCTCGATTCCTTCGCCGCAGAGATTCTGCGCCGTGCCGGCTTCCTGTTCGAGCCCACGCTGCGCGGGCACTGGATCCGGCTCCCGTTCGACCTGGGGCCTGACTGGGAGAACGAGCACGCGACCTGGGCGGCGAGCATGCTCACCGCCGCCCGCTACCCGGTACGTCTCGACCCTGACCTGCGTGCCGACGCGCCCGAGAAGGTGACGCCCGCTGGACCGGCACGGCCGCCGGCCATGACCGCGCAGGCCCCTCCCACACGCCGAGCCAGCCGCTGAAACTGCAAGAGGTCGTCGAGGCTCGTACCGCGGGCGATGTCTCCGAGACGCTGCTCGCCGCGACGCAGCGCGGACATGGCGCGGGGCCAATGGTCCGCATGCAGGGGCTGCTCGGCGTGGCCGCGCAGTTCGCGAGCGCGCTGGAGACCGTGCGGGTCCGGCAGATCGCCGCCCGGCTCACGGTCCTCGTTCGGCAACTCGACTTCTCGCCCAGGAAGTACGCGTAATCTCCGAGGATCTCGGTGCCACCGTCGCCGTCCTGTCACCGCACCGCACCCCCCGCCCGTCGGGCAGCCGCTCACCTCCCGCCCTGCTCACCACGCCCCCGGCGACCCCGCCGCGCACCACGGCCCCCGCATTCCCCTAACCCCCTGACCTCAAGGAGACCCATCTATGGCTGTCCGAACGAAGTGGAGTGTCACCCACTCCTGCGGCCACGAGACAACTCATGACCTGTCCGACCAGGCCGCGGACAAGCGCGCCGGTTTCGCACGCTGGCTCGCGCCCCGTGACTGCACCGACTGCTGGAAGGCCACGCGCGACGCCGACTCCGAGTCCAGGGAGCAGTGGCTCGCCTCCAAGCACGCCGAGGAGCAGCACGCCGCCGCCGAGTGGGCCGCCCAGTTCGACATGCCGCCGTTGGAGGGTCCGGAGCGAGCCCTGGACTGGGGTGAGCGCTCGCGCCACCAGCTGATGGTGGCCGCGCACACCGCGCTCGTCGTCGAAGGCACCTGGGACGAGGCGGACTGGGCCCCGCTGGAGGAGAAAGCCCGCACCATCACCCTGGCCGGATGGTGGATCGACCAGAGGGACGCAGAAGGCGCTGACCTGCTCGAACTCCTTGAGGCGGCAACCGAGGCAGACCGCGGGACGGAGAATCCGTACCGCTGATGTCCGCGGCCAATCGCCCGGCGGGTCGTGACACTCCTAGACTGCGCGTTGCTTCCGCCGTTTCTCAGGAATCACCTCAAGGAGACGGTCGGCAAGTCCGTCCGCGTGATAACTCCACAGGCCGGCCTCTGTCACGAGGTGGCGATAGCGACTGAAGTCCGCCTCCGGATTCGCGGTGATCAGCGTCGCGACACGCTGCAAAGTCACGTGTATTTCGCGCGCTTGACGTAGCGCCAAGTGCAACCGCTCACGCAAGTGATCATCCGGACTCGGATATGTGGGTGGCGGCACGAGATCGAAGTTGGCGCGATTCCCTTCTGTCAAGGCGCCATTAATAAGCAGAGGAATGAACGAGCACTCACTGTGATGCCGTTGGAGCGCTTCCATGACCTTCAAGTGGTCGTCCCTGAACTCCGTACTGATCCAAACCGCGTGACTTGCGTTCACTTCGGCTGCGCAGGTAATTAGGCGCCCCAGGTGGTCCGCGTCTGTTCGCTCCAACTGATTCTCGATGACAACGAAGCGATCACGGCCATCCACTTGCGTCTTGGCGAGGATATCAATGCGGTAGCCCGCGATCTTCTGCTCCGTACCCACCAGCGTGAGGGGGTTCTCGAACCAGGCAGCCCGTTCGAGTATGTAGAGTCGCTCCGCAAGCCATGGAGTGAAGTCGGCCGCCTCGTGGCCAAAGTAGTTGCGTATGTTTTCGACTGGGCGCAGCCACTGAGCGCGCTTCTCGTCCGTACCTTCGGGTTCAGCAGCATCAACTATCGCCGGCTCGACTTCCTCCTCTGTCCGCCCCTCATCATGCAGTAGGTAGTCGCTGCACTCGAGCTCGGTGTGCGCGGCAGCGAAGGACTGGCCCAGCAGGGTCCAATCAAGTGCGGGGGAAGCATCGATAGTCATGTTGCGGAACCTTAGCCTCCGCCACCGACAATCCCTTCCGTCTCCCCATCGTAGTAGTTGACGGCGGCCCAGCCGCAGGCAGCCACAGCCGGACGTTCACCATCATCCAGGATTGGACCAACTGGGGAACGCACAACGGCGGTTGACGGTACGACTTGTTTCACCGTGTGCAGTCTGGAGCTGCGCGGCCATCTCTCCTGTTGGTCCGGACGAAGTCAAGTTGCGGAGCGGCAGGGCCGGAATATAGGCGACGATCGCCGGTTAGCCAAACCGGCGATCGGCCGGACCATTGTTCCTCCACCGCCACCCCGCGCTGCGTGGAAGGAACCCATGCTCCCGCCGTCCTGGACCCCTGCGAACCCGCCGGTCCTCAAGCCGATACCCGACCCGCTCACACCCGAGCGAGACATCACCCACCAGCACTTCCAGCCCGGCGACCAGGTCGTCGTCCTCAAGGGTGTGGTCGCCGGCGACCTGTGGGGCGATGCCATGCAGGTGGTGACCCCGTCCTGGCACACCCCGACCGACGAAGACGGCTGGCGGCTTCGTGACCCGGACGGCGGTCAGCAGACCTACATCACCGCCCACCCCCGCTACCTGGTCCACCTCTCCCGCCGCTGCCCGGACTGCATCATCTACATGCGAGCGCTGAGTGACTACCTGCTGCCGAAGTTCTCCACCACGGAAGAGGTAACCGACTGCGGCTGGTACACCACCACCGCCTTGAACCAGCTCGTGCACATCTGCGACGCCCGGAGCGACCGGTGATCCCCCGCGTCAACGAGCGCACCCACACCCCGCACGGCCCGCTCAGCGAGGCACTGGGACGCCTCGTGACACCGGAGGTAGGGCTGACCGAGCACACGGTGATCGCCCACTGGCCGGGCCTGGACACCTACACCCTGGACGGCGAGCAGGCGCAGTGGACGCCGTTGCAGTGGGCCGAGCACCTCGAAGGTCCCCTCTTGGCGCACCCGTTCGCGGCCGGCCCCGGCGGGGACCGGCGCGCGGTCTTCCACCTCGACGCGCGGCTCCACCCCGACGACCGCGACCTGTCCGGTGCGGAGTGGGCCGAGGTCGCCCACCGCCTCGCCCGCGCCGCCGGCGTCGAGACCCCCGGCGACGAGGACGGTTGCTCCTGGATCGCCGTCCAGGGACAACCAGGACGACTCGACCTGATCGCCAATCTCATCCGGCTCGATGGCACTTGGCAGCAGCAGCCTTCCAACCTCCTGCGGCGCATCACCGACGAGGCCCGCCGCATCAAGCAGGATCTGCGCCTCATCCCCGTCACCGCCGCCCCCAGAGAACCATCCATTGCCCCAACCGTGCCAGCAGCGCCCGCGCAGCTCGCGGCAGTTCTGGCACAGCTCGCCGACGAGCACACCGGCCCGCTGGCAGCGGCGCGAGGACTCGTCGAGAACGTTGCACACCGGATCGCCCGGCATCCGGGTTCAACCGGCCCCTCCGCGGCTCGGGGCCTGGAGCTGATCGCCCTCCGTCTGCACGGCATCCAGCACGACCTCACCGCAGCAGCAGCCGGCCTGAACGCTGGCCTCAGACCTCCGGATGTTGCAGCACCGGCCGCCGCGCGGCACACCGCACGCCGAACGCTGTAGGGCCGGGGCACATCACGTCGCCTGTGACGAGGACTTCGACGCCGAGCACCGCCCGGTCCCCGACCTCCCCTGAGCGCCCCAGTCACCCACCCCGCTCGCCCGCATCCCGCGACGCGCTCACCGCCCGGTAACCGGTCCACCGCCTCGCCAGCACCGCCAGCACCGCCCCCACCGTTGCCGGGCTGCGCCACCAACCCCCTGCTCCCTCCCAAGGAAACCATGCACGACCACGTTGACAGAGAGCGCCTCGCCTCCTTCGCCGACGTCCTCGCCGGGGAACTGCCCGACACCTGGGCCAGCGCCTACCACTCACTCGAGCACAAGGACGAC
This sequence comes from Streptomyces sp. SAI-170, assembly GCF_049739565.1. NCBI lineage: Bacteria > Bacillati > Actinomycetota > Actinomycetes > Kitasatosporales > Streptomycetaceae > Streptomyces > Streptomyces sp. SAI-170. The sequence goes on from NZ_JBMGQD010000001.1 coordinate 1,178,689, forward strand.
CTCACCGAACTCACTGAGCGAATCTGGGACTTGGACCTCGTCGCCGAGTCCCTCGCCCAGCACCCCCTTCAGCACGCGGTCGTGCTGACCCGACAGGACGGTGCCCAGCTCGCCATCCTCGACCGGCACGACGAGCGGGACGGATTCCTCATCGCCGCCGTCGCCCCCCGCAGCCTGTCCGACGAGGCGTACAGCGGCGTACCGGAACCGAACGGCATCGCCCTGAGCGACGACCCCTTCCTCAGCGCCGAACTGATCGCCGGCGACCTGCTGGCACGCTACGACGCGGCGCTCGCCCAAGCCCGCTACAACGCAGCCGCAACTGTCCATCCATCGCAGCCGGACCGGATCGTCCTGACCTGGCAGTCCGACGGCAGCCTCGCCGCCATCAACGTCAGCGACACGGCCTCGGCCGTTCTGACCCGCAACGGCTTCGTCCACAACGAACAGACCGGCATGCACCGCCTGATGGGCAACGACACCTTCGAGCAGGCCCGCGCTGTACGCGACGCGGGCCAACAGCTCAGGGCCCAGGGCATCGACGTCGCGCTCCAGCACCCCTCGGGCCGGATCGCGCCTACCGTCACTTCGTCGACGGCACCGCCGGCCCCGACCGCAGTCCGGAGCACGACCACCAGGGGCCGGTGAGACAGACCACCGGGCCATGAGCGCCGGAGGGCACTGAGTCAGCGCTGCTCAGCGGAAGACACATTGCGTTCCGCGGCTGCCATGTCCGTGTCGAGAAGTGCTCGCACCTGATGGACAGTGTCCTCCAGCGTGCTGTGCACGGTCAGCCCCGGCCTCGCGAGGCTGAGCTGGACCACGACGTTGTTACGGCGGACATACGCTGGGTCGGCGCCGACAGCGAGCGGCGTCGGCCCGGCAGCCATCATGCCCAGCTCGTACAGGGCGATCGGCTGATGCGACTCCGATGCGGGCAACCAGAACAGCACCAGGGACGCGCGGTGCAAGTGCCGGTTTTCCCACCGCACTTGCTGCGCCTCTGCGTCCGGATCGTCCACCGGGAAGCTGGACCTGCGCGGGTTCAAAACGGCCACGTCCATGTCGCTGAAGCTAAGGGCCGCCTCATGCTGCCAGTTCGCGTATTGGCCGATGCCGCCCGCCAAGAACACCGACGGCAAACCAGCCGGGGCGTACTCGTTCGGGGCCTCGATGTACCTCACCGGGCCGCCAGCGCACCGTGACTCGGACAGAACGCAGCAGGAAGGGCACCGAGCGTGCCGTAGGTCCAGCCCTCCGGCAGCTGCACGGTGCCGTCCGCCGCCACGACGAGCAGGGTCGAGTCGCGAGACATGCAGGCGCCCTCGGTGCCATGCCCATATGCGCAGCGCACCGCCAGCGTCACGTCCCCCAGCCCGGCCCGCCTGCGCCTGCCGTCGTCCGGACCGCAGTCTCCTCATTCCCCAACTCTATGGAATGGCACGCCGACGAGTCGATGCCCCCAGAGCCCGGAGACCGTTCGACCCCACTTTGTCTTATGGAGCTTCCGTAGCAACCCACACACCTCCACCCGTCTCCGCCCACCGCAAGCCGCGTCTGGCCGTCCTTCTCTTCCGCCGCTACCTGCGCGCCTGCGTTGTCACTGGCCCCGCTCGCGCCGTCCCCTCGGCTGGCAGTCGTCCCGAGGCCGCGCTCGATGAGTCCCGGCGCCTCGCCCATCACCTCTGGCCACCCACCAGGAGGACCATGCACCCTTCCCCTCCGTACGCAGTCCGGCTCGCAGACGAGATCGCCCGTCAGATCCAGGTGCTCAACAACCACCTGGCCCAGCTTCCCGCCGGCCAGGCAACACAAGTACTCGGTCGCATCCTGGACGCCGAGGACGGCCTGCTGGGCCGCGTCACCTCTCTGGTGATCACCGGCTCGCACTTCGCCAAAGACCATGCCGAGCGCGGCGCCCTGCCGGCCGAGGTGTGGCTCGCCCTGGGCCGGGCCGCCAACCAACTGGATGACATCGGCCTGGACCTCGACGAACACGCGGACACCATCAGAGCGCTCGACACCGGGCCGACCACCGGTGCGGCTGCGGTGCAGCCGGCCGCCTCCGCGCTGGTGGTACGGCGGCGCCGATGAAGAAGAAGCAGTGGACCGGCTGGGGGCCAGGCGAGCAGGCCGAGCAGCACTACCTGGTCGAGCCGCGAGCCCTCGCCGGCGGGGGCGACCTGCGTCACGTATCCGAGTTCCTGCGGGCGTCCGGGTGGAAGGACAAATCCAAGTCCGGCGGCCCCCTGTCCCTGGAGAGCCCTGACCACGAGATCCGGATCGCCTACGACCCCTACGCCCTGCCGGGCGGCTGGACGATCCACGGTCGGGCGAGCGGACACCAGGACGAGTGGACGGTGACCCTGGGCCGGCAGACGCCGGTGGAGATTGTCGCCGGGCTGACCGACGCCCTCACCCGCCCACGCTCCGCGCACGCCCCGAACGTATGGGCCCCGTTGCGGGAGCAGCGGTGGACCAGACCGCCCAATGACGAGCACGTCACCGCAGTCAGCGCCGACGGATCGGCCTGGATGCAGTTCCGCCAGCATCCCGACGGCCACGCGATGTGGTGGTCCGGAGCCCAGGACGAGCAGGGCCACGGCTGGACTGCCTCTTTCACCGCCACCACCCCAATGCACCTCATCGAGAGCTTTTCCACCGCGCTCGCCAGTCCCGAGCCCGTGATGCGTCCGCGCGGACGCGTGCCGTACAGCGCGCGGATCCGGACCACCTCCGTGTCCGTCCTGCCCTCTCAGCTCAGCGCCTGGCAGCAGGCCCGCATCACCGCCGCCCGCGCCGCCACCTGGGCCCGCAACTCCGTCCGCAACATCCGGCCTCACACCACCGCCCGTCCCCGTACCGCCGCCGGCAGCCCCCGTTCGCGCCGCTGACCGACACCAACGCCCCCTAGGAGACCTGTGACCGTGCTGACCGCGGACGACATCCGCACCGCCACCGACACCTTGGCCCGGCTCACCGAGTACCTGCGCGACACGCCGGATCCCGGCCAGGCGCTCGCCCTGATTGAGCCCCTGCTCGACGAATACACGGGGCTGCCCATCCAGCTCGGCGACACCCTGCGCGCCTTCGCCCGCGCCATCCTCGACCACCCGGACACCCACCACAGCCCGGCCCTGCATACGCTGATAGCAGAGCTGCGCACCGCCGCGTGGCAGCAGACCGATCAGTACGACCTGCACTACACCCTCGATGAACTCAAGGCCCTCCTGACCAAGGCGCCCACGCAGGAGCACTGCTCGTGCCGGTGAGTGAACGGCAGCTCGCCGCCTTCGCCGACAAGCACGCCTGGCGGATCCCGTTCGACACCACCCCGCGCCACCTCGCCGGCCCCGGTGACGCCCGCCACGTCACCCATGGCCTGGCCGCCGCCGGATGGACCCGCACCTCCGATCCGCTGAGCCCCGAGATCGTCCTGACGAGCCCCGATCACCGGTACATCCTCCAGTTCGACCCGCAGTCCGCCACCTCCGCGTGGTGGCGGCTGCGGGCCGAGCCCACCGACCCCGAGCCGAGCTGGTACGCCGAATTCGGCGAACTGGTGCCCGCCGAACTCATCGGTCACCTGACCGACGCCCTGCTCGACTCCCCGCCGACCGAGCAGCCGGATGCACTCCAGGTGCTGCGCGCGGCCAACTGGGAGACCGACGAGCAGGGCACAGCCCACTCCCCTGACGGCATGTGCCGCCTTCAGCTGCGGCACCTCGGCGGGCACGATGCCCCGTCGTGGTGTATCGAGACCCGCGACCGCGGACACGACGGCTATGACGGGCCGCTGATCTGGCACGCTTATCTTCACAGCCGCACTCCGACCCACCTGGTGAACGCCTTCGTCACCGCGCTCGCCAGCAGCGACCCTCTCCAACGCGGGATGCATGACCGCACCGCCCACTACGGCGTCGTGCAGCAGCCCAGCCCGTTCACACAGCAGCAGGTCGTCGAGGCACACACCGACCGACTCCGCGCGATTCGCGCCCAGGCCCGCGCCGCCCGCCAGCATCAACGACTCGCCACCACCGCCGCGGCGTCCGCCGCGAGCGCTACCCGTCCGGCCGCACGCCGCTGAACCGAGAGGACCGCAACCCATCTCCTTCGACCCGCTCGCACACCGCGAGGCCCTGCAACACCTCGACGGCTACATCCGCGACAGCAAGAAGATCCTCGACGCCTGGGACGCGTACTCCGACGAGCACACCGACCTCGACGGCTGGCCGTACGACGACGACACGTACGGACGGCGTCAGAGCCGGCGCGACGCCGACACCGCCGCCGCGTTCGAAGCCGTCCGCGACGGTGCTCATCACCTCCTGTCCACCGCCGACGTGCAGCTGGTCTCCTTGCCGCCGTCCTCGGGGCAGACCCGCTGGGTGTACCAGCTCGGCGTCCTGCGGGGCGCACTCGAGAGGCTCGACGCCCTGCACGAGGAGTGGCTGCGTACCCGTGGCAGTCTCCCTGCCGACGCCAAGCCAGGAACCCCCGCGTTCGACGATGCCCTTGCCGCGCACTATGCCGAGTGCTGGAGCTACCTCGACGACTGGGCCATTCACGGCCATGTCCTGCACGAGATCAACGCTGCTGCCCAGTACACCCCTTCGCCGCTAGCACCACGGCCGACGACGCGGGCAGCTCTCGCGGCAGGGCGGACCCACGCGGTGCGGAGGTGACCATGCCCAGCGCCGAGACCGTGGAGGTCGACTTCATCGCACCGCGGCATCTGGCTGGGGGTGGTGATCTCGCCTGGATCACCGTGCCCCTGCACCGCGCCTGCGGCTGGAGCCACGGCAACGACCCCCTCATGCCCCGCGTCATCCTCTCCAGCCCCGACCAGAAGGCGCTCCTGCGGCTGGAACCCGACCCCGACAGCCAGTGGTGGACGCTCCAGCACGCCCCCGAGCCGGACCGCCCCGCCTGGTACGCGAGCTTCGGCGCCCGCACCCCGGTGGAGATCATCGCGGGTTTCATCGACGCCCTGACCGATCCCACCGCCGCCCCGGCCCCCCCCCAAGACGCCCTGCACCCGCTGCTGAACGCTGGCTGGTCCGCGGCTTACAGCCATCACCGGTTCGCTTCCCCTGACGGCACGGTGAGCGTCGACATCCACGAGACGACAGGCACCTGGTGGATCGGCACGCTCCTCGAACACGCGCAGCCTCCGGTATGGCAGGCCCGCTTCGGCGAGCACACACCGCCCCATCTGATCGCCGCGTTCACCACGGCGCTCGCCGACCCCCGTCCGGTGCTGCGTACCGGCATTCCACATCTGCCGACGCGGGACCCGGATCTCGTCACCCATACGCGCCAGGAAGTACCCGCGGTCCAGCTCGCCTCCGCCTTGGAGGACCGCATCCGCACGCTCGCCGCCCGTCACACCACAGCGGCGGCAGCCCCAAGCGTCCCTCGGCGGCCGCCCGCCGGCCCCAGCCACACCCGCTGAGCCCCTTCGTCCCCGCACCGAACCACGTAGCCCATTGCCTCCTTCCTCCAGCAACTCCACCGACGGCTACGACATCGCCTTCCGACTCTTCCTGGGAGTCCTCGCCGTCGCCGTTCCCCTGTCCCACCTGGCGTGGCTGTGCGGCAACATCACCGCCTACCTCACAGTCGGCGCCTGGGCGCCGTACAAGCCGAGCGCCACCCTCCTCCACCCCGACCAGCTCTGGCCCCACGCCGGAGAAACGTCCCTGCTGATCAGCACGCGGATCATCCCCATCGCCATCCTGATGACACTGGGCAGCGTGGCCGGCGTTCTGTGGGCCCGCCACAAGAACAGCGGCGGCGGCCGGAAGAAGAAGATCACCGGGATGGCCAAGCCGAAGGACATCGAGCCACTGATGGCCAAGGCAATCACCGCCAAGGCCCGCAGCCTGCGCCCGAGCCTGAAGAGCGCCAAGCACATCGACGCCCGCGACACCGGGATTCTCCTCGGCAACCTCCAAGGCACCAAGCACGAAGTCCGCATGGGGTACGAGGACGTCGCCGTCGCCATCATGGCCCCCCGGTCCGGCAAGACCACCTCCCTCGCCATCCCCTCGATCCTCAACGCAGCGGGCCCGGTCCTGCTGACCTCCAACAAGGCAGCGGGCGACGCCTACACCGCCACCCTCGACGCCCGCGCCGCGGCGGGACGGGTGTGGTCGATGGACCCGCAACAGATCGCCCACGCGGACCGCGAAATGTGGTGGAACCCCCTGGCCGACGCCAAGAGTTTGGAAGGTGCCGGCCGCCTGGCCGGCCATTTCCTCGCCGCTTCCGTGGACGCCTCGCAGCAGGGCGACTTCTGGTCCAAGGCCGGATCCAACATCCTCAGCCAGTTGTTCCTTGCCGCCGCCCTCGATGAACGGCCCATCACCGACGTCATGCAGTGGCTCGCCTTCCCCGCCGACCGGACCCCGCTGGACATCCTGCGCGACCACGCCTTCACCGCCGTCGCCGCCCAGCTCAAGGGCACCGTCGAAGGCCCGCCCGAGACCCGTGACGGCATCTACGAGACCGCCCGCCAGTATGCCGCCGCCCTCCTCAACTCCGAGATCGCCGCCTGGGTGACCCCGCAGAAGGACGTCCCCGAGTTCCGGCCCGCCGAGTTCGTCACCTCCACCGACACCCTCTACCTGCTGTCAAAGGACGGCGGCGGCGGAGCCTCAGCACTGATCGCCGCGTGCGCGGACTCCGTCATGCGGGCCGCGACCGCCCAGGCCGAACGCGCCGGCGGACGCCTCGATCCGCCGATGCTCGCGATCCTCGACGAGGCCGCCAACGTCTGCAAGATCAGCGACCTTCCGGACTTGTACTCCCACCTCGGCAGCCGCGGGATCATCCCCATCACGATCCTCCAGTCCTACCGCCAGGGCCAGAAGGTGTGGGGCGACGCCGGCATGGACGCCATGTGGTCCGCCTCCACGGTGAAGGTCATCGGCTCCGGCATCGACGACCCCGACTTCGCCGACAAGCTGTCACGGCTGATCGGCGACCACGACGTCGAGACCACCTCCACCTCCACCTCCGAATCCGGCAAATCGACCTCCGTGTCGATGCGCCAGGAGCGGATCCTGCCCGCCGACGCGATCCGCGCCCTGCCCAAGGGCACCGCCCTGTGCTTCGCCACCGGCATGCGCGCCGCCATGCTCGACCTGCGCCCCTGGTACCTCGAACCGGGCGCAGACGAACTGGCCGCTGCCTCCGACCGCGCGTCGAAGGCCATCACCACCCGCGCCATCGCCAAGCACACACCCCAGCAGGCCGACTACGGCACCGCCACCTGACCTGCCCCCACCCGGCCAGGCGAATCCCTTCGTCGTCAGCGGGGCCACTCGCGCCACCTTGGCATCGCGAGCCCGCAGGCGACCCGCCACCACCCCGGAAAGCCTCCAGCACCCTGCCAACGGACGGACCGCGCATCCACCATCCGCGGCCCACCAGATCACCCACTCCAACTGGGCCAGGCAAGCCCACTCCCACCCAAGAGCTGCCCGATGACGACACCGCCCGACGACGCCCTCCTGTTCGACGTCCATGCCCCCGCGCCGCCCACCCCCGTGGAGCGGCTCCTGGCGCTCGCCAACCTCTACACCCAGCACAACGACCGGATCGACCTGCTGTTCTACGGCCGTGCCGATCTCGTCCCAGACACCTACGCGGCCTCTTCCCTTCATCTGGAACGCGAGGCCCTTACCTCCATCAAGGCGGTCCGGCAACAGCCCCTGCCCGCCATCGAGCCGGTGTCCAGCGCCATCGTCCGGCTAAAGCAGATCGCCTACCTGACCGGCGGCGCCACGCGCTACCTCACCGCCGCCCGGCAAGCCCTGCCTGCAGACGAGGCTGAGCATGCGCGCCCCGATCGCCGCCACGGGTTCGGGCAATTCATATGGCTGGCCCGTGAACTCACCGCCCTCGCTCCCCAGGCCATCGTCGAGTCTGCCGCCCATATCGCCGCCAGGCTGCCCGACAGGGCGCGCAGCAACACCACCGTGTCCGGCATGGACGCGGCCAAGCGCGAGCTCTTGCTCGAAGTCGCCCGCGGCCACGTCATCGTCAGCCAGCAGTACGCGGAGCGCGGCTACGGCCGCACCGGGACGGTGGACGTGGAGGTGCTGCGCCGCTTGGAAGACCAGGGCCTGGTGACCTGTGAGCTCGCGTCCGCGCCTCCGTTCTTCCCCGGCGGACCATCGCTTGATCGCGCGCGTCTGACCGCCCTTGGAATCTCCGTCCTCAGCACGGTCCTCCATTCCCCCCTGCACGTCAGTCTGCCCGCGGCCGGCCCCGTCCCCGCTCCGGCCGCAACCAGCACCGTCCGCGCACATCGCTGACAGCGGCCATCCGTTCCCCGGAGCCTGCCAGCCGCCTCCTCCGTTCATTCAAGGAAGTTCCGATTCCCGCATCGCCTACGCTCACCTGCATTTCGCTCGGTGCCGGCATTCAGTCCAGCGCCATGCTCGCCCTCTCCGCCAACGGCATGCTCCCAAAGGTTGATTACGCCATCTTCGCCGACACGGGATGGGAACCCAGGGCCGTCTATGACCACCTCGACCGACTGGAGAGGGAAGTAGCCGCTCCCGCAGGAATACCGATCCTGCGTGTCTCCTCCGGCAACATCCGCAACGACGCCCTCAATCCGACGCACCGCTTCGCCTCCATGCCCCTGTACATCCTCAACAGGGACGGCCGACCTGGGATGACCCGGCGCCAGTGCACCGGGGAATACAAGATAAAGCCGATTAAACGACAAGTTCGGGAACTCCTCGGATACCCCTACCCGCAGCGCATCCCGAAGGACGTCTTCGTCGAGCAGTGGGTCGGCATATCCACTGACGAATTCCACCGCGCCAAAGACGCCGACGTCCGCTACATGCACAACCGGCATCCCCTCATCGACATGGGCTGGTCGCGCACTGACTGCATCCGTTACCTGAACTCACTCGGCCTCGGCGACACTCCGAAATCCAGCTGCCTGGGGTGCCTTATGTGGAATCGAGTGGGTCTAGCTTGGAGTCATGGTCGATGTCCCGTGGGGCAAGTACCCACACCTGGCAGCGGATCAAGAAGCCCGCAGGTGGTTGCAGTTCATGGCGAACATCGGGCGGGCACCGAACACGATCGACGCGTACGGCCGAGCCGTGGACGACCACCTGCGGTTTTGCGCCGCGGAGGGTGCGGAACCGCTGTACGGGAAAGCGGACACAGTGGCGGCGTGGATCGGGGAGATGCTGGAGCGCCCGCATGCTCGGCGACGTGGGAAGGGTGCGAGTCGAGCGGGCCCGGGGCTGGCGAACGCGACGGTGCAGCAGCGGCTCGTGGCGGTTCGGTCCTTCTACGAGTTCCTTGTCGAGGATGGGCTGCGGGAGCGTAACCCGGTCCGCCGCGGGCAGGCCGGCAGGCGGGGGCGGCGGCCGAAACAGGGTCTGGTCAGGCGCATCGAGCAGGCTCCGTGGATTCCGACGGAGGCTGACTGGCAGCGGATCTTGGAAGCAGCCCGTTCCGAGCCGTTGCCGTCGCTCCGGAGCACTGGACGCGCGACATCGCGGCGGAGTACATCGCCGACACGATGACCGCGAACGTCGGACAGTGGGCCGGGCACAGCCGCAACCGGGCCCGCTTCGGCCAGCCGCTGAGCCCGCGCGGGAAGGCGACCCGGATCGACAGCGTCCGCGGCTTCTTCAACGACCTGATCGAATGGGAGTGGATCAAGCCTCGGTTCGACCCGCGGCAGGTGCTGAGCATGCCTCTGTCGCTACGGGCCTTGATGGGACCCAACCCGCGGATCATCGACGATGCTACCTGGGCCAAGCTCATGGCCGCCGGGCTGACGCTGAACAGCGAGGACCTCAAGCCATACGGAACCCCGAGGGCCCGCTCCGCGGGCTGGCAGGCGACCTACTACCCCGTCGAGATGGTCCGGTCCATGGTCGGCGTCTGGCTGTTCGCCGGGTGCCGCATCGACGAACTGCGCCGCCTGGACCTGGAATGCATCACCTGGGACGAGGGAACCGACGAGCGAACCGGGGAGAGCTACCCGATCTGCCTGCTGCACATCCCGCAGAACAAGACCAGCGGGCCCTTCGCCAAACCCGTCGATCCGCTGGTCGGGGAACTGATCGACGCCTGGAAGCTCGTCCGCTCGCCTCAGCCGGACCTCGCGGACCGCAAGACCGGCCTGCCCCGTCAGCACCTGTTCTGCCACCGCGGCCAGCTGGTCGGCAGCGCCTACCTCAACGAGAACATCATCCCGGCTCTCTGCCAGAAGGCTGGCATCCCCGCAGCGGACTCCCGCGGCGCCCTCACCAGCCACCGGGCCCGCAGCACCATCGCCACCCAGCTCCTCAACGCCCGCGACCCACTCACCCTCGGCGACCTGCAGCAATGGCTCGGCCACAAGCATCCCGCCAGCACCCGCTACTACGCCAAGATCCTCCAGCGGACCCTGACCGCCGCCTACCGGAAAGCCGACTACTTCGCCCGCAATGTCCGCACCATCGAAGTCCTCATCGACCGTGACAGCATCCTCACCGGTGCCGCTGCCGGCGGCGAACAGCCCTGGAAGTACTACGACCTCGGCGACGGCTACTGCAGCTACGACTTCTTCGCCAAATGCCCCCACCGCATGGCCTGCGCCCGCTGCCCCTTCTACGTCCCCAAGGAGTCCACCAAGGGCCAGCTCCTCGCCGTCAAAGAAGGCATCAACACCATGCTCGAACAGCTCGACCTGACCGATGACGAGCGCGAGGCCCTCGAGGGAGACCGCGACGCGGTCACGGCCCTCACCCAGCGGCTGGCCGACATCCCCACCCCAGCCGGCCCGACCCCGAAAGAGCTCGGGACCGACCGCGCCTTCATCCCCCTCACTTCGCTCATGGGCACCGTTCCGGCACGCACCGATCAGCGAGAGGAGTGAAGCCTTGGACAGGACGAGGCGAGCAGGCGCCTCAGCTCGGGGAGCCGTTGACCGTGGCTTTCCTCACTCCGTACACGGCAGCTCCGAGTACGAGGACGGCGGCGCCGGAGATCACGGAAACCACCGGCAGAGCGAAGGCGAGGGCCCCGCACCCGGCGAGTCCGACGAGGGGCACGAGACGGGGCGGACGCCCTTCTCCAGGGGTGAGAGTCCACGCGGCCGCGTTGGCGACGGCGTAGTAGGCCAGGACCCCGAACGAGGAGAAGCCGATCGCGCCCCGCACATCAACCGTCGCGGCCAAGATGGCGACCACGGCACCGACGACCAGTTCGGCACGGTGGGGAACCTGGAAGCGGGGGTGCACCGCCGCCAGCGCATGCGGCAGGTGACGGTCGCGGGCCATGGCCAAAGTGGTGCGCGAGACCCCGAGGATCAGCGCGAGAAGCGACCCGAGCGCCGCAACGGCCGCCCCGACCCGCACCACCGGGGCCAGCCCCGGGATGCCCGCGGCACGTACTGCCTCGGCAAGCGGCGCGGCGCTCTGAGCCAGACGGTCCGGTCCCAGCACGGCCAGGACGCCCACAGCAACAGCCGCGTACACGACGAGGGTGATCCCCAGCGCGAGAGGGATCGCGCGGGGAATGGTGCGGGCGGGATCCCGAACCTCTTCGCCGAGGGTGGCGATCCGGGCGTAACCGGCGAAGGCGAAGAACAGCAGGCCGGCCGCCTGGAGCGTCCCGCCGACGGTCACGTCCGCGCCGATGTCCAGGCGTGCGAAGTCCGCGGTGTCACTGGTCAGGCAGGCGGTCACCACGGCGGCCAGGACCGCGAGAACGACAGCGACGATGACACGGGTCAGCACCGCTGACTTCTGCACGCCGCTGTAGTTGAGGGCGGTCAGCGCCACCACCGCGGCGACCGCGACGGCGTGGGCCTGGTCCGGCCACGCATAGAAACCGACCGTCAGGGCCATCGCAGCACAGGACGCAGTCTTGCCGACCACGAACGCCCAGCCGGCCAGATAGCCCCAGAAGTCACCCAGGCGCTCACGGCCGTAGACGTAGGTCCCCCCGGACTGCGGGTAGCGGGCGGCCAGCCGGGCCGATGACGTGGCGTTGCAGTACGCCACGATCGCGGCCAGCGCCAGGGCGAGCAGGAGTCCGGAGCCGGCGGCGTCGGCTGCCGGGGCGAACGCGGCGAAGATGCCGGCCCCGATCATCGACCCCAGGCCGATCATCACCGCGTCGGGAACCCCCAGGCGGCGCTTCAGCTCATCCGAGCCCGTCGAGGCCCCCACCGTGTTCATCACTTGCTCCTCCACTGCACCAGCCGTCGATCTCGGCGCACGGTAGCCGAAGAAGGTGTCCAGCAGGGGTGGCCGGACCGCAGCCCCTCAGCGGGAGCGGGCCGGTCGCGATCCCGACGGCTGCACCGCACACAGCGGGGCAAGCAACAGCCCAGCGATTCCAGGCCCTATAGAGCGGCCTGCACACATCACCAGAAAGGTCACAACACTGTCTCGATTCTCAATAACTTGCCCCTTCCACGGAAACGCCCAATGGCGGCACATCAGGGACACAAGCCCGGACGAATGGCAGGACGTCGTCGCCTTCGACGCGGCCATCCGCCGGGGCAACGCCCGTGCGAACGCCAGCGGCAACCAGCTGCTCGGACAGGCGTTCCTGCACCGCTCCCGAGTCCCCCTCGACCGGGCCCCCATCGATCACGTCACCGCAACCGAATGGGCTGCACGGCAGAAAGAACCCGCCGATGGCCAGGCCGACCTGGATGAACTGGAGCAGGGCGTGGTCGACGGGTGCTCGCCCTGGGCATGCCGAGGTACTGCGGACGCAGAGCCAACGCCGGACGACTTCGGGCTGGCCACTTGATCCTGGATCTGTTCGCAGGACCCGGTGGTTGGAGCCATGCTCTCTCGGCGCTCGGGGTGCGCGACGTCGGCCTGGAGTGGGACGAGTGGGCCTGCAAAACCCGGGCGACAGCAGGTCAGTTGACGCTGCGCACGGACGTCGCTCTCTATCCGGTGTGGCCGTTCGTCGGGCGGACCCAGGGGCTGATCGCCAGTCCGCCGTGCCAGGCGTGGTCGACGGCCGGCAAGCGGCTCGGGTTGGTTGACCAGCCACTCGTCCACCAGGCGGTCGCTGACCTCGCCACCGGTCGCGATTCCCGCGAGAGGCTGCTCGCCGCCTGCCGGGACGAGCGGTCCCTGCTGGCCGCCGAGCCCATGCGCTACCTGCACGCGCTGAATGCGGCGGGCGAGCCGGAGTGGGTCGCGATGGAGGAGGTCCCGGACGTCCTGCCACTGTGGCGCCAGTACGCGGCCGTACTGCGCGGCTGGGGATTCTCCGTGTGGACCGGCATCCTGAACGCTGCCGATTACGGCGTACCGCAGACCCGCCGACGAGCGATCCTGCTCGCATCCCGAGTCCGCACAGCCCAGCCACCCCCGCCGACCCACGCCCAAGTCGCCGAGCCGGAGACGCTATTCGGGCCAGGTCGCGCTCGCTGGGTGAGCATGGCCGAGGCCCTCGGCTGGGGAGCCACCGACCGTCCCGTGCCCACCGTCTGCGCCGGCGGCGGCCCAGGAGGCGGCCCCGAGCCGTTCCCGTCCGGCTCCCGCAAGACTCTCTCCGACGCGCGTGCCCACGGCTCCTGGAGACACCGGACCGAGCCAGTCGTGTTGCAATCCCGCCGGGAGGGAGCGGGGTGGGCTGCCCCGGACGGCACGCGTGACAACCGGCCCGGCGATGCCCCAGCTCCCGCGTTCGCCGCGGAGGCGCATCGCTGGTCGTGGTCCCTGCGGAGCAACAACCAGGCCAACGCCACCATCCGGCCTGTCGAGGAGCCGGCGGGGACGTTGTTCTTCGGGCACCGCGCGAACGAGTGCACCTGGGTCGCCGAACCCATCACTCCACAGCGCACGGATGAATCCGAGGCCACACCGGAGCCGATACGGATCACCGCCCACGAGGCCGGCATCCTTCAGACTTTCCCCGCCGACTATCCCTGGGCCGGGAACAAGGGCCAGGTCTTCAGCCAGATCGGCAACGCGGTCCCGCCGCGCCTGGCCGCCCACATCCTCGCCCCTCATATCGGCGTCCCGTTCAACCCCGACGACTTCACCCTGGCCGCTTGATGCCCCACAACCCCAATGGCGAGGACGAGGCGCCGTACGAACCGACGGAGCGTCCGCCGGTGCACTATGCCGAACAGGCTCTCCTCGGAGCCCTCCTGCTCGACCCCACCCTCCTTGAGGGCCTGGCCGAACTCGAGCCGGCGTCCTTCGGCAACCCCTTCCACTCCGCTCTCTTCGCCGCGATACGCACCGCTTCCGCGCTTGGTGAGCAAACACCCCGGGCCGGACTGGACTGGTTGAACACCGTGCTAGCCCAGGCCCAAACGGAGACTGCTGGCCTGGCTCCTTCGTTCCTGCACACCCTGATCTCCGCCTGCCCCCGGTCGAGCCACGCGCCTGCGTACGCGGCGATGATCCGATCCGAGCACGCCCGGCGCACCATTCGCCTCCACGCCGAGAAGCTCGCCCAGGCCGCCGCGGACAGCACGGTCCCGGATCGCCCTGGACACGCCCTCGAAGCTGCGGACGCACTGGAGCGACACCTGGACGAACTCGCAAGCCGTTTGCCCTCCCACTCCGGCCCTATGCCCCGCACGCCGCCACCGCCGTCGGACCCGCCGCCGACGGACACGGAAGAGGCTCTGGAGGCCGAGCAGTGGCTGCTCGCAAGCGCCGTTGCCTGGCCCACACAGGTGAAGGAGATGCGCTGGCTCAGCGCCGACGACTTCCTCCACCCCGTCCACGCCGAGCTGTGGCCGTGCGTGGCCACGCTGGCCCACCGAGGGGATCCGGTGGATCCGGTCACCGTGCTGTGGGAGGCCCAGCGCCGCGGTGTCCTGGCCGCCGGCATCACCTCGGTCGAGGCCGTCACTCTGCTGTCGATGCCTGTCGGCTCCCCGGAGTACTGGGGCGAGCGGCTCGTCGAACGCACCCTGCTCGCCCGAGCCCGCCACGTAGCCAACCGGGTCACCGCCTACGCCGACGACCCGGCAAACAGCGTGCATCAGCTGGTCACCGGCAGCCGCCGGGCGCTCGCCGACCTGCACGCCGTCCGCAGCCGCTGGCAGCGGGCCACCCGCCCACCCGCAGGCCCAACCGCGCAAGGCGAAACCACAGCCGCCTCACGTGCCAGCCCGCGCAGACCTCCCGTCATCCCGACCACCCCCGCCCGGCCCACCCCCGGCCGGGTCCCGTAGCCGAAAGACCCTGATGTCCCGCACTCCCACCGACGCCCATGTGCACTTCACCCTCCACCCAGAACACCACCCCGGCGTGATCGCCGCCACCAGCGGCCCGACAGCCGACGCCGCGCGCTCCCACCTGCACGACTTCGGATGGCACAGCACCAGCCCGACCACCATGGTCCTGGCCCGCATCGACCGGGAAGAGCCTTAGAGCTCGTAACACGATCATGCGACCCAGTCCCAGCAGTCGTGTCGTGGTGGACAGTGGGAGCGTGGCCCTGGATCGTGGGCGATGACCTGTGTGGGGAAGAGGGCTGGATGAGCGTGGTGTGGGCGGCGACGTCGCCGGAATCGGGACTGTTCCATCCGGTTGAGAGACGTTCAGAGATGAAGGATCTGTCAGACCGCTTCAACGACCTGCGTTCCCGTGGTCAGGGGTACGTCGAAGTTCGGTCGCCGAACCGGGAGTTCCCGGTGCTGATCCTGACCTTCCGAGATGATCACGCGGTCGTCCATCTGATGAGTGACACCGAGCGGATGTCTCTGCTCGTAGGAGACGGCACCGTGCCCTCGGGTGCCGAGGTCGAAGTCCCGATTATGGATGACCTCGCCGCGTTCACGGGCGACTTTGTCCTGGATATCGATCGGGCGTGGGACCTGGTGCACGACTTCACCCAGACGCGGGCGGCCGGCCCTCTGGGTGAGTGGTGTGAGTTGTAGCCAAGAGCTCGTGACACGGTCATGATCGGTGCTTCATCAGTCGCCTCCAGCAGATGAGGCTGCAGGCCAGGGAGACGAAGGCGTCGTGGAGTTCGGTGCGGCGTTCCCATCGGACGGTGAGTCGTTTGAAGTGGTGAAGCAGGGCGAAGGTCTGCTCGACGACGTAGCGGAGCTTGCCCATGCCCTGGATGTTCGGGGCGCCCTTGCGGGAGATGACAGGCAGGATCCGGCGCTTGCGGAGTTCGTCGCGGTTGGGGTTGGAGTCGTAGCCCTTGTCGCCGAGCAGGGCTTCGGGACGTTTGCGAGGGCGGCCGGGGCGGCCCGCCACCGGCGGGATGCCATCGACCAGGGCGAGGGTCTGGGTGACGTCGTTGACGTTCGCCGCGGTCGTGATGACCTTGAGCGGATTACCGCGGCCGTCGCAGATCAGGTGGTGCTTACTGCCCGTCTTGCGCCGGTCGACCGGCGACGGACCGGTGTCGGCACCCCCTTTTTCGCGCGGATGTGAGAACCGTCCACGCACGCCCGTGACCAGTCGAGTTCGCCGGCCGCGTTCAACTCGGAGAGCAGGATCCGGTGCAGTTGGTCGAAGACGCCGGCCTGCTGCCACCGCTCCAGGCGACGCCAGCACGTCTGCCCGGAGCCAAACCCCAGCTCCAGCGGCAGGTGTTGCCAGGCGATGTCGTTGTAGAGGACGTAGAGGATGCCCTGGAGGCAGAGCCGGTCTGCCACCGGCCGTGGACCCGGTGACCGCTCGGGCCAGGGTGGCAGCAGCGGCTCAATCAGCGCCCACAAGTCGTCGTCCACGATCCACGGCCGAGTACTCACACCATCACGAACGGCCGAATCGTCTGACCGGTCACGCCCGACCAGGGCATCTCAACAAGATCGTGTTACGAACTCGTAGGGTGAGTCTGGCCGTGGCCGGGACCGCCGTCATCGCCGTCCGGTCCGGCTCGGCGAGCCTGGGCGCGCTGGTCATGAACGTCAACCAACTGCACGAGGAGTCCCTCTACGTCCGCGACCACGCCCGGTTCCTAGACGAGGCGGCACGGCGCACCATCCCCAGCGGGGGCGACCCCGTCCCGGCACGGGTGAGGCAGATCGTCCTGGACACAGTGGGCTACCGCTACCCGGACCGGGAAGCGCCCGCCCTGGACGAGGTCTCCCTCACCCTGCCCATGGGCTCGGTCACCGCCGCGGTCGGCGAGAACGGCTCCGGCAAGAGCACCCTGATGAAGGTGCTGTCGGGACTGTTGCTGCCGCAGAGCGGGACGGTGTTATGGGGTGAGGCCGACATCGCCTCCCTGGACCGCTCCGAGGTATTCGACCGCGTCTCACTGCACCCAGGACTTCCAACGCTGGCCCGTGACAGCGGCGTTGAACATCCGGATCGGCCGGCCCGCCCGAGCGGCCGACCCCGAGCACCTGCAGCCTTCCGTGGACTACGCGGGTGCCGGACCGGTCATCGCAAAGCTTCCCGACGGGCTGCGCACCGTGCTGGCCCGGATGTTCCGCGGCGCGAGCGAACTGTCCGGCGGCGAGTGGCAGAAGATCGGCCTCGCCCGAACCCACTGGCGCAGCGCCACCTCGGATGCCGACGGCGTGCTCATCGTGGACGAGCCCACCTCCGCCCTCGACCCGGAAGCGGAGATCGCCGCCTTCGACCGCATCCGCCGACTCGCCGCCCCGAACCGAGCCGTCGTCCTGGTCACCCACCGCATGTCCGGCGTACGCCATGCCGACCGCATCTACGTCCTGCACCACGGACGGCTCGTCGAGCACGGCAGCCACGACGAACTCATGGCCGCCCAAGGCCGCTACGCCTGGATGTTCGGCGCGCAAGCCGCCCAGTACGCCCCCGCGGGCACCATCCCTCGCCCCGGTTCCCCCACCATCGCAGATCCCGCATGACCCGCTCGAAAGGCCACAGGGTGACAACTCCGGGGCTGGGCGCGGTCGCAGCCTTCTGAGGCGCCACCTCCAGGGAGCGTGATTCCGATGCGCTCCCGATGACCGGGTACGTGGAGTGTGTTGGGACCGACGCAGACGGGAGCGGCTGGGCTGGTCCTCCGCTGACGCGTGCTTCTGCATTGGCGATCTGCTGCCCGCTGCCGTCCCCGGCTTCAACCTGGCCCAACTGCCGGAGCTGCGAGCCCGGCTGTGGAACGTGATCACAACACTGGTGGAAACACAACGGCCACTCCGAGATGTGGCCCGGGACGTCGAAAGGCGGCCGGAGCGCACCTCGGTGCACTCCGGCCGCCGGAACTGCTGCGAAAGGTTCAGAGGTCGATTCCCGTAAGAACCATGACCCGCTCGTAGGTGTAGTCGTCCATCGCGAATCGGACCCCCTCGCGGCCGACGCCCGACTTCTTCACACCTCCGTACGGCATCTGGTCCGCGCGGTAGGAGGGCGCGTCACCGATGACGACACCACCCACCTCGAGCTCGCTGTGGGCGCGGAAGGCGGTCTGCATGTCATGTGTGAAGACACCGGCCTGGAGGCCGAACTTGGAGTCGTTCACCGCGGCGAATGCCTCGTCGACGCCGTCGACCTCGTGCAGCGTCAGCACAGGGCCGAAGACCTCCTCGCTGGCGAGGGTGACGCCGGAGGGCAGGTTCTCCAGAACGGTCGGGGCGTACGTGGTGCCGTCCCGCTTGCCACCGGTGAGTAGCTTGGCGCCGGCGTTCACTGCCTCCTCCACCCACGACTCCACGCGCTTGGCCGCGTCCACGCTCACCAGTGGGCCGACGTCGGTCTTGTCGTCCATGGGGTCGCCCTTGCCCTGTGCCTCGACCGCCGCGACGACCTTCGCAACGAGCCGGTCGTAGACGGAGACGTCCGCGATGACCCGCTGCACTGAGATGCAGGACTGGCCGCCCTGGTAGTTGGCGAACGTGGCGATGCGGGACGCCGCCCAGTCGAGGTCGGCCTCGGAGGACCAGTCGGAGAGGACGACGGCTGCGGCGTTGCCGCCGAGCTCGAGCGTGCAGTGCTTGGTGGGCACCGACGCCTGGATCGAGTAGCCGACCTTGTCGGAGCCGGTGAAGGAGATGACCGGCAGGCGCTCGTCCTGTACCAGAGCATCCATACGGTCGTTCGGCACCGGCAGCACGCTGAAGACGCCGGCCGGCAGATCGGTCTCGGCCAGCAGCTCACCGAGGACCAGAGCGGACAGGGGGGTCGCCGGGGCGGGCTTGAGGATGATCGGCGCCCCGACGGCGATCGCCGGGGCGACCTTGTGGGCGCACAGATTGAGCGGGAAGTTGAACGGCGCGATGCCGAGGATAGGGCCCTTGGGGAAGCGGCGGGTCAGCGCGAGTCGGCCGACGCCGCCGGCATCGGTGTCCAGGCGCTGCGTCTCGCCGCTGTTGAAGCGGCGGGCTTCCTCGGCCGCGAAGCGGAACACGGAGACGGCACGTCCGACCTCGCCGCGCGCCCACTTGATCGGCTTGCCGTTCTCGGCGGAGATCAGCCGTGCGATCTCCTCGGTGCGCTCGGCCAAGCGGCGCGAGACGTGGTCGAGCGCCGTGGCACGGACGTGCGCGGGCGTCGCCGCGAACTCGCCGCGGACGGCGTCCGCCGCGGCGACGGCCTCCTCGACCTGGGTGTCGGTGGGAATGCTCGCCGTGCCGATCAGACGGCCGTCCCAGGGAGAGGTGACGTCGATCGAGTCGTCGCCGGTCGCCTTACGGCCGACGAGCCAGAACGCGTGGTTGGTGGTCACAAGGGATTCCGGCCCTTCCGAGGTGATAGGGGTCTGCAGGGCTCCTGGCGTGCGCACACACAGGCCAGGAGACGGAGTTGAGTTGTGTTCGACGCGGAGTGAGACCGTGCGCTGGCGCGCGGCTGTGTCGTCGCCACTGAGGGTGGGCGACAGCAGGTAGGCGGCCCTGGTTTGCCCAGCCAGGGCTCTTGGCCCGAGAAGCGGCTCACTCGGAGTTGTCGGCGTGACGATGCGGGTGCGGGTGCGGGTGGGGATGCCCGTGTGGGCGCGAAACCGCTTCGCTCGATGTCAGTTCGTCCACGGTGAGTGGCGCGGAATGGTAGCGCCCCTCGTGGGCGACGACGGGTGAGCGCTTCACAGCAAGTTCCGGGTGGCGCTCCTCGAGTGCAGCGCGCTCGTCGAGAGTACGGCGCCAGTGCGCGATGTATTCCGTGTCGCCGCGGTGGGTCCCTTCCCACGACTTGGGCGCGGCGTCGGCGGCGGCTGGCAGCTTCGCCTGGCCGAGCAGGGCAGCCCCTGCGGACGGGAGGCGGCGGGTTGGTGCGCCGCAGTCGATACACGGAGGTGGGGGCGCGTCGTGGCCGCGGACCATCGCTTCGAAGCGAGTTCCGCACCCGCCGCAGGCGTAGTCGTAGATTCGCATAGTGTCAGTCCTCGGGTTCGGGGGCGGGTGAGCCCGCCCCCGAACGCGCGTCGTCAGGAGTAGTAGCCCGGCGTGGTCCTGAGCTTGGTGATCTGCTCCTCGTCGTGCCCGAAGACCACGGTGGCGTTGGTCTTCTCGGCGATGGTGCGGATCTTCTCCACGGAGGCGAACCACTTACGGCTGTCGTAGACGATGCCGGCGCCGATCGACGGGGGTCCGTAGCTCTCGGAGCGGTAGATGGCATCCGACGTGAAGATCATCGTGCCACTGTCCGGCAGGTCGACCTGCAGCGACATGGTGCCCCAGGTGTGGCCGGGGGTCTGCAGCAGGGTGACGCCGGGCAGGATCTCGGTGTCACCCTCGACCGTCTCGAAGTTCAGTCCCGCGTAGTCCTTCTTCACGTGCGCGCCGAGGTTGTAGCCGTCGAAGCCGAAGGCGCCTTCGTATTCGTCCTTGCTGCAGATGACCTTTGTGTGCGGAGCGCCGTTCCACAGGTCGGCCTGGCCGGCATGGTCGAAGTGCAGGTGCGAGAGCACGAGGTGATCGATGTCGTTGGGCTCATGGCCGAGCTGCTTGAGCCGCGAATCCAGCCATTGGTCCTCGGTGACCTCGTCGACCGGGAAGAACTCGTGCAGGCCCGTCGGCGCCCAGCGGGTCTCCCAGTCGCGGGGCACGCCGGCGTCCCAGAGGAGCTTGCCATCGGGGTGGTCGATGAACACGCAGTGCGTCGGCACGCCCACCCACTTGGCGGGCTTGTTCTTCTCGGCGCGTGATGCCATCACCTGCGAGGGGTCCAGCAGCAGCCAGGTGAGATCGGCATGCATGGTGCCGGTCGGCATGATCTGCAGCTTCATGGTGTGGGGCATGGTTGTCGTCCTCACGATCATTGGGGGGGATTGCGCGATGAGCTGCCAGGCGGCGGGGACGCCACAGCCCCGTGCTTACGCTGCTCCAACCATCATGAGCTCCTCCCGGTACGGAGGCCGGCGACGGCGCCGGTAGCGGAGTGGTCGTCGTCGAAGACGATCACTTGCCGCAGTTGGGAACCGCCGGCGAGGAGGTCCATCGCCTCGTTGATGTCGTCGAGCCGGATACGGGAAGAGATGAGCCGTTCCACGGGAAGCCGGCCCTCGCGCCACAGCTGTGCATAGATCGGGATGTCTCGCTGGGGCACGGCCGAGCCGAGGTAACTGCCCACGATCGTCCGCGCTTCCGCGGTGAGCAGGAGCGGGGAGACCGTGGCGCACGCATCCGGTCCCGGCAGACCGACCGTCACCGTGGCACCTCCGGGCGCGGTGATCGCCACCGCGGTCTCGAACGCCCGCGGATGCCCCGCGGCCTCCACGACGAGATCCGCCCGTAGTCCTTGACCCTTGGCCTGTTCCGGAGTGAGCGCCTGTGCGACACCGAAGGATTTCACCAGGTCCAGTTTGGACTCGACGGCGTCGACACCCACGACTTCGGCGCCGAG
The DNA here is from genome assembly GCF_049739565.1 of Streptomyces sp. SAI-170. Classification (NCBI taxonomy): domain Bacteria; kingdom Bacillati; phylum Actinomycetota; class Actinomycetes; order Kitasatosporales; family Streptomycetaceae; genus Streptomyces; species Streptomyces sp. SAI-170. The sequence continues at coordinate 1,200,438 of NZ_JBMGQD010000001.1, forward strand.
CGACAGGGCGGTGACCACCGCCGCCATGCCCACCCCACCTAGGCCGACGACGGCCACGGTCTGCCCGGGTGCGGGACGGACCGCGTTGAGCACGGCTCCGCCACCGGTGAGGACCGCGCAACCGAGCAGAGCGGCGACATCCGGCGGCACATCGTCGTCGACCGGGGTCACGGACCGCCGGTCCACGGTGGCGTGAGTGGCGAAGCCGGAGACGCCCAGGTGATGGAAGACCGGTTCGCCGTCGCGCGACAGTCGGCTCCCGCCGCTGAGAAGTGTCCCGGCGTTGTTCGCCGCGGTACCCGGAACGCACGGCATCTTTCCGTCGGTACGACACCCCGCGCACTCGCCACAGCGGGGGAGGAACGCCATCACGACCCGCTGGCCGACCCGCAGGTCGGTGACGTTCTCGCCGATTTCGACGATGCGCCCGGCGGACTCGTGTCCGAGCAGCATCGGGGTCGGCCGGCGCCTGTTGCCGTCCACCACGGACAGGTCCGAGTGGCACACGCCGGCGGCCTCGATGCGGACGAGCACCTCGTCGGGTCCTGGACCGGCCAGCTCCAGCTCGCACACCGTGATCGGCCGGCTCTCCGCGAAGGGCCGCGTGTTGTCGCACGACTCCAGCACGGCCCCTCGGATCCGGTGCGTGTGGCCGACCCGTTCCTTACCGGTGTCCGCTGCGGGGTCTGAGACCAGGGTGAGGTTCGTCGTCGCCTTCATCGTGCCGCTCCTGCCATGACCGTTTCCTGCCGCGCTGCGAGATCCGCTTCGTCGATGGCGCGCAGCGATGTTCCAGAGGTTTCCTTGTAGGCCGCGAAGATCGTTGTCGTCGACACGGCGAGTATCACGACGATGTAGATCGTGATCGGCACCGTCGAGTCGAAGTGCGACAGCAGCACGGCGGCGATGATCGGGGCGAGAGAGCCTGCGAAGATCGAGGTCACCTGGTAACAGAACGACGCCCCTGTGTACCGGACGCGGGTCGGGAACATCTCACTGAGCATCGCGCCGAGAGGGGCGTAGAGCATCGCGTGTACGCCGAGGCCGGCGACGATCGCCGCGAGGATCACCCAGAAGTTCACCGTTTCCAGGGCGAAAAAGTACCCGACGGCCCAGACCAGTCCGATCACCCCGCCGAGGAGGTAGGTGCGACGCCGTCCGATGCGGTCGGACAGGTAACCAGCCACGATCATGAAGCACGTCTGGAAGGCGTTCCCGATGAACATCAGCAGGAGCACGGTCTGGGTGGACATGTTCTTCGACACGGTGAGGTACGTGATCGTGAACGTGGCGATGAGGTAGTAGAGGGTGTTGTCGCCGAGCCGTGCGGCCATGCCGGCGAGGACCTGCTTGGGGTGTCGGCTGAGCAGTTCCTTGAGCCCGGCCTGTTCCTCCTCCCGTTCCTTCTGCCGCTCGAGCGCTTCGACGAAGAGGGGGGCATCCTCGAGGTTCTTGCGCACGTAGTAGCCGACGATGATGATCACGGCCGACAGCCAGAACGCGATGCGCCAGCCCCAGGCGAGGAACGCCTGCTCCGACATGGCGGCATTGAGAGCCAGCAGGACGATGGTGGCGAGCAGGTTCCCGAGTGGCACGGCCGCTTGAGGGAACGCGGCCCAGGTGCCGCGGCGGTGATCGGGGCTGTGCTCACTGACGAGCAGGACGGCGCCACCCCACTCGCCGCCGACGGCGAAGCCCTGGACGAACCGCAGGGTCACCAGCGCGATCGGGGCGAGGTATCCCCATGCGTCGAAGCCCGGGAGGCATCCCATGAGGAAGGTCGATACGCCCACGAGCAGGAGCGAGATCTGCAGGAGCCGCTTGCGTCCGTAGCGGTCTCCGTAGTGCCCGAAGACGAGCCCGCCGATGGGACGGGCGACGAAGCCTATGGCGTAGGTTCCGAAGGCGGCGATCACCCCGTCGAGCGGGTTGTCGGATCCGGGGAAGAACAGATCTCCGAAGACGAGGCTCGCGGCGGTGCCGTAGATGAAGAACTCGTACCACTCGGCGATGGTGCCGGCCATCGAACCGGCGATGATCTTTCTGAAGCCTGATGGGGTACTACCCCGTGAGGCGGCGTCCATGGTGGCCATCTGGCGCCCTTTCCGTCTTGCAGGCGTCGTCACCAGCGACAACGCCTTCGCAAAGCTTCCTCGGGCCACCGCTTCCTAGCTATGGAGAGTCCTCTACTCTCGTCATGTTCTACTGTGGAATTCTCTACCCCGCCCTGGGTCTCGAGGGCGATCAAGGAGGTCTGCGCATGCCCGACGATCGCGTCGATCCAAGCGTGGACACAGGCGCAGCAACCTTCCCGGCCGAGCCGGCTGTGACTGTCCGAGCCGTTGAGTCGGTGCTGGCCACCTTGGCTGGCGAGGGCGGCGTGACCACGCTCGACGCTCTACTGGCGGACGACCAGCTGCGCCACCTGTCGCCGGCGGCACGGCAAGCGGTGCGCGCTATCGGCCGTACGCTCGCCGAGGCACGGTCGCGGCAGGCTCTCCTCAATGCGATCTACGAGACGGCGCTGGAGATCACGGCAAAGCGCGACCGCAAAGCTGCGATCCGCACGATCGTGCGCAGTGCGCGCACGCTCGTCGGCTCGGACATGGCGTACCTCAGCCTCAACGACTACGAAACGGAGGAGACGTACATCCACACGACCGACGGCGTCGTCACGTCGGCCTATCGCTCGTTGCGCATGCCGTTCGGTACGGGCATTCTCGGTGCCGTCGCCGCGTCTGATGTCCCCGCCGCCACCCGCGACTACCTGGCCGACAAGACCCTGCACCACATCCCGTCCGTCGACGAGGCGGTCCGCCTTGAAGGGGTACGGGCCATCCTCGGCGCCCCGCTGCACGTCGAGGGGCGCGTCATTGGCGCGCTCCTGGTCGCCGACCGCTATACCCGCACGTACGACCACGCTGAGGTCACGACGATCAACTCCCTCGCCTCGCTGGCCGCCGTGGCCATCGAGACCGCCCAGCTGGTCGAGAGCCTCAACCGTTCACTGGACCAAGCAAGACGAGCCGAGGCCGAGAGCCAGCGGCACGTCACCGACCTGCAGCGACTTGAGAAAGCAGACGCGTCGCTGGTCTCTGCGCTCTCATCGATGGAGGGCTTGGGACGCATCGAGGCGGAGCTCAGGGCGATTCTCGGCATCGATGTGCAGATCGTGACTGCCGACGTTCTTCGCGCCGCGAAAACGATCGCGGGTCACGACGCCAAGCGCCTGAGCGAGCTGGCACAGGAGTCCCGCCGCACGGGGGAACCCGCGACCGGTGACTCGCGTCCCAGCAACCACAAAGAGAGCCCGGCCACGGAGGCCGAGGAAACGACCGTGATGGCCGCGGCTGTGGGCGACAGGGTGCTTGGCGCGATCTGCACGACCGGTCCCGTCAGCGCGCTCGACGGCCTCATCTTGCAACGGGCCGGCACGACCCTCACGGCCCAGTTGTTGTTCGAGCAAGCCATCGCTGAGGCCGACACACGCGAGCAGTCGGAACTCGTGGACCTCATGCTGGCCGAGAGCGTGACCGACCGTCCCACCCCCGCTCTACGGCGCAAGCTCGCCGAATACGGTCTCCACAGCGACGCGTCTCTGGCAGTCGTGGTCGTCGACTCGCAGGAGCCGGAGACCTGCCATGGGATCGTGGCTCGCATCGTTCAGGGCTCAACCGACAGCGCCGGGCTCGTCGCCTCGCATCGCGGGCACGTATGCGCTGTGCTGACCTGCGAGGCCCCACTGCAGGTAGGCGCAGAAATCGCGGCCGAGTTGGAGCGCAAGAACGTAAGAGCCACCGTCGGTTGCGCAGGACCGGGACGTGGGTTCGCGTCAGTCCGTGGAACGCATGAGAAGGCGCACCGGCTCGCGCGGGCACTGCGGATTCTCGGCCGCGAGGGCGAGGCAGTCACGGAGTCGACACTGGGCAGCGTAGGACTCGTACTCGGGGGGAAGGACGCGGCGCTGCACCAAGCCATCGTCGAGGACCTCCTCGGCCCGGCCCTCGCGTACGACACCGAGCACAGCACCTCTCTGGTGCCCACCGCCTTGGCCTACCTGGATGCGAACCGCAGCGTCGCCTTCACCGCATCGCAGCTGCACGTCCACGAGAACACCGTGCGGCAGCGTCTGGACAAGCTCGACCGCCTCCTGGGCGTCGAGTGGCGTGACGGCACTCGCGTACTCGACGTGCACCTCGCGTTGCGCCTCTGGCAGTTCTCGCAGTTCTGAGCTGTTTGGTGTCCCAGGCGCGGCACGTCCTGCGTTGGTCATGGCTGCTCCGTTACGGCGCTCCTGTGGGCCTCCGCCGGACCTTGCTCGGTCGCTGGACACTCCCGCCATCCCTGGCGGTGCTCGGAGAATCGGCACATGATGGGCCTGGGGGAGGGACAGATCAGCGCCAAACCTGGTGGTTGCCTGCCGGAGCCGGACATCGCCGGGTACCAGGGCTCAAGATCGGACGGGTCGACGATGGTGGTCCCCGAGAATGCCACGCCCCAAGGTTCGGACATGCTGTTCGACGTGGCGCAGATGGGCCTGGCGGTACTTGACGCGCACGGTGTGGTCACCGGCTGGAGCTCGGCCGCGGAGCAGCTGGTCGGATACCCGGAACACGAGATCTTGAACCGGCCCGCCATAACGCTGCTGGCGACACGTGAGGACGGAGCGGCACTGGCAGATCAGTGCCGCACACAGGACGCATGGGACGGTGCCGTGACCGTGCGGCACCGCGATGGGCGGCCGCTGACACTGACCGTGCGGGTCTTCCCACTGCGTGATCCGGCCGGGACCGGACGCTGGGCCGTGCTGGCTCGGCATGCCCAGGCCCCGGGCATGGACCTGAGCCGGCTGATGCTCGAGCCGCTGCTCACGTACGCACCCGTCGGGGTCGTCGTGCTGGATACGGACCTGCGATACGTCTGGGTGAACGACTACCTGACGTACGACGGTGCGCTGCCGCGTGAGCGACGGTTGGGACGGCGGATGGAGGATGTTCTGCCGATCGAGCATGCCAAGCTCGTTCAGGTGCCGTTGCGCCGGACGCTGGAAACAGGTGTTCCAGTGCTCAATTTCGAATTCCTCGCGACTACCCCCGTGGACCTGGACCGGCAGCACGCGTGGTGGATCAGCTGCTTCCGGCTGGAGGACTCAGCGGGTCGGGTCCTGGGCGTGTGGTACATGGCCGTGGACAACACCGAGCGCTGGCGCGACCGGGAGCGTCTGGCCCTGCTGAGCGAGGCCAGCGCGCATATCGGCAGCACGCTGGATGTCGTGCGGACTGCAGAGGAGCTCGCCGAGGTCTCGGTGCCGCGCTTCGCCGATGTCGTCGCGGTCGACCTGCTGGAGTCGGTTCTGCGGGGAGAGGAACGCCTTCCGGGCCCAGTCGGCGGCCGCCCGCTTCTACGCCGCGCGGCTCAACAGTCGATACATGCCGGGTGCCCGGAGACGACCGCGGGGGTCGGGGACGTGATCCATCGCGTGCCCGCTTCGCCTTCAGGCCGCTGTCTCAGCGACGGCGTGCCAGTGGTGGAATCGCTCGCCGACGTCTCCGCCAGTGCCTGGATCGCCGAGGATCCGAACCGGGCGGACAAGGTTCGCGCCTTCGGCATCCATTCGGTTCTGGTCGCGCCGGTGCAGGCGCGAGGCGTCCGACTCGGCATCGCCACATTCGCACGTTCACAGCGCCCGGACCCGTTCGACCAGGAGGATGTCAGCCTGGTCGAGGAACTACTGGCCCGGGCCGGCGTGTGCGTGGACAACGCGCGTCGTTTCACACGTGAGCGGACGGCGGCCCTGACATTGCAGCACAGCCTGCTGCCGCGGGGGTTGGCTGCTGGCACTTCGCTGGATGTGGCCTCGCGGTACTTCCCAGCGGATGCCCCGAACTCGGTGGGCGGCGACTGGTTCGACGTCATACCGCTGTCCGGAGCGCGTGCTGCACTCGTTGTGGGCGACGTCGTCGGCCGTGGGATGAACGCCGCCGCCACCATGGGCCGACTGCGCGCGGCCGTCCGTACCCTGGCCGATCTGGACCTGCCCCCGGACGAACTCCTGGCCCACCTGGACGACCTGGTCATCAGCCTCGTCGAGCAGGAGGACAGCGATCAGTCGGCCGAGGCCGAGCAGGAAGAAGTGGCCCCCTCGGTGCTGGGGGCCACCTGCCTGTACGCCGTCTACGACCCGGTCACCCGACGATGCACCATGGCCCGGGCCGGCCATTTGCCGCCGGCGATCGTGCGGGCCGACGGCACGGTTACCTTTCCTGACCTGCCGGCCGGACCACCGCTCGGCCTCGGCATCCTGCCGTTCGAATCCACAGAGCTGGAACTGCCTGACGGCGCCCTGCTCGCCGTATTCACCAACGGCCTCGTCCAGGCCGGTGACCGGGACATCGATGTGGCGCTGACCCACCTTGCCGATGCCCTGTCCCGCCCCGCCCCGACGCTGGAGAACGTCTGCGACAACGTCATCGGCACCATGCTGACCGGTCCTCCCCGCGACGATGCTGCCCTGCTCTTGGCCCGCACCCATGGTTTGGACGCGCGTCAGGTCGCCTCCTGGGACCTGGCCCGCGATCCGGTGGTCGTCGCGGGAGCCCGCGACGACGCGGCCCGCAAGCTCGCCGAATGGGGTCTGCAGGAGCTTCAGTTCACCACCGAAATGGTGGTCAGCGAACTGGTCACCAACGCCATCCGCTACGGCCGCGACCCCATCCGGCTTCGGCTGATCCGGCAGCGGAACGACTTGATCTGCGAGGTGGCGGACGGCAGTAGTACGTCGCCCCGCCTGCGCCACGCCCGCACCACAGACGAGGGCGGGCGTGGACTCTTCCTCGTTGCGCAACTCAGCCGGCGCTGGGGAACCCGCTACACCACCACAGGCAAGATCATCTGGGCAGAGCAGAGCAATCCCGACACGAGTACCGACCCGATTCCCGAGTCCACGTAGTTCGCGTCGGTGACTCGGGCACTGCCGTACGCCCACACCAGTTGGGCAGCACGGTTACTCCGGCCTCAGCGAGACCTAAGGTTTCGCCCCGACGCCGATTCGTGCCAGGTGATCGCGGATGATTCGGTTCACGTCGTGCGGATGTTCCAGCCAGCACAGGTGGCCGGCCCCGGGCAGTGTCACAAGCCGGGCGTGCGGGAGGCGCTGAGAAAAGGCAGCGAGATTCTCGAAGGGCACGACTCGGTCTGCGGTGCCGTGGATACAGGTGACCGGCTGGTGGGGTCCCGCGTCCGGCAGTCCGCGCTGGAGGAAGTCCTCGCATGCCGAGGACTGTGCGTCCCATGCTTGGCGAGCCGTGGGGGAACTCAGTCGGGAGGCCAGAAGGGTGGCGTACTCCTTGTTGTGCGCCTCGGTCCAGCCTGGGGCGAAGGAGTGCGGCATCGTCTGCCGCGCGAATTCCTCAGCAGACAGACGTGCGTGGTCGCGCCACAGCGTGGTCGTCTGGCTGGGCACGGGGAACGCACCGGGACCGCCGGGCGAGCTAGCGATCACGACCAACGAGCCCACGAGCTCAGGGTGGGCCTGGGCCAGCCACAAGGATATGTACCCGCCCATGGAGGTCCCCACCACGTGTGTCCTGTCGGAGCCGACTGCGCGCAGCACGGCCGCAGCGTCGTCAGCCATGACCTCGACCGAATAAGGACCGGGAGGCGCGTCGGAGGCCCCGGTGCCGCGGTTGTGGAGCATCACCAGTCGATGATCGAGGGCGAGGTCAGCGCGTTGGGGAGCAAAACTCCAGGGGCCGTACCCGAGCCCGGGCACGAGGAGAAGGGTGCCGGCCGCGGTTCCAACGGGCTCGAGGATCTCAGCCGCGATCGTGGCCCCATCGGGAGCTGTCGCGTACAGCAGTTCGGCGCCGCCGTCCTTCATTAAGTGTCCTCCTTGAGTCGTGATCGAGGAGGAGGCTCACGTGCAGCCGTTCCATGAGCGTTACAGTCACGAGCCGATTTGTCTCATGCGGGGATGGTGGCCAGATCTCAAGCCGGGTCGGCGATCCGCGGCGATCACCTCCAGTAACCCGAATCAGCCGAGGTCGCCGCGTGAGTGGAGGACTCGGAGAGCAAGGTGGATCTCCAGTCGGCGCGGAGAGCTGTCCCAGCCTTCGCCGAGCAGGGCCGTGATTCGTTCGAGTCGTTGGCGAACGGTGTTGCGGTGAACGTGCAGAAGTTGGGAGGTGCTGGTGACGTTGCCGTCGGTCTCAAGGTAGTGGAACGCCGTGAGAGCCAGGCAAGTGCCCCTTTGGACGTCGTATTCGACCAGTGGACTGATGACGGCCGTGAGGCCGCGTGGGAGGTGCCCTCGACGGTCGAGATCGAGGAGTGCTCCAAGCATGCCCAGCTCAGACCCATCGACAATCCCTTGGCGTTCCTGGGCGATGAGCGAGCCGAGCGCCAGTTCGGCGCATCGGTGCGCATCCGCGACCTCGCGAACGTCGGTGTACGGGCCGCCGAATCCAGCCCGCAAAGGCCAGTTGTGACTCTCATGGATGCGTCTCAAGGTCACGCGCCAGCTGGGGTCAGAGGTGAGAAGGCAGACGTGGTCGCTGTGAACGATCGCCGTGCCTCGCATGCCGGCCGTCCTGATTGCTTGGAGGCGGCGCCGGGACTCGGGTGCTGGGGTGTCGATAACGACCGTGTACAGCCCGTCGGCGGGCCGCAGTCCCCAGTGCTGCATCCGGCGTTCGAGGCGTTCACGTGGGGCGTTCCGTCCCTCCAAGAGGTCGTCGAGCATCTCCGATTGAAGCCGTCGGTCGGTGTCCTCTTGGGTCCGCGCGAAGAGCATGGCGAGAGTGACATGGACTGCGACTCGTTCGAGGAGGGCCACATCGTGGTCCGACAGAGCTACCGGCGCTACGAGGGAGCCGAGCTGCTCTGACGCGGCAGTGACGGCAACGGTTGTCACCGCAGGTAGAGGGGTTGTGTCCCGGCCGGTCGGTGAGGGGGCTTCGGAGGTAGTTGCGATGACGGCGTCATCGGGGTCGACCAGTTGCAGCTCACAGCCGAGGACGGAGCGGCCGACCTGAAGGATGCGGCGAACATCGGGCGCCACCATGACCGCCTCCATGAGCCGACGGTCGAGCTCGAGCACGCCCGTGATCAGGGAAAGCTCTTCGGCGCTGCGTCGCTGTTGGCGCACCATGTCCTCGGCGAGACGCTCAGCGGCCTGGAATCGCATCGAATTGTCGAGCGCCACTGCGGCGTGCGTGCTGATCGAATCGACGATGTCTACTTCTTCCGCGCTGAAGCGTCGCGGTCGGCGCTCCGCGACGACCAGTGCCCCGATCACGCGACCGACGACGGTGAGGGGAACGCCCATGATGGCGCGCACTCCTTCCGCGCGAACGATTGCGTCGACCTGGGGTAGGTGCGTGAACGTTTTGTCGGTGAGGTAGTCGCTTGTTTGGTACGGAGCCAGTCCTGTGGCGACTTGGCCCAGAACGCCAGTGCCAAGAGGCATGCGAATGGTGCGGTACGCGGCGGTCGCGACACCGTCCGCTTGCCGGATGTAAGTCTCGCCGCGGTCCGCGTCGTTGAGGCTCACGTACGCCATGTCCGAGCCCACGATCGTGCGCGTGCGGCGGACGATGGCTTGAAGCACCGCCTCGACGTCTCGTAGGCCGGTCAGATCGGCAGCAGTGTCGAGCAGCACCCGCAGCAGATCCTCGCGCGAGCGAGGAGACATGGACACCATGCACATAACTCTCCCATGAGTATGTGCTGCTGCCCATGGCTGTGGTTCTCTCACCGCTCATAGCGTCACGGTCGTCGCTCAGGAGGCATGCGGGGTTCCGCTCCCTTGTGCGGGCAAATCCAGTGATTCGACGTCATGTGCGACGTCCGCCCGCTGCCCGGGCGGAAGGGAGAGTAAATGAACCAGAGGACCCGTGCTGAAGACGCGCTCTTCGCACTGCGCGGGGTGTCGGTGCGCTTCGGCGGCATCCAGGCGCTCACCGGCGCGGCGTTGGAGATCCGGCCGCACGAGGTGCTCGGGGTGATCGGTCCCAATGGCGCAGGGAAGACCACGCTGTTCAACGTCGTCTGCGGCTTCGTCACGCCCGACAGCGGCGAGCTGTTCTGGCAGGGCCGGCCGGTGAGCCGCCAGCGGCCCAGCGAGCTGGCCGGCAAGGGGATCGCCCGTACCCTGCAGGGCCTGGGCCTCTTCGAGCAGATGTCGGTGCTGGAAAACGTCATGGTCGGCGCCGACTGCCACGGCAGGGCCGGCTTCTGGACCAGCCTCCTCGGCGTTCGGCGGGCATTCCGCGACGACCTAGCGCTGGCCGACCGGGCCCATAGCGTGCTGGCCGAGCTCGGCATCGACACATACGCCCACCGGCTGCCCGGCAGCCTTCCCTACCCGGTCCGCAAGCGGGTCGCGTTGGCCCGGGCGCTGGTCTCGGAGCCGCAACTGCTGCTCCTCGACGAGCCCGCCAGCGGGCTCTCCAACGACGAGATGGCGGAGCTCGGCGAGCTGATCCGCAGCCTCACCGACCGGATGGCCGTGATGTTCGTGGAGCACCACATGGACCTGGTGATGTCGGTCTGCGACCGGATCACCGTGCTCGACTTCGGCAAGGTCATCGCCCACGGCAGCCCTGACGAGGTCAAGCACGACCCCGCCGTGCTGGCCGCCTACCTCGGCAACGAGGTCGGCCAGCACGCGGAAGCATGAGGAGGGCACATGTTCGAAGTTCGACACCTGACGGCACGCTACGGGCCCGTCACCGCGCTCGACGGGGTGACCTTCACCGCCCCCGAGGGCAAGGTCACCGCCGTGCTGGGAGCCAACGGCGCCGGCAAGACCACCCTGCTGCGCACCGTCTCCGGCCTGGTCAGGCCGGTCTCCGGAACCGTCACCCTGGCCGGCACCGATCTCACCGGCCGCATGGCCGAGGAGATGACCGGACTGGGCATGTCGCACGTGCCCGAGGGGCGTGGCGTCATCGCCGAACTCACCGTCGAGGAGAACCTCCGGTTGGGCGGTCTGCACCGGGCCGAAGGCAGCAAGGCAGTGCCGCTGGAGCGGGTCTACGAGCTCTTCCCGGTGCTTGGCGAACGCCGTGGCGGGGTCGCACACGTACTCTCCGGCGGCGAGCGCCAGATGCTGGTCATCGGGCGCGCACTCATGGCCGCCCCCCGTCTGCTCCTGCTCGACGAGCCGTCCCTTGGCCTCGCCCCCCGCGTGGTGGCGCAGATCTTCGAGCTCCTGCGCGGCCTGGTCGACGCCGAGGGCCTCACCGTACTGCTGGTCGAGCAGAACGCTCGCAGCGCGCTCTCCATCGCCGACCTCGGAGTCGTGCTCAACCTCGGCAGCGTGGTCGCGACCGACACGGCGGAGGCGCTGGCCGCCGACGAGCAGCTGCGCCACGCCTACCTGGGCTTCTAGAAAGGGAACACTCGTGCAGCAGTTCGTCGCCACCGCGCTCGGCGGCCTCACCCTGGGCGCCGTGTACGCCGCGTTCGCTCTGGCCCTGTGTCTGATCTGGCGCTCCACCCGGATCGTGAACTTCGCGCAGGCGCCGATGGCCATGCTGACCACTTACATCGCGCTCACCCTGGTCGACAGCGGGCAGTCGTACTGGCTCGCCTTCGGAGCCGCCCTGCTGGCCGGCCTGCTGATGGGAGGCATCTTCGAGCGGTTGATCATCCGCCCGGTCGAGGGCAAGCCCGACCTCAACTCCGTCATTCTCACCCTCGGCCTCTTCATCGTGCTGCACAGTCTGGCGGCACTGATCTTCGGTTCCCGCTATCGCTCGTTCCCAGCGGCCTTCGGGGTCAGCGGCCTGGATGTCGGCGGGATGAGTATCCCCATCACGGGCTTCGGAGTTTTCACCATTTTCGCGGTGGCGGTCACGATGGTGCTGCTCACGCTGCTGTTCAAGAAGACCGACATCGGTCTGCGCATGCGGGCCTCGGCCTTCAGCCCGGAAGTTGCCCGGCTGCTCGGTGTTCGCGTGGGCCGAATGCTCACCCTGGGCTGGGCGCTCGCCGCGTTGGTCGGCAGCCTTTCGGGCGTGCTGATCGCGGGCGGCAGCCTGGTCCACCCCGGCTACATGGACTCCGTGGTCGTCTTCGGGTTCGTCGCCGCGGTGCTGGGCGGCCTCGACAGCCCGACCGGCTCCGTGGTCGGCGGTCTCATCCTCGGCCTCTCCCTGTCCTTCGTCAGCGGGTACGTCGCCGCCGAGCTGGTGCCGCTGACTGGTCTGCTGATCCTCCTGGCTGTGCTTCTAGTCAAGCCCGGTGGACTGTTCGCCCACGCCACAGCCCGGCGAGTCTGAGAGGAGACGACATGTCCTCGCTGAAACCCTTCGCCAAGGGGCCGCTGGCCGTTCCGCTGGTGCGCCACCTGCTACTTGCCCTTATTGGCCTGGGGGCGGTGCTTGTGCTGATCTCGGTGCTCAGCCCCTTCCGTAACATCCAGCTGACGCAGATGGGCTACCTCGCCATCGCTGCAGGCGGCATGACGGTCCTGACCGGCTTCACCGGCCAGCTCTCCCTCGGTCATGGTGCGTTCATGGCGGTCGGCGCCTACACCACAGCGCTCATGCTGGGTGCCGACGACCCGCTCCCGTTCCTGGTGGCGCTGCTCGGCGGCACGGCGGTGGCCCTGGTGGCCGGTGCCGCCGTCGGAGTGGCGGCTGCCCGGCTGCACGGCCCCTACGTCGCCGGGGCGACGCTTGCACTGGCGGTTGCCCTGCCGGCGCTGGCCCTCTTCTTCGAGGATCTCGGTGGCGAGCAGGGTCTCCCCGTGAGAGCGCCCGACGCCCCCGACTGGATCCTGGACGCGGTGTACTTCGTCACCGGGGTCGACCTCAGCAACTCCCAGTTCATGGCGCTGCTGACCTGGGCCTGCCTACTGCTCGTCTATGTGCTCCTGGCCAACCTCGCCCGCACCCGGGTGGGGCGCCGGTGGCGGGCCGTGCGCGACGACGACGTGGCCGCTGAGCTGACCGGCATCAAGCTGGGGCCGGCCCGGGTCAGCGCCTTCATGGTGAGCACCGCTTGCGCCGGTCTCGCCGGCTCGTTGATGGCGCTCTCCACCCGGCTCGCCGCCCCCAGCGGCTTCACCCTCAACCTCTCCCTGCTGCTGCTTTGCGCGATTGTCCTGGGCGGGCTGGGCACCCTCAGCGGCGCCCTGGTGGGCTCAGCGTTGATCACCTTTCTGCCCCAGGTGGTGACGCAATGGGGAGCCGAGGCCGGTCTCGACGACATCCGCGCCGCAGAGCTGGCCCCACTCGTCTATGGCCTCACGGTGATGGCCGTGATCCTGCTGGCCCCCGCTGGGCTGATCGGGAGCCTCCGCAACCTGTGGCTACGGCGACGGGGTGCCGCCTGAGGCCCCACCCACTCGTCGCGGCGGATGCGCCGCGGCGCACCCCCGAGGAAAGAAGAACGATGACACGCAAGATCCGTAGAGTGACCCAGGTCGCCTGCGCCATGGTTGCTGCCGCGCTGGTCGCCGCCTGCGGTGCCGGTGGCCGCGGGCACGGCGGCACCTCCGACGCCGACTCGTCCGTAGGCGTCACTGAAACGAGCATCAAGATCGGTGCCCACTTCCCCCTGACCGGGGTGGCGGCGCCCGGCTACAGCGAGATCCCCAGCGGCCACCAGGCGTACTACGACTTCGTCAACGCCGCTGGCGGCGTCAACGGACGCAAGATCGAGTACGTCGTCAAGGACGACGGCTACAACCCCACCAACACCAGCAACGTAGCCAAGGAGCTGGTGCTGAAGGACGAGATCTTCGGCATGGTGGCCGGCCTCGGCACGCCCACCCACAGTGCTGTGGTGGACTTCCTCAACGGCGAGAAGGTACCGGACTTCTTCGTCTCCTCCGGGTCGCTGCAGTGGGGCGACGACCCCAAGTCGAAGCCCTGGACTTTCGGTTGGCAGCCCGACTACGAGTCGGAGGGCAAGATCATCGGCCAGTACATCGCCGAGAACCACCCCGGCGCCAAGGTCGGCCTCTTCCTTCAGGACGATGACTTCGGCACCGACGGCGAGAGGGGACTGCGCCGGTACCTCGACGATCAAATCGTCGAGGTCCAGCGTTACACCTCCGGCAACACGGACGTCGGCCCCCAGATGGCCGCCCTGCAGTCCTCGGGCGCCGACTTCGTGGTCGGCTTCAACACCCCGTCCTATACCGCGCTGACCCAGCTGGCGGCGATGCGGCTCAACTACAAGCCGACCTGGTTCTACAGCAACGTCGGCTCTGACCCGGCCCTTGTGGGCGGCCTGCTCGCCCGCTTCTCCAAGGGCGCGGTCAAGGACGGCAACACCCTGCTCGACGGTGTCCTCACCACCCAGTACATATCGGGCATCGACGCCCCCGACGACCCCTGGGTCAAGCTGTGGCAGAAGGTCTGGGCCGAGTACGGTGACGGCAAGCCGCTCACCAACTACCGGATCTACGGCATGGCCCAGGCATACACCTTCGTGCAGGCGCTTGAGGCCGCCGGCGACAACCTCACCCGTGAGGGCATCGTGAAGGCGCTGGAGAAGGCCGGCGGAGGCTTCGAGGGCCCGGCGTACGCCAAGTTCCGATACTCCGAGGACAGCCACTTGGGCACCTCCGGCATGAAGATCGTGGAGCTCAAGAGCGGGGTCGGCCAAAAGAAGACCGATGTGCTCGTCACCGACACAGGCGAGGCCAAGATCACCAGGGACGGCAGCCACGCCTCCGACGCCCCGCCGGCCAACGGCATCCCCAAGGTCGACCCGGTCGACTGACATCAGCCACCTGGCGAAGGGGCAGGGGCCGGTGCGGCGGCCCCTGCCCCGCTTCGCGTTTGCGGTCTCGGGGCCCACGAACGGGCGGGCGCCATGTTCGTAGACGTCACCAGCATCCACGACGGGCTGGCGTCGCCTCCATTGACGGCCGCTTTGACTTGTCGGCTTGACCTAGGCGGTGTTTATCGGATCTCCGGACATGAGCGGGGAGTTGGTCCACGCTGGCTGCATGGGCCGTGGTGACCTGACGAACGCGGAGTGGGATCGGCTGAAGTCGTTCTTACCTCCTGGTGGTGCGCGTGGGGGCCGGTGGAGTGATCACCGTCGGGTGATCAACGGTGTTCTCTACCGGGTGCGGACGGGTGTGCAGTGGCGGGATCTGCCGGAGCGGTTCGGGCCTTGGGAAACGGTCTACAAGCGGCATCGCCGCTGGTCAGCGGACGGCACGTGGAAGATGCTGCTGTCACGCATCCAGGCTGCCCAGGATGCCGCGGGCCAGATCGACTGGGAGGTGTCGGTGGACTCGACCGCGGTCCGTGCCCACCAGCATGCCGCCGGCGCGAGGAAGACACCGGCCGCCGCGGTCTCTCAAAAGGGGGCCGAGCGAGGGACGAACCAGGTCGATCCGGTGTTGCGGAAACTGACGGTCCGGCTGGAGGAGGTGGTCAGGTCGGCGAGTGTCTGGGACGTTCCCGAGGCGGCTTCACCACCAAAATCCATCTCGTCGCCGACGGACGGTGCAGGCCTCTCGCCTTCGTCCTGACGCCTGGACACTACGGTGACGGCCCCCAGCTCGCGCGGGTGCTCGAGGAGGTCTCCGTGCCGCGTGTCGGGGTCGGGCGACCTCGCAAACGGCCCGACCGCGTCCTGGCGGACAAGGCCTACACCTCCCGCGGCAACCGCCGCTACCTGCGACGACGCGGAATCCCACACACCATCCCGGAACGTCTCGACCAGCAAAGACATCGGCAGAACCGAGGTTCCCGCGGCGGGCGGCCCACCGAGTTCGACAGCGAGCTCTACAAGAAGCGCAACACCGTCGAGCGCGCCATCAACCGGTTGAAGAGCTTCCGCGCCGTCGCCACACGCTACGAGAAACGCGCCTACACCTATCTCGGAACTGTCACCGTCGCGGCCCTCATGGTCTGGCTCAGAACATGATCCGAGAAACATGGCCTAGTAGTGCTTCGTTACGTCCTGCGATGTCTCCTGGTGGTGGGCATGTGCCAGTATGAGGCTGAGGGACGCAGAACGGCTCCGGGGTGAGTAAGCGGAGTTCGTTGCCGATGTGATTGGCTTCCTCTCTTCATGGCGTCTCGCGGTGAGATCCACGCACCGCAGGATCTCTGTGGCCTGCCCTCGACTGCATCTTCGCCTGGACCGGCGTTGTCGACTCAGGCGCCTGGGTGACTCCCTCCTGTCCATGGTGATCCGGCGTCGTCGGTTAGTGCCGTGACGACCGGCGACCTGGACAAGCGACGCTTGCCGGACCTGCCCACGGAGATCGACGAGCTAGAAGCGATCTGTCGTTTCGGGACCGAATGGGAGCCGCACCTTCGCGAGCTCAAGCGGCACAGGGTTGTTATGGCTGGGTAGCTCGCACGGGACGGGGCGCGCATTGCCTGGACGCGCTCGGTCGAGGAGATCAAGGCAACGTCGTTGCGTGAGCATGGTCCCAGCTTCCGCTTGCATCGCGGACGACGAGTACCGCTCCGCCGTCGGGGGCGCTGGCCTGCGGACGTTTACCTGTCCGATAGACGGGTGCCGAGCCGACCTGTGCACCGACCACTCCCGCCCGGGAAAGTTGCTTGAGCTGCAGTAACAGCAACTGCTAACTCGACCTTGGGGCAAGAAGACGCGTCTGTAACCCTGTCGTAACGCAGCTGCTTAACGTTCCGTCCACTCGGGCAACCAGTCAGGTTTCCCCAGGAAGGAGCCGCTGTGAAATTCGTCGACGTGGATACAGATGCGCGCATGGCGTACGAGGATCGCGGGGCGGGGCGCCCCATCGTGTTCGTACACGGCTGGGGCGGCAGCGGTGAGGTGTGGGACTACCAGGTGCTGGACCTGGCCCACCAGTACCGGGTGATCACCGTGGACCTGCGCGGCCATGGGGCGTCGGATAAGCCGTGGGGGACTTACGACTACACCCTGTTCTGCCGCGACCTGAAGACGCTGATGGACCACCTCCAGCTGGAGGACGTAACGCTGGTCGGCTGGTCGATGGGCGGCCACATCGGTCTCAAGTTCGCTCGCACTATCGGAGCACCGGTGCGCCGTCTGGTCATCACGGGCAGCGGTCCGCGATTCCTCCAAGCGCAAGACGCCCCTTATGGCGGCGCCGCTGACAGCGCCGACGCTCTCTGTGAGGCGATCATCGGCGCGCACACCGAGACGGTGGCCGGCCTGTACGGCAACAACTTCCACCGCACCGACCTGGACGCGACGCGTGACCGCTTCGTCCGGATCGGGCTGCAAGTGCCGACATTCGTCGCCCTGTCCAGCTTCCAGGCGCTGCTGGCGGAGGACCTGCGCCCCGACCTCCCTGAGATCGCCATGCCGATCGCTGTCTTCGCCGGCCGTCACGACCTGATCTGGGACCCGGCCTGGTCCGAGTACGTCGCAAAGAGCGCTCCGAACGCGAGCCTGACGTACTTCGAAAACAGCGGGCATGTGGCGTTCGTGGAGGACCGCTCAGCATGGAACAGGGCACTGGTCGACTTCATCGCCTCCACCTCCGACTGACCGCCCTGGGTAGGGCGTCTTCCGCTTTGATCTTCGTTCACATGTGCCACCCAATCGGGTGACCTCACTGGCTGCGACGACTCCCTCCAAGCGCTAGATCACTACCGCAAGGATGGCTGCTGTGGGTGGGCGCCCTTCAGCTTGATCCTCGCGATGGTGTGGCCGCCGCGACGATCACGCGGATCTTCGACGTCTAGGCGGGCGACGACGATCTGTCCTTCTCCCCAAACGACAACCGGTCGCTCAGCCCGGCCGGTGCAACACACCCATGGAGCGGACGAGCCGCCATCGTGTTCGCCCCATCCCCACACCCCACCAAGGAGCAACACGTGAGCCGCATTTCTCATGCTTCCGCACGACGCCGCATCCGTGCCGCACTGGCAGGGTTCGCAGCGGCGGGCGCCATCACCCTCGCCGGTGCTCTGACGGCCCCGCCTGCCGAGGCCGCTGCCACGCACACCCCAGTCGTCTTCGTCCACGGCTACTCCCGGAGCGCGTCCGACTGGGACACCGCCGAGGCGTCGCTCGAGGCGGCCGGCTACCCGGCCAGTGCCCTGTTCAGCTACCAGTACGACTCGACGCAGTCCAACAAGACCAGCGCCCAGGCCCTGGCCGCCTACGTGAAGCAGGTGCTGGCCACCACTGGAGCGACCCAGGTCGACATCGTCAACCACTCCATGGGCGGCATGATCACCAGCTGGTACATGAAGGAGCTCGGCGGACAGCCGTACGTGAAGCACGTGGCCTCACTCGCCGGAACCAACCACGGAAGCTACAACGCCGCCTCTTGCCTGACGTACGCGTCGTGCCAGGAGATGTACCCCGGCTCGTCCTTCCTGACCACCGTCAACTCCGGTGACGAGACCCCCGGCACCACCAAGTACGCCACCTGGTACTCGCCGTGCGATGGGATGGTCAACCCCTACACGAGCACCAAACTCAACGGGGCCGCAAACAACTACGTGGCGTGCGAGACCCACATGGGCTACCTCACGGACCCGAACATCCTGACCGCGGTGAAGCAGTTCCTGACGACCTGACCGGGTTGGTTCGCCGCCCCGCGCGCAACGTACAGCGCCACATGACCCACCTCTGGCTGGTCGCCTCGCAGCGCCTTCCCGCGGGGCGACCAGCCTCGAGCACGATTCAGAGAGCCGCTTCGTGAGGCTGCGGAAGATCGCCACCGTCTCGAACCTCACCTTCACAGCTGCCATGGTCGTCGGAGCCTGGCCAGTGGCAGGGACACCGGCAGTACTCACACTGTCTCGGGCTCGGCAACTCTGGTGCTGAGTCACCTGCAATTGACCTGTTCTCCGCCTCAGCCAGCCTGATTACCTTCCGGCTCGGGTAGCGCATCGCCCGGAGCGCTGGAGGATCCCCCCCGAACTCCCAGCCGGCAAAGCGTTCCATCCGTACGTCCTGCCATAAACGAGCCGCCATGAAGGCATCAACCTCGCGGCGAACCGCTCGCACACGAGATCGACATGCGGCTGACATCAATCGCATTCCGTGCCAGACATCGCCTGTCCGCCCTCGTCACCTCCAGTGACCTCCCCCGCTACGACCTAAAGCCTCCTATAGCCCAACACCGGCGGCTCAGACGTCCACGCGACCTCCGCACGTCCTGCGAAACGGCGCCGTTAACCCGACGCCAGTCGTCCGACCCAAATTCCGCTGCCTGTATTCCGGCACTGAACGTCTCCGGCTCTCGGTGCCTTCCGCCTCGACCATCCCCGAAGTACGATGCCCCCCTATCATGCCCGACCTGCACCTTTCCTCCGTCGAGCGCCGCCGACTGCGCGCGCCGCACACCCGTGCCGGGACCGCCACACGACCGCGCCTGGACTCCCTGCTTCACTGGGCCCTCACACATCCCCTGACCTTGGTGGAAGCTGAGGCCGGATATGGCAAGACCACCCTCGCGCAGAGCGGGCCCGCAGACCTCTCCCGCGCCTGGTACGCCCTGAATTCCGACGACAGCGATCCGACGGTATTCCTCACACGTCTGGCCTGGGCTCTGCAGCCCTTCTGCCCGGCACTTCCACAACGACTCGCGCACCATCGGCCTGGCGAAGAACGCGCCGAGACCAGCTGGTCCGAGCTGGTGGAGGTAGTCCTGACCGAACTGGACTCGATCGCGGGCATGGGACTGCTCCTGGTCCTCGACGACTACCACCACGTCGACACACCGACGATCAACTTCATCCTCGAACGCCTGGTCGACGGACTCCCGCCAGGGGTCCGGATCCTCGCCACCACACGGGCTCGACCCGCGCTGCCCAGTCTCGCCCGGTGGCAAGCCACCGGCATAGCGTGTGTCATCGCCCGTGGAGACCTGGCGTTCACCACACAAGAAGCCGCGGACTTCTGGAGAGCGCGATTCGGACTCGAGGTCAACACGGATCAGGCTGAACTGCTGATCCGGGAAACCGAGGGCTGGCCCATCGCGCTCGGACTCATCGGTGCCCACCTGCGCCATCATGGCGCGGACGTCAACGCCCTCGCCGAGAAGTTGCCCGCCGGCCGCGACGAACTCTTCGCCTATCTCAGTGAACAGGTCCTGGCGAGGCTGCCCGCCGACCTGAAGGATTTCCTCCTCTCCACCGCGACTCCCCGCTCCTTCGACGAAGCTCTCGCCGCCCACCTGAGTGGTCGCGCTGACACCACCCAGGTCCTGCAGCTAGTCCTCAGCGCCGGACTCTTTTGCACGTACGACGGCCGCGGTGGCTACCGCTACCACCACCTCTTCAGGGGCTTTCTCCTCGCCCAGCAGGATGGGGAGCAAAGGCGCAGCGGCCACCGGCGGACAGCCGACCACCTTGAACAAATCGGCGCGCTGGAAGAGGCCCTGTTCCATTCCATCGAAGCCGCGGATGATCTGCGGACAGTCCGGCTCCTGGAACAGCTTGGCGATCCGTGGATCTCCGCTGGGCGCCATCAGGCGTTCCTGGACGCCAGTAACCGACTCCCTGAGCGCGTCCGAGCCGTGTCACCACGCCTGCAGGTCGACCGAAGCCGAGCGTTCCGGCTGGCATGCGATTACCCGGCTGCGCTGGCAGAAGCACGCGCCGCCGCACTCCATGAAGGCGCCCGCACCGATGCCCTCAAAGCAGAGATCGACGTCTATCTCGACACCGTGCAGCCTCACCCAGCCGCACCGCTCCTCGCCCAGATGCGGCGCACCATCCAGGACCGGGAACTCATGGTCCCTTGGCTGGCCATGCTGGCCGAACACCACGTCAACGCCGGCAACCTCGACCGTGCGCGGCACGCCTTGCAGCGTCATGCCAACGCGAGCGGCGGCGCACCAGCTCGCGATGTCCGGCTGGAAGTGCGGACCGGAGATCTGCATCAGGCCCGCCGACTACTGGAGGCCACCACGGACGAGGCGCTTCTGGTCCACCGATCGCACCGTGAGCGCGAGCCCCTCCTGGCCTGGACCCACGGCTTGCTCGGCAACCGCGAAGAAGCCGCCGAGCACGCACGGCGTGGCATCGCCCGTGGGCAAGAGCGTGGATCGCATAGCGTTCTGTTCGTCAGCACCTCGCGCCTCGCTCACGCGCAACTGTGCGGGGACACTGAGGCAGCCGCCGATCTCGAAACCGTCATCCAGCACTATGAGTCCGCGCTCCTCGTTGTGGCACGAACCGGCGTCCCCCGTCTGCGTGCCGAATCGCTGATCGGCTTGACCGTGGCCCATGGACGGCTGGGAGACGCTGATGCCGTCCTCCGTCACGGAACCGAGGCGTTGGAACTGCTCACCAGCGCGGGAGACTCTTACATGGCCGCCATGGCGCGCTTGGCCATGGGCATCGGCAGTGCCTGCGTCCACCACCCTGACGCGCCAACTTTGCTGGCGGACGCACGATCTCGTGCACAACGCGCCGGCGACGTCTACATCCCCGTCATCGCGGACATCTGGCTGGCTCACCTGTCCTTGCAGCGAGGGGACAAGGAAGCCTTTCTCTGCCACGCAACTGCGGCGCTCGCGACCATGCGCGAGTACGGACTGGACTCCCTGCTGGTTCGCACCCCTTGGCTGGGCCTCCCTGGCGTGGAACGGCGACGCGCCTGGCTGCGTCAGGCGAGCAGCAACCCAGCCACCGCCGAATACGCCCTCTATCTGCTCGGCAGGCTGCCGGCCCGTGACTACTTCCCACCGACGCCCATCTCCACCGCACCGACCCCCGAACTGCGCTTGCTCACCCTCGGCCGATTCTCCGCGCTGCGCAACGGCGAGCCGATCCCGACAGCGCGTTGGGAGCGCCGCAAATCTCGAGAGTTGCTGTGGCTCCTGACCAGCCGCGAACAGCGATCTGTGCTGCGAGAGGAGGCCCTCGAGTTGCTGTGGCCGGAAACCGATCCGGAAGCAACGGCACCACGGCTCCGCGTGGCCCTTCACGCCCTACGAGGTGCCCTTGAACCCGACCGAAAGTCGAGGGGACAAGACCGCTTCGTGCATACAGACGGCAACCGCATCACTCTCGACCCGAGTGTGCAGATCGACTGGACCGAATTCCGGCGCCTCGCGCGCGGGGCCTTCGACGCTGACGCTGGCCAAGACGCCGTCCTGCTCGGCCACCAAGCCATCGCGCTGTACCAGGGCGCCTACCTTGAAGATGCCATCGACCTGCCCTGGGCGGAGGGGCTCCGTGAGTCGTTGAAGGTGACCTTCATCGAGCTGACGCTGCACACCGCCGAAGCCGAATTCAACCGAGGCGCACTGTCGGCGGCCGTAGAGCTGGCCCACCGGGCATTGGACGCGGACCGCTACCGCGAGGGCGCGTACCGGTTGCTCGCTCAAGTCCACCTGTCTTCGGGAGACACGGCGGCCGCGCAGCGAGCATTCCGTACCTGTGCCGAACGTCTGAGCGAAGACCTGGGAGTGCGTCCTTCCTGGAGGCTGTCCGACCTGTAACGGTGCTGGCCCTGACAGGGCGGGCGCGGCAGCGTTGGTGAGCGGTTTGCCAGGAGAACTTTGCCCAATCGTGCGCTAAGGGCTTGCCGGGATATAAGTCGCTCCCGGTAGTGACACATGCGGCCAGAGACGCATGGGCCCCGACTCGACATCGTCACCCGGGGCCGGCGTGCATGCAGAGACAGCGCAGTGCTTCAGGACTCGGTGTAGCGCGCGAGGAAGTCCAGCTCGGCTTGAGAGATCCGCCGCGGCCTGCCGGTCTCCAGGTTGTACGCCGCCATCAAGGTCGTGGCTTCGGCGTACAGGTGGTCCGCGTCACGGATTTCGTAAGCAAGTTCCAGCCTCGCCCCCGGCAGGCGACGACCCTGACGTGCACGTCATCGGGCTCCTCGCGGTAGGAAAGGGGAGCGCGGTAGTCCACGATGGAGCGGCTGACCAGGAATGCGTGCTGGCGGCGGCCGGCTTCGTCGGTGGGCAGCATCTCCTGGAACATCCGGGTCCTCGCCTCCTCCATGTACCGGGGGAAGAGAGCGTTATTGACGTGCCCGTACGCGTCCGCGTCGGCCCAGCGCAACGGGAGGGCATAGGTGTACTTCTTCACGAGAGAGGTCTTTCTGTGTGGGGGGACAGATGGCATGGGGGCCACTGATGCAGTCGGCGGGTGGCTCTGAGCGGGGCCATCCATCGCGGTCCCTCAGCAGGGAGTCGACCACACTGAATCGAATGCAGCGGCCAAGAACAGCCTGACCTGCAGGGCGGATCGGGTGGCCAGGACCTGCAGGGCATCTTGAAGCCGCTGTTGCCCTTGAGCTTCGTCCAGATTGAGCGCTTGTCGAAGATGCGCTGCCCGGGGCAGGAGAAGCAGAGACAGAGCACGTGCGGCGCTGCGGTCCGCTCCCCAGCTGAAGATCGAAAAACCGGAGTCGTCCATCCGCTCGGGCACAGCCTGTTCGACGACGGCGAGTAACAGGTCTGCTGCCCACCGCACGTCGTCGGCACTGAGCTGATCGCCGTGAATGAGGGCGCGCTGAACGACATGGGCGGCAACCGCTGCGGGAGCCTCCAGCGGGTTACTCGGGCCATTCAGCGGCGGGTTCGCCACAAGGAGCAGGGGCACGAGCGCAGCTGGCGGAACCCCACGTGCGATGAACTGCTCGCAGACAAACTCAAGGGCCTGAAGGGCACTGGTGCAGGGGAAGGGGCCGATGGAGATGCCGCGGTACCAGGCCCAAACGTGCTCGTCACCAGGCAGTCGGTACTCGGTGGCGCCGAACGTGAAGCGAACCTCGTAGTCGTCGGCGTTGCCACGTTCATCGGTTCCGTACGCGGGGGCGATCAGGCCAGCCACACGAGATCGAGCGGCTGCGTTGAGCATCGCTTTGATGACCGCGCCCCCTTCGCGGAAGCCCACCCGGAGCATGATGAGAAACGGGCCGCGATAGTAGGCGGCCATCCGCACAATGGAACCGCGCCAATGGTGGCGACGGATCCCGTCGTCGAACACGCCCTCGAATGGGTCGAGATTTTCAGGCGGCTCTTCGACGTAGTAGGCAGTGACGAGACTGCGCAGCAGTTCAGGACTGTACGCAGCAAGGGCCCGACCCGTGCCCAGCTCCTCCAACGCGGGGGCTAGGTGTTGCGGCGCATGTTCGGCTACGTCACGCAAGAGCTGGGCGGCCTCTTCGTCAAGGTCGGGACCGAGCAGGGCCAGTTGCTCCAGCGTCGTCTCGTCGATGAATCGTGAGGCAGCGTGCGACCACGTCGCCGACGGTACCTGGATCCGATAATCGCCGCGTTGCGACGTTCTCGTTCCTCGTCAGCGGCGACTTCCTCAGAAGTACGGGCATCGAGCTGAGCCTGTCGCTCTCGCTCGGACTCCGCGAGTCGGTCGACAGCGTCATGGCACCTTCTTACAAGCTGCTCCCGCAGACGCACTCGCAGAGGATGGCCGGCGGCCGTGTCGGCCACGGTAAGTGCGACTTCCTACTCACGGATCGCCTCGGCCACGTCCCGCCCGTCTGCGCCGCAGCTCCCGTGGTCCAACAGGCATGCAATACAGGTGAAGTCACGAGCGGGTCGAGCGTCCCCCCGTGCTGATGCCGCTGGCCGAGTAGGCGGAGTATGCGGGCCGTAGCATCAGGGACATACTCGGTGATCTCCAACCAGGCGCCACTCAGCGTCAGCGCGTCGTGGCCGGGCGTGAGGAGCGCTTCGGAGGGGACGTCCGTCCAATGGTCGCCGTAGCCATCAGCAGCCAGGGCGGAGAACTGCTCGTGCAGCTCGATGTACCGCTGTGGCAGGGGACGTTCCGCCGTCACCGGCGATTCGGAGGGCAGCCCCTGGCAGGCCAGCCGCGCCGCCGGCAGTGCCCAGCGAGGAGCACCGCTAGCAGCTAGGCGGTTGCCGGGCCGACCATCAGTCAACAGAAGGCGCGCCAGTGCGTAGGTGCGGATCAGGTCGTGGGCGAAGCCTGGCAGGCGCTGCCAAGTCTGATTTCCGGCCGGCCTGAGCAGGCCATCGCGGCGCAGCCCGCTGACCGCATCAGCGTCCAGCAGGTCAAGGACCGTCTCGGCGGATTGATAGTCGAGTTGCTGGCGAGCGAGCTGCAGAAGAACGCGCTCACGCATATCGGGGCGGCCGCGGTCGGATCGCTCACGCGGCGAACGATGTGCAGCCATACCTCACGCATCGCATCAGCGTCACTCAATGGCACACCGTCGGTCTGAGCGCGCACCAGAAATTCAGCGACGGCAGGACGTCTCAGAAGCTCGCGTGACTGCGCGTTCTCAGCCAGGCGCCGCAACGAGAGAAGGGCAGCTACAACAGCCTCAACCTCTCGATCATCCAGACCCTTCACCTGATGAACGGGAAGCGTCTCCCCCATGGCACGGAAAGTTAGGTCCCGGACCGCCCCGAATACGTCCTCGCTGACCACCACCACGGGTGCCACGTCGGCAACACGTGCGGCGAGCAGGACATGCATCAGCATGTCAGCATGCTTCTCCGCCGCAGCATCAGCGCCATCAACAACCAGAACGCGGTGAGGAACAGCGATCTCAGTCAGCGCTCGCGACAGGGGCGTACCTAGGGCTGCAGTCAGGTCCACCGGCGCTTGCGGCAGGTGCCGCAGGCGCCCCAACGTCAGACGGTCCCTCGCATCGCGCCCGTAAAGACTCACGAACGATGCGCTCTTCCCAACGCCTGAAGCGCCCCAGACCAACAACCCCCTCGGCGCTCCATCAACTGCTTCGCGCAGAGCGTCGGCCTCGCTTTCCCGCTCGAGGCGCAGCGCTTGTCCGCCCTCAGCAACACCTCCGATCTCGCGCCGCAACGACCCACGCCAGTCAGCATCGAGTTGCTCAAGCAGCGTCCACGCACGCACGCTGCGATTGAAAGAGCTGTCCAATAGGTCATATACGTCACGACGCAGAACCGTGGCATCGATATCCGCTGCGGTAGGACCGTAGGTCGCGGTGATCACCTCCAACCGATCTCGCAGTTGCACCGCTGCTTGCACGCTCCCGGCCCGGGCTGCCTGCTGCAGCTGCCCGGTCAGCGCCTGCCAGTCGCTGTCATCCGGGCTTTCCAGTCGAGGCTGGAGGACCACCAACCGTGACAACAGCATGAAGGTCGCCTGCTGCACAGCTCATCCGAGGGCATGGACAGAGTCCGAAGCCCCTTAGCGACGAGCTTTTCCAAGTGACCCAGGCGCTCCCGCACAGGAAGCGCGAATTTCCTGGCGCGTTGATCAAGGTGAAGAAGCCCTCAGGGCCGACTTGATGCCGCCCGTGATGAACAAGATCGCTCAGCTGACCCGCGGCCGTCTGAGGGCCGGCTACGGCAATCGCGACCCGCCGACCCTGCGACGGGGCTTCCATCTGCGTGGTCACGCGAAGCATCTGAGTGATCAACTGCTTGCTCTTGTCATCGCTGTCCATCAGTTTGGGTGCACGGCGAACGGCAACGAGCAGTTCCGCCTCATCATCAGGAGCATCCGGATGGCAGGCGCGAACCACCACATCATCGACCGCGCGCTGCGGAGCCTGCTGGAAGAGGACGAGCGTTACCCGGTGCCCCGTTCCTAGCTCAGCCACAGAGGCATCAGTGAGCAGGCGGACCAGGTAGGCAGCCACAACGCCGCTCGAAGATCACTCCCCCCGCCGCCGGTGGAGTATGGACTCGCACCCATCAAGCCCCCCTGGTCGCCGGTGGGCTGGAGGATCACCCAGCCTGGCTCTGCTAGCCCTTGCGATCACAGCGGGGCACAACGGCCGCCCGTTACGTGTCACGGATCAAGCATGGCACCCGGCACTGACAACCGGCCGCTCCAGATGACCCGTCGCAGCACCATCAGGCCCATATGGGCCGCACGCCGACAACGCCTCTGGCGAGCAGCGCTGACGGGCGATCTCCTGTCACGGCCACGAGCGAATCACCGCACTGCTCGTTGTCCGGTTTCCACAAGGCGCCTGCAAGAGCAGCCGGCCTTCCCTCCGGCACGCAGCGCCACCCCGAGCCGTGTCGGCATTCGAGTCCGGCCTCAGGTCCTCAATACACCGCTGCGGGCCATGAAGCATCGCAAGGAAAGCCCCCAAGCCTCCTGACGAAGCGTCAGCGAAGTTAGCAAAGGGTTAGCAAGAGTCCTGCCACAGCGACCCACAGATGGACACAGCGCGGAATGACCCAGCAGCCCGCAGCGCGCCTACAGTCCACCACTTTCCCTCACGCACAAGACCGAAGGGCGGATGAAAAACACACGACGGAAAGCCAATCACCCGCCACCGACGCAACCCTCATTTTCGCAGGTCAGCGCACTCTGCCCCGAGGCTTCAGAGGCGTCACCGGCACCTCCGGGGCCGGCAGGGGATCCCCGTCGTACCCCCTCACCTCACCGAAACGTGTCCCTTCCATCCAGTCCTGACGCGCCTGTACGATCTCCTCCTGAGACCGTCCGATCCAGTTCCAGAACATGATGAGCTCCTCCTCGAACGGCTCGCCTCCCAGCAGCATCAGCCCGGCGTCCGACTCGGCGCGCAAGGGAAGTTCGGTGCGGCCGCAGCCGAGGTAGAGCATGGAGCCGGGGAGGACGGGGACGCCGTCGACGTGGGCCTCGCCGGACATGGACAGGACGGCGTACTCGAAGTCGGGGTCGAGGGGGACGCGAACGTCGGCGCCGTGGGTGAGGGCGAGGTCGGCGCCGACGAGCGGGGTGTATGTCGTGCCCGGGGAGGCGGCGCCGTCCAGGGCGCCGAGGATCAGGGTCGCCTTCAGGCCCGGCGCCGTCACCACCGGCAGGTCGGCGTGGTGCTCGAAGCGCGGGTCGGTGTGGCGGTGGCTGTCGGGGAGGGCGACCCAGAGTTGGGCGCCGTGCAGGAAGCGGGCGTGGGGCCTGGGGCTCTCCTCGGAGTGGCTGATCGCCCGGCCGGAGGTCATCAGGCCCAGCTCGCGCGGGCGGATGGTCTGCAGGCTGCCGGTGGAGTCGCGGTGCAGCACCTCGCCCTCATGCAGCCAACTCACCGTCTGCAGGCCCATGTGGGGGTGCGGAGGCACCTGCATGCCGGGCTCGTCGGCGATGTCGTCGGGGCCGTAGTGGTCGACGAAGCACCAGGCGCCGACCATGCGGCGGCCCAGGTTCGGCAGCAGCCGGCGGACCTCGCTCGACTCGCCGAGCTTGACCTTGCGCGGGCTGAGGAGTTCGCGTACGGGCTCCGCCACCACGAAACCGCGGCCTCCGCACACGGCGGGAACCGCCTCGCGGTCGAGATTGCTCATGACCGACAACCTAGCCCCGCGCACACCCTTTCGTCAGGGCGACGGCCGGGGATCACCCCGCTCTCGAAAGAAATAGTAGCCATGGACATAGTAGCCATGTACTGTATTCGCCATGAGCAAGGGTTCCGAGGGCGCGACGCCCGGCTTCCTGGTCTGGCGGCTGTCGATGAAGTGGCGGACGGCCGTGGACCGCGCGGTGGCCCCGCTGGGGCTCACCCACGCGCAGTACTCCCTGGTGGCCTCGCTGCACGGCATGCACCGCACCGGTGAACGCCCCAGCCAGCGACAGCTCGCCGACCACACCGGACTCGAACCGCTGTACGTGTCCAAGCTGGCGCGCTCCCTGGAGAGCGCCGGACTCGTCACCCGCGAGCGCGACCCGCGGGACCCGCGCGCGGTCCAGCTCGCGCTCACCGAGCAGGGGCGCGAGACGACCCGGCGGGCCATCGAGGTCGTACACGCGCTGCTGGAGCAGCTGCTGGCACCGCTGGGCGGGCTCGACAGCGAGCGCACCCACGGCCTCGCCCGCGACCTCGCCGCCCTGCTCGACGCACCGCTTGATCCCTCCCACGAGAACGAGAACAGGCAGGAGCAGTCATGACCACCACCGCAGCACCTTCCCCCGCCCTCACCCCGCGCAGCCTCGCGCTCGCCCACTACGCCGCCCGCGCCGTCCTGGAGCGGGTCCTGGCCCGGTACGGCACCACCTTCCAGCAGTCGGTGACGCTCAGGCTGCTGGCCGTGGCGGAGGGGCCCGTCACCCGTGACGCCGTCGTCGCGGACGCGGTCGCGGCCCTGAAGGTGCCGGAGCCGGAGATCGAGGCCACCCTCGACGAGCTCATCGACCGGGGCCTGGCCGGCCAGGACGGGTCCGCGCTGCGGATCACGGACGCCGGGCGCGAGCTGTACACCACCACCAGCGCGGCGACCGCGCCGATCTCGGCCCGGATCTACGCCGGCATACCGCCGGAGGACCTCGCCGCCGCCGGCCGCGTCCTGGCCCAGGTCGCCGAGCGCGCCAACGCCGAACTCGCCGCACTGGAGGCCGCCGAGCAGCACTGAGGAGCCCCCGGTCATCACGCGCCGAGAAGCCCCCGGTCATCACGAAGGGCCCGGCATCCCCCCGGATGCCGGGCCCTCGCGGTCCCCGTGCGTGCGGCCCTACTTCACCCCGGCCGCCGCATCCTTGCCGTACTCCCGTCCGCCCCGCCGGTACGCGATCTCCCCCAGGATCACGTCGACGACGACGAACACGGCCAGCGGGATGCCGAACAGCGGCAGGAAGTATCCGAGTACGGCGACCACCGCCAGGAGCGGCACCAGGACCTGCGGCGGCACCTGCGCCCAGGCGCCGCGCGGGATCGGCCGGCCGAAGGCGGAGCCGCGGCCGCGCTGCCACCACATGCGGTAGCCGAGCACGATCATCACGACCAGGGCGAGCATGAGCGCCATCAGCAGTATCTGGTTGGCGAGGCCGAACAGGGTGCCGGTGTGGAAGTCGATGCCCCAGCGGGTCAGCTTCGCGAGGAGCGGATAGTCGTCGAACCGCACGACGTCGACGACCAGGCCGGTGCCCGGGTCGACCGCCACCGCGTCCTGCTTCTCGGGCCAGCTGCGCTGCACCTGCTTGACGACGTACGCGGAGGACGCGTCGGCCGGCGGGACGATCTCCACCGGGTCGCCGAGCCCTTCGGCACGAGCGGCGGCCAGCACCTTGTCCAGGCCGACACCGTCGGCGGAGGCTCCGCCGGACGCCGACCCTGCCGCCGCTCCCCCGTGCTCGGCGTGGCCGCCGCCTCCGCCGCCCTGGGCACTGCCGGCGCCGCCGACGGTCGTCGACACCGAGGGCGTGGCATGGCCGACCGCGGTGCGCAGTTCGTCGATCGACTCGCCCGCGTACGTCGACCAGGTCAGACCGGTCGCGGAGAGGAAGAAGAGACCGGCCGCGGCCCATACGCCGAGGTTGCCGTGCAGGCCGAGCGTACGGCGACGGCCGCTGCTGCCGCGCAGCTTGCGGCGGGCACGCGCGCGGGAGAACCACAGCACCAGTCCGCCGCCGGTGATCACCCACAGCCAGCTCGCGGACAGCTCGCTGTACAGGCGGCCGTTCTCACCGAGCTTCAGGTCGCGGTGGAACTCGTCGATCCAGGTCCGCAGCGGCAGCGCCCCGCTCGCCCCGTACTGCTCCAGCGACCCGCGCACCTTCGCGGTGTACGGGTCGACGAACACGGCGAGCGTGTGGCCCTCGCCCACGCCCGGGACCCCGGACAGCAGCACGCGCGTGCTGGCGTCGTCCTCGGGAGACGGCCGTACGGCGGTGACGTCGCCCTCGGGATGCGCCACGCGGGCCGCCGCCACCTGCCGCGAGACCGGCAGCTTGGTGTCACCGACCGGGACGGTCATCTCGTCGGCGTAGAGGATCTTCTCGGCCTGGAACGAGCCGGCGTACAGGAATCCGGTGAGCGCGGAGACGAGCAGGAAGGGGGCGACGAGCAGGCCCGCGTAGAAGTGCAGGCGCAGCACCAGGGGCCGCAGGGGCCGCCAGGGGCCCGGCCGGGCGGCGGCCGGGGTCGCGGGCTGGGGTGCCTCGTCCGTCTCGGGCGAGGGAGCGGTGGTCATCGGTGGGTCTCTCCATGGCTGGATAACGGTCTCGGTCAGCCGTTGCGGTCCAGGAGTCGGGCGAGGCGTGCGTCGAGTTCCCGCGGGGCGATGTGGCCTGCGTCACAGGCGCGGTGACAGGTGTCGGACGTGGCGTGGCATCCTGGCCCGATGGCAACCCCCAGCGCACAGGCCCCCCTTGCCGAACAGGTCGAGCAACTCCTCGCCGCCGACGGCCCCTTGACGATCGTCGCCGCCGGTGACCCGGTGCTGCGACAGGGCACCGAGCCCTACGACGGTCAGCTGGAGCCCGCTCTGCTGGCCCGGTTCGTGGTGGCGCTGCGGGAGACCATGCGCGCGGCTCCCGGTGTGGGGCTCGCGGCGCCTCAGGTGGGTGTGCCGCTGCGGATCGCCGTGATCGAGGACCCGGCGCCGGTGCCGGAGGAGGTGCGGCTCGCGCGCGGGCGGGTGCCGCAGCCGTTCCGGGTGCTGGTGAACCCGTCGTACAGCCCGGTCGGCGCCGCGCGGGCCGCGTTCTTCGAGGGCTGTCTGAGCGTGCCGGGCTGGCAGGCCGTGGTGGCCCGCCCCGCCATGGTGCGGCTGACCGGGCAGGACGAGCACGGCCGGGCGCTCGACGAGGTGTTCACCGGCTGGCCCGCGCGGATCGTGCAGCACGAGACGGACCACCTCGACGGCACGCTCTACCTGGACCGGGCCGAGCCGCGCTCGCTGTCCTCGGCGCAGGCGATGGCGGAACGCTGGAACCAGCCGACGCCCGCGGAGGCGGGGCGGGCGTTGGGGTTCGAACTGCCGGAAAGTGACGCCTGAGATCTGTCGCCGTCGGCCGCGGCCTTCTCGCTACCGCTCCCCCACGAGCACGATGCCGCTCACGGCGTGCACGCGGCCCGGGTTCACCGGGTCCGTGACGGTGACGCGCCAGGCGCCGGGCGCGGGCAGGGTGAGCCGGCTGCCGTAGCGGCCGCCGCCGAGGTTGCGCAGGGACCGACGTACGCCCGTCCGGCCTGTCTCCACGTCCTCGGCGGTGGCCGACAGGACCAGGCGGTCGTCGTCGGCGAGCACCTCGACCGGGCACTGCCCACCGTCGGCCACCTCCGGCAGTTCCACGCCCAACTCGTGTCCCCCGTCGAGGAACTGGCGTGGATCGCGCGCGGTCAGCAGGGCCTCCACCTGGTTCAGCAGGGCGCGCTCGTTCTGCAGCGCACCGTGTTTCTGGGCGAAGAAGCGCACGTTCGCGTCGTCCGCCGACTGCGCCGGAAAGCACGAGAACCGGGGCACCGTGCCGTCCCCGAGGTGATCGGCACCGTCGAGGTCGCGACGACCGCGCAGACCGTCGTCGGTGAGCGACGCGGACTGCCGCGTGGGCTGGCGGTAGCCGCCGAAGACGTGGAGGGCGTAGCCGTCGCCGTCCGCCCGGTCCAGTTCCTCGTGCAGACGCAGGCCCTCGGCGGCGAGGCGGCCGTCCACGCCCGGTACCGGGGAGGCGGCCAGGGCCGAGCGGGCACCCGCCGTGCCGACGAGACAGCGCCAGGTCGGCAGGAGTTGATGCAGCGAGGGCATCGACCGCGCCAGCCGGGTGAAGGGCTCGGACAGGCGGCCCAGGCCCGGTGCCACTCCGGCGTGCAGGGATACGAGTGCGTCGACCGAGCCGCGGTAGGGCGTGCCGATGGTGATCAGGCTTCGGGCGCAGGCGCTTCCGCCGAGGACGTCGAGGTAGTAGCGGGCGACGAGCCCGCCCATCGAGTGGGCGACGAACACGGCTTTGGCCTCGGGGTTGCCGCTGCGTGTGCGCCAGGCGGCGAGCGCCGGTTCCACCCGGGCGGCGAGCCGCCGGGCCGTCAGACGTACGGAGAGCCGCCAGTCGTAGGGAAAGGCCAGCAGATTGCCCGACTGCGCGGACACGCCCAGACGCCGTTCCAGGAACGTCATCAGGGTCCCGTAGCCGTCGATCGCGGAGACACCCGGTAACACGTGCAGTCCCTTGATCAGGCCCACGGCCCGTACGCCGTCTCCCGGGTCCTGCTCACCGGTTCCCGGGGGCAGGGCCAGTCGCCGCACTTCGTCACCTCGGCCGAGGGCGTGCCGCCCGACGACGGCGAGCGTGTGGTTCCAGACCTCGTGTCCGTCGCGGGCCAGAACGCTGCCCATGATGCCGGGCAGCACCACGATCAGATCCGTCACCGGGGTGCTCGGCACCGGCTCCCCCCGTCGCTCAAATCGCCGTACTATGCGCCTGGTTGGCGGCAGACGTCATGCTACGGCCGTGAAGTGCCCGGCGTTCACGCAAGCCCAGGGTCCGCCGACACCGGTGCGGCGAGGGGGAGTACGACGGTGCGGTGGCACGCATGACGGACGACGGTCGCTTCGTCCTGGTCGGCATGAGCGAGTACCAGGACGCGAGCTGGCCGCGGCTGCGCCACGTCCCGGCGAGCGTGGACCGGCTGTACACGTTGTTCCGGTCCCTGGGGTATGGCCACGACCTGCCGGAGCTGGCGGGCGGCGGCGACTGGGCGTGGATCACGCAGCGGCTCAGGGCCTGGCACGGCGGCGGCCCCCGGCTGGTGCTGTACTGGACCGGCCACGGGTGCGTCGACGCCGACGAGCACTTTTTGATCGCGGCGGACTCCCCGGGCACCCGCCTCGACCCGTACCGCGCCATCACGGCCGAGTCCCTGGCCCGCTTCCTCGCGCACCGGGAGTTCCACGAGGTTCTGATCCTGCTCGACTGCTGCGCGAGCGGGGTCGCGGCCTCCCGGGTGGCCGCCGAGATCTGCCGGGTCCTGGACCGAACCAGCGCCGCGGGACCCGAGCGGAGGTTCGCGGTGATCGCCTCGACCCGTGGCTACGACAGCGCGGAGGAGGGGGTGTTCGCCGAGGCGCTGGAGCGGGTCGTACGGCACGGGCCGGAGGACCGCAGATGGACGGAGCACGACGAGACCATCCGCTCGGACGAACTGGCCGACGCGATAGGCCGGATCATGGCCGAGCGGGATGCGGCGACCGCGTATGTCGCGCTGGGGGCACCCGTCCCGGCGCTGCGCAATCCCCTGCATCCGTCGGCCACGGTGCCGGACGAGGATGTGGAGACCAAGCGGCTGCGGCGGCTGCGTGCGGTGGACGTGGACCGGCATCTGGTGCTCTCGGCCCGCGGTATCGAGGTCGGTGAGACCGGCTGGTACTTCTGCGGCCGCAGCCGGCTGCTGCGGCGGCTCACGGGCTGGCTGGCGCACGCGGACCACGGTCTGTTCGTGGTGACCGGCTCGCCGGGCACGGGGAAGTCCGCGCTGCTCGGCAGGATCGCCACCCTGTCGGTGCCCGGTCTGCGGGCCGTGGCCGAGGAGGAGGGCGCTCTCAACGGCACGCCCAACTCCGAGCTGCCGCCGCTCGGTTCGGTGGACCTCGCCCTGTCGTGCCGGAACAAGACACTCGATGACTGCCTGCGCGCGGTCGCTGTCACACTGCGCCTTCCCGCGGCGGAGAGCGGCTGGTCGACCGCCGCGCAGATCGTGCGGGAGGTCGGCGAACTGGGCCGCCGGGTGACCCTTGTCATCGACGGCCTGGACGAGGCGCAGGCCGCCGAGGCCGTGCCGATCGCGTCCGACCTGCTGCGTCCGCTCGCCGATCTTCCCCGGGTGCGGGTGCTGGTCGGCACGCGTCCGCACCGGGCGGGCGGCAGCGAGGTCAGCGCCGACGCGGGTCCACTGCTGCGGGCGCTGGCCCCGGACGAGACGGCGGTGCTGGACGCCGAGCCGGAGACACGGGTCGACCTGACCGCGTACGCCCTGCGCCGACTGCTGGGTGCCGAGCACTCCCCGCTGCGCGGCCGGGAGTCGCTCGCCCGTGAGTGGGCCGAGCGGGTCGCGGACGCCAGCGGCGAGATCTTCCTGTACGCGCGGGTCGCCACGCGCGCGGTCCTCGGTGCCCTCGCCCGCTCCGGCACCGCGCGACGGGATCTGCGGCTGGAGCGGCTGCTGGCCGGCGGCCTCTCAGCCGTGCTCGACGAGGAGTTCGGCCGGTCCGCCGACCCGGATCGGCTGCGGGACCTGCTGCGTCCGCTGGCCTGGGCCGAGGGCGCCGGGCTGCCGCGCCGCGATCTGTGGCCGGTGCTGGCGGGCGCGCTGTCCGCGCAGGGACGCGTCTACCGGGACGAGGACGTGGCCTGGGTCCTGGAGCAGGCCGGATTCCACGTCGTCGAGTCGGGCGAGTCGGGCCAGACCGTGTACCGCCTCTACCATCAGGCGCTCATCGACCATTTCCGTGACACCTCGCCGTGGGACGCGCACGTCCGCATCACCCGGGCGCTGCTCGCGACCGTGTCCGGCCGCGGACCGGCCGCCTGGGAATCCGCCCACCCCTATGTACGGCGGCACGTCGCGGCCCATGCGCTGGCGGCGGGCCTGCTGCCCGAGGTGATGCGCGACCTCGGCTTCCTCACCTGGGCCGATCCCGCCCGTCTGGCGGCGGCCGTACGGTCTCTGCCGAACCGGTTCACTCTGCCCGTGGCCCGCCTCTGTCTGCGGGCGGCGCACCGGTTGCCCTGGCAGTCGCCCGCGGCCCGGCTGCGCACGCTGCAGATGACGGCTCTGTTCGAGGAGCCGTCCCTGGTCGGCTGGTTCCGGGGGCACGTCGCGGTGCCCGCGGTGCTCGAGGCGGCCTCCGCTCCCGCCGACGACTTCAGCGTGGTGCTGCGCGGACACGCCGGCCCGGTGGTCGCTCTGCTGTCCGTGGACACCGGCGACGGACGGGAGCTGCTCGCCTCGGCGGGCGGTGACGCGACGGTGCGGCTGTGGGAGCCGGACACCGGTGAGACCCATATGGTGCTGACCGGCCCGGAGGCGACGGTGACGGCGTTGACGCGGCTCGTCGACGCCCGGGGCAGGCGGCTGCTGGTGGCTGCGGCCGGCCGTGACCTGTATGTGTGGGAGCTCGGCACGGGGGAGCTGGTCACCGTGTTGCGCGGGCACACGGACACGGTGCTGTGCCTGACCGCTGTCGCCGAGGGCGGCTCACCGCTGCTCGTCTCCGCGGGCGAGGACCGCTCGCTGCGACTGTGGCGCACGGACGACTGGACCGCGACCGTCGTGACGGGCCATGTGGGCCCCGTGACGGCGGTGGCCTCGGGGCGCCTGCCCGACGGGCGCCGGGTGCTGCTCTCCGCGGGTGCGGACTGCACCGTCCGTCGCTGGCTTCCGGACGGGCCGAACGGTCCCGAGGCGGCCGGCGTGATGTACGGGCACACGGGCACGGTGTACGCACTCGTCTGCCTGCCGGGGACGGACGAGCGGATGCTCGCGGCGTCGGGCGGGGACGACGGGACCGTACGAGTCTGGGACGTGGGACGCCTGGCGTCGGAGCGGGTGATTCCGGGCAGGGTGAGGGGAGTTCGCTCACTGGCCCCCTTCACCGCGGCCGGGCGCGCTCTCGTCGCGGTGGCGGGCACGGGGTCGCGCATCGCGGTGGTCGAGCCGTCGACCGGTTCCCTGCGGCACATGCTGAGGAACCGCGTCGCGCCGACGGTCGACCAGCACTGGTCCACGGCGGCCACGAGCCATCAGGTGGCCGTCTCCTCGCTGTCCCAGGACCCGCGGCCGCTCGCCGCCGGCGGGTCGTACGCGCTGGCTCCGCTCGCCGCAGGCCCGGCCGGCATGTTCGCCTCGGCGGGTTGGGACGGGACCGTGCGCGTGTGGGACACGAGCCTGAGCAGCCGGTCCGAACTGCCGGACCACGACGCCCTGCGCGCGCGGTGCATCGCGGCGCTGCCGCACCCCACGGAGGGGTTGCCGTGGGCGCTGGCCGTGGCGGGACGTGAGGGCGGTGCCTGGTTGACCGACGCACGGGGGGAGCGGACGGTCCCGCTGTGGCCGGCCCACCGGCAGGTGGCGATGCTGGCCGCCCTGACGCTGCCGGACGCGACGTCGGTCATCGCCCTGGTCGAGGATCACTCCCGTCAGGTGCGTCTTCTCGAGGCCGGGACGGGAGACGAGATCACGGCGCCCGACGGGTTTCCCGCGCCCGAACTGCCCTGGGACAGGGTGAGTTCACTGCACGCCCATCGCTCTCCCTGCGGGACTGCGACGCTCCTGGTGCGGTACGAGAAGGCCGGGCCCAGGGCCGTCGTGTGGCCGCCCGGCGGCAGGCCACGGGTCCGGAACCATCCGCTGAGGGACACGGTGCTCGGTGCGGTGCCCTTCGAGCGGTGGACGGCCGTGGTGGACGAGGACGGGCTGATCGAGATCCACGGTGAGGCGGTCGACGACGTCCACGCCGTGGGCATGTTCACGGGCGTGGGCCGCTCGTCCCCACCGCCGTTGACGCTGCGCACCCCCACGGGACACTGGCAGCTCGCGGTCGCCATGCGCCGGCCCCGCGCCGTCCAGCTGTGGGAGCTGCGCCCCGGCGACCCGACCACCGGGCAGCCGAGGACGCTGAGCCACTCCGACGCCCCGCTGACCCGCTGGACCCGGCTGGAGCGTCCGGAGCAGGACCTGATCGTGGCGGCCTGCTCGGACGACACCCTGCGGGTCTGGAATCCGACGTGCCCCGACCGCGAGCCCCTGAGCGTGCCGCTGCCGGGCACGATCGCCGATGTCTCGACGGCGGGGCCGGACCTCGTGTACGTCCTCGTCGACGAGCACTGGCTGGCCCTGCGGCTGACGGGACTCGGTCCGCTGCTGCGGGCCTGAGCGGCCGGCGCCGTCAGTTGTCCCGGTACGCCTCCAGCAGCCGCAGCCACACCTCACTCAGGGTCGGGTACGACGGGACGGCGTGCCAGAGCCTGCTGACCGGCACCTGTCCGGCGACCGCGATCGTCGCGGAGTGGATGAGTTCGCCGACGCCGGGGCCGACGAAGGTGACGCCGCGCAGGATCTCCTCCTCCAGGTCCACGACCATGCGGGCGCGGCCGCGGTAGCCGTCGGCGTACAGGCCGGCGCCCGCCACCGAGGAGAACTCGACGTCGACGGCCCGCACCCGGTGGCCGGCCTGTTCCGCCTCGGCCAGCGAGAGGCCCACGGCGGCGGCCTCGGGGTCGGTGAAGACGACCTGGGGGACGGCGGCGTGGTCGGCGCTGGCCGCGTGCGCGCTCCAGGGTTCCTGCGTCTCCAGGTCGGCCGTTTCGCCGGTGGCGCGCGCGGCGATGGCGGCGCCGGCGATACGGGCCTGGTACTTGCCCTGGTGGGTGAGCAGGGCGCGCCGGTTGACGTCGCCGACGGCGTAGAGCCAGTCGGTGCCGGTCACGCGGAGGCTGTCGTCGACCGGCAGCCAGGAGCCGGGTTCCAGGCCGACGGCGTCCAGGCCGATGTCGTCGGTGCGCGGGGAGCGCCCGGTGGCGAAGAGAATCTCGTCGGCTTCCAGACGTTCGCCGGAGTCGGTCGTGACGATCACGGTGCCGTTCTCGCGGACCACGGACCGCAGGGAGGTGCCGGTACGGACGTCGGCCCCGGCCTCCGTGAGCGCCTCGGCGACCAGTTCCCCGGCGAAGGGCTCCATGCGGCCCAGTAGGCCCTTGCCGCGCACGAGGAGGGTGACCCGGGAGCCGAGGGCCTGCCAGGCGGTCGCCATCTCGGTCGCGACGACGCCGCCGCCCACGACGATCAGCCGGGCGGGCGCCTCCTTCGCGCTGGTCGCCTCGCGGCTGGTCCAGGGGCGTACGTCGGCGAGGCCGGGCAGGTCGGGGAGCTGGGCGCGGGTGCCGGTGCACACGGCGACGGCGTGGTGGGCGGTGAGGGTGCGGCGGGTGCCGTCGGGGGCGGTGACCTCCACCGTGCGCGGCGCGGTGAGGCGGCCGTGGCCGCGGTACAGGTCGGCGCCGATGCTCTCGATCCAGCCGACCTGCCCGTCGTCCTTCCAGTGCGAGGTGTACTCGTCCCGGCGGGCCAGGACGGCGGGCGTGTCGAGGGGGCCCTGCACGGACCGGCTCAGCCCTGGCAGGCGGCGGGCGTCGGCGTGGGCGATGACCGGGCGCAGCAGCGCCTTGCTGGGCATGCACGCCCAGTACGAGCACTCGCCGCCGACCAGCTCGCTCTCCACGACCGCGGTGGACAGGCCGGCCGCGCGGGTGCGGTCGGCGACGTTCTCCCCCACGGGCCCGGCTCCGAGCACCACGACGTCGTACGCGTTGGAATCCGTTTCCGTCATGGGGTCAGTCTTACGGGTGGTGTGCGGCGTGGCCACACGGGTACGCGCGCGGTTGCGTGACTGTGCGCGCACGGAATACCGGCCCGTCCCTCTGTGTTGGTGCGGACGGCTCACCCCGACACCAGGAAGAGGGATTCACGCCATGAGCACTGTCGAGCTCACCAAGGAGAACTTCGACCAGACGGTCACCGAGAACGACTTCGTTCTCATCGACTTCTGGGCAGCCTGGTGCGGGCCGTGCCGGCAGTTCGCGCCCGTCTACGAGAAGGCCGCGCAGGACAACCCGGACCTGGTGTTCGGCAAGATCGACACCGAGGCGCAGCCGGAGCTGGCCGCGGCCTTCGGCATCCAGTCGATCCCGACGCTGATGATCGTCCGGGACCAGGTGGCGGTGTTCGCCCAGCCGGGCGCGCTGCCGGAGGCCGCGCTGACCGATGTGATCGGGCAGGCGCGGAAGCTGGACATGGACGAGGTGCGCAAGGCGGTGGCCGCGCAGCAGGCCAAGTCCCAGGGCAAGTGACCGTCGAGGACGCGTGACCGCTCAGCTGGAGTCGCGGTGGATCACCGTGGCTCCCAGCACCTTGTGGGTCTCGGGCGCGGCGGCGGGGTTGCGCACCGCGCGGTCGACGAGTTCGGCGAGGTCGCGCACGGACGGCAGCTCGATGTGCACGGTGCTGAGCCGGGGCCGCAGCAGCCGTCCGAGCATCAGGTCGTCCGCGCCGATGAGGGCCGTGTCCTCGGGGACGCGGACGCCCTCGTCCTGGAGGGCGCGCATCAGCAGCATGGCGTACTCGTCGTTGTAGGCGAACACCGCGTCCAGGCCCAGGCCGGGCCAGCGGGCGGCGAGACGGGCCGCGGACTCCTCCTCGTAGGCGAGGGGGAGTTCGCGGACGGTGGCCGGGGTGCCGTGCAGGGCACGGTGGACCCCGGCGAGGCGGGGCGCGGAGAAGGGGTCGAGGCCGGGTTCGGCCGGCACGACGACGCCGATACGGCGGCGACCGCGGGCGTACAGATGGGCGGCGGCCGCGCGGCCGACCTCCTCGTGGTCCATGAGCAGGGCGTGGGCGCCCTCGACGGAGGTGGGGCCGATGGTGACGACGGCTCGCGCGCCGGAGCGCTTGAGCACGGCCACGCCCTGGGGGCTCAGGCCGGAGCCGGGGACCAGGACGGCGACGGGACGCAGTTCGGCCCAGGCGCGGGCGGCCTCGTCGCCGTTCAGGCCGACGGTGCCGTACTGCACGACGGTGTAGTCCAGGCGGCCGAGGGCCCACTGGAGGTCGTTGAGGAACTGGCTGTAGAGCGGGCCCGTGGGGACGGCGGGGGCGGGCATCAGGACGGTGCGGCTGTGTCCGGCGCGCAGGCTGCGGGCCGCGGCGTGCGGGACGTAGCCCAGCTCCTTGGCGGCGGCGTGCACCCGGCGGCGGGTGGGTTCGCTGATGCGGACGGCGCTGGTGTTATTCAGGACGTAGGACACCGTCGCGCGCGAGACTCCGGCCAGACGGGCCACGTCGGCGCTCGTGGGCACGGCGGACGGTGCGGGCGACGAAGGCGTTGACTGCTTGGGTATCTGCACCATGACACACGCATCTTGGCAGAGCCGGGATGCGGGGTTCCGGGCGGGACCGGGTCTTTCACGGTTCTACGAACGTGCCGCGCGTAGAAGTGAACTCGCCGTGGCCTGAGGGGAGTTGGGCGGCTTTCGGGGTCAGCGGGGCGGCTCGGTCCCCGTGGTCCGGGCGACCAGGTCCGTCCAGCCGGCCTCCAGCCGGCTCATGGGCATCGCGCACTGCCTGATCAGGTGGTGGATCAGCACGGGGTTGAGGTAGCCCATCAGGGTGTGCGCGAGCAGCTCGGTGTCCGCCTGGGGCAGCTGCTGGCGCAACAGCATGGCCACATGGGCGTGCAGCGCCCGCCGGGGTGGTGCGGCGAAGCGGCGTTCGGTGTTCGGCTCGGCCGCGATCTGCAGATCCAGCTGTTCGACCGTGCGGCGCAGCACGGCATGGCCGAACGCCCGCAGCCGCTCCACGGGCGGCGCGCCGGGGCCGAGCGGGGGCGGGCCACTGATGAAGGCGGCCTGGAACTGACGCTCGGAGTGGTCCAGCAGGGCCGTGAGCAGACCGGTGCGGTCGCGGAACCGGCGGAAGACCGTCCCCTTGCCCACCTGGGCCGCCGCGGCCACGGCCTCCATGGTGACGCCCGCCGCGCCGTGCTCGGCGATCAGCCGGGCGGCCGCGTCCAGCAGCTTG
The DNA here is from genome assembly GCF_049739565.1 of Streptomyces sp. SAI-170. Taxonomy (NCBI): domain Bacteria; kingdom Bacillati; phylum Actinomycetota; class Actinomycetes; order Kitasatosporales; family Streptomycetaceae; genus Streptomyces; species Streptomyces sp. SAI-170. Next base: position 1,241,610 of record NZ_JBMGQD010000001.1, read on the forward strand.
GCCCGGTTGCGGGCGGCGTCGGCACGCAGGCAGGGCTCGTCCTCGGGCGTTCCGAGCTGGAGCAGTTCGACACCCGGTTCCGGCTCTTGCGAAGGCGGCTGAAGCAGCGGGAGGTCGGTGGACATGAAGACAGCGTAAACCATCGGGAATGAAACTGGACCGCGGTCCGGTTAACTGATACACAGAAAGGGACCGCGGTCCGGATGACTCCGGAGCGGGAACTGGACCCCGGTCCGGTTCTAGTGGTAGAAGTAAGTGGTACAACTTTCAACGGACCTCGGTCCGGATGTTTGATCGTCAGTCGGCACAACAGTTTTCAGCCATCGGGAGTAGTCATGTCCGTCCGCATCCTCGCGCTCGTCGGCAGCCTTCGCGCCGGTTCGCACAACCGTCAGCTCGCCGAGGCGGCCGTGAAGCACGCTCCCGAGGGCGCGCAGATCGAGCTGTTCGAGGGCCTGGCCGACGTCCCCTTCTACAACGAGGACATCGACGTCGAGGGCTCCGTCCCGGCCGCCGCCGTCGCCCTGCGTGAGGCCGCCGGCTCCGCCGACGCCCTCCTGCTGTTCTCGCCCGAGTACAACGGCACCATGCCGGCCGTCCTGAAGAACGCCATCGACTGGCTGTCCCGCCCCTACGGCGCCGGCGCCCTGGTCGGCAAGCCGGTGGCCGTGGTCGGCACCGCGTTCGGCCAGTACGGCGGCGTGTGGGCGCAGGACGAGGCCCGTAAGGCCGTGGGCATCGCCGGCGCCAAGGTCCTGGAGGACGTCAAGCTCTCCGTGCCCGGCTCCGTGACCCGCTTCGCCGACACCCACCCGGCCGACGACGCCGAGGTCGTCGAGCAGCTCACCGCGGTCCTGGCCGCCGTGCACGGCCACGCCGATGCGGCGGCCGCCGCCTGACCGGCACGCAGTCCGTCCCGGAAAGGGGGCCGCAGCCTTCGGGCCGCGGCCCCCTTCCGCGTGTCCGGCCCCCGCGCGGACTGACATCATCGGCGGTGATGGCCGCCGGCCAAGGGGGAGGACACACATGGAGGCGTCGTCGCACCGCCACCGGCTCGCCGACCACGTCGCCATAGGGACCCGGCTGTCGCTGCTCAGCGACAGCCGGCTGGCCGACGCCGTGTCCACCGCCGAGCCGCTCGGGACCGGGATCGGCGGGCGGGCCGGCCTGATGGAGGTGGCGGGACGGCGGGTGTTCGTCAAGCGGGTGCCGCTGACCGAACTGGAACTGCGGCCCGAGAACGTACGGTCCACGGCCAACATGTTCGCGTTGCCGCTCTTCTATCAGTACGGGATCGGCTCGGCCGGGTTCGGTGCGTGGCGGGAGCTGGCGGCGCAGGTGATGACCACCGGCTGGGTGCTGCGCGACGAGTACGCCGGGTTTCCGCTGCTCCACCACTGGCGGGTGCTGGCCGACGCACCGCCGACCGGGTTCGTCGATGTGTTCGGGGGCGTCGACGGGGCAGTGGCCCACTGGGAGAGTTCACCGGCCGTGCGGCGCAGGCTGGAGGCGATCGGTGGTGCGCCGGCCTCTTTGGTGCTGTTCCTGGAGCATGTGCCGTCCACCCTCACCGACTGGCTGGCCCAGGCGCGCGGCTCGGCCGGTGTGGCGGACGCCCGGGTGTACCGGTGGGTGGAGGAGGAGCTGGAGCGGGGCACGTCCTTCCTGAGCGGGCGGGGCATGGTCCACTTCGACGCGCACTTCCGGAACCTGCTCACCGACGGCCACCGGGTGTACTTCGCGGACCTGGGTCTCGCGCTGAGCCGGGACTTCGAGCTGACCCCGCAGGAAGCCGCCTTTCTCGCCGACCACCTCGACTACGACCGCGCCTACACGCCCGCCCATCTGCTGCGCCACCATCTGCTGGACCGGCTGCGCGGCGAGATCCCGCACCCGGACTTCCTGCGCGCATGGGTCGCGGGGCGCGCACCGGTGGCCGTACCGCCGGGGATCGCGGCGCTGGTCGACCGGCACGCCCGGGCCTCGCTCGTCCTGGACGACTTCTTCGACAGTCTGCTCACGCACAGCAAGCGGACCCCGATCCCGGCGGACCGCCTGCGCCGGGCGCTCACAGCCAGTCGCGGCGTTTGAAGACGAGATAGAGGCTCACGCAGACGACGGCCATCAGGGCGAGGGCGAAGGGGTAGCCGAAGATCCAGTGCAGCTCCGGCATGTGGTCGAAGTTCATGCCGTAGACCGTGCCGACGAGGGTCGGGGCGAAGAGGATGGCCGCCCAGGAGGAGATCTTCTTGATCTCGTTGTTCTGCGCGTGCCCGGCCTCCGCCATCAGCTTCATCTCCTCGTTCTGCGCCTGGGAGACGAGCGTGGCGTTGACGGTGAGGATGTTCTCCAGCATCTGCCGGAAGGCGTCGACGCGCTCGGCGGCCGTGGTGGCGTGGTCGGCGACGTCGCGCAGATAGCGCTGCAGCTCCTCGTCGGTGCCGTACTTCTCGAAGCCCGCCTCCAGGTCCCGCATGATGCCCAGCAGCGGCCGGGCGGCGCGCTGGAACTCGATGACCTCGCGGGACAGCTCGTAGATACGGCGGGACACCTTGGGGTCGCCGCCGAAGACCTCGGTCTCGATCTCGTCGATGTCGTTCTGCAGACCGGCGATGACAGGCGCGTAGCCGTCGACCACGGCGTCCAGCACGGCGTAGAGCACCGCCTCGGGCCCGAGCGCCAGCAGCTCGGGGTCCTTCTCCAGACGGGCACGCACCGCGCCCAGGTCGGGGGCCTGGGAGTGGCGGACCGTGAGGACGAAGTCGGGGCCGATGAAGAGGTGTATCTCGCCGAAGTCGACCTCCTCGGCCTCGTCGAGATAGCGGGCGGCGCGCAGGACGACGAACAGGGTCTCGCCGTAGCGCTCCAGCTTGGGCCGCTGGTGGGCGACGATGGCGTCCTCGACGGCCAGCTCGTGCAGTCCGAACTGCTCGGCCGCCGCCAGCAGCTGCCCCTCGGCGGGGCGGTACAGGCCGATCCACGCCATGGTGCCGGGCTCGCCGGGCAGCTTGCGGTAGATCTCCGCCAGCGAGCCGTGGCCGTCGATCCGGTGCCCGTCGCGGTACAGGGCGGCGTCGACGATGGTGCGCTGCAGGGACACCGAGGCCGGCTCCTGCTCCTCGTCGGCGCGCGGGTCCATCGTGTGCTCGGGGGCCTCTTCCTTGGCGCCACTGACCCGCGCGGCGGCCGGCGGCCGGGTGAAGGGCCGCTTGCCCGCTCGTACCGCGCGTCCGCGCCAGTCGGCCATGGCTGCTACCTCCAGGGTCCCTGGGGTTCAGGCTAGACCCGGGGCACAGATCACGCGCCATCGGTTGCTCCGCGCTCGGCGAAGGGCTCGGCGAAGGGCTCGGTGAAGGGCTCGGTGAAGGCTCAGCCGGGCGGCTCGGCGAAGGCACTTACCTCCTTTGACATAGGTATCTCCGCATACCTAAACTCGGCAGCATGCCCCAGGACAGCCACGACCTCGACCACATGGCCGAAAGCCTCGTGGCGTGTCTGCCCGCGCTGGCCCGGGCCATGGAGCGCCAGGTCGGCCGGGACTATGTCCACCCCCGGCCCTCCGAGGCCCAGCTGGCGCTGCTGCGGCACGTGGAGACGTACGACGGCGTCACCGTGCGCGCGGCGGCCGAGGCCCTGCTGATGAAGCCGAACAACGTCAGCGCGCTGGTCACCCAGCTGACCGCGCAGGGTCTGCTGGAGCGCCGGCCGGACCCGGCCGACAAGCGGGTCGCCCATCTGCACCTCACTCCGACCGCGCGGCAGCGGGTCACCGAGGTCCAGCAGCTGATGGCCGACCGGCTGACACGGGCGCTGCACGCCCTGACCGACGGGGAGCAGGACGCCCTCGGCTCCGCGCTGGGCGCGCTGGTGTCGCTGAACCGGCACCTTCACGACGCCGCCCGTTGATCACCCGCGGGGCACACTCCCCCGCACCTTCACGAAGGACAAGGCACCTCCATGCCCTCCGTCGCCCTGGGCTCCTCGGCCCCGACGAACCCTGCCCTGCCCGCCCAGCAGCCCCGTGGCCCGCGCGCCAACCCCTGGCTGACGCTGATCGCCGTCGCCTTCGGTCTGTTCATGGTCGGCCTCGACGGCTCGGTCGTGTCGATCGCGAACCCCGAGATCGGCCGCGACCTGCACGCCTCCACAGCCGACCTGCAATGGGTCACCAACTCCTATCTGCTGGCCCTGGCCGCCGCCCTGATCCTCGGCGGCAAGCTCGGCGACCGGTTCGGCCGCCGCACCTTCTATCTGGTCGGCGTCGCCGGGTTCACCGTCGCGTCCGTCGCCATCGGACTGGCCGGCTCCATCGAGGGCGTGATCGCCTTCCGTGCCGCCCAGGGCTTCTTCGGCGCCCTGCTGATGCCGAACACGCTCGGCATGCTGCGGGCGGTGTTCCCGCCGAAGAAGTTCGGCATGGCGGTGGGCATCTGGGCGATGGTGTCCTCGGTGTCCACCGCGCTCGGCCCCATCGTCGGCGGGCTCCTGGTGGAGCACGTCAGCTGGGAGTCGGTCTTCTACATCAACGCGCCCATCGGTGTCGTGGCGCTCGTGTTCAGCGCGGTCGTGCTGCCGCAGACCCGCAACAGCGCGGCGGCCGGTGAGCGGTTCGACATCCCGGGGGTCGTGCTGCTGGCGCTGGCCCTGCTCGCGGTCGTGTTCGGCGTGGTCAAGGGTGAGACGTGGGGCTGGACCTCGGCCGGCACGCTGGGCGCGATCGGCGCCGGCGTGGTCGTCCTGGTGCTGTTCGGGCTGTACGAGACACGGGTCGCCTCGCCGCTGCTGCCGATGCGGCTGTTCCGCAACCCCGCGCTGACCATCGGGACCGTCGTCACCGCGCTGAACTTCTTCGTGCTGCTCGGCGTGATCTTCTTCGTCATGCTCTACCTGCAGAACGTCCGAGGGTTCACCCCGGTCGAGGCGGGTGTGCGCACGCTGCCGCTGAGCCTGGCGTCGGTCGTGGCCTCGCCGCTGGGCGCGGCGCTCACGGACCGGTTCGGGCCGAGGCTGACCATGCCGCTGGGCATGGCGCTGCAGGCGGTCGCCTGTTTCGTGATGCTCGGCTGGGGCGCCGGGTCGTCGTTCGCCGTGATGTGGCCGCCGTTCGTCGCGCTCGGCCTGGGTGTCGGCATGGTGATGGCGTCCTCGTCCGAGGCCGTCGTCGGCAACGCGCCGGTCAATGACGGCGGTGTGGCGGGCGGTCTGCAGGCCACCGCGCTCCAGATCGGCGGCGCCCTCGGCACCTCCGTGCTGGTGTCCCTGATCAGCAGCCGCGTCGGCTCCACCCTCACCTCCGAGCTGACCGGAGCCGGCGTCCCGGGCCCGGTGTCCGAGGGGCTGTACGAGGCCAGGGACGCGGTGGCGATGGGTGTCGCCCCGGTCTCCCCCGAGCTGCCCGGCGGGCTCAGGACGGCGGTGATCGAGGGCAGCCACCAGGCCTTCATGAACGGCGTGCACACGGCGGTGCTGGTCGCGGGGGCGCTCTGCGTCCTCGGTGCGGTCGTCGCGGCGGTGGGCGTACGCCGACGGGACGGGCAGGCACCTCACTGAGGCAGAAACACTGAGGCCGAAGCCGCATGAACTGAACTGTTGAGTTCAGCTGTACTGTTCCGTACAGTTCAGTTCATGACGCATGCCCACCACACCACCGCCGACCCCTCGGGCCCCTCGCACGACACCCCGGGCCCCGCACCACGCCGAGCCGTCCCCCTGCTCGTGCTGCTGTGCCTGGCGCAGTTCATGCTCGTCCTCGACGTCACCGTGGTGAACGTCGCCCTGCCGGACATGGCGGCCGATCTGCGCCTGGGGCGCGAGACCCTGACCTGGGTGGTCACCGCCTACACCCTCGCCTTCGGCGGGCTGATGCTGCTCGGTGGCCGGCTGGCCGACGCGCTGGGCGCGCACCGGACGGTCCTGGCCGGGCTGGCGCTGTTCACGGCCGCGTCCCTCGTCACCGGTCTCGCGCCGGACGCGTCCGTGCTGCTGGGCGGACGGATCGCCCAGGGCGTCGGCGCGGCCCTGCTGTCGCCGGCGGCCCTCGCGATCGTGACCACCGCCTTCCAGGGCGCGGCCCGCCACAAGGCCCTCGGTGTCTGGGCCGCGATCGGCGGCACCGGGTCGGCGGTCGGGGTGCTGCTCGGCGGGGCGCTGACCGAGGGGCCGGGCTGGGAGTGGGTGTTCTACCTGAACGTCCCTGTCGGCCTGGTCGCCCTCGCCGCCCTCCCTTCCTTGCTGCCGCGCCACGCCCCGCGGCCGGTCCGGCTGGACGTGCCCGGCGCGGTGCTGGTGACCGCGGGGACCGGCGCGCTGATCTACGGCCTGGTGAAGGCCGGTGACGCCGGCTGGGGCGACCCGGCCACGGTGCTGCCGCTGCTCGGGGCTCTCGTGCTGTACGCCGCCTTCGCCGCCGTGGAGCGGGCAAGCCGGGCCCCGCTGATGGACCTGCGGATGTTCACGCGGCGCCCGGTGATCGCGGGCGCGTTCCTGATGCTGACCGCGACCGCGCTGCTCATCTCGTACTTCTTCGTCGGCTCGATGTATCTCCAGCACGCGCACGGCTTCAGCGCGCTGCGCACTGGGCTGGTCTTCCTGCCGGTCGCGGTGGCCACCGCGCTCGGCGCGCACCTCGGGGCGCGGCTCGTGGGCACGCTGGGCAGCAGGCCGACCGCGGTGGCGGGGCTGGCCGTCGCCGCGGCGGGAGCGCTGCCGTTGACCCGGCTGTCGGCCGACGGGAGCGTGTACACCGGGCTGCTGCCGGGGCTGGTGGTGGCGTCGTTCGGACTCGGCTCGGTGTTCGTCACGGCCACGGCCACGGCGCTGGCGCTGGTCGGCCCCGAGGAGGCGGGGCTGGCCTCCGGGGTCGTCAACACCTTCCACGAGGTGGGCGGTTCGATCGGGGTGGCCGTGCTGTCGACGGTCGCCGCGGCCGGCATCGAGCGCGGCGCGGTCGGCGGCTTCACCGACGCGTTCACCGTGGCCGCGGCCGTCGCCGCCGTCGGGGCGGTGGTGTCCCTGGGGCTCGTACCGCGCGGCAAGCCGCGGTCGACCGGCGGACCGCACGTGCACTGATCGGCCGTACGCCCACACCAAGGGCGTCCGACGGCTCCACCGATCGCCCGTACGCACACGCCAGGGGCGTCCGACGGCTGCGGCGAGCCGTCGGACGCCCCTGGCTGTACGGCGTTCCGTCGTCAGGCGGACACCTTCCGCGCCGCCTCCTGCCGGGCGGGGCGCGCGGCGTTGTCCCCGCGCATCCAGAGCAGGGTGGCGAGTCCGCCGACGGCCGCGATGACCGCGGCGGCGAGGAAGGCGGTGCCGAAGCCCTCGGTGAGGGCGGCGGCGTCACCGAGCCGGTCGGCGCCCTGCGAGGTGGCCAGGGCGGTGAGGGCGGCCAGACCCAGCGCGGAGCCCACCTGGTAGGTGGTGTTGACGATGCCGGAGGCGAGGCCCGCCTGCTCCTGCGGGGCGCCCGACATGGCGGCCAGCATCGCCGGGATGTACGCCAGCGACATACCGAGCGCGGCGACCAGCGAGGCGGGCAGGACGTCGACCAGGAAGGTGCCGGTCGGCTCGACGGCCGACAGCCACAGCAGTCCGAGCGCGAGGACCAGCAGCCCTCCGCCGATCAGCGGCTTGGCGCCGAAGCGGCCCAGCAGCCGGGCCGTGATCGCGGTCATGAAGACCATCAGCAGGCCGGTCATCGGCAGCAGCGCGGCGCCGGACGCGAACGCCCCGTAGCCGAGGACCTGTTGCAGGTAGAGGTTGAGGAAGTACCACATCGGGATCCACGCGGCGCCGAGCAGCGCCATCGCCAGGTTGGCCGAGCCCAGCCGCGGGACCCGCCAGATGCCGAGCGGCATCAGGGGCTCGCGCACGGTCTTCTGCACCACGAGGAACAGCGCCAGCAGGACGCCGGCCCCGCCGAGTTCGAGCAGAGTCCGCGCCGAGCCCCACCCGGCCTCCGGCGCTCGTACGACGGCGAACACGGCGAGGGCGAGACCGGCGGTGACGGTGACGGCGCCGAGCAGGTCGACGGCTCCGCGTCGTGGGGCCACCGCCGGGAGCAGGCCGGTGGCGGCGAGGGTGGCCAGGCCGATCGGGACGTAGACGATGAACACCCAGGGCCAGCTGAGCCATTCGGTGAAGACGCCGCCGAGGAAGACACCGGCGGTGCCGCCCGCGGGCGCGGCCGCGCCGTACAGGGCCATCGCCTTGCCGAGTTCCTTCGGGTCGTGCGAGAAGAGGATCATCAGCAGGGTCATCGCGGACGGGGCGATGAGCGCGCCGCCGACGCCCTGGACGGCCCGGCCGAGGACCTCGACCCAGGCGGTCTGCGCGGCGGCCGCGACGACCGAGCCGGCGATCAGCACCGCCCAGCCGGCCGTGAACACCCGGCGGGCGCCGAGCAGGTCGGAGAGCCGGCCGCCGAGGAGCAGCAGGCCGCCGAAGGCGATGACGTAGGCGTTGAACACCCATTGCAGGTCACCGGGCGTGAAGCCGAGGTCGCGCTGCATCTCGGGTAGGGCCACCCCGATGATCGAGGTGTCCATGATCACCATGAACTGGGCTGCGGCGAGCACGAGCAGGGCCCACCAGCGCCGGGGATCGGCGACTGACATCGCGTACCTCTCTGAAATGCGGGAAGGGAGGGCGGCCGGGACCGGGGGTGGCCCCGGCCGCCGGGCGTGGATCAGGCGGGCACGGAGCGCCGGTCGGCCTCGGTGAGGCTCTCGACGGGCGCCTCGGCCGGCTCACCGGTGGTCGTGACGACCTGGACGGTGTCCTCGGCCGGTTCGGTGTGGCAGGTGCCTTCGGGGGTGCAGCAGCCGGACATGGTTCCTCCTCGGATCGGACGTGCTTTCCGTGTTCCGCGATACCCCGAGGGGGTATCTGCGAGACATAGATATACCCCCCTCCCGTATGCGCGTGCAAGGGTTCCGGAGAAGGAAGTTGCTACCCCCTGGGGGTAGTCAGGCGCTCAGTTCGCGCAGGGCGCGGCCCAGCGTCGCGACTCCGTCGGCGATGACGCCCGGCGGAGTCGCCGAGTAGCCGAGGACGAGGCCGGGGCGGCCGGGCGACTGGCGGTGCCAGGACAGCGGCTGGCACTTCACCCCACGGGCGAGCGCTGCCCCGGCCAGCTCGGTGTCGGGCACGTCCGGGGCGTAGGTGACGGTGAGGTGCAGTCCGGCGGCGGCACCGTGCACCACCGCTCCGGGCAGATGCTCGGAGACGGCGGCGATCATCGCGTCCCGGCGGCGCCGGTGCCGGCCCCGCAGCATCCGCAGATGGCGCTCCAGCTCGCCGGACTCCATCAGCCGGGCCAGCACCAGCTGCGGCAGCACCGGGTTGCCGAGGTCGGTGAACCGCTTGATGTCGGTGAGGGCTGCGCGGTAGCGGGGCGGCGGGACCGCCCAGCCGATGCGCAGCGCGGGCGCGAGCAGCTTGGACACGCTGCCGAGATAACAGACCTGGTCGGCGAGCAGGGCGCGCAGCGCGGGCACCGGCGGTCGGTCGTAGCGGTGCTCGGCGTCGTAGTCGTCCTCCAGGATCAGGCCGCCCTCCTGCGCCCAGCGCAGCAGCTCCCGGCGGCGCTCTCCGCTGGTCACGACGCCGGTGGGGAACTGGTGGGCGGGCGTGAGGAGAACGGCCCGGGCCCCGGTGGCGCGCAGGGCGTCGACGCGGACGCCGTGCTCGTCGACGGGCACCGGCGGGGTGGCCATTCCGCCGTGCAGCAGGTGCTGGCGGGCACCGAGCGAGCTGGGCTCCTCGACGGCGACGGCGTCGATGCCGTCCGCGCGCAGGACCGGGTTCAGCAGGGTGAGCGCCTGGGAGGTGCCGGCCAGGACCAGGACCTCGTCCGGGGCGACGCGGATGCCCCGGCTGCGGGCGAGCCAGTCGGCGACGGCCCGGCGCAGTCGCGGTGCCCCACGCGGGTCGCCGTAGCCGAGGGTGTCGGCGGACAGCTCGGCCAGCACGGACCGTTCGGCGCGCAGCCAGGCGGTGCGCGGGAAGACGGCGAGGTCGGGGCGGCCGGGGGTGAAGTCGACCCGGGCGGGCGCGGTGCGCAGCGCGTCGAAGACGTCCACGGTGGGTGTGCCCGTGAACAGGGACGCGGGTGCCGGGCCGGCCGGGCGCGCGGGGGCCCGTGGTGCCGGGCGGGGCACGGCGACCACGACCGTGCCGCCGCGGCGGCGCCCCTCGACGTGGCCGTCCTCGGCGAGCCTGCGGTACGCCTCGGTGACCACGCCCCGGGACAGGCCGAGTTCGGCGGCCAGCACCCGGGTGGACGGCAGTCTGCTGCCGACCGTGAGGCGGCCGTCGGCGATCGCCCCGCGCAGCCGCCCGGCGAGCCAGTCCGCCTTGCCGACGGCGGGCACGGCGGCGGCGTCGAGCTGGAGGAAGTCGGAGCCGGGCCCGGAAGGTTCGTTCATCGCGTCGATGGTGTCATGGGCGGCGGCCCTCAGCCGGGGAAGGTGAACTCCGGCTCCGCAGCGGTGAGTACGGCCGTCTCGGTGCCGGTCGGCCAGTGCGCGGTCAGCTCCGCGGCGAGCGTCTTCAGCAACTCCGGCACGGCCAGGGCACCGTCGTCGTGCATGGCCTCCGTCACCACGAGGATGCGCCGGGTGTGCGGGCCGACCGCGGAGTGGCCGCTCTGCCGGTGGGTCCAGCGGCGGGCGTGGGCACGTCCCTCGGAGTCGACGAAGGTGACCTCGCCGGGCGCGGGATGCTCGGTGCCGCCGCCGAAGGGCGTGTAGTGCTCGTCGCCCCGGGCGTGCCGCACCTCCAGCAGCGGACCGGCGATGCGGTCGGCGTCGAGGGCGGCCACCGGGACGGCGTAGGCGACCGAGACGGCGTTGCACAGGTCGACCACGGGATGGATGCGCGGCAGGGTCCCCTCCTTGCGGAGCCGGCGCAGCAGGGACTCCGAGGCGCACCGGTACTGCGTAGGCTTCAGCCCCATCCGGCTGAACGTCCGCCGCCAGGCGAGGACTTCGGGGAACTCGCCCTCGGTGGCCCCGGCCAGCCGGGCCGTCGCCCGCGCGGTGTACGCGGCGGTGGCCGGGCCGGTGTCGGCGACGGCGTCGACGCGGTCGGCGTAGAGCACGCCCGCGGTGAGTTCGGGGTACTGCGAGCGCAGGGGGTCGGCGTGCCGGAAGCGCATGCTCACGCCACCGCCAGCCGGGCGCTCAGGCCCACGAAGCAGACGGCGAACACCCGGCGGATGCCGGTCAGCACCCCGGGACGCGCGAGCACACGGTCGCGTACGGCCGCGGCGCACAGCCCGTAGGCGGCGAAGACCACGAAGGTGAGGGCCATGAAGACGGCGCCGAGCCGCAGCATCTGCCCGGCGGAGCCCTCCGCGCCCGCGGGCACGAACTGCGGGAGGAAGGCGACGAAGAACATCGTCAGCTTGGGGTTGAGCAGGTTGAGCAGCACCCCGGAGGCGATCACGCGGGCGGCGGACTGCGGCTCGCTCTTCGCGGCGACCGTCAGCGCGTCCCGGTCGCGCAGGGTCGCCCACGCCATGTACAGCAGATAGCCGACGCCGAGGTACTTCACGGTCTCGTAGGCGACGGCGCTGGTGTGCAGCAGCGCGGCGAGCCCGGTCACCGTCGCCAGCAGGTGCGGCACGATGCCGAGGGTGCAGGCGAAGGCGGCGATCACACTCGCCCTGCGGCCATGGGACAGACCGGCGGCCAGCGTGTACACCACGCCGGTGCCGGGGGTGATCACCACGACGAGGGTGGTCAACAGAAAGGCGACACTCACGGGAACCTCCGCTCCAGCTTTCGGACGTTCCCACTGTCCCGCCGCAATGGTCCGGCGGACAGAGCCAAAGCAGGCATGATCGACAGGTCCATAACCGCACGAGTCAGTCCTGCCCGGTGAGCCGCGCCTCCAGATCGCGCAGGTCCTTGACGAGGCTGCCGCGCACCTGCCGGGCGAGCAGCGGCGCCGCCATGCGGTAGAGGCCGCCTCCGCCTCCCCTCACCCGGATGCGGGCGAGCGTGCCCCGCGGGTGGGGCTCGAAGGTGTAGGTGACGTGCATCGGCATCGGGCCCGCCACGGAGACCATGTCCAGCAGCCCCGGCGGCTCGTACGCGGCGACCCGCAGGACGTAGTCGATGCGCCGGCCCAGGAAGTACGCGGTGCGGGTGACCTCGGCGCCGGTGCCGAAGCCGCCCGTGTCCGCCTCCCGGGTCAGCTCCGCGGTGCGGATGCCCTGGGTCCATTCGGCGTCGTGCCGCCAGTCCATGGCGTAGGCGGCGACGCGTTCCGGGGGCAGGGGAAGGACACGCTCGGCCGTCACGTCGATCGTCATGACTCCAGCCTCCGCCGCGCCGGTCCCGGTCACCACCCGGTGCGTAGCAGATGGTTGAGGAGCAGGGCGAGGACGGCCTGGGCGGCGAGCCAGGCGCGGGGACGCGGGAGGAACGCGCAGGACGACAGGAGCCACAGGGCGAAGGGCAGCCAGATGCGTTCCGTCTCGGCCTTGCTCATGCCGGAGAGGTCGGCGACCAGCACGGCGAGCACGGCGGCGGACACCAGCACCGCGAGCCGGGCCCGCCCGAGCAGAGCCGCCCCGGCCCGCCGCGCCTCCGCCACCGTGGCCGAACAGCGCCCGCGCAGAGCCGCCCCTGCCCGCCGCAGCCCCGCCACCGTGGCCGGACCGACGATCAGCACCGCGCAGGCGAGATTGGCCCACACCCAGTAGCCGTACGGGCGGACACCGCCCGCGCCCTGGTGGTACCGGGTGACCAGCAGGCGGTACGCCTCCCACCAGTCGAACCCGGCGAGCGTGAAGGCGGCCGGGACGACGGCCAGCCCGGCGAGGAAGAGGCCGCACAGCGGCAGGGGCCGCGCACGGACGCCCTCCCGGCCCAGCAGCAGCACGGCCGCGCCGAGGAACGCCATCAGCGTCAGACCGTACGAGAGATAGCAGGCCAGCCCGAACAGCAGGCCCGAGCCCGCCGCCCAGCCGGCCGGGCCGCCGGTGACCGCGACGGCGAGGAGGGCCACCGCCCAGGCGGCGACCGCCGCGAAGTACGCGTCCGCCGAGGTGCCCATCCACACCGCGGCCGGGGCCAGGACCAGGAAGGGCGCGGCCCGCCGGGCCGGGTCCTCCCCCACCAGCGCGCGCACGGCGACGAGCACGGCGAGGCAGGCCGTCGCGCCGACCGTGATGCACCACATCCCGGCCCAGCCACCACCGTGCAGCCCGATCCGGTCGAGCAGCACGAAGGTGAGGGTGGCGCCGGGCGGGTGGCCCGCGACATGGGCGGGCCAGTTGTCGGGGGCGTCGATGAGGATGTGCGCGGTGAAATCCCGCAGGGTGGCCGGGATGTCGTCGAAGCGGCCGACGGACCGCAGGTACTCGCTGCGGGTGGTGAGCTGCTCGGCGATCCCCCGGTGCCAGCCGTCGACCAGGGCCAGCGAGAGGGTCCAGGCCAGGCCGGTCGCCCAGGCCGCCGCGAGCAGCGCGCGCCAGGACAGCCGGCCGGCGAGCGTCGGGCCGTACGCCACCACGGCCGCCGCGACCAGCAGCGCGGCGGGCGTGCCGGGGCCGAGGTGCGGCTCCCAGTCGGCCAGCAGCGGCGGCCAGTTCACGAACAGCGTGTGCCGGGTGTCCTGGAGGTGCCGGCCGACCAGCACGGCCGCGGTCACGAGCAGCGCGGCGGCCAGGACGGCGTACAGATCTCGGCGCAGGTCTCCGCAGCGGTCTCGCTGCACATCGCGGCACTGGCGTCGGGGCACATCTCGGCGCGGGGAGCGGGTCACACCGGCACGCTAGGCCGGACGGGCGGGCCGGACCCGGCACCGCGGCCGGACGTCAGCGTTTCGTCATGCGTCGCGCACCCGGTGAGGGGGCACAGGCGCCCTACGGTCGAGTCATGCGCGACGCTCCACGGCTCCCCACCTCCCCCGGCTTCTGGCGCAGCCCGCTGCGCGGCCCCTGGTTCACCTCGGTTCTCGGGCTGGTCCTGCTGGCCGGGATCACGGTGCTGTTCCTGACCGGTCTCGTCTCCTACGCCGCCTACAACCCGGATCTGTCGCCGGTGAACGACAAGACGCCGGACAAGGGCCTGCTGGGCTTCTACCTCTTCGCCTGGCCGACCGACCCGCACTGGCTGTACCGGCTGAACCAGGGCGTGCACGTCACGCTCGGCCTCACCCTGATCCCCGTCCTGCTGGCCAAGCTGTGGTCGGTGGTGCCGAGGCTGTTCACACTGCCGCCGGCCCGCTCCCTGGCGCACGCGCTGGAGCGGATCTCGCTGCTGCTCCTGGTGGGCGGCGGGCTGTTCGAGTTCGTCACCGGGGTGCTGAACGTCCAGCTGGACTATGTCTTCCCCGGCTCCTTCTATCCGCTGCACTTCTACGGCGCGTGGGTGTTCTTCGCCGCGTTCGCCGCGCACACCGTCCTCAAGTTCCCCATGGCCGTACGGAATCTGCGGCGGATGAGGAGCGAAACGGACGACCTCGTCTCCCCGCGCCCGGCGGAGCCGACCGTGTCGCGGCGGGGTGCGCTGTGGTTCGTCGGGGGCGGTTCGCTGCTGCTGTTCGCCACCACGGTGGGGCAGAACTTCGACGGGCTGCTGCGGCGCACCGCGCTGCTCGCGCCGCACGGCGGGGCGGAGCCCGGCAGCGGCCCGAACGGCTTCCAGATCAACAAGACGGCCCGCTACGCCGGGATCGACGCGGCCGAGACGAGCGAGGAGGCGTGGCGGCTGGTCGTCACCGGCCGCACCGGCACGGTCCGGCTCAGCCGCGCCGAGCTGCTGCGACTTCCGCTGCACAGTGCCGCGTTGCCGATCGCGTGCGTGGAGGGCTGGTCCACGTCGGACCAGTGGTGGCGCGGCGTACGGCTGCGGGACCTCGCGGCGCTCGTCGGCGAGGGACAGGACCCGCCGGACCTGTTCGTCGAGTCGCTCCAGCGGCACGGCGCGTTCCGGCGGGCGGCCCTGCGCGCCAACCAGGTCGCCGACGAGCGCTCGCTGCTCGCCCTGTACGTCAACGGCGAGCCGCTCTCCCCCGACCACGGCCATCCGGCACGGATCATCGTGCCCGCCGCGCCCGGGGTGCTGAACACCAAGTGGGTGGCCCGGCTGACCTTCGGAGACCTGTGATGCGCGCCCGACTGCCGATCGGCAGCCCTCTGCAACTGCTGCTGCTCGCCTGCTCGTTCGCGCTCGCCGGTTACGCGGGGGTGCGGCTGCTCGACGGCGACTGGTTCGGTGTGGCCCTGTGGTTCGTGGGCGCCGCGCTGCTGCACGACCTGGTGCTGCTGCCGCTGTACGCGACCGTGGACCGGGCCTTCGTACGGGGGCTGGAGACGGCCGGCCGCCGGCCGTGGGTGGGATACGTGCGGGTGCCGGCGGCCCTGTCGGCGTTGCTGCTGCTGGTGTGGTTCCCGCTGATCTGCGGGATGGTGGACCGGCGCTACCGGTCGGTGACCGCGCTGTCGCCGGACGGCTTCCTGGCCCGCTGGCTGCTGATCACGGCCGTCCTCTTCGGCGGTTCGGCGCTGCTGCTGGCGGCCCGGCTGCGCAGGGCGACGAAGCGGCGCCCGCCCGCGTCCCACTGAGCGACGGTGCCCCAGCCCGCCTCCCCGGCCAGCCGCAGCAGGGCGGGGGTGCCGAGCCGAGCCCAGGGGAACGCGCCGCCCGTCTCCCGGCGGGCGTCGGTGACGTCGACGACCTGCACCTGGACGCGTTCGTCGACGTCCGCCGGGTCGGTCTCGGCGATCAGCAGCCCGGCGGGGCGCAGCAGCCGGGCCGCCCGCCGAAGCAGGGCGCGGGGTTCGCCGCCGATGCCGATGTTGCCGTCCATCAGCAGCAGCGTGCCCCAGCGGCCCTCGGCAGGCAGCGGGTCGAACACCGAGCGGCGCAGCGCCGCCCCGCCGAGGCGGACGGTGTGGTCGACGGCGGCCTGGCTGACGTCGATGCCGAGGACGGTCCGGCCGCGCGCGGCGAGTTCGACGACCAGCCGGCCGGGCCCGCAGCCGATGTCGAGGACGGCGCCCTCGCAGCGGTCGAGCGCCTGCCGGTCGGCCGCGTCGGCCCGTGCGCACCAGCGTTCCACCTCCAGCGGCAGCAGCCAGCCGTCGGTGCGGCGCAGGAACAGCGGGCCGCGGCCGGCGCGCAGGGCGGCGGCGTAGGGGTCGGCGGCCGCCCAGGCCGGGGCCGTGGTGGTCACCGGTCGGCCGCCGTCGTGCAGCGGGCCAGCCGGGCGGCGAACCGGCCGTGCGGGGCGAGTGCCGCGACCGCGTGCGCGTCGGCCGCGGTGTCGACGTCCCGCAGCCGGGGCAGGTCACACACCCGCAGCCCGGCCGTGACGAGCCGCTCCCGCTGTACGGCCCCGGTGTCCGGCATGGACATGGGCACGCCCCGCAGCAGCCCCGGCTCGGGCTCGGCGAGGCCCAGCGCCCAGAAGCCGCCGTCCTCGGCCGGGCCGAAGCAGGCGTCGTACGCCGTGAGGTCGACGGTGAGCAGACCGGGCGTCACCTGCGGGGTGTCCATGCCGATGAGCAGCGTCGGCCCGCAGCAGTGCGCGAAGGCGTCCGCGAGCCGCTCGTCCAGGGTGCCCGCACACTGCGGCACGACGTCGAAGCCGTACGGCAGCCAGGGCCCGGGCGTGCCGTCGAGGGCGAGGACGCGCCGGTCGGCCGGGGTGGCGGCGACCGCGTGGAGCGTGTCGGCGAGCGAGGCCTCGGCGAGCCGGGCGGCCTCCTCGGGCGTGAAGGGCGGGGTGAGGCGGGTCTTGACCCGGCCGGGGCGGGGTTCCTTGGCGATGACGAGGAGGGTGGTGGTCACCGTACGGCCCTTTCGGTCGCCGGGGGTTCGGCGAGGACACGGCTCATGTCGCGCACGGCCTGCCAGGTGCCCCGCCAGGTGCCGGTCACCTTGGAGGCGCCGGAGCGGGGCAGATAGGGCACGTCGTGCTCGGTGACGCGCCAGCCGGCGTCGGCGGCACGGACGACCATCTGCAGGGGGTAGCCGCTGCGCCGGTCGGTGAGACCGAGGGCGAGCAGGTCCGTGCGGCGGGCGGCGCGCAGCGGGCCCAGGTCGTGCAGGCGCAGCCCGGTGCGGCGGCGCAGCAGCCGGGTGAGCGCGAGGTTTCCGGCGCGGGCGTGAGCGGGCCAGGTGCCGCGCCGGACCGGGCGCCGCCGGCCGAGCACCAGGTCGGCCTCGCCGGCGAGGACCTCGCGGACGAACGGCACGAGGAGCGCCGGGTCGAGGGAGGCGTCGCAGTCGCAGAAGCAGACGATGTCGGCGGTGGCCGCGGTCAGCCCGGCATGGCAGGCGGCGCCGAAGCCGCGGCGCGGTTCGTGCAGCACGGTCGCGCCGAGCGCGCGGGCGATCCGCGGGGAGCCGTCGGTGGAGCCGTTGTCGACGACCAGCGCGCGCCAGCCCGGCGGAACGCGCCGGAGCACCCAGGGCAGGGCCTCGGCCTCGTCCAGGCAGGGAAGCACCACGTCGACGTCCGGTGGAAGGGACGGCGGAAGGGGCGGTGGAAGGGGCGGTGGTGGGGGCGGTGGTGGGGGCGTCACGCTTTCACCCTACGGATCTGATCCGGACATTCCGGGCGCGCGCTCCTTACGAAACGCGGACGTCGCGTCCGTGCGCGATCCGCCTCCCGGCAGGGGTGCGAGGCTGGGGTCATGCAGCAGCCGCACGAGCCCTCCGGGGCGCACCGCCAGGGCCCTTCGTCGGCCCGGGTCCTGGTCGTCGACGACGATCCGACCGTCTCCGAGGTCGTGGCCGGATACCTGGACCGGGCCGGTTATGTCGTCGACCGCGCGGACGACGGTCCGACCGCCCTCACCCGGGCCGCGGCCCACCGGCCCGACCTGGTGGTGCTGGATCTGATGCTGCCCGGCATGGACGGCCTGGAGGTGTGCCGGCGACTGCGCGGGCGCGGACCCGTGCCGGTGATCATGCTGACCGCGCGCGGCGACGAGGACGACCGCATCCTGGGCCTGGAGGTCGGTGCGGACGACTACGTCACCAAGCCGTTCAGCCCGCGCGAACTGGTGCTGCGCGTGGAGTCGGTGCTGCGCCGCAGCCGTCCCGCGCCCTCGGGGCACCGGGTGACCGCGGCCGGTCTGAGCATCGACCCGGACGCCCGCCGGGTCACCAAGGACGGCTCCGAACTCGCCCTCACTCTGCGGGAGTTCGACCTGCTGCTGTTCTTCCTGCGCCATCCGGGGCGGGCGTTCGGCCGCGAGGACCTGATGCGGGAGGTGTGGGGCTGGGAGTTCGGCGATCTGTCGACGGTGACGGTGCACATCCGCCGGCTGCGCGGCAAGGTCGAGGACGATCCGGCCCGGCCGCGCCTCATCCAGACGGTGTGGGGCGTGGGCTACCGCTTCGAGCCGGGCACGGAGGAGGACTGACCGATGCCGGACGCTCTTCTCATCGCCCTGTACGCCTTCGCGGGCGCCGCCGCCACCGGTCTGGCCGGGGCGGGCGTGCTCTTCCTGATCCGGCGGCGCTCACTGACCGCCTCGCTCGCCGTGGTCGCGGCGGTCGGGGTGGTCGCGATGCTGGCGGGGACCCTCGCCGTGGCGTGGGCGATGTTCCTGTCCCCGCACGACCTGACCGTCGTCACGACCGTCGTCGCCATGGCGGCCGTGGTGTCGCTGGCGACCGCGCTGCTGCTGGCCCGCTGGGTCGTCGCCCGCAGCCGGGACCTCGCCGTCGCGGCCCGCTCCTTCGGCGACGGCGGCGCCTTCGCGGCCCCCGACGGGCCGACCACCGCCGAACTGGACGTGCTCAGCAGGGAGTTGGCCGCCACCAGCGCCAAGCTCGCCGAGTCCAGGGAGCGGGAGCGGGCCCTCGAGACCTCGCGGCGCGAGCTCGTCGCCTGGATCTCGCACGATCTGCGCACCCCGCTGGCCGGGCTGCGCGCGATGTCGGAGGCGCTGGAGGACGGCGTGGCCACCGACCCGCCCCGCTATCTGCGGCAGATGCGCACGGAGGTCGAGCGCCTCAACGACATGGTCGGCGACCTCTTCGAGCTGTCCCGCATCCACGCGGGCTCGCTCGCCCTGGCGCCCACCCGGATGTCCCTGTACGACCTGGTCGGCGACGCGCTGGCCGGGGCGGACCCGCTCGCGCGGGAGCACGGGGTGCGGCTGGTGGGCGGCCGTGTCGAGCCGGTGCCGGTCGAGGTGGACGGCAAGGAGATGAGCCGGGTCCTGGGGAATCTGCTGGTCAACGCGATCCGGCGGACCCCGGCCGACGGCACGGTCGCGGTGACGGCCGAGCGCTCGCCCGAAGGGGTCGTGCTGTCCGTCTCGGACGGCTGCGGCGGCATCCCCGAGGAGGACCTGGCGCGCGTCTTCGACACCGGGTGGCGCGGCACCGACGCCCGGACGCCCCCGGCGGGCGCGGGGCTCGGCCTCGCCATCGTCCGCGGCATCGTGGAGGCCCACCGGGGCCGGGCCACGGTCCGCAACATCCCGGGCGGCTGCCGCTTCGAGGTGGTGCTGCCTGCGGTGCCGTAGCCACTGCTCACGCGCGAACTCCCTCATGGCCACAGCGAATCCGAGAGGGGCCGGCGGGCGGAGGCCAGCTACTGCTCCGCGCCAACTCCCTTATGCGTCCGCGAACGCAAGGGGTCCGGCCGACGGAGCTCAGCTACTGGTCCCGCGCGAACTCCCTCATGGTGTCCGCGAATCCGAGGGAGTCCGGCCGACGACGCCGCGACTACTGCTCCCGCGCGCCGTTCGCGGACCCGAGGGCCCAGCCGGCTGCGCCGCAGCTACTCCTCCCCCGCGAACTCCCGCACACCCTCCGCGAACCCGACCTCCGGCCGCCAGCCCAGCGCAGCGCGCAGGCGGGCGGAGTCGGCGGTGATGTGCCGGACGTCG
Source organism: Streptomyces sp. SAI-170 (assembly GCF_049739565.1). Classification (NCBI taxonomy): domain Bacteria; kingdom Bacillati; phylum Actinomycetota; class Actinomycetes; order Kitasatosporales; family Streptomycetaceae; genus Streptomyces; species Streptomyces sp. SAI-170. Next base: position 1,261,483 of record NZ_JBMGQD010000001.1, read on the forward strand.
CCCAGCCGGTACTCGCCGGTGACGCGGGGCGTGGGCCCGCCGTGCGCGGCGGCCAGCGCCTCGGCCATCTCGCCGACGGTGTGCGGCTCGCCGCTGCCGGTGTTGTACGCGGTGAGGGCGCCGGGGGCGGACTCGGCCTCCAGCGCCAGCGCGTTGGCCGCGGCCACGTCCCGCACATGCACGAAGTCGCGCCGCTGGCGCCCGTCCTCGAAGACGCGGGGTGCCTCGCCGCGGGCGAGCGCCGAGCGGAAGAAGGAGGCGACCCCCGCGTACGGGGTGTCGCGGGGCATCCGGGGCCCGTACACGTTGTGGTAGCGCAGCGACACCGCCGAGCCGCCGGTGCAGCGGGCCCAGGCGGCGGCGAGGTGCTCCTGGGCGAGCTTGGTGGTGGCGTACACGTTGCGCGGGTCCACGGGGGCGTCCTCGCCGACGAGGCCGGGGGCCAGGTCCGCGCCGCAGTGCGGGCACACGGGCTCGAACCGTCCCGCGTCCAGGTCGGCGACGGCCCGCGGGCCGGGGCGTACGGTGCCGTGGCGGGGGCACGTGTACCGGCCCTCTCCGTAGACGACCATCGACCCGGCCAGCACCAGACGCGGCACCCGCGCCTCGGCCATCGCGGCGAGCAGCACGGCGGTGCCCAGGTCGTTGTGCGCGACGTACGCGGCGGCGTCGGCGACGCCCTTGCCGAGGCCGACCATCGCCGCCTGGTGGCACACGGCGTCGATTCCGGCCAGCGCCCGGGCGACCGCTTCGGGGTCGCGGACGTCCTCGGCGGGGTCCGCCCGGACGTCGTACACGACCGCCTCGTGCCCGCGGCGGCGCAGCGCCTCGACGACATGGGACCCGATGAACCCGGCTCCGCCGGTGACCAGCACACGCATGCCGTCACGCTAGGCCGGGTCGGGTGCCGGCCGGCCCTGCCGCGCCCGTGGCGTCACCGCTCCGTAACACCTCGTGGGGTGAAGGGCGTTCCGCCGCCGCCCTCCTGACGTTACCGTTCGGTAGGACAACGTGGTCGTCCCCGGAGGTGTCCCGCATGACGCTCGACCGTGCCGCAGGTCTGGCGGAGACCGCCCGTGCGCTGGCCGCCGGGGAGGTGACCTCGCGCGTCCTCGTCGAGCGGACCCTGGCCCGCATCGAGGCGACGCAGGGGTCGCTGAACGCCTTCCGGGTCGTGCGGGCCGAGGCCGCGCTCGCCGAAGCCGACGCCGCGGACCGGCAGCTGGCCGCGGGGGCGCGCCTGCCGCTGCTCGGGGTGCCGGTCGCGGTGAAGGACGACATGGACGTGGCGGGCGAGCCGACCGCGTTCGGCTGCCGGGGCGAGTTCCCGTCGGCCGCCGAGGACGCAGAAGCGGTACGGCGGCTGCGCGCGGCCGGGGCCGTGATCGTCGGCAAGACCAACACCTGCGAGCTGGGACAGTGGCCGTTCACCGAGGGGCCCGCGTTCGGCGCGACCCGCAATCCGTGGAACGTGGGCCATACGCCCGGGGGTTCGTCGGGAGGCTCGGCGGCCGCGGTCGCCGCGGGTCTGGTGCCGGCCGCGCTCGGCTCGGACGGGGCCGGCTCCGTGCGCATCCCCGCCTCCTGGACGAACCTGGTCGGCATCAAGCCGCAGCGCGGCCGGATCTCGACCTGGCCGCGCGGCGAGGCCTTCCAGGGCATCACCGTCAACGGCACCCTCGCCCGCACGGTCGCCGACGCGGCCCTGCTGCTGGACTGCGCGAGCGGCAACCACGCGCTCGACCCGCACCGGCCCGCGCCGCTGGACGTCTCGGCCGCCGTCGGCCGCGACCCCGGCCGGCTGCGCATCGCGCTCGCGCTGAAGCCGCCGTTCACCGCGCTGCGCGCCCGCCTCGACCCCGAGATCCGCGCCCGGGTCGTCGAACTCGCCGAGAAACTGGCCGCGTTGGGGCACACGGTCGAGGAGGCCGACCCGCCGTACGGGCAGATCGGGCTGACCTTCGTGCCGCGCGCCACCGCGGGCATCGCCGAGTACGTGCGCGAGACGCCCTCCCCCGCGCTGCTGGACCCGCGCACCCGGGACGCCGCCCGGCTGGGCCGGCTGCTCGGCGGGGTCCCGCTGCGCGCGGCGCGCCGGGCGGAGGCGGTGCTGCACCGCCGTATCGGCGCGTTCTTCACGTCGTACGACGTGATCCTCGCCCCCACGACGGCCGCGCCCCCGCCCCGGATCGGGGCCCTGCTGGGGCTCGGCGGGTTCGCGACCGACCGGGCGATGATCGCGGCCTGTCCGTACGCGTGGCCGTGGAACGTGCTCGGCTGGCCCGGGGTGAACGTCCCGGCCGGGTTCGTCTCCGGTGGCCTGCCGGTCGGCGCCCAGCTGCTGGGGCCCGCTTGCAGTGAGCCCCTCCTGGTGTCGCTCGCCGCCCGGCTGGAGGCGGAGCTGCGCTGGCACGAGCGGGTGCCGCCGCCGGAGCTCGGCGTGGATTCCCGGGCCGCGTAAGGGGGTTCGGACCGTACGCTGTGACCATGGACGACACCACGATGGTCGGGCTCCTGGGGCGGGTCACCGGCACGATCGGGCCCGGGCTCGTCGGCGAGGTGATCGTCCGGGTGCGCGGCGGCGCCGAGCACTTCCTCGCCTACGCGGCCTCCGGCGCGGAGCGCATCGAGCGGGGCACGGTGGTGACGGTCGTGGAGTACCTGCCGCCGCGGACCGTCTACGTCTCGGCCGTGTACGGCAGTTGAGGCGGCGGGAGCTTCGTACCAAGCGGGCAACAGCGGCCGGGCGGGCTCTGTACACCGCCTGTGGCGTGCCTCACACTCCCGGGTACGTTCGGTGCCACCAGGCACCCGGCACAGGGGGTGTATGCCGATGTTCGTCGGCGTCGTCGCGGGGACGGTCCTTGCCGCCCTGCTCGTTCTGATCGGCCTTTTCAAACTGATGTGGCGCGTCGCGGAACCCAACGAGGCCCTGATCATCTCCGGCTCCAAGCACCGTCTGGAGGGCCTGGAGGAGGGCATGGGGTTCCGGATCGTCACCGGGCGGGGCACGCTGGTGCTGCCCGGTGTGCAGGCCGTGCGCAAGCTGTCGCTGGACCTCAACCAGACCGAACTGCACGTCGACTGCGTCACGCACCAGGGCATTCCGCTGAAGGTGCGGGGCGTGGTCATCTTCAAGGTCGGCGACGACTTCGTGTCGATCGCCAATGCCGCCCGGCGTTTTCTGGACCAGCAGAAGCTGATGGCGGAGCGGGTGCACACGGTGTTCGCCGGTCATCTGCGGGCGATCGTGGGCGGGTTGACGGTCGAGGACATGATCCGCGACCGCGAGAAGCTCACCGGGCAGGCGCGGGCGGCCTGCGGCACCGAGATGGAGAAGCTCGGCCTGATCGTCGACTCGCTGCAGATCCACGAGATCGAGGACCCGACCGGCTACATCAAGAACCTGTCCGCCCCGCACACCGCGGCCGTGCGGCGCGACGCGCGGATCGCGCAGGCGCAGGCCGACCGGCTGGCCACCGAGGCGGAGCAGCAGGCGTTCGCGCGGATGGCGGAGGCGACCCGCGACAGCGAGATCCTCAAGGCCGGCTACCAGGCCGAGCAGGACAAGGCCGCCGCCACGGCCCGGCAGGCGGGCCCGCTCGCCGAGGCGGGCGCCCGGCAGGAGGTCGTCGTCCAGGAGACGCGCGTCGCCGAACTGGAGGCGCAGCGGCGCGAGCAGCAGCTCCAGGCCGATGTGCGCAAGCCCGCCGACGCCAAGGCCTACGAGCAGCGCACCCTCGCCGACGCCGAGCGTGACGCGCGGATGTCGGTGGCCGAGGCGAAGGCCCGCGAGACCCGGGCCTCCGGTGAGGCCGAGGCGGCCGCCACCCAGGCCAAGGGCCTCGCCGAGGCGGAGGCGCTGCGCGCGAAGGGACTCGCCGAGGCGGAGGCCATCAAGGCACGCGCGGCCGCGCTCGCCGAGAACCAGGAGGCCGTCGTCGCCCAGCAACTCGCCGAGAACTGGCCGGAGATCGTGCGGGCCGGCGCGTCCGCGTTCGGCAACGTCGACAACATGGTGCTGCTCAACGGCGCCGACGGCATGGCCGACCTGTTCGCCAAGGCCCTCACCATGGGCGGCACCGGCCTCGGGCTGGCGCGGCAGTTGCTCGCCTCGATGAACCAGAACGGGACGTCGCCGGTGAACGGCGCCACCGTCCCTGTCCCGAAAGTCCCGGTGAATTCCGCCCAGAAGGTCCAGGTGGACGAAACCTGAGCCGGACCGGCCCCCGCGGTCGCGGCGGCACCCTCTAAGGTGCCTGTCGTGACCGCGTTCATCGATGAGAACACGCCCGGCCGCTACGGCCCGCACGCGACCACCGAGATCGATCCGCACTCGGTGGGCCGGGTGCACACCGAGTACTGCCCCGCCCACGACGGCGACCCGGATCCCGGCGAGATCGTGTGGACCTGGGTGCCGTACGAGGAACACGACGGACGGGGCAAGGACCGGCCGGTGCTGGTGGTGGCCCGGGAGCGCGGCAGGGGCACGCTCCTCGCGGTACAGCTGTCCAGCAAGCGGCACGACCACCAGCGGGAGTGGGTGGCGATCGGCAGCGGCCCGTGGGACAGCTCCGGCCGGGAGTCCTGGGTCGACGTCGACCGGGTGCTGCGCCTCCATGAGCAGGGCATGCGCCGCGAGGCGTGCGCGCTGGACCGGATGCGGTTCAACCTGGTCCGGCGGCGCCTGCACGAGCGCTACGGCTGGACCTGAGGCACGGCCCCGGCCCGCTCCGGAAGACAGGCGCCAGGGCCTGTCTTCCGGATCAGGCCGGCTGCGAGGCGCTTCCGCCTCCTGGCCGGGTCGAGCGGGGTCCGGTGCGTGCAGCTGCAAGGCGGAGGAGGGCGGCGACGCGATGGGGGTCCCCCCGCTCGAGCGAAGCCGAGAGTGGGGGAGTCGGCAACCGACGACAACGCGGCTGGGGGTCCCCCACGCCTTTAGGGCAGTGGGGGAGTGCGTGCCAGCCCCCGCGACGCCGACATGATCCGGAAGACAGGCGCTAGGAGCGGGTGGCGGTCGCGCAGCCGTCGTCCCTGCCCGTCGTGCCGACCGGCTCGCTGCGGTCGTACGGATCGAGCCGGCGGCCCTCGTCCGTGTTCTGCTCGTCAGCCGTGCCGAAGGGCGGCACGAAGTAGCCGGTCGGGGCGGAGCAGCCGCCGTTGGTCATGTCGAGCGCGTAGGACACGAGGGACAGCGTTCCCGGTTCGGTGACGACCTCGGCCGGGTCGTCCCAGCTCATCACCACCTCGCGGCGCACGATCGTCCGGATGACCTCGGTGTCCCGCCCGCTGTCGCCCGCCGGGGCGACCGGGTACACGAAGGTGACGTCCGCCATCACCTCGACCGCCCCCCGTTTCCCCTCCCGGTAGGTGAGCCGGCCGCGCGTCTTGACCACGTCACCGACCAACTGGGCCTGGCCCGGCCGGAATCGGCTGAACAACAGCAGCGGGTCGTTCTCGGCCGTGGGCGGCGTCGACGACAGGGCGGCACGGAGATAGTCCTGGACGTCCTTCTGATGCGGGTTCAGCAGCGCGATCGCCTTCGTGGGCCGTTCGCCGCGCAGCACACGGGAGTCGAGGCCCGCGGCCACCAGGAAGTCCCGGCTCCGGCGCAGTGCCCGCTCGACCTGGGCGGCGTCCATCCAGCCGGTCGCCCGGGCCGGCGGCACCGTGATCCCGGCCGCTCCGTCGGCCCAGCGGGCGGCGGGCGAGCCCCGGAAGGGTTCGGCGAGGGTGGGGCGCAGATCCGGCTCGGCGCCGGGCGCCTCCCGCGGCCTCTCCGACTCGGCGGCCAGCGGTGCCCCGTCCTGTCCGCCGTCGCCGCCGCCGAACCAGCCGACGACCTGCTGCGGGAAGAGGCCCACGACCAGGAGGGACACGGCCACCACCAGCCCGGCCACGTACCAGCCCGTCCTGCGCCGGGGCCGGGCCGGCGTGTACGTACGCCAGCCCTCCGGCTGTCCGGAGCTCTCGCGCAGCCGCCGCTCCACCTCGCGGGCGCGCGCCGACGGCTCCACGGGGGCTCCGGACGCGCCCGTCACCGATTCACGGAGGAACCGCTCCCACTCCTCGTCGGACACGGACGACCCGTCCTGCCCCCCAGCCCCGCTCACACCGCACTCCCGTTGCCGTTCGATCGCTCGATCGCTCGATCGCTCGATGTCCATGGCTCGATCGCTCGACCGTCCGATCGGTTGACCGTGCACGGTCAGTCGAGAGCCGCCCGCATGATCGCATGATCAAGCCGTCGGCGGACACCGCATCGTCGTACGTATGTGCGTGACACGGCGGCCTGGCCTGCGGCGGTCACGCGAAGGTGCGCTCGAATGCGCCCCGTACCGCCGCGCCCCGTGTGCGGTCCAGCACGCCGAAGACCACGTGCTCGAAAGCGCCGGCGAACCGTCCGCCGGGGCCCAGCAGTGCGTGGAAGGCGCCCGCCACCTGCGCCGGGTCGTTCTGGAAGACGCCGCAGCCCCAGGCGCCGAGCACCAGCCGCCGGTAGCCCTCGGCGGCGGCCGTCTCCAGGACGCGCTCGGCGCGCGTGGCCAGGGCCCGCGGAAGCTCGGCGGCGCGCTCCGGTGTCGTACGGCGGACGACACCGGCGTTCGGGGCGGCGGCGGTCAGGAAGCCCGCGAGGCACGGCTCGTCGAGGAGGCCGCCGCGGTCGTCGCGGAAGACCGGCACGGCCGGGGAGTGGATGACGCGGTCCGTGTAGAACGGGTCGCGGTGGGTGCGGTGGTGGTCGTAGAACCGCGGGGCCGCGCGCAGGCAGGTGTACAGCGCCGAGGCGCGGCACAGGGCCTCCTCCTGGGCCTGGGCGCCGTTGAGGAAGCCGCCGCCCGGGTTGCGGGCGGAGGCGAAGTTGAGGACGGCCACGCGGCCGCCGACCCGGCGGGCGGCCTCCAGGCTGCTCTCGCCGGTGACCTCGGTCTTCGTCGTCGACGGCGGGACCGGACCGGTCGGCGGGACCGGTTCGGGACCGTACATGCGGGTGCCCGCGCGGGCCGCCTCGACGGCCGCCGCGAGCGGCACCTCGTGTCCGGCCGGTGCCCGGTAGGACCCGGCCGCGACGATCTCTTCCGTCTCCTTCGCGATGCCGCGCAGGCGCGCGCTCACGGCGCCACCCCCGTCGGCGCCGTGGGCACGCACCGCGCGCCCTCCCCCGTCGTGCTCATGGACGCATCCTGCGCAATGCTGGACGTGCGGGCAAAGGGTTTTTGAGAAGATCGGAAACGGAGGGTGACGGGCCGGCCCTCGCCCCCTGAACGACCAGCGAAGATCACGACAACGTCGCGGAATCGGAGGTTCACACTCCCGGAAGTCCCGGGGGGCACCCTTGTGCGAATCGTTCCGAGGGTCTTGGCTGGGACGGGTGAGGCCGCCCGGGCCCAGGGGAACCGGGCCGGAGGCATGAGGGAACGCGTTGGAGGATCCTGGCATGTCCGATTCGGCAGGCGACTGTACGGAGCCCCGCAGGGCCATCACGGAAGCCGAGGTCGAGGCCCTGGTACGGGGCATCTGCTTCAAGACCGGACCACCCGGCACCGTCGGGGTCGAGGTGGAGTGGCTGGTCCACGAGCCGCACCGGCCGTGGTCCCCCGTGGCACCCGAACGTCTCGCGGCGGCCTACGCCGCACTGCGCACGGTCCCCCTGGGATCGGCGCTCACCGTCGAACCCGGCGGTCAGCTGGAGCTGAGCTCGCCGCCCGCCGCGTCCCTGATGGAAGCGGTCACCGTCGTCTCCGCCGACCTCGCCGCCGTACGGGCGGCCCTGCGGGGTCACGGACTGGCGCTGCTCGGCATCGGCCAGGACCCCTGGCGGCCGCCCCGCCGCTATCTGCACTCCCCGCGCTACGACGCGATGGAGACCTGCCTGGACCGCACGGGACCGGCGGGCCGCGACATGATGTGCGCCTCGGCGTCGGTGCAGGTGTGCCTGGACGCCGGTCACGAGGAGCCCGGGCCGCTCGGCATGGGGCGGCGCTGGTGGCTCGCGCACCAGCTGGGCGCGGTCCTGGTGGCCGCCTTCGCGAACTCGCCGCTGGCCGGCCGCAGGCCCACCGGCTGGCGCTCCACCCGGCAGCTGACCTGGACCCGCATCGGCCCGGGGCGGGCGGGTGCGCCCGCGCTGGACGGCGACCCGCGCGCCGCCTGGGCCCGGCATGTGCTGGACGCGCCGGTGATGTGCGTACGCCAGGAGGGCGGGCCGTGGGAGGTGCCCGAGGGGCTGACCTTCCGGGAGTGGACCCGCTCCGGCGGCCCGCGGCCGCCCACCCGCGAGGACCTCGCCTACCACCTCACGACGCTGTTCCCGCCGGTCCGGCCGCGCGGCCATCTGGAGCTGCGCATGATCGACGCCCAGCCGGGCGACGACGGCTGGATCGTGCCGCTCGCGGTGACGACGGCCCTGTTCGACGACCCCGAGGCCGCGGAGACGGCCTATCGCGCGGTCAAGCCGCTGGCCGAGCGCTCCCTGTCGCTGCCCGCCCCGCACAATCCGCTGTGGCGCGACGCCGCCCGCGACGGGCTCGGTGACCCCGAGCTGCGCGAGGTCGCCGAGCTGTGCTTCGCGGCGGCCCTGGAGGCGCTGCCGCGGCTGGGCGCCGGGCGGCGGGTCACGGACGCCGTCGCGGCGTTCGCGGACCGCTATGTGGCCCGGGGCCGCTGTCCCGCCGACGATCTGCTCGACCGCCTCCACCGCACGAACCTCTCCCCGGTCACCGGGGCGCACGGGAAGGACATCCCCGCATGACCGCCGAGCCGGCCCTCGACCCCGAGACCTTCCGCGAGCGGGCGCTGGCGTCGCTGACCACCGCCCGCGACCGTACGACGCTGCTGACCAGCTGTGTGGAGGACCCGGACCTCACCGCCCAGCACTCGCCGCTGATGTCGCCGCTGGTGTGGGACCTGGCGCACATCGGCAACCAGGAGGAGCAGTGGCTGCTGCGGGCCGTCGCCGGGCAGGAGGCGATGCGGCCCGAGATCGACAGCCTCTACGACGCCTTCGAGCATCCGCGCGCGGAGCGGCCCAAGCTGCCGCTGCTGCCGCCCGCGGAGGCCCGCAAGTACGCGGCCCAGGTGCGCGGGCGGGTCCTGGACGTGCTGGAGGGGGCCGCGTTCCAGGGCGGCACCCGGCTGACGGAGGCGGGCTTCGCGTTCGGGATGGTCGCCCAGCACGAACAGCAGCACGACGAGACCATGCTGATCACCCATCAGCTCCGCAAGGGCCCGCAGGCGCTCACCGCGCCGGACCCGGAGCCGGTGCCGCTGTTCACGGGTCCGGCCGAAGTCCTGGTGCCGGGCGGCCCGTTCACCATGGGCACCTCCACCGAGCCGTGGTCGCTGGACAACGAACGCCCCGCGCACCGGCGGGACGTGGCGCCCTTCTGGATCGACACCACGCCGGTCACGAACGGCGCCTACCTGGCGTTCATCGAGGACGGCGGCTACGACACCGAGCGCTGGTGGACGCCCGAGGGCTGGGCGCACATCCGCCGCAACTCCGTCCGGTCCCCGCTGTTCTGGCGCCTGGACGGCGGGCAGTGGCTGCGCCGCCGGTTCGGGGTGACCGAGGTGGTGCCGCCCGAGGAGCCGGTGCTGCACGTGTCCTGGTACGAGGCCGACGCGTACGCCCGCTGGGCCGGGCGGCGGCTGCCCACCGAGACCGAGTGGGAGAAGGCCGCCCGCTTCGACCCGGCCACGGGCCGCTCCCGGCGCTACCCGTGGGGCGACGCCGACCCGGGGCCCGAGCACGCCAACCTCGGTCAGCGGCATCTGCGCCCGGCCCCGGCCGGCAGCTACCCGGCCGGTGAATCGCCGCTCGGTGTGCGGCAGTTGATCGGTGACGTGTGGGAGTGGACGGCGAGCGACTTCCTGCCCTACCCCGGGTTCGCGGCGTTCCCGTACAAGGAGTACTCCGAGGTGTTCTTCGGGCCCGAGTACAAGGTGCTGCGCGGCGGTTCGTTCGCCGTGGACCAGGTGGCCTGCCGGGGCACGTTCCGCAACTGGGACTATCCGATCCGCCGGCAGATCTTCTCCGGGTTCCGCACCGCGCGCTCGGAGTCGGTCTGATGTGCCGTCACCTGGCCTATGTGGGCCCCGAAGTGCCGCTGGGGCGGCTGCTGTTCGAGCCGTCCCACTCGCTGTACCGACAGTCCTGGGCGCCCAGACGGCAGAAGCACGGCACGGTCAACGCGGACGGCTTCGGGATCGGCTGGTACGCCGAGGGCGACCCGGTCCCGGCCCGCTACCGGCGCTTCGGGCCGATCTGGGCCGACGGCGGCCTGACCGACCTGGCCCGGGTGGTGCGCACGAGGGCGCTGCTCGCGGCGGTGCGGGACGCGACCGTGCCGAGCCCCGACGGGGAGGCCGCGGCGGCACCCTTCGCCGGGGACCGCTGGCTGTTCAGCCACAACGGCGCCGTCACCGGCTGGCCGGACTCCCTCGCGCCGGTCGCCGCGGGTCTGGCACCGGTGGACCTGCTGCGGCTGGCGGCCCGCAACGACTCCGCGCTGGTCTGGGCGCTGGTGCTGGCCCGGCTGCGGGCCGGTGACGACATGGGCCGGGCGCTGGCCGACACGGTCCCCGAGGTGGCCGCGGCCGCCCCGGGTTCCCGGTTGAACCTGCTGCTGACCGACGGCACCTCCATCGCCGCGACCGCCTGGGGCGACACGCTGTGGTATCTCGGCGAGCCCGGCCGGGGCACGGTCGTGGCCTCCGAGCCCCATGACGACGACCCGCTGTGGCGGGAGGTCCCCGACCGCACCCTGCTCGTGGCGACCAGCGCCGACGTCCAGCTCTCCCCCCTCAAGGAACCGAGCGACGCCTCGGCCCCCGCATCCCCGAAGGAGCCCCGTCCGTGAGCCAGTTCCGTCTCACCCGCCTGCTCGCCGAGGACGCCACCGAGGCCGCGCTGCGCGCCGACGTCCTGGGCGGACTCACCGCGCACCCCAAGACGCTGCCGCCGAAGTGGTTCTACGACGCCCACGGCAGCGACCTGTTCGAGCAGATCACCGACCTGCCCGAGTACTACCCCACGCGCGCCGAGCGGGAGATCCTGCTCGACCGGTCCGACGAGATCGCCGCCGCGCTGCCCGCCCGCACGCTGGTCGAGCTGGGCTCGGGCTCCTCCGACAAGACCCGGCATCTGCTGAGCGCGCTGACCTCGCTCGGGACGCTGGAGACGTACGTCCCGGTCGACGTCAGCGAGAGCGCCCTGGCGCAGGCCGGCAAGGCGCTGGTGGAGGAGTTCCCGGGGCTGGACGTGCACGCGCTGATCGCCGACTTCACCGCCGAGATGGCCCTGCCGGACACTCCGGGGCCGCGGCTGCTGGCGTTCCTCGGCGGCACCATCGGCAACCTGCTGCCCGCCGAGCGGGCCGAGTTCCTCGCCTCCGTGCGGGCCATGCTCTCCCCCGGCGACGCGCTGCTGCTCGGCACGGACCTCGTCAAGGACGAGCAGACCCTGGTGCGGGCGTACGACGACGCGGCCGGGGTGACGGCGGCGTTCAACAAGAACGTGTTGACCGTCGTCAACCGCGAGCTCGGCGCCGACTTCGACCCGGCCGCGTTCGACCACGTGGCGCTGTGGGACACCGAGCGGGAGTGGATCGAGATGCGGCTGCGCGCCCGCAGCGAGCAGACCGTGAAGATCCCCGCCCTGGACCTCGCCGTGGACTTCGCCGCGGGCGAGGAGCTGCGCACCGAGGTGTCGGCGAAGTTCCGCAGGGACGGCGTACGCACCGAACTGGCGGCCGCGGGGCTGGAGTTGAGCCACTGGTGGACGGACGCGCAGGGGCGGTTCGCCCTGTCGCTGAGCACGGCGCGGTGAGACGAGGCGAACGGCCGGGTCAGGACAGCGGGATCGCCAGCAGTTCGGTGATCCGCTCCGAGGCCCGGCGGGCCTCCGGCTCGGGGTCGGCGCCCCGGAGCACCTTGGTCATATAGGCCTTGATCGGGTTGTCCGCCTCCACCGCGGCCCATTCGGGTGTGGTGGGGGTGGCCCGGCCCTGGGCGGCGCCCGCGGCCATGGCGGCGACACCCTCCTCGCCGGCGACGGCGGGGGCGAGGGTGGTCTTGTTGGGGACGTAGTTCATGGTGCGGGCCAGGTCGGTGTTCCACTTGGCTCCGGCGAGGGCCTCGACGACCGCGAGGGCGCCCTCGCGCTGGTCGGTGTTGTCGGGGATCACGAGGTCGGAGCCGCCGGTGAAGACGGCGCCGGGCCGGGCGGCCGTGCGGCCGGGGACGGCGAAGAAGCCGAGCCTGCCCTCGAGTTCGGGGTTGCGCTGCACGACGGCCCGGGCGACACCGGGTACGGCGACGATCTGGGCGATCTCGCCCCGGGCGAACTCGTCCGCCTGGGGCGGGTGTTCCTCGTCGGCGTCGACGGGTCCGGAGCCGAGCGCCTGGAGGCGGCGGTAGAAGTCCATGCCGCGCAGGGCCTCGGGGCTGTCCAGGGAGCCCTGCCAGGTGCCGCCCGTCTCCTCGGCCAGCTCGCCGCCCTCGTCCCAGATGAACCCGGCGAGGGTGTACCAGTCCTGTCCGGCGAGGTAGATGCCCTGGGTGTCGCCCGAGTTCAGCTTCTCGGTGGCGGTGAGCCACTCCTCGCGGGTCTTCGGCGGGGCGTCGATACCGGCCTCGGCGAAGAGGTCCTTGCGGTAGACGACCACCCGGTTGGCGGCGTACCAGGGGATGCCGTACTGGTGACCGCGCAGCTTGCCCGGCTCGGCGAGGCCGGGCAGCCAGTCCCGGCTCCCCCAGTCGCGCACGGACTCCAGCGTCAGATCGACCAGCCGGCCCCCGTCGACGTACTGCGGCACCTGGGTGTTGCCGACCTCGACGACATCGGGCCCGCCTGCGGTGGCGTCCTCGCCGTCCTTCGCCTCCAGCGCGGCCTGCACCTTGGGGCCGATGCCGGTCCATTCCTGGATGCGGATGTCGAGGTCGATGTCGGGGTGGGTGCGCTCGAAGTCCTCGGTGAAGCGGTCCAGGAAGTCCCGGGAGGCGCTGTCCTTCATCAGCCACACGGTGACGGTCTGCGGGTCGCTGCCGCCCGGCAGCAGGCCGCAGCCGGCGACGAGGGAGGCGGAGACGCAGACGAGGGCGAGAAGACGGCGTGTCACTGGTCGGTCCTGTTCTGCCTGACGGACAGGGGAGAGGGACCCGACGTGGGGGGACGGGCACGAAGGCCCGTACGGGTGTGCTGGATTTTGGTATGGACCAATGCGAAGGTCAAGGGGCGCCCGGACACCGGGCCGATGTCTCGCGCTCCGCCGCAGCCTGGGGCACCGTGGAGTGACGCGCGCCACACGCGGCGCCGACGCCATCGGTCGTCACAGCAGGAGGAGCATCCCCATGTCGAACCACACCTACCGGGTCACCGAGATCGTCGGCACCTCGCCCGAGGGCGTCGACAAGGCCATCCGCAACGGCATCTCCCGTGCCTCGCAGACGCTCCGGAACCTGGACTGGTTCGAGGTCACGCAGGTCAGGGGCCAGATCGAGAACGGCGACATCGCGCACTGGCAGGTCGGACTGAAGGTCGGCTTCCGCCTCGAGGACAGCGACTGAGCACAGGCCCGCGCAAGAGCCTCGTGCATACGGCCCTCAGGTCCGCCCCTCCCGCTCCTGCGCCACCTTCAGCTCGGCGGAGGGCGTGGCCCAGCGGGCGCGGACGACCGTGAAGCCCGCCCGTTCGGCGTCCTCGCACACCAGCTCGTCGTCGTCCACCAGCATCCGCACCTCACGCGTACGGGCGAGCCGGCGCAGGATCTCCAGCTTGGTGTACCGGGCGGGCCTGCGGTCGGCGTTGCCCCGCATGTGGACGCGCCCCTCGGGCAGTCCGTGCGCCGCGAGCCACTCCAGCGTGTCGCGGCGGCAGCGCTCGGGCCGCCCGGTGAGGTAGACGACCTCGCACTCCTCGGCGCTCCGCACCGCCAGCGCCACGCCCTGCGGGATCGGCGGGTCCTGGGGCGCGGCCGCGAAGAACGCGTCCCAGTTGCGCGGCCTGGTCTCGAGGAAGTGCTGGCGGTGCGCGGTGTCGGCGAGGGTGTTGTCCAGGTCGAACACGGCGAGCGGCCGTCGCGTATCTGAGGTCACACCCGGCAGCCTAGGCCTCCCAGGGCCAGCCCGCGTCCATCCCTCGGGACAGCAGGTCCACCATGGTGAACAGCTGGTCGGAGAAGCCGCCGACCTCGTAGCGGTGCGGCGCGCCGGTGTCGATGGAGGCCTTCGCGTAGCCGGTGGTGTCGATGCCGAACAGGGGCACATGGGCCGGGACAGCCTCGGACACGGACACGTTCCTGCGCTGCCAGCCCCGCGGCCCCCACTCGCGCGCACTGGGGCCGCCGTGGCCCGGGTGGGCGAACGCCTGCATGTCGGACACGATCACCACCCGGTCGTGGCCGCGGTACGCCTGCCTCAGCGCCGCGACCGTCTCGGTGCCGTAGCCGACCTCGCCGACGCGCTCGCAGAACGCCTCGGTCTGCCGCAGCACCGGCCCGCCCTTGACGAGCTCGTGCCGGAAGGCGCGGTCCGCGAAGCCCCACAGGTCGACCTCGCAGCCGCGGGCCGCGAGCGCCACGCCGAACAGGGCGCCGACGTCGACGTGCCGGATCATCGACTTCGCCGACACCTGCCCCAGCATCGAGCCGGAGGTGTCCACCAGCACCAGCGTGCGCCCGGGCAGCGCCGGGACGTTGGCGGTGGACGCGGCGAGCGCGCACTCCAGGGCCTTGTCCCACCTGCCGGACGGCACCATCCGACGGGCGGACAGGAACCGGTACGGGAACTGCCGCGAGCGGCGTACCTCCTCCGGGTCGGCCAGGCGCGCGGCGACCTGCTCGGCGACCGCGTCGCCGACCCCGGCCTCGTCGAAGTTGCGCAGATTGCGGGTGAGCGCCATCAGGCCCATGGAGGGGATGATCGCCTCCCACGCCTCGGCGTCCATCGGCCCCTGGAGCCAGCCCGCCAGCGCCTCCCAGGTCAGACCGGCCGCGGCCAGTCGCTCCCGCCCTTGCGGGGAGGTGAGCAGCGCCCGGCGCTCGTGCACCGGTACGGCCGTCAGCGCGCGGTGCGCGACGAGGGTGGTGTCCGTCTCGGGCACCTCGGCGCCGTCCGGGTGGTGCCGGCGGTCCAGCGCGTACCGGAACAGCTCGCCCTGCCATGGCTTGGCCGGGTCCGGCGAGGCGTGCACCAGGTTCAGGACGTCGCCGAAGCGGAAGTCCTTGGACGCGGTGTCGTACTTCAGCAGCGAGCGGGCGGTGTACAGCCGCCGTACGGCGTCGGCGACACCGCGCTTGACCGGCTTGGGCAGGGCGCGGCCGTAGGCCCGGGTCCAGTGGGCGAGCAGTTCGCCGGGCTCGTCGGCCCGCTGGAGCACGGAGTCGACGACCTGCCGGGAGTACCCGGACAGGCCCGCGTCCAGGCGCGCGTGGACGAACTCGGCGGCGCCCACCAGGGAGGCGGTGCGCATCTGGGCGGAGCCGCGCAGCCAGCCGAGCAGGCCGGCCGTCCACGCGGGGTCCTGGACGGCGAGGCCGCGCACCAGGTCGCGGTAGCGGGTGTCCCTGTCCCCCGCCTTCTCGTAGAAGGTCTGCTGCCCGACCATGTTCACGACCGCCAGCAGGAACAGTTCGCTCCTCGCCTCCCGCACGTGTGCGGCACCGCCCTCGTACGTCGTCGTCCGGGCGCCGGTCGTGGTGACGGGCGCGGACGGGGCGGTGAGGGTACGCGAACGGCGGCTGTTGAAACGGGAAATGGCGGAGCTCCTCGGTGACGGGGGCGGGAAGCCGGGGTTCACCGTAGGAGTGGGCGGCGTGAGCATGCCAGCGAATAAGCGGGAATGCCCGCGCGCGGGCGGCGTTGAACCCTGTGTGACTTCCGTGATCGCCGCGACCCGCTTCTCCGTGCTCGACCGCTCCCGCACCCGCGAGGGCCACCCGCCCGGGGAGGCGCTGCGCGACACCGTGGCGCTGGCGCGGGAGGTGGAGGCGCTCGGCTACCACCGGTTCTGGGTGTCGGAGCACCACGGCGTGCCCGGGGTGGCCGGGTCGGCGCCGACCGTGCTGGCGGCGGCCGTCGCGGCGGCGACGAGCACCATCCGGGTGGGCACGGGCGGGGTCATGCTGCCCAACCACCGGCCGCTGGTCGTCGCGGAGCAGTTCGGGGTGCTGGAGTCGCTCTTCCCGGGCCGTATCGACATGGGCCTCGGCCGCTCGGTGGGCTTCACCACCGGCGTACGCAAGGCACTGGGCCGCGACAAGGAGGACGCGGAGGACTTCGCGGGCCAGCTCCAGGAGCTGCTCGGCTGGTTCCGCGGCACCTCCCCTACGGGCGTGCGCGCCCGGCCCGCGGACGGCCTGAGCGTGCCGCCGTTCGTGCTGGCCATGGGCGAGGGCGCGACGATCGCGGCCGAGGCGGGCCTGCCGATGGTGATCGGCGACCTGCGCAACCGCGAGAAGATGCTGCGCGGCGTCGAGCACTACCGGGACCGCTTCCGCCCCTCCCCCTGGGCGCCCGAGCCGTACGTGGTGATCTCCGGCAACGTCGCCGTCGCGGGCACCCCCGAGCAGGCCCGCCGGCTGCTGGTCCCGGAGGCCTGGTCGATGGCGTACTCCCGGACCCACGGCACCTTCCCGCCGCTGCCGCCCGCCGAGCGCGTCGAGGCCCTCACCATGACCGACCGGGAGCGCGGCTTCTACGAGTCGGGCCTGACCGGACAGCTCGCGGGCACCGAGGAACAGGTCGCCCACGAGCTGGAGACGGTGCTGAAGGAGACGGGCGCCCAGGAGGTCCTGGTGACCACCAGCACCTACGACCGTGACGCCCTGCTGGACTCCTACCGGCGGCTGGCCTCGATCGTCTCCGGGTGATCGCCACCGGCTAGAGTTGCCCCTTATGCACCACCCTCACGACCCGTACGTCCGTGTCCGCGGCGCCCGAGAGCACAACCTGAGGAACGTGGACGTGGACATCCCGCGGGACGTCGTGGCCGTGTTCACCGGCGTGTCCGGCTCGGGCAAGTCGTCGCTCGCCTTCGGCACGATCTACGCCGAGGCACAGCGCCGCTACTTCGAGTCCGTGGCGCCGTACGCCCGCAGGCTGATCCACCAGGTGGGCGCTCCGAAGGTCGCCGAGATCAGCGGGCTGCCGCCCGCGGTGTCGCTGGAGCAGCGCCGCTCGGGGCCGACGTCCCGCTCCTCGGTGGGGACGGTGACGAACCTGTCCAACTCCCTGCGGATGCTGTTCTCCCGCGCGGGCGACTACCCGCCGGGCGCGGAGCGCCTGGACTCCGACGCCTTCTCCCCCAACACCGCGGCCGGCGCCTGCCCCGAGTGCCACGGCCTGGGCCGGGTGCACCGTACGACCGAGGAGCTGCTGGTCCCCGACCCGTCGCTGTCGGTCCGGGAGGGCGCGATCGCCGCGTGGCCGGGTGCCTGGCAGGGCAAGAACCTGCGCGACATCCTCGACGCGCTCGGGTACGACGTGGACCGGCCCTGGCGCGAACTGCCCGCCGAACAACGCGAGTGGATCCTGTTCACCGACGAGCAGCCCGTCGTCACCGTGCACCCGGTGCGGGACGCCGACCGCATCCAACGCCCTTACCAGGGCACGTACATGAGCGCACGGCGCTATGTGATGAAGACGTTCGCGGACTCCAAGAGTCCCACCCTGCGGACGAAGGCCGAGCGCTTCCTGACGGCCGCGCCGTGCGCGGTGTGCGGCGGCAGCAGGCTGCGCCCGGAGGCGCTCGCCGTGACCTTCGCGGGCCGGACCGTCGCCGAACTGGCGGCGCTTCCGCTGGCGGAACTGGCGGCTTCGCTGGAGGGCACCTCCGAGGCGGCCCGGGTGCTCACCGAGGACCTGAAGTCCCGGATCGCGCCGGTCGTCGAGCTGGGTCTCGGCTATCTCAGCCTGGACCGGCCCACGCCCACGCTGTCCGCGGGGGAACTGCAACGGCTGCGGCTGGCCACCCAGTTGCGTTCGGGACTGTTCGGGGTCGTCTACGTCCTGGACGAGCCGTCGGCCGGACTGCACCCGGCGGACACCGAGGCGCTGCTGACCGTGCTGGGGCGGCTGAAGGCGGCCGGGAACTCGGTGTTCGTGGTGGAGCACCATCTGGACGTGGTGCGGGGCGCCGACTGGATCGTGGACGTCGGCCCGCGCGCGGGCGAGCACGGCGGCCGGGTGCTGCACAGCGGCCCGGTGGCGGACCTGGCCGGCGTGGCCGAGTCGGCGACGGCCCACTTCCTCTTCGGCCGCTCCCCGACCCCTGCCCGTGAAGTCCGTTCGCCACGAGGTTGGTTGAAGGTCGGCCCGGTGACCCGGCACAACCTGAAGAACCTCACGGCCGAGTTCCCGCTCGGCGCGTTCACCGCGGTCACCGGTGTCTCCGGGTCCGGCAAGTCCACGCTCATCAGCGAGATCACCGAGGAACTCGACGGTGTGGAGCGGCTGGTGCTGGTCGACCAGCGGCCCATCGGCCGGACCCCGCGCTCCAACCTGGCCACCTACACGGGCCTGTTCGACGTCGTGCGCAAGGAGTTCGCGGCGACGCAGGCCGCCCGGACACGCGGCTACGGCGTGGGCCGGTTCTCCTTCAACGTGGCCGGAGGCCGCTGCGAGACCTGCCAGGGCGAGGGCTTCGTCAGCGTGGAGCTGCTGTTCCTGCCGAGCACGTACACGCCCTGCCCGGACTGCGGCGGGACCCGCTACAACCCGGGCACGCTGGAGGTGACGTACCGCGGGCTGACCGTCGCGCAGGTGCTGGACCTCACGGTGGAGGCGGCCGCGGAGTTCTTCGCCGGCACCCCTGCCGTGGCGCGCAGCCTGCGGGCCCTCCTCGACGTGGGCCTCGGCTATCTGCGCCTGGGCCAGCCCGCGACGGAGCTGTCCGGCGGGGAGGCACAGCGCATCAAGCTGGCGAGCGAGCTGCAGCGGGGGCGACGGGGGCACACCCTGTATCTCCTCGACGAGCCGACGACCGGGCTGCACCCGGCCGACGTCGAGCTGCTCATGCATCATCTGCACGCGCTCGTCGACGCGGGGAACACCGTGGTCGTCGTCGAGCACGACATGGCTGTCGTGGCCGGGGCGGACTGGGTGATCGACCTGGGGCCGGGTGGGGGCGAGGAGGGTGGACGGATCGTGGCTGTCGGGCCACCCGTGGTGGTTTCGGGTTCCTCGGGTGGGCGGACCGCTTCCTATCTGGCTCGTGCTCTGTCCGCCTAGGAACTCGGGGCCTTCTGTCCGATCGCGGGTGCGGGTCGTGTGTGGTTGTTCGCGCAGTTCCCCGCGCCCCTGACGGGCTCGGCTGCCTGGGCCAGGGTGCGGCGGTCGGGGTGGGTGCCCGGCGGGATCAGGGGGAGTATGTCCACCTCGGCGATCAGGCCACGGGCCGTGACCACGCGCCAGACCGACGCGAGCAGGGAGTCGTCGCCGACGAAGGCGGGCCGGGTGGTGGGGGTGCCGTCGGTCAGGCGGTAGCGGATGCCGACCGGCTGGACGGGGACGTTCGCGTCGAGGGCGGCCTGGAACGCCGCCCGGCGGAAGCGGCCCTGGGCGCGGCCGCACCAGGTGCTGCCCTCGGGGAAGACCCCGACGGCCGCGCCGGCGCGCAGCACCTCGGCGAGCCGGGCGACGGTGGCGGGCAGGGTCCGCAGCCGGTCGCGGTCGATGAACACCGCGCCGCGCGCGGCCAGCGCCCCGGCCACGGGCCACTGGCGTATCTCCCGCTTGGCCAGCATGCGGGCCGGGCGTACGGCGGCCAGCAGCGGGATGTCCAGCCAGGAGATGTGGTTGGCGACCAGCAGCAGCCCGCCGCTGGGCGCGGCGCCGCCGGTGATGCGCACCCGTACGCCCGCCGCCCGCACGATCCACCGGCACCAGCGCCGTACGGCGGCGGCGGGAAGCCTCGGGCCGAACGGCGACAGCACGATCCCGGTGAGGATCAGCGCGACGACCGCCGTGATGCGCAGCGCGCCGCGTACGACGGCCGGAGCGGACGTTCCCGCCGCCTCCATGCACGCCCGCGGGGTGCAGGGCGCGCTGGGCAGCCAGACGCTCATCAGGCCGGGACGAGCGAGAGGAAGTGCTTCAGATAGCGCGGGTCGACCCGGCGCATCGACAGCAGCACATAGAGGTCCGCGACCCCGAAGTCCGCGTCGTGCGCGGGCTCGCCGCACACCCAGGCGCCGAGGCGGAGGTAGCCGCGCAGGAGCGGAGGGAGCTCGGTGCGTCCGGTGGGCCGGGTCACGCCCTCGGCGTTCCACGGCAGCCGCGGTCGTACCCGGAACTCCTCCGGCGCCAGGTGCTTGGCCTGCACCCGGTCCCAGGTGGCGGCGGCGAGGGCGCCGCCGTCGGCGAGGGGCAGGGAGCAGCAGCCGGCCAGCCATTCGTGGCCGCCGTCCACCATGTACCGGGCGATGCCGGCCCAGATCAGTCCGATGACGGCCCCGTCGCGGTGGTCGGGGTGCACACAGGACCGTCCGACCTCGACCAGTCCGGGCCGGACGCCGTCCAGCCGGGACAGCTCGAACTCGCCCTCGGAGTACAGCCGCCCGGCGATCGCGGCCCGCTCGGGCGGCAGCAGCCGGTAGGTGCCGACGACCTCGCCGGTCGAGGTGTCCCGGACCAGCAGGTGGTCGCAGTACGCGTCGAACGCGTCGATGTCGAGGCCCGGCTGCGGCGTGGCCAGCAGGGCCCCCATCTCCCCCGCGAAGACGTCGTACCGCAGCCGCTGCGCGGCCCGTACGTCGTCCTCGTCGCGGGCCAGACTGACGGTGTAGCGCGTGGGTGTGAGCGTACTGACGCCGGACATGGCTCTCTCCTGGGCACGGGCCGGTGGAGCGGGGCTTGGGGACATCCCAGTTCTTCCGACCCGGGTTGGCGTGTACGTGACCAATGCCAGGAGAGCGGATGTGAGAAAGCTGAACGACGCCTACCTCAGGGGCGCGGGGAACGGCACCCCGAAGACGGCCTCAACAAGCCACGGCGCTACCGCTTGACCTTCCGAACAGCCCGCAGCCACTCCTTGTTCATACCGGTGATGGACACCAGAGGAATCCCCTTGGGACAGGCCGTCGCACACTCACCGGTCAGCGTGCACCCCCCGAACCCCTCCTCGTCCATCTGCGCCACCATGTCCAGCACCCGCGTCTCCCGCTCGGGCGCCCCCTGGGGCAGCACATTGAGATGGTTCACCTTCGCCGACGTGAACAGCATCGCCGCCCCGTTGGGACACGCCGCCACACACGCCCCGCACCCGATGCACTCGGCGTGCTCGAACGCGAGGTCGGCGTCCGGCTTGGGCACCGGCGTGGCATGGGCCTCGGGGGCCGAGCCGGTCGGCGCGGTGATGTATCCGCCGGCCTGGATGATCCGGTCGAACGCCGAGCGATCAACGACCAGATCCTTGATCACCGGGAACGCCGACGCCCTCCACGGTTCGATATCGATCGTGTCGCCGTCCTGGAAGGACCGCATGTGCAGCTGGCAGGTGGTGGTCCGCTCGGGCCCGTGCGCGTCCCCGTTGATGACCAGCGAGCACGCGCCGCAGATGCCCTCGCGGCAGTCGTGGTCGAAGGCCACGGGGTCCTCACCGCCCAGGATGAGCTCCTCGTTGAGCGTGTCCAGCATCTCCAGGAAGGACATGTCGGGCGAGATGCCGTCCACCTCGTACGTGGACATGGTGCCGTCGGCGTCGGCGTTCTTCTGCCGCCAGACGCGCAGGGTGAGCTTCATGCGTAGCTCCGCTGGGTGGGGTGGACGTACTCGAAGACCAGGTCTTCCTTGTGCAGGACGGGCGCCTCGCCGGTGCCGGTGAACTCCCAGGCGGCGGCGTAGGCGAACTCCTCGTCCCTGCGGGCGGCTTCGCCGTCCGGGGTCTGGGACTCCTCGCGGAAGTGGCCGCCGCAGGACTCGGCGCGGTGCAGCGCGTCGAGGCACATCAGCTCGGCGAGCTCCAGGTAGTCGACGATGCGGTTGGCCTTCTCCAGCGACTGGTTGAACTCCTCGCCGGTGCCGGGCACCTTGATGCGCCGCCAGAACTCCTCGCGGATCTGCGGGATGCGCTCCAGGGCCTTGCGCAGCCCGGTGTCGGTGCGGGCCATGCCGCAGAACTCCCACATCAGCTCGCCGACTTCGCGGTGGAAGGAGTCGGGGGTGCGGTCGCCGTCGACCGCAAGCAGCCTCCCGATACGGTCCTCGGTCTCGGTCAACGCCTCGCGCACGGCGGGGTGTTCGGCTGTGACCGAACCCTGGTGCGGGTTGCGGGCGAGGTAGTCGTTGATCGTGGCCGGCAGCACGAAGTAGCCGTCGGCCAGGCCCTGCATCAGCGCGGACGCGCCGAGCCGGTTGGCACCGTGGTCGGAGAAGTTGGCCTCGCCGATCGCGAACAGGCCCGGGACGGTGGTCTGGAGGTCGTAGTCGACCCACAGTCCGCCCATGGTGTAGTGCACGGCCGGGTAGATCCGCATCGGCACCTCGTACGGATCCTCGTCGGTGATCCGCTGGTACATGTCGAAGAGGTTGCCGTACTTCGCCTCGACGGCCGCCCTGCCCATCCGCTTGATGGCGTCGGCGAAGTCCAGGTACACGCCCTGGCCGCCGGGGCCGACGCCCCTGCCCTCGTCGCAGACGTTCTTCGCGGCGCGGGAGGCGATGTCGCGCGGGACGAGGTTGCCGAAGGACGGGTAGATGCGCTCCAGGTAGTAGTCGCGCTCGTCCTCGGGGATCTGGTGGGCCGGGCGGGTGTCGCCCTTGGCCTTGGGCACCCAGATCCGTCCGTCGTTGCGCAGCGACTCGCTCATCAGCGTGAGCTTGGACTGGTGGTCGCCCGTGCGTGGGATGCAGGTCGGGTGGATCTGCGTGAAGCAGGGGTTGGCGAAGTACGCGCCGCGCCGGTGCGCCCGCCAGATCGCGGTCGCGTTGGAGTTCATGGCGTTCGTCGACAGGTAGAAGACGTTGCCGTAGCCGCCGCTCGCCAGCACCACGGCGTCCGCGAAGTACGTGTCGATACGGCCGGTGATCAGGTCACGGGCGACGATCCCGCGCGCCCGTCCGTCGACGACGATCAGGTCGAGCATCTCGGTGCGCGGATGCATCTCGACGTTGCCGGCCGCGATCTGCCGGCTCAGTGCCTGGTAGGCGCCGAGGAGGAGCTGCTGGCCCGTCTGGCCGCGGGCGTAGAAGGTGCGGGACACCTGGACGCCGCCGAAGGAGCGGGTGTCGAGCAGGCCGCCGTACTCGCGGGCGAAGGGGACGCCCTGCGCGACGCACTGGTCGATGATCTCGACGGAGATCTGCGCGAGGCGGTGCACATTGGACTCGCGGGCGCGGAAGTCGCCGCCCTTGACGGTGTCGTAGAACAGGCGGTGGACGGAGTCGCCGTCGTTGCGGTAGTTCTTCGCCGCGTTGATGCCGCCCTGGGCCGCGATGGAGTGCGCGCGGCGCGGGGAGTCCTGGTAGCAGAACTGGACGACGTGGTAGCCCTGTTCGGCGAGGGTGGCGCCGGCCGAACCCCCGGCCAGGCCGGTGCCGACGACGATCACCGTGTGCTTGCGCCGGTTGGCGGGGTTGACCAGCTTGGCCTCGAAGCGGCGCTTGTCCCAGCGCTCGTGGATCGGGCCGGAGGGCGCCTTGCCGTCGGTCAGCGGCGCGCCGGTCTCGTAGTCCGCGAAGGTAGTCATGTTCAGCTCACCAGTCCGGTCATCACGCCCACGGGTACGGCGACGAAGCCGGCCGTGAGCAGCAGGGCGAGGACGTTCGCGATCGTCTTCAGGGCGCGGTCGCGGGTGCGGCTGCCGGCGCCGAGGGTCTGGGCGGCGCTCCAGAAGCCGTGCCGGACGTGCAGGCCGAGGGCGAGCATCGCCACGAGGTAGATGGCGTTGCCGTACCAGGTGGAGAAGGTGTCCACGACGTTCTGGTACGGATGCCCCTCCTGGAAGCCGCCCGGGTGGACCTGGCCGGTGGTCAGGTCCAGCACGTGCCAGACGATGAACAGGCCGAGGATGATCCCGCCCCAGCGCATCGTGCGGGTCGCGTAGCTGGAGCGCGGCTTGCGGTGCGCGTACTTGCTCGGCCGTGCCTTGATGTCGCGCCGGCTGAGCTGGTAGGCGGACACGGCGTGCGCGACCACGGCGACGAGGAGCACCACGCGGATGAGCCAGAGTGTCCACTCATAGTGCATGAAGGGCTCGCCGACCGTGCGCAGCCAGTGGCCGTAGTGGTTGAACTCGTCCGGGCCGAAGAAGATCTTGAGATTGCCGATGACGTGGGCGACCAGGTACAGCAGCATGATCACGCCGCTGACGGCCATCACTGTCTTCTTGCCGACGGAGCTGTCCCAGATCGTGCGCGCCATGGACGGCCGTCGGTCCGTCCGCGTTGCCAGAGCCATGGGTCACGACGTTAGGGCCGCGACTCCCCATCGGTCCAAGACATGGTCCGGCTCGTTTCGATAGGCGCTGGCTATGATGGTGGCGTGCAGTTCCATCAGCTCCAATACTTCGTGGCGGTCGCCGAGACCCGGCACTTCACCCGGGCCGCGGAGGCCGTCCATGTCGCCCAGCCCTCGCTGTCGCAGCAGATCAAGGCGCTGGAGCGGGAGCTGGGCGCCGACCTGTTCCAGCGGGCCCGCGGCAACATCACGCTGACCGACGCGGGCGAGGCGCTGCTGCCGCTGGCACGGCGCATCCTCGCCGACGCGGACACCGCACGGCACGAGGTGCAGGAGCTGGTGCAGCTCCAGCGGGGGCGGGTGCGGCTGGGGGCGACGCCGAGTCTGTGCACCGGCCTGCTGCCCGATGTGCTGCGCGCCTTCCACGACCGCTATCCCGGCGTCCGCCTGCAGATCGAGGAGGGCGGCTCCCTCGATCTCGTACGGCAGCTCGCGCGCGGTGCGCTCGATCTGGCGCTGGTCGTGCTGCCGCTGCCGACGCCCGCGCCGGCGCTGACGACGGTCGAGCTGCTGCGGGAGGACCTGGTCGTGGTGTCCTCGCCGGACGCGCCACGCCCGGGAGGCGGGCGGCGTGCGGTGGCCGTCGCCGATCTGGAGGGCGAGCGGCTGGTGATGTTCCGGCACGGGTACGACCTGCGGGAGCTGACCGTCGCGGCGTGCCGCTCGGCCGGGTTCGAGCCGGACTTCGCGGTCGAGGGCGGCGAGATGGACGCCGTGCTGGGGTTCGTGCGGGCGGGGCTGGGGGTGGCCGTCGTACCGAAGATGGTCGCCGCACGGTCCGGGCACGGGCTGCGCGTGACACCGCTGGCCCGGCCCGGGCTGCATCGCACGATCGCGCTGGCCCACCGCAGCGACGTCGCTCCGCCGCGGGCCGCCCGTGAGCTGCAGCGGATGCTGCTGGAGCGCTGACCCGCTACCGGGCAGCCCTGCGCTGCGCCGCCGCGGCGCGTACGGCGTCCAGCGGGATGCCGGCCTGTTCGCACAGCGTGGCCAGGTCGAAGTAGATCGTCTCGCCGGCCATCAGCCCGTCCCGGAACGGCACGACGTTCGCGAAGGCCACGTCGAAGCTGCCGCCGCCGGGCGGGACGCCGAGCCAGTCGCCGCGGCTCGTTCCGCGCAGCCGGCCCCACACGGCGACGACGTCGTCGCCGAAGGCGATGCCCTCGTCCTCGGGGGCGAGGTCGGGGAACGCGACGAAGTACTGCTGCGCGTAGGCCGCGCGGACCGCGTCGCGGCCCTGGCTGCGCAGGCCCAGGGACTTCGTCTCCAGGAAGCAGTCGTCGACGAACGTCCGCAGGATGCCGTCGATGTCGCGGGCGGCCTCCGCCTCCCGGTGGGCCTCGAAGAGGCGGCGCATGTGGGTGACGTCCATGTCCGCGGTCCCTCCGCTCATGGCCCCGGTACCCCCACCTCGATCGTAGGCAGGAGGGCACCGGACAGCCACCGCTCAGCCCCGGGCGTCCGCCAGTGCCAGTTCGTGCAGGCGTTCCGGCGGGCCCGGGCGGGCGTAGTACCAGCCCTGGGCCGTGTCGCAGCCCAGTATCCGCAGCTGCTCGGCCTGGGCTCCGGTCTCGACGCCCTCCACCGTGACCGCCAGGTCCAGGCTGTGGGCGAGAGAGACGATTCCCTCGACGATCTTCAGGTCGACGGGGTCGGCCGGGAACTGCTGCATGCCCTGGGTGAAGGAGCGGTCCAGCTTGAGGACGCTGACCGGCAGGCGGCGCAGGTTCGCCAGGTTCGAGTAGCCGGTGCCGAAGTCGTCCAGGGCGATGTCGACGCCCATCTCGGCCAGCCGGCGCAGCGGTTTGAGCAGGTCGTCGTCGGCGCCGATGAGGGCGGACTCGGTGACCTCCAGGCACAGGGCGTCCGGGGTGACGCCCGCGGCCTCCAGGATGTCGACGGTGTCCTGGACCAGGCCGGGGTGGTTGAGCTGGCAGGGCGAGAGGTTGACGTTGATGCGCAGCGGGCCGGCGTCGGTGTCGGCGTAGCGCTCGCGCCACTCCCGGGCCTGACGCACCGACTGCTCCAGCACCCAGCGGCCCAGCGGGACGATGAGGCCGGTGTGCTCGGCGAGCGGGATGAACCGGTCCGGGCCGAGCACGCCGTGCTGCGGGTGCAGCCAGCGCACCAGGGCCTCCGCGCCGCGGACGCTGCCGTCGCCGAGGTGGACCAGCGGCTGGTACTCGATGAAGAACTCGCCGCGTTCCAGGGCCGCGGGCAGCGCCGTGGTCAGACCGTGACGGGTGATCGCGCGGGCGTCGGCCTCCGGGTCGGCCAGCTCGCAGCGGTTGCCGCCCGCCGACTTGGCCCGGTACATCGTGATGTCGGCGCTGCGCAGCACCTCCGCCGGGCTGCGCCGGCCGCCGGCCGGGCCCTCCACGATGCCGATGCTGCCGCGTACGGTCAGCTCGCGGCCCTCGATCCGGACGGGGGCGAGCAGCACGTTCTGGATGCGGGCGGCGAGTTCGTCGACCTCCCGCTCGGTGTCCGGACCGGTCGTCAGCGCCACGAACTCGTCACCGCCCAGACGGGCGACCATCTCACCGGGCGCCGTGGCGCAGGACTGCAGCCGGTCGGCGACCTCGACGAGCAGCCGGTCGCCGGCCGCGTGGCCGAGGCTGTCGTTGATGGTCTTGAAGCCGTCCAGGTCGAGGTAGCACAGGCCGAAGCGCTGGTCCGGAGCGGCGTTGAGGGCCTTCTCCAGGCGTTCGAAGAACAGGGTGCGGTTGGGCAGGCCGGTCAGCGCGTCGTGGGTGGCCTCGTAGCGCAGCCGCAGGTTGAGCAGCCGGCGCTCGGTGGTGTCCTCCATCAGCGCCAGCTGGTACTGCGGGCGCCCCTCGGGGTCGCGCAGCAGGGACACCGTGAGGTTGGTCCACAGGACCGTTCCGTCAGGCCGGTAGAAGGCCTTCTCGATGTGGTAGTGCTCGCGCTCGCCGCTCACCAGCTCCTCGTACAGCCGCCACACCTGCGGGGCGTCCTCGGCGTGCGTCCACTCGCGGACGTTGCGGCCGCGCACGTTCTGCTCGAAGCCGCCGAACATGCGCAGCAGGGCGTCGTTGACCTCGAGGATGTTGCCGTCCAGGTCGGCGATGCCGATCCCTATGGCCGCGCCCTCGAACACCGCGCGGAAGCGGGCCTCGCTGGCGTGCAGGGCCTGCGCCACCACACCCTGGGCGCGCAGCGCGGCCTGGGCGATGGACTCCTGCTCGGCGAGGGTGCGTTCGCGCAGGGCCTGGGCGAACCCGGCGGCCATGGAGTGCTGCAGGCGCGCCGAACGGGCCCGCAGGTCCTCCTGGGGGCCGTCCTCGCCGCAGTAGAGCACCAGATAGGCGTCGACGCAGTCCAGGGTGCGGCTGAGCACGTCCGGGTCGGTGCAGTGGGCGGCGACCAGCGCCGCGCCGACCGCCCGGCCCTCGGCGGCGTCGAAGGCCCTGGCCCGCAGTGCCTCGCTCAACCGGCGGGCGAGCGGCAGCAGTTGCTCCTCGAACTCCGGCCGGGTCAGGGACGTCACGGTGACCGGGAAGACCGCGCGGCTCCAGATCGTCGCGAACCGGCGCAGTCTGCCCTCCGGCCCGTCCGGCTCCGCGATCACGCCGAACGCCCCACGCCCGCGAACCCCGAGAACGCATATGGGTCCTCGTCCTCCGGTGCGGTGTCGGGCCGCCAGTGCGGCATCGGCACCAGTCCGGGTTCCACCATGTCGTACCCCTCGAAGAACCGCGCGACCTCGTCGCGCGAGCGCATGATCAGCGGGTTGCGAATGTCCCTGTATACGTCCACCGCACCCTCGGCCCGCTCCGCGGGCAGCGGGATTCCCTCGTACGAGGCATGCGTGAGGATCAGCATGCTGCCGGGCGCGAGCGCGTCGCGCAGCTCGGCCACCGCCTGGTACGGGTCGTCCGCGTCTTCCACGAAGTGCAGTATGGCAACGAGCAGAAGCGCCACCGGACGGTTCAGGTCGATCAGCCGCTCCACCTCGGGGGCGGCGAGGATGTCGTGGGGCTTCCTGAGGTCGGCCGCGACCACGCCGGTGTCGGTGTCGCCCTCCAGGACCGCGTGGCTGTGCGCGACGGCCACCGGGTCGTTGTCGACGTAGACGACACGCGCGCCGGGGCGGGCCCGCTGCGCCACCTCGTGGACGTTGCCGAAGGTCGGGATGCCGGAGCCGATGTCGAGGAACTGGGTGATGCCCTCGTCGGCCGCGAACCGCACCGCGCGCCGCATGAACGCCCGGTTCGCCTGCATGATCTTCGGCAGGCCCGGCATGAACTCCATCGCCTTTCGGGCCGCTTCCCGGTCGACCTCGAAGTTGTGCGAACCGCCCAGATAAAAGTCGTAGATCCGGGAGACGCTGGGCACCGAGATGTCGATGCTCCGTGGGGCCCAGGCGGGACGCTCCATCTATCTCTCCAAGGCGTAGGCGATCCGGTGTTCGAGCAGAGGCTACTGATCGCCCGCCAAAGGAGCGAGCGGAAACGGAAATTGACCATCCGTTCCCGGTCACTGCCTGCGGCATGTGCCGAATTGACGTCCGCTAAACCCTTGCAAACACACCAAAGCGGTCCGCCCCTCCGTGGGGGCGGAGAGGCGGACCAGGGCAAGCAGCCGGTTACTCCTTCGGAGCGCCGATCGGCTTGCCGTCGGGCGCCACGGCGTACCAGGTTCCGCCGACGCCCTGGCCGTTGGTGTCACCGGGGGCCTTGTCACCGGAGAAGGTGTAGATCGGCCAGCAGTTGACCGTCTGCTGCTTCGCTCCATCGGGGCGGGTGAAGCTCATCAGGCCCTTCTTCTGCACGCCCTTGGTGTCGTTCGCGGCGACCGGCTCGACGGCCGGCCACTTCTCCAGACAGGCGCCGGTGCACGCGGAGACCGGCTTCGGCCAGGCCTCGTCCTTCATGAAGCGGTAGACCGTCATGCCATTGCGGTCCACGACGATCTCGCCGAGCTTCGGGTCGTTACGGGTGGACAGTCCGGGCAGATCGGCCAGTTTCGCCTTCTTGCCGTCGGGGGCCAGCGCGAACCAGGTGCCCTTCACGCCCTGGCCGTTGGTGTCGCCGGGGTTGACGTCCTTGGCGTAGCGGTAGGCCGGCCAGCCGCCGACGGTGAGCTGCTTGCTGCCGTCGGGGCGGGCGACCTCACCGAGCAGCGCCGGGTCGACACCCTCGCCGGCGCTGGCGTCGTCCGCGAGGACCGGGGGCCAGGCCGTGGCACAGTCGCCGTCGCAGTTGGTCTTGGGCGGCTCCGCGGTGTCCTGGTCGAAGCGGTACAGCGTGCGGCCCGCGCTGTCGGTGAGCACCTGCCCCAGCTCGGCGTTGGTCGCCACGGCGAGCTTGCCCGCGCTCTCGGCCGCGACCGGCTGCCCCTCCTGCGCGGTCCCGCCCGTTCCGGTGTCGTACCCGCCACCGGAGCCCACGCCGTACCCACCGGCCGGCGCGGCCGCCCCCACATTCTGACTGGCCGGCTGCGCGCCCTCTTCCTGACCGCACGCCGTCGTCAGCGCCAGCACGGCCACGGCACCCGCCACGAACGAGGCGCTCCGCCAGGAGGTCTTCATCGTCAACTCCCCATGATCCCAAGGATGTTACGGCGAGCCATTACCGCCACCGCACGGCATGAGGTACGGGGCGGGGGGCGGGGATGTTCAACCGGGAGGGGATTTCTTTGCAACCCGGCACCCCTGGTACGCCCGGCACCCCCGGTACGCCCGGCACCCCCGGCTCCCCTGGCACGCCCGGCACCCCCGGCGCGCCCGCGCCACCGAGACGGTTCCGCGTCAACCCTCTTCAAACCACCCCGCCCACTCTGTCCCCCATTTGGGGCAATCGCCCCGGCGCCGGGCATGGCGGGCACGGGAAGGGCCCATGATCTCCGTCGTGCATGGACCCCAACCGACCCGTCGCGCCGTCGCCGTGCGCGTGCTGGCTCTGACGGCCCTGACGTGGGCGCTGGTGGGTGCGCCGACCGGAGTCGCGACGGCCGACGCGTGCGCCTGGGCCTCGACGGGGCCCGGGGGCACGGAGGCCGGCGCGGTCGCGGGCAGTGGCGGCACGCAGGCGTTCGCGGTCGCGGGCATCAGCGGCGACGGGACGCAGGCGTTCGCGGTCGCGGGCGTGAGCGGCGACGGGACGCAGGTTGTCGCGGTCGCGGGCAGCGGCCCGACCTGGCCCGTCCCGCCGCCGTGCCCGAAGCCGCCCCCTCCCCCGCCGTGCCCGGAACCGACACCGACGCCCACCCCCAGCCCTACGCCGACGCCGACGCCCACGCCGACGCCCCCGAAGCCGACGCCCACCCCGACCCCGACGCCTCCTCCCCCGAAGCCCCGGCCCACACCCGCCCCGGCGCTCCCACCCCCACCCGCTCCGGCACCCCCGCCGGCACCCACTCCGTCAGCCACACCCACCCCCAAGCCGACGCCGACCCCGACACCCAGGCCCACACCCACACCCACGCCCCACCCCTCGGCGACCCCCGTCACCTACCCGCCGTACAAGCCCCCTCGGCAGCAGCGGGTGTCGCACGACGGGAACTCGCCGATGACCTTCGTCCTGCTCATCACCGTTCCCGCGGTGATCGCCGTGGCCGCGCTGCGGGCGCGCTGATCCCTGGAGGCCTCTGTTGCCGGAATGGCTTGTTCTCACCCTCGCGATGCTGGCCGCCTGTGCCGTGGTGGTCACGCTCGCCCTCGTGCGCAACCGTGCGGCGAACGACGACGAGGACCCCAGCGAGACCCCGGACGTCATCGAGTACATGACGATGTGGATCGGCGTGGTGTACGCCATCGTCCTGGGCCTGGCCATCGCCGGTGTCTGGGAGGCCCGCAGCGCCGCGCAGGAGCATGTGCGGGCCGAGGCGCAGGCGCTGCACGAGGTGTCGGAGCGGGTCCGGGTCTATCCGGTGGAGGTCCGTGACCGGATCCGGAACGACGTCAACACGTATGTCGGACATGTCGTGGACGCCGAGTGGAAGCACATGTCGGACACCGGCAAGGTCACCGAGCGGGGCGACGAGCTCCTGGAGCGCATCCGCGCCGACGTGACCGACTACGAGCCGGCCGACGACTTCGAGGCGCAGGCGTACCAGCCGCTGGTGGACCAGGTGGCCGCGGCCGACCAGGCGCGCAGCGCCCGGGCCACCTCGACCGGCGCGACCATGCCGGGGGTGGTGTGGTTCGGACTGCTCGCGGGGGCCGTGATCACCATCGGTATGGTGCTGGCGCTCCAGATCCGGCGGACACCGCGCGAACTCGTCCTCGCGGGGCTGTTCTCCGCGCTCATCGCCTTCCTGCTCTTCCTCATCTGGGACTTCGACGCCCCCTACAGCCGGGGCATCACGGCGTCGGTGGAGCCGTTCCTGCATCTCTTCCCGGGCGTGCGGAACTGACGGGGCCGCACCGTCCGGGCCCGGGGCCGGCCGCCACGCCGCCGGTGTCCCCCGGGCGGCGCACGCCCATGCCCCATTCGCCCGACTGCGTTCGCGCACCTGTGCGTACCTTCCTAGCGTTTCGGTCATCGAGGTGCATTGATGGCGCAAGCGGAAAAGGTCCGCGGCTGCTCCTCGGGGACCGGAGGATTCACCATGCGCGCGATACGCGTCGCTTCGGCCGCACTGCTGGGCCTCAGCGCTCTGGGCTGTTCCGCGCCGAGCGCCCTCGCGGAGGGCGACGGGAACATCACGCCGTTCGGCTTCAGCGTCATGCCCACGACGATCGCCGCGGGCGGCCAGGTCACCCTGCGCGTGGACCGGGACAACGGCGGCTGCAGAGGCACGGTCACGGTGACGTCGGGCATCTTCGACACCGTCTCCATCCACTCGGGCCACTCCTCGGCCTCCACGACGGTCGACTGGGAGGCCAGGGCCGGGGCGATCTACCGGGTGACGTTCACCTGCGACGGGGTGAGCGGCTCCACGGACCTGACCATCGCCGGCGGCCGGCCGGTCGGTCCCACGCCGGTGCCGCTGTCGCCGCCCCGGGGCGTGCACGCCGGTGAGGGCGGCAGCCTCGCCGGGTTCGACCTCAAGGAGATCGGACTGGGTGCCACGCTCATCGCGGGCTCGGTCGGAGCGGCGTACTACTTCTCGCGCCGCCGTACGGGCGAGGACGGCGCCTGACCCCGCCGGACCGGCCTGCCGCCGCCTGACCGCCGCCCGCACGGACTTCGCCCCCGGAAACTGGGATCCGGGGGCGAAGTCCGTTGCCGTCACGTGCGAGTCGGACGAAAGGGGCCGTCGAGGGCGTGGCCGAGGTCAGATGCGCTTCTCGGCGCGGCGGCGCATCCAGAAGACGCCGCCGCCGATCGCGGCCGCCGCCACCAGGCCGGCGCCGATGGCCATGTCGGTCGGAGTGGCACCGCTGGTGCTGCTGCCACCGAGACCACCGCGCACACCACCGATGACGGTGAAGGCGTTGTCGCGCGTCAGCGGCTGGCGGCCCTGGCAGTGGACCGTGATGCTGTACGACCCGGGGGCCGCGTTGCTGTTGATGGTCGCGGTGCCCCTCGCCGTCTGGTTGGCACCGTTGATGGGTTCGAGGCGGGTCGCCGGGAAGGCGCTCGAGGTCGCCGTGCCGCCGCGCGGGCAGCCGTCGACGGTGATCGTCATCTGTCCGCCGCGCGCGACGACACTGGGCAGGGCGACGATGTTGCTGACGATGTTGCCGAAGCCGTCACCGCCGCTGGGTCCGCCGCCATTGCCACCGTTGCCACCACCGGGGTTGCCGCCGCCGTTGCCACCACCGGGGTTGCCGCCACCGTTGCCACCGCCAGGGTTGCCGCCGCCGTTGCCACCGCCTGGGTTGCCGCCACCGTCACCGCCGCTGAACCCGCCGCCGTTCCCACCGCCGTTGCCACCGTTGAAGCCGGGGTTGGCGCCGCCGAGGCCGGAACCGTCCCAGGCGACGGCCGCGGGGGCGGCGAGTGCGAATGCGGCGACCGCGGCGGCTGAGACCGCCAGGGCACGAGAGTTACGCATGTGATCCTCCGCGGAAGGCGCCCCGGGGCCCGTCCCCGGTCGATCGGCGAGAGAACGCCTCCCACGAAAGACCCTCAGATGCCTTGCGCACGCCCGCATTTCGGCAATGGTCCGTATCGGTGAGGCGACACGCCGAAAGAAAACCGCACAATCGGATATTGCCGCAGGTCACGGACCGTCAGAAAATTCCTGTTCCGCGCTACTCGGATGGCGCACCGTTCACCCCGATGCATAACCCGTTCGTCGCTGCCCCGTCGCCGGTTCCGCGTGCGGCCCTTAGCGTTCTCGTATGCGCGAAATGACGTGGCGACGGCCGCGTCGAGAGGGGATGGCGAATGTCTGCGTCCGAGCTGGCGGCCGAGCTGGCCGAAGAGGAGGAGCGGCGGAAGAAGCGCGCCCCCTGGGGCGTGATAGCGCTTGTTCTGCTGACCGGTCTCGCGCTCATTCGCAACGGGTCCGGGGAATTCGACGTGGGCCCGCCGCAGCCGGCGTCCGCGGCGGCCGCCGACAGCCGCACCGTGCCGGGCAGCACCTTCGGCCAGGCCCCGGACCCGCTGCCGTACGCCGTGCCCGACCGGGTGCGGATCCCGGCGATCCAAGTCGACGCGCCGATCATGCCGGTCGGTCTGGACGCGGACGGCTGGGTGGGCGCGCCGCCGCCCGAGGACCCGAATCTGGCGGGCTGGTTCACGGGTGCCGTCGCCCCCGGCGAGAAGGGCACGGCGGTGGTCGTCGGACATGTCGACAACAAGCAGGGTCCCGCGGTGTTCTACGGCCTCGGGGCGCTGAAGAAGGGAAATCGCGTCGAGGTCGCCCGGCAGGACGGCAGGACGGCCGTGTTCGAGATCTACGGCATCGAGGTTTTCGAGAAGAACGACTTTCCCGGCGACCGCGTGTACGCCTCCAAGGGCGCCGCGGAATTGCGGGTCATCACCTGCGGCGGCGGTTTCTCCCAGCAGAACGGCTACGACGGGAACGTGGTGGCCTTCGCCCGCCTGGTCGAGGTTCGCTGAGCGTCACCCCGGCCGGGCGGGCGGGCCCCGTCGTCAGGCGTAGTGCCGGCGCGGCACGGTGATGTGATAGCCGGAGTCCAGCAGTTGGGGCAGATAGTCGCGCAGGGCCCGGACACTCTGGGAGCGGTCGCCCCCCGCGTCGTGCGAGAGCACCACGACGCCGGGGGCGGCGCCGTTCTCGACGCGGCGCGTGATCGTGCGGGTGCCGGGGGTGGTCCAGTCGAGGGTGTCGACGGTCCAGGCGAGCGGCTCCATGCCGAGCTCGGCGCCGAGCTGGAAGGCGGCCCGGTTCCAGGCGCCGTAGGGGGCGCGGAACCACTCGGGGCGGTC
The DNA here is from genome assembly GCF_049739565.1 of Streptomyces sp. SAI-170. Lineage (NCBI taxonomy): Bacteria > Bacillati > Actinomycetota > Actinomycetes > Kitasatosporales > Streptomycetaceae > Streptomyces > Streptomyces sp. SAI-170. Next base: position 1,296,250 of record NZ_JBMGQD010000001.1, read on the forward strand.
GCCGTAGGCCTCCTCGATGACGTCGCAGGTACGTTCCATCTCGTCCCGGATGCGGGAGCGGCTGAGGCGGGTGAGCAGGGGGTGGGACCAGGTGTGGTTGCCGACGACATGCCCCTCGTCGGCCATCCGCGCGAGCAGGTCCTGGTTGCAGGAGGCCATCTCGCCGCACACGAAGAACATCGCGCGTACGTCGTAGCTGCGCAGGGTGTCGAGGATGTCGGGGGTGTAGCGGGGGTCGGGGCCGTCGTCGAAGGTCAGCACCATGGTCCGGCCGCGTCCGGAGACCTGGAGCAGTGGCTCGTGGCGCACCAGGGTCCGGTGGGGCGCGCTGCGGGGCGGGCCGTAGCCGGTGAGCGGCTGGAGGCGGTAGGCGGACGGCTTCATCGGGACCCGGTGGGCCGGGGCGCCGGACGCGGGGGCCACGGGTGCGGCGGGCTCTTTGCCCAGCGTGAGCAGCCCGGCCGTACCGGCCGCACCGACGGCGGCCGCGCCGGCGATCAACACCCGGCGCCTGCTGAACAACTGATCCTTCTTCATGACTCATCAGTCGCCCCGTGGAAGGGTGCCGCACCACCATGCCACCGGTGCGGCGGCGTGATTGCACCCGCTTGGCCCAGCCGGAGCGGTACCGCCCCGGTCCTGCCCCGCGGCTGCCGGAGGGAGGGGTTCCGATAGCCTCTCGCTGTGACAGAACAGCACCAGTTCGAGCGGGGCACCGACGGGCCCAAGGTCATCCTGGTCGGCGTGGACGGCTCGGACTCCTCGCTGCGGGCCGCCGCCTACGCCGGCGGTCTGGCACGGCGGCAGCGCGCGCTGCTGACCGTGGTGTACGTGCAGCCGGTGATGGCGGCCGGGGCGGCGCTGGGCGTGCCGGTGGCGGAGGCGACCGGCGAGATCGCCGATGAACTCGTGGCGCAGATCCGCGAGGCGGCCGAGCGGGTCAAGGGGATATTCGACGTGCGCTGGGAGTTCCACACCTTCCGCGGCGACCCCTACAACGGCCTGGCGCAGGCGGCCGACGAGCTCAAGGCGGACGCCGTGGTCGTCGGCGCCTCGGAGCAGGCCGGCCACCGTATCGTCGGCTCGGTGGCGATCCGGCTGGTGAAGGCCGGGCGGTGGCCGGTGACGGTCGTGCCGTAGCGGGAGCGGGGGCGCTACTCCCCCATCACCAGGCCGTCCTTCGCCGCGCCCCGGCTGAGGACCACGTCCCGGATCCGGTCGCGTACGGCGGTGACGTCGGCGCCCTGCTCGAGCGCGGCGTTCAGGTTGACCACCCGGCCCGCGTCGATGTCGAACAGCTGCGGCACGAACTCGGCCCTGGTGACATCCCAGCGGCCCCCGGGCCGGGCGGGCGGGGCGAAGGTGAAGCGGCCGAGGGTGGACTGGTTGCCGCGTGGGTCGAGGGCGCCCTGGTAGTTGTACATCTCGCCGGCTACCTGGTCGCCCATGCCGTAGATCACCCAGGTGCCGTTGACCTTCTCGTACGCCTGCGGGACATGGGCGTGCGTGCCGAGGACCAGGTCGATGTCGGGGCGGCCGTCGGTGCGGGAGGCGGTGAGGGTGCGGGCGAGAGTGAGCTGGCGGTCGTCGGGCTCGTCCTGCCATTCGGTGCCCCAGTGCACGGAGACGACGACCACGTCGGCGCCCGCCTGCCGGGCCGCGCGGGCGTCGGCGATCATCTTCTGCTCGTCGATCAGGTTGACCGCCCAGGGCTGTCCGGCGGGCAGCGGGTAGCCGTTGGTGTCGTAGGTGTAGGCGAGGTGGGCCACCCTGGCGTCACCGGCCGACAGGACGGTGACCGTGCGGGCCTCGCCCTCGGTGCGGGCGCTGCCGGCGTGCCGTACGCCTTCCCGGTCGAGGGCGTCCAGGGTGCGCCGGATGCCTTCGGTGCCGTCGTCGAGGCTGTGGTTGGAGGCGGTGGAGCAGCTGTCGTAGCCGGTGGCGGCGAGGCCGCGGGCGACCTCGGGCGGGGACTTGAACGCCGGGTAGCCGGTGTAGTCGCCGTCGGCGCCGTAGACGGTCTCCATGTGACACAGCGCCACGTCGGCGCGGGAGACGACGGGTTCGATCCCGGCGAGCATGGGCCGGAAGTCGTAGCCCGTGCCGCCGGCGTCGAAGCGGGCCCGTTCGATGATCGAGCTGTGCGGGAGGACGTCGCCGGAGGCGACGAGGGTGAAGCCACGCGGGTCGGCAGCGGTGGGCGCCGGGCGGCCGGGGTGCGCCGGGGATTCCCGATGCTGGGCCTGGCAGGCGGCGCCCGCGGCGAGGAGGGCTGTCAGGGCGAGGGCGACCTGTCGTCTGCGAGCGATCATCCGTTCACCTCTATTTAGTGATATTTACTCACCAATACGTACGAAGGTGATCTCCGGCGCAAACGACTCGCCCGCCCCCTTTAACCCGTCCGGTCCGCGCGGACGGGGCTGTCCGGGACCGTTCGTCGAACCGTTCGTCGACGCGTTCGACCGTCCGCCGCACTTCCGTGCGCGCTCCCTGTCCCGGCGCGCACCCCTGCGATTGCCTTCGGCCATGACGGCCGCGACCACACTCACCACCGGGACGACGACCGCCGAGCACGAGCTCGCCGCACTGCAGCGGGAGCACGGCCGGCCCCTCTTCGCGCTGCTCCTGCGGCTCTGCGACGGCGACCGGCAACGCGCCGAGGACCTGGTGCAGGAGACGCTGGTGCGCGCCTGGCAGCATCCCGAGGCGCTGCGCGCCGACGCCTTCGAGTCCGTACGGCCGTGGCTGCTGACCGTGGCCCGGCGGCTCGCCATCGACGCGCGACGGGCCCGGCAGGCGCGTCCGGCGGAGGTCGGGGACGCCGTGCTGGAGAGCGCCCGGGTGTGCGCCGATCATGCCGAGCGGTCGGCCGCGACGGTCGATGTGCGCGAGGCTGTGAAGACACTCACTCCGGAGCACCGTGAAGTCCTGGTGCTGGTGTATTTCCAAGGGGCGAGTGTGGCGGAAGCGGCGAAAACGCTGGGGATCCCGCCCGGTACCGTGAAGTCCCGCGCGTACTACGCGCTGCGCGCCCTGCGCCGGGTGCTTCCGGGTTACGCGGCCGACCTGCGGTGAAACCGACCGTCTGGTCAAGCCTCCGTAAAGCGCCTTGCCCAGGACCCCGGTTGAGTAATCGGCTGTCCTCATCCGTGTTCCGGAAGGGTCTCTCATCCGACGGGACCGGGGGTCGGGCGACGCGCACGCACCGGAGGAAGGCAGGAAGGGATGCTTCACAGAGGTCAGAGCACGGACGGGCAGGGCGGCGGCGAACTCGCCGTCCCCATGGCCTGGTTGTACGCCGAGTACATCGCCGACGAGCTGCTGCGGTCCGGCGACCTCATGCCGCCGACGTCCTTCGAGTTCCGCGCCGGCCGTGACGCGCTGGCGCTCACCGTCTTCCTCTCCGACACCGAGGGCGAGCTGTCCGGCATCCGGGTGGTCACCCAGCTGGAGACCTGGCTGTCCCTGACCGCGTACGACCAGCCGTGGCAGGACTGGGTCGGGGACCGGATGGCCGAGCTGACCGCGGAGGCGGCCGCGGCCGGCGCAGGTGTCCCCACCCCCGACCTGGACCTCGCCGCGGCGGCCTGGCGCTGGCTGGAGGAGACGGAGCTCCTCGCCCCCGACCTGAACGCGGTGCCGGGCGGCGCCACGGGCGAGGAGGACGGCCCCAAGGTCTGGACCCCGGCCTGGCAACTGGGCCTGCCACTGGGCCACCTCGCCATCAGCCTCTTCTGATTCGGCCTCTTCCGTCTCCGAGTCCGACTCCGAATCCGACTCTGTGTCCGTCTCCGACGCGGGCGGGCACCGCGCCCGCGAGGCGGCCCGACCGGGCCCGGACCGACCCGATCCGGCCCCGCCCCGTCACGATCCCGACTTTTTCCGGTGCGCGGCCAATCCGCCGCCCCGACCGCTCCGAATCCTCTGGGCCGGGATTCCCGCGTGGCTTGAGTGATTCGGCGGTGCGGTGCGTACGGGTGGGAGCAAGGAGTAACCCCACCCGCACTCAACGGCACGAGGATTCGGCATGAGGTCCCTGGAGAGGCATCGCGACGTCGCCGCCTACGCGCTCGGCGTGCTGGACGAGGCGGAGGCCTTCCGCTTCGAGGACCACCTCATGGAGTGCGCCCGCTGCACCGCGCACGTGACCGAATTCGGCCCGGCGACCCGGCAGTTGATGCTGTACCGCCGGGCCACGCCCCGGTGGGTGCACCCGCTGGCGGGCGCCGGCCCGCGGCTGCTGGACCGGCTGATCGCCGAGGTGGCCGCACGGCATCGGGCGCGGCGCCGCCGGACCCTGTACGCCGTGGCCGCGTGGGTGGTGCTGGCCGTGGCCGGGCCGGTGATCGCCGCCACGGCCGGGGGCGGCACCGGGGCCGTGCAGGCCTCGGCCACCGACGAGCGGTCGGGGGTGTGGGCCCGGGTGACCTCCGCGGACGAGCCGTGGGGCAGCCAGGTGGCGCTGGAGGTCAAGGACGCGGCCGGTCCGCGCGCCTGCCGCCTGGTGGCCGTGGGGCGCGACGGCTCCGAGGAGACCGTCACCAGCTGGACCGTGGCGCCGCGCGACGCCCGCCCCACGTCGATGCAGGGCGGCGCGGCCCTGCATCCCGACGAGATCGCCCGCTACGAGGTGCGGACCGCGACCGGGGAACGCCTGGTCACGATCCCCGCCCCGTGAGCCCGCGGCTCAGCCCTTGAAGTCGACCTCCGCCGTCGCCACGGTGCCCGCCGTGCGGCCCGGCGCGCGCTGGCCCTTCCAGTAGAAGTTGGTGTGCGCGATCACCTCGGCCGGGCTCGGGGCGCCGTACGCGCTCAGGTCCTCCGTGGTGTGGGCGTCGCCGACGAGGAAGACGTCGTAGCCACGGGTGAAGGCGCCGTGGACGGTGGAGCGTATGCAGACGTCGGTCTGCGCGCCCGTGACGAAGAGGCGTCCGATGCCCCGCTCGGCCAGCACCGCCTCCAGATCGGTGTCCTCGAAGGAGTCCCGGTAGCTCTTGTGCACCAGGGGCTCGGAGTCCCGGCGGACCAGCTCCGGCACGAACCTCCAGCCCTCGCTGTCGCGCGGCAGCCCCTCGTCGGAGTGCTGCACCCAGACCACGTCGACGTCCTCGGCCCGGGCCCGGTCGATCAGGGTGGCGATGTTGGCGGTGACGCCCTCGCGGTCGTGGGCCGCGGCCATGACGTCCTGCTGGAAGTCGATGACGACCAGGGCGCTGTTCGGGCGGTCGGGCAAGGTGGTCACGGTGCCTCCCGGTTCGGATCCCTCACCTGTGGATCATGTGCCGCCCAGCGTAGGACACCCCACTGACAGTCCCTCCGTGCGCGGGCGCCGTCCCCGGTACGGCCCCTGCCACCGGGCGGGCGCGGCGGCCCGGTGTGAGACTGCTGGACGACGCACCCGACCGTTGGGGGGACCGACGAGGGGAGCCGTGTGGTGACGGCGGACAGCGGTGACGGCCTCCTGGAGGGATTCCTCGCCGACTCGGACAACGCGCGGCTCGACCTGTCCACCACGGTGGCCCGCTGCTCCAAGGCGCTCGGGCTCCAGCACTGCGTGGTCTACCTGGCCGACCTCCAGCAGCACGAACTGGTGCCGCTGACCGACGTCGTCCCGGCCCTGCCCATCGACGACTCGGCGGCCGGATGGGCCTACCGCACCCAGTCGCTGCGGGTGACGGACTCGGACTCCGGGGGCCTGACGGCCTGGCTGCCGCTGCTGGACGGCGCCGAGCGGCTGGGCGTCCTCGCCGTGCACTGCCCCGAGCTGACCCCGCTCTCGCTGCGGCGCGGCAGGGCGCTCGCGACCCTGATGGGCATGCTGGTGACGTCCAGGCGGGCCTACAAGGACTCCTTCGTCCGGCGTACGCGCACGGAACCGATGCGGCTGCCCGCGGAGATGCTGCGGGCGTTTCTGCCGCCCCGCACGATCGGCACCGCGCACGCCGTGTCGACGGCCGTGCTGGAGCCCGCCTACGAGCTGGGCGGCGACGCCTTCGACCACGCGCTGACCGAGACGACGCTGCACGCCTCGGTCCTGGACGCCATGGGCCACGACCTGCCCGCCGGGCTCACCAGCGCGGTGGCGCTGGCCGCGTGCCGTAACGCCCGCCGCACCGGCGCGGACCTGCCGGAGCTGGTGCAGAACGTCGACACCGCGCTGTCGACATGGCTGCCGGACCAGTTCTGCACCGGCATCCTCGCCCAGCTGGACCTGGAGAGCGGCATGCTGCGCTGGAGCAACTGCGGGCATCCCACTCCGCTGCTCATCCGCGACCAGCGGCTCCTCGTCGACGCCCTGGCGCGCGAGCCCGATCCGCCGATGGGCCTGCCGTCCCTGCTCACCGACCGGGGCCGGCAGTGCCACGAGATCGCGCTGGAGCCGGGCGACCGGGTGCTGATGTACACCGACGGGGTCACCGAGTCCCGTACGCACGACGGCGAGGAGCTGGGCCTGACCCGGTTCGCGGACTTCGTCATCCGCGCCACCGCCGCCGGTGAGCTCGCCCCGGAGATCCTGCGCCGGCTGATCCACACGCTGCTGGACGCACAGCCCAACAGGCTGCGGGACGACGCCACGATCCTGCTCCTGGAGTGGTGGCCCCCGACCCACTGAGCCGCTCAGCCGCTCCGGGATCAGGCGCCGGTCAGCGCCGTCGGCGCCTCGTCCGTCTCCCTCAGGGAGGCCGACAGGGCGCGGGCCTCGTGTTCGGTCATGCGGGGGGTGTCGTACGGCACGGCGTTGACCCAACGCTGCGTCAGCCGGGCGATGCGCTCGCCGTACCGCTGCGCGGTGATCAGGTCGCCGCGCGAGCCGGCGTGCTCGGGCCCTTGGTCGGCGTGGCTCTGGCTCATCAGGCCCAGCCATGAGCCGAGCCGGTTCACATCGTCGCGGGAGCCGCCGCTCCAGTTGTTGCCCGGCATGTCACCCACGCCGACCCACTGCATGCCCAACTGCGCGGCGAAGACGGCCAGTTGTTCCAGGACCGCGAGCTTGTCGCCGCTCTGCGAGGCGGACATGGTGAACCCTCCGGCCAGTTTGTCCTTCCATGCCTGTGTCACGAACGGGGTGAACGCCGCTTCCATGAACGCCTTGAACACCGCCGACACGCTGCCCATCAGGGTCGGGCAGCCGAGGACGATCGCGTCGGAGCGTTCCAGGAGCGCCAGCGTCTCCGCGTCGTGCCAGCGGCCCGCGACGACGTCCTGCGCCCGGATCTCCACGAGGTGCACCCGCGCGCCCGGCACGAGCCGTGCTCCGTCGGCGAGTTGCTCGGCCAGGACGCGGGTGTGGCCGTGCACCGAGTGGTACACCACCGTCACCGTGACCGTCGGCTCGTCCTGCTCACGGGCAACGTCATTGACTGTCATGTCTCTTCGCGCTTTCGGTAGTCGGGGCGTTCCTGTTCGCCCGTTCATCACATCCCGCGGACGGCACGGCATCAACGCCGGTCTTCGGCACACAACGATCGGTCGCACCGATCGATCGCGTTAGCCTGGTGCCGTGGACAGGATGGAACTGGAAGCATTCGTCGCGGTCGCGGAAGAACTCCACTTCGGCCGCGCCGCCGCGCGTCTGCACCGGGGGCAGCCCACCGTCAGCGACGCGGTCCGACGGCTGGAGAACGCTCTGGGCGGGCGGCTGTTCCACCGCACCAGCCGCCGGGTCTCCCTGACCGGCCTCGGTGAGGCGCTGCTGCCCGACGCGCACGCGGCGCTGGCCCAGCTGCGCCGCTTCCAGCAGCGCGGACGCTCCCTCGCCGCCGGTGACCGGACCGGCGCCACCCTCGTCGTCGCCCACGCCGAATACACCGGCCACCAGCTGCTGTTGCGCTGTCTGCCGGAACTGCGCGGCCTCTTTCCCGATGTGACGATCGTGCCGGAGGCCATGCCGACCACAGCCCAGCTCACCGCCCTGCGGGCGGAGACGATCGGGCTGGGCATCGGCTGGGCGACCGACGGCGTCACCGGCGTGACGGCGAGGGTGCTGTCCACCGAGAGGTTCATGGCGCTCGTGCCCGCGGCCCACCCCCTCGCCGACCGCCCCGAGCTGAGCGCGGCCGAGCTGTCCACCACCGGGCTGCTCACCTGGCCCCACCAGATCAACAGCGGTCTCTGCGACCGCCTGCTGTCCGCCTTCCACATCGGCGGGGCCGATCTGCGCATCATCAGGACCGCCGACAGCGTGCACGCCATCGCCGCGCATGTCGCCGCGGGGACGGGCATCGGCATCACCGTGGAGTCGGCCCTCGACCACCGGCCGCCCGGTCTGCGCGTCATCCCCCTCACCGGCCCGTCGACCACCGTCGACCAGGTCGTCCTCACCCCCGCCGAGCCGTCGCACACCGCCACGGCACTGCGCGACCTGCTGCTCCAGGCCGCCGCAGGGTCCCCCTGAGCGCCCCCCGTCAAAGGTTGTCCAGCCGCGTCGGCGGCAGATACTCGCGCACGTACGTCCGCTCCCAGCAGGCCCCCGTCTCCCGCAGCTCCCGCCAGGTCGTGTACCGGTAGCGGAAGAGCCGGGCCCGTACGAACCGCGGCGGGGTGTCCGGCGGGAAGGGTGAGCGGCGCAGCAGCTTCAGGGTGTCGCGGTCGTTCTCCAGCAGCCGCTCCACCAGCGCCCCGAACCACGCCCCGGCGTAGGCGGGGGACAGCGCGGCGAACCACATCAGCCAGTCCAGCCGCAGATGGTAGGGGGCGAACTGCCGCGGCCAGCGCCGGGGATCACCGGGTTTGCCCTTGAACTCGTACTCCCGCCAGTCGGACGCGGCGCGCGGGGTGTCGTCCAGCGTGCCCTCGACCACCACCTCGTAGCGGACCCGGCTGACGCTGCCGAACGCGCCGTAGGTGTTGACCAGGTGCAGTGGATCGAAGGAGCGGTTCATGACCTGTCGCCGGGAGATCATGTTCACCACCGGGTGGTAGCTGAGGAAGACAAGCAGGGCGGCGACGGCGAGCACGACCACCTCGTACCAGAGCGGGGCGTCCGGCACGGACGGCGGATCGGCGGGGAACTCGATCGCCGACAGGGCCAGCACGATGGTGATCCAGTTCAGCCAGGAGAAGTTGCCGGACAGCACCAGCCACAGCTGGGTGACGACCATCAGCGCGGCCGCGGCGGAGGCGATCGGCTGGGGCGTGAACAGCAGGACGGGCACGCCGAGTTGCGTGACATGGTTGGCGGCGACCTCGACCCGGTGCAGGGGTCGCGGCAGATGGTGGAAGAACCAGCTCAGCGGGCCCGGCATCGGCTGCGTCTCGTGGTGGTGGTCGAGGCAGGTGAGGCTGCGCCAGCAGGCGTCGCCGCGCATCTTGATCAGCCCCGCGCCGAACTCCACCCGGAACAGGATCCAGCGCAGCAGGAACAGCACCACGATCGGCGGCGCGACCTCGTCGTTGCCGAGGAACACCGCGAGGAAGCCGACCTCCAGGAGCAGCGACTCCCAGCCGAACGAGTACCAGGTCTGGCCGACGTTGACGATGGACAGGTACAGCACCCACGGCACCACCCACAGCAGCATCGCGCCCCACAGCGGCAGCAGCGAGTCGACCCCCGCGGCCAGCCCCGCGGACACCGCGCAGCCCGTCCAGGCGCAGGCCGCGAAGAAGCGGTCGGAGTAGTGGAGTTGGAACAGGCTGGGCGCCTGCCGGAACGGCGCCCGGGCGACGAAGCGCGGCACCGGCAGCATGCCCCGCTCGCCCATCAGCGCACGGAACTGCAGGGCGGCCGTCAGAAAGGCCACGAGGTACACGGCGGCCAGGGCCCGCTGGAAGACCAGCCGGCTCAGCCAGTAGTCGGGTGCGGTGAACCAGTCCACGGCCGTCGCTCCTCTCCCTCCATTGTCCCGCCGGTCACTCTGTGTGTCGCCTTGTTCCGTTTGCGTAACCCAAGTGAGTGAAGCAAACAATAGGGAGGTATTGCCCGAAACCAGGCGGGAGAACGTGGTGCGGTCACCCATCCGAACCCTCGTCGCCGCAGTCGCCCTCACGACGGCACTGCTCGCCACCGGCTGCGCCGTCGAACTCGCGCAGTCGGCCGGGGCGGGCGAGGAGGTCCTCCTCCAGCCCGTCGCGGCCCAGGGGCCCGACCCCTTCACCGGCTCCACGGACGCCTCCGGCGCAGGACCGGACACACGGGCGTCCCGGCCCGCCGAGCCGCCGTCCCGGCCGCGCTCCGTCTCCGGAGCCACCCCCGGCCTGTACGGCGGCATGGAGCGGGCCGGCAGCTGTGACGTGCCCCGGCAGATCGAGTACCTCACCGCCGACCCGGCCAGGGCGCGTGCCTTCGCCGACGTCGAGGGCATCACCCCGCAGGCCGTGCCCGGCTATCTGCGCGGCCTGACGCCGGTCGTGCTGCGCGCCGACACGCAGGTCACCAACCACGGCTACCGCGACGGCCGGGCCACCGCCTTCCCGTCCGTGCTGCAGTCCGGCACGGCCGTCCTCGTCGACACCCGGGGCGTGCCGCGGGTGCGCTGCGCCTGCGGCAACCCGCTGCTGCCGCCCACCGCGACGGACCGCGCCCCGGCGACGAAGGGCAGCGCCTGGTCCGGCTACCGGCCCTCCCAGGTGGTCGTGGTGACTCCGGCACCCGAGGTGATCACCCACATCACGATCATCGACGTCGTCGACCACACCTGGATCGAGCGCCGCTGCGGCCACGACACCCGGCACGACCGCCCCGTACGCCCGCCCGCCTGGGCGACGACCCGGCCCCCGACGCCGAGCGAGCTGGAGAGCGCGAGCAGGAGCCCCCGTCCCAGCACGCCGGCCCCGGCCACGCCGAGCACGTCCAGCCCGGGGACGCATGACGAGTTCGCGCCCCCGGACGCCTCCGAGCCCGGCCGGCCGCTGCCGCCGTCGCCGCCGTCCGGCTGCGTGACCCCGACGGTCACCGTCACCCCCGGCAGCACCGGCCTCGCGACCGTGCCGCCCACGCCCGGGGACTGCCCGGCGGCCACGCTGACCGCCACACCGCCGAGCCTCCCGAGCCTGCCGAATCCGCCGAGCCGTCCGAGCTCGCCCGGCACGCAGACGGCCCCGCGCACCCCGTCGGAGGACGTCGGCCCCGAGACCGTCCCGGACTCCCCCGACCTTCCCGACAGCGGCGGCCTGATCCCGGACGACGTCCCGGACGACACGGCCGGCACCCGCAGCGGCACCGCCGAGAGCATCTTCGGCAGCCCCACCGACGTCTTCGCCGGGTGAGCCGTGCGCCCGCCACGGGCCCTCCCGGCCGTACGCCCGCGAAAGGGGCCGCCCGGCCGGGCGGCCCCGGTCGAAGAATCGGTCGAACACTGGCAAGGTGGGCCCATGGCTGACCGGGGAGCGAGCGCGCTGTCACTCCCGGACGACTGGCCCGCCCACGCGGACTCGGCGCTCGCGCTGAACCGTATGGGCACCTTCGACTGGGACCTGGGCACCGGCCTGATGACGATGGACGCCCGGGCCCACGAGGTGTTCGACGTGCTGCCCGAGGAGTACGACGACCACCCCGAGACCCTCGGCCTGCGGGTGCCGCCCGGCGAGGCGCGCCGGCTGGACGCGATGGTGTCGCAGGCGCTCAAGGACGGCAGCGAGAACTACGGCGCCTACTTCCGGGTCCGCTGCCGCGACGGCACCCTGCGCTGGACCCACACCCAGGGCTACATCCGCCGGGACGAGACCGGACGGCCGCGGCGCATCATCGGCATCGTCCGCGACGCCACCCCGGAACTCGCCGAGAGCGAGGCGCACAGCCGCCGTCTGATGGGCGACGACGTCCGTCTCGACCAGAGCAGCGTGATCCAGATGGCCACGGCCGCCCTCGCCCACGCGCGGACCGTCCAGGACGTCATCGACGTCATCAAGGACACCCACGGGCTGACCCACCTCGGCGCGACCAGCCTGGTCATGGGCCTGGTGGAGGCGGGCCGCATCCGGCTGATCGCCGAGGGGCCGACGGGCAGCTTCGTGCCCGGCACCGACGTCACCGGCATCGACGAGCCGTACCCGATGAGCGAGGTCGTGCGCACCCTCAGCCCCCGGTTCATCGAGTCCCCGGAGGAGTTCGCGGCGGGCTATCCCATCCTGTGGCCGCACATCACCGACCTGAAGATCACCGCGGCCGCGTATCTGCCGCTGATCGTCCAGGCCCGGCCGATCGGCGCGATGGGCCTGCTCTACAACGACCGCCAGGGCTTCAGCGCCGAGGAGCGCAACATCCTCGTCGCCCTCGGCAGCAGCATCGCCCAGAGCCTGCAACGGGCCATGTTCTACGAGCAGGAGAAGGACATCGCCCAGGGCCTCCAGCAGGCCATGCTGCCGCGCACCATCCCCAGCGTGCGCGGCGCCGACGTCGCCGTCCGCTACCGTGCCGCGACCATCGGCGGCTCCCAGGGCCGTGACATCGGCGGCGACTGGTACGACCTGATCCCGCTGCCCGGCGGGCGGGTCGGCGCGGTCATCGGCGACGTCCAGGGCCATGACACGCACGCGGCCGCCGTCATGGGCCAGCTGCGGATCGTGCTGCGCGCGTACGCCGCCGAGGGCCACACCCCGGCGACCGTGATGGCCCGCGCCTCCGTCTTCCTGCACGAACTCGACACCGACCGCTTCGCGACCTGTCTGTACGCCGAGGCCGACCTGGCCACCGGAGTGGTGCAGGTGGTGCGCGCGGGGCACATCGACCCGCTCGTGCGGCAGACCGACGGCACCTGCCGCCGGGTCACCGTCGCGGGAGGGCTGCCGCTCGGCCTGTCCGCGGAGTTCGGCAGCCTGGAGTACCCGGTGTCCACGATCGAGCTGGACCCGGGCCATACCCTGCTGCTGTGCACGGACGGCCTGGTCGAGCAGCCCGGCGCCGACCTCGACGACGGCATGCGCACCCTCACCTCGCTCATCGCCTCGGGCCCCGAGGACGTAAAGCGTCTGGCGGACATGCTCATCGACCTCGCCGAGGAACGCGGCGGCGACGACGACGTGGCCCTGCTCCTGCTGCACCGCCGCGGCATGGACGCGCCCCAGACGGGCGGCCGGCTCCAGCAGCATGTGGCCTCCGGCGATCCGGAGGCCCTGCGCGAGGCCCGCCGGATGGTCCGTACCGCCGTGCGCGCCTGGGGCGCCCGCGACCGTGCGGAGGAGATCGTGCTCGTCGCAGACGAGATGATCACCAACGCCCTGATGCACACCGAGGGCGCCTCGATCGTGACCCTGCGGTCCCTGGCGGGCGGCCGGCGGCTGCGGGTGGAGGTCGAGGACTCCTCCAGCGCCCTGCCGCGCCGCCGCGAGGCGGGCGACTCGGGCGTCTCGGGCCGCGGCCTGCTGCTGGTGGACCTGCTCACCGACGACTGGGGCGTGGAGGCGCGCGGCGGCGGCAAGTGCGTGTGGTGCGAGTTCGAGGTGGCGCAGGGGACATGAGGTCGCGCGGCCCCGATGGCACTCTGGGCGACATGAGGTCGCTCGGCCCCGATGGCACCCTGGGCGACATGAGGTCGCTCGGCCCCGATGGCACCCTGGATGTATGCCGGAACTCCCCGAGGTCGAAGCGCTGAAGGACTTCCTGACCGAGAACCTGGTCGGCCACGAGATCGTCCGGGTGCTGCCGGTCGCCATCAGCGTCCTGAAGACGTACGACCCACCGCTCAGCGCCCTGGAGGGCCGCGAGGTCGGCGCCGTGCACCGGTACGGCAAGTTCCTCGACCTCGCCACGGACGGCGGACCGCATCTGGTCACCCACCTGGCACGCGCGGGCTGGCTGCACTGGAAGGACCGCCTGCCCGACGGCCCGCCCCGCCCCGGCAAGGGCCCCCTCGCCCTGCGGGTCGCCCTGGAGACGGGCGCGGGCTTCGACCTGACCGAGGCCGGGACGCAGAAGCGGCTCGCGGTGTACGTCGTCGACGACCCGGGGCAGGTGGAGGGCATCTCGCGGCTCGGCCCCGACCCGCTCGCCGACGACTTCGACGAGGCCCGCTTCGCCGCGCTGCTCGCGGATGAGCGACGGCAGCTCAAGGGCGCCCTGCGCGACCAGAGCCTGATCGCCGGTGTCGGCAATGCCTACAGCGACGAGATCCTGCACGCCGCGAAGATGTCCCCGTTCAAGCTGGCCGCGTCCCTCACCCCCGAGGAGACCTCCCGCCTCTACGACGCCCTGCGCACCACCCTCACCGAGGCGGTCGAGCGCTCCCGGGGCCTGGCCGCGGGCCGCCTGAAGGCCGAGAAGAAGAGCGGCCTGCGCGTCCACGGCCGCACCGGCGAACCCTGCCCGGTCTGCGGCGACACCATCCGCGAGGTCTCCTTCAGCGACTCGTCGCTCCAGTACTGCCCGACCTGCCAGACGGGCGGCAAACCGCTCGCCGACCGCAGGCTGTCGCGGCTGCTCAAGTAGCCGCTCCCCGTACGTGCTCGGCCAACCGGTCCATGGCGCGGCCCAGTTCGCGCCGGGTGCCGAACGGGACGATCGCCGCCCTGCCCGGTACGCGTACGCCGCCGGTCAGGGCGACGCGGGTGCCGCCGCCGGGTGCGGGGGCGGTGGCCATGCCGATGACGAGGAAGCGGCTCTGCAGCCAGCACCAGCCGGGCCGCACCACGCCGTGCAGCCGGGCGCGCATGCCGTAGCGGCTGCGGGCGAGGGCCTCGACGCGCTCGCCGTCGCGGCGTACGACGGTCAGGTGCCGCATGTCCGGCTGGAACCGCCCGAACGCGCCCTCCAGGTCGCCCATCACGGCCCACACCTCGGCCGGTGCGGCGGGCAGGACGCGCTCGGCGACCCGGGCGCCGGGGAGGGCGGCGGCCATGATGTGCAGCCTGCGCACGTCGTCCAGGCCGGAGGTGGGCCACACGGGTTCGGCGGTCATGCGGACCACGCCCTTCTGAAGCTCGCCCGGGCGCGGTGCAGCCGGGATTTGACGGTGCCCGTGGGGACGTCCAGCAGGGCCGCGGCGGCCTGTTCGTCCAGTCCCTCGATGTCGCGCAGGACCAGCACGGCCCGGTGTTCGGGTGCCAGCCGGGCCAGGACGTCGCGGATGTCGGCGCCTAGCTGCGGATCGCCGCGCTCGGGCAGCTCGGTGAGCTCGGCGGGCCGGTCCCGGGCGTCGCGCCGGGCGATCCGTACCGCCTCGCGTACGGCGATGGCCCGCACCCAGCCGTAGAGCGCCTCGGGCTCCCGCAGCGAGCGCAGGGAGCGGAACACCACGACCAGCGCCTCCTGGGTGGCGTCGGGGCCGCCACAGAGCGCGATGGGCGTGCAGATCCGGGCGACGTACGGGGTCAGCAGGCCGAGCAGGTCCTGCATGGCCAGGGTGTCGCCCCGGCGCGCGGCGCGGGCGAGCGCGATGCCCTCGGCATGCGCCCGCGCCTCGCTCGGCGTGCTCTCCGTCACCGGGCGAGTCTCCCAGGGACGCCTGCGCGGTCGGTGGCCGGGAGGGCCGCGCGGGCGGCGGCGAGGCCGAAGACCAGGCACACCGGCGTGTAGAGCAGCAGGTTCAGCCGGTGGAAGACGGGGCCCGCGTCGTCGCCCAGGCCCAGCGCCCAGGCGATGCCGGCCGTCCCGCGGATCAGCAGCCCGGCGGCGACGGCGAGGGTGACGAGCCGCAGCAGCCGCCGGGTCCGCCGGCCGCCGCGTCCCCTGGCCCGGCCGAGGACGGCCGCGGCGGAGGTGAACAGCAGCGCGGCCAGCGGCAGCACCACCGGTGCGGTGAAGGGGACTTCGGTGCCGAGGACGGCGAGCGAGAGGGCGCGGTCGTCGGCCGCGGGCCAGGTCGCGCCGGTGGCCCAGTACACGTGCGCCAGGCCGTCCAGGGCCAGCAGCGCGGCCACGGCCTGGCCCGCGCGGCGCCGGGTGATGTGCTCCATGGTGGGTTCCTCCTCGGGTGCGGACATGCCGACAGTCCGAGGAGGAGGCGGGAGGACGGAAGGTTCCTGTGAAGGGCGTCACACGGTTGCTTCCCCGGGCACGGGGGCCTCCGGCGGCAGCAGCCCCGTCTCCCGCAGCTCCCGCCACAGGTCGGCAGGGACAGGGGCCGCGAACTGGTGGGCGCAGTCGACGACTTCATGGGCCGAGCGGGCGCCGACCAGGACCGCGGCGACGGCCGGGTGGGCCGCGCAGAAGGCCAGGGCGGCGGCGCGCAGTGTGGTGCCGTGGCGGGCGGCGACGGCCTTCAGCCGCAGGGCGCGGTGCAGCAACTCGGGCAGCGCGGTGGCGTAGTTGTAGGTCGCCCCCGGTCTCGGGTCGGCCAGCAGACCGGAGTTGAACGCGCCGCCGATGACGACGGACGTGCCGCGGTCCAGCGCGGCGGGCAGCAGCTCGATCAGGGCCTGCTGGTCGAGCAGGGTGTAGCGCCCCGCGCACAGCACCACGTCGACGTCCGTGTCGCGGACGAACCGGGTGAGCATCTCCGCTTGGTTCATGCCCGCCCCGATGGCGCCGACCACGCCCTCCGCGCGGAGCTTCTCCAGCGCCGGATAGCCCTCCCGGAAGGCCTCCTCCGCGTGGTCGTCGGGGTCGTGCAGATAGACGATGTCGACGTGGTCGAGGCCGAGCCGCTCCAGGCTGCCCTCCAGGGTGCGCCGTACGCCGTCCTCGCTGAAGTCCCAGACACGGCGGTGCGTGGCGGGGACGGCGAAGCCCTGCGCGAGGTCGTCGCCGCCCCGGTCGGACGGCTCCAGGCGCCGGCCGACCTTGGTGGAGATCGCGTACTGCGCCCGGGGACGCTCGCGCAGGGCCGCGCCCAGGCGGCGCTCGGACAGGCCGAGGCCGTAGTGCGGCGCGGTGTCGAAGTAGCGGACACCGCGCTGCCAGGCGGCGGCCACCGCCTCGTGCGCCTGTGTCTCGGTGACCTCCGTGAAGAGGTTGCCGATGGCGCTGCCGCCGAAGGCCAGCTCGCTGACCCTGACGGCGCTGCGGCCCAGCCGGTTCACCGGGTCACCGGCCGGGTGGTGTGCGGGTGCGGATGGTCGAGGTACCTGGTCACGGAGGGCCTTTCGGTCCGGGGCATCGGCGACCGCATGCCTATCAGGCCGATCAGGCCCGGCAAAAGGTTCGGATACCGCCAAATCCCGGACCGTGCTCAGCTCCTGCGCAGCCGCAGGGTGACCAGCTCGAACGGCCGCAGCCGTACGGCGATCCGCCCGCCGTCGCTCCGTGGCGCGGGTACCTCGGTCAGCGGGCGCTCCAGCAGGTCGGTGACCTGCACCTCCGCGAACTCGAACCCGGGCGTCAGGGTGGCGCGGCAGCGGCCGCCGTGGGCCTCGTGGAAGCGGACGACCACGTCACCGCTGCCGTCGTCGGCGAGCTTCACCGCGGTGACGACGACCGCGTCCTGGTCGACCGTGACCAGCGGGGCCACCTCCCGCGCGCCGGTCAGGTGCCGCTCGGGCAGGTTCACCCGCCAGCCCTCGCGGACCGCGTCGGCGATGTCCGCGCCCGGCACGAGGGCGTGCCGGAAGCGGTGGACGCCCTGGTCGGTCTCGGGGTCGGGGAAGCGCGGGGCGCGCAGCAGGGACACCCGGACCGTGGTCGTCGTACCGAGGTCGCCGTCGGAGCGGACCGTGCGGGTCACGTCGTGGCCGTACGTCGAGTCGTTGACGACCGCCACGCCCCAGCCGGGTTCCGCGACATGGACGAAGCGGTGGTTGCAGGCCTCGAACTTGGCGGCCTCCCATGAGGTGTTGGTGTGGGTGGGCCGGTGGAAGTGCCCGAACTGCGTCTCGGACGCGTACCGTTCGGCGTGCACGTCGAGGGGGAACGCCAGCTTGAGGAACTTCTCCGTCTCGTGCCAGTCGACCTCCGTGTCCAGCACCAGCCGCCGCTCCCCCGGCGCCAGCGTCAGCACCTGCGTGACACGCGAGTCGCCGAAGGACCGCACGACCCGGACAGCGCCGGCCTCGGTGGCCGTGATCTCGTCGGTGTCGGTGAGGTCGGTGACCGCGTTGCGGTAGAACTTGTCGACGTCCCAGGCGTCCCACATGTTGGGGAAGTCCGGGTGCAGTTGAAGCAGGCCCGCGGCCCGGCCCGGTGCGATCGTCTCGCGGTCGGCCTCGATGTCGTACGCCGAGACGACCAGCCCCTGTGCGTCGATCTCGACCCGGAGCAGACCGTTGTCGAGGACGAAGCCGCCCCCGACGCGCGGGGCGGGCTCGACCGGCAGTGCGGCGGTGGGGGTTCCGGCTCCGCCCGCGGCGACCCCGTTCCTGCCGTGCGGCGCGGAGTTGAAGGCCAGCTCGCGCGCCCCCTCACCCGCCAGCGCGCGCTGGGCCGCGTCGATGACGCCGTTCAGCTCCTCGGCCAACCGGACATAGGTCCGGCGGGCCTCGCGGTGCACCCAGGCGATGGACGAGCCGGGCAGGATGTCGTGGAACTGGTGCAGCAGGACCGTCTTCCAGATCCGGTCCAACTCCTCGTACGGATACGGGAATCCGGTGCGCACGGCAGCCGTGGCCGCCCACAGTTCGGCCTCCCGCAGCAGGTGTTCGCTGCGCCGGTTGCCCTGCTTGGTCTGGGCCTGGCTGGTGAGGGTGGCGCGGTGCAGTTCGAGGTAGAGCTCGCCGACCCAGACGGGCGGCTCGGGGTACTCGGCCTCGGCCTTGTCGAAGAAGTCCCGCGGGGTCTCCCACACGACGGTCGCCGAGCCTTCGAGGTCCCGCAGCCGGGCCGCCTTGGCGACCATCTCGCGGGTGGTGCCGCCGCCTCCGTCGCCCCAGCCGGTGGGGGCGAGGGAGTGGCGGGCGACGCCCTTGTCCTTGAAGTTGCGGGCCGCGTGGGCGATCTCGCTGCCCTTCATCGAGCAGTTGTAGGTGTCGACGGGCGGGAAGTGGGTGAAGATCCGGGTGCCGTCGATGCCCTCCCAGCGGAAGGTGTGGTGGGGGAACTTGTTCGTCTGCGACCAGGAGATCTTCTGCGTCAGCAGCCGCTTGGCGCCCGCCGCCTTGATGATCTGCGGCAGGCCCGCGGCGAAGCCGAAGGTGTCGGGCAGCCACGCCTCGTCGTTCTCGATGCCGAACTCGTCGAGGAAGAAGCGCTTGCCGTGCACGAACTGGCGGGCCATCGCCTCCGAGCCCGGCATGTTGGTGTCCGACTCCACCCACATGCCGCCGGCCGGCACGAACCGCCCGTCGGTCACCGCCTTTCGCACCCGCGCCCACACCTCGGGCCGGTGCTCCTTCACCCACGCCCACTGCTGCGCCTGCGACATGGCGAAGACGAAGTCGGGCTCGTCCTCCAGCAGGGCCGTCATGTTGGCCGTCGTACGAGCCACCTTGCGGACCGTCTCCCGCAGCGGCCACAGCCATGCCGAGTCGATGTGCGCGTGCCCGACGGCGCTGATGCGGTGCGCGGAGGGCACAGCGGGAGCGGCGAGGGCGGGCCGCAGGTGCGAACGGGCCTGTTCCGCCGTGCCGTTGACGTCCTGGAGGTCGACCGCGTCCAGCGCCCTCTCGACGGCCCGCAGGATCTCGTGCCGGCGCGGGGAGTCCACCGGCAGCTCGGCCATCAGCTCGCCGAGCACCTCCAGGTCGATCACCAGCTGCCACACCGTCTCGTCGAGGACGGCGAGATCCATCCGGGCGAGCGTGTACTGCGGCTCGCTGCCCGCGGTCTCCTTGTCACCGAGCTGCGTCGGCCGGAACGGGTGGTAGTCGAGGATGACGGGGTTGGAGGCGGCCTCGATGTGCAGCCGCACCTCCTCGCCGCCCTCGACGGGCGCGCCGATGCGCACCCACTGGTTGCGCGGGTTGAGGCCCTTCACCGGGGTGCCGTCGGGCCGGTAGACCAGGCCCTCGCACTGGAAGCCGGGCATGTTCTCGTCGAAGCCGAGGTCCAGGATCGCCTCGACGGTCCGCCCGGCCCAGGCCTCGGGCACCGTGCCCGTCACCCGGAACCAGCTGGTGCCCCAGGGAGCACCCCACCGGGAGCCCACCTCGATCGGCGCGGGCTCGGCCGCGAAGCCCTCGGCGACCGGGACCGGCTCGTCGGGGGCGTGCCAGACGGCCACCTCCAGCGGCACGGACTCGGGGTACACGGCGGGACGGATGCGTTCGTCGAGGACACGCCTCAGCCGGGCCTCGACGAGGGTGCGGTCGTCATGCATGTGGGGTGCTCCTACCAGGGACGGGTGACGGTCACGGGGTCCGACGAGGTGTACAGCTCCCCCACCGCGCGCAGTTCGAACCGCGCCGCACGCTCGCCCTGCTCGCGCTGGAGCCCGCCGAGGAAGTAGGCGCGCTGGCAGGTGGCACCGAGGAAGCGGCGGGTGCCGTCGGGGAGCAGGCGGTGCAGGGTGTAGTGGCGCACGCCTCCGGGGGCGGGGTTCCAGGCGAGGCGCAACTCGCCGTCCGAGGCCGCGGTGATGCGGAAGCCGGTGGGGGCGGCCGGGGTCTGGGCGGGTGCGGTGCGGACGGCGATCCCGCCGAGCCGCCAGCGCACGGGGACGGGCCCGGAGCCGGAGCCGGCGGCGGGCGTGAGACGGACGCCTAGGGCCTGAATGGTGTCGGCCCCGGTGAGCCCTGTGAGCTGCACGGTCGTGGTGTGCCAGGTGTTGACCGAGTTCACAGGGAAATATCTGTACGGCGGCGTCGCCCCGGGCGTGCTCGGCTCGGCGGTGGCGACGGCCAACTCGACTTTCACCGCGCCCTCGTCGATCCGGTCGGTCAGCTCGACAACCGCGTGAACTCCGTCAACACCCACCGGCAGCCGTGTCGCATACACATCCAGCACCACCGGCGCGTCCAGTTCACCCGCGAGAAGCACACTGCTCCCGCCACGCCACGCGTCGGCGAAATCGAAGTTCACAGCCGGCCGCACCCCGCTGCCGCCCGACGTGTGCACGGCCCACCGTCGCGACGGCAGCCTGTCCTGGAGGCCGAGGTGGTTCCAGGGCGCGGCCGAGGTCACGCGCCCCTCCTCGTACCACCGCAACCCGTGCCCGGTGTTGAACACGCTCGCGAACGGCACCGACGTCACCGTCGACCGGTCGGCCACCACCACCGCCGGCGCCCGCCACGGGTCCGCCGTGTCCGGCCGCGAGGGGTCCGCGGACCGCCCGGTCCAGAACCGGTCGTCCGCCGCGTGGAAGTCGACCGGCGCGCGCCCGTCCGCCGGCAGGTGGTTGCGCGTCCACTCGGGCCGGTAGAAGCCGAGCGAGACGACGTCCGGCGACTGCGCGGGCACGATCGCGTCCCAGTTCACCGTCGAGTTCCAGCCGTTCGACTCGACGTCGACGCCCGCCCACAGCGCGTACCGGCTGCGTCCCAGCCGCTCGGCGCGCTGCCCGGAGGAGGCGAGCCGCGAGGCCGTCCAGCGGAAGTCGACGAACATGTCGTCGGCGGCCAGGAAGAACGGCTCGTTCTGCGAGGTCAGGCCGCCCTGCCAGCTCACCGTGCCGTTCACCGTCATCGCGTCGTACCAGGTCACCCGCTGCCCACGGGCCGCCGCCAGCGCCCGAAGCTCCCGAAGGAAACCCAGCATGGCCGCCCCCAGCGCCGAGTCGCCGCCGCCGGTCTCGGCGTTCACGAACCATCCGTCGAAGCCGTACGCCGCGGCGACCTCCACCAGCCGCGCGGCCAGCGGATACCGTCCGGCGGCGTCCTTCTGCACCAGGTCGCGGGTCCACCGCAGCTGTCCGCCGTACGCGGCCGGCGGCAGGAAGATGTTGCCGAGGACGCGCACGCCGTGCCGGTGGGCGGCGTCCACGATCGGCGCGTTCGGGGCGAGGATCAGCCCCTCGCCGGACGAGCCGCCCCAGAACACCAGCTCGTCGATGTACGCCCAGTGGGTGAGGGCGTAGTAGTCGGCGGTGGCCGAGCCCTGCGAGGGGTTGCCCGACGTCGGCCCGAAGGACACCAGCGACTGGATGCGGGCCTGCCCGTCGCGGGCGGTGGCGTTCGCGGGGGCCGGTGTGAAGCGCGGGGCGAGCGGGACGGTCGACGCGTTGAAGGCCAGGTCGGTGTCCTCGGCCGCGCGCCAGCTCTTCAGGCTGCGCCAGGTGATGCCGGGGCCGGGCGTGCCGGAGGGCAGGGAGTCCGGGTACCAGTACGAGGCGTACGGCTGGAGGGAGGCGGCGCGGGGCGTGGCTCCCGCGGCCCCGGCGGCCCCGGCGGCCTCCGCGGCCTCGGCGGGATGCGCCTGAAGCGCGGGAAGGGCGGGGACCATCGCGGCGGTCGCTCCGGCGAGGAGCACGGTACGTCTGGTGGGGTTCACGAGCGGGTGCCTCCTGGGAGTCCGGGTGGGGCGGGGAGTACCTGTTCGGGAGTGACGGTCTCGGTGATGCCGCGCGCGGCCAGGTGTTCCTTGTCGTCGGCGCGGGTGTCGAGGACGGTGGTGGGTCGGGCCCCGTCGGCGGTGAGCCGGAAGAAGGCGTCGAAGACGGGTCCGCCGGGCGCGCAGCGCGAGCGGGCGCCCGGGTCGGCGGGCACGACCAGGGCGGTCGTACGGGCTTCGGGCGCGCGAGTCCCCTCGCGCGCGGCCCGGGCGAGGGCGAGGGCCGCCTCCTTGGGCCGCCGGTCATTGGTCAACAGGCCCAGGCCGTACTCGAGTTCGGGGAAGTCGGCGAGGTCTCGCGAGACGTCGTGCGAGCACCACCAGGTGATGCCCCACAGGTCGGGGCAGTCCAGGGCGTTCGCCACGGTGGCCGCGGTGAAGTCCGCCGCGTGCTCGGGCGGGATGAGCGGCGCGGGGGCGCCGACCTCCTGGAGCCAGACGGGCCGGTGCGGGTCGTCGGCCCAGGCCTTGGCGAGCTCGATCAGATACGCGGCGTGGTGCTCGGTGGGGACGGACGTACGGCCGTGCCGTTGGGCGGTGCCGTTGAAGACCCAGGAGTGCACGGCCGTGACGTCCCCGCGCCGGGCGGCCTGCGCCGGGGTGAAGGGCTGGTCGTCCTGGTACCAGGTCGCGTCGTACTCGGCGTGCAGATGGAGCCGGCCGGGGGCGCCCTCCTCGCAGGCGGCGAGCATCCGCTCCAGCCAGGCGTCGATCTCGTCGGCGCTCGCCCGGTCGGGGTCGGGGTGTGGGTCGGCCGCGAACTGGTTGATCTCGTTGCCGAGGGTCATGCCGAGGAAGTTCGCCCGGCCGGCGAGCGCGGCGGCGAGGGTGCGCAGGTAGGCGGCCTGGCCTTGGATCACCGACGGGTCGGTGAAGAGGTTGCGCCGGTGCCAGGTGCGGGTCCAGGCGGGCAGGAAGTCGAAGCTGCTCAAGTGCCCTTGCAGGCCGTCCACGTTGACGTCCAGACCGCGTTCGCCGGCCGCGTCCACGAGCTGCACCAGCTGCTCGACGGCCCGGCCGCGGATCAGCGAGCGGTTCGGCTGGAAGTACGGCCACAGCGGGAAGACCCTGATGTGGTCCAGGCCGAGGGCGGCGACGGAGTCGAGGTCGGCGCGTACGGAGTCGAGGTCGAAGTCGAGCCAGTGGTGGAACCACCCTTCGCTGGGCGTGTAGTTGACGCCGAAGCGCACGGCAGGAGGCATGCGGTGTCCTTGTGACGTTAAGGAGGCGCGAAAGGCGGCCTCAGCCCTTCACGGCGCCCTCGCCGACCCCGCGGAAGAAGTACCGCTGGAGACAGGCGAAGAGGGCGATCAGCGGGGCCACGGCGATGACCGTGCCCGCGGCGACGAGGCGTTCGTCGTTCGCGAAGGTGCCGTGCAGGTAGTTGAGGCCGATGGTCAGCGTGAACTTGGACGGGTCGCTCAGCACGATCAGCGGCCACAGGAAGTCGTCCCAGGCGCCCATGAAGGCGAAGATCGCGACGACGGCCACGGTCCCCTTGACCGACGGCAGCGCGATCCGCAGGAACCGCTGCCAGACGTTCGCCCCGTCGACGTAGGCCGCCTCCTCGATCTCGTACGGCAGGTTGAGGAAGGCGTTGCGCATCAGCAGCACGTTCATCGCGCCGATGCAGCCGGGCAGCACCACGCCGATCAGGGTGTTGTTCAGGCCCAGCTCCCGCATGGTCGTGAACTGGGCGATGATGATGCCCTCCACGGGCACGAGCATGGCCAGGACGAACGCCAGCGTGGCGGCGCGGCGGCCGCGGTAGCGCAGCCGGGCCAGCGCGTATCCGGCGAGCGCGGAGCCGACGCAGTTGGTGACGACGTTGGCGCCGGCGACCTTCAGGGAGTTCAGGGCGTAGTCCCAGACGGGGATGGTGTCGGCGACCCGTTCGTAGTTGTGGAGCGTCGGATCCGAGGGCACGAAGCTCGGCGGGGAGCTGTAGATGTCCTCGGTCGGGCCCTTCAGGGACGTCGACAGCTGCCAGAGGAACGGCCCGACGGTGAGGGCCAGGACGGCCAGCAACAACACGTACCGCAGCACCAGTTCACCCGTGCGTGCCCCTCTCATGCCGCCTCCTTCCGGTCGGCCCGCAGCACGAGCAGCATCAGGGCGACGGTGACGACGAAGACGACGACGGACAGGGCGGAGGCGTATCCGACGCGGCCGGTCAGGCCGGTGCCGGTGCGCTGGACCAGCATGACGAGGGTGGTGTCCTCGCCCGCCGGGCCGCCGCTGGGGCCGGCCATCAGATACACCTCGGAGAACACCTTGAACGCGGCCACCGACGACAGCGCGCCGACGAGCACCATGGTGGACCGGACGGCGGGCACGGTGACCGTGAGCAAGCGCCGCACGGCACCGGCGCCGTCCACCGCGGCGGCCTCGTGGAGTTCGCGCGGCACGTTCGCCAGGGCCGCGAGGTAGATGATCATGTAGTAGCCGAGGCCCTTCCAGACCGTGACGGCCATGGCGCTGAGCAGCAGCAGCCACTGGTCGCTGAGGAACCCGACCCGGCCGACGCCGACGGCCTCCAACAGTGCGTTGACGAGCCCGCGTTCGTCCAGCAGCCACACCCAGATCAGACCCACGACGACGATCGAGGCGACGACCGGGGTGTAGAAGGCGGACCGGAAGAAGGCGATGCCGGGGATGTTCTGCTGCACCAGCAGGGCCAGCAGCAGCGGCAGGATCACCAGCGCGGGGACGACGCCGAGGACGTAGAGCGTGCTGTTGCGCAGGCCGATCCAGAACATGTCGTCGTGGAGCATCTCGCGGAAGTTGGCGAGGCCGACGAACTGTCCCGGGATCAGGGTGCGCCGGTCCGTGAAGGCGTTCGTCACGGTGGACAGGAACGGGTACAGCACGAACGCGCCGGCGACGAGCAGCCCGGGAGCGGCGAACAGCCAGGGGCTGGTCGGCAGTTGGCGCCGCACCCGGCGTGGCGCCGGAGGCCGCGTCCCGCTCCGCTCCCGAGGTCGCGACCGGGTGACGGTCGAAGAGGCCATGCTCGCTCAGCCCTGCTGCCGCAGAAGCCGGTCGCAGGCCTCGACAGCGTTGTCAAGAGCCGCCTCGGGGCTCTCCTTGCCCTGGAGCGCACGGGCGACGGCGTTGCGCAGCTCGGTCTTCATCTGCTCGCTGAACAGCACCGGCGTGTAATTGACGGCTGTCTTCAGCGACTTGGCGGCGGCGACGCGTACGCGTGTCTCGTCGGTGCCGTCCTCCTTGGTGAAGTACGGGTCGTCGAGCGAGCCGGCGGTGCTGGGGAAGATGGCGACCTGCCGGGCGAACGACATCTGGTGCGCGGCGTCGGTGACGAAGTGCGCGAACTCGACGGCGGCCGGCGTGCGCCTGCTCTGCGCGTTGACCATCACGCCCATCACATACATGTTGGCGTGGCCGGTGCTGGTGATCTGGTCGGTGATGCCGATGTTCTCGTACAGGCCGGGCGCCTGCTTCTTGAAGTTGCCGAGGTCGAGGGCGCTGCCGGGGTTCATGGCGACGGCCTGGGTGAGGAACTTCTTGCCGGACGACTCGGGCGTGGCGGTCAGCGCCTGCGGGTCGAGGGCCTTGGCGTCGTACAACTCCTTGTATTTGGTGAGGAGTTCGACGCCCTTGGGGTCGTTGAAGGCGAAGCCGGTGCCCTCGTCGTTCATCAGCGGGACGCCGTAGCGGCCGAAGTCCTCGATGGTGGGCACGTTGGCGAGGGTGGCGACCTCGCCGTCGCTCTTCCTCGCCAACTGCAGGGCGTCGTCGAAGAGTTCGTCGTACGTCCGCGGCGGCTGCTCGGGGTCGAGGCCGGCCTTCTCGAAGAGGGACTTGTTGTAGAACAGCGGGCCGGTGTTGAGGTACCAGGGGAAGGCGTACGTCCCGGTCATGCCCGGCACCTGGTGCCCGGCCCAGGCGCCCTCCAGGTACTCCTTCCTGTACTTCCCGGCCGCCTTGTCCAGGTCCAGGGCGAGGCCCGCCTTGGCGAGCGGGGCGACGAGGTCCGGGGAGACGTTGACGACGTCGGGCAGGGTGCCGCCGGCCGCGTCGGCGCTGATCTTGTCGGCATAGCCCTCGGCGGGCTGGTCGATCCACTTGACCCGGGTGCCGGGGTGCTTCTTCTCGAACTCCGCGATCAGATCCTCGAAGTACGGCTTGAAGTTGGCCCGGAGATTCCAGGTCTGGAAGGTGATGTCGCCCTCGACCTTGCCGGAGGCGTCACTCGTGCCGCCGTCGTCGCCGGAGCCGCAGGCGCTCAGCGGCAGAAGGGTGCACAGGGCGGCGGCTGCGAAGGTTCTGCGGGAAAGAGGCATGCCGAACGGGTCTCCTTTGTGCCGGAGTTGGCCAACGACGGAGACCTTGCACGCCGCCGCGCAGGGTCGTCAATCCATCGCGCACAGCTAATTTGTTTAGCGCTAATGCGCATTAGGTTGACGAAGCTGAAGCGCATTAGCTGTACTGTCCGGAAACCGCCGCGGGGAATGGGGAGGCAGTGTGCAGGGCAGGCGTTCACCGGCCCGGCGGCCGACGATGAAGGACATCGCCCGGCATGCCGGGGTCTCCCAGAGCGCCGTCTCCTTCGCGCTGAACGGCCGGCCCGGGGTCTCCGACGACACCCGCGAGAAGGTGCGCCGGGTCGCCGAGCAGCTCGGCTGGCGGCCCAGCACGGCGGCGCGGGCGCTGTCCGGGGAGGGGGCCGCGACGGTCGGGTTCGTGCTCGCCCGGCCGGCCGACACGCTCGGCGTGGACTCGTTCTTCCTCCAACTGGTCTCCGGCATCCAGGAGGTGCTGGCGGAGCGCCATCTGGGCCTGCTGTTCCAGGTGGTGGAGGACGTGGCCGACGAGTGCGCGGTGTACCGGCGGTGGTGGGCCGAGCACCGGGTGGACGGACTGCTGGTCGCCGACCCGCGCACCGACGACCCGCGGCCCGACCTGCTGGACGAACTCGGCCTGCCCGCCGTGGTGATCGGCGGCGCACCTGACGAGCGGCACCCCGGCCTGTCGACGGTGTGGGCGGACGACGCGGGCGCGATGGCCGCGGTGGTGGACGAACTGCACGGCCTCGGCCATCGCCGGATCGTCCACATCGCCGGCCTCACGGGCCTCGCGCACACCCAGCGCCGGATCCGCACCCTGCGCGCCGAGGCGGAGCGGCGGGGCCTGACGGAGGTCCGCTCGGTGACCACCGACTACTCCGACGAGGCGGGCGCGGCGGTGACCCGCCGGGTCCTCACCGCGGCCCCGGCACCGACCGCGCTGATCTACGACAACGACGTCATGGCCGTCGCCGGCGTCGCCGCGGCCGCCGAACTGGGCTTCTCCGTCCCGGGCGACGTCTCGGTGGTCGCCTGGGAGGACTCGGCCCTGTGCCGCATGGTCCGCCCCCGCCTGTCCGCCCTCTCCCGCGACAGCGTCCAGTTCGGCCGCACGGCCGCCACGGAGCTGACCGCGCTGCTGGACGGAGGGCCGGCCCGGACGGTGCGGGTGCCGGTGCCGCGGCTGCTGGGGAGGGAGAGCACGGGGGTGGCCCGCGCGGAGTGAGGTGCCGGCCCGCCCCCTCTCGACGTACGGCCCGCCTACCGGCACAGTTCTCCGTGCATACTCACCAGTAGCCCCGAGGAGCCGTCGTGACCAGTTGGGTGGGCCGGACCGCCGTCGAGATCGCTGCCGCTGTGCGGGAGAAGCGGGTCACGCCCCGGGAGGTCGTGGCGGAGCATCTGGCGCGGATCGAGCGGCTGGACGGGCGGATCGGGGCGTTCCGAGTGGTGCGGGCCGGGGCGGCCTTGGTCGAGGCGGACGAGGTGGGGGCCCGGGCGGACCTCGCCGAACTGCCGCTCGCCGGGGTGCCGGTGGCGGTGAAGGACAATCTGGCGGTGCGCGGCGAGTCGATGCGGGTCGGCTCGGCGGCGACACCTCGGACGCCCGCGGACGAGGACCATGTGACGGTCGCCCGGCTGCGGGCGGCGGGCGCCGTCGTCGTGGGGCTGACCAACGTCCCCGAGCTGTGCGTCTTCGGTACGACCGAGGGCGTGCACGGCACCTCCCGGAACCCGTGGGACACCTCGCGCACGGCGGGCGGGTCCTCCGGCGGCAGCGCGGCCGCGGTCGCCGCCGGGTTCACGCCGATCGCGCTCGGCAACGACGGGATGGGCTCGCTGCGCATTCCGGCCGCCAACTGCGGGCTGGTCACCATCAAGCCCGGGCACGGCGTCGTGCCGGCCGGGATCGGCGACGGCGACTGGTTCGGCATGTCGGAGAACGGGCCGCTCGCCACGACCGTCGAGGACGCGCGGCTGATGCTGTCGGTGCTCGCGGACACGGAGGTGCCGCACAGCCAGGAGCCCGCGCCGCGCTCGGTGGCGGTGTCCCTGCGCAGTCCGCTGGCCGGGGTCGCGGTCGCCAGGCCGTATACGAACGCCGTGCGGGAGGCGGCCGGACTGCTGGCGGTGGCGGGGCATCGCGTACGGCGGGCGGATCCGCCGTATCCGCTGTCACTGAGCCTCACCGCGCTCGCGCACTGGACGGCGGGCACGTCGGTCGACGCGCAGGGCCTCGATCCGCGGCTGCTGACGCGGCGCACCCGGGTGCATGCGGCCCTCGGGCGGCGTTTCGTGGCGAAGGTGCGGGGCGGGGAGAGCCGTGCGGCGCTGCGGCGGCGGCTGGAGCCGTTCTTCGCGGAGCACGATGTGCTGCTGATGCCGGCGCTGGCCCGCCGCTCCCCCAAGGCCGGGCCGTGGCACGAGCGGGGCTGGCTGCGCAACATCGCGGTGAACAGTGCCTATTCGCCGATGACCCCGCCGTGGAACCTCACCGGATGGCCCGCGGCGGCGGTGCCGTTCGGCATGCTGCCCTCGGGCGCGCCCTGCGCCGTGCAGCTGGTGGGTCGGCCGGGGTCGGAGGCGGAACTTCTCGAGATCGCGGGGCAGTTGGAGAAGCTGCACGCGTGGGAGCGGACGGCTCGGATCAGCTGAACCCCGGACGGGCGTGCACCCGGCACGCCCGTACCGGCGACGACGGACAGCCTGTTCAGTCCACGCTGGGCAGGATGTGGGGCTCCGCGAGGTCGTCCTCGTAGCCCGCGAGCCGGATGGGAGCCGAGCGGGCCCACACGTCCAGGCTGCCGAGCTCGTCGGGCCTGCGGCCGGTACGGTCCGTGCGTTCCTTGGGGCGCTGGTCGCGATTCGTCTTCTCCGGTGTCACCGCGCACTCCTTATGTGTCGGGTCACCCTCGGGCAGTCGGTCAGGTCGCGCTCGGCACCTGACGCGCGCTCGGGTCTGGTTGGAAAACCGTCCGGACGCGGTGGCGTCGATCTTTCGGTGCGAGAGCAGACCGTGGTGGACCGGCTGTTCCCGGGACGGACCGTGGGTGTGGGTGGGACCCGCTGTGCTGTCCGTCCGAGACAGGATAACCATCTGAGCGGGTGCCCGCTCGATCGGGCTGAAAACATCGAGTAACTATCCGAAGTCGGACAGCCTCGAAGAGCGAGCGTTTCTTCCCGCTTTGATACACGAAGAGTTGCTTTGCGGCCACTCGTTCAGCCCAGCACATCGAACAGATTTTCGCCCCGGCCATGACGTTCAGGTGCCGTTGGCCCGGCCGAAAGCTCGCCATGATCTGCTGGCGTACCCCTACGGCTGTCTCGCGGGAGGACCGACGCATGGAGCTGCGCGGCGTCGACGAGCTGATGGACCTGCTGAGCGCGTGCCGGGGCGTCCGCACCCCCGGCGACCCGGTCGATCTGCACGAGCACTCCCTGCAGACGGCGGCCATGCTGCGCCGCGGCCGCCCCGCCGACAAGGAGCTCCAGGTCGCCGGGCTGGTGCACGAGCTCGGCCGGGTACTGCAACCGGGTGACCACCCCAGGCACGCGGACCTGGCGGCGGAGGCGGTCCGGCCGCTGCTCGGCGACCGCGTCTTCCGACTCGTACGACTGCACAGGGCGGCCGGGACGGGGCCGGGGGCGGCCGGTCCGCTCGGGGAGGACGCGCTGAGCCTGCGGCAGGCGCACGACGCGGCGCGTGTCCCGGACCTCGACGCCGGGGTCCTCGACGACTGGCGCACGCTGCTGGAACTGCTCGCGGCCCGGCACTCCCGGCTGGGCGCGGTGGACTGATCCGGCCCGCCGGGCGTACGGCGGGAGGCGGTGCGAGCATGGGAACTGCCCGGACCCGGTGCCCGGAGGCCCTCGGACGCCGGGCAGGCTGCCTCACCGAAGGAGGCGGAGATGAGTCAGACCGAGCTGCCCCCGCGCCGCCCGCGCACGCTCGCCGAGCACAAGGAGCTCGCGAAGACCGTCCTCTTCTACGCGCTCGCCGTGGGCGCCGTCCTGTTCGCCATCGCCGCGCTGATCTTCGCACTGGCCTGGTCGGACCTCGCGGACAGCGCGAGGCCCTTCTGAGACGGCACGGCCCCCCCGGCTCACCACTTGCCGGGCGCGTAGTCCTTCATGAAGACGCCGTACAGGTCCTCGCCCGCCTCGCCGCGCACGATCGGGTCGTAGACCCGGGCCGCGCCGTCGACCAGGTCGAGGGGCGCGTGGAAGCCCTCCTCGGCCAGGCGCAGCTTGTCGAAGTGCGGGCGCTCGTCGGTGATCCAGCCGGTGTCGACCGAGGTCATCAGGATGCCGTCGGACTCGAACATCTCCTGCGCGCTGGTGCGGGTCACCATGTTCATCGCGGCCTTGGCGGCGTTGGTGTTCGGGTGCCCCGCGCCCTTGTAGCCGCGGCCGAAGACGCCCTCCATCGCCGAGACGTTGACGACGTAGGCGCGCTTGCTCTCCGCCTTGCGCGCGGCCTGCGCCATGGCCGAGCGCAGCTTGCTGATCAGGATGAACGGCGAGGTGTAGTTGCACAGCTGGGTCTCGAGCAGCTCCACCGGGGAGATCTGCTCGATGGTCTGCACCCAGGTGTTGCTCTCGACGACGTCCGGCAGCAGACCGCCCGCGTCGATGGCGGTGCCGTCGAGGTGGCGCTCGATGCTGGCGTTGCCCGCGACCAGGGCCAGGTCGGCCACCTTCTGCGCGTCCAGCCCGGAGGCGCCGACCGGCAGCGCGGCGAGGCCGTCGACCGCGCCGGAGTTGAAGGCGCCGATCACCTGGTACGGAGGCAGCTCACCGGCGGGCAGCGGGGCGGACTCGCCCTCGACCAGGGCGGCGTACGCGGACGGCAGACGGCGCACGGTCTGCGTCGCGTTGTTGATCAGGATGTCGAGCGGGCCCTGCTCGGCGACCTGGTCGGCGAGCGCCACGGCCTGGGCGGGGTCGCGCAGGTCGATGCCGACGACCTCCAGGCGGTGGATCCAGTCCGCGGAGTCGTCCATCGCCTTGAAGCGGCGGATGGCGTCCTTAGGGAACCGCGTGGTGATCGTGGTGTGGGCGCCGTCACGCAGCAGCCGCAGCGCGATGTACATGCCGATCTTGGCGCGGCCGCCGGTGAGCAGGGCGCGCTTGCCGGTCAGGTCGGCGCTCGCGTCGCGCTTGCCGCGGTTCAGCTCGGCGCAGTCCGGACAGAGCTGGTGGTAGAAGTAGTCGACTTCCACATAGCGGCCCTTGCAGGTGTAGCAGGAGCGCGGGCGCTGGAGTATGCCCGCGATCCGCCCCTCCTCGGTGCGCGACGACGGCAGGATGCCCTCGGTCTCGTCGTCGATGCGCTGGGCGGAGCCGGTGGCGGTGGCCTCGGTGACCGCCTTGTCGTGGGCGGTCTTGGCGGCGCGGCGCTCCTGCCTGCGGCGCTGCTTGACCGTGCGGTAGATGTGCGAGGTGGCTCGGCGCACCTTGATCGCGTCGGGGTGGTCGACGTCCAGCTTGTCGAGCTCCTCCAGCACGCTGAGGCAGACGGCGAGCCGGTCGGGGTCGATGCCGGGGCCGTACACGACCTCGTCCGTGGTCGTCGTGCCGTCCTCTGTCACCGTCATGGCCGCGTTTCCCGATTCCCTCGTCGCCCTGTTCGAACGGGGGATTCTACGGAGCGGAGGGCTGTGCTGACAAAACCGAGTCGCGCCGTGAGGGGCTGGTCACGTCCTCGGGCTGCCGGTCGTCGTGGGCTGGTCGCGCAGTTCCCCGCGCCCCTCAGGGGCATGCGGTGAGCAGCGTTTGCACCTCTGCCGACAGCGCCTCGGCCAGGTTGTCCACGTCCGGGACCGCCTTCGCGTCCGCGACCAGGCCGTAGTGGACCTTCCCCCGGTACGTCGAGACGGCGACGGCCAGCGACTGGCCCTGGGCGAGGGGGGCGTACGGGTGGACGGCGGTGAGTTCGTGGCCGCCGAGACGCAGGGGGACGCCGGGCAGGGGGACGCTGGTGACCAGGATGTCGAACCAGAGGCGGGCGGCCTGGCCGGCGAAGGGGCCGGCGAGACGGTGGCCGAGGGCGGGGACGTGGTCGGCGAGGAGGGCGACCGCTCCGGCGCCGCGGTGGGACCCCGCGTCCTTGTTGCGGTCCATCGCCGTACGGACGGTGCCGAGGCGGCCGAGCGGGTCGGGGTCGCCGACGGGGAGCCGTATCACGTAGCCGGACAGGCGGTTGCCCTGCGGGTGGGCGGTGCGCGGGCGGCGCCTGGAGACGGGGATCAGGGCGCGCGGGGCGACGCCCTCGCTGCTGTCGCCGCGTTCGTCGAGCCAGCGGCGCAGGGCGCCTGCGACGACCGCGATGAGGACGTCGTTGACGGTGCCGCCGACGCTCTTGCGGATGCGGTGGACGTCGTCGAGGTCGACGATCGCTCCGGCGGTACGGCGGGTGCCGGACGGTTCGGCGGTCAGCGCGGGCGAGGAGCGCACGGCCAGGCCGGACAGCGCGAGGGACGCGCCGATGTCGAGGGCGCGGCCCACGTCGGACAGGGCGCCGCGGACCAGGCCGGGCAGCCGGCGCACATCGGGCAGGAGGCCACCGCTCGGGGGCTCCTCGGCGCGGCGGGGCCGGGCGGCGGGCGCGTCCATGGGGTCCAGGACGGCGGCGGCGAGGGTGAGCGCGCGCAGTCCGTCGGCGAGGGCGTGGTGGAACTTGAACAGCACGGCGAAGGACACGCCGTCCTCCCCCGGCAGGACGTGCGCCTCCCACGGCGGCCGCTCGCGGTCCAGCGGGCACTGCATGAGCCGGCCGGCGGCGGCCTGGAAGTCGTCGGCCGGGGCGTGCAGGACGACATGGTCCAGCGGGTCGAAGGCGGGGTACGGCTCACGGGCCGCGCCGCCGAAGGTGGACGGGCGCAGCAGCAGGTGCGGCTGCCACGCGTCGCGGATGCGCATCCGCAGGCCGGGCACCGCGGCGGCCCGCGCCGCGAGGAGGTCGGCGGCGTGGGCGCCCGCGGTGGGCGAGTGGGCCGCGAAGACACCGAGCGCGCCCAGGTGCATGGGGTGCTCGGGGGACTCGATGTTCCAGAACGCCAGGTCGAGGGGTGCGAGCAGATCGGACGTCACGGGCGTGCCTCGCGTCGACGACGGGTGAGTCAGCAGTCAAACCCGCGCGAGCGATTACGGTCAAGTACGATCAGGCTACGTACAGTTAACAGCGGGTAAAGTCATGTCACGCGCTGGCCCTTGCCCAGGGCGATCACCCCGTTCTTCGAGACGCTGTACAGCTCGGCGTCCCGCTCCGGGTTCACCCCGATGGTCGCGCCCGGGGGTACCTCGACGTTCTTGTCGAGGATGGCGCCCCGCACGACAGCGCCCCGCCCGATGTGCACGTTGTCGTGCAGCACCGAGCCCTGCACCACCGCGCCGGGGTCGACCACCACGCCGGGCGACAGCACCGACCGGGTGACCTGGCCGCGGATCAGGCAGCCCGCGCTGATGATCGACTCGCCGGCGATGCCGCCCGCGTTGAACCGGGCGGGCGAGAGCTGGTTGGAGTGGGTGTAGATGGGCCACTGGCGGTTGTACAGGTTGAACGCCGGGCGCTCGGCGATCAGGTCCATATGGGCGTCGTAGTACGCGTCGAGGGTGCCCACGTCCCGCCAGTAGCCCTGGTCACGGCTGGTCTCCCCGGGGACGTGGTTGTCGCTGAAGTCGTACAGCTGCGCCTCGCCGCGGTGGGTGAGCTGGGGCAGGATCGAGCCGCCCATGTCGTGCACGGACGCCTGGTCCTCGGCGTCCCGCTGGAGCGCCTCGATCAGCACCTTGGTGGTGAAGATGTAGTTGCCCATGGAGGCGAACACGCAGTCCGGGGCGTCGGGCAGTCCCGGCGGGTCCGCGGGCTTCTCCAGGAACCGCTCGACGGTACGGCCGTCCGAGCCCGGCGAGATCACCCCGAAGGCCGACGCCTCCGCGCGCGGCACCCGTATCCCGGCCACCGTCACCCCGGCACCGGCCTCGATGTGCCGGGCCAGCATCTGGCGCGGGTCCATGCGGTAGACGTGGTCGGCGCCGAACACGGCGACGTACTCGGGCTGTTCGTCGTGGACCAGGTTCAGCGACTGCAGGATCGCGTCGGCGCTGCCCAGGTACCAGCGCGGGCCGAGCCGCTGCTGGGCCGGCACGGGTGTGACGTAGTTGCCCAGCAGGCTCGACATCCGCCAGGTGGTGGTGATGTGCCGGTCCAGCGAGTGCGACTTGTACTGCGTCAGCACGCAGATGCGCAGGATGTCGGCGTTGACGAGGTTGGACAGGACGAAGTCCACGAGGCGGTAGGTGCCACCGAACGTCACCGCCGGTTTGGCCCGGTCCGCGGTCAGCGGCATCAGGCGTTTGCCCTCGCCCCCCGCCAGCACGATCCCGAGAACAGAAGGTCCCCCACGACGCATCGCCGCTCCCCTCACCGTGGTTGCCTCATGTCCCTGCCCCTGGGCGGTGACGGCTAAGCCTGTTCGAGGATCTTCCCGTACAGGTCGGCGGTGCGCCGGGCGACGGCGTCCCAGCCGAACTCCCCCACCGCGCGCGCCCGTCCGGCCTCGCCCATGCGCCGCGCACCCTCCGGATCTGCGAGAACGCTGTCCAGCGCGCGCGTGAGACCCGCCTCGAAGCCGTCGTCCACGGGCACCAGCAGACCGGTCTCGCCGTCGGCGACGACCTCAGGTATTCCACCGACCCGCGACGCCACGACAGGTGTGCCGCACGCCATCGCCTCCAGGTTGACGATGCCGAGCGGCTCGTAGACCGACGGGCACACGAACACCGCGGCGTGCGTGAGGAGTTGGATCACCTCGGGGCGCGGCAGCATCTTCGGGATCCAGAACACGCCGTCGCGCACCCGGCTCAGCTCCTCGTACAGCTCCCGGAACTCACGGTCGATCTCCGGGGTGTCGGGCGCGCCCGCGCACAGCACGACCTGCGCGGCCGGGTCGATGTCCCGTACCGCGCGCAGCAGATGGGGCACGCCCTTCTGCCGGGTGATCCGGCCGACGAACAGTACGTACGGGCGCCGCGGGTCGAGCCCGAGGCGCTCCAGCGCGTCGGTGCCCGGGTCCGGGCGGTACAGCGTGGTGTCGATGCCGTTGTGCACCACGTGCACCTTGTCCGGGTCGAGCGCCGGGTAGCAGTCGAGGATGTCCTGGCGCATGGCCCCGGAGACGGCGATCAGCGCGTCCGCCGACTCGGCCGCGGTGCGCTCGGCCCAGCTCGACAGGGCGTATCCGCCGCCCAGTTGCTCGGCCTTCCAGGGGCGCAGCGGCTCCAGCGAGTGGGCCGTCATCACATGCGGGATGCCGTACAGCATCTTGGCGAGATGGCCGGCGAGATTGGCGTACCAGGTGTGGGAGTGGACCAGTTCACGGCCCTGGAGCGCGGACGCCATGGCCAGGTCGACGGAGAACGTGCGCAGCGCGTCGTTGGCGCCGTCGAGCGCGGACCAGGAGCTGTGCCGCGTCACCCCCTCGGTGCGGCCCTCGCCCCAGCAGTGCACGTCGAGGTCGACCAGGGGCCTCAACTCCCGGGCGAGGAACTCGACATGGACGCCGGCCCCGCCGTACACGTCCGGCGGATACTCCCGTGTCAGCAGTCCCACACGCACCATGACCCCCAGTTGTTCGCTTACGGATCTTCATGGTCACCCAGATGCGGCGCGCGGGGAAGAGCGCGACGGTCCGGGCGGGCGCGGTGGCGTGGTGAAACAGCAGTCGCCGCACACGCCGCCGCCGGGAAGCCGGTAGTAGAGGCAGCAGCTGCGCCGCCGGAAGGAGGTGCCGGTGAGGGTGCCGGTGCCGGCCAGCAGGGGGTGGCCGAGCAGCTCGGCGGCCAGGGCACGGGCCCGCTCGCCGGTGGCGGGGCTGCCCTCCGCCCGCGCCCAGCGGTCCACCTCGCGGGCGGCCCCGGCCAGCGCGGAGGCCGCGTTGCCCCGCAGCAGTCCCGGCGCGAGCCGGTGCTCGGCGCGCAGGGCGTCGGCCAGCGGCTCCAGGTGCCCGAGCAGGACTGCGTCCGCGAGTGCGGCCGCGTCGGCGGGCGGCCCGGGCCGCAGCTCGGCCAGCCACAGGTCGTCGGGGGCGCTTGCGTCGGGGTCCCAGTGCAGCAGGCGCGGGTCGAGATCGGGGAGCCGGCCGTAGCGGACGGCGCAGCCCAGGGCGATCGACCACAGCCGCGCCGCGAGCCCGAGATGCGCCACCGACGCGGCGACGCGCGGCTCGGGCGCGCGCAGGGCGGCGGCGACCTTGTCCACCCGAAAAGTCAGTGGATTCACACAAAGTTCGGATGTTACGAATCCGTAGGCGTGCGCGAGTGTCGGCGAGCGGCTGGGGGTCTCTCCTGCCGAACCTAGGAGAGTGCGCACGGTGAAGAAGGCGCCGAGCGGTCGCAGAGCGGCGAGTCCGGGGTCGAGGTCCACGAACAGCAGTAGTACCAAGTCACCTAGGGGGTGGAACTTCAGGGTGTCCGGCCGCTGTAACCCGCCTTGGGGAGGACGGGATCACCTGCGTACTCCATCGGTAGTACGAGCCATTGGGTGCTCAGGTACGACGACGGGAACAGCGGAAGAGGGCATCGTGTTGTTCATGGAAGCCGATTGTTCGCCGCGTGGGGCTGTACAGCCCCGCCTCACGCAGAGGAGCAGCCGATGAGCGCCCTCGCGTTGTCCGTGCTGCTGTCGTTCGTGTCCGCCGTCGCGTACGCCGGCGGAGCGATCGTGCAGGAGCGCGTGGCGGAGACCTCCGGCGAGCAGTACGCACCGCTGCGCCGGCCGGGCTGGTGGGGCGCCGTCGGGCTCAACGGCCTCGGCGGACTGCTGCACGTGGTGGCGCTGGCCTTCGGACCGCTCAGCCTGGTGCAGCCGCTCGGCGCCCTGACCATCGTGTTCGCGCTGCCGATGGCCGCGATGTTCGTGGGCCGCAAGGCGGGTGCCACCGCCTGGCGGGGCGCGATCATGGCGACGGTCGGCCTCGCGGGTCTGCTGTCCCTGGTCGGCGCGTCCGGGGCGCATTCGCTGGACGGGCCGGACCGGATCGCCGTCTTCGTCGTCACGGGCGCCGTGGTCGCCGCGCTGCCGGTGGCCGGGCGGGCCGCCCACCGGCATCCGGCGGTGCGCGCGATGGTCCTCGCCACGGCCTCCGGCATCGCCTTCGGTATCTCGTCGGTGTTCACCAAGACCGTCGCGGTCGACTGGTCCGACGGCCTCGGCGCGGCCGACCTGCCCTCGCTCGGCGCCATCGGTGTGCTGGCCACGGCCGGTCTGCTGCTGTCCCAGGCCGCCTACCGGGGCGCCGGGCTCGCCGCCCCGCTGGCCACGCTGACCGTGGTCAACCCGGTGGTGGCGGCCGCGGTGGGCATCACGATGTTCGGCGAAACCTTCCGCTACGGCACCGCCGGTACCGTGCTCGCACTGAGCTGCGGTGTGGTGGCGGCGGGCGGTCTGATCCTGCTCACCACCGAGCGCATCGCGCGCACGGAGAGTGCGGCGGCCGCTGTGCCGGAGTCCGCGGAGGAGCCGGCCGGAG
The DNA here is from genome assembly GCF_049739565.1 of Streptomyces sp. SAI-170. Taxonomy (NCBI): domain Bacteria; kingdom Bacillati; phylum Actinomycetota; class Actinomycetes; order Kitasatosporales; family Streptomycetaceae; genus Streptomyces; species Streptomyces sp. SAI-170. The sequence goes on from NZ_JBMGQD010000001.1 coordinate 1,334,316, forward strand.
TCGCGCGGCAAGTCCCTGCGGAGGAGCCGGTCGTGGTCGGGCCGCGGGTCTCCGTCGAGGAGCCGGTCGTGGTCACGCAGCGGGTCCCCGTCGAGGAGACCGTTCCCGCGCTCGTGGAGGATCCGTTCGGGCCGGCGCCGCTCACAGCGGGCGCCTTCGACGACCTGTCGCAGGAGGAGAGGCCGGTCGCCCTCCTCCCCGCCTACGCCATGCCGTACGTCCCGCTGCCGGTGCTCGACCGGCACCGGACGCGTGTCAAATCCTGACGCCGCCCGCTCGCAGATAGGCGACCGGGTCGACGTCGGAGCCGAAGCCGGGCCCGGTCCGCACCTCGAAGTGCAGATGCGGGCCCGTGCTGTTGCCCGTGGACCCCGAGCGGCCGATGCGCTGCCCCGCCCCCACGCTCTGCCCGGCCCGCACGCCGATCGCCGACAGATGGGCGTACTGCGAGTAGCGCCCGTCGTTGTGCCGCAGCACCACCTGGTAGCCGTAGGACCCGCCCCACCCGGCGCTGACGACCTGCCCGGCGCCGATCGCCCTGACGGACGTGCCGGTCGGCACGGGGAAGTCGACGCCCGTGTGGTAGCCCTTCGACCAGGACGAACCCGCCTTGTGGTACGGCGTGCCGGTGGGGGCGTCGACGGGGGCCACGAGGGACGACCCGCGCTCGGCGGACCGGGACGTCTTGCGCGACTCGGGCGCGGGCTTGGACTGCTTCTGCTCCGGCTTGGACCGGCGCTGCTCCGGCTTGGACTGCTGCGCCCCCGACTGGGACCGCTGCTTCTCCGGCTGGGACCGCTGCTTCCCCGGTGCCTTGCGCTCGGCGCGGTCCTGCTGCGGGGCCGCGTGGCCGGTGCGGGTGCCGCCCGCGTGGCCGTCCAGGCTCAGCCGCTGGCCCGGCATGATCAGGTCGGGGTCGGAGCCGATGGTCGTACGGTTGGTGGCGTACAGCCCCTGCCAGCCGCCGCGGACGTCCTCGCGGTCGGCGATCCCCGACAGGGTGTCGCCACGGACCACGGTGTACATCTCGGCCCGGCCCGCTCGTGACTGGGGCGTGCTCTGCGGCTGCACATCGCGTACGGAGGTCTTCGCCTGCTGGGGGCGCACGGCGGGGCTCTCGCCGCCGCGGGTCAGCCCCGCGCGCTCCGAGCACACCGGCCAGGCGCCGGGGCCCTGGGCGTCGAGGACCTTCTCGGCGACCGCGATCTGCTGCTCCCTGCTCGCCAGATCGGCGCGGGGCGCGTACGCGGTGCCGCCGTAGGCCTCCCAGGTGGACTGGGTGAACTGCAGGCCGCCGAAGTGGCCGTTGCCGGTGTTGATGTTCCAGTCGTGGCTCGACTCGCACGCGGCGACCTTCTCCCAGGTCTCCGCGTCGGCCGCCTGGGCGACACCGGCACCGACCAACGGGAGGGCCATTCCGGCACCGCCGGCCGTGACGGTGAGCGAGGCCCGGTTGATCCTGTTCGGCTGATACCGGCGGTGCCGGCCGCGTACGGCCATGGGGTGCCCCCTCGACAAGCGTCAGGAGGGCCAAAAGTAGAGGTGCCGAACAGGCCAGGACAAGACGGCAATCGGTCGTGCCGTCACTCCAAGTGGCCGGGATGGACCCCTTGTTGGCTGCGGTCGTCGATGCCGCCGCTGAGACGCGGGCCGTGCCGAGTCCGTATTGAGCCGCGACGGACGTCATGAACTGTCGGTGTATCGGCGTATCGGCGCGGGGGGACGGGCCCAGGCGGCAATACTGACGGTCACGCCCGGCAATCAGCACCGATATCTCTAGGAGCAGGCGATATGAGCACTTCAGCCCAGATCGGCGTCACGGGGCTCGCGGTCATGGGCCGCAACCTCGCCCGCAACTTCGCGCGCAACGGCTACACCGTCGCCGTGCACAACCGGACGGCCGCGCGTACGCACGCGCTGGTCGAGGAGTTCGGCGGCGAGGGCGACTTCATCGCGGCCGAGACCGCCAAGGAGTTCGTGGCGGCCCTGGAGCGGCCCCGCCGCCTGGTCGTCATGGTGAAGGCCGGTGACCCCACCGACGCGGTGATCCAGGAGTTCGCGCCGCTCCTGGAGCCGGGCGACATGATCATCGACGGCGGCAACGCGCACTTCGCGGACACCCGGCGCCGCGAGCGGGACCTGCGCGAGCAGGGCATCCACTTCGTCGGCATGGGCGTCTCCGGCGGCGAGGAGGGCGCGCTGCACGGGCCGAGCATCATGCCGGGCGGGCCCGTCGAGTCGTACGACTCCCTCGGCCCCATGCTGGAGAAGATCTCCGCCAAGGCCGCCGACGGGGCGCCGTGCGTGACGCACGTCGGGCCGGACGGCGCCGGGCACTTCGTGAAGATGGTGCACAACGGCATCGAGTACGCCGACATGCAGCTGATCGGCGAGGCCTACCAACTGCTGCGCGACGTCGCCGGGTACGAGCCCGCGCGGATCGCGGAGATCTTCCGGACCTGGAACACCGGCCGGCTGGACTCGTACCTGATCGAGATCACCGCCGAGGTGCTGTCACACGTGGACGCGGCGACGGGCAAGCCCTTCGTGGACGTGGTGGTGGACCAGGCCGAGCAGAAGGGCACGGGCCGCTGGACCGTGCAGATCGCGCTCGACCTGGGCGTGCCCGTGTCCGGCATCGCCGAGGCGGTCTTCGCGCGCTCGCTGTCCGGGCACGCCGCCCTGCGGGCCGCTTCGCGGGGGCTGGCCGGTCCTACGGCGTCGCCGCTGAGCGAGTCGGAGGCGGGCGCCTTCGCGGACCGGGTCGAGCAGGCGCTGTACGCCTCGAAGATCGTGTCGTACACCCAGGGGTTCCACGAGATCGCCGCGGGCAGCGACGAGTACGGCTGGGACATCGACCTCGGCAAGGTCTCCTCCATCTGGCGCGGCGGCTGCATCATCCGGGCGGCGTTCCTGGACCGCATCCGCGAGGCGTACGACACGCGCCCCGACCTGCCGAGCCTGCTCTCCGACGACACCTTCGCCCGGGAGATCGCCGCGGCGCAGGACGACTGGCGCGAGGTCGTCGTCGCCGCGACCCGCCAGGGCGTGCCGACACCCGGCTTCTCGGCGGCGCTGGCCTACTACGACGGACTCCGCGCCACGCGGCTGCCCGCCGCCCTCACCCAGGGACAGCGGGACTTCTTCGGCGCGCACACGTACCGGAAGGTGGACGCCGAGGGCTCGTTCCACACGCTGTGGGGCGGGGACCGGTCGGAGGTCTCCGCCTGAGGAGTCCTGGGGGCGGCGGGGCCGGACGAACTGCCTGCGCTGGTCGGCGAGTTGTTGGAGTGCGGGGAGTGTGTGCCGGAGGGTCGCGGGGTCGGGCAGGTATGCCCGCGCCTGAGGCCCGACCGTGGTCGGGAGCGTGTGCGCCACAGGTCGCGGAGCAGGGCGATCTCGGCCCGGCGCTGCTCACGACAAGGGCGGTCCGGGTTCCGGGTTGGGCACCGGCTCGGGGCCCGGCGGGATGGGCGACGGGTCGGGGCCGGGGACGGGGGGCGTCGGGCCCGGGCCCGGCGGCTGGGGCGTCGGTTCAGGACCGGGTCCCGGCGCCGGAGGCGTCGGCTGGGGACCCGGGCCCGGGGGTGGCGGCGGGGGCGGCACCGGGTCCGGGTACGGCTCCGGGTGCTGAGGGTCGGGGCCCGGGGTGGGACCCGGCGGTACGGGGTCGGGATACGGCTCGGTCATGATGTCCTCCGGCACATCGCGGACGTGGCCTCTGGACTACTCCCCCGGTTACCCGCCCCGGGACCGGCCAGTCACCCGCCTGAGCCAACGGACGCCCGCCGACCGGGCGAGGCGGACGCCCGGGCCGGGTCAGACCCCGGTCGCCGCCTGCGCCGCCGCCGTAAGACCCGGCCGGGGGCTGGACAGGACCGGGACGCGGGTGGTGGTCAGAGCATGGGCCGGGGCCATGGACGCCTGGGCGAGGACGATCGCGTCGGCGTCGGTGACGGTGTCGGCGGTGGTGGCGATCAGGCGGAGGTAGGAGTCGGTGTCACCCGACTCGAAGTGCGGCCAGGCGTCCTCCACCAGCACCAGCCGGACCTCGGCCGGCCGGCCGCCGCGGCGGGCCTCGTCCTCGATCAGCTCGGCTGTCGGGGCGAGCGTGCTCTCCAGGGCGGCCAGGACGACGATCCGCGGCCCGGCCGCGACCGCGGCGGCGGCCATCGGACGGTCCACACGCAGGACGGGCACCCCGGCCGAGGCCGCGGCCGCCTCGGCGGTGCCGCCGATGGTGGAGCAGGTGCACAGGACGGCTCGGGCGCCGTCGGCGACGGCCTGCTCGACGAGCGCGCGGACGTCGGCGGCGACCGCCTCGGGGCCGTCACTGCGGGCCCGGATCAGCAGGTCCTCGTCGACGAGGTGGCGCAGTGCGAGGCCCGGGTGGGTCTCGTCGCGCAGGGCGTCGAAGACGGGGACGTGGACGGGCGAGGTGTGCAGCAGGGCGAGCATCGGCGGGGCTCCTCAGAAACGCTCGGAGTGGGCCGCGAGCCACTCCCGCGCGGCGCGCAGCAGCTCGGGGTCGGCGGCCGGGGCCTCCTCGGGGTGCCGGGCCGCCCATCGGACGACGTAGGGGCACAGCGGCGCCACCGGGACGCCCTCGCGCGCGGCGAGGGCGTACAGCTCACGGGCGAGCGCCCCGGCGATGCCCCGGCCCTCGTGAGCGGGCTCGACGAGGGTGTGCACGGGCACCAGGGCAGGCGCGGGGGACGCGAGGACGAAGTACTCGATGTGCCCGACGACCTCACCGCCGCCGTCGCCGCCGAACGCCTCCAGGCGTCCGGCCGCCCGGTCGTCGCGGATCTCGATGTCGCTCATGGGCACTCCTCGTCGCACGGGCGGCCGAGGCGGCGGGAGAGATCCGGGCAGGGAGGCTCAGACCGTGACGGCCTGCGGGCTGCGCTGCTGGTCGGAGCCCGGAACCGGCTCCCCCGCATCCGCGCCCAGGGCCACGATCCGGTTGTCGCCGTCCACGTGCACGACCCGCGGCTTCAGCTCCCGCGCCTCGGCGTCGGTGACCTGAGCGTAGCTGATGATGATCACCAGGTCTCCGGGGTGCACGAGATGCGCGGCGGCCCCGTTGATCCCGATCACCCCGGACCCGCGCTCCCCCTCGATGACGTACGTCTCCAGGCGGGCGCCGTTGGTGATGTCGACGATGTGCACGAGCTCGCCGGGCAGCAGGTCCGCGGCTTCGAGCAGGTCGCCGTCGATGGTCACCGATCCCACGTAGTGCAGGTCGGCCTGGGTGACGGTGGCGCGGTGGATCTTGGACTTGAACATGGTGCGCAGCATGAAGTACTCCCGGAGAGTTGGCTCCCTGCCTGCTCTTGCAGGTCAAGGGCGTTTCTCACTTTACAGACCCGTCTGGCGGGGCGTCCGTCAGGAGGTCGAGAGGACCCTATGCGACGGAAGCGGGAGCGGGCTCCGTGAGAGCTGTCACAGAGGGAGGGCCCCACCGCAGTCGACGCTCTCGACTGCGGAAGGGCCCGACCGGCGCCGGCGCGGGCTGGAGCGCCGGCTCAGCCGCCGCTCTTGCGCCGGAACGACCGCTGGCTCGCGGCCGGGCCGTGCGCCGCGCGGACCTTCGACGCGTCGGGGTTGGCGGCGACGTCGGCCGCGTCCGCCTGCGCGCCGCGCTTGCGCGCCAGGGCTTCACGGAACTTGCGCTTGAGGTCGTAGTTGCCGTCGCTGTCCGGCGCGAGAGGGGACGTCTCGGGGGCGGCCGGCTCCGAACCTTCCGTGGTGTCGGGTTCTGCGGTCATGGTGACCTCCTGGGTTCGGGTGTGGACCGGCACAGCTTGTCATGCCGGGAGCAGGGCAACGGCTCTCAGCCGTTGCGGCGCACCAGCGCGGCCTTGCGGGCCTCGGCGAGCTTGCGGGCCTCGCCGGCCTTTCGGGACTTGCCGCCGGCGCCGCGGGAGGGGTCCTTGCTGGTGCCGAGGCCGCGGAAGGGGGCGTTGCTGTTCTTGGGCCGGGGGACGGCGGGCCCGCCGTCGAGCGGGGTGCCCGAGGGAGCCTTGGCGCCGGTGATCCGGCTCAGTTCCGCCTCGCCCGAGCGCACCTTGGTGACGGTCGGCTCGATGCCGGCCTCGGCCATCACGCGGCTCGTCTCGCGGCGCTGCCCGGACAGCACGAGGGTGACCACGCGGCCGGACTCACCGGCGCGGGCGGTGCGGCCGGCGCGGTGCACATAGTCCTTGGGGTCGGTGGGCGGGTCGACGTTGACCACGAGATCGAGGTCGTCGACGTGCAGGCCACGGGCCGCGACATTGGTCGCCACGAGAACGGTGATCTGGCCGTTCTTGAACTGCGCCAGCGTCCTTGTCCGCTGCGGCTGGGACTTGCCGCTGTGCAGGGCCCCGGCGTGCACCCCGCTGGCCCGCAGATGCCGGGTGAGCTGGTCGACGGCGTGCTTGGTGTCGAGGAAGAGCAGGACGCGGCCGTCGCGGGCGGCGATCTCCGTGGTGACGGCGTACCGGTCGGGGCCGTGGACGACCAGGAGGTGGTGCTCCATCGTCGAGACCGTGCCCGCGGACGGGTCGACCGAGTGGACGACGGGGTCGTGGAGGTAGCGGCGGACGAGCTGATCGACGTCGCGGTCCAGAGTGGCCGAGAAGAGCATCCGCTGACCGTCGGGGTGCACCTGGTCGAGCGCGTCGGCGACCTGCGGCAGGAATCCCAGGTCGCACATCTGGTCGGCCTCGTCCAGCACGGTGATCCTGACCCGTCCCAGACGGCAGGCGTTGCGTTCGATCAGGTCGTGCAGGCGGCCGGGGGTGGCGACGACCACTTCGGCGCCCTGGCGCAGCTCGGCGATCTGCCGGCCGATCGACATGCCGCCGACGACGGTGGCCATCCGCAGCCGCAGGGCCTCGGCGTACGGCGCCAGCGCCTGGGTGACCTGCTGGGCCAGCTCGCGGGTGGGCACGAGGATCAGGGCGAGGGGCTGCTTCGCTTCGGCGCGCCGTCCGGCCGTACGGGTCAGCAGCGGCAGGCCGAAGGCGAGCGTCTTGCCCGATCCGGTGCGCCCGCGCCCCAGGACGTCGCGCCCCTTCAGGGCATCCGGCAGTGTGGCGGCCTGGATCGGAAAGGGTTCACGCACCCCGAGTCCGTCCAGTGTCCGCAGCACCTCCGCCGGCAGTTCCAGGTCGGCGAAGGAGACGGCCGGGGGCGGCGCCGGAGTCGTGGACTCGGACCGGGTGGGACCGGCGTGAGCGATGCCGGAGTCGTCGGGGTGCTTCATGAACAGCCTTCCGCAGGGGGGACGTACCGAGGAAGGCCCGGCAGGACTGGACAGTCCCCGCACAAGCGGAACCGCACAGGCAGAATCGCCCACCGCGACGACCACGCAAAAGCGTGACAATAACACACGACATGACATCGCGCCGTGGCACCGGTCACCCGCGCTTCACTCACGGAGAGATCGTGACGGCCCGAGGCCGCGTCGCGAACGGCCGGTCGGCACCGGGACCGGCGGGAGGCCTGCCCGCCGGTCCCGGCCGTGCGCCCGGCTCAGCCGTGCCACGGCGTCCCGAGACGGGCCGTCACAGTCGGCGCAGTTCGTGCGTGACGACGTAGGAGCCGACGTTCCGGCCCAGCGCGAGGCCGTCGACCGCGTCCCAGCGGTAGTGCACGCCGAGGTAGAGGCGGCTCAGCGCGTCCTCCTCGGCGGCGTCGCTGAAGCGGCTGAACGTGCGGTTGCGGACGGGTGACTTGAGGTCGTCGGTGGTCGCGGTGAAGGAGATCTGGTCCGTGCCGAAGACCTCGGTCATCACCGTCTGCCAGGCCCCGGCGAAGGTCGCGTGACCGGACGCCCAGGCCGGGAAGCAGGGGGTGGGACCGAGCGGCTGCCACGTGGTGTCGCCGAGGCCCACCTGGACGGCCGAGACCGGGCGCCACAGGTCGATCGGCGTGCGGTACTTGACGTCCCACTCGGCGATCGCGCCGTCCGCCATGGCGAGCGATACGAGGGCGAAGGCCCGCGCGGTGTCGTAGACGTTCAGGTGCCGCTGGTCGGCGACGATGCGGGTGAGGTCGAGCATCTGCCCCGGCGGCTTGTAGGTGCCGTCCGCGTCGTTGGCCCAGAACCAGGCCGCGGCCGTCTGGTCGGTGGTGCGGGCGGTCGAGGTCGCCGAGCCGAGCAGGCGCACCTCGTCCACCTGCGCACGGTAGGCCGGGCTCGCCATCAGCGCCTCGTACGTGCCGAGGGTCTCGGGCGTCGCCGGCCGGAACTGGGCCCCCGAGGACAGGGCGAACGGCCGCACCAGCCCCCAGTTCGGGTCGACGGCGTCACTCTCGGCCGTGCAGCCGGGGCCGCCGGTCGGACGCCAGGCACCGGGCTTGTTCTCCACGGTGTAGGACTCGCGGTTGTCCCAGCCGTCGGTGTAGCGGGTGTTCCACATCCGGTCGGCGATCGGCTCGGCCACCAGCGGCTTGAGGATGTCGAAGTCGGTCCACTCGTTGCCGAAGCGCTCCTTGAAGCGTGTGTTGACGAGCGTCGCCTGTGCGGGGAAGAGCCGGACCAGGAGGTTGCGGGCGGTGTGCCCGATGACGCGCTCCTCCTCGTTGGGCCCCTCCAGGAAGGGCGCGCCGGAGTACTTGGGCGCCTCCAGGTACGGCTCGTACCGCAGGGTGTGCCAGGTGCGCTGATAGGCGCTCTCGGCGTCGTAGATCGCGGCGTTCATCATGGCGGCCGCCCGGGCGAGCGGGCCCGGGCCGACCTTCTGCTGACGCCGGAAGACGTCCAGCAGCACCGAGTTCCAGTACTGCACCGGCCGGCCGTCGAAGGCAGCGGCTTGCGCGGATGCGGGCGCGGCCGCGGCGGACTGCGCGGTGAGGGCCGGCGGGGCCAGGAACGCCGCCAGTACGACGGACACCAACAGCCGTGCTCTGCGGCGCAGTTGCGCGGACGCTCTCGCCCACGCGCCTAAGGGTCTTGAGGACATGCGTCATCCCCCGGTTCCAGGCCGGCACCCGGTGTGCCGACCGCCCCAAGCTAGGCAGCCGACGCGGCGCGGGCGTCCCGCAGAGAGCGGACTTCCCGGTAAACCCGTGCGGTATCCGGGCCGCGCCTGCAACCTGCGCCGTACGCCGTCCCCCTTGGCCGGGCTCGAGGGAGAAGCGGAGTCGCCGCCTACGAACTGACGCTGTCCAGGAAGTTCCCGATGGCCTCGACGATCCGGTTCTTGCGCCGGTGCGCCTTGCTGCAGTACCGCCTTGTGCGCCAGCGCCGCGTCTGCGGCACCGGCGTCCCGCACCAGTCGCACGGCACCGTTCTTCTCGCTCCCCCGTTCACGCCGCCCACCGTATCCAACCCTCTGGGCTAGGGAACGTGCTGCCCGTACACCCGGTAGGGCTCGGCATCGGACCACCTCACGTCCAGTCCGTGTCCCGGGCGGCCGGGGTCGGGGCGCAGTGCGCCGCCCTCCAGCGGCGGGGTGCCGTCGAGGAGGAGCCGCTCGACGCGTACGTGATCGTGGAAGTACTCGACGTGCCGCAGCCGGCACACCGCGCAGAAGGCGTGCGCGGACAGCGCCGGGGCGCAGTGGGCGGACAGGTCGATGTGCCGGGCCGCCGACAGCCCGGCGATCTCCAGCAGGCCGGTGATGCCGCCGCAGCGGGTGACGTCGGCCTGGAGGCAGTCCACGGCGGGCGGCTCCAGCAGGTTGACGAAGTCCTGCGGGACGAAGGCGTACTCCCCCGCCGCGATCTCCAGGCGCCCCGGTGCACGCGCGCGCAGCAGGCGCAGCCCTTCGAGGTCGGCCGAGCTGACCGGTTCCTCCAGCCAGCGCACGTCCCACTCCTCGTGGAACCGGTGTGCCCAGTACAGCGCCTCCTTGCGGCCGAGCGCGCCGTTGGCGTCGGTGAACAGCTCCGGCCCGTCGCCCACCGCCTCGCGTACGGCGGTCAGCCGGCCAGGGTCGCGGTCGGGTTCGCGGGAGGTCTTGAGCTTGATCCGGGGGATGTCCTGGGCGACCCACGCGGCGAGCTGTCCGGTGAGGCGGTCGGGCGGGTAGTTGGTGAAGCCGCCGCTGCCGTACACGGCCACCCGGTCGTGGTAGGCGGGCAGCAGACGGACCAGCGGCAGACCGAGCAGGCGTGCCTTGAGGTCCCACAGGGCGGTGTCGACGGCGGACAGGGCCATGGCTCCGACGCCGGGGCGGCCCGCGTTGCGCAGGTGCGCGCCCATGCGGTGCCACAGCGCCGGGGGCGAGGCCACGTCCTCGCCCAGCAGCATCGGGGCGAGCCGGGAGGTGACGAGGGCGGCGACCGCGACGTCGCCGTAGGTGTAGCCGAGGCCGCACGCGCCGCAGGCGTGCACCCGGACGAGGATCACGGTCGTGGAGTCCCACTCCATGGTCCCGTCCTGCTCACTGCCGCCGGGGCCGTCCGTGGGCACCTCGAACGCGTCCACGTCGACCGCGTCGACCCGGCACTCCTCCAGCGCCGCCGCCGGGACGGCCGTACGCCCGGTCATGCCCAGCGGGTGACCATGCCGGGGGCGTCCAAACGGTGCCCGGCTGCCGCCATTGGCGTGCCGTGCCGTTTACCTGGCTCCGTTACGGGCTACCACTGGCCGACGAGTCCTCGGCGCGAGCGGCTCGACGACGAAGGTGACGGTTCGATCGAGTGACCCTGTTGCGACGAAGCCGTGGAGACCGAGGCGGTCGAGGGGCGGCGCGGGAGCGGGCGGGCCGCGCCGCGGTCCGGGCGACCGACTCTCTCGACGCGCGGCTGCCGGTCGTCGAGGGCGGGGGGCTGCTGCGCAAGGCGTTCCCGGACCACTGGTCGTTCTATCTGGGTGAGCTGGCGCTCTACAGCCTGATCGTGCTGATCGTCACCGGGGTGTATCTGACGCTGTTCTTCGAGCCGTCCATGACCGAGGTGGTCTACGACGGCTCGTATGTGCCGCTGCGCGGAATCCTGATGTCGCAGGCGTTCGCGTCCACCGTGGACATCACCTTCGACGTGCGCGGCGGGCTGCTGATCCGCCAGATGCACCACTGGGCCGCGATCGTGTTCGTCGCGGCGGCCGGGACGCATCTGCTGCGCATCTTCTTCACCGGCGCGTTCCGCCGGCCGCGCGAGGTCAACTGGCTGCTCGGTGTCACGCTCTTCGCGCTCGCCCTGGCGGAGGGCTTCGCCGGCTACTCCCTGCCCGACGACCTGCTGTCGGGGACCGGGCTGCGGATCATGCAGGGCATCGTGCTGTCCCTGCCGGTGGTGGGGACGTATCTGCAGATGTTCCTGTTCGGTGGCGAGTTCCCGGGCGAGGACATCATCGACCGGCTGTACGGCCTGCACATCCTGCTGCTGCCGGGGCTGCTGGTCGGGATCGTCGTCATCCATCTGATCCTGGTCTTCGCGCTCAAGCACACGCAGTGGTCGGGGCCGGGCCGGACGAACCGCAACGCCGTCGGAAAGCCGATGTTCCCGCAGTTCTCCGCCACCTCGGCGGGGCTGTTCCTCATGGTGTCGGGCGTGCTGGCGGCGCTCAGCGCGGTCGCGCAGATCAACCCCGTGTGGACGTACGGCCCTTACCGCCCGGACCAGGCGTCGACGGGCTCGCAGCCCGATTGGTACGTCGGCTTCCTGGAAGGGGCGCTGCGGCTGATCCCGGCGTGGGAGACGACGCTGGCCGGGCACACGCTGATGTGGAACGTCCTGCTGCCGGCGGTGGTGCTCCCGGGCGTGCTCTTCGTCGTCCTGTACGCGTATCCGTTCCTGGAGGCGTGGGTGACGGGCGACCGCCGTGAGCACCATCTGTGCGACCGGCCGCGCGACCGGCCCGTACGCACCGGGCTCGGGGTGGCCGGGATCGTCTTCTACGGTGTGCTGCTGCTGGCCGGCGGCAACGACGTGGTCGCCTTCGTGTTCCACATCCCGGTCGAAGGTCTGACCTACGTCCTGCGCGTGGCGTTGATCGTGCTGCCCGTGGCGGCGTACGCGGTCACCAAGCGGGTGTGCCTGGCGCTGCAGGAGGTGGAGGAGGAGCGGCTGAGCGAGGGCGAGGAGACCGGGGAGGTGCGGCAGTCGCTGGAGGGCGGTTACACGGAGGAGCATCGCCCGTTGACGGCCGAGGAGCGGTATGTGGTGCTGCACGGCAGCATGCCGGTGCCGGAAGGCCTCCCGGGCGGGCGGGTGCGCAAGGTGCTGGCGCGCTGGTACGGGGCTCCCTCGCGGCCGCGCGAGGCGGCGGGCCGGGACGTGGTTCAGCGGGCCTCGTCCACGTCCCCGTCCGCCGGGGAGCCGGGCGGGGAGTGACGCCCGGCATGCTCGAAGACCATGCCGAAGACCCCCAGGCCCAGCACGCCCAGGCCCATCAGCAGCAGCCACACGCCGAAGACCACGCCGAGCGCCATCACACAGGCGCCGCCCGCCACGGTGATCGGCCAGGCGCTGTCGGCCGGGAAGAAGTCCAGCGGCCCGGCCGTGTCGGCCACTTCCGCGTCCTTGCGGTCCTGTGCGCGCGGTCCTCGCCTGCGGTACTGGACGGTGAGGAAGAACGTGACGAGTGCCGCCATCAGGAACGCCACGACGAGCACGGCCGTGCCCGCGGGGTCCTCGGAGGCCCAGCCGTAGCCGGTGGCCGTCACCGCGAAGAAGACCGTCACTCCGGCGAAGAGCTGCGCCTCGGTCCTCATGACCGCGCCTCGCTTCCGGGGCTCAGTGAGTGCCACTCCCGTTCCGGGTGGTGCAGGTCGAAGGCGGGTGCCTCGGAGCGGATGCGTGGCAGAGCCACGAAGTTGTGGCGGGGCGGCGGGCAGGAGGTCGCCCACTCCAGCGACCTGCCGTACCCCCAGGGGTCGTCGGTCCCGACCTGCGGCGCGGTCCGTGCCGTCTTCCCTACGTTGTAGAGGAACGGCAGCGTCGAGACGCCCAGCAGCAGCGCGCCCACGGACGAGACGGTGTTGAGGGCGGTGAAGCCGTCGGCGGCGAGATAGTCCGGGTAGCGGCGGGGCATGCCGGACTCGCCGAGCCAGTGCTGGACGAGGAAGGTGATCTGGAAGCCGATGAAGGTCACCCAGAAGTGGATCTTGCCGAGGCGTTCGTCGAGCATCCTGCCGGTGATCTTCGGCCACCAGAAGTAGAAGCCGGCGAACATCGCGAACACCACGGTGCCGAACAGCACATAGTGCAGATGCGCCACGATGAAGTACGAGTCGGTGAGGTGGAAGTCCAACGGCGGCGAGGCGATGAGCACGCCGCTCAGCCCGCCGAGCAGGAAGGACACCAGGAAGCCGAAGGCCCACAGCATCGGCGTCTCGAACGACAGGGAACCGCCCCGCACGATGCCGATCCAGTTGAAGAACTTCACACCCGTCGGCACGGCGATCAGGAACGACATCAGCGAGAAGAACGGCAGCAGCACCGCGCCCGTGGCGAACATGTGGTGCGCCCACACCACCGCGGACAGCATGGTGATGGCGATGGTGGCCCCGATGAGGCCGAAGTAGCCGAAGACCGGCTTGCGCGAGAACACCGGCAGCACCTCGGTGATGATCCCGAAGAACGGCAGCGCGACGATGTAGACCTCGGGGTGTCCGAAGAACCAGAACAGGTGCTGCCAGAGGATGGCGCCGCCGCTCGCGGAGTCGTAGATGTGCGAGCCGAACGTCCGGTCCGACTCCAGGGCGAGCAGCGCGGCCGCGAGGACGGGGAAGGCGGGCAGCACCAGGATCGAGGTGAACAGGATGTTCCAGGTGAAGATCGGCATCCGGAACATGGTCATCCCGGGGGCGCGCAGACACAGGACGGTCGTGATGAAGTTGACCGCGCCCAGGGTGGTGGACACCCCCGTCAGCACCAGCCCCATCGTCCACAGATCGGCCCCCACCTGGGGCGTGCGCACCGCCTCGTTGAGCGGCGCGTAGGCGAACCAGCCGAACGAGGCGGCGCCGCCGGGCGTGAGGAATCCGCTGATCACCATCAGGCCGCCGAACAGGTACAGCCAGTACGACAGGGCGTTCAGGCGCGGGAACGCGACGTCGGGGGCGCCGATCTGGAGCGGCATGACCGCGTTCGCGAACCCGGCGAACATCGGGGTCGCGAACAGCAGCATCATGATCGTGCCGTGGATGGTGAACAGCTGGTCGTACTGGTGCCGGTCGACGATCTGCAGCCCCGGGCGCGCCAGTTCGGCCCGCATCAGCAGCGCCAGCACCCCGCCGAACAGGAAGAACCCGAACGCGGTGACCATGTACAGGTTGCCGATGACCTTGTGGTCGGTGGTGCGTGTCCACCGGACCAGCGCCCGCCCCAGGGGCGTGGCCACGGGGCGGTTCGGCCTCAGGGGGCTCTCCCGCAGCTCGGTCACACCTGTCCGCCTCTCCCGCTCCGACTCACCCGGGAGTACCGTATCGGGACATCACATGACCACCGGGGAGGAAACACCCTCGCCGGCCGACCGCGCGTACGGGCTCTGGGCGCGGGCCACCGCCGTGAACAGGGCGGCGCCGTAGGTGTCGTACAGGTGCCGTTGCAGGCCGGGGCCGAAGGTCACGCGGGCGACGCCGAGTTCGGCGAGGCCGTCCGGGGACAGCGCGCCGCCCGGGCCGTGGCCCACGTTGACGGGTCCGGGGATGCCCTCCACCAGGGCGCGGATCACGGTGGGGTCGGTGACGGCGATCGGGTAGACGCAGTCCGCGCCGGCCGCGAGATAGCGCGTGCCCCGGTCGAGCGCGGCGGCGAGCTGCTCGGGCGGTGTGCCGGCGCGGCGCAGGAAGCAGTCCGTGCGGGCGTTGAGGACCAGGTCGACGCCCTGGGCGGACGCCGCGTCGCGCACGGCGGCCAGGAACTCCGCCTGTTCGGCGGCGTCCACCAGCTCGGCGGTCCTCGGGTGCGAGTCCTCCAGGTTCAGGCCGACGGCTCCGGTGGCGGCGAGGCGCTCGACCAGTTCGGCCGGCCGGAGCCCGTAGCCGCGCTCGAAGTCGACGGTCACCGGCACGCGCACGGCGCGGACCATCCGCCCGGCCGCGGCCAGCACCTCCGTGACCGGTGCGGCCTCCGCGTCGGCGTAGCCGAGCACCGCGGCCGTCGCGGCGCTGCTCGTCGCCACGGCCGGGCTTCCCGCCGCCTCGGCCGCCCGGGCCGACGCGGCGTCCCAGGCGTTGGGCAGCACCAGCGGGACGCCGGGCACATGCAGGGCGCGCAGCCGGGCGGCCTTGTCCTGCGCGGTTTCGGCGGGGGTGTTCGGGGTGCTCACGGTGTTCTCCGTTCGTCGGTCGTCGGTTGTCGGGCAGTACGGAAGTGCGTCAACGCGCCGGTACGCTCGTGCCGTTCGCGCCCGTCGCCTCGGTGTGCGCGGCGCGGCTGCGGGGACGCAGGGGTGCCGCACACAGGCCGGCCGCCAGGGACAGGGCGGCCGCGGTGGCCAGGGCGGGCACGAATCCGTCGGTGAAGGAGCGCGGAGAGGCGTAACCGCCGAAGGCGGCGAACACCGCGACGAGCACGGCCACTCCGAACCCGCTGCCCAGTTGCCGGATCGTGCTGTAGACGCCGGAGGCCTTGCCCATGTCCGGGCCGGCCACCGCGCCCAGGACCGCCGCCTGGGTGGCGGGGATGACCATGGCCACACCGGCGCCGGACAGGATCATCGGCGGGACCATCGCGGCGTAGGGCATGTCGGGCGCGGCGATCAGGGCGATCCACGCCATCCCGGCGGCGTGCAGCAGTGAGCCGGTGACGATGAAGGGGCGTGCGCCGACGCGCGGGATGCGGGTGCCGACGAGGCGCGGCACGACCATCGTCACCGCGCCCCACGGCATGAGCCGCAGCCCCGCGGCCAGCGGGCCGTGGCCGAGGGCGTCCTGAAGGTACTGCGCCATGAAGAACACCGAGCCGAACGCCGAGGCCGAGCCGAAGAAGATCGCGGCGTTGCCGCCGGCGAAGGAGCGGGAGCGGAACAGGCCCAGCGGCAGCATCGGCCGCTCCGCGCGCCGCTCCCGGGCCACGAACCCGGCGAGCAGCACCGCACCGAGGCCGAGGGCGCCGACCGTCTCCGCGCTGCCCCATCCGACGGGGTTGCCGCGGACGAGGCCCCAGACCAGCGCGAACACCGCCGCCGCGGCCAGCACCAGGCCCGGCAGGTCCAGCGCCGCCCGCGGGCCGTGACTCTCCCCCACACGGGCGAGGACGGCCACCGCGAGGACGGCGACGGCCGGGAGGTTGAGCCAGAAGATCCACTGCCAGGAGACGGCCTCGACGACCAGGCCGCCGAGCAGGGGCCCGAGGGCCACCGACGCTCCGACGACGCCGGTGAAGACGCCGAGCGCCTTGGGCCGCAGGGCCGGCGGCACGGCCGCGCCGAGCAGCGCGAGCGCCAGCGGCATCACGGCCGCCGCGCCCGCCCCCTGCACGGCGCGGGCGGCGATCAGCTGCCCGATGCCCGTCGCCAGGGCGCACCCCGCGGACGCGAGGGCGAACACCAGCAGGCCGACGACGAACGTGCCGCGCCGGCCCAGCCGGTCGCCCAGTGCCGCGGCGGGCATCATCAGTACGGCGAAGGTCAGGGTGTAGGCGTTGACCGTCCACTCCAGCTGCTCCACCGAGGCGCCCAGGTCCGCCCGGACCGAGCTCAGCGCCGTCGCGACGACGAGCGCGTCCAGGCCGACCAGGAGCGCCGCAGCGGACGTCGTGCCCAGCAGCCAGCGCTGCGAGCTGCTCCAGCCTGTGCCGGAGGAGGGTGCGTTCGTGTTCATGTGGCTCCACGTGTCGGTCGCTCGGACGTTCCACCCCTTCCGACCCCGACCGCTCCACGGGCGGAACGGTGACGTGCGTCACACCACGGCACCGGTCGGTTTCGCTCGCGCGCGGTGTCGATACCTGTGATGGCCGTACGGCCCCGTCGAAGCCGCCCGCGTGCAGCGGGGGCACGAAGGAGCGAGCGTGAGCAAGGCACCCACGGCGAAGGCACCCCCGCCGGCCGACGACCGGGCCGGCGGGCTCGGGGCCGACGCGGACTTCCGCGACCTGGTCACCGCCCACCGGGCCGAACTGCACCTGCACTGCTACCGGATGCTGGGTTCGCTGCAGGACGCGGAGGATCTCGTCCAGGAGACCCTGCTGGCGGCCTGGCGCGCCCGGGGCTCGTTCGAGGGCCGGGCGTCGCTGCGCACCTGGCTGTACCGGATCGCCACCAACCGCTGCCTGAACGAACTGCGCGACCGCTCGCGCAGACCCCGCGTGGCTCCCGCGGCGGCGTCGCTGCCCGAGCCGACGCGCTACGCGGAGCCGCTGTGGCTCGAGCCCTATCCCGATGCGCTGCTGGAGGCCGTGACGGACGGCGAGGCGGGTCCTTCGGCCCGGTACGAGCTGCGGGAGGAGGTCGGTCTCGC
The DNA here is from genome assembly GCF_049739565.1 of Streptomyces sp. SAI-170. NCBI lineage: Bacteria > Bacillati > Actinomycetota > Actinomycetes > Kitasatosporales > Streptomycetaceae > Streptomyces > Streptomyces sp. SAI-170. Next base: position 1,351,661 of record NZ_JBMGQD010000001.1, read on the forward strand.
GTACCTCACCGCGCTGCATCTGCTGCCGCCACGGCAGCGCGCGGCCGTCCTGCTGTGCGACGGGCTCGGCTTCTCCCTCGCGCAGACCGCGGCCATGCTGGGCGGCACCGACACCTCCGTCAAGGGAGCCCTTCAGCGGGCCCGCGCCACCCTGCGCACCCGGCCGCCGTCGCGGGGCGAGCGTCCCTCGGCCGGCTCCGCGCAGGAGCGGCGTGTGGCCGAGCTGTTCGCGCGTGCCGTGGAGGCGGGCGACATCGACGGCATCGTCGCGCTGCTCACCGACGACGCGTGGCTGAGCATGCCGCCCCAGCCGCAGCAGTACCAAGGTCCGGCCGCCATCGGGGAGTTCCTGCGCGACCGCGCGCTGCGCCGGGGCTTCCACTTCGCCACCCTGCCGACCCGCGCCAACGGCTTCCCCGCCTTCGGCTGCTACCGCCCGGACGCCACCGGCTCCCCCGGCGAGCCGTACGGCCTGCTGTCCCTCGCCCTGACCCATGACCGCGCCCGCGGGGAGGCCCTCATCACGACGCTCACCTGGTTCTGCGACACCCGCCTGCTCGCCGCGTTCGCGCTGCCGGCGCCGGACGGGCCGACCGCACCGACGTTCGGGTGACAGCACCGGCGGCGGGGCACGGCACGGGTATGGCTGGTCCATGACCATGCAGAACGCGATCGACTGGCCCGAGCGGTTTCTGCCCGGCACCGGCGACAACTTCGTGTCGAACGAGGTGATCGTCGAGGGTGTCACCGCCGCGCGGGTCTGGCCGTACCTGACCGACACGTCGACCTGGGAGTCGTACTACGACGCCGTCACCGGTGTCGCCTTCCCGGAGGGGGGCGGGCCCGTGCTGAAGGAGGGCCTGGTCTTCACCTTCGAGCCCGTCGGCGCCGGGGCCGTGCGCACGCAGCACGCGCGGGTCGTTGTGTGCCGGGCGCCGGGCGAGGGTGTCCCGGGCCGGCTGTCCTGGACGGCCGGGCAGGACGGGGCGCCCGAGGAGCGGCTGGAGGTGCTGCACGCCTGGCTGGTGGAGGATCTGCCCGGCGGAAGGGTGCGGGTGCTGACCCAGGAGACACAGATCGGGCCGCCCGCGGTCGAACTGGCCCGGCAGGTGCCCGATCCGATGCTGAACCGGCACCAGGCCTGGCTGCGGGGCCTGATCGCGGCCGCCTCCGATGGACGCTGACCGGCACGGCCTGCGCCGGTGCCTGCTCGCCGGCGCCGTGTTCGCCGTGTGCATGGCGGGCACGACGCTGCCGACCCCTCTCTACGGCCTGTACCAGGAGAAGTTCGGGTTCTCCGAGCTCACCGTCACCGTCGTGTACGCCGTCTACGCCTTCGGGGTCATCGGCGTGCTGCTGCTGGCGGGCAACGCCTCGGACGCGGTGGGCCGGCGGCCCGTGCTGCTGTGGGGGCTCGGGTTCGCCGCCGCGAGCGCCGGGTGCTTCCTGGCCGCGACCGCGCTGGGCTGGCTCTTCGTGGGGCGGCTGCTGTCGGGGCTGTCGGCGGGGCTGTTCACCGGGGCCGCCACGGCGTACGTGATGGAGCTGGCCCCGCGCGGCGGCGCCTCGCGGGCCACGTTCGTGGCGACCGCCGCCAACATGGGCGGCCTCGGCTGCGGTCCGCTGCTCGCCGGAGTGCTCGCGCAGTACGCCGAGTGGCCGCTGTATCTGCCGTTCGTCGTGCATCTGGCGCTGGTGGCCTGCTCGGCCGTCGTCGTGCTGCTGCTGCCGGAGACCGTGCGGGAGCGGCAGCCGCTGAGTGCCGTACGGCCGCAGAAGCCGGGGCTTCCGGCGCCGGTGCGGGCCGTGTTCGGGCCGGCCGCGGCCGCCTCCTTCGTGGGGTTCGCGCTGTTCGGGGTGTTCACCTCGGTCAGCCCGTCCTTCCTCGCCCAGTCCCTGGACGTGCACAACCGGGCGGTGAGCGGGCTGATCGTCGCGCTGGCCTTCTTCGCCTCCACCGCCGGACAGCTGGCCGTCGGCAAGGTCGGCGTGGGCCGCTCGCTGCCGCTGGGCTGCGCCGCCCTGCTCGCCGGACTCGGGCTGCTGGCGGGCGCGCTGCGCTGGGATCTGCTGGCGTTGGTGGTGCTCAGCGCGGTCGTGGGCGGGGCCGGGCAGGGGCTGGCGTTCCGCGGGGCGGTGTCCGCGGTGGCCGAGGCGGCTCCGGCGGACCGGCGCGCGGCCGTGGTCTCGGCCCTGTTCGTGGTGGCGTACGCGGGCATCTCCGTGCCGGTCATCGGCGTGGGCCTGCTGGTGCGGCCGCTCGGACTGGAGGGCGCGGGGCTGGTGTTCATCGCGGTCATGGCCGTGGTGGTGTCGGCGGCGGGGGTCTATTTGCTGCGCCGGCCGGTTCTCCCGGCGACGGAGGCGAGCGGGGTGCATTAGGGGGCGTCAGGGCGCGTGCGCGGGCCCGAGGTTCTCGACGGGCCGAGATTCTCGACAGCGCCCGACGTTCTCGGCGGCCCGAGGTTCTCGACGGGACGGGCTGAGGTTCTCGACGGACAGGGAGAGCATGAGCGACGCAGGCAGGCTGCCGGCCGCGGCGGTGCGGGGGCTCGATCCGCTGGTCTCGCTCGCGATGTGTGTGCAGGCCGGGCCCGGTGTGTACGCGCTGCTGCTCGGGGCCGGCATGTCCCGGGACGCGGGTGTGCCCACCGGGTGGGAGATCGTCACGGACCTGGTGCGCCGGGCGGCCGTCGCCCGAGGGGCCGACGAGCAGCTCGCCCTCGCCGATCCGGAGGCCTGGTGGGCGCGGCACGGGGACGGCGGTCCGCTCGGCTACTCCACCCTGCTGGAGGCGCTCGGCGACACCCCGGCGGCCCGGCACGAGTTGCTGCGCGGCTACTTCGAGCAGGACGACGAGGACCGGCAGGACGGGCTGAAGCAGCCCGGTCCGGCGCATCACGCGGTGGCCCGGCTGGTGGCGGGGGGCTGGGTGCGGGTGGTGCTGACCACGAACTTCGACCGGCTCACCGAGCAGGCGCTGACCGCAGCGGGGGTGCAGCCGCAGGTCGTGCACAGTCCGGAGAGCCTGCGCGGGATGACCCCGCTGGCGCACGCCCCCGCCACGGTCGTCAAGCTGCACGGCGACCTGGCCGATCTGGAGGCCCGCAACACCGAGCACGAGCTGGCGGAGTACCCGGCGGCGTGGGCCGGCCTGGTGGACCAGGTGCTGGACGAGTACGGGTTGATCGTCTGCGGCTGGTCCGCCCAGTGGGACCAGGCGCTGGTGTCCTGCTTCGAGCGCCGCGTCAGCCGCCGCTATCCGGTGTTCTGGTCCGCCCCGTACGGCGTCGGAGGCGTGGCCGCGGAACTCGTCGCGCGGCACGGGGCCGTGCTGGTGGACGGCCTGACGGCGAAGGAGTTCTTCCCCGGGCTGCTCACCCGCGTCGAGGCCCTGGCCCGCCTGACGGAACCCGCGCCGACCCGGGAGCTGTCGCTGGCCCGGCTCAAGCGGGCGCTGCCCGATCCGGTGCGGCGGATCGAGTTGCACGAGCTGGTGGACGCGGAGGCGCTGCGGGTCATGGAGCGCCTCGCGGACGGCGACCGTTGTCCGACCGGCGAACCGCCCTCGGACCCGGAGGCGTACCGGGAGCTGCTGGAGCGTTACGGCGGCGACTGCGACACGCTGCTGCATCTGCTGGCGTCGGGGGTCTTCCACGACGAGGGCGGGGTGCACGGGCGGGTGTGGGTACGGGCGTTGCAGCGCCTGCTCTACGCGCCCGGCGGCGGCCCGCACCTGTACCCCGCGCTGCTGGCCCTGTCCGCCGCGGGCACCGCCGCCGTCCTGGCCGGCCGCGACGAGCTGCTGGGCCGGCTGCTGCTCGAACCGGTCCTCGCGCAGGGCCCGGTGGCCCCGGCCGGCTCCCGCAGGGCCGGCACCGAGCCGCGGCCGGCCGTGCTGGTGCTGCGCACGGCGGACGTCCTCGGACCGGCCGAGCGGGTCAACGCCCTGCTGGGCGAGCCGTATCCGGCGCAGCTCGCCGAGACGTCGTACAGCACCTGGCTGCGGGAACGGCTGCGGGACGTGCTGGCGGAGCCTGCCGCCGACAGCGACCGCACGCTCTCCGACGCGTTCGACACCTACGAGTACCTCATGGCTCTGCTGCAGGCCGACCTGTCGGAAACCCCGGAGACAGCAGGCGAGTTCACCCTTCCGGACCGCTGGGACGGCGAGGGCCGCCTCCGCATCGCCGCCCGCGTGCAGTCCCGCTTCTCCGAGGACTGGCCCATGCTGCGCGGCGGCGCCTTCGCGGGCGAGCTCCACCGGGCGCACACGGCCGCGGCGGTGGTGGAAGTGGTGTGCGCCGAGCGGTACGAGGAGGTCGCGCGGCAGGAGCCGTTCCGGTGACGTGCCGTTCCCTTCCGGTGGCGGTGAGTCAGCAGCCGACCTAGCGTTTGAGTCAAGTTCCGCATATTCCAGCGGAATAGACCAGACGAAAGGGTGACCGACATGACGGACATCGCCGTCGACAACAGCTTCACGATCACCATGTGTGACGTGCCTGTGCACCTGCCCCACCGGGACGATGGTGTGTGGACCCTGCGGGAGGTTCTCGCGTGGGCCCCCGACAACTCCGACTGGCATCTGAAAAAGACCTGCATCGAAGGCTGCAGCGGCAAGGGCGGCTGCTCCATGCTTCCGCCGGGGACCATGCTCGAAGTCACCAGCGACGACGCCATGGAGATACGGTTCATGGCCCCGGCGGAAGTCGAAAGACGCCGTGCGCAGGGCCTCCTGTGGATGAACGACGAAGCGTGACCGGTCAGGCCCGCACGGCACCGGTGCGGGCCGCGCCGCCGACCGCGGTGGGATCGGTGACGATGCGGTCCTGGAACTCCGCGTGGCAGAACTGGTAGACGGGTCCGACCCGTCTCAGGACGCTGAGCGATCGGGCATCCTCCATGAACGACAGGGGATGACGCGGCAGTCGTCTGGCCGCGGCGAGCCGCAGGCCGGTTTCCCGGTACGCGAAGTACGCGGTGCCGGAGACGGCCAGCAGCCCCGCGGCGAGCCCGATCGCCACATTCGCTTCAAAGGTCTCCAACCCGTGCGCGACGACTGCGACGCCCGGGACGTCACTGCTCGGCAAATGCCCCTCCAGCGTGATGAACCACTTGAGCAGGGGCGGCACCAGGGCGACCACCATCAGAGCGGCGGCGGCCGTGCGCTCCCCCCGCAAGGTGGACTGCGGCGTCTCCTGTTCGAGGTCGGCCGGCACCCGGGACCAGCGCAGTACGGCCAGCGCCAGACCGAACAGGATGCCGAAGAACGCGCCGAACGCACCGCACGCCACGACTCTCGTCCACAGGGGCACCCACGCGTCCCACGTCGACACGAAGCACAGGACGACCCCCAGGGGGACACCGATCAGCAGCCCCCTGCCGACGCAGCCGGGGACCAGCGCCCCCAGGATGCGGGCAGGGGCGCGGACGTCCAGGCGCGTCGGCCGCAAGGAGCCGCCGGACAGGTTCAGGCCCGCCATGACTCCGGTGATCAGCAGGAAGACTCCGGCCCGGAAGGTCGCGCGCCGGCTGATGAAGGCCACGTCCTCGGACGGCGTCAGGAACGAGACGTCCGTGACGGGTTGGCCGGTCACCTGCCGCAGAGGCATGTAGACGAGGAGTCCGGCGGCCTCGGCGCCCACCCAGAACAGGACGACGAACAGCAGAATGCGGCGCACCTGAGCGCCACGCTCACCCGGCCCGCGCAGACTCGGTCGTAGCCGTCGGCGCACCGCCCCCGCGCACAGCGCGCCGAGGGCCAGCAGCACCATGAAGACGGCCCAGGCGAGGCCCGCCTTGACGCCTGTGTAGGGCGGCACGGTCACCTCGATGTCCGTGTCCGCGCGTTCGACGGCCTCCGCCCAGTACTCGAGGAGCATCCCCATCACGACGGCCGACGGGAGGACGACGGCACATCCGACCCCGACCCGCCGCAGCACGTCTCGGACAGCGCCCGCCCCCGACGACTCGCCGTCGCGGCCGGTGAAGGCGAGCCGGATCATCGCCGTCGCCGCGACGGCCGTGCACAGCGTGATGACCACGAAGCAGCCGAATCGCGCGAGCGGCGACAGCGCCCAGTGGAAGTGGTCCCCCGCCATGCACGCCGCCCCGAGCCCGATCACCGCACCCGCCACCGGCGCCGACAACGGCCCCGCCGGATCCTGGGGCAGTGCGCGGTGCAGTTCCCACCAGGCGATGTCGTCCGTCCCCTGCCGTTTGATGTGCGAGGCGAGGAAGGCCAACGCGGTGCGGGCGTCGTCCGGGCTCCAGCGGGCCGCAGCGGTGCGGCGCGCGTCGGGGACCGCGGGATCCAGGGGCACCGTCTCCGCGGAGAAGACCGCCGGGACCAGCGCGTCCAGCAGATGGTGCTGGAGGCTCTCCGCGTCGGGGTGGTCGGTGAGTTCGGTCGGGTCGCTCGCCGGTGAGGCGTAGACGGTGCGGGCGAGCCAGACGTTCAGCGGCACGGAGAGGGCCTGGGCGACGGGGCCGTCGGGGCGGCGGGTGAGGTCGTCGAGGACCGGCTGCCAGGCGGCGATGCGCCTCGGCGGTACGACGCTGCGCAGATAGTCGGCGACGTCCGCCGCCTCCACGGGAGCCGCGACGACCACGGCCGCGGCGGTTACCACATCGGCGTCCGCGACCAGCCGGTGGTACTCGGAGCGCCGCGAGGTGAGGATCAGCGGGCCGTGCACGGCGATGGCGTGGTTGAGGGCGGTCAGCGCCCGGGGCCGCAGCTCGGCGGGGAGTTCGTCGAGGCCGTCGAGGACGGGCAGGACCCGGCCCTCGGCGACCAGTTTGCGGGCCGCGCTGCGGCCGTAGGTCTCGTCGTTGCGCAGCGCCGGATAGTCCTCGTGGATGCGGCGGGCGATCCAGTCGAGCAGGGGCTCCTTGCGCGGGTTCCACGGCGCGAGGTCCAGCAGGACAGGGACGGGCTCCCCCGGTTCCGGGTCCCGCAGGAGTTCCGTGACGAGGAGGATCGCGAGGGCCGTCTTGCCGGCGCCGGGGTCGCCGAGGACGACCAGGCGTCGGCGGGGCAGGGCGCGGTAGGCGACGGCGAACGCGCGGATGTCGTCGCTGCGGCCGGACAGGGTGCGGCCGACCATCCGGACGTGGTCGCCGGCCTCGGTCTGGCCGCTGCGCCAGCGCACGGCCAGCGGGTGCGGGTCCAACAGGCCCTGTGCGGCGGCCTCTTCGGTCCACTGGCGGCGGACCATGGCGGCGAGTGCCTCCGCCGCCTGGTCCAGCTCGGTCCGGGTGGCGGGCGTGGCGGGCCGCGAGCGATGGTACGACCAGCTGAACAGGCCGACCGTGGCCGAGATCAGCACGCTCATGGACGCGGCGGCCGTCTCAGCGTTCGCGCCGATGACGATGGCCACCACCGTGGCGAGCGCCATGACCGCGACGACGCCGACCGCCCAGGGCCACCGCGCTCTGCTGCGCATCATGGTTGTCCGGCTTCCTCGGCGTCGTCGATGGCGTTGCGGAACAGGCAGAGCTTGGCGTCCTCGGCCAGGAAGTACTTGTCGACCTTGTAGGCGATGGTCGCGAAGTCCAGCCGGCCGTCGCCGTTGAAGTCGCCGATGGCGATCCGCGCGGCGCTGTCGGAGGACACCCGCCACTTGGCGAAGACGCCGGCGGCGACGTCCAGGCACTTGTAGTAGAAGACGCCCTGCCAGGGGTGGGGGCCGCGCAGGGCGACCAGGAACTCGTCGTCGCCGTCGTTGTCGAAGTCGGCGCAGACGATCTGGTGGCTGGGGCCCTCGCCGAGCTCGTTGGGGTCGCCGAACACGTCGAGGACGATCCGCCGCCAGGTCGCCTCGGTGACCGGGGTGCCGGGCTCTTCCTTGATGTAGGCGGCCACGGTGTTGCCGTGGAAGGGCTCGGTGGCCACGACGTAGGCGTGCGGGTCGTCGCCGATGCGTCCGGCGCCGACGTCGCCGCTGCCCTTGAAGCCGGTCGCGTCGAACCGCTCGTGCTCGCCGTCGCCGATGTGCGTGGTGGTGAAGCGGTGTTCGCGCTCGTCGTAGTGGAGCCAGGTCACGCCCTCCTCGGAGGCGAGCAGGATCGAGTCGAGGTGCTCACTGCCGGGCAGCGGGTTCTGCTGGATCTCCACGCCGTGGATCATCCGGAAGTGGGCGTCGTCGAGGATCCGCTTGTCCCAGGGCTGGCGTACGTCGTTGTTCGGGCTGAACAGCACGACGGGCACGAGCGCGTGGACGTGGTGGGCGCCCACGGTCGGCAGGGCCATCAGCTCCAGCCTGCGGGTCTGGGTGAAGTGGCCGAGGCGCAGCCGGTGCATGGCGGTCTCGCGGCCGATGTAGTGGCGCTTCCAGCGGGTCTCGGTGTCGAACTTGCCGGTGTTCTCGATCCAGTCGATCTTCCCGCCCTCGGGGTCGGGGTCGTCGATGCGGCCGCGTGCGCCGTACAGCTCGTAGCAGACGACGATGTCGGGGTGGCCGTTGCCGGAGATGTCGCCGAAGTGGGCGCCGATCGGCATGTGGAAGCCGTCGGCGACCAGGCGCTTGCGCCAGCCGGGGTTCTGGTACCAGTACAGCTCGCCGAGGTAGAGGCCGTGGCCGACGAGGTCGGGGCGGGTGTCGCCGTCGATGTCGGGGGCCTCCAGCCAGTAGCCCTCGATGAGGTCGTCCTCCAGGACCTCGCGGGTGAACCGGGGAACGCGTATGCCGAGCGGGGTGCTTGCGCCCATGGGGGTGCCTTCCGAGTGCGGTGGGGGTGTGGGTCAGCCGAGGGCCCGGGCCAGGTAGGTGTGGGCGGTCCGGGCGTAGTGGAGCGGCGGGTGTCCGCCGTGCGGGTCCTGTTCCGCCTCCACCACCAGCCAGCCGCGGTAGGACTCGCCGGGGCGGAGGAGCTTGAGGACGTCGTCGAAGTCGATGTCGCCGTCGCTGTCGCCGGGCACGGTGAAGATGCCGGCCTCGACGTACTCGCGGAAGCTGCCGTCGGCCAGGGTGCGGTCGGCGCGGACGCCGCCGCGGACGTTCTTGAGGTGGACGTGGGTGATCCGGTCGCGGTGCCGCTCGACGATCTCCGTCAGGTCGGCGCCCGCCCAGGTGAGATGGCCGGTGTCGAGGAGCAGGCCGACATGGCGGGGATCGGTGTCGCGCATCAGCCGGTCGACGTCGCTCTGGGTCTGTACGCCGGTGCCCATGTGGGGGTGGTAGGCCAGGGTGAAGCCCTGTCCGGCGACGATCTCGCCGATCTTGTTCAGTCCGTCGGTGAGGTCGGCCCACTGCTCGTCGGTGAACTCCGGCTTGTTGCTGCGCAGGCTGAGCTGCTGCAGGTGCACGGACCGGCCGAACTCGGCGACGCCGATGGTGCGGGTGGGCACCGGCGGGTCGCCGGCGTTGAACTGCTCGAGGAACTCCAGCACCTTCAGCAGGTCACGGGCGGTGCGGGCGGCGCCGTCGGGCACGGTGAAGTACGAACTCACCCAGGGCTCGCTGACGCTGAGGCCGCGCAGATGCATCGCGGCGATCAGCGCGTCGACGTCGGTGGTGAAGGTGTGGCCGATGCTGCACCCCTCGAAGCCGGCGAGCGCGATCTCGCTGAGGCACTGCTCCATGGGGATGTCGTTGCCGAGGAGCGGGAAGTCGTCGTTGGTCCAGCAGGTGGGGGTGATGCCCAGGTGGATGCCGTCCGGGCGCGGGGCGTGGTGTGCCGGCATGGTGGGTTCCTCAGTGTCCGGGGTGGCCCTTGACGATGGTGTCGGCCGCGTGCAGGGCCATGGCGACGCTGGTGAGGGTGGGGTTGGAGGCGTTGCCGAAGGGGTGCAGGCCGTTGCCGCCGAGGTAGAGGTTGTCGATGTGCCACACCTTGGAGTACTCGTCGACGACGCTGTCCAGGGCGCTTCTGCCCATGCGGGTGGTGCCCGCGATGTGCAGGGGCAGGCCCGGGGTGAGGAAGACGGGCTCGGAGCCGGGCATGAACCCGCCGAGGGCGGCCGCGGTGTGCAGCATGTGCTCGTTCATGCGGTCGCTCGCCCTGCGCTCGGCCTCGTCGAGCCGGAAGTGGAAGGTGGGCTGCGGCATGTCGAAGGTGTCGCGCAGGCTGCGGGAGAAGGTGACCTTGTTCTCCGGGCGGGGCCGGGAGATGCCGAACCAGCGCAGGTCGACGATGAGCCGCGGGTCGACGTTCGGCGGTACGGCACCGTAGGTGAAGGCGTCGCGGTGGATCTGGCAGTGCCAGGGGCGGTGCTCGCTCACCAGCAGGGCGAGGTTGGGGTCGCGCTCGTCGGGCGGGAAGGGCACCGGGTCGGCGCACTTGTCGCCGGAGTGCAGCCTCTTCAGCTGGGCGGCGCGGTAGCGGGCGACCCGGTCGGCGGCGGCCTGGCAGGCGGCGTCGTCCGCGGAGGTGCACAGCAGTTCCTCGACGTGGTCCATGTGCCGCTGCTGGAGCACCACCTGGCAGAAGGACATGGGCTGTTCGGTGAGATAACGGCCGAGCGCGGGCAGGGTGACACCGGAGCTGAACAGCAACTGCGGTGTGGGGACTGCCCCGCACGCCACGACGTAGGTGTCGGCGCGCAGCCGGATCTCCTCGCGGACGTCACGCAGATCGCGTACTACGGCGTACTGGACCTTCTGGTGCTTGCCGGAGCCGGTGATCTCCAGGCGGACGCACTGGTGCTCGGGCAGCAGGGTGAAGGAGCCGCGCGGCGGGGTGTGGGCGGGGTCGGCCAGGTCGCCGAGGACGGTGTCGGCGGCCGACCAGGTGACCGCCTGGGTGTGCGCGGAGTCGGCGCGGTCGCGGACGGCCAGGGGCAGTTCGGTGACGTCGGCGAACTCCTCCCCGGCGTCCTGGAGCACGCGCTTGACCAGCAGGTGCCGGGCCGAGTCGGCGAACACGGAGGTGGAGCGGGCGAGCAGGGACTCGGCCTCGTCGTAGAGCCGGTCCATCTCCTTGTCGTCGATGGGGTAGGCCTGTCCGCCGTACTGCCGTTCCACCTCGGGGTGGAAGCGGGGCACCGCGCAGGTCCAGTGGGTGGCCATGCCGCCTACCGCGTAAGTGGCCGCTGCCGCAGGGAGGTTGAGGTGTTTGCGCTGTTCCGGGTTCTGGTTGCGCAGGGAGAAGCCGGCGTATTTCTCCGGGTCGTAGGAGAACGCGGACGGGTCGAGGGTGAGCACCGGCTCGCGGTTGGTGGCGGTGGACAGCGGCAGCAGATGGCCCTTGATGACCGAGACGAACAGGTCGATGTTCTTCTGGAACAGGTAGCTGTTCTTGAGGTGTTCGCCGTAGCGGCGGGACAACTGGGCCCCGGCGTCGATCATCAGGACGCTCCGGCCGGCGTCGACGAGCTTGCGGGCGAAGGCGCAGCCGACCGGGCCGCTGCCGACGATCAGTACGTCCGCCTCGGTGACGTGGTCGTTCATGGACGTCCTTTCGAGGTGATGTCCGCCGTGCCGCTCAGCCACAGCGCGCTGTTGACGAGGCCGACCATGCTGAACGCCTGTGGGGTGTTGCCGAGATGGCGGCCGGTGGCCGGGTCGTACTCCTCGGCGAGCAGCCCGACGTCGTTGCGCAGGTCCAGCAGCCGCTCGTACAGCTCCCGGGCCTCCTGGCGGCGGCCGGTGCCGTGCAGGGCGTCGGCGAGCCAGAACGTGCAGACCAGGAAAGTGGCTTCGCCGCCGGGCAGGCCGTCCACGCCGCCGTCGGCCTCGGGGCGGTAGCGGCGCAGGAAGCCGTCCTCGGCGAGCTCCCGGCGTACGGTGTCGACGGTGCCTCGGACGCGGGGGTCGTGCCAGGGCAGGAAGCCGACCCGGGGCAGCAGGAGCAGGGCGGCGTCGACGCCCTTGGAGCCGTAGAACTGGGTGAAGGTGCCGCGTTCGGCGTCGTAGCCCTGGGAGCAGACCTCTTCGTGGATGCGGTCGCGCAGTTTCTCCCAGCGGTCGACCGGGCCCCAGCGGCCGTGGTGCAGGACCGAGCGCACCGCGCGGTCGACGCCGGCCCACGCCATCACCTTGGAGTGCACGAACTGGCGGGGCGCGCCGCGGACCTCCCACAGGCTGAGGTCGGGCTCCTGCCAGTTGCTCTCCAGGAAGTCCAGCAGGGCGAGTTCCATGTTCCAGGCCGGGCCGCCGGCGGTCATGCCGGCCTCACGGCCGACGTAGAGGCATTCGAGGACCTCGCCCCACACGTCGAGCTGGAACTGGCGGGTGGCGGCGTTGCCGACCCGGACGGGGCGGGCGTTCTGGTAGCCGTCGAGCCAGTCCAGCTCGTACTCGGGCAGCCGCCAGGTGCCGTCGAGGCCGTACATGATCTGCAGGTCGGCGGGGTTGCCTGCGACCGCGCGCAGCAGCCAGTCGCGCCACTGGGTCGCCTCCTCCAGATAGCCGGTGCCGATGAGGGCCTGGAGGGTGAACGTGGCGTCGCGCAGCCAGCAGTAGCGGTAGTCCCAGTTGCGGGTGCCGCCGGGCTGCTCGGGCAGGGAGGTGGTGGCCGCGGCGAGGATGCCGCCGGTGGGCCGGTACGTCAGGGCCTTGAGGGTGATCAGGGAGCGGCGTACGGCGTCGTCCCACATGCCGCGGTAGCGGCAGCGGCCGGTCCACTCGCGCCAGAACCGCTCGGTGTCCTCGATGGCGGACAGCGCCTCCACGGGCCGGGCGGGGCTGACGAAGTGGGAGGGCTTGTACGTCAGCACGAAGGGCACCTGCCGGCCCGCCTCGACCGTGAACTCGGCCCGGGTGGTGAGGTTCTCGCCGTACACCGTGACCGGGGTGTGCAGCCAGAACGCGTCCGGTCCGGCGACCGCGCGCAGTCCGCCGCCCGCGCGGTACACCCACGGCACGATCCGGCCGTAGTCGGGGCGCAGCCGCAGGTCCATCCGCATGGTGACCCGCCCGCTGAGGCCCTCGACCACGCGCACCACGTCGGCTGCCTCGCCGCGCAGCGGCATGCAGTCCACGACGCGTACGCCGCCCTCCGCGGTGTGCCACTCGGTCTCCAGGATCAGGGTGTCGTCGCGGTAGCGGCGCCGGGTCGCGGGGCCTCCGCCCGCGGGGGCGAGCAGCCAGCGGCCGGCGCTGTCGTCGTGCAGCAGCGCGGCGAAGCAGGCCGGTGAGTCGAACCGGGGCAGGCACAGCCAGTCGATCGACCCGTCGCGCCCCACCAGCGCGCCCGACTGCAGGTCACCGATGAAGGCGTAGTCCTCGATTGCGCTGACCATTCCGACACTCCCTCGGCAGCCGCCGGCGCTCCGCGCGGGCGCACGGGACGACAGCGGCATATGCGTGGACGGTTGAGCGGCGTGTCACCCCGGGGCCGTACGGGCGGCGTACACCGGGGCGCCCCTGACAGGGGCGTCTGCCTGGGCGGGACCCCAGGCGCTTCCTTCTTCACGGTGGCACAGAGCGGACGGACAGGCGACTTTGGCATATGCCTCAGGCATACGAGGGAATATGTCGGCGGAATGAGCGGGCAAGGTGGATCCGCGGGGCGGGCGCGGGTACCCGGCAGGGGCGGCGGCCGGAGCGCCGAGCCGTCGGAAGAGCTGTGCGGGAGGAGCGCACCATGACCGAGCAGCCCATGAGCGATCACACCCCCTCCCAGGCCGAGGGCGAGCCGGAGGACCTGCGGGACATGGAGGATCTGCCCCTGCCGGACACCCCGACCACGTCCCAGGCCGAGGGCGAACGCGACGAGGAGGACGACGAGAGCTGACGCGTTACGGGGTCATGCCGGTCGGTGTTCCTTCTCGCGCTGGCCGGTGTCCACCAGGCGGGCGGCGTGCTCGACGTGGTCCGGGAGGCGGTGGCGTCGAGCCGGCGCGGCCGGGAGGCGGACGAGGACGCCGAGCAGGGCGCGGCGGGCGCTGTCGGCGCCGGTGACGGCGGCGGCCGCGAGGCGGGCGCTCGCCCGGGCGGCCGGCGGGAGCGGGCGGCGCAGCCACAGGGTGAGGACCTCGTTGCGCCGCATCAGCGGGCTGCGGCCCTCGCGGCCGGACCACTCGGGGAGGTGACGGGCCGTCAGGGAGGGTTCATAGACGACGCCCCAGCCCGCGGCGGACAGGTCGTAGGCCAGCAGGGTCTCCTCACCGCCGAAGAACAGCAGCGGGTGGAAGCCGCCGGTCGCGAGGAACGCCTCCCGGCGCACCACGCACGCACAGGCCAGGAAGCCCAGCGCCGGGCGGCCCGGCAGGTCGGCCTCCGCGGGCAGCGGGGAGCCGGCCAGGAGGGGCGTTCATCGGGTCCTCGGCGGCCTCCGGGCCGACGAGGGTGCGGGCGGCCAACAGGCCGAGCCGCGGGTGCGCGTCGAGCAGGTCGGCCGCGTGCCGCAACGCGCCTGGCGTCCACCAGGAGTCGTCGTCGTAGAAGGCGACGTAAGGCGTGGTGGCGTGGCGGGCGGCCAGATTGCGGCCCAGGGCGCCGGTGTTGCGGCCGGGGCGGAGGACCCGGGGCCGGGCGGGGTGGCGCGGGGGGACGGAGTCGGTGCCGTTGTCCACGACGATCACCGGGGGCCGCTCGGGCAGCGCGGCGAGCTCGTCGAGGGTGTGCAGCAGGGCGACCGGGCGGTCGCGGGTGATCACCGCCACGGTGACCCGGCCGTCCGGGCGGGGCTCACCGGGCACAGGGTTCTGCCTCCTCCTCGGGGGCGTCGAGGTGGGTGAGGGCGGCGGTGAGGACGTCGTCCGTGGTGATGGCCAGCAGCAGCGGGTCGGGGACGGTCGCGTGCGGGTCGCCGGGCGGGCCGGGCTTCCACAGGACGGTGTGGCGGGGTGACTTGGGCGGGCCCCACAACAGCGGGGACACCGGGCCGAAGAGGGTGACGGACGGGCTCCCGTGGGCCACCGCGAGATGGGCGAGGCCGGTGTCGCCGCTGACGACGAGCGCGGCCTCGGCGACGAGCGCCGACAGATCCGCGAACGGCAGCCCCCCGGCCAGGACGTCGTGGGCGGGGACCCCGGCCCGGGTGGCGACCTCCTTGACCAGGGCGTCCTCGCGCGGGCCGCCCGTCACCACGACCCGGTGCCCGGCCGACCGCAGGTCCCGCGCCACGGCGGCGTACCGCTCGGCCGGCCAGCGCCGCGCGGCGGCCTCCGCGCCGGGGTGCACCACCACGGCCCCGGGCGCCGGCGAGGGCCGCGCGGGCGGCCGCAGCCGTACGTCGCCGGGGTCGGCGGGAATGCCGTGCGCGCCGAGGAGCCTGCACCAGCGGGCGCGTTCGTGCTCCTCGGGGTGCCACTTCGGGGGCAGCTCGGGCAGGGGGTGGGACCCGGCGTACGCGATCAGCCGACGCGGCCCCAGCAGCGCCAGCGCGTCCCGGCTGGCCGGGCCGTTGCCATGCAGGTCGACCGCCACGTCCGGCGGCGGATACGGCCAGTGCGTGAGTGACGGAACCTCCCGGTTCGGCGCCTCGGCGGGCAACACCCCGTCGACCGCCCCGATCGCCGACGCGGCCTCCTCCAGGGCGGGCGGCAGCGCGAGCAGGATCTCGTGCCGGGGGAACGCCCGCCGCAGGGCCCGCAGGGCGGGGACCCCGGCGAGGAGGTCACCGAGCCCCAGGGCGCGCAGGACGAGGAGGCGGGGGCGGGTGGGGGCGTCAGGGGGTGTGGGCATTCTCGGGGTTCACCTCCGGTTCGGGGTGAGGGCGGCGCGGGCGGCGAGGCCGGTGGTGGAGCGGCCGTCGAGGTAGGGCAGGAGGACCACCTGGCCGCCCCAGCTCGCGATCAGGTCGGCTTCCGGGAGGTCGGTGCGGGCGTAGTCGCCGCCCTTGGCCCAGATGTGCGGGCGGAGTTCGGCGAGGAGCCGCTCGGGGGTGTCCTCGTCGAAGACGGCGACCGCGTCGACGCACTCCAGGGCGCGCAGCACACGCACCCGGTCGGCCATCGGCACCAGCGGGCGGCCCTCGCCCTTGCGCCGCCGCACCGAGGCGTCGGAGTTGACGCACACCACCAGGCAGTCGCCGGCGCGCCGGGCGGCCTGGAGGAGGGAGACATGGCCGGCGTGCAGGAGGTCGAAGCAGCCGCCCGCGGCGACGACCGTGCCGCCCGCCGCACGCACGCGCGTGGCGGTCCGCAGGGCGTCCCGGGTCAGCTCGGCGCCGGTGGCCGGGCGTCGGACGCCGCCCTCGGCCGGTGGTGGGCCGGCTGCCCCGAGGGAGCGGACCCCGCCCTCGGCGACGTACCGCGTGGCGGCGTGTACGGCCGCACGGACCGCGGCCTCGGTCAACTCCCCGTCGGCCAGCGCCCCCGCGGCGGCCGCCGCGAACCTGTCCCCCGCCCCGCACGCGTCGCCCTCGGCGGTGACCGGGCAGGGCACCAGCAGCGGTGTCGCCCCGTGGGACAGCAGGGCCCCGCGGCCGCCCAGCGTCACCACGACGGAGGCCGCCCGCCAGGCCCGTACGAGTACGGCGGCGTCCTGGGCGGCGGTGTGCAGCTCTCCGGCGTTGTCACGGGCTGACGGGGCGTCGGGCCGAGGAGCCTCGGCCCCCGTCGAGAGTCCCCTCGCCTCCATCCCCGTCGCGAATCCCCTCGCCTCCGCCGCCGACGGAGTCACCAGGCGCGCGCCCGGGACCGGCGGGCATCCCCGGGGGTGCGGGTCCCAGACCATCGGGACCCGGGCGGCGGCCTCCGCCAGGGCGTCGCGGAGGACGTCGGCGCTGCCGCGGCCGTAGTCGGCGACCAGGACGGCGTCCGCGTCGGCGACGGCCCGGCGGGCCTCCTCCGTGGGTCCGGCGGCGCGGCCGTCGCCGTCGTCGAGGCGAAGGAGGGGGCGGTCGGCGGCGAGGATGCGGGTCTTGGCGGACAGCGCGCCGGTCAGCGGCAGCGGCACCACGCGGACGCGGTCCGGCAGCAGAAGGCGCAAGCGCGCGCTGGCCTCGTCGTCGCCGAGCGCGGTGACGAGGGTGACCTCGCGGCCGTCGGCGGCGGCGAGGCAGGCCGCGAGGGCGGCGCCGCCGGGCCGGGTGGTGCGCCGGGCCCCGCTGACGACGGGCACGGGCGCGTCGGGCGCCAGCCGCTCGGCGCGGCCCACCAGGTCGTGGTCGAGCAGGGCGTCCCCGACGACCAGCAGCGGCACACCGGCCCCGTTCATGTGCCCTCCCCGGCGACCGCCTCGTCGAAGTACTCGCAGAGCATGTGCACGGCGACGAGGTGCAGTTCCTGGACCGTCGCCGAGGTCGGGGCCGTCACCGGCACGGCCTCGTCGGCGATGCTCTGCAGGGGGTTGGGGGGCGGCCCGGTGAGGGCCCACACCGTCAGGCCCAGACCGTGCGCGCGGGACGCCGCGGCGAGCAGGTTGGCGCTGGCACCGCTCGTCGACAGGAGCATCAGGACGTCGCCCGGGCGGCCGTGCGCCGCGACCTGGCGGGCGAAGATCTCCCGCACCCCGTAGTCGTTGGCGATGGCGGTCGTGGTGGACGTGTCGGTGTGCAGGGACAGCGCGGAGAACGCGGGCCGGTCCTCGCGGTAGCGGCCGACCAGTTCGGCCGTGAGGTGCTGGGCCTGGGCCGCGCTGCCGCCGTTGCCGGCGACCAGGAGGCGTGCTCCGGCGCCGAGGCGGCCGGCGAGCTCGAAGCCCCAGCGCCGCACGAGCGGCGCGTACCGGCGGAACTCCGCCACGGCCCTGATCAGGTCGTCGCAGTGGCTGACGTCGGTGGCGAGGGTCATCGCAGGGCTCCCGAGAGCGAGGGGACGGAGGAGACGGCGCTGTAGAGCTGGGCGACGCCGTCCGCCACGCGGTCCCACGTGTAGCGGGCGAGGACACGGCGCCGGCCCTGGGCGCCGTACCGGGCGCGCAGCGCCGGGTCGTCGAGCAGGTCCCGTACGGCGGCGGTGATGTCGTGCCGCGGGTCGGCCGGGACCAGGCGGCCGGTCACGCCGTCGGCGACGGTGTCGAGCTGGCCGCCGACCGCGGTGGCGAGGACGGGCGTGCAGCAGGCCATGGCCTCCACGGGGACGATGCCGAAGGGTTCGTAGCGCGGCAGCGAGAGCACGAGGTCGGCGTCGGAGATCAGGCCCGGCATCCGGTCCCGGCTCACGCCGCCGAGCAACCGGACCCGGTCGGCGACGCCGCATTCCTCGGCGATGGCCCACAGCCGCTCGGCCTCGGGCTCGGCGAAGAGCAGGGCGGGCTCGGGGCCGCCGGCGATCACGAGTTCGGCGTCGGGGACCTCGGCGAGGGCGCGGATCGCCCGGTCGAAGCCCTTGCGGGGGACCAGCCTGCCGATGGAGAGAAGCCGGGGTGCGCCGGGCGGGCGGCGTGTGCCGACCGGGCGGAACATCACCGGGTCGACACCGCAGGGGACGATGGAGATCCGGTCGCGCGGCAGGCCCATGGCCTCCAGTTCGGCGACCTCGTCCCGGCAGGTGGCGATGATGGCGGCGGCCTCGCGGCCCACGGCCGTCTCGATCGCGATGCGGTCGGCCGGGCTGGTGTCGGCGGCGCCCTGGTGGCGCTTCTTGACGGTGCCCAGCGCGTGGTAGGTCTGCACGACGGGGATGCCGAGCGCGCGGGCGCCGGCGAGCGCGGCCATGCCGGACATCCAGAAGTGGGCGTGCACCACGTCCGGCGGCCGGCTCGCCCAGGCGCGGGCCAGCCAGGAGCCGAACTCCGGCATGTACGGCAGGAGTTCGTCCTTGGGGATCGGTGCGGGCGGTCCGGCCGGAACATGGACCACCTTCACCCCGTCGGGGGTGGTGACCTGGTCGGGCAGCCGGGTGGAGTCCCGCCTGGTGTAGACGGTGACCTCGTGCCCGCGGCGGACGAGCTGCGCGGCGACCTGCGCGACATAGACGTTCTGGCCGCCCGCGTCGGGGCCGCCGAGCACGGCGAGGGGGCTCGCGTGCTCGGACACCATGGCGACACGGCCGGCCTGGGGGCAGGTGGGGCTCATCGCATGACCTCCTTGATCAGGCGCTCCCAGTCGTCCAGGAAGCGCCGCTCTCCGTAGCGGGCCTGTGCCGCGGCCCGGGCGGCCTCCCCCGTCCGCCGCGCGTGCTCCGGCTCGGCGAGGAAGCCGCGTACGGCGTCCTCCAGTACGTCGAACCGGTTGGACACGACACCGGCCCCGGCGGGGACGGCCTCGCGGACCTCGGTGGTGTCGAGGGCCACGACGGGCATGCCGAGGAACATCGCCTCCAGCAGGGACAGCCCGAGCGACGTCCAGCGCACGGGGTGCAGATAGAGCCGGCAGCGGGCCATCGCCGGGTGCAGCGCGCCCTGCGGGAGGTCCCGCATGCGGCACAGCTCAAGGCCGGGGTCGCCCGCCAGCAGTCCGGTGCGCATGCCGAACACGTCGAGGGGGGCGACACGGGCGAACCGGGGCAGCAGATCGGTCCCGGTGGTACGGCCGCGGCGGACGGGGTCGTTGACGACGACCGCGGCGCGCCGCTCGTCACCGGTCCACAGCGGGCCGGGGTCGATGATGCCGTGCTCGATGACCTCGGTCGGGGCGCGTCCGTTGTCCCACATCAGCCGGTTGAAGTGGGTGACGTGGACGACGGGGATGTCGCCGCGGCCGGCCAGGGGGTGGCGGGTGTCGACGGCCGTGCCGTCGGGGCAGTTGTGCTCGACGTAGACGGCGGGCACGTCGATGCCGGGGCGGCGGCCGGTCCACTGTGCGGCGAGGGCGAGTTCGTGGGGCCGTTGCAGCACCATCAGGTCGATCTCGGCGTCCCGCAGCTCCTCCGGGGGCAACTCCCGTACGGAGTCGGGCCATTGCCAGGTCCGGGCCCGGCCCAGGCCGTCCGGGCCCCGGTCGGGGGTGACCGGCACGAGGTAGGTGTACGGCCCTTGGACGAAGGCGGTCAGCCAGGAGCCGTGCACGTGCCAGACCAGGACGTTCATGCGCTCTCCTCCAGCAGTTTGTGCACCGCGGCGACGACGTCCCGGCCCGTGACCTCCGCCAGGCAGGGGTGGCCGGGCACGGGGCAGTGCAGGGCGCGGGTGTCCGCGCAGGGGGCCTTCTGGTCGCCGAGGACGATGCAGGGCACGCCGTACGGCGCCCAGCGCTCGGCGGGGACGACCGGCGCGAACAGGGAGACGACGGGGGTGCCGACGGCGGCGGCGAGGTGGGCGGGGCCGGTGTTGCCGCAGATCAGGACGTCGGCGGTGCGCAGGACTCCGGCGAGGACGCGCGGGTCGGTGCGGCCGCCGAGGTCGACGCCGGTGTCGCCGCTCACCGTGCGGGTCAGCGCGGTCTCGTCGGGCCCGCCGGTGACGACGACCCGGTGGCCGGCGTCGGCGAGCAGCTCGACGGCCTCGGCGCAGCGGTCGGGGCTCCAGGCGCGGGCGGGGGCGCTGGCGCCGGGGTGGAGGACGACGTAGGGGCCGTTCCCGGTCAGGGAGATGGTGTCCGGCGGGGGCAGCACGCGCAGTCGGCCGTCGTCGCCCGGGGGCGGCAGGAAGCCCAGCGCGGCGGCGGTGTCCAGGGCGGCCTCGGCCTCGTGCCGGCCGGGCAGCCGCCGGTGCCGTACGTCGATCAGGCGGCCGGGGTGGTCGACGCTGTCGGCGCCGATCCGGGGCACTCCGGCCAGCTTCAGCACCAGGGCGGTGGGCAGGGGGCTCTGGTGGAAGGAGGTCAGGATCAGCGCCACGTCGAAGGCGCCGTCCTGGAGCAGCCGGACCAGCCGGGGGACGTCGGCCTCGGCGACGCTCGGCGGCGTGAAGCCCTCCCAGGGGGCGGCCCACACCAGCACGTCGTCGACGCCGGGCAGCAGCCGCGCGGCGGGTTCGCCGAGCGGGCCGCACAGCAGGGTGACGTGGGCGCTGTGGGCGGCGACCGCGCGGACGGCGGGCCCGGCGAGCAGGACGTCCCCGAAGCTGTCGAGTCGTACGACCAGGGCCCTCATGGGAGTTCACCTCGCTGCGGTGCCAGCGCCGCGTGTACGGCGGTGAGCAGGTCCTCGGCGGTGTCGGGCGCCGCGGCGATCTCCTCGGGGCGGGTGACGGCGGTGGGGACGAGAATGCCGCGGGCGCCCGCGGCGCGGGCCGCGAGGACGTCGGCGGCGATGTCGCCGATCAGCACGCACCGGCCGGGAGGCACGCCGAGCCGGTCGGCGGCCTCCAGGACGAGTCCCGGCGCGGGCTTGCGGCAGTCGCAGCCGGCGCCGGGCAGGTGGGGGCAGTACAGCCAGGCGTCCAGACCACCGAGAAGCGCGTCCGCGCGGGCGTTGACCTGCCGTACGGCATGGTGGGTGAGCAGGCCCCTGCCGATGCCGGACTGGTTGCTCACCACCCCTGTCGGCACGCCCCGGGCCCGCAGCTCCTCCAGCGCCTCCCGTGCCCCCGGGCGCAGCCGCACCCGGTCGGGGTCGCCGTTGTACGGGACGTCCTCGACGAGGGTGCCGTCGCGGTCGAAGAGAACGGCGAGGGTGGGCTGCCGCCCGGGCATGAGGTGCTCCGCGCCGGGGCGGACGGCCGGGGGCGCGGTCAGGACCGGCTCCCTGCGCAGGCGACCCAACGGAGACAGGTTCGGCACGGCCCCGGTCACCAGAGGCTGCCCAGGGGCGGTCATGATCGGCTCCCCAGGGGGAGCGCCCGGCGGTGGCGGCGGGTGCCGTCGAGCCAGTGGGCGGTCGCCAGGGGTGGGATGAGGGCGCTGGTGACGGTCATGGTGAGGATCTCGTCGGGCGTGCGCGGGCCGGGGGCGATTCGGGCGAGGGCGAACTCGGCGGTGCCGGCCGCCCACAGGGCGCCGGCCGCCGCGGCGGCCCGGCGGTGCCCCGTGACCGCGCTCAGGCAGCCGGCGAGCGCGGCGGCGGTCACGAGGACGTGCCGGGGCAGCCGGCCGCGGGGCGCCTGCGCGCGGGCCCACCAGTCGCGGCCGTGGAGCCGGTTCATCAGGGCGTCGTCCGCGTTGCCGCGCTGGGCGCGCACCGACGCCCAGCGGTCGGCGGGGCGTACGGGGTGCAGGGTGGTGCGCCGCCCCCGGTGCAGCGTCCAGCCGGCCCGCCGCACGCGCAGCGCCAGGTCGGCGTCCTCGCGGAAGGCGCGGCCGAACCGCTCGTCGAAGCCGCCGACGCCCTTGAGGGCCTGGGTGCGGTACGCCATGTCGGCGGTGGCCCACGCCGCGTGCTCCAGGCCCGCGGTGCCGCGCTCCCAGTCGGTGGGCCTGCGGTCGACCGGCAGCGGGACCCGCAGCCGGCCCTGTATCCCGCCGGTGTTCTCGGCGGCGGAGGCCAGGTCGGCGGCGAGCCGGCGACTCCAGTCGGGCAGGACCCGCACATCGTCGTCGAGGAAGACCGTCCACGGCGTGTCCACCTCCCGCAGCCCCGCGTTGCGCGCGGCGGCCGGACCCCGTCCGCCGGTGCGCAGCACCCGTACGCGGTCCCGCAGATGCCCGGCCGCGTCGAGGGGCAGCGGGCCGACGGGGTCCGGGCGGTCGTCGACGAGGAGCACGCCCCGGGGCGCGTGCCCTTCCGCCGCGGCCAGGGCCCGCAGACAGTCGGCGAGGCAGGGCCGACCGATCGTCGGGACGACGACGGTGTACGCGGGGACGGGGCCGGTCATGCGAACACCGCCCTGCGGTGGACGGCGAACGGGCCGAGCGCCAGCAGGTCCACCGGAGCGGAGCCGAAGCACTCCAGGGCGTCGCGGGGGTCGTCGACCATGGGCCGGCCCGCGGTGTTGAGGCTGGTGTTGACCACGACGGGCAGCCCGGTGCGCTGCTCGAAGGCGTCGAGCATCCGGGCCACCAGCGGCTCGGTGCGCCGGTCGACGGTCTGGATGCGGGCCGTGCCGTCGACGTGGACGACGGCCGGGATCCGCTCGCGCCAGTGCGGGTCGACGTCGTGCACGAACAGCATGTACGGGCTCGGCATCGGCCCGTCGAACAGTTCGGCGGCCCGCTCGGCCAGCACCATCGGGGCGACGGGCCGGAACTCCTCGCGGCCCTTGACGGCGTTGAGCCGTTCCAGGTTGGCCGGGCGGCCGGGGTGGGCCATCAGGGAGCGGTGGCCGAGCGCGCGGGGCCCGTACTCGCTGCGGCCCTGGAACCAGGCCACGATGCCGTCCCGCTCCAGCTCGGCGGCGACGGTCTCGGCGATGTCGACGGGCTCCTCGTAGGGTACGGCGGCCCGCTCCAGCCAGGCGCGCAGCTCGGCGTCGGTCCAGTCGCGGCCCAGGGCGGCGGTCGGCATGGGCTCCATCCGGGCCTCGCTCTGACCGGCCACGTGCAGCGCGGCTCCGAGGGCCGTCCCGGCGTCCCCGGCGGCGGGCTGGACCCAGATGTGCCGGAAGGGGCTCTCGCGGTGCAGGCGGCTGTTGGCGACGCAGTTCAGGGCCACTCCGCCCGCCAGAGTGAGGACCTCGTCGCCGGTACGGCCGTACAGCCAGTGCGCCAGCTCCAGCAGGACCTCCTCCAGGCAGGCCTGGGCGCTGGCGGCGAGGTCGGCGTGGTCCTGCGTCCAGGGCTCGCCCGCGGGGCGGGGCGGCACGAGGGAGGACCAGGGCACGGGCCGTGCGGTGAAGCCGCCGTCGGGGTCGGCGTGGACGTAGCCGCGCAGCTGGTCGGCCAGGCGCGGTTTGCCGTAGGAGGCGAGGGCCATGACCTTGAACTCGTCGCTGCTGCGCAGGAAGCCGAGGTGGGCGGTGAGGTCCTCGTAGAACAGGCCGAGGGAGTCGGGCAGGGTCTGCGCGGCGAGGACGTCGAGGTGGGGGCCGGTGTAGCGGCCGGCCAGGTGGGAGCGGCTCTCGCCGCGGCCGTCGAGCACCAGGACGGAGGACTCGGGGTGCGGGGAGGCCGGTCCTGCGGAGGCGGCGTGGGCGACGTGGTGCGGGACGAAGCGCACCTTGTGCGGGGAGAGCCCGGGCAGGGCCTCGGCGAGGAACTCCGGGGCGCGGCGGGCGTACTCCTGGCGCAGGTGGTCCCAGGGGTCGTGCAGGCCCATCTCCTCGGCGGGGCGGGCGAGGGCGGGATCGTAGGAGTAGGCGACCGCGTCGAGGTCGGCGGGGTCGAGGCCGGCCCGGTCCAGACACCAGCGGGCGGAGCGTTCGGGCAGTTCCCAGGCGGAGAAGGGGACGGGCCGCTTGCCGTGCTTGCGGCGGCTGAAGCGTTCTTCCTCGGCGGCCGCGACGACGGTGCCGTCCACGACCAGGGCGGCGGCGGGGTCGTGGAAGAGGGCGTTGATTCCCAGCACTCGCATGCGGGTCTCCAAAGGCGCTCAGGGATGCGGGGCGGGCTCGCGCACGGGCTGCGCGGCGGCGAAGTGGGCGATGGTCTGCTTGATGCCCTCCTCCCAGGACACGCGGGGCGTCCAGCCGAGCAGCTCGCGGGCCAGGGAGGTGTCGGGGCGGCGGCGCTGGGGGTCGTCGACGGGCCGGTCGACGAAGGTGATCGCGGACCTCGACCCGGTCAGCTCCACCACCCGGCGGGCGATGTCGCGGACGGTGACCTCGTCGGTGCCGCCGATGTTCACGGGCCGTACGGAGTGGCTGGCGGCGACCAGCAGGATGCCGTCGACGGTGTCGTCGACGTAGCACAGGGAGCGGGTCTGGCTGCCGTCGCCCGCCACGGTCAGCGGCTCTCCGGCGAGCGCCTGGCACACGAAGGTGGGCACGGCCCGGCCGTCGTGGGCGCGCATGCGGGGGCCGTAGGTGTTGAACAGCCGGACGATGCCCGCGTCGGTGCCGAGCGTGCCGGCGTGGGCGGTGACCAGCGCCTCGGCGAACCGCTTGGACTCGTCGTAGACGCTGCGCGGGCCCACCGGGTTGACGTTGCCCCAGTAGTCCTCGCGCTGCGGGTGGACGAGGGGGTCGCCGTACACCTCGGAGGTGGAGGCCAGCAGGAAGCGGGCGCCGTCGCGCTCGGCGACCCCGAGCATGGCGCGGGTGCCGAGGCTTCCGGTGTCGAGGGTCTGCAGCGGCAGCCGCAGGTAGTCGGCCGGGGAGGCGGGGCACGCGAAGTGCAGCACCAGGTCGTAGGGGCCGGGCAGGCGCTCGGGCGCGTCCGCGGCGCACACGTCGGTGTCCACGAACCGGAAGCCGGGGCCGCCGAGCAGGTGGCTGATGTTGCGGGTCGATCCCGACACGAGGTTGTCGGCGCAGTCGACTTCGGTACCCGAAGCCAACAGCTGCTCGCACAGATGGCTGCCGAGAAAACCGGCCCCGCCGGTCACCAGGGCGCGGCGCCAGGGGGCGCGGGTCGTCGCAGGATTCATACGGCGTCCTTCGAGCGTGGGAAGTCCTTGTGCTGGAAGAAGGCTCCTTGTGCTGATGAAGGCGCGGGGCCCGGGTCGTGGCGCGAACGGGCGCTGCCGGGCCGGCCGCCCGGCGGGCGACGGCGCACGCCCACGGGTTACCGCACGAGTTGGTTTCACACGTTGATTCATGGTGCGTTCGTGGCAGAAGTGCAGCGTGTGCCGAAAGGCCTGTGGTCTGCGAGAATGGCGGGCCGCGCGGGCGCGGGTAGGCTCCGCCCGCAGGCCGTTCACGAGGAGAGATCGCACGGTGACCCGACAGCGCAAGGCCCCAGCCGCGGCCGCCGCCGAGGCCCCAGCCGCGCCCCCTGCCAGGGCCTCTGCCGAGGCGCTTTCGGCCGGCCCGGACCGCGAGGAGCTGCGGGCCGACTGCGGCGACTGCTTCGGCCTGTGCTGCGTCGCGCTGCCCTTCGCCCGCTCGGCCGACTTCGCGGTCGACAAGCCCGCCGGGAAGCCCTGCGCCAACCTGGACGCGGACTTCCGCTGCGGCATCCACGCCCGGCTGCGGCCGGAGGGCTACCAGGGCTGCACGGTCTTCGACTGCTTCGGCGCCGGCCAGAAGGTCTCCCAGATCACCTACGGCGGCACCGACTGGCGGCAGGCCCCGGGCACCGCCCGGGAGATGTTCGAGGTGTTCCCGGTGATGCGGCAGCTGCACGAGCTGCTCTGGTACGTCGCCGAGGGGCTGGACGTGGCCGTGGCCCGGCCGGTGCACAAGCAGCTCCGGCGGGCCCGCACGCGCCTGGAGGAGCTCACCCGGGGTGACGCGGCGTCGCTCCTCGGCCTGGACGTGAACGCGCTGCGCGGCGAGGTGAACGTCCTGCTGCTGCGGGTCGGCGACCTGGTCCGCGAGCAGGTCCCCGGCCGCACCCGCAACCATCGCGGCGCCGACCTGATGGGCGCCCGCCTCGCCGGTGCCGACCTGCGCGGCGCGAGCCTGCGGGGCGCCCTCCTGGTCGCCGCCGACCTGAAGAACGCCGACCTGCGCATGTCCGACCTGATCGGCGCCGACCTCCGCGACGCGGACCTGACCGGCGCCGACCTGACAGGCAGCGTCTTCCTGACCCAGGCCCAGGTGAACGCAGCGAGGGGGGACGGGTCGACGAGGCTGCCCTCAACGGTCAGCCGACCCCAGCACTGGTGAACCCAGGGGCGCGGGGAACTGCGCGACAAGCCACAACGGCGCTACCGACGCGAGACGACAGCAAGAGGCACCTCGAAAAGCGCACTCACACAGCCACCCCCTCCGCCTCCCCAGAGGCCTCGAACTGCGTCCGGTAAAGCTCGGCATAACGCCCACCCAAGCCCAGCAACTCCTCATGCGTACCCCGCTCCACGATCAGGCCCGCCTCCAGCACAAGGATCAGGTCGGCCGAACGCACGGTGGACAGCCGATGCGCGATCACCAACGCCGTCCGCCCCACAAGCGCCTCACCAAGAGCCTCCTGCACAGCCGCCTCGGACGTGTTGTCCAGATGAGCCGTCGCCTCGTCGAGGACCACGACCCGCTGGCGGGCCAGCAGCAGCCGCGCAATGGTCATCCGCTGCCGCTCGCCGCCGGAGAGCCGATAGCCCCGCTCCCCGACGACCGTGTCGAGACCGTCCGGCAGCGACCGTACGAGATCCTCCAGCCGCGCCCGCCGCAGCGCGTCCCACAGCTCCTCCTCCCCCGCCTCGGGCCGCGCCAGCAGCAGATTGGCGCGGACGGTGTCGTGGAAGAGGTGCCCGTCCTGCGTGACCATGCCGACCGTGCCCCGCAGGGACTCCGCGCTCAGCTCGCGGACGTCGACCCCGCCGACCCGCACGGCGCCCGCGTCCACGTCGTACAGCCGCGGCAGCAGCTGGGCGATCGTCGACTTGCCCGCGCCGGAGGATCCGACCAGCGCCACGGTCCGCCCGGGCTCCGCGCGGAAGGACACGCCGTGCAGCACCTCGGCGCCGCCGCGGGTGTCGAGGGCGGCGACCTCCTCCAGGGAGGCCAGGGAGACCTTGTCGGCGGACGGGTAGCCGAAGCGGACGTCGTCGAACTCGACGGCCACGGGACCGTCGGGCACCGCGCGGGCGTCGGGCCGCTCCTCGATGAGCGGCTTCAGGTCGAGCACCTCGAAGACCCGCTCGAAGCTGACGAGGGCGCTCATGACCTCCACGCGCGCCCCGGCGAGCGCGGTGAGCGGCGCGTACAGCCGGGTCAGCAGCAGGGCGAGCGCCACGACGGCGCCGGGGTCCATGCTGCCGCGCAGCGCGAACCAGCCGCCGAGGCCGTAGACGAGGGCCAGCGCGAGGGCCGAGACGAGGGTGAGCGCGGTCATGAACGCCGACTGCGCGGTCGCGGTACGGACCCCGATGCCGGCGACGCGGCGGGCCCGGTCGGCGAACTCGGCGGACTCCTCCCCGGGCCGCCCGAACAGCTTGACCAGGGTGGCGCCGGGTGCGGAGAACCGCTCGGTCATGCGGGTGCTCATCGCCGCGTTCAGCGCCGCCGCCTCCCGCTGCATCCGGGCCATGCGGCCGCCCATGCGCCGGGCGGGCACCACGAACACCGGCAGCAGCACCAGCGCGAGCAGGGTGATCTGCCAGGACAGGGTGAGCATCACGGCGAGCGTGAGCACCAGTGTCACCAGGTTGCTCACCACGCCGGACAGGGTGTTGCTGAAGGCCCGCTGGGCGCCGATGACGTCGTTGTTGAGGCGGCTGACCAGTGCTCCGGTGCGGGTGCGGGTGAAGAACGCGACGGGCATGCGCTGCACATGGTCGAAGACGGCCGTGCGCAGATCGAGGATCAGCCCCTCGCCGAGCCGGGCGGACAGCCGGCGTCCGAGGATGCCGAGCCCCGCCTCGACGACCGCGATGAGGGCGATGAGCAGGGCCAGCCGTACGACGGTGTCCTCGTCGCCGCCCCGCACGATCGCGTTCACCACCTTCCCGGCGAGGACGGGCGTCGCCACGGCGAGCAGCGCGGTGGCCACCCCGAGCAGCACGTACAGGGCGATACGGGAGCGGTGCGGGCGGGCGAACGCCCCGATGCGGCGCAGGGTCGCGCGGGCGAACGGGCGGCGCTCCTGCTGGGCGTTCATGACGCTGTACAGCTGCGTCCAGGCGGTGGTCTCCATGCTCATGAGGAAGACCGTAGAACCTGAAGCAACCTTGAGGTCAAGAATTTCGGTGTCCGGCCGCCATCCACCGTCTCCGCGTCCGCTACCGGGAGTTGGGGCCGTGCGGTGAGCCTACCGGAGTGTGACAGGGCTACGAGTTGCCGCGGGACGCCTCGCCCGGCGCGTCCCCACCCGGCAGATCCTGTGTGTGCTCCCGGTGGTGCTGGTCGCCGTGGTGGCGCTGCGCCACCGGGCTGTGCTGGCCGACGGGTTCGGACAGCTGGGGCGGGCCGAGTGGCCGTGGCTGCTGGCCGCGGCGGGGGCGACCTGTCTGACCTGGGTCGCGGCGGCCGTCAGCCGGCAGGGCGCGGTCGTGGAGCGGCTGCCGAGGCGGCGGCTGCTGGCCACGCAGTTCGCGGCGGGCGCGGCCAACCATCTGCTGCCGACCGGGCTCGGGGCCGGCGCGGTGAACCTGCGGTTCCTGACGGTGTGCGGGCTGTCGCCGGCCCGTTCCTCGGCGGCGCTCGCGCTGTATCTGCTGGCGGAGAGCATGGCCCGGCTCGGGCTGCTGGCGGTGCTGCTGGCCGTCTTCCCGCACGCGCTGCGCCTGGGCGCCCTGCTGCCCGCCGGGACGGGCGGCCCGCTGCTGGTCGCGCTCGGCGCGGGCGCGGTGACCGCGGTGGCCGTGCTGACGCTCGTACGGCGGGTGCGGCGGGGCGTGGTGGCGTTCCTGCGGACCGCGCTGGACGAGGCCCGCTCGGTGCACACGCGGCCCGCGCGGGCGCTGGCGCTGTGGGGCGGCTCGTTCGCCTTCCCGGCGCTCCAGGCCGCGGGGCTCACCGCGGTGGGCCTGGCGCTGGGGCTGCCGGTGCCGCCCGCGCACATGGCCGTCGCCTACCTCTCGGCCACCGTCGCCGTGGCCTTGATCCCCACGCCGGGCGGCCTGGGCTCGGTGGAGGCCGCCCTGGTCGTGGCGCTGGTGGCGGCGGGCGGCCCGGCGGCCGTGGCGACGGCGGTGGTGCTGGCGTTCCGGATCATCACCGTGTGGGTGCCGCTGGTGCCCGGCGCGCTGACGCTGGGCGCGCTGGTGCGGCTGAAGGTGATCTGAGGCCGCCGGGCTCACGCTCCGGGTCTCACCAGGGCACGGGCTCGCCGTCCCGGAAGAAGCCGCCGGTCGGCCCGTCGTCGGGCAGCGTCGCCGCCCACACCACCCCGGCCGCGCCCTCGGACACGGGCCGGCCGCCCCCGCCGCCCATGTCGGTGGCGACCCAGCCCGGGCAGATCGCGTTGACCAGGATCCGCCGGCCGCGCAGTTCCCCGGCGAGCAGCCGGGTGAGGGCATTGAGGGATGCCTTGGACACGCTGTACGCCGGTGTGCCGCCGGTCATCGAGGCCAGTGAGCCGCCCCCGCTGCTGACGTTGACGATCCTCGGGTGCGGGCTGCGCTCCAGCAGCGGCAGCAGCGCCTGGGTGACCCGCCACGCGCCGAACAGGTTGGTGTCCAGGGCCTGTTGCACCTCGGCCAGATCGGCGGTACGGGCCTGCGCCCAGGTGTCGTACAGGATCGCCGCGTTGTTCACGACGACGTCCGTGCGGCCCAGTTCCCGGGTGACCCACTCGGCCATCGCGGTCACGCTCGCCTGGTCGGAGACGTCGAGCTGCACGGCGGTGATCCGCTCTCCGCCGGGGTCGAGCCGCGCGGCGGCGGAGCGCCCCTTCTCCAGCTTGCGGGAGCCGAGCACGACCCGGTACCCGCGTTCGGCGAGCTGCCGGACGACCTCCCGCCCGATGCCCCGGTTGGCGCCGGTCACCACAGCGACGCGCGGCCCGCCGACCCTGTTCGGTGCGGTCATGGAGAACCCTCTCTCGTTCAAGTCGCCTCTGCCGAGGCAGATTTCACCACGCCGGCCCGCCCCGGACACCTCACCCGCCCCACCAGGCCAGCACTGCGTCGGCTGTCCGCTGCCCTTCGCGGGCCGCCGCCCTCGCCCGCTGCCCCGGGTGTACGGCGCCTCCCGCGGCGAAGACACCCGGCCGGGGGCCGCCGCGGCGGGCCAGTTCGTCGTCGGGGACGAAGTCGCCGGTGAACACGACGGTGTCGCAGGGCAGTAGGGCCGTACGGCCGTCGCGGTGGCGGACGCGGACGGCGGACAGGCGGCCGTGGCCGAGGAGTTCGGCGACGGTGGTGCCCGTGAGCACCGGCACGGCCCGCCACAGGCGGTGTATCGAGGCGGTCTCCCGGTCCGTGACCATGGCGACGACCGTGGCCCCGGCGGCCCGGACCGTGGCGGCGGCCGCCCAGGAGACGTCCTCGGCGCCTACGACGACCGCGCGCGTGCCGATGGGCTGCCCGAACAGGTGCACCGCCTGCTGGAGTTCGCCCGTGGTGTACACCCCGGCGGGGCGGGTGCCCGGCACCAGGCGGGCCGCGCGGGGGCGTTCGCGGGCGCCGGTGGCGAGCACGATCGCGCGGGCCCGGATCGTTTCCGTGCCCTGAGCGCCGACGGTCGTCAGCGCGAGCGGGCCGGCCCAGTCGAGCGCGGTCACGCCCGTCCGTACGACGGCACCGGCGCGCTCGGCCCGCTGGGCGAGCCGGCGCGCGAACTGCGGCCCGGCGCCGAGGCCGACGCGAGCGCAGTAGCGGGGCACTCCCCCGGCCTGCGGATCACGTTCCAGCACCTCCACGTGGCCCACCCCGGCGCGGGCCAGCCGGGCGGCGGCAGCGAGACCGGCGGGGCCGGCGCCGACGACGAGGACGTCGACCTCGCGCGTCACGGCCGGGCCTCCTCGAGCAGTGCGCGTACCGCCGCACCGCAGTGGGTGCCCTGGCAGCGGCCCGCCCGGGCCCGGGTGCGGCGGCGCAGGCCGTCGAGGCTGCGGGGCGGGATCGTACCGGCGAGGGCGTCGCGGATCTCGCCTCGGGAGACGCGCTCGCAGTGGCAGACGAGGATGCCGTACTCCGGGTCGGCGGCGACGCGTTCGGGCCGCTCGCAGGGGCGCGGGGAGGCTGCGCCCAGGTGGGGCAGGCGAACCGGCTCCAACTCCCTTGCGGGGCCCGGGTCGAGGCCCGTCTCGGTCAGCAGGCCCAGGACGTGCTCCGCGATGGCCAGGGAAGCGGTGAGGCCGGTGGAGCGGATGCCGCCGACCGTGACACAGGCCTGCTCGGGGTGGGCGCGGATGCGGTAGTCCTCGTGCTCGGTGGCGGCCCGCAGTCCGGCGTAGACGGCGGTGACCTCCTCGTCGAGGAGCCGGGGCAGGATGCGGCGGCCCTTCTCCCGCAGCAGCGCGAGACCCTCGGCGGTGGACTGCGTGGCGCGCTTGTCGTCCAGGTCCTCCGCGGTGGGGCCGAGCAGGACGTTGCCGTACACGGTCGGCGCGACCAGGACGCCCTTGCCGAGCGCGGTGGGCACGGGCAGCAGGATGTGGCGGACGAGGTCGCGGGCGAAGGTGTCGAACACGAGGAGCTGGCCGCGCCGCGGGGTGACGGTGAAGTCCTGGTGGCCGAGCAGCCGGTCGAGGGCGTCGGCGTGCAGCCCGGCCGCGTTCACCAGCCGGCGGGCGTGCAGCGGGCCGCGTGCGGTGGTGAGGGTGTGGATGCCGTCCTGTCTCCTGATGTCCCGCACCGGCGAGTCGAGGTGGAGGTCGACGCCGTGCCGGACAGCCTGGGTGGCGTAGGCCAGGGTCGTCGTCCAGGGGTCGACGATGCTCTCGCCGGGGACATGGAGGGCGCCGAGCGCGCCAGGGCCCAGGTGGGGTTCGCGGGCGTACAGCTCGGCCGGCCCCAACAGGCCGGTGTCGTGGCAGGAGTTGCGCTCGGCCTTCTCCGCGAGGCGGGGCAGGGCGGCGAGCTGCCCCTCGTCCCAGGCCACGAGCAGCGCGCCGACGGGCTCGACCGCGATGCCCGCCTCAGCGGCGTACGCGGCCAGCGACCGGGCGCCCTCCCGCACGAGACGCGCCTCCAGGGAGCCGGGCGTCGCGTCGAAGCCGGTGTGCAGAATCGCCGTGTTGGCCTTCGACGTGCCCTCCCCCACGTCGTCCGCCGCCTCCACCAGCGCGATCCTCAGCCGGGGGTACCGCGCCAGGGCCCGCGCGACGGCGCAGCCCACGACACCGGCGCCGACGACCGCTACGTCGTACGGCTGCGAGGGGAGGGGGCCGTGCCGGGTGACGGTCATGACCGATCCCGGTCCAGCAGCGCACCCACTGCTGCTCGGAAGGTGGCGAGTCGTTCGGTCGCCTCGGTCGGCGTGATGCGGGGCTCGTACACCGCCGACGGGTGCCAGTCGGGCAGGGCCTCGGTCAGGGTCAGTCCCGGATCGGCGCCCAGGCGGGCGAGGACGCCCGCGCCGAGGGCTGTCGCGTCGGTGAGGGCGGAGACCTCGACGGGGCGTTGCAGCAGGTCCGCCTGGGTCTGCATGAGGAGGGCGGAGCGGGTGAGGCCGCCGTCGACGCGGAGGTGGGTCAGCGGGGTGCCGAGGTCCGCGGCGGCCGCCTCGGCCAGCTCCACGACCTGCGCGGCCAGGCCCTCGCACAGGGCGCGGACCACATGCCCCGGGCCGGTGTCCAGGCCGAGGCCGGTGAGGGAGCCGCGGACGTCGCCGCGCCACCAGGGGGCGGCGAGCCCGGCGAGGGCGGGGACGAAGGTGACGCCGCCGCTGTCGGGGACGGCCCCGCCGACCCGGTCCAGGTCGGCGGCGCTCTGGAGCACGCCGAGGTCGGTGAGCCAGCGGACGGCGGAGGCGGCGGTGTAGACCTGGCCGTCGAGGCAGTAGCCGGTGCGTCCGGCGAGGCGCCAGGCGACACAGGTGACCAGGCCCGAGTCGCCGCGCCGGGGCGTGTCCCCGGTGTGCGCGAGCAGGAACGCGCCGGTCCCGTAGGTGCACTTGGCGCCGCCGGGGCCGGTGAGGTGCTGGGCGAGCAGCGCGGCCTGCTGGTCGACGACGAGGCCGGTCAGCGGGATCTCGGGGCCGAACGCCCGGGTCGTGCCGATGTGTTGCGCAGCGTCGACGACCGACGGGAGGCGTTCGCCGGACAGTCCCCACAGGTCGAGGGCGCGCGGGGACCAGGCGGCCCGGTCGAGGTCGAGGAGCTGGGTGCGGCCCGCGGTGGCGGCGTCGGTGACGAAGGCGCCGGTGAGCCGGTGGACGAGCCAGGAGTCGGAGGTGGTGACGACGCCGTCGCGGGTGAGGTGACGGCGGATCCAGGCCATTTTGGGCGCGGCGAAGTACGGGTCGACCGGCAGTCCGGTGAGCTGCCGTAACTCCGCGCCGTGCGGGGCGAGTTCGGCGCACAGCGGCTCGGCGCGGCGGTCCTGCCAGACGAGGGCGTCGGTCAGGGGCTCGCCGGTCGCCGGGTCCCAGGCGAGGACGGTCTCGCCCTGGTTGGCCAGGCCGAGCGCGGTGACGGGTTCACCCGCCTCGGCGAGGGCGCGCCGGCCGGCGTCCAGGACGGAGGCGTACAGCTCGCGGGGGTCGACCTCGACGCGCCCGCCGGGGAGATGGCGCGGCCGCACGGGCGCGAAGCCGGTGCCGATCACCCCGCGCTCGGGGCAGATCACCAGCGCCTTGGTGCCGGACGTGCCCTGGTCGACGGCGAGTACAGGGCCGGTCACCAGGGCCCGCTCCCCGCCCGCACAGCACCGTTCATCGGACCCCTCCCCCAGTGATCACGGCTCGCCAGCCTGCCGTCGGGGCGCCCGCGACGTCAAGGGCGGCCGGAGGCGGACCACATCGGCGGCGAGGGCCGACCATGTGTGCGAACCGGTGTTCCGGATACGGCAGGATGAGCGCGCGCTCCGGTCCGCGACAGCGGGCCGGTCCGGCGCACGAGCACATTCCGAATGAGCAGGTGACATCGTGACGAGACTTCACATCCGGCCGTCGGCGGGCCGTTCCGCCGCACCCCGTCTCCCCGGAGGTGACCGGTGACCCGCACGCTGACCCTGAACGACTACGTCATCGCCGGTACGGCCATGGCCGCCGGCCTGCTGGCGGCGTTCGTGCTGCGCGTGCTGCTGCGCTGGCTGGGCAAGCAGGCCGACCGCACCCGCTGGGGCGGCGACGACGTCCTCGTGGACGGTCTGCGGACCGTGCTGCCGTGGGCCGCGGTGCTGGGCGGCGCGGCCGCGGCGGGGGCGGCGCTGCCGCTGACCGGGGCCGTGCAGCGGCATGTGAACCAGACCCTGACCGTGCTGCTGATCATCGCGACGACGGTCGCCGCGGCCCGGGTGGTCGCCGGCCTCATGCGCACGGTCACCGAGTCCCGCTCCGGGGTCGCCGGGTCGGCCACGATCTTCGTGAACATCACCCGGGTCGTCGTCCTGGCGCTCGGCTTCCTGGTGGTGCTCCAGACACTCGGCATATCCATCGCGCCGATGCTCACCGCCCTCGGTGTGGGCGGCCTGGCCGTCGCACTCGCCCTTCAGGACACGCTCGCCAACCTCTTCGCGGGCATCCACATCCTGGCCTCCAAGACCGTCCAGCCCGGCGACTACATCCGGCTGAGCAGCGGCGAGGAGGGCTATGTCACCGACATCAACTGGCGGCAGACGACGATCCGTTCGCTCTCCAACAACCTGATCATCATCCCCAACGGCCGTCTCGCCGGGGCCAACATGACCAACTACAACCGCCCCGAGCAGGAGCTGACGATCCTCGTGCAGGCGGGCGTCGCCTACGACAGCGACCTGGAGCAGGTGGAGAGGGTGACCGTCGAGGTCGTGGCCGAGGTGATGCAGGAGATCACCGGGGCGCTGCCGGAGCACGAGCCGGCCGTGCGGTTCCACACCTTCGGCGACTCCCGGATCGGCTTCACGATCATCCTGGGCGTCGGCGAGTTCAGCGACCAGTACCGGATCAAGCACGAGTTCATCAAGCGGCTGCACCGCCGCTACCGCGAGGAGGGCATCCGCATCCCGGCGCCCACCCGCACGGTGTCGCTGGAGCAGGGCGCGGTGGTCATCCCGCAGCAGCGCTCCGGCGCGGCCGAGCCGGGCGAGGTGGCCTCCGCCCGGCTCGACTGACAGCTTTCTGCCGGAACGCCTTACAGCGTCGCGGAGTTGTCGTGGGGCTTGGCGCTCCGGCTGGGCGGGGCGGCGAACGACGAGCTCACCGGCGTGACGGTCCAGTCCGGGTGGCCGGGCATCCGCGGCGTCTTGGTGCCGTAGAGCCACTCGGTGAGGAAGCCGGACAGATCCTCGCCCGCGGTCTGGGAGGCGACCGCGATGAAGTCCTTCGTGGACGCCGCGGAGTTGCGGTGGCGGGCGAGGAAGGCGCGCTCGATCGCGTCGAACACGCCCTGTCCGACCCGCTGCCGCAGCGCGTACAGCACGAGCACGCCGCCGAGGTAGCGCTGGCTGTCGAAGAGGTTGGCCGCGGTCGGCGAGGCCACCGGCCCGGACTGGGCCCGCCACTGGTCGCCGAGCGCGTAGGTGTGCTTCATCCGCGCCTCCAGCGTGGTCAGGCCGAGGGAGTCCGGCCAGCCGCGCTCGTAGCGGTAGAGCAGCCCGTAGTAGTCGGCGTGGCCCTCGTTCAGCCACAGGTCGGCCCAGGTGGCCGGGGAGACGCTGTCGCCGAAGTAGGAGTGGACCAGCTCGTGCATCATGTGCGAGCCGATCTTCTTCTCCTCCTGAAGGAGGAAGTTCGGCTTGTACAGGGTGAGGGTCTGCGTCTCCAGGCCGGTGAAGTCGAACGCCGCGGGGTCGTCGGAGTTGCAGGGCAGCAGCCCGTACGTCTCGAACGGGAAGGCGCCCAGGCGTGCCTCCACCCACTCCATCTGGCGCGGGGTGAGGGCGAGCGCGGGCTCGAGGGCGGCGGCACGCGCGGTGGGGACGACGTCGCGCAGCGGAAGCCCGTGCGGGCCGGGCCGCTCCTTGACGACGTAGTCGCCGACGGTGATCTGCACCACCTCGGTCGCGAGGGGGGAGGCCGAGCGGTAGTAGTACGCCTTGCGGCCGTCGGCGAGGGTCTCGGTGCTGACGAGGTTGCCGCTGGCGACACCGCGCAGCCCGGCCGGGACGGTGATGCGGCAGCTGAAGTCCGCCTTGTCGGCCGGGTGGTCGTTGCAGGGGAAGACGGTGTGCGCCGAGTTCGGCTGCGGGCACACCGCGAATCCGTCCGGGGTGGGCACCCAGGCGGTGTGGGCGAGGGCCCGCCGCGGGTCGGCCGAGTACAGGACGGTGACCCGCGCGGCCACGTTCGCCGCCAGCGGCGTGGCGGGAGTGACCCGCAGCTTCTCGCCCGACTGGGCGTAGGTGGCCGGGGTGTTGTTGACCCGCACGGACCGTATGTCGAGGCCCAGGGCGTCCAGGGAGAAGCGGTTCAGCTCCCGGGTGGTGGTGATCAGGAGGGTGGCCGTGCCGGTGACGATCCGGTTGCCGGCGTCCCAGGCCAGGTCGAGGTCGTAGGCGCTGACCCGGTAGCCGTCGTTGCCGAGGCTCGGGTAGACGGGGTCGCCGAGGGTCTCGGGGCCCGGCGAAGGGGCGCGCACGGGGCGCTTCGCCGTCGGTCCCCCGGTGGCGGCGTGCGCCGGGACGCCGGCGGTCAGTGCCGCGGCGGTGCCGAGGAGGGCGGCCGGGGCGGTCAGTCTGCTGCGATATCTCATGGTCGGCTTTCGCTCGGGCGGCCGGCTGGTCGGGTCCGGCCGTCGTCGGTTGAGATGACGATCACCTGCCATGAGTGCAAGATCACCTCCTTCGGTTGCTCCGTGACCCGGATGATCCACGACCGATCTCCGGCTGATCCACGAGCGGGTCCGGCCGGACCCCTGTCGAGACGGGGGCGATCACGAGATATCTTGATGTCGAGCAATGTTGCAGACGTGGAGCGGAGCACCCGGTGACTGACTCGACCATCATCTATACGCACACTGACGAGGCCCCGGCCCTGGCGACGTATTCCTTCCTGCCGGTGGTCCAGGCCTACGCCTCGCAGGCGGGTGTCTCTGTGGAGACCCGGGACATCTCGCTGGCCGGGCGCCTCATCGCGGTGTTCCCGGAGTACCTGACCGAGGACCAGCGCATCCCGGACGCGCTGTCGGAGCTGGGCGAGCTGGCCAAGACGCCCGCGGCCAACATCATCAAGCTGCCGAACATCTCGGCGTCCATCCCGCAGCTCAAGGCCGCCGTCGCCGAGCTGCAGGCGCAGGGCTACGCGCTGCCGAACTACCCGGACGACCCGAAGACCGACGAGGAGCGGGAGATCAAGGCCCGCTACGACAAGGTCAAGGGCTCGGCCGTGAACCCGGTCCTGCGCGAGGGCAACTCCGACCGCCGCGCCCCCGCCTCGGTGAAGAACTACGCCAAGACCCACCCGCACCGCATGGGCGCCTGGTCGGCGGAGTCCAAGACCAACGTGGCGACGATGGGCGAGTACGACTTCCGCTCCACCGAGAAGTCCGCGGTGGTCTCCGAGGCCGGCTCGCTGAAGATCGAGCTGGTGGCCGAGGACGGCTCCACCACGGTGCTGCGCGAGTCGGTGCCGGTGCTCGCCGGTGAGGTCGTCGACGCCTCCGTGATGCGTGTCGCCCAGCTCCGCGAGTTCCTCACGGCGCAGGTCGCCCGCGCCAAGGCGGAGGGCGTGCTGTTCTCCGTGCACCTGAAGGCCACGATGATGAAGGTCTCCGACCCGATCATCTTCGGCCACGTCGTACGCGCCTTCTTCCCGAAGACGTTCGCCCGGTACGGCGAGGCGCTGGCCGCCGCCGGTCTGTCCCCGAACGACGGTCTGGGCGGCATCCTCAAGGGCCTGGACGCCCTGGAGAACGGCGCCGAGATCAAGGCGTCCTTCGACGCCGAGCTGGCCGAGGGCCCGGCGCTGGCCATGGTCGACTCCGACAAGGGCATCACCAACCTGCACGTGCCGTCCGACGTCATCGTCGACGCCTCGATGCCGGCCATGATCCGCAC
The DNA here is from genome assembly GCF_049739565.1 of Streptomyces sp. SAI-170. Lineage (NCBI taxonomy): Bacteria > Bacillati > Actinomycetota > Actinomycetes > Kitasatosporales > Streptomycetaceae > Streptomyces > Streptomyces sp. SAI-170. The sequence continues at coordinate 1,389,810 of NZ_JBMGQD010000001.1, forward strand.
CTCCGGCCACATGTGGGGCCCGGACGGCCAGGAGGCCGACACCCTCGCGGTCCTGCCGGACTCCTCCTACTCCGGCGTCTACCAGGCCGTCATCGACGACTGCCGCGCCAACGGCGCCTACGACCCGTCGACCATGGGCTCGGTCCCGAACGTCGGCCTGATGGCGCAGAAGGCCGAGGAGTACGGCTCCCACGACAAGACCTTCGAGATCCCGGCCGCGGGCACCGTCCGCCTGGTCGACCAGGCCGGCAACGTCCTGATCGAGCAGCCGGTCGCCGAGGGCGACATCTTCCGCGCCTGCCAGACCAAGGACGACCCGATCCGCGACTGGGTGAAGCTGGCCGTCACCCGGGCCCGTGCCACCGGCGACCCGGCGGTGTTCTGGCTGGACGAGACCCGCGCCCACGACGCGCAGCTCATCGCCAAGGTCCAGCAGTACCTGCCGGAGCACGACACCGAGGGCCTGGACATCCGCATCCTCGCCCCGGTCGAGGCGACCAAGCTGTCGGTGGAGCGCATCCGCCGCGGCGAGAACACCATCTCCGTCACGGGCAACGTCCTGCGTGACTACCTGACCGACCTCTTCCCCATCCTGGAGCTGGGCACCAGCGCCAAGATGCTGTCGGTCGTGCCGCTGATGGCGGGCGGCGGCCTGTTCGAGACGGGCGCCGGCGGCTCCGCCCCGAAGCACGTCCAGCAGCTGGTCAAGGAGAACTACCTGCGCTGGGACTCCCTCGGTGAGTTCTTCGCGCTGGTCCCGTCCCTGGAGCAGTACGCGGCGGCCACCGACAACCCGAAGGCCAAGGTCCTCGCCGACACGCTGGACCGCGCCACGGCGACCTTCCTCAACGAGGACAAGTCCCCGACCCGTCGCGTCGGCGGCATCGACAACCGCGGCAGCCACTTCTACCTGTCCCTGTACTGGGCGCAGGAGCTGGCCAAGCAGACCGACGACGCCGACCTGGCCAAGGCCTTCGCCCCGCTGGCGGAGACCCTCGCCGCCAACGAGCAGAAGATCGTCGACGAGCTGAACACCGTGCAGGGCAAGCCGGCCGACATCGGCGGCTACTACCAGCCCGACCCGGCCAAGGCCGCCGCGGTCATGCGCCCCTCGGCCACCTGGAACGAGGCCCTCGCCTCCCTGTGACCCTGAGCTGAACTCCGCCCCGGCCGGCATCGCGCCCGGCCGGGGCGGAGCCGTTGTCAGACCCGTGTGGCACCTTGATCACATGAGCTTCAGCCCTTTCAGGGAGACCGTGATGTCCTTCGCTCTCGTGTCCGGCGCCGACGACTCGCCCGTGATCCTGCATGTGCCGCACTCCTCTCGGGAGATACCGGCCGAGGTGCGGGCCGGGATCGTGCTCGACGACCCGGCGCTGGAGCGGGAGCTGGACCACATCACCGACGCGCACACCGCCGAGATCGCCGCGGAGGCCGCCGCGCTCGCCGGTCTCACGCCCTGGCGGTTCGTGAACCGGCTGTCACGGCTCGTCGTCGACCCCGAGCGGTTCCCCGACGAGCGGGAGGAGATGCTCGCCGTGGGGATGGGGGCCGTGTACACACGGACGACGCACAAGGAGGTGCTGCGGGAGGGGGACGGCCGGCCCGGGCCGCTGATCGAGCGGTACTTCCGGCCGTACGCGCAGGCCATGAGCGAGGCGGTGGCCGACCGGCTGGCCGCCACCGGGCGGGCGGTGATCATCGATGTGCACTCGTATCCGACCCGGGCACTGCCCTACGAGCTGCACGGCAGCGGGCCCCGGCCGCCCGTGTGCCTCGGGACCGACCCCTTCCACACGCCGCCGGAGCTGCTCGCGGCCGCCTCCGAGGCGTTCTCGCAGATCGGGGAGAGGGGGCTCGACAGTCCTTTCGCGGGGACGTACGTGCCGCTGGAGTTCTACGGCCGTGACCCGCGGGTCGCCGCGCTGATGGTGGAGATCCGCCGGGACACCTACATGACCGAGCCGGGCGGCCGCGCCACGGCCGGGCTCGGTGCGCTCGCCCAGGCGCTGGCCCGCCTGGTGGACGCCGTACCGAAGGGCTGATCCGGCGGCCGGAGCACTCCCGTGCGACAGGCGGCGGGCGAGGTGCGCGAGGAGGAGGCCGGCCGCGCGGTTCGTCCCCCACCGCGGCTGCTCGCGGACACGCTGCGGGACCGGATGCCGGGGCTGCGGCTCGCGGTCCCCGTGGATCAGGTGCCCTGGCGTACCAGGACGATGATCCGGGGACCGCGGAGCCTGCCCTGCGCCTGGTGCGTCAGGTGCGACCCGGGAGGTCGGGTGCGGCCTGGTGTGTCAGGCGCGCAGCCACTCGGTGACGACCACCTGTCCGCCGGCCCGCAGCCGCAGCGCGAAGGGCCCCGACGGGGTCGTGTCGCTGGCGAAGCGGCCCATGTCGTCGGCGGCGAGGGCGGTCGGCGCGGCCGGCTGCACTCCGCCGAGGACCTCGATGCCGGCCGGCTGGGGCGGCAGCACCTGCCCCATCAGGCCCTCGCCGCTCACCTCCACGTCCACGGTCAGCTCGCCCGCCCGGAAGGTCAGCATCCGCGGCGGGTCGGCCACTCCTCTCACCGGGATGGCGTCGACCAGCGAGTCGAAGGTCAGCTCGGCGATCTGCGCGTCGAGGTCGTGCAGGAAGTAGGCCTCCACCGCGACCCTGCGCAGCTCGGCCGGCACCGGGTCGAGGACGGCCGCGGCGCGGCGCAGCTCCTCCTCCAGCGGGCCGGTGTCGAAGGAGTCCTCGTTGAAGGGCTCGTCGTCGAAGTCGTTGCCGTTGTCGTCGGCGTCGAAGTGGTTCACAGCGCTCCCCGTGCGTCGATTCGGGCGCGCAGCCGCCGCAGACAGCGCTGGCGCAGCGGTCCGATGGAGCCCACGGCGATGCCGAGGGCCGCGGACACCTCCTGGTAGGTCGGTGGCGGCGAGGCCATGAGCACCCGCAGCAGTTGCCTGCAGCGGTCGCCGAGCGCCTCGAACTCCTGCCACATGCAGCGGATCCGCTCGGTCTCGGCGGCCGCCTCCTCGGAGTCGAGAACGGACTGCTCGGGTGTACGGTCCTCGCTGACCCGGTCCAGGAGCTGCGGGTCGTCGGTGGGCGTGAGCCGCTTGAGGCTCTTGATGACCTTCAGGCTCTCGTGCCGTGCGGTGCTGGCGAGCCAGGAGCCCGCCTTGTCCGGTTCCCGCAGCCGGCCCAGATGCTGGGCGAAGCGGAACCACACCGTCTGGTAGACCTCGTGGGCGTCGGCGTCGGACAGCCGGTGGGCGCGCACCACCGACCACACCAGCGGGCTCAGCCCTTCCACCAGCGCTTTCCAGGCCGCCGTGTCACCCTCGACGGCGGACTGGACGAGCGCGCCGACATCTGCACGGTCCACGGCCCCACCCCTCGTGTACGGCATGTCATCGTACGCCGTGGAGGGGCATGCTCCGATCCTCGTCTCTACGTAGGTGCTCATCACGAGGCCGTGACCGGCACCGGGCGCCAGCCGGCAGGCCGCAGCGCCGGCACGTGCGCCCCGCGCACCTCCGCGAACTCGGTGTTCGCGGCGAGCAGTTGCCGACGGGCAGCGCGCGGGTCGGTCTCCTTGTGGGCGGTCATATGGGCGGCGATCATCCCGGCGACGACCGGGGCGGCGAAGGAGGTGCCGCTCCAGCTGGCGAATCCCTCGAACATGACCTGGTCGGCCTTGCCGGAACCGCCGCTCTGCCCCTCCGTCAGCACGCCGGTGTGGCTGGGGGCCTGGCAGGTGCAGGCGTAGGTGAAGCCGTAGCGGCAGGCGTCGTAGGTGGAGTGCTGGTAGACGTACGGCACGGGGGTGGTGAAGCCGGTGAGGGCGCTGGTCAGGCGCTCGCCGGGGGCGTACGCGCGCACCCAGGAGCCGTGGTTGGAGAAGCAGGCGCCGAACTCGCCGTCGCCGCGCAGGGCTCCGACGGACAGCACGACGTCCTCGAAGTCGGGCAGTCCCGCGTAGGCGGCGGGCCAGAAGGGCGTGGCGCTGGCGTTGTTGCCGGCGCAGGCGACCAGCAGGGTGCGCCGCTGCTTGAGTTCGAGCATGAAGTTCTCGATGCCGAGCAGGCCGTCGGTGCGGCCGTTGGAGGTGCCGGCGGAGAGGCTGAGGATGTCGGGCCAGCCGCCGCGGTCGACGGCCTCGAAGAGTTTCTCGCCGAATTCGGACTCCAGGATGGCGCCCGCGTCGGTGAGCGCGTTGCTCACCGTGATCTCGGTGTTGGGCGCGACGGCGGCGACGAGCCCGGCTATGAAGGTGCCGTGGCCGACGTACTGCTGCAGGACGCCCTGGTCGTCGGTCTCCCTGAGCTGGGCGTCGCCCTCGGTGTGCACGAGGGGCGGGTAGGAGCGGTAGTCGTGCATCAGGCCGGTGTCGACGACGAGGACGCCGACGGCCGTCTCGGGGTCGTAACGGCTGGTGTCCAGGCCGGGGTTGGGGGCCTCGGTGCGCGGGACGGGCACGGGTTCGTCGCCGGGGCAGGCGTTGACCGCGATGGAGACGACGTGGTTACGGCTGATCAGCCGGCGTCCGGCGCGGCCCTCGGCCTGCCGCACGGCGCGCATCGCGGCGGCGACCTCCTGGTCCGCGCCCCGGACGCCCTGGCGGGGGTCGCCGACCTGGATGCGGGTGATGCCGGAGCGGTTGGCCTCCCGGCTCGCCCGGCGCACGGTGTCGGCGGTCAGCGCCGGGTTCTCGGTGAAGTGGGCGCGCACGACGTCCTCGACGATGCGGGCCTCCTCGCCGTCACGGGCGAGGACGACGCCCTTCTCGTAGATGAACTCGGCGGAGTCGTCGGGCCCCAGGGCGAGGGGGACGTCCGGCAGCGAGCGCTGGATCTGGTCGAACTGCTCGTGGAATCGCTGTGGTGCCATGGCGGGTCCTCCCGGTGGGGCAACGGTCGTCAGACAGAGCCGCGGGATCGTTGCCTGATACAGACCCCGACCCGTGTGATGCGGTTCCGTGGCGACTAGCATCCGTTGCGTGACAGCGGGAAGCGACTCGGTGCTGGAACTGCTGCCGATGGTGTTCGCCGCCCCGAACGAGGCGCTGGCGCGGGCCCGGAGCGTGCTGGGGACCGACGCCTCGCCCCTGCACGCCTCCGTGGCCCATCAGGTGATCGGCATCTGGCAGCGCGACTTCGGCGATCTGCGGCTCGCCCTGCACCATCTGCGGCGGGCCCGGGACTGCGCGGCGCGCGCGGACTCCGCCGAGCGGGAGGCGGACGTACTGGGCACGCTCGGGGTCGCGTTGGTGCACGCGGGGCGCACTCGGCAGGGGCTCACCGCGTTCGAGCGGGGCGTGCTGCGCGGCAGCGGGCACACGCGGGCGCGGGTGCTGTACCGCAGGGCGTACGCCTGGTGGGTGCTGGGGCAGCACCGGCAGGCCCTGGAGGACGTACGGCGGGCGATCCCGGTGCTGCGGCAGGCGGACGACACGATCTGGACGGCGCGGGCGCTCACCCTGCGGGCGACGGTGCATCTGGCGCTGGGCGCGGTGGACCGGGCGGAGGCGGACTTCACGGCGGCGGAGGCGCTGTGGGACACCACCGGCCAGGAGCACGACAAGGCCGACGCGGTGGAGAGCCGTGGCCTGGCGGCGTTCCGCGCCGGGGACATCCCGGCGGCGCTGCGGCTGCTCGACGAGGCCGAGGGCCGGTACGCGGCGCTGGGCACACCGACGTTCATGCTGAACATCCGCCGCTGCGAGGTGCTGATGGCGGCGGGCCTCGCGCCGGAGGCGCTCGCGGAGGCGGACGCGGCGATCGCGGCGCTGGACGGCATCGGCGGCCAGTCGACCCGCAAGGCGGAGCTGCTGCTGGCGGCGGCCCGCGCGGCACGGCTCGCCGGTGACCCGCACACGGCGATAGCCCGCGCGGCGCTGGCGGTACGGCTGTTCGCCGGGCAGCGGCGCACCTGGTGGGAGACGCACGCCCAACTGGTGCTGATCGAGGCGCGGGTGGCGGCCGGGCGGCGTTCGGGCCGGCTGGTGGCGGACGCGGCCGCTGTGGCCGAGCGCCTGGCGTCCTTCAAGGCTCCGGCGGCGCCGGAGGCCTCGCTGCTCGCGGGCCGGATCGCGCTGGCGCTGGGCTGGCGGGCGGACGCGGAGCGGCATCTTGCGGTGGCCGCGCGCAGCAGACACGCCGGGCCTCCGCTGGCGCGGATCACCGGCTGGGCGGCGCAGGCGCTGCGCGCGCAGGCGGCCGGGTCGGGGCGGGGTGTCCTTCAGGCGTGCCGGCGTGGTCTGGCCGTACTCGACGACCATCGGATGACGCTGGGCGCCTCGGAGCTCAGGGCGCGGGCGTCGGAGCAGGGCGCGGAGCTGGCGGCGCTGGCGCAGCGGGCCTCGCTGGCGGCGGGCGGGTCACGGCGGCTCCTGGAGTGGAGCGAGCGCTGGCGGGCGACCGCGCTGTCGGCGCCGCCGACCCGGCCGCCGGCCGACCCCGCCCTGCAGAGCGGGCTGACCGCTTTCCGGGAGATCGCGGCCCGTGCGGACGCGGCCCGTATGGAGGGGCGTCCGGTGCCGGCGCTGGAGCGTGAACAGCGGCGCCTGGAGCGGGAGATCCGCTCCCGCACCCTGCACATCCGCGGGGACTCGCCCGGAGACGGGGACCGGTTCGACACGGGCCGGCTGCTGGCGGCGCTCGGCGATTCCCGGCTGCTGGAGCTGGCGGTGGTGGACGGCCGGGTGCATGTGCTGCTGTGCGGCGGCGGACGGGTGCGCCGTTTCGAGGCGGGGCCGCTGGCGCAGGCCGAGTCCGAGGCCGAGCATGTGCAGGCCGGGCTGCGGCGGCTCGCGCATCCCGGGGCGGAGGCGCGGCTGCCGCTGGTCGAGGCCATGGGTCGGCGCCTGGAGGAGCTGCTGCTGGGTCCGGCGGCCGCGTATCTGGGCGGCGGGCCGGTCGTGGTGGTCCCGCCGGGGCGGCTGCACCGGGTGCCGTGGGCGCTGCTGCCGTCGCTACGGGACCGGGTGCTGAGCGTGTCGCCGTCCGCGACCAGCTGGCTGCGGGCCCATGAGACCGCGCCGCCGCCGGGCGGGCGGCATGTCCTGGTACGCGGTCCAGGGCTGGCCACGGGCGGCGCGGAAGTGCCCGAACTGGTGGGCCGGTACGGTTCCCCGACCGTCCTGGAGGACGACGAGGCGCGGGCGCCGCGGGTGCTTCAGGAGCTGGACGGGGCGGCGCTGGCGCACATCGCCGCGCACGGGGCGTTCCGGGTGGACAGCCCGCTGTTCTCCTCGCTGCGGATGGCCGACGGGCCCATCGTCGTCCACGACTTCGAGCGCCTCGACCGCAGCCCGTACCGGATCATCCTGTCCTGCTGCGACACCGCCCGCTTCGCGTCCGTCGGCGCCGACGAACTCCTCGGACTCGTCACGGCGTTGCTGCCGCTGGGCACCGCGGGCGTGGTGGCGTGCAGCGCGCCCGTCAACGACGAGGCCGTCGTGCCCCTGATGCTGGCCCTGCACAAGGGCCTCGCCGCCGGGCTGTCCCTGGCCGAGGCCCTGCGCGACGCCCGCGCCGCCGTACCGGACGACGCGGTGCACCAGGCGACGGGGTGGGCGTTCACGGCGTTCGGCGCGGCGTGAAGTCACCGCGGGTCAAGCCGACTTGGAGTCCGGCTCGGCCACCAGGCAGGGCAGGGTCCTGCGGTCGCCGCCGAGGCGGGTGTAGGCGCCGTAGAGGTGATTGCCGACCGTCCGCACGGACAGGGTGAGGCGCTCGGCGATCTGCCGGTTGCTCAGGCCCGCCGCTGCCAGTGTGACGATCTGCCGCTGGCGCGCGGTGAGTTCGCCGAGCACCAGCCCGGTCAGGGCCGGGGTACGGGCCCCCTGGCAGCGGCGTGCCAGGGCGACGGCCCGGGTCCGCGCGGTGCGCGCCGCGAGCGGGTCCCGGTGCACCCGGGCCGCCTGTGCGTGTGCCTCGGCCGCGAACAGCACGAACCCCCGCTCCCGCAGCGCCTCGGCCACCCGGTCGAGCGCGGGCCCGTCCCCCCGCGCGAGCGCCTCGGCATGAGCGGCGAACACCCCACCGGCGGGCAGCACTCCGAGCGCCCGCTCCGGCGCACCGAGTCGTACGGCGTCATAGGGCCGGTCGTCGCCGAGCGCGGCGAGCGCGCCGTCGAGGTCGCCCTGGGCGGCAGCGAACCAGACGGCAGCGGCGGAAGGGAGACGGCCGGGGGCCGGGCCTTCAAGGACGCCGCGCGGGGCGGGGTGTTGGGCATCCGCGATGGCATCGGCGGCGGGCGGCCGGTCGCCGGGCGGTGCGCCGGCGGGTTCGGCGTGGAGCTGCGCGGCCTCGGCAGGCGGCAAGTCGGCGCGCCCCGCGGGGTGCTGCGCGGCCCCGGCGACAGACCGGTCGCCGGGCAGGGCGCCGGTGGGTTCGGCGCGCACGTCCGTGGCCGCGGCAGGCGGCACATCGCCGGACAGGCCGCCGCCGCGCGCGGCGGGGCCCTGCACAGCCCCGGCAGCAGCCCGATCGCCACGCAGGGCGCCAGTGGGCTCGACGCCGAGCTGCTCGGCCCCGGTGGCCGGCCTGTCCTCCGCCCTCGCGCCCCGCGGCACGCGGTGCGGGCGACGGGCCGTCGGGGCCTCGTCGTCTCGCTCGCTCCGCGAGGAGCGCGCGTGCGCACGAGGGCTGGCCGGCCAGCCCGTGTCATGGCCGACGAGGTCGCCCGACTGCGCTGTGCTCAGGGCGAGTTCGAGTAGGCACGCCTCGTCCTCCGGGGTGTGCCGGAGGGCCAGGCGGGACCAGGCCGCGGCCTCGTGGAGTTCGCCGCGGAGGCGGCAGAAGCGGGCGCGTACGGCCGCGTAGGGGGCGGGGACAGGGATGCCGGACTCGGTGAGCCAGTCCCCCGCGGGTGTGGGCAGGTCGCGTACGTCGGCCTCCTCGATGCGCCGTTCCAGCGTGGCCGCCTCGGTCTTGAGGGCGAGGCCGGTCTCCTCCGACGTACCGGCGAGGCGGCGGGCACGCAGACGGCCGGCCGCGGCGCGCAGGGCGGGGCCGTGCAGGGGGTGGGCGAGGCGCACGGCGTCCGGGGTGCGCGGGTCGTCCATGACGAGGATCAGGCCCTCGGACTCCAGGCGTTCCAGGGCGCCCAGGTCGCAGTCGGCGGCGTCGAGCGGCAGGGGTTCGGCGAAGGCCAGCCGCTCCAGGGTCGCCCGCTCGGCGGGGTCGGTGCGGTCCAGGACGGCCGCGGCGCGCTCGTGGACGGCGGGGGTCAGCGGGAGCGGTCCGTGCCAGGCGCGTGCCCCGGTGTCCGGGTCGGCGACGAGGAGCCCCCGCTCCTCCACCGCGCCCAGCAGGTCGCGCAGCAGCCGCAGGTCACCCGCGCACAGGCGGTGCAGCCGGCGCGCGGTGAGGGGCTCGACGGGACCTCCCGCGGCGGCGGTGACGAGCCGGTCGGCCTCCTCGCGGGGCAGCGGCTCCAGCTCCAGCCGGGGCAGCAGCTCGCCGGTCCACAGCCGCCGTACGGCACCGGGTGCGGGCACCCCGTCGGTGGCGACGACGACCAGCCGGGTCCGGGCGTGCAGGGCGAGCTGGTGGACGAGCGCGGCGGAGGCGTCGTCGAGCAGATGGGCGTCGTCGACGACGAGCAGCCGTACGCCGGACAGCAGGTGCAGGGCGCGGTGCTGGGTGACGGACTCGGGCAGCAGGTGGGCGAACGCGGCGAACGGCGTCTCGCGGGTGCCGGGCGTGCCCGCGACCCGGGCGCGGTCCGCGCCCCGGACGGCCTCCTCGACCAGCCGGGTCTTGCCGCAGCCGGCCGGTCCGGTCACCACGATGCCGTGCCGGACGGCCGTCAAGGACCGCCGGACCAGCTCCAGTTCCTCCTCCCGGCCGGTGAACGGCCAGCGCACCGGCTCCAGGGCCTTGGCACCCCGCCCGAAAGGCGTCACCGTCTCGACAGGCGTCCCCGTCCCGGCGGGCGTCACCGACTCGGTCAGCGTCCCCGTCCCGGTAGGCGTCACCGTCCCCGTCCCGACGGGCGGCACGGCGGTCTCGAAGGGCGTCACGGTCTCGAAAGTCGTCACGGTAACGGGAGTCGGCGTACTCACCCCTGATACAGGGCGACTTGAGTAGACCCCGACTCAGGCGCCCGGCGGCGGCCGGGGGGCAGGCTGCTGCCATGACCGGACGCTACTGCTCACTCGCGCAGGCGCCGGCCCCCGCCTTCACCCCGGGGCTGGCCGCCGAACGGCTGAGCGCGCTCGTCGGCGGCCGGCCGATGTGGGTCAACGGCACGGTCCTGCACTACTACTTCTTCGACGGCGACCACGACGCCTCCGTCATCCACCTGCCCGGCTCCACCGAGACCCGGCGGGTGTCCTGGGTCGGCTCCGAGAAGCAACGGGACGTGGTGCGCGCCGCGTTCCGCGAGTGGCGCGACCTCGGGATCGGGCTGTCCTTCGTGGAGGTCTCCGACCGTTCGGAGGCGGAGCTGCGCATCGGGTTCCAGCTCGGCGACGGCTCCTGGTCGTCGATCGGCAAGGGCGCGCTGCGCGTCGGCATCAACGACCGCACGATGAACTTCGGCTGGGACCTCACCGCGCCCGGCGAGCGTGCCACGGCCCTGCACCAGATCGGGCACGCGCTGGGCATGCTGCACGAGCACCAGAGCCCGTGCGCCGGCATCCACTGGGACGACGAGGCCGTCTACGACGAGCTGGCGGGCCCGCCGAACTTCTGGAGCCGGGAGACCACACACTTCAACATCCTGCGCAAGCTGGACCCCGCGGAGGTCAACCGCGCGGTGTGGGACCCGCAGTCGATCATGGAGTATCCGTTCCCGCCGGGGCTGATCCTGGAGCCGGAGGAGTTCCGCGGCGGGCTCAACCCGCCCGGGACGCTGTCGCCGCTGGACAAGGAGTTCGCGCTGCGCTGGTATCCGCCGCTGGACGCGCCGCGCCCGCCGGCGCTGGTGCCGTTCCGTTCCGCGCCGCTGCGCCTCGGCCCCGGCGAGCAGGCCGACTTCACCGTCGAGCCGGCCGAGACCCGCGAGTACACGGTCGCCGCGTTCGGTGACTGCGACACCGTCGTCGTGCTGTTCGAGGAGCGGGACGGGGAGCCCCGCTATCTCGCGGGCGACGACGACGGCGGCACCCCGCGCAACGCCAGGATCGGATCCCGGCTGGTCAAGGGGCGCCGCTACTTCGTCAGGGCCCGGCTGTACTCCGGCTGGGGTCCGGGCGAGACCGCCGTCATGTGCTGGTGACACACCGCACGCAGGAGCCACAGTCCGGCACCGGGGGGCGGCCGGGGATTTTCGTCACCTTCGGGGGAGGGAGGCGAAAATCCCCGGCTGCGAGCGGAAACCCCGCACTACGAGGGAGGTGCGGGGCTTCCGCGCGTCAGGGACGTCCCGAGTGTCCGCGGCGCGCCCACTCCTCGGCGAGCAGCTCGTAGGAGCGGACGCGGTCGGCGTGGTCGTGGGTGATCGTGGTGACGAGGAGTTCGTCGGCGCCCGTGGCCTCCTGAAGCTGCTCCAGCCGGTCGGCGACCGTGGCCGGTGAGCCCGTGAACTGGGTGTCGACCCGGTCCTGCACCAGGGCCCGGTCCTCGTCGCTCCACTCGTACGCCCGGGCCTCCTCGGGGGTCGGGAAGGGGATCGCGCCCTCGGCGGTGCGGATGCTGCGCACCCACAGCCCGTAGCCGGTGGCGAGTTCGCGGGCCCGGTCGTCGTCCTCGGCCACGACGACGTCCGCGGAGACGCTGACGTAGGGCGAGTCGAGGACGGCGGAGGGCTTGAAGTGCGCCCGGTAGGCGTCCACGGCCTCCAGGACGGTGGCCGGGCTGACGTGGTAGTTCGCCGCGAACCGCACTCCGCGCGCGCCCGCGGTCTCCGCGCTCGGTCCGCCGCTGCTGCCCAGGATCCACACCTCGATCTCGGCGCCCTCCCCTGGCACGACGTGCGCCTCGACGCCCTCCGGTGAGCGGTAGGTGCCGGCGAGCAGGGCGAGGAGGTCGTCGATCTGCTCGGCGTAGTCCTGCGGTTCGGCCCCGGGTTGCAGGAGCAGCCTGCGCTGGAGGGCGATCCGCGGGGAGCCGAGCAGGTGCTCGAAGGAGAAGCGGGGCGGGAGGAGCAGGCCGTTCGGCGCGTGCCGGGGGCTGTCCCCGGGCGGGGCGGGGGCCGGCCGGCCGCCCGAGCGGCCGAGGCCGAGGTCCAGGCGGCCCGGGTGCAGGGCGTCGATCAGGCCGAACTCCTCCACCGTGCTGAGCGCGGTGCGGTGCCCGAGCTGGACGGCGCCCGAGCCGAGCCGGATCGTGGAGGTCGCGGCGGCCGTCAGCGCGAGGAGGACCGCCGGGGACGTCCCCGCCACGCCCGGGTTGAGGTGGTGCTCGGCGAACCAGTGGCGGGCGTAGCCCAGGCGCTCGGCCTGCCGCGCCAGGTCGATGGAGTTGCGCAGGGCGTCCGCTGCGGTCGAGCCCGAGGAGATGGGGACGAGGTCGAGGACGCCGAGGGGGATCTCAGACATGAGCGCGCTCCTTCTCCGTACTCGGCAGCACCGGCTCCCAGGCGAAGGGCGGGTCGGGGATGGAGCGCCGCAGGACGGGGGCCACTTCCGACTGGAACAGGCCCAGGGAGTCGCGGTGCTGAGTGTCCGTCAGGCCACTGGCGTCGGCGTGTAGATGCAGCACGGTGTGCCCGAACCGCTCGTGGTAGCGGTGCACCTTGTCGACGACCTGCTGCGGGCTGCCGATCAGCGCCGAGCTCCGCTCGACGAAGTCCTCCAGGGTCTCGAAGACGACGGGCAGTCCGTGCCGCCGCTGGAAGGCGAGGTTGCTCTCGAAGACCGGCCGGTAGGTCTCGGCCGCCTCCTGCGAGGTCCGTGCCACGTACAGCCCGGCCGTGCCCGCGCCGACCGCGAGACCGGCCGGGTCGTGGCCGTAGTGCGCCCAGCGTTCGCGGTAGTACGCGATCAACTCGGCGTACGGCTCGATGGGATGGGTGACGTTCGCCGAGAACAGCGGGTCGCCGTAGCGGGCGGCGAGGTCGACCGACTCCCGGCTGGTGGCGCTGCCGTGCCACACCCGCACCGGCCGCTGGTAGGGGCGCGGCCAGGCCTCGGCGTCCTTCAGCGGCGGGCGGAACCGGGTCTGCGCGGTGACCTTGTCCTCGCGCCACAGCCGCCGGAACACCTCGTAGCTCTCGGCGTTGCGCTCCCACTGGTCCTCGGGCGTGACCTGGAACAGCTCGCGCTGCGCGGAGCCGTTGCCCTTGCCGATGATCAGCTCCAGGCGGCCGCCGGAGAGATGGTCGAGGGTGGCGTAGTCCTCGAAGGCACGCACCGGGTCGAGCAGGCTGAGGGTGGTCACCGCGGTGAACAAGCGGATACGTCTGGTCAGGGCGGCTATGTGGCTGAGGACGACCGGCGGTGAGGAAGAGATGAAGGGGCGTTCGTGCCGCTCCCCCACGCCGAAGCCGTCGAAGCCGAGTTCCTCCGCGAGCAGCGCGTTGTCCAGGACCTCGCGGAAACGGTCCTGGGTGGACTTCAGAACTCCGGTGACCGGGTCGGGGCGGTGGACGATCAGGGTGATGGCGAGGAACTTCATGACGCCGCCCGGCGGTCGGCCACCTCGTCGGGGTGGGCGAGGCCCAGGTGGTCGCGCAGGGTCGTGCCCTCGTAGTCGGCGCGGAAGACGCCCTGCTCCTGGAGCAGCGGGACGACCTTGTCGGCGAACTCGTCGAGGCCGCCCGGGGTGATGTGGGGCACGAGGATGAACCCGTCGCTCGCGTCGGCCTGGACGTAGTCGTTGATGGTCTGCGCGACCGTGGCGGGACTGCCGACGAAGTTCTGCCGGTTGCCGGTCTCGATGACCAGGTCTCGGATCGACCACTTGTTTGCCTCGGCCAGCTCCCGCCACTCCCGCGCGGTGGCGACCGGGTCCCGGTACATCCGCACCTGGGCGCGGCCCCGCGCGATGTGGTGCTCGCCGGGATCGGGGTCGATGTCGGGCAGCGGGCCCTCCGGGTCGTACGAGGAGAGGTCCCGGTTCCAGACGAACTCCAGGTGCTTGAGGGCGGTGGCCCCGCTGACCTGCTGCCTGCGCACCTCGCGGGCGAGTTCCTCGGCCTCCGTGTCGGTGTCGCCGAGGACGAAGCTCGCGGCGGGCAGGATGAGCAACTGGTCGGGCCGGCGGCCGTACTTGGCGAGGCGGGACTTCACGTCCGTGTAGAAGGCGCGTCCCGCGTCGAACTGGGCGTAGCGGCTGAAGATGGCGTCGGCGCTGGACGCGGCGAACTCGCGGCCCTCCTCGGAGTCGCCCGCCTGGAAGATCACGGGGCGGCCCTGCGGGGAGCGCGGGACGTTGAAGCGGCCGTGGATGTCGAAGTGCTTGCCGGTGTGGACGAAGGCGCCTGCCTTGGCGTCGCTGAGGAAGGCGCCGGTGGCCTGGTCGGCGAGGATCTCGTCGCCGTGCCAGGAGTCGAAGAGTTCGTTCGCGGTGGCGAGGAACTCCTTGGCGCGCGAGTAGCGCTCCTCCTGCGGCAGGAAGCCGCCGCGGCGGAAGTTCTCGCCGGTGAAGGCGTCCCAGGAGGTGACGACGTTCCAGGCGGAGCGGCCGTCGGAGAGGTGGTCGAGGCTGGCGAACTGGCGGGCGACCTCGTAGGGCTCGTTGAAGGTGGAGTTGATGGTGCCGGTCAGGCCGAGGCGGTCGGTGACGGCGGCGAGCGCGGCGAGCACGGTGAAGGTGTCGGGGCGGCCGACCACGTCCAGGTCGTATATCTGCCCGCCCTGTTCGCGCAGGCGCAGGCCCTCTGCGAGGAACAGGAAGTCGAACTTGGCGCGTTCGGCGGTGCGCGCGAAGTGGGCGAAGGAGGAGAACTCGATGTGGCTGCCGGCGCGCGGGTCGCTCCAGACGGTGGTGTTGTTGACTCCGGGGAAGTGGGCGGCGAGATGGATCTGCTTCTGCGGCTTGCTCTTGCTCATGGTGGTGCGGTCTCCCTCCGGCTCAGGCTGCGGCGTAGCGGTTGGCGGGGCGCGGCAGGCCGAGCAGCCCGCGCAGGGTGTTCGCCTCGTAGGCGCGGCGGAAGGCGCCCCGGCGCTGGAGTTCGGGCACCAGGTGCCGGGTGATCGCGGGCAGGTCGTGCCCGGCGACGGCGGGCCGCAGCCGGAACCCGCTCAGCCCCTCTGACTGGAACTCCTGCACCAGATCAGCGAGTTGGGCGGGCGTCCCGGTGAAGACCCGGGCGTCGCTGCCGTACGGGATGCCGGCGAGCGCGTCGAGCCGCTCGCGGCGGGCGACGGCCTCGGCCTCGGTGTCGTCGAGGAACACGACCAGGTCGGCGAAGATGTGCAGGGTTTCGTCCGCCCGCCCCGCCGCCTCCTGCTCGGCGCGGATCTCTGCCACGATCGCGCGGGCCTGGGCGGTGTCGTGCGGGGTGACATAGCCGACGTCGGCGGCGCGGGCGACCAGCCGGTAGGGCACGGTCTGGTGGGCGAGGGCGGTGACGAGCGGCTGGCCCTGCGGGGGACGTGGTGTGATCGAGGGGCCCTTGACGCTGAAGTGGCGGCCCTCGAAGTCGATGTAGTGCAGTTTGCCGCGGTCGATGAAGCGGCCGGTGGCCACGTCCCGGATCTCGGCGTCGTCCTCCCAGCTGTCCCACAGCCGGCGGACGACTTCCACGTAGTCGGCCGCCTCGTCGAAGAGTTCGGGCACGGACGGGTCGTCGTAGTTCTCGATGCGGGCGATGGTGCGGCGGCCGAAGTGGGCCGCCTCGTTCGGACGGGCGGTGATCTGCACGCGCAGGCCGGCGCGGCCGGTGCTGACGTAGTCGAGGGTGGCGACGGCCTTGGAGATGTGGAACGGCTCGGTGTGGGTGGCGACGACCGTCGGGACCAGGCCGATGTGCGAGGTCAGCGGGGCCACGCGGGAGGCGATCAGGACGGCGTCGAGCCGGCCGCGGACCTGGTCGGTGCGCTCGTCCGGGTCGAGGAAGTGGGAGGACTGGGGGCCGAGGCCGTCCTCGATGGTGACGAAGTCGAGCAGGCCGCGCTCGGCCTCGGTGACGAGGTCGGCCCAGTAGCCCGCCCGGAACAGCTCACGGGGCCGGGCGACCGGTTCGCGCCAGGAGGCGGGGTGCCAGCCGGTGCCGTCCAGGGCGACGGCGAGGTGCAGGGGTGACGCAGAGGACATCGGGGTGCCTTCCGTTGCGGACCTGAGGGGTTGCCTCAGGAGGTGCCTCAGGGATTGCCTCAGAGGTGCCTGAGCGGTTGTCTCAGGAGGTGCCTCAGCGGTTGCCTCAGGAGTTGGTGAGCGGCAGGCCGGGCGGGTTGACCTCGGACTTGGCGACCGCCTCGTTGGAGAGGTTCCAGGCGGCGAGCCACTTGGCGTAGGCGCCGCTGTCGATCAGGTGGTTGATGGCGGCGGCGAGCGGCTTCGCCAGTCCGCTGTCCTTCTTGGCGGTCGCGGCGATCAGTCCCTGGAGGGTCTCGCCCGCGCCGGAGAACTGGCCGGCGATCCGCGTCGCCTGGGGTGTGCCGGCCGTCTTCGTCGCGTGGTAGGCGAGGTTCGGGCTGGGGCCGAAGTAGGCGTCGATCTTGCCGCTGTTCAGGGCCAGATAGAGGCTGTTGGTCTCCTGGAAGTACTTGACCGTGAGGGGCTTGCCCTCCTTGGCGAGCTTGGCCTTCCACTCCAGGAGGATCTTCTCCTGGTTGGTGCCGTTGCCGACGGAGACGGTCTTGCCGGCGAGGCTGTGGTAGTCGCCGTCGAAGGTCCAGGTGTCGTCCTTCTTCACCTCCAGGGCGAGGTCGTCCTTGCGGTAGGAGGCGAACTCGTACTTGCGCTTGCGTTCCTCGGTGTCGGTGACGTTGGAGAACGCCACGTCGACCTTTCCGCTGTCGAGGCCGATGAAGAGGTTCTCCCAGGTGGAGCGCCGCACCTCGGGTTCGAGGCCGAGGACGGCGGCCACCAGGCGGGCGAGGTCGACCTCGGAGCCGGTGAGGGTCTTCTGGTCCTCGCCGACGAAGCCGAGAGGCGGGCTGCCGGAGGGCAGGGTGCCCGAGCCGATGACCAGGGTGCCGCGCCTTCTGATCTCCTCGGGGAGCTGGGCGCTGATGGACTTCACCTCGGAGACCTTCAGGGCGGTCTCCTTCGCGGCGCCGTTGGACAGCCGCCCCACGGTGACGGTGCCGGCCGGGTCGGCCGTGGTGGTGGCGGCGTCGCTCTCGCCTCCGCAGGCGGTGAGGCCGGTGGCGAGGGTGGCGGCGGCGGTCGCCGCGGTGAGGCCGCGGAGGAGGGTGCGTCGCGAGAACATGCGTGTTCCTTTTCTGGTGCTTGTCGCGGTGGGTGTTCAGAGGACCTTGGCGAGGAAGTCGCGGGTCCGTTCGTGCTGCGGGTGGTCGAGGACCTGCTCGGGCGGGCCCTGTTCGACGATCCGGCCGCCGTCGATGAAGACGATCCGGTCGGCGACCTCGCGGGCGAAGCCGATCTCGTGGGTGACGATGAGCAGGGTGGTGCCGCTGGTCGCCAAGTCCTTGATGACGGCCAGGACTTCACCGACCAGCTCGGGGTCCAGCGCCGAGGTCGGCTCGTCGAACAGGATGATCCCGGGCCGCAGCGCGAGCGCCCGGGCGATGGCGACGCGCTGCTGCTGTCCGCCGGACAGCTGGCGGGGGTAGGCGCCGGCGCGGTCGGCGAGGCCGACCCGGCCGAGGAGTTCCCGGGCCAGCTGCTCGGCGGCCGGACGGGACAGCCGTCCGGTGGCGACGGGCGCGGCGGCCACGTTGTCGAGGACGGTCAGGTGCGGGAAGAGGTTGAAGTTCTGGAAGACGAACCCGATCCGGCCGCGCTGGGCCAGGATGGCCCGCTCCCCCAGCTCCTTGAGCCGGCCGCCGTGCCGTCGTACGCCGATCAGCTCGCCGCCGACGCTGACATGGCCGATCTCGGGCTTCTCCAGGTGGTTGATCACCCGCAGCAGCGTCGACTTGCCGGACCCGGACGGGCCGAGGATGACGGTGACCTCGCCGGGGCGGACGGTGAGGTCGATGCCGTCCAGGACGCGCTGGGTGCCGTACCACTTGTGCACGTCGTGCACTTCGAGGGCGGTGGCGGTCATACGGCGGCCTCCCTGCGGGCGCGGGCGCGCAGCTCACCGAGGCCTGCGCGGAGTTTCTGCAGCGGGGTCGGCGGCAGGCTGCGGGTGGCACCGCGGGCGAAGTACCGCTCGACGTAGTACTGGACGACGGAGACGGCGCTGGTCAGGAGCAGGTACCAGACGGTGGCGACCAGCAGCAGGGGCACGATGTCACCGGGGTAGGTGCTGCCCATGGTCTGCACCGAGCCGAACAGGTCGAGCAGCGACACGTAGAACACCAGCGAGGTCGCCTTGATCAGGCCGATGAGCTGGTTGACGTAGTTCGGCACGATCGAGCGCAGGGCCTGCGGCAGGACGATCCTGCGGAACTGGTAGCCCTTGGGCAGTCCCAGCGCGGCGGCCGCCTCGTGCTGGCCCTGGTCGACGGAGAGGATGCCGCCGCGTACGACCTCGGAGGCGTAGGCCGCCTCATTGAGGCTGAGCCCGACGACCGCGACCGCGAGATCGGTGGCCAGGCGCGACTCGTCGAAGGTGAAGAACGCCGGGCCGAAGGGCACGCCCAGGCTGAGGGTCTGGTACAGCGCGCTGAAGTTGTACAGGAAGAGCAGCACGATGATCAGCGGGATCGACCGGAACAGCCAGGTGTACGTCCAGCTCACCGCCCGCAGCACCGGGCTGCCGGACAGCCTGGCGAGGGCGAGCAGGATGCCGCCGAGGAGGCCCAACACGGCGCTGAGCGCGGCGACTTCGAGGGTGATGAGGAGGCCGTCGAGGATGACGGGGCGCAGGAACCAGTACTGGAACCGGTCCCATTGGTAGAAGGGGTTGGTCGCCAGGCCGTGGACGAACTGGGCGAGCAGGACGAGGACGACGGCGGTGGCGATCCAGCGGCCGGGGCGGCGCAGCGGCAGCACCCGCTGTGCGGCGAGGGGACGCTCGGGGGCGGGGGCGGCGGGCGCGGCCTGGGCGAGGGACACGGCGGCGCCTGGGGGTTCACTCATGGCGAGGCTCCAGCGGAGTCGGACACCCCGGGCGTCGCGGCGGGACACCATGGCGGAGCCCGCCGGGAGGGCGGGGCTACGGTGGTACGCCGGGACGGCGGTACGGCGTGGTGGCGCACGGGGGCGCGGACCGCACGGGACCGGGGGCTGGGCGGGCGACGGCACACCGCTTCGGCGGTGTTCGTTCAGGGCGTGCGGGGCGGCCGGGGGTGGACAGGCGGGTCGGACGACCCGAGAGGTCGGTCAGACGGCCCGGCGGCGGGCACGGCCCGGTGCGGTACACAGTGCGCTGCTGACGCGCAGAAGGTCGACGGCGCGGTCGGCGACGAGCGGGGTCGCGGGCGGCAGGACGCGGCCCCGGGGGCGGCGTGCTGCCGCCGTCCTGGAAGCTGCGTCCATGTCTGTCGTCCTCATCTTGCGGCCCGGTACGTGATGCGTCCGGTCGTCACCTGGGGGCACCACTGAACACACTGGATCGAACGGCTGTCAATTCCGGTCCACTTGGCGGACTCAGCCGCGGTCGAGCGGGCGGCTGAAGGCGGGGTGCGCGGACAGCCGGCGCACGTACGCGGCAAGGGCGGGCCGCTCGGGGGTGCCGAGCTGTACGAGGGTCACCCACAACTCGACGTCAGCGGCCGTGATGTGACTGCCCACCAGATACTCGGACCGGCCGAGCCGTTCCTCCAGCTCCTCCAGCGCGGCTTCCGGCTCGCCGTGCCGGACACGCGCACACAGCCGTCGTACGGCCTCGATCTCCGCCTCCGCCCCGCACGGATACAGCGAGGGACGTCCCGCCCCGAAGCTCCGGGCGAGGTCCCGCAGGATGTCCTGGACGTGGGTGCTGACTACACGGCCGGACCAGTCGTCCGCCAGCACCGGCGCCGCCGCGGGCCCCGGATGGTGGTGCGCGCTCGCCTCGTACAGCGGGAGCAGCCGGGAGTGCCCCCCGTCGGGCAGGTCGGGGACGGCGGGCAGGTGGGTGACGGGCAGCACGGCGTCGAGGCCGAGCAGGGCGTGGGTGACGGCGAGGCGCAGGCCGTCGGGACACGCGGTCGACAGATACAGGCGATAGCGGCGCGGCACGGCGTAGTGGCCGCTGCGCGCGTCGGGGCCGATACGGCCGCGCAACGGGGGCAGCGGACGGGTGGCGAGCGGTGCGACGGACATGGTTCTCCCCGGGTGGAGGCGTGAACGTACGCGCGACGGAAGGGCCGGCAGCTAAGGGGGGCGGGCTCAGCCGCGGGCGCCGGCCGCGCTGCAGACGCGCAGCAGGTCGATGTGACGGCGGGAGGTCAGCAGCAGCGGCCGCGGGGACACGCGCGGCACCGCCTCGGTGACCTGCTCGCGGCGCCCCATGTTTCCCTACCTGTTCACTAGGATTCCTGACTGGAGTGTCGGCCGGGCCAGGTCCCGCGTCAAGGGGGCGTCCACCATGCGGCGGTCAGCGCGGCGGCTTGATCCGTACGGTCTCCGCCCAGGCGGGCGGCTCCGGGGCGTCCTCGCCGATCAGGGCCACGATGAGCCGGCAGGAGACGGGCTCCGGCGGCCAGGGCGTGTAGCCGTCCGTCAGCACGACGACGATCTGAGGCGGTTCGGGCGCGGCGAGCGCCCGCTCGATGCCCACGGTCATGTCCGTCCCGCCGCCGCCCGCGAGTTCGACCTGGTCGACGGCGGTCACCCGGGCGACGGCGTGCACATCGGCGTCGCAGGCGAGGACGGCGACCCGGTTGCCGCCGACGCCCACCTCGCGCAGCACGCCCGACACCTCGGCGAGCGCGGCGGCGAGGTCGTCCTCGCCCATCGAGCCGGAGGTGTCGACGACGATCGCCACGCGCGGCAGCGGCCGGCGCAGGCTGGGCAGCACGACGCGGCCGCCGAGGGCGGGCGTACGGCGGGAGGGGCGCCGGTAGGTGTAGTCGACGGCGCCGCCCGCCCAGGCGGCGGCCTCGCGGACGGCGCCGGTCAGCGCCTTGCGCCAGTCGACGGTGGGTTCCAGGACCTCCTCCGCCCAGCGCCGCCAGCCCGTCGGGACCGAGCCTCGGGAGCGCTGGTGGGCGCGGACGGCCTGCGCGGTCTGGCGGCGCAGCGCCTCGGCCTCCACCGGGCCGAGCCCGGCCACGCCCGCGGCGCCCTCCCCCAGGTCCCAGGGCGCGGGGACGCCGTGTGCGCCGGACCCGCAGTCCAGTGTGAGGTCGGATGTGGGCGGGACGCCGGGCAGGTACGTCTCGAACGTGCCGCCCTCCGGCAGGTCGAACAGCCGTGGCTCCATGCGCCCTTCGGGCAGCCGCAGTCCGTCGGAGAGGAGGTCGTCGTTGATCTCGCAGTCCTGCGCGATGTTCACGCGCAGCCGGTCGCGCTGCTCGGCGGCGGGCAGCCGGTCGGCCCGGCCGTGGTGGTCGCGCAGCAGGTGCGCCACCTCGTGGACCCACACCCCGGCCAGCTCCTCGACGCCGGTGGCCTCGACGAAGGCGGGCGCGACATAGCAGCGCCAGTGCCGGTCGACGGCCATGGTGCGCACCTGCCCGGAGGGGACGACCGTGAGGGCGTACAGGGCGGAGGCCAGGTACGGGCGGGCCTCGGCCGCGGTGTAGCGGGCGGCGAGCAGCTTGGCGCGGTCCAGGGCGCCGGCGGGGCCTTCGGCGGCGGTCATGGCCTCAGCGCGGACCGGGCAGGGCGCCGGCGAGCTGGAGGAGTTCCAGGAAGGCGTCGATGCCGGGCGGGATCGGCCAGTCGGGTTCGCGCATCGTGGCGAGGTCGCGGGCGGCGCGCGCGGCCACGTCCGGCACCCCGGCGTCCACGGCCTTGGCGAGGACCTCCCAGCCGGCCTCCCAGCGCGGGCGGGTGGGTTCGCTCTGCACAGCGGCCACGACCGCGATGAGGAACGCCAGTTGACGGTCGCCGCGCTCGGGCAGCGCGAAGGCCGACGGGTCGGCGAGCACCCGGTCGGGGTCGGGCAGGTCGAGGTTCTCCAGGTACGACAGCAGCTCGATGCCGGCGGCCTCCCCCACGGCGCCGGTCAGGGCGGCGGCCTGCGCCTCGCGTCCGGCTCCGGAGGCGTACCCGGCGGCGAGCAGCCGCAGCGCCATCTCCCACGTACGAGGTGAGGGCCAGGCCCGGCCGCGGCCCTCGGCCTCCTTCGGCATGTGGTGGACCAGCCCGGGGCGGGCGGTCAGGAAGCCGGAGACGACACCGCGGGCCCGCGCGACCGCCCCCGGCACGCGCGCCGGGTCCACCACGGGCAGGACGGTCTCGGGCCAGGTGCCGGCCATGCCGCGGGCGACCGTGCGCGGGTCGTGCGTCCAGTCGAGGTGGACGAAGCGGTTGGCGAGCGGCGGGGTGAGGTGCCAGCCGTCGGCGGCGCTGGAGGGCGGGTTGGCGGCGGCGACGATCCGCACCGACTCGGGCAGCTCCAGGCTGCCCACCCGGCGTTCGAGCACCACCCGCAGCAGGGCGGCCTGCACGGCGGGCGGCGCGGAGGACAACTCGTCGAAGAACAGCAGCCCGTGCCCGGTGCGGGCGAGCCGGACGGCCCAGTCCGGCGGGGCCATCGGCACGCCCTGGGCGGCTGGGTCGTCGCCGACGATCGGCAGCCCGGCGAAGTCCGACGGCTCGTGGACACTGGCCACGACCGTCTCCAGGCGCACCCCGAGGGCGCCGGCGAGCTGCTCCATGCCGGCGGACTTGCCGATGCCCGGCTCACCCCACAGCAGCACCGGCTGATTGGCCGTCACCGCCAGGGCGAGTGCCTCCAGTTGGGGATTGCCGGCCGGTTCGCTGCGGGTGACGCGCAGGCGGGCGTTGAGGGCGTCGGCCGTGGCGAGGGCGGTGGGCACGGAGGGGGTCACGCGGTGTTGTCCTCGTCGTCGGGGAGCGGCACGTCGTCGTCGGGGAAAGGGATGTCGTCCTCGTCCCAGTCGGGCTCGGCGTCCCGCCCGCTCATGTACGTGTCGAACCACTTGGAGCCGAGGCCCGGGTGCTCCTGCTGCACCCGGCGGCGCAGGAACATCAGGTCCGTGCGCTCGAAGCGGCGGGCGACCTGGGCGAGGGAGAGCTCCATGTCGTCGACCACGTCGATGCGGGCACCGGCGTCGAGGAGGTCCCGCACCAGCTCGGCGGAGCCCCCGCAGTGGACGGCGTTCTGCAGCGGCGTGCGGTGCGTCTTGTCCTTCGCCTCCAGGTCGAGCCCGGCGGCCAGCAGCCGCGGCAGCAGCTCGCGGTGGTCGAGCAGATGCAGGACGTGCAGCAGTCCGCGTCCCCTGCGGTCGCGGACGTAGGGGTCCGCTCCGGCGTCGAGGAGCGCCAGCACGGCGGGGGTGTCCCCGTGCTGGACGAGCTGGAACAGCTCGCGCCGTTGGTCGCGCAGGGCGCGCGGGAGGCGGCCCTCGCCGGTGCTCCAGGCGTGCCGGACCGCGAAGCAGCCGGACACGGTGCCGCCGAAGGCGCGCAGGGCGAGTTCGCGCTGCTGCTCCTGCGCGGTGTGCGGGATGTCCAGGGTGCCGCCCCGGGAGGCGACCTTGTGCCAGACGCCGCCGCAGCGCACCCGCACCGGCGTCGGCAGTCCCGGTTCGGGCGGGCCGACGGCGGGACCCGCCTGCGGGAACAGGGCGGCTGTGACCAGCGGGTGCAGCTCCTCGGGCCGGATGCGGCCGGCCCGCAGCAGGCCGATGTCGGGCAGCCGCTCCCAGACGTACGAGGGTAGCGCCGGGACGTCGTCCTCCTGGCCGCGCTCATGTCCGGAGACCTGCGCCGGGGCCGTGCCCTCCTCGGGCCGGGCGATCCGCAGATGGCCCTGCCATCCGACCGGGATCCGGAACCGGGTGCCGCGTCCGGCGCGCTCGAGCAGCCGCATCTCGGGGACGAGGCGGGTGAGGTCGGGCGCGACGAAGGACACCTGCGCGGCGACGTCGAGGTCCCGGTACGAGTACCGGCCGCGCGGCGGGGCGGTCAGGTCGAGGTCGAGCCCGGCGGCGGCGTACGCCTCGGCGTGGTCGCCGCGCGCCTGGAGCACGGCGACCCACTCCGCGCGGGCGGCCGGGTCGGCGGACCCCGGGTCCTCGGCGGGCAGCTCCTCGACGGCGAGCGGGGTGCCGTCCGGGTGCAGGAACGGCAGCCGGACACAGTCGAACGGGCCCGCGCTGTAACGCAGTTCACTCGTCCGGCGGGCGTCCCAGAAGCGACGGGCGGCCGTCCAGTCCTCGGTGGTGTACGTCAGCCCGTGCAGCCGGTCCTTGGCGGGCGGGACGGCGGGCCCGAAGCGCAGGCGCAGCCGCTGGGGCCCCTCCAGCATCGGGGTGGTCGTCACCGACAGGACCGGCCCTGCGGGGCCGTAGGAGGCGAGGACGATCCGCCGGGCGGGCATGAGGGTGGTGTGGCCGCCGAGGGCGCGCGGCAGATGCCAGCGCAGCAGGTCGGGGGCGAGATGGCGCAGATCGTCGGCCACCGAGGCGGCCACCTCGGCGCCGTACCGGTCGGCGACGCGCTCCGGGTCGAGGTCGGCGGGGACGTCCACGGCCGCCACGGCGCACGCTGTACGCCAGTCACCGGCCAGGCGTGCCTCGGTGGCACGCTCGATCATCCGGCGGGGTACCGCGTAACGGCGGATGCGGGCCCAGGCGGAGGCCTCGTCGGGCCGGAGGGCGCCGGGTGTCTTCGGCAGCGGGCTCATCGGTACACGCTGCCGATCGCACGCAGGTCGGGGTGGGTCGGCCGGGCGGGGCGCAGCCGGCCGGCGAAGGCCCGCTTGACGCGGCGGGGCAGGCCGGGGCCGAGACCGACGTACTCCAGGCGGTGGCCGTCGGGCAGCGCGGCGAGCAGGCTCTTCGCGCCGTGGCCTGTGATGCCGGTGTGGCGCAGTTCGAGGCGGCGCAGCGGGCTGCCGGGCAGGGCCGCGGCGAGGGCGCGGGCTCCGTCGTCGCCGGTGGCGTTGGCGGGGGCGCCGAGGCTGCGCTCGGACATGGCCCGGCCGAGGTCGAGGGTGTCGATGCCGTCGAGGGCGTCGGCGAGGGCGCGGGCACCCGCCGGGCCGATGCCGTTGCCGCCCAGGCCGAGCCGTACGGGCCGGGCGGGGTCGGTCGCGGCGGCCAGGACGGCGGTGCCCTCGTCGCCGAGGTGGTTGGCCGTCAGATACAGCTCACGGACACCCGCGTCACGGACGAGGGAGGCGAGCAGCGGCGCGTCGGCGGCGGTCAAGCCGTTGCCGCCGAGGAACAGCCGCTCCAGCGGGGCGTCCCGCTCCAGCAGGGCGTCCAGCAGGAGCCGTACGCCCGTGGCGCCGATGCCGGAGTTGACGAGGTCGAGGGTGCGCAGGCCGGTGTTGCGGCGCAGCAGCCCGGCCAGGGTGCGGGCGCCGGCCTCGTGGACGGGGTTCCGCTTGAGCCACAGCGCACGGACCGTGGTGTCGTCGGCGAGCGCCTCGGCGAGAGCGGCCACGCCTTCCGGGCCGATGCGGTTGCAGCCGAGGTAGAGGGTGTGGATGCCGTGGGAGGCGTCGGCGGTCAGTGCCCCGGCGACCGACCGGGCACCCTCGTCACCGAGGGAGTTGGTGCCGAGCAGCAGGTGGGCGGCGTGCGGGGAGCCGGTGGCGACGGGCAGCAACCGGGCGGCGCCCTGGGGTCCGAGGCCCTGCTTGCACAGGTCGACCCGGCCGTCTGCGCGCAACGTGCCCAGCGGGAAGGCCTCGTCATCGGTGACGGGCCGCGCCTCCGTGAGGCGGTCCAGCAGCGGGCCGAGCCGCGCGGGGTCGGCGAGCGGCAGATCGGGGTGCTCGATCGCGGGGCAGCGTACGGGCGTTGTCGGCTGGTTCATCACCACTCCACCGGTCCTTCGCCGGTGCCCGGCGTCCGCGTCGAGATCAAGTAGTCGGTATCAAGCAGTCGAGATCAAGTAGACGCAAGGCCGGTCGGATTCGAACCGACGTCCTCCAGCTCGATGCGTGGGCGCGACGACCACTGCGCTACGGCCTTGCTGCGCAGGATCATAGCCGTCCGCGCGGCCGATATCGATCACCAGTTCAGGAGCCCGAGGGGTGCGGGCAACGGGGCAGCGCGGGCCGGTCCTTGGTGCGTACGGCGGGCAGCCACGCGGTATCGGGCGTCGTGCCGTGCGGGAGCCGGACCCGGAACCACAGGGTGGACCGCCGGTCCTCCTCGTCCACGATGGGCTGCCCGCCGGGCAGTTGACAGTCGGCGGTGAGAACGTCCCCGTGCCACACCCGGGTCGGGACGACGTTGTCGGGGGTGTACGGCCGCAGCGGATCGACGGCCAGCCCCAGGCTGCACTCCAGGTCCCGGTCCGCACGCTGCTGGCAGCCCCGTTCGGCGTTGAACACGGTCAGGTCACGGCCGGCCCGGGCCGGATCGTCCCGTACGGCGCTCCACCACAGGGCCGTGCCCGCGGTGCCGCACAGGGCGGCGGCGAGCAGGGCCGCGCGGGTCCGCCCGGTCCGCCGTACGCGCCCTCCCCGCCCGCGCCGCCTCGACCGCTCGGCGACGATACGGCGCAGCAGGCTCTCGGCCGTGTGCGCCGCGCGCGCCTCGTGCGTGGGAGCCAGGCAGTCGGCCGCCAGGTCACGCCAGAACGGCGGGAGAGTGTGGTCCATGCGCAGCGGGGCGCGGCCCTCGCCGTACTCCTGCACGGCGGCCCCACGCGCCATCGGCGTGGCCCCGGGGAAGGGCGAGGTGCCGGACGCGAACACCTCGTGCACGACGACGCCCAGGGCCCAGATGTCCGCGCTCGGCCGGATCTGCACGCCCTGCGCGCCGAGGGGGGCCTTCCAGCGTTCGGGCGGCAGGTAGTCGAGGGTGCCCAGGGGAGGCGCGTAACCGTGGGTGCCGGTCAGCTCGGTGGCGAGGCCGAAGTCCGAGAGCTTCACCGAACCGTCCCTGCCCAGCAGCACGTTCTCCGGCTTCA
Organism: Streptomyces sp. SAI-170; assembly: GCF_049739565.1. Lineage (NCBI taxonomy): Bacteria > Bacillati > Actinomycetota > Actinomycetes > Kitasatosporales > Streptomycetaceae > Streptomyces > Streptomyces sp. SAI-170. Next base: position 1,416,755 of record NZ_JBMGQD010000001.1, read on the forward strand.
GGTCGGCGTGCACCCAGCCGGAGCGGTGCAGATGGGCCAGCCCCTCGCAGATCCCCTCGATCAGCCGGCCCCGGTCCTCCTCGGGCACCCCGGCATCGAGGAGTTCCCGCAGACTCCCCGCGGCCCTCTCCATGACCAGCACGATCGCCCCGTCCAACGCCGGGCGGTCCGGCGCCGACAACACGAACGACTCCCGCAGCCCGACCAGCCTCCGATGCCCGGCCCTACGACCGAGCTCGACCTCCCGACGCGCCGACTCCACAATCCGCGCCACCTGCCGCGGCGCAAGACCTGCGGTCGGCATGACCTTGAGGGCGACGTCGTCGGGGGTGGCCGACCCGGAGGGCGTGACGGCCGAGTCGGCGGGCATGGTGTGCGTTGCGGCCGGGCCGGTGGCCGAGCCGGTGGAACCGGCGGGCGAAGCGGCTGAACCAGCGGGCCTGTCGGCCGAGTCGGCGGGCGCGTTGGGCGTTGCGGCGGGACTGGTTGCCGAGGCGACGGGACCAGCGACCGCAGCGGCCGGACCGGAGGCCGTAGCGGGCGGATCGGCGGGCACGGCAGCCGAACCGGCGGCCGTGACGGGCATTGCGGCGGAACCGGCGGCCGTGGCGGCGGGACCAGCGGCCGGACCGGCCGGATCGGCGGGCGCGGCTGCATTACCGGCAGCCATGGCGGCGGGACGGGCGGCCGCAGCAGCCGGACCGGAAGGCGCAGCAGCCGGACGCACGAGCGCAGCAGGCGAACCGGCGTCGGCCGACGCGGGCATGGCGACCGGACCGTCGCCGGAGGCGCGCATGGTCGGCGGACCAGCGGCGGAGGCGGGCGCAACAGCCGGGCCGGAAGCCGTGGCAGCCGGGCCGGAGGCCGTAGCGGCCGAGCCGGAAGCCGTAGCAGCCGGCCCGGCGCCCGAGGCGGGCACGACGGCCGGACCGGCGCCCGAGACGCCGGCCGGATCGGTGGCGGCCGGTCGGGCCGCGTACACCGTGGACCACCCGCCCGCCCCGATGAGCCCCGTGACCACCCACGACCCCGCCCGGTAGCCGGGTGGCAGCAGGTCCGGCGGGTCGGGTTCCGTGTCGTCACCGGCGCCGTGCGGCGGTGTCATCGCGCGGACTTCCGCTCCCGCCCGGCCGATCCCGACGGCGGGGGCAGCAGCGGGAGGTGCTCCTCGCGTACGAGCCCGAAGCGGAGCGCGAGGGTGACGATCTCCTCGCGTTTGCCGTTGCGGCGGTCGCCGTTGCCGGGTTCCTGCGCGTCGGCGATGCGCAGCTTCTGCTCGGCGAGGTAGTCGATGTGCGAGCTGATCGCCCGGGGTGTCAGGCCGCCCGCGGTGGGGTGCCCCCTGAGCCGCTCGGCGATCTGCGGCGTGGTGGGGACCGCCACCCGCGACTGGTCGCGCAGGCGCGGCTCGCACAGGGCGACGAGCACGAGGAAGTACGTCGCCGTCTCGTCGAGGGAGTACGCCGTGACGGTGCGGCTCCCCCAGGGCGCACCGAGCGCGTCCGGGTCCAGGTAGAGGTGGTCGGGCGCGAACACCTGGAACGAGACGGGGATCTGGCTGCGGGCGGGCAGCACCACACGGGAGAACTCGAACGGGATGGGCGCGCCGACCCTGCGAGGCTGCACCCTGATGTACTCGCCCGCTCCCTCCGGGTTCTCCACCAGGTAGCTGTGGGCGGTGCTGTGATTGGTCAGCTGCCAGTGGTCGTCGGTCACCCTGATCTCGCCCGCGAGCCGGGAGACCGCGTCGTCGTCCAGCCGGAGTTCGACCGGTGTCCGGGGAGAGCCACGGCCGAAGCGCGCCACCTGGCCGGGCCCCAGCCGCAAGGTCACCGCCTCGCCGCCGTCGGCGCCGCCGCTTCCCTGCGGCAGATGGACGACTACGCCGCTCACCGCACCCCCCGTTCCGCGCGTCGGCAGTTCTCGGACGGGCGGAACGATACCCACGGGTAAGGGGGATTCACCGGCGGGCTTCGGCCACTTCGGGCGGGACCGCGAGCGGCGGCCCCAAGTCCCCGGAGCTTGCCCCTCCGGTACGGCGCGAGCGGCCGGCGACCGGCGTTCGCGGTGTGACCGACGGCACCTGAACTTCGTATCAGGAGCGGTGTTTTAGAATGGTTTTTCAGTTTCTGGGGAGCCGGTCCCCGAGCTCGACCGGGCGCGGCGAACGGCCTGGGCCGGGAGCGGGGACCGTCCGGGCCGCATACCGCAAGGTGGGAAAGGTCACCGCGCATGGGGCGGGGCGGGGCCCGGACCTGCGGGTGCACAGCCCGGGTCGCCCCCGCTGCATGGCGAGATCCCGACCCCGGCTCAGGGCGCCGGGCTGCCCGACAGCACCGGGGCGACCGGACGGTCACCGAAGGTCGCCCACGGACCCCACCCGCCGCTCGGCCGGAGCTGGACCCGCCGGCGTATGCGTCCTTCGGCCGTGACGGCGAAGACCTGCAACCGCCCCGTGGGGTCGAGCACGGCCGTGGGAGTCGCGGCGAGCCGGATGCCGGGCTCCCCGAACTCCGCCTCGGACGACCAGGAACCGCCCGGCGCCGACTGCCAGCGGTGGCTCAGCCGTGCCCCGCCGGGAGTCAGGGAGAAGGCCTCCAGCCGGCCGTCGGCATTGACGGCGAGGGCCGGTGCGGCGGCGCTCCAGCCGAACAGCGGCTGCCAGTCGTCCCAGCCGCCGCTGGGCACGGACTGCCGGCGCTGGAACGTCCCCACACCGGACGGCCCGATCGCGGCCACGGTGAGCCGGCCGCTGCCGTCCCGGGCCACCCGCGGCGCGGCTCCCGCGGCGTTGCCGAAGAGGTGCCACGCGCCGGTCCAGGCGCCGCCCGGCGCCTCCTGCCAGCGATGGTGGATCCCCGAACCGCCGGGCGCGAGGGCGAACACCTCCAGGCGGCCGTCGGCGTTGGCCGCGACGACGGGCGGCGCACCCACGGCACCACCGAACCCGGGCTCCCAGGGGTCCCAGGCCGACGACCCGGGCGACGACTGGCGCCTGCGGGCGAACGAGGCGCCGCCGGGGCTCGGCGCGAAGACCTCCAGCCGGCCGGCCGCGTCCCGCCCGACGGCGGGAGCCGCACCCGCGGGGCCGCCGAACTCCTCCCAGTCGTGCCAGCCCCCGTCGGGCCGCTGCATCCGGTGGTGCAGGTTCACCCCGCCCGGAGCGAGCGAGAACACCTCCAGCCTGCCGTTCGTGTTCCGGCCGAGCGTGGGCACCGCCCCGGCGGGCCCGCCGAAGGACTCCCACCCCGACCAGGCGTCGGCGGCGGGGTCCAGCTGGACGCGCCGCAGCATCGACCGGTCCCCCGCGTCGAGCGCGAACACCGTGAGCCGGCCGTCCACGTCGAGGCCCGCGGCCGGGTTCTCGGGGCTCTGCCACCACTGCGGCGTGTCACGCCAGTGCAGCGGCGCCACGTACAGCCCGTTGCGGAACCAGCCCGCGGCGCTCGCGTACCAGGTGTCGCCGTCGGCCAACACCTCCACCGCATGCCCGGGCGCATGGCCCGCGTAGCCGTCGAGGCCGAAGCGGAACGGGTCCCGCGACGCCAGCACATCGGTGCCCTCGTAGCCGCCGCGCGGCCCGATGAACAGGTAGTACCAGCCGTCCCGTTCGACCACGTACGGCGACTCGGTGACCGACACCGTCGCCGCGGTGCTCGGGTCGGTGAACGCGGTCCCCGGCTCGCTCCAGTGCAGCAGGTCGGCGGAGCGCCGGTGGGCCACGATGTGACGGCCGCCCGGCCCGGAGAGCTCGGTGTAGTACATGACCCACTCGCCCCCGACCCGCACCACCATGGGGTCACGCGCCGCGAGCCCCCGGAACAGCGGGCCCGACGGCTCACGGGTCCAGGTGAACAGGTCGGTGGAGGTGGCCAGGTTGATCGCGGCGCCCGCGTCCCCGCCGGCCGCGTAGAACATCCAGTACCTGCCACCGGCCTCCACGACATGCGGCGCCCACAGGTGCGCCTCCCCGAAGTAGGACGGGTCGACCGTCAGGGCGTCGGCGTGCGTCGTCCACGGGCCGTACGGCGACGGCGCCGACGCATGGGCGAAGGAGACCTCCGCCGCGCTGTCCGGCGATTCCCCGCGCGGCGCGCTGTCCCCGACGATCCCGAACAGGTGCCAGCGGTCCTGGACTTTGATCAGCGTGTGGTCGTTGAGATAGCGGGGCCCGGCGGAGGTGGAGGGGTCGTAGACGTACGAGAACTGGCCCGCGCCGATCCACCGGTGCGGCGGCGTGTCGTCGGTGGCCGTGGCGGGGCCGGCGCCCGGGAGCGTGACCGCCCCCAGGCCGACACCGGCCCGCAACAGGCTCCGTCTGCTGATCGACGGCATCGCTCAGTCCAGCCCCGGTCCGGCGGCGTTGTTGACCCACGCCCACTCGGACCAGGACGAGAAGCCGGTCTGCCACTTGTGGTACACCCCGGCGTGGCTGGTGCCGAACACCTCGATCCGCCCGTCGGCGTTCGTGGTCGCCGTGACCTCGCTGCCACCGCCCCCGAACGCGGTCCACTCGCTGTACGGGGCGTTCACCCCGGTCTGCCAGGCGTGCATCGCCGTACTGCCGTTCATCGCGAACACCTCGACACGGCCGTCGGGCGTGCGCTCGCTGCTGAGCTGCGAGTCGGCCGGTCCGCCGGTGGGCTCCCAGTCGGACCAACTCGTCGGACTTGTCTGGTACTTGTGGAACACGCCCACGGGACCGGAGGCGAACACCTCGAGCCGGCCGTCGGCGTTGTGGTCGACGGTCACATCGTGTCCACCGCCACCGAAGGTGTCCCACGGCGACCAGCCACCGTTGGGTGAAGTCTGGTACTGGTGCTGGAAGGTGCTGCCGTTGAGGGCGAAGACCTCCAGACGGCCGTCCGGGGACTTCTCCATCTCCACACGTGCGTCGGCCGGTCCACCACCCGTCGGCTCCCAGTCCGACCAGCCACTGTTCGGGGCCACTTGGTACTTGTGGAACAGCCCGACCGGCCCCGAGGCGAACACCTCGATCCGCCCGTCCGCGTTCACCCCGGCCGCGACATCCCGACCCCCACCACCGAAGGACTCCCAGCCCGACCAGCCACCCGACGCCGACAACTGATACCTGTGCTGGAAGACGTTCCCATTGATCGCGAACAGCTCCAACCGGCCGTCCGCATTCGGCGCGATCGCCAACTCCGCCCCACCCGGGCCGCCTAGGGACTCCCACGCCGACCAGTTCCCGTTGGACGTGAGCTGCCAGGCGTGATGGATTCCGTCCGCTCCGGCCGCGAACACCTCAAGGCGGCCGTCCGCCGACCGCGCCGACACCACACGCCCCGACTCCACCGGATACACCAGCGGCTTGGGCCCGGTGCCCGGGTTGCCGAGTCGGTCGACCGCCTCGCGGGCCGTGTCCATGTACTGCCAGTGCGTACCGCGGTTGTACGTGGACCAGGGCTGCCAGTTCGTGCCGCCGGAGGAGATGCGGAAGGCCTGGTCGGCGTTGCACTGGGCGTCGTAGGCGCAGGCGTCCGAGACGTCCGGGTGGAACTCGTCGTTGATCTGCCACAGCCCGCGGTCCGTCGACCCGGGCGCGTCGACATTGCCCGCGGTGTTGGACGCGGCGGGGTTGCAGCCGGACTCGGCCAGGGCGACCGCCACGGCGGTGACCAGGGCGTCACCGCGCCAGCCCGCGTTGTAGCCGACCTCGGCACACAGGTCGCTGGGCGCGGCACTCGCCGGCGAGGCCCCTCCGAGCACACCGCCGGCGACGAGCAGCGAGGCGGCCAGGGACGACAGGACGAGCCGGCGAGGAGCGCGGCGTCTGAGGAAAGTGGTCACGTCATTGCCTCCTTCGGGTTGCCGGGCGGTCAATCGAGGGCGGGGCCACCGGAGTTGTTGACCCAGGCCCACTCCGACCAGGACGAGAAGCCGGTCTGCCACTTGTGGTAGACCCCGGCATGACTGGTGCCGAACACCTCGATGCGGCCGTCGGCGTTGGCCGTCGCCGTGACCTCGGTGCCGCCCCCGCCGAAGGCCGCCCACTCGCTGTAGGGCGCGTTCAGCCCGGTCTGCCAGGCGTGCATCGCCGTACTGCCGTTCATCGCGAACACCTCGACACGGCCGTCGGCCGTACGCTCGGTGCTGAGCTGCGAGTCGGCCGGTCCGCCGGTGGGCTCCCAGTCGGACCAACTCGTCGGGCTGCTCTGGTACTTGTGGAAGACACCCACGGGGCCGGAGGCGAACACCTCGATACGGCCGTCCGCATTGTGGTCGACGGTCAGGTCACGGCCTCCGCCACCGAACGTCCCCCACTGCGACCAGCCGCCGTTGGGTGAGGTCTGGTACTGGTGCTGGAAGGTGCTGCCGTTGAGGGCGAAGACCTCCAGACGGCCGTCCGGGGACTTCTCCATCTCCACGCGGCTGTCGGCAGGGCCACCACCCGTCGGCTCCCAATCGGACCAGCCGCTGTTGGGTGCCGTCTGGTACTTGTGGAACAGCCCGACCGGCCCCGAGGCGAACACCTCGATCCGCCCGTCCGCGTTCACCCCGGCCGCCACATCCCGACCACCGCCGCCGAATGACTCCCAGCCCGACCAGCCACCCGACGCCGACAGCTGATACCGGTGCTGGAAGACGTTCCCGTTGATCGCGAACAACTCCAACCGGCCGTCCGCGTTCGGCGCGATCGCCAACTCCGCGCCGCCCGGACCGCCGAGGGACTCCCACGCCGACCAGTTGCCGTTGGGTTCGAGCTGCCAGGCGTGATGTACGCCGTCCGCTCCGGCCGCGAACACCTCAAGGCGGCCGTCCGCCGACCGCGCCGACACCACGCGCCCCGACTCCGTCGGGTACACGAGCGGCTGGGGGCGCGGGCCGGTGCCCGGGGTGCAGGGCAGGACCACGCCGCGCTCGGCGAGGTAGGGCTCGGGGTCGATGCCGTACGTGGCGGACGAGTCGCCCCAGATCCGCAGGTGGAGGTGGGGGCCGCTGGACTCGCCCTCGGAGCCCATCAGGGCGATCTGCTGGCCGGCCACCACATGGTCGCCGGCGGCGACGTCCCGCTGGTACATGTGGCCGTACTCGGAGATCGTCCCGTCGGGGTGCTGGATGCGGATCCACTGGCCGTAGCCGCCGGCGTAGCCGGAGTGGGTCACCTCGCCGTCGCCCACGGCGTAGATGGGTGTGCCGTAGTCGTTGGCGATGTCGACGCCGTTGTGGCCGCTGTGGAAGTGCTGGGACACGAAGCCGGCGGCGGGGCAGGCGGCGGTGAAGTCTGCGGGGCGGGCCGCGGCCGGGGACGTGAACACCAGGACCGGCATCAGGGCGGCTGCCGCCGCGAGTGTCCGCTTCACCGGGTTCACGCCTTGCGCAGGCGGTCGATGATGCCGTCGATGTCGCGCCGCATCATGTCGTGGCGGATGAAGTGGCCGCCGGGCAGTTCGTACCACTCGTGCGGGATCCCCGCGTTGCCGAGCAGGGAACGGAACTCCCGCTGCCCGGCGAGCACTTGGGTCTCGTTGGCGGTGTCGAACCAGTTGACCGGGTCGGGGCTGGTGCCGGCGACGAGGAACACCCGCTTGTTGCGGTAGCTCTCGATGCGCTGCACCGGGTTGTCGGCGTTGACCCGGGCCTCGTCCCAGAACGGGACGCCGTAGACCGTGCCGCCGCCCAGGTCGAGCGTCGCGGAGCTGGCGTTGGCCCAGTGGACGACCATGCCGTTGTCGCGACGCAGGCTGGCGGGGCCGGAGTGGGCGCTGACCGAGGCGAAGTGGCCGTAGTACTTGGCGGCGTACTTCAGCGCGCCGAAGCCGCCCATCGAGAACCCGGCCACGGCGCGGCCGTCGTACTCGGCGTAGGTACGGAAGTTCGCCTCGACCCACGGCAGCAGCTGGGCCATGTGGAACGTCTCCCAGTTGCGGGGGCCGACGTTGGAGCTGACCGGGTTGGAGTACCAGCCGGCGTGGCCGCCGTCGGGCATGACGACGATGATCGGCTTACCGGCGGTCCAGTCGCGGACGCCCTCGCGGTCGAAGGTGATGAAGTCCTGGTCGGTGCCGCCACCGTGGAAGAGGTAGAGGACCGGGTAGGTGCGGCCGCTCCAGTGGTAGTCGTCCGGGAGGAGCACGTTGACGCCGGGGTTCCAGCCGATCGCGGCGGTCTGGAACCGGTAGTACCACATGCGGGGGTCGCCCTCGTTGCGGTCCACGATCCGCAGGCCGAAGCCGTCGCCGACCGCGGCGGCGGCCGAGGCGCCGGCGAGGACGCCGCCGGCGCCCAGTGCCGTGGCGGCCGAGAATCCGCCGACGGCCTTGAGGATGTTCCTGCGAGTGGGGTGCTGGGCGCTCAACATGACCTCCGGGTCGGGACCGTGACGCGATGTCGGAACAGGAGGTCCGGACCGTAGCAACGGAGGGGGCGCCCGGGGACTCCGGAAGGTTACGGAGTGACCGTCCCGGCCGGCCCTCCTACCGTGGCCGCATTCGGACGCAGGCCGCGGCCGCAGCCCAGGGGAAGGACGGCTCATGGCGCGGAGGAGACGGAGAACGAGGCTGCCCATGGCGGTCGTCGCCATGGTGGCGGCGGTGATGAGCACATCGGCGGCCACGGGGCCGGCCACCGCCGAAGAGGGGCCGGACAAGCCCACGATCCGCTACACCGAGTACGGTATCCCGCACATCGTCGCCTCCGACTGGGAGGGACTCGGCACCGGCTACGGATACGCCGCGGCCAAGGACAATCTCTGCACCCTGGCCGACACCTATCTGATGGTCAATGCGGAGAGGTCCCGGTATCTGGGGCCCGACGGCAGGGCGAGCCCGGGCCAGAACCAGAACACCACCACCAACCTCAACAGCGACCTGTACTTCCAGCGGATCAAGGACAACCGGGTCGTGGAGCGCCTCCTCGAACAGCCCGCGCCCAACGGGCCGGAGCCGGAGGTCAGGGAGGCCATTCGCGGCTACGTCCAGGGGTACAACAGGTACCTGTCCGAGACGGGCGTGGGCAACATCTCCGACCCGGCCTGCCGCGGTGCCGCCTGGGTGCGGCCGATCACCGAGCTGGACGTCTACCGGCACGCCCATGCCGAGATCATCATGGGCAGCGCCGAGGCACTGCTGGACGGCCAGGTGAACGCCGCACCGCCGTCGGCGTCGGCCGCCGCGACAGCCACGAAGGCCACGAGCCCCGCGAAGACCGCGGCGAAGATCCGCGACGCGATGGCGGCGAGCCGTCGGGAGAGCATGGGCAGCAACGCGCTGGCGGTCGGCTCGCAGGGCGTGTCCGGCGGCACCGGCATGCTGCTGGCCAACCCGCACTTCCCGTGGCAGGGCAAGAACCGCATGTGGCAGGCACATCTGACGATCCCGGGGAAGGTCAACGTCTCCGGGGCCGGCCTGCTCGGGCTGCCCGCGGTGAACATCGGGCACAACGAGAACGTCGCCTGGAGCCACACCGTGGCCACCGTGGCCCCGTTCGGGCTGTTCGACGTGCAGGTCGATCCGCTGAACCCGACCATGTACCTGGTCGACGGCACCTGGCAGAAGATGACCTCGCAGCAGGTCAGTGTCGACGTACGCAACGCGGACGGCTCGCTCGGCAAGGTCACCAGGACGCTGTGGTCCACCCGCTACGGCCCGGTCACCACCTCGATGCAGGGCGTCCCCTTGCCGTGGGTGGTCAGCGCGCACGCGGTCCGCGATGTGAACATGAACAACCTGCGGGCGCTGAACACCTGGTTCCGTCTCGACCAGGCCACCGACGTCGACGACGTGGTGAACACCCTGGAGACCACACAGGGCGTGCCCTTCTTCAACACCGTCGCCTCCGACCGCACCGGCAGGGCGCTGTACGCGGACATCCAGGCGACCCCGAACATCACCGACGAGCACGCGCAGAACTGCCTCACCGAGACCGGCAAGCTGCTGTTCAACCAGTCGCTGCGGCTGCCGAACGTGCCGCCGGTGTCCATCCTCGACGGCAAGCGCAGCGCCTGCGACTGGCCGGACGACCCGAACGCGGTCGCGCCGGGCCTGCTCGACCCGCACAAGCAGCCGCGGCTGATCCGCTCCGACTTCGTGGGCAACGCCAACGACAGTGCCTGGCTGGCCAACCCCGAGCAGCCGCTGACCTTCCCCAGGGTGATGGGTGACATGGCGGCGCCCCGGTCGCTGCGGACGCAGGAGCTGATCCTGACCGCGCAGAACCGGATCAACGGCACGGACGGCCTGCCGGGCAGAGGCTTCACACCGGAGAACATGGGGCAGTTGCTGTTCGCCGACAACAGCAGGGCGGCCGATCTGGCCCTCAACGCCACGGTGACGATGTGCCAGAGCCAGCCGTTCGGGCTGATCCTGGTGGACGGCAACCTGGTCAACGTCAGCGAGGCGTGTCCGATCCTGGCCGCGTGGAAGGACCACGACTACTCGGCGAGCAGCAGGGGGTCCTGGCTGTTCGCGAACTACTGGGAGCTGCTGCGCAACGGGCAGAGCATCGAGAAGCTCCCATGGCGGGTTCCCTTCGACCCCAACGACCCGGTGCACACGCCCAATTCGCTGGACTCCGGCAGCTCCGCCGTCCGTGACGCGTTCGGCCGGGCGGTGCTCGCGCTGCGCAAGGCGGGCATTCCGCTGAACGCGCCGCTGTCGGACATCCAGAAGATCACCCGGGGCGGTGAGCAGATCCCGATCCACGGCTCGCTCTCCGAGCTGGGCGTGCTGAACGTGATCACTCCGGGCCAGATCGACGGCAAACTCGACATCGTCTTCGGGTCCAGCTTCCTGCAGATCGTGCGGTTCACCGCCGAGGGGCCGCCCCAGACGCTGTCCCTGCTGGCCTACTCCCAGTCGGCCGACCCGAACTCCCCGCACTACGCGGACCAGACGAAGTTGTTCTCGGCCGGCCGGTGGGTGACCGAGCGGTTCACGGAGGAACAGATCGCGGCCTCACCGCAGCTTCAGGTCAAGGTCCTGACCTGAGCGCCGTACACAGACTCACCAGGGGGCACACAGTGACGAAGAGAGCGAACCGGTGGACGCTGGTGGTGGCCTGGATGGTCGCCGCCATGGCCCTGACCCTGCCGGCAGGCACGGCACAGGCCGCCGACGGCACCGCACCACCACCGATGACGAACGGGTTCGGCCTGACCCAGGTCGGCACACCGACAGGCAGCGCCACCAACTTCTACCTCACGGTGACCACACCCGAGGTCACCGGCGAGCAGCACATCAAGATCATCCTGCCGAGCGGCTACTACGACGACCCGGCCAGGCGTTACCCCGTCCTGTACTTCCTGCACGGTTCGCCCGACGACCCGGTCCAGCAGACCTACCCGGCCCTGAGCATGTCGGACCGGATGATCACGGTCATCCCGGACGGCGGTGCCCGCAGCTGGTACGCCAACTGGCTCAACCAGAAGACCGTGCTCGGCGCCCAGAACTGGGAGAACTTCCACCTCAAGCAAGTGATCCCGTTCATCGACGCGAACCTGCGGACCATCCCCACCAAGAAGGCCCGGGCCGTCGCCGGTGTCTCCATGGGCGGGTTCGGTGCCTTCCACTACGCCCAGGTCCGGCCCGACCTCTTCAGCCAGACCGCGTCCCTGTCCGGCGACATCGACCTGTCGGCCAACTCCATGGACCTGCGCATGGCCGTCGTCGCCTCCGTCACCGACGCACTCGGCGCGGTCTGCGCCTCGGCCTCGGGCTACTGCGACCCCAACGACTCCCCGTACAAGCCCGGCGTGGACAGCGACGCCCTCTTCGGCTCGCCGTACCCGTTCTTCAACGCCGACTGGCGCTGGAACGAGGTCGACCCCTCCCAGCACATGGACCGGCTCGCCGGTGCCGGCATCGGGGTCTCCGTCTACGTCGGTGACGGCGGCGGCTCCCCCGCCAACATGGAGTTCTGGCTCGCCGGCGCGGCCAAGAACGTCAAGGCCCGCATGGACGCCCTGGGCATGCCCTACTACTACGTCAACTACGGCGACGGCTCCGGCTGGGGCACCCTCTGCGACGGCGGCCACAACGCCGGCTGCTGGGAGGAGGACCTGCGCGACCTGATCCCCCGCCTGGAGCGGGCCTTCGCGTCCTGACCTTGCGAGAGCCCGTGGCACCAGCGTGAGACCCGAAGCCCCGGCCGGTGAACAGACCCGAGCCGGGGCTTCGTCACGTCGACGAGCGCGTGCGTTCAGTGCTCGCAGAGGGAGAATTCCCGTTCGTAGAGCTGCTCGTTGTGTTCGGCGACGAAGAACTTGCGTTCGTGCATGAGCTGCTCGCGGAAGTCCTTGGCCTGTTCCAGCGTCATGGTCGAGGTGTCGGACCAGGGTTGCTGCGGCGGCACATCGGAGGTCGAGACGATCCTTTCCGACGGGTCGACCAGGAAGAACGCCAGGATCTTGCGGTGTCCCGAGCGGGTGGGGTCCATGAGGCGGAACGAGCCGACGCGGTGTTGCAGGATGTTCGGGAAAGCCAGGCAGCGCCCTTCCGGCGTCGATGCCGATCCCAGCATCTGGTTCAGCGCGTCTTCGTTCTCCAGGCCGTAGACCTCGCGCACACCGTTGTCGTCGTTCTGTTCGTAGTCGGGGTCGTCGAGTGCGGCGCGGAAACTCAGCCGGCTCTCGGTGATGTTCTCGCTGTCCCAGTAGTAGATGCCGGTCGAGACGATCCGCTCGTTCAGCATTCCCTCGACATGCCAGGAACCACCGGGGTATTCCGGCTTCTCCGGGGTCAGATGAATGGTGGCGAGCTTGACGATGACCTGGAGACCGCGGCCGCGCAGATCGACTCGGGCGGATGCGTCGGGCACTTCGGGCGGGGTGAAGTCCGGGGCGTCCGGGACGACCGGGCGGCGGTTCTCCCACCAGTCGTCCTGGGCCGCTTCCCAGGCACGGACGGCCTCCGCGTAGGCCTCGTCATCACTGAAGGAGGACTTGTCCGGCTGCTGCGGCTCCGAGTCGTACCACCCGTAGGGATCGGCCTCGATCCGCAGGGGCCGCGGGTGGCGCAGATCGGTGAGCACGTTCTCCAGCAGCGGGCGCATCCGCGCGAACAGGTCCGGCAGGACGGCAGCCAGTTCGTGATGCGTCTCGGGGTGGACGTTGTTGACGTACGAACGAAAGGCGACAGCGCCGTCGTCACTGACGTCGACGTCCGTGGGCAGCCACTGGAACCGCTCCGAGAACTCGTACTTCGAGTAGCGGTCCGTCGGGTTCCGCCAGGCCCGCTCGGGCGCGCCGCTGACCTCTCTCACCAGGCAGAACAGTGAGGGGTGAACCAGATCCAGTACCTGCCCGTCGGATCCGGGATGCCAGTCCTGTTCGGCTTCGGGTACTTCTTCCAGGACCCGGACCGCCTCGCGCAGCCGTGACCTGAGCTTGTCGTCGATCAGGGTGTCCGACTGCCACACCCCGTCGACGGCGGACACCTCGATGCCGGTGCGTCCGTCCCGCAGCGCGGCGTAGTGCACGAGTTCAGCGAGCACATAGCGGACCTGCGCCTCGGTGAGGCCCTGGGCGACCGCTTCTCGCGTCCACCTGGCGACGATGTCGGCATCGTTCATCTTGTCGAACCATCCCGGCTTCGCCCGGATGTGCGCGCTGCACTGCATCATCTGGATTTCCCGGAGCGTACGGGGTGTCGCGTACGTTATGGAACGGGAAGCGTGGAAGGGCAGCGGGAAAGCAGACAGGCCGGTCAATTCTCGTGATCCCTAAGGTCGTTGTGCGGTGGCGGGCAGGATAGCCCAGCCCACTGACACCCCGGACGCACGGAAGGCCGCCCTCTCATGGATGAGAGAACGGCCTCCGACCTGCGTTTCCGCGTGGTCGGGACGACAGGATTTGAACCTGCGACCCCTTGACCCCCAGTCAAGTGCGCTACCAAGCTGCGCCACGTCCCGATCTGCCCGCATCACGGGTGTTCCGCGTGATCGTGCAGGTAAACCCTACCGCATCAGGCGGAGGGGTCCTCGCCGGTGTAGGCGGCCCTGGTGCGGTCGGCGGCGGCGCGGGCGGCGGTGGGGTCCTCGCCGCTCGTGACATGGGCCGCGTACCAGTCCTCGCCCGCGGCCGTGACGAAGGCGAGGCCCTCGGGGGAGCCGAACCAGGCCATGGCCTGGGCGGGGTCGACGGGGGCACCGGAGGACAGGTGGAGCGTGAGGCCGACCAGGGCCATGTCCCAGCCGACGCCGACCGCGCCGGGGCCGAACTCGGTCCACTTCTTGTCGTCGTCGGGGTCGAGGTGCGCCAGCTCGAAGCGGGTGCGGCCCTCGCCCTCGGAGGTCAGGCGCAGTTCGATCCGGCTGACGTCACCGCCGTACTCCCAGGTCGCGAGGAAGCCGTGGGGCGGGTCGCAGCGCTCCACGGTGCCGCCCGCGTGGTTCTCCAGCTGATAGCGGCCGCCGGTGCGCAGCTCCCCCGACACCGGCAGGAACCACTGCGGGATGCGCCGGGGGTCGGTGCAGGCCGCCCAGAGGTCCTCGGCCGGGACGTCGTAGCTCCGGCTCAGGCTCACCACCCGCACCTGACCAGCGTCGACGGCACGGCGGCCGACCTCGCGGCGTACGGAGTCGATCTGCTGGGTCACGTCGATCATGGGGCTCCTCCGAGTGGGTCCGGACGCCACCCATCCAAGCAGTGGCGCCGGTTCCGGGCATCCAGGAGCCCTGCGGGCGTGTCAGCCCGCCGGGGACAGCGAGCGCGGCGTGTCGGCCGACGCGGCGGGCCGCAGGGACCGCAGGCCGGTGAGGCTGATCAGCACCAGGGAGAAGACTCCGGCGGCCGCGAAGGCGGTGAAGCCCGCCTTGGTCGAGCCCGAGGCCAGCAGCTGGCCGCCGAGCCAGGGCCCGAAGACGGCACCGAAGCGGCCCATCCCGGAGGTCCAGCCGACCGCGGTGGCCCGGTTGTCGTCGCCGGCGCGGGCGGCGACCGTGGCGTAGATCATCGCCTGGGCGCTGAAGAGGAACAGGCCGGTCAGGAAGACGACCGTGTAGGTGAGGGCCAGCGGCATCTTCAGGCTGAGGGTGTACACGCCGACGGCGGTGGCGCCGAACCAGATCGAGCAGATGCGCGCGCCGCCGAACCGGTCGGTGAGCCGGCCGCCGATCAGCATGCCGGCGATGCCGCCGAGGTTGATGACGATGACGAAGCCGATCGAGGAGCCGAGGTTGTAGCCGTTGGCCCGCATCAGCGACGGCAGCCACTGGGAGACGCCGTAGACCAGCAGGAGGCCGCCGAAGGAGGCGAGCCAGTACAACAGGGTCTGGACCCACCGGCCGCCACGGAAGAGGTCCGCGAGGGCGCCGAAGCGGTTGGCCACGGCGGGGCGCTCCTCGTCGCGGGCGGCGAGTTCGACGCCGTAGCGCTCGGCGAGGGCGCGGGCCTGCTCGGTGCGGCCCTTGGCCTGGAGGAAGGCCATGGACTCGGGCAGGTACTTCGCGGCGAGCGGGACGCCGATGAACAGCGGGATCACACAGATCCAGAAGGACAGGCGCCAGTCGCCGGTGCCGAGGGCGACGAGTCCGGCGACGATGCCGCCGGCCTGGTGGGCGGTCATCAGGGAGCCGACGATCAGGGCGCGGCGGCCGCGCGGGGCGTACTCGGTGACCATGGTGATGGCGCTGGGGAGCAGGCCGCCGAGTCCGATACCGGCGACGAACCGGCCGAAGCCGAACGCGCCCAGGCTGCCGGCCGTGGCGCACAGGGCCGAGGCGAGGGAGAAGAGGGCGGTCGAGACGATGATCGTCTTCTTGCGGCCGACCCAGTCGCTGACGGTGCCGGAGGCGAGCGCGCCGATCAGCATGCCGAAGGTGGCGTAGGAGCCGATGTCACCGGCCTGGGCCGGGTCGATGCCGAGCGCCTTGCTCTCGAGCATGTGCGGCAGGACGGAGCCGTAGATGAACATGTCGAGGCCGTCGAAGAGGACGACCAGCCAGCACAGGCCGACGACCAGGCCGGCCAGTCGTGCGCCGCGGGCGGCGGGAGCGGTGGAGGGGGACATCGTTGGTTACCTCTCGTGCGGGGTGCGCCAGACGCTAAGAAGCCGCTCCCTGAGTGTCAACGCTTTTGTCAACAATCTCATCGACAATCAATCTCGTCAGCATTCAAGGGGCGGCCTTCGCCGGCTCCGCGCGCCCGCTCAGCCGACGGGCGGAGTCCCGTGCGTGTGGAAGGACTCGATGGTCTTCAGCACCAGCCGCGTGAGCGGGTTGCACAACTCGATGCGGTTGCCGCCGGGTTCGTAGACGTAGAGGAAGAACGTCTGCTGGATGGCATGCTTATGGGGACCGGCAGCATGATCTGCTCGGTGGGCCGGGCGCCCAGGACGCGTTCCTGGAACTCGGCGTTGGCGAGGACGTCGGCGGCGAGGAAGTTGACGTGGTCCAGGCGGCGGACGCCGACGGCCCGGTTGGGCTTGGCCTGCGGCTGGTTCTTCAGTGCCGGCCTGAGCTCCTCGGGCGCCCGGTAGTGCTCGCTCTCCCAGTACAGGGCGTGTTCATGGCCGTCGGGGTCGGTGGTGACGTACAGCTTGCCGAGGCCCGGCTCGTCCTCGGCCCACCGGCCGGTGCCGCCCGCCTCCTCGATCGCCGCGATACGGCGGTGCAGGGCCTCCTCGCTGGAGGTGCGCAGGGCGAGCCGGCCGAGGCCGGGCGTCTCGCGGGCGGTGAGGACCAGGCTGTGGTGCTCGCAGTCGTCGAAGGTCCACAGGTGGACGGAGTCGCCCTGTTCGCCGTTGACGGTCAGTCCGAGGTAGTCGGTGAAGAAGGCAACGCTGGCGTCGAGGTCCGGGGTGAAGAGCTGGGCGTGGCCGATGTGGGCGATGTCGCCGAGCGGGGGAGTCATCGTCGACCTCCTGGGGGTTGTACGGGGACGGTCCTGGGGAAGACGGTGCCGTCGAGGATCTTGCGGGCCGTGCGGACCACGGCGGTGCGGCGGGAGACGGGCAGGCCGTCGGGGCCGGTCTCCAGGCCGCTGTCGATGTCGAGGAATCCGGTGGGGTGTTCGATGCGCACGCGGTCCCCGTCGGCCGGGAGCCGGGCCAGGTCCGCGCCGACACCGCCCTCGACGCGTACGCCGGCGGCGACGCTCGCCGCGCCGAGCACGCCGATCGAGGTGTGGCAGCGCACCGGGATGAACGTGCGGGTGGTGATCGCGCCGCCGTCGCGGGGCGGGGCGATCAGGGTCAGCTTGGGCACGGTGGTGCCGGACACGTCCCCGAGGCCCATCAGCCGGCCCGCCGCCAGGCGCAGGGAGCGCAGCCGCTCCGCCAGGACGGCGTCCGCCTCCAGCTCCTGCGGGGACTCGTAGCCGGTGACGCCGAGGGCCGTGGCGGGGATCAGGACGGTCGGCATGCCGTTGTCCACGCAGGTCACGGGGACGCCGTCGATCTCGTCGCGGACCCGGCCCGTC
Source organism: Streptomyces sp. SAI-170 (assembly GCF_049739565.1). Lineage (NCBI taxonomy): Bacteria > Bacillati > Actinomycetota > Actinomycetes > Kitasatosporales > Streptomycetaceae > Streptomyces > Streptomyces sp. SAI-170. The sequence continues at coordinate 1,434,132 of NZ_JBMGQD010000001.1, forward strand.
GGGAGCAACGGGCCCTCGCCGGGCGGGAACTCGATCTCCACGGCGGCCGCCGTGCCGGGCACGCCCGAGATCTCGGCGTCCCCCGTGTAGTCGACGCGGCCGCCCGGGGTGGGGAAGGTCGCGACGGCATGGTCACCGGTGTTGACCATGCGGATGCGTACGGCGGTACGGTCCTCCCCCGCCGGGACGAGGCCGCGCTCGACGGCGAACGGGCCGACCGCGGCGAGGATGTTGCCGCAGTTCTGACGGTCGCTCACCTCGGGCTTGTCGACGGCCACTTGGAGGAAGAGGTAGTCGATGTCCGCGCGCGGGTCGGCCGAGGGCGAGACCACCGCCACCTTGCTGGTCAGGGGGTGGGCACCGCCCAGCCCGTCGATCTGGCGCGGGTCCGGGCTGCCCATGACGCTCAGCAGCAGCTCGTCGCGCGCGGCCGGGTCGGCGGGCAGGTCCTCGGCCAGGAAGCAGGCGCCCTTGGAGGTGCCGCCGCGCATCAGCATGCAGCGCACGCCCTCGGGGCCGGTCATGAGCCGACCTCCTCGGCGGCGTAGTCCTCGTACGACCGGTAGGTGACGCCCAGCCGGGCCAGGGTCTCGCGCAACCCGTAGCGGTCCAGGCCGAGTTGGCCGTCGAGGAAGGCGGCCCGGGTGGCGGCTTCCTTGGCCTCGCGGGCCGCGGCCGCCTCAGCGGTGGCGCGGGCGCGCCGGCGGGGCACGACGGCCACGCCGTCGTCGTCGGCGAGGATCACGTCGCCCGCGTGGATCACCTGTCCGTCGATCACGACGGGGACGTTGACCGAACCTCCGGTGGCCTTCACGGTGCCCTGCGCGCAGACGGCACGCGACCAGACGGGGAAGCCCGTCTCGCGCAGCTCCTGGGTGTCGCGGACGCCCGCGTCGATGACCAGGCCGCGCACTCCGCGCCGGTGCAGCGCCATGGCGAACAGCTCGCCGAACAGGCCGTCGGTGCACGGGGAGGTGGTGGTGACGACCAGGAAGTCGCCCTCGCCGCACTGCTCGACGGCCGCGTGGATCATGAGGTTGTCGCCGGGCCGGCCGAGCACGGTGACGGCCGTGCCGGCCACCCGCACGCCCTGTTGGATCGGCCGGATTCCCGGTCCCAGCAGGCCCGTTCGGCCCATCGCCTCGCCGACGGTGGCCACGCCGAAGCCGGCCAGCGCGTCGACGTCCTTCGGGTCGGCCTTGGGCGGGCCGGTGACGATCACGCCGCTCATGCCAGCTCCTTCGCGATCTGGGGGAAGGGGCGCATGTACGCCTCGGCCAGGGTCGAGTGGGCGAGGCCCAGGTTGGGGCCCGCGTTGCGCCGGAGCTGGACGCCGCGGCGTACGGCGAGGTCGGTGTAGTAGTCCCACAGGTGCTGCTGGGCGCCGAGGCACTCCATCGCCTTGCGCTTGGTGTCCCAGACCTCGGTGATGTCGAGCAGGACCTCGGGGCGGAAGCCGCTCATCTCGGGCTGGTGGGGCTCGAAGCAGAAGACGGGCGGGGCGCCGATGATGTCGCCCTCGCCGGGGTGGCCGATGGCCTGGGCGAGGATGCGGGCCTGGAGGGCCATGCGGTGGGCTGCCGGGTGGTCGCCGTTGTAGGGGTCCTCTGCGGGATGGGTGAGCACCACGTCCGGCTGCGTCTCGCGGTACACCGCGACGAGCCGGTCGGTGAGTTCGGCGGTCTCGGTCAGGGGGTAGTCACCGGCGTCGAAGAAGCGGACCTCGGCGCCCAGGACGGCGGCGGCCCGCTCGGCCTCCTCCCGGCGGATCACCTTGGTCTCGTCGAGCGTCCTGCCCTCGCGCCCGGCCTTGGCCGACTCGCCGCGCTCACCGAAGGCGAGACAGGCGATGGTGACCTTCTCCCCACGGGCGGCGGCCAGGGCGACGGCTCCGCCCGCCCGCCACACGAAGTCGCCGGCGTGGGCGGTGACGACGAGCGTCGAGCGGGGTGTTGACGGGGGTCCGCCGGCTCGGGCCGAGCCGAGAGCGGGGGAGGGCGCATCCGCGTGCGTCATGGATGGGTCTCCTAGGAGTGACAGGTGTGCGCCCGCCTCGCACGGATCGGTGCGCCCCCCTTGCGACGGTCAGTCGCGCAGCGCCTCGATCACGCTGGTGAGGTGGGCGCGGACGGCCGCCTCGGCCGCCTGCGGGTCCCTGGCGGTGATCGCTTCGATCATGGCCAGATGCTCGTTCAGGGAGTGCTGCGGACGCCCCGGGCGGAGCGCCAACTGGAAGCGGTGGCGCACCAGTTGGGCGTTGAGCCGCTCCAGCAGGTCCACGGCCGTGCGCTGGCCGGAGAACTCCCGGACCTTGGCGTGCAGCTCCTGGTTGAGCTCGGAGTAGGTCATCGGCTCACCGCCGGCCACGGCCTTGGCCATCGCCGCGCCCAGCTCCTTCAGCTCGGCGAGCTGTTCGTCGCTCGCCGCGACGGCGGCCTTCGCCGCGCACAGCCCTTCCAGGGCCATACGGCACTCGGTGATGGCGACCGCCTCCTCGACGGTCACCACCCGCACCCGTGAGCCACGGTTGCGGATCCGCTCGACCAGCCCCTGGGCCTCCAGATCGATGAGCGCCGCGCGGATGCTCGCCCGTGTCACATCGAACTGCTCGGCGAGCTCCTGCTCCACCAGCCGCTGCGCCGGCGCCATCTCGCCGTGCAGGATCGCCTGCCGCAGCTGCGCGAGCGCATGCTGCTTGGCCTGCTCCCCGGTGCTCGGACGGGCTTCTTTCGGCATGTGCCCTCCCTGAGTGAGTGCCTGTCGAAACTAAATCTAGTCCGACAACATTGTCAACAATTTCGTCGACGACACTCGTCCGGGCTCGGACACCCGCCCCCTACTTGATCAGCGCGTTGGCCACCACCACGACCACCCCGAGCAAGGCGTCCACCAGACCGAGAAGTACGGCTCGCCCCCACGACCGGTGCGACCAACGCGCCGTCAGCAGGCCCAGCACGAACAGCAGCGCGATGTTCAGCGCGAAGGCCGGGTACTCCACACTCTTCGCCGGCCACCAGCCCCAGCCCGCGCCCGCGAGCACCACCACGGTCGGCAGTACGGCAGCCACCAGCGGCCACTCGTCGGCCAGAGTGCGCAGCACGTCCCAGCGGCGGTGCGGCCCGCGCTCGGCGATGTAGTGCGCATATCCGTGGGCCAGCGCGGAGGCGAGCGCCGTCACCAGCAGCCACAGGGCGTCGTAGCGGCGGTCGCCGCGCGAGGAGTGGCCGTACTGGGTGAGCGCGGCGACGATCGAGCTGGCCAGGACGGCGCCGTAGACCCCGCCGAACAGCACGGCCTCGCGGGTGTCGTGCCGGTGCCGCTCCGCGGCCGTGTTCTGGGCCATGCCCTCCACGATCACGCCGCGAGATCACCCCCGCCACTTCGCCGACCCGACGGACTGTCCCGTCACCAGGGCCGATACCCCACACTCTGTCGACGCCCGGGACACCCACCCGCTCGCTAGGGTCCCCCCATGACCCACAGCTTCGCTCTCCACATCCCCGACGCCACCCTCGAACCCGAGCCCCTCGACCCGGCCCAGATCGTGTCTGGCACGCCCGAGGTGACCGGCAAGGTCGTCTGGGAGTCCGCGGACGGCAAGCAGCTCCGCGGCATCTGGCAGATCACGCCCGGCGTGGTCACCGACACGGAGGCGGACGAGCTGTTCGTGGTGATCAGCGGCCGCGCCACCGTAGAGGTCGAGAACGGCCCCACCCTGGAGGTCGGCCCCGGCGACATGGCGATCCTGCGCGCGGGCGACCGTACGACGTGGACGGTCCACGAGACACTGCGCAAGGCGTACGCAATCAACTGCTAAGACTGCCACGCCCAAAAAGGGGCGCGGGGAACTGCGCGATCAACCCCCACCGGCCCGCACACAACCACGCACACCAGCCACCCCAAAGGGGCGCGGGGCTGTATCGATATGCGGCTCCGCCGCGTGGGCGCGACCAGCCACACACAACCCGCACCCGGCACCCCACGGAACCACCCACAACGCCCGGCCGGATGATCAGCGCGACGGCGCAGCCGTCGTCCCCCGCACCTCCAGCGAAGGCGCAGCCAAATACACCCGCCCCTCTCCCCCAGCGGACGCGAAGCGGTCGAGAAGAAAGCGGGCGGCCCGTCGGCCGACCTCATGGCCGGCCTGGTCGACGGTCGTGAGCCACAGATGCCGCAGCCGGGAGACACCGGTGTTGTCGTAGCCGGTCACCGACAGGTCGTGCGGCACCCGCAGCCCCAGCCCCTCGGCAGCCGAAAGCACCCCCACCGCGGCGATGTCGTTGACCGCGAGGACGGCCGTGGGCCGGTCCGGCCGGGCGAGCAGGCGCACGCCGGCCCGGTGCCCGCTCTCCTCGGTCATGTCACCCGGCTCCACGAGGGCCCCGTCGGCCAGCCCGTGCTCCCGCATGACCTCCTCGAAGGCACGCCGGCGCAGCTCCCCCACCGCCCCGTACCCGGCGAGGTGGGCGATCCGGCGGTGGCCGAGGCCGATGAGGTGCTCGGTGACCAGCCGGACACCCCGTTCGTCGTCGCCGGCCACCAGGTCCACACCGGCCGGCACCGGCTCGCGCGCCCCGGCGACCACGACCGGCACCTGCGCCGCGACCGCGCCGAGCGCGGCGGGCTCGGGCAGCGTGCCGACCACGACGAGGCCGTCCACGCCGAGGTCCGTCAGCGGGCCCGCCGGGTCCTGGCCGGCGCGCCGGTTCAGCCGGGCGTCGGCGAGCAGCATGTTCAGGCCGTTGTCGTGCAGCAGGGAGTTCAGGCCGTCGAGCAGGTCGACGAACCAGGGGTTGCGCAGGTCGTTGAGGAGGACCCCGACCGTACGGGTCCGCTGCTCGCTGAGGCTGCGCGCGGCCGCGTTCGGCCGGTAGCCCAGCTCGCGTACGGCCCGCAGCACGGCGTCCCGCTTCTCCGGCCGCACCTGCTCCGAGCCGCGTAGTACCAGCGAGACCAGCGACTTGGACACACCGGCCCGCTCGGCGACGTCACGGATGGTCGGCGGTCTCATGAGATGGACCGTTCCACGCGGCGCGCCCGGTTGTCAAAGGCCTTGACACGCCCTACAGCCGCGCCCAGGGTGGCGTGGACAGGTGTTGGACCGGTCCAAGAAGTGGGGCAAGCCATGGTGGTGCGCGCGCTCGGTGTCGCCGTCGTCGGGTTCGGCTGGATGGGCCGGGTGCACAGCCAGGCGTACGTCCGCGTCCCGCACCACTATCCGCAGCTCGGCGTGCGGCCCGAGCTGGTGGCGGTCGCCGACGAGGTGCCGGGACGGGCTCAGGAGGCGGCCGCGCAGTTCGGCTTCGCCTTCCCCATCCGCGACTGGCGGGAGCTGGCAGCGGACCCCCGGATCGAAGCGGTCAGCATCACCGCCCCGAACTTCCTGCACCGCGAGATCGGCACGACGATGGCCGCCGCCGGCAAGCACATCTGGATCGAGAAGCCGGTCGGCCTGACCCTCGCCGACGCCCGCGCGGTCGCGGACGCGGTCGCCGGGGCCGGGGTCCAGGGCGCGGTCGGCTTCAACTACCGCAACGCACCCGCCGTCGAGACGGCCCGCGATCTGATCGCCGCCGGGGAGATCGGCTCGGTCACCCATGCGCGCATCCGACTGTTCTCCGACTACGCCGCCCACCCCGAGTCCGCCCTGACGTGGCGCTACGAGCGTGAGCACGGCGGCAGCGGAGTGCTGGGCGACCTCGCCTCGCACGGCGCTGACCTCGCCCGGTATCTGCTGGGCGACATCGCCGAACTCACCGCCGACAGCGCGGTGTTCGTCCCGCACCGGCCCCGCCCCGCCGGAGCCACGGCCGGTCACGCCCGTGCCGCGGGCGGCGCCCTCGGCCCGGTCGAGAACGAGGACTACGTCGGCTGCCTGCTGCGTTTCGCCTCCGGCGCCCGCGGTGTCCTGGAGGCCTGCCGGGTGTCGGTCGGCGAGCAGAACGCCTACGGCTTCGAGGTGCACGGCACCAAGGGCGCCCTCTTCTGGGACTTCCGCAGGATGAACGAGCTCGGCGTCAGCCGGGGCACGGCGTACCAGGACCAGCCGGTGAGCCAGGTGTATGTCGGGCCGGGCGACGGCGAGTTCGGCGCGTTCCAGCCCGGCGCGGCGAACGCCATGGGCTACGACGACCTGAAGGTCATCGAGGCGTACCGCTTCCTGCGCTCGATCGCCGAGGGCCGGCCGTACGGGGCCACGCTCATGGACGCGGTGCGCAGTGCCGCCGTACTGGAGGCGATGGAGCGTTCGGCGAGCAGCGGCCGCTGGGCCGACGTCGAGGCGCCGTAGGCCAGTCGCACGCCGGAACCCCCTCAAGCGCCCACCCCGTGACACAGCAAGGAGCACCCATGCGCATCGGAATCCTCGGCCTCGGCCGGATCGGCGCCTTCCACGCCGAGACCCTCTTCGGACTCGACGTGGTCGAGTCGCTCGTCGTGGCCGACCCGTTCGCGGACGCGGCGGCGGCCGCCGCGAAGCGGTTCGGCGCGCACGTCGTGGACTCGCCGGAGGCGCTGCTGGCGGCCGGGGTCGACGGGGTGGTGATCGCGGCCGCGACCGACGCCCATCCGGGGCTGATCCGGGCCGCGGTCGAGGCGGGGGTGCCGGTGTTCTGCGAGAAGCCGGTCGCCCGGACGATGGCCGAGGGGGTCGAGGTCCTCAAGGCGGTCGAGGGGGCCGGTGTGCCGGTGCAGATCGGGTACAACCGCCGCTTCGACGCCGGTTTCGCCGCCGCCCGGCGGGCCGTACGGTCCGGGGAGCTGGGCACCCTGCACACCGTACGGTCGACGACGCTGGACCCGGCTCCGCCGCCCGCCGCGTACGTCGCCGCGTCCGGGGGCATCTTCCGGGACTGCTCGGTGCACGACTTCGACATCATCCGCTGGGTGACGGGCCGCGAGGTGAGCGAGGTGTACGCCGTCGGCGGCAACCGGGGCGCCGCGTACATCCGGGAGGCCGGGGACGCCGACACCACCGGCGCGCTGCTCACCCTCGACGACGGGACGCTCGCGGTGGTGTCCAACTCACGCCACAACGGCCGGGGTCACGACGTCCGCATGGAGATCCACGGCTTCGCCGACTCCATCGCCGTGGGCCTGGAGGACAGGCTGCCGCTGCGGTCGGTGGAGCCGGGCGTGCGCTTCCCCGCGGGCACACCACACGACTTCTTCATGGACCGCTTCACCGCCGCCTACCGTGCCGAACTGGCCGCGTTCACCGAGGTGGTGGCCGGGTCCCGGCCCTCCCCCTGTACGGTCGCGGACGCGCTGGAGGCGGGGTGGATCGCGGAGGCGTGCACGCTGTCCCTCGCCGAGCACCGGCCGGTGCGGCTCGCGGAGGTGCGTACCGTCTGAACTGTCAGTGGTGGAAGCTTGGCTGCTCCGTCACATGCGGTCCGGGCGCCTCGGTGAGCCGGGCGACCGCGGCCCGGATGTCGTCGGCGAGCAGGGCGACCTTGTCGTAGCCGATGCCGTGCCGGACCAGGACGCGGGCGACGACGGTGTCCTGGCGTCCGGCGGGCAGCGGGTACGCCGGGACCTGCCAGCCGCGTCGGCGCAGCTGGTCGGAGAGGTCGTAGAGGGTGAAGGGTGTCGTCGCGGGGTCGGTGAGGGTCCAGGAGACCCCCGGGAGGCCGCCCTGTCCGTCGTGCAGGACGGTGAAGGGGCCCATCCCGGCCAGCTTGCGCGCCAGCATCCCGGCACTGTCCGCACAGGCCCCGTGCACCTTGGCGTAGCCCTCACGGCCCAGGCGCAGCAGGTTGTAGTACTGGGCGACGACCTCGCCGCCGGGGCGGGAGAAGTTCAGCGCGAAGGTGGGCATGTCGCCGCCGAGGTAGTCCACCCGGAACACCAGGTCCTCCGGGAGCAGGTCGGCCGAGCGCCACACCACCCAGCCGACGCCGAGCGGGGCCATGCCGTACTTGTGCCCGGAGGCGTTGATGGAGGCGACCCTGGGCAGCCGGAAGTCCCACTCCAGGTCGGGCTGGAGAAAGGGTGCGACGAAGCCGCCGCTCGCCGCGTCGATGTGCAGGGGGATGTCCAGGCCCGAGTCCTGCTGGATGCGGTCGAGTTCGGCGGCGATCTCGGCGACCGGCTCGTAGACGCAGGTGTAGGTGACGCCGAGGATGGCGACGACGCCGATGGTGTTCTCGTCGACGTGGTCGCGGAGTTGGTGGGCGCGCAGGCCCGACGCGCCCTTCTCCAGCGGCACCTGGCGCAGTTCGACGTCGAAGTAGCGGGCGAACTTCTCCCAGCACACCTGCACCGGACCGGCGACGAGGTTGGGCCGGTCGGTGGACTTGCCCTCGGCGCGGCGGCGTTCGCGCCAGCGCCACTTCAGGGCGAGGCCGCCGAGCATGCCGGCCTCGCTGGAGCCGGTGGTGGAGCAGCCGACGGTGGAGGTGCCCTGCGGGGAGTTCCACAGGTCGGCCAGCATATGGACGCAGCGGTTCTCGATCTCCGCGGTCTGCGGGTACTCGTCCTTGTCGATCATGTTCTTGTCGAGGCACTCGTCCATCAGCGCGTGCACCTCGGGCTCCGCCCAGGTGGTGCAGAACGTGGCGAGGTTCTGGGCGGCGTTGCCGTCCAGGGTGAGCTCGTCATGGATGAGGGCCCGCACCGCCCGGGCGTCCGACACGCGCTGCGGCATGCGGTACTTGGGCAGGGCGTGTTCGCTGATGGGCAGGGCGTACACGTCGTCGAAAGGTTCCGCGTCGCCGCGGTGCGTGCGGTGCAGCGCCATGTCCGTGATCCCCGGGTCGAGGGACGTGTGGGGGAAGGAGGCCGGAAGCGAACACCCGAGCAGCACGCGTGAGGACTGCGACGCCGCGACCGGCCCCCTCTTGTCGTCAGTCTGGCGGGGTGGGGGTGGTGGCGCCGTTTTTGCGCGTCCGGACGGGGGTGGTCCCAGTCGTCCGGCGGCTGCGGGTCCGTCGTGACTTCTCGCGCCCACGCGGCGGAGCCGCATATCCGATACAGCCCCGCGCCCCTGGGCCCGTTTTTGTCACGCGCGTGCGTAGACGCGGCCCCTCCGCCGCCATACGGTCCCCGCAGTCGAGCCCCCTGGGAGTGCCGGATGCGTCGCACCGCTTCACCGCTGGCCCTGGTCCTGCTGGGGGCGGGCGTCTTCCTGCTGGTCCTCGCGCCGATGCTGGCGTGGTACGTCGCGCCGCGCGCCGCGGTGAACCCGATCGACATCGACGTGACCGCGGTGTACGAGGGTAAGGGCAGCTATTTCGACGTGGCCGCGGCCCGCACGGTCGAAGGGCGCCGCATCACCGTCACACAGCGGGTGCGGGGCGATGTGGCGGACAGCGAGGCGAGCGGGAAGGCCGTGTGGGACGTCGTGACGACGATCGACACGGACGGCTCGCTGCCCGCAGCCGATCCGCACGACGCCCTGGACTTCACGCAGGCGCGCTGGGTCACCGACCGCCGCACCAACCGGCCCGCGCACTGCTGCCAGGAGCAGCCGTACCACGAGGGCGAGGCGTATCTGAAGTTCCCCTTCGACGTGCAGCGGCGCACCTACCAGTGGTGGGACAGCGCGCTGGGCGCGACCGTCCCGCTGGCCTACCGGGGCGAACAGAAGGTCCAGGGGTACGAGGGGTACGTCTTCACCGGCACGGTCGCCCCCACCAAGGTCGGCACGCGGCAGGTGCCGGGCGCGCTGGTGGGGCGGCGGGGTGCCGCTCAGGTGCTCGCCGAGGAGTGGTACTCCAACCACGGCATCAGGCTGGTCGTCGACCAGGCCACCGGCCGCGTCCTGTACGCGCAGCTCGGTCCGCGCCGGACGCTGCGCGCCCCGGGTGCCGCGAAGGACGCCGTGGTGCTGCTCGACGTGCCCAAGCTGGCCCACACCACCGCCACGCAGAAGTTCGCGGTGGACAAGGCGCGGCAGGAGAGCGCCCTGCTGCGGGCCGTGCGTACGAAGGTGCCTTTCGGCGCCGCGCTCGGCGGGTTCCTGCTCGCCGTGGCCGGTGCGGTGCTGCTCGTACGAGGCCGGCGGCCCGGCTCCCCCGAGCCGGAGGCCACCGCGCCCCTGCCCCAGCTGGTCGGCTAGGGCGTGACGTCCTCCGGTTCCGGGAGCCCCCCTGTGTCGACCCCGTCGACCTGGGCCAACTCGTGCTTGAGCGCGGCGAGTTCGGCGCCGCCCGCCATGTGGTTGGTCAGTTCCTCCAGGGTGACCCGGTCGCGGGCGGCGCTGAGTTCGAGGGTGCCCAGGCGCAGCACGCTGAAGTGGTCGCCGACCATGTAGGCGTGGTGGGGGTTGTGGGTGATGAAGATGACGCCGAGGCCGCGGTCGCGGGCGGCGGCGATGTACTTCAGCACCACGCCGGACTGTTTGACGCCGAGGGCGGCGGTGGGCTCGTCGAGGATGAGGACGCGCGCGCCGAAATGGACGGCGCGGGCGATGGCGACGCACTGGCGCTGGCCGCCGGAGAGCGTGCCGATGGGCTGGTCGAGGTCGTCGAGGACGATGCCCATCGCACGCAGTTCCTGGTCCGCGGTCCGCTTCATCGTCTCGATGTCGAGGCGGCGCAGCGGCCAGGGGCCCTTGGTGAGTTCGGAGCCGAGGAAGAAGTTGCGCCACACCGGCATCAGCGGCACGGTCGCCAGGTCCTGGTAGACGGTGGCGATCCCCCGGTCCAGCGCCTCGCGCGGGGTGGTGAAGCGCACGGGGGTGCCGTCGACGAGGAACTCGCCCTCGGTGTGCTGGTGCAGCCCCGAGACGATCTTGATGAGCGTGGACTTGCCGGCGCCGTTGTCCCCGAGCACGCAGGTCACCCTGCCGGGGTGCACGGCCAGGTCGACGCCGTGCAGGGCGCGGATGTTGCCGTAGGACTTGCCCGCGCCGCGCAGTTCCACAAGGGGGTGTTCAGTCATCGGTGGGTCACCTCCGGGTCGCCGTGCGGCTGACCCACAGATTGATCAGGACGGCGCCGAGCAGCATCACGCCGAGGAACGCCTTGAACCAGTCGGGGTTCCAGCCGGCGTAGACGATGCCCTGCTGGACCATGCCGAACATGAAGGCGCCGAAGACGGGCCCGATGGCGGAGCCGTGGCCGCCGGTGAGCAGACAGCCGCCGATCACGGCCGCGGCGATGTAGATGAGCTCCTGGCCGACGCCCTCGCCGGACTGCACGGTGTTGAAGGAGAACAGCTGGTGCATGCCGACGAACCAGGCGCCGAGGCCGACCAGCATGAACAGCGAGATCTTGGTGTAGGTCACGGGGACGCCGACCGCCCGGGCGCTCTCCTTGTTGCCACCGACCGCGAAGACCCAGTTGCCGTACTTGGTGCGCAGCAGCACCCAGGTAGCCAGCGCGGCGAAGACCAGCCACCACACCACGGTGATCTTCACCTGGACGCCGCCGACGCCGAAGGACGAGGCGAAGAGCGCTCTGGCCTGGCCGAAGCCGTCCATGTCGCTGATGTCGTCGGTGGCGACGTTGCCGGTGACCCACTTGGTGACGGCGAGGTTGACGCCCTGGAGGATCAGGAAGGTGCCGAGCGTGACGAGGAAGCTCGGCAGGCCGGTCCTGATGAGCAGCCAGCCGTTGAACAGGCCGACGCCGAGCGAGACGACGAGGGCGATCAGCACACCGACCCAGACGTTCATGGTCAGTTGGTAGCTGACCATGCTCGCGGTCAGCGCCGAGGTGATCACCGCGACGCCGGAGGAGAGGTCGAACTCGCCGCCGATCATCAGCAGCGCGACCGGCAGGGCCATGATGCCGATGGTGGACGACTGGTAGAGGATGTTCGCCATCGAGCTGCCGTCGCGCACCGCGGGGGCGGCGATCAGGAAGAACACGAACACCGCGGCGGCACCGAGCAGGACGCCGACCTCGGGGCGGGCCAACAGCCTGCGGGCGAAGGGGCGTTGTGCGGTCCGCCCGTCGGTCTCCTTCCCCTGGACGGAGGTCGGCGGCGCCTGCTGGGCCATGCTCATCACCGGGTGCCCTTCGCGGCGAACGTGTCGACGCTCGCCACGTTCGACTTGTCGACGAAGGCCGGTCCGGTCAGCACCGGCTGCTCGCCGCCGCCCATGTAGTTGCCGTTGTTCTCGTAGAGCCACAGCGAGTCGATCGCCAAGTAGCCCTGGAGGTAGGGCTGCTGGTCGACGGCGAACTCGATCCGGCCGTCGGCGATGGCCTTGGTGAGCTGCTTGTTGAGGTCGAAGGTGGCGACCTTCGCCTTGCTGCCCGCCTCGGAGACCGACTGTCCCGCGGTCAGCGCGATGGGGGCGCCGAGCGCGACGACATGGTCGATGTCGCCGTCCTTCTTGAGCTTGGCGGTGATGGTCGACTTCACCGAGGGCATGTCGGTGCCGTTGACGTAGAGGTTCTCGATGGTGCCGGAGAACGTCTTCTGCACGCCGTCGCAGCGCTGGGTGAGGCCGATGTTGCCCTGCTCCTGGATGACACAGACGGCCTTTTTGGAGCCGACTTCGTTCAGCCGCTTGCCGAGTGCCTCGCCGGCGACGGTCTCGTCCTGGCCGAAGAACTCCAGCAGGTCGAGCTTCTGCCATTCGCTGACACCGGAGTTGAGGCCGACCACGGGTATGCCGGCCGCCTTCGCCCTGGCCACCACGTCCTTGAGGGCGTCGGGCTTGGCGAGGGTCACGGCGATGCCGTCGACCTTCTGGTCGATGGCGTTCTGCACGAGGCCCGCCTGGTTGCCCGCGTTGGGGTCGGCGGAGTAGATCAGCTCGACGTTGTCCTTGGCGGCGGCGGCCTCGGCGCCCTTGCGGACGATGTCCCAGAAGGTGTCGCCGGGCGACTGATGGGTGACCAGGGCGATCTTGATGCGGGGCGTGTCGGCCTTGCCCGCGGAGCCGCCACCACCGCCGCCCTCCTCGGCCTTCTTGCCGCCGGAGCTGCTGGAGCAGCCGGCGAGGGCCAGCGCCGCCGCCGCGGCCAGGGCCAGAGCGGGGGCGATTCTGCGGGAGCGGGGGCGCGAAGAGCGGTCCATCTTTCCTGCACCTCACTGTGCGACAGGGGGAAGGCTCGGCTGTTGCGACCGGATTCCACTCCCTCGTCGCACCCGCTGTCAATACTTTGTCAAGACATCATTTCAGGAGCAGGTCAGAATGTCAGCACAAAGCCAGGAAACGCAGCGGGTGTGGCCGTTCCCTACCCCCGGCTGCGGCGGTCAACCGCGAGGGACTTCCCGCTGCCGGTCAGGGCCTGAGCGTCTTGCTGAACAAGGTGACCGGGCGCTCCAGGCGTACGCCGTCCACGGTGAGGTCCACGGCCTCGTTGTAGAAGGCCAGCAGCCCCTTCACGGCGGCCACCGCGGGCAGCGGCTCGGCGTAGCTCCACAGGATGTTGCGCGGGACCTCGCCCCCGCCCTGCCAGGTCCAGTACTCGGCCGTGCCCTTGTAGGGGCATCCGGTGCGGCGGTCGGTGGGCTCGAACAGGTCGAGCCGGACGTCCTCGCGGGGGAGGTAGTACCGCGTCGGCAGCCCGGTCTCGAACAGCAGCACCGGGCGGTGGGTGTCGGCGACGACGGTGCCGGCGATCTCCACCTGGACATGGCGGCTGCTGGGCAGGGCGTCCACCCGTTTGTGCGGGTCGCGCGGGTGGACGAAGATCTCTTCCTCCTCCTCGTACCAGTGGTCGAGGCCGCTGCCCCAGCGCCGGAACCACTCGAAGGCGATGTGTCCGGCCAGGTCGGCGGCCGGGTACGTCCACGCGGCGTTCGCCACCTGCTCGGGGCCGGACCGGAGGTCGTAGAAGATCCCCGCCCCCCGGTGCGCGCCCGTGGGCGGGTCCGCGGCCGGGTGCAGCAGGTCGGTGCGGACGTCCTCGCGCGGGAAGGCGTAGCACGGCACGGGCACGTCGGGTTCCCACACCAGGACGGGGTGCCGGCTGTCGACGACGGTGACCTCGCCCTTCACGCCGCGCACCCAGCGCTCACTGGGCTCCCACAGCAGGCCTTCGGGGGTCGTACGGACCGACCGCTCGGTGGGGAAGACAGGCATGGCCCACTCCTTCGAAGCGCCTCTCCGAAAGCCCCCTTCGGAGCCTACGCCCGGGCGAAGGGGCCCTCCAGCGCAGCCCACTGCAGCAGCATGATCGTCTTGGCGTCGGCGATCTCGCCGGTCCGGATCATCTCCAGCGCTCTGCGGAAGGGCAGCTCCAGGATCTCGATGTCCTCGCCCTCCTCGTCGAGCCCGCCCCCTTCGTGCGTACGGGTCGAGGGGCCGTACTCGGCGGCGTAGAAGCTGACCCGCTCGGTGACCGAGCCGGGGCTCATATAGACGTCGAAGACATGCCGGACCGCCCCGATGGTGTGCCCGGTCTCCTCCACCACCTCGCGTCGCACGGCGATCTCCGGGTGCTCGTCCTCGTCGTCGAGCACCCCGCCCGGCGTCTCGATCAGCATCCCGTCGGGGTGGCCGTTCACATACACCGGGAACCTGAACTGCCGGGTGAGCAGCACCGTCTGCCGCCCGGCGTCGTACAGCAGCATGGTCGCGCCGTTGCCGCGGTCGTGCGTCTCGCGCTGCTGGGTGCTCCAGCTGCCGTCGGCCCGCTGGATGTCGTACGTCGTGGCCCGCTCGACGTACCAGTGGCTCGACAGCAGCTCCACCTCGCGCACCTTGACCCGCGGGTTGCCGGTCAGGTCCAGGCCGGTGCGGTGCAGGCCGGTGCGGCCGCGGCGGTCGGGGGTGTCGGCTCCAGGTGTGGTGGTCATGCCTGCTTCTACCACGGCCGGATGTCGGCCCGGTGACAGGCGGTCAGGAGGCCGCCTCGATGCGGACGCGCGTGACGGTGGCGAGTCGGCCGTCCTTCCCGCGGGTGGTGAGTCGCGTGGGTGCGTCGGCCGGCGGCGCCGGCCCGGTGCAGGCCGTCACGACCATCGCGGCGAGGGCGACGGCGCGCATGCCGGTTCAGCCGGGCAGAGGCTCGGCGGAGTGCCGGTGCGCCGGGGGCCCCGGCCGCGTCCCCTCCAGGCCACCGGCTCTCCGCGCGCAGCGAGTCACCGGTGAGGGGTGTACCGCTGGTACATCCCTCCCGCGGCCGGGACGCCGTACCGTCGATATGTGGACAACCGTGAAGAGGTCCGCGAGTTCCTCACCTCGCGGCGGGCGAAGATCACCCCCGAGCAGGCCGGGCTGCCTGCCGGCAGCAGACGGCGCGTGCCGGGCCTGCGGCGCAGCGAGGTCGCGGCGCTGGCCGACATGAGTGTCGAGTACTACGCGAAACTGGAGCGCGGCAGCCTCGCCGGCGTCTCCCCCGCCGTTCTCGAGGCCGTCGCCCGCGCGCTGCGGCTCGACGACGCCGAGCGCGCCCACCTGCTCCATCTGGCGCAGACCGCCGACGGCTCCGACGCCCTCACCCGCCCCCGGCGCCGGGCCGGTCGGCCGTGGACGCCGCACCGCAGCCTGCAGTGGACGCT
The DNA here is from genome assembly GCF_049739565.1 of Streptomyces sp. SAI-170. Lineage (NCBI taxonomy): Bacteria > Bacillati > Actinomycetota > Actinomycetes > Kitasatosporales > Streptomycetaceae > Streptomyces > Streptomyces sp. SAI-170. The sequence goes on from NZ_JBMGQD010000001.1 coordinate 1,449,543, forward strand.
GGACGCGATCACCGCGGGGCCGGCGTTCGTGCGCAACGGCCGGATGGACGTGCTGGCCGCCAACCAGCTCGCCCGCGCCTTCTACGCCGACCTCTACGCGCTGCCGCGGAACCGGGCGAACCTGGCCCGCTTCAACTTCCTCGACCCGGCCGCCCGGCGCTTCTACCCCGACTGGGACCTTGTCGCCGACACCGCGGTGGCCATCCTGCGCGCCGAGGCCGGCCGCGACCCGTACGACAGGGCCCTGCACGACCTCGTGGGCGAACTGTCCACCCGCAGCGAGGAGTTCCGTACCCGGTGGGGCGCCCACGACGTGCGCCACCACGGCACCGGCACCAAGCGGTTCCACCACCCGGCGGTCGGTGAACTCACCCTCGCCTACGAGGGTCTGGAGATGGCCGCCGAACCCGGACTGACCCTCACCGTCTACACCGCCGAACCCGGCTCCCCCTCCGAAGAGGGCCTGCGCCTGCTCGCCTCCTGGGCCGCCACCCAGGAGGCCGGTTCGGCCCCGCAGCCGACGCGCTCATGAGCCGCATCCTGGTGACGGGCTCCACGGACGGCCTCGGCCGCGCCGCGGCGGACGCGCTGCTGTCCTCGGGACACGAGGTGGTCGTGCACGCCCGCAACGAGCAACGCGCCGCGGCCCTGGACGAGTTGACCGACCGCGGGGCGGATCTCGTGGTGGGCGACTTCGCGGACCGTGACGCCGTACGGCGGATCGCCGCCGAGCTGAACGCGGCGCGGCCGCTCGACGCTGTCATCCACAACGCCGGGGTGTGGAGCGGGCCCGCGGTCATGCCGGTCAACATCGTCGCGCCGTACCTGCTGACCGCGCTTCTGCGCGCCCCGCGCCGACTGGTGTACCTGAGCAGCAGCTCGCACTTCGGTGGCCGTCCCCTGCTCACCGGGATCGACTGGCGGGGCCGCAGTGCGGGGTCGTACTCCGACAGCAAGCTGTTCGTCACGACCCTCGCGGCGGCGGTGGCCCGGCTGCGTCCTGACGTGCTGAGCAACGCCGTGGACCCGGGCTGGGTACCGACCAGGATGGGCGGCCCGAACGCCCCCGACGACCTCGAACTCGGCCATCGGACCCAGGAGTGGCTGGCCACCGGCGACGACCCCGAGGCCCTCACGTCCGGCGGCTACTGGTACCACCGCCACCTGCGCCGGCCCCACCGCGCCGTGCACGACGAGGAGTTCCAGGACGCCCTGCTGGAGGCGTTGGCGCAGGAGACGGGGGAAGCGGTCGCATGACCACCGCGGTCGTGGTCGGCAGCGGGCCCAACGGACTCGCCGCCGCCCTCACCCTCGCCGCCGCCGGCGTACGCGTCCGGGTCGTCGAGGCCGCCGACGTCCTCGGCGGCGGCACCCGCTCCGGTGAGCTGACCCTGCCCGGGCTGATCCACGACGAGTGCTCCGCCATGCACCCCCTGGGGCCGGGCTCGGCCTTCGCGAGGCGGTTCGACCTGGCCGGGGCCGGGCTGACCTGGCGCTGGGCGCCGGCCGAGTTCGCCCACCCGCTGGACGGCGGGCGGGGCGCGGTCGTGGTCCGGTCGGTGGCCGGGACCGCCGCCGGGCTGGGCGCGGGCGGGCGCGGCTGGCAGCGGGTGTTCGGCCCGCTCACCGAGCGGTTCGGGACGATCAGCGAGGAGTTCCTGCAGCCGGTGCTGCACCTCCCTCGGCACCCCTTCCACCTGGCCCGCCTCGGCGCCTACGCCGGCCTGCCGGCCACGCTGCTCGCCCACCGCTTCGGCTCGCCCGAGGCCCAGGCGCTGTGGATCGGCGCGGCGGCGCATGCCTTCCGTCCGCTGAACAGCCTCGCCTCCTCGGCGATCGGGGTCCCGCTGACCGCGTCCGCGCACGCCTTCGGCTGGCCGGTCGCCGAGGGCGGTTCGGCCGCGATCCGGGACGCGGTCCTGGTGCGGGCCGCCGAGTACGGCGTGCGGTTCGAGACGGGCCGCCGGGTGACCTCCCTCGACGAGCTGGGCGGCCCGGACCTGGTCATGCTGGACACCTCACCCGCGGCGGCCGCCCGGATCGCGGGCGAGCGGATGCCGGCCGGCGTGCGCCGCGCGTACACCCGCTACCGGCACGGCCCCGGCGCGTTCAAGGTCGACTACGCCGTCGAGGGCGGGGTGCCGTGGACCCATGAGGGCTCGCGCTCGGCGTGCACGGTGCACCTCGGCGGCAGCGTGACGGAGATCGCCGCCGCCGAGCAGGACGTGGCGGCCGGCCGGATGCCCGAGCGGCCGTTCGTCCTCGTCGGCCAGCAGTACCTCGCCGACAGGACCCGCTCGGCGGGCGGCGGACACCCCCTCTACGCCTATGCGCACGTACCGGCCGGCTACACCGGCGACGCCACCGAGGCGATCACCGCGCAGATCGAGCGGTACGCGCCCGGCTTCCGCGACCGGATCCTGGCCGTCCACGTCCGCTCCACCACCGAGATCGGCCGGCACAACGAGAACTACGTCGCCGGCGACATCGTGACCGGCGCCAACGACCCCTGGCAGCTGCTCTTCCGCCCCCGCGCGGCCCTCGACCCGTACGCCACCGGCGTCCCCGGCGTTTACCTCTGCTCCGCCGCGACCCCACCCGGAGCCGGCGCCCACGGCATGTGCGGCTACAACGCGGCACGGCGGGCCCTGGCCCGGCTCTGAGAGACCGCATGCGGAAACCGGACCCCGGGAACGACCGAGGGCTGTTTCAGATGTGCTCTGAAACAGCCCTCGATCTGCGACTTTCACAAGTCGGGACGACAGGATTTGAACCTGCGACCCCTTGACCCCCAGTCAAGTGCGCTACCAAGCTGCGCCACGTCCCGATGCCGTGATCCGCGGGTGACCCGCGTGATCATGCGGACAGTACTTTACCCCACCCGGCAGGGCAGACCGAAGCGGGGCGAGCGGGCGGGCGGGCGGACAATGGGCCCATGGAGCATGCGGAGGGCCGTGCAGCCGCCCGGGACCGGGACAGTGAGGGGCGGGCGCGCAGTGCCCGGCCGAGGGACGGGCTGGGACGGCCGTTGCCGTACGGGGCGCCGGGGGTGGAGCGGCAGCCGGAGGGGGTGCCGCGCAGCCCGCGGGAGACGGTCGACGAGGCGCAGGCGCTGCTGGACGCGGGCAAGCCGTTCCATGCGCACGAGGTGTTCGAGGACGCCTGGAAGTCGGGCCCCGCGGAGGAACGCGGCCTGTGGCGCGGCCTCGCCCAGCTCGCCGTCGGCCTCACCCACGCGGCCCGCGGCAACGCCACCGGCGGCGCCCGGCTGCTCCGCCGCGGGGCGGCCGCGGCCGAGGAGTGGGCCGCGAGCGAAGGCAGTGCCCGGCCGTACGACGTGGATGTGGCGCACGTCGTCGCCTGGGCCCGGGAGCTGGCGCGCATGGTGGAGGCCGGGGGCGAGCACCCGGTGGACGCGGCCGCGCGCGCACCTCGGCTGCGGGGGCGCTGAGCCGGACCCCGTCACCGGCAGGGCATGGCCGGTGTACGCGGTGTCAGTGGCGTACGGCAGACTCGGGGGTGTGCGAAGGATTCATGTCATCGGTATCGGTGCGGGCGACCCCGACCAGCTGACCCTGCAGGCGGTCAGGGCGCTGCGGGACACGGACGTCTTCTTCATCCTGGAGAAGGGCGAGGTGAAGTCGGGCCTCACCGACCTGCGCCGGGACATGCTCCGGGCGCACATACCCGAGGGGACCTACCGGGTGGTCGAGGCGCGCGACCCGGAGCGGGACCGCAGGGCCGGCGGGGCCGCCTACTCCCCGGCCGTCGGGGACTGGCGCAGCGCCCGCGCCGACATCTACGAGCAGCTGATCACCGAGGAGCTCGGCGAGGAGGAGACGGGCGCGTTCCTGGTGTGGGGCGACCCCGCGCTGTACGACAGCACGCTCGGCATCCTCCAGGAGGTGCTGGAGCGCGGCGGGGTGGTCTTCGAGTACGACGTCGTCCCGGGCATCAGCAGCGTCTCGTCGCTGGTGGCGCGGCACCGCACCGGGCTGAACCGGGTGGCCCGGCCGGTGCAGATCACCACCGGGCGGCGGCTCGCGGAGGGCTTCCCGGAGGGCGTGGACGACGTGGTGGTGATGCTCGACGCCCACCAGACCTTCCGGCAGTACGCCGACCAGGACATCGACATCTACTGGGGCGCGTACCTCGGCACCCCGGACGAGATCCTCGCCTCCGGCCCGATCGCCGAGGCCGCTCCCCGCATCGAGGCCCTGCGGGCGGAGGCGCGCGAGCGCAAGGGCTGGATCATGGACACGTACCTGCTGCGCCGCAACCCCGGGGACGTCTGAGAGGCCCCACCCGCGCGGTCCGCCCCCGCGTGCGCGCGCGGACGGCCGATGTGATCGTGGCCTCGTGACAGTCGCCGAGGAAACCGCTCCGCCCGCCGCGCAGCCCCCCGTACTGGACAGCCGCCGTCGCAACGTCGTCTTCGTGACGATCATGCTCGGCATGCTCCTCGCGGCCCTCGACCAGACCATCGTGGGCACGGCGTTGCCGACGATCGTCTCCGATCTCGGCGGCGCGGAGCACATGTCGTGGGTGGTGACGGCGTATCTCCTGGCGGAGACGGTCGCGACCGTGCTGGTCGGCAAGTTCGGTGACCTGTTCGGCCGGAAGGTGGTCTTCCAGGTCTCGGCGGTCGTGTTCATCACGGGCTCGTTCCTGTGCGGCCTCGCCTCGAACATGTCGCTGCTGATCGCCTGGCGGGCCATGCAGGGCATCGGCGCGGGCGGTCTGATGGTGACCTCCATGGCGCTGATCGCGGACGTCATCCCGCTGCGGGAGCGCGGCAAGTACCAGGGCGCGATCGGCGCGGTGTTCGGGGTGGCCACGGTCATCGGCCCGCTGCTGGGCGGCCTGTTCACCGACCACCTGTCCTGGCGCTGGGCGTTCTATGTCAATGTGCCCATCGCGATCGTCGTCGTGGCGGCCGCGGCCCGCACCATCCCGGTGGTGAAGTCGGCCGTCCGCCCGATCATCGACTATCTGGGCATCGCCCTGATCGCGGCGGGCGCCAGCGCGCTGATCCTGGCGACGAGTTGGGGCGGCAACGAGTACGCGTGGGGCTCGGGCGTCATCATCGGCCTGTTCGTGGGCGGTGTCCTCGCGCTCGGGCTGTTCTGCTGGGTGGAGACCCGGGCGGCCCAACCGATGCTGCCGATGCGGCTGTTCGGCAACCCGGTGTTAACGGTCTGCTCGGTGCTCAGCTTCATCGTCGGCTTCGCGATGCTCGGCGCGATGACGTATCTGCCGAGCTATCTGCAGTACGTGGACGGCGACTCGGCGACGATCTCCGGGGTGCGCACCCTGCCCATGGTGATCGGCCTGCTCATCGCCTCGGTCTTCAGCGGCAACGTGGTCAGCAAGACGGGAAAGTACCGTCTCTTCCCGGTCGTCGGCGCGCTGGTGATGGGCCTCGGCCTGTATCTGATGTCCCTGATGGGGCCGTCGACGGGGGCGTGGCTGGAGTCGGTCTACATGTTCGTGCTCGGCATCGGGATCGGGCTGTGCATGCAGGTCCTGACGATCGCCGTGCAGAACACCGTCGACTACGCCGACCTCGGCACCGCCACCTCGGGCGTCACCTTCTTCCGTACGCTGGGCAGCTCGTTCGGCACCGCGGTGTTCGGCACGATCTACACCAACACCCTCACGCCCAGGCTGCGCGAGGCGATCGGCGAGGCCACGGCCACCGGCACGGTCGACGCCGACACCGTCGGCCGGGCGGCGACCAGCCCCGAGGGCGTGCACCAGCTGCCCAGCGAGGCGGCCGCGCCGATCATCGACGCGTACGCGGACACGATTCAGACGGTGTTCCTGTGGACCGTCCCGGTCGCGGCGCTCGGCTTCCTGATCGCCCTGCTGCTCAAGCAGGTCCCCCTGCGCGACAGCGCCCGCATGGGCTCCACCGACATGGGCGAGGGCTTCGCCTCGCCGCACGGCGCCGACTCGCAACGGCTCCTGGAGACCGCCGTCGCGAAGATCATCGCCGGCACCGACCTGAGCACGGCCCGCAGACTGCTGCGCGACTCCGACAGCCGCCTCGACATCGCCGGGGCCTGGGCGGTGATGCAGGTCGACCTGTTCACCCGCATGGTCGGCCACGCGGGCCTCGGCCTGATCGCGGCCCGCCGGCACCTTCCGCCGGAGGTACTGCTGCCGGTCTTCGACCGCATGGTCGACGAGGGCTACCTCACCCGCGACGGCATGCTCCTCTCCCACACCGAGGCGGGCTCCCGCGAGGCCGCCCTCATCGGACAGGCCTGGTCACGCTGGCTGGAGGAACGCGTACACCAGGACTTCGGCCGCCCGCCCGGCGCCGACCTGCGCGCGGCGGTCGACACGATCGCCAAGCGGCTGCTGGTGGAGGACCTCAACAGCGGACTGCCCGACCGCGCCGACCAGTTGGCCGCGGCCACCGCGCCCTGACTCACACCCCCAGCCGGTCCAGGACACCCGCGAGATCAGGCACGGTCACCACACCTTCGGGCAGCGGCGGACGCCGTACGACGACCACCGGCAGCCCCAGCTGGCGCGCCGCCGTGAGCTTGGCGGCGGTCGCCTCTCCCCCGCTGTCCTTGGTGACGACGACGTCGATACGGCGGTCCCGCAGCAGCTCCGTCTCGTCGGCCTCGGTGAACGGGCCGCGGGCCAGCAGGACTTCGGTGTGCGGCGGCATCGGCGGCTCGGGCGGCTCCACGGAGCGGGCGACGAAGTGCAGGCCGGTGAGGTGGGCGAAGGCGCCCAGCCCCAAGCGGCCGGTGGTCAGCAGCACCCTTTGCCCAAGGCCGGGCAGCAGTGAAGCGGCCTCGGCCAGGGAGCCCGCCCAGTGCCAGCGGTCCCCCTGCCGGGGGTGCCAGCCGGGTCTGCGCAGGACGATGGCCGAGATGCCGGTCATGGCCGCGGCGCGGGCCGCGTTCGCGGTGATGGCCTCGGCGAAGGGGTGGGTGGCGTCGACCAGGGTGTCGACCCCCTGCTCACGCAGCCAGTCGCTCAGTCCCTCGGCCCCTCCGAACCCACCGATGCGGACCTCCCCCTCGACGGCCCCCGGCCGCTTCACCCGCCCCGCGAGGGAGGTGGTGACCCGGACACCGGGCCGGCCCGCCAGCTCGGCTGCCAGACGGCGGGCCTCGGTGGTGCCGCCGAGGATGAGGATGTGGGGCATGTGGGTGAGACTACTTCGCGGTGAGCGCCGTTGGTCCGACGGTCATCGTCCGGCTGCGGGCGGTGGTGGGTTGCTCGCGCAGTTCCCCGCGCCCCTGAGGGACGCGCCCTGAAGGGGCGCGGGGAACCGCGCGACCAGCCACACACAGCCCGCACCCGCGAACCGCCCTCAGCCACCCGCCTTCGTCCGCGCCCCCACCGCGTACACCACCGCCGTCACCACCATCCCCGCCGGCAGGGCGATGTCGACACCCCCGAGCGCACTGGCGATCGGGCCCGTGTACAGCGTGTTCACCGACAGCGCCGCCACAGTGACCCCCGCCCCGAGGCCGGCCACCCCCGCCAGGTTGAAGCCCCCCGTGTACCAGAACGCGCTGCCCCGCGACTCGTCGCCCAGCGCCGCGCCGTCGTAGCGATTGCGGCGCAGGACGATGTCCATCGCGTACACCGCCGTCGCGGGGCCGAGCAGGACGACGGTGAGCTGGAGGACGTCCGAGACGGTGTCGAGGAAGTCGGAGACCAGCAGCGCGTACAGCGTGAGCGCGACGGCCACGGCACCGTCGACGAGCACGCTGAGCGTGCGGCGGATGCGCAGCCCGACGGCCTGGAGGGCGAGGCCCGCGCTGTAGGCGGTCAGGGCGTTGATGGCGATCGTGCCGAGGACCAGGGCCAGCAGGAACACCGGCTCGAACCAGCCCGGCAGCATCTGCCCCAGCGCCGACTGCGGGTCGGACATGTCCACCGCGGTCGCGGCGAGGGCGCCGAGCGAGGAGACGACGACGCTGGGCAGGAAGGCGCCGCACGCGGTCCAGCCGATGATCGCCCGGGCCTTGGAGGTGCGCGGCAGATAGCGGGAGAAGTCGGCGCTGGTGGTGTACGACAGCGGGCCGGAGCCGATGAGGGTGACGCCGGCGAGGAGGGTGGCCCACAGGCCGGTGCCGGTCAGCGGTGCCTCGGGCGCGTAGGAGAGGTCGGCCCCGCGCAGCACGTACGCGGCCACGACGGCGAACACGGCCGTGAGCGCGAGGGTGATCGGCACGTAGAGCCGGACGATCAGGGCATGGCCGTAGACGCTGATGGTCAGGGTCGCGGCGGCGATGACCACGACGACGGCCGCCTGGACGCCGGTGTTCAGGGGGAGGCCGGTCTTCTCGACGAGGGCGAAGGCGGCGGTCGCGGCGGCGGCGAGGTTCAGCGCGAAATAGCAGACGGAGATCAGCCAGCCGGTGATCGCGTTGTTCACGCGGTTGCCGCGGACGCCGTACACGGCGCGGGTGATCACCTCGCTGGGCGCGCCCGCGGCCGGTCCCGGGATGGCGAGGAGCCCGGTGAGCAGCCAGAGCAGGTTGCCGACGACGATGACGGCGAGGGCCTGCCACAGGCTCAGGCCCATCAGCACCAGCGCCCCGCCGATGACGAGGCTGAGGTAGTTGACGTTGGCGGCGGCCCAGACGGCGAACAGCTCGCGGGGGCGGCCACGGCGTTCGGAGTCGGGGATGTGGTCGATGCCGTGGGCCTCGATGCGGGCCGGACCGCCTGGCGGGGCGGAGCTGCCGTCCGCGTCCTGCTGCGATTCGGGAGTGGTGGACACCATGGGCCCTCCGGGAGCGGTTGTGGCGACCTCGGGAACCACTATTGGTCGGGGAACCAATAGTGTTGCTTATTGGGCGCACACTCAATAGCATCCGCGATATGTCGTCAAGCGTTCAGCGCAAACGAATCCGCAAGGACCCGGCCGCCCGCCGGGCGGAGATCGTCGACGCGGCCGCAGCGGTCGCCCTGGCCGAGGGGCTGGAGTGCGTCACCCTGCGGCGGATCGCCGAGGAACTCGATGTGCGCCCGGGCCTGATCAGCCATTACTTCCCGTCCGCCGAGGACCTGGTGGCCGAGGCCTTCGGCAGTGCCGCCAGTGCCGAGATCGACGTGCTGCTTCCGGCGGAGCGGCCGCAGGGCACGCCCACCGGTCATCTGGCGCGGTTCCTCGGGCACACGACCGGCGAGGCGTACGACGCCATCAGCCGGCTGTGGATCAACGCCCGGCACCTCAGCCGCTACCGCCCGGTGCTGCGCGAGCGCGTCACCGTGCAGGAGGCAGCATGGCGGGCCCGGCTGGAGGGGCTCGTCCGGGAGGGCGTCGAGACGGGCGAATTCCGCACGGAGGACCCGCTGGTGACGACCCTTCAGATCCTGGTCGTCCTCGACGGGCTGGGGGTCGACGCCAACGTCGGCCACGAGGATCTGCCGGACGCCGTCGCCCGGATGGCGTTCATCACGGCCGAGCGTGAACTGGGCCTGGAGCCAGGCACGTTGAGCCGTCCGGCCGGAACCGGCCCCGGCGCCGAGGACGCCGCCGACTCCCCGTGAGCCACCCCCTTGTCCCTCCCCGCTGTCCCCCTCGTAAGGAGCCGCTCCGTGTCCACCGACCTCGTCCTGCTCTCCGCCCGGCTGCTCGACCCCGGCAGCGGTGAGCTGTTGCCGCACACCGCGCTCGCCGCGGGCGGCGGGCGGATCACGCACCTGGGCGACGACCGTGAGGTGCGGGCGCTCGCCGGTCCCGGCACCACGGTCGTCGACCTCAAGGGGGCCGTGGTCACCGCCGGCTTCACCGACGGGCACATGCATCCGGTGTCCGGGGCCGAGCGCACGATGGGCGTGGACCTGTCCGGCTGCAAGGACCTGACGGCCGTACGGGCCGCCCTCGCCGCGGCCGTCGCGGCACTGGAGCCGGGCGGCTGGCTGCGCGGCTGGGGCCTGGACCCGAACGCGTTCGGTGACGCGCCGGTCGCCTCCTCCTCGCTCGGCCCGGTTCTGGACGGCGTACCCGCGCTGCTCGACCTGTTCGACGCCCACTCGCTGCTGGCGAGCCCGCGTGCGCTGGAGCTGGCGGGGGTGGACGGGCCGCGCCGGTTCGAGCAGGGCTCGGAGATCGTGTGCGACGCGGACGGGCGGCCCACGGGGCTGATGCTGGAGGACGCCGCCTGCGAGGTCGTCGAGGCCGTCGCGCCCAGGCCCACCGAGGCGCAAGTGCGGTCCCGTACGGCCGAGGTGCTGCGCGCCATGGCGGCGGCCGGGCTGACCGGTGGTCACGCGATGGACGCCAACGGCACCGGCCTGGCGACTCTGGCCGCGCTGGAGGACGACGGCGAGCTGCCGCTGCGGCTGCGGGTGGCGCCCTGGTGCCGGCCGGGTGCCGACACGGACGCCGTACGGGAGCTGATCGCGCTGCAGGGCACCGGGGGGCGGCGGTGGCAGGTCGCCGGGGTGAAGCTGTTCATGGACGGCACGATCGACAACGGCACCGCCTGGCTGGAGCGTCCCGACTGCCACGGCGAGTCCACGCACGCCTTCTGGCCGGACCCGCGGCGGTTCACCGAGGTGATCGCCGAGCTGCACCGGGCCGGGGTGCCCACCGCCACGCACGCCATCGGCGACGCGGCCGTACGCCATGTGCTGGACGCGGTGGAGAAGGCGCGGGCCGGGGACACCGGGCGGGCCCCGGCGCCACGGCATCGGGTGGAGCACATCGAGACGGTGCCGGACGACACGGTGCGCAGGTTCGCGGCGCTCGGGGTGACCGCCTCGATGCAGCCCACCCACTGCTGTGAGTTCACCCGGGCCGACCACACCGACAACTGGTCCCGCCGGCTCGGTGAGGAGCGGGCCTCGCGCGCGTTCCGCTGCCGCGATCTGTGGGACGCCGGGGCGCGGGTGGTGCTGGGCTCGGACTGGCCCATCGCGCCGTTCCCGCCGCTGGCCGTCATGGCCGGTGCCCGGCACCGGCGGCCCAGCGACCTGTCCCTTCCGCCGCACGGCCCCGAGCAGGCGCTCACGCCGCTCCAGGCGCTCCGGGGCTTCACCGTGAACCCCGCGTGGGTGGCGGGCGAGGAGGCGACCGCGGGCCGGTTGGCCGTCGGCCACCGGGCCGACCTGACCGTCCTCGCCGAGAACCCCCTCACGGTCGCCGACACCGACCTGGCGAGCGTTCCGGTGCTGCTCACGGTCGTGGGCGGCAAGCCGACCCATCGGGCGGCGCATCTGTGACGGACGGCGCCGCCGTCCGCCGACCTGCCGGCCTGCCGGCCTGTCCGGTCTGCTGGGGTCAGCGCAGCAGCAGCTGTAGTGCCCCCAGCACGGTCGCCGCGATCACCAGCTGCTCGAACAGCCGCTGGTTGATCCGGTTCACAGCCCATTTGCCGATGAACGCGCCGGGCACCACGAACAGCACGAGCGCGGCGTCGAGCAGCAGGGAGTGCCCGTCGATCAGCCCGAGTCCCGCGCTGAAGGGCACCTTCGCCACGTTGACGATCAGGAAGAAGAACGCCGACGTGCCCAGGAAGCCGAGCTTGCGGAAGCCCGCCGAAAGGAGATACATCGACATGACCGGGCCGCCCGCGTTGGCGACCATCGTGGTGAAGCCGCCGAGGACACCGTAGGAGCGGGCCTTGACGCGGCCGGCGCGGGTGGTCACCGCGTCCGGGTCGTCCTCCTGGCCGGCCACCCGCCGCCGCCACAGCGTCACCGCCGTCATCAGCAGCAGGGTCGCGCCGATGGAGACGCGTACGACCTCGTCGTCGGCCCACACCAGGAACACCGTCCCGGCCACCACGCCCGCCGCGACCGCCGGGAACAGCCGCAGCAGCGTGGGCCAGTGGGCGTGCCGCCGGTAGGTGAGGACGGCCAGCACGTCCCCGGCGATCAGGATCGGCAGCAGCACGCCGGTGGAGGCGCGGGCGGGCAGCACCGCCGCGAAGATCGCCAGACTGACGGTGTTGGCCCCGCTCACGGCCGTCTTGGAGAACCCGACGAGCAGAGCGGCGGCGGCGAGGGCGGCGAACTCCCAGCCGGTGAGGTGCCACGAGGAGATGATGTCCATGCGGGGACCGATGCTATGCGCACGCATCGGGCCGCCGTCAGGCGCCCCTCACCGTAGTACCGGGATCAGGAGTACAGGGATCAGTCCGCGTACCGCGCCCTCAGCTCCCGCTTGAGCACCTTCATGCTCGGCCCCAGCGGCAGTGCGTCGGTGAACTCCACGTGGCGCGGGTACTTGTGCTTGCCGAGGTGTTCCTTCGACCACTCCACGAGCGCGGCCGCGTCCGGCTCGGGTGCGCCCGGGGCGGGCACGATCACCGCGCACACCTCCTCGCCGTGCAGGTCGTCCGGCAGGCCGATGACGGCGACCTGGGCGACGGCGGGGTGGCGTACGAGGACCTCCTCGACCTCGCGCGGGTAGACGTTGTAGCCGCCGCGGATGATGACGTCCTTCTTGCGGTCGACGATCCTGAGGAAGCCGTCGTCGTCCTTTGTGCCGAGGTCGCCGGTGCGGAACCAGCCGTCGACGAGCGCCTCGGCGGTGGCCTCGGGGCGGCCGAGGTAGCCGGAGAAGACGTTGTGGCCGCGGATGACGACCTCGCCGAGCTCGCCGGGCGGCAGCAACTCGATGGCACCCTCCAGCTCCGCTCGGGCGATCTCCACGTCCACGCCCCACAGCGGGTGCCCGATGGTGCCCGCCTTGGTGCCGAAGCAGGGCTGGTTCACGGTCGCCGTGGGCGAGGTCTCCGACAGTCCGTAGCCCTCGTAGATCGTCGCCCCGAAGGTCGCCTCGAAGTCCTCCAGCACGGCGACGGGCAGGGAGGCTCCGCCGGAGATGCACACGCGCAGCTCGGGCAGTTCCTTCGCCCCGGCCGCGGCGGCGGTGAGCACGACGAACATCATGGGCACGCCGTGGAAGGTGTCGACCTTCTCCGCCACCATCAGCTCGATCGCGCGCTCCGCGTCGAAGCGCGGCAGCAGCACGAGCGTCGCGCCCGCGCGCCAGGTGGAGTTGAGGGACACGGTCTGCCCGAAGGCGTGGAACAGCGGCAGCGCGCCGAGGGCCCTGTCGTCGGGGCGTATGTCGTTGGCGTCGAAGGCGTTGACGGTCGCGTTCATCACCAGGTTGAAGTGGCTGAGCACCGCACCCTTGGGTACGCCGGTGGTGCCGCTGGTGTAGAAGACGACGGCCGGGTCGTCGGCGTCCCGGGTGACGTACGACGGGAGCGGCTCGGCGATGGCGGCGAGCTTGTCGAACTCGTCGCCCAGCGCGACCACTTGGATGCCGACGGCCTCGGCCGCCGCGGTGCCGGTCTCGGCGTGGGCCGGGTGACACAGCAGCAGGGAGGCGCCGCTGTCCTTCAGGACGTGCTCCACCTCCGGCGCCGACAGCAGCAGATGGACGGGGACGACGACCCCGCCGGCCGCGGCGATCGCGTAGTAGGCGAGGGGGAACTCGGCGGTGTTGGGGGCCATGAGGGCGACCCGGTCCCCGGGGCGGACGCCGAGTGCGGCGAGCGCGCCGGCCTGGGCGCGGGCCCGCCGCCACACCTCGCCGAAGGTCAGCCGCAGGTCGCCCTCGACCAGGGCCTCCTTGTCGGGGCGGCGCCGGGCGTTCTCGGCGAGGATGCTGGCCAGGGACAGGGTTGCCATGGGGTGATGCTCCGTCTTCTCGCGGCTCGTGTACCGGATTGCCTTGCGGGGCCCTGTTTTCCGGATCAGGCCGGCTGCGACGCCCGCGTCACCCCGCGGCGACCTGGTTCGGAAGGCAGGCCCTAGTGCCTCTCGACGAGCACCGCGCTGCCCTGTCCCACCCCGACGCACATGGTGGCGAGTCCGCGCTCCGCCCCCGTGCGGCGCATGCGGTGCAGCAGGGTCGTCAGGATGCGGGCGCCCGAGCAGCCGAGGGGGTGGCCGAGGGCGATGGCGCCGCCGCTGGGGTTGACCAGGTCCGGGTCGATGCCGAGCTGGTCGACGCAGGCGAGGGCCTGGGCGGCGAAGGCCTCGTTGAACTCGGCCTCCTGGATGTCGCCGACGCCCCAGCCGACCCGCGCGAGCGCCTTGCGCGTGGCCGGGACGGGGCCGATGCCCATCACGTCGGGGTGGACACCGGCCGAGGCGCCCGCGACGTAGCGGCCCAGGGACTCCAGGCCGAGCTCGTTCAGGGCCTCCTCGCTGACCAGCAGCAGGCCCGCGGCGCCGTCGTTCATCGGGGAGGCGTTGCCCGCGGTGACGGTGCCGCCCGCACGGAAGACGGGCCTGAGCTGCGCCAGCTTCTCGTACGACGTGTCCTCGCGGATGCATTCGTCGGCGTCGACGACGACCCCGTCCGGGCGCTGGACCGGCAGGAGTTCGTCGTCGAAGTGCCCGTTCTTACGGGCCTGGGCGGCGAGTTGGTGGCTGCGCAGGGCGAACTCGTCCTGCCGCTCGCGCGTGACGCCGTGGCGGGCGGCGACCTCCTCGGCGGTCTCGCCCATGGAGAGCAGTCCGTGCAGGTCCTTCATCGCCGGGTTGACCAGCCGCCAGCCGAGCCGGGTGTCCACGGTCTCCATGCGGTGCGGCAGGGCCTCGTCGGGCCGGGACAGCACGAAGGGGGCGCGGCTCATGGACTCGGAGCCGCCCGCGAGGACGATGTCGGCCTCACCGGCGGCGATGGTGCGGGCGGCGGCGGTGACCGCCTCAAGACCCGAGGCGCACAGCCGGTTCACCGTGGCGCCCGGCACGGTCTCGGGCAGACCCGCGAGGAGGGCGGCCATGCGGGCGACGTTGCGGTTGTCCTCGCCGGCCTGGTTGGCCGCGCCCCAGTAGACGTCGTCGATCCTGGCCGGGTCGAGGGCGGGCACCTCGGCGACCAGGCCGCGGATCACGGCCGCGGCGAGGTCGTCGGGACGTACGGCGGACAGGGCGCCGCGCAGCTTGCCGATGGGCGTGCGGCGGGCGGCCGCGAAGTGGACGGGACGCACGGGTGGGACTCCTGACCGACGACGCTGTGGACCAGAGCTCTTAATTAGCACTGCTAGTTTCGGACTATAGACGCCCGACGGCCCCGCTGGGAAGATCCGTCGGAACCTTCCACCCCCGCCGCCGGAGGACACATGCCCGAGCACACCTTCACCGGCACCCGAGGCACGGTCGCCGTGCGCACCTGGCCGCACCCCGGCCCGCGCTTCCTGGCCCTGCTGGTGCACGGCTACGGCGAGCACTCCGGCCGCTACGAACGGCTCGCCGAGGTGCTCACCTCCCACGGGGCGGCCGTCCACGCACCCGATCACATGGGCCACGGCAGGTCGGCCGGCGAGCGGGTGGTGATCGAGGACTTCGAGGACGTCGTCACGGACGTCCGCACGGTCGCCGAGCAGGCCCGCGCCGCGCATCCGGACCTGCCGCTGATCGTCGTAGGACACTCGATGGGCGGCCTGATCGCCTCCCGCTACGCCCAGCGCCACGGCGCCGGGCTCGCCGCGCTGGTGCTGTCCGGGCCGGTGATCGGCGCCTGGGAGACCCCGGCGCGGCTGCTGGCCTACGACGAGATCCCGGACGTACCCATCAGCCCGGCTTCCCTCTCCCGGGACCCCGCGGTCGGCGAGGCGTACGCGGCGGACCCGCTGGTCTGGCACGGCCCGATGAAGCGGCCGACCCTGGAGGCCTTCGAGCGGACGCTGGCGACCGTCGCCGAGGCCGGGGACGTCGGCCCGCTGCCGGTGCTGTGGCTGCACGGCGACGACGACCGGCTGGTGCCGCTCACCGGCAGCCGGGTCGGCGTGGAACGGCTCGCCGGGGGCGCGCTGACCGAGCGGATCTACGCCGGGGCCCGGCACGAGGTGTTCCACGAGACGAACCGGGACGAGGTCTTCGCCGACCTGACGCGCTTCCTGGACGGGGTCCTGCCGCGCTGAGCCGGCCGTGTTTGTCCGGGTGGGCGGCGGGCACCCGCGCCCGCATGGAGTGGTTACGGAGCGCTGCCTGCGCGGGTGAGGACCCCGAGCTGTTCTTCCGATCTGCTCCGGCTCTCCCGCCGAGGACACGACGTGGGAAGGAGGAGCCCGCTATGACCGACCCTCTCGAACTCGACACGCTGTGGGACGAGTTCCACCGCGTGGTCAACATGACCTCCCAGGAACTCGCCGCCTGGTTGCGGGTGCGCGACGCCGACGAGACCACGGAGCCGCTGCCCGAGCAGGCGGGCACGCCGCTGGGGCGGCACGTCCTGGCGATCCTGCAGAAGCGGCGCATGGACCTGACCGACGACGACGTCCGCGTGATGCGGCTCGTGGTGGACATGGTCTCCGGGCAGGTCGACCCGGAGAGCGAGCCGGAGGCGCAACGCACCGACCGTCGCCATGAGCTGATGACGATCGGCCACGACCCGCTCAAGCCGTGACCGACGACAAGCGGGTCCTGAAGGCCCTGCTCGACGGCCACGGCCGCACCTACGCCGAGGAGGCGGGCATCACCCTGCGCGACACCCCGCAGCCGCTGTACCGGCTGCTGGTGCTCGCGCTGCTGCTCAGCGCCCGCATCCGCGCCTCGGTCGCGGTGGCCGCCGCCCGCGAGCTGTACGCGGCGGGGCTGCGCGACCCGCGCCGGATGGCCGCTGCGGACTGGCAGCAGCGGGTGGACGCGCTCGGCAGGGGCGGATATCGCCGCTACGACGAGCGCACCGCCACGCAACTCGGTGACGGCGCCGAGCTGTTGAGCGAGCGCTACAAGGGCGACCTGCGCCGGCTGCACGAGGCTGCTGAAGGAGACACCGGCGAACTGCGGCGCCTGCTCCAGGAGGTGCCCGGCATCGGACCGGCCGGCGCGGACATCTTCCTGCGCGAAGTGCAGCGCGTGTGGCCGGACATCGCCCCTCAGGTCGACGGCAAGGCCCTGGACGGGGCCGCCCGTCTGGGGCTGCCGAAGGACCCCGACCGGCTGCTGAGCCTGGCCGGGAAGGCCGAACCGGCCGTGCTGGCGGCCGCGTTGGTGCGGGCCGCGCTGGAGAAGGAGGTGGCCGAAGACTGTCTGCGCGCGGCCGCTTGATCGTGTCACACTGCTCGCACCAAGCCCCGCCGCGAGACCGAGGAGCACGTGTGACCGGGACCCAGCCGGCCTCTCCGTACATCGACACCAGCAGGCCGCACCCGGCCCGGGTCTACGACTGGTACCTCGGCGGCAAGGACAACTACCCGGTCGACGAAGAGCTCGGCCGGCAGATCATGGCCATCGACTCCGGCGCCCCGAGGGCCGCCCGCGCCAACCGCTGGTTCATGCAGCGGGCCACCCGGCTGCTGGCGAAGGAGGCCGGAATCCGCCAGTTCCTGGACATCGGCACCGGCATACCGACCGAGCCCAACCTCCACCAGATCGCCCAGGGCGTGGCGCCCGAGACGCGGGTGGTCTACGTCGACAACGACCCGATCGTCCTCGCCCACGCCGGCGCCCTGCTGCGCAGCACACCCGAGGGCGTCACCGAGTACCTCCAGGCCGATGCGCGCGACCCGCGGACCATCCTCGAACAGGCGCGCCGCGTCCTGGACTTCGAGCGTCCCGTCGCCGTGTCGCTGATCGCGCTGCTGCACTTCATCGCGGACGAGGACGGCGCCCACGACCTGGTGAGCACGCTGGTCGACGCGCTCGCACCGGGCAGCTGCCTGGTGCTGTCGGCGATGACGGCCGACTTCGAGCCGGAGAACGTCCGGCGGGGCATCGACGCCTACACCGCCCAGGGCGTGACCCTCGTCGCCCGCGACAAGGCCGAACTGGCCGCCTTCTTCACCGGACTCGACCTGCTGGAGCCGGGTGTCGTGTCGGTGGCCGACTGGCGCCCCGAGCTCGCGGAGGGCGAGTCCGACCTCGGCCACGGGCCGGTGTCGCTGTACGGCGCGGTGGGCGTCAAGCGCTGAGGCGGCTCAGCGCGGCGGACACCAGCGTGTGCACGCCGGGCACGAGCACCGAGGGGTCGGGGGCGAACAGCGGGCTGTGGTTGCTGGGCACGGCGGCGAACTTCTCCAACAGCCCCTCCCCCGGCGCCGCCTCCCAGACCTCCGCCGGGGTCGAGGTCACGAACCAGTAGTCGTACGGCACCCCTTGGGGCACGAGCAGGGAGAAGTCCTCACTGCCCATCGCCGGGCCGAGGTCCAACACCCTTTCCGCACCGAGGAGTTCGCGATGCACGGCCGCGATCTCGGCGTCCAGTTCGGGGTCGTTGACGGTGACGGGATAACCGCCCGACCGGAGGGTCACCTCCGGCGGCACCGGGCAGCCCGCGGCCGCGCACTCGCCCTCGACGATGCGGCGTACAGCGGCGAGGACCCGGGCGCGGACGGCGGGGTCCTGGGTGCGCAGGTTCAGCGCGAGCCGCGCCTCGGCGGGGATGACGTTGGGCTTGGTACCGGCATGGAACTCCCCCACCGTGAGCACCGCCGAGTCCTTCGCCGCGATCTCGCGCGAGACCACGGTCTGCAACCGGGTGACCACATGCGCGGCCGTCACCACCGGGTCGACGGTCGCCTCGGGGCGCGAGCCGTGGCCGCCCACGCCGTGCACGACGACGTCGATGTTGTCGGAGGCCGACATGATCAGGCCCGGCGTGTGCGCGTACAGCCCTGCGAGCCCCGGGGTGACGTGCTGGCCGAGGAGCACGTCGGCGCGCGGGAAGCGCTCGTGCAGACCGTCGGCGGCCATGGCGGCGCCACCGCCCGTCTCCTCGGCGGGCTGCCCGACCACCACGAGCGTGCCGGACCAGGCGTCACGGCCCGCCGCGAGCACCTCGGCCGCGGCCGCCAGCCATGTGACGTGCAGATCGTGCCCGCAGGCGTGCATCACGCCGTCCACGGTCGAGGCGTACGGCAGTCCGGTCGCCTCCCGCACCGGCAGCGCGTCCATGTCGCCGCGCAGCCACACCACCGGCCCGTCCCCGTCGCCGAGCACCCCGACCACGCCCGTGCCGGCGACGCCCTCGGTGACGGTGAACCCGGCCGCGCGCAGACGCAGGGCGAGCTTCGCCGCGGTGCGGTGCTCCTGGAAGCCCAGCTCGGGGTGGCGGTGCAGGTCCTCGTAGAAGCCCGCCAGCTCCTCGTGGTCGAGGGCGGAGGTCAGTTCCCTGGTCAGCCGGACGGGCTCGGTCATCTGGCTCCCTCGTCGAAGGCATTGAGCACCGGCCAGGCCACCTTGGCACGGCTAGGTGAACAGTGGCAGTCCCAGGACCCGCGCGATGGTGCGCAGCACGCCGTTGTCGGTGTTGGCGGGCGCCAGATGGCGCGCCCGGTGCACGACCTCCGGATGGGCGTTGGCCATGGCGTACGACCAGTCGGCGGTGTCGAGCATCTCCAGGTCGTTGAGGTAGTCGCCGAAGACCATGGTCTGGGCGGGCGTGATGCCCAGCTCCCGCTGGAGGCGGCGAATCGCGGCGCCCTTGTTCGCCGTGCTATTCATCAGGTCGACCCAGTGCTCGCCGGAGACCACGACCTGGTGGGTGGCGGCGAAGGGCGCGAGGGCCGGGGCGGTGGTCCGCTCGGCGGGCCCGAAGTCGAACAGGGCCACCTTGAGGATGTCGTCCTCGACGGCCCTGGCGTCGGCGACGACCCGGTTCTCGACGTAGTACTGGCGGACCTCGGCGAGGAACGGCTCGTCGGCGCGCTCGACGTAGGCGGACCGCTTGCCGCAGACGACGGCGCCCACGTCGACGCCGTCGGCGTTGAGCCGCCGTACGGTCTCCAGAACCTCGGCGACCACGGCCTTGTCCAGCGGGTCGGAGCTGAGCTCGACGCCGTCGCGGACGACATAGGTGCCGTTCTCGGCGATGAAGACCATGCCGTCGGCCGCGCCGGAGAACTCGCGGGCGAGGGTCGCGTACTGGCGGCCGCTGGCCGGGCTGAACAGCACCCCCCGCTCGCGCAGCAGCTCCAGCGCGGTCCACAGCTCGGCCGGCGGCTGCTTGTCGTCGTCGAGGAGTGTGCCGTCCATGTCGGTCACGATCAAACGGATGTCCGTGGCTCCGGAGGCGGTGCGGACGGATTCGGGCGACGCGGAGTAGGGCATGTCTGCTTCCTGGCTGGGCGGGTACGGACCTCCACGGCACCTCGTCGTTCCGTGAACGACCGTCCACCCTACCGGGGCGGACGAATCCCGGGACAGCCGATCTTGGGCGGGGCACAATGGCCGCGAAGGCCCGGCGTGAGGAGAGGCGAGCGACGTGAGCGACAGCCAGCCCGCACAGGGCACGGCCCGGCTGAACACCACCGTGGCGCACAACGCGCGGGTCTGGAACTACTGGATCGGCGGCAAGGACAACTACGAGGTCGACCAGCGGGTCGGCGCGCACGTGGCCGGCCTGTTCCCGGTGATCCGGGACGTGGCGCGCGCCGACCGCGACTTCCTGGGCCGTGCGGTGCGCTTCCTGGCCGGTGAGCGCGGGGTGCGACAGTTCCTGGACATCGGCACGGGCCTGCCGACCGTCGACAACACCCACGAGATAGCCCAGCGGATCGCCCCCGACTCGAAGATCGTGTACGTCGACAACGACCCGATCGTCCTGCTGCACGCCCGCACCCTGCTGACCAGCACCCCCGAGGGCGTCACGGACTACCTCGACGCCGATGTGCACGACCCGGACGCGATCGTGGCCCGCGCACGGAAGACCCTCGACTTCGACAGGCCGATCGCCGTGATGATGCTCGGCATCCTGAACTTCGTGCTGGACACCGACAAGGCCCGCGAGATCGTGCGCCGGGTCATGGCCGCCGTACCGTCGGGCAGCTTCCTGGTGCTGACGCACCCCACCTTCGACGCGGACGTGGGCGGCGAGGGCAATGTGGCGGCGATGGAGTTCTGGAACGCCAACGCCACCCCGCCGATCACCGCCCGCCCCCGCGACGAGATCGCCGGCTTCTTCGAGGGGCTCGACCTGCTGGAGCCGGGCCTGGTGCCGTGCTCGCAGTGGCGGGCTGAGCTGCACGCGCCGGTGGTCGTGCCGCAGCTCGGCGCGGTCGCCGTGAAGCCCTGACACTCACGGTCTGTGAGGAGGACGTATGACCACCCTGGCCGACCCGGTCCCCGGCGGCCGCCCCGGCGACGTCGAGCGGGCGACCGCGCTGAGCGGAGAGCTGGCCGGGCGGGGCGTGCACGGGATCGTGCTGGCGTACGTCGACACCGCGGGAGTCGCCCGGGTCAAGACGATCCCGAGCGGACGACTCGCGGACGCCGCCGCCTGGGGCGTGGGCATGTCGCCGGTGTTCGACACCTTCCTGGCCGGTGACGCGATCGTCACCACCGATGTGCTCGGCTCCCCGGACGGCGATCTGCGTCTTTACCCCGACCTGGACCGGCTCACGGTGCTGGCCGCGCAGCCCGGCTGGGCGTGGGCGCCGGTCGACCGGATCACCCAGGACGGCGCGCCGCACCCGGGCTGCTCGCGCACCTTCCTGCGGCACACCCTCACCGACGCCAGGGCCCGGCACGGGCTGGACTTCCGGGCCGCCGTGGAGATCGAGTGGTCGGTGGGCCTGGACTCGGCACCCGCCGGGGAGTTCGTGCCGGCGGCCACCGGTCCCGCGTACGGGGCGACCCGGCTGGTGGAGCTGGGCGACTTCGGCGCCGACCTGCTGGCCGCCTGCGCGGCGCAGGGCGTGGACGTCGACCAGTTCCATCCGGAGTACGCGGCCGGGCAGTTCGAGCTCTCCACCGGCGCGCTCGACCCGGTCGCGGCGGCCGACCGCAGCGTCCTGGTGCGGCACACCGTCCGCGCCGTGGCCCGCAGGCACGGACTGCGGGTGTCCTTCTCCCCCGCGGTCAACGCGACCGGTGTCGGCAACGGCGGGCATCTGCATCTGTCCGCCTGGCGCGACGGCGTCAACCTGCACACCGGTGGCGTACGGCGCTACGGCATGACCGCCGAGGCCGAGTCGCTCGCCGCGGGTGTCCTGGCCCGGCTGCCCGCGCTGACGGCGGTGACCGCGCCCAGCCCGGCGAGCTATCTGCGGCTGCGGCCCTCCCAGTGGGCCGGTGTGTACACCGCGTGGGGCCTGGAGACCCGGGAGTGCGCGCTGCGCCTGGTCACCGGCACGGCGGGGCTGCGTGACCGGGCCGCGAACCTGGAGGTCAAGCCGGTGGACCTGGCCGCCAACCCCTATCTGGCGCTGGGCTGTGTGATCGCCGCGGGCCTGGAGGGGGTGGAGTCGGAGGCGGTCCTGCCCCCGGAGACCACCGGTGATCCGGCCCATCTCGCCCCGGAGGAGGCCGCGGCCCGCGAGGTGCGGCGGCTGCCGAAGACCCTCGCCGAGTCCGTCGAGGCGTTCCGCGGCGACGAGGTGCTGCGCACCGCGCTCGGCCCGGTCCTCGCCGACGCGGTGACCGCCGTACGCGAAGGGGAGGTCGCGCAGGTGGACGGGCTGGAGGACGCGCAGATCGCCGCCGCCTACCGCTGGGTGTACTGATGGCGGCCGCCACAGCCGTGCACGAGGCGCTCGCCGGGCTGCCGTTGATCGACCACCACTGCCACGGCGTGGCCACCGGCGCCCTGACGCCCGCCGGGTTCGAGGCGCTGCTCACCGAGGGCGACCCCTGGCCGGGCGTCTCGGCCTTCGACACGCCGGTCGGTACGGCCGTACGACGGCACTGCGCGCCTGTGCTGGACCTGCCGCGGCACGCCCCGGCCGAGGAGTATCTGGCGCGGCGGGCCGAGCTGGGGCCGCGGGAGGTCGAGCGCCGGTTCCTCACCGCTGCGGGGACGGCGGTGTTCTGCGTCGACACCGGGTTCGCGCCGGAGCTGCTCGGCAGTCCCGCTCAACTCGCCGAGGCGGCGGGGGCGGTGGCGTACGAGGTGGTGCGGCTGGAGAGCGTCGCCGAGGGAGTGGCGGCGCGGGGTGTGGAGGCGGACGCGTACGGCGACGCGTTCCGCGCGGCCGCGCTGGACGCCGTGCGCCGGCCGGGCGTGGTCGGGGTGAAGTCGGTGGCCGCGTACCGCACGGGCTTCGCGCTGGACCCCGCCCGGCCCACGGACACGGAGGTCACCGCCGCGGCCGGGCGCTGGCTGGCGCGCGGCGGCCGGCTGGACGACCCGGTCCTGGTCCGGCATCTGCTGTGGACGGCCGTCGATCTGGGGCTGCCGCTCCAGCTGCACACCGGGTTCGGCGACAACGACCTGCGGATGCACCGCTCGGACCCCGCGCTGCTCACCGACTGGCTGCATCTGGTCTCCGGCGCCGTTCCGGTGCTGTTCCTGCACTGCTGGCCCTATCAGCGCCAAGCCGCCTATCTGGCCGCGGTGTTCGAGCACGTGTACCTGGACGTGGGGCTCACGCTGCACCATGTGGGCCCGGTGCGGGCGCGGGCGGTGCTGGAGGAGGCGCTTGAGATCACCCCGTACCGCAAGCTGCTGTACAGCTCCGACGCCTGCGGTCTCGCCGAGTTCCACTGGCTGGGGGCGTACGCGTTCCGCCGGGGGCTCGGTGAGCTGCTGCAGGACCGGGTGGACGCCGACGAGATGTCCCCGGCGGACGCCGTGCGCCTCGCGCGGTGGGCGGGAGCGGACAACGCCCGCCGGGTCTACCGCCTTTCCGACGACCTCTGAAAGTATGATCAAGCAATGTCTGACATGACCGAAACCACGCCCGGCTGGCTGAGCACCGACGAGCTGGAGATGGCACGCGCGCGCATGCCGATCCTCTACGTCGAGGCGGTGCCCGTGCGGGTGGACGACAGCGGCGAGGTCACCAGCATCGGACTGCTGCTGCGCATCGGACCGGACGGCACGGTCAGCCGCACCCTGGTCTCGGGCCGGGTGATGCACCACGAGCGGGTGCGCGACGCCCTGCTGCGCCACTTGGAGAAGGACCTCGGCCCGGTGGCGCTGCCCCGCGTCCCGGCCTCCCCGCAGCCGTTCACGGTCGCGGAGTACTTCCCCACCGCGGGCGTCACGCCGTACCACGACCCGCGCCAGCACGCGGTGTCCCTCGCTTACGTCGTTCCCGTCAGCGGCGACTGCCGGCCCCGGCAGGACGCCCTGGACCTGGTGTGGTTCAGCCCCCAGGAGGCGGCGTCGGCGGCGGTGCAGAGCGAGATGCCGGGCGGGCACGGGGCCCTGCTGAAGCAGGCGCTGGCACACGTGGGCCTGGCGTTTTGAGCCCCTTCATCAACAGCGCCCGCCCGTGCACGCTGGTGGTCTGCCGGGGCTGCTGCTGCGGTGACCGCCGCAAGAACCCCGGCTTCGACCACGACTGGCAGCTGCAGCTGCTGCGCGCCGCCGCGGCCGACTCCGGCGGCCGGTTCGCCGTGCGTACGACGGACTGCCTCGGCCCGTGCGGCCAGGCCAACGTCGTGGTGGTCCAGCCCTCGGCGGCGGGCAGGCGCGCGGGCGGCCGCGCGGTGTGGGTGGGCTTCGCGACGGACGACGCCAGTACGGACGACCTGGTGCGCTGGGCGGCGGCGGGCGGGCCGGGCGTCGCCGAGCCGCCGGGCACGCTGGAGCTGCAGTTCATCCCGGCGCCTCGGGAGGCCAGGTCACGGGCACGGCGGTGAGGCACCCGAGCATCTCGAGCGTTTCGTAATGGGATTCATTTTCATGTAGCGTCTGTGCCGCACCCCGGCACGCCTGTGTCTGTGCCGCACCCCGGCACACACACCTATGTGGAAGGACTCCCATGGCCGTTCCCAAGCGGAAGATGTCCCGCAGCAACACCCGCCACCGGCGCGCCCAGTGGAAGGCGGCCACCGCCCAGCTCGTGCCCGTGACCGTCGACGGCGTCCGCCACCTCGTCCCGCAGCACCTGGTCAAGGCGTACGAGCGCGGGCTGCTGCGCCCCGAGGGCTGAGCCGATGCCGCACGGCCGACTGCCCGTCACCGTCCTGTCCGGCTTCCTCGGAGCAGGCAAGACCACCCTGCTCAACCATGTGCTGGCCAACCGCGAGGGCCTGCGCGTGGCGGTGATCGTCAACGACATGAGCGAGGTCAACATCGACGCGGCGCTGGTGCGCGGCGGCGAGGCCGCGCTGTCGCGGACGGAGGAGCGGCTGGTCGAGATGACCAACGGCTGCATCTGCTGCACGCTCCGCGACGACCTGCTGGTGGAGGTGGAACGGCTGGCCCGCGAGGGGCGGTTCGACCATCTGCTCATCGAGTCCAGCGGTATCTCCGAGCCGATGCCGGTGGCCGCGACGTTCGCCTTCGCCCGCGACGACGGGGCCACCCTGGGCGATCTCGCCCGTCTGGACACCATGGTCACGGTCGTGGACGCGGTCAATCTGCTGCCGGAGCTGCAGAGCGGCGACGATCTGGCCGAACGCGGCCTGGCCCCGTACGAGGACGACGAACGGACCGTCAGCGACCTGCTGATGGACCAGATCGAGTTCGCCGACGTCCTCGTCCTGAACAAGCTCGACCTGGTCGACACCGGCACCGCCGACAGGCTGCGGGCCACCCTCGCCCGGCTCAACCCGGCCGCCCGTGTCGTCCCCGCGACCCACGGCCGCGTTCCGCTCACCGAGGTGCTCGGCACCCGCCTGTTCGACCTGGACCGGGCGCAGCAGGCCCCCGGCTGGGTGCGCGAGCTCAACGGCGACCATGTGCCCGAGACCGAGGAGTACGGCATCTCCTCCACCGTCTTCCGCTCCGAACTCCCCTTCCATCCGCAGCGGTTGTGGAGCTTCGTGACACAGGACATGGACAGCGGGGCGTACGGCAGGGTCCTGCGGTCCAAGGGCTTCTTCACCCTGGCCGGGCGCGAGCGGGTGACGGGCCTGTGGTCGCAGGCCGGGTCCGTGGCGCGCTTCGAGCCCTCCGGGGCCCGTGACCCCGGGGCGCCGTACGCCCAGGAGCTGGTCTTCATCGGCACCGGCCTGGACTGCGAGGCCCTGCGGACCGCGCTCACCGGCTGTCTGCTGCGGCCCGGTGAGCCGGCCCCGACCGAGGACCCGTTCCCGGCCTGGGACACCCATAGCTTCGACGAGACCTGCGAGCACGAGCACCCCGCGGCGATCGCGGGGACATGAGGCTCCGGGCCGTACGGTGGAGGACAAACCGGACATCCCTCCCCGTGAGGCCCGAAGCCTGTGAGGCACCCCGATGAGCCTGAGCATCCGTAACCAGCTGACCGGCACGGTCGTCACCGTCGTCCCCGGCGAGGTCATGGCGACGGTCGGAGTCCGCCTCGACGGCGGCCGGGAGCTCACCGCCGCGATCACCAGGGAGGCCGTGGACGAGCTGGAGCTCGCCCCGGGCGCCGCCGTGCGCGCCCTGGTGAAGGCCACCGAGGTGGCGCTGGCCACCGGCCCGGTCGCGGGCCTGTCCATCCGCAACCGGCTGCCCGGTGTGGTGCGGGAGATCACCACAGGGGCCGTCATGGCCTCGGTGAAGGTCGCGGTCGACGGCGTCGGCGAGCTGACCGCCGCCGTGACCAGGGACGCCGTCGCCGAGCTGGCCCTGGGCACGGGCGCCCCGGTGACGGCCCTGGTCAAGGCGACGGAGGTGTCGCTCGCGACGGGCTGACGGTCCGCCGTACGGTCTCCGGGAGCGGCGGGCGGGGTTCTCAGCGCGATCCCGCCGAGGCGGCGAGGGGAGCCAGGGGGGCTTCGGTGGCCGGGTGCCGCCACAGGCCGCGCGCGGCCAGCCGGGGCAGTACGCCCTCGCCGAACCAGTACGCCTCCTCCAGGTGCGGATAGCCGGACAGGACGAACTCGTCGATGCCGAGGGCGTGGTACTCCTCGATGCGGTCGGCCACCTCGTCGTGGCTGCCGACCAGGGCGGTCCCCGCGCCGCCACGGACCAGGCCGATGCCGGCCCACAGGTTGGGGTGGATCTCCAGGCGCTCGCGACTGCCGCCGTCGTGCAGGGCGAGCATGCGCCGCTGCCCCTCGGACTCGCTGCGAGCGAGCCCGGCCTGGACGGCCCGCACGGTCTCCGGGTCGAAGCCGTCCAGCAGCCGGTCCGCCTCCGCCCAGGCCTGTGCGGCGGTGTCACGGGTGATGACGTGCAGCCGGATGCCGAAGCGCGGGGCGCGCTGCCACCGGGCCGCGAGGCCGCGGATCCACGCGATCTTCTCGGCGACCTGCGCGGGCGGCTCGCCCCAGGTGAGATACACGTCGGCGTGCCGGGCGGCGACCTCCCCGGCGATCGGCGAGGAGCCCCCGAAGTACACCTCGGGGACGGGCTCGGGCACCCGCGCGAGCCTCGCGTCCTCGACCCGGAGGTGCTCGCCGCGCAGATCGACGGTCTTGCCCTCCCACAACTGCCGTACGACGTCCAGGAATTCGTCGGTACGGCGGTACCGCGCGTCCTTGTCGAGGAAGTCGCCGTAGGCGCGCTGCTCCTGGCTCTCGCCGCCGGTGACCACGTTCAGCAGCAGGCGGCCGCCGCTGTGCCGCTGGAAGGTGGCGGCCATCTGCGCGGCGAGGGTGGGCGAGACGAAGCCGGGACGGAAGGCGACGAGGAACTTCAGGCGCTCGGTGTGCCGGCTGACCATCGCGGTCGTCAGCCAGGCGTCCTCGCACCAGGCGCCGGTGGGCGTGAGGGCGCCGACGAAGCCCAGGTCCTCGGCGGCGCGGGCGATCTGGCTCAGATAGGCGACCGTCGGCGGCCGGTCGCGCCCGGACGCGGTGGCCGGGCTGCCGTGCCCGCCGCCGACGACATGGCGGCTGTCGCCGTTGGTGGGCAGGAACCAGTGGAAGGTGAGCGACATGGGGTGACTCCTGTCGGGTCGGCGGCGGCCGTCAGCCGGTGGCGGCGAGGAGGTGGGGCCGGCCGCCGAGGGCGAGCGAGAACTGGTCGGTGACCTGGGCCAGGGCCTCCGCCGAGGCCGGTGCGACGGTGAGCGTGCCGTCCTCGCCGACGGTGAGGTCCTTGTCGAGGGTGAACCAGCCCGGCGTGATGTGCGCGGGTCCCATGGAGGCCAGGACCGGGCGCAGGGCGTAGTCGATGGCGAGGACGTGCGCGGTGGTGCCGCCGGTGGCCAGCGGCAGGACGGTCTTGCCGGCCAGCGCGTACTGCGGCAGCAGGTCGAGCAGCGACTTCAGCAGCCCGGAGTACGCCGCCTTGTAGACGGGTGTGCCGATCACGACCCCGTCGGCCCGCGCGAACAGCGCGGTGGCCTCGACGATCGCCGGATGGCCGAAGTCGGCCCCCAGCAGGGCCTCGGCGGGCAGCGTCCGCACGTCCAGCGGTATCACCTCATGCCCCTGCTCGGTCAGCCGCCGGTCGAGGTGACGCAGCAGTCGGGCGGTGCGGGAGGTGGCGGAGGGGCTGCCGGAGACGGACAGGACGGTGGCCATGCGGGGGACCTTTCGGTTCGTGAAGCGCCAGCGCCGCGCAGGCCTCGCCCGCCGGGCAGCACGGAACACCGGCGAACTCGAACTCAGGTGCGCGGGAAGGGAATGGAAAAGAACGGCGTCACCGACGCGGAGGGGAATCCGGCCGGGCGGACGGTACGAGGAATGCCTTCGGTACGGTCAGGCCCGGCTGCGACAGCAGGAGCTGGAGACACGCGCGAGGTCGACATGGCGTCGCCGCGTGAGGTCCTGTCGCTTCATGCCACGATCCAAGCAGGGCGGGTTCGAACCGGTCAAGAACGCCTCGACTCCGTTCCACATCCCGGACGAAACCCGCCGCCTGCCCGCCCGGTCGCCCCCTGCAAGGTTTCCGCAAGGCGGCGGCAAGCCTTCCGTCCATCCGGCAGGGGCACACGCCCGGCGAGCGGCCCGCCCGGGCCGCACGGACGACGGGGGGACATTGCCATGTCGGCGTTGGGAAAGAGCCCGAGGGTGCCGGACGAAGGGCGCGAGTGGCTGACGTTGCTCGAACGCAAGACGGTGCTGGCCGTGGTGCACACCCTCACCTACGGAAAGCGCCTGGTCGACGTCCTGGCGCTGCTGGAGGCCGACTTCCGGGTCCAGGTCGTCTTCACCGCGCCGCCGCACGTCTTCGGCGACGACGTGCCGCGCTTCCTCCAGGGGCTGGGCGGAGCGGTGGTGCCGTGGGAGGAGGCGGTGCGGATGTCGTTCGACCTGGCCCTGGCGGCGGGGCCGCGGGGCGTGGAGGAGATCTCCGCCCCGCTGATCACGCTGCCGCACGGGGCCGGTTATGTGAAGCGCCTGGTGAAGGGGGCGCACCCGGGGGTGGCGGGGCTGCGCCGGTACGACCTCGTGCCCGGTGGCCGGCTGCCCGCCGCGGTGGCCGTCCCGCACCATGCCGAACTCCCCGATCTGGCGCGCCACTGCCCGGAGGTGATGCCGTACGCCCATGTGGTCGGTGATCCGGCGCACGACCGGATCACGGCGAGCCTGCCGCTGCGGGCCGCGTACCGTCGGGCGCTCGGTGTCCCGGACGGCGAGGAGCTGGTGGTGGTCGCCTCGACCTGGGGCGCGTCGTCGTCCTTCGGCCGGTTCGAGGCCCTGCTGCCCCGGCTGGTCGCCGAGTTGCCCGCGGGCCGGTACCGGACGGTGCTCCTCGTGCATCCCAACGTCTGGTCGGGGCACGGTTCCTGGCAGGTCAGGGCCTGGCTGGCGCAGTGCGTCCGGCTGGGTGTCACGCTGGTCCCGCCCGAGGCGGACTGGCGTACCGTGCTGATCGCCGCGGACTCGATCATCGGCGACCACGGTTCGGTCACGCTGTACGGCACGCTGACCGGGGCGCCCATCCTGCTGGCCAGTTCGCCGGAGCGGGAGATCAACCCGGCCTCGCCCGCGGCCGCGCTGGCCGCGACCGCACCGGCGCTGTCGCCCACCCACCCGCTCGTCGACCAACTCCATTACGCGGCGGCCGAGTACCGGCCCGAGGAGTACGCGGCGATCGCCTCGCGCATCACCTCGGAGCCCGGCCGCTTCAACCGCAACATGCGCCGGCTGATGTACCGCCTGCTGGGCCTGGGGCAGCCCGCGCACGAGCCGGAGACGGTCCCCTTACCGGTGCCGCCACCGCTGGACGCGTGGGCGCCGGGCCGCCGGGGGGTTCCGGCGTGAGGTGCTTCGTCTCCGTCCTGCTGACGGATCATCACCGTACGGCGGACCCCGGCATGGACCTGGTGCTCCTGCTGCGCTCGAGCGGGCGGGACTACGGCCTGCTGGCCCGGGTCGGTGGCGACGGGCCCGGCACCGACGAGCACTTGGCCGTCGACGCCGAGGCGTGCGCGGAGCCCTGGTGGTCCGCCTGTGCCGACGTCCTGTACGGGCGCCATCCCCGCCCGCTCGCCGTCGCGGCCCGCTGGCTCTCGGCCCTCATGGCCGCGCACCCCGGCTGCCGGGTGGGCGCGGTGCCGCTGGCGGACGGCGGCTGGGCCGTCACCGACCGGTCGGGCCTGCTGCTGCTCCGCGGGGTGCCGGCGGACCGTCCGCTGCTGGTCTCCTGCCTGCACGGCTGGCTGACGGCGGGCCGCCGCCTGCGGGACATCGAGGACGTCCGGGTGGCGGGGGGAGGCGGCTGACGCGCTGGTGAGCGGCGGAGGCGGCTGACGCGCTGGTGAGCGGCGGAGGCGGCCTGCTCTACAGATCCCTGAGCCGGCGGGCGTCCGCCGGACTGGTCTGCTCGTACAGGGTGAGGGCACGGGCCCGGAAGTCCTCGGCGGCCGTGTCCTCGCCGCGTTCCTTCGCGGTGTCCGCCAGCATCTCCCAGGTGCGCGCCTGCCAGTGGGCGGCGCCGGAGGCGGTGAACACCGCGAGGGCCTCCTCCATCCGGGCGACGCCTGTCGCATGGTCACCGGCGACGGCCCGGGCCCGCCCCAGAAAGACCAGCGCGCGGGCCGCGTCATGCGGGTCGGCCACCGCGAGCAGGCCCTCCCGGGCCCGGGAGAAGCAGTCGACGGCCCGCTGCGGGTCCTGCTCGGCGAGGGCGATCTCGCCGAGCAGAATGCGCGCGAGGGCGACTCCTCGGGGGTAGCCGCAGGCATCCCAGACCGTGACGGCGCGGTCGAGGAGGGAGCGGGCCTCCGCGAGCCGGCCCTCGGCGATACGGCAGCCGCCGAGCCCGAGCAGGGCCTGTCCCTCGTCCCGTACGTCGCCGGCGTCGCGGGCCGCGCGGAGCGAGGCGTCGTACCACTCGGCGGCGTCGGCGATGCGGCCGGCGGCGCTCAGGCCGATGGCGCCGGAGTTGAGCATCTGCCGTTCGGCCTCGCGGTCTCCGGCGCCGCGCGCCCCGTCCAGGCCGATGCGGTGCGCCTCGATCCACAGGTCGTAGTGGCGCAGACGGAGGAACAGGGGCCACATGGCGTCGGTGAGCTGCCAGGCCGTGGTGTGCCAGCCGCGCTCGGCGGCCAGCCGCAGTACGGCCATGAGGTCGCCGCGCCGGGCGTCCAGCCAGCCGAGGGCGTCCCGGTCGTCCTCGAAGGGCGCGGGCAGCGGGGAGGGGTGGGCGTAGGTCCGGGACAGGGTGAACTGGTGCGGGGTGATGAGGCGTTGGGCCTCGGTCGCGGTCTGCAGGTACCGGTCGGCCACCCGTCGCAGGATGCGGTCGTGCGTGTCCTCGGTGTCGGTCGACCGGGCGCGGTCGCGGGCATGGACCCGGACCAGGTCGTGGAAGCGGAAGGTGTCCGGGCCGAGGTCCTCCAGCAGGTTGGCCTCCACGAGTTCGTCCAGCCGGCGGGCCGCCCACTCCTGGGACTCCGCCAGGGCCGCGGCCGCCGTGAGGGAGTCGAAGGCGGGCAGGGGCAGCAGTCCGAGGGCCCGGTACAGGCGGGCCGCCTCAGGGCCGAGCACGGCGTACGACGCGTCCAGTGCCTTGCGCACGGTGGCCTCCCCCTCGACTTCCAGCGCGGCCAGCCGGCCGCCGTCCGGTGTGAGCGCGTCCGCGAGGGCCGCAACGGGCTGTCCGGGCCGCGCGGCGAGCCGGGCCGAGGCGAGGCACACCGCGAGGGGCAGGCCCGCGCACAGCGACACCACCCGTCGTACGGCGGGCAGTTCACCTGTGGTGCGGTCCTCTCCGGCACCGCGGAGGAACAGTTCCACCCCGGCGGCGGGGCCGAGCGCCTGCACCTGATGGAACTCCGCGCCGTCCATCCGCAGCCCCGTCAGTCTGCGGCGGCTGGTCACGACGACGAGGCCGCCCGCGCCGCCCGGCAACAACGGCCGGATCTGTGCCGCGGTGAAGGCGTTGTCCAACATGACCGCGATCCGCAGGTCGGCGGTGACCGACCGCCACAGCGAGGCCTGCTCCGCCACGTCCACGGGCACCGCCCGTGCTCCGAACGCCCGCAGGAACCTGCCGAGGATCTCTCCCGGCGGGGCCGGCCCGTCCGCCGCGTGGCCGCGCAGGTCGGCATACAACTGCCCGTCGGGGAAGCCGGACGCGTGGCCGCGGAGCCAGCGGGAGACGAGGGTGGTCTTGCCGATGCCGGCCGGTCCGGTGACCACGACCAGGGGAGGCTCCTGCGCGGCGAGCATACGGTCCAGGGCGGCGAGTTCTTCCTCGCGGTCGGTGAAGTGTGCCGGAACCGGCAGGAGTTGGCGTGGGGTCGGTGGGGGCTGTGGTGCGGGTGCCTGGACATGGATGTCACGGGCCTGGACGGTGGGTCCGTAGAAACGGGCCGACCCCGAGATCGAATTGCTGGTGCCTCTTTCCCGCCCGTCCTCCCACGCCTCACTCATCACGTTCCGCTCCCCCGTTGTCGCTCCTGTCGATGATGTATCGACGATGTGGGGTCCTACCCCGGTGCCGTAACCATCGATGCGGTCGGTTGGATCGAAGGAAGCGATTCGGCCAGGGGCTCCAACTTCCGTCCGGCAGGCGCCCGTTGGCCAAGGGCCCAGCCAGTTTCAGTCAGCACGCAGCCGCGTCTGGAAAGGACTTCGGCCGGATGTCATGCTCGTCAGTCCATGACAGTCCATTACCACCCCCCTGCTAGTTGGAAATGACCGGACCAGCGGGAGGCGCCGATGGAATTCCAGTTACTGGGACCGGTGGGTCTGTGCGTGGACGGCCGGCAAGTGGAGATCGCCTCGGACAAGGAGCGCGCCCTGCTGGCGACCGTGGCCCTGGAGGCGGGCCGGCCGATCGCCCTGGACACGCTCACCGACCGGCTCTGGGACGGTGAACCTCCGCCACACGCCCGCGAGAACGTCCACTCCTACGTCTCGCGCCTGCGCCGGCGCCTGAGACTCGCCGACCCCTCCGGCAGCAGGGCACCCCGGATCGTCAGCCGCGCCCACACGTACACGCTGGAGACGGACCGCGCGTCGGTCGACTGGCACCGCTTCCAGCAACTCGTCGCCGACGCAGGGAAGTTCGCCTCCGAAGGCGACGACGAGCGGAGGTTCGACGCCCTCGACCGCGCCGAGCGGCTGTGGCGGGGCGAGGCGCTGGCGGGGCTGCCCGGGCTGTGGGCGGAGACCGTGCGCAGGAACCTCGCGGAGCGCCGGCTCGGCGCCACCGTCTCACGCACCGCCGCCCTGCTGCGGCTGGGCCGCTTCGCGGAGGCGGGCGCCGAGCTCTCCGCGCTCGTCGAGCGGCATCCGGGCGACGAGACGCTGGCGGGCCAGCTGATGCTGGCGTACTACGGAAGCGACCGGTACACGGACGCGCTGCGGGTGCACCAGGAAGCCCGTCGGCTGCTGATGACCCAGTACGGTTCCCGTCCGGGCGCCGAGCTGGACCGGATCCACCGGGGCATCCTGGAACGCCGCCCGGTGGCCGAGCTGCTCGGCGGCGGGCCCACGACGGCGCTCCGCTCGGCTGCGGGGACGCCGCGCACGCCGTTGCCGCAGCCGCCTTCGCCTCCGGCACCGACACCACCTCCCCCTCCGCCGCGGAATCTGCCGCATCAGCCGCCTCTGGTCGGCCGGTCGACCGAGCTGCGGGCGCTGAGCGCCGCGGTGGACGCCGCACCGGAGGGCGGCTCGGTGATCAGCCTGCAGTCCGTCAGCGCCGTCAGCGGTATGGCCGGGGTGGGCAAGACCGCCGTGGCCGTGCACGGCGCGCATCAGCTCTCGCGGCGCTTCCCCGACGGGCAGCTGTACCTCGATCTGCGCGGCCACTCACCCGCCGGTGACCCACTCAGCCCCGACGCGGCGCTGGCCACCCTTCTGCGGCTGCTCGGTACGCCCGCCACGACCATCCCCGTCGAGCTGGAGGGCCGCGTCGCCCTGTGGCGGACCCTGCTCGCCGAGCGCCGGGCCGTCATCGTCCTGGACGACGCCGTCAGCGCCGAGCAGATCCGGCCGCTGCTGCCGGGCGGCTCCCCCTCGCTGACGATCATCACCAGCCGGCGCCATCTGACCGGTCTGCCGCACGCCCGGCACATCCCGCTGGACGTGCTGCCAACCGACGACGCCGTTGTGTTGTTCCGCGCGTTCGCCGGGGAGGAGCGCACCCGCGACACCGGGGAGATCGCCCGTATCGTCCGGCTGTGCGGCAACCTCCCGCTGGCGATCGAGCTGGTCGCGAGCCGGTTCCACGCCCACCCCTCCTGGACGCCGGGCACGCTGGCCGACCGCCTCGCCCGCACCGGGTACCGGCTCGGCGAGATCAGGGACGCCGAGCAGGAGATGGTCCGGGCGTTCGGCCTGACCTATCAGACCCTCACCGACGAACAGCGCACCGCGTTCCGCCGGCTCAGCCTGCATCCGGGCCCTGACCTCACCGCGGAGTCGGCGGCGGCCGCGCTCGGTGTGCCGCCGGCGGCGGCCGAGCGGATGCTGGAGTCTCTGTTGGCCTGCCACCTGCTGCGGGAGCCGGTCCCCGACCGGTATCACTACCACGACCTGCTGCGCGAGTACGGCCGTGACCGGGCCCTGGCGGACGACGACGCCGAGGACCGCGCCGCCGTCCTGCACCGCCTCACCGACTTCTGCCTGCACGCCGCCGACCGCGCCGACCGGCTCGCCTATCCCCACCGCACCAGACCGGGCTCACCCGCCGAGCACCCGGGCAGCGACCTGCCCGACTGGCCCGACTGGTCCGACGCCGAGACCGCCCGCGCCTGGCTGGCCGCCGAGCGCATGAACCTCCTGGCCGTGGAGCAGCACGCCCGCACCACGGGCCGCCCCGACGCCGCGGCCCGGCTCGCCTACTCCCTGGCCGGCTTCCTCAACGAACAGTGCCACTGGCACGACGCCGGGACTGTCCTGGAGGCGGCCGTCGATCACTGGGGGCGGTCGGGGGAGAGGGGGGCGTTGTGTCGGGGGCTGTTCCATCTGAGTGCGGTGTATGCCAGCACGGCGCGCTATACGGAGGCCGCCGAGACGGGAGAACGGGCCCTGCGGACGGCACGGGAGACCGGGGACACGCAGGCCGAGGCCGAGGCGCTGCGGACGCTCGGCACACTGAAGTGGCACCTGGGTGACCATCGGGCCGCACTCGTGCTCTTCCAGAAGTCGTTCGCCATCGTCACCCTGTCCGGTGATTCTCTGGCGGTCGCACGGCTGCACAACAACATCGCGGTGATCCTGCTTTTCCTGGGCGAGCACAGTCGCGCTCTGGAGCACTTCCAGAAATCCCTCGCCGGTTTCACGGAGGCCGGAGATCATGCCGCGCAGGGAAAGTCCCTCAACAATATCGGCGATCTATACATGCGCACCGGGGACCTCGAATCCGCCCGCCGCTCATTCGAGGAGTCGCTCATCCTTCTGGAGAGTTCCGGGAATCGCTACGACCGGGCCACGGCCCGTTGCAGCCTTGCCGACGCCCTCACGGAATCCGGTGACACAGCTGCCGCGATTCCCCTTTACCGGCACTCGCTCACGGAATTCCGGGCACTCGGCGATCTGAAGAGTCAGGCCGACGCCGTGATCGGCCTGGGCGAGGCGCACCGCAGGGCCGGAGAGCCCGACACGGCCGTGCGGCACCTTCTGGACGCCCTGGACGTCGCCCGTACGATCGGCGCCGCCCACCAGGAGACCCGGGCCCTGCGGTGCCTGGGTGAGGCCCACCGGGATGCGGGACGGCCCGCCGCCGCCGAGGAGAACCTGCGCTCGGCCATTTCCCTGGCGGACCGCACACATGACGCGGACGAGAGGGCCAAGGCGGCCGAAGCATTGGCCAAAACCGAACGCACCGTACGCTCTTTGGGGGTCGCCGAATAACTCTCGATCATGGATTTCACACATAAGCAGCTCATCGGCTAGTGTCCGTTCGCAAGATCCGTAACTGCGAAAGGACAGCACTTCCGTGAGCAAGAAGGTGGGCCGCCTGGCCGTTCAGGCCGGCCTCGTCGCCGCATTCGGCATTCTCGGCGCGAATGCGCTCGGCGCGCCGGCTGCCGGGCACACCTCGACCCAAGCGGTCGGGACGTACGGCTGCATCATGATGAGGCCCGCCAGGTAACCGGCCGGCACACCGGGGTGGCTGCCCAGGCCGCCACCCCCACCGAGAAGGGGGTTACGGCGTGGAGCCGATTTCGGTGGCACTGTTGGCGGCGCTCGCGGGAGGCGCCGGCGGAGAGGTCGGCCGGGAGGCGTGGGCCGGGCTGAGCGCGCTGGTGCGGCGGCGGTTCCGGCGGCCGGACGGCAACGAGGACGCCTCGGCCGTCAGTTCGGGGGAGGCGGAGCTCGCCCGGCTGGCCGACGCCCCGGACGACACCACCCGCGCCCATGCACTGAGCACGGCACTGGCGGTACGGGCCGCCCTGGACGCCGAGTTCCACGCGGGACTGCGCCAGTGGCGCGAGTCGGCCGAGCGGCTGGACACGGGGACCGTACACAACAGCATCAGCGGAGGCACCTTCTCCGCGCCCGTGATCCAGGGCCGCGACTTCTGGTCGCCCTCCTTCACCGCCTCGACAGCGCCGCCCACGGACGAGCCGGACCAGCAGGCCTGACAAGGCACACGGAAAAGGCCGTTTCTCACGGAGAGAAACGGCCTTCGACCTGCGTAGAAGCTGGTCGGGACGACAGGATTTGAACCTGCGACCCCTTGACCCCCAGTCAAGTGCGCTACCAAGCTGCGCCACGTCCCGGTGCCGTCTGACCTGGGGTTTCCCCTGGCCGAACGTGCAGAGAAACCATACCGCACTCCGGTCGGTGGTCGCGCACTCCATTTCCGGGGCCTCAGGCCCGGGCGCCCGCCGAGGACGGGGCCGGGTCGACGCGGACCAGGTCGCGGATGGGGCGGACGGCGAGCAGCGCGGCCGCCACCACCAGGCTGACCACGCCGCTGATCAGCAGGACCCGGTGGGTGCCGAGGGCGGACGCGGCGGGACCGGCCAGGGCCTGGCCGACGGGCATCATCGCCAGGGAGCCCGCGACGTCGTAGGCGTGGATGCGGTTCAGGACGTCCGGCTGGACCTGGGTCTGGACGGTGGTCGCCCACATCACGCCCCAGAAGGACAGGCCCGCCCCGGCTATCGCGGCTCCCACCGCCATGGCGGGCACGCCCAGCCCCAGTCCGACGGCCGTCGGGAACGCCGTGAAGCCGATCACGGCGAAGGCGCCGGCCCGCAGCATGCGGCGCGGACGCAGCCGCAGGGCGATCAGCCCGCCGACGACCGTGCCGGCCCCGAGGGCCGAGTTGACCAGGCCGTACGCGCCCGCGCCGTGCTGCTGCACGACCTCCGTCGCGACGAGCGGCACCGAAGGTCCCCATACGGCGATCATGTACAGGCACCAGATGGCGATCACGGCCCACATCCAGGTGCGGGAGCGGAACTCGCGCCAGCCCTCGACCAGGTCGGCCCGGAAGGCTCGCGCCCCGCGCCCGGGGGCCCGTCCGGCGTGGCCGAGCGGCGGCAGGCGGAGCAGCAGCAGGCACAGGGCGCTCACGCCGTACGTGGCGGCGTGTGCGGCGAAGACACCGCCCGGCGCGGCGAGGCCGACCAGCACACCGGCGAAGGCGGGCCCGGCAAGCTGGGCGGCGGACTCGGCGACGCGTATCGCGCCGTTGGCGCCCTGGACGTCCGTGGCGAGCCGGGGCACCGTACTGGCCACGCCCGGCTGGAAGACGGCCCCGGCCACGCCGTTGATCACGCCGATGACGCAGATCTCCCAGAGCACGACATGGCCGGTGTAGAAGAGGACGGCGGTCAGGGCCTGGGTGACGAGCCGTACGAGGTCGGCGCCGATCATGAGCTTGCGGGTGCTGAACCGGTCGGCGATCACGCCGCCGAAGACGACCAGTCCGGCGAAGGCGGCCGCGGTCGCGGCCATCGCCAGACCGACCGCACCCGCCCCGTACCCGTGCTGGAGCAGACCGGCGGCGAGCGCCACGGGCAGCATGGTGTCGCCGAGCCGCGCGACGGCCCGGGCGACGAAGAAGAGACCGAAGTCCCGCGACCAGAGAGGCCGCGCCGCGCCTTCGCCGGCCACGAGCCGGACCGGTTGCTTCGCTCCCCCGGGCGCCTGCCCATGGGCCCCTGGCCCGGCTCTCCTCGATCCCGAGCCCAGGCCCCCCGATCCCGAGCCCAGACCCCCCGGCCTCGCTCCCCCAGACTCCGAGCCCAGCGCCCCCGACCCCGCTCCCCCTGACTCCGGGCCGAGAACCCTCGGCCCCGCCCCTCCTGACCCCGAGCCCAGGCCCCCCGCCCCCGCTCCCCCCGGCTCCGACTGCTGCGACGTCCTCCCCGACATCCTGCGCAACCCCTCCCGCCCGAGCGACTGGTCCAGACCTGTGCCCCCGGATCATGCCACGCGGTGCTGTCCACGCCGACGGATTTTCCGGGGCCGGGAAACGACAGTGCGGTCTCAGTCGGCTGCCGGCAGCCCCAGCCCCGGGTGGGCTTCGAGGAGTCGCGGCGGGGCCGCCTGGCGCCAGGAGTCGGCGAGGATGTCGCGCAGTTCGTGCTCGTCCTCCAGGGCGGCGAGCCGCACCCGGACCCACGCGAACTGGGCCTCGTGGTCGGCGATCCAGAACTTCTCGGGCTCGGACATCACCAGCTCGTCGCGCTCCTCCTTGGGGCAGCGCACGGCCATGGACGACTCGTCCTCGGGCAGGGTCGCGAACATCTTCCCGGCCACCCGGAACGTGGGCATGCTCCAGGCGACCTTCTCCGTCGTGTCCGGCAGGGACAGGGCGACACGGCGTACGTCTTCGGCTTCCGGCATGACACGCACCGTAGCGCCCACCACTGACAATCAACCTGCGGAGAGGCTCTTGTAGTAGATCGTCGTCCCGCACAGCACGCCCGCCGGGCTCGCCGCGTAGTCGGGGATGACGCCCACCCTGGTCCAGCCCGCGGACCGATAGAGGCGCTCGGCGGGACTGTCGGTCTCCGTGTCGAGGTGGAGCAGGGTGATGCCGGCCGCGGCGGCGGCCTCCTCCGCCGCGGTCAGCAGGGTGCGGCCGAGGCCGCGGCCCCGGGCGTCGCGGTGGACCATCAGCTTGACGACCTCGGCGCGGTGCCGGCTGTTGGGCTTGTCCGGGAAGGCGAGGCTCACGGTGCCGACCAGCCGGTCGCGTTCGTGCGCGGCCCACACCCCGAGCTGCCCGGCGGCCACGGCCGCGGCACGCTCCCGCCACCAGGCGAGGGCGGCCGCGGCGTCCATCGGCGCGAGGAAGCCGATCGAGGCGCCGCTCTCCACGGTGTCGGTCAGCAGCTCGGCCAACTCCTCGGCCAGATCGTGCACTTGCAGTTCGCTCAGGCGGGTCACCATCACGGCAGCACCACCGCCAGCACATAGCGCGCCGACTGCGGCCCCGTGCACCGGAACCGCGTCGGCCCCCACACCCGAAGCCGCAGACAGTCGCCTGCACCGAGGGTGTGCGTCACGTCCTGCGCGGTCACCTCCAACTCCCCCTCCAGCAGCCAGATGTGCTGCTCGAGACCCGGCACGGGTGGCCGGTCGTAGGCCAGGTCGGCGCCGGGGGCGAGCCTGCCCTCGACGAGTTCGCCGCGCAGCCCGGCATGCGGCGGCGACACGGAGCGTCGTACGAAACCTGCGGCGGGGTCCTCCCAGACCGGCTGGTCGGCCGACCGCAGCACCGGGGCCGGCTCCGCCTCGACCTCGCTGAGCAACTGGGACATGGTCCGCCCGTACACCGCGCACAGCCGGTTGAGCTGGGAGGCGGTGGGGCTGATCTCGGCCCGCTCGGCGCGGGAGAGGGTCGAGCGGCTGATGCCGCTGCGCTCGGCCAACTCCCCCAGCGCCCAGCCGCGTTC
Organism: Streptomyces sp. SAI-170; assembly: GCF_049739565.1. Taxonomy (NCBI): domain Bacteria; kingdom Bacillati; phylum Actinomycetota; class Actinomycetes; order Kitasatosporales; family Streptomycetaceae; genus Streptomyces; species Streptomyces sp. SAI-170. The sequence goes on from NZ_JBMGQD010000001.1 coordinate 1,489,511, forward strand.
GGCGCGCAGTTCGGCCAGCCGGGCGCCCAGACGAAGGTCTACTTCTCTCATATCCGGGACACTATCCCGGATATGAGACAGCCGTGTTACATCACCCTCACTCCCGACCGCCGAACGCGGCCAGCGTCCGCTCCAGCGCGGGCAGTGCTCGCACCACGTGCCGGGAGCGGATGAGCAGGTCCCACGCGGGCTCGAACTTCTTCCAGCCGCCCGCGTAGGCGAGGTGCCGAAGCCGCTCGTGCCGGCCGGGCTGGGCCGCCGAGCCGCGCCAGATGTTCGACCAGCGGTAGAAATCGCGGTAGGCCCGCCAGTAGCCGTCCTCCAGCTGACGTGTCGTCATGCCGCGCGGCTCGTACACCACATGGCGGGTGTCGTACTGGTCCCAGTCGCGATGCAGGATGCGGTTCTCGGACTCCAGCTGCTTCCACAGTCCGGTCGACGGATACGGGGTCATGATGTGGAAGGTCGCCGTCTCGATGCCCTGGTCCACGGCCCACTCGACCGTGCGGTCGAAGACGTCCGGGCCGTCCTGGTCGAGGCCGAAGACGAAGCTGGCGTTGACCATGACCCCGGCGTCGTGGACGCGCCGCACTACCGCCGCGTAGTCGGTGCCGACGTTCTGGTTCTTGCGGCGCTCGGCGAGGTTGGCGTCGTTGACGGTCTCGAAGCCGATGAACAGGCTGCGCAGGCCCGCCTCGACCGCCTTCTCCAACAGGCCCGGCTTCATGATGGAGTTGACGGTGGCCGCCGCCTGCCACAGCCGTCCTCCGCCAGCCATGCCGTCGAACAGGCCCTCGGCGAAACGGCGGTTGCCGAAGAGGTGGTCGTCGAGGAAGTAGAGGTGCCGGCCGGGGAGCCGGTCGATCTCCGCGAGCGCGTCGTCGACGGCCTGGGTGTAGAAGGACTTGCCGCCCTCGAAGAAGGCGTCCTTGTAGCAGAAGTCGCAGTGGTGGGGGCAGCCGCGCGTCACGACGATCGAGTTGGGGACGAGGTACAGGTGCCTCTTGATCAAGTCCCGGCGTACGGGCGGCAGTCCGGCCAGTGTGCGTAGCTTCGAGTCGTAGCGGCGGGCCGGGTCGCCGTCGCGGAAGTCCTTCAGGAACAGCGGCCACGTGTCCTCACCCGGGCCGGTGAAGACCGTGTCGGCGTGCGCCGCGGCCTCCTCGGGCAGCGAGGTCACGTGCAGCCCGCCCATGGCGACGTGCACGCCCCGGGCGCGGAAGTGGTCGGCTATCTCGTAGGAGCGCCGGGCAGAGGTGATGTACGGCTGGATCACCACCAGGTCCGGCGACGGAAGGGACTCCAGGTCGAGGCGCTCGACGTGCTCGTCGTAGAGCGCGACCTCGTCGCCGGGGTCCAGATAACCCGCCAGGGTGGCCAGGCCCAGCGGCGGGAACAGCGAGTACTTGATGGGCCGGAACAGCGGGCTGGTCGCCTCGGTGAGGGCCGGGAGGATCATCGTCACGCGCATGACACCCCAGACTCCGGACCGCCACCGTCCGGTTCCCGCCACCCCCCGGGACGCGGTCCGTCCGTTTTCCCGCTACCCCGGGACAGGACCCGTCCGTCTTCCCGCCACCCCAGGCCGGGGTCCGTCCGGTTCCCGCCACCCCCGGGACAGGGTCCGTCCAGTTCCCGCCACCCCAGGACAGGGTCCGTCCGGCTCCCGCCACCCAAGAACAGAACCCGTCCGGCTCCCGCCACCCCGGGACAGGGTCCGTCCGCTTCCCGCCTACGCCCGCGCCGCCCCCGCCAGCGCCTCCAGCACCGGCCGGATCAGCGGATGCTCCTCCGCGCCCCGGCGTACGGCCGCGAAGACCCGGCGCGTCGGGGCCACCCCGTCCACCGGGCGGACGACCACGCCCGTCAGGTCCATGCCGCGCAGCGCCGAGCGCGGTACGAGGGCGACGCCCGTGTCGGCCGAGGCGAGGGCGACGACCGCGCGGAAATCGTCGGAGGAGTGCTCCAGGCGGGGCTGGAAGCCCGCGCTCTCGCAGGCCAGGACCACGACGTCGTGGCAGGGGTTGCCGGGGTACGGGCCGATCCACGGGTCCTTGGCGAGCTCCGCCAGCGGCACCTCGGCGGCCTCCGCGAGCCGGTGGCTGACCGGGACCACGGCGTCGAAGGGCTCGGCGTACAGCGGGACGTGGGTGAGGCGCGGGTCGTCGGCGGAGGGCGCCCCGCGGTACTCGACGGCGACGGCCACGTCGACCTGCCGGTCGAGCACCATCGGCAGGCTTGCGTCGCCCTCCGCGTCCAGGACACGGATGCGTATGCCGGGCGCGAACTCGGCGAGGGAGGCCACCGCGGGCGCGACGACCTGGGCGATGCCGGTCGCGAAGGCGGCGACGGTGACCGTGCCGGCCGCGCCCGAGCTGTACGCCGCCAGCTCCGCCTCGGCCCGCTCCAGCTGGGCCAGGACGGCGTTGGTGTGGCTGAGCAGGATCTCACCCGCAGGGGTGAGCCGTACGCCCTTGGCGCCGCGCTCGACGAGTCGGTGCCCGGTCTCCTGCTCCAGGGCGGTCAGCTGCTGGGAGACCGCGGAGGGCGTGAGGTAGAGCGCGGCGGCAGCCGCGGTCACCGTGCGATGGTCGGCCACCGCACGGAGGATGTGCAGCCGCCGCGCTTCGATCACGTACCGATTCTCTCAGGTCAGGCGGCCAGCTCCGCCCGCGCGGCGACGAAGGCGTCCACCGCGCGGTCGACGTCCTCGGTGGAGTGCGCGGCCGAGAGCTGCACCCGGATGCGGGCCTGGCCCTGCGGCACGACCGGGTAGGAGAAGCCGATCACGTAGACGCCGCGCTCCAGGAGCAGCTCGGCCATCCGGCCCGCCTCGGCCGCGTCACCGATCATCACGGGGGCGATGGCGTGGTCGCCGGGAAGGACGTCGAAGCCCTCCTCGGTCATCCGGCGGCGGAACAGCGCGGTGTTCGACGCGAGCTTCTCCCGCAGGTCACCGGCCGACTCCAGCAGGTCCAGGACCTTCAGGGAGGCGGCGGCGATCACCGGGGCGAGGGTGTTGGAGAAGAGGTACGGGCGGGAGCGCTGGCGCAGCAGGGCGACGATCTCGGCGCGGGCGGCGACATAGCCGCCGGAGGCGCCGCCGAGGGCCTTGCCGAGGGTGCCGGTGATGATGTCGACGCGGTCCATGACGCCGTGCAGCTCTGGGGTGCCGCGGCCGCCGGGGCCGACGAAGCCGACCGCGTGCGAGTCGTCGACCATGACCATGGCGTCGTAGCGGTCGGCGAGGTCGCAGATGTCGGCGAGGGGCGCCACGTAGCCGTCCATGGAGAAGACGCCGTCGGTGACGATCAGTTTGCGCCGCGCGCCGCCCGCCACCGCCTCCTTCAGCTGCGCCTCCAGGTCGGCCATGTCCCGGTTGGCGTACCGGAAGCGGCGGGCCTTGGACAGCCGGATGCCGTCGATGATCGACGCGTGGTTCAGCGCGTCGGAGATCACCGCGTCCTCGGGGCCGAGCAGCGTCTCGAAGACACCGCCGTTGGCGTCGAAGCAGGAGGAGTACAGGATCGTGTCCTCCTGGCCGAGGAAGGACGACAGGCGGGCCTCCAGCTCCTTGTGCACCTCCTGCGTGCCGCAGATGAAGCGCACGGAGGCCATGCCGTAACCCCAGCGGTCGAGCGCCTCGTGGGCGGCGGCGACCACCTCGGGGTGGTCGGCGAGGCCGAGGTAGTTGTTGGCGCAGAAGTTGAGGACCTCGCCGGGGCGGCCGCCCGCGGTGACGCTCACAGTCGCCGACTGCGGGGTGCCGATCACGCGCTCGGGCTTGTGCAGACCGGCGGCGCGGATCTCGTCGAGGGTGGCGCGCAGGTCGTCGCGCACGGAGTCGAACATTCCAGAAGCTCCTAAGAAAGTTACGCGGTCCAGTCGAGGATGACCTTGCCGCCACGGCCGCTCGCGGCGTCGGCGAAGGCCGCCTCGAAGTCGCGGTAGCCGTAGCGGCCGGTGATGACGGGGGCGAGGTCCAGGCCGCCCTCCAGCAGGACGGACATCGCGTACCAGGTCTCGAACATCTCGCGGCCGTAGATGCCCTTGATCGTGATCATGGAGGTGACGATCCGGGCCCAGTCGACGGGGAACTCCTGCGCGGGCAGGCCCAGCATGGCGATCTTGCCGCCGTGGGTCATGTTGGCGATCATGTCGCGCATCGCGACGGGGTTGCCGGACATCTCCAGGCCCACGTCGAAGCCCTCGCGCAGGCTGAGCTCGCGCTGGCCGTCGGCGATGGACAGGCGCGAGACGTTCAGGGCCAGGCTGACGCCGATCTTGCGGGCCAGGTCCAGGCGCTCCTCGCTGACGTCGGTGATCACGACGTTGCGGGCGCCCGCGTGCCGGGCCACCGCCGCCGCCATCAGGCCGATCGGTCCGGCGCCGGTGATCAGGACGTCCTCGCCGACCAGCGGGAAGGACAGCGCGGTGTGCACGGCGTTGCCGAACGGGTCGAAGATCGCCGCGATGTCGAGGTCGACGGGGACGCGGTGCACCCAGACGTTGGAGGCGGGCAGGGCGACGTACTCCGCGAAGGCCCCGTCGCGGCCCACGCCGAGGCCCACCGTGGCCCGGCACAGATGGCGGCGGCCGGCCAGACAGTTGCGGCACTTGCCGCACACCAGGTGGCCCTCGCCGCTGACCCGGTCGCCGACGGCGATGTCGCTGACGTCCCGGCCGGTCTCGACGACCTCGCCCACGAACTCGTGCCCGACCACGAGCGGGGTGCTGATCGCCTGCTGCGCCCAGCCGTCCCAGGAGCGGATGTGCAGGTCGGTGCCGCAGATGCCGGTGCGCAGCACCTTGATCAGCACCTCACCGGGGCCGATCCGCGGCTCGGGGACGTCCACGAGCCAGAGCCCGGGCTCCGCCTTCTCCTTGACCAGCGCCTTCACGGATGCGGCTCCTGAGGGTGTGATCCCGGCCGCGGGCACGCCGAAGGAACCCGTGGACGGGGGCAGATGGGGAATCGCACAGCAATCTGCCGTATCGCGTGCCCCACAGTCCATCGAGCTTTTCTTAAACGCCGCCACAGCTTTCCTTCACGCCCCACCGGCCCCGTTCAGTGCGGCGGCCCGCCCTCCAGTCGTACGACGAGTTCGGCGGCGGCCGCCTTGATGGCGTCGAGCCCCTCCCGCCCCCAGGTCCGCGGCGCGACATCGGCGACGCACACCGTGCCGAGGACCATGCCGGTGCTGTCCAGCAGCGGGGCGCCGAGGTAGGAGCGGATGCCGAGGTCGTCGACGACGGCGTTGCCGGCGAAGCGGGGGAAGTCGCGCACGTCCTGCAGTGCCAGCGCCTTGCGCCGGGCGACGACATGGGGGCAGAAGCCGTGGTCGCGGGGCAGGAAGCGGCCGATCTCGACGCGCGTGCCGTCCTCCCGTAGGACCGGCGCGGCCTCGGGCGCGTGCAGTCCGGCGAAGAACTGCCCGTTCTCGTCGGGGAAGTTGACCATGGCGTACGTCGTCCCGGTGCGGCCGGCGAGCCGGGCCGCGAAGGTGTCGAGCGCGGGCTCGGGACGCTCGCCGAGGCCCAGTCCGCGCAGTCGGCGGGCGCGGGCGGGGGCCTCGGTGTCCTGCGGCGTGAGCAGCAGCCGGCCGACCGGGCGGGGCGGGTCGTAGCTCATCTGCGTACCCCCTCGCTCTCGGTGGGTGCGGAGCCGACGGGCGCGTGGGCGATGAGGTGGCGCACCAGGGTGAGCAGCGTCTGCACACCGGAGCTGGAGATCCGGGCGTCGCAGCAGACGACGGGGATGTCCGGGTCCAGGTCGAGCGCGGCGCGCACCTCCTCGGGGTGGTAGCGGTAGGCGCCGTCGAACTCGTTGACGGCGACGATGAAGGCGAGCCCGCGTTCCTCGAAGAAGTCGACGGCCGCGAAGCACTCCTCCAGGCGCCGTGTGTCGGCGATGATGACCGCGCCGAGGGCGCCCTCGGACAGTTCGTCCCACATGAACCAGAACCGCTGCTGCCCCGGGGTCCCGAACAGGTACAGCACATGTTCGGGGTCCAGGGTGATGCGGCCGAAGTCCATGGCGACGGTGGTCTCGAGCTTGTTCTCGATGCCGTCGAGGTTGTCGGTCGCGGCGCTGACCGTGGTGAGGAGCTCCTCCGTGGAGAGCGGGGCGATCTCGCTGACCGCGCCGACGAACGTGGTCTTGCCGACCCCGAAGCCTCCCGCCACCAGGATCTTGAGTGCGGTGGGGAAGGGGTCCGTGGCGCCGTCGTAGTCAGAGCTGTCGTCGTAGTCCATCGAGCACTGCCTCCAGAAGGGCCCGGTCCGTGGGGTTGTGGTGGAACTCGGGGGGCTTGGTGGTGAGCGCCCCGCAGTCGACGAGGTCGGACAGCAGCACCTTGGTGACCGCCGCCGGCAGCTTCAGGTGGGCGGCCACCTCGGCGACCGATATGGGTGCCCGGCACAGGTCGAGGGCCAGCGCGTGTTCCGGGCCCGGGTGGCCGAGGGGGGTGACCCCGGTGGCCATGACCTGTGACATGAGGTCGAGCGCGTGGGTGGGGCGGGTGCGGCCGTTGCTGATCGTGAACGGGCGCACGAGCCGTCCCGCCGCCTCGTCGAGCCAGGGCCCGTCACCGGCCGCCGCCACGCTCAACGCCTCATCACCGGAGGTTCGACGGCGTGCTGGCGGGGGGCGGTGACCAGGTAGGGGCGCACGCTCTTGACGAGCATGGCCATCTCGTAGCCGAGCACGGCGGCGTCGGCCTCGCGGCCCGCCATGACCGCGAGACAGGTGCCGGACCCGGCGGTGCTGACGAACAGCAGTGTGTTGTCGAGTTCGACGACGACCTGCCGTACGTCCCCGCCGTCGCCGAACCGGGCGCCCGCGCTGCGGCCGAGCGAGTACAGGCCGGAGGCCAGGGCGGCCATGTGGTCGGCGCTGTCGGGGTCGAGGCCGTGCACGGACTTCACGAGGCCGTCGCAGGACAGCAGGACCGCGCTGGTCGTGTGCGGCACGCGCTGCACGAGGCCGCTCATCAGCCAGTCGAGGTCGGAAACATGGCCGGTCGGCGCGTCGGTCGCCATGGTGGTTCGACTCCTTGGGATACGGGGGGCCGCCGTCGCGCCGGGGGTGCCGACGGCGTGGGGGCTGGGGGCGTGGGGGGTCATCCGGCTGGTGCGCTCCCGTCGTGCCGGGCGGTGTGGTCGGATCCGTCCGCCGAGTGCGGTGTCGTACGGGGTTCAGGGGCTGCCGGTACGACGTCCTGGGCGGCGTCCCGGTAGGGCAGCGGGGGGTGGTGACCGGCCGTCAGGTCGGTCCCGGTGTGCGCCGCCTCCAGGCTCTGCTGCGCCTCCGCGAGGCCGATGCCGCGCTGGAAGGCGGCCATCAGGCCGGGGTCGTGCCCGACGTGCTCGTCGGCGTCGGGCCGGGGCGCGGGCCGCTCGCGCAGCTGGGGCACGAGGTGTTCCTGGGCGCGGCGCCTGGGCAGCCGGGGCTTGCCCATGGTGCCGCGGACGGCGCCGTTGCGCGGCACGGGCGGCGCGGCGGCGTGCTCCTCCACCAGCGGCCGCTCGTCGGGCCGGATGCCGGGCCTGGCCTCGGCCGGGGTCCGCCGCTCCTGCCGCGCCCCGCGCACCGGAAGCGGCACGGCGGTGGCCCGCCCGGTGACCGCCGACCCGGAGGACACGGGCGCGGGCGCGGGTTCCTGGGCGGTCGGGACGCCGTACGGGGGTGTGGGCAGGGAGGTCGACGGGCCGGACGCGGGGACCGGGTACGGCACGACGGACCCGGCGGGCGCGGGAGCGGGCGCGGAGGTGGCCGTGGCCGTGGACGCCGTGGAGGGCTGGGGCGAGGGGACCGACCGGATGTGCCGGGCCGGTTGGTCCCGGCGTACTCCGGGCGCACCCCCGGCCGGGGCGGCTCCTTCGCCCTGCGGAGGAGTTGCGGGCGCCCCACCCTCCGCGGCGCCCGGCTGCCCGCCGAGCACGTCCTGGGGTACGACCAGGACCGCCTGGACACCGCCGTAGATGTTGGTCTGGAGGCGCACGGTGATGCCGTGGCGGCGGGCGAGCTGGGAGACGACGAACAAGCCGATGCGCCCGTCGGCCAGCAGGCTGGCGACGTTGACCTGGTCGGGGTCGGCGAGCAGGGCGTTCATCCGGTTCTGCTCGCCGACGGGCATGCCGAGCCCGCGGTCCTCGACCTCGACGGCGAGACCCGAGGTGACGAGGTTGGCGCGCAGCAGCACCTGGGTGTGCGGGGCGGAGAACACCGTGGCGTTCTCGACGAGTTCGGCGAGCAGGTGGATGACGTCGGCGACGGCGTGCCCGCGCAGCTCGCCGTCGACCGGGGGCACGAGCCGGACCCGCGAGTACTGCTCGACCTCGGCGATCGCCGAGCGCAGCACCTCGGTCATGGGGACCGGGTTGCTCCACTGCCGGCGCGAGACGGCCCCGCCGAGCACGGCGAGGTTCTCGGCGTGGCGGCGGATGCGGGTGGCGAGGTGGTCGACGTGGAAGAGGCCCTTGAGCAGGTCGGGGTCCTCGATCTCGTTCTCCAGCTCGTCCAGCGTCGCGATCTCGCGGTGCACCAGCGACTGAAGGCGCCGCGCGAGGTTGACGAAGACCTCCAGCTTCTGCTCGCTGCCGGTCTGGCTGGACAGTTGCGCGGCCTGCACGACGGCGGTGACGGCGCCGTCGTGCGCGCGGGCCAGGTCGGCGGCGAGCAGCTCGAAGTCGTCGGCGTCCGCGGGCGGCCGGGAGCGCGGCGCACGCGCGGGCGGGGCCTCGCCGCGGCGCAGTGCCTCGACCAGGGTGCGCAGATCGGCCTCGCGGCGGGCGCTGCCGCGGCGCAGGGCGCCGACGCGTTCGTGCACGGACCGAGCGGCCCGGTCGGCGGCCACGGCGGCGATCAGGATGCCGGCGAGCGTCACGCACACCGCTCCGGCGAGCACGGTCCACAGGGTGAGGCCGGTGCGCGCGCCCGTGGAGCGGACGGTGAACAGGACGGCGGCGCTGGCGCCGAGGGCGACCGCGGTCGGCGGCAGCACGGCCAGCCGCAGCAGTTGGGACCGTATGTGGGCCTCGGGCAGCGCGGGTGCGGTACGGGCGACCGGCCGTCCGTGCCGTCCGCCCTCGCGGCGGTCTGCGCGTGCGGCGGGTGCGCGGAGGTGAGACATCGGTGTCCTCGTACTGGTCCGTTTGCTGGCGCGAAGAAGGGCCGCGACGATCGGCCCTGCGTCGCCCGACGGACACTGACAGTAGTCGCCAACGCATCATGTGCGGTGGGCAGTTGACAAAGTCCTCCAGGAACCGTCCCGCTCTGGTATGAGCCTTCGCACGACTGCCCGATAACCCTCTCGGCGACGTCGTCGGAACAGGACCCGAAGCGGTCCGGGACGATCAGAAACGCTCACACTCGGTGACCTCGCGTGGCGCGCGCCGACGCTTGCCGCACCAGCCGGTTGGGTAGCCCCCGAGGGCGCCTGTCGTGGCGGAGGAGCCCGAGGGCGCAGGACACCCGAGGGGACATGCCCGTGCGGATCTTGATGGTCGCTCATGCGTTCCCGCCCACCTGGGGCGGCGTGGAGACACACCTGGCGGATCTGGTGCGCGCGCTGCGCCGCCGCCGGCACGAGGTCGCCTGTCTGGTCGGCGGAGAGGAGTCCGACGAGGTCTGGGAGGGGTGCCCGGTGCACCGGCGCCCGGCGCTGCGGCCGGCCGACCTGCTGGGCGTCCACCAAGAGGGCGCCGAGAGCCGCGAGGAGCACCGCCGTGCGGTCGAGACCCTGACGCGCCGGGTGCTGGACGAGCACCGGCCCCAGGTCGTGCATCTGCACAACGCCCACCACTACGGCCCGCAGCTCGCGCATGGCGTCCTGGCGGCGGTCGGCCCGGGCACCACCGTCATCAACAGCGTGCACGACCACACCGGTGAGCACGTCCTGCCCGATGTGATGGACCTGCCCTGGCATCTGCTGCTGTACGTCAGCGACTTCCTGCGCGCCGCGCTGCCCAGCCGCGCGCCCTCGGTGACCCTGCCGCTGGGCATCGACGCGTCCCGGTTCTGCCCCGACGGCCCCCGGCACCCGGTGTTCGACGGGCTCCAGCCGCCGGTCGTGTTCCACCCGGCCCGCCCGCTGCCCTGGAAGGGCGTCGACGTCGGTCTTGAGGCGTTCGTCGAGGTACGGCGGCGGGTCGGGCGCGGGAGCCTGCTGCTGTGCTCGGGCGACGACATCGTGGGCGACCGCGGTGAGGTGCGCGAACTGCGGGAGCGGCTGCTGAAGCACGCGGCGCGCGCGGGCGTGGCCGAGCACGTCCTGCTGCACGACTTCCCGCCGCTCTCCATGGGCGACGCCTACCGGGGCGCGGACCTGGTCTGGTATCCGACGACGGGCGAGGAGCCGTACGGCCTGGTTCCCCTGGAGGCGATGGCGTCGGGCCGGCCGGTCGTGGTGGCGGCCTCGGGCGGGCTGGTGGAGACGGTCGTCGACGGCAGCAACGGGCTGATCGTGCCGCGCGGCGACAGCGCGGCGCTCGCCCGGGCCGCGCTGGACCTGCTCACCGACGAGCGGCTGCGCCGGCGGATCGTGGACGGCGGCCTGGACAGGGTGCGGGAGTACGGGATCGACGGCTACGCGCGGCGGCTGGAGGAGCTGTACGCGGCGGCCGGTTCCCCCGGAGGTGCGGGATGACGGGTTCGGTGCCGACCCCGGAGGAGATCGACGTCACCGAGTTCGGCCAGCTGCGCCAGGAGATCAACAACCGAACCAACCTCGCCTACGCGCTGATCACCCTTCAGCTGGCCGCGCTGGGCACCGGCCTGTCCGTGATGACCAAGGTGCCCGACGTGCTGCTCGGCCTCGCGGCCGCGTCCAGCTTCCTGTGGCTGTTCTGGGTGGACCACGCGGGCCAGGTGTACAAGATCGCCGGCTATATCGCCCTGGAGCTCAGCCCTCAGCTGTCCACCGGCATGAGCCGGCCGGTCCTGCGCTGGGAGCACTTCCTGCGCCGGATCGACGCGGGCGGGCAGACGACGGTCCGGGCCCTGTACGGCACGGCCGTGCCGCGCGGGCCGGTGTACGTGCAGGACACCAAGGCCGCCGACATCTACGCGATGCTGCTGTTCGGCTGCTCCCCTCCGCTGATGATCGTCGGCTATGTGGCGTCGATGCTGCTCGCCGGGGACCGGGCCGTCGCGCTGATCGTGCCGCCCGCCCTCGCGGCCACGGCGTTGTGGCTGTACACGGTGAAGCGGTTCCGCGGCTTTCGGCGGACCGTGGACACGATCGGGAAGGCGATCCTCGCCTCCGTCCCGGCGCCGCGTACCGGCTCGGACCCGGGAACCGGCTCGGGGCCGGGTACCGGCTCGGGCCCGGGAACCGGCTCGGGCCCGGGAACCGGCTCAGGTCCGGGAACCGGCTCAGGTCCGGGTGCCGGGGGTGCGCCGTGAGTGCCGCGCCGCCGCCCGGTCCCCGTGTGTGGCCCAGCGGTCTGCCCGCCCGTCTCGACCGGGCGCTGCGCGCCTGGGTACGGCGGCATCCCGACACCCGGCCGGTGCGGCTGGCCCGCTCCGCGGTCTACGGCGCGCTGTCGGTGCTGCACACCGAGGACCACTGCCCGCACACCAACGGCGAGGCGCGGGTGCTGCGCTGCCTGGCCGCCGTACGGCGGGAGCCGCTCCTGCTCGACGTGGGCGCGAACCGCGGCGCCTGGGCGCTGGCCGCGCTGGAGGCCTGCCCCGACGCCACCGTGCACTGCTTCGAGCTGGCCCCGCCCGCCCGGCAGGCGCTGCGCCGACTCGCTGCCGGGCGGCCAGGCTTGGTGGTCGCGGAGGCCGGGCTGGCCGACCGGCCCGGGGTCAGACGGGTCAAGCACTACCCGGAGCGCGAGGAGCTGACCTCGTTCTACGACTATCCGCACGACGCGCCCTTCACCTGGCGGAGCGAGCCGGTGCTCAGGGGCGACGACTATCTCTCCGAGCACGGCATCGAGGCGGTCGACCTGCTGAAGGTCGACACGGAGGGAGCGGAGCTGGAGGTGCTGACGGGCTTTCAGCGGGCTCTGTCGGCGGGCCGGGTGACCGCCGTGCAGTTCGAGTACGGGTACGCGGCCGTTCTGTCCGGTTCGCTTCTGCACCGCCTGTACGGTCTCCTGGAACCCTTGGGGTACATGATCGGCAGGATCCTTCCGGAGCGCGTCGACTTCCGCCCGTACACGTTGTTCGACGAGCGGTTCTACGGCCCCAACTTCCTCGCCGTGCACGCGTCGAGCCCAGAACTGACCGCCCTGCTGGGCGGCCGTACGACCCTGTCCCCTCGCCGGAAGTGAGGCTCCCGATGCCGGACCCGGCACCGACCACCGACTCCCGCCGCCCCGTGGCGCTCGTGACGGGTGTGGGGCGGCGACAGGGCCTCGGGGCGGCCATCGTCACGCGGCTGGCGGAGACGGGCTGGGACGTCGCCTTCACGTACTGGACGCCGTACGACGCGTCGATGCCCTGGGGTGAGGACACGGGCGCCGCCGAGGAGCTGTCGGGGCGGCTGGCCGGGCTGGGCGCGCGGTGCGTCGCGGTGGAGGCGGACCTGACCGCGCCGGCCGCGCCGGAGGCGGTCCTCGACCGGGCCGGGTCGGCGCTAGGGCCGGTGACCGCGCTGGTCCTGGCGCACGCCGAGTCCGTCGCGTCGGGGCTGCTCGACACGACGCCCGAGAGCTTCGACCGGCACTTCGCTGTCAACGTCCGCGCGAGCTGGCTGCTGATCCGCGCCTTCGCCGAGCGGTTCGCCGGGCCGCACGGCAGCGGCCGGATCATCGCCCTGACCAGTGATCACACCGTACGGAACCTGCCGTACGGGGCGAGCAAGGGCGCGCTGGACCGGATCACGCTGGCGGCCGCCGAGGAGCTGGGCGGACTCGGCGTCACCGCCAACGTGGTCAATCCCGGCCCCGTCGACACGGGCTGGATGACCGACCGCGACCGTGAGGAGCTGGTGCGTGCCACCCCGCTGGGCCGGCTCGGCACGGCCCGGGAGTGCGCCCATCTGGTGGCGTTCCTGTGCTCACCGGAGGGCGGCTGGATCAACGGCCAGTTGCTGTACAGCAACGGCGGGTTGCGGTACGTCGCCGGGCGCGAGGAGTCCTGACCCGTCCGGGCGTTCCCGCGAGCGTTTCGCGGCAAGCCCCCGGGGAACCCGGCCCCGCACCCTCCGGGAGGGAGTCGAGTCGTGTCCGACACCGATCACGCCCGTATCCGGGACGAGGCGCACCCGCTGACCGACCCGGCGTCGCTGGACCCCCTGCTGGAGCGCGTCGGCGATGCCCGCTATGTGCTGCTGGGCGAGGCGTCCCACGGCACCGCCGACTACCACCGGGTCAGGGATCTGCTCACGCGCCGGCTGATCGAGGAGAAGGGGTTCTCGTTCGTGGCCGTGGAGGGCGACTGGCCGGACTGCCGGGCCGTGCACGACTCGGTGACCTGGGCGGCGGGCGCGCCCGAGGACCCCGGGCAGGTGCTGGCGGGGCTGCGCCGCTGGCCGGCGTGGATGTGGGGCAACAGTGAGGTGGCGGCCTTCGCCCGGTGGCTGCGGCGGCACAACGGCGTGACGCCGCCCGAGCGGCGCGTCGGGTTCTACGGGCTGGACGTCTACAGCCTGTGGGAGTCGCTGCACGCGGTGCTCGGGCATCTGCGCGAGCACGACCCGGACCAGGTGGAGCACGCGCTGGACGCCTACCGCTGCTTCGAGCCGTACGCCGAGGATCCGCAGGCCTACGCGCTGGCCACGGGGCTCACGCCCGAGGGGTGCGCGGGCGAGGTGGTGGCCCTGCTGACCGAGATGCGGCGGCGGGCGGGGAGCACCTCGGCAAACTCCCCCGCGGCCGAGTTCGCGGCGCGGCAGAACGCCGAGATCCTGGCCGGCGCCGAGCGCTACTACCGGGCCATGCTGGGCAGCGGCCCGGAGGCCTGGAACGTCCGCGACCATCACATGGCCGACACGCTGGACCGGCTCATGGAGCATCACGGCTCCGGCGCCAAGGCGGTGGTGTGGTCGCACAACTCGCACGTCGGGGACGCCCGCGCGACCGACATGGCGGAGACCGGCATGGTCAACCTCGGCCAGTTGGTGCGTGAGCGGCACATCGGCCGCGGGGTGGTGCTGGTCGGTTTCGGCTCGCACTCGGGCACGGTGGTCGCCGCCGAGCGCTGGGGCGGCGAGCCGCGGGTCATGGACGTACCGCCGGCCCGCACGGGCAGCCTGGAGGACCTGCTGCACGGGGCGCTGCCCGGCGAGCGGGCGATGTTCGTCTTCCCGCACGTGCAGTTGCAGCGGGTGCCGTCGACCGGTCCGGCCCGGTGGTACCACGAGGAGCACGGGCACCGCGCGATCGGCGTGGTCTACCGGTACGAGCACATGGGCAACTACGTCCCCACGGTCCTGGCGCAGCGCTACGACGCCTTCTGCTGGCTGGACCGCACCGACGCCCTGACCCCGCTGGGGTCGTCGGCCGCGCCGGACGCGGAGCAGCAGACCTGGCCGGCGGGCGTCTGACGCGGCCGTCTCTCAGGTGGGCACGACGGCGACCGGGCAGCTCGCGTGGTGCACGACGGCGTGGACGACGCTGCCCAGCCGCATGCCGAGCCGCTCGGCGGGCGGGTGGCGCGGTACGACGATCAGCGCGGCCCCCTCCGACGCCTCCACCAGCGCGCCCGCGGCCGACCCGACGGCGAGCACGGTCTCGGTGTGCACCTGCGGATACTCGGCCGCGGGCCGGGCCGCGTGCTCCAGCAGCTGCCGGTGCAGTCGCTGTTCGGCGTCGACCTGGCTGACCTGCGGCACCATCAGCCCGGCACGGGTCATCGGGGTCCAGGCGTGCACCAGCCGTACGGCGGTCCGGCGCAGGGCCGCCTCGGCGAGGCCGAAGCGTACGGCGTCCTCGTCGTGCTCGTCGCGGATGCCGACCACGACGTCGCCGTGGGCCGCCCTCTCCGTGTGGCCCCGTACGACGACCACGGGCCGGTCCGCGTGGGCGGCCGTCTTCAGGCTCACCGAGCCGAGCAGCAGACCGGTGAAGCCGCCCCGGCCGCGGGTGCCGACCACGATCAGGTCGGCGTCGCGGGAGGCGTCGAGGAGGACCTCGGCGGGCAGGCCGTGGCCGAGGGCGGCGTCGGTGCGCAGACCGGGGTGCGCGGCGGCGGTGCGGGCGCGGGCGTCGTCGAGCACACCGGCGGCCGCGTCCAGGACGCGTGCGTCGGTCTCGCCCCGTCCTTCGGGGTCCGTCGCGGCGGAGACCGCGGGGACGGCGTGCACGATCCGCAGGACGGCGCCCCGCAGCTCCGCCTCCCGGGCCGCCCAGTCGGCGGCCAGCCAGGCGTGCGGGGTGTCGTCGAGCCCGACGAGCACGGTGCCGGAGCGTGGTCGGTCCGTGGTCATGGCTCCTCCAGGGGGTGCGTCGACGCGGAGCCGGCCAGGGAGCCGGCCACGGCCCGCAGCTGCTCGTCGCACCACACGCGGGTCGCCCCGGTGACCTGCTCCAGCGCGCCGGGCTCCGCGAACAGGTGCGTGGCGCCGGGCACGACCCGCAGCGAGTGCGGGGCGTGCAGCCGCCGGGCGGCCTCCTGGTTGAGCCGCAGCACCTCCGGGTCCGCGCCGCCGACGAGGAGCAGCACCGGCGCCCGTACGGTCTCCAGAGCCGCCCCTGCCAGATCGGGCCGGCCGCCGCGGGAGACCACGGTCAGGACGCGGTCCGGGCGGGCCTCGGCGGCCACCAGGGCGGCACCCGCGCCGGTGCTCGCGCCGAACAGGACGACCGGCAGCCCGCGCGTCTCCGGGTGTCCGTCGAGCCAGTCGACGGCGCCGGCCAGGCGCCCGGCGAGCAGCGCGATGTCGAAGCGGTGCTCGCCGGTGCGCGCGTCGTGGCGTTCCTCCCGCTCGGTGAGCAGGTCGATCAGCAGGGTGCCGAGGTGGGCGGTGCGCAGGTCGGCGGCGACCCGACGGTTGCGGGCACTGTGCCGGGAGCTGCCGCTGCCGTGCGCGAAGAGCACGACCGCCCGTGCGGCCGAGGGCACGACCAGATCGCCCTGGAGGCGCACGCCGCCCGCGGACACCTGCACCAGTTCGGAGAACATCCCGATCACCGCTTCCGCCGTCGTCGTACGCGTACGGCCGTGCGCCCGGCCGCTCCCTGGCCGCGTACCCGCGCTGCGGCGATGCGACCGTGCCGGGGCGGGCCGGCGTGGAAATCCCGTGGGAGCGGGGTGGGCCCCGGGCCCATACTGAGCCGCATGACGACGGACCCGCGCACCCCGGGGCGGTGCCCATGCTGAGCACGCTGCTCGCCTTCCTCGGCGCCTGCACCCTGATCGCGGCCTCTCCCGGCCCCAGCACCGTGCTAATCATCCGGCAGTCGCTGCGGAGCAGGCGCGCGGGCTTCCTGACCGTGCTCGGCAACGAGACGGGCGTGTTCGTCTGGGGCCTCGTCGCCGCCTTCGGGCTGACGGCGCTGCTCGCGGCCTCCGAGGTGGCGTACGACGTGATGCGGATCGTCGGTGCCGTCGTGCTCATCGGCTTCGGGGTGCAGACCCTGCGGGCGGTCCGGCGCGGGGACCACTCCTGGCAGGACGACGCCGAGCCCAGGATCCGGTCCGGCTGGGCGTCGTACCGCTCCGGCCTGCTGCTGAACCTCGCCAACCCCAAGGCGGCGGTGTTCGCCATGTCGTTCCTGCCGCAGTTCGTGCCCGAGGGGGCGCCCGAGCTGCCCACGATGGTGGCGCTGGCGGCGATCTGGGCCGTGTACGAGGTGGGCTACTACGCGCTGTACGTGTGGTTCGTGCACCGGCTGCGGGGGATCCTGTCCCGGGCGGGGGTGCGCAAGCGCCTGGAGCAGGTGTCGGGCGGTGTCCTGCTGCTGCTCGGTGTGCGGATGGCCGTCGAGGGCTGACAGCCGGCCCGGGAATGCCGTACGGGGAGCGGGAGTTGATCACGGCATGACCCAAGGACCAGCACCTCGCGCCCTGTCCGACGAAGCGCTCTCCGATCTGCTGGGCGGACAGCGGTTCGGCACGCTCGCCACGACCAAGCGCAGCGGCCACCCGCATCTGACGACCATGCTCTACAGCTGGGACCCCGAGGCCCGTGTCGCCCGCTTCTCCACCACGGCGGACCGCGTCAAGGTGCAGCACCTGCGCCGAGAGCCGCGCGCGGCCCTGCACGTCCAGGGCGGGAACGTGTGGTCGTTCGCCGTCGTGGAGGGCGAGGCGGAGGTCTCCGAGCCGACGGTCGTCCCCGGCGACGCGGTCGGCCGGGAACTGCTGTCGATGATCCCGGCCGACGCCAGGCCCGAGGACGAGGACGCCTTCCTGCGCGGCCTCGTCGACGAGCACCGCGTCGTGATCCGCCTGAAGGCACAGCGGCTGTACGGCACAGCGCTCGACGTCGAGGGCTAGGGCCTGTCCGGCGTGCCCTGGCGCGGAGTGACGGTCACCGTCACACGGGCGCCCGGGCGGGCGTGGACGCGGGCCGTGGCCGAGCGGTCGGCCGGGAGGTCGGGGGTCGGTGTCGTGGCGGGGCCCGTCAGGGAGAGGTGCCAGCCGCCCGGCCGGGACGGGACGCGGATCTCGGTGACCCCGTGCCCGGCGCGGTAGACGAGCCGGTACGCGCCGCTCTCGGGGACCTGGCTCTCGGCGGTGACCGTGCCGGCGACGGCCGGGGCGTACGGGGCGGCCGTGCGGTCCTTGTTGGGGCGCAGTACGCCCTTGTCGTCCAGGGCGCAGTAGCCGCCGCCGTAGCACCACACATAGCCCGCCCAGCCGGAGGTGTAGCGGCCCAGTGAGGCGAGCGCGTCGCGGTAGAACAGGCCCATGTTCGGCAGCGAGTTGTTCAGCGGGCCCCACTCCCCCACGACGACCGGGACACGCTGCTCGCGCGGGTAGGCGGTGACGGCCGCCTCGTAGGTCTCGATCCAGCCGGCCGCCGGGTCGTAGTCGGCGCCGGCCTCCATCGCGGTGTTGTAGAAGTGCGGGGCGTACACCGCCTTCGGGTCGTCGATGCGGCCGAGCGCGGTGGGCACGCCCTCGCCGACGAGCGGGGTCGGCTCGAAGAAGATCCAGGCGTCCCGGTCCTCGGAACGGACCGCGTCGGCCAGCCGGTTGTACATCGGGGTCAGCTGCTCGGCCTCGATCCGCGCGGCCGCCGTCGGCAGGTCCTCGCCGGGGCGGAGTTCGCCCATGGGCTCGTTGATCAGGTCGTAGCCGAGGACGGCCGGGTGGTGCGCGAAGCGGCCGGCCAGCACCCGCCACATGCCGGACTGGGCCCGGCGCAGGTCGTCGTCCTCGTACAGATGCGTGAACGCCCGCTGCACGGCGGGCTCGAAGTATTCGGAGAACCAGTCCTGAGGGTGCGGGGTGAAGGGCAGCCCGTCGGTCCTGGTCGCCCACGCGGGGATGCCGCGGTGACCGAACGCGGGCCCGAAGACGTCCTGGTGGGCGTCGATGAGCACCTGGACGCGGTACTTGTGCGCCCAGTCCAGCACGCGCTCGATCCTGCGCAAGTAGTCTTCGCTGTAGCGGCCGGGCTCGGGCTCGAGGTCGTCCCAGAAGACCAGCAGGCGGGCGAAGTTGAAGCCGTTGTCGCGCAGATCCCTGAAGTGCCGCTCGGTGATCGCGGAGAGCGCCTGCTCCCCGCGGTGGGTCTTGTCCTCGACGTTCCAGCCGCGCAGGGTGAGCACCCGGCCGCGGTCGTCGGTGAGCCTGGGAATGTCCGCGGCCCGCGACGCGGTCTCCGCGTGAGCGCCGGTCCCGGCTCCCAGCAGGGCACAGCAGACGAGTGCGGCGAACAGTCGTCGGTACACGGGCGCAACCTCCGGCACGGTCGGAACGACGGCGTGCCGGAGATCTCATCAGCAGAACTGACGGTGCATCAAGAGGTGTGACACACCTCGCCCTGCCCTCGTCCCGGGAAGCACCTGCCGGTCACCTGGTGACAGTGCCGGCACAGCGCCCGACGGGCCGACTCGGTGACCCGGTCCCGGTCGAGCCGCGTCAGCGATCTCCCGCGAGGTCGAGATCACCGCGCGGGGTCTCGCCGGTGACCTCCACGGTCCCGGGCCGACGCCACAGGTGCGGCACCGGCGCGGACACCGCGCGCCACCACGGCTCGGCGGGCAGCTTGCCGCCGGGCTCGAAGGGCTCGCCGGGCCGCGGGAAGGCGACGGCCTGGCCGGCCTCCTCGGCGGCGTCCTTGGTCCACTCCCCTGGCTCGGCCCACGGGTGCGGGGCGAGGTTGAAGGTGGCCCAGTGGATCGGCAGCAGCACGCCTGCGGGGGCGCCGCCCTGGAGGTCGAGGTGGGCGCGCAGGGCCTCGGCCGGGGTCATGTGGATGTCGGGCCAGAACTCGCTGTACGCGCCGAGCTGGATCATCGTCGCGTCGAACGGGCCGTGCTCCGCGCCTATGGTCTGGAAGCCGTCGAAGTAGCCGGTGTCGCCGCTGTGGTAGACGCGGTGCTCCTCGCCGGCGACGACCCAGGACGCCCAGAGGTGTGTGCTGGGTGTTGCGCAGACCGCGGCCGCAGAAGTGGCGGGCCGGGGTGGCGGTCAGGGTGAGCCCGCCGATCCGGGTCGACTCGTGCCAGTCCAGCTCGCGCAGCCGGTCGGCGGAGACGCCCCAGTGCTCCAGGTGCGCGCCGACGCCGAGCGGGACGGCGAAGACGGTGTCCGTGCCGGCCAGCGCCTTGATCGTGGGCAGGTCCAGGTGGTCGTAGTGGTCGTGGGAGATCACGACCACGTCCACCGGGCCGAGCGCGGCGAGCGGCAGGGGCACGGGGTGCAGCCGCTTGGGCCCGGCGAAGGCGAACGGCGAGCAGCGCTCTCCCCACACGGGGTCGAAGAGCACGCGCGTGCCGTCGATCTCGGCGAGGACGCTGGAGTGGCCCATCCAGGTCAGCCGAAGCCCGGAGGCGGGCGGCCGGAAGATGTCGGCGAGCGTGGTCGCATGCACCGGGATGCGGGCGCTCGGGGCCCGGCGGGTGCGGGCGTCCTTGTCGAAGTAGACCTTGGCGAAGTCCAGGGGCGAGCCGGAGGGCCGGGTGCGGGAGGGCCCGCCGGGGTTCTGGAAGACGCCGTCCTTGAAGTGCGGCGATCTGCGGATACGGGCCAGGCGCTCACCGCTGGGGTCCACGCCGAAGGCCTCGGGCTGCAGCGCGCTCAGCCCGGCACTCAGGGAACGGTGTCCGGCCACGGTACCTCCAGGTGGAGTGGGTGAGGTCTCCCATTATGGTCCGACCCACCGACAACGCCGGGGCGCCCCCGTCACAGCCGTGCGACCGGGCGCGCTCCCGGCCGCCTACTGATGATCCGTTCAGCACGTTGACAGAGCCCGAGCCGCGTTTCGATACTGACTGATGATTCAGTAGCTGGCCCGGGTCGCCGTCCGGCGGCCCACTCCCTCGCGGCCTTGGAGGCACCATGTCCGACCTCCCCACCGAGCTGGTTGCGCTCACCGGCGAACAGCGCGACATCGTCGAGCTGACCCGCGCCTTCGCACGCGAGGAGATCCGCCCGCGCGCGCGTGCCGTCGACGAGGCGGACGTGGAGACGCCCTGGGACCTGTGGCGCAAGGCGGCCGAGGTCGGCATCACCGGCTTCATGCTGCCCGAGGAGTACGGCGGCGGAGGCTTCACCGACGTCTTCACGCAGGTCCTCGTCCAGGAGGAGCTGTGCGTCGGCGACCTGGGCATCGGCAATCTGCTGTGCTCCAACGGCTTCTTCGCCGACCCCGTCCTGGAGCTGGGCACCGAGGAGCAGAAGCGGGAGTGGCTGACCCCGCTGGCCGGGCCCGACACCCCGATGACGGCCCTCGCGACCACCGAGCCCGGGGCCGGTTCCGACGCCGCGTCCATCGTCACCGCCGCCCGCCGCACCGCCGGGGGCTATCTGCTCAGCGGCCAGAAGGCGTGGATCTCCAACGCGGGCGAGGCCGACCAGTACGTCGTGTTCGCCAAGACCGACCCCAGCGAGCGCTCGCGCGGGGTGAGCGCGTTCCTGCTGCACAAGGACACCGAGGGCGTCTCCTTCGGGGAGCCGATGCGCAAGATGGGGCAGCGGGCGATCGTGTGCCGGGAGATCTTCTTCGCGGACGCCTTCGTGCCCGAGGAGCACCGCCTGGGCGCGGAGGGCCGGGGCTTCCACGGGCTGATGCGCACCTTCGACATCTCCCGCGCGGTGCTCGGCGCCGCCGCGACGGGCGTGGCGCGGGCGGCGTACGAGTACGCACGCGACTACGCGCGCGAACGCCGGCAGTTCGGCAAGCCGATCATCGAGCACCAGGCGGTCGCCTTCCGCCTCGCCGACATGCGCACGCGCGTGGAGCAGGCCCGGCTGATGACCTGGCGGGCCGCCAAGCGCCTGGACGCCGGGCTGGACGCGACCGCCGAGGCCGCGATGGCCAAGCTCACCGCCTCGGAGACGGCCGCGTACTGCACCTGGGCCGCCGTGCAGACACTGGGCGGCTGGGGCTACTCGCGGGAGTTCCCGGTGGAGCAGTGGATGCGCGACGCCAAGCTGGAGGAGATCGAGGAAGGCACCTCGGACATCATGCGGCTCGTCATCTCGCGGAGCCTGTGATGGCGGCCGACGTCCTCAGCGGCGGGCACGCCCTGGTCCGCGCGCTGGCCGCGCACGGCGTCACCGACGCCTTCGGCATCCCGGGCACGCACAACCTGGAGATCTACCGGCACCTCACGCCGTACGGCATACGCCATGTGGCACCGCGCCACGAGCAGGGCGCGGGGTACGCCGCCGACGGGTACGCGCGCGTGACGGGCCGGCCGGGTGTCGTCCTGACGACCACCGGGCCCGCCCTGCTCAACACCATGGCCGCGGTCGGCCAGGCGTGGTCGGACAGCGTGCCGCTGCTGGTGGTCTCACCCGGGATGCCGCTGGCCCATCCGCGTCTCGCGACCGGCATGCTGCACGAGATGCGCAGCCAGACGGAGGCGCTGCGGGGCGTCGCCGCGTTCAGTCACCGGGTGTCGTCGGTGGCCGAGATCGACGCCGCCGTGGCCCGCGCGTTCACGCTCTTCCGCGCCGGCCGTCCGCGCCCCGCGCACATCGAGGTGCCGCTGGACCTGCTGACCGCGCGGGCGCCCCTCGGGCCCGTCCGCCTCGCGCCGGACGTCCCGCCCGCGGCCCCGGACCCCGGCGCCGTGAAGGAGGCCGTACGGGTCCTCGGCGGCGCCGCCCGGCCCGCGCTGGTGCTCGGCGGCGGGGCGCGGCGCGCCGCGGCGGAGTGCCTGCGGCTCGCCGAGCTGCTGGGCGCGCCGGTGGTGACGACCGCCAACGGCAAGGGCGTCGTCCCCGAGACCCACCCGCTGTCCCTCGGGGTCTGCCTGCACAGCCCGGCGGTGCGGACGTGGCTGTCCGCACGGGACGCGGTCGTCGCCGTCGGCACCGAGCTGGCGGAGTCCGACCTGTGGTCGTGGCCGCCGCCGGTCCTGGACGGCGTACTGGTGCGGATCGACATCGACCCGGACCAGATGTACGCCGGGCTGCCCGCGGACGTGGGGCTCGTGGGGGACGCGCGTACGGCACTGGAGGCGCTGCTCGCCGAGATGAGCGGCCACGCGCGCGTGCCACGGGTGGCCCCGAGGGCCGACACGCGCGTGACGGAAGAAGTCGACCCGCGCGCACGCGAGAGGGCGGGCACGCGCGTGCCCGAAGAGGCCGGCGTCAGTGTGCGCGAAAGGGCCGCCACGCGCGTGCCCGAAGAAGCCGGCCCCTGGGTACTTGAAGTGGCCGACACACGCGTGCCCGAAGAAGCCCACACGCGCGTGCCCGAAGAGGGCGGCTCGCGCGTGCCCGAAGAACTCGCCCGGCGCGTGCCCGACGACCTCGTCGCGCTGCGCGCCGCCCGTGACGCCGGGACCGCCGCGCGGGACGCCCGGTGGATGCCGTACCTCAAGGCCGTCCGCGAGGTCCTCGCCGAGGACGCGGTCCTCACCTCCGACAGCGCCCAGTGCTGCTACTACGGCGCCCTCCCGCACCTCCCCCTGGGCCCGCGGGGCCGCTTTCTGCACCCCACCGGCTTCGGCACGCTGGGCTACGCGCTGCCCGCGGCGATCGGCGCGAAGACCGCGTGCCCCGACCGCCAGGTGGTGGCCCTCAGCGGCGACGGCGGGCTGCAGTTCACCGTGCAGGAGCTGGCCACCGCGGCACAGCTCGGGCTCCCGCTGCCGGTCGTGGTGTTCGACAACGGCGGCTACGGCGAGATCCGCGACGAGATGGCCGCGAGGGGCGACACCCCGACCGCGGTGGATCTCGCGCCGGTCGACCTGCCCGCTCTGGCCCGCGCCTACGGCGGACACGGCACGCGCGTGTGCACCCCGCGGGAGCTGGCCGACGCCCTCACCGAGGCCCTGGGCCGGCCCGGCCCCACCCTGATCACCGTCCCCGAGGAGACCTCATGACCACGCCCCTGCTGTCGCTCACCTGGACCGACCACGTCACCGGACGGCAGGGCTTCCTGGTCGTCGACCGGCTGGTGCGCGGCGTCTCCAGCGGCGGGCTGCGCATGCGGCCGGGCTGCACCCTGGACGAGGTCGCCGGGCTCGCCCGGGGCATGACCATGAAGGAGGCCCTGCACTACGACCCGCGAAGCCGCTACATCCCGCTCGGCGGCGCCAAGGGCGGCATCGACTGCGACCCCCGGGACCCGGAGGCGTACGGGCTGCTCGTGCGCTATCTGCGCGCCATGGGGCCGTACATCGAGCGGTTCTGGACCACCGGTGAGGACCTCGGACTCACCCAGGACCTGGTGGACCGGGCGGCCGCCGAGGCGGGGCTCGTCTCCTCGATCCAGGCCGTGTATCCGCTGCTCGACGACGAGACGGCCGCGCGGGCGCGGCTCGCCGAGGCGTTCGCGGTCGAGGTGGACGGCATCGGGCTGGACGAGCTGGTCGGCGGCTGCGGCGTCGCCGAGGCCGCGCTCGCGGCGCTCGACCGCGCGGATGTGCCGTACGCGGGCACGCGCGTGGCCGTGCAGGGGCTGGGCACCATGGGCGGCGCCACGGCCCGCTTCCTCGCCCGCGCGGGCCTGACGGTCGTGGCGGTCGCCGACGTCAAGGGCACGATCGCCGACCCGGCCGGGCTCGACGTCGAGGCGCTGCTCGCGGCGCGCGACGCCTACGGCACCGTGGACCGGGCGGTGCTGCGGCCCGGCGCCCGTGAACTGCCCGGCGAGGACTGGCTGTCGGTGGAGGCGGAGATCCTCGTGCCGGCGGCGGTGTCGTACGCGGTCGACGCCGGGAACCAGCGGCGGGTGCGGGCGCGTTGGATCGTCGAGGCGGCCAACATGCCGGTGGTCGCCGAGGCGGAGGAGCTGCTGGCCGAGAGGGGGGTGACGGTGCTGCCGGACGTGGTGGTCAACTCGGGGACGAACGCGTGGTGGTGGTGGACGCTGTTCGGCGACATCGGCGCGGACCCGGACGAGGCGTTCGCGCACACCCGCCGCTCGATGCGGGCGCTGGTCGACCAGATGCTGGCACGCGCGGAGGCCGACGGCACGACACCGCGGGCCGCCGCGCACGCCCTCGTGGAGGAGCGGCTGCCGGTGATCGCCGAGCGCTTCGGCTGGTACCGATGAACCGGGACGCGCTGT
Source organism: Streptomyces sp. SAI-170 (assembly GCF_049739565.1). Taxonomy (NCBI): domain Bacteria; kingdom Bacillati; phylum Actinomycetota; class Actinomycetes; order Kitasatosporales; family Streptomycetaceae; genus Streptomyces; species Streptomyces sp. SAI-170. Next base: position 1,514,110 of record NZ_JBMGQD010000001.1, read on the forward strand.
TCGACCCCGCGTCCGTGGCGGTCGTCGGCGCCTCCGAGAACCCCGAGAAGTGGGGCTACTGGCTCGCCAAGGGCGCCCTCGCGGGGCGGGAGCGCCGTGCCGTGTACCTGGTCAACCGCCGGGGCGGCAGCCTCGACGGCATGCCGTTCCGCACCGGGCTGGACGGGCTGGCCTGCGACCATGTGGTGGTCGCGGTGCCGTCCGCGCAGGTGCGCCCGGTGGTCGGCGACGCCCTGGGCGCGGGCGCCCGCTGTCTGACCGTCATCACCTCCGGCACCGACCCGGCCGAGGAGCGGTCGCTGGCCGGGCTGGTGACCGGCCGGGGTGCCCGGCTGCTGGGCCCGAACTGCATGGGCCTGGTGGACACGAGCACCCAACTGCGGCTGAGCTGGGGCGAGTTCCCGGCGGGTGCGGTCGGACTGGTGTCGCAGAGCGGGAACCTCGCGCTGGAGATCGGGCGGCTCCTCGCCCGCGCGGGGCAGGGCTTCTCGCGGTTCGTGTCGCTGGGCAACCAGCGCGACATCGACGCGGCCGACGCCCTGGAGTCCCTCGTCGGCCATCCGCCGACCCGGGTGATCGCGGCCTATGTGGAGGACTTCCGCGACGGCCGCCGCCTTGCCGGTGTCCTGCGGGCCGCGCACGCCGCGGGCAAGCCGGTGCTGCTGCTGACCGTCGGCCGCAGCGCCGCCTCCGCGAGCGCCGCCGCCTCGCACACGGGCGCCCTGGTCAGCCCGTACGACACCGTGGCGGCCGTGTGCCGGGACAGCGGGGCGCTGCTGCTGCGGACGGCGGGCGAGCTGGTCGACACCGCGCTGTGCCTGCTGGCGCCCGCCCGGCCTGCCGGGCCCCGGGTCGCGATCGTCGGCGACAGCGGCGGCCAGGGCGCGCTGGCCGCCGACGCGTTCGCGGAGCGCGGCGCCGAGGTGCCGCCCCTGCCGGACCCGGCCGCCGCGCGACTGGCCGCTCAGCTCCCGGCCGGGGCCGGTTGCCGCAACCCGGTCGACCTCGCGGGCGCGGGCGAAGCCGATCTCGCCGTGTACGCGCGCGTGGCGGGCGAACTGCTCACGGGCGGCGACACCGACGCGGTCGTCCTCACCGGCTACTTCGGCGACTACGCCACCGCCAACCCCGCCCAGACGGCCCGCGAGTGCGAGGTCGCCGGGGCCCTGGCCGACGCGGCCACGCGCGCGGGGCGCCCGCTCGTCGTGCACACCATGGCCCGCGACACCCCCGCCCTCGCCGTACTGCGCGAGCGGGGCGTGCCGGTGTACGAGCGCGTCGAGCAGGCAGCCACGGCCCTCACGGCGGCCGCCCGGCTCACCGCGGCCCTCCCGCACACGCCCCCGGCCGTGTCGCACGCGGCGTACCGCGTCACGGACGGCGGCTACGAGACCGTACGCGAGCTGCTGTCGTCGTACGGCGTCGTGTTCCCGGCCGCGGAGTTCGTCACCGATGCCGAGGAGGCGGCCGGGGCGGCACTGCGCGTGGGCTGTCCGCTGGCGCTGAAGGCGATGGGCCTGGCGCACAAGACGGAGGCGGGTGGAGTGGCCCTGGGCCTCGGCGACGAGGAGGCTCTGCGGGCCGCGTTCACGCGGATGCGCGCGGCCACCGGGGCCGACCGGTACGTCGTGGAGGCCATGGCGACACCGCCGTACGCGCACGAGCTGATCGTCGGTGTCCGGCGCGACCCGGCGTTCGGGCCCGTCGTGATGGTCGGGCCGGGTGGTGTCACGGCGGAGCTGCTCGCCGACACGGCCCTCGCGCCGGCCCCGCTGACGCCCGTACGCGCGCGTGCACTGCTGCTGGAGCCGCGGCACGCCCGGCTGCTGACCGGCTGGCGCGGTGCCCCGGCCGTCGACCTGGACGCCGCGGCGGCCGCGCTGTGCGCCGTGGCCCGGGCGGCCGCCGAACATCCGGAGCTGGCCGAGCTGGAGGTCAACCCGCTGCTGGTGCACCCGGGCGGTGCGCTCGCGCTGGACGCGCACGCCGTACTGCGCTGAGCACAGCGAAGGGGGCCTCCCGCACGGGAGGCCCCCTTCGTACGACCTGAGAGCGGCTAGCCCTTCTCTCTGCGCGTGCGCGCCCCGGCGGCGTAGAACGCGAGCCCGATCCCCACGAACAGGGCCAGCGGCACCACCTGGCTCAGCGTGTACTGCAGGCGCTGTCCTGCGAACGACTCCGGCAGGGAGTCCACCGCGCTGCCTTCCGTGCCGAACCAGCCGACACCGAAGCCCGGCCAGATCAGCACGACGACGGTGAAGGCGACCAGCGCGGTGGCCAGGCCCGCGACCAGCCGGGCGCCGAACAGGCCGCCGGGGACGGCGTAGGGGCGGGGCACGTCCGGGTACCTGCGGCGCAGGACGGCGAGGCTGGGGAAGGTGATGACGTAGGAGATGAAGGTGGTGGAGATGGTCAGGCCCAGGCCGGCCGCGAAGTACTTCTCGCCGTCCCCGTCGCTGAGGCCCAGAGCGACGACGAACAGCACGGAGGCCAGGACGGCGGAGAGCAGGTTCACCCGGACCGGGGTGCCGTGCCGTTCGGAGATGCGGCCGAGCCAGGCCGGTCCGGCGCCGTCCGCGCACGCCACCGCCTGGGCACGGTGGGCGCCCATCGCCCAGGTCACCCCGGAGGTGAGCAGGCCGAGGATCAGGCCGGCCGCCGCGATGCCGCCGCAGACCGCGCCGAAGCCGGTCAGGGTGACCGTGCCGTCGGCCGCGATGGAGCCGCCGTAGACGGTGAAGACGGCCTTGCAGGCGTCGATGAACCCGCCCAGGCTGCCGATGCGTTCGCCCGGCAGCACGAACAGGATGCCGAGGATCGGGCCGCCGTAGAGGAGCAGCGCGGCGAAGCCGGAGCGCAGGATGGACAGCGGGATGTCGCGGCGCGGGTTGCGCATCTCCTCGGCGGCGGAGCTGGGCAGTTCGAAGCCGACGTAGTTGAAGATCAGGACCGGGACGAGGGCGACGAACCCGGCGTAGGTGGGGGCGAAGTCGCCCGCGGGCAGGGCGTGGACGCCGTGTCGGACGGCGTAGACGACGACCGAGACCAGGAAGAAGCCGAGCAGTACGATCCGGGCGACGGCGCCGGTGATCGGCACCCACTTCCCGATCCTGACCGACTGCACGACGGCGAGCGCGCCGCCCCATATGAACACCAGTCCGGCGGCGTACTTCCAGGCTCTCGGCAGCGGGGTGAAGAACTCCTCCCAGGTGGTGAGCGCGATGATGCACAGGCTGCCGCCGACCCAGACGGGGTTGGAGATCCAGTACAGGAGCTGGTTGACGCCCGCGACGAGGCGGCCGAAGGCGAGCCGGGTCCAGACGTAGGGGCCGCCCTGCACCGGGAAGGCGGCACCGAGTTCGGCGACCAGCAGCCCGTACGGCAGGAAGAACACGAGCGCGAGGATCGCCATCCAGGTCAGGCCCTGCGGGCCCTGGGCGGCGACCGAGCCGATGGTGTCGAGGCCGACGAGCGTGCAGATGAGGAAGAACAGGACGTCGAGCCGGCGCAGATCCTTGCGCAGCCGGGTGCGCTGCTCGCCCCAGCCCGCGGAGAGGTCGGGGGCGCCGGGGCCCTGCGAAGGAGTGGAGGTGGTCGATGCGTGGGTCACGGGCGGACTCCTACTGACGACAGCTACTGACTGAATGGGCAGTCAGTAGTGCGGTACTGTGGCCCGGCCGCACGGGGGTGTCAAGAGGTCGCGCCTGGGGTCGCTGTGTAGGGTGAACCGCGTGGCGAGAGTGCGGTTGAGCGTGGAAGAGCGGCGCGAGGAATTGCTGCGGGCCGCCATCGAGCAGATCGAGGCACGAGGCGTGGCCGCGGTGCGGATCGCCGACGTGGCCGCGGCCCTGGGCGTGAGCAACGCACTGGTGCTCTATCACTTCTCGACGAAGGAGAAGCTGGTCGCCGCCGCGTTCACGCACGCGGCCGAGGGCGATCTGGCCCATCTGCGCAAGCTGCTGGGCCGCCGCACGTCCGCGTTGCGGCGGCTGCGGGCGGCCGTGCGCTGGTACGCCCCCACCGGTCAGGCCAAGGGCTGGCGGCTGTGGATCGAGGGCTGGGCGGCGGCCCTGCGCGAGCCGGCCCTGCGGGATGTCGCGCGGGATCTCGACCGGCAGTGGAAGGCCGCGCTGGCGGAGGTCATCGCCGAGGGTGTGGCCGCGGGTGAGTTCCAGTGCCCGGACCCGACCACCACTGCCTTGCGCCTGACCGCCCTCCTCGACGGGCTCGCGGTCCAGCTCACCTCCTACCCGGGTGCGGTGTCGCGGGCGCGGGCTACGGAGTGGGTGGACGAGGCGTTGGCGCGGGAACTGGGGCTGACGGTCGAGGCGTTGACCTCTTAGAGGTCGGCTCGGCGTCGGCCGTCGCCGTGGGGGCGCGGGTTGTCTGCCGACTGCACGCCGTCTTTGGTTGCTCGCGCAGTTCCCCGCGCCCCTTTGGGGGGCGCCGGTTGTTCGTCGACTGCGCGCCGTCTCTGGTTGCTCGCGCAGTTCCCCGCGCCCCCAAAAAGGCTTCTTAAGCCACGGCCTCGATTCTCAGTTTGATCTCGTCCGGCTTCAGGGTGCCCTTCGCTGTGACGTGGTCTCCGGAGGACTCGCCCCGCAGGCGGCGGCCGATCCAGGGGACGAGGTACTCGCGGGCCCAGTGGACGTCGTCGCGGCGGACGTCGAGGGTGCCGCGGGGCGGGAGGGGCGGCCAGGGCTGCTCGGGGTCGGCCGGGATGTCGAGGCCGAGGGCCTGGCCGGCGCGCAGGGCGACGCGGGTGTGGCCCTCGGGCGAGAGGTGGAGCCGGTCGTGGTCCCAGGCGCGGCGGTCCTGGACGGACTTGAGGGACCACAGGTCGAGCACTGGGCAGCCGTAGCGGTCGGCGACGGCCCGCACATGGCCGTTGTACGTCGCGATCTTGCCGCGCAGATGCTTCAGGAGGGGCACGCCACGGGTGTCGAAGCCGGTCGTCACCAGCACCGTGCCGGCCACCTCGGTGAGCGCGGCGACCGCCCGCTCGAATCGCTCGGCGACATCGTCGGGGTCGGTGCCGGGCCGGATGATGTCGTTGCCGCCGGCGCAGAAGCTGACCAGGTCCGGGGCGAGTTCCACGGCCCGCGGCACCTGGTCCGCCACGATCTGGTCGAGCAGCTTCCCGCGCACGGCGAGGTTGGTGTACTCGAAGTCGCCCTCGGGCCGTCGGTCCGCGAGCAGCACCGCGAACCGGTCGGCCCAGCCGACGAACGCCCCGTCGGGGCCGGGGTCGCCGACGCCCTCGGTGAAGCTGTCCCCCACCGCCACGTACGACCCGATCACTGATCTGCTGTCACTCTTCGAATCGTCTGCCACATCGGCCCATGATTCCCCCTCGAATGTGACCTACGCGACCGTAGGAAGGGGTTGACGGGCGGTGAGATAAGCCACGCCTAAAGTCTCGGCAAGTCCGGGAATAACCTCCCGTTCAGCCCTGTTGGGGGTGCGGTCGCCAGATCCGGAACTCACTGATCCGGAAGTGGCTCCAGACCGTACGGAAGGCGAAGTGTCCGCCGGTGTACGGCTCGGGGTCGGTGTAGTCGAACACGAGCCGGCCGTTGTTCCACCACTGCACGCGCGATCCGGCCGACACGATCCGCACATGGTGGGGCTGGTTCGGCACGAGCAGCGGCTCGGTGTAGTCGTACACGAGCGGCCGGACCCCCGCCTCCCCGACGTAACGGCGCAGCCTGGTGGTGGTGTTGCCGTTGGCGCCGTAGCCGGCGTAGTACGTCCTGAGGTGGTCGTACTCGGCGAGGGCGCCGCCGCGCGGGGTGGCGAACAGGTCGTGCGGGGAGCGGGCGTCGACCGCGTTCCAGAAGTTGTTGAGGTCGGAGACACGGTCGTTGACGCCGCCCTCGGACACCGGCACGGCCGTGTACTCCAGTACGTACGGGCCTTCGAGCCGCTGCCGGAACCAGACCGTGGCCCCAGCCGGTACGTCCACCTCCAGCACCCCGCCGGACGCGGTGACCGTGCCGCCGTCCTGCAGTTCGGTCGCCCACCGGCCGAGGCCGTGCCGGAAGTCGTCGTGGGCGAGCAGACGCCCGTGGCGGGGGCTCGCGCTCGCGGGACCGGCCGGGGCGAGCGCCGCGAGGGCCGCTCCGGCGGCCAGGGCTCCGAACGTTCTGCGCGTGGTCGTCACGGAAGAGGCTCCTTCGGCAAGGGTGAGCGGGGGCTGCCCCGGAGTGTCGACCGGTGGTTGCGGTGAACTCCGGGCGCGCGTCGGTGAGTTCGACCACGGCCGCCGTGACGGCGTGGGCGTGCACCGCTGAACGCGCCAGAACGTCAGAAGAAAGCGCTTGCCGTCCTGTCGGGGACCACTCTGGCCGCAACCCGCCCCCGCTGTCGACACCCCGGCGGACTCCGCCACACCACCGCAACACGGCGACCACGAACCCCCGGGTCCGGACGCACCGAAGGCCGGACCCGGGGATCGGGGTCCGGCCTTCGGCGGTGTGGGCCGCGGGCGTCAGCCGATGGCGACGCCGTGCGAGCGGAGGTAGGCGACCGGGTCCACGTCGGAGCCGTAGTCCGGGGTGGTGCGGATCTCGAAGTGCAGGTGCGGGCCGGTCACATTGCCGGTCGCGCCGGAGAGGCCGACCTGCTGCCCGGCGGTCACCGTCTGGCCGGCCGAGACGGAGAGCGCGGACAGGTGGGCGTACTGGGCGTAGTAGCCGTCGGCGAGCTTGACGACGACCTGGTTGCCGTACGCGCCGCCCCAGCCCGCGGAGACGACGGTGCCCGCGCCGACGGCCTTGAGCGAGGTGCCGGTCGGGACGACGAAGTCGGCGCCGGTGTGGTAGCCGCTGGACCACATGCTGCCCGCCACGCGGTAGCCGGTGCCGACGGTGGCTCCGCTCACGGGGGCGGTGTAGCCGTTCGCCGCGGTGGTGTCCGCCTGGGTGGCGGCCGGCTCGGAGGCCTTCGAGGAGTCAGCGGTCTCGGAGGACTGCGTGGCCGGCTTCGGCGCCTCGGACTTCTGCGGCGCGGAGGACTTCTTCGCGTCGGAGTCGGAGGACTGCGTGGCCGCGGCCTTCTTGCCGAGCGACAGCTTCAGGCCCGGGTGGATCAGCGACGGGTCGCTGCCGACGACCTCACGGTTGTCCTGGTACAGCTTCTGCCAGCCACCGCTGACGTGCTGCTCCTGGGCGATCTTCGAGAGATAGTCGCCGACCTTCACGGAATACGTGCGCGGCGTCGCGGCCTTCTTCTCGGCGGCCTTGGTGGTGACGGCGGTCTTCTGGACCGCCGCGGCCGAGCTGACGGCCTTCTCGGGGACGGACTGTCCGGTCGCGGCATTCGCACCGGTGGCCGCGAGAAGCGGCAGGGCGAGTGCGGCGCCACCGGTACCGGCGACGGCGATGGAACGGGTCAGGCGCTGGGCCTTGGGACGGCGGTGCTTACCCTTCGCGGGCATGGGCGTTTTCCTCTCCGGCGCCTGCGAGGTGAGCTGTCGGGTGCGGACTGGAGATGTCCGGCCGCGACGGGCGCGGCTTAACCCCGAGCCTGTTTCCGGAGACCGGAACAGGCGGATGTACCTGTGGGTCCCCCGCTCCTGCCGTACACGGGTGGGTTTGCGCGGGCTCCGGTCGGCGGCAGGATTAGGCGTCCGTCCGGATCGGTGGCGAACGTAAGCGACCAAGACGCAAAGGGACAAGCAAGAGGTTCCACCCGAAGGCCTTCTTCTTGATCCCTTTCGGGAATTCCCGGTCACCCTCCGTGCAATTCAGCCGTTCCGTATTCGTCAAATGCCCTTGAAAAACGCATTGATTACGTGAGCATGACGGGCGACGCACGGTCACGGCTATGACGCTGCTCACGTGACGCTGCTCCACGTTCCTTTATTCCAGAGCGAGTTGGAAGGAAGGCGCTAATTCGGACAGAAAGCCCAGATGTGACGCAGACGGAGAAGCAGCACATACATATCCCAGGGAAGCCGTGTCGTAGAGTCAGTCGTATGGTCATGGACGTGTCCGTCGGTCGAGCCGCACCGGCGGGACCCGACCGGAGGGAGCCCCACGTGACGCAGCAGGTCCCGTCGACCGAGCCGGAGCTGGCCGGAGTCCGTAATTTCCGTGACGTGGGCGGACTGCCGACCGTCGACGGACGCCGGGTGCGCCAGGGCGTGCTCTTCCGCAGCGGCCACCTCGCGCACGCGACCGCCGAGGACGCGGCCTTTCTCGCCACCCTGGGCCTGCACACGATCTTCGACTTCCGCAACGCGGCGGACCAGAAGCTGGAGGGCCCGGACGTCGAGCTGCCGGGCGTGCGCAACGTCAACCTTCCGCTGAGCGACCCGGCCGACGGCGCCGAGTTCTGGAAGATGGTCCGCGACGGCGACCTGGACCAGCTGCGCTCGATCCTCGCCGACGGCAAGGCGGCGAACCGGATGATCACCTCGTACCGGATCATGGTCAAGGAGCGCACCGCCGAGCACTCCCAGGTGCTGCACGCCCTCGCCGAGGACAGCGTCCCCGCCCTGATGCACTGCGCGGCGGGCAAGGACCGCGCCGGCCTGTCGATCGCCGTGACCCTGCTGGCCCTGGGCGTCGAGCGCGACGCGATCCTCACCGACTACCTGGAGTCGAACGCCAAGCACCGCCGCTACAAGGTGCGCCGGGGCGGCGGCGCCTCCGCCTACTCGCCGGAGGTCATGGAGCTGCTCAGCCCGCTGTTCGACGCCCGCGCGGAGTATCTGACGGCGGCGATGGAGACCATCGAGGAGACTTGGGGCGGGGTCGACGCCTATCTGGAGCAGGGCCTCGGTGTGACGCCCGAGACCCGCGAGCTGCTGCGGGACCGGCTGCTCGACTGAGCCGGCCTGAGCGGCGGGGGCCTACTTGGCTCCGACCTCGAACAGCAGATAGAGGAACCCGGCGAAGACGTGCCCGGCCGCGATGTAGATCAGCAGCCGGATCCACAGGGTGCGCGGAAACTTCTCCTCGATGTCGCTCATGGCGTGTCTCCCGTCATGGGGCCCAGGCACAGCGCGGCCGTGGGGCTCTGCAGCAGGGTGTGGACGAAGAGAAGGTCGACGCCGCCCTCGTCCTCGGCGGCGATGCGGTGCGGGGTCAGCGAGTCGAAGTGCGCGCTGTCCCCGGGACCGAGGCGGTGCGCGCTGTCGCCGAGGCGCAGCCGCAGCCGCCCCGTCAGGACGTGCAGCCACTCCTCGCCGGGGTGCACGCGCACGATGTCGCCCTGGGAGCCGTACGGCACGTGCACCCGCAGGGCCTGCATGCCGCGGCCGGGCGCGCCGGCCTGCCAGTAGGTCCAGCCGCCCGCCCGGGTCGGCTCCATGTCGGCGGCCCGTACGACGGCGTCCCGGTCGGCGACGCGCTCGCCCAGCAGCTCGGAGACGGTCGTACCGTAGATGCGGGCGAGCGCGAGCAGCATCGGCAGCGAGGCCTGGCGCCGGCCGGTCTCCAGCCGGGACAGATGCGCGGGCGAGAGCCCGGCGGACCGCGCGGCCGCCTCCAGCGTGAGGGAGGCCCGGCGGCGCAGGGCCCGCAGCTGGGGCGCGACGGCGGGCAGGTCACCCACCGGCGTCTCGGCGGCCGGCTCGTCCGCTGAGGGCTCGGTCTCGTGAGAGCTCATGCTCTCCATTCAGCCGCAGGCTTGCCTCTCGGGCAAATTTGTTGCCTCAGAGGCAAAAGACCTCACGGTAGCCTCAACGTCGAGCCTCAGCGGTTGCCCACCGCCTGCTTCACCAGCGTCCTGCCGAAGTCCCACATCAGCCCGCCCCCGCTGTGCGCGTCGTCCATGACCTCGGTGAAGGCGTCGACGAACCGGTCGACCTCCTTCTCCCCGACGATCAGCGGCGGGATCAGCTTGATCACCTCCAGGTGGTCCCCGGAGACCTGGGTGAGGATGCGGTGCCGCTGGAGCAGCGGGACGACGACCATCTGCGCGAACAGGCCCTTGCGGGCGGCCTGGAGCATGGCCCAGCGGCTGCGCAGCTTCAGCGACCTGGGCCGGCCGAACTCGATGCCGATCATCAGCCCCCGGCCGCGTACGTCGGCCAACAGCTCGTACCGGTCGACCAGCTCGGCGAGCCGGGACCTCAGCAGCTCGCCCGTGGCCCGCGCGTTCGCGACGATCTGCTCGTTCTCCATGACGGACAGCACAGCCAGGCCGGCCGCCATGGCCTGGGCGTTGGAGCCGAAGCTCGCCGAGTGGACGAGGACGCGGTCCATGGACGAGTAGACCTTCTTGAAGATCCAGTCCTTGCCGAGGGTCGCGCCGACGGGGACGTACCCGCCGGACAGGGCCTTGGCGACGCACACCAGGTCCGGTTCCACCCCGTCCTCGTGCTGATAGGCGTAGAAGTCGCCGGTCCGGCCGAGGCCGGTCTGCACCTCGTCGGCGATCAGCAGCGCCTTGTGCCGGTGCAGCAGTTCCTGCGCGGAGCGCAGATAGCCGGGCGGCGTCTCGTGGACGCCCTTGCCCTGGATCGGCTCGACGATGAGGGCGGCCACGTCGCCCTTCTTCAACTCCCTTGCCAGCGCGTCGAGATCACCGAGGGGCACGGCGGTGTCGGGCAGCAGCGGGGCGAAGCCGTCGCGGAAGCCGTCCTCGCCGTTGACGGACAGGGAGCCGGTGGTCAGGCCGTGGAAGGCGTGGTCGCAGTAGAGGACGCGCGGTTTGCCGGTGGCGCGGCGGGCGAACTTCAGGGCGGTCTCCACCGCCTCGGTGCCGCTGTTGCCGAAGAACACCCGGTCCAGGTGGGGGCTGTGGGCGAGCAGCTTCTCCGCGAGCAGTCCGGGCAGCGGCTGGCAGTCGAAGCGGGTGAGGTCGGCGAGGCCCGCGTCGAGGACGTCGTGCAGCGCCTTGCGGACGACCGGGTGGTGCCGGCCGAGGCCCATCACCCCGAACCCGGCGAGCATGTCGAGGTAGTCGTTCCCGTCGGCGTCCCAGAAGTAGGCGCCCTCGGCCCGCTCGTACACCTTGTCGAAGCCGATGGTGTGCAGCATGCGCGGGAGCTGGTGGTTGAGGTACTTGCTGTGCAGCTCGTAGCGTTCGGCGGCGCGCTCGGCGAGGAGTCGGCCGAGGTCGAACTGTCCGGTTCCGGCGGCGGGTTCGGTGGTGGTCATGCGGGTTGCTCCTCGACCGGATCGGCTTGTGACTTCTCTTCCCGCACGGCCAGGCTCGCACTGATCCGCCCGGCGATCTCGACCGGCGTGAGCCCGATGTCGGCCAGCACCTCACCGCGCTTGGCGTGCGCGAGGAACTGCTCGGGGATGCCGAATCTCCTGACCGGTACGTCGACGTCGGCGTCGCCGAGTGCCAGGGCGACGGCCGAACCGACCCCGGCGGCACGGCTGTTGTCCTCGACGACGGCCACCAACCGGTGCCCGGCCGCCAGTTCGGGAAGCGCGGGGTCGACCGGCTTGACCCAGCGCGGGTCCACCACCGTACAGCCGATGCCCCGGGCCTGAAGCAGCTCGGCCGTCTGGAGACAGACCGGCGCCATCACCCCGACGGCCACCAGCAGCACCTCGGGGCGCTCGGATCGCCGTAGGACGTCCATGCCTCCCACCCGCCCCACGGCCGGGATCTCCGGGCCGACGGACTCCTTCGGGAAGCGCACCAGCGTCGGCGCGTCGTCCACGGCGACCGCCTCGCGCAACTGGGCGCGTAGTTGCCCGGCGTCACGCGGGGCGGCGATCCTGAGGCCCGGCACGACCTGGAGCACGGACATGTCCCACATGCCGTTGTGCGAGGCCCCGTCGACGCCCGTGACCCCGGCCCGGTCCAGCACGAAGGTGACCCCGCAGCGGTGCAGGGCGACGTCCATCAGGAGCTGGTCGAAGGCGCGGTTGAGGAAGGTGGCGTAGACGGCGACGACCGGGTGGAGTCCGCCGGTCGCGAGCCCGGCCGCGCTGACCGCCGCGTGCTGCTCGGCGATGCCCACGTCCCAGACCCGGCCCGGGAAGCGCTCGGCGAACCTGCCGAGCCCGACGGGGTGCAGCATGGCGGCGGTGAGGGCGACGACGTCCTCGCGCTCCTCGCCGATCCTGACGATCTCCTCGCCGAATACAGAGGTCCAGGACGGCCCGTTGGAGGGCGCGAGCGGCTCGCAGGTCAGCGGGTCCATCACGCCGACGGTGTGGAAGTGGTCCTCCTCGTGCGCGAGGGCGGGTTCGTAGCCGCGGCCCTTCACGGTCAGGCAGTGCACGAGGACCGGCCCGTGGAAGCGTTTGGCTCGGCGCAGCGCGGACTCGACCGCGCCGATGTCGTGCCCGTCGATCGGGCCGACGTACTTCAGGCCCAGGTCCTCGAACATGCCCTGGGGGGCGAAGGCGTCCTTGAAACCCTTCTTGGCGCCGTGCAGGGCCTCATAGAGGGGGTGCCCGATGACCGGGGTGCGCAGCAGGACGTCCTTGCCCCAGGCGAGAACCTTCTCGTAGCCGTCGGTGGTGCGCAGGGTGGCCAGGTGGTTGGCGAGGCCGCCGATGGTGGGGGCGTAGGAGCGCTCGTTGTCGTTGACGACGATGATCAGCGGGCGGTCCTTGGCGGCCGCGATGTTGTTCAGCGCCTCCCAGGCCATGCCGCCGGTCAGAGCACCGTCGCCGATGACCGCCACGACATGCCCCTTCTCCCCCTGCACCTGGCGGGCCTTGGCGAGTCCGTCGGCCCAGCCGAGCGCGGTGGAGGCGTGGCTGTTCTCGATGACGTCGTGCTCGGACTCCTCGCGCGAGGGGTAGCCGGACAGGCCGCCCTTGCCGCGCAGTTTGGAGAAGTCCTGACGTCCTGTCAGCAGTTTGTGGACGTAGCTCTGATGGCCGGTGTCCCACAGGATGCGGTCGGTCGGTGACTCGAAGACCCGGTGGAGCGCGATGGACAGCTCCACCACTCCCAGGTTGGGCCCGAGGTGGCCGCCGGTGCGGGCGACCGCGTGCACCAGGAACTCCCTGATCTCGTCGGACAGTTCGTGAAGCTCCGCCTCGGACAGCGACTTCAGGTCGCGTGGTTGCCGGATGTTCTCCAGAATCGTCACGCTCGGGCCCCCTTCGGTCCGTGCCTCGTACTCAATTCACTTCGACTGCTCCGCGAGCTTCAGCGCCTCCTCGACGAGGGTCTCGACGATCTTCGACTCGGGTACGGTCTTGATGACCTCGCCCTTGACGAAGATCTGGCCCTTGCCGTTGCCCGAGGCGACGCCGAGGTCGGCCTCGCGGGCCTCGCCGGGCCCGTTGACGACACAGCCCATCACGGCGACCCGCAGCGGCACCTCCATGCCCTCCAGGCCGGCCGTGACCTCGTCGGCCAGCTTGTACACATCGACCTGGGCGCGCCCGCAGGAGGGGCAGGACACGATCTCCAGGCGCCGCTGCCGCAGGCCGAGGGACTCCAGGATCTGGATGCCGACCTTGACCTCCTCGGCGGGCGGGGCGCTCAGCGAGACCCGGATGGTGTCGCCGATGCCCCTGCTGAGCAGGGCGCCGAAGGCCACCGCCGACTTGATCGTGCCCTGGAACGCCGGGCCCGCCTCGGTCACGCCCAGGTGCAGCGGGTAGTCGCACTGGGCGGCGAGCTGCCGGTAGGCCTCGACCATCACGACCGGGTCGTTGTGCTTGACCGAGATCTTGATGTCGTGGAAGTCGTGCTCCTCGAACAGGGACGCCTCCCACAGCGCGCTCTCGACCAGCGCCTCCGGCGTCGCCCTGCCGTACTTCTGGAGCAGACGGCGGTCCAGGGAGCCGGCGTTGACGCCGATACGGATGGGTGTGCCGTGGTCCTTGGCGGCCTGCGCGATCTCCTTGACCCGGTCGTCGAACTGCTTGATGTTGCCGGGGTTGACGCGTACGGCCGCGCAGCCTGCCTCGATCGCGGCGAACACGTACTTGGGCTGGAAGTGGATGTCGGCGATCACCGGGATCTGCGACTTGCGCGCGACGGTCGCGAGAGCGTCGGCGTCGTCCTGCGTGGGGCAGGCCACGCGGACGATCTGGCAGCCGGACGCGGTGAGTTCGGCGATCTGCTGGAGGGTGGCGCCGATGTCGGAGGTGCGGGTCGTGGTCATCGACTGCACCGAGACGGGGGCGCCGCCGCCGACCGCCACCGGCCCGACGTGGATCTGCCGCGACATGCGCCGCTCGGCGATCGGCCGGGCCGGTACCTCGGGGACACCCAAGGGGATGGCGGTCATCACGTCACTCCCGGTTTCCGCTGACCGTCTCGCGCATGGCCCGCAGCGACTCCTTCAGGGAGCCCATGGTGGCCAGCACGGCGGTCGGCTCGTAGCCGCAGTGCGCCATGCAGTTGGCGCAGCGCGGGTCCTTGCCGCGGCCGTACTTGTCCCAGTCGGTGTCCTCGATCAGTTCGCGGTACGTCGACACGTAGCCGTCGCTCATCAGGTAGCAGGGGCGCTGCCAGCCGAAGAGGGAGTAGTTGGGGATCGCCCAGGCGGTGCAGGGGAAGTCGACCTTGCCCTCGAGGAAGTCCAGGAACAGCGGGGAGTGGTTGAGCCTCCATCGGCGCCGGTTGCCGCCCGCGAAGGCCTTGCGGAACAGCTCGCGGGTCTGTTCCACGCCGAGGAAGTGCTCCTGGTCGGGGGCCTTCTCGTAGGCGTAGGCGGGCGAGATCATCATCTCGTCGACCTTGAGGTCGTCGTTGAGGAAGTTCAGCACCTCGACGATGGTCTGCGGGGTGTCGGTGTTGAAGAAGGTGGAGTTGGTGGTGACCCGGAAGCCGCGCCGCTGGGCCTCCTTGATCGCCTCCACCGCCTCGTCGAAGACTCCTTCCTTGGCGACCGACTCGTCGTGGCGCTCGCGCAGTCCGTCGATGTGCACGGCGAAGGCGAAGTAGGGCGAGGGCGTGAAGTTGTCGATCTTCTTGCGCAGCAGCATGGCGTTGGTGCAGAGGAAGACGTATTTCCGCTTGGCCACCAACTGGCGGACGATCTCGTCGATCTGAGGGTGCATCAGGGGCTCGCCACCGGCGATGGACACCATCGGCGCACCGGATTCGAGCACCGCGCCCACGGCCTGCGCCACCGGCATGCGCTGCTTGAGCACCCCCGCCGGGTGCTGGATCTTGCCGCAGCCCTCGCACTTGAGGTTGCAGGCGAACAGGGGCTCCAGCTCGACGATGAGCGGGAACTTGTCACGCCTGCGGAGCTTCTGTTCGGCCAGGTATGTAGCGACCTTGATGGACTGGCGCAGCGGCATGGCCATCTGGCTCACCTCCCAGGGAGCAGCAAAGAACGGTGCCATTCGAAGAAAGCGGGAAGAACGGAGCGAAGCACTCGGAAGGCTGATATTCCACCGCGTACCGTGCCGATCCGGACGAGTTCGTGTTCTGGAGCGTCCACGACCACCCGGACGGCCGCAACCGGGCGTTCGCCCGTCCGTACGGCGCTCAGGAGGGTGGCGGCGGACTCCATGTCGACGGCGATCGCGCCGGTCGCGAGCAGCGCGGAGCGCTCGCCACCGCGCACGACGTGGTCGGAGCCGGTGAGCGGCCCGGTGTGCACGGTGCGGCCCGGCAGGGCCCGTACCAGCTCCTTGACCAGCAGTTCGGTGCCCACGCACGGCGTGCTGCCGCGCGGGTCGCGGGTCTCCTCGGCGACGACCAGGTCGCCGGGGTGCATACCGGGGGCGAGCCCGGCGCAGAAGCCGGTGGCGAGCACGGCGGCGCCCGCCAGGGCCGGGTCGGCGAGGACCCGGGTGACGGAGCGCTCCGCCGCCCTGGGGCCCATGCCGGTACGCACCACGGTGACCGGCCCGTCCGCGCCGCCGCGGTCGCCCAGGCGCAGGGCCAGGTGCTCGATGCCGAGCGCGCAGGCGATCAGCAGCGGTTCCGGGACGGGGGTGGTCGCCATCAACCCCCCTCGACCCTGGTGAAGGGGTCGCCGTGGACGTACCGGCCGAGCGCGGTGAGCGGGAACACCTGCCGGTACAGGTGGTAGTTGATGGAGAAGTCCCAGGGGAAGCCGGTGCCGGTGAAGTAGGGCTCGTCCCAGGAGCCGTCCTCGCGCTGGGTCGCGGCCAGCCACTCGACGCCGCGCTCGACGGCCTTGGAGTGCTTCTCCCCCGCGGCCAGCAGGGCGAGCAGCGCCCAGGCCGTCTGTGAGGCGGTCGACGCGCCGCGTCCGCTCCAACCGCGCTTGTCCTGGTAGGAACGCAGGTCCTCGCCCCAGCCGCCGTCGTCGTTCTGGACGGACTCCAGCCAGGCGACGGCCCGGCGGATCGCCGGGTGCGAGCCGGGCAGACCGGCCGCGGTCAGCGCGGGCACCACGGACCCGGTGCCGTAGACGTAGTTGACGCCCCAGCGGCCGAACCACGAGCCGTCCGGCTCCTGTTGGGCGAGCAGCCAGGCGATGCCGCGCCGGGTGCGCGGGTCGTGGGCGAGCCCTTCGACGGCGAGCATCTCCACGACGTGCGCGGTGACGTCGGCCGAGGGCGGGTCGATGACCTCGCCGAAGTCGCAGAACGGCAGCCGGTTGGGGAACGGGCTGGTGTTGTCGACGTCGAAGGCGGCCCAGGCGCTGTTCCTGGACTGCATGCCCAGGGTCCAGCGCACGGCCCGGCCGATCGCCCCGTCCACGCGGTCGGGGTCGTGGTGGCGGACCCGGCGCAGTGCGAGGACCACCTCGGCGGTGTCGTCGATGTCGGGGTAGTTGTCGTTGTGGAACTCGAACGCCCAGCCGCCGGGCTGGAGTTGGGGGCGTTTCACGGACCAGTCGCCGGGCCGGACGATCTCCTCGCCGAGCATCCAGTCGACGGCCTTGACCAGTTGCGGATGGTCGGCGGGAAGGCCCGCGTCGGCGAGCGCGATGGTCGCCAGGCAGGTGTCCCACACCGGCGACTGGCAGGCCTCGATCATCCGGGCGCCGTCCTCGCGCCACACGGTGAAACGGTCCAGCGAGGCCAGGCCCTCACGCATCACCGGATGCTTCAGGTCGTAGCCGAGCAGGTGCAGCGCGATCAGCGAGTACACGGCCGGCGGCTGGATGCCGCCCCAGCAGCCGTCGTTCTCCTGCCGCTCGATGATCCAGCGGGCCGCGGAGTTCATCGCGGCCTTGCGCAGCCGGCGCGGGGCGACCTTGCGCAGGACGTGCAGCGCCTTGTCCAGACGCTGGAAGGCACCGTCCCAACTGGCCATCGAAGCAAGGGGCTTGGCCGGGTTGGGGTCGGCCGGGTCGGTGTGCAGCTCGTCGAGCGGGAAGGGGGCGGGGCGCACCGGGCGCTTGGCGGAGACGATCGTCAGCGGGACGATGGTCTGCCGGGCCCAGCAGCCGAAGTCGTAGATGTTGAGCGGTACCCACGGCGGCAGATAGATGAGTTCCGGGGGGAGTTCGGGCAGGTCCTCCCACTTCCACCAGCCGAACAGGGCCAGCCAGATCCGGGTGAACACCCGGGCCGCGGCGATGCCGCCGCGCTCGCGGATCCAGGCCGAGGCCTTCGCCATGTGGGGCGCGTCGGGGGCGTCGCCGGCCAGCCGCAGGGCGACGTACGCCTCGATGGTGGCGGACAGTTCGCCCGGTCCGCCGTAGAAGGTGGCCCAGGTGCCGTCCTCGCGCTGCTCGCCGCGGATGAAGAGGGCCGCGGCCCGTGTGGTCGCCTCGTCGCGGATGCCGAGGAACTGACGCAGCAGCAGGTCCTCGGCGTCCATCGTCACGTTCGTCTCGAGGTCGCCCTTCCACCAGCCCTCGGGGTCCTGGCGGGCGAGGAGGTGCTCGGTGGCGCGCCGCAGGGCATGTTCGGCGGCAAGCCGGACCCCGGCCGTCTCGGGGGTGATGCTGGATGGTTCGCTGGCCGCGGCAGCACGGGGCGGCAGGGCCCCGGTGCTTCCGTCGGTCGTCGCTGTCATGGCTTCCCCTTCACTGCAGTCGTTCGCGGTCGTGCGTCTGCTGTGGGTCCGCCGTCGGCCGGTGCGTCAGTGGTGCCCGGGGCACCGGCCGGCGACTACGCGAGGGTTATTCGGCCGATAGTGATCATCTCTTCCGTACGACGACGAAGTCGGCGAGCGCCGTGCACTGCGCCCGCACCCGCTCGGGCATGTCGATCGCGTGCAGCGCCTCGATCGCGACGGCGTGCTGGCGTCGGGCCTCCTCCGCGGTCCACTCGCGGCCGCCGGCCTCCTCGATGAGCTTGGCGCGGGCGGCGAACTCCTCCTCGGAGAAGCTGGCGAAGTCGCTGCTCTCGGCGTCCGCGGCGAGCAGCTCGCCGAGCTGCCGCGAGGCGGAGCCGCCCGCGGCGAGCGCGGCGACGACCGGCAGGGACTTCTTGCGCTGGCGCAGGTCGCTCCAGGTCTGCTTGCCGGTGGCGTCCGGGTCGCCCCAGATGCCGAGCAGGTCGTCGACGGCCTGGAAGGCGAGGCCGAGGTGGTAGCCGTACTTCTCCAGGGTGTCGGCGGTGCGGTCGTCGGCGCCGCCGAGGACGGCCCCGATGGAGCTGGCGCAGGCCAGCAGGGCGCCGGTCTTGTTGCCCTCCATCTCCAGGCACTCCTCGACGCTGACGCGGTCGCGGTGCTCGTAGGAGATGTCCTGGGCCTGGCCGTCGATCAGCGCGCGGGTGGCGGTGGTCAGCCGGCGCGTCGCACGCCCGGCCTCCACGGTGCCGAGCTCCAGCAGGACCTCGTTGGCCAGGGCGAACAGGGCGTCGCCGACCAGGATGGCCTGGGCGGGGCCGTGCACCTTCCAGACGGTGTCGCGGTGGCGGCGCTGCTCGTCGCCGTCCATCAGGTCGTCGTGCAGCAGGGAGAAGTTGTGCACCAGCTCGACGGCGACGGCCCCGGGGATGCCGACCTCCGGCGCGGCACCGGTGACCTCGGCGGACATGATGGCGAGCGCGGGGCGTACGGCCTTGCCGCCGTCGCCGGCGGTGGGCCTGCCGTCGGCGTCGATCCAGCCGAAGTGGTAGGCGGAAACGGTGTCCATGGGAGACGCCAGGCGGTCGACGGCCGCCCGCAGTACCGGTGTGGCCAGGGTCCGGCCGCGCTCCAGGAGCGCGGTCACGTCCACCGCGGTCTCTCGAGCGGCCGTCGAAGCCGGGGGCACAGTGGGCACAGTCTCTCCTCTTGTTGCGGTACCGGGGGTGCGGGGGCGGCCTGCCGCGGGCTCGTCGAGTCTCATGCGGCCTCCTCGAACTCGAAGAGGTGGCGGGGGCGGGGCCGGCCCAGGGCGCGCAGCGCGGCGTCCGCCGCGCTCACACCGCTGCGGACCGCACTCTCCATGGTCGCGGGCCACCCGGTGGCGGTCCACGCTCCGGCCAGATAGAGGCCGGGGGCCTTGGTACGGGCGCCGGGCCTGAGGCGTCCGACGCCGGGCGCGGGGGCGAAGGTGGCGGTGCGCTCCCGGGTGACGAAGAAGTCCAGCACCCCGGCGCCTCGGGTGCGGGGCAGCAGCTTCTCCAGCTCGGGCAGATACCGCTCGCGCAGGGCAGCCACGGGTTCGTCGATCTCGTCCTGCGCGGCCGACTGGGAGAGCGCCAGGTACTGGCCGCTCTTCAGGCCGGAGGCGTGGGTGCGGTCGAAGACCCACTGCACGGGCGTGCCGAGCGCGGCGAGGAACGGCGCGTCGAGCACCTTGCGGTCGTAGACGACATGGACGTTCAGGATCGGCGCGGTGCCGATCTCCAGCAGCCGCTCGGGCGCGTCGAGGGCTCCGGCGGGCAGCAGGTCGTACGTCTCGCGCTGCGGTACGGCGAGCACGACGGCGTCCGCCTCGATGGTCTCGCCGGGAACGTGAACGCTCCAACGCGCGTTGTCGTACTGGGAGATGGAGGTGACGCGTGTACGGGTCTCGGTGCGTACGCCCGCGGAGTCGAGCGCCTTGCGGGCCAGCTTGTCGTGCAGTTCGCCCAGCGGGACATGGGCCCAGCCGATGTCGGCGGCGCCCGGGTCGGACAGCAGACCGGTCTTGAACACCATCGCGGCGAGCCCCAGGGAGGCGTCCCCCGCGACCGCGTTGAGGGTGGCGACCCCGACCAGGTCCCACAGGGCCCTCACGGCGCGCGCCGACTGACCGTGCGCGGCCAGCCAGCTGCCGAAGTCGAGCGCGTCCAGGGCCGGATCGGCGAGGTCGAGGCCCTTGAGCGCGAGCGCGGCACGGCCGACCTTGACGCGGTCGGCGAGCGAGAGATGCGGGTAGGTGGCGAGGCTGCGCCCCAGGTGCAGGGGCACGGGCAGCGCGTCGCGCCGCAGTCTGCCGAGCCGTCGGCCCTCGGGCCGGTTCACGTCGAGGACGGGCACGTCGAGCCGGTCCTGGAGCGGGGCGAGGGCGGCGCCCTCGATCCGGTCGAGGAACCAGCGGTAGGCGGTGCAGCAGCGCAGGTACACGTGCTGGCCGTTGTCGACGGTGAGGTCGCCGCGCTGGAAGGAGAAGGCCAGGCCGCCCAGCCTCGGTCTGCCCTCCAGCAGGGTGACCCGCATCCCGGCGTCGGCGAGGGCGAGCGCGGCGGTGACACCGGCGAGTCCGCCGCCGACCACGACGGCATGCCTGCCCGCCCCGTCGGCGACGTCGCCTGCGTTCCCGTATGGCCGCTCCTGCGGCTGTGTGCCGTCGCTCATCGCGCCCTCTCCCCCGCGCCGGGGTCGTTGAACACTGCACGGCCCCCCGCTGAAGTCAGGGACGCCGCCCGGACACGCAGGGTTGCCCCGCGCCCGCGGGCGCTGCGGCCGGCTCGGTCGGTGCGGTGCATCAGGCGCGCCTCCGGACCGTGCGGCGCACGACGTGCCGGGTGTCCAGACCGGAGAGCCCGCGGACGGCGACGTAGGCCTTCTCGTGGCCGGGCAGGGAGACACGGCCGCGCAGGACCGCCTCGGGGTCGCGTTCGATGCGGTCCAGGAGGCGGCGGTAGATGCCGGCCATGGCCGCGACGCAGGCGCCGCTGCGCCGGTCGAGCAGGGGCAGCAGCCGGTAGCCCTCGGCGAACAGGGCGCGGGCCCGGCGGACCTCGAAGTGCACGAGGCCGGCGAAGTCGGAGCCCTCCGGCGGGGTCGGCCCGCCGAAGCCGGCCGAGCAGCCGAACTTGGCGAGGTCGTCGGCGGGCAGGTAGGTGCGCCCGCCCTGGGCGTCCTCGCGGACGTCCCGGAGGATGTTGGTGAGCTGGAGCGCGAGCCCGAGCGTGTCGGCGTACTCCGGCGCGCGCTCGGCGCCGCGCGCCCCCGGTGCGGTGCCGAACACGCCGAGCGAGAGCCGGCCGATGGCGCCCGCCACACAGCGGCAGTACACCTTGAGGTCGTCCCAGGTCTCGTAGGTGTCGCCGCGTACGTCCTTCAGGACGCCGTCGATCAGTTCGTCCAGGCCGCCGAGCGGGATCGGGAAGGCCTGGGCGGCGTGGCTGAGGGCGACCGCGACCGGGTCGGTGTCGTCCTCGGCGACGCCGCCCTCACGCACCCGGGCGAGCACCGCCCTGGTGTCCTCCAGCCGGGCGGCCTTGACGTCGCGGTCGAGCGCCCCGTCACCGATGTCGTCGACCCGGCGCGAGAACGCGTACAGCGCCGACATCGCCCGCCGCTTGGGCGTGGGCAGCAGCCGGATGCCGTACGCGAAATTGCGCGCCTGCTGTTCGGTGACGGCCTCGCAGTAGCTGTAGGCGGCGAGTACCGGTGCGGACACGAGTGGATCGGCCTCCACGGTCCGGATCACCCCTCTCCTCGCAGAGTCAGGCCCACCTCGCGCAGCAACTGGTATCTGCCGGGCTTCGGCGGGCCGGGAAGTACGTCGTGTTCGGCGGCGGCGATGGCGCCGAGCGCCGCCCTTCCCCCTGCCACGAACCCTGCGAGCAGCAGTCTCAGCCTGCCGTGGACGCTCCTCACCAGGGGGGCGCCGTCATCCAGCAGCTCGCGGGCGCGCTGGGCTTCGTATGCAACCAGAGCGCGCACCGACGCGCTCGCGGTTTTCGCGGCGAGATCCGCCTCCTGGACATGGAATCGCTTCATGTCCTCGGCGGGCAGATAGATCCGGTCGCGGCCGAGGTCCTCGGCCACGTCCTGGAGGTGCTCGACGATCTGCAGGGCGGTGCAGATCGCGTCGGAGCGGCGGATGCGCTCGGGGGTGGCGGTGCCGGTGACGGCGAGGACGAGCCGGCCGACGGGGTTGGCGGACAGCTCGCAGTAGGCGAGCAGGTCGTCGTAGGTCTCGTAGCGCGTGACGAGCTGGTCCTGGCGGTTGGCGGCGATCAGCCCGAGGAACGGTTCGGGGGTGAGCGCGTGGCGGCGGACGGTCGGCCGCAGCCGGCGCAGGAGCGGGTGGCGGGGTGCGCCGTCCGACCCGTCGAAGACGCGCCGCAGGTCGGCCTCGAAGGCGTCCAGCACGACCATGCGGTCCTCGGCCTGCTCCGCGGGGACGCCGAGCAGGCGGGCGTCGGCGCCGCCGGGGGCCAGGTCGCCGTCACCGATGTCGTCGACCAGACGGGCGAAGCCGTAGACGGCCATGAGGTCGGTGCGCCAGGCGCGGGGCAGGAAGAAGGGGGCCACGGGGAAGTTCTCGGTCGCGGCCTTGTCCAGGGTGTCGCGCTCGGGATCGCCGGTGCGCGCGGTGCCGGTTCCCGTCACCGTTCGCTGCCCTGGGCGGGGACGGCGCATGCCTCGCGGAGCCGGGGAGTTTCCGTCGCCATTGCCGTCACATCTCCCGTTCTACACTGCCGACCCAATACACACTATTTCGGACACGCCGCCCGGCGCCCGCCGCGGTGCCCGGGTGGGCGGTGCGCGCATTATCGCCCCACTTGCCGCGATTGGGCACCGGTACAGCTTACGTTGTACAACGCCGCGCGGACCGCGGGGGTGTCCCGCACATCACAAGACAACACCGATTGCTTCCCAAGATTCCTGCGGGCAGCCGGAGTTGACGTTTCCTTTGCATCTGCGGGGCAGAAGGAGGGCCCCGCCGGAGCGCGTCCGGCGGGGCCCCGAGGGTGTCACCGGGTCACCTGGCGGTGAACTTCTCGTACTCCTTGAGCACCTCGTCGGTGGGGCCGTCCATGCGCAGCTCGCCGCGCTCCAGCCACAGCACCCGGTTGCAGGTGTCGCGGATCGACTTGTTGTTGTGGCTGACCAGGAACACCGTGCCGGCTTCCTTGCGCAGTTCGCGGATGCGGGCCTCGGAGCGCTTCTGGAACGAGCGGTCGCCGGTGGCGAGGGCCTCGTCGATCATCAGCACGTCGTGGTCCTTGGCGGCGGCGATGGAGAACCTGAGCCGGGCGGCCATGCCGGAGGAGTACGTGCGCATCGGCAGGGTGATGAAGTCGCCCTTCTCGTTGATGCCGGAGAAGTCGACGATCTGCTGGTAGCGCTCCTTGATCTCCTCGCGGGACATGCCCATGGCGAGACCGCCGAGGATGACGTTGCGCTCGCCGGTGAGGTCGTTCATCAGCGCCGCGTTCACGCCGAGCAGGGAGGGCTGGCCGTCGGTGTAGACCTTGCCGCTCTCGGCGGGCAGCAGGCCGGCGATGGCCCGCAGCAGGGTGGACTTGCCGGAGCCGTTGGAGCCGATCAGGCCGATCGCCTCGCCCCGGTAGGCGACGAAGGACACGCCCTTGACGGCGTGCACCTTGCGCACGCCACGCTCCTCGCCGCCGCGCTTGAGTATCCGGCTCAGGGCCGCGGTCGCGCTGCCCTTGCCGCCCTTGGCGCCGTTGACGCGGTAGACGATGTGCAGCTCGTCGGCGATGACGGTGGGGACTCGGGTCTCAGCCACGGCCGTACCTCTCCTCGGCCTTCCAGAAGTACACGAACCCGCCCACCATGAAGAGCACGGCCCAGCCGGCCGCGGCCGCCCAGACGTGGTTCGGCAGGTTCTCGGAGCCGTAGCCGTCGATCAGCGCGAAGCGCATCAGGTCCATGTAGATCGCGGCCGGGTTCCACTGCAGGACGTTCGCCATCCAGGCCGGCTTGTCCTGCAGCATGATCGGGATGGAGAACATCACGCCGGACGCGTACATCCACGTACGCATCACGAACGGCATCAGCTGCGCGAGGTCCGGGGTCTTCGCGCCGGCCCGCGCCATGATCAGGGCGAGGCCGGTGTTGAACAGGAACTGCAGCGCCAGCGTCGGCACGATCAGCAGCCAGGACAGGTCCGGGTAGCTGCCGAAGCCGGCGGTCACCGCGAACAGCACCAGCATCGAGAACAGCAGCTGCTGGAGCTGCTGGAGCGCGAAGGACACGGGCAGCGAGGCCCGCGGGAAGTGCAGCGCGCGCACCAGGCCCAGGTTGCCGGAGATCGCCCGGACGCCCGCCATCACCGAGCTCTGCGTGAAGGTGAACACGAACACGCCGGTGACCAGGAACGGGATGTAGACCTCGCGGGACATGCCGCGGTCGGCCTCGAGGATGACACCGAAGATGAAGAAGTAGACGGCCGCGTTCAGCAGCGGGGTGACCACCTGCCACAGCTGGCCGAGCTTGGCCTGGCTGTACTGGGCGGTCAGCTTCGCCTGGGAGAAGGCCAGGATGAAGTGCCGGCGGCCCCAGAGCCGGCGCACGTAGTCGACGAGCGAGGGCCTGGCGCCGCTGACGGTCAGGCCGTACTTCTCGGCGAGCTGGGCCGCCGTCATGGTCTCGTCGGGGGACGGGGGCGCGGTCACCGCGACTCCTCCGTCCTGGGTGGTCTCACTCACTGGTGGAAACTTTCCGTCTTCGATGTACGCAGCCGATGCGGGCGTGGCGGGACCGGCGGGCCCAGGGCCTGTCCGTGAGGCCCTGTCGCCGGTGCTCCCTGGTCGAGCTTGTCAGATCACCGGGGGCCGGCCCAGTCGGGTCAGCCGCCACACCGTACGCCACTTCATCGGCCGGCGAGGCCCGCAGGACGTGGTCCAGCCTTCCCGGAATCCGCCGAACCACGCCTTCAGCGCGGGCCGCGAGGGCCTGCGCGCCAGGGTGAGCAGCAGCCACACGCCGAGGTAGACCGGGACCAGCAGGGCGGGGAGGTTGCGGCGGGCCAGCCAGACCCGGTTGCGGGCGACCATCCGGTGGTAGACCGCGTGCCGCGAGGGCGCGGTCGTCGGGTGGTACAGGACCATGTCCGACCGGTAGTCGATCATCCAGCCCGCGTCCAGCGCCCGCCAGGCCAGGTCGGTCTCCTCATGGGCGTAGAAGAACTCGTCGGGGAGCCCGCCGACCTCGGCGAACACCTTCGTCCGGACGGCGTTGGCGCCGCCGAGGAAGGTCGTCACCCGCGAGGAGCGCATCGGGTCGGAGGCCCGCAGCCGGGGCACATGGCGGCGCTGGGTGACGCCGGTGTCCGGGTCGGCGATGCGGAAGCTGATGATGCCCAGCTTGTCGTCCGCCACGAAGGCCTGCCGGCACAGCTCGGCGGTGTCGGTGCGGGCGAGCAGGCCGTCGTCGTCGAGGAACAGCAGGATGTCGACGTCGGTGCCGCCGGGGCCGAAGGCCTCGATGCCGACGTTGCGGCCGCCCGGGATGCCGAGGTTCTCCGGCAGCTCGATCGTGCGCACGCCGTCGGGGACGTCCGGGACCGGGGAGCCGTTGCCGACCACGACGACCTCGACCGGGTCGCCGTCCTGCCCCGCGACCGAGTCGATCAGGGCCCGCAGCTCGTCGGGGCGGTTGCCCATGGTGATGATCACCGCGCCGACCTTCATGGCACTCACTTCAGCCTGCTGGAAGCGAGGATGGACACCAGGTGCAGCAGCGTCTGCAGCACCGCGACACCCGCCATCACCGCGACGCCGAGCCGCGAGAAGAACAGGTCGCCGCGCGCCTGGTCGGCGAAGGCCAGGAGCAGGATCACCAGCGAGGCCTCGATGCCGAGGATCAGGCGGTGGAACTTCAGCGCGGCAGCGGCCTTGCGGGCCAGCGCCATGCCCGAGGAGCGCATCTCGGCGGCGGCCTCCTTCACCGGGGGCAGCCCGCCCTGGTGCCGGGCGACCGCGACCAGGTCGGTCTCCGCCTTGATCAGGATCGCGCCGAGCGCGGCCAGCGTGCCGAGGAACGCCCACAGCCAGTCGATACGGCCGCTGCCCCACACGTCGGCGGCCCGCAGGCCGAACCCGACCAGGACCGCGGCGTCGGTGAGATAGGCGCCGACACGGTCGAGGTACACGCCGTTGAGGGAGTACTGCTTCTTCCAGCGCGCGACCTCGCCGTCGACGCAGTCCAGCAGCAGATACATCTGCACCGCGACCACGCCGAGGACCGCGCCCGTGACGCCCGGCACCAGCAGGGCCGGGGCGGCGAGCACGCCGAACAGGGTCATCAGGTACGTGAGCTGGTTGGGTGTGACGCGGGTGTTCACCAGGTGGCGCGTGACCCGCAGGGACACCTCACGCATGTAGAGGCGCCCCATCCAGTGCTCACCGCTGCGCCGGTCCTTGACCCCCGGGGGGTGGACGACCGGACGGAGTTCAGCTACCGATGGCCTTGACATAGTCGGCGTAGATGTCCTTGATCTGGTCGGTTTTCAGGTCGAGGTGTTCGAGGATCGTGTAGCGGCCGGGCCGGGTCTCCGGGGCGAACTCCACGACCTTGACGAACTCGTCGGTCGTGAAGCCGATCTCCTCCGGGAGCACCGGAAGCCCGTGCCGGCGCAGCACCTCGGCCATGGCGGCCGACTCCTCGTGGGCCCCGCGCAGATACATCGCGAAGGCCGCGCCCAGGCCGCACTGCTCACCGTGGGCGGCGGCGCGGCGGGGGTAGAGCAGGTCGAAGGCGTGGTTGATCTCGTGGCAGGCGCCGGAGGACGGGCGGGAGTCGCCCGACACCGACATGGCGATGCCGCTGAGCACCAGCGCCTCGGCGAGCACCTGGAGGAAGCCGGTGTCCGCGATGGTGCCGGGGTGGCGCAGCACGGCCTCGCCGGCCTGCCGGGCGATGGCGGCGGCCAGGCCGTCGATCTTCTCGCCCTTGACCCGGTGGGCCAGCTCCCAGTCGGCGATGGCCGAGATGTTGGACACCGCGTCGCCGATCCCGGCCCGCACGAAGCGCACCGGGGCCTCCCGGATGACGTCCAGGTCGATCACGACGGCGATCGGGTTCGGTACGCCGTAGGAGCCGCGGCCCGCGTCGTTGTCGAGCGTGGCGACCGGTGAGCACAGGCCGTCGTGCGCAAGGTTGGTCGGTACGGCGACCAGCGGCAGGCCGACGCGCGCGGCGGCGAACTTGGCGCAGTCGATGATCTTGCCGCCGCCGAGCCCGACGAGCGCGTCGAAGTGGCCCGCCTTGATCTCGGCGGCCAGCCGGACGGCGTCGTCGAGGGTGCCGCCGCCGACCTCGTACCAGGTGGCGCCGGGCAGGGCGGGCTGGAGCCGCTCGCGCAGCCGGGCGCCGGAGCCGCCGCTGACGGCGACGGCGAGGCGGCCGGAGTGCGAGATGCGCTCGTCGGCGAGCACACCGCCGAGGTCGTCGAGGGCGCCGGGGCGGATGTCGACGACGACGGGCGAGGGAATCAGCCGGGTCAGTAGCGGCACGCGATCTCCCGTCCCCGGGCGAGATCGTCGTGGTTGTCGATCTCGACCCAGTCGACCTCGCCGATCGGCGCGACGTCGATCCGGAAGCCGCGGTTCACGAGCTCCTGGTAGCCGTGCTCGTAGAACTGCTGCGGGTCGGTCTCCCAGACGGTCTTCAGCGCGTCGGCCAGCTCGGGGGCGGCGTCGCCCTCGATCAGGGTGACACCGATGTACTCGCCCGTCGCCTCGGCGGGGTCCATCAGCTTGGTGATCTTCTTGACACCCGTCTCCGGGTCGACGACGACCTTCATCTCCTCGTCGGCCAGGTCCTTCACCGTGTCCAGGGCGAGGATGATCCGCTTGCCCTCGCCGCGGGCGGCGAGCAGCGTCTTCTCGACGGAGACCGGGTGGACGGTGTCGCCGTTGGCGAGGATCACGCCGTCCTTGAGGGCGTCACGGCCGCACCACAGGGAGTAGGCGTTGTTCCACTCCTCGGCCTTGTCGTTGTCGATCAGGGTGAGCTTGAGGCCGTACTTGGCCTCCAGCGCCTCCTTGCGCGCGTACACGGCCTCCTTGCGGTAGCCGACGATGACCGCGACCTCGGTCAGCCCGATCTCGGCGAAGTTGCCGAGGGTGAGGTCGAGAACCGTCGGCTCGCCCTCTATGCCCGCGGGCCCCACCGGCACCAGTGCCTTGGGCAGGGTGTCGGTGTAGGGGCGCAGTCGGCGTCCGGCGCCGGCCGCCAGCACGAGGCCGATCATGCGGGTTCTCCTTCATC
Organism: Streptomyces sp. SAI-170; assembly: GCF_049739565.1. NCBI lineage: Bacteria > Bacillati > Actinomycetota > Actinomycetes > Kitasatosporales > Streptomycetaceae > Streptomyces > Streptomyces sp. SAI-170. Next base: position 1,542,265 of record NZ_JBMGQD010000001.1, read on the forward strand.
GTGTACGGCTGGGGCTCCCGCGGAGACCCAGAAGCGGATGCTCTCGACGAGCACCACCAGGGCGACGACCACGGCCAGCGCCGTGAGCGCGAGCGTGAACTGCGAACCGGTGAGCAGCGCGGCCAGCACGACGACGAGCAGCGTCCGCCCGTCCTGCCCCCCGATGGCGCGCACCAGCCAGGCCGGGGGCGCTCCGGCGTTCCCGCGGATGCGGTACACCGTGTCGTAGTGATGGTAGGCGACCGCCGCCACCAGGCCGAAAGCCGCAGGAAGGGCTCCGTTCACCTCGGACTTGGCGGCGAGGATCAGGACGGTGCCGTATTCGGCCGCCCGGAAGAAGGGCGGGACCAGCCAGTCGAGGGCGCCGGTGAGGGGCCGGGCGAGGGCGAGAGCGGAGAAGCAGACGTAGAAGACGGCGGCGAGGACGGACAGCCGGCTGCCGTACGGGGCGATACCGGCGGTGACCACGATCACGGCGGCACCCGTCAGAGCCGAGGCGAACGGGGTCTTCAGCGGCCACGCGACCTTGCTCAGTCCCTCGGCGAGCGGGCCGTTGTCGGCGAGGTCCGCCAGCGCCTTCGCCGCCCGCTCGGTGCGCTCGGCCCTGCGCGTCAGGGACCGCAGCACGCGGCCGGCCGTGGTGTAGGTCGCCGCGAAGGCGCAGCCGATGAGCAGGGCGTAGAAGGTGATGCGGGGCGTGGTGGCCGCGGTGAGGATCGCGATCATCGCCCAGCGCTCGCCGATCGGCAGCACGATCATCCGGCGCACCCACACCGTCCAGCCGACGCTGTCGAGCTTGTCGGAGAGGGCGGCGGTGGGGCTGGTGTTGGCGGTGGCGTCGTGGTTGGCCTCGTTGAAGGAGAAGTCGACCACGTGCCGGCAGGTCTGGAGGATCATCGCGCCCAGCGCCAGCGCCCATACGTCGTCGCCGCCCCGCGCGGCTCCCAGCGCGAGGCCCGCGTAGTAGGCGTACTCCTTGGCCCGGTCGAAGGTGGCGTCGAGCCAGGCGCCGAGCGTGGAGTACTGCAGGGAGTAGCGGGCGAGCTGGCCGTCGGTGCAGTCCAGCACGAAGGAGAAGATCAGCAGGATCCCGGCCGCGACAAAGCCGCCGCGGGTGCCGGTGGCCGCGCAGCCGGCCGCGATCAGCGCGGTGAGCAGGGAGGCGGTGGTGACCTGGTTGGGGGTCAGACCGCGGCGGGCGCACCAGCGGGCGATGTAGCGGGAGTAGGGGCTGATGAAGAAGGTGGTGAAGAAGCCGTCGCGGGCCTTCACGGCCGACTTCAGGCGTACGGCCTCGTCGTCGACGGCCGTGACGGCCTGCCGGGCCTCGTTGCGGGCCTGCGGGTCGGCCGGGACGGTGGCGACGAGGGAGCCCAGCTCGGGGCGGTGCAGGCCGGCGCCGTCGGCGTCCAGGGCGGTGATCAGCCGGTCGGCGAGGCTGTCGACGGCGACCGAGCCGGTGTCCTCGCCGCTCTCCAGGGTCAGAGCGCGCATGAGGGCCTGGCGGCCGGCCGGCTGGGCGGTGACGGCGCCGGGCACGGCGGCCATCGGGAAGCGGGGGTCGGTCAGACCGAGGCGGAGGGCGTGCACATGGCCGACGAAGCGGGGGTCCACGATCGCGACCCGCTCATCGGCCGGGGCCTGCGCCAGCAGGGCCGCGGTGTCATCGGCGCCGGAGGCCACGCGGACGTCGAAGCCGAGGGACCGCAGATCGCCCTCGATCGACGATCCGGGGACCGGCTGACCGGTGAGGATGGCGGTCGGCAACCGAACTCACTCCCTGCGTCCCGACGCGCCCGCGTCGGTCATGTACATGATGGGGACGCCCCTTGGCTGCACCAGGCGGGCGGCATGTCGGCAGAGGCTATCGGATGTTGGGAAAGCCGCGTTCACCGGCCGTTCACGGTCCGGTCGACACGGTCTGCTCGTGACCTCCGTCGCGATCATCATGGGTGATCCGGGGCCGGGCAGACAAAATTCGCGGTTCCAGAACGGACATTCGCGACGTACGGCCGTTCCGCGGGGTGCGGGCGGCCCGAGGCCCCGCCCGTGGTCCGCTTAGGGTGGCTCACCATGACATGGCTGATCACCGGCGGTGCCGGATACATCGGGGCTCATGTGGCGCGGGCCATGGCAGGGGCCGGGGAGAGCGTGGTGGCGCTGGACGACCTCTCGGCCGGCGTCCCGGCACGGCTGCCCGCGGGCGTCCCGCTGGTCCGGGGCTCCGCGCTGGACCCGGACCTGCTGCGGCGCGTGTTCGCCGAGCACCGGGTCACCGGAGTGGTGCATCTCGCGGCCCGCAAGCAGGTCGCGGAGTCGGTCGCGCGGCCGACCTGGTACTACGCGGAGAACGTGGGCGGTCTGGCCACGCTCCTGGACGCGGTCGCCGAGGCCGGGATCCGCCGCTTCGTCTTCTCCTCCTCCGCGGCCGTCTACGGCACCCCGGATGTGGACCTCATCACGGAGGACACCCCCTGTGCGCCGGTGAACCCCTACGGCGAGACCAAGCTGGCCGGCGAGTGGCTGGTGCGCGCCGCGGGCCGGGCACACGGCATCGCGACGGTGTGCCTGCGCTACTTCAACGTGGCCGGCACGGCCGCGCCGGAGCTGGCCGACACCGGGGTGTTCAACATCGTCCCGATGGTCTTCGACCGGCTGACCCGCGACGAGGCCCCGCGGATCTTCGGCGCCGACTACCCGACGCCCGACGGCACCTGCATCCGTGACTACATCCATGTCGCCGACCTGGCCGAGGCCCACCTCGCGGCCGCCCGGCGCCTGACCGCCGAGGACGCCGCGGGCGACCTCACGGTCAACATCGGCCGTGGTGTGGGTGTCTCCGTGCGCGAGCTGGTCACCCTGATCGGCGAGGTCACCGGTGACACCCGCCCGGCCCTGGTGGAGGCCCGCCGCCCCGGCGACGCCCCCCGCGCGGTCGCCTCGGCCGACCTGGCGGCGAAGGGACTGGGCTGGACCGCACGGCACGACGTCCGCGAGATGGTCGCTTCGGCGTGGGAGGGGTGGCAGCGGCTGCACGGCCGCTGAGCCGCTGACCTGCCTTTCGTTTACGCAGGTCAGGGCATATGACAACGGTGTTCAGTGCCGCGTTGCCCGATACCCCCCGCCCGTAGTTGACTGGGTGCCCCGAGCCGATCGCAGGAGGGCGCTTCTCATGGGGGCTGGCCATGACCACGGGCATGCGCACGGACACGCCGCGCCGGGCGGTACCGCGACCGCGGCCTACCGCGGACGGCTGAGGGTCGCACTCGCGATCACGCTCGGCGTGATGGTGGTCGAGATCGTCGGCGGCGTCGTCGCCGACTCCCTCGCCCTGATCGCGGACGCGGCGCACATGGCGACCGACGCCCTCGGCCTCGGCATGGCGCTGCTGGCGATCCACTTCGCGAACCTCCCGGCGAGCGCCAACCGCACCTTCGGCTACGCCCGCGCCGAGATCCTCGCCGCGCTCGCCAACTGTCTGCTGCTGCTCGGCGTCGGCGGATACGTCCTGTACGAGGCGATCCAGCGGTTCATCACGCCCGCGGGCACCGAGGGCGGGCCGGTGGTCGTCTTCGCGCTGGTCGGTCTCGCCGCGAACCTCGTGTCGCTGACGCTGCTGATGCGCGGCAGCAAGGACAGCCTGAACGTGCGGGGCGCCTTCCTGGAGGTCGCGGCGGACGCGCTGGGCTCGGTCGCGGTGCTGATCTCGGCCGCGGTGATCCTGACCACCGGCTGGCAGCCGGCCGACCCGATCGCCTCGCTGGTCATCGGCCTGATGATCGTCCCGCGCACCCTGCGGCTGCTGCGCGAGACCCTCGACGTGCTGCTGGAGTCGGCCCCCAAGGGCGTCGACATGGCGGAGGTGCGCTCGCACATCCTGGCGCTGGACGGGGTGGAGGACGTGCACGACCTGCACGCCTGGACGATCACCTCGGGGATGCCGGTGGTGTCGGCGCACGTGGTCGTCAGCGGCGACGTCCTGAACGCGATCGGCCACGAGAAGATGCTGCACGAGCTCCAGGGCTGCCTGGGCGGCCACTTCGACGTCGAGCACTGCACCTTCCAGCTGGAGCCGGGCGGGCACGCCGAGCACGAGGCGCACCTTTGCCACTGACCCTCGGGACCTCCCGCGGCCCGATCGGGTGACTCCGGCGGCGGCGCCCCGGGCGGGGTTCGCCCATCGGGCCCCTCTTATGGCGTACCACGAGCGGGAAGTGCGGGGAGCGCCGGTTCTGTACGGCAGACTGGGGCGCGAGGACCGAGGCGAAGGATGGGTATGCCGATCACACCTGCCACCGCGACGCCGAACGCGTCGAAGGGCACCGCGGAAGCGATCTTGCTGGAACTCGTCGACGAGGACGGCGTGACGATCGGCACCGCGGAGAAACTCGCCGCCCATCAGCCGCCGGGGCAGCTGCACCGGGCGTTCTCGGTGTTCCTCTTCGACGCCCGTGGCCGGCTGCTGCTCCAGCAGCGCGCGCTGGGCAAGTACCACTCCCCCGGTGTGTGGTCCAACACCTGCTGCGGCCACCCCTACCCGGGCGAGGCGCCCTTCGCGGCGGCGGCCCGGCGGACGTACGAGGAGCTGGGGGTCTCCCCGTCGCTGCTGGCCGAGGCGGGCACGGTCCGCTACAACCACCCGGACCCGGACTCGGGGCTGGTGGAGCAGGAGTACAACCACCTCTTCGTGGGCCTCGTGCAGTCCCCGCTGCGGCCGGACCCGGAGGAGGTCGGCGACACGGCCTTCGTGACACCCTCGGAGCTCGCGGAGCGGCATGCCAAGGACGTGTTCTCCGCCTGGTTCATGACCGTCCTGGACGCCGCGCGCCCGGCGGTCCGCGAGCTGACGGGCGACGCGTCCGGCTGGTGAGTGTCAGGGCCGCGACGGGCCCGAGCGTGTGTCAGGGCTGTACGGCGGGCTTGAGCGGCAGGGCGGCCCAGATCACCTTGCCGCCGCTCGCCGTGTGCTCCACGTCGCACACGCCGCCCGCCTCACGGGTGATCTCCCGCACCAGCAGCAGCCCCCGGCCGCCGGTCTGGCCGTGGTCGGCCTCCAGGGCGGTCGGGCGGTAGGGGTGGTTGTCCTCGACGGACACCCGCACCCACTCCGCGCCGACGGCGACCTCCACGGCCAGCATCGGCGACAGCAGGGCCGCGTGCCGTACGGCGTTGGTCACCAGCTCCGAGACGATCAGCAGCAGCCCCTGCACCAGATCGTCCGAGACGGGCACGCCCTGCCGGTACAGCAGGTCCCGCACGGCATGCCGTGCCTGCGGGACGGAGGCGTCCACGGCGGGGGCGGTGAACCGCCAGACGCCTTCGTACGGCAGCGGGTCCGGCGGACCCGTCTGAAGGGGCGCGTCCGCGCCGCCTGCTGGGTGTGGGGCGGGCCCGCACCCGTGGGTCTCCATCGTCCGGTCGCCACCCTCGCGCTCGATTGTCACCACACGTCGAGTGTTGGTAATGAGTCGCTCCGCTCCGGATGACTGACCACAACTCACCGACTATCGAGCGTTTGTGACCACCTGCGTATGACAGGGTCAGTTGTGGGACTGCTCCTGCCCCCCTCATGCCGACTTCGCGAACTTTTCGGGTTGTACGGGTTTGCGGGCGGCCTCGCCCTTTTTGCCGGGGGTTCTTACCGGGCCCGGGTGATCCGTCGCACAGCGGCGCGGACCGGGGTGCGGGTTAGCATCCGGCCCATGGAGCCGCAGCTGCTGCACAGCGTCACCGAGTCCGTGGCCACGGTCGTGATCCACCACCCGGCCAAGCGCAACGCCATGACGGCCGCCATGTGGGCCGCGCTGCCGCCGCTGCTGGACCGGCTCGCCGCCGACACGGCCGTACGGGCGCTGGTGCTGACCGGGGAGGGCGGCACCTTCTGCGCCGGGGCGGACATCTCCACGCTCCAGGGCTCGCCGCAGCGGGCGCAGTCGCTCGCGGGGGACGCCGAGGAGGCGCTGGCCGCCTTCCCGAAGCCGACCCTCGCGGCGATCCGGGGGCACTGCGTGGGCGGCGGGGCCCAGCTGGCGGCGGCCTGCGATCTGCGGTTCGCCGAGGAGGGCGCGCTGTTCGGGGTGACACCGGCCAAGCTGGGGATCGTCTACCCGGCCTCCTCCACCCGCCGGCTGGTGTCCCTGGTGGGTCCGGCCACCGCCAAGTACCTATTGTTCTCGGGCGAGTTGATCGACGCGCAGCGGGCGCTGCGCACCGGTCTGGTGGACGAGGTGCTGCCGGAGGGCGAACTCGCCAAGCGCGTCGGGGAGTTCACCCGTATCCTCGTCTCCCGCTCCCAGCTCACCCAGGCCGCCGCCAAGGAGTTCGCGAACGGGCGCACCGACCGCGACGCGCACTGGTCCGAGCAGGCGCGCGGCAGCGGCGACACCGCGGAGGGCGTCGCCGCGTTCCTGGAGCGCAGACCGCCGCGCTTCACCTGGACTACGTCAGGATGAAGCGGCTCTTGCCGCGGAACTCCTCCACCAGGTGCGCGGGCGCCTTCGCCGGCGAGCCCGCGTCGTAGGGCGGCTGCGGATCGTACTCGGTGAGCAGCTGGACGGCCTGGGCGTGCTCGTCGCCGGCGATCCTGCCGACCAGGGCCAGACCCATGTCGATGCCGGAGGAGACGCCGGCGGCGGTGACGTACTTGCCGTCGAAGACGACGCGTTCGCCGGTGGACTCCACGCCGAGGCCCGCCAGGAAGTCCAGGGCCAGCCAGTGCGAGGTCGCCCGGCGGCCCTTGAGCAGCCCGGCCCGGGCCAGCAGCAGGGAGCCGGTGCACACGGACGTCGTCCAGGTGCTGGTGGCGTCCACGGCGCGCAGCCAGTCGAGCAGGACCTCGTTCTCCATCTGCGAGGTCTGTCCGGGGCCGCCGGGCACGACCACGAGGTCCGGGTGCGGGACCTCGGCGAGGGTGCGGTCGGCGACCATCGCCAGCGCGCCGGTGTCGGTGCGGACGGGGCCGGACTCCTCCGCGACGAAGACGAGTTCGGCGTCGGGGAGGCGGACCAGGGTCTCGTAGGGTCCGATGGCGTCGAGGGCGGTGAAGCGGTCGTAGAGCAGGATCGCGATCTGCATGGGTTTCCCTTCGTCGGGTGACGTCATTCGGCACTCGCGGGACGGAAGCGGCGCCGGTACTCGGCCGGGGCGGTCCCGAGGGCGCGCACGAACGCGCGGCGCATGGCCTCGGGCGTGCCGTAGCCGCTCGCGCGGGAGATCTCCTCCACCCCGTCGCCGGTGTCCTCCAGCAGACGGCGGGCGTGTTCCAGGCGCACCCGGTCCACGTACCGGCCGGGGGTGAGCCCCGTCTCGGTGCGGAAGGCGCGGGCGAAGTGGCGCGGGGAGAGCCGGGCGCGGGCGGCGAGCGCCTCGACGGACAGATCGTCGCCGGGGTGCTCGGTGATCCACTGCTGGACGTCGCGCAGCGGTTCGCGCGACGCGGTCTGGGCGGCGAGCTGCGCGCTGAACTGGGCCTGGTTGCCCGGCCGGCGCAGGAACACCACCAGATGCCGGGCGACCGTGAGCGCCACGTCCCGGCCGAGGTCCTCCTCCACCAGGGCGAGGGCCAGATCGATGCCCGCGGTGACACCGGCGGAGGTGCACACGTGCTCGTCCCGTACGAAGATCGGGTCGGCGTCGACGTCGATCTCCGGGTGGTCGCGGGCCAGCTTCTCGCAGTACGCCCAGTGCGTCGTGGCGCGTCGGCCGTCCAGCAGCCCGGCCTCGGCCAGCAGGATCGCGCCGGTGCACACGGACACCAGCCGCCGGGCGCGCGGGCCGCCCCGCCGCAGCCAGTCCACGAGCCGCGGGTCCGCGCGGCGGGTGCCCCGGCCGCCCGGCACCACCAGCAGATCAGGCCCGGCCTCGTCCGTCAGCGCCCCGTCCGGTACGAGCGTCAGCCCGCTGGAGGTGCGCACGGGGCCGCCGTCCAGGGAGGCCGTACGGATCTCGTACGACCCCGGCGTGCAGGTGTCCGCCCCCGCGAAGACCTCCACGGGGCCGGTGACATCGAGGCTCTGGACGTCGTCGAAGAGGACCACGAGCACGGTTCGCTGCGCCATGCCTCGATTCTTCGGAGCCCCGCCGACGGCCGCAATGACGAGCACCCCACCTTTCCTGCCATGTGTGCGCGGTGACGCGCGCGGTACCCGGCGGACACGGCAACGAGAGGAGTTCGACGTGTTCCGAGCCATAGCGGATGTTCTGCGCCAGATCGGCGGGGCCATCGCGACAGTCGTGACGCTGCCCTTCCGGGCGGTCGCCCGGCTGTTCGGGGGTGCCTCGTCCAGCGGCCGACGCGGTGCGCGCCGCGTATGAGGGGCCGCCTGCCACGCCCGTCCGCCTGCCCTGATCCCGTGCTGTCGGTGTCACCTGCCACAATTGCCGCGCAACCCGAAGTAGAAGGCGGTACGGGATCGTGACGACACCCGGGTCCCTCGGAGCAGGGTCCATCGAGAGCAGGATCGCCGAGGAGCTCGGCGTAAGGGAGCGGCAGGTCAAGGCCGCCGTCGAGCTGCTCGACGGCGGTTCGACGGTGCCTTTCATCGCCCGCTACCGCAAGGAAGCGACCGAGATGCTCGACGATGCGCAACTGCGCACGCTCGAGGAGCGGCTGCGCTATCTGCGGGAGCTGGAGGAGCGCCGGACGGCGATCCTGGAGTCGGTGCGCGAGCAGGGCAAGCTCACCGAGGAGCTTCAGGCGCAGATCCTGGGCGCGGAGACCAAGGCGCGCCTGGAGGACATCTATCTGCCGTACAAGCCCAAGCGGCGCACCAAGGCGCAGATCGCCCGCGAGGCGGGTCTGGAGCCGCTGGCCGAGGGGCTGCTGAACGACCCGGGCGTGGAACCGCTCGCGGCCGCGGCGGCGTTCGTCGACGCCGACAAGGGAGTCGCCGACCCGCAGGCCGCGCTGGACGGCGCCCGGGCGATCCTCACCGAGCGGTTCTCGGAGGACGCCGACCTGATCGGCGAGCTGCGCGAGCGCATGTGGGTGCGCGGGCGCCTCGCGGCGAAGGTGCGCGAGGGCAAGGAGGAGGCGGGCGCGAAGTTCGCCGACTACTTCGACTTCGCCGAGCCGTTCACCGAGCTGCCCTCGCACCGCATCCTGGCGATGCTGCGCGGCGAGAAGGAGGAGGTCCTCGACCTCGTCCTGGAGCCGGAGGAGCCCACGGAGGGTCCTTCCTCCTACGAGGGGCTGGTGGCGAACAGGTTCGGCATCGCCGACCGCGGCCGCCCCGGCGACAAGTGGCTGACCGACACCGTCCGTTGGGCCTGGCGCACCCGCATCCTCGTCCACCTCGGCATCGACCTGCGGCTGCGGCTGCGCACGGCCGCCGAGGACGAGGCGGTGCGGGTGTTCGCCGCCAACCTGCGCGATCTGCTGCTCGCCGCCCCGGCGGGCACGCGCGCGACGCTCGGCCTGGACCCCGGCTTCCGTACGGGTGTGAAGGTCGCCGTCGTCGACGCGACCGGCAAGGTCGTCGCCACGGACGTCATCCACCCGCACGTCCCGGCCAACCGGTGGGACGAGGCGATCGCCAAGCTGGCGCGGCTGGCGCAGGAGCACGCGGTCGAGCTGGTCGCGATCGGCAACGGCACCGCGTCCCGCGAGACCGACAAGCTCGCCGGTGAACTCATCGCCAAGCACCCGGAGTTGAAGCTCACCAAGGTGATGGTGTCCGAGGCGGGCGCCTCGGTGTACTCCGCGTCCGCGTTCGCCTCGCAGGAGCTGCCGGACATGGACGTGTCGCTGCGCGGCGCGGTGTCCATCGCGCGGCGGCTGCAGGACCCGCTGGCCGAGCTGGTGAAGATCGACCCGAAGTCCATCGGTGTCGGCCAGTACCAGCACGACCTGTCCGAGGTGAAGCTGTCGCGCTCGCTGGACGCGGTGGTCGAGGACTGTGTGAACGGCGTCGGCGTGGACGTCAACACCGCCTCCGCGCCGCTGCTCGCGCGCGTGTCCGGCATCTCCTCCGGCCTCGCCGAGAACATCGTGGCGCACCGCGACGCCAACGGGCCCTTCACGTCCCGCTCCGCGCTGAAGAAGGTGGCGCGGCTCGGCCCGAAGGCGTACGAGCAGTGCGCGGGCTTCCTGCGCATCCGCGGCGGCGACGACCCGCTGGACTCCTCCAGCGTGCACCCCGAGGCGTACCCGGTGGTGCGGCGGATGGTGAAGACCGCGGGGCAGGAGGTGGCCTCGCTGATCGGCAACACCGCGGTGCTGCGCTCGCTCAGGCCGACCGACTTCGTCGACGAGACCTTCGGTCTGCCGACCGTCACCGACATCCTCAGGGAGCTGGAGAAGCCGGGGCGCGACCCGCGGCCCGCCTTCAAGACGGCCACCTTCAAGGAGGGCGTGGAGAAGATCTCCGACCTGGCCTCCGGGATGGTCCTGGAGGGCGTCGTCACCAACGTGGCCGCGTTCGGGGCGTTCGTCGACATCGGCGTCCACCAGGACGGGCTCGTGCATGTCTCGGCCATGTCGAAGACCTTCGTGAAGGACCCGCGGGACGTCGTCAAGCCGGGTGACATCGTCAAGGTGAAGGTCCTCGAGGTGGACATCCCGCGCAAGCGGATCTCGCTGACGCTGCGCCTGGACGACGAGGCGCAGGCCTCCGGCGGTGAGCGGCGCCAGCAGCGGGGCGGCGGGCGCCCTCCGCAGCAGCGGCAGGGGCGTGGGAGCGGGGGCGGCAACGGCGGTGGCCGTGGCGGTGGTGGCGGCAATGGCGGTGGCGGTGGCTCCCGTCAGGCTCCGGCACCGGCGAACAGCGCCATGGCCGACGCTCTGCGCAAGGCGGGTCTGCTGAACCCGAAGAACGGCCGCTGACGCCTTTCGGAGCGTGGAGTGGTGGGTGACCTGTGACGCCGGCCCGGGGTGAGCTCCGGGCCGGCGTGGCGTGTCCTTGGGGCTGGTCCGGCCATCGGCGCCGGACCGTGCGAGCTCCGTCGCGGCTGGTCCGGCCATCGGCGCCGGACCGTGCGAGCTCCGTCGCGGCTGGTCCGGCCATCGGCGCCGGACCGCGCGGGCTCCGTCGCGGCTGGTCCGGCCATCGGCGCCGGACCGTGCGGGCTCCGTTGGGGCTGGTCCGGCCGTCGGAGCCGGGCCGTGCGGCTCCGTTGGGCCGAGTGCAGCAGTTGCGGAGGGCGTCGTGGGCGGGACGGGGTGAGGCTGGATTCCCCGTCGTCGCCGTACTGTCGCCGTTCAGGAGTGATCGATGCCCCCTCGTCCTGCCCCGACTGCTGCCGCGTCCCTGATCGCGCTCTGTCTCGCTCTGCTGTCCCCCGGCCCGGCGACGGCGGCCGGGCATCCCGAACCGCCGCGCGACGGCGCCGGGTTGCAGCGGCGGCTGGAGGAGCTGGTGCGGACTCCGGGAGGCCCGCCCGGGGCGATCGCGGTGCTCCAGGACGAGAAGCACAGCCGGGTCGTCCGGGCCGGGGTCGCGGATGTGGAGACGGGCCGGACACCCCGCCCGCACGACCACATGCGCATCGCCAGCACGGCGAAGGCGTTCAGCGGCGCCGTCGCCCTGTCCCTCGTCCAGTCGGGCGACCTGCACCTCGGCGACACCATCGGCGAGCGGCTCCCGAGGCTGCCGGAGGCGTGGCACGCGGTGACGCTGCGGCAGCTGCTCAACCACACCAGCGGGCTGCCCGACTACTCACGCAGCCCCGAGTTCATCGCGATCCTGCGGGCCGACCCGCACCACGACTTCGACTCGCGCCGGCTGCTGGACTTCGCCGGGCAGACCCTGCTGTTCCCGCCGGGCAGCCGCTACCAGTACTCCAACTCCGACAACATCGCCGTCGCCCTGATGGCCGAGGCCGTCACCGGAACACCGTACGAGCGGCTGCTGGAGGAGCTGGTGTACCGCCCGCTGGCCCTGCGGCAGACCAGCCTGCCGCAGGGGTACGAGATGCCGGAGCCGTATCTGCACGGCTATGCGGTGAGCCCGACCGAGCCCCCGGAGGACGTCAGCGAGCTCATCGGCATGTCCGGCGTGTGGGCCTCCGGCGGGATCGTGTCCACGCCCACCGACATGACCCGCTTCGTACGGGGCTATGTGGGCGGCAGGCTGTACGGGCCCGACGTCGTCCGCGAGCAGCGGCGCTGGATCCCGGGCGGCGCGTCCGAGCCCGCCGGGCCGGGGCGCAACGACGCCGGCCTGGCGCTGTTCCGCTACACGACCCGCTGTGGGGTCGTGCTGGGGCACACCGGCAACACGGCGGGCTACACCCAGCTGATCGCGGCCACGCCCGACGGACGCCGCTCCCTGACCTTCTCCGTCACCAGCCAGATCAACCAGGCGCAGACGCCCGAGCTGCTGCAGCGGTTGCGCGCGGTCCAGGAGGACTTCGTGTGTGCGCTGCTGAAGGGCAAGGCCTGAGTTCGCGGGGCCTAGCGTTCGGTCACCTTGCCGTCGGCGACCTCCAGGCGGCGGGTGACGTGCACGGCGTCGAGCATGCGGCGGTCGTGGGTGACCAGCAGGAGCGTGCCCTCGTAGGCGTCGAGGGCCGACTCCAGTTGTTCGATGGCCGGCAGGTCGAGGTGGTTCGTCGGCTCGTCGAGGACGAGGAGGTTGACGCCCTTGCCCTGGAGCAGGGCGAGAGCGGCCCGGGTGCGTTCGCCCGGTGACAGGGTGGCGGCCGGGCGCAGGACGTGGTCCGACTTCAGGCCGAACTTGGCCAGCAGGGTGCGGACCTCGACGGGCTCGGTGTCGGGGACCGCGGCGCAGAACGCGTCCAGCAGGGCCTCGGTGCCGTGGAACAGCTTGCGGGCCTGGTCGACCTCGCCGACGAGGACGCCGGAGCCGAGGGCGGCGTGCCCGGCGTCGAGGGGGACACGGCCGAGCAGCGCGCCGAGCAGGGTGGACTTGCCCGCGCCGTTCGCGCCGGTCACCGCGACCCGGTCGGCCCAGTCGATCTGCAGGGAGACCGGGCCGAAGGTGAAGTCGCCGCGGCGGACCTCCGCGTCCCGCAGGGTCGCGACTACCGCGCCCGAGCGGGGGGCCGACGCGATCTCCATGCGCAGCTCCCACTCCTTGCGGGGCTCCTCGACCGTCTCCAGGCGTTCGATCATGCGCTGGGTCTGGCGGGCCTTCGCGGCCTGCTTCTCGCTGGCCTCGCTGCGGAACTTGCGGCCGATCTTGTCGTTGTCGCCCGCCGCCTTGCGCCGGGCGTTCTTGACGCCCTTGTCCATCCAGGAGCGCTGCATCTGCGCCCGGTCCTGGAGGGCGGCCCTTTTGTCGGCGTACTCCTCGTAGTCCTCGCGGGCGTGCCGGCGGGCGGTGTCCCGCTCCTCCAGGTAGGCCTCGTAGCCACCGCCGTAGAGGGTGATCTGCTGCTGGGCGAGGTCGAGTTCGAGGACCTTGGTGACCGTGCGGGTGAGGAACTCGCGGTCGTGGCTGACGACGACGGTGCCGGCGCGCAGGCCGCCGACGAAGCGCTCCAGGCGCTCCAGGCCGTCCAGGTCGAGGTCGTTGGTGGGCTCGTCCAGCAGGAAGACGTCGTAGCGGGACAGCAGGAGCGAGGCGAGGCCGGCCCGTGCCGCCTGGCCGCCCGACAGGGACGTCATCGGCTGCTCCAGGTCGACGGCGAGGCCCAGGGAGTCCGCGACCTCCTCGGCACGTTCGTCCAGGTCGGCACCGCCGAGGCCGAGCCAGCGGTCCAGACTCACCGCGTAGGCGTCATCGGCCCCGGGCGTGCCGTCGACGAGCCCCTGGGTGGCCTCGTCCATGACCCGCTGAGCCTCCGCCACACCTGTGCGGCGGGCCAGGAACGCCCGGACCGTCTCCCCGGCCCTGCGCTCCGGCTCCTGCGGGAGGTGGCCGACGGTGGCGGTGGGCGGAGAGAGCCGGATCTCCCCCTGCTCGGGTACGGCGAGCCCGGCGAGCAGCCGCAGCAGAGTGGACTTCCCGGCGCCGTTCGCCCCGACCAGACCGATCACGTCGCCGGGAGCGACGACCAGGTCGAGGCCGCTGAACAGCGAGCGGTCACCGTGTCCGGCGGCAAGATTCTTCGCGACGAGAGTGGCAGTCATCAGGACGCCGATCCTAGTCGGCACGAGGGGGCCCGCCGACGGGCGCATCCTGGTTGACACTCCCGCCTCGGCGACGGGCCGCTGCTGGTCGGGAGCCGGCCTTGGTCGGGGCTCCGGCCCCCGTCGGCGGACCGATACCGGTCGGCGTACCCGCCTCGTCGACAGACCGACGGCGTCGGCGGGCGGCCCTGGTGAGCGCTCCGGCCCTCGCGGCGGGCCGATGCCAGTCGGCGCACCCGCCTCGCCCACAGACCGACGGCGGTCGGCAGGCCGGCCATGGTGGGCGTTCCGGCCCCCGTCAGTGCTCCGGCCCCCGTCGGCGGGCGGGCCCCTCGGCGGGCCGATGCTGATCGGCACTCGGCCGCCGTCGGCGGACCGATCCTGGTCGGCACCCGGGCCCCGGTCCGGCGAACCGCCCCTGGTCGACACCCCGGTCCCCATCGGCGATCCCGCCACGTCGACAGGCCGACGGCGGTCGGCCGACCAGCCATGGTCGGCGCTCCGGCCACCGACTGCGGGCTGGCCCCTCGGCGGGCCGATGCCGGTCGGCGGGCGGATGCTGGTCGGCCCTTCGGCCCCGTCGGCGGACCGGCCTCGGTCGACACTCCCGTCAACATCGACGACCCCAACCCCGTCGGCGCTCCCAAAACCCCGTCAGCGGACCCGATCCTGGTCGGCGCTCCGACCCCGTCGGCGGACCGATCCTCGTCGGCACTCGGCCCCCGTCGGCGAACCGGCCCGGACGACAGCACCGTCTGCATCGACCACCCCAACCCGTCGGCGAACGCAACCCCGTCGGCGAGCCCGATCCTGGTCGGCGCTCAGGGCCTCATCAGCGGACCGGCCCAGGTCAGCACCCAGCCCGCACCAATGGACCGCTCCAGGTCGACACTCCCGCCCACGTAAGACATCCGCAGCCCCCACACCCCAGGTGACGGCCCCCCGGCAAGGGCACCTCCAGGTCACAGTCCTGGAAAACCCGCGGCGCGACCGGTGGCCTGTTTCGAGTGCATGGCGTTCGTGTGACAGCAGGGGTCATGGACACGCTCGGGGGCAGCGGGACTGAATAGGGTCGAACGGACTTCGGGCCCCTACGACTTGGAGCTTTCGTGCACCGCAGAATCATCGCGCCGGGCGCACTGGCGGCGGCCACCGTACTGCTGGCGATCCCGGCATCGGCCGCGGGCTTCTCCCCCGGCGCACCGGGCATCGGCGACCCCTACTACCCGGCCTACGGCAACGGCGGATACGACGTCTCCCACTACGACCTGCGGCTGAAGTACCAGCCGGCGACGGACGAGCTGGAGGGGACCGCGACCCTGCTGGCGCGCACCACGCAGGACCTGTCGCGGTTCGATCTGGACTTTCTGCTGGACGTCGGCGAAGTGCGGGTCAACGGCAGCAAGGCGTCCTTCAGGACCTCGGGCGAGCACGAGCTGGAGATCACGCCGCGGACGCCGCTGCCCAAAGGCACGGACGTCACCGTGGTGGTCCGCTACCACGGCGTGCCCTCGCAGAAGCAGGCGTACGGCTTCACCAGCTGGCACCGCACCCCGGACGGCGGTGTCGGGGCGAACGAGCCCGAGGCCGCCTGGTGGTGGTTCCCGAGCAACGACCACCCGCTGGACAAGGCCACCTACGACGTGTCGGTGCTGGTGCCGGACGGCACCCAGGCCATCTCCAACGGCCGCCTGCAGTCGACGAGTTCGCGGCTCGGCTGGACCCGCTGGAACTGGCGCTCCAACAAGCCGCAGGCCACCTATCTGGCCACGCTCGCGGTCGGGAAGTTCGACATCACCACGGGCACGACCGACAGCGGCATCCCCGTCGTCAACGCCTACAGCAAGGACCTCGGCGACAACTACGGGGCCGCGCGGGCGAGCGTGGAGCGGTCGGGCGAGATCGCCGACTGGCTGACCGAGTACTTCGGTCCGTACCCCTACAACGCGCTCGGCGGGTACGTGCCGAACACCAACACCGGCTACGCGCTGGAGACGCAGACCCGGCCCTTCTACAGCCCGCGGCAGTTCGCGAACGGCTCGAACACTTCCGTGGTGGTGCACGAGCTGGCCCACCAGTGGTACGGCGACCTGGTGTCGGTCGCCGGCTGGAAGGACATCTGGATCAACGAGGGCTTCGCGCGGTACGCGCAGTGGCTGTGGTCCGAGCACGAGGGCGAGGGCACGGCGCAGGAGATCGCCGACTACGTGTACGCCTCGCGCGGCGCGGACGACCCGTTCTGGACGGTGAAGCCGGGCGATCCGGGGCCGGAGAACCAGTTCCACATCGCCGTCTACGACCGGGGCGCGCTGGCTCTGCAGGCGCTGCGCAACGAGATCGGCGACGAGGCGTTCTTCGCGATCCTCAAGGGCTGGCCGCAGCGGTACGCGTACGGCAACGCGACCGTCGCGGACTTCGTGGCGTACGCCGAGCAGGTGTCCGGGCAGCAGCTCGACGCGCTGTTCGACACCTGGCTGTTCCAGCCGGAGAAGCCCGCGGCCCCCGCGGCGCGCACCGCGTCCATCGCGCCGGCACTTCCGTCGGCCGGTGTGCCCGTACAGCCGAAGTCGTGGAAGAAGATCGCCTCGACGAACGACGTGCACGAGCACCAGCACTGAGCGGGTCCTAGCCCAGAGGCAGGGACTCCAGCTCGCCGACGCGGGCGAGGAGTTCCGCCTCCGGGATCGCGGCCGCCCGGGTCGCCGGCACCGTACAGGCGTACGCCCCCGCGACCGCGCCGTACAGCGCGCAGCGGTGCGGGGGTTCGCCGGTGAGGCGGCCGTAGAGGAAGGCGGCGGCGTAGGCGTCTCCCGCGCCGTTGGAGTCCACCACCGGTGCGGGCGGCGGCACCGCGGGGACGTGGGTCAGTTCGCCGCCGGCCAGCAGGTAGGAGCCGTCCGCGCCGTCCGTGGCGACGACCACCTCGGCGCGGCCGCGCTCGGCGATGCCGCGCATGACGGCCTCGGGGTCGGTGAGGGCGGTGGCGGAGAGGAAGACGACGTCCGCGGCGTGCGCGAAGGGCTCGTGGTACCGGTTCTCGCCGTCCCAGTTGTGCAGATCGGTGGAGATCGTCGCGCCGGACTCGCGCAGCAGTGGCAGGGTGTGCGCGCACGGCTGGGTGATGGACACGTGCACATGGCGGCTGGCCTCGGCCAGGGGGCGCAGGACGTCCTCGGGGATCCGGTCGTCGGCGTGGCCGCGGCTGCTGTCGTACAGGGACAGTCGGCGGCCGTCGGGTCCGACGAGGTTCACCGCGCGTTTGGTGCCGGCGGGCTGCGGTACGGCGGTCAGTGCGATGCCCTTGTCCCGGTGCAGGGCGCGCACGAGGTCGCCCTCGGGGTCGTCGCCGAGCATGTCGAGGTGGTGGGTGCGCAGGCCGAGGCTGCTCAGCCCCAGGGCGACGAAGTCGCCGGTCTGTCCGGCGCGGGCCCTGATGCCGTCCTCGATCATGTAGCTGTCGGCGTACGGGAGCGGCAGCTGCGGCACGTGGATGATCGTGTCGACGCCCGCCCCGCCGAGTACGAGGACGTCGATGCTGCGGTTCATGTCCGGCCCCTCCTGGTGATCTGCGACCCCGTCGGCAGCGTAACGGCTCGCTCGTGGGGTCAGCGTGTCTCCGCCGCTGCCGTGCGGGGCGCCGGCGCGAGGGGTTCGCCGAGGACACGGGTCGCCAGTTCCTCCGCCAACGCCGAGGCATACGGGCGCAGTTCGGCCTTCGCCGTGGCGCGGTCGGTCTCGATGCGGGCCGCGGACTCGGCCAGCAGGGCGTCGCGTTCGCGTATGCCCTCGGCGCGGGCGTCGGCGATGAGGGCCGCGCCCTCCTCCCGGGCCTGCTGACGGATCCGGGCGGCGTCGTGCCGGGCCTCGGCGATCATGGCGAGGGCGCTGTCGCGGACGGCCTCGGCCGCCTCGTACGCCTCCCGGGCCTGGCGGTCGACGCCGTCCATGGCCTGCTCGCGGATGTCGAGCACATCGTTCATCCGGCGCAGCAGCCGGGCCAGGACCGCGTAGCAGCCGGCGAACAGCACCAGGGCGACCGCCATCTCCAGCACCTGGGGATTGAGCGGACCGATCTCCAGGGGAATCAGTTCCATGCTTCACCCGCCTCCCGGTCAGCCTTCATGGTCGTACACCGTGACCGCGATCCCCCGCCGCACCAGCCGCTCCTCGATCAGCGGCTCGACGCGGGACCACTTGCCTCCGGCGAGGCCGCAGCCTATGCGCGGCATGTGCACGGAGGCGCCGAGCTCGCTCGCCGGCCCGGCCAGCCGGTCCAGGGCGGCGTCGATGGCCTCGTAGCGGACGGGTACGCCTTTGCTGCCGGTCCGTATGCCGCGCTGCCCGATCATGTTGGCCACCCAGACGTGGGGCCCGACCTGGACGAGCTGGACCGCGCCGAGCCCGAAGTCGTTCCTCGCGCGCTCGCGGTGCCAGGCGCGGTACGCGGCCTCCGGCTGCGGCCAGCGGCGCGACAGCGCGAGGACGAATCCCTTGCCCCAGCCCCCGATGTCGTTGCAGACATGGGCGATGACCTTCGCGCCTTTCACCGACGGAACGGTGGCGTCACCTCGGACGTAAACGATCTCCGACATGACGCCACCGTAGGCGATGCCACTGACAGTGGCCGCTGAGCTGCTACTTCGTGAGCTCCGTCAGCTCCTGGGCCTCCGTCTTGGCGGCGCGGCGGCGAATGGCGTACCAGCCGGCGACCAGCATGGCGGCGATGACGGGGATGGCGAAGAGGGTCTTGCGGCCGACCTCGGGGTCGTTCCACATCATGCCGAGGCAGACGAGGAGGAAGGCGACGGTCGCGATCTCGGTGACCGGGCTGCCGGGGAGGCGGAAGTGGGGCCGGGTGACCTCGCCGGCCTTGGCGCGGCGGACGAAGATCAGGTGGCAGATCATGATGATCACCCAGGTGCTGATGATGCCGAGGGAGGCGAGGTTCAGCACGATCTCGAAGGCCTGGCTCGGCATGAGGAAGTTCAGGCCGACGCCGAGGACGCACACCGCGCAGGTGAGCAGGATGCCGCCGTAGGGGACCTGGCTGCGGTTCATGCGGGCGGTGAACTTCGGGGCGGAGCCCGCCATCGCCATCGAGCGCAGGATGCGGCCGGTGGAGTAGAGGCCGGAGTTCAGGGACGACATGGCGGCCGTGAGGACCACCAGGTTCATCACGTCGCCCGCACCCTCCACGCCGATCTTCGACAGAACCGTCACGAACGGGCTCTGGTCGGCCGAGTAGACCGAGCCGGGCAGCAGCAGGGCCAGCAGGACGACCGAGCCGACGTAGAACACGCCCACGCGCCACATGATCGAGTTCACCGCGCGCGGGACGACCTTCTCCGGCTCGGCGGTCTCGCCGGCGGCGACGCCGACCAGCTCCAGGGCGGCGTACGCGAAGATCACGCCCTGCATGACGAGGACGACGGGCATGAGGCCGTGCGGGAAGACGCCGCCGTTGTCGGTGATCACGTGCAGGCCGGGCGTCTGGCCGCCGACCTCGTGCTGCGTGGCCAGCAGGAAGATGCCGACGAGCATGAAGGCCACGAGGGTGGCGACCTTGACGATCGCGAACCAGAACTCCATCTCGCCGAAGATCTTCACCGAGATGAGGTTGATCGCGAGGACCACCGCCAGCGCGATCAGGGCCAGCACCCACTGCGGGATGCTGGTGAACGCGCTCCAGTAGTGGGTGTACAGCGCGATCGCGGTGATGTCGGCGATACCGGTCGTCGACCAGTTCAGGAAGTACATCCAGCCGGCGACGTACGCGCCCTTCTCGCCGAGGAACTCGCGCGCGTACGACACGAAGGAGCCGGACGACGGCCGGTACAGGACCAGCTCACCCAGCGCCCGGACCACGAAGAAGGCGAAGACGCCGCACACGAGGTAGGCGAGCGCGAGCGCCGGGCCCGCGTTGTGCAGCCGGCCGCCGGCGCCGAGGAAGAGACCGGTGCCGATGGCGCCACCGATCGCGATCATGTTGACGTGGCGGTGCTTGAGACCCTTGCTGTAACCGGCGTCGCCCGCGTCGGCGGGCGCCTGAGACGTCGCCTGGGGGTGGGCGGCGACCTGTGCCGTGTCCACGGCGTCCTTGCTCACGGGTGTTTCCACTCTCTGGTGCGCCCAGGCGGGTTACGCCGAGCGGCCTTGCATGACATGGCCCGCACCATGGATTCACGGCACAGACCAAGGCAGCACCTTCCCACAGCCTTCGCATCGCATACGGTGAGCCACGTCACAGAGCGTTACATCTCACAGGCGGAGACGGGAATGACAGCCATGGGTGTCACACCACTGGTGTCACAGCGATACTGCTGAGCATGACGACGGACACGGAGACGGGCACCGGGGAGCCGAGCCTCACGGTCGACGAGCTGGCCGCCCGTGCGGGCGTCACGGTCCGCACCGTGCGCTTCTACGGCACCAAGGGCCTGCTGCCGCCCCCGGTGATCGGCGCGCGCCGCGTCGGCCACTACGGCCCGGAGCACCTGGCCCGGCTGGCTCTCATCGAGGAGCTTCAGCGGCAGGGCATGACGCTGGCGGCCATCGAGCGTCATCTGCGCGCGCTGCCGCCCGGGCTCAGCGCGCACGACCTCGCCATCCACCGGGCCGTCGTGGCGTCCTGGGCACCGGAGGCCGTGGAGTCGGTGACGCGCGAGGAGCTGGCGCGGCTGGCCGGGCGGCCGCTCGCCGACGAGGACGTGGAGCGGCTGGCGGCGATGGATGTGATCGCCCGCGAGGACGACGGCCGCTTCCGGGTGGACACCGGCCTGCTGCGGCTCGGGGTCGAGCTGCTCGACGTACCGCTGTCGCAGGAGACGCTGCTCGCCGCCCGCACGGCTCTCATCGAGCACTCGCGGGCGGCGGCGGCCGACCTGTCGCGGCTGCTGCGGGAGGCGGTGGCCGAACGCGCCCCGCAGGAGGTGAAGTCGCTCTCCGCGCACATGCATCCGCTGGTCGTCGAGGCGCTGCTGACGACGTTTCAGCGTTCCCTGCGGGAAGAGCTGCGCGCGTGGCTCACGGACCCTTGCGCGTGAACCCTGCTGTCAGCAGCGCGGGATGGGCCTGCTGTACGAGGTGGAGCTGGGCGTGGCCACGTACCGGTCGCTGACGTAGTGGCCGTTGTCGAGGCGGTTCCACACCGCGGTCGTGCCGACCGTGGTGCCGGGGCGCTGGCAAGTGATCCAGGCCAGGCCCCCGTTGGGGAGTGTGCCGACGGCCGCGTATCCGTTGCCGGGGCCGCTGCGCTCGGTGAGTCCGCCGGCGGCGGTCGCCTGGTAGGGGTAGGTGCAGCGGGGCAGCGGGGCGCTGTAGCCGGTGCTGGACGGGGTGCTGACGTAGTGGTCGGTGACGTACCGGCCGTTGCTGAGCTTGTTCCACACCGAGGTGGTGCCGACCTTGGTGCCGGGGGTCTGGCAGACGACCCTGAGGGTGGCGCCGGGGGCGTAGGTCGAGGCGACGGGGTAGCCGGTGCCGGGTCCGGTGCGGGCGTTGAGCGGGGTCGTGCTGGTCACCTTGTAGGAGTACGCCACCGTGGCGACGGGCGCGTCGAGCCGGTCGTTGTCGATGTTGAGCTTCACCCCGCCGTACGTCTCGTCGTGGCTGCCCCGGTACTGCTTGACGCGCTGGTGCCGGGCCCATTTGGAGTCGGCGATGTTCGCCCAGCCCTTGAGCGAGTCGAGCCCGTCGTAGCGGGCGATCCACAGGGCGTCGGGGCGGGCGTAGGTGGTGGAGGTGTAGGCGTCGGAGAGCTGCTTGGCGCCGAGGTTGAGGTTCATGTAGACGCCGGAGACCCAGCCGACGTGGTGCAACTCCTTGGTCCAGGCGGAGAGGTAGGTCAGGACGGCGTTGCGGCAGCCGGTGTCGGTCTGGTCGTAGTGCTCGATGTCGTTGTAGAGCGCGCTGCCGGGCAGCATGCCGAGGGCCTTGGCGGCGCTGATCGCCTGGGTGGCGGCGGCGGTGCCCTGGGAGCGTGCGGTCGACAGGGTTCTGCTGATCTTGGCGTCGGAGGGGCGGGCGCCGCAGGGCGGCTGGAGGCCCTTGTGGATGGGCAGCAGGCGCCACCTCAGCTGGGACACCGACGCCACCCAGGAGGCGGTCAACTCGGGCTGCGAGCAGGTGCGGTTGACGCCGGAGACATAGACGCCGACGGCGCGGTACGGCGAGGCGTTCCAGGCGCGGATCGAGCTGAGCGGCGGGGCCGTGCAGGTGTCGAAGGCGAGTCCGGAGTGGCGGGTCGCGGTCGCGCCCGCCGGGTAGGTGACGGGAGTTGTCGGTTCGGCGGAGGCGGTGGGGGCGGCCGCCAGCACGGCGGCCGGGCCCAGGACGCAGGAGGCGGAGACGGCGAGAAGTCTTCGCATGGCAGGGCGCTGGTACGACATGACGGCCCCCCTGGGCGCGCAATGGAGTGTGGCCCAAGAGTTGAGCCTCGCCCGGTTCGCGGCAAGAGGGCGTACCGTCCTGTTCCAGCCCTATTACGCAGTTGATGCACAACGGCCCCGGCGGGAGTGCCGGGGCCGCGGTGGATCAACGGGCGTGTCAGCGTGCGTCGGTGAAGGTCTCTCCGTTCTCGGCCTTCTCGATCAGCAGCGCCGGCGGGTCGAACCGGTCGCCGTAGCGCTCGGCGAGTTCACGCGCGCGGGCCACGAAGCCGGGCAGGCCTCCTTCGTAGCCGTTGATGTACTGGAGCACACCGCCCGTCCAGCCGGGGAAGCCGATGCCGAAGATCGAGCCGATGTTGGCGTCGGCGACCGAGGTCAGCACGCCCTCCTCGATCAACCGGACGGTGTCCAGGGCCTCGGAGAACAGCATGCGTTCCTGCATGTCCTCGAAGGGGATCCGTGCGCCCTCGCGCGTGAAGTGCTCGCGCAGGCCCGGCCACAGGCCCGCGCGCTTGCCGGTCTCGTCGTAGTCGTAGAAGCCGGCGCCGCCGCTGCGGCCGGTGCGGCCGAACTCGTCGACCATGCGGTCGATGACCGCCTCGGCCGGGTGCTCCTGCCAGGTGCCGCCCGCCTCCTCGACAGCGCGCCGCGTCTCGTTGCGGATCTTGCGCGGGAGCGTGAGCGTCAACTCGTCCATGAGGGAGAGGACCTTGGCCGGATATCCCGCCTGCGCGGCCGCCTGCTCCACGGAGGCGGGCTCGATGCCCTCGCCGACCATGGCGACACCTTCGTTGATGAAGTGGCCGATGACACGGGAGGTGAAGAAGCCGCGCGAGTCGTTGACGACGATCGGCGTCTTGTTGATCTGCCGGACCAGGTCGAAGGCGCGGGCGAGGGCCTCGTCGCCGGTCCGCTCGCCCTTGATGATCTCGACCAGCGGCATCTTGTCGACCGGCGAGAAGAAGTGCAGTCCGATGAAGTCGGCCTGGCGCTCGACGCCCTCGGCGAGGGCGGTGATGGGCAGGGTGGAGGTGTTGGAGCACAGCAGCGCGTCGGGGGCGACGACGTGCTGGATCTCCTGGAACACCTTGTGCTTGAGGGAGGTGTCCTCGAAGACGGCCTCGATGACGGCGTCGCAGCCGGCGAGGTCGGCGGCCTCGGCGGTGGGCGTGATGCGGGCGAGCAGGGCGTCCGCCTTCTCCTGGGTGGTGCGGCCCCGGGAGACGGCCTTGGCGCACAGGTTCTCCGAGTAGCCCTTGCCCTTGACGGCGGCTTCGAGGGAGACGTCCTTCAGGACGACGTCGATGCCCGCGCGGGCGCACGAGTAGGCGATGCCCGCACCCATCATGCCGGCGCCGAGGACGGCGACCTTGCGGACCTGGCGCAGCGCGATGCCCTGGGGGCGGTTGGCGCCGGAGTTGACGGCCTGGAGGTCGAAGAAGAACGCCTGGATCATGTTCTTCGAGGTCTGACCGGCGGCCAGCTCCACGAAGTAGCGGGCCTCGATCACCTGGGCGGTCTCGAAGTCGACCTGGGCACCCTCGACGGCCGCAGCGAGGATGTTGCGCGGGGCCGGGTAGGGGGCGCCGTTCGTCTGCTTGCGCAGGTTGGCCGGGAAGGCGGGCAGGTTGGCGGCGAACTTCGGGTGGGCCGGGGTGCCGCCGGGGATGCGGTAGCCGGGGACGTCCCAGGGCTGCTGCGACTCCGGGTTGGCCTCGATGAACGCGCGCGCCTTGGCGAGGAGCTCCTCCTGCGTCTCGGCGACCTCGTGGACCAGGCCGTTCTCCTGGGCGCGCCGGGCGTTGTACTGCTGCCCCTGGAGGAGCACCTTCAGCAGGGCGTCCGTGATGCCCAGCAGCCGTACGGTACGGGCGACACCGCCGCCTCCGGGCAGCAGGCCGAGCGTGACCTCGGGGCAGCCGATCTTGGTGCCGGGGGTGTCCAGGGCGATGCGGTGGTGGCAGGCGAGGGCGAGCTCGTAACCGCCGCCCAGCGCGGCGCCGTTGATCGCGGCGACGACCGGCTTGCCGAGGGTCTCGATGCGGCGCAGGTGCCGCTTGATCTCCAGGCCGCCCTCGAACAGCTCCTGGGCGGTCTCGGGGGTGACCCGGATGAGGTCGCGCAGGTCGCCGCCCGCGAAGAAGGTCTTCTTGGCGGAGGTGAGGATGATGCCGCGAATGGTGTCCTTCTCGGCCTCCAGGCGGTCGGTGACCGTCGCGAGGGAGGCGCGGAAGGCGGCGTTCATCGTGTTCGCGGACTGGTCCGGGTCGTCGAGGACGAGGGTGACGACGCCGCTGCGGTCCTGCTCCCAGCGGATGGTGGTGGGCTGAGTGCTCATGGGGAGGTTGCTCCGTGGTGATCCGTCGGGAAGGGGGGTCAGACGCGCTCGACGATCGTGGCGATGCCCATGCCGCCGCCGACGCACAGCGTGGCGAGGCCGTAGCGCTTGTCCTGGCGCTCGAGTTCGTCGATCAGCGAGCCGAGGATCATCGCGCCGGTGGCGCCCAGCGGATGACCGAGGGCGATGGCGCCGCCGTTGACGTTGACCTTGTCCAGCGTGAGGCCCATGTCCTTCACGAAGCGCAGGACGACCGCGGCGAACGCCTCGTTGATCTCGACCAGGTCGATGTCGTCGATGGTCAGGCCCGCCTTGGCGAGCGCCTTGCGGGTCGCGGGCGCCGGGCCGGTGAGCATGATGGTGGGCTCGGAGCCGGAGACGGCCGCGGAGACGATCCGCGCGCGCGGGGTGAGGCCGTAGCGCTCGCCGACCTCGCGCGAGCCGATGGCGACGAGGGAGGCGCCGTCGACGATGCCGGAGGAGTTGCCCGCGTGGTGGACGTGGTCGATCTTCTCCACCCAGTGGTACTTCTGCAGCGCGACCGCGTCGAACCCGCCCAGCTCGCCGATGTCCGCGAAGGACGGCTTGAGCTTGGCCAGGGAGTCGGCGGTGGTGCCCGGGCGCATGTGCTCGTCGTGGTCGAGGACGAGCAGGCCGCTGCGGTCCTTCACCGGCACGACCGAGCGCTCGAAGCGGCCGTCCTTCCAGGCGGTGGCGGCGCGCTCCTGCGACAGGGCCGCGTACTCGTCGACGTCCCGGCGGGTGAAGCCCTCGATGGTGGCGATGAGGTCGGCACCGATGCCCTGCGGCACGAAGTTGGTGGCGAGGTTGGTCATCGGGTCGTTGAACCAGGCGCCGCCGTCGGAGGCCATCGGCACCCGCGACATGGACTCCACGCCGCCCGCGAGGACCAGGTCCTCCCAGCCCGAACGGACCTTCGCCGCGGCGAGGTTGACCGCCTCAAGGCCGGAGGCACAGAAGCGGTTCTCCTGCACGCCCGCGACCGTGTCCGGCAGTCCGGCCGCGATCGCCGCGATCCGGGCGATGTCGGAGCCCTGGTCGCCGACCGGGCCGACCACGCCGAGCACGACGTCGTCGATCGCGGCCGGGTCGAGGCCGGGGAAGCGGGCACGGATCTCATGGATGAGCCCGACGACCAGGTCGACCGGCTTGGTCCCGTGCAGGGAGCCGTTCGCCTTGCCGCGCCCGCGCGGGGTGCGGATCGCGTCGTACACATACGCTTCGGTGCTCACGGAAGAGGCCTTTCGACGAGGGTTTCGGGGGTGTCGAGGAGTCGCGGTACGTCCCAGTCGCGGGCCACGTCGTCGGTGTCGGCGCCGGGCAGGGCGGGGCCGCCGCGGACGGCGGTGGGGGTGGCGGAGAAGCGGGGCGCGGGGGCCGGCTGGGTGAGGCCGCCGTGGTCGGTGAAGGTGCCGCGGGCGGCCAGGTGCGGGTGGTGCGGGGCCTCGCGCAGCGACAGCACCGGCGCCACGCACGCGTCGGAGCCCTCGAAGACGGCCGTCCACTCGTCCCTCGTACGGGTGCGGAAGCGGGCCGCGATCGCCTCGCGCAGTTCGCCCCAGCGGGTGAAGTCGGCTCGGGCCGGGGCGAGTTCGGGGATGCCGAGCAGGTGCAGGAACTCGTCGTAGAACTGCCCCTCCAGGGCGCCGACGGCCATGTACCGGCCGTCGGAGGTCTCGTACGTGCCGTAGTACGGGCAGCCGCCGTCCAGCAGGTTGGCGCCGCGCCGGTCCTGCCAGCCGCCGGCGGCGAGCATGCCGTGGATCATCGAGGCGAGGTGGGCGGCGCCGTCGACGATGGCCGCGTCGACGACCTGGCCGGCGCCGGTGGCGCGGGCGTGGTGCAGGGCGGCGAGGACACCGACCACCAGGTAGAGGGAGCCGCCCGCGTAGTCGCCGACGAGGTTGGCGGGGACGGCCGGGGGCCCGTCGGGGGCGCCGATCATGCCGAGGGTGCCGGTGACGGCGATGTAGCCGATGTCGTGGCCGGCGCGCTGGGCGAGGGGGCCCTCCTGGCCCCAGCCGGTCATCCGGCCGTAGACGAGGGCGGGGTTGCGGGCGTGGCAGTCAGCCGGGCCGACCCCGAGGCGTTCGGCGACACCGGGGCGGTAGCCCTCGATCAGCACGTCGGCGCGCGCGACGAGGTCGAGCACGCGCGCGGGCCCGTCGGCGGACTTCAGGTCGACGACCACCGAGCGCTTGTTGCGGTTGGTGATGTCGTAGGCCGGGTCGATGCCGAGCCCCGGGCCGCCGGGCCGGTCCACGCGCACCACGTCCGCGCCGAGGTCGGCCAGCAGCATCGCGGCGAAAGGACCCGGGCCGATCCCGGCCAGCTCCACCACGCGCACACCTGTCAGCGGGCCCTGCCCTGACGTCCTCGCCGTCGCCATCCCGGCCCCCAGCCGCTTGTGACACTTCTGATGTAACACCAGTGATGCTAAGAACGCGTTCCACTTCCGGCAAGAGGTGGAAGAGCAAGCGCTTAGACAATCTACGGCGACGGGGGCGGACCCGACAGCGACCGGGGCGCCGTTCAGCGGGCGTCGAGCTCGGCCGTCAGCCGCTTGGGCGCCACCGCGCGGTAGCTGTCCTCCACCCAGTCGCACAGCAGGTCCGCGCTCGGGGAGCCGGTCCCCTCCAGCGGGACAGTGACCCAGCCCGCTCTGCCGAGGCCGTACCCGGCGGGCTCGGCGCCCGGGGCGCTGAGGGCGTGCGCGTGCGCGGTCTCACCCTTGAGCTTCACGGTGACGCCCAGCGGGTGACTGCCGTCGGTGACCCCGAGGAAGACGAACACCTTCTTGTTCACCTTGACGACGGTCTCGCCCCACGGGAAGTCCTCCGCCGCGTCGGGCAGCCCGAGGGCGAACTGGCGCACTTTCTCCCACTTCTTCAGGGCACTTCGGGCCACCGCCACCGCACACCTCCGGGCTCGTCGTCGGGCTCCGCACTCCTCACGCTAGCCTCAGCCACCGACAACGGCGCGGGCCGCGGGATCGAGGGGTGTCATGAGCAGGCTGAACGGAACCGACCGTCCGTACGACATCGTGCTCTTCGGAGCCACCGGCTTCGTCGGCAGGCTCACCGCCGAGTACCTGGCGGCCCACGCGCCCGAGGGGCTGCGCTGGGCGATCGCCGGCCGCGACGAGGCGAAGCTGGACCGGCTGCGGCAGAGCCTGCCCGGGGTGGGGGTGCTGCGCGCCGACGTGGCCGACCCGGACTCCGTGCGCGATCTCGCCCGGCACGCGCGCGTGGTGGCCTCGACCGTGGGCCCGTACGTGCGCTACGGCGAGGAACTGGTCGCCGCCTGCGCCGACGCGGGCACGGACTATCTGGACCTCACCGGTGAGCCGGAGTTCGTCGACCTGATGTACGTCCGGCACGACGCCCGCGCGCGGGAGACGGGCGCCCGTCTGGTGCACGCCTGCGGCTTCGACTCCGTACCGCACGACCTGGGCGCGTACTTCACCGTCCGGCAACTGCCGGAGGGCGTGCCGCTCACCGTGGACGGCTATGTCACCGCCGACGCGACCTTCTCGGGCGGCACCTTCGCCTCCGCGCTGGGGCAGTTCGCGCGCGGACGGCAGATGATCGCGGCCGCCCGGGACCGGCGGCGGCACGAGCCGCGGCTGATGGGCCGCCGGGCGACGACGCCCACCGGCGCGCCCCGCTACGCCGCCGAGGTCGGCGCGTGGGCCCTGCCCCTGCCGACCATCGACCCGCAGATCGTGGGCCGTTCGGCCAAGGCGCTGGAGCGCTACGGCCCCGACTTCCGCTACCGCCACTACGCGGCCGTACGGCATCTGCCGGTCGCGCTGGGCGGGGTCGCGGCGGTCGGCGCGCTGTTCGCGGCCGCCCAGGTCCCGGCCGCGCGCCACTGGCTGTCCGGCCGGCTCCAGCCCGGCGAGGGGCCGAGCGCCGAGAAGCGGGCCAGGAGCTGGTTCTCCGTACGGTTCGTCGGCGAGGGCGGCGGGCGGCGCGTGTACACCGAGGTCGCCGGCGGCGACCCCGGCTACGGCGAGACGGCCAAGATGTTCGCCGAGGCGGCACTCTCCCTGGCCCTCGACGATCTGCCCCCGACGGCCGGACAGGTCACGACCGCCGTGGCGATGGGCGACGCGCTCATCGACCGGCTGACCCGCGCGGGCATCACCTTCCGGGTGGCGGCACGCCGCTGAGGCGCGTCTAGAGGGGCCACTGCGCGAGCGTGTAGATCATCCCGCCGATCCAGGCGAGGGCCGCGAGCGCGGCGAGGACCAGTGCGGCCGTCACGGCCCGCTCGACGGGCTGGGTCGCAGTGGCCACGGGCTTGGAGGCACGGTGCGTAGGCATGCGGCCAGCCTCCCGGGCGAGAGAGGCAGCCGGATATCCGTACGCGTACTCAGGCCGGGGGGTGGGATACCTACGTAGGTGTCACTCCCCCGGCGGAGGATCACCCCCCGCTGCCCCCCGCAGCGCCTGTCGGCACAGCGCGTCCGCGTGGCGGGTCGTCTCCGGGAGGCGGTAGCGCGGGGTGAGGTGCAGGACGTGGGCGCAGGCGTTGTCGAGGGAGACGCGGTGGCCCACGGAGACGTACACCGGCTTGACCCCGTCGCGGGTGCGCAGCGCGCGGCCGACCTCCTCGTCGCCGGCCAGGAGGGCCGCGGTGGAGCCGCGCGGATCGGCGAGGTCGTCGTGGGTGAAGGTGAACGGGTTCTTCGCGACGCCGATCGTCGGGAGGCCGGTCAGCACGCCCAGGTGGCTGGCCAGGCCGAAGCGGCGGGGGTGGGCGAGACCGTAGCCGTCGCAGACGACGACGCCGGGCGGGCACGGCAGGGCGTCGAGGGCGGCGCGGACGGTGGGGATCTCGCGGAAGGCGAGCAGGCCGGGGACGTAGGGGAAGGAGACGCGGCCCACGGCCGTCGCCTCGGCCACCACGTCCAGGCTCGCCGCGTCCAGGACGACCGCAGCCGCCGCGACGAGGTCGTGCTCGTCGTCGTAGGCCACGTCGACCCCGGTGACACGGCCCGTGCCGGGCGGTGGGCCCGGCTCGTCCAGGACCACTCGCCCGCGCAGTTCGTCCTGCACCGCGCGGGCCTGTTCCTCGGTCGCGGGCCAGCCCGCGGGGATGCGTACGGTCGTCGTCATGATGGGCACGAGCGTACGGTCACCCGGGATAGGCTCGCGATCATGTTTGTCCTCGAACTGACCTACATCGTGCCGCTGGAGGCCGTGGACGCCGTCCTGCCGGCGCACGTGGCCTGGCTCGACGAGCAGTACGCACAGGGGCGGTTCCTGGCGTCGGGGCGCAAGGACCCTCGTGACGGCGGGGTGATCATCGCTGTCGCCGAGGACCGGACAGAGATCGAACGGGTCGTCGCGAGCGACCCGTTCGTGATCGCCGGGGTGAGCGACTACCGCGTCACGGAGTTCGTCGCCACGAAGACGGCACCCGGTCTGGAGCGGTACCGCGAGACACCCCGCTGAGGTTCACTTGCCCAGCGCGCGCTGCAGCTGCGCCTTGTTCATGTCCGAACGGCCATGGATGTTGCGGCGCTTGGCCTCCTCGTACAGCTGGTCGTAGGTGGGTCCCTGGGAACCCTTGCCGGAGCGCCGGCCGCCCCGCTTGCCCGACGACATGTCCTGGGTCGAGGTGCGGCTCGCGGTCTTCGACTCGCCGGAGCGGGCGCGTTCCTTGTTCACGGTGCGCGCGGCGATCTCCTTGGCGCGGGATGTGCTCTCTCCCCGTTCCTCCGCGCTCTCCTTGATGTGCTCGTACTGGCGTTCCCGCTTGGGGCTGGAACCGCGTGGCATGTGCACTCACTCCTTTCACGTGCCGTCACCGGGTACCCGCGTTTCGCGGTGACGGCACGCGGCGGGAGCGGTCAGTCCTCCAGACGGGCCACGCGCCCCTTCTCGCCGGACGCCCAGCAGGCGTGGTCGGGGGTGCAGTCGACCGTGTCGTACGAACCGGTGTCGACGGTCCGCCAGGTGCGGCCTGCGTCGGTGGTCAGGTCGGTGCCGGTGGGGCCGACCGCGAGGGCGGCGGTGCGGCTGTGCGGGAGCCAGGCGACGCCGGAGCGATAGGCGGCCGGGGGCCGCGCGGCCGGCTGCCAGGTGCGCCCGCCGTCGCGGGTGCGGGCCGCGGCCTGCGGGGAGGCCTGGTCGGGGCGGTAGTCGCCGCCGACCGCCAGTCCGTGCGTACGGTCACGGAAGGCCAGGCCGAAGACACCGCGGGCGGGGTCACCGGCCGGGATCGGCGCGTCGGTGGCGGTCCAGGTCAGGCCGCGGTCCGCGGAGTGCAGCACGCGCGCGTGCGCGGCGCCGCCGGTGGCCAGCCACACGTCCTTGGGGCCGGAGGCGACCAGGCACTGGCCGCTCGCCGCGAAGCCGGCCTCCCCCTCCAGCGCCGCGGGCATGCCGTCGTCCGGCAGGACCTGCCAGGTGCGGCCGCCGTCGCCGGTGGCCAGGATGCGGAACCTGCCCTCGACCGGGTCGCTCATGGCGAGGCCGTGGCGGTGGTCGAAGA
Organism: Streptomyces sp. SAI-170; assembly: GCF_049739565.1. Lineage (NCBI taxonomy): Bacteria > Bacillati > Actinomycetota > Actinomycetes > Kitasatosporales > Streptomycetaceae > Streptomyces > Streptomyces sp. SAI-170. The sequence continues at coordinate 1,573,547 of NZ_JBMGQD010000001.1, forward strand.
AGGTGAGGCAGTCGTAGAAGGCCCGCGCGTCGGTGTTGCGGAAGGACTCCGTCCAGGTCGCCCCGCCGTCCTCGGTGCGGTACACCCGGGAGGACTCGCCCTCACCGATGGCCAGCACCACCGCCCTCCGGGCGTCGAAGGCCTCTATGTCCCGGAACTGCAGCTCGGCCGCGCCGGGAGGTGAGACGTTCCGCCAGCTCGCGCCGCCGTCGGTGGTGCGCAGGACCGTTCCGGCGCTGCCGGACACCCAGGCGACCTGGCGGCTGACGGCGGCCAGGCCCCGGAAGCGCACCTCGGGGGTGCCGGTGTCCTTCAGCGCCCAGTGCGGCGCCCGCTCATGCTGTTTCGCCTGCGCCGGTACGGCGGTCAGCGCGGCCAGCGCCGCCCCGCAGGCCAGCGCCGCCGCCACCGCCTTCGCTGTGCGCCTCGTTCGTCCCGTCCCTCGCGTGCTCCCCATACGCCTCATGGCGCGCGAAGCTAGCCGACCGCCCGGGCCCCGTCCAGAGGGCCGCGGCCCGTCCGGCATGCCGGGCAGAACGCAGGACTGAGTCGCCGCAGTGATGGAACACGGTGACAGAGGTCACTGGAGATACCTGTGCACGCCGCGGCCGGTTCCTACGTCTCTTCCTGTGACCGGCCTCATCCACCCGGAAGCCCGTCCCCGCCGTCGCAAGGGAGCAAGGCCTTGTCCACCGTGATAGAGCAGCCCGTCGAGGCCCGTCTCGTGGCCGCGGCGCCGCGGATGCAGCACATCCCCGCGACGCTGCACTACGACCGCCGCGACCCGTTCGCCGTCCATATGACCTTCCCGGCCCAGGCCACCCTGGAGGGGGTGGAGGTGTGCTGGACCTTCGCCCGCGAGCTGCTGGCGGCGGGCCTGGAGGGCGCCGAGGGGCACGGCGACGTCCGCGTGCGGCCGTACGGCTACGACCGCACCGAACTGGAGTTCCGCGCCCCGGAGGGCACCGCCGTGGTGCATCTGCACTCGGCCGAGGTGCGGCGCTTCCTGGCCGCGACCGACGAGCTGGTGCCGGCGGGCAACGAGCACCTCGTGGTCGACCTGGACCGCGACCTGGCGGAGCTGATGCGCGACGCCTGCTGACCGACGGCCGGCCCGGACCTTCAACGCTCCTTGGTGAACAGGGCGTTGAGCTCCCCGTAGTCGGCCCCGTCGGTCAGTGCCTCGTACGTCCCGTCGGCCAGCAGCTCCCGCGCGGCCCGGCGGGTCAGCGCGTGGACGGCGAGGGCGAGGCCCGCGCCGACGCTGACGCGCGCGACACCGAGCGCGGCGAGTTCGGCGACCGACGGCGCGCCGGGCCCTGCCATGACGTTCAGCGGCGCGTCGATGCCGTCGGCGAGCAGCTTGACGGTTCCCGGGTCGACGGCCCCGGGGACGAAGATCCCGTCGGCGCCCGCGGCCACGAACGCGGCGGCCCGCTCCAGGGTGAGGTCCACTTCCCCGGCACCGCGCAGGAAGGTGTCGATCCGGGCGTTCACGAACAGCGGCACCCCTTCGGCGTCGGCGGCTTCCCTCGCGGCGGCGATCCGCTCGGCCTGCTCGGCGACCGGCCGCAGCGGGCCGGCCCCGGGCTCGTACAGGGCGTCCTCGATGTTGACGCCGACCGCGCCGGCGGCGATCACCGCGCGGACGGTGTCGCCGACCCCGGCCGCGTCGTTCGCGTAGCCGCTCTCGATGTCCGCGGTCACCGGCACCCGCACGGCCGCCGCGATCCCGGCGACGGCCCCGAGCGCGCGGTCCCGCTCCAGCCGGTCGCCGTCGGCGGTGCCGAGGGCCCAGGCGAGGCCGGCGCTGGTGGTGGCCACCGCGGCGGCGCCCGCGTCCTCCACCAGGCGGGCACTGGCCAGGTCCCAGGCGTTGGGCAGGACCAGGGGGCGGCCGGGGACGTGCAGGGCGCGGAAGGCATGAGCGAGGCCGTGGAGCGGGTGCGGGTTCGTCGTCATGCGGATCACTCAACCAGCCCCGGGCGTACGGGGTCTGGCAGGAATCCGACATCGCCGTGCGGGCGGAGCCCGCCGGTAATCCGTTGACAGGCACAGGGGTCGCCCGTACGGTGTAGAAGGTCCTGTTGTCGTCGATCGGAGAAGGACGTTGCTCTACTGAGGTCCTGAGACACCGCGTCACACCTCTTGAGGTGTGTTCCGCCGCGTGCGACCTCGGTATGCGAGCTGTCCCCCGACGAACAGGGCTTTTTCCATGCCCCGGGCCGTCTCGTCCTTCCGTGGTCGCGGTGTCTCGACACGCGTTTGCCCTTGATCACTGCGAGCAACCGCGGAGGCGCCTTATGTCTACTTCCATCACCTGTACCTCCCTGTCCTTCTCCTGGGCCGACGGCACCACCGTGCTCGACGGCCTCGACGTCTCCTTCGGGCCCGGCCGCACCGGGCTGGTCGGCGTCAACGGGGCGGGGAAATCAACGCTGTTGAAGCTCATCGCCGGTGAACTCGAGCCCGGCGACGGCACCGTGCGCGTCGCGGGCGAGGTCGGCCATCTCCCGCAGAACGTCACGCTCGACACCGGCCTGAAGGTCGACGAGGCCCTCGGGATCGCCGAGCAGCGTGCCGCGCTGCACGCCATCGAGGCGGGCGACGTGTCCGAGGCGCACTTCGAGACGGTCGGCGACGACTGGGACGTCGAGGAGCGCGCCCTCGCCACGCTCGGCGAACTGGGGCTCGGGCACATCGAGTTGGACCGCACGATCGGCGAGCTGTCGGGCGGCGAGTCGGTGCTGCTGCGCCTGGCCGCACTGCTGCTGCGGCGCCCGGACGTGCTGCTGCTGGACGAGCCGACCAACAACCTCGACCTGTACGCCCGTCGACGGCTGTACGAGGCCGTGCGGACCTGGCCGGGCATCATGGTCGTGGTCAGCCACGACCGTGAACTGCTCGACCTGGTCGACCAGATCGCCGATCTGCGCGCCGGCGGGGTCACCTGGTACGGCGGAAACTACTCCGCCTACGAGGAGGCCCTCGCCACCGAACAGGAGGCCGCCGAGCGGATGGTCCGCGTGGCCGAGGCCGACCTGAAGAAGCAGAAGCGCGAGCTGGTCGACGCCACTGTGAAGCTGGCCCGCCGCAAGCGGTACGGCCAGAAGATGTACGAGCAGAAACGCGAGCCCAAGATCGTCATGGGGGCGCGCAAGCGGGCGGCCCAGGTGTCCGCCGGCAAGCACCGCATCATGCACGAGGAGAAGCTCGCCGAGGCCAGGGACCGGCTCGACGAGGCGGCGGAGGCCGTACGGGACGACGACGAGATCCGTGTCGACCTGCCGTACACCGCCGTACCGCCGGGCCGGACCGTGCTCACGCTCCGGGACCTGGAGCCGGCGTACGGCGGCCGGGTCAAGGGCGGGCTCGATCTGCACGGGCCGGAGCGGGTGGCGCTGATCGGGCGCAACGGCGCGGGCAAGACGACGCTGCTGCGCACCATCGCCGGGGAACTGGCGCCGGTGTCGGGCGAGGTGACGGCCCATGTGCCGCACCGGTTCCTGCCCCAGCGGCTGGACGTCCTCGACGACGACCTGACGGTCGCCGAGAACGTGGCCCGGTTCGCGCCGGGCGCCACCAACAACAGGATCCGGGCGCGTCTCGCGCGCTTCCTGTTCCGGGGCGCCCGCGCCGACCAGCAGGCGTCCACGCTGTCCGGCGGCGAACGCTTCCGGGCCGCGCTGGCCGCGCTGATGCTGGCCGAGCCGGCCCCGCAGCTGCTGATGCTGGACGAGCCGACGAACAACCTGGACATGGCGAGCGTACGGCAGCTCACCTCGGCCCTGGAGTCCTACGAGGGGGCGCTGATCGTGGCCAGTCACGACCTGCCGTTCCTGGAGTCGATCGGCATCACGCGCTGGCTGCTGGTGGAGGAGGGAGAACTGAAGGAGATCACACCGGAGGACGTCGCACATCCGGCCTAGGGGCCGGTTACCGCGGAGTATCTCAGGAGGGCCACATCCTGACCCCGGGGGTTTTGTCCGGACCGGACCGCATTGCATGATGGCCAACCGGCGCAGCGACAACGCGCCGGTGAAGCCCCACCGATACGGAGACACCCTCGTGCCCAGCAAGAAGGCCCTCATCCGCCGCCCCGGACCCCGTCTCGCCGACGGCCTCGTCACGCACATCGAGCGCGCCGAGGTCGACGCCGAGCTCGCGGTGGAGCAGTGGGAGGCGTACGGCGAGGCGCTGCGCGAGCACGGCTGGGAGACCATCGAGGTGGACCCCGCGGACGACTGCCCGGACGCGGTGTTCGTCGAGGACACGGTCGTGATGTACAAGAACGTCGCGCTGATCTCGCGCCCCGGCGCGGAGTCCCGGCGGGCGGAGACCGCCGCGGTCGAGGAGGCCGTGGCGAGTCTCGGCTGCTCGGTGAACTGGATCTGGGAGCCGGGCACGCTGGACGGCGGCGATGTGCTGAAGATCGGCGACATGATCTACGTCGGGCGGGGCGGGCGCACCAACGCGGCCGGGGTGCAGCAGTTGCGGGCGGCCTTCGAGCCGCTGGGCGCGCGGGTGGTGTCGGTGCCGGTGACGAAGGTGCTGCATCTGAAGACGGCGGTGACCGCGCTGCCGGACGGGACGGTCGTGGGGCACATCCCGATGATGGACACGCCGTCGCTGTTCGGGCGTTTCCTTCCGGTTCCGGAGGAGTCGGGGGCGCACGTGGTGCTCCTCGGCGGCAACAAGCTGCTGATGGCCGCGAGCGCGCCGAAGACCGCCGAACTGTACGCCTCGCTCGGGTACGAGCCGGTCGTGGTGGACATCTCCGAGTTCGAGAAGCTGGAGGGCTGTGTGACATGTCTCTCGGTGCGGCTGCGTGAGCTGTACACCTGATCGGGTGAGCCGACCCACCGGACAGCCCCGGGACCTGCGGGTCCCGGGGCTGTCTGCATCTCCGCCGCAGGCCGCTGACCAGCGATCTTGACAGGGTTCTTTACTGCGGCCTTAACCTACGGCTTCGTAACCTACGGATTCGTAGCCTACGATCCCGTAGGTTCCGGCGCTTCGCGCCGGTGCGTTCCGCTTGACCCCGTGGCCTCCTGGAGTACCTGTGACGATCACTTCCCCCCATCTCGGCAGCCCCGCCGTCTGGACCGACGCCCGGCTGCTGTACGCACTGGAGGAAGTCGTCGAGACCGAGCTGAACCGGCACCTGAAGGTCGCCAAGGACTGGATGCCGCACGAGTACGTGCCGTGGAGCGACGGCCGTAACTTCCCGGGCCTCTTCGAGGACGGCGAGGCCTGGGAAAAGGGTCAGTCGAAGGTCACCGAGATCGGCCGGATCGCACTGGTCGTCAACCTGCTGACCGAGGACAACCTGCCCAGCTACCACCACGAGATCGCCACGCTGTTCGGCCGGGAGGGCGCCTGGGGCACCTGGGTGCACCGCTGGACCGCGGAGGAGGGCCGGCACGGCATCGTCATGCGGGACTACCTGCTGGCGTCCCGCGCGGTGGACCCTGACCAGCTGGAACGTTTCCGCATGGCTCATATGAGCGAGGGCTTCGAGTCGGACAACCGGCACTCGATGCTGCACTCGATCGCGTACGTCGCCTTCCAGGAGCTGGCGACCCGCATCTCGCACCGCAACACCGGCTTCCAGTCCGGCGACCCGGTGTGCGACCGGATGCTGGCGCGCATCGCGACCGACGAGAACCTGCACATGGTCTTCTACCGCAACCTGCTCAAGTCCGCCTTCGAGCTCGCGCCGGACCTCACCATGCAGGCCGTGCGGGACGTCGTGGTCAACTTCCGGATGCCCGGCCACGGGATGCCCGGCTTCGAGCGGGCCGCCGCGCAGATGGCCATCGGCGAGGTCTACAACCTCCGCATCCACCACGACGACGTCCTCCAGCCCGTCCTGCGCTTCCTCAAGGTGCTGGAGATCGACGGCCTCGGCCCCGAGGGCCTGCAGGCCCAGGAGGAGCTGGGCCTCTTCATGGGCGGCCTCGACGCGGAGGCCGCCAAGTTCGACGAGAAGCTGGCGGCCCGCAAGGCCCGTATGGCCGCGCGCGCGGCCGGCTGAGCCGACCCCGGCCGCCCGGCCGCCCGGCGGCGCAGGGCGTCAGCGGGAGGTGCGGCGCAGGGTCAGGCGTTCCTTCTCGGAGAGGCCGCCCCAGACGCCGAAGCGTTCGTCGTGTTCGAGGGCGTACTCCAGGCAGGCCGGGCGCATGTCGCACATGGCGCAGATGCGCTTGGCCTCGCGGACCGAGCTGCCGGGCTCGGGGAAGAAGAAGTCGGCCCCGGTCTCGGCGCACAGGGCCTGGGCCTGCCAGGCGGGGGCGGCCGGGGTGAGGGTGTCGTTGGGCATGCACGAGATCGTGCCGGGCGGCGAAAAACGTTCGATCAACGCGGGATCAACGGACGTCCCGCAGGGCCCCCGGCCGGTCGATGATGCCCGTCCCGGACGCGCCGCGCACGGCGGCGCGCGGTTGTCAGTGGGCGGTGCGAGACTCGGCAGTGCGGACAGCGGACCCCTGCCGAGGAGGGCGACGATGCTCACCACCCGTTTCGTCCATGGCGCGCCGAACTGGATCGACGTCGGTACGCCGGACATCGACGGCGCGGCCGCCTTCTACGGCGACCTGTTCGGCTGGCGGTTCGTCCCGGGCGGACCCGAGGTCGGCGGGTACGGCCTGTTCCAGCTCGACGGCCGGACCGTCGCCGGGGGCATGCAGACCACGCCCGAACAGGGCCCGCCGTCCTGGACGGTGTACTTCCACACCCCCGACGCCGACGCCACGGCCGAGGCCGTACGGGCGGCGCACGGCTCGGTCGTGTTCGAGCCGATGGACGTGACGGACCAGGGCCGCATGGCGATCCTCGGCGACCGGGCGGGCGTGCCGTTCGGCGTCTGGCAGCCCGGTCTGAACAAGGGCGTGGACCTGGTGCAGGAGCCCGGCTCCCTGCGCTGGCTGGAGCTGTACACACCGGACATCGCCGCGGCCGCCGGTTTCTATCACAAGGTGCTCGGCTGGGAGACCTCCTCGGTCATCTTCCCCGGCGGCTCCTACACCTGCGTCAACCCCTCCGGGCAGGGCGAGGACGCCATGTTCGGCGGCCTGGTCCCGCTCGACGACGACTCCGGCGAAACGGGCGACCCGTACTGGCTGGTCTACGTCGAGGTGACGGACACCGACGCGACCGCCGCCCGGGCCCGCGAACTGGGCGGCACGGTCCGCACACCCCCCACCGACATCCCTGACGTCGGCCGCGTCGCCAGACTGGCCGACCCGTACGGGGCCCGCTTCGCGGTCATGACCAGCGCGGCGCGCGGCTAGGGCCGACTGCAGCCGACCTGATCCGAAAGACAGCCCCTGGCTAGGCGCTCGCCCGGCGGACCAGTGTCGTCGGCAGGATGGTGGCGCCGGGGTGGGGTGCGGTGCCGTCGGTGATGTGGTCGAGGAGCAGGCGGGCCATGCGGCGGCCCATCTCCTCTATGTCCTGGCGGACCGTGGTCAGGGGCGGGTCGGTCTGCTCGGCGACCGGGAGCAGGTCGTCGAAGCCGATCAGGGCGACGTCCTCGGGCACCCGCCGCCCGTGCTCGCGCAGCACGCGCAGGGCGCCCGCGGCGGACAGGTCGTTGGTGGCGAAGACCGCGTCCAGGTCGGGGCATCGCTGAAGCAGTTCGCGCATCGCCCGCTCCCCGCCGGCCGGCGTGAAGTCGCCCTGCGCGATCAGCCGGGGGTCGGCCTCGCCCACCACGTCGCGGTAGCCGTCGAGCCGGTCCACGGCGGACGTCTGGTCCAGCGGCCCCGCTATGTGCGCGATCCGCGTGCGGCCGAGCCCTGCCAGGTGCCGTACGGCGTCCCGCGCGCCGCCCCTGTTGTCGCAGTCCACGTACACCGTCGGCGCGGCGTCCCCGTCCGCCTCGTCGGCCCAGCCGGGGCGTCCGCCGAACACGGCCGGGACCCCGGCCCGCCGGATCAGGCCGGGCAGTGGGTCGTCGAGGTGCAGCGAGAACACCAGCGCGCCGTCGACATGTCCGGCGGCGAGATAGCGGCCCACCCGGGCGTGGTCCTCGCGGCCCTCGGTGAGCAGCAGGACGAGCTGGTTGTCGTGGGCGGTCAGCTCCTTGCCGATGCCGCGCAGATGGAGGGCGAAGAACGGGTCGGCGAAGACCCGTGTCTCGGGTTCGGCGACGACGACCGCGACGGCGTCGTGCCGCCGCGTCACCAGGCTGCGCGCCGCCTGGTTGGGGACGTATCCCAGTTCCTCGACGGCTCGCAGGACCCTCTCCACGAGGGGTCCGCGCACTCCGTCGCCGCCTCTGACCACGCGGGAGGCGGTGGCTCGTGACACCCCGGCCCGCGCGGCCACGGCCTCCAGGGTGGGGCGCGGCGCGGTCTCGGTCACGGCTCAACTCCTCATCGGCGGCTCGCCGATCAGGATAGCCAGACATCAGGAGGGTTCCGGCCCCGGCTTCCTCGCCCGGCTCGGCTGCACCCGCTTCGGCTCGCCCGGCATCTTCGGGTACTCCGGCGGATAGGGCAGGTCGCCGAGGCCGTGGTCGTGTTCGTCCTTGGTGGCCAGCTCCAGCAGGGCGTCCAGGGAGTAGGCGTGCTCGTCCATGCCGGCGTGGACGTCGCCGAGCTCGGCGAACCGCGCGGGCATGGTCGTGATGTCGAAGTCGCCGGGCTGGGCCTCCCCGACCTCCTCCCAGCGCAGCGGCGCGGAGACAGGGGCGTGCGGGCGGGGGCGTACGGAGTAGGCGGAGGCGATGGTGCGGTCGCGGGCGGTCTGGTTGTAGTCGATGAAGATGCGTTCGCCGCGCTCCTCCTTCCACCACTTGATGGTCACCTGCTCCGGCATCCGGCGCTCCAGCTCCCGGCCGACCGCGATGGCGGCGCGGCGGGCCTGGGTGAAGGTCCAGCGCGGTTCGATCGGCACGAAGACATGCAGTCCGCGTCCGCCGGAGGTCTTGGGCCAGCCGCGCAGTCCGCCGAACTCGTCCAGCACGGCGCGCAGTTCATGGGCGGCGCGGACGGCGTCGGCGTAGTCGGTGCCGGGCTGCGGATCGAGGTCGATGCGCAGTTCGTCGGGCCGGTCCACGTCGGTGCGGCGCACCGGCCAGGGGTGGAAGGTGAGGGTGCCGTACTGGGCGGCCCAGAGCACGGCGGCCTCCTCGGTGGGGCACATCTCGTCGGCGCTGCGTCCGCTGGGGAAGGTGATGTGGGCGGTGGGGATCCAGTCGGGCATGTTCTTCGGCGCCCGCTTCTGGTAGAACCACTCGCCGGTCACCCCGTCGGGATAGCGCTCCAGGGTGGTGGGGCGGTCGCGCAGGGCGCGCAGGATGCCGGGGGCGACCGCCTGGTAGTAGCGAGCGAGGTCCAGCTTGGTGTAGCCGCGCTCGGGGAAGAAGACCTTGTCCGGGTTGGACAGCCGTACGATCCGGCCGCCCACCTCCAGCTCCACCGCGTCACCCATGCGAGTCACGGTAGGCGTACGCCCCAAACCTCGCATATCGGACCTCCGCGGACGCAGGATGGAAGGAGCAGGAACCGGCGCGTACGGAGAAGAGGTGCGGGGTCATGACGATGTTCATGGACGTCCATCACGGGGGGATGCCCGGCGTCACGGCGGACCAGCTGCGCCAGGGCCATGACGCGGCCGTAGCGATGGAGAAGGAGATGGGTGTGCACATCGAGCACACCTGGGCGGACCCGGAGTCGGGGACGGTCTTCTGCCTGACGGAGGCACCGTCGGCCGAGGCCGTGACCCGGGTCCACGAGCGCCTCGGCGGCGCCCCCGACGAGATCCACCCGGTGCCGCTGTCGGTCTAGCCGCCGTATCCACCAGGGGCAGGCCCGGCGGTCGGCTCTTAGAGTCGATTTATGGACCTGCCCGTCATGCCGCCCGTGAAGCCGATGCTCGCCAAGTCGGTGGCGAAGATCCCGCCCGGGATGCAGTACGAGGCGAAGTGGGACGGCTTCCGGGCGATCGTGTTCCGCGACGGCACCGAGGTCGAGCTGGGCAGCCGTACCGGCAAGCCGCTGACCAGGTACTTCCCGGAACTGGTGGGGGCGCTGCGGGAGCGGGTGCCGAAGCGGTGCGTGCTGGACGGGGAGATCGTGATCGCGCGTGAGGGGCGGCTGGACTTCGATGCGCTGACCGAGCGCATCCACCCCGCCGACTCCCGGGTGCGCACCCTGGCCGAGCGGACGCCGGCGTCGTTCGTGGCGTTCGATCTGCTGGCCCTGGACGACGAGTCGCTCCTCGACGTCCCGCTGACCGATCGCCGGGCCCTGCTCACCAGGGCTCTTCAGGACGTGACCCCGCCGGTGCACCTGGCTCCCGCGACGACGGACCTCGAGACCGCGCAGAGCTGGTTCGAGCAGTACGAGGGGGCGGGTCTCGACGGTGTGATCGCCAAGCCGCTGACCGTGCGCTACCTCCAGGACGAGCGGGCCATGTTCAAGGTCAAGCACGAGCGCACCGCGGACGTCGTCGTGGCGGGCTACCGCTTCCACAAGAGCGGCCCCGTGGTCGGCTCGCTGCTGCTCGGCCTCTACGACGACAGGGGCACCCTCCAGCACGTCGGTGTCTCGGCGGCCTTCACGATGCAGAAGCGCGCCGAGCTGGTGCAGGAGCTGGAGCCGCTGCGGATGGACGAGGTCGCGGGGCATCCGTGGGCGGCCTGGTCGGACGAGGCCGCGCACGAGACGGCCCGGCTGCCGGGGGCGCCGAGCCGCTGGTCGGGCAAGAAGGACCTGTCCTGGGTGCCGCTGCGCCCGGAGCGGGTGGCGGAGGTCGCCTACGACCACATGGAGAACGGCGCGCGCTTCCGCCACACGGCCCGCTTCCGCCGCTGGCGCCCGGACCGTACGGCGGACAGCTGCACCTACGCGCAACTGGAGGAGCCGGTGCGCTACGACCTCGCGGAGATCCTCGGCGAGCGTTCCTGAGTCAGGGCTGCATCAGCACCTTCACCGCGCCCTCCTGCTTGCGCTGGAACATCTCGTACGCGTGCGGCGCGTCGCTCAGCGGCAGCCGGTGGGTGGCGAAGTCGTCGACGCCGAGGGGGTCCTCGTCGGTGAGGTAGGGCAGGATCTCGTCGCTCCAGCGGCGTACGTTGGCCTGGCCCATGCGGATCTGGAGCTGCTTGTCGAACAGGGTGAGCATGGGCAGCGGGTCGGCCATGCCGCCGTAGACGCCGACGAGGGACAGCGTGCCGCCGCGGCGGACCAGCTCGATCGCGGTGTGGAGGGCGGCGAGCCGGTCCACGCTGAACCGCTCGGCGAGGGGCCCGCCGATCTTCCGGGGCAGCAGTGAGGCCGCCTGCTGGGCGAGGCGGGCGGCGGCGCTGCCGTGCGCCTCGGTGCCGACCGCGTCGATCACGGCGTCCGGGCCCCGCCCGTCGGTCTGGTCGCGGATCGCCGTGACCAGCTCCTTCTCGTCGTCGAAGGCCCTCAGGTCGTACGTCTCGACGCCCCGCGCCCGTGCCCGCTCCAGCCGCTCCGGCACCAGGTCCACCCCGAACACCCGCCCCGCGCCGCGGACCTGGGCGACCCGGCAGGCCATGTCGCCGATGGGGCCGAGGCCGAGGACGGCGATGCTGCCGCCCTCGGGGACATCCGCGTAGGCGACGGCCTGCCAGGCGGTGGGCAGGACGTCGGAGAGGTAGAGGAACCGGTCGTCGGGCGGGCCCTCGGGCACCTTGATGGGCCCGAACTGGGCCTGCGGCACGCGCAGATACTCGGCCTGGCCGCCGGGCACGGAGCCGTAGAGCCGGGTGTAGCCGAACAGGGCGGCGCCCATGTGCTCGCCGGTGACCTGGGTGGTCTCGCACTGGGTGGGCAGCGCGTTCAGGCACATCCAGCAGTTGCCGCAGGCGATCTGGAAGGGCACCACGACCCGGTCCCCCGCCGCGAGGTCGGGCACTCCTGCGCCGACCTCCTCGACGATGCCCATCGGCTCGTGGCCGAGGATGTCGCCGGGCGTCATGAACGCGGTGAGCACCTCGTACAGATGCAGGTCCGAGCCGCACAGCCCGGTGGAGGTGACCCGGATGACGGCGTCCGTCGGCTCCTCGATCCGCGGGTCGGGCACGTCCTCCACGCGTACGTCCCGCTTGCCCTGCCAGGTCACAGCCTTCATCACGCGATCCCCTCTGCTCGTCCCTGTGCTCGTCCCGGGCCGGCCGCCGCCCGGGTACCCGGGCCGGCCGCGGTGAACCGGGCGTGGGCCGATCGGGCCGATTCCGGGCGGCCAATGGGGGATGTGCGGCCCGGCGCCCGCAGGAGGGGGTATGGCCTGCAATGACCTGACAAGCGCACAATCATGGCAGAGAACGGGCGGGTGGCGACGGTGGGTACGGCACACAGAGCGCGAGCATGGCGCGGCAGAACGACGGCGGCGCTGCTGGCCGCCGCGCTGGCGGCCTCCCTGGCCGCGGGCTGCACCTCGGGGAACGGCGGCTCCAAGGACGACGGGAGCAGCCCGGACCAGAAGCCCGGGCACAGCCGGGCGGCCGCCGGGTCCGTCCTCGCGGTGAAGATCGACAACTCCCGCCACGCCCGCCCGCACACCGGCCTGAACAGCGCGGACGTCGTCTACGCCGAGCAGGTCGAGGGCGGCATGAGCCGGCTGATGGCGGTCTACGCGAGCGAGCTGCCGGCGGCGGTCGGGCCGGTGCGCAGCGCCCGGGAGACCGATCTGGAGCTGCTGCGCCAGTTCGAACAGCCGACGCTCGCCTACTCGGGGGCGCAGAGCAAGCTGATGCCGCTGATCGACCGGGCGCCGCTGCGGGCGGAGCCGCCGGGGCGGACGTCGGGCGCGTTCTACCGGGGTCCTGACCGGCCGGCCCCGCACAACCTCTATCTGCGGCCCGCCGCGCTGCTGCCCGAGGCGCCCGGCGCCGCCGCGCTGACCACCGGCTTCTCCTACGGCGCCGCGCCCGAGGGCGGGACGCCCGACGCCTACGAGACGGTGAAGTACCCCGCGGCCCGGTTCACCTTCATCTGGTCGGCGAGCCAGGGCGGCTGGCTGGTCTCGATGGACGGAGTGGGCGCGACGACCACCGACGGGGGCCGGCTCGCTCCGGCGACGGTCGTGGTGCAGTACGTGAAGCTGCGCAAGTCCGACTACTACGACTCGCTGGGCAACAACACGCCGTTCACCGAGACGGTCGGCACGGGCCGGGCGAAGGTGCTGCGCGACGGCAAGGCCTACGACGTGACCTGGTCGCGGCCGACGGCCGACGACGGCACGCGGTTCGCGACAAAGGACGGCGAGCCGGTCAACTTCGCCCAGGGCCAGGTGTGGGTGGTGTTCGCCAAGGCCTGAGCCAGAGCCTGAGCCGAGGGCCGAGCCGAGCCCAACGCGGGCCTGGCGCGAGCCCTGATGGACTAGCTCAGTCCCTGTCCCCTCTCCAGCGCCTCGCGCGCCTGGGCGACCAGGCCGTCCGCGCCGCAGGAGCGGGCCAGGGACAGGCCGCGGTTGAGCTCGGCCACCGAGCGGGCCGCGAGGCCGTGCTCGATCCGGGCGGCCGCGTGCTCGTACTGGCAGGGCGAGGCCTCCAGGAAGGCGACGGCCTTGGCGGCGAGGCGCACCTTCTCCTGTCCCGTCTCCAGGGCGGCCGCGCAGCGCAGGGCCTCGCCGATCGCGGTGTCGGTGCCGAACCGCTCGGCCTGGCGCCGGGCGTCGGCGGCCAGTTGGGCGGCCCGGGCCGGGTCCTCCGCGGCGAGCGCGCGGGCGAGGTCGACGGTCCAGGGCGCGAGGACGGGGTTGTGTCCGCCGCGGGCGGCGGCCGCCTTCTCCGCCTCGCCCAGTTCGTTGATGCCCTCCTTGGTGCGGCCGACGGCCAGCAGCAGCCGGCCGCGCACGGAGCGGGTGTCCGGCAGCACGATGGTGGACGGGTAGGGCGGGGCGAAGCCGTACTGCTCGGCGATCGCCCAGGCGTCCTCGACATGGCCGCGGGCCAGCAGGGTGTCGACGAGCCCGCAGGTCGCCGACCAGTACAGGGGCAGGCCCCGGCCGACGCGCTCGGCCAGGCGCAGCGACTCGCGCAGGACCTTCTCGGCGTCGCGCAGTTGGCCCTGTCTGCGGTAGGCGAGGCCCAGGAAGGCGTTGGCCAGGGAGAGGTGGCCGCCGCTCCAGCCGGCCGTGGTGTAGGCGCGCAGGGCCTCGGAGAACAGGCTCTCGGCGCGGTCGAGCCGGTCGGCGTAGGCGTAGGAGCTGCCGAGCATCATCAGCAGCTCGATGCCCCACTCGGTGTCGGTCCAGCCGAGGCCGGGTGCGAGGCGGCCGTTGACGAGGGCGCGGTCGCACAGCTCGACGACTTCCTCGGCGTTCTCGCCGTGGGTCATGGCGTCGAAGCCGCGCAGGATGAGCAGGGCGCGCTCGGAGTTGTCGCGGCCGGTGCAGGTGGCGGCGAGCCGGGCGAGCCGCTCGGAGCGGCCGGGGGACGTGGCCTCGCCGGCGTAGATGCCCTCCCACATGTACTGCACGGCCTGCAGGCGCAGCCTCGCGGGCCCGTCCTCGTGCCGGGCGGCCTCCGCCTCGACGGTGCGGACGGCCTGTTCCAGCTGGTCGTTGTGGAGGAGCGCCTGGGAGAGGCGGAAGACGGCGTCCACGCGCTCGTCGCCGTCCAGGCCGGGCATGGACAGGGCGGTGCGCAGATGGCCGATGGTGGTGGCGGGCGCGGTGAGCAGGGTGGCGCAGCCCAGTTCGTAGAGCACCTGGGCGTGCACCTCGGGCCGGGGCGGTTCCTCCAGGGCGCGTTCCAGGCAGCGGCGGGCGGCGTCCGGGGCGCCGACGGCGAGGTGTTCGGCGGCGGCCTCGCGCAGTTGACCGACGAGTTCGGCGTCGTCGTCCGGGTGGACCTGGAGCAGATGGCGGGAGGCGGCCGCGGCGCCGAGGCCGGAGTCGGTGACGACCTTGGCGGCGATGCCGTGCATGGCGGTGCGCAGCGCCTCGGGGATGGAGTTGTAGACGGCGCTGGCGATCAGCGGGTGCACGAACTCCAGCTCGCCGCTCTCGGGTTGGTCGGGCGTGGTGAGGATGCGGGCGCCCTGGAGCAGTTCTGCGCAGCGCGCGGCCTCGTCGCGGGGCATGGTGGCGAGCTTGGCGACGAGGTCGACGGAGATGCCGGTGCCGAGGATGGCGGCGGCCCAGGCGAACCGGGTGGCCTCGATGCCGAGTCCCTCCAGCCGGGCGACCAGTCCGCCGCCGCGTGCCGAGCGGTTCAGGGCGCGCAGTTCACCGGCCGAGGTCTCGGTCGGTTCCAGTTCGCTGTCCTGGACCTTGGCGAGGAGTTCGACGGTCTCGTAGGGGTTGCCGCCGGTGACGGCCCAGACCTCGCGGCAGAACGGGGCGTCGGCGTGGGCGCCGAGGGTGGCGCGGGTCAGCCCGGCGGTGGCGTCGGGGGTGAGGGCGCTGAGGTTGGTGACGGTCCGGCCCGAGGCGGCGATCTCCTCGAGGTAGCGGGCGCTCTCCCCGGCCGTCTCGCCGGGCCTGCGGGCGACCAGCACGAGCACGGGCAGGTCGTCGATGCGCTCGGCGAACGCGGCGAGCCAGCGCAGGGTCTCCTGGTCGGCCCAGTGGGCGTCGTCGATCAGCAGCACCAGCGGGTACTCGCGCCGGGCGAGGCGGCGTACGGCGGCGACGAGGCCGTCGCACACGCCCTGCGGGTCGGCCTGACGCTCCGTCGGCTCGACTATGCCGAGGGCCGGCCCTGCGATGTCGTACCAGTCGTCGAGGTAGTCACGGGCCTCCTCCGGCAGCATCGAGACGAGGGCGGGCTGCAGCAGTTGGCGTACGACGTGGAAGGGGACGGACCGCAGGGCCTCGCCGCCCCGGGCGGACCAGACGGTGCAGCCGCGTTCCTCGGCGATACGGCGGGCCTCGTGCAGCAGGGCGGTCTTGCCGAGGCCGGCTTCGCCGCGGTACAGCAGCAGGCTGCCCGCGGACGCGCGGTCGGCGCACAGAATGTCGACCGCCCGTGCGATGGCGGCGACTTCCTCGTCACGCTCCCACAGGGAAGCCGAGGCGGCCGCCGTGGGCCGTACCTCCGTCATCCCGCTACCTCCCCAAGTCGCCCGGACGACGTACAGAGGTCGAGCGTAGCCGTCCGGCGGGCCCGGCGGTGGCGGGTCGGCGCACCTGTTGCCGTCACGGGTGACGGAGAGTGCGCGCGGGCGACGCGCGGGGCCGGTGAGCTGCCACGGAGCGACGCCATCGGGGGCGGCCGCGGGGGGAGTTGACACCCTTTCGGTGCCTTACGGCCTCATCTGCCCGGGTTCCGCCGCTTCCCGTGGGCGCGGAGGCCGCCCTCTCATCGCGCTTTCACGGTTGCCTCATACGGTGGGGGTATGACGCAGGTGACTCCCCCCGGGTGGTACCCCGACCCCGGGCAGAAAAGTGACGGCCCCGCCACCGAGCGCTGGTGGGACGGCGGGGCATGGACGGAGCGGATCCGTCCCGCGGGCTCGGCCGCACCCTGGGGGCCGCCGCCGGCACAGCCGGGCTACCAGGGCCCGCCGGCCCAGCCCGGCCGGCCCGGTTTCGCGGCGATGCCGACGCAGGCCGCGTTTCCCGCCTACCCCGGCTATCCGGGTCAGCCCGGCGCGGCTCCGGCCGGGCAGCGGCGTGGGCTGCGTACGGGGATAGCGGTCGCGGTGGCGGCGGCGGTGCTCGCGAGCATCGGGGTCGGTGTGTACGCGCTGACCAAGGACGACGGCGGCTCGGACCGGGCCGGCACCCAGCAGGACCGGGGCGCGCCGGACGGCCGGGACGGCGGGCAGGGCGGCCCGTTCGGTGACGGCGGCGGGTCCGGCGGGCCCTCGCCGGACCCCGAGAAGAGCCCCGAGGAGAGCCCCGGCGGCGGCCGGGCGCCCGAGGTCGAGGGCGGCGGCACGCTCCAGGACTCCGTCAACGCGATCAGCATGCCGGTGCCCGAGGGCTGGTCGGGCCAGGCGATGACGGTGGGCGCGCAGATGACGTCCGAGACCACCTACAAGTGCCCGGCCGACCCCTCCCAGCAGTGCACCAAGGGCGGCGCGTACTCGGCTCCGGCCGAGCTCCTGGGCACCAAGGGCACCACGCCGGAGGCGGTGGCGAAGGCGGACATCGCCGCGAACGCCAAGGAGTCCTACGGCGGCAGCTACGGGGAGATCACCTCGCACCAGGTGCTGGCCTCGAAAGCGGTCACCGTGGCCGGGCAGAAGGGCTATGTGGTGCGCTGGAAGGCGATCACCAGCAAGGGCTCGGACGGCTACGTCCAGTCGCTGGTGTTCCCCTCGCCCGCCGACAAGGGCCGGCTGGTGGTGGTCCGCTTCGGACTGGACGTGGACCAGCCGCTGTCGATCCTCGACGACGTCACCGAGGGCATCGAGGCGTCCTCCGGCGGCGGCGACGGGCAGGACGTCTGAGGCGTCGCAGGGCATACGACGGCCGGGTGGGGTGCCTCTCCGCTCCAGAGGCACTCCACCCGGCCGGGGGGTGCGCGCCGCCCCCGTCCCCACGGTGCGGCGCGGTCAGGTCGCCGTCCAGTCATCCCGTGGACGGCGACCTGAGTCTTCAGGTGAGGCCGAGCACGGGCAGCACCGCGGCCTCGACGAACCGGACCAGGTAGTCCGAGTCGGCGTACTCGCCCTCGATGACGGGGCGTGCGCGCAGCACGCCGTACATCTGGGCGGGGATGTACTCCAGCGCGGGATGGTCCGCCGGGACCTCGCCGCGCTCCACACCGCGCCGCAGGATGTCGCGCAGCGCGTTGATCTCGGGGTCGACGAGGGCCTCGCGCAGGGCCTGCTGGAGTTCGCGGTCCTGCATGACGGCGTGGCCGAGGGCCTGGAGCAGCCCCTGGTCCTTGTCGGAGGTGCCGCCGGCGGCCCGGGCGGCCTCGCGCAGGTCCTCGGCGAGCGAGCCGGTGTCGATGCCGGCGAAGCGCGGGCAGCGGTTGGAGCGCAGCGCCGCCGCCACGAACTGGGGCTTGGTCTTCCACTGCCGGTAGAGCGTGGACTTGCTGCAGCGCGTGCTGGCGGCGACGCCGTCCATGGTGACGGCGTCGTAGCCGCACTCGCGGATCTGGTCGAGTACGGCGTCGAAGAACTCCTGCTCCCGTTCCCGGGTGAGCTTGGAGCGGCGCGAGGCGACCTGTTCCGGTCGGTCCGCGGCCTGCGACGTCATCGGCACTTCCTCTCTGTCACTGCTCCAGTGTGACGCACCTTTCCGATACGCCAGTGTACCGGTACTTAACCGTATCGGTACACTGGCGTATCGGTACAGTCCAGTATCGGTACTTCCCCGTATCGGTACGCCGACGGACCGCACACACCACACCGTCTGTCGTCAGTGAAGGGGCCGGGGATGAAGGCACGGACCGAGCGGCCACCGCTGCTGCGCGAGCTGCTGCTCGTCGCGGGGCTCTTCCTCGTGTACAAGTTCGGCCGGCAGCTCGCCACGGGGCACACCGAGGCGGCCTTCCGCAACGCCCGCCATGTGTGGGACCTGGAGCGGACCGTGCTGCTGCCCGACGAGGGCTCGGTGCAGTCGCTGCTGCTGCACGGCGACTCGCTGGTGCACACCGCCAACGTGTACTACGCCACCGTGCACTTCCCGGCCACCGCCGCCTTCCTGGTCTGGCTCTATCTGCGGCGCCCCGCGCACTATGTGTGGGCCCGGCGGGTGCTCGCCGCGGTCACCGCCGCCGCGCTGGTGCTGCATCTGGCGTTCCCGCTCGCCCCGCCGCGGATGCTCGCGACGACCGGCCTGGTGGACACGGGCCGGGTGTACGGGCCCTCGGTGTACGGCCCGCCGCAGACCGACCATCTCTCCAACCAGTTCGCGGCGATGCCGTCGCTGCACTTCGGCTGGGCGCTGATGGTGGCGATCGGCCTGATCGTCGCCACCCGCTCACGCTGGCGGTGGCTGTGGCTCACGCATCCGCTGCTGACGCTGCTGGTCATCGTGGGGACCGCGAACCACTACTGGCTGGACGCGATCGTCGCGACCGCGCTGCTCGGGCTCGCCCTGGCGGCGGTGCACGCGCCGCGCCGCACGGTCAGCACCGCGGGCCGCGGCTCCGCGCAGCTCGCCCCGGCCGAGGACGGCGTGCTGGTGGGGGCGGGCCGATGAACGCCGCGTTCTCCCTCGCCGTCGTCCTCTCCCTGTTCTCCGCCGTCGCCTACGCCGCCGCCGCGGTGGCTCAGGAACGGCTCGCCTCCCGCTCCCCGGGCGCGGGCCTGCTGCGGACGCTGGGCAGCGGGGCCTGGTGGTGGGCGGTGCTGCTCAACGCGTCCGCCGCGCTGCTGCACGTGGTGGCCCTGAAGTACGGGCCGCTGACCGTGGTGCAGCCGCTGGGCGCGCTCACCCTGGTCGCCGCGGTGCCGCTCGGCGCACGGGTGGCCGGCCGGCGGGTGAGCGCGGCCGAGTGGCGGGGTACGGCGCTCACGCTGGCGGGCCTCGCCACGCTGCTCGCCACGGCCTCGGGGCCCGCGCCGGACGACGTGCTGAGTCCCGCCGAGGCGCTCACGGTCGCGGGCACCGCCGCGCTGCTCATCGGCCTGCTGTCCCGGCCCGGCGCCCGGCCGGGGCTGCGGCACGCGACCGCCTCGGGCCTCGCCTCCGGGGTCGCCTCCGCGCTCACCCAGACGGTGACGGTGGCCGCCACCGACCGCAGCGGACCTCTGCTCAGCGTCCAGGTGATCGGCGTCGCGGTCCTGGTCGCCGCCTTCGCGACGGGCGGGCTGCTGCTGTCGCAGACCGCGTACAAGGGAGGCCTGGGCGGACCGCTCGCCATGGTCACCCTCGCCAACCCCGTCGCGGCCGCGCTGATCGGCCTCTCCCTGCTCGGCGAGCACCTCCAGGGCGGGGCGACCGGCATCCTGACGGCCCTGGCGGGAGCGGCGCTGGCGGCGTGGGGTGTGGTGCTGCTGTCACGCGGCGCACCGGAACCATCCGGGGAGCCGCACGGACAGCCGGAGCCTTCCGGGAAGGCGCACGGACAGCCGGAGCCTTCCGGTGAGGCGCTGGAACGGCCGCACCGCCTGCGCCGACGAACACCGGTGCCGCCCTCGCCCCAGGCGGAACCGGTCGACGCCCGGCTCGTGGCCTAGCCGACAGATCCGCAGAGATGCCCCGGTCCGCGCGCGGCGGGCCGGGGCGTCTGTGCCTACAGGCCTGCGGCCTCAGTCGGTGATGATCGACGGGTCGCTGACGCCGGGCAGGCCGTTCTCGACATGGCCGACGAAGCGGCGCAGGAAGATCGGCATGGTGTCGGAGGTGACGGTCAGGTCGTACCAGCGGCGGCTCTCCGTCAGGTCGACCGTGAGCCGCACGGTGGCGCCGGCGGGCACCTTCACCGCGCGGGGCTGACCGCTGTAGCCGTCGTTGAGCCTCAGCTGGGCGGTGAGGGAGCCCTTGTTGGTGAAGGTGAGCTCGATGTGGTCGCCCGTGTGGCGCGCGGTGACCTCGGGCCCCGCCTGCTTGCCTGGCCCGCGGAAGACCCGCAGGAAGCCGTTGGGGCCGTGCACGGTCAGGTCGTAGAAGTTGCTGGAGTACGCCGTGTTCCAGGTGTCCGAGACGGTCTTGCCGGCCTCGGTGGTGTACGTCCAGGGGCCGTCGGTGCGGTTGCCGCCGGTGACCCAGAACTGGGCGCCGGCCCGCGCGCCGGAGGCGAAGGTGAGCGTGTACTTCCCGGCCGCCGCGTCCAGGGCGCCGTCGACCGCGGGGGCGTACCGCAGCGGGCGGGCCGGGCGCAGGCCGCGCTCCTGGCGGGGCAGGCTCGGGTCGGCGGGCGGGGTCGGGCTGTAGTCGGGGTGACGTTCGCGGTCCTTGGGGGCGTACTCGCCGGTGTCCGGCAGGGACGCCGGGCGGCTGTCAGGGCGGGAGAAGTCGAAGGCCGAGGTCAGGTCGCCGCAGACGGCGCGGCGCCACGGCGAGATGTGCGGTTCGCGCACCCCGAACCGGCTCTCCATGAACCGGATGACCGAGGTGTGGTCGAAGGTCTCCGAGCAGACGAACCCGCCCTTGCTCCACGGCGACACCACCAGCATCGGCACCCGCGGGCCAAGCCCGTAGGGGCCGGCCGGGCGCCTGCTGTCGCCCGCGTAGAGGTCGAGCGAGACGTCGACGGTCGACCTGCCCTGCGCGGCCGACTGCGGGGGCAGCGGGGGCAGCACGTGGTCGAAGAAGCCGTCGTTCTCGTCGTACGTGATGAACAGGGCCGTCTTCGCCCACACCGCCGGGTTGGAGGTGAGCGCGTCCAGGACCTGGGCGATGTACCAGGCTCCGTAGTTGGAGGGCCAGTTGGAGTGCTCGGAGAACGCCTCGGGCGCGGCGATCCAGGAGATCTGCGGCAGCTTGTCCGCCTGGACGTCCGCCTTCAGCCGGTCGAAGTAGCCCTCCCCCGCCTTGGCGTTCGTGCCGGTGCGGGCCTTGTCGTACAGCGGGTCGCCGGGCTGCGCGTTGCGGTACTTGTTGAAGTACAGCAGCGAGTTGTCGCCGTAGTTGCCGCGGTAGGCGTCGGAGATCCAGCCCCAGGAGCCGGCCGCGTCCAGGCCGTCGCCGATGTCCTGGTAGATCTTCCAGGAGACGCCCGCCCGCTCCAGGCGCTCGGGGTACGTCGTCCAGTCGTAGCCCAGTTCGTCGTTGCCGAGGACCGGGCCGCCGCCCTGGCCGTCGTTGCCGGTGTGGCCCGTCCACACGTAGTAGCGGTTCGGGTCGGTGGAGCCGATGAAGGAGCAGTGGTAGGCGTCGCAGACGGTGAAGGCGTCGGCGAGGGCGTAGTGGAACGGGATGTCCTCGCGGGTCAGGTACGCCATGGTCGTGGTGCCCTTGGCGGGCAGCCACTTGTCGTAGTTGCCGCCGTTGTACGCCTGCTGCCCGTCGGTCCAGCCGTGCGGGAGGCCCTCGAGGAACTGCATGCCGAGGTCGTCGGCCTCCGGGTGGAAGGGGAGCACCTCCCGGGTGCCGTCGCTCTGGTGCCAGACCGACTTGCCGTTGTCGAGCCGTACCGGGTGCGGGTCGCCGAAGCCGCGGACGCCCCGGAGCTTTCCGAAATAGTGGTCGAACGAACGGTTCTCCTGCATCAGGACGACGATGTGCTCGACGTCCTCGATCGTGCCCGAGCGGTGGTTGGCCGGGAGCGCGGCCGCACGCTCGATGCTGCCCGCCAACGCGGTGAAGGCCGTGGTCGCGCCCGCGAGTTGGAGGAATTTGCGTCGGTTGACCTCAGGCATGTGTGGGGGACACCAACCTCTCGTGCTGATGGAATGTGCG
Source organism: Streptomyces sp. SAI-170 (assembly GCF_049739565.1). Classification (NCBI taxonomy): domain Bacteria; kingdom Bacillati; phylum Actinomycetota; class Actinomycetes; order Kitasatosporales; family Streptomycetaceae; genus Streptomyces; species Streptomyces sp. SAI-170. Next base: position 1,595,780 of record NZ_JBMGQD010000001.1, read on the forward strand.
CGAAAGGAGTGTTCCAAGAGCAGCAAACGTCAGGGAAGGGTGTGGTGGCGTTTGCGTGAAAGTCACCCGTACGCAGAGGGGCGGGGCGCGCCCGGCCCCCTTGCGCCGATCGCCGCCCTCGGGTACCTCAGCCCTCGGGGGTCGACACCACCGTCAGGTGGCCCGCCGGTCGGCGGTTGCGCCGGTGGCCCGCGCGAGGGGCGGGGCGACGGCCCTGGGGGAGCATCGTCAGGCGCGTGTAGCCCAGGACATGGAGGGACTTGGGGGTCTCGTCGACGATGCGGCAGTCGGTGGCGCCCCAGCTGGGGTCGGGGTGGAGCAGGGGCCGTACGGCGCCGTCGTGCTCCACGGCCGCGTCGCCCATGGCGCGCATCCAGTGCGGCAGGCCCTGGCGGTAGGCGGCCTCCATGAGCGGGTCCTGGGCGATCTCGCGGCGCACGGCCTGCAGGGCGGGGTCGTGGCCGTGCCGCTCCAGGGCCGACGCCAGGTGGGCCAGCATCGGCAGACACCAGCGGGCCTCGTGGTCGCCGAGGACGGACGCCGCGTCGGGGTGGAACAGGACGAACCTCAGGAAGTTGTCCCCGGGCATGGCCGACGGATGCGGGCCGACACCCCGGAAAAGTGTCTCGAACGCGCTGTTGGCCAGGACCACGTCCCAGCGGTGGTCGACGACGAGTGAGGGAAAGGGGACGGACTCCACGAGCGCGGCGTAGTCCCGCAGATACTCCTGGGCCTGGGGACTGACGGGGGCGGGCCACGGCGCCGGCCGCTGCCCACCTGCCTGATATGCCATCGGGAGGTCACCCCTCTTGCCTCTGCGGCCTTCTCGCGGCGCCCCGATCCTGCTGCTCAGACCGTAGGCATGTCAACTATCGTGGCATTCCGTGACTGTTGACGGCTGAAATTGGCCACAGTTGTGGCGAGCCCTGGATGTGAGTTCGAAGCACCCGCTACGCTCCGGGAAGTTCACGGAGACCACATGCGAGATGGCTGTGCGAGACGTAGGAGACACGTCGGTGACGGATGGCTACGAGGTTCCGGGCGGCACGGCGTCGGCTGTCCTGGCGGCCGTCGTCGCTCGTGTCACCGCGCTCGCCGACCGGCTCGGCGTGCCGCACACGGAGGTGTTCGACACGGCGCGGCTGTCCGTGGCCTCCGGTGTCCCCGAGCCGGTCGTGAAGGACCTCCTCCAGGGCCGCCAGGCGGGTGAGCCCGATGTGCAGGCCCGTTTCGTGCAGCGGCTCGATCTGCTGCGCCGCACGCGGCTCAAGCCCAACGGCCGCCGCTACACCCAGCAGGAGATCGCCGACGGCGCGGGCATGTCCCGGCAGCAGGCGGGGGCACTCATCAACGGCGACCGGCGCCCGACCATGGAGCACTGCGACGCCATCCAGCGCTTCTTCCGTGTCCACGCCGGTTTTCTGACCGCCGAGGACGGCGAGGCGCTCGCCGGTGCCCTCCAGCGCACCGAGCAGGATCTGCTGCAGAAGCTCGCCGACCGTGAGCGGGAGGCCGCCGCCTCGGCTCCCGAGGACCCGCTGGAGCGGCTGCTCCAGGACCACGGGGTGCGCGGCATCGCCTGGCGGGCCGCCCAACTGCCCACCGACCAGCACCGTGACAAGGTCGCGGAGTGGCTGGACATGCTCCTGGAGAGCGTCAAGCGCCCGGAGGCGTGAGCCGTTCGGCCGGATTGTCAGTGGTGGCGGGCAAGCTGGAGGGTGCGCAAGCGCATCCGACACGGGGAGACCGACCCATGACCACATCCGTGCTGACCGACCGTGAACGCACCGCCGTCCAGGCGTATCTGCGCCTGCTGCACACCGTACGGGCCGCCTTCGACCACTCAGGTGGTGACGGCCCTCCGGGCTCCGGCCGGCCACCCGTCGTGCCGCCGGCCGTGCTCGCCGAGGCGGAGCAGGCGCTGGCGGAGGCGGGTCTGAGAGGCAACGAGGAGCAGTTCTTCCGGCTGCTGCAGAGCTGCGAGCCCAGAGGCTGACAAGTCAGCCCTGCCCGGTCCGCCCGGCCGGCTCGATCCGCGTGCCCCGCTCGGGCGACTCTCGCGGCAGGATCGGGCGGGGGATGCCCGGCGGCCGGTCGCGGCGGCGCCATTCGCGGGGGTAGCCGAGGGAGACCTCCTCGAAGGGGACTGACTCCAGCACGGTGCTGCGGGGGATGTGCAGATGGCCGTACACCATGGCGGCCACCCGGAAGCGGCGGTGCCAGTCCGCGGTCAGCGTGGTGCCGCACCACATGGCGAACTCGGGGTACCACAGGATGTCCATGGGGTGCCGGTCCGTCGGATAGTGGTTGACCAGCACGAGCGGCAGGTCACCCGCCTCCTCGGCGAGCCTGCGCTCGGTCAGCTCGACCCGCGCCCGGCACCAGGCCTCGCGCGTGGGATAGGGGTCGGGGTGCAGCAGGTGCTCGTCGCTGCACACGATGCCGGTGCTGTGCGCGTAGGCCAGCCCCTCGGCCTTGGTCGCGCAGTCCTTGGGCAGGAAGGAGTAGTCGTACAGCAGGAACAGCGGCGCCACCAGGGCCGGACCGCCCGGGCCCTCCCACACCGGGTAGGGGTCCTCGGGGGTGAGCACGCCGAGGTCCCGGCACATCGCGACCAGGTGCTCGTAGCGGGCGACGCCGCGCAGGGTGACGGTGTCGCGCGGGTGGGTCCACAGCTCGTGGTTGCCGGGCGCCCAGACGACCTTGCGGAAGCGGTCCGCGAGCAGTTCCAGGGCCCAGTGGATGTCCTCGACCGTCTCCGCCACGTCCCCGGCGACCAGCAGCCAGTCGTCCTCCGAATCCGGACGCAGCTTCTCCACCAGCGCCCGGTTCTCCGCATACCCGATGTGCAGGTCGCTGATGGCCAGCAGCCGCCCGCCCCCGCCGGCCCTCGACGCCACGCGCCTGCCCCCTCGTCGGCCTCGGTCGGCCCTCGCCGTACCTCTTCGTCCACCGTTCGTCACTACAACAACACATCCCGCGGGCGAGCGACAAGGCGTTCGGGTCCGCGCGCCACGGGCACCCTCCGGGCCGCCGAATCCGTAACACGCGCGTTGCACGCGGCACCCCGGGAAAGCCGTATGATCCCCCCAACACCACCGCCCCGAAACTCCCTTCGCCAGGGCGGTTCGGTGACCCTCCCTCCATCCTGCCCGGGCACGGGCCGCTCCGCCCTGCCCGCGAACCGTGAAAGGCGGCCTGCATGGTCTCTCGCGTACGCGTCTGGCTCAACCGCACGTACGCGGAGAACGTGTTCTTCATGGATCAGCTGCGGCGAAATCCCAGCGACCGGGCCGTCGAGATCCATGCCACGCACGGTGACCCGGACTCGCCGGTGCTGGCCGCCGCCGACACCGCCGAGCTGGAGCCGGAGGGCCTGTCCCCGGCCGGGTACGTGGAGTACGCCCTGGACCAGTGCGCCCGGCGCGGCATCGACGTGTTCGTGCCCCGGCTGCACCAGGCGGCGATCGCCGCGCACCGCGCGGAGTTCGAGGCGATCGGTACGGCTCTGCTGGCGCCGCCGCCGGAGGCGATCGCCGTCTTCGAGGACAAGATCGTCGCGTACGAGGCGGTCCAGGCGATCGGGCTGCCCGTGCCGCCGTGGTGGCGGGTCCGCGACGCCGACCAACTCCTCGCCGCGGTGGAGGAGTTGGAGGCCGGCGGGCACAAGGCGTGCTTCAAGCCGGCCTCCGGGGCGGGCGGGGTCGGCTTCCGGGTCGTCACGCGCGCGCCCTTCTCGCTGGTGCACCTCAGCGGCTTCCCGAGCCCGTACGTGCATCTCGACCTGGTCGTCGAGGCGCTGCGGCAGGCCGAGGAGCCGGTGGACTGGCTGGTGATGCCGCGGCTGGAGCAGCCGGAGGTGTCGGTGGACTGCCTCACCGGGCCGGACAACCGGGTGCGGCTGGCCGTGGGCCGTACCAAGAACGGGCGGCGGCGCGGGTTCACGCTGCACGAGCAGTGGCTGGAGCCGGCGCGGAGGATCGCCGAGGGGTTCGGGCTGCGGTATCTGTCCAACATCCAGTTCCGGATGTTCGGGGAGGTGCCGGTGCTGATGGATGTCAACACGCGGCCTGCCGGGGGCCTGCATCAGCTGTCCCTGTGCGGGGTCAATGCGCCTTGGCTGGCTGTGCAGTTGGCGCTCGGGGAGGACCCCGGGGAGGTCCAGCCGCCGTTCCTCGGGCAGGACTACACGGTGGTTTCCGGGCCGCGGCCCTTGCGGGCTGTGTCCTTGCCTCAGCAGCGCGTCGAGGGGGCGGCGTTGTTGCCGGCCTTGCCGGCGCCGATGGAGTCCGTCGAGAGTGCGGCCACCGTCCTGCCGCTCTAGATCGTCCGCCGGGTGCGGGATTCGTGTGGTTGCTCGCCCAGTTCCCCGCGCCCCCGAACGGCCACGTCCTGCTCAGGTATGGACCAATCCCGCGCCTTCTCTTGACAGCGCGATTGGTCCATACCAACTTTGTTGGCGCACTTCTCTGCACCCCTGTGCACTCCCGAACACCCCACACCCCTCAGGGAGATCGCGTGCGCCACTCACTCCTCAGTCGCTCCAGACGCAGACTCCTCGCGCTGTGCGGGGCCGTCGGACTCGCGGTCGGCGGGGCCGTGGCCCTGCCCGGTACCGCTCATGCGGCCAACATCCTCAGCAACTCCGGCTTCGAGTCAGGGGCGTTGTCGCCCTGGTCCTGCTCCGGGAACCTCGGGTCGGTCGTCTCCTCCCCCGTCCAGGGCGGGTCCCGGGCCCTCCAGGGGGCCGCGAGTTCCAGTGACAACGCCAAGTGCGGGCAGACAGTCGCGGTCCAGCCCAACACGACGTACTCGCTCAGCGGTTGGGTGCGCGGCTCCTATGTCTACCTCGGGGTGGACGGCGGGGCCTCGACCTGGACGACCTCCCCGTCGGCGTACAGCCGGCTGAGTCTGTCCTTCACCACCGGCGCCTCGCAGACCAGCGCGCGGGTGTATGTGCACGGCTGGTACGGGCAAGGGACGTACTACGCCGACGACATCAGCCTCGACGGACCCGGCGGCGGGGGCGGCGGGGACACCCAGGCGCCGAGTGTGCCGGGCAGCCTGCGCTCCACCGGCAAGACGTCGTCCAGTGTGTCGCTGACGTGGAACGCCTCGACGGACAACGTCGGCGTCACGGCGTACGACGTCTTCAGCGGCTCCAACCAGGTCCTGAGCGTGTCGGGGACGAGCGCCACGGTCTCCGGGCTCGCGGCGAGCACGTCGTACACCTTCACCGTGCGGGCCAGGGACGCGGCGGGGAACAGCTCCGGCGCCTCCAACGCCGTGACCGTGACGACCGACGCCGGCGGTGGCGGGGGCACCGGCTTCAAGCAGGCCGCGCCCTATCTGTACCTCGGCTGGGGCGACCCGCCCAGCGCGACCTCGGTGATGAGCGCGACCGGGATCAAGTGGTACACGATGGCGTTCATCCTCTCCTCCGGCGGCTGCAACCCCGCCTGGGACGGCAGCCGGCCGCTGACCGGCGGCAACGACCAGAGCGTCATCAACTCCATCCGTTCCGCGGGCGGCGACATCGTCCCGTCGATCGGCGGCTGGAGCGGCAACAAGCTCGGCCCGAACTGCTCGACGCCGGAGGCGCTGGCGGGCGCGTACCAGAAAGTCATCGACGCGTACGGGCTGAAGGCGATCGACGTCGACATCGAGAACACGGACGAATTCGAGAACGCGGCCGTGCAGGACCGCATCCTGGGCGCGCTGAAGATCGTGAAGGCCAACAACCCCGGTCTGCGCACGATCCTCACCTTCGGCACCTCGACGACCGGCCCGACCTACTGGGGCAACCGGCTCATCGACCAGGCCAAGGCGCTCAACGCGAACATCGACGTGTTCACGATCATGCCGTTCGACTTCGGGGGCGGCTCCGACATGTACGGCAACACCGTGAACGCGAGCGAGGGGCTGAAGAACAAGCTGAAGTCGGCCTTCGGCTGGGACGACGCCACCGCGTACGCGCACATCGGGATCTCCGGCATGAACGGGCTGTCCGACCAGCAGGAGCTGACCTCGACCGCGATCTGGACCCAGATCCGCGACTGGGCGAACTCCCACCACATCGCCCGGCTCGCCTACTGGGCGGTCAACCGTGACCGGCCGTGCCCGGGCGGCGGCGTGACCAGCAACTGCTCCGGCATCAGCCAGAACAACTGGCAGTTCACCTCGATCACGGCCGGCTTCACCGGCTGACCATCGCGGTGCCGAGGGGCGTCCCCACCGGGGCGCCCCTCGCGCGCGTCTCTCACGCAGGGTCCTCGCCCAGCTCCTCGAACAGGGTGAGCTGAAGGGCGGCAGGGGCCTCGAGGCGGGAGTTCAGGGAGTTCCAGGGCGTGCGGGTCGGCTCGGCGATGACCTCCGCGCCGGCGGCGGCCAGCTTCGCGGTGACGGCGGCGGAGTCGCCGACCTGGAAGGCGACCCGGATCTGTCCGGCGACCCTGCGGCCGACCTCGACGTCGTCGATGAACGCGGCGTGGTTCGGGTCGGTGATCTCCAGGGTGGCCCGGCCCGCCTCCAGGATGGTGACGTGGCCGCCCGGCGAGGAGAACGCGGCGCGCTCGGGCAGCCCGAGGACGTCCCGGTAGAAGTGCAGCGCCGCCTCGTAGTCGTCGGCAGTGACGACCAGGCGCAGTTCGCGGACGGCGGGTTCGTCGGACATGGGGCTCCTTCTTGATCACGAGTGCCTCTCGGTGAACTCCACGCGGACTCCGGATGATTCCCGGCGCCGTGCTTCACCTCTTGACGACCCGCGCGACCGAGAGGACATTGAGCGCACCTCTGAGAGCGCTCTCAAAGCTCCCCGCACCGCGCGCCCCGCACCCCGCACCCCGTATCCGCAATCCCGTGTCCCAGACGTACGAGAGGCACCCCCACATGGACCGCACCTCAGGCACACCCGGACGCCGCCCGCTGCGGCGGGCCCTCGTCGCGGCCGTCGGCACGCTCGCCCTGGCCGCGGCCGCCGCCACGACCGTCACCTCCACGGCGAACGCCACCGCGCCGACGCCCCCGTCCGGCTGGACGCAGGTCTTCGCCGACGACTTCGACGGTCCGGCCGGGTCGGGCGTGAACACCGCCAACTGGCAGTACGCGACCGGCACGTCCTACCCCGGCGGCGCCGCCAACTGGGGCACCGGCGAGGTCGAGACGATGACCTCCAGCACCAACAACGTGGCGCTGGACGGCAGCGGCAACCTGCGCATCACCCCGCGGCGCGACGCGTCCGGCAACTGGACCTCGGGCCGTATCGAGACCAACCGCACCGACTTCCAGCCCCCGTCCGGCGGCAAGCTGCGCGTCGAGGCCCGTATCCAGATGCCGAACGTGACCGGCGCCGCGGCCAAGGGCTACTGGCCGGCCTTCTGGATGCTGGGCGCGCCCTTCCGCGGCAACTACTGGAACTGGCCGGGCGTCGGTGAGCTGGACATCATGGAGAACGTCCAGGGCCTGAACACCGTCTGGGCCACGATGCACTGCGGCACGAACCCCGGCGGCCCCTGCAACGAGACGACCGGCATCGGCGGTTCGACGAGCTGCCCCGGCACCACCTGCCAGGCAGGCTTCCACACCTACCGCATGGAGTGGGACCGCTCGACGAGCCCCGAGCAGATCCGCTTCTCCGTCGACGGCACCAACTACCACACGGTCAGGGCCGATCAGGTCGACGCGACCACCTGGTCGAACGCCACGAACCACGGCTTCTTCGTCATCCTGAACGTGGCGATGGGCGGCGGCTTCCCCGGCGCCTTCGGCGGCGGCCCGGACTCCGGCACGGTCCCCGGGCACGCGATGGTCGTCGACTACGTCCAGGTGCTGTCTTCCGGCGGCGGAGGCGGCACCACTCCGCCGCCCACCGGCAACCGTGACGCCTACTCCCCCATCCAGGCCGAGTCCTACGACGGCCAGTCCGGCGTGATGACCGAGGGCACCACCGACTCCGGCGGCGGCCAGAACATCGGCGCGGTCGCCAACGGCGACTGGGTCCTCTACCGGGGCGTCAACTTCGGCTCCTCGGCGGCCCGGCAGTTCTACGCCCGGGTCGCGAGCGGCGCGGGATCGGGCGTGAGCGGCCTGGTCGAGGTCCGCCTGGACAGCCGTACCAACGCACCCGTCGGCAGCTTCGCGCTCGGCAACACGGGCGGCTGGCAGTCCTGGCGCACGGTCCCCGCCAACATCAGCGGCGTCACCGGCACCCACGACGTCTACCTGACCTTCAGCAGCGGCCAGCCGGCCGACTTCGTGAACGTCAACTGGTTCGATTTCGGGCACTGAGCACCGCCCGCGAGGGGGCTTCACGCACGCGTGAGGCCCCCTCTACGCTGCGCGGGTGACGGAGATCGTGACGTACGTCGAGATGACCGGACGGGACGAGCTGGAGCCCGCGTCCGCGGTGCCCGGGCTGAGCCTGGAGCCTCCGGAGCGGGACTCGCCCCTGGTCGTCGACCTGCTGGCCGGTGTCGGCGCGCCGCACGGTTGGAAGAGCGCGCGCCGGACCCCCGAGGAGTGGGGTGCCTGGTTCGCCGCGGCTCCGGAGCGGACGTTCTGGCTGCTGTCCTTCGAGGGCACACCTGCGGGCATCGTCACCTACGACCCGCATCCGGGCGGCGAGGTGGAGATCAAGTCCTTCGGTCTGCTGCCCGAGTTCGTCGGCAAGGGCCTCGGCGGGTTCGCCCTGACGCTCGCCGTGCGGGGTGCCTGGGAGCTGGCCCCTGCGGTGAGCCGGGTCTGGCTGCACACCTCGTCGTCGGACCACCCCCGCGCGCTGCCCAACTACCGCCGCCGGGGGTTCCGTCCGTACCGGACCGAGGAGGCCGGACGCGGCTGAGACGCCTCAGCGCAGTTCCGTGCGGAAGGCCGCCGGGGTCATGTCCGTGTGCTGGTGGAAGAACTTGGAGAAGTTGGCCGCGTCGGGGAAGCCGACCGCGGCGCCGACGCGGCCGATGGGCAGGTCGGTGTGGGCGAGCAGGCGCTTGGCCTCCAGGACGACGCGTTTGTCGATGAAGCCCTTGGGGGTCTCACCGGTCGCGGCGCGCACCGCGCGGACCAGGGTGCGGCGGGAGATGGCGAGGCTGTCGGCGTAGGTGCTGACGCTGTGGTTGGTGGCGAAGCCCTTCTCCACGGCGTCCCGGAACAGGGTGAACGTGGTGTCGGAGGGGTGCCGCTCGGCCTCGGCGGAGCGGGCCGCGAGGTGGGCGAGGCGCAGCAGGAACGCGGTCAGGGAGTGGCGCAGCACGGCGGTGTGCAGGCTCAGCGGGAGGGTGCGGTCGTCCTCGTACTCGCGGCGGAGCTGGTCGAGGGAGGCCGTCAGAGCGGCGAGCTCGCTCTCGCCGGGGTGCAGCAGCGGCGGCAGGTCGTAGCGGTAGAGGCCGGTGGCCTCGACGGTGGCGCGCGGCAGGAAGCCGGGCTGCATGGTCAGGACGGTTCCGCGGTACTCGGCGGCGGTCGAGAAGCGGTGCACCTGTCCGGGGCGGATCCACAGCAGGTCGCCCGCCCGGGCCTCGTACTCGGCGAAGTCGATCATGTGGCGGACGGGGCCGGCGGAGAACAGCATCACCACGTGGAAGTCGATGCGGTGGACCTTGTCGAGCGGTGCGTCGGGGTGCCAGGTGCGGGCGCCGCCCATGGGGCCGACCTGCATGCCGACGCCGCAGACGCTGTGGTCGGAGGGGAAGGCGAAGGTTCTGATGCCGTCGCCGTCGGCCGCGTCCGCCCGCCGGGGGGTGGTTCTGTCCGCCATGTCCTTCTCGCGCTGACTCGTCCGTACGGGTGATGTCCCACTTTCACCAAAGGCTGACACACGCGGACCTGGCCTCGTAAAAGTCAGACTTTTAATGTCTAACGCGTCCGACCAGCAATCCCGCTCTTTCAGAGGACTTCTTGAAGATGAGCACGCAGACGCCCGACAGCTTCGAGTGGACCGAACTCGACCGGCGTGCCGTCGACACGGCCCGCCTTCTGGCCGCCGACGCCGTACAGAAGGTGGGCAACGGCCACCCCGGCACGGCGATGAGCCTGGCCCCGGCCGCGTACACGATCTTTCAGAAGGTGATGCGCCATGACCCGGCCGATCCGGAGTGGACCGGCCGTGACCGCTTCGTGCTCTCCCCCGGCCACACCTCGCTGACGCTGTACACGCAGCTCTTCCTCGCCGGCTACGAGCTGGAGCTGGACGACCTCAAGGCGTTCCGCACGCAGGGCTCCAGGACGCCCGGCCACCCCGAGTACGGCCACACGGCCGGTGTCGAGACCACGACCGGCCCCCTCGGCCAGGGCGTCGCCAACGCGGTCGGCATGGCGATGGCCGCCCGCTACGAGCGCGGCCTGTTCGACCCGGACGCCCCGCAGGGCACCTCGCCCTTCGACCACACGATCTGGGCGATCGTCTCCGACGGCGACCTCCAGGAGGGCGTCTCCGCCGAGGCCTCCTCCCTCGCGGGCCACCAGAAGCTCGGCAACCTCGTCTTCCTGTACGACGACAACCACATCTCCATCGAGGGCGACACGGCGACGGCGTTCTCCGAGGACGTCCTCGGGCGGTACGCGGCGTACGGCTGGCACACCCAGCGCATCGAGCCGACCGCCGAGGGGGACGTCGACGTCCACGCGCTGTACGCGGCCCTGAAGGCGGCGCAGGCCGAGACCGAGCGGCCGTCGATCATCGCGATGCGCACGATCATCGCCTGGCCCGCCCCGAACGCGCGGAACACCGAGGCCTCCCACGGCTCGGCGCTGGGCGAGGAGGAGATCGCCGCCACCAAGCGCCTCCTGGGCTTCGACCCGGAGCGCAGCTTCGAGGTCGCCGACGAGGTCCTCGCCCACACGCGCCGGGCGCTGGACCGGGGCGCCGAGGCGCACGCCGCCTGGGACAAGCGGATCGGCGAGTGGCGGACAGCCCTGCCGGAGCGTGCGGCGCTGTTCGACCGGGTCGTGGCCGGTCAGCTGCCCGAGGGCTGGGAGTCCTCGGTCCCCGTCTTCGAGGCGGGCAGGTCGGTCGCCACCCGTGCCGCCTCCGGCAAGGTCCTGCAGTCGCTCGGCGCCGTGCTGCCCGAGCTGTGGGGCGGCTCGGCCGACCTCGCGGGCTCGAACAACACCACGATCGACAAGACCTCGTCGTTCCTGCCCGTCGGCAACCCGCTGCCCGAGGCCGACCCGTACGGCCGTACCGTCCACTTCGGCATCCGCGAGTTCTCCATGGCCGCGGAGATGAACGGCATCGCGCTGCACGGCAACACGCGCGTCTACGGCGGCACCTTCCTGGTGTTCTCCGACTACATGCGCAACGCGGTGCGCATGTCGGCGCTGATGCAGCTGCCGGTGACGTACGTGTGGACGCACGACTCCATCGGTCTCGGCGAGGACGGCCCGACCCACCAGCCCGTGGAGCACCTGGCCGCGCTGCGCGCCATCCCGGGCCTGAACCTCGTACGCCCCGCCGACGCCAACGAGACGGCGATCGCGTGGGCCGAGATCATGCGCCGGCACTCCACCGAGCCGGCCCCGCACGGGCTGGCCCTCACCCGGCAGGGCGTGCCGACCTACGCGCCGAACCCGGACGCCGCGCGCGGCGGTTACGTCCTCGCGGAGTCCTCCACCGAGACCCCCGACGTGATCCTGATCGCCACCGGCTCCGAGGTCCAGCTGGCCGTCGGCGCGCGCGAGCGGCTGGAGGCCGAGGGGATCGGGACGCGGGTGGTGTCGATGCCGTCCGTGGAGTGGTTCGAGGAGCAGCCGCGCGAGTACCGCGACAGCGTGCTTCCGCCGTCCGTGCGAGCCCGTGTCGCGGTCGAAGCCGGGATCGCCCTCACGTGGTACCGGTTCGTAGGTGACGCAGGACGCATCGTCTCCCTCGAACACTTCGGCGCCTCCGCCGATGCCAGCACCCTGTTCGCCGAGTACGGCTTCACCGCACAGAACGTCGCCGCCGCGGCCAGGCAGTCGCTGGCCGCAGCGCGTGGTTGATCCGACCGCCAGAAAGAAGATGATCGAGAAATGACCGAAGCACCCGTCCTCAAGCGCCTCTCCGACGAGGGCGTCTCCATCTGGCTGGACGACCTGTCGCGCAAGCGGATCACCACCGGCAACCTCGCCGAGCTGGTCGCGACCAGGCATGTGGTGGGCGTGACCACCAACCCCTCCATCTTCCAGGCCGCCATCGGCTCCGGCGAGGGCTACGAGGAGCAGCTCGCCGACCTGGCCGTGCGGGGCGTCACGACCGACGAGGCCGTGCGGATGATGACCACCGCCGACGTGCGGGCCGCCGCCGACATCCTGCGGCCGGTGTACGACGCGACAGGCGGCCGGGACGGCCGGGTCTCCATCGAGGTCGACCCCCGTCTCGCACACGCCACGGCGGCCACGATCGCCGAGGCCAAGCAGCTCGCGTGGCTGGTGGAACGCCCCAACGTCATGATCAAGATCCCGGCGACCAAGGCGGGCCTGCCGGCCATCACCGAGGTGGTCGCGCAGGGCATCAGCGTCAACGTGACCTTGATTTTCTCCCTGGAGCGCTACCGCGAGGTCATGGACGCCTACCTCGCGGGCCTGGAGAAGGCGCAGGCCGCGGGCCTGGATCTGTCTAGCATCCACTCTGTGGCCTCATTCTTCGTGTCGCGCGTGGACGCCGAGATCGACCGCCGCCTGACCGCGCTGGGCTCCGACGAGGCCCTGGCGCTCAAGGGCCGGGCGGCGCTTGCCAATGCCCGGCTGGCCTACGAGGCGTACGAGGACGTCTTCTCGGCGGAGCGCTGGCTGGCGCTGGCCGGCACGGGCGCCAACAAGCAGCGCCCGCTGTGGGCGTCGACCGGTGTGAAGGACCCGGCGTACAAGGACACGCTGTACGTCGACGAGCTGGTCGCGCCCGGCACGGTCAACACCATGCCGGAGGCCACGCTGAACGCCACCGCCGACCACGGCGTGATCACCGGTGACACCGTGACCGGCGGCTACGCGCAGGCCCGTGCGGACCTCGCGGCCGTCGAGCGGCTCGGCATCTCCTACGACGAGGTGGTGACCCGGCTGGAGGACGAGGGCGTGGCCAAGTTCGAGGTGGCCTGGCAGGACCTGCTGGACACCGTGACGAAGTCCCTTATGAGCAAGGGAGTTGACGGGGAATGAGCAACGAGAGTGCGGAACCGGCGGTGGCGGCCCCGGTGAGTGTGCCGGCCACCGACTGGTCCAACCCGCTGCGGGACGGCAGGGACCGCCGGCTCCCCCGGATCGCGGGCCCCTCCGGGCTCGTCATCTTCGGCGTCACCGGCGACCTGTCCCGCAAGAAGCTGATGCCGGCCGTCTACGACCTGGCCAACCGCGGCCTGCTGCCGCCGGGCTTCTCCCTGGTGGGCTTCGCCCGCCGCGACTGGGAGGACCAGGACTTCGCGCAGGTCGTCCACGCCGCGGTCAAGGAGCACGCCCGCACGCCGTTCCGCGAGGAGGTCTGGCAGCAGCTCGCGGAGGGCATGCGGTTCATCCCGGGCGACTTCGACGACGACACGGCGTTCAAGACGCTGCACGACACCGTCGAGGAGCTGGACGCGGCCCGCGGCACCAGCGGCAACTACGCCTTCTACCTCTCGGTGCCGCCGAAGTTCTTCCCCAAGGTCGTGCAGCAGCTGAAGAAGCACGGCCTGGCGGACGCCCCCGAGGGGTCCTGGCGGCGGGCGGTCATCGAGAAGCCGTTCGGCCACGACCTGGGAAGCGCGCGGGAGCTGAACGCGCTCGTGCACGACGTGTTCGACCCGGAGCAGGTCTTCCGGATCGACCACTACCTGGGCAAGGAGACGGTCCAGAACATCCTGGCGCTGCGCTTCGCCAACCAGATGTTCGAGCCGATCTGGAACCGCTCCTACGTCGACCATGTGCAGATCACCATGGCCGAGGACATCGGCATCGGAGGCCGTGCCGGCTACTACGACGGCATCGGCTCGGCCCGTGACGTCATCCAGAACCACCTGCTCCAGCTGATGGCGCTCACCGCGATGGAGGAGCCCGCCTCCTTCGACGCGGGCTCGCTGCTCACCGAGAAGCTGAAGGTCCTCAAGGCCGTGAAGGTGCCGGACGACCTGGGCCGGCACACCGTGCGCGCGCAGTACGCGGGCGGCTGGCAGGGCGGCGAGAAGGTGCGCGGCTACCTCCAGGAGGACGGCATCGACCCGGCCTCCACCACCGACACGTACGCGGCGATCAAGCTGAACGTGGACAACCGCCGCTGGGCGGGCGTGCCGTTCTATCTGCGCACCGGCAAGCGGCTCGGCCGACGGGTCACGGAGATCGCGGTCGTCTTCCAGCGCGCCCCGCACTCCCCCTTCGACTCCACGGCCACCGAGGAGCTCGGACAGAACGCCATCGTCATCCGGGTGCAGCCCGACGAGGGCATGACGGTCCGGTTCGGCTCCAAGGTGCCGGGCACGTCCATGGAGATCCGGGACGTCACGATGGACTTCGCCTACGGCGAGTCGTTCACCGAGTCCAGCCCGGAGGCCTACGAGCGGCTCATCCTGGACGTCCTCCTCGGGGACGCCAACCTGTTCCCCCGTCACCAGGAAGTGGAAGAGTCCTGGAAGATCCTCGACCCGATCGAGGAGTACTGGGCGACGCACGGCCGTCCGGCGCAGTACGCGTCGGGCAGCTGGGGTCCCGAGGAAGCCGACGAGATGCTCGCACGAGACGGACGGAGCTGGCGCAGGCCATGAAGATCGACCTGACCGACACCACGGCAAGCAAGATCAACAAGGCGTTGGTGCAGGGCCGCCGCGCCATCGGGACCCCGGCTGTGGGCATGGTCCTGACGATGGTGATCGTCACGGACGAGGAGAACGCCTACGACTCGATCAAGGCGGCCGAGCAGGCCTCGCACGAGCACCCCTCGCGCACCCTGGTCGTCATCAAGCGGCACGCCCGCACCCCGCGCGACCGCACCGCCTCCCGCCTCGACGCCGAGGTGCGGGTAGGCGCCGACGCGGGCACCGGCGAGACCGTCGTGCTGCGCACCTACGGCGAGGTGTCCGACCACGCCGACTCGGTCGTGCTGCCGCTGCTGCTGCCCGACGCCCCCGTGGTCGTGTGGTGGCCCGTCGACGCCCCCGAGGTGCCCGCCAAGGACCCGCTCGGCGCGCTCGCACAGCGCCGCATCACCGACATGTACGCCGTCGAGCACCCGCTGCAGGCGCTGGAGACGCGCGTACGGTCCTACGCCCCGGGCGACACCGACCTCGCCTGGACCCGGCTGACGCCGTGGCGCTCGATGCTGGCCGCGGCCCTGGACCAGGCCCGCGAGAAGATCGTGTCGGCCGCCGTGGAGAGCGAGGCCGACAACCCCAGCGCCGAGCTGCTGGCCCGCTGGCTGGAGGCCCGCCTCGGCGTCGACGTCGACCGCGTGGTCACGGCGGGGCCGGTCGTCACGGCCGTACGCCTGGGCACCGAACACGGTGAGGTCGTCATCGACCGCCCCGAAGGCCCGCTGGCGACGCTGTCGCTGCCCGGCCAGCCCTCGCGCACCCTCGCCCTGAAGGTGCGCTCGACCTCCGAACTCATCGCCGAGGAGCTGCGGCGCCTCGACGCCGACGAGATGTACGCCATCGCCCTGCGCGGCGAGGCCGGCAAGGAGACCCCTTCTCATGTCTGACTCCCCCAAGCTGACGCGGCGCCCGGAGTGGACCGCCCTGGAGGACCACCGCGCCGAGGGGCAGCCGCATCTGCGCGAGCTGTTCGCCGCGGACCCCGGGCGGGCGGAGCGGTACGTCGTACGCGTGGGTGACCTGCGCATCGACTACTCCAAGCACCTGATCACCGACGAGACCCTCGCCCTGCTCCAGGAACTCGCCACCGCCACCGACGTGTTCGGGCTGCGCGACGCGATGTTCCGCGGCGAGAAGATCAACATCACCGAGAAGCGCGCCGTGCTGCACACCGCGCTGCGCGCCCCGCGCGACGCGGTGATCGAGGTCGACGGCGAGAACGTGGTGCCGAAGGTGCACGCCGTGCTGGACAAGATGGCCGACTTCGCCGGGCGGGTGCGCTCGGGCGAGTGGACCGGCCACACCGGCAGGCGCATCCGCAATGTCGTCAACATCGGCATCGGCGGCTCCGACCTCGGCCCGGCGATGGCGTACGAGGTGCTGCGGTCGTTCACCGACCGCGAGCTGACCGTCCGCTTCGTGTCGAACGTGGACGGCGCCGACCTGCACGAGGCGACCCACGACCTCGACCCGGAGGAGACGCTGTTCATCGTCGCCTCCAAGACCTTCACCACGATCGAGACGATCACCAACGCCACCTCCGCGCGGACATGGCTCGTGAACGGCCTCGGCGGCGAGGAGAAGGCGGTCGCCAAGCACTTCGTCGCCCTGTCGACGAACGCCGAGAAGGTCACCGAGTTCGGCATCGACACGGCCAACATGTTCGAGTTCTGGGACTGGGTCGGCGGCCGGTACTCCTACGACTCGGCCATCGGCCTGTCCCTGATGATCGCCATCGGCCCGGACCGCTTCCGCGAGATGCTCGACGGGTTCCACCTCGTCGACGAGCACTTCCGAAGCGCCCCCGCCGAGGCCAACGCCCCGCTGCTGCTCGGCCTGTTGGGCATCTGGTACGGCAACTTCCACGACGCCCAGTCGCACGCGGTGCTGCCGTACAGCCACTACCTGTCGAAGTTCACCGCCTACCTCCAGCAGCTCGACATGGAGTCCAACGGCAAGTCGGTGGACCGTGACGGCGACCCCGTGGAGTGGCAGACCGGCCCGGTCGTGTGGGGCACGCCCGGCACCAACGGGCAGCACGCCTACTACCAGCTGATCCACCAGGGCACCAAGCTGATCCCGGCGGACTTCATCGGCTTCGCACGGCCCGTGGCCGAGCTGAGCGACGAACTCAAGGCGCAGCACGACCTGTTGATGGCGAACTTCTTCGCCCAGACGCAGGCGCTGGCCTTCGGCAAGACGCCCGAGGAGGTGCGCGCGGAGGGCGTGGCCGAGGAGCAGGTGCCGCACCGCACCTTCCGCGGCAACCACCCCACCACCACGATCCTGGCGCGTGAGCTGACCCCGTCGGTGCTCGGCCAGCTGATCGCCCTCTACGAGCACAAGGTGTTCGTGCAGGGCGCGGTGTGGAACATCGACTCCTTCGACCAGTGGGGCGTGGAGCTGGGCAAGGTCCTGGCCAAGCGCATCGAGCCCGCTCTGACCGAGGGCGCGGACGTGCCCGGTCTGGACGCCTCCACCGCCGCCCTCGTCGCGGCCTACCGCGACCTCAAGGAAGTGAAGTAACCATGCAGCTCGGTCTCATCGGTCTCGGCAAGATGGGCGGCAACATGCGCGAGCGCATCCGCCGCGCGGGCCACACCGTCATCGGCTACGACCGCAACCCGGACCTCGCCGACGTCGGCAGCATCGCCGAACTGGTCGACAAGCTCGAGGGCCCCCGTGTGGTGTGGGTGATGGTCCCGGCCGGCGGCCCGACCCAGTCGGTCGTCGACGAGCTGGGCAACCTGCTCTCCCCCGGCGACATCGTCGTCGACGGCGGCAACTCCCGCTGGACGGAGGACGAGAAGCACGCCAAGGAGCTCGGCGCGAAGGGCATCGGCTTCGTCGACGCCGGTGTCTCCGGCGGTGTGTGGGGCCTGGAGAACGGCTACGCCCTGATGGTCGGCGGCGACGCCGCGAACATCGCCCGGGTCCAGCCGGTCTTCGACGCGCTCAAGCCGGAAGGCCCGTACGGCTATGTCCACGCGGGCCGGGTCGGCGCGGGCCACTTCGCCAAGATGGTCCACAACGGCATCGAGTACGCCATGATGCAGGCCTACGCCGAGGGCTGGGAGCTGCTGGAGAAGGTCGACTCCGTGGACAACGTCCGCGAGATCTTCCGCTCCTGGCAGGAAGGCACCGTCATCCGCTCCTGGCTGCTGGACCTCGCGGTCAACGCCCTGGACGACGACGAGCACCTGGACAAGCTGCGCGGCTACGCCGAGGACTCGGGCGAGGGCCGCTGGACGGTCGAGGCGGCCATCGACAACGCCGTGCCGCTCCCGGCGATCACCGCCTCCCTCTTCGCGCGGTTCGCCTCCCGCCAGGAGGACTCCCCCCAGATGAAGATGATCGCCGCGCTGCGCAACCAGTTCGGCGGCCACGCGGTCGAGAAGAAGTAGGTCCTGTCGTGGGGGATCTTCTGCTGGTCCGCCACGGCGAGACGGAGTGGAGCGCCACGGGACGCCACACCAGCTTCACCGACCTGCCCCTCACCCCCAACGGTGAGGGGCAGGCCAAGTCCCTGGCGCCGCTCCTGTCGGGCCGGACCTTCTCATCCGTCCTCACCAGCCCGCTCGCCCGCGCGGTGCGTACCGCCGAACTCGCGGGCCTGACCGGGGCCGTCACCGACCCCGACCTGCACGAGTGGGACTACGGCGGCTACGAAGGCATAACCACCGCCGAGATCCACCGCACCCGCCCCGACTGGGACCTGTGGCACGACGGTGTCGCGCCCGGCCCCGAACACCGGGGCGAGAGCCCGGCCGAGGTCGGCCTGCGCGCCGACCGCGTCCTGTCCCGGGCCGCCGACGCGCTCACCGACGGCGACGTCGTCCTCGTCGCCCACGCCCACTTCCTCCGTGTCCTCACGGCCCGCCGCCTGGGGCTGTCCCCGGCCGAGGGCCGCCTGTTCCAGCTCGGCACGGGCACGGTGAGCCGGCTGTCGACCGAGCATGACCGGCCCGTCATCGCGGAGTGGAACACCAGGCCGTAAGCGCTGAGTTGACACCCGCTGTCCGGCCGGGTCAGAGTCGCCGCTGATGGAGATCAACGACCTGACCCCGGCCGAGCAGCGGGTGTGGCGGGCCTTTCCGCAGGGCCGGGCCGTGGACTTCCGCGAGACGGACGACCCCGAGCCCGCCGCCTGGGGGCCCGAACGGACCGTGCGCGCCGAGGTGTTGCGGGCGCTGCTGCTCAACGGCCCGCAGCCGGACGGTGAGATACCGGCGCTCGATCTGATGGGCGCCCGTGTCACCGGGCGGCTCGACCTCCAGTACGCGACGATCGAGCACCCGGTGCGGCTGCGGCACTGCCGCTTCGACGAACCGCCGCGCTGCCATGCCGCCCGGCTGCGTGAACTGAACCTGAGCGAGTCCGTGCTGCCGGGCCTGCTCGCCCCGACCGTCCACGTCGACGGCGCGCTGCGGCTGACCCGGGCGCGGGTCGACGGGACCGTCCGGCTCGGCGGTGCGCAGATCAGCGGCAGCCTCTACCTGGAGAGCGCCCGGATCGGCACACTTGATGCCGAGGAGCCGGTCCTCCAGCTCAACCAGGCTTCACTCGGTGCCGACCTGTGGGCGCCGGGGCTGCGCACGCGGGGGCAGATCCGGCTCAACGGCGCGAGTGTCGCCGGCTCGGTGAACCTCAGCGAGGCGCGGCTCAGTCACCCGGGAAACGCCGCGATGGACGCCGAGACCCTCACCGTCGAGGGCGACATGCGCGTCCGCTACGCGGAGGTGGAAGGGTGGATCGGGCTGCGCGGGGCGCGGATCGCAGGGCGGCTGGACCTGTCGTACAGCCGGCTGTCGCATCCCGGCGAGTCCGGACTCAGGACCAGCAGTTGCGCCATAGGCGAGCTGTGGCTGCGCGGCCCCGCCATGGAAGGAACCTTGAACCTGCGCCGGACTCAGGTCGACGTGCTGTTCGTGGAACCGGAGGCCGTACCGGAGGTCGTGCTCCTCAACGGGCTCGTGTACTCCTCCCTCATGCCGCACGAACCCGCCGAGCGCCGGCTGCCGATGCTGGAGCGGGACCGCGACGGGTATGTGCCGCACTCCTACGAGCAGTTGACCGGCGCCTACCTCCGGATCGGGGACGAGCACGCGGCCCGGCTCGTGCAGCTAGCCAAGCAGCGCAGGCACCGCACGACCCTGCCGTGGTACGGCCGGCTGTGGGGCGTTGTCCAGGAGGCGACCGTCGGCTACGGCTTCCGGCCGCTGCGGGCGGCGGGCTGGCTGTTGTCGCTGCTGGCCGTGGGCTCGCTGGTGTACGGGCTGCACCATCCGGAACCCCTGAAGGCCGGGGAGGCACCGGACTTCAACCCGGTCTTCTACACCCTCGACCTGCTGGTGCCGGTGATCTCCTTCGGACAGGAGGGCGCCTTCGCGCCGCGCGGGTGGTACCAGTGGCTGTCGTACGTGCTGGTCATCACCGGGTGGATCCTCGCCTCCACGGTGGTGGCGGGTGTGAGCCGGTCGGTGAGCCGGCAGTAGCCGGTCAGGCCGACGGGATGCCGTACGCGTGCTCCACCCTCAGGCGCAGGACCAGTCGTCGGTCGCGGACCATCGCGGCGCGGCAGTCGTCCCAGTCGGGGTGTTCGCCCTGGACGTCGCGGTAGAGGCGGATGAGTTCCTCGACCGTGTCGTCGTGCGGG
The DNA here is from genome assembly GCF_049739565.1 of Streptomyces sp. SAI-170. NCBI lineage: Bacteria > Bacillati > Actinomycetota > Actinomycetes > Kitasatosporales > Streptomycetaceae > Streptomyces > Streptomyces sp. SAI-170. The sequence continues at coordinate 1,616,183 of NZ_JBMGQD010000001.1, forward strand.
TCGGCGGCGACGGGCGTGAGGTCGGCGGTGCCCTCGGCGACGGTGTAGGCCCGTCGGTCGGCGCTGGTGACGTGGTAGGACGCCCGGGGGTCGCGGCGCAGGTTGCGGGTCTTGGCGCGGTCGTCGGTGATCGACACGCGGATGATCCGCTCGTCGGGATAGTAGGCGTGGCTGACATTGGACAGCTGAGGGCGGCCGTCCCGCTTGAGGGTGACGAGCACCCCACTGTGGCCCTCGGAGAGCAGCTTGAGCAGTGCGTCCTGAGTCATGCCTGCTCCAACCCGCCTGTGGGCGCACCGTATTCCCGAGAATGAGACCCATGAGTAGACAGTGTCTACCGCTCGCTGGTAGACACTGTCTATGCATGATTCGGAGACGGGCCTGCGCGCCCGGTTGGTCGAGGTCGGCGTGGAGCTGGTGGCGCGCGAGGGCGTCCAGGCGCTGACCCTGCGGGAGATCGCCCGCCGGGCGGGGGTCTCGCACGGGGCGCCGCGCCGCTACTTCCCCACCCACCTGGAGCTGCTGTCGGCCATCGCCCGGCGTGGTTTCGCGGACCTCGCCGAGCGCACCGAGCGGGTTCTGGGCGACCAGGGCCCGCGCGAGCAGGTGGCAGCGCTGGCCCGTGTGTACCTGGAGTTCGCGCTGGACCACCGCGGCATGTACGAGCTGATGTTCCGTCACGACCTGCTGGAGAGCGGTCATCTGGGGCTGCGCGACACCAGTCTTCCGCTGTTCGCCGCGCTGGTGGAGCGGGTCGCGGCGGTACGGCCGGACGCCGACGCCCGTGTCGTCGCGGGCGCGCTGTGGGCGAACCTGCACGGGATCGCCCAGTTGTGGGGCTGGGGAAGCCTCCAACTGGCCACCGACGTGAAGGACTTCGGGCCTGTGCTGGATGCCGCCCTGGACGCCCACCTCGGCCCTGCGAGCGACCGGTGAGGGCCCGGCTGACGCTGGCGAGCAGCGTGGCCGGTGCGGTGATCGTCGCTCTGGACGGCACGGTGCTCACGGTCGCGCAGCCCACGCTCCAGCGGGACCTCGGGACGAGCTTCGCGCAGGCGCAGTGGACCAGCACCGGGTATCTCGTCGCGGTGGCCGGGCTGCTGGTGTTCGGCGGCCGGCTCGGCGACCGCTACGGGCACCGGCTCCTGTTCGGCCTGGGCATGCTGGGCTTCGCCGCGACCTCGGCCGCGATCGGGCTCGCGCCGGGCATCGGGTGGGTGATCGCCCTGCGGGTCGTGCAGGGCGTGTGCGGGGCCCTGCTGCAACCGGCCACGCTGGGCATGCTGCGCACCGCCTACCCGCCGGACCGGCTGCGCACGCCGCTCGCCGTCCGCACGGCGGCCATCGGCCTGGCGGCCGCGGCGGGGCCCCTGCTGGGCGGGGCCCTGGTGACGCAGTGGGGCTGGCGGTCGGTGTTCTTCCTGAACGTGGCCCCGGCCCTGCTCTTCGGCGTCCTCGCCCTCACCGGCGTGCGCAGGGAGAGGGAGCGCCCTCGCCGCACGCCCCGCCTGGATCTCCCCGGCGCTCTGCTGCTGGCCGTGGCGCTCGGGTGCCTGGTGCACGCGCTCGTCGGGGTGCCCGACTCCGGGTGGACCGCCGCGAGCGGTGTCGCCCTGGCCGTGGCGGTCGCCGCGGGGGTGGGCTTCGTACGGCATGAGGGGCGGGCCGACGATCCGCTGGTGCCGGGGTCCCTGGTGGGGGCGCGGGCCATCGGGGCGGCGCTCGGGGTGCTGGTGGTGGCGTCGGCCGCGCTGCACGGGACGCTGTTCGCCTGTGTCTACCTGCTCCAGGACACCCTCGGTCTGGACCCCTTCGAGAGCGCGGTGCGCAGTCTGCCGCTCGCGGTGCTGATGGTGGCGGCCGCCGTGCTGTGCCCCCTGCTGCTGCGGCGGCAGGGCGCCCGGCGGGCCACCGTCGCGGCCATGGCCGTGCTCGCCACCGGCATTCTGCTGCTCGCCGGGGCGTCGTCCACGCTGCCGCTCTGCACCGGGTTCGCGCTGGTGGGGGCCGGGTTCGGCACGGTGATGGTGGCGGCCACACAGGTCGTCGTACGGCGGGCTCCCGCGGCGTCGGCCGGGGTGGCGGGCGGCCTGCAGCAGACCGCGCTGAACGTCGGCCCGGTGCTGGGCGTCGCCGCGGCGGCCGCACTCGTCGGGGCCGGCGGTCTGCGGCTGCCGCTGCCGGTGCTGGCCGGTGTGGCCGCGGCCGGGGCGGTGGCGGCACTGCTGCTGCCGGGGGTGGAGAGCACCGCACATGCTGAGCGGGCCGAGCCTGCCGAGTCCGCGGGGCGCGCGCCGGGCGCGCGTCACGGTGGTGAGGAGGCGCACTTCACGGGCTCCGTGCGCGATCATGGGTGCTGAGGGCCTCCCGGCGGGGTAGTCCGTTCGCACCCCGTCGAACGGAACCGGAGGAGAGCGCGATGGCACAGCTGCGGCAAGAGGCCGAACCGAACGAGGCAGGGCTCGACGCGGAGGCGCTGGGCCGCCTGGACCGACACTTCGCCCACGAGGTCGACGAGGGCCGCCTGCCCGGCTTCCTGGTGGCCGTGGCGCGCGGCGGCAAGGTCGCGCACCTCACGACGTACGGGAAGCGGGACATCGCGGCGGGGCTGCCCGTGGAGGCGGACACCCTGTGGCGGATCTACTCGATGACCAAGCCGGTGACCGCGGTGGCCGCGCTGATGCTGGTCGAGGAGGGGCGGCTGTCGCTGGACGACCCGGTCGCCCGCCATCTGCCCGCCTTCGCCGACCCGCGCGTGTACGTCGACGGGTCCGGGCCGGAGGTGAGAACCCGGCCGGCCGCCGGACCCATACGCGTGCGGCATCTGATGACCCACACCGCGGGCCTCACCTTCGGCTTCTACCACACCCACCCGGTCGACGCCCTGTACCGGGAGGCGGGCCTGGAGTCCTCCGTGCCGCCGGGCAAGGACCTGGCGGAGACGATCGAGGTGTACGGGAGCCTGCCGTTGCAGTTCGAGCCGGGCACCCAGTGGAACTACTCCGTGGCCAGCAACGTGCTGGGGCGGATCATCGAGATGGTGTCCGGGCAGTCGCTGGACGAGTTCTCCGCCGAGCGGATCTTCCGGCCGCTCGGGATGACGGACGCCGGTTTCCAGGTGACGGACGAACAGGCGCCGCGGCTCGCCGAGTTGTACGGCGAGCAGGAGGGCGGCGGCATCGCGCCGGTGCCGGGGCTGCCGTTGCGCGGCGGGCGGCCCCGGTTCCTGTCCGGCAGCGGCGGGCTGGCGATGAGCGCCCACGACCTGCACCGGTTCATGGAGATGCTGCGCCGCCGGGGCGAGTTGGACGGCAGCAGGCTGCTGGCGCCCGGCACGGTGGACCTGATGACCCGAAACCACCTGCCGGGCGGCGCCGATCTGCGCTCCTTCGGCAGCCGGCCCGCCCATGACGTGCCCGGCAACGAGGGGGTCGGCTTCGGGCTCGGAGTCTCGGTGGTCATCGACCCCGGGCGCACCCCGACGCCCGCCGGGCTCGGCACGTACGGCTGGACCGGCGTGGCGTCCACGGCGTTCTTCGTCGACCCGGGCCGTGATGTGACGGTGCAGTTCCTGACGCAGGTGCGGCCGCGCGGCACCAGCAGCGTCTTCCCCGCCGTACGGCGGCTGGCCCACGAGGCGATCAGGGACTGAGCTGCGCCACCGCGTCCAGGTGGGGCAGCCGGTGGTCCATCCGCTCCCGCTTGGTGCGCAGATAGGTGATGTTGCTCTCGCACGGCGGGATCAGCAGCGGCACCTCCTCGGCGACCCGGATGCCGTGCCGGGTCAACGCCTCCCGCTTGAGCGGGTTGTTGGACATCAGCCGCACCGAGCGCACCCCGAGGTCGCGCAGGATCTCCGCGGCGACGCCGTAGTCGCGGGCGTCGACCGGCAGACCGAGGGCGAGGTTCGCCTCCACGGTGTCCAGGCCCTCCGCCTGAAGTGCCATCGCGCGCAGCTTGGCCAGCAGGCCGATGCCGCGGCCCTCGTGCCCTCTCAAGTAGACGACCACGCCCCGGCCTTCGGCGGCAACGGCCCGCAGCGCCGAGTCGAGCTGGTCGCCGCACTCGCAGTGCCGCGAGCCGAAGGCGTCGCCGGTCAGGCACTCGGAGTGCAGCCGGGTCAGCACGTCCTCGCTGCCGAGGTCCCCGTGGACCAGGGCGACCTGTTCCTCACCGCGGTCGTGGTCGAGATAGCCGACCGCGGTGAATTTCCCGTACACCGTGGGGAGCGGGGCATTCACCACGCGTTCCACTCCGGTGCGGGGTGCGGACTTCTGGGCGAGTACGCCGAGCTTTTCTGTCATGATCTGTTCCTCAGCAGAGACGAAAGGCCGTGAAAAAGATGAGGGTCGGGGAGATATCGCCGTACGGTGTCGTGCCGGCGGACACCACCGAGGACGTGCGGGCGCGGAATGCGCGGATCGCGGTGCTGCCCGTGGGGAGTTTCGAGCAGCACGGTCCGTATCTGCCGCTGGCCACCGACACGCTCGTCGCCTGCGCGATCGCCGGGGAGATCGCCGCGGCGTACCCGGTGCACCTCCTTCCTGCGGTGACGGTGTCCTGCTCGCACGAGCACGCGGCCTGGCCGGGGACGGTCAGCATCTCCTCCGTGACCCTTCACGCGGTGGTACGGGACATCGCGGCGTCGCTCCGCCGGTCGGGCGTCGACACGCTGGTGCTGGTCAACGGACATGGCGGCAACTACGTCCTGGGGAATGTGGTCCAGGAGTCCTCCGCGCGCGGGGAGCGGATGGCGCTGTTCCCGGCCGCGGAGGACTGGGAGACGGCACGGGAGCGGGCCGGGGTGCACACCTCGCTGCTCACCGACATGCACGCGGGGGAAATAGAGACCTCCGTCCTTCTGCACGCTCATCCTCAAATGGTGCGGCCCGGTTACGAGTCGGCTGATTTCGTCGCCGACGACCGGCGGCATCTGCTCACCGTGGGAATGTCCGCCTATACCGATTCGGGCGTCATAGGCCGTCCTTCCCTGGGCTCGGCGGAAAAGGGAAAGGCGTTGCTGGCTAGCCTGGTGGAATCCTTCGGCGCGTATGTCGCGCTGCTGGACGACGCGTCGTAGGCGCGGGTGCGCGGGCCGGTGCCCCGGCGCGCGGCGACGACCGCCGCGCCGGGCAGGCTCGCCGCGAGGCTCAGCACGCCGTAGACGACAGCGACCGCGAGCCCCTCGGCCGCGCCCAGGCCGGCGGCCGCGAACGCCCACGCGGTGACGCCCTCGCGGGGGCCCCAGCCGCCGACGTTGAGCGGCAGCCCCATGGCGAGCAGTGCGAGCACCGCGAGCGGCAGCAGCGTGAACGCGGGCGCGCCGACTCCGGCGGTACGGGCCGCCAGCAGGAAAAGCGCGAGATGTCCGGCCAGCACGACGACGGAGGACCCCAGCACCCCGGGGCCGTTACGGCGGGACAGCAACGCCTCGCGCACCTCGGCCAGCAGGGCGCGGCTTCGGGTGACGGGGTGCGGGTGGCTCATGCGAGCTCCCGCACGGCCCGGCCGCAGGGCGAGGGTGATCGCGAGCGCGCCCGCCCCGGCGATGCCGGCCAGCTCCAGCAACTGCCGGGTCTCGGCGCGTACGGGGGACGGTACGGTCGCCAGGACCGCTCCGCCCACGACGGCGAGCACCAGTTGTCCGGCGGTCCGTTCCAGCACCACTGTCCGCACGCCCCGGCCCAGGTCTCCCGCGCTCCGGCCGTGCCGCACGGCCCGGTGGACGTCGCCCAGGACCCCGCCGGGCAGGGCCGCGTTGAGGAACAGCGCCCGGTAGTAGTCGGCGACGGCCGCGCCCAGCGGGAGCCGGATCCCGAGGCCGCGCGCCACGAGCTGCCAACGCCAGGCGCTGCACACGGTGGTGACCAGGCCGATGCCCAGGGCCCCGAGCAGCGCGGGTCCGTCGATGCGCCGCAGCCCGTCGACGAAGACGCCGGTGCCCAGCCGCCAGGTGACGACGGCCAGGACGGCGAGCCCGGCGAGGGTGCCGGCGTGGGTGCGCAGCAGCCGGCGCGCCGGCGTCCCGGTCGCTCGCGTCATGAGCGCGTTCCCGACGGCCGGGGCAGGGCCAGCAGGTCGGCGTGGTGGACGGTGACGTGGAGTTCGCCCAGGGCGAGGGAGGCGAGGCGGGACGCCAGATACGTTTCGGCGCGGGCCCGCAGTTCGGGGCGTTGCTCGACGGCTGCGCCGACCCAGCCGCGCAGCCACTGGGCGGTGAGGGCGGCGTCCGTGTCGCCGAGCCGCCAGGGGCTGGGCCGTATCTGGACGGTCGCGCCGCGTTCGGTGAACGCCTCGCACGCCGCGGTGACGGCGTCGGGGCCGAGCAGGCCGGTGCGCCGCTGGTGGGCGTTGAACGCGTCGGCGATCGTGGCATCCAGCGGGTCGGCCGGGGTGAGGTCGATCCGGCCGACGACGGACAGCGTCAGCAGCGCCGGGCAGCCGGCCCCCGCGCAGGCGGCGGCCAGGGCCTCGGTCTCCTCGGCGGTGAGGACGTCCAGCAGCGCGGACGCCGTCACCAGGGAGGCACCCGCGAGGGCGTCCGGGGTGAGCCGGGCGACGTCCCCGCGGCGCGTCTCGACGGTGACCCGGCTGCCGTCGGCGGCGGCCTTGGGGGAGGCGACGGCCGCGAAGTGCAGCAGATAGGGGTCGCGGTCGTGCAGCACCCAGTGCTGGGCGCCGTCCAGCCGGGGAGCGAGCCAGCGACCCATCGACCCGGTGCCGCACCCCAGGTCGTGCACGACCAGTCCGCCCGGTCCCCGGCCCGGCAGGTTCGCCAGCCGGATCCGCAGCGGGTCCAGCAGCTCCGCCGACCGTGCCGCCGCGTCGGCGCCCTCCCGCAGCTCCAGCCACTCGGGCGCGTACCGCGGCGGCTCGTCGGGCCGGGTCTCCCGCAGCCGTACGGTGTCCCGCTCGGGCGGACCCTCGACCGGACCGGCCCCGGGGATGACAGCGGCACCCGCGATCGTCGGCTTGCTCATGCGGCCCTCCATGGTGCGGTCGGGAGCCGGTGCAGGACGCCGGCGAGGGTGCGGGCGGTGGTGGCCCAGCCGCCGAGAGCGGTGCGGCGGGAACGGGCGGCGGACTTCAGGCGTCGGCGGACGTCCGGTTCGCCGAACCAGCCGCGGAGTTCGGCGGCGAGAGCGGCCGGGTCCTCAGGGGGGACGAGGATGCCGGGGACACCGCCGTCGGGGGCCCGGCCGACGGCCTCGGGGACACCGCCGACATCGGTGGCCAGCACCGGGATGCCGCGCGCGAGGGCCTCGGTGACGGCCATGCCGTACGTCTCGGCGTACGACGTGAGGACCATCAGGTCGGCGGCGGCGTAGCTCGCGTCCAGCGCGGCGCCCGCCTGCGGTCCGGCCAGGCGGACGCGGTCGGCGAGGCCGTGCCGGTCGATCAGAGCGCGCAGGTGGGTGACGTACGACGGGTCCTGGGACAGCGCTCCGACGCAGGTGCAGCTCCACGGCAGGTCGCGGGCCGCGGCGAGGGCCTCGACCAGGCGGTGCTGGCCCTTGCGCGGGGTGACGGCGGCGACGCACAGCAACTGCGACACCCCGTCCGTGCCGGGGGCGAGCGGGGCGATGTCGGCGCCCGGCGGGGCGGCGTGGACGCGGTCGGGGGCGAGGCCGTGGTGGGCGACGAGGCGGCGGACCGCCCAGTCGCTGGTGGCGATCACCGCGGCCGCCGCCCGCAGCACCTCCCGCTCGCGGGCGTCGAGTTCGGCCGCCACCTCGGGCGCGAGCCCCGTCTCGTCGCCGAGCGGCAGATGCACCAGCACGGCGAGGCGCAGGCGGGAGGCGTGGGGGACGACGACCGCGGGGACGCCGCAGGCCACCAGGCCGTCCAGCAGGACGACCGCGCCGTCCGGCAGCCGCCGCAACAGCTGGGCGAGTTCGGCGCGGTGGGCCGAGTCAGGGCGGGGCCAGGTGCCGGGCACGAGGTGCCGGCGCACCTCCCAGCCGAAGCCGGGCAGGTCCAGGCCGATACGCCGGTCGTAGGCGTTGCCGCCGCTGGGGGTGGCCGGGTCGGCGACGCCGCCCGGCATCACGAAGTGCACGGTCCGCAGGGTCATGGGCACGAGTTCCGTGCCGGGCGCGGACGGGCGGTCCACGGTCGTGTCGGTCACAGGTCACGCTCGTAGCTCGCCCAGGCGACGTGCGACTCGTGCAGCGTGACGGTGAGGCCCGCCAGGCCCTTGGCGCCCTCGCCCAGGGCGCCGTCGTGGATGCGTTCGGCGAGGCGGTCGGCGACGACCTTCGCCAGGAACTCGGTGGAGGTGTTGACGCCCTTGAAGTCCGGTTCGTCGTCGAGGTTGCGGTAGTTCAGGGCGGCGACGACCTCGCCGAGCTCGCGGGTGGCCAGGCCGATGTCGACGACGATGTTGTCCTCATCCAGGTGCTCGCGCCGGAAGGTGGCGTCCACCAGGAACGTCGCTCCGTGCAGACGCTGCGCCGGGCCGAAGACCTCGCCGCGGAAGCTGTGGGCGATCATGAGGTGATCGCGGACGGTGATGCTGAACAACGGACGACCCTCCAGGTGCGGCGCGTCTGGTCCCCCGCCGTTCCCTGCCGGGGGATGCCGTGTAGTACGGCTCATCGCTTTCCCGTGTTCAGCCCCCTCTCACTCTTTTCTCAGGTCAGCGGCTCATGCGGATATCTCACCCGGTGGCACAGCGCCGGGATCTCCCCCGAGGCGAGCCGCGGCATGACGTCCGGGAGTTCGTCGAAGGCGGACTCGCCGGTGATCAGGGCGTCCAGGGCGGGGTCGGCGAGCAGGTCGAGGGCGAGGGCGAGCCGTTCGGCGTAGCCGCGGTGCGCGCGGGCCGGGGAGACGGTGCCGACCTGGCTGGCGCGCAGGGTGAGGCGCCGGGAGTGGAAGGCCTCGCCGAGCGGCAGGCTCACCTTCCGGTCGCCGTACCAGCTCAGTTCGATGATCGTGCCCTCGGGCGCGAGGAGTTCCAGGCCGCGGGCCAGGCCCTGTTCGGTGGCGCTGGCGTGGACGACGAGGTCGCAGCCGTCGAGGGCGTCCTCGGGCGCCGCGTAGCCGACGCCGAGGGCCTCGGCGGTCTTCGCGCGGGCCGGGTCGGTGTCGACGAGCTGCACGCGGACGCCGGGGAAGCGGGCGAGGAGCGCGGCGACGGAGCTGCCGACCATGCCGCCGCCGATCACCGCGATCCGGTCGCCGACCAGCGGGGCCGCGTCCCACAGGGCGTTGACGGCGGTCTCCACGGTGCCGGCGAGCACGGCGCGCTCCGCGGGTACGGCGTCCGGTACGGGGGTGACGGCCGCGGCGGGGACGACGTAGCGCGTCTGGTGCGGGTGGAGGCAGAACACGGTCCGGCCGAGCAGACGTTCGGGGCCCTCCTCCACCACACCGACGCTGAGGTAGCCGTACTTCACCGGGCCGGGGAAGTCGCCCTCCTGGAACGGGGCGCGCATCGCCTCGTACTGACTGCGCGGCACCCCGCCGCGGAAGACCAGTGTCTCGGTGCCCCGGCTGATCCCGGAGTACAGGCTGCGCACCAGCACCTCGCCGTCGGCGGGGTCCGGCAGGGCCACTTCGCGTATCTCGCCGTCGCCCGGAGCGGCGAGCCAGAACGCCCGTGCGGTGCGGTCCATCGGCATCCTCCTGAACGATCGGGAAGCTGTTCCCGTACGGGGATGTGCAGGCCGCGCACACGGTACGCGGCGTTGATCGACTCTGTCACACGGCCGGAGGATGTGCGGTGGCCCTGAACGACCTTTACGACGCGAGGCCGGTCCAGCAGGAGACCGCTGTGGGGGCGGGGGTGCAGCTGCTGCTGCTCGCCCTGCTCGGTACGGCGATCGGCATGGGCCCGGCGGGCTGGCTGACCGGGCTGGTCTTCGCGTTCGCCACCTGGGCGGTGCTCTCCCGCGCGCTGCACCGCACCCGGCCGCGCTCCTTCGGCCCGGCCAACCGGGTGACCCTGGGCCGGGCGATCCTGGTCGGCGCGGTGACGGCGCTGGTCGCCGACTCCTTCCAGAGTCCGCCGCCGCTCACGCTGTTCGTCGGACTCACTGCGGTGGCGCTGATCCTGGACGGAGTGGACGGCAAGGTCGCCCGGCGCACCGGCACGTCGACGCCGCTGGGGGCGCGGTTCGACATGGAGGTCGACGCGTTCCTGATCCTGGTGCTGAGCGTGTACGTGTCCATGGCGCTCGGGGCGTGGGTGCTGCTGATCGGCGGCATGCGGTACGCGTTCGTCGCCGCGGCCCGCCGGTGGCCGTGGCTGAACGCGCCGCTGCCGCCGTCGACCGCCCGTAAGACGGTCGCCGCCGTGCAGGGGGTGTTCCTGCTGGTGGCGGCCTCGGACCTGCTGCCGCGTCCGGCTACGGCCGGGGTGGTGCTGGTCGCGCTGGGCGCGCTGGTGTGGTCCTTCGGGCGGGATGTGGTGTGGCTGTGGCGCCGCTCGCGGCCGCGGGCCGACGCTGTCCCGCCGCAGCAGGTCCTTCAGACGTCGGCCCGCTAGGGGTGTCCTGCGGGTGCTCGGGCGCGGCCCGTCCGTGGCTGCGGTTCCCCGCGCCCCTTCAGGGCGCGTCCCCTAGGGGCGCGGGGAACTGCGCGAGCACCACCTGCCATCCGCGCCCGCGAGGGCGCATCGGTCACCGGCCCGTCGGGATCTCGAAGTGCACGACGCCGTTCTCGCGCTCGTCGTGCACGACCGTGCCCAGCGACCGCCAGAACTCCTCCGCCCCGGGCACGGCCGGGTCGGTGTGCAGATACACCGAGCGGTAGCCGCCGTCGGCGGCCGCGAAGGCGAGGAGTTCGCCGACCATACGGCGGGCCAGTCCGCGCCTGCGGTGCTCGGGGCGGACGTAGACGCGACGCAACTGGGCCGTCTCCCCGGACGGGTAGCGCTCGGCGAGGTGCTTCGGGTTCGGCGGATGGGCGGGCCCGCGCGAGTCGAGCGCGCCCGTCGCGACGACGGCCCCGTCGGCCGGGTCAAGCGCCACGAGGAGGGTGTGCCGGGCGGGGGTCAGATAGGCACCGGCCGGGTCGACGATGTCGCCGTGCCACCGGGGCACGTACCCGGTGCCGAAGTCGCGGTAGACGGTGTCGAGCATGAGAGCCCGGGCGCCGTCGACGTCCTTCGGAGTTGCCGCTCTGATGTAGTAGTCGAGTTGAAGCACTTGCATACCCTATGCAATAAGTGCACTCCAACGGCGACACCGAAGAGCGGTCAGCCCTTCTGCTCCACCCGCACCCAGTCCACCTCCGCCTGCACTCCCCCGCCCGCGATCCGGTCGACGCTGGACTGCGGCAGGCCCCAGTAGGGGCTCGTGACCTTGTTCCAGCCGGCCGGGTAGGCGCCGCCGAGGGCGAGGTTGAGGATGACGTACTGGTTGTGGTCGTAGACCCACTGGCCCCGGGTCGCCTCCAGGGTGTCCCGGGTGGTCTCCTGGACCAGGCGGTCGTCGACGTAGAAGCGCAGGGCGGTCGGCGTCCACTCCACCGCGTAGGTGTGCCACTGGTCGACCTGGCCGCCGTTCGGGAACACCTGGCGGGCGCCGATGTTGCCGTCGGCGGAGTAGCCGGGGCCGTGCAGGGCGGTGCTGGTCCAGTCGGCGTAGCCGATGGCCTCCATGATGTCGGTCTCGCCGGAGGCCGGCCAGGACACCGACGGGTTGTCGACGTTGCTGCCCAGCATCCAGAAGGCGGGCCAGAAGCCGTCGCCGACGGGGAGCTTCATCCGGGCGCTGACCCTGCCGTAGGTGAAGTCGAACTTGGTGTTGGTGTCGATGCGGCCGGAGGTGAAGTCGTAGGTGCCGCCGCCCGCCTGGGTGCAGCCCTTGCAGTACTTGGCACGCAGGACCAGGTTGCCGTTCTCGGTGCGGATCGTGTCGGGCGAGTCGACGTAGGCCTGCGACTCGCCGTTGACGGAACCCATCTCGGTGCCGGTGCGCACGACACGCCACTTGGAGCGGTCGAGGGAGGTGCCGGTGAAGTCGTCGAAGAAGGTGGTGCGGTACGTGCCCTGCTGCTCGCCGGGGAGCGCGGGGTAGGCGGCCGAGGCGCTGCCGCCGGTGCCCCAGACCTCGAACTCGTAGAGGGAGTAGCCGAATTGGGCGGTGTACGGGGCGGGGTTGTAGAAGGAGCGGCGTTCCTTGCCGAGCATCCGGACATAGCGGCCGGTGGCCGGCTGCGGCAGGCGTACGGTGTCGCGCCGGCCGGCCGCCTCCCCGGGGGCCTTCACGTCGGCGCGGCGGGCGGCGACCTCGGCGGCCGAGGGGCGGTACACCGTGCGCCAGGTGCGGTTGTCGTCGGAGATCTGGAGTTCGTAGTCGACGGCGTAGGCCGCCTCCCAGTACAGCTCGACGGTGTCGGTGGTGGAGGTGGCGCCGAGGTCGACGGAGACCCACCGGTCGGTGTTCCAGTCGCTCGACCAGCGGCTGAAGTCGCCGCGCAGGTCGGCGGGGCGGCCGCCGTCGGTGATGAAGGCGGGTGAAGTGCCCGCGTGCTGGTAGAAGTTGGCGTACGCGGGGTGGTGCAGGGCGAGGTTGGTGCGGGTGGTGGAGGCGGGGGCCGGGGCGCCGCCGTACACCTTGAAGGAGTACAGGGAGTAGCCCCACGGGGTGCCGCGCTCCACTCCGCGGAGTCTGAGGTGACGGCCCGTCACCTCCTTGGGGTACGTGTGGAAGGTGACTGAGCCGCCCGTGCCGGCGGTCTCGGTGTGGAAGGTGCGCCAGTCGGTGCCGTTGTCGGAGACCTCCAGGACGTAGCGCTTGCCGTAGGCGGCCTCCCAGTCCAGGGCGACGCGGTCGATGCGCAGGCGCTGTCCGAGGTCGACGCGGATCCAGGCGTCGTCCGCGAAGTTGCTGGACCAGCGGGTGCCGGCGTTGCCGTCGAAGGCGAGGCCGGGTGCGGTGCCGGCGTTCTCGCTGCCGGAGGAGGTGACGGCGGCCGGGTTCGCGGTGTACGCGGCGGCCGCGAGGTCGGTGTCCCAGGCGGCGGCCTCGGCGGCGGGTGCCGCGGTTGCGGGGGCGGAGGTGAGGGCGGGCGTCCCGGCGAGGAGGGTGAGGGTGGCCAGGGCGGTCAGGAGGGTGCGGGACGTGCGCTTCGACATGCGGCTCTCCCTGCGTGAATTGAGATTGGCGTGTACCTGACATTCGATGACACTCGATGGGCTGAAGCCGCTGTGGGCGCGGGTCCCGGTCCGCGCCCACAGCGGGGCCTGTCCGCTCAGGCGGCCTTCGGCACCCGGTCCCGGTGGCCGCGGATGATCTCCGCGTACCGGTGGCCGGTGCCCTTGATGGTGCGCGCCTGGGTGCGGTAGTCGACGTGGACGAGGCCGAAGCGCTTGTCGTAGCCGTACGCCCACTCGAAGTTGTCCAGCAGCGACCACGCGAAGTACCCGGCCAGCGGGGCACCCCTGCGGGCGGCGGAGGCGCAGGCGGCCAGGTGCCGCTCCAGGTAGTCCTGGCGGCCCGGGTCGTCGATCGTGCCGTCGGGGCGGACGGTGTCCGGGTAGGCGGAGCCGTTCTCGGTGACGTAGAGCTTGCGGGCGCCGTACTCCGCGGTCAGCCGCAGCAGCAGCGTCTCGATGCCGGACGCGTCGACCTCCCAGTCCATGCCGGTGCGCGGGACACCGGGGCGGCGGACCGCGCGGGCGTACGGGGCGGGGCCCGTGGGGTCGTCGGCGACGGTCTGCGGGAAGTAGTAGTTCAGGCCCAGCCAGTCCAGCGGGGCGGCGATGGCCGCCGAGTCGCCCGGCTTCTCGGGCAGTTCGACGCCGTACACCTCGCGCATGTCGGCCGGGAAGCCGCGGCCGTGGACCGGGTCGAGCCACCAGCGGTTGGTGTGGCCGTCCATCCGGCGGGCGGCGGCGAGGTCCTCGGGCCGGTCGGAGGCGGGGTGGATGGTGGAGAGGTTGTTGACGATGCCGACCTGCGCGCCCGGCGCCACCGCCCGGATCGCCTTGCTCGCCAGGCCGTGGCCGAGCAGCAGATGGTAGGAGGCGCGGACCGCGGCCGTCAGATCGGTCAGGCCCGGGGCCATCAGGCCCTCCAGATGGCCGATCCAGGCCGAGCACAGGGGCTCGTTGAGGGTCGTCCAGTGGGTGACGCGGTCACCGAGACGTGCCGCGACCGTCTCGGCGTACGCGGCGAAGTGCTCGGCGGTGTCCCGCTCGGGCCAGCCGCCGCGGTCCTGGAGCACCTGGGGCAGGTCCCAGTGGTAGAGGGTGACGGACGGGGTGATGCCCGCGTCGAGGAGGGCGTCGATCAACTGGTCGTAGAAGTCGAGGCCCTTGGGGTTGACGGGGCCGTCGCCGCCGGGGACGATCCGGGGCCAGGCGACCGACAACCGGTAGGCGTTGGTGCCGAGTTGCCGCATCAGGGCGATGTCCTCGCGCCAGCGGTGGTAGTGGTCGCAGGCGATGTCGCCGGTGTCGCCGTTCGCCACCTTGCCGGGCGTGTGCGAGAAGGTGTCCCAGATCGAGGGCGAACGGCCGTCCTCCGCCACGGCTCCCTCGATCTGATAGGCCGCTGTTGCCGTGCCCCACAGAAAGTCGTGCGGGAGTGCGGCGAGGTCGATGGTCACGGAAGTCCTTTCGGGAACGGTCACTTGACGGCCCCTGCCGTCAGGCCGGCGACGAGATAGCGCTGCAGCAGGAGGAACCCGGCCACGACCGGGACGCTGACGACGAGCGAGGCGGCCATGATCTGGTTCCAGTACACGTCGTTGAGCGTGGAGTAGCCCTGGAGGCCGACGGCGAGGGTGCGGGTGGCGTCGTTGGTCATCACCGACGCGAACAGCACCTCGCCCCAGGCGGTCATGAAGGCGTACACGGCGACCGCGATGATCCCCGGCACGGCCGCCGGCACGACCACCCGGAACAGCGCACCCAGCGGCCCGCAGCCGTCGACCAGCGCCGCCTCGTCGAGATCGCGCGGCACCGAGTCGAAGTACCCGATCAGCATCCAGATCGAGAACGGCAGCGAGAAGGTGAGATACGTGAGGATCAACCCGCCCCGCGAGCCGAACAGCGCGATGCCGGTGGCGTTGCCGATGTTGACGTAGATCAGGAACAGCGGCAGCAGGAAGAGGATGCCGGGGAACATCTGCGTCGACAGCACGGTCACCGTGAACACGCGTTTGCCGCGGAAGGTGTAGCGGCTCACCGCGTAGGCGGCGAACACCGCGATCACCACCGAGCAGACGGTCGCCGCGCCCGCCACGATCAGCGAGTTCACGAAGTACTTGGCGAGCGGGACCGTCGACCAGATGTCGATGTACGGCCGGATCGTCAGCCCGCTCGGGATCCAGCGGAACTCTCCGGTGACGTCCGCGAGCGGCTTGAGCGAGCTGGAGACCATGACGTACACCGGCACGAGCACGAAGCCGGTGAGCAGGGTCAGAAAGACGCGCCGCGTCCACAGGAAGGAACGCGGGACCGCCATCGGGGACCTAGGCACGGGACGGCCTCCGGGTGCGCGAGGTGAGGGCGAGGTAGATGCCCGTCACGACCAGCAGGAAGAGCAGCAGCAGGACGCTCATCGCCGAGCCGGTGCCGAAGTTCCAGGTGACGAAGGACGCCTGGTAGATGTGGACGGAGATCAGGTCGGCGGCCTCGGGGGCGGCCTTGCCGAACATCACGTACGGCGTGTTGAAGTCGTTGAACGTCCACAGGAACAGCACCAGGACCAGCACCTGGTTGACCGGCCGCAGCGACGGCAGGGTGATCCGGCGGATCTGCTGCCACACGCCTGCGCCGTCCAGCGCGGCCGCCTCGTACAGCTCGCGCGGGATGTTCTGCAGGCCGGCCATGACGATGAGGAAGGCGAACGGCCAGCCCTTCCACACCGAGACGACGAGCAGCGCCCAGAAGCTGTTGTCGCCGATGAGCCAGAAGGAAGGCTCGTCGGTGAGGCCGAGCTGGTCGTGCAGGACGTGGTTCACCAGGCCGTTGTCGTGCTGGAACATGAACACCCAGGTGATGACGGCCGTGTAGACCGGCAGGGCGTACGGCACCAGGAACAGGGCGCGCAGCAAGCCGCGGCCCTTGAAGGTGTCCTGCATGAACACCGCCGCCGCGGTGCCGATCAGCCAGCACAGGCCGACCGACAGCAGGGTGAACCCGCAGGTGACGAGGAAGGAGTGGAGCAGTGCCTCGCCGACGGGGGCGTCGAAGTCCACCGACATCGAGTAGTTGTCGAGCGCGTTCCAGGGGGCCGCGCCCCAGTCCCGGAGGGTGAACTGGGTGAGCTCCTTGAAGCTCATCACGAAGCCCATGACCATCGGCACCAGATGGACCAGGAGTTCGAGGACCAGGGCGGGCAGGAGCAGCAGATACGGCAGCCAGGCGCGGTGGCTGCGCCCGGTGCGGCGGCGGGGGCCGCGTGCCGCACCGGGGTCGGCCTTCGCCACCGGGCGGTCGACCGCCTGGGGGGTGGTGGTGGTCATCGGGCTCACTTCGCCGGCATCTGCTGCTGGGCCTTCTCCAGCGCGGACTTCACCGACGCCTCGGTCACCGGGCGTCCGGCGGCCACGTCCGCGAACAGCTCCTTCACGGCCGTGCCGACCGCGGTCTCGAACTGCGACTCGTCGGCGACCTGCGGCAGTGCGACCGCGCTCTTGGCGAGGGTGTCCTTCAGGACGGCGTTCGCGGGGGTGTTGAACGCGGGGTCCTGCTGGGCGGCCCCGACGGGCGGGATGGAGCTGTAGGCCTGGTTGAGGATCTTCTGCTCGGCGTCGCTGGTCATGAACTTCACGAACTCGGTGGCGCCGGAGAGGTTGTCGGTGTTCTTGAACACCGCGAGGTTGATGCCGGCGACCATCGAGTTGGCCTGGGCGCCGGCGCCGGGGGTGCCGGACTGCACGGGCACGGGGGCGATGCCATAGGCGTCCTCGCTCATGCCCTGCGACTTGAGGTTGGCGGACGCCGACTGCCACAGCAGCATCGCCGTCTTGCCCTTGGCGAAGTCGCTGACCGACTGGTTCTGCGCGTACTCGGCGTTGCCGACCGGGATGGCCTTGTCCTTCGCCATGAGGTCGACGTACTGCTTGACGGCCGTGACCACGTTGTCGTTCGTGAAGTCCGGCTTGCCGTCGGCGGTGAAGAAGTCGGCGCCGTGCTGCTTGGCGAACACGAAGACGTGGTGGACGTTCTCGGTGGGGTTCGCGCCCTCGGCGCCCAGGACCTGCTTGCCGTCGGCCGCTATCTTCTTGCCGGCCTCGACCAACTCGGCCCAGGTGGCCGGGGGTCGGGAGACGCCCGCGTCGGCGAGGATCTTCTTGTTGTAGTAGAGGGCGTACGCCATCGAGTACAGCGGGACCGCGGCCGGGTCCTGGCCGGACGCGCCGGTGGAGCCGAGGGCGGACTCCACGAAGCGGTCGCGGCCGCCGATCTTCTCGAAGTTCTTCTCGTCCCAGGGCAGCAGGGCGCCGGTGGCCTGGAGGGAGGCGGACCAGGTGTTGCCGATGTTCAGGACGTCGGGGCCCTGGCCGGAGGTGGTGGCGGTCAGGATCCGGTTGAGCAGGTCGGACCAGGGCACGACCTCCAGCTCGACCTTGATGCCGGTCTGCTTCTCGAACTTGTCGAGCTCCGGCTGGAGGACCTTCTTGTCGACCTCCACGCTGGCGCCCTGGTTGGACGCCCAGTAGGTGAGCGTCTTGGGCGAGTCGTCGGATCCGCCGCCGGTGGGCGAACCGCCCCCGCAGGCCGCGGTGGCGAGGGCGAGCGAGAGGGTGACGGCGCATGCCGCCGCGGCTCTGAGGTTGCGCATGGTTCGGCTCCCGAGTGCCATCAGGACTTAATTTAGGACGTGAGTTAAACCTCCGGAAGAAGGCGCGTCAAGAGGTGCGGCAGGATCGGCGTGGTTCCCGCCGCATCCCGCTGCATCTCTTGACGCGCTCGTTCGGGCTGTTGAGGCATTCAGTGGCGAGCGGTCACGCCACGACTGCGGAGTGTTCACTTCCTGAATCGGGAGCGGTGCTCGCGCGGGGGCCGAGGTGCTCTGACTCTCGGTGGGCAGCCGGGGCCTGGACTCTCAGCCGTGAACCAGGCCCCCGGCCGGGCTCAGCCGTGGGCGGCGGCGGCCAGGACCGCCTCCCGTACGGCCGGAGCGATCTCCTCGGCCCAGCGGCCGAGCGTGACGTCGTACGGGTTCGGGTCACCGTCGACGCGGAAGTGCACGAATCCGGCGGCGCCGTGCTCCAGGACCGCGCCGGTCAGCTCCTCGATCCACTGGCCGACCGAACCGCCCACCCAGCGGCCGTCCTTGTCGCGCGGGGCGTCGAGGGGGCGGCCGGTGATGAGGCCGGGGAGGTTGTAGACGGTGACGATGTCGGACGGGTCGCGGCCGACGGCCGCCGCGGCCTCGTCGATCAGCGGGCGGGACTCGCGGTAGCGGTCGCTCAGCCAGTCAGCGGCGTATCCGGGCAGCCACCCGTCGGCGACGCGCCCTGCGACCGCGAGCGACTTCGGGCCGACCGACCCGGCCCACACCGGCGGGGCCGGCACGGGCGCCGGGTCGAGGTCGTGGACCTGGTAGAACTCGCCCTCGAACGTGACCCGTTCACCTCCGCCGCAGAGCTTGCGGATCAGGGTGATCGCCTCTTCCATCGCCCGTACGGCAGCCCCGGCACCGAGGCGGGGCGCACCCATCTTCTCGATGTCGTCCCACAGCCCGCCCGCGCCCATGCCCAGCACCAGCCGGCCTCCGGTGAGCGCGGAGAGCGAGGTGATCTGCCGCGCGAGCATCGGCGCGGGCCGGGTGGGCAGGTTGCTGACGCTGACCAGCCCGGAGATCTGCCGCGTGCGGCCGAGGGCGACTCCCAGGATGGAGTAGCCGTCGAGCCGCCCGCCGAAGTACGGGTGGTCGGAGACGGTGAACAGGTCCAGCCCCATACGGTCGGCCTGCTCCGCCTGACGCAGTGTCTCCTCGGCCTCGTGGACTGCGGTGAGGCCGCCGGTGCCGAAGAGCGGCTTGCTTGTGGTCATGGTGAGTACCCCCGTGACATTCAGTTCGTAGTACGAACTATATTCGGGGGTGCGCCTGCTTGTAAACCACGTACGCCTCGGCGGCCCCACCCGCACGGGGTGGAGCCGCCTGGCGCGCTACCGCGTCGCCGTCAGGGCCGTCGCCGGGGCCTGGGCGTACCCGGTGGGGCGGGCCGTGAAGGTGCCGCGGCCCTGGGTGCGGCCCCGGAGGCGGCCGGCGTAGCCGAATAGTTCGGCCAGGGGCACCGTGGCGGTGACGAGCGCGGTACCGGTGCGCGTGGTCGAGCCGGTGACGCGGCCGCGGCGTGCGGCGAGGTCGCCGAGGACCCCGCCGACGGCGTCCTCGGGCACGGTGACGGTCACCTCGGCGACCGGCTCCAGCAGGACCATCCCGCAGGCGCGCAGGGCCTCGCGCAGACCCAGGCGGCCCGCCGTACGGAACGCCGTCTCCGAGGAGTCCTTCACATGGGTCGCCCCGTCGGTGAGGGTGACCCGCAGCCCGGTCACCTGGTGCCCGCCGAGCGGCCCTTCGGCGAGGGCGTCCCGGCAGCCGGCCTCCACGGCACGGACGTACTCCTGCGGGACACGGCCGCCCACGACGGCCGAGCGGAACTCGAAGCCGGGGCCCGGCAGGGGCTCGACGTCCAGGACGACATGGGCGAACTGGCCCGCCCCGCCGTCCTGTTTGACGTGCCGGAACACCACACCGGACACCCCGCGCACGACCGTCTCGCGGTAACTCACCCTCGGGCGGCCCACGGTGACCTCCAGGTCCAGTTCGCGGCGCATCTTCTCCACCGCGACCTCCAGATGCAGCTCTCCCATGCCCGACAGCACCGTCTGGCCGGTCTCCGCGTCGGTGCGCACCCGCAGCGACGGGTCCTCCTCGGCGAGCCGGGCCAGCGCGGACGCCAGCCGGCCCGTGTCCCGGGAGGTGCGGGCCTCCACGGCCACGGAGACGACCGGGTCGGCGACGCCGGGCGGCTCCAGGACGATCGGGTCGTCCGGCGCGCACAGGGTCGTGCCCGCACGGGCCGACTTCAGCCCGACGACGGCCACGATGTCACCGGCGACCGCACGCTCCAGCGGGGCGTGCCGGTCGGCCCGCACGCGCAGGATGCGGCCGATGCGCTCGGTGCGCCGCGCGCTCGCGTCCCACACCGCGTCCCCCTTCTCGATCGTGCCCGAGTACACCCGCAGGAACGTCAGCCGCCCGGTCGGCGTGGCCTGCACCTTGAACGCCAGCGCGGCCGCCGGTGCCGCCGGATCGGCCGGGCGCTGCCGCTCGACGCCCTCGTACTCGCCGCGCACCGGCGGCACGTCCAGCGGGGACGGCAGATACGCCACGACGGCGTCCAGCAGCGGCTCGATCCCGCGGTTGCGGTAGGCCGAGCCGCACAGCACCACCACGCCGTCGCCGCTGCGCGTCAGGTCGCGCAGGGCGGCCGTCAGGGTCGGCGCGGACAGGGTCTCCCGGCCGCAGAACTCCTCCAGCGCGGCCGGGTGGCGCTCCGCCACAGCCTCCTCCAGCAGCCGCCGACGCCGTAGGGCCTCGTCGTACAGGTCCTGCGGCACCGTGCCCTCCTCGGGCGCCTCGGCGCCGTCGGGCCAGACCAGCGCGCGCATCCCGACCAGGTCGACGACGCCGGTGAAGCTCTGCTCGCTGCCGATGGGCAACTGCACCACCAGCGGCGCGGGATGCAGCCGCTCCCGGATGGAGGCGACGGCCCGGTCGAGGTCGGCGCCCGCGCGGTCCAGCTTGTTGACGAAGGCGATCCTCGGCACACCGTGCCGCTCGGCCTGCCGCCACACCGACTCGCTCTGCGGCTCGACGCCCGCCACCGCGTCGAACACGGCGACCGCGCCGTCCAGGACGCGCAGCGAGCGCTCCACCTCGTCGGCGAAGTCGACGTGGCCGGGGGTGTCGATCAGGTTGAGCCGGTGTCCCGCCCAGGTGCAGCTGACGGCCGCGGCGAAGATGGTGATGCCCCGGTCGCGCTCCTGCGGGTCGAAGTCGGTGACGGTGGTGCCGTCGTGGACCTCACCGCGTTTGTGGGTGGTGCCGGTGGCGTACAGGACGCGTTCGGTGACGGTGGTCTTGCCGGCGTCGACATGGGCGAGGATGCCCAGGTTGCGGACGGTGGCGAGAGAGTTGGTGACGTTGGTGGTCACGGCCGTTGCCTTTCGGGAACTGCTGGAAAAGGGCGGCGCGATTCACCGTGACGGGACGTCAGGATGCTTGATGCACAGGGGTGTTAGTCGTCACGGCGTCCGGTGCCGGCCGCGCAGCGGGCACCGGGCGGACGAGGACACCAGGATCACCTCGGACCGGGAGCGGGGAACGACGACAGCGGTGCGGTCACGCACGGCCCGGCTCCCCTCGCTCGACATGGTCACGCGCCGCCGGTGATGCGGCGGCGCGCGGTGATGTGGTGATCGTAGGGAAGCGGGGCGGGCGCGGGCACGTGGTTTTTCACCGCATGGACGTCATACGGTGCTCAGGTCGGGCGCGTAGAAACGCCGGCGCACGCGCCTCAGCCAGGCCTCGGCCGCGGCCTCGTCGGGCTGCGCGGGCAGGGCGCTGGGCGTCTCGGCGAAGGCCGCCTCGAAGTGGCTCAGCAGCGGTGTGGCCGCCTCGGGGTCGGCGGCGACCTGTTCGCCGAAGCGGTGGTAGGCCTCCGGGTCCTCGACCCGGACGGTCAGCGCGCCCGTCCGGTACAGCTCGTAGCCCTGTTCGCACAGCCGCTTGAGATGGCGGGCGTGCTTGGCGGTCCGTCTGCGGGTGTCGGCGGAGAAGGAGCCGTCGCCTCGGCCGAGGAGCCTGCGGAACTGCTGGGTGGCGTAGCCGAGGTAGGCGTCGCGGACGCGGCCCGCGCTGAGGAAGGAGGCGCGGATGCCGATCAGCTCGTCGCCGAGCGGGGTGCGCACCTCGTACAACTCGTCGGGCAGCCAGACGAGTTCCATGACGGTCGGGTTGCCGCCGAGGGCGAGGCGGCACCATTTGGCGGCCTCGTGCAGGGTGCGGTCGGGGGAGGTGGTGACGTGCGACTCCTTCGGGGTGCGCAGGCCGTGCAGCTCCTCGGTGGGCGCCGCGAACAGGCCGAGCCGGTCCACGTCGGAGCCCTCGTGGGCGAGGCCGTACGCGGTGGAGCCGACGACGCCGGACAGCAGGATGTTGGTGACGGTCATGGCAGGCCCCCGGGTGATGGTGCGGAGCAGCCATGATGACCTGCGGGCGAGAGCAGGGGCCTGGGATTTTCGGATGGCCGGATCGCGTCGCCGGTCATCTTTCGGGTGGCCAGATCGTGTTGCCGGTCACCTTTCGGGTGGCCGGATACCGTCGCCGTTCGCCGAGCGTTCACGGCGACCTCATGCCGAGGTCTTCAGAACCCGCCCGGGGCCCCACTAGCGTCCAGGCGTCGCCACACCCGACCCGACGAGTGAGGTTGCGATGTCTCTCGGACACTACTTCGCCGGCCTGGCCCTGCTGCCGGTGCTCGCGCTGCCCGCGACCGCGCATGCCGCGGAGCAGGTGCCGCCGCAGAAGACGCACTTCGACCTCCAGGCGCACCGCGGCGGCATCGGCATGACGACCGAGTCGTCCCTGGAGGGCTTCGCGAAGGCGCTGCGGCTCGGCGTCTC
Organism: Streptomyces sp. SAI-170; assembly: GCF_049739565.1. Classification (NCBI taxonomy): domain Bacteria; kingdom Bacillati; phylum Actinomycetota; class Actinomycetes; order Kitasatosporales; family Streptomycetaceae; genus Streptomyces; species Streptomyces sp. SAI-170. The sequence goes on from NZ_JBMGQD010000001.1 coordinate 1,638,789, forward strand.
CACGCTGGAGCTGGACACCCAGATCACCCGCGACCGCAGGGTCGTCGTCACCCATGACCGGCAGGTCAGCGCCGCCAAGTGCAGGGACACCGCGCCGGTCGTGCCGGGCGACCCGCTGTACCCGTACGTCGGCAAGTACATCAAGGATCTCACCCTGGCCCAGATCAGGACCATGGACTGCGGCTACCAGCAGCTGCCCGGCTTCCCCGAGCAGGAGCAGGTCAGAGGCCTGCGGATGGTGGAACTGAAGGACGTACTGGGCCTGGTCAAGCGCTACAAGGCCCGGCAGGTCACCTTGAACGTCGAGACGAAGGTCGAGGCGGGTGCGCCCGAACAGACCGCCCCGCGCGAGCTGTTCGTACGCCGCGTGTACGAGGAGATCCACGCGTCCGGCATCGAGGACCAGGTCACCGTCCAGTCCTTCGACTGGGGCGCGCTGAAGGCCATGCACGAACTCGCCCCGCGCTGGCCGCTGGTGGCACTGACGAACTACGACTTCCTCCAGGTCGGCAAACCCGGCAGGAGCCCCTGGCTCGGCGGCATCGACGCCGACGACTACGACGGCGACTTCGTGAGGGCCGCCGCCACGATCCCCGGCCTGCGGGCCCTGTCCCCCAACTACGGCTTCCCGCAGAACGGCAAGATCGGCGACCCCGGCTTCCGCCTCTACCCCGACCGCACGATGATCACCGAGGCCCACGCCCGCGGCCTGAAGGTCGTCCCCTGGACCTGCGACCACCCGGCGACGGTGGAGGCCCTGATCGACCTCGGCGTGGACGGCATCATCACGAACTATCCCAACCGGGTCCGTCAGATCATGGCCGAGCGGGGGATGCGGCTGCCCAAGGCGTACGGGCCTCGTTGACCCGCACGGCCCGGGCATACGCGCAGGGCCGGTCGGGAGCGATCCCGACCGGCCCTGCGTCGATGGTGTCCGAGGGGGGACTTGAACCCCCACGCCCGATAAAGGGCACTAGCACCTCAAGCTAGCGCGTCTGCCATTCCGCCACCCGGACAAGGTGTCTGTCGCCTTGCGCGGGGCGTTCCCCGCGGCGACATGGACAACAATACCAAGGATTTGGAGTGCCTCTCACCTGCATATCCGCACGTCGGCGGGGTGCGGGGCGCCTCCGTACGCTCCGAGCGCGGATCTTCACCGGCAGTGACCGAAGATCATCCCTCGGCGCCGCTCTCCCAGGTCAGGAGCCGAAGGGCACGCAGCAGCGCGGCGGCCGTCTCCTCGCCGAGCGGCGCGAGGAAGCGCCGCTCGGCCGCGCATCGGGCGGCGTCCGCGCGCGCGAGGCACTCCCGGCCGGCCGGGGTCAGCCGGACGACGTTCTTACGACGGTCCAGGGCGCTGCGCCGCCGCTCCACCAGCCCGTGATCCTCGAGCCCGTCGATCAGGGCGGACATCGTCGACCGGTCGACCCCGACCCGGCCGGCCGCCTCCCCCTGCGACAGCGCATCGTCCCCAGCCAGCACCCCCAGCACGGCGACCTCATGCGCGTCCACGCCGAACGGCACCAACGCCTCCGCCGACACCCTGGCCAGTCTCACCTGGGCCTGCCTCAACAACGGCCCGAGCCGGGGCTCCACGCACTCGGTTCCCTGCGGATCGACCATGTGTGGAATGTAGCGGCCCGGGGCTGAAGGTGTGGGAGTTGTGGAGGCTCGCGCCCCGCACCTCACGGCATCAGCTGCCGGTCCGGGAAGTTTCCCGGCAGCCGCTCCCCCGCCGGGCCGCGGGTCACGGCCCGGACCAGCAGTTCGCCGCCGACGAAGGCGCCGCGCCAGGACGCCCCGTGGCCGCCGAACAGCTCGTCGCGGTCGCCGCGGGAGCGGGGCGTGCCGTGGCCGACCTTGAAGGCGCGGATCTGCGGCGCGAGTCGGTCGAAGACGGCCCGGTCGTCGGTGGACAGGGTGGCGACCAGAGCGCCGCCCGACGCGTTCATCGCGGCCAGCAGCTCGGCCTCGGTGTCGACCAGGACGATGGTGTCGACCGGCCCGAAGGGTTCCGCGTGGTGCAGTGGGGACGACGGCGGCGGCCCCAGCAGCGTGACCGGCTGGACGTAGGCGGAGGTGTCCTGGCCGGGCAGGAAGCGGGTCTCGTCGGCCTTGCCCCGGTAGAGCGGGACGGCGCCTCGTGAGACCGCCTCGGCGACCTGGTCTCCGAGTTCCTTCGCCTTGGCCGCGTTGATGAGCGGCCCGAAGTCCAGGTCCGGGTAGGGGTCGTCGGGGTGTTCCACGGCGAGCGGGTGTCCGACCCTGAGGGTGCGTACCGCCGGCAGGTACGCCGCCAGGAACTCGTCGAACAGCTCACGCTGGACGACGAACCGCGGATAGGCCGTGCAGCGCTGCTTGCCGTAGTCGAAGAGCTTGGGGATCACCGCCGTGAGCGCGTCCCAGTCCGTGTGGTTCCAGATGCCCCAGGTGTTGAGTCCTTCCTGTTCGAGTACATGCCGCTTGCCGAGGTCGGCGACGGCCGTGGCCACCGCGGCGCCGGTGTCGCGGCCGCCGACGAAGGAGACACAGCCGATCTCGGGCGCGCGCACCAGCGCCTCCGACAGCTCGCCTCCGCTGCCGCTGACGAGGGTGACGGGTATCCCCTCGCGCGCGGCGAGCGCACAGGCCAGGGTCAGACAGGCGACACCGCCGTCGGTCGGGGTCTTGGCGATGACCGCGTTGCCTGCCAGTGCCTGTACCAGCAATGCGTGAACGAGCACGCTCATCGGATAGTTCCAGCTCGCGATGTTCGACACCGGCCCGTCGAGCGGGGCCCGCCCCTCGACCATCTCCTCGATGCCGTCGACGTACCAGCGCACACCGTCGACGGCCCGGTCGACATCGGCCCGCGCGAGCCGCCAGGGCTTGCCGATCTCCCAGACGAGCAGCAGTGCGAGCAGTTCGCGGTGTTCGGTGAGCGCGTCCAGTGTGGCCGCGACCCGGGCGCGGCGCTCCTGGAGCGGGACATGCCGCCAGGCCCGGTGCTGGTCGAGCGAGGCGCGGACGGCCTGCCGGGCGATGCCCCGGTCGAGGAGGGGCGGTCCGGCGACGGGACTGCCGTCGACCGGCGTCACGGCGGGCAGCACCCGCCCGTCCGCCTGCCACATGGCGTTCCAGAGATTGAGGACACGGTCGTCCCGGAAGGCCTCCGGCGCGACGGCGAGACAGCGCTGCCACGCGTCGGCCCAGGAGGTACCGGACTTGAGGGTGCGGATGGCTGCCATGGCCGGCCCCTCTCACACCGCGCCGTCGAGCACAGCCCGTACGAGCCGCGCGGTCTCCGTCGGTGTCCGCCCGACCCGCACGCCCGCCGCCTCCAGCGCCTCCTTCTTGGCCCGGGCGGTGCCGGAGGACCCGGACACGATGGCGCCCGCGTGCCCCATGGTCCTGCCCTCGGGCGCGGTGAAGCCGGCGATGTAGCCGACGACCGGCTTGGTGACGTGGTCGCGGATGTGGGCGGCGGCCCGTTCCTCAGCGTCGCCGCCGATCTCGCCGATGAGGACGACGAGTTCGGTGTCCGGGTCCTCCTCGAACGCGGCGAGGCAGTCGATGTGGGTGGTCCCGACGACCGGGTCCCCGCCGATGCCGACGCAGGTGGAGAAGCCGGTGTCGCGCAGCTCGTACATCAACTGGTACGTCAGCGTGCCCGACTTGGACACCAGCCCGATGCGCCCGGGCTTGGCGATGTCGGCGGGGATGATGCCCGCGTTCGACCGGCCGGGGGTGATCAGCCCCGGGCAGTTGGGGCCGATGACGCGGGTGCCGCGGGCCTTGGCGTACGAGGTGAAGGCGACGGAGTCGTGGACGGGGATGCCTTCGGTGATGACGACGGCGAGTTTGATGCCGGCGTCGGCGGCTTCGGTGACGGCGGCCTTCGCGAAGGCGGGCGGCACGAACACGACGGTCGCATCGGCGCCGGTCGCCTCCATGCCCGCGGCGACCGAGCCGAAGACGGGGACGGCACGGCCGTCGAAGTCGACGGTGCGGCCCGCCTTGCGGGGGTTGACGCCGCCGACGACGTTCGTGCCGGCCGCGAGCATGCGGCGGGTGTGCTTCATGCCCTCGCCGCCGGTCATGCCCTGGACGAGGACCTTGCTGTCCTCGGTGAGAAAGATGGCCATGGTGTCCGGTCCTCTCAGGCTGCGGTGGCGAGTTCGGCGGCACGGCGTGCGGCGCCGTCCATGGTGGTGGCCTGTTCGACCAGCGGGTGGGCGTGCGCGTCGAGGATGGCGCGCCCGCGGGCGGCGTTGTTGCCGTCGAGCCGCACGACGAGCGGTTTCGTCAGCCGTACGCTGTCCAGGGCCTGGACGATGCCGTCCGCGACCGCGTCGCAGGCGGTGATGCCGCCGAAGACGTTGACGAAGACCGACTTCACGGCCGGGTCGGAGAGGATGACGGTGAGGCCGTCGGCCATGATCCGGGCGGAGGCGCCGCCGCCTATGTCCAGGAAGTTGGCGGGGCGGGCGCCGCAGCCCGCGACGACGTCGAGGGTCGACATGACGAGTCCGGCGCCGTTGCCGATGATGCCGACCTCGCCGTCCAGCTTGACGTAGTTGAGGCCCTTGGCGGCGGCCGCGGCCTCCAGCGGATCGTCGTGCGCGGCGGCCTGCTCGCCCCAACGCGCCTGCCGGAAGACGGCGTTGTCGTCGAGCGTGACCTTGCCGTCGAGGGCGAGGATGCGGCCGTCCGTGGTGCGCACGAGCGGGTTGACCTCGACGAGGAGCGCGTCCTCGCGGACCAGCACCTCCCACAGCCGTACCAGCACGTCCACACTCTGCGGCGGCAGCCCGGCCGCCTCGGCGATCCGGCCGGCCTTGGCCGAGGTGACGCCCTCGGCGGGGTCGACGGGGATGCGGGCGACGGCCTCCGGCCTGCTCGCCGCGACCTCTTCGATGTCCATGCCGCCCTCCGCGGAGGCGATGGCGAGGAAGCGGCCGGCCGCGCGGTCGAGGACGTAGGAGACGTAGAACTCGCGCTCGATGTCCACGGGTTGGGCCAGCATGACCGTGCCGACCCGGTGTCCCTTGATGTCCATGCCGAGGACCTGCCGGGCGGTGAGTTCGGCGGCGGCCGGGTCGGCGGCGAGCTTCACCCCGCCCGCCTTGCCGCGTCCGCCGGTCTTCACCTGCGCTTTGACGACGACCCGGCCGCCGAGTGCGCGGGCGATCTCGCGGGCCTTCTTGGGTGAGTCGGTCACTTCTGCCTCTCGGCACCAAGATGCCGTGTTCCTCGAAGAGTTCCCTTGCCTGGTGCTCGTACAGGTCCATTCCGGCTCCTGACTGAAAAGTGCCGCACGCCCCCTGGACACCACCCACCGGATGCGGGATAACAAGCTTCATACAGTATTCGTCGACTGTATGCAATGCACGAAGTGCGTTCCCACCCCCTACGAAGGGACAAGGACCTCGCCATGCCCGACGACACCCAGGACGTGATCTCCGGTGGTCACCTCGTTGCCAAGGCGCTGAAGGCCGAGGGCGTCGACCGCATCTACACGCTGTGCGGCGGCCACATCATCGACATCTACGACGGCTGCGTCGACGAGGGCATCGAGGTCGTCGACGTACGCCATGAACAGGTCGCCGCCCACGCCGCCGACGGCTACGCGCGCATCACCGGCAGGCCCGGCTGCGCCGTCGTCACCGCCGGCCCCGGCACCACCGACGCCGTCACCGGTGTGGCCAACGCCTTCCGGGCGGAGTCACCGATGCTGCTCATCGGCGGCCAAGGGGCCCTCACCCAGCACAAGATGGGCTCCCTCCAGGACCTGCCGCACGTCGACATGATGACGCCGATCACCAAGTTCGCCGCGACCGTCCCGGACACGGCCCGCGCCGCGGACCTGGTGTCCATGGCGTTCCGCGAGTGCTACCACGGCGCGCCCGGCCCCTCCTTCCTGGAGATCCCGCGCGACGTCCTCGACGCCAAGGTCCCGGCGGACAGGGCGCGCGTGCCCCGGCCCGGTGCCTACCGCGCCTCCACCCGCTCGGCCGGCGACCCGGAGGCGGTGGAGAAGCTGGCCGACCTCCTGGTCCACGCCGAGAAGCCCGCGATCCTGCTGGGCAGCCAGGTGTGGACGACCCGCGCCACCGAGGCGGCCGTCGAGCTGGTGCGCACGCTCAACATCCCCGCGTACATGAACGGCGCGGGACGCGGCACCCTCCCGCCCGGCGACCCCCACCACTTCCAGCTCTCCCGGCGCTACGCCTTCTCCAACGCCGATGTCATCGTGATCGTCGGCACCCCCTTCGACTTCCGCATGGGCTACGGCAAGCGGCTCTCCCCCGACGCCACGGTCGTCCAGATCGACCTGGACTACCGCACCGTCGGCAAGAACCGCGACATCGACCTCGGCATCGTCGGCGACGCCTCCCTCGTGCTTAAGTCCGTCACCGACGCCGCCTCCGGACGCCTCAACGGCGCCGCGTCCCGGCGCAAGGAGTGGCTCGACGAGCTGCGCGCCGCCGAACAGACCGCGCTGGACAAGCGGTTGCCGCAGCTCAGGTCGGACGCCTCCCCCATCCATCCGTACCGCCTGGTCGGCGAGATCAACGACTTCCTCACCGAGGACTCCATCTACATCGGCGACGGCGGCGACATCGTCACCTTCTCCGGGCAGGTCGTCCAGCCCAAGTCGCCGGGCCACTGGATGGACCCGGGCCCGCTCGGCACCCTCGGCGTCGGCATCCCCTTCGTGCTGGCCGCCAAGCAGGCGCGGCCCGACAAGGAGGTCGTCGCCCTCTTCGGCGACGGGGCGTTCTCCCTCACCGGCTGGGACTTCGAGACCCTCGTGCGCTACGACCTCCCCTTCGTCGGCATCGTCGGCAACAACTCCTCCATGAACCAGATCCGCTACGGCCAGGCCGCCAAGTACGGCAAGGAACGCGAGCGGGTCGGCAACACCCTCGGCGACGTCGCCTACGACAAGTTCGCGCAGATGCTGGGCGGTTACGGCGAGGAGGTGCGCGATCCCGCCGACATCGGCCCCGCGCTGCGGCGCGCCCGTGAGTCGGGCAAGCCGTCGCTGATCAACGTCTGGGTCGACCCGGACGCGTACGCCCCCGGAACCATGAACCAGACGATGTACAAGTGAGGTGGCCGCCATGACTGGTACGCCGACCAAAGCTCTCCAAGGCATCCGCGTCCTGGACATGACCCACGTCCAGTCCGGGCCCTCCGCGACTCAGCTGCTCGCCTGGCTGGGCGCTGACGTCATCAAGCTGGAGGCCCCGACCGGCGACATCACGCGCAAGCAGTTGCGCGACATCCCGGACGTCGACTCCCTCTACTTCACCATGCTCAACTGCAACAAGCGCAGCATCACCCTCAACACCAAGACCGAGCGCGGCAAGGAGATCCTCACCGAGCTGATCCGGCGCTGCGACGTCATGGTCGAGAACTTCGGACCGGGCGCGGTCGACCGTATGGGCTTCACCTGGGACCGCATCCAGGAGATCAATCCGCGGATCGTCTATGCCTCCATCAAGGGGTTCGGGGACGGCCCGTACACCGACTTCAAGGCGTACGAGGTGGTCGCGCAGGCCATGGGCGGGTCCATGGCGACCACGGGTTTCGAGGACGGGCCGCCGCTGGCGACGGGGGCCCAGATCGGGGACTCGGGGACGGGTGTGCACGCCGTGGCGGGGATCCTCGCGGCTCTTTTCCAGCGCGAGAACACCGGGCGTGGGCAGCGGGTCAACGTGGCCATGCAGCACGCTGTACTCAACCTGTGCCGGGTGAAGCTGCGGGACCAGCAGCGCCTGGCACACGGGCCGCTCGCTGAATATCCCAACGACGACTTCGGAGCTGAGGTTCCCCGCTCGGGAAACGCGTCCGGCGGCGGCCAGCCGGGTTGGGCGGTCCGGTGCGCGCCGGGCGGCCCGAACGACTACGTGTACGTCATCGTGCAGCCCGTCGGCTGGCAGCCGCTCAGCGAGCTCATCGGCCGGCCCGAGCTGGCCGACGACCCCGAGTGGGCGACGCCCGAGGCCCGGCTGCCCAAGCTGGGCAAGATGTTCCAGCTGATCGAGGAGTGGTCCTCGACCCTGCCCAAGTGGGAGGTGCTGGAGAAGCTCAACGCCCACAACATCCCGTGCGGGCCGATCCTGTCCACCAAGGAGATCATCGAGGACACCTCGCTGGCCGCCAACGAGATGGTCGTGCGCGTCCCGCACCCGCAGCGCGGCGAGTTCGTGACCGTCGGCAGCCCGCTGAAGCTGTCCGACTCCCCCGTCGAGGTGAGCACTTCACCGCTGCTCGGCGAGCACAACGAAGAGGTGTACATCGGCGAGCTGGGCCTCGGCGACGAGGAACTGCGCCTGCTGAAGTCGAACGGGGTGATCTGAGGTGATGGCCGAGGACCGCGAGGTCAGGGTGCGCGCGCTGCTGGACGCCGTGCGCGCCGAGGGCCGCTTCGCGCTCACCGCGCCGGAGGGCCAGGTGATCGCCGACGCGTACGGGATCGCCGTACCGGGCGAGGAACTGGCTCGGGACGTCGACGAGGCGGTGGCGTGCGCCGCGCGCTTCGGCGGGCCGGTCGTGATGAAGATCGTCTCGCCGGACATCCTGCACAAGACCGACGCCGGAGGTGTGGTCGTCGGGGTCGAGGGGGCGGCGGACGTACGGGCCGCGTTCCACCGGATCGTCGACAACGCGCGCGCCTACGACGCGGACGCGCGCATCGACGGCGTACAGGTGCAGGAACTGCTGCCGCAGGGGCAGGAGGTGATCGTCGGCGCGGTGACGGACCCGACGTTCGGGAAGGTCGTCGCCTTCGGGCTGGGCGGCGTGCTCGTGGAGGTCCTCAAGGACGTGACGTTCCGGCTCGCACCCGTGGACGCCGACGAGGCGCTGTCCATGCTGGACTCGATCCGGTCGGCGGAGATCCTGCACGGGGTGCGCGGCGCGGCGGCCGTGGACCGGTGGGCGATCGCCGAGCAGATCCGCCGGGTCTCCCAACTCGTCGCGGACTTCCCCGAGATCGCCGAGGTCGACCTCAACCCGGTGATCGCCGGCCCGCAGGGCGCGGTCGCCGCCGACATCCGCGTGATCCTCTCCGAGTCACCGCCGACGCCACGCCGCCGCTACACGCGCGAGGAGATCCTCACCTCCATGCGCCGGCTGATGCAGCCGAGAGCGGTCGCCGTGATCGGCGCGTCCAACGAGCAGGGCAAGATCGGCAATTCGGTGATGCGCAACCTCGTCGACGGCGGCTTCGCCGGGGACATCCATCCGGTGAACCCCAAGGCCGATGACATTCTGGGCCGCAAGGCGTACAAGAGTGTCACGGACGTTCCCGGTGAGGTGGATGTGGCGGTCTTCGCGATCCCCGCCAAGTTCGTGGCGGCGGCCCTGGAGGAGGTGGGGCGCAAGAGGATCCCCAACGCCGTGCTCATCCCGTCCGGGTTCGCGGAGACAGGCGAGCACGCGCTCCAGGCGGAGATCGTGGCCATCGCCGAACGGCACGGCATCCGTCTGCTCGGCCCGAACATCTACGGCTACTACTCCACCTGGCAGGACCTGTGCGCCACGTTCTGCACGCCGTACGACGTCAAGGGCGGGGTGGCGCTCACCTCGCAGTCGGGCGGCATCGGCATGGCCATCCTGGGCTTCGCGCGGACCACGAAGACGGGCGTGTCGGCGATCGTGGGCCTCGGCAACAAGTCGGACCTGGACGAGGACGACCTGCTGACCTGGTTCGGCGAGGACCCGAACACCGACTGCATCGCGATGCACCTGGAGGACCTCAAGGACGGCCGGGCCTTCGTCGAGGCCGCGCGGGCGACCGTACCGAAGAAGCCGGTCGTGGTCCTCAAGGCGGGCCGTACGGCGGCCGGGGCGAAGGCGGCCGGGTCGCACACGGGGGCGCTGGCCGGCGACGACGCCGTGTACGACGACATCCTCCGGCAGGCCGGGGTCATCCGGGCGCCCGGGCTGCAGGACATGCTCGAGTACGCGCGCGCGTTGCCGGTGCTTCCGCCGCCCCAGGGCGACAACGTCGTGATCATCACGGGCGCCGGCGGCAGCGGCGTGCTGCTCTCGGACGCGGTCACCGACAACGGCCTGTCGCTGATGGAGATCCCGCCGGACCTGGACGCGGCGTTCCGCGCGTTCATCCCGCCGTTCGGGGCCGCCGGCAACCCGGTGGACATCACCGGTGGCGAGCCGCCGTCGACGTACGAGGCGACGATCCGGCTGGGCCTTCAGGACCCGCGCGTCCACGCGCTGGTGCTGGGCTACTGGCACACCATCGTCACTCCCCCGATGGTCTTCGCGGAGCTCACCGCGCGCGTGGTCGAGGAGTTCCGCAGGCGCGGGATCGAGAAGCCGGTCGTGGCGTCGCTGGCCGGGGACGTCGAGGTGGAGGAGGCGTGCCAGTACCTCTTCGAGCGGGGGGTCGTGGCGTACCCGTACACGACCGAGCGGCCGGTGGCGGTGCTCGGCGCGAAGTACCGCTGGGCACGGGCGGCGGGTCTGTTGGGGGGCGGTTCATGAGGTGAGTGAGCACGGGGCCGGCCGACGGTGCGCGTCGGCCGGCCCCGGGACCCGTGCGCGCACGAAACGCATTGGACAGGGGGCGCTGGCCAGAGCTTTCGAACGCTAGGGGTGCTGACGACATGACAACCACCGACCTCTCCACGTCCGTCCCCTACAGGGAGGTGACGGACCGCAACGGGCGCGTGTACCGCGTCGGCGAGTCGGACATCGACCTCATGGGCCGCGCGCGCAAGTGGATGGTCATCCTGCCCTGGGTGGGCATGATGGGCATCAGCTCCGCCGAGTACGCGTTCACCTCGGCGGAGGACACGCTCCACGAGGCGCATCTGTGGAGCAGCGGACACATCTTCTGGCTGATGGGCGTCTGGGTGTTCTTCCAGGCGGCCGTGGCCTTCCCGGCGGGGCAGCTGCGGGAGAGCGGCCGGCTGCCCGCCCGTACGGCGATGCTGATCGGCGCGGTCGGCACGCTGCTCGGCTATCTGTCGCTCGCGTACGCGCCGCATGTCACCGTCGCCTACCTCGGCTTCGGGATGTGCAGCGGCATCGGCGCCGGCCTGGTGTACGCGACGTGCGTGAACATGGTCGGCAAGTGGTATCCGGAGCGCAAGGGCGGCAAGACCGGCTTCGTCAACGGCGGCTTCGCCTACGGCTCCGTGCCGTTCGTGTTCCTGTTCACCTCGTACATGGATCTGTCCAACTACCAGACCGTGCTGGCCTCGGTGGGTGTCGGGCTGTGCGTGATGGTGGCGAGCGCCGGCTGGTTCTTCAAGGACCCGCCGAAGAACTGGTGGCCGCCGCACGTCGACCCGCTGCGGCAGACCGACGACCCGAAGATCCGGCGGGCGCTGGAGAAGAACCCGCCGGCCGTGAAGCAGTACAGCCCGAAGGAGGCCGCCCGTACCCCTGTTCTGTGGATGATGTGGTTCTGTCTGCTGTGCACGGCCGGGATCAATATCTTCGGCATCGCCTTCCAGGTCCCCTTCGGCAAGGACATGGGCTTCGCCGGGGGGATCGTGGCGACGGCGATGTCGCTGAAGGCGATCGTCAACGGCACGGGCCGCGGGGTCATCGGCTGGATCTCGGACCGCTACGGCCGCCGCAACACGCTGATCATCGTCTGTATCGTGCTGGGCAGCGCGCAGTTCGGGGTGCTGATCTCCGGTCAGATGGGCAGCATGCCGTTCTTCCTGTTCTGCTCCATGGTCTCCGGCTTCGGCGGCGGCGCGATCTTCCCGCTGTTCGCGGCCATGACGGCGGACTACTTCGGGGAGAACAACAACGCCACCAACTACGGCATGGTCTACAGCTCGAAGCTGATCTCGGGGCTGCTCGGCTCAGGGATGGGCTCGATCGTGGTCGCCGCCTGGGACTACGAGGGGGCGTTCGTGCTGGCGGGCTGCATCGGGCTCGCGTCCGCGGTGCTCGCGCTGTTCCTGAAGGCGCCGGGCAGGCCGCAGTCGCGGCGGCGGATCGTGCCCAACCCTCAGCCGCTGGGTGAGGAAATGGCATGACGTGACTGTCGTGACCGGTGACATATGAGGAGGCCCTCCCCCGCGGCGGGGAGGGCCTCCTCATGCGCACGGGCCGCCGTCAGTGGCCGAACGCCGCGTCGAACGACGCCGACGGCGGCTCGAAGTCGTAGGCCCTGAGGCGGGTGAGGGCCTCGGGGGCGCCCTGGAGGCGGTCCATGCCGGCGTCCTCCCACTCGACGGAGACCGGGCCGGTGTAGCCGATCGAGCGGAGCATGCGGAAGACGTCCTCCCAGAGCACGTCGCCGTGCCCGGCGGAGACGAAGTCCCAGCCGCGGCGCGGGTCGCCCCAGGGCAGGTGGGAGCCGAGCCGGCCGTTACGTCCGTCGAGGCGCTTGCGGGCCTCCTTGCAGTCGACGTGGTAGATCCGGTCGCGGAAGTCCCAGAGGAAGCCGACCGGGTCGAGGTCCTGCCAGACGAAATGGGAGGGGTCGAAGTTGAGGCCGAAGGCCGGGCGACGGCCGACCGCCTCCAGGGCCCGCTGTGTGGTCCAGTAGTCGTAGGCGATCTCGCCGGGGTGGACCTCGTGGGCGAAGCGGACGCCCTCGGCGTCGAAGACGTCCAGGATCGGGTTCCAGCGGGCGGCGAAGTCCTCGTAGCCGCGCTCGATCATCGCCTCGGGGGCGGGCGGGAACATCGCGACCAGGTGCCAGATGGCGGAGCCGGTGAAGCCGACGACGGTGTCGACGCCGAACGCGGCCGCGGCGCGGGCGGTGTCCTTCATCCGGGCGGCGGCGCGCTGCCGTACGCCCTCGGGGTCGCCGTCGCCCCACACGGCGGGCGGCAGGATGCCCTGGTGGCGTTCGTCGATGACGGCGTCGCAGACGGCCTGCCCGACGAGGTGGTTGGAGATCGCCCGGCACTTCAGGCCGTACTTGCGGAGCAGTTGGTGGCGCGAGGTGAGGTACGTGGGGTCGGTGAGGGCCTTGTCGACCTCGAAGTGGTCGCCCCAGCAGGCGAGTTCGAGGCCGTCGTAGCCGAAGTCGCGGGCGAGTCGGCAGACCTCCTCCAGGGGCAGGTCGGCCCACTGGCCGGTGAAGAGGGTGAAGGTGCGCGGCATCCTCGGGGCTCCTTCAGTCCGCGACGGGGGTGTATATGGGGGTGTAGACGGAGTTCTTCTGGGCGCTCTCCTCCACGGCCGCCAGCACGCGCTGGACCTGGAGTCCGTCGGCGAAGGAGGGCTCGGGGCGGCGGCCCTGCGCGATGGCGTGGACGAGGTCGCGGGCCTGGTGGACGAAGGTGTGCTCATAGCCGAGGCCGTGACCGGGCGGCCACCAGGCGTCCAGGTACGGGTGGTCGGGTTCGGTGACGAGGACTCGGCGGAAGCCGGCCTCGGAGGGCGGCTGGGTGCCGTCGAAGTACTGGAGCTCGTTGAGGCGTTCCAGGTCGAAGGCCAGCGAGCCGCGCTCGCCGTTCAGTTCCACGCGCAGGGCGTTCTTGCGGCCGGTGGCGTACCGGGTGGCCTCGAAGGAGGCGAGGGCGCCGGAGGCGAAGCGGCCGGTGAACAGGGCTGCGTCGTCTACGGTGACTGTGCCGGTGCCGGTGCCGGTGCCCGTGCCGGGGCCGGCGGCCGTGCTGGGGCCGGTGCCCGCGTCCGTGCCCGTGCCCGTGCCGAGGCCGGTGTCCGTGCCAAGGCCGACGACCGCGCCGGGGTCGGCGGCCGTGCCGAGGCCGGAGCCCGTGACCGTCCCGGGGCCGGCGGCCGTGACTGTGCCGGTGCCGGTGCCGCTCACCCTGCCGGCAGCCGACACGGCGCTGAGGCCACCGCCGGTGCCGGTGCCCGGTCCGCCGCCGCTGCCGACGGGCAGGGGCCGTTCACGGACGAAGGTCTCCGTCAGCGCGGACACCCCCGTCAGCGGCTCGCCCGCCAGATGCTGGGCGAGGTCGACGGCGTGGGCGCCCAGGTCGCCCAGGGCGCCGGACCCCGCCCGCTCTCTGCGCAGCCGCCAGGTCAGCGGGAACTCCGGGTCGGCCAGCCAGTCCTGGAGGTACGTCACCCGGATGTGCCGCAGCGCTCCGAGGCGGCCTTCGCCGACCATCCGCCGGGCCAGGGCGAGGGCGGGCACCCGGCGGTAGTTGAAGCCGACCATCGCCAACTTGCCGTGGGCGTAGGCCTCTTCGGCTGCGCGGGCCATCGCCTCGGCCTCTTCCACCGTATTCGCCAGAGGCTTCTCGCACAGCACGTGCTTGCCCGCGGCGAGCGCGGCGAGGGCGATCTCGGCGTGGCTGTCGCCGGGGGTGCAGATGTCGACGAGGTCGATGTCGTCGCGGGCGATCAGGGCGCGCCAGTCGGTCTCCGCGCGGGCCCAGCCGTGCCGGTCGGCCGCGGCGCGCACGGCGTCGGGGTCCCGGCCGCAGATCGCGGCGAGGACCGGGCGCAGCGGCAGGTCGAAGACATGGCCCGCGGTGCGCCAAGCCTGGGAGTGGGCGGCGCCCATGAAGGCATGACCGACCATGCCGATCCGCAGCGGGGGCTTCCCGGACGCCGGTGCCGCTTCCTCTGGCTGATCCATACGGTGCTCCTCCTCAGGTCCGTGGCCGGTGGGGTGGGGGCGCCTCACTGGAAGCCGGTGGGCAGATACCGGCCGACGTTGTCCTTGTCGACGACGGCCGAGTAGAGGGTGATCGACGCCGGGATCTCGAACTCGGCGAGGCCGCCGACGCCCTTGCCCTGGCCGAGGGCGCGGGCGAGGTCGATGGCGGAGGCTGCCATGGTCGGCGGGTAGAGCACGGTCGCCTTCAGGACGCCGTCGTCGCGGTCGATGGCCTGGAAGGCGGAGAGGGCGCCGGCGCCGCCGACCATGAGGAAGTCGTCGCGTCCGGCCTGTTCGATGGCGCGCAGGGCGCCCACGCCCTGGTCGTCGTCGTGGTTCCACAGGGCGTCGAACGCCCCCTGGGCCTGGAGGAGCTGGGCCATCTTGGCCTGGCCGGACTCCACGGTGAACTCGGCCGCCTGGCGGGCGACTTTCCTGATGTTGGGGTAGTTCTTCAGGGCGTCGTCGAAGCCCTGAGTGCGCTGCTTGGTGAGCTCCAGGTTGTCCAGGCCCGCGAGTTCGACGACGCGGGCGTCGGGCTTGTCCTTGAGCTTCTCGCCGATGTAGTGCCCGGCGTTGAGGCCCATGCCGTAGTTGTCGCCGCCGATCCAGCAGCGGTAGGCCTGCGGGGTGTTGAAGACGCGGTCGAGGTTGACCACGGGGATGCCGGCCCGCATGGCCTTGAGGCCGACCTGGGTGAGGGCCTTGCCGTCGGCGGGCAGCACGACCAGCACGTCGACCTTCTTGTTGATCAGCGTCTCGATCTGGCCGATCTGGGCGGCGGTGTCGTTGGAGCCCTCGGTGAGCTCCAGGGTGACGTCGGAGTACTTCTCGGCGCGTTCGCGCGCGTTGACGTTGATCGCGTTGAGCCAGCCGTGGTCGGCCTGGGGGCCTGCGAAGCCGATGGTGACCGGCGTGCCGGGCGTGTCGGAGGCGGCGGGCCGGTTGTCGGCCGCCTCGTCGCCCTGGGGTTCGTTGCTGGTGCAGCCCGTGAGGAGGGCACCGGCGGAGACGGCGGCGGCCCCGAAAAGCAGTCCTCTGCGGCTGGTGTTCTCGGTCATGGCGGTGGACCCTTTCCTCAGGTCGTGCTCGCGGTACGGCGCTGGACCAGCACGGCGGCGACGATGATCGCGCCCTTGGCGATCTGCTGGACGTCGCTCTGCAGGTTGTTCAGGGCGAAGAGGTTGGTGATCGTGGTGAAGATCAGGACGCCGAGCACGGAGCCGGTGATGGTGCCGCGGCCCCCGCTGAGCAGGGTTCCGCCGATGATCGCGGCGGCGATGGCGTCGAGCTCGTAGAGGCTGCCGTTGGTGTTCTGGCCCGAGCCGGACAACACGATCAGCAGGAAGGCGGCGATGCCGCAGCACAGCCCGGACAGCAGGTAGAGGTAGAGCCGCTGGCGGCGTACGTCGATGCCGGCGAGCCGGGCGGCCTCGGCGTTGCCGCCGACGGCGACGGTGCGGCGCCCGAAGGTGGTGCGGTTCAACAGCAGCCAGCCTGCGAGCGTGACGGCGGCGAAGACCAGCACCAGCGGGGGGACGCCGAGGACGTAGGCGTCGCGTTCGCCGAGGTCGAGGACGCCGTCGACGGTGACGATCTGCGTGCGGCCGTCGGTGATCTGCAGGGCGAGGCCGCGGGCCGAGGCCAGCATGGCGAGCGTGGCGATGAACGGGACCATGCCGCCGTACGCGACAAGAAGGCCGTTGACCAGTCCGCAGCCGACCCCGACGACCACCGCGGTGAAGAGGATGCCGGTGAAGCCGTACTCCTGGGTGGCGACGGTGGTGGCCCATACGGAGGCGAGGGCGACGATCGCGCCGACGGACAGGTCGATGCCGCCGGAGGTGATCACGAAGGTCATGCCGACGGTGACCACGCCGATCACGGAGGCCTGGGTGAGGACGAGTTGGAGGTTGCGGGTGTCGAGGAACTCCTCCGGCCTCGTGACGCCGCCGATGACGACGAGCGCGGCGAGCACGCCGAGCAGGGACAGCGTGCGGACGTCGGCGCGGAACAGCAGGCGGGGCCAGGAGGTGTCGGGGCCGGCCGGGGCCGTCTTGCCGGTGCCGCCCCGGGGCGGGGAGACGTGCTGTGTCATGTCGTCCGGCTTCCTTCCATGACCAGGTCGAGTACGCGGTGTTCGTCGAGTTCGCGGGCGGGCGCGGTGTGCACGACCCGGCCTTCGCGGAGCACCAGGACGCGGTCGGCGAGCCCGAGCACCTCGGGCACCTCGCTGGAGACCAGCAGGACGGCGAGGCCTTCGTCGGCGAGGCGCCGGACGACCGCGTACAGCTCGGCGCGGGCGCCGACGTCGACACCCCGGGTGGGTTCGTCGAGCAGCAGGACCCGGCAGCCGCGCAGCAGCCAGCGGGCGAGGACGGCCTTCTGCTGGTTGCCGCCGGACAGCGTGCGCACGGGCGCGGAGGGGTTGTCGGGGCGCAGCGACAGCTCCCGGGTGGCGGCCCTTGCCGCTCTCTCCTCGGCCCGGCGGTCGATCCAACCTGCCTGTGAGAAGCGGGACATGGAGGAGAGCGACACATTGCGGGTCACGGATTCCAGCGTCAGAAGGGCCTGCGCCTTGCGCTCCTCGGGAGCGAGCCCGAGTCCGGCACGTACGGCGGCACGGACGCTGCCGGGCTTCAACGGGCGTCCGTCGACGCTGACTTGTCCTGCGGTGGGCTTGCGGGCGCCGTAGACGGTCTCCAGGATCTCGGAGCGGCCCGAGCCGACCAGTCCGGCGAGTCCGACGATCTCGCCGGGGTGGACCTCCAGGTCGAGGGGCTCGAACTCCCCGGCGCGGGCGAGCCCTCGGACCGTGAGCACCGGCGTGCCCCGCGGCCCGGCCGCGGCGGGCCGGTCGGGAAAGACGTACTCCACGTTCCGCCCGGTCATCAGCGCCACCACCTCACGGGCCGGGGTGGTCTTCGCGGGCAGTCCGCCGGCGACCGCGCGCCCGTCCTTGAGCACGGTCACCCGGTCGCCGATGCGGCGGATCTCCTCCAGGCGGTGGGAGATGTGGACGACGGCCACGCCGTCGGCCGTGAGGTCGCCGACGATCCGGAAGAGGTTGGCGACCTCGTCGGGGTCGAGAGCGGCGGTCGGCTCGTCCATCACGATGAGCCGTACGTCGTGGGACAACGCCCGCGCCATGGAGACGATCTGCCGCTGGGCGGCGGACAACTCGCCCACGGGTCGGGACGGGTCGATCTCGGCGTGGCCGAGTCGCTCGAGCAGGGCGGCGGTCGACTCCCTCTCGGCCCTTCGGCGTACGACGAACCCGGCGGCCGTGGGTTCATGGCCGAGGTGGACGTTCTCGGCCACCGACAGGTGCTCCACCAGGTCGAGTTCCTGGTAGATGGTGGCGATGCCGAGGCGCATGGCGGCGCTGGGCGAGCGGAGGGTGACCGCCTCGCCGCGCCAGCGGATGGTGCCGGTGTCGGGCTGGTGGGCGCCGGCCAGGACCTTGATGAGGGTGGACTTTCCGGCCCCGTTCTGGCCGAGCAGACAGTGGATCTCACCGGCCTGGACGTCGAGGTCGACGCCGTCCAGGGCCCGGACTCCGGGGAAGGACTTGGTGATGCCGGACATGCTGAGCAGCGGTGGTGGTGATGCCATGCGGTTTCCCCTCGCGGGCGGACGGGGCCGATTCCAGGGCGGGGCCTGTTCCAGGGTGAAGCCGGTTCCAGGGCAGGGCGAAGCAGGGCGCTGTACGGGTGATGAGGTGCGGGAGGCCGGTGTCTACGCGGGTGAGAAGACGTGGTCGCTGATCAGGCGGGCGGCGCCGGTGACACCGGCGGTGGAGCCCAGCTCGCCGAGGACGATGGGGAGGTTGCCGGTCGCCAGGGGCAGCGACTGGCGGTAGACCTGGGTGCGGATGGCCGCGAGGAGGGTGTGGCCGAGGCCGGTCACCCCGCCGCCGATCACCACCAGGCCGGGGTTGAAGAAGCTGACCAGTCCGGCGATGACCTGGCCGGTGCGGGTGCCGCCCTCGCGGATGAGGTCGAGGCAGGTGGGGTCGCCCGCGGCGGCCGCGGCGGCGACGTCCACGGCGGTGAGTGCGCCGTGGGTCTCCAGCCGGGCCGCGAGTTCCGGTGACAGCCCGTGCCGGGCGGCCTCCTCGGCGTCGCGGGCCAGTGCCGCGCCGCTGAAGTGGGCCTCCAGGCAGCCCCGGTTGCCGCAGGGGCAGGGACGGCCGTCGGGCACGGCCTGGATGTGTCCGATGTCGCCGGCACTGCCCGTCGTACCGCGGTGGACGTTCCCGCCGACGACGATGCCGCAGCCGATGCCGGTGCCGATCTTGACGCAGAGGAAGTCGGCGACGGTGCGGGCGACGCCCGCGTGCTGCTCCCCCATGGCCATCAGGTTCACGTCGTTGTCGACCATGACCGGGCAGCCGAGTTCCTGGCTGAGCGCCTCCCGCACGGGGAAGCCGTCCCAGCCCGGCATGATGGGCGGCGCGACCGGCACGCCTTCGGGGAAGCGGACCGGTCCGGGGACGCCGATGCCGGCGCCGTCGAAGCCCTCGGCGAGGCCGGAGGCCCTCAACTTGGCGGCCATGGCGAGGACTTGCTCGAAGACGGCGACCGGCCCCTCGCGCACCTCCATGGGGTGGCTGAGGTGTCCGAGGATCTCCAGCTCGGCATTGGTCACGGCCACGTCGATCGAGGTGGCGCCGATGTCGACGCCGAGGAAGCGCAGTCGGGGATCGAGCCGGACGTTGTGGGAGCGCCGTC
The DNA here is from genome assembly GCF_049739565.1 of Streptomyces sp. SAI-170. Classification (NCBI taxonomy): domain Bacteria; kingdom Bacillati; phylum Actinomycetota; class Actinomycetes; order Kitasatosporales; family Streptomycetaceae; genus Streptomyces; species Streptomyces sp. SAI-170. The sequence goes on from NZ_JBMGQD010000001.1 coordinate 1,658,085, forward strand.
CGCCGCGTGAGGCGGCGAGTCCGTCGGCGACCACCAGGCCCGTCTCCAGCAGCCGGTCCACCTCGACGGCCAACTTCGAGCGGGACAGCTCGACCCGATCCCCCAACTGCGCCCGGGAGTTGGGGCCGTCGTCGCGCAACAGCTTGAGCAGCCGGGCCTGATGGGCGTTCGCGGGTCGTGCCGTCATGCGTCTCACATGCCCCTCCCCGCCTGTTTTCGGCCACTGCCGCCGGGCTTTGGTGGGGAACGTAGCAGCGGCCGACGGGACTTGGAAGAAGTCACGCGGGAATTGCCTCGACTTCTTCCACTGAGAGGACAAAGAGGGGTCGCGGCCCTCCTGGAAGGGCTCAAACCCCCGCAGCGCATAGGATCTTGGCGCCAGAGGCAACACAGGGGGCGTACATGAACACCGCAGTGGAGGAGCCGGGTCGCAGGGTGACGACGCTCGAGCTCTTCTTCGATCTCGTCTTCGTCTTCACCCTGATCCAGCTGACCGTGCTGCTCGCCGACGACCTGTCCTTCGTGACGGCCGGTCGTACGGCGCTGATCCTGATCGTGCTGTTCTGGATGTACGGCGCGTACGCCTATCTCACCAACCAGGTGCCGCCGGACCGGCCTTCGCGCCGGCTGCTGCTGATGCTGGGCATGGCCTTCTTCCTGGTGTGCGCGCTGGCCATCCCGCGGGCCTTCGACGACACCGGGGTGGTGTTCGGGCTCGGTTTCCTTGGTGTCGTCGTCGTGCACACCGTGCTGTACACCCGCGGCCACGGCCTGGACTCCGTCTGGTACGGCGTGCCCAACGGCCTGGCCGCGCTGGTGGTGACGGTGGCGGGACTGTTCGACGGGCTCGCCGCGGACGGGCTGTGGGTGCTGGCGGTGGTGCTGCAGTTCGTGACGCCGTTCGTCGCCGAGCACGGGCCCCGGCGGCGTGGCGGACGGTCGGCGGACACGCTGCGGGTGCAGTTGGGCAGTCTGGACCCGGCGCACTTCGTGGAGCGGCACGGCCTGCTGCTGATCGTCGCGTTCGGTGAGTCCGTCATCGCGATCGGCATCGGCGTCGGCGACCTGCCGCTCACGCCGGGGATGCTCAGCGGGGCGTTCCTCGCGCTGGCGGTGGCGGTCGGGCTGTGGTGGACGTACTTCGTGCGCGACGAGGAGCTGGCCGAGGCGGCGTTCCGTTCGACCCCGACCGCGGCGCGCTGGCGCCTGGCGATGAACGCCTACTACTACGCCTTCCTGCCGATGCTGCTGGGCATCGCCTTCCTCGCCGCCGGAGTGAAGAAGACCCTCGGCCACCTCACCGGCCACCTCGGCACCGGGCCCGCCCTGGCGCTGGCCGGCGGCGTCGCCCTCTTCCTCATCGGCGACGCCGCGTTCCGCACGGTCCTGCGCCTCCACCCGGCCCGCTTCCGCCTCCTGGCGGCCCCGGCGGCCCTCACCACGACCCTGCTGGGCACGACCCTGGGCGGCCTGCCGGAACTCCTGGCCCTGGTGGGCGTGTTGGCGGCCATGCTGATCATCGAGGAGAAGCTGGGAACAGCACCCTCAGGGGCGCGGGGAACTGCGCGACCAACCTCACACGACCCGCAGCCGCGAGAACACAGCACCCCCCACGGCGCGACGGCGGAATAGCCCTCAGGACGAGGAACGCGAGTGGTAGGACCGCCGAGTGTGCTCGGTGTGCTCCCGCATCAGCCGCCCGGCCCCCTGCTCGTCCCGCGCGGCGATCGCCGCGATGAGCGCCCGATGCTCGATCCACGACTGCTCACCCCGTTGCCGCGCCACCGGCGTGTAGTACCACCGCACCCGCCGGTCGACCTGCCCCGCCAGCTCGGCGAGCACCGCGTTCCCCGCCAGCTCCATGATCTTGGCGTGGAACCGGGCGTTCAGCGCGACGGCCGCGTCCACGTCGTCCGCGGCGACGGCCCGCTCCCCCTCCACACACAGGTCCTCCAGGGCCTGCACGCCGGCGCTCCCCGCGTTCGCCGCGGCCAGCCGGGCGGCCTCGGCCTCCAGCAGGGTGCGTACGGTGAGGAGCTGGTCGGCCTCCTCCTCGGTCGGCTCGTGCACGAACGCGCCCTGGGCGGGCCGCAGATCGACCCAGCCCTCGGTGTTGAGCCGCTGCAGCGCTTCCCGTACGGGCTGCCGTGACACCCCGAGGTGCCCGGCGAGTTCGCTCTCGACCAGGTGCTGGCCGGGCTGGAGGGCACGGGTGGTGATGAGCTCCAGCAGCGCCTCGTAGACCCGCTCGCGCAGCGGCCCGGGCCGCTCGAGCCTGGGCACCGCCCCCTGGGGCAGTCCTGTCGACAACATCGCGGTCCCCTCCTCGGCAGGGCGGCCGGGAACAGCGGCCGGAACGCCAGTATGGATTGGATTTCGTCTACAGTCTACGGCGGCCCATGGCCGTGCCATGAGGTGGTAAAGCGCCTCAGGGGCAGCGCACCACCTGGCCGGCGTACGACAGGTTGCCGCCGAAGCCGAACAGCAGGACCGGGTCGCCGCTCGTGACGGCGCCCTGTTCGACCAGCTTGGAGAAGGCCAGCGGGATGCTCGCGGCCGAGGTGTTCCCGGAGTCGACGACATCGCGGGCCACGACCGCGTTGACCGCGCCGATCTTCTCGGCGAGCGGCTCGATGATCCTGAGGTTGGCCTGGTGCAGCACCACCCCGGCGAGTTCCTCCGGTGCCAGCCCCGCCCGCTCGCAGGCCTGCCGGGCCAGCGGGGGCAGCTGCTGGGTCGCCCAGCGGTACACGCTCTGCCCCTCCTGGGCGAACCGCGCCGGCTCTCCCTCGATGCGTACGGCGTGCCCCATCTCGGGCACCGATCCCCACAGCACCGGGCCGATGCCGGGGGTCTCGCCCTCGGCGCAGGCCTCGACCACGGCGGCCCCCGCGCCGTCACCGACGAGGACACAGGTGGTGCGGTCGCTCCAGTCGGTCACCGCGGACATCTTGTCGGCGCCGATGACCAGCGCACGCCGGGCCGCCCCCGCGCGGACCGTGTGGTCGGCCGTGGCCAGGGCGTGCGTGAAGCCCGCGCACACCACGTTGATGTCCATCGCGGCGGGCCGCGGGATGCCGAGCCGGGCGGCGACCCGGGCGGCCATGTTCGGGGAGCGGTCGACGGCCGTGGAGGTGGCGACCAGCACGAGGTCGATGTCGGCCGGGTCGAGTCCCGCCGCCGCGAGGGCCTTGGCGGCGGCGTGGGCGGCCAGTTCGTCGACGGGCTCGTCGGGTCCGGCGATGTGGCGGGTGCGGATGCCGACGCGGCTCCTGATCCACTCGTCACTGGTGTCGACCATGCCCGCCAGGTCCTCGTTCCCGAGGATCCGGGCGGGCTGGTAGTGGCCGACGGCGGCGATGCGCGAGCCGTTCATGTGCGGTGGTCCCCCTAGTGGCTGGCCTCTGTTGCGGGGATTCACCAGTCTTGTCAGTGACTCACGGGTAGCCCGACAGGCGATCACACAGGATTCCGGCGCCCGAGTTGTCGGCTTCGGTCAGAGGGGGCGGCGGCCATGCGCGAACCCTTGCCCACCCCTCCTCCATACTGTAGACAATATTTCGTCGACAAGAATCGGTCGACGACACGGCACTTTCAGCCACCTCCGCGGTACTCCCTCGACCGAACGGAGCGTTCCCGAAGTGAAAGTCGCAGTCCTCGGCGCCGGTGCGATCGGCGCCTATGTCGGTGCCGCGCTCCACCGCGCGGGCGCCGATGTGCATCTCGTCGCCCGTGGACCGCATCTCGCGGCCATGAGGCAGCACGGAGTACGGGTGCTGAGCCCGCGCGGTGACTTCACCGCTCGCGCGCACGCCACCGACGACCCGGCCGAGATCGGCCCGGTCGACTATGTCTTCCTCGGCCTGAAGGCCAACGCGTACGCGGCGTGCGGGCCGCTGATCGAGCCCCTGCTGCACGACACCACGGCGGTGATCGCCGCGCAGAACGGCATCCCCTGGTGGTACTTCCACCGCCACGGCGGCCCCTACGACGGCCACCGCGTCGAGAGCGTGGACCCCGGCGGCGCGGTCAGTGCGGTGCTCGCGCCCGAACGGGCCGTCGGCTGCGTGGTCTACGCGGCCACAGAACTCGAAGGACCAGGCGTCGTACGGCACTTGGAAGGCACCCGGTTCTCGATCGGCGAGCCCGACCGCAGCGTGTCCCCGCGCTGCGTCCGCTTCGGCGAGGCCATGAGGGCCGGCGGGCTCAAGTGCCCCGTCGAGCCCGACCTGCGCAACGACATCTGGCTGAAGCTGCTCGGCAACATCTCCTTCAACCCGATCAGCGCGCTGGCCCGCGCCACCATGGCCCAGATGTGCCGGCACGGCGGCACGCGCAGGGTCATCGAGATCATGATGGCCGAGACGCTGGCCGTCGCCGAGGCGCTCGGCTGCGAGGTCGGCGTCTCCATCGAACGCCGTCTGGCGGGCGCGGAGAAGGTCGGCGACCACCGCACCTCCACGCTCCAGGACCTGGAACGCGGCAAACCGCTCGAACTCGACGTGCTGCTCGCCGCGGTCGTCGAACTCGCGGAGATCACCGGCGTGGAGGTGCCCACCCTGCGCACCGTTCACGCCATCTCGGACCTGCTCGCGCTGAGGAGCGCCGCATGAGGAAACGGCAGCCCAAGACCTACACGCGCCTCACCCACCCCCTGGTCCGCGACTCCCGCGACGAGCCGTTCCGGCAGGCGAGCTGGGAGGAGGCCCTGGACCGCACGGCCCGCGGCCTGCGGCGCAACAGGGACGCGTTCGGGATGTTCTCCTGCGCCCGCGCCACCAACGAGATGAACTACGTGGCCCAGAAGTTCGCCCGCGTGGTGATGGGCACCAACAACGTCGACTCCTGCAACCGCACTTGTCACGCCCCGAGCGTCGCCGGTCTGTCCGCCGCGTTCGGCTCGGGCGGGGGTACGTCGTCGTACGAGGAGATCGAGCACACGGACGTCATCGTGATGTGGGGCTCCAACGCCCGCTTCGCGCATCCGATCTTCTTCCAGCACGTGCTGAAGGGCATCAGGAACGGCGCCCGGATGTACGCCGTCGACCCGCGCCGCACCTCCACCGCCGAGTGGGCCGAGAGCTGGCTCGGCCTGAACGTGGGCACCGACATCCCGATGGCGCACGCGATCGGCCGGGAGATCATCCACGCGGGCCTGGCCAACGAGGCGTTCATCGAGCGGGCGACCTCCGGCTTCGAGGAGTACAGGGCGCTGGTCGAGCCCTGGACGCCGTCCCTCGCCGAGAAGGTCACCGGCGTACCGGCCGCCGCGATACGGGAGTTGGCGCACGCCTACGCACGCGCCGAGCGCGCCCAGCTGTGCTGGACCCTCGGCATCACCGAGCACCACAACGGCACCGACAACGTGCGCGCGTTGATCAACCTCTCCCTGCTGACCGGCCATGTCGGGCGCTGGGGCAGCGGGCTGCAGCCCCTGCGCGGTCAGAACAACGTGCAGGGCGGCGGCGACATGGGAGCCATCCCCAACCGGCTGCCCGGCTTCCAGGACATCCTCGACCCCGGTGCCCGGGCCCGCTTCGAGTCCGCCTGGGACACCGTCATCCAGCCGCACTACGGCCTGAACCTCACCGAGATGTTCGAGGCGATGGAGGAGGGCACGCTCAGGGCGGTCTACTGCATCGGCGAGAACCCGGCCCAGTCCGAGGCGGACAGCGAACAGGCGATACGTCGGCTGAAGGCACTGGACTTCCTGGTCGTGCAGGACATCTTCCTGACGAGGACCGCCGAACTCGCGGACGTCGTCCTGCCCGCCACCGCCGGCTGGGCCGAGACCGAGGGCACCACCACCAACAGCGAGCGTCGGGTGCAGCGGGTGCGCCGGGCCGTCACCCCGCCCGGCGAGGCCCGCGAGGACATCGACATCCTCTGCGAGCTGGCGGCACGCCTCGGCCACGACTGGAAGTACGCCGACGCCGAGGCGGTCTGGAACGAGCTGCGCTCGGTGTCGCCGGACCACCACGGGATGACGTATGCGCGCCTGGAGGAGCACCAGGGCATCCAGTGGCCCTGCCCGAGCGGCGACCGGCTCGAACCGACGTATCTGCACGGCCGATTGTGGGAGTCCGACCCCGAGAAGCGCGGCATGCCGGCGCCCTTCGGGCTGGTGTCGCACGATCCGCCGGTCGACCTCACCGACGAGCGGTACCCGATCCGGCTCACCACCGGGCGACGGCTCGACTCCTACAACACCGGCGTGCAGAGCGGCGGTTACGCCTCCCCGCTGCGCCGCGGCGAGTACATCGAGCTGTGCCCGGAGGACGCCGAGCGCTACGGGGTCGTGGTCGGCGAGGAGGTCCGCGTCACCTCGCGGCGCGGTGCGGTGGTGGCACCGGTGTGGATCGACACCGCGCTGCGGCCCGGCCTGGCGTTCATGACCATGCACTTCCCCGACGAGGTGGACACCAACCAGCTGACGATCGAGGCCAATTGCCCGATCGCGGGCACGGCGGAGTTCAAGGCGTCGGCGATCCGGATCGAGAAGCTCCCCGCAGTGACCTACGTGAGGTGACGTGAGTGGACCTGCACTTCGGCGACAGCAAACCGACGGACGAGGAACGGGCCGCCGTCGACGCCCTGTTGGGGCCTCCAGAGTCCTCCTGGGAGGGGGCCGACCGCTCCGACGCCGACCTGAGGTGGGCGCGCGGCGGCCGCGCCGCCCGGGACCGCCGCGACCTGCTGCTGCCGGGGCTGCACGCGATCAACGACCGGATCGGCTGGATCAGCGAGGGCGCGCTCGGCTATCTGTGCCGACGGCTGACCGTGCCTCCGGCGGAGGCCTACGGGGTCGCCACCTTCTACGCGATGTTCTCGGTGAAGCCCCGCCCCGCGACCGTGCTGCACGTCTGCACGGACCTCGCGTGCACCGCGGCCGGCGCGTCCGGACTGTGCGAGGGCGTCGAGGCACGCGGCGTCCACGTGCAGCGCAGCCCGTGCCTGGGCCTGTGCGAACGCGCCCCGGCCGCGCTCGCGATCCGGGCCGGTGACCCGGTGCGTACGGCGGTGTCGGCGCCGGCGACCGTCGAGGAAGCCGTCCTCGCCGCGACCGCGCCCGACTCCGCGCCCGAGGAGCCCCCGGCGGCGACGGCCGTGCCCCAGGCAGGCTCGCCGGGGCTGGTCCTGCTGCGCCGGGTCGGTGTCGTCGACCCCGCCTCCCTCGACGACTACCGCGCCCACGGCGGCTACACCGCCCTGCGCCGCGCCTTCGAGCTGGGCCCCGCCGGGGTCATCCGCGAGGTCACCGACTCAGGCCTGCTCGGCCGGGGCGGGGCCGCCTTCCCGACGGGCCGCAAGTGGCAGGCCACGGCAGCCCAGCCGGACCACCCGCACTATCTGGTCTGCAACGCCGACGAATCCGAGCCGGGCACCTTCAAGGACCGCGTGCTGATGGAGGGGGACCCGTACGCGCTGATCGAGGCGATGACGATCGCCGGGTACGCGACCGGCGCCCACCACGGCTACCTCTATCTGCGCGGCGAGTACCCGCGCGCCCTGCGACGCCTGGAACACGCGATCACCCAGGCACGCGCGCGGGGACTGCTGGGCGAGGACGTCCTCGGGCAGGGGTACGCCTTCGACATCGAGATCCGGCGCGGGGCGGGGGCGTACATCTGCGGCGAGGAGACCGCCCTGTTCAACTCCATCGAGGGCTACCGGGGCGAGCCGCGCTCCAAGCCGCCGTTCCCGGTTCAGAACGGCCTGTTCGGCAGGCCGACGGTGGAGAACAACGTCGAGACGCTGGTCAACGTCCTGCCGATCCTCACCATGGGAGCCGAGGCGTACGCGGCGATCGGCACGCAGAGGTCCACCGGACCGAAGCTGTTCTGCGTGTCGGGCAGCGTGCGGCGGCCGGGGATCTACGAGCTGCCGTTCGGGGCGACGCTGGGCGAGCTGCTGGAGCTGGCGGGCGTACGGGAGCGGCTGCGGGCCGTCCTTCTCGGCGGTGCCGCGGGTGGTTTCGTACGGCCCGACGAGACGGGCGTCCCGCTCACCTTCGAAGGCACCCGCGAGGCGGGCACCACCCTGGGCTCGGGTGTGGTGATGGCCTTCGACGACACGGTTCCCCTCCCCCGGCTCCTGCTGCGCATCGCGGAGTTCTTCCGGGACGAGTCGTGCGGGCAGTGCGTGCCGTGCCGGGTCGGGACCGTGCGGCAGGAGGAGGCGCTGCACCGGATCGTGGAGCGCACCGGGGCCGCGGCCGCCGACGACATCGCGCTGCTCAGGGAGGTCGGCCGCGCGATGCGGGACGCCTCGATCTGCGGTCTGGGACAGACCGCGTGGAACGCCGTGGAATCCGCCGTCGACCGTCTGGGAGCGTACGAATGACAGTGACACCACTCGGACTCCCGCGCCGGCTGCTGGAGTTCACGATCGACGGGGAGCAGGCGCGCGTCCCGGAGGGCTCGACGATCCTCGACGCCTGCCGGGCGGCGGGGAAGGACATCCCGACCCTCTGCCAGGGCGACACCCTGACGCCGAAGAACGCCTGCCGGGTCTGTGTCGTCGAGGTCGAGGGCTCCAGGACACTGGTGCCGGCCTGCTCCCGCAAGGCCGAGCCGGGCATGGAGGTCCGTACGGACACCGAGCGGGCCCGGCACAGCCGCAAGGTCGTCCTCGAACTGCTCGCCTCCTCGGTCGACCTGTCGACGACTCCGAAGGTCGCCGACTGGATCAAGGAGTACGAGGCGAAACCGGACCGCTTCGGCCCGGACGCGGCGCGCCTCGACGAGGAGCCGAGGGTCGACAACGAGCTGTACGTCCGCGACTACGACAAGTGCATCCTCTGCTACAAGTGCGTCGACGCCTGCGGCGACCAGTGGCAGAACACCTTCGCGATCTCGGTCGCCGGGCGCGGTTTCGACGCCCGGATCGCCGTCGAGCACGACGCCCCGCTGACCGACTCGGCGTGCGTGTACTGCGGCAACTGCATCGAGGTGTGCCCGACGGGCGCCCTGTCCTTCAAGTCGGAGTTCGACATGCGGGCGGCCGGGACCTGGGACGAGGCGCGGCAGACGGAGACGACCACGGTGTGCGCGTACTGCGGAGTGGGCTGCAACCTCACGCTGCACGTGCAGGACAATGAGATCGTCAAGGTCACCTCGCCGCACGACAACCCGGTGACCCACGGCAACCTCTGCATCAAGGGCCGCTTCGGCTATCAGCACGTACAGAACTTCGAGCACGTACAGAACCGGAACTGACGGGACTGATCGGGACATGGGACGAGTCACGGAACGACGCAAGGTGCTCCGCATCCGGGACGGGGCCGTCTCCACCCGCCCGGACACGCTCGTCGCCGAGGAGCCCCTGGAGATCCGGCTGAACGGCAAGCCGCTGGCGATCACCATGCGCACGCCCGGCGACGACTTCGCGCTGGCGGCCGGGTTCCTGGTCAGCGAGGGGGTGCTGGCCGAGGGCAAGGACCTGCAGAACATCGTGTACTGCGCGGGCGCCACGGCCGACGGCTCGAACACCTACAACGTGGTGGACGTGCGGACCGCGCCGGGCGTGACGGTCCCGGACATCACCCTGGAGCGCAACGTCTATACGACGTCGTCGTGCGGGCTGTGCGGCAAGGCCAGCCTGGACGCGGTCCGTACGACGGCGCGCTGGCCGATCGCGGACACGCCTCCGCTCAGGGTCACGCCCGAGCTGCTGGCGGTCCTGCCGGACCGGCTGCGCGCGGCCCAGCGCGTCTTCGACCGGACGGGCGGACTGCACGCGGCCGCGCTGTTCCACGAGGACGGCGAGCTGATCGACGTACGCGAGGACGTGGGCCGGCACAACGCGGTCGACAAGCTGGTCGGGCGGGCGCTGCAGGAGGACCGGCTTCCGCTGGCGCGGGCGATTCTGCTGGTGTCGGGGCGGGCGTCGTTCGAGCTGGCGCAGAAGGCGGTGATGGCCGGGATTCCGGTGCTGGCGGCGGTGTCGGCGCCGTCGTCGCTCGCGGTGGACCTGGCCGCCGAGACGGGTCTGACCCTGGTGGGATTCCTGCGGGGCGGGTCCATGAACGTGTACGCGGGTGAGGACCGCATCGCCCTGCCGGCCACGGCCGACCGGGGCTGAGAGGTCCCCTCGCTGCACGGGCGGCGGGACCCCGGTACGGCGGGGAGCGCCCCCTGCGCCGCCGGGGTCCCGCTGGGCGTTCCGCCGACGGCTCAGCCCGTGGTTCAGCCCTGCTGGAAGGTGACGTCGGCCGCCGCCGCGACCGTGCCCAGCCGGGGGAAGTCCAGCGTCACGGAGGCCGTGTGCTCGGGCGCGGTGAAGGCGGTCATGGCGTCCTCGACGAAGACCAGCTCGTAGCCGAGGTCACCGGCGGCGCGGGCGGTGGACTCCACGCCCAGGTTGGTGGCGATGCCGCCGAACACCAGGGTGTCGACGCCCTGCCCGCGCAGCCGGTCGTCGAGTCCGGTGAGGTGGAAGCCGCCGATCGTGCGCTTGACGATCTCGATGTCCCCGTCCCTGAGCAGCCCGTGCGCCAGGCCGCTGCCGGGCGGCTGCTCGGTCACGCCGGGCCGTTCCACGCGGACGAGCACGACCGGCGCCCCGGCGGCCCGGAAGCGGGCGGCCAGTTCCTCACAGACGGCCAGGACTTCGGCGCCCGTGTGCGGTTCCAGGGGCAGTGCGACGATGCGGTCCATCAGATCGACCAGGACGAGGGCGGTGCGCGCCGGATCGAGCGCGGTGGGTGCGGTCATGCCGGAACGGTAACCGCCCTCACCCCTGTGTCCCGGAGATGCGCGTCAACAGGCGCATGAACTGCTCCCGTTCGGCCGTCGACAGCGGGGCGAGCAGGGCGTCGTTGGCCTCACGCGCCGCCTTCTCGCAGCGCGTCAGCTTCCGGTCGCCCGCCTCGGTGAGGGACACGGCGTTCTTGCGGCGGTCCGCGGGGTCGGGGGCGCGCACGACGAGGCCGGCCGTCTGGAGGTCGTTGAGGATGCCGACCAGGTCCTTGGGGTCGAGCCCGACGGAGCGGCCGAGGTCGGCCTGGGCGACAGGGGCGAGGTCACGGACGGCGGAGAGCACGACGTGGTGCCACATCCGCAGGTCCTCGGTGGCCAGCGCCTCGGCCACCAGGGCGCGCCCCCGGGCCGCCGCGCGGCCGAGCAGCCAGCTGGGCAGGGAGCGGATCGCGGGCAGGGGGGCTTCGGTCATGGCGGCAGCCTAGACGGAAACCATTGGACTTCCCAACGATCCCAGCTATCGTTGGGGCTCCCAACGAATCCGACGTCCTCGGAGGCTCTGTGCGCCGCATCCGCTACGACCGTCCCGGTGGCCCCCTGTTCCTGGAGGAGGTCGCCGTCCCCGAGCCGGCGCCCGGCGAGCTGCTGGTGCGCTGCGAGGCCGTCGGGGTCACCCTGCCCGTCGTCCGCAAGGTCACCGAGGCCGCCGAGCCGATCGCGCTGGGCGGCGAGATCGCCGGGGAGGTCGTGGCCGTGGGCGAGGGGGTGACCCGGTACCGGCCCGGCGACCGGGCTGTGCTTCGGGCACGGCTACGCCGAGTACGCCCCGCTCCTGGAGGCCATGGCGTCCCCCGTGCCCGACGGCGCCTCGGCCGTGGACGCCGTCGCCCTGGTGCGCAGCGGCCTGGTCGCGTACGGCGCGCTGGAGGCGGCACGCCCCGCCCCGGGCGAGGCCGCGCTGGTCACGGCCGCGGCGAGCGGCGTCGGCCATCTCGCGGTGCGGCTCGCCCGGCTGCGCGGCGCCTCCCGCGTGGTGGGAGCCGTGTCCGACCCGGCCAAGGCGGACTTCGTGCGCTCCCTCGGCGCCGACGAGGTCGTCCACTACGACGACACCGACTGGGGCGAGCCCGTCGACTACGCCCTCGACGCCGTCGGCGGTGAGCTGCTCACTCCGGCGGTGTCCGCGCTCGCACCGGGCGGGCGGCTGGTGGCGTACAGCTCGGGCGGCGGCACGATCCAGGCGTACGACCTGCTCGTGGGCGCCAGGTCGGTGATCGGGTTCCAGATGGCGCTGATCGCCCGCGGACGGCCCGAGCTGTACGAGCAGTGGCGCCGGGAGCTGTGGCGGCTGTTCACGGAAGGCTCCCTGCGGCCCGCCGTGCACGCCGAGTACCCGCTCGCCGAGGCCGAGGAGGCGCACCGCGCGATCGCCTCGCGGACCAACCTGGGCAAGGTCGTCCTGGTGCCCTGAGGCCCCATGGACCCCGTGCCCGGCAGCCACTAACGTCGCCGCACATGTCCTTCGCCGCACAGCGCCTGGCATCCGGGCTCGGCCTGCTGCTGGCCCTGGTGCTGGGGGCCGTGCTGCTCACCGCGCCGCCGGGGGACGACGGGGCGGGCGGCGAGGGCTGCCGCCCCAGGGCGATCGGCTCCTGGTCGGCCGACGAGCGGCTCACCGGCGAGTTCGCGCGCTACGGCGACGACGCCGCCCGCACCGACGACTGGACCGGCGGCGACGGCACCCACTCGGTGCGGCTGCCGGACGGTCGGTTGCTGTGGCTGTTCTCCGACACGTTCCTGGGCGCCGTGCACGCCCCGTCCGACCCCCACGGCGAGTCCGCTTCCTGGCGCGACGCGGCCGCGCCGATGGTGCGCAACTCGGCCGTGGTCATGCGCGACGGACGCCTGGAGAGCACCCTCCCCGCCCCGCTCTTCCCCGACCCCGGCCCCGGACAGTGGCGCTGGCCGGTCGCCGCCCGCGTCGAGCCCCGCTCCCCCGGCGCCACTGAACGGGTCGTCCGCGTCCTTTTGTGGACGCGCACCGCCGGGCAGCCGCCCTGGATCTACGGCGTGCCCACCGCGACCGAGGTCGCCACGCTCTCCCTGCCGGATCTGAGGGTCGAGTCCGTGGTGAAGGTCCACGACCAGCGGACGGTCCCCACCCCCTCCCGGCGCGTGCTGTTCGGCACGACGCTGGTCGAGCAGGACGGCTGGACGTACGTCTACGGCGGTGACGACGGCCGCGCCGTCTCCCGCCCGGTCTCCTCGGCGTACGTCGCCCGGGTGCCCGAGGGCGGACTCGGCGATCCGTCGGCCTGGGAGTACTGGACGGGGCGGGAGTGGGCGGCCGGGGCTGTGCCGCGCCCGGTGCTCGGGGACGGGCGACGCGCCGGGGTGGGCAGCGCCTTCTCGGTGGTGCGGGACGGGGAGACGTACGTGCTGTTCACCATGGCCGCGGGCACGGCGGGGCTGCACACCGTGACGTCGTACTGGTCCTGCTCCCCCACCGGCCCCTGGCACGGCCCGTCCCGCGGCATCACCCCACCGCTGCCCCGCGACGGCGTCGCCGCCTACAACCCGCAGGCGCACCCGGAACTGAGCGGCGGCGGACGGCTGGTGCTCAGCTACGACGTCAACTGGCTGGGGACCACGGACGCCGCGGCGCGGATCAACGCGAACGTGGCGCTGTACCGGCCGCGGTTCGTGACACTGCGGCTGAGGGACGCCCGCTGACCGGCTCGACCGGGTCGTGCGAGCGGCGCTTGGCGATCACCGCGCACACCATGAGCTGCATCTGGTGGAAGAGCATCAGCGGCAGCACCGCAAGCGAGGCGTGCGCGCCGAACAGCACGCTCGCCATGGGCAGCCCGGACGCCAGGGACTTCTTCGAACCGGCGAACTGGATCGCGATCCGGTCCTCGCGGCCGAAGCCCAGCGCCTTCGAGCCGTACCAGGTCAGCGCCAGCATGACCGCCAGCAGCACGGCCTCCACCAGCAGCAGGCCGCCCAGCCGCAGCGGGCTGACCTGGGACCAGATGCCCTGGACCATGCCCTCGCTGAAGGCGGCGTAGACGACCAGCAGGATCGAGCCGCGGTCGACCAGGCCCAGCACCTTCTTGTGCCGGGTGACGAAACCGCCCACCCAGCGGCGCAGCACCTGCCCGGCCACGAAGGGCACCAGCAGTTGCAGCACGATCTCCACCAGCGAGTCCGCCGAGAACCCGCCCACGCTGGACCCCAGCAGCGAGGCCGCGAGCAGCGGTGTCACGACGATGCCGGCCAGCGAGGAGAAGGACCCGGCGCAGATCGCGGCGGGCACGTTGCCGCGGGCGATCGAGGTGAACGCGATCGACGACTGGATGGTCGAGGGGACCAGCGTCAGGAACAGCAGGCCCTGGTAGAGCGGCTGGGTCAGCAGCACCGGCACCAGGCCGCGGGCGGCCAGCCCGAGCAGCGGGAAGATCACGAAGGTGCAGGCCAGCACGACCACGTGCAGCCGCCAGTGTTTCAGCCCGTCCAGCGCCTCACGGGTGGACAGCCGTACCCCGTACAGGAAGAACAGGAACGCGATCGCGGCCGTGGACGCCCCGTCGACGAACTCGGCGCCCGTGCCGCGGGCCGGCAGCAGCGCCGCGAGGCCCACCGTCCCGAGCAGCAGCAGGACGTACGGGTCGATCGGCAGCCGGGTCGGCCATCGCAGGCGTTTCACTGTGCTCCGCTTTCGGTGCTCGGTGGTACGTGAGGGGCACGTGGCCCCAGGCAAAGGGGCCCGAGGTCCCGGCCATAGGACCCCGAGGTCCGGCCAAGGGTCCCCCCTCCATCCTGCTCCGCGACGCCGTGATCGGGAATCCCGTACACCACACTGACTGCCATCACGTTCCGCGATAACCTCAGGAGGGTGTACGACCCCGCCCAGCTGCGCGCCTTCCTCGCGGTGGCCCAGACGCTGAGTTTCACGCAGGCCGCCCGGCGGCTCGGGCTGCGCCAGTCGACGGTCAGCCAGCACGTACGCCGCCTGGAGGACGCCACCGGCCGGGCGCTGTTCACCCGGGACACCCACTCGGTGGAGCTGACCGAGGACGGCGAGGCGATGCTCGGCTTCGCCCGGCGGATCCTCCAGGTGCACGAGCAGGCGACGGCGTTCTTCACCGGCACCCGGCTGCGCGGGCGGCTGCGCTTCGGCGCGTCCGAGGACTTCGTGCTGACCAGGCTGCCGGAGATCCTGGAGCGCTTCCGCCACGACCACCCCGAGGTCGACCTGGAGCTGACGGTGGAGCTGTCCGGCACGCTGCACGAGCAGCTCGCCGCCGGAAAGCTGGACCTGGTGCTCGCCAAGCGCCGAGCGGAGGACCCTCGCGGGCGCCTGGTCTGGCACGACCGCCTGGTCTGGATCGGCGGCGAACGCCTGCGCCTGGATCCCGAGCGCCCCGTCCCGCTGATCGTCTACCCGCCGCCCGGCATCACCCGCGCCATGGCCCTGGAGGCCCTGCAGCGCGAGGGCCGCGAGTGGCGCATCGCCTGCACCAGCGGCAGCCTCAACGGCCTCATCGCCGCCGCGAGAGCCGGCCTCGGTGTCATGGCCCACTCCCGCGGCCTGATCCCACCCGGCCTGGTCCGAGTCCCGGACCGGGCCGGCCTGCCGGAACTGGGCAAGGTCGACTTCGTGCTGCTGCACAACCCCCGCAGGGCGTCGCCCCACGGCCCGGCGGAAGCGCTGGCGGCCGCGGTGCTGGCCGGCAGAGTACGTCCCTGACGGGCCGAGGGCGTCGGTTCACCGCCCGGCCACCGGATACGTCAGCTGCTTGACCCGCCGGAGAAACGGCGAGGCCTCCACATGCTGCACGCCCTCCAACCGACCCAAGGGCCCGCTGAGGTACTCGTACAGATGGGCGGTGGACCGCACCACGACGGTGGCGATGATGTTGCTGGGGCCGGCGGTGGCCGCGACATGAGCGACCTCGTCATGGGTGGCCATGGCCTCCCCCACGGACCTCAGCGCGGACGGCGCGGTCGTGATCCACAACTCCGCCGCCATCGGATACCCCAGCACCTCCGACCGGTACTCGATGTCGATGTACACCGCGCCGGACCCGAGCAGCGAGGCCAGCCGCCGCTTCACGGAGGACTCCGACCGCCCGGTGACCCGCTGCAGCTCGGGATACGTGGCACGGCCGTCCCGCTCCAGGGCCTCCACCAACGGCTCGTCCTCGGGAGAGATCCGGGCGGGCCCCTCGGCCACCGGCAGCTCGGCCCGCAGCGCGGCGACCTGCTCGTCACCCAGGACGCGGAACTTGCGCAGCCACCCGGTCGGACCACCGTAGAAGCGGTGCAGCACCTGATGCGCCCGGATCTCCAGCACGCGCGGCGTACGCGGCAGCTTGCCGAGCAGCAGGTCGTCCCGGTCGCCGGGACTGCGCGGCCGGGTGCAGACGATGAGCTCGGTGCCCGCGGCCGCCAGGCCGATCCAGTTGGTGTCGGCCCGCTTGGCGAGCGCGTCGGCGATGGTGAGCGCGCTGTCGGGCACACACCGCAGCCGCAGCGTCCACTGGTCCTGCCCGAGCCGCTCGGCGTCCCGGACGGCCACGACCCGCAGCCCGGCCTCGGCGCACAGCCGCCGGTAGCGGCGCGCGACGGTCTGGTCGGAGACGCCGAGCACCGCGCCGATCCGGCTGAAGGAGGCGCGGCCGTTGACCTCCAGGGCGTCCAGGATCTGCAGATCGAGCCCGTCGACGATGTCGGATTCCAGCTCCACACCCTGCCCTTCGGTCGGATTCCGCCGCACCACGGCTCCCTTCCGCCGCGATCCGCTGCGCGCCACCCATCGTACGGAGCGAACAGAAGGCCGGTACGAGTGGATACGGGGAGTGGGACATGCGGACATGGGGGCCGCTGACAGCGGTGTGTCTGGGCACGTTCATGCTGCTGCTGGACGTGACGATCGTGGTCGTCGCGCTGCCGGACATGGCGGGTGCGCTGGACGCCTCGCTGAGCGACTTGCAGTGGGTGATGGACGGGTACGCGCTGGCGCTGGCCGCGCTGCTGCTGGGGGCGGGGGCCGCGGCCGACGTGCTGGGGCGGCGGCGGGTGCATGTGGCGGGTGTGGTGCTGTTCGCGGCGGCGTCCCTGCTGTGCGGGCTGGCGTCCGGGCCGGGCGTGCTGGTCGCGGCGCGGGTGGTGCAGGGCGTGGGCGCGGCGGCGATGCTCGCGACGACACTGCCGCTGCTGGGCTCGGTCTACCAGGGGCGGCGCCGGTCGGTGGCGCTCGGGGTGTGGGGCGCGGTCAGCGGAGCGGCGGCCGCGGTGGGCCCGGTGCTCGGCGGGCTCCTCACCGACGGGCCGGGCTGGCGGTGGATCTTCTACGTCAATCTGCCGGTGAGCGTGGCCGCGGTGTGGCTGACGCTGCGGGCGGTGCCGGAGTCGAAGGGCGCGGCGGGCCGCCGGATCGACTGGGCGGGCACGGCGCTGTTCGCGGGCGCCGCCGGTGCGGTCACCTTCGGTGCGGTGCGGGCCGGTGAGAACGGCTGGGGCGACGGCGGTGCCCTCGCCTCGTTCGGGCTCGCGGCGGCGTCGCTGGCGTGCTTCGTCGTGGTGGAGCTGCGGGCGGCCGACCCCTTGCTGGACCCGCGGCTGTTCCTGAGGCCGGCCTTCGCGGGGGTCATGCTGGGCGCGCTGGCGTTCAGCGGGGCGGCGTTCGGGCTGATGCCGTACACGTCGATCTGGTTGCAGACGCTGCTCGGGATGAGCCCGGTGCGCGGTGGCGCCGTGTTCCTGTGGCTGTCGCTGGCCTCGTTCGTGGTGGCCGCGGCGGGCGGCCGGCTGCTGCACGGGGTGCCCGCGCGGTTCACGGTCGGAGGCGGTCTGCTGCTGATCGGCGCGGGCCACTTCTGCCTGGCGTTCCTGGACTCCGGCTCGACGGCGTCGGCGCTGGTGCCGGGGCTGCTGCTGGTGGGCCTGGGCACCGGTCTGGTGGCTCCGGGCATCGCGGGGGCCGCGCTGGCCGCCGTACCGCCGGAGCAGTCGGGGATGGCGGGCGGTGCGGTGAACGCGTTCCGGCAGCTCGGGTACGCGCTCGCGATCGACGTCTTCGGGACGGTGCTGACCTCGCGGATGGCGGACGAGCTGCCGCGCGAGGCGGCGCACACGCTCGCCGGCGGGGGTGCGGGGGCCCTGCGGGGCGGTTTCCCGGAGCAGGCGCTGCGCTCGGCGTTCGCGTCCGGCCTGAACGCGACGGCCGTGGTCGCCGGGGTGCTGGGCGTGACGGCGGGGCTGCTGGTACTGGCGCTGGTCCGCCCGGCGCGGGCGCGGGCGCGCGCAGTGACGGATTCGGCCGCGGCGACGCTGACGGAGGAGAGGCCTGCCCGCGCCTCGGGGTGACGGCCGAGGCGGGCGCGGCCTGCACCGATGGGTGGTGGCCGCGGCGGGCGCGGCCTGCACCTCGGGTCAGGAGCCGCCGGCACGTCACGGAACCGGCTGCTCGGGTCGTACAGATTCCGTGGAGATTGCGGTCCCGAAACTTACCGGACCGTCAGGAATCTGTCCGGCCCTTCCCCATCTGCACGCATTTTCCCCTCCTGACCAGCGCGGACCTGAGCACCCCTCCGGTTCCCGGGCCCTCCCGCCGCCCGGACACGTGGGGTAGCTTTCACGGCGCTGTGCGGAGCGCCGGATCGAGGCGGGAGCGGGTTTGCGCGAGTTCACCAACCCTCCGTCGGCGTTGGCACCGCCGGTGGGCGGTCTGGCCGACGTCGTCTTCGAGCACGCGTCCGAGGACCCGCGGCACATCGCGCTCGGCCGCAAGGACGAGGCCGGGCAGTGGCGGGACGTGACCTCGGCCGAGTTCCGCGACGAGGTGCTCGCCCTGGCCAAGGGCCTGCTCGCACAGGGCGTACGGTTCGGCGACCGGGTCGGCATCATGTCGCGCACCCGCTACGAATGGACGCTGTTCGACTTCGCGCTGTGGACGATCGGCGCGCAGGTGGTGCCGCTGTATCCGACCTCGTCGGCCGAGCAGTGCTTCTGGATGCTGTACGACGCCGAGGTGACGGCCGCGGTCGTGGAGCACGAGGACCACGCCATGACCATCGCGACCGTCATCGGCCGGCTGCCGCGCCTGGGCCGGCTGTGGCAGCTCGACGAGGGCTGTGTGCAGGAGCTGTACGACGCCGGGGCGCATCTGGACGACGAGGTGGTGCACCGGCACCGCAACGCGGTCACGCCGGACTCGGTGGCGACGGTCATCTACACCTCGGGCACGACCGGCCGCCCCAAGGGCTGTGTGATCACCCACGGCAACTTCATGTACGAGGCGGACACCGTCCTCGCGCGCTGGGAGCCGGTGTTCCACTCCAAGAAGGGCGACGAGGCGGCGACCCTGCTGTTCCTGCCGCTCGCGCATGTCTTCGGGCGGATGGTGGAGGTGGCCGCGATCCGCGGCAGGGTGCGCTTCGGGCACCAGCCGCGACTGGACGCGGCCGCGCTGCTGCCCGACCTGGCCGCGTTCCGGCCGACGTTCATCCTGGCCGTGCCGTACATCTTCGAGAAGGTGTTCGCGGCGGCTCGCCGCAAGGCCGAGAAGGAGGGCCGGGAGGGTCCGTTCGCGAAGGCCGTGGACGTGGCGGTGCGCTACGCCGAGGCGGTCGAGGCGAAGGCCTGGGGCACCGGGCCCGGCCCGTCGGCGGGGCTGCGGATGCAGCACCAGCTGTTCGACAAGCTCGTCTACGCCAAGGTCCGCGCGGCGATGGGCGGCCGGATCCGCAACGCCATGTCGGGCGGCTCGGCGATGGACCGGCAGCTCGGGCTGTTCTTCGCGGGCGCGGGCGTGCAGATCTACGAGGGCTACGGCCTGACCGAGTCCACGGCGGCGGCGACCGCGAACCCGCCCGAGCGCACCCGCTACGGCACGGTCGGACAGCCCGTGCCCGGCGTGACCGTGCACATCGCCGAGGACGGCGAGATCTGGCTGCGCGGCCCCAACATCTTCCAGGGCTACCTCAACAACCCCAAGGCCACCGACGAGACCCTGCACGACGGCTGGCTGGCCACCGGCGACCTGGGCCAGCTCGACGAGGACGGCTATCTCACCATCACCGGCCGCAAGAAGGAGATCCTGGTGACCTCCGGCGGCAAGAGCGTCTCCCCCACGCCCCTGGAGGAGCGGGTCCGCGAGCACCCGCTGGTCCACCAGTGCGTGGTCGTCGGCAACGACCGTCCCTTCGTCGCGGCGCTCGTCACCCTCGACCGGGACGCCGTCGACCACTGGCTGACGATGCGCAACAAGCCGCCGCTCGGCCCGGCCGAGCTGGTGCGCGACCCGGACCTGGAGATGGAGGTCCGCAGGGCGGTCGTCGCGGCGAACACGCTCGTCTCCCAGGCGGAGTCCATCCGCACCTTCCGCATCCTCGCGCAGCCCTTCACCGAGGAGCACGGGCTGCTCACGCCGTCGCTGAAGCTGAAGCGGAAGGCGATCGAGAAGGCGTACGAGGCGGAGGTGGAGGCGCTGTACAGGGTGTGAGGCGGGTCGTCGCCTCTGGTCGGCGTATTTCCGGGTCAGGAATGCATCACGGCGGGTGATCGTTGACGATGTACGTACCACCTGACGTCAACCGAAGGATCGAGAGCTCGTGAGCAGCAAGGTCCCCCCGATCATCCTCAACAACGGCGTCGAGATGCCCCAGCTGGGCTTCGGCGTCTGGCAGGTGCCGGACACCGAGGCGGAGCGGGCGGTCGCCACCGCGCTGGAGGCCGGGTACCGCAGCATCGACACAGCGGCGATCTACGGCAACGAAGAGGGCACCGGCAAGGCCATCGCCTCCTCCGACGTCCCCCGCGAGGACATCTTCGTCACCACCAAGGTCTGGAACAGCGACCAGGGGTACGACTCCACCCTGCGCGCCTTCGACGAGTCCCTGGCGAAGCTCGGCCTGGACTACGTGGACCTGTACCTGATCCACTGGCCGACCCCGTCGCGCGACCTCTACGTCGACACCTATCGCGCGTTCGAGAAGCTCCACGCCGACGGCCGCGTCAAGTCCATCGGCGTCTCCAACTTCCTCCCGGAGCACCTGGAGCGCCTGATCGCGGAGACCTCGCTGATCCCCGCGGTCAACCAGATCGAGCTCCACCCCCACCTCCAGCAGCACGCCGCCCGCGAGTACCACGCCGAGCAGGGCATCGCCACCGAGGCCTGGTCGCCCCTCGGCCAGGGCAAGGGCCTCCTGGAGGTCCCCGCGATCGTCGCCATCGCCCAGAAGCACCGGCGCACCCCGGCCCAGGTCGTCCTGCGCTGGCACCTCCAGCTCGGCAACATCGTCATCCCCAAGTCCGTGACGCCCTCCCGCATCGCGGAGAACATCGCCGTCTTCGACTTCACCCTCGACACCGAGGACCTCGCCGCGATCAGCGCCCTCAACGAGGACCGCCGCCTGGGCCCGAACCCGGCGACGTTCGACATGGCCTGACCTGTCACTCGGCGACGAGCGCCCCGGGAGCCTGCGCGGCTTGCGGGGCGCTCGTGCGTTCCCGGCCGTCACTGCACCCGCGTAGCCGTATGGATCGTATGGGCCGCCAGGACGAACACGTCCGGGCGGCGGTGGACGCTCGCGGGGTCGGCGGGGTCGAGGAGGCGGTCGAGGGTGGTGCGGTCCTCGGGGGTGAGGTCGTCGGACATGGCGTCGCGCAGGCGGGTGAGGTGCGCGGCGATGTAGGCGCGGGCGCGGTCCGGGGCCGGGGCGGGGAGGTCGAGGAGGAAGGTGCGGGTGCCGGTGGGCTTGAGGCCGGCTGCCGTGAGGAGGGCGGGCCAGTCCTCCGTCTCGTCGACCGTGTCCGGCAGGGAGGTGCGCATGCGGGTGAACCACTCCGACTCCAGGGCGTCCAGGCGGGCCTGGAGGCCGGGGCGGCCGAAGCCGATGTCGCGGGGAAGGTAGCGCGCGGGCAGGCCGCCCTCCATCAGGGCGAGGGTGCCGCCGGGGGCGAGGTGCTCGGCGAACACGGCGAGGGCGGCGCGCTGGTCGCCGAGGTGGTGCAGGCTGCGGCTGGCCCACAGCAGGTCGGCCGGGTAGTCGAGGTCGCCGAGGACACCGGGCAGCTCACCGGCCAGGGTGCCGAAGCGGTCGGCGACGCCCAGCCGCTCGGCGCGGGCGCGGGCGCGCTCCAGCAGGGGCTCGGTGCTGTCGACGGCGACCACGCGGGCGCCGGGGAAGGTCTCCGCGAACAGACCGGCCACCACACCGGGGCCGCTGCCGGCGTCCACCACCAGGCCCGGGTCCGTCTGCCGCTTGGCGAGCCAGGACAGGGCGTGCTCGTAGAGCGGTGTGAACAGCTCCGCCTGCGCCTCCAGCAGGGGGCCCATCTCGGCCCAGTCGATGTCGGTGGTGTCGTGGTCGTGGTGCCCCCCGCCGTGCTGGTGGGGTGCGGGGTGTGCGTGCGCCATGGTGGTCAGCCTCTCCTCCGGATGCGGCCAGCGTGCGCCGACGCACCGGGGAGAGGCCAGTGGTGTTGCCGTAACCGCAAAAAGCGGCAGTGCGGCGGTGCTGTGCCGGGGCCGGGGCGGCCCGGTCCCGGCACAGCAGCCGTCATGTCACACGGTCATCGGTCCAACCGGTCGTCCCGTCACGACAGGGGCGGGTACGCGTTGCGCATCAGCTCCTGGAACTGCGCGGAGAACCACTTCCCCGAGAGCGGCGCGTTCGGCAGGGCGCCGGACATGTTGTTGTTGTTCCGCGGGTTGCCGGTGTACGTCGGGTCGCACATCCGGTCGAAGCCCTTGCCCTCGTCGTTCGGGATCGCCGAGCTGGCACCGTCGGACTCGCCCGGCGGCTTGATCCAGACGTACGCGTCGATGCCCGGCTCGGGAGCGGCCTTGGGCCGTTCGCCGAGACCCGCGCCGGCCTGGTTGCACCAGTTGCCGGTGTTGAGGCGGCGGTCGTAGCGGCCACCGTCGACGTAGGTGTCGACGCTGGTGGTGGCACCCGGGCCGGCGGGCCGTGCGCTGCCGCCCCAGCCGTTGCGGGAGGTGTCGATCAGCATGCCGATCTTCGAGTCGAAGCCGACGGAGACCAGCTTCTCGCGCATGGCCTGCGCGTACGACAGCTCGTCGACGTAGCGGTTCCAGTCGACCCACTTGGACTGGCGCACGGACGTCCCGTTCACGGAGTCCGTGATCTTGAAGTTGTTCTCCTTCAGCGCGCTGTAGTTGGCGGTGTTGACGATGAAGCCGGCCACGTCGGCGACGGTCGCGCCCTCGGTGGTCGCGGCGGTCTTGAACATGTCGGCGGAGGGGCCGAAGTTGTCGTCCCAGCCGAGCCAGCCGTGGTGGCCCGCGTCGAGGTAGTTGTAGACGTTGGGGATGTCGCCGAGCTTGTTCAGGGCGTAGCCGACGCCCTTCTGGTAGTTGCCGTTGGCCTTCATCACGTCACAGTTGGGCGTGGCGGTGGCCCGCGGGGTCACGTTGGTGACCAGGTTCGGCAGCGAGTCGAGCTCGACCGTGGTGACGATCCGCAGGCCGCTGTACTTGGAGTCGGCGAGGATCGCGGCGATCGGGTCGATGTACTGCGTCTTGTACTTGTCGATCTCGGTCGGGCCCAGCTCGCCGTTGGAGGCGAGGGCCGCACAGTCACGGCCGGGCAGGTTGTAGATGACGAGCTGGACGACGAGCTCGCCGGTGCCCTTCTGCCGCAGTGCCTCGTCGAGGTGGGCGCGCAGGCCCATCCCGCCGTTGACTCCGTTGATCGCGGCGGTCCTGTCCAGCCACACACCGGTGGGCTGGTTGGAGATGCGGCTGCCGCCCGGCTCGGCGGCGGCGTGCGCGGACCACTCGGGGTTCACGTACACCTTGGCGCCGGCGTACGGGTTGTCGACCCGGCCGGTGGGCGTGCCGGGGTCCGTCGGACCCGGGTCGGTGGGGCCGGGGTCGGTCGGGCCGCCGCCGTCGACGTTGCAGGTCACGCCGTTGAGGGTGAAGGTCGCCGGGATCGCGTTGCTGCCGCTGTAGGTGCCCTGGAAGCCGAAGCTGGCCGAACCGCCGGTCGCCAGCGTGCCGTTGTACGACTCGTTGGCGGCGGTGACGGCGGCTCCGCTCTGGGTGACCTTGGCGTTCCAGGCGTTGGTGACCCTCTGGTTGCCGGCGTAGGACCAGCCCACCGACCACGAGGACTTGGCGGCCCCGTTGTTGGTGACGGTCACGGCGGCGGTGAAGCCGCTGCCCCAGTCGTTCTGCACCTTGTAGTCGACGGTGCAGGGCGCGGCGGCTATGCCGGTGTCACCGGGTACGACGGCGAGCGCCGTCCCGGAGGCTCCGGCGGTCAGCGCCAGGGCGGCGAGCAACGCAGTTCTGGTACGGCTCATGAGTGCGGGTTTCCTTATGTTGGATGGGGGGTTACGGGGTGGCGCCGCGCAGCTGGTCGCGCAGCGCGCTGCCGAACGGCATGGGGGTGCCGTCGTGGGCGGTGATCGGGGCGGGCCCGAAGGCGCGGTTCAGGGTGCTCGGCCGGCCCGGGTGGGACGGGCCGCGCGCGTCGCACCACGCGCAGGTGTTCTCGCCGATCTCGCCCGTCGCCAGGGGGATTTGGGGTCCTCGCTCGCGGTGGTCACGGCACAACAGGGCCGGGGCCACCGGGCGTTCCAGCCCTGGCCGATCTCTGAGCCCTCCGGCGAGGCCGAGGGGCAGCCGACAACCACCGTGCAGGACCGAGCTGTTGGTGATCCTCGCGGATCCCTGGAATCCGGGTCCCCACCGGCAGGTGACGGAGTGCTCCACCACACGGACCGGCGCGGCCCCGGCGAGTAAAAGAGCTGAACGCGGGGGGTGTCGCATGAGCGATTCCTTGCAGTTCGGACGCGCTGTGACGGCACGTGTCGACTGGTGGAGTCGCTCCCACTGGTGCGAAGGAAGGTAGCGCCAAGTGCCGGTAAAGGACAGGGGATCGGCTTGACTTTTCTCCGATCGCATTCGTCGAATCTTTTCGACTCTTCAAACACCTTGACCGGAAACCACCCCGTCTTCACTATGGGAGCGCTCCCACTGGTTCAAGCCTTGACTTCTTACTCCGAGCCGCAAGGAGGAACCAGCACGTGCGTCCCCCTCGCAGGCGCAGAACGGTCCGACGGCTGTGGACGGCCGTCGTCGCTGCTCTGGCGCTTCCCCTGACCATGCTGGGCACGGGTTCGACTCCCGCCCAGGCAGCGGCACTTCAGTGCAGCGTCGACTACAAGACCAACGACTGGGGGTCCGGCTTCACCGCGGACCTCACGATCACCAACCGGGGCACCGACCCGATCAATGGCTGGACGCTGACCTACGCCTACGCGGGCAACCAGCGGCTGAGCAACGGCTGGAACGGCACCTGGTCCCAGTCCGGGCAGTCGGTCACGGTGCGCAACGCGGGCTACAACGGCACGATCGCCGCCGGAGCCGCGGTGTCGACCGGCGCCCAGTTCACCTACAGCGGCAGCAACGCCGCACCGACGTCCTTCGCGATCAACGGCACCACCTGCGCCGGCGCGCACCAGCCGCCGATCACCGTGCTGACCAGCCCGACCGCGGGCGCGGTGTACACGCAGGGCAACGCGGTCCCGCTCGCGGCGACCGCCGCCGCGGCCGACGGCGCCACCATCACCAAGGTCGAGTTCTACGACGACACGACCCTGCTCGGCACCGACACCAGCTCGCCGTACTCGCTCTCGGCGTCGAACCTGGCCGTGGGCAACCACTCGCTGGTGGCCAAGGCGTACGACAGCCTGGGTGCCTCCGCCGACTCCACCCCGGTCGGCATCACGGTCGCCTCCGGGCCGTCCGTGGTCGCCACGCCGACCCAACTCCCGGTGCAGCAGGGCAAGACGGGCACCTACGAGGTGAAGCTGTCCACGCAGCCCTCCTCCAACGTCACCGTCACCACGGCCCGCACCGGCGGCAACACCGGCCTGACGGTGACCGGCGGGGCGAGCCTGACCTTCACCCCGCAGAACTGGAACACCGCGCAGCGGGTGACCATCACCGCGAACGCCACCGGCACGGGAGCCGCGACCTTCGACTCGACGGCGACCGGGCACGCCAAGGCCACGGTCACGGTGACGGAGATCGCCGCGACCAAGGAGTACGACGCCCGGTTCCTGGAGCTGTACGGGAAGATCACCAACCCGGCGAACGGCTACTTCTCCCCCGAGGGCATCCCCTACCACTCGGTGGAGACGCTGATCGTCGAGGCGCCCGACCACGGCCATGAGACCACCTCGGAGGCGTACAGCTACCTCCTGTGGCTGCAGGCCATGTACGGCAAGGTGACCGGCGACTGGACCAAGTTCAACGGCGCCTGGGAGATCATGGAGAAGTACATGATCCCCACCCACGCCGACCAGCCGACCAACTCCTTCTACAACGCCTCCAAGCCGGCCACGTACGCCCCCGAGCACGACACCCCGAACGAGTACCCGTCCCGGCTGGACACGGCCGTCTCGGTGGGCCCGGACCCGATCGCCGGCGAGCTGAAGTCGGCGTACGGCACGGACGACGTCTACGGCATGCACTGGATCCAGGACGTCGACAACGTCTACGGCTATGGCAACTCGCCCGGCAAGTGCGAGGCGGGCCCGACCGACACCGGCCCGTCCTACATCAACACCTTCCAGCGCGGCCCGCAGGAGTCGGTGTGGGAGACCGTCCCGCAGCCCACCTGCGACGCGTTCAAGTACGGCGGCAGGAACGGCTATCTGGACCTGTTCACCGGTGACTCCAGCTACGCAAAGCAGTGGAAGTTCACCAACGCGCCCGACGCCGACGCGCGCGCGGTGCAGGCCGCGTACTGGGCCGACGTGTGGGCCAAGCAGCAGGGCAAGGGCTCGGACGTCTCCGCGACCGTGACCAAGGCCGCGAAGATGGGCGACTACCTGCGCTACGCGATGTACGACAAGTACTTCAAGAAGATCGGCAACTGCACCAGCCCGTCCTGCCCGGCCGGCACCGGCAAGGACGCCTCGCACTACCTGCTGTCCTGGTACTACGCCTGGGGCGGTGCCACCGACACCTCGGCGGGCTGGGCCTGGCGCATCGGCTCCAGCCACGCGCACGGCGGCTACCAGAACCCGCTCGCCGCGTACGCGCTCAGCTCCTACGACCCGCTGAAGCCGAAGTCCGCCACGGGCTCGGCCGACTGGTCCAGGTCGCTGACGCGGCAGATCGAGTTCTACCGCTGGCTGCAGTCCAGCGAGGGCGCGATCGCCGGTGGCGCGACCAACAGCTGGGCGGGCCGGTACGCCGCTCCGCCGGCCGGCACGTCGACCTTCTACGGCATGTACTACGACGAGAAGCCCGTCTACCACGACCCGCCGTCCAACCAGTGGTTCGGCTTCCAGGCGTGGTCGATGGAGCGTGTCGCCGAGTACTACCAGCAGACGGGCAACGCGGCCGCGAAGGCGGTGCTCGACAAGTGGGTCGACTGGGCGCTGTCGGAGACGACCGTCAACCCCGACGGTACGTTCCGTATCCCGTCGACGCTCCAGTGGTCGGGCCAGCCCGACACCTGGAACGCCTCCAGCCCCGGTGCCAACAACGGACTGCACGTGTCCGTGGCCGACTACACCAACGACGTCGGTGTGGCCGCCGCGTACGCCAAGACCCTGACGTACTACGCGGACCGCTCGGGTGACACCCAGGCGGCCTCGACCGCGAAGGCACTGCTCGACGGCATGTGGAAGAACAACCAGGACGCCCTGGGCATCGCCGTCCCGGAGAACCGCGCCGACTACAGCCGCTTCGACGACCCGATCTACGTCCCCAGCGGCTGGACGGGGACGATGCCGAACGGAGACGCGATCAACTCGTCGTCGACGTTCGAGTCCATCCGTTCCTTCTACGAGGACGACCCGGCCTGGTCGAAGATCGAGTCGTACCTCGCGGGCGGTGCGGTGCCGTCGTTCACGTATCACCGGTTCTGGGCCCAGGCGGACATCGCCTTGGCCATGGGTTCGTACGCGGAGCTTCTCGAATAGCCCCCGCCAGTCGCTCCGCGGGTTGGGCGGTACTTCGGCTGCGGGTTCGTCGTGGTTGCTCGCGCAGTTCCCCGCGCCCCTGAGTACCTCACCGCAGAGCGTCTGAAAGTTCCGTGTGCGTGGCCCCGTCACCTGACGGCGGGGCCGACCGGCCGGGTGGCCCCCTCCCGCACGGGGGCCGCCCGGTCATCCATGCCTTTCCACCCCCAAGGGAGAGGATCCCCACCGTGCGAAGAACCCGCATCCTCACGGCCGTGTTCGCGCTCGCGGCCGGCCTGCTGGCGGGCGCGCCCGCCGCGGTCGGCGCGCCCGAGAGCGGATCGGTGGCGATCGCCGCCGACAGCTACACCTGGAAGAACGCCCGGATCGACGGGGGCGGTTTCGTCCCCGGCATCGTGTTCAACCGCAAGGAGAAGAATCTCGCCTACGCCCGCACCGACATCGGCGGCGCCTACCGCTGGGTGGAGTCCTCCAAGACGTGGACGCCGCTGCTGGACTCGGTCGGCTGGGACGACTGGGGGCACACCGGCGTGGTGAGCCTCGCGTCCGACTCGGTGGACCCGAACCGGGTGTACGCGGCCGTGGGTACGTACACCAACGGCTGGGACCCGGGCAACGGCGCGGTCATGCGCTCCGCGGACCGGGGCGCGACCTGGCAGAGGACGAACCTGCCGTTCAAGCTGGGCGGCAACATGCCGGGCCGCGGCATGGGCGAGCGTCTCGCGGTCGATCCGAACCGCAACAGCGTGCTGTACCTGGGCGCGCCCAGCGGCAAGGGCCTGTGGCGGTCGACGGACTCGGGCGTGACCTGGTCGCAGGTCACGAACTTCCCCAACGTCGGCAACTACGTGGCCGATCCGAGCGACACCTCCGGCTACAACAGCGACAACCAGGGCATCGTCTGGGTCACCTTCGACGAGTCCACCGGCACCTCGGGCACCGCCACGAAGACCATCTACGTCGGTGTCGCCGACAAGGACAACGCGGTCTACCGCTCGACGGACGCGGGCGCGACCTGGTCGCGGGTGCCCGGGCAGCCGACCGGCTATCTGGCCCACAAGGGCGTGCTCGACGCGAGCAACGGCTACCTCTATCTCGCCTACAGCGACACGGGCGGCCCGTACGACGGCGGCAAGGGCCGGCTGTACCGGTACGCGACCGCGACGGGCACCTGGACGGACATCAGCCCGGTGGCGGAGGCCGACACCTACTTCGGGTTCAGCGGTCTGACGATCGACCGGCAGAAGCCGGGCACGGTGATGGCGACGGCGTACAGCTCCTGGTGGCCGGACACCCAGATCTTCCGCTCGACGAACAGCGGCGGCACCTGGACGAAGGCGTGGGACTACTCGTCCTACCCGAACCGCCAGAACCGCTTCACGATGGACGTCTCGTCCTCGCCATGGCTGACCTGGGGAGCGAACCCCTCGCCGCCCGAACAGACCCCGAAACTGGGGTGGATGACGGAGTCGCTGGAGATCGACCCGTTCAACTCCGACCGGATGATGTACGGCACCGGAGCCACGGTCTACGGCACCGAGAACCTCACCAACTGGGACAGCGGAAGCACCTTCGCCATCAAGCCGATGGTGCAGGGCCTGGAGGAGACGGCCGTCCTCGACCTGGCCTCTCCCCCGTCGGGCGCCCCGCTGCTCAGCGCGCTCGGTGACATCGGCGGCTTCCGGCACACGGACCTGACCAAGGTGCCGGCGATGATGTACACCTCGCCGAACTTCACCACGACCACCAGCCTGGACTTCGCCGAGACCAACCCGAACACGGTGGTGCGGGTCGGCAACCTCGACTCGGGTCCGCACATCGCGTTCTCCACCGACAACGGCGCCAACTGGTTCGCGGGGCAGGACCCTTCGGGGGTCAGCGGCGGCGGCACGGTCGCCGCGGCGGCCGACGGCACCCGCTTCGTGTGGAGCCCGCAGGGCGCGGGCGTGCACTACGCGACCGGGTTCGGCACCTCCTGGTCGGCGTCGACCGGTATCCCGGCGGGCGCGGTCGTCGAGGCGGACCGGGTCGACCCGAAGGTGTTCTACGGCTTCAAGTCCGGCAAATTCTACGTCAGTTCGGACGGCGGCGCGACCTTCACCGCCTCCGCCGCGACCGGTCTGCCCAGCGGCGACAGCGTCCGCTTCAAGGCGCTGCCCGGCACCAAGGGCGATGTGTGGCTGGCGGGCGGGGCGAGCGACGGGGCGTACGGCCTGTGGCACTCGACGAACGGCGGGGCGAGCTTCACCAAGCTGTCGAACGTCGAGCAGGCCGACACCGTCGGCTTCGGCAAGGCCGCGCCGGGAGCCTCGTACCAGACGCTCTACACCAGCGCGAAGATCGGCGGCGTCCGCGGCGTCTTCCGCTCCACCGACCGGGGCGCGACCTGGACCCGGATCAACGACGACGCCCACCAGTGGGGCTGGACGGGCGCCACGATCACCGGTGACCCGCGCGTCTACGGCCGCGTGTACATCGGCACGAACGGCCGGGGGATCATCTACGGCGACACCTCCGACACCGGCGGCGGCACCGACCCCGGTCCCGGTCCGGGCCCCGACCCCACGCCGACCGGTGCCTGCGCGGTGACGTACAAGATCACCAACCAGTGGTCCGGGGGCTTCCAGGCGGACGTACAGCTGTCCAACACCGGCGCCGGCGCCTGGAACGGCTGGGCACTGAGCTGGACCTTCCCGGGCGGGCAGACAGTGTCCCAGGCGTGGAACGCCGACCTCTCCACCTCGGGCGGAACGGTGACGGCCAAGAACGTCGGCTGGAACGGCACCGTGACCGCCGGCTCCTCGGTGAGCTTCGGCTTCACCGGCAACTGGACCGGCACGAACGCCAAACCGACCGCGTTCAAGCTCGGCGACCAGTCCTGCACGGTGAGCTGAGCCGCAGCGTCGAAGGGCGCGTCCACACCGGGCGCGCCCCTCAACGGCCGTAGCGCCGGGCCAGCTCCGCGACGGTCGCCGCGATCCGCTCCCGCAGTTCGGCAGGTTCGAGAACCTCGATGCCGGTGCCGAGGCGCAGGAGCTCGCCGTGGGCGTGGTCGACGGACTCGATGGGGATGGTGGCGACCGTCCAACCGTCGTCGTCCGTACGGCCGTTGGCGCGTACGGCATCGCCGGCCGGCCCGGTCAGTGTCACACCCGGCGCGAGCCGTACGACCGCCTCGGCGCGGTGCAGGCGGTCGAGGAAGTCGCGCTGGTACGCCGTCCAGTAGGCGGCCAGGTCGAAGTCGTCGGGGCGGGGGAACTCCTCGCCCGTGGCGGCGAGTTCGAGGATCTGGTCGACCCGGAAGGTGCGCGGACCGGGACCCGCGACGACGTACCAGCGGCCCGCCTTGAGGACCAGCCCGTACGGTTCCAGGCGGCGCTCGACGTCGGTGGGCTCGCGCCAGCGGCGGTACGTCACCCGCAGCACGTGTCCGTTCCACACGGCGTCGGCGACCGCGGGCAGGAAGGGCGCGTCGTCGGTGTCGGCGTACCAGCCGGGCGCGTCCAGGTGGAAGCGGCCGCTGATGCGGTCGGCGTGTGCGCGCAAGCCGGCCGGGAGGGCGGCGCGCACCTTGAGCTGGGCCGCGGCGAGCACCGGCCCGAGCCCCAGCTGGGCGGCGGGTCCGGGGACGCCGGACAGGAACAGCGCCTCGGCCTCGCCCGAGGTCAGGCCGGTGAGGCGGGTGCGGTAGCCGTCGAGGAGGCGGTAGCCGCCGGCGTGGCCCGCGTCCGCGTACAGCGGGACCCCGGCGGCGGTCAGCGCCTCGACGTCCCGGTAGACCGTGCGCACCGACACCTCCAGCTCCTCGGCGAGCTGGGCGGCGGTCATCCGGCCCCGGGTCTGGAGCAGCAGCAGGATCGAGACGAGTCGGCTGGACTTCACTGACACATGTTGTCAGGGAAGTGGTTCTAGCGTCCTGTCATGGCTTTCGAGGAGAAACTGCTCACCGTGCCGCCTCCGGTCGAGGTGGCCGGGCGGCACGTCAAGCGCTACCACGTCACCGCCGACCCCGCGGGCATCGCGCCCGAGGTGCAGGAGGCGGCGTACGCGATCCTGCCCACACTGCTGCCGGACCCGGACGGCACACCGCCCGCGACCTTCGTGGTGCTGCACCGGGGCGGCGACGACGGCGCCTACCTGAACGCGTACAGCTGGGTGTGGGACAACGTGCTGCACTTCCGCGGCGCCGCCGCCGGTCAGCCGGTGCTCGGCTGCCCCGACCGCGACCCGACGCACTTCGTGCCGGTGGACCGGCCGTGGATCGGCTGCGTCTGGGAGCTGCCGCCGATCCGGCACGAGCGGGACGCCTGGGTACGGCATCTGCTCGCGCCCAGCGCCCCCGACCTGGCCGCCTATCTGGCCGACAGCATGCCCGAGGGAACCACAGGAGACATCGCATGAGCAGCCCGCACGACTTCGACTTCCTGCACGGCGACTGGGACGTCCGCAACCGCCTGCGCACCGACTTCCTGGACCCGGACAGCGACTGGACGGAGTTCACCGGCACGACCCGCTGCTGGAGCGTGTTCGGCGGCACGGCCAACGTCGACGAGATCGACATGCCCCACCTCGGCCACCGGGGCCTGACCCTGCGGCTGTTCGACCCGGAGACCCGGCAGTGGTCGCTGAACTGGGCGTCCAGCCGCACCGGCCGGCTGTTCCCGCCGGTGTTCGGGCAGTTCGAGGACGGCCGCGGCGAGTTCTACGGCGACGACACGCACGACGGCAAGGACGTACGGGTCCGGTTCGTGTGGTCGGGCATCAGCGCGACGACGGCCCGCTGGGAGCAGGCGTTCTCGCTGGACGGCGGTGAGAGCTGGCTGACGAACTGGTCGATGGAGTTCACCCGGCCGGTCTCCGGAACGCCCGCAGGCTGAACTCCGGGTCGGGACGCGGCCGGTCCTGGTCGGGCAGTCCGGCGAGACGGGCCGCGAACTCCTCGGTGCGGGGCCCGCCCGGCGGCAGCGTCACGAACCAGCCGCGCCGCAGATCGGCGATGGTGCGACGGGGACTGCGCCCCTGCCCGAGGCCGGGGAAGCGGGCCTGCCCGGCGGCGGTCAGGCCCTGCGCCGCGGCGAGGGCGGTGACGGTGCCGGCCGCGTCGTGGGCGGGACTGCGCGGGCGGGAGGCGAGGACGGCGTCGATGTCGCTGCCCACGTTGTGCGCGGCGGCCTTGTCGACGGTGGTGACGTAGACCCCGCCGGGCCGCAGCACCCGGACGCACTCGGCGACCACATCGCGCACATCGGTGTCGTCCAGCAGGTGCAGCAGCCACACGCTGACGACCGCGTCGAAGGAGGCGTCCGGGAAGGGCAGCCGGCGGCTGTCGCCGACGACCACCCGGCCGGGCAGCCGGGACGCGGCCATACGGGCCATCGCGGCCGCCAGGTCCACGCCCGCCACCCGGAGGCCGGGCCGGCCGGCGGCCAGGCGGCGGGTCACGATGCCGGTGCCGCAGGCCACGTCCAGCAGGCCGGCGCAGTCCTGCGGCAGCAGGCCCAGCACGGCCTCGGCAGCGGCGGCGGCTCTGGGTTCACCGCCGCGCAGGGCGTCGTAGGCGTCGGCTTCCTTGTCGTAGTCGAG
The DNA here is from genome assembly GCF_049739565.1 of Streptomyces sp. SAI-170. NCBI lineage: Bacteria > Bacillati > Actinomycetota > Actinomycetes > Kitasatosporales > Streptomycetaceae > Streptomyces > Streptomyces sp. SAI-170. The sequence continues at coordinate 1,691,348 of NZ_JBMGQD010000001.1, forward strand.
CATGCACGCCCCCCGGCCGTCGCTGATCGATCAGGTCAGCTTGCCCCATGCCCGGGCGCCAGGTCTTCCACCTTTGGCGCCAGGCTGAAGTCCATGTCGGTGAGGGCGCCGCCCGCGCTGTGGGTGTTCACCGCGAGGCGCACGGTGTTGTAGCCGAGGGTGAGGTCGGAGTGGTGGTTCAGCGCCTCCTGGACCTGGGCGATGTGCACGACCAGCGCGGTCGCGGCGAAGTGGGAGCCGAGCCGGTAGGTGCGGGTGAGGCGGTCGTCCTCGACCGTCCAGCCGGGCAGCTCGGCCAGCCGGTCCTCGATCTCCTTCTGCGACAGGGGTTCGACGGCCACGGCGGGGCTCCCTTCCTGGGAATCCGGGGATCGCGTACCTGACCAGCCTGCCTCGCTCGACTACGGTCGTCCACATGACCACAGTGACGTCCGCCCCCGCCACCGCTCCCCCCGGCCAGGGCGTCGGCCCGCTGCTGCGGGCCTGGCGGGAGCAGCGGCGGGTCAGCCAGCTGGAGCTGGCGCTGCGTGCCGACTCCTCCGCCCGGCACATCAGCTTCGTCGAGACCGGCCGCTCCCGGCCGAGCGAGGACCTGCTGCTGCGGCTCGCCGAGCACCTGGACGTGCCGGTGCGCGAGCGCAACGCCCTGCTGCTCGCGGCCGGTTACGCCCCGCGCTACCCGGAGACCCCGCTGGACGACCCTGCGCTGCGGTCGCTGCGGGAGGGCATGCAGCGGCTGATCCAGGGCTACGAGCCCTACCCGGCGCTGGTGGTCGACGCGACGTACGACGTGGTGGCCGCCAACCGGGGCATCCTGATGCTGATGGACGGCCTGCCCGAGGAACTGCTGGCGCCGCCGCTGAACGCGATGCGGCTGACCCTGCACCCGAGGGGCCTCGCGCCGCGCATCCGCAATCTGCGCGAGTGGCGCGGGCATCTGCTGGCCCAGATGGAGCGGCAGATCGCGCTGCACCGCTCGCAGCCGCTGCGGGAGCTGTACGAGGAGGTCGCCGCGTATCCGGTGCCCGAGCAGGCGCCGGGCGCGGAGTCCGAGGAGCCGGTGCCGTACTTCGCGCTGCCGCTCCAGGTGGAGCACGAGGGGCGGGTGCTGTCGTTCATCTCGTCGATCTCCACCTTCAACACCCCCATGGACGTGACCGTCGCCGAGCTGGCCATCGAGACACTGCTCCCGGCCGACCCGGCGACGGTCAAGTACCTTCACTCACTCATGCCCTGACGGTTCCTCAGCGCGGCGTACTGGAGCAGGGCGAAACCGGCCACGGTGAGGGCCTGCAGCACCGTCCACACCGTGCCGGCGGTGCTCGGGTTCAGCCACAGGCCGAGGGCGGCGAAACTCACCGCCGCCCAGGCGAGGTTGGCCTCGACCACGGCCTTCACCGGCAGTGCGGCGGGGCGTCGCCCGGAGGCCAGGACACCCACGGCGATCGCGTACGCCGTGAGGAACACGCCCAGTTCGAGGAGCAGGGCCCGGTCGACGCCGAGCAGGTCGGCCAGGGGGCCGGATGCCACGAGGTAGGCGAGGCCGTTGGTGCCGGTCACTGCCGTGTCGAGCGCGAGGAAGCGGCGGAGCACCGCGTTGGGCTCGGAGGTGCGGGCGAGGGCGCTGAGTGTGGTGGCGGACATGGGAATCACCCTCCGGGTAGGTCGTGTTGTCGCGGTGGGACCACCATGCCGGGGAGCGCCTGTGGTGGTCGATTACCTGTGAGGTAATGACTGTGCGCCTACCGATCTGCCTGGTTTCCCACCGTTTGCGCCTGCTGACCGTCCTTGGTTGCTCGCGCAGTTCCCCGCGCCCCCTTACAGTGCTGGCGTGTCTAGGAGGCTGGGTGAGTGAGCGGCGGCCCGCGCCCACGGTCGGGCAGGTGGTGCTCGGCAAGCGGCTGCAGGAGCTGCGGGAGGCGGCCGGGCTCAAGCGGGAGGAGGCCGCGAAGGTCCTGCGCGTGGCACCGGCGACCGTACGGCGGATGGAGATGGCCGAGGTCGCGCTGAAGATCCCGTACGTGCAGGTGCTGCTGGAGACGTACGGCGTGCCGCAGGAGGAGGCGGAGACGTTCGTCTCGCTCGCCGAGGAGGCCAACCAGCCGGGCTGGTGGCAGCGGTACCACGACGTCCTGCCGGACTGGTTCAGCCTGTACGTCAGCCTGGAGGGCGCCGCCCGGCTGATCCGCTCCTACGAGCCGCACTTCGTGCCCGGCCTGCTCCAGACCGAGGACTACGCCCGTGCCGTCATGGAGGCCGGGACGATCGGGCAGCAGGGGCCCGAGGCCGTCGAGCGGCACGTGTCACTGCGGATGGAGCGGCAACAGCTGCTGGAGCGCGCCGACCCGCCCCACCTGTGGGTGATCATCGACGAGACGGTGCTGCGGCGGCCCATCTGCGAGCGGCCCGAGGTGATGCGCGACCAGCTGGACCGGCTGCTGGAGGCCGCCGAGCGGGACCGGGTCACGCTCCAGGTCGCCGAGTTCGCGAGCGGCCCGCACCCGGGGACGTACGCGCCCTTCTCGCTGTTCCGGTTCGCCGAGCCCGAGCTGCCGGACATGGTGTTCACCGAGTATCTGACCGGTGCCCTGTATCTCGACTCGCGCCAGGAGGTCTCCGCGCATCTGGAGGTGCTGGACCATGTCACGGCCCATGCCGCGTCCGGCCGGCGCACCAAGAAGATCCTCCAGGAGTACCGCGAGCGCTACTAGGGCCTGTCTGGCCACCACCCACTCTTCCTAGGAGCAGACCCCGCATGACCGGATCCGACGCCGCATCCCCCCGTATCGACACCAGCCGGCCGCACCCGGCCCGGGTCTACGACTGGTGGCTGGGCGGCAAGGACAACTACCCGGTGGACGAGGAGCTGGCCCGCCGCATCCTCGCCGTCGACGGCACGGTGGTGCGCGGCGCGCGTGCCAACCGGCGCTTCATGCACCGGGCCGTCCGGACGGTCGCCGAGGCCGGCGTCCGCCAGTTCCTCGACATCGGCACCGGCATACCGACCGAGCCGAACCTCCACCAGATCGCCCAGCGGGTCGCCCCGGAGTCGAAGGTGGTGTACGCGGACAACGACCCGATCGTGCTGCGCCACGCGGAGGCCCTGCTCGGCGGCACGCCCGAGGGCAGCACCGACTATGTGCACGCCGACGTCAGGGACGTCGACACCCTGCTGGCCCGCGCCAAGGAGTCGCTGGACCTCGCCGAGCCCGTCGCGCTGTCGCTGGTCGCCCTCACGCACTACCTGGACGACGGGGCGTACGCGCTGGTGCGGCGGTACGTCGACGCGCTCGCGCCCGGCAGCTACCTGATCCTTTCGCAGGTCACGCCCGATCTGAACCCGGCGGCCATCGAGCAGGCCGCGGAGAACTTCCGGCGCAGCGGTACGTCCTTCCACCCGCGGACCCTGGCCGAGTTCTCCCGGTTCTTCGAGGGCCTTGAGCTGCTCGGCCCCGGCTTCATCCCGGTGCACGGCTGGCGCCCCGAGGCGGAGGACGTGGCCGCGCAGGCGGAGGGCATCGTGCCGGTGTACGCGGGGGTGGCCCGCAAGCCCTGACCCGTTCGGGGTACCTCGGACGGCTCCCGAGAACAGGTGCGCTCCCTGGCCCGGCCCTAGGTTCGAAGAACCTGGCGAGCCAAGGGAGCGCACGTGACCGAGACGCGGACCCCGCCCTCCGAACCGGGCGCGGCGCTGCTGCGGGCCGGGCGCTTCTTCCGGCCCGGCACACCGGCACCCGACCTGCACAGCATCGGCCTGGTCGGCGGGCGGGAGGCGGACGCCTTCTACCGGGACCGCTGGAGCCACGACAAGGTCGTGAACTCCACCCACGGGGTGAACTGCACGGGTTCGTGCCGCTGGAAGGTGTACGTCAAGGACGGCATCATCACCTGGGAGGACCGCGAGGCGAAGGAGCGGCTGAAGGACCCGGTGCTGGCCTGGGCGGACCTCCAGGGCGATCCCGAGCGCCGCCGCCGCTACCAGCGGGCCCGCGGCAAGGGCGGTCTGGCGAGGGCGAGTTGGGACGAGGCGGTGGAGCTGCTCATCCCGACGACGGCCACCCTGGGCGACGCGCGCCGCCTGGAGGAGTCCGCCCTGCCGGACGGGTGCAGCCTCGACCACGAGGGCGGCCCCGGCATGGGCGGTGACGGGCCCTTCGGGCAGGACTCCGGCCGCCGGCGGCTGCCGCTGGTGTCGGTGGAGAACTTCCATCTGCTGCGCAGGCGGCAGACCTCCGACGACGGGAAGGACGCCTGATGCCCTCGGACGCCGTGCTGTACCAGGCCGCAGCGCTCTGCCTGACCTACCCCGACGACGATCTCCTCGACCGGTTGCCGCTGCTGCGCGAAGCCGCCCCGCAGCTGCGGGAGTTCACCGACCACGCGGCCGTCACCCCCGCGCGGGAGCTGGCCGAGCACTATGTGCGGGTCTTCGACTTCAGGAACCGGCACAGCCTGTACCTGAGCTGGTGGCAGGACGGCGACACCCGGCGGCGCGGAATGTCGCTGGTCCGGTTCAAGGACGTCTACCGCGCCCACGGACTGGAGTTCTCCGGCGAGGAACTGCCCGACTATCTGCCCGCCGTGCTGGAGTTCGCCGCCCGCACCGGCGACACCGACCTGCTCGTCGAGCACCGTGAGGGTCTGGAGCAGCTCCGCTCCCGGCTCACCGACTTCGGCACCCCGTACGCCTGCGTCCTGGACGCGGTGTGCGCGACGCTGCCGCCCGCATCCGTCGGAGCGCGCCGATGACCGTCCTCCTCTGGGGTGTCCTGCCGTATCTCGCCTTCGCGTCGCTGGTGGCGGGGCTCGTCTGGCGCCACCGCTACGACAGGTTCGGCTGGACCACCCGCTCCTCGCAGGTCTACGAGTCCAGGCTGCTGAACATCGCCTCCCCCGTCTTCCACTACGGCATCCTGTTCGTGCTGGCCGGGCATCTGGTGGGCCTGTTCGTGCCGATGTCCTGGACCGACGGCATCGGCGTCAGCGAGCACACGTACCACCTGTTCTCCTTGTACGGCGGCACGGCGGCCGGAGTTCTCACGGTCGCCGGGATCGCCTTGCTGATCTACCGGCGCCGCACCAACGCGCCCGTCTTCCGCGCGACGACCGCCAACGACAAGCTGATGTACGTGGTCCTGCTGGGCGCGATCGTGCTGGGCATGGTCGCCAAGCTCAGCCAGTCGTCCGGCGACGGCTACGACTACCGCGAGTCCATCGGCCCGTGGGCGCGCAGCCTGTTCACCCTCGACCCGGACATCGACCTGATGGCGGGCGTGCCGGTGCTGTACGAGGTCCACGCGGTGATCGGCATGGTGCTGATCGCGCTGGTGCCGTACTCGCGGCTGGTGCACATGTTCAGCGCGCCCGTGCCGTATCTCTTCCGGCCGTACATCGTCTACCGCAGCCGCGACCCCCGGCAGCTGGGGCCGCGGCCGGAGCGGCGGGGGTGGGAGCGGGTGGGGCCGCCGCGCTGAGCGTCAGGCGGCGCCGCCCTTCTGTTCGCGTTCCTCGTCGACGATCTCGGCGTCCACCACACCCTCCTCGTCCTGCGGGGGCGCGGTCTCGCCGGGGGGCGTCTGCTGGGTCTGCGCGTACATCGCCTGGCCCATCTTCTGGCTGACGGTGGCGAGTTTCTCGATGCCGGTGCGCAGGGGGCCGGTGTCGGCGTTCTGCTCCAGCAGGGACTTGAGGTCGGCGACGGCGGACTCGACCTCGGAGCGGGTGGCCTCCGGTACCCGCTCGCGGTTGTCGCGGAGGAACTTCTCCGTCTGGTAGACGAGTTGTTCGCCCTGGTTGCGGGCCTCGGCGTGCTCGCGGCGGGTCCGGTCCTCCTCGGCGTACTGCTCGGCGTCCCGCATCATGCGGTCGATGTCGTCCTTCGGCAGCGCCGAGCCGCCGGTGACGGTCATCTTCTGCTCGCGCCCGGTGCCGAGGTCCTTGGCGGAGACGTGCATGATCCCGTTGGCGTCGATGTCGAAGGCGACCTCGATCTGCGGCACGCCCCGCGGCGCGGGCGGCAGTCCGGTGAGGTCGAAGGTGCCGAGCTTCTTGTTGTACGCGGCGATCTCGCGTTCGCCCTGGTAGACCTGGATGCCGACCGAGGGCTGGTTGTCCTCGGCGGTGGTGAAGATCTCCGAACGCCGGGTGGGGATCGTGGTGTTGCGCTCGATCAGCCTGGTCATGATGCCGCCCTTGGTCTCGATGCCGAGGGACAGCGGGGTGACGTCGAGCAGCAGCACGTCCTTGACGTCGCCGCGGATCACTCCGGCCTGCAGGGCGGCGCCGACGGCCACGACCTCGTCGGGGTTGACGCCCTTGTGCGGGTCCTTGCCGGTCAGCTCGCGCACCAGCTCGGTGACGGCGGGCATCCGGGTGGAGCCGCCGACCAGGATGACGTGGTCGATCGCGGAGAGCTTGATGTTCGCGTCCTTGACCGCCTGGTGGAAGGGCGTCTTGCAGCGGTCCAGGAGATCGGCGGTGAGCTCCTGGAACTGGGCGCGGGTGAGCTTCTCCTCCAGGTGCAGGGGGCCTTCGGCGGAGGCGGTGACGTAGGGCAGGTTGATGTTGGTCTCGGAGGAGCTGGACAGCTCGATCTTGGCCCTCTCCGCGGCCTCCCGCAGACGTTGCACGGCCATCTTGTCCTTGCCGAGGTCGATGCCGTACTGCCCCTGGAAGCGCTTGACCAGGTGCTCGACGATCCGCTGGTCCCAGTCGTCACCGCCGAGGTGGGTGTCGCCGTTGGTGGCCTTGACCTCGATGACGCCGTCGCCGATCTCCAGCAGGGACACGTCGAAGGTGCCGCCGCCGAGGTCGAAGACCAGCACGGTCTGCTCCTCGCCGCGGTCCAGGCCGTAGGCGAGGGCGGCGGCGGTCGGCTCGTTGATGATCCGCAGCACGTTCAGGCCGGCGATCTCCCCGGCCTCCTTGGTGGCCTGGCGCTGGGCGTCGTCGAAGTAGGCGGGCACGGTGATCACCGCGTCGGTGACGTCCTCGCCGAGGTAGGCCTCCGCGTCCCGCTTCAGCTTCTGCAGCACCCTCGCGGACAGCTCCTGGGCCCGGTAGCGGGTGCCGTCCACGGAGCCCTGCTCGGGGAAGCGCCACTGGCCGTCACCCATGTACCGCTTCACCGAGCGGGCGGTGCGCTCGACATTGGTGACCGCCTGCCGCTTGGCGACCTCACCGACGAGCACCTCGCCGTTCTTGGCGAACGCCACCACCGACGGTGTCGTACGGGCGCCCTCCGCGTTGGCGACGACGGTGGGCTCACCGCCCTCAAGGAGGGCCACCACCGAGTTCGTGGTCCCCAGATCGATCCCGACCGCACGTGCCATCGCCGTCCCCTTCCACCAGGGTCTCCCCGATCGCCTGCACCTCCAGCACAGAACGTGAGCGGGCGCTTGTCAACGGGGCGCCCGGTGCACAGGGCGGCGGAACGGGATACGGCCCGCCTCCGGGGCGGGCCGTACCGTCTGTCGTCCGTGCCTGGTCAGGCGAGCTTCGCCGTGAGGGTGATCGGCACGGCCTTCAGGGCCTGGCTGACGGGGCAGCCGACCTTGGCCTCCTCGGCGATGGAGAGGAACTTGTCCTCGTCGAGTCCCGGAACCGTGCCCTCCACCGTGAGGTGGATGCCCGTGATGCCCTCGCCCGGCTGGAAGGTGACGTCGGCGGAGGTCACGAGCTTGGTGGGCGCCGTGCCGTTCTTGGCCAGCATGTTCGAGAACGCCATGGAGAAGCAGCTGGAGTGGGCGGCGGCGATCAGCTCCTCGGGGCTGGTCTTCCCGTTGGCCTCCTCGGCGCGCGAGGCCCAGGTCACCGGCTGCTGGCCGATGGCACCGGAGGAGTCGAAGGTGACGACACCGGTCCCCTTGAGGAGGTCGCCTTCCCAGACGGTGTGTGCGGAACGCGTGGTGGCCACGTTTCTTCCTTTCGCATGGACTTGCAGTGCCTCCATCCGATCACATTCCGGCTCAACTCACGCGGAAGATGGGCCCACGCGCGGTGAACGGCAGTCGTCCGCCCCGGGGGATCAGATAGGCGTGCTCGCGCCGCACCCGCAGGACGTCGCACCAGCCGTCCGTGATGATCAGCACCGGCGCCTGGGGCGGGAAGTCGTCCGCGCGGTGCAGCAGATCGATCCCGGGCTGCAGGACCGTACCGCCGCGCCCGCGCACCTGGACACGTCCCGCGATCTCGGTGACCGGCAGATAGCCCGCGTCGTGCGGGGCGGCGTCGCAGAACACCACGCGGGCGGCGGGCACGTCCCGCGCCTCGGCGTAGGAGGCGATGGCGCCCAGCGCCTTGCCGAGCAGGGTGTGGTTCATCGAGGCGGACGTGTCCAGCACCACCCCGAAGGTGCAGCGGGGGACCTCCTCGGGCGGTAAGTACCGGCCCGCGCGCGGGATGTCGGGCGTGGACGCCTGCCGCCGGGCGGGCCGGGCGTACGACCTGAGCGGTTCGGGGCGCGGCACGAACTCGTCGAACCAGCGGGCCAGTTGCGCGTCCCAGGGCAGCGGCGGATGGCTGAGCGCGCGGATCTCCTCGACCAGGCCGCCGGGCAGGAAGCCGCGCTCCTGCCGCTGGTGCAGATCGAGGCCGTGGGCCAGGCCCCGGCGGTAGAACTCGTCGAGGTCGACGTAGTCGCCGGGCGCGCCCAGCGGGCCGCTCAGGATGTCGCCGACGCCCTTGCCGCGCAGGGTGGCCAGGCGCCGGATGCGGCGCAGGTCGCCGGTGATGCGGTCGTAGGCCTCCTCGGCGGACAGGCCGGCCAGCTCCGGGTCGTACAGCAGCCCTTCGGGCATGGTGCCGACCCGCATCTCGCGCAGCCAGGCGTTGACGACGTAGTCGCAGGCGACGTTGAACAGCTGGGGGTCGCGGGTGCCGCAGCGGTCCTGGTGGCGCAGGGCGGCGTGCAGCATCTCGTGGGCGAGGACGAACCGCCACTCCTCGTCGTCGTAGCGGCACAGCGGGTTGACGTAGATCTCCCCGGACAGGGCGTCCACCGCGGCGATCGCGATGCCGTGCGCGCGGGCGAACTCGGCGTCCGCGACCAGCTTGATGCCGGAGGCGATCCCGCCGAGCAGCGGGTACGACGACACGAACCAGCTCAGCGCCCGCTCCCAGGGACGCCGTTCGGTGGGGCCGCCGGACATGGAGTCGCGGCGGCCGCCGGCCAGGTCCATCGCGGTGGACAGGGTGCGGGTCAGGGCGTGCGCGAAGGCGAGCTGCCAGTCGGGCACCTGGCCGTTCCAGGAGCCCCAGTCCACCAGCAGCTGGTCGGACTCGTCGCGCTGGTAGGCGGCCGGGATGCCGTTGCGCCGCCACAGGGCGGTGAGGCGCTCCTCGTCGCCGTCCGGGTAGGCGGCGGGCAGGTCCTCGGGCGGGCGGCCGACCCTGAAGGTCAGCAGGAAGCGGTCGACGACCGCGCAGCGCGCGGCCCGCTCGAACCGGTCGGGCTGGACGCGCGCGCCGTCCGCCGCGGGCACGTGCCCGAAGCCGAGGTGGATCAGGGCGTGCGCGACGGCCCAGGCCCACTCGGCGGGCTCGGCGCGGGCGGTGGGGTGCAGATGGACGGTGCCGTTGGAGTCCACGCGGGCGAGACCCTGCCGGGGCGCCGCCCGGCACTCCGGGTCCCGGCAGGTCTTGGCCTCCAGGGCGGCGAGCGCCGGGTTGGCCCACACCAGCCGCAGGCCCTCGGCGCAGGCCTCGGCGGCGGGGTCGGGCTTGGGCTTCGTCACCGCCGGGCCTCGACCAGCCGGGGCATGTCGCGGGCCGCCTCGACGAGGAACCAGGAGGGCAGCACGGGGTTGCCGTCGGCGTCGGAGGCGATGACGCTCTGGGCGACCTCGACGGAGATCTCCGCGAGCTGCACCAGCAGGGACTTGGCGCGGTACGCGGTCTGGCGGCCGTTCGCCGACAGGTGCTCCTTGGAGACCGGCAGCTCCTTGACCAGACGTCCGCGGAACGACTCGGCCAGGTAGTACAGCAGGTCGCGGTCCTCGACGCGGCCGGGCCAGCGGGCGTCGCCCTTGAGGATCGCCTCGATGCCGAAACGGCTGCGCACGATCTTGACGTAGCCGCAGAAGGCGGTGGCGTGCCGAGGGGTCAGCGTGCCGTGCGCGAGGACCTTCAGCGTCTCCTCGTCGAGATCCTGGCCGAAGGAGTGCAGGGCGTCGGAGAGCATGTGCCAGGAGCGGGGCGTGGAGAACGGCTCCTCGGTCTTGGGCGGCTTGGACCACAGGTGGTCGGGCCGGTCGGTGAGGTGGTCCAGGATCCAGGGGTGGATGCCGTTCTTCGCCGCCCAGGCCAGCCAGTCCTTCGGCGAGGCCTCCAGATGGACATGGGTGAGCCGGTTGACCAGCGCGGAGGCGATGGGGCGGGCGAGGGCGTTGTCGGTGGAGCGGTTGCCCGCGCCGATGACGATCGAGCCCTTGGGCAGCTCGTAGTTCCCGATACGGCGGTCCAGGATCAGCGAGTAGAACGCCTTCTGCACATCCGGTGTGGCCGCGTTCAGCTCGTCCAGGAACAGGCAGTACGGCTCGTCGCGGGCGATGGCCTCCGGCGGGCAGAACACCGAGCGCCCGTCGCGGATCTGCGGCACACCGATCAGGTCCTCGGGCGCGAGCTGCGTGCCGAGCAGGCTCACGCACTCCAGCCCGAGGGACTCGGCGAACTCCCTGACCAGGGAGGACTTTCCGATGCCGGGCGCGCCCCACAGGAACACCGGCCGGACGGTGGCGAGGCCCAGCAGCAGGTCGGGGACACGGGCGGGAGTGACGGTGACGGCGGCCTGCAACGCAGGGGCTCCTCAAGGGGTTTTGGGGTCGTATGCCCTCACAGTGTGTGCGTACGACCCCCCGCGCGCAGCCGAATTTCAGGCGGCGCGTTGCCTCCGCGCGGCCAGCCACGCGTACACGAGGACGCCCGCGAACAGGAACAGCACGCCCTGGTAGACGGCCGCGTACCCGGCGCCCGCGACCAGCCACATCGAGAACCCGAACGCGACCGCGGCGATCACGGCGTCGCGCACCAGGCGCGCCTTGTTCACCTGCTCGCCCTTGACGAGGTGGAAGATCTGCGCGGCGGCCGCCAGCAGATAGGGCACGGTCGCGGTGAAGGTGGTGACGAGGACGAGGATCTCGAAGACCTTCGCCGTGCCGGCCGTGTAGTTGTAGATCGTCAGCAGGGAGGCGAGGACGACCGTGACGGCCACGCCGACGGTCGGCACGCCCCGCTTCTTGCGGGTGAACGCGGCCGGGAACAGGCCGTCCTTGGCGGCGGCGTACGGGGTCTGGGCGCTGAGCAGGGTCCAGCCGTTGAGGCAGCCGGTCATCGACACCAGCGCGGCGAGCGCGACGGCCCAGCCGCCCCAGGTGCCGCCGAACATGGCGTTCACGGCGTCCGAGAAGGGGGCCGAGGAGTCGAGCAGCTTGTCGTGGGCGACCGTGCCGAACACGGCGAGGGTGCCCAGGAGGTAGACGAGGGCGGCGCCCGCGGTGCCGATGACGGTGGCCCGGCCGACGTTGCGCCGCGGGTCGCGGACCTCGCCCGCGCTGACGGCGGCTGACTCCACGCCCAGGTAGGAGAAGAGCAGGATCGCGGCGGAGGCGGACACCGCGCCGATCGCGCTGTCGTCACTCGCCCGGAACGGCCCGAGGTTGCCGGCGTCGAAGAAGAACAGCCCGCCGACGGCGACGAGCAGCAGCGGCGCGAACTTCAGCACGGTGGAGACGAGCTGCACGGCGCCGACGTAGCGGGTGCCGGCGAAGTTGGCGAGCGCGGGCAGCCACTGGACGCACAGGGCGGCCAGGCACGCGGTCCACTTGTGGTCGTTCACCGGGATCAGCACGTCCAGGTAGCCGACCGCGGCGACCGCGAGGGCGGCGTTGGAGACCCAGGTGGTGATCCAGTACGACCAGGCGGCGAGGAAGCCCGCGAAGTCGCCGAACGCCTCACGGGCGTAGACGTACGGGCCGCCCGTGCGCGGGTCGCGCTCGGCGAGCCGGCCGAAGACCAGGGCCAGGGCGATCGCGCCGACGGTCAGCACACCGAAGGAGACCAGGCTGATGGTGCCGAAGGGGGCGACCGAGGCCGGGAGGAGGAAGATGCCGCCGCCGATGATGTTGCCCGTGACCAGGGCGGTGGCGACGGGAAGGCCGAAGCGGCGGGCGTGCCTGCTGGGTGTGGGGGTCGCCTGCTCGGGGGCCGGAGCCGGTGCGGTGACGGTTCCGGAGTCGTGCATGGGGTGGTGCGCCTCTCATCGAACTGACGCCCGGGATCGCCGGGACGGCGCCCATGGTCGGACACCGTCCGGCGGCCCGCCAAATCACGCGCTTTTGTCCTGTACGACCCCGTCCGGCACCGGAAAAGGTGCGATGTCGCCGCTCCGCGGCCGGGAATCGTCCAGCAGCACCTGAGGGCCGTCCGACTCCCCCAGCCAGCGCCGCAGCACCCGGTGGATCTGCTCGGCGCCGACGATCTCCGCGGGCGGTGCCGAGAAGGCGAGCGGGGACAGCAGGAACGGCCGGCCCTGCTCGCCGCCGAGTCCGCCGTGGGAGCCGATCTGCTCCTCGAAGGCCAGCACCTCGCCGTCGGCCGGGTCGTGGAAGGAGTTGACCATGATGTCGGCGGTGTGCGGGAAGGAGTGCGTGCGCCGCACCGCGTCGGCGGCGCCCGGCCCGAAGGCGGCCAGCGGGCCGCGCCCGTCCACCAGCTCGGCGACCGGGATCTCGGCGCCGTACGCCCCGAGCACCACACCGCCGTGCTCCTCGCTGCGCACCAGCAGGAAGCCGATGCCGGGGTGGTTGGCGAGGGTCGGCAGCAGCGCCGGGTGGCGGGCGTCGATCTCCTCCTTGGTCATGCGGTGGGGCACGTCCGGGAAGGAGACCAGGCCGAGGTTGCCGGAGGCCAGCACGACCGGCTCGCTGCGGCGCGCGGGACGGTACTCCTCGGCGCCCTCCTCGACCGGCCGGCGCAGCGCCGCGCGGACCGCCGCGCGCGCCTCGGCGCCGCTGTGGGTGCGCTGCGCCCTGCGCGGCACGGGCAGTCCGCAGCCGGCCCGCACCAGGTCGCCGAGGGTGAGGCCGTAACGGGCGCGGAAGGTCTCGCCGGGGCTCTGGCCGTGGTCGGAGAGGATCACCAGGCGGTAGGGGCGCGGGGCGTGCTCGGCGACCTTCTCGATCAGCGCCAGCGAGCGGTCGAGCCGGGCGAGGACCTGCTCGGCGTCGCGGCTGTGCGGCCCGGAGTGGTGCGCCACCTCGTCGTACGCCACCAGGTCGGCGTAGACGGCGGTGCGCCCGGCGAGCAGGTCGCCCATCACGGCGGCGACGACGACGTCCCGCTCGACGACGGTCGCGAAGGCGCGGATGAACGGGTAGAGGCCGCCGCGCCCCACGCGGGGGCGTTGCCGGCGCAGCCGGGCCCGCACGGACTGGCCGACCTCGCGGCCCGCCTCGGCGACGAACGACAGGGCGGTGCGCACCGCGTTGGCCGGGTCGGAGAAGTAGGCGAAGTACCCGGCGCGGGAGCGGGTCTCGCGGCTGCGCCGCCGCGCGGCGATGGACAGCACCAGGGCCTGCTCGTCGGCGCCGCCGCTGAACAGGTTGCCGCGGCTCGCGCCGTCCACCGTGAGCAGCCCGCCGTCCCCGGTGCGCTCGACGGCCCGGCGCTGCAGCTCGACGGCGCTGGTGGGCCGGTTGCACACCATGACGACCTGGCTGTCCTTCTCGTACCAGCGGAAGGCGGGCACGTCGAAGGTGCTGCCGTGCAGGATGCCGAGCTGGCTGGCGCCGGTCTGGCTGGACCAGTCGGTGCGCCAGGGGGTGAGCCGGTGCGTGGCGGGCGCGCCGGGGGCGCCGTGCAGCCAGCGCGCGACGGTCGGCATCAGCCCCTTGGCGACGGCGTCGGCGAGCACGCCGTGGCCCACGCCGTCCAGTTGCAGGAAGACCGTGCCGGGCGTGGCGGGGCCGGGCACGGGCAGGGCTCTGCGGCGGCGGTCGGCCAGCCGGTACAGGCGGCGCCGGTAGGCGTCGTCGTCGCGGACGGCGAGGGCGGCGCCGGTCGCGGAGGCGACCGCGGACATCACGGCGGCCACCACGACCGCGGTCTCCCAGGCCGCACCGCCCCGCTCGGCCGGGTTCAGGCGCAGCGCGAGCAGCAGCAGGGCGCCGTTGAGGAAGAACACCAGCAGGCCCAGCACCAGCGCGGGCACGAGCAGCAGCAGCCGCACGAGCAGCGGCCACACCAGCGCGGAGAGCAGACCGAAGGCGCCCGCGCCGAGCGCGGCGGTGACCGCGATACGGGTGGCGCTGTCGCCGTCCGGGGACTGGAGCTGGAAGTCGGGCAGCAGGCCGGCCAGGACGAGCATGGTGAGCGTCGACACGGCCCACACCGTGGTGCTCCGGCCGATCTGGCTCACGACCCGCCGCCAACGCCGTCCCAGCACCCCGCACACCTCACGTCCCGTGCCCGTCCCCACGGCGGGCCCGGCATCCAGCCTGGCACACCGTGCCCCGGAACCGGCTCGTCCGCCGGGCGACATTGGAAAGTACGGGCTGCCGTCGGATGTACGTGGTGAGGTCAGCGGCCGTCGTAGCCGGCCGTCGGCATCGACAGCCTGCGGTGCACGACGGCCTTCATCCCGGCGTCGTAGGCCGGTTCGGCGCAGCCCACCGTCTCCAGGCGCACCCCACGGCGTGCGCACTCGGCGGTGAACTCCTCCAGGGAGGCGAGCGCGCAGCGCAGGACGCGCGGGCTGGGCGCCACGAACAGGTCGAGCCCGGGCCGGACACCGTCCCACAGGGCGCGGTGGTCGGGCCGCAGTCCACGCACCAGGAGTTGGCGCACGACGACGTAGCCGCGTTCGGCGGCCCAGCGCGCGCACATGGCGTGCTGGCCGCGGGAGTCGACCAGGAAGGGATCGGCCTCCAGTTCCTCCAGCGGCGTCAGGCCGGCGATCGCCGTGACCTGCGCGACCGCCGCGTCCGGCCGGCCGAAGGCACCCCGCGTCTGTCCCATGGCGTCCCCCTCACCTCAGGGTTTCGCCGCCGACCCTACTCCTGCACGTAGGCTTCGGGGGAGTCGCGTGAAAGGGGCGGAGGAGTGCCGGTGGAGATCACCTGGTGGGGGCACGCCACCTGCACGGTCGCGGACTCGGACGTCCGTGTCCTCACCGACCCCCTGTTCGCCCGCAGGCTGGCGCATCTGCGGCGCCGCCGGGGCGCGTTGCCGCCGCCGGGTGCCTGGCGCGCGGACGTGGCGCTGGTGTCGCATCTGCACGCCGATCATCTGCATGTGCCGTCGCTCGCGCGGCTCGCGCCGGGCACGCGCCTGTTCGTGCCCCGGGGCGCACGCCGTGCGGTGCCGTCCCTGCGCCGGCTCTCCCACCTGCGGATCGAGGAGGTGGCGCCCGGCGACGAGACGCGTGTGGGTGATCTCCTCGTACGGGCCGTGCCCGCGGCGCACGACGGGCGGCGGCTGCCGGTGGGGCCGCATCGCTCCCCCGCGCTCGGCTATGTCGTCGAGGGCGAGGCGCGGACCTACTTCGCCGGGGACACCGGCCTGTTCGACACCATGGCCAAGGAGGTCGGGCCGGTCGACGTGGCACTGCTTCCGGTGGGCGGCTGGGGGCCGTATCTGGGCGAGGGGCATCTGGACGCGGGGCGGGCCGCACAGGCGCTCGCGCTGCTGGGGGCGGCGAGTGCGGTACCGGTGCACTACGGGACGTACTGGCCGATCGGGATGGACGCCGTGCGCCCCCATGAGTTCCATGCGCCGGGGCACGAGTTCGAGCGCCTCGCCGCCGAGCGGGCACCGGAGGTGGCGGTGCACCGGCTGGGGCACGGGGAGAGCGTGCGGCTGGGGGTCGCACGGTGAGCCTGCTCGCGGCCGCGTCCTCGTCGGTGCCGCCGGAGTCGACGCAGCAGGCCCTCGGGTATCCGTCGCTGTTTCTGCTGGTGTTGATCGGGGCGCTGGTCCCGGTCGTGCCGACCGGGGCGCTGGTCTCTTCCGCCGCGGTGGTGGCCTTTCACCAGACCGCGCCGTTCGCTCTGGCTCTGGTGTTCGTGACGGCTTCTGTCGCCGCGTTCCTGGGGGATGTGGCGCTGTACTGGCTCGGGCGGCGGGGGCTGAAGTCGAAGAACGGGTCGCGGTGGCTGGAGGCGATTCGGGCGCGGGCGCCTGAGGACCGGCTGGAGCAGGCTCAGGCGAAGCTGGCCGAGCACGGGGTGGCCGTGCTGGTGCTGTCCCGGCTGGTGCCGGCGGGGCGGTTGCCGGTGATGCTGGCGTGTCTGCTGGCGCAGTGGCCTCTGCGGCGGTTTGTGCGCGGGAACCTTCCTGCGTGCCTGGCGTGGGCCGTGACGTATCAGTTGATCGGCATTCTGGGGGGTTCGCTGTTTCCCGAGCCGTGGGAGGGGGTTGTCGCGGCGATTGTGCTCACGCTGGTGATCAGTGTGGCGCCCAGTGTGTGGAAGCGGGTTCGGGCTGCCTCTTGATGTTGCGTTGCGGGGTGCCGCGCCGTCGTGGCTTGTCGCGCAGTTCCCCGCGCCCCTTAGAGGTCGGCACCCTTGAGGACCCTTGAAGCGCCTACGGGCAGATCCCATAGGTCGTCCCTCTCGAGCCCCGCTCTTTCCCAGGCCCTCCTCACCCTCTCCAGCGGTTCCAGTACCGGCTCCGCCGACAGGATGAACGTGGCCCAGTGCATGGGGGCCATCCTGCGCGCGCCCAGATCCTGGGCGGCGCGCACCGCTTCCTCGGGGTCGCAGTGGACGTCGCTGAGCCACCAGCGGGGGTCGTAGGCGCCGATGGGGAGGAGGGCGAGGTCGATGCCGGGGTAGCGGCGGCCGATGCGGGTGAACCAGTGGCCGTAGCCGGTGTCTCCGGCGAAGTAGACGCGCTGTCCGTCGGGGTCGGTGAGGACCCAGCCGCCCCAGAGGGAGAGGCAGGTGTCGGTGAGGGTGCGCTTGGACCAGTGGTGGGCGGGGACGAAGTCGAAGCGGACCCCGGACAGTTCGGCGGCCTCCCACCAGTCCAGCTCGGTGACACAGGTGAAGCGGCGGCGCTGGAACCAGCGACCGAGGCCGGCCGGCACGAACACCGGGGTGTCGCGCGGGAGTCGGCTCAGGGTGGGCGCGTCGAGATGATCGTAGTGGTTGTGGCTGATGACGACCGCGTCCACGCGCGGCAGGGCGCTCCAGGCGATACCGACGGGTGTGATGCGGGGCGGCGTGCCGAGGATGCGGCGGGACCACACGGGGTCGGTGAGGACGGTCAGACCGCCGATGCGCACCACCCAACTGGCGTGCCCCGCCCAGGAGACGGCGACGGTACGGGTGTCCACGCGGGGCAGCGGGCCCGGCGCGAAGGGCAGCCGGGGGATGTCGGCGAGGCCGTCGGGTCCGGGGCGTACGGCGCCCTCGCGGGCGAAGCGGGCGAACGCCTTGAGGCCGGGCAGCGGGGCGGTGAGCCGGTCGTGGAAGGTGCGCGGCCACACGCGCCGCTCCCCCAGCGGGCGGGGCTCGGCGAGCGGCGGGAACGGCGGGGCGAGGGGGGATTCGGTGAGAGGGGACAGGGGGGACTCGGTGAGCGGGGCGGCGGCTTCCCGTGCGGAGGCGTCTTCGCGGGGACCGGCACTCGTGGTGGTCGACTCGGACTGCTGCGTCATCGAGGAGGCTCCCATCGCTGAGCGTCGTCGCGGAGATCGTCGAAGACCGTCTTCACGGTGGTCAACGCGCGGTGCACATGTGGCAGTTCCAACGGCGAGGGTGAATCGAGGCAGGCCGCACGCTCCTCGTCGGTGCCGCCGAGCAGCGGCCCGGTGGCGAGCCGTACGCGCAGGGCCGCGAGGTCGTCGCCGAAGCGCTGGCCGCCGGGGGCGGGCATGCCGAGCCGGGCGGTGAGGAAGTCCTCCAGTTCCTGGGCGTCGCCGACGCCGTGGGCGGTCAGCGCGGTGCGCAGCGGGCCGAGGTCGACGTAGAGGTGGCGGCCGGCCTGCGGGGGCCGGGCGAGGGCGCCCGCGCCGATGACGGCGTCGTGCAGGTGGGCGGCCACGCGCGCGTGCAGGCGCACGGCGGCGGAGACGCGGGCGGTGACCGGCTCGGGTTCGGCGAGGGCGTGAGCGGCCGCGGCGGCGACCGGGCTCGCGACACGGGCGCCGAGGGCGGTGAGGACGTCCAGCACGCGCGCGTGGAGCCGGGCTCCGGCCGGATCGCCGGGGAAGCGGGCGACGGCGGCCGGCCAGCCGGTGGGCAGCAGCGCGCCGGCCAGGTCGGTGACGACGGTGACCCGGTCCGGGAGCATCTCGGCGGGGCTGAGCAGCGCGGTGCCCGGGAAGTGCAGCGGGTCGGGCGGGGAGTGCCGGCGGTCGGGCGAGGGGTGCCGCGGGTCGGGCGGATAGTGCCGGCGGTCGGGCGGGTGGTGCAGCGTGTCGCGCCAGGTCTCGTCGCTGACCAGGTGCAGGCCCTCCCCCGCGGCGGCCTCGACGGCCTCGTGCAGGACCTCGGGCGGGGCGACGGTGCCGGTGGGGTCGTCGGCGACGGACAGCACGAGCAGCCGCGGGTCCCCGCCCTCCTCACGGACCCGGCGCACGGTCTCCAGCAGCGCGTACGGGTCGGGAACGCCGCCGCACTCGGCGGGAGTCGCGACGTGGAAGACGGGTCTGCCGAGGAGACGTGCGTACGGTGCCCACCAGGCGGCGCAGGGCCGGGGCACGAGGACGTCGCCGCCGAGCGCGGCGGTCAGCGCGAGCAGCAGGGACGGGGCGCCGGGGCCCGCGGCGGCGTGCTGGGGCGCGGTGGGCAGTCCGCGGCGCTCCCAGTAGCCGCAGGCGGCGTCCAGCAGTCCCGTGCCGCCGCCGACCGGCTCGGCGGCGCCGCGTCCGGCGGCGGCCGCGACCACCGCGCACAGGTCCGGCAGCACCGGCAGCCCGTCGTCGGGCAACGGCGGCCCGTACCGTACGGGCCCGTGTCCCTCCGCGTCCGCCGCCCACCGCATACCCACCTCCGCATCGTGCCGCCGCTGTCGTCCGCCCGCATGCCGGGTGCCCGGGCCGGGCGCGGAGCGAGCGCTCGTGCGGCCCGTGGGGCTCTGTGTACCCGGCGCGAGGTGCGGTCAGGCGTCCCGGGCGGGGTTCCTGCGGTACAGGCGGTAGGCGGCGCCGCCGAGGGCTCCGGCGATGAGCAGGCCGCCGGCGACGAGGGCGGGCACCGAGTCGGTGAAGGTGCCGCCCTGTCCGGCCCGTACGCCGTGCTGTACGGGGGCGGGCGGGCAGGGGGTGCCGTGGGTCGTGCCGTGGCTCGTCTCGGGGCAGGGCGGCGCGCTGGTGGCGCCGCCGCCGTCCTTGGTCACGGTGAAGGTGGCGCTCCACGGCTTGCCCTGGCCGCCGGGCGCGGCGGGGCAGGTGCCCTCGACGGTCCACGCGGTGTCGGGTCCGAGGCCGGCCGGTTCGCTCTCCAGGGCGCCGGCGGACGCGATGGCGGCGGTGCCGCGGTAGGCGGGTCCGGACACCGGGTCGTCGTTGCCGGGCACCAGCTGCAGGGCGACGGTGCCCTCCTCGAAGGCCTCGGAGGTGGCGTCCATGGTGGCGGGCGGCGATCCGCCGACGGGGTCGCAGGAGACGGACACGGTGACGCTGCCGCCCGGCGACGCGGTGGCGGGGCTCACCTCGGCGGCGGGTTCGGCCGCCACCAGCGGCACGGCACCGGTCAGGGCGGCGCCGGTGAGGGCGACGACGGACAGGGCACGGGCGGTGCGGCGCATACGAAGGGCTCCTCGGGCCGGCGGCTGCGGGGGCACGGCGCTCGCGCCCCCGCAGCCATCACAGCCCGCCCCACCCGGACCCGCGCGCGGCCGGACCCCATCAGTGGGACCCGCACGCCCGACCGGGTGAAGCCGGGCCCCGCTCAGGCGGCGTCGTCCAGCACCTGTTCCCTCAGCCGGTCACAGCAGCGGCTGATCAGCCGGGAGACGTGCATCTGCGAGATGCCGAACTGCTCGGCGATGCGGCTCTGGGTCATGTCGCCGAAGAACCGCATGTAGAGGATGGCGCGTTCCCGTTCGGGCAGGGCGGCGAGCCGGGGCTTGACGGCCTCGCGGTCGACGACCGTGTCGAGGGCGGGGTCGGGGGCGCCGAGGGCGTCGCCGAGGGAGTAGCCGTCCTCGCTGCCGGGCAGTTCCGCGTCGAGCGAGAGGGCGGTGAAGCTCTCCAGCGCCTCCAGGCCGGTCTTGACGTCCTCCTCGCTCAGGTTCGTGTGCTCGGCGATCTCGGTGACGGTGGGCGTGCGCCCGGAGATTTCCTGGGTGAGGTCCTGAAGGGCGAACCGGACGCGGTTGCGCAGGTCCTGGACCCGGCGGGGGACGTGCAGGGTCCACATGTGGTCGCGGAAGTGGCGCTTGATCTCTCCGGTGATGGTGGGCACGGCGTAGCTCTCGAAGGCGTTGCCGCGCGCGGGGTCGTAGCGGTCGACGGCCTTGACCAGGCCGAGCGCCGCCACCTGGCGCAGGTCCTCGTGGGACTCGCCGCGGCTGCGGAAGCGGCCGGCGAGCCGTTCGGCCATGGGCAGCCAGGCCTCGACGATCTGCTCGCGCAGCGTGTCGCGCTGCGGTCCCGGGGGCAGTTCGGCGAGGGTGCGGAAGGCCTGGGCGGTGTCGGGGGCGTCGTCATGAGGGTGGTGCTTCGCGGCTGCTTGGGTGCGCATGGTGCGTCGCAACTCCCTTGCGGGTGCTCTGGGATGGACGGTCACCGTGGGAAGCCTGGCGTGGCCGGGCATCGTGCGCGCGGGCTGCGGCAGGCCGCCACCACGGACGTGCCTCCGGTCCGAAGCACTGGGGTGCGCCTGCCCGGGGCCGGGGGCCGCAAACCCGGGCCGGGGGTTTCCGGCCGTGGTGCGGGGTGACTCGGCAGGGCACAGAGCCCGGTCCGCCTTGTCGTCCCGACCCGGGAGGTTCCGTCATGAGCACGAAGGTCTCCGACCACGTCCTGTCACGGCTGCGCGAGTGGGGGGTCGAGCATGTCTTCGGCTACCCCGGCGACGGCATCAACGGCCTGCTCGCCGCCTGGGGCCGGGCCGAGGACCAGCCGATGTTCGTCCAGTCCCGGCACGAGGAGATGTCCGCGTTCGAGGCGGTCGGCTACGCCAAGTTCGGCGGCCGTCTCGGGGTGTGCGCGGCGACCTCGGGCCCGGGCGCCATCCACCTGCTGAACGGCCTGTACGACGCGAAGCTGGACCATGTGCCGGTGCTGGCGATCGTCGGCCAGACGCACCGCACCGCGATGGGCGGCTCCTATCAGCAGGAGGTGGACCTGCACACGCTGTTCAAGGACGTCGCCTCCGACTTCGTGGAGACGGTGACGGTGCCCGAGCAGTTGCCGAACGTCCTGGACCGGGCGATCCGCACCGCGTACGCGCGCCGCTGCCCCACCGCGCTGATCATCCCGGGCGATGTGCAGGAGCTGGACTACTCGCCGCCCACGCACGAGTTCAAGATGGTGCCGTCCAGCCTGGACCGCAGCTCCTGGACGGCGGTCCCGTCGGACGAGTCGCTGCGCCGGGCGGCGGAGATCCTCAACTCCGGTGACAAGGTGGCGATCCTGATCGGTCAGGGCGCCTCCGGTGCCGTCGAGGAGGTGCGCAACGTCGCCGAGACACTCGGCGCGGGCGTCGCCAAGGCACTGCTCGGCAAGGACGTGCTCAGCGACGAACTGCCGTACGTGACCGGGTCGATCGGGCTGCTGGGCACACGTCCTTCGTACGAGCTGATGCGGGACTGCGACACGCTGCTGACCATCGGATCGTCGTTCCCGTACACGCAGTTCATGCCGGAGTTCGGCAAGGCGCGCGGGGTGCAGATCGACATCGACCCGCACATGGTGGGGATGCGCTATCCGTACGAGGTGAACCTGGTCGGCGACGCCCGGGAGACGCTGCGGCGGCTGATCCCGATGCTGCGGGGCGAGGAACGCGGCCGGGAGTGGTTCGACACGGTGTGCGACAACGTGGCGCGCTGGCACGAGGTGATGGAGCGGCGGGCCGGTCTGTCGGCGGACCCGATCAACCCGGAGTACGTGGCGCGTGCGCTGGACCCGCTGCTGCCCGACGACGCGATGGTGTCGTCCGACTCGGGTTCCGCGGCGAACTGGTACGCCCGTCATCTGACCATGCGGCCGGGCATGCGCTCGTCGCTGTCGGGAACGCTGGCGACGATGGGCTGCGGCGTGCCGTACGCGATCGGTGCGAAGTTCGCGCACCCGGACCGGCCGGCGATCGCGCTGGTCGGTGACGGCGCCATGCAGATGAACGGCATGGCGGAGCTGATCACGGCCGCGAAGTACGCCGACCGCTGGCAGGACCCGCGCCTGGTGGTGGCCGTGTTCAACAACCACGACCTGAACCAGGTCACCTGGGAGATGCGGGCCATGGAGGGCGCGCCGTCCTTCCTGCCCTCGCAGGAGCTGCCGGACGTGCAGTACGCGGCGTTCGCCCGGAGCCTGGGCCTGACCGGCGTACGGGTGGAGAAGCCGGAGGACGTGGAGGCGGGCTGGCGGGCCGGCCTGGAGGCGGACGGGCCGGCGGTGGTGGAGTTCCTCACCGATCCTGCCGTACCGCCGATCCCGCCGCACTCCACCTGGGAGCAGATGGAGGCCACGGCCGCGTCGATCCTGAAGGGCGACGCCGACCGCGGCTCGATGGTGCGGCAGGGCCTCAAGGCGAAGGTGCAGGAGTTCCTGCCCGGGCGGGCGAAGAAGTAGCGGGCGAGGACGGCGCGGGTTGCGTCGTCCTCGTCTTCTCCGGTGGCAGGACCAGATCCTCGTACCAGCCGAGCGCCAGCACGACGCCGAGCAGGAGGACGGGGACGAGCACCGCGAGTACGACCATGGTCTTTCCTTCCCCAGGTGGACCCGTGGGGGGTGACAGCCGGGTCTCCCCCGATCCGGCCGGCAAACCCCGGTGTCGTCGGAGCGGGGCCGGGTACGCGGTGCGCGACTGCCGACGATCTGGAGGAGTCATGCAGCGAGGCAGCGACCGGATGAGCGCGCACCGCGACGACGAGATGAAGCACCAGCTCCAGGGCCTGCTGAGGTCGGGCCACCCCACGCGGGTGGAGGAGTGGCACGATCCGGAGCCCGTCGCCGAGGACGACCCGTGGATCGCGGGTGGCCCGCACGTCCCGGCGTCGGCCGCCGAGGCGCGCCTGGAACTCGGCCGCGTACTGGGACGGACCGCGTTTCCGGCGGGTCCCCGAGAGCTGATGGGCATGCTGCGCGACCGGCATGCGCCGGACGCCCTGATCGAGCCACTGCACCGGCTGCCGCGTTCCGCGCGCTATCGCAACGTCCAGGAGCTCGCCGAGGCCCTGACCAGGGGCGAGGGAACGGAAGGAGGCCGGTGATGGCCGAGTTCGTACGCGAGGTCATGACCCCGGGCGTGGTCGCCGTACGCCCGGACGCCTCGCTGGCGGAGGCCGCGCAGCTGATGCGGGCGCAGGACATCGGGGACGTGCTGGTGGCCGACGGCCAGGAGGTCGTCGGGGTGCTCACCGACCGTGACATCACGATACGGGCGGTGGCCGAGGGCATCGACCCGCTGACGATGAGCGCCCAGGCGGCCTGCACCCCGCACCCGGTGACGGTCACGCCGCAGGAGACGGTCGCGGCGGCCGTCGCGCTGATGCGGGCCAAGGCCGTACGACGGCTGCCGGTCGTCGAGAACGGGCTGCCGGTCGGGATGGTCACGCTCGGGGACCTGGCGATGTCCGAGAACCCCGACAGCGCGCTGGCCGCGATCAGCAGGGCTGAACCTGACGAGGGGCCCGGCGCCGCTCCGCACGGCCGGGGGCCCGTGTGAGCCGGAACCGGGCCGCCGAGATCTCGCGGACGGGCGTCACCGTGGACGTGGGTGACGCCACGGTCCGCTATCTGCTGTACGGGCTGCTGCCGAGCTGGTTCGTGCCGGGTCTCGCGGACTGGCTGATGCACCGGCGCACCCGGATCGAGGAGACGACGGGGACGAAGGAGTCGGTGCTCCACTCGCTGATGATGGCCGAGGTGGGCGTGCCGATCGCGCTGACGCTGCGCTACGAGATCAATCCGCTGATGCTCACCGTGCAGTTGGCGGGTACCGCCGCCCATGAGGCGACCGCGCTGTGGGACGTGCGGATGGCGACGCACAGCGACCGCGAGGTGCGCCCCATCGAGCAGCACATCCACAGCTTTCTGGAGTCGCTGCCGTTCGGCGCGCTGTCCGCACTGATGTGTCTGCACGCCGACCAGGTCAGGTCGCTGCTGCGCGGGGGCCGCGGAAGCCGGGACGCCTGGCGTCTGGTGCGGCGCGAGCCTCCGCTGTCGCGGGCGTACATCGCGGGGATCGCCGCCGCGGTCGGCACCTGTGTGCTGCTGCCGTACGGCGAGGAACTGCTGCGCTGCCTGAGGGCGGCGCGCCGGGAGAACAAGCACGCCACCGGTGACCAGGCCGAATGGCGTGCCACGGAAGGAGAGTGAGAACAGATGCGGATCGCGTTTCTGACCGCGCCCGAGGGCGTGGAGCAGATCGAGCTGACCGCTCCCTGGCAGGCGGCGGAGGACGCCGGGCACGAGCCGGTGCTGGTGTCGACGAAGCCCGGCCATGTGCAGGCCTTCGACCATCTCGACAAGGCGGCCACCTTCGCCGTGGACGAGGTGGTGGGCGAGGTGCCGGCGGAGTCGTTCGGCGCGCTGGTACTGCCCGGCGGGGTGGCCAACCCGGACTTCCTGCGGCTGGACGACAAGGCCGTGGCGTTCGTGAAGGACTTCTTCGAGCGGGGCCGTCCGGTGGCCGCGATCTGCCATGCGCCCTGGACGCTGGTGGAGGCGGACGTGGTGCGCGGCCGGGTGCTCACCTCCTGGCCGAGTCTGCGCACGGACATCACCAACGCGGGCGGCACCTGGGTCGACGAGCAGGTCAAGGTGTGCGACCACGGGCCGAACAAGCTGGTCACGAGCCGTAAGCCGGACGATCTCAAGGCGTTCTGCGAGGCCTTCGTGGAGGTCTTCGCGAAGGAGGGCGGCTGATGGGGGACCCCAAGCAGGAGCAGCGGGACTTCTTCCGCGCCGAGGACCCTGCGTCCGGTCCGCTCACCACCGACCAGGGCGTGCCGGTCGACCACACCGACGACTCGCTGAGCGCGGGCGAGCGCGGGCCGACGCTGCTGGAGGACTTCCACTTCCGGGAGAAGCTGACCCGGTTCGACCATGAGCGGATCCCGGAGCGGGTGGTGCACGCCCGGGGCGCGGGGGCGTACGGCTACTTCGAACCGTACGAGTCGTGCGCGGAGTTCACCCGCGCGGCGTTCCTCCAGGACCCGGCGGTGCGCACGCCCGTGTTCGTGCGGTTCTCCACCGTGCAGGGCCCGAAGGGCTCGGCGGACACGGTGCGGGACGTGCGCGGCTTCGCGACCAAGTTCTATACCTCGGAAGGGAATTACGACCTCGTCGGGAACAACTTCCCGGTGTTCTTCATCCAGGACGGCATCAAGTTCCCCGACTTCGTGCACGCGGTGAAGCCCGAGCCGCACAACGACATCCCCACCGGCGCCTCCGCGCACGACAGCCTGTGGGACTTCGTGTCGCTGCAGCCGGAGACGCTGCACGCGATCATGTGGCTGATGTCGGACCGGGCGATCCCGCGCAGCTACCGCATGATGCAGGGCTTCGGGGTGCACACCTTCCGGTTCGTGAACGTCGACGGCAAGGGCACGTTCGTGAAGTTCCACTGGAAGCCGCGGCTCGGCGCGCACTCGCTGGTGTGGGACGAGGCGCAGGAGTGCCAGGGGCGTGACCCGGACTTCAACCGGCGGGACCTGTGGGACGCGATCGAGGCGGGCGAGTTCCCGGAGTGGGAGCTGGGCGTCCAACTGGTGCCGGAGGAGGACGAGTTCTCCTTCGACTTCGACCTGCTCGACGCGACGAAGCTCATCCCGGAGGAGCAGGTGCCGGTGCGGCCGATCGGCCGGATGGTGCTGGACCGCAACCCGGAGAATTTCTTCGCCGAGACCGAGCAGGTCGCCTTCCACACGGCGAACGTGGTGCCGGGCATCGACTTCACCAACGATCCGCTGCTCCAGGCCCGCAACTTCTCCTATCTGGACACGCAGCTGATCCGGCTGGGCGGGCCCAACTTCGCGCAGCTGCCGGTGAACCGGCCGGTGGCGCCGGTGCGCACCAACCAGCGCGACGGGTACGGCCAGAGCACGATCCACCGGGGCACGAACTACTTCCCCAACTCGCTGGGCGGCGGCTGTCCCGCGCACGCGGGCGCCGACCCGCACGCCTTCCGGCACTACACCGAGAAGATCGACGGCGCCACGATCCGGCGGCGCAGTCCGAGCTTCGAGGACCACTACAGCCAGCCCGCGCTGTTCTGGAACAGCATGGCCGACTGGGAGAAGCAGCACATCGTGGCCGCGTTCCGGTTCGAGCTGGGCAAGGTCGAGGCGCGCGCGGTGCGGGCCCGGACGGTGGAGCACCTGGCGAAGGTGGACGGCGAACTGGCGGCCGAGGTCGCCCGCGGCATCGGCGTACCCGGGCCCGCGGCCGTGGCCGAGCCGGCGTCCAAGCTGTCCTCGCCCGCGCTGAGCCTTCGGTCCCTGCGCGGCGACGGCTCGATCCGCACCCGCCGGATCGCGGTGCTGGTCGCCGACGGGGTGGACGCGGCCCAGGTCACCTCGGTGCGTGAGGCGCTGGCCGCGGAGGGGGCGCTGGTGGAGGCGCTGGCCCCGGTGGACGGGTCGGTCACGGGCTCCGACGGTGAGCGGTACGCGGTGGACCGCGCCCTGCCGACGATGGCGTCCGTCCTCTACGACGCCGTCCTGCTGCCGGGCGGCCCCGCGGACACGCCCTCGACGGCCGAGGACCCCGACGCGATGCGTTTCGTCCGGGACGCCTACCGGCACGGCAAGCCCATCGCCGCGGTCGGCTCCGGTGTCGGCGTCCTCGCCGCCCTGGAACCCCAGGGGCTGCGTCTGTCGGCGGAGTTCCAGCAGGTGCTGAGCGATCAGGGCGTGGTCACGGACACCACCCCGGGTCCGGCGAGCCCCGAGTTCGCACAGGCGTTCGTCGACGCCATCGCGGCGCACCGGCACTGGGACCGCCCGCCGCTGCGCTGCTGACCGGCGCACAAGGCGCTGAAGGCGCTGAAGGCGCTGAAGGCGCTGAAGGCGCTGAAGGCGACCATGGCCTCCGGGCCGCGGGGACCGACTCCCGGTTCCCGCGGCCCGGAGCGCTGTGCGGGCATCCCTGTCAGCCGCTGTGCGGGTCCCTGTCAGCCGCCGACGCCGCCCGCGCCCGGGCCCCACTTGCCCACCGGGGCCTGCTCACGGCCCGACGGCATGCGCTCGCGCGCACCGTCGCGGGTGCGGCCCGGGGAGACGGACCGGCGCGGGTTGCGGCGGAGGTACTCGCCCTCCAGTTGCGCCATGCGCTCGTTGTGGACGCGCAGCGCGTCGTTCGAGCCGTACAGCAGGGTGTCGTGGCGCGTGCGGTGGATCGTCTCCAGCTCCTTCATGAGCTGCTGGTCGTCCAGCCGGCCCGGTTCGACTCCGGTCATCGTGGTGCCCCGCTCGTCGTGTTCGTCCATGCCGTTCGGGTACCCGCCCGATGCGCACCGCACCATCGAACGGCCTCCGGGAGGGAGCCATGGACCTCGCGTTCCTGCACCCACTGTACGAGCGAACCGGCCCCTGGGCCTCCGTGTACGTCGACACCTCCCGGCACACGGAGGACACCCCGCACGAGCGGCATCTGACCGCCGAGGCGATGGCCCGCGAGCTGGCCCGGCAGGGCGCGGACGAGGCCACCTGCCGGGCGGTGCGGGACGCCCTGGAGGAGCTGCGGCACTCCCCCGAACCGCATGGCCGGGCCCTGTTCGCCCGTGCGGGTGAGGTCGCGCTCGATCCGTCGCTGGCCCGGCCCCCGCAGGCCGACCGCGCCGAGTGGGCGCCGCTGCCGCGCGTCTCCCCGCTGCTGGACCTGGCCGGGGAGGACCCGGTGTGCGTGGTGGCGTACGTGGACCGCAAGGGCGCCGACTTCGAGCTGCGCAGCGCCCTGGCCCGGGAGCCCGCCGGCACGGTCGCCGGGCGGCAGTGGCCGGTGCACCGCACCAGCAGCAACGACTGGTCCGAGCGGCACTTCCAGCTCCGGGTGGAGAACACCTGGGAGCACAACGCGGCCGAGATCGCCGACGCGCTGTCCGTCTGCCAGGAGGAGACGCGGGCCGACCTGCTGATCCTGGTGGGCGAGGACCGCGAGCGGCACTCGGTGCGTGAGCGGATGCCGCAGCGGCTGGCCGAGCGCGTGGTGGAGGCCCCGCACGGCGCCGGCAGCAGGCTCCTCGACGCGGACGTGGAGGAGGCCAGGACCCGGCATGTCCGCGAGCGGACCCAGGCGGCGCTGGACCGGTTCCTGGCCGTACGCACGCCCGACGACGAGGGACGCGCCGGGGCGGTCGAGGGCGTGCCGGCGCTGGTCGAGGCCGCGCGTGAGCACCGTATCGACACGTTGCTGGTACGGCCCGACGGCCCGGACACCCGTCGTGAGGTGTGGATCGGGGAGGACCCGGACCAGCTGGCGGTGCGCCGCACCGAGCTGCGCGTCCTCGGCGAGCAGCACTCGTGGGCGGCCCGCGCGGACGACGCCCTGATCCGCTCCGCCGTCGCCACGGGCGCGCCCGCGCTGTCCCTGGCGCCGCTGGAGGCGGCCCGGCGCGACGACGTGCCGTCGGCCGGACTCGGCGCGCTGCTGCGCTGGTCCTGAGCGGCGGGGCGGGCGCGCCGGTCCTGAGCGGCGGGGCGGGCCGGGGTTACCGGGCCCGCTCCACCCGCCGTTCGTCCCACACCGGCTCCGGGGTCTCCCGGACCCGGCCGTCGCTGCCGAAGACCAGGTAGCGGTCGAAGGAGCGGGCGAACCAGCGGTCGTGGGTGACCGCGAGGACCGTGCCCTCGAAGGCCTCCAGGCCTTCCTGGAGGGCCTCGGCGGACTCCAGGTCGAGGTTGTCGGTGGGCTCGTCGAGGAGCAGCGCGGTCACGCCCTGGAGCTCCAGCAGCAGGATCTGGAACCGGGCCTGCTGGCCGCCGGAGAGCCGGTCGAAGGTCTGCTCGGCCTGGTTGGTCAGCTCGTAGCGCCGCAGCCGGGACATGGCCGCGCCCCGGTCCTGGGCGTGGTCCTTCCACAGGATGTCCAGCAGGGTGCGGCGCTGGAGCTCCGGGTGCGCGTGGGTCTGCGCGAAGTGGCCGGGCACGACGCGTGCGCCGAGCTTCCACTCCCCCGTGTGCGCCACGTCCTCGCCGGCCAGCAGCCGCAGGAAGTGCGACTTGCCGGAGCCGTTGGAGCCGAGGACCGCGACGCGTTCGCCGTAGAAGACCTCCAGGTCGAACGGCTGCATCAGGCCGGTGAGTTCGAGGCCGGCGCAGGTGACGGCGCGTACGCCGGTGCGGCCGCCCTTGAGCCGCATGGTGATGTCCTGCTCGCGCGGCGGCTCCGGCGGCGGTCCGGCCTCCTCGAACTTGCGCAGCCGGGTCTGCGCGGCGGCGTAGCGCGAGGCCATCTCGTGGCTGACGGCGGCCGCCTGGCGGAGGTTGAGCACCAGCTTCTTCAGCTGGGCGTGCTTCTCGTCCCAGCGGCGGCGCAACTCCTCGAAACGCGCGAAGCGTTCGCGGCGGGCCTCGTGGTAGGTCGCGAAGCCGCCGCCGTGCACCCAGGCGTCGGCGCCGGCCGGGCCGGGCTCCACGGAGACGATCTTCTCGGCGGCACGGGCGAGCAGTTCACGGTCGTGGGAGACGAAGAGGACCGTCTTGCGGGTCTCCTTCAGGCGCTCCTCCAGCCAGCGCTTGCCGGGCACATCGAGGTAGTTGTCCGGCTCGTCGAGCAGCAGCACCTCGTCGGTGCCGCGCAGCAGCGCCTCCAGGACGAGCCGCTTCTGCTCACCGCCGGACAGCGTCCGCACCAGCCGCCACTGCGCCTTGTCGTACGGCACTCCGAGCGCGGCCGTGGTGCACATGTCCCACAGCGTCTCCGCCTCGTAGCCGCGCGCCTCCGCCCAGTCGGAGAGGGCCTGCGCGTAGGCCAGCTGGGCGGCCTCGTCGTCGACGGTCATGAGAGCGTGCTCGGCGGCGTCGACGGCCTTAGCCGCCTCCCGGATGCGCGGCGTCGCCACGGAGACGAGCAGGTCGCGCACGGTGGTCTCGTCGCGCACCGAGCCCACGAACTGGCGCATCACCCCGAGCCCGCCGCTCACGGTGACGGTGCCGCCGTGCGGCTTGAGCTCGCCGGAGATCAGCCGCAGCAGGGTCGTCTTGCCCGCCCCGTTGGGTCCGACGAGGGCGACGACCGCGCCCTCACCCACCCGGAAGGACACATCGCCGAGCAGCGTCCTCCCGTCGGGGAGGTGGTACTCGAGGTGCGCGGCTTCCAGATGTCCCATGGTCAGGCATTGTGCGGGCGCGCCGCACACCCGGGCAAACCGTTATCGGACCCGGCGGTGGGACAGCGGCGCCGTCTCACGGTGAGGTCTCGTCCAGCGGCCTGCCCGTGGGGCCGCCCTCCGTGCCCGGGCCGACCGCCTCCACCATGGCGCCCGCCCAGGTCAGGGCCTTCCAGCCGTCGGCCGGGGAGCCCTCCAGGACGACCACGCCCGTGTTGTCCAGGCCGTGGGTGGTGGCGAAGGGGACGTCGACGTTGGCGGCGCGGCAGGCCGTCCAGAGGCGGATCACGGCGCCGTGGCTGACCATGGCGACGGTGCCCGCGCCGCCGGCGGCGGCCTCGGCGATCACGGCGTCGTAGCGCGCGAGGACCTCGTCCCCGGTGTCCCCGCCCGGCATGCGCAGCCCGGTGTCGCCGTTCATCCAGGCGACCACGGTCCGCAGATACCGCTGCCCCTCCTCCGACCCGCCGGGCAGCATCTCCAGGTCGCCGGCGAACACCTCGCGCAGCCCGTCGCGGACCAGAACGTCGAGCCCGCGCGCGGCGGCCAGCGGGGCGGCGGTGCGCCGGGTGCGGGTCAGCGGGGAGGCGTAGACGGCCGCGATGTCCTCGTCGGCCAGGGTCTGCGGCAGCAGGGCGGCCTGCCGCTCGCCCAGCTCGGTCAGATCCGTGCCCGGGAAAGCGGTGTCGAGCAGGTAGTCGAGGTTGGCGACGGTCTGGCCGTGGCGAACGAGTAGCAGGCGCACCGCTTCAGCGTACTCGGGCCAAGTCCCGGCAACCCGAGCTGACTTACCGTCAGTCCACATGTCAAAACGCGGGTCTCAGTATGCGGTTGGACGGCATACGGTGGCATCAGCCGCTCCGGCAGCCCGGGGCGGGCCGGACGAGAAGGGGGAGACTCATGTCGCAGGCACGGGAGACCGCGGTCTACACGCACGGACACCACGAGTCGGTACTGCGTTCGCACAGCTGGCGCACCGCCGCCAACTCCGCGGCGTATCTGCTGGGTTCGCTCAAGCCCCACATGCGGATCCTGGACATCGGCTGCGGCCCCGGCACCATCACCGCGGACCTGGCCGCGCTGGTCCCGGACGGGCATGTCACCGGCGTCGACCGGGCGCCGGAGATCGTCGGGACGGCCCGCGCGACCGCCGCCGAACGCGGCCTGGCCAACACCGACTTCGCCGTCGCCGACGTCCACGCCCTGGACTTCCCCGACGACACCTTCTGCGTGGTCCACGCCCACCAGGTGCTCCAGCACGTGGGCGACCCGGTGCAGGCGCTGCGCGAGATGAAGCGCGTGACGAAGCCGGGCGGCTTCATCGCCGTCCGCGACTCCGACTACGCGGCGATGACCTGGTACCCGGCCTCACCGGGCCTGGACGCCTGGCAGGACCTGTACCAGCGGGTGGCCCGGGCCAACGGCGGCGAGCCGGACGCCGGGCGGCGCCTGAAGGCGTGGGCCCTGCGGGCGGGCCTGACGGACATCACCGCCACCTCCGCCACCTGGACCTTCTCCACACCCGAGGAGCGGGCCTGGTGGAGCGGCCTGTGGGCCGACCGCACGGTGGCCTCGTCCTACGCGGACCGCGCCACCGAGGGCGGCCACGCGACGGCCGAGGAGCTTAGGGCGGTCTCGGAGGCCTGGCGGGAGTGGGGCCGGCGGGAGGACGGCTGGTTCAGCGTCCTGCACGGCGAGATTCTGTGCCGGAAAGACGGCTGAAACTCCGAATTCGGGATACACGGTGTGCCAGGAGGTTCACATCATGGTTCCCATCCTGCTGGTGCTGCTTCTGGTGCTCATCCTGTTCGGCGCCGGATTCGCCGTGAAACTGCTGTGGTGGATCGCACTGGCCGTGCTGATTCTGTGGCTGCTGGGATTCCTGCTCCGCGGTACGACCGCCGGGGGCGGCAGGGGTCGCTGGTACAGGTGGTGAGAGACCCCCGATCACTTTCGGGGCAACAACGGCCCGAGCGGCCCGAGGTCCAGATTCAGGTCCTCGGGCCGCAGTCCGTAGCGCTCGCGCAGCTCGGTCATGCGGTCGTCCAGCAGCATCAGGGTGAGGCCGATGCGCTCCTCCTGCTCCTCGCTCAGGTCGCCCGCGTCGACGCGGCGCAGCGCCTGCCGCTCCATGAGCTGGCGCAGCAGCTCGACGACGGTCAGGACCAGCTTGACGAGGTCCCTCTCGACAGTGTCCGGGTCGAGCTCCATCCGGCGGCGGGGCTCGCTCACGTACTCTCCTCCCAGGGGGCCGGCAACTGCGGGCCGACCGAGCTGATCAGGGCGTTCAGGTCGATGCGGACGAGGTCGACGTCGGCGATCCGCAGCGTGAGGTCCCCGGTGACGACGACCCCGCCGGCCAGCAGCCGGTCGAGCAGGTCCACGAGGGCGACCTCCCGGCGTTCGATGACGGTCACCGCTCCTCCCCTGAGTCCTGCGAGGACCCCACCGTGTCCTGGGACGACCCCGCGTTCTCGGTGAATCCCATGTCGCCGGTGAACGAATAGGCGGCCCACGGCCCGGTGAGTTCCACTCGCATTCCGCTCGCCTGGTCCTTCGTACGGTCGACCAGTTCCACGAATTCCTCGGACGCGGCACGGGAAACGAGATAGGCCGCGTTGAGCACATTCCGCCCCGCCTCCCCGGAAAGCGCCGGATTCTGCGGGGCGTGCAGCCGGGAGTCCTCCGCGAAAGAGGCGAGCGTCCGGTGCAGGCCGGTGGCGAATTCCTCCGCCCGCCGCCAGGACTCCTCCGCGCTGTGCGACTGCCTGCGCCGCTGCCGCAGATAGTCACGGCCGCTCGTGGGCCGGGCCGCCGGGCGCGCGGGCTCCGCGGATTCCTCCGAGGGCTCCATGTACACCTTCACGCCCCATTCGACCCGGCCCTCCAGCCGGTCGAGGGTGCGCCGGAAGGCCTCCTCGTGCTCCTCGATCATCACGCGTACGCCGCTGCTGTCACGGAAGACCGTGCCGAGCCGGAGCGGCAACGGCGTGGTGACGGCCGTGAGCGCGTCGATCACGCCCTGGTGGGCGCGGGCGGTCGCGGTGAGCCAGTCCAGGTCCTCCAGATGCTCGCGCAGCGCCTCCTCGGAGAAGTCCGCCTCGGGCACCGTACTCACCACGGCGATCAGGCCGTGGTGCGTCAGCTGCTGGGGCGGTACTCCCGCCACGCCCGTCAACTGGGCCTGGAGGGCGGACGCGAAGGGCCGGCAGACGGCGTAGACATAGCGCAGTCCGGTCATGAGGCCTCCTCCTGCACTTCGCCGGCCTCGAGTTGCGCAAGACGCTCGCGCAACTCGGCGTTCTCCCGGGCGAGTTCGCTGCGCCGGGCGCGTGAGGACAACGCCGGGTCGTCCTCCCACCAGTCGATGCCCATCTCCCGGGCCTTGTCGACGGAGGCGACGACGAGCCGCAGCTTGATGGTGAGCAGCTCGATGTCGAGCAGGTTGATGCGGATGTCGCCCGCGATGACCACGCCCTTGTCCAGCACCCGCTCCAGGATGTCGGCGAGATTGGACCCGCCGTCACCGCCGTAGGCCTGAGGCAGTCGGCTCGGTGTACTCATCGGCGGCTCCGACGGCGGGGCTCGGGCTCGGGCTCCGGCTCTTCCTCCGGCTCGTCCTCCTCCTCGTCCTCGTACTCGGCTTCGGCGTCGTACTCGTCCTCGTCCTCGGCGACCGCGTCCCGGTCGTCGTAGTCGTCCTCGTCCGCCTCGTCAGCCTCGTCAGGCTCGTACTCCTCGTCCGGCTCGTACTCCTCGTCCGCCTCGTCGGCGTCCGCGTCCTCGGCGTCCTGGACGGCCTCCTCATGGCTGCGGACGACCTCTCCGTCGCGGATCTCGCCGCGCCAGCCCTCGTCCGCCTCGCCGCGCAGCGTGACGTAGCGGGCGTAGTTCTTCAGGTCGAGCCTGGCTCTGCGGCCCTGGGCCCGCCAGATGTTGCCGGTCTTCTCGAACAGGCCCTTGGGGTAGTACTCGATGACCAGCAGGACGCGTGTGAGGTCCTCGGTGAGCTCGCGGAAGGAGACGACGCCCTTCACCGAGCCCTTGGCGCCCTCCGAGGTCCACGCGATGCGGTCGTCGGGCACCTGCTCCAGCGTGCGCGCCTTCCAGCTGCGGTTGGACCAGAAGACCTTGACCTGCCAGTCGGACGAGGTGTCGTCGGCGCGCTGCGCGCTCTTGACGCCCTTGGCGAACGTGCTGAAGTCCTGGAAGCGGGTCCACTGGTCGTACGCGGTGCGCAGCGGAACCGCGACATCGACGTACTCCATGATGACCGTCGGCTTGTTGCCGGCACCGCCCTTGCGGCCCTTCTTGCCGCCCAGGGCGTTCTTGACCGCGCCGGTCACGCTGTCCTTGGCCCGGCTCGCGCCGACCTCGAGGGCGGCACGCAGCGGGCTCTTGCCCTCGGAGAGCTTGCGCCCGCCGTCGAGGGCGAGCTTGGCGAAGCCGGGGCTGTTGCCCTCCGCGATGTCGTTGAGCCGGACGGTGGTCTCACCGAGCTTGCGGCCGAGGCCCGCCAGGAGCCGCTCGGCCTGGGCGGCGAGGTATTCCTGCGCCTCGGCCTTGAGCCGGTCGGCGGCGGGGCTGTGGGCCAGCTCCGAGAGCGGGCTGCCGCCCGCGGCGTCGGTCGCCTTGGAGGCCGCTGATCGGGCTGTGGCGGTCATCGGTCACCGCCTCCTTTCGGCCGCCGGGCGCCGGAGGCCGTCTTCGCGGCCGATCCGGCCGCCTTGGCTCCCCGGGAGGTCTTCTTGGCGGCGGTCTTGCGAGCGCCCGCCTTCTTGGCCGGCGCGGTGGACTTCCGGGCACGGGACCCGCTGCCGGACGACTCGGACGCGGCGGGTTCCTCCGCATCCCGCTTGTCGCTCGCCTCCGCTGTCTCCTCCGGCTCCTGGTCCTCGTGCGACCGGGTACCCCGGGCCGCGGGTTCCTCCTCGTCGTTCTCGGATCCGTCCGCGCCGGGGACCACCCCGGCCAGCCGGTCGCGGGTCTCGGCGGTACGGTCGTGCAGCCGCCCGGCGAGGGTGTCGAGCTGCCGCTCGATCATGGCCGAGGACGCCGCCTTCCCCACTCCGCGCAGATCCCCGCGGAGCTGGTCCCCGAGCTCCTTGAACTGCGGGTTGTTCCGCAGCTGCCCGGAGACGAGGTCGGCGATCGCCCGGGGGCCGACGTTCATGCGCCGGCCCGCCACGAACGTGCCGACGGCGATGGCCATCTTGAGCTTCTTGGTCCGCCCCAGTAGATATCCGGCCCCTACGGCGAGGCCGAGTCCCGCTCTGTTCATCGTGTCCGTCCTCTCACTGTGCGGCGCCGCCTCGGTGCGAGTCTCTCTCCAGCCGGTCGAGGAGCTCGTCCTCCCTGCGGTCGAACTCCGCCTCGTCGATCTCGCCCGCCTCCAGCTGCTCCTCCAGCCGCGCGAGCTCGGCCCGGACGGCGGCGGGGTCGTAGTAGAGCCGCTCGGCCTCGTGCAGCACCTGTTCGATCACCCAGGCGCTGCCGCGCACCGGCGCGAACGGCAGCAGCAGCACCTCCGTGATCAGTCCCATGGCCTACTCCACCGGCTGTGCGCTCGTGATGCCCGTGTGCGCCGACTCGGCCGGGCCGGGATCGACGAAGCTGTACGGAGGCAGCGGGCCGTTGACGCGCAGTTCGAGGTGCGGAAGGTTCCTGCGGGCGTCCTCGATCGTGTCGAGGAACTTGCCGGCCGCGTCGCGGTGCACCAGGAACGAGATGTTGACCAGCCAGCCGCTGGACTCGGGTCCGGCGCTGGTCGCCTCGGCCGCGGAGTCCAGCAGTTCCTGGACGCGGGCGGCGTCCTCTGCCTCCTGGGCGCGCACGGCACCCGCGACCATCTCGCCGAGCCGAAGCTTGTCCTCGTAGCTGCCGCCGCCGGACCTGCGGTTGGCCTCCGCCAGGGCCCGGATGTCGGGGTCGGCGGACATCACCTTGTGCAGCACGGCCTCCTCGACGTGGGAGGCCTTGACGTTGTACTCGACCCGGCCGTCGAGGGCCTGGAGCCGCTCGCGGTAGTGGTCGGCGCGTTCGGTGAGCACCGTGGTCACCGTGTCGTCGTCGGGGGCGACGCTGCCGAACCGCATCGGCAGCACACAACCCTCGGCGCCCGCCTCGCCCAGCACCGCCTGGTGTGCGATCAGGTCGCGGCGCTTGGGCCGC
Organism: Streptomyces sp. SAI-170; assembly: GCF_049739565.1. Classification (NCBI taxonomy): domain Bacteria; kingdom Bacillati; phylum Actinomycetota; class Actinomycetes; order Kitasatosporales; family Streptomycetaceae; genus Streptomyces; species Streptomyces sp. SAI-170. The sequence continues at coordinate 1,727,959 of NZ_JBMGQD010000001.1, forward strand.
AGCCCCTCGGGCGCCTCGCCGACGACCGCCGCCAGCTCACCGGCCGGCAGCAGGCGGACCGGTCCTGGCGGGTCGCCGACGCCCTTGAGGCCGTCGGGCAGCGCCGGGTGGGTCGCGGCGACGATGCCGTAAACGTAGGTGCTCACTCCTGCTCCTCCTTCCGGCGTGTGGTGCTGCGGCGGGCGCGCGGCTTGCTCTCCGTCTCCTGGCCCTCTTCGCGGGCCTGCCGGAAGGCGCCGGAGATGGTCTCGGCGGCGCCGGACAGGGCGCCCTTGGACTTGCCGCGGGCACCCGACTCGGTGATCTCACCGACCACCTCGGGCAGCCCGGGGCTCTTGTTGGGGCCGGACTCCAGGTCGAGGCGGTTGCAGGCCTCGGCGAAGCGCAGATAGGTGTCGACGCTGGCGACGACGACTCGGACGTCGATCTTCAGGATCTCGATACCGACCAGGGAGACCCGCACGAAGGCGTCGATGACGAGCCCCCTGTCCAGTACGAGTTCCAGCACGTCGTAGAGGCCACTCGAGCCTCCCGACCCTCCGGTCTGTTGTGCCGGGACGACGGTCATGCCGGTCGTTCCTCCTTGTCACACTCGGCTGTTGCGCGATACGGGCGGGACACGGGCCTAACGGCCGCCGGCCCTGCGGGCGTCGGAGCGGCCGCGCTCGTAGCGGCGGACGCGCCGGTAGCCGGTGAGCTGTCCGTCCGCGTCGAGTTCGACCTGGTAGCTCGCCAGCAGGCTCATCGTGTCGGGGACGCGTTCCAGTTCCAGGACCTCGACCTCCAACGTCCAGCCGTCCTCCCTCTGTTCGAAGGACGACACGGACTCGGCGGTCATGCCGGTGAGTTCGGCGAGCTGGTCCAGCGCCGCGCGCAACACTTCCATCGGGGTGGGTCGTTCGCCCGCCCCGCCCGTCTTCTCGTTCGACTTCTCGTTCGTCTTCTCAGTCATGGATGCCTCGCACGGCGAGTGGCCCGCAGAGCCTTGGCCAAACCCCGGCAGGCGGGCCTTTCACGTCGGTCGGCCGCGCAGCGCGTCCAGTCGGCGCCGGGCCGGGCCGAGGGACCTGGGCCGGTTCATGACGCCCGACCAGGGGTTCGTACGGGCCTGCTCCAGGGCGTCCTCGATGCTCCAACGGCGGGCGGTGAGGCCGGGATCGGCGACCTGCTCCCAGGTGACGGGCGTGGCGACGGGCGCGCCGGGCAGGGGGCGTACGGTGAAGGGCACGACCGCGGTCTGGGCGTAGGCGTTGCGCTGGATGTCGAGGTAGAGACGGTCGCCGCGGTCCTTCTTGCGGGCGGCGGTGGTCAGCCGGCCGGGGTGGGCCGCGACGAGCAGCTCGGCGACGTCCCGGGCGAACTCCCGTACCTCGTCGAAGTCATGACGGCCGTTCAGGGGCACGACCACATGCAGTCCGCGCGAGCCGGTGGTCATCGGCGCCGAGGGCAGCCGGAGTTCGTCGAGGACCTCGCCGAGCAGCCCGGCGGCCTCGCGGACCTGCTCGAAGTCGTCCCCCGCGGGGTCGAGGTCGAACACCATCCGGTCGGGCCGGTCGATGCCGCCGGTGCGCGACAGCCAGCGGTGCAGGGTGAGACAGGCCTGGTCGGTGAGGTAGAGCAGGGTGGCGGAGTCCTCGCATACGGTGTGGCAGACCGTGCCGCCCTCCTTGGGCACCTCGAACCGGGTGATCCAGTCCGGGTAGTGCTCGGGGGTGTTCTTCTGCATGAAGCTCGGGCCGTCGACGCCGTCGGGCCGGCGCTCCAGCATCAGCGGGCGGCCGCGCAGATGCGGCAGCATGAACGGCGCGACGGCCCGGTGGTAGTCGGCGAGGTCGCCCTTGGTGTACTCCTTGGCGTCGCCGTCGCCGGGGAAGAGCACCTTGCCGGGCCGCCGCACCTCGACGGTGCGGCGGCCGGCCCTGATCCGTCGTACGTCGTCGCCGCTCACGGCACGACCGCCTGCTCCACCAGCAGCCGTACGCCGGCGGCGACCGACTCGGCGTCGATGCCCGCGGCGTGCAGCTGCTCCTCGGGGGTGGCCGAGCCGGGCATGGTCCGCACGCCGAGCCGGACCAGGCGGGGCATGGGGCGCCCGTCCAGGAAGGCGTCGACGACGGCGTCGCCGAGGCCGCCCTCGGGGTGGTGGTCCTCGATCGTGACCAGACAGCCGGTGTCCTCGGCGGCCTGCCGCAGGGTGAACCGGTCGACCGGCTTGACCGAGTACAGGTCGATCACACGCACGGCGATGTCCTCGCGCGCCAGCAGGTCGGCGGCGGCGAGCGCCTCGTGCACGGTCACGCCCGCCGCGACCAGCGTGACCCGGTCGTGCGAGGAGGAGCGCAGCACCTTGGAGCCGCCGACGGGGAACTCGTCGTCGGGGCCGTAGATCACCGGCGTGGCACCGCGCGAGGTGCGCAGATAGCGGACGCCGTCCAGCCTGGCCATGGTCGCGACGAGGCGCGCGGTCTGGTTGGCGTCGCACGGGTACAGCACGGTCGAGTCGTGCACGGCCCGGAACATCGCCAGGTCCTCCAGGCCCATCTGCGAGGGCCCGTCCTGGCCGATGGAGACACCCGCGTGCGAGCCGACGAGGTTGATGCCCGCGCCGCTGATGGACGCCATGCGGACGAAGTCGTAGGCGCGGGTGAGGAAGGCGGCGAAGGTGGAGGCGTACGGGACCCAGCCGCGGGACGCGAGTCCGACCGCGGCGGCGACCATCTGCTGCTCGGCGATGTAGCACTCGAAGAACCGGTCGGGGTGTTCCTTGGCGAAGAACTCGGCGCGCGTGGAGTCGCTCACCTCGCCGTCCAGGGCCACGACGTCACCGCGCCCGCTGCCCAGCGCGGCGAGGGCCTTGCCGTACGCGTCCCGGGTGGGCACCTCCTCACCCTTCGGCCAGCTCGGCGGCTCGTAGGGCCCGGTGTGGACGGCGTGCAGGGCGCGCGCGGCGGGCGGTTCGGCCACCTGGACGGTCAGGTCGGAAGTGCCGCCGAGCTCGGCGACGGCCCGCTCGGCGTCGGGCAGCGGCTTGCCGTGCAGGCCCTCGCGGTCCTCGACGTCCTCGACGCCCTTGCCCTTCAGGGTGCGGGCGAGGATCGCGGTGGGCTGGCCGAGGGTGGAGACGGCCTCCCCGTAGGCGCGGTCGATGGCGTCGACGTCATGGCCGTCGATCTCCACGGTGTGCCAGCCGAAGGCCTGGAAGCGGCGGGCGTAGGCGTCCAGGTCGTGGCCGTGGCGGGTGGGGCCGCGCTGGCCGAGGCGGTTGACGTCGATGATCGCGGTGAGGTTGTCCAGGTGCTCGAAGGAGGCGTGCTCGGCGGCCTCCCACACCGAGCCCTCGGCGAGTTCGCTGTCGCCGCACAGCACCCACACCCGGTATCCGGTGCGGTCCAGGCGTTTGCCGGCCAGCGCGATGCCGACGCCTACGGGCAGGCCCTGGCCGAGCGAGCCGGTGGCCGTCTCCACCCAGGGCAGCTTGCGCGGGGTGGGGTGGCCTTCGAGTCGGCTGCCCTGCTTGCGGAAGGTCAGCAGTTCCTCGTCGTCGACGGCACCGGCCGCCTTGGCCGCCGCGTACATCAGCGGGGAGGCGTGGCCCTTGGAGAGGACGAAGCGGTCGTTGGCCGGGTGGGCGGGACGGTCGAAGTCGTAGCGCAGATGGCCCGCGAGCAGTACGGCCATCAGGTCCGCGGCGGACATCGACGACGTCGGGTGCCCACTGCCCGCGGCTGCGGCGGCGCGCACGCTGTCCACGCGCAACTGGCGGGCGAGGTCGGCGAATTCGCGGGAGTTCATCGCGCTCCTTGGTCGGGTTCGTCGGGCTTCTCGGATTCCTCGTCGCCGGGTCGCGGAAGCTCCCCGAGACGCCGGGAGGGGTCGGGCCCGTCCGGCGTGTCGGAGTCTTCGCCCGGAAGGTCCTCGCGTCGTACGGGACCGGGTGGTTCGTGGTGACGGTCGTCGGCCGCGGCCTCGGACCCGGCGGCCGCCGCGGCCGCCGGCTCGGGCCGCCCGGCCACCCGGGCCAGCTCCGGCGCGGCCGTGTCCAGCGGCACGGACCAGGAACGGACGAGGCCCAACTGCACGGCCTGGCGCGGCAGTACGGCGTCCAGCAGCCAGTCGGCGGCGACGCGGACGCGGTTGCCGGGCATGGCGGCGAGGTGGTAGCCGCGGGTGACCAGACCGGCGAGCGGCCCGGACAGCGGCAGCCCGAACGGGTCGGCGGCGGCCTGCGCCCCGCCCAGGTCGACGGCGAAGCCCAGTTCGCGATGCCGGTAGACGGCGGACTCGCCCCAGCCGAGGGACGCGGCCACGTTGCGGCCGCAGACCTTGCCCTGCCGCCAGGCGTGCTGCGCGGTCATCGGCGTGTACTGCCCCGGCCGGTCCAGATCCGGTACGGCGGCCGCGTCCCCGCAGGCGAACACCTCCGGCCTGCCGGGCACCCCCAGCCGCGGGTCGACGAGCAGCCGGCCGCGTTCCAGGGGCAGTCCGAGCGACTCGGCGAGCGGGTCGGGCCGTACGCCGACGCACCACACGAGGGTGCGGGTGTCGACGAACTCCCCGTCGGTGAGCAGCACTCCCTCGGGCGTGGCCTCCTTCACGGAGGTGCCCATGCGCACGTCGACGCCCCGCTTGCGCAGCACCTGGTCGGCGGTGCGCGAGAGCCGCTGGTCCAGTTCGGGCAGGACCCGGTCGGCGACGTCCAGCAGCATCCAGCGCGGCCGCATGCCCGAGCGCAGCGGGTGCTTGCGGACCTGCGCGTCGGTGAACAGCTGCCCGTGCGCGGCGACTTCGGTGCCGGTGTAGCCCGCGCCGACGACCACGAAGGTGCAGCGGGCCCGGCAGCGCGCGGGGTCGTCGGCGGAGGCGGCCAGCTCGACCTGGCGGGTCACGTGGTCGCGCAGATAGAGGGCCTCGGGCAGGCCGCGGAAGCCGTGCGCGTGCTCGGCGACCCCGGGGATGGGCAGCAGCTTGTTGACGCTGCCCGCGGCCAGCACCAGCCGGTCGTACTCCAGGGTCCCGCCGCCGCCCTCGGGGTCGCGGTAGTGCACGGTACGCGCGTCGAGGTCGATGCCGTCGGCCTCGCCGAGGACGAGCCGCACCCGGGGCAGCGTGCCGGACAGGGACACCGTGACACGGCGTGGCTCCAGGATTCCGGCGGCCACCTGCGGCAGCAGCGGCAGATACAGAAAGTAGTCCGTCGGGTTCAGCAGGGTGATGTCGGCCTGCTGCCGGGTCAGGCCCGACAGGGTGCGCGCCGTGCGGTACCCGGCGAACCCGGCGCCGACGATCACGATGCGGGGTCGGGTCACGATCTCGCCTCCGGCGGTGGCGTATGTGCTCGTACGAGGCCTTCCGCGTCCCCCCGGCCAGGGCGGCCAAACCCGGGGCGGCCGGACCGGGCCGGTTTCCGCGGGGGCTCCCGGGTACTCGGTGCGGGTCCCGAACCGCCCCTCGCGGAGGTACCCCCCATGCCCGAGTACGGCTACTTCCTGGCCTCGGAGGAATTCGGCCCCGCGGATCTCGTGGAGCAGGCGCGGATGGCCGAGCAGGCCGGTTTCACGTCGCTGTGGATCTCCGACCACTTCCACCCGTGGAACGACGCGCAGGGCCAGAGCCCGTTCGTCTGGTCGGTGATCGGCGCGATCTCGGAAGCCGTGTCGCTGCCGGTGGAGACTGCGGTCACCTGCCCCACCGTCCGTATCCATCCGGCGGTGGTGGCGCAGGCCGCCGCGACCTGCGCGGTGATGACGAACGGCCGCTTCCGGCTGGGCGTCGGCACCGGCGAGGCGCTCAACGAGCACATCCTGGGCGATCCCTGGCCGCCCGCGCATGTCCGCATGGAGATGCTGGAGGAGGCGATCCAGGTCATGCGCAAGCTGTTCACCGGCGAGGAGGTCAACCACGGCGGCGTCCACTACACGGTGGAGAACGCCCGCCTGTACACGGTGCCCGAGGAGCCGGTGCCGATCGACGTCTCCGGGTTCGGCCCGAAGGCGACCTCGCTGGCGGCCCGGGTGGGCGACGGCTTCATCACGATGATGCCGGACGCGGAGCTGGTGGAGCAGTTCCGCAAGGGCGGCGGCGGCGCGAAGCCGGTCATGGGCGGTACGAAGGTCTGCTACGGCCCCGACCGCGACGAGGCGGTGAGGACGGTGCGCCGACTGTGGGCCAACCAGCTGCTGCCGGGCGAGATGGGCCAGATCCTGCCCTCCCCCAAGCACTTCGAGCAGCTGGAGCCGCTGATCACCGAGGACATGGTGCGGGACGGCACGGTCTGCGGGGACGACCCCGACGATCACATCAAGGCGCTCGCCGCCTTCGCCGAGGCCGGCTTCGACCGCATCCTGGTCAACCAGATCGGCCCCGACCAGCGCGGGTTCTTCGACTTCTACCGTACGAAGGTGCTGCCGCAGCTGCCTGCCTGATCGGCCTGATCGGCGGGTTTCAGCGGGGGCCGTTCCCCGGCCGCCTGGCCGCCAGCGCACCCATCGCGCCGAGGGCGCCGGCCACGAGGAGACCTGCGCCCAGGCGGTTCCGGTTGCGTGAGAGCCACTCCTGCGGGTCGCCGTCGCGGGACTCGGCGTCGAAGCGGCCGTGCGCGCCGTGGTCGTGCCCGTGCGGGCCGTCGGCCGGGGCCCACAGGTTGCCGGCCCCGCCGGGCTCCTCCCCCGGCTGCCGCGGCTCCTGCTGGCTGTCGTACCCGGTGCGGGCCAGATAGCGGTCCAGCAGCCCCGGGGCGACCGCGTTGCCGAGCAGCGCGGCCGCGGTGGAGGCGCCGATCCAGTACTCGCGCCGCCGTGGGTGCGCGGCGGCGTGCACGATCGCCCGCGCGGCCACCTCGGGCTGATAGACGGGCGCGACCGGGCGGGGCCGTCCCGGCATCCGGTTGAGCACCCACTCGAACTGCGGGGTGTTCACGGCCGGGAGCTGCACCATCGTGGTGCGCACCCGGCTGCCGTCCCGCAGCAGTTCGCAGCGCAGCGACTCGTTGAAGCCCTGGATCGCGTGCTTGGCACCGCAGTACGCCGACTGCAGCGGCACGCCCCGGTAGGCGAGCGCGGAGCCTACCTGCACGATCGTGCCGCGGTCGCGGGGCAGCATGTGCCGCAGGGCCGCCCGGGTGCCGAACACATAGCCCAGGTACGTCACTTCGGTGACCCGGCGGAACTCGTCGGGCGTGATCTCGGTGAAGGGCGCGAAGACTCCCGCGAACGCGTTGTTGACCCATACGTCGATGCCGCCGAACGCGTCGGCGACCTGCTGGGCGGCGTCCTCGACGGCCTTGGCGTCGGCCATGTCGACGCTGACCACGAGTGCCTCGCCGCCGGCGCGCTGCACGTCGTCGGCGGCCCCGGCGAGCCCCTCTCGGCCGCGGCCCAGCAGCGCGACCCGGTCGCCGCGCGCGGCGAAGGCCACGGCCGTGGCGCGTCCGACTCCGCCGCCGGCCCCGGTGACGACGACGGCCTTACCGCGCCCGCGCACCAGCGCTCACGCCCTGTGGTGCGGGGTCTCGGGGTCGATGTCGTCCGGCCTCGGGGCGGGTGCGTCGCCCGGTCCGGGGGCCGGGGTGCCCGCGCCGGGTCCGCCCGTCGCCGCGCCCGTCGCCGCGCCCGCGCCGCCCGGTGCGACGGGCGGGACCGGCGGGTAGCCGCTCGGGCCGGCGAGGCCGCCGGGCGGGCCGAGCGGGGCGGTGGCGCCGTGCACGTGCGTGGACCGCGAAGCCGAAGGCTTCGCGGCGGCGCGCAGGGCGTAGGCGAGGGCGCCGAGGATCAACGCGGTGATCAGCGCGGCGGCCCAGTCGGGGAGTCCTGCGGCCAGGGCCAGCCCTACGGTGAGGGCCAGCGCCGCGCCCGCGTACAGGGCCATGGCGCCCGACGCCGCGTACAGCATCGCCTTGCGCCGCTGTCCCCTCGTCTGCCGGCGCAGCTCGTCCCGCACGGTCTCCCGCGCCACCTGCGCGAGCTCGTCGACCAGTGCCTTGTCCAGATGCTCCAGGTGATCCAAGCGGTCCATGCGGGTCGGGTACCCGCGGTCCCGAGTGCGTAACGCCGTGTGCCCATCGGGGTCGTCACACGTCTGCCGGCTGTCTGTGGCTGGGCGCGCAGTTCCCCGCGCCCCTGGGGGCCTCAGCAGCGGTTGGTCGTCACTCGGTCGGTGCCGGGCGCATGCGGAAGTCGTACCTCGCCGGGAGTGGGTCGTCGGTGAGGCGGGACCAGAGTCGGTCGATGTCCGTCGCGCCCTCCCTGAGGTCGGGCACCTCGAAGCCGGACTCGAAGATCCCGCGCGCTTCCTGCGACCGGCCCTCCGCCAGGAGCAGGGTCGCTTCGATGAGGCGGAAGCGGCCCCGGCTGCGGGTCGCTTCGTCCAGCCGCTCCCAGACGCCCCGCGCCTCCGGCACCCGCCCGACGGCGAGCAGTGCGGCGATGGCTTCACGCCCCAGTGCGGCGGTCGCGGTGGAGCCGCCCGGCAGATCGGCGAAGGCCTCGGCGTAGCGGTCGGCGGCGCGTGCCAGGTGGCCGGACTCCATGTCGGCCACGGCGAGGCACCGCAGCGAGGGCCACCGCACGGCAGCGCCCGGCAGGGACCGCTCCCAGCTGCGCACGGCCTGCGCCCGGTCGCCGGCGTGCCACTGGGCGATGCCGAGGTGGTACTCGGCGAGCGGCGTGGCAGGGGCGGTCTCCAGCAGGTCGCGCCAGGGCGGGGCGACCAGGGTCTCACCGGGTACGCCGACCGGGCCCGGCTCGGGGAAGGAGCCGGAGCGCAGGAGCTCCAGCCAGGGCGCCTGTGCGTCACCGAGGGTGGACTCCGCGAAGGGCGTGCCCGGCAGCTTCCACCCCGCGCGCAGCACCTCCAGCGCACCCCACCCCGAGCCGGTGGACAGCGTCTCGCCGGGCTCGGCGTCGGCGCAGGCCCGCCATGCGGCATACGCGGCCTCGACGTCCGCGCGCGGCAGCACGGCCTCCAGCCGGGCCTCGGCCGCGTCCAGGACGGCCGGCCAGTCGCCGTCGGCATCCGTGTCCAGCGGCCCGTACGCCTCCAGCCAGCTCACCTCGCTCTCCGCCTCCAGCCGGACGTGCTCCAGCTGGGTGCGGGCGAGCCCGGCCTGGATCTCGCAGTACCCGCCGGTGCCGGGTTCGGTGAGCCACTCCTGCCAGCGCCGCCCGCCGGTGCCGGAGCCCCACACGAAGAGCTTCCTGCCGCGCAGGACGTCGGTCGAGGTCTGCACAAGACCGTGCCCGTCGGCGTCCAGGGCCGCGATCCAGCGGCGCCGCCCGTCGGGGACGTCGTAGAACCAGTCGGCGGCGTAGTCGCTGTTCAGCGGGTAGGTGCGATCCACACCGTCGTAGGCGGGGACAGGCACCTTGCGCAGGCGGCGTTCGTAGCCGAAGTGCCAGGCCTCGTCGGCCGGGACGAGCACCCTGCGCTCCTCGGGCACCGCGATGTTGGACCACCAGTAGGTGGGCCGCGGCCGCTGGTGCGGGTTGCGGACACGGATGCCGGCGTAGAGGAAGTCGGAGCCGTCGGGGAGCCAGAGGTCGACCTGGAAGGGCAGGTCGCGCAGCCGCTCCCACTCCCACAGGCGCAGCATCTCCCCTCCGTCGGGGGCGGGGACGCGGGCGGCGTGCAGGGGTGCGCAGGACAGGGTGGTGTGGCCGGTGGCGCCGATGTTCCACTCGATGCCGCCGGAGTACCAGGCGCCGTTGAGCGCGAAGTCGGCGGGCTGGAACACCGGGTTGACGTAGAGGAGTTGACGGTCCGTCGGCTTGTGCCGCAGGGAGGAGATCCGGCCGCCCAGTGCGGGCAGGACCGTGACCTCCAGGCGGTCGTTCTCCAGCACGAGCGCGTCGATCTCGCGCGGTGCGCGCTGCCGGTCGTAGCCGTCCCGGACGCGCAGCGGCAGCAGGCTGCGCAGCGGTTCGTGGCCGACCTGGCGGGCCATGTCCCGGGGCAGGCCCGCCTTGTCGCGTTCGTCGATGCGGTGGACCTCGTCCAGGGGCCGCAGCGGGGGCAACGGGTTGTCCGGTCCCAACTCGGCGGCGGGCAGCGTCACTACGGCGCGTCGGATCGTCGTCACGATCTCCATGGAACCCGGCGGCCGGACGGCCGACCAGGGGACCTGCCGGTCAGGATTGGGCAAAGAGCCGCCCCGAATATTCCGCGTGGACCTCCCTCCCGGCGACGTACAGTCGGCCGGTCCGCAGAAGAACAGCACACGAGGAGCGAGAGCAGTGAGCGAGCAGCACACCTACCGGGTGATCGTCCGGGGCACCTGGGACGGGCTCACCGAGGAGGCGCGGGCGCGGCTGCTCGCCGAGGCGGCGGACCACGGGCTGGCGAGCATGCGGTTCACGCAGGAGGGCACGCTGTCGTACGAGGCGTCGCCGCTGAAGCACTTCTCGATGCGGTTCGTGGTGGTGTCGGATGCCGCGGACGGCGAGGAGATGGCCGCGGCGATCGCCGAGGACCGGGCCGAGACGGTGCTCAGGGGTCTGGGCTACGGCTTCGGCCCGCTGCGGTCGACCGTCACCGACCTCGACACCATGAAGATCAACCGGAAGTCCGCATCTCGGCGGTGAGCGCCCAGCGCTCGTGGTCCCGCCAGGCCCCGTCGATGAAGAGCATGTCCGGGGAGAAGCCTTCCAGCCGGAAGCCGCAGGCGCGGGCGAGCGCGATGGAGGCGGTGTTGCCGGGCTGGACGTTGATCTCCAGGCGGTGCAGCCGCAGCGGTCCGAAGGCGTGGCCGATGACGAGGTCGAGGCCTTCGCGCATCAGGCCGCGCCCGGCGGCGTGCGCGAAGGCTCCGTAGCCGAGCGCGCCGCACTGGAAGGCGCCGTGCACGATGTTGTTGATGTTGATGAACCCGGCGAGAGTCCCGTCGGCGCCTCCCTCGCCCTTCTCGCACACCAGGAATCCGGCCCTGGCCGGGTCCTCGATCAGCCGGCCCGCGTAGGCGGCGTAGGCCTCGGCGGTGTCGGGCGGGAAGAGCCAGGGATGATGCAGGTCCTTGCTCTCCCGCGCCCGCGCGGTGAACTCGTCACCGTCGGCCAGGGTGAAGTGACGTATGCCCACGCGGGGGCCCTCGGCCAGGAAACGGGATGCGGTGTGCGGCATCGGTCCAGCTTATGCCGGGGCCGGCCGCCGCGGCCGCTCAGCCACCGACCACCGGCAGCCGCGGCACCCGGTGTCCTCCGGCGCACTGACCACCGGCAGCCGCGGCACCCCGGTCCCGCTCACCCTCCGGCCACCGGCAGCCGCAGCACCCCCGTCTCCTCCGGCGCGCTGACCACCGTCACCGGCTTCACGCCCTTGTTGCCGAAGTACGCGTCGTCGCTCGCGGCGATCACGAACCGCAGCCGGTGTCCGGCCTCGTAGCGGTGCACGATGCCCGGCAGGGTGACCGTGAAGCTCTCGGTGACGTCGGGTACGCGCACGGGCGCGACCAGCCGGCGCACCAGTGTCTTGGTGCCGTCGGGGGCGATGTCGTACACCTTGGCGAACAGCACCAGCTTGTCGGCGGCGTCGCCGGAGTCCTGGCCGCGTTCGGCGGCGGGCGAGTTCACCTTGAGGGTGGCGCGGGGCGCGCCGACGACGTCGAGGGCGCGCGGCAGCGGCTCGCTGGTCCATGCCAGGTGGGTGCTCGGGGTGTCGTACGGGGCGGGGTCGGGCAGGCCGACGACGCCGGCGAGCGAGCTCTCCGAATGGCTCGTGGGGATCAGCCAGTTGGTGTACGAGCGGCTGCCGCGGGCGACCTTCGCGCGGTTGTCGACGAGCTTGCCGTCGCCGGAGAGGTAGAACGTGCTGTCGAGCGCGGGAAGTCGGTCGGCGGTGGCGTACCGGTCGGCGGGGTCGGTGATCCAGTCGCGGTAGTACGCGAAGGCGGGGCCGGTGTCGACCGCCCGGTCGCGCAGGTGCCGGTCGAACCAGGCGAGGATGCGGCGGCCCACGTAGCTGGTCTCCAAGTTACCTTGCCCGATGTTGAGTTCGCCTTCCGCCGGGTCGGTGAGACCGCCGCTGTGTCCCCAGGACTGCCAGATCATGTTCACGGGCGTGCCCTGGGCCTTGAGCGTCTTGTAGGTGGCCGTCGCCTCGTTGAGGTTGAACAGGCTGTCGGCCTGCCCCTGGATCAGCAGGGTGGGCGCCTGCACGCGGTCCAGGTAGGAGACGGGCGAGACGCTGCGGGCGTAGGAGAGCAGCTCGGTGGTGCGGTCGGCCGGGTAGGCACTGGAGTTGAGGGTGCGCACGGTGTCGCAGGCCTGGGTGACGAAGTGCAGGCAGGTCAGGGAGTTGATGCGGGAGGGGTCCAGGCTCGGCTGGAGCAGCGGCTGGCCCTCGCCGATGAGGTAGAAGCCGTTGGACCACTGCCATTTGAAGGCGCCGGGGACGTCAGGGGCGCCGACGGCGTTGTTCGGGTCGAGCGCGTACGCCAGGTCGTGCCAGGTGATCATCGGCACGAGCGCGTCGACGCGGTGGTCGACCGCAGCCGTGGCCAGCTGGATCGCGCCGCCGTAGGAGCCGCCGATCATGCCGACGCGCGGGTCGCCCGCGGCGTCGAGGCTGACGAAGTCGGCCGTCGTGCCGTCGTCGGCGGCGTGCTCGCCGGCCAGGAAGTCGATGAGCCGCGAGGCGGCCGTGCCGTCGATGCGCGGGTCGTCGAGGGAGATCAGACAGCCGGACCCGCCGAAACCGAGGCCGGAGTAGGCGAGCGAGACATAGCCGCGTTCGGCGAAGGCCTTGGCGGTGGCGTCGGTGGAGCCGTCGGCCTTGCTGCCGCCGAAGCCGTTGGTGGTGAGCACCGCCGGTGCGCGGTGGGTGCCGTCCGTCCCGGCGGGCCGGTAGAGGTCGGCGTCGATCGTGCAGGTGCGGCCGCCTGCCTGGACGGTGAACTTCAGGGCGGTGACGGTGTACTGACCGGTCGCGCCGGCCGGGGCGGTGAGCGCGAGGGGGGCGGTGAGTGCGAGACCGAGGGCGAGGGCGGCACCGGATCTGGGCACGCGACGGGACACGAGACCTCCACACTGAGGCACATGGGGACAACCCGACTTACCGACCGGTAGGTACCGGCCGGTAAGCCATGGTGTGACACGTGTCAGAGGTGGTCAATCACCGTGACGGAGGTTTCTTGACGGAGATTCAGCGTTCCATGGACCGGCGGAACAGTGTCCCTTGACGGAGACTCAGGTCAGGGCGGGCCCGTCGAGCGTCAGCGTCCCCGCCTCCGCGTCCAGTTCCGCGGCCACCCCGAAGGGGATCGTCGACGCGCCCTCGCAGTGCCCGAACCCGAACTCCTCCACGACCGGCACGCCGAGCGGGCCGAGCCGGTCGACGAGCATCGGCCGCAGCCGCTCCTCGTAGGGCTCGCAACTCTCCCAGGAGCCGAGCAGCACCCCGCTCAACCCCTCCAGGGCGCCCGCGCGCAGGAGTTGGGTGAGGTAGCGGTCGAGCCGGTACGTCTCCTCCCCCACGTCCTCCAGGCACAGCAGCCCTCCCGCGGCGGAGGTGCGCGCGTGCGGGGTGCCCAGCTCTGCGGCGAGCAGGCTCAGACAGCCGCCGAGCAGCACACCGCGGGCCCGGCCCGGCACCATGGCCCGGCTGCCCGGGGCGGCGATGGTGGTGACGGTCTCCGGCGCGAACAGCGTGGCCCGCAGGTGCTCCTGGGCGTGCGCGTTCTTGACGAAGTCCAATCCGGCCGCCATGGGCCCGTGCAGCGTGACCAGGCCCAGTCGGACGGCGAACGCCTCGTGCAGGGCGGTGACGTCGCTGAAGCCGACGAACACCTTCGGCCCGGCCGCCCGCAGGGCCTCCCAGTCCAGCAGATCGACCATGCGCTGCACACCGTAGCCGCCGCGGGCGCACAGCACGGCGTCGACCGTCGGGTCGCACCAGGCGGCCTGGAGGTCGGCGGCCCGGCCCGCGTCCGTGCCCGCGAGGTAGGGGAACTCGGGGTGCCGGTCCAGCACATGGGGCGCCACGACCGGGTCGAGGTCCCAGCCGCGCAGCACGTCGAGGCCGGCCTGGAGCCGCTCCTCGGGCACGGGCCCGCTCGGCGCCACGACGGCCACCCGGGCGCCCGGCGCGAGCCGCGAAGGCCGCTGCAGTTCTCTCATTTCGCCAGCTCCAACCGCGGCACACCGCGCAGCTCGATCCCGAACACCTGGGCGTACAGGGACAGTTCGGCCTCCAGGGCGCGCACCATGGTGTCCGCGCGCCGGAACCCGTGTCCCTCGCCCTCGAAGGCGATGTACGCGTGCGGCACCCGCCGGCCCTCCATGCGGGCCAGCAGCCGCTCGCTCTGGGCGGGCGGGCAGATCACGTCGTCCAGGCCCTGGAGCAGCAGGAAGGGCGCGGTGATCCGCTCGGCGTGCTCGACGGGCGAGCGCTCGGCGTACCGGGCGGGCACCTCGGCGTAGGGCCCGACAAGCGTCTCCAGGTAGCGCGACTCGAAGTCGTGGGTCTCCCCCGACGCCCAGCCCGCCAGGTCGAGGACCGGGTAGATGATCGTGCCGCAGGCGTAGATGTCGGTCGCGGCGAGGGAGGCGGCCGTGGTCCAGCCGCCCGCGCTGCCGCCCCGGATACCGAGCCGGGCCCGGTCGGCGGTGCCCTCCTCGGCGAGGGCCAGCGCGACGGCCGCGCAGTCCTCGACGTCGACGACGCCCCACTGCTCGCGCAGCCGGTTGCGGTACTCGCGCCCGTACCCGGCCGAGCCGCCGTAGTCGACCTCGGCGACGCCGATGCCGCGCGAGGTGAAGTAGGCGATCTCCAGGTCGAGCACCAGCGGGGAGCGCCCGGTGGGTCCGCCGTGCGCCCACACGACGTACGGGGGCAGCTCGGCGTCGGGCGCCGTGCACAGCGGGTTGTGCGGCGGGTAGACGTGGGCGTGGATCTCCCGGCCGTCCGGTCCGGTGAAGGTGCGGATCTGCGGCTCGGGGTAGTGAGCCGGGTCCACGTCGTCCTGGTGCGGGGCGCCGATCACGCGGGCGCGTCCGGTGCGGGTGTCCAGCTCGACGACCTCGTAGGCGGTGCGCGGGCTGGCGCCGACGGCGACGACGCGTTCGCCGTGCACCGCGAGGGTGGGCGCGAACTCGGTCCACGGCCCGGCCGCGTCGACGACCTCACCGGTCTCGGGGTCGAGGATGCCGAGGGCGGTGGCGCCGCGGCCGTGCACGACGGCGATCAGGCCGCTCTCCAGCGGCGCGAACCAGCGCTGGCCGACCTTCCACAGCGGCCCGCCGAACTCCTCCTCGCGCGGGCACAGGGCCTTGCCGTCGCGGTAGAGGTTCCACCAGCCGGTACGGTCGGAGGCGTACAGCAGCGCCCCGTCGGCGGCGAAGCCGGCCTGGCAGACGGACTCCTCGGGGCCACCGGCCACGACCTCGGGCGCCCCGAGGGTGCCGTCGGGGCGGACGTCGGCGAGCAGCAGCTCGGTGCCGTCCCACGGCATGTTCGGGTGGTCCCAGCCGATCCAGCAGGCCCGCCGCCCGTCGGGCGACAGCTTCGGCCCCGTGACGAACCGGTGCCGCTCGGGAGTCAGTTCACGTACGGCGCCCGACCCGTCCAGCGGTACGGCGGCCAGGACGCGCCGGACGTCCGACGGCCCCTCACCGGTGAACTCCTCCAGCACGCACCACACTTCGCCGCGCTCGGGCAGCAGCACCGGGTCCGCCCAGCGCAGCCCGCCGCCGACCGCGGAGACCGGCGTGAGCGCGACCGGCTCGGCGCCGGGCTCCCACCGGTACAGGCGCTGGTCGGCGAAGTGCACGAACACCACCAGCGGGCGCCCGTCCACCTCCGCTCCGGCCCAGGGCTGTCCGCCGTACTCGACGACCCGGCTGCGCACGTTCCACGGCGCGGGCAGCACCGGCTCCTCGCGGCCGTCGGCATGTCGGCGCACCAGGGTGCGGCGGCCGCCCTCGGTGGGGCGCGGCTCGGTCCACCAGGCCTCGTCGCCGACGAAGCCGACGTACTCGGGGTGCCCGTCGTGGGCGGCGGCGAGGGCCGCGTCGATGGGCGAGGGCCAGGATCCGTAGGCGAGTGTCTGCACGTCGTCCCCCACTTCGGCTCAGGCGGTCCGCAGGAAGCGGTCCAGGACGCGGACACCGAAGTGCAGCGCCTCGACCGGGACCCGCTCGTCGACCCCGTGGAACAGCGCCTGGTAGTCGAAGCCCTCCGGCAGCTTCAGCGGCGCGAAGCCGTAGCCGGTGATGCCCAGGCGCGAGAACTGCTTGGCGTCCGTGCCGCCGGACATGCAGTACGGCACGGTGTACCCCTCGGGAGCGAACTCCTCGACGGCCTCCCGCATCCGCAGGAAGGTGGGCGCGTCGACGGGCGCCTGGAGGGCGACCTCCCGGTGGTGGAACGTCCAGTCCACGTCGGGGCCGGTCAACTCGTCGAGGGTGGCGCGGAATTCGTCCTCGTGACCGGCGAGGAAACGCCCGTCGACGTAGGCGGCGGCCTCGCCGGGGATGACGTTGACCTTGTACCCGGCCTCCAGCATGGTCGGGTTGGCGCTGTTGCGCACGGTCGACTCGACCAGCTTGGCCGCCGGGCCCAGCTTCTCCAGCAGCCCGTCGACGTCGTCGAGGTCGGGCTCTATGCCGTAGAGCGCGGCGAGTTCGGTGAGGGCGGCCCGCACGGTCGGGGTGAGCCTGAGCGGCCACTCGTGCGCGCCGATCCGTGCGACGGCGGCGGCGAGGCGCGTCACCGCGTTCTCCCGGTTGACCTTGGAGCCGTGCCCGGCGCGGCCCCGCGCGGTCAGCTTCATCCAGCCCGTGCCGCGCTCCCCGGCGGCGATGGGGTAGATCTGCCGGCCCGAGCCGTCGTGGAAGGTGAAGGCGCCGGACTCGCTGACGCCCTCGGTGCAGCCCTCGAACAGATGCGGGTGCCGGTCGGCGAGGAAGCCCGAGCCGTCCTCGGCGCTGGCCTCCTCGTCCGCTGTGAAGGCGATGACGACGTCCCGCCGCGGCCGTACGCCCTCGCGGGCCCAGGACCGTACGACGGCGAGGATCATCGCGTCCATGTTCTTCATGTCGACCGCGCCCCGGCCCCAGACCACCCCGTCGCGGATCTCCCCGGAGAAGGGGTGCACGCTCCAGTCGGCGGCCTCGGCCGGCACGACGTCGAGATGACCGTGCACGAGCAGCGCGTCCGCGGACGGGTCGGTGCCCTGAAGGCGGGCCACCACATTGGTACGGCCCTTGGTGCGCTCCAGCAGGATGGGCTCCATGCCCGCCTCGGCGAGGGCGGCGGCCGCGTACTCGGCGGCGGGCCGTTCCTGGCAGTCGCCGCCGCCGCGGTTGGTGGTGTCGATGCGGATGAGGTCGGAGGTGAACCGGACGACCTCGTCCAGCGCCTGCTCGTCAGCCATACTGCTCCTCCACTGCGGCCGAGACGATGGTGGTGACCGCCTTGAAGGTGCGGATCCCCTCGAACATGGTGTCGCTGGTGTAGGCGACCTTGCGCTCCCCGATCCGCGCCACCCCCGGCACGACGGTCGCGGCCATCGCGAGGTGCTCGGCGTCGAACTCGAGGGCGATGGTGTGCGGCCCGGCGGTGACCGGCTCGTGCCGCACGGCCAGCGCGGCCGCCTCCTTGGCCGCCGCGCGGATGTCGGCGGCCGTCCTGGCCGGCGTACGGCAGACCGCCGCGTACCGCGACACATGGTCCTTCACGGCGACCTTCAGCGCCTCGGGCGCGTACCCGAGCGCGTCCTCGCAGGCCAGGTCGTCGCCGGTGACCAGGACGACCGGGACGCCGTACTCGGCGACGACATGCGCGTTCAGCAGGCCCTCGCTGGCGCGTACGTCGTTCAGCCAGACGCCCGTGATCTGGTTGGCGAGGTAGGTGTGGGCGAGGACGCCCTCCATGCCGGCGCCCGCGTGGTAGCCGATGAACGCGATCCCGTCGACGTCGCCGTGCTGCACGCCCTCCACCATCGACAGCGCCTTGTGCCGGCCGGTCAGCATCTGGGCGCGCTCGTCGAGCCGCTCCAGCAGCAGGTTGCGCATGCTCCAGTGCGCCTCGTTGATCAGGACCTCGTCGGCGCCGCCGTCGTAGAAGCCGAGCACCGCCGCGTCGACGTCCGAGGTGAACATCGACCGGCACCGCTCCCACTGCGGTGTCCCCGGCAGCACATCGGCGGGCCAGGTCACGCCGGTGGCGCCCTCCATGTCGGCGCTGATCAGGATCTTCATGGTGCGTCACGTTACGCGGAGAAGCGGGAACGGGCCAGGACGCGGATTCTCCCGCCCTGACCGGTTCTGCGCCCTGCGTCACTCATGTCCCGGCGGCCTCAGGCCGCACGGCCCACCACCAGCCACTTCGACGGGATCTTGATGCGGGTGCCGTCGGCCGTGTGCTCGGTGGTGGTGAGCGGCAGATCACCGGTCCCGAGGACGGTGAGGCCGGCCGCGGTGAGGTGGTCGGTGACCGCCGCGTCGGTGACCTCGCCGGGCGCGATGCCGTGCCGGAACACCGGGGCGAGCTTGGCGGGCGGGCCCTCGGGGCTCTGGGCGAGGCCCCGCAGGACGGCCCCCGCGGCCTCGGACGGCTCGACGAGGAAGGCGCGGCCGCGCGTGCCGATCAGCGCGGCGAGCCCGTCGGCCAGGGGCTGGCGGTCGTCGGGCTCGCACTGGTGCAGCACGCCCCGCATATAGACGTTGGCGTCGCCCAGCTCGGCGTGCAGGGTCTCGGCCTCGGTCTTGTCGGTGGCGTCGAGCTGCCGGTAGGCGGCCTGTCCGGCCGGGTCGGCGAGCCGGGCGTGCTCCAGGGCCGCTGCCGCCAGGTCGACGCCGATGACGTGCGGGAAGCGGTCGGCGAAGAAGCGGGTCTGGGTGCCGTTGCCGCAGCCGAGGTCGATCAGCGGCAGCGCGGGGTCGGCCAGCAGCGGCTCGAACAGGGCGAGGTGCACCGCGGCGGTCAGCGGCGGTTCGGCGTCCCAGAACACGGACCCCGGTTCGCCGGAGGCCTCCTGCCAGAAACCCTCCCAGGCCTGCCGGTACCGACTCGTCACGCTCATGCCCAACTCCCCACGGTGCAGCGCCGATCCGTCGCGTTCGACGGGCGAGTACGGTCTACCCCGCCCGGGTCGCGCCGACAAGCGCGGAAGCGACCGGCTTTCACCGCCGGGGCAGGGTCAGCTCGAACCACACCGTCTTGCCCGCGCCCGTGCGGCTGGTGCCCCACTCCCGGGCGAGGGTGGAGACCACCCGCAGTCCGCGCCCGGTGTCGTCGCCGGGTCCGGCGCTCAGCAGGGTCGGCAGCTCGTGGTCGTCGTCGTCCACCTCGCACAGCAGCGTGTCCCCGCGCACCAGCCGCAGTTCGACGGGCCTGGTGCGGGAGTGCTGTACGGCGTTGGTGACCAGCTCGCTGACCAGCAGCTCGGCGGTGTCGGCCAGCCTCGCGAGCCCCCAGTCGTGCAGTTGCTCGCGCACCACGGCCCGGGCCCGGGGCACCTCGGCGGGGTCGAGCGGGAGGCGCCACTCGGCGACGTCGTCGGGCTCGATGCCGTTGAGGCGGGCCATCAGCAGGGCCACGTCGTCCTTGCGGCCGCCGCGGGTGTTGAGGGCGCGGATGATGGTGTCGCAGGCGTCGTCCATGGACGCGGCCGGGTGCGCGGCGGACTCGCAGAGTGTGGCCAGCCCGACCCCGATGTCCTCGCCGCGCATCTCCACCAGCCCGTCGGTGCACATCACCAGCCGGTCGCCGGGCTCCACCCGCACACGTACGGCTTCGAAGGGCACCCCGCCGACGCCGATGGGCGCGCCGGTGGGCAGGTCGAGCAGCTCGCTGCGGCCGTCCCGGGCGCGGACGATCACCGGCGGGATGTGCCCGGCGTTGGCGAGGTGCAGCTCGCTCGCGATCGGGTCGTAGACGGCGTACAGGCAGGTCGCCAGGTAGCTGTCGCCGAGGCGCTGGGCGAGGTCGTCGAGGTTGCGCAGCAGCTGCGCCGGCGGCAGGTCGAGCGCGGCCATGGTCTGCACGGCCGTGCGCAACTGGCCCATCATCGCCGCCGAGTTGAGGCCGTGCCCCATGACGTCGCCGACGACGAACGCGGTACGCGCGCCGGGCAGCTTCACCGAGTCGAACCAGTCGCCGCCGACTCTGCCGAGCAGGGTGCCGGGCAGATAGCGGGTGGCGACGTCGCAGCCCGCCCTGCGCGGCGGGATGTGCGGCAGCATGCTGTCCTGGAGCGTCTCGGCGACGGACTCCTGGTAGGTGTACATGCGGGCGTTGTCGAGCACGAGGCCCGCGCGGGCGGCGAGTTCGGCGCCGGTGACCCGGTCCATGTCGTTGAACTCGGCGCGCTCGGGGTGGCGCAGCAGGATCATGAAGCCGAGGACGACGTTGCGGGCTTTCAGCGGGACGACCAGCATGGACCGGCCGGTGATCAGCGGCCGGATGTCGCGCTTCTCGAACTGCGAGGCGATGGCGTGGCCCATCTGCTCGCTGATGCGCGGCACGAGGACGGGCTCGCCGGTGGTCATGCACTGGAAGAACGGGGTGTGCGCGGGGAACGGCATGGCCTCGCCGACCGGCACGACGTCGTCCCAGCGGCCGGGTTCGTCGGTGTGCTCGACGGCCACGCGGTGCCACATGGTGGTGGTGTCGGGCACGCCCTCGGGGAAGCCCTCACCCGCGACGACCTGTTCGCGCAGATAGGTCCCGGCGACGTCGGTGAAGCGCGGCACGACCGCCCTGCTGACCTCGACGATGGTCCGGGACAGGTCCAGTGAGGTGCCGATCCTGCCGCTGACCTCGTTGAGGAACTCCAGCCGTTCGCGTACGGCGGTGTACTCGAGGTCCTCGCGGTCGTCCTCGGTGAGTTCGGCGGGCAGCGGCTCGCCCGCGGCGACGGCCCGTGCCAGGCGTTCGCGGCGGGCCTTGCGCTCGGCGCGCCGGGGCACGCCCCAGTCGGGGGTGACGGGCACCCGGTCGTTCTGGCTGAACTCCAGGACGGGGTAGCCCAGTTCGAGGATCTGCCCGACGATCCGGGCGCCCTCCTCGACGCTCATGCTGGGCAGGATCTCGGGCAGCCTGCGGGCGAGGTCCTCGGCGCCGGGGAAGTCGGTGTGCAGGGCGAAGCCGGGCGCGACGCGCTCGGCGCCGGGGCCCTCGCCAGCGTCCTCGGTGTCCTCGGTGCGCAGCCCGGCGGCGTCCGCGGCCAGCACGAGAAGCCGCTCGGGGCCGGGGCCCACCAGCGGGTAGGCCCACCACAGGACCTCCGCCCGGGCGCCCTCCGGCACATCGAGGCGGGCGCACCCGGCGGCCGGGTAGGAGAGCGCGCCGCCGAGCGCGGGTTCCAGGTCGGGGCCGGGGCCGTCGTAGTCCTCGTAGGCCAGCGCGCCGGACACGGGCAGCAGATCGGTCACGGGCCGGCCGACGGCCGTCTCCTTGGGGGTGCCGAACAACCGTCGGGCGCCGCTGCTCCAGTGCGACACCAGGCCCGCCCGGTCGACGACCACCACGGCCAGCGGGATGCGCCCGGCCGCGGGCCCGGCTTCCACGGACCCGGCCTCCATGCCGGGCCCGGCCGGCCGGCTGGGAGGTGCTTCCCGGTCGGTGCCACGGTCCATGGCCCAAGCCCTCTCTCCGCACGCCTCCACAAGATCTGTCCCCGCACCACGGTACGGCGCCGCCCCGCACGATGTGCGGCAATACGGGAATTGGTGCCACCGCGCGCCCGGCGCACGCCCCCGCTCCCCCGCGGGCCTCCTCAGTCCTCGTGCCCGAGCTGGAGATCCCGTTCCGTACGGCCGCCGCCCGCCACCTGGAGGACGGTGGCGACCGGCGGGTAACCGGACGCGATCACGGTGTACTCGCCGGAGGACAGGTCGACGAAGCGGAAGGTGCCGTCGGGGCCGGTGGTGAGGGTGTCCACGACGTTGCCCGCGGCGTCGAGCAGCGTGACGCGCGCGTCCTCGACGGGGCGTCCGCCGCTCGCCCGGACGGTGCCGCGCAGCACGGCCCCGCCCGCGAGTTCGATGTCCTGGCGGGTCTCGCGGGCGGCCTGGACGGTGACCGGGAGCGCGGCCGGGCGGAAGGCCGGGGCGCTGGCGGCGAGGGTGTACTCGCCGGCGACCAGCTCGCTGATGACGTACCCGCCCTCGCGGCCGCTGCGGGTGCTGGCGACGACCTCGCCGTGCACGTTGGTGAGCGTGACGGTGGCGTCCCGCACGACGCTGCCGTCGGCGGTGACGACCGTGCCCGCGAGGCGGCCCGCGCCGCCGAGGACGACGTCGAGCTCCACCGGGCGCTCGCCGACCGTCACCGTGACGGCCTGCGGCTGATGCCCGCCGGCCGCGGCGATCAGGACGTACGACCCCGGTCCGGGCGTCGACAGCGCGTACCGGCCGTCCTCGCCGCTGGCGCCCCGGCCGATCTGCTGTCCGGCCACGTCGATGAGGGTGAGCGCCGCGCGGGACACCGCCGTGCCGTCGGGGTGCTGCACGGTTCCGCAGACCGGGACCCCGGCGGCGTGGGGCGACCGGGCCTGCGGGACGGGAGCGGAGGCGGGGGCGGGCACGGTCGGGTGCCCGGATTCGACGGCGTTGTGGGACACCAGTGGTCTCTCCTTGAGGAAGAAGGCGATGAGCAGGCCGAGGGCGAGCACCGGCACCAGGTACAGGAAGATGCGGGGCATGGCGTCGGCGTAGGCCCGGATGTAGGCGTCGCGCAGCTCCGGGGGCAGGGAGTGGACCAGCTGCGGAGTGACGGACTCCGGGTCGGGCAGCCCGCCGCCCGTGGGCAGTTCCCTGCGCAGGGCGTCGGCGAGCCGGTCGGCGAAGAGGGTGCCGAAGACCGCGGCCCCGACACTGCCGCCGATCTGGCGGAAGTAGTTGTTGGCGCTGGTGGCCGTCCCCAGGTCGGCCGGGCGCACCGAGTTCTGCACGGCGAGGATCAGGACCGGCATCACCATGCCGATTCCGGCGCCGAGGACGGCCATCCAGATGCTGTACTGCAGCCGGGGCGTGTCGGTCTCGAGCCGGGACAGCAGCCACATGCCGAGGACGGACAGGGCGCTGCCGAGGACGGGCCAGAGCTTGTAGCGGCCGGTGTGGCTGATGAGCTGGCCGGAGACGATGGAGGCGCCCACGATGCCGCCCATCATCGGCAGCATCAGCAGCCCCGACTCGGTGGCGCTGGCCCCGTCGACCATCTGCAGGAAGGTCGGCAGATAGCTCGCGGCGCCGAACAGGGCGATGCCGACGACGAGTCCGACGAGGCCGGTGACGTTGAAGACGGAGTCGCGGAACAGCCGTAGCGGGATGAGGGGTTCGGCGGCGACGTGCTCGGCGAGGAGGAAGAGGACCGTCGCGGCGAGCGCCCCGGCGCCGAGGCCGAGGACGACATGCGAGTCCCAGGCGTACTCGGTGCCGCCCCAACTGGTCAGCAGCACCAGGCAGGTGGAGGCGGCGGCGAGCAACAGCGTGCCCAGGACGTCGAATCGGGGCCGTGCGCTGGGCTTGGGCAGCTTCAGGACGACGGTGACGACGGCCATGGTGAGCAGCCCGAAGGGGATGTTGACGTAGAAGCACCAGCGCCAGGTGAGGTGATCGGTGAAGTAGCCGCCGAGGAGGGGGCCCGCCACCGAGGCGAGGCCGAAGGCGGCGCCGATCAGGCCCATGAACCGGCCGCGCTGCCGGGGCGGCACGATGTCCGCGATGATCGCCTGGACGCCGATCATGAGCCCGCCCGCGCCGACGCCCTGCACCGCGCGGAAGGCGATCAGCTGGTCCATGGTCTGCGCCCGTCCGGCGAGCGCGGAGCCGACGACGAAGACGGCGATGGCGAACTGGAAGACGCCCTTGCGGCCGAGGAGGTCGCCGAGCTTGCCGTAGACGGGCAGTCCGACGGTGGCCGTGAGCAGATAGGCGGTGATCGCCCAGGACATCCGGTCCAGGCCGTGCAGTTCACCGACGATCTTCGGCAGGGCCGTGGCGACGATCATCTGCTCCAGCGCGGCGAGCAGCAGCGCCAGCATCAGCCCGACGAAGACCAACCGGACCCGGCGAGGGCTGAGTTCGGCGGTGTCCGGGGCGGGTTCGGGGACGGGGAGGCCGGGCGGGGTCTCGACCGTGTCCGTCCGCTCCAGCGTGATCCCGCCCATGCAGCGCTCCCCTCGTCACACCTGCCACACAATTGCCGCGTAATGCGACAACCCCGAGCAAGTGCGACGAGTTACGGCGCCGATCCGGTCGAGAGGTGAATCCACTCGAACCGGTGAAGGGGCCGAAGCCCCTTGGGATCGGGGGGACTTAACCCTCGACCTCGGCGGCGAGCTTCGCGAGCACGGCGTCGTAGATGCGGCCGAGGCCCTTGGGGGCGAAGGTTCGCTCGAAGAAGCCGCCGATGCCGCTCGCGCCGGTCCAGGTCGTGGTGACGACCACGCGGGACTTGCCCTCGCCGGCGGGGGTGACGCGCCAGACGGTGACCATGGAGGAGTTGCGGTCCTTCTCGACGAGCTCGCCGTCGGTGGGCTCGGTGACCTCCAGCAGGCAGTCGCGCACCCGCTTGCTGGTGGCCTGGAGCTTCCAGTGGACGAGGGTGCCCTCGCCGTCGCCGCCCTCGCGCACCTCGTACTCGCTGAAGTGCTCGGGCAGGAGCTTCGCGCGGGTGCCGCTGTAGTCGGCGAGGGCGTCGAACACCGTCTCCGCGTCCGCCGCGACGACCCGCTCCGTAGTGGCCTCTACCTGCGCCATTGCTTCCTCCAGGACGTTCAGTTCTCGCCGGTGGAGGCAAGCCAACCACCCCGCCGCCCGGCCGCCCAAATCGAGGTCGCACGATCATGGGAACAAGTGTTCTATTGTGAGGTGAGTACTACCGAGGAGGCGTCATGCGCTGGGACAACCTCACCGACTCCGGCGAGCACGGCCGGGCGGCCGATGCCGCGCTGTTCGGCGCGGACGCGGTCACGATTCGCACGTTCGACACGCCCGAGTTCCGCGGGATCACCTTCCACGAGGTCCGGGCCCGTTCGATCCTGAACCGGGTGCCGGGCGCCTCCCGCATGCCGTTCGAGTGGACGGTGAACCCGTACCGGGGCTGCACGCACGCGTGCGTCTACTGCTTCGCCCGCAAGACCCACAGCTATCTGGACCTGGACACCGGCATCGGCTTCGACACCCAGATCGTGGTCAAGGTGAACGCCCCCGAGCTGCTGCGCCGCCAGCTGGCCTCCCCGCGCTGGCAGGGCGAGCACGTGGCGATGGGCACGAACGTCGACTGCTACCAGCGCGCCGAGGGCCGCTACCGGCTGATGCCGGGCATCATCGAGCCCCTCAGCGAACGGGCGAACCCGTTCTCGATCCTCACCAAGGGCACCCTGATCCTGCGCGACCTCGACCTGCTGACCCGGGCGGCCGAGGTCACCGACGTCGGCATCTCGGTCTCGGTCGGCTTCACCGACCACGAGCTGTGGCGCACGGTCGAGCCGGGCACTCCCGCACCGGAGCGCCGCCTGGACGTGGTGCGCACCCTCACCGACCACGGCATCGGCTGCGGGGTGCTGATGGCCCCGGTGATCCCCTTCCTCGGCGACCACCCCGCCCAACTGCGGGCGACCGTACGGGCGATCGCCGCCTCCGGGGCCACCTCGGTCACCCCGCTGGTGCTGCATCTGCGGCCCGGCGCCCGGGAGTGGTTCATGGCCTGGCTGGGGCAGCACCATCCGCACCTGGTGCGCCGCTACGAGCGGCTGTACGCCGACGGCGCCTACGCGCCCAAGTGGTACCAGCGCCGGATCACCCGTCAGGTGCACGAACTCGCCCAGGAGTACGGCATCGGCCCGAGCCGCCCCGGCATGCCGCGCCGCGTCCGCGAGACCGCCCCCTCCCCCGAGCCGACGCCCGGCCCCACCCAACTCACCCTGATATGAGCGCATCCGAGCGCAAGTAGCGACCCAATCGGGTCAAGCCCGGCCAGAACAGGTTCTTCCAGGCGGACTTTCCGGGACGATGCGGCGAGGACCGCGGCCCTCGCGGTCCGGCTCACCCTCCGTCCTGGGAGGACTCCTCCATGAAGAAACGCGCAGCCGTGCTGTGCGGTGCCGCCGCCGTCCTGGCCGGGTCGCTCACCGCCGTCCCCGCCGAGGCGAGCGGCCCCCCTGCCGCGGCCCCGAAGCCCGCCTGGACGAAGTGCGGCACCACCGCCTATCCGACGCTGCAGTGCGCGTCCCTGAAGGTGCCGCTGGACCACGCGAACCCCACGGGGCGGCAGATCACGCTCGCGCTGACCCGGGTCCCGCACACCGCGACGAAGTTCCAGGGGCCTCTGCTGGTCAACCCCGGCGGCCCGGGCGGCAGCGGCCGCACCCTCGCCGGGTTCGTCGCCGAGACCCTGCCCCGGTCGGTGGCCGCCCAGTACGACGTGATCGGCTTCGACCCGCGCGGCGTCGGCCGGAGCAGGCCCGCGCTGAACTGCCGGCCCGGCCACTTCAAGCCCGTACGCCCCGACTCGGTGCCCGTCACCCCGGCCGTCGAGCAGGCCAACCTGGTGCGCGCCAAGGCCTTCGCCGACGCCTGCGCCGAGAAGTACGCGGACGTGCTGCCGTACATGGACACGGTCTCGGCGGTACGGGACATGGACCGCATCCGCCAGGCGCTGGGCGCGAAGAAGCTCAACTACTTCGGCTACTCGTACGGCACCTACCTCGGCGCGGTCTACGGCAAGCTCTATCCGCACCAGGTGCGCCGCTTCGTGCTGGACTCGATCGTCGACCCGACCGGCGTCTGGTACGACGACAACCTCGCCCAGGACCACGCCTTCAACGACCGCCACCGCGCCTTCATGGCCTGGGTCGCCCGGCACCACAAGACGTACAAGCTGGGCACCGACCCGGAAAAGGTCGAGACCAAGTGGTACGCGATGCGGGCCGCGCTGGCGAAGAAGCCCGCGGGCAGGAAGGTGGGCCCCTCCGAACTGGAGGACACCTTCATGCCGGGCGGCTACTACGACGGCTACTGGCCCTACCTCGCCGAGGCGTTCGCCGCGTATGTCAACGCCAAGAACGCCGACCCGCTGGTGGAGGCGTACGAGACGTTCGGGGCGGTCGACGCGGCCGGGGACAACGGCTACAGCGTCTACACCTCGGTGCAGTGCCGGGACGCGGTCTGGCCGCGGGACTGGGCGACCTGGCGCGCGGACAACTGGGCGGCGTACGAGAAGGCGCCCTTCATGACGTGGAACAACGCCTGGTACAACGCGCCGTGCGCGTTCTGGCCGACCGCGCAGCGGCTGCCGAGGGACATCGCCAACGGCGAGCTGCCGCCGGTGCTGCTCTTCCAGGCGACCGACGACGCGGCCACCCCGTACCAGGGCGGCGCCTTCGTGCACGCCATGCTGCACGGCTCCAGCCTGGTCGTCGAGGAGGGCGGCGGCAACCACGGCATCACGCTGAGCGGGAACGCCTGCCTGGACAAGCACCTGACCGCCTATCTCAGCGACGGCACGGTGCCGCGCGGCACCGGCGACGTGGACGCGGTCTGCCCGGCCCAGCCGGCCCCGAAGCCGCTGGCCACCAGGTCCGGTTCGTCCCGCGGCACGACCCTGCACGGGCTGCTGGGCTTCCGCGGCTGAGTGTTCAACCTAGGGCGGGCCTGCGCGCCCGTGTGATCCCATGAGCGCATGAGTGACTCGATCATGAGGATTCCCGCCCCCGACGGCGTCGCCCCCGCCGCCCAGTACACGCATGTGGTGACGGGCACCGGGCGGCTGGTGGCGGTCGCCGGCCAGCTGCCGCTCGACGAGAGCGGCACCTTGGTCGGCGCGGGCGACCCGCAGGCGCAGGCCCGTCAGGTGTTCGAGAACCTCCGGCGCTGCCTCGCCGCCGCCGGAGCGGGCTTCGACGACGTCGTCAAGCTCACCTTCTTCGTCACGGACATGGCGTACATGGCGGCGATCCGGGAGGCCCGCGCGGCGCACATCCCCGACGACCGGCTCCCGGCCGCCTCCGCCGTCCAGGTCGCCGGGCTGGTGCGGCCGGAGTTCCTGATGGAGATCGAGGCCCTCGCGGTGGTGTCCGAATGACCGTCCGGGTGCGTCCGATGACGCTCGCCGACTGCGACCGCGTGGCGGAGATCCGCATCGGCGGCTGGCAAAGGGCCTACCGGGGCCTGATGCCGCAGTCCCATCTCGACGGGCTCAGCGTCACCGAGGACGCCGCCCGCCACCGCACCCGGTTCGCCGCCGCCGACGGCAGCGCCCTCGACCTGGTCGCCGAGCGGGCCGGCGAGGTCGTCGGCTGGGCCTGCCACGGCCCGTACCGCGACGGCGAAGTACGCACCGCCGACGCCGAGTTGTACGCGATCTACGTCGACCCCGCGCACTACGGCGACGGCATCGGAGGGGCCCTCCTCGGCGAGTCCGTACGGCGCTGCACCGCCGCCGGTCACCCGCGGATGCTGCTGTGGGTGCTCAAGGACAACACCCGCGCGCGGCGCTTCTACGAGCGGGCCGGCTTCCGCGCGGACGGCACCGAGGAGCCGTACGAGGTGGCCGGGGTGCCGGTGCCGGAGGTCAGGTACGTCAGGGAGCTCGCCGCTGCCTAGGCAGGCGCGCGAGCGCGTGCACGGCGGCCTCCGCCAGCGCCGGGTGCGCGAGGGCCTCGTTCAGTACGGTCCTGGCGCGCGCGTCGCCCAGCGCGCCGAGCCCGTCCACGCAGGCGAGGGCCACGCGCCGGTAGGGGTCGTGCGGGCGCAGGCGCCGCTGAAGGGTGGTGATGAGCGCGGGCACCGCCTCCGGGGCCCGCAGCTCCACCAGGAGCCGCACCGGGTGCAGCGCGTAGGCGACGCGCAGTTCGTTGGTGGCGAGGGCGGCCGCCGCGCGGGCCGTGCGCGGGTCGCCGAGGCGGGCGAGGGCGTGGGCGGCCGAGGCGCAGCGCTCGGGGTCGCGGTGGTTGAGCAGCAGGACGAGCGACTCGAAGGCCCGCCGGTCGCCGGCCAGGCCCAGCCGGAACGCGGCCAGCTCCCGCGCCCACAGGGGCTGTCCGGGCGCGACGAGCACCTGGGCCAACTCGTCGGGGTCGTCGGTCGCCGCCAGGTGAGCGAAGGCCGGGGTGTCCCCGGACTCCTTCCGTAAGCGCTCGGTGAGCGATCGCAACGCTTCGTCCATGCAGCCGAGGGTAGGGGCGATGCCCGCGCAAGGGGACCTACATCACAAACTCCGGGGGCTGGCGCGCTCGTTACCCGCGGGTTAAGCTCAGACGAGCGAGTCACCCACTCGCGGAACTCCTCACGACGGTTTGGTGACGCAGCCGTCATGGGACACCTCCCCCGCCTTTCGAGGCAGTGGGAGAGCAGCAGTCGGTTCGGTGCCCGAAGGTACCGCAGTGCGACCTGGCCACGGGACAGGGCCGGTCGGATCCGCCGCAGCCCGGGCGTGTGCGCGCCCGTGGACTCGGCGCCGGGCGTGTGCGCTCGCAGCCCGGTCATCACACCCGCATTTCTCCACGCACCCGGTGCGCCTGTCGGCGCACCTGGGCGCGCTTCCCGTCGTCACCCTCATTTCTGGAGTCCCGCGATGGCTGCTCCCCTGTCCGACACCCCTCTGTCCCCGCTCCGGACGATCGCCGTCGTCGGCCTCGGCACGATGGGCACCGGCATCGCCGAGGTCCTCGCCCGGGCCGGCCGCGAGGTCGTCGGCATCGACATCGACGAGGCCCAGGCCGCGCGCTGCGTCGCCGCCCTGGAGACCTCCACCGCCCGCGCCGTGGAGCGCGGCCGGCTCACCGAGGAGGAGCGCGCGAAGACCCTCGCCCGGCTGCGCACCTCCACCGATCTGCGGGCCGCGGCCGACGCCGACCTGGTCATCGAGGTGGCGCCGGAGTCGTACGAGGTCAAGCACCAGATCTTCCGCGAGCTGGACGGCGTCGTGCGCCCCGAGACCATCCTGGCGACCGGCACCAACGCGCTGTCCGTGACGCGGCTGGCCGCCGACTCCGCGCGGCCCGAGCGGGTCCTGGGTCTGCACTTCTTCAACCCGGCGCCCGCGATGAAGCTGGTCGAGGTGGTCTCCTCGGTGCTGACCGCCCCGGCCGCCGTCGCCGCCGTCACCGACCTCGCCCTGGACCTGGGCAAGGAGCCCGTCGCGGTCGGCGACCGGCCCGGGTTCGTCGCCGACGGCCTGCTGTTCGGCTACCTCAACCAGGCGGCCTCGATGTACGAGGCGAAGTACGCCTCCCGCGAGGACATCGACGCCGCGATGCGGCTGGGCTGCGGCCTGCCGATGGGCCCGCTCGCGCTGCTCGACCTGATCGGCATCGACACCGCGCGCACCGTCCTGGAGGCCATGTACGCCGAGTCCGGCGACCGGCTGCACGCCCCCGCTCCGATCCTCAAGCAGCTCAGCGAGGCCGGACTGACGGGCCGTAAGGCGGGCCGCGGCTTCTACACCTACGAGGCGCCGGGCAGCGCGACGGTCGTCCGGGACACGCTGACCCCGCTTCAGGGCGGCAACCTCGCCGGGGGCCGTCCGGTCTCCTCGGTCGGTGTCGCGGGCTCGGGCACCATGGCCTCCGGTATCGCCGAGGTCTTCGCCAAGGCGGGCTACACGGTCGTGCTGGCCGCCCGCAGCGCCGAGAAGGCCGAGACGGCCAAGGCCCGGATCGGCAAGTCGCTGGCCCGCTCGGTCGACAAGGGCCGGATGACCGCCGAGGCGGCCGCCGAGACCCTGGAGCGGATCACCCCGGCCGGCTCCTACGACGCGTTCGCCGAGGTCGACCTGGCCGTCGAGGCGGTCGCGGAGGACCTGGAGATCAAGCGGCAGCTGTTCGCGACGCTGGACAAGGTGTGCAAGCCCGGCGCGATCCTGGCGACCACCACGTCCTCGCTGCCGGTCGTCGCCTGCGCCCGCGCGACCTCGCGTCCGCAGGACGTGATCGGCATGCACTTCTTCAACCCGGCCCCGGCCATGAAGCTGGTCGAGGTCGTGCGCACCGTACTGACCGAGGACGACGTCCACGACACGGTCCGCGCGGTGTGCGCGAAGATCCGCAAGCACGCCGTCGACTGCGGCGACCGGGCCGGATTCATCGTGAACGCCCTGCTGTTCCCGTACCTGAACAACGCGATCAAGATGGTCCAGGAGCACTACGCCTCCCTGGACGACATCGACGCGGCGATGAAGCTGGGCGGCGGCTACCCGATGGGCCCGTTCGAGCTGCTGGACGTGGTCGGCCTGGACGTCTCCCTGGCGATCGAGCAGGTGCTGCACCGGGAGTTCCGCGAGCCCGGTCTCGCCCCCGCGCCGCTGCTGGAGCACCTGGTGGCGGCGGGCTGCCTCGGCCGCAAGACGGGCCGCGGTTTCCGCGAATATGCCCGGCGCTGACCGGGTCGGCGACCGGCTGCGGCCCGGGGAGGACTGGGGCGGGCTGCTGGATCCGGCCGGTGCCGGTCAGCCCGACCGGTCCGCCCCTCCCCCGCCCGTGGAGGGCGGGGGAGACCCCGTGCATGCGCACCGAGCTGCGCACATGCAGTACGTTCGGGTCATGTCCCAGCCCGCCAAGTCCTCACGTACTCCCGCCACACCCGACGCGCCGGAAAGCGCCGCGGGTTCCCGCGCGGCGGCCCAGCGGCTCAAGATGCGCCGGGAACTGGCGGCCGCGGCGATGGAGCTGTTCGCGACCAAGGGGTACGAGGCGACCACCGTCGACGAGATCGCGGCCGCGGCCGGCGTCGCCCGTCGCACCTTCTTCCGCCACTTCCGCTCCAAGGAAGAGGCGATCTTCCCGGACCACGACGACACCCTGATCCGCGCGGAGGCCGTGCTCAACGCCGCCCCCGCCCATGAGCACCCGCTCGACACGGTGTGCCGTGGGATCAAGGAGGTCATGCGGATGTACGCGGCCCGGCCGGAGATCTCGGTCGCCCGCTACAAGCTCACGCGCGAGGTGCCCACCCTGCGCGAGGCGGAGATCGCGTCGGTGGCCCGCTACGAGCGCCTCTTCACCCGCTACCTCCTCGGCCACTTCGACGAGCACGCGCACGACGACGACGCCAACGACGACCCGCTGCTCGCGGAGGTCGCCGCCTCCGCCGTGGTGACCGCCCACAACCACGTGCTGCGCCGCTGGCTCAGGGCCGGCGGCCAGGGCGACGTGGAGGCACAGCTCGACCACGCCTTCGCGATCGTCCGCAAGACGTTCGGCTCGGGGATCATGGCGGGGCGCACCACCCCGCCCCCGCCGGCCGCGGCGACGACCTCCACCCAGGGCGAGGTCCTGGTCACGGTCGCCCGCACCGACGCCCCGCTGGACGAGGTGATGCGCACCATCGAGCAGGCGCTCAAGGAGCGCTGAGACCTACCTCTCAGCTGTGACGACGGCCACCCCCACGGGTGGCCGTTTTGGCATGTCAGGGGCCCTTTTGCGGGCCCCTCACCAGGGCGTTCGATCGATCATCGCTCATTTGTCACGTAAAGATTTCATCTGAGACCAACATCTGGCACTCAGTGCCTTGTCACCTGACACGCGGTGTCATACGTTGAAGACGTCCGGGCAGCTGTCCCAGCGAGCCGCCACAGGCCCGACCCGCCCGGACGCCTGCGTCACAGGCAACCTCCCGCGCCACAAAGCGCTGCCGAACAGCACCACACGCCGAACCGACGGCACCTGGCAAGAACCCACCCTCAGCAGCACCGACGTAACCATCGGCGCCCCTCCCTCAGGGCGCTCACCGCCGGAGGCAACACCGTGACCGTGAAGGACATCCTGGCCGCGATCCAGTCGCCCGACTCCACCTCGGCCGATTTCGCCAACATGCCGCTCCCCGACTCGTACCGCGCGGTCACCGTGCACAAGGACGAGACGGAGATGTTCGCGGGCCTCGCGACCCGCGACAAGGACCCGCGCAAGTCGCTGCACCTCGACGAGGTGCCCCTGCCCGAACTCGGTCCGGGTGAGGCCCTGGTGGCCGTGATGGCCTCCTCGGTCAACTACAACTCGGTGTGGACCTCGATCTTCGAGCCGCTGTCCACCTTCGGGTTCCTGGAGCGTTACGGCCGCACGAACGAGCTGGCCAAGCGGCACGACCTGCCGTACCACATCATCGGTTCCGACCTCGCGGGCGTCGTCCTGCGCACCGGCCCCGGCGTGAACGCCTGGCAGCCCGGTGACGAGGTCGTCGCGCACTGTCTGTCCGTCGAGCTGGAGTCCTCCGACGGCCACAACGACACCATGCTCGACCCCGAGCAGCGCATCTGGGGCTTCGAGACGAACTTCGGCGGCCTGGCGGAGATCGCGCTGGTCAAGTCCAACCAGCTGATGCCCAAGCCCGGCCACCTCAGCTGGGAGGAGGCCGCCGCCCCGGGCCTGGTCAACTCCACCGCCTACCGCCAGCTCGTCTCCCGCAACGGCGCCGGCATGAAGCAGGGCGACAACGTCCTGATCTGGGGCGCCAGCGGCGGACTCGGCTCGTACGCCACCCAGTTCGCCCTCGCCGGCGGCGCCAACCCCATCTGCGTCGTCTCCAGCGACCAGAAGGCCGACATCTGCCGCTCCATGGGCGCCGAGGCGATCATCGACCGCAACGCCGAGGGCTACAAGTTCTGGAAGGACGAGCACACCCAGGACCCCAAGGAGTGGAAGCGCTTCGGCAAGCGCATCCGTGAGCTCACCGGCGGCGAGGACATCGACATCGTCTTCGAGCACCCCGGCCGCGAGACCTTCGGCGCGTCCGTCTACGTCACCCGCAAGGGCGGCACCATCACCACCTGCGCCTCCACCTCCGGCTACATGCACGAGTACGACAACCGCTACCTGTGGATGTCCCTGAAGCGGATCATCGGCTCCCACTTCGCGAACTACCGCGAGGCCTGGGAGGCCAACCGCCTCATCGCCAAGGGCAAGATCCACCCCACCCTGTCCAAGACGTACTCCCTGGAAGAGACCGGCCAGGCCGCGTACGACGTGCACCGCAACCTCCACCAGGGCAAGGTCGGCGTCCTCTGCCTCGCCCCCGAGGAAGGCCTCGGCGTCCGCGACCAGGAGATGCGCGCCCAGCACCTCGACGCCATCAACCGCTTCCGCAACATCTGAGACACCCGGGGTCATAGATGACTGAGCGTCAGCCCGCCGAAGGACAGCGGGAGAAGGACCGGCCGTGGCTCATGCGCACGTACGCCGGTCACTCCACGGCCGAGGCGTCCAACGAGCTGTACCGGCGCAACCTCGCCAAGGGCCAGACAGGTCTGTCGGTCGCCTTCGACCTGCCGACCCAGACCGGCTACGACTCCGACCACATCCTCGCCCGCGGCGAGGTCGGCCGGGTCGGCGTGCCGGTGGCCCATCTCGGTGACATGCGCCGGCTGTTCCAGGACATCCCCCTGGAGCAGATGAACACCTCGATGACGATCAACGCCACCGCCATGTGGCTGCTGGCGCTCTACCAGGTCGTCGCCGAGGAGCAGGGCGCGGACATCACCAAGCTCCAGGGCACGACCCAGAACGACATCGTCAAGGAGTACCTGTCGCGGGGTACTCACGTCTTCCCGCCGGGGCCCTCACTCCGGCTGACGACGGACATGATCGCGTACACGGTCTCCCACATCCCGAAGTGGAACCCGATCAACATCTGCAGCTACCACCTGCAGGAGGCGGGCGCCACGCCGGTCCAGGAGATCGCGTACGCGATGTCCACCGCGATCGCGGTTCTCGATGCCGTACGCGACTCAGGGCAGGTCCCCGCCGAGAAGTTCGGGGACGTCGTGGCCCGTATCTCCTTCTTCGTGAACGCGGGTGTCCGCTTCGTCGAGGAGATGTGCAAGATGCGGGCGTTCGGGCGGATCTGGGACCAGGTCACGCGCGAGCGGTACGGCATCGAGAACCCCAAGCAGCGCCGCTTCCGGTACGGCGTCCAGGTCAACTCCCTCGGTCTGACCGAGGCGCAGCCGGAGAACAACGTCCAGCGGATCGTGCTGGAGATGCTGGCGGTCACCCTCTCCAAGGACGCCCGCGCGCGTGCCGTGCAGCTGCCGGCCTGGAACGAGGCGCTGGGGCTCCCCCGGCCCTGGGACCAGCAGTGGAGCCTGCGCATCCAGCAGGTCCTCGCCCATGAGAGCGATCTGCTGGAGTACGAGGACATCTTCGAGGGCTCGAAGGTCATCGAGGCGAAGGTCGCGCAGCTCGTCGAGGACTCCCTCGCCGAGATCGACCGGATCCAGGAGATGGGCGGCGCGATGGCCGCCGTCGAGTCCGGCTACCTCAAGTCGCAGCTGGTCGCCTCGCACGCCGAGCGCCGGGCGCGGATCGAGTCCGGCCAGGAGAAGATCGTCGGCGTCAACGTCTTCGAGACGACCGAGCCGAACCCGCTGACGGCCGACCTGGACACCGCGATCCAGACGGTCGACCCGGCGGTCGAGGCGAAGGTCATCGCCTCGCTCCAGCACTGGCGCGACACCCGCTACCAGCCGCCCTTCAACCACCCGCGCCCGTGCAAGGCGCTGGAGAAGCTGAAGGAGGCCGCGAAGGGCACCGCCAACCTCATGGAGGCCACCCTGGAGTGCGCCCGCGCCGGTGTCACCACCGGCGAGTGGGCCGGGGCGCTGCGCGAGGTGTTCGGCGAGTTCCGCGCCCCGACAGGCGTGTCCTCGGCGCCTGTTGCGATCCCGGCCGAGGCGGGCTCCGCGCTCAGCGAGGTGCGCCGCAAGGTGGAGCTGACCGCCCAGGAGATGGGCGTGGGCAAGCTGCGCTTCCTGGTCGGCAAGCCGGGCCTGGACGGGCACTCCAACGGCGCCGAGCAGATCGCGGTGCGCGCGCGTGACGCCGGCTTCGAGGTGGTCTACCAGGGCATCCGGCTCACCCCGGAGCAGATCGTGGACGCGGCCCTCGCCGAGGACGTGCACGCGGTGGGCCTGTCGATCCTGTCCGGGTCGCACGCCCAGCTGGTGCCGGACGTCCTGGAGCGCCTGCGTGTGGCCGGTGCCACAGATATACCGGTGATCGCAGGTGGCATCATCCCGAACGGTGACGCCGACCAGCTGAAGGAAGCCGGAGTGGCCGCCGTCTTCACCCCGAAGGACTTCGACATCACCGGGATCATCGGCCGCATCGTCGACGAGATCCGGAAAGCGAACAAGCTCGACCCTCTGGAGGTCCCCGCATGACCACGGTCAACCGCCTTCGCCCCCGGCGTTCCTGCCTGGCGGTACCGGGCTCGAACCCGCGCTTCCTGGAGAAGGCCCAGGGCCTCCCCGCCGACCAGGTCTTCCTCGACCTGGAGGACGCCTGCGCCCCGCTCGCCAAGCCCGAGGCGCGGCACACCATCGTCAAGTTCCTCAACGAGGGCGACTGGACGGGCAAGACGCGCGTGGTCCGCGTGAACGACTGGACGACCGAGTGGACGTACCGCGATGTCGTCACGGTCGTCGAGGGCGCCGGCCAGAACCTCGACTGCATCATGCTGCCGAAGGTGCAGACGGCCCAGCAGGTCGTCGCCCTCGACCTGCTGCTGACGCAGATCGAGAAGACGATGGGCTTCGAGGTCGGCAAGATCGGCATCGAGGCGCAGATCGAGAACGCGCAGGGCCTGAACAACGTCAACGAGATCGCGCAGGCCTCCCAGCGCGTCGAGACGATCATCTTCGGCCCGGCCGACTTCATGGCGTCGATCAACATGAAGTCCCTGGTCGTGGGCGAGCAGCCGCCCGGCTACCCGGCGGACGCCTACCACTACATCCTGATGAAGATCCTGATGGCCGCCCGCGCCAACAACCTCCAGGCGATCGACGGTCCCTACCTCCAGATCCGCAACGTCGAGGGCTACCGCGCGGTCGCCCAGCGCGCCGCCGCGCTCGGCTTCGACGGCAAGTGGGTGCTGCACCCGGGCCAGGTCGAGGCGTCGAACGAGATCTTCTCGCCGTCGCAGGAGGACTTCGACCACGCCGAGCTGATCCTGGACGCGTACGACTACTACACGTCCGAGGCGGGCGGCAAGAAGGGCTCCGCGATGCTCGGCGACGAGATGATCGACGAGGCCAGCCGCAAGATGGCCCTGGTCATCTCCGGCAAGGGACGCGCCGCCGGCATGCAGCGCACCAGCAAGTTCGAGATCCCGGAGGCGTAAGGCCATGCAGTTCGGACGCACCTACGAGGAGTTTGAGGTCGGGGCGACGTACAAGCACTGGCCGGGAAAGACGGTCACGGAGTACGACGACCACCTGTTCTGTCTCCTCACCATGAACCACCACCCGCTCCACATGGACACCAACTATGCGGAGAAGACGACGGACTTCGGCAAGAACGTCGTCGTCGGGAACTACATCTACTCGCTGCTGCTGGGCATGAGCGTGCCGGACATCTCCGGCAAGGCGATCGCCAACCTGGAGATCGAGTCGCTCAGGCACGTGGCGCCGACCTTCCACGGCGACACGATCTACGGCCAGACGACCGTGCTCGACAAGTGGCCGTCGAAGTCGAAGAACGACCGCGGCATCGTCTACGTCGAGACCAAGGGCTACAAGCAGGACGGCACGCTGGTGTGCGTCTTCCGCCGCAAGGTGATGGTGCCCACCGAGACGTACATCAAGGAGCGCGGCGGCGAGCAGCCGGGCCGCCCGGAACTTCAGGAGGGCTGACCCATGGCACGCCTTGCGCAGACCGCGGGTCTGACGGACGTCCAGCAGGAGATCCTCGCCACCGTCCGCGACTTCGTGGACAAGGAGATCATCCCGGTCGCCACCGAGCTGGAGCACCGCGACGAGTACCCGCAGCAGATCGTCGACGGCCTGAAGGAACTCGGCCTCTTCGGTCTGATGATCCCCGAGGAGTACGGGGGCCTGGGCGAGTCGCTGCTCACCTACGCCCTGTGCGTGGAGGAGATCGCCCGCGGCTGGATGTCGGTGTCCGGCATCATCAACACGCACTTCATCGTGGCGTACATGCTCAAGCAGCACGGCACGCAGGAGCAGAAGGACCACTTCCTGCCCCGGATGGCGGCCGGCGACATCCGCGGCGCCTTCTCGATGTCCGAGCCGGGCCTGGGCTCCGATGTGTCGGCCATCACGTCGAAGGCGGTGAAGGACGGCGAGGAGTACGTCCTCAACGGCCAGAAGATGTGGCTGACGAACGGCGGCACCTCGTCTCTGGTGGCCGTCCTGGTCCGAAGTGACGAAGGACACCCCGAGGGCACGGCCCCGCACAAGTCGATGACGACCTTCCTCGTGGAGAAGGAGCCGGGCTTCGGCGAGGTCCGTCCCGGCCTCACGATCCCCGGCAAGATCGACAAGATGGGCTACAAGGGCGTCGACACGACCGAGCTCATCATGGACAACCTGCGGATTCCGGCCGATCGGGTGCTCGGCGGGGTCACCGGACGAGGTTTTTACCAAATGATGGACGGGGTCGAGGTCGGCCGCGTCAATGTCGCGGCACGTGGCTGCGGCGTCGCTCAGCGTGCGTTCGAGCTCGGTGTCCAGTACGCCCAGCAGCGTCACACTTTCGGCAAGGCGATCGCCCAGCACCAGGCGATCCAGTTCAAGCTGGCCGAGATGGCTACCAAGGTCGAGGCCGCGCATGCGATGATGGTGAACGCAGCGCGCAAAAAGGACTCCGGGGAACGAAACGACCTCGAAGCAGGGATGGCGAAGTACCTCGCCTCCGAGTACTGCAAGGAGGTCGTCGAGGATGCCTTCCGGATCCACGGCGGCTACGGCTTCTCCAAGGAGTACGAGATCGAGCGCCTCTACCGTGAGGCCCCGATGCTGCTCATCGGTGAAGGTACCGCCGAGATCCAGAAAATGATCATCGGCCGCAGGCTGCTCGAAGAGTATCGATTCCAGGGCTGATTGTCCGGATACGGGGTGTTTTCTTCGCGAAGAAGATCACACCCCGTCATTACCCTTCGGCCGCCGACTCGGCTTCCTGGCTTACCCAGTTGCGGCTCTTAACCGCTACGATCGCCGGAAAGCCGCCGTCCCCCCTCATGCGCGGCATCATCCGCTACGAAGGTCATCCATGCCCCACAGCCAAACCTCTGCACCACGCGACAGCCGAGTCGGCGTACGCCTCGCGCGCGGAGCATCGCCGTGGCTTCTCCCGACCGTCGCCACCGCAGCACTCAGCCTGGTCCGGGCGCGCCGCTCCGGTGCCGCCAAGGCCGTCGCCGTGCCCGCCACCGCTCTCGCGGCGGGCATGCTGTGGTTCTTCCGCGACCCCGAGCGCGAGATCGCTACGGGCCGGGTCATCTCCCCCGCCGACGGTGTGGTGCAGAGCATCATGCCGTGGAAGGACGGGCGGACCCGTGTCGCGATCTTCATGAGCCCGCTCAACGTCCACGTCAACCGCGCCCCCCTCGCGGGCACGGTGACGTCGGTCGAGCACATCCCGGGCGGCTTCGTTCCCGCTTTCAACAAGGAGAGCGAGAACAACGAGCGGGTCGTCTGGCACTTCGACACCGAGCTCGGCGACATCGAGATGATCCAGATCGCCGGCGCGGTGGCCCGTCGCATCGTCCCCTACATCCCTGAGGGCACGAAGGTCGAGCAGGGTGACCGCATCGGTCTGATCCGTTTCGGCTCGCGCGTCGACATCTACCTCCCGGAGGGCGTGGAGGTGGCGGTCGAGGTCGGTCAGAAGACCGTGGCTGGGGTGACTCGCATTGACCGTGATTGACCCGGAGACCCAGACCGGGTGGGTGCCCGAGGCCGAGGAGGCGGACGAGGAGGAGATGCCTCTCTCGCTCCGCCTCTCGATAGCGGACACCCTCACCCTGGGCAACGCCACGTGCGGCTTCATGGCGGTGTACTTCACCACCACCGGCATCCTGATCCCGCACCTCACCGGCAGCCAGGAGACCGGCATGGCCCGCCACAGCGCGGCCACGGCGGTCATCCTGATGCTCTGCGCGGCGGTCTTCGACCTGTTCGACGGTCTGGTGGCGAGGAAGCTCCGTTCCTCCCCCATGGGCGCCGAGCTGGACAACCTGTCGGACCTGATCAGCTTCGGTCTGGCCCCGGCGTACTTCGTCCTCGTCTACGGCATGGTGGCGGACGACGCGCACCAGCGGGTGGCCGCGGTCGGCGCGATCGTGGTCCTGCTGGCCGTGGTGCTGCGCCTGGCGAGATTCTCGTGCGTGACGATGAAGGACGGCATGTTCCAGGGCATGCCCTCGCCCTTCGGCGCGCTGACCGTGGTCTCGATCGTCCTGCTCGAGCTCCCCTTCGTGGCGACGCTCCTGGCGATCCTGGGCACGGCGTGGCTGATGGTGAGCCGCGTGGAGTACCCCAAGCCGCGCGGCCGCCTCGCGGTGGCGATGCTGTCCTGGATCGTCCTCAGCATGGGGTTGCTGACTGCCTGGGCCTTCGACGCCCCCAGCGGCCAGCTCCTCCTGCAGACCGGCTGCGCCCTGCAGCTCGTCACGGGCGCGGTCATCCCGCTGTTCGCCACGGCCCGCCGGGTGAACAACTTCCGCGACAACCGGCGCGAGGCACGGGCGGCGCAGCTGCCGTAGTCCTGCGGACCGGCTGTACGACGCCGAAGGGGCCCGAGCTTGAGATCAAGCTCGGGCCCCTTCGCGTGGGCGCCCGGCGGACTCCTGCGGGACCGCGCCCGCCCTCCCGGGCCGTTGCCCGGCCGCTTGGCTCACTCCTGCGGGCAGCGCCCGTTGTCGAGCGTTCTCGGCCCACTCCTGCGGACAGCGCCCGTTGTCGGGCGTTCTCGGCCCACTCCTGCGGCAGCGCCCGTTGTCGGGCTTTTCAGCCCACTCATGTGGGCGGTGGGTGGGCATAGGTCGGGGGTCCAGGGGGGCGGAGCCCCCTGGGGGCTCAGGTGAGGAAGTCGTGGGCGATGGACTCGGCGACGGTTTCGAGGATCGGGCCGGCCTCCGCGATGCACTTGGCCACGTCCGGCTCGACCTCGGTCAGGGGGTACGCCCTGCGGATACCGGCGCGGCCCAGCACCTCGGGGGCGAGGGCGAGGCGCCCGCACACCGCGACGACCTCCTTGTCCGCGGCCCGGGCAGCGGCGGCGACACCCGCGGGCGCCTTGCCGTGGAGGGTCTGCTCGTCCAGCGAGCCCTCCCCGGTGATGACGAGGGTCGCCCGCTCCAGCGCCGGCGCGAACCCCAGCACGTCCAGCATGACCTCGATGCCGGGCCGGAACCGCGCCCCGACGAGCATGGCCCCGTAGCCGATGCCGCCCGCGGCACCCGCCCCGGGCGCCTCGGCGAACTCGGCGGCCCGCGGACCGACCGCCGCCCCGAGCACCTCGGCGAAGTGCGCGAGGGCCGCGTCCAGCGTGGCCACGTCCTCCGGCGAGGCCCCCTTCTGCGGGCCGTACACCGCGGGCGCGCCCTTCGGCCCGGTCAGCGGGTTGTCGACGTCGCTGGCGAGCACCAGCTCCACCTCGGTCAGCCGCGGGTCCAGCCCCGACAGATCGGCGGAGGCCAGCGAGGCGAGCCCGCCGCCGCCGGGCGGCACCGGCTCACCGGACGCGTCCAGGAAGCGTGCGCCCAGCGCGGCCAGCATCCCGGCCCCGCCGTCCGTGGTCGCGCTGCCGCCGACGCCGAACACGATCGTACGGGCGCCCGCGTCCAGCGCGGCCTTCAGCAGCTCGCCCGAGCCGTACGTGGACGCCGTGAGCGGCGCGAAGACGCCCTCCGGCAGCCGCTGCAGCCCGCTCGCCTCGGCCATCTCCACCACGGCGGTGCCCTCGCGCAGCGCGAACGCGGCCGTCACCTCGTCGCCGAGCGGCCCTGAGACCCGTACGACACGACGTTCGAACCCGGCCGCGACGGCCGCGGCCACCGTTCCGTCGCCGCCGTCGGCCACCGGGAGCGCCTCGACCTCCAGGCCGGGCACGACCCGCCGCAGCCCGGCGGTCACCCGCTCGGCGACCTGCACGGCCGTCAGCGACCCCTTGAACTTGTCCGCGGCCACGAGCACCCTGTGGGTGCCCTCCAGTGCAGCGTCAGCCACCTTGCAATCCCCTTGCTCTCCGAGCCTTGCGCACGTCAAGGCAGTCGCGCCGCTGTGACCATAACCTCAAGGCCCGGCCGCCGTCATGCCCCTTCCCAGAGGGTGGAACCCGCGCGAGCACCCTCGCAAACGGGGTAGACCTTCAGGCATGACCGCTGTGGGCACCCTCCCGGACCTCGCCGACCGCATCCATGGGGGCTGGCTCGGCCGGATCGCGGGCAACATGCTCGGCAAGCCGGTCGAACTGGGCGAGGTGTGGACCCGCGACCGGATCGACCGGTATCTCCGCGAGGCCGACGCGCTCCCGCTCACCGACTATCTGCCCGAGCCCGTCGCCGAGACCGACACCCTGGCGCTGCGCCCCGAGTGGCGGCAGTGCCTGCGCGGCCGCATCCACGGCAGCTGCCGCGACGACGACGTCGACTACGCGATCCTCGGCCTGCACCTGCTGGAGCGGCACGGCTTCGGCTTCAGCACCGAGCAGGTCGGCGACCTGTGGCTGCTGTCGCTGCCGTACCTCCAGACGTTCACCGCCGAGCGGGCGGCCTACCGCAACCTGGCCAACGGCCTGCGGCCGCCGCTCACCGCGACCTTCGACAACCCGTACCAGGAATGGATCGGCGCCCTGATCCGCGCCGACGTCTACGGCTGGACCTGCCCGGGCCGGCCGAGCCGGGCGGCCTCGCTGGCCCGCCGGGACGCGGTGCTGTCCCACACCGGCAAC
This sequence comes from Streptomyces sp. SAI-170, assembly GCF_049739565.1. Taxonomy (NCBI): domain Bacteria; kingdom Bacillati; phylum Actinomycetota; class Actinomycetes; order Kitasatosporales; family Streptomycetaceae; genus Streptomyces; species Streptomyces sp. SAI-170. The sequence continues at coordinate 1,770,578 of NZ_JBMGQD010000001.1, forward strand.
GGCGTCTACGGCGCCATGTGGGCGGCCGCCCTGATCTCCGCGGCGTTCACCGCGCCGAGCGTGCGGGACGCGGTCGACCAGGCCCTCGCCGTGATCCCCGGCGGCAGCCGGCTCGCCCGGACCGTGCGCCGTGTGACCTCGCTGCACGAGAGCGGCCTGTCCTGGGAGGACACCCTGGACACGCTCACCGAGGAGACCGCGGGGCTCGGCTGGATCCACACGGTCCCGAACGCGGCCGTGCTCACCGCGGGCCTCCTGTACGGCGCCGGCGACTTCACCCGCACCATCGCCCTCACCGTGCGAGGCGGCCTCGACACCGACTCCAACGGCGCGACGGCCGGCTCGGTGGCGGGCGTGCTCACCGGGGCACAGGCCATCCCCGCGCACTGGAAGGACCCGCTGGAGGACACCGTACGCACCGCGGTGTTCGGCTTCGACGGCGTACGCATCAGTGAGCTGGCGGAGCGCACCCTGCGCCTGGCGGAGACCGGCGACTAGCGCATCTCCCCGTACTGCGCCCCCGTGCGCCCGCCGCGCAGGCCGCCCGGGCCGCGGCGGCCTGGTTACCCTTCCGGGATGACCACTGCTGACTTCGCCGCGTACATCGCGAGCCTGCCGAAGGTCCTGGCCGGTGCCGCCGCCCTGTTCCGGGACGCGCAGGGCCGTGTCCTGCTCGTCGAGCCGAACTACCGGGAGGGCTGGGCCCTGCCGGGCGGCACGATCGAGTCCGACGCCGGGGAGACCCCGCGCCAGGGCGCCCGGCGGGAGACAGCCGAGGAGATCGGCCTGGACCGCGAGCTCGGGCGGCTGCTGGCGGTGGACTGGTCGAGCGGTCCGGGGCGGCCACCGCTGGTGGCGTACCTCTACGACGGTGGCGTGCTCGGCGAGGACGACCTCAAGGCCATCCGGCTCCAGGAGGAGGAACTGCTGTCGTGGCGGCTGGTCCCCCGTGAGGACCTCACCGACCACCTCCTGGACAACCTCGGCCGACGCGTCCTGGCCGCCCTGGACGTCCTGGAGTCCGGCTCCGGCCCGGTCGAGCTGGAGAACGGCCGCCCGGCGGGCTGACCGTCAGCCGTCCTCGCGGGGCCGCATGTCCCGGTCGTGCACCATCTCGTCCCGCTCCACGACCCTGGCCTCGGTACGGTGCCCGCGCTGGATGTAGTCCCGCACCACCAGCTCCACGGCATCCTGCGGACTGCCCACGCCCGAAAGCACCATGACCTCCACGACGAGTTCGGCATCCAGCGACACATTGACCTTGGCCATGCCCGGACGCTAGCAGTCGCGCCCGGCCGGCCACAGCGAAATCCCTCGCCGCCCTCCACCGCCCCGCCCTACGCTCGGTCCCATGAGCAAGCCCCTCGTCGCGATCCTCAGCGGTGCCGGTATCAGCACGGACTCCGGCATCCCCGACTACCGCGGGCCGAACGGCCTGTGGCGCAGGGATCCGGAGGCCGAGAAGCTCGTGACGTACGAGTACTACATGGGCGACCCGGAGATCCGGCGCAGGTCGTGGCAGATGCGGCGGAAGAACCGGACGCTCGCGGCCGAGCCGAATGCCGCCCACCGGGCGGTGGCCGAGCTGGAGCGGGCCGGGGTGCCGGTGCGGGTGATCACGCAGAACGTGGACGGGCTGCACCAGCTGGCCGGGATGCCCGCGCGCAAGGTGCTCGAACTGCACGGCAGCGCCCGCAGCGTCGTCTGTACGGCGTGCCACGCACGCGGGCCGATGGAGGACGCCCTCGCCCGGGTCGAGGCCGGTGAACAGGACCCGTCCTGCCTGCTGTGCGGAGGCATCCTCAAGTCCGCGACGGTGATGTTCGGCGAGCGCCTCGACCCCGTCGTCCTCGGCGAGGCCCTCTCCATCGCCAAGGCCTGCCAGGTGTTCTTCGCCGTCGGCACCACCCTCCAGGTCCAGCCCGCCGCCGCCCTCGCCGGCGTCGCCGCCGACCATGGCGCGCGCCTGGTCATCGTCAACGCCGAGCCCACGCCGTACGACGAACTGGCCGACGAGGTCGTACGCGAACCGATCGGCACAGCCCTGCCGCGCCTGCTGCGCGACCTCGTCGAGGCCCGGAACCACTAGACGCGCGCCGCCTCCGTGGGTGCCGGGTACGGCTTCTGGAAGGTGAACGCCTCGGGGGTCGGGCCGTGTTCGCGGACCATGGCGACGCGGTCCATCGCCTCGGCGACCGTGGGGACGTGGCCGGCCGGGACCCACCACATGGCCTGGTGGGCCTGGCCCATGCGGTGGAACCACTCGCGGCGGCGGCTGAGCATCCGCAGGTGCTCGGTGTGGTACGTGAAGCCGCGCAGGGCCTCGACCGACTCCCAGACCGAGCAGTTGATGAGGAGCAGGGCGTCCTCGCCGTCGGGGCGCACGGCGGTTGCGCCCACGCCGTCGTCGTCGACCATGCGCCAGACGAATCCGGGGCTGCGGTCGGCGAGGGCGTTGATCTCCGGGAGTTGGGCGACGAAGTCCGCCAACTCGGGGCTGTCCAGCGGGGCGACGATACGGCCGATGTTGACCTGGGCCAGGTGATGCTCAGTCATGGACACAGCATGGCCCGGGCCCACTTCTATAGTCAATGGTTTTTGTTTTTAGAGTTGCCGGGGCTCTTGGTCAGGGCCACGCAGCAGCCGCCCGGGCAGGGGTCCATCGCCGGGGACCACTCCTCGGGTGCCAGGCCCTGGATGAGCGCCAGGTTCATGCCGCAGATCAGGGCGGGGAAGTCCTTGGCCAGCGTGTGGAAGGGGCAGTTGCGCAGCCGCAGCGTCTCGCCGTCCCGGAAGGGCTCGTAGCCGCGGGCCCGCAGCGCCGCCTCCATGTCGTCGGCCCGGACGTCCGGCAGGGCCGCGCCCGCCGCCTTCGCCGCGGCCTGCAACTCGCGGTCCAGCCCGGCGTCCTCCAGCACCTCGGCGAGGAGCCGGCCGACCGTGTCGTACGACCGTGGCGGCACGGAGACGGCGTGCTCCCCCTCGGCACGCCGGTAGACCTTGGCCGGCCTGCCCGCGCCGGGTCCCGTACGGCCGGACAGCCGCCGGAAGTCGACGGCCAGCAGGCCGGCCTCGACCAGCTTGTCCAGGTGGAAGGCGGCCAGCGACCGGGACACCCCGGCCGCCTCCGCGGCCGCGTCCCGGCCCACCTCCTCCGGGGCGGCGGCGACGTAGCGGTAGAGCCGGCGGCGCAGGGGGTCGCTCAGCACACCGAGCACGTCGAACGTGGAGTCTTCGTCAGTCACATGCCGACTCTATGACCAATGAGGTTTGAGAAACACGGGCCGCGGGTTCCGGGGCTACTCCCCGGGGAGTAGCCCCGGAACCCGCGGCCGTACGACGCGGTGGTGCGGGTGGGCGCGGCAGGGTGGGGGCCTCCGACCGCCGCCCTGCCCTCGGGAGCCCTCATGACCGCAGTCACCGCGTACGCCGCCGGCCGGACGGCAGCCCGGCCCGTGGAGCGGGTCTGCTACGCGGTCGGCGCCCTGCTGACGCTCGCCGGGGCCGTGCACTTCGGGGTGTGGCTGGTGGACGGCGGCGCCTGGGACGGGCCGGTGTCGTGGCGGAAGCCGACGACGTTCGGGCTGTCCTTCGGGCTGACGCTGGTCTCCGTGGTGTGGGTGACCTCGTATCTGCGGATGCCGGAGCGGAGGAGGCGGTGGCTGCTCGGCGTCTTCGCGGCGGACTGTGTGGTGGAGGTCGGCGGGATCACGCTCCAGGCGTGGCGGGGTGTGCCCTCGCACTTCAACCGGGAGTCGGCGTTCGACTCGGCCGTGTCGACGGTGCTCGCCGTCGGCGGGGTGGTGCTGGTCGTCGTGCTGTCGGTGTTCGCCGTAAGGGCCTTCCGGGGCGACCCGGCGTCCGCGGCGAGCATGCGGTGGGCGCAGCGGGCGGGCTGGGCGACGATGGTCGTCGCGCTGGCATCGGGCGCGGCGATGATCGCCCGGGGGGTCGTCGAGTCCAACGCGGTAGGGCAGGAGGCCGCTTATGCAGCGGGCGGCTTCCTGAAGCCCGTGCACGCGGTGAGCATGCACGGGGTGCTGGTGCTGCCGCTCCTGGCGTGGGCGCTGTCGCGGGTGCGGTGGCCGGAGGAGCGGCGGGTGCGGGTCGTCGCGGCGGTGTCGGGGGCGTACGCGGTGGCCGTCGTCGTGGCGCTGGTGGTGTCGCTGACGGAGATGTGAGGCCCCTCCGAGGGATGTGAGGCCCCCTCCACGGGAGGCCCCCTCTAGAAGAGGGCTGTTCCCCGCTCGAAGTCCAGCAGGCGCTGCTTGCGGTCCAGGCCGCCGCCGTAGCCGGTGAGGCTGCCGTCGGCGCCGACGACGCGATGGCAGGGGACGATGATGCCGACGGGGTTCTTGCCATTGGCGAGACCGACCGCGCGGGAGGCCTGGGGATTGCCGAGGGCGTCGGCGAGTTGGCCGTAGGTGCGGGTCTCGCCGTAGGGGATGCGGGTGAGCCGCTCCCAGACGCTGCGCTGGAACGGGGTTCCGTGCAGGCGCAGTTCGAGGGTGAACTCCTTCAACTCGCCGTCGAAGTAGGCCTGGAGCTGTTCCTCGGCCTCGCCGAACCGGGCGTCGTCGCGCGGGCCGAAGGTCTCCTCGTCGGGGCGGTGGCGCTGGGCGGTCATGTAGAGGCCGCACAGGACGCCGTCGTCGGCCACGAGGGTGAGCGGGCCGTAGGGGCTGTCGATGACGGTGTGCTGCTTGTTCATGAGTGGCGTCCTCATACCGGAAGGAAGTTGATCGGGTGGCTGTCGGTCGCCCACAGGTACTGCACGGCGTAGGCGCGCCAGGGCCGCCAGGCGGCCGCGCGGGCGGTGAGGGCGGCCGGGGTGGAGGGCAGGCCCAGCTCCTGGGCGGCGCGGCGGATGCCGAGGTCGGTGGGGAGGAAGGCGTCGGGGTCTCCGAGGGCGCGCATGGCGATGACGTCGACGGTCCAGGGGCCGAAACCGGGCAGAGCCAGGAGCCGGGCGCGCGCCTCGGCCCAGTCGCTCTCCACGCCCAGGTGCAGCTCGCCCGAGGCGAGTTGGCCGACCAGCGTGGTGAACGTCGTACGGCGGGTGCGGGGCATGGCCAGCGACTCGGGGTCGACAGCGGCGAGCGCCTCGGGCGTCGGGAAGAGACGGGTGAGACCGCCCTCGGGGTCCTCGACCGGGTCGCCGTACGCGGTGACCAGGCGGGCTGCGTGGGTGCGGGCGGCCGCGGTGGAGACCTGCTGGCCCAGCACGGCCCGGACGGCGAACTCGGCCTCGTCGACCGTGCGCGGCACGCGGCGGCCGGGCGCCTTGTCCACCAGGGGCGCGAGCAGCGGGTCGGCGCGCAGTTGGTCGTCCACGGCGACCGGGTCGGCGTCCAGGTCGAGCATCCGGCGGCAGCGGCTGATCGCGACGGGCAGGTCGCGCAGGTCGCCGAGGGTGAGCCGGCAGGCGATGTGGTCGGGTTCGGGCCGCAGGGCCACGATGCCGTGGCCGTACGGCAGCCGCAGCGTGCGGCGGTAGGCGCCGTCCCGCCACTCCTCCACTCCGGGTACGGCGGTGGCGGCGAGGTGGCCGAAGAGGTTGTCGGGGTTCAGGGGGGCGCGGAACGGCAGCCGCAGGGTGAGGACGCCCGGTGTGTTCTGCGGGCTGTTGCGGGGTGCGCGGGCGCGCAGGTCGGTCGGGGTGAGGGCGAAGACCTCACGGACGGTGTCGTTGAACGTGCGGATGGAGGCGAAGCCGGCGGCGAACGCGATGTCCGCCATGGGCAGTCGGGTCGTCTCGATGAGCAGCCGGGCGGTCTGCGCGCGCTGGGCGCGGGCGAGGGCCAGCGGGCCCGCGCCCAGCTCGGCGAGCAGCTGGCGTTCGATCTGCCGGGTGCTGTAGCCGAGCCGGGCGGCGAGGCCTGGGACGCCCTCGCGGTCGACGGTGCCGTCGGCGATCAGGCGCATGGCGCGGGCCACCAGGTCGGCGCGCTGGTTCCACTCCGGGGAGCCGGGGCTGGTGTCCGGGCGGCAGCGCTTGCAGGCCCGGAAACCGGCCTGCTGGCAGGCGGCCGCGCTCGGGTGGAAGGTCATGTTCTCGGGCTTGGGCGGCACCACCGGGCAGCTGGGCCGGCAGTAGATCCGGGTGGTCAGGACCGCGGTGAAGAACCAGCCGTCGAACCGCGCGTCCTTGGACTGGACGGCCCGTACGCAGTGGTCCCGGTCGGTGTGCATCCCCTTCAGCATGCGTCCAGCATCGGGTACGCACACCGAAGGGGCTGGCGAGAATCCGACATCAACCTCGGCTGTCCTGCGGTCGCCCGGATCGCCAGGCGGACTCGCGCAGCAGCCGCAGCCCGTTCAGGCCGACCAGCACGGTCGATCCCTCGTGCCCGGCGACGCCCAGCGGCAGCGGCAGGTGTCCGACCAGGTCCCACACGACGAGGACGGTGATGAAGGTGCCCGCGATCACCAGGTTCTGCCGCACCAGGCGGCGGGCCTCACGGGAGAGCCGTATGACGGCCGGTACGGCGGTCAGCTCGTCCCGCACGATCACCGCGTCCGCCGTCTCCAGCGCCAGGTCGGACCCGGCCCGCCCCATCGCGACGCCGGAGTGCGCGGCGGCGAGAGCGGGGGCGTCGTTCACCCCGTCCCCGACGAACAGCACCTTGCGGCCGGCCTGTTCGAGGCCGCGTACGACGTCCACCTTGCCGTCGGGCAGCAGCCCGGCGCGCACATCGGTGAGGCCGGTGGCCTCGGCGACGCGTGCGGCGGTGGCCTCGTTGTCGCCGGTCAGCAGGAGAGGCGCGGCGCCGGTGAGCGCGGCCAGCTCGGCGGTGGTCGCTGCGGCGTCCGGCCGCAGCCGGTCGCTGAGCGCGAGGGTCCCGACGAGGACCCCGTCGCGCTCGACCCGGACGACGGTGACACCGCCGGGGTGCCCGGAGGGGCCGGGGGTCCCCGGGCGGCACCCGGGACCGGCCGCGTCGGCACCGGAGAGGCCCGGCGTTCCGGACTCGGCCCCGGCGGCACCTGACTGGGCAGGGGTCCCGGGCACGACCTCGGCAGCACCCGACGGGCCAGAGGCCCCGGGCACGACGCCGACGGCACCCGACGGGCCAGAGGCCCCGGGCACGACGCCGACGGCACCCGACTGGGCAGGGGTCCCGGGCACGACCTCAGCAGCGCCCGACGGGCCAGAGGCCTGCCCGCCCCCGGCACCCGCCGAGCCAAGGGCGCCAGGCCCACCCCCGGCACCCGACGGCCCAGAGGACCCGGGCAGGACCCCGGCGCCGGCCGCCTGGATATCGGCCGGCGCCCCGAAGGCCCTCCCGTCAGCTCGCGTCCCACGCCGCAGGCCGTCCTCCTCCACCTCGGCGGCTCGCCCCACGGTCACCTTCCGGCCCCCGACCGTGGCGGTGACGCCGACCCCGGGGACGGCGTTGAAGTCCTCCGCGGCAGCGACCGGCAGGCCCCTTCCCCGGGCCGCCGACACGATCGCGCGGGCCAGCGGATGTTCGCTGGAGTGCTCGGCCGCGGCGGCGAGGGCGAGGAGGGCGTCGGTGTCGAGGCCGGAGTCCGGCAGGGGTCGTACGCCGGTCACCTCGGGGACGCCTTCGGTGAGGGTGCCGGTCTTGTCGAGGGCGGCCGTGTCGATCTCGCCGAGGCGTTCCATGGCGACGGCGGACTTGACCAGGACGCCGTGGCGGCCGGCGTTGGCGATGGCGGACAGCAGCGGCGGCATGGTGGCGAGGACGACCGCGCAGGGCGAGGCGACGATCATGAAGGTCATGGCGCGCAGCAGGGCGTCGGTCACGGACGCGCCGAAGGCGAGCGGCACCGCGAAGACGGCCAGGGTCGCGGCGACCACGCCCACGGCGTAGCGCTGCTCGACCTTCTCGATGAACAGCTGGGTCGGCGCCTTGGTGCGGGACGCCTCCTCCACCAGCGTGACGATCCGGGCGATGACCGAGTCGGCGGGGTCGCGCTCGACGCGGACGCGCAGGGCGCCGGTGCCGTTGAGGGTGCCGGCGAACACCTCGTCGCCGGGGCGCTTGACCACGGGGAGGGGTTCGCCGGTGATGGTGGCCTGGTCGGCCTCGCTCACGCCGTCGAGGACCGTGCCGTCCGCGCCGATGCGCTCGCCCGGGCGGATCAACAGGACGTCACCCACGGCCAGTTCGGCCGTCGCGACGGTCTCCTCCCCCTCGGCGGTCAGCCGGGTCGCCCGGCTCGGCGCGAGGTCGAGCAGGCCGCGCACGGAGTCGGCGGTGCGGGCGGTGGCCAGGGCCTCCAGGGCACCGGAGGTGGCGAAGATGACGATCAGCAGGGCCCCGTCGAGGACCTGTCCGATCGCGGCCGCGCCGAGCGCCGCGACGATCATCAGCAGGTCGACGTCGAGCGTCTTCTCGCGCAGGGCCCGCAGCCCTTCCAGGGCGGGCTCCCAGCCGCCGGTGACGTACGCGACGGCGTACAGGGGCGCATGGGCCCAGGCGGGGGCGCCGCCGAGGTCCAGGGTCAGGGCCGCGAGGAACGCCAGCAGCGAGGCGAGCGCCCAGCGGGCCTCGGGCAGGGCGAGGACGCGTGTGCGGCGGCGCGGCGGGGTCGCGGCGGGGCGGGCGGGGGCCGGTCGGGAGGTGAGGGTCGCTGACACGGCGCCCACCATACAGGAACACATGAAGACTCATTCATCTGTTCATGTGAGGTGAGTAGGATACGGCCATGGGTCATGGAGCCGTCACCACCACCGCCACGGACCGCGTACGCCTGGACGCGGACAACGTCGCCAAGGTGGCCACCACGCTCCAGGCCCTGTCCACGCCCTCCCGGCTGCTGATCCTGGCCCGGCTGCGCGAAGGCCCGCTGCCCGCCACGGAGTTGGCCGCCGAGGTCGGCATGGAGCAGTCCGCCTGCTCCCACCAGCTGCGCCTGCTGCGCAACCTCGGCCTGGTCGTCGGCGAACGCCGCGGCCGCTCGGTCGTCTACGCCCTGCACGACCACCACGTCGCCGAACTGCTCGACCAGGCCGTCTACCACGTCGAGCACCTGCGCCTCGGCCTCAGCGACACGCAGGACTGACGCCGGCCCTTCCCGGTGCGGGGTCAGACCGTCCGTTCCTGGTGACTGGCCAGCGCCCAGATCACGAACACGTCGATCGCCATCATGATCACGGCCCAGACGGGCGCGTACGGCAGGAAGAGGAACTGGGCGACCAGGCTCAGCGAGGCGAAGAGGATGCCGGCGAACCGGGCCCAGGGCGCCGCCTTGAGCAGCCCCGCTCCGGTGGCGGCCACCAGCGCGCCCAGGATGATGTGGATCCAGCCCCAGCCGGTGAGGTCCAACTCGTAGACGTAGGAGCCGATCCGGGCGTACACGTCGTCGTCGGCGACGGCGGCGATGCCCTGGAGGACGGCGAGGACGCCGTTGCAGAGCATCAGGATGGCGGCGAACAGGACGCCGCCGGACACCCACGGGTCGGGCTCGCCGGGACCTGCGGCCCGCTGCCCCTTGGGTCTGCTCCAGGCGGTGCCGATCTCGCTGTCCGGGCGTCCGCCGGGCTGTGCTGACTGGTGACTCATGGTGCGGTCCCTTCTCTGGGGTGCGGGTGCGGGTGCGGGGCTTCCTCGGCCAGGAAGTCGACGAGGCTCAGCGCGAAGAGCAGCGCGAGCGCCAGGCCGACGACCACCCAGCCCGTCGGGTACGGCCACAGCGCGTAGGCGAGCACCGCGCCTGCGACGAGCAGCCAGGTGATCCAGGTGCGGAAGCGGTGCGCGAACGGGCCCACCGGGCCGGTGCGCAGGCCCAGCCGGTCGGCCGTGCCGCGCGCCGCGCCGATCCCGGAGTGCCAGATCTGCCGCGCACCGCCCGCCCAGCGGCCCGGCCCGGACAGCCAGGCGGCGATCGCGATCACCACGCCCAGCGCCATGACCGTCCGTACGGCGGCCCGCAGATAGCGGATCAGCGTGTCGTACACGGACCCGGCGGCCGGCCGGGACACCCCGGAGGGCAGGGCGTCGAGGTAGACGCCGCGGAACACGGTCAGGGCGACGCCGAGGACCAGCGCGGCGAAGGCGAGGCACAGGGCGGCGTTGATCAGGGTCCTGCGGCGGTGGGCGGCGAGCAGCACTCCGGCCGCGATCAGCAGCACCGCGAGGACGGGCAGCCAGAAACCGGCCAGCCGCAGCAGCCGGACGTACGTCCTGATCTTGCCGATGTCCTCGGACTCGACGACGGTGAGCCGGGCGTGGAGCTCGGGAATCCGTCCGGCCACCGTCAGGCCGGAGTCCACGAGCCGCCGTTTGACCTGTTCCACGACCGGCCCGAGGTCCACGCTCACCGTGTCGTCGTCGAGCGTCACCGTGCCGTCGCCGCCGCCCGTCAGCGCCTCGTCGACGGCGCCGTGGATCCTGCGGTTGGCCTCGGTCCAGATCCGTTCGAAGGCGTCCGAGGCGACGACGGCCCGCGCCTTGTCGTGCACGAAGCTGCGGACCGCGCTCTCCAGGGAGGGCCCGAGCCTGCCGAGGGCCTCGGTCACCAGGGGGCGGTCGCCGGGCGCCACGCTCTGCAGGAGCGCGGGCAGGTCGAGGTGGTGCATCACGGCGCCGGTCACCGCGTCGGCGGCGGCGTTCTGCACGTCCCGGTCCTTGGCGAGCGGCGCGACCGTGTCGACGTACCGGTCGGTGTCGCCGACCAGGTCCGCACTCCACGCGGCCACCAGGCTCAGCGGGGCCAGCACACAGCCGAGGACGATCAGCAGGGCGGCGGCGAGGGACCGCAGCCGGTGGCGGGGCGGGCGCGCGGCACGCAGCGCGCGTTCGGCGTTCTCGGCCCGTGCAGCGTGCTCGGCGCGCTCGGCCTCCAGCACCGCGACCCGGGCCCTGAGCCGTTCCAGCTCGCTCGGCCCGGCCCGGGCGGCGTCGTCCGCCATGGCCGTCCCTCCTCGCGCCGGGATCCGCCCGACGCAAGCAAGGACACCCCGTCCGGGGCGCGGCGGCGAGCAGGGCGGGGCCGCTCGGGTGAACCCGGACGGACGGCCCCGCCCTGACTCACATGTTGATCATGTGACCGGCCAGGCCGTGGACGGCCTCCTTGACGGCCTCGCCCAGGGTCGGGTGGGCGTGGACGTTGCGGGCGACCTCGTGGACGGTGAGGTCCCACTGCTGGGCCAGGGTCAGCTCGGGCAGCAGCTCGGTGACGTCGGGGCCGATGAGATGGCCGCCGATCAGCTCGCCGTACTTGGCGTCGCTGATCAGCTTGACGAAGCCGACCGTGTCGCCGAGGCCGTGCGACTTGCCGTTGGCGGTGAACGGGAACTTGGCGACCTTCACGTCGTAGCCCAGTTCACGGGCCTGCGCCTCGGTGTAGCCGAAGCTGGCGATCTGCGGCTGGCAGTAGGTGGCGCGCGGGATCATCGCGTAGTCGAGCTCCATCGTCTCGGCGTCCGCGAGCGTCTCGGCGGCGATCACGCCCATCGCCTCGGCGGTGTGCGCGAGCATCAGCTTGGCCGTCACGTCACCGATGGCGTAGATGTGCGGGACGGACGTACGGCAGCGGCCGTCGACGTCGATCGCGCCGCGCTCGGTGAGGCGTACGCCGGTCTTGTCCAGGCCGTAGCCGTCGACGTTGGGCGCGAAGCCGATCGCCTGGAGCACCTTGTCGGCCTCCAGCACCTGCTGGGCGCCGTCCTTGCCGGTGACGGTGACGCGCACCTTGGGACCGGACTCGTCGATGGCGTCGACCCGGGTGGAGGTGAGCACGTCGATGCCCAGCTTGCGGTACTGCTTGGCCAGTTCGGCGGAGACCTCGGCGTCCTCCAGCGGAGCCATCCGGTCGAGGAACTCGACGACGGTGACCTTCACGCCGTAGTTGTGCAGGACGTAGGCGAACTCGATGCCGATGGCGCCGGCGCCCGCGATCACGATCGACTCGGGCAGGTCGTCGGCCAGGATCTGCTCCTCGTACGTCACCACCCGCGCGCTGCGCTTGGTGCCCGGGAGCAGCTTCGGCGTGGCGCCGGTGGCGATGATGCAGTTCTCGAACCCGATGGTGCGGGTGTTGCCGTCGTAGTCGGCGACCTGGAGGGTGTTCGCGTCGAGGAAGGTGCCCCGGCCGTCGAACTCCGTGATCTTGTTCTTCTTCATCAGGTAGTGGACGCCCTTGACCCGGCCGTCCGCGACCTTGCGGCTGCGGTTGAACGCCTCGCCGTAGTCGAAGGAGACCGTGCCGTCCACCTTGATGCCGAAGGTCTTCGCCTCGCGGGTGACGATGTGCGCCAGCTCGGCGTTGCGCAGCAGGGCCTTGGTGGGGATGCAGCCGACGTTCAGACAGACGCCGCCCCAGTACTTCTCCTCCACGACGGCGACTTTCTTGCCGAGCTGCGCGGCCCGCACGGCCGCGACGTACCCGCCGGGGCCGGCGCCGAGTACCACGACGTCGAAGTGCTCGTCCTGCTCGTCCATGGGTGGTCCTCTTCGGTGACGTAGGAGCGGTGCGCAACAGATTGTTTCGCCCGGTCGGGCTCACCGCCACCGAGCCCCACCAAAGGTGATCACCCTCTCATCCGTGATCGGCGCCGCTCAGTGGTTCGGGTGAGCCCGGCTGATGTCCGCGAGTGCGGAGCGCGGGTCGTCGGTGGCGGCGAGGTCGCCGAGGCTGATCACCCCGACCGGGCAGCCGCCGTGCTCGACGACGGGCAGCCGGCGCACCGCGTGGCGGCGCATCAGCTCCGCGGCGCGGTCGGTGGTGTCGTCGGGCGTGAGCGTCACGACGGGCGGCCGGGTGCACACCGCGCCGACGGCGGTGGCCGCCGGGTCACGGCCCTCGGCGACGACCCGGACCGTGATGTCACGGTCGGTCAGCACCCCGAACAGGTCGCAGTCGTACGCCACCAGCACATCGCCGATGTCCTGCTCACGCATCACCTGCGCGGCCCGCGCCACCGTGGTCATCGGTTCGACGGCGGCGGCGCCGGGCGACATCACGTCCCTTATCTGCCGGGTCATGGGGCACCTCCCGGGTTTCGTACGGCGGTCCGCGGCGGGGTCGGTCCGGGATGCCCGGGGTCGCCTCGCTTCTCACGCGGGCCGGGTTTCCCGGGCGGGCGCACTCACACGCGGGGCGGTGACCGCAGCGGGGCGGCCTTGGTCCGGCCCGGGAAGCCGGCCGTAGAGTGGGGGCGGGCCGTGACTGGCGCTGGGGTGGAGCACCACCGGGGAGCGGCCCGGCCGTCGGAGGCCGAAGCCGTGCGCCTGGGCGATCCCGCCGAGCACCAGGAGCCCGCGTGAGCAGCTCGCCCTCCCCGGATGTGCCCGTCCTTCTCGATGACGTCGTCCGCTCCGCCGAACGGCTGTGCGCGACCGCCGCCCGCCTCGACGAGACGCGGCTGCGTGCCCCGTCCCGGCTCACGGGCTGGACCCGGGCCGACGTCCTCGCGCATGTGGCCCGCAGCGCCGACGCGTACGTCCGGCTGCTGGACGCGGCGCGGACCGGCGGCACCACGGCCCGGGCGGACGCCGCCGCACTGGCCGAGGCCCAGGACAAGGCGGCCGCGCTGCCCGCCGACGCGCTGGCCGGTGATCTGCGCGCCAGTCTGGACCGGTTCACCGGGCGGGCGCGGGCGATGCCCGGCCCGGCCTGGGACGCCATGGTCACCGCGCTCGCGGGCTGGCCGCACCCCGCCTGGTTCACCCTCGTGCGCTGCCTGCGCGAGCTGGAGACCCACCACGTCGACCTCGGCACCGGGTACGGCACGTCCGACTGGCCCACGTCCTACGTCACCTGGGCTCTCGGCGACACGCTGGCCGCCCTGGCCGGCCGGGGCTTCCCTCTCGCGTCCGTCGAGGCGGTCGACCTGGGCCGCATCTGGACGCTGTCCCCGCACGGGCCCGACCTCGCCGCTCCGGGGCACGTCCTGCTGGGCTGGCTGAGCGGGCGTACCCGCGCGGCCGACCTGGGCGTGAGCGGCCCGCTGCCCGAGCCGCCGAAGTGGCCGCTGCCCCCGATGCCGGGGTGGTGACAGGAGCTACGGCCGTGTCCCCCGCACCGCCCACGCACCTACGGCCGTGTCCCCCGCACCGCCCACGCGCGTGCCGTCAGCGCCACCGCACCCTGCCCGTCGGCCCCGACGCTCGCTGCCAGCGCGTCGCGTACGCGGTCGCGTGCGGGCGGGTCGAGGGAGGCGACGTAGGCCGGTGCGGGGCCCTGTCCGGCGAGGAACGGCTCCCACAGGTCGGCGAACCCGGCGAACTCCGTCGGCACCTCGATGCCGGTGACCGCCACCTGGGCGAGGCCGGCCCGCGTCCACACGTCCCGCAGGGCCTCCGGGCGGCACCCGGCGAAGCGCCGGCCCTCGTCCAGGGCGGCCGCGGCGGGGTCCGCGCCGACGGCGGCGTCCCAGAAGCGGCGCAGCAGGCCCATGCCCTCGGCGTAGTCCCAGACGTACGCCGCGACCGTCCCGCCCGGCCGGACCGCCCGGGCCGTCGCGGCCACGGCGGCCACCGGCTCCGGCAGGAAGTTCAGCACCAGCCCGGACACCGCCACGTCGAAGGCCCCCTCCCGCACCGGCAACGCCGTCGCGTCCCCGACCACGAACCGGGCCACCCCGCCCCGCGCCGCGGCGACGAACGCCTCCGACCGGTCCACGCCCAGCACCAGCCGCGGCCGGCTCCGCTCGGCCACGACCCCCGACAGCACCCCCGTACCGCACCCCACGTCCAGCCACCGCAGCCCGTCCCCGACCCCGCACCAGGGCAGGAACTCCCGCGCCACGAGCCTGCTCCAGCGCCCCATGTACCGCTCGTAGGCGCCCGCGCCCGTCCACATGCCGACCTGCCGCTGCCGCGTGCCCATGGCTCCACGATCCTCCGGCCGGCCACGTCGCGCGACCGGCTCGCGTCGGCGGCCGCGTCGACGTCCGCGTCAGCGGAGCTGCGCGGCGAACGCCTCGTAGGCCGGCTCGTCGAAGAGGACGAACCTGACCTCCTCGACCGCCGTGTCGGTGGCCCGTACGGTGCTCACCGCGATCCGGGCCGCGTCGTCCATCGGCCACCCGTAGATGCCGGCGGAGACGGCGGGGAACGCGACGGTGCGGGCGCCCAGTTCGTCGGCGACGCGCAAGGACTCGCGGTAGCAGGAGGCGAGCAGGGCCGAGCGGTCCTCGTCGTGGCTGTAGCGGGGGCCGACCGTGTGGATGACCCACTGGGCGTCGAGGTTCCCGGCGGTGGTGGCGACGGCCCGGCCGGTGGGGAGGCCCTTGCCGAGGTGGCCGGCGCGCAGGCGGCGGCAGTCCTCCAGGATGGCGGGGCCGCCGCGGCGGTGGATGGCGCCGTCGACGCCTCCGCCGCCCAGCAGGGAGGAGTTGGCCGCGTTGACGATGGCGTCGGCTCTCTGCCGGGTGATGTCTCCCTGGACGAGGGTGATGGTGGTCATGCTGATCAGCCTTCCATGGGCCCGGGCTCAGCCCTGCCGCAGTCGTCTCCAGACCGCCTTCGCCGCGTTGTGCCCCGACATGCCGTGCACGCCGGGGCCCGGCGGGGTGGCCGAGGAGCAGATGAACACGGCCGGGTGCGGGGTGCGGTACGGCGACAGGGACAGCCGGGGACGCAGCAGGGTCTGCAGGCCGGTGAACGCGCCGGTGGCGATGTCGCCGCCGACGTAGTTGGCGTTGCGGGCGGCGAGTTCGGGCGGCCCTGCGATGGCGCGGGCGAGGACGCGGTCGCGGAACCCCGGGGCGAAGCGCTCCAGTTGGCGCTCGACGGCGTCGGTGAGGTCGCCGGTCCAGCCGTTCGGGACATGTCCGTACGCCCAGAAGACATGCTTGCCGTCGGGCGCCCGGGTGGGGTCGACGACGCTGGGCTGGACAGTGATCAGGAACGGCACTTCCGGCGCACGCCCCTCGCGGGAGGCGGCACGCAGGGCGGTGTCGATCTCCGCACTGGTCGCGCCGACCTGCACGGTGCCCGCGCTGCGGGCCTCCTTCGCGGTCCACGGCACCGGCCCGTCGAGGGCGTAGTCGAGCTTGAAGACGGCGGCGCCGTAGCGGTAGCGGTCGTACAGGCCGCCGAGGCCGGCGATACGGGCGAGGGCGGTGGGCGAGGTGTCGAAGACGTACGCGCGCGCGGGCGGCAGGTCGTCCAGGCGCTTGACCTGGTAGTCGGTGTGGACGGTGCCGCCGTGGGCCCGGAACAGGGAGGCGAGCGCGTCGGAGATCGACTGGCTGCCGCCCTCGGCGACGGGCCAGCCGCGGGCGTGCGCGGCGAGCGCGAAGACCAGGCCGATCGCGCCGGTCGCCAGGCCGTTCAGCGGGGCGATGACATGGGCGACGAGCCCGGCGAAGAGGGCCTTGGCGCGCTCGTCGTGGAAGCGGCGGGTCAGCCAGGTGGAGGGCGGCAGGCCCAGCAGGCCGAAGCGGGCGAGGGTGACGGGGTCGCGCGGGAGCGCGGTCAGCGGCAGGGACATGAAGTCGCGGACGAGGGCGTCCCAGCGCGGCAGGAAGGGCTCGACCAGTCTGCGGTAGGCGCCGGCGTCGCGCGGGCCGAAGGAGGCGGCCGTCTCGGCGACGGACCGGGACAGCACGGCGGCGGTGCCGTCGTCGAAGGGGTGGGCCATGGGCAGGTCGGCGTGCAGCCAGCGCAGCCCGTGGTCCTGAAGCGGCAGGGCGCGGAACGCGGGTGAGTTGATGCCGAGCGGGTGGGCGGCCGAGCACGGGTCGTGGCGGAAGCCGGGCAGGGTCAGTTCCTCGGTGCGGGCTCCCCCGCCGACGGTGTCGCGCGCCTCGAACAGGGCCACGGAGAAACCGCGGCGGGCCAGCTCGACAGCGGCCGTGAGCCCGTTGGGCCCCGCTCCCACCACGACCGCATCGAACATGGTCGGCACCTTCGGACTCCTTCGTCAGCCGATGGCCTCTGGGGTCAGGATATGCCGCGGCACCGACAACACCCGCTCCTGGAAGGCCTCCTCACCCAACGGGCCTGTACTCCCTGGGGTCAGGCCGTCCCCGACAGCAGGCCCAGCACGCGCCGGGCCGTGGCCGCGTCCCTGGCCGCGGTGAAGGGCAGGGAGTTGCCGCCCGTGATGCGGAAGGGCTCGCCGGTCAGCGTGAGGTGGGCGCCGCCCGCCTCCTCGACCAGCAGCAGGCCCGCCGCGTGGTCCCAGGCCGCCTCCCAGGAGAAGGCGGTGGCGTCCAACTCGCCTCGCGCGACGGCCAGATACTCCAGGCCCGCCGAGCCGCACGCGCGCGGGGCGACCCCATCGGTCCACAGGCCGAGCAGGGCGTGCTTCTGCTCGTCGGTGGTGTAGTCGGGGTGGGAGGTGGCGACCTGGAGGTCACGGCCCGGGGTGGGCGGTCCTGCGTACAGGCGCTCGCCGTCGAGGAAGGCGCCCTGGCCCCGTATCGCCGTGGCCAGTTGGCCGCGGACGGGTGCGTACGTCCAGGAGGCGAGCAGCACGCCGTGCCGGGCGAGGGCGATCAGGGTGCAGAATCCGTCCTCGCCGTGCACGAACTGCCGGGTGCCGTCGACGGGGTCGACGATCCAGACCGGGGCGTCGCCTCTGATCGCCTCGTACGACGCGGGGTTGGCGTGCACGGCCTCCTCGCCGACGACGACGGAGCCGGGCAGCAGGGCGCACAGCGCCTCGGTGAGATACAGCTCGGCCTTGCGGTCGGCGTCCGTCACCAGGTCGTGCGGGCCGTTCTTCTGGTCGATCTCGTGCGCGGCGAGCTGACGGAAGCGGGGCAGGATCTCGGCGTCGGCCGCCGCACGGACGGCCTCCTCCACGTCGGCCGAGTGGCGGGCGAGAAACTCGTCGATGGTTTCCGTGTCTTCGATCATGCCTCCATGAGATCACGCGCCACTGACAATCCCCACCCGGGCCGTGCACACCGGGCGGAACCGGGATGAACAGCGGGTGACCGCGCTCAGCGCCCCACCGCGTACCCCTGCATCCCGCGCGGGTTCGCCGCCGCCGACAGCACGCCCGTCTCCGGGGCCCGGGCGACCGCGCACAGCCGCCCCTCCGACCAGGCGTCGCCGACCGTGACGTCGTGCCCGCGCCGCCGCAGCCCGGCCACGACCTCCTCGGGCGTCCGGGACTCCACGGTCAGGCTGCCCGGGCGCATCCCGCGCGGGTAGAAGGAGCCGGGGAAGGAGTCGTTGTGCCAGTTCGGGGCGTCGATCGCGCCCTGCAGGTCGAGACCGCCGCGCACCGGCGGGCGCAGGGCCGCGGCGAGGAAGAAGTGCAGCTGCCACTGGTCCTGCTGGTCGCCGCCGGGCGTGCCGAACGCCAGCACCGGCACGCCGTCGCGCAGCGCGAGGGACGGGGTGAGGGTGGTGCGGGGGCGGCGGCCGGGCGTGAGGGAGTTCGGCAGGCCCTCCTCCAGCCAGGCCATCTGCAGCCGGGTGCCGAGCGGGAAGCCCAGCTCGGGCACGACGGGGTTGGACTGGAGCCAGCCGCCGCTGGGCGTGGCCGCGACCATGTTGCCCCAGCGGTCGACGACGTCCAGGTGGCAGGTGTCGCCCCGGGTTCCTCCGTCGGCGCCGACCCGCGGCTCCCCCGGCACGGGTGAGGTGGAGGGCCCCGCGACGGTGGGTTCGCCGACGCCCAGGGCGTCCATCGGGCCGGGCCCGGAAGGGACCGAAGCGGCCACGCGCGCGTGGTCGGGCAGCAGCGGACCGCGCCCGCCCGGGCTCCCCGGCCGCAGCTCGTACGACGCCGTGTCGCCGATCAGCTTCCGCCGCCCGGCGTTGTACGACTCCGACAGCAGCTCGGCGACCGGCACCTCGGCCGCGTCGCCGTACCAGGCCTCCCGGTCGGCCATGGCGAGCTTGCAGCCCTCGACGAGCAGGTGCACGTACTCGGCGGACCCGTACGCGGGCAGCTCAGGCGGAAGCAGGGCGAGCTGCTGGAGCAGGACCGGGCCCTGGCTCCAGGGGCCCGCCTTGCACAGGGTCCAGCCGTTCCAGTCGTACGTCACCGGCGTCTCGTAGGTCGCCGACCAGCCGGCGAGGTCGGCGGCCGTGAGGGTGCCGGTGTGGTGCGTGCCGCTGGTGTCGAGGGTGGGCCGGGCGGACTGCCGCAGGAGCGCCTCGGCGATGAAGCCGGTGCGCCACACCTCCCGGGCGGCGTCGATGCGTGCCTCCCGGTCCCCGGCGCCGGCGGTCTCGGCGAGCAGGCGCTTCCAGGTGGCGGCGAGGGCGGGGTTGCGCAGCAGCCGGCCGGGGCGCGGTGCCTCGCCGTCCGGCAGATAGACCTCCGCCGACGACGTCCACTCGGTCTCGAACAGCTCGCGTACGGTCTCGACGGTGGCGCCGACGTTCTCCACGGGCGCGTGCCCGTGCTCGGCGTACCCGACGGCGTACTTCAGCACCTCGGCGAGGTCCTTGGTGCCGTGGTCGCGCAGCAGCAGCAGCCAGGCGTCGAAGGCGCCGGGCACGGCCGCGGCGAGCGGGCCGGTGCCGGGCACGAGGTCGAGCCCGAGCCCCCGGTAGTGCGCGACGGACGCCCCCGCCGGGGCCACGCCCTGCCCGCACAGCACCCGCACCTCACCGCCCGCCGGGGCCAGCAGGATCGGTACCTCCCCCGCGGGGCCGTTGAGGTGCGGCTCGACGACGTGCAGCACGAACGCCCCCGCCACCACCGCGTCGAAGGCGTTGCCGCCGTCCTCCAGCACGGCCATCGCCGACTGCGAGGCCAGATAGTGCGTGCTGGACACCATGCCGAAGGTGCCCTGGAGGGTGGGACGCGTGGTGAACACGGGCGGACTCCTCGGGGATGGCGACGACGGCTCGTGTGATCGTAAGTGCCCACGCGTCGGCGGCGGCAGCCCACCGAGGGGACATAACGGGGCACAAGGGCCGTCGGCCGTTCGCCCCCGTCACCGCCTGCGTACGGAGCGAGTTGGCACTTTCGCCCCACTGCCAGTCGTGTGACACTGGCGTCCCCCTGTCCGCAGTGCGGACTGCTTCCGCACCGTCCCCCACGAAAAGTGCGCCCGTGCGTTCTCTTCCTCTGCCGCTCGCCCTCACCGCACGTCTGACGCCCGTCGCCGTCCTCGCCTGCGCGGGGTGGGCCCTCGCGTCCGGCCCCGAGACCCCGTCGGCCGCGCAGGACGCGCCGCGCCAGGAGACAGGCAGACAGTCGGCGTCCGGCCCCTCGACGACGGCCGCGCCGAAGACGTACGGCGCCGCCCCCGCGCCCTGCACGAGCCTGGGGAAGAAGACGATCGGCTCGCTGGTGCCCGGCGCGAAGACGGCCGGCAAGGAGATACCGTCCTCCGACTCCGACGAGCGCCGCACCTGTTCGTGGAACGCGCTGGACGGCTACGACTACCGCTGGCTGGACGTGTCCTTCGAGGTCATGGACTCGGACGCGGCGGCGGAGAAGTCGTACAAGGAGCGCGTCGCGGACCGCGACGGAGGTGGCGAGGTCCCCGGTCTGGGTGACGCCGCCTACTCGGTCGTGAACCTCACCACCGAGGACGACCAGGAGACCCGCGAGGGCGTGGTGCTGGCCCGGTCCGACAACGCGCTGGTGATCGTCACCTACAACGGCAGCGACTTCGAGTCGAAGCAGGCCCCGAGCACGGACGAGATCAACAAGGGCGCCATCAAGGCCGCCAAGGAGGCGATGGCCACGCTGGAGGACGGCGGCAGCGCCTGATCCGTCCTCCAACAGGCCTGCGTCATACGGTGGTTCGGTCCCGGGTGCCCGTCGTCGCGGTCAGCAGCAGATACAGCAGCAGCGAGGTGCCCAGGCCCACCGCCCAGCCGTAGTCGGCGAGGGGCTCCAGCGCCGGGACGGGCCGGCCGTCGAGGATCGGCTCGAAGCTCGCTCCGCCGATCGCGAGGACCCCGCCCGTCAGGAACGCCACGACGGCCCGCCAGTTCCAGCCGCCCCGGTACCAGTAGCGCCCGCCCTCGCGGTACAGGTCGACGAGGTCGAGGCGGCCGCGGCGCAGGATCCAGTAGTCGGCGATGAGGATGCCGGCGACCGTGCCGAGCAGCCCGCCGACCAGGCCGAGCCAGGTGAAGATGTAGCCCTGCGGATCGGAGTACAGCTTCCAGGGGAAGATCAGCACGCCGAGGACACAGGTCGCGAGGGCTCCGGCGCGGAAACTGATCCTTCTGGGCGCGATGTTGGAGAAGTCGAAGGCCGGGGAGACCAGGTTCGCGGCCACGTTCACCGACAGCGTCGCGACCAGCACGGTCACCAACGCGTACAGCAGACCCACCTCGTTGTCGGTGCGGGCGGCCAACTGCACCGGGTCCCAGACGGGTTCGCCGTACACCGCCTGCGAGCCGGAGGTGACGAGCACCGACAGGAAAGCGAACAGCGTCATCGTGGTGGGCAGACCCAGGGCCTGTCCCCAGGTCTGGGCCTTCTGGCTCCTGCCGTAGCGGGTGAAGTCGGGGATGTTCAGCGACAGCGTGGACCAGAAGCCGATCATGCCCATCAGGGCGGGCCAGAACAGCTTCCAGAAGTCGCCGCCCCAGCCCAGCTTCGACGGCTGGTCGAACAGCGGGCCGAGACCGCCCGCCCTGCTGCTCATCCACCACAGCATCACGAACGCGCCGACCAGCACGAACGGCGCCGCCCAGTTCTCGAAGCGGCGGATCGTCTCCATGCCGCGGTAGATGATCGCCACCTGGAGCGCCCAGAAGATCGCGAACGACAGCCACATCGTCCAGGCGTAGCCGCCGACCTTCCCGGCGTCCGTCCAGCCCGAGCCGATCAGCTTCCCGGCCAGGAAGTAGATCGCCTCCCCGCCGATCCAGGTCTGGATGCCGAACCAGCCGCACGCCACCAACGCCCGCACCACAGCGGGCAGGTTGGCGCCGCGGATGCCGAAGGAGGCGCGTGCGAACACCGGGAACGGGATGCCGTACTTCGGTCCCGCGTGCCCGGTCAGCAGCATCGGGACGAGCACGATCACATTGGCGAGGGCGATGGTCAGCACCGCCTGCTTCCAGTCCATGCCGACGGCGATCAGACCGGAGGCGAGCGTCCAGGAGGCGGTGTTGTGGGCCATGCCGACCCACAGCGCGGAGAAGTTGTACGTCGTCCAGGTGCGGCCCGCCACGGGAACCGGGAGCAGGTCCTCGTTGGCGTAGGGGCCGCTCGGCTGCGGGGCGTCCGGCGCGATCTCCACGCGCCCGTCGGGGAGGGTGACCTGGGCGGTCGGGGGTATGGCGGAGGGAGCGGTGTCGGTCATGGGCAGGCCAATCGAACGAGGTGGGACGGGAGAGGCCGTGCGGGCACGAGCCCCTCCCCGGGACGGCGGGGAGGGGTGACCAGGGGGAGTTGTCGTGCGGGTTCAGCCGTTGAGCGCGGGGATGACCTGCGAGCCGTACGCGTCGATCACGGCCTCCTGCGCGTCGTGCATGTCGTAGACCGCGAACTGGTCGACGCCCAGCTCGCGCAGTGCCTTCAGCTTCTCGACATGGCGCTCGGCGGGGCCGATCAGACAGAACCGGTCGACGATCTCGTCCGGCACGAACTGGGTGTCGGGGTTCCCGGCGCGTCCGTGGTGGGAGTAGTCGTAGCCCTGCCGGGCCTTGATGTACGCGGTGAGTTCGTCGGGGACCTGCGCGGAGTGCTCGCCGTACTTGGCGACCAGGTCGGCCACGTGGTTGCCGACCATGCCGCCGAACCAACGGCACTGGTCGCGGGCGTGGCCGAGCGCCTCGGGCGAGTCGTCGGCGGTGACGTAGGCGGGCGCGGCGACGCAGATCGTCACCTCGTCGGGGTCGCGCCCGGCGTCCGCCGCGGCCGCCTTCACGGCCTTGACCATGTACTCGGTGAGGTAGAGGTCGGCGAGCTGGAGGATGAACCCGTCGGCCTCCTCGCCGGTCATCTTCAGCGCCTTCGGCCCGTACGCGGCCATCCACACGGGCAGTTCGGCGCCCGGCCTGATCCACGGGAACCTGACGACCGTGCCGCCGCCGAGGTCGGCCTCCTCGCCGCGTCCGAGTGCGCGGATGACCTTCATGGCGTCGCTGATCCGGGCCAGGGTGTTGGGCTTGCGGCCGGCCACGCGCATCGCGGAGTCGCCGCGGCCGATGCCGCAGACCGTGCGGTTGCCGAACATGTCGTTGAGGGTGGCGAAGGTGGAGGCGGTGACCTCCCAGGTGCGGGTGCCCGGGTTGGTCACCATCGTGCCGACCTTCAGCTTGGTGGTGTTCGCCAGGATCTGGCTGTAGATCACGAACGGCTCCTGCCAGAGCACGGCGGAGTCGAAGGTCCAGCCGTACCGGAAGCCGTTGCGCTCGGCGCGCTTCATCAGGCTCACGACCCGCGAGGCGGGCGGGTCGGTCTGCAGGACGAGTCCGAAGTCCATGGGCACCGCTCCTAGTTGAGGTACTGACAGGTGGAGCGGGGGGTGTAGACGCCGTGCCCGGCACGGCCCGTGTACTCCCGCTCGGTGATGACCGGCACACCCCGCGAGAGCACCGTCTCCACCCGGCCGGTCAGCCGCTTGCCCTCGTACGCCGAGTAGTCGACGTTCATGTGGTGCGTCTCGGCGGACACGACCTGCTCGGCGTGCGGGTCGTAGATCACGACGTCGGCGTCGGCGCCCGGCGCGATGGTGCCCTTCTTCGGGTACATGCCGAACATCCGGGCCGGGGTCGCGCAGGCGATCTCGATCCAGCGACGGCGCGAGATGTGCCCGTCGACGACGGCCTGGTGGAGGAGGTCCATCCGGTTCTCCACGCCCGGCAGACCGTTGGGGATCTTCGAGAAGTCGCCCCGGCCCAGCTCCTTCTGGCCGACGAAGCAGAAGGGGCAGTGGTCGGTGGAGACGACCTGGAGGTCGTTGGTGCGCAGGCCCCGCCACAGCTTGGCCTGGTGCTCGCGCGGGCGCAGCGGGGTGCTGCACACGTACTTGGCACCCTCGAAGTCCGGTTCGGCGAGGTTGTCCGTGGACAGGAACAGGTACTGGGGGCAGGTCTCGCCGAAGACGTTCAGGCCTTCGTCGCGCGCCTTGGCCAGTTCGGCGACCGCCTCCATCGCCGAGACGTGCACGACGTAGAGAGGTGCGCCGGCCACCTGGGCCAGCCTGATGGCCCGGTGCGTGGCCTCGGCCTCCAGGAGCGCCTTGCGGACCTCGCCGTGGTAGCGGGGGTCGGTCTCGCCGCGGGCCAGGGCCTGTTCGACGAGAACGTCGATCGCGATGCCGTTCTCGGCGTGCATCATGATCAGGCCGCCGTTCTCGGCGGAGCGCTGCATGGCGCGCAGGATCTGGCCGTCGTCGCTGTAGAAGACGCCCGGATATGCCATGAACTGCTTGAAGGACGTGACGCCTTCCTCCACGAGGAGGTCCATCTCCTTGAGCGTCTCCTGGTTCACATCGGAGACGATCATGTGGAAGCCGTAGTCGATCGCGCAGTTGCCCTCCGCCTTGGCGTGCCAGGCGTCCAGGCCCTCGCGGAGGCCCTGGCCGACGCTCTGTACGGCGAAGTCGACGATCGTGGTCGTGCCGCCGTGCGCTGCCGCGCGGGTGCCTGTTTCGAAGGTGTCGGAGGCTGAGGTGCCGCCGAAGGGGAGCTCCATGTGGGTGTGGACGTCGACGCCGCCGGGGATGACGTACTTTCCTGTGGCGTCGAGGGTGGTTTCCGCCGAGAATGCCTCCGCTGCGGGGGTACCGGATGCTGCGAGGGCGGCGATGCGGCTGTCCTCGATCAGGACGTCGGCGTGGATTTCGTCCGAGGCCGTGATGACGAGGCCTCCGCGGATGACGGTACGGGTACTCATGCTGCGTCGCTCCTCGCAGTGTCGACGTGCCGGTTGTCTGTGGCTGGTCGCGCAGTTCCCCGCGCCCCTGGGGCGCTGCCCCTCAGGGCGCTGTCAGGGGGCCGTACGCTCCCGGTGCGCGGTCCCTGTAGAACTGCCAGCGGTCCCTGACCTCCCTCAGCTTGGCCATGTCCAGGTCCCTGACGACGAGTTCGGGCTCCTTGTCGCCGGCCACCTCGCCGACGAACTGGGCCTCGGGGTCGACGAAGTAGCTCGTGCCGTAGAAGTCGTTGTCGCCGTACTCCTCCACCCCGACCCGGTTGATCGCGCCGACGAAATACTCGTTGGCGACGGCCGCGGCGGGCTGCTCCAGTTGCCAGAGGTAGCCGGACAGGCCGCGTGAGGTGGCCGACGGGTTGAAGACGAGCTCGGCGCCCGCGAGGCCCAGGGCCCGCCAGCCCTCCGGGAAGTGGCGGTCGTAGCAGATGTAGACGCCGATGCGGCCCACGGCCGTGTCGAAGACGGGCCAGCCGCTGTTCCCGGGGCGGAAGTAGAACTTCTCCCAGAAGCCACGCACCTGCGGGATGTGGGTCTTGCGGTACTTGCCGAGGTAGGAGCCGTCCGCGTCGATCACGGCGGCGGTGTTGTAGAGGACGCCGGGCTGCTCCTCCTCGTACATGGGCAGGACGAGGACGATGCCCAGCTCCTTCGCGAGGGCCTGGAAGCGGCGGACGATCGGGCCCTCGGGGATCTGCTCGGCGTACTCGTAGAAGGCCGGGTCCTGGACCTGGCAGAAGTACGGTCCGTAGAACAGCTCCTGGAAGCAGAGGACTTGGGCACCCTGCGCGGCCGCGTCTCGGGCCGCCTGCTCGTGCACCTGGACCATCGACTCCTTGTCGCCGGTCCAGGCGGTCTGGAACACGGCGGCGCGGATCACTCGGCTCATCGGGACCTCCGGTAGCTCGGTGTGCGGTGAGCCTAGAAAGTCCGCGCGGCTGCTTTGAGTTGCACCGTGTCACGTCTGCGGGGGTGCGGCGTGGCACCGTGTCACCCTTGACCGACCCCATGTTTCACCACCGTTTTCCCAGGTCGTCGCATGTTTCACCCCTGTTGCGCGTCATGCGCGAGGAGCGCGATGTGCACCGAGGCCGCCTGCTCGAAGTCGTCGAGGTCGACGCCGAGGCGGCTCTGTATGGCCTCCAGCCGACGGTAGAGCGCGGGCCGGGAGACATGATGGAGCTGTGCGGTACGGGACTTGTTGCGGCCCGTCGCCAAGTACGTGCGCAGCACGGCGAGGAGGTCGTCGTCGGCCGCACGCAGCAGGCCGTCCAACTCCCGCTCCGCGAAGGACTGCACGTGCGGGTCGTCGCGCAGCAGCCGGACCAGACCGCGCAGGTGGACGTCCTTCAGGCGGACGACCGTCGGCAGTTCGAGGACGGCGGTGGAGTCGGCGACCGCGTCGGCCACGTGCCGCGCCTCCCGCAGCCCCGCCGGTACGCCGTCCCAGTCGGGGCGTGCCGCGGCGGCGGCCACGACGGGCGTCGGGCCCTCCTGCCGCAGCCGGGACGCGAAGTGGCCGGTGAGGGCGTCGGCGTCCTGGTCGCGGGCGAGGCTGAGCAGCACGGCCGTGGCCTCGTCGGCGAGTTCGGCGACCAGACCCGGCAGCCCGGTCAGCCGCAGCACCCGCTCCAGCCGGTCCGGGCGTGCCCCACGCACCACGAGCGGCACGAACGTCCGCCGGTTCACGGGCAGTCCGGCGGCCCGCGCCCGCGGCAGCAGCTGCCGTGCCGGTACGACGCCGGAGACCAGGTCGGTGAGCAGGCCCTGCGCCGACTGTTCCTCCCAGGTGGCCGCTCCGCCGAGCATGCGGTGCAGGACGAGGGCCTCGGCGGCCCGGTCGGCGAGGAGGCGCCCGGCGGAGGTGTCGCCGCGGAAGCCGCACAGCACGATCCGGCCCCACCGCTCGCCGCGTCCGCCCAGTTCGGCGCGGATCCAGCCGTCGCCCTCGCTGCCGCCGGCCTGCCGGGCGATACGTTCCCAGTCGCGCAGGACGTCGTCCACGGCGGGCCGCTCCCCCGCGGTGGCCAGGACCCGGTGGGCGAGGTTGGTGACGACGACGGGGCAGCCGCTGTGCTGGGCGACCTCGTCGAGCAGCCGCTGCAGCGGGGCGCCCGCGGTGATGAGGCCGGTGAGCGCGGTGCGCACGGTCTCGGAGAGGCTGACGGCGGCGAACTTCCGCCGCACGAGCCGGGACTGCACCTCCTCGGTCAGCTCAGCGAAGGGGAAGGGCCGGTGCAGGACGACCAGGGGCAGCCCGCAGCGCTCGGCGGCGCGGCGCATCACGTCCGGTGGGGAGGGGAAGGCGCGGCCGAGTCCGAGGACCACGGCCGCGGCCTCCGCGCGGTGCAGGGAGCGGATGTACTCGGCCTGCTTGTGCTCGTCCCCGGCGAGCAGCACGCCGGTGGTGAGGACCATCTCGCCGCCGCTGAGCATCACCCCGACGTCGGCGGCCTCGGCGACGTGCACCCAGCGCACGGGCCGGTCGAGATGGCCCGCCCCGGCCACCACCTCGGGCTCTCCGGCGAGCACCCGCTCCAGGCCGAGCACCTGGCGGACCGACAGGGCGGGCTCCAGGGATTCCAGGGATTCCGGGGCGGTGGTCATGGCGGCGCTCCCTCGACTCACATGGGTGCTGCGGGATGCTCCCGTGGGGGCCTACGAGATGCTCCCGATGGGGGCTACAGGACGCTTCTCAGCGCCCGTTCGAGGATCGCGGCGCCCTCCTCGGCCTCCGCGACGGTCAGGGAGAGCGGTGGGGCGATCCGCAGCGCGCTGGTGTTGTGGCCGCCGCCCTTGCCGATCAGCAGCCCGCCCTCACGGGCCGCCTCCAGCACGGCCGCCGCGGCCTTGGGGTCGGCCTCGTCGGTGCCGGGCCGCACCAGCTCGACGCCGATCATCAGGCCACGCCCGCGGACCTCCCGTACGGCCGGCAGCTGCGCGGCGACGGCCCTCAGCCGTTCGATGAGCAGTCCGCCGACCCGGCGGGCATTGCCCTGGAGGTCGTGTTCGAGCAGGTAGTTGAGGTTGGCGAGACCGGCCGCCATGGTGATCTGCGTGCCGCCGAAGGTGGAGATGCTGTTGGCGTCCAGGCAGTTCATGATCTCGGAGCGGGCGATGACGCCGCCGATGGACATGCCGTTGCCGATGCCCTTGGCGAAGGTGACGATGTCCGGCGGCCCGGACTGCCCGTGCGCCTGCCAGCCCCAGAAGTGCTCGCCGGTTCGGCCCCAGCCGGTCTGCACCTCGTCCGCGATCCACAGCGTGCCCTGCTCGGCGAGCACCTCGCGGAAGGCGGCGTAGAGGCCGTCGGGCGGGGAGGTGAAGCCGCCGACGCCCTGGATCGGCTCGGCGATCAGCGCGGCGGGCGGGCGGGTGTGACCGAGCAGGTCCTTCAGGTCCTCGACGCAGGCGGCGACGAAGTCGTTGTCGGACAGCTCCGCGTACGGTCCCCGGGTGCGCACGCCGCCGTGGACGTACAGCGTCTGCAGCGGGGACAGCGAGGTCGGCGACCAGCCGCGGTTGCCGGTGATGCCGACCGCGCTGAAGGAACGGCCGTGGTAGCTGTTGCGCATCGCCAGGATCGTGTTGCTGCGCCGGTACGTCGTGGCGAGCAGCAGGGCGGTGTCGTTGGCCTCGGTGCCGGAGGTGGTGAAGAAGACGCGGGCGTCCGGGATGCCGCTCAAGTGGGCGACCCGCTCGGCGAGTTCGACCATCGGCCGGTTGAGGTAGAGCGTGGAGGAGTGGATGATCCGACCCGCCTGCTCGCTGACGGCCTTGGTGACCTCGGGCAGCGCGTGCGCGGTCATGGTGGTGAGGATGCCGCCGAAGAAGTCCAGGTAGCGGTTGCCGCCGGCGTCCCAGACGTAGCGGCCCTCGCCGTGGGTGATCTCCAGCGGGTCGTCGTAGTAGAGGGCGAGCCAGTCCGGGAGCACGGCGCGGTGGCGGCCCAGCAGGTCCTTGGTCACGGCTGCACCAGTCCTTCGTAGGCGTCGGGGCGGCGGTCGCGGTAGAAGGCCCACGTCTTCCGCACTTCCTCGATCTGGCCGAAGTCGAGGTCGCGGACGACGAGTTCCTCCTTGGTGTCGCTGGCGGGCTCGCCGACGAACTGCCCGCGCGGGTCGACGAAGTAGCTCGTGCCGTAGAAGTCGTTGTCGCCGTACTCCTCCACCCCGACCCGGTTGATCGCGGCGACGAAGTACTCGTTCGCGACGGCCGCGGCGGGCTGTTCCAGGCGCCACAGGTAGGAGGACAGTCCACGATGGGTGGCGGAGGGGTTGTAGACCAACTGGGCGCCGTTGAGGCCCAGTTGCCGCCAGCCCTCCGGGAAGTGGCGGTCGTAGCAGATGTAGACGCCGACCTTGCCGACGGCCGTGTCGAAGACGGGCCAGCCCAGGTTGCCGGGCTTGAAGTAGTACTTCTCCCAGAAGCCCTTGACCTGGGGGATGTGGTGCTTGCGGTACTTGCCGAGGTAGGTGCCGTCGGCGTCGATCACGGCCGCGGTGTTGTAGTAGAAGCCGGACTGCTCGATCTCGAACACGGGCACGACGACGACCATGCCCGTCTCGCGCGCGAGGTCCTGCATCCGGCGCACGGTCGGCCCGTCGGGGACCGGCTCGGCCCAGCGGTAGTGCTCGGGTTCCTGGACCTGGCAGAAGTAGGGGCTGTTGAAGACCTCCTGGAAGCCGATGACCTTGGCTCCCTGCCGGGCGGCCTCGCGGGCGTGCTCCTCGTGTTTCGCCACCATGGACTCGGTGTCGCCGGTCCAGGTGGCCTGGACCAGAGCGGCACGGACGACGTTCGCCATGAGCTGCTCCTTCGACGGGACGTCAGCGCCTCTACGCACGTAGAACAGGGCGTAGAGGGATGAACGTATGCCTCCCCGGGGACCTTGCCAAGACCATTGTCGTCAACGCGTGGCGTCGCCCGTGTTTCCCACTCCCGTGGGTGAGTCCCGGGACGGGAGAGCGAGCGGGGCGACGGCTCATGCGCCACAGGAGGCTCAGGCGCTTCAGGCGCCTCAGGCACTCTCAGGCGCTTAATCCCGCGACGCGCAGGGCGTGCAGCAGGTCCCAGTACCGCTCGTCGGACACGCCCTGGGCGGCCTCCAGCAGCAGCGGGACCAGGGTCCG
Organism: Streptomyces sp. SAI-170; assembly: GCF_049739565.1. Classification (NCBI taxonomy): domain Bacteria; kingdom Bacillati; phylum Actinomycetota; class Actinomycetes; order Kitasatosporales; family Streptomycetaceae; genus Streptomyces; species Streptomyces sp. SAI-170. The sequence continues at coordinate 1,800,448 of NZ_JBMGQD010000001.1, forward strand.
CGGGTCGGCCTGCGCGCTGCGGGCGGCCTCCTCGGGGGTGCGGACCCGGACGTACGCGTCGAGCAGCGCGCGTACGTCCGCCCGCCGGCCCTCCGCCTCCAGCGCGGCCACCGCCTGTCCGATCTCCCCGGCCGGCCGCACCACGCCCTGCCGCAGGATCTGTCGTCCGTCGGCGTCCCGGCCGGCCGCGACCAGCGCGTCCGCCGCGGCGACCAGCCGGTCGGCGGGCAGCGAGGCCGCCTCCCACAGCAGGGTCGCCCAGTCCGCGGCCAGCCCGGCCCGCTCCAGCTCGGCGGCGAGCAGCGGGAACCGGGCGGCGGGCCAGTACGCCGCCTCCGCCAGCACCGCGTGCGCCTCCCCGCTGCGCCCCTCGCCCCGCAGCCGCTCCAGCGCGTCCACGACCGCGGCGACCTCGGCCCGCGCCCCCTCGTCGACCGCCACGTGCGCCCGCGGCGCCTCCTCGGCCGCCCCGGCGAACCGGGCTCCCCTGGGCGTACGACCGCCCCTGCCCGGCGGCGCCGGCACCTCCGGCATCCCGGCGCCCGGCAACGCCACGGGCGCGGCCGCCTCCTCCTCGTCCATCCCGGCGAACCGGGCACCGCCGCGCCGGCGCTTGCGGGGTTTGGGGGCCGGGGTCGGGGCGGGGGCGTGCCGAGCGGTGGGGGCCGGCTCCCCCGGACCCTCGTAAGCCAGAGGGTTCGGCGCCTGCGGGAGGGGGGCACCGCCCTCCAGGCCGGCGCCCACTTCGGCACCACGGAAGGCGTCACCGGGGCCCTCCAAGCCGGGCCCCGCCTCTGCTCCACGGAAGGCATCACCGCGACCCCCCAAGCCGGGCCCCGCCTCGGCTCCACGGAAGGTGCCTCGCGCCTCCAGGCCGGGATCAGCGGCGGCAGGCTCCACGGCCGCGACCTGCGGAGAGACCCGGAACCCCGCCCCCTGTGCGGCAGACGGCAGCGCGTCCGCGTCCAGCCGGTCCAGCTCGGCCATCCGCTGGCCGAGTTCCGTACGGCGCGCCGTCGCGCGGGTGTGGTCGTCGCGGGCCCAGGCGAGGTCGACGCGCAGGGCGTCGGCGGTCTCGCCGGCGGGGGTGGCGGCGAGGGCGTGGTGCAGGGCGGTGAGGCGTTCGGCGGCGTACTTCTGTTCGCGGAGCATGACGTCGAGCCGGTCACGCAGGGCGTCGCGGCCGCCGGGGCGGCGGTCGTAGGCCCGTAGTGCGGCCGCGTGCAGGGAGGCCGCGCGCTGCTTCTCCTCGGCCGCGAAGGCGGGGCCGCACTCGGCGGCGAGATCCTGGAGCAGCGACTCCACCACGTCCCAGGGCGGCACCTCACGGCCGTCGAGGCAGGCCTGCATGCCCTCGGGGTCGCGCTGCCAGAACACCCCGCACCAGCCCGCGCTCTGGTCGAGACGCGCCAGCAGGCCGTCCAGGTAGTTCGCGAACTCCCTTACCCGAACCGGGAGTTGTTCCACTGTCATCGCCACGACCCCCGCAAGACCGGAGTGTTCCGGCTAGGTAGCGAACACCAGCTGTGTTACGCCCCGGCTACAGGGAGTTTTCGACGGAGGCGCAGGAGCCTCAGACGGCACGGCGCACGACGGTGACACCGGACGGGGGGACTCACACGGGCACGAGCGCGCAGCGCACGACCAGCTCGTCCATCGACAGACCCAGCGCACGCGCCAGCGCCGCCACGGTGAAGAACGCCGGGGTCGGCGCCCGCCCGGTCTCGATCTTGCGGAGCGTCTCGGCGGAGATCCCGGCCTGCGCCGCGATCTCCGGCATGCTGCGGTCGCCGCGGGCCGCGCGCAGCAACAGCCCGAGGCGCTCGCCGCGTTCACGTTCTTCGGGGGTCAGTGGGGTGCGCACCATGCGCCCATTCTAATACCGCTCCCCCGCGCCGACCCCCATTCAAATACCGGTATAGTAATTGGCATGGTGGAACTGAAGACGGACTCCTCGATCGACGCGATGCACGCCGCGGGCCAGGTCGTCGCCCGCGCCCTGACGGCCGTACGGGAGGCCGCCGACGTGGGCGTGTCCCTGCTGGAGCTGGACGAGGTGGCGCGTGACGTGTTGCGCGAGGCGGGCGCGACCTCGCCCTTCCTGGGCTATCGGCCCTCCTTCGCGCCGACCCCCTTCCCCTCGGTGATCTGCGCCTCGGTCAACGACGCGATCGTGCACGGCATCCCGACCGCGTACCGGCTGCGCGACGGCGACCTCCTCTCCGTCGACTGCGGCGCGGTGCTGGACGGCTGGGCCGGCGACTCGGCGCTCACCCTCACCGTGGGCACGCCCCGCCCGGCGGACCTGCGGCTGATCGAGACCGCCGAGCGCGCCCTCACGGCCGGCATCGACGCCGCCGTCGTCGGCAACCGCATCGGCGACATCGCGTACGCCATCGGCTCGGTGTGCCGCGCGGCCGGCTACGGCATCCCGGACGGGTTCGGCGGTCACGGCATCGGCCGCCGTATGCACGAGGACCCGGGCGTCCCCAACGAGGGCCGTCCCGGCCGCGGCATGAAGCTGCGCCACGGCATGGCCCTCGCCATCGAGCCGATGCTGATCGCCTCCGGCCGCGACGACTACCACGCCGCCGCCGACGGCTGGACGCTGAAGACGAACGACGGCTCGCGCGCCGCCCACGCCGAACACACCGTCGCGATCACGGACTCGGGGCCTCGGATTCTCACAGCCCGCTGAGCCCGACGGCACGCGCTCCCGTCCAGCCTCTGGAGGTGCCCCGGGTCCCCGTTCGTGCGAAGGTGTTCTACGAACGCGGCCAGGTGTAACCGGCTTCCGGCATGGTTACCCGACTCCGGCACGTCGATCAGCGAGGGCGACCCTGCCCGCGCAGGGACGCCGGATGGGAACGCCATGACCAGCGGTTTCAGCGGCCCGGAGGGCTACGACGCCTTCGGAGAGTTCCTCGCCCGCTTCTTCGGCGGACCCCGCCCCGGTCCCCGGCAGATCAACATCGGACAGCTGCTCAGTCAGCCGGCCCGCGAGCTGGTGCGGGGCGCCGCCCAGTACGCCGCCGAGCACGGCAGCCGCGATCTGGACACCCAGCATCTGCTGCGCGCGGCCCTGTCGGCGGAGCCGACCCGGAGTCTGCTCAGCCGGGCGGGTGCCGACCCCGACGAGCTGGCCTCGGAGATCGACGAGCGCTCAGGCCCGGCCGTGCACCAGGCGGCCGAGGCGCCGCCGCCGACCTCGCTGTCCCTCACCCCGGCCGCCAAGCGGGCGCTCCTCGACGCGCATGAGCTGGCCCGGTCGCGGGGGGCCGGGCACATCGGCCCGGAGCATGTGCTCAGCGCGCTGGCCGCCAACCCCGACTCGGCCGCCGGGCACATCCTCAACGCGGCCCACTTCGCCCCCGGCGCCGTACCGCCCGAGGCCCCCGAGGCCGCGCCGCCGCGCGCGGAGCGGCAGCGCAGCACGGGCACGCCGACGCTCGACAAGTACGGGCGCGATCTGACCGAGCAGGCCCGGCAGGGCCGCATCGACCCGGTCATCGGGCGGGACACCGAGATCGAGCAGACCGTCGAGGTGCTGTCCCGGCGCGGCAAGAACAACCCCGTCCTGATCGGCGACGCGGGGGTCGGCAAGACCGCCATCGTGGAGGGCCTGGCCCAGCGGATCGCGGACGGCGACGTGCCGGACATCCTGATCGGCCGCCGCGTGGTGGCGCTGGACCTGGCGGGTGTGGTGGCCGGCACCCGCTACCGGGGCGACTTCGAGGAGCGGCTGAACTCCATCGTCGAGGAGATCCGCGCCCACTCCGACCGGCTGATCGTCTTCATCGACGAGCTGCACACCGTCGTCGGCGCGGGCGGCGGCGGGGAGGGCGGCTCGATGGACGCGGGCAACATCCTCAAGCCCGCCCTGGCGCGCGGCGAGCTGCACGTGGTGGGGGCCACGACCCTGGAGGAGTTCCGGCGCATCGAGAAGGACGCCGCGCTGGCCCGCCGCTTCCAGCCGATCCTGGTGCCCGAGCCGACCCCCGAGGACGCGCTGGAGATCCTGCGCGGCCTGCGCGACCGCTACGAGGCCCACCACCAGGTCCGCTACACCGACGAGGCGCTGGACGCGGCCGTGGAGCTGTCCGACCGGTATCTCACCGACCGCCGCCTGCCCGACAAGGCGATCGACCTGATCGACCAGGCCGGTGCCCGGGTCCGGCTGCGCGCCCGCACCAAGGGCACGGACGTACGGGCCATGGAGCGCGAGGCCGAGCAGCTGAGCCGGGACAAGGACCAGGCCGTCGCCGACGAGAGTTACGAGGAGGCCATGCGGCTGCGCGACCGGATCGGTGAGCTCAAGCAGCGCATCGCCGAGGTCAGCGGCAGCGAGGCGGCCGACGAGGGCCTGCATCTGGAGGTCACCGCGGAGGCCGTCGCCGAGGTGGTGTCCCGGCAGACCGGCATCCCGGTGAGCCGGCTCACCGAGGAGGAGAAGGACCGCCTCCTCGGTCTGGAGGACCATCTCCACCAGCGGGTCGTCGGACAGGACGAGGCCGTGCGGGTGGTCTCCGACGCGGTGCTGCGCTCCCGGGCGGGCCTGGCGAGTCCGGACCGGCCCATCGGCAGCTTCCTCTTCCTCGGGCCGACCGGCGTCGGCAAGACCGAGCTGGCCAGGGCGCTGGCGGAGGCGCTGTTCGGCAGCGAGGACCGTATGGTGCGCCTGGACATGAGCGAGTACCAGGAGCGGCACACCGTCTCCCGCCTGGTCGGCGCGCCGCCCGGATACGTCGGCCACGAGGAGGCCGGGCAGCTCACCGAGGTCGTCCGCCGTCACCCGTACTCGCTGCTGCTCCTGGACGAGGTGGAGAAGGCGCACCCGGACGTCTTCAACATCCTGCTCCAGGTCCTCGACGACGGCCGGCTCACCGACTCCCAGGGCCGCACGGTCGACTTCACCAACACCGTCATCGTGATGACCAGCAACCTCGGCTCGGATGCGATCATCCGCGGTGGCGGCGGTATCGGCTTCGGGTCCGGAGACGACGGCGAGGCCGCCGAGGAGGCGCGCCGCGAACGCATGCTGCGCCCGCTGCGCGAGCACTTCCGCCCCGAGTTCCTCAACCGCATCGACGAGATCGTGGTCTTCCGGCAGCTGTCGTCGGATCAGTTGCACCAGATCACCAACCTGCTGCTGGAGCAGACCAAGCGGCTGGTGCACGCGCAGGGCGTGGAGATCGGCTTCACCGACGCGGCCGTCGACTGGCTGTCCCGGCAGGGCTTCCAGCCGGAGTACGGCGCCCGCCCGCTGCGCCGCACCATCCAGCGTGAGGTCGACAACCGCCTGTCGCGGCTGCTGCTCGACGGCAAGGTCACCGAGGGCGACCGGGTGACGGTGGACGCGACGGACGGACGCCTGGACTTCCGCACCGAGGCCGGGCCCCAGGAGACACCCGGCCTCGCCTAGGGGGCGGGGCCTCATTCAGGGCGCGGGGCCTCGTTCAGGGCGCGGGCCTGACCACCATCGCCGAGCCGCCGCCCCGCCGTACCGTCTCCGCGGCTGCCAGCCACTTGCCGCCCGGCAGGCGCTGCACGCCGGTCGCCGCGCCGATCTCCGGGTTGAGCCGGAACCCGTGCCCGATCGCCTCCAGCTCCGCCCGCAACGGGCTGTCGTACAGGCCGGGTTCGAGCTCGGTGGTGGTCTGGTTGCGCTGGCTGGCGCGCGGCGCGGCGATCGCGTCGACGAGCGGCAGACCGCGGTCGAGGAACCCGGTCAGGGTCTGCAGCACGGTGGTGATGATGGTGGCGCCGCCGGGCGAACCGACCGCCACGACGGGCTGGTCGTGCCGGTCGAGCACGATGGTCGGGGACATCGAGGAGCGCGGGCGTTTGCCGGGGCCCGGCAGGTTCGGGTCGTGCACGGCCGGGTTGGCGGGCGCGAAGGAGAAGTCGGTGAGCTCGTTGTTGAGGATGAAGCCACGGCCCGGCACCGTGATGCCGCTGCCACCGGTCTGCTCGATGGTGAGGGTGTACGAGACGACGTTGCCCCACTTGTCGGCCACCGTGAGGTGGGTGGTGCTGTCGCCCTCGTAGGTGGTCGGGGCCGCCGTGCCGCTCGCGTCGCAGGGCGCCGGGTCACGCGGGTCGCCCGGCGCGAGCGGGCTGGTGAGCACGGCGTCGTCCTTGATCAGGCACGCCCGCGAGTCGGCGTACCGCTGGGAGAGCAGTTCCTTCGCCGGTACGTCCTCGAAGGCCGGGTCGCCGACCCAGCGCCCGCGGTCGGCGAAGGCGATCCGGCCGGCCTCGATGTAGCGGTGCAGATACCGCGCCTGGCTCGCCCGCGAAAGGTCGCTGTTCTCCAGGATGTTGAGGGCCTCGCCGACGGTGGTGCCGCCCGAGGAGGAGGGGGCCATGGAGTAGACGCCTAGGCCGCGGTACGACGTCCTGGTCGGCGCCTGGTGTTTGGCGCGGTACGCCCTCAGGTCCTCGGCGGTCAGGTCGCCCGGGCGGGCGTTCCAGCCCGAAGCCGGGTCCACGGGCGGGTGGTTGACGGTGTCGACGATGTCCCGGGCGAGGGCGCCCCGGTACAACGTGCCCTTGCGGCCGAGTTCGGCGTAGGTGCGGGCCAGGTCGGGATTCTTGAACGTGGAGCCCACGACGGGGAGTTGGCCGCCCGGCAGGAACAGCTCGGCCGTGTCCGGGAAGTAGCGGAAGCGGGTCTCGTTGGCGGCGGTCTGCGCGCGGAAGGTGGCGTCGACGGTGAAGCCGTCCCGCGCGAGCCGCTCGGCGGGCTTCAGCAGCGGGGCGAGCGGCCTGCTGCCCCACCGCCGCAGCGCCTGCTGCCAGGTGGCCGGGGTGCCCGGGACACCGACCGAGAGCCCGCTGCTGACGGCCTCGGCGAAGGGCAGGGGCTTGCCGTTCTCCAGGAACAGGTCCGGCCCGGCGCTCAGCGGCGCGGTCTCACGGCCGTCGATGGTGTGCACGGTGCGGGACTTGGCGTCGTAGTAGACGAAGTAGCCGCCTCCGCCGATCCCGGCGGAGTAGGGCTCGGTCACCCCGAGCGCGGCGGCGGTGGCGACGGCCGCGTCGACGGCGTTGCCGCCCATGCGGAGCACCTCGATTCCGGCGGCCGAGGCGTCCGCGTCGACGCTGGCGACGGCGCCGCCGTATCCGACGGCGACGGGCACCTTCTCGGCCGCGGGGTTCTTCGCGGCGGGTGGGGCGGCCGCTCCCACCGACACGACGGCGGCCGAGACCGCAAGGACCGTCAGTTTCCGTACGACAGGGCGACGCATCCGCACCTCCAGTCGGAGAGACCGTCCGGGCAGCCTATGCCAACACCATGGCCATGTCAGTCACGTACGATGCGCGCCCATGAATGACGACGTGCGCAACATCGTTCTCGGGGTGGTGGCGGCCGGTATCAGTGCCGCGCTGGGCTGGTTGTCCCGCACCTACCTGTGGCGGCGCAAGCTGCGCCGCAAGCAGCGGTTCCTGGGGTTGCCGGAGAACGCGGACTCACTGCTCGTCGTCAACCGCGATCCGGCCGCGTCCGAACCGGCCGTCCACCGCTTCGACGTGTTCGCCCTGGTGGAGCTCGCCGCGCTGATCAAGGACTGCGGGGCGCATGTGCAGATCGTCACGCAGGACATGGCGCCGCCGGGCTTCGGCGAGCGGACGGAGTTCTGTGTGGGAGGGCCGGGCTCCAACCGCCGTATGACCGCGCACATGGCGGCCATGCTGCCGGGTGTGCGGGTCAACGTGGATCCGGAGCCCGGGCCGGACCGCGGCGCCTTCCAGATAGGCGCCGAGCGCTACCGCCTGGAGACGGGTCGCACCGAGTACGTGCTGCTGGCCCGGCTGACGGACGAGCAGAACCCCGCGGCGCGGCCGGTGTTCCTCTTCTGCGGCCAGCGCGCCATCACCAACCAGGCCGCGACCCGCTATCTCGCCCGCCACCACGAGCGTCTGTCCCGCAAGTACGGCACGGGTTCCTTCGTGCTGCTGCTGAAGGTGGTCAACTCGCACGCGTACGGCCCGGATGTGGTCGAGCTGGTCGCGGATGTGACGCGGGCGGCGCAGGCGCCGCTGCCGGCGGCCCGCACCTCTCACCGGGCCTCCTGAGATTGTTACTCGTACGTAACTTACCGACGGGTTACCACCGGTAATCGGCCGAGGTTACCGTCGGGTCACTTTGCACTGACACGAGTGAGGAGTGACCCATGGATCAAAGGGGCGCGAAGCGCCTTCGAACAGGGTGGCGGTGGGAGACGGGCGGGCCCCACCGCAAGGCACTGCGTACGTCCACCGTGGGCGCCGTCTCGGCGGCCCTGCTCGCGGCCGGCGCCCTCGGCCTCGCCCCCGCCTCGCAGGCCGCCCCGAACCCGGTCCGGTTCGTCGACATCTCCGGCGACGGCGGAACCGTCCTGAAGGCGAACGTCGTCACGCCCACGGGCGCCGACGGCAGCCGCCGCTACCCGCTCGTCGTGCTGCCCACCAGCTGGGGCCTGCCCCAGATCGAGTACCTGGCCCCCGCTCAGAAACTCGCCGACTCCGGCTATGTGGTCGTCACCTACAACGTACGCGGCTTCTGGCAGTCGGGCGGTGAGATAGAAGTCGCCGGGCCACCGGACGTGGCCGACGCCTCCCGGGTCATCGACTGGGCGCTCGCCAACACCCCCGCGGACCCCGCCCACATCGGCATGGCGGGCGTCTCCTACGGCGCCGGGATCAGCCTGCTTACGGCCGCGCACGACCCGCGGGTGAAGGCGGTCGCCGCCCTCAGCGGCTGGGCCGACCTGATCGACTCCATCTACGGCGGCCGCACCCAGCATCTGCAGGCCGCCGCCCTGCTCGACGGCGCGGGCACGCTCACCGGCCGCCCCGGCCCGGAACTCCGGCAGATCTTCAAGGACTTCTACGCCTCGAATCTGGAACGCGAGCCCGACATGATCGCCTGGGGCAAGAAGCGCTCCCCCGAGACCTACGTCGACCGGATCAACGCCAACGGCACGGCCGTGATGCTCGCCAACGCCTGGGGCGACAGCATCTTCCCGCCCGGCCAGTACGCCGACTTCTACGAGAAGCTGACGGGCCCCAAGCGGCTCCAGCTGCGCCCCGGCGACCACGCCACCGCCGAGCTGACGGGCCTGTTCGGGCTGCCCAACGACGTGTGGACCGACACCGGCCGCTGGTTCGACCACCACCTCAAGGGCGCCGACAACGGCGTCGAGCGCGAGGCGCCGGTGCGGCTGAAGTCCCGTACGGGCGGGGCCTACGAGGGCTACCCGGACTGGAAGTCGGTGGCGGCGACCGACCGGAAGATCGCCCTCGCGGGCACCGAGACCATCCACACCAACGTGGACTCGGGCGCGAACGGCGGCACTGTCTTCCTGTCCAGCATCCTCGACCAGGTCGCCCAGCTCCCGCCGGTGGCGTCGATCCCGCTGCTCCCCCGCCGCTGGGCCGCCGTATGGCAGTCGGAGCGGTATCCGACGGCCCAGCACATCCGCGGCACGGCCCGGCTGCACACGACGCTGACGGCGACCAAGGAGAGCGGAACCCTCGTCGCGTACCTGTACGACGTGGGCCCGCTCGGCCTCGGCAAGCTGGTCGGCCACGCGCCGTACACCTTCCACGGGCGCACCCCCGGGAAGCCGTTCGGCGTCGACCTGGAGGTGTTCTCCACGGCCTACGACGTCCCGGCAGGGCACCGACTGGCCCTGGTCGTCGACACGGTCGACCCGCTCTACATCGAGCACAACCCGTCCGGCGCGCAGCTGACCTTCTCCTCGCCGGCGAACGACCCGTCATATCTGACGGTCCCGCTGCGCGAGCAGTGATCTCCGGCTGCCGCCGGCCGGGTCTGGCTCTTGTGACTGCTGCCCCCTACGGTCGAGGGGCCGTGGGGGGTTCCCCACCCGGCAGCAGCGTCCCTGGTCCGGAGACGACCGTGACCACCGGCTCCGCAGGCACGAAGGTCAAATCGTAGTCGAGGTCCGGAACGGGGCGTCGCCCGGTGGGGTGCATCCCGGGCCCGGCGACGCCGGTGGGTGTGGTAGGAGGCGTCCGGTCTCAGTGCTTGAGGATCTTGGACAGGAAGTCCTTGGCGCGGTCGCTGTGCGGGTTGTCGAAGAACTGGTCCGGGCTGCGGTCCTCCACGATCCGGCCGTCGGCCATGAACACCACGCGGTTGGCGGCGGAGCGGGCGAAGCCCATCTCGTGGGTGACGACGACCATCGTCATGCCTTCCTGGGCCAGTTGCCGCATGACCTCCAGGACCTCGTTGATCATCTCCGGGTCCAGCGCGGAGGTGGGCTCGTCGAACAGCAGGGCCTTGGGGTCCATGGCGAGGGCGCGGGCGATGGCCACGCGCTGCTGCTGGCCGCCGGAGAGCTGGGCGGGGTACTTGTCGGCCTGGTTGGCGACGCCGACGCGCTCCAGCAGTTCGCGTGAACGCCGGTCGGCGTCTTCCTTCTTGCGCTTTCTGACCTTGATCTGGCCGAGCGAGACGTTCTGCAGGACCGTCTTGTGCGCGAACAGGTTGAAGGACTGGAAGACCATGCCGACGTCGGCGCGCAGCGCCGCGAGCGCCTTGCCCTCGGCGGGCAGGGGCTTGCCGTCCAGGAGGATGGTGCCGGTTTCGACCGGCTCCAGTCTGTTGATCGCTCTGCACAGCGTGGACTTGCCCGACCCGGACGGGCCGATGACCACCACCACCTCCCCCTTGCCGACAGCGAGGTCGATGTCCTGAAGGACATGCAGGTCACCGAAGTGCTTGTTCACTTGACGCAGTTCGATCAACGGATCGACAGCCATTCCCAGCCCCACTCACTCTCAGCCGTGCCGTGGCTGCCGCAACCTATCCACCGGGGAAAGGGGTTGACGAACGACACGCACTTTTCGGGCATTAGCCGTATAACCGTCTCAGGCCTCCGCGACTTCGGCGTAGACCTGCGACAGCTCCGGCACACCGCTCGACGCCCACTCCTGCCCCGCCGTCACCACATCGACCTCACGGCCGGAAGCCAGCCGGACCACCGGCTGCCCGTCCGGCCACAGGGCCCAGGCGGCGCCGGGCACCGTCCGGACGATCACCGTGCCCAGATACAGACCGGCGTCGTTGCCGAGCCACGGCAGGGTCTCCTCGTCGTCCCGCCAGCGCGGCACGACCTGGTCCAGCGCCTCCAACGAGGCCTCGGTGTCGTCGAGTCGCACCCCCGCCTCGGCCGCCTGCGAGCGCAGCAGCTCGCACTCGGACAGCAGCGCGGCGATCCCTTTCGGATCGGGCGCGCCGTGTTTCTTCTGCCGGTGGCCGAGGAACGGGATGTTCATACGCCCAGCCTGGCACCGACACCGGCTTGCGCACCACAGGCGCGCGGGGCACCTCTTGCGGGTGAAGTTCCACGGCTGCCGTCCCTTGGGATTGACGGTCACTCACCGTCTCCCTAGCTTCACTTTGCGCCGCTAACGTCGCAGTGCGCCGCTCCTCAGCACAGCGGCCGGTTCGCCTCACCCACACCGGGAGGATCGGTTGATACGCCAGGGATGCCGGATCTTCTCAGCTGCCGTCCTGATCGTGATCGCCACCGCGCTGTCACCGACCGCGCCACAGGCCACCGCCGGGCAGCTCGCACGGCCGCTCGAGCGACTGTTCGACAACACCGCCGTCAGCGACGACTCCCAGCCCGACTCGGCCGACTTCGACGGCTGGGGCGCCTCGCTGTCGGCCCAGGACCTCGCCGCGGCGGGCTGGACACCGGGCCGCACGATCACCGTGCAGGGCGCCCGGCTGACCCTGCCGCGCCGCACGCCGGGCGAACCCGACAACGTACGGGCCACCGGGGAGTCGGTGCGCGTCACCGGGCGCGGGGACGCGCTGGCCTTCCTGGTCGCGGGCACGGGCCCGGACGCGAGCGGCACCGGCCGGGTCGACTACGCGGACGGCATGAGCTCCGCGTACCGGCTCACCGCACCCGACTGGCGCACCGGCCCGCTCGCCACCAAGGCCGTCGCCCTGCCGCACGTCAACACGCCCGACGGGCAACTCGCCGAGAAGGCACGGCTGTACGTCGTGACGGTGCCGATCGCCGCGGACCGCACGGTCTCGTCGGTACGGCTGCCGCGGGCAGCCGGTCTGCATGTCTTCGCGCTGTCCGTGCGGCCCGTGGCGAAGGGCTGGACCGGCACCTGGGCGGCCGCGACCTCCGGTCATCCGGCCGTGGGGCCGTGGACCGACCGCACACTGCGCCTGGTGGTGCACACCTCGGCGGGCGGACCGCGGCTGAGGCTGCGCTTCGACAACACCTTCGCCTCGACGCCGGTCGGGATCTCGTCCGCGACGGTGGCCGTGCAGGCGCGGGGCGCCGCGGCCGTGGACACGCCGGTGCCGGTGACCTTCCGGGGCGCGGCGGGCACCTCGATCGCCGCCGGCGCCCAGACGTACAGCGACCCCCTCTACTTCCCCCTGCCCGCGGACAGCAATCTGCTCGTCAGCTTCCGGCTGACCGGCACCGTCAGCGCGCTGCCCGTGCACCGGTTCGCCAACCAGCGGTCGTACGTGAGCCGGCCCGGCGACCATACGACCGACCCCTCCGCGGCGGCGTACACCGGGGGGATCAGCTACTGGCCGCTGCTGGCCGGCGTGGACGTGGGCGGCGGGCCGGGGTCCGTGGTGCTGCTCGGCGACTCGATCACCGACGGCAGCCGTTCCACCGTGGACGCCAACCGGCGCTGGCCCGACCTGCTCTCCGACCGGCTCCATGCGCAGGACGCCGTCCCCCGCTACGGGATGGTCAACCAGGGGATCTCGTCCAACCGTGTCGTCTCCGACGGCTACCCCGGCGACGGGACCTCGGCGGTCCAGACCGGGGTCAGCGCCCTCAACCGCCTCGACCGGGACGTGTTCGCGCAGACCTCGGCGCGGACGGTCGTCGTCTTCGAGGGGGTCAACGACCTGAGGTTCGGCGCCGACGCCGAGCAGGTCGCCGCCGGCCTGCGCGAGATCGCCGAACGCGCCCGCGCGCGGGGGCTCAGGGTCCTGGCGGCCACGATCCTGCCCTGCGGGGGCAACATCCTGTGCACACCGGCCGTCGAGGCCGAGCGGGCCGAGCTGAACGCGTGGCTGCGCAGCGGTGGCGACGGATTCGACGCCCTGTTCGACTTCGACGCCGCCCTGCGCGACCCCGCGGACCCCACCCGGATGCTGCCCGCCTACGACGGCGGGGACCATCTGCACCCCAACGACGCGGGCATGGCCGCCATGGCGCGGGCGGTGGACCTGGAGGCGCTCTGAGACCGGTGTCCTACACGTCCAGGTCCACGACCACCGGCGCGTGGTCCGAGGCGCCCTTGCCCTTGCGCTCCTCGCGGTCGACGTAGGCGTCGGTGACGGCCTTGGCGAAGGGGTCGTTGCCGTAGACCAGGTCGATGCGCATGCCGCGGTTCTTGGGGAAGCAGAGCTGGCGGTAGTCCCAGTACGTGAAGGGGTGCTCGTACTTCAGGGGGCGGGGCACCACGTCGTTCAGGCCCGCCTCGCGCAGGGAGGCCAGGGCGGCGCGCTCGGCCGGGGTGACGTGGGTGGCGCCCTCGAAGGCGGCCGGGTCGAAGACGTCGTCGTCCGTCGGCGCCACGTTGTAGTCGCCGAGGATCGCGAAGGGGCGGCTGCCGCCCGCGTCCCCGGCGACGGCGGCCTTGAGGGCCTCGAACCACTGGAGCTTGTACGCGTAGTGCGGGTGCTCCACCTCGCGGCCGTTCGGCACGTACACCGACCAGACGCGGACCGGGCCGCAGGTCGCCGAGATGGCCCGCGGCTCGACCAGGCCGTCGAAGCCGGGGTCTCCGGGCAGGCCCTTGACCACGTCCTCGATGCCTACGCGGGAGAGCACCGCCACGCCGTTCCACCTGCCGGTGGCGTGGACCGCCGACTCGTAGCCCAGCTCGCGCAGCTGCTCCGACGGGAACTGCTCCTCGGAGACCTTGGCCTCCTGAAGGCACAGCACGTCGGTGCCGCTGCTCTCCAGCCAGGCCAGGAGCCTGGGCAGGCGGGCGGTGATCGAGTTCACGTTCCAGGTCGCGATACGCATGCCTCACAACCTACCCGGAGGGTCTGACAACGCCCCTCTCAGCTCTCAGACGCCCTTCTCAGCTCTCAGACGTCGGCGGAGGCGCCCGGGGTCAGCCGCAGATGGTCGGTGCCGCCGAGGGCGCCGATCTGACGGTCGTAGATCGGGCGGGCGAGATCGGTGAGCAGGGCGTCGTGGATGTCGTACGCCCGCTGCGGCTTCACCTCGCGGACGTAGTCGATGACCTCGGAGATCTTGCTCCAGGGCGCCATGACCGGGAGCATCAGCGTCTCCACCTCGTGGTCCGGCACCGTCAGGGCGTCGCCGGGGTGGAAGACACGGCCGTCGTCGATCAGATAGCCGACGTTCGTGATGCGCGGGATGTCCGGGTGGATCACGGCGTGCAGCTCGCCGTGCACCTGGACGTCGAAGCCCGCCGCGGTGAAGGTGTCGCCGTGGCCGACGGTGTGCACCCGGCCCGGGAAGGCGGCCGAGATCTGGTCGGCGACCGCCTTCAGGGTCCAGATCTCGGCAGCCGGGTTGGCCTCCAGCGCGGCGCGCAGCCGTCCCTCGTCGAAGTGGTCGGGGTGCTCGTGCGTGACGAGCAGCGCCTCCGCGCCGAGCGCGGCGTCCTCCTCCGTGAAGCCGCCCGGGTCGAGGACGAGCACGCGGCCGTCCTTCTCCAGGCGGACACAGGCGTGTGACATCTTCGTGAGCCTCATGGTCCCCCATCCTGCCGCGTGGAGGGGGTCCCTTGCTCGCTCCCGCCGGGAGGCCCGGCTCACTCCGGCAGGGTCGTCTCCTCGCGGATGACCTGTTGCGCGACCCGGAAGGCGCTGCTCGCGGCGGGCATGCCGCAGTAGACGGCCGCCTGCATCAGGACCTCCTTGATCTCCGCCGGGGTGAGGCCGTTGCGCAGGGCGGCGCGGGTGTGGACGGCGAGTTCCTCCAGGTGCCCGCCGGCGACGAGCGCGGTGAGCGTGACGCAGCTGCGGGTACGCCGGTCCAGACCGGGCCGGTCCCAGATCGCGCCCCAGGTGTAGCGGGTGAGGAAGTCCTGGAAGTCGGCGGAGAAGTCGTCGGCCTGCTCCAGGACACCGTCGACGTGCGCGTCGCCGAGCACCTCGCGGCGCACCTTGATCCCCACCTCGTAGGCGTCGGCGCCGGCCTCGGCCTCGGGCTGGGCCGCGGCCGGGGCGATCTCGGCGATGGGCGCGATCGGGGCGGGCGCCACGACGGCCATCGGCTGGACCGGGGCGGCGACCGGCACGGGAACCGGCACCGGGCCGGTGCCCATGTCGTGGGCGGGCTGCCAGGCGGTGGAGAAGTGCCGGACGAGCAGGTCGGTGACGGCCGCGGGCTGCTCCACGGGCACCAGGTGCGAGGCGCCCGGTACGACGGCCAGCCGCGCGTCGGGAATGCCGGCGACCAGCGTGCGCGCCTCCGCGGGGCCGGTGACCTGGTCCTCGGAGCCGACCAGGACGAGCGTCGGCACGCCGACCCGGGTCAGCTCGGGGCGTACGTCGAACGCGGCGAGGGCCTCGCAGGCGGCGATGTAGCAGCCGGGGTCCGTGGTGCGGACCATCTGCACCGCCCAGTCGGTGATCGCGGGCTGCGCGGCGGCGAATCCGGAGGTGAACCAGCGGTCGGGCGCGGTACGGGCGATGGGGTCCAGGCCGTTCGTCCGCACGATCACCCCGCGCTGGCGGAACTCGTCCGCCGTGCCGAACCGCGGCGAGGCCGCGATCAGCGCGAGGGACGCCAGCCGCTCGGGGTGGCGCAGGGCCAGCTCGATGCCGACGGCCCCGCCGAGCGCACAGCCGGCGTACCCGAACCGCTGCACACCGAGCCCGTCCAGCGTGGCCAGCAGCCGCGCGGTGAGGTCGGCGACCGAGCCCGCCGGGTACGCGGGAGCGCCGCCGTGCCCCGGCAGGTCGAACCGGAAGACCCGCCACTGCCGGGTCAGCTCGGGGACCTGACGGTCCCACATGTGCCACGTCGTCCCGAGGGAGGGGCCCAGGATGAGCACCGGTGCGTCGTCGGGGCCGTCGAGGCGGTACTGCAGGGCAGGGGTGTTCGTTTCACTCACCGCTCCACGCTAACCGCAGCCCTCCGGCGCCGGGGCGTGGGGCCCCGAAGCTGCGCAAGGAGCTGCGTGGGATCACCGGGGAACCCTCACATTCCGTCCACGTGCGGAGGTGGGTTCGGTCATATGTCGGAGAGTGTGCCTATGCCGGTGAGGGCGCCGACCGGGTCGTGGTCGGGGGTGCCGCGGGGCCACCAGTCGTCGGCGCCGGGATCGGACTCGTAGGCGTACCAGAAGCCGTCGCGGCCCAGGCGCAGTTGGAGGTGGCCTCGGGGGTGGGTGAGGCGGTTGCGGTACGGGCGGAAGGCCGGCAGGTCGGCGGCCAGCAGGAGGGGACGCGCGCGGTCGAAACGACCGGCCGGCGGGTCCCAGGGCTCTTCCAGTACGGCGAGCCCGGCCGGGCCGCCCTGCCGCCAGGCGGCGACCGCGCGGGCCAAATCGGCCGGGGTGCGGCCCGCGGCGGAGGCGAGCGAGGCGTACAGGGCGCGGCTGCCGGCGGTCAGTCCGGAGCCGGGACGGCCCGCGGCGAGGCGTACCGCGTCCTGCCACAGCGTCAGTTCGGCGATCGGGTCATGCCCGGTGACGAGCAGCGCGTGAGCGCGGGCCGCGGCGTCGGTGGCCAAGTGGTCCAGCGCGAACGGGTCCGGCCCGCCCGGCGCGGCCGGGTACGCCGGGGGTTGCTCGGGGTGCGCGGGGGCGGGCGCAGGCAAGGGCAGCGGCGACCGCTCCCGACCGGCGAGCACCTCGCTCGCGCGTACGCCTGGCAGCGGGGCCGGTGGGTGTTCCTGCGCGGCCCGGGCCGCTCGGGTCGCGTTACGGCGGGACAGCTCGTCCAGCAGCGCCCGTTCGCCCCTTCCTCGCAGCAGAAGCAGCACGAACGGGTCGGCGTCCAGCAGCCGGGCCGTCTGGTAGCACAGCGCCGCCGCGTGCTTGCAGGGGTGGCCTCGGTCCGGGCAACTGCAGTGCGGTTCCAGCTCCCCCGGCCCGGGCAGCAGCGGCACGGCGCCCTCCGCGAGGGACGGAGGCAGCTCCTTGTCGAGCAACGCCGCGATGTGCGCGGGCCGCTCCGCCGCCGCGTCCAGGAACCTCTCCCAGTCGGTGTCGTCCAGCGTCCGCAGACGCACCTGCACACGGTACGGCCGCGGCCGGCTGCCTCGCACATACGCCAGCACGTGCCCGGGCGTCACCGTGATCGCGTCCACATGCCCCTGCTCGGCATACCCGCGCCCCCGCACCAACCGCTTCACATCCAGCGCCCCTTCCTCCAGCGCGGCCACCCAGGCATTGCCCCACCAGGTCTCGGCGAAGTCGCCTTCCGTGGGGCGTGCGCTGAAGGCGGGGAAGGTGCGGCGCAGGTCGGTGTCGCGGTGGGGCGCGGCCATGGATCGGGGCGTGGTGGCTACGGGGAGCGTAGTGGGGTGCGTCGTCGAGGGCTGAGGACGGTGGGCAGGCGCCGCGTCCAGGACGGGGTCGGCCTGTGGTGTGAGGCGCGGGCGACGGGGTGCCTCGGCCTGGAACGGGGCTTCGCTTCGGGACGGCGCAAGGTCTCGGGACGGCTCCGGGTCTCGGTCCGGCTCCGGGGATCGGGGCGGGGCTTCGCCTCGGGACGACTGCTCGGGGTCTCGCGACGGCTTCGGGTCTCGCGGCTGCTCGGGGTCTCGCAACGGCTTCGGGTCTGGCGACGGCTTCGGGTCTCGGGGCGGCTCCGGACTTCTGGACGGCATCGGGCCCCAGGGGGACGGCTCCCGGTCTCGGGACGGGGCTTCGCCTCGGGACGCCTGCTCCAGGTCTCGCGACGACTTCGGGCCTGGCGACGGCTCCGGGCCTCGGCGCGGCTCCGGACTTCCGGACGGCATCGGGCCCCGGGACGGCTCCCGGTCTCGGGACGGGGCTTCGCCTCGGGACGCCTGCTCCAGGTCTCGCGACGGCTCCAGGTCCGGCGACGGCTTTGGGCCTCGGGGCGACTCCCGGCCTCGGGACAGCTCCGAGCCCCGGGACAGCTCCCGGCCCATACGGTCGTCCTCCCCCGCAACGTCCTCGCCCGGCCATGCCTCGTCGCGCGCTGCCCGGGCTGCGCGCAGTGCCGCGCGGGCGGCGTCGGCGGGGCGGGGGCCGGTGTGGGGGCCGTGTGCTGTGGGCTCCTCCGTGCGCTGGGCTGCGTCGGTAGCGGGCGCGGCCTCCGGGGCGGGCTTCTCTTCGGGCTCGGGCAGGCCGCGCCGTAGTGCGGCGCGGGCGGCGTCGGCGGGGCCGGACCGGGCGTCCTCGGGGGGTACTCGGACCGCCGGGGTCCGTCGACGAGCTCGCCCGGCCTCCGGCTCGGGGCTCCCCCGCTTCAGGGCGGCGTGCAGCGCGCGGCGGGCCTCGTCCGCAGGGCCGGGCTGGGTGTCCGAGGCCGGAGGCAGCTTGTCGTCCTGGTGCTCCTCAGGCCGTTCCTCCGTCATGACGTCCTCCGGAGGGAGACCAGGTCGGACAGTTCGCGGTCGGAGAGTTCGGTCAGGGCCGATTCGCCGGAGCCGAGGATGGCGTCGGCGAGGGCGCGTTTGGAGGCGAGCATCTCGGCGATGCGGTCCTCCACCGTGCCTTCGGTGATGAGGCGGTGGACCTGCACGGGCTGGGTCTGGCCGATGCGGTAGGCGCGGTCGGTGGCCTGTTCCTCCACGGCGGGGTTCCACCAGCGGTCGAAGTGGACGACGTGGCCCGCGCGGGTGAGGTTCAGGCCGGTGCCGGCGGCCTTCAGGGACAGCACCAGGACCGGAGTCTCCCCGCTCTGGAAGCGGTCCACCATGTGCTCGCGCTCCAGGACAGGCGTGCCGCCGTGAAGGAGGTCGACCGGGATCGCGCGGCCGGCGAGGTGGGAGGTGATCAGGCGGGCCATGCCGACGTACTGGGTGAAGACCAGCGCCGAGCCGTCCTCGGAGAGCAGCGTGTCCAACAGCTCGTCCAGCAGCGCGAGTTTGCCGGAGCGGGCGGCCAGGCCTTCCGCGTTGCCGTGGGCCTCCTTGAGGTAGAGCGCCGGGTGGTCGCAGATCTGCTTCAGCGCGCCGAGCAGTTTCAGGACCAGGCCCCGCCTGGCGATGCCCTGCGCCGTCTCGATGGCGAGCATCGACTCGCGGACCACGGCCTCGTACAGCGCGGCCTGTTCGCGGGTGAGCGGGACCGGGTGGTCGGTCTCCGTCTTCGGGGGCAGTTCGGGGACGATCCCCGGGTCGGATTTCTTGCGGCGCAGCAGGAAGGGGCGCACCAGGCGGGCCAGCCGCTGCACCGCCTCCTCGTCCTCCCCGGTCTCCACCGCACGCGCGTGCCGGGCGCGGAAGGACTTCAGGGGCCCCAGCAGGCCGGGGGTCGTCCAGTCGAGCAGGGCCCACAGTTCGGAGAGGTTGTTCTCCACGGGCGTGCCCGTGAGGGCCACGCGCGCGGGGGTCGGGATGGTGCGCAGTGCCTTCGCGGTGGCCGAGTAGGGGTTCTTCACATGCTGGGCCTCGTCGGCGACGACCATGCCCCAGCGCTGCTCGGCGAGGGTCGCGGCGGCCGAGCGCATGGTGCCGTAGGTGGTGAGGACGAAGCCCGCGTCGAGGCCGTCGAGGCTGCGCTCGGCGCCGTGGAAGCGGCGGACGGGGACGCCGGGGGCGAAGCGGGTGATCTCCCGCTGCCAGTTGCCGAGCAGCGAGGCGGGGCAGACCACCAGGGTCGGTTCGGGGCGGGCGCGCTTGAGGTGGAGCGCGATGACGGTGACGGTCTTGCCGAGGCCCATGTCGTCGGCGAGGCAGCCGCCGAGGCCGAGCGAGGTCATGAGGTCGAGCCAGGCCAGGCCGCGGAGCTGGTAGTCGCGGAGGGTGGCGGCCAGTCCGGCGGGCGGTTCGGCGGGGCGTACGCCGGCCGTCAGACGGTCGCGCAGGGCGGCCAGCGCCCCGACGGGGACGGCCTCGACGGTCTCGCCGTCGACCTCCGCGGTGCCGGTGAGCGCCACCGAGAGCGCGTCGACGGGGTCGAGCAGGCCCAGTTCGCGCTTGCGGGCCTTGCGGACGAGGGCGGGGTCCACCAGCACCCACTGGTCGCGCAGCCGGACGATCGGGCGGTGGGTCTCGGCGAGCACGTCCATCTCGGCGTCGCTGAGCGGGTCGCCGCCGATCGCGAGCTGCCAGCGGAAGCGGAGCAGTTCCTCGCTGTCGAAGAAGCCGGTGCCGTCGGTCGCCGAGCCGGGCGCGGGCCGCACCACCGCGGCGGCGGTGAGGTCGCGTGCGAGGTCGCGGGGCCAGTGGACGGCGACTCCCGCCGCGGCGAGCCGGGTGGCGGCGACCCCGAGCAGATCGCCCAGCTCCTCCTCGGACAGGGCGAGGACGTCCGGCACGTCCTGCTCGGCGAGCCGGTCCAGCGGCGGCCAGACCCGGGCCGCGCGGCGGACGGCGAGGGCGGCGTCCACACGCGCGCGTGGCCCGAACGCCCCGTCGGCCTCCCCCGCCCACAGCGCGGTCGCGTCGGCGACCAGGGTGGGGTCGGCGAGGCTGTGCACCTGCACGATCGCGGCCCCCGCACGCCGGAGGCGCTCGCCTGTATCCCCGCCCTCGGCCGCGTCGCCGCCGTCGAAGATGTCGTACGCCGACAGGTCCAGCCGTAGGGAGATGCGGACGCCCGCGTCCATGCCGGCGGCGACCTCCGCGGCCCAGTCGTGGGCGGCGGGCAGATGCTGGGGGCGGCGGTCGGCGAAGGGCCGGCCGCAGGCGTGCGGGGCGGCCGGGGTGCGGGGCAGGGTGTCCGCGACCGCGTCGAGGAAGGCGCGCATCAGCGCTTCCGGCTCGGGCAGCCGGACCGGGCCCGGTCCCGGCAGCGGGACGGCATGCCCTTCGTAGGGCAGGGCCGCGGCGACCGCGCGCAGGTGCGCGATGTCATCCGGGTCGAGGGGCCCGGCACGCCAGGCGTCGTGTCCGGAGGGGGTGAGGCCGGGGAGCAGACGGCCGCGGGCGGTGAGCCGCAGCGCGTGCAGGGCGGCCGCGCCCCAGCAGGCGGTGGCGGGATGCGCGGCGGGGTCTCGCCGGGCCCGTACGAGCAGGGGCAGGGCCTGGTCGAGCGGCAGGCTGAGCGCGGGGGTGCTTGCGCGGCGCACGCCCTTGCCGTGGGGGCGGACGACGGTCAGCTCGGTGCGGCCGTCGGAGCTCGACACCGGCTCGCCCTCGGGGTCCCAGAAGGCGATGCGGCCCTCGCGCGGGAGGGGGGCGGGGAGGAAGACGGCCGCCAGGTGGAGGGGGACGGACGGGGCTGTGCCCGCGGTCGTCGCGCTGCCGCTCATACGTCCTGCCACCTCCCGCCCGTCGTGTCGGCTCATTCGTCTTCGACTCTACGGGCGGGGTCTGACAATCGGCCCCGAAGACCGTCCGAGGCCGGTCCCGGGACCGGTCCGGGACCGTCCGGTCAGGGCGTCGTACGAGAGACGACGTACACGAACGGGTTGTTCGGCTCCGACAGGTTCACCATCACGTCCTGCGTGGGCGCGGGCTTCTTCTGCTCGTGGACGAGGCCGTACCAGGCTCCGGGCCCGCTGAAGTCCCAGCCGGTGATCCGCTGGTCGCGGGCGCTGATGGTGATGTCGCCGCGCTTGAGCTGGGCCCGGCTGGCGCCCATGTTCCGCAGGAACTCGTCGAGGTTGACATTGGGCGCCTGGAACTGGACGTAGAGACGGCTGGTCTTCCAGTTGTTCGTCTCGTAGTGGGCGACCTTGACGGACGGGTGCGGGATGGGCACCTGGTAGAGGCGGCGCTGGACCTTGGAGGGCCAGTCCTCGGTCAGGCCGCGCGCCGAGTAGCGCGCCTCCTTGTCCTTGCCGCTGTCGCGGCTCTGTGCGGCGGAGATCATCAGGTAGCCGGCCGGGATGCCGATGAGCAGCACGATGATCAGCAGGGTGAGCGCCCGTCGGCGGCGCATGTGGCGGCGGTCCTCCGTGTCGTGGGCCCGGTCGTCCTCGGGCGGGCCGGGCTGGTGCGGCAGAGAGCCCGTCACAGCGACTCCTCGGAGCGGCGGGTGGCGGCGAACCGCTCGTAGCGCTCGTACCGCTCCACGCGGCGGCGCTTGGCGCGCCGGAAGCGGCGCGCGACGAGGCGGGCGAGGTCGGCGGCGCCGACCATGCCGGCCTCGGGGCCGAGCTGGGCGCGCACGATCCGGGCCTCGGGGCGGTAGCCGCGGCCGGTGAGGTGTCGCTTGAACGCCTCCCGCGCGGGGCCGATCAGCAGGTCGTCGGCGGCCGAGACGCCGCCGCCGATCACGAAGCAGGAGGGGTCGAGGGCGGCCGCGAGGTTGGCGATGCCGACGCCGAGCCACTGGCCGATGTCCTGGAGCAGCTCGATGCACATGGCGTCGCCCTCGCGGGCCAGCTCGGTGATCATCGGGCCGGAGATGTCGCCGACCTGCCCCTTGACGTGCTCGATGATCCCGTACGCCACCGGGGAGTCGGCCGCGGCCAGTTCCTTGGCCTCTCTGACCAGTGCGTTTCCTGAGCTGTACTGCTCCCAGCAGCCGCGGTTGCCGCACGGGCAGCGGTGGCCGCCGGGCACGACCTGCATATGGCCGAACTCGCCGGCGACGCCGTACTTGCCGCGCTTGACCTGGCCGTCCTCCAGGATCGCGCCGCCGATGCCGGTGCCGAGGGTGATCATGACCAGGTGGTCCTCGCCGCGGCCGGCGCCGAAGCGCCACTCGGCCCAGGCGGCGGTGTTCGCGTCGTTGTCGACGAGGACGGGGACCGCGAGGCGTCCGGCGATGCGGTCGCGCAGCGGCTCGTTGCGCCAGGACAGGTGCGGGGCGAAGAGGACGCGGTTGCGGTCGGCGTCGACCCAGCCTGCGGCGCCGATGCCGACGGCGTGCACGTCGTGCCGGTCGGACAGGTCCAGGACGAGCTCGACGATGGTGTCCTCGACGACCTTGGGGCTCTTGGACTTGTCCGGGGTCTCGGTGCGGACCTTCTCCAGGATGTTGCCGTCGGCGTCGACCACGCCCGCCATCACCTTGGTGCCGCCGATGTCGATGCCCACGGTCGGCACGCGGGGTGCCGTCAGGTGTGAGCGGCGTTCCCTGGTGCCGACCGTGCGCAGTACGGGCGCGCGGCGGGAGCCGATGGGGGCGGTGAGGTCGCGGTAGGTGCTCATCAGGTGCGATTCTGCCGTACGGGTGCGCTGCGCGGCGTACGCAACAGCAATGGGGTGGCTCGTCTCATACGGCGTCTGCTGGTTGTTTGTGGTTGATCGCGCAGTTCCCCGCGCCCCTAACCACGTTGCAGTTCGTGGCGTAGAGCGTCGAGGTCCGAGCCGCCTGCCATCTGCTGTGTCAGCTCGTCGAGGGTGATCTGGTCGCGGGTGTAGTTGCCCACCATCGTGCCCCTCTTCAGGAGGACGAAGCGGTCTCCCACCAGGTACGCGTGGTGGGGGTTATGGGTGATCAACACAACACCCAGGCCCTCGTCGCGGGCTGCGGCCACATATTTCAGGACTACACCCGACTGCTTCACGCCCAGGGCGGCTGTGGGCTCGTCCAGGATCAGGACCTTCGCGCCGAAGTGGACCGCGCGCGCGATGGCGACGCACTGGCGTTCGCCGCCGGAGAGGGTGCCGATGGGCTGGTCGACGTCGCGGAGGTCGATGCCCATGCGCAGGAGTTCGGCGTGGGTGGTGCGGCGCATGTGGTCGATGTCCATGCGCTTGAAGGGGCCGACGCCCTTGCGCGGCTCGGAGCCGAGGAAGAAGTTGCGCCAGACCGGCATGAGGGGGACGACCGCGAGGTCCTGGTAGACGGTGGCGATGCCGCGGTCCAGGGCCTCGCGCGGGGAGGAGAGCTTCGTCTCCTCGCCGTCGAGGCGCAGGGTGCCGCCGTCGTGCTGGTGCAGACCCGCGATGATCTTGATGAGGGTGGACTTGCCCGCGCCGTTGTCGCCGAGGACGCAGGTGATCTCCCCGGCGTTTACCTCCAGGGAGACGCCTTCGAGGGCGCGGATGTTGCCGTAGTGCTTGCTGACGTCGGTCAGCTCGACGAGTGTCACTTGGTGGCCTCCGCGCGCTTGCGGACCCAGGCGTTGAGCAGGGTCGCGAGGAGCAGCATCGCTCCGAGGAAGAACTTGAACCAGTCCGGGTTCCACTCGGCGAAGACGATGCCCTTGCTGGTCATGCCGAAGATGAACGCGCCGACCGCCGAGCCGACCGCGCTGCCGTAGCCGCCGGTGATCAGGCAGCCGCCGATGACGGCCGCGATGATGTAGATCAGCTCGTTGCCCACGCCCTCGCCGGACTGGACGACGTCGAACGAGAAGAGCAGGTGCTGGCCGGCGATCCAGGCGCCGAAGGCGACGCCCATGTAGAGGCCGATCTTGGTCTTGTTCACGGGGACGCCGACCGCGCGGGCCGCGTCCCTGTTGCCGCCGACCGCGAAGATCCAGTTGCCCATACGGGTGCGCAGCAGGATCCAGGAGGCGACGGCGACCAGGCCGAACCACCACAGGATGGTGACCTTGAAGTCGACGTCGCCGATGGTGAGTGTGGAGGCGAAGACGTCGCGGGCCGTGGGGAAGCCCTCCATGTCGGCGATCGTCTTGGTGGAGACCGTGCCGTCGATCAGCTTGGTGAAGCCGAGGTTCATGCCGGTCAGCATCAGGAAGGTGCCCAGCGTGATGATGAAGCTGGGCAGCTTGGTGCGGGTGAGCATGAAGCCGTTGAACGCGCCGATGGCGAGGGTGGCGACCAGGGAGACGCCGACGCCGACCCAGACGTTCGCGGTCATCTGGTAGCTGAACATCGACGAGATCAGCGCGGAGGACGTGACGAGGACGCCCGCGGACAGGTCGAACTCGCCGCCGATCATCAGCAGCGCCACCGGGACGGCCATGATGCCGATGGTCGAGGACGCGTACAGGACGGTGCTGAGGCTGGAGGCCTGCAGGAAGCTGTCGGCGGCGATCGCGAAGAAGACGAAGACGGCGATGGCGCCGACGACCGAGCCGAGCTCGGGGCGGCCGAGCAGCTTCTTCAGCGGCGAGGTGTGCAGCAGCCGTTCGTCGGTGGTCGTGGCGCTCATCGGGTGCCCCGCTTCGTGTACTCCTCGAGCGCGGACGCCTGGTCCTTGGTGATGATCTGCGGGCCGGTCAGGACCGGCTTGCCGCCGCCGAGCACGTCGGCGTTGTAGCGGTAGAGCCAGAGCAGGTCGATGGCCTGGTAGCCCTGGAGGTAGGGCTGCTGGTCGACGGCGAAGCCGAGGGTGCCGTCCTTGAGGCCGGCGGCGACCTTGGCGTTGAGGTCGAAGGTGTCGATCTCGGCGTCGCTGCCGGCGTCCTGCTTGGCCTTCACGGCGGTGTCGGCGAAGGGGGCGCCGAGGGTGACGACCGCGTCGATGTCCTTGTCGGCCTGGAGCTTGGCCTCGATCGCGGACTGCACGTCGGGCATGTTGGTGCCGGTGACGTAGAGGTTCTGGACGTCGCCGTCGAAGGTCTCCTTCACGCCGGCGCAGCGCTGTTCGTGGCCGACGTTGCCCTGTTCGTGCAGGACGCAGACGGCCTTCTTGCGGCCGCGCGCGTTGAGCTCCTCGCCGACGGCCTGGCCGGCGATGGTCTCGTCCTGGCCGATGTGGGTGAGGGCGCCGAAGGCCTTGGACTCGGCGGAGCCGGAGTTGACGGTGATCACCGGGATGCCGGCCTTCACGGCACGGGCCACGGCGGCCTTCATGGCGTCGGGCTTGGCGAGGGTGACGATGATGCCGTCGACCTTCTTGTCGACGGCCGCGTCCACGAGCTGGGCCTGCTGCTGCGCCTCGTCGTCGTGGGAGTACAGGAAGTTGATGTTGTCCTTGGCGGCGGCCTCCTTGGCGCCGCTCTGGACGATGTCCCAGAAGGTGTCGCCATCGCCCGAGTGGGTGATCATCGCGAAGGTCCAGCGGGGAGTGGACACCGCCGCCCTGCCCCGTTCGGCCGCGGCCTTGCGGGCGTCCTCGGCGCGCTTGCCGCCGGTGCTGCTGCACGCCACCAGGGACACGCTGAGTGCCCCCGCCAACGCGATCCCTGCCCAGGTCCGAAACCGTGCCACGAGGCCGTGCCCTTCTTGCCGTGTTCTGCCGTACGCGGAGCCGGCGATCCCGCCGACCCCAAACGCCCCAGTATCGAACACAGGGATCGTGCCCGTCGCGACCGGGGAGCGCGAGTCGGTCGCATTGTCCGGACATTGCGACGTGCAGTGGCGGGGAAAGGGGCGGGGAAGTGGCGGGAAATCGATGGCCGAGCGGGGCTCAGGGGCGCACGAGGAGCTGGAACTCGAAGGAGTACCGCGTGGCGCGGTAGGTGTGGTTGCCGTGCTCGACGGGGCGGCCGGTGTCGTCGAAGGTGGTGCGCTGCATGGTGAGGAGGGGGGCGCCCTCGGGCTCGGAGAGGCGCTCCGCCTCGGGGGCGGTGGCGGCACGGGCGCCGATGGACTGGCGGGCGCTGTGCAGGGTGATGCCGGCGGCGCGCATCAGGCGGTAGAGGCCGGTGGACTCCAGATGGTCGGTGTCCAGGTCCAGCAGGCCGGTCGGCAGGTGGTTGCAGAGGTACGCCATCGGCTCGCCGTGGGCCAGACGCAGGCGTTCCACGCGGTGCACGTCGCTCCCCTCCGGGACGCCGAGGGCCGCCGCGATCTCCGGCGAGGCCGGGACGAGCGTGTTGACCAGGACCTTCGTCGCGGGGCGCTGGCCTGCCGCCTCCAGGTCGTCGTAGAGGCTGCTGAGTTCCAGCGGGCGCTTGACCTGGCTGTGCACGACCTGGGTGCCGACCCCGCGGCGGCGTACCAGCAGGCCCTTGTCGACCAGGGACTGGATGGCCTGGCGGACCGTGGGACGGGACAGCCCCAGCCGGGCGGCGAGGTCGATCTCGTTGCCCAGCAGGCTGCCTGGGGTGAGCGTTCCGTGCTCGATGGCGGCCTCCAGCTGCTGGGACAGCTGGAAGTACAACGGCACCGGCGAGCTCCGGTCCACACTGAGCTCGAGTCGCACGGTCGGGTCAACTTCTGGTTTCGGCACGGCCCGAGCGTAGCTCCGTGACGGGTTGACGGGAAGTTGTGTAGTCCGGTTGTCCGGACATACGGATTGACAGATGGCCGGTCCGCCCTCACCTTGATTCCATGCGCATCGGGGTCATCGGTACGGGCCGCATCGGCACCTTCCATGCCAACACGCTGAGCCGTCATCGTGACGTCGGGTCCCTGATCCTCACGGACGTGGATCCCGTACGGGCGCAGGAGCTGGCGCACCGGCTGGGCGAGACGGCGGCACCCGGTGTGGACGAGATCTTCAAGTGGGGCGTGGACGCGGTGGTGATCACGGCGGCGACCTCCGCGCACGCCGAGCTGATCGGGCGGGCCGCCCGTTCGGGCCTGCCGGTGTTCTGCGAGAAGCCCATCGCGCTGGATCTGCCGGGCACCCTGCAGGCGATCTCCGAGGTGGAGACGGCCGGGACCGCGCTGCAGATGGGGTTCCAGCGGCGCTTCGACATCGGCTACACCGGTGCGCGCGAGGCCGTACGGTCCGGGCGCCTGGGGCGGCTGCACACCGTGCGGGCCATCACCTCCGACCAGGCGCCGCCGCCCGCCGCCTATCTGCCGCTGTCGGGCGGGCTGTACCGGGACACCCTCATCCATGACTTCGACGCCGTGCGCTGGGTGACCGGCCATGAGGTCGTCGATGTGTTCGCGGCGGGGTCAGACGCCGGGCCCGGGATGTTCCGCGAGGCCGGTGACATCGACACGGCCGCGGTGGTGCTCACCCTGGACGACGGCACCCTGGCCAGCGCGACGGCGACCCGGCTGAACGGCGCCGGCTACGACGTCCGTATGGAACTGGCCGGTGAGCGGGACCAGATCACCGTCGGCCTGGACGACCGTACGCCGATCGCCTCCACCGAGCCGACCGGGCCGCCCGCCGCGTCCAAGCCCTGGACCGGCTTCCTGGAGCGCTTCGGGCCCGCCTACGAGGCCGAGCTCGCCGCGTTCATCGAGGTGGTGCGCGGCGAGCGGGCCAACCCCTGCGACGGCCGCGAGGCCTTGCAGGCCCTGCGGATCGCCGAGGCCTGCGAGCTGTCGCGGCGCGAGCGAAGACCGGTGAGGCTGGGCGAGATCCCGGGCGGGCGGGACCTGGGGGCCTGAGTCCCCGGTCCGGCCGCGTCCGGTGCGCCGACCTTGCCCTCACAAGGCCGCGGCCGTGCCTCACACGCCCCCGGCCTTGCCTCACACGCCCCCGGCTCGGCCCCCGCTCACGACGACGTCCCGGCCGACAGCACCGTGCCCTGGGCCACCGCGCACAGTGTTTCCTTGCCGTCCTCCGCGAGCGTCAGCAGGTCGCAGCGGACGACGGCCTGGCGGCGGCCGGAGTGCACGACCTGCGCGGTCGCCCGCAGGGTGTGTCCGAGCGCCGGGCGGACGTACTGGATGGAGAAGCCGGAGGTCAGGACAGCCGGGCCGAGGGCGCTGCCCGCGGCGAAGGTGATCGCGTTGTCCGCGGCGTAGGACAGGACGCCGCCGTGCACGAAGCCGTTCTGCTGGTGGAGTTCCTCGCGGATGTCCAGCTCCAGGACCGCCTCTCCGTCGCCGAAGGCGCTGATCCGGGTGCCGAGGAGTCTGCTGAACGGCTGGGCGGCCAGGGCCTGTCGGGCCGTGTCCAGGTCCAGCTCCGCGGGAAGGGAGGGTGCGGTCATGCTGTGGGACTCCTTGGGGGTCATGGGGAAGGTGATCGCCGGCGCACTCGTCGGCGCACTCACCAGCGCACGGGCAGGCTGCGCATGCCGCGCATCAGCATGCCCGGCAGCCAGTCGCCGGACGGGCCGTCCAGGGCGAGGTCCGGGGCGCGCTCCAGCAGGGACCGTATCGCCGTACGGCCCTCCAGGCGGGCCAGCGGGGCGCCGAGGCAGAAGTGGATGCCGTGGCCGAAGGCGACATGGCCGCGCGGGTCGCGGCGTATGTCGAAGCGGTCCGGGTCGGCGTAGCGCTCCGGGTCGCGGTCGGCGGCGGTGAGGCCGACCAGCACCGACTCCCCCTGCGCTATCGGCACCCCGGCGATCTCCATCGGCTCGGCCGCGAACCGGAACGTGGCCGCCTCCACCGGGCCCTCCCAGCGCAGCATCTCCTCGATCGCGCCGTCGAGCAGGCCCATGTCGGCGCGCAGGGCGGCCAGTTGACCGGGGTGGGTGAGCAGGGCGTGCACGCCGTTGGCGATGAGGTTGACGGTCGTCTCGTGGCCGGCGATGAGCAGCAGATAGGCCATGCCGCGCAGTTCGCCCACGGAGAGCCGGTCGCCGTCCTCGGCGGTGGTGCGGATCAGGTCGCTGAGCAGGTCGTCGCTCGGGCCGCTGTTCTGCTTGTCCGCGATGAGCTCGGTGAGGTACTCGGCGAGGCGCACCACCGCGTCGTACTCGCTGCCGGAACTGCTGGGGGCCACGACCTCGGTCGATATCTTGCGGAAGGCGGCACGGTCCATCTCGGGCACGCCGAGCAGCTCGCAGATGACGGTGATGGGCAGCGGGAAGGCGAAGGACTCGACGAGGTCGGCGCGGCCGTGCGGCAGCATCGCGTCGAGCAGCTCGTCGGTGATCTGCTGCACGCGCGGGCGCAGTTGCTCGACGCGGCGCGGGGTGAAGGCGCGGGTGACCAGGGAGCGCAGGCGGGTGTGGTCGGGCGGGTCGACGCTCAGCAGATACTTGCCGATGTGCTCCTCGTCGAGGAACGTCATGCCGAGCTTGGCGGGGTCCTTGGCCAGCCGGGGGTCGGCGAGCGCCGCGCGCGCCTCCTCGTAGCCGACGACCAGCCAGGTCTCGTGCTCGGGTCCCGCGCCCGGTGGCCGCACCCGGTGCACCGGCCCGCGGGCGCGCAGCTCGGCGTAGACCGGGTGCGGGTCGGTGCGGAACGCGTCCCCGTACTGCCCCAGGTCGATCACCTCGGTCATGGACCCACCCCCTTGTGACCTCTTTCGTCCTCACCCCGCACAACGCACGGGAGTCCGCGTCAGTGCCCGCTCCGCCGATCTTCCTCGGTCTCCGTCAGGCCCGCGTCGTAGGCGAGGAGGGCGATCTGGACGCGGTTGTTGAGGTCGAGCTTGGCGAGAATGCGGGAGACGTGCGTCTTGACGGTGGCGACGCTCATGAACAGGCCCGCGGCGATCTCGGCGTTGGACCGGCCGTGGCCGACGGCGACGGCGACCTCGCGCTCGCGGTCGTTGAGCTGGGCGATGCGGTCACGCGCGCGTGCGCGCCGGGTGTCGGCGGCGGAGCCGGCCGTGTGACCGGCCGCGTGGGCCATCAACTGCCGGGTGACGGTGGGCGACAGGACGGGGTCGCCGGCCGCGACCTTGCGGACCGCGGCGACGATCTCGGCGGGCGGGGTGTCCTTCAGGACGAACCCGGCGGCACCCGCGCGCAGGGCGCGCAGCACCTGTTCGTCGGCGTGGAAGGTCGTCAGGACGACCACCTGCGGGGCGCCTTCGCGGCCGCGCAGCCGCTCGGTCGCGGTCAGGCCGTCCATGGCCGGCATCCGGATGTCCATCAGGACGACGTCCGGGCGGGTGCGCTCCACCAGCGCCTCGACCTCGGTGCCGTCGGCGGCCTCGCCCACGATCTCGATGTCCGGGGAGCCGCCCATCATGAAGGACAGCCCGGTGCGCACCAGGGGGTCGTCGTCGACGAGGAGCACCTTGATAGCGGTCATGGGGCTACGAAATCACGGCCGCGCGGCGGTGCGTGCGGAGTCGGCGCGGCTGAACGGGATCCACTGCGTGGGTGCGGGTCGTGCGGGATCGCTCGCGCAGCAGCCCCGCGCCCTTGGGACACCGTCGCACCGTGATGCCCACGCCCTTGAGGAACGCCGTCGCACTGTAACGCCCCCCCTTGGGGACCCGCCATCGCACCGCAACGCCCGCCCCCTTGAGGACACACCACCGCACCGCAACGCCCGCCCCCTTGAGGACACACCACCGCACCGCAACGCCCGCCCCCTTGAGGACACACCACCGCACCGCAACGCCCGCCCCCTTGAGGACACACCACCGCACCGCAACGCCCGCCCCCTTGAGGACACACCACCGCACCGCAACGCCCGCCCCCCTTGGGGACCCGCCGTCCCACCGCAACGCCGCCCCTTTGAGCAAACCCCGCCGC
This sequence comes from Streptomyces sp. SAI-170, assembly GCF_049739565.1. Classification (NCBI taxonomy): domain Bacteria; kingdom Bacillati; phylum Actinomycetota; class Actinomycetes; order Kitasatosporales; family Streptomycetaceae; genus Streptomyces; species Streptomyces sp. SAI-170. Next base: position 1,831,685 of record NZ_JBMGQD010000001.1, read on the forward strand.
ACCGTGCCCCCGCCCCCTGGGGACACGCCCTCGCACCACGACAAGGGCCGCACGGCTCACCCCCACGGCAGCCACCCCCGCACCTCGAAGCCGCCCTGTGCCGTGGGTCCGTGCTCCAGGCGGCCGCCCGCCAGCGTGGCGCGTTCCGTGAGGCCGATGAGTCCCTGCCCGGAGCCGGGGACGGGCGGGACCTCGCCGTCGGGGGCGGGGTTGCGGACGACGACGGTCAGGCCGTCGCCCGGGGTGCCCGTGACGGTGACGGTGACCTCGGTGCCGGGGGCGTGCTTGCGGGCGTTGGTGAGGCACTCCTGGGCGATCCGGTAGGCGGTGCGGCCGACGGAGGCGGGCACGGCGGACGGGTCGGTGATCTGCTGGGCGAGCGTGACCTTCATGCCCGCTTCCCGGGACTCGGCGACGAGCGTGTCCAGCGCGGCCAGCGTCGGCTGGGGGCGCCCGTTCTCGTCGGGCTCGCCCGCCCGCAGCACGCCGATGATCTCGCGCAGGTCCTGCAGGGCGTCGTGCGCGCTCTCCCGGATGACGCCGGCCGCGCGGGCGACCTCGTCACGGGGCGCGTCCGGGCGGAACTCCAGCGCCCCGGCGTGCACGCTGAGCAGGGTCAGCCGGTGCGCGAGCACGTCGTGCATCTCCCGGGCGATGGCCTCCCGCGCGAGGCGCTGGGCCTGCTCGGCCCGCAGCCGCGCCTCGGTCTCGGCCCGGCGGGCCCGGTCGCGCAGGCTCAGCATGAGCTGCCGCTTGGAGCGTACGAGCAGACCGCAGCTGATGACCGCGACCGTGATCACCAGGCTGAACGCCACGGCCACCAGATACGGCAGGCCCGGCTCGGGCCGCAGCCAGTAGTAGAGCGGCTGCAACGCGAGACTGGCGCCGCCGATCCAGGCGACGTAGCGGAAGGGCCGGTGCACGGCGAGGGTGAAGACGGCGATCAGGCAGGCGCCGCCGGAAGTGGCCGACAGCAGTCCGACGGGGAGCAGGGCGACGGCCAGGCCGACCGGCCACCGCCGGCGCAGCCACACCGCGGCGCAGGCCAGGGCGCCGAGCCACTGGTCGAGGGCGGCGATGCCCCGGGGCAGATGCTCGTCGGGCAGGCCGTCGGCGGCCAGCAGGCCGATGCCGACGGCCAGCAGGAAGCAGCTGAAGTCGACGAGCCAGTCGCGCGCGGTGCGGCGGGGGCGGCGTCCCGGCCGTACGGCGTCGGGGTCCAGCTCATGGATGACGGCGGACGGGAACAGCCACCGGCGTCCCTCGAACGCCGGCCCCGTCGGCCCCGTGGTCTGCGTACCGTCACCCTTCACGGTGACCAAATCTACGCAGGCGCGGCCCCCGTCACCGCCCCGCGCGGGCGGGCGTCGACTTAAGTCGCACGATCGCCGTCCTTCGGCGCCACGACCGTCCGTGACCGGCGACTTCCGTCGGTGGTGTCTCGCCCCGCGGCCGATGTGCGTGGGGGGTCCGCGGGGCGAGAGTCGGGTGCATGAAACAGGTGCTGGAAGTGCTCGGCTTGCTCGCCCTGGTGCAGGGCGTCCTCGGTCTGCTGCACGAGTGGGTCCACTGGGACGTGGGCCTGGTGCGGCGACTCGGGTTCCTCGACGGCTACGAGATCTACGCGAGTGTCGCCCTGGTCGTGCTGGCGTTCGCGCTGTTCGCCGCAGCGGAGAGCCGGAAGCCCGGGTGAACGCCACCCGGGCTCCGGCGTCCTCGCGCGGTCAGCAGTCGTAGTCGATCAGGTCGAACGTCGCGTAGTGGTCCGCGGTGTAGTAGTCCTCCTGGTAGTCCTGCCCGGTGACGATCCGGCGGGCGCCACGGGTGGAGACGTTGGGGGTCTTCACCGTGTACTCGTGGTAGTAGCCGGTCGTGTGCGAGGGCAGGACGCCCTCGCGGTTGTAGAAGACGGAGCCGTCCTGGGAGTACGGGAAGGGTCCGCCCTGCTCGATCAGGCGCAGGGTGTCGTACGCCTGGGAGGGCAGGTCGCCGTAGCAGATGCTGCCGACCGCTGTGGGGGCGGCGGTGGCGGCGGTGGCGGAGACGGTGCCGCCCACGAGGACGGCGGACACAAGAGCCGCGGCGGCGCCGAGGCGGGTGATTCGTGGGGGGAATCTCATGACGTCATGATGACGCGCGTAGAGCGTGGCATGTCAATGACAAGTAGGCAGAATTTCCCGGCTCGTCCCCTGAGTTTTCGGGGAGTTAACCTGCCGACCGGCGCCCCCACGCCGTCCCCACGAGCACCAGTGCCCCGCCCAGCAGACCGAGCGCGCCGAGCCGTTCGCCGCCCAGGGCGATGCCGGCCGCGGCCGCCCACAGCGGCTCGGTGCCGAGCAGCAGGCTGACCCGGGACGGGGAGGTGCGGCGCACGGCCCACATCTGCACGAAGAAGGCGAACAGCGTGCACAGGGCCGACAGGAACAACAGCCCGGCCCACTCCCGCGCCCCGAAGTCGGCCGCGGTGGCCCACGGGGTGGTGTCCGACCCGGTCGACAGCAGTGCGAACACCACGACCGCGGTGCCGAGCTGGACCGTCGTCAGCGGCAGCGCGCCCGCTTTCTGTACGTGCTTCAGCCGCGCCATGACCAGCACGTGCACGGTCCGCGCGAGGGCGGCGAGCAGCATCAGCAGGTCCCCGGCGGCGGGGCGGGTGAAGCCGCCGCCCTGGGTCAGCAGGACGACGCCGAGCACGGAGAGGGCCGCCGCGCCGAGGAAGGCCCGCGCGGGGCGGGTGCGGGTGACGGCGGCCTCGGCGAGCGGGGTGAAGATCATGGTGAGGCTGATGATCAGGCCCGCGTTGGTCGCCGACGTGTGCACGACACCGTACGTCTCCAGCAGGAAGATGCCGCTCAGGATCAGGCCGAGCAGTCCGGCGCCGCGCCACTGCGCGGGCCCGAGCGCGCGCAGGCCCCGCCAGGAGGCGAGCACCAGCGCCGGCAGGACGAGGGCGAACCTCAGCACCAGCACGGCCAGGACCGTGCGCGCGGTGGTGATGTCCTTGGCGGCGAGGTAGCTCCCGCCCCAGACGGCCGCGACCAGCAGCAGCGGCAGATCGGTGAGCCAGGCGCGGCGGGGCGCAAGGGGGCGGGGTACGGCGATCGTCGACACGGCGGCTGCGGCTCCCGGTCTCCAGCGGGCGGACGCCCTTCCCGTGCCGACGGGCGGTCGTCCTTCCCGACTCCAGTGAGTAGGCATGCGTGGAGACGGCGGCGGCTCGCACGGGGAGGGTCACCGTACCGGGGCCGGTGATCTTTCGGCCAGGCCTTTCCGGTGGACGGACGCGGCCTCAGGCCTCCTCGGGCAGCGCGTACGAGCCGTAGGTCGGGGTGCCCGCACGGTCGTAGGTCTGGATGGTGACACCCGTCGAGGTGACGCGGCCCGCTGTGTGGCGGAAGGCCGTCGGGACGGCGCCCTGCTGGAAGAGGCGGCGGCCGGCGCCGAGGACGACCGGGAAGGTGAGGAGGTGGAGGGTGTCGACGAGGCCGAGGTCGAGGAGGGAGGCGACGAGGGCGCCGCTGCCGTGGATCTGGATCTCGCCCTCGGTGCGCTCCTTCAGGGAGGTGACCTCCTTGGCGAGGTCGCCGCGCAGGACGGTGGTGCCGGCCCAGCCGGGGTCGTCGGCGAGCGTCGAGGAGGCGACGTACTTCGGCAGGCTGTTCAGCGGGCCCGCGATCGGGTCGGCCGGGTCGGTCATCTTCGGCCAGTAGGAGGCGAAGATGTCGTAGGTGTGGCGGCCGAGGAGGAACGCGGCCGGGCGGCTGAAGACCTCGGTGACGAAGCCGCCGAAGTCGTCGTCGGCGTACGGCACGGTCCAGCCGCCCTGTTCGAAGCCGTCGCGGGTGTCCTCCTCGGGACCGCCGGGCGCCTGGTAGACGCCGTCGAGGGTGACGAAGATCTGAGAGACGAGCTTGCCCATGGCGAGCGCCTTCTTCCGGGTGCGGGGTCTGCTGTTCATCAGGGCAGACCCCGCCGGCACCCGCAACTCATCGGTCGCTCGCGCCGATCACCCCGCGTTCGTCGAGAAGAGGCCTCCCGTCGGGCCCTGCTTGTCCCCGCCCTGGGCCTTCTTCAGGGCGTTGGCCAGGCCCTCGATGGTGAGGGACTGCAGGATCACGCGGCCGTTGCCCTCGAGCGTGGCCAGGGACAGGCCCTCGCCGCCGAGCACGGCGTTCATCACGCCCTGGCGGTTGAGGCCGCCCACGCGCTGGACGCCGTACTGGATGCCCTCCTCGAAGGCGACGACGCAGCCGGTGTCGACCTCGATCCGGCCGCCGAAGTCGGCGGGGTTGAGGTCGATGAAGTTGCCCGCGCCGGCGATGATCACGGTGCCGCGGCCGGTGAACTTCTCCAGGATGAAGCCCTCGCCGCCCTTCATGCCGGTGCGGCCGCCCTGGAAGGCGATGCCGAAGTCGACGGTCGACTCGGCGGCGACGAAGGCGTCCTTCTCGGCGAACCACGCGCGCGTGCCGTCCAGCTCCAGCGCCCGCATCTCGCCCGGGAGCACGCCCGCGAAGGCGACCGTGCCCTCGCCGCTCTGCGAGGTGAAGTACTGGAAGGCCAGGGACTCGCCCGCCAGCACGCGCTGGCCGACCTGCATCGCGGTGCCCATCGCCTGGCGCAGCAGGCCGCCCATACCTCCGGAGGATCCCGAGCCGCCGCTCTGCTGCCCCGCCTCGTTCGACGGGCCCGTCAGACGGGTCTCCATCGTCACGTTCGACGTCTTGAACAGGAACTTGCCCGCCTCGCAGTACACGGTCTGGCCCGGGGCGAGGTTCACGACCGCCATCTGCATGGCGTTGCCGACGATTTCTTGCTGAAGAGTCACGTGGGGAGAACGCGCCGCCGGATGTGCGAGTTCCGCGCCCCTCGGACTCTCTGAGGTCGGGCGGCGTGCCCCCTGGAGTCGATGTCCGATCGCCGCCAGCCTTCCTGGCCTCGGGCCGCTGAGATGGACGTATGACAACGACGAACGAAGCACCCCTGACCAGCACCGACACCCCCCTGAACGGCAAGGTGGCCCTCGTCACCGGCGGCAGCCGGGGCATCGGCGCGGCGACCGCGCTGCGGCTGGCCCGGGCCGGGGCCGATGTGGCGCTGACCTATGTGAACGGCAAGGACACGGCGGACGACGTCGTACGGGCGATCGAGGCGCTGGGGCGCCGGGCGGTGGCGCTGCGGGCGGACGCCGGGGACGCGGCGGAGGCGGCCGGGGCCGTGCACGGGGCGGCCGACGCCCTGGGCCGGTTCGACGTGCTGGTGAACAACGCGGGCCTGGGCGTCCTCGGGCCGCTGGCCGACCTCGGCCTCGCCGACGTGGACCGGGTCCTCGCGGTGAATGTGCGCGGGGTGTTCCTGGCCTGTCAGGCGGCCGCCGCGCGGATGCCGGACGGCGGGCGGATCATCACGATCGGCACCTGCATGACCCAGCGGGTGCCCGGGCCCGGCGGAACGCTGTACACGACCGGCAAGGCGGCCCTGACCGGTCTCACCAAGGCGCTCGCGCGCGAGCTCGGCCCGCGCGGGATCACCGCGAACGTGGTGCACCCGGGCCCGACCGACACCGACATGAACCCGGCCGACGGGCCGTACGCGGCCGGCCAGGCCGCCATGACCGCGCTCGGCCGCTTCGGCACCGCCGACGAGGTGGCGGCGATGGTGACCTACCTGGCCGGACCGGACGCCGCATACGTCACGGGCGCCGAGTTCTCGGTCGACGGCGGCCACGCCGCGTGAGCCGCTCGACGCGGAGGCCCTGAAAAGAGGCGGGGCGCACCAGTGCTGTCCAGGCCGGTGCGCCCCGCAGCCATCCGCGGACTCAGCCGCCGAGCTCCTGGTGGCGGGCCGCCAGGGCGTTCGTGCCGGAGTCCGTCAGGGAGCCGAACAGGCGCAGGCGGGAGATGCCACCGTCCGGGAAGATGTCCACGCGCGCGTGGGTGCCGACGGCGGGGGCCGGCAGGACGAAGCGGTGGTTGGTGTCGGGCTGGAGGCGGGTGCGCGGGACGACCTCGGTCCACTCGCCGTCCTCGCCGTCCTTGACGGAGACGGACGCCCAGCCGGCGCTGTTGCCCTTCAGGTAGGCCGTGTCGATCTCGACGGCCCGGATCTGCGACTGGGCGACCAGGCGGTAGCGGATCCAGTCGTTGCCCTGGTCGCGGCGGCGCCGGGTCTCCCAGCCGTCGTCCATCTTGCGGGAGCGGCCCGGCTGGATGGTGTTGGTGGCCGGAGAGTAGAAGAGGTTGGAGGCGTCCTCGACCTGGCCGCCGTTCTCCAGCGCGACCACGTCGAAGGTTCCCAGCACCGACAGCCAGGCGGGGTCGGGCACGACCTCGCCGTACACGCGCAGGCGGGCGATGCCGCCGTCGGGGTGCTGGTTGACGCGCAGGTGGGTGAAGCGCTGCTCCGCGGATACGGCGAAGCCGTTGGCCGCGTGGCCGCCGACCGCGGTGCGCGGGACGAGGGTCGTCCACTTGACGTCGTCGCCCAGCAGCTCCTCCGGCGAGGGGGAACCCGGTACCGAGGTGCCCTCGATGGACACGGCCTGCGGGTAGTTGCCGCGGAAGTGGGCGGTGTCGACGACGATGCCGCGGATCACGCCGGGCGCGCCGAGCCGGACCAGCGCCCAGTCGTGGTCCTCGGCGGTCGGCCACGGGTGCTCGGCGGAGACACCGCGGCGGCGCCGGGTCTCCCAGCCGTCCATGATCTTGCCCTTGTGGCCGAAGTGCTCCGGGTCGAACTCGGCGCGCTCGGGCACCAGCAGGTTCTCCCGCTGGGCGAAGAACTCGTCGTTGGCGGCGATGACCCCGGCCCCGAGCTGCCGGTCGGCGAGGTTGGCGTACTGGGTGAAGGGGAAGTCGGCGGTGCGGTAGTCCGCGTACGGGTCGCCGCCTCCGTAGGGGTTCGCGTCGCCGGTGAAGCTGGGTATCGCCGTCACAGTGATCAGGTCTGCCTTTCGAAGCTCGATGGGTGGGTTCAGTGGGCGCGGGTGAGGAGGCGGCCCTTCGGCTCGGTGAACTCGCCGTCGGCGACGATGCGCTCGCCCCGCAGCCAGGTGGACTTCACGACGCCGTACAGCGTCTTCCCGGCGTACGCGGTGACGCGGTTGCGGTGCTGGAGGGCGGCCGGGTCGACGGTGAAGGTCTCGTCCGGGGCGAGGACGGCGAAGTCGGCGTCCCGGCCGGCCTCGATGGCGCCCTTCTGCGTCAGACCCGCCAGTTCGGAGGTGCGCGCGGACATCCAGCGCACCACGTCCTCCAGGCCGTACCCGCGCTCGCGGGCCTCGGTCCATACGGCGGCCAGGCTGAGCTGGAGGCCGGAGATGCCGCCCCACGCGGTGGCGAAGTCCTCGGTCTTCAGGTCGACCGTGGAGGGCGAGTGGTCGGTGACCACGCAGTCGATGGTGCCGTCCGCGAGGGCCTGCCACAGCAGGTCCCGGTTGGCGCCCTCGCGGATGGGCGGGCAGCACTTGAACTCGCTCGCGCCGTCGGGGACTTCCTCGGCGGTCAGGGTGAGGTAGTGCGGGCAGGTCTCGACCGTGATGCGGACGCCCTCGGCCCTGGCCTCGGCGATCAGCGGCAGCGCGTCGGAGGAGGACAGGTGCAGGACGTGCACGCGCGCGTTCAGCCGCTTCGCCTGGGCGATCAGCTGGGCGATGGCGGTGTCCTCGGCGTCGCGCGGCCGGCTGGCGAGGAAGTCGGCGTACTTGGGGCCGCCGTGCTGCGGGGCCGCCGCCAGGTGGTGCGGGTCCTCGGCGTGCACGATCAGCAGTCCGTCGAAGGAGGCGATCTCGGCGAGGGACTGGGCGAGCTGGTCCTGGTCCAGGTGCGGGAACTCCTCCACGCCGGACGGCGACAGGAACGCCTTGAAGCCGAAGACGCCGGACTCGTGCAGCGGACGCAGGTCCTTGACGTTGTCGGGCAGAGCACCGCCCCAGAAGCCGACGTCGATGTGCGCCTTCTCCCGGGCCACGTCCTGCTTCACCCGCAGGTTCTCCACGGTCGTGGTCGGGGGCAGGGAGTTGAGCGGCATGTCGACCAGGGTCGTGATGCCGCCGGCCGCCGCCGCGCGCGTGGCGGTCCAGAAGCCCTCCCACTCGGTGCGGCCGGGGTCGTTGACGTGCACGTGCGTGTCGACCAGCCCGGGCAGCAGGACGTGGTCGCCGAGGTCCTCCAGCCGGGCACCGGCCGGTACGGGCGCGCCGTACGGCAGTACGGCGGTGATCCGGCCGTCGGCCACCGCGACGGACGCCGCGCGCGTCCCCTCGGGCGTGATGACGCGCGTCGAGCGCAGCACCAGTTCAGCGTCGGACACCCGGACCCCTCTCTGCCGCGTCGGATCCCGTCCGCGTTCACATCGGCGTAACGGAATTCAACGTTCTGTTGAAGCTGCTGTTGAGGGAGTCTTCACTCCCGCCAGAGCGTCGTCAAGAGCACACTTCTCCACAGTGCACCCGGAAGCGCCCCTCCTGGACGTTTCCACAAAGCGGAAATACAATTCCGTCACGCAGAACGTAGCTACGCACAAGCGGGGAGTCAACCGAGTGCCGGGTAGGCTTCTGCCCTCCCGCCAGCCCCGAAAGGAACGCGCCGTGCCGACGTCCAGCGCCAGCACCACCGACTCCGCCAAATCCGCCACCGGCGGGGTCCAGTCCCTCGAGCGCGCCTTCGACCTCCTGGAGCGGATGGCGGACGCCGGCGGTGAGGTCGGGCTGAGCGAGCTCTCGGCCAGCAGCGGGCTGCCGCTGCCGACCATCCACCGCCTCATGCGCACCCTCGTGGCCTGCGGATACGTCCGTCAGCAGTCGAACCGCCGGTACGCGCTCGGGCCGCGGCTGATCCGCCTCGGGGAGTCGGCGTCCCGGCTGCTCGGCACCTGGGCCCGGCCCTACCTCGCCCGGCTGGTCGAGGAGACCGGTGAGACGGCGAACATGGCGCTGCTGGACGGCGACGAGATCGTGTACGTGGCGCAGGTGCCGTCCAAGCACTCCATGCGGATGTTCACCGAGGTCGGGCGCCGGGTGCTGCCGCACTCCACCGGCGTGGGCAAGGCGCTGCTGGCGTACACGCCTGCGGAGGAGGTGCGGGCGCTGCTGGCCCGTACCGGGATGCCGGCCGCGACGGAGAAGACCATCACCACGCCCGAGGGGTTCCTCGCCGCGCTGGAGGATGTGCGGCGGATGGGGTACGCCGTGGACGACAACGAGCAGGAGATCGGGGTGCGGTGCCTCGCGGTGTCCGTGCCGGACTCTCCCACCGCGGCGGCCATCTCCATCTCCGGGCCTGCGGGGCGGGTGACCGAGGAGGTCACCGAGCGGATCGTGCCGGTGCTGCAGCAGGTCGCCGCGGAGCTGTCTCAGGCGCTTGTGAGTTCTGGGGCCTGATTTTTCGCCCTCTGCGGGGGGGTGCTCCTGCGCGATCGCGGCCACCAGTGATTCGTGGTTGCTCGCGCAGCCCCCGCGCCCCTAATTCCCCCCAGGTCCGCCGAACAGTTCCACCGCGTCCCTCACCTCCGCCAGGCCCCTCGCCAACGCGCTCACCGAGCCGATCGCGCCCGCGATCAGCAGCAGGGAGCTGCGCATGCGGGGGATCTCGGGGATGCCGTAGGTCGTCATCGCGGCCAGGGCAGCCAGTTCGTCCTCGGCGATGGCGCGGTCGGGGAAGTCGGCCGGGTGGGCGGCCAGTTCGCGGCGCAGGCGGGACACGGCCGTCCGCAGGCCGGTCACTCTGGGGTCCTCGCCGCTGTCGGTCACCGGTCTCTGCCCTAAGCTCCGCAACACAGTCCTCCCCCTCGCCCGCCCGCTCCCGGCGGTTCGCGGGTCAGTAAACGCCACCCCGTGCGCGGTCCGCCAGCGATCGACGCGAAATTCCGCCCTGCCGGGCGCCCCGGGATTGACGCGGCGTCAGGTATGCAGGACGTATGAGCGAACCGATCGAGGACCCCGTCGCCGGACTCGTGCTCGCCGCGGGTGGCGGACGCCGGCTCGGCGGGCGCCCCAAGGCCCTGCTGACGCATCGCGGGCGGCCTCTGGTGGAGCACGCCGTCGCGGCGCTGCGCGCGGCCGGCTGCACGCGCGTGCACGTGGTGCTGGGGGCGAGCGCCGGCGCCGTACGCGAGCGCGCGGAGCTCGCCGGGTGCGTGCTGGTGGAGAACCCGGAGTGGGAACAGGGGATGGGTTCGTCCCTGCGGGCCGGGCTGGAGTCGCTCGGCGCCACCGGGGCGCGGGCCGCCCTCGTCACGCTCGTCGACCAGCCGGGGATCGGCGCCGCCGCGATGGCCCGGGTGCGGGCCGCCCACCGCGACGAGGACTCGCTCGTCGCGGCCTCCTACGACGGCGTGCGCGGGCATCCCGTGCTGTTCGGCGCCGCGCACTGGGCCGGCATCGCGCAGAGCGCCTCCGGCGACCAGGGAGCCCGCACCTACCTGCGGGAACACGCGCGGGAGGTCACGCTGGTGGAGTGTTCCGACGTGGCCGAGGCCTATGACATCGACACCGAGGCGGACCTGGGCCACCTTGAGTGAACGGGGTGGCACCCTGCGCCACCTTGCCTCGACTCAGAGAATCTCGACATCAACAAACCATTGAAGTTCCACGATGAGGAAACTACTATCCACTGCTCAGAAGCACTCGACCGCACAGCGGGTGCGAATTCTCCTATTCGTCCCTCCAGGCACCCGGTGCCACCGCTGAAGGAAGTGACCGCTCATGTCCGCACCAGCGCCGTCTCCGCTGGCCATCGTCGATGCCGAGCCCCTGCCCCGGCAGGAGGAGGTCCTCACCGATGCGGCGCTCGCCTTCGTGGCCGAGCTGCACCGACGGTTCACGCCGCGGCGTGACGAGCTCCTCGCCCGCCGAGCGGAGCGCCGCGCCGAGATCGCCCGCACCTCCACGCTCGACTTCCTCCCGGAGACCGCCGCGATCCGCACGGACGACTCCTGGAAGGTGGCCCCGGCCCCCGCCGCGCTGAACGACCGCCGGGTCGAGATCACCGGCCCCACCGACCGCAAGATGACCATCAACGCCCTCAACTCGGGCGCCAGGGTCTGGCTCGCGGACTTCGAGGACGCCTCCGCGCCCACCTGGGAGAACGTCGTCACCGGTCAGCTCAACCTGATCGACGCCTACACCCGCAGCATCGACTTCACGGACCCGAAGTCCGGCAAGTCGTATGCGCTCAAGGCCCAGGACGAACTCGCCACCGTCGTCATGCGGCCCCGCGGCTGGCATCTGAACGAGCGCCACCTCCAGGTCGACGGACGCCCCGTCCCCGGCGCCTTCGTCGACTTCGGCCTGTACTTCTTCCACAACGCCCAGCGCCTGCTGGACCTCGGCAAGGGCCCGTACTTCTATCTGCCGAAGACCGAGTCGCACCTGGAGGCCCGCCTCTGGAACGACGTGTTCGTCTTCGCGCAGGACTACGTCGGCATCCCGCAGGGCACCGTCCGCGCCACCGTGCTGATCGAGACGATCACGGCGGCGTACGAGATGGAGGAGATCCTCTACGAACTGCGCGACCACGCCTCGGGGTTGAACGCGGGCCGCTGGGACTACCTGTTCTCCATCGTGAAGAACTTCCGTGACGGCGGCGCCAAGTTCGTGCTGCCGGACCGCAACGCGGTGACGATGACGGCCCCGTTCATGCGCGCGTACACCGAACTCCTCGTGCGCACCTGCCACAAGCGCGGCGCGCACGCCATCGGCGGCATGGCGGCGTTCATCCCGTCCCGCCGTGACGCAGAGGTCAACAAGGTGGCCTTCGAGAAGGTCCGCGCCGACAAGGACCGGGAGGCCGGTGACGGCTTCGACGGCTCCTGGGTCGCCCACCCCGACCTGGTCCCGATCGCCATGGAGTCCTTCGACAAGGTGCTCGGCGACAAGCCGAACCAGAAGGACCGGCTGCGCGAGGACGTCCGGGTCGAGGCGGAGGACCTCATCGCCATCGACTCGCTCGACGCCAAGCCCACGTACAACGGCCTGGTCAACGCCGTGCAGGTCGGCATCCGTTACATCGAGGCCTGGCTGCGCGGGCTCGGCGCGGTCGCCATCTTCAACCTGATGGAGGACGCGGCCACCGCCGAGATCTCCCGCTCGCAGATCTGGCAGTGGATCAACGCCGGCGTCGAGTTCGAGAACGGCGAGAAGGCCACGCCCGAGCTGGCCCGGAAGGTCGCCGCCGAGGAGCTCGCGAACATCCGCGCGGAGATCGGCGAGGAGGCCTTCGCGGCCGGCCACTGGCAGCAGGCGCACGACCTGCTCCTGGAGGTCTCCCTCGACGCGGACTACGCGGACTTCCTGACGCTGCCCGCGTACGAGCAGCTCAAGGGCTGACGTCCCCCTTCGGGAGCCTCTCCGAGTGGCCCAGGGTCTTTCCCGGGGCCACTCGGTCGCGTACGGCCCGCTTCACCGCCGTCGGCTCGGGGAAGCCGTGCTCGCGGCGGTCCCAGACCACGTCGTCGCCCACCCGCACGACGAACACCCCGCCCGTGCCGGGCTTGAGCGCCAGCTCGTCCAGCTCGGCCTCGAAGGTGGTCAGCAGCTCCTGCGCCAGCCAGGCCGCGCGCGGCAGCCAGCGGCACTGGGTGCAGTACTCGATCTCGACACGGCCACTCATCCGAGGTGCACCGACCAATCCTGTTCGGCCGCGGGCTTGCCGTGCAGGTCGGGGACCTGCTTGAGCCACGCGGGGCGTCCTCGCTGATTCTTCGCGGCCCGCTGCGCGTCCTCGGCGGCGAGCTCCTCCCGGCTGGGGAAGTCGGTGGGCAGCCACTGCCGCGACGCCCGCACGCGCGCATGGAGGTAGGCCACATACGCCTCGCGCGCCGCGTCGGGCGTGGCGAACTCGCCGTCCGTGAGCCAGGCGTCCGGCACCTCGGCGACGATCCCCCGCAGCAGCTCCTCGGTCACCTTCGGCGCGAGTTCGGCATCGGCCGCGCGCACGTCGGGGCCGTAGTGGCCGAGGGCGTGGTGGCGGAAGTCGTACACCTTGGCGGGGTCCACGCCGTCCCAGCGGTGGTGGAAGACGAGGGCGGCTCCGTGGTCGATGAGCCACAGCCGCGGCGGTACGGTGCCCAGCGTCGGCCAGACCATCAGGTTGGAGCTGTGGACCGTACGGTCGACGTTGACGGTCAGCGCGTCCAACCAGACGATCCGGCCCGCCTCCAGCGGGTCCACGGGGAAGACCTTCGCGATCTCGGGCGTGAAGTCGCGCGCGCCCGGCAGATAGTCCATGCCGAGGTTGACCCCCGCGCTGGCCCCGTGCAGCTCGCGCACCTCCTGATGCGGCTCGTGCGCGGCGACGGCCGGGTCGAAGTGCACCAGCACCAGCTCGGGGAACCGCAGCCCGAGGGCCCGGGCCAGCTCCCCGACGATCACCTCGGCGACCAGCGCCTTGCGGCCCTGCGCGGAGCCGGTGAACTTCACGACGTAGGTGCCCAGGTCGTCGGCCTCCACGACTCCGGGCACGGAGCCGCCGGACCGCAGGGGGGTCACGTATCGAACAGCAGTCACGTCGCGCAGCACACCGGCCAGGGTAGTTCAGCGTCGCGGGGCCGCCGGTGCGGGAGGCGGCACCGGCGGCCCCGCGGCGCCCGGGCGGTCACATGCCGTGCGTCGGCATGTCCTGGGTGCACACGACGTGGATGACCAGATCGGCGGGTTCGATCCGCGTGGGCGTGCGGTCGGAGTAGGGGCGCGGGTGCTGCGGCTCCACGTACTGGCCCTTGCGCACGGCGACGATCCAGCCGTTCGCGTTGTCGTTGGGGCGGCTCTCGAGGAGGTCGGCGGGTTCCTGGATGAGGCGGCCGTCCTTGCCGGCCCTGACGGTGAAGCCACCGCTGTAGGCGTTGAAGGGCGCGGGGCAGATGAGCTGGTGGGGGCGGCCGTCGGCGCCGCCGCGGATCACCTTGCCGGTGATGTGGATCGGTGGCTGGGGCGGGTCCGCCACGGCCAGGGCGGTGGCCGGGGTGACGCAGGTGCCGAGCAGGGTCACGGTGGCCGCGGCGGCCGCGAGTACGGCCGGAGTCGTGCGCATGGCAGGGGTCCTCCTTGGAGCGGGGACAGGGAAGTGGGGCCATTGCTAGCAGCGCGGCGATCGAGGTCCCGCCGGACACGCAGGGTGAAACCCCAACGGGCCATGCCGAATCGTTCCGCTCGGACACCAGCTCCGAAATCGCTACGGTGTGTGATCTACTCACCCCATTCAGTCACCCTGCGTGGTCACCCGGCGTTGGCCGGGTGGCTGCCATGCGCTCTTAAGGAGCCTGATGTCCCGCAGAGGGAGATGGGCACTCGCGGTCGGCTGTGCCGCGATCGCACTGTCCGCCACCGCGCCCGCCGGCGCCTCCGTCCCGTCCGCCCGCTCGAAGCCGTCCCCGGCCTATGAGTCGCCCGTCCGGCCGGGCGGGCTCCGCATCACCGACGAACAGGTCCGCGCGGAGGTCCGACCCGCCGAGGTCGAGGCCCTCGGCCAGAAGGCCGCCGAACAGCTGGCCCGCGACCGCATCGGCATGCAGGCCATGGACCACGGCTATCCGCAGCCCATGCGGACCCGCAGCTTCAACCGGCACACCGCAACGCAGAAAGAGATCAACGCGGCGTTCGACCCCGCCAGTTGGGGCAAGTTCACCGAGTACTTCCCCAGCCCCGACTTCGGTGACCACGTCGCCCTGCTGCCCACCGGCAAGGTCCTGCTGTTCTCCTTCGAGCCCGTCGAGGACAGCCCGAACAAGGAAACCGCGCCGACCATGGTCACCGGCGGGCGGAACGCCGGGCGCGCCTACGTCTGGGACCCGAAGGAGGGCACCAAGGCCTCCGCCTTCAAGGCCGTGCCGCCGCCCGTCGTGAACATGGACGACGGCACGAACGAGCCCCGTCCCGCGCCGGTCTTCTGCGCCGGGCACTCCTACCTGCCCAACGGCATGGTGGGCATCTTCGGCGGCAACCTCGGCGGCAACAACGGCACCGGCGCGCACCTGGCCCTGGTCTTCGACCCGTGGAAGGAGACCTGGCTCCAGCAGCAGGACATGGGCGAGGGCCGCTGGTACCCGAGCGTGGTCACCGGCGCCGACGGCCGGCAGTTCATCACCTCCGGCCACGGCGACATCGGCTGGGGCGTCCTGTCCAAGTCGATCGAACGCTTCCCGGCCAAGGGCACGCCCGTCTCCCTCGACCCGGAGACCAAGCCCCGCGGCCAGTCGCTCGACAAGTGGCCCGTCAAGGCCGAGTTCACGGTCGACTACCCGCACCTGTTCTCGCTGCGCGACGGCCTGATCTACGGCTTCGGGCGCAACTACGACGAGCAGTACGTCTTCGACCCGCAGGCGGAGACCAGCCGCAAGCTGCCCAACCGCCCCGACGGCGGCATGCGCAACTACGGCTCCGCCGTCGCCCTGCCCAACGGCACCGACGGCCCGGACTCCGTGCTGGTCCTCGGCGGCAACCGCAACGACCCCAACACCTACAAGTTCTCCGGCGGGCGCTGGACCAAGGACACCCCGCGCGCCTTCGGCCGCACCCAGGACGACACGCTCATCCTTCCCGACGGCAAGCTGTTCACCGTCAACGGCGGCTACGACATCCGCGACTACGGCAACGGGCCGTACAACCCCAACGCCGACGAGAAGTACCGGCAGATCGAGCTGCGCGACGACAGCGGGCAGTGGCGCCTCGGCCCGGTCCAGCGGCTGCCGCGCGCCTACCACTCCAACGCGGTGCTGCTGCCCGACGGCCGCATCATGATCACCGGCGACGAGCTCCAGCAGATCGCCAACGACCCGGACATCAAGTCCGACATGAACGGCACCATCGAGATCTACGAGCCGGCGTACCTGCACCAGGGCGACCGGCCGACGCTGTCCGGCGTGCCGACGGGCCCGCAGGGGTACGCCGCGAACCTGCGCGTCAGCACCAGCACTCCGGAGCGGGTCAGCCGGGCCGTCCTGATGGCCCCCATCACCTCCACCCACTCGGTGGACACCAGCCAGCGGCGGCTCGAACTGCCCATCACCAGCCGGGCCGGCAACAAGCTCGTGCTGCGCACTCCGGCCTCGGCCAATGAAGCGCCCCCCGGCTACTACCTGCTCTTCCTGCTCGACGACCAGGGCGTGCCCAGCACCGCCCAGTGGGTGCAGCTGCGCCCGGGCGCCTGACCCCGCCTCTCCCCAGTCCGTCCCGACACCCCAAGGGAGACACATGCCCGCTCAGCTCACGCTGCGCGACAGCACCGAGATCCAGGGCGACATCCTGGCCGGTTTCAAGAAGGACAACGTGTCCTTGCTCCTCCTGCAGTTCGGCGATGTCACCGCCGCCCGCTCCTGGCTGGAGGACCTCGTCCCGCAGATCGCCACCACCCAGCAGGTCGCCGACTTCAACCGCCGGTTCAGCGAGGCCCGGCGCAACTCGATGGGCGACGACCCCAAGCACCTCAAGGCCACCTGGCTGGGGCTCGCGCTCACCCATCCCGGACTCCAGTTCTTCACCGGCAAGGAGAAGGTCTTCGAGTCCGTCCCCGGCGGGAGCACCGTCGAGGCGTTCGTCCAGGGCGCGGCCGACCGGGCGCTGGCCCTGGGCGACACCGACGACAGCGACCCGAAGAACTGGCTGTTCGGCTACGACCACTCCCGCACCGTGCACGCCGTCCTGACGGTCGCCTCCGACACCGAGGAGGACCTCAGGAACGAGCTGGCCCGGCAGCGTGAGGCCGCCTCCCGGGCCGGGGCGGTCGTGGTCTTCCAGCAGGACGGGGCCACGCTGCCCGGCGACGCCGCCGGCAAGGAGCACTTCGGCTTCAAGGACGGCGTCAGCGAACCGGGCGTGCGGGGCTTCGAGGAGGAGGACCCGGCCCGCCCCGGCTATGTGCTGGGCAGCCCCGGCACCCGGCTGATCTCCGCCGACAAGTTCGTCGTGGACGCGGCCGGTGACGGCAAGCGGCCCGCCGGTGTGCCGCCCTGGATGCGCAACGGCTCCTTCCAGGTCTTCCGCCGCCTCCACCAGGACGTGCCCGGCTGGTGGGCGCAGGTCGCCGCCGAGCTCAAGCGGCTCAAGGCGGCCAAGGCGGTCGACGAGCGGACCTCCCAGGAGTGGCTCGCCGCCCGCCTGGTGGGCCGCTGGCCGTCCGGGGCCTCGATCGCCAACTGCCCGATGAAGCCGGCCGGGAAGCCGGAGCCCGCGCCGGACAACGACATCACGTTCAAGGACGACCCCGACGGTCTGGTCACCCCGCTCTTCTCCCACCTGCGCAAGACCAACCCGCGCGACGGTCTGGTCGACGGGGGCGAGCTCGTCGACGAGAAGTTCATGGACGAGCGGCGCATGATCCGCCGCGGCATCCCCTACGGCCGGCCCTTCAACCCGACCCAGGGCGAAGGAGGCGGCGCCGACGACCCGCGCGGGCTCGTCTTCGTCTGTTACCAGGCCGACCTGGTGCGGCAGTTCGAGTTCGTCCAGGCCGACTGGGTCAACGACCCCGACTTCCCGCACGACCGCCCGAACCGGCCCGGCCCCGACCCGATGGTGAGCGGGCAGCTGACGGACGTGAACGACGGCAAGGTCAGCTTCGAGAGCCGCAACGCGGCGGGCGAGCGGCAGACCACCACGCTCGGCTTCCGCCCCTTCGTGCGGACCGAGGGCTCGGTGTACGCCTTCAGCCCCTCCCTCAGCACCCTGCGCGGTCTCGCCCAGGGGCGCCTGGAGGGCGAGGGATCGATCACGCCCGTGCCGGATCCCCAGGCGCGGCCCGTCGACGCGGTGCTCCCCCATCCCGAGCACCCGGACCGGTACCTCGCCTTCCAGGGCGGCAAGGTGGTCCCGCTCACCTCCTCCGTGCGCGGCGGGGACGCCTCCCTCGCCGCGGACGGTGCGGCCGCGAAGCCGCTGTCCTTCTGGGACGACCTGCACGACCTCAAGCGCGTCGACGCCGCCTGGCCCGTCCCGGACCGGCAGGAGGTCAACGGGGAGTCCAGCCACTGGCTGTTCTTCACCGGCGAGGACGGCGGGCAGTACTACCGTCACATCCTTGTCGATCGGCAGGAGCCTCCGAGGATCAGGCCGGACGGCAACCGGGCGAGGCCGCTCAGCCAGTGGAGCTCGTTCGGTGCCGCACCCGAACCCGTCACCCACGTCGACGCGGTGCTGCCGATCCCCGACCAGCAGCCCGCCGGTGACGGCCGGTTCTACTACTGGCTGTTCCACACCACGCCCTCGGGCCAGCGGTACCGGATCATCTCCCTGCAGGCGGGGGGTTACCGGGACCGCCGCGAGACCGACGACAGCGCCGTCGCCCTGTGGACCTCCCTGAACGGGGTGGAGCACGTCGACGCCGTCCAGCCCGTCCCGGGCCGGCAGCCGGGCAGCGCCCAGAACTGGTACTGGGTCTTCCACGGGAACAAGTACCGGGTGATCAGCGTGGCCGACGGCTCGGCGCACCACGACGCCGTCGTCCACCCGGACCGCTCGCTCACGGGCTGATCCCGCCCGACCGCGCAGGCCCCCGGGAACCCGCCCCGGGGGCCTGCCGGTGTTCGGCTCGGTCGCCGGTGGCCAGCGGGTTGGGCAGGGGCCGGTAGCGGGCGTCGGCGCCGTCCGCGCCGGTCCAGCGCAGCAGCAGGTTGGTCTTGCCGGGCAGGGTGGGTGCGGAAAGCAGGGCGGTGACCTCCGGCAGGTCCTGGCGTTCGTGGCGGGCGAGCTCATGGCGTACGGCGGGCCAGGGGTCGAGGCCCGGGTGCCGTTCGGCGAGGGCCTCGGCGAGCTCGATCAGGTGGTTGACGACCAGGCAGTACACCAGCCGCTCCCAACCGGCCGCCCGCTCCACGTCGGGCAGCAGCTTGACGCCCTCGGCGTCACGGAACAGGGCCTGCACGGGAAGACCGTCGCTGTCGACCGCGACGAGGGTGTTCTGCAGGTGCGCCTCCAGGACGACGCCGTGGTCGGCGAACGCCGACAGCGCCGGGGGCACGACCGCCCGCAGATAGGCCTCCCACCAGGCGGCCGGGTCCAGGGCGCGGCCCGGCGGGCTGCCCTCGAAGCCCTCCACCAGGCCGGCCGCGAGCAGCGGGGTCGCGCCGGGCAGGAGCCGGCCGGTGAAGCCGTCGCGGACCAGGACGGCCAGCTCCTCGAAGGCGAAGCGAGCGGTGCGGTAGCCGCGGTCGCCGAGCCAGGCGGCGCCGTGCGGGGACCGGGCGAAGGCGCGGGCGGCCGCCTCGTCCGTGCGGCGCAGCTTCAGCAGGTCGTGGCGCCACAGCCGGCGGATGTCGTTGGTGATGCGCACGTCCAGGCTGAACTTCAGGAACAGGTCGTGCTCGGGGGTGTACAGCGTGCGGATCGCGGCCGTCGGCCACAGCGGGAAGCCGGTCGTGCCGAGCCGGATCAACCGGCCGTCGGCGAAGGCGGGCGCCAGCTCGCGGGCGGTGAGGTCCAGCTGCCAGGGGTGCGCGGGCAGCAGCCGGTAGCCGGGCGGAGCCTGCCCCAGCGCGTCCAGCGCCGTGGTG
Organism: Streptomyces sp. SAI-170; assembly: GCF_049739565.1. Classification (NCBI taxonomy): domain Bacteria; kingdom Bacillati; phylum Actinomycetota; class Actinomycetes; order Kitasatosporales; family Streptomycetaceae; genus Streptomyces; species Streptomyces sp. SAI-170. The sequence goes on from NZ_JBMGQD010000001.1 coordinate 1,851,164, forward strand.
TCGCCCTCCTCCATGACCTCGTCCTCGCGCAGCCCGAGCAGCACCACGGGGAAACGGGCGTAGGCCTCCGGGGCGTACGGCAGCCAGGCCGCCGCGGGGGCGCCACCGCGCGCCTTGGGGGCCGGGTGGTGCGGGTGGCCGGTGACCAAGGACTGCTCGGAGCGCAGGTAGAGGTCGTCCGGCGGGGTGGCACGCGTGCGTGCGGCGAGCAGCGCGGCGACGGCGTCGCGGCTGTCGGCCATCTCGGCGGGCAGCTCGTGGTTGGAGCGGCCCGTGTGCCGGGTCAGCTCCTCGGCGACGAGTTTCACCAGCCCGGAGTGGTCGAGCCGGTGCCAGCCGCCGCGGGTGCGCACCTCGGGGTCGGCGGGCCGCCGGGTGCCGCGCACCCGCAGCAGGCGGTCCACGCCGGGCAGCCGGTACACGGACCATCCGTCGGCGTCCTCCCGCGGCAGCGGCCGGGCCACCTCACGCAGCAGGCAGTTCAGCAGCGGCGCGGCCGCGCAGGCGTCGGCTCGCGCGGTGACGTCGTCGCTGTGTGCGGCGTCGTCGCCGGCGGGCTGGGGCAGGAGGTCCACGCGTTCCACTCGTTCCCTACGGTGCTGTTCGGGCGGGGACGATCAGTATCGCTGCCGTCACGCCCCGCCGCGGACCGTCGTACGCTCACCTCTCCAGGTACCTGAGGAGCCCGAACCGTGCACCGACCCCCCACCGCCGGGGCCGCCGAGACCGCGACGGCCGCCGAGCTGGCCGCCGTACGCCCCGGTCTGCTGCCCCGGTTCACCGCCGAACTGCCCGGTGCCCGTGCGGCGGTGCTGACCCGGCTGTGGCGCGCGCTCACCCATGAGCCGCTGCCGTGGCTGGAGCGCCGTGAGCCGGGCACGCTGCGGCTGCGTGACGGCCGCGTGCTGAGCGGTCCTGCGCCGGACCCGTACGCGACGGACGCGTACGTCACCGTCGTGACGCTGGACGGGGCGTCGTACGACGATCCGGCGCGGCTGACGACGGCGCTCGGCGTGCCGCACGGCAGCTCGCTGGCCGCCGAACTGGACCACAGCGCGGTGTCGTTGGCGCTGTCGCGGGCGAACCAGCCCCCTGTGGAGGCGACGTGGCCGGTGAGCGACTGGGCGTGGGAGCGGCGGGTCGTGGACGGGCATCCGTATCACCCCAACTGCCGTTCCCGGCCCGGCTTCTCGGTGGCCGACCAGCTCGCCTACGCGCCGGAGCACGCGCCCGAGGTGCGGCTGGGGCTGATGCCGGTGCCGGCCGGGCAGTGTCTGGTGTCCGGTGACTGGCCCGCCGAACTGCGCGACGGGGAGCGGCTGTTGATCCCGGTGCATCCCTGGCAGGCGACGCACGTGCTCAAGCAGATGGGCGAGCCGGGGCCCCTGGCGCGGCCGTTGATGTCGTTGCGCACGCTGGAGCTGCTGCCCGGTGGGCCGCATGTCAAGACGTCGCTGAGCGCCCGGCTGACGTCCTCGGTGCGGGACATCTCGGTCGGCTCGATCGCCGCCTCGGCGGTGCTGTCGTCCTTCGGCGAGGCTCTCGCGGCGCGCACCGGGGGCCTGCTGCATGTCACCCGCACCCTGGGCGCGGCGACGGCCGACTCCCCCGACCTCGCGGCGATGCTGCGCGAGTCGCCGCGGGCGTACGCGGGGCCCGGCGAGCATGTGGTGCCGGTGGCGGCGCTGCCCACGACGGAGCTGCCCGGTGACCCGGCGTGGCTGGCCGGTTTCGCGCGGCTGGCGCTCGGGGTCGGGCTGCGGATGCTGGAGCTGGGCGTGGCGCTGGAGGCGCACGGGCAGAACCTGCTGGTGGTGCTGTCGGCGGACGGTCTGCCGCTGCGGCTGGTCTACCGGGACCTGGCCGACATAAGGGTGAGCCCGGCGCGGCTGGCCGCCCACGGCGTCCCGCTGCCCGCGGGCATGCCGGAGCGGATCCTGACCGACGACGTCACGGCGCTGCGCCGTAAGCTGTTCGGCTCGCTGGTGGCGGGTGCGCTGGCGGGGACGGCGGGGTCCGGGCGGGCGCTCGGGGCGGTGCTGGCGGCGGCCGTACCGGATCTGCCGAGCGGCCCGGACCTCGCCGCGCTGACGGACGAGCCGCTGCCCACGAAGGCGCTGACGCTGATGCGGCTGTCGCCGGGGACGCCGGGCGACCAGTGGACGGTGCTGCCCAATCCGCTGGCGCACACCCCGCTTTGAAGACCGGCGCCCCCGGTCAATAAGATCCGCCGATGATCACAAGAAAACGGCTGGCGTCAGGCGTGTGCGTCCTGTTCGCCGCCCTGGCCGCCGGGATCGCCGTCCCGGCCGGGGCCGTCGCCGACGAGACCACGGCCACCGCGCCGAAGGTGAACCTGGTCCTGGACGTGAGCGGTTCGATGCGGGCCCGGGACATCGACGGCCAGTCGCGGATGGCCGCGGCGAAGCAGGCGTTCAACGAGGTGCTCGACGCCACCCCGGAAGAGGTGCTGCTGGGCATCCGCACGCTCGGCGCGAACTACCCCGGCGACGACCAGAAGCGAGGCTGCAAGGACACCGCCCAGCTCTACCCGGTCGGCCCGCTGGACCGCACCGAGGCCAAGACGGCGGTCGCGACCCTGACGCCCACCGGCTGGACCCCGATCGGCCCGGCGCTGCTGAAGGCGGCCGACGACCTCGACGGCGGCACCGGCTCCAAGCGCATCGTGCTGATCAGCGACGGCGAGGACACCTGCGCCCCGCTCGACCCGTGCGAGGTGGCCCGCGAGATCGCCGCCCGCGGTATCGGGCTGACCATCGACACGCTCGGCCTGGTGCCCAACGCCAAGATGCGGCAGCAGCTCAGCTGCATCGCCGAGGCGACCGGCGGCTCGTACACATCGGTGGAGCACACCGAGGAACTCGCCGACAAGGTCAACCAGTTGGTGGACCGGGCGGCCGACCCGGTGGTGACGCCGGTGGCCACCGAGGGCGCCGAGGCGTGCGCGAAGGCACCCGTGCTGAAGTCCGGGCTGTACACCGACCGCGTCGAGTTCGGGCAGCAGCGCTGGTACCGGGTGGACGTCGAGCCGGGCCGGGAGCTGCGCGCCTCGGTGAGCGTGGCCGCGGACCGGGCGGTGGCCCCGTCGTACGGCGTGCTGCTGCGGGCCGTGACCGTGCACGGCCGGGAGATCGTACGCGGTGAGGCCGCGGGCGACGGCCGTACGGATGTGATCTCGACGGGCCTGAGGTATCCGAAGGCGGACGACGACGAGGCGCCGACCGAGGGCGTGTGCCTGCAGGTGACGCACTCCTTCGCGGCCGCGTCGGGCGTCGAGACCACGCCCGGTCTGCCGCTGGAGCTGACCGTGGACGTCGTCGACGGCCCCGGTGACTCCGACGACGTGGCCTCCTTCGGCCTCGGGCGCGGCTGGTGGCTGCTGGGCGCGCTGATCCTGACCGGGTTCGTGGCCGGTCTGCTGTGGGGCTGGCTGTCGCGCTGGCGGGTCGCGGTCTGGAGGACCAACTGATGCGTATCGCAAGGATGCTGGGCGCGGCGCTGCTGCTGCCGCTGCTGACAGCCGCGCCCGCCGCCGCGGACTCGACGCCGTCCGCGAGCCCGTCCGAGGACTCCGGCGCCCCCACCGAGGCGGGCACCTCGTTCCGTACGGCGACCGAGATCGACCAGGGCCAGACCGCCACGGCGAGCGGCTCCACCGGTGACTACCTGTACTGGTCCTTCCCGGCGGACGCCGGGCAGCGGCCGACCGTACGGGCCACCGTGAAGCTGCCCGACACGCATGCCGCCGAGACCTGGCAGATCGACGTCTACGACGGTCTGCGCCGCCGCCAGTCCTGCCAGTACGGCATGCAGACCCGCACGGCCGCCGCGGACGCCTCGTCCGTGGAGCTGGCGTGTGTCCTGCGCACGGTGCGTGCCTGGTCCGAGCCGTGGGCCAACGACCCGCTGCCGGGCACCTACTACGTCCGCCTGACCGCCGTCGGCCTGGGCACGGCCGACCGGGGTCTGCCGGTGAACGCGGAAGTCCGGGTCGAGTCCAAGGACATCGGCGGTGCGGCGGCGGTGGACGGCTCGCTGGGTGAGCCGCTGGTGCCGGGTGTCGCGATGACTTCCGCGGAGGACGACGAGGACTCCGCGGTGCTGTCCGCCATCGACCCCGACGACGGCTGGTCCTCCGGCTGGTGGTCCGACCGCTGGGTCTGGACGGCCCTGGGCGGCGTGCTGGCCGCGCTCGCGGGGATCGGCGGCTACCGGCTGACCAGGGGCTCGGGCCGCCCCTCGCACGTGCCGCCGGGCGTCTGACGCCCTGGCCCGAGGCCCACCACGTACGGCCGTACGCGGTGGGCCTTCTCCTCTCACGGCCAGGGGGCCGGGTCAGCCCGTGTCCGTGTGCCGCTTAGGCTTCTGCTCCGGTCGATCCACGGTTGACCAGGGACTTCGGGGGACGAGGGGAGAGCGGGGCGATGGACGGCGCGAGCGAGGTGTTCCGGCCGCTCGAGGCGGACGATCCGGCCGAGGTGGGCGGCTATCGCCTCACCGCCCGGCTCGGTGCCGGCGGCATGGGGCGGGTGTACCTGTCGTACACGCCGGGCGGGCGTCTCGTGGCGATCAAGGTGGTCCGGCCGGAGCTGGCGCACGATCCGGACTTCCGGCGGCGGTTCCGCCGCGAGGTGGAGGCGGCCCGCCGGGTCCGGGGCGCCTACACCGCCGAGCTGATCGACGCCGACAGCGACGGCGTACCGCCCTGGCTGGCCACCCTGTACGTGCCCGGCCCCTCCCTCACGGAGGCGGTCGCCCGGGGCGGGCCGCTGTCCGTGCCCGCGGTGTTGTGGCTGATGGCGGGAGTGGCCGAGGCGCTCCAGGCGATCCACGCCGAGGGGATCGTGCATCGCGACCTCAAGCCGTCGAACGTGCTGCTGGCCGACGACGGCCCGCGGGTGATCGACTTCGGTATCTCCCTGGCCGCCGACCTCACCTCGTACACCGCCACCGGCGCGGCCGTCGGCACGCCGCATTTCATGGCTCCCGAGCAGGCGACCGCCGGTGAGGTCACCCCGGCGACCGATGTCTTCGCGCTGGGGCAGACGGCCGCCTTCGCGGCGCTCGGCGAACCGCTGTACGGCTCCGGTTCCGCGCCGGGCGTGCTGTACCGCATCGTGCACGAGGAACCCGACCTGTCCCGGCTGCCCGAGCCGCTCCGCCCGCTGATCGCCCGCTGCCTGGCGGCCGACCCGCGGGAGCGGGCCACCCTGGCGGAGGTCCTGCGGTGGTGCCGGCAGCAGCTCGGCCCGGACGCCGGACCCGCCGTCTGGCGCGAGGTCCTGGGGCAGCGGCACACGCCCGCCACGCCTCCCACACCCGATCCCACCCTGCGGCTGCCCCGGCCGGCGCGGCTGCGCCGCCGGCGTACGGCGCTGATCACGGCCGCGGCCGTGACGGCGGCGGCGCTGCTGACGACGGGCCTGGCGTGGGTGACGTCGGACGCGGGGGACGGGTTCCGCGACTGGGTCGCGGGCGCGTCACCGACAGCCGGTCCTGAGGAGTCCGTACGGACCCCGGCGAGCGGCGGCGAAGGGGACCGGACTCGGCCTCCCCGCACGTCGTCCCAGCCCTCCCCGATCGCCTCCGGGCCGTCGGGAGCCGTCGCCTACACCTCCCTGTGGCTGGACGCGAAGAAATCGCTGAGCTTCGCCGAACCGGTGCAACGCCAGGACCGCGAGGGGGACATCCGCTTCGACTGCGCGGAGGTCGGCTGTTCCCTGGACAGCGATTCCAGCGTGTTCGTGCAGGTCTTCGGCGAGAACGCGGCTTCCCCGGAAGTGTGCCGCTTCATGCTCTCCGGCACCGACTCCGACTACCGCCACTGGCCGCTCGCCGCGGCGGCCAACGGCAGCCAGATCTGCGTCAGGCACCCCTCCGGCGAGATCGCCCTGCTGGTGATCCGGACCAAGTCGACCGCACTGCCCGAATCCGCCTTCATGCAGGTCGAGATGACCGTCTGGCCGAAGGCGGCCTAACCGCGGGCCACGGCCTGGCAGGGCCCCGCGGCCGGGCGACGGCCCGTGAAGAAGGCCCGCGGCGGCACACCCATCAGGGTGCGGAAGTCGGCCGTCATATGGGACTGGTCGTAGTAGCCGGTGTCGGCGGCCAGGTCGGCCCAGGTGCCGGTCGCCGCCCGGGCGAGGACATGGCGTACGCGGTTGATGCGGGCGTAGTGCTTGGGGGACAGTCCGACGCCGTCGGTGAACAGGTTGCGCAACTGCCGCTCGCTGACGGAGAGTCGGCGGGCGGTCTCCTGCACCTGTTCGCCGACGGACAGCGCGGCGACCCCGGCACGCAGCAGCTCGGCGCTGCGGGGCTGCTCGTCGGGCAGCAGCTCGGCCAGCCGCCGCGAGAGGTCCTCGGGTGCCGTGTCGGGCAGTACGTCCGCGAGCCGGCGCGCCGTCGCCCCGGGCAGCGCGTCCAGCGACACCACCCGGCCGACCAGGTCCACGGCCGGAACTCCGAGCAGCGGACGGGCCGTTCCGGGTGCCAGGCTGAGGCGTACGCAGGAGGCGGGGCGGTCGGTCGCGTGGTAGGAGGCGCGGGTGCGGGGGCCGACGACCAGGGCGTCGCGGCGGCCGTCGGGGCCGGTGCGCACGACCAGCTTCGCCGCCGGGTCGGGGACGAAGGTGTACGGCTCGCCGGGCACGTCGTCGGCCGCCGCGGTCGTCATGTCGGCGATCCACGGGCGCAGTTCGAGGGGCAGCGTCAGCGGCAGCGGTCGGTCGGCGACGGCGGTGGTCATGGCCCCACCGTATGCGCCCGGGGCGCCGGGCGGGGCACGGACGCCGTGCCGGAATTTCCTAGAGCGGCGGCGGACCGGCCCGGCACCTTTGTCGCATGATCCTCGTGACCGGTGCCACGGGCACCATCGGAAGTGAACTCGTACGACAGCTCGCCGCGCGGGGCGAGAAGGTGCGCGCCCTCACCCGCGACCCGGCGAAGGCCGACGTCCCCGCCGGAGTGGAGGTGGTCCGCGGCGACTACCTGGACCAGGAGTCGGTGCGGGCGGCGATGAGCGGGGTGACGGCGGCGTTCCTCGTGGGCGTGCCGGGCCCCGGCGCGCTGCACGACCCGGAGCTGGTGGCGGCGGCCCGCGCGGCCGGTGTGGGCCGGCTGGTGAAGCTGTCCGCGATCGCCACCGGCGACCCCGATCTGGGCCCCTCCGCGACCTGGCACCTGCCGGGCGAGCGGGCTCTGGCGGAGAGCGGCGCCGAGTGGACCGTGCTGCGCCCCTCGGTCTTCGCCTCCAACACGCTGAGCTGGGCGCATCCGATCGGCGCGGGCGAGCCCGTGCCCAACATGACCGGGGAGGCCCGGCAGGGCGTCGTTGACCCGCGTGACGTGTCGGAGGTCGCCGCGCGCGTGCTCGTCGAGCCGGGCCATACGGGACGGACGTACACCCTGACGGGTCCGGCGGCGATCGGCGTGCCCGAGCAGGCCGTCGTGCTCGGCGAGGTCCTCGGCCGGCCGGTCGCCACGCGGGAGCTGTCCACGGAGGAGTCCCGCGGCCTCCTGCGGGCCTGGGGGCTCGGCGAGGAGGCCGTCGAGGCGATCCTGGCCGGCAACGCGTACGTCCGGCAGGGCCGCAACGAGGTCGTCACCGACGACGTGCGCACGGTCCTCGGCCGTCCGGCGCGCAGTTACCGGGAGTGGGCCGAGGACCGGCGGGGGGCGTTCGGCGGAAGCGTGAGCTCCTAGAGGCCGAACAGCGCCGGGTCGGCCGCCAGTTCCTTGAACCGCTCGCGCGGGTCGTCGACGAGGCGGCGTGTCGTGAGGTCCAGCAGTCCGCCGACGGCCACGACCTCGGCGGCGAGGGTGCCGTCGGACGTGCGGATGCTCTGCCGGATCGTGAAGGTCTTGCCCTCGCTCCAGGCGAACTCGCAGCTCACCTCGACCTCGTCGCCGGCGAGCAGCTCGCGCTTGTAGCGGATGGTCGTCTCCAGGGCGACCGGGCCGACGCCCCGGGCCGCGAGGTCGGCCTGGCGGATGCCGGCGGCCTGGAGCAGCGCCCAGCGGGCGTGCTCGGCGTAGTTCAGATAGACGGCCTGGTTGAGGTGTCCCTGGACATCGGTCTCGTAGCCACGGACGGTCACCGGGACGGAGAACGGCTCGCTCACTGCTACCCCTCGTGGTGTTCGGCGCTGTGTGCTCTGCCGTTCGATCCTGTCACGGTCGTCACACGCGCCGCGGAGAGGCCAGCAGGTAGCGGGCCCGCGTACGCGGCTCGGTGTGCTCCCCGGTCTGCCAGCCCGCCCGCTCCAGCGTGGCCGCGCAGGCGCGCAGCGCCTCGGTGTCCGTCTCGTGCACCGCTACGGCGTCCGGCTGCGGGGTCGCCCGCACCCGGTACCCGGCGCCCTCCGGTCCGGCCGGGGGGTGTCCGGCCGCCTCCAGGGCGAGCGCGGCGGCCCGTACCAGATGCGTACGCTCCCAGCCGCAGGGCCGGTCCACGGCGCTGTCCGGGTTGGTCATCCGGCGCAGTTCGAGGAGCCCCTGCCAGGCGCTGTGCACCTCGCGGGTCCGGGCGGGCCCGGCGGCGGGGGGCTCCTCCTCGCCGCCGACGCGTGCGGCGAAGACGCCCTGGCCGGCGGGCGGCTCCGCCTGGGGAGAGGGCGCGGCCTCCTGGGGAGAGGGCGTCGCGGGCTCCTCCCGCAGCCGGTGCCCGGCCGGGGTGAGGAAGTGGTCGTGCGGCGGCCTCGGGTGCCGGAAGGCCAGCCCCCGCTTCACCAGCGCCGCTAGCTGGGCCTGCGTGCCCTTCAGCCGTCCGGTGACGGGATCGGCCGCCTCGACGACACGCCGCTGCGCTGCGGTGAGGGGTCGGCTCACGGGGCACACGCTCCTCTCGGGCTGCTACTGCCGGTACCCGCTCAGGAAGCGCCCGATCCGGCCGATCGCGGCCTCCAGGTCCTCCGCGTACGGGAGGGTGAGGATACGGAAGTGGTCGGGGGTCGGCCAGTTGAAGCCGGTTCCCTGGACGACCTGGATCTTCTCCCTCAGCAGGAGGTCGAGGACGAACTTCTCGTCGTCGTGGATCGGGTGCACCTTGGGGTCGATGCGCGGGAAGGCGTACAGCGCGCCCTTGGGCTTGACGCAGGACACGCCGGGGATCTCGTTGAGCTTCTCCCAGGCGACGTCGCGCTGCTCGCGCAACCGCCCGCCGGGAGCGGTGAGTTCATGGATCGACTGGCGGCCGCCGAGCGCGGCCTGGATGGCGTACTGGGCGGGCGCGTTGGCGCACAGGCGCATGGAGGCCAGCATGGTCAGGCCCTCCAGATAGTCCCGCGCGTGCTGCTTGGGGCCGGTGACCACGAGCCAGCCGGAGCGGAAGCCGGCCACCCGGTAGGTCTTGGACAGGCCGCAGAAGGTGAGGACCACGAGGTCCGGGGCGAGGGCGGCGGCCGAATGGTGCACGGCGTCGTCGTACAGGATCTGGTCGTAGATCTCGTCGGCGAAGACCATCAGGCCGTGCCGGCGGGCGAGGTCGAGGATGCCCTCGACGATCTCCTTGGGGTAGACGGCCCCGGTGGGGTTGTTGGGGTTGATGATCACGACCGCCTTCGTCCGGTCGGTGATCTTCGACTCCATGTCGGCCAGGTCCGGGTACCACTCGGCCTGTTCGTCGCACAGGTAGTGGACCGCCTTGCCGCCCGCGAGGGTGGTGACGGCCGTCCAGAGGGGGAAGTCGGGGGCGGGGATGAGGATCTCGTCGCCGTCCTCGATCAGCGCCTGTACGGCCATGGAGACCAGCTCGGAGACGCCGTTGCCGAGGAAGACGTCGTCGACGTCGACCTGGAGGCCGAGGGTCTGGTAGCGCTGGGCGACGGCGCGGCGGGCGGAGAGGATGCCGCGCGAGTCGGTGTAGCCGTGCGCCTTGGGGAGCATCCGGATCATGTCCTGGAGGATCTCCTCCGGGGCCTCGAAGCCGAACACCGCCGGGTTGCCGGTGTTCAGGCGCAGCACGCTGTGGCCCGCCTCCTCCAGCGCGTTGGCGTGCTCGATCACCGGGCCGCGGATCTCGTAGCAGACCTCGCTGAGCTTGTTCGACTGCCGGAACTCCATGGCGCCCCTCCAGATAACCAGTGTCACTTGGTTTTACCAAGTAGCAGCTTGGAAAGTCCAACAACTTGTCTAGACTGCGTCGCATGCCACCTCGTCGAAGCTACGACCAGTACTGCTCCGCCGCCCGCGCGCTGGACGCCGTCGGCGACCGCTGGACCCTGCTGATCGTGCGCGAACTCCTCGCCGGGCCCCGCCGCTACACGGACCTGCACGCCGACCTGCCAGGGGTCAGCACGGACGTCCTCGCCTCCCGGCTGAAGGACATGGAGCGCGACGGGCTGACGACGAGGCGCCGCCTGCCGCCACCCGGAGCGGCCTACGTCTACGAACTCACCCCCCGTGGCCGCGAGTTGCTGCCCGTCCTGCTCGCGCTCGGCGAGTGGGGGCGCGGCGAGCTGGGAGAGCGCAGGCCCACGGACGCCCTGCGCGCCCACTGGTTCGCGCTGCCGCTGCTGAACGCGCTGGAGGGCGAGGGACTCGTCGAAGTCCGCCTGGACGAGGGCGACTTCCACCTCCACGTCGGCGCCCAGGAGGGGCCGGTCTACGGTGACGGGCCCGCGCCTCGGGAGCCGGACGCGCGGCTGTCGATGGACGGGGAGACCTGTACGGCTCTGGCGCGCGGGGAGTTGAGCCTCGCCGAGGCGGTGCGTGCCGGGCGTGTCGAGGTCGCGGGGGACGGGGCGCTCGCCAAGTCCCTGCGGGAAAAGTGATCGTCTGACACAAGGCTCGAAGGCACCCCTGTGCAGGACGTCGGCCGGGGGCCACGCCATCGTCGCGCGGCCCCCGGCAGGGGTGTTAACTCACCGTCGGATTCAGTGCGCAGCGGCGATCTCCTCCCCCGCCTCCATCGGATGGGTCACGTCGTGGGCGTCGCCGCTCTTGCCGAGGTGGTTGAAGAGCATGTTGAGGACGACGGCGGTGACGCAGCCGGTCGAGATGCCGGAGTCGAGGACGATCTTCGCGGTCTCGGGGAAGGAGTGGTAGAACTCCGGCGCGGTGATCGGGATGATGCCGACGGCGAGGGAGACCGCGACGATCAGGACGTTGTTGTCCCGGTCGAGGCCGGCCCGCACCAGCGTCTGGATGCCGCTCGCGGCGACGGAGCCGAACAGGACGATGCCGGCGCCGCCGAGGACCGGGCGGGGCACGACCGCGATCAGTGAGGCGGCCATCGGGCACAGGCCCATCAGCACCAGGAAGGCGCCGCCGGTGGCGACGACGTACCGGCTGCGGATCTTCGTCATGGCGACGAGGCCGATGTTCTGCGCGAACGCGCTGCACATGAAGCCGTTGAACAGCGGGCTGATCGCCGAGCCGAGGGTGTCGGCGCGCAGTCCGGCCGCGATGGTCTTCTCGTCGGCGGGGCGTTCGACGATCTCACCGAGGGCCAGCATGTCGGCGGTCGACTCGGTCATCGACACGACCATCACCACGCACAGCGAGAGGATCGCGGCGAACTGGAACTGGGGCGCGCCGAAGTGGAACGGGGTCGGGAACCCGATGATGTCCGCGTCGCCGACGGGGCTGAAGTCGGTGACGCCGAACGGGATCGCGATGAGCGTGCCGGCGACCAGGCCGAGCAGGACGGCGATCTGCTTGACGAAGCCGCGGGTGAAGCGGCGCAGCAGCAGGACGATCAGCAGGGTGATGCCGGCGAGGGTGAGATAGGTCGTCGAACCGTAGTCCTCCGCGGCCGGGTTGGGACCCTGGGCCCAGCCGAAGGCGACCGGGAGCAGGGACACGCCGATCAGGGTGATGACGCTGCCGGTGACGACCGGCGGGAAGAAGCGGATCGCCTTGCTGAAGAAGGGCGCCGCGAAGAAGCCGAGCAGACCGGCGACGATCACCGCGCCGAAGATGATCGGCAGGGCGTCGGACTTGTCCTCGGTGGAGGCGACGATCGCGGTCATCGGGGCGACACCGGCGAAGGTGACGCCGTTGACGAACGGCAGCCGGGCGCCGATCTTCCAGATGCCGAGGGTCTGCAGGAAGGTGGCGAGGCCTGCTGTGAACAGACAGGCGCCGGTGAGGAAGGTCAGTTCGGTTGCGGTCAGGCCTATGGCCGCGCCGACGATGAGCGGTGGGGCGACGACCCCCGCGTACATGGCGGCCACGTGCTGAAGACCACTGGTCGCCATTTTCAGGGCGGGGAGTTTTTCGTCTACGGGATGGGCGGCCACGGCTGCTCCTCCAAACGGCTAACACGTCAGGGGCGACGTGGATTTCAGGGAGGTGGTGCGGGTGGTCGTGCGGGACCGTGACGGGGGGTGGCGACGGCGGTGAGCGGTGGGGTGCCAACGGCCTACGGCTCATGGCCTACGGCTTATGGCGGCAAGCGTCGGGCGTGACCGGCTCCAGGGCGTGTGCGTCGGGCACACGCCCCGGAGACGGCTCCCGTGGATCCCGCTCGGATCCACGGTCCCGGCCGGGAGCCGTCCCTCTCGGCCGGAGTTCTGGGGGGGGAGGATCAGCGCTGGGCGGCGATGCGCGCCAGGCGCTGGGCCTCCTCTCGGGTGGAGCGGGCGACGGCGTCCTCGTCGACGGTGAGCAGGCGGTTGCTGTCGACGATCTGCCGGCCGTTGACGAAGGAGGCGGTGACCGGGGCCGCGGCGCCGAAGACGAGCGCGGTCACCGGGTCGGCGATGGAGGCGTGGGCGAGGGTGTCCATCTTCCACAGCACGACGTCGGCGAGCTTGCCCACCTCCAGCGAGCCGATCTGCTCGGCACGGCCGAGGACCTGCGCGCCGCCGTAGGTGCCCAGGCGCAGGGCCTGGCGGGCGTTCAGCGCGGCCTCTCGGTGGGCGCCGAGGCGGTTGATCAGCAGGGCGTTGCGCAGCTCGGTGTGGAGTTCGCCGGACTCGTTGGAGGCGGTGCCGTCCACGCCGAGGCCGACCGGGACGCCCGACTTGAGCATGTCGGGGACGCGGGCGATGCCGGCCGCGAGGCGGGCGTTGGACGACGGGCAGTGCGCGACGCCGGTCTTCGTGCGGGCGAAGGCGGCGATGTCGGAGTCGTTCATGTGGACGCAGTGCGCCATCCACACGTCCTCGCCGAGCCAGCCGGTGGACTCGAAGTAGTCGGTGGGGCCCATGCCGAACAGCTCGTGGCAGAACTTCTCCTCCTCCACGGTCTCCGAGCCGTGGGTGTGCATCCGCACCCCGAGGCGGCGGGCCAGGTCGGCACCCTGGCGCATGAGTTCGGTGGAGACGGAGAAGGGGGAGCAGGGGGCGACGGCCACCTGGGTCATGGCGTCGAAGGAGGCGTCGTGGTGCTGCCTGACGGTCTCCTCGGTGGCGGCGAGCGCACCGTCGAGGGTCTCCACGGCGAAGTCCGGGGGCAGGCCGCCGTCCTTCTCGCTGCGGTCCATCGAGCCGCGGGCGAGGGTGAACCGTACGCCCATCTCGGCGGCGGCGCGGATGATCGCGCCGGACAGGTCGCCGGAGCCGTGCGGGAAGACGTAGTGGTGGTCCATGGCGGTGGTGACACCGCCGCGCGCCATCATCGCGAGGGAGCCCTGGGCGGCCGAGTAGCACATCTGCTCGTCGATGCGCGCCCACACCGGGTACAGCGCGACCAGCCAGTCGAACAGGTTGTGATCGGTGGCCATGCCCCGGGTGATCCACTGGTAGAAGTGGTGGTGGGTGTTGACCAGACCGGGCGTGGCCAGATGGCCGCTCGCGTCGATCCGGCGCACCACGTTCTCCAGGTCCGCGGGGGCCTTGCCCGCGCCGACCGACTCGATGCGGTTGCCGGCCAGGACCAGGTGTCCGGAGGCGTACTCGGTGTCGCCCGCGTCGACCGTGGCGATCGCGCAGTTCTCGATGACGATGCGCTCGGCTGCCGATGATGCCATGGAGCTTCCTTGTCTTTCAGTGGCGGCCCGTGGGCCGGGGTGTGGCCACGGGGGAGGGCACGGCAGGACCCTAGGAGGATTTGAGTGCCGGGGCGGTTCGGCCGCTCCGGGTGCCGAGGTGATGGAAGAACAGATTCAGTGATACGGCGACGAGCGCGCCGGCGCTGATACCTGAACCGAGCACGGTCTGCGCCCAGGCGGGGAAGTCGGCGTAGAAGGTGGGTGCCGCGAGCGGGATGATGCCCGCGCCGAGCGCGACGGCCACCAGGATGATGTTGGAGCTGTCGTCCAGGCCGGCTTCCGACAGGGTGCGGATGCCGCTGACGGCGATCGAGCCGAACAGGACGATGCCGGCGCCGCCGAGGACGGGCATGGGCACCAGGGAGACGACCGCGCCGAGCACCGGGAAGGCGCCGAGGACGATCAGGGTGGCGCCCGCGACGGCGACGACATAGCGGCTGCGCACCCGGGTCAGCGACACGACACCGACGTTCTGGGCGAAGGCCGAGGTGGGGAAGCCGCCGAAGACGGGGCCGAGCAGGGTGGCGATGCCGTCGGTGCGCAGGCCGCGGGTGATGGTGCGCGCGTCGGTGCGGCGGTCGCAGATCTCGCCGAGGGCGAGCATGCCCGCCGACGACTCGGTCATCAGCACCAGCATCACGATGCACAGCGACAGGATCGCCGCGGGCTGGAACTCCGGCGCGCCGAAGGCGAACGGCGCGGGCAGCGCGGCGACGGGCGCGGACTTCAGCCCGCTGAAGTCGGCCATCCCGAACGGGATCGCGGCGAGCGTGCCGAGGAGCAGCCCGAACAGCAGGGCGACCTGCTTGACGAAGCCCCTGCCGAAGCGCTGGATCAGCAGGATGACGGCGAGGGTGAACCCGGCGAGCGCCAGGTGGTGCATGGCGCCGAAGTCGGCGGCGGTCTCGTCGCCGCCCTGGGCCCAGCCGACCGGGACCGGCATCAGAGTCACCCCGATGAGGGTGATGACCACGCCGGTGACCAGGGGCGGGAAGAAGCGCAGCAGTCGCCCGAAGAACGGGCCGATCGCCAGGCAGAAGACACCGGCGACCATCACCGCGCCATAGATCGCGGGGAGCCCGCGGCCCGGGTCGTTGGTCTCGGCGATCGCCAGGATCGGGGCGATGCCGGCCGAGGAGGCGGCGTTGACGAACGGCAGCCGGTTGCCGATGAACCCCTTGACGCCGAGGGTCTGCAGGATGGTCGCGACACCCGCGATCAGCAGGGAGGCGGCGATCAGCCGGGTGCGGGCCGCGAGGTCGAGGCCGCAGGCCTGGCCGATGATGAGCGGAGGAGTGACCACGCCCGCGTACATCGCGGCGATGTGCTGGAGCGCGGCGGGGACGAGCCGCGAGGGGTGGAGCTTCTCGTCCACCGGGTGCACGGACGTGACGGCGTCCTGGTCGTGCACCGGCGGGGTGGAACAGGGGGCTTCGGCCGGCCCCGTTGCAGGCTGTGCCATGGTGTTCCCTCCGGTGTGGCGCGCCCCCGGGTCCGCTTCGGCGAGAAGGACCGGGGGCGCGCGTCCCGCGTCAGAGGTTGGTCATGTCGACCGGGATCTGGGCCTCGCAGCCGTCCCGCAGGATGGTGGCCTCGATCAGGCCGTAGGGACGGTCGGCGGCGAAGTAGACCTCGTTGTCGTTCTTGAGCCCGAACGGCTCCAGGTCCACCAGGAAGTGGTGCTTGTTCGGCAGCGAGAAGCGGACCTCGTCGATCTCGCTGCGGTTGTTGATGATGCGCGAACCCATCTGGTACAGGGTCTGCTGGAGGGAGAGCGAGTAGGTCTCGGCGAAGGCGTGCAGCATGTGCTTCTTCACCTGCTCGTAGGACTTCTCCCAGTTGGGCATCTTCTGCTCGTCGTCGGTCCAGTTGAACCGCCAGCGGCCGGAGACCTGGGTGGCCAGGATGCGGTCGTACGCCTCCTGGAGGGTCGTGTACTTGTCCTTGACGTAGCCCCAGAACTCGGAGTTGGTCGAGTTCATCACGATCAGGTCCTTGAGGCCGGAGACGACCTCCCACTTCTCACCGTCGTAGGTGATCTGGGTGACGCGGGTCTCCTGGCCCTTACGGACGAAGGAGTGCTTGACCTCGTCGGCGCCGATGAACTTGCTGTTGGCGTCGGAGGTCTCGATCCGCTCCCAGGCGTACTCCTCGATGCGGATGCGCGCCTGGTGGATCGGCTCCTGCGAGGTGACGAAGTGGCGGGCGAGGTGGATGCCGAACTGCTCGGCGGACTCGATGCCGTACTCCTTGGCGAACGCGTACACCGTGTTCTTGGTGGTGTCGGTCGGCAGGCAGTTGGCGTTCGAGCCGGAGTAGTGGACGTCGTCCATGTCGCCGCTCAGCGCCACGGACACATTGAGGTCCTTGATGTGATGGGTGGCGCCGTCCCGCGTGATCTTGACGACTCGGTTCTCGGCCTTGCCGTACTGGTTCTGTCCCAGAATGGTGGGCATCTAGCTAGCTCCCTCGGTAAACGGAGTAGCCGAACGGGTTGAGCAGCAGCGGCACGTGGTAGTGCTCGCCCGGCACGACGGCGAACGTGATCGCCACCTCCGGGAAGAACACACCGGTACCGCTGTCCCGATTCGCGGGGGCGTCCTGCTGCGCATCGGCTTGCTTCTTCGCAGATTCTGCAGTTCTTTCGAAGTACGCCTCGACCGCGAAGTCGAGCCGTACGTGGGTCGTCCCCTCCGGCAGGTCCGGAAGGTCCTTGCACCGGCCGTCCGCGTCGGTCGCGGAGCCGCCGAGCGCCTTCCAGTCCGCATCGCGGCCGCTACGGGCCGACAGCTGGACGGCGACGCCCGCGGCGGGACGTCCGACGGATGTGTCCAGGATGTGCGTGGACACGGAGGCGGTGGTGCTGGTGCTCATTCTCAGGCGTCCTCTTCGACGAGTCGGGCCAGTCGGATGCGGTTGATCTTGCCCAGCTCGGTGCGCACGGTCTCGCGCTCCTGCTCCGGCGAGTTGCCGATCCGCTCCTTGACCGCGTCCCGCATCTGCTCGCCGGTCCTGCCGGTGGCGCAGATGAGGAAGACATGGCCGAACTTCTCCTGGTAGGCCAGGTTCAGTTCGAGCATCTCCGCCTTGAGGTCCTCGGAGGCGCCGGCCATACCGCGCTGCTCGCGCGCCGAGGTGGGGTCGCCCGGCTTGGGGCGGCCGATCGGCGGGTGGCCGGCCATGGCCTCGGCGAGGTCCTCGGCGGTCAGCTCGGCCGTGGCGGCGTCGCTGGCGCGGTAGAGGTCCTCAGGGGTGGCGTACGGGCGGGCGGCGAGCAGCCGCCGGCCCCATGCCGTGGAGGCGCACGCCTCGTGGAGCGCGGCGGAGGCCGCGTGCTCCTCGAGCGCGTTGAACCGGGCCAGGCCCGGCGGCGTGGAAGTGGAAGTCACGGGAGCCTCCGTGGCCGGAAACGGCCTTCGTGCTGAACGGGCTGCGGATAGCTAACGCCCTCCGAAACGCCACGTCAACACTTTGTTGAAAATTCGGGGTTACGGACCCGGGTCCCCCGTGAAACGCCCCCTCATGACTCCCTCGTGGCTTCTTACGACTCCTTCTCGCGGTTCAGGTAGTTGTAGACGGTGAACCGGCTGACGCCCAGCGCCCCCGCCACCGTCTCCACGCCGTGCCGCACCGCGAAGGCACCCCGCGCCTCCAGCACCCGGACGACCTCCTGCTTGGCCTTGCGGTCCAGGTCGGCCAGCGGCTTGCCCCGCTTGCGCTCCATCGCGGCCAGGATGTGATCCAGGGAGTCCGCGAGCTGCGGCAGCCGTACGGCGACGACGTCGGCGCCCTCCCAGGCGAGCACGACATCGTCGGGGCCGGCCTCGTCCGGCGGCAGCAGCTCCCCGCCCATGGCGTCGACCAGCGGCTTGACCGCCGTGATGAACGGCTCGTCCCCGCTCACTCGGCACCCTCCGCGACCACGTTGACCTGCAGCGAGACCCGGGTGGCCCCGGCCTGGAGCGCCTTGCGCAGCAGCGCGTCCACGGCGCTCAGCACCGCGTCGGCACCCCCCTCCGCCGTGTTGCCGAAGGGACCGACGTCCACCTCGTCCAGCTCCGCGGCCTCGATCACCTCACGCGCGGCGAGCGCGTGCGCGGGCGCCTCGTCGAGGTCGAACGGCTCGGTCGTGAACTCCACTCTCAATCGCACGCGCCCAACCTAACGCCCCGCACGCGGGTTCCGGCAGCGGTTGCGGCCACCGGGCGACTGACCGGTCGGTCCGGGCGGCGGAAGGCGTCCCGGGAGTTCCCGCGACGGAACCGGGCCCGCGCGCCGTAGAGCGGATGACAGACAGTCCGCAGGGAGGGGTCGCACAGTGACAGGGCACAGGGTCGGCAGAGCGGTCAGAGGAGCCAGGGGTACGGCGGCGGCGGTCGTGGCGATGGCCGCGCTCACCGCCTCGCAGCCGCCGGGGGCGGTCCCGGCCAGGGCGGTCGCGCCGCCGCGCCAGGCACCGGCCGACGAGGGGCCGAGCGTGTCCGGCGACGCCCCCTACCGCAGGGACCTGCCCCCGCTGAACGTGGCCGAGCGGTCACCGAGGCCCGTCGCCGCGCTGCCCGCGAGCGTGTTCGCGGCCTACCGCCGCGCCGAGGCCGAGCTGGCCCGCACCGACCCCGGCTGCCGGCTGCGCTGGCAGCTCCTGGCCGCGATCGGCCAGGTCGAGTCCGGCCAGGCGGGCGGCGGCCGGGTGCGGCCCGACGGCACGACCGCGACCCCCATCCGCGGGCCACGCCTCGACGGCCGGGGCTTCGCCCTGATCGAGGACACCGACGACGGGGCCTACGACGGGGACACGGTGTACGACCGTGCCGTCGGGCCGATGCAGTTCATCCCGTCGACCTGGGCGTCCTGGGGCGCGGACGGCAACGCCGACGGCCGCGCCGACCCGCACAACGTCTACGACGCCGCCCTCGCCGCCGGCCGCTACCTCTGCGCGGGCGCCCGCGACCTGTCCGACCCGGCCGGCCTGGAGCAGGCGATCCTCGGCTACAACCGCTCGCGCGCCTATCTGCGCACGGTCCTGGCCTGGTACGGCTACTTCCTCGGCGGCCACCGGGTCGTCCCGGACGCGGGCCCGGCGGGCGCTTCCCGCACGTCCGAATCCCGCGCGCCGCAGCCCCGTACGTCCGCATCCCCCACGCCTTCCGCCCCCGCGACGTCGTCGCCCCCGGCCTCTCCTCGTACGGTGCCCAGCCCGGCGCCGTCCACAGAGCCCGAGCCGAGCACGCCCGCACCTCGCCCCACCCTGGCCTCACCGGCCCCCTCGGTACCCCTCGGCATCCCCACCGACGACGTCCTGCCCGACGTCCCTGAGCTGCCCGGAGGCCAGGAGGGACCGTTGCCGACTCGATAACCGCCGCCCCCTCCACAACCGCGGATACTCGGCGGTAATGTCGCCACCCGCCGGTCGGCACCGCACCCGACCGGTGGGTGAGCGCGAAGGGGCCCTCATGGCGACGACGGACCTGCCGACGAAGGCGGAGATTCAGGCCGCACACGACCGCTGGCAGACCATGTGGAGACACCGGGAGCAGTTGCTGAAGGTGGCCCGCCGCCGGTCGATGTCCCAGGAGGACGCCGAGGACGCCGTGCACGAGGCCATGCTGCGCGCCGCCGAACGCCCCGACCTGGACGACGACCGGCTCCCCGCCTGGCTGACCACGGTGACCATGCGGCTGTGCGTCGACCGGTACCGCCAGGTCAGCCGGGAGGCCGAGGTCCACCGCAGCCCGACCCTCCTCGCGCCCGGCCCGGTGCCGGTCGAGGAGGCCGTGTGCGACCGGGCCGAGGCGAGGTGGCTGGCCCGGCGCAGCGGGGAGCTGCCCGCCCGGCAGGCCGAGGCGCTGCGGCTGAAGTCCGAGGACCTGGACGTGAGTCAGGTCGCCGTCCGGATGGGGCTCAGCTACCGGACCGTGGAGTCCCTGCTGGCCCGGGCCCGCCGGACGCTGCGCAACTCGCTCGCCGGCACGCTGGGGCTCGCCCTGTTCCTCCTCGGGCGCGGCCGGCCCCGCCCGGGCGTGGTCGCCACGTCGGCGGCGGCGACCCTGGTGGTGGCCGGGTTCGCGCTGCTGCCCCACACCGGCCCCTGGGACCGGCAGGGCACGGCACCGTCCGAGGCGTCCGTCTCCCCCGCCCCCGAGGCGGCTCCGCGGGAGCGGCCGTACGGTGAGAGCGCGGGAGGCACCCCTGACGTGCGGCAGGCACCGGACGCGCGCCCGTCCTCGGCCCCGCGCACGATGGCGCGTGCCGGGGAGCAGCCGCTGCTTCCGCTGAGCGTGCCCTCGCTCGCCGTGCTGTCACCGACGGCGGGGCTTCCGACGGACGAGGTGCACGAGGTGGTGCCCCAGGTGCCGGGCGTCCCGGGCCTGCCCGAGGTGCCCGGTCTTTCGCCGCAGGGCGTCGCGCCCGCCCCCCCCGATGTGCCGGAGGTGCCGGAGCTCGTGGACGTACCGACCGCCGCAGAAGGCACGCAGATCCCAGACGCCCCGGCCGTCCCCGAGAGCCTCTCCGACCGGCTCCCGTAGAGCCTTCGGAAAAAAGTTCGCTTCCGCCGCGACGGACGCCCCGCCCCTCCCCGTAGAGCAGTCGAAAGGGCCGCTGCTGAAGGGTGGGACCGGATGGGTGTCGAGATCTGTGTGGAAGGGCTGACCAAGTCCTTCGGACACCAGGTCATCTGGCAGGACGTCTCGCTGACGCTGCCCGCCGGTGAGGTCTCCGTGCTGCTCGGGCCGTCCGGCACGGGCAAGTCGGTGTTCCTGAAGACGCTCGTCGGGCTGCTCAAGCCGGACCGGGGCTCGATCAAGGTGGCCGGCAAGGACATCACCAAGCTGCGCGAGCACGACCTGTACGAGGTGCGGAAGCTGTTCGGCGTGCTGTTCCAGGACGGCGCGCTGTTCGGGTCGATGAACCTGTACGACAACATCGCCTTCCCGTTGCGCGAGCACACCCGTAAGTCCGAGTCCGAGATCCGCCGGATCGTGCTCGAGAAGATGGACATGGTCGGCCTGATCGGCGCCGAGCGGAAGCTGCCCGGGGAGATCTCCGGTGGCATGCGCAAACGGGCCGGTCTGGCCCGGGCGCTGGTGCTCGACCCGGAGATCATCCTGTTCGACGAGCCGGACTCGGGCCTGGACCCGGTGCGCGTGGCCTACCTCAACCAGCTCATCGTCGACCTCAACGCGCAGATCGACGCGACCTTCCTGATCGTCACCCACGACATCGCCTCGGCCCGTCAGGTGCCGGACAACATCGGGCTGCTGTTCCGCCGCGAGCTGGTGATGTTCGGGCCGCGCGAGAAGCTGCTGAGGAGCGACGAACCGGTCGTACGGCAGTTCCTGAACGGCCGGATGCAGGGGCCGATCGGCATGGCGGAGGAGAAGGACGCCGCGCAGGTCGAGCAGGAGCTGAAGCAGATCGACGACACGGGCGCGCCGCCGGAGATGACCCCACGGCTGCTGCCCGGCCCCGGCATCACCCGGCCGCCCCGCTGGGAGGCGATCGCCCGGCGTGAGGCGGAGCCGAAGGCCGAGGAGGACGCATGAGCCTCTCCCCCACCGCCGCCCTGCGCCACTGCGGCGACCTCTTCGCGATGGCGCTGGACATCCTGCGAACGCTGCCCCGACGGCCGTTCCAGATAAGGGAGTTCATCCAGCAGGCCTGGTTCATCGCCTCGGTCACCATCCTCCCCACCGCCCTGGTGTCGATCCCCTTCGGCGCGGTGATCGCGCTGCAGATCGGCAGCCTGACCCGGCAGCTCGGCGCGCAGTCCTTCGCGGGGGCCGCCTCCGTGCTGGCCGTGCTGCGGGAGGCCTCGCCGATCGTGACCGCGCTGCTGATCGCGGGCGCGGGCGGCACGGCCATCTGCGCGGACCTCGGGGCACGGAAGATCCGCGAGGAGATCGACGCGATGCAGGTGCTCGGCATCGACCCCGTGCACCGGCTGGTGGTACCCCGGGTGCTGGCGTCGATGGTGGTCGCCGTGCTGCTCAACGGGCTGGTGTCGGTCGTCGGCGTGGCCGGCGGCTACTTCTTCAACGTCGTCCTTCAGGACGGCACCCCCGGCGCCTATCTGGCCTCCTTCACCACGCTCGCCCAGCTGCCCGACCTGTGGGCGGCCGAGGTGAAGGCGCTGGTGTTCGGGGCGATCGCGGCGATCGTCGCCTCGTACAAGGGACTGACGGCGAAGGGCGGCCCCAAGGGGGTGGGGGACGCCGTGAACCAGTCCGTGGTGATCACTTTCATGTTGCTGTTCGTGACGAACTTCGTGTTGACGGCCGTGTACTTCCAGGTCGTTCCGCAGAGGGGGTGAGCAGATGCTGCACAGACTTGAGGAGCTGGGCTCCCAACTCGTCTTCTACGGCCGCTCGTTGGCGTGGACCGGCCGTACCCTGCGCCGCTACAAGAAGGAGGTGCTGCGGCTGCTCGCCGAGGTGAGCTTCGGCCGGGGCGCGCTCGCGGTGGTGGGCGGCACGGTCGGGGTGATCGCGTTCCTGTCCTTCTTCACCGGCACCGAGGTGGGGCTCCAGGGCTACGCGGCCCTCAACCAGCTCGGCACGTCCAACTTCGTGGCGTTCCTGTCGGCGTACTTCAACACCCGGGAGATCGCCCCGCTGGTGGCCGGGCTCGCGCTGTCGGCGACGGTCGGGGCCGGGTTCACCGCGCAGCTCGGCGCGATGCGGATCAGCGAGGAGACGGACGCCCTGGAGGTGATGGGCGTGCCCTCGCTGCCCTTCCTGGTGACGACCCGGATGATCGCCGGGTTCGTGGCGGTGATCCCGCTGTACGTGGTGGGGCTGCTGTCCTCGTACTTCGCCGCGCGGACCATCACGACCGGCTACTACGGGCAGTCGGCGGGCACCTACGACCACTACTTCCAGCAGTATCTGCCGCCGGTCGACGTGTTCTGGTCGTTCGGCAAGGTGATCGTCTTCGCGGTGCTGATCATCCTGGTGCACTGCTACTACGGCTACTACGCGAGCGGCGGCCCGGCGGGCGTCGGGGTCGCGGTGGGCCGGGCGGTGCGCACGTCCATCGTCGCCGTGAACGTCGTGGACTTCTTCCTGTCCCTGGCGATCTGGGGCGCCGACACGACCGTACGGATCGCGGGGTGAAGGCGATGAGGCTCAGGTTGTACGGGGTCGCGTTCCTGGCCGTGCTGGCGCTGCTGCTGTCGCTCGCGGTGGCCGTCTACCAGCAGGCGTTCACCTCCGTCGTACGGGTCACCCTGGAGGCCGACTCGCTCGGCAACCAGCTGGAGCGGCGCGCGGACGTCAAGCTGCGCGGGCTGCTGGTCGGCGAGGTGCGCGAGGTGCGGGCGGACGGCGGCAAGGCCGTGCTCGACCTGGCGCTGCGGCCGGAGCACGTGGCGTACATCCCGGCGGACGTGCGGGCGCGGCTGCTGCCGAAGACGCTGTTCGGCGAGAAGTACGTCGACCTGGTGGTGCCGCCCGGTTCGTCGGCCCGGCCGATCCGCGCGGGCGATGTGATCGGCCAGGACCGCACCCGGGTCGGCATGGAGCTGCAGCGGCTGATGGACGACCTGCTGCCGCTGCTGCGCACGGTCCGGCCGGGTGAACTCAACGCCACGCTCTCGGCGTTCGCGACCGCGCTGGAGGGGCGCGGCGACCGCATCGGCGACAACCTCACGCGCGTGGAGGGCTATCTGCGGCGGATCAACCCCCATCTGCCGTCGCTGCGGGAGGACATCGCGCGGTTCGCGGACGTGGCCGAGCTGTACGGGGACGCGGCGCCGGATCTGCTGGCGATCCTGCGCAACACGGTCACGACCAGCACGACGGTCGTGGAGAAGCAGGACCAGTTGGCCGCGGCCCTGACCTCGACGACCGGGGTGGCCCGTACCGCTGAGGACTTCCTCGACACCCACGGGGACCGGCTGATCACGCTCGGCCGGGTCTCGCGGCCCACCCTTCAGCTCTTCGCCCGCTACTCGCCCGAGTACCCGTGCCTGCTGGAGGGCCTGGTGCGGCAGGACGCCGCGTCCCAGGAGGCGTTCCGGGGCGGGCGGATGCGGATCACCCTGGAAGTCGTACGGCAGCGGCCCGGCTATGTGCCGGGCGAGGAGCCGGTCTACGGCGAGCGGTCCGGGCCGGACTGCCGGGGCCTGCCGCATCCGCCGGTGCCGGGACCGCACCCCCATCTGAACGACGGTACGAAGGCAGGGATCTCCAGCAGTGCGCTTCCCCCAGGCGTGTCCGCCACCCGGTCGGAACAGCGGGCGGTCTCCTCGCTCGTGGCACCCGTCCTCGGTGTGCCGGCGGACGAGGTACCGGCCGTGGCGACCCTGCTGTTCGGGCCCCTGGCCCGTGGGACGGCGGTGAGTGTCGCATGAGGTCCTCGCAGAGTACGGCCGCGCCGCTGGTCAAGTTCGCGCTCTTCGCGGTGGTGACCCTGGCGGCGACCGCGCTGCTGGCCGCCACCATCGGCGGGTTCAGCCTGACGCCGAAGCACACCTATCACGCGGTGTTCAGCGATGTGACCGGCGTGGCGGAGGGCGACGACGTCCGGGTCGCCGGGGTGCGCGTCGGTGAGGTCGAGGGTGTCCGGGTCAAGGACCGGACGCTGGCCGAGGTCACCTTCACGGTGAGCGAGCGGCGGCCGCTGCTGACCAGCACCCGGGCGGTGATCCGGTACCGCAACCTGGTCGGGCAGCGGTACATCGCGCTGACCGAGGGCGCGGGCGACGGCACCCGGCTGGCGCCCGGCGCCACGATCCCGCTGTCCCGGACCCAGCCCGCGCTGGACCTGAACGCGCTGCTCAACGGCTTCAAGCCGCTGTTCGCCGCGCTGAGCCCCGAGGACGTCAACCAGCTGGCCACGGAGATCGTCAGGACGCTCCAGGGCGAGGGCGGCACCGTGCGCAGCCTGCTCACGCACACGGCCTCGCTCACCACGACGCTCGCCGGGCGGGACAAGCTGATCGGGTCGGTGATCGACAACCTCAACTCGGTGCTGGAGACGCTCGACAAGCGCGGCGGACGGTTCTCCGGCCTGCTCAAGGAGCTGCGCCGGCTGATCTCCGGGCTGTCGGCCGACCGCAAGCCGATCGGTGAGTCCCTGGTGAGCATCGGCGATCTGACCGAGGCCACGTCGGGGCTGCTGGCGGACGCCCGGCCGCCGCTGAAGGACGACATCGCGGAGCTGACCGAGCTGACGGGGACGCTCAACGCCAACGAGAAGACCGTGGAGGGTGTGCTGAAGCGGCTGCCGAACAAGCTGAACGAGCTGACGGGGACGGCGTCCTACGGCTCGTGGTTCAACTTCTACCTGTGCGACTTCGACGGCCGGATCGTGCTGCCGAGGACCGAGCGGGTGATCCGGCCGGAGCTGCATGTGGCGCGGGCGAGGTGTGCGGAATGAGGTTCGCACGGCTCAAGCCGTTCCGTGAGCGCAACCCCGTCGTCATCGGGGCGGCCGGGCTCACCACCCTCACCCTGCTGACCGTCGTCGCGTTCAACGCCGACAGCCTGCCGGTGATCGGCGGCGGCGAGACGTACAGCGCGGCCTTCGCGGAGGCCGGCGGGCTCAAGCCGGGCGACGAGGTGCGGATCGCCGGGGTGAAGGTCGGCAAGGTGGAGGAGGTCGACCTGGACGGCGACCACGTCAAGGTCACCTTCAAGATCAAGGGTGACCCGGACTTCGGCACCGCCACCGGCGCGTCGATCCGGGTGAAGACGATCCTCGGCGCGAAGTACCTGGCCCTGCACCCGAAGGGGCCGGGGCAGCTCGCACCGGGCAGCGAGATCCCGCTGCGGCGGACCGTACCGGCGTACGACGTGGTGCAGGCGTTCAGCGATCTGACCACCACCACGGAGGAGGTCGACACCGCACGCCTGGCCAAGGCCCTGGACACGATCTCGACCACCTTCGAGGACTCCCCCGCCGAGGTGCGCGCCTCGATCAAGGGCCTGTCGAAGATCTCCCGGACGGTCGCCCAGCGGGACGAGGAGCTGCGCGGGCTGCTGGATCACGCGAACGGCGTGACCGGTGTGCTCGCCGAACGGTCGGAGGACTTCAGCGGTCTGGTGAAGGACGGCAGTGACCTGTTCGCCGAGATCAGCAAGCGGCGCAAGGCCATTCACAAACTGCTGGTCACCTCGGCCGCGCTCGGCGTGCAGCTGTCCGGGCTCGTCGAGGACGACGAGAAGGAGATCGGGCCCGCGCTCAAGGGCCTGAACCAGGTGGTGGGGATGCTCGAACGCAATCAGTCGAGCCTGGACCGGAGCGTGAAGCTGCTCGCGCCGTACATCCGGGTCTTCACCAACACCCTCGGCAACGGCCGCTGGTTCGACAGCTACATCCAGAACATGGTGGCCGCCCCGGTGGTGCCGAGGACGGGAGGCGAGCGGTGAAACGGCTCTGGAGGCACGCCCGTTGGGCCGTCCCCGTGGTGGTCCTCGCGGTGCTGGCCGTGACGCTGTGGCCGCGTGAGGAGCCGGTGCGCGTCACGGCGTACTTCCCGCGCACGGTCGGCATCTACCCCGGCTCCGACGTCCGCGTCCTCGGCGTACGGATCGGTGAGGTGAAGGAGATCGAGCCCGAGGGGGCGCGGGTGCGGGTGGTGCTGGAGTACGACGCCGGCCGCAAGGTCCCCGCCGGCGCGCAGGCGGCGATCATCAACTCCTCGGTGGTCAGCGACCGTTATGTGCAGCTGCTGCCGGTTTACCGCAAGGGGCCGGTGCTGCGGGACGGCGCGGTGATCCCCGAGTCGCGCACGGCCGTGCCGGTGGAGCTGGACCGGGTCTTCGACAGTCTGCACACCACCTCCGAGGCGCTCGGCCCGAACGGCGCCGACAAGGACGGCTCCCTCGCCCGGCTCCTCGGCGTGAGCGCGGAGAACCTCGACGGTCAGGGCGAGAACATCCATCAGACGGTCGAGGACCTGTCGTCGGCGGTGACCACGCTGTCCGACGGCCGGGGCGACCTGTTCGGCACGGTCCGCAACCTCCAGGTGTTCACGGCGGCACTGGCGGCCGACGACAAGAGCGTGCGCTCCTTCGACACCACGCTCGCCGAGGTGGCGAAGCAACTCGCGGGCGAGCGCAAGGACCTGGCGGAGGCACTGAAGCATCTGGCGACCGCGCTGGGCGATGTGACCGGGTTCGTGAAGAAGAACAAGAAGTCCCTCACCGCGAACGTGAAGGGGCTCGGCAAAGTGACCGAGGTGCTGGTCACCCAGCGCAAGGCCCTGGAGGAGCTGCTGGAGGTCGCCCCGACCGGACTGTCGAACCTCCAGAACGCCTACAACCCGTCCTCCGGCACCCTCGACACCCGCAACAACCCCCAGCAGCCGCAGGACCCGGCCGCGCTGCTGTGCTCGATCCTGCGCACGACCGAGGGAAAGACCGCCGACTGCGCCGAGCTTCGAGAGCTGTTCGACTCCCTGCCCGAGGTGCCGAAGGCGTCCGGCTCGGTCGACCGCACCCTCGGCGGAATCCTGGAGGCCCGCACATGAGAAGAGTGCGCCACGGGCTCGCCTGGGCGGCGGCCGGCTCGCTGCTGCTGACCGGCTGCGAGTTCCACGGCTGGTACGACGTCCCGCTGCCCGGAGGCGCGGCCGCGGGCGGGGACGCGTACCGGATCACTGTCGAGTTCCGGGACGTCCTGGATCTGGTGCCGCAGTCCGCGGTGAAGGTGAACGACGTCACGGTCGGTGCGGTCGAGAAGGTCGAACTGGCCGGCTGGCGGGCCCGGGTGCGGCTGCGGATCGCCGGCTCGGTGAAGCTGCCCGGCAACGCGGTCGCCGAGCTGCGGCAGACCAGCATGCTCGGCGAGAAGTACGTGGCGCTGTCCGCCCCGGCCGGCACCCCGCCGGCCGGGCGGCTCGCCGACGGCGACCGCATCCCGCTCGCCCGCAGCGGCCGCAACCCGGAGATCGAGGAGGTGCTGTCCGCCCTGTCCGCGCTGCTCAACGGCGGCGGCGTGGCCCAGCTCAAGACGATCACCGTGGAGCTGAACAAGGCACTGGACGGCCGGGAGAACCGGCTGAAGTCGCTGCTGAAGGAGCTGAACACCTTCCTCGGCGGCCTCGACGACCAGCGCGAGGACATCGTGCGGGCCCTGAAGGGCATCGACCGGCTCGCGGGACGGCTGCGCAAGGAGAAGAAGACGATCGCCCGCGCGGTCGACACGCTGCCGCCCGCGCTGAAGGTGCTCGCCGACCAGCGCAAGGACCTCACCACGATGCTCACCGCGCTGGCGCAGCTCGGAAAGAAGGGCACCGAGGTCGTCGACGCCTCGCACGACGACACCGTCGCGAACCTCCGCGCTCTGCGGCCGATCCTGCAACGGCTGAACCAGGCGGGCGCGAACCTGCCCAACGCGCTGGAGCTGCTCACCACATACCCGTTCCCGCGCAACGCCGTGGACGCCGTCCGGGGCGACTACGTCAACCTGGAGATCACCGCCGACCTGGATCTGGCGAGCATCTACGGCAACCTCGACGAGGAGCCCCCCGAGGACACGCCCGAGCTGCCGAAGACGCCAGGGCTGCCGGAGGTGCCGGGCCTGCCCGAGGTGCCGGGGCTTCCCGAGGTGCCAGGTGTGCCCGGTGTGCCCGAGCCGGTGCCGAGCGCACCCGAACCGCCGGACGGCGAGGCCCCGTTGTGCCCGCCCGTGTGCACCGGCCTCGGCGTCGCCCACCGCACCCACGGCACCCGGCCGGACGGCGACGGCATCGACTACGCCCTCGCCGAGCTGCTCCTGAAGGGAATCCTGCCGTGATCACTCGTACGGTCAAGGCCCAGCTGCTGGCGTTCGCCACGGTCACCGCGGTGGGTGTGTCGTACGTCGGTGCCGAGTACACCGGCCTGGTGGACGGGCTGCTCGGCTCCGGCTACACCGTGCACGCCGACTTCGCCGACTCCGGCGGCATCTTCACCGGCGCCGAGGTCACCTATCGCGGGGTGCCCGTGGGCCGGGTGGGCGAGCTGCGGCTGAGCGGGGACGACGGGGTGTCGTTGGCGCTGGAGATCGACGACGGGGCGCCGCGCATCCCGGCGGACGCGCTGGCGGTGGTGGCGAACCGGTCGGCGGTGGGCGAGCAGTACGTCGACCTCCAGCCGCGCCGCTCGACGGGGCCGTATCTGCTGGACGGCAGCACGATCCCGCGCGGCCGCACCCGGGTGCCGCTGCCGACGACCGAGCTGGTGGTGAGCCTGGACCGGCTGGTGAACTCGGTCGACAAGGGCGATCTGCGGGTCACGGTCGCGGAGTTGGGCGACGCGTTCGCCGGGACCGGCCCCTCCTTGAGCCGGCTGGTCGACTCCGGGAACGAGCTCGTCGAAGCCGCCTCCGCGTCGCTGCCGGAGACGATTCGCCTGATCGAGGACTCGCGCACGGTCCTGAAGACCCAGTCCGACCAGGGCTCGGCGATCCGGTCCTTCGCCCGCGATCTGAAGCTGCTCACCGCGCAGGTGAAGAGCAGCGACGGGGATCTGCGCAAGCTGATCGGCAGCGCGCGCCCGGCGGCGTACGAGGTGAACTCGCTGCTGAAGTCCCTGGACCCGCATCTGTCGGTGCTGCTGGCGAATCTGATCAGCGGCGGCCAGGTCACGCTCGCCCGGCTGCCCGGGGTCGAACAGGCGCTGGTCACCTTCCCGGTGGTGGTCTCGGGCAGCTACACGGTCCTGCCCGGCGACGGCACGACCCACTTCGGCCTGGTCGTGAACGCCGACGACCCGCCGGCCTGCACCCAGGGCTACGGCACCCGGTGGCGCGACCCGGCCGACACCACCACCCGCCCCGCGAACACCGGGGCGCGCTGCACGCTGCCGCGCGGCAGTTCCAGCTCGGTGCGGGGCGCGCAGAACGCGCCCGGCGCCCAAGGGCCCGTCGAGATCGGCTCGGCGGGCGGCCAGCAGGCCGTGTTCGGAAAGGAGTCCTGGCAATGGCTGCTCGTCGGACCGATGGCGTGAAGAGACTGCTGCACCACCCCCTCACGCTGATCGTGGCGACCGTCCTCACGACCGCGTCGGCTCTCTGGCTGGGCTTTCGGGTGTACGAGCACCGGGAGGCCGAGCAGCGCCGCCAGGACATCCTCGCGGCCGCCCGGCAGTCGGCGCTCAACTTCACCTCGCTGGACTACCGGCACTACGACCGGGACAGCGCGCAGGTGCTCAAGGGCGCCACGGGCGACTTCAAGGAGCAGTTCGCCGGGCAGGCCGAGGAGCTGACGAAGCTCGTCGCGCAGAACAGGTCGGTGTCCGAGGGGCAGGTCCTGGAGGCGGGTGTCGTCCGATCCGACGAGGACTCCGCGCGGGTCCTGGTGGTCGCCGACAGCAAGGTCACCAATGTCGCCGTGCCCGAGGGCGAGGCCCGTACCTACCGCCTGCAGCTGGACCTGGTGCTGGAGGACGGCCGCTGGCTGACCTCCGCCGTGGAGTTCGTCGGCTGACCGTCCGTTCGGCCGACCATCGGTTTCGGCTGATCATCAGTAAGGAGAACGACCGTGGCACAAGCGACCCGGCGCACGCTCACGGCGGCGGCCCGCGCGGCCGCCAGGCGCGCGGAACGCGCGGAGACACGGGAGGTGCCGGCCTCGCCGCCGGAGCCGGGGGCGTCCGGCCGGACCGTGCTCATCGAGAAGCCGGACGGCTGGGACGACCCGCCCGAGCCGCGCCCGAAGGACGACGAACCCGCCCTGCCCGGCCCCCGGCGCGGCAGGCTCCGTACCGCTCTCCTCGGGGTGCTGCTGTCGGCCGCGCTGGTCGCGGTGGGCGTCCTCGCCTGGCAGGACCGCGAGGCGCGGACGACCGAGCGGGCCCGCGTCGAGGCGCTCGCGGCGGCACAGAAGGCGGCGCCTGTCGTACTTTCCTACGACCATCGCCACCTGGACCGCGACTTCGCGCGCGCCCGTGCGCTGTTGACGGGGAAGTTCCGCGAGGAGTACGGCCGGACGACGAAGACGGTTGTCGGGCCGACGGCGAGGAAGTACCGCGGCGTGGTGCGGGCGACGGTCGTGAGGCCGGCCGGGGGCGGCCTGCCTGCCGCGTCGGTGGTGTCGGCGTCGCCGGACCGGGCCGTCGTACTGCTCTTCGTCGACCAGGTCACCGAGAGCACCCAGGTCACCGGCTCCCGTGTCGACCTCAACCGGGTCCGGATGACCCTGGACCGCACCTACGACGGCTGGAAGGTGAGCGCCGTGGACGCGCTCTGACCTGCACGACCCTGAGCCCCCGCGCGGCCTCGCGCGGGGGCTCTTTGCGTTTTCGCCTCTTGACAGTCGTCCCCGACCACAGGCAATCTTCCGTTAAGCAGAAACGTACTTCCGCAATACGAAATTCCTAGCACGGAAGGGAGCGCGGCCCCCGATGGGATTCGCAGACCAGCGCTTCAACGTCAACCTGTCGATCCTCTTCACGGAACTCCCGCTCCTGGAGCGCCCCGCGGCCGCCGCCGCGGCCGGCTTCACCGCGGTCGAGCTGTGGTGGCCCTGGATCGACTCCCCGACCCCGGAGCAGTCCGAGCTCGACGCCCTGAAGAAGGCGATCGAGGACGCCGGCGTCCAGCTCACGGGCCTGAACTTCTACGCCGGTCAGCTCCCCGGCCCGGACCGCGGCGCCCTGTCGGTGCCCGGCGAGGAGTCGGAGCGGTTCCGCGCCAACATCGACGTGGCGGCCGCCTTCGCCCGGTCCCTGGGCTGCAAGGCGCTCAACGCCCTGTACGGCAACCGCGTCGAGGGCGTGGACGCGGCCGAGCAGGACGCGCTGGCCCTGGAGAACCTGGTCCGCGCGGCCCGCGCGGCCGACCGGGTCGGCGCGATCCTGCTGATCGAGACGCTGAACAAGCCCGAGTCGCCGCTGTACCCGCTGGTCAGCGCCCCGGCCGCGATCGAGGTCGTCGACAAGGTCAACGAGGCGACCGGACTCGGCAACGCCAAGTTCCTCATGGACCTGTACCACCTGTCCATGAACGGCGAGGACCTGCCGCAGGTGATCGAGAGTTACGCCGCCAAGACCGGCCACGTCCAGATCGCCGACAACCCCGGCCGCGGCGCCCCGGGCACCGGTTCCCTCCCGCTGGAGGAGCTGCTCGACCAGCTGAAGAAGGCCGGTTACGACGGCTGGGTCGGCCTCGAGTACAAGCCGGGCGACCGCCCGAGCGCCGAGGCCTTCGACTGGCTGCCGACCGAGGCCCGCGCGGCCCGCTGACCACCCTCGTTCTTCCCGAAAGGCCCCCATCATGAGCAACCTCCCCAAGATCGCATGGATCGGCCTCGGCATCATGGGCTCCCCCATGTCCGAGAACCTGATCAAGGCGGGTTACCAGGTCACCGGCTTCACCCTGGAGCAGGACAAGCTGGACCGTCTGTCCGCCGCCGGCGGTACGGCCGCGGGCTCGATCGCCGAGGCCGTCACGGACGCCGACGTGATCATCACGATGGTCCCCGCCTCCCCGCAGGTCGAGGCGATCTCCTACGGCCCCGAGGGCATCCTGGAGAACGCGAAGTCCGGCGCGCTGCTGATCGACATGTCCTCGATCACCCCGCAGACCTCGGTCGACCTGGCCGCCGCCGCCCGCGACAAGGGCATCCGCGTCCTGGACGCCCCGGTCTCCGGCGGCGAGGCCGGTGCCATCGAGGCCGTGCTGTCCATCATGGTCGGCGGCACGCAGGCCGACTTCGACGAGGCCAAGCCGCTCCTGGAGGCCCTCGGCAAGACCATCGTGCTGTGCGGTCCGCACGGCTCGGGCCAGACCGTGAAGGCCGCCAACCAGCTGATCGTCGCCGTGAACATCCAGGCGTGCGCCGAGGCCGTGGTCTTCCTGGAGAAGTCCGGCGTGGACCTCGCGGCCGCCCTGGACGTCCTCAACGGCGGCCTGGCGGGCTCGACCGTGCTGACGCGGAAGAAGGACAACTTCCTCAACCGCGACTTCAAGCCGGGCTTCCGCATCGACCTGCACCACAAGGACATGGGCATCGTCACCGACGCCGCCCGCAACGTCGGCGCGGCCCTGCCGGTCGGCGCGGTCGTGGCCCAGCTGGTCGCGTCGCTGCGCGCCCAGGGCGACGGCGGCCTGGACCACTCGGCCCTGCTGCGGGCCGTGGAGCGCCTCTCCGGCGCCCAGGTCTGACCCTTTGAGACTTCCGGGCCGCGGCGCCGCCGACACCTGTCCTGTCGCGCCCAGGCGGTGCCGCGGCCCGGAATTACGTTTCAACAAACTGTTGACGCTCAGATCCCCCACTTCTAGGCTCCACAAAGCGGAAACAGGTTTCCGCTGACACCCGCACGGAAGGTCCACGATGTCGAAGCGCGTGCTCACGACCGAGTCCGGCGCCCCGGTCGCCGACAACCAGAATTCCGCCTCCGCCGGCGTCGGCGGCCCGCTCCTGATCCAGGACCAGCAGCTCCTGGAGAAGCTCGCCCGGTTCAACCGTGAGCGCATCCCGGAGCGCGTGGTGCACGCCCGCGGTTCCGGCGCGTACGGCTACTTCGAGGTGACCGACGACGTCACCGGCTTCACCCACGCCGACTTCCTGAGCGAGATCGGCCGCCGCACCGAGGTCTTCCTGCGCTTCTCCACCGTCGCCGACTCGCTCGGCGGCGCGGACGCGGTGCGCGACCCGCGCGGCTTCGCCGTGAAGTTCTACACCCGTGAGGGCAACTACGACCTCGTCGGCAACAACACCCCGGTGTTCTTCATCAAGGACCCGATCAAGTTCCCCGACTTCATCCACTCGCAGAAGCGCGACCCGTTCACGGGCAAGCAGGAGCCGGACAACGTCTGGGACTTCTGGGCGCACGCCCCCGAGGCCACGCACCAGGTGACCTGGCTGATGGGCGACCGCGGCATCCCGGCGTCGTACCGCCACATGAACGGCTACGGCTCGCACACCTACCAGTGGACGAACGAGCAGGGCGAGGCCTTCTTCGTCAAGTACCACTTCAAGACCAACCAGGGCATCCGCTGCCTGAGCAGCGAGCAGGCCGCGGAGCTGGCGGGCAAGGACGCCAACTCCCACCAGACGGACCTGCTGCAGGCCATCGAGCGCGGTGTGAACCCGTCCTGGACGCTGTACGTGCAGCTCATGCCGGCGGCCGAGGCGGCCGACTACCGCTTCAACCCCTTCGACCTCACCAAGGTGTGGCCGCACAAGGACTACCCGCTGCAGCGCGTGGGCCGGCTGGTCCTCGACCGCAACCCGGACAACGTGTTCGCCGAGGTCGAGCAGGCCGCGTTCTCCCCGAACAACTTCGTGCCCGGCATCGGTCCGTCCCCGGACAAGATGCTCCAGGGCCGTCTGTTCGCCTACGCCGACGCGCAGCGCTACCGCCTGGGCGTCAACCACACCCTGCTCCCGGTGAACGCCCCCAAGGCGACCGAGGCGAACAACTACGGCCGCGACGGCTTCATGGCGCTCAACCCGCAGGGCCGCGGCGCCAAGAACTACGAGCCGAACTCCTACGACGGCCCGGCCGAGACCGGCCGCCCGCTGTCGGCCCCGCTCGCGGTGAACGGCCACACCGGCAACCACGTGGCGCCGCTGCACACCAAGGACGACGACTTCTTCCAGGCGGGCGAGCTGTACCGGCTCATGTCCGCGGAGGAGAAGTCCCGCCTGGTCGCGAACATCGCCGGCGGCCTCTCGCAGGTCTCCCGCGACGACGTGATCGAGAAGAACCTGGCTCACTTCCACGCCGCCGACCCCGAGTACGGCAAGCGCGTGGAGGAGGCGGTCCGCGCCCTGCGCGAGGACTGACCTCCACCGAGGCGGCCCGCGCCCGCCGATCGGCCCGGATGAGGGGTGGCCGATCGGCGGTGCGCGGGCAGGCCGAGGACCGCGGCGGTGTGCGAGCCAGTGCGGTGGTGAAGGTACGGGGCCCTCTTCTCGACCTGAGGGAAGAGGCTTCCGGAACCGTCGCGACCGTCGCGGTCCCTGCCAATGGACTCCGTCCGGCGGCGCGAATGTTCTGTCGCGCCCAGCCTCGTGCCGTCGGACGGTCACCAATTGAATACCTCACCGGGCTGAAGAGCGCCGGATGCGGACGGTCCCGCATCCGGCGCTCTTCGGTTTGCGCGGCCGAGGAGGTGCCACTTGCTGCCGCCTTCCGGGTGCGGGCCGTACGTGGCCGGCCGCTGCTGCCGCCTTCCGGGTGCGGGCCGTACGTGGCCGGCCGCGCAGTTCCCCGCGCCCCTGGGGGACGTCCTGCCGTCGTCCGGGCGCGGGTTGTGTCTGGTTGCTCGCGCAGTTCCCCGCGCCCCTGGCGGCGACGCCCTCAGCGGCGCGGGGAACTGCGCGACCAGTCCACCGCGGCCCGCAGTCGGACGACGGCAGGAAGGGGGCAGCTCCCAGGGGCGCGGGGAACTGCGCGAACGGCCACGACGTGCCCGCAGCCGGAGGACGGCAGGAGAGGGCAGATGCGGGCATGACGAAGGGGCCCGCACCGTACGGTGCGGGCCCCTCTGCGGGTGGCTGTGGACTCAGACCTTGAGGGTCTTCACGGCCGTGGGCGCGTGCCCCGGCTCCGTGGCCAGGTCCTCGAACTCGACCACGTTGCTGATGTCGTTCGTGCCGGACATGGAGATGTTGGTGACGCGCTCCAGGATGGCCTCGACGACGACCGGGACCTGGAACTCGGCGGCGAGCTTCTTGGCCTGCTCGAAGGCGGCGCCCAGCTCGGCCGGGTCCGTCACGCGGATCGCCTTGCAGCCGAGGCCCTCGGCGACCTTGACGTGGTCGACGCCGTAGACGCCCAGCTCGGGCGAGTTGATGTTCTCGAACTCCAGCTTGACCTGGAAGTCGATGTCGAACGCCCGCTGCGCCTGACGGATCAGACCGAGGTAGGAGTTGTTGACCAGGACATGGACGTACGGGATCTTGTGCTGCGCGCCGACGGCCAGTTCCTCGATCATGAACTGGAAGTCGTAGTCGCCGGACAGGGCGACGACCTGCGCCTCGGGGTCGGCCTTCGCCACGCCCAGGGCCGCGGGGATGGTCCAGCCGAGCGGGCCGGCCTGGCCGCAGTTGATCCAGTGGCGCGGCCGGTAGACGTGCAGCATCTGCGCGCCGGCGATCTGGGAGAGGCCGATCGTGGTGACGTAGCGCGTCTCGGGGCCGAAGGCCTTGTTCATCTCCTCGTAGACACGCTGCGGCTTGATCGGGATGTTGTCGAAGTGCGTACGGCGCAGGAGGGTGGCCTTCTTCTCCTGGGCGGACGCGGCCCAGTCGCCGCGGTCGGGCAGCTTGCCGGCCGCCTTCAGCTCGCGGGCGACCTCCACGAACAGCTCCAGCGCGGCCTTCGCGTCGGAGGCGATGCCGTAGTCCGGGGCGAAGATCTTGCCGATCTGGGTGGGCTCGATGTCGACGTGGACGAACTTCCGCCCGGCCGTGTAGACGTCCAGCTTGCCGGTGTGGCGGTTGGCCCAGCGGTTGCCGATGCCGAGGACGAAGTCGGACTCCAGGAAGGTCGCGTTGCCGTAGCGGTGCGAGGTCTGCAGGCCGACCATGCCGGCGTTCAGCTCGTGGTCGTCGGCGATGGCGCCCCAGCCCATCAGGGTCGGGACGACCGGAGTGCCCGTCAGCTCGGCGAATTCGACGAGGAGTTCACTGGCGTCGGCGCTGATGACACCGCCGCCCGCGACGATCAGGGGGCGCTCGGACGCGTTCAGCATCCCGATCGCCTTCTCGATCTGCGCGCGGGTCGCGGCCGGCTTGTAGACCGGCAGCGGCTCGTAGGTGTCGATGTCGAACTCGATCTCGGTGAGCTGGACGTCGATCGGCAGGTCGATGAGGACCGGGCCGGGACGGCCGGAGCGCATCAGGTGGAAGGCCTGCTGGAACACGCCGGGGACCTGAGCGGCCTCCAGGACGGTGACGGCCATCTTGGTCACCGGCTTGGCGATGGAGGCGATGTCGACGGCCTGGAAGTCCTCCTTGTGGATCACCGCGGTCGGCGCCTGGCCGGTGATGCACAGGATCGGGATCGAGTCACCGATGGCGGAGTACAGACCGGTGATCATGTCGGTGCCGGCCGGGCCGGACGTACCGATGCACACACCGATGTTGCCCGGGTGGGTACGGGTGAAGCCCTCGGCCATGTGCGAGGCACCCTCGACGTGCCGGGCGAGGGTGTGGTTGACGCCCCCGGAGGCTTTCAGCGCCGCGTAGAACGGGTTGATCGCCGCGCCCGGGACACCGAACGCGTTGGTGACGCCCTCGCGCTTGAGGATCTCGACTGCCGCGCGGGCAGCGGTCATACGAGCCATGGAGTACTCCTGCTTCGGCTGTCGGATGGGCTCGACCGTCGCGCCCCGCGGTGAGACCTTTCCGCGTTGTTCACTTCCCGCAAGTTTCCGTATTGCGGAAATGAGTTTCTACTATCTGGAAGCAATGTATTTGGAGTGGTGAAGCCCGTCAAGGGACGGACAAAGCGCGGACAACAGGGGGCGGGCAGGAGGACCATGGGGGCCATGTCCGAGGGCGTCCCGGTGCGCTGTCCCGCCTGCCGTCGCGAGCATCTCTACGCGGCGCCGTCCTACCCGTGCGCCTGCGGAGCCCCGGTCGTCCCGCCGGTCGACCGGTACGCGCAGGCCGTCCCGGTCACCCACCGCGCCTGGGACGAGGAGTGGCTCACCCTGCGCTGCGGAGCCTGCGGGCGCGGCACACCCTGGCCGCGGCCCGAGCTGGGCTGTCCCTGCGGGACGGTCCTGCGGGTCCCCGTGGCGGTGGAGCCCGTGAAGACGGCCCCGGCCCTGACCCCTCCCCCGGCCCGCCCCGCCTTCCAGCCGGTCACCATCCGCACCGCGCGCGACGCGGTCACCGCGGCCGCCCTGTATCTGCGCTGGCTCGGCTACCGGGACATACGCCGCGCCGACCAGCGCCCGCCGTCCGGCATCGGCCTCGCGGCGCGCGGCATCCTCGCCCAGGTCGACCCGACCGTGCGCCCGGCCTCGCTGCGGGACGTCGAGTGTCTGTGGCTCACCGCGATGACGGAGTCCGCGGAGTGTGTCTACTTCTCCCTCGCCGGTTACGCCGACGAGGCCCGAGTGGGCGCCGACACGCTGGGCGTGCCTCTGTTCGTCCTCGACCTGACCGGCACCCCGCAGCCGGTCAACGACCACGCCGACGCGCTCTCGGCCCTCCCCCGCACATGAGGGCGCCGGCCCCCGCGAAGGAGCGGGAGCCGGCGCCGGTGGACGGGCGGTGTTACGGGGTGACGCAGCCGATCGAGCCGACCGGGACGTTGTTGCCGGTCGAGGTGGCGGTGAAGCCGAACGTGACACTGCCGTCCGGCGCGATGGTGCGGTTGTAGTCGACGTTCCTGACCGTGACCGTGCCGTCGGTGCCGGTGCTGAGCGAGCCGTTCCAGACGCTGCTGATCCGGGTGCCGGTGCCCGGCTGCCAGCGCACCGCCCAGCCGTCCCGCGGTGCCGTGCCGTGGTTCATGACCTCGACCGAACCCTGGAAGCCGCCGTTCCAGGCGTTCGTCACCGAGTAGACGACCATGCACCCGGTGTGCGGGTCCGTGGGAGTCGGCGTCGGGGTCGGGGTGGGTGTGGGCGTCGGAGTCGGCGTGGGCGTCGGGGTCGGGGTCGGGGTCGGTGTGCCACCCGAGTCGCGGATGCCGGTCACCTCGCCGTTGCCGCCGTCGAAGACGATGTCGGAGCAGGAGAAGAAGTTCTCCTGGCTGTCCGAGCGCACCCACTGGATGAACATCATCGCGTTCCCCGAGCGGCCAGAGGGCAGCTTCAGGTCCCAGTAGTAGTGGCCGCCCTCGGTCCCCACCGAGCCGGACTGCGGCGGGTTGGTGACCGTCTGGATCAGCTCCAGGTCGCCCCAGCCCAGCGGGGAGGTCGGCGAGTAGCCGGGCTTGGAGACGTACACCCGGAAGCTGCCCGGGTGCGCGGCCCAGTTGCTGTGCTTGATCTGGATCGTCGCCCCGGAGGTCAGGTGCGTACGGGGCCAGTCGGCGCGGGCCGCGTTGTAGCCGGTGAAGTTGTAGGGCGAGCGGTCGCCCGCGCTGCACAGCTTGCCGTCAGGTACGTACCCGGCGCCGCGGCCGCCCGCGTTGGAGTCGAGCACGGCGAACCAGTTGTACAGCGAGGTCGCGCCGCTCTCGGCGAGGGCCGCCTTGCACGCCGGGTTGGTCGGGTCGAGGGCGCCGTTGCTGGTCTTGGCGTCCAGATAGCAGAGGTAGGTCCGCGATCCGGGCGTCATCGTCACGCCGTGCGCCTCGGCGCTGCCCTGGCCGATCAGGGCCAGGCCAAGACCGCTGAGCAGGGTGGCGAGCACCGCCAGTAAGGACAGTGATCGTCGTTTGGGTCGAGCCATGGGTCTCTCTCCTGTGGGGTCGGGGTCCTTCTCCCTCGGGGTCCTTCTCCTTCGGGTCCGTCTCAGGCGGGCGGCGCGCCCCAGGCGAGCTCGGCGCCGCGGTAGGCGGGGATGCGCGGGGCGTCGGCGTAGGCGGTGGCCGTCGTACGGCTGTAGTCGCCGGTCTCGTCGAACGCGGACCAGTCGGACTTGCTCATCCGCAGCTGGATGTCGCCGGTGTCGCGGCCTGCCGCCAGGGTGCCGCTCGCGAAGCCGACCTCCAGATAGGCGTCG
This sequence comes from Streptomyces sp. SAI-170, assembly GCF_049739565.1. Taxonomy (NCBI): domain Bacteria; kingdom Bacillati; phylum Actinomycetota; class Actinomycetes; order Kitasatosporales; family Streptomycetaceae; genus Streptomyces; species Streptomyces sp. SAI-170. The sequence goes on from NZ_JBMGQD010000001.1 coordinate 1,890,685, forward strand.
GCGCCCGCGACCGGGGTGCTCAGCGGGACCACCCGCAGCTTGAGGCCGGAGCAGCCGACGACCGCCCAGTCGCACCAGACGCTGACGGTGGACGAGCCGCCGTCACGGGTGAAGTAGTAGCGGGCCGTGACCTGGCTCAGGTCCAGCGACGCGCTGCCGGTGTTGGCGATCCGCAGACTGGGCCGGATGGCGTTGTCCGTGGCGGAGCTGTCGTTGTTCCTGTACGTCACCTTCAGGCCGCCGACCGGGTCGGGAGTGCCGCCGCCCGCCTCGGTGGTCACGCTCAGCGCGGCCGAGGCCGGGGAGAGGTTCCCGGCGGCGTCACGGGCGCGCACGGTGTAGGCGTACGCCGTGGCGGCGCTCAGCCCGGTGTCGGTGTAGGTGGTCGCGGTGACGGGCGCGGCCGTGACGCGGGTGCCGTCGCGGTAGACGTCGTACCCGGTCACGCCCACGTCGTCGGTGGCCGCCGTCCAGGACAGGGAGACACTGCTCGCGGTCCTCGCGGTGGCGGTCAGGCCGGCCGGCGCGGTCGGCGCGGTGGTGTCACCGGGGTCGCCCGGGCCGCCGCCGTCGACGGGCACGGGCGGGTAGGCGTTGCGCACCAGCATCGCGAACTGGTCGTGGAACCAGTGTCCGGCCAGCGGGGCGCCCGGCAGCGCGCCGGTCTTGTTGCCGCCCGCGTTGGGCGCCGAGTACGTCGGGTCGCACATGCGGTCCAGGCGCTTGCCCTCGTCGTTCGGGATCTCCTCACTCGCCCCGTCCGACTCCCCCGGCGGCTTCACCCACAAAAACGCGTCGAGGTGCGAGTCGGGATGGCCGGAGGGCGCGGACTGCGGGGGCTGTCCGATGCCGGCACCGCTCACGTTGCACCACAGACCGCGGTGGGTACGGCGGTCCGTCTTGGACTCGGTGACATAGGTGTCCAGGGCGGTGCCGGTGCTCTCGGCGGCCGGCCGGGCGGAGCCGCCCCAGCCGTTGCGGGAGGTGTCGACCACCATGCCCGTCGAGGCGGGCCAGCCCGCCGTGACCAGCGCCCGGTGCACGTTCTTGGTGAAGTCCGACTCGTCGAAGTTGGGGTTCCACTCGTAGAACTTCGCCGACTTGAGCATGGTGCCGCCGACCGTCTTGTTCGGGTCGGGCAGGAACGGCTCTTCCAGCGGCGTGTAGTTGGCGACGTTGGTGACCAGGCCGTCGACGCTGGTCAGCCCGGCCCGGGTGCCCTTGGCGACGTCCGTGTACAACTGCACCGTCTGCGCGAGGTTGTTGTCCCAGCCGAGCCAGCCCGAGTGGGCGAAGTCCAGGTACGTGTAGACGTTCGGGACGGCGTGCAGCTGGTCCAGGGCGTACCGGATGGCCTGGACGTAGATGCCGCTGCTCTTGGCCTGGGCGCACTCCGGGTCGGAGGTGTTGGTCACCAGGTTGGGCAGGCTGTCGGGCTCTATGACGGTCGTGATGCGGATGTCCTGGTACTTGGGGTTCTTCAGGACGGCCGCGATCGCGTCGATGTACTCGGTCTTGTAGCGCTGCAACCCCGCTTCGGTGAGCGGGAGTTCGCCGTTGGAGGCGAGCGCGGCGCAGTCGCGGCCCGGCAGGTCGTACACCACGAACGTGGCGGTGATCGGCTGCCCGGGCTTCTTCTGCGCCAGCGCCAGGTCGAGGTGGTCGGCGAGGCTCTTGCGGCCGTCGTTGACCGTGCCGCCGTGGATGGCGGCGATCCGGTCGAGCCAGACGGCGGTCGGATAGCTCTTGACCGTCTCCATCCGCGCCCGGAGGGTGGCGTCGGAGGTCTGGGCGACGGAGGTCTGGACGCGCTCGGCGTAGTCGGGGTTGACGTACGCGGTGGCTCCGGCGAACGGGTTGTCGACATGGGCCTCGGCGGCGGACGCCTGCGGCGCGGTCAGCTGCGCCGCCGCCCCCAGCAACAGGGTGGTCAGCGCGGTGGCCAGCGCCGCCGACCGCCTGCCGTGCGGCCGGGGCGGGCGGGCGCCCGCGCGTCTGGTCCGGTCGGACATGTGCTCTCCTCGGATACGGGGGTGCGGGATGCGGGTGCCGGTGGTGGGGCACCCGCGACGACAACCGGGGGACGAGCGTGGGTCGTGCGTGGGGGTCTCTCAGGCCGGGGTGCAGCGCGGGGCGGGGGTGCCCGCGGTGCCGCTCGCGGTGTAGCCGAACGAGGTGGTGGCGGAGGCGGCCAGGGAGCCGTTGGAGGCGGTGTTGCGGACGGTGACATGGCCGTCGGTGACGGTGTGGGTGCCGTTCCAGAGGCTGGTGACGGACGTGCCGCCCAGGTCCCAGTCCACGCTCCAGCCGGTGATCGGGCCGGTCCCGCTGTTCTTGACGGTGACCTCGGCCTGGTGGCCACCCGGCCAGGAGTTGACCAGCTTGTACGTGGCCGTGCAGGCCTTCGCGGGCGAGGGCTCGGGGTCGGGGTCGGGGTCGGGGTCCGGGCCCGGGTCGCTGTCGTAGGTCAGGCCGTACCCGTAGCGGAAGAGCGGGGTCTTGCCGTCGGCGTCGTTGACCGGCTGCTGGGAGGCGTCGCGCATCCAGGTCATGGGCAGCCTGCCGAACGGGGAGAAGTCGCCGAACAGCACGTCGGCCACTCCGGCACCCTCGGTGCCGGGCAGCCAGGCCGCCAGCAGCGCCTTCCAGTCGGGCAGTTGGGCGGCGATGTCCAGCGGCCGGCCGGAGACCAGCACCACCACGACGGGCACGCCGCTCGCCTTCAGCCGGGCCAGGGTCTGCAGGTCCTCCTGGTCCAGGCCCATGCTGCCGGGGCGGTCGCCGCGCATCTCGGCGTAGGGGGTCTCCCCGACGACGGCCACGGCCGCGCCGTAGCTGCCGTCGATGCCGTTGCCGTAGCGGTCGTACGTGACCCGGGAGGGGTCGGCGACGGCGGCACGGATGCCCTGCAGGACGGTGGTGCCCTCGGTGACGGCGCCGCTGCGGCCCTGCCAGCCGACGGTCCAGCCGCCGCTCTGGTTGCCGATGTCGTCGGCGGACTTGCCCGCGACGAACAGCTTGCCGTTCTTCGGCAGCGGCAGGATGCCGCCGTCGTTCTTCAGCAGCACCTGCGAGGCCCGCACCGCCTGCCGGGCGAGGGTGCGATGGGCGGCCGAGCCGACCGTGGAGGTGTACGAGCGGTCGGTCAAGGGCCGCTCGAACAGGCCGAGTTGGAACTTCTTGGTGAGGATGCGGCGGTTGGCGTCGTCGATCCGGGCGAGCGGGACCCGGCCCGCGGAGACCTCGCCGCGCAGCAGCGTGAGGAACTTCTTGTAGTCGTGCGGGACCATCACCATGTCGACGCCCGCGTTGACGGCCGTCGCGATCTCGGCGCCGGTGAAGCCGGTCTGCCCGTCGAGCTGGTCGACGGCGGCCCAGTCGGACACGACGAACCCGGTGAAGCCCAGCTCACCCTTGAGCACGTCGGTGACCAGGTACCTGTTGGCGTGCGAGCGCACTCCGTTCCAACTGCTGTACGACAGCATCACCGAGCCCACGCCCCGCCGTACCGCCTCCTTGAAGGGCGGCAGGTGGACCGCGCGCAGCTCGGCCTCGGAGATCTGGGTGTTGCCCTGGTCGACGCCGCCGGTGGTGCCGCCGTCGCCGAGGTAGTGCTTGGCGGTGGTGAGCACGGAGGCCGGGTCGGCGCCCAGGGTGTCGCCCTGCATGCCGGTGATGAACGAGGTCATGGCGCTGGGCAGTTCGGGGGTCTCGCCGAACGACTCGTACGTACGCCCCCAGCGGTCGTTGCGGGCCACGCACAGACAGGGCGCGAACGACCAGTCGATGCCGGTGCCCGCCACCTCCTCGGCGACCGCCCGCCCGACGCGCTGCACCAGAGCGGGGTCGCGGGTGGCACCGAGGCCGATGTTGTGCGGGAAGAGCGTGGCGCCGCGGACCGCGTTGTGGCCGTGCACCGCGTCGATGCCGTAGATCATCGGGATGCCGAGCGGGGTGGTCAGGGCGGTGCGCTGGAGCGTGTCGTAGGTGTCGGCCCAGGTCTGGGCGTTGTTGGGGCTGACCGTGGAGTCGCCGCCGGAGAGCACCGAGCCGATGCGGTAGGCGGCGAGGTCGGACTGCGGGACCAGCGCGTCCTTCTCGACCTGGGTCATCTGCCCCAGCTTGTCGTCGAGCGTCATCCGGCCCAGCAGGTCCTCGACCCGCTGCGGCACCGGCAACGCCGGGTCCTGGTACGGCAGTACGGCGGCGGAAACCGCGGCGGGCGCGGGCGGCGCGGCCGCGGTCAGCCCCGTCACGGCGAGGGCCCCGGCGCACAGGGCGGCGAGGAGCGCGGGACGGCGTACGGAACGCGAGGGCCGCGAGGAGCGGGAGGAGGGGGAAGGAAGAAGGAGAGCGGGGCGCGAGCTCATGGCGGGCCTTTCCGGGTGCGGGCCGGAGGGGCGGGGCACGTGCGGGCCAAAGGTGCGGGGCTGGAACGCTCCGGGGTCCGCCCTGGTCGGCGCAGGGCGGAGCCCGGAGCGGGTCGGTGTGCCGCCGGTCAGACGACCGAGCAGGCGGTGCCGTTCAGCGTGAAGGCGCTCGGCTCGGCGAAGGTGCCGCTGTAGGTGCCCTGGAAGCCGAAGCTCTGGGTGCCGCCGGCCGGGATGCGCGCGTTGTAGGCGACGGGGGCCGCGGTGACGGCGCCCGACGAACCGGTCAGGGTCGCGTTCCAGGAGCTGGTGATCCGCTGCCCGGACGGCAGGGTGAAGCCGAGGCGCCAGCCGTCGATCGGCGCCGAACCGGTGTTCTTCACCGTCAGGTTGGCGGTGAAGCCGCCCTGCCAGACATTGGTGTCGTACGCCACCTGGCAGGCGCCCGCCGGGTCGCCCGGGTCACCGGGGTCGGTGCCGCCGGTGTTCACGGTCGAGGAGAAGGAGTTCACCGCGAGCCCGGCACCGTTCTGCCACGGCTCGAATCCGGCCTGAACACTCGTCAGATACCAGTTGTTCTGGGCCATTCCACGGGCGACGGTCGCGTCGACGAAGTCCATGACGTCGAAGCTCCAGCTCGCGAGCGCCGACGGGGCGACGAAGGAGATCACGTCGTTGGAGCCGTTGCTGCCGGTCCACACCTCCCAGGTGCGGCCGCCGACGGTGGCGGTGGCGACCCGCGAGCCGATCGGCTGGATCGAGCCGACTCGGTTGAACCAGATCATGATCTCGGTCCGGTTGACGCCGTCGGTACGGGGCGTCGGGTCCAGCCAGATGTCGTACGACGCATTGAACACGGCGTCGGAGACGAAGCCGTACGAGATGCTGCTGGGCGCGCTGGAGATGGTGCTCACCTGGGCGGGCAGCTTGGTCCCGGGCGAACAGTTCGTGTAGTGGCAGCCGTTGAAGACCGACGGGTAGGACTTCGGCGCCCCGTTGGTCGGCACCGAGCCGTCGGCCTGGGTGACCCGGAAGCCGGTGTCGGTGGCGGTGACACACTGGGTGGCGCTGGTGCCCCAGCGGTTGTTCTGGACGACGTAGCGGCCCTGGATCACGGTCGATCCGTACGTCTCACAGATCAGCGTGTCGGCCTGGGCCGGGGCGCCGGCGGTGACCAGCGCGGCGACGGTGGCGAGGGCGGTGAGCAGCGCGCCGAACAGGGCGCGCACGGTGCGGAGGCGGTGCGGTGACGATCGCATGCGGGGGCCTCTCTGGCGGGGGGTTCGACAGGGCCGTGCTGCGGGGGCGGGTAGGCGGGAGCGATGCGGGAGCGCTCCCATCTCCCCACTGATGGGAGCGCTCCCATCCCACCGGTTTCGGTGGCGACTGTAGGAGTCGCCCCGTGTCCCTGACAACCCTGCGGGCACGATTCCGTCGAACGGATTTCGAAGTCGCAGGTCAGTCGGGATGATCGGGAGGGCCCCTCAACTGGTCCCGCCAGTAGGGAAGTTGGGAGCGCTCCCGAATGCGGGGCGTTCGGCGGGTCAGCCGGTGCAGGCGCGGCCGTTCAGGGTGAAGGCCGCCGGGGTCCCGGCCGGGGTGCCGCTCGCCTGGAGGCCGAAGGTCGCCGTGGCGCCCGCCGGGAGGGCCGCGTTGTAGCCCGCGTCGGAGGCCGTGACCTCGGCTCCTGACTGGGTGACCGTGGCGTTCCAGGCGTTGGTGACCTTCTCGCCGCCCTTGAAGGAGAAGGCGAGCCGCCACCCGTTCACGGCCGTCGTGCCGGTGTTGCGGACCCGGACCTCGGCGGTGAACCCGCCGTTCCAGGAGGACCCGACGGCGTAGGCGACCGCGCAGCCGTCGGCGGGGGTGGGAGTCGGGGTCGGGGTGGGGGTAGGTGTCGGAGTGGGTGTGGGCGTGGGCGTGGGTGTCGGCGTCGGGTCCGGGGTCGGGGTGCTGCCGTCGGGCAGGGCGCCCCACTGCCGGGCCGCGCCCTCCAGCAGGACGATGTTCGGGGCGTCCACCGGGGTGCTGCCCGGGGTGGTGGCGATGCGCTGGTACGACCAGTCGTCGCCCGGGTTCCAGGCGCCTGCCGAACTGATCCGGAACTGCACCTCCTTGCGGTATGCCGACTGCCCCGCCGGGGCGATGTCGGTGGCCGAGCAGTCGACGGTGACGTAGTAGACGTCCCCCGCGTGACGCGTCGGGCCGGAGACCGGGCCGCACTGGTTGTAGTTGGTGCTGACGCTGATCTGCTGGGGCTGGACGCCGGGTTCGAGCGTGAAGTAGTAGCGCAGGGAGCTGTCGGTGAGCGTGCGGGCGGGCCAGGCCGACTTGTTGATCACGTAGGCCTTGATCTCGGTGAAGTTGGTGCCGGAGGCGTTCACCGAGGCCTGCACGGACATCTCGGGTCCGTCGGGGGTCTCCGCGCGGGGGAAGTCGGCCTGGGGTGCTCCGCCGTACTCGGCGTACAGGCGGGCGAGGGCGCCGGTGAAGGCCGCGTTGTAGTCGGTGGCGACCTCGTTGTTGACGTAGTTCTGGCGGTCGTCGGTGTAGGCGTCGTCGGCCGCGCTCGGGCCGCCGACGAGGGCGCCGTAGAGGGTGTGGCGGCTGTCGGCGGGGCTGGTGATCTGGTCGGTCCAGGAGCCGTGGGCCGTGCGGTGGTGGGGCTTGGTCGGCGGGTTGCTGCCGAAGCCGACGACATAGCTGGACCTGCGGGGGTTGTCGCCGAGCGCGTAGTCGATCTGGCGGACGGCGAAGTCGTGGTAGCGGGCCTTGCGGGTGGGGTCGCCGGTCAGCCAGTCCGCGTACACGAGCGCGGCGAAGGCGGTGTTGGCGGCGTAGCGCAGAGAGCCCCAGCTGTCGAGGACGGCCTGGCCGCCGGGCGAGTAGCGGACCCGGGCGCCGTTCACGCCGACGGTCCACCAGTCGAGCCAGCGGTTGGCGTCGTCGATGTACTTCTGCTTCCCGGTGAGTTGGGCGAGCAGGACGTAGGAGCCGTAGGAGGTGTCGTCCCAGGACAGGGTCCAGCGGTAGGAGCGGGTGGTGGACTGGGGCTCGGTGGAGAGGTTGTCGTAGTAGCTCTCCGCCTTGGTGAGGTAGGCCGGGTCGCCGGTGGCCTTGTACAGCCAGATCGCGCCCCAGACCAGCTCGTCGCGGTAGCCGCTCCAGGAGTTGTAGTAGCCCTGGGCGTCGCTGATGCAGTCGCTGTACTTGCCGCGGTAGGTGTCGGCGAAGGTGTACAGCTGCTTGGCGTGGGTGAGGAGCTTGTCGGCGTAGGCGGCGTCGCTGTCGGCGAACACCATGGAGGAGGCCGCCATCGCCGCGGCGGTCTGGCCGGCCAGGTCCGAGCCGGGGCAGGAGGCGTCGATCTTGTAGGCGGGGCGCTCCATCGGCATCACCTCGGCGGGGCCCCACCAGGCGTGGTCCTTGCCGCCGTTGCCGACCTGCCCGTACAGCACGTTGGGGGCGGGGTGAGCCTTGACGAAGTAGTCGTTGACGAACCGGAGGTTGTTCTTCAGGTGCGTCCACTGTCCGGCGCTGGTGTACGCGGCGCGTTCCTCCAGGCCGCCCCAGGCCAGCACGGACGCCGAATACGCCATCGGCAGGCCGAACTTGACGTGGTCGCCGGCGTCGTACCAGCCGCCAGTGAGGTCGAGGCCGACGTCCTTGCCGTCGTTCAGCGCGGAGTCGCCGCGCCAGCCGGCCCGGTTCCAGTCCGGGAGCTTCCCGGACTGCTGGGCCTCGTAGAAGAAGAGGGACTTCTGCAGTGCCTCGCCGTAGTCGAAGGCGGGCGCCGCGACGGACTGCCCCGCCGAGGCGAGCGGCAGCAGCAGTCCGGCGGTGAGGGTCGCCGCGAGGACGGCGGGCCCCGACCGGGACCGCCCTCCGAGGTGGTTGAGAAGGTGCGGGCGCAACGGATCGTCCTTTCCGTACAGGTGCGTTGTGCGGGGAGGAGGGATCGGTTCATGCCTTGCTCGGAGCGCTCCCGACTGAGACGTGGGAGCGCTCCCATACGCGGCCATGAAGCCAGCAGCGGCCCACGGTGTCAAGGTGTCAAGGTGTCAAGAGAAAGGGAGGCCCCCTGGGGGACACGTGTCCAGGGGGCCCGGAGTTCAGGCGGAGGCGGAGGCCGGGGCCGGAGAAGGGGACGGGTCCGGGACCATGCCGAGCTGGCGGAGTTGGGTGAGCACGTCGACGACGCCCCAGATCTCGGCGATGCGGGCGTCCTCGGTGAAGCGGACGACGAAGATCTCGCTGTACTCGACCTTCCTGCCGGTCGGCGGGGCGCCGCGGTACTCGCCCAGGTGTGTGCCGGTGACCGTGTTGCGGAAGACCAGCTTGTCGCCCTCGGCGATCACGTCCTCGACGGTCACCCGCACGTCCGGGAACGCCCGCAGCAGCACGGCCCACACCTGCAGAAGCGCCTGCGCGCCGGTCATGCCCATCGGCACGGGCGCGTGGAACACGACGTCCGGGGCGACGACTTCGTCGACGGTCCTGGCGATGACCTCCAGGTCGCCGCCGTTCACGGCGTCGTGGAAGCGTGCGAACGTCGCCTTGTTGGTCTCCACCTGGTGCGCCGGCATGGGTTCCTCCTCGGGATCGGCCTTCCGAACGGCCACACCCCTCCAGACGTCACGGCCCGCCGTTCTGTGACACCCGGGCGTGGGCTCACGCCGAGTCGCGCAGCACCAGCCGGGTCCGCAGGATGACATGCCGCCAGGCGACCTCCGGCTGCTCCATCTCCTCAAGGAGCAGGCGCACCATCGTCCGGCCGATCTCCTCCAGGGGCTGGCGGACGGTGGTCAGGCGGGGTTCGGTGTGCTCGGCGAGCAGGAAGTCGTCGAAGCCGATGACGGCGACGTCGTCGGGGACGCGGCGGCCCGAGGCGTGCAGCACGGCCAGCGCTCCGGCGGCCATGGTGTCCGAGGCGGCGAAGACGGCGTCCACCTGCGGGTGGCGCTCCAGGACTTCGGTCATCGCCCGGCGGCCGCTCGCCTCGGTGAAGTCGCCCTCGACGACCCAGGAGTCCTCGTCGGGCATCCCGGCGTCGGCGAGGGCCTGCCGGTAGCCGCGCAGCCGGCACTGGGCGACGTACATGTCGAGCGGTCCGGCGATGGCCGCGATCGACCGCCGGCCGCCGCGCAGCAGATGGCCGACGGCCTCGCGGGCGCCGCCCACGTTGTCGGCGTCGACGTAGGTGATCTGCTCGTCGCCGGAGCGGCGGCCCAGCAGCACGGTGGGGATTCCGGCGTCCGCGAGGTGGTCGGGGAGCCGGTCCTCGGCGCGTACGGACATCAGCAGCACACCGTCCACGCGACCGCCGCGGGCGTACTCGACGAACCGCTGCCGCTCGGCGTCCGTGCGGACCAGCGTGAGCAGCAGTTGCACGGAGGTGTCGGTCAGGGCGTCGCCGACGGACCGTACGGTCTCGGAGAAGAACGGCTCGCCGAACTGCCGCCAGTCCCGCTCCGTGATGACCAGCGCCACGGCGTCCGCCCGCCGCCCGGCCAGCGAACGCGCCGCCAGGTTGGGCACATAGCCGAGCTCGGCGATGGCCTGCTGCACGGCGCGACGCGTCGAGTCCTTGACGCCCGCCTCGTTGTTGACGACACGGGAGACCGTGCCTCGCCCGACACCGGCGAGGGCGGCCACTTCCTCCAGCGTGGGTGTCGTACCGGGCCGTTGTCTGACCATGCTCACCCCCCAAGGGCGTCCGATCTTACGGGCCTTGGCCCCGCGTGATCGAACGCCCCGGGCGATTACCGGACGCCGAAGCGCTCCCGCAGTTCGACCTTGCGTACCTTTCCGGACACCGTCATCGGGAAGGTGTCGAGGATCTGGAGGCGGCTGGGGATCTTGTAGTGGGCCAGCCGGCCTTCGCAGAAGGTGCGTAGCTCGTCCAGCGTGAGGGGGTCCGCCGGGTCCCGGGGGATGACGCAGGCCAGGACCTCCTCGCCGTAGCGCTCGTGCGGTACGCCGACGACCTGGACGTCGGCGATCTTGGGATGGGCGTAGAGGAACTCCTCGATCTCACGCGGGTAGATGTTCTCGCCCCCGCGGATGATCATGTCCTTGATGCGGCCGACGATCTCGAGGTAGCCGTCCTCGCGCATCACCGCGAGGTCGCCGGTGTGCATCCAGCGGCCGGCGTCCACGGCCTCGGCGGTCTTGTCGGGCTGTTCCCAGTAGCCGAGCATCACGCTGTAGCCGCGGGTGCACAACTCCCCTGCTGTGCCGCGGGGTTGGGTCACGCCCGTCGCCGGGTCGACGACCTTCACCTCGATGTGCGGCAGGACGCGGCCGACCGTGCCCGTGCGGTGTTCCAGGTCGTCGTCGCGCCGGGTCTGGGTGGAGACGGGCGAGGTCTCGGTCATGCCGTAACAGATGGACACCTCGGCCATGTTCATCTCGGCGACCACGCGCTTCATGACCTCCACCGGGCAGGGCGAGCCCGCCATGATCCCGGTGCGCAGGGAGGAGAGGTCGTACGAGGCGAAGTCGGGCAGGTTCAGCTCGGCGATGAACATGGTCGGGACGCCGTACAGGGACGTGCAGCGCTCCTGCTCGACCGCGCGCAAGGTGGCGGCCGGTTCGAAGGAGGGGGCGGGGATGACGATGCAGGCGCCGTGCGAGGTGGCGGCCAGATTGCCCATCACCATGCCGAAGCAGTGGTAGAAGGGCACAGGGACGCACACCCGGTCCTGCTCGCTGTAGGCGATCGACTCGCCCACGAAGTAGCCGTTGTTGAGGATGTTGTGGTGGGAGAGGGTGGCGCCCTTGGGGAAGCCGGTCGTGCCGGACGTGTACTGGATGTTGATGGGGTCGTCGCAGGAAAGCTCCGGGAACGGCGCCGGGGTGCCGCGCGTGAGCAGGTCGTCCCAGCTCGGGTCGCCGATGAAGACGGTCTCCCGCAACTGCGGGCAGTTTCCGCGCACTTCGCCGACCATCGCGCGGTAGTCGCTCGTCTTGTGGCTGAGGGACGCGAAGAGCAGCGAGATGCCCGCCTGCTTCAGGACGTACTCGACCTCGTGGGTGCGGTAGGCCGGGTTGATGTTCACCATGATCGCGCCGATGCGGGCGGTGGCGTACTGGACGAGGACCCACTCGGGGCAGTTGACCGCCCAGATCCCCACCCGGTCGCCCTTGGTGACGCCGCTCGCCATCAACGAGTACGCCAACTGGTCGACGTCCGCGACGAATTCGGCGTAGGTCCAGCGCCGCCCCGAGGGCACGTCGACGAGTGCCTCCCGGTCGGGCCAGGCGGCGACCGCGCGGTCCAGGTCGGCGCCGATGGTGTCGCCGAGCAGCGGGGTGTCGCCGACGCCGTGTGCGTACGAGATCGCCGGCGTCGCTGAAGCCGAAGCAGTCGACGGGTTCACCGGAAGTCCTCCTCGCGGTACTCCGCGTCCGACCCGGCCGCGGTGGCCTGGCGCAGCTCGACGCGGCGGATCTTGCCGGAGACGGTCTTGGGCAGGGGCGCGAACTCCAGGCGGCGGATGCGCTTGTAGGGGGCGAGGGCGTCGCGGGAGTGCTCGAACAGCACCTTCGCGGTGTCGGCGCCCGGCTCCCAGCCCTCCGCCAGGACGACGTACGCCTTCGGCACCGCCAGGCGCAGCTCGTCCGGGGCGGGCACGACGGCGGCCTCGGCGACGGCCGGGTGCTCCAGGAGGGCGCTCTCCAGCTCGAAGGGGGAGATCTTGTAGTCGGAGGCCTTGAAGACGTCGTCGCTGCGGCCGATGTAGGTGAGGTAGCCGTCCTCGTCGCGGGAGGCGACGTCCCCGGTGCGGTAGTAGCCGTCCGCCATGGCCTCGGCGGTGCGCTCGGGGTCGCCGTGGTAGCCGGTCATCAGGCCGACCGGGCGGGCGGACAGGTCGAGCGCGATCTCGCCCTCGGCGGCGCCGGGCGCGCCGGTGACGGGGTCGAGCAGTTCGACGCGGAAGCCGGGGCTGGGGCGGCCCATCGAGCCGGTCTTCAGGGGCTGGCCGGGGCTGTTGGAGACCTGGACCGCGGTCTCGGTCTGGCCGAAGCCGTCCCGGATGGTGACGCCCCAGGCGCGCCGGACCTGCTCGATGACCTCGGGGTTGAGCGGCTCGCCCGCGGCGACGGCCTCGCGGGGCGGGGTGGCGAGCTGGCCGAGGTCGGCCTGGATGAGCATGCGCCACACGGTCGGCGGCGCGCAGAAGGTGGTGACGCCCGCACGGTCCATCTCGGCCATCAGGCGGGCCGCGTCGAAGCGCGTGTAGTTGAAGAGGAAGACGGTCGCCTCGGCGTTCCAGGGCGCGAAGAGGTTGGACCAGGCGTGCTTGGCCCAGCCGGGCGAGGAGATGTTCAGATGCACATCGCCGGGCTTCAGGCCAATCCAGTACATGGTCGCGAGGTGGCCGACCGGGTACGAGGTGTGGGTGTGCTCGACCAGCTTGGGGCGGGCCGTCGTACCCGAGGTGAAGTACAGCATCAGGGTGTCGTCGGCGCGGGTGGGGCCGTCGGGGGTGAAGTCGGCGGGGGCGGCGTAGGCCTCCTCGTAGGCGTGCCACTCCCCTCCGGTGCCGCCGGTCGCGATGCGGGTGTAGCCGCCGGGGACCTCGGCGAACTTCTCCGCGTCCTCGGCGCGCGCGATCACGTGCCGGACCTGTCCGCGCTCGACGCGGTCGCGCAGGTCCGCGGGGCCGAGCAGCGGGGTGGCGGGGATCACGACGGCGCGCAGCTTCATCGCGGCGAGGGCGGTCTCCCACAGCTCGGCCTGGTTGCCGAGCATGACCAGGATGCGGTCGCCGGCCCGCACTCCGAGGCCGCGCAGCCAGTTCGCGACGCGGTCGGAGCGGTCGGAGAGCTCCGCGAAGGACAGCAGGGTCTCGGTGCCGTCCTCCTCGACGATGTGCAGGGCCGTGCGGTCGTTGCCCTGCGCGATCCGGTCGAACCAGTCCAGGGCCCAGTTGAACTCCTCGGGGCGCGGCCACGCGAAGCCCTCGTACGCGGTGACGTAGTCCTCGCGGTGCTCCAGCAGGAAATCGCGTGCCCCGCGGAAGTCCTCGGTGGCCGTCGTCATCTGTCCTCCTCTGTGCCGGACCATTGCCGGGCGGCTCCCGGTCATCGTGTAATCCGTGATGCAGGTCTCACTACCCCCGAACGGGGGTGTGCGCCGCGAGGTTGCGGCCGGCCCCCCTGCGATCGGGACGCGGGGGGGCGGCAGCGGGCCTTCGGGACGCGTACGGACGGGCGAGAGGAAGCGGGCGGACTCGGCCGGCGGGAGCGGCCGGCAGGCGGAGCGGCATGGGCAAGCGGGTACGGCATATGGCGGGGCGGCCGGACCTGCGGCGGGAAAGGCGAGCGGGTGTGTGGGCCATGGCAGGCACGAGCGAGTGGTGGCGGCGGACGCGATGACGAGCGGGGTGGCGGGTACGGATCTGCACGCCGCGCTGGTGCGGCTGCGGCGGGTGACGGGGCTGCCCGTGGCGTTCGGCGGGCTGGTGGAGCCGTGCCGGCCGCAGCTGCGGATCAGCGAGCTGAGCGGCACGGCGACGCCTGCGCTGCGTTCGCTGGCGGTGACCTCGGGCAACGGCCTGGGCGGGAAGGCGGTGGCGCTGTCGCGGCCGTGCGCGGTGACGGACTACTCCTCCTCGCGGCAGATCAGCCACGAGTACGACGTGCCGGTCGCCACGGAGGGCCTGCGCTCGGTGCTCGCGGTGCCCGTCGTCGTACGGCGCCGGGTGCGCGGGGTCCTCTACGGCGCCCTGCGCACGGCCCAGCCGCTGGGCGACCGCACCCTGCACGCGGCGGTGGAGGCGGCCCGGGACGTGGAGCAGTCGCTGGTGGCGGCGGAGGAGGCGAGGAGTCTGCTCGCCTCGGCACCCGCTCCTGCCTCCGGCACCCGCACCGAGGCCACGGCGACCCGGGAGCGGATGCGGGAGGCGCACACGGCGCTGCGGGCGCTGGCCCCGCGGATCACGGACCCGGAGCTGCGGGAGGAGCTGCTGAGGGCGTGCGGGCTGCTGGCGCCGGACGGCCCCGACGGTCCGGACGGTCCGGCGGCTCCGGGCGCGGTGGATCTCGCGCCGCGGGAGGTCGATGTGCTGACCTGGGTCGCCGCGGGTGCCACCAACGCGGCGGCGGCCGACCGGCTGGGGCTGCGCCCCGAGACGGTCAAGAGCTATCTGCGCTCGGCGATGCGCAAGCTGGGCGCGCGCACACGCGGCGAGGCCGTGGCGGCTGCGCGCCGGGCGGGAGTGCTGCCGTAGCCGGAACGCCGGGCGGGGGTACTTGGGTAGCCGGAACGCCGGACGCGGGTGCTGCCGCCGTAGCCGGAACGCCGGGCGCGGGTGCTGCTGCCGTAGCCGGAACGCCGGGCGGGAGTGCTGCTGCCGTAGCCGGCGGCGGCAGAGCCGACATGACGGCCATCCATTCATATACCGGCGCCCCGAATTTCCGTATGCTCCCAAGTTGTTATTTCCCTCACCACCTCGTCACTCCGGATTTCAATGAGTCGTTGCCTAGAATTTGGCACGGCCACGACACACGGAGGGAGCGGTGACCGTGCGACGGGACTTCCAGGAGCCTGCCCGATGCCGCCCCGACCTGGTCATCGGCAGGGAGGAGCTGTTCGGCGCGGCGCGCGAGCAGCTCGCCCGGGGCGGCAGCGTGCTGCTGCAGGGGCCCGCCGGAATAGGAAAGTCGACCGTGCTGCGGGCATTGGCCGCGGAATACGGCCGCACCGCACGGACCGTGTTGCGCTGCTCGGCCACCGAGTCCGAATCGCATCTGCCCTTCCTGGCCCTCGCCGACCTGCTCGGCCTGGTGCTGCACGAGGTGTCCGACAAGCTGCCCGCCGCCCAGCGCACCGCCCTGGAGTCGGCGCTGACCGGCCGCGGCGAGTCCAGCCTCCAGCGCGACGGCCTCGCCCTGCGGCTGGCCGTGCTGTCGGTGCTGCGGGCGCTGGCCGCCGAGGGCCCGGTCCTGGTCGTGGCCGACGACCTGCAGTGGCTGGACTCCGCGAGCGCCGAGCTGCTCGGCTTCGCCGCCCGCCGCCTCGGCGACTTCCCGGTGCAGATCCTGTGCGCCGTACGCACCGAGGGGCCGGAGTACGACCGTCAGCTGCGGGCCACCCCGCCGGAGACGCTGGCGCTGCGGCTCGGCCCGCTCACCCGCGCGCAGGTGTCGGCACTGCTCGACCAGGGCGGCTACGAGCTGCCCCGCTCCACCGTCCGGGACATCCACCGCACCAGCGGCGGCAACCCGCTGTTCGCCCTGGAGCTGGGCCGCGCCCTCGCCGAGAGCGCCACACCGCCCCGCCCGGGCGAGCCGCTGCCGGTGCCGACCTCGCTGCGGGCGCTCGTGCTGAGCCGTCTGGAGATGCTGTCGGAGGACGCCCGCGACACCCTGCTGGTGGCCAGTGCGGGTGCCCGTCCCACGCTGGCCCTGCTGCACGCGGCCGGCCGGCAGAACGCCGAGGCGGAGACCGCCCAGGCTGCGGCGCTCGGGCTGCTGGCCACCGAGCCGGAGGGTCCCGCCGTACGGTTCGCTCATCCGCTGATCTCGGCCGCCCTGTACGCGGAGGCGCCCGCGCAGTCGCGGCGGGCCGCGCATGCCGCCCTGTCCACGGCGGCCTTCGACCCGATCGAGCGGGCCCGGCATCTGGCGCTGGCCACCACCGGCACCGACCCGGAGGTCGCGGCGCGGCTCGGGGAGGCCGCCGCGCTGGCCCGGGACCGCGGGGCGCCGTCGGTGGCGGCCTCGCTCGGGCTGCTCGCCGCCCGGCACACCCCGGCCGGCATGGTGCCGAGCCCCGACACCCGCCGGCTCCAGGCCGCCGAGGACGCGCTGACCGCCGGTGAGGTGGACCTGGCCCGGGACATCGCCCGGGACGTGCTGACCCGGGCCACCGCCTCCGGCGACCGGGTGCGGGCCTGGATGGTGGTGATCGAGGCCGCGGGTCAGGCCCTCGGCGACGTCGACGCCGTCTTCCCGCAGGCCCTCGCGGACGCGGGCGACGACCCGCGGCTGCTGGCGCAGGTCCACTACCAGCTGGCCTGGCGCGGGCTGATGGTCCTCGGTGACTTCGCCGAGGCCCGGCAGGAGGCCGAACGCGCCGCCGAGCTGGCCGCCCGGGGCGGTGACCGGCGCACCGAGCTGCTCGCCCTGTCCTTCCAAGCGACCGCCGAGACCCTGATGGGCCACCCGAACGCCCCGCAGACGATCAAGCGCGCCCTGCGGGAGCCGCAGGACCCGCAGGTGGCGTGTCATCACAACGGGGCGGGCGCGGCCCGCTTCCGCTGGCTGATCATGAGCGACCAGCTCTCCGAGGCCCGGGCCACCGTCACCGCGCTGCTGCGCGAGGCACGCCGGCGCGGCAACGTGGAGAGCGAGGTGCACTTCATGCGCTCGCTCGCGGAGACCGAACTGCGCTCCGGGCACTGCGGCCGCGCCCTGGACCTGGCCCGCGAGAGCCTGCGGCTGGCCCGGGACTGCGGGATCGGCGAGAGCGCCTCCACGATGTTCACCTCCCTCGCCGAAGCGTCGGGCGGGGACGTGGAGCAGGCCCTGGAGCTCGCCCGGGAGGCGGTGACGCACGCCGAGGAGGACGGCGACCCGGTGTATCTGTCGCTGGCCCTGGGCTCGCTGGGACATGCCCAGTTCGTGGCCCAGGACGCGGCCGGAGCGGTCGGTTCGCTGCGCCGGGTGCGGCAGCTGGAGGAGAGCCTGGGCGTGACCGACCCGGCCCGTGGCCGCTGGCAGGGCAATCTGGCCGAGGCGCTGGTGCTCGTCGGCGAGACCGCCGAGGCCCAGGAGGTGATCGACGTCACCCGCGAGCAGGCGCTGCGGCTCGGCCGGGAGAGCGTGCTCGCCGTGCTGGACCGGGCGGAGGCGCTGGTGCGGGCCGCGCGCGGCGAACGAGAGGCGGCCGTCGCGCAGCTGACGTCCGTCCAGGACCGGCTCGCCAAGCTGGGCTACGGCCTGGAGGAGGCGCGGGCGGCCTTCGCGCTGGCCCGGCTGCGCACCGGGCGGCCCGGTCCGACGTCGTACGACGAGGCGGAGCGGCTGTTCCGCAGGTGCCGGGCGCTGCCCTGGCTGAAGCAGGTGGAGGCGGCCGCGACGGCGACCCCGGCGGAGCCGGCCGCGACGGCGCCCGCGCCCGCCGAGGTCGACGCGCTGGAGGGGCTCGCCTCGATGGAGCGTCAGGTCGCGGCGCTGGTGATGGAGGGCGCGACCAACCGGGAGATAGCCGGCCGGCTGTTCATCAGCGTCAAGACGGTCGAGGCGACCCTGACCCGGGTCTACCGCAAGCTCGGTATCCGGTCACGGGTGGACATCGTCCGGCTGGCCGCGGGCCGCCACGCCAAGTGAGCCCCGCGCACGACCGAGGGTTTTCCCTGCCCCAACTCCCCTAGGGGGTTCCCTCATTGGGAGGGGGCAGGGCCCGCCTCTAGCGTAAAGGCGTGCCGCTCGCCGGGCACACGGAGGCCGATCCCGAGGCCGCCGTGCATCACCCCCCACCCCGCGCGACCCCCCACCGGCAATCCTTGAGGAGACTCATGTTCGGGTTCACCCGTGCAAGACGATCCGCCGTAGCCCTCGCGGCCGGCACCGCTGCCGCCGCCACCGCCCTCACCTGCGCCCCCACCGCCTCCGCCGCCCCCAACCCGATCGTGGGCGGCACCACGACCACCACCTCCGCCTATCCGTTCGTCATGCAGATCACGGACGCCTACCAGAACCAGTTCTGCGGCGGCACGCTGGTCTCCCCCACCAAGGTCGTCACCGCCGCGCACTGCATGGTGGGCGAGACCACCGGTTCGGTCCGCGTGGTGGGCGGACGCACCTACCTCAACGGCACCAACGGCACGGTCGCCCGGGTCAGCAGGATCTGGGTCCACCCGAACTACACCGACGCCACCAACGGCGAGGACGTGGCGGTCCTGACGCTGTCGACGTCGATGCCGTACACCACCGCCAAGTACGTCACCTCTTCGCAGACGGGCGTGTACGCGGCCGGCACCACCGCCCGGGTGCTCGGCTGGGGCACGACCTCGGAGAGCGGCAGCTCCTCCAACCAGCTGCGGACCGCGACCGTCCCGGTCGTGTCCGACAGCAGTTGCGGCAGCTCCTACGGCTCCGACTACGTCGCGAGCGAGATGGTCTGCGCCGGATACACCTCCGGCGGCGTGGACACCTGCCAGGGCGACAGCGGCGGTCCCCTGCTCATCGGGGGCGTCCTGGCAGGGATCACTTCCTGGGGCGAGGGCTGCGCGAGGGCCGGCTACCCGGGTGTCTACACCCGGCTGACGACCTTCTCCAGCCTCGTGACCGCACAGGTCAACTCGTGAACCCAGAAGACTCCTGAGTATCCCTCAGGTGAGTAACCAGGGGGCGTTGCGGGCCTCCACGAGCGGCCCGCAACGCCCTCTATCCATGTCCGGTCACCGGATGACGGTCCCGAACCTGATGTCGTACGACGTCCCCTCGTGCAGTGTGTCGAGCATGCGCCGCCCCTCCTGCTCGACCTCGGCGCGCCGGGCCCTGGTGAGGGTGGTGAAGGGCTGGATCACGAGGGTGTCGTCGAGGAGCTTCCACACGCCCGCGAGGAAGCCGTCGACGAGGAGCGTGCAGTGGACCGTGTTCCCCTGCCAGGTGCTGCCCCAGTGCTCGGGCGGCACCACCCGGGTGCGGTCGGCGTGGGAGAGCAGCAGGTTGTCGAACTCGGGCAGGAAGCGCGGCGGGGCCGGGGTGTCCGGGTCGGGGCGCGGGGCGTCGGGGAGGTCGAAGAGTTCGACGCCGTTGTCGTCTTGGAAGGTGAGGAGTTGCGGCCGGAGCCGTTCGAAGGCGGGCCGCAGCCGGGTCAGCCCCGCCCACGTCTGCATGTCCTTGACGGAGGCGGGCCCGAAAGCGGCGAGGTAGCGCAGGACGACGTCGTCGATGGCGGCGGCCGGTCCGGCGGGGCGGCCGAGCCAGTGCTCGGCGGTGGTGAGCGAGACCTGCCCGCTGCGGCCCCACAGTCCGCGCGGGGTGACCTGGACGAGCGGGAGGCTGCAGCGGGCTGCGACCCCGAGGGCCTGCGGGTCGGCGTCCGGCCACTCGGCGAGCAGATGCTCGCGCAGCTGTTTCATGGTCCGCGGCTCGGCCTCGACGAACTCACGGGCGAGCGCGGCGAGCCGGTCCAGGTCGACGCCGGTGAGCCCCTTGCGGAACACGCCGATCTCCCGGTCCCGGGCGGGCTGCACGAGCGGACGCAGGGCGAGCGCGTCGGCGGCGGTGTGCGTGTGGATCGTCGAGCGCATGGTCACCATGCGGACGACGGCGCGCTCGGCCATCAGCTCCGAGAGCCGCTCGGGCACGAAGCCGTCGAGGCGGGCGGCGAGCGCGTAGTACGGCGGCCTGACGTTCTGCGCCTGCAACCCGATCAGATGCTCCACCGCTGCCGCGGCCTGCAGCGGCGCGCGGCGCAGCAGCAACTGCCGGTCCAGGGTCGCGCGGTTCAGCGCGCGGATGCCGAGCAGGGGGGCCGGGGACGTCGTCTTCGTCATGCGGGGAACGCTATCGAGGCTTGCGGACGACTTCTGTCCTCGACGGTATTCTCGCGGTGATCCGCAGCCCGACCGGAGAGGCACCGATGGCAGAGCGACGCCCACGTCCCGCCGCCAAGGGCCCCGGCAGGTACGTCCGGGGCCGTACACCGCTCGCTGCGAAGGGACCCGCGCCGGAGCCGCAGGCCGCGGCGGAGCCCGCCGAGATCGGCAGCGTGGTGGAGGCGGCGCTGTACCGCGACGGGGTCCGGGTCTCCTCCCCCGGCACGCTGGCCGAGGCCTTCCGCGAGCTGCGCGAGCAGCCCGAGGGCATGGCCTGGATCGGCCTGGCCCGTCCGACCGAGCCCGAACTGCTGTCCCTCGCCGCGGAGTTCGACCTCCACCCGCTGGCGGTGGAGGACGCGCTGGAGGCCCATCAGCGGCCGAAACTGGAGCGCTACGGCGAGACGCTCTTCGTCGTCCTGCGCGCCACCCGCTATCTCGACGCCCCCGAGGAGATCGACTTCGCCGAGCTGCACGTCTTCGTGGGCCCCGACTTCGTGATCACGGTCCGGCACGGGGCGGCCCCCGACCTGTCGGCGGTCCGCAGCCGCATGGAGGCGTCACCGGAGCTGCTGCGGCTGGGCCCGGAGGCCGTGCTGTACGCCATCCTGGACGCGGTCGTCGACGGCTACGCGCCGGTCGTCGCCGGGGTCCAGAACGACATCGACGAGATCGAGACGGAGGTCTTCCGCGGCGACCCGGAGGTCTCCCGCCGCATCTACGAACTCTCGCGCGAGATGGTCGAGTTCCAGCGCGCCACCCGCCCCCTGGTCGGCATGCTGCACGGCCTGATGGCCGGCTTCTCCAAGTACGGCACGGACGACGAACTCCAGCGCTATCTCCGCGACGTCGCCGACCACGTCACGCACACCAGCGAACGCGTCGACGGCTTCCGCCAGGCCCTGACCGAGATCCTCACGGTCAACGCGACCCTGGTCACCCAGCAACAGAACGCGGAGATGCGGGCGTTGGCGGAGGCCGGCTTCGAGCAGAACGAGGAACTCAAGAAGATCTCCGCCTGGGCCGCCATCCTCTTCGCCCCCACCCTGGTCGGCACGATCTACGGCATGAACTTCGACCACATGCCGGAGCTGCACTGGATCGCGGGCTACCCGTTCGCGGTCCTGCTGATGGCGGTGGTGTGCGTGAGCCTGTACGTGATCTTCAAGCGGCGCGACTGGCTCTAGACGGTCCGCCGACCGCCCGGTGTGTTCTCTGTTGCGGCCCCGCACCGGGCGCTGCGAGCATGGCCCGGTGATCGACACGGAGCGCGTGACCGACCTCGGCGACGACCCTTTCACGGAGCACCGGCGGCTGCTGTTCGGCACCGCGTACCGGATGCTCGGCAGTGTCGCCGACGCCGAGGACGTCCTCCAGGATGCGTGGCTCGCCTGGCAGGGCACGGACCGGGCCGGTGTGCACCACCCTCGCGCGTATCTGGTGCGCACGGTCACCAACCTCGCCCTCAACCGGCTGACCTCCGCCCGCGCCACCCGCGAGGCCTACGTCGGGCCCTGGCTGCCGGAGCCGCTGCTGACATCGCCGGACGTCGCCGAGGACGCCGAGCTGGCCGACACCGTGTCGACCGCGCTGCTGGTGGTGCTGGAGACGCTGACCCCGGTGGAGCGGGCCGTGTTCGTGCTGCGTGAGGCGTTCGCCTTCTCGCACGCCGAGATCGCGGAGATCCTGGAGCGGCCCGAGCCGACCGTACGGCAGATCGCCCGCCGGGCCCGGCAGCACGTGGACGCCCGGCGCCCCCGCTACGACGCCGACGCCGTACGGCACCACCAGATCACCGCGCGGTTCCGGGCGGCCTGCGCCGGCGGCGACCTGAACGCCGTGCTGGAGCTGCTCGCCCCGGATGTCGTCGCCTGGTCCGACGGCGGCGGCAAGGTCACCGCCGCCCGCCGCCCCCTGTACGGCACGGATCATGTCGCGCGCTGGCTGCTCGGCGCGCTGGCCAAGCCGGTGTCCGCCGGGGTCACGCTGGAGCCGGCCGTCGTCAACGCCGAACCCGGGCTGCTCGTCGTCCTGAACGGCCGGACCGTCGGCACCGTCTCCCTCGGCGTGACGGACGGTCTGATCCGGCACCTGCGCTTCCAGTTCAACCCGGACAAGCTGAGCGGCGTACAGCAGCCTTAGGGCCTGCCAGGGATCACCAGACGAGGCCGCCGTCCACGCGGATGTTCTGGCCGGTGACCCAGCCGCCGTCGGGGCCGACCAGGAAGGCGACCGTCCCGGCGATGTCGGCGGTGCTGCCGAGGGCGCCCAGGGGGGTCTGCCGGGCGACCTCCGCGCGGATCTCGTCCGTGGTGGCCGAGCGCAGCATGCCCTTGTCGCCGCTGTCGGTCGGGCCCGGCGAGACGACGTTGACGGTGATGCCCTGTCCGCCCAGCTCGCGGGTGGCGATCCAGGTGAACTGTTCGAGGGCGGCCTTGCTGGCGGCGTACACGGCCTCCTGGAGGCGCGGCCAGCGGGTGGTGACCGTGGAGACGTTGACGATCCGTCCGCCGCCGGTCATCCGGCTCGCGGCGTGCTGGATGGCGAAGAACGGCGCCTTGGCGTTGACGGCCATCTGCCGGTCGAAGTCCGCCTCGGCGGTCTCCCCGATCGGCGTGCGGGTGAACGTGCCGGCGTTGTTGACAAGGATGTCGAGCCGGGCGTCGAAATGCTTGTCCGCGGCGAGGAACAGCCGCTCGATCTGGTCCAGGTCGGTCAGTTCGATCCGCTCGGCCCACACGGTCCCGCCCTCGGCGGTGACTTCGGCTAAGGTCTCCCGCGCGGCCGCCT
Source organism: Streptomyces sp. SAI-170 (assembly GCF_049739565.1). Classification (NCBI taxonomy): domain Bacteria; kingdom Bacillati; phylum Actinomycetota; class Actinomycetes; order Kitasatosporales; family Streptomycetaceae; genus Streptomyces; species Streptomyces sp. SAI-170. The sequence continues at coordinate 1,913,405 of NZ_JBMGQD010000001.1, forward strand.
CGTCGCGGCCGTAGCTGAACATCACCGCCGCGCCGTCGGCGGCCAGCCGCCGCACGATCGCCCGGCCGATCCCCCGGGACCCACCGGTCACGATCGCGCTCTTGCCGGCCAGTGGTTTCGTCCGCTCAGTGGTCATCGCTTGCCGTTCCTCTCGGGGTTCTCGGCGCCGGAAATGCCGATTAGGACATGCCCGGAAGGTGGCGACAAGGACGGTCCGACTACTTTGTGAAGTCACCCTGGACGGCGATCAAGGGGCCGGGCAAACAACCGGAAAACAAGAGGAAACGGCCCGGCCGACACCCTCCGTCGCTCGTGATCAGGCCCGGTACAGCTCGGTGAGCAGGGCGATGGCCGCCCGGGTCGCGGGATGCGGTTCGTCGCGCCACCAGGCGAGACGGACGGCGACCGGGGCGGCGTCGCGGACCGGGCGGTAGACCACGCCCGGGCGCCGGTACTGGTGCGCGGTGGACTCGGCGGTCATGCCGACGCGGCGGCCGCCTGCGATGACGGTGAGCCAGTCGTCCACGTCATGGATGTCCTCGGTCGCCGGGCGGGACTCCGGCGGCCACAGCTCGGGCGTGGTCGTGCCCGTACGGCGGTCGACGAGGAGGGTGCGGCCGCTGAGGTCGGCGAGCCGGACCGAGCGGCGCCGGGCCAGCGGGTCGTCGGCGGCCAGGGCGCACAGCCGGCGCTCCAGGCCGACGATCGCGCTGTCGAAGCGGCGGTCGTCCACCGGGCGGCGCACCACCGCGAGGTCGCTGCTGCCCTCGGCGAGTCCGGCGGTGGCGGAGTTGACCCGGACCAGCTGGAGTTCCGTCGCCGGGTGCGCGGCGCCCCAGCGGCGCTGGAAGGCGAGGGTGTGGCGGCCGAGCGCGGCCCAGGCGTACCCGACCCGCAGCCGCTGCGAGCCCTCGGCCGCCTCCCGGACCAGGTCGTCCACCTCGGCCAGGACCCGCCGGGCATGGGCCAGGACGCGCGATCCCGTGCCGGTGGGCGTCACCGAGCGGGAGGTGCGCCGCAGCAGCCGGGCGCCGAGGGCGTCCTCCAGCGCGGCGAGGGTGCGGGAGACGGCCGCCTGCGAGACGCCGAGGGCGTGGGCGGCGTCGGTGAAGGTGCCTTCGTCGGCGATCGCGACGAGGCAGCGCAGATGACGCAGCTCCACATCCATGACGCCAGCGTATAGATCGGCCGGTCCTTGCATTTTGCGCATCCCTGGGCGGGGCGCACGCTCTGAGCATGTCAACGGCCCCCGAACGCCCCGCGGCTGCGACCGCGGCGGCAGCCACCTCCGCATCCGCCGCGGACCCGACAGCCCCGTCCGTCGCCCCGGCACCCCGCGTGCGCCTCCTCGGTGTCGCCACCATGCTCGGCAGCGGCCTGTCCAACCAGACCGGTGCCGCGCTCGGTGCGCTGGCGTTCCCGGTCATCGGGCCCGTCGGTGTGGTGGCGGTGCGGCAGTACGTCGCCGCGGCCGTGCTGTCGGCCGTCGCGCGGCCGGGGCTGCGCTCGCTGACCGGCCGGCAGTGGCGGCCCGTGCTGCTGCTCGCGCTGGTCTTCGGGACGATGAACCTGTCGCTGTACACCGCCGTGGACCGGGTCGGTCTGGGGCTCGCGGTGACGCTGGAGTTCGTCGGGCCGCTCACCCTGGCGCTGGCCGGGGCGCGCCGTCGCCTGGACGCCTGCTGTGCGCTCGTCGCCGCGGCGGGGGTCGTCACGCTGATGCGGCCCCGGCCGTCGGCCGACTTCCTCGGCATGGGCCTGGGCCTGCTGGCGGCCGCGTGCTGGGCGTCGTACATCCTGCTGAACCGGACGATCGGGGAGCGCATACCGGGTGCCCGGGGTGCGGCGGCCGCGGCCGTGGTGTCGGCGGGGCTGTTCCTGCCGGTCGGGGTGGCCGTCGCGGTCGTGCGTCCGCCGACCGTGGGGGCGCTCGGGTACGCCGTGGCGGCGGGGGTGCTGTCGTCGGCGGTGCCGTATCTCGCGGATCTGGTCACGCTGCGGCGGGTGCCGGCCCAGGCCTTCGGGCTGTTCATGAGCGTCAATCCGGTGCTCGCCGCACTGGTCGGGCTGGTCGTCCTCGGACAGCGGCTCGGGGTGGCCGAATGGGCGGGCATCGGCGCAGTGGTGGGGGCCAACGCGGCCAGCGTGGCGATCCGGAAGAAGTGAGAAAGCCCAGGCAGGACCGCTATACACTGCCTATATACACGCCGTGTATAGTCCCCGCATGCCTTCTCTGACCAAGAAGCTTCCGACCCGGAAGACGACGAAAACGGGGGCCGGGTTCCGTGCCGCCGCCCTCGGTGCGGTGGCCGCCTGTGTGACGCTCGCGCTGACAGGCTGCACCCGCCTGGAGACCACCGCGCCGAGTTCCGTGCGCGCGGAGGCCGCCGCCGGTGCGCCCGCGCGGTTCGGGACCGTGGACTGCCGCAAGGCCAAGTGCATCGCGCTGACCTTCGACGCCGGGCCCAGCGAGAACTCCCCGCGGCTGCTGGACATCCTGAAGCGTGAGCGGGTCCCGGCGACCTTCTTCCTGCTGGGCAAGCGGCACATCGACACCTATCCCGAGCTGGTGCGCCGGATGGCCGACGAGGGGCACGAGATAGCCAGCCACACCTGGGACCACAAGATCCTCACCGACCTGCGGCCCGACGAGATACGCGAGGAGCTCCGGCGCCCCAACGAGGAGATACGGCGCCTCACCGGGCGCACCCCCACCCTGATGCGCCCGCCGCAGGGCCGCACCGACGACACCGTCCACGAGATCTGCCGCGAGCTCGGCATGTCGGAGGTCCTGTGGAGCGTGACGGCCAAGGACTACAAGACGAAGGACCCGGCACTCATCCGGCAGCGCGTCCTGGACCAGGCCTCCCGGGACGGCATCATCCTGCTGCACGACCTCTACGACGGGACCGTGCCGGCCGTGCCCGGCATCATCAAGGCGCTCAAGGAGCGCGGCTACGTCTTCGTGACGGTCCCCCAACTCCTGGCCCCTGGGAAGGCGGAGCCGGGCAAGGTGTACCGCTGAGGGTCCCTAGGATCGTGGCGTGGTCCTCTTCCAGCTGCAGCGTACGGTCCCGCTCCCCCTCGACGAGGCGTGGCGGCGGATCACCGACTGGCCCCGGCACGGCGACGTGGTGCCGCTGACCCGCGTCACCGTGACGCCGGGCCCGCCCACCCGGGAGGGCACGCTCGTCGTGGCCCGCTCCGGCCTCGGACCGCTCGCCTTCGACGACCGTATGGAGGTCACCGTGTGGCGGCCTCCTGTGGACGGCTCGCCGGGGCGGTGCCGGCTGGAGAAGCGCGGCCGGGTGGTGCTGGGCCGGGCAGAGCTGGAGGTGCTGCCGGAGCCCGGCGGGCGCACGCGCGTGGTGTGGCGGGAGGAGCTGGGTGTGCGGTTTCTGCCGGGGGTCTTCGACCCGCTGCTGGGGGCGGCGGCGCGGGCGGTGTTCGGCCGCGCGATGAACGCGCTGCTCCGCAAGCCCTGATCGGGCGTCAGGCCACCGATCCGATGGTCCCCGTCGGCGCCGAGGCCCCGTCGTGGTGGATCGGCGTGTGCGCCCCGGTCAGCGAGGCCCCGCTGCCGCCGCGCCGGGCCGCGACGATCTCCGCGCCGATGGACAGGGCGGTCTCCTCGGGCGTACGGGCGCCCAGGTCGAGGCCGATCGGGGAGCGCAGGCGGGCCAGTTCGAGCTCGGTGACGCCGACCTCGCGCAGCCGCTCGTTGCGGTCGAGGTGGGTGCGGCGCGAGCCCATGGCGCCGACGTACGCCGCCGGCAGCCGCAGCGCGAGCTTCAGCAGGGGCACGTCGAACTTGGCGTCGTGGGTGAGGACGCACAGGACGGTCCGGCCGTCGACCTGTGTGCTCTCCAGGTACCTGTGGGGCCACTCGACGACGATCTCGTCGGCCTCGGGGAAGCGGGCGCGGGTGGCGAAGACGGGCCGGGCGTCGCACACCGTGACGTGGTAGCCGAGGAACTTGCCGACGCGGACCAGCGCGGCGGCGAAGTCGATCGCGCCGAAGACGATCATGCGGGGGGCGGGGACACTGGACTCGATCAGCAGCGTGAGCGGTGCTCCGCAGCGAGAGCCCTGCTCTCCGATCTCCAGGGTGCCGGTGCGACCGGCGTCGAGGAAGGCGCCCGCCTCGGCCGCGACCGTGCGGTCCAGTTCGGGATGGCCGCCGAAGCCGCCGTCCCAGGAGCCGTCGGGACGGACCAGCAGGGCCCGGCCCGTGAGGTCCGTGGGCCCGGACACGATCCGCGCCACCGCCGCCGCCTCCCCTCGGGCGGCGGCGGTGAGCGCGGCCGCGACCACCGGCCGGACGGCGTCCCTCGTCCGGACCGGGGTGACCAGGATGTCGATGACGCCGCCGCAGGTCAGACCCACGGCGAAGGCGTCGTCGTCGCTGTAGCCGAAGCGCTCCAGGACGGACTCGCCGTCCTGGAGGGCCTGGCGGCACAGCTCGTACACCGCGCCCTCCACACAACCGCCGGACACCGAGCCGATCACCGTGCCGCCGGCGTCCACCGCGAGGGCGGCACCGGGCCGGCGGGGGGCGCTTCCACCGACGGCCACCACGGTGGCGACGGCGAAGTCACGGCCCTGCTCGACCCACCGGTTCAGCTCCTCGGCGATGTCCAGCATGTCGGTCTCCTAAACAGCGGTGGTGCGAAGGGCGCGGGAGCCGTCCGGGCGAGTGGGGCGCTCGGACCGCCCTGCTGCTAGTGGACGCCCAGCCAGCCCTCGATCGGGTTCAGGGCGAAGTACACCAGGAAGATCGCGGTCAGGCCCCACATGAATGCGCCGATCTCGCGGGCCTTGCCCTGGGCGATCTTGATGGCGACGTAGGCGATGACGCCGGCGGCCACACCCGTGGTGATGGTGTAGGTGAAGGGCATCAGCACGACCGTCAGGAACACCGGGATCGCGGTGGCCCGGTCGGACCAGTCCACGTGCCGGGCGTTCATCATCATCATCGCGCCGATGACCACCAGGGCCGCGGCCGCGACCTCGCCGGGCACGATCGCGGTGAGCGGGGTGAAGAACAGACAGGCCGCGAAGAACAGGCCGGTGACGACCGACGCGAGGCCCGTGCGGGCGCCCTCGCCGACACCGGTGGCCGACTCGACGAAGACGGTCTGGCCGGAGGCGCCGGAGACGCCGCCGATCGCGCCGCCCGCGCCGTCGATGAACAGCGCCTTGGACAGGCCCGGCATCCGGCCCTGCTCGTCGGCGAGCTTGGCCTCGGTGCCGACGCCGATGATGGTGGCCATCGCGTCGAAGAAGCCGGCCAGCACCAGGGTGAAGACGATCATGCCGACGGTCATCGCGCCGACCTCGCCCCAGCCGCCGAACTCGACGTCGCCGAAGATCGAGAAGTCGGGCATCGACACCGCGCTGCCGTGCAGTTCGGGTGCCCCGGACGCCCACTGCTTGGGGTCGACGACGCCGGCGGCGTTGAGGATCACGGCGATCAGCGTGCCGCCGACGATGCCGATGAGGATGGCGCCGGGGACGCCTCTCGCCTGGAGCATGAAGATGGCGAGCAGGGTGGCCGCGAACAGCAGCACCGGCCAGCCGGCGAGTTCACCGGCCGGGCCGAGCACCACCGGGCCGCCGCCGGGCGCGGGGTTCTCGTGCACGAAGCCGGCCTTCACCAGGCCGATCAGGGCGACGAACAGGCCGATGCCCATGGTGATCGCGTGCTTGAGGGCGAGCGGGATCGCGTTCATGATCATCTCGCGCAGGCCGGTGACGACCAGCAGCATGATGACCACGCCGTACATCACGCACATGCCCATGGCCTGCGGCCAGGTCATCGCGGGCGCGACCTGCGAGGCGAGGACTCCGGAGACGGAGAGGCCCGCGGCCAGGGCCAGAGGCACCTTGCCGACGAAGCCCATCAGCAGCGTGGTCAGCGCCGCCGCGAACGCGGTCGCGGTGATCAGCGCCTTCTGGCTGAGGATGTCCCCCGAGGCGTCCTCGCCGGACAGGATCAGGGGGTTGAGCAGCAGGATGTACGCCATCGCCATGAAGGTGGTGACGCCGCCGCGCACTTCACGCGCGATGGTGGACTGACGCTTGGATATGTGGAAGTACCGGTCGAGCCAAGAGCGTCCGGCAGGGAGGCGGGTACCAGCACCCGCGTCCTCCGCGACGGTCTTCGGCTCCAGTGACTGCTGGGTCATGTGGGCCTACTCCCAAGGTTCAAAGGGGCACCCGGACAACCGCCCTTGCGGCAGCGGGATTTGGGAAGGTGCTTCGGCCGCACGACCCGGGGGACGGCCCGAGGCGAACGATTCCAGTCTGTTTTCCGGGGTGCCGCGAGCGGTGCGGCTCCGGAGTACTCCGGGCGGCGCGGGAGCCTGTGACGTTCCGTGCGCCGCCCGGAGGGCCTGATCACGCGGTGCCGGTCAGATGCTCCGGACGTACCGGCGTGCGGTTGAGCTCCAGCCCCGTCGCGTCGCGGATGGCCGCGAGAACGGCCGGCGTCGAGGACAGGGTGGGTGCCTCACCGACGCCGCGCAGCCCGTACGGGGCGTGGTCGTCGGCGAGTTCGAGCACGTCGACCGGGATGGTCGGCGTGTCGAGGATGGTGGGGATCAGGTAGTCCGTGAAGGAGGGGTTCCTGACCTTCGCCGTCTTCGGGTCGACGATGATCTCCTCCATCACCGCGACTCCCAGGCCCTGGGTGGTGCCGCCCTGGATCTGGCCGAGGACGGACAGCGGGTTGAGGGCCTTGCCGACGTCCTGGGCGCAGGCCAGCTCGATGACCTTGACCAGGCCGAGCTCGGTGTCCACCTCGACGACCGCGCGGTGTGCGGCGAAGGAGTACTGGACGTGGCCGTTGCCCTGGCCGGTGCGCAGGTCGAAGGCCTCGGTCGGCCGGTGCCGCCACTCCGCCTCGACCTCCACGGCCTCGCCTTCGAGTACGTCGACCAGGTCGGCGAGGACCTCGCCGCCGTCGGTGACGACCTTGCCGCCCTCCAGGAGGAGTTCGGCCGTCGCCCATGCGGGGTGGTAGGAGCCGAACTTGCGGCGGCCGATCTCCAGGACCTTCTCGCGGACCAGCTCGCAGGAGTTCTTCACGGCGCCGCCGGTGACGTACGTCTGACGGGACGCGGACGTCGAACCGGCCGAGCCGACCTGGGTGTCGGCGGGGTGGATGGTCACCTGGGCGACGCCCAGCTCCGTGCGGGCGATCTGGGCGTGGACGGTGACGCCGCCCTGGCCGACCTCCGCCATCGCGGTGTGCACGGTGGCCACGGGCTCGCCGCCCACGACCTCCATGCGCACCTTGGCGGTGGAGTAGTCGTCGAAGCCCTCGGAGAAGCCGACGTTCTTGATGCCGACCGCGTAGCCGACGCCCCGCACGACACCCTCGCCGTGCGTGGTGTTGGACAGACCGCCCGGCAGCTGCCGTACGTCCGCGCCCTCGCTGGACTCCCACTGACGCTCGGGCGGCAGCGGCATCGCCTTGACGCGGCGCAGCAGTTCGGCGACCGGGGCGGGCGAGTCGACCGGCTGGCCGGTCGGCATGAGGGTGCCCTGCTCCATGGCGTTGAGCTGCCGGAACTCCACCGGGTCCATGCCCAGCTTCTTCGCGAGCTTGTCCATCTGGGCCTCGTAGGCGAAGCACGCCTGGACCGCGCCGAAGCCGCGCATCGCGCCGCAGGGCGGGTTGTTGGTGTAGAGGGCGATGGCCTCGATGTCGACGTCGTCGACGACGTACGGGCCGACCGACAGGGACGAGGCGTTGCCGACGACGGCCGGGGAGGCGGAGGCGTAGGCGCCGCCGTCCAGGACGATCCGGCACTTCATGTGGGTGAGCTTGCCGTCCTTGGTGGCGCCGTGCTCGTAGTGGAGCTTCGCCGGGTGGCGGTGCACATGCCCGAAGAAGGACTCGAAGCGGTTGTAGACGATCTTCACCGGCTTGCCGGTGCGCAGCGCGAGCAGGCAGGCGTGGATCTGCATCGACAGGTCCTCGCGGCCGCCGAACGCGCCGCCGACGCCGGACAGCGTCATCCGCACCTTCTTCTCGGGCAGGCCGAGGACGGGCGCGATCTGGCGCAGGTCGGAGTGCAGCCACTGGGTGGCGATGTAGAGGTGGACGCCGCCGTCCTCCTCGGGCACGGCGAGGCCGGACTCGGGGCCGAGGAAGGCCTGGTCCTGCATGCCGAAGGTGTACTCGCCCTCGACGATCACATCGGCGCGTTTCCGGGCCGCCGCCACGTCGCCGCGGACGATCGGCTGGCGGTGCACGATGTTCGGGTGCGGGACGTGACCGGCGTGGTGGTCGTCGCGGTTCTCGTGGATCAGGATCGCGTCGGGCGCGGTTGCGGAGGCCTCGTCGGTGATGACGGGCAGCTCGCGGTACTCGACGTGGATCTTCGCGGCGGCGCGGCGGGCCGTCTCCGGGTGGTCGGCGGCGACGATCGCGACCGGCTCGCCGTGGTGGCGTACCTTGCCGTGCGCGAGGACCGGGGTGTCCCGGATCTCCAGGCCGTAGTTCTTCACGTCGGTGGGCAGGTCGTCGTACGTCATGACGGCGTACACGCCGGGCGTCGCGAGGGCCTCGCTCGTGTCGATGGACACGATCTCGGCGTGGGCGACGGTGGAGCGCAGGATCTGGCCCCAGAGCATGTCCTCGTGCCACATGTCGGACGAGTACGCGAACTCGCCGGTGACCTTGAGGGTGCCGTCGGGGCGGAGCGTGGACTCGCCGACGCCGCCCTTGGTCTGCGACCCCTGGGTGATCTTGGTGGGGGTTCCGCTGGGGGAAGCCATGGTCAGACCGCCTCTCCCTGCCGGGCGGCCGCGAGGCGGACCGCGTCCATGATCTTCTCGTAGCCCGTGCAGCGGCACAGGTTGCCCGACAGGGCCTCGCGGATGTCCGCGTCGGTCGGGTTGGGGTTGCGCTCCAGCATCTCGTCGGCGGCGACGAGCAGGCCGGGGGTGCAGAAGCCGCACTGGACGGCGCCGGCGTCGATGAACGCCTGCTGGATCGGGGAGAGCTCCTCGCCCTCGCCGGTCTGCGAGTCGGAGGCGGGCCTGGCCTCCCACTGCTCGGCCTCGTCGAGGGAGGTGCCGCAGGTGCCCGTACCGCAGGAGCGCTGCTTGGCGTAGTCCGCCAGGCCCTCGACGGTGACGACCTCGCGGCCCTCGACCTGGCCTGCCGCGACCAGGCAGGAGCAGACCGGCACGCCGTCGAGGCGGACCGTGCAGGAGCCGCACTCGCCCTGCTCACAGGCGTTCTTCGAGCCGGGCAGGCCGAGGCGCTCGCGCAGGACGTACAGCAGGGACTCGCCCTCCCAGACGTCGTCGGCCTGCTGCCGGCGACCGTTGACGGTGAAGTTGACGCGCATCACGCAGCTCCCTCCGAGGCGCGGCGGGTGCCGCGGTACGACTCCCAGGTCCAGGTGAGCGTCCGGCGGGCCATGACGCCGACCGCGTGGCGGCGGTAGCTCGCGGTGCCCCGGACGTCGTCGATCGGGTTGCAGGCGCCGGAGCACAGCTGGGCGAACTGCTTGGCGACCGACGGGGTGATGATCTTTCCGCTGTCCCAGAAGCCGCCCTCTTCGAGCGCCGCGTTCAGGAACTCCTCGGCGGCCTTCGCCCGGACGGGGGTCGGGGCGGCGGAGCCGATGCCGGTGCGCACGGTGCGCGTGGAGGGGTGCAGGGCGAGACCGAAGGCGCACACGGCGATGACCATGGCGTTGCGGGTGCCGACCTTGGAGAACTGCTGGGGGCCGTCGGCCTTCTTGATGTGGACGGCGCGGATCAGCTCGTCAGGCTGGAGTGCGTTGCGCTTGACGCCGGTGTAGAACGCGTCGATCGGGATGAGCCGGGTGCCGCGGGCGGCGGACTCCACCTCGACCTCGGCGCCGGCCGCCAGCAGGGCGGGGTGCGCGTCACCGGCCGGGGAGGCCGTACCGAGGTTGCCGCCGACACCACCGCGGTTGCGGATCTGCGGGGAGGCCACCGTGTGCGAGGCGAGCGCGAGGCCCGGCAGCTCGGCACGGAGGTTCTCCATGATGCCGGTGTACGGGACGGAGGCCCCCAGGCGGACGCTCTCCTCACCGACCTCCCACTCGGAGAGGTCGCCGATGCGGCCCAGGTCCAGGAGGTACTCGGGCCGCCGGTGGTCGAAGTTGATCTCGACCATCACGTCGGTGCCACCAGCGATCGGCACAGCCGTGGGGTGCGCTGCCTTGGCGGCGAGCGCCTCCTCCCAGCTGGCGGGGCGAAGGAAGTCCATGACCGGCTCTCTTCTTCGTTGCGGTGCTCGGTGGTGCGGATTGAGCCAATCCGTGTGTGGCGGTCCCGGCTCGTTCATCTCCTGTTAACGCGAAGTGGAGCCAGTACACAGCGCGGTACTCCGGTGGGGTCAGTCACCGAAACCATGAAGGAGTTGGCTGGCCAGGGTGGTCATCTTGTAGATTCGTATGAACGGGGGTCATCAGTAACCTCCCGGTTCTCCTGTGGAAACGTGAGACACAGCCCGCGTGACCTGGGACACGGCCCGGACCGACGGTCCGGCGACGGCCAGGGGCGGAATGTCCGCCCGCCGGCCGGGCCTCTCCGGTCCGGCCCATCAAGATTCATCGTAGTTTTCGAGACAAAGAACGGCGGCGACGAGAATGCGGCTGCGCGCACTGCTGGACACCGACGCGCTGGGCCTCAGGCTGCTCGGCGGCGAGGACGAGCTGGACCGCACCGTGCGCGGGGTGATGACGACCGACCTGCGGGACCCCAGCCGCTATCTGTCGGGGGGCGAGCTGGTCCTGACGGGACTGGCCTGGCGCCGGGACGCCGCCGACTCCGAGCCGTTCGTACGGATCCTGTCGCAGGCCGGTGTGGCCGCGCTGGCGGCCGGTGAGGCCGAGCTGGGGGACATCCCGGACGACCTGGTCGCCGCCTGCGCACGGCACCGGCTGCCGCTGTTCGCGGTGCACGAGTCGGTGGCGTTCGCGACGATCACCGAGCATGTCGTGCGCCAGGTCAGCGGCGAGCGCGCCGGGGACCTGGCGGCGGTCGTGGACCGGCACCGGCGGATGATGACCTCGGGCCCGGCGGGCGGCGGCCCGGACGTGGTCCTGGACCTGCTGGGCTCGGACCTCGATCTGCGCGCCTGGGTGCTGTCCCCGGCCGGCCGGCTGATCGCCGGCCCGAAGGTCGCGGGCCCGGCGCTGCCGGTGGAGGTGTGCGCAAAGCTGGCGGGCGAGCACCTGGCGGCCGTACGCACCGGGCGGCGCGGTCCGCACCGGGTGCTGGTCGGCTCGACGACGTACAGCCTGTTCCCGATCCGCAGCTGGGGGCACCGCGGGCCGGCGGCCGGGGCCGCGCGGGCGCCGCAGGGCACGCGGGACGTGCGCGAGAGCGTGCTGTCGGACTGGCTGCTGGCCGTCGAGGCCGATGCCGGGGACTGGCCGGAGGAACGGCTGGACCTGGTGCACGGGGTGACGCAGCTGATCGCGGTCGAGCGCGACCGCAGGGACGCCTCCCGCACGGTCCGCCGCCGGCTCGCGCAGGAGGTGCTGGAGCTGGTGCAGACGGGCGCGGCACCCGCCGAGGTCGCGGCCCGGCTCAGGGTCGCGGCGCCGGTGCTGCTGCCCGGACTCGGCGCGGCCCCGCACTGGCAGGTGGTCGTCGCCCGGGTGGAGTGGGCGGACAGCCGGCTGGAGGGCGGCCCCGTCGCCCAGTCGCTGCTGGAGGAGATCCTGGTCGACCCGCAGAGCACCGGCCCGGAGCCCTCCGACCGGATCGCCGTCGCGCACAGCGGTGACGAGGCGATCGCGCTGGTGCCGCTCCCGGCGGTCGGCGGCGAGCACGACGGCTCCGACACCGGCATCGTCGCCGACACCCTGCTCACGGCCGTACGGGAGCCACTGGCGGCCGGCCTGGACGGCGACGGGCGGGTCACGCTGGGCGTGAGCGCGGCCGTGCACTCGGCGGAGGGGCTGCGCGGCGCGCTGGAGGAGGCGCGGCACGCGCGGCGTGTGGCGGCGGCCCGGCCGGGCCTGGTGTGCGCGGCCGGCCACCAGGAGCTGGCCTCGCACGTGCTGCTGCTGCCGTTCGTCCCCGACGACGTCCGCAGGGCCTTCACCGCACGGCTGCTGGACCCGCTGCGCGACTACGACCAGCGGCACCGCGCCGAGCTGATCCCCACCCTGGAGGCGTTCCTGGAGTGCGACGGCTCCTGGACCCGCTGTGCCTCCCGGCTCCACCTGCACGTCAACACGCTGCGCTACCGCGTCGGCCGGATCGAGCAGTTGACGAGCCGTGACCTGTCCAGGCTCGAGGACAAGCTGGACTTCTTCCTGGCGCTGCGGATGAGCTGAACCGGAAGGGGGCGCGGCTCCCACGACTTTGTGAAATCCTTCACCCACCCTCTTGGCCGGGCCCCGCGATTCGTGCTGAGATGCGGCCACCACTCATAGCTCGACGGCGCGCTCGGGGAGGGCAATGTGGCGTATACCGCCATGTCTGGTAACGGAACGACCGCTGGTGACGATCCACTCCAGACCGCGGTATGGCGGCTGCGCTCGCGGGCCTGCTGGGCCGACGCGGCGGCCCTGCTGAGGCCGGCCTCCGCGGCGAACGCGCTGCAGCGGGCCGCGCTGCTGGTGGAGCGGTGTCTGTACACCGAACAGGGCTGGGAGGACGCCGAGGACGCGCTGCGGGTCGCCGAGGCCCTCGCGGACAGCGACGAGGAGCGGGGCGCGGCCGCTTGTGAACGCGGGTACTTGGCCTACGCCGCCACGCTGCTCGGGGTGCGCGACCGGGCCGACGAGGCACGCGCCGCGCTCGGCCGGGCGGCCGCGCTGATCCCGCCGGACACCGCGGACCGGGCCCTGCTGGACTTCCGGCGCGGGCTGATCGCGCAGAACCTCAGCGGCTCACCGCAGGCGGCGCGTGCCGCGTTCCGCCGGGCCCACGCGGGCGCCACCGAGCACGCGGACGCCCTGCTGCTGTCCTTCACCTGGCGCCACCTCGCCGGACTGGCCCTGCGCGACGGCGAGTTGGCCGAGGCCCGGCACGGCTTCACCGAATCGCTGCGGCTGCGCGAGGAGTTGGGCTACCTGGTCGGCACGGCCCCGGCGCTGGCGTCCCTCGCCGACGCGGAGACCGAACCGGAGGCATCCCGGCTGCGCGAGGAGGCACGTCGGCTGTTCCGGCTCCTGGGGGGCGTACCGACGTGGCTGGCACGGCAGTTGGCGGTACCTCCGGCGGCGACGGCGTAGGGGGCGCTTGCGCGCCCGTAAGGGGCGCGGGGCTGTATCGATATGCGGCTCCGCCGCGTGGGCGCGACCAGCCCCCGACAACCCGCAGACGCGTACGGCGGAAAGCGACCGTGTGAGATGGCGCCCCGCTGCCCCTCCTACGCCCCGAAGTGCTCGCGCACCAGCACCCGCACCCGCTCCACATCCCGAAGGGCCAGCGCGTCCAGCAGCGCCGCGTGCTGGGCCGCGTCCGCCATGAGTTCCGTACGGATGTGGCGGCCGCTCGACAGGGGCCACTGGGCGCGGCGGTGGAGGTCGTCGGCGATGCGGACGAGCTGCTCGTTCCCGGAGAGGGACAGCACGGCCCGGTGGAAGGCGCGGTCGGCCTCGGCATAGGTCGCCCGGCAGCCGGAGGACGCGGCGCGGACGGTGGTCTCGGCGAGGGGGCGCAACTCGGCCCAGCGCTCGGGCGCGACCGTGGCGGCGAGCCGCAGCAGGACCGGCACCTCCAGCAGGGAGCGGACCTCGGCCAGTTCGGCCAGCTCGCGGGCGTCGCGCAGGACGACCCGGAAGCCGCGGTTGGGGACGACCTCGACCGCGCCTTCCTGGGCGAGCTGCTGCATCGCCTCGCGCACGGGCGTGGCGGAGACGCCGAAGCGCTCGCCGAGCGCGGGGGCGGAGTACACGGTGCCGGGGGTCAGCTCGCCGGTGACCAGCGCGGTGCGCAGGGCGTCGAGGATCTGCCCGCGCACGGAGGAGCGCTGCACGACGGACCGGGGGTGCGGGACGGGCGCCTCGGCGGGCGGGTGCTCTCCCCTGGCCGCGAAGCCGGTGGAGCCGGCCGTGTCCGTGCCGCGCTGCTGCTCCGGCACCCGAGCGGCGCCGGCGTCCTGCTCCGGTATGCCCGTTCCGACGGCGGAGCCCTGCGCGCCCTGCTTCACGGGTCCTCCTCCGGGCTTGTCGGCACTTGGGGTCATTACGGCCGGTTGTTACTCGGCCGTCAAGCACCATAGGCGCAGAGCCCGGCAGTTCAAACTCCGAACCAAGCGAGGTAAGGTAAGCCTTACCTACCTACCGCCTGTCCCCCGTCGCGAATCCGGTGGTCCCGCATGCCCGTCCCCGCCTCCCCCCTCGTGGACGCCCACGCCCGCCTCACCGCGGCGTACCCCGGCCTGACGATCACCGAGGTCACCCCCGATCACCCCCTCCCGCAGGGCGACGGCTGGGTCACCGCCGCCTCGCTCGCGGCGGACGCGGCAGCCCTGGAGGCCTTCCTGGCCTGGGACGACACCCAGATCCTGCGGGACTACGGACAGCGCGGCCGCCCGGACGTCGTGGCGAGCTTCGCACTGCACCGCTACGCCTGGCCGGCCTGCCTGCTGTTCACCGTGCCGTGGTTCCTGCACCGCCGGGTGCCCCGCCACCGAGTGACGGACGTCTCGTACGACCGCACGGCCGGCCGCATGACCGTCCGCACGGCCTCCTTCGCCTGTCTGCCGGGCGACCCGGCCGCCGCGCTGCCCGGCGCGCGCGTGGTGGACGGTGAGGAGGCGCTGCGCGCCGAGGTGCGCGCGGCGGTGGCCGAGCACCTGGAGCCGCTCCTCGCGGCCTTCGGCCCGCGCATGCGGCGGCGCGGCCGCGCGCTGTGGGGCATGGTCACCGACGAGGTGGTCGAGGGCCTCTGGTACGTCGCCCAGGTCCTGGGCGAGGAGGAGCGGGCCCGGCGCGAGCTGGAGCTGCTGCTGCCGGGCGCGACCGCGCCGTACGCCGGCTCGGCGGCCTTCCGCGAGCTCCCCGGACCCGACGGCGCGCCCCTGCGCACCCGGGACCGGATCAGCTGCTGCCTCTTCTACACCCTGCGCCCCGACGACACCTGCGCCACCTGCCCGCGCACCTGCGACGCCGACCGGATCACCCGGCTCACGGCGCCCGCCGCGGCCTGACACGCCGGCCGCTTGATCACGGGCACTTCACGATTTCCCCACCAGCCGCAGGAAGTTCCCGCGGAACCACCCGTACGAGTAGTCTTGCTCGAACTCAACTACCGGACCTCACTCGGCAGTTCGAGCAGAACGCCGTCCTGGGCATCCCCTTGCACTTCGTTGGCGGCCTCTTGCCCCGAAACCCCCTGAGGACCGGCGGGTTTGGGCCACTATGGCGGGCGTTACGCCCTATCCCAATGCAAGGGACCCCTAGATGAGACTGACCGACATATCGCTGAACTGGCTGCTTCCGGGCGCCGTACTGCTCCTGGGCATGCTGGCGGCGGTGGCGGTGCTCGCGCGCGGCAAGCGCTCCTCGGGGAAGGACTCTGGCGCGGAGGACTCGTGGGAGCGCAGCGAGGAGCGCCGCAGGCGCAAGGAGGCCATATACGGCACGGTCTCCTATGTGCTGCTGTTCTGCTGTGCCGCGGTGGCCGCCGCGCTGTCCTTCCACGGCCTGGTCGGCTTCGGCGAACAGAACCTCGGCCTTTCGAACGGCTGGCAGTACCTGGTCCCGTTCGGCCTGGACGGGGCGGCCATGTTCTGCTCCGTGCTCGCCGTGCGTGAGGCCAGCCACGGAGACGCCGCGCTGGGATCGCGGATACTCGTGTGGACGTTCGCCTTCGCCGCGGCCTGGTTCAACTGGGTGCACGCGCCGCGCGGCGTGAACCACGCGGGCGCGCCGCACTTCTTCGCGGGCATGTCCCTGTCGGCGGCCGTGCTCTTCGACCGCGCCCTGAAGCAGACCCGCCGGGCCGCCCTGCGCGAGCAGGGCCTGGTGCCCAGGCCGCTGCCGCAGATCCGCATCGTCCGCTGGCTGCGGGCCCCGCGCGAGACGTACAGGGCCTGGTCGCTGATGCTGCTGGAGAACGTGCGCAGCCTCGACGAGGCGGTCGAGGAGGTACGCGACGACATGCGGCAGAAGGAGGAGAACCGGCTCCGCCGCCGCGAGCAGCAGCGGGTCGAGCGGGCACAGCTGAAGGCCATCAGCCGGGGCCACCGCGGTCCGTTCCCCGGCCGGGGCATGAGCCGGCAGGCGGAGCTGCCGGCCGTGGAGCAGGGCTCCGAACGTGTCTCCGCGGAGCCTGCCATATCGACGCCGGAGCAACTGCCGGTACGCTCGCGGCCCTCCCTGCAGCCCGTCCGCCGCAGCGGTGACCCGGTCACCGTCGACCTCACCGCCGAGGACGACACCATGGCGCTGCCGCGCCTGGACGACCTGGAGCGCAAGCTGAAGGACCTGGAGAAGCAGTACGGCTGATCCCAGGGCACACCTGGACAGGGGCACGGCTCGTCGGAGCCGTGCCCCTGGCGTGTTCCGTGGCTCAAGCGGGGTCCGCGGCCAGTTCGAACCAGACGGACTTGCCCACCCCGTGCGCCCTGACGCCCCACGCGTCGGCGAGGGCCTGGACGAGAAGCAGGCCCCGGCCGTGCGTACCGTCGTCGGCGGACGGTACCCGCGGCCGGGGCCGTCGGCCCGTGAAGTCCCGTACCTCCACGCGCAGTCCGCGCGGCGAGACGGTGGCGGTCAGGACCGCTTCGCGGTCGGTGTGCACGAGCGCGTTGGTGACGAGCTCGGTGGTCAGCAGTTCGGCGACGTCCGATCGTCCCTGCCTCCCCCAGTGCCGTAACAGTTCCCGCAGCTCTCTGCGCGCCTCGGGCACCGCCCGAAGATCCGCGCGTCCCAGTCTGCGGCTGAGCTGTGCCGAAGGTGCCCCCGCGGTCGCGTGAGCACCCCCTCGTACCTGCCTTCTCATGACCCCCGCCTGCGCGCCGATGCCGGTTCCCCCTGCTCGAACACGTTCACGGGATCCATGCCCCGTCGGCACCGGGACAGTCATGCAGAATGCGCCACCCCCGTATGTTCGGCCATGGTTTCGGAGGTCGTCATGGGCGCGGAACGTTACGGAGGTTGGAGCGGGCCATCTGGAGCATCCGGCCCACACCGCCGTCCAGCACGATCTTCGACGCCGACAGGGCGAAGCCGGTGACCATCTCGGCGCTGATCTTCGGCGGGATGGACAGGGCGTTGGGGTCGGTCACCACGTCCACGAGCGCCGGCCCCTTGTGCTTGAAGGCGTCCTTGAGCGCGCCCGCGAGCTGCTTGGGCTTCTCCACGCGCACGCCGTAGGCGCCGCAGGCGCGGGCGACCGCCGCGAAGTCGGGGTTCTTGTTCGTCGTGCCGTACGACGGCAGGCCCGCCACCAGCATCTCCAACTCGACCATGCCGAGGGAGGAGTTGTTGAACAGCACCACCTTCACCGGCAGGTCGTAGCTCACGAGGGTGAGGAAGTCGCCCATCAGCATGGAGAACCCGCCGTCCCCGGACATCGACACGACCTGCCGGCCGCGGTCGGTGAACTGGGCGCCGATCGCCATCGGCAGCGCGTTCGCCATCGAGCCGTGGGAGAACGAGCCGATGATCCGGCGCCGCCCGTTGGGCGAGACGTACCGCGCGGCCCAGACGTTGCACATCCCGGTGTCGACGGTGAACACCGCGTCGTCATCGGCGAGTTCGTCGAGCACAGAGGCCACGTACTCGGGGTGGATCGGCACATGCTTCTCCACCTTGCGGGTGTAGGCCTTGACGACGCCCTCCAGCGCGTCGGCGTGCTTCTTCAGCATCCGGTCCAGGAAGCGCCGGTTCTGCTTCTCCTTCACCCGCGGGGTGACACAGCGCAGAGTCTCCTTCACGTCCCCCCACACGGCGAGGTCCAGCTTGGAGCGCCGGCCGAGGCGTTCGGGGCGTACGTCGACCTGGGCGATGGTCACGTCGTCGGGCAGGAAGGCGTTGTACGGGAAGTCGGTGCCCAGCAGGAGCAGCAGGTCGCACTCGTGGGTGGCCTCGTAGGCGGCGCCGTAGCCGAGCAGGCCGCTCATGCCGACATCGAACGGGTTGTCGTATTGGATGAACTCCTTGCCCCGCAGGGCATGTCCGACCGGCGACTTGATCTTCTGCGCGAACTCCATCACCTCGGCGTGGGCGCCCGCGGTGCCGCTGCCGCAGAACAGGGTGACCTTCTCGGCGCGGTCGATGAGGTCGACCAGCCGGTCGATCTCGGTGTCGCCGGGGCGCACGGTGGGCCGGGCGGTGACCAGGGCGGTCTCGGCGGCCTTGTCCGGGGCGGGCTGGTCGGCGATGTCGCCGGGGAGGGAGACGACGCTGACGCCGCCGCGGCCGATGGCGTGCTGGATGGCGGTCTGGAGCAGGCGCGGCATCTGGCCCGGGTTGGAGATCAGCTCGCTGTAGTGACTGCACTCGCGGAACAGCTGGTCGGGGTGGGTCTCCTGGAAGTAGCCGAGGCCGATCTCGCCGGAGGGGATCTGCGAGGCGAGGGCGAGCACCGGGGCCATGGAGCGGTGGGCGTCGTACAGGCCGTTGATGAGGTGCAGGTTGCCGGGCCCGCAGGAGCCCGCGCAGGCGGTGAGCCTGCCGGTGATCTGCGCCTCGGCGCCGGCCGCGAAGGCGGCGGTCTCCTCGTGGCGTACGTGCACCCAGTCGATGGCGGCGTTGCGGCGGACCGCGTCGACGACGGGGTTCAGGCTGTCGCCCACGACGCCGTAGAGGCGTCTGACCCCGGCGCGGGCGAGGATGTCCACGAACTGCTCGGCGACATTCTGCTTGGCCATGGCTGTGGTGTGCCCCTTCGGTCCGACGGAAGGATTCGCTGGGCTTCGCGCCTTCCATCAATCCACACCCGGCGCCGCTACGCCTCCCACACGGCGGCCGCCGTACGGTCGTCGGCGTACCCCTTGACCCGCACCTGGGTGTCGGCGAGGAACGCGGCGAGGCCGGGCGGTTCCTGGCCGGACCACCGCTCGGTGAGGTGCGCGGGCAGTTCCGGTTCGCCGCGCAGGGGTTCGGCGAGGCCGCCGGAGCACAGCAGGAGGGTGTCACCCGGCCGGGCTACCGAGGCGCGGAAGCGGAAGGGTTCGCGGGGCGGCTGCGGCGCCGGTTCGTAGGGGCTCGGCGGTGTGGGGATGCCGAGGTCCATGGTGAGCCGGTCGCCTTCGGGCGTCTCGGCGGGAGGGCCGGGCGGGCCGGGCGGTGAGCCGAACCCGACGACGGGTTCGCCGGTGACGTCCCCTGCCGTGGGCTCGATGTCCTGCCACACGCCGTCCCGCAGCCGGAACAGTCCGCCCGCGCCGACTCCGAAGAACACGCGCGTACGGCATTCCGGGTCGGCCGGGAGCAGCAGACAGCGCAGGGTGGCCGCGTACTCCTCCGGGGAGACGCCCTGCTCGACCGCGCTGGCGCGCAGCTTGCCCAGGCTGCGGTCGGTGAGGCGGTGCAGCCCGGACTTCAGGTCACCGCGCCGGGCCGCGCGAATGTCCTCGGCGAGCCGGGCGTGACTGCGGCCGACAGCCCGTCCGATCCACTGACACACCTCGGCCGCCGCCCGGTGCGCCCCCGCCGTCGCCCGCGCCCCGGTCGCCATCGCGACCAGCACCAACGCCTGCTCACCTGTGCCGAACCGCGCGACGAGCAACGAGTCCCGCCGCGGCTCCCCCCGATAGCGCGCCGAGTCCCCCCTGACCGACACCGCCCTGAGCGTCCCGCTCCCGCACCGAGCCCCCTCCAGGACGGTGTCCGCCACCAGCTCCGCGAGGTCCTCGGGGTCGGCCGACGGCAGAGCCGTGGGCTCCGGCTCGTACGTGGGCGGCCCCGACCCCACATGAGCGACCCGCGGCCTGTCCTGCACCCCGAGCACGTGCGCCTCACCCGTCGTCGCAGCGGTACTGCCCCCAGGGGCACCGGTCTCAGCCGCAAAGGTCGTCGGCCCTGCCGACCCGGCGGCCGGGGGCTCCCAGGGGGCACGCGGACGGAAGGGACGGGGGCGGGTGGATGGGGCCTGGGCGGGGCGGGGGTCGGCGGTGGTGGGACGGGGGTCCGCGACGGGACGGGGGTCCGCGACGGGAGGGCGGTCCGCGACGGGACGGGGTTCAGAGTCGCGACGGGGTTCAGAGTCGCGACGGGGGTCAGCGTCGCGACGGGGGTCAGCACCGCTACGGGGATCAGCGTCGCGATGGGGATCAGCATCGCGACGGGGTTCGGCGACGCCGGGGGACTCGCCGACCGGGGCGTCCCCCTCGGCGGAACCGGCCCCTGCGTCGGCTCGGGGCGCCGGTACGGGCCTGGGTGAGCCGACTCGGCCGCTGCCGGGCGGGCCCTGCACGGCCGGGGGCCCGTCGGCCGACGCGTCCTGCGCGACGGCGGGGCCGGCGGCCGCCGCATCCGGCACGACAGCAGGCCCCTGGGCCGACGCGTCCCGCGCGCCAGGGCGCCTCTCCGCCGACGCGTCCTGCACGACGGCAGGCCCGTCGACCGCCGCATCCGGCACGACAGCAGGCCCCTGGGCCGACGCGTCCCGCGCGCCAGGGCGCCTCTCCGCCGACGCGTCCTGCACGACGGCAGGCCCGTCGGCCGCCGCATCCGGCACGACAGCAGGCCCCTGGGCCGACGCGTCCCGCGCGCCAGGGCGCCTCTCCGCCGACGCGTCCTGCACGACGGCAGGCCCGTCGACCGCCGCATCCGGCACGACAGCAGGCCCCTCGCCTGGCGCGTCCCGCACCGCAGCCGGCGCCTCGCCGGACGCGTCCGGCACGACGGCAGGCCCCTCACCCACCGCACCCGGCGCCGCAGCCGACCCCCCACCCGGCACACCCGGCGCCCGCTCCGGCCGGGTGTCCTCGAGTGACGCGTCCGGCCGTCGGTCCTGCGGAGCCGCCGGCACCCCCGGCGACGGGACCTGCTCCCCCGGAGCGTCGGCCGGGCGGCGGGCCCCCGGGACGGTGCCCGGCAGGGGCTCGGACCGCGTGGTCGGACCGGTCGCCCCGTCCTTCGGGACCGTCAGCCCCGAGGCGGAGGCGTAGCGGTCGTCGAGGGAGTCCGGGGTGGGTGTGGGGCCGGTGTCGTGGGTGGAGTCGTCGTACAGCTGCCCCCACCAGTCGTCCTCGGGACCGGAACCGGTGGGCCTTCCCCCCTGCTGGCTCATGACCCTCATTGTCCACCGCACGGGCCGGTTGAAAACGGGGCATCCGGAAAATCCCGCGCCGGCGAGGGCTGCTGACACCCTGTCGGGGACGGGACGAACGGGCGTACGAGGGTGGCCACCGGGCGGTTCCACCCCCCACGGGAGAACCGCCCGGCGACATGGGAGTGACCCGGATCCGGGATCCCCTGCGCAGAACGCGTCTCGGACCCGGGCCACCGCCTGGGGAACGACCGCCGGCGCGTCGTCGCGCGGGCCGGCCTCGCCCAAGGAGAACGGGTGTCGAGGCACCGGCCACCGCGGCCGTGGACCCACCTTGGCAGAGTGATCGTGTGTACGGGGATGATGGGCGCGGCGGGTTTGCGCCGTGGCTGTTTCCCGCCACGGCCGGCCCGCGTGGAGTCGGCGATTCCGGGGAGGGACGACGCCTTGATGCTGGCGGCGATAGGGCTGGACGAGACGCACGAGTCGGCGTACCGGGCGCTGGTGGCGGTGGGCGCGGCCGACATACCGGACCTGGCCCGGCGGCTGACCCTGGGCGAGCAGGACACCGAGCGCGTGCTGCGAGGTCTGGAGCGGCACGGCCTGGCCGCGCAGACCCCGGCCCGCCCGGGCCGCTGGGTCGCCGCCCCGCCGGGCGTGGCACTGGGCGCCCTGCTCACGCAGCGGCGGCACGAGCTGGAGCAGGCGGAGCTGGCGGCGGCGCTGCTCGCCGAGGAGTACCGGGCGGCCGCGGCCGAGCCCGCCGTGCACGACCTGGTCGAGGTGGTGATCGGCGCGGCGGCCGTCACCCAGCGCTTCCTCCAGCTCCAGCTGGGCGCCGCGGAGGAGGTGTGCGCCCTGGTCACCGGCAACCCGGTGGCGGTCACCGGCATGGAGAACGAGGCCGAGGAGCGGGCCGCCGAGCGCGGGGTGCGCTACCGCGTGGTGCTGGAGCGCACGGTGCTGGACCGGCCGGAGGGCATGACCGAGCTGAGCGCCGCGCTGGGCCGGGACGAGCAGGTGCGGGTGGTGGACAAGGTGCCGACGAAGCTGGTCGTCGTCGACCGTTCGCTGGCGCTGGTGCCGCTGACCTCGCACACCGCCGAGCCGGCCGCGCTGGTGGTGCACGCCAGCGGCCTCCTGGAGCTGCTGTCGGGCCTGTTCGAGTCGGTGTGGCGGGAGGCGCTGCCGCTGCGGCTCGGCGCGTCCGGGGTCACCGAGCAGGGCCCCGACGGGCCGGACGCCGCCGACCTGGAGATCCTCTCCCTGCTGCTGGCGGGCCTGACCGACGCGAGCGTCGCCAAACAGCTCGACCTGGGCCTGCGGACCGTACAGCGCCGGGTGAAGCGCCTGATGGAGCTGACCGGTGTGACGACCCGCCTGCAACTGGGCTGGCACGCCTACGAGCGCGGCTGGGTCGCCCGCGAACGCTGACCCCTCGGGCGCCCTCCGACCTGCGACTCCCGCGGTCCTCCGGCACGCTGGGCAGATGGGCGTGTGGGAGCTCCTGCTGGTCGGCACGGTGATCCTGCTGGGCCTTGGCGGGGTGCTGGTGCCCGGTGTCCCGGGGTCGTGGCTGGTGTGGGCCGCGGTGCTGTGGTGGGCGCTGAAGGACCCCCAGCCGGTGGCATGGGCGGTCCTGGTCGGCGCCACCCTCGCGCTGTTCCTGTCCCAGGTGGTGCGCTGGGCGCTGCCGCCCCGCCGGCTGCGCGAGAGCGGCGCGACTCCCCGCATGGGCGTGTACGCGGGAGCCGGGGCGTTCCTCGGGTTCTTCCTGATCCCCGTGCTGGGGGCGATCCCCGGCTTCATGGCCGGCATCTACCTGTGCGAGCGGCTGCGCCTCGGCCGGCACGGCGCGGCGCGGGCGGCGCTGCGCACGGCCATGCGCCAGGGCGGCTCCAGCGTGCTGGCGGAGCTGTTCACCTGCCAGCTGATCGCGGGAGCGTGGCTCGGGGCGGTGCTGTGGGGGTGACCGGCGGGTGACCGGCGTAGGCGTCAGGCCCTAGGACGAGAACCCGATGTGCCGCCGGTGCGCGCGTGCTTGGCTGCTCGCATGACCGCATTCACGGAGGCCGAGCGCCTGTATCTGACGTCGCAGCGGCTGGGACGGCTGGCGACCGTCGACCCGAACGGCCAGCCGCAGGCGAACCCGGTGGGCTTCTTCCCCCAGGACGACGGCACCATCCTGGTCGGCGGCTACGCCCTGGGCCGCACCAAGAAGTGGCGCAACCTCCGGCAGAACCCGAAGGTGGCCCTGGTCGTCGACGACGTGGTGAGCGTACGGCCCTGGCGGGTGCGCGGCGTCGACATCCGCGGCGAGGCGGAACTCCTCACCGGCCCCCACGACCTGGGCGCCCACTTCAGCGAGGAACTCATCCGCATCCATCCCCGCCGCATCCACAGCTGGGGCCTGGAGGACTAGAGCACGCCCTCCAGGGCGAGCAGGTGCCGCTTGCGGTCCAGGCCGGCCGCGTAGCCCGTGAGGGAGCCGTCCGCGCCGATCACCCGGTGGCAGGGACGCAGCACGAGCAGCGGGTTGGCGCCGACGGCGGTGCCGACGGCCCGGACGGCGGCCCGGGAGGCGCCGATGCGGGCCGCGATCTCGCCGTAGCTGACGGTCGCCCCGTAGGGGACGGAGTCCAGGGCCTCCCACACCCGCTCGCGAAACGCGGTGCCCTCACCGCGCAGCGGCAGCCGGAACTCCTTCAGGTCGCCCGCGAAGTACGCGGCGAGCTGCTCCTCGGCCTCCCGGAACAGCTCGGGGTCGTGCCGCCAGCCGTCCCGCACGCTCCGGCCGCCCTTCTGCTCGGGCAGGGAGAGCGAGGTCAGGGTGCCATCGGGGTCGGCGGTCAGCAGGACGGGGCCGAGCGGGCTGTCCAGGCGGGTCCAGTGCGTGGTCATGCGTCGGTCTCCAGGTCTTCGGCCGTCCGCAGATGACGTACGGCGTACGAGCGCCAGGGGCGCAAGGTGTCGGGGACGTCCACGCCGGGCGGCGCGACGTCGGGGTCGCCGAGGGCGCGGGTGCGGATGGCGGCGACGGTCACGGGGTCCGCCTCGGGCAGCGCCAGCAGGGCCGCCTCGGCGTCGTCCCGGTCCGCGCCGGCGTCCAGGCGTACGGCCCCGTCGGCGAGGGCGACGGCCAGCGCGCCCGCCCTGCCGTGCGGCTCGGCCTCGGCGAGGACGGCCGGCTCGGGGAAGAGGTGGGTGAGGCTGCCGCAGGGCGCGTCGAGCGTCTTGCCGTACGCCTGGACGAGCCGCGCGGCCTCCGCCCGCCCGGCCAGCGCCCGCACGGCGAACTCCTCCGGGTCGGCCGCGCCGGGCGAGCGCAGCCCCGGCCGGGCGGCGATCAGCGGGGCGAGCCGCGGATCGGCGCCGAGCCGCTCGTCGACGGCGTACGGATCGGCGTCCAGGTCGAACAGCCGGCGCAGCCGCTGTACGGCGGTCGTCAGATCGCGCGGGTCGGTGAGGTGCAGCCGGGCGTCCAGCCAGCCGCCGGGGTGCGCGGCGGACGGTCCCGCCGAGGCCCCGCCGGGCCGCTCCTCGACGGCCACGATCCCGGTGCCGTACGGCAGCCGCAGCGTACGCCGGTAGACGCGCGCCCCGGCCGGACCGCTCATCTCCTCCACCCCGGGCACGGCCTCCCGCGCGAGCAGATCGAAGACACCGGCGGCGTGGTAGTGCCCCCGGTGGGCGAGCCGCAGCGGGATCCCGGCGGTCGGGGTGCCGCCCCGCCGGGGCCGGTGCCCGCCCCGGGGCGCCGCGGCGCGCAGGGCGCTCGGGGTGAGCGCGTACACGTCCTTGACGGTGTCGTTGAACTGCCGCACGCTCGCGAACCCGGACGCGAAGGCGATCTCGGTCACCGGCAGCTCGGTCGTCTGCAGCAGCACCCGCGCGGTGTGCGCCCGCTGGGCCCGGGCCAGCGCGACCGGCCCGGCGCCCAGCTCGGCGGTGAGCTGCCGCTGCACCTGCCGCGCGCTGTACCCGAGTCGCGCGGCAAGTCCTGCGACACCCTCCCGGTCGACGACGCCGTCGCCGATCAGCCGCATGGCCCGCCCGACGACATCCGCCCGCGCGTTCCAGTCGGCCGACCCCGGCACCGCGTCCGGCCGGCACCGCCGGCAGGCCCGGAACCCCGAGCCCTGCGCGGCGGCGGCCGTCGCGAAGAACCGCACGTTCCGCCGCCGCGGCGTCACCGCCGGGCAGCTGGGCCGGCAGTAGATCCCGGTCGTCGAGACGGCGAAGAAGAACTCCCCGTCGAACCGGGCATCCCGGCTCCGCACGGCCTCGTACCTGCTGTCCTCGTCCATCACACAATCAAGTGTCCGAGAGGACGGAGACCGCTGCTAGCGGAAATCGGACATGACGCTTTCGACGCCCTGAGGGGCAGCTGGCCTTCAAGGGGCGCGGGGAACTGCGCGAGCAACCACAGACCACCCGCACCCGGAGAACGACAGCAACCCCTAACGGCGCCCCCGCTTCATCTCCATCGCCGCCCGCCCCTCGGCCCCCCTCCGCTTCCACTCCTTACGGATCTCGGCCCGAAGCCGCGCATCGGTCTTGGCCACGATCCGCTGGTTCTCCCGCAGCAACTTCCGATAGCTCTCCAGCCGCCGCACGGGCAGCTCCCCGCTCTCCACAGCGGAGCGCACCGCGCAGCCGGGCTCGGCCTCGTGCGCGCAGTCGTGGAAGCGGCACCGGGAGGCGAACTCCTCGATCTCGGAGAACGTCTGCCCGACCCCGACCTCGGCGTCCCACAGCCCGACACCCCGCAGTCCGGGCGTGTCGATCAGCGCGCCCCCGCCGGGGAGCAGCAGCAGGTTGCGGGTCGTCGTGGTGTGGCGGCCCTTGCCGTCGACGTCCCGGGCGGCCTGCACGTCCATGACGTCCTGTCCGAGCAGCGCGTTGGCGAGGGACGACTTGCCCGCCCCGGACTGCCCGAGCAGTACGGACGTACCGCCGCCGACGACCGCGGCGAGGACATCGAGGCCGGTTCCGTCGAGGGCGCTGACGGTCAGCACGCTCACGCCGGGCGCGCTGGTCTCCACGTCCTGGACGAGGTGCGCCAGGGTGACCGGGTCGGGCACGAGGTCCGCCTTGGTCAGGACGACGATCGGCTGGGCCCCCGATTCCCAGGCCAGGGCGAGGAACCGTTCGACGCGGCCGAGGTCGAGTTCGACGGCGAGGGACACGGCGACGACGGCGTGGTCGACGTTGGACGCGAGGATCTGCCCCTCGGACCGCTTGGAGGAGGTGGACCGCACGAAGGCGGTGCGGCGCGGCAGATACGCGCGCACATAGCGGGGGTTGCCGCCGGGTTCGAGGGCGACCCAGTCGCCGGTGCACACGACCCGCAGCGGGTCGTGCGGGGTGACGAACGCGGTGTCGGCGCGTACGACCCCGTCGGCGGTGACGACGTCGCACTGCCCCCGGTCGACGCGGATCACGCGGCCGGGGAGCAGGCCTTCGAAGTCGTGGCGGGCGAACGCGTCCGCCCATGCCTCGTCCCAGCCGTAGGGAGCGAGAGCGGAGAAAACGTCAGCAGAGGTGCTGGAGTTCAACGGGGGAACCCTTCACAAGGTCTGGCCCCGGCGAAGGAGGTTCGAGAGTCAGCCGGTGGCCATGGAGGTGGACGTGATGATCTGAGTGCGGGCAGCGCCCATCGCAGTGACAGCCATCGGTCGACACCTCCTCCGAGAACTCACAACTCGCCTGAACAACAACGCTCACACCGTATCCGGGCCCCCCGTGGGCCCGTCAACGGGTTTTCCGCTACCCGACGGTCGCCGTCTCGTCGTCCTCCGCCGGGAGGCTGTCCATGAAGGAGCTGACGGAGAACACCGCGCGGCCGGGTCCGGGCCGGCCGTAGCCGGGCGGGGAGCTGAGGCCGAAGTCGTCCATGGTGGCGCGGTAGGCCTCCAGGAGGCGGATGTGGTACTCCAGCGGCGCGCCCTGCGGGTTGGCCTTGCCGAGCGGGGTGGTGGGCTCGGGGCACCAGGTGGTGAAGCGGGGCGTGATGCCGTGCGACATGAAGAAGCGCAGGCCCTCGGTGGTGGAGGCGATGGCCTCGTCGACGGAGGTGAAGCCGAAGGGCTCGGCCATCTCCACGCCCGCCACGAAGTTGGGGATGACGTTGCGGGCGCCGAAGATCTCCGCCGAGTCCAGGATGCGCTTGTGCCACTCGTCGCGGCCGACGTAGCGCTCCTTGCCGGGGCAGTACATCTTGAACAGGTACTCGTCCCACACCTCGTAGTTGGGGTGGTAGATCTGCACGCCGTAGTCCTTGAAGCGCTGGACGTCGTCGCGCGGCAGTGCCTGGGCGACGACCTTGCCGATCCAGCGGCCGGGGAAGCGCTCCTCGATGGCCTTGGCGTACTGGCCGTAGAAGTCGGCCTCGTCGCGGCCGGCGACGGTCTTGGTGATGGCGCCGCCGGTCAGGGTGTACGCGGTGGACGCCTTGGCGGTGTCGTACCGGTCGATGATCTCCAGCGCCTCCAGGACCTCCTCCACGTCCTTGACGCCGGTGTACGGCCGCCCGGCCGCCTTGTGCTGGCGCCAGTTGTGGTTGATGTCGCAGTACTGGCACTCCTCCTTGGCGCCGAAGTACTGGCAGACCCGGAAGACCGTCAGGTAGATCAGGTAGCCCCACTGGATGGTCGGGGCGACCTCCATGACGGACTTGCCGTTGGAGAGCTTGTGCCGGTAGTACTCCGGCATCGGCGGCACACCGACGTCGGCGATCCTCTTGCCGTCGAGGTAGAGGCCGAGCAGGCCCTCCTCGTCGGCGGCTACGCGGTAGGGCGAGGCGGGGTTCACCCGGACGGAGACGACCGTGCGGCGCAGGTCGTAGGGGCCGCCGGTGAGGATGATCTCCTCCGGCGGGCGGCGCAGGGCGGCCTCACCCAGCTCGGGGAGGGTGCCGTGGTCGAAGGAGAAGATGAAGTAGGACTTCGGCTTCACCTCGCCGCCCTCGTTGTCGCTGAGGGCGGACGCGTCGAAGGCCACACCTCCGCGGAGCAGGTCCTCCTTGAAGACGGCCTCCCGCGGCACATGCGGGAAGCGCTCCATCAGATCCTCGACGAGCGCGGTGCGGCTGCCCATCCCGTGTCTCCTCCCGATTCGGACGTACGACTCCTCACGGTATGCCCCCGCCTGAGCGTCACCCCTGCCGGGTCCCCTCCCGGCGCGCGATGTGCCCCGGGACGGGGGTGTCCGGCGAGAGCACGGGGTCGGCGACGGGGGCGCCCCAGACGGTGGTGAGCGGCAGGGTGCCGGCCCACAGGCCGAGGGCGGCGTCGGGTCCGGTGCCGTCGTCGGGCGCCCCGGTGCGGATCTTGACCGAGGCCTCCTGAAGGGACACGGCGAGGAGGGTGGTGGCGGCGAGTTCCTTGCGGCTGGGGAGGCGGGCGTACGACCACTGGCCCGGGGCGGCGTGCTCGGTGAGCAGGCGCAGCCCCTCCAGCTTCTCCTCGGGGTCGGTGACCGTGCGGGCCTCGCCGTGGATCACGGCGCTGCGGTAGTTCACGCCGTGCTCGAACACGGACCGGGCGAGGACGAGCCCGTCGACATGGGTGACGGTCACGCACACGGGGACCTCGCCCGCGAGGCTGCGGCTGGCCACGGAGCCGTGGAGGTAGAGGTTCAGGTCGTCGCGGCCGTACACGGTCGGCACGACCAGGGGCCGTCCCTCGATCACGACGCCGAGATGGCAGACGAAGGCGGCGTCTAGGATCGCGTGGAGATCGTTCCGGGACAGGCTGCCCTGCTCGCGCAGGCGGCGGTGCCGGGTCAGCTCGGTCTGCGGGAGGGTGGCGGCGGGCGGCTGTGAGGTCATACGCCGGAAGCTATCGAATTCGCCCGCCGGAGCGCCATGCCGCTGCGAAAACAGTGGCTCGAAGCAGCATGTTCGACGAAATCAGTGGAGGGGATCGTCGATGGCCGAAACGGTGACCAACTGGGCGGGCAACATCACCTACGCCGCCGGGGAACTGCACCGCCCGCACTCGCGCGACGCACTCAGGGCGCTGGTCGCCGAGAGCGCGGCGGTGCGGGTGCTGGGCAGCGGGCACTCCTTCAACGAGATCGCCGAGCCGGGGGCGCACGGGGTGCTGCTCTCGCTGGACGGGCTGCCCGCCGAGATCGACGTGGACACCGCGGCGAGGACCGTACGGGTCGGCGGCGGTGTCCGGTACGCCCGGCTCGCCGACGCCGTGCACGCGCACGGGCTCGCGCTGGCGAACATGGCCTCGCTGCCGCACATCTCGGTCGCCGGGTCGGTGGCGACCGGCACCCACGGGTCGGGCGTGGGCAACGGGCCGCTCGCGGCGGCCGTGCGCGAGGTGGAGCTGGTCACGGCCGACGGCTCCGTCCTTGTGATCGGCCGGGGCGACGCACGCTTCGGCGGAGCGGTCACCGCCCTCGGCGCGCTCGGGGTCGTCACCGCGCTCACCCTGGACCTGGAGCCCGCCTTCGAGGTCGAGCAGCATGTGTTCACCGAACTCCCCCATGCCGGGCTGGACTTCGAGCAGGTAGCCGGGGCGGCGTACAGCGTGAGCCTGTTCACCGACTGGCGGGCGCCGCGCTTTGGGCAGGTGTGGCTCAAGCGGCGCACCGACCAGCCGCTCGGCTCCTTCCCCTGGGCCGCGCCCGCGACCGAGAAGCTGCACCCGGTGCCCGGGATGCCCGCGGTGAACTGCACCGAGCAGTTCGGCGTGCCGGGGCCCTGGCACGAGCGACTGCCGCACTTCCGGGCCGAGTTCACGCCCAGCAGCGGGCAGGAGCTGCAGAGCGAGTACCTGATGGCGCGCTCCGACGCGCCGAAGGCGCTGGACGCGCTCGACCGGGTGCGGGACACGATCGCGCCCGTCCTGCAGATCTGCGAGGTGCGCACGGTCGCCGCCGACGAGCAGTGGCTGAGCCCGGCGTACGGGCAGGACTCGGTCGCCGTGCACTTCACCTGGATCGCGGACACGGCGGCCGTGCTGCCGGTGGTGCGGGTGGTGGAGGAGGCGCTGGAGCCGTTCGGCGCGCGGCCGCACTGGGGGAAGGTGTTCGCGACACCGGCGGCCAGGGTGCGCGCCCTGTACCCGCGGCTGGACGACTTCGCCGCGCTCGTACGGGAGTTGGACCCGGCGGGGAAGTTCACCAACGCGTTCGTGCGCGGGGTCCTCGAAGGCTGACCTCGCGACGGGCGACTTCGTAAACCCCCTTTCCTAACCCCTTGTAGAAAGCCCGCGCAGCCCATAGCCTGGCGCGGCGCCGGAGCGCTGTGACCCGGCGGCTTCGGCAAGGGAGACAAGGGAGGGGACAGGCCGGTGAAGCGCACCTCACGTGACATCCGCACCGCGAACCGCTACGAGGTGCTGCGCCAGATCATCGCCGCGTCCCCCACCTCCCGGCAGGAGCTGGCGGCCGCCACGGGGCTCAGCCTCGCCACGGTCGCCACGCTGGTCGGCGAGCTGCTCGACCTCGGCATGATCACCGAGGTCGGCTTCGAGGACTCGGCGGGCGGCCGGCCGCGCGGCCTGGTCGCGGTCAACGCCTCCGGCGGCGCGCTGATCGGGGTCGACATCGCGGAGACCTACGTCCATGTCGAGCTGTTCGACCTCGCACTGAACGTGCTGGCGCGGGCCGAGGAGGACATGCGGCCCGGCGAGAGCCGCCCCGAGCAGGTGGTCGGCCATGTGGCGGCCGCCGTGGGCTCGGTGGTCGCCCAGGCCGGGGTCGAGGGCGCCCGGGTGCTGGGCGTCGGGGTGAGCGTGCCGGGGCAGGTGAACCGGGACACCGGCGTGTCGGAGTACGCCCCGAACTGGGACTGGCACGACGTGCCGCTGCTCGACCTGCTCGGCGAGCACATCGCCTACCCGCTCCACCTGGACAACCCCTTGCGCGCCTGCGCGGTGGCCGAGCTGTGGTTCGGCGCGGCCCGCGGCCACGCGGACGCCGTCGTGGTCAACCTCGGCACCGGCGTCGGGGCCGGCCTGGTGCTCGGCGGCGGGCTGCACCGCGGGGTGAGCAACAGCGCCGGCGAGTGGGGCCACACCACGCTCGTGCTGGACGGGCGGCTGTGCCACTGCGGCAACCACGGCTGTGTGGAGACCTATGTCGGCGCGCCCGGGATCATGCTGAATCTGCGGGAGCTCAGCCCCGGCTCGGCCCTGCTGCACCCCGGGGACCAGACCGCGACGATCGACGCGCTGGCTCGCGGGGTCGACTCGGGCGACCCGGTGGCGGTGAAGGTGGTCCGCGACACCGCCCGCTACCTCGGCGCCGCGATCGCCGACCTGGTCAACGTCCTCAACCCCGAGGTGGTCGTGCTCTCCAGCTGGGTCGCGGCCGGCCTCGGCGAACCGCTGCTCGCCGAGGTGCGCGAGGCCGTCGCCCGGCACGCGCTGAAGCGGCCGCTGGCCGCCACCGAGATCGTCCTCTCCCCGATCCCCACCGACCCGGTGTGCCTGGGCGCGGCCACGTTCGCGCTCGAAGGCGCGCTGCAGTCGGTCGGGCAGAGGAACAGCACCAAGCGCACCACCCCCGCAAGGAGCCGTACCGCACCACCTTCATGACGACGGAAGGGATGCATGTTGACGCGCACCGAGAGATTCGCCCTGGTGACAGCCACAGCCGCGCTCACGGGGGCGCTGCTCGGCTCCCCGCCCGCCAGTGCCGCCGCACCGGCCGCGGCCGAGGTCTCCCCCCACGCCGCCCAGACCATCGACAACATCGGCGCGTCCGGCGCCTGGTGGGTCAACGACCTGAAGAACTTCGACCCGGCCGTGCAGGCCCGCGTGGCACGGCTGCTGTTCTCGCCGAACGGCCTGGACCTGAGCAGTTACCGCTACAACATCGGCGGCGGCGGTACGTCCGTCACCACCCCGTCCCGGGCTCCGGAGGACTTCCGCGACGCCGACGGGACGTACGACTGGAGCAGGGACCGGGGCGGCCGTACGTTCCTGAAGTACGCGGCCGAGTACGGCGTCGAGGACCTGATCGCCTTCGTGAACAGCGCGCCGGCCGAGTGGAAGACCAACGGCAAGAGCTGCGGCGGCTATCTGAAGGAGGAGAACACCCAGGACTTCGCCCGCTACATCGCCGACGTCACCGACCACTTCGCCGCGCAGGGCGCCCGGTTCGACTACATCAGCCCCTTCAACGAGCCCACCAACAGCTTCGACTCCTGCGGCCAGGAGGGCATGCTGGTGCCCGTCGCCCAACGCGACGACGTCGTACGCGCGTTGGGCGCAGAGCAGCGCGCCCGGCAGCAGCGGACCGGCATCATCGCCGACGAGTCCAGCTCCACGGTGAGCTTCAACACCGAGGTGCCGCAGTGGATCTCGCAGCCGGGCACCGCCCAGTACGTCTCCAAGCTCGCCCATCACACGTACAACAACCCCGGTGACGATCAGCGGGCGAAGATCTACGAGACGTCGAAGTCGGTCGGGAAGCAGTCCTGGTCGACGGAGATCTGCTGCTTCGGCAAGGGCGGCACCGGCTGGGCGCAGGAGTACGACCCGACCATCGACGGCGGCCTCAACCTCTCCCGGATCATCCACAAGGACTTCGCCACCGCCCATGACTCGGCGTTCCAGTGGTGGGTGGCCCTGTCGGAGATGGTCGGCACGGACCCGTACGCACGCAACGACTCCGGCTGGAACGACGGCCTGCTCTACTACGACCCCGAGTACGCGACGAACGGCAACCAGACGCTGTACTTCACCAAGCGGTACTACGCGCTCGGCCAGTACAGCAAGTTCGTGAAACCGGGCGCGGTGCTGCACGACGTCACCGGGGCGCCCGCGGGCGTCGAGGTCAGCGCCTACGCCCACAAGGGCCGGTGGATCGTGGTGGTCAACAACCACAACACCACCGACACCGCCCTGAACCTGCACTTCAACAAGTCCGGCCCCGGCAAAGCCCTGAAGGCGGTGCGCACCTCGGCGACCGAGAACTGGGCGAAGGCGGCCGAGCCGTCCGTGTCCGACGGCACGCTCTCCGCGACGCTCGCGGCCCGCTCCATCACGACGTACGTCCTCGACGGCAAGGGCGGCGAGTCCTCCGCGGTGACGGGCGCCTGGCAGGGCCGGCACTCCGGCAAGTGCCTGACGGCGGACGCCTCGGGTGCCGCGATCCGCACCTGTACGGGCGGGGCCGAGCAGCAGTGGTCGTACGACGCCCAGGGCGCGCTGAAGGGGCCCGACGGGTTTCTCACGGCCGGGAGTTCGGGTCTCAGCACGACCGCCGGTTTCACCGGTGACGCCGGGCAGCGGTGGCTGCTGAACGGCAACGGGCAGATCGTGAGCGAGGCGTCCGGGAAGTGCCTGGACGTCAGCGGGCAGGCGACCGCGGACGGCAGCAGAGTGATCCTCTACAGCTGCACCGGCGGCACCAACCAGGCCTGGTCCAGGTACTGACAACCCCCTTGCGGCGGGCCGTCGTTGCGGCGGCCCGCCTTCGTCACGTCCGTGATACCGAACGCCGCGCAACGCTTCGCACAGACTTCGTCCAACCCCTTGCCGAAGCCTTAGCCGAAGGTTAACGTCCCCGCACCGCAACCACCCTCTTCGAGCCGAGACAAGGACGTCACCATGTCGGCATTCAGCAACACCTCCTGGGACCGCCGATCCGTGCTGCGGGCCGCGATGGGCCTGGCCGCCGCCGGCGGTCTCACCGCGTGCGGCGGCAACAACGGCCGTGGCGGCGGGGCGGGTTCCGGCACGAACCTGGTGCAGTACTTCCACGCGTACGGCGAGGCGGGCACCGAGCAGGCCGTCAAGCGGTACGCGAAGGACTACGGCAAGGCGAACGTGACCACGCAGTGGATCACCGGCTCGAACTTCGAGAGCAAGCTGTTCTCGGCCCTGCTGACCGACAACGCCCCGGACGTCTTCGAGTTCCACCCGCAGATCCAGCTCGTCCGCAGCGGCCAGGTGGCGGATCTCAGCGACCTGGTGAACCCGGTCAAGGACGACTTCAACCAGGCCGACATCGCCTCGCACACCATCGACGGCAAGATATGGGGCGTCCGGATGATCGACGACCCGCAGTTCTTCTACTACCGCAGGTCGATGCTGGAAAAGGCGGGCGTCGAGCCGCCCACCACCCTCGACGAGCTGGTCGAGGCGGCCGCCAAGCTCACCACCGACAAGGTCAAGGGCGTCTTCATCGGCAACACCATCGTGCCGGTGATGAACCCGCTGATCTGGGCCTCGGGCGCGAACACCCTCGACGACAAGAACCGGATCGCCTACCACACGCCCGAGGTCGCGGCCGGTCTGAAGAAGCTGCGCGGCATGTTCGCGGACGGGCATCTGCTGCTGGACGCGCCCGCCGACTGGTGGGACCCGTCGGCGATCACGCAGGGCCTGGTCGCCATGCAGTGGTGCGGGATGTGGGCGATGCCGGTGATCCAGAAGGCGCTCGGCGACGACGTCGGCATCATCCCCTTCCCCAGCGCGGCGAGCGGCGCGAAGCCCGCGGTCGTCAACGGCGGCTGGTCGATGTTCGTCAACGCCAAGTCCAGCCACGTCGACGAGGCGAAGGAGTACGTCAAGTGGCTGTGGATCGACCAGCAGCAGCACCAGGAGGACTGGGCGCTGTCCTACGGCTTCCACATCCCGCCGCGCACCTCGCTCGCCGCGTCCGCCGACAAGCTGAAGTCGGGCCTCGCCGCCGAAGGCGTCAAGCTGTTCAACGAGTTCGGGCACTTCGACAACCCGGCCTGGACACAGGCGATGATCGTCGCCCTGGAGGGTGTGATCGCCGACTCGGTGCGCAAGGGCGGTGACCCGGAGGCCGCGCTCGACAAGGCCGACAAGATCGTCGACCGCGAGCTGAAGAAGCTGTTCGGATGACCGCCACCGTGACACGGCCGCGCGAGGCCGGGGCCGTCCCCCGGACACGGAGACGCGGCGTCCGGGGGCCGTACGCTCAGCTTCTGGCTGTTCACCGGGCCGTTCCTGATCGGGCTCGCGGTCTTCGTCTACATCCCGATCGGCTGGAGCGCCTACCTCTCCTTCTTCGAGGCGCGCTACACGGTCACGCCGAGCACGTTCGTCGGGTTCGACAACTACCGGTACATGCTGACGAACGACAAGTTCGTCGACTCCCTCGTCACCTTCACCGTGTTCGCCGCGATCATCGTGCCGATCACCTGGGCGCTGTCGCTGGGACTCGCGCTGATGGTGCACCGGCTGCGGTTCATGCGGGCGTTCTTCCGGTCGGTGTTCTTCCTGCCGACGGCCGTCAGTTTCGTGGCCGCCTCGCTGATCTGGAAGATGTCCGTGTTCAGCGGGGTGCGGTTCGGCCTGGCCAACACCGTGCTCGGCTGGTTCGGCGCCGACACCATCGCCTGGCTCGCCAACCCGGACCCACCCTGGTACTGGCTGGTCATCGTCACCGTACGGCTGTGGCTGCAGGCCGGCTTCTACATGATCCTGTTCCTGGCCGCGCTGCAGAACATCCCGCCGGAGCTGTACGAGGCCGCCGCCATCGACGGGGCGAAGCCGGGCTGGCAGACCTTCCGGCATGTCACCCTGCCGCAGTTGCGGGCGACCTCCACGGCGGTGGTCCTGCTGCTGCTCGTGGCGGCGTACCAGGCCTTCGACGAGTTCTTCAACCTGCTCACCAAGACGACCTGGGGCCGTCCGCCGCTGGTCGAGCTGTACTACACGGCGCTCGGCGAGAACCAGGACTACGGCGCCGGCAGCGCGGGCGCGATGGTCCTGACCCTGCTGATCTGTGTCGTCACCCTGCTCCAGGGCAAGGTCATGGGATTCGGAAGGGGGGAGGAGTCCAGGTGACCACCAAGGTCCGACGCGGCAGCGTCCTCGGCTCCACCGGCCTCTACATCGCCACCGGCATGGCCGCGCTCCTCTTCCTCGTCCCCTTCTATCTGATCGTCCGCAACGCCCTGTCCACGGACGCCGAGATCACCGGCGAGAACTGGAAGTTCTTCCCCACGGACATCCAATGGGGCAATCTCACCGAGCTGTTCGACGACCCGACGGTGCCCTTCGCGCAGTCGCTGTGGAACTCGGCCGTCGTCGGGGTGCTGCACACCCTCGGCACCCTGCTGGTGTGCTCGCTCGCGGGCTACGGCCTGGCCCGCATCCCGTACCGGCACGCGAACAAGATCTTCTACGGCGTGCTGGTGACCCTGATGGTGCCGACGGCCGTCACGTTCGTGCCGAGCTTCGTGCTGGTGTCGTCCCTCGGCTGGGTGTCCTCCTTGCGCGGGCTGGTGATCCCGGGGCTGTTCAGCGGCTTCACCTGCTTCCTGTTCCGGCAGTACTTCCTGGGCTTCCCCCGGGAGCTGGAGGAGGCGGCGCGGGTCGACGGGCTCGGCTACTGGGGCGCGTACTGGCGGATCGTGGTGCCCAACTCGCTGAACTTCTTCGCCGCGATCGCCACCAT
Organism: Streptomyces sp. SAI-170; assembly: GCF_049739565.1. NCBI lineage: Bacteria > Bacillati > Actinomycetota > Actinomycetes > Kitasatosporales > Streptomycetaceae > Streptomyces > Streptomyces sp. SAI-170. The sequence goes on from NZ_JBMGQD010000001.1 coordinate 1,949,990, forward strand.
CACCTTCATCAGCGGCTGGAACGCCTTCCTGTGGCCGCTGGTCATCGGCCAGGACGAGCAGGCCTGGACGGTGCAGGTCGCGCTCTCGTCGTACATGACCAACCAGACCGTCAACTTCCATCTGATCTTCATGGCCACCGCCATCTCCGTCCTGCCCCTGGTCTTCGTGTTCCTGTTCCTCCAGCGCTGGCTGGTGCAGGGCGTCGCGCAGACCGGCATCAAGGGCTGAACCAGGAGTCCCATGTCTTTCCGTACGACCTCTTCCTCGGCCGGTTACGTCGAGGACGTCTCTCCCGGCAGGGGCGCCCTGCCGCCCCGCGCCTGGTACCCCGAGTCCGATGCGAAGTCGGTCTCGTTGAACGGCAGTTGGCGCTTCCGCCTGTCGGCGACGGCGGACGCCGAGGACGATTCCTTCGCCGCGCCGGGCTACGACGCCTCCGACTGGGCCTCTTTGACCGTGCCCGGGCACTGGGTGCTGCAGGGTCATGGCGCGCCGATCTACACCAACCACCTCTACCCCTTCCCGGTCGACCCGCCGCGGGTACCGACCGAGAACCCCACCGGCGACCACCTCCGCCACTTCGACCTGCCCCGGGGATGGCCCGCGGAGGGAGGCGCGACCCTGCGCTTCGACGGCGTGGAGTCGTGTGCGCGGGTGTGGCTGAACGGCACGGAACTCGGCGAGTTCAAGGGCTCGCGGCTGCCGCACGAGTTCACGGTCGGGCATCTGCTGAAGCCGAGCGGCAATGTGCTCGCCGTGCGCGTCCACCAGTGGTCGGCCGGCTCGTACCTGGAGGACCAGGACCAGTGGTGGCTGCCGGGCATCTTCCGTGACGTGACACTGCTGCACCGCCCGGCGGGATGCGCGCGCGACTTCTTCGTGCACGCCTCCTACGACCACGTCACCGGCGAGGGCACCCTGCGCGTCGACTCGGAGGCCGAAGGCCGGGTCCTCGTACCGGAGTTGGACCTGGACGTGGCGGCCGGCGAGCCGGTGACCGTCCCCGTCGAGCCGTGGACGGCGGAGACGCCCCGGCTGTACGACGGGGTGCTGGCCACCGACGGCGAGCGGGTGCCGCTGCGGATCGGCTTCCGCACGGTCGCCTTGGAGAACGGCCTGATCAAGGTCAACGGCAGGCCTGTGCTGTTCAAGGGCGTCAACCGGCACGAGTGGCATCCGCGCACCGGGCGCGCGCTGGACCTCGCGACCATGCGCGAGGACGTGCTGCTGATGAAGCGGCACAACATCAACGCGGTCCGCACCTCGCACTACCCGCCCCACCCGGCCTTCCTCGACCTGTGCGACGAGCTCGGCCTGTGGGTGATCGACGAATGCGACCTGGAGACCCACGGCTTCACCGAGCAGGGCTGGCGGGACAACCCCGTCGACGACGACCGCTGGACCCCGGCCCTGCTGGACCGGGCCGCACGGATGGTCGAGCGGGACAAGAACCACCCGTCGGTCGTGATCTGGTCCCTCGGCAACGAGGCGGGCACGGGCCGGGGGCTCACGGCGATGGCCGAGTGGATCCACGCCCGCGACAGCTCCCGGCTGGTGCACTACGAGGGCGACCTCGACTGCCGGGACACGGACATGTACTCGCGGATGTACGCCGACCACGCCGAGGTCGAGCGCATCGGGCGCGGCCTGGACGGCGGCACGGGAAGACGCCGCCGGCTGCCCTTCATCCTCTGCGAGTACGCCCACGCCATGGGCAACGGCCCCGGAGGACTGGCCGACTATCAGCGGCTCTTCGAGACGTACGACCGGCTCCAGGGCGCCTTCGTCTGGGAGTGGATCGACCACGGCATCGAGCACCCCGAGCTGGGCCACGCCTACGGCGGCGACTTCGGGGAGGAGCTGCACGACGGCAACTTCGTCTGCGACGGTCTGCTCTTCCCGGACCGGCAACCCTCCCCCGGGCTCCTTGAGTTCAAGAAGGTGATCGAGCCGGTCCGCATCGAGGGCGACGGCACTGCCGTCCGGGTCACCAACCTCCAGGACTTCGCCGATCTGTCGGCCCTCGCCTTCGAGTGGTCGTACCAGGTGGAGGGCGAGACCGTGGCGCACGGCACGCTGGAGGTGCCCGCTCTGGTGCCCGGTGAGTCGGCCGAGGTCAAGCTGCCCGCGGCGCCCGCGGACGTACGGGGCGACGGCGAGACCCGGTGGACGGTGCGGGCCCTGCTGGCCGAGGACACGGCGTGGGCGGGCCGGGGTCATGAGCTGGCCTGGGGGCAGGTGGCGGTGAACCCGCGGCCCCGGCCCACCGTGGCCGCCACGGAGCCGCCGGTCCGGGGCGAGCGGCTGATCACGCTCGGCCCGGCCGCCTTCGACGCCCGCACCGGCGCGCTGTCCGCCATCGGCGGCGTCCGGGTGTCGGACCTCCGGCTGGACGTGTGGCGGGCCCCGACCGACAACGACGAGGGCGCCCCCTGGCAGCCCGACCTGCGCTACGGCACGCTGTGGCGCACCCTTGGCCTGCACCGCATGCGGCACCGGCTGGACGCGGTCGAGGCGGGCGAGAATGCGCTGACCGTCCGCACCCGGGTGGCGCCGGCCGCGCGCGAGGTGGGCCTCGCGACGGTGTACCGCTGGACGTCCGACGGCACGCGGCTGAAGCTGACCGTGTCCGTGACGCCCGAGGGCGACTGGACGGTGCCGCTCCCCCGGCTGGGCATCCGCTTCGGGTTGTCCTCGGCGGACCGGGTGCGCTGGTTCGGGGGCGGTCCGGGCGAGGCCTACCCGGACACCAAGGCCGCCTCTCTCCTGGGCCGTTGGGAGGCGGCGGTGGACGCCCTCCAGACGCCGTACGTCCGCCCGCAGGAGAACGGCGCCCGCGCGGACGTCCGTTGGGCCGAACTGGGCGGTCTGCGGATCGAGGGCGACCCGGAGTTCTGGTTCACCGCCCGGCGGTGGACGACCGAGCAGCTGGACGCGGCCGCGCACCGCACGGACCTGGTGCCGGGCGACACGGTGTGGGTCAACCTCGACCACGGGCAGCACGGCATCGGCTCGCAGTCCTGCGGTCCGGGGCCGCTGCCGCAGTATCGCCTTGCCGCCTCTCCCGCGGAGTTCTCGTTCGTGTTCACCGCGGACTGAGGCTGATCACGGCCGTTCAGTGGTCGGCGCAGCAGGGCGTCGGGTGCGGGACCTCGAACGGCACGAGGACCCCGCCCGCGGCGGGCTGGACGGCGAGGACCAGAGCGCCGTCCAGCCACTGCGGGCGGACGTGGTCACGCGTCACCACACGCGTCCGCGGGTCCGGCTCGCCCGCGGCGCCGAGGACCGTCACCCGGTCGATCGCGCTGCGGGACAGCAGCTCGGCGACCATGAGCGCGCCCGTCAGCGTGCCGGCGCCCGGGTAGAGGACGGCGCGGCCGGCGGTCCCCGGGAGCCCGTCCGTCACGTCGTACGACCGGGCGGTCAGGCGGGTGCGGGTCCCGCTCCGCGTCTCCTCGGCGGGGAAGGTGAGCGAGACCACTACGCGCGGCCGGCCGTCGTGCAGCAGGTGCGTGCAGCCGAACGTGCCCTCGGGGAGGGCGAGTTCGGCGGCCAGCGCGTGCAGCAGGCGGTCGGCCGCGCGCAGGTCCGTCAGGCCCGCGTCCACGGTGAGGACGCGGCCGGTCATGCGGGCAGGACCCACACCGGGTTGGAGTAGAACCACAGGTCCCGCCACGGGTCGGCGTCTCCTACGACATCCAGGGCCGGGCCCGCCGGGTCGACGGCCGCGCCCAGCGCGCCGACCGCGCCGCGGTTGCCGTCGGTGCCGCGCAGCCGGACGTAGACGGGCCGGTCGACCCGGCCGAGGTCGTAGGTGAGGCGGACCGTGCCGGTCGCCTTGTTCACCTCGTACGACTTCACGACCCTGGCCGTCGGCGCGGTGAAGGTGTCCTTGTCCCGCACCTCGCCCGTCACGTCGCCCTGGATGACGTCGACACGGGCCAGCTTGGGCAGGAACCCGGCCCAGTTGGGGCCGCCGGCCAGGGCGATGTCCACGCTCAGGGTGACGCCGGTGCCCTTCTTCACCTGAAGAGCGCCGCCCAGGGTGGCCCAGCGGCCGCCGCCGACGAGACGGGCGTCGAGGCCGCTGATGAGCTGTCCGTGGTCGACCCAGATGCGCCCGGCGCGGATGCCGTCCATGACGGCGGCGTAGGAGAAGCCGTCGGCTCCGACATGGGTACGGCTGTACTGGCCGGGCCAGTAGTCGCCCTGGGTGACGTCGATCTTGCCGCCGTAGACCGGGTCCTGGTAGCGGCCGTCGGCGTTGAAGTCGCCGCCGGGGCCGCGTACGGCGGTGTCGGCGTAGACCTGGTGGGAGTCGGAGTTGGCGGTGATCCACCAGGGCTTGCCCTCGGCGAGGAGGCTGTCCCACAGGCCGCCGACGGTGGCGGTCATCCAGTCGAAGCCGCCCCAGGTGCGGTAGCTCTCCAGCGGGTAGCCGGGGAAGGAGTTGGCACTGGGGTTGTTGTCGTAGATGCCGCGGGCGCGGCCCATGCCGAGCGGGGCGGGCAGCCCTGCGGCCTGGTGACCGGGGGCGCCCTCGAAGCCGACGGCGATCTGCCGGCCGGGGGCCGTGGCGTCGCGCCAGCCGCGGATCTCGTGCGGGGAGTCCACTCCGCGCCGCGCGGGGTGGTTGGCGAGCATCAGGGCGTCCTTGACCTTGCGGCGCCGCACCTGCTCCGCGAGGAAGTTCAGGCCCGCGACGGCCAGGGCCTCGTTGGCGGGCGTGGAGTCGGAGGCGCCCTTGACGCTGCCGTCGTAGTCGGTCTCGAACTGCTTGAGGACCTCGACCTCGTTGCGGCCGGGGTGCACGAAGACCGTGCCGTGCTCGGCGGCCGGGATGTTCCACTCCAGGCCCTGGAAGACGAGGGTGTCCTCGTAGGCCTCACGGGCCTCGCGGATGTCCGGGTTGACCTTCTCCACGCCGATCTTCGCGTGGGTGGCGCTGCCGTGGTCGGTGATGACCAGCCAGTCCATGCCGTGCCGGGCGCCCTGGCGGACCTGGTCGACGACACGGTACTTGCCGTCGCTGCTGTACTGGGTGTGGATGTGGTGGTCGCCGGCCAGCCACAGGAAGCCGTCCCGTCTGCGGGCGACCGGGGCGGTGTCCGCCGCGGCCGCCTGCGGGGTGAGGACGCTCGCGGCGGCGAGGCCCGCGCCGAGCAGGCCCGCCCGGCGCAGCAGGGAGCGGCGGGAGTGCTGCTCCGGGGTGAGCGCCTCGTCGGGCACCGAGGTGTCGAAGGCGGCGGGCAGGGCGGACGCCTCGTGCGGGTGCTCGTGGGGGTGGCTGTGGTCGTGGTCATGGTCGTGGTGTTGCGTGTGTCCGTGGTGGTGTCCGTGACCCATCGGTGCCTGCCTTCTGGATGCCGCCGCTCTGCCGTCGTGGGGAGAATCCCGGCGGAAGGTGAACGTTGAACGACCAGGGCATGAGAGGCGGGTGCCGGGCGCACGACGGGTCGCCGTGCGGTTCACAGGGTCCTCGACTCCCTTGTGTGCAAGGCTGGTTGGGACGACTGGGCTCCGGGGCGGACGGCGGACGGCGGACGAGGAGACGGGATGAGCGACCGGGACGAGCTGCTCTCCGACTTAGCGGGCCGGGCGGATGGGGACGGGGCGCCCTCCGATTCGAGGGGCGAGGTTGACCGGGACGAGCTGCTCTCAGACTTAGCGGGCCGGGACGACCGGCACGAGCCGCCCTCGGACTCGACGGGCGAGGTTGACCGCCACGGGCTGCTCTCCGATCTGCGCGGGCGGATCGACCGGGCGGTGGAGCGGCAGGAGCCGGCCGGGCTGTTCGCGCCCGAGGCCGAGCGGGTGGCTGCCGCGCTGACCGCCGTCACCGATCCGGTGGCCGACCCGGAGGCAGGGCATGTCCTCGGCTGGTACCGCTGGCTGCGCTACGAGACGTCCGCCGACGGAGGGCAGGACGAGGCGGTGGAGGCGGTCCGGCTGCTCGCCCCGGTCCACGCCGCCGCCCCGGATGCGGTGCCCGAGCTGGTGGGGCTGATGCTGGCGGGCGGCCCCGAGGACGGCGTCGTCGGTGACGTGGCCCTCGAACTCGGGCTCGCTGTCACCCTCGCCTACGAGCGCGGACGCCAACTATCCCTGCTGCACCGGGCCCTGATGCTGTTCCGCATGGCCGTCGCGGGGCCCTTCGAGGAGCCGCTGGACCGGGCGATGAGCCTGAGCAACCTCGGGCACGTGCTGCGGATGCTGCACGAACAGGGCGCCCGCGACGGGGAGCTGGACGAGGCGGTCGCCGTCACCCGGGAGGCCGTACGGTTCACCGCCCATCCCGAACTGGCCATGTTCCGCAGCAACTTGGGGCTCGCCCTGCTCCATGTGTACTGGCGCGACCATCAGGTGCCGGTGCTGGAGGAGTCCGTCGCCCTCACCCGCGCGGCCGTCGACGCGACCCCGCCGGGTCACCCGAACGTGGCGACGTACCGCAACAACCTCGCCCTCGGCCTGCACGCCCTGGCCGAGCGGCGCGAGGACGCGGCGTCGGCCGAGGAGGCGATCGCGCTGACGCGGACCGTCCTCGCCGCCGTACCGGAGGGGCCGGCCCGGGCCGCCCAACTGCACATCCTGTCCTTCGCGTTGCGGGCGCAGTACGAACGGCTGCGGGAGCCGGGGCTGCTGGACGAGGCCGTGGCCGTCGGGCGTCAGGCCGTCGCCGCCACGCCCGAGGGCGATCCCGCACGCGCCGAACGCCAGGACAAGCTCGCCATCTGTCTGTACCTGCTCTTCCGCCGCTCCGGGGGCCCGGCCGCCCTGGAGGAGGCGATCGACAGGGCCCGGGCCGCGACGAACGCGCCCGTCGCCCCTGATCGCGGGCGCCGCCAGTCGAACCTCGCGGAGCTCCTGCGCACCCTGGCCGAGCACAGCCACCGGCCGGAGGCGGCGTGGGAGGCGGTAGCGCTGGCGCGGGCCGCGGTGGAGGCGGTGGGGGCGAGGGGTGCGGAGGCCGGGCGTGACGCGGTGCGGGTCGGCTCGGACGGCGCCGGGGCCACCTCCGAAGGCGTCGGGGATGTGTCCGGCGCCGACGCGGTCGACTCCGCCGCGGCCGGTGCCGATGCGGCCGGTGCCGATGCAGCCGGTACGGATGCAGCCGGTGCCGATGCGGCCGGTGCGGATGCGGCCGATTCCATCGCGGCCGGTTCCACAACGGCCGGTTCCGCCGCGGGTGACACCGACGTCCGCGCGGCGCGGCTGAGTGGGCTGAGCGCCGCCCTGCACACGCTGTACCTGTACACCTCCGACCTCGATCACCTGACGGAGGCCGTGCAGCGGGGGCGTGAGGCCGTGGAGGGGACACCCGCGGGCCGTCCGGACCGGGCGAGGGCGCTGAACAACCTGGGGTTCGGGCTGCGGGTCCTGCACGAGGCCGTCGGTGACGACGAGTTGCTCGACGAGGCGATCGAGGTGAGCCGGCGGGCGCTGGCCCCGCTGTCGGAGGACGACCCGTACCGGCCCACCGTGCTGACCAACCTCGCCAGCGCCCTCATCCGCAAGTACGAGCGGTCCGACCGGGTCGAGCACGCCGACGAGGCCGTCGCCCACGCCCGCGCGGCCGTCGACCTCACGCCCGCCGGGCACCCCGACCGGCCCGGCTGGCTCAACAACCTCGCGCTCGCGCTGTACGGCGTCGGCAACCGGCTCGGGCGGCCGGAGCCGCTGCGGGAGGCCATCGCCGTGTGCCGGGAGGCGCTGGCCGCGCTGCCCGACGGGCATCTGCGCCGGGCCACCGTCCTGAACAACCTCGGCAACTGCCAGGCCGTCCTCTTCGAGCACCTCGGGGACATCGCGCTGCTGCGCACCTCCGCCGAGACCGCGCGGGCCGCCGTGGAGGCCACCCCGCCGGGCCATCCGCACCGGGCGATGAACCTCAACGGGCTGGGCCGCATCCTCCAGCACATCACCTGGTACACCGGTGACTCCGCGCCGCTGTCGGAGGCGGTCGCCGCGTGCCGGGCCGCCGTCGGCGCGGCGCCCCGGGGCACGCTGCGGCAGATGTTCCTCGGCAACCTCGGGTCCGCCCTGGACCTGTCGTTCCGCCGTACCGGGCGCCGCGAGGACATCGCCGAGGCCATCACGTCCTGCCGCGACGCCGTGTCGGGGTTCGCCCCGGACCACCCGCTGCGGGTGCAGCAACTGCACGGTCTGACCACGGCGTTGCTCGTCCACGCGCTGCTCGGCGACGGCGGCCCCGAAGTGGTCGACGAGGCGATCGACACCGCCCGCGCGGGCCTCGCCGCCACGCCCCTCGACCACCCCAACCGGGTCCGTATGCTGGCCGACCTCGCCTACGCCCTGCGCGCCCGCACGCTGCTGCGCCGGGACCCGGCCCCGCTGACGGAGGCGACCGCCGTCACCCGGGAGGCCCTCGCCCTCGCCCCGCCCGGCCTGCCCCTGCGCTCCGGTCTGCTCAACGACCACGCGGTCACCCTGCACCTCCTCCACGAGCACACCCACGACCCCGCCCTGGTCCCGGAGATCCTCGCCGTGTCCCGCGAAGCGGCGTCGGACGCGTCGGCCTCGATCGCCGTACGGGTGGCGTCGTACCGGAGGATCGCGGTCCTGGCGACCGGGGCGGACCCGCAGGGGAGGGCGCCGAGCGAGGCGCTCGCCGCCGCGGAGGCCGCTGTCGCGCTGTTGCCGCGGATCGGGATCGACGGGCTGGATCTCGGGGACCGGGGGCATCAGATCGGGGAGGCCGGCTCGCCGGCGACCGCCGCGGCGGCGGCCGCGCTGGACGCCGGACTGCCGGGGCGGGCCGTGGAACTGCTGGAGCAGTCGCGGGGGGTGCTGACGGCCGAGTCGGTCGCCGCCGGAGGCGCCGATCTGCAGCGGCTGCGCACCGCCGTACCCGAAGTGGCCGAGCTGTTCGAGGAGGTGCGCTCCCGGCGCGAGACCCTGAACCGGCCCGCCCCCGAGGCGTCCGCCGACCCCCCGGCGCCGCACGACGTGCGCGCCGCCGCCCGCCGGGACGCCCAGGCCGAGTGGGACGCCGTGCTGGCCCGCATCCGCACCCTCGACGGTTTCGCCGACTTCCTCGCCCCACCCGGCGCGGACCGGCTCACCGCCGAGGCCCGCGAGGGTCCGGTGGTGTACGTCTCCGCCGCCCCGACCCGCGGCGACGCGCTCGTCCTCGACGGCGACCCCGCCCACCCGGTCCGGGTCGTCCCGCTGCGCCTGACCGAACCCGACCTGCTGCCCCGTATCCGCACCCTGGGCACGGCCCTGGACCGCGCGACCGACCCCACGGTCGGCCCCGACGGCCGCCAGGCCGCGCAGCGCGACATCCTCGGTGTGCTGGCCTGGCTGTGGGACACCGTCACCGAGCCGGTCCTCACCGCCCTCGGCCACACCCGGCCGCCGGCACCCGGCGCCCCCTGGCCGAGGCTGTGGTGGTGCCCGGTCGGTCTGATGGCCTACCTGCCCCTGCACGCGGCCGGCCACCACGAGGACGTCACCACGTCCGGCGACGCCCCGCGCACGGCGCTGGACCGAGTCGTCTCCTCCTACACGGCCACGGTCCGCGGCCTGTCCCGGGCCCGCGCCCACCGCGACGAGGCGGCTGCGGCGGATCCGGGGAAGGCGCGGACGACAGGCGGGGCGGTCGTCGTCGCGGTGGGCGACGCCGCCGGTGTCGCCGGGCTGCCGGGCGCGGTCACCGAGGCGGAGCTTCTCACCGGGCTGATCCCCGGCGCCACGGTGCCGCAGCGGCCCACCCGCGCGTCGGTGCTGGCCGCGCTGCCCGGTCACCCGGTGGCCCACTTCGCCTGCCACAGCGAGCCGCACCGCATGGACCCCTGGCGCGGCCGGCTCGTCCTGCACGACCACGAGACGGACCCGCTCACCGTCGCGGACATCGGCGCCCTGCGCCTGGGCGGCGGGCTCGCCTTCCTGTCCGCCTGCAACACGACCCTCACCACACCCCGGCTCGCCGACGAGGCCCTGCACATCACCGGCGCGTTCCAGCTCGCCGGCTATCCGTATGTCGTGGGCACGCTGTGGCCCGTCTCCGACCGCGCCGCCCACCAGCTCGCCGCCGACTTCTACACCCGCCTCACCGCCGGCGGCACGACCGCCCCCGACCCCACTCGCTCCGCCGAGTCCCTCCACCACGCCACCCGCCGTCTGCGCGCCCGCTACCCCCTCACCCCGACCCTGTGGGCGGCCCACACCCACACGGGCGCCTGAGATCAGGCTCCGTCCAGGGCCGCCTGTATCTGTCTCTGTGTCGTCCGGTGCGACACCGGGCCGGCCAGGCGCCGCAGTTCGCCGTGGCCCGCCCTGTCGGGCAGGTCACCGAGGGCGCGCACGGCCGCGCTGGTCAAGGCGGTGTGCAGGGGCGGGAGTTCGACCAGGGCGGCCAGGGTGGGGGCCGCGTCGGGATGCGGGGCGCGCAGGGTGAGCAGCCGTATCAGGCCCAGGAGGGCCGGGAGGTTGTACGGGTCGAAGGCGCCGTCCGGCCGGCCCCCTCCGGCGGAGGCGAGGTGCAGCCAGGGCGTCACCGTACGGCGGATGTCGTCCGGGCCGACCGGGGCGGCGAGTTCGAGCAGGCCCCGCTCCCAGGTGCGGGTGGGACGGCCCTGCCGCGTGCGCAGGGCGTGCTCTATGAGGCCGGGCCAGGGCTCGCCGAGGCCGGGCAGGTCGGCCAGCAGCCGGTCGGACCACGGCTCGCCCGGGCTGAGCACCGGCCCCGGGACGCGGTCGAGGACGAGGTCCGTGCACTCCGAGGGCCAGCCGTGCTCGCGCGCGGAGCAGCGCAGCAGCCGGACCACGTCCGCGGCCAACGGCCGGTCCGCGTCCAGCAGGGCGTGTGCCAGCGTCCACATGTCGTCCGACAGGCCCGAGGACCACCACCTGCGCGCCATGCCGGCCAGCAGGTCCTCCCACGCGGCGCACCAGGCGTGCTCCGCGAACCCGCCCGACACGGCCGCGAGCAGGACCAGGGCACGCTCCCGCACGGCAGGGCCGTGCTCGGCGCTCCGCGCCTCCCGCGCGCACATCCCCGCGAGCACCGCGCGGTCCGACTCAGGCAGCCCCCGCAGCAGGGTGACGACACCGAAGCCGTCCGTCCACGCGTCGGCCTGCGTCAGCGCGCCCAGCAACGCGGCCGGCTCGCCCCGGCCGGCCAGCGCGCGGATGTGCTCCACGCGTTCCGCGGACTCCCACGGAGACGTCACAAGATCCATGCCTTCGAGACTAGGGGCGACCACTGACAACGCCCCCGCCCCTTAGGCTTGCGCCGGAACACCCCCCGTTTCTCCCCAGGAGGCTGCATGGCGCGCGTCGGCGTCACCGCGGAGCGGCTCGTGGCCGCCGCAGCCGAACTCGCGGACGAGGAGGGCTTGGAGAAGGTCACGCTGTCCGGGCTGGCGCGTCGTTTCGGGGTCAAGGACGCGAGCCTGTACGCGCATGTCCGCAGTCTGCAGGACCTGCGCACGCGGCTCGCCCTGTACGCGGGCGGTGAGCTGATCGACCGGATCGCGGAGGGCGGTGGCGGGCCGCGCGGGCAAGGACGCGCTGGTCGCCTTCGCCGACGCGTACCGGGAGTACGCGCTCCAGCACCCCGGCCGGTACGCCGCCACCCAGATCCGGGTCGACCAGGCCCTCGTCGCCGACTCCCCCGCCCTGCGCCGCACCGCCGACATCACGTACGGCATGCTGCGCGGCTACGGCCTGGCCGAGCCCGACCTCACCGACGCCGTACGCCTGCTGCGCAGCACCTTCCACGGGTACTGCGCGCTGGAGGCGGCCGGCGCCTTCGGTGCGCCGCGCGATGTGCGGCGGTCCTGGGAGCGGGCGGTCGACGCGCTGCACATCGCCCTGGAGAACTGGCCGCCGGCCGTCGACGCGGAGGCCTGACCGGGTCAGAGCGTGAGCTGGAACTCGTACGCCGTGTGCGTGGGCAGGTAGCCGAGCCGGTCGTTGACCGCGCGCATGTGCGGGTTGTTGTCGGCCACGTCGGTGAGCAGTCCGCCGAGTCCGGGGTGGCGTTCGTGGGCGTGAAGGATCGAGGCGGCCTTCATCCAGGTGCCGAGGCCGTGGCCGCGGTGCTCGGGCAGGACGCCGGTGCCGTAGTGGATGCCGTCGCCCTGTCCGCCGCCGGGGACGACGAGTTCGGTGAAGCCGACGAGGGAGCCGTCCGAGGTGTCGACGGCGGCGACGGTGTGCAGGACGTCCCCCCGCTCGGCGACGGCGGCGGCCGCCGCGCGCACCCGGTCCAGGTCCCAGACGACCCGGCCGTAGTCGACTGCGCCCATGGGCATGTCGTCCATGGCCCGGCGCGAGGCGACGAAGCGGTCGGCGAGTGCGTCGGGGACCGTGCCCTCCCAGGTGGTGAGCGCGTATCCGGCGGGTGCGGACTCCACCAGCGCGGTGAGCGCGGGTACGTCCGCCTCGGCCAGCGGCAGGCGGGCGTAGATCAGGGTCATCGCCGTGGCGAAGCCGCGGGCGGCGAGGAAGCCGGCGCCGGGGCTGTCGCCGTCGGCCTGGGCGACGACACTGCGCCGGCCGTCCTTGCGCGCGGCCTCGACGGCGGCGTCGAGCAGCACCGACCCCACGCCGCGCCGCCGTTCGGCCGGGTGGACCTGGACGTCGGCCTCGGCGAGGTGCTGCTGTCCCTCCTTGTCGAAGAGGCGGAGGGAGGCGGTGCCGAGCGGGGCGCCGTCCGGCCCCGAGGCGAGCCACACGAGCCGGCGGGAGCTGCCCGGCGCGGGGTCGACGAGGGCGGTGAGACGTGGGGGCGAGTCGGTGTGCGAAGTAGTCACGGGCGTAACTCTGCGCACACCGCTCTCAGCACCTCAACACCATTTCCCCACTGGTCAGTCGGCCAGGGCGGCGAACATGCCGGGTTCGTAGGAACCGCCCGGGTTGCGCACGATCACGTTCATCCGGGTCGCCGCGTTGATCAGCGAGATCACACAGACCAGCGCGCCGATCTGGTCGTCGTCGTAGTGCTTGCGGACCTCGGCCCAGGTCTCGTCGGACACCCCGCGGTCGCCGAGCAGGGTGCCCTCGTCGGCGAGTGCCAGGGCGGCCCGCTCGGCCTCGGTGAACACGGTGCTGTGGCGCCAGGCGGAGACCAGGTGGAGCCGGACCGCGGACTCGCCCGCGGCCGCCGCCTCCTTGGTGTGGATGTCGACGCAGAAGCCACAGCCGTTGAGCTGGCCGACCCGCAGCTCGACCAGTTCCCGCAGCGCCTTCGGCAGCGTCGACTGTTCCAGGGCCAGCCCGGCGTTGAAGAAGCGCTTGACGACCTTCGCCGCGGTCGGGCTGTCGAACAGGTTGAAACGGGGTTCCATCACTTCGTCCTCACTCATGGACACGCGCCGCGTCGTTGGCCCGCGGCGTCCTGACGAGCAAGAGATGCCGCCGCTCCGCCCCCTGTGACGCCCCCGCGCTGTGACGTACGCCACCCGCCACCGCTGTCACAGAACCGGCGCGCGCGGCATCTCGTGCGTGTGGCAGCGTCGAGAACCGACAGACAGGAGCCGACCGTGCACCAGCGCGAGACGGACGTACCCCAGGCAGGCCGCGTGGACGCCGCCACCGAGGCGTTCGTCACCCACCGCAACCTGCTCTTCACCGTCGCCTACGAGATGCTCGGCTCGGCCGCCGACGCCGAGGACGCCCTCCAGGACACCTGGCTGCGCTGGGCGGACGTCGACCTCGACACGGTGCGCGACCGGCGCGCCTACCTGGTGCGGATGACGACCCGCCAGGCCCTGGTCCGGCTGCGCGCGCTCGGCCGGCGCAAGGAGTCCTACGTCGGCCCCTGGCTGCCCGAGCCGCTGCTCACCGCGCCCGACGTGGCCGAGGACGTGGAGCTGGCCGACAGCGTCTCGATGGCGATGCTGCTGGTCCTGGAGACGCTCGCCCCGACCGAGCGGGCGGTGTTCGTGCTGCGCGAGGTCTTCGGCCTCGACTACGAGGAGATCGCCGACGCCATCGGCAAGAGCCGGGCCGCGGTCCGTCAGATCACCCACCGGGCCCGGGCCCATGTCGCCGCGCGCCGGCCCCGTACGGAGGTCTCCGCAGCCGAGACCGGCGCCGCGCTGGAGGCGTTCCGCGGGGCGGCCGAGACGGGCGATCTCCAGGGCCTGCTCGACGTCCTCGCGCCCGACGTCGTCTTCCTGGGCGACGGCGGCGGGCTCGCGCAGGCCGCCCTGGAGCCCGTCGTGGGCGCCGGGCGAGTCGCCGAGCTGGCCGCCGGGTTGAGCCGCTTCGGCGTCGCCTCGCTGCGGCCGGTCCGCGTCAACGGCCACCCGGCCCTGGTGCTCCGGCTCGACGGCCGGGTCGACACCGTCCTCGCGGCCCGCGTCGAGGACGGCCTCATCACCGGCCTGTACGCGGTCCGCAACCCGGAGAAGCTGTCCCGCATGGACACCGAGACGCTGCTGTGCCGCTGAACCGGCCGCCCGGCAACGTCGCGCAGCCACTGAACCGGCCGTCCCGCTGCGTCACGTAACCGCTGAACCGGCCGCCCCTACGTCGCGAGCCGCTGCACCTCCCCGTACGACGGCAGCCCTCCGTCCGGCTCCCGCCCCTCCCTGACCGCGAGGGCCGCCTCCACCGCGGCGCCCAGCGCGCGCCGGTAGAGGAGGGAGCCGAGGCTGACGCGGTGGACGCCGAGGTCGGCGAGGCGGGGGACGGAGGGGCCGCCGGGGGTGTACAGGACGTTCAGCGGGACGTCGAGGTCACGGAGCACGGCCGTGATCTCGGCAGGTCCCGAGAGCCCGGGGACGAACACGCCGTCCGCGCCGGCCTCTTGGTAGGCGGCGAGCCGCTCCCTGGTGCCTTCCCCGTCCCCCGTCCAGTACGTATCGGTGCGGGCGTTGACGAAGAACCCCGGGGCGGCGGCCTTCACGGCGGCGATCTTCTCGGCGTGCAGGGCCACCGGCCCCAGGCCGTCCTCCAGATTGACGCCGACGGCCCCGACAGCGGCCAACTCGACGGCCAGCTGCGCCACTTCCTCCGGGTCGTCGCTGAATCCGCCCTCCGCGTCGACCGACAGCAGGAACGGCTCCGACCCCAGGGCCAGGGCGAGGCGCAGGGTCTCGTCCCGGGTCGCCGAGGAACCGTCGGGCAGTCCCGCGGCAGCGGCCACGCCGAGACTCGTCGTACCGATCGCGGCGAACCCCTGGGCGGCGAGGGCCGAGGCGGAGGCGTGGTCCCAGGCATTGGCCAGCAGCAGCGGATCACCGGCCCGGTGCAGGGCGGCGAAGGTAGGGGATGCGGTCTCGCTCATAGAGGGACGGTAGCCCCGCGACACTTAGGCGGAGACCGAACGATCGCGTCCCCGAAGGGGCGCGGGGAACTGCGCGAGAAGCGCCCACGGGCCGGCATCCCGCAACGCGCGATCACCCCACGGCGAAGCCCGGCAACCTCGGCCCACCCCCGCGGCGACACCAGGGCATGACACCGACCACCGACCCCGGCCACCACAACGCCCGCCAATGGACAGCCCTCACCAGGGCGTCACCGACCACGACGAGGTTCTCCCACCTGCAGCCGTGAACCGGAACCGCAGGGGCGTCCGGCCGGTCCAGCGAAGGGTCACGTCGAAGCCGTCGCCCACGTCCACCGACACAAGGCCGGTGAGCGGCGGCGGCTCGGACTCCCCCGTCAGACGGGCAAGGGCCACGAACAGGGTCGGGCCGTCCTCCGTGACCCCGCTGTCGCCCGACAGCCCGTGCACGGGAAGGAGTTCGCTGTGCATCCCCTCCCCGGCCGCCCACCCGGTGACCCGCACCGGCGTCCCCGGCGCCACCCCGCTCACCAGATACGCCCTCACCTCCACCGCCCCCTCGGCCGCCACGAGGCTGACGACCTCCGCCCCACCGCCGGCCCGGTGCCGGGAGGCGGCCCAGCCCTCGCCCACCCCCAGCGGCACGATCCCGCTGCGGCTCGGATCGCCGCCGACGAAGACGCTGTTGTCGTACGACGACGAGGGCCGGGTCACCGTCGAGTAGCCGAGCCTCGTGTAGTAGGGGTCGTAGCGGACGTCCTCGCTGCCATGGTTGTGCAGCCGGACCACGCCGTCCGAACGGGTCGACTGCAGCAGCCAGTTGGGCGCTGCGACCGGCGTGACGGCGTCCTCGCGCTCGGCCGGGCCCGGTTCCTCGGGCGCCGTCCACACCGGATGGTCGGCGGGCAGCAGCAGGCCGAGGAAGCCCTTGCTCGCCCAGTACGGGGAGGCGGGGCCGGAGTAGCGCTGCGCGACGGAGGTGTCGGGGCCGTGCCAGCCCAGGGTGAGCAGGCCCCGCTCGTCGACCGCGCCGTGCCGCAGGAAGTAGGTCAGCGCGCCGGACGCCAGCCGCCGGGTCTCGCCCGGGGCGAGCGGGGTGTGCCCGGTCAGGGCGCCCAGCCACAGCGGCGCGGCCGTCGCGAAGCGGTAGGTGAGGGAGCGGCCCTGGTGCAGGGGGGCGCCGTCGCCGCCGAACAGGCGGGCGTAGTCGGCGAGGTGGGCCTTCAGGCGACCGCCGTAGAGGTCGAGGAGCCGGGTGTCGTCGGCGAGCCAGGCGTGCAGCACCGGGTACAGGTGCATGGCCCAGCCGTTGTAGTAGTCGTACTTGCGGCCGTCGCCGTCGGTGTACCAGCCGTCGCCGACGTACCACTGCTCGATGCGCTGCAGGCCGTGGTCGACTGCCTTGCGGGCGGCCTCCGGCTCGTGCCCGATGTCGGCGAGGAAGCCGCCGACGGTGACGGGGAACAACTCCCAGTTGCAGGGCCAGGGTTCGGCGGTGAGGGCGTCCGTGAGCCAGTCGGCCGCCCGTTCGCGCACCTCGTCGGACAGCCGGTCCCACAGCAGCGGGCGGGTCAGCCGCAGGGCGAGTGCGACGGACGCGGCCTCGACGAGCGGCTGGCTGTGGTCCGTGACACGCGGCCACACCCCGGCGACCCCCGCGGCGAGACCGTCGGCGTACCGCTCCAGCGCGGTCTCGTCACGACGGAAGGCCGCCAGCAGCAGCGTACGGGCGTACCCCTCCAGTCCGTCGGAGAGCCGGCCGGAGGCGCTCACCTGGCCGCCGGGCAGGTCGTAGAGGGCGAAGTCCTCGCTGGCGTACGGCTCCACGGCGGCGAGCAGCGCGTCGGCGGCCGCCTCCCAGTGGGCGCGGGTCCACCCGGTGCGCGGGCTGAGGGTGTGATCGGGCTCGGGCAGCTGCATGGGCCGTCCTTCCGGCGCTCGGGGCATGGGCCGCCCGCAGGTCATCACACCCGCCCCACCGGAGCAAGCGCTTTCACAAGCCCTTCCGCGATCGTCCCGCGGTGCCCTGCCGGTGGACCTGGGGCGCCCCGGTTCCGGTCGGGGCGCCCCAGGGGTTCATCCCACCCGCACCAGGCCCTCGGGCACCAGATGCCGGGCGACGAGTTCGTCCCGCACAAACCCCGCGTAAGCAGTGGCCCCCCGCACGGACGTGTGCGTGTTGTCGCGCTTCTCGTTGTAGAGGTACAGCGCCTTGGAGGCCTCCGGGCCCAGCTGTTCGACGAGCGCCTTGGAGTGGGCGGTGAGGTCGATCAGGGGCACGTCGTGGGCGGCGGCGACGGAGCGGATGACGCCCGGATGGTCGACGCCGAGGCCGTTGACGAGGAGGGCGGTGTTGTTGTTCAGGGTGCCGTCGGCGTTGAACCAGCGGCGCACGATCGGGGTCACGAGGACCGGCTCGCCGCCCTTGGCGCGCACGCCCGCCACGAGGGCCTCCAGGTTGGCCCGGTAGGTGGCCTCGTCGGTGGTCTTGTCGTTGTGGGCGAGCTGGATCAGCACCAGGTCGCGCGGCTGGATGCGAGCCTCGACCGTCTCCCACAGCAGGGGGTTGGACAGGAAGGTGACGGTGCTCTCGCCGCTGTCGGCGTGGTTGGCGACGGACAGGCCCTTGCGCAGGTACTGCGGCAGCCGCTGGCCCCAGCCGGTGTAGGGGTCGCCGGGCTGGTCGCAGACGGTGGAGTCGCCGATCAGCAGGATCTGCCGGGCGTGCCGGGCGGGCGTGACGCGGATGTCGGCGAGGGCGGGCGCGGAGCCGCCGATCACCAGGTCCAGTCCGGGAGTTCCGGCAGCGCCGGTGGGCTCGCCCTCGGGGGTGCGGACGTCCACGGTGAAGCTGCGGGCGACGCGCTCACCGGCCGGGACGGCCGTCTCGGGGAGCAGGGCGCGCCGGGTCTCGCCGGACACGGCGGTGCTGGAGTCGGCGTCGCCGCCGAGGAGGACCTTCACGTCGTACGTGCCGGGCGGCAGGTCGAAGTGGCAGGCGCCGGCGGCGCAGTTGTCCGGCCCCAGGGCGTCCTCGCGGGCGTGGGCGGCGGGTCCGGCCGTCAGGGTGGCGGCCCCCAGCGTCGCGGCCACCAGCGCGGCGGTGGTGAATCGTCTCATCAACGGCTCCTCGGTCGGTGCGATGTGTCCGGCGCTGGGACCGTACCCGCCCCGACAAGCGCTTTCTACCCCTTCGACGAATCTTGTAAATAACTCAACGTTCACTCAGCGAAAGCCCTTACGAAAAAACGATTCAACTGTCACCCTGCCTAGCACCCGCACACCCCACACCTCCCGAAGGAGGCACTCCCATGTCCGAGACCGCGCACCGACCGGTCGGACGCCGCGCCTTCGTCCTCGGCACCGCGGCCGCCGCCGGCACCGCCGCCCTGGCCGGGCCGCTGTCCGGCACCGCGCGCGCCGCGGCCTTCGGCTGGAGCGACGACGGCTCCAACTACGTCGTCGACACCGGCGCGAACCTCGTCTTCAAGGTCAGCAAGACCAACGGCGACCTCACCTCGCTGGTCTACCGGGGCGTCGAGTACCAGGGCTACGGCGGCAAGAACTCGCACATCGAGTCCGGCCTCGGCACCTCCACCGTGACGCTCACCCAGTCCGGCTCGACGATCCTGATCTCGGTCACGTACGGGACGCTCAGGCACTACTACGCGGCCCGCAGCGGCGAGAACAACATCTATCTGTGGACCAACAAGGCCGACAGCTCGGTCACGGCCACCCGATTCATCCTGCGCGTGAAGAAGGGCCTGTTCCTCAACGACGAGCCCGACTCCTACACCTACGCGCCGACCACCATCGAGGCCTCGGACGTGTTCGCCAAGTCCGACGGCCAGACCCGCTCGAAGCACTACTCACGCCTGCGCGTGAAGGACTACGACCACATCGGCTGGACGACCGGCGGCGTCGGCCTGTGGATCGTGCGCAGCAACCACGAGAAGGCCTCCGGCGGCCCGTTCTACCGCTCCCTGCTGCGCCACCAGAGCGCGGACGGCGGCGGCCTGTACGAGATCCTGTACTACGGCCAGAACCAGACCGAGGCCGAGCGCTTCGGCCTCCAGGGCCCGTACGTCATCGCCCTCACCGACGGCGGCGCCCCCTCCTCCGCCCTCTTCCCCGGCACCCTCACCACCCCGTGGGCGGACTCCCTCGGCCTCGCCGGGTACGTCGGCGCGAGCGGCCGGGGCCGGGTGGCCGGGGTCGGCATCACCGGGCGGGACACGGCCCACCCGTACACGGTCGGCCTGGCCAACTCGACGGCCCAGTACTGGGGTTCGGCGCGCGCCTCGGACGGCTACTACTCCATCCCGGGTGTCCTGCCGGGGACGTACACCCTCACCGTCCACAAGGACGAACTCGCCGTGTACACCACGACGGTGACGGTCGCCGCGGGCGCGACCACCACCCTCAACACGATCGCGATCCCCTCCTCCAACGACCCGTCCAACGCGACCGCGATCTGGCGCGTCAACGACTGGACCGGCACGCCCGCCGGCTTCAAGAACGCCGACCTGATGACGTACGCGCACCCCTCCGACGTACGGGCGGCCCCCTGGACGGGCAACGTGGTGATCGGCAGCGGCACCGAGACGTCCGGCTTCCCCTGCTACCTGTGGAAGGACGTCAACAGCGGCATCACGATCTACTTCCGCCTCACGGCCGCCCAGGCCGCCGCCGCGCACACCCTGCGCATCGGCGTGACGACGGCCTACGCCAACGGCCGCCCGCAGGTCGTCGTCAACGACACCTGGACCTCCGCCATCCCCTCACCGCCGACCCAGCCGAGCACACGGTCCCTGACCAACGGCTCCTACCGGGGCAACAACCACACCTTCACCTACAGCGTCCCGGCGTCCGCCTGGCTGACGGACCCGAACGCCTACAACACGCTGAAGATCAATGTGGTGAGCGGCTCGGGGACGACCTCCTACCTCAGCGCGGGCACCGCGATCGACGCGATCGACCTGCTGGCCTGATCAAGTGCCGCGCGTCCACTGCTGGTTGCTCTGCCCGTTGCAGGCGTACGTGATGAGGGCGGCGGAGTTGGCGGTGGACGCGCCACTGACGTCCAGGCACTCACCGGAGGAGCGCGCGACAAGGCGCGTGTAGCCGCCGGAGGAGGTCACGCTCCACTGCTGGGAGGCCGCCGAGGAGCAGTCCTCCTGGGTGACACCGCCGGCGCTGTCGGTCAGGCACAGACCGCTGCCGCGCACGACCAGCTGGTGGTATCCACCAACCGGCTTGAACCAGAACCTCTGGTTGCCGCCGCCGTTGCAGGTGTACTGCGTGAGCGCGACGCCCTGCCACAGCGACTGGTCCGGCACATCGGCGCACTTGCCGGAGTGCCGGGCCACCAGCGTCTCGTACGTGGCGGAGGTGCCGGTCACCGTACCGGCGGCGGTGTCGACGGAGATCTCCGGCGACCAGGTCATCGACATCGAGGTGGCGGTCGGGAAGGCCAGCGGCAGCCACACGTACCGCGAGTCGTTCACGGTCCCGCCGAAGGAATTGCCCCACCGGTCCCCCAGGTACAGATACGCCGTCCCCGAAGTCCCCTGCACCGCCTGCACATAAGCGGTCTGCGACCCGAAGCCCGTCGAGTCCCCGACATTGCTCATCGCGGACCACGGCCCTCCGATGCTCCGGGCGGTGGCGTACTGCTGCTGGTTGGGGTTCCACCCGGTCGCGCCGGACGTCAGCATGAAGTAGACGCCACCCCGCTTGAACAGCGCCGGCGCCTCACGATGACCACCCGGCCAGGGGTTGGCGACAAGGCTCTCGACGGCGGTGTAGTCGGCGCTCAGCCGGTAGATGTGCAGGTCGTAGTTCTCCCGGGCGGCGGAGACCATGTACCCCACCCCGTCACTGTCGACGAACACGGTGATGTCCCGGGACATGTGCTGCCCCAGCGGCCGGAAACTGCCCCGCCAGGCGTAGTTCCCGTCGACGGTGTCGGACACCGCGACAGCGGCCCGCGCCTCGCCGTAGTCCGTCCCGTTCTCCTTGTGCATCCACATCACGAACTTGCCCGTGGCCGCGTTGTACATGACCTTGGGCCGCTCGATGTTGGCGTCGGCCAGCTCGGGATCACTGGCCTCGCTCAGCACATGGTTGCGGAACTCCCAGTTCTTCAGGTCGGACGACCGGTAGGCGTCGACGTACCGGAAGGTGTTGTCGGCGTTGCGGTGCTCGCCGAACCAGTAGTAGTAGGAGCCCACTTTGAGCACCCCGCCACCATGGGCGTGGACGGGCGAGCCGGCGACATCCCTGAACTGCGTCCCGTTGACGACGACCTGCGGCGCGGCATACGCGGCCCCGACACCGGCGAAAGCAAGAAAGAGGGCGACCAGAAGAACCCAGACCCGCCTCATCTCACACCCCCTCCCGCACGCTGTCCGCGACAGGCACGCCGAAGTCGGGGCTGCCGTCCGCCTTCCACCTCACCGGCTGAACCCGGGTGTGCCGGTTGGGATCGTCCAGCGGATCACCGACGATCTCCTTGTACTGACGGGCGTGATACACGAGCACATCGGTCCGCCCGTCCTCGGCGACGGTGAAGCAGTTGTGCCCGGGCCCGTACTGCCCGGTGCGCTCATCACTGGCGAACACCGGAACAGGCGACTTGACCCAACTCCCGGGATCCATCAGATCGCTGTCGTCATCAGCAGTCAGCATCCCGACGCAGTAGTGATGATCCGTGGCGCTGGCGGAGTAGGTCATGAAGATCCGGCCGTTGCGCTGGAGCACATACGGCCCCTCGTTCACCTTGAAGCCGACACACTCCCAGTCCAACTCAGGCGTGGTCAGCCGGACTTGCGGCCCCTCCAGGGTCCAGGGGTTCGCCATCCGTGAGAGCCAAACAGCGGTGTTGTTGTCCATGCCGGGCTCGTGCTGGGCCCACGCCAGATAGCGGGTGCCCCGGTGCGTGAAGGTGGTGGCGTCGAGGGAGAAGGTCTCCCACGCGGTCCGGACCTGCCCCCGCTCGACCCAACTCCCTTGCAGCGGATCGGGATGGGAGTTCTCCAGCACCCATATCCGGATCCGCCACACGTCCTCGGCGGGCGCGGCGGCGAAGTACAGATACCACTTGCCGTCGATACGGTGCAGCTCGGGCGCCCAGATGTGCGCGCCCATGTCCCCGGCCGGATGGGCCCGCCACACCACGCTCTCGGCCGAGGTGGCGAGCCCCCTCAGGGTGCGCGAGCGGCGCAGGACGATGCGGTCGTACTCGGGGACGGTAGCGGTGAAGTAGTAGAAGCCGTCCGTGTGGCGGTGGATGTGCGGGTCGGCGCGGTGCGGGACGAGCGGGTTCACGTAGCGGGCTGCTTTCGGCGGTGCGGCGGCGAGGGCGCCCGCCCCCAAGGCGGCGCCCTTCAGGACGAGTCGGCGGTGCGGAAGGCGGCTCATGCAGACTGCCTTTCGATATTTCGAACACCATCTGCCATTCCGAACGCGCACAACGTAGAGGCGCACCCCCGCGAGGTCAACGGGTCGCGCCTCCCACAGCGTCCGCGATCGCCTTCACACCCTCCGGCCCCACCCGGCAGCACCCCCCGATCAGCCGCGCACCCAGCCCCTCCCAGCCGAGCACCTGCTCGCCGTCGAAGGTGGCCCGCCCGTCCCAGGCCCGCGCCCGCGCGTCCCAGGTCTCCCCGCTGTTGGGATAGACGACCACCGGCTTGCCCGTGACCCGGCGCGCGACAGCGACCGCCCCCGCCACGTCCTCGGGCGCACAGCAGTTGACCCCCACCGCGATGACCTCCGGCGCCTCGGCAGCCACCGCGAAGGCCTCCTCCAACGGCTGCCCGGCCCGCGTCCGGTCCCCCTCGACCGTGTACGACAGCCAGGCCGGCACCCCGACGCCCCGCACCGCCCGCAGCAGCGCCTTCGCCTCCTCCACGTCGGGCACCGTCTCCAGCGCCAGCACATCGGGCTCCGCCGCGACCAGCGCCTCCACCCGAGGCCGGTGGAACCGCTCCAGCTCCCCCGCACTCACCCCGTACCGCCCCCGGTACTCGGACCCGTCCGCCAGCATCGCCCCGTACGGCCCCACCGACGCGGCCACCCACAAGGGCCGCCCCGCCCCAGCCCGCAGAGCCGCCTCCCGGGCCACCCGCACACTGACCCCGAACAGTTCGACAGCCCGCTCCCGCCCGATCCCCCGCCCCCCGAACCCCTCGAAACTCGCCTGATAACTGGCCGTGATCGCCACGCTGGCTCCCGCCTCGAAGTAGGCCAGATGCGCCTCCCCAATCGCCTCCGGCCGATCCGCCAACAACCGAGCCGACCACAAGGAGTCACTGAGATCATGCCCAGCCGCCTCCAGCTGATTGGACATCCCCCCGTCCAGAACAACGGTCCCAGCAGCAAGAGCATCGGCAAGCAAGACAGAACTGGTCATCCCCTCACGCTAACCGCCCTTCCCCTTCCCGCCGTAGGCGACCGCGGCCCGCCGTGGGCCGATCGCGCAGTTCCCCGCGCCCCTGAGGACGTGGACCCTCCCCGCCGTATACGACCGCGGGCCGCCGTCGGCCGATCGCGCAGTTCCCCGCGCCCCTGAGGTCGTGGGCCCTTCCCGCCGTATGCAGCCGCGGGCCGTCGTGGGCTGGCCGCGCAGTTCCCCGCGCCCCTAAGGGCACGACCGCCAGCCCCGTACAACCGCAAGCAACCGCGGCCGAAGGCCAGTGCAGCCGGCCGCGTACGGCCGTAAGCAACCACGGCCGGTGGGCGTTGCGGCCGCGGCCGCGTACGGCGGGACGGCATACGCGCGGTGGGCGTCGGTCAGTCGCGGACGGCGGGGAGGGGACGAGACGGGGGGTTGTCCGCCCGCAGCGGCCGGCGGAAACAGAGTTCGACCCCCGTAGCCGACCAGATCGCCGGACCGAGGACGGACAACCCCCCGGCCCGGCCCCGTCCCACCACCGAACCGGATGCGCTACAGCAACCCCCACCGAACCCGCGCAGGCCGCCGCAGGCATCCCGACGGCGAAACCTCAGTCCGGAGGCACGACGGCAGCGGCCACAGAGACCGACCCCGACCCCGCCCAAAGCGCCAGCTCGCGATCGCGCGGCCCGAAGGCCGTGTACGGAGGCAGCACCTCACCGCCCGAACCCCCCGAACCCCCCGACTCCTCACCGAAGACTCGCACCGGATGCCCAGCCCCCCAAGCCTCCCACCCCGCCTCACCGTCGGAGACAAACCGCACCCAGGCCCCATGCATCGCATCCGCCACCCCCCGAGGCGCCCCCTCCCCCGCCAGCTTCGCCGACTCAGGCGCCTCCCCGGTGTCGAACACGAACCCCAGCTCGAGCGCATGGCAGGACCCGAGCCCGGGCAGCCGCGAGGGCCAGGCGAACTCGTAGACGTACGCCGACCCCACCCGCGCGTCCGCCAGCCGATGCAACGGCACCCGCAGCAGATGGTCGGTCACCATCTGCCCGACGATCTCCGCGGCCCCCGCGGAGGGGTACAGCGCCCGATACCCCCGCGTCACCTCCGGCCCGCACCGGCACCGCGCCCGCGCCCCCGCCAGCGCGACCGCCCCCAGCCGGTCCACCCGCTCCAGCAGCCCCCCGGGCACGAGCCACAGCCGGTACTCCTCCCGGGTCCACCCCAACAGCAGCTCACACCCCACCGCGACGGACCCGTCGACCAGCGCCTCCAGCGGATCACGCGGCACGAGATCGCCGTCGACCACGATCCCGAAGGCGGGCCCGCCCAGCACAGGGCTGCTCAGCCGCCCGACCTCCGCCTGCGTGCGCAGCAACAGCTCCCGGTCCACTCCCGCGAAGGCCTCCGCCGTGGCCGGCACCTTCAGCCGGGCCGCCATCCGGCGGACCATCCGCCGCACCTTGTCCCGCTCGCTCGCCTCGGGCGGCCCGCTCTGCAGCACGGCCCGCCGGAACAGCCCCTGCGCCTGCGGGGCGGCGATGAGCGCGCCGACGCTGATGGCCCCGGCGGACTGCCCGGCGAGGGTGACCCGGTCGGGGTCGCCTCCGAAAGCGGCCACAGCCTCATGCACCCACCGCAGCGCGGCGAGCTGGTCCCGCAGCCCGGCATTGGGCGGCGCGTCGGGGAACAGCCCGTAACCCTCCACGCCGAGCCGGTAGTTCACCGAGACGACGACCACCCCGTCCCGGGCGAAGGCCCGCCCGTCGTACACGGGCACCGCGGACGAGCCCCGGGTCAGGGCCCCGCCGTGGAACCACACCAGCACCGGCAGCCGCGCCCCGGGCGCCGGGTCGGGCGTCCATACGTTGAGGTTCAGACAGTCGTCACCGGGCACGACCGGATCGGACAGGTACTGCGCGAAGGCGTCGGAGTACGGCGGCTTCGGCGGCGTCGGCCCGAAGGCGCCCGCGTCCCGCACCCCGTCCCACGGCTCGGGCGGCTCCGGCGGCCGGAACCGCCGGGGTCCGAAGGGGGGCGCGGCATAGGGAATGCCGCGGAACACGGCCACGCCGTGCTCGTACCGGCCGCGCACGGCCCCGTGAGGCGTCGTGACCACCGGCTCCGACCGGTCCTCCGACATCAGCCCACCAGCCCTTCACCCGGCCCGTGACCTCTCCGTTCACATCAGAGCATCACACCGCCCGTATGTATTCCGACGGGGTTGCGGCGAACGGGGATGTTCCTTGGGCTACTTGGCGTACATCAGGCTGCCGGACCCGAGCTGGTCCTACCCGCCACTGGTTCCGGCACTCCGATGATCGGCCCCCCTTCACGTCTCCTCTCCGCCCACCTAGGGTAGGAAGCGCTTTCTGTCGCGCTTTCTGTCCAGCTTTCGTCGGCCCTCGGGCGGGCCGGAGAGGTGGTTTCCGATGGTCCGTACGGCAGCTGCGGGCACGACAGCCGGACCGACGCTGGCGGTCGTGGCCCGCGAGGCCGGGGTGTCGGTGCCGACCGCGTCCAAGGTGGTCAACGGCCGCGAGGACGTGGCGCCCGAGACCCGTCGCCGGGTCACCGAGGCGCTGGACCGGCTCGGCTACGTCCGCAGGCCCCGCTTCGACGCCTCCCGGGCGCCCGCGCTCGTCGACCTCGTGGTGCACGCGCTGGACACCTCCTGGTCGGGGGCGGTGCTGCGGGGGGCCGAGCGGGCGGCGCGCGACGCGGGCCTGGACCTGGTGGTCTCGGCCGCGCTCACCCGGGGCGGCGGCGGCCGACCGGAGCGCGGCTGGCTGGACAAGCTGACCGTCCGCGGCTCGGCCGGGGTGCTGTTCAACCTCGCCGAGCTCACCGACTCCCAGCACGCCTGGCTGGACCAGCACCGCATCCCGTACGTCATGATCGACCCGGTCCTCGAACCGCCGCCGGGCGCCGTCTCGGTGGGCGCGGCGAACTGGCAGGGCGGTGTCAGCGCCACCGAGCACCTCCTCACCCTCGGGCATGAGCGCATCGCCGTCGTCGCCGGGCACCGCGCGACACCCTGCAGCGCGGCCCGGGTGGCCGGCTACCGCTCGGCGCTGACCTCGGCGGGGCTCGCGCACCGCCCGGAGTACGTCCGCCACGCGGGCTTCGACGCGGCCCTCGCCCGCCGCCGTACGCACGAACTGCTGGAGCTGCCCGAGCCGCCTACGGCCCTGTTCGTCTGCTCGGACCGGATGGCCCTCGGCGTCTACGACGCGCTGGCCGAGCGCGGCCTGCGCATACCCCACGACGTCAGCGTGGTTGGCTTCGACGATCTGCCCGAG
This sequence comes from Streptomyces sp. SAI-170, assembly GCF_049739565.1. Taxonomy (NCBI): domain Bacteria; kingdom Bacillati; phylum Actinomycetota; class Actinomycetes; order Kitasatosporales; family Streptomycetaceae; genus Streptomyces; species Streptomyces sp. SAI-170. Next base: position 1,976,959 of record NZ_JBMGQD010000001.1, read on the forward strand.
TCCCGGTGGACCGTCCCGCCGCTGACCACCGTGCGCCAGCCGGTCGCCGAGATGGCGGCGACCGCTCTGCGCCTGCTGGTCCGCATGATGGACGGCGACCGCCCGGAGAGCACCCGCACGGAGCTGTCCACGACCCTGGTGGAACGGACCAGCACGGCCCCGCCGCCCACCTGAGGACCGAGCCCATTGCCGTACATACGTTCCCCTCCCGGGCCGGGACTGCGTAGCCTCGACGCGATGGACACGATTCCCGCACATCTCGACCACCTCGTGCTCGCGACGCCCGATCTGGCCGCGACCGTCGCCGACTTCGCCCGGCGCACCGGGGTACGGCCGGCGCCCGGCGGCGTCCATGTCGGCCTCGGCACCCGCAACCACCTGGTCTCGCTGGGCGGTTCGGGCTATCTGGAGATCATCGGGCCGGACCCCGAGCAGCCCGCCCCGAAGGGCCCGCGCCCGTTCGGCGTCGACGCGCTGCCCGCGCCGCGCACCCTGACCTGGGCGCTGCGCACCACCGACCTGGACGCCACCGTCGCCGCCGCGCGCGCCCGCGGCCACGACCCCGGCCCCGTCCGCCCGATGAGCCGCCGCACCCCCGACGGCACCCTGCTGAGCTGGCGTCTCACCGACGGCGCCGACGGCCACCCCTGCGGCCTGGTGCCGTTCCTCATCGACTGGGGCTCCTCGCCCCACCCCACGGAGGCCGGCCTGCCCGTCACCCCCCTGCTCGCCCTGTCCGCGACCGCGCCCGACCCCGAGGAGCTGCGCCCCGTGCTGGCCGCCCTGGACGTCGAACTCCCGCTCAACCAGGGCCCGGTGGGCCTCTCCTTCACGGTGGACTCGCCCCGCGGCCCGGTGACCTTCGGCTGAGCACGGCGTGTCCGATTCCTTCAAGAAGGCCCCGCGGGCCCGTGCCTACCGTGGCCGCATGACTCCACGTTTCGATGCCATCGGCCTGGTCGTCACCGACATGGCCGCCTCCGTCGCCTTCTACCGCCGCCTCGGCTTCGCCTTCCCCGAGGACGCCGCCCGGCAGCCGCACACGGAGGCGCGGCTGCCGGGCGGTACGCGCCTGCTGCTCGACACGGAGGAGACCGTACGGTCCTTCCACCCCGGCTGGCAGGCACCCTCCGGCAGCGGCCGCGCCGCCCTCGCCCTGCTGTGCGACAGCCCGGCCGAGGTGGACGCCGTCTACGAGGATCTGGTCGCCGCCGGACACCACGGCGAACTCAAGCCGTGGGACGCCTTCTGGGGCCAGCGCTACGCCGTCGTCCACGACCCCGACGGCAACGGCGTCGACCTGTTCGCCCCGACGCCCTCAGCCCAGTAGCCGACCCGGCGTCGTCCCCGTCAACTCCCTCACCTCGCGGGTGAGATGCGCCTGGTCGGCGTACCCGGCGCGGGCGGCGGTGTCGGCGAGGGCCACGCCGGAGCGGACCAGCCGCAGGGCGCGCTGGAGCCGCAGGATGCGGGCGAGCGTCTTGGGCCCGTAGCCGAAGGCGGCCAGGGACCTGCGGTGCAACTGCCGTGCCCCGAGGCCGACTTCGTCCGCGACTCCGCCGACCGGGCGCCCGGCGTCCAGCTCCTCGACCAGCCGGCGCAGCAGCGGATCGGGCGCCCGCGCCTCGGCCGCCCTGCCCAGCGCCACCTCTTCGAGCCCGTCCGCCGGATCGGCCGCGGCGTTCACGCGCGCGGTGAGACTCCTGACCTCGCGGGCCGACCAGAGATCGGCGAGGTCGACCCGCCGGTCGCGCAGTTCGTGCGCGGGCACCCCGAGGAGGACGGGCCCGTCCCCCGGCCGGAAGCGCACCCCGGCCCAGGCGCCGCCCGCGCCCTCGGTGACGTAGGCATGCGTGTCGGGCCCGGCGACGAGCAGCCGCCCGTCGTGCCAGAGCAGATCCATGCAGCCGTCGGGAAGGACACGGCCGTCGCCGGGCACGGAGGGGCTGTTGCACCACACAACGGCCCCGGTGACGAGGGACGGCCGCTCCCAGTACATGAGAACAAGCCTAGGGGTCAGCTACCAGGGGCGCGGGGAACTGCGCGATCAGCCCCCACGGCCCGCACCCGAAATTCCTGCGGACTCACCCCGTACACCCTCTTGAACGCGCTGGACAGCGCGAACGCGCTCCCATAGCCGACCTCCCTCGCAATGGCCTCCAACGTACGGTCGCCCTCCCGCAGCGCGTCCGCGGCCATCGCCAGCCGCCACCCCGTGAGGTAGCTCATCGGCGGCTCCCCCACCAGTTCCACGAACCGCCGGGCGAGGGCGGCCCGGGACACCCCGGCCTTGGCCGCGAGCCCGGCGACCGTCCAGGCGTACGCCGGATCGTCCTGGATCAGCCGCAGCGCCCGCCCCACGACCGGGTCCGCCAGCGCCCGGTACCACGCGGGCGACTGTCCGTCGGGCCGGGAGAACCAGGCCCGCAGCGCGGCGATCACCAGCAGGTCCAGGAGCCGGTCCAGGACGACCTCCTGCCCGGGTTCGTCGCGGACGATCTCCGCCATGAGCAGCGGCGTGAGGGCGCAGTCCCAGGTGTCGGACGTGAGGGACAGCAGCGGCGGCAGCGCGTCGAGGAGCCGGCCGCCGACCTCGCCGGGCCACAGGTAGGTGCCGATCAGCATCAGGGCCTGACCGTCCGCGGCGGAGCCCCAGGTGCGCACGCCGAGGTCCATGGAGCCGTTCAGGGGCCGTCCGTCGGGGTAGCTGCACTCGCCGCCGGGCAGGACCACGGCCTGCGGGGCGGTGCCGGGGTCGTCGGCGCAGGTGTAGGGGTCGGGGCCGCGGGCGATGGCGAGGTCCCCGGCGCGCAGCAGCACCCGCTCGCCCGCGTCGGGCACGATCCATGCCTCCCCGCGCACCATCAGCATCACGGTGAGCGGCGCCCGGTCCTCCACGCGCACGCACCACGGCGGGTCGAAACAGGCCCGGATCATGAAGGCTCCGCGGGCGCGGGGCCCGTCCAGCAGGCCGGCGAGAGGGTCCATGGGGGCAGCGTAGACGCCCGCTTATGGGGATGAGCGGCTCGGCGATGGGCCCAGGTCCCGCACGGCAGTTGACTTGAGGGCATGACAGAGAACAAGGACATGACCGTCGTGGTGACAGGAGCCTCCGGGCGTACCGGCAGCCGGGTGGCCGAGGCGGCGCGGGCCGCGGGGCTGACGGTACGGCCGGCCTCGCGGGCGCACGGTTTCGACTGGAGCGACCCGGCGACCTGGCCGGGCACCCTGCGCGGCGCCGACGCCGCCTACCTCGCGCACCCCACCGACGTGGGCTCGCCGCAGGCCACCGAGGAGGTCGGCGCCCTGGCCCGGGAGGCGGTGGCGCTCGGCGTACGGCGGCTTGTGCTGCTGTCGGCGCGCGGCGAGGAGCAGGCGCTGCCGACGGAGGCGGCGCTGCGGGAGTCGGGCGCGGACTGGACGATCGTACGGGCGGCGTGGTTCATGCAGAACTTCAGCGAGGGCCCGCTGGCGGTGGAGCTGCGGGAGAGCGGGGGTCTGGTGTTCCCGGCGGGCGAGGTGGGTGAGCCGTTCGTCGATGTGCGGGACATCGCGGAGGTGGTGGTGGCCGCGCTGACCTCCGACGGGCGGTACGGCGGGGAGACCATCGAGGTGTCGGGGCCGCGGCTGCTGACCTTCGGGGAGGCGGTCGCCGAGGCGGGGCGGGCGGCCGGGCGGGAGCTGGCGTACCGGGCGGTGTCGCCGGAGGAGTACCGGGCGAACCTCACCGGGTTCGGGCTGCCGCCCGCGGAGGCCGCCTTCCTCGTCGGCCTGTTCGCCACGCTGCTGGACGGCCGCAACGCCCGCCTGTCGGACGGGGTCGAGCGGGTCCTCGGGCGCGTGCCGCGCGACTTCTCCGGCTTCGTGGAGGAGGCCGCGGGAGCGTGGAAGGGCTGAACCCGTCACTTCTCCGGCGGTGTCTCGGTGGACCCGTTCGTCTTGCCCGCGGGCTTGACGTGGGTGCGCAGCCGGGACGTGACGTCCTCCGGGGGCAGGAAGCGGGACCAGCGCTCGGGGAACTCCGAGGGCATGTCCGGGTCGTCGGGGTCGGTGTCCAGGTGGGCGGCGGCGCGGGCGACGTACTCGGCGACCTGGGCCTGCCGCATCCGCTCGTTCGCCTCACGGGCGGCGGCGGTCGCGGCGGCGGGCCAGACGCGGTCGATGGCGGCGTTGACGGCGGCGCCGACCAGCACCGCGAAGGCGGACACACCGATCCACAGCAGGACTGCGACGGCGGCGGCCAGGGAGCCGTAGATCGTCGCGCCCTCGACGGTGTTGGTGAGGTAGATCCGCAGCAGGAAACTGCCGAGCACCCACATGCCGAGCGCGACCAGCGCGCCGGGCACGTCCTCGATCCACGGGGAGCGCACGGGCACCGACACGTGGTACAGGGTCGTGAGGAAGGCGATCGACAGGACCATGACCACGGGCCAGTACAGGACCTGCACGACCGTCGTCGACCAGGGCAGGATCCGCAGGACCGCGTCCGGTCCGGCCACCATCAGCGGCAGCGCGACCGAGCCGATCAGCAGGGCCACGATGAACAGCAGGAAGGCCAGCAGCCGGGTCTTGACGATGCCGCGGACGCCGTCGAGGCCGTACATGACGGTGATGGTGTCGATGAAGACGTTCACCGCGCGCGAGCCCGACCACAGGGAGAACAGGAAGCCGATGGAGATGATGTCGGGCCGGCCGCCGTTCATGACGTCGTCCAGGATCGGCCGCGCGATCTGGTTCACGCCCTTGTCGGACAGGACCGTGCGGGAGGCCTCCAGGAGGTTGTTCTCCAGGCTGGTGATGGTGTCGGTGCCGGTCCAGCCGTCGACGTAGCCGAGCAGGCCGATCATGCTCAGCAGCAGCGGCGGCACGGACAGCAGGGTGAAGAACGCGGCCTCCGCGGCGAGGCCGAGGATGCGGTACTCGATGCACGAGTTGACGGTGTCCTTGAGCAGCAGCCAGGCGGTCCTGCGCTTGGAGACGTTCCGGTAGAGGGCTCGCGCGCGGTGGAGACGCCCGGAGGGCTGCCTCGGAGGGGTTTCACTTGCTGGCTGCACGACCCAAAGGTATCCGCCGAGAAGCAGTGCACTCACCCTGGTGGGACGGCGGGCCTGTGCGGGACCGTGTCCCGGTGGTGAGCGATCCCCTACCCCGGGGTAGGTTCCGGGCATGGCGCGCAGCACCCACACCGTGACCAACCAGCCCCCGCCGCTCACCGGCTACGACGTCTTCGGCGCCGACCGCGCGCTCGTCGCGGCCGTCGAACGGCATCTCGCGCCGGAGCTGCTGGACGGGGCGCTGGACGAGCTGTCCGGGCTCGGCCGCACCTCGGGCTCGGCGCAGGTGCAGGAGTGGGGGGTGCTGGCCAACGAAAATCCGCCCCGGCTGCGCACCCACGACCGGTACGGCAACCGCGTCGACGAGGTCGAGTTCCATCCGGCCTGGCACCGGCTGCTCGGCAAGGGCGTGTCGGCGGGGCTGACGGCGGCCTGGGCGCGGCCGGGCGGGCATGTGCGGCGCGCGGCGGCGTTCCTGGTGTGGACGCAGGTCGAGGCGGGCAACGGCTGCCCGCTGTCGATGACCCACGCGGCCGTGCCCGCTCTGCGCACCGACCCCGCCCTCGCCGCGGAGTGGGAGCCGCGGCTGACGTCCACCGTCTACGACCGTGAGCCGCGGCCGGCCGGGCAGAAGGCGGGCGCCCTGTTCGGGATGGCCATGACGGAGAAGCAGGGCGGCAGCGACGTACGCGCCAACACGACGGCGGCGCGGCCGCTGGCGGAGGCCGGGACGTACGAGCTGACCGGGCACAAGTGGTTCTGCTCGGCGCCGATGTCGGACGGGTTCCTGGTGCTGGCCCAGGCTCCGGAGGGGCTGACCTGCTTCCTGGTGCCGCGCGTGCTGGCGGACGGCACCCGGAACACGTTCCTGATCCAGCGGCTGAAGGACAAGCTGGGCAACCGGTCCAACGCCTCCGCCGAGGTCGAGCTCGACGGCACCTGGGCGCGCCGGGTCGGTGAGGAGGGGCGCGGGGTGCGGACCATCATCGGCATGGTGGCGGCGACCCGGCTGGACTGTGTGCTGGGCTCGGCGGGGCTGATGCGGCAGGCGGTCGCGCAGGCCGTGCACCACACGTCGTATCGCGAGGCGTTCGGCGGGAAGCTCGTCGACAAGCCGCTGATGCGCAACGTTCTGGCCGACCTCGCGCTGGAGTCGGAGGCGGCGACGACGCTCGCGCTGCGGCTCGCGGCGGCGTACGACGACGGCGGCGAACAGGAGCGCGCGTTCCTGCGCCTGGCGGTGCCGGCCGCCAAGTACTGGGTGACCAAGCGGTGTACGCCGGTTGCGGTGGAGGCCGCCGAGTGCCTGGGCGGCAACGGCTACGTCGAGGAGTCGGGGCTGCCCCGGCTGGTGCGCGAGTCGCCGCTGAACTCGATCTGGGAGGGTGCGGGCAACGTCCAGGCGCTGGACGTGCTGCGGGCGTTGCAGCGCGAGCCGCAGGCGCTGAACGCCTACCTCCAGGAGGTCGGGCGGGCGCGCGGGGCCGACCACCGGCTGGACGCGGCGATCAAGGGGCTGCTGACCGAACTGGCCGATCTGGAGGGCATCGAGGCGCGGGCGCGCCGCCTTGCGGAGCGGCTGGCGCTGGTGCTCCAGGGGTCGCTGCTGGTGCGGTTCGCGCCACCGGCGGTCGCGGACGCGTTCTGTGCCGCCCGGCTGGGCGGGGACGCCGGCGCGGCCTTCGGCACACTGCCGCACACGCTGGATCTGGCGTCCGTCGTGGAACGGGCCCGGCCGGTCGTCTGACCTGCGGCGGGGGTGGTGCTGCGCCGACACGGCACCACCCCCGCACACCTGGCCCGTGACAAGGCCACGGACGCCGCACGGGCGGCGTTGCTCAATTTTCAACCAACGTCCTGCTGTTCGCCAGGGTTGCAGAGGGTTGCAACTTTGCGGGGCGGTGACCGGACTGTGCCCCTCCGTCCCCGGCGGGCGGCAGTATGGACGAACCATCAGTACACGACCGGAAACCGGCGGCCGCAGGCCTTGACATGTCCGAGGTCATGCCATGCCGACAGCCTCGGTGTCCGGTCGCCGCAAGCTCTTCCCGGGAGGATCCCGTGGCGAACCCGCCGATGAACGTGACGCAACTGGCCGCCGTGGACACGGCGCGCGCGGCACGGATGCTCAGCGAGGTGCGCGAGGCGACGCTCTCCGGGCAGCGGGGGCCGCTCGCGCCCCGGCCGGTCATCGAGGACTCGTGGGGGCGCATGCTGCGCAGCGGGGTCGATCCCGACCACGACTTCCGGTCCGGGCTGCTGTCGCCGGAGGAGGTGCGCAGACGGCGGGAGGAGTCGCCGCTGCGCCATGTGCTGCCGGTGCTGCGCGAGGGCCTGCTGTCGGTCGCGGACACCGCCCGGCACATCATGGTCGTGGCCGACGCGGACGGCCGGGTGCTGTGGCGGGAGGGCAGTACGTCCGTGCTGCGCAAGGCGGACGGCCTCGGTTTCGAACTCGGCGCGGACTGGCGGGAGGACGTGGTCGGCACCAACGGGGTGGGTACGCCCGCGGTGGTGCGGCGCCCCGTCCAGGTGTTCGCCTCCGAGCACTTCGTCCGCAGCCACGCGTCCTGGACGTGCGCGGGCGCGCCCATCACGGACCCGCGCGACGGCCGGCTGATCGGCGTGGTGGACGTCAGCGGGCCGCTGGAGACGATGCATCCGGCCACGCTCGCCTGGGTGGACTCGGTGGCCAAGCTCGCCGAGGCGCGCCTGCGGGAGGCGCATCTGACCTCGCTGGAGCGGCTGCGGGCGGTGGCGGCGCCGGTGCTGGCCCGGATCGGCGGGCGGGCGCTGGTGATGGACCGGGACGGCTGGACCGCGGCCGTCACGGGGATGCCGTACACGAGCCGGACCGCGCTGCCCAAGACGCTGTCGGCGGGGCAGCGGTGGCTGCCGGGGCTGGGGCTGTGCTCACTGGAGCCGCTGGCCGGGGGCTGGCTGGTACGGGCCGCGGCGGACCGGCCGCAGCCTCGCACGCAGACCCGGATCGTGCTCGATGTGACGCAGCCGCGCCGCTGGACGGTGACGGTGTCCGCAGGGGCGGGCGAGTGGTGCCGTGAACTGAGCCCGCGGCACGCGGAGTTGCTGTATCTGCTGGCCCGCCGTCCGGCCGGGCGCAGTGCCGCGGGGCTGGCCGAGGACCTGTTCGGCGACGCGGGGCGCACGGTGACGGTGCGGGCGGAGATGTCCCGGGTGCGGCGCTATCTGGAGGGCTTCCTGGAACACCGCCCGTATCGCTTCTGCGACGAGGTGGACGTCCGGGTCCTGCTGCCGGACGACCCGAGCGACCTGCTCCCCCACTCCAGCGCCCCGGCGATCCGGCAGGCCCGCCACAAGGCGGTGAGCTGACCACTCGGCCCCGATTTACCCGGACCGCGTCCCTCGGCGCACCCGGCTGCCGTAGCATCCCTACGGGCCGTCCCAACAGCTCCTTGATCAACGTACGGATCAGCAGGCGCAGTTGACGCGGCCCGGGCGAGCCGGGAGAGGGAAGTCATGAAGCAGCGCGGCAGACACCGCAGGCGCAGGCGGGGCAGGGCGCTGCGCGCGTTCCTGACCGGAACCGCGCTCGCGCTGACCGCCGCCGCGACCATGATCAGCGCCTCCCAGGCCACGGTCGACGAGGACCCGGGTCCCCTGCAGCCCCTCTCCGTCGCGGGCCCGGCGCTGACCGAGGACGCCGTCCCGGTCCGCGCCCTGGACCGGCTCACGGCATCCCTGGGCGGTCCCGTCACCCTCGGCAGCCTCCTCGCCGACCCCGACGACACGCTGCGCCCGGCCGCCGCCTGCTCCCCCGCCGACCGCGCCGCGCTCCCCGTCGCCCCGGCCGTGACCCGCGCCCACTGCTGGGGCGCGGCCGGCACCCGGGGCTGGCGGGCGGGCGCCGTGACCACGTCGGCCGACGCGGACGACGACGGCCGCTGGGGTGCCCACCGGGTGATCGTGTCCGGCTGGTCCGGCGGTGAGGTCTCTGGCGGTGCGGCCTCGGGTCGTACGGCGGATGCCGGAGCGCACGGTCTCGCCCGGGTCGCCTTCGTCGACGCCGGTGCCCATGGCCGGCCCGCTGTCACCTCGGCCCTGCTGGTCGTCCCGGCCGACGGCGGGCACGGCTACCGGTCGCTGGAGTCGGACCTGTCCGGGATGGTCTGGTACCAGGACAAGCTGCTGGTCACCGCCGACGACGGCCTCTACGTCTATGACGTCCGGCGGGTGCTGCGCGCCGGTGCGAGCACCAGGGCGCACGGGCAGCGTTACGTCCTGCCCGCGGTCGGCGCCTACCGTCTCGGCGCCGACAGCCCCCGCCTCGGCACCCTGGCCCTGGACCGCGGCACCGCGCCCGACAGCCTGGTCGCCACCGAGCGGACGTCCGGCCGGGGCGAGGGCGGCACGCGACTGTGGCGCTACTCCTTCAGTACGGACCCCCTGCGACCCGGTCTGCTCGCCACGGACGCCGCGGGGCGGGCGACCCCCACGGAGGCGTTCCGCACGAAGGCGTCCGGGGTGCGGGGCGTCCTGTCGTACGGCTCGCGCTGGTATCTCAGCGGCGGCGACGGCGACGGGCCGGGCGCACTGTGGCGCCAGGACACCGACGGCGCCCAGGTCGTCCGCTGCGGCAGCGACGACTCCTCCCGCTGCTGGAGCCGCTCGACACCCTCCCTGTCCTACTCCGCCGCGACCGGCGAGGTCTGGACCCAGTCGGGGCGCATGCTGTTCGCGGTGGAGCTGGACGCGATCGACGGGGCGCTGGGCTGAGCACCGTACAGCCGTAGTGAGCGACCGCTGGGCCGACGACCGCACTCCGGACGCGATCGACAGATATCGGGACCAGATGATTCCCTGGCGGGCATGACCAACATCGCCGTGACCACCTGGTCCCTGGAGCAGACCGCGCCCACCGACCTCCTCCCGGCCGCCGCGCCGGAGGGCGACGTGCGGATCGTGCGCGCCGAGGTGCCCTCCCCCGAGTTCAGCCGCTTCCTGTACGCGTCCGTCGGCGGGGACATCCTGTGGACCGACCGGCTCGCCTGGACGTACGCGCAGTGGCAGGAGCACCTGGAGCGCCCTGGGGTGGAGACCTGGGTGGCCTACGAGCGGGGCACGCCCGCCGGGTACGTGGAGCTGAGCCCGCAGGACGACGGGGTCGTGGAGATCGAGTACTTCGGGCTGATCCCGGCCTTCCGCGGCCGGCGCCTCGGTGGCCATCTGCTGTCGTACGGCACCGCCCGCGCCTGGGACCTCGCCGACCGCTGGCCGGACCGGACGCCGACCAAGCGGGTGTGGCTGCACACGTGCAGCAAGGACGGCGAGTTCGCGATGGACAACTACCAGCGCCGGGGCTTCAAGCTGTTCGACACCAAGGTCGAGGAGGAACAGGTCCGCCCGACCCCGGGCCCCTGGCCCGGCGCATACCCTGCCTGACCTGCGCCGACAAGCCCCTGCGCCGATGTTGTGACCGACGACACCCTTGTCCCACATTCCGGGACAAGGGTGTCCACATGTCGGACGAAGCTGGACTGTGTCCAGATCGCCGTGACACGCTTCCGTCATGTCTGGAACTGGAATTGCCTTGGTGAGTCGGCGGCACGTCGACCTCGGCCGCATGTCCAGCGCCATCTGTCCGGCGAGCTGACACCGCCGGCACCGCCGCATCCAGTTCCCCCCAGTCTCCCTTGCGCGACGATGCGCAGGTATGCCCGCATGCGCTCATACGCGCAGGTCAGAGCCGCATTCCCCGGTCCCGAAGGACGTAACAACCATGGCCGCCAACCCGCAGAACCCTGCCGCCGCGACTCCCCGCCGCAAGGTGAGCCGTCACCGTGGCGAGGGTCAGTGGGCCGCGGGACACTTCACCCCGCTCAACGGCAACGAGCAGTTCAAGAAGGACGACGACGGTCTCAATGTGCGGACACGCATTGAGACGATCTACTCCAAGCGCGGCTTCGACTCGATCGACCCCAACGACCTGCGCGGCCGGATGCGCTGGTGGGGCCTGTACACGCAGCGCAAGCCCGGGATCGACGGCGGCAAGACCGCGATCCTGGAGCCGGAGGAGCTGGACGACAAGTTCTTCATGCTGCGCGTCCGCGTGGACGGCGGCCGGCTCACCACCCAGCAGCTGCGGGTGATCGGCGAGATCTCGCAGGAGTTCGCGCGCGGCAGCGCGGACATCACCGACCGGCAGAACATCCAGCTGCACTGGATCCGCATCGAGGACGTCCCGGAGATCTGGAACCGCCTGGAGGCGGTCGGGCTGTCCACGACCGAGGCCTGCGGCGACTGCCCGCGTGTCGTCATCGGCTCGCCGGTCGCCGGTATCGCCGAGGACGAGATCGTCGACGGCACCTGGGCGATCGACGAGATCCACGACCGCTACATCGGCAGCAAGGAGTTCTCCAACCTGCCCCGCAAGTTCAAGACGGCGATCTCCGGCTCCCCGCTGCTCGACGTGGTCCACGAGATCAACGACGTCGCGTTCGTCGGCGTCGAGCACCCCGAGCACGGCCCCGGCTTCGACCTGTGGGTCGGCGGCGGCCTGTCCACCAACCCGAAGATCGGCGTCCGGCTCGGCGCCTGGGTGCCGCTGGAGGAGGTCCCGGACGTCTGGGCCGGTGTGATCGGCATCTTCCGTGACTACGGCTACCGCCGCCTGCGCAACCGCGCCCGCCTGAAGTTCCTCGTCGCGGACTGGGGCCCGGAGAAGTTCCGCGAGGTGCTGGAGAACGAGTACCTCGAGCGCGCTCTGGTCGACGGTCCCGCGCCCGCCGAGCCCACGGAGCGCTGGCGCGACCACATCGGCGTGCACCGGCAGAAGGACGGCCGTTTCTACGTCGGTTTCGCCCCGCGCGTCGGCCGCGTCGACGGTGCCACGCTCACGAAGATCGCCGACGTGGCCGAGGCCCATGGCTCGGGCCGGGTCCGGACCACCGTCGAGCAGAAGATGATCGTCCTCGACGTCGAGGAGGCCCAGGTCGAGCCGCTGGTCGAGGCCCTGGAGGCGCTCGACCTGACCGCCCGGCCCTCTTCCTTCCGGCGCGGCACCATGGCCTGCACCGGCATCGAGTACTGCAAGCTCGCCATCGTCGAGACCAAGGCGCGCGGCGCCTCGCTGATCGACGAGCTGGAGCGCCGCATCCCGGACTTCGACGAGCCGATCACCATCAACCTCAACGGCTGCCCGAACGCCTGCGCCCGTATCCAGGTCGCGGACATCGGTCTCAAGGGCCAGCTGGTCCTGAACGACCAGGGCGAGCAGGTCGAGGGCTACCAGGTGCACCTGGGCGGCGCCCTGGGCCTGGAGGCCGGTTTCGGCCGCAAGGTCCGTGGCCTGAAGGTCACCTCCGAGGAACTGCCCGACTACATCGAGCGGGTGCTCAAGCGGTTCCAGGCCGAGCGCGAGGACGGCGAGCGGTTCGCCACCTGGGTCGGGCGCGCCTCCGAGGAGGCCCTGTCGTGAGCGAGCGCGCCGCCCCCTTCTACTGCCCCTACTGCGGCGACGAGGATCTTCGGCCGAACGCCGAAGGCAGCCACGGCGCCTGGGAATGCGCGGCATGCAACCGCGCATTCCAGTTGAAGTTCCTCGGGCTCCTCGCCCAGGGACTTCAGCCCAACTCATCTGGAGGGGACCGGATATGACGACGGCTCAGGAAGTGCGTACGGCCGACGAACTGAAGGCGCTCGCCGAGCAGGCGGGCCGCGACCTGGAGGACGCCTCCGCGCTGGAGATCCTCCAGTGGGCGGTGGACACCTTCGGCAAGCGGTTCTGCGTGACGTCCTCGATGGAGGACGCGGTGGTCGCCCACCTCGCCTCGCGGGCCATGCCCGGCGTGGACGTCGTGTTCCTGGACACCGGCTACCACTTCGAGGAGACCATCGGCACCCGTGACGCGGTCGAGGCCGTGATGGACGTCAACGTCATCACCCTCACCCCGCGCCAGACGGTCGCCGAGCAGGACGCCGAGTACGGCCCCCGGCTGTACGAGCGCGACCCCGACCTGTGCTGCAAGCTGCGCAAGGTGCAGCCGCTGGAGCAGGGCCTGACGGACTACCAGGCCTGGGCGACCGGGCTGCGCCGCGACGAGTCCCCGACCCGGGCGAACACCCCGGTCGTCGGCTGGGACGACAAGCGCCAGAAGGTCAAGATCTCGCCGATCGCCCGCTGGACCCAGGACGACGTGGACGCCTATGTCACCGAGCACGGCGTCCTGACCAACCCGCTGCTGATGGACGGCTACACCTCCATCGGCTGCGCCCCCTGCACCCGCCGGGTGCTTGAGGGCGAGGACGCACGCGCCGGCCGCTGGGCGGGCCGCGGCAAGACCGAGTGCGGGCTGCACGCATGACCATCACCGAGGAGAACCACGTGACGACCGGAGCCACCGTCTGGCTCACGGGTCTGCCGAGCGCCGGCAAGACCACCATCGCGTACGAGCTGGCCGGCCGGCTGCGCGAGGAGGGCCATCGCGTCGAGGTGCTCGACGGCGACGAGATCCGCGAGTTCATCTCGGCGGGCCTCGGCTTCAGCCGCGAGGACCGGCACACCAATGTGCAGCGCATCGGTTTCGTCGCCGAACTGCTCGCCCGTAACGGCGTGCTGGTGCTCGTCCCGGTCATCGCGCCGTACACCGACAGCCGCGACGCCGTGCGCAAGCGGCACGAGGCGAACTCCACGGCGTACGTCGAGGTGCACGTGGCGACCCCGGTGGAGGTGTGCTCGGTCCGCGATGTGAAGGGTCTGTACGCCAAGCAGGCCGCGGGCGAGCTGACCGGGCTCACGGGGGTCGACGACCCCTACGAGGAGCCCGAGTCGCCCGATCTGCGGATCGAGTCCCAGAACCAGACCGTGCAGGAGTCCGCGGCGTCGGTCCACGCGCTGCTCACCGAAAGGGGCCTGGCATGACGACCGTCGCCTCCTCCGTCCACGAGGACACCGACACCCCGTACGCGCTCTCCCACCTGGACGCGCTGGAGTCCGAGGCCGTCCACATCTTCCGCGAGGTGGCGGGCGAGTTCGAGAAGCCGGTGATCCTGTTCTCCGGCGGCAAGGACTCGATCGTCATGCTGCACCTGGCGCTGAAGGCGTTCACGCCGGCGCCGGTGCCGTTCTCGCTGCTGCACGTGGACACCGGGCACAACTTCCCCGAGGTCATCGAGTACCGCGACCGCACCGTGGAGAAGCACAGCCTGCGCCTCCACGTGGCCTCGGTGCAGGACTACATCGACCGCGGCGTCCTCAAGGAGCGCCCGGACGGCACGCGCAACCCGCTGCAGACGCTGCCGCTGACGGAGAAGATCCAGGCGGAGAAGTTCGACGCGGTCTTCGGCGGCGGCCGCCGTGACGAGGAGAAGGCGCGGGCCAAGGAGCGGGTGTTCTCGCTGCGGGACGAGTTCTCGCAGTGGGACCCGCGCCGCCAGCGGCCCGAGCTGTGGAACCTGTACAACGGCCGGCACGCCCCCGGCGAGCACGTCCGCGTCTTCCCGCTGTCCAACTGGACCGAGCTGGACGTGTGGCAGTACATCGCCCGCGAGGGCATCGAGCTGCCGGAGATCTACTTCGCCCACCACCGGGACGTGTTCCTGCGCGGCGGCATGTGGCTGACGGCCGGCGAGTGGGGCGGCCCGAAGGACGGCGAGACCGTCGAGCAGCGGCTCGTCCGCTACCGGACCGTCGGCGACATGTCCTGCACGGGCGCCGTCGACTCCGACGCCGACACGATCGAGAAGGTGATCACCGAGATCGCCGCCTCCCGGCTCACCGAGCGCGGCGCGACCCGCGCCGACGACAAGCTCTCCGAGGCCGCGATGGAAGACCGCAAGCGCGAGGGGTACTTCTAAGCATGAGCACGACCACGGAACTCTCCGAGACGACCCTTCTGCGTTTCGCCACCGCGGGCTCCGTCGACGACGGCAAGTCCACCCTGGTGGGCCGGCTGCTGCACGACTCCAAGTCGGTCCTCGCCGACCAGCTGGAGGCCGTGGAGCGCGTCTCCGCGAGCCGCGGCCAGGAGGCCCCCGACCTGGCGCTGCTCACCGACGGCCTGCGGGCCGAGCGGGAGCAGGGCATCACCATCGACGTGGCCTACCGCTACTTCGCCACCCCGCGGCGCCGGTTCATCCTGGCCGACACCCCCGGGCATGTGCAGTACACGCGGAACATGGTCACCGGCGCCTCCACGGCCGAGCTGACGGTGATCCTGATCGACGCCCGCAACGGCGTCGTCGAGCAGACCCGTCGGCACGCCGCCCTGGCCGCGCTGCTGCGGGTGCCGCACGTCGTGCTCGCCGTCAACAAGATGGACCTGGTGGGCTACCAGGAGGCCGTGTTCGCGGCGATCGCCGAGGAGTTCACGGCGTACGCCACCGAGCTGGGCGTCCCCGAGGTCACCGCGATCCCGATCTCGGCCCTCGAGGGCGACAACGTGGTGGAGCCCTCCGCCCACATGGACTGGTACGGCGGCCCGACGGTGCTGGAGCACCTGGAGACGGTCCCGGTCACCCACGACCTGAGCCACTGCCACGCCCGGCTGCCCGTGCAGTACGTGATCCGGCCGCAGACCGCCGAGCACCCCGACTACCGGGGTTACGCGGGCCAGATCGCCGCCGGTTCCTTCCGCGTCGGCGAGAGCGTGACCGTGCTGCCGTCCGGCCGGGCCACGAAGATCTCCGCCATCGACCTGCTGGGCAAGCCGGTCGACGTCGCCTGGACCACGCAGTCGGTGACCGTCCTGCTGGAGGACGACATCGACATCTCGCGCGGCGACCTGATCGTGCCCAGCAAGGACGCGCCCCCGACCACGCAGGACGTCGAGGCGACCGTCTGCCATGTGGCCGACCAGCCGCTGACCGTCGGGCATCGGGTGCTGATCAAGCACGGCACCCGCACGGTCAAGGCGATCGTCAAGGACATCCCGTCCCGGCTCACCCTCGACGACCTGTCCCTGCACCCGCACCCCGGGCAGCTCGTCGCCAACGACATCGGCCGCGTGAAGATCCGCACCGCGGAGCCGCTGCCCGTCGACTCCTACGCCGACTCGCGCCGCACCGGTTCGTTCATCCTGATCGACCCGGCCGACGGCACCACGCTCACCGCGGGCATGGTCGGCGAGTCGTTCGCCGCTCCGGAGCCGGTCAAGGACCGCGCCGAGGACGACGGGTGGGACTTCTGAGCATGAACTCCACCGACTACTACTCGACGTTCGCCAAGGAGGGCGGCCGCATCGGCAGCGGCGCCGTCGGCAGCGGGCAGGGCGGGGTGGCGCGATGTGTGCGCTGACGTACGCGCACCGCTTGCGCGCCCGCACCCCCCACGCCAGACGAAGACCTGCCGATCTCCCGGCCACGGCCTGAACAAACCGTGACCGCCGGGCCAACGAGAGGAACACCTCCCGTGCCTGCCAACTCCGCTCTCCGTCGTACCTTCGCGGTGGTCGCCGCGCTCCCCCTGTTCTCCCTCGCCGCCTGCGGCTACGGCTCCGACGCCAAGGAGACCCCGGCCCAGCAGAAGGTCGCCGCCGGCGCCGAGAAGATCGACGGCCTCGACTCCGTCAAGATCGGCTACTTCGGCAACCTGACCCATGGGACCGCGCTGGTCGGCGTGCAGAAGGGCTTCTTCCAGAAGGCGCTGGGCGCCACGGAGGCCAAGTACCAGGTCTTCAACGCCGGCCCGTCCGAGATCGAGGCGCTGAACTCCGGCTCGATCGACATCGGCTGGATCGGCCCGTCCCCGGCGATCAACGGCTACACCAAGTCCAAGGGCACCAACCTGCGGATCATCGGCGGCAGTGCGTCCGGCGGTGTGAAGCTCGTGGTGAACCCGGACAAGATCAAGTCGGTGAAGGACGTCGAGGGCAAGCGGATCGCGACCCCGCAGCTGGGCAACACCCAGGACGTGGCGCTGCTCAACTGGATCGCGGAGCAGGGCTGGAAGGTCGACCCGCAGAGCGGCAAGGGCGATGTGTCCGTGGTCCGCACGGACAACAAGGTCACCCCGGACGCCTACAAGTCGGGCTCCATCGACGGTGCCTGGGTGCCGGAGCCGACCGCGTCCAAGCTGGTCGCCGAGGGCGCGAAGGTGCTGCTGGACGAGGCGGACCTGTGGCCGGACAAGAAGTTCGTGATCACGAACATCATCGTGTCGCAGAAGTTCCTGAAGGAGCACCCGAAGGCCGTCGAGGCGGTGCTGAAGGCATCGGTCGACACCAACAAGTGGATCAACGCCAACCCGGACGCGGCCAAGAAGGCGGCCAACACCCAGCTGGGCATCGACTCCGGCAAGGAGCTCAAGCCCGAGGTCCTGGACCCGGCGTGGAAGTCCATCCAGTTCACCAACGACCCGCTGGCGGCGACCCTCAACACCGAGGCGCAGCACGCCGTGAAGGCCGGTCTGCTGGACGACCCGCAGCTGGACGGCATCTACGACCTGACGCTGCTGAACAAGGTGCTCGCCGCCGCGGGCGAGAGCTCCGTCGACGACGCCGGGCTCGGCGCCAAGTAACCCCGTAGACCGAACAGTTCCCAGGAGGTGACGACCATGGCCACCGCGATCGCACAGGCCGAGACCGCCGAGTCGGTCGAGCACGCCGCACGAATCGAGCACGTGTCGAAGTCCTTCGCCGGACCCGCCGGGCAGCAGCTCGTCCTGGACGACATCAGCCTCGATGTCGCCCCGGGCGAGTTCGTCACCCTCCTGGGGGCCTCGGGCTGCGGCAAGTCCACGCTGCTGAACCTGGTGGCGGGGCTCGACGCCCCGTCCGCCGGGCAGATCACCACCGACGGGCGTCCGGCTCTGATGTTCCAGGAGCACGCCCTGTTCCCGTGGCTGACCGCGGGCAAGAACATCGAACTCGCCCTGAAGCTCAGGGGAGTTCCCAAGAACGAGCGGCGCGACCGGGCCGAGGAGCTGCTCGAGCTCGTGCGCCTCACCGGGGCGTACGGCAAGCGGGTGCACGAGCTGTCCGGCGGTATGCGCCAGCGGGTCGCGCTGGCCCGCGCGCTCGCGCAG
The DNA here is from genome assembly GCF_049739565.1 of Streptomyces sp. SAI-170. NCBI lineage: Bacteria > Bacillati > Actinomycetota > Actinomycetes > Kitasatosporales > Streptomycetaceae > Streptomyces > Streptomyces sp. SAI-170. Next base: position 1,995,013 of record NZ_JBMGQD010000001.1, read on the forward strand.
GACAGCCGGCTGCTGCTGATGGACGAGCCGTTCGCCGCGCTCGACGCCATCACCCGGGACGTGCTGCACGACGAACTGACCCGGATCTGGGCCGAGACCGGCCTGTCCGTGCTGTTCGTGACGCACAACGTGCGCGAGGCGGTCCGGCTGGCCGAGCGCGTCGTGCTGCTGTCCTCGCGGCCGGGCCGGATCGCCCGTGAGTGGCGGGTGGACATCCCGCAGCCGCGGCGCATCGAGGACGCCCCGGTGGCCGAACTGTCCCTGGAGATCACCGAAGTACTGCGTGGGGAGATCCGCCGTCATGGCAAGCACTGAGACGACGGACGCCTCCGTCAAGGACGACGCCCGGCCCGGCGCCGCGCTGGGCGGCCTGGAGGCCGGCCTCGACGCCCTGGAGTCCCAGGCGTCGGGCCGTACGCCCTTCCGCCGCACCTTCCTCGACAAGATCTTTCCGCCGATGGTGGCGGTCGCGCTGGTGCTGGTGATCTGGCAGGCGCTGATCTCGCTGAACATCGTCGACGACCCGACCAAGCTGCCCTCGCCCGGCGAGGTGTGGGCGGAGGTCGAGAACGCCTGGCTCCAGGGCACCCTGCTCGACTACATCTGGACCAGCGTCTCGCGCGGTCTGCTCGGCTTCCTGCTGGCGCTCGCGATCGGCACGCCGCTCGGCATGCTGGTGGCCCGGGTGAAGTTCGTGCGCGCCGCGATCGGCCCGATCCTGTCCGGGCTGCAGTCGCTGCCGTCGGTGGCGTGGGTGCCGCCCGCGGTGCTGTGGCTGGGCCTGAACAACTCGATGATGTACGCGGTGATCCTGCTCGGCGCGGTCCCCTCCATCGCCAACGGCCTGGTGTCCGGCATCGACCAGGTGCCGCCGCTGTTCCTGCGGGCCGGCCGCACCATGGGCGCGACCGGCCTCAAGGGCGCCCGGTACGTCGTCATGCCCGCCGCCCTGCCCGGCTATCTGGCGGGTCTGAAGCAGGGCTGGGCGTTCTCCTGGCGCTCGCTGATGGCCGCGGAGATCATCGCCTCCTCGCCGGACCTCGGGGTGGGCCTCGGCCAGCTGCTGGAGAACGGCCGCAACGCCAGCTCCATGCCGATGGTGTTCCTGGCGATCCTGCTGATCCTCATCGTCGGCATCGCGATCGACCTGCTCATCTTCAGCCCGCTGGAGCGGGCGGTACTGCGCAGTCGCGGCCTGCTGGTGAAGGGCTGAGTCCGTCATGGATCCGGTGCTCCTCGTCATCGCCCACGGCAGCCGCGACCCGCGGCACGCCGCGACCGTGCACGCCCTCGTGGAGCGCGTACGGTCGCTGCGGCCGGGGCTGCGCGTGGAGACCGGCTTCCTGGACTTCAACATCCCCTCGGTGCAGGGCGTGCTGGAGTCCCTGGCGGCGGAGGGCGTCCGCGACGTGGTCGCCCTCCCTCTGCTGCTGACCCGCGCCTTTCACGCGAAGGCCGACATCCCGGCCGTCCTGCGGGACGCCCCGCGCGGACTGCGCATCCACCAGGCGGACGTGCTCGGCCCGTCGCCGCTGCTGCTGTCCGCCCTGGAACGCCGGCTGTACGAGGCGGGCCTGAGCCCCGCCGACAAGTCCCGCACCGGGGTCGTCCTGGCCTCGGCGGGCTCCACCGACCCGGAGGCGATCGCGGTGATCGCAGCAATCGCGCGGGAGTGGCGGCACACCGGTTGGTGCGCCGTGCGACCCGCGTTCGCCTCCGCATCCCTTCCCCGCACGGAGGACGCAGTCCGCGAACTGCGCGCCCTGGGCTGCGAGAAGGTGGCCGTAGCCCCGTACGTCCTGGCCCCGGGCTTCCTCCCGGACCGCATAGCGAGGGGCGCTCAGGAAGCGGACGTACTGGCAGAGGTGCTCGGAGAAGCACCAGAGGTAGCTGAGCTCTTGATCGAGCGCTACGACGAGGTGGCTCTTTTGGGGGCGCGGGGAACTGCGCGAACGGCCACAACGACGCAGCGGCCGCAAGACGACACAAGGCGGCACCTCCTCAGGCGCACCGCCTAACGACACAACTCGTCCCCCAGCCGCGTACGCGCATACCGCACGATCCGCCCGCTGCGGGTCCGGTTGAGCAACCCCGCGTCGTAGAGCACCGTCAGATGCTGACTCACCGCCGACGGTGTAACCCCCAACCGATGCGCCAGCTCCGTCGTGGACGCCGGTTCACTCAACAGCATGAGCAGCCGGGCACGAGGCCGACCGAGCAGCCGAACCAGCGCATCATCCGTGACCGGGGGCGGCTCCTCCGACAGAGTCGCCCGCCCCCGAGCGGGATACATGAGCACCGGCGGCCGCGACGGGTCGATCAACGGCTGAGCCCCCCGCGCGAACATCGTCGGCAGCAGCACCATCCCCCGCCCGTCGATGGCCACATCGGTCCAGGGCGCGGGGACGTTGAAGTCCCGCGTGGACAGCCGCAGATGGCTGCCGGTCCAGCTGAGCCGGTGGTCCAGCGCGGGGAACAGCGCGCCCGCGCCCTGCTCGGCGAGCACCCGCCCCCGGTACGCGAGGTCGGCCTCCAGGATGCTCTGCACCCGGGGCCACCAGTCGGCGACCAGACAGGCGTGCCAGTACGCGTCGAGCGCGTCCGTGACCCGGACGAGGAACCGGGACGGCTCGGCGAGGCCGCGGGCGACGACGGGCGGCAGCGCCTGGGTGCGGTAGGTGGCGCGGAAGTCGGCGACGACGATCGCCTCCGGTGTGGCCCGCACCTGCTCCAGCTGCTCGGCGAAGGACGGCCGGGCGCGCTCCGGCCGCGGCGACAGAAAGTCCGGCACCCACAGCCACGGCGCGACCAGCGCGCTCAGCAGTTCCCGGTCGAGTCCGTCCAGCCGTGGGCGGATGCGCCGCAGCCAGGGCCGGTGGTGCGGATAGCGCGCCGGGTCGCGCAGACAGCGCAGCGAGAACACCGCCTCCTGGAGCGGGGAGTACGCGAAGGAGGTGGTGGCGAGGTCGCCGACGGCGAAGCGGAACTCGATCATTGAGTGCCACGCTAAATCAATGCCGGTGGACGAGCGCGGCCGGGTTGGCTGTCAGCATGACCACGACACCCACATCGGAGCAGGTCACCCGCGCGGGCGGCCTGCTCCCCACGGACCCCGCCCTGCGCCGCGCCACCGTGCTGACGGCCTTCAACTCCCTCGGCAACGGCCTCTACTTCCCGCTGGGCGTCCTGTACTTCACCAGGATCGTCGGTCTGGACGCCACCTCGGTCGGCGTGGGCCTGACCGTCGCCGGGCTGTTCGGGGTGGCGGCGGGCATCCCCGCGGGCCGGGCCGCCGACCGGTGGGGTGCGCGGCAGGTCGGCTCGCTGCTGTGGGGCGGGACCGGGGTGGCCACGGCCATGTACACGCTGGTGAACTCGTACGCGGCGTTCCTGGCGGCCGTGATCGTGGCGACGGCGTTGCAGATGGCGAGCCGCTCGGTGCTGGGCGCGGTGTACGCGGACGTGCTGCCCGCGGCGACGCGGGTGGAGGCACGCGCCTATCTGCGGATGATCACCAACGTGGGCATGGGTGTGGGTGGTGCCCTCGGCGCGGTGGCGCTCCAAGTGGACACGCGGGCCGCGTATGTGACGGTCATTCTGCTGAACTGTCTGTCGTTCGCGGCGCCTGCCGTGCTGTTGCGCGGGCTGCCGCTGGCCCCGCACGCCCTGGAGCGGGAGCGGCTGACCGAGGACGCGCCCGTCGCCGACCGCTGGCGTGCGGTGCGCGATCTGCCGTACCTGTCGGTGACGGTGCTCAACGCCGTGCTGGTCATGCAGTACACGCTGTCCGAGGTCGGGCTTCCGCTGTGGATCGTGGAGCGGACGGACGCGCCCCGCTGGACGGCGGCCCTGCTGATGATCGTCAACTGTGTGCTGGTGGCGCTGCTCCAGGTGCGGGTGGCCCGCACGGCCTCCCAAGTGCCTTCCGCCGTACGGGCGATGGGCTGGGCGGGCCTGCTGCTGGCGGTGGCCTGTGCGGTGTACGCGCTGTCGGCCGGGCTGTCGCCGGTGTGGGCGGTGCTGGCGCTGACGGTGGGCGCGGTGGTGCAGGTGTTCTCCGAGGTGCTGATGGCGGCGGGCGGCTGGACCCTGGGCTACGAACTGGCCGACTCCCGCGCCCACGGCGTCTACCAGGGCGTGTTCGGGGCCGGCATGTCCGCCGGGATGATGGCCGGCCCGGCCCTGGTCACGGTGACGGCGATCCAGCACGGCACCGCCGGTTGGGCGGTGCTGGGCGTGCTGTTCGCCGTCGCGGGCCTGGCGGTGGCCCCGGCGGTGCGCTGGGCGTCGAAGGACACCTGGCGGGGCGAGCCCGCGTAGGGCTCCGGGCTCCTCAGTCGAAGGACAGCCCGCCCGTGCGGGTGCGCTTCAGCTCGAAGAAGTCGGGCTCGTTCGCCAGCACCCGGAAGCTGTCGAAGAGCCGCGCGGCCCGCTCGCCGCGCGGGACGGCCCGCAGTACGGGGCCGAACCACACCGTGCCGTCGACGTGCAGGGTGGGCGTGCCGACATAGCCGCCGGTCTCCGGTTCCACGCCCGCCTCATGGCTGCGGCGCACCGCGTCGTCGTACGCCGGGTCGTGCGCGGCGGCCGCCAGGTCGGCGTCGAGGCCGAGTTCGGCGAGTCCCTCGGCGACGACGGCGTCGAAGTCCTTGATCTTGCGCTCGTGGATGCGGGTGCCGAACGCGGTGTACAGATCGCGCAGCACCTTCTCGCCGTGCCGCTCGGCCGCCGCTACGGCGACCCGCACCGGGCCGATCGACTTGTCGACCAACTCGCGGTACCAGTCGGGCAGTTCGTTGCCGGCGTTGTGCAGGTAGAGGCTCATCGCGTGGAACCTCAGGTCGAGCGGGCGCTCGCGCTCGACCTCCAGGAGCCAGCGGGAGGTGATCCAGGCGAAGGGGCAGGCGGGGTCGAACCAGAAGTCGACACGGGTGGGTCCGTTGCTCATGGTGTCGACCCTAGGGGCCCATTGGTCCAGGATCACGGTCCAATCCGGCTCACTTTCCCTGGTCCACTTCGGCCTCGGCCTTGTCCGCGAGCCGGACCAGTTCGGCCACCGCCAGCGAGCCCGGCTGCCGCCGCTCGCGTGCGAAGGTGTCGGCCAGGTGCTGGAGCAGCTCGTTGAGCGGGGTCGGCACACCGTGCAGGCGGCCCAGGAGCGCGATCTCGCCGTTGAGGTAGTCGGCCTCGATGGTGCCGGTGCCGCGGGCGAGGGACTGCCAGGAGGAGCCACCGCCGCGCGGGGCGCCCTCCAGCGGGACGAGGGTGACCTTGTCCCCGCGTACGGCCCGCTGTTCCTCGGCGCTCGCGCAGGCGATCCCCGCGGCGTCCAGCACGGCCACGGCCTCGGCGCGCACCCTGTCGTACAGCGCCACGGCCTCGTCACTCGCGATGGGCCCGGTGACGGCCTCCAGGGCGTTGCCGAGGTTGCCGAGGAGCTTGGCGTACTGCCAGCGCGTCACATCGGGCACCACGGGCGCCTCGAAGTGCGAGCGCTCCAGGTCGGCGGCGATCCGCCGTGCGGTGTCGTCGGTGCCGTGCGGGAAGCGGCCCAGGTGGAGGATGCCGGTGAGGGGCGCGCCCCCGGCGGAGACGACACCGGGCTCGACGTAGGTGCAGGGCAGCCAGACGCAGACGCCGTAGACGCGGCGGAACAGGCGCAGGGCGAGGCGCTGGCTCTCGACGCCGTTCTGGGCGCACAGCAGCGGCAGCCGCTCGGCGGCGGTGCCGCCGCCCGCGACCGGGCGCGGCGCCCACGCGGCGAGCGCGGCGGCGCTGTCCTGCGTCTTGACGGCGAGCACCAGCACGTCGTCGGGGCGCAGTTCGCCGAGCGCGTCGGGGCCGTCGACGGCCGGCAGCCGGTGGGTGCGGTCGCCGTCCGGGGTCATGAGCCGCAGTCCGTGCTCGCGCAGGGCCTCGACGTGTGCGCCGCGTGCGACGAGGACGACCTCGTGCCCGGCCTGGGCCAGCCGCCCGCCGATGGTGCCGCCGACCGCTCCCGCTCCGATGATCACATAGCGCATGGGTCGAGCCTGTCACGCTTCGGCGGTCAACTCCACGAGTTTCAGTACGGTGTTCCAGTTGCGGCTGGTCCCGATCAGGCCCTTGTTCAGGCGGGGGCGGGCGAGGTCACCGGCCAGCTTGGAGCGGCCGAGACCGTCGGGGGCATAGAGGTAGAGGCAGCGGTCGCCGAGGCGGAACTCCTCGGGGAGGTAGGCGTCCCGGTCGAGTTCGGCGAAGCGGTCCTCGGTGACGGGCGCGGAGAAGTAGGTGACGTGGAGCTGCTTGGGCTCCAGGTCGGCGGCCGGGAAGGGGCAGGCGTCGGCGACGGCCGTCAGATAGGCGTGGTCGCGCACCAGCACGTCGACGGCGAACCCGAACTGCTTCTCGATCGCGCCGGCCAGTTCGGCGGCGAGCGAGTCCTCGTCGCCGTGGCCGGCGGCGAAGACGGCCTGACCGCTCTGGAGGTAGGTGCGCACCCCGTCGTACCCGAGGCCCTCCATGAGCGTGCGCAGTTCCGCCATCGGGACTTTTCTGCTGCCGCCCACGTTGATCCCGCGCAGCAGTGCCGCATACGTCGTCATGGACACACCCTAAGGCGGCCGCCGTGCCCCGTGGGGGCGGGCACGGCGGCCTCGCGAAACTCTGGCCGATGGCCGGTCGTGGATCAACACCTACACACTTCTGTGACTTGTTCAACAAGGTTTCGTAATCACAAACCGGATGTCTGCACCCTGATCACCTTCCCCGAGAAGCTCGAACAGATGTAGGGGGCACTCTCCTCCTCGAAGGGGAGGGAACAGGTATCCGAGCGGATGATCCACCGGCGCCCTACTTCACCGGGCAGCAGGACGAGAAGTCCTTATCCGGCCCATACCTTCGAAGCGAAAGGTGGCGGCAGGGGGCTGTCACCGCTCACAAGGGGGAAAGCCCGTCATGGCGAACGGACACAGAAGGGTGCGTGGCCTGGCCGCGCGGGCCGGCGGCTGGAGCGCCCGCCATCGATGGGCAGCCGTAGGGATATGGGTCCTGTTCGTCGTCCTGGCGATGGGGCTCGGCTCGGCGGCGGGCATGGTCATGGTCAAGGACAGCGACCAGCTCAAGGGCGAGACGCACACCGCCGCGAAGATCGTCGAGGACGCCGGGATCGACGAGCCGGCCGGTGAGACGGTCCTGATCCAGTCGAAGGACGCCTCGGTCAAGGCCACCGACGCCGAGTTCCGTGCCGCCGTCGACGCGGTGATGAAGGCCGTCGAGGCCACCGGCCGGGTCACCGACGTGAAGTCGCCGTACGACACGGAGACGATCTCCCGGGACGGCCGCAGCGCGCTGGTGCAGTTCGACATGCGCGGGGAGTCCGACACCGCCGGTGAGCGCGTCGAGCCGGTGATGAACGCCGTCGAGAAGGTCCAGCGGGACAACGAGTCGCTGCGGATCGAGGAGATCGGCGGCGCCAGCATGATGAAGACGTTCGACGACGCGTTCGGCGACGACTTCAAGAAGGCCGAGTACTCCGCCGTGCCGGTGGCCCTCGGCATCCTGCTCATCGCCTTCGGCGCTCTGGTGGCCGCGCTGCTGCCGGTGGTGCTGGCGATGACCGCGATCATGGCGACGATGGGCCTGATGGGCATCGCCAGCCATGTCGTGCCGATGGGTGACAGCGCCAGCTCCGTCATGCTGCTGGTCGGTATGGCGGTCGGTGTCGACTACTGCCTGTTCTATCTGCGCCGCGAGCGCGAGGAGCGGGCCGCGGGCCGGGACGCGCAGACCGCGCTGCAGATCGCCGCCGCCACCAGTGGCCGGGCCATCGTGGTCTCCGGTGTCACCGTGTGCGTGGCGATGGCCGGCATGCTGTTCACCGGCCTCGCCGAGTTCGAGGCGATGGGTCTGGCCTCGCTGATGGCCGTGGCGGTCGCGATGGTCGGCTCGGTCACCGTGCTGCCCGCGCTGCTGTCGCTGCTCGGCGAGCGCGTGGAGAAGGGCCGCCTGCCGTTCCTGCGCCGCCGCCGCACGAGCGGCAGCAGCGAGAGCCGCTTCTGGGGCGCCGTCCTGAAGGGCGTCCTGGCCAAGCCGGTCCTGTCGGTGCTGGTGGCCACCGGTGCGCTGCTGGCCGTCGCCGCGCCCGCGGTCGGCATGAAGACCCAGCAGCTCACCCTGGACCAGGAGTTCGGCGACTCGCTGCCCATCGTCCAGACGTACAACCGCCTCAACGAGGCCTTCCCCGGCGGCAGCGACCCGGCCGAGGTCGTGGTCAGGGCCGACGACATCAACGCCCCCGAGGTGAAGTCCGCGCTCGCCGACTTCCGTGAGCAGGCGATCAGTTCGGGTGCCTCCCAGGGGCCGGTCGAGATCGAGCTGCACGACGCGCAGAACATGGCCTTCGTGTACGTCCCGCTGGTGGGCGGCTCCGACATGGACAAGGCGACCGAGAGCCTGGACAAGCTGCGCGACGAGGTGCGGCCCGCGACGCTGGGCAAGGTCGACGGCGTCGAGGCGCCGATCACCGGTCAGGTCGCCGGTTCCGCCGACTTCAGCGACCAGTTGGTCGGCTCGGTCGTGCCGGTCTTCGTCTTCGTGGTGGTGTTCGCCTTCCTGCTGATGCTGCTGTCCTTCCGCTCGCTGACGATCGCGATCACCTCGATCGTGCTCAACCTGCTGTCGGTGGGGGCCGCCTACGGCATCCTCGTCGCCGTCTTCCAGCACGGCTGGGGCGCTTCGCTGGTGGGCACGGAGGGCGTCGGCGCGATCGTCATCTGGCTGCCGCTGTTCCTGTTCGTGATCCTGTTCGGCCTGTCGATGGACTACCACGTGTTCGTGGTCTCCCGGATCCGCGAGGCCCGGATGCGCGGCCGTTCGACCAAGGACGCGATCCAGCACGGCGTGGTGACCACCGCGGGTGTCGTCACCAGCGCAGCGGTCATCATGGTCGCCGTGTTCGCGATCTTCGGCACGCTGTCCATGCAGTCGATGAAGCAGATGGGCGTGGGCCTGGCGGCCGCGGTCCTCATCGACGCGACGGTCATCCGCGGTGTGCTGCTGCCTGCGGTGATGGCGCTGCTCGGTGAGCGCAACTGGTACCTGCCCAAGTGGCTGAACCGGATGCCCGACCTCACGCACGACGAGGCTCCCGAGGCCTTCGAGAAGCAGGAGGTGAGCGGGGGCGAGCCCGTCCGGGTCTGAACCCCGCACGACTGAGGGCCCGCCGGCTCCTTCGGGAACCGGCGGGCCTTTCGGCGCGTCCTCCCCGCCGACCGAAGAGCTGAACGTCCGTCAACTCGGGGGAGGACGGCCCATGGACGTCACCATGAACCGACGCACACTGCTGCGCGGCGCGCTCGCCGGATCGGTCGCGGCACCGGCCGCGGGACTGCTGACCGCAGGAACCGCCGCAGCGGCACCCGCACCGTTCGACGTACTGCTCGGGGACGTCACCTCGGGCACGATCTACCAGTTCGACCGGAACAAACGCTTCACCCGGTCCCATGTGAAGTGGTCGTTCAAGCCCTCCGGCGGGCACCCGATGGAGCACCGGATCCGCGACACCACCGGCGACGGCCGCATCCTGCTGATCGCGACCGGCTCGCGGGACAGCGGGGTGGCGAGCATCCGCCGCCGCAGCGACAACAAGCTGCTGTGGTCGGCGTCGCTCGGCACCTATCTGCACTCCGTGGAGCGGGCGCGCGGCACCGGAGTCGTGGTGGTCGCGGGACGCAGCAGGGGCCCCGCACCGGGTGGCGACGGGGGCGCCACCACGGGCGGGAAGATCTACGTCTACCGGCCCACCGACCGCTACAGCCGCTCCCTGGTCAAGGCCCAGCAGTTCGACTTCCACCAGGCGCACGGCCTGCTGTGGGACCCGCAGCTGGAACGCATGTGGATCATCGGCGGCAGCGTGCTCCAGGCGTACCGCATCGTGACCACGGCGAGTTCCGCCAAGCTGGTCGCCGACCCGGAGCGCAGGGTCAAGGTGACCCGGGGCCACGACCTCCAGCCCGACTACACCAGCGCCGGCCGCCTGCTGTTCACCGACACAAACGGCGTGTACAGCTACGACAAGGCCACCAAGAAGGTCACCAGGCTCTACGGCCGCCACAAGGTGAAGTCCTTCGTGCGGCACGCCTCCGGCGAGGAGATGTGGACCGGTGCCGACGACGGGGGCAGCGCCTTCGGCACCAAGTGGGTCCACTTCAACCGGGCGGGCGCCCGCGCCCTGGAGGTGGGCAGCGGCCCGGTGGTCTACAAGGCGCGGATTCTCGACCCCGCTTATCTGTAGGCCCCTTCAGCGCCTGCTTTTCTGCAGGCCCGTTCAGCGCCCGGGCAGCTCGGCCTCGATGAGGTCGGCGGCCCGCCGGGTGCCGCCCTCGTCCGCCATCTCGGCCCGGATCTCCGCCAGTCGGCGGGCCACCTCCGGGTCGTCGATCAGGGCGAGGGCGGTGGTGCGCAGGGCTTCGGCGGTGGCCTCCTCCGTCGGCAGGTGCCGGGCGACGCCGAGGCCCTGGAGCATGTCGGCGTTGCCGAACTGGTCGACCGCCTGGGGGACGGCGATCATCGGCGTGGCGGTGGCCAGGCCCTCCTGGCCGCCGCCGGCCCCCGCGTGGGTGACGAACAGGTCGGCCTGCTTCAGGATCGCCAACTGCGGGACCCAGGAGTGCACTTCCACGTTGCCGGGGATCTCCCCCAGCTCCGACGGGTCGACGCTCCTGCCGATCTGGAGCACCACATGCCAGCCGGGCAGGCCGGCGAAGGCCTTGACGCACTCGCGGTAGAAGGCGGGCTGCTTGGTGAAGGACGAGCCGAGCGAGACCAGGACGACCTTCTCGGCGCCGGCCGGCCGCTGCCAGTCCCCCTCGTTCGAGCGGTCGCCCTGGCAGGCTCCGACGAACGTGTACACCGTCTCGTCGACCCGGTCGGCGTGCGGCTGGAGCGCCTTCGGGATCAGCACCAGGGAGCGGTCGGGGCGGCCCATGAACGGGTCGGGGTGCAGATCGATGCCGTTGTCCTTCAGCCAGTTCTCGAAGCGGGCGTAGTAGGCGCGGCCCCGCTCGGTCTTCTTCGGCTCCTCCCACATCGGCTCGGCGACCTCCTGCTCGTAGCCCTTCCAGGCGACGAGGTTCGGGGACAGGGAGATCGCGGGGACGCCCCAGCGGTGGGCGAGGACCCTGGCCGGGTAGGAGGTGATGTCGTGGATCACGAGGTCGGGTTCGTCGCCGTCGTAGGCCTCGATGAGCTGGGGCAGCGCCTGGACGGCGTCGTTCAGGAACGGCTCGACATTGTCCAGCAGCGTGGTCCCCCACGCGGACGGGTCGTCGTCGGGGGTGGGCAGGGTGGAGTTCCACGGCTTGACCTCGGCGCCGGTCGCCGCGACCTTCTCCGCGAAGATCGGCGGGATCGCGTACGTGACCCGGTGCCCGCGGGCGACGAGCTCGCGGATCACCTCGAGGCTGGGGTTCACATGGCCGTGGGCGGCGATGGAGAACATGGCGATATGTGCGGGCTGCGTCGTCATGCACCCGAGCGTAGACGAGACGAGACGTCTCGTGCAATGTTTTTCGGCGCGCTGTCGGCTTTCCCGCGCTGTCGGCTTCCGCGTGCACTGTCGGCTTCCGCGCGCGTCAGCTTCGGCGCGCTGTCAGCGCTGATAGCGGGCCAGCACCAGGTTCCCGTCCTCCTCCAGTCGTTTCCGCAAGGCGTCGAGCCCGATCGCGCCGCTGTAGTACTCCTGGAACGCCGGGGTCGCCACCTTGTCCTTCCACTCCGGATAACCTCGTACGGACTGTGCGGGCGCCGGGCGCAGATGGGCGGCGAGCGCGGTGCCGGTCGCCCAGTCGTGGCGGGTGGTGCGCAGCGCCGGGTCGGCGAGGGCCCGCTCGCCGGTCGGCAGCATCCAGTCGCCGAGGGCGAGCCGCACCATGTTCTCCGGCCGCAGCAGGAAGTCGAGGAACGCGGCCGCCTCCTTCTTGTGCGGGCTGTCCTCGGCGATGGACAGCGTCTGCGGGCTGACGCCCTGCGCGAGTCCGCCGGCGCCCGCGGGGGCGGGCAGCACCTGCCAGTCGAAGCCCTTGGGGGCCTGCTGCACGATCTGCTGGCGGTAGGAGAAGCCGAGCGGGACCATCGCGTACCGGCCGCCGAAGAAGCCCGGCAGGGTGTCCGAACCGCCGCTGCCGAGCGTGGTGTCGGAGGCGCTGCGGTCGGTGCCGACCTGGTGGTGGATGGTGCTCGGCACGATCTCGTCGCCCGCCTCGAAGCGGATGGTGACCTTGCCGTCGGGGCCCCGGTGGAACAGCCTGCCGCCCGCCGACAGGGAGAGGTTGAGCGTGGCGGACACGGGCTCCTTCAGCGGCCAGGCCACGCCGAACTTCCCGTCGCCGCTGAGCTGCCGGGTGACGGCGCGGAACTCCGCCCAGGTCCAGGGGTGTTCGGGCGTGGGTATCCGCACGCCGGACTCCTTGAGCCGGCGGGCGTTGGCGATCAGCACCCGCGGTTCCTGGAGGAAGGGGACGCCGTAGACGCCGTCGCCGAAGGTCGTCGTCTCCCAACTGCGCGCGGGGACGTCGGACTTCAGCCGCCGCGGCAGCAGGTCGGTCAGGTCGGCGAGATAGCCGCCGTAGGCGAAGTCGGCCAGGTCGTCGGAGGCGTCGTGGATGATGTCGGGCGCCTCACCGCCCTCGAAGGAGGTCAGCAGCTGGTCGTGCACACTGTCCCAACTGCCCTGCACATACTCGACGCGCACGTCCGGGTGGGCCGCGTTCCACTCCGCGACCAGCTCCTTGTTGGCCGCGACGGACTCCTCCTGCCAGGCCAGGGACTGAAAGCGCAGGGTGACGCGGCCCGCGTCGGGGCGGTCGTCGCTGCCGCAGGCGGTGAGCAGCAGGGCCAGCACCAGGCCCAGGACCAGTCGGGTGCGCATCAGCTCTTCACCGCCCCGGCGACCAGGCCGCCCGTGATCCGGCGCTGGACGACCGCGAAGACGACCAGCGAGGGCAGGGTCGCGAGGAACGCCGCCGCGGCCAGCGGGCCGAGGTCGGCGACGCCCTCCGCGCCGATGAAGTGCGTGAGCACCACCGGCAGGGTCTGCTTCTCGGGGGTCTTCAGCAGCACCAGCGCGAAGAAGAACTCGTTCCACGCGGTGACGAACGCGAACAGCCCCGTGGCCACGATCCCCGGCCCCAGCAGCGGCGCGGTCACCGACACCAGCGTCCGCAGCCGCCCGGCGCCGTCCACGGCCGCCGCCTCCTCCAGCTGCACCGGCACCGCCCGCACATAGCCGACCAGCATCCACAGCGCGAACGGCAGCGCCCACACCACGTACACCGCGATCAGCCCCGCCACCGAGTCGATCAGCCGCAGGTTCTTCAGCACCAGGAACAGCGGGATGATCACCAGCACGAACGGGAACGCCTGGCTGACCACCACCCACCCGCTCGCCGCCCGTGACAGCCGGGTGCGGTGCCGGGCCAGCACATACGCCATCGGCGTCGCGACCAGTACGGCGATCACCGCGGCCGCGCCGGCCGCCAGCAGCGAGTTGCCCGCGGCGCGCAGCAGCGGCTGCTCGTCGAAGGCCTGCCGGAAGTTGGCGAGCGTGGGGTCCTTCGGGATCCAGGTCGGGTTCAGACTGGCCAGTTCCCGGGGTGGTTTGAACGCGGTGGACACCAGCCAGAGGAACGGCAGCGCCAGGAACGCCAGATAGGCGAGCAGGGCGAGATACTGACCGCCGCGGGCCGCCTTGCCCGTCCTCATGCGTCGTCACCTCCCCGCAGCCGCCCCACGAGGAAGAGGGCGAGCAGGATCGAGATCGCCGCGACCATCACGCAGCCCATCGCCGCCGCGTAGCCGAACTGGCCGTAGCGGAACGCCTCTTCGTACGCGAACAGCATGGGCAGGCGGGTACGGCCGCCCGGTCCGCCGCTGGTGAGCACATAGACCAGGGCGAAGGAGTTGAAGTTCCAGATGAGGTTGAGGGCGGTGATGGCGAGCGCCACCGGTCTGAGCGCGGGCCAGGTGACCGTGCGGAAGCGTCTCCAGGCGCCCGCGCCGTCCAGGGCTGCCGCCTCGTGCAGCTCCCTCGGGGTGTTCTGCAGTCCGGCGAGCAGGGCGACCGTCGTCTGCGGCATACCGGCCCACACGCCGACGACGATCACCGCGGGCAGCGCGGTCGCCGGTCCGCTGAGCCAGTCCCGGCCGTCCCCGAGGCCCAGCCCGCGCAGGGTGTCGTTGAGGACGCCCGCGTCGGGGTTGTAGACCAGCCGCCACATCACCCCGACCACCACCTCGGGCATGGCCCACGGCACGATCGCCAGGGCCCGCGCCAGCCAGCGCAGCCGTAAGTCCTGGTTCAGCAGCAGCGCGAGCCCCAGCGCGAGCAGGAACTGCGGCACGGTCACCCCGACCGCCCACACCAGGCCGATCCGGAACGACTCCCAGAACAGCGTGTCGTGCAGCAGATCCCGGAAGTTGAGCGCCCCGATCCACTGCGTGGCCTGCGTCCGCCCCGACTGCGCGTCGGTGAACGCCAGCACGATCCCGTACAGCAGCGGTCCGACGCTCAGCACCAGGATCGGGATCAGCGCGGGCAGGACGAGGAACCAGGCCCCGCCGGGCCGGGGCCCTCCCCGTGCCGGCAGGCGTAATTGCCGTGCGGGCCGCTTCGTCGCGGTCACCAAGGTCACGTGATCGGCTCCTCCGACGACTCGCCACGATCTCGGACTGGGCCCCGTCATGGTCGTGACGCCACCCTGCTCCGTCAAGGCCCCGCGCACCGGTCCCACCTGCGAATGCGAGACTGGCCGACGGAGACGACCACGCACCGAGGGCGACATGGAGGCCGCACGCATGGACGAGACCCGAGCCCGGGAGGTGCTGGCCGGGGCGGGGGTTCTGCCCGGGTCGGCCGGGGACGCGCAGCTGCTCGCGCTCGGCGAGAACGCCGTGTTCGCCGCCGGTGACCTGGTGGTCAAGGTGGGCCGCGACGCCGAACTGCTGGACAGGGCACGCCACGAGCTGGCCGTGGCGCTCTGGCTCGCCGAGGAGAAGGTGCCCGCCGTCCGGGCGGCCTCGGACGAGGCACTGCTCGTCGAGGGCCATCCGGTGACCCTCTGGCAGCGGATGCCCGAGCCCGTACGCCCCGCCGAGCCCCGTGATCTGGCCGAACTCCTACGGGTCGTCCACGCACTGCCCTCACCTCCCTTCTCCCTCCCGGCCCGTGACCTCCTGGGCGGCGTGGAGCGCTGGCTGCGTCTCGCCGGCGACGCGATCGACCCCGCCGACGCGGCCTATCTGCGTGAACGCCGCGACGGCTTCGCGGCAGCCGCCTCCGCCCTCACTCCTCACCTGCCGCCGGGCCCCATCCACGGCGACGCCCTGCCCCGCAACGTCCATGTCGGCCCGGACGGTCCGGTCCTGGTCGACCTGGAGACCTTCTCCGCCGACCTGCGCGAGCACGACCTGGTCGTCATGGCCCTCTCCCACGACCGCTACGGCCTGCCGCCCGAGGCGTACGCGTCCTTCACCGAGGCGTACGGCTGGGACGTGCGTGAATGGGAGGGCTGCGGTGTGCTCCGCGGCGCCCGCGAGACGGCGAGCTGCGCATGGGTGGCCCAGCACGCACCGACGAACCCGAAGGCGAGGGCGGAGTTCGACCGCAGGGTGGCGTCACTGAAGGAGGCCGACGAGAAGGTGAGGTGGTTCCCCTTCTGAAGGAACGTGAGGGTGAGCTACTCAGGGGCGCGGGGAACTGCGCGAGCAACCACGACGAACCCGCACCCGACCGACGGCCTCACTTGGCAGACGCGATCTCCCCCACAACCTCCCTCACGGGCCAGACCCCCTCCACCACAGCCCCCGCCTCACCCTTGCGGCGCAGAAAGCTCTGGAAGTCCGCCGCCCACTCCGCATACCACCCGATCTGCCTCTGATGCAGCTCGGCCGCCCCCAGGGCGGCGACCTTCCCGTGCCGGTCGGCTATCGCGCAGGCGAGTCTCGCCGCGGCGAGGGCGTCCGCGGAGGCGTCGTGCGCGGAGTCGAGCAGGACGCCGTACTCGGTGCAGACCGCCTCGAGGTTGCGCTTGCCCCGCCGGTAGCGGTCGGCCCAGCGGTCGATGGTGTACGGGTCGACGACGGGCGCGGGATCGAGGCCGCCGAGCCGCTCGCGCAGGGACGGCAGACCGTGCCGGTGGAGCTCCGCGGAGAGCAGGGTCAGATCGAAGACGGCGTTGTAGGCGACGACGGGCACGCCCGTCTTCCAGTAGCCGGTCAGGACGTCGGCGATGGCGTCCGCCACCTCGTCGGCGGGCCTGCCCTCGGCGGCGGCGCGCTCGTTGCTGATGCCGTGCACCGCGACGGCGTCCGCCGGGATCGGGACGCCGGGGTCGGCCAGCCATTCGCGGCGCCCCAGCACCTGTCCGGCTCGGACCTCTATCACCGCGCCCGTGACGATGCGCGCCTCGCGCGGATCGGTCCCGGTCGTCTCCAGGTCGAAGCCGATCAGCAGTTCCTGGTGCCAGGCCATGGCGGCCCCCCTTCTTGGTGGTGCTCGGTGGTGCTTCCCCCAGTGGCCTCCACCCTCGCATGCGCCACTGACAATCAGGGGTCCACGTTCCGCACACCCCACCCGCGAAAGGGATAGTTCACGACACAGGGCGCGAATCCGCCCAGGCCGTCTCGAACTCCTCGCGATACGTGGAGAACAGCCCGCCCTCGTCGGCGTAGGCGTCCTGGTCCGGCTTCACCACCCGGCTGCCGCCCCGCAGCACCAGCACCGGCGCCTCCATCCCCCGCGACCGGCGCAGATAGGACTGGACGACCGCGATGCCGTCGGAGCCGTCGCCGTCCACGAGGTAGGCGGTGCAGCGGGGCGTCTCGTCGTAGACCTGGATCTGGAAGGCACCGGGGTCGCGCAGCCGGGCGCGCACCCGGCGCATGTGCAGGATGTTCATCTCCACGGCCCGGCTCAGCTCGCCCCGCTTCATGCCGAGCTCGCGCTCGCGCCGCTTGACCGCGCTGGAGGCGGGGTTGAGGAACAGCAGCCGCATCCGGCAGCCGGCCTCGGCCAGCCGGACCAGGCGGCGGCCGGAGAAGTTCTGCACGAGCAGGTTGAGGCCTATGCCGAGGGCGTCCAGCCGGCGGGCACCGCCGAAGATGTCCTCGGCGGGGAACTGCCGCAGCAGCCGCACCCGGTCGGAGTGCACGGCGACCACGTCCGCGTACCGGTCGCCGACGAGGTCCTCGACGGCGTCCACGGGCAGCCTGCGCGCGGAGGGCACGTCGCCGCCCGCGCCGAGCGCCTCCAGCAGGCGCGCGGAGGCACGCTCGGCCTGGCCCAGGACGGCCTCGGACAGGGCCCGGTTGCGGGAGACGACGTTGCGGGTCACCTCCAGCTCGTCCAGGGCGAGTTCGACGTCACGGCGGTCGTCGACGTACGGCTCGAAGCACGGCCAGTGCTGCACCATCAGCTCGCGCAGCTGGGGCAGCGTGAGGAAGCTGAGGACGTTGTCGTCGGCCGGGTCGAGCAAGTAGCCCTTGCGGCGGCTGACTTCGCGGACGGCGACCGCGCGCTGCACCCACTCCTGGCCGGCCGGGCCGGCCGCGGCGACGACCCAGTCGTCGCCGTGGACGGGTTCGTAGATGGGTCGCAGCACGGCGGCGACGACCGTGCGCAGCCGCTGTTCGACCAGGTTCAGCCAGATGTAGGCGCGGCCGGCCCGCTGGGCGCGGGTGCGCACCTCGCGCCAGGCCTCGGCGTCCCACTCCAACTCCGGCCCGATGGAACCCGTCTCCATGGGACGGGCCAGTGACACCGTGCCGGGCGGGACCTCAGTGGAGTCCCCCTCGTGACCCTCGTCACCAGGGGGCAGCTCCAGCCCTCCCGAGCCCACGCGCGCACCGCCTTCCGCTCCCCCGAGCTCTCCCCGTCCCAACGATCAAGGAAGCCTACTCCGGGAGCGGTCGGCGGTGCAGCCCGATGGAGAGGGTCGTTTCTCAACTGCGCGGCTGCCAGTGGCCGTTCTGCCACTGAAGCTCGCTCGGAGTGAGCGGATTCATAGCGGTGACGTCCCGCGGGACGATGGAGAAGCCCTGCCAGTGGACCGGCATCGGCTGCTGGTCCTCGTCGCGCGCGATGTGGTGGAAGCCGACGTTCATCCAGACCACGGGGTGGGTGAGGGCCTGGCCGTTCACCCACTTGTCGACGGACTTCGGCTGGGTGGCCGGGCAGCCGGGGTTGTGGCTGGCGAACTTCTCGCACGCGTTGTACTGGGTGACGTACAGGTCGTGCTTGGTGTAACTGCGGCCCGGGTACTTGGTGCTGGTGCCGGGGACGATCTCGTACGACCGCGGGTGCAGGTCCTTGTTCTTGCCGGTCGCGGAGACCATGCGCCACCAGCGGTAGGCCTTGGCGTCGCCGCTGAGCTCCTTGGTGACCTTGGTGCGGGTGGTCTTGGTCGTCGGGGCGCGGTTGCCGGAGACGGGGGCGGAGACGGCGGAGTCGTACTGCTCGACCCGGTTCTTCGTGGAGCCGTCCAGGGCGAAGTCGAGGCGCCAGAAGACGTTGTGGCTGTGGCTGGTGGCCTTGGCGGCCTGGGCTCCCTTGCCGATGGGCCAGCCGCGGCCGTCGCCGGCGTCGTAGTCCTCGTAGGAGAGGCTGCCGGTGGCGCCGACGTTCATGGTGACGGTGCCGTCGTCCTGGAAGCGCCACTCCGTCATGTACTCGTACCAGCCGACCTGGTTGACGGTGTAGACGAGCAGGTCCTTGCCCTGGGCCTGGAAGACCTTGTTCGCGGTGTCGCCCTGCATGCGGTAGGCGTGGCCGCGGGAGCGGGTGGTGGTGCACAGGCCCTTGACGTTGGGGTCCTGCCAGGCGTCGGGCACCTTGACGGTCTTGATGGTGCCGCCGGGGCACTCGCCGGGCGCGAGGTTGACCAGGCCCTGGGCGAAGCCGAAGCCGGTGAGGTCGTCGTACTCGACGCTGCCGTCGTCGTAGGGGACGTGGATCTGGCCGAGGCGGGCGCTGTTGAGGACGCGGATGGGCTTGGTCTCGCCCTTGGGCTGGTAGGAGATCTTCTCCAGGACGAGGCCGGCCTTGGAGTCGTAGCGCCAGCACATGCGCCACGTGGTGCCGCTGGTGAGCTTCTGTTCGATGCGGTAGGCGGCGCTGCAGTCGGCGGCCGGCGCCGGGGCGGCCTGGGGCCGGGCGGCGGGCTGGGCCGAGGCGGGGCCGGCGGCGGTCGTCACGCCGGCGGCCAGCGCGGCCACGGACAGGCCGACGGCCGCCCGGCGGGCGGGACGGATTCGGTTGGCACGCATGAAGAGGTGGCTCCCTTGCCGGAAGTCGAGTCAGGAGTTCAAGTCAGTTGGAAAAGCGAACCGACGGCCGCACGGCCGGGCTCGACACAGACGGCTGCTCAGCCGAGGTCGAGCCGGCCGACCTTGCGGGCGCTCAGGTCGATCACGAACGACCGGGCGTCGATCCACGGGCCGTTCTTGACCTTCGGGAACAGCCGCACGCACCGGTGCTCGCCGCACTTGTCGAGCAGGGCGGGCTGTGCCCCCGGAGCCGCCCGGTACACCGCTCCGTTGAGCAGCAGCTGGTCCGGCGAGGTCAGCTCCTTGCCGGTCGAGTCCTGATAGTCGGCCTTGAGGTCGGCGCCGAGCGGGTCGGCGATCAGCAGCCGGGCCGCCTCGGCGTACTCGGCGCGGCTCAGCGGCGGCTGGACACCGTGCTCGGTGGCCGTCTTCTCGACCTTCCCCGTGTCGAGGTTGACGGTCTTCGTCACCAGGGTGTCGTTCCTGTAGTCGTAGAACGACACCTCCGCGCGGCGCGGGCCGTTCGCCGTGTCGGACTCCGGTTCGGCGAGGTCCACCGCGAGACGCTGCGGTCCACGGTCCCCGTCGACGTCCTGGCTCGCGTCGAACTGCTGCCGGGTCATCGCGAGCCGCGCGACACGCTCGGTCTCGTCGTCGGTCAGCGGGTCGCGGCCGGTGCCCTTCTCGCCCTCGGCGGGCGCCTCCTCGACGACGCCGGGCTCGGCCGCCTGTGCCCCTCCAGGAGCCTGCCCGGAGTCATCGCCCTGTGCCGCCTGTCCCGCCGCGGCCGTGCCGTTCCCGGCGCTCCCCGCGCCCCCGTTCTCCCCGGCCCCGGCCGTGCCCGGCAGGGTCACGCCGATCATCACGGCGGTCCCGGCCACGGCTATGGCGGCGCCGGCCACCACCTTGCCCAGATGGCGGTGCACTATCGTGCGCACATCATCCCCCTACTCCCCGTACGTCCCCGGGAGTACGTGTTTGCCCCACACTTTCGGCATCAGCCGTATCCGGCCGTATGCACTGGTCGACCGATAAGAGGGCCGTAAGTCATAGGTGGTTCCATCACTTTCGGGGAGACTCGGGGCCAAGGCGCCCCCAGCGGGGCGGCACACCTGAAAGAGTCGTATCCATGCAGGTCTGGCCTGGAGAGGCGTATCCCCTCGGTGCCACGTACGACGGCGCCGGCACGAACTTCGCGGTGTTCACGGAGGCCGCGGACCGAGTAGAGCTGTGTCTGCTGCACGACGACGGCTCGGAGACGGCGGTGGAGCTGCGGGAGAGCGACGCGTTCGTCCGGCACGCGTACGTGCCCGGTGTGATGCCGGGACAGCGGTACGGGTTCCGGGTGCACGGCCCGTACGCCCCGGAGCGCGGATTGCGCTGCAATTCGGCGAAGCTGCTGCTCGACCCGTACGCGAAGGCGATCAGCGGTTCGATCCAGTGGGGCGAGGAGGTGTACGGCTATCACTTCGACGCACCCGAACGGCGCAACGACCTGGACTCGGCCCCGCACACCATGTCGTCCGTGGTGGTCAACCCGTACTTCGACTGGGGCGACGACCGGCGGCCGCGCACCGAGTACCACCACACGGTGATCTACGAGGCCCATGTGAAGGGCCTGACGATGCGGCACCCGGGGCTGCCGGAGGAGCTGCGCGGCACCTACGCGGCCCTCGCGCACCCGGCGGTCATCGAGCATCTGACCGAGCTCGGGGTGACCGCCCTGGAGTTGATGCCCGTACACCAGTTCGTGAACGACCACCGGCTGGTCGACATGGGCCTGAACAACTACTGGGGCTACAACACCATCGGCTTCTTCGCCCCGCACAACGCCTACGCCTCCTGGGGCGACCGCGGGCAGCAGGTGCTGGAGTTCAAGTCGGCGGTGCGGGCGCTGCACGAGGCCGGGATCGAGGTGATCCTCGACGTGGTCTACAACCACACGGCCGAGGGCAACCACCTGGGCCCGACCCTGTCGTTCAAGGGCCTGGACAACCCGTCGTACTACCGGCTCATGCAGGACAAGCGCTACTACATGGACACCACGGGGACCGGGAACTCCCTGCTGATGCGGTCCCCGCACGTCCTTCAGCTGATCATGGACTCGCTGCGGTACTGGGTCACCGAGATGCATGTGGACGGCTTCCGCTTCGACCTGGCGGCCACGCTGGCGCGGCAGTTCCACGAGGTGGACCGGCTGTCGTCGTTCTTCGACCTGGTGCAGCAGGACCCGGTGGTGTCCCAGGTGAAGCTGATCGCCGAGCCGTGGGACGTCGGCGAGGGCGGCTACCAGGTGGGGAACTTCCCGCCGCTGTGGACCGAGTGGAACGGCAAGTACCGAGACACCGTGCGGGACATGTGGCGGGGCGAGCCGCGCACGCTCGCGGAGTTCGCCTCCCGGCTGACCGGCTCCTCCGACCTCTACCAGGACGACGGGCGCCGCCCGCTGGCCTCCATCAACTTCGTCACCTGCCACGACGGCTTCACCCTCAACGACCTGGTGTCGTACAACCACAAGCACAACGACGCCAACGGCGAGGGCAACCGGGACGGCGAGAGCCACAACCGGTCCTGGAACTGCGGCGCGGAGGGCGACACCGACGACGAGGACGTGCTGCGGCTGCGGGCCCGCCAGATGCGCAACTTCGTCGCCACCCTGATGCTGTCCCAGGGCGTGCCGATGATCAGCCACGGCGACGAGTTCGCCCGCACCCAGCGCGGCAACAACAACGCCTACTGCCAGGACAGCGAGCTGGCCTGGGTGCGCTGGCCGGAGCCGGGGGACGAGAAGACCGACAGCGGGCTGTTCGACTTCACGCGCGCGATGGCGCGGCTGCGCAAGGAGCACCCCGTCTTCCGGCGCCGGCGCTTCTTCCACGGGCGGCCGGTGGAGGGCACGCACGACGACCTGTCGGACATCGCGTGGTTCACCCCCGAGGGCCGGGAGATGACCCAGCGGGACTGGGACTCGACGCAGGCCTCGGCGCTGACGGTGTTCCTCAACGGCAACGCCATCTCCGAGCCGGGCACGCGCGGGGAGCGGATCACCGACGACTCCTTCCTGCTGATGTTCAACGCCTCCCCGAAGGAACTGGACTTCGTGGTGCCGGTCGACCACGGGCGGCAGTGGCAGGTCGTCGTGGACACCTCCCGCCCGGAGGGCGTGCCCCCGGGCAGCGGCCCGAAGGTCGCGGCCGGGGAGCGGCTGAGGCTGGTGGACCGCAGCCTGACGGTGCTGCAGCGGCCCGCCTAGGGGCACGCGCGCGGTCCGGCCCCTGGGGTCGCTCCCGCCCGCCACCCGTCCGGGTGAGGGGGCAGGAGTGACCCCGTGGGAGCCCGTCCCGCTCTGGCGGCGCTCGAAACCGGCCACCCGCGCGTGATCATGTCTCCGGGACGATGACACGAAAGGCGGCCGGGCGGGTACGTAGGTCCACATGACACCTGAGCGATCCGTCCCGCCGGTGCCGACGTCCACGTATCGGCTCCAGCTCCAGCCAGCGTTCCCGTTCGCGGCCGCAGCGGCGGCCGTGCCGTATGTGGCCTCGCTCGGCGTCTCGCATCTGCATCTGTCGCCCGTGCTGGAGGCAGTCCCCGGTTCGACGCACGGCTACGACATCGTCGACCACACGCGTGTGCGCGCGGAGCTCGGCGGCGAGGAGGGCCTGCGTGCCCTGGCCCGCACCGCGCGGGAGTACGGGCTCGGCCTGGTGATGGACATCGTGCCGAACCACATGGCGATGGCCCCGGCCCACAACCCCGCCCTGTGGGAGGTGCTGCGCGAGGGACCCAAGTCGCCGTACGCGCGCTGGTTCGACATCGACTGGGACGCCCAGGGCGGCCGGCTGCTGCTGCCGGTGCTGGGCGGCCCGCTCGGCGGCGAACTGCACGCGCTGCGGGCCGACGGCGACGTCCTGCGCTACTACGACCATGTCTTCCCGCTGCGCGAGGGCACCGAGGACCTGCCGCTGCCGCAGTTGCTGGACGCCCAGTGGTACCGGCTCGCGTGGTGGCGGCTGGCCCGTACGGAGCTGAACTACCGGCGGTTCTTCAGCATCTCCGAGCTGATCGGGGTGCGGGTGGAGGACCCGGAGGTCTTCGAGGCCACGCACGCCAAGATCCTCGCCCTGCTGCACGAGGGCGTGGTCGACGGGCTGCGCGTGGACCACGTCGACGGGCTCGCCGACCCCGGCGGCTATCTCGCGCGGCTCGACGAGGCCACCGGGGGCCGCTGGACGATAGTGGAGAAGATCCTCGCCGACCACGAGCACCTGCCCGCCTCCTGGCGGGTGGCGGGCACCACGGGCTACGACGCGCTGCGCCAGGTCGACGGGCTGTTCACCGACCCCCAGGGGGCCGCGGAGCTCCTCGGCCACTACCGGCGCTTCGCGGCCCCGCAGACCGACCGGGGCGGCGACTGGGACGCGACCGTGCGCCGGGCGGCGTACGGCGTCGTCGAGCACGAGCTGGCGGCGGAGCTGGACCGGCTCACCCGCGTGGCGGTCCGGGTGTGCGCCGCCTCGCCGGACCCGGCCCTGCGCGACCGGGCCCCGTGGGCGCTTGCCACGGCCCTGCGCGAGCTGCTGGTCCGCATGGAGGTGTACCGCCCGTACGGGCCCGAGGACGCGGCCGTCGTGGTCACCGAGGAGGCCGCCGCCGAGGCCCGGCGCGCCTTCGTGGTACCCGAGGAGGCCGGGGCCGTGGACGTCGTACGGGATCTGCTGCTGGGGCGATACGGAGATAACACAGACGGCACAGACGGCACAGACGGCACGGAGAGTCCCGACCGGGTGGAGTTCCGCACCCGGTTCGCGCAGCTGTCGTCGGCGCTGCGGGCGAAGTCCGTGGAGGACACGGCGTTCTACCGGTATGTGCCGCTGCTGTCGGCGACGGAGGTCGGCGGTGACCCCGGCGTGCCCGCGGTGGCGCCGGAGGACTTCCACGCGTACTGCGCGCGCGTGCAGCGCGACTGGCCCGTGTCCGGGACGGTCGTCTCGACCCACGACACCAAGCGCAGCGCCGATGTGCGGGCCGCGCTCGCGGTGCTCACCGAGTGCCCGGGGCGTTGGGCGGAGGTCCTGGCGGAGGTGTCGCGGGCGGAGGAGGCGATGCCGGACGCGCAGGTGGCGTGGGCGGCCTGGCAGACGGTGTTCGGGCTAGGCCCGGCGGCCCCGGAGCGGGTGCAGGGCGCGCTGCTGAAGCATGTGCGCGAGGCCGGGCTGTACACGACCTGGACCGAGCAGGAGCCGCCGTACGAGGAGGCGGTGGCGGCGTTCGTCGCGGCGGGGCCGTGCGGGGTGCCGGGCGAGCGGGTGGCCGCCTTCCGGGCGACGCTTGAGCCGCACATCCAGGCGAACGTGCTGGGCGCGGCGCTGGTGCATCTGACGATGCCGGGGGTGCCGGACCTGTACCAGGGCACGGAGGCGGAGTACCGGGCGCTGGTCGACCCGGACAACCGGCGGCCGGTGCCGCTGCCGCCCGAGGACCCGGGCGACAAGACGGCGGTGACGGCGGCCGCGCTGCGGCTGAGGTCGCAGCGGCCGGAGGCGTTCGGGGAGTCGGCGACGTACGCGCCGCTGGCCGCCGAGGGCCCGGCGGCCGGGCACTGCGCCGCGTTCGTGCGCTCCGGGCATGTGGTCACGGCGGTGACCCGGCTGTCGCTGCGGCTGGCGGAAGAGGGCGGCTGGCGGGACACCCGGCTGCCGCTGCCGCCGGGCCGCTGGGCGGACGCGCTCGCTCCGGGACGGGAGTTCAGCGGGCACGCGCGTGTGGCGGAACTCTTCGAGCGGCTGCCGGTGGCGCTGCTGGAGCGGGTCGGGGACGCGCGCTGACGCCGGCCGCCCGCCAGGGAGTGCCCCCGGGCGCCCCCTGGCGGTTGTGGCCGATGTTCTTGACAGAGACTCAACTCCGTGGGGTACTGCGGGTTCAGGCCGGTCGGAAACAAGTCGGGGGTGAGTCTCCTGCCGGAGCTGCGCTACCCCACCGTGCCCGAACTGGTCTCCTCCGCGCGGATGCTCGCGGCCGGTCATCCCGGTCTGTGCGCCCTGCGTGAGGTGGGCGTCTCGCGGGAGGGGCGCCCGCTGCATCTGCTGTCCGTGGGCCGCGCGCGGCGTACCGTGCTGGTCGTCGCGGGCGCCCACGCCAACGAACCGGCCGGCGGCCCGACGCTGCTGGCGCTGGCCGAACGGGTGCTGCACGAGCGGGTGTTGCGCGACGGGGTGTCCTGGCACTTCCTGCTGTGCGCGGACCCGGACGGGGCGAGCCTGCACATCACGCCCGCGCCGCGCAGTCTGCTCGACTACCACCGCGGCTTCTACCGGCCGGCCGGGCCCGAGCAGCCGGAGTGGTCGCCGTCGGTGCTGCCGCCGGACCGGCTGCCGCCCGAGACGCTCGCGCTGACCGGCGTCATCGACGAGCTGCGGCCGTACCTCCAGGTGACGCTGCACGGCACCGACCTGGGCGGCAGTTGGGTGCAGTTGACGAAGGACATCCCGGGGCTGGCCGAGCCGTTCGCCAAGTCGGCGGCGGAGCTGCACATCCCGGTGGAGACGGGCGCCTCGGACGCCGCGGGCTGGCCCGCGTCCGGCCCCGGCGTGCATGTGCTGCCGACGCGCGAGTCGGGGGTGGCGTACCCGAGCATGCCGGACGACGCGCGGCACAGCACCTGGTACCACGCGCACCGCTACGGCGGCCTGACCGCGGTCGTGGAGGTGCCGATGTGGGCGAGCGACCTGGTGGACGACGTGGCGCCGCATCCCGCGCCGGCCGCGGCGCTGCACCGGCTCGCCGAGCGGCTGCTGGGGGACACGCTGGAGGTGGAGCGGGTGCTCGCCGACGCGCTGCCCCGTCTGGAGGGCGTGGACGGTCCGCTGCTGCGGGCCGCGAAGTGGGTGCTGGAGCTGGTGCCGGGGCTGGCCGCGGACTGGATGCACACCCAGCCCGCGGACGACTCGATGGCGTACGTCGGCAGCGTGGACGCCTTCGCCCGGCGGCTGCCGCTGCGGGCGGCGGCCATGCTGCTGCGGGTGCTGCGGGAGACCGACGACCGCGCGGCCCCGCTGCTGGAGCGGCTGGTGGTCGACTGGAGCGACTCCTTCGCCGAGCGCTTCCACGCCCGCTGGGTGCCGCTGGAGCACCAGATCGAGCACCAGTCCCGCACGGTGGTGGCGGCGGCCCTGTACGCGCGCGAACGGGCGGCCTGAGGAAGCACCGCCCGTCCGCCCGCGGCGCCGGTGGTCAGCCGTTCAGGGCGAACACCTCTCCCGTCAGGGTCGCCATCTCGCATTCGTTGGAGAAGGTCCGCGTGTACTGCACGGGCATGCCGTGCCACCGCCCGCGCGCGTGGGCGGTCACGGGGGCGTAGACCATGGGGCAGATCGCGGCCCTGGGCGCGATGCGGTCGATGTCGCCGTCGACGGCGCCGAGCTGGTCACAGGCCTCGGCCGCGCGGACGTGGCCCTGCGGCGGGTCGCAGAGCAGCACGGTGCCACGGGTGTCGGCGGAGCGGTTGTCGCCGTGGGTGACGGTGAGGTAGAGCCAGTCGCCGGAGAAGGCCTCCTGGTGCGACGCCTGGGCCGGGGCCGCGCCGACGGTGAGGAGGGCGGCCGCCAGCAGACCGCCCCGTACCGCGTTGGTGAAGGTGTACGTCATTCCCGATGCATCGGCACGACCTCCGGCGGGCCCCACCCCTGATCACCCGAACGGGACCACGCGCGCGTGCCCTGTGCGGTGGCCAGTTCGAACGCGTCGAGGACGACCCTCGTCTGGAACTCGGTCTGGATCCCGACCGGGATCCAGCGCGTCCCGCACCCGTCGCGGTAGTCGGCGCAGCGCTGGTCGATGAGCCGGTCCAGCTCCGGCAGCACTCCGGCCACGCCGCGCCCGGCGGCCCGCGCGAGCCGGCGCAGCAGGCCCGCGGTGCGCAGGGCGAGCCGCAGCCCGGCGATGCGCAGGGCGGCCAGGTGGGCGGCGGTCAGGGGTGGCAGCGGGCGGGTGCCGTCGTGAGGGCCGGTGTCGGGGTCCCAGGCGTCGGCGAGGCCGGGGCAGACGAGTAAATAGTCCTCGACCGGGGCGAGCAGCCGGGCGGCGTCGGGCACGGCGCCGAGGTGCGGCCGGATCCGCGCCAGGAGCACCTCCAGGAGCCGGGTGTCGTGGCGCAGGGTGGTGCTGACGGCGCGCAGCACGCGGTCGGCGTCGGCGGGCTCGGAGTCGTCCTCGACGGCGGCCACGCCCCACATGGGGGCTTCGACGACGGCCGTGACGGTGCCGTGCCGGTGCGGGTGGTACCAGGTCGACTCGACGGCGGCCTCGGTGATCGCGGCGGCCAGGTCGCCCCGGCTGGGCGGCGGGATGCGGTAGACGCCGGGTCCCAGGCGCGGCCAGTACAGGGCGTCGTAGCAGCCGAGTTCGCGCGGCACGCCGAGGCGGGCGGCGGTGCGGGCCAGGCGGCGCTCCAGGCCGGGCAGCTCGTGGGTGAGCTCGACGAAGCCGCCGCCCACGTCGACGCCGTGCAGCGACACCTGGAGGAAAGGTTTCAGCTCGTCCTGGAGCCGCAGCAGCGCCCGGGTCTCCGGCAGCGCGGCCCCCGCCGCCCCGTCCGGCAGCCACTCGGGCTGCTCTTGGAAGCCGGGGCGGAAGAAGCTGCGGAAGTAGTGGCCGAGGGTGTACGGCCCGTGCAGCCAGCCCTCGTTGCGGCGCAGGCCGTCGGGGTCGAGGCAGAGCAGCAGGTTCCAGGTGACGCCGTCGGCGAGCTCCGGGCGGGCGAGGACGCGCTCGGCCAGGCGCAGGGCGGTGGCGCCGCCCACGGGCTCGTTGGCGTGCGGCCCCGCCACCACGAGGACCTGCCGCTCGCCGTGCCCGACGGACAGCAGCCACAGCGGCTCGCCCGCGCGTGAGGTGCCGGCCCTGCTCAGCCGGGCGTCACGCGGACGGCGTTCGACGAACCCGGCCGCGTGGGCGGCCAGTTCACCGACGGTGGGATAGCGCTGGAGGGGCGGCAGGGCACACCTCCACGGCGTGGGACCTACGGTTCACCTGGTGTGCATGGTGTACGCACAGTCAGTCACGGCCGACCGTCCACGTCAACACCGTGGACAGCGAAGGATCTTGAGAGCGCGATCAGTTCACGGACAGCCGGTACGCCATGCTGCCGAAGCCCACCTGGTCGCCCTCGCGGACCACGGCCGAGCCGATCACCCTGCGGCCGTTCACGGTCGTGCCGTTGGTGGAGCCGAGGTCGCGCAGCACCCACATGCCGCCCTGCCGGGTCAGCTCGGCGTGCACCCGCGAGACCGTCTCGTGGTTCAGCCGCAGCCCGCAGGCGGGGTCACGGCCGATGCGCAGGGCGTGTCCGGTGGCCGGGTGCGGCAGCAGCAGCTTGGGCAGCCGCTCGGCCTGCCAGGCCCTGCGCAGCCGTACGGTGAACCCGGACACCGCCTCGACGGTGCCGAACACCAGGCGCGAGACCCGGCTCTCCTGGGGCAGGTCGGCGGTGAGCGCGGCGAGTTCGTCGGACCTGCGGGCGGCCAGCGCCAGCTCCATGCGCCGGATGAACGTGTCGTGCGACAGCCGTCCCATGGCGACGCCGTCGCGCAGCACCTGAAGCACCTTGTCGCGCTCCGCGTCGGACAGCCGCGCGGGGTAGGTGGGGAACTCGAAGGACGACGTCACGCAGGTGATTGTCGGTCAGTGAACCCCGGGTGTCCAGGAGAGGGGGAAACGGCGGGCACGCGCGCGTACCTCAGGACACCTGCGGGGAAAGGCCCGAATCGAACCCGGATCGATCTCGGTTGACGCACCATGGTGGGGCTACATCACTGAGCAGACGAAGGGGAACCGTCCGTGCAGTTCGAGGTGTGGGCACCGCAGGCCGGCCGAGTGACGCTCCAGTGCGACGGGGCCACGCACGCGATGGAGCGCGATCCGCGGCGCGAGGGGTGGTGGACGGCCGAGGCGGAGGCGGACGACGGCTCGCGCTACGGCTTCGCCGTGGACGACGGCCCCGTACGCCCGGACCCGCGCTCGCGGCGCCAGCCGGACGGCCCGCACGGCCTGAGCGCGGTCGTCGACCAGGGGCGCTACAGCTGGCGCACGCCCTGGAAGGGGCGTCCGCTGCAAGGGGCGGTGCTGTACGAGCTGCACGTGGGCACCTACACCCGCGAGGGCACACTCGACGCGGCCGCGGGGCGGCTGGAGCATCTGGCGGAACTGGGTGTCACCCACGTGGAGTTGATGCCGCTGTGCCCCTTCCCGGGGCGGCACGGCTGGGGTTACGAGGGCGTGTCGCTGTGGGCGGTGCACGAGCCGTACGGCGGGCCCGAGGCGCTGAAGCGGTTCGTGGACCGGGCGCACGAGCTGGGGCTCGGCGTGGTCCTGGACGTCGTGCACAACCACCTGGGCCCCGACGGCAACTATCTGCCGGTGTTCGGGCCGTACTTCACGGACACGCACCACACGCCGTGGGGTCAGGCCGTCAATCTGGACGCGCCCGGCTCCGACGAGGTGCGGGCGTTCCTGCTGGGCAGCGCGCTGGCCTGGCTGCGGGACTACCGGCTGGACGGGCTGCGGCTGGACGCGGTGCACACGCTGGTCGACACGCGCGCGTACCACTTCCTGGAGGAGCTGTCCGCGCGGGTGGACGGCCTGGCGGCGGAGCTGGGGCGGCCGCTGTTCCTCATCGCCGAATCGGAGGTCAACGACCCGCGGACGATCACCCCGCGCGAGGAGCACGGACTGGGTCTGCACGCGCAGTGGAGCGACGACTTCCATCACGCACTGCACGCCGCGGTCACGGGTGAGTCGCAGGGCTACTACGGCGACTTCGCGCGGGCCCCGTTCGCCGCGCTGGCCAAGACGCTGACCGGCGGGTTCTTCCACGACGGCACGTACTCGACGTACCGGGGCCGCCTGCACGGCCGCCCGCTGGACCGCTCCCGGGTCGCCGCGCACCGGCTGCTGGGCTACACCCAGACCCACGACCAGATCGGCAACCGCGCCCAGGGCGACCGGCTCGCGGCGCTCACGGACTCGCCCGGTCTGCTGGCCTGCGCGGCGACGCTGGCGCTGACGGCGCCGTTCACGCCGATGCTGTTCATGGGCGAGGAGTGGGCGGCGGGCACGCCCTGGCAGTTCTTCACCGACCACACCGACCCGCAGCTCGCCGACGCCGTACGACGGGGCAGGCGGCGGGAGTTCGCGGCGTACGGCTGGCCCGAGGACGAGGTGCCCGACCCGCAGGACCCGGCGACTCGGGAGCGTTCCTGCCTGGACTGGTCCGAGCCGGAGCGTGAGCCCCACGCGCGCATGCTGGCCTGGTACCGGCAGCTCCTCACGCTGCGCCGCGAACTGCCCGACCTCACCGACCCGGATCTCGCCGACACCAAGGTCGCCTTCGACGAGGAGGCCCGCTGGCTCGCCTTCCGGCGCGGCGACATCTGTGTGGCCGTCAACCACGGCAAGGAACCGGCCCCGCTCCAGCTCGGCAGCCGTCCGGTCCGGGTCCTCGCCGCGTGGGAGCCGGTCGAGGCGCCCGGCGAGGACGGGGTGCTGCATCTGCCGGCCGAGTCGTGCGTGGTGCTGGCGCAGGACTGACGGGGCGGGCGCCGCCGCGCGGGCCTCAGCGGCGGCCCCGCCGGTCGTCGCCCCTGGCCGCGTTCAGCGAGCTGTGGAACGTACGGAAGAACGCGTCGACGGTCCGGGCCGTCCGGCGGCCCGGCAGGACCAGCGTGCTCACCAGGCCGACGCCGATGACGACCCTGGCGACTCTGCGTGCTGCACCCGTCTCGGCCACGCCCTTCCGTCCTGCCCGCCGCAGGCTAGTAGCTGTCGTCCCCCGTGACCCGTTCCAGGAGGATCGCCTCCCAGGCGTGGCGCAGATGGGTGCGCAGCAGGGGCAGGGGGGTCGGGTCGTTGCCGTCGAGGGCGGAGGCGAGGCGGATCACCGTGTCGCAGCGGGCCAGCCACAGGCCGCGCAGACAGGGGCGGGCGCCGTAGCCGGCGAGGGTGGCGGCGCGTACGGCGGCCGGGGAGCCCACGGCGAGGGCGAGGCCCGCGATGTCCTCGGCGGGGTCGCCCAGGACGGCGTCGGCCCAGCCGAGGGCGCCGCGCACCCGGCCGTCGGCGCTGACGACGAGGTGGTCGCCGGTCAGCCCGTGGTGGACCAGCACGGCCGCGCCGGGCTGCGCGGCCAGCTGGACGGCTGCGGGCGGGGTGAGCTGGTGCAGCCGCGCGGGGTCGAACTCGTCGGCCCGCGCGAGCCGTTCGGCGGCCAGCGCGGCGGCCCGGCGCAGGGACTCCAGCGAGCGCGGGGAGGTGCGCGGCACGCCGAGCATCTCGGCCTGCCGGGCGGGCACCTCGCGCAGCCCGGTGAGCAGTCCGGCCAGGTCGGCCTCGCCGACGGCGGAGACGTCCTGCCGGTCGCCCGAGCCGCCGGGCACCTTGGTGTCGAGCGTGCAGGCGAGGCCGGGCGCCCACTCGCCCTGGGCGACGCTCACCGGCACGGCGACGGGGATGTGCGGCCGGACCAGGTCGCGCAGCCGCACCTCGCGGCGCAGCCGGGTGGAGGCGTCCGGGTCGGGGGCGAGGCGCAGGACGTGCCGGGTGCCCACCCACCAGGTGGTCTGCCGGACGCTCTCGGGCACGGGACGCACGTCGGCGTCCTTCGCGCCCTCCTTGGTGAGGGTGTGGACCAGTTCACGGACGGTGTCCGCGGTGGGAGTCGGTGCCTGGGTCATGGTCGCGCCGCTGTCGCTCGGAGGTGTGGTCGGCCGGGGTCGGGGCGTCCGGTGCGGGGCCCGCTCAGTCCACTATGACCATCTCGCGCGTGGTGTCGTTGAGCCGGCGGCCCCCGTCCGGGGTGACGGTGACGATGTCCTCGATCCGGACGCCGAAGCGGCCGGGCAGATAGATGCCGGGCTCGACGGAGAAGCACATGCCGGGCACGAGCTCCTGCTCCTCGCCCTCGATCATGTACGGCGGCTCGTGGGTGGTGACGCCGATGCCGTGGCCGGTGCGGTGGATGAAGTACTCGCCGTAGCCCGCGTCCGCGATGACGGCGCGGGCGGCCCGGTCGACGTCCTGGCAGGCGGCGCCCGGCCGTACGGCGGCGAAGCCGGCCTCCTGGGCGGCGCGCACGATGTCGTGGACGCGGCGCTCCTCCTCGGTGGCCTCGCCGACGTGGACGGTGCGGGTGGTGTCGGAACCGTAGCCGCGTCGCAGACCGCCGAAGTCGAGTACGACCATGTCGCCGCGCTCGATGACCCGGTCGCCGACCTCGTGGTGCGGGTTGGCGCCGTTGGGCCCTGAGCCGACGACGGTGAAGTCGACCTGCTCGTGGCCGTGCTCGAGGAGCAGCCGGGACAGGTCGGCGGCCACGTCGGACTCCCTGCGGCCGGCGAAGGGCAGCGTGCGGATGTCCTCGAAGGTGGCGTCGGCGGCCGCGCCCGCGGCGGCCATCAGCTCCAGCTCGGCCGCGTCCTTGACGGCCCGCAGCATGGGCAGCGCGTCGGTGAGGGCGGCGCAGGAGATGCCGGGCAGCGCCCTTTGCAGGGCCAGCAGATGCAGGGCCCAGGCGTTGTCGCTGACGCCGAGCCGGCCGTCGGCGCGCAGCAGCTCGGCGGTGAGGGCGTAGGGGTCCTTGCCGTCGGTCCAGTCGCGCAGGGTCAGCGCGGGCGCGCCGGGTGCCTTGGCGGCGTCGGGGGCCTCCAGGGCGGGGACGACGAGGACGGGGTCCTGGCCGGGGGCGAGGACGAGCGCGGTGAGCCGTTCGGTGATCGCGGTCGGCGCGTAGCCGGTGAGCCACACGAGGTCCGGTCCGGGGGCGACGAGCAGTGCGGCCAGTCCCGCGTCCGCGGCCGCCTGCGCGGCCCGCCGCATACGGGCCCGGTAGTCGTCGACGGTGAAGGGCGCGGGCGTACTGCCGGTCATCCGGGCCTCCCTGGACGGGTGAAGGGGCTACGGGGAGCATCCTGCCCGGCCGGGAGGGGCGGCGCGAGCCGGTTGCCGAGGCTGCCGGGGCCTGTCGCACGAGCGCGGCCAGGGCTCTAATGCCTGGCTCTTGCTCAACCATTAGCCGTAATGGTTTGATCAACTCACTCCATTAGCCACAGGACAGGGGGCCACACCACCGTGCTCGTACTCGCCCACATCAGCGATCTGCATCTCGACGGAACCCCGCGCGCGAGAGAGCGTGCCGAGCGGGTGCGCGACCGGCTGTGGCGGCTGCCGGGCCGGGTGGACGCCCTGCTGGTCACCGGGGACATCGCGGACCACGCCGAGGAGGCGGAGTACGAGGAGGCCGCTCGCGTCCTGGGGCTGCGCGACGGCGACGCGCCCTTCCCGGTGCTGACCTGCCCGGGCAACCACGACAGCCGGGCCCCGTACCGCAAGGCGCTGCTGGGCGAACCGGCCTCCGACGGGCCGGTCGACAGTGTCCGGGTGTTCCCCGGCGGGGCCGTGCTGATGTGCGACTCCAGCATCCCCGGCCAGGACGACGGGGCTCTGGAGGAGGAGACGTACGACTGGATCGAGCGGACCCTCGACGGCCTGGACCCGGAGCTGCCCGCCCTGCTGGCCTTCCATCACCCGCCGGTCGCGCTGCACCATCCGCTGCCCGACTCCTACCAGCTGGGCGACCCCGGCCGGCTGGCCGCGCTGCTGGAGCGCCGGCCGCAGATCGCCGGGCTGATCACGGGCCACGCGCACACGCCCGCCGCGACCCTGTTCGCCGGGCGGCCGCTGGTCGTCGGGCCGGGCGTGACCTGGACGCTGAACCTGCCGTGGGAGGACGAGCAGGTCGCCGACCGGGACGCGCCGGTGGGGCTGGCCTTCCACATCCTGGACGACGCCGGGCGGCTGACCAGCCACTTCCGGGTGGTCACGTGACGACGCCCGGGACGACCGACAACTGCTGGTAGGCGCCGCTCTCATGACGCACCGTCACGGTGAGCGGCTTGCCCGGCCGGGCCTCGTCGACCGCGCGGGCCAGGTCCGCGGCCGAGTCGACACGGGCGTCGCCGAAGGTGAGCAGGACGTCCCCGCGCACCAGGCCCGCCGAGTAGCCGGGCCCCGGCACATGGACGCCGACGACGAGGGCGCCCGACTTCTCGGCGTCGACCGCCTCCACACCCAGGCTCGCCTCCGCGCGTGCCGGGGCGACCGGGGCGGGCGTGGGTGCGGGCGTGGGCCGCGGGGCGGGGGCGGAGGGGCGGGGCAGTTGCCGGCTCTGGAGTTCGGCGAGCCGGCTCATGCCGATCACGGTGGCCCCCACGGTGCCGAGACCGACCCCGGACAGCACCAGGACCGCGCCCACCAACAGCCCGGACAGCAGGGTCGTCAGCCGTCGGCCACGGCGCCGCGCGGCATGCGGCCGCCGGGCGGGGACCTCGCCCCGGCCGGCGGTGCCGCCGGGCTCCCGACCGGGCATCGGCTTGGGACGCAGCGCAGTCTGTTCCATGGTTCGCCTCCGGCTGGTGCTCTACCCGGCGCACCCCGGCGCGACGAGCCACGAACGAGTGAGACTGCGGCTCGGGGATCGGTGGAATCGGGCTGCGTGGCCTGCGGCGATGTGCCTATCGTGGGGCGCCGCCGCCCGTCCGCACCGGGTGAACGGCCGCCGAGGGCAAGGACTTAGCGGCAGAAGGGCCGAGAGATGACCGAGCACGCCACCGCCGACCCGGCGACGGAGGCGTTCGTCGCCCACCGGAACCTGCTCTTCACCGTCGCCTACGAGATGCTCGGCTCGGCCGCCGACGCCGAGGACGTCCTCCAGGAGACCTGGCTGCGCTGGAGCGACGTGGACCTGGAGCAGGTGCGGGACGTGCGCGCGTACCTGGTGCGGATCACCACCCGGCAGGCCCTCAACCGGCTGCGCGGCATGAAGCGCCGCAAGGAGGCCTACGTCGGACCCTGGCTGCCGGAGCCGCTGCTGACCGCGCCGGACGTGGCCGAGGACGTCGAGCTCGCCGAGAGCGTGTCGATGGCGATGATGCTCGTCCTGGAGACGCTGTCTCCCACCGAGCGGGCCGTGTTCGTGCTGCGCGAGGCCTTCGACGTGGGCTACGACGAGATCGCGGAAGCCGTGGGCAAGACCCCGGCGGCCGTCCGCCAGATCGCCCACCGCGCGCGCCGTCATGTCGACGCCCGCCGCCCGCGTCAGGTGGTCCCGGCGAGCGCGTCCCGCGCGGCCCTGGAGGCCTTCCGGCGGGCGATCGAGACCATGGACACGCAGGCCCTGCTGGAGGTGCTCGCGCCGGAGGTCGTCCTCATGAACGACGGCGGCGGCATCAAGCAGGCCTCGCCGCGGCCCATCCTCGGCGCCGACAAGGTCACCCGCTTCATGCTCGGCGTGCTCGGCAAGAACACCGACCGCGCGATCACCCTGTCCCCCACCGTGGTCAACGGCGCCCCGGCGCTCCTCGTGCACCTGGACGGGGAGTTCGACGGGGTGCTGGCCGCCCAAGTCGAGGGCGCCGTCATCACCGGGCTCTACTACGTCCGCAACCCGCAGAAGCTGACCCGCGTCACCGCCGAGACCAGCCTCACCCTGCGCTGAAGCCCGCGAGGGCGCCCGGCCGTTCGGCGAGCCGGCCGGGCGCGGGGGTCAGCCGCCGAGCAGCGACAGGGCCGGGGCCGGCGCGTGGTCCGGGAGGAATCCGTGGGTGCGGCGGGCCAGGTAGTCCGGCTTGTAACGGTCCACGTGGCGGTGCCAGTTGAGGATGCCGGACATCCAGTTGCGCAGTGCCTCCACATAGCCGTCCATCGCCTTGCGGTCCTCGCCGGACAGGGCGAAGTCGGCGTACACCACGGGCAGTTCCACCGCCGCCACGTGCTCGAACTGATCCATGCGCTGGTTCATCAGGTCCGCGACGATCCGCAGCCCCGTCGGGTAGTCGCAGCCGAAGAAGTTCTGCACCACCAGGACCGCGTTGTGGATCTCGCCCTCGTACTCGATCTCCTTCTGGTACGAGAAGACGTCGTTGAGCAGGCAGGCGAAGTCGATCGCGGCGTTCTCCAGCGAGCGCACCGGGCCGCTGCGGTAGACCTCGGGCGGGATGGACGGGGCGTGGCCCATCCGGCACAGGCTGAGGGTGAGGTCGGAGCCGAAGGTGGCGCGGCGCATCTCCAGGTAGTCGACCGGGTCGGGGACGCGGTGGTGGATCTGGTTGGCCAGCTCCCACAGCCAGGCCTCCGTCATCACGTTCACCGAGGCCTTGAGGGTGCGCTTGGCCTCCGGGTCCATGCCGGCGGTGGTGCGCGCCCACAGGTCGGTCAGGCCGCACTCCATGCCGCCCACCGGGAGGAGCGGCTCCTCGCCGTCCAGGGGCATGCACGCGGACAGGCGTTCGGTGGTGAGCCGGGCGGCGGCGAGGTCGCGGCGGTGGCCGAAGACGAGCGGGTAGTAGTCGTCGCCGTAGGTGCCCCAGGCGAGCCAGTGGGCGCTGAGGTCCAGGGCCTCCTGGGTGCCGTCCGGGTCGAGACCGGCCGAGCACAGGGCCAGGTCGCAGGAG
Organism: Streptomyces sp. SAI-170; assembly: GCF_049739565.1. Taxonomy (NCBI): domain Bacteria; kingdom Bacillati; phylum Actinomycetota; class Actinomycetes; order Kitasatosporales; family Streptomycetaceae; genus Streptomyces; species Streptomyces sp. SAI-170. The sequence goes on from NZ_JBMGQD010000001.1 coordinate 2,031,813, forward strand.
GCGAGCTTGTCCTCGTCCCACACGCCCTCGTTGAGGATGCCCATGCGGTGCGACCACGCGAGCAGGCTGCCGCGGGCCCTGTCCAGGCCGGGGTTGAGGCGCAGTTCGAACGGCATGCGGATGTCGGGGATCACCGACGGGCCGACCTTCTTGAACGGCCGGTGGGTGCGGGCGCGCAGCCGCTCGGCGCCGGCCGTGGCGAGCAGGGTGCGCAGGTCGGCGCCGCCGCCGAAGGTGCGGTTCCAGGGCGAGTCGGAGACGGCGTTCTCGTTCATGTACCGGCTGGAGCGCATGTGCCACTCGTGGCCGCCGGACTGCCAGTCCTGGAGTCCCTTGGTGTACGCGGCGACGGCCGCGACCTCGGCCGGGCCGAGCCCCTTCTCCAGCGCGACCGCGGGCACCTCGGTGAACGCGGTGTGCTCGAACTGGTGGAGGCGGGAGGTGAGGACGTCGTTGACGGTGTCGGCGGCCTCCTGGGTGGTGCAGCCGAAGAAGGTCTCCAGGACGAGCACGCCGTTGCTGTTCTCGCCCTCCTCCTCGACCTCCCGCTGGTAGGAGAACAGGTCGTTGCGCAGGTGCACGGCGTCCGAGAAGGTCTCCATCAGCACCCTCAGCGGCCGGGTCCCGGCCACGGCGTCGGGCACCTCGGCGGTCGCGTACTCCACGAGTCCGGCCGACCAGGGGGCGCCGCCCACCTTGCGGCGCATCTCGATGTACTCGACCGGGTTGGCGATCCGGCCCTCGTTGATGTTGGACAGCTCCCACAGGGACTCGTTCAGCAGGTGTTCCGTGGCGACGGCGAACCGGCGGCGCCAGCCCTGCGACATCGCCGGGACGGTACGGGTCCACAGGTCGGCGAGCCCCGCCTCGACCGCGTTGACCGGCTCCGGCATCGGCGTGGCCAGGTCCATCGGCATGAACAGCGGCAGCCGGTCGAGGTAGGCCTTGCCGCCGGCCCGGTCCTGGCTGCGCTTGAAGGTCTCCAGGAAGTGGTCGTCGAAGAAGAACACCCACACGTACCAGTCGGTGATCAGGGACAGGGCCGGGCCGTCGCAGTCGGGGTGGGTGTAGGCGCACAGCAGGCCGTAGTCGTGCGCCTCCAGGTCGGCCTGCTCCCAGATCCCGGACCCTTCCAGCATGCCCATCTCGCGGGCCCACTCGGTCGAGTGGGCACGGGCCTCGTCGAGGTGCGGATTCAGGCGCGCGGGATGCGGCATGTAGAAGTGCGGGAGTTCGAACGGCTGCGTCATGGCCGGGGCCCTACCCGTGGACCGGGGGACGCATCCGTCCAGCTCCCCATGATCACTCCATCGCGTGAATCACCGTCGAAACAGGGAACTTCGCGGCACTTCGGCACTTCGCAACCCGCCCCGTACGCACTCTTGCCTAGCCGCGGCCCGCCGGTCACCTTGGTCGCATGACCTCCTTCACGCTGCCTCATGAGCTGCACGGCGACGGCGCCCACAAGGTGTTCGCCGTGCACGGCTGGTTCGCCGACCGGTCCGCGTACGCGGCCGTGGTCCCGGATCTGGACCGTACGTCCTTCCAGTACGCGCCGGTCGATCTGCGCGGTTACGGGCGGGCCAGGGACACCGAGGGCCCGTACACCACCGCCGAGGCGGCACTGGATCTGGTGGCACTCGCCGACCGGCTGGGCTGGGAGCGGTTCTCGGTGGTCGGGCACTCCATGGGCGGGGCGGTCGCGCAGCGGCTGCTCTCCGTGGCGCCGCACCGGCTGCGGCGGATCGTCGGTGTCTCACCCGTCCCGGCGTCGGGGCTCGCGCTGCCGCCCGAGCAGTGGGAGCTGTTCGCGGACGCCGCGCACCGGCCGGAGAACCGGCGCACCATCATCGACATCACGACCGGCGGGCGCCGCCCCGGCGCCTGGCTGGACCGGATGGTCACCCGCTCCCTGGAGGTCAGCGACACCAAGGCGTTCCGTGCCTGGCTCGACTCCTGGGCGCTGGACGACTTCCACGCCCGGGTGGAGGGCGCGCAGGTGCCCGCGCTCGCGGTGACCGGGGCGCTCGACCCGGCCCTGTCGGCGGACGTCATGCGGCAGACCTGGATGACCTGGTACCCGCGCGCGGAGCTGCACGAGCTGGTGTCCGCGGGGCATTACGCGATGGACGAGACGCCGCTGGAGCTGATCCGGGTGGTGGAGGACTTCCTGAGGGCCGACGACGAGGGCGGCTCGGCGTGACGGTCCCCGAGACCGCGGTCCCGGACGTCTTCGACCCGCGCCGCTACGCCGTCGGTGTGCCCTACGACGACTACCGCGTACTGCGCGACCACCACCCGGTGGCCCGGCAGGAGGAGCCGGAGGTGCTGGGCTGGCCGGCCGGGCCGGGCTTCTGGGCGGTGACCCGGCACGCGGACGTGGTGCGGGTGCTGAAGGACGCCGCGTCCTTCTCGTCGTACGCCGGGGCGACGCAGATCCGGGATCCCGACCCGGACGATCTGCCGTTCATCCGGCGCATGATGCTCAATCAGGACCCGCCCGCGCACGGCGGTTTGCGGCGGCTGGTGAGCCGGGCGTTCACGCCGGGGCGGATCGAGCGGTTCACCGCGGTCGTCGAGGAGCGGGCCCGGACGCTCTGGGCGCAGGCCGTGCGGCGGGCGCGGGAGGAGGGCGGCACGGTCGACGTGGTCGCCGCGGTCACGGACGACTACGCGCTGCTGAACCTCGCCGATCTGCTGGGTGTGCCGGAGAGCGACCGGGGGCTGCTGCTGCACTGGACGCAGCGGGTCATCGGCTACCAGGACCCGGACGAGGCGGGGGCGCCGGTGCGCGACGAGCGGGGCCGGCCGGTGAATCCGCGGTCGCCCGCGATGCTGCGGGACATGTTCGCGTACGCGCGGCAACTGGCCGCGTTCAAGCGGCGGCAGCCGGGCGACGACGTGCTGACGGTGCTCGCGCAGGACGCCGAACTCGCCGACGGCGAGCTGGAGATGTTCTTCTTCCTGCTCACCGTCGCCGGGAACGACACCGTGCGCAGTGCCGCGCCCGGCGGGCTGCTGGCGCTGGCGGAGCATCCGGACGCGCAGCGGGAGTTGCGCGCCGGGAAGCACGAACTCTCGCTCGCGGTGGAGGAGTTGCTGCGGTGGCATCCGCCCGTGCTCACCTTCCGGCGTACCGCCGTACGGGACACCGAGCTGGCCGGGCGCAGAATCCGGGCGGGCGAGAAGGTGGTCGTCTTCCATGCCTCGGCCAACCGGGACGAGCGGGTCTTCGCCGAGCCCGGTCGGCTGGATCTGTCGAGGGCGCCGAATCCGCATGTGGCGTTCGGGGACGGTCCGCATGTGTGTCTGGGCGCGCACTTCGCGCGGCTTCAGCTGCGGGTGCTGTACCGGGAGGCGCTGCGGGCGCTGCCGGGGCCGTGGTCGGCCGGGGAGCCGAGGCGGCTGGTCTCCAACTTCATCAACGGCGTCAAGTCACTCCCCCTGCACGTGACTTGACGCCGCTGAATCGTCCCTCACCCGCCCCGGGCCTGGGCGGGTGAGGCTCCAGGACGGGCCGGCCGGCGCCCATCCGCACCGGCCGGCCCGTCTGTCCGGGTGACCTCAGAAGGTGAGGTTCCAGCTGTTGAGCGTGCCCGTGTCGGCCGAGTAGACGTCCTGGACGCGCAGCTTCCAGGTGCCGTTCGCGACCTCGGTGGAGGCGTTCACCGTGTAGGTGGTGTTGACGTTGTCCGCGGAGTCCGAGGAGCTGGAGGACTTCAGGCGGTACGCCGACCCGTCCGGGGCGATCAGGTCGATGACCAGGTCACCGCGGTAGGTGTGGGTGATGTTCACCCCGACCTTGAGGGTGGAGGGCGCGTTGCCGCTGACGCCGGAGACGGTGATCGGGGATTCGATCGCCGAGCCGCCGTCCGGGATGGCCACCGAGGAGGTGCTGGAGAAGGTGGTGCCGGTGCTGGTGCCGCCGGCCACCGCGGCCACGGTCTTGGTGGCGTCGGCGAGACCGGCGCCGCAGCCGCCGGAGCAGGTGCCGGGCAGCGCACGGGCGTTGGTCTTGATGGCCGACTCGATCTGCGCCGGGGTCAGCGTGGAGTTCGCCGACTTCATCAGCGCCACCAGGCCCGCGATGTGCGGGGTGGCCATGCTGGTGCCCTGGTAGTAGGCGTACGACTCGGTGGACGGCGTCTTGGTGCCGGAGTTCAGCGTGGAGTAGATGCCGTTCGCGGTGCCGGTGCTCATCTCGCCGCCGGGGGCGGAGATGTCGACCAGGGAGCCGTAGTTGGAGTAGGACGCCTTGGAACCGGTACGGCCGGTCGCGGCGACGGAGATGACGTTGTTGCAGTTGCCCGGCGAGTGGTTGGCCACGTTGTCGTTCTCGTTGCCCGCGGCGACGACGACCGTGGTGCCGCGGTTCACGGCCGCGTTGATCGCGGACTGGGTGGCGGAGGTGCAGGCGCCGTCGCCGCCGAGGCTCATGTTGATGACCTTGGCGACGTTGCTGTTGGCGGGCACGCCGGAGACGGTGCCGCCGGACGCCCAGGTGATGGCGTCGATGATGTCGGAGTCGTAGCCGCCGCACTTGCCGAGCACCCGCAGCGGGGAGATCTTGGCGCCGTAGGCGATGCCGGCCATGCCCTTGCTGTTGTTGGTGACGGCGGCGATGGTGCCGGCCACGTGGGTGCCGTGCCAGGAGGAGTTGCTGGCGGGGACGCCCGTGCCGCAGTCCCCGGCGGCGTACCAGTCGCCCGGGTCGGCCGGGTTGGAGTCACGGCCGTCGCCGTCGACGGAGACGGCGGTGTCGGAGATGAAGTCGTAGCCGCCGACGATGTTGCCCGCGAGGTCGGAGTGGGTGACGTAGCCGGTGTCGATGACGGCGACGGTCACGCCGGAGCCGGTGCTGGTGGACCAGGCGCCCGGGACGCGCATGCCGGCGGTGGTCTCGAACAGGTCCCACTGCTTGGCGTAGTCGGTGTCGTTCGGGTCGGCCTTGGGCGTGTTCAGGCGGTCCGGGACGACGTAGGCGACCTGGGGGTCGGCCTGGTACTCGGCGATGACGTCCGCGACGTCCGCCCGGGTGAGGTCCTCGCCCAGGTCGACGAGGGCGGCGCCGGTGCCGAGGCGGCGCTGGAAGTCGAGCTTCTCGCCGGCCTCCTTGCCCTTGGCGGCGGCGTCGGCCTCGGCGGCCGTGTTGGACTTCGCCTCGGCGGCGCCGGACTTGTAGCCGACGATGAGACGCTCGGCCGGGGTGCCGGGGGCGGCCTCGGTGCGGGCCGCGAGGTCGGCGGAGGAGGTCGGGGAGGCGGTGTCCTGGGCGACGGCGACCGTGGCGGTGGCCGCGGTGAACAGGGCCGCGGTGACGGCGGCGGCGGAGACCAGTCTTCGCCGGGTGGGGGCAGAGGTACGCAAGGGCTTGCCTTTCGTGACCGTTCCGGGCAGCGCGGAACGGCGGTCTGGCGCTTCGTCCTCGAAGCGGAGGGGGGCTGTTCGAAAAGCGTTCGCGTATGGCCGGCCAGGCGCGTTACACCGACCCGACGTGGGGGTTACCTGTGGGTCGGCTGTGTTCGAACGATAGGGAAAGGCGTGTGCGTAGGGGTACAGGGGAAACCCTCGATCCGGCCGGAAACCCACCCTTGCCGTCAGTCGGCCGACCGGTTTTGCCCCTCTTCATCCGCATCCTCCGGCGCGAGAACGCGCCGGAGGATCGGAGTGCGGTGCGGGGTCAGTTGACGAAGACCGCGGCACCCGAGGTGGTCACCGGCGCGTACTTGGCGCTGAAGTACGCGTTGGAGAAGCACAGGGACGAGCCGGAGACCTTGCTGAAGGGCTGGTTGGAGAAGGTGATGCTGTTGTCGGCGTTGCTCGCCGCGCCCGTGAGACCGGCCCCCTGGTAGACGCAGGAGACGTTGCCCAGCAGGGTGCGCAGCGACACCGTGGTGCGGATGGTGGAGCCGCTCGGCGGGCTGACCGTGACGACTCCGGCGGAGGTCACGGTGGTGCCGTACGGCAGGTTCTGCACGGTGATGCTGTTGACGCCGAGGACTCCGCTGACGTTGCTGGTGCAGCCCGCGAAGGTGTGCGCGGTGAGCGACTCGGTGGCGGTGCCCGGCGCGGTCGGGTTGCCGGTGACGGTCGCCGAGAACTGCGAGGTCGTGCAGCGCACACCGCTGGTGCCGGTGGCGCTGGAGTAGAACGTGGCGGCGGTGCCCGAGGCCAGCGGGGCGCTCAGGACGGCGCCGACGGCGACGGGGGTGCCACCGGCCGAGCCCGTGGTGAGCACGGGTCCGGCGACCGCGCCCGCGGGGGCGGCCAGGGGGAGGGTTAACGCCGCGGCCGCGGCCGCGAGCGGGAGAAGGGTGCGAGTACGCATGTGGGGTGCCTCTGCTTCCGGATGAGGGTGGCGGCCGTGCCGGTCCGGGTACGCGGCCGTGCCGCGGGACGGTCCGGATCCGGCGCCACGGATCCGGGGAGAAGCAAGGGTGTTTGTAGAGCTGACAACCAGTCAACGTCAATGGTTCGAACGGAAGTTGACCCCAGGACAACAAAATCGGCGGACGCTGCTGACGAAAGGTCCAGCAGTTGCGCACGGACGGTTGACCCCGCCTGTAACCGCCGGTAACTTCCCGAATACGGCCACTGCGGCGCATGTGAAAGCCCTTGCGGACACCGGGAGTTCGCGAGCGGAGGCACCGCCGTGGCCGGCGTCCGCGCCAGGACACCGCGCCACTGGAACCCACTTCGCACTCATCCGCACCGGGAGCAGTCATGGCCTCGTCCTCGGACCACACCCCGCACCCCGCACCCGAACCACCGGACGGCGATGCCGCCGCGACGCCCACGCAGGGCCAGGAAAGACGCGGCCGGGTCAGGCTGCGGCGGGCCGCGGTGCCCGCCGTCGTGGCCGTCGCCGGAGTCGCCACGCTGGCGATCCTCACCGCGCAGGGCGCGCTCGGCGTGCAGTTCGCGATCTCCGGCATGCCCTTCACCGTCACCGCGAGTTCGCTCGACGGCACGGGCTTCGCGCAGTTCGGCGGGCTGGACAACATGGCGGAGGGCAGCCCCAACGAGGGCGACACCGGCGGTCAGGTCCTCGTCGTCACCTCGGTGATCGACGACGCCACGCTGACGGACCTGTGCCAGAGCGTCGACCTCGGCGGCACCAACCTGCTGATCAAGGCCGGCTGGGGCAAGGAGAAGGTGACGGCGAGCAACCTCACCACCGACTCCACCCAGCTGTCCGGCGACGCCGCCTTCCGCAACATCGAGATCGGCAACGACGCCAGCACCCTGGACAAGGTCAGGACCAAGGGACCCATCGGGGTGTTCAGCCAGCAGGCCGACACCGTGCACATCGACAACCTGCGGCAGACCAACTACGCGACCACGGCCGCGGTGTTCCGGCTGCCCGGTCTCAAGCTCGGCTTCAGCGAATCGGGCTGCCCGTGACCGCACGCCCCGAACGCGCCGGAGCCCGGGCCGCGTTCCGCCGCTGGCGGGGCCGCCGGCCCTTCTGGGGCGGGCTGCTGCTCACCCTCGCCGGGGCGGAGATCCTGCTCACCATGAAGGCGTCCCTGAAGGTCGTCCTGCACGTCGGCATGCAGGGCCTGGCCGGGTATCTGCTGCCGGCGCTGATGACGCTGTGCGGTCTGCTGCTGCTCTTCAGCCCCGGCCAGCGCGTCTTCTACTCCCTCACCGGCCTGCTGCTGTCGCTGGGCACCTGGGCCACGTCGAACCTCGGCGGCTTCCTGATCGGCCTGCTCCTCGGATGCGTCGGCAGCTGTCTGGCCTTCGGCTGGCTGCCCGACCAGGAGCCGCGCCACGGCCGGCGACGCCGTCGCAGGGAGGCACGGGCGGCACGGGCGGCTGCCGCGCACTGAACGGCACAGGCCGCGGGGAGTGGCGTACGTCATGGCGTACGCCACTCCCCGCGGCCTGAAGGCGTCCGGCGGCAGGTCAGTCCAGACCGGCCGACTTCAGCCAGGCCTTCGCCACGTCCAGCGGGTCCTTGTTCTCCAGCTGCACCTGCGAGTCCAGCTCCAGCAGCGTCTTGGTGTCGAGCGCGGCGGACACCGCGTTCAGCGCGGCGACGCCCTCCTCGGACAGGCCGCTCTTGTACACGAGCGGGGTGACGTTGGCGAACCCGAAGAGGTTCTTCGGGTCCTGGAGGACGACGAACTTCTCCTTGGTGATGGTCGGGTCGGTGGTGAAGATGTCCGCGGCCTGCACGGTGTTCTTCTTCAGCGCCGCCTGGGTGAGCGGGCCGCCCGCGTCCAGCGCCTTGAAGGACTTGAACTTCACGCCGTACTCGGCCTCCAGGCCGACCAGGCCCTGGTGGCGGGTCTGGAACTCGGGCGAGCCGCCGATCACCAGCTCGGGCGCGATGTCCTTGAGGTCGGCGAGCGTCGACTTCTCGGTGAGGCCGTACTCCTTCGCCGTCTCGGCGTTGACCGACACGGAGTCCTTGTCCTCGGCGGGCGAGGACTGAAGGAGGGTCAGCTTGCTGTCGAGCTTGGCCTTGACGGCGCTGTTCACCGCCTGGGCGGACTCCTGCCCGGCCTTGGGGTCCAGATAGGCCAGCAGGGAGCCGTTGTACTCGGGCAGCACGGTGATCGTGCCGTTCTTCAGCAGCCCGTACGTCGTCTCGCGGCTGCCGATGTTCGGCTTGTAGGTGACCTCGATGCCCTTGGCCTTCAGGGCCTCGCCGTAGATGTCGGCGAGCAGGATGCTCTCGGCGAAGTTGTTGGAACCGACGACGACCGAGTCGCCGTCGGCGCCGCCCCCGTCCAGCGGGTTGTCGGAGGTGCCGTCGTCCGAGCCACATCCCGTGACGAGCGTCGCCATGACGGCGAGCGTCGCCACGGCGACGCCGGGGTGTCTCGTGAGGGTCCAGCTGCTCTTCTCGGTGGAAGTCACAATGTCCGTTCCGGGCCGGTAAGTCGGTGGGCGGTGCAGGGCGTTCGCTGCGCGTGTGCGGGGTGCGGGCTCCGCACACCCGTCGATCCAATCCAGCGGGTTCTCGGTCAGTCAAGAGCAGCCTGGTCACCAATTGGCATCGGGAAGTGACCGGTTGTGTTTGCGTTCTGCCGTCCTGCGCCTCAAGAGGCGGTAGTCTCCCCGGAGTTGGCGTCGGCCCCGTTGTCCCGGCACGCCCCGAAGGAGGCGCTGTGTCCCCCAAGGAGCGCAGCGGCCTGCGCGGCTTCGCCGATCGGTGGCCGCTGCGCCGCAAGCTCGACGTCCTGCTGGGCGTCCCGCTCGCCGTGATCGCGCTGCTGCTGGCCTACCTCGTCACCGACCTGCTCCAGGAGTCGCAGCGCGCCCGCGCGGCGGCGCGGTCGGTGCGCGACAGCGCCCAGGTCGCCCGGCTGGTGGACCGGCTGGAGGCCGAGCACCAGCAGGCGATCCTGCTGTCGGTGCGCCATGAGGCCGCCGAGGGCGTCGCCCTGCCCTCCACCGCGGCCTACCGCGACGCGCAGGAGGTCGTGGACCGGCAGATCGCCGAGGTGCGCCGGGCGTTCGGGGACCGGCTGCCGCGCACCGAGGCCCAGGCCCTGCGCGAGGTGGAGGGCCTGGACGGGCTGCGCGCCACGGTCGAGCAGGGCTATCTGCCCGCCGACAACATCGACCCGGCCTACGCGGGCGCCGTCCGGGGCCTCATCGACGGGCTCGGCCTCGGCCGCGGCTCCGTGCTCGCCGCGGGCACGACCGGCAGCCTGCTGGACGCCCTGCTGCGCGCGGGCGCCGCGCACGGCTCCTTCGAGACCGGCGTCTTCGCCGCGAGCACCCGCGACTCCAACGCGCTCACCCAACTCCTCGCCGCCGTGGGCTCCTTCGAGCTGTACACCCACCAGGCCGACCGGTTCAGCCGGCTGGCCGGCGAGGAGCAGGCCGAGCAACTGCGCGCCATCGAGCACAACAGCGCCCAGGCCGCCATCGCCCTGAGCTACGCCGAGCTGCGCATCGACCCGAGCGGAGTGCAGGCCGCCGCCCCGCACGAGGTGCGCACCGCCTTCCGGCGGGCCCTCGCCGACTACCCCGACTACCGGGCCGAGGCCGGCATCCGGCTCGGCGTCACCACCTCGCTGATCGGGCAGATCGCCGACCGCGCGGACGCCGCCGCCACCGACGCCCAGTGGCGCGCGGGCCTGCTGCTGGGCCTCGCGCTGTTCGGCTGCGTCGCCTGGTTCGCCCTCTCCGTCGTCGTGCGCCGCTCGGTCGTCCGCCCCGTGCGGTCCCTCACCGCGGCCGCGCGGGAGGTCGCCGAGGTCGCCGGGCGGGAACTGGCCCGGGTCGCCGACGAGGACGCCGAGGACGAGAGCCCGCCGAAGCTGCGCGCGATGCCCGTCACCGCGCGCGACGAGATCGGCGACCTCGCCGACGCGTTCGACCACGTCCAGACCACCGCCGCCGCGCTGCTCGAACGCCAGGTGCTCAGCCGCCGCAACGTCGCCGAGATGTTCGGCAACGTGGGCCGCCGGGTCAGCAACCTCACCACCCGGCAGCTCGCTCTCATCGACGCGATCGAGCGCGGCGAGACCGACCCGGCGCTGCTCGAACGCCTCTACCGCATCGACCACATCGCGGTCCGGCTGCGCCGCAACGCCGACAGCCTGATGCTGCTGGCCGGCCTGCGCGAGACCGTCCTGGACGCCGGTCCGACCCGGCTCAGCGACGTCGTACGGGCCGCGCTCGGCCAGATCGAGGGCTATCGGCGCGTCGCCCTGCACGCCGGCACGGAGGCGCCGGTGTCCCCCGACGTGGCCGGCGACCTGACCCTGATGGTGGCCGAACTCCTCGACAACGCCGTACGGTTCTCGCCCTCGGGCACCCCGGTCGAGGTGACGGTCGCGGCCGACGCGGACGGGGCGACCGTCACCGTCGCCGACCACGGCCTGGGCCTGAGCGCCGAACGGCTCGCCGAGGAGAACGCCCGTCTCGTACGACGTGAGCGGCTGGACCTCGTCCCCACGAAGGTGCTCGGCCTGTTCGTGGTGGGCACGCTGGCGCGCCGCTGGGGCATCGGGGTGACGCTGTCCCGCACCCGGGGCGGCGGGGTCACGGCGGAGGTCACGGTTCCGGGGGCGCTGCTGGCACCGCGTGAAGCGGCGGCCCCGGCCTCGGCGGGTGCGGTGGCGAGCGGTACGGCGGTGAAGGCCGACCTGGCGTCCGGGCCGTGCCCTGCGGTGGTGGCGGGCAGCGCCGCTCAGGCACCGGTCGCCGGGGGCAGGCCCGCGCAGGACAACCCCCCGCTGCCCCGCCGCGTCCCGCGCCGGGAGGCCCCGGCCGAGGGCGACAGCGGGGCCCCGCTGATCCCCAAGGCCCGCACGGAGGCGAGCCCCGCGCCCGGCAAGGCCCTGCGGCGCCGCGTACGGGGTGCGTCACTTCGTACGACCACGGCTGCGGAAGCCGATCACCGGGTGGCGTCGCGGGACACCACGGGCCCCGTCGACGCGGACGCCGTACGCAGTGAGCTGGAGGACTTCGAGGCGGCGGTGGAGCGCGCCCACCGTGACAGCGCCGGGCAGCGGGACAGCGCGCGTCCAGAGGCCGACCCCCCGGAAGGAGCGGAGCAGTGAGCACGTCGACAGGTGGCACCCCGACCGGGGGCGCCGCACCAGCTGTACCGGCCACACCGGCCGAGCCCCAGGATCTGCAGGCGGCCGCGGCGGACTTCACCTGGCTGCTGAACCGTTTCGCGACGGAGACCGCGGGCGTGGTGGACGCCATCGCCGTGTCCTCCGACGGGCTGCTCATCGCGGTGGCCCAGCTGCGCGAGCGCGCCCACTCCGAGCGGCTCGCGGCGATCGTCTCGGGCCTGACCAGCCTCGCGGCCGGGGCGTCCGGCAACTACGGCCTCGGCGCGCTCAACAAGGTCATCATCGACCTGGAGGGCGGCCATGTCCTGGTCTCCGCGATCGGCTCCGGCGCCGTGCTGGGCGTGGTCGCCGACAAGGAGGCCAAACTCGGCAACATCGCCTACGAGATGACCCTGTTCGCCAACCGCGCCGGTGCCGCGCTCAGCCCGCAGCTCGTGCTGGAGCTGAAGAACAGCGTCGGCGTGGTGCGGTCGGGCTGACGGGCGGGAGGACGTACATCCCCATGGCGGCGGACCGCGGCACCGGGGCGCAGGACCGTGGCACCGGTGCGGCGGACCGCGGCACCGGTGCGGAGGGGCTCGTGCCGGAGCCCGGGCCCGAGGGCCCCGTCGCCGCCGTACGGCCGTTCCTGCTCACCGCGGGCCGGGTGGCGCCCACCGCGACCGGCCGGCCCATGCCCGTGGAGACCCAGGTGGTGGCGACCGCGGACGGGCTCGCCGCGCTCGACGGGCTCTCCTTCGAGCGGCACGACATCGTCGCCGCCTGCCGGCAGCCGCTGTCGATCGCGGAGCTCGCGGCCCGGCTGCGGCTGCATCTGAACGTCGTCCGGGTGCTAGCCGAGGATCTGCGCGCGGCCGGGCAGTTGACGGTGCACGTGCCCGACACGGCCGACACCCACGACGCGTCCGTCCTGCGCCGGGTCATCGAGGGCCTGCGCGCCATCCCCGACTCCCCGAGGGGCACTGCGTGACTCCGACTGAGCAGTTCGCCGGTCCGCCGGCCGGCCGGACCGCGGCCCGCCCGCCGCTGCCGGTGAAGCTGGTGATCGCGGGCGGCTTCGGCGTGGGCAAGACCACCGCCGTCGGCGCGATCTCCGAGATCGAGCCGCTGACCACCGAGGCCCCGATCACGGAGGTCGCGGCGGGCGTGGACGACCTGACCCACACCCCGCGCAAGACCACCACCACCGTGGCGATGGACTTCGGCTGCCTCACCATCGACCCGACCCTGAAGCTCTACCTGTTCGGCACGCCCGGCCAGGAGCGGTTCGGCTTCATGTGGGACGACATCGTCGAGGGCGCGGTCGGCGCGCTGGTGGTCGTCGACACCCGGCGCCTGGACGACTGCTACGCCGCCGTCGACTACTTCGAGCACCGCGGCATCCCCTTCGCGGTCGCCCTCAACGCCTTCGACGGGCGCGTCGAGCACACCCTGGAGGAGGTCCGCTGGGCCCTGGACGTCTCCGACGGCGTCCCGGTCGTCGTCTTCGACGCCCGCGACCGCGGTTCGGTCCGCGACGCCCTGCTCGCCGTGCTGGAACTGGCCCTGGCCCGGCAGGAGGCCTGACCCCGGCCGCGCTACGCGCTTCTGCGCACCCCCGGCGACACCGCGAGGCGGCCCGCAGCCCAGAACAGGGCCAGGGTCGCGAGGGCCAGGGCGGCGACCAGGGTGGCGCCGCCGACGACCTTCTCGTAGTCGCGCTGGTAGAGGCCGTCGATGATGTAGCGGCCGAGCCCGCCGAAGCTGACGTACGCGGCGATGGTGGCCGTCGAGACGATCTGCACGGCGGCCGTGCGCAGCCCGCCGAGGACCAGCGGCAGCGCCTCGGGCAGCTCGACGCGCAGCATGATGTCCCGCTCGCGCATGCCCATGCCGCGGGCCGCGTCCACCGGGGAGGGGTCGACCGAGCGCACGGCCTCGTAGGTGGTCACCAGGATCGGCGGGACGGCGAGCACGACCAGCGGGACCATCACCGGCAGCATCCCGAAGCCCAGCGTCATGGTCAGCAGCACCAGCAGGCCGAAGGTGGGCAGGGCGCGCCCGGCGGTGGCGATCAGGGCGAGGACGTTGCCGCCGCGCCCGTAGTGGCCGGTGACCAGGCCGACCGGCAGCCCGATCGCGGCGGCCAGCGCCAGCGCCTGAAGGGTGTACTGGACGTGCTCGGCGAGGCGCGTGGGAATGCCGTCGTAGCCGTGCCAGTGGGCGCCGTCGCTGAAGAAGGCGCTGGCGAAGTCGAGGATGTTCACCGGCTGTCGATCTTCCGTGAGGGGGTGCCTCCGGGCATCCAGGGGGTCAGCAGGGCGCGTACGACGACCAGGGCGGCGTCGACGAGGACCGCGAGGGCGGCCATGGTGAGCACGGCGTTCCAGGCCAGCTCGGGCCGGTTGTAGATGCTGGCGTCGTGCAGCAGGTTGCCGAGGGCGCCCTGGTTGCCGATCAGCATGCCGACGCTGACGAGGGAGATGCTGGAGACGGTCGCCACCCGCAGTCCGGCGATGATCGCCGGCACCGCGATGGGCAACTGCACCTGCGCGTACCGGCGTACGGGCCCGAAGCCCATCGCCTTCGCGGCGGCGAGTGTCTCCGGCGGCACCGAGCGCACCCCGTCGACGATCGCCGGGACGAGGACGACGAGCGTGTAGACGGTGAGCGGGATCATCACCGTCAGCTCGCTCTGCCCGGTGTAGTCGATGAGGACGACGAAGAAGGCCAGCGAGGGGATCGCGTAGAGCACGGTCGTCACCGCCAGCACGGGCGGGTACAACCAGCGCAGCCTGACGCAGAGTTGGGCCAGCGGCAGGGCGAGCAGCAGCCCGGCCAGGACCGGCAGCAGCGCCTCGCGCAGATGCAGCCCGATCAGGCCGAGCCAGCTGTGCTGGAGGTCGCTGGGGATGTCGAAGAAGCGGTTCATCGGGCGACCTTGGCGCCGCTGCGGGCGGACGCCCCGGCCCCGCCCTCCCGGCCCGCGGCGTGGGCGCCTCGGATGGCCTCGCCGATCGTCGCCTGGGAGACGACGCCGACGGCGCGTCCTTCTGCGTCCACGGCGACGGCCCAGCCGGTCGGCGACAGCACGGCACAGTCGAGGGCGGCCCGCAGGGAATCCTCGCCGGGCACGAACGGGCGGCCGTACGGCAGGAGTCGCCCGGCCTCGATCTCCCCCGCGACCAGGTCGCCGCGTTCGCCCCAGCCGAGCGGTCTGCCGTCGAGGTCGGTGACGAGGAGGTAGGGGAACTCGGCGCCGTCCCGCGCGGCGAGCTGCTCGGCGGTGGAGTCGACGGCCACGATCGGCGCGGTGAGCAGCTCGAGCCCGGCGGAGCCGAAGAAGGACAGCCGGCGGATGCCGCGGTCGGCGCCGAGGAAGTCCTCCACGAAGGCGTCGGCGGGGTGGGTGAGCAGCTCGGCGGGCGGGGCGAACTGGGCGAGCCGGCCACCGGTGCGCAGCACGGCGACCATGGTGCCGAGCTTGACCGCCTCGTCGATGTCATGGGTGACGAAGACGATCGTCTTGCCCAACTCGCCTTGAAGGCGCAGGAGTTCGTCCTGGAGCTGCTTGCGCACCACGGGGTCGACGGCGGAGAACGGCTCGTCCATCAGCAGCACCGGCGGGTCGGCGGCCAACGCCCTTGCCACACCGACGCGTTGCTGCTGGCCACCGGAGAGCTGGTAGGGGTAGCGGCGGGCCAGCGCGGCGTCCAGGCCGACGCGTTCCATGAGGTCGCGGGCGCGCTCGCGGGACTTGGCCCGGCCCCAGCCGAGCAGCCGGGGCACGGTGGCGATGTTGTCGAGGATGGTGCGGTGCTGGAAGAGGCCGGCGTTCTGGATGACGTAACCCATGGACCGGCGCAGGGTGTTGACCGGCTGCTGCCGTATGTCGACGCCGTCGAGTTCGATCGTGCCGGCGGTGGGCTCGACCATCCGGTTGATCATGCGGAGGGTCGTCGTCTTTCCGCAGCCGGAGGGTCCCACCAGGACCGTGATCGCGCGGTCGGGTATGTCGAGGGAGAGCCGGTCGACCGCCACGGTGCCGTCCGGGTACCGCTTGGTGACTGAATCCATCCGTATCAAGACGGAGACCCTCCGGTGGTTCGGCAGCGGTTGTCGCCCGGTGAGTCTAGACGGCGGGTGTTGCGGGAGTGTGGAGTGCGGATGCGTTCTGCCGGGATCTGTTGTGTCCGGGCTGTGGGCTCGTCGTGGCTGGTCCCACGGTTCTGTCAGGGGCTGGGGGTGCGCGCACGCCGGTCCCGTCGCCCGCGCCACCAGGTGCGCGCCCACAGCAGATGCAGTCCGCCGAGTACGGTGATGACGACGGCCGCGTCGAGGTTCTGCGGGGCGGTGCGGTCGGGCCCCAGGCCGGCCGCCGCGCGGGCGAGCAGGGTGAGGTCCGCGGGCAGGGTGACGGTGACCAGGAACGCGAGGCACAGGGCCGTTCCCAGGACCAGGATCACGCTGTAGACGCGTACAGCCCGGCGCTCGTGGGCGGGCAGGCGCAGACTGGGATCGTCCTCGGCCGCGCCACGCCCGGTGATCCGCCGCACCGCGTAGCGCGCGTACGCCGCCCCGTCGCCGTAGAGGTCGCGGCAGCGGGTGAGGTCCTGGAGCACGAAGTACAGGTCGGTCCGCATGAAGACCATGCACTGGAACGGCAGTGGAGCCAGGGCCAGCAGCGCGAGGGCCGCCAGGAGGCGGTGCCCGGTGGTCGACGGCTCCACCGTGGCGGCGAGCAGGACCGCGGCCGACGCCACGCCGAGGTTGACGGCGATGCCCGCGAGGTAGGCCGTCAGGCGGTGCCGCCGCGGGGCGAGTTCGATGCCGCTGATGTCGGTCTGCATGACGAGGAACTGCAGTCGCGTGCCGAGCCGCATCCGGCCGGGCACTCCGGTCGCCCGCGCCGCCACCAGGTGCGCGCACTCGTGGAGCAGCAGCAGCGTCCAGCCGGCCGTGGCCGCGACCAGGATCACCAGGCTGCCGTGCGGGCTCCACAGCAGGGCGCGGTGGTCCAGCGCGACGGCCGGTCCGGCGGCCTGCGCGGTGACCGCCGCCGCGGTCAGGGCGCCGACCAGCACCGCCACGGCCGGGCTGAGCACCCAGCGGACGTGACGTGGCCGGATGCGGGGCAGGGTCGGCTCCGGCGGCACGGGCGACGGCACCGGACGCCCGTCGATCTCGGCCACGAAGCCGAGGCCCAGCAGACCCTCGACGAAGTCGGGGACGTCCACGTCCTCCCCGGTCCGGCTCTTCAGCCGGGCGGACACCTCGCCGACGGTCAGCCCCTGTCCCAGCAGGTCCAGGGCGTGCTTGCCGATGTCCGGCAGCGCCACGAAGCGCCCCGTGCTCATCCTGCCGACGATCCATTCGTCGCCGTCCTGCCGCGAGTCGAGGGCGTGCAGCCGGACGCGCAGCGGCGTGTCGGTCATCGTGCCGGTCCGGCCGCGGGCAGGTCCGCGCATGCCGGGCAGTCGGCCCGTCGCGGGAAGCGCACCATGACCGGGTCGCCGGGCAGCATCAGGTTCAGGCCGAAGCGGAACCCCGGTTCCAGCGCGGGAACCCCGGTCAGCAGGGCGAGCGCGGCATGGGCGAGCAGGCCTCCGGACAGCCCGGCGGTCACCGCGTTCGCCGGGTTCCAGGGCATACGGGGTGAGGTCACCTCCTCGTCCTGGCCGGGGCCGAGCCGCAGGTCGCGGCGCTCCGCCTCGCCCGCCCGCAGACACTCCCAGCACGCCCCCTGACCCGGGACATGCACCCCGACCGTCACCAGCGGGCCGCGGTAGCCGCCGTCCGCCCAGGGCGTGCCGGAGTCCAGGCAGGCCCGGTTCGTCCAGCGGCGGATCTCCGGCGGGCTGTCGGCGGCGAGCACCAGCAGGTCGTAGGCCGGTTCGCCCGCCAGCAGCGCCGCGAGGTCGTCCGGTCCGCCGACCGCCCGGCGCTCCCCCGTCACGGCCACGTCGGAGTTCAGCGCGCGCAGGGTGTCTAGGGCCGCCTCGACCTTGGGTCTGCCGATGTCGTTCTCGCGGAAGAGGGGCTGCCGGTTGAGGTTGGACAGCTCCACCGTGTCGGGGTCCACACAGTGCAGATGCCCGACCCCGGAGGCCACCAGGCTCTGGGCGACGTGTCCCCCGGTCCCGCCGACCCCCAGCAGCAGGACCCGGGCCCGCTTCAGCCGCAGCTGGACCTCCCAGCTGTCGGCCCGGGGACCGAGGTCCATCCAACGCAGCAGCGGAACTCCCCTGCTGTAGCGGGTGCGTTCACGCTTCGACAGCTCGGCCGGCAGCGGCGCGCCCGCGTCCTCCACGAACCCGGCCTCCAGCAGATCGGCGAGGGCCTGGAGGACATCGTCACTCGTCAACTCTTCATGGCGGCCCAGCACTTCGGCCACCACCGCGTCGGGCGCCCGCGAGCCGTCCGCCGCCTGCACCAAGGTCCACACCCAGCCCTGCGGGTCCAGGATCTCCGCGCCGATGCCGTGGATCACGCTGCCGATGCGGACATGGCCGTCGACGGTTCGGTACGGCCGGTGCTCGGGTTTGATCCGCGGGCGTATCAGCATGTCCACCGTGGTGGTCACGGCTCCTCCGTTCGACTTCGTTCGACGGAAACGTGCCCTTGACATCCTGTCCCGGCCTGTCGAGCCTTGCCAAGACGCGGTCCTCGACCGCGCCGAATCGGTCAACGCCGTTTTCTGTACGGTGACTTGGAACGCCTCCGGGTCCTGACCGGAGGCGGACATGCGCGGGACCCCGTACCTCACCCTCGCCGGGCTGGCGTACGACGCCCATGCCGGTCGTGCAGTTCTCGCTGCACGGGGTCGAAGTCGGTGGTTCGTTCGTGCAGTTGACGCGAGAGGTCACCGGCCTGGCCGAGGGCGACTCCCCTCAGGAGGAGTCGCGCCGAGCCCTGTTCACGGCAGCCCGGGAGCGTCTCCCTGCGCATCGCGGCCGGCCGCATTCCCCTGCGCGCGGCAGCGATGCTGCGCCAGGCCCTGACGGAAGGGCCCGCCACCTCCGCTCCGGAGCGGCTCGTGCGCGAATGGTGCCGTGAACTGGAGGACACCTTCGGCGCCTACTGAACGGCCGCGCCCCCGAAGGGGCGCGGGGAACTGCGCGACCAGCCACAGACGACCGGTAGCCGCGAACGACGGAAGGAAACACGGCGGGTGGGCGTCACACAACTGGCGTCACACAACGCCCCCCCGCCGACGAGTCAGCCCTCTTCCGGCGCCAACCGCAGCGCGATGCTGTTGATGCAGTACCGCTGGTCCGTCGGCGTCGGATACCCCTCACCCTCGAACACATGCCCGAGGTGAGATCCGCAGCGGGCGCAGCGCACCTCGGTGCGGACCATCCCGTGCGAGCGGTCCTCGATCAGTTCCACCGCGTCCGAGTCCCGCGGGTCGTAGAAGCTCGGCCAGCCGCAGTGCGACTCGAACTTCGTCTCCGAGGTGAACAGGTCCGCGCCGCAGGCGCGACAGGAGTAGACGCCCTTGGCCTTGGTGTCGGTGTACTCACCGGTGAACGCGGGCTCGGTGGCGGCCTGCCGCAGCACGGCGTACTCGGCCGGGGTCAGCTCCGCGCGCCACTGCTCGTCCGGCTTCTCGACGTCGTACGACATGAGCCCTCATTCCTCACGCAGATCACTGGGACAGGCGGTCCAGGATGTGCGGGCCGAGGTCGGTGACATCGCCCGCTCCCATGGTGAGAACGAGATCCCCGGGCCCCGCCATTCCCACGACGGCCTCGGGCACCTCGCCCTTGTCGTGGACGGCGGTGACGTCCGCGCCGGCCGCCCGCGCCGCCTCGATGATCAGCTCGCTGGTGACCCCGGGGATCGGGTCCTCACGGGCCGGGTAGATGTCGAGGACCACGGAGGCGTCCGCCAGGGCCAGCGCCTGGCCCATCTCCTTGCCCAGCTCCTGGGTGCGGGAGAACAGGTGCGGCTGGAAGACGACCAGGATGCGCGCGTCACCGGCGGCCGCCCGCATCGCCTCCAGATCCGCGGTCATCTCGGTCGGGTGGTGGGCGTAGGAGTCGATCACCTGCACGCCCTTGGCCTCACCCTTGAGCTGCAGGCGCCGCTTCACCCCGGTGTACGCGGCCAGCGCCGGTGCCAGCTCGGCGGCCGGGACGCCCAGCGCCACGCCCGCCGCGAGGGCGGCGACCGCGTTGTGCGCGTAGTGCCGGCCCGGGACCGACACCGTGAAGGTGAGCTGCTCGCCGTCCAGCAGGACGGTGACCTCGCTCTTGAGCCCCTGCGGCACGACGGACAGCACCCGCACGTCCGCGTCCGCCGCCTCGCCGTACGTCACCGTCCGCACGGTGCCCGCGACGCGCCGGGTCAGCTCCCGGGCGCCCTCGTGGTCGGCGGAGATCACCAGCGTGCCGCCGGGCACGATCCGGCCCGCGAAGGTCTGGAACGACTCGTAGATCTCGTCCATCGACGCGTAGTTGGCGTGGTGGTCGAGCTCCACGTTGAGCACGATCGCCACCTCGGGCGCGTACTTGTGGAAGCTGCGGTCGCTTTCGTCCGCCTCGGCGACGAAGATCTCGCCCTCGCCGTGCAGCGCGTTGGAGCCGGGCGCGTCCAGGTCGCCGCCGATCGCGTACGACGGCTGCCGGCCCAGCGAGCCGAGCGAGACGGCCAGCATCGAGGTGGTGGTCGTCTTGCCGTGGGTGCCCGCGACCGCGATCGGCCGCAGGCCCTCCATCAGCGCCGCGAGCGCGTCGGACCGGTGCACCACGGGGATGCCCAGCTCCGCCGCGCGCACCAGCTCCGGGTTGTCCGCCCGGATCGCCGACGACACCACGACACAGCTCGCGTCGTCCGCCAGGTGCTCGGCCGCGTGCCCGATGTGCACGGTGGCACCCAGCGCCCGCAGCGCCTCGGCGGTCGCCGATTCCTTGGCATCGCTGCCGGCGACGGCCGCCCCGCGCTGGGCGAGGATCTTCGCGATCCCGGACATCCCGGCCCCGCCGATACCGATGAAGTGAGGTCGCTCCATGGCGGTAGGAAGGCCGGGTGCCATGCGTGTTCTCCCAAGATTGCGATACGAGGTAGGGCTCCACCCTAATGCCCCCAGGGGCGCGGGGAACTGCGCGAGCAACCACGACGCACCCGCACCCGGCAACGCTCCCGAGCACCCCACACAGCTACGCCTTGCTGTGCGAGAACAGCTTCAGCACCGGCACGCCCACCTTGTGCCGAGCCCGAGAGGCCCAGTCCCGGTGGAAGAACTCCTCCACATAGTGGGGGTCGGTCAGCACGATCACCTCGTCGGCCCCCACCTCCGCGACCAGCCCCTTCAGCGCCTCCAGCGGATGGTCGTCGACCAGCCGCCCCTCCGCCTCGGACCCCGCGGTGCGCAACGCCGTCAAGGACACCTCCAGCGCCTTCTCCCCGACGTTCATCGCCACGTCGCCCTCCGGCGTGGAACCCTCCCGCACCGCCTCGTCCAGCTCGCCGAGGGCGATGTCGTCGATGGCGCGCAGCAGCCGGTCCGCCTGTTCGCCGCGTGGCTGGAGGAGCACGTGGAAGGAGACCTGCTCGTCCCCGTGCAAGGTCGTGACGAACTCCACGTCGGCGGACGTCAGGGCCTTCTCGATCATCAAAACGCTTGTGAACACCAGCGCCCCTTCTTGTTCGAGGGCCCCATGGGCCCTCCGTCCTGCGTGGGCCGTTCCAGGCCCTGCGGAAACCATCCTGCCCCGTGATCGCACGGGTACTGCCGGTCTAAGTTTGCCCAGCGGAAGCTAAACGGAACGGCACATTCCGCTGATTTCACGACCGACGGTAGCGACTGAACAAGAACCCGGCCTCTTCCAGCAGGGACACGAGTTCGAAATGGCGCGGAACGGTGACGGACGGGCCGCCCGCGATCCGCTGCGCGTCGCCCGCGGTGAGCATCGGCGAGACCGTCAGACACAGCTCGTCGAGCACGCCGGAGGCGATCAGCTGGCCCAGCAGCCGCGGCCCGCCCTCGGTCAGCAGCCGCGTGTGCCCGAGCTCGGCCAGCTCCCGCACGGCCCGCACGGGGTCCACGCCCACCCCGTCACCGGCGATCACCACCTGCGCGCCGGCCTTCTCGGCGGCAGCCCTGCGGTCGGGCGCGGCGGCCGCGCCGGTGAGGATCAGGGTGGGTACGGCCGGTGAGGTGAACAGCGGCAGCGAGAAGTCGAGGTCCAGGCCGGCGGTGACCACGGCGATCGCGGGCGCGGGGGCCTGACCGGCGGCCTCGCGCGCTGCGGCGAACTCCGCACGCACGCGTGCCGGGCGGTAGCCCTCCTGGCGTACCGTTTCAGCACCGACCACGACCACATCCGCCAGCGCCCGCAGCGTGCCGAAGATCCGCATGTCGGTCGCGGTGGAGATGGGCTGCGAGCGGCCGTCGTGCTGGGCGGCTCCGTCGAGCGTGGAGACCATGTTGGCGCGCAGCCACACCTCGGGACCCTCGGGGCCGGTCCGGGGATACGCGTAGGCGGTAGCGAGCTCGGACAGACTCCACTCGTGGTCGCCCCTTTCCCGGGTCTCGGAGGCCGGGGCTGCTGTTTCATCGGTCACAGGGAACAGGCGTCGCATGTTCCGCAGTGTTCCACGCCGCTTAAGCTGGGGAACCGTGTCGTCCTCCCCCGCTGCCTCCGGCCTCCACCCGATAGCCGACCCGGCCCCGCTGTCCCTGTGCGCCCGCGAGCCGCACGTCCCCGCGGACCGGCTGGTCGCCGAGATGGTGCCGCCGCCGCGGTTCGACTCGGTGCGCTTCAGCACGTACATCCCGGACCCGAACCAGCCCAGCCAGACCGAGGCGGTCCGGGTCCTGGAGGACTTCGCGGCCGGACTGGGCGGCGCGCACGCCACCGGCGCCGGCCGGCGCGGCTTCCTCGGCTTCGGCCGGGCGAAGACCCCCAAGGCCCCGGCCGGCCCGCGCGGTGTCTATCTGGACGGCGGCTACGGCGTCGGCAAGACCCATCTGCTGGCCTCCCTGTGGCACGCCACTCCGGCGGAGCCGTCCCTGAAGGCGTTCGGCACCTTCGTGGAGCTGACCAACCTGGTCGGCGCGCTCGGCTTCCAGCAGACGGTGAAGACCCTCTCCGGGCACCGGCTGCTGTGCATCGACGAGTTCGAGCTGGACGACCCGGGCGACACCGTCCTGGTCTCCACCCTCCTCGGCAAGCTGGTCGAAGCGGGTGTCGCCCTCGCGGCCACCTCCAACACCCTGCCCGGCAAGCTCGGCGAGGGCCGGTTCGCGGCGGCCGACTTCCTGCGCGAGATCCAGGGCCTGTCGGCCCACTTCCGCGCCCTGCGCATCGACGGCGAGGACTACCGCCACCGCGGCCTGCCCGAGGCCCCGGCGCCGTACTCCGACGACCGGGTGACGAAGGCCGCCTACGCCACCCCGGGCGCCTCCCTCGACGACTTCCCGCACCTGCTGGAGCACCTCGCCCGCGTCCACCCCAGCCGCTACGGCGCGCTGACCGACGACCTCCGGGCGGTCTGCCTCACCGGTGTGACGCCCGTGCCGGACCAGTCGACGGCGCTGCGGCTGGTCGTCCTGGCCGACCGGCTCTACGACCGTGAGGTGCCGGTGCTGGCCTCCGGGCTGCCGTTCGACCGGCTGTTCAGCGAGGAGATGCTGAAGGGCGGCTACCGGAAGAAGTACTTCCGGGCCATCTCCCGGCTCACCGCGCTGGCTCGGGACGCCAAGCGCCTCGTGGAGTCCTGAACAGATCACCGAACATCAGATAGTACGCGCGCACAAGGGCGGGATCAGGCCACTGACCCGCCCTTTCGCAGCTCTTTCCGGTCGGAAACACGTCGTTCACCCTGCAAGCGACTTTGCCCGGCTAACGTGTTTCTTGACCATCTGTTGACCAACCATTGGGACGCGGCATACTGCTTTGCCGTGCCTCCAGGAGGCCAACCCATGCAACCCCTCATCGACAACGCCCGTACGTTCGGACAGCGCCCTGAGGAGTTCGCCAGGCTCGCCGAGGGCCAGTCGCCCACCGTTCTGTTCATCACCTGCTCCGATTCCAGGGTCGTACCGGCCCTGATCACGGGAGCGGGACCCGGCGAGCTGTTCGAGCTGCGCACCGCGGGCAACATCGTCCCGCCCCACGACCTGGCCCGCCCCACCGCCGAGGCGGCCACCATCGAGTACGCCGTGGACGTGCTCGGCGTCCAGGACGTCGTCGTCTGCGGCCACTCGCACTGCGGCGCGGTCGGGGCGCTGGTCCGGGGCGACGACCTCGACGCGGTGCCCGCCGTGCGCGACTGGCTGGCGCACGCCGCCGGCGAACCGGCCGCGGCGGACCGCGACGACCCCACCGTCGCCGACGCGGTGCAGCACCACGTCCTCGCCCAGCTGATGCGGCTGCGTTCCTACCCCTGCGTGGAACGGGCCCTGGCAGAAAGGCGGTTGCGCACACACGCCTGGTACTACGAGGTGCACACCGGTGCCGTGCGCGAACACCGCGCGGAGTCCGACGCGTTCGAGGCCCTGTGAGGCGTGCCATGTCCATACACCCCCACATACACAACCCCCACCTGAAGCAGGACTTCCTCGCTTCCCTCGTGGTGTTCCTGGTCGCTCTCCCCCTCTGCGTCGGCGTGGCCGTCGCGTCCGGCGTCCCGGCCGAACTCGGCCTGGTCACCGGCATCGTGGGCGGCCTCGTCACCGGAGTGATGCGCGGCAGCAGCCTGCAGGTGTCCGGCCCGGCGGCCGGACTGACCGTGCTGGTCTTCGAGGCCGTCTCCGAGTTCGGCCTCGCCGCGCTCGGCGTGATGGTGCTCGCCACCGGCCTGCTGCAGATCCTCATGGGCAGCCTGAGACTGGGCCGTTGGTTCCGCGCGATATCCGTGTCCGTCGTCGAGGGCATGCTGGCCGGTATCGGTCTGGTCCTCATCGCCGGACAGCTGTACGCGCTCGCCGACACTAAGGCGCCCTCCTCGGGCCTGGAGAAGATCGCCGGTGTGCCCGGGGCGTTGGCGGACGCCCTCACGGACACCGCGTCGCTCGCCTCGCTGGCCCTGGGCGCGGGCACGATCGCCGTGCTGGTGCTGTGGCCGCGGCTGCCCGGCCGGGTGCGTGCGGTGCCCGGTCCGCTCGCCGCGGTGGGCCTCGCGACCCTCGCCTCGGTGGCCCTGAGCCTGCCGGTGGCCACCGTCGAGGTGCACGGCCTGTTCGACTCGGTGCGGCTGCCCTCCCTCGGCACGCTGGGCGACCTGGCCGACCCCGGGATGCTCGCCACCATCGTCGCGTTCACCATGATCGCCTCCGCGGAGTCGCTGTTCAGCGCCGCGGCCGTGGACCGGATGCACTCCGGGCCGCGCACCGAGTACGACAAGGAGCTGGTCGCGCAGGGCGCGGGCAACGCCGTCAGCGGTCTGCTCGGCGCCCTGCCGCTGACCGCGGTCATCGTGCGCAGCTCCGCCAACGTCCAGGCGGGCGCGCGCACCAAGGCCGCCCGGGTGATGCACGGCCTGTGGCTGCTGCTGTTCGCCGCCCTGCTGCCGCAGGTGCTGGCGTACATCCCCATCGCGGCCCTGGCGGGCGTCCTGATCCACGCCGGCGCCAAGCTGATACCGGTGCGCACGCTCGTGCCGCTGTGGCGCGAGAGCCGCGGCGAGGCGGTGATCCTCGCGGTGACGGCGCTGGCGATCGTCTCGGTCAGCATGTTCGAGGGCGTGCTCATCGGCCTGGGCCTCGCCATCGTCAAGACGGCGTGGGAGGCCTCGAACCTCCGCCTGGAGGTCGTCGACAAGGGCGCGGGCCCCATCCAGGTGTATCTGTCGGGCAACGCGACCTTCCTCAGACTGCCGAAGGTCCTCGACAGCCTGGAGGCACTGCCCCAGGACCGGCCCGTGGAGCTGGACCTGTCCGGACTGCACCACCTGGACCACGCCTTCCGTACGGCGCTCCAGGGCTGGTCCGAGCGGCACAGCGCGACCAGCGCCGAGCCGGTGAAGGTCACCGCGGCCGCCACCGAGCCGGTGGAGGTCGCCGCACCCTGAGACGGCCCCTGAGACGGCCCCTGAATCGACCCCCGAGTCGACCCCTGCCCGGTCCGCGCCCGCTCATGGCCCCGGACCGGGCTCCGGGCATATCGTGACAGGAGCGGGCAATCGGGCCCTCCGGCCGAGGAGGTCGTCATGCTCCAGGAGCTGCTGGCGGTGGCCGCGGGGGCGGGCGCGGCGGGTCTGGTCTACGTCGCGGCGGCGGCCCGGGTGGTCAAGCAGTACGAACGCGGCGTGGTGTTCCGGCTCGGCCGGCTGCGCGACAAGCCGCGCGCCCCGGGGCTGACGCTGATCGTGCCGGGCCTGGACCGCATCCGCAAAGTCAATCTGCAGATCGTGACCATGCCGATCCCGGCTCAGGAGGGCATCACCCGGGACAACGTCACGGTGCGGGTGGACGCGGTCGTCTACTTCAAGGTCGTGGACGCGGCGGCCGCGATCGTCAATGTCGAGGACTACCGGTTCGCGGTCTCGCAGATGGCGCAGACCTCGCTGAGGTCCATCATCGGCAAGAGCGAGCTGGACGACCTGCTGTCCAACCGCGAGAAGCTCAACGAGGGCCTGGAACTGATGATCGACAGCCCCGCCGTCGGCTGGGGCGTGCAGATCGACCGCGTCGAGATCAAGGACGTGTCGCTGCCGGACACCATGAAGCGCTCGATGGCCCGTCAGGCCGAGGCCGACCGCGAGCGCCGGGCCCGGGTCATCAACGCGGACGCCGAGCTGCAGGCGTCGAAGAAGCTCGCCGAGGCCGCGCAGCAGATGTCCGAGACCCCGGCCGCGCTCCAACTGCGCCTGCTCCAGACCATCGTGGCGGTCGCGGCGGAGAAGAACTCGACGCTGGTGCTGCCGTTCCCGGTGGAGCTGCTGAGGTTCCTCGAGAAGGCGCAGCAGCCGCCACCGGACCGGTGACTCCTGCGACGCGCGTAGTTCCCGCGGGGCCCTGTGGGTGATAGACACGCCTGGTCAGTCCTGTCCGCCAACAGGAAGGCTGCACCATGTCCATGACTCGTCGTCAGGCGCTGGCCCGTTCCGGGGCCGTGGGGGCCGGCATCGCGTTCACCGGAGCCCTCTCGGAGCTGTTCACCGGTACGGCCGCCGCGCAGGGCCTCGGCCATCAGGGCTACGGCCCGCTCGTGCCCGACCCGAACGGCCTGCTCGATCTGCCGGAAGGTTTCCGCTACCGGGTGCTCTCCCGCGAGGGCGACGCCCTGCGCTCCGGCGAGGGCCCGGTGCCCTCCAACTTCGACGGCATGACCGCCCTGCCGGGCAGAGGCGGCCGCGTCCATCTCGTCCGCAACCACGAGAACCGCGTCACCGGCCGCATCATCGTCCCCACCGTCCCGGGCCTGACGTACGACCCGATGGGCAAGGGCGGCTGTACGACGCTCACCCTCGACTCCCGCAACCGCGTCCTGTCCGAGCGGGTGGCGATCGCGGGCACGGCCGTCAACTGCGCGGGCGGCCCGACCCCGTGGCGCACCTGGCTGACCTGCGAGGAGACGGAGGACAAGGCAGGTACCAACGGGTACACCAAGGACCACGGCTTCATCTTCGAGGTGGACCCGGTCGACCCGCACCGCAGCGGCGCGGTGCCGCTGACCGCCATGGGCCGCTTCGCGCACGAGGCGATCGCGGTCGACCCGGGCCGTGGCATCGTCTACGAGACGGAGGACGCCTTCCAGAAGCCGTTCGGCCTGTTCTACCGCTTCCTGCCGGAGAAGCCGCTGGGCGGCCCCGGCTCGCTGCGCGCGGGCGGCCGGCTCCAGGCGATGCGGGTGCCCGGGGTGCCGGACCTGTCGGTGGTCCAGGAGGCGGGCACCTCGTTCAACGGGGTGCAGTGGGTGGACGTACCCGATCCGCTGGCGAAGACGACGCCGATCCGGCTGCAGGACTTCGGGGCCGGGGGCATCACCCATGCGCAGAAGCTGGAGGGCTGCTACTGGGGCGGGCGCAGCGTGTACTTCGTGTCGTCGTTCGCGCGCAGGAGCAACGGCTCGGGGGCCGACCACTACGGCCAGATCTGGCGCCTGGACCCCCGGCGCCGCCGTCTCACCCTGGTGATCGTCTTCGGCCCCGACTCCGATGTGCAGCTGCCCGGCGATTCCCCGGACAACATCTGCCTCGCCCCCAGCGGCGGCCTGATGGTGTGCGAGGACGGCAGCGGCGTCCAGCACGTCTACGGCGTCACCCGCAGCGGCGAGGTCTACGCCATGGCCCGCAACCGCCAGAACATCGGCACACCACAGGCTCCGGCGTACAGCGAGTTCGCCGGCGTCACCTTCTCCCCCGACGGCAGGACGATGTACGTCAACTGCTACACCCCCGGCACGACGTTCGCCGTGACGGGCCCCTGGAAGGGCTGACCCGCACCGCGGCGGGCCCGGGCGGGTGATCCCCGCCCGGCACGGGCGCACGGACGGCACCGGCTCCCCGAAATGCCGGTTCGCTCCTCTTACGTTCGTACGGTGATCCTTTCTGTACGACGAATCGCCGCCGTCTGTGCGCTCGGCGCGGCCCTCTCCGCGTGCGGCACCCCCGCGGCGCCGCCCCGCTCCTCGGGCGCCGCCCGCCCGGCCCCCTCCCCCTCGGTGACCCGGCCGCCCACCCTGGCGCCGGGCCCGGCGGGTCTGACCCCCGTCTTCCGCAACGGCCCCCGCGGCGCGGGCAGGACCGTCGCGCTGACCTTCGACGCCGACATGACCGCGGGCCAGGGCGACCGGGCGGCGGCCGGCGAGCACTTCGACAACCCCTCCCTGATCGCCACCCTGCGCGCGCTGAAGGTCCCGGCGACGGTCTTCATGACGGGCCGGTGGGCCGAGCAGTACCCGGAGCAGGCCCGCGCCATCGGCCGCGACCGCCTCTTCGAGGTCGCCAACCACTCCTACAGCCACTACGCCTTCACCCCCGACTGCTACGGCCTGCCGGACCTGCCCGCGGGCCGGATGCGGTCCGACGTGGAGCGGGCGTACACGGCGTTCCGCGCGGCGGGCGTCCCGGACGCGATGCCTTACTTCCGTTTTCCCGGCGGCTGTTACGACCGTGAGGCGCTGCGGGCCCTGACGCCCACGGGTGTGACGGCCGTGCAGTGGGACGTGGTCGGCGGCGACGCCTTCGCCACGGACTCCGACGCCGTCGCCCGCCAGGTCCTGGACGGGGTGCGCCCCGGCTCGGTCGTCGTCCTGCACTGCACCCGCAGCGCGGCCCCCGCCACCGAGCGGGCCGTCCGGGAGATCGTCCCGGAGCTGCGCCGGCGGGGCTACCGCTTCGTGAAGGTCTCGGAGCTGATCGGGGCCGCCGCCCGGGGCCGGTGACCGTCCTACGCTGGAGGCATGAGCGAGGACGACTACTGCCTGATCGCCCCGGCCCGGCCACCGAAGGCCGAGGGCCCGCCGTACGCCGAGTGCGTGCTGTGCCGGGAGCCGACGGAGTACCCCGAGACGTACAAGGGCATCACCCTGTGCCCGGTCTGCGAGTGGCAGGAGGCCCAGCGCACGGCCTGCTCAGGGTGAGCGGCGGGCGGTGAGCGCGCAGGCCACGGCCGTTGCGGTCACGGCCGACAGCGCGGCCGCCAGCAGCGGCAGCACCGGCACGGTCACCGTGCCCGACCGGGAACCGGTGACCAGGCCGCTGACGGCGGCGTTCGCCGGGGAGCCACTGACGACCAGGGCGAGCAGCGCGGCCAGCAACAGCGTGGGCACCGCGCGGCCGGTCGAGCGCAGCACCGGCCAGACAGTGAGTGCGCCCACAGCGGTGCCGAGCAGCGCGCACGCCTGGGCCGCGAGCAGCCCGGCCAGGCCCGCCGCGGGCCGTGACACCCGGGTCTGATGGTCGGCGCCCACCGGATCGCTGATCAGCGTCACCACCAGGGTCGCCGCCGTGCCGAGCAGCACCGCCGCGCCCAGGGCGACGAGCAGCGCGGCGAGATGCGCCCGCGCCGGTCCGACCGCCGCGGCCACACAGGCCCGGGCCGCCGGGGGCTCGCCGGTGACACAGATCCGCACCAGCCAGGCCGCGACCGGCAGCAGCGCCGCGGCCGCGTAGCCCAGCGAGTCGAGCACCGGCTCCCCGCCCTGCACGCCGACGGCGAGGAAGACGGCGTACAGCACGAACGGCGGCAGCCAGCGCTGGGAGCGCACCAGGAGCGCGGACTGGTAGCGGAGCAGTGCGGTCATCGGGGGTTCTCCGGGGCGTCGCTGTCGGTGGCGGGGCGCACGCTGACGACATGCCAGGGCGGGCGGGCCGTGAGCAGGGCGCGCAGCGATACGTCGCTGCGGGCGGCGGGGACAGTGAGCCGGTGAACGCCGGGAGCGGTCTCGGCTGTTGTCGTCGCGGTCCGGAGCACCTCTGCCGGCAGGAGTGCGCCGGGTGCCGCCTGCGCCTCGACGACGACCTGCGGCCCGGCGACGGACGCGGATGTGGTCTGTGTACGGCGGTGCAGGCCGCCTTCGAACACCGCGTACTCGGCGTCGGACAGCCCGGCGAGCCGGGCCGGGTCGTGGTCGACGAAGACGACCGCCCCGCCGGCGGAAACGCGCTCGGCGACGGCCCGGTCCAGCTCCGCGCGGGCGTCCATGTCCAGGCCGGTCCACGCCTCGTCCAGCACCAGCAGCTCCGGTCCGGCGAGCAGCGCCTGGGCGACGGCGACCTTCTGACTGCCCCCCTTGGACAGCCTGGCCATGGGGGTGTCCCTGTACTGGAAGGCACCGAACCGCTCCAGCCAGTCGTCCGCGGCGCGCTCGGCCCTGGGGCGGGGCAGGCCGTGCACCGTGCCGAGGTGGGTGAGGTAGGCGTGGGCGGTGAAGGGCAGGGCGGGCGGGAAGCGTTCGGGAACGTACGCCGTACGGGGGCGGCCGCTGAGGCGGCCCTCGGTCGGGGCGTCGATGCGGGCGAGCAGGCGCAACAGGGTGGACTTGCCGGTGCCGTTGTGCCCTGTGACGCGGGTGAGGGTGCCGGGTGCCAGGTCCAGGTCGACGGCGCGCAGGACCCAGGGGCCGCGGACGCCGTAGCGGCGGCCGACGTTTTCGAGGCGCAGAGCGCTGGGTGCGAGGGTCATCGTCCCGTTAGACGGGTGCGGGCGGACATCGGTTGATCACACGGGCCGCCGTTCGTCCAGGCGAGTCCAGTAGCCTCGCGGTGTGAGTGAGAGCCCCTTCCGTTCCGAGCCGAGCGCGCGTGACCAGGCGCCCCAGTTCGTGCTGCCGTTGGTCGTCCGCATGGAGCGCGACGCGCCCCCGGCCCGCACCGACGCGCTGGAGACCGCCGCCCGGGCCGTGCTGACGATCCTCAGCGACCCCCGGTCCCTCGGTGAGGGCGAGTGGGCGCAGGCCGTGCGGGACTGGCAGGACGCCCGGATCCGGAAGGTCGTACGACGGGCCCGGGGCGCGGAGTGGCGGCGGGCCGAGGCGCTGGACGGCATCACCGTGACCGGGAAGTCGGCGGAGGTACGGGTGTTCCCGCCCGTGCCGCTGGACGGCTGGCCCAAGGATCTCGCGCGGCTCCAGGTCTCCGGCACCGAGCTGGACGACCCCGAGGAGCCGGTCGCCGCGGACCCCGGGGCGCCCGTGCTGTGGATGAGCCCCGAGGTGGAGATGTCGGCCGGCAAGGCCATGGCGCAGGCCGGGCACGGCGCCCAGCTCGCCTGGTGGGAGCTGTCGGACGAGGAGCGCGAGGCGTGGCGCGAGGCCGGCTTCCCGCTCGCCGTGCGCACCGCCGACCCGGCCCGCTGGCGGGAGCTGACCCAGAGCGGACTGCCGGTGGTGCGGGACGCCGGGTTCACGGAGATCGCGCCGGGCTCGTGCACGGTGGTCGCGGAGCATCCGGCGCTGCGGAACTGAGAGCCGGACCGTGATGAACATCCTGGGTGCGCCGCGCGTACCACTGGTCGTCGGCCGTGCATCACCGGCCACAGCGACCAGTCGGCTTTCCCCGGGAGGCTTCCTTTGCGGCGTATCAACGGTACGGCCCTGATCATCGCGGCCCTCGTCGCCACCGTGGGCGCGCTCGCTTTCCCCGTGTGGTCCTACGCGGACCGTTCCGGCACCGGCCAGGCGAACCTGGCGGCAGGGACGGTGAACACCCGGTGGGGGCCGCTGACCGCGTCCGACCGCGATCTGATCGTGCGGGTGCGGCTGGCCGGGCTGTGGGAGCTGCCGGCGGGGCAGCAGGCCATGGAGCGGGCACCCAGCGAGGCGATCAAGGAGGCCGCCGACCATCTGATCGTCGGCCACACCGACCTGGACAAGCGGGTGCGGATCGTGGCGGCCCAGCTGGGTGTGGAGCTGCCGAACCAGCCCAACGAGCAGCAGCAGGGCTGGCTGCAGGAGATGACGGCGGCGACGGGCGCGGACTACGAGTACAAGTTCGTCAACCTCCTGCGGTCCGCGCACGGCAAGATCTTCCCGGCGATCGGCGCGGTGCGGAACAGCACCCGCAACACCCTGGTGCGGCAGCTCGCCTCCGACGCCAACCAGACCGTGCTCGACCACATCACCGTGCTGGAGAAGACCGGCAAGGTCGACTTCGACGCCATCGCCAACGACATGGCGAACGGCTCGACGGCCAGCCCCAGCGGCCCGCCGCCGCCGGTCCCCGGCCAGCCCGTGCCGTCGGCGCCCGCCGCCGGACCGAGCGGTGACATCCGCGCCACCTCGCGGCCCTCGCCGGGCGCCCCCGGCACGGTCAACACGAGCCGGCCGGACCCGGTGGACTCCGAGGGCGTCCTGCAGTAGTTCCAAGGGCGTCCCGCAGTGCGGCGGGAACCTCAAATGTTGCTCTGAAAGCGGCCCGGCGGGATTCGGGACCGGGCCGCCTGGGCGATACCCCGAACGAGCACGCACACTCGGGGGAGGAACCATGGAGCGACTCGGGACGGGGATCGGCTGGCGGCCGGAGATCGCGGACGCCGTGGAGCGCATGCCCGGCATCGACTGGGTCGAGGTCGTCGCGGAGAACGTCTGCCCCGGCCATCTGCCGGACTCCCTGCGGCGGCTGCGCGAGCGCGGGGTGACCGTCGTACCGCACGGCGTCTCGCTCGGCCTCGGCGGCGCCGACCGGCCGGACGAGGGCCGGCTCACCGCGCTCGCCGAGCGGGCCGAGGCGCTGGGATCGCCGCTGGTCACCGAGCACATCGCGTTCGTCCGGGCGGGCGGCCCGCTCACCGCGTCCCCGCGCCTGGAGGCCGGTCACCTGCTGCCGGTGCCGCGCACCCGGGACGCCCTGGACGTGCTCTGCGAGAACATCCGCATCGCCCAGGACGCATTGCCCGTGCCGCTGGCCGTCGAGAACATCGCCGCGCTGATCTCCTGGCCCGGCGAGGAGCTCACCGAGGGCCAGTTCCTCTACGAACTCGCCGACCGCACCGGCGTACGCCTCCTGATCGACGTGGCCAACCTGCACACCAACCACGTCAACCGCGGCGAGGACCCGGCCAAGGCACTGGCCGAGCTCCCGCTGGAGGCCATCGCCTACGTCCATGTCGCGGGCGGCTTCGCACGCGACGGGGTCTGGCACGACAGCCACGCCCACCCCGTCCCCCGCCCCGTCCTCGACATCCTCACCGACCTCGCCGCCCGCGTCTCCCCGCCGGGGGTGCTGCTGGAGCGCGACGAGAACTTCCCGGAACCGGCCGAGCTGGAGCGGGAGTTGGCGGAGATACGGGGCGCGGTGGAGGCGGGCGGCGGGGCAGCGGCCCTGGAGGCGCGAACCGATGCCGGAGCGCGCCGGGCCGACCCCTCGCCGAAGCCGGAGGCCCGGCTGCGCCTCGGCCTCGCCCAGACCGCCCTGCTGTCCGCCCTGGTGGCCGGAACCCCCGCGCCCGAGGGCTTCGACCGGGCCCGGCTGCGGATCCAGGCACGCGCCCTCGCCGGAAAGCGCGCCGACGTGGTGGCGAAGGTGGCCCCGGAGCTTCCGCAGATCCTGGGCGACACCTACCGCCCTGCCTTCCTGGCGTACGCCCAGCGCACTCCCATGACGGGCGGCTACCGCCAGGACGCCCTGACCTTCGCCGAGACGCTGCTGGACGAGGGAGACGTACCGAACGGCCGCACCCGCCGGGCCTTGAGGGACTGGTGGCTGGACCGGACGGGCCCCGCCCCGCGCCGTCGCCTGGCCGGCACGGCGAAGAAGTTTCTCCTGGCCAGGTGACCCTGTGGGCCCGTCCAACACTCGCACGGTGAACCCCCATTCGGTAGGCGCAGTAACATGCCCCCGCAAATCAGGAGGCACCACTTGCGACCCCGACCCCCCATACCCGGCCGAGGCATACTCAGCGGCACCGGACTGATCATCACCGGCCTGACCGCGACACTCCTCGCCATGGTCTTCCCGATCTGGTCGTACGCCGACCGCTCCGGCACCGGCCCCTCCGTACTGGACGCCCAGACCGTGACGACCCGTTTCGGCCCGCTGTCCGCCCTGGACCGGGAGTTCATCACCAAAGTCCGCCTGGCGGGCCTGTGGGAGCTGCCCGCAGGCCAGCAGGCGCAGCAGAAGGGCACGACTCAGGCCGTACGCACCGCGGGACAACACCTGGTCGACGGCCATGTGTTCCTGGACGACCGGGTGCGCGACGTGGCCTCCCGGCTGGGCCTGGAGCTGCCGAACGAGCCCAACGAGCAGCAGCAGGCCTGGCTCGACACCCTCGACGCGGCCCAGGGCACCACGTACGACCGGGAGTTCGCCAACATCCTGCGGCTCGCGCACGGCAAGGTGTTCGGCGTGGTCGCGCAGGTCCGCGCGAGCACCCGCAACACCCTGGTGCGGCAGCTCGCCGAGGACGCCAACGCGACCGTGCTGGACCACATCAAGGTCCTGGAGGCCACGGGGTACGTCGACTTCGACCAGCTGGCCCACGACATGGCGGCCGCCTCCACCCCGCCGATCACCAACTCCCCCGCCCCGCCCGGCCCGGCCACGGACCCGGCGCCCGCGCTGCCGGCGACCCCGGCGCCTCGCCGGGCTGCAGGTCACACCTCCGCCACAGCTCGTCCGGATGGTGAACAAGGCATGGAGTTTCCAGGGCCTTTGACATAGAAACGCGGCATGTTCTGGGTCCTCCTTCTGCTGCTGGCCTGGGCCGCCGCCGGCACCGCCTGCACCCGGCTGTGCCTGGCCGCCGTACGCGCCGCGACCCTGGAAACGGACGCGGTGAGCGCGGGCCGGGACCACACGCTGACCCTGTACGAGGCGGCGTTCCTGTCCGGCGGCCCCCGCCGGGTCGCGGATCTGACGCTGGTGTCGATGGCCCGGCAGCGCCGGCTGCTGCTGGCCCACACCGGCTGGGCGACGGTCGTCGACCCGCGCGGACGCGACGAGATGGAGCGTTCGGTGATCGGGGCGATCGGCCCGGAGGGCCAGTCCCCCATCGCGCCGGTCCGCACCGCCGCGGCCCACGCCGACCCGGTGCGTGCCCTCGCCGACCGGCTGGTGGGCGCCGGTCTCGCGGTGCCGGAGGACGGCCGCCCCTCGGTCGCCTCCGCGCTACGGCAGGTGCAGGCCGCCGCGGTCGCCGTGACGGTGCTCGGCGCGACCGCGCTGCTGCTGCCCGTCCCGGCCGACATGCCGCGCCCGCTGATGGCCATGTGGTTCGCGCTGCCGCTGATCCTCACGCTCAGCTCCCTGGTCATCGCCCGGTTCGAGGCGCGTCCGTACTCGCGCTGGGCCTCCCCCGCCGGGCAGCGGCTGCTCGGCGCGCTCGCCCGGCACACCGGCAGCGGCGACGACCGGGCCTTCCTCACGTCCGTCGCCGTGCGCGGCGTCCACGCCATAGGCGAACCGGACCTGCGGGCGGCCTTCGCACACCGTGAGCAGCACCTGGAGCGCTACCTCGACCACAACGGCTGACGGGCCCGCCCCTCAGGGGGCGCACAGGGGGCATTGGGGCCGACACCGGCCGGACGGTGCTTGCCTTGACCGACAAGCGAACGAAACATCCCTTTAGTCGCCGCCGTGCACCGAAGGGATACCCCATGAGAGCTGCCGCCCGTCACTCGGCCGCGGGGGCGCTGGCCGCCGCGCTGCTGCTGACCACCCTGGCCGCGGCCCCGGCCGGTGGCGCGTCCGGCCCGTTCGGTACGTCCCGTGCGCCCGGCGCGGCGGCCGAGCTGCGGGGCGCCGCGGTCGCCGCCGCGCGGGCCCGGCAGACCGGTATCGACTTCGGCGCGTGCTCGTCCGACCAGGACGTGCCCGGAAGCATGGAGTGCGGCACGGTGTCCGTCCCGCTCGACTACGCCGACCCGGACGGCAGGCAGATCAGCCTCAGCGTCTCCCGGGTCCGCGCCACCCAGCGCGACCCGCACAACAGCAAGCACAAGGTGCCGCGCCAAGGTGCCCTTGTCTTCAACCCGGGCGGGCCCGGCGCCTCCGGCTTCCACTTCCCGCTGATCGGCATGCTGCCGGAGTGGAAGCGCATCGGCGCCGCCTACGACCTCGTCGGCTACGCCCCGCGCGGTGTCGGCCGTTCCGCGCCGCTGTCCTGCCAGGACCCGAAGCGGTTCTTCAAGGGGCCCTCCCAGGCGCCGACACACCCCTCGGAGTCGTACAAGAGGGAGCGCATCGCCCAGGCCAAGGCGTACGCCCGCGGCTGCGCCGAGCGGACCGGCGACGCCCTGCGGCACTACCACTCCCTGAACAACGCCCGCGACCTCGATGTGCTGCGCGCCGCCCTCGGCGAACGCCGGCTGACGTTCATGGGCGCCTCGTACGGCACGTACTTCGGGGCGCTGTACGCGACGCTGTTCCCCTCGCACGTGCGGCGGATGGTGTTCGACTCGGCGGTGGACCCCGACCCGGAGCGGATCTGGTACCGCAACAACCTCGCCCAGTCGGCCGCCTTCGAAGGGCGTTGGGCCGATCTGCGGGAGTGGATCGCCAAGCACGACGAGGTGTACGGCCTCGGCGACACCTCCGAGGAGGTGCTGCGCTCCTACGAGAGGGCGCG
The DNA here is from genome assembly GCF_049739565.1 of Streptomyces sp. SAI-170. Lineage (NCBI taxonomy): Bacteria > Bacillati > Actinomycetota > Actinomycetes > Kitasatosporales > Streptomycetaceae > Streptomyces > Streptomyces sp. SAI-170. The sequence continues at coordinate 2,068,305 of NZ_JBMGQD010000001.1, forward strand.
GGCCCGGCTGGCGGCGGAGCCGGCCGGCGGCAAGGTCGGTCCCGGGCAGTTGCAGGGGGCGTTCCTGCAGGCCGGGTACCACGACGACTACTGGCCGCTGCGGGCACAGGCGCTGTCGGAGTATCTGAAGGGCGACCCGCAGCTGCTGATCGACATCGCCGGACCGGTGCGGGACGCCGCCGGTGAGGCGGAGAACGCCGGTGCGGTGTACACGGCCGTGGAGTGCAACGACGCGCCCTGGCCGACGGACTGGCGGGTGTGGGACCGGGACAACACGCGGCTGGCGCGGGTGGCGCCGTTCGAGACGTGGGACAACGCGTGGACGAATCTGCCCTGCGCGTTCTGGCTCGCGCCGCGTCAGCAGCCCCTCGATGTGCGGACCGGGCCCGGGGAGCTGCCGCCGGTGCTGATCCTCGCCGCCGAGCGGGATGCGGCCGCGCCTTATGACGGGGCACTGGAGTTGCACCGGCGGCTGTCGGGTTCGGTGCTGGTGACCGAGCGGGACGCGGGGTCGCACGGGGTGGCCGGGGGGCCGAACCGGTGTGTGAACGCGTACTTCGAGGCTTACCTGTTGGAGGGGCGTGTGCCCGGGCGGCGCGCGGCCTGCGAGGGACGTGCGGAGCCTTCGCCGTCTCGGTGACCCCGGTGGGGAACCGCGGACCGTTCGTGGCTGGTCGCGCAGTTCCCCGGGCCCCTTCTAGGCCAGGCCGGCGACCAGTTCGCTCACGCTCTTGCGGCGGCCGGTGAAGAAGGGCACCTCTTCGCGGACGTGCATCCGGGCCTCCGAGGCACGCAGGTGGCGCATGAGGTCGACGATGCGGTACAGCTCGTCGGCCTCGAAGGCGAGCAGCCACTCGTAGTCGCCGAGGGAGAAGGAGGCGACCGTGTTGGCGCGGACGTCCGGGTAGCCGCGGGCCATCTTGCCGTGGTCGGCGAGCATCCGGCGGCGGTCCTCGTCCGGCAGGAGGTACCAGTCGTAGGAGCGCACGAAGGGGTAGACGCTGACGTAGTTGCGCGGCGTCTCGTCGGCGAGGAACGCCGGGATGTGCGAGCGGTTGAACTCGGCGGGGCGGTGCAGCGCCATGTTCGACCAGACCGGGGTCAGGGCGCGGCCCAGCTTGGTGCGGCGGAAGAGGTTGTACGCCTCCTGGAGCTGGTCGGCGGTCTCGGCGTGCCACCAGATCATGAGGTCGGCGTCGGCGCGCAGGCCGGAGACGTCGTAGGTGCCGCGGATCGTCACGTCCTTCGCGGCGAGCTGGTCGAACAGCTCCTGGACCTCTTCGGCGTAGCCCGCGCGGTCCTCGGGCAGCACGTCCTTCAGCTTGAAGACGGACCACAGGGTGTAGCGGATGACCTCGTTGAGGTCCTTGGCCAGCTTGCCCTTGTTCGGGATCCGGTCGGGGCCGGTGGTGGGGGCGTCGTCACTCATGGTCCTTATTCTCCTGCTCCTCCGTGCAGACTCTGCACCGGGTGGGCGGTGAGCTCCTGCACACCGCCGAGATCTCCGTCGAGCTGGTCCACGGCCGCGTACGCGCTCGCGATGCAGGCCGGGACGCCGACGCCGTCGTAGACCGCGCCGCACACGGCGAGGCCGGGGAGCTTGCCGAGGTGCTCGCGGATGCGGGCCACGCGCGCGTGGTGGCCGACCGGGTACTGGGGCAGGCCGTCGGTCCAGCGGGTGACGCGGGTGTCGAGGGGGCGCGCGTCCAGGCCGGTCGCCGCGCGCAGGTCGTGCCGGGAGACGTCGACGAGGTCGGCGTCGGGGCGGTCGAGGATCTCGGTCTCGCCGTAGCGGCCGACGGAGGTGCGCAGCACGACCACGTCCGGGTTCTCCTCGTCGATCCAGCCCCATTTGCGGGAGGCGAAGGTGGAGGCCTTGATGGTGCGGCCGTCGACGGGTGGGACCAGGAAGCCGCTGCCCTCGGGGAGGTGCACGTCGGCGCGGCGGTAGGCGAGGGTGATCAGCGCCATGGAGGCGTACTCGACGGCGGTCAGCTCGGCCGCGGCGGCCGGGGCCTCGGCGCGCAGCAGGGCCGCGGCGGCGGGCGCGGGGGCGGCGACGACGACGGCGTCCGCGTGCAGCACCCGGTCGCCGGTCACCACGCGCCAGCCCGTCGCCTCGCGGCGCAGCTCCGTCACGCGCGCGTGGGTGAGGATCTCGCCGCCGCGGGCGCGGACCGACTCGGCGACGGCGAGCGGCAGGCGGGCCACGCCTCCGGCGATGCCCATGAACACCGGCCCGGTCTGCTGGGCGGCGGTCGCCTTGGCCTGGATGTCGCGTACGGCCGCGGTGAGCGAGGTGTGCCGCTGTGCGGCCTGGAAGAGCTGGGGAACGGCCGAGCGCATGGAGATGCGGTAGGCGTCGCCCGCGTACACCCCGCCCAGCAGGGGTTCGACAAGCCGGTCGACGACCTCGCGGCCGAGTCGGGCGGCGACGAACTCGCCCACCGCCACGTCGTCCCCCGTCTCGGTGCGGGGCAGCTCGGCGTCGGCCTCGATGCGCTTCAGGCCCTCCTCGGACAGCACGCCGGCCAGGGCGGAGGCGGTGCCGGGGACGCCCATGACGTGGCCCTTGGGCATGGGGCGCAGGGCGCCGCGGGTCCAGATCGAGGCGGTGGCGGTGGCGGGCGGCTGGAGTCTGTCGGCGAGGCCGGTCTCCCGGGCGAGGTCGACCGCCTCGGGGCGGCGGGCGAGCAGCGACTCGGCTCCCAGGTCCACGCGCGCGCCCGCGATCTCGCCGGGCAGCAGCTTGCCGCCGACCCGGTCGGACGCCTCCAGGACGGTCACGGCCGCGCCGCGCGCCAGCAGCCGGTGGGCGGCCGCGAGTCCCGCGATACCGGCCCCGATGACGACGACCTGCCTGGTGTGGGTGCCACGTGCGCTCATGACCCCCACTTTCTCATCCGCCACCGACAACGCGGCCGGGGCCGTGTGTCCCCGCCGAGTCCCGACCGTTATCGCCTCGGAACGCGACGACCCCAACGTCCGGGCGGGCTCGGGCGTCCAAGAGGCATCAAGGTGTCGACCCTCGGGGGGAAGTCCCATGCACGCACGCGTACGACCCGCGCGGACCCTGGCCGGAGTCCTGCTCGCCGCGGCCCTGGCGCTCACCGGGTGCAGCAGCGGCGCGAACGACAGCGGCGGCAGCAGCGACGCCGACGACAAAGCGGCCGGCGTCTCGGACGGCCGGGGCGCGCAGGGCGCCGAGGCGGCGGGCGGCGGCGCCGCCACGGACCGCAAGACCGCGCCCGTGCCGGACACGCCGTACATCATCCGCACCGCCTCGCTGACGGTCCAGGTGAAGGAGGTGCCGAAGGCGCTGGAGCAGGCCCGTACGGTCGCCGAGGCCGCGGGCGGCTATGTGGGCCGGGAGTCGACCTCGCGGGACTCCGAGGGCCGCGAGCGCACCCGGCTGGTGCTGCGCGTGCCCGCCGGCTCCTACGACGAGGTGCTGGCCGATCTTCAGGGCGCGGGCAGGCTCCTGGAGCGCAGCGCGCAGGCGGAGGACGTCACCGAGCAGGTCGTCGACGTGGAGAGCCGGATCAGGACGCAGCGCGCGAGCGTGGCCCGCATCCGGGAGCTGATGGACCAGGCGACGCGGCTCAGTGACGTGGTGGAGCTGGAGGGCGAGCTGAGCACCCGCCAGGCCGACCTGGAGGCGCTGCTGGCCCGGCAGGCGTCCCTGAAGGACCGCACCAGCCTGGCGACGATCACGCTGTCGCTGACCGAGACGCCGGTGAAGCGGACCGCCGAGGACGACGACCCCGGGTTCGGGGACGCCGTGTCGGGCGGCTGGGACGCGTTCCTGACGACGCTGCGGTGGATCGCGCTGGTGCTGGGCGCGGTGCTGCCGTTCCTCGCGGCGCTCGCCCTGCTCGCGCTGCTGTGGCTGCGGGTCGTCCGGCCCCGGCTGCCGCGCCGCTCGGAGCGGCCCCCGGCCATGACCACGCTCGGCCCGCTGCCGACGGCCCGTCCGGTGCCCGGTGCTCAGCGGCAGGGCGACGAGGACTGAAATGCCCTGTCCCCGTAGCGTGTTCGCATGACCATGAACAGGGGCACGGGGAACGGGAAGAAGCGGCTCGTCGTGATCGGCGGGGACGCGGCGGGCATGTCGGCGGCGTCCCAGGCGCGCCGGATGAAGGGCCCCGACGAGCTGGAGATCGTGGCCTTCGAACGCGGCCACTTCTCCTCGTACTCGGCGTGCGGGATTCCCTACTGGGTGGGCGGTGACGTCACCGACCGGGACGAGCTGATCGCCCGCTCCCCGAAGGAGCACCGCTCCCGCGGGATCGACCTGCGCATGCGCACGGAGGTCACGGAGATCGACGTGGCCGGGCAGCGGGTACGCGCGCGTGACGTGGATTCCGGGGACGAGTCCTGGACGTCGTACGACTTTCTGGTGATCGCCACGGGCGCCCGGCCGATCCGGCCCGACATGCCGGGCGCCGACGCGCCCGGGGTGCACGGGGTGCAGACGCTGGACGACGGGCAGGCGCTGCTGGACACGCTGGAGCGGACGCGCGGGCGGCGCGCGGTGGTCGTCGGCGCCGGGTACATCGGGGTGGAGATGGCCGAGGCGCTCATCCGCCGCGAGTACGAGGTGACCGTCGTCAACCGGGGCAGCGAGCCGATGTCGACCCTCGACCCGGACATGGGCCGCCTGGTGCACAAGGCGATGGAGGGCATGGGCATGACCATGGTCGACGACGCCGAGGTCACCGCGATCCGGACCGGGCCCGACGGCCGGGTCCGGGCGGTGGCCACCGCGGACGGCGAGTACGCGGCCGACGTCGTCGTGCTCGGCATCGGCGTCCGTCCCGAGACGTCCCTCGCCCGCGCGGCCGGGCTGCCGCTGGGCACGCACGGCGGCCTGCTGACGGACCTCGCGATGCGGGTGCGCGGCCACGAGAACATCTGGGCCGGCGGCGACTGCGTCGAGGTCCTCGACCTGGTCTCCGGCCGCGAACGGCACATCGCGCTCGGCACCCACGCCAACAAGCACGGCCAGGTCATCGGCACCAACGTCGGCGGCGGGTACGCCACCTTCCCCGGCGTCGTCGGCACCGCCGTCAGCAAGGTCTGCGACCTGGAGATCGCCCGCACGGGCCTGCGCGAGAAGGACGCCCGGCGGGCGGGCCTGCAGTACGAGACGGTCACGATCGAGTCCACCAGCCGTGCGGGCTACTACCCCGGTGCCTCTCCCATGACGGTCAAGATGCTCGCCGAACGCCGCACCGGCCGCCTCCTCGGCGTCCAGATCGTCGGCCGCGAGGGGGCGGGCAAGCGCGTCGACATCGCGGCCGTCGCCCTGACCGCGGGCATGACGGTCGACCAGATGACCGCCCTCGACCTGGGCTACGCCCCGCCGTTCAGCCCGGTGTGGGACCCGGTCCTGGTGGCGGCGCGCAAGGCGTCGGGCAAGGTCCGGGCGGGCTGACGGGGCGTCAGCGGAAGCGGGCCCGTCCTGGGGGCCACAAGTCCGTCGACGAGGGTCTGCTCGCCGGCCGCCGAGCCGTCCAGGTAGAGCCGGCCGCCCTTGTCACGCACATCGACGAGGAACCGTGTGGCCGGGCCGGACCGCTCAAGGCCGTGGATGCGCTCGTCGGTGTAGCCGAGGCCGTTGAGGATCTTCCTGACCTCGGCCGGGGTGGGGTTCGCCAGATTCCACAGCGCCTGGGTGACGCGCTCCTCGTGGAGGTGCTTCGCGCACCAGTCGCGCGCGTCCAGTTCCACCTCCGGGCCCGCGGTGGGTGCGACGGGCCCCTCCAGCTCCTCGGTCGCGGGATCGTCGCTCGGCAGGTCCGTCGGCGGCATGTCCCGCGGGCCGTGAGCGGGACAGGACCGCGCGACATCCTCCAGCATCGCGGTGAAGGCGGACTCCTGACCGGAGACGGCCGCGGCCTGGGTGCGCCGAGCGCCGGCCGGATCGGCGGTCGGCTTCTCGGTGCCGCAGGCGGTGAGCGACACGGCGGCGAGGGCTGTCGCCGCGAGGGCGACCGTACGGGTCAGAGCGGTGATTCGTGACATGCGCACAGCCTGCTGCCCCGCCCGCCGGCCGCACATGAGTACCGGTACTCAACAGCGGCGGGCGCCCTGCCTAGGGCCTGTCTTCCGGATCAGGCCGGCTGCGAGGCGCTTCCGCCTCCTGGCCGGGTCGAGCGGGGTCTGGTGCGTGCAGCTGCAAGGCGGAGGAGGGCGTCGACGCGGAGCGTCGGCAACCGACGACAACGCGGCAGATGTGCGTGCCAGACCCCGGGACGCCGGCATGATCCGGAAGACAGGCCCTAGGCCGACCCGTTGAGGCGCGGCAGCGCGGACACGGCGGCGCCGGCCGGCTGTTCGGCCGGCCGCGCATGCGCGGCCACCGCCGGGCGTGACCGCAGCCGGTGGCTGACGGCCTCGTCCAGCGTCACCGGCCGCTGCATCTGCGTGGCCAGCCGCCCGGCCTCCTGCCCCAGCCGTGCCACGTCCTCCCACGGGATCCGCACCACGAGCGCGATCTCGGCCTCCCCGTCCGGAAGGGCATGCATCGCGGGCACCGCACCGACTCGTTCGTTCATCGCCATGTGCAGTCATACGTGCGTGACGACGGCCACGTTCACCGGTTCGCCACACGGATCGGGGGCAGTAGTCCTGTGTGGTCATCCCCGTCCATGACGTGAACCCCGTACGGCGCACCCCCTGGGTGACGTACGGCCTCATCGCCGCGAACGTCGTCGTGTTCCTGTTGATGCCGTGGAGCGGCCAGGGCCTCGCGCAGCTCTGCCACATGCAGGCGTTCCTGGACCAGTACGCGGCCGTCCCGCAGGAGCTGATCCACCATCAGCTGCCCCGGCTGGTGCCGACCGGCGACGTCGGCGTCGGCGCGCAGGGGCCGGGCTGTGTGATCGGGCCGCCGGACTACGACAAGTCGCCCGAGCTGAGCGTGGGGACGGCGATGTTCCTGCACGGCGGCTGGCTGCATCTGCTGGGCAACATGCTGTTCCTGCTGATCTTCGGCAACAACGTCGAGGACCGCATGGGCCATGTGCGCTTCGCGCTGTTCTACGGCGTCTGCGGCTTCGTGGCGACCTACGGCTTCGCGGTGCTGAACGCCGACTCGGGTGAGCCGCTGATCGGGGCGTCCGGGGCGATCGCCGGGGTGCTCGGGGCGTATCTGGTGCTGTATCCGAAGGCCAGGGTCTGGGTCCTCGTGCCGTTCCTGATCTTCCTGCCGCTGCGCCTGCCGGCCTGGATCGTGCTGGGCTTCTGGTTCGCGCTCCAGGCGGTGTACTCGTCCGGCGAGGGCGTCTCCGACGCGGGCACGGTGGCGTACGCGGCGCACATCGTCGGGTTCCTGGCCGGCATGCTGCTGGCCTGGCCGCTGCGCCCGGGCACACCCCCGCCGCCGGAGCCGCGCGGCCTGCTGTTCGGCAGGCGTGCGCGACCCCGGCACACGTGGTGACAGGCTCTAGCGGGCCGTCTGGGTGTGGACGTAGTCCACGAGGCGCGTCAGGGCGTCGGGGTCGGTGGACGGCATGACGCCGTGGCCGAGGTTGAAGACGTGGCCCTCCAGGCCCGCGGCGGAGTCCAGGACCTCGCGGGTCTTGGCCTCGACCGCCTCGGGCGTGGCGAACAGCACGGTCGGGTCGAGGTTGCCCTGGAGCGCCTTGCCGGGGCCGACGCGGCGGGCGGCCTCGTCGAGGGGCACCCGCCAGTCGACGCCGACGACGTCCGCGCCGGCCTCGCCCATGAGACCGAGCAGCTCGCCCGTGCCGACACCGAAGTGGATGCGCGGGACACCGTAGGACTCGACCGCGCGGAAGACCTTCGCGGAGGCGGGCATGACCGAACGGCGGTAGTCGACCGGGGCGAGAGCTCCGGCCCAGGAGTCGAACAGCTGGATCGCGCTCGCGCCCGCCTCGATCTGCACCTTCAGGAACGCGGCCGTGATCTCCGCGAGGCGGTCGAGCAGGTCGGCCCACAGCTCGGGGTCGCCGTACATCATCGCCTTGGCGTTCTCGTACGTCCGCGACGGGCCGCCCTCGACGAGGTAGCTCGCGAGGGTGAACGGGGCGCCCGCGAAGCCGATCAGCGGGGTGGACCCGAGCTCGCGGGTGAGCATCCCGATCGCCTCGGTGACGTAGGAGACGTCCTCGGGGGTGAGGTCGCGCAGCTGGGCGAGGTCGGCGCGGGTGCGGATCGGGCGCTCGACGACCGGGCCGACGCCGGGCTTGATGTCGAGGTCGATGCCGATGGCCTTGAGCGGGACGACGATGTCGCTGAAGAAGATCGCCGCGTCCACGCCGTGCCGGCGGACCGGCTGCAGGGTGATCTCGGTGACCAGCTCCGGGCGCATGCAGGACTCGAGCATCGGGATGCCCTCGCGGACCTTGCGGTACTCCGGCAGCGAGCGGCCAGCCTGCCGCATGAACCACACGGGCGTGTGCGGCACGGGCTCGCGCCTGCACGCCTTGAGGAAGGCGGAGTCGTAGGTGGCTGTCGGCTGCTGGCCCGCAGGGCTTCCGTTGGCACTCACGTCGGAAAGTCTCGCACGGCGCCGGAGGTGACGTGGCCGCCCCCCTGCCGGGTGTCTTGCCCTGCGCACGGCCCCCGTTCCCCTTACTCTTCCCCGCATGGCTGCGGCTCAGGGAAGACTGTCGGACGGCGCTGGCGGAATGGACGAGAGCAAGGACACGGGGGACATCGCAGACGGGGAGCGGCATACGGGCAAGGCGGCACCGCTGCCGTTCAGGGCCGCCGTCGACGCCCTGCGGGCGGCCCGGCTGCGCCCGCAGATCGAGGTGGAGCCGACACCGGCCCCCAAGCGGCTGGCCCCCTTCGCGTACGCGCTGGAGGCGACCGTCGTGGACGGTGAGCAGGAGCTGGCCGACGGCCGGCTGGTGCTGCTGCACGACCCGGCCGGGCACGACGCCTGGCGTGGCACGTTCCGGCTGGTGACGCTGGTGCGCGCGGAGCTGGAGCCGGAGATGGCGGTCGACCCGCTGCTGCCGGACGTGTGCTGGACCTGGCTGACCGGCGCGCTCCAGGCGCGTGGTCTGGCCTACGGCGAGCCGAGCGGCACGGTCACCCGGGCGAGCTCTCATCATTTCGGTGGTCTGTCGGCCCGTCCGGCCGCCTCGCAGATCGAGATCCGGGCGTCCTGGACGCCGCGGGAGGGGCTGGGCGGGATTCCGGACACGGCGGCGCATCTGGCGTCCTGGTGCGATCTGCTCGCCCAGGTCGCGGGGCTGCCTCCGGCCGGTCCCGGGGACGCGTCGGTGGTGACGCTGCCGCAGCGGCGGGGGCCACAGAGCCGGTGACGGTGTCCCTGGGCGCCCTCAGGGCCATCTCTTTGTCGATACGGCCACTTTCCATCAGAAGCAGTCGATCGAACGAAACGATGTGGTCACCGAACGATCGATCGCCTGTCCGAATTGCACTAATTGTTACTCACTAGATCGTGATCATTCTCTAAAGGGCACCGGGTTTGCTGCCGAAGACGACTGTGACCTTCAAAGCCGTCCCGCACCCAGGAGGCCTGGTGTCCGTTCTCCTCGAGCAGCCCGCAAGCCTGGTCGCCTACCGTCCCAACAAGCCCACCGCCATGGTCGTCGTCGCGGATCCACGCGTACGCTCCACCGTCACTCGCCATCTGTGGGCACTCGGAGTGCGCGACGTCATCGAGGCGTCGTCCGTCGCCGAGGCCCGTCCCCGCATCGGCAACCCCCGCGACATCTGCGTCGCCGATGTCCATCTGCCCGACGGCTCGGGCCTGACCCTGCTCTCGGAGACCCGCGCCGCGGGCTGGCCCAACGGCCTCGCCCTGTCGGCGGCCGACGACATCGGCGCCGTGCGCAACGCCCTCGCGGGCGGAGTGAAGGGCTACGTCGTCACCGGCACCCGCACCAACGTCGGGCTCCCCACCCGGCCCGGTGCGGCCCCCATCGGCGCGGCCGCCGCCCGGCTGCACCGCCGCCCCCCGGGTGCTCCGAGCCACCCGGGCGGCTACCGCGAGCTGTCCGGCCGGGAGGTCGAGGTGCTGCGGCTCGTCGCCGAGGGCCAGTCGAACAAGGCGATCGGTGTCTCCATGGGCCTGTCGGCCCTGACCGTCAAGAGCCACCTCGCCCGCATCGCCCGCAAGCTCGGCACGGGCGACCGCGCCGGCATGGTGGCGGTGGCCCTGCGGACCGGGATCATCCACTGAGCCGGTGTTCATGAGCATGACCGGAGCCGGGCGTCGATCCCCCAAGCGTCCGCGACCGCCTCTTGTCATGAAGCGTCGTGAACCGGGTGTTTCACCGAGCTGACTGGTTTACGACCCCAAGGTGCCCGTCGACGGAACGTTCCGTCGGCGGGCCCTGTCCATGCATGGATACCCTTGACAGGTGACCGACGCCCAAGAGACCGCAGCAGACACACCACTGCGAACCACCGGGGGCGCCCCTCCGGACGACAACGGATCTTCTGCTGAAGGGGCGCCGATCCCGCTGCTCGAACCCCGCGAGGGCATTCCGCCGGTGATCGCCGACGAGGCCGCCCTCGCCGAGGTGATCGCCGCCTTCGCCGCCGGCTCCGGCCCCGTCGCCGTGGACGCCGAGCGCGCCTCCGGCTACCGCTACGGCCAGCGCGCCTACCTGGTGCAGCTGCGCCGCCAGGGCGCCGGGAGCGCGCTGATCGACCCCGTGGCCTGCCCGGACCTGTCCGGGCTCGGCGAGGCGCTGTCCGGCGTCGAGTGGGTGCTGCACGCCGCCACCCAGGATCTGCCCTGTCTGCGCGAGATAGGCATGGTGCCGGGCCTGCTGTTCGACACCGAGCTGGCCGGGCGGCTGGCCGGGTTCCCGCGGGTCGGCCTCGGCGCGATGGTCGAGTCCGTCCTCGGCTTCGTCCTGGAGAAGGGGCACTCCGCCGTCGACTGGTCCACCCGTCCGCTGCCCGAGCCCTGGCTGCGGTACGCCGCGCTGGACGTCGAGCTGCTCGTCGACCTGCGCGACGCGCTGGAGAAGGAGCTGGACCGGCAGGGCAAGCTGGAGTGGGCCCGCCAGGAGTTCGACGCCATCGCCTCGGCCCCGCCGGCCGAGCCCCGCAAGGACCCCTGGCGTCGTACGTCCGGGATGCACAAGGTGCGCAGACGCCGGCAGCTGGCCGTCGTACGGGAGCTGTGGCAGACGCGCGACCGGATCGCCCAGCGGCGGGACGTGTCGCCGGGCAAGGTGCTGTCCGACGCGGCCATCGTGGAGGCCGCGCTCGCCGTTCCGGCCAACGTCCACGCGCTGGGTGCGCTGAACGGCTTCGGGCAGCGCATGGCGCGGCGGCAGCTGGAGCAGTGGCAGGCGGCCGTGGACCGGGCCAGGGCGCTCACCGAGTCCCAGCTGCCGCAGCAGGGGCAGGCCGTCGCCGGGCCTCCGCCGCCGCGCGCGTGGGCGGACAAGGACCCGGCCGCCGCGGCGCGGCTGTCCGCGGCGCGGGCGGCTGTTTCCGCGTTGGCCGAGCGTTTGAACATGCCTCAGGAGAACCTGATCGCTCCGGACACGGTGCGGCGGGTCTGCTGGGAGCCGCCGAAGGTCGTCGACGCCGAGTCCGTCGGGGCCGTGCTGGAGGGGTACGGGGCGCGGGCCTGGCAGGTCGAGCAGGTCACGCCCGTCCTTGTGGAGGCCTTGTCCGCCTAGGCGCGACCGGGTGTCTCATCGCGTGGCCCCTCTCATGAAGCCGTTGTAGATGAACCTCTGCAGCAGCAGGAAGACGATCAGGGTCGGCAGGATCACCAGGACGGTTCCTGCCGAGATCGTCTCCCAGTGGGCGGCATAGGGGCCGCGGAAGCGGAAGAGGGACGTCGAGATCACGCCAAGCTCTTCGGAGGGCATGTAGAGGAAGGGGATGTAGAAGTCGTTGTAGACGGTGATCCCCTTCACGATGACGACCGTCGCGATCGCCGGTTTCAGCAGCGGGAAGATGATCTTCCGGTAGATCGTGAAGGCGTTGGCGCCCTCCAGGCGTGCGGCCTCGTCCAGGGAGATCGGGATGGACCGGACGAACTGCAGGAAGATGTAGATCGAGACGATGTCCGTGCCCATGTAGAGCACGATCGGCGCCCACAGGGAGTCGAACATGCCGAAGCTGTTGACGATCTGGAAGGTCGCCACCTGGGTGGTGACGCCGGGGACCAGCGCGGCGACCAGGAACAGCGCCACGACCAGCTTGCGGAAGCGGAACTGGAAGCGGTCGATGGCGTAGGCCGTCATCGAGCCGATCAGGACCGTGCCGCCGATGGCGAAGAGCAGGATCAGGGTCGTGTTGCCGAACGCCTGGAGCATGTGACCGTCCCGGAACGCGGTCACGTAGTTGTCGAAGTTCAGCGGGTTCCCGGGGAGCGAGAGGGCGCCGTCGGACTCCGCCATCTCCCGCTCCGACTTCAGCGAGGTCAGCAGGACGACGACCAGCGGGAGCAGGACCACCGCCGTCGCCGCGAGCAGCGAGAGGTGGACGAGCGTCCGGGCAACGGCTCGGCGCGTCATACGAGTTCCACCTTGTCGTCGGGGACCAGGCGCCGCTGGAGCCAGGTCACCACCAGGATGATCAGCAGCAGGACGACGGCCGCGGCCGAGGCGAGCCCCGTCTTGTTGAAGCGGAAGGCCAGTTTCACGGTCTGGATCACGAAGGTCTCGGTGCCGGTCGCCCCGCCGGTCATGATGTACGGGATCTCGAAGACCGACAGCGAGCCGGAGATGGACAGGATGACCGTCAGGCTCACGACCGGCTTGATGCCGGGGGCGATGATGTACCGGAACTGGTGCCAGCGGTTCGCGCCGTCCAGCTCGGCCGCCTCGTACAGCTCCCCCGGGATCGACTGGATCGCGCCGAGGAACAGCACGAAGTTCAGGCCCAGATAGCGCCACACCGAGACACCCGCGAGCGAGGTGTTCGCGGAGGTCGACGTACCCAGCCAGGCGTGGTCGGTGTGGACGCCGAACAGGCTCAGCACCGAGTCGAGGGTGCCGCCGTCCTGGAAGAAGTAGAGGAAGACGAAGCCGATCGCGACGCCGTTGATCAGGTACGGGAAAAAGAGCACGCCCTTGTAGAAATTGCGGAAACGAACATTGAAGCTCAGGATCGTCGCGAAGTAGAGGGCCGCCGCTATCTGCACGGCGCTTGCCGCGAGGTAGTAGCCGCTGACGAAGAACACCCGGAACAGGTCCTCGCGGGTGAAGATCTCCGCGTAGTTGCCGGTGCCGGTGTAATGCAGCTCCGGGCTCACGCCGTCCCAGTCGGTGAAGCTGTACGCCACCATGTTCGCTATCGGCGCGTACGTGAAAACGATCAGCAGAACGAGCGGAACGATCAGGAACAACCAAGGCGTCATGCCGCGCCACAGGCGTGTCCCGCGCGGGGCGGGGGCGGCCGGCGCGGTCCCCGCGGCCGCCCGGTCGAGCGGCTTCTGTGCGGTGGCCGCCATCAGCGCTGCGCCTCGGTCCAGCGCTTGCTGAGGTCGGCGAAGAAGTCGTCCAGGGTGCCCCGGCCGGAGCCGCGGGCGAGGTCGACCAGCTTCTGCCGGTACTCGGGGGCGAAGAGGCCGGTCTCCGACTCGTTGTCGATCCGCTTGACCTCGGCGCCCTTGGCGTCGCTGACCTCGATGAGCTTCACGCCCGCGTCCTCATAGGGCCCCAGGACCTCAGGAAGTGTGCCGTTCTTCAGCGGGGAGATCGCCAGATTGTCCTTGTCGTAGCCGGACTTGTCGGTGAACCAGTCGATCCAGGCGCGGGCGGCCTCCTTGTGCGCGGAGTGCACATTGACGGCCTGGTTGTAGTCGGGGCCGACCACCGCGCAGAAGGTGCCGTCGGTCTGGGCCGGGAAGGGCATGAACCCGATGTCGTCGGGGTCCGCCCCGGCCTTCTCGGCGGCGTCCTGGAACTGCACGATCGCCCAGGTGCCGAGCCACTGGGTGGCGATCTCGCCCTGTGCCGTACGGGCCTTGGACTGCTCCCAGTTGGTGGTGGTCGGGTCCTTCTCGGCCAGGCCCTGCTTCACGATGTCGTACAGCAGTGTGTCCCCGACGCGCAGGTCGGCGCCCTCGGCCCAGGGGTCGCCCTCGGCGAGTTCGGTGGTGGCCTCGGGGTCGCAGTGGACCGAGCCGTTGACGGCCGTCCAGGAGCTCATCGTCCAGCCGGCGGCGAAGTTGGTGTAGTAGGGCACGGCGTCCGTCTTCGCCTTGATCGCCTTCAGCGCGGTGAGGAACTCGGCCGGTGTGGTGGGCCATTCGGTGACGCCGGCCTCCCGCCAGACCCTGCGGTTGTAGACGAAGCCGGGCATCACTCCGACCGGGCTCTGGCCGTAGACCTTGCCGTCGACGGCGGTGAAGTCGGTGAAGCGGTACTTCTCGCTCCGCTCCTCGACCGTGCCCAGCGAGGCGAAGAACTTCGGGTAGTCGTCCTTCTTGATCACGGCGGGGATCAGCAGGACGTCGCCGTAGTTCTCCGTGTTCATCCGGATCTTGACTTCGGACTCGTAGTTGGTGAGGGCCTCGAACTCGACCTTCACCTTCGGATAGACCTTGCGGAACTCGGCGGCGTACCGGTCCATCGTGCCGTCCTGCACGAGGTCGGTGCGCACGGTGAGGACCTTGATGGTCCCGCTCACCTCGGCCGGGTCGGTGGGCGCGTCGGCGGCCGCGCCCTTGGAGGTGCCTCCGGTGCCGGTGCACGCCGAGAGCAGCAGGGCGGCACCGGTGACCATGGCGAGGGCTGTACGGCGGTACATGTGCATCAGCTCCGTTCAGGGGGACGGACGAGCACGAGCGGTTGCGGGTTGGCTGGTTCGGAACTCTGACAGCGCTTTCTCGACCGGTAAAGTCCCTATCTCGCCAACGCGCCAAAAACCTTTCCCCGCACTGGGGTTGACCGGTCTAGGGAGCGCGCATGCCGAACGACACACCCCGGTACCGCGGGGAGCCTCACCGATGACCTGGCCGTCGCAGCCGCGCGTCACCATCAAGGACGTCGCCGCGCGGGCCGGGGTGTCCAAGGGCGCGGTGTCGCTGGCGTTCAACCACAAACCCGGACTGTCGGAGGCGACCCGGGACCGGATCTTCCGGGCCGCCCGCGAGCTGGGCTGGGCGCCCAGTCTGACCGCGCGGTCGCTGGCCGGTGCGCGGGTGGACGTGGTGGGGCTGGCGATCTGCCGGCTGGCCCGACTGCTGGGCCTCGAGCCTTTCTACATGGAGTTCGTCTCGGGGGTGGAGAGCGTCCTGAGCGAGCGTTCCTGCGCGCTGCTGCTCAGACTCGTACGGACCGTGGAGGAGGAGGTCGGCGTCCAGCAGACCTGGTGGCGGGGGCGCCGGATCGGCGGGGCGATCCTCGTCGACTTCCGGCCCGCCGATCCCCGGGTGGCGGCGGCCCAGCGGCTCGGGATGCCGGTGGTGGCCGTCGGGCACCCCTCCTTCACCGGCGGCCTCACCTCGGTGTGGACGGACGACGCGACGGCCGTGACGCAGGCGGTGCGGTATCTCGCGGCGCTCGGGCACCGGCGGATCGCGCGGGTCGGAGGCCCGGCGGCGCTCGGGCACACGGTCATGCGGACGGCCGCGTTCGACGACGCGTCGCGTGCGCTGGCCCTGGCCGGGGCGTGGCAGGTGACGACGGACTACTCGGGTGAGGCGGGGGCGCGGGCGACGCGGTCGCTGTTGACGGCGCCGGCGGGTGAGCGGCCGACCGCGATCGTGTACGACAACGACATCATGGCGGTGGCCGGGTTGTCGGTGGCCGCGGAGATGGGGCTGTCGGTGCCGGGAGACGTGTCGCTGCTGGCCTGGGACGACTCCCAGCTGTGCCGGCTCACCCGGCCCACCTTGTCGGCCATGAGCCATGATGTGCACGGGTTCGGGGCGGAGGTGGCCCGGGCCTTGTTCGAGGTGATCATGGGCAGGGTTGCGGGGTCACATCCCGTGCCTACACCTGTGCTCGTGCCCCGGGGGTCCACGGCTCCGCCGTCGGGGTGAGGGCCGGCTCCGGACCGCGGCGCCATCGTGGCTGGTCCGCAGTTCCCCGCGCCCCTCGACGGCCTCCGCTCGGCCCCTGTGTCTGTGTGACCTTCGCCGCTTGGGCCGTGGGGGCTGTGCAGCTACGTTACTCGTAAGTAGCATGGGTCCTGAGCGCGCGCTCAGTGCATGCGTGCCGCAGCAGTGCCATACCGCACCCTGGAGGAGAGCCATCGTGCCTCGTACCGTCAGGGACGTCGTTTTCGTCGACGGCGTCCGCACCCCGTTCGGCAAGGCGGGCCCGAAGGGCATCTACCACGAGACTCGCGCCGACGACCTCGTCGTCAAGGCGATCCGGGAGCTGCTGCGCCGCAACCCCGGCCTGGACCCGAAGAAGATCGACGAGGTCGCCATCGCCGCGACCACGCAGATCGGTGACCAGGGTCTGACGCTGGGCCGCACGGCGGGCATCCTCGCCGGTCTGCCGCAGTCGGTGCCCGGTTACTCGATCGACCGTATGTGCGCCGGCGCGCTGACCGCCGTGACCTCGGTCGCCGGTTCCGTCGCCTTCGGCGCCTACGACGTCGCCCTCGCCGGTGGCGTCGAGCACATGGGCCGCCACCCCATGGGTGAGGGCGTGGACCCGAACCCGCGTTTCGTGAGCGAGAAGCTGGTCGACGAGTCCGCCCTGTTCATGGGCATGACCGCCGAGAACCTGCACGACCGCTACCCGAGCATCACCAAGCTGCGTGCCGACGAGTACGCGGTGCGCTCGCAGGAGAAGGCCGCCAAGGCGTACGCCGACGGCAAGATCCAGCAGGACCTGGTGCCGATCTCGGTGCGCCGCACCAACCCGGAGGCCGGCGAGACCGGCTGGGGCCTGGTCACCGCCGACGAGCCGATGCGCCCGGGCACCACCCTGGAGAACCTCTCCGGGCTGAAGACGCCGTTCCGCGTCCACGGCCGGGTCACCGCCGGTAACGCGGCCGGTCTGAACGACGGCGCCACCGCCTCGATCATCGCCTCCGAGGACTTCGCGCGCGAGAACGGCCTGCCGGTCAAGATGCGCCTGGTCTCCTACGCCTTCGCGGGCGTGGAGCCGGAGGTCATGGGCTACGGCCCGATCCCGGCCACGGAGAAGGCCCTCGCCCAGGCGGGGCTCAGCATCTCCGACATCGGTCTGTTCGAGATCAACGAGGCCTTCGCCGTCCAGGTGCTGGCCTTCCTGGAGCACTACGGCATCGCCGACGACGACGCGCGCGTCAACCAGTACGGCGGCGCCATCGCCTTCGGCCACCCGCTGGCCTCCTCGGGCGTGCGTCTGATGACGCAGCTGGCCCGCCAGTTCGAGGAGCAGCCGCACGTCCGCTACGGCCTGACCACCATGTGCGTCGGCTTCGGCATGGGCGCGACGGTCATCTGGGAGAACCCGCACTTCGAGGGGGACAAGTGAGCACCACCGCTGAGCTTCTGAAGGGTGCGGCCGAGCTGTTCCCCGACGAGGTCGTGACGTCCGCGCACGTCCGCCACCTCGACCTGCCGTTCGGCGCGGGGCGCTTCGCCCTGATCACGCTGGACAACGGCTTCGACCACACCAAGCCGACCACCTTCGGGCCGCAGTCGCTGGCGAACCTCAACGCCGCCATCGACCAGGTCGAGCAGGAGGCCACCGCCGGCTCCATCGTCGGCGCCGGCATCACCGGCAAGCCGTTCATCTTCGCCGTCGGCGCCGACCTCAAGGGCGTCGAGCTGCTGAAGAAGCACGAGGACGCGCTGGCCATCGGCAAGGGCGGCCACGAGGTCTTCAAGCGCCTCGCGGGCCTCGCGGTCCCGACCTTCGCGTACTACAACGGTGCCGCGATGGGCGGCGGCGTCGAGGTCGGCCTGCACTGCACCTACCGCACCGTGTCGAAGGCCCTGCCGGCCTTCTCGCTGCCCGAGGTGTTCCTGGGCCTGGTCCCGGGCTGGGGCGGCTGCACGATCCTGCCGAACCTGATCGGCGCGGAGAAGGCCGTCTCGGTGATCATCGAGAACAGCCTGAACCAGAACAAGCAGCTGAAGGGCAAGCAGGTCTTCGAGCTGGGCATCGCCGACGCCCTGTTCGAGGGTGCCGACTTCCTGGAGCAGTCGCTGATCTGGACGGCGAACGTCCTCAAGGGCGACGTCGTGGTCGAGCGCCCGGTGATCGACCGCGGTGAGGCCTGGGACCAGGCCGTCGCCAAGGGCCGCTTCATCGCCGACTCCAAGGTCCACGGCGCCGCCCCGGCCGCCTACCGCGCCCTCGACATCATCGAGGCCGCCAAGGACGGCGACCTGCAGAAGGGCTACGACGCCGAGGACCAGGCCCTCGCCGACCTGATCATGGGCGGCGAGCTGCGCTCCGGCATCTACGCCTTCAACCTGGTGCAGAAGCGCGGCAAGCGCCCCGCCGGTGCCCCGGACAAGAGCCTGGCCCGCCCGGTCACCAAGGTCGGTGTCGTCGGCGCCGGTCTGATGGCCTCCCAGCTGGCCCTGCTGTTCCTGCGCCGCCTTGAGGTGCCGGTCGTGCTGACCGACATCGACCAGGAGCGCGTCGACAAGGGTGTGGGTTACGTCCACGCCGAGATCGACAAGCTGCTCGGCAAGGGCCGCATCAACCAGGACAAGGCCAACCGCCTCAAGGCCCTGGTCACCGGTGTGCTGGACAAGGCCGAGGGCTTCGCGGACGCGGACTTCGTCATCGAGGCCGTGTTCGAGGAGATCGGCGTCAAGCAGCAGGTGTTCGCCGAGGTCGAGGCGGTCGCCCCGGCGCACGCGATCCTCGCCACCAACACCTCCTCGCTGTCGGTGTCGGAGATGGCGTCGAAGCTGAAGCACCCGGAGCGGGTCGTCGGCTTCCACTTCTTCAACCCGGTCGCGATCCTGCCGCTGCTGGAGATCGTCCGCGGCGAGCAGACCGACGACGCCTCGCTGGCCACGGCCTTCGCCGTCGCCAAGAAGCTGAAGAAGACCGCGGTGCTGACGAAGGACGCCCCGGCGTTCGTCGTGAACCGCATCCTGACCCGCTTCATGGGCGAGATCCAGAACGTCATCGACGAGGGCACCCCGGTCGCCGTCGCCGAGAAGGCCGTCGAGCCCCTCGGTCTGCCGATGTCGCCGCTGGTCCTGCTGGAGCTGGTCGGCCCGGCCATCGGCCTGCACGTCTCGGAGACCCTGAACCGCGCCTTCCCGGAGCGCTTCAAGGTGTCCCCGAACCTCAAGGCGGTCGTCGAGGCCGGCAAGCGCGGCTTCTACGTCTACGACAGCGGCAAGCCGGAGCTGGACCCGGAGGTCGCGGCGCTGCTGAAGCAGGGCGACGTCGTCCTGACCGAGGAGCAGGTCCGCGCCCGGGTGCTGGACGCGGTGGCGCAGGAGATCGGGCTCATGCTCGACGAGGGCGTCGTCGCCGAGGCCCAGGACATCGACCTCTGCCTGATCACCGGCGCCGGCTGGCCCTTCCACCTGGGCGGCATCACGCCGTACCTGGACCGCGAGGGTGTCTCCGAGCGGGTCAACGGCAAGCGGTTCCTGGAGCAGGGCGTGGCGAGCGTCCCGGCGTAACCCTTCCGTACGCACGGACGGGGCCCGGCACATCGGCGGATGTGCCGGGCCCCGGCGTTTTCTCGTACGGCGGATCAGATCGCGTCGTACGGCGGATCAGATCGCGTCGTACGGCGGACGTCGTACGGCGGATCAGGTCTCGTCGTACGGCCGCTCAGACCTCGTCATACGGCCGATCAGGACTCTCCGTACGGCCGCTCAGACCTCGCGCCACGCCTCCAGCGCCAGCCCCGGCTCCTCCTTGCGGCGGCTCAGCCGCAGGGTGCCGTCCGGGGTGAGGGTCGCCGCGACGACCCGGCCCGTGGCGTCCTGGGCGAGCGCCACCCGCGTGCCGGTGGGCAGTTGGGGGCCGGACTCGGTCCAGCTGAGGCCGGCCGTCTCCTGCTCGGTCGGGTACGCGGCGAACGCGACCCGGCCGGAGGCGGAGCGCTGGGCGAGGATCGTGCAGTCGAGGCCGTCGATGTCGCAGCGCAGCACGGTCACCGGGCCGGGGCCGGCCGCCGCGAGCAGGGGCCTTGGCTCGGCGTCGGGCCGCCAGGCGTAAAGGGTGCCGTCCGGGTCGGCGTAGAAGAGGGTCGTGTGCTCCTTGGAGGTGGGCAGCGCGGCGAGCGTGCCCGGCTGCATCTGGACGAGCAGCGGATCAGCCGCGACCGGGCGCCTGCCGGGCTCCTGCTGGAACCAGCGCAGGATGCCGGTGTGGTTGCTCGCGTACACCTCGATACGGCCCGACTCCCCCGTCACGGCGAGCAGGTCGTGGACCTTGGAGCCCTTGAGGTCGTGCCAGGCGTTGAGCCCGCCGCGCTCCTTCTGGTTCCTCATGGACACACCCTTGCCGCGGTTGCGGACGAAGAGGTGGGCGCGCCCCTCGACGTCGACGGCCACGACGGGGTCGCCGGTGCGGTCGCCCTCCTTGTTGGGGTGCCCGAACGGCATCCAGTCGAGTGCGGCGAGCAGCGGCCGGAAGTGGGTGGTGTGGACCAGCCCTGATTCACCCGATCGAGTGGGCCGCCAGGCCACCAGATGGGCATAGCCGTCGGGGCCCTGGCCCACCGCGAAACCGGCGTGCAGTTGCTGCTCGCCGCCGATCCTGCGCGGGGGTTCCCAGGACCCGCCGGGGACGCGTTCGGCCCGGCAGAGGACCGCGTCGTCGGCGGGCAGGTAGACGCTGAGTCGGCCGTCCCGGCCTCGTATGAGCCAGTTGCCGTTCACTGTACGGTCCATCGACACGAGGCCACTTTAGCCGTGGGGGCGGGGCTGCCTTGTCGGGGGGGCGTGGGAGTCTGACGGCATGAGTGACTCGTTGCTGGTGATCGTCGACGCGGCGAACGTGGTCGGGTCGGTGCCGGACGGGTGGTGGCGGGACCGGCGCGGGGCGGCGGAGCGGCTGCGGGACCGGCTGGCGGTGGACGGGGTGCCCGGGGTTGCCGGGCCGGTGGAGATCGTGCTGGTGGTGGAGGGGGCGGCTCGGGGGGTTTCCTCTGTGCCGGGGGTTCGGGTGGAGTCGGCTGCCGGGAGTGGGGACGATCGGATGGTCGAGCTGGTCGCCGAGGCCTCCGGCCGGGCGTGCCTGGTGGTGACGGCCGACCGGGAGTTGCGGCGGCGTGTGGGTGAGCTCGGGGCGTCCGTGACCGGGCCTCGTGCGGTGCGTGGGGGTGGGGACTGAGCGCCGGTCGCCGTGCCTTGATCTGCCGTCCCGCGTCTGCCTGATCGTCGTGGCTTGTCGCGCAGTTCCCCGCGCCCCTGGGGAGCTGATCCCCGGCTCCCCCGTAAGGCGGACGTCAGTCCCCTAGCTCTCTTCGCCCCTCGGGGGCTTCAGGACCTGGCCAACTGTCGTCTCCTCCTGGCGGCCCAGGCGGCTGTGGGAGCGGCCGTAGAGGAAGTAGACGACGAAGCCGACGATCATCCAGCCGGCGAAGCGGAGCCACGTTTCGGTCGGGAGGTTGAGCATCAGCCAGAGGGAGGCGAGGACCGACAGGATCGGGACGACCGGGACCCAGGGGGTGCGGAAGGCGCGGTGCAGGTCGGGGCGGGTGCGGCGGAGGATGATGACGCCGATCGCGACGACGACGAAGGCGAACAGGGTGCCGATGTTGACCAGTTCGGCGAGTTCGCTGAGCGGGGTGAAGCCGGCGACGATCGCGATGATCACGCCGAGCAGGATGGTCGGCCGGTGCGGGGTCTTGAACTTCGGGTGGACGCGCGAGAAGAAGCGCGGCAGCAGCCCGTCGCGGCTCATCGCGAAGAAGACCCGGGTCTGGCCCAGCAGCAGGATCATGCAGACCGTGGTCAGGCCAACGGCCGCGCCGAAGCTGATGAAGCCCGCGAACCAGGGGTGCCCGGTGGCCTTGAAGGCGTCGGCGAGGGGGGCCGTGATGGACAGCTCGGTGTAGTGCTGCATGCCCGTCACGACGATCGACACGGCCACGTACAGGGCGGTGCAGATGAAGAGGGAGCCGAGGATGCCGCGGGGCATGTCGCGCTGCGGGTTGCGGGTCTCCTCGGCGGCCGTGGCGACGACGTCGAAGCCGATGAAGGCGAAGAAGACGACGGAGGCGGCGGTGAAGATGCCCATGACGCCGAAGTTGGAGGGCGCCCAGCCGAACATCAGCTGGATGAGCGGGGACTGGAGGCTGTCGCCCGCCGGGACCTCCTGGGCCTTGGGGATGAACGGGTCGTAGTTGTCGCCGTGGATGAAGAAGGCGCCCGCGATGATCACGGTGAGGACGACCGTCACCTTGACGGCGACGACGAGCGAGGTGACCCGCGCGGAGAGCTTGGTGCCGAGGACGAGGATGCCGGTGAGGACCAGGACCAGCGCGGCGGCGAGGATGTCGAAGCCGAAGCCGTCGGCGCCGTCGCGGGTGCCGAGGGCGTCGGGCAGGTGCCAGCCCGCGTTGTCCAGCAGTGAGGCGATGTAGCCGGACCAGCCGACGGCCACCACCGCCGTGCCGAGCGCGAACTCCAGGACGAGGTCCCAGCCGATGATCCAGGCGGGCAGCTCGCCGAGGGAGGCGTACGAGAAGGTGTAGGCGGAGCCGGCCACCGGGACGGTGGAGGCGAACTCGGCGTAGCAGAGCGCGGCGAGCGCGCAGACCACACCGGCCGCGACGAAGGCGAGGGCCACCGCGGGTCCGGCGTTGTTCCTGGCCACTGTGCCGGTGAGGACGAAGATGCCGGTGCCGATGATCACACCGACGCCGAACACCGTGAGGTCCAGGGCGGACAGGGACTTCTTGAGCGCGTGCTCGGGTTCCTCGGTGTCGAGGATGGACTGCTCGACCTTCTTCGTCCGGAAGAGGGAACTGCTCACGGGCTTACCTCCCACTTGTCGTCCCCGACATGATCGAGAGGGGGTGACCCACGTATGCCCCGGCACGAGCAGTTTCACGCGAATGGGCCGATTTCACCACTCTCGCAGTGGTGAAATCGGCCCATTCGGGTGTGTCCGTCCCGTCAGTCGCGGGCGGGCTCGGCCTCGTCGGCGCTCTCGCGGTCGAACCGTCCGTCGATCTTGGAGACCAGGCCGGTCACCTGGCGGGCGATGTCCGGGGCGGTCAGTCCGATCTCGGCCATGACCTCGGCGCGGGAGGCGTGGTCGAGGAAGCGCGGCGGGATGCCGAAGTCACGCAGCGGGACGTCGACGCCCGCGTCGCGCAGGGCCTGGGCGATCGCGGAGCCGACACCGCCGACGCGGGAGTTGTCCTCCACGGTGACGACCACGCGGTGCCGCTCGGCGAGCGGGGCCATGGCCTCGTCGACGGGCTTGACCCAGCGCGGGTCGACGACGGTGGTGGAGATGCCCTGCTGGTCGAGCAGGCCGGCGATCTCCAGGCACATCGGTGCCAGCGCGCCGACCGAGACGAGGAGGACGTCCGGCCGGTCGGTGCCCGGCTCGCGCAGCACGTCCATGCCGCCGACCTTGCCCACGGCCGGTACGGCGGGGCCGACGGCGCCCTTGGAGAAGCGGACCACGGTCGGCGCGTCGTCGACCTGGACGGCCTCGCGGAGCTGGGCGCGCACCTGGTCGGCGTCGCGCGGGGCGGCGAGCCTGAGGCCGGGGACGACCTGGAGGATCGACATGTCCCACATGCCGTTGTGGGAGGCGCCGTCGGTGCCGGTGACGCCGGCCCGGTCCAGGACGAAGGTCACACCGCACTTGTGCAGGGCGACGTCCATCAGGACCTGGTCGAAGGCGCGGTTGAGGAAGGTGGCGTAGACGGCGAAGACGGGGTGCACGCCCGCGTGGGCGAGGCCCGCCGCGGAGACCGCGCCGTGCTGCTCGGCGATGCCGACGTCGTAGACGCGCTCGGGGAAACGCTTGGCGAACTTGTCCAGGCCGACCGGCTGGAGCATGGCCGCGGTGATGGCGACGACGTCCTCGCGCTCCTCGCCGAGCCTGACCATCTCCTCGCCGAAGACGGAGGTCCAGTCGGCGCCGGAGGAGGCGATGGGCAGGCCGGTGTCGGGGTGGATCTTGCCGACGGCGTGGAAGCGGTCGGCCTCGTCCTGGAGGGCGGGCTGGTAGCCGCGGCCCTTCTCGGTGAGGCAGTGCACGATCACCGGGCCGCCGAACCGCTTGGCGCGGGCCAGCGCGGACTCCAGCGCCTCGATGTCGTGGCCGTCGATGGGGCCGACGTACTTCAGGCCCAGGTCCTCGAACATGCCCTGCGGGGCGATGAAGTCCTTCAGGCCCTTCTTGGCGCCGTGCAGGGTCTCGTAGAGCGGCTTGCCGACGACCGGGGTGCGCTCCAGGAGGTCCTTGCCGCGGGCCAGGAAGCGCTCGTAGCCGTCGGTGGTGCGCAGGGTGGCCAGGTGGTTGGCGAGGCCGCCGATGGTGGGCGCGTAGGAGCGCTCGTTGTCGTTGACGACGATGACCAGCGGGCGGTCCTTGGCGTCGGCGATGTTGTTCAGCGCCTCCCAGGCCATACCGCCGGTGAGCGCCCCGTCACCGATGACGGCGACGACATGGCTGTCGCGTTTCATCAGCTCGTTGGCCTTGGCGATGCCGTCGGCCCAGCCCAGCACCGTGGAGGCGTGGCTGTTCTCGATGACGTCGTGCTCGGACTCGGCCTGCGAGGGGTAGCCGGACAGGCCGCCCTTCATCTTCAGCCGGGAGAAGTCCTGCCGGCCGGTGAGCAGCTTGTGCACATAGGACTGGTGGCCGGTGTCCCAGAGCACCTTGTCCTTCGGCGACTCGAAGACGCGGTGCAGGGCGATGGTCAGCTCGACCACACCGAGGTTGGGGCCCAGGTGCCCGCCGGTCTTGGAGACCTCCTGGACGAGGAAGGTCCGGATCTCCTCGGCCAGCTGGTCCAGCTGCTCCAGGCTGAGCCGGTCCAGATCGCGCGGTCCCGTGATGCGGGTCAGCAGCGGCACCCGTGCCTCCTTGCGAGTAGAGCTGTTGAGCTGTTGCCGGGCTCGTCGAGTCTAATGTTCCGGCCGAACAACGCCGCAAAGGGGCGCGGCCCTGTCGGTGACCTCAGCGGCAACGCCGTAAGGGGCGCGGGGAACTGCGCGACCGGCCACACATGTGCGGCAGTCGCCAGTCCACCCGCGCCCCTACGGCGCGAAGGCGTTACTTCTACGCCCGGCCGGCGGTCTTCTGCGTCTTCCGGGTGATGGAGTCGATGACGACCGTGGTGAGCAGCACACCCGCGGTGATCATGTACTTCACCGGCTCGGCGATGGACTCCAGCTGGAGACCGTACTGGATCGAGACGATCACCAGCACACCGAGCAGCGCGTTCCAGGTGCGGCCACGGCCGCCGAACAGCGAGGTGCCACCGATCACGGCGGCGGCGATCGCGTTCATCAGCAGGTCACCGGTACCGGCGCTCTGGTTGGCGGAGGCGATCTTGGAGGCCAGGAACAGGCCGCCGATCGCGGCGAAGCCACCGGAGATCGCGAACACCGAGATGCGTACGGCGGTGACGTTGATGCCCGCACGACGCGAGGCCTCGACGCTGCCACCGAGGGCGAAGATCTTGCGGCCGTAGGAGGTACGGCGCAGCAGGAAGTCCGTCGCGACCAGGAACACCAGGAAGATGACGGTGGCCAGCGGCAGGCCCTTGTAGTTGTTGTACATGGCCGCCGCGGCGAAGGCGACCACGGCCAGCAGGCCCGTGCGCAGCAGGGTGTCGCTCAGCGGCCGGGACGGGATCCCCGCCGCCTCACGCCGGCGGTTGCCGAGGAAGGAGGTGAGGAAGAACACGGCGGTCACCACGGCCGCCAGGCCGTAGGCGGCGGCGACGTCGCTGAAGTAGTACGTGGTCAGCTTGCCGATGAAGCCTTCGCTGTCCAGGTTGATCGTGCCGTTGGCACCGAGCGTCTGGAGCATGAAGCCGAGCCAGAACAGCAGACCGGCCAGAGTCACGGCGAACGCCGGCGCGCCGAGGACGGCGAAGAAGAAGCCGTGCAGGGCACCGATGGCCGCGCCCGCGGCGACGGCGATGAGGACCGCCGCCCACTCGGGCCAGCCCTGGTTGACCGCCAGGACGGCCGCGATGGCGCTGGTCGCGCCGCTGACCGAGCCGACGGAGAGGTCGATCTCGCCGAGCAGCAGCACGAAGACGATGCCGACGGAGATCATGCCCGTGCCGACCATCGTGATCGTGATGTTGCTCAGGTTGCCCGCGGAGAGGAACTCCGAGTTCAGGCTCTGGAAGATGATGCAGATGGCGACCAGGCCGAGGATGACGGGCAGCGAGCCGAGCTCACCGGCCTTCATCTTCCGCCGGAACTCGCCGATGTAGCCGGCCAGGCCCTGCTCCTGCACCAGCAGACGCGGGTCGACGGCGGTGACGGCGGCGGAGGCGGCCTCGGGGTTCTCCACGGCGTGCTCGTCCTGCGGAGACGTTTTTGCGGTGGAGGTCTTGTCGATGCTGCTCACTTGGAAACCTCCCCGGTCGTGCGCGCCGCACGGCGGGTCACGGCGTTGTCGGTGGCGCCCGTGATGGCGGAGATGATCTCCTCCTGCGAGGTCGTCTTGACCTCGAAGACACCGTTGTTGCGGCCGAGGCGCAGCACTGCCACCTTGTCGGCGACGGCCTTGACGTCGGCCATGTTGTGGCTGATGAGGACGACCGCGTGGCCGCGCTCGCGCAGCCGCTCGACCAGGTCGAGGACCTGGGCGGTCTGCTCCACACCGAGGGCGGCGGTGGGCTCGTCGAGGATGACCAGCTTGGGCTCGCCGAGCATGGAGCGGGCGATGGCCACGGTCTGGCGCTGACCGCCGGAGAGCGAGGCGATCGGGATGCGCACGCTGGGGATGCGGATGGAGAGCGTCTTCAGCAGTTCGAGGGAGCGGCGCTCCATCTCGACCTCGTCCAGGACACCGCGCTTCTTGAGCTCGCGGCCCAGGAAGAGGTTGCCGACGACGTCGATGTTGTCGCACAGCGCGAGGTCCTGGTAGACGGTCGCGATGCCCAGGGACTGGGCGTCGTGCGGCTTGTTGATCGTGACGGACTTGCCTTCCCATTCGATGACGCCCTCATCGATGGGGTGCACGCCGGCGATCGTCTTGACCAGCGTGGACTTTCCGGCGCCGTTGTCGCCGACCAGGGCGACAACCTCACCGGCGTGGACCTCAAGCTCTACGTCGGTGAGCGCCTGGACGGCACCGAACCGCTTGGAGACCCCGCGCAACGCCAGCACGGGCGTAGCGGACACGTGAACCATCTCCTTCGCCGCCTGACCCGGCGGAAGGTAGTGCAGAAAAGTTGGGGGAGTTTTCCGTCCGGCGCCCCGCGCTAGCTTGCGGGGCTGTGTATGAGCGGGGCGCCGGAGGAGTCTTTGTTACTTGATGCCGAGCTTGTCGCAGGCGGCCTTGTACTTGCCGGTGCAGATCTCGGCGGCGGTGTAGACGCCGTCCTTGATGACGGTGTCGTTGATGTTGTCCTTGGTCAGCGAGGTGACGTCGACCAGGACGGACGGGACGTCCTTGGCGCTGCCGCTGGAGACCTTGTCCTTGGCGATCGAGCTCAGGTCCTCGCCCTTGGCCAGGGCGACGGCCATCTCGGCGGCGGCGTCCGCCTCGGGGGCGTACGGCTTGTAGACGCTCATGAACTGCTCACCGGCGACGATGCGCTGCACGGCCGCGAGCTCGGCGTCCTGGCCGGTGACCGGGATGTTGCCGATGCCGGCCGCCTTCAGGGCGGTGATGATGCCGCCCGCCATGCCGTCGTTGGCGGAGTAGACGCCGACGATGTTGTTCTTGCCGAGCGCGGAGATGGCCGCCTCCATGTTGGAGTTGGCGTTCTCCGGCTTCCACTCCTTGGTGTCGTACTCCTTGCCGATCTTCACCTTGCCGTCGAGGACGGAGTGGGCGCCTTCCTTGAACTGGGCGGCGTTGGGGTCGGTGACGGAGCCGTTCATCATGACGATCTGGCCGCTCTTGGCCTTGTCGCCCAGCGCCTCGAGGAGCGCCTCGCCCTGGGTCTTGCCGACCTGGACGTTGTCGAAGGACGTGTAGGCGCTGATCGGGCCCTCGGCCAGGCGGTCGTAGGCGACGACCTTGATGCCGGCGTCCACGGCCTTCTGCACGGAGTTCTTGATCGCCTTGGCGTCGACGGCGTCCACGATCAGGACGTCCACCTTGTTGGTGATCATGGTGTCGACCTGCTGCGCCTGCAGGTTCGCGTCCTGCTTGGCGTTGTTGTAGTCGATCGTCGCCTTGCCGTTCGTCAGCTCCTTGATCTTCTTCTCGATCAAGGGGCGGTCGAACTTCTCGTAGCGCGCGGTCTGGTTCTCGGGAAGAAGGAGACCGACCTTGATGTCGTCGCCCTTCGCGGCGGACGACTTGGTGGAGTCGCTGCCGCCGTCGGCTTCGTCCGCGCTGCCACAGGCGGCGAGGGAAACGGCCATCGCACTGGCGGCGAGAGCCACGGCGGCACGACGCATACGCGTGTTCACTTCTAGAAACCTCCCTGACGAGGCCGCGTCGTTGCGGCCGAGGTGGCTGGAAGTCAACTCGGCCACACGTGCGACGTCAAGAAGTAAATCCTTAACGAGATGGCAACGGTGCCATCCGTTCTCTAAGTGAAGGCAGGCGCCGCACTGTGCAGCGTGCCGTCCAAAAGTGTCGAATCACCCATCTCGCTGAGGGCGAGGGCGAGCGCTCCGAGTACCTCCGCACGGCCCCCAAGTGCCCCCGGGAGAACGGAGAGTTGGCGCGCCGCGCTGGGAATCGCGTAGCGGCCGACAGACTCCCTGATCGGCCCGAGGACGAGCTCACCGGCCTCGGCGAGATCACCGCCCAGGACGACTCGGCTCGGGTTCAGCAAGTTGCAGAGATTGGCCACTCCACTGCCGATGTGTCGGCCGACGTCGGCGATCACCCGACGGCAGCCCGGATCACCGTCCCTGGCCAGCCTGACTACGCCTTCCATGGTCAGGTCGGTGCCATGGCTGGGCTGGAGGAGCGGCAGCACATAGCGCGCCGCCGCGAAGGTCTCCAGGCAGCCGCGGTTGCCGCAGCGGCAGACCGGGCCGGATTCATCAAGAGTAATATGTCCGATTTCTCCCGCAGTGCCACCGGGGCCGCGGTAGATCTTCCCGTCGATCACCAGACCGGCTCCCACACCGCTGGAGACCTTGATGTACGCCAGGTCCCGAACGCCCTTGCCCGCGCCCCAGACCAGCTCTCCGAGGGCGCCCAGGTTGGCGTCGTTGTCGACGTGCACAGGAACGCCCAGACGGCCGCGGAGCTCTTCGGCCGGACGGGTGCCCGTCCAGCCGGGCAGGATCGCGGTCGAGCCCAGGGTGCCGGACTCCACGTCGATCGGGCCGGGCACGCCGAGGCCCACTCCGGCGATCTTGGAGCGGTCCACGCCGGTCACCGCGATCAGCCTGCCGACCAGCTCCTCCGCCCGGTCGAAGCCCTGGGCGGCGGAGGCGTCCACGTCCAGCGGCTCGGACTCCTCGGCGAGCACCTGGTGGGCGAGGTTGCCGAGGGCGACCCTGAGGTGGGTGTGCCCGAAGTCGACGCCGATCACGATGCCGGCGTCCCCGCTCAGGGACACGCTGCGGGCCCGGCGGCCGCCCGCCGATGTGGGCGTGACCTCGACGGTTCCGCCGTCCTTGAGCTCGCGCACGATGTTGGAGACCGTCGCCGCGGACAAGCCCGTGGTCCTCGCGATCTCCGCCTGCGTGAGGGAACCGGCCAGCCGTACGGCGCGGACCACCCGCTCCAGGTTGGCTCGGTGCAGCGACGACTGCGACCCCGGAGTCTCCACGACGACCTCCTGCGCGGCGGGGCCGCCTCAGCGAGGCCCCGTTCATGTCCAACTAGTGAACTCTAAGCTGAGCTGTTCGGGTTGCCTCCCGTCAAGAGGTTGAACCCTTTCCGCGAGCAGGGACACAACGACGCACGCCGCTTCCAGGGGCGGAAGCGGCGTGCGTACGGTCGTGCGCGCCGGGTTACTCCAAGGGCCGGCCCCGTCTCATTTCAGGGTCGCCGAGGTCAGTCCGGCCTGCACCTGGCGCTGGAACGACAGGTACACGACCAGCATGGGGATCATGGCGATGCTGACGCCGGCGAAGAGCACCGGCAGGTCGGTGGCGTAGCCCTGCTGCTGCTGGAGCTGGATCAGACCCTGGGTGAGGACATAGCGCTCGGGGTCGTCGCCGCTCTGCGGCTGCATCAGCACGGTGGGCAGGATGAACTGGTTCCACTGCCCCAGCGTGTTGAAGATCCCGACGCTGATCAGGCCCGGCTTGGCCATCGGCAGCATCACCTGGAAGAAGGTCCGCGCGTGCGAGGCCCCGTCCAGGATCGCCGCCTCGAACACCGCGGTCGGCAGCGTCCGGAAGAAGGCGTGCATGAAGAACACCGTGAACGGCATCGAGTAGGCGACGTACACCAGGATCAGGCCCTGGTAGCTGTTCAGCATGTCCAGCCGCTTGACCATGAAGAACAGCGGCACCAGCGCCAGGAACACCGGGAACATCGCGCCCGCGACGAAGAAGTAGTACAGGAGCCGGTTGCCCCAGAACTGGTAGCGGGCGAGCACGTACGCGGCCATGGAGCCGAACAGCATGGTCAGCGGCACCGAGAAGGCCAGCACGATGACCGTGTTGAGGAAGTAGTCGCCGATGCCCTTGTCCCAGGCCCGTGCGAACACGTCCAGGTCCCAGTTCTGCGGCCAGCCGAAAGCCGAGCCGCCGATCTGGGCGTCGGTCTTGAAGGAGCTGAGCACCAGCCACAGCAGCGGCAGCACGATCAGCAGGGCCCACAGGGCGAGGAAGCCGTGCGAGAAGACGTTCAGGACGACGCCCTCGTTGCGGGGGCCGTCGGGGCGGGCGGGGACCTTGTCCACGGGCCGCGTGACGGGCACGGCCTCTTTCACGGGGGTCTCGTCGATGGGTGCGCTCATGTCGGTCGTCTCTCTCCCGCTCAGAACTCGATGCGCTCGCGGCGGGTGGCGCGCAGCATGACCACGGACAGGATCAGGGTGAGCAGCAGCATCACCACACCCATGGCGCAGGCGTAGCCGCTCTTGCCGTAGATGAGGAAGTTGCGCATCATCACGGTCGCCATGACCTCGCTGTGGTGGTCGGGGCCGCCGCCGAACTCACCCGCGGTCATGGTGGACACCAGGATGAACATGTCCATCGCCGCGATGCCCAGGTACACCCACGCGGTCTGCACCGAGTCCCACAGCAGTGGCAGCGTGATCCGGAAGAACGACTGGGCGCGCCCGGCGCCGTCGATCAGCGCCGCCTCGTAGATGTCCCGCGGGATGGACTGCATGGCCGCGGAGAACAGCACCAGGTAGAAGCCGACGCCGTGCCAGACCACGACCAGCAGCAGCATCCACAGCACCATGTTCGGCTCGTTGAGCCATTCCACCGGGCTGCTCTCGTCGACCAGCCCCACCTTCATCAGCAGGCCGTTCAGCATGCCGCCGCTGTCACTGCGGTACACGGCTCCGAACAGCACCGCGAGAATCGCGAGCGACAGCACCTGCGGAAAGAAGTACACGACTTTGTAGAACTTCGATCCGGCGACCCCGGACACCCCGCCGGCCCTGCTGCGCCCGCCCGCGTTCAGCATGAACGCGAAGAACAGCGCGAGCAGAATGGTGATCACCGGGATGAACACCAGGAACAGGATGTTGTGCCAGACGGCCCCCAGGAAGATGTCGTCCTGGAACAACTCCTTGTAGTTGTCGAGCCCGACGAACTTGAACGTCTGCGACTGCCCCTTCCAGTCGGTCAGCGAGTAACCGATCGTCTGGAGATAGGGCCAGATGACGAAGACGAGATACAACGCCACAGGGACGAAGAGAAACCCCGCGACGAACCGATACTGCCCTTTACGCATAAATTTCCCTGCCCTGTAGTGCCTTCAGGGGCGCGGGGAACTGCGCGAGCAACCACGGACAAGCGGCACCCCGCAATCCACCGCGCCCCGAACGGCGAACCCCGGAAAACTACTCGCGCCGGTTGTTCTTGGACGCCGGATCCTTCGCGGCCTTGTCCACCGCGGCCTGCGCCCGCTTCAGCCACTCCTTCGGCTGAATCCGCTTGGCCATCAGCTCATTGGACGCGTTCTGGATCGCGGTGTCCATCTCGCTGTACCACTCGGTGTACAGGAAGCGGAAGGTGTTGTCACCGGCGGCCTTGGACGCCTCCACCGTCGACTGCGTACCCGGCCGCAGCTGCACGCTCGGGTCCACGCCGTCCTTGAGGATGGTCAGCGAGTTCGCCTCCTTGGCGAACGTCGTCGACCACTCGCGGGACAGCATCATCCGCATGAACTCCTTGGCCGCGGGCAGGTTCTTGGCCTTGGCCGGGATGATGAACGGCTCGCCGGACCCGGCCCGGATCGCCTCGTACGGCATCGCGCTGTCCGCCAGCACCGGCATCGGCATGAACTTCATGTCGAAGTCGGCCGGCGTCTGCTTGATCTGCTCGTTCTCCAGCCAGGAGCCACAGGTGATGAACGCGGCCTTGTACTGGTTCCAGCGGGTCTGCGACTCGGTGTGGGTCAGGCCGTTCGTGCCGGGCATGAGGTAGCCCTTCTCGACGACCTCGTAGACCGCCTCGACGGCCGCCTGGGCGGCGTCGGAGCCGACGAACGCCTTGGGGTCGAGGTTGTCGATCGCCTTCATGGCGTCCAGGCCGCCCTTCTTGGCGATCAGGTCCATGATGGCGACGTTGATGTAGTACGGGTACTTGCCCTGGTGCGCGAGGCCGCCGATGCCCTGGGACTTGGCGTCCTTGCAGACGGCGAGGAAGTCGTCCCAGGTCTTGGGCTCCTCCCAGCCCTTCTCCTTGAAGAGCTTGCCGGAGTACCACAGGCCCCACACCGTGTAGATGTAGTTCAGGGCGACGACCTTGCCCGACTGCAGGCCCGGGTCGAGCGTGCCGGGGATGACGGTGTCGCGGACCTTCTTGGAGGGGTCGTCCACGCTCGGGGCGTCCAGGACCTCGGCGAGGTCGAGGAGCTGGCCGTTCTTGTACAGGACGTCGATCTTGATCTTCTGGGCGCCGGAGTCGTCGACGATGTCCGGCGGGTTGCCGCCGTTGAAGCGCGGCTGGAGTTTGCCGGTGATCTCCTGGGTGCCGGTGTGCGTGGAGGTGACGCCCCACTTCTTCTGGAAGCTGGCCTCCCACGCCTTGGCGTAGTCGTCGCCGTAGCCGCCCTTGAAGATGACGACGTCGAGTTTGCTGCCCTTCTTGACGCCGAAGGGGTTGTCCTTGGACGTCTTGCCCTGCGTGTCCTCGTTGGAGTCGTCGCCCCCGCCGCCGCTCGCGCAGGCGGAGAGGAAACCCATCGACGGCACGGCGACCAGACCTAGCGCGGCGGACCGCTTCATCAGATCGCGGCGGCCGACACCCGACGAACCGTATTCGTTCTCGGCGGAAGTGGATCCCATGCTCAAGTCCTCGCCTTCTCCAGGACTCAGGCGGTGAACCGGATCCTCCCCGGCACCGCGGTGGGGTCAAGCTGGGTCGTGCACGAATCGCTCCGGGACTCAGGGGAAGGTCCGGGATCGCCGACAGGTATAGTCCACTTACCGCCGGAGGAGCAAGATCGAAAGCAAGGTTAGCCGCCTGTCTTTTCCGAGTTGAGACCTCACGGAAATATCCGCCGCCCGTGCGCGCCTTGTCGGAAAAATCCGCGACATTACCCCCGGACGCCACAGCCAACACCCTTGACATGCTTCAGCACTTGCACCCCTACTGGACCCTGCGCACTGAAGTTGACAACGTTGTCCGATGTGCAGGGAGGGCTTGTGCACAGAGTTCGGCACAGATGGGGTCGGGCGGTCGTCCTGACCGCCGTCCTCGCCTTGGCGGTGGGCTCACAGGGGGCGGCGGTGGCCCTTCCGCAGGAAGCGGCGGCCGCGGAGCGGGACTTCGCCTCGTCCTTCGAGGCGGGTGAACCGGCACCGGACTGGCTGAACACCGTCGACACCGCACCCGACGGCGGCAAGCACGCCTCCGGGGTGGACGGCGGCTACAGCAGCGGCATCCCGGGCAATGTGACCGACCACGTCACGGACGTCCGGGCCAGCGGAGAGAACACCGGCGGCGGTGAGGTGAAGGAGAACCTCGTCGACGGCGAGCCGAGCACCAAGTGGCTGGTGTTCCAGCCGACCGGCTGGGTCGAGTTCGAGCTGGACAAACCGGTGAAACTCGTGACGTACGCCCTCACCTCGGCCAATGACTACGCCGAGCGCGACCCGCGCGACTGGACCCTGAAGGGCTCCGCCGACGGCACGGACTGGAAGACCCTCGACACCCGCACCGGCGAAACCTTCGCCGAGCGGTTCCGGACGAAGACCTACGATCTCGCCGAACCGGCCGAATACCGCTACTTCCGGCTGGACGTCACCCGCAACAACGGCGCCCTCACCATCACCCAGCTGGCCGACGTCCAGTTCTCGATCGGCGGCAGCGACGGCCCGGTGCCGCAGGACATGCTGTCGCTGGTCGACCGGGGCCCGAGCGGCTCGCCGACGGCCAAGGCGGGCATGGGCTTCACCGGCAAGCGGGCGCTGCGCTACGCCGGCCGGCACACCGCGGACGGACGGGCCTACTCGTACAACAAGATCTTCGACGTGGACGTGGCCGTGGGCCGCGACACCCAGCTGTCGTACCGGATCTTCCCGTCGATGGCGGACGGGGACCGCGACTACGACGCCACGAACGTGTCCGTCGACCTCGCCTTCACCGACGGCACCCTGCTCAGCGACCTCAGGGCGCGCGACCAGCACGGGTTCGAGCTCAGCCCGCGCGGGCAGGGCGCGGCGAAGGTGCTGTACGTCAACCAGTGGAACAACGTCGTCGCGCGGATCGGGTCGGTCGCGGCGGGCCGGACGGTCGACCGGATCCTGATCGCCTACGACTCCCCCGCCGGACCGGCGAAGTTCCGCGGGTGGATCGACGACATCCGCCTCGCGCAGGCGGCTCGGGAACGGCCGAAGGCGCATCTGTCCGACTACGCCCTGACCACCCGCGGCACCAACTCCAGCGGCGGCTTCTCGCGCGGCAACGACTTCCCGGCGACGGCCGTGCCGCACGGCTTCAACTTCTGGACGCCGGTGACGAACGCGGGCTCGCTGAGCTGGCTGTACGACTACGCCCGCGCGAACAACGACGACAACCTGCCGACAGTCCAGGCGTTCAGCGCCAGCCATGAGCCGAGCCCCTGGATGGGCGACCGGCAGACGTTCCAGGTGATGCCCTCGGCGGCCGCCGGCACCCCGGACACCGGCCGCGAGGCGCGCGAGCTGGCGTTCCGGCACGAGAACGAGACGGCACGGCCGCACTACTACGGCGTGACCTTCGAGAACGGCCTCAAGGCCGAGATGACCCCCACCGACCACGCGGCGGTGCTGCGCTTCACCTACCCCGGCGACGACGCGAGCGTGCTGTTCGACAACGTCACCGACCAGGCGGGGCTGACACTGGACACGGCGAACGGCACCTTCACCGGCTACTCGGACGTGAAGTCCGGCCTGTCGACGGGCGCGACACGGCTGTTCGTCTACGGCGAGTTCGACAGGCCGGTGACGGAGGGCTCCTCCAGCGGCGTCAAGGGCTATCTGCGCTTCAAGGCGGAGGACCGGACCGTCACGCTGAGGATCGCCACCTCGCTGATCAGCGTCGACCAGGCCAAGGACAACCTCCGCCAGGAGATCCCGGAGGGCACCGGCTTCGACGAGGTCCGTGCCCGCGCCCAGCGGCAGTGGGACCGCGTCCTCGGCAAGGTCGAGGTCGAGGGCGCCACACCGGACCAGCTGACCACCCTGTACTCCAGCCTGTACCGGCTGTACCTGTACCCCAACTCGGGCTTCGAGAAGGTCGGTTCGACGTACAGGTACGCCTCCCCGTTCTCGCCGATGCCGGGGCCGGACACCCCGACCCGCACCGGCGCGAAGATCGTGGACGGCAAGGTGTACGTCAACAACGGCTTCTGGGACACGTACCGGACGACCTGGCCGGCCTACTCGCTGCTGACACCCACTCAGGCGGGCGAGATGGTCGACGGGTTCGTGCAGCAGTACAAGGACGGCGGCTGGACCTCGCGCTGGTCCTCCCCCGGCTATGCCGACCTGATGACCGGCACCTCCTCGGACGTGGCGTTCGCGGACGCCTACGTCAAGGGCGTCGACTTCGACGCGCGGGCGGCGTACGACGCGGCCGTGAAGAACGCCACCGTGGTGCCGCCGACCTCCGGTGTGGGCCGCAAGGGCATGGCCACCTCGCACTTCCTGGGCTACACCAGTACCGACACCCACGAGGGCCTGTCCTGGGCGCTGGAGGGCTACCTCAACGACTACGGCATCGCGCGGATGGGCCGGGCGCTGTACCGGCAGACCGGTGAGCAGCGCTACAAGGAGGAGTCGGCCTACTTCCTCGACCGGGCCCAGGACTACGTGAACCTCTTCGACAAGAAGGCCGGCTTCTTCCAGGGCCGTGACCCCAAGGGCGACTGGCGGGTGGACTCCGCCACGTACGACCCGCGGGTGTGGGGCTACGACTACACGGAGACCAACGGCTGGGGCTACGCCTTCACCGCCCCGCAGGACAGCAGGGGCCTGGCCAACCTCTACGGCGGCCGCTCCGGCCTCGCCGACAAGCTCGACGCGTACTTCGCCACGCCCGAGACGGCGTCCCCGGAGTTCGTCGGGTCGTACGGCGGTGTCATCCATGAGATGACCGAGGCCCGGGACGTCCGGATGGGCATGTACGGGCACTCCAACCAGGTCGCCCACCACGCGATCTACATGTACGACGCGGCCGGGCAGCCCTGGAAGGCGCAGGCGAAGGTCCGTGAGGTGCTCTCCCGGCTGTACGTGGGCAGCGAGATCGGGCAGGGCTATCACGGCGACGAGGACAACGGCGAGCAGTCGGCCTGGTTCCTGTTCTCCGCGCTCGGCTTCTATCCGCTGGTGATGGGCAGCGGCGAGTACGCCATCGGCTCCCCGCTGTTCACCAAGGCGACCGTGCACCTGGAGAACGGCCGGGAGCTGGTGATCAAGGCGCCGCGCAACAGCGCGCGGAACGTCTACGTCCAGGACGTCCGCTTCAACGGCGTCAAGTGGCGCTCGACCGCGCTCCCCCACGCGCTGCTGGCGCACGGCGGCGAGCTGGAGTTCGAGATGGGCCCGCGGCCGTCGAAGTGGGGCACGGGACGCTTCGCCGCGCCCGACTCCATCACCCAGGACGACGAGGTGCCCTCGCCGCGCGCGGACGCCCTGAAGGGCTCCGGGGCGCTGTTCGACGACACGTCGGCGACGCAGGAGGCCGTCACGACGGTCGACCTGCCGGTGTCCGGGCCGGCCAGGGCCGTGCAGTACACGCTCACCTCGCCCGCCGACCGCACCAAGGCGCCGACCGGCTGGACCCTCCAGGGCTCCGACGACGGCACCACCTGGGAGACCCTGGACGAGCGCTCCGGGGAAACCTTCCGCTGGGACCGGCAGCTTCGGGCGTTCTCCGTGGCCTCTCCGGGTAGTTACGGGAGGTACCGCCTGGTGCTGACGGGAGAGGCGGTGCTGTCCGAGGTCGAACTGCTCGCCTGAGCAGGCTGTTTGGAGGAAGAAGTCATGCAGGGTGTCGATCCGGCCTGGCTGCCGGACGAGGTGTTCCGGCCGATCGGCACCCGGCGGACGCTGGTCCGCGGATCGGGTCCGCTGGTGGACACGGTGCATGAGGAAGTGACCCGGGCGTGCGCCCGGTTCGGGGGCCGCGTCGAGCGCGACGCGGCCCCCGGGCCGTACGACCTGGTGCTGGAGGTCACCGGCACGGACGGCTCGGAGGCGTTCACCTGCGAGCGTGCCGACGGCCGTACGAACGTCACCGCGACAGGGCCGTCCGGGCTGCTGTACGGCCTCTTCCACGTCGTACGGCTCGGCGAGGACGCCTTCCGCGAGGACCTGCCCCGGCAGACGCACGCGCCGGCGCTCGCGCTGCGCATGCTGGACCACTGGGACAACGTGGCCGTGCACCCGGTGATGGGCCAGGTGGAGCGCGGCTACGCGGGCGGGTCGCTGTTCTGGGCGGACGGCCGGGCGCGCGGCGACCTGGACCGGGTACGGGCGTACGCCAGGCTCCTCGCGTCCTGCGGGATCAACGCCGTGGCCGTGAACAACGTCAATGTGCACGAGACCGAGGCGCGTCTGCTGACCGACCGGATCGGCGAAGTCGCCGCCCTCGCCGAGGTGTTCAGGGCGTACGGCATTCGGACGCATCTGTCGGTGACGTTCGCGGCGCCTCTCGTGCTCGGGGGCATGGACACGGCCGACCCGCTGGATGCGCGGGTGCGCGCGTGGTGGGCGCGGGCGACCGCCGAGGTCTACGCGGCGATACCCGACTTCGGCGGGTACGTCGTGAAGGCCGACTCCGAGGGTCAGCCCGGCCCGTTCGCCTACGGCCGCACCCACGCGGACGGCGCGAACATGCTGGCCGAGGCGCTGCGGCCGTACGGCGGCACGGTCCACTGGCGGGCGTTCGTCTACGACCACCGGCAGGACTGGCGGGACCGCTCCACGGACCGGGCGCGGGCCGCGTACGACCATTTCGTGCCGCTGGACGGCGAGTTCGCCGACAACGCCGTGCTCCAGGTGAAGCACGGCCCGATGGACTTCCAGGTGCGCGAGCCCGTGTCGCCGCTGATCGGGGCGATGCCGGGCACGCGGCTCGCGGTGGAGGTGCAGGCCACGCAGGAGTACACCGGGCAGCAGCGGCATGTGTGCTGGCTGGGCCCGATGTGGAGCGAGGTGCTGCGGTTCCCGGTCCAGGAGGGGCTGCCGGTCGGCGAGTTGGCGCGGGGCGGCCTGGTCGCCGTCTCCAACGCGGGCGACGACCCGTACTGGACCGGGCATCCGCTGGCACAGGCCAACCTCTACACCTTCGGGCGGCTGGCCTGGCGGCCGGACGCCGATCCGTCGCAGATCCTCGACGAGTGGATCCGGCTCACCTTCGGCACGGCAGCGGCGGCGGGCCTGCGCGCGATCCTCGACGGCTCGTGGCGGACGTACGAGAAGTACACGGCCCCGCTCGGGGTGGGCTTCATGGTGCAGCCGGGGCACCACTACGGGCCGGCCGTCGACGGCTACGAGTACAGCCCCTGGGGCACCTACCACTTCGCCGACCGCGACGGCATCGGCGTCGACCGCAGCGCCGCCACCGGCACCGGGTTCGCCGCGCAGTACGCCAAGCCGTGGGCGGAGGTCTACGAGTCACCGGACACATGCCCGGACGAACTGCTGCTGTTCTTCCACCATGTGCCGTACGGGCATGTCCTGCACAGCGGCAGGACGGTGATCCAGCACATCTACGACACCCACTTCGAGGGCGTCGAGGAGGCCGAGGAGGCCCGCAGGGTGTGGGCGGGCCTCGGCGACGTGGTGGACGCGGAGCGGCATGCGCGGGTGGCGGAGCTGTTCGAGGAGCAGGTGCGCTCGGCACGGGAGTGGCGGGACCAGGTGAACAGCTACTTCTTCCGCAAGTCCGGGGTGCCGGACGAGCGCGGGCGGCGGATCTGCTGAAGCCGCGGTGCTTCTAGTGAAGCCGTAGTACGGCGACGCCGAGCGGGTCGAGCGTGAGCGGCTCGTCCCGCTCGACGTGCTTGCCGGTGAGCAGGTCGGTCGCGGGCGCGTGGGCGGTCAGGCGGGCCGGGTGCGGGGTGTGGTTGAGGAGGAAGAGCAGCCGGGTGCCGTCCGGGGTGACGCGGGTGGCTGTCTCCACGCCCGGGTAGGGGCCGATCAGGTCGTGCCGGTCCAGGACGCGGCGGACGACGCGGTCGACGCCCGGCTGGTCCAGGGCGGTGGCGACGTACCAGGCCTCCCCCGCGCCGAAGGCGTTGCGGGTGACGGCGGGGGTGCCCGCGTAGAAGTCGCTGCCGTACGTGGCGACCGGCTCGGCGCCGCGCGGCTGGACGATCTCGAAGACCAGGCTCGCCTCGGCGTCCAGCTCGGGGACGGTCTGGGTGAACTCCCGGGGACGCGCGTCCCATTCGTCGACGCGGATGCCCATGAGGGGGGCGAGCGGGCCGGGCACGTCGGTGAGGAAGGCGCGGTCGTATCGGTCGACGCGGCCGGAGAGGAAGGTCGCAAGGACGGTGCCGCCGCGTTCGGCGACGGCCTCCAGGCGGGCCGCGAGGTCGCCCTTGACCATGTGCAGGACGGGTGCCAGGACGACGTCGTACCGGGTGAGGTCGGCGGTGACCGGGACGACGTCCACGTCGGCGCCGGCCTCGCGTGCGGCCCGGTAGTAGGCGTGGACCACGTCCAGGTACCTGAGGTGCCGGGACGGTCCGTCGGAGATCTCCAGGGCCCACCAGCTGTCCCAGTCGAAGAGCAGGGCGGTGCGGGCGGGGGTGCGGGCGTCGAGGGTGGTGTCGCCGAGCAGCGCCAACTCTCTTCCGATCGCCGCCACTTCGCGGAACACCCGGGTGTCGTCGCGACCCGCGTGGCCGATGACGGCTCCGTGGTACTTCTCGCAGGCGCCGCGGGAGGCACGCAGCTGGAAGTACAGGGCTGCGTCGGCTCCGTGGGCTATCGCCTGCCAGGTGGCGAGGCGGAGTTCGCCGGGGCGGCGCAGTGGGTTGACGTCCCGGCAGGCCGTGGTGGACGGGGTCTGTTCCATCAGCCAGAAGGGGGCGCCGTCCTTCAGGCCGCGCATCAGGTCGTGGCCGAGGGCGGCGCGGGTGGGCGGGGCGTCGAGGGGCGGGTAGTTGTCCCAGGAGGCGAAGTCGAGGTGGGGCGCCCAGCGGTGGTAGTCCAGCGGGCGGTAGGGGCCCATGAAGTTGGTGGTGACCGGAGTGCGGGGGTCATGGGCGCGCAGCGCGTCCTTCTCGGCGGTGAAGCAGCCGAGCAGGGCGTCGGTGGTGAAGCGCAGATGGTCCAGGGTGATGCCCTGGAAGGCGGTGTGGTCGGGGCCGCGCCAGTGCTCGGTGAGCGCGCTCGGCGGCTCGATCTCGGCCCAGTCGGTGTAGCGGTGGGACCAGAAGGTGGTCCACCAGGCGTCGTTGAGGGCGTCGAGGGTGACGTACTCGTCGCGGAGCCAGGTCCGGAACGCCTCGGCGCACAGGTCGCAGTAACAGGCGCCGCCGTACTCGTTGTTGACGTGCCAGGCGAGCAGGGCGGGGTGGCCGGCGTATCGCTCGGCGAGCCGTCCGGCCAGCGCGGTGGACCGTGCGCGGTACGCCGGTGAGCTGGGGCAGAAGTTGTGGCGCTGGCCGTAGCGGTGCCGTCGGCCCTCGAAGTCGGTGCGGTTGACCTCCGGGTACTTCTTCGCGAGCCAGGGCGGCACGGCCGCGGTGCCGGTGGCCAGGCAGACCCGGCGGCCCTCGGCGGCGGCGCGGTCCAGGACGCGGTCGAGGACGGTGAAGTCGTAGGTGTTCTCGGCGGGTTGGGTGAGGGACCAGGAGAAGACGCCGACGGTGAGGGTGTCGATGCCCGCCTCGGTGAACAGGCAGTGGTCGTCGTCCCAGACCTCCTCGGGCCACTGCTCCGGGTTGTAGTCGCCGCCGTAGGGGATCGTGCGGCTCATGCGGTGAAGTCCTCCTGGGTCCGGGTGATCACCGCGCGGCTGCTGTGCAGCAGCGACAGCAGCAGCGGGGCGGCCAGCAGAGCGGGCAGGGCCTCGGTGAGCAGGGCGGTCAGGGCGCCGGCCAGGACCAGCAGGGAGGCGGCGCCGAGGGTGGCCCTGCCGTGGGTGAGCAGGAAGTGGGCGGCCAGGCGGGCGATGTCGCGGGCGCGGAACGCGAACAGGGACGTCAGGATCAGGGCGTGGGCGCCCCACAGCAGGGACACCGCCCCGATCGCCGCGAGCAGCCCGGCCCACCAGCCGGGCAGTCCCGTCGCCGCGAAGTGCGTGAGCGTGAACGCGACGACCGTGAGCCACCCGAGCAGCGGCGCCCACAGCTTCAGCGCCGGTACGGCGTTCAGCCGCCAGCCCCGCAGATAGGTGCGCGCCGGATACAGATCGGTGAGGTCGGCGCTGCGCCGGTGCAGGGCGTAGACGGCGGCGGACAGGGCGGGGCCGAGCGGCAGGAGGCATACGGCGGCCAGGGGCAGGTTCGCCGGGTCCGGGCCCAGCAGGAGCAGTCCTGCCAGGCCCGGCGAGGCGGCCGCGAGCAGCAGGGCCTCGACCGTGAGGAGGGTGTGGACCAGGGCGGCGGCGCGGGAGAGCGGGCCGGCGCCGAAGGAGACCGACGGGGCACTCACCGTGGCTGCTTCCCGAGCAGCCGGCGGTCGTCCGTCCAGGGCGGTGCCTCGTCCCTGAGGGGGCTCAGCTCCACGAGGGTCACCTCGTGGCGGGTGAGCGTCAGGTCCAGGTCGACCCGGCCGTCCGCCACGGGCAGCCGCAGGTGCCTGCGCGCGGGTTCCGCGGCCTCGTGCAGGACGTCGAGCTGGTGCCGGCCGGGTGAGCGGGGGCTGCCCATGCGCTGCCAGGCCGTGCGGGCGTTGCCGTACTCCTCGTCCACGGTGGACCGGCGGGCGAAGACCTCCGCCGACGTCATGGGGATCAGCAAGCGCAGCCGGTGCCGCTCGGGTCCGGGCGTCTCGCCGCTCGGGTCGACCGGCGCCCAGGCCAGGACGGTGACGCGGCCGTCGGGGTGGCGGGTGACCAGATGGTCGTCGCCGCGGGCGAGCAGGTCGGGGCCCATCCGGGCCATGAAGGCGTACAGGTGGAACGTCGGCTTCTTCACCTGCCGGTGGGTGAGCAGGCCGAACCCGCCGTGGAAGAGCGCGGTCGGGACTCCGGCCTCCTCGAACATGTCGCTGAACGTCCAGTAGGAGAAGGAGTCGGCGTGATCGCCGCCGCGGGCGAGGACCGGGGCGAGGTAGGCGGCGTTGAAGGCGGTGTCGTGCACCGGGTTGTCGGGACAGTAGGAGGAGTTGAACTCGGTGATGTGGACGGGGAGTCCGGCCAGGCGGGTGCCCTTCAGGCGCTCACGGGGCGTGGCGAACTGCTCCAGCAGGTGCTCCGCGGGTGCGAGCGTCTGATACGAGCCGAAGGGGACGTGCTGGGCCGGGCCGGAGGTGTAGGCGTGCTTGGAGACGAAGTCGACGGGCACGTCGTGCCGTTCGGTGAACTCGGCGAAGCGGTCCAGCCATTCGTCGGCGCCGGGCGAGATCGCGGGGCCGCCGACCTGGAGCGAGGCGTCGACCTCCTTCACGGTGGCCGCCGTCACCTCGTAGAGCCGGTGGTACGCCGTTTCGTCCGCGTTCTGCCAGAAGTCGGGCAGGTTGGGCTCGTTCCACACCTCGATGGGCCAGGTGCGCACCTCGTCGAGGCCGTACCGGTCGACGAGGTGGGTGACAGTGGCCCGGACCAGGCCGGCCCACTCCTTGTGGGAGCGCGGCGGGGTGACGTTGCCCCGCCACCAGAAGATCGTCTGCTCGCCGGAGGCCAACGCGTCCGGCATGAAGCCCAGTTCGAGGAAGGGGCGGATGCCGAGGTCCAGGTAGGCGTCGATCACCTGGTCGACGTAGGTGAAGGAGTGGTGGACGTGGCGGGCGCCCTCGTACTCGTACGGCCGGTGGATGCCCATGCCGTCGCTCAGCAGGCCGTGTCCCCGGATGTGATGGAACCCGATCTCCTGCTGGAGGAGCTTCAGCGAGTCCTGGTAGTCGCGGCGCAGGGCGAGTTCGAGGCGGCCGGTGCCGACGCAGTGCCGCCAGGCGTCGGGGAGGCGGCCGGACGGTTCGGCGGGCACGCGGACAGTGTGGTCGCCGTTCACGCGTTCTCCTTCTCGAAGCGGTCGTGGGCCCTGTTGTGCAGGTCGACGAGCTGTTGCAGGTTCTTCGCCTTCAGCTCGGTGACGAAGGCGTCCCACTCGGACATCGGGCGCTGGCCCAGGACGAACTTGAGGGTGTTCTGGATGGTGTGGTCCTTGAGCGGGGTGTCCCAGAGGGTCGCCTGTTCCTGCTCGACGGACTGCAGCGGGTGCGCGGGGTCGATGGGGAGCTGCTCGCGGCCGGCCATGGCGTCCTGGAACTTCTTCTCGTCCGGGCTGAAGGAGGAGGAAACGAGGTCCCAGCTGCCGCCGTAGGTGAAGACGCCGTTGAAGAAGCCGAAGTCCTTCTGGAGGTCCTTCGGGGCGTCCGGGTCGGAGCCCATGAGGCTGATGCCGGACTTCAGCTCGTAACGGCCGCCGGACTCGGTGTAGGTGACGCCCGGGACG
Source organism: Streptomyces sp. SAI-170 (assembly GCF_049739565.1). Taxonomy (NCBI): domain Bacteria; kingdom Bacillati; phylum Actinomycetota; class Actinomycetes; order Kitasatosporales; family Streptomycetaceae; genus Streptomyces; species Streptomyces sp. SAI-170. The sequence continues at coordinate 2,112,485 of NZ_JBMGQD010000001.1, forward strand.
CCCCACTTGCAGAGCCGCTGGCCCTCGTCGGAGTACCAGAGCCAGTCGACGAACTGCATCATCGCGACGAAGGTGTCGGCCCGCAGCGCCTTGCTGGAGATCATCACGCCGTTCTCCAGCCGGGCTCCGCCGAGCACCACGGGACCGGCCGGGCCGAGGGGCACCGGCACCATCTCGATCCGCGCGCCCTTGACCTGCTTCTCCAGGTTGTAGCGGTAGTTCTGCACCAGCTCCTGCGGGTTGGCGCTGATCACGTAGGACTTCTCGGCCAGCAGCTTCTGCACGGCCTGGTCGTCCTGTTGGGTGAAGCTCTCGGGGTCCAGCAGCTTCTCGGCGACGAGCTTTCTGACGTACTCGACCATCTCGCGGTAGCGGTCGGTGGCGGCGGTGAAGACGAACTTCCGCGCCTCGGCGTCGTAGCTGATGTTGTCGTACGTCCAGCCCGCCTTCACCCCGTACGCCTGGCCGAGGTAGCTGAACAGCGCGCCGCAGGGGAAGGGGGTGTTGGTGCTCCAGCGGTCGGTCCAGGGGTACTTGCCCGGGTACTCGGTCTTCAGCGCCTTCAGGACGTCGTACACCTCGTCCCAGGTGGTGGGCAGGGTCAGGCCGAGCCGGTCGAGGACGTCGGTGCGGAAGGACAGCGAGTAGCCGGACTTGGCCTTCTCGTGCAGGCCGGGCAGCAGGTAGTACTTGCCGTCGGACTGGCGTATGGAGTCCAGCTCCGGCTCCAGTCGCCACCTGCGCACCTTGTCGCGGAAGTTGGGCATCAGGTGCACGTAGTCGCTGACCGGGACGATCGCGCCGGAGGAGACGAACGCGACCTCGGAGGGGTGGTACGTCTTGGGGATCAGGAACGGGGCGTCCCCCGCGCCGATGAGGACGCTGCGCTTCTTCTCGTAGTCGGTGAGCGGCACGTCGAGGGGGTCGAGGGTGACGCCGGTGCGCTGGGTGACCTCCTTCCAGAACAGCCAGTCGCGCTTCATCGGGTAGACCGGGTTGTTGTTGTGCAGCAGCGAGAAGGACAGCGGCTCGGCGGCCTTGAACCGCTGTCCGGCGCGGTAGTCCTTCATGGCGCCCTGTCGCTTCTTCGACAGGTCCTTGCTGTCGCCTCCGCCGTCGCCGCTGTCGCAGCCGGTGAGTGCGGTGAGGCCGACGAAGCCGGCGGCGGCGAGGATCTGGCGCCGTGAGAGGTGCCCTGCGTTCTTCACGGTGACTCCTTGGCTGGTTGACGGACCGTCAGGACTTGACCGCGCCGAGCATCACGCCCGAGACGAAGTAGCGCTGGACGAACGGGTACACACACAGGATCGGCAGGGCGGTGAGGACGATGGTGACCGCCTGGATGTTGGCCGCGACCTGCGTGAGCTGCTCGGCCCCGGCGCCCGCGTTGGAGCCGCCGGTGGCCCCCTGGATGAGATTGCGGAGATAGACGGTGACCGGCATGAGGTCCGACCGGTCCATGTAGAGGAACGCGCTGAACCAGGAGTTCCAGAAGGACACCGAGTAGAAGAGCACCATGGTCGCGACGACCGCCTTGGACAGCGGCAGCACGATCCTGAGCAGCACGCCGTAGGTGCTCAGACCGTCGATCTCGGCGGCCTCCTCCAGTTCGGTGGGCAGGCTCTCGAAGAAGGCCTTCATCACCAGCAGGTTGAAGACGCTGATCGCGTTCGGCAGGGCGATCGCCCACACGCTGTTCTTCAGGCCGAGGCTGGTGATCAGGACGTACTGCGGGATCAGTCCGCCGGTGAAGAACATGGTGAACACGGCGATGCCGACGAGCGCGGTGCGGCCTCTGAGGTGCTTCTTCGACAGGACGTAGGCGTAGCACGTCGTCAGGACCATGGCCACGGCGGTGGAGACGACCGTGTAGAACACGGTGTTGCCGTAGTTCCGCCAGAACATCGCGTCCTTCAGCACGATCTCGTACGTGGTGAGGTTGAACCCCTGGGGCCACAGCGTCACTTCGCCGGACCGGATCTGGCGCTCCCCGCTGAAGGAGCGGGCGACGATGTTGAGGAAGGGGTACAGGGTCACGACCACGACGAAGGTCAGGACCAGCCCGTTGACGCCCTGGAAGACGCGGTAGGAGCGGCTCGGTCTCACCACAGGCTCGTCCCGACCGTGCGGCGCGAGAGCTGGTTGGCGGAGGTGATCAGGACCAGGCCGATGACCGCCTCGAACAGGCCGATCGCGGCGGCGTAGCTGAAGCTGTTGGACTCCACGCCGGTGCGGTAGACGTAGGTGGAGATCACGTCGGAGGTCTGGTACGTCAGCGGGTTGTACAGCAGCAGCACCTTCTCGAAGCCGACGGCCATGAACGTGCCGATGTTCAGGATCAGCAGGGTGATCATGGTGGGGCGGATGCCGGGCAGGGTGACATGCCAGATCTGCTGCCAGCGGTTGGCGCCGTCGATGCGGGCGGCCTCGTAGAGCTGGTCGTCGATGGTGGTGAGCGCGGCGAGGTAGAGGATCGTGCCCCAGCCGGCGGTCTGCCAGATCTCCGAGCCGACGTAGATGGTGCGGAACCACTCGGGTTCCTGGATGAAGCGGATCGGGTCGTGCCCGAAGAGGCCCAGGGCGTGGTTGACCGGCCCGTCGGTGGCGAGCATCTGGAGCGTGATGCCGGCGACGATCACGATCGACAGGAAGTGCGGCAGATACGACACCGACTGCACGAACCGCTTCAGGGACCGCCGGCGGACCTCGTTGAGCAGCAGCGCCAGCACGATCGGGATCGGGAAGCAGAAGACCAGAGTGAGGCCGCCCAGCCAGAGGGTGTTGCGGAAGACCTGCCAGAAGGTGGGGTCGCTGAGGAACATGCGCACATAGCGCAGGCCCACCCAGCTCTCGCCGAGGATCGAGCCGCCGGGCTCGAAGCGGCGGAAGGCGATCACGTTGCCGATCATCGGCAGGTAGCGGAAGAGCAGGAAGAACACCAGCGGGAGCACGGCGAGCGAGTACAGCTGCCAGTCCCGGCGCAGGGGTCTGCGCGCCTGTGTGGGCATCTGCATGAGCCTCCATGACAGCGAAAGTTTCGGAGTCGTGCCAGCAACTTTGCGGCGAGGTTAGGTGGGGGTGTAATGGCTGTCAATGGGGCGTGCAGGCAGGGCGGTTGAGGAACAAGCCGCCTTGGCGGGCGCCTGAGGTGCGAAACATTCTGATGGACGTACGCAACGATCGGAGGGTCTGTGCCCGCGTTCGACCTGCCGCTCGAGGAACTCGAGCGCTATCGCCCCCTGCCCGACGAGCCGGCCGACTTCGACGCGTTCTGGCACGGCACGCTCCAGGAGGCCTCCGCTGCCGACGTCCTGGTGGGGCTGCGTCCGGTGGCGACAGGGCTGCGGCTCACCGAGACCTGGGACGTGACGTTCCGGGGCTTCGCCGGGGACCCGGTGCGGGCTTGGTTCAGCAGACCGGCCGGGGTGCCCGAGCCCCTGCCGGCCGTCGTCGAGTACGCCGGCTACGGGCGTGGCCGCGGCCTGCCGCACGAGCGGCTGACCTGGGTGAACGCCGGGTACGCGCATCTGCTGATGGACAACCGCGGCCAGGGCGACCAGTACGGCAGCGGCGGCGCCACCCCGGACCCGCACGCCTCAGCGCCCGGCGGGCCGGGACCGGCGGCACGGGGCGTCACGGACCCGCGGACCTACCACTACCGGCGCCTGATCACGGACGCGGTCCGTGCCGTGGCCGCCGTGCGCGCGCTGCCGGGCGTGGACGCCTCCCGGGTCGCGGCCGTCGGCAACAGCCAGGGCGGCGGCCTCGCCCTGGCCGTCGCGGGCCTGCTGCCCGACCTGGCGGCGGTGCTGGTGAGCGCGCCCTTCCTGTGCGGCATCCGGCGCGCGCTCGACCTCACCGACGCCCCGCCGTACGGCGAGATCACCGCGTACCTCTCGGTCCACCGCGGCGCCGAGACCGCCGCCCACCGCACCCTGTCCTACGTCGAGGGCGTCTCCTTCGCCCGCCGCGCCCACGCCCCGGCCCACTTCGGCGTCGGCCTGCGCGACACGGTGTGCCCGCCGAGCGGGGCGTACGCCGCCTTCCACCGCTACGGGGAACTGAGCGGCGCGGACCCCCTGAAGGAGATCCGCGCCTATCCCTACAACGGCCACGAGGGCGGCGACGCGCTGCATGTCCGCCGGCAGCTCGACTGGCTGGCGGAGGTGCTGCCGGTCAGCCCACGGCCAGAGTGAACACGTGCAGGTCGCCGTTGCGCGGCAGGGTCACACTGCGCACGGTCTTGCCCTCGGGCGCCCGGAACGGCCGGGTGGCGAACACATAAGTGGCCACCGGGTCGCGGTCGGCGCCCGCGACATTGCGGTACGCCGTCCGCGCGACGACCGTGTTGCCGAACCTCACGCTGCCGCCGCCACCGCCCAACGTCCAGTCGGTGAAGGCGAGTTCTGCCGTGCCGGTGCTGCCGTCGGTGTAGGTGACGGTGGCCTCGGCCTGCTGGTCGCCGTTGACCGCGCTGCCGATGAAGGACAACGCCGTGGCGGGCCCGTCGAGCCGGATCGTCTGCCCGGCACCGGTGGCGTTGTCGGGGCGCCCGGCCGGGGAGGCGGGCCAGGTGAAGGACAGTCCGGCCACCTCGCCCCGCCCGCCGGGGGCGAGCCCGGCCGCGGCCAGCGCCTGGCGCGAGTAGCTCCAGCCGCCGCCGTCGTAGTCGGCCTCGTCGTGGTCGCCGTCGTCGTCGGACACGCCGGTGTTGTCGTAGGCGGCCAGCAGGCTGCCCGGCACGGCCACGGTCAGGGCCACCGGCTGTTCGTACGAGGTGTCGCCGGAGGTCACCGTGACCCTGACCTCGTAGAAGCCGGGCGCGAGGCCCTCGGCGGCGCCCAGCGTGATGCTCCGCGATCCGTCGGAGACGGTGCCCTCGGCGGGGGTCGCCGTGATGCCGTCGGGCGTGCTGACGCGGAAGCGGACCTCGGGGCCCGGGCCGCCGCTCAGGGACAGGGCGCGGACGCCGACCTCGGTGCGCGCGCCGGGCGCGAGCCGCGCGGCCGTCGGGCCGACGCCGATCTGGTACGGCTGCTCGCCCTCACGGAAGGACGGCGGGGCCTCTGCCGCACCCCAGGCCGGGTCGGGCGTGGCGGACAGGGTGAAGTCGAGCCGGCCGCCGTCCCGCACGAAGGACGCGGGCAGCCAAGAGCGGTCGCCGCTACGGCCGTTGACGCGCAGTGCATGGACGTACGGCGCGTCGGCGGCTGCCCCGTCCGCGCGGATGGAGATGTCGTTGCCGTACGGCCGCTCGATCTCGATCCTCTCGAACAGCGGGGAGGCGAGGACCAGTTCGGCCCGGGACGGCACCTGCGGGTATAGGCCGAGCGCGGAGAAGACGTACCAGGACGACATGGCGCCGAGGTCGTCGTTGCCGGGGATGCCGCCGGGCGCGGTGGACCACAGGGCGCGCATCGCCGCGCGGACCGTCTCCTGTGTCTTGTGCGGGGCGCCCGCGTAGGCGTACAGGTAGGGGGCGTTGATCGACGGCTCGTTGTCCAGCTCGGCCTTCTCGCCGCCGCCCCCGGTGAAGGCCCAGCTGCCGTCGACGTGGTGGAAGAAGGCGTCGAGACGCTCGACCGCCCGCGCCCTGCCGCCCATCGCGGCGAACAGCCCGGCCGGGTTGTGCGGCACCATCCAGGTGTACTGGGCGGCCGTGCCCTCGACGAAGCCGTTGCCCGTGGCCGGGGTGAAGCCGGTGACCCAGCTGCCGTCGGCCTTGCGGTTGGCGATGTAGCCGGCGTCCTCGGTCGCGGCGATGTCGAAGTTGTTCTGCCACCACTGCGCGCGCCGGGCGAACGCGCCGGCCGTGTCCCTCTCCCCCGCCGCGCGGGCCAGTTGGGCGAGCGCGAAGTCGGCGCCGGACATCTCCAGGGTCTCGGCGGCCCCGCCCCAGGCGTTGGAGACGGACGGCATGTAGTGGTGCGCCAAGTACTTGTCCAGGGAGGGCCGTTGCCCGACGGACAGCACCGGCTTGCCGGCCGGGGACAGGTCCTTGTCGGTCGGCACGGTCGCGGCGCGCACCAGGGAGCCGAGCGCGCCCCGCAGATCGAACCGGGTGCCGCCGAAGGCGTGGATCCCGGCCAGCGCGATCGGGGACGGGTCGCCGTTCATGACGTGGGTGCCGCTCGCCCCGTGCAGCCAGCGGTCCCAGACGCCGCCGTTCTGCCGGGCCAGCGCGTACAGCGACTGCGCGATGTCCGAGCCGGTGCCCGGCTCCAGGAGCGTCAGCAACTGCACCTGGTCGCGGTAGACGTCCCAGCCGGAGAAGGTGCCGTACTGGGCCCGGTGGCCGGGCCCGACCCGGTGCACCTCGCCGTCGGCGCCCCGGTAGCGGCGGTCGACGTCGCTGATGGCGTTCGGGTGCAGCAGGGAGTGGTACAGCGCGGTGTAGAAGGTGGTGCGCTCGGCGTCGGTGCCGCCGCCGACCCGGATCGCGTCCAGCCGATCCCGCCAGGCCCGGCGGGCGGCTGCGCGCACGTCGTCGAAGGAGCGGCCGGGCCAGTTCTCCGCCGCCAGGTTCACCTCGGCACCGGCCCGGCCGACATAGGAGATCCCGACCTTGACCTGCACGGGCCCGGAGCCGGGCGCGAACTCCACATAGCCGCCGGCGCCCTTGCCTGCCACGGGCCGCCCGCCGTTCGCAAAGCCGCCGGTGCCGCCGGAGGCCCGGGTGGAGCCGGGGTCGAGACGGTCGTCGCGCCAGGTGCCGTGCGCGGCGAAGGGGCGGTCGAAGCGGGCGGTGAAGTGCAGCGTGTAGTAGGCGCGCCGGCCCTCGGGGTCGAGGTAGCCGCAGAAGTTGCCGGAGGTGACCGAGCCGGAGACGGTACGGGCCTCCGGGTCGATCTCGACCGTCGAATCGGCCGACCCCACCTCGGAGTTGGCCGTACGGAAGAGCAGGGAGGCGGGCTCGCCGTCCGGGTAGGTGAAGCGGGCCGAGCCGGTGCGCGCGGTCGCGGTCAGGTCGGCGGTGACGCCGGAGTCGAGGCCGACCTTGTAGTGGCCGGGCTCGGCGGTCTCGTCGGCGTGGCTGAACCCGGAGGCGTAGACGGCGTCCTTGGTGTCGCTCGCGGGCGAGGAGGTGACGTGGCCCGCGTACGGGAAGAGGGGGATGTCCCCGCTGCCGCCCGCACAGCCCGTGCCGGACATATGGGTGAGGCTGAAGCCCCGGATGCGGGTGGCGTCGTAGTGGTAGCCGCCGGGCGCGGCCGTGCGCGTGGCGTCGCCGCGGGTGTTCTCGGGGCTGAAGGAGAACATGCCGAACGGAGTGACAGCGCCGGGGAAGACGTTGCCGCCGTTCCTGGTGCCGATGAGCGGGTCGACGTACGGGGTGGGGTCCTGGACCAGGGCGGGTGCCTCGGCGGACACCGCGAGAGCGGGCGGGGCGCCGGACATCGCGAGCACGACGGCCAGCAGCAGGGACGTAGGACGGAAACGCATGACGCGGCCCCTCCTCCTTCGGACGGGTCGCGCACCACGGGTCGCACAAGCCGCAGGGACACTAGCGTGCGCCACGGCTGTCACGGAAGACCGCGTTCCGTGGCGGGGCACGCGGCGGGGTCACCCGCACGGCGGCTCTGTCGGCGGCCGACCGGCCGACCGGCCAACTGGTCATCCGGCCAGGCGGGTTGACATCGTTGTCCGTTGAGGCGGTAGAGTCATGTATAGACCAATCGACAACGTTGTCGTGCATGCGGGTCGACTCAAGCCATCGCACCATCGGACGGGCGCCCCCTCCCCCCGGGCCCGTCCGGCTCGCGGACCCGGTGACCATGATTCGGCCACCGGGTCCGCCCGGAGCACCTGAGTGGAGCGCCTCGGGTCAGCCGACCCGGCAGGGCAGGGACGCCGTGGCGTCTCCCCCGTCACCGGTGACGACGTAACCGAAGGTCGTGCTCTGCCCTGGGGCGAGCGAGCCGTTCCAGCCGGCGTTGTGGACCATCACCGACTGCCCGGTGTAGGTGGGTGCGCCGTTCCAGAGGCTGTCGACCTTCTGGCCGCTCGGGAGCGTCCAGTCGACCATCCAGCCGAGCATCGGCACGTCCCCTGTGTTGGTGACGGTGACCTCGGACTGGTAGCCGCCCGACCAGGTGCCGGTGGTGCGGCGCGTCGCCGCGCAGGTGCCGGGCACGGGCTCGGTGGGGTTGCCCGGTTCGTGAATGCCCGTCACCTCGCCGTTGCCGCCGTCGAAGACGACGTCCGAGCAGGAGTAGAAGGTCTCCTGGCTGTCGGAGCGCTGCCACACCATGTAGATGACGTGGCGCCCCGACTTGCCGTCCGGGAGCTTCCCGGTCCAGGAGTAGTTGGCCTCGACCGTGCCCGGGGAGCCGTTCAGCGGCGGGTGGTCGACGGTGAGGAAGGGCTGGTCCTCGACGGCGTCCCAGGTGAGGGCGCGCGTCGGGTCGAAGCCGTCCTTGGTGACGTACACACGGAACCAACCCGGATGCGCGGCCCAGGCGTTGTAGGAGAAGTCGATGGTCGCGCCCGAGGTGAGGTGGGTGAGCGGCCAGTCCCCGCGCGGGGTGTCGAAGCCGGTGAAGTTGGGATTGCCGCCGCTGCACAGCTCACCGTCCGGCACGAAGCCGCGGGTGCGGCCGGCGCCGTCCGAGCGCAGCACGGAGAACCAGTTGTAGAAGGGCGTCGTACCACTGACCTGCTGCGCCGCCCTGCAGGCCGGGTTGACCGGCTTGATCTCCCCGGTGTCCGTGAGCCCGTCCTGCCAGCACAGGAAGGTCCGGCTGCCGGGTTTCATGGGCGTGCCGTGCGCCTCGGCCTCGCCGCCGGTGGAGACGATCAGGGCGAGGGCGGGGATCGCGGTGAGGAGGGAGAGGAGGACGAGCGCGAGAGCTCCGAGTCTGGGTGGGTGTGTTATGCGCATGACAGTCTTACGTCCCTTCGCTGTGGGGTGTGAGGAACGTCCGCTGTGGAGTGGCGGGAGGGGGCGCGGCCTCGGCGGGTTCCGGTCCATCGAGGTGGGAGCGCTCCCACCCGCCTGGTGCGGAAGGTAGCGCCGGAGGCCTCGCTTGTAAACGGTCAGCGCCATGGAGAGGCCGGACGGGTGGTTCCGTGGCCCGGTCGGCCCAGTCCGCTTGGCGTGTCCCTTGACTCCTGGCTTTGGCTGAATGCGCCGCCGCCGTCGAGGCCGCTCGGCCCCGCTCGTTGCCGGGCGGGCCTCCGGCGGAGTCGTCTCCCCGCGCACACCGCGCACGAACCAAGGAGTCCTCGATGCAGAGGAAGAGCACGTACCGTACGACCACGCTGGGAATCGTGGCAGGGCTCGGCATCAGCCTGGCCGTACTGCCGGTCGCACCGGCCCACGCGCAGACCTTCGTACCCTGCGGCAACATCGCCGCTCTGCGGAGCGCGATCACCGCGTCCAACACGACCGACGAGGACATCTCGCTGGCACCGTCCTGCACGTACTCGATCCCGGACGCGGTGGTTGCCGAGAACGGTCTGCCCGAGGTGACCGGTTCGTACAGCATCAACGGCTACAACACGACCGTCCGACGCTCCGCGGTGGTCGGCACCCCCAACTTCCGCGTCTTCGCTGTCGGGGCGGGCGGCGACCTGACCCTGAACAACGTCAACGTCCTCGGTGGAAACGTGCCGGGCGACTCCGGCGGCGGCATCCTCGTCTCCGGTGCCGGCACCACGCTGACCGTGAACCGCGGCAGCGTCAGCAACAACAACGCCCAGACCGGCGGTGGCATCCGCACCCGCACCGGCGCCTCCGCCACGCTGAACTACGCCGCGGTCAGCGGCAACACCGCGAGCGGGAGCGGCGGCGGCATCAGCCATGCCGGCGCCACGCTGCGGCTCAACTTCGCCCGGGTCCAGGGCAACACGGCGGGCCTCGAGGGCGGCGGCATCCGCACCACGTCGCCGGCCGTCGCGACGCTGGTGTACAGCACGGTCACCGGCAACACCGCGAACGGTCCGCTGGGGGGCGGCGGCATCTATGAGGGCACCGGCAGCCAGGTCAACCTCACCGGCACCAACGTCTCCGGCAACACGCCCAACAACTGCCGGCCGGTGAACGCCGTACCCGGTTGCGCGAACTGACCGGACACGGCGAAGGGCCGCACCCCCGGACGACCGGGGATGCGGCCCTCAAGTGCCCTGCCGGACCGCTTACTTGCGGATCAGGCTGCGCAGCACGTACTGCATGATGCCGCCGTTGCGGTAGTAGTCCGCCTCGCCGGGGGTGTCGATGCGGACGACCGCGTCGAACTCGACGCCGGTGTCGGTGGTGACCTTCACCGTGCGGGGCGTACGGCCCTCGTTGAGCTCCTCGACGCCGGTGAAGGAGAAGGTCTCCTCGCCGGTCAGGCCGAGGGAGGCCGCCGAAGCGCCCTCGGGGAACTGGAGGGGGAGGACGCCCATGCCGATGAGGTTGGAGCGGTGGATGCGCTCGTAGGACTCGGCGATGACGGCCTTGACGCCGAGGAGCGCGGTGCCCTTGGCGGCCCAGTCGCGGGACGAGCCGGAGCCGTACTCCTTGCCGGCCAGGACGACCAGCGGGATGCCGGCGGCCTGGTAGTTCTGCGAGGCGTCGTAGATGAAGGAGACCGGCCCGCCGTCCTGCGTGAAGTCGCGGGTGTAGCCGCCCTCGGTGCCCGGCGCGATCTGGTTGCGCAGGCGGATGTTGGCGAACGTACCGCGGATCATGACCTCGTGGTTGCCGCGGCGCGAGCCGTAGCTGTTGAAGTCGCGGCGCTCGACGCCGTGCTCCGTGAGGTACTTGCCGGCCGGGGTGTCGGCCTTGATGGCACCGGCGGGCGAGATGTGGTCCGTCGTCACCGAGTCGCCGAGCTTGGCCAGGACGCGGGCGCCCGTGATGTCGGAGACCGGGGTGGTCTCCATCGTCATGCCCTCGAAGTAGGGGGGCTTGCGGACGTACGTCGACTCCGGGTCCCACTCGAAGGTGTTGCCGGTCGGGATCGGCAGCGCCTGCCACTGGGCGTCGCCGGCGAAGACGTCGGAGTAGGACTTGTTGAACATGTCCTCGCCGATGGCGTTCGCCACGACGTCGTTGACCTCGGCCTCGGAGGGCCAGATGTCCTTGAGGTAGACCGGGTTGCCGTCCTGGTCGATGCCCAGGGCGTCCTTGGTGATGTCCACCTTCATGGAGCCGGCGATGGCGTACGCGACGACCAGCGGCGGGGACGCCAGGTAGTTCATCTTGACGTCGGGGTTGATGCGGCCCTCGAAGTTCCGGTTGCCGGAGAGGACCGAGGTCACGGCCAGGTCGTGGTCGTTGACGGCCTTGGAGACCTCCTCCGGCAGCGGGCCGGAGTTGCCGATGCAGGTGGTGCAGCCGTAGCCGACGAGGTTGAAGCCGACCTTGTCGAGGTACGGGGTCAGACCGGCCTTGTCGAAGTAGTCGGTGACGACCTTCGAACCCGGGGCGAGGGTCGTCTTGACCCACGGCTTGCGGGTCAGGCCCTTCTCCACGGCCTTCTTCGCGACGAGCGCGGCGGCGACCATGACGTACGGGTTGGAGGTGTTGGTGCAGGAGGTGATGGCCGCGACCGTCACCGCACCGTGGTCGATCTCGTACGTCGAGCCGTCGGGGGCCGTCACGGTGACCGGGTTGGACGGGGCGCCGTTCGGGGCGACGGCCGGGGCGTCGGAGGCCGGGAAGGACTCCTGACCCGCCTCGTCCACGGTGTCGACGTAGTTGCGGACGTCCTGCTTGAACTGCTCGGCGGCGTTCGCGAGGACGATGCGGTCCTGCGGGCGCTTGGGGCCGGCGATGGAGGGGACGACCGTGGAGAGGTCCAGCTCGAGCTTCTCGGAGAAGTCCGGCTCGGCCTTCGGGTCCAGCCAGAGGCCCTGCTCCTTGGCGTACGCCTCGACGAGCGCGACCTGCTTCGCGGGGCGGCCGGTCAGGCGCAGGTAGTTCAGGGTCTCGTCGTCGATCGGGAAGATCGCGGCGGTGGAGCCGAACTCCGGCGACATGTTGCCGATGGTGGCGCGGTTGGCCAGGGAGGTGGCGGCGACGCCCTCGCCGTAGAACTCGACGAACTTGCCGACGACGCCGTGCTTGCGCAGCATCTCGGTGATCGTGAGGACCAGGTCGGTGGCGGTGGTGCCGGTGGGCAGCTCGCCGGTGAGCTTGAAGCCGACGACGCGCGGGATGAGCATGGAGACCGGCTGGCCGAGCATGGCGGCCTCGGCCTCGATGCCGCCGACGCCCCAGCCCAGCACACCGAGGCCGTTGACCATGGTGGTGTGCGAGTCGGTGCCGACGAGGGTGTCGGGGTAGGCCTGGCCGCCGCGGACCATGACCGTGCGGGCCAGGTGCTCGATGTTCACCTGGTGGACGATGCCCGTGCCCGGGGGGACGACCTTGAACTCGTCGAAGGCGGTCTGGCCCCAGCGCAGGAACTGGTAGCGCTCCTTGTTGCGGCCGTACTCCAGCTCGACGTTCTGGCCGAAGGCGTCCGCGGTGCCGAACTTGTCGGCGATGACGGAGTGGTCGATGACCAGCTCGGCCGGGGCCAGCGGGTTGATCTTCGCCGGGTCGCCGCCGAGCGTCTTCACGGCCTCACGCATGGTGGCGAGGTCCACCACGCAGGGCACGCCGGTGAAGTCCTGCATGATCACGCGGGCCGGCGTGAACTGGATCTCCTGCGACGGCTGGGCCTGCGAGTCCCAGTTGCCGAGGGCACGGATGTGGTCGGCGGTGATGTTCGCGCCGTCCTCGGTGCGGAGGAGGTTCTCCAGCAGGACCTTCAGGCTGTAGGGAAGGCGCGCGGAGCCCTCGACCTTGTCCAGCCGGAAGATCTCGTACGAGTCGTCGCCCACCTGCAGCGTGCTGCGGGCGTCGAAGCTGTTCGCCGACACGACAGTCTCCTTCATTGATGTGCGCGTACCACCGCATCCTGCCGCCACGCCGGCTTGGCCGATCGGCTAAGGTAAGGCTAAGTTAGGTAACCCTTACTCGTCCGGCGGCTGCGGTGCGCCTCGGCAGATATCTCGATGTCGAGATAACTCTAGTACATGGGGGCGGGATGGTCATGCCCTGCCCCGGCGTGGTGTGCGTCCGCGCCCTGTGGTGTGCTCCACATCCATGGACCTCACCGACGGCACACACCCTCTGCCCAGGGGCCTGTGGCCCTCGCTGCGCGCGCACTACGCACTGCTCGACCCGCAGGAGAAGGAGCCCCCGGAGCGGCTGGCCACCGTCAGAGCGGTGTACGACCACCCCGCCGCCAGGGACGGGGTCCCCTACACCGGCATCGCCTTCGACTGCCGCCGTGATCCGGAGCGCGGAGTCGGCGTCATCATGCACGGCGACCGGGTCGTCCACCTCGGCGGCGCCGAGGTCGCGGCACGGGCCGCGATCGCCGAGCGGGACGCCGCGGACCCGCGCATCGGGCTGGACGAGGCGCTGATCGGGCACTGGAGCACCGACGCCTTCGACTACGGCGTGATGGAGTGCTCCGACCTCGAACTCCGGGCCGACGGCACGGGCTGGGGCAGCGTGTCCAACGCCTTCGCGGAGGACGTGGGGCTCCTGACCTGGCGCTGCCCGGAGCCGGGGGTGCTGGAAGTGCGCCCGGAGGGCGAGGACGTGACACGCCACCGGTACACCGTCGGACCGGCCGTGCCGGTGCACTCGGCCGAACCGGTGATGTCGGTCACGTTCGAGCAGCCGGTGCTCTTCGGCCATCAATACGGCAAGTGGGGGTAGTCGAAGAGGCACAGACGTCACGACGACCCTGAACGGGAGGCGGACGTGCCCCTGACGTTCCGTAAGAGTTTCCGGATACTTCCCGGCGTGCGGCTGAACATCAACCGCCACTCGTGGTCCATCACCACGGGCGGCCGACACGGCCCGCGTCACACGCACAGCAGCACCGGACGTCGTACGACATCGGTGGATTTGCCCGGACCTTTCGGCTGGCGGCGCACCCGCTCCGCCAGGCGTCATTGACGAGGTGTCACCCGCACGGACCCCCCGGCGGGCGTCATCTCATATCTGAGATAGCCTCAACCTCATGGCAGACGACTACCTCGTACGCATCGGCAGGCTCATCCGTGACGCCCGGCAGCACCGGGGCTGGACGCAGACGCAGCTCGCCGAGGCGCTCGGAACCAGCCAGAGCGCCGTCAACCGCATCGAGCGCGGCAACCAGAACATCAGCCTTGAGATGATCGCTCGTATCGGTGAAGCCCTCGACAGTGAAATCGTCTCTCTGGGCTACGCCGGCCCGATGCACCTGAGGGTGGTCGGCGGACGTCAGCTGTCCGGCGCCATCGACGTCAAGACCAGCAAGAACGCCTGCGTCGCCCTGCTGTGCGCCTCGCTGCTCAACAAGGGCCGCACCGTGCTGCGCAGGGTCGCCCGCATCGAGGAGGTGTACCGCCTGCTGGAGGTGCTCAACTCCATCGGCGTGCGCACCCGCTGGATCAACGACGGTGTCGACCTGGAGATCGTGCCGCCGGCCGGCCTGGACATGGACGCGATCGACGCGGAGGCGGCCGTCCGCACCCGGTCCATCATCATGTTCCTCGGCCCGCTGCTGCACCGCATGGACCGCTTCAAGCTGCCCTACGCCGGCGGCTGCGACCTCGGCACCCGCACCATCGAGCCGCACATGATCGCGCTGCGCCGGTTCGGCCTGGACGTGGCGGCGACGGAGGGCCACTACCACGCGGTGGTGGACCGGGCCGTCCGCCCGGACCGCCCGATCGTCCTGACCGAGCGCGGCGACACCGTGACCGAGAACGCGCTGCTTGCGGCGGCCCGCCACGACGGCGTGACGGTCATCCGCAACGCCTCCTCCAACTACATGGTCCAGGACCTGTGCTTCTTCCTGGAGGCGCTCGGCGTCAAGGTCGAGGGCATCGGCACGACCACCCTGACCGTGCACGGCGTGCCGACCATCGACGTCGACGTCGACTACTCCCCCTCCGAGGACCCGGTCGAGGCGATGAGCCTGCTGGCCGCCGCCGTGGTGACGGAGTCGGAGCTGACGGTCCGCCGGGTCCCCATCGAGTTCCTGGAGATCGAGCTGGCGGTCCTGGAGGAGATGGGCCTCGACCACGACCGCACGCCCGAGTACTTCGCCGACAACGGCCGCACCCGGCTGGTCGACCTCACGGTCCGCCCCTCCAAGCTGGAGGCGCCGATCGACAAGATCCACCCCATGCCCTTCCCCGGCCTGAACATCGACAACGTCCCGTTCTTCGCGGCCATCGCGGCGGTCGCCTCCGGCAAGACCCTCATCCACGACTGGGTCTACGACAACCGCGCCATCTACCTCACGGACCTCAACCGCCTCGGCGGCCGCCTCCAACTCCTCGACCCCCACCGCGTCCTGGTCGAGGGCCCCACCCGCTGGCGCGCCGCCGAGATGATGTGCCCGCCGGCGCTGCGTCCCGCGGTGGTGGTACTGCTGGCGATGATGGCGGCGGAGGGGACCTCCGTACTGCGCAATGTGTACGTCATCAACCGGGGGTACGAGGACCTCGCGGAGCGGCTGAACTCGATCGGGGCGCAGATCGAGATCTTCCGGGACATCTGAAGTTCTTCAGGAACAAGGCTGCTACCCCTCCTGACCCGCGCGTATTCTAGCCAGGAGGGGTTCGGCTTCACCTATGGGACTTCTCAGGGCCTTCTGAGCCGGGACTCAGAGGCTGTCGTCCTCAGGGGCTGCGGAACGGATTGCTTGGCACTCCACGTGATGCGTCACCGGAAGGGCGCCGACCTGAGCGATTCATGGAAAAGCAGCCAGGGCAGGATCCGCTCAGTGGGGACGCAAGCTGCGCATCCTGCCCCTTACCGCCCCCCGGCCTCCATAATGGAGGCATGTCCTCCAGCCCACAGCACCCGGCACCCACGCCGAGCGGCCCCCCGGGCCCGGTCGCCGAGGACCTGGCGCTGTACCGGGAGAAGTTCCGGCGGCGTCTGCCGGAATCGTTGGACGAGTTGCACGGCCCGACCCAGGGGGTCGTGGAGCTGCCGCTGCACATGGCCTGGTCGGGGATGACCTCGTACGACATGAGCAAGCCTCGCCAGCGCATGGGTTTGTACCGCACCGTCCTGCACGAGGGCCTGCGCGACGATCTGCCGCACTACCTCAACCGGGATCTTCTCGTCCAGCTGTGGCCAGTGCTGCGCACACTCGTCGGCCGCACCGTGCGCACCGTGTGGGAAGACGCCTTCGCCGAGCTCGCCTCCCGCACCCGGGCAGCCGCATGACGGACATGCCGGAGCTGCACACGCGGCTCCTGGCGGATGTGATTGCGCTCGGCTCGCCGTATCCCCTGGTTCTCACGGGTGGATACGCCGTGCGGGCGCACCGCCTCGTGAACCGCCCCGCTGTCCGCACGCTTCACCGTGACCGACCCGGCCACCGGGCAGGACTGCGAAGTCGACATCCTCAAAGAAGTCTTCTGGCGGCCCGTCGCCCAGAGCCCGTACGGGCCCGTCCTCGCGGAGGAGGACGTGATCGGGACCAAGGTCCGCGCCCTCGCCGACCGTGGAGCGCCCCGCGACCTGATCGACGTGTACGCAGCCTCCCGCCGCTGGACCAACGCCGAGCTCGAGGAGTTCGGCCGCCGCCACGCCCGCGGCCGCTTCGAGCGCGAAGACCTGCAAGCGAACCTCACGCGCCGAGTGGACCGACGACGAGGCCTTCGCCGCCTACGGGCTCGACGACGCCACCATCACCGCACTCCGTGCCTGGGCCTTGGAGTGGGCCGACGATCTCGCGGCCCGTCTCATCGAGGAGGCCGATGATCCGGACATCGACTGATCACATCCGAAGGGATCGGTCGAAGGTCAAGCTGCCCCGGTTGGCGTGGCTGATCAACTGGAACCCACCCTCGTGCGTCCCCACGCGCTCGGCCTCCATGGTGTCGGCCTGGAAAGCATGAACAGGTCAGCGTGCCCTGCGCGCCATGCTGCAGGCGCTGCATCCCTGCCGGCCCCGTCGTCCCCCGGTTCCCAGGACGTCACGGCACTAACGGAGGCGCCCCGTGAGCCGGTACGGACTCCACCATTCCGACCGAGCGGCCGCACAAAGAGGCCAGAACCTTTCCCTGCGGCGAAAATCGGGTGCCTTCAGCCGCACTCCCACGTAGTGAACTCCCACTGTTCGTGAAGCCCGAGCGCGTGCAGCAGGTCGCTCGCCCGCGTCGTGCCGAGGTCCGTTCCCGGCCTGTACAGCAGCCCCGCCACATCCCCGCTGTGCGCCACCTGAAGCCCCAGCGCGTCCGTCCGCTCCGCGACGGCCAGCAGGGCGTCCAAGTCCGGGACCGGCAGGTGGCGTTGGTTGAGGAGCGTGCTGGCGGTGGCGACCTCGCCGACGAGGGAAGGGTCCTTGGTGTCGATCGCCTCGCGGAGCGTGGAGCGGAGTTCCGTGAAGGTTTCCAGCTCTGCGCGGGTGTAGTCCGGGGGTGGGAGTGTCAGGGTGTCGACGCCCCGGCCCCCGAGGTCCGGCCGGGAGCCGAAGCCCAGGACCTGGAGGGGAGGGAGGGTGTGGCCGAAGTTCTCCAGGACCTCGCCCTCTCGTTGGGCGAAGAGGACTGTCGTGTCCGGGAACATGAGCGAGTCGGAGGCCGATTCCGCCTGGACCGCGATGCGGGCGACGGTCTCCGGTGTCAAAGCGCCCTGCAGTGCGTCCTGTACGGCCCGCGTCGCCGCCAGGACGTCACTCGTCGAGGAGCCGAAGCCGCGGCCGGGGGGTACGTCACCCGTCAGCTCCAGGTGGCCGCCTGCCCGCCCGGCACATGCCTCCATCGTCAGGCGGGCCGCCCGTAGGGCCTTGGTCTTCCAGGGCGGGGAGACCGTCAGTTGCTCGTGCGTTGCCGGGGTGAAGGTCGCTCTCGTGGTGTGGAGGGTGCAGGGCAAGGTCACCAGGCCCCGGACCAGGCGGCCTTCGTGGGGGAAGACGCCCTGGAGGATCTCGCCGTGATGCACCGGGGCCCACCCCCGACCCACACGCCAAACGGAACGGCCTGCCATGCCCTTCACCTCCTCTGTGCCCACAGAGCGGAAGTATGCGGCCCCGTAGGGGTGCACTCAGCACCACCCCAGTCGGGGTGCTACAACCAGTGCGCACGCCGTGTGCGGTGCGTAACTTCGTCGTTGTGGGGGAACCGTCCCGCGCCGACGACAGAGGATCTGGAATGTCAAAACACGTACGGGAAGCCACCGCCGAGGCGCTGCGCCTGGACGGGGTCACCAAGGTCTACGGCAGCGGGGACAGCGCGGTCGTCGCTCTGGACGATGTCAGCCTCAGCCTGCCGGCGGGGGAGTTCACGGCCGTGATGGGCCCCTCCGGTTCGGGCAAGTCGACGCTGTTGCAGTGCGCGGCGGGGCTGGACCGGCCCGATCGCGGGACCGTGTTCGTGGACGGTGAGCCGATGATGGGCCGCAGTGAGGCGGCGCTGACGAAGTTCCGGCGCTCGCGCATCGGGTTCGTGTTCCAGCAGTACAACCTGCTGCCCACGCTGACGGTGATGCAGAACACCGTGCTGCCGCTGAAGCTCGCGGGGCGCCGGGTGGACAAGCGGGCCGCGCGCGAGATGCTCGGCCGGGTCGGTCTGGGCGACCGGCTCGAGCACCGGCCCGACCAGCTCTCCGGCGGTCAGCGGCAGCGTGTGGCCATCGCGCGTGCGCTGGTCACCCGGCCGCGGGTGATCTTCGCGGACGAGCCGACCGGTGCCCTGGACACGCGCAGCGCCCGCGAGATCCTGCTCCTGCTGCGCGAGATGGTCGCCGTGCACGGGCACACCGTGGTGATGGTCACCCACGACCCGGTCGCCGCGTCGCACGCGGACACGGTGCTGTTCCTCGCGGACGGCCGCCTCGCGGGCCGGATGGACGTACCGACTCCGGAGGCCGTGGCCGAGCGTCTCACGCAGCTCGGTGACCGGCAGTCCGGCGACGGCCGCCGTTCGGAGGTGTGAGCAGATGTTCGCGATGGCTCTGCGCAATGTCCGCTTCCAGCCGGGCCGGCTGGTCTCCACGCTGCTCGCCGCGTTCCTCGGCGCGGGCATCGTGATGGCCTTCGCCTCGATGTTCGACACCCGCAGCGGGCCGGGCGTCGACGAGACCAGCGGCACCTCGCTGGAGATCGCCGCGAACGTGGTCGGCGGCTACGGCACCCTGCTCGTGTTCTTCTCCGTCGCCTCGACCATGACCGTCAACGTCCGTCAGCGGGCGCCCGAGCTGGCGCTGCTGCGGTCCGCCGGTGCCACGCCGGGCCAGGTGCGGCGGATGGTGATCGGCGAGTCCGCAGTGGTGGCGCTGGTCGGGGCCGCGCTCGCGGTCGTGCCTGCCTGGTTCGGCGGACGTGCACTGCTCGACGTGTTCAAGGACACCGACCAGGTCGCGGCCGACGTGGACTACGTCTTCGGGACCATGGCCCTGTCGATGGGCTTCGGCACCACCCTGGTCGCCGCGGTCGGCGGGGCCTTCCTGGCCGTACGACGGGCCACCCGCTCGGCGATCGGCCGGCCGGAGCAGCCCCGTACCCGGGGCCGGCTGATCACCGCCGGGGTGCTGGCGGTCGTCGCGGTCGGACTGCTGGCGGCGACCGACACCCTGGAGTCGGACGACCCGCTGCTGATGGCCCCGGCGGGCTACGGCGCGATCCTGCTGTCGGTCGGTCTCGGCATGCTGGCGCCGACGCTGCTGCGGTTCCTGACCGCGCCGGCGCGCGGCACGCTGTCCGGGATGACCCTGCGGCAGGGCGCGGACCGGCAGTCGGGTGTGTTTCTGCCGCTGGTGTCGTTCGTCGGCATGGCGACCGGCACGCTGTACATCCAGACGGTCGCGTCGGACACCATGAAGGCGGCCGGGGTGTCGCAGACCGTGGACGACAAGAACATCGAGACCCTCAACCTGGTGGTCGTCGGCATCATCGTGGTGTTCGCCTGCGTGATGCTCATCAACGGCCTGTACGCGGCCACGTCCGAAAGGGTCCGGGAGTTCGGGCAGCTGCGGCTGGCCGGGGCGACCCCGCGGCAGGTGCTGGTGACGGTGTTCGCCGAGGGGCTGGCGCTGACCGTGCTGGGCGTGGTCCTGGGCACGGGCGCGGCGGTCACCGGCATCCTCGCCTACAGCCGGGCCCGCACCGGGGATCTGGTGCCCGAGCTGAGCCCCGCCCTGTGGATCGTGATCGCCGCGATCGCGGTCGCGTCCACGCTGGTCACGACGCTGGGGACGGCCCGCCATGTGCTGCGGGTGCCCGCGGTGGAGGCGGCCTCGACCGGGGCATGAGCCAACACGGCACAAAGGGGTGGGGGGAAGGCGACCGTGCGCCTTCCCCCCACCCCCATTTTTCGTGGGCGTCAGACCGCCGTGGCCAGGCCGCCGCGGGTGCGGGCCGCCAGCGCCTCCAGCTCGGGGACGATGTCGGCGAGGCTCTGCGTGGCCAGCATCTCCTGCTGGACCTCGACGGCGTTGCGGCGGAACGACGGCTCCTGAAGCAGCCGCGCCACCATGTCCCGGACCCGCTCGGCGGTCGCGTCGGCGAGGTCGACGAACAGGCCGTAGCCGCGCTCCTGCTGGGCGATCGCGGAGGAGCGCTCGCTCCAGGTGGTGCCGGGGACGATGAGCTGCGGGACGCCGTTGACGACGGCGTTGCCGATGGTGGCGCCGCCGCCCTGGTGGACGATCGCGGAGCACGTCGACAGCACCTCGTTCATCGGCACGAACGCCTCGGCGCGTACGTTGCCGGGCAGCCGGTCCACCGCGGCGAGCTGGGCCTCGGACAGCGTGGCGATCACCTCGATGTCGAGGTCGCCGAGGCCGCCCAGCAGGTCGGTGACGGAGGCCTGTTCGTAGCCGTGCACCTGACGGTTGGAGACGCCGAGGGTGAGCATCACGCGTGGCCGCTCCGGCTCCTGGAACACCCAGTCGGGCACGGCGAGGGGCTTGTTGACCGGTTCGAAGCGTACGGGGATGTAGTTCACGTCGAGCGGGAAGCGCACACAGGCCGGCGAGGGGTCGATGGTGGCCATGCCGAAGCGCAGGTCCTCGTGGAAGTCGGCGCCGTGCCGGCCCACCCACTCCCCCATCCAGTCGGCCAGCGGGTCGGGCCAGTCCTCGTCGGGGCGGCGCGCCTTGAGCTTCTCGTACTCGAAGTGCACCCGGGCGTTCTGGTCCTGGGCGTACAGCATGCGGACGTGGGCGGCGCCGACGACCTGGGCGACCATCGGCGCGGTGTACATCAGCGGGTCCCAGACGATCAGGTCGGGCCGCCAGTCGCGGGCGAAGCGCAGGGTCTCCGACAGCAGCCGGTCGCGGTTGAAGTACTGGACCATGCCGGTGGTGGAGCGGTAGACGTCGGCGACGAAGTCGTCGGTCAGCTTCTCGGGCCGGGTCTCGGACAGCGGCGAGTAGCTGTCGGCGGTGCCGTTGCCGGGCTCGGCGTACTTGCGGTGCAGGGCGATGTCCATGTCGCCGCCCGCCCACTGGCAGTCGAGGCCGGTCTGCAGGAACGGGTCGATCTCCGAGGGGTTGCGCTGGCCGACGTAGCGCACCTCATGGCCGGCGGCCCGCAGGGCCCAGCCGACGGGGGCCAGGCTGTAGATGTGGGTGCGGGTCGGGAACGACATCAGCATCACGCGCACAGGAGTCTCCACGGGGCCGGGGCGAGGTGATGCCCTTTTGTACCGCGCGGGGCGGGGGCTCAGGCGGCCCGCGGCGCAGGTTAGGGGTCCGGTCCGAGTGCGCGGCCGGGGCCCGACTCGCCTACTCCACAAGGCACTTGGCGCCCTGCCGAGGCTAGGGGGTGCGACCCCTTAGGGGCTGGTGTGCGCGCTCGCCCGGCGGCTACACAGGAACGCGACCGGAAGCGAGGTGATGGGCATGTCCGTGGCTCCCCGCGCCAGAGCCAAGGGGTGGATTCCCTTCCATGGGTACCGCACGTGGTACCGCGAGACGGGGGCGCCGGACGCGCGACGGCCGACCGTGGTGGTCGTGCACGGCGGGCCCGGTGCCACGCACGACTATCTGCTCGGCCTGACCGCGCTCGGCGAGGACGGCTGGCCGGTGGTCCACTACGACCAGCTCGGCAACGGCGCCTCGTCCCATCTGCCGGGCGAGGGGCCGGAGTTCTGGACCGTCGAGCTGTTCCTGGAGGAGCTCGACAATCTGCTGCGGCACCTCGGTGTCGCCGACAACTATGTGCTGTTCGGCCACTCGTGGGGCGGCGTCCTGGCCGCCCGCCACGCCGCGGACCGGCCGGCCGGGCTGCGCGGCCTGGTCGTCGCCAACTCCCCCGCCTCCTATGTGCTGTGGCGGCAGGAGATGGAGGTGCTGCGCGCCGCGCTGCCGCCCGAGGTGGACGCCGTACTGCGCCGGCACGAGGCGGCGGGCACCACCGACACCGCCGAATACGCCCGGGCGGTACGCGTGTTCAACGACCGGCATGTGTGCCGGGTGGACCCGTGGCCGAAGGAGTATCTGGCGACGACCATGGAGACGGCGAACGATCCGACCGTCTACCACACCATGAACGGCCCCAGCGAGTTCCATGTCGTCGGAACGCTCAAGGACTTCTCGCTCGAGGACCGGCTGGCGGACATCGCCGTGCCGACACTGGTGATCTCCGGAGCCCATGACGAGGCCACCCCGGTCACGGTGCGGCCCTATGCGGACCTGATTCCCGATGTGCGCTGGGAAGTCTTCGAGAACTCCAGCCATATGCCCCACTTCGAGGAACCGGAGCGTTTCCGGGCGACGCTGGTCGAGTTCCTGAAAGGCCTCAGAGAGTGAATCGCATACCCCAATCCGTGATGCCCCTTTCCGTACTGGATCCCGCCCCGCCCAGATTCCGGGCGATCGGTCCTCAGCAGATCGACGACGTGGCGGCACGCTACGGAATTCCCGCGGACGCGCTCGCATCGGTTCGGGCGGTGTCGCAGGTGCTTCCCTTCCGGGTCAACGAATACGTCCTTTCGGAACTCGTCGACTGGCACCGCATTCCCGACGACCCGATCTACCAACTGGTCTTCCCGCAGCGCGGCATGCTGGCCGCCGAGGACGAGGCGCTGCTGATCGACATGGCGCGGCGCGGTGTTCCCAGGCGCGAAGTCGCGGCGGAGGTGGCCCGGATCAGGGCGGGGCTCAACCCGCACCCTTCCGGCCAGAAGCAGCTGAACGTGCCGAGCGTGGACGGCGAGGAGCTGGCCGGGGTGCAGCACAAGTACCGCGAGACGGTGCTGTACTTCCCGCAGCAGGGCCAGACCTGTCACTCGTACTGCACCTACTGCTTCCGCTGGGCGCAGTTCATCGGCGACGCCGACCTGCGGTTCGCGGCGCCCGGGCCGGAGCGGCTGGTGGAGTATCTGAAGCTGCACCCGGCGGCGTCGGACGTGCTGGTCACCGGCGGCGACCCGATGATCATGACGACGGAGCGGCTGCGCGGGCATCTGGAGCCGCTGCTGGCCGTGGACACGGTGCGGACCGTGCGGATCGGCACCAAGTCGGTGGCGTACTGGCCGCAGCGGTTCGTCACCGACCCGGACGCCGACGACGTACTGCGGCTGTTCGAGCAGGTGGTCGCCTCCGGCCGGAACCTCGCCGTGATGGCGCACTTCAGTCATCCGCGCGAGCTGGAGACCGCGCTCGCGCGCCGCGCGCTGGCCCGTATCCGGGCCACGGGTGCGCTGGTGTACTGCCAGGCCCCGCTGATCGCGCACGTCAACGACGACGCCCGCACCTGGGCGGACCTGTGGCGGGGCGAGCTGGGCGCGGGCGCGGTGCCGTACTACATGTTCGTGGAGCGGGACACCGGGCCGCGGCAGTACTTCGAGGTGCCGCTGGTCAGGGCGTACGACATCTTCCGGGCGGCGTACCAGAAGCTGCCGGGTCTGGCGCGCACGGTGCGCGGGCCGGTCATGTCCGCGACGCCGGGCAAGGTCGTCGTGGACGGTGTGGAGGAGACCTCCCGCGGGCGGTTCCTGCGGCTGCGGATGCTCCAGGCGCGGCGGCCTGAGCTGGTGGGCCGGCCGTTCCTGGCCCGCTGGTCGCCGACGGCGGCCTGGATGGACCAGCTGGAGCTGGACGAGAGCGTGCCGGCGGACATCGCGGCGGCGTTCGCGGGTCCGGCGCGTGACGGGTTGTCGGGCGAGCGAGCGGGGGCCGGCCGTGTCTGAGCGTGGGTACTCCAGCGGGGCCGCCGCCGGGCCGGGGCGCAGGGTCTCCCCGAATCTGGCGCTGGACGAGATGGTCGCGCGGCGGCAGGCCGCCGGGGAGAGAATCGTGCACCTCGGGTTCGGGGAGTCGCGGCTGCCGGTGTTCCCGCCGCTGGCGGAGCGGCTGGCGTCCGGGGCGGACCGCAACGCCTACGGGCCGGTGCCGGGCGACGACGGCGTACGGGCGGCGGTGGCGGGCTACTTCGCGCGCCGGAACCTGCCGACCGAGGCCGGGCAGGTGCTGCTCGCGCCCGGCAGCAAGGCCCTGCTGCTCGCGCTGCAACTGGTGCGGCCCGGCGATGTGCTGCTGGCCGGCCCCTGCTGGGTGACGTACGAGCCGCAGGCCAGGCTCGCGGGCAAGGAGGCGATCAGCGTTCCGGTGCCCGTCGAGTGCGGCGGTGTGCCCGATCCGGCTTCGCTGCGCGAGGCGGTGAAGGAGGCGCGCGGGCGCGGGGCGGACCCGCGGATCGTGGTGCTGACCTCGCCGGACAACCCGACCGGCACCTATGCGCCGCCGGCGCTGGTGCGGGAGCTGTGTGCCGTCGCCGAGGAGGAGGACCTGCTCCTGGTGTCGGACGAGATCTACCGCGACATCCTGCACGACCCGGACGCGGTGTATCTGAGCCCCGCCGAGGTCTGCCCGGACCGCACGATCGTGGTGACCGGCCTCAGCAAGAGCCTGGCCCTGGGCGGCTGGCGCATCGGCGCGGCCCGCTTCCCGGCCACGCCGGAGGGCGAGCGGCTGCGCGACGACGTGGCGTCGGTCGCCAGCGAGATCTGGTCGACCCTGGCCGGGCCGATGCAGGCGGTGGCCGAGTACGCCTTCTCCGAGCCGCCGGAGATCCGGGAGCGGCTGCGGGCGGACGCCCGGCTGCACGGGGTCGTCGCGCGGGCGGTGTACGAGATCGTGACCGCGGCGGGCGCCGAGTGCCGGCCGCCGACCGGAGGGTTCTACGTCTACCCGGACTTCGAGCCGCTGCGCGGCGAGCTGGCCGCACTGGGCGTCACCGACGGGGCGTCGCTCCAGGAGCGCCTGCTGGACCGGCACGGCATCGCGGTCCTGGCCGGCGTGCACTTCGGGGACGACCCGAGGGCGCTGCGCTTCCGCGCCGCGACGAGCATGCTGTACGGCCGCACGCGCGAGGAGCAGCGCGCGGCGCAGGACGCGGCCGAGCGGGGGGCCGATCCGCTGGCCCTGCCGCACGTCCGGGACGCGCTGGCCGCGATCGAGCGGGGTTTCACACAGCTCACGGCCCCGTGAGGCCGGGGCCGGGCAGGGGCTTCGGCCGCAGGGCCCACTCAACCCGCCTTGCTGCGAAGGGGCGTCGGCGGCACGGGCCGCCTCGCGGGGTTGCGACACGCCCCTCGGCCGCCCCGGCCGCCGACCACCCGGCCCTCCGACCATCCGGCCGTACGAGCTCACGGTCGTCCGACCACCCGGCCGTCCGAACTCACGGCCTTCTCAACCTATGGCCTTCTGAAGGGGCACAGGCATGGATTCCGACTCCGCGATCGTCTTTCCGGGCATGGGTCCGCAGGACTTCCCCGCGGTGGGCAAGTTCCTGCTGATCGACCCGGTGGCCCGGGAGCTGGTCGAGCAGGCGTCCGACACGCTGGGCTACCCGCTGTTCGAGCGCTGGCGGGACAGTGCCGGCGACTACGCCGAGGAGGCCCAGGTCGCGTTCCTGGTCGCCTGTGTGGCGCTGGCCCGCTGGGCGGAGTCCCGGCTGGGCGCGGACCCGGGGCACTGTGTCGGGGCGAGCTTCGGCGGGAAGGCGGCGGCCGTGTACGCGGGCGCGCTCGGCTTCTCGGACGCCGTGGGGCTGACGGCGCAGCTCGCGCGCTATGAGCACCGGTACTTCACCGAGGAGCAGCCCGGGATCGTCACGCACTCCTTCGCGCGGCTGCCGCAGGAGGTGCTGAAGGAGATCCTGGCGGAGCTGGAGGCGCAGCGGGAGTGGCACGAGCTGTCCTGCCAGGTCGACCACGACTTCGCGATGGTGTCGCTGCGCGCCGAGCGGCTGGAGTGGTTCGAGGGCCGTATCCGGGCGGCCGGCGGACTGCCGCTGTACACGATGGACCCGCCGATGCACGCCTCGGTGTTCCGGCCGCTGCGCGACCGTGTCGAGGCGGAGCTGTTTCCCGCGCTGACCTTCACCGACCCGGTGATCCCGGTGGTGGCCGACCAGGACGGCTCGGTGCGGACGACGGCCGACGGGGTGCGCACGATGCTGCTGGACGGGTTCGTGCGGGCCGTGCGCTGGCCCGAGGTGGTGGACGCGCTGCTCGGGGTGGGCGTACGGGACCTGTATGTGGCCGGTCCCGACCGGCTGTTCGGGCGGGTGCCGGTGACGACCCGCAGCTTCCGGGTGACGGGCGTCGACCCGCGGCTGGCCCTGCGGCCGCGGCAGCGCGCGGTCATTCCCTGACGGGCGTACGACGAGAGGGCCGCGGTCGGTGCGACGACCGCGGCCCTCTTTGTCGTACCCGGGGAACCCCCGCTCAGGACAGGGAGTCCAGCAGCGCGCGCCGGTCGACCTTGCCGTTGGCGTTGACCGGCAGGTCGTCGACGACGCGTATCTCCTGCGGGGTCATGTAGTCGGGCAGGTACTGCATGCAGAACGCGCCCAGTTCCATCTCGTCGATGCCTTCCACGTCCCGGTCCAGGGCGACGAACACGACGAGCACCGGGTCGGCGTCCGGCTTGGGCACGACCACCGCGCTGGCGGCGGCGACGCCCTCGAACTCGGCCACGCGCCGCTCCACCTCGCCGAGTTCGACGCGGTTGCCGCGGATCTTGACCTGGGAGTCGGCCCGGCCGTCGAAGTAGAGCTCGCCGCCCTCGCCGCGGTGGGCGAGGTCGCCGGTGCGGAAGACGAGCTGGCCGGTCTCGGGGGCCAGCGGGTCGGGCACCAGGGCCTTGGCGGTGGCCTCGGGGTCGTTCCAGTAGCCGGTGAACAGGGCCGAGCTGCGCAGGTAGATCTGCCCGGTGACGCCGGGCTCGTCGATCGGGCTCAGTTCGTCGTCGAGGAGCATCATCTCGGCGCCCGGGTGGGCGAACCCGATGGACAGCTGCCGCTGTTCGGCGGGCAGCGGACGCGGTACGTCGGTGAAGGACGCGGCGATCGACTCGGTGCTGCCGAAGCAGTTGACGATCCGGGCGGCGGGCAGCAGCTCCTGCAGCCGGCGCAGTTCATGGGCCGGGAACGGCTCGCCGGAGAAGAGGATGCCGCGGATCTGCTCGCCGAGCGCCCCGAGCCGCTCGGGCTCGTGGCGCAGTGCGCCGCGCCAGATGGAGGGCGCGCCGTCGACCTGGGTCGCCTCGGTCTCGGCGAGGAAGGTCAGGAACCGGCGCGGCCAGCGCAGCAGGGCGCGCGGCACGGGTACGACGGTGGCGCCGCTGCCGAGCGCCAGGCCGATGTCGAGCAGGGAGAAGTCGAACTGGAGCGGGGCGGTGCTGGCGACCCGGCTCTCGGGCGACACGATTCCGTGCTGGAGCATGCCGCGCCAGAAGGCGAGGATGCCGCGGTGGCTCATCACCACACCCTTGGGGGTGCCGGTGGTGCCGGAGGTGAACACCATGTAGGCGGGGTCGGTGGCGACGGACTCGCGGCGGTGCCGGCGGCGGGGCGCTGGGGCGCGTTCGACGGTCAGGCCGTCGGGGCCGAAGCGGCCGGTGCCGACGGTGTCGGGGATGCCGTCCCGGCGGCCGTCGGCGGCCTGGAGGTAGAGCGCGGGCCGCACGCTGTCGATGATGGACAGCAGCCGCTGGGCGGGCGTCTCGGGGCTGACCGGCACGAACGGCAGGCCGAGTGAGGAGCAGGCGAGGAGCGCCGCGATCGCGGAGGCGGAGGTGTCCGACTCCAGGACGACCCGGTCCCCCATGTCCAGGCCCAGGTCGTCCAGGGTGGTCCGGTACGCCTCGACGCGGCGCTCCAGCTGCCGGTAGGAGACGGCTCCGGCCTCGTTGCCGGCGAGTTGCACGACGGCCGCCTTCTCCGGGGTGAGCCGGGCGCCGGCCAGCAGGAACTCGTGCAGCCTCTCCGTCTGGTTGTGTGCGTACGCGAATACTTGCCGACTCATGCAGGCCTCACAGAAGGGCGGGAGAATCCACGAACGGGATCGGGAGGAACAACGGGGATCGGGAAGAACATAGCCGCGTTCCCACCCCTACTCGGCCCCCTAATTCCGGGTGCGTTCAGGCGCGTACGGCGGCGACGGCCTGCCACAGGGTGGCCGGGGTGGCGAAGGTCTCGGTGTTGAGGGCGTCGTCCCTGAGCTGGACGTCGTAGGCGCTCTCCACGGCCGACAGAAGCTCGACCATGCCCATGGAATCCAGGCCGAGGTCGCGCAGGGAGGCGTTCTCGTCCAGCGACTCGTCGGGGGCGAGATAGGGAAGGTGCTGACGCAGAAGCCCGGCGAAACGGTCGTCGATCATCGTCGCGGTCGCTTTCTCGTTGAGGGGATTAAGGGTTGTCTTCGCGGCACTGACGGCCGAAGGTCGGGGATTGACTGTACGTGGCGGTCGAAGATTTCTCGACGGAGAACACCCCCTATTCACAGCGGAGTTCGAGCATGGACAAATCGGCCGGGTACGGGCTGCACACACGGTTCCTGCGCGGGCTCGCGCTCGCCCCGGAAGGGGTCGCGGTGCGCACCGGCGAGGAGGCGCTGACCTATCGGGAGCTGCACGGGCGGGCGCTCGCCTGGGGCGGTGAGCTGGCCGCCGTCGGGGCACGCGCGGTGGGGGTGCTGGCGGGCAAGGGGCCGGTGGCGTATCCGGCGCTGCTCGCCACGCTGTACGCGGGCGCGGCCGTCGTCCCGCTGCGCCCCGACTTCCCCGCGGCCCGGACCCGGCAGATCCTGCGGGCCTCCGGTGCGGGCGTGGTGATCGCCGACCGGGCGAGCCTGAAGGTGCTGGCCGACGTCCTCGACGGCACCGACGACCTCGCGGTGCTGGTGCCCGACGCCGAGGACGGCGACGAGATCCCGGGCCGGCCGGTCCGGCCCGACGCGGGCAGGGCGCTGACCGCGCCCGCCGAGGTCAAGCCGGGCGACACGGCGTATCTGCTGTTCACGTCGGGGTCGACGGGTGTGCCCAAGGGTGTGGTGCTCACGCACGGCGGCTTCGAGCACTACTTCCGGCTGGTGGACGAGCGCTACGGCCTGGGCCCCGCCGATGTGGTGTCCCAGGCGTTCGACCTGAACTTCGACTGCGCGGTCTTCGACGTGTTCGCCGCCTGGGGCGCGGGCGCCACCTCGGTGCCGGTGCCCGCGCACGCCTACCGGGATCTGCCCGCGTTCATCGCCGGGCAGGGGTTGACGGTGTGGTTCTCCACGCCGAGCGTGATCGACCTGGTGCGGCGCACGGGCTCACTGGGCGCCGGCCGGATGCCCGCGCTGCGCTGGAGCCTGTTCGCCGGTGAGGCGCTCAAGACCCGCGACGCGGCCGACTGGCAGGCGGCGGCGCCCGGTTCGGCTCTGGAGAACCTGTACGGGCCGACGGAGCTGACCGTCACCATCACCGTCCACCGCTGGGCGGGCGAGCACTCCGAGGCCGCGTCCGTCAACGGCCTCGTCCCGATCGGTGCCGTACACCCCGGCCATCACCACCTGCTGCTCGGCGAGGACGGCGAACCGACCTCCGAGGAGGGCGAGTTGTGCGTGTCGGGCCCGCAGCTGGCCGCCGGATACGTGGACCCGCGCAACGAGACGGGCGCCTTCTTCGAGCGCCAGGGCCGACGCTACTACCGTACGGGCGACCGCGTCCGGCGGCTCGACGGCGAGGAGCTGATCTACCTCGGGCGGCGCGACGCGCAGGTGCAGGTGCAGGGCTGGCGGGTAGAGCTCGCCGAGGTGGAGCACGCGCTCAGGGACTGCGGGGTCGCCGACGCGGTCGCGGTCGCGGTGACCGGGGCGAGCGGCACCGAGCTGTTCGCCTTCTACACCGGCGCCGAGGTGCCCACCGTGGAGCTGGTCCGCCGGCTGCGCGGTCTGCTGCCCGCGGCCGTGCTGCCCAAGCACTTCCACCGCCTGGCCGAGTTCCCCCTCAACACCAACCGCAAGGTCGACCGGCTGCGGCTCGCCGCCCGCGCGGACGAACTGCTCCAGGCCCGCTGAACGACACCACCTCTGGTGAGGAGAGACAGACTTTGAGTGTGCAGACGACCGTGAGGGACTATCCCTTCGACATGCACGAGACCGGCGTGTCCCCGCTCTACTTCAAGTTGCAGCAGGAGGAGCCGCTGAGCCGCGTCCAACTGCCGTACGGCGAACCGGCGTGGCTCGCGACCCGGCACGCGGACGTGAAGTTCGTGCTGACCGACGCCCGGTTCAGCCGGTCCATCGCCCAGGGCCTGGACCAGCCGCGGCTGCGCCGGCAGTCGACCGGCGACGGCATCATGGGCATGGACCCGCCGGACCACACCCGGCTGCGCCGGCTGGTCGGCAAGGCGTTCACCAGCCGTCGGATGAAACAGATGCGCGAGGGTGTGGAGACGCTCGCGCACCGCCTCATCGACGACATGCTCGCCAAGGGCCCGCAGGCCGACCTGGTGGAGGACTTCGCCCGGCTGCTGCCGGTGACCGTCATCTGCGACCTGCTCGGCGTGCCCTTCGAGGACCGGCACGTCTTCAGCACCTGGACCGAGGGTGTGACCGGCGAGGCCACGATGAAGGGCGACGTGCTGTTCGAGATCGGCGACGAACTCGACAAGTACATGGCCGACCTGGTGGCCCAGCGCCGCCGCGAGCCCACCGACGACCTGCTCGGCGCGCTCGTCTTCGCCCGCGACCACGGCGACAAGCTCACCGACACCGAGCTGATCGCGCTGGCCGGGGCGGGGCTGCTCACCGGCGGCGTGGAGACGGTCGCGTCGGCGCTGCCGAGCTTCGTCTACACGCTGCTCACCCGCCCGGACCTGCTCCAGCAGCTGCGCGAGCGGCCGGAGCTGATGCCGGGCGCCGTCGAGGAGCTGCTGCGCTACGTCCCCATCAACACCGCGGCGATGTTCGCCCGGTACGCGCTGGAGGACGTCATGATCGGGGACACCCTGGTGCGCACCGGCGACCCGGTGCTGCCCGCCCTGCACGCGGCGAACCGGGACCCGGAGGTCTTCGAGGACCCGGAGACGGTCGACTTCACCCGCTCCCCCAACCCGCATGTGACCTTCGGGCACGGGCCGCACCACTGCATCGGCGCCCAGCTGGCCCGCATGGAGCTCCAGGAGTCGCTGACGGCGCTGCTGTCCCGGCTGCCGGACCTGCGGCTGGCCGAGGGCCCGGAGGGCGTCGAGTGGAAGTTCGGGGTGATCGTACGGGGGCCGTCGCGGCTGCCGATCGCCTGGTGAAGCACAGCCGAGGAAAGGGCTGAGCCCCTCCACCCGCCGGGGTGGAGGGGCTCAGCCCTTCCGCCGTGCCGGTCAGCCCAGTTCGCCGTCGAGGATGTCGAACAGCTCGTCGGCGGTCGCGGAGGCGATCTCGTCGGAGGCGGTGTCGTCCTGTGCCTGCCCCGGCACCTTGGGCCCCGCCGACCGCTCGGCGAGGGCCCGCAACCGGGCCAGGATCCGCTCCTGCTCCTCGCCGCCCGCGCTGCTCAGCGCCTCCTCGATGGAGGCGAACTCGGCCTCCAGCGCTTCGGCCATGTCCCCGACCAGCTCCTCGTGGAGCAGGTCCGCGATCGCCTTCGGCGTCGGGTAGTCGAAGATCAGCGTCGCCGGCAGCCGCACCTCGGCCCGTTCGGCCAGCAGGTTGCGCAGTTCGAGCGCGGCCAGCGAGTCGACGCCCAGCTCCGAGAAGCCACGGGTCGGCTCCACGGAGTGCGGGCCGTCGTGCCCGAGGACCGTCGCCACCTGCGTACGCACGAAGTCGAGCAGATACGGCGCCCGCTCCTGCGCCCGCATGTCCTGCAAGCGCTCTTCCAGCGACACCTCGACGGGCGCCGCAGCGACGGCCTGCGCGGCCCGGCGCACCGGCCTGCGCACCAGGGCCCGCAGCATCGCCGGGACCGGCCGGTCGGCCCGCGCCACGGCGTCCGTGTCCAGCCACATCGGCAGCACCACGGCCGCGTCCAGTCCGGAGGCGGTGTCGAACAGCTCCAGCGCCTCACCGGTCGGCAGGGCCCGCAGTCCGGCCCGGTTCATCCGCTCCAGGTCGGCCTCGCTCAATTCGCCCGCCATGCCGCTGCGTTCCTCCCACAGGCCCCAGGCCAGTGAGCAGGCCGGCAGCCCGAGGGCCCGGCGGTGCTGGGCGAGGGCGTCCAGGAAGCCGTTGGCGGCGGCGTAGTTGGCCTGCCCGGCCCCGTCGAGGGTGCCGGCGGCCGAGGAGTACAGCACGAACATCGAGACGTCCCCGGCCAGTTCGTGCAGATGCCAGGCCGCGTCCGCCTTGGGCCGCAGCACGTTCCGCAGCCGCTCGGGGGTCTGCGAGGCGAGCAGTCCGTCCTCGACGACACCCGCCGTGTGCACGATGCCGGTCACGGGGTGGTCGGCGAGCAGCTGGGCCACCGACTCGCGGTCGCCGACGTCACAGGCGACGACGGTGACCTGGGCGCCGCGCGCGGTCAGCTCCCCGGTCAGCCGCTCCACCCCGGGTGCGGCGGGCCCGCGCCTGCTGGCGAGGATCAGCTCCCGGACGCCGTACCGGTCCACCAGATGCCGGGCGACGGCCGCGCCGAGCCCGCCGGTGCCGCCGGTGACCAGCACGGTGTCGCCGGGGTCCAGCTCCTGCCGGGTGCCGGTGGCCGGGAGCAGCCGCGGGACGTGCAGTTCCCCGTCGCGTACGGCGACCTCGGGCTCGTCGGCGGCGAGGGCGGCGGGCAGCAGCCCCGCGGAGTCGTCGGCCGTCCGGACCAGGGTGATGCGGCCGGGGTGCTCGGCCTGGGCGGCGCGGACCAGTCCGGCCAGCGCGCCGTCGACCAGGTCCGGTCCGCGCAGGACGACGGCCAGGCCGACCGCGGCGCACCGGGTGTCGGCGAGCCAGCCGGTGAGGAAGGCCAGCGTCTCCTCGGTCGCCGTGTGCAGGGCAGTGACCGGGTCCTTCGTCCTGTCGGCCCCGGCCGGTGCGTAGAGCACCGCGTCCGGCAGCGGGTCGCCCGAGGCGAACAGCGCCTCCCGGTCCGGGTAGGCCGGGGCGTTCGACGGAGCGGCGCCACCGAGGTCGCCGACGACCGCAAGGGTGCCGGGTTCCGGCCGCCCGCCGCCCCGCAGCGACGACCACTCGACGGTGTACAGCTTGTCGTGGGTGCCCGGTCCGCCCAGCGCGTCCAGATCGAGGCCGGGCACGGAACGCACCAGCAGCGAGTCGACGGTGAGGACCGGCGTGCCGGCCGGGTCGGTGGCGGCGATGGCATAGCCGCCCTCGTCCGCCGGGGTGAGCCGCACCCGCAGCCGGGTCGCCCCGGTCGCGTGCAGGGTGACGCCCCGCCAGGCGAACGGCATCGTCACGTCGTCGCCGTCGGCGAACAGCTCGCCACCGTGCAACACGGCGTCCAGCAGCGCCGGGTGGATGCCGTAGCCGTCCGGCGCCGCCTCCTCGGGCAGCTCGACCTCGGCGAGCACGTCCCGGCCGTGCCGCCACAGGGCACGCAGTCCGCTGAACAGCTCGCCGTACTCGAAGCCCTGCGCGGCCAGCGCCTCGTACGCCGTGTCGACGTCCAGTGCCTCGGCGTCCGCCGGCGGCCAGGCGGCCTCCGCGGGGGCGGCGGCCTCGGTCTGCTCGGCAAGGTAACCGCTCGCGTGCCGGGTCCACTCCCGGCTTCCCGCACCCCGCGCGTGTACGGCGACCGCACGGCGGCCGGTCACGTCCAGCGTGCCGACGACGACCTGGAGCCGGGTGGGCTCCCGCTCGGCCAGGACCAGCGGCTCCTCCAGCGTCAGCTCGTCGACGCGCGGGCAGCCCACCTCGTCCCCGGCCCGGATCACCAGCTCCACGAACGCCGCGCCCGGCAGGATCGCCGTACCCGCCATGCGGTGCTCGCCCAGCCAGGGCTGGTTCCGCAGCGACAGCTCCCCGGTGAGGGTGACGGCGTCACTGTCGGGCGAGGGCACGACCGCGGTGAGGACGGAGTGACCGGTGGCGTCCTGCCCGCCCTGGGCGACCGGGGCCGGCTCCAGCCAGTAGCGCCGGTGCTCGAACGGGTAGGTCGGCAGGTCCACCCACTCGCCCGCCGGCACGACGGCCGACCAGTCGACCGGGACACCCCGGGTCCAGGCCTGGCCGACGCCCTTGAGCACCGAGGTCACTTCGTCACGCTCGCGCCGCATCAACGGCACGAAGGTGACGTCCTCGCCGGTCACGGAGGCCGGGCCCATCGGGGTGAGGACCGCGTCCGGGCCGACCTCCAAGAAGGTCGTCACGCCTTCGGCCGACATCCGCCGGACCGTGTCCGCGAAGCGGACCGTGTCACGGACGTGGTCGACCCAGAAGTCGACCGTGCACGGGTCGCCCGCCGTGAACAACTCCACCTTGGGTGAACGGAGTTCGAGAGCGAAGACCACCTCGCGGAAGTCCTCCAGCATCGGCTCCATCAACGCCGAGTGGAACGCGTGGGAGACCCGCAGGCGGGACGTCTTGCGGTCCTTGAAGTGCTCGACGACCGCGAGCACCGCCTCCTCTACGCCCGAAACCACCACCGAGCCGGGCGCGTTGACGGCCGCCAGCGAGACGCTCTCGCCCAGCAGCGGCGTCACCTCCTCCTCCGAGGCCTGCACCGCCACCATCGCCCCGCCCTCCGGCAGGGCCTCCATCAGCCGGCCCCGTGCGGTGACCAGCGCGGCGGCGTCCTCCAGCGACAGCACCCCGGCCACATGCGCGGCCGCGATCTCGCCCACCGAATGACCACCGACCGCGTCCGGGCGCATGCCCCACGACTCCAGCAGGCGGAACAGCGCGACCTCGACGGCGAACAGCGCGGGCTGCGTGAACCCGGTCCGGTTCAGGGAGTCGCCCTCCCACATGGCCGGCCGGATGTCACCGTCGAGCGCGTCCAGCACCTCGTCCAGCGCGGCGGCGAAGGCCGGGAAGGCCTCGTACAGCTCACGGCTCATCCCGGCCCACTGCGAGCCCTGGCCCGAGAAGACGTACCCGAGGCGGCCCTCGCGCAGGGCCGTGCGGCCCGGCTCCAGACGCTCCAGGCCCGTTCGGAGTTCGTCGGCCGTACTGCCGAGGATCACCGCGCGGTGCTCCAGGGCGGTGCCGGTGGCGGCGAGGGTGTGGGAGAGGTCGAGGGGCGTGAACAGATCGAGAGCGGAGGCGAGTTGACGTGCGCGGGCGGTCAGCGCGGTGCCGGTCTTCGCGGAGAGGATCAGCGGCAGTACGGCCGGCGGTGCCGCGACGGCGGGCCGGGGCTCGGGCTCCGGGGCCTGTTCCAGGATGACGTGGGCGTTGGTGCCGCTGATGCCGAAGGAGGAGACGCCGGTCCGCCAGGGCCGGTCCACGGCCGGCAACGGGCGCTGGTCCGTGAGGAGTTCGACCGCGCCCTCGGTCCAGTCGACGTGCGGGGACGGCTCGTCCACGTGCAGGGTCCTGGGCAGGACGCCGTGCCGCATGGCCTGCACCATCTTGATGACGCCGGCGACACCGGCGGCGGCCTGGGTGTGGCCGATGTTGGACTTGATCGAGCCGAGCAGCAAAGGCTCGGAGCGGTCCTGGCCGTAGGTGGCGAGGATGGCCTGGGCCTCGATGGGGTCGCCGAGGCGGGTGCCGGTGCCGTGCGCCTCGACGGCGTCGACGTCCGCGACCCCGAGGCCCGCGTCGGCCAGGGCGGCGCGGATCACGCGCTGCTGGGAGGGGCCGTTGGGGGCGGTGATGCCGTTGGAGGCTCCGTCCTGGTTGACGGCCGAGCCGCGGACCACGGCCAGCACGCGGTGGCCGTTGCGGCGGGCGTCGGAGAGGCGCTCCAGCAGGAGCAGTCCGGCGCCCTCGCCCCAGCCCGTGCCGTCGGCGGCGGCCGCGAAGGACTTGCAGCGGCCGTCGGGGGCGAGGCCGCGCTGGCGGCTGAAGTCGATGAACAGCTCCGGCGTCGCCATGACCGTGACACCGCC
This sequence comes from Streptomyces sp. SAI-170, assembly GCF_049739565.1. NCBI lineage: Bacteria > Bacillati > Actinomycetota > Actinomycetes > Kitasatosporales > Streptomycetaceae > Streptomyces > Streptomyces sp. SAI-170. The sequence continues at coordinate 2,148,697 of NZ_JBMGQD010000001.1, forward strand.
CGCGAGGGCGAGGGAGCACTCGCCGCGGCGCAGCGCCTGCATCGCCCAGTGCAGCGCGACCAGCGAGGACGAGCAGGCCGTGTCGACGGTGACGGCCGGGCCTTCGAGGCCGTAGGTGTAGGAGATGCGGCCGGAGACGAGGCTGCCTTCGCTGCTGGAGCCGGTGTAGTCGTGGTACATCAGGCCGGCGAAGACGCCGGTGTCGCTGCCGCGCAGGGTCTCGGGGTCGAGGCCGGCGCGCTCGAAGACCTCCCAGGACAGTTCGAGCAGCATGCGCTGCTGGGGGTCCATGGTGAGGGCCTCGCGCGGGGAGATCCCGAAGAAGGCCGGGTCGAATCCGGCGACGTCGTCGAGGAAACTGCCGTCACGGACGTACGACTTGCCCTCGGCGCCGGGCTCGGGGTCGTAGACGCCGTCGACGTCCCAGCCGCGGTCGCGCGGGAAGCCGGCGACGGTGTCGACGCCGTCGGCGACCAGCCGCCACAGGTCCTCCGGGGAGGTGACCCCGCCGGGGTAGCGGCAGCTCATGCCGACGATGACGACGGGGTCGTCCTCGGTGTCCGTCCCGGGGCGTGCCGTGACGGCCGGGGTGGGTGCCGCGGACGCCGTCAGCCGTTCGAGCAGGAGGGCGGCGAGGGCGTTCGGCGTGGGGTGGTCGAAGACCAGGGTGGTGGGCAGGCGCAGTCCGGTGGCGCGGGAGAGGCGGTTGCGCAGCTCGACGGCGGCCAGCGAGTCGAAGCCCAGTTCGCGCAGCGGGCGGTGGGCGGTGATGGCGTCGGTGTCGGGGTGGCCGAGCACGTTCGCGATGTGGCCGCGCACCAGGTCGAGCAGGAACGGGGTCCGCTGGGCCTCGGCGAGTTCCGCGAGCCGTGCGGCGACGCCCGACAGGTCGGCGGCGGGTGCCGCGGCGTCGGCGGCCGTACGGCGGGCCGGTACGGGGACCAGGCCGCGCAGCACCAGGGGCAGTCCGGTGCCGCGGGCGCGCAGGGCCGCCGGGTCGAGCCGTACGGGGTACAGCAGGGTTGCGTCGGTGCGCAGGGCCGCGTCGAACAGGGCCAGCCCGTCGGCGTCGCCGAGACCCTTGTCGCCGGACTCGGCGAGGCGGGCCAGGTCGGCCTCGCCGAGGTGCCCGGTCAGGCCGCTGCGCTGGGACCAGAAGCCCCAGGCCAGGGCGTGTGCGGGCAGGCCGCTGGCGCGGCGGTGGGCGGCGAGGGCGTCGAGGTAGGCGTTGGCGGCGGCGTAGTTGCCCTGGGCGGGGCCGTCGACCGTGCCGGCGAGGGAGGAGTAGAGGACGAAGTGGGTGAGGTCGAGGTGCGCGGTGAGCCGGTGCAGATGCCAGGCGGCGTCGGCCTTGGCGCGCAGCACGGTGTCGAGCCGCTCGGGGGTGAGGGAGGGGATCGTGCCGTCGTCGAGGACACCGGCGGTGTGCACCACGGCGGTCAGCGGGTGGGCGGCGTCGATGGCGTCGAGGACTGCCGCGAGCGCGGCCGGGTCGGCGGCGTCGCAGGCCCGGACGGTCACCTCGGCGCCGAGCGCGGCGAGTTCGGTGGTCAGCTCGGCCGCTCCGGGCGCGTCAGCGCCGCGCCTGCTGGTGAGCAGCAGATGCCGTACGCCGTGCTCGGTGACCAGGTGCCGGGCGAGCAGGGCGCCGAGAGTGCCGGTGCCGCCGGTGACGAGGACGGTGCCCTCGGGGTCGAACGGGGTGCCGGTCTCCTCGGTGCCCGGGGCGGGCGCGAGGCGCGGGACGTGGACGCGGCCCTCGCGGACGGCGAGCTGTGTCTCGCCCGCGGCGACGGCCGAGCGCAGGGCGTCGGCGGGGAGCGGCCCATGGTCGAGGTCCAGGAGCACGAAGCAGCCGGGCTCCTCGGCCTGCGCGGAGCGCAGCAGGCCCCACACCGCGGCGGCCGGCAGGTCGGTGACGTCCTCCCCGGCGGCGGACACGGCCCCCCGTGTGACGACGACGAGCCGGGTGTCGGCGAACCGGGGCTCGGCGAGCCGTCGTTGGGCGTCGGCGAGCGCGGCCGCGGTCACCCGGTGGATCTCGGTGACATGCTCCTCATCGGGGTCGGAGGCGACGCACAGATAGACCGTCTCCGGTACGGCGGTGTCCTGGACGGGCGTCGCGCCGAGCGTGTCGGCGAGGCCGAACAGGTCGTCCCCGAGGACGGCCGACTCGGCGGCGGGGGCGGGGTCGAGGCCGGTCAGGGGCCGCCAGTCCATGCGGTAGAGGGAGCCCTGTCCGGCCGCCGCCAGTCGCATGGGCCGGATCTGGAGCGCGCCGACCGAGGCGACGGGCTCCCCGGTGGGGTCGGCCAGGTCCAGCGCGACGGCCTGGTCCCCGGCGCGGGTGATCCGTACCCGTACGGCGGCCGCGCCCTGGGCGTGCAGCGTGACGTCGTTCCAGGCGAAGGGCAGCGCCACCTCGCCCTGCGGGGCGGGCTCCAGCAGCCCGGCGACGTCCACCGCCTGCACGACCGCGTCCAGCAGCGCGGGGTGCAGCCCGAACGGGCCCGCTTCGGTGCCGTCCGGCAGGGTCACCTCGGCGAAGACCTGCTCGCCCTGCCGCCAGACCGCGCGCAGGCCCTGGAAGGCGGGGCCGTACTCGTAGCCCTGGGCGGCCAGTTCGGCGTAGGCGCCGTCCAGGGTGACCGGCTGTGCGGCGGGCGGCCAGGCGGCGAGGTCGTAGCCGGGCGCCGGGGCGGCGGGCGCGAGCCGGCCTACGGCGTGCTCGGTCCACGGCGTGCCGGGCAGTGCGCCCTCGGGGCGGGAGTGGACCGTGCAGGTACGGCGGCCCTCGGCGTCGGCGTCGTCCACGACGACCTGCACGACGGTGGCGGCGTCGTCGGCGAGCACCAGCGGCCGCAGCAGGGTGAGTTCCTCGACGGTGCCCGCGCCGGCCTCGTCGGCGGCGCGGACGGCGAGTTCGACGAATCCGGTGCCGGGGAACAGCACCGTCCCGGCCACCCGGTGGTCGGCGAGCCACGGCTGGGTGCGCGGGTCGAGCCGGCCGGTGAGCGCGACGGTGCCGCCGCCCGCGAGGGGGACGGCCGCGCCGAGCAGCGGGTGCCCGGTGGCGACCAGTCCGGCGGAGGAGACGTCGGCGGCGGCCGTGCCGGAGGTGTGCTCCAGCCAGTAGGTGCGGCGCTGGAAGGGGTAGGTCGGCAGCTCGACGCGGCGGGCGTCCTCGGGGAACGCGGAGGAGAAGTCGACGTCGAAGCCGTGGGCGAACAGCTCGCCCGCGGAGCGCAGGAACCGGTCCAGGCCGCCCTCGCCGCGGCGCAGGGTGCCGACGACCGCGCCCTGGCGGCCGAGGACGTCGAGGTTGTCCTGGATGCCCATGACGACGACAGGGTGCGCGCTGACCTCGACGAAGGCGCCGTAGCCCTGCTCGGCCAGGGTGGTCACCGCGTCGGCGAAGCGGACCTGGCGGCGCAGGTTGCGGTACCAGTAGGCGGCCTCCATGGCCGTGGTGTCCTGCCACTCCCCCGTCACCGTGGAGAAGAACGGCACGCGGGAGGCGCGCGGCCGGATCGGCGCGAGGACCCGCAGCAGCTCCTGCTCGATCTGCTCGACCTGCGGCGAGTGCGAGGCGTAGTCCACGGCGACGCGGCGCACGCGGACCTCCTCGGCCTCCAACTCCGCCTGGAGGGCGTCCAGTCCGGCCGGGTCACCGGCGACCACGACGGCCTTCGGGCCGTTGACCGCGGCCACCGACACGCCCTCCGGCAGGCGCGGCTCGACCGCCTCGACGGGCAGCGCGACCGACATCATGCCGCCCGCGCCCGCCAGCGACCGCGCGATCACCTGCGACCGCAGCGCGACGATCCACGCCCCGTCCTCCAGAGACAGGGCCCCGCTGACGACGGCCGCGGCGATCTCGCCCTGGGAGTGGCCGATCACCGCGTCGGGCTTGACGCCGTACGACTCCCAGAGGGCGGCCAGTGAGACCATCACCGCGAAGGACGCGGGCTGGACGACGTCCACCCGGTCCAGGGCCGAACCGTCCGGGTCGCGCAGCACGTCCCACAGGGACCAGTCGGTGAGCGGCTCCAGGGCGTCGGCGCACTCGGCGAGGCGCTTGGCGAACACCTTGCTGTCCTGGGCGAGCCGGGCGCCCATGCCGATCCACTGGGTTCCCTGGCCGGGGAAGACGAAGACCTTCTTCTCGCCGGGGACGGGCTCCGTGGGCGGCTCGGTCAACTCCTTCAATCCGGAGAGCAGTTCGGCGCGGTCGCGGCCGACCACGACAGCGCGCCGACCGAAGACGGCACGTCCCTTCACGAGCGAATGACCCACATCGGCCACGGAGTCCGCTGATTGCAGGTGTTCGCGCACCCGGTCGGCCAGCGCGGTCAGCGCCGCGTCGGTCTTGGCGGACAGCACGAGCGGCACGGGCGTGTCGTCGGCCTCCGCCGTACCGGCGGGCTCCACGTCGCCCTCCTCCAGGATGACGTGCGCGTTCGTGCCGCTGACGCCGAAGGAGGAGATGCCGGCCCGGCGGGGGCGGTCCTCGGTGCGGGTCCATTCCCGGGCCTCGGTGAGGAGTTCGACGGCACCCGTGGACCAGTCGACCTGCGGGGAGGGCGCGTCCACGTGGAGGGTCTTCGGCAGGACGCGGTGCTGCATGGCCAGCACCGTCTTGATGACGCCCGCGACACCGGCGGCGGCCATGGTGTGCCCGATGTTCGACTTCAACGACCCCAGCCTGAGCGGCTCTTCGCGGTCCCTGCCGTACTCGGCGAGCAGGGCGCGGGCCTCGATGGGGTCGCCGAGGGTGGTGCCGGTGCCGTGCGCCTCGACGGCGTCGACGTCGGCGGGGGTGACACCGGCGTCGGCGAGGGCCTCGCGGATGACCTGGCGCTGGGCGGTGCCGTTGGGGGCGGTCAGGCCGTTGGAGGCGCCGTCCTGGTTGATGGCGGAGCCGCGGACGACGGCGAGGACGCGGTGGCCGTTGCGGCGGGCGTCGGAGAGGCGTTCCAGGACGAGGGCGCCGACGCCCTCGGAGAAGCCGGTGCCGTCGGCACCCGCGGCGAACGCCTTGCACTTGCCGTCGGGGGCGAGGGCCCGCTGCCTGCTGTACGCGGTGAAGGTGCCGGGGGCGCCGAGGACGGCGGCGCCTCCCGTCAGGGCGAGGGAGCACTCGCCGGAGCGCAGCGAGCGCAGCGCGAGGTGCAGGGCGACCAGGGAGGACGAGCAGGCCGTGTCGACGCTGAGGGCCGGGCCCTGGAGGCCGTAGACGTAGGAGAGCCGGCCGGCCAGGACGCTGAGCGCGTTGCCGGTGACGAGGTAGCCGTCGGCGCCCTCGGGGGCCTCGTGCAGCCGGGGCCCGTACTCCTGCTGCTCGGCGCCGATGAACACGCCGGTGTCGCTGCCGCGCAGGGCGGTGGCGTCGATCCCGGCGCGTTCGAAGGCCTCCCAGGACGTCTCGAGCAGGAGCCGCTGCTGCGGGTCCATGGCCTGGGCCTCGCGCGGGGAGATGCCGAAGAAGTCGGCGTCGAAGGCGGGCGCGTCGGCGATGAAGCCGGCCTCGTGGGCGTACGTCGTGCCGGGCCTGGCCGGGTCCGGGTCGAAGAGGCGGGTGAGGTCCCAGCCGCGGTCGGTGGGGAAGGGCTGGATGACGTGCTGTTCGCCGCTGACCAGCCGCCACAGGTCGGCCGGGGTGCTGACCCCGCCGGGGAAACGGCAGCCCATGCCGACGATCGCGACGGGTTCGCCCTCGTCGGCCGGGCGGCGGCCGGCGCGGTCCGGCTCGGCGGGCGCGCCGAGGATCTCGCCGGCGAGGTGGCGGGTCAGGGCGTTCGGCGTGGGGTGCTCGAACACGAGGGAGGCGGGCAGCTCCCGGCCGAGGGCGGCCGAGAGGGCCTGGACGAGGCCGACGACGGCCAGCGAGTCGAACCCGAGGTCGCGAAAGGCGCGGTCGCCGTCCAGGGCCGCCTCGGTGGTGCCGGGGTTCGCCTTGCGCAGGGCGGTGAGCGTGTGCTCGCGCACCAGTCGGCGCAGCACGTCGAGCGCGTCGGCCCCGTTGAGCGCTTCGGCCTCGTTCATCAGCGCGTTCCATTCTCCGGTGTTCGGTTCCAGGGCGGCCGGGACCGGTCGCCTCTCGGGGGCCGGGGTCGGCTCCATGGCGGTCAGTCCGCGAGTTCGTTGTCGAGGGCCGCGAACAGTTCGTCGTCCGTGGCCGTGGTGACGTCGACGGCCCCGGAGGTCTCCTCCGCCCCGGCCTCGCGCCACTGCCGCAGCAGCGACTCCAGGCGGCGGGTGACGGTCCTGCGGTCGGCGTCCGTGTGCTGGAGCTGCTCGGCGAGCCGGTCCAGCTCGGCGAGGGCGTGCGCGGTCGGGTCGGTCTCGGTGCCGAGGAGCTGGTCGGCCAGGTGGCGGGTGAGCGCCTCGACCGTCGGGTGGTCGAAGACCAGGGTCGCCGACAGGGCGAGCCCGGTCGCCGCGCTCAGCAGGTTGCGCAGCTCGACAGCGGCCAGCGAGTCGAAGCCCAGGTCGCGCAGGGCACGGCCCGGGTCGATCCGTCCCGCGTCGGCATGCCCGAGCACGGCGGCGGCGTGCCCGCGGACGAGCTGGTCCAGGTGGGCGTAACCCTGCTCGCGGTCCAGCCCCGCCAGGACGGTCGGCAGGTCGGCCCCGGCCGTCGCGGCCGTGTCCGATCCCGCGGCCGTACGCGGCTGCTGCGGGACCAGGGCGCGCAGCACGGCGGGCAGTTCGTCGCCGCGGGCGCGCAGGGCGGCGGTGTCGAACCGGATCGGCAGCACGGCGGCGTCGGGCAGGCCGAGGGCCGCGTCGAACAGGGCGAGCGCCTCCTCCGTGTCCATGGCCGGCATGCCGAGGCGGCGCATCCGCTGCCGTCCCGCCTCGTCGAGCTCCCCGGCCATGCCGGACTCCGCCTCCCACAGGCCCCAGCCCAGCGAGAGGGCGGGCAGTGAGAGGGCGTGCCGGTGGGCGGCCAGGGCGTCGAGGAAGACGTTGGCGGTGGCGTAGTTGGCCTGTCCGGCGCCGAGCAGGGTGCCCGCCGAGGAGGAGAACAGGACGAAGGCCGACAGGTCGCGGTCCGCGGTCAGCTCGTGCAGGTTCCAGGCGGCGTCCACCTTCGGCCGCAGTACGGCGGTGACCTGCTCGGGGGTCAGCGAGGTGAGCACCGCGTTGTCGACGACGCCGGCGGCGTGCACGACCGACCGCACCTCGTGCCGGTCCAGCACGGCGGCCAGCGCGTCCCGGTCGGCCGCGTCGCACGCCTCCAGGGCCACCCGGGCGCCCGACTCGGCGAGTTCGGCTCGTAGTTCCTCGGCGCCGGGTGCGGCGGGGCCGCGTCGGCTGACCAGGACCAGGTCGCGCACCCCGTGCCGGTCGACGAGGTGCCGGGCGAGGAGCGCGCCGAGCCCGCCGCTGCCGCCGGTGATCAGGACGGGCCCCTCCAGGGCCGCCATGTCGTCGCCGAGGTCGGTGATCCGGCTGAGGCGGGGCGCCTGAACCGTGCCGTCGCCCAGGACCAGTTCGGGCTCGTCGCCGGTGACGGCCCCGAGGAGGGCGTGCGCGTCGGCGCCGGATGCCAGGTGGACCAGCGTGATCCGGCCGGGGTTCTCTGCCTGGGCCGCGCGGACCAGGCCGGCCAGCGGCGCCCGGGTCAGGTCGTCGCCGAGCGCGACCACGAGCCGGGTCGTGGCGAGCCGGGGCTCTCCGAGCCACTGCGCGAGGACGGCGAGCAGCTCCAGGGTCGCGGTGCGCACGGCGTCCGGGACCGGGCCGTCGTACCGCGGGCAGACATGGACCAGGACGTCGGGCGCCGGGTCCGGGACGTCGGCCGCGGTGGCGTGGACGGGCAGGCCGAGGCCGAGCGTGTCCTCGCCGAGCACGGCCCCGGTCAGCCCCTCCGCCGTCTCCGGCAGGGTGACGGGCACGGAGGTGACGCGGTGCAGGGAGCGCGGGCGGGCCGACAGCTGGTCGGCGGACACCTCGCGCACCACGAGCCCGGTCACCGTGGCGACGGGCCGCCCCGCGGTGTCGGTGACCGTCATGGTCGTCGTACCGGGCCCGGACGGCGCGATCCGCACCCGCACCCGCGCGGCACCCGCGGCGTGCACGGTCACCCCGGTCCAGGCGAAGGGCAGTTCGGGCCGCTGGTCGGCGGCGCCCAGCAGCAGCGCGTGCCAGCAGGCGTCCAGCAGGGCCGGGTGGATGCCGTAGCCGGCCGGCGCGGTGTGCTCGGGGAGCGTCACCTCGGCGAAGGTCTCCTCGCCGCGCCGCCAGGCGGCCGTGAGGCCCTGGAAGGCGGGGCCGTACGTGTAGCCGCGGTCGGCGAGTTCGTCGTAGGCGCCGGTCACGTCGAGCCGGTCGGCACCCTGCGGCGGCCAGGCCGTCAGGTCGGCGGCCGGGTCGGGTGCGCCGGCCACGCCGAGGTGGCCGGTGGCGTGTCGCTGCCAGGCGCCGCCGTCGGCGCGTGAGTGCAGCCTGACCGGATGCCGTCCCGTCTCGTCGGGCCGGTCGACCTCCACCCGCAGGGCCACGGACCCCGTCTCGGGCAGCAGCAGCGGAGCCTCCAGCATCAGCTCGGCCACGCTGCCGGCGCCGACCTCCTGCCCTGCGCGCAGGGCGAGTTCGACGAGTCCGGTGCCGGGCAGCAGGGTCACGCCGTGCACGGCGTGGTCGGCCAGCCAGGGCAGGGTGCGGGTGGAGAGCCGTCCGGTGAGGGTGGCGGCGTCGCCGTCGGGCGACGGGACGACGGCGACGAGCATCGGGTGGTCCGCTGCCTCCTGTCCGGCTCCCGTCACATCGCTCGCCTCGGGGCCGGGCTCCAGCCAGTAGCGCCGGTGCTCGAACGGGTAGGTCGGCAGGTCCACCCACTCGCCCGCGGGCACGACGGCCGACCAGTCGACCGGGACGCCTCGGGTCCAGGCCTGGCCGACGCCCTTGAGGACAGCATTCACTTCGTCTCGCTCGCGCCGCATGAGGGGGACGAAGGTGACGTCCTCGCCGGTGACGGAGGCCGGGCCCATCGGAGTCAGGACCGCGTCCGGGCCGACCTCCACGAACGTCGTCACGCCCTCGGCCGACATCCGCCGGACCGTGTCCGCGAAACGGACCGCGTCACGGACGTGGTTCACCCAGAAGTCGACCGTGCACGGATCGCCGGCGGTGAACAACTCCACCTCGGGCACGCGCAGTTCGAGAGAGGCCACCACCTCGCGGAACTCCTCCAGCATCGGCTCCATCAACGCCGAGTGGAACGCGTGAGAGACCCTCAGACGGGACGCCTTACGGTCCTTGAAGTGCTCGACGAGAGCCAGCACCGCCTCCTCGACGCCCGAAACCACCACCGAGCCAGGCGCGTTGACGGCCGCCAGCGAAACGCCGTCTGCGAGCAGAGGCGTCACCTCCTCCTCCGAGGCCTGCACCGCCACCATCGCCCCGCCCTCCGGCAGGGCCTCCATCAACCGGCCCCGGGCCGCGACCAGACGGACCGCGTCCTCCAGGGAGAGCACCCCGGCCACATGCGCGGCCGCGATCTCGCCGACCGAATGACCACCGACCGCGTCCGGGCGCATGCCCCACGACTCCAGCAGGCGGAACAACGCGACCTCGACCGCGAACAGCGCGGGCTGCGTGAACCCGGTCCGGTTCAGTGCCGAGTCCTCCCACATGACCTCGGTGAGGGGCCGGGGCAGTTCCTTGTCGAGCAGGAAGGTGACGCTGTCCAGGGCCGCCGCGAAGGCCGGGAACGCCTCGTACAGTTCGTGGGCCATGCCGACCCACTGGGAGCCCTGGCCGGAGAAGAGGTAGCCGAGGCCGCCGGAGGCGACGGTGCCGCGGACGGCGTCCGGTGTCGGGGTGCCGCTGGCGAGCGCGGTGAGGGCGGCCCGCAGGTCGTCGGTGCCGGAGCCGGTCACCAGGGCGCGGTGCGGCAGGGCGGCGCGGGTGGTGAGCAGTGCGTGGGCCACGTCGCGGGCGTCGGCGTGGTCGAGCGTGGCCAGCAGGCGGCGGGCCTGCTCCTGGACGGCGTGCCCGGACTTGCCGGACAGGGCGAGGGGCGGCAGGGGCCCGGCCGGGGCGGGGGTGGCCTCCTCGGCCGGGGGCGCCTGTTCGAGGATGACGTGGGCGTTGGTGCCGCTGATGCCGAACGAGGAGACCGCGGCCCGCCAGGGCCGGTCCACGGTCGGCAACTCCTGTTGTTCGGTGAGGAGTTCGACGGCACCCTCGGTCCAGTCGACCTGGTCCGTCGCGGCGGCCACGTGCAGGGTCCTCGGTGCCTGGCCGTGCCGCATGGCCTGCACCATCTTGATGACGCCGGCGACTCCCGCGGCGGCCTGGGTGTGGCCGATGTTGGACTTGATCGAGCCGAGCAGCAGCGGCTCCGAGCGGTCCTGGCCGTAGGTGGCGAGGATCGCCTGCGCCTCGATGGGGTCGCCGAGGCGGGTGCCGGTGCCGTGGGCCTCCACGATGTCCACGTCCGTGGGGGCGAGGCCCGCGTGGGAGAGGGCGGCGCGGATCACGCGCTGCTGGGCGGGGCCGTTGGGGGCGGTGAGGCCGTTGGAGGCGCCGTCCTGGTTGATGGCCGAGCCGCGCAGCACGGCGAGGATCCGGTGGCCGTTGCGGCGGGCGTCGGAGAGCCGCTCCAGGACGACCATGCCGACGCCCTCGGACCAGCCGGTGCCGTCCGCGTCGACGGAGAACGACTTGCAGCGGCCGTCGGCGGCGAGCCCGTTCTGCCGGGCGAAGTCGACGAACGTGCCCGGCGTGGACATCACGGTGACACCGCCGGCCAGCGCCAGGGAGCACTCGCCGGAGCGCAGGGCCTGCGCGGCCCAGTGCAGGGCGACCAGCGAGGACGAGCACGCCGTGTCGACGGTCACCGCGGGGCCCTGAAGGCCCAGGGTGTAGGCGACGCGGCCGGTGGCGACGCTGTTGAGGGTGCCGTTGCCGAAGTAGCCCTGGAGTTCGTCGGGTACGGCGGTCAGGGTGCTGCCGTAGTCGCGGTACATGACGCCCGCGAAGATGCCGGTGTCGGTGCCGCGCAGGGCCTCGGGGTCGATGCCCGCGTGCTCGAAGGACTCCCAGGCGGTCTCCAGGAGCAGTCGCTGCTGCGGGTCCATGGCGAGGGCCTCGCGCGGGGAGATGCCGAAGAAGTCGGCGTCGAAGTCGGCGACTTCGGCGAGGAAGCCGCCCTCGACGGTGTAGGTCTGGCCGGGTCCGGCGCCGTGCAGGGCGTCCAGGTCCCAGCCGCGGTCGGCGGGGAAGCCGGAGATGGCGTCGACTCCGTCGCGCACCAGCCGCCACAGGTCGTCGGGCGAGGCGACCCCGCCGGGGTAGCGGCAGCCCATGCCGACGATGACGATCGGGTCGTCGCGGTCGGCGGCGGCCGGGGCGGTCGCGGCGCGGGCAGGTGCCGACGCCAGGGCGGTGGCCAGCAGGTGGTCGGCGAGGGCGCGCGGGGAGGGGTGGTCGAAGACGACCGTGGCGGGCAGCCGCAGCCCGGTGGCCGCGGAGACCTTGTTGCGGAACTCCACCGCGGTGAGGGAGTCGAAGCCGAAGTCCGTGAAGGCGCGCCGGGGTTCGACGGAGTCCGGGCTGTCGTGGCCGAGGACGGCGGCGACCTCGGCCCGGACGATCCCGAGCACATAGGTCTCCCGCTCGGCCCCGGACAGGGCGGCCAGCTTCGCCGCGAACGGCGCCTGGGCGGCCGGAGCCGTACCCGTGGCGGGCCGGCGGACCAGGTCGCGCAGCACGACCGGCAGTTCGGCGTCGCGGCGGCGCAGTGCGGCGGTGTCCAGGTGGACGGGTGCCAGGGCCGGGCCGCCCGCGGCCAGAGCCGCGTCGAACAGCGCCAGGCCCTCCGGCACGGACAGGGCGGTCATGCCGGTGCGCCGGACCCGCTCCAGGCCGGCCGCGTCGAGCCGCTCTCCCATGCCGTCGCCGTCCCAGATGCCCCAGGCCAGCGACAGGGCGGGCAGCCCGAGGGCGGCCCTGTGCTCGGCGAGGGCGTCGAGGAAGGCGTTGGCGGCGGTGTAGTTGCCCTGGCCGGCCGGGGCGACAGCGCCCGTGGCCGAGGAGAACAGCACGAACATCGCGACATCCCCGGCGAGTTCGTGCAGATGCCAGGCCGCGTCCGCCTTGGCCCGGAACACCTCCCCGACCTGCTCCGGCGTCATCGACTCCACCAGCGCGTCGGCCAGCACACCGGCCGAGTGGACCACGCCCCGCACCGGATGCTCGGCCAGCAGCGCGGCCACGGCCTCCCGCTCGGACAGATCCGCCGCTACGACGGTGACGTCCACGCCCCGCTCGGCCAGCTCGGCGCGCAGCTCCTCGGCGCCGGGTGCCTCGATGCCGCGGCGGCTGACCAGGACCAGGCGCCGTACGCCGTGCTGGGCCGCCAGGTGCCGGGCGACGGCCGCGCCGAGTCCGCCGGTGCCGCCGGTGACCAGGACGGACTCCGGTACGGACACGGGCAGGCCGGAGGCCTGGGCCCGGTTCCAGCGCGGGACGAGGAGGGCCCCGTCGGTGATCCGCACCTCGGGTTCGGCGAGCCCAAGGGCCGCGCGCAGAGCGGGCTCCGGCAGGTCGGCCTCACCGGCCGCGTCGAGCAGCAGGAACCGGTCCGGGTGCTCGGCCTGGGCGGCCCGTACGAGGCCCCAGACGGCGGCCTGCGCGAGATCGGGCGCGGGCGTGGCCGGGGCGGCGTCGCGCGTCAGGACCGCGAGCCGCGCGGCGGTCCGGCGCTCGTCGGAGAGCCAGTCGCGCAGCGCGGCCAGCACCCGCTCGGTCGCCTCGCGGGCCGCCGTCGCAGAGTCTCCCTGCGGGCGCGGCGCGCGCAGCACCACGACGTCCGGCGCGTCGGTCAGTTCGGTCAGTTCGTCGACGACCGCCAGGGTCCCGGCGTACGGGGTGCCGGCCGGGGCCTCGGTCCAGTGCGGGCGGTAGAGGGAGCGGTCGGCCACGGGTGCGGTGACCGGCCGGGTGGTGAGCGACTCGACCGACGCGACGGGCGCGCCCTCGGAGTCGGCGACCGCGAGGGTGACCGCGTTGTCGCCGTGCGGGGTCAGCCTGACCCGCAGGGCGGTCGCGCCGCCGCGGTGCAGGGCGGCCCCGCTGAAGGTGAACGGCAGCCCGTCGGCCCCCCGGAAGGCACCGGCGTGCAGCGCGGCGTCCAGCAGTGCCGGGTGTACGGCGAAGCCGTGCGTGTCGGCGTCCGCGTCGATCGCGACCTCGGCGAACAGGTCGGCGCCCTGCTGCCAGGCGGCCCGCAGGCCCCGGAAGAGCGGACCGTACTCGATGCCGGCGTCCGCGAGCCGCTCGTAGGCGGCGGTGACGTCCAGCGGGGTGCCGCCGGGCGGGGGCCAGGCCGTGAGGGACGTGGCTGCGGGGGCCTCCTCGCGGAGGGTACCGCCCGCGTGCCGGATCCACTCGCCGCCGGTCTCCCTGCCGTGCACGGTGACTTGGCGGCGGCCCTCGGCGGACCGCTCGCCGACGGTGACCCGCAGCCGTGTCTCGCCCTCGGCGGACACCACCACCGGTGCGTACAGGGTGAGTTCGTCGATCACCGGGCACTCGGCGCGCGCCCCGGCGTGCCAGACCAGCTCGACCAGCGCCGTGCCGGGCAGCAGGACCGTGTCGTGCACCTGGTGCTGGGCGAGCCAGGGGTGGCTGCCGAGCGCGAGGCTGCCGGTGAGGACGAGGCCGTCGGAGTCGACGTCGTCGAGCACGGCCGCGAGGATCGCGTGGTCGGTGGCGTCCTGCCCCCGGCCGACGCCCGACACGGACCAGGCGGACGACTCCATCCAGTAGCGGCGGTGCTCGAAGGGGTAGGTCGGCAGCTCGACCGGCCGGCCCGCGGGCACGACCGCGGCCCAGTCGACCAAGACACCGCGGGTCCAGGCGTCCGCGACGCCCTTGAGAAGCTGGGCGAGTTGGTCACGCTCGCGGCGCATGAGCGGAACGAAGGTGACGTCCTCGCCGGTGACGGAGGCCGGGCCCATCGGGGTGAGGACCGCGTCCGGGCCGACCTCGACGAAGGTGCTGACGCCTTCGGACTCCATCCGCCGGACCGTGTCCGCGAAGCGGACCGTGTCACGGACGTGGTTCACCCAGAAGTCGACCGTGCACGGGTCGCCCGCCGTGAACAGCGGCAGGACGGGGTCGTGCAGTTCGAGTCCGGAGACCACCTGGCGGAAGTCCTCCAGCATCGGCTCCATCAACGCCGAGTGGAACGCATGAGAGACCCGCAGGCGGGACGTCTTACGGTCCTTGAAGTGCTCGACGACAGCGAGCACCGCCTCCTCGACGCCCGAGATCACCACCGAGCCGGGGGCGTTGACGGCCGCCAGCGAAACGCCGTCTGCGAGCAGAGGCGTCACCTCCTCCTCCGAGGCCTGCACCGCCACCATCGCCCCGCCCTCCGGCAGGGCCTCCATCAGCCGGCCCCGTGCGCTCACCAGGGCAGCGGCGTCCTCCAGCGACAGCACCCCGGCGACATGCGCGGCCGCGATCTCGCCGACCGAGTGACCACCGACCGCGTCCGGGCGCATGCCCCACGACTCCAGCAGGCGGAACAACGCGACCTCGACGGCGAACAGCGCGGGCTGCGTGTTGCCCGTGCGGTTCAGGGAGTCGCCCTCCCACATGGCCGGCCGGATGTCACCGTCGAGCGCGTCCAGCACCTCGTCGAGCGCGGCGGCGAAGGCCGGGAACGCCTCGTACAGCTCACGCCCCATCCCGGCCCACTGCGAGCCCTGGCCGGAGAAGACGTAGCCGAGGCCCCCGCCGGGGGTGAGCCGGACCGGTGTGTCCCCGGTGGCGGTCCGCTCCAGTGCGGCGCGCAGCTCGGCCGGGTCGTGGCCCAGGGCGACCGCGCGGTGGTCCAGGGCGCCACGGGCGGTGGCGAGGGAGTGGGCGAGGTCGTGGGGGTCGGTGCCGGAGTCGAGGAGGCCGGCGATGCGGCGGGCTAGGGTGCGGACGCCCTGGGGGCTGCGGCCGGAGAGGACCAGCGGCAGCACGGCGGGGGTCGCCTCGGCCGCGGGGGCCGGGTCCTCCTGCGGGGCCTGCTCGACGATGACGTGCGCGTTGGTGCCGCTGATGCCGAAGGAGGACACGCCGGCCCGCCAGGGCCGCTCGACCTCGGGCCAGGGGCGTTCGCCGGTGAGGAGTTCGACGGCTCCGGCGGACCAGTCGACCTGGGCGGACGGCTCGTCCACGTGCAGGGTGCGCGGGACGGTCCCCTCACGCATGGCCATGATCATCTTGATGACGCCCGCGACACCGGCGGCGGCCTGGGCGTGCCCGATGTTCGACTTGATCGAGCCGAGCAGCAGCGGCTCCGAGCGGTCCTGGCCGTACGTGGCGAGGATGGCCTGCGCCTCGATGGGGTCGCCCAGAGTCGTGCCGGTGCCGTGGCCCTCGACGACGTCGACGTCGGAGGCCGCGAGGCCCGCGTCGGCCAGGGCGGCGCGGATCACGCGCTGCTGGGAGGGGCCGTTGGGAGCGGAGAAGCCGTTGGAGGCGCCGTCCTGGTTGACGGCGGAGCCGCGGATGACGCCGAGGACGCGGTGGCCGTTGCGGCGGGCGTCGGACAGGCGCTCCAGGAGCAGCACACCGGCGCCCTCGGACCAGGAGGCTCCGTCGGCGGCGTCGGCGTAGGACTTGCAGCGGGCGTCGGGGGCGAGGCCGCGCTGCTGGCTGAAGTCGACGAAGATCTCGGGCGTGGCCATCACGGCGACGCCGCCCGCGAGGGCGAGGGTGCACTCGCCGGAGCGCAGGGAGCGGGCCGCCCAGTGCAGGGCGACCAGGGACGACGAGCAGGCCGTGTCGACGGAGACGGACGGGCCTTCGAGGCCGAAGGTGTAGGAGATGCGGCCGGAGACGAGGCTGCCGCCGCTGCTGCCGGCCGCGTAGTCGTGGTGCATGAGGCCGGCGAACACACCGGTGCGGCTGCCGCGCAGGGAGGCCGGGGCGATCGCCGCCCGCTCGCAGGCCTCCCAGGACAGCTCCAGGAGCAGCCGCTCCTGCGGGTCCATGATCAGCGCCTCGCGCGGCGAGATGCCGAAGAAGCCGGCGTCGAAGTCGCCCGCGTCGTACAGGAAGCCGCCTTCACGGACGTACGACTTGCCCTCGGTGCCGGGCACCGGGTCGTAGACGCCGTCGACGTCCCAGCCGCGGTCGTGCGGGAAGTCGCCGATGGCGTCGACGCCTTGGGCGACCAGGCGCCACAGCTCCTCCGGGGAGGTGACGCCGCCGGGGTAGCGGCAGCTCATGCCGATGACGGCGATCGGTTCGTCGGCGGCGACGGCGGCCGCGGTGCTCCTGGTGTCCGACTGCGGTGCGCTGCCCGCGAGTTCGCCGTGCAGGAAGCGGGCGAGGGCCTGCGGGGAGGGGTGGTCGAAGACGAGGGTGGCGGGCAGCCGCAGGCCGGTCGCGCGGCCGAGGCGGTTGCGCAGCTCGACGGCAGTGAGCGAGTCGAAGCCCAACTCCCAGAAGGCGCGGGTCGGTTCGACTGCCTGGCTGTCCCCATGGCCGAGGACGGCCGCGGCCTGGGCGCGCACCAGGTCGAGGAGCCGCTGCTCGCGCTGGGCCTCCGGCAGGGCGAGCAGCGCGTCCTGCCAGGAGTCGGGCCCGGCGGAGGAGGCCGCAACCGTGCGCCGGCTGAGCGGGACGAGGACGCGGAACAGCGGCTGGAGCTCGTCGCCCTGGGCGCGCAGCCGGGGCAGGTCGAGGCGGACCGGGGCGAGCACCGGCTCGGTCCGGGCGAGGGCCGCGTCGAACAGCAGCAGCCCGTCCTCGGTGCTGAGCGGGGCGACGCCGCTGCCGCTGATCCGGGCGTGGTCGACGGCGTCGAGGTGCCCGGTCATGCCGCTCGCGCTGCCCCACAGGCCCCAGGCCAGCGCGTGCGCGGGCAGGCCTGCGGCGCGGCGGTGCTTGGCGAGGGCGTCCAGGTAGGCGTTGGCGGCGGAGTAGTTGGCCTGTCCGGCGCTGCCCGCGAGTCCGGCCAGCGAGGAGAACAGCACGAAGTGGGTGAGGTCCCGGTCCGCGGTCAGCTCGTGCAGATGCCAGGCGGCGTCCGCCTTGGGCCGCAGCACGGCGTCCAGCCGCTCCGGTGTCAGCGAGCCGAACGTGCCGTCGTCGAGGACACCGGCCGCGTGCACGACGGCGGTGACGGGGTGGTCGGCGGGCACGGAGTCCAGGGCGGCGGCGAGCGCTACGCGGTCGGTGACGTCGCAGGCGAGCGCGGTGACGGTCGCCTCACCGGCGTCGGCGACACCGCTTCCGCTCCGGCTGAGCAGCAGCAGATGCCGGACCCCGCACTCGGCGACGAGATGGCCGACCACGGCCTCGGCGAGCGTGCCGCCGGCCCCGGTCACCACCACGGTGCCCTCCGGGTCCCAGCCGGGCGCCTCGGCCTCGCCGGAGGCGTTCGCCCGCACGAGACGCGGCACCAGCAGTGTGCCCTCCCGTACGGCGACCTCGGGCTCCCCGAGCGCCACGGCGAGGGGCAGCGCGGTCTGCGCGTCCCCGTCGAGGTCGGCCAGCACGATCCGGCCCGGGTTCTCCTGCTGGGCGGTCCGCAGCAGGCCCTGTACGGCGGCCGCGGCCGGGTCGGCGCCGTCCACCGCGCCTCGTGTGACGACGAGGAGGGTGCCGTCGGCGAACCGCTCGTCGGCCAGCCACGCCTGTACGTCGGTCAGCACCGCGCCGGCCGCCTCGTGCACGGCGTCGGGTTCGGCACCCGAGCGGCGGGGCGTGAGGACGACGACCCCGGCAGCGGCGTCGTCGGAGGTGTCCGCGAGCGAGGCGACGGCCGGCAGGCCGAGGGACAGCGTGTCCTCTCCGACGAGGGTCCAGGGGCGGGCGTCCGGTTCCGTGTCGGCGGCTGCCTCCTGCCACTCGACGCGGAACAGCGCCTCCTGCGCCGTACGGGCCGCGGAGGTCAGCTCCCGTGCCGTGAGCGGGCGCAGGGCCAGCGAGCCCACGACGGCGACGGGGGTGCCGGTCGCGTCGGCGACCTCCAGGGTCACGGCCCCGGAGCCCGCGGGGCGTACCCGGACGCGCAGGCTGGTCGCGCCGGTGGCGTACAGCTCGACGTCCCGCCAGGCGAAGGGCAGTTCGGGCCCGTCGGCGGCCTGGTCGCCGAGGCCGACCGCGTGCAGGGCCGCGTCGAGCAGGGCGGGGTGGAGGCCGAAGCCGTCGGGGCGCTGCCGCTCGGGGAGTTCGGCCTCGGCGAGCACGTCGGTGCCGTCGAGCCAGGCGGTGCGCAGCCCTCGGAAGGCGGGCCCGTAGGCGAGTCCGGTGTCCGCGAGCCGGTCGTGCAGGCCGTCGAGGCCGACGGGTTCGGCACCGGCGGGCGGCCACGCGGCGAGGGTGAAGCC
Source organism: Streptomyces sp. SAI-170 (assembly GCF_049739565.1). Lineage (NCBI taxonomy): Bacteria > Bacillati > Actinomycetota > Actinomycetes > Kitasatosporales > Streptomycetaceae > Streptomyces > Streptomyces sp. SAI-170. Next base: position 2,167,053 of record NZ_JBMGQD010000001.1, read on the forward strand.
GGGGCGGTGGGGTGCGGCGGTGAGGGTGCCGGTGGCGTGCCGGGTCCAGGGCAGGTCGGCGGGGGCGTCGGCGGGCCGCGAGTACACCGCGAACTCCCGCCGGTCCGCGGCCTCTTCGGCCGGGTCGACGTGCACCTGCACCATGACCGAGCCCTGCGCGGGCAGGATCAGCGGGGTGCCCAGGGTGAGTTCCTCCACCCGGGACAGGCCGACCCCGTCCCCGGCCCGGACGGCCAGCTCGACGAAGCCCGTGCCGGGGAAGAGGGTCCGGCCCTCGACGACGTGGTCGGCCAGCCAGGCGTGTGTGGCCAGTCCGATGCGGCCGGTGAAGGTCGTGCCCTGGCCGTCGGCGCGCTGGACGGCCGCGCCGAGCAGCGGGTGCCCGGTGGCCTCCAGCCCTGCGGCGGCGACGTCCCCGGCGACCGGGGAGTCGTCGAGCCAGTAGCGGCGGCGCTGGAAGGGGTAGGTGGGCAGGTCGACCTGCCGGGCGGTCTCGGGGAAGGCGGAGGAGAAGTCGACGTCGAAGCCGTACGCGAACAGCTCACCGGCCGACGTCAGGAACCGGTCCAGGCCGCCCTCGCCGCGACGCAGGGTGCCCACGACCGCGCCCTGCCGGCCGAGCACGTCGAGGTTGTCCTGCACGCCCATGCCGACCACGGGGTGCGCGCTGACCTCGACGAAGGCGCTGTAGCCGCTCTCCGCGAGGGTGGCGATCGCGTCGGCGAAGCGGACCTGGCGGCGCAGGTTGCGGTACCAGTAGCCGGCGTCCATCTCCGTCGTGTCCAGCCACTCCCCCGTCACCGTCGACAGGAAGGGCACGCGGGAGGCGCGCGGCCGGACCGGGGCGAGGACCCGCAGCAGCTCCGCCTCGATCTGCTCGACCTGCGGCGAGTGCGAGGCGTAGTCCACGGCGACCCGGCGGACGCGGACGCTCTCGGCCTCCAACTCGGCCTGGAGTGCGTCCAGTCCGGCCGGGTCACCGGCGACCACGACGGCCTTCGGGCCGTTCACGGCCGCCACCGACACGCCGTCCGGCAGCCTGGGCTCCAGGGCGTCGACGGGCAGTGCGACCGACATCATGCCGCCCGCGCCCGCCAGCGACCGGGCGATCACCTGCGACCTCAGGGCCACGATCAGCGCCCCGTCCTCCAGGGACAGGGCCCCGCTGACGACGGCCGCGGCGATCTCGCCCTGCGAGTGGCCCACGACGGCGTCGGGGCTCACCCCGTACGACTCCCACAGCGCGGCCAGCGACACCATCACCGCGAAGGAAGCGGGCTGGACCACGTCCACCCGGTCCAGGGCCGAGCCGTCCGGATCCCGCAGGACCTCCGTCAGCGACCAGTCGGTGAGCGGGTCCAGGGCGTCCGCGCACTCGGCCAGCCGCGCGGCGAAGACGCTGCTCTCCTCCGCGAGGCGGGCGCCCATGCCGACCCACTGGGTGCCCTGGCCGGGGAAGAGGAAGACCTTCTTGCCGCCGGGCACGGTCTCGACGGACGGCTCGGTGAACTCCTCCAGGGCGCTGATCAGTTCGGCTCGTTCGCGCCCGACCACGACCGCGCGCCGGCCGAACAGGGCACGCCCCTTCACCAGCGAATGGCCCACGTCGGCCAGGGAGTTCCCGGACTCCAGGTGCGCGCGGACCCGGTCGGCGAGGGCGGTCAGTGCGGCGTCGCTCTTCGCGGACAGCACCAGCGGCACCGGGGTGCCGTCCGGGTCCGGTGACCCGGCGGGCTCGGGGTCGCCCTCCTCCAGGATGACGTGCGCGTTGGTGCCGGAGAGGCCGAAGGAGGAGACGCCGACCCGGCGGGGGCGGTCCTGCGCACGGGACCAGTCCTGGGGCTCCGTGAGGAGTTCGACGGACCCGCGGGACCACTCGACGTGCGGGGAGGGCGCGTCCACGTGCAGGGTGCGGGGCAGGACGCCGTGGCGCATGGCCATGACCGACTTGATGACACTGGCGACGCCCGCGGCGGCCTGGGTGTGCCCGAGGTTCGACTTCACCGAGCCGAGCCAGAGCGGGCGTTCGCGGTCCTTGCCGTAGGTGGCGAGGAGGGCCTCGGCCTCGATGGGGTCGCCGAGGGTGGTGCCGGTGCCGTGCGCCTCGACGGCGTCGACGTCCGCGAAGTCGAGGCTCGCGTCGGCGAGCGCGGCGCGGATGACACGCTGCTGGGAGGGGCCGTTGGGGGCGGTCATGCCACTGGAGGCGCCGTCCTGGTTGACGGCCGAGCCACGGACGACCGCGAGGACGCGGTGGCCGTTGCGGCGGGCGTCGGCGAGGGTCTCCAGCAGGAGCATGCCGGCGCCCTCGCCCCAGGCGGTGCCGTCGGCGGCGGCCGCGAAGGGCTTGCAGCGGCCGTCGGCGGCGAGGCCCTGCTGGAGGCTGAACTCGACGAACGAGTCGGGGGTGGACATGACCGTGACGCCGCCGGCCAGCGCGAGGGAGCACTCGCCCCGGCGCAGGGCCTGCATCGCGGAGTGCAGGGCGACCAGGGAGGAGGAGCAGGCGGTGTCGACGGTGAGGGCGGGGCCCTCCAGGCCGAGGGTGTAGGCGATGCGGCCGGACAGGATGCTGCCGGAGGTGCCGTTGCCGAGGTAGGCGGCGAGCTCGTCGGGGATCGGCCGGACCCAGGAGCCGTAGTCGTGGTACATCACGCCGGCGAAGACGCCCGTACGGGTGCCGCGCACCGACTGCGGGTCGATGCCCGCGCGTTCGAAGGCCTCCCAGGACGTCTCCAGGACCAGCCGCTGCTGGGGGTCCATGGCGAGCGCCTCGCGCTCGGAGATGCCGAAGAAGACGGGGTCGAAGTCGGGGGCGTCGTGCAGGAAGCCGCCCTCGCGGACGTAGGTGCGGCCGGGGGTGCCGGGCTCGGGGTCGTAGAGGGCGTCGGTGTCCCAGCCGCGGTCGGCGGGGAAGGCGGTGACGGCGTCCTCGCCGGCGGCGACCAGCCGCCACAGGTCCTCGGGGGAGGTCACGCCGCCGGGGAACCGGCACGCCATGCCGACCACGGCGATCGGGGCGTGCTGCGCCTCCTGGAGTTCGCCGAGTTTCCGCCTGGTGTCGCGGAGATCGGCCGTCGCGCGCTTGAGGTAGTTGAGCAGCTTTTCTTCGTTGTTTGCCACCGACGTCACCCATCGCTCCGGTCGAAACTCGGCACGGCGCTCCACCTTGAACAGGAAATCTGCGTCGGGCCTTTACCGAGGACTGATGCGGATTCGCGTATGAGAAAAGGGGAATCCGCCAATACGCACGCAACGGTAGCGGCGCCGGTATGCCCGAACCACCCCTAAGGGCGCCCGTGCACCCGCTGTGGCCTGCGGGGTCCGTGGATTAGGGGTTGCGGTGCCCGGGGGTGCGCTGGCAGGTTGACGATGCCAATTCCCCACCCACGGGGCCAATTCCCCGTCCACGGGCCCGCCCGGAATGAGGCTACGGATTCGTCATGACTGCCGCATCGAGTGAAACGAAGTCGTGGATACGGCGCTTTGCGCCGGCCGACGAGGCGAGCACTCAACTGGTGTGCCTGCCCCACGCGGGAGGTTCCGCACCCTTCTTTCTTCCCGTGGCGCGCGCGCTCGCGCCGGGCACCGATGTGCTGGCCGTCCAGTATCCGGGGCGGCAGGACCGGCGCGAGGAGAAGGCCGTCGAGAGCATTCCGGAACTCGCCGAGCGGGTGACCCGGGCGCTCGTGGAGACGGTGGACCGTCCGGTGACGCTGTTCGGGCACAGCATGGGCGCCTCGGTGGCGTTCGAGGTGGCGCGGCGGCTGCCGGGGACCGGCGTCGAGGTGCTCGGGCTGATCGTGTCCGGCCGGTGCGCGCCGCCCTGCCGGTGTGTGTCGCGGCGGCGGCTGTCCACGGACGAGAACATCCTCGACGAGATCCGCCGGCTGAGCGGCACCGACGCCCGGGTGCTCAGCGACGACGACCTGGTCCGCATGATCCTGCCGGCGCTGCGCGCCGACTACGCGGCCGTGATGGCGTACCACAGCGAGCCCGACGCGCGGGTCCCCTACCCGGTGCTGGCGATGGTCGGCGACGCCGATCCGCAGGTGCCGGTGGAGGACGCGCGGGCGTGGGCGGACCACACGGACTCCGAGGAGTTCGAGCTGAAGGTGTTCCCGGGCGGTCACTTCTACCTCAACGACCAGGCCGCGGCGGTCATCGACGCCGTCCGGCGGCAGATCGCCCACTGGTCGGCCGCTTCCGTCGGGGGCCGCGTCGCCTGACCTCTGCCGTGTACGACGCCGACGCGCCGCCCTGCTGAACGGGGCGGCGCGTCGTCGTCGTACAGCCGTCAGTGGGTCAGGCGGCGGCGGAACAGGCGCATGGTGAGGCCGGCCGACAGCAGCAGGAGCGGCACCCACCAGGCGAGGGCGAGCCAGGCGCTGTCGTCGAGCGGGGTGCCGATCAGCAGGGCGCGCACGGCGTCGACGACCGGGGTGAAGGGCTGGTTCTGCACGATGACGCGCAGCACGGTCGGCATGCCGTCGGCGGGCACCAGCGCGCTGCTCGCGTACGGCAGGAACACCAGGATCAGGGCGTAGCCGCTGGCGGCCTCCACTCCGCCGGCGACGACGCCGAAGAGGGTGCCGATCCAGGCGACGGCGAGGATGAAGACGAGCAGGATGCCGAGGGCGGCGAGCCACTCCCCGGCGGTCGCGTCGGGCTTGAAGCCGACGAGCCGGCCGACGCCGATCACGATGCCGACGGACAGGATGTTGCGCAGCGTGGCGGAGACGACGTGGCCGACGAGGACGGCGGGGCCGAACATCGGCATGGAGCGGAAGCGGGTGACGATGCCGTTCTGGAGGTCGGAGGCGACACCGACGGCGGTGGCGGACGCGCTGAAGGAGACGCTGAGGACGAGGACGCCGGAGATCAGGTAGTTGACGTAGGCGGGTCCGCCGGTGTCGATGGCGGCGCCGAACATGTAGCGGAACAGCAGGAGCAGCATGACCGGCAGGGCGACCGCCTGGATCATCTGGTCCGTGCTGCGGGTGAGATGGCGCAGGCTGCGGCCGACTAGGACGGCGCAGTCCTCCAGGGCCAACGCGAGGGACGGCCGTTCGGGTCCTGCTGCGGCGTGGGTCATGCGGTGTCTCCCGAGTGGTCGGTCAGCAGGCGGAACACGTCGTCGAGTGTGGGTTCGTGCAGGGCGAACCGCTCCACGGTGAGGCCCTTGTCGGCGGCCTGGTCCAGCAGGTGCCGGATGTCGGCGGGGCCGTGGACGGGCACGGTGAGGGTGCGGCCGTCGGGGAGCAGGTCCCCGACGAACAGCTCGCGGGCGGCGCCGAGGTCCGCGGCCGGGAAGGTGAGTTCGGCGCGTTCGCTGCCGACCTGGCGTTTGAGTTCGGCCGCGGTGCCCTCGGCGACGACGCGTCCGGTGTCGATGAGGGCGATCCGGTCGGCGAGCTGGTCGGCCTCCTCCAGGTACTGGGTGGTGAGCAGGACGGTGGTGCCGGCGGCCATCAGTTCCTTGATGGTGTCCCACACGTCGAGCCGGCTGGTGGGGTCGAGTCCGGTGGTGGGCTCGTCCAGGAACAGCACGGGCGGGGAGTTGAGGAGGCTGACGGCGAGGTCGAGGCGGCGGCGCATGCCGCCGGAGTAGGTCCGCACCGGGCGGTGGGCGGCGGCGGTGAGGCGGAACTGCTCCAGCAGTTCGCCGGCCCGCCGCCGTGCCCCCGCCCGGCCCAGGTGGAACAGGCGGCCCATCATGACCAGGTTCTCGTGGCCGGTGAGCAGTTCGTCCACGGCCGAGTCCTGGCCGGTGAGCCCGATCATGCGGCGCACCGTGCGGGGGTGTGCGGCGACGTCGTGGCCGCCGATGGTGACGGTGCCGCCGTCGGCCCGCAGCAGGGTGCTCATGATGCGGACCGTGGTGGTCTTGCCGGCGCCGTTGGGTCCCAGCAGCGCGAGCATCGTGCCGGGTGCGACGCTCAGATCGACGCCGGTGAGGACGGTCGTCCCGCCGTAGGACTTGCGCAGTCCTTGCGCCTCGATCATGGGGCTGCTGGTCATCTGGGTACAACTCCCGGAGTGGAAGGGGTGGTCGGGGGAGGCGGTGCTCAGTCGGTCTCCCCGAGGGCCATGCTGATGAGGGCCTCGCTGTCCATGGAGTCGATCTCCGACGCGCCGACGGCTGCCGGGTCGTCGCCGGTGCTGTCGTCGGCGGTGCCCGCCAGTTCGAGCAGCCGGTCGAGGAGGCCGGTCTCCTTCAGCCGGGCCACCGGGATCCGGGCGAGCGCCTCGCGGACGCCCTCCTCGGTCACGGGTGCCCCGGCGGCGGCGGGTTCCTCCGCCACGGGTTCCGGCGCGAGTTCGGCGAGCAGGTGCTCGGCGAGGGCGCGCGCGTTGGGGTGGTCGTAGATCATGCCGGCGGACAGCTTCAGGCCGGTGACGAGGACCAGCTTGTTGCGGAAGCCCATCGCGGTGAGCGAGTCGAAGCCGATCTCGTTGAACGGCTTGTCGAGCGCCACCTCGTCGGCGTCCGCATGGCCGAGGATGCCGGCCGCGTGGGTCCTGACCAGGGTGAGCAGGGCGGGCATCCGCTGGTGCGGGGGCATCGCCGCGAGCCGGTCGCGCAGGCTTCCGGAGTCGGCCGGGGCGTCCTCGGCGCTGCGGCGGGCCGGGGCGGGCGTCACGCCGCGCAGCAGCGGCGGCAGTTCGCCCGGGTCGCGGCCGGCCAGTACCTGGGTGTCGAGCCGGATCGGCAGCAGCAGGGCGTCCGCCCGGCCGGTGGCCGCATCCAGCAGGGCCAGGCCGTCGGGGACGGTCAGCATGCCGATGCCGGTCTCCGCGATCCGGTCGCTCTCGGCGTCGGTGAGCGTCCCGGCCATGCCCTCCTCGCCGGTGTCCCACATGCCCCACGCGAGGGAGGTGCCGGGCAGTCCGGCGGCCCGGCGGCGGGCGGCGAGCGCGTCGAGGAAGGCGTTCGCGGCGGCGTAGGCGCCCTGGCCGGGTGAGCCGAGGACACCGGCCGCCGAGGAGAACAGCACGAACGCGGTGAGGTCGCGCTCGGCGGTCAGCTCGTGCAGGTTCAGCGCGGCGTCGACCTTGGGCCGCAGCACCGCCTCGACCCGCTCGGGCGTCAGCGAGGTGATGACGCCGTCGTCGAGCACGCCCGCCGCGTGCACGACACCGCGCAGCGGCCGGTCGGCGGGGACCTGGTCGAGCAGGGCCGCGAGTGCGGTGCGGTCGGCGATGTCGCAGGCGGCCGCGGTGACGGTGGCGCCGGCGGCGGTCAGTTCGTCGCGCAGCGCGGCCGCCCCGGGGGCGTCCGGGCCGCGGCGGCTGGCCAGCAGCAGATGCCGTACGCCGTGGGTGTGCACCAGGTGCCGGGCGACGGCGGCACCGAGCGCGCCGGTCGCGCCGGTGACCAGGACGGTGCCCTCCGCGTCCCAGGCCGGGGCGGCCGCCGTGGCGGCGGCCCGGACCATACGGGGTGCGCGCAGGGTGCCGTCGCGCAGCGCGGTCTGCGGTTCGCCCGTGGCGACGGCCGAGGCGAGCAGCCGTACGGGGACGGTCTCCTCGTCGGCCGGGAGGTCGACCAGCAGGATCGTGCCGGCGTGTTCGGCCTGCGCCGAGCGCACCAGGCCTGCGACGGCCGCCCCGGCGAGGTCCGTGGGGCTCTCGCCCGAGGTGGAGACGGCTCCCCGGGTGACCACGACGAGGGTGCGGTCGGTGGACGCGGGGTCGGCCAGCCAGGTCTGCAGCAGGCCCAGGACTCGCTGTACCTCGGCGTGGACGTCGTCACCGCCGCTGGGCAGCAGCACCACCGGCGCGTCCGTCGCCGCCGGGTCGGCGCCCGTGCGGGCGGCGAGGTCCCAGCGGTCGGGGCCGAGGAGCTGCCGGCCGACCGGGGCGGCAGTGGCCTCCACCGCGAGGCGCTGCCACTCCACGCCGAACAGGCTGTCGGTGGTGGCGGCGGGCGCGGCGGCCGGGCGGGTGTCCGCCGCGGACAGCGGGCGCAGCAGCAGCGAGCCGACGGAGGCGACGGGGCGGCCGGTGGCGTCGGCCAGCTCCAGGCTCACCACGCCCTGCCCGGTGGGCCGTACGTGCACGCGCAGCCGGGTCGTGCCGACGGCGTGCAGTTCGACCTGCTCCCAGGAGAACGGCAGGACGGGGTCGGCGGACGCGGCCGCACCGCAGCCGATGGTGTGCAGGGCGGCGTCCAGGAGGGCGGGGTGGATGCCGAACCGGTCGACGTCGGAGGCGGCGCGGGCGTCCAGCTCGACCTCGCCGAACACCTCGTCGCCGCGCCGCCATACGGCGTGCAGCGCGCGGAACTCGGGCCCGTAGGCGAGTCCTTGCTCGGCGAGGCCCTCGTACATGCCGTCGATCGCGAAGGGCTCGGCGCCGGCCGGGGGCCACTGGTCGAGGCCTTCGGTGCGGTGCGGGGCGCCGGGGGCGAGGGTGCCGCTGGCGTGCCGGATCCACGGCCGGTGCGCGTCGGCGCCCTCGGTGCGGGCGTGCACCTGGAAGGGGCGCCTGCCGGTGTGGTCGGGGGCGTCCACGGACAGCTGGAGGCGGACGCCGGTGCGGTCCGGCACGATCAGCGGGGCCTCGACGGTGAGTTCGGCGAGCTGCGGGCAGCCGACGGCGTCACCGGCGCGGATGGCGGCCTCCACGAAGGCGGCGCCGGGCAGCAGGACCACGCCGTTCACACGGTGCCCGGCCAGCCAGGGGTGGGTGCCCAGGGAGAGGCGGCCGGTGAACAACAGGCCGTCCGATCCGGCGAGTTCGGTGGCGGCGCCGAGCAGCGGGTGCTCCTCGGGTCCGGTGCCGACGCCGGCGCTCTCCACCCAGTAGCGCTTGCGCTGGAAGGGGTAGGTGGGCAGCTCCACGTGGCGCCGCTCGCCGAACAGGGCCCGCCAGTCGACGGACCGGCCGCTGATGTGCAGCCGGCCGAGGCCGGTCAGGACCGCCTGGGGTTCGGGCAGGTCCTTGGCGAGGGTCGGGGTGACGAGGGTGTCGTCGGTGCGGTCGGCGAGGGTCTCCTGGGCCAGCGCGGTGAGCGCGCCGCCGGGGCCGACCTCGACGAACCGGGTGACCCCGAGCTGCTCCATGGCGCGCACGGCGTCGAGGAACCGGACGGGGTTGCGGACCTGTCCGGCCCAGTAGCCGGGCGCGGTGAGGTCGTCGTCGGCCTGCTCGCCGGTGACGGTGGAGACGAGCGGGATGCGGGGCTGCGCGAACGCGGCCTTGCCCGCGACGGCGGTGAACTCGTCGAGCATCGGCTCCATGAGCCCCGAGTGGAAGGCGTGCGAGACGCGCAGCCGCCGGGTCCGCTCGAAGGTGGCGGCCACCGCGTCGACCGCCTCCGCCGGGCCGGAGATCACCACGGAACGGGGGCTGTTGACGGCCGCGATGTCGACCCCGTCGGTCAGGGCGGCCCGCACGCTGTCTTCGTCGGCGGCGACGGCGGCCATCGCGCCGCCCGCGGGCAGCGCCTGCATCAGGGCGCCGCGCGCCACGACCAGGGCGCAGGCGTCGTCCAGTGCGAGCACTCCGGCGACATGGGCGGCCGCGAGTTCGCCGATGGAGTGACCGGCGACCACGTCGGGCCTGATCCCCCAGGACTCCAGGAGCCGGAACACCGCGACCTCGACGGCGAACAGCGCGGGCTGGGTGTACTCGGTGGCGTCGAGCAGGGCCGCCTCGGGGGTGCCCTCCTCGGCCCACATGACGTCCTTCAGCGGGCGCGGCAGCCGGGGGTCGAGTTCCGCGCAGACGGCGTCCAGCGCGTCGGCGAACACCGGGAACTCCGCGTGGAGTTCGCGTCCCATGCCCAGGCGCTGGGAGCCCTGCCCGGAGAACAGGAAGCCGGTGCGGCCGCCCGCGCGGGGCGTCCCGGTGACCACGCCGGGGGCGTCCTCGCCGTCGGCGAGGGCCATCAGGCCGCGCAGGAAGTCCGGGTAGCGGCGGCCGACGACGACCGCGCGGTGTTCGAGCGCGGCCCGGCCGGTGGCCAGGGAGTGCCCGACGTCGGCGAGGGGCCGGTCGGGGTCGTCGTTGAGGTAGGACAGCAGCCGCTCGGCCTGCAGGCCGAGGGCCTCGCGGTTGCGGCCGGACAGCACCCACGGCACGCAACGGTCGGAGTCGTCGGGGGCGGCCGGCTCCTCGGCGGGCGGCTCCTCGATGATGACGTGGGCGTTGGTGCCGCTCACGCCGAAGGAGGAGATGCCCGCGCGGCGCGGCCGCTCCGTGCGCTCCCAGGGCCGGGCCTCGGTGAGCAGCCGGACCTCGCCCGCGGACCAGTCGATCTCCTCGGACGGTTTGGCGACGTGCAGCGTCCTCGGCAGCAGGCCGTGCTGGAGGGCCAGCACCATCTTCAGCACGCCCGCGGCTCCGGCGGCGGCCTGGGTGTGGCCGAGGTTGGACTTCACCGAGCCGATCAGCAGGGGCCGTTCGGGCGTGGCCTCCTGGCCGTACGTCGCCATCAGTGCCTGTGCCTCGATGGGGTCGCCGAGCCGGGTGCCGGTGCCGTGCGCCTCGACGGCCTCCACGTCGCCGGGGGCGAGTCCCGCCGAGGCGAGGGCCTGGCGGATGACGCGCTGCTGGGCGGGGCCGTTGGGGGCGGTGAGGCCGTTGGAGGTGCCGTCCTGGTTGACGGCGGAGCCGCGCACCAGGGCGAGCACGGGGTGGCCGTGGCGGCGGGCGTCGGACAGGCGCTCCAGGACCAGCAGGCCCGCGCCCTCGGACCAGGAGGTGCCGTCGGCGTCGTCGGAGAACGCCTTGCAGCGTCCGTCGGGGGCGAGGCCGCCCTGCCGGCTGAACTCCACGAACGTCTCCGGGGTCGCCATCACGGTGACGCCGCCGGCCAGGGCCAGGGTGCACTCGCCCTGCCGCAGGGCCTGCGCGGCGAGGTGCAGGGCGACCAGCGAGGAGGAGCAGGCGGTGTCGACGGAGACCGCGGGGCCCTCCAGACCGAGGGTGTAGGCGATACGGCCGGTGACGATGGAGCCGCTGCTGCCCGCGCCGAGGTAGTCGTGGTACTGCACCCCGGCGAACACACCGGTCCGGCTGCCCTTGAGGGAGCGCGGGTCGATGCCGGCCCGCTCCAGCGCCTCCCAGGACGCCTCGAGCAGGATGCGCTGCTGGGGGTCGATCAGGGCCGCGTCCTTGGGGGCGACCCCGAAGAACGCCGGGTCGAAGTCGCCCGCGTCGTACAGGAATCCGCCTTCGCGGACGTACGTGGTGTCGGGGCGGCGCCGGTCGGGGTCGTAGAGGCCGTCTATGTCCCAGCCGCGGTCGGCGGGGAAGTCGCCGATGCCGTCGCCCTCCTCGACGAGGAACCGCCACAGGTCCTCGGGGCTGCTGACGCCGCCGGGGAACCGGCAGGCCAGGCCCACGATGGCGATCGGCTCGTCCGCGTCCCGGGTGCGGACGACGGCCTCGCCGCCGGCGGCGGTGCCGAGCAGCTCGGCGAGCAGATGGTCGGCGAGCGCGGTCGGGGTGGGGTGGTCGAAGACCAGGGTGGCGGGCAGCCGCAGCCCGGTGGCGGCGGTGAGCGCGTTGCGCAGCTCGATCGCGGTCAGCGAGTCGAACCCGAGCTGCTGGAACTCCAGTTGCGGGTCCACGTCGGCCGCGGAGGCGTGCGCGAGGACGGCCGCGGTGTGCTCGCGGACCAGCTCCAGCACGGCGGCCGGGCGGTCCTCGGCGGACAGCACCCCCTCGACCCGGTCCGGCACCCGCACCGCGGCGGACGCCGTGCGCCGGGTGACCCCGCCGGTGAGGGCGTGCAGCGCCCTCGGTGCCTGGTCGCCCGCGGCCCGCAGGGCGGTGTGGTCCAGCCGCAGCGCGACGGTCGTGGCGGTGGCGTCGGCGGGGTCGGTGGCCGTGCGGAGCACCTCGTCGAGGAGCGCGAGGCCCTCGGCGGTGGTCAGCGGCGGCAGTCCCGTGCGGGCGTGCCGGAGCAGGTCGGCCTCGGTGAGCGTGCCGCCCATGCCGCCGATGTCGCCCCACAGTCCCCAGGCCACCGACAGCGCGGGCAGGCCCTGCGCCCTGCGGTGGGCGGCGAAGCCGTCCAGGAAGGCGTTGGCGGCGGCGTAGTCGGCCTGGCCGGGCGCGCCGAGCACGCCGGAGACGGAGGAGAACAGCACGAACGCGGCCAGGTCCAGGTCCCGCGTCAGCTCGTGCAGGGCGAGGGTGCCGTCGACCTTGGGCCGCAGCACCGCGTCCACCCGCTCGGGGGTGAGGTCGGTGACCAGGGCGTCGTCGAGGACGCCCGCCGCGTGGAAGACAGCCGTCAGGGGGTGCGCGGCGTCGAGGGCCTCCCGCAGGGCGTCGACGTCGGCGACGTCGCAGGCGGCGACGCTCACCCGGGCGCCGAGCGCGGTCAGCTCCTCCGCAAGCTCGTCCGTGCCACGGCGGCTGACCAGCAGCAGACGCCGTACGCCGTGCTCGGTGACCAGATGCCGGGCGAGGACTCCGCCGAGCGCGCCGGAGGCGCCGGTGAGCAGCACCGTGCCGTCGGGGTCGAACAGGGCGTCGTCCGCCTCGGAGCGGGCCGCGCGGGTCAGCCGGGTGGCGTGCAGCACGCCGTCGCGCAGGGCGAGTTCGGGCTCGCCGCCGGTGCGTACGGCGTGCAGCACGGGCGCGGTGAGGGCCGCCTCGGCGTCGTCCGCGTCCAGCAGGACGAGACGGCCGGGGTGTTCGGCCTGCGCGGCGCGCACCAGGCCGCGTACGGCCGCGCCCGCGAGGTCGGACACCGGCTCGCCCGTGGGGGCGACGGCGCCCGTGGTGAGCACGACGAGGGTGGCGTCGGCGGTGTGCGCGGACGCCAGCCAGTCCTGGAGGGCGAGCAGCGCGCGCCGGGTCGCGGCACGCACGGCCGCGGCGTCGGTGCCGGCCGTACTGCGCAGCACGACGGTGGCGGGCACGGGCGCGGTCAGGTCGAGGCCGCCGAACTCCGCCACGTCGACGGGTTCCTGGCTTACCGTCAGGTCAGGCAGCGGCACCAGGTCGACGTGGTACAGCGGCGGTCGTACGGTCGCCGCGGCGGTGGTGTCCAGTGCGCGGAAGGCGTTGGCCTCGACGGTGGCGACCGGGTCGCCGGCCGCGTCGGCGACGGTCACCGCGAAGGTGTCCGGGGCGACGGGGCTGAAGCGCACCCGCAGGGCGGAGGCGCCGCTCGCGTGGAGTTCGACGCCGGTCCAGGAGAACGGGACGAGTCCGGCGCCGCCCTCGGTGGCGTCGCCGCCGCCCGCCGCGCGCAGGGCGTGCGTGGCCGCGTCCAGGGCGGCCGGGTGCAGGGCGAACTCCTCGGCGCCGTGCGGCGGTTCCTCGGGCAGCCGTACCTCAGCGTAGATGTCCTCGCCGGAGCGCCAGGCGGCGTGCAGCGAGCGGAAGAGCGGCCCGTAGGTCAGTCCGGTGGCGGCGAAGTCGTCGTAGAGCCCGTCGAGCGGGAGCTCCACGGCGTTCTCGGGCGGCCAGACGGTGAGCGGGGTGCCGGGGCGGCCCGAGCCTGCGGTGAGGGTGCCGGACGCGTGGAGGGTCCAGGGTTCGTCGTCGGGGGCGTCCTCGGGCCGGGAGTGGACGGTGACGGTACGGCGACCGCTCGGGTCGGCGGCGCCGACGGCGAGCTGCACCTGGACGCCGCCGTACTGCGGCAGGGCGAGCGGTGCGCTGAGAGCGAGTTCCTCGACGCGGCCGCAGCCGACCCGGTCGCCCGCCTGGACGGCGAGTTCCACGAAGGCCGTGCCGGGCAGCAACACCGTCTCGCCGACGCGGTGCTGGGCGAGCCAGGGCTGCCGGGCGGGCGAGAGCCGGCCGGTGAGGACGACGCCGTCGCTGCCGGCCAGGGTGACGGCGACGCCGAGCAGCGGGTGCCCGGCGGCGTGCAGCCCGGCGGAGGCCAGCGCGTCCTGGGCGCCGCGCTCCTGAAGCCAGTAGCGGCGGCGCTGGAAGGCGTACACGGGCAGCGGGACGCGGCGGGCGCCGTGTCCGGCGAGGACGGCCGCCCAGTCGGGGTCGAGGCCGCTGACGTACAGCCCGGCGAGCGCGGTGAGCGCGGTGGCGGGCTCGGGCCGGTCCTTGCGGAGCAGCGGCAGCAGCACGACGCGGTCCTCGGCGGTGGTCAGGCTCTGCCGGGCCAGCGCGGTGAGCACGCCGTCGGGGCCGACCTCCACGAAGCGGGTGACGCCGAGCTTCTCCAGGGTGCGTACGCCGTCGTGGAAGCGGACGGCCTCGCGGACGTGCCGCACCCAGTACTCGGGGCTGCGCAGTTCGTCGGCGGTGGCCTGCTGTCCGGTGAGGTCGGACACCATCGGGATCGCGGGCTCGGCGAAGGCGATGCCCCGCACGACGGCGGCGAAGTCGTCGAGCATGGCGTCCATGCGCGGCGAGTGGAAGGCGTGGCTGACCCGCAGCTGCCGGGTCTTGCGGCCGAGTCCGGCGAAGTGGGCGGCGATGTCGCGGGCGGCGTCCTCGTCGCCGGAGACGACCACGGAGGTGGGGCCGTTGACGGCGGCGATGCTCACCCGGTCGGTCAGCAGCGGCCGTGTCTCGTCCTCGGTGGCCTCCACGGCGATCATCGCGCCGCCCTCGGGCAGGGCCTGCATCAGCCGGCCGCGCGCGGCGACCAGGGAGCACGCGTCGGCGAGGCCGAGCACCCCGGAGACATGGGCGGCGGCGAGGGCGCCGATGGAGTGGCCGATGAGCACGTCCGGGGTGACGGACCAGGACCGAAGGAGCCGGAAGAGGGCGACCTCGACGGCGAACAGGGCCGGCTGGGTGTACTCGGTGCGGTCCAGACGGTCCGCGTCCGCGAAGATCACCTCGCGCAGCGGGCGGTCCAGATGCGGCGCGAACGCCTCGCACACCTCGTCCAGCGCGGCGGCGAACACCGGGAACGCGGCGTGCAGTTCACGGCCCATGCCGACGCGCTGGGCGCCCTGGCCGGAGAAGAGGAACGCGGTCTGGCCGGGCGTCTGCGGGCCGGTCGGCACCTGCGGCGCGGCGGTCCCGGCGGCCAGCGCCGCGAGCCCGTCGCGGGCGGTGCCCACGCTGTCGGCGAGCACCACGGCCCGGCGTTGCAGCGGGGAGCGGCTGGTGGCGAGGGAGAACCCGAGGTCGAGGAGCGCGGCCGGGTCGTCGTCGCCGAGCCCGGCCGCGACCGGCGTGAGCTGCTCGGCCTGCGCCTGGAGCGCGGCGGCGTTGTGGGCGCTGACGGGCAGCGGCACAGGCATGCCGGCGGGCCAGGGGGCGGAGGCCTGCGTGTCGGGGGCGGAGGCCTCCGTGTCGGGGGCGGCCTCCGCGGGCGGGGCCTCCTCCAGGATCAGATGCGCGTTGGTGCCGCTGACGCCGAAGGAGGAGACGCCGGCCCGGCGCGGGCGTTCCGCGTCGGCGGGCCAGGGACGCTCCTGCTCCAGGAGGCGTACGTCGCCCTCCGACCAGTCGACCTCGGTGCTGGGCCGGGTCACGTGCAGGGTCTTGGGCAGCAGGCCGTGGCGCAGGGCGAGGACCATCTTGATGACGCCGCTGACTCCGGCGGCCGCCTGCGCGTGCCCGATGTTGGACTTGACCGAGCCGAGCCACAGCGGGCGGTCGGCGGGGCGTCCCTGGCCGTAGGTGGCGAGCAGCGCCTGCGCCTCGATGGGGTCGCCGAGGGTGGTGCCGGTGCCGTGGCCCTCGACGGCGTCCACGTCGGCCGGGGTGAGCCCGGCGTTGGTGAGGGCCTGGCGGATGACGCGCTGCTGGGAGGGGCCGTTGGGCGCGGTGAGGCCGTTGGAGGCGCCGTCGGAGTTGACGGCGGAGCCGCGGATCACGGCGAGCACCGGGTGGCCGTTGCGGCGGGCGTCGGAGAGCCGCTCCAGCAGGAGCAGGCCCGCGCCCTCCGACCAGCCGGTGCCGTCGGCGTCGTCGGAGAACGCCTTGCAGCGGCCGTCGGGGGCGAGGCCGCGCTGGCGGCCGAAGGCGCGGAAGGGTGAGGGGGTGGCCATCACCATGACGCCGCCCGCGAGGGCGAGGGTGCAGTCGCGCTGGCGCAGCGCCTGGGTGGCCAGGTGCAGGGCGACCAGCGAGGAGGAGCAGGCCGTGTCGACGGTGAGGGCGGGGCCCTCCAGGCCGAGGGAGTAGGCGATCCGGCCGGAGATCACCGAGGCGGCGGTGCCGGTGCTGAGGTAGTCGTCGGCGACGGCGGCCATCCGGTCGGCGGGGACGCCGTCGTAGTAGTCCTGGCTGCCGCTGCCGACGAACACGCCGACGGGCGCCTCGCGCAGCGACAGCGGCGGGATGCCCGCGCGTTCCAGGGTCTCCCAGGCGAGTTCCAGCGCCAGGCGCTGCTGCGGGTCGAGGGCGAGGGCCTCGCGCGGGGAGATGCCGAAGAACGCGGCGTCGAAGTCGCCCGCGCCGTCGAGGAATCCGCCCTGGGTGACGGCCTCGGTGCCGGGGTCGTAGAGCTCCTCGACGTCCCAGCCGCGGTCGGTGGGGAAGTCTCCGACGGCGTCGCCGCCGGCCGCGAGCAGCTTCCACAGGTCCTCCGGTGAGCGCACGCCTCCGGGGAAGCGGCAGCCCATGGCGACGACCGCGACGGGTTCCTGCTCGGCGGCCTCCAGTTCGCGCAGCCGTTCGCGGGTCTTGTGCAGGCTCGCGGTCACCCGCTTGAGATAGTCGACCAGTTTTTCTTCGTCAGCAGCCATCGCGTCTCGTGTCCTGTCCCCGTGGCCCGTCAGCTCGCGCCGAGTTCGTTGTCGATGAGGTCGAAGAGGTCGTCGGCCGTCGCGGTGCGCAGCCGGTCCGTGACCGTGGAACCGTCGTCCGTGCCGAGCGTTCCGGTGAGCCGGCCGACCAGGTGCGTCAGGCGTGCGGTGACCCGGGAGCGTTCGATCTCGTCCCGGTCGACCGCGGCCAACCGCGCCTCCAGCCGGTCGAGTTCGACGCTCAGGGGTACGTCCGCCGCCGACTCCCCGCCGCACAGCAGCGTCCACAGGTGGTCGGCGAGCGCCTGGGCGTGGACGTGGTCGAAGACGACGGTGGCGGGCAGTCTGCGGCCGATCGCCGTGGCGAGCCGGTTGCGCAGGTCGACCGCGGACACCGAGTCGAAGCCGATCTCCTTGAAGACCTGGCCGGGTTCGACGTCGGTGGCGTCGGCGTGGCCGAGGACGGCCGCCGCCTGGGCGCGCACCAGCTCCAGCAGGTGGCGGCGCTGCTCGTTCTCGGTGAGCCCGGCGAGCCGCTCCGTCAGGGCCGCGGCCCCGGCGTCCGCGGCCGGCTCGGCGCCGTCGGTCCGGGTGGCGAGGGCCCGCTGGGCGTCCGGCAGGTCGCGCAGCAGCGGGCGCGGGCGGCGCAGCGTGTAGACGGGGACGAACAGCTCCCAGTCGATGTCGGCGACCACCAGGTGGCTCTCGCCGCGGCCGACGGCCAGGCCGAGCGCCTCGACGGCCGTCTCCGGGTCCATCTCGGCGAGGCCCATCCGGCGCAGATGCGCGCCGTCCGCCTCGCCGACCATGCCGCCGCCGCCCCACGATCCCCAGGCGACGGAGGTCGCGGCCAGGCCGCGGGCGCGCCGGTGCTGGGCGAGCCCGTCGAGGTAGGCGTTGCCCGCGGCGTAGGCGGGCTGTCCGGAGGTGCCCCAGACGGCGGCTCCGGACGCGAACAGCACGAACGCGTCCAGGTCCCGCTCGCCGAGCACCTCGTCGAGTACGGCGGCCCCGCGGGCCTTGGCGCGCATCGCCGCCGCGAACTCCTCGGGGCTCACCTCCGACACGGGTGTCTCGGCGGTGAGGACCCCGGCCGCGTGCAGGACCGCGGTGAGCGGCTGGTCGTCGGGGAGGGCCGCGACCAGCGCGCTCACCGCGTCCCGGTCGGTGACGTCGCAGGACTCCAGGCGCACGTCGACGCCCAGTTCGGTGAGTTCCGCGGCGAGTTCGCGGGCGCCGGGGGCGGCCGCCCCGCGCCGGCTGGTGAGCACGAGACGTGCGGCGCCGGCCCGGGCCAGTCCGCGAGCCACATGGGCGCCCACTCCCCCGGTGCCGCCGGTGATCAGCACGGTGCCGTGCGGGCGCCAGGAGGGGCGGTCGCCGTCCGGGAGCGGGGCGCGCACCAGGCGCCGGGCGAAGGTGCCGGTGGAGCGGACCGCGATCCGGTCCTCGCCGTCGCCTGCGGACAGCACCCGGCACAGCCGGTCCAGCGCGTCGGCGCCGGGGTCCGGCGGCAGGTCGACCAGGCCGCCCCAGGTGTCCGGTACGTCCAGCGCCAGCACCGTCCCCAGGCCCCACAGCGCGGCGGAGTCCGGGTCGACGTCCTCGGCCGTGTCGACGGCCACCGCCCGGGAGGTGAGGCACCACAGGGGCGCCTCGATCCCGGCGTCGCCCAGCGCCTGGAGCAGCGTGAGGGTGCCGCCCACGGCGTACGGCAGACCGTCGCTCCCGGCGCCGGAGGGCGCCGCGAAGAGCACTCCGGCGGGCGTACGGCCGTCCAGAGCGGCCCGCAGCCGGGCGGCGAGCCCGGCACGGTCGGCCCCGGCGGCGGGGACGGTGACGACAGTGGCTCCGGCGTCGGTGAGGGCCTGGGCGGCGGCCCCGTCGAGGCCCACCAGCAGCCAGGTACCGGTCAGTCCGGTGTACCGGCCGCCGGTCAGCGGTGCCCAGGTGACCCGGTAGCGCCAGGCGTCCAGCGCGGCGGCGCGGGTGCGGTCGCGGCGCCAGGCGGACAGGGCGGGCACCAGCGCGCGCAGCGGCTCGGCGTCGGCGAGGCCGAGGAGCCGCGCGAGCGCCTCGGGGTCGTCGCTGTCGACGCCCGCCCAGAACGGGTCGGCCCCGTCCACGGCGGCCTCACCGGCGGGCACCTCGGGCAGGTCGGGGCTCCAGTAGCGGACGCGCTGGAAGGGGTAGGTGGGGACGTCGGTGGGCTCGGCGTGCGGGAAGAACGCCGTCCAGTCCACCGGCAGTCCGCGCACATGCCGTTCGGCGGCCGAGGCGGCGAACCGGGCGAGGCCGCCCTCGTCGCGGCGCAGGGTGGCGGTGACGACGGCGTCCGTCTCCAGCTCCTCCAGGGTCTCCTGGATGGACATGCCCAGGACCGGGTGGGCGCTGATCTCCAGGAAGGAGACCGGCCCGGCGGCCGCCAACTCCCGTACGGCGGGGGCGAATCGGACCCGGCCGCGCAGGTTGTCGTACCAGTAGCGGGCGTCGACCTCGGTGCCGTCGAGCCGCTCGCCGGTGACGGTGGACAGCATCGCCACCTCGGCCGTGCGGGGCCGCACGGGCGCGAGGTCGTGCAGCAGGCGCTCCTGAAGGGCGTCGACGTACGCCGAGTGGGAGGCGTAGTCGACGGGGACCCGCTTGGCGCGGACGCCGTCGGCCTCCAGCTCCTCGCGCAGCCGGTCGAGCGTGGTGCCCTCGCCGGAGATCACCACGGACCGGGCGCCGTTCTCGGCGGCCACGGAGACGGCCGGGCCGTAGGGCGCGATGCGCTTCTCGGCGTCCTCCGCGGACAGGCCGACGGCGAGCATCCCGCCCTCGCGGTCGAGGAGTTCGGCGATGGCCCTGGAGCGCAGGGCGACCACGCGGGCGCCGTCGTCCAGGGACAGCGCACCGGACACGGTCGCCGCGGCGATCTCTCCCTGGGAGTGACCGATCACCACATCGGGCTCGACGCCGTGCGCCCGCCACACGGCCGCCAGGGACACCATCACCGCCCACAGCAGGGGCTGTACGACGTCGACGCGGTCGGCGGGCGGAGTGCCGGGCTCACCGCGCAGTACGGCGGTGACGGACCAGTCGGTGTACCGGGCGAGGGCCTCCTCGCACTCGGCGAGCCTGCGCGCGAACACCTCCGACTGGCCGAGGAGTTCGGTGGTCATACCCGGCCACTGCGAGCCCTGCCCGGAGAACACGAACACGGTACGGCCCAGGGTGCCGGCCCGGCCGGTGACGACCGAGGGCGCCGAGGCGCCCCCGGCCAGGGCCCGTAGTCCGGCGGCGAGTTCGTCGCGGTCGGCGCCGACGACGACGGCCCGGTGCTCGAACTGGCTGCGGCCGGTCACCAGGGACAGGCCGAGGTCGTCGGGTCGTACGGCGGTGTCGTCCAGGCGGGCGGCCAGGCGGCGGGCGGACTCGCGCAGCGCGGTCTCGGTACGGCCGGACACCACGAGCGGGGTCACGGCGGGGGCCGGCTCCCGCTCGGCGGCCTCGGCTTCGGGGGCCTCTTCCAGGATGATGTGGGCGTTGGTGCCACTCATGCCGAAGGAGGACACGGCGGCGCGGCGCGGCCGGCCCGGGTCGGTCCAGGGCTCGGTCTCGGTGAGCAGGCGGACCGCGCCCGAGGCCCAGTCGACGTGCCGGGAGGGCGTGTCGGCGTGCAGGGTCTTCGGCAGCTCCCGGTGGCGCATCGCGAGCAACATCTTGATGATGCCGGCGACGCCCGCGGCGGCCTGGGTGTGCCCCAGGTTGGACTTGACCGAGCCGAGCCTGAGGGGCTGGTCGGCGGGGCGTCCCTGGCCGTAGGTGGCGAGCAGCGCCTGCGCCTCGATGGGGTCGCCGAGGGTGGTGCCGGTGCCGTGGCCCTCGACGGCGTCCACGTCGGCGGTGGTGAGCCCGGCGTCGGCGAGCGCCTGCTGGATGACCTTGATCTGGGAGGGGCCGTTGGGCGCGGTGAAGCCGTTGGAGGCGCCGTCCTGGTTGACGGCGGAGCCACGGATGACGCCGAGGACGCGGTGGCCGTTGCGGCGGGCGTCGGAGAGACGTTCCAGCAGCAGCACGCCGACACCCTCGGACCAGCCGGTGCCGTCGGCGTCGTCGGAGTACGCCTTGCAGCGGCCGTCGGGTGACAGACCGCGGCGGCGGGCGAAGTCCACGAAGATCGTCGGGGTGCTCATCACGGCGACGCCGCCGACGAGGGCCATGGTGCACTCCCCGGCACGCAGCGAGCGCGCGGCGAGGTGCAGGGCGACCAGCGAGGAGGAGCAGGCCGTGTCGACGGACACCGACGGGCCCTCCAGGCCGAGGCTGTAGGAGACCTGGCCGGAGATCAGACTGCCGCCGGGGGCGCCGCCCGTGTAGTCGTGGTACATCAGCCCGGCGAACACACCCGTCGGGGTACCGCGCAGGCTGTCGGGGGCGATGCCGGCCCGCTCGACGGCCTCGTAGGACGCCTCCAGGAGCAGCCGCTGCTGGGGGTCCGTCGCGCGGGCGTCGGCCGGTGAGATGCCGAAGAACGCGGCGTCGAATTCAGGGGCGTCGTGGAGGAATCCACCGCGGCGCACATACGTCTTTCCGGGCCGGTCGGGTTCCGGGTCGTAGATCCGGTCGATGTCCCAGCCCCGGTCCGCGGGAAAGTCACCGATGGCGTCGCGGCCCTCGGTGAGCAGGCGCCACAGATCCTCCGGGGAGGAAATACCGCCGGGAAAGCGGCAGCTCATTCCGACGACCGCGAGGGGTTCATGGTTGCGGGACTCCGACTCCCGCAGCCGCTGCCGGGTCTCCTGGAGATCGGCGGTCGCACGTTTCAGATAGGCGCGCAGCTTTTCTTCGTGTTCCATCGCCGTCCCGTTCACGAGATGCCCAATTCCATCGCAAGACACAGGCTTTTGCGGTGTCCGCCGCTTTCCCGGATTTCTCCGTGTTCTCGGCGAACGCTACCGAGGGGGGCTTCGCGCACCCACCCCTAAAATTCCGGCCGGGCCGTTTCTACCGGTCGGCCGTGAGCCCGGTGAGTTCCGGCACGAGGTCGCGCGGGCTCGGCAGGGCCGCGCACTCCGCGCCCAGTTGTCCCGCCCGGGTGCGCAGTGCGGAGTCGCCGGTGACGTCCCGCAGCGCGGCCGCGTCCAGGTGGGCGGGGTCGAGGACGGCGGCGGCGCCGTACCGGACGAGCCGCTCCACCACGCCCTCCTGCGCGGGGCGGTCCGACAGGACGAGCTGGGGCAGCCCGTGGGAGAGGGCCGCCGCGGCCAGGGCCGGAGCACCGCCGTGCACCACGCCCGCGCAGGACGGCAGGACGGCGTCGGCGGGGATGTCGTCGAAGAGCCGCACCTGGGACGGCAGCCGGACGCCGTCGGGGACGCGGTCCGCGGGACGGGCGCACACCAGCTCGGCGTCCGTGCCGGCCACGGCCTCGAACAGGGCGGGGATCGCCGCGTCGGGCACGTCGGCGGTCACCAGGACCCGGCGTACGCGCGGGGTGCGCCGCAGCCAGACGGGGATCACCTTGGGGCCGGTGTACGGCACGGGCCGCACGGACAGGGAGTCGTCGCCGGGCGTCCGCAGGGACGGCGGCAGACAGTCGAGGACGCGGTGCGGGGCGGTGTCGGTGTCCTGCGCCGGCGGCCCGAAGGGGCCGTCGACCCGGACATGAGGGGTGCCGAGCTGCGCCGCCGCGGCGGCACCGGCCGGTGCGGCGGAGTCCCACAGGACCAGCCGGGGCCGCCACAGCCTGCCGTGGGCCACGAGGCCGTCCACGTCGGCCGGTTCGTCCAGGAGGGCCTCCGTCTCCGGCACGTCCTTGCCGACGGCCACGGCCACCAGGCCCGTCGCGGTGACGGCCTCCGTGAACGCCGGCCGCGCGGCGATCTGCACCGCGTGCCCCGCCGTCCGCAACGCCCAGGCGAGCGGCACCAGTTGATGCAACCGGTCCTCGGCCGACGGCGTCACCAGCAGAACGCGCATGTGTTCCCTCCAGAGAACCAGCCCGCCGACACCGGACGGGCGACGGGACGTCACGGACGATAGCCCCGCCCTCACGCGAGGCGGACCCCTAAGCGGGCGGGGGTAGGGGCCGCGGCCTTACGCGTCCCCGGGGGCGAGGGGTAGGGGCGCCCGCGCCGATCCGGGCGGGCTCGAGACGGGCGGGGCCGGGCCCAGGGGCCGCCTGCCGGCCCAGGCCGCGCGGGTTCCGGCCCATGGACCGGCGTGCCGGCCCGTGGACAGGAGGTTCGGCCCCAGGGACCGACGTCGACCCGCAGGCCCCGAGTTCGAGCCCAAGGACACTTACCGGCCCGCAGACGGACAGCTTCCGTCCCAAGGGCCGATGCCGACCCGGACGGGCGCTGGCCCGGACGAGCGCCGGTTCGGACGGACAGCTTCCGGTCCAAGGGCCGACGCCGACCCGGACTGGCGCCGATTCAGCCCAAGGGCCCCCTGCCGGCCCTCAGGCGCGCGACTCCTCCGCGGCCCGGGCTGAGGCCGGGTCGAGGTGCCGCCAGGCCGGTGGCGCCGGTGGTCCCGGTGGGTCCGGGTAGGGGCGTCGCGGGAGTCCGCGGAAAGCGGGGTACGGGTCGGGCGGTGCCGGGTGGGGATAGGGGTTGACCCCGCCTCCCGGCAGCCGTGGGGCCGGCTGGGGTTCGCCGGCCGAGCTCCGACTGGCGCCCGGGCGGGACCTGTTGGTCCGCCTCGGCGCCGTAGGAGCGGCTACTCGTAGCGGTAGAAGCCGCGCCCCGACTTCTTGCCCAGCAGGCCACCCTCGACCATGCGCAGGAGCAGGGGTGGGGCGGCGTAGAGGGGTTCGCGGAACTCGTTGTAGAGGCCGTCGGCGACCCGGGCGAGGGTGTCGAGGCCGATCATGTCGGCGAGCCGGAGCGGGCCCATGGGGTGGGCGCAGCCCAGGGTCATGCCGCGGTCGATGTCCTCGGGTGTGGCGAAGCCGGCCTCGGCCATGCGCATCGCGGACATCAGGTACGGCACCAGCAGGGCGTTGACGACGAAGCCGGCCCGGTCCGGGGAGCGGACGACCTCCTTGCCCATTATCTTCGTCACGAACGCCTCGGTGCGCTCGAAGGTCTCCGGCGCGGTGTGCACGCACCCGGTGAGCTCCACCAGCGGCATCGCCGTGACGGGGTTGAAGAAGTGGGTGCCGACGACCTGTTGGGGCCGGCCGGTGGCTCCGGCGACCCGCATGACGGGCAGGGAGGAGGTGTTGGTGGCGAAGACGGCGTCCGGGTCGTCGACGATCGCGTCGAGCCGGGCGAACAGGTCCGCCTTGGCCCGCTCGTCCTCGACGATCGCCTCCAGCACGAACTGCCGGTCGGCCAGGGCCTCCAGCTCGGTGGTGAAGGTGATCCGGCCCAGCACCGAGGACCGTTCGGCCTGCGCCATCCTGCCCTTGACCACCGCCCGGTTCAGCGAGCCCTCGATCCGCCGCCGTCCGGCCTCGGCGGAGCGCTCCGAGGAGACGGCGACCAGGACCTCCACCCCGGAGCGGGCGCAGGTCTCGGCGATGCCGGAGCCCATCAGGCCGCAGCCGACGACGCCGATCCGGGTGAATCCGCTGTCGTTCACGAGCCCGTACCCGTCGCCTTCCAGCGCAGCACGCTGGTGCCGACCGCCATCCCGCCGCCGAACGCGGCGAGCAGCACGAGGTCGCCGTCGCCGAGCAGACCCGCCCGGTCGGCGTGGTCGAGGGTGACGGGCAGGGACGCGGCGCCGGAATTGCCGAACTCCTCGACGGTCAGGTGCAGTCGGGCCCGGTCGAGCCCGGCCTGCCCGGCGACCTCGCGCAGCAGGACGCCGTTGGCCTGGTGCGGGACGAGATGGGCGACCTCGTCGTGGCCGAGGCCGGTGCGGGCCAGGAGTTCCTTGACGGCCTGGGGCACCTTCTCGCGGACGTAGTCGCTGACGTCCCGGCCCCGCATCCGCAGGTAGTGGCCGCCCGCGTCGACGGTGTCGTACGACGCGGGGTTGCGGGTGCCGCCTCCTTCGATGACCAGGTAGGGCGCCTGGTCGCCGTGGCCGAGCAGATCGGTGCCGAGGATGCCGTACGGCTCCGGGACGGGCCCGAGGACGGCGGCGCCGGCCCCGTCGGCGAGCAGCACCCGGGTGCCGCGGTCGGCGGGGTCGGTGAACCGCGACCACAGGTCGGCGGCCACCACCAGCGCGTGCGCGCCGGGCCGTGCGGCGACCAGTTTGTGGCCGACGTCGAGCGCGGCGACGAATCCGCTGCACCCGATGTTGAGGTCGAAGCAGCCCGCCCGGTCCGCGCCGATCGCCGCCTGCACCAGGCAGGACACCGGCGGCAGCGGCGAGTCGGGGGTGGTGGTGGCGACGACGACGTAGTCGAGCCGGTCGGCGGGGACGCCGCTGCGCTCCAGGGCGCTTCGGGCGGCGGCGATCGCCAGGTCGGAGGTGGCCTGCTCGGGTGCGGCGTAACGGCGTTCGCGGATGGCCGTCTTGCGGACGATCCACTCGGGGGTCACACCGAGGCCCGGGGCGAGGTCCTCGTTGGTCACCACCTGCTCGGGGACGCAGGAGCCGGTGGCGAGTACGCCCACGGGTTGCTCAGACAAAGCTGCGCACCCCCAGCCGATTGATGCGGTCCTCACCGATCTCCTCGCGCTTGGCCCGGTCGGTGACGCCGAGGCCGGTCTTCGGGGCGAGGCAGAGCACGCCGGTCTTGCCGATGTGGGTGTTGTTCTGCACCTCGCGGGCGGCCTCGCCGATCGCGTCCAGCGGGTAGACGGCGCCGAGCACGGGGTGGATGCGGCCCATGTCGATGAGCCGGTTGCTCTCCCACTGCTCGGCCAGGTTGGCGGCGTGGCTGCCGATGAGGCGCTTGAGCTTCATCCACAGGTAGCGGTTGTCGTACTGGTGCTGGTAGCCGGTGGTGGAGCCGCAGGTGACGACGGCGCCGCCGCGGCGGACGACGAACATGGAGATGCCGAAGGTGGCCTGGCCGACGTACTCGAAGACGATGTGCGGGTCCTCGCCGTAGGCGTCGCGGATGATCCGGCCGAGCTTCTTGCCGGAGGCGATGACCTGCGCGGGGTCGGTGCCGTCGCCGTCGCCGATGCCCAGCTCGCTGCGGTTGATGACCAGGTCGCAGCCCAGTTCGCGCAGGGCCTGGGCCTTGTCCTCGGAGCCGACCACGCCGACGGCGATGCCGCCGCCCTGCTGGACCAGCTGCACGGCGTGCACACCGAGGCCGCCGGCGGCGCCCCAGATGAGGACGATGTCGCCCTGCTTCATGCGTGCGCCCCGGTCGCTGACCAGCATGCGGTAGGCGGTGCCGGCGCAGGCGGGCGTGGAGGCGGCCTCCTCCCAGGTGAGGTGGGCGGGCTTGGGGATGAGCTGGCTGGCGCGGACGATCGCGTAGTGGGCGAGGCCGCCGAAGTTGGTCTCGTAGCCCCAGGCCTTCTGGCCCTCGCCGAGCATGCCGTCGGCGTGGGTGACGGCTTCCTGGTCGTCGACCTGGATGGGGCTGGCCAGCACGTGGTCGCCGACCTTCCAGCGCCGTACGCCCTCTCCGGCGCGCACGATGACGCCGGCCGCGTCGGAGCCGAGCACGTGGTAGGGCTGGTCGTGCCGCTTCTCCCAACGGCCCATCTTCCCGTACGACTTGAGGAAGGCGAAGGTGGGCAGCGGCTCGAAGGTGGCCGACCAGACGGTGTTGTAGTTGACGGAGCTGGCCATGACGGCCACCAGCACCTCGTCCGGGGCGAGTTCGGGCATCGGCACCGGGCCGACGTGCAGTGCCTTGCGTACGTCCTTGTCCTCGGCGTCCCCGAAGATGCCGATGTCCTCGATGCGGGTGTGGGCGGCGATGTACTCGGCGGGCACCGGCAGCTTCGCCAGTTCCTCGGCACTCGCTTCGGCGAGCACCGCCTCGGCCAGCACGTCCATGCGAAACCCTTTCCTTCTCTGGTGGGGAGTGCGCGCCGGGGCCGAGGGGCCCCGGCGCGCGTCGAGCCGTGGCAGTGGTGCTCAGCTCAGGGAGTCGAGCCAGGTGCGAAGAGCCTCGGCGGTGGTGTCCGCGTGCTCCTCGACGATGCTGAAGTGGTCGCCGGGGATGACCAGTTCCTTGTCGGCGTGCGCCCAGGAAGAGCGCCAGCTGACGTCGGGCCCGGCCTCGCCGTCGGTCGTGTCCTCGGCGTTGTGGAACCGGTCGGTGGCGTGCAGCAGCAGCGTCGGTGTGGCGATGCCGGTGACCTCGATCTCCGGCATGAGGGTCACGTACCGGGCCATGGCGCTCAGCGAGGTCTTGTTGCCGAGCTGGCCCGCCCACACCTCCCGGGCGAGGGCGCCGATGGCGACCTCGGCGGCGAAGCTCTGGAACATCGCGTCGCCGGACACCGGGTAGGTGTCGAGCATGACCGCGCCGACCGGGGCCCGGTGCTCGCGGGCGATCCGCGCGGAGACGGCGTGCGCGAACAATCCGCCGCCGGAGTGGCCGAGCAGTGCGTACGGCGCGTCGCCGACGGTCTCGGTGACCGTGGCGGCGAGGACGTCGAGCACGGCATCGGCGGTCTCGGGCAGTTGCTCGCCGGCGCCGAAGCCCGGCATGGCGATCACGGAGACCTTGTGTGTGCCCTGGAACTGGGCGGCGATCCGGGCGTACTGGTAGACGCCGCCCATCGCGGCCGGGGTGCACAGGCACACCAGGTGCGGGGCCTGCTCGCCGTCCGAGAGCCGGACCACGTCGGGCAGCCGGTCGATGTCGGCGCGCGAGGTGAAGGAGGGGCGGATCTTGGCGACCCACTGGAGCATGCCGAGCCCCTCCTGGATGCGGCCGGCCCGGACCATCTCGCGGAACAGCTCGGGCACCGACTCCCCGTCGCCGCCCTCCGAGACGGGCTGCGGGGCGCTGTCGACGGTGCCGAGTTCGTCCGTGAGGTGGGCGGCGAGCCCGGCCGGGGTGCGGTGGTCGAACACCACGGTGGGGGCAAGCCGCAGCCCGGTCGCCGCGTTGAGCCGGTTGCGCAGCTCCACCGCGGTCAGCGAGTCGAACCCGGATTCCAGGAAGTGCCGTTCGGGCTCGATGGTCTCGCTGTCGCCGTAGCCGAGCAGGGTTCCGGCGTGTTCCAGGACCAGGTCCAGCAGGGTCTTGCCGAGCTGGTCCCGGCTCTGCCCGGCGAGCCTGCGGCGCAGCGCGGACACGTCCGAGGCGGTCGTACGGGACGCGGTGCGGCGGGCGGGCGCGACCAGGGCGCGGAAGGCGTGCGGCACGGCCCCGCCGTCCGGTGCGGCCTGGGCGACCGCCATCGGGATGAGCAGCGCCTCACCGCGGGCGACGGCGACGTCGAACAGCTTCAGCGCCTCCGCGTCCGAAAGACCGGTCATCCCGGCGCGGCTCAGGGAGTCCGCGTCGATGCCGGTGACCGCGTCGGGGCCGGTCGCGGTGGTCTCCCACAGGCCCCAGGCCAGCGACTGGGCGGGCAGCCCCTGGGCGCGCCGGTGGGCGGCGAGGGCGTCCAGGTAGCTGTTGGCGGCGGCGTAGTTGCCCTGCCCGGGGTTGCCGAGGACGCCGGCGACCGAGGAGAACAGCACGAACGCGCTCAGCTCCTTGTCGCGGGTCAGCTCGTGCAGGTTCCAGGCGGCGTCCGCCTTGGGCCGCAGCACGGCGGTGACCTTGTCCGCGTCGAGGGAGGTGACGGTCGCGTCGTCGACGACGGCGGCCAGGTGCACGACCGCGGTCAGCGGGTGCTCCTCGCCGATCGCGTCGAGCGCGGCCGCCAGCGCCTCCCGGTCGGCCGCGTCGCAGGCGACGGAGGTGACCTCGGCGCCCAGTTCGGTCAGCTCGGCCACCTGCTCGGCGCCCGCGCCGCGGCGGCCGAGCAGCAGCAGCCTGCGGGCGCCGAGTTCGGTGACCAGGTGCCGGGTGAGCAACCGGCCCACCGAACCGGAGGCGCCGGTGACCAGGGTGGTGCCGGCCGGGTCGAAGGCGATCCGGTCGGCGGCGTGTCCGGCGCCGGTGCGCACCAGCCGGCCGACGTGCACGGCCCCGTCGCGCAGGACGGTCTGCGGCTCGCCGCCGGCCACCGCCGCGGCCAGCGCGCGCAGCGAGGCTGCGCTGCCGTCGGTGTCGACCAGCACGAACCGGTCGGGGTTCTCGGACTGCGCGGAGCGCACCAGGCCCCGTACGGCGGCCCCGGCGAGGTCGGTGACGTCCTCGTCGCCGACGGCGACCGCGCCCCGGGTCAGCACCAGCAGCCGTGCATCGGCGAACTCCCGCGAGTGCAGCCACTGCTGTACGACGGTCAGCGCCTGCTGGACCGCGCTGTGCACGGCGTCCGGTCCGGCCGGGGCGTCCGCCGCGAGGGCGGTGGCGTCCAGGACGACCACGTCCGCGCCGGGCGTCCCGGCGGCGAGCCGGGCGAGGTCGCCTTCGGCGGCCAACGGCAGTCCGGCGGAGGCCAGTTCACGGGCAAGTCCGTCGGAGGCGCCGGTGAGCAGCGCCCAGGTGCCGGGCGCGGCCGTGGCGGTGGTGCGCACCTGCGGCCAGCTCCAGCCGAACAGCAGGTCGTGCCGGGGTGCCGGGCCGCTCTCGATCAGGCCCGCCGGGCGGATCACCAGGGACTCCACGGAGGCCACCGGGTCACCGGCCTGGTCGGCGATCAGCACGCTCACGGCGTCACCGCGGGTCGGGGTGACCCTCACCCGCAGCCGGGTCGCGCCGGTGGCGTACAGGTCGACGCCCGACCAGGCGAACGGCATGCCCGACTCGACGTCGACGGCCTCGGCGAGGCCCACCGCCTGGATCGCCGCGTCCAGGGCGGCGGGGTGCAGCCCGAACTTGTCGGCGGCGCGGGCGGTGTCGGCGTCCAGGGCGACCTCGGCGTACACCTCGTCCGCGTGCCGCCACACCGCGCGCAGTCCGCGGAAGGAGGGCCCGTAGCTGAAGCCGGCCTCGGCGAACCCGTCGTACAGGTCGGTGATGTCGACGCTCTCCGCGCCCGGCGGCGGCCACTGGGTGAGGCCGTCGGGCTCGGGGGCGCCGTCCGTGGTGAGCAGACCGGTCGCGTGCCGCGTCCACGGGGTGTCGTTGCCGGGGCCGGTGTCGGGGCGGGAGTGGACGCTGACCGGGCGGGCGCCGGCGTCGTCGGCCGGTCCCACGACGGCCTGAACGAGGACCTTGCCGTGCCGGGGCAGCAGCAGCGGTGCCTCCAGGGTGAGGTCCTCCAGGTGGTGGCAGCCGGCCTCGTCGCCCGCCCGGACGGCGAGTTCGACGAACCCGGCGCCGGGGAAGAGGACGGTCTCGCCGAAGGCGTGGTCGGCGAGCCAGCGGTGGGTGCCCAGGGACAGACGTCCGCTGAGGACGATCTCGCCGGTGCCGGCCAGTTCGACGGCCGAGCCGAGCAGCGGGTGCTCGGTGGCCTCGACGCCGGTCGACGCCATGCCGCCGCTCTGCCGGACCGCCGCCATGTCGACGTCGGGCCAGTAGCGCCTGCGGTGGAAGGCGTACGGCGGCAGCTCGGTGCGCGCCGCGCCCCGGCCGGTCAGCAGCCGGTCCGGCTCGACGGGGTAGCCGTCGGTGAACAGGCGCCCGGCCGCCAGGCAGGCGGCCCGGTCCTCGGGCACGTCCTTGCGCAGCACGGACACGACCGCGGACTCCTGGTCGTCGCCGCCCAGGCAGGTCGAGATCATCCCGGCGAGGGCGCCGTCGGCACTGAGGTCGATGTAGCGGGCCACACCCTCGGCCTCCAGGGCGCGCACGGCGTCCAGGAACCGCACGGTGCGGCGGCAGTTGGCGACCCAGTGCTCGGGGTCGGCGAGCTGTTCGCCGGTGACGGGCGTGCCGGTGACGGTGGAGACGATCGGCACCCGCGGGGTGTCGTGGGCGAGGTCGGCGGCGGCCTCGCGCAGGTCGTCGACCAGGGGTTCGAGGAGCGGGGAGTGTCCGGCGCGCGGGATCGGCAGCCGCTTGGTGCGGCGGCCCTCGGCGCGGAAGTGCTCGGCGACCTGCTCCACCTCGTCGGCGTCACCGGACACCACGACCGTGCGGGGGCCGTTGAGGGCGGCGATGCCGATGCGCTCGGTGAGCAGCGGCAGCACCTCCTCCTCGTCGGCCTCCACCACGACCATCGCGCCCTCGGCCGGGATCTCCTGGAGCAGCTGGCTGCGCTCGCAGGTGAAGCGGACGGCGTCGGCGAGGGTGAACACCCCGGAGACGTGCGCGGCGATGACCTCGCCGCCGGAGTGGCCCATCAGGTGGTCGGGGCGTATCCGCCAGGACTCCAGCAGCCGGGCCAGGGCCACGCCCATGGTGAACTGGGCGGCCTGTCCGAAGGCGACCTGGCCGAGGAGCTGCCCGGTCACCGAGCCGGGCTCGGCGAACATCACCTCGCGCAGCGGCCGGTCCAGGTACTCGTCGAACTCGGCGCACACCTCGTCGAAGGCGGCGGCGAACACCGGGAACGCCTCGTACAGTTCGCGTCCCATGCCGGGGCGCTGGCTGCCGTTGCCGGGGAACACGAAGGCGACGGGCCCGCCGCGTTCGGCGGTGCCGGTCACCACCGCGGGCGACTCCTCGCCGGCCGCGAGCGCGGCGAGCGCGGTGTCGAGTTCCTCGGTGGTGGCGCCGACGACGGCCGCCCGCTGAGCGAAGCGCGGCTCGCGCAGGGCCAGCGACAGCGCGATGTCGCGCGGGTCGGTGTCCGGGTGCTCGGCGAGGTGGGCGCGCAGCCGCTCGGCCTGGTCGGGCAGCGCCTCGGCGGTGCGGGCGGTCAGCACCCACGGCACGGCGTGGCCGTCGGGGGCCCGGTCGGGCACCTGGAGCTGCTCGGTGGGCTGCTCCGGGGCCTGCTCCAGGATGACGTGGGCGTTGGTGCCGCTCAGGCCGAAGGAGGAGACACCGGCGCGGCGCGGCCGGCCGTGGTCGGGCCACTGCATGGACTCGGCGAGCAGCCTGACGTTTCCGGTCGTCCAGTCGACCTGAGTGGTCGGCTCGTCGGCGTACCGGGTCAGCGGGAGCCCGCCGTGCCGGATCGCCTCGACCATCTTGATGACCCCGGCGACACCGGCGGCGGCCTGTGTGTGGCCGAAGTTGGACTTCACCGAGCCCAGCCACAGCGGCCGGTCGGCGGGCCGGTCCTGGCCGTAGGTGGCGAGCAGGGCGTTGGCCTCGATCGGGTCGCCGAGGGTGGTGCCGGTGCCGTGGCCCTCGACGGCGTCGATGTCGGTGGTGTCCAGTCCGGCGGCGGCGAGCGCCTTGCGGATGACGCGTTCCTGCGAGGGGCCGTTGGGGGCGGTGGGGCCGTTGGAGGCGCCGTCGGAGTTGACGGCGGAGCCGCGGACCACGGCCAGCACGGTGTGGCCGTTCCGGCGTGCGGCGGAGAGCCGCTCCAGGACGACCAGGCCGACGCCCTCGCCCCAGCCGACGCCGTCGGCGGAGTCGGAGTAGGCCTTGCAGCGGCCGTCGCCCGCGGTGCCGTCCATGTACTGGGCGAACGGCTCGGCGTTCACCAGCGCGGTGACACCGCCGGCCAGGGCCAGCTCGCAGTCGCCGTTGCGCAGGGCCTGCGCGGCCAGGTGCAGGGCGACCAGCGAGGAGGAGCAGGCGGTGTCGACGGTGACGGCCGGTCCCTCGAAGCCGTAGCTGTAGGCGATCCGGCCGGACACCATCGAGCTGAGGCCGCCGGTGCCGATGTACTGGCTGTGCGACTCCAGGGCGCTCAGCGGCCCGGTGTCGTACGTGGTCTGCATCGCGCCGGCGAACAC
The DNA here is from genome assembly GCF_049739565.1 of Streptomyces sp. SAI-170. Lineage (NCBI taxonomy): Bacteria > Bacillati > Actinomycetota > Actinomycetes > Kitasatosporales > Streptomycetaceae > Streptomyces > Streptomyces sp. SAI-170. The sequence continues at coordinate 2,199,419 of NZ_JBMGQD010000001.1, forward strand.
GCCGGTGGTGCTGCCCTTGAGGGACAGCGGGTCGATGCCGGCCCGCTCCAGCGCCTCCCAGGTGGTCTCCATCAGCAGGCGCTGCTGCGGGTCCATCATGATCGCCTCGTTCGGACCGATCCCGAAGAAGGCGGCGTCGAAGTCGGGCGTGGAGGACACGAACCCGCCGAGCGGCGTGGTCTTGGCCTCGTCGATCAGGCCCAGCCAGTAGTCCATGTCCCAGGAGCGGTCGGACGGGAACTCGGTGAACGCGTCGCGGCCCTCCCAGACCAGCTCCCACAGCTGCTCGGGCGTGGTGACCTCGCCGGGGAAGCGGCAGGCCATGCCGACGATGACGATCGGGTCGTCCGCGACCGACGCCGCGGACACCGCGGGCGCGGCGGGCCCGGCCGCCGTGAGGGAGCCGTACAGCGTCTCGTACAGGTGCGTGGTGAGCGCGCTCGCGGTGGGGTGGTCGAAGACCAGGGTGCTGGCGAGCTGGGCGCCGGTGTCGGCGCCGATCCGGTTGCGCAGCTCCACCGCCGTCAGCGAGTCGAAGCCGAGGTCCTTGAACGCCCGCTCCGGGTCGATGAGTTCACGTGAGCCGTGGCCGAGGACATCGGCGACGTGCCCGATCACGGTCTCCAGGAGGGAGTCGTACGACGGTGCCGTGGACGCCGGGTCCGCGACGCCCGTGAACATCGTGTCGTAGAGGTGGGCGGTCAGGGCGTTGGCGGTCGGGTGGTCGAAGACCAGGGTGCTGGCGAGCTGGGCGCCGGTGTCGGCGCCGATCCGGTTGCGCAGCTCCACCGCCGTCAGCGAGTCGAAGCCGAGGTCCTTGAACGCCCGCTCCGGGTCGATGAGTTCGCGCGAACCGTGGCCGAGGACGTCGACGACATGGCCGAGGACCAGGTCGAGCAGCGCGGTCCGGCGCTCGGGCTCGGGCATCCGCAGCCAGGTGGCGAGGCGCGGGTCGGCCGCGCCGGTGGTGCGGGGTGCGCTCGCGGCGGCGCGGCGGGGCGTGCCGACGAGGCCGCGCAGCAGCTCGGCGCTGCCCGCGGGCGACCTGCGCAGTGCGGGCAGGTCCAGCTTGAGCGGGACCAGGAACGGGTCGGCCGAGGTGGTGGCGGCGTCCAGCAGGGCGAGGCCCTCGGCCTCGGTGAGGGCGGGCAGGCCGGTGCGGGCGGGGCCCTGGTGGCCGGGGTCGGCGAGGACGCCCGCCATGCCGGTGTCCTGCGCCCACTGGCCCCAGGCCAGCGACTGGGCGGGCAGGCCCTGGGCGCGCCGGTGGCCGGCGAGGGCGTCGAGGAAGGCGTTGGCGGCGGCGTAGTTGGCCTGGCCGGGGGCGCCGAGGACGCCCGCGGCGGAGGAGAACAGCACGAACGCCGTCAGGTCCTTGTCCCGGGTGAGCTCGTGCAGGTTCCAGGCGGCGTCCGCCTTGGGCCGCAGCACGGTGTCGAGGCGCTCGGGGGTGAGGGAGGCGAGCATGCCGTCGTCGAGGACGCCCGCGGAGTGCACCACGGCGCCGAGCGGGCGGCCGTCGAGCAGTGCCTCGGCGGCACGGCGGTCGCCGAGGTCGCAGGCGACGATCTCGGCCTCGGCGCCCAGCGCGGCCAGCTCGGTGACCAGCTCGTCGGCGCCCGGTGCGCCGGGTCCACTGCGGCTGACCAGCAGCAGCCGTCGTACGCCATGGGTCTCGGCGAGGTGGCGGGCGACGAGCCGGCCCAGCGCTCCGGTGCCGCCGGTGACCAGCACCGGGGCGTCGGTGTCCCACACGGGTGTGTCGACGGCGTCGAGCGTGGCGCGGGTCAGGCGCGGGACGCGGGCGCTGCCGGCGCGTACGGCGACGGACGGCTCGCCCAGCGCCAGCAGGGCGGGCAGCAGTGCGGGCACGTCCTCGGGCGCGTCGGTGTCGACCAGCAGGAACCGGCCGGGCTCCTCGGTCTGCGCGGTACGGACCAGGCCGTGCACGGCGGCGGCGCCGAGGTCGGTGACGTCCTCGCCGGGCAGGCCCACCGCGCCCTGGGTGACCACCACCAGACGGGCGTCGGGGAAGCGGGACTCGGCGAGCCAGGTGTGGACGGCGTCCAGCGCGCGGTGGGTCGCGGCGCGGGCGGCGTCGGCGTCGGGGCCGCCGGTCAGCCGGAGCAGGACGGCGTCCGGGGCGGAGTCGAGGGACGCCAGGTCCTCGAAGGCGGCCACCCGCAGCTCGGCCGGGGCGGCCGGGAGGGCGGCGGGCACCCACGCGACGCCGAACAGGGCGTTGCCCGCGATGCCGGTGGCGGGGCGGCCCGCGGCCGCCAGTTGCTCCTCGGAGACCGGGCGCAGCATCAGCGCGCCGACCGTGGCGACGGGCTGCCCGGTGACGTCGAACAGGTCCAGGGCGACGGTCCGCCCGGTGTCGGCGGGCTCGCCGGTCCGCCGTACCCGGACCCGGACGGCCGCGGCGCCGGAGGCGTGCAGCTCCACGTCGGTGAAGGCGTAGGGCAGGGTGACGGTGCCGTCGTCGGAGCCGGTGTCCGCGTCGAGGAGGCCGATGGCGTGCAGGGCCGCGTCGAACACGGCCGGGTGCAGCCCGAAGTCCTCCGCGGTGGCCTGCGCGTTGTCGGGCAGGGCCACGTCGGCGTACACCTCGCCGGACAGGCGCCAGCCGGCGCGCAGCCCGCGGAACAGGGGCCCGTAGTGCGAGCCGTTCTCGGCGAGTTCGTCGTACATGCCGTCCAGGTCGACGGCTTCGGCGCCGGCGGGCGGCCAGGCGGTGAGGGGGGCCACGGCGGTACCGGCTCCGGTGGGGGCGAGCAGGCCGGTGGCGTGGTGGGTCCAGGGCAGCTGCCCGGAGTCGTCCTCGGGGCGGGAGTGGACGTCGATGGTGCGCACGCCCCGGTCGTCGGCGGCGCCGACGGTCAGCTGGATGCGGATCGCGCCCTCGGGCGGCAGCACCAGCGGGGCGTGCAGGGACAGTTCCCGCACGAGCGGGGTGCCGGTCTGTTCACCGGCGTGCATCGCCAGGTCGACGAAGGCGGTGCCGGGCAGCAGGACCGTGTCGCCGACGGCGTGGTCGGCGAGCCACGGGTGGGTGGCGGTGGACAGCCGTCCGGTCAGGACCAGGCCGTCGCTGCCGGCGAGGACGGTGGCGGCGCCCAGCAGCGGGTGGGTCGCGGCGTCGACGCCGAGGGAGGCGGCGTCGCCCTCGGCGCGGGCCTGGAGCCAGTAGCGGGTGCCGTGGAAGGCGTAGGTGGGCAGCTCGGCGGTGCGGGCGCCGCGGGCGTCGAAGTACGCGCTCCAGTCGGGCTCGACGCCTCGCACGTGCAGCTGGGCGAGGGCGGTGGCGAAGGACGCCTCCTCGGGCCGGCCGCGCCGCAGCAGGGGCACGACGGCCGGGTTGTCCTTGGCGTCGGCGAGGCAGTTCTGGGCCATGCCCGCGAGGACGTTGTCGGGGCCGATCTCGACGAACCGGTTGACGCCCTCGGCGCGCAGCCCGTCGACCGCGTCGCGGAAGCGGACGGTCCCCAGCAGGTGGCGCACCCAGTAGTCGGGGGTGCGCAGGTCGTCCTCGCCGGCGAGGCGGCCGGTGACGGTCGACATGACGGCGATACGGGCGGGCCGGAAGTCCATCCGCTCGGCGACGGCCCGGAACTCCTCCACCATGGGCCGCATCAGCGGCGAGTGCGCGGCGTGGCTGACCCGCAGCCGCTTGGTGCGGCGGCCCTGCTCGGCGAACAGCCGCTCCAGGGCGTCGACTTCGTCGGCGTTGCCGGAGATCACCACCGAGTCGGGGCTGTTGATCGCGGCGATGCCGACGCCTTCGGTGAGCAGCGGGCGGACCGTGTCCTCGGTGGCGTTGACGGCGACCATGGCGCCGCCGTCGGGCAGCGCCTGCATCAACTGCCCGCGTGCGGCGACGAGTTCGGCGGCGTCGGCGAGGGAGAGGATGCCGGAGACATGGGCGACGGCGAGTTCGCCGGTGGAGTGTCCGGCGAGCAGGTCGGGGCGGATGCCGTAGTGCTCCATCAGCCGGAACAGCGCCACCTCGATCGCGAACAGCGCCACCTGGGCGTGGCCGACGCGGTCCAGGGCCTCTTCGTCGCCGTCGATCAGCTCGCGCAGCGGCCGGTCGAGGTGCTTGTCCACCTCGGCGCACACCTCGTCCAGCGCGGCGGCGAACACCGGCTCGGCGGCGGACAGTTCACGCCCCATGCCGAGGCGCTGGGCGCCGCCGCCGGGGAAGAGGAACGCGGTCGAGCAGGTCTCGCCGCGCACCACGCCCCGCTCGATCCCGGCGGGCGTGCCCTCGGCCAGGCCGGCGAGCGTGGCGAGGAGTTCGTCGCGGTCGGCTCCGGCGAAGGCGGCCCGGTACTCCAGGTGCGAGCGGGTGGTGGCCAGCGCCCGTCCGAGAGCGAGGGAGTCCGTCTCAGGGTGCTGCTGTACGTGCTCCAGCAGGCGGGCGGCCTGGCGGCGCAGGGAGTCCTCGTCGCGGCCGGACAGCACCCAGGGGACCAGGCCGGGGCGGACGGGCGCCTGCTCGGGCTCTGCCTCCTGGGGGGCCTCTTCGAGGATGACGTGCGCGTTGGTGCCGCTGAGGCCGAAGGAGGAGACGCCCGCGCGGCGGGGGGCGCCGTCGAGGGTGGTCCAGTCGACGTTCTCGGTGAGCACGGAGATCGCGCCCTGCGACCAGTCGACGTGCTTGCTGGGGGTGTCGACGTGCAGGCTCTTGGGCAGCACGCCGTGCCGCATCGACAGCACCATCTTCAGGATGCCGGCGACGCCCGCGGCGCCCTGGGTGTGGCCCAGGTTGGACTTGACCGAGCCGAGCCACTGGGGGCGGTCGGCGGGGCGCTCCTTGCCGTACGTGGCGAGCAGGGCGTCCGCCTCGATGGGGTCGCCGAGCTCGGTGGAGGAGCCGTGCGCCTCGACCACGTCGATCTGGTCGGGGGTGAGGCGGGCGGCGGCCAGGGCGCGGCGGATGACGCGCTGCTGGGCGGGGCCGCTGGGCGCGGCGATGCCGTTGGTGGCGCCGTCCTGATTGACGGCCGAGCCGCGTACGACGGCCAGCACCTGGTGGCCGTTGCGGCGGGCGTCGGAGAGCCGCTCCAGCAGGAGCACGCCGACGCCCTCGGACCAGGAGGTGCCGTCGGCGGACTCGGCGAAGGGCCGGCAGCGGCCGTCGCGGGAGAGGTTGCCGTCGAGGCTGAACTCGACGAAGGTGCGCGGGCTGGACATCACGGTGACGCCGCCGGCCAGGGCCAGGGTGCACTCGCCCTGCCGCAGGGCCTGCGCCGCGAGGTGCACGGTGACCAGGGAGGACGAGCAGGCGGTGTCCACGGTCACCGACGGGCCTTCGAGGCCGAGGGTGTAGGAGAGCCGGCCCGACATGGGGGCCGACGAGCCGTAGCTGCCCGGGTAGTTGTGGTACATGACGCCGGTGAACACCCCGACGGGTGTGCCCTTGGCGGAGCGCGGCGGGATGCCGGCGCGCTCGAAGGCCTCCCAGGAGGTCTCCAGGAGGAGGCGCTGCTGGGGGTCCATGAGGAGGGCGTCGCGGGGGGCGATGCCGAAGAAGTCGGCGTCGAAGTCGGCGGCGTCGTGCAGGAATCCGCCTTCGCGGACATAGGTGGAGCCCGGCCGCTCTCCGGTCGGGTCGTAGAGCCGCTCCAGATCCCAGCCGCGGTCGGTGGGGAACGGGCCGATGACGTCCCGGCCTTCGGAGAGGACCCGCCACAGGTCCTCGGGTGTGCGCACCCCGCCGGGGAATCGGCAGGACATGGCGATGATCGCTATCGGCTCGCTGTTCGCCTCAGTGAGGCGTTTGTTCTGCTCACGGAGCCGATCGGCCTCTTTCAACGACGCGCGCAATGCGTCGACCAGTCGCGATTCAGACATGCTCAGGTAACCCCTACGTCTTCGACCGTAGCGGGCCGGCTCACAGCGCCCGCCGTATTTCCCGGACGGAACTCATAACTCCCGTCACCCGGGCCCGATTGCGTGAATTCCGGCGAACCCCGGGGCGGCTCCAATGGCGACACTTTACGAGCGGCGCCGCGCGGTCCGTACCCCTAGCCGGGCTTGCGGCACCCCTCAGTGCGGCCGCCCCGGCCGATTCCCGTATCGACCGCGCAAGAGCCGGTCGGCGGGGCTGGATGGGCAGTGCGGCACTTTAGGGGTTACCGGGGAGCCCGGGGCGGTGACACGCTGCTATCCCCTGAAAACGACGCCACCGCCGCTCGCCCTGTAGTTCGCACCGTTTTTGCGCGAGGCGCCCGCGGGCGGCAATAGCGGTGAATCGCTAGGGGTTGACTACGCGCTGCGCTCACTGAGAGCTTCAATCACCGATCGCGGCCATGAATGAATCATTCGATTCAGGTCCTTCGTGGTCCTGGGCGGCCCACCGGCTGCCACACACGAGAAGGAAACCGATGCGGAGAATGATGCGGAGGTTGCTGATCGCCGTCGCCCATGGCGACGACGAGACCCTCGGCGCCGGCGGCACGATCGCGAAGCTCGCCGACGAGGGGGTGCGGATCAGCCTGTGCGTCCTCACCAACGACGACGGATCCCGGTCCAAGGACGGGCTGAACGCGACGCCCCGCTCCTCCGCGATCGAGGCGGCCGCGAAGATCCTCGGGATCGAGCGCGTCACCGTCCACCAGTACGGGGACAACCGGCTGGACACGGTGGGCCAGTTGGAGCTCAACCGGGCCTTCGAGCAGGAGGTGCGGGAGTTCGAGCCGGACGCCGTGTTCACCACGAGCACGAGCGATCTGAGCCTGGACCACCAGATCGTCAGCCGGGCGGCCCGGGTGGCCGGCCGGCCGGGCCGGGGCAGCGTCCGCGAGGTGCGCTGTTTCGAGGTGCGCTCGGCGACCGACTGCGGTGAGGCGTCGGGCATGCCGACGTTCCGCCCCAACTGCTGGCAGCCGCTGGAGGCCGAGCACCTGGAGCGCAAGCTGGAGGCGCTGCGGGCGTACGGCGCCGAGGTGGAGAACTGGCCCAACTCCCGCAGCGAGCGCGGCGTCCGCGCCCTCGCCGAGTACCGCGGTTCGCAGGTCTGCACCGAGTACGCCGAGGCCTTCGAACTGCTCAGGGCCGTGCTCTAGCCGGCCGCAGAAGAACAGCTTTCTTCCGAATTTCCCGAATTCCTTCCGGCCGGAACAGCCAAGGCCACATCACACGAGGTCGAGTGGACTATGCCGCATTCCCGCACCATCGAGAAGGCTCTGCCCGTCCCGAGCGAACTCGGCTCCGTCGCGATCGTCGGCATGGGGTACGTAGGACTGCCGACCGCCCTGGGGCTGCACGCGGCCGGAGTGCATGTCGTGGGCATCGACCGCGACGCCGACCGGCTGCGGGCCATCGAGGCACGGTCCGTCGATCTGATCGACTCCGACCACCGCCAGCTCGCGCGCTCGCTCGGGCAGGACGGTTTCGAACTGACCGCCGACGCGGCCCGGATGGCGGACGCCGACGTGGTGATCGTGTGCGTGCCGACGCCCGTCGACCGCCATCTGCTGCCCGATCTGCGGGCGTTGCAGGGTGCCTGTGACGAGGTCGTCCGGCACGCGCGGGCCGGCCAGACGCTCATCCTGACCTCGACGAGCTTCGTCGGGACCACCACCCGGATGCTGGTCGAGCCGCTGATGGACCGGGGGTTCACCCTCGGCGGCGACATCTTCGTGGCGTCCAGTCCGGAGCGCATCGACCCGGGCAACACCACCCACACCCAGCGGGACACGCCCCGCGTGGTCGGTGGGGTCACTCCGGAGTGCGCCGCGATGGCGGCCCGCGTGATCGACCTGCTGTCGGCGACCCACCAGGTGGGCTCGCCGGAGGTCGCCGAGATGACCAAGCTGTACGAGAACACCTTCCGGGCGGTCAACATCGCGCTGGCCAACGAGTTCGCGGACATCTGCGCGGGCTTCGCGATGGACCCGATGGAGGTCATCGCGGCGGCGGCGACCAAGCCGTACGGCTTCATGGCCTTCCACCCCGGTCCGGGGGTCGGCGGGCACTGCATCCCGTGCGATCCGCACTATCTGCTGTGGCAGTTGCGGGAGACCCGCACGGCCGCGCCGCTGGTCAGCGAGGCCATGACGGCGATCGCCGAGCGGCCGCGGGGTGTGGTGGACCGGATGCTGGGCGTGCTGTCCGACGCGGGCAAGGGCTTCGCCGGCAGCAGTGTGCTGGTGGTCGGCGTCTCCTACAAGCCCGGTGTGCTCGACGTACGGTCGTCGTCGGCGCTGGAGATCATCGACGAGCTGACCCGGCGCGGCGCGAAGGTCGAGTACTACGACCCGCTGGTGACACGGCTGACCCTGCCGAGCGGGGTCAGCATGGACTCCACGATGGAGCCGGCCGAGCAGGACTGGGACCTGGTCCTGATCCACACGGTGCAGCCGGAACACGACTACTCCTGGATCGCCGACGTCCCGCTGGTGCTGGACGCGACCTACCGCTTCGCCCCCACCGCCGCCGGCCACTCGGCGTAGCCCCTCACGTCCGCTTGCGAAAGGGATCGATCGTGCGTTGTCTGATCACGGGAGGGGCGGGCTTCATCGGCTCGCACCTGACCGAGCATCTGCTGGACCTCGGGCACGAGGTCGTCGTTCTCGACGACGTCAGCACCGGCAGCACCGGCAATCTGGGCGCGCTGATGGACGATCCGCGGGTGCGGTTCGTGCGGGGCTCGGTGTGCGACGCCGCGGCGCTGGAGAGCTGCATGGACGGCGTCGACCGGATCTACCATCTGGCCGCCGCGGTGGGCGTGTTCACCATCATGGGCAAGACGCTGGAGAGCCTGCGCACCAATCTGAACGGCACCGAGAACGTCCTGGAGGCGGCCCGTCGGCACGATGTGCCGGTGCTGGTGGCCTCCACCAGCGAGGTGTACGGCAAGAACACCACCGAGGGGCTCACCGAGGAGGCCGACCGGATCGTCGGCTCGCCGCTGAAGAACCGCTGGTCCTACGCCGAGGCGAAGGCGCTGGACGAGACGATGGCGTATCTGTACGGCGTCGAGTACGGCGTACGGACCGTGATCGTGCGGCTGTTCAACACGGTGGGCCCGCGGCAGAGCGGCCGCTACGGCATGGTGATCCCGCGGTTCGTGGCGCAGGCGCTGGCCGGTGAGCCGCTGACGCTGTTCGGCGACGGGCAGCAGATCCGCTGCTTCTGTCACGTCCTGGACGTGGTGCCGGCGCTCGTCGCGCTGCTGGAGGACGAGAGCGCGCACGGCACGGTCTACAATCTCGGCAGCTCCGAGCAGATCAGCATGGCGGACCTGGCGGCCCGGGTCATCGCGGTCACCGGCTCCACGAGCAGCGTGGTGAAGATTCCCTACGAGCAGGCCTACGGTCCCGGTTTCGAGGACATGCAGCGCCGGGTGCCGAACTGTGACAAGGCGCGCGCCCAGGTCGGTTTCCGGCCCACGCGCACGCTGGACGACATCGTCGCGGCGGTCGTCGCGCAGCAGCGCGCCGAGGGTGCGACACGCGAGTAGGGGTGGGGAGGGGTAGAAACGATCTTTCCTCAACGGGCAGGCTGTCGCCTGTCGTTCATCTGCCCACCAGCAGGTGATCAAAAGTTGGACCATCCCTGATCGCAGGGGCTGCGGTGAACACCCCCGATTCATTCACAGCACACCCACGATCTCCATATGGTCTGATACCTTCAACAAGGAACAACTGTGCTCACAGGTAAGTCTATTTACGGGGGATAGACTGTCTATGACGACTGTCGGCAACCAGTTCCAGATGAGTCCGGATGCCGCTCGGAGTTTCCTGCTCGACCAACTGGACCGGAGCAGGCGGGGAAATGGCCGCCTGATCATGCTGAGCGGGGGAATCGCAAGCGGAAAGACCTGTCTGCAGAACGAGCTGTTCGACCACGCCGAGGATCAGGGCTCCCTCACGCTGAGCGCCACGGGAGCCCCTGATGAGCAGGGCATCGGGGCCTCCGCGATCGACCAGCTGCTGGCCAACTCGCCGTTCCCGATCGACGTTCGCACGGGCGACGACCGTGCCGATCCGCACTTCTTACGCGATGTCTGCGACGCCCTGCTCAACCTGGCCAGGGAAAAGTCGCTCGTGATCGGCATCGATGATCTTCACTTCATCGACGAGACGTCCCTCAAACTGCTTCTCCAGCTGCACCGCAGAATTCGCTCGACGAAACTGCTCATAGTGCTCAATCAACCGGACTGGCGACAAAGTCCCTTCACCCGGCTGAGCGCCACCTTCGCACGACAACCACGTTACTACTCGGTACAACTGACGCCGTTCTCCGAATGCGGTGTGGAATCCCTGCTGAAGGAGACACTGAACGGCGACGTGGACGCGGCACTGACGACCGCGATCCATGAACTCAGCGCCGGGAACCCGATGCTGGCGAGCGCGCTGGTCCAGGACTACCAGGCCGGCGAGCGCACCGGCGAGCCCGTCGTGGGCGGCGCCTACGCCCGCGCCGTCCGGGCCCTGCTGGACCGTCCCGACACGGAGCTGCTGGAGGTCGCCTCCGCTCTGGCGATCCTCGACGGCCCCGGTGAGCCCGAGCAGATCGCCGGTCTCACCGACGTCCACTCGCAGGGGGTCGGCCGGCTGCTCGACGCCCTGGAGCGCTGCGGGCTGCTCGCCGGCGGGGCCTTCCGGCACCCGCGGGCCAGGACCGCCGTGCTCGACTCGCTGACCCCGGCCCTGCGGTCGCGGCTGCACGAGTCGGCGGCACGGATGGGGCACGAGACGGGCGCGCCCGCCGCCGACGTGGCCCGGCATCTGGTGGCCGCCGACGGCCGGCCGGCCGCCTGGTCGGTCCCGGTGCTGCGGCAGGCCGCCGAGCAGGCGATGAGCGGCAACGACGTCGCCTTCGCCCGGCAGGCCCTCGAACTGGCCCTGCCCTCGGCCGAGGACGCGGACGTGGAACGCTCCATCCGCCAGTCCCTGGTCTGGAGCAGTTGGCGGGTGAATCCTTCCTGCGCCGCCGCGCACATACCGTCCCTGCGGACGGCCGCCCGGTTCGGCACCCTCGACCAGGACGGCTGCTTCGCGCTGATGCGGCACGCGCTGTGGCAGGGCGACCGGGTCCTGTTCAACGAGACGTACCGCATCCTGTCCGAGTCCCCGGAGCCCCTCGACCCGCGCACCGAGGCGGAGTTGAGCCTCGCCTACTCCTGGTACTTCGGGCCGCCGACCGGGCAGTCGGCCGAGGACGAGCCCGCCACCCGGCCGCGCTCGACGCCCTGGGTGCAGACCACGGAGGCGCTCAGGCACGCATGGGGCCGGGCCGGCAGCGACGCGAGCCTGGCCAGCGCCGAGCGCATCCTGCAGAACTGCGGCCTGGGCAACACCTCCCTGGAGGCCCTCGCCACGGCCATCACCGCGCTCACCCTGGGCGGCCGCAGCTCCACCGCCGAGCAGTGGTGCGCCCGGCTGGACAAGGAGGCCCGCCGCCGGGGCGCGGTGACCTGGCAGGCCGTCCTGGAGACCCTGCGGGCCGGCATCCAGCTGCAGCGCGACGAGATCCCCGAGGCGGCCGAACGCGCCCGCTCGGCCCTGGACCTGCTCGACGTCCAGGGGTGGGGCATCTCGGTCGGGGACCCACTCGCCATCATGGTCTACGCGGATATATCCGCGGGGAACTTCCAGGACGCGGCCCGCACCCTGCGCATCCCGGTGCCGGACGCGATGTTCGACACCATGGTCGGACTGCGCTATCTGCGCGCCCGCGGCCACTTCCATCTGGCGACCCACCGCCCGCTGGCCGCGGTGAGCGACTTCCAGCGCTGCGAGCATCTGCTGCGCGGCTGGGACGAGAGCGCGCCGACGCCCGTGCCGTGGCGCAGCGACCTGGCGGAGGCGCATCTGCAGCTCGGCAACCTCAAGACCGCGCGCGAGCTGGCCAAGCAGCAGATGAAACTGTCCATGGAGTCGGACCCGTACGCCTGCGGTCTCGCGCTGCGCGTGCTCGCCTTCACCAGCTCCCCCAGCGACGACCACCGGCTGCTGGGCCGGGCGGCGAAGGTCTTCGAGGACGCCGGGAACCGCATGGAGGTCAGCCGGACCCTGCGCACCATCGCCCGCCTCCAGGCCCAGCGCCAGGGCGGCACGGCCACCGTCCGCGAGACACCGGCGCGGGTGCCGCGGCAGGCGACCGCGCTGCCCGCCCGGGTCACCTCGCCGCTGAAGCGGATCGGCATCCCGTACCAGCCGCCCGAGGACAAGGTGCGCGAGGCGGCCCGCCCGGACAAGCCGCGCCCGGCCGCATCGGACCCCTCCGTGCTCAGCGAGGCCGAACTGCGCGTCGCCCAGCTCGCCGTGCGGGGCTACACCAACCGGGAGATCAGCAGCCGGCTGTTCGTCACGGTCAGCACGGTCGAGCAGCATCTGACCCGTGCCTACCGCAAGCTCGGCATCCGTGGCCGGCAGGCCCTCGCCGACGAGCTGCGTCAGCGGCACCCGAGCTGACAGGAGCGGGCCGTGGCCGAGCACCTGCTCCGCCACGGCCCCTCCGTCGTCACGGGGCGAGCACCCCCGCGGTCGCCAGCACCTGCGGGGTGGGACCGCAGGCCAGCACCCGGCCGCGGTCCAGGACGGTGACCGTGTCGGTGCGGTCGGCGATCAGCGGGAGGTCGTGGCTGATCAGCACGAGGGCGGTGCCCCGGCGTTCGCGCAGACCGGCCAGCAGGTCCATGATCGCCTCAGCCGTCGCGGAGTCCAGCGCGGAGGTGACCTCGTCGCAGATCAGCACCTCGGGGTCGGCCGCGAGCGCGCGGGCGATGGCGATGCGCTGACGCTGCCCACCGGACAGCTCGTGCGGGTAGCGGTCCGCGAACGCGGGCGGCAGACCGACCTGTTCGAGGAGATCGGCGACCCGTTCCGGGACATCGGCGCGCACGCACCGGCGGTGCAGCCGCAAGGGCCGGCCCACGGCCGCCCCGACCGTACGGCTGGGGTTGAGGGCGCCCAGCGGATTCTGCGTCACCAGCTGCACCCTGCGCCGCTGCTCCCGCGACCGCCCGCGCAGCCCGCCGGGCAGGGCGCGGCCGTCGAGGACGATGCTCCCCCCGGTGAACCTCTGCAGACCCACGACCGCCCGCACCAGCGTGGTCTTCCCCGACCCCGACGCCCCTACGATGCCCACCGCCGCGCCCGGGGCGACGGCGAGGTCGACGCCGTCCAGGGCGAGTTGCCCGCGGTCGAAGGAGACACGCAGGTCGCGGACCTGGAGGAGAGGCGGGGCGAGGGCGTCCGCCGGGGCTTCTCCGGCAGGGGCTTCGGCCCCCCGCTCGGCGGCGCTTGCTCCCGCGAGGCCCCGTGGCCCCGGCAGGGGGGAGCCCAGCGCGACCACGTCGTCGGCGATGCGTTCCACCAGGGCCGGGTCGTGGCAGGACAGGGCGACGGCCAGATGGTGTTCGCGGGCCAGGTGGCACAGCAGGTCGCCGATCTCCTCGCGCAGTGCCGGATGGAGCCCGGCCGTGGGCTCGTCCAGGAGGAGGATGTCGGGGCGCCGGGCCAGCGCGCGGGCGATGGCCACGCGGCGCTGCTGGCCGCCGGAGAGCGCGGCCGGACGGCGGGCGGCGAGGCGGCCGTCCTCGTCGGGCAGGCGCACCTCGGCGAGGAGGGCGGCGACGGTGTCCCGCGTACGGTCGGCGGCCAGTTCACGGACGAGGGCGCGCACCCGCATCCGGGGGTTGAGGCCGGAGCCGGGGTCCTGGCCGACGTAGGCGAGGCGGTTCGCCCGCAGGGCCCGCAACTCCCGTTCGCCGAGGGCCAGGACGTCCGCGCCGAAGACCTCCACGGTGCCGGCCCTGCGGGTCGTGCCGGGCGGCAGCAGGCCGGTCAGGGCGCGCAGCAGGGTCGTCTTGCCGGACCCGGAGGGGCCGGTGAGGGCGGTGACCCGGCCCGGGCGCAGGATGAGGTCCGCGTCCGACAGCAGCAGGCGTCCGTCGGGCGCCGCGACGGTGAGCCCGGTGACCCGGGCGGACACGGGCGTGTCGGGGGCCGGTTTCTCCGACCGGTAGCGGGGATCGTGGCTCACAGGACGGGCACCGCCTTCCGGCCGGTCTGCGGGGCGAGGGCGGCCGCCGCGAGGTTGACGCTCAGCGCGAGCAGGCCGATGGCGGCGCTGGGGGCGACCACGGCCCAGGGGTTGAGCAGGATGCCGGCCGAGTTCTCGCGGATCATCAACGCCCAGTCGGCGGCGGGAGGTTGCGGCCCCACCTGGAGGAACCCGGCGGTGGCGACCAGGTAGACGGCGGCGACGAAACGCAGCCCGAACAGGGCCAGCAGGGTCGCCCGCAGATTGGGCAGGATCTCGCGCAGCACGAGATGCCCCAGCCGCTCCCCGCCGGCCTGCGCGGCCTCGACGTACCCGGTGGCGGCGAGCGGCGCGGCGGCACCCGCGGCGAGCCGTACGGCGTAGGGGACGCCGAGGGCGACGGCGGCGGCGACCACGGCGAGCCGGCCGCCGTCCGGCCAGGACAGCGTGACCAGCAGGATGCCGAGGACGGCGGGCAGCAGCATCAGCACGTCCGCGATCCGCTCGACGGCCCGCCCGATCAGCGGCCGGACGGCACCGATCGCGCCGAGCACGGCCGCGGTCGCGGTGACCAGCACGGCCACCAGGAGCGAGGACAGCACGAGGTCACGGCCGCCGGCCAGGAGTCGGCTCAGCACGTCCCGGCCGAGCTGGTCCCCGCCGAGGACGGCGTCCGCGCCGGGTTCGGCGTACGGGGCGGCCACCGGGGCGTCGACGGCGTGCGGGGCGATCCAGGGGCCCGCGAGGGCGAGGGCGACGAGCAGCAGGGCGGGCAGCACGCGCAGCACGGTGGCCCGGGTGCGCCGCCGGGCGGGCTTCGCGGGACGCGCCGGCGCCTGCGGGGAAGCGGCGTCCGTCATCGTCGTACTCCCGTCATCGCGTCCCGGATCAGGTCGGCCACCAGCAGGACCCCCGTGACGACCGCGCCGGCGAGCGCGGTGACCCCGGCGATGACGGGGCTGTCGCGGTCGGTGACGGCGGAGGCCAGGACGGAGCCGATGCCGGGGTAGTTGAAGACGGTCTCCACGACGACGGCGCCGCCGAGCAGCATGCCGGTGGAGGTGGCGAGACCGGCGGCGACGGTGGGCAGGGCGCCGGGCAGCACATGGCGGGTGAGGACGCGGTGCGGCGGCAGCCCGTCGAGGACCGCGGTCTCCACGTGCGGGGCGCGGGCCTCGTCGGCGAGGGCGGCGCGCACGATCCGGGTGTTCCAGCCGGTCTGCGGGATCGTCAGGGCGAGGGCGGGCAGCACGAGCATGGTCCAGGAGTCGGGGTTGCCGTCGGCGTCGGTGAGGGTGACGGCGGGCAGCCAGCCGGTCCACAGCGACAGCACGAGGACCAGCGCGACCGCCACCACGAACTCGGGCAGCGCCAGCACCGCGGTCGCCGAGCCCGACACCGCCCGGTCCACGCGCCCGCCCGGCCGCAGCGCGGCCCAGCAGCCGAGCGCCAGCGACAGGACGGCGGTCAGCAGCAGCGCGATGCCGCCGAGGAGCAGGGTGTTGGGGAAGGCGCTGGAGAGCAGACCGGTGACGGGTTCGCCGCGCGCGGAGGTGCCGAGGTCGCCGGTGGGCAGGCCGGACATCCAGTCCCAGAAGCGTTCCGGGACCGGCCGGTCCAGGCCGAGCAGCTCCCGGCGTTCCTGGATGTCGGCGGCGCTCTCGCCGCGCTCGGAGGTGGCGTTCGCGGCGTCGCCCGGCAGGAGTTCGACGGTGCCGAAGACCAGGGCGAGCAGCACGGCCAGCAGGGCGGCGCGCTTGACCAGCACCAGGCCGGTGCGGGCGAGCACGGACAGGACGACGGGCCGCGCCGGCCGGGCCGCGCCGGCCGGCGGGTTCACCTCCGGTGCCTTCCCGGTCGGCGCGGCCACGTCCGGGGTCAACGGGCCAGCCATGCCCGCTCGAGCTGGACCCGGCCGTAACCGGGCAGCGTGGGCAGCCCGTTCACCTTGGAGCCGGCCAGGTCGATGCCGTCGGCCATGCCCCACAGCAGATAGCCGGAGCGGTCGTACTGGATCTGCTGGAGTTCCTTGAGCAGCGTGGCGCGTTCGGCGGGGTCGGCGGTGCCGATGGCCTTCTCGTAGGCACTGTCGAAGGCCTTGTCGTCGAAGCCGGACTCGTTCTGGCCGCTGTCGGAGAGCAGGACCTTGCTGGCGAAGAACACCACCGAGTCGTTGGTGCCCCAGTAGGTGGTGTACAGGTCGCCCTTGAGCCAGGTCTTGTCCCAGAAGACGGCGGACTCCTGCTTGACGACCTTGATCTTCACCCCGGCCTCGCGGACCTGGGAGGCGAAGAGGGTGGCGGACTCGGCGAGGCCGGAGATGTCCTCGGTGGTGAGCAGTTCGTACGTCTTGGAGGTGTCGAACTCGGCTTCCTTCAGCAGCTGCTTGGCCCGGTCGAGGTCGCGGGCGCGCTGCGGGATGTCCTTGGCGTAGGCGGGGTCGCCGGTGCCGAGGATGTCGTTGGCGACGGTGCCGTAGCCGGAGAGCACCTGCTTCACCATGGCCTCGCGGTCGACGGCGAGGCGCAGGGCCTCGCGGACCCTGGGGTCGGCGAAGGGGCCGTCGGCGGTGCGCATCACGATCGGCATCGCCATGTCGTCGGGCCGGCGGACCGTCTGGATGTCGCCCCGTCCCTCGGCCGTCCGGGCCGCGACCGCGCCGACGTTGGAGGCGAGGTCGATCTGCCCGGACAGCAGGGCGTTCGCCATGGCCTGCGGGCTCTCGAAGATCTTCACCTCGATGGCGTCGAGGTGCACGTCACCGCCGTACCACTGGTCGTTGCGCACCAGCCGGGCGTTGCCGCCGCGGTACCAGTCCAGCTTGAAGGGTCCGGTGCCGGGCGCCTTGGCGATGTCCTTGTCGGTGGTGCCCTTGGGCACGACGAACGTGGTCAGGCGGGTGAGCTGCGGGAGTTCGGCGTTGGGGTGGTCGGAGACGAGGACGACGGTGGAGTCGCCGTCGGCGGTGATGTTCTTCTCCTGGATGCCCGGCAGCCGGGAGGCGCCGGCGGGCGTGGCGCGCAGCCGGCGCAGCGAGAAGACGACGTCGTCGGCGGTGACGGGCGTGCCGTCGTGGAAGGTGGCGCCCTTGGCGAGGGTGAAGCGCCAGGTCTTCAGGTCGGCCGAGTGCTGCCAGCTCGCGGCGAGCCGGGGCTCGGTGTTGGGCTTGGAGCCGGGCACGGTCAGGGTGTCGTAGACGAGGCTGATGACGAGGTAGTCGCTCTCGTTGGACTGGGTGCCGTGCGGGTCGCGGGTGACGGCGCCGGCCCGGCCGAGGGCGCCGACGCGCAGGGTTCCGCCGCGGCGGGGCTTGCCCGAGCCGCCCTTGGCGGACCCGGCGGGGTCGTCGGAACTGCCGCCCGAGCAGGCGGTGATCAGGGCTGTGGCGCCGAAGGCGCCGGTGGCCCACAGCAGTTGACGTCTCGTCAGGTCCACGTCGTCCTCGTTTTCGCTGCGCGGAACTTATTGCTGAGGTTTGCCTACCCTGACTCACAGCTGGGACACAAGACCGCACGGACTGTGATCTTCGCCAAAGTTAGGTAAGCCTTGCCTACATCCTATGAGATGGCTATGTTTCTGCACAGCCACCAGGCGGTCACGGACCGCGACCGGCGACGCCCGCATCCATCCCGCACGGAACGGACGGACCAGCCCCATGCCGACGGGATCCGCACCCGTACGCACGCTTTCCCCCCACGCCGCCGCCGAATTGACCGCGGCGGCCGAGAAACTCCTCATCGAGACGGCCGGTTCGACGACCGACCCGGCCCTGCTCCGCCAATTACCCTTTTCCGCAAGCGAGTTGAGCGACGAGGTCCGGCACGCCTGCCGCCCCGTCGACACCCCCGAAGGCCTGTACGTCCTGCGCGGCCTGGAGGTCGACGACTCCGCCGTCGGGCCCACGCCCGCCCACTGGTCCCGCGTCGGTGACGCGGGCGCCCTGCACGACGTCGTCCTGATGCTGCTCTCGGCCGCGATGGGCACGCCCATCGCCTGGGCCGGCCAGCAGGAGGGGCGGTTCGTGCACAACATCGTGCCCTCCCCCGGCCACGAGGAGGAGCAGACCGGCGCGAGCAGCAGCGTGCTGCTCAGCCCGCACACCGAGGACGCCTTCCACCCGGGACGCGCCCATCTCCTGCTGCTCTCCTGCATGCGCAACCACGACGCGGTCGCCACCACGGCGGCGAGCATCCGCCAGGTACAACTCTCCGACGCGGACCGGGAGTTGCTCGGCCGCCGGGTGCTGCCGATCCTGCCCGACGACGCCTACGCCGAGGCGCAGTCCTACAGCGGTGAGGCGCCGCCCGTGCCCACGCTGTGGGAGTCCGAGGACGGCCCCACCCTGCGCTTCGACCCGGCCTACACGCCCCTGGACCGGGCGCCCGAGGAGCACCGGGCCGCCTACGGCCGCCTGGAGACAGAGCTGGAGCGCGTCTCCGTCGCGGTGAGCCTCGCCCCCGGTGAGGTGCTGGTCGTGGACAACGACCTCGTGGTCCACGGCCGTGTCCCCTTCAAGGCCCGCTACGACGGCACGGACCGCTGGCTGAAACGTTCCTCCGTGCGCGTGCCGGGCCGCAGGACCCGGCCCGAGGCGGAGCGCTTCGAACACGGCTACGGACAGAAGGTTCTGGAGGCCCACGCATGACCGACACCCACGCCCCGGACACCGCCCTGCGCGTCCTGAGCACCAGCGACGTCGCCGGGATCGAGATCTCCCTCGCCGACGTCGTCTCCACGGTGGAGCAGGCGTACGGCACCCTCGCCGACGGCCGCTCCGACAATCCGCGCAAGCTGACCGTCAAGCCCGAGGACGGGCACTCGGTCGCGTACGCGATGCTCGGCAGGGACGGGGAGCGCGGCGTCGTCGCCGTCAAGACGTCCTACAAGTACGGCCTGCACGAGGACCGCGACAAACAGCACTACTACACGACGCTGACCATCTACGACGACGCCACCGGGCTGCCCGTGGCGATGATGGACTGCGGCCGGATCGGTGCCCTGCGCACGCCCGCGGTCTCGGCGCTGCTCGCCCGTGAGCTGGCCGCGCCCGGCAGCCGGGGCGCACTGGTCGTCGGCACGGGCACCCAGGGGCGGCTCGCGCTGCCGTTCCTGCTCACCACGATGCCGCAGCTGGAGCGGCTGATGCTGTTCGGGACGCATCCGGACGGGATACGTGCCGTACGGGAGCAGTTGCACGCGCACTTCCCCGACCGGGAGCTGGAGGTCGTCACCGATCTGCGGGCCGCCGCGCAGGAGGCCGACGTCGTGCTGGCCACCGCCGGGCCGAACACGCCCGCGTCCGTGGAGGCCGAGTGGCTGAGGCCGGCCGCGCTGTCGGTGCTGGTGGGATACGGCATCGCCGCGTCCACGCTGCACCGGGCCGACCGGGTCGTCGCCACGAGCGCCGCGCAGATGGCGGTCACGGGCACGGACATGGCCGACGCCGAGGGGCGGCTGCGGGACGTGGACGCCGAGTTCCCCGAGGTGCTCGCGGGGCGGGCGGCCGGGCGGACCGACGCCGGGCAGCGGATCTTCGCGTACAACAGCGGGCTCGTCGTCACCGACATCGCGCTCGGCCACCGGTTCGCCGAGCTGGCGATCGCCCAGGGGCTGGGTACGGTGGTGCCGCTGTGGCGGTGACGACGGTCGCGGCGCCGCCCTCGCTGCCCGCTCACATCGCCGCGGAGACCCAGGCGTTCCTCGACGCGCCGGTGCTGCTTCAGGAGCTGAGCCATGGGCTCGGCGGCCCGTACCACGCCCTGTTCCCGGAGCGGTTCGACACCAACGCCCGTGCCTTCACCGCGGTGTTGGAGGAGGCCGGGGTCGCGGGCAGGGTGTACTTCGCCAAGAAGGCCAACAAGGCCGCCGTGTTCGCCGAGCGGGCCGCCGTGCTGGGGCTCGGGGTGGACGTGGCGAGCCACGGGGAGCTGCGGGAGGCGCTGGCGGCGGGTGTGGCCGGCGCGGACCTGGTGGTGACCGGGCCCGCGAAGGGCGACGTCCTGCTGCGGGTGGCCGTGCTGCAGGGTGCGCTGGTCGCGGTGGACGCCTTGGACGAGCTGGAGCGGCTCACCGCGATCGCAGCCAAACTGGGGCGTGTTCCCAGGGCGTTGCTGCGCGTGCTGCCGGGCGGACAGCGCCACAGCCGGTTCGGCATGAGCCCCGAGGAGCTGCGCACAGCGCTCGGCAGGACCGACGGCCTCCAGGTCGAGGGGTTCAGCTTCCATCTCTCGGGCTACGACCCTCAGGCCCGTGCCGATCTCGCCGGTGAGCTCGTCGGTCTGTGCCGTGAGGCACGAGGCCTCGGCCTGCGGGCCGACAGGATCAGCATCGGCGGCGGGTTCGCCGTCGACTACGTCGGCGCGGACGACTGGCGGCGGTTCCAGCGGGAGCAGCTCCCCGAGCACTTCCACGCCGGCAAGTCCTTCCACGGCGGCTTCTACCCCTACCACTCCCCCGTCGCCGGGGCCGATGCCCTGCGGGCGGTCCTGGCGGCCACCCCGAAGGGCGAACAGGCCCCGCTGTCCACGCTCCTGCGGGACGCCGGCGTGGCCCTCCTCGTCGAGCCAGGGCGGGCCCTGCTGGACCAGGCCGGGTGCACCGTGTTCCGGGTGCAGGGCGTCAAGGAGCGGGACGGGCACGGGATCCTCACCGTCGACGGGAGCAGTCTGAGCCTTTCGGAGCAGTGGTTCGACAGCGAGTTCCTGCCGGACCCGGTGCTGGTCGCGAACGGGCCGCGGGAGACGCGCACCTACCCGGCCTGTGTGGGGGCCGCCACCTGCCTGGAGTCCGACATGCTCACCTGGCGCACGGTGCCCTTCCCGCACCGGCCGCAGGTCGGTGACCTGCTGGTGTACCTCAACACCTCCGGCTACCAGATGGACTCCAACGAGTCCCCGTTCCATGAGCTGCCCCTGCCGCCGAAGGTCGTCGTCGAGCCGGCTCCCGGTTCCCCCCGTCCCCGCTGGCGCCTCGACCGCCACCCGTAGGGAGAAACCCCATGAACCACCCCCTGCACCGCCCGGCCGTCGTGCGCCGGGTCTCCGAACTGATCGGCGCCACACCGCTGTTCGAGCTGTGCCGCACCGAGGACGACGTACGGCTGCTGCTGAAGCTGGAGCAGTTCAACCCGACCGGCACCGCGAAGATCCGGATGGCCCGGCAGATGGTGATCGACGCCGAGGAGCGCGGTCTGCTGAAGCCGGGCGGCCGGATCGTGGAGTCGACCTCCGGGAACACCGGCCTCGGCCTCGCGGTCGTCGCCGCCGAGCGCGGGTACACCTTCACCGCCGTCGTCGACCATCACGCCGCCGCCGACAAGCTGCGCGCGATGAAGGCGCTCGGCGCCGAGCTGATCTATGTCGCCGACGACGGCGACGAGGAGCTGAACACCGCCGCCCGCGAGGAGTTCGCCCAGAAGCTGGCCGCCGAGACGCCCGGCGCGTACTTCACCGAGCAGCACAACAACCCGGCGAACGGCGTCGGTTACCACCCCGTGGCCGACGAGCTGTACGCCGCGCTGGACGGTCGCATCGACCTCCTGATCGGGGCCGTCGGAACCGGCGGCGGGCTGTTCGGGACCGCGGGCCCGCTGCGCCGGACCGTGCCGGACGTGCGGATCGTCGGTGTGGAGCCGAAGGGGTCCATCGCCTTCGGCCCGCCCGCCCACGACTACTACCAGTCCGGCACCGGCACCCCCGAGGGCGCCACCATCGGCACGATGGTCGACTACGACCTGCTCGACGAGGGCGTGAAGGTCGGCGACGTCGAGGCGTTCGCCACCGCCCGGGCCGTCGCCCGGTGCACCGGGCTGCTGATCGGCGGCTCGGCGGGCGGCGTCGTCTACGAGGCCCTGACCCGGCTGTCGGCCCTGCCGCCGGGAACGACTATGGTCGCGCTGGTCAACGACGGCGGAGAGAAGTACATGGACACGGTGTTCGACGACGACTGGATGACGGCGCGCGATCTGCTCGATCCCGACGTCGAGCGCGAGGTCGAGGCGCTCCTCGCCAAGCACCGGCGCAGCCCGCAGGACCACGCGCAGGAAATGAACTGATGCCGCCCGCTCTCACCCGT
This sequence comes from Streptomyces sp. SAI-170, assembly GCF_049739565.1. Classification (NCBI taxonomy): domain Bacteria; kingdom Bacillati; phylum Actinomycetota; class Actinomycetes; order Kitasatosporales; family Streptomycetaceae; genus Streptomyces; species Streptomyces sp. SAI-170. The sequence goes on from NZ_JBMGQD010000001.1 coordinate 2,221,496, forward strand.
CTGCTCACCGACAGCCGCGCCCTGGCCACGCTCGCCGTGCCGCTGGCCCTCACCCAGCTCGCGCAGGTCGCGCTCACCACCACCGACACCGTCATGATGGGCCTCATCGGCACCGAGGCCCTCGCGGCGGGCGGTCTGGCGATGGTGATCTTCAACCAGCTGCGCACGATGGGCGTCGGCCTGGTGACCGCGGTCGGCAACCAGGTCGCCGCCGCCGACGCGCGCGCCGAGTCCTCCGAGGGCGCGGCCGAGGCCCGTGAGGAACTGCGCGACCTCGTGCGCGCGAGCCTGCTGCTGGCCACCCTCGCGGGCGCGGCCGGCGCGGTGCTGATGGTGCTCGTCGGGCACGCCGTGCGCTGGCTCGGCCAGGACCCGGACGTGGTCGACGCGGCCCAGCCGGTGCTCTACGCGATGGCGCCGGGTCTGCTGCCGTGTCTGTGGTTCCAGGCGATACGGCAGTTCACCGTCGGCATGCGCCGCCCGCAGGCCCTGCTGCGCATCACCATCGCCTCGATCGCCGTCAACGCGGGCCTGAACTGGGTGTTCATCCACGGCACCTGGTTCTTCCCGGACCTGGGCCTGCCGGGCATCGGCCTGGCCACGTCGTCGGTGTACGCGCTGTCGTTCCTCGCGCTGTACGTCTCCGCCCGCCGTGACGAGCGGCTCGCGCCGCTGCTGTCCTTGAGCGTGTGGAAGACGCGTCCGGCCACGCTGCGCCGGCTGACCGGCCTCGGTACGCCGATCGCCGCGACCTACGGCTCGGAGGCCGGGTTCTTCTCGGTCGTGGCCCTGCTGATCGGCAGCTTCGGCACGGCGGCGCTGGCCGCGCACACGGCCGTCAACCAGCTCATCTACATCGTGTTCCAGATCGCGGTCGGGCTGTCCCACGCCGCGTCCCTGGGCGTCAGCCGGGAGCTCGCGCTCGGCAACACGGCGGCCGCGCGGCGCCTTCAGCAGACCGCGCTGGCCTGCGCGGCGGCGGTGATGGCCGTGGTCGCACTGGTCTACGCGAGCGTGCCGCAACTGGTGCTTGCGCCGTTCTTCGACACCGGGGACGACAAGGCGACCGACATCGCGGTGCAGTTGCTGCTGGTGGCCGCGGTGATGCAGTTCTTCGACTGCGCGCAGAACATCGGTGTGGGTCTGCTGCGCGGCCTGGACGACACCAAGGGCGGCTTCCGGGTCACCCTGGTCGGCTACTGGCTCGTCGGCCTTCCGGCGGCGGCCCTGCTGGGCTTCGCCGCGGGCCTGGACACCCTCGGGGTGTGGCTGGGTCTGCTGACGGGCCTGGCGACGACGGCCGTGCTCCTGCTGCGCAGGTTCGCGCGGGGTCTGGAGCGGCTGCCCGCGGCCGAGGCGGCGGCCGCCTGAACGACGGCCGCGCCGCGTACCGTTCAGCCCTCGACGAGGAGGATCTCCTGCTGCTGAGCCGCGTGGAAACGGGGCATCAGCAGCAGGCCGTTCTGGGGGCTCAGCTCCATCAGCGTGGCCTCGACCCGGGCGGCGCCGGGCTTCAGGGCGCCGGGCTGCGGGCGGCCGGAGTTCGACCAGCGGTGTTCGAGCCCGTCGCACACGGCCTGGGTGCCGCCGATGCCGTACCGGACCGACGGCTGGCTCTGGCCGACGGAGGAGCTGACGAACACCGGCCCGCCGGCGCCGGAGCAGCGGTAGGTGCCGGCGAGGGTGACCGTGCCGTCGGGCGCGATCCGGCCGGTCGTGTCGACGGTGACCGACTCGTAGGGGTCGGCGGTGGCGGACCCGGCGGGCACGCCGAGCAGCAGCAGCGCGGCACCGGCGGCCACGCCGAGGAAGGAACGGTACGTCATGGGGGAAACCTCCTGGTATGGGGGGATTCCACAGGTACCGGGCCGCCGGGCCGCGCGCGGTGACCTTCACCCCTTCGACGGCGTGTTGATCCGGCCTCTCGGCCGCTACGGCAGTACGGCGAACCCGTCCAGCTCCACCCGCGCCGCCTCGTCCCACAGCCGTACGACCTGCACCACGGCCATCGCCGGGTACTCCCGCCCGGCCAACCGCCGCCAGACGCGGCCCAGTTCGGCCGCGCACTCGCGGTACTCGGCGACGTCCGTGGCGTAGACGGTCACCCGGGCCAGGTCGGCCGGGGTGCCGCCGGCCGCGGCGAGCGCGGTGAGCAGGTTGCGCAGCGCCTTTTCGAACTGTTCCGGCAGCGTCCGCCCGGTCACCTTGCCGTCGCCGTCCAGGGCCGTCTGCCCGGCGAGGAACACCACCCGGGACCCGGTGGCGACGACGGCGTGCGAGAAGCCGGCGGGCGGGGACAGCTCGGGCGGGTTGACGCGTTCGGCGGTCATACGACGGGCCCCCTCGTGCTCGTCCGGTACGTCTCCTTGGCGATGATCCCGCGCTGCACCTCGCTGGCCCCCTCGTAGATCCGCGGGGCGCGCACCTCGCGGTAGAGGTGCTCCAGCAGATGGCCGCGGCGCAGGGCGCGGGCCCCGTGCAACTGGACCGCGGCGTCGACGACGTACTGCGCGGCCTCGGTGGCGAGCAGCTTCGCCATCGCCGCGCGCCGCGGGACGTCCGGGTCGCCCCGGTCGTACGCCGAGGCCGCCGCGTACACCATCAGCCGGGCCGCCTCGGTGCGCAGCGCCATCTCGGCGACCTGGTGGGCGACGGTCTGGAGGTCGCTCAACGGCCCGCCGAAGGCCTCCCGTTCGGCGGTGTGGGCGAGGCTCGCGTCGAGCGCGGCCTGGGCCATGCCGACCGCGAAGGCGCCGACGCTGGGCCGGAAGAGGGTGAGGGTGCCGAGGGCGACGCGCAGCCCGTGGCCCTCCTCGCCGAGGACGTCGTCGGCGGTGACCGGTACGGCGTCGAAGGCGAGGGCCCCGATGGGGTGCGGGGAGAGCATCTCCAGGCCGGTGCCGGTCAGGCCGGGGCGGTCGGCGGGGACCAGGAAGGCGGTGACGCCGTGCGGGCCGGGCGCGGTGCGGGCGAAGACGGTGTAGAAGTCGGCCTCGGGGGCGTTGGAGATCCAGCGTTTGTCGCCGGTGAGCCGCCATCGGCCGGGGCCGTCGGGTTCGGCCGCCAGAGACAGCGCGGCCGCGTCGGAGCCGGCGCCGGGCTCGGTCAGCGCGAAGGCGGCCACCGCGGAGCCGTCGGCGACCTTCGGCAGCCAGCGCTCGCGCTGGGCCGGTGTGCCATGGGCGTGCACCGGGTGGGCGCCCAGACCCTGGAGGGCGAGCGCGGTCTCCGCCTCGGTGCAGGCGTAGGCGAGGGACTCGCGCATCAGGCACAGGTCCAGGGCGCCGGAGGTGAACAGGCGCTCCAGCAGCCCGAGCCGGCCGAGCTCGGCGACGAGCGGGCGGTTGACGTGCCCCTCCTCGCCTTTCTCCGCGAGCGGGCGCAGTCGTTCTTCCCCCAGGGCGCGCAGCTTCGCACACCAGGCGGTTTGTGCCGGTTCGAGTGAGAATGCCGTCATCGCCGGTCCCCTCTGCCAGGCCTGCCCCGACCATATCGCGCTCCCTTGACTGCCGTCACCAAGGCGATACGCTCCTAGCGCGAGCCCACCACACCTAGGGGGCGCCATGCATCAGACGGCCCATGTCGACACCTTCGCGCGCGACCACCTCCCGCCGCGTGAGCAGTGGCCCGAACTCCGCTTCGACCTGCCGGAGCTGCACTACCCCGACCGGCTGAACTGCGCGGCCGAACTGCTCCACGGCCCGCCCGGCGAACGCCCGGTGTTCCACACCCCGGACACGACCTGGACGTACGGCGAGCTGCGCGCCCGGGTCGACCGGATCGCGCACGTCCTCACCGGTGAGCTGGGGGTGGTGCCCGGCAACCGGGTGCTGCTGCGCGGCCCGACCACACCGTCGCTGGCGGCCTGCTGGCTGGCGGTGCTGAAGGCCGGCGCCATCGCCGTCACGGTCCTCGCCCAGCAGCGCCCGCACGAGCTGCGCACCATGGGCGAGATCGCCCGGGTGGAGCACGCCCTGTGCGACATCCGCTCCGTCGACGACCTCGTCAAGGCGGAGATTCCGGGGCTGCGCATCACGACGTACGGCGGTGACGGCCCGGACGACCTGCTGCGCAGGCCCGCTCCGGACACGCCGTACCGGGCCGTGGACACCGCGGCCGACGACGTGGCGCTGATCGCGTTCACCTCGGGCACCACGGGTCGCCCGAAAGGGTGTGTCCACTTCCACCGGGATGTGCTGGCGATCGCCGACACCTTCTCCCGGCATGTGGTGCAGCCACATCAGGACGATGTCTTCGCGGGCAGCCCCCCGCTCGGCTTCACCTTCGGCCTCGGCGGTCTCGTCGTCTTCCCGCTGCGCGCCGGCGCCTCCGCCCTGCTCCTGGAGCAGTCCGGCCCCCGCCAGCTGCTGCCCGCGATCGCCGAGCACCGCGTCTCGGTGCTGTTCACCGCGCCGACCGCCTACCGGGCCATGCTCGCCGAGGCCGACGGCCAGGACCTGGGCTCGCTGCGCCGCTGTGTCTCGGCCGGGGAGAACCTCCCGGAGGCCACCTGGCACGCCTGGCACGAGCGGACCGGCCTGAGGATCATCAACGGCATCGGTGCGACCGAGCTGCTGCACATCTTCATCTCCGGCGCCGACGACGCCGCCCGCCCGGGTCGCACCGGCGTCCCCGTGCCGGGCTGGCACGCGCGCGTGCAGGACGAGAACGGCGACCCCGTGCCCGACGGCGAACCCGGACTGCTCGCCGTACGCGGCCCGGTCGGCTGCCGCTATCTCGCCGACCCCCGCCAGAGCGTCTACGTCAGAGGCGGCTGGAACGTCACCGGGGACACCTACGTCCGCGAACCCGACGGCTGGTTCCGCTATGTCGCCCGCGCCGACGACATGATCATCTCGGCCGGGTACAACATCGCGGGCCCGGAGGTCGAGGACGCGCTGCTGCGTCATCCGGACGTGGTCGAGGCGGCGGTGGTGGGCCGACCCGACGAGGCCCGCGGCCAGGTCGTCGTCGCCTTCGCCGTCCTGCGCGAGGGCGCGATGCGGGACCCGGACGCCCTGCGCGGCTTCGTCAAGGAGGAGCTGGCGCCGTACAAGTGCCCGCGCGAGATCGTGTTCCTGGACGCCCTGCCGCGCACGGCCACCGGCAAACTCCAGCGCTTCCGGCTTCGCACCGAGGGTGACCAGCAGTGATGCCGACGACCTAAGATGATCAACGTGTCCGACCAGCATGCTCCGCGGTCTTTGATCGTCACGTTCTACGGCGCGTACGGCCGCCTCTTCCCGGGCCCCGTGCCCGTCGCCGAGCTGATCCGGCTGCTCGCCGCGGTGGGCGTGGACGCGCCCTCCGTGCGGTCGTCGGTGTCCCGTCTCAAACGCCGCGGCCTGCTGGTGCCGGCCCGCACGGCCGAGGGCGCGGCGGGCTACGAACTCTCCCCCGACGCCCGCCAGTTGCTGCAGGACGGCGACCGCCGGGTGTACTCCACCGCGCCGCCCGAGGACGAGGGCTGGGTCCTGGCCGTGTTCTCGGTGCCGGAGTCGGAGCGGCAGAAACGGCATGTGCTGCGCTCCCGGCTGGCCGGGCTCGGCTTCGGCACGGCCACACCCGGCGTGTGGATCGCCCCGGCCCGGCTGTACGAGGAGGCCCGGCACACCTTGGAGCGGCTGCGCCTGGACCCGTACGTCGACTTCTTCCGCGGTGAGCACCTCGGCTTCGCGGCGACCGCCGAGGCCGTCGCCCGCTGGTGGGACCTGGCGGCGATCGCCAAGGAGCACGAGGCGTTCCTCGACCGGCACGCGCGCGTGCTCGACGCCTGGGAGCGGCGCGCGGACACCCCGCCCGAGGAGGCGTACCGCGACTACCTCCTCGCGCTGGACTCCTGGCGCCATCTGCCGTACACCGACCCCGGCCTGCCCGCGCACCTGCTGCCCGCCGGCTGGCCGGGCGCCCGCTCCGCGGCCGTGTTCCGCGGCCTGCACGAGCGGCTGCGGGACGCAGGCGCCGAGTTCGCCGGCGTCAGAGGCTGAGGCGCGGCTTCGGGGCGTCCGTGCGGCCGGTGTTGGGCCGCCGGCTGCCCGCCTTGTACGGGTCGGGCCAGACCACGCCCGGTCCGTCGTAGCCCTGCTCGGCGGCCGCGTGCAGCGTCCAGTGCGGGTCGTACAGATGCGGCCGGGCCAGCGCGCACAGATCCGTACGGCCCGCGAGGATCAGGGAGTTGACGTCGTCCCAGGAGGAGATCGCGCCGACCGCGATCACCGGGACGCGCGCCTCGGACCGGATGCGGTCGGCGAACGGCGTCTGGTACGACCGCCCGAACTCCGGCCGCTCCTCGGCCACCACCTGCCCGGTCGACACGTCGATCGCGTCGGCGCCGTGCGCCGCGAACGCCCGCGCGATCCGCACGGCGTCCTCGGCGGTGTTGCCGCCCTCCGCCCAGTCGGTGGCCGAGATCCGCACGGTCAGCGGCTTCTCCTCCGGCCACACCCGGCGTACCGCGTCGAAGACCTCCAGCGGGAAGCGCAGACGCCGCTCCGGGGAACCACCGTAGGCGTCGGTGCGCAGGTTGGTCAGCGGGGAGAGGAAGCCGGAGAGCAGATAGCCGTGCGCGCAGTGCAGTTCGAGCAGATCGAACCCGGCGCGGGCGGCCCGCCAGGCGGCGGCCGTGAACTGCTCGCGCACATCGGTCAGTTGGGCCCGGGAGAGCTGGCGCGGGGTCTGGCTCCCCGGCTTGTACGGCAGCGGGGACGCGGCCACCAGCGGCCAGTTGCCCTCGGGCAGCGGCTCGTCCAGACCCTCCCACATCCGCTGCGTCGAGCCCTTGCGGCCGGAGTGGCCGAGCTGGATGCCGATCGCCGTGCCGGGCGCCTGCGTGTGCACGAAGTCGACGATCCGCTTCCACGCCTCCCCCTGCCTGCCGTTGTACAGGCCGGCACAGCCCGGAGTGATCCGGCCCTCCTCGCTCACGCACACCATCTCGGTCATCACCAGCCCGGCCCCGCCGAGCGCCCGCGCGCCGAGGTGCACGAGGTGGAAGTCGCCGGGTACGCCGTCCTCGGCCGAGTACATGTCCATCGGCGAGACGACGACCCGGTTGCGCAGGGTCAGCCCGCGCAGCCGGAACGGGGTGAACATCGGGGGCGTGCCCGGCGGGCAGCCGAACTCCCGCTCCACGGCCTCGGTGAAGTGGGCGTCGCGCAGCCGGAGGTTGTCGTGGGTGACGCGACGGCTGCGGGTGAGCAGGTTGAACGCGAACTGCCGCGGCGGCTGGTCGAGGTGGAGGGCGAGGTTCTCGAACCACTCCAGGCTGGCCCGGGCCGCGCGCTGCGTGGAGGCCACGACCGGCTTGCGTTCCTCCTCGTACGCCGCGAGGGCCTCCGGCAGGCCGGGCTGCTCCTGAAGGCAGGCCGCCAGGGCGAGGGCGTCCTCGACCGCCAGCTTGGTGCCCGAGCCGATGGAGAAGTGGGCCGTGTGGGCGGCGTCCCCGAGCAGGACGAGGTTGTCGTGGGACCACTTCTTGTTGGCGACCGTACGGAACGTCGTCCAGGTGGAGTTGTTGGAGTGCAGCGGCCTGCCGCCCAGCGCCTCCGCGAAGATCTTGGCGCACCGGTCGATCGACTCGGCGGTGTCCTGTTCGTCGAATCCGGCCGCGTGCCAGACCTCTTCGCGCATCTCGACGATGACCGTGGAGGCGTCGTCGGCGTAGGGGTAGCCGTGGAGTTGCATGACGCCGTGTTCGGTTTCCGCGATCTCGAAACGGAAGGCTTCGAACGGGAAGTCGGTGGCGAGCCAGATGTAGCGGCAGCGGTGGGTGTCGATGGTGGGCCGGAAGGTGTCGGCGTAGGTCTGGCGGGTGGTGCTGTTGACTCCGTCGGCGGCGATGACGAGGTCGTGGGTGTCCTTGAGGCCGGGCGGGGCCTCGGTGCGGAAGCGGAGGTCGACGCCGAGGTCGTCGCACCTCTCGTGGAGGATCTGCAGGAGGCGCTTACGGCCGAGGGCCGCGAAGCCGTGGCCTCCTGAGGTGTGGCGGGTGCCGCGGTGGACTATGTCGATGTCGTCCCAACGGGTGAAGTGCCGTTGCATCGCCTCGTAGACGACGGGGTCGGCGTGCTCGATGCCGCCCAGCGTCTCGTCGGACAGAACCACTCCGAAGCCGAAGGTGTCGTCCGGGGCGTTGCGTTCCCAGAGGGTGATCTCGCGGGTGGGGTCCAGGCGTTTCAGCAGGGCTGCGGCGTAGAGGCCGCCGGGGCCTCCTCCGATGATCGCGATCCGGTGGGGGTGGCTTGTCGTCGTTGGCGGCTGCGGGTGCGTTGTGGTTCCTCGCGCAGTTCCCCGCGCCCCTGAGTTACTCACCCTCAACGCCCCTTCCACTTCGGAGGGCGCTTCTCCATGAACGCCGCGTGGAACTCGGCATAGTCCTCGCCGTTCATCAGCAAGGCCTGGGTGGACGCGTCCATCTCGACGGCCGCCGCCAGCGGCATGTCCAGCTCCGCCGTCAGCAGGGCCTTCGTCTGGGCGTACGCCAGGGCTGGGCCCTCGGCCAGGCGGCGGGCCAATGCGGCGGCTGCCGCGTCCGCCTGTCCCTCCTCCGTGAGTTCGCTGATGAGGCCGATGCGTTCTGCCTCCGGGGCTCTCACCTGGTCGCCCAGCATCAGCAGGCGGGTGGCGTGGCCGAGGCCGACCACCCTTGGGAGGAGGTATGCCGCGCCCATGTCGCCGCCGGAGAGGCCGACGCGGGTGAAGAGGAAGGCGAAGCGGGCCGAGGGGTCGGCGATCCGGAAGTCCGCTGCCAGGGCGAGGACCGCTCCCGCGCCCGCGGCCACGCCGTGGACGGCAGCGATCACCGGGAAGGGCGCCTCGCGGATGGCCCGGACCACCTGGCCCGTCATCCGGTTGAAGTCCAGGAGCTGGGCGGTGTCCATCGACAGGGTCGCGCCGATGATCTCGTCCACGTCGCCGCCGGAGCAGAAGCCGCGGCCCTCACCGGCCAGGACGAGGGCGCGTACGGCCCGTTCCCGGGACAGCTCGGCGAGCAGGTCGCGCAGGTCGGCGTAGGCGCCGAAAGTGAGCGCGTTGAGCTTGGCCGGGCGGGCGAGGGTGACGGTGGCGACGCCGTCGGTGAGGTCGAGGCGCAGATGGCGCCAGTCGGCGGTGCGGGTGGCGGAGCCGGTGAAGGGACTCATGACGTGCGGCCTCCTCGGGCGGGCACTGCCTCACAGAGCTCTGTCCCTTGAAGTTATCACCGATTCGTGACTGCCGTCACGAGAGCGCGACAGGCTGGCTCGTGCCCGGATGTCACAGATGTCACCGGGGCTCCCTGGGTCCTCTACAGCGTCGTAACAGCGGGAGTGGATGCGGGAGGCGGGGCGTTGCCCGGGGTAGGCCGCAGACAGCGGGGCCGAACGCCCCGTGCGACGCCCGTCGTGCGACTGCGCCGGGGGCGCCGTACCATTCCTAAGGTTGAAAGCAGGACAGCCTGATGATCACGGTCGGGACCCCCTGCGCCATGAACGGACTCACCTTGCACGAACGCCCCGCACCCCCCGCCTCCTGGCGCGTCGCGCTGCCGCACTCCACCGCGGCCGTGCCCGTGGCGCGTGCGCTGGTCCGGTCGGCGCTGACGGAGGGGGAGCACGGCGCGGACTGCGACACCGCGGAGCTGCTGACCGCGGAGCTGGTGGCGAACGCCGTCGAGCACACCGCCGGACCCGCTCCGATAGAGCTGGTCGTCCGGCTGGGGCCGACCGGCTGCCAGGTCGAGGTGCACGACCCCGACCCGGAGCCGCCCGGCGATCTCGCGCACGCCGCGGACGAGGTGCCCGACGTCTGGCAGGAGGGCGGGCGCGGGCTGCTGCTGATCCGCGCCCTCAGCTCGTCCTGCGGGCACCGCCCCACCGAGTCAGGCAAGGCGGTGTGGTTCAGACTGCCTGCGGTACCGCCTCAGCGGCGTCCTGGGCCGGCTGAGTGACCGGCGCCGTCAGGCGCGAGTTGCGGCGGCCGTAGCCGAGGTAGATCAGCAGGCCGACCGCCAGGAACACCGCGAACTGGATCCAGGTCTGCCAGCCGGTCTCGTACATCAGGTACAGGCAGAAGCCGACGCCGAGCAGCGGGACGACCGGGAACAGCGGCACGCGGAAGGTGCGCGGCAGCTCCGGCTCGCTGCGGCGCAGGGCGATCACCGCGATGTTGACGACGGCCATGATGGCCAGCGTGCCGATGGTGCACAGGTTCATCACCGCGTCCAGGGAGGCGAAGGCCGCCGGGACCGCGAAGACGACCGCGACGATCATCGTGCCGGCGACCGGCGTGGCGGTGCGCGGCGAGACCTTCTCGAAGACGGCCGGGACGAGACCGTCGCGGGACATGGACAGCAGGATGCGGGTCTGGCCGTACATCACGGCGAGCACCACCGAGGCGATGGCGACGACCGCGCCGAAGGCGACGATCCCGCCGCCGATCGTGGAGCCGGTGACCTGGTTGACGACGTACGACAGCGCGGCGGGGCGGCCGCCGACCTCGTCGGCGCCGACGGCCCCGATGGCGGCGAGCGCGACGGCGCAGTACAGCAGGGTGACGACGCCCATGCAGACCAGGATCGCGATGGGCACGTCCCGGCGCGGGTTCTTGGCCTCCTCGCCGGCGGTGGTGATCGCGTCGAAGCCGATGTAGGAGAAGAAGGCGGCGGTGGTGCCGGCGCCGATGCCGCCGAGGCCGGCCGGGGTGAAGGGGCTGAGGTTGCCGTCCTTGAAGGCGCTGTAGCCGATGGCGCAGAACGCGAGCAGGATGGCGAGCTTCAGCACGGCCATGGCGGCCGTCGCCCGGGCGCTCTCGCGCACGCCGCGCACCAGCAGCACGCACGCCATGGCGATGACCAGCACGGCGGGGAGGTTCGCGATGCCGCCCTCGCCGGGTCCGGCGGACAGCGCGGCGGGGAGCTGGACGCCGAGGACGCTGTCGAGCAGTTCGTTGACGTACTGGCTCCAGCCGACCGCGACGGCCGAGATGGAGATGCCGTACTCAAGCAGCAGGCACCAGCCGATGAGGAAGGCGGTGGTCTCGCCGAGGCTGGCGTAGGCGAAGGAGTACGAGGAGCCGGAGACCGGGATCGCGCCGGCCAGCTCGGCGAACGCGAACGCGGTGAACACGCAGGTGATCGCGGCGAGGACGAAGGAGACGACGACCGCGGGTCCGGCCTGGGCGACCGAGTCGGACAGGCCGACGAAGATGCCGGTGCCGACGATCGCGCCGACGCCGAAGCAGATCAGCTGGAACAGGCCCATCGTGCGACGCAGGCCGTGGCCCTCGCGGTCGGCACCGGATTCGGCGACCAGAAGGGCGGGGGATTTGATGCGGGGCATTGCGGGTGGTGCTCGTTTCTGGGGACGGGGTGCGCCCGGGTGGGGGCGCGCGACGGCCGCGGAAGGGGTGGCTCCGGGCCGCCGGACAGCATAAGGCCTGATCAGGCTGTGGTTTGAAGGTTGCCTCAGGCGAGCGTGGCGACGAGCACGGCCTTGATGGTGTGCAGCCGGTTCTCGGCCTCGTCGAAGACGATCGAGTGGGCGGACTCGAAGACCTCGTCGGTGACCTCCAGCGAGTCCAGGCCGTAGGTCTCGAAGATCTCCTGGCCCACCTTGGTGCCCAGGTCGTGGAAGGCCGGCAGGCAGTGCAGGAACTTCACGTCGGGGTTACCGGTGGCGCGCAGCACGTCCATCGTCACGGCGTACGGGGCGAGCGCGGCGATGCGCTCCTCCCAGACGCCCTTGGGCTCGCCCATGGACACCCAGACGTCGGTGGCGACGAAGTCCGCGCCGCGCACGCCCTCCTCCAGGGACTCGGTGAGGGTGACCCGGGCACCGCTGGACGCGGCCAGCTCGTGCGCCCGGTCGACGATCTCCTGGGCCGGCCAGTACGACTTCGGCGCGACGATCCGTACGTCCATGCCGAGCAGGGCGCCGGTGATCAGGTAGGAGTTGCCCATGTTGAAGCGGGCGTCACCGAGGTAGGCGAAGGCCATCCGGTCGAGCGGCTTGCTGCTGTGCTCGGTCATGGTGAGCACGTCGGCGAGCATCTGGGTGGGGTGCCAGTCGTCGGTGAGGCCGTTGTAGACGGGCACGCCCGCGTAGGCGGCCAGCTCCTCGACCTTGGCCTGGCTGTCGCCGCGGTACTCGATGCCGTCGAACATCCGGCCGAGGACCCGGGCGGTGTCCTTCACCGACTCCTTGTGTCCGATCTGCGAGCCGGACGGGTCGAGGTAGGTGGTGGAGGCGCCCTGGTCGGCGGCGGCGACCTCGAACGCGCAGCGGGTGCGCGTCGAGGTCTTCTCGAAGATCAGGGCGATGTTCTTGCCGGTGAGGTGCCGCTGTTCCGTCCCGGCCTTCTTGGCCGCCTTCAGCTCCGCGGCCAGCTCGACGAGACCGCGGAACTCCTGCGCGGTGAGGTCCAGCTCCTTGAGGAAGTGGCGGCCGGCGAGGGCGGTCGGGACAGTCGCCATGGGGGCGCTCCAGTAGGGGACGAGAACAAGGACGATGTAACTCTATACGAAGCTCAGAATTTCTATACGGCGTCTCGCTCCACGGGACAGCTCATACAGCGCGGCCCGCCCCTCCCCCGCCCCAGCTCGCTGCCCGGGATCTCGATGACCTCGATGCCCTGCTTGCGCAGATGCGTGTTGGTGGTGGAGTTGCGCTCGTAGGCGACGACCACGCCCGGCTCGACGGCGAGGACGTTGCAGCCGTCGTCCCACTGCTCACGCTCGGCGGCGTGCACGTCCTGGGTGGCGGTGAGGACCCTGATCTCGCTCAGCCCGAGCGCGGCGGCGATCGCGCGGTGCATGTGCTCGGGCGGATGGTCGGTGACCTTCAGCTCCTTCTCTCCGGCGCCCGGTTCGATGGTGTAGGAGCGGAGCATGCCGAGGCCGGCGTACTGGGTGAAGACATCGCCGTCGACCATGGTCATCACGGTGTCGAGATGCATCAGGGCGCGCCGCTTGGGCATGTCGAGCGCCACGATCGTCTGCGCCGAGCCGGCCGCGAACAGCTTGTGCGCGAGCATCTCGACGGCCTGCGGGGTGGTGCGCTCGCTCATGCCGATCAGGACGGCTCCGTTGCCGATCACCAGCACGTCACCCCCCTCGATGGTGGACGGGTAGTCGGCCTGGCCCTCCGACCAGATGTGGAACGGCTCGTCGCGGAAGAGCGGGTGGTGCCGGTAGATGGCCTCGAAGTGCACGGTCTCGCGCTGCCGGGCGGGCCAGCGCATGGCGTTGATGGAGACGCCGTCGTAGATCCAGGCGGAGGTGTCGCGGGTGAAGAGGTGGTTGGGCAGCGGGCGCAGCAGGAAGTCGTCGAGGTCCATCACATGGAAGCGGACCGAGGTGGGCTCGGTGTGCCCTTCCAGGAACTCGCGCTTGGTCATGCCGCCGACCAGCGCCTCGGCCAGGTCCCGGGCGGGCATCGCCTCGAAGGCGGCGCGCAGATGGCCGGTGGCCAGTGGCCCGTACTCCTTCTCGTCGAAGACCTGGTCCAGGACGAGCGCTCGGGCCGCCGGGATCTCCAGGGCCTCGGTGAGCAGGTCGCCGAAGAGGTGCACGGCGACCCCGCGGTCGCGCAGCACGTCGGCGAACCCGTCGTGCTCGGCGCGCGCCCGGCGCACCCAGAGCACGTCGTCGAAGAGCAGGGCGTCCTTGTTGCTGGGGGTGAGCCTTTTGAGCTCGAGATCCGGCCGGTGCAGGATGACGCGGCGCAGCCGCCCGGCCTCGGAGTCGACTTGGAATCCCATGCCTCCATCCTGACCATCGGCGACCGGCTTCACCCCCTTCTCGCCCGTTTCCGCTCATGCTCGTTTTCGTCCCCTTGACGATAATCGCGCGCTCCGCTTATCGTCTTGATGACGAGAACAAGCGAGGGGGCTCTTCCATGGCCGACATCACCCGGCGCCTCGGCATGCGCCATCTGCGGGGCGCGCCGACGTCGCACATCCGCCACCACCGTTCGGGGCGCCTGGTGCACGACGGGCCGGGGCTGAGCTTCTGGTTCCGGCCGCTGACCGCGGCCCTGTCCGAGGTGCCGGTCGACGACCGCGAACTGGCGATGACCTTCCACGCCCGCACCTCCGACTTCCAGGACGTCGCCGTCCAGGCCACCGTCACCTTCCGGATCGCCGACCCGGCGCTGGCCGCCGCGCGCCTGGACTTCTCCATCGACCCGGAGACCGGGGTCTGGCGGGGCACCCCGCTGGAGCAGCTCGGCACCCTGCTGACGGAGACGGCCCAGCAGCACGCGCTGGACGTCCTGGCCCGTACGCCGCTGTCCTCGGCCCTGGTCGACGGAGTGGCCGCGGTCCGCGAACGGGTCGCGGCCGGTCTCGCCGCCGAGCCCCGCCTGCCGGCCACCGGCATCGAGATCGTGGCCGTCCGCGTCATGGCCGTACGCCCGGAACCGGAGGTCGAGCGGGCGCTGCGCACCCCGGCCCGCGAGCAGATCCAGCAGGAGGCCGACCGCGCGACCTACGAACGCCGGGCCGTGGCCGTCGAACGCGAGCGCACCATCGCCGAGAACGAGCTGGCCAGCAAGATCGAGCTGGCCCGCCGCGAGGAGCAGCTGGTCGACCAGCGCGGCACCAACGCCCGCCGCGAGGCGGAGGAGAACGCGGCCGCGGACGCCGTACGGGCCCGGGCCGAGGCGGCCCGCACGGTGAAACTCGCCGAGGCGGAGGCGGAACGCTCGCTGAAGCTGGCGGACGCTGAGGCGGCGCGGTCGGTGAAGCTCGCCGAGGCGGAGGCCACCCGGTCCGGGAAGCTGGCCGCGGCCGAGGCGGAGCGCGCGGTACGACTCGCCCGCGCCGAGGCCGAGGCGGCCCGCGAGGTCGGCGAGGCCCGGGCCCAGGCGCAGGCGGCCTGGCTGCGGGTGCACGCGGACGCCGGGGTGGACGGCACGACGACCCTGCACGCCCTCACCGGCAGCCGGCTCGCCGAGAACCTGCCGCACATCGACAGCGTCACCATCACCCCCGACGTGCTCACCGGCCTGCTGGCCAGGCTGGGCGTCCAGGAGCGGGCATGAGCCTCGCGCCCCGGGCCGTCCTGGTCCACCGCACCACCGAGTACGAGGAACTCGTCGCCCGGCACGGCACCCACGGCCAGGCCGCCTTCTTCCTCGCCTCCCGAGGCCGGGACATCGAGGAGGTCGCCGCACGTCACCGCCGTACGCACCAGGCTCTGGCGCAGGTGACGGCGGCGATCCCGCTCGCCTGGCGGCAGGCGCGGGTGGAGCGGGCCGACCTGGACCGGTTCCTGTTCGCGCCGGAGGACACGGTGGTCGTCGTCGGCCAGGACGGACTGGTGGCGAACGTCGCCAAGTACCTCACCGGCCAGCCGGTCATCGGCGTCGACACCGACCCCGGCCGCAACCCGGGCGTCCTGGTCCGCCACCGCCCCGAGCACACGGCGTCCCTGCTGACCGCGACCGCGTCGGCTTCGGTGGAGGAACTGACCATGGTCGAGGCGGTGTCGGACGACACCCAGCGGCTGGTCGCCCTGAACGAGATCTACCTCGGAGCCGCCGGTCACCAGACGGCCCGCTACAGCCTGGGCCTGGAGGACGACGGGGGTGTCGTCGAGGCCCAGGCGTCCTCCGGGGTGCTCGTCGGGACGGGCACGGGCGCGACCGGCTGGCTGCGGTCGGTCTGGCAGGAGCGGGGCGCGCGGATGCGCCTGCCCGCGCCCACGGAGGACCGCCTGGTGTGGTTCGTCCGCGAGGCCTGGCCCTCCCCCGCCACCGGGACCTCCCTGGTGGCGGGGGAACTCCCCGCGGCCCACCGGCTCCGCGTCACGGTCGAGTCCGAGCGCCTCATCGCCTTCGGCGACGGCATGGAGTCCGACGCGCTGGAGCTGACCTGGGGGCAGTCGGTCAGCCTCCAGGTCTGCTCCGAGAAGCTGCGGCTCGTCGGTTAGAGCCGCGCTCGTCGGCTAGAGCCGCGGGTCCACCGGCTCCGACTCCAGGGCCAGCACCCCGAAGACCGCCTCGTGCACCCGCCACAGCGGCTCGCCCTCGGCGAGGCGGTCGAGGGCCTCCAGGCCGAGCGCGTACTCGCGGATGGCGAGGGAGCGCTTGTGGTTGAGGAACCGCCGGCGCAGCCGGGCGAGGTTGTCGGGGCGCGTGTACTCCGGGCCGTAGATGATCCGCAGGTACTCACGGCCCCGGCACTTGATGCCGGGCTGCACCAGCCGGCCCTGTCCGTCGCGGACGATCGCACCGACCGGCTTGACGACCATGCCCTCGCCGCCGCGCCCGGTCATCTCCAGCCACCAGTCGATACCGGCCCGCACCGACTCGGGGTCACCGGTGTCGACGTGGAGCCGCCGAGTCGTCTGGAGCAGGCCGGTGTTGTCGTGCTCCACCAGCCGGTCCAGCAGGGCGAGCTGCTCGTCGTGCGGCAGCCCGGCGAGGCTGCGGCCCTGCGCGGCCAGGATCTGGAACGGCGCCAGGCGGACACCGTCCAGGCCGTCCGTGGTCCAGCAGTAGCGGCGGTACGCCGAGGTGAACGCGGCCGCGCTGGAGGCGCGTTCGCGCTGCCGGTCCAGCAGGCCGGCCACCTCGACCCCGCGGGCCGCCGCGCCCTCCAGCGCGGCCAGCGCGTCCGGGAACACGGCCCCGGACGCGGCACCGACGGCCGCGTACTGCGAGCGCAGCAGCGAGGATGCCTTCAGCGACCAGGGCATCAGCTCGGCGTCCAACAGCAGCCAGCTCGTGTCGAGTTCGGCCCACAGTCCGGCCTCGTCGACCGCGGTCCGGATCCGGCCGAGGATCTCCTCGGTCACCGCCGCGTCGTCGAAGAACGGCCGTCCGGTACGGGTGTGGATCGAGCCCGTCGGACCGTCGACCCCGAACCGCTTCCGGGCCGCCTCGGCGTCCCGGCACACCAGCACCACCGCCCGCGAGCCCATGTGCTTCTCCTCGCACACGACCCGCTCGACACCGTCGGCGGCGTAACTCGCGAAGGCCTCCGCCGGGTGCTCCAGATAGCCGTCCACCTGCGAGGTCGCCGTCGGCGCCATCGTCGGCGGCAGGTACGGCAGCAGCCGCGGGTCGACCGCGAACCGGCTCATGACCTCCAGGGCCGCGGCCGCGTTCTCCTCGCGGATCGTGATCCGCCCCTGGTGCCGGGTCTCCACGACCCGCCGCCCGTGCACGTCCGCCAGGTCAAGCGGCCGCCCGTCGTGCCCGCCGGGCGCGTCCGACCGCAGCGGCTTCGCCGGCTCGTACCAGACCTTCTCGGCCGGTACGTCGACCAGCTGCCGCTCCGGCCAGCGCAGCGCGGTCAGCTTGCCGCCGAAGACGGCGCCGGTGTCCAGGCAGATGGTGTTGTTCAGCCAGGTGGCCTCCGGGACCGGGGTGTGGCCGTAGACCACGGCCGCGCGGCCCCGGTAGTCCTCCGCCCACGGGTAGCGCACCGGCAGCCCGAACTCGTCGGTCTCTCCGGTGGTCTCGCCGTACAGCGCGTGCGAGCGCACCCGGCCCGAGGTGCGGCCGTGGTACTTCTCCGGCAGGCCGGCGTGGCAGACGACCAGGCGTCCGCCGTCCAGGACGTAGTGGCTGACGAGCCCGTCGATGAACTCTCGTACCTCGGCCTTGAACTCCTCGCTCTCGCCCTCCATCTGCTCGATGGTCTCGGCCAGGCCGTGGGTGTGCTGGACCTTGCGGCCCCCCAGGTGACGGCCGTACTTGTTCTCGTGGTTGCCGGGCACGCACAGGGCGTTGCCCGACTTCACCATCGCCATCACCCGGCGCAGCACACCCGGGCTGTCCGGGCCTCGGTCGACGAGGTCGCCGACGAAGACGGCCGTACGGCCCTCGGGGTGCGCGCCGTCGACGTAGCCCAGCTTGGCGAGCAGCGACTCCAGTTCGGCGGAGCAGCCGTGGATGTCGCCGACGATGTCGAAGGGGCCGGTGAGGTGGGTCAGGTCGTTGAACCGCTTCTCGGTGACGACGGTGGCGTGCTCGATCTCCGCCACGCCCCGCAGGACGTGCACCTTGCGGAAGCCCTCGCGCTCCAGGTGCCGCAGCGAGCGGCGGAGTTCGCGGGTGTGCCGCTGGATGACCCGGCGCGGCATGTCGGCGCGGTCGGTGCGGGCCGCGTTGCGCTCGGCGCACACGTCCTCGGGCACGTCGAGCACGATGGCGATGGGCAGCACGTCGTACTGCTTGGCCAGGGCTATCAGCTGCTTGCGTGCGTCGGACTGGACGCTGGTGGCGTCGACGACCGTACGGCGGCCGGCCGCGAGGCGCTTGCCCGCGATGTAGTGCAGGACGTCGAAGGCGTCCTTGGTGGCGCTCTGGTCGTTCTCGTCGTCGGAGACCAGGCCGCGGCAGAAGTCCGAGGAGATCACCTCGGTCGGCTTGAAGTGCCGCCGGGCGAACGTCGACTTGCCCGAGCCGGAGGCGCCGATCAGGACGACGAGGGAGAGGTCGGTGACGGGGAGCGTACGCCCGGTCGTTGTCGCCTGTGTCATGCGGCCTTCGCCTCCTTGTCGGCCTTGGCGGTCTCGTCTGTCTTGTCCGTCATGGTGAACACGGCCATCTGGGTCGGCGGGCCGACCTCGGGGTCGTCCGGGCCCACGGGCACGAACTCCACGGCGTAGCCGTGCCGTTCGGCCACCGCGTCCGCCCATGTGCGGAACTCCTCACGGGTCCACTCGAAGCGGTGGTCGCCGTGCCGGACGTGTCCGGCCGGGAGGGACTCCCAGCGGACGTTGTACTCGACGTTGGGGGTGGTCACGAGCACGGTCCTGGGGCGGGCCGCGCCGAACACCGCGTACTCCAGTGCGGGCAGCCGCGGCAGGTCGAGGTGCTCGATCACCTCGCTGAGCACGGCGGCGTCGTAGCCCTTGAGCCGGCTGTCGGTGTAGGCGAGCGAGCCCTGGAGGAGTCTGACGCGCGAGGCCTGCCGCTCGCCCATGCGGTCCAGCTTCAGCCGGCGCGCGGCGATGGTCAGCGCCCGCACGGACACGTCCAGGCCGACGATCTCGGTGAACCGCACGTCCTTCAGCAGGGCCTGCACCAACTGGCCCTGACCGCAGCCGAGGTCGAGCACGCGCGCGGCACCGGAGGCCCGCAGCGCGGTGACGATCGCCTCGCGCCGCTGCACGGCCAGCGGAGTCGGCTTCTCCTCGTCCTCCGTCTCCGCCTCGACGGCGTTGTCGATATCCTCGACCTCGCTGTCGTCGGCCTCCGCGAGCCGGACCAGTTCGAGTCGCTCCAGCGCCTGCCGGGTCAGCGACCAGCGGCGGGAGAGGTAGCGGCTGGTGATCAGCTTCTGCTCGGGGTGCCCGGGCAGCCAGCCCTCGCCGACGCGCAGCAGCTTGTCGACCTCGTCCGGCGCGACCCAGTAGTGCTTGGCGTCGTCCAGGACCGGCAGCAGGACGTACAGATGCCGCAGGGCCTCGGCGAGGGTGAGCGTGTCCGCCTCCAGGGTGAGGCGTACGTACCGCGAGTCGCCCCACTCCGGGAACTCGCCGTCGAGGGCTATCGGTTCGGCGGTGACGGCCCAGCCCAGCGGCTCGAACAGTCGCCGTACGAGCTCGGCGCCGCCGCGGGCGGGCAGTGCGGGCACCTCGATCCTGAGCGGGCGCGGCTGCTCCGGCAGTTCCGGCCGGGCGTGGCAGACGCCCCGCATGGCGCTGGAGAAGACGCTGCTCAACGCGACGGCAAGCAGGGAGGAGGCCGCGTAGGGGCGGTCGTTGACGTACTGCGCGAGTGCCGCGTCGGGTGCGCCGCCGCGTCCCTTGCCCCTGCGGACCAGGGCCACCGCGTCGACCTCCAGGAGCAGCGCCGCCGTGCAGCGCTCGGGCTGCGCCTCGGGGTAGAGGACGTGGGCCGTGCCGTAGGAGGTGGAGAACGCCTGCGCCTTGTCCGGATGCTTGTGCAGCAGGTAGCCGAGGTCGGTGGCGGGGCGTTCGGCGGTGCCGGTGGTCGTGATCGTCAGGAACATGGGCGGGCCTCTCAGGCCGTTCGGTGATGGTCGACGCCCACTGTCGCACAGGGCCTGTGACCTGCGCCTTCCGTTTTCGCGACCTCTACGATTCCGGAATACGGAATATACATTCCACGACTCGGTATTCTATGGTCCCGACATCTGTCTGCAGACCGACAACAGGGGGCATGCATGAGCGAGAGTCGTGTCGCACTCGTCACCGGCTCGTCGTCCGGGATCGGCGCCGCGGTCGCGCGGCGGCTGGCCGCGGAGGGAATGCGCGTCGTGGTCAACTCCGCCCGGAGCGAGAAGGCGGGCCGGGAACTCGCGGCGGAGCTGCCGGACGCGGTCTACGTCCGGGGTGACGTGGCCGACCCGGCGGACGCCCGGCGGATCGTCCAGGCCGCGATCGACGCCTACGGGCGTCTCGACACCCTGGTGAACAACGCGGGCATCACCCGCTTCATCCCGCTCAGCGACCTGGACGCGGTGGACGCCTCGGTCTGGCGGGAGATCTTCGACGTCAATGTGATCGGCGCCTGGCAGGTGACCATCGCCGCGGTGCCCCATCTGCGCCGGTCCGACTCGGCCTCGGTGGTCAACGTCTCGTCCGTCTCCGCCACCCGCGCCCTGGGCAGCTCCGTGCCCTACGCGGTGAGCAAGGCCGCCCTCGACCACATGACGCGGCTGCTCGCCTCCCAGCTCGGCCCTCAGATCCGGGTCAACGCGGTCGCGCCGGGACTGATCGACACCTCCTGGTACGACGAGGCCGAGGACGTCTGGACGAGTTCGCGCGACTGGGTCAGCGAGCACACCCCGCTGCGCCGGGTGGGCACGCCCGAGGACGTGGCCGAGGCCGTGCTGCATCTGACCCGGGCGCGGTACACGACCGGTGATGTGCTCACGGTGGACGGCGGCCGGCACATCGTGTGAGACCGCACGCCGGCACCTTCCGCGGGACCGGCTGTGCGGCCGTCGTCCGCCGTGAGGGCCCCTCAGCCCAGCTGGGACTGCACCTGGGAGGAGATCAGCTCCAGGTGGTCCAGGTCGTGCAGGTCGAGCAGCTGGAGGTAGATGCGGCCGGCGCCGATCTCGGCGTAGCGGCCGATCTTGTCGACGACCTCGGCCGGGGAGCCGGCCAGGCCGTTGGCCTTGAGCTCCTCGACCTCACGGCCGATCGCGGCGGCGCGGCGGGCCACCTCCTGGTCGTCCCTGCCGACGCAGACGACGAGGGCGTTGGAGTACACGAGGTCGTCGCCGTCGCGGCCGGCGGCCTCCGCGGCGGCGCGCACCCGGCCGAACTGGCGCTCGCTGTCCGCCACCGAGGAGAACGGCATGTTGAACTCGTCCGCGTACCGGGCGGCCAGCCGCGGGGTGCGGGTCGGGCCGTGGCCGCCGACGAGGACCGGGATCTTCTCCTGCGCGGGCTTGGGCAGGGCCGGCGAGTCGGTGAGCTCGTAGTGCGCGCCGCGGAAGTCGTACGTCTTGCCGGGCGGGGTGGCCCACAGTCCGGTGACGATCTCCAGCTGCTCCTCCAGGCGGGCGAACTTCTCCTTCGGGAAGGGGATCGCCGTACGCCGTGTGCTCCTCGGCGAACCAGCCCGCGCCCAGGCCCAGTTCGACGCGGCCGCCGGACATCTGGTCGACCTGGGCGACCTGGATGGCGAGCACGCCGGGCAGCCGGAAGGTGGCCGCGGTCATCAGGGTGCCGAGCCGGATGCGCTTGGTCTCCCGCGCGAGGCCCGCGAGGGTGATCCAGGCGTCGGTGGGGCCGGGCAGGCCGTCGACGTCACCCATCTTGAGGTAGTGGTCGGAGCGGAAGAAGGCGTCGAAGCCGAGGTCTTCCGTGGCCTTGGCCACGGTGAGGAGGGTGTCGTAGGTGGCGCCTTGCTGTGGTTCGGTGAAGATGCGGAGATCCATGCCTTCCATCCTGCACCGTGACCGGGTCCGGCGATGATCGTTGCTCGTGCGCAGGGCTAGGAAGCTTGAGGCTAGGAGGCCGTTGGATGTCCGAGGAAACCGCGCCGAAGGGGCTGCTCCAGCAGATGGAGGAGCTGATGGCGGCGCTGAATGCCGACCTTTCCGCGTTGGATGCCGACCTTCAGGCCTCCGGGCGGGGCCCGGCTGAAGAGGAAGCGGCGTCCCTAAGGAACCGCGGCTAAGGCTTCCTCGCCGTCCGCGAGGCGTCTGAGCATCTCCAGCACGCGGTCCCGCGATTCGTCGGCCGCGTCGATGGCCTCCATGCACTGCCAGTACGTGCCCTCGTCGGCGGCGGCGCTCGCCACGCCGACCAGGGCTATGCCGACCTCTCCGAGGAGCCCGCCGAGGCTGAGGAGGGCCTGGCGGGCGTCGCCCAGTTCGGTCAGCTGGGCCGCGCGCAGTTCGCCGGGGCCCAGTTGCGGTTCGTCGAGGACGCCGCAGCCGCGGCCCGCCAGCTCGGTGAGGCCCAGCGCCTCGCCGCGCAGCTGGGGTGGGCCGAAGACCGCGAGCCTGCTGCCGATCGCCTGGGCGAGCGACTGCGCCTGCCACACCTCCGCCATGATCTGCGGCACCTCGCCGCTTCCCGCCAGGGCACGCCTGCTCGTCAGGATGAGCCGCACCGCGTCCATGCGCTGCCCCCGTCTGTCCCGACGCGCTCTCCGCACGTCCGCCCGAACTCCCTTGTCCACTACCCAGAGTGAAGCTCCGTGCGGCGAAAAGCCAGAGGAAGACGGAAATCTGTGGACAACAATTCGGATTCGGACTCGATTATGACTGCGGAGAGTGAAAGCGGACGGCGTGGTTCTACTCCTCAAGGTGCCGGGAAACGGCGCTCGTTGCGGTCGATCTTCGCATCCAGCGCGGCCAGTGCGTCGATGCCGAGCACCTCGCACAGCTGCAGGAGGTAGGCCAGCACGTCGGCCACCTCGTCGGTGACGCGGTGCGCGGTGCCGGGGTCGTCCATCACCCGCGCGGACTCCTCGGGCGTCAACCACTGGAAGATCTCGACCAGTTCGGACGCCTCGACACTGAGGGCGGCGGCGAGGTTCTTGGGGGTGTGGTACGGCTGCCAGTTGCGCGCGGCGGCGAACTCGGCGAGCCTGCGCTGGAGTCCGGCCACGTCCAGCGGCCGCGGATCTTCTGTCACCTGTCCAGGTGTACCACTGTCACGCCGGGCGTCCCCGCGACCCACGAGGCGTCGCTGACCGTGCCGACGCACCGGATGTGGCCGTGCTCGGCCATCCGTACGGCCAGCCGGGCCAGCTCCGCGCGCTGGCGGGGGTCGAGCGCCCGGTCGAAGCCGTCGGAGAGCACGGTGAGCGCCTGCAGGGCCGAAGGCACCTCGCCCGGGGGGTCGAGGTCGAGAACCCCGGGGCCGGTGAGCAGCACCAGGGCGAGGGCGAGGTGGCGCAGCTCGCCGTCGCCGAGGCGGGCGAAGCCGGTGCGCAGCCCGTCGCCGCGTTCGAGCAGCCCGCGGACCATGCCGCGGCCCTCGGGCTCGGCGACGACGTCCAGGACCGGGCCGGTGCACGCGGCGCGGACGGCCGCGACGTACCGGGCGTGCCGCTGGCCGCACTCGGCGCGGGTGCCGCCACAGCACGCCGGCGAGGTTGTCGCAGCCCGGCAGCAGCCGGCCCGAGCCGACGGGCACGGGCCCGCGCATCCGGCCGGGGTCGGGGTCGCAGGCGAAGACCGAGCGCAGCGCGACGACCATCTGCTCGGCGGCGGCGAGCACCCGCCGCTGTCCGTCCGTCTTGCCGGCCACGCGCAGCGGCAGCAGGGCCGTGCCCAGCCGGTCGTCGGGCAGCGGGGCGCGGGTGACGGGTGCGCTGCCCGCGGTGTGCCAGGCGGCCTGCACGACAGGACGGCTCGGATCGCGCAGAGCGGTCTGGAGGAGGACGACCCCGTCGGCGGACAGCCGCTCGCCGACGATCCGCAGCTCCGGCTCGGCCTGTACGGCGACGTCGAGCCGGACGGGTCCCTCGGGTCCGTCGGCCGTGCACCCGATACGGAACCCGCGGCGCCGCTGGGCGTCGGGCCGGGCCCACTCCGGCACGTAGGCCTCCGGCTCGGTGAACACGTCGTACAGCCCGGCACCGCCGCCGAGCCGCGCCAGCGCCTCGTACGCCCGCAGCGCCGTGCTCTTCCCGCAGCCACTGGGCCCGGTCAACAGCGTGACCGGCCCGAGCGGAAAGCCGACCCCGCGATGCCCGGCGAACGCGGACAGCCGCAGCTCGGTGATCCGGGGCCGCCCGACACCCCGCTCCGGGCCCGGCGGACCCTCCGGGCCGGCCTCGACCGACGGCTCCCGCGCCAACAGGGCCGGCTCTCCCGACGCCTCACGCGGCGCCGGGACGGACTCGGGACGTGCACTGCGGGAGGACGGGGCGGAGGACCCGGGGCGTACGACCATATGCGGACCGTAGGTCTCCGTTCCCAGGCGAACCGTTCCACCTCGACGCGTTTCCTACGATCGGGCGACCCAGGGGCCGCAGCACCGACGCCGCGCCCCGGGTCGGGGCCGCGCGGCGACTCCTGGCCGCGAGTGACCCGGCCGACACCGGGCCTCGACCGACCGGGCGCCTACGGGCCAGCAGTACCGACACGCGCCCCTGATCGCAGCCGCACGGCGCCCCCTGGGGCCGCGACCGATCAACGCCGGGCCCGCGACCGACCGATCGACATCGGGCCCTCGACCATGCAGGCGCCTACGGGCCCGCAGCACCGACACGCGCCCGGGTCAGAGCCGCACAGCGACCCCCAGGCCCGCGACCGATCAACACCAGGCCCACGACCGGCCGGCGGCGGGCCACGACCGACCGATCGGCATCAGGCCATCGACCGAGCAGGCGCCTACGGGCCAGCAGCACCGACACGCGCCCCGGATCGCAGCCGCACAGCGATCCCCAGGCCCGCGACCGACCGACGGCGGGCCCGCAACCGACCGGCCGACACCGGGCCCTCGACCGAGCAGGCGCCTACGGGCCCACAGCACCAACGCGCCCGGGTCACAGCCGCACAGCGACCCCCAGGCCCGCGACCGACCGACGGCGGGCCCGCAACCGACCGGCCGACACCGGGCCCTCGACCGAGCAAGCGCCTACGGGCCCACAGCACCAACGCGCCCGGGTCACAGCCGCACAGCGACCCCCAGGCCCGCGACCGACCGACGGCGGGCCCACGACCGACCGGCCGAAACCGGGCCCTCGACCGATCGGGCGCCTACGGGCCCGCGGGCGGACCGGTGGCCGCGGGCCGGCGGCCGGTCGGCCGCCCAGGGCGCTGCGACCGCCCGGCCGGCCGGCCTCCGGCCCGCCGTGGCACCTCGGGCGCCGGACGCACGGAGGTGTCCTCACACGCCCGGCACGCCCGCGCTCGCCATGAGGCCCTGGACCTCCGTGCCGGCCGGGGTCAGCAGGAAGACGTTGCGGTCCACCCGGTGCATCCCGCTGGCCAGGCCGAAGACGACGCCGGTGCTGAAGTCGAGGACACGCTTGGCGACCTCGGACTCCGCGCCGGTGAGGTCGAGCAGCACGGGGATGCCCGCCATCAGCGTCTCGGCGACCTCGCGGGCGTCGGCGAACACATTGACCCGCAGCACCACGAAACGGCGCCGCGTCTCGGTCGCCGCTTCCGGCAGCGCGCGGTGCCCCACCGACGACGGCCAGGCGTCGCGCCCCCGCAACGGCACGACCTGGGCGAGCCCCTCCCACTGTTCATCGGTGACGTCGTGGCTGTTCACCGGCTCCCCCCGATCTGACTCGCACTCATCGCCTGCACCAGCCAATTCTTACGCCAAGTCACCCGTTCAGCCCAACAGCGACACGGTGCGCGACAGCCTCGGACGTCGACCGGCGTCGCGCGGCATTGTCAGTGGCACCACGCATCATGGGAGGCGGACGGGACGAACAGCGCCTGCGGGGGGACATGTTGGAGAGCATGACAGCTGCCGAGCTGCGGAAGGCCTTCGGTCTGTCGGAGAGCGCCTGGGAGAATCTCCTCGCGGACCCCGGCATGATCGCCCCGGTCGATCCGAAGTACACGGACGGGGTCACCCAGTGGCACGGCCAGGCGTTCGCCCGCTGGCTCGCCCGCTCCCGTCCCGCCCTCGCCGACCACGTCCCACTGCTGCTGCGGCCGGCCGGCACCGCGGAACCCCGCTATCTGGGCGGCCGGTACGTCACGTCCGACGAGGCCGACGTCGGCGAGCACTTCGCCGGGTCGTGGCAGACGGACGCGGGGCTGCTGCTGATCGCCTATCCGCGGTCCTTTCCCATCGGCCCGCGCACGCTGCTCGACTTCCACGAGAAGGCGACGACGGTGGTCGTCGTCCGGCACGACTACGGCCTGTACGGCCCCGACCTCACGGCGGTCGACCGGGCCCGCCCCGACCTGCCGTACGAGCCTTGGTGGTCGGAGATCGCGGCGCACATCGGCACCCAAGTGCCCTGGTGGCCCTCGGAGTTGCGGCGGCCCGAGCATCTGACGGCCTGGCGGCCGGGGGACGCGCCCGTGCCCGTCGAGCCGGTCACCTGGCCGTCGTGGGAGCCCCTGTACGAACTGGCCGCGACCGAGGCGCCCGACTCCCCCGTGCGCGGGGCGTGCTTCACCATCGGGCACGAGATGCGCACCCGCGCCGCCGAGTCGGCGGTGCACGAGGTGGAGGAGATCCTCGACACAAGAGGCGGCAAGGACGGCTCCGCCAAGGCCCGCAAGGAACGCGCGGCGATGGTGCTGCCGGCCGTGCCCGGCACCGACGACCCCGGCCGTGCGGAGACCGTCCCGTCCGACGTCGTCGCCCGTGGGCTCGCCGAGCTGTGCGCGCGCACCGACGACCACGCGGTGGAGTGCCTGGAGCAGATCAGCATGTGGAGCGGGGAGGACCTGCCCTTCGGCGGTGCCTTCAGCCTCGACCGCAACGGTGTCACACGCCAGGGCGCGGAGTGGATCAACCGGCTGCGGCCGGTGCGGCCGACGGCCATCCACCGTCTGCTGGCCTACGACGACGCCAAACTGGTCGGGACCTTCGTCGACCCGGTCACCGGCAGCCCCGTGGTGGCGTTCAAGGGCCGGTTCATGTTCAACGACGCGCGCGCGATCAGCTATCTGGGCCACGCCCCCAAACGGCTGCCCGCCGGCTCGGTCCTGAAGGAGGTCGTCCTCGACGAACCGATCTGGGTCCGCACCCGCGACGGCGTGCTCTACCCCGCCCCCAGCATGGACGCCCCCGGCCTCTCCTGGGGCTACTCCGGCTCCGGCCCCTCGACCCTCGCCCAGTGCGTGGGCCGCCTCCTGGACGACGCCTCCGCCCACGCCGTCACCTACGGCATGCGCCCGCCGTTCGAGCCCGGCCTGGAGGCCCTCTTCCAGGTCGAGCACAAGAAGGGCACCCGCATATCGAGGGCGGAACTGGAACGCGCCCGCGCAGGGACCTCCTGACCCCGGCCGGCCTGTCCATGAGGGCGCGGCGCCCCGGACGCACCTGCCCGCCGCCACCGCCCGGCACGGCGCCCAACGGCCCCGCCGCCACCCACCCACGCCACGCACGCCACCCGAAAGGCCCGCCCCGCCCATGCCACGCCCCCACCGCAGCGCACCGTGGCAGATCGCCGATCTCTTCGCCCATGAGCGGGAGGCGATCGCCTACGCCGCCGTCGTCGACACCTGTCTGGCCGAACCGGCCGTCGCGCGGCGGCTGGGCAAACGCCCCCAGGCGACCGCGGAGAACGTCCGCGCGGCGATGCTGACCGAGGCCAACGTCCGACGGGCCCTCCAGCCGTGCGAGGAGAGCCGGCGGCGCTTCCAGGGGCTGCTCGGGCGGTTCGAGGCGACGCGGCTGCGCCGCGAGTACGTGCATGACCCGGTCGCCCCGGCGACCGTCGTGCTGTGTCTGCTCGGCCTGTTCTTCCTCGGCGCCCTCGCCGTGGCGTCCTGGACGGTCGTCGGCCTCGCCGCGCTGCCGCCCGCCCTGGCGGCGCTCGCGGTCCACCGGAACCCGCTGTGGCGCATGCGGGTACGGCACAACCTGAGCGAAGCGGCCCTGGCGGCCGTGCTGTGGATTCGAGGTGAACGGGCGGGCTCCGCCGAGCGGCGCTGGCGGCGCGACCTCCAACTCCACGGCGTGGGCCCGCTGATGGAGCGCGTGGTCGAGGCCCTCCTCGGCGACGACGTGGACTCGCTGCTGCTGCCGGACAGCTACGACGGGCTGCGCTCCCCGCGCAACCGGCAGTACGTGATCGGCAACGAGGCGGCCCGGCAGCTGGCGCGGAAGGTCGCCCAGCGCGAAGGCGGCACCATCGCGGTCAGCGGTCCGCGTGGCGCGGGCAAGACGACCCTGCTGGAGAGCTGCGCCGAGGAGGCGGACTTCGCGGTCGTCGTCCAGGCGCCGGCGAGCTATTCGCCGTACGAGTTCCTGCTGTCGCTGTACATCACGGTGTGCGAGCGGTATCTCACCGAGCACGGCCAGGACGTCCCGGAGTTCGCGCGGCTGTCGGCCTTCCGCAGAGCGGCCCGCAGTGCCGGCCCCGCCCTGCGCCGGGTGACGCGGTTCCTGCTGTTCGCGCTGCCCGCCGGGGCGCTGGTGGTGCTCGGCCTGGGCGCGGCGACGCGCTCGGCGGGTGTGCGATACGACGACCCGGCGCTGGACACCGCCCAGGACCTGTGGGACGGGCTGACCGACACCACGGTCGCCGTGTGGCGCGGGGAGCGGGTGGGCCAGGCACTCGCCGCGACACTGGCGGGGGTCCTGCTGTGGCGGCTGCGGCGCTCGGCACGGCTGGGCTCGCTGCTGAGCACCGGGCTGAAGGGAGTCTCACTGCTGGCTGGTTATGCACTGGTCGTCTCGGCGCCCGTCTCGCTGCTCTTCGACGACGACGTCCGGCGCAACGCCCGCGACCTGGTCGGGCAGTCGCCCGAGATGCTCGTGGCCCTTGCCGTGGGCGTCGGCCTCGCGGCGCTGATGTTGCCGAGGGACCTCGAGGCGCACGTCGGGGCGCTCCCCGCGCTCCCCGCGATCCCCCTGGCCGACGACCGCCGCTTCCGCCGGGGCCTGACCGGGGTCCTGCTCGTGGCGGACCTGTACCTGCTCAGCCGGGAACCCTCCCTGGGCAGCGTCGTGACCGACACCGGCAATCCACTGCGTGCCGCCGGACTGCTGCTCGGGCTGGTGCTGATCAGAGCGGGGTCGTGGACCGCGCCCCGGCCCGAGGCGCCGCTCGTGACCAGGTGCCGCAACCAGCTCTACCGGCTGCAGACGGTGCAGACCTCCGCCACCGCCGTGACCACCGGCCCGCCCCAGTTGCTGGCCGCGCACACGACCTCGCTGTCGACCGTGCCGCCCACCATGCCGGAGCTGGTGTCGGACTTCCGCGAGCTGCTGACGGACATCGCCCGGGAGCGTTTCCTGCGCCGGGGCAGGGTCGTGATCGCCATCGACGAGGTGGACCGACTCGGCTCGGACGCCCAGGCGCTGGAGTTCCTCGGCGAGATCAAGGCGATCCTGGGCGTGCCCCATGTGCACTGTCTGATCTCGGTGGCCGAGGACGTGGGCGCCTCGTTCGTGCGGCGCGGCCTGCCGCACCGGGGCGTGACCGACAGCTCCCTCGACGACATCCTGCATGTCCAGCCCTGCACGCTCACCGAGTCCAAGGACATCCTTCAGCGGCGGGCGCCCGGCCTGTCGGAGCCGTACAGTCTGCTCGCCCACGCCCTGTCGGGCGGCCTGCCGCGCGATCTGATCCGCTACGGGCTGCGCATCATGGAGATCGAGGACAAGACGCGGTTCTTCGAGCTGACCGACATCTCCCGGCAGATGATCCTGGAGGAGCTCGCCGAGACCCTGGCGGGTTTCCGTACGCTGCTGGCCAAGCAGCAGTGGACCCCTGAGACGAGCGCGGTCCTGCTCTCCTTCCGTGCGCTGATGGCTCAGCTGCGGCATCTGTGCCCCTGCCCGTCGGCCGACCTGCACCGGGCGCTGCACCAGGTCGCCTTCCAGGATCTGGACGGCCGGCTGGGGGCCGCGGCGGGGACCCTTCCCGAGCCGACCCGGCTGCTGGTCGACGAGGCCTCGGCGTATGTGCTGTTCTCGCTGACGCTGCTGGACATCTTCGGCAGACCGGACCTCACCCGCCGCCGGGCGGCGGCCGGGGGCAGTCCGGACGGTGACCCCGACCTGCTCGCCCAGGCGCGTCAGGAGCTGGAGATCTCCCCGTACAGCGCCCGTCCCCTCATCACCGCGATCAGGTCGGCCTGGGGCCTGAGCGCCACGCCGCCGGAGGGCGCGCTGCCGGGCCTGCCCTCGCCGCGCAGCGCCTCCTGCCCGCGGCACACGCCCACGGGCTGACGTCGCCGGGTTGCCCGCGGGGCGAGCCGGGTACCCGGCAGCCGTCCCGGAGGGAGGCCGTCCATGCCCGCGTCGGAGCTGCCCGACCCCGTCGTCCGACCGCCCGCCGTCGCGCAGGTGGACCGTGTCGCGCTGGAGGCCGCGCTGCGGGCCCGGGTGGACGGGGAGGTGCGGTTCGACGCGGGGAGCAGGGCGGCGTACTCCACGGACGCCTCGAACTTCCGGCAGACCCCGATCGGCGTGGTGGTGCCGCACACCCCGGAGGCCGCCGTTCAGGCGGTGGCCGTCGCCCGGGAGCACGGCGCGCCCGTGCTGTCGCGGGGCGGCGGGACCAGCCTGGCCGGGCAGTGCACCAACACCGCGGTCGTCCTGGACTGGTCCAAGTACTGCCACCAGCTGGAGTCCGTCGACACCGAGGCGCGCACCTGCGTGGTGCAGCCCGGCATCGTCCCGGACGAGCTGAACCGGCGTCTCGCTCCTCACGGGCTGCGCTTCGGGCCGGAGCCCGCCACCCATATGAACTGCACGATCGGCGGCATGATCGGCAACAACTCCTGCGGCGCCACCGCCCAGGCCACCGGCAAGGTCGTCGACAACATCGCCCGCCTGGAGGTGCTGCTCCACGACGGCACCCGCTTCTGGTGCGGGGAGACCGACGACGAGGAGTACGCCCGCATCGAGCGGCGCGGAGACCCGTGCGCGGCGGTGTACCGCTCGCTGCGCGCCCTACGGGACACCTACGCCGACGAGATCCGCCGCCGCTTCCCGGACATCCCGCGCCGGGTCTCCGGCTACAACCTCGACTCCCTGCTCCCGGAGCACGGGTTCGACGTCGCGGGCCTGCTGGTCGGCAGCGAGTCGACCCTGGTGACCGTACTGCGCGCGGAGCTGGAGCTGGTGCCGGTCGTGCCGGAACGGAGCTTGGTGGTGCTGGGGTTCGACGACGTGGCGCGGGCGGCGGACGCGGTGCCGGACATCCTGCCGTACGAGCCGATGGCGCTGGAGGGCGTGGACGCGCACCTCGTCCACGACGAGCGGCTCAAGCACCTCAACCGGCGGGCGCTGGAGCAACTCCCGGAGGGCAACGCCTTCTTGATGGTGGAGTTCGGCGGCGAGAGCGTCGCGGAGTCCGACGAGCGGGCGCACCGCATGCTGGACGCGCTCGGCGAGACGGAGCACGACGCGCAGGTGGCGTTCCTCGACGACCCGGCAGGCGAGGAGCAGTTGTGGCAGGTCCGTGAGGCGGGGCTCGGCGCCACGGCGCATGTGCCGCACCGGCCCGACACCTTCGAGGGCTGGGAGGACTCCGCGGTCGCACCCGAGCGGCTCGGCGACTATCTGCGCCGACTGCGGGCCCTGTTCCGGGAGTTCGGCTACGAGAGCGACACCGGGCCGAGTCTGTACGGCCACTTCGGGCAGGGCTGTGTGCACACCCGCATCCCCTTCGACCTGTACTCCGCCGAAGGGGTCGCCGAATACCGGCGGTTCATGGAGCGGGCGGCGGACCTGGTGGTGGAGTTCGGCGGGTCCTTCTCCGGGGAGCACGGGGACGGTCAGAGCCGGGGCGAGCTGCTGCCGCGGTTGTTCGGGCCGGTGCTCGTGGAGGCCTTCGGCCGGCTGAAGGCCGTCTTCGACCCGCTCGACCGGATGAATCCCGGCAAGGTCGTGGCGCCGTACCGGCTGGACGAGCACCTGCGGCTCGGCGGCGACTGGGCCCCGTACGAGCCCCGCGACCTGCACTTCCGCTTCCCGCACGACGGCGGCTCGTTCACGCAGGCCGCGAACCGCTGTGTCGGGGTCGGCAAGTGCCGTCAACTGAGCACCGAGGGCGGGCAGGTGATGTGCCCGTCCTACCAGGTCACCCTGGAGGAGGAGCACTCCACCCGCGGCCGGGCCCGGCTGCTGTTCGAGATGCTCGACGGACACGGCGACGGCCCGCTGCGCGACGGCTGGCGCTCCGAGGCCGTGCGCGACGCCCTCGACCTGTGCCTGGCCTGCAAGGGATGCCGCCGGGACTGCCCGGCCGACGTCGACATGGCCACGTACAAGGCGGAGTTCCTGGCCCACCACTACGCGGGCCGGCCCTGGCGGCGGCCGCGCTCGGACTGGTCGCTGGGCTGGCTGCCCGCGCTCGCCCAGGTGGTCGACCGCGCCCGGCTCGCGCCCGCCGTCAACGCCCTCACCCACTCCCCCGGCCTTCACAGGGCGGCCGCGCGGCTGGCCGGGCTCGCCGACCGCGAGCTGCCGCGGTTCGCCGGGGAGAGCCTCCAGCGGTGGTACACCCGCACCGGGCCGTACGGCGACGGCTCCCGCGGCACGGTCGTGCTGTGGCCGGACACCTTCACCAACTTCCTGCACCCGCACGTCGGCCGGGCCGCCGTACGGCTCGTCGCCGACGCGGGCTGGCGGGTCGTCGTGCCCGAAGAGCCGCTGTGCTGCGGGCTGACCTGGATCTCCACCGGCCAACTCGGCGTCGCCGAGCGTGTGTTGACGCGGACCGTGCGCCGTCTCGCCCCGCATGTGCGCGGCGGCGGCCTGGTGGTCGGTCTGGAGCCCAGCTGCACGGCCGTCCTGCGGTCGGACGCGGCCGAGCTGTTCCCGAACTCCCTGGACGTACGCCCTCTGCGGGACGCCACCGTGACCCTGGCCGAGCTGCTCACCGAACACAGTCCCGGCTACGAGCCGCCGCGGCGTTCCGGGCAGGCCCTGGTCCAGGTGCACTGCCACCAGCACGCCGTCCTCGGGTGGGACGCCGACGCCGAACTCCTCCGCCGCGCCGGAGTCGACGCCGAGCGCCTGGACACCGGCTGCTGCGGCCTCGCCGGAAACTTCGGCTTCGAACGCGGCCACCTGGAGGTCAGCCACGCCATCGCCGAGCGAGCACTGCTGCCCCGCCTTCGGGAGGCCGACCCCTCGACAAAGGTCCTCGCCGACGGCTTCAGCTGCCGCACCCAGATCCACGAGCTGAACAGCGCCGGCCACGAAGCCCTGCACCTGGCCGAGCTACTGGCCCCGGAGCCCCGTGACCGGACAGCGCCCTAGGCCACCTAGGGGCGCGGGGAACTGCGCGGCCAACCACACACGACCGGCGACCGCAGGACGGCAGCAGCCCCCACGGCCCCTAGGGGCGCGGGGAACTGCGCGACCAGCCACCCACGACCGGCAAGCCGCCAGACGACAGCAGCCCCCCCCACGGCGACTAGGCGGCGCCCCCTAATACCCCAGGTCCCCCGCCATCGCCCCCGGCGTCGCCGTCCTCGGGCACAGCCGGGCCACCGACGCCGCCAGCTCCGGATGGCACGGCATGATGTTGACGCCGGGCGCGCCGGACAGAGCGCGCATACGCCGGGAGATGTCGGCCCGCCGGAAGTGGTCCGCGATGGACGGCACCCGGTCCGCCTCCCGCAGCAGCAGCGTCAGCAGCTCGGCACCTCCGTCGGTGGCCATCTGCCAGTGCTCGGCCAACGGCCCCTCCACCGGGACCCGGCCGGCCCGAGCGGCAGCGATCAGCGCCATGCAGGCCTCCCTCGGTTGCCACTGCGCGTACCCGTCGCGCTCGAAGACGTCCAGCGCCGCCCCGACCGTCTCGGCGGCCCAGTCGCCGCTCGCCAGCCAAGACGCGCCCCAGGCCACCGCCGCCGGGTAGGCGACGGCGTTGGGCTCCAGGCCGGGTCGCGCGTCGGGCACGTACTGCCGTCCGTCGCAGTCGGCCAGCGCCTGCGCCGCCCAGCCGATCTGGCTCCAGTGCTCCTCGGCGTCGACGACCCGCGGCCGGGCCAGCGTGCGCTCCAGGACGTGTCCCACGCCCGGCAGGAAGAAGTCCGTGGGCTGCTCGGCGTGGCGCAGGGACTTGAGCATGCGGGGCGCCTGCTGCAGGCCCATGCTCTCCGCGACCCACTCGGCCCGCACCCCGCGCAGGTCGCGCACGATGTCGTCGACGAGGTCACGGCGACCGGTCAGCCACAGTGCCGTCACCAGGTTGGGCAGTTCCCGCAGGTCGGGCCGCATGCGCAGCCCGAGCCGCTTCAGCAGCCGGTTGCCGTCGACGGTCTCGGCGAGCTGCTCGCCCCACTGCCGCTCCCAGATGTAGGCGAGGGTGAGCACCTCCGTGATGCCGCGCGGACTGGCCAGCATGTACAGCGTGGAGGCCCACCGGTCGAGGACCAGCGTGCGCATCCAGTTCTTCGGCTCGCTGGCCGGCACCATGCCCAGCCGCGCCAGGCCCCGGCCGACGACGCCCTGGGTGATCGGGTCCTGCTCGAACTTGAAGATCTCGGTGAACACCTGCCAGCGGGCCTCGCGGGCGTCGCGCAGGGCGGCCAGCTCGGCCTTGCCGAGTCCGCGCTGGCAGCGTTCGACGGTGGACAGCAGGTCGTTGGTGAGCGGCGGATGGATCACGCTGCGCAGCAGCAGGTCGGTGATGTGGGAGGGCTGATCGCCCTGCGGGGTGATGAGGGTGTTGGCGGCGGTCGCGGCCTCGGAGGGGTCGAACTTGCGCAGCTGGCTCAGCGCGGTGGTGAAGGCGCCGACCCGGCGCTGCTCGCGCAGCTTGGTCGCCCAGTCCCAGTCCGGGTGCTCGTCGCTGAAGTTCCGCAGCACCGTGCGGGTGGCGTCGACGAAGCCGCCCGCCCGCAGGGTCGTCGCCATCACCTGGAGCTTCTGGGCCACGTCCCCCGCGCTCCACTGCACAGGGCTGCGCACCGCGCGGTCCACGTCGACCTTCTTGGCGAACTCCTCGCCGATGCGCGGGTTGAGGGCGAGCCCGAGGCGATGGGTGTGGACCATGCTCTGCGGGTCGAGGGACGGGTTCTGCATGCGCTGGACGAGCAGCCCGGTGTCGAGGCGTTCGGCGAGCTTCATCAGGAACCGCTGGCCGAAGTAGTCGTCCTCGATCAGCAGCATCGCCAGCTGCGGCCCCCAGGGCCGGGCGGCGCCCCGCTGGGCCTGGATGCTGCTGACGACCAGATTCAGCGCCTGCTCCTCCAGCTCGGTGCGGTACTCCGCGCCGGCCTCCCACAGGCCCTTGAGGAAGTGGTAGATGACGGCGGGCCGGCGCTCCTCGGCCATCAGGTCCCGGGCGAAGTCCGCGCCGAGTTCCTTCGCCAGGACGGGGCCGAAGCCGTCGCGGGTGTCGCAGTAGAGGTCGTCGGCGCGGCTGACGCTGCTGAGCAGCATGCCCGCGCCGCGGCCGTCCTTCAGCCGGCGGATGGAGACGGCGAGGTCCCGGGCGAGCTGGACGTCGGCGACGGGGCTGCCCTGCGGGGACTCGCGGTAGAGCAGGGACTTGATGGTCGCGCCGTGGATGTTGCGCACGGTGCGGATGAGGATCGCCGCCTCGGCGGGCGTGGACTTCTTCAGGATCGTGGCCAGGGCCCGCCCGAGCTGGAGGTTGTTCAGCAGCCGGTTGGTCAGGCCGCGGTTGTTGCGGGCCAGGTCGGCGAGGGCGGTGCTGATCTGGATCGCGTCCGCGTGGTGCAGCGCGGCGCGGATCTGCTGCTCGTACTGCTTGATGAGCGGATCCCAGCGGGCGGTGCCGTCGAAGTGCACGACGAGGGAGATCCAGGCGAGGACGGCGGGCAGCGGGGTGTCACGGGTGGGGTGCTGTTCCAGGAGCGGGCTGGTGGAGCGCTCCAGCGGGCGCAGCCCGTCGCGGCCGGCGTCGGCGCCGCGGGCCTCGCGGGCCCAGCGGTGGATGACGTCGTCCATGCGCCGGATGGCGATGAGGTCCTCGGCCCGGCGCGGGTCGGCCCCGCGGACGACAGCGTCGGCGCGCGCCTCCAGCCAGCCGCAGACGTCCGTGACGGGGGTGGTGCTGTTGCCGGAGAGCTGCAGCAGGGCGCGGACGAACCGGGAGCGCTCGCGCAGCATGGAGGGCCGGGCCAGGACGATGTCCAGGCCGCCGTCCGGCTTGCCGATCCAGGCGATCAGGTCGGCGACGGCGGTGGCGGGGAGCTGGTACTGGCGGTCCCACAGCGTCTTCAGCGCGGTCGTCAGATCGCGCACCCGCAGCTCGGGGGTCCCGGGCAGCTCGCTGAGCACGGGCGGGAGGGCGTCGGCGATCCAGGCGGACTCGCTGTGTTTGCCGCACAGCCGCAGCAGGCGCAGCGCGGTCGGCGGATGGGCGGTGGCGGCCCAGGAGGTGACGGCCCGGCGCAGGCTCGTGCGGTCGAGGAGCTGGGCGATGAGTTCGGGCTGGTAGGCGTCGCAGTTGGCGAGCAGGGCGCGGACGCGTTCGTGGTCGCTCGCGGCGAGCATGTCCAGCAGGTACCGCTCCAGGCAGGTGAGCAGGTCCTCACCGCCGTCGGCCGAGGTGCGCTCCAGGACGGCTTCGGCGCGTACGCCGCTGGGGATGCGGGCCAGTTGCTCGTGCACCACGACGCCGAGCGCGGTGCGGGTGGCCTCGGGGACGGCGTCGAGCAGGGCGACGGGCACGCCCTCGTCGAGCATCGAGACGGCGGCGAGCCGGCCGACGGCGGTGCGGGCGGCGGCGTCGAGGCCGGCGCAGGCCCGCTCGGCCAGTTCGCGCACCAGCCGGGAGGCGGCCTCGCGGCGCCCGGTGTCCCCGGCCGGGGTGGCGGTGACGCCGTCGCGCAGCAGGTCGGTGAGCACGCCGAGGTCGCCCGCGCTGCCCTCCACCGCGAGGGAGAGCGCGGCCTCGTCGGTGGTGCGGTACACGTCGGGGTGGTCGGCGACGAGCCGGGCCGCGATCCGCGGGATCTCCTCGGGCACCACGGGCGTCATGTACGCCATCACGCCATGGGTGTCCCAGGCGCTGACGGCGCCGTCGACGTACCGGGTGACGGCCAGCACGGCGACCTTCAGTTCGCCGAGCGACTCCAGTGCCGCGCCGATGTTGCCGTCGACGAGGGCGTGCAGGTCCTCCAGGACGACGAGCCGGGGCCGGCCGACGCCCTCGGCCTGGGCGGCGATGAGCGCGGCCCGCACGATGGTGGGCAGGCTGCCGTCGGTGGGCAGATGACGGCGCTGCGGGGCGATGGCGACGGTCTGCCAGCCGGCCTTCTCCAGCTTGCCGACGAGCTGGCGGGCGCACACGCTCTTGCCGCTGTTGCGGGTGCCGGACTGGATGACGCGGGAGGTGGGCAGCTGGAGGAAGCGGTGGGCGAGGACGCCGGCCTGGCGCAGTTCGACGAGCCGGTCGCCGCCCTCGTGCATCCAGGAGTCGGGGCCCTCCTCGGCGGCGCCGGCCGTGGAGTGCAGCAGGCGCCACTCGAAGGTCTCCAGGGTCTCGCGCGCCCACTTCCTGCGGGTGTCCTGCCAGCGCTCGCCCCACAGCAGCCGGGCGGCGCCCTCAAGACCCGGGTCGGGGTCGGAGCGGGTCTCGGTGCCGGTGCGCAGCCGCCAGCCCTCGGCGTCGCGCCACAGACAGTCCAGCCCGTCCTCGCCGGTGTCCGGCAGCACACGCCCGCCTTCGGCGTACGGTGTCCAGCTGCCGTCGTCGGCGCAGCCGGCCAGCACCAGCACACCGCGCTCGCCCGGGGTGTCCAGGCCGCCCTGTCCGGCGAGGTAGGTCAGTGCCACGGCGGCGGCGCAGGCGCGCGGGGCGACCACGGTGGGGCTCTGCGCGCCCCGGACGTCGATGAACGCGTCGACGGCCGGGGGCTGGAGCCGGCCGATGTCGGAGACGAGCCGGCAGGCCATCTCCAGGCCGCGCTCCACCTCGCCGGCGACGGCGGCGGGCAGCGCGGTCCAGGCCGCCCGCACGGCGCGGTCGGCGCCCGGGGTGGCGACGGTGGTGCGGTCGCGGAAGGCGACGCCGGCGCGGGCGACGATGTACCAGTCGTCGACCGGCTCCAGCAGCACCGGCACCTCGCCCGGCCAGGCGGCCGTGCGCTGGGCGGGGATGCTCGCCCGGTCGGCGGCCTCGCCGTGGGTGACGAGCTGGTCCAGCTCGACGAGCAGCCCCTCGTTCAGCTCGTTCAGACGAGCCACCAGATCGGTGTACGGGGTGCTGCCGGGGTCGGCGTACTCGGCGAGCAGGGCGCCCGCGCCGACCGGCGGCCCGCCGCCGAAGTAGGCGAAGGGGCGGGCGGGCAGCCGGCCGCCGGAGCGCAGGGTGCGGTTACCGAGGTCGATGACGGTGCGCAGCAGTTGTTCGACCCGCCCGGCGTCGGCCGGTATGCCCCTGAGGGCGCTGGCCAGCGCGTGCGAGGCCATGCGCAGTTCGTAGCCCAGCGGGGCGTCCCCCCGCGCGACGCCCGGTCCGGCGGCCTCGGCAACGCTCACGGTGTCCTCCTCGTCCGGCGTGCCCCTCGTCGGACGCGCCGTTGCTGTTCAGCGGGCGATGCGAATGACGCCCGCGGTGCTGCCCACGACGATCCGGCCCCGGGTGTCGACGTCCACGGAGCTGACGTCGAGCCCGAGTTCGAGGTAGTAGGCGGTGGTCCTTCGGGGTCCCAGCGAGGTCAGCCGGATGTCGCCGCGCTGTCCCGCGCTGATCAGCAGGGGGCCGTCGGCGCCGCGGCACACCCGCAGCTCGGTGACCGGGCTGTCGTGCGTGGTGATCCAGGTCCGCCGCTCGGGGTCGTCCCAGTCGGTGCGGTACACGGAGCCGTCGCCCGCACCGGTGTAGACGCCGTCGGCGTCGGCGGCGATCGCGGTGACACCGCGCGCCTTCTGGTCCAGTTCGAAGTGGTGCCGGTAGGCGCCGTCGGCGCCCCAGACGGTGACGTCCCGCGCGGTGCGGGCGGCGACCATGGCCGTGCCGTCGTGCCGTACGGCGGCCGCGGCACCGCCGAAACGCAGTCCGCGGGGGCGTACGACCGTGCTGTTCTTCCGGTTGTGGCGCCAGAACCAGCCGTCCGTGCCGGCGATGAGCAGGCCGGCCTCCGTCTGGGCGCAGCCGACGATCCGGCACCTGAGGTCGGGGTCCTCGAAGACCTGGCCGCGCGCGGGGTCGTCGAGGATCTGCATCCAGGCCGTGCCGTCGATCTGCCCGGCGAACAGGGCCGGTTCACCGCCGGCGTCGGCGAGGGTCTGGGCGGTCACCTGGGCGGTGCGGCGGGGCAGGGCGACCTCGTCCCAGGCGGGGTGGTCGCCGCGGCCCCGGGTGCGGTGCGCGGTGCCCTCGACGTCGACGAGGAGTTCGCGCCCGTCGGGCAGGCAGAAGACGTCGACGGCCGGCTCGCGGCCGATGAGGGTGGGCTGCCAGCCGACGGCGGACTGGCTCGCGCGGCGGGCGAGTTCGGGCAGCCGGTGCACCTGGGCGAGCAGGGCCATCCGGGACAGGGTGTGTCCGTCGGTGCGGTCGGAGTCGGCGAGCGCGGCGCACAGGGTCCGCAGCCGGGCGAGCCCGTCCTTGTCGTGCAGGACGGTCAACGCCCTGTGGAGCGCCTCGGAGTTCATCATGAGCAGGAACTCCGGGTCGTCCAGGAAGTCCGTGAGCCGGCCGGCCAGCCGTGCGTGGTGGGCGAAGTGCTCACGGGTGTAGCGGTCGGCGGCCGCCCAGTCCAGGGCGCCCGAGGAGCGGACGGGAAGTAACGCGGTCATCGCATCGACGAACCGGGCGTGCGCCTCCTGCTCGTCGACAGACTCAGCCAGGTACCGGGCGTACGGGGGACGCGCGAACCTCCAGCCGTGTCCGTACATGCCGCCCTCCGGAGCAGCGAGGTATTCCGAGGCCTTCTCCTGTACGAGGGTGAGGTCGGCCTGTGTCACCGGCCGGCCGCCCGCCCGTACGACGGCGGTCCACAGCCGGCCGTCGGCGGGCAGGCCCTCCCCCTGGGCCAGTGCCACCGGCAGCAGCAGGTCGGCCGCCCACTGGGTGTCGCCCTCATCGTTGAGGGTGCGGAGCTGTCCCAGGAAGATCCCTGCAGTGGTCCGCTCGGCGTCGACGCGCGCGGTGGCCGGATCCTGGGAGCTGTGGAACACGGCCAAAAGGTACGCCCGGAGCCAGGAGTGACCGGCCGCCTGGGCCGTGTCGCGCGCGAACTCGGCGGTCCGGCCCTGGTCGGCGTAGGCCCACTTGGTCCCTTTGCGTCGGCGCAGGACGTGGGTGACGAACTCGGCGATGCCGTCCGGGTCGACGTACTCCTCGCTGTCGAGGTCGACCTGAGGGCCGGTGAACCCCTGGGGCAGCTCGCTGGAGGCGAAGACGACCCGGGCGTGGTCGAGTTCGGCGATCGGCGCGATCAGTTCGGCGTACAGGCGGTCGGGTTCGGCGCAGGCGTCGACGGAGTCGAAGCAGATCGTGAGGGGTCCGGACCGCTCCCGTAACGCCTCGACGAGGGCCTGCGCGTCGCCGCGGTTGACCATGCCGTACGCGGCCGCCACGCGGGACACGGCCACGGCGACGGACCGCCCGCGCACGTCGAAGAGCTTGCCGAGGCTCGCGGGCGGGGCGGCCGGGGGCGCGTCGGGTCCGGTGGGCAGGGGGTCGCCCTGGGCGGCGGTGTGGATCCAGTCCAGCAGCATGGACTTGCCGGAGCCGGCGCCGCCGGTCACCGCCAGGCAGTGGGCGGCCTTGTCGCCGGTCAGATGGGAGATCACCGCGTCCGTCGCGGCGGCCCGGCCGCAGAAGGCCCAGCCGCTGCCGTCCTTGGCCTCGCGCGGCCGGCGGATCACGTACTGCATGTACCAGGGGTTGGGGAAGGCCTGAGTGTCGCCGGTCGGCGGCAGGAACTGCGGCCGGGGCGGCTCGCCCTGTGTGCGCAGCTTCCGCATACGGGCGTTGAGCTGGTCGAACAGCATCTGCATGGAGATGAACTCTTCGTCCGGCTGTGCCGGGGCGGTGCGCACGGCGTGCGCGAAGGACTCCACGAAGTGCAGCTGCTGGGCCTCCTGCACCCGGTCGACGGAGCCGAAGGCGGTGAGGACCGGCATCTCGTGGCCCTGTTTCTCCAGCTCGCCCTGCTGCTGCTTGAACCCGGACACGGACAGTCCGGCCCAGCAGCTGTCCAGCATGATCACGACCTCGCGGGGCCGTGGCCAGTCCTTGGCGAGCAGGATGTCGACCAGGTGGTCCGGGCGGAACATGCTGGTGAGCCGGTCCCTGTCGCTCCCGTGCGCGGCGATGTACAGGTTGCCCTTGCCGTCGTCGAGGGCGTGCCCGGAGTAGTAGAAGATCAGCAGGTCGGGCGGGTTTCCGTCGCCCTCGAGCGCGCGCTCGAAGCTCTCGACCACATGCGCCGCGTCCGGGTCGAGCCGTGAGTCGGTGTGGATGACGCAGTCGGCGGACTCGGCCAGGACGGCCTTCATCAGCCGCAGTTCGTCGGGCACCGAGGGCAGGCGTTCCAGGCCCTCGCCGAAGGTGCTGGTCCCCGAGACGAGCGCGACCCGGCCGGCCCGGAGGAGGCCCTCCGCTCCCAGGCCCTCCGCGCCCAGGGGCCCCGCTTCCAGGGCCTCCGCGCCCAGGGCCGCCGCCGTCACCGCTCCCCGGCGAGCAGGGCCGCGCCGACGGCCTCGGCCAGGTCGGCCGTGGTGAGGTAACGGGTGACGGAGTGACCGCCGAGGACGTAGCGGCCGGGGTGGCGGCGGGGCAGGTTGACGACGGGCCTGTCGTCGACGCGCTCGTCGAAGAGCGGGCCCAGCTTCTTCACCAGCGCGACCGGGTCCTCCTCGGCCGCGATGTTGACCCAGCTGCGCACATGCGGCCAGGCCTTGTCGGCGGGCGACCGGAGGCGGTCGCGGATCACGCCGAGGCCGAGGGGGGAGCCCAGGGTGACGAAGGTGTCGATGTTCCACTCGGGGTGGGCGCACAGAGCCTCGTAGGCGACGACGGAGCCGAGGGAGTGGGCCACCACGACCCGGGTGTCCGGGGTGACGACCCGCTCGAACCGCTGCTGTGCGCAGGCACGGACGGTGTCGTCGGGGTCCAGATAGCGGCGGACCTGGCGGACCAGCCAGATCACCACCTTCTCCGGCGGCCGCCCGAGCCGCTCGGACCGCTCCAGCCGGCGCAACGCGGCCTGCGCCAGGCCCTTGCCGCCCGTCACGGGCTCCTCGGTGCCCTCCGCGAACGCCTCCAGCAGCGCGGCCTCGAAGGGGTCCCGCACGTCCCCGCTCCTGAAGTTGGGGATGTCCGCGAGCTCGTCCTCGGCGACGGCGACACTCTTGCCGGGCTTCAGCCCCCGGTAGCAGTTGCCGTAGAACACGGCGGAGACCTGCTCGGGCGCGGGGACGGGGAGCGCGGCGTCGGTCATCGACATGCGCAGGGCGTCGTACCAGTCCGTGAAGGCTGTCTCCCGGTGCTTGTACTGGTATCCGATGCCGTGACACATCACCACGTGCGCCATGCGTCCCCCTGTCCAATGGACCTGGATTATAGGGGAGTTACGGCACTTGGTACCCGGTCCGCCGATATCGGGCCCGGACGGGTGAGGGCGGCCGTCTCCGAGCGGAAGCCGTGGCCGAGCTCGGGGGTGAGGCCGTGGTAGTGACGGAAGTTGTAGATGAGGGGACTCCAGCGGGCGGGGTCGATGTGCTGGGTGCCGGGCACCACGACACGTTCGTCGGCGTGGACGCGCAGCACCTCGCACTCGACGCCGAAGAACGCCCCGTCCCCGCCGGGGTTCATCGCCCGCACCCGCGCCTCCAGCTGCAACCCGCACTCGCCGACCCGGGGCGGTGTCACGAGGTCGGAGGGCACGGGGGTGAACCCGGCGGCCCCGAACTTGTCGGGCTCGTACCGGTACACCGCCCGCTTGGCCTTTGGCACCGGACTCGCCCCCGTCAGCGGACCGAGCCGCTCCACCCGCTCCCACAGCTCCGGCGAGGCCACACTGATCACCAACTCGGGCCGCCGGGCGAGGTTGTGCGCGGTGTGGCTGTCACTGCCCAGCCCGAGCACGATGTGACGCCCCAGCGCCCACGCGGAGGAGATCGGCGCGAGGTTGCAGCTGCCGTCCTCGTTCTCGGTGCTCAGCAGCACCACGGGGGTGCCGAAGTAGAGGATGCTCGGGTTGATGACCCGGTGGGTGTCGTTCGTCATG
This sequence comes from Streptomyces sp. SAI-170, assembly GCF_049739565.1. Classification (NCBI taxonomy): domain Bacteria; kingdom Bacillati; phylum Actinomycetota; class Actinomycetes; order Kitasatosporales; family Streptomycetaceae; genus Streptomyces; species Streptomyces sp. SAI-170. The sequence goes on from NZ_JBMGQD010000001.1 coordinate 2,264,690, forward strand.
CACGGCAGGCTAGGAGCGGGACGTTTCGACGCCGGCCGAAGTGTCGGAGCGGCCAGGCCGTCTACGTCGGGCGACCCCGGCCGAAGTGTCGGAGCGGCCTTGCCGCCTCCGTCGGACAACCCCGGCCGAAGGCTCGGAGCGGCCTTGCCGCCTCCGTCGGGCAACCCTTCGACGCGCCTCGAAGCGTCGGCCGCCGACAATGGTGCGGTGACCGACACCGACGCCTTCTCCGTGGAGCCGGATCTCGCGTCCCTCGCGGCGTTGCTGGCCGACCGCACGCGGGCCGCGTTCTGTCTCGCGCTGCTGGACGGCCGGGTCTGGACGGCGACGGAACTGGCGCGGCTGGCCGGTGTCGCGCCCTCCACGGCGACCTCCCACCTCAACCGCCTGGTGGCCGGCGGCCTGCTGACCGAGGAACGCCGGGGCAGGCACCGCCATGTCCGGCTGGCCGGCCCCGGGATCGCCGAGATGATCGAGGCCCTCGCGGCCCGGGCCCCACGGCACCGGGTCGCGATCCGCTCCCTCACGGCGGCCCGCCGCCACCGCGGGATGTCCTTCGCCCGCGTCTGCTACGACCACCTGGGCGGCTCGCTGGCGGTGTCCCTCACCGACGCGATGACCGAACAGGGCTTTCTGGACTGGGAGTACGGCCCCACGCTCACCCCGTCCGGCACGGCCCGGCTCACCGCCCTGGGCCTGACCCCGGCCCCTCATCTGCGCACCTGTCTGGACTGGACCGAACAGCGCCTCCACCTCGCGGGCGCGCTCGCGGCGGACCTCTACGCCCACGCCCTGACCGAGTCCTGGCTGGTACCGGCCGAGGGCGCCCGCGTCGTACGCCTCACGGACCGGGGCCGGGAGGCCTTCCGGCGCCATCTGGGAGTGACGGTGCCGACAGAGGCGGCCACGACGAAGGACAGCGGATGACGACACCGCGGAGGAGTGCGGCCCCGTTCACCTGAGGTCGAACCCCGCTCACAGCCACCCGGCCCGCTCGGCCTGCAACGCCAGCTGGAAGCGGTTCGCGGCGCCCAGCCGTGCCATCAGGATCTGCAGGCGCCGGAACAGGGTGCGGCGGCTGACCCCCAGCTCCCGGGCGATGGCCTCGTCGCTCGCCCCGCCCGCGAGGAGCCGCAGCAGACGGCGGTCGGCCGGCGCGAGTCCGCCCGGCCGGGCGGTGCCGCCGTGCAGCGGCAGCGCGTTCTGCCAGGACTGCTCGAAGAGCGCCACGAGCGCGGACAGCAGACCGCAGGGCTGCACCACCAGCAGGGTGTTGACCACGTCCGCCTCGGTGATCGACAGCGAGACGAGCGCGTACGCCTCGTCGATGATCAGCAGCTTGACCGGCACCGACGGCAGCACCCTGGCCTGCTCGCCGGCCTCGATGCACGGTTCGATGACGTCCTTCAGATGCCCGGGGTGCTCCAGCGAGGCCCGGGAGTACACGACCCGCTGGGTGATCCCGCGGGCGAGCGTCGCGAGAGCGTCGTCACGCGCCCCTGGGACGGCGACGTACGGCGGCGACTCGAACTGCCGGATCTGTTCGCGGGCGCTCGCCCAGGCGTGCCGCATCCGCGCACCGATGGCGTCCCCGGTGACGACCTCGACGAGGTCGTCGTTGTACGCCGCCAGCCGATGCCGCCGGAACGACTCGAACGCGCCCCCGACGGCGATCCGCGACTCCTCGACCTCGGCCGCCCGGTGCCGGGCGAGGATCTCCAGGCCGGCGGCCGGCGGCACCGGAGCCACCACGTCCCCGGCCTCGTCGGCGGCGCTGGCCAGCCCGGCGTCGACGAGCTGCCCGTACGCGGCGGCGAGCTCCTCGTCCCCCAGCCCGGCCGCGGCGCCGACCGCGCCGAGCGGGGCGGGCGCCACCTCCAGCAGGGCGAGGTAGACGCGGCCGGCGGCCTCGTCGACCCCGAGGAAGCGCAGGGCCTGCCGGAGTTTCGCGTTCGTCATACGCCGCATTATCGACGGCCCGCGACCGACCGGATGGCCGATCCGTGCCACTGGCACTTCCTGGCACCCCCCGCGCATCCGGCGGGCTACGGTCCCTCGCACACGCACCCCACGAACGGGAGGGAACCTCGTGGCCAAGCGCCGTAAGAACGGTCTGTACGCAGGTGTCTCCGACGAGTTGTCCGCCCTGATGCGCACCGGCTGGGCCGACACCGAGCGGCACGACCTGAAGCTCGACGAGCAGGCCCCGTACGCGGCCCGCCGCCGCGCCGCCCTGTCCGCGCGCTTCCCCGGCGAACGTCTGGTGATCCCCTCGGGCAACCTCAAGGTCCGCTCGAACGACGACACCTACCCCTTCCGCCCGTACTCCGGCTATGTCCACATGACCGGCGACCAGGCCCGGGACGGCGCCCTCGTCCTCGAACCCCGCGCGGACGGCGGCCACGACGCCTACTGCTACCAACTGCCGCGCGACAGCCGCGACTCCGACGAGTTCTGGCTCGGCTACACCGCCGAGCTGTGGATGGGCCGGCGCCGGTCCCTCGCCGAGTCCGAGCGGGTGCTCGGCCTGGCCTGCCGCGACGTCCGCACCGCGGCGGCCGACCTCGCGGCCGCCCCCGGGGTGCCGACCCGGATCGTGCGCGGCGTCGACGCGACGCTGGAGGCCGCCGTCACCACGGACGAGGAGCGAGACGACGCACTGGAAGAGGCCCTGAGCGAGCTCCGCCTGGTGAAGGACGAGTGGGAGGTCGGCGAGCTGCGCAAGGCCGTCGACTCCACGGTCCGCGGCTTCACCGACGTCGTCGGCGAACTCTCCCGCGCCATCGCCTCGTCCGAGCGCTGGATCGAGGGCACCTTCTTCCGCCGGGCGCGCCTGGAGGGCAACTCCGTCGGCTACGGCACGATCTGCGCCGCGGGCGACCACGCCACGATCATGCACTGGACGTCCAACGACGGCCCGGTCCGCCCCGGCGACCTCCTGCTCCTGGACGCCGGCGTCGAGACCCACACCCTCTACACCGCGGACGTCACCCGCACGCTCCCGATCGACGGCACCTTCACCCCGGTCCAGCGCCAGGTCTACGACGCGGTCCACGAGGCCCAGGAAGCCGGCATGTCCGCGGTGAAGCCGGGCGCCCACTACCGGGACTTCCACGAGGCGGCCCAACGCTCCCTCACGGCCCGCCTCGTCGACTGGGGCTTCATCGAGGGCCCCGCCGACCGCGCCTACGACCTCGGCCTCCAGCGCCGCTTCACCATGGCCGGCACCGGCCACATGCTCGGCCTCGACGTCCACGACTGCGCCCACGCCCGCAACGAGGACTACGTCGACGGCGTCCTGCAACCCGGCATGGTCCTCACCGTCGAACCCGGCCTCTACTTCCAGCCCGACGACCTCACCGTGCCGGAGTCCTGGCGCGGCATCGGCGTCCGCATCGAGGACGACCTCCTCGTCACCGACTCGGGCCACGAGAACCTCTCGGCGGGGCTGCCGCGCTCCGCCGACGAGGTGGAGGCCTGGATGGCGGAGTTCGGGGGCTGAGCCCTTACTTGGCGGGCTCCAGGATCGCGACGCACTCGACGTGGTGGGTCATCGGGAAAAGATCGAACGCCCGCAGCGTCCGCACCCGGTACCCACCCTCCCGGAAGTAGGCGATGTCCCGCGCCAACGCAGCCGGATCGCACGCGACATAGGCGATGCGCCGGGCGCCCAGCGCGGCGAGCTGGGCCACCGTCTTGCGGCCCGCGCCGGCACGCGGCGGGTCGAGGACGATGAGGTCGACGTCGGTGATGCCGGTGCGGGGCAGGACGGCGTCGACCTTGCCCTGTTCGACGCGGACGCGGGGGAAGTCGGCGAGGTTGTGGCGGGCGTCCTCGACCGCGCGCTTGCCGGACTCGATGCCGAGGACCGCGCCCTTGTCGCCGATGCGGTCGGCGAGGGCGCCTGCGAACAGGCCCACGCCGCAGTAGAGGTCCAGGCACATGTCGCCCTTGCGCGGGAGCAGGCCCTGCATGACCGCGGTCACCAGGGTGTCGGCCGCCTTCGGGTGGACCTGCCAGAAGCCGCCGCTGCCGACCCTGTGGGTACGGCCGTCCGCGCGCTCGCGGACGAAGGGGCGGCCGTGGACGCGGTGGACGCCGCCGTCCTTCTCCTCGACCCGCATCACCGAGACCGGCTTGTCCAGCTCGACCAGCGGCAGGCGCGCGCCCGGGCGCGGGGTCAGGATGACCTGGCGGTCCTGGCTGCCCGTCGCCGCGATGGCCTCGACCGACTCCATGCCGGTCCAGTCGCGCTGCTCGATGCCGAGCTCGCTGACGCCCTCCGCGGCGATCATGCAGTGCTCGATGCGCTCGACCTCGTGCGAGCGGTGGCGGCGCAGTCCGGCGTGGCCCTCGGCGTCCACCGCGTACTGCACGCGCGTGCGCCACTGCGGCACCTGCCCCGCGGGCAGCTTGTCGCCCTCGGCCGGCATCACCGTGCCGTCCCAGCCGGCCTCCTCCGGGGTCAGGCCCGCGAGCCGCTTGAGCTGCTCGGCGATGACCTCGCCCTTGAAGCGCCGCTGGGCGCCCGGCTTGGCGTGCTGCCAGTCGCAGCCGCCACAGCGGCCGGGGCCGGCGTACGGGCAGGGCGCCTCGACCCGGTCCTTGGACGCCGACAGCACCTCGACGGCGTCGGCCCGCAGGAAGCGGTCGCCCTCCTCGCCCTCGGTCACCCGCGCCAGCACCCGCTCGCCGGGCAGGGTGTGCCGGACGAACAGCACCTGCCCCTCGGAGGTGCGGGCGATGCAGTGGCCGCCGTGGGCGACCGGGCCGACCTCGACCTCGTACTCCTCGCCCACCAGCGACTTCTTCGGTTCTGCCTGCATGGCGGGTGACTCCAGATCAGGGAAAGGTAGGGGTGACAGGGCCGCGGCCCCCTGTCGCGGGACGGCGACAGCCCGCGCTCGCGGGACAACAGCCCACCAGTCTACGTCGTCCGGTGCGGGCCTCCGCCCGCCGAGGAAGGGGCGCGGAGGGCCCGTCTCACTCCTTGCCGCTCGGCTCCTTCTCCCGCTCCTGCGCGGGGCCCCGGCGCACCGAACCCGGCGCGTTCCACTCCGACCGCTTGCGGGCGCGCTTCTTGGCGGCCTCGGAGGACTGGAGCTGGTACGGGACGGAGGTGACCATGATGCCGGGGGTGAACAGCAGCCGGCCCTTCAGGCGCAGGGCGCTCTGGTTGTGCAGCAGGTGCTCGTACCAGTGGCCGACGACGTACTCGGGGATGATCACGGACACCGCGTCGCGCGGCGATTCCCGGCGCAGGCTCTTGACGTACTCGATGACCGGCCGGGTGACCTCGCGGTAGGGCGAGTCGAGGACCTTCAGCGGTACGTCGATGCCGCGCCGCTCCCACTCGTCGCGCAGTGCCTTCGTCTCGGGCGGGTCGACGTTGACGGTGAGCGCCTCCAGGGTGTCGGAGCGCATCAGTTTGGCGTAGGCGAGGGCGCGCAGGGTCGGGCGGTGGATCTTGGAGATCAGCACCACCGAGTGGACCCGGGAGGGCCGCACGCTGTCGTCGCTGGGGCCCTCGGGGGCGGCGATCTCGGAGGCGACCCGGTCGTAGTGGCGGCGGATCGCGGTCATGGTGACGTAGAAGATCACCATGCCCAGCAGGGCGACCCAGGCGCCGTGGGTGAACTTGGTGATCAGGACGACGACCAGCACCAGGCCGGTGAAGAACGCGCCGAAGGTGTTGATCGCCCGGGAGCGGACCATGTGGCGGCGCTTGGCGACGTCGCGCTCCTCGGCCAGGTGGCGGTTCCAGTGCCGGACCATGCCGATCTGGCTGAGGGTGAAGGACACGAACACACCGACGATGTACAGCTGGATCAGCCGCGTGGAGTCGGCGCCGTAGATCCACACCAGCAGCGTGGCCGCGCCGGCCAGGAGCACGATGCCGTTGGAGAAGGCGAGGCGGTCGCCGCGGGTGTGCAGCTGGCGCGGCAGATAGCGGTCCTGGGCGAGGATCGAGCCGAGGACCGGGAAGCCGTTGTAGGCGGTGTTGGCGGCGAGGAACAGCACCAGCGCGGTGGCGGCGGCCAGCACGATGAACAGGAAGCTGCCCTTGCCGAAGACGGCCTCGGCGACCTGGGAGATCACCGGGTGCTGGATGTAGTCCGCGCCGACCGGTACGCCGCCGTCCAGCAGGTCCTTGGCGGGGTTCTCGGCCATCCGGACCTCGGACACCATCGCGAGGGCGATGATCCCGCAGAACATGGTGACGGCGAGCAGACCCATCAGGGCCAGCGTGGTCGCGGCGTTCTTCGACTTGGGCTTGCGGAAGGCCGGGACGCCGTTGGAGATGGCCTCCACACCGGTGAGCGCGGCACAGCCGGAGGAGAAGGCGCGCAGCAGCAGGAAGACCAGGGCGAAGCCGGCCAGGCCCTGGTGTTCGGCCTCGATCTCGAAGCCCGCGGTGGGCGCCCGCAGGGTGTCGTCCAGGACCAGCCCGCGGAAGGCACCCCAGGCGATCATGATGAAGACGCCCGCGACGAAGACGTACGTCGGGATCGCGAAGAGCGCGCCGGACTCCTTCACGCCCCGCAGGTTCATCAGCGTCAGCAGCACGATCACGCCGATCGCGCAGAGCACCTTGTGCTCGACGACGAACGGGACCGCGGAGCCCAGGTTCTCGATGCCGGACGAGATGGAGACGGCGACGGTCAGGACGTAGTCGACGAGCAGGGCGCTGGCGACGGTGAGCCCCGCCTTGGGGCCGAGGTTGGTGTTGGCCACCTCGTAGTCGCCGCCGCCGCTGGGGTAGGCGTGCACGTTCTGCCGGTAGGAGGCGACCACCGTGAACATCAGCACGACGACCGCGACGGCGATCCAGGGGCTGAAGTGGTAGGCCGACACGCCCGCGATGGACAGGACCAGCAGCACCTCGCCGGGCGCGTACGCCACGGAGGACAGCGGGTCGGAGGCGAAGACGGGTAGGGCGATGCGCTTCGGCAGGAGCGTTTCTCCGAGCCGGTCGCTGCGCAGAGCGCGCCCGATCAGAATCCGTTTGGGCACGTCGGTCAGTTTGGACACAACAGAACATCGTAAGGGCTCGAACAGCAGACCGCCCACCGGCCCACCGTCTTGTGCCTCACGAGTGAAATTCGGCCACCGGACCAGCAAGGCGCAACCGCGCCCGAGGCGTCTTCATGTCTATATGACAAACCCGTCCACCACGCCCCGTCCGCCGGCTGCGACAGCCCGTACACCCACTTCGGAGCCCCTTATGGCCACCGCCGCAGAACTCATCGGCGCCAGCGCCGCGCTCGTCGCCCTGACCGTCCTGACCCTCGCCAGTGTGCGCAGTATCAGCCGCCGCTGAGCGGGTCGGACCGTGCACGGGGGTGCCGTCGGCCGACCGTGCGTGTGTAGCTTGGTCGCCGGTCTGAGACCCTGTTTTGAGCGTTTCAGCCAAGTCAACGACCTTTGACACCGGAAGGACGGTCGTGCACATCGTCATCATGGGCTGCGGCAGAGTGGGGTCCGCTCTCGCCCAGACCCTGGAGCAACAGGGGCACACGGTCGCCGTGATCGACCAGGACCCCACCGCCTTCCGCCGCCTCGGCTCCTCCTTCGGTGGCCGCCGCGTCACCGGCGTCGGCTTCGACCAGGACACCCTGCGCGAGGCCGGCATCGAGGAGGCGGGCGCCTTCGCCGCGGTCTCCAGCGGCGACAACTCCAACATCATCGCCGCACGCGTGGCCCGCGAGATGTTCGGCATCGAGAACGTCGCGGCCCGCATCTACGACCCCCGCCGCGCCGAGGTCTACCAGCGCCTGGGCATCCCGACCGTCGCCACGGTCCGCTGGACGGCGGACCAGATGCTGCGCCGGCTGCTGCCCTCCGGCTCGGAGGCCCTGTGGCGCGACGCCACCGGCGGCGTGCAGCTCGCCGAGGTGCACGCCTCCGCCGCCTGGGTCGGCCACAAGATCAGCCGGCTGCAGGAGGAGACGGGCGTGCGCGTGGCGTTCCTGACCCGCCTCGGCGAGGCGATGCTGCCCACCTCGCAGACGGTTCTGCAGGAGGGCGACCTGGTGCACGTGATGATGCGCACCGACGAGGTCGAGAAGGTCGAGGCGGCGTTCTCCGAGGGTCCGAAGGAGGGCGGTCACTGATGAGGGTCGCCATTGCCGGTGCCGGCGCGGTCGGCCGGTCGATCGCCGGTGAACTGCTGGAGAACGGCCACGAGGTCCTGCTGATCGACAAGGCCCCCACCGCCATCTCCGTCGAGCGCGTCCCGCAGGCCGAGTGGCTGCTGGCCGACGCCTGCGAGATCACCTCCCTGGACGAGGCCGCGCTGCAGCGCTGCAACGTCGTCATCGCCGCGACCGGCGACGACAAGGTCAACCTGGTCGTCTCGCTCCTCGCCAAGACGGAGTACGGCGTTCCGCGCGTGGTCGCCCGCGTCAACAACCCCAAGAACGAGTGGCTGTTCAACGAGTCCTGGGGCGTGGACGTGGCCGTCTCCACCCCGCGCCTGATGTCGGCCCTGGTGGAGGAGGCGGTGAGCGTCGGCGACCTGGTCCGGCTGCTGCGCTTCAGCCACGGCGACGCCAACCTCGTGGAGCTGACCCTGCCGGAGGAGTCGGCCCTGGCCGGCACCCAGGTCGGCGATGTGGAGTGGCCGCAGGACACGTCCCTGGTCACGATCATCCGCGGCACGCGCGTGCTGACGCCGTCCAAGGACGACTCCCTCGAGGCCGGCGACGAACTCCTCTTCGTGGCCGCGCAGGCCCGCGAGGAGCAGCTGGAGGACCTGCTGTCGGTGCGCCGCGACGACACCGCCGAGTGAGTTCTCGTACGACGACGAAGGGCGCCCCTGCCGCACGGCGGGGGCGCCCTTTCCGTGAGGCGGTCGGGGCCTACTCGGCGGAGCGGCCGGCGGCCTCGCGCTCCTTCTCGGCCTGCTCGGCCTTCTCCGCGGCCTCCATCTCGGCGAACACGTCGATCGGCGCGGGCGCCTTCGCCAGGAACACCCAGGTCAGATAGACGGCGAGCAGGAACGGCGGGATCTTCAGGGCGACCAGGACCCAGCCGAGCTGGGTGGTGTCGGCCCACCAGTACAGCGGGAAGAGGATCGCGCACTTGGCGAGCAGGATCAGACCCCAGGCCCAGCTGGCCTTGGCGTAGGCCTTCTTGCGGCCGGGGTTGCGGGTGCGCCAGGAGAGGTTCTCCTTGAAGACCGGGCCGAGGATCAGGCCGATCAGCGGGACCCCGCACAGGGTCGTGACGATGTACGCCAGCGCCAGGCCCAGCGTGTAGAGCATGCCGGGCAGGTAGAAGTCCTTGGCGTTTCCGGTCATCATCGCGAAGACGACACCGAAGGCCACGCCGAAGACACCGCTGAAGGCGTGCTTGACGGTGTCCTTCGTCACGAGGCGGACCACGACCAGGACCAGCGACACCGCGAGTGCGGCGATCGCGGACATGTGCAGGTCCTTATTGATCGTGTAGATCGTGACGAAGAGGAGGCCGGGCACCACCGTCTCGACCATGCCGCGCACGCCGCCGAACGCCTCGAAGAGCGCGGCCTCCGTCACCGCCCTCGCATCGTGGGCGTCCTGCTGGGCGTCCTGGGTCGGCTTGTCGAGTGACGTCACCGGCTACTCCCGTCCGAGCGGTCTCAGTTCGTATTTCGGGTTGAACAGCACCCGGCGGCCCCGGCTCATCGAGACCCGGCCGGACGCGATGAGTCTGCGTCCCGGCTCTATCCCGACTATGGAGCGCCGGCCCAGCCACACCACGTCCAGGGCGGCGGAGCCGTCGAACAGCTCGGCCTCCAGGGCGGGCACGCCCGCGCGCGGGCGCAGGGTGACGGTGCGCAAGGTACCAGTAACGGTGACGACCTCGCGGTCGTGACAGTCGCCGATGCGGGTGCAGCCCGTGGTCTCGGCGTCCTCTCGCAGCTCCTCGGACTCCAGGTCCTCCTGCGACGAGGAGAGCCGGTCGAGCATGCGCCGGAACCGGCCCACCGGCTTGTCGGATCGAGGAACAGCACTCATGCCAAAAGCCTACCGGTCCCCACCGACACGCCAGTACCCCCTGGCTCTGCGGCCCTCAGGCTTCGCTGATCTCGCCGTCGCTCAGCTCCAGCACCCGGTCGGCCAGGTCCAGGAGGGTCGTGTCATGGGTGGCGACCAGCGCGGTGACCTTCTCGCTGCGCACTACGGCCCTCAGCAGCTCCATCACGGCGTGCCCGGTCTCCACGTCGAGCTGGGCGGTCGGCTCGTCGGCGATGAGCAGGGCGGGGCTGTTGGCGAGGGCTCGGGCGATGGCCACGCGCTGCTGCTGGCCGCCGGAGAGCTCGCCGGGCCGCTGGGCGGCGTGGTCGCCGAGCCCCACCAGGGCGAGGAGCAGCTCGACGCGTTCCTCGCGCTCGCGCACCTCGGCCCGGCGCAGCCGCAGCGGTACGCCGACGTTCTCGGCGGCGGTGAGGATGGGGATGAGCCCGAAGGACTGGAAGACGAAGCCGATGCGGTCGCGGCGCAGCTCCAGCAGCCCCTGCTCGCCGAGCCCGGACAGCTCGTGCCCGTCGACCACGATGCTGCCCCGGTCGGGGGTGTCGAGCCCGCCGACGATGTTGAGCAGGGTCGTCTTGCCCGAGCCCGAGCGGCCCTTGAGGGCGACCAGCTCGCCGGGGCGCAGCTCGAAGGAGACGCCGCGCAGGGCGTGGACGGCGGCGGCGCCGGTGCCGTAGGTCTTGTGGACGTCGGTGACGCGCACCATGGTCTCGGTGACGACCTGCCTCATGCTGTGCCTCCCCCGTGGGCCGGGCGCCAGTATCACGGACCGGCGCCCGGCCGATCAACGGTTTCAGTTCGGGTTGTCGCCGTGGGTGAGGGTCTCCCAGGCGACGAAGAGGTTGTTGCTGCCCGCCGGACGGTTGCGTTCCGTCAGTGCCTGGGTGTTGGTCATGGCGATGCCGAGCCGGTTGTGCAGGGCGTTGTGGCCGACCTCGGTGACCGGGCCGAGCCCGAGGTGCAGGCTGCCGCCGCAGAGCCAGCTGGGGACGGCCGTGCCGAGTTCGTACTTCGCCTGGAACCCGAGCGCGTGCCGCAACCGCTCGCCCACGTCGGTGCCGTACAGGTCCTGGCCCTGGATCCGGCTGGTCTCGGCGACGTGCGAGATGGCGGAGATGCCGTACCCGGTGTGGGTGAGGTCGCGGCAGGTCTCCTGGGTGAGGCCGGTGACGAAGGTGGTCTGGCCCTGCCAGTACTTGACGATCTTGTCGCGGGTGTCGAGGTTCTGGCTGGGCACGGTCTTCGGCAGTTCGCCGTCGGAGGCGAGGTAGACGTAGGCGGCGGTGCGGGTGCGGAACTTCTGCATGGCCTTGTCGTACGACGCCTTGTCCTCCAGGAAGACCGAGATGCCGACGGCGGCCTCCATCATCGACAGCTCCCAGTTCCCGTTGGAGTTCGAGCCGTTGATGATCTCGGGCAGGTAGACGTTCCGCAGCATGGTCGCGAACCGGCCGGAGTTCGCCCAGCCTCCGGTGTAGGTGTGCTTGATGATCTCGGCGGCCTTCGGCCAGGAGGAGCCCGCCCAGCCGGTCTGCAGGGGCGCGTTGCTGTTGGTGTGGTCCTGGAGGACGGCGGACCAGGCGTCCATGAGCTGGACGGCCTTCTGGGCGTAGCGCGGCTCGCGGGTGATGTACCAGGCGAGCGCGTTGGTGTACGCGGCGATCGCGTCCTCGCGCTCGTCGGTGCAGCCGTAGTTGGGGTTCGAGTACGAGCCGCACTCGACGACGGCGCGCGGCTTGGGGACGCGGTTCTGGTCGGCGTACCTGCTCGCCATCATCTGGTCGAAGGCGCCCTTCCAGGGCTGGGCGCCGGCGAGGACCTTGCTGCGGGCGAAGTCGAGCTGGCTCCGGGAGACGGTGACGCCGGGGTGCGTGAAGGTGGTGGGGGCGGACCGGGCGGCGGGTGCCGTGAAGGCTCCGAGGAGCAGTGAGGCCACCACGGCGAGCAGTGGGGTGCGACGCATAGCGACTCCGTTCTTGTATGTGAACGCGGAGCGCCTTTATGAACACAGGCGTTGGCCGGAGACCATAGGTACAGACCAATAGCCCGTCAAGGGGTCGGGCATGCGAAAGGGCCGCACCCGCGATGGGGTGCGGCCCTTCGTCGTACGGGACTCAGCGGACGTACGGGACTCAGCGGACCTCGGTGATCTCCGGGCCGCGCTGCAGCTGGCCCATGCCGCCGGAGAAGCGCGAGCCCTCCTCCTGCTGCTGGACACCCTCGGGGACCATCTGCGCGTCGTTCGGCAGCTTCAGGACGATCGGGTCGCGGGGCGCCATCGGGCCCTCACCGCGCACCACGACCGTGTCACGGAAGATCTGCTCCAGCAGCCCGGCCGCCTGCGGCTGCACCGCGCCCTGGCCGGAGATCACACCGCGCAGGAACCAGCGCGGGCCGTCCACACCGACGAACCGCACGACCTGGAAGCCGCCCGTGCCGTCCGGCAGCTGGACCGGCACCTGCGCGCGCAGCTCCCAGCCGAGGGGGCCCTCGACCTCGTCGATGATGCCGCCCTGCTGGGTGATGCCGGCGCCGATCTCCTCGCGCACCTCGCCCCAGATGCCCTCGCGCTTGGGGGCGGCGAAGGCCTGCAGCTGGATGGCGCTGTCGCGCAGCACGACCGTCGCCGCGACGATCGCGTCGCCCGCGACCTCGACCCGCAGCTCCATGCCGTCGACCCCGGGCACGAAGAGGCCGCCCAGGTCCACCCGGCCCTCGCCGGGCTCGCGGACCTCGGTGCTGTCCCACGGCCCGTCGGGGCGCGGCTCGGGCTCCAGCCTCACGCGCTCGCGACCGGCGTCGTCGGCGCTGTCGTACGCCTCACTGTCGACGCTGTCGACGACCTGCTCGGCCTCGCCGGCCGCGCCATCGGCGGCATCCCTCTTCTTGCGACGTCCGAACACGTCACTGTCCTTCCCGGTCGGATACGACCGAAGCGTATCGATTCCCACCCGTCGTGCCGCCTTCGGCGGCCTGACCGCTTGTGCCGCTTGTTGTGCCGCTCTCGCCGCCCACGGCGGCATGGCCGCCGGTGGACCCGAAGCCCCCCTCGGCCCGCGCCGAGCCGGGAAGTTCCGCCACCTCCTGGAAGCGGACCTTCTCGACCTGCTGGACGACCAGTTGGGCAATCCGGTCGAAGCGCTCGAACCGCACGGACTCGCGCGGGTCGAGATTCACCACGATCACCTTGATCTCCCCACGGTACCCGGCATCAACCGTCCCCGGGGCATTCACCAGGGCGACACCGCACCGGGCGGCGAGCCCGGAACGGGGGTGCACGAAGGCCGCGTACCCCTCCGGGAGCGCGATGGACACCCCGGTGGGCAACACCGTCCGCTCACCGGGCTGCAGCTCGCACGCCTGCGTGGTCCGCAGGTCCGCACCCGCGTCCCCGGGGTGCTCGTACGCCGGAAGCGGTACGTCCGGATCGACGCGCCGGATGAGTACCTCCAGCGGCTCACGGCTCACGGGTTCACCTCGAAGGCACGGGCCCGCCGGATCTGGTCCGGGTCGCTCATGGCGGCCTGGATCTCCTCCGGGCGGCCGTTGTCGATGAAGTGGTCGACCTTCACCTCGATGAACAGGGCGTCCGCGCGGACCGCGACCGGCCCGTCCGGGCCGCCGATCCGTCCCGTGGCGGTGGAGTAGATCTTCCGGCCCGCGACGGCCGTGACCTCGGCCTCCAGGTACAGCGTGGTGCCCACCGGCACCGGCCGCCGGAAGTCGGTCTCCAGACGCCCGGTCACCGCGATCGTGCGCAGCAGCCAGTTCAGCGAGCCCAGCGTCTCGTCCAGGGCCGTCGCGAGGACACCGCCGTGCGCGAGGCCCGGGGCGCCCTGGTGGGCACTCTGCACGGTGAACTCGGCCGTGATGCTGACGCCGTCACCGGCCCGGGCCGCCAGATGCAGCCCGTGCGGCTGCTCACCGCCACAGCCGAAACACTGGCCGTAGTGGGCGCCGAGGAGTTCCCCGGGCGCGGGCGCGTCGGGGTGCCGTACGGGCCGCACCGCGTCGGCCGGCGGCTGAAGGCTTGCGGAAGTACCACTCACAGGCGCAGACCTTACCCGCGCGTCGGTGTGGTCAGGACACCGTGCCAAGCTTGGTTTCATGCAGCTCTCCGCCACCCCGTACGAAGAACGCCTCACGGCCCCCCGCTCGTGGTGGCTGGTCAGCTTTCTGGTCGGCGTCTCGCTGGCCCTGATCCTGCTGCCGTTCGGCACGCTGCCGATGCTCGGCGGCCTGGCCGGCGGCACCGCCGCCGCGGCGGTCGTGGCCAGCTCCTACGGCTCGGTGCGCATCCGCGTGGTCAACGGCTCGCTGATCGCGGGCGAGGCGAGGCTCCCGGTGACGGCGCTGGGCGAGACGGAGGTCCTGGACCCCGAGGAGGCGCGCGCCTGGCGCACCTACAAGGCCGACACCCGCGCCTTCCTGCTCCTGCGCGCCTACATCCCTACGGCACTGAAGGTCGAGGTCACCGACCCGGCCGACCCGACGCCGTACCTGTACCTGTCGACGCGTGAGCCGGACCGACTGGCCGAGGCGATCCGCACGGCAAGGGCCACGGCCTCCTAGAGCTCAGTGGCCGCCCAGCTCTCTGGAGATGTCGCCGATCTCGAGCGGCTTCGCCGGCTGTTCCAGTGCGGGCAGTTCGGGCAGGGCGTCCCAGGGCACCTGGAGCTTGCGCAGGTCCGCCCGGATGCGGGCGGCGAGTTTCTTGGTGTCACGGCGGTTCATGACCGCACCGACGGCGGCGCCCACCATGAACGGCATCAGGTTCGGCAGATCGCGCACCATGCGCTTCATGATCTGCTGGCGCAGCTCGCGCTTCATATGACCGCCGAGGGCGGTGTTCACCGACGTCGGTCTCAGTACGTCGACGCCTCGCTCGCCCGACCATGAGCGCAGGTAGGCGGTGCTCCGCTCCATGAGGGTGCCCGGCGGTCGTACGCCGTAGATCTCGTGGAGCTCGGCGATCAGCTTGAGCTCGATCGCCGCGACCCCGGTGATCTCCGCGGCCAGCTCCGCCGGCATCGCGGGCGGCACGGGCAGCATGGCCGCCGCGCCGACGCCCGCACCGACCGTCGCGGACGCGTTGGCCGCGCCCGCCACCAGCTTGTCGGCGAGCTGCTCGGGCCCGAGGCCCGGGAACTGCCGGCGCAGCGTGGCGAGGTCGCGTACGGGGATTCTGGGCGCGTTGTCGATGATCCGGTCGGCGATGTACGCCAGCCCGGCCCTGGCCCGGCTGCCGCCCCTTCGGGCGCCTTCCCTGGCCAGTTCCCGGGCACGCTCACGGACGACCGCGCTCCGCCGCCGAGCGGCGGGCGCGGGAGTCTGCGCCGGTGCCGGGAGGCCGGTCGGATCACCGGCCGCTTCGAGCGAGGCCGATCCACGGTGGACCTGTCCCGGCAGAACCGTTCCCGTAGGTGTTGGTTCCGGGACCGCCAGGTCCGTTTCCGGGACAGTGGTGCCCCCTTCGGGGACAGCCCTGTCCGTGGGAGCCGGTTCTTCCGGAACCGGTCCCGCCATGGATGAGCCCCGCTCGTCGTCACGCACGCCGTACGGGCCGTCGGACGGCCCGGGGTCCGCTTTCCCGAAGGAGAAGCGGCGCTTCCGAGGTGGGGTCGAGCCAGTCACGGCCGACCCGGCCTCAGTCGCAGTCGCGGCAGATCGGCTGGCCGTTCTTCTCGCGGGCCAGCTGGCTGCGGTGATGAACCAGGAAGCAGCTCATGCAGGTGAACTCGTCCTGCTGCTTGGGCAGGACACGGACGGCCAGCTCCTCGTTGGAGAGGTCCGCGCCGGGCAGCTCCAGTCCCTCTGCAGCCTCGAACTCGTCGACGTCGACGGACGACGCGGACTTGTCGTTCCGCCGGGCCTTCAGTTCTTCCAGGCTGTCCGAGTCGACGTCGTCGTCGGTCTTGCGTGGGGTGTCGTAATCGGTTGCCATGTCGCTCTCCCCCTCCGGGTGTCTGCGGTGTCTCCAGCGCACGTAACGCGTGAGAGGCCGGACTTGTGCCCGACCTGAGGCGGAGATTTTGCCTCACATCAAGGTCTGTTACTCAATCGACACCCAACCGGACTCCTCACGAGTGATCGGTTTAGGTGGCGATCGGGACCGTACACGGCCCTATCACTGCAGTTCAAAGGCGCCTCCCCGTGTACTTCCCGTGATCAGGACCCCGGAAAACACGGATTTTCCCGACTTTCCGACAGCCTGCATGATCACGGAGAGTAGATGGCTGGAAATTCGCCCTTGTGATCGATCACACACGATGAAGCTTCCCGAGTGCCCGGAAAATTCCGCGCAAAGCGAACATCCTCGCGTGTGTCGGCGACATGATCTCAGACCGGCAGCGTGACCCGCATCGTGAGTCCACCGCCGTCCCTCGGCTGGGCCGAGATATGCCCCCCGTGCGCCCGGGCCACGGACCGCACGATGGACAGACCGAGGCCCACTCCCTTGTCGCTCCCGGTGCGCTCGGTGCGCAGCCGCCGGAACGGCTCGAAGATGTTGTCGATCTCGTACGCCGGCACGACCGGCCCCGTGTTGGAGACGACCAGCACCGCCTGCCCGTGCTGGACCTCGGTGGTGACCTCGACCCAGCCGTTCTCGGGGATGTTGTACCGCACCGCGTTCTGCACCAGGTTCAGCGCGATCCGCTCCAGCAGCACGCCGTTGCCCTGCACGATCGCGGGCTCCCGCTTGCCGCGGAGCTCCACGCCCTTGGCCTCGGCCTCGGCGTGCACCTGGTCGACGGCCTGGGAGGCCACCTCCGCCAGGTCGACGGGGCCGCGCTCGACGATCTGGTTGTCGCTGCGGGCGAGCAGCAGCAGGCCCTCCACGAGCTGCTCGCTGCGCTCGTTGGTGGCCAGCAGCGTCTTGCCGAGCTGCTGGAGCTCCACCGGCGCGTTCGGGTCCGACAGGTGCACCTCCAGCAGCGTGCGGTTGATCGCCAGCGGCGTGCGCAGTTCGTGCGAGGCGTTGCCGACGAAGCGCTGCTGGGCGGTGAAGGCCCGCTGCAGGCGCTCCAGCATGTCGTCGAAGGTGTCGGCCAGTTCCTTGAGCTCGTCGTCCGGGCCGTCCAGCTCGATCCGTCGGGACAGATCCGAACCGGCCACCGCGCGGGCGGTGCGGGTGATCCGGCCCAGCGGCGACAGGACCCGGCCGGCCATGGCGTAGCCGAAGGCGAACGCGATGACGGCGAGGCCGAGGAGGGCCAGCAGGGAGCGGCTGAGCAGGCGGTCCAGGGCGACCCGGCGCTGCTGGTCGATGCACGCGCTGATCGCGTCGTTGAAGACGCTGAGCGGGAGGTTGTCGGTGTTGATCGCGGGGCAGCTGTCGCTGGTGACCTCGATCGCCTTGCCGCCGACGATCTTGAACAGGGGCTCGTTGCCCGAGTTCAGTGCCTGCGCCGCCAGCAGGTAGATGATCGACAGCAGCAGGATGCCGGCGATCAGGAACATGCCGCCGTACAGCAGCGTGAGCCGTATGCGGATGGTCGGGCGCAGCCAGGGGAAGGGCGGTTCCGGCCTTCGGGGGTCCCAGGTGGGTTTCGGGGGCGCCTGGGGAGGCGCGGGAGTCGCGGCCACGGGTGATCAGATCCGGTAGCCGGAGCCGGGCACGGTGACGATGACCGGGGGCTCGCCCAGCTTGCGGCGCAGGGTCATGACGGTGACCCGGACGACGTTGGTGAACGGGTCGGTGTTCTCGTCCCAGGCCTTCTCCAGGAGCTGCTCGGCGGAGACCACCGCGCCCTCGGAGCGCATCAGCACCTCCAGCACGGCGAACTCCTTCGGCGCCAGCTGGACCTCCTTGCCGTCGCGGAAGACCTCGCGGCGGTTGGGGTCGAGCTTGATGCCGGCCCGCTCCAGGACGGGCGGCAGGGGCACGCTGGTGCGCCGGCCGAGGGCCCGCACGCGCGCGATCAGCTCGCTGAAGGCGAAGGGCTTGGGCAGGTAGTCGTCGGCGCCGATCTCCAGGCCCTCGACGCGGTCGCTGACGTCGCCGGAGGCGGTGAGCATCAGCACGCGCGTGGGCATGCCCAGCTCGACGATCTTCCGGCAGACGTCGTCGCCGTGCACCAGGGGCAGGTCGCGGTCGAGGACGACCACGTCGTAGTCGTTGACGCCGATGCGCTCCAGGGCGGCCGCACCGTCGTACACGACGTCGACGGCCATGGCCTCCCGGCGCAGTCCGGTGGCCACCGCATCGGCGAGCAGTTGCTCGTCCTCGACGACGAGTACGCGCACGTCGCTGTCCTTCCTGTGTCCACCCGCGTAGCGGAGCGCGCGCGGGCAGGGGGTCGTGGGTGTGTTGGCCTCCATCCTGCCCTTTTCGGCCATAAGTCGGCGGTAAGGCGAGGTGGGCGGGCGCTCAGGCAGGGCGAGCGGGAGCGAAGAGCCGGGTGAGCGGCCGCGAAGGGCCAGGTGGGCGGGTGGGAAGGGACAGGTGAGCGGGAGGTGGCGGGGCCGGGGACTGTGGTGTGCCGGGGCGGGAATGCCAGATTTTCTCCGGCGGTTGAGGTTTCCGCGGAATGGAGCGCGGGGAGGACGGGTTCTACACCCCGCGATCACGCTCTGCCAGTGCCGCAGCACATGCGGTACGCCTTGGTCCGCTTGCCGCAGAGCGGGCGTGGGTGTCCGGCACCGTCGCCGCCCGGCACGGCTGCGCCGGGCATCCGTGGAGACGTGATCGCCCCTTCCGAACGGCACACCCCCGTGCCACAGACCCACGACCCAGGACGAGGGGGCGCAGCATGGACGCATTCACCGCAGGACTTCTGCAGCGCATAAAGGCGACCGAGTCCGACCTGACGCGGGCCCTGGACGAGGGCGACGACTTCCTCGTCGAGGTGGAGCAGGGCGAACTCGACGACCTGCGCCGCCTCGCCGCCGAACACGGTGTGGAGGTCGGCGCGTACAGCGTCTGACGAGCTCGGCCGACCAGTGGCGGGCCCCCGGCGAATCCAGCGCCGGGGGCCCGTCGCTGTGTGGGCGAGGCCCTCGGAGGGGGACTCAGTCGTGCCAGGCGCCGAAGTCCTCCAGCAGGCGCTGGAGGGGCTCGAAGACACCCGGGGTGGCGGCGACCGTCAGGGCACGTCCCGGGCGCTCAGCGGGGCGTCCTCCGGTCAGGGCGCCCGCCTCACGGGCGATCAGGTCCCCGGCGGCGATGTCCCACGCGTTCAGACCGCGCTCGTAGTAGCCGTCGAGGCGGCCGGCGGCCAGGTCGCACAGGTCGACCGCGGCCGATCCGCCGCGCCGGATGTCCCGTACCAGCGGGATCAGCCGGTGTGCCACCTCGGCCTGGTGGGCCCGCACCTCGCTGACGTAGTTGAAGCCGGTGGAGACCAGCGCCTGGTCCAGCGGCGGCGCCGGGCGGCAGGCGAGGGCCCGCTCGCCCTCCCAGGCGCCGGTGGCCCACGCCCCGCGGCCGGCCACCGCGCTGTGCGTCTCGCCGCGCATGGGGATCTCCACCACGCCGACGACGGTCTCGCCGTCCTGCTCGGCGGCGATGGACACCGACCAGGTCGGCAGCCCGTAGAGGTAGTTCACCGTGCCGTCGAGGGGGTCGATCACCCAGCGCACGCCCGAGCTGCCCTCGCTGGAGGCGCCCTCCTCGCCGAGGAACCCGTCTTCGGGGCGGTGCTCGGAGAGGAAGCCGGTGATCAGCTTCTCCGCCGCGATGTCCATCTCCGTGACGACGTCGATGGGGCTGGACTTGGTGGCGGCCACCGCGAGGTCGGCGGGGCGTCCGTCCCGCAGCAGCGCGCCGGCCCGGCGGGCGGCCTCACGGGCGAGGTCGAGCAGTTCCGAGTGCAGGGCGTCGGTGTGCTGGGCGTCGGTCACGTCGCTCCTCAGGCGTAGGGGCTGTCGGCGCCCGCGGCGGCCGGGCGCGGGGCGCGGGCCGGGCAGCAGCCCACGGGGCACAGGTGGTGGCTCGGGCCGAGCGCGCCCAGGGCGCAGGGTGTGACCTCCTGGCCGCGCTCGACGGCGGCGCGCTCCAGGATCAGGTCGCGCACGGCGGCGGCGAAGCGCGGGTCGGCCCCGACGGTGGCCGAGCGGCGCACCGGCAGGCCCAGCTCCGCCGCCTTGGCGGTGGCCTCGGTGTCGAGGTCGTACAGGACCTCCATGTGGTCGGAGACGAAGCCGATCGGCGCCATCACGACGGCCGGCACCCCGGCGGCGTGCCTCTCCTCCAGGTGGTCGCAGATGTCGGGCTCCAGCCACGGGATGTGCGGGGCGCCGGAGCGGGACTGGTAGACGAGCCGCCAGGGGTGGTCGACGCCGGTGCGCTCGCGGACGGCGTCGGCGATCAGCCGGGCCACGTCCAGGTGCTGGGCGACGTACGCGCCGCCGTCGCCGTGGTCCGGGGCGGGGCCGGAGGCGTCGGCCGCGGAGTTGGGGATGGAGTGCGTCGTGAAGGCGATCTCGACGCCGTCGCGGACGTCCTCGGGCAGGTCGGCGAGGGACGCCAGAACGCCCTCGATCATCGGCTCGACGAAGCCCGGGTGGTTGAAGTAGTGCCGCAGCTTGTCGATCTGCGGCAGCGGGAGCCCCTCGGCCTCCAGCGCGGCAAGCGCGTCGGCGAGGTTCTCGCGGTACTGGCGGCAGCCCGAGTAGGAGGCGTACGCGCTGGTGGCCAGGACGAGGACGCGGCGCCGGCCATCGACGACCATCTCGCGCAGGGTGTCGGTCAGATACGGCGCCCAGTTGCGGTTGCCCCAGTGGACCGGCAGGTCCAGACCGTGCTCGGCGAAGTCCTTGCGCAGGGCGTCGAGCAGGGCGCGGTTCTGGTCGTTGATGGGGCTGACCCCGCCGAACAGGAAGTAGTGCTGCCCGACTTCCTTCAGGCGTTCCTTGGGGATGCCCCGGCCGCGCGTCACGTTCTCCAGGAACGGGACCACGTCGTCGGGGCCCTCGGGTCCGCCGAAGGAGAGCAGGAGCAGGGCGTCGTAGGGGCTGGCATCGAGCGCGTCTGGCATGCCTCCGATCCTGCCACCCGGCACTGACAGCCGGAAAACGGCCGCCCGGAGAACGGGGTGCATTAGGGTCACCTAACTCGTAAGCTGTAAGGACTGTCTTCGCGCCTTACCGAGCGACCGTGCCGAGAAGCCGTGCCCCGAAGTCGTGCGGAGACGCCCTGCCGAGCCCCCGGAGTGCCCTGTGCCCAGCCCCTATCGCGCCCTGTTCGTTGCCCCAGGCACCAAGGGCTTCTCCGCGGCGGGGTTCCTCGGCCGTATGCCGCTGTCGATGATGGGCATCGGCGTGGTCACGATGGTCTCCCAGCTGACCGGGCGGTACGGCCTCGCCGGTGCGCTGTCGGCGACCATCGCGCTGGCCGCGGCGGTGGCCGGACCGCAGGTCTCACGCCTGGTCGACCAGTACGGGCAGCGCAGGGTGCTGCGCCCGGCGACGCTGGTGTCGCTGTGCGCGGCGGCCGTGCTGCTGCTGGCCGCGCACTACGAGTGGCCGGACTGGGTGCTGTTCGCGGCCTGTGTCGGCATCGGCTGCGTGCCGAGCGTCGGCGCGATGATCCGGGCGCGCTGGGCGACCCTGTACCGGGGCACTCCGCAACTGCACACCGCGTACTCCTTCGAGTCCGTGGTGGACGAGGTCTGCTTCATCTTCGGGCCGATCTTCTCCATCGGCCTGTCCACGGCCTGGTTCCCGGAGGCCGGCCCGCTGCTCGCCGCGTGCTTCCTCGCGGTGGGTGTCTTCTGGCTGACCGCACAGCGTGCCACCGAGCCGGCCCCGCACCCGCGCGCGCAGCACGGCGGCGGCACGGCCCTGCGCTCGCGCGGACTGCAGGTGCTGGTGGGCACCTTCGCGGCGACCGGCACCATCTTCGGCGCGGTCGACGTGGTCACCGTGGCCTTCGCCGACGAACGCGGCCACAAGGGCGCGGCGAGCGTCGTCCTCGCGGTGTACGCGGCCGGATCCTGTGTCGCGGGGGCCGTGTTCGGGCTGCTGCACTTCAAGGGGGCGCCCGAACGTCGCTGGCTGCTGGGTGTCTGCGCGATGGCCGTGAGTATGATCCCCCTCCTACTGGTCGGAAACTTGCCGTTTCTGGCCGTGGCGCTGTTCGTTGCGGGTCTGGCCATCGCTCCCACGATGATCACCACCATGTCCCTCATCGAGCAGCACGTACCACGCGCGCAGCTGACCGAGGGCATGACCTGGGTGAGCACCGGTCTCGCGGTGGGGGTCGCGCTCGGCTCCTCGCTCGCCGGCTGGGTGATCGACGCCTCGGGCGCGCGTGCCGGGTACGGGGTTCCGGCGGTCGCCGGGGCCGTCGCGGTCGCGGTGGGTTTCCTGGGCTACCGCCGGCTCGGCAGGCCGGCTCCGGGTCGGGGAGGCACCGTTGAGCAGCACAGCGAGCGGGAAGAGCGGCACGTGGCGTAACTGGGGCGGCAATGTCAGTGCCCGCCCCGCGCGGGAGGCCACACCCGCCTCCGTCGAGGAACTCTCGGCGGTCGTCCGCGCGGCGGCCCAGGACGGGCTGAAGGTCAAACCCGTCGGCACGGGGCACTCCTTCACGTCCATAGCCGCGACCGACGGTGTATTGATACGCCCTCAACTGTTGACGGGGATACGCACCATCGACCGGGAATCCATGACGGTCACGGTGGAGGCGGGCACCCCGCTCAAGAGACTCAACATGGCGCTCGCGCGCGAGGGCCTGTCGCTCACCAACATGGGCGACATCATGGAGCAGACGGTCTCCGGCGCCACCAGCACCGGCACCCACGGCACGGGCCGGGAGTCGGCCTCCATCGCCGCGCAGATCAAGGGCCTGGAACTGGTCCTGGCCGACGGTTCGGTGCTGGCCTGCTCGGAGAAAGAGAACCCGGACGTCTTCGCGGCCGCCCGGATCGGCCTGGGCGCCCTCGGCATCGTCACCGCGATCACCTTCGCCGTGGAGCCGGTCTTCCTGCTCACCGCGCGGGAGGAGCCGATGCCGCTGGAGAGGGTCCTCGCCGAGTTCGACGAACTGTGGGCCGAGAACGAGCACTTCGAGTTCTACTGGTTCCCGCACACCGGGAACACCAACACCAAGCGCAACAACCGCAGCGCGGGCCCCGAGCGTCCGGTGGGCCGGGTCGCGGGCTGGTTCGAGGACGAGTTCCTCTCCAACGGCGTCTTCCAGGCGGCCCAGTGGGTCGGCCGCGCCGCGCCGGGCACGATCCCCACGATCGCCCGGATCTCCAGCACCGCGCTGTCCGCGCGGACCTACACCGACATCCCGTACAAGGTCTTCACCTCGCCGCGCCGCGTGCGGTTCGTGGAGATGGAGTACGCCGTTCCGCGCGAGGCCCTGGTCGACACCCTGCGCGAGCTGAAGGCGATGGTCGACCGGTCCCCGCTGAGGGTCAGCTTCCCGGTGGAGGTGCGCACGGCCCCGGCCGACGACATCACGCTGTCCACCGCGTCGGGCCGGGACAGCGCCTACATCGCCGTGCACATGTTCCGCGGCACGCCCTACCAGGCGTACTTCACCGCCGCCGAGCGCATCTTCACCGCGCACGAGGGGCGCCCGCACTGGGGCAAGGTGCACACGCGCGACGCGGAGTACCTCGCCGGCGTCTATCCGCGCTTCGGCGAGTTCACGGCGCTGCGGGACCGGCTGGATCCGCAGCGGCTGTTCCAGAACGACTACTTGCGCCGGGTTCTGGGGGCGTAGCGGCATTCGCCGGGCGCGAACTCGGCTCGGGCCGGCGGCCGCTCGCGGTGTGTCACGGATCTGCTCGCCCGTGCGCTGGGAGAAGTACCGGAAGAAGGGACGTACGGACGAAACGGTAAGTTCCGTTTCTGGCGATTACGTGAAGTACGCCACGCTCAAGATCGAGAAATCCGCCCAAGGCGCCCGACTCCCGCGCTCCGGGGGAAGTTGAGCGGCGCGGCCATCCACGCAGATGGCCCGAATGGAGTACTGTTGCGAGCCCTGGGTCCGGTCTCCCGCCAGGGTGTCGGGGCCTTCAAGGACCGCCGGGAGGGGGCTAGTTGCACAGGGTGACGGAGTTGGTCACTTAGCGTTGCGAATAGGTAACCGTGCCATAACGGCGATCCAGGGCCCGTGCCCGACACGCCGGGCAACTCGGCAAGGTTGTGGCAGGCTGCACCCGGGCAGGCCACACTCGACTAGCGGAAGCAGCGACGCACGTGACGTCGGCAGGCACCACCCGGGAGGTCCCCATGCCCGAACTGCGTGTCGTGGCCGTCTCCAATGACGGCACACGGCTGGTGCTGAAGGCTGCGGACAGCACGGAGTACACGCTTCCGATCGACGAACGGCTCCGCGCCGCCGTGCGCGGCGACCGTCCCCGCCTCGGCCAGATCGAGATCGAGGTGGAGAGCCATCTCCGCCCCCGTGACATCCAGGCGCGGATACGCGCGGGCGCGACCGCGGAAGAGGTCGCCCAGATGGCCGGCATCCCCGTCGAGCGCGTACGGCGCTTCGAGGGGCCCGTACTGGCCGAGCGTGCCTTCATGGCCGAGCGCGCCCGTAAGACGCCCGTCCGCCGCCCCGGCGAGAACTCCGGCCCGCTGCTCGGCGAGGCCGTGCAGGAGCGGCTGCTGCTGCGGGGCGCCGAGAAGGACACCGTCCAGTGGGACTCCTGGCGCCGCGACGACGGCACCTGGGAAGTGCTGCTGGTCTACCGCGTGGCCGGTGAGCCGCACTCCGCGAGCTGGACGTACGACCCGCCGCGGAGGCTCGTGCAGGCCGTCGACTCCGAGGCACGCTCGCTGATCGGCGAGTCCGAGGACCTCGGTGCGCCGGAGCCCAGCTTTCCGTTCGTGCCCCGGATCGCCCGGCTGCCGCGCGACCGCCCGCTGGACCGTACCGCCGACCGCGAGCGGCCGAGCCTGCCGCCGGCGGAGCCGGTGGAGGAGACGCCGAGCGAGCGGGACTCGCTGACCAGCCTGCTGGAGGCGGTGCCGAGCTTCCGGGGCGACCTGGTGGTGCCCGAGCGGCCCGCCGAGCCCTCGGAGGAACCCGCCGACGAGCCCGTGCCCGAGGAACCGCCGGCCCCCGCGGCCTCGGCCGGTTCCGCCTACGCGGACGTCCTCATGCCCCGTTCCGTCGGCAGCCACCGCGACCGCCTCGTCGGCGCCACCGACCGTCAGGCCGAGGCCGACGGCGTCCGCCCCGGCCGCCGTGCTGCCGTGCCGAGCTGGGACGAGATCGTCTTCGGCACCCGCCGCAAGAAGCAGGACTAGTCCTCACCCGAGCGACATCCCCGTTCGGCCCTTGCCGCACGGGGTTGCCGCAGGCTGTCCTGCGCGACCTGCACGCCTACGACGAGCACGCCCGAGCACCGCGGCCGACGCGAGCCTCCTCTCGTAGCCCGCGTCGGCCGCAGACCCGGCCTGCCTGCCTGTACCGCCGGACGCCCTACTGCGGGTCCGGCCCCACCGCGACCGGTCGGGACGGGTCGTTGGACCACTCCGACCAGGAGCCGACGTACAGGGCGGACGGGATGCCGGCGACGGCGAGGGCGAGGACCTCGTGCGCGCCCGAGACGCCGGAGCCGCAGTAGACGCCGACCTGGGTGCCGTTCGCGGCGCCGAGGTCCTCGAAGCGGCGGCGGAGGGCGTCAGGGGGCAGGAAGCGGCCGTCGGGGCCGACGTTGTCGTTGGTCGGCGCGGAGACGGCCCCCGGGATGTGGCCGCCGACGGGGTCGATCGGCTCGACCTCGCCCCGGTAGCGCTCCCCCGCGCGCGCGTCGAACAGCACCCCGGAACGGGCCAGTGCCGCGGCCGCGTCAGCGTCCAGCAGATCCACGGCCCCCGGCTCCGGCCGGAAGTCGCCCTCCGCGGGCGAGGACGCGTCCGTCGACAGCGGCCCCTCCCAGGTCGGCAACCCGCCGTCGAGAACCCGCACGAACGGGTGACCCGTCCAGCGCAGCAGCCACCACGCGCGTGCGGCCGCCCAGCCCTGGCCGCCGTCGTACACGACCACCGGTCGCGCGGACGACACACCCGCCCGTCGCATCGCCGCACCGAATTCGGTCACATCCGGCAGCGGATGCCGGCCGTGCTTGCCCGGCTCGGAGGCCAACTCCCGGTCCAGGTCGACGAATACGGCGCCCGGGATGTGCCCGGACGCGTACGCGGCGCGGCCGTCGAAGGGTGGTTCACCGGCTGCCTTGGCGACACTGAGCTGCCAGCGGACGTCGAGCACGACTGGCGGGTTCTCGCCCGCCAGTTCGCTCGCAAGTTCGGATGCGGAGATGATGGCGTTCATGGTCACCATCCTTGCGCACCGGGTGGCCGCGGCGTCCAGGTCCGGCTACTCTGCTCCGCCACACGTCCGGTCACCCCGCGTACGTGATCGAGCACCTGCTGTACTGCCGATCGGCATCCGTCGGCAATGGCACGGAAACGGTCGAGCAGCCACACCCCGGGCATCCTCCGGTGTGGGGCGGCTCACCGGCCGCGACGCGGCGGCGCGCCCGGAGCGCGTCGCACCACGGGTGGTGCGAGCATCGGCACGGGGATCCGCAGAGCGACGGCGACACGGCCACCGCCAAGGGGCCGAGGAGAGAGTGACGATGACCGAGGCACAGGGTCCGGCCGGTCCGAACGGGGCGGCACGCGCCCGGAACGCGCCCGGCACACCCTGCTGGGTGAGCCTGATGGCGCACGGGCTGACCTCGACGCAGGAGTTCTACGGAGCGCTGTTCGGCTGGGAGTTCCGCCCGGGCCCGCAGCAACTCGGGCCCTATGTGCGGGCCGTGCTCGACGGCCAGGAGGTGGCCGGCATCGGACAGCTTCCGCCGGACCGGCATCTGCCGATCGCCTGGACGCCCTATCTGGCCTCGGACGACGTCGACCAGACCGCCGACACCGTCCGGCTGTGCGGCGGCACGATCGGTGTCGGCCCGCTGGACGCCGCCGAGGCCGGCCGGATCGCGATCGGCTCGGACCCCGCGGGCGCGGTGTTCGGCATCTGGCAGGCGGACGCGCATCTCGGCACCGCGATCACCGGCGTGCCCGGAACGCCCGCCTGGAACGAGCTCCTCACCTTCGAGTCGGCGACCGTCGTCAAGTTCTACGAGACGGTGTTCGGCTACGAGCGCCAGGAGTCCGCGCCGTCCGCGGACGCCACCGCCGACGACGTCACCCTGCTCCTCGACGGCCGCCCCGTCGCCGACGTCCACGGCCTCGGCAACGCCCTGCCCCGCGACCGCGGCCCGCACTGGCTGACCTACTTCGAGGTCGCCGACACCGACGCGGCCCTCACCCGCCTCGTCGACCTCGGCGGCCACGTCCTCACCCCGCCGCACGACAGCGCCCACGGCCGCGTCGCCACCGCCACCGACCCCGAGGGCGCCCGCTTCGCACTGATCCAGCACACGGCCTGATCTGCGGGAGATCCGGCGCGTGCTACGCCGACGGCACCGGCAGGACGTCCGGGGACAGGGCGGCCGCGTGGGCCGTGGCCGCGGTCATGCGGCGGCGGTGGTGGCGGCGGCACAGGACCTCGTAGCCGATCTCGTCGGCGGAGCGGGTCACATCGCCGACGACCACCTGGGCGCCCTCGACGACCATCTCGCCGCCGACGGTACGGGCGTTGTGCGTGGCGCGGGCGCCGCACCAGCACAGGGCCTCCACCTGGAGCACCTCGACGCGGTCGGCGAGTTCGACGAGCCGCTGGGAGCCGGGGAAGAGCTTGGAGCGGAAGTCGGTGGTGATGCCGAAGGCGTAGACGTCCAGGCCCAGGTCGTCCACCACGCGCGCGAGCTGGTCGATCTGCTCCTCCGCGAGGAACTGCGCCTCGTCGGCGATGACGTAGTCCGCCCGTCCGCCGTGGGAGAGATGGTCGACGAGGTACGCGTAGAGGTCCATACCGTCCTCGACCTCGACCGCGTCCGTCACCAGCCCCAGGCGCGAGGAGAGCTTGCCCTCGCCCGCCCGGTCGTCGCGGGTGAGGATCACGCCCTGGAGCCCGCGGGCCGAGCGGTTGTGCTCGATCTGCAGAGCCAGCGTCGACTTCCCGCAGTCCATCGTTCCGGAGAAGAACACCAGCTCGGGCATGGCAGGTTGAACACCTTTCGGCGAAGAATGTGAGGGGTCGGGATTCAGGAGCGGACTTCGAGCAGCGGGACGAGCTGCTCGGCCGCGGTCATCGAGCCGTGGTTGCCGACCATCGCCGACTCCTTGGGCTCCCGCTCGGAGGCGATGATCAGTACGTCGTCCCGGGCGGCCGCGACCACGTCGCCGATGCGCGCGTACACCCGCTCGTCGATGTGCGGCCCGAACCAGCCCGCCGCGATCGCCTCGTCCCGCGAGGCCACCCAGAACTGCTCGCCGAGCACCTCGCGCCAGCAGATCAGGACGTCGGACTCGGCGCCCGGCAGCGCGTACACATGCCGGGCCCGGCCCTCGCCGCCCAGCAGGGTGACGCCGGCCTGGAGCTCCCAGTCCTCGTCGAAGTCGATGCGGTGCTGCTCGTCGAAGGGGATGTCGACCATGCCGTGGTCGGCGGTGACGTACAGCGCGGTGCGCGGCGGCAACTGCTCGGCCAGCCGCTGCACGAGCCGGTCGACGTACATCAGCTGGCCGCGCCAGGTGTCGGACTCGACGCCGTAGCGGTGCCCGGCGCCGTCCAGTTCGGCGTAGTACGTGTAGACCAGGGCCCGATCGGCGGCCGCGAGCTGCTCGGCCGCGAAGTCGACCCGCTCCTCGCCGGTGAGCCGCCCGTGGAAGGTGCCGCCGCTGAGGGCGACCTTGGTGAGCGGGGTGTTCTGGAAGGCGGGGGACGACACCTGGGCGGCGTGCACTCCCGACCGGCTGGCCAGCTCGAAGACCGTGGGGTACGGCTGCCACGCGCGCGGGTCGCTGTACGGCTGCCAGCGCAGCTGGTTCATCAGCTCGCCGGTGGCCGGGTTGCGCACGGTGTAGCCGGGCAGTCCGTGGGCGCCCGGTGGGAGGCCCGTGCCGACGGAGGCGAGCGAGGTCGCGGTGGTCGCCGGGTAGCCGGCGGTGAGCGGCCGCCCGGTGCCGCCGCGCGAGCTCGCGAGCAGCGAGGTCATGAAGGGCGCCTCGTCCGGGTGCGCGCGCAGCTGCTCCCAGCCGAGGCCGTCGATCAGGAAGACGCAGGCCCGGTCGGCCGCGGCCAGCTCCGGGATCGCGGCCGTCAGGCCGGGCACGCCCATGCCCGCGGCGAGCGTGGGCAGCAGGTCGGCGAGCGAGCCGCTGCCGTACTCGGGTACGGGCGCGGAGGCGACGGCGAGGGGTTCCGGGTGGTCCCAGGGGGCGGGGTGCACCATCAGCGGGTGGTGTCCGCGGTGGCCTCGGAGACGGCCTGCGCGAAGGCGAGCGCCTGGCGCACGGTCTCCGGGCCGTCCCCCGCCTCACTGACGCGCAGGCTGAGGTCGTCGGCGGTCGAGTTGCCGGTGTAGCCGTGGTCGGCGTCGCAGTTGGGGTCGCCGCAGGCGGCGGGCTCCAGGTCGATCCGGGACACCGCGCCCCAGCCGATGGTCAGCACGACCTCGCGCGGCAGGGTGCCCGGCGTGTACTGCTCCGGGTTGGCCACGACCCGGCTCACCACCACCGACGAGATCCGGCCCAGCTTCACCGACTCCGTGGAGGTGGTGGCGTACGGCGTCGGGGAGGTGGTGTCGGCGGCCTGCTCGTCGGTGTGGCTGACGATGAAACGGGTGCCGGTCAGGACCAGTACGGTCACATGCCGGCGGACCTCGTTCTGGTCGAACGTGGTCTCCTGGTGGACCAGGTACGACCGGATCGGCTCGCCGCCCACAGCGGCCTCCACCGCCTCGGCCACGAGGGCCGGGTAGTAGCCGCTGCGTTCGATCGCCGCACGCAGCCCCTGGGTCGTCGTACTGGTCTTGGCCATGCCGTCCATCCTACGGGGGCCCACTGACTGCGAGGGACCTGTCACGCCCTACTCGGCGTCCCCCGGAGGTCCTCGGCGCTTCTCGCCTCCGCAGGATCAGTAGGCGGGGAGCGTGCGGGGGCCGAGGTCGTCGCGGGCCGGGGGCGGGGCCAGGCGCACGGAGGCGCCGAGCACGCTCAGGCCCTGCGGGGCGACGACGACCGGCTCCAGCGTGACCGCCACCACTTCGGGATGGTCGTCGACCAGCCGGGACACCCGCAGCAGCAGCTCCTCCAGGGCCGGGGTGTCCACGGGCGTCGAGCCGCGCCAGCCGAACAGCAGCGGAGCCGTCCTGATCGACCGCACGAGCGAGGCCGCCTCCCGGTCGGTGACCGGGATCAGCCGGTGCGCGGTGTCGCCGAGCAGCTGGGAGGCGGCCCCGGCCAGCCCGAACGACAGCACGGCTCCGGCCGCCGGGTCGATGACCGCCCGTACGACGGTGTCGACGCCGCGCGGCGCCATGCGCTGGACGACCGGCCGCAGCTCCTCGGGCCTGCCGAACAGTTCGGTCAACTCCGTGTACGCCCGCCGCAGTTGCTCCTCGTCGGCGAGGTCGAGCCGGACCCCGCCCAGGTCGGCGCGGTGCCGCAGATGCGGGGCGGTGGCCTTGAGGGCGACGGGGTAGCCGAGGGCCCGCGCGGCCTCCACGGCGGCCTCGGGTGTGGGCGCGGGCAGCGCGCGCAGCACCCTGATGCCGTACATGCCGAGCAGGTCGCACGTCTCGTCCGTGCCGAGGGTGAGCCCCTGCCCGCGCGCGAGCAGCCCGTCGATCAGCCGCGCGGCCGCCTTCTCGTCGACCTCCTCGAACTCCGGCACCTTCCCGGGCTGCGCCGCGTCCCGCCGCCACTGCGCGTACTTCACGGCTTCGGCGAGCGCGCGGACAGCCCGTTCGGCGGCGGGGTAGGAGGGGATGAGACGCGGGGCGGTTTCGGCGGGTGCGGCGGGGGCGGGCGGCTGTTCCGCGGCGGGTGCGCGTTCCGCGGGGCGCTGGGCACCGCCGGCGACGCCCTGGGCTCGCGAACCGGCCCGGGGTGCGGTGCTCGCGGCCGCGGACAGCGCCGCGGCGAGCCCTCCGAGCTCCACATGCACGACCAGCACCGGCTTCCCGGGCACCTCCTCCGCCGCGGACCGCAGGGCCGCCGCCAGCTCGGCGTCGTCCGGGGTCCCCTCCCCGATCGCCGGGATGGCGGTGACGACCACCGCGTCACACGAGTCGTCGGCCAGCGCCCTCGACAGCGCCCGCCGGAAGTCCTCCGCGGCCGCCCCGGTCGTCAGATCCAGCGGCGGCAACGGCTGCAGCCCCTGGGACAGACACGCGTCGTACGTCAGCAGCCCCAGCGACTCGGAGTTGCCGAGGATCGCCACGCGCGGCCCGCCCGGCAGCGGCTGGCGTGCGAGCAGCAGTCCCGCGTCCACCAGCTCGGTGATGGTGTCGACGCGGATCACCCCGGCCTGCCGCAGCAGGGCCGACACCGTGTCGTGGGGCAGCCGGGTCGCCCGTACGGCGTGACCCTGGGGGGCGGCTCCGCCGTGCCGGGCGCCCTGGACGACGACCAGCGGCTTCATGGCCGCCGTACGCCGGGCGAGGCGGGTGAACTTGCGCGGGTTGCCGATGGACTCCAGGTACATCAGGGCGACGTCGGTGTCCGGGTCGTCGTACCAGTACTGCACGACGTCGTTGCCGGAGACGTCGGCGCGGTTGCCGGCGGAGACGAACGTGGACACGCCGGTGACACCGGTGACGCCGCCGCCGCGCCGGTGCAGCCGGGACAGCAGGGCGACGCCGATGGCGCCGGACTGGGTGAACAGTCCGATGCGGCCGGGGCGGGGCGTCTCGGGGGCGAGGGAGGCGTTGAGGCTCACCTCGGGTGAGGTGTTGATGATCCCGAAGGCGTTGGGCCCGATGATCCGCATGCCGTACGCGCGCGCGTGGCGGACCAGTTCGCGCTGGCGCTCGCGCCCGTCGGGCCCGCTCTCGGCGTATCCGGCGGAGATCACGACGAGTCCCTGTACGCCGTGTTCGCCGCACTCGGTGACGACCTCGGGCACCCGCTCGGCGGGCACGGCGACGACGGCGAGGTCGACCGGCCCGGGGATGTCCCGCACGGACCGATGGGCCGGGACCCCGTCGAGTTCCTTCAGCTCCTCGGGGAAGGCCCGGTTGACGGCGTACAGCTGTCCGGTGAAGCCCGCCTCGCGGATGTTGTCGAGGACGCTGCGGCCGACGGCGCCGGGGGTGCGTCCGACACCGACGACGGCGACGGAGCCGGGCGCGAGCAGCCGCCGTACGGACCGGGCCTCGGCGCGCTGCTCGCGCGCGTGCTGCACCGCGACGGAGCGGTCGGTGGGCTCCAGGTCGAACTCCAGGCGGACGACGCCGTCCTCGAAGCTGCGCTTCTGGGTGTACCCGGCGTCCGTGAACACCTTGATCATCTTGGTGTTGGCGGGCAGCACCTCGGCGGCGAAGCGGCGGATGTCGCGCTCACGGGCGACCGCCGCGATGTGCTCCAGCAGGGCGGAGGCGACGCCGCGTCCCTGGTGGGCGTCCTGGACCAGGAAGGCGACCTCGGCCTCGTCGGCGGGCGCGGACGCCGGCAGGCCGTTGGTGCCGATGCGGTCGTAGCGTACGGTGGCGATGAACTCGCCGCCGATCGTGGCCGCGAGACCCACCCGGTCCACAAAGTCGTGGTGCGTGAAGCGGTGGACGTCCTTGGCGGACAGGCGCGGGTAGGGCGCGAAGAAGCGGTAGTACTTCGACTCGTCCGAGACCTGCTCGTAGAAGCTGACCAGACGCTCGGCGTCATCGACGGTGATGGGGCGGATGCGTGCGGTGCCGCCGTCGCGCAGCACCACGTCGGCTTCCCAGTGGGCGGGGTACTCCTGCCGGTCCGGCGCGCTCTGCATGGGGCCCAGAGTACGGCTCGCGTACGACAACGGCGCGGGGCAGTCTGTGAGGACGTGGGGTCGGACCGAGGCCGCGGTCCGGCTGCCACCCCGGGACGGGCCATACGTCTGTCCCGGAGACGCTTCACGTGTGGAACACTGGTCTAGACAACCCTGAGCACTGAAGGGCAGCAACACATGGCTGAGCGCCGCGTCAACGTCGGCTGGGCCGAGGGCCTCCACGCCCGCCCCGCTTCCATCTTCGTCCGAGCCGCCACGGCCGCAGGCGTCCCGGTGACGATCGCCAAGGCCGACGGCAACCCCGTCAACGCGGCCTCCATGCTGGCCGTCCTCGGCCTGGGCGCCCAGGGCGGCGAGGAGATCGTCCTCGCCTCCGACGCCGAGGGTGCGGACGCCGCCCTCGACCGCCTGGCCAAGCTGGTCGCCGAGGGTCTCGAGGAGCTTCCCGAGACCGTCTGAGGACATTGAGCGAAAGGCTCGTCCGAATTATCGGGCGAGCCTTTCGCATATCCCGCTCGAGCGCGGTTTCCGGGCAGCAGAAATAAACCCCGGGGAATTACTCCCTCTTTGTATACGGTGCCCGTGTTAATGCCGCACGCCCGACATGTTTACGGGATGTTGCGAAGTCCTCACACGCTCCGCGCGATCGGCGCCGCCGGAAAAGCGCAGCCGGTGCGCGGCGATCGCCCGCTCGGTGTGCAGCGCGGTGATCGCCCGCGCGCGTTCGCCGTCCCCGCGCGCGACGGCGTCCACGATCGCGCCGTGCTCGGCCCAGGAGTCCACGGGGCCGGACGGCGCCTCCACGGTGTACATCCAGGCGATCTTGTGCCGCAGCTGGGTCAGCACCGACACCAGAGCGGGGCTGCCGGACGCCTGGGCCAGCGTCTCGTGGAACCAGCCGCCCAGGGAGCGCAGATCCTCGCTGTTGCCCCGCCTGGCCCGCTCCTGGCCCAGCCGGACGAGGCCGCGCAGCACCTTCAGATGGGCCTCGGTGCGGCGCTGGGCGGCCCGTGCGGCACCCAGGGGCTCCAGCAGCACGCGCATCTCCAGCAGGTCGGCGGCCTCCTGCTCGGTGGGCTCGGCGACACACGCGCCCGCGTGCCGCCGGGTGACGACGAAGCCCTCCGCCTCCAGCGTGCGCAGCGCCTCGCGGACGGGGACGCGCGAGACGCCGTAGCGGCGCGCGAGCAGTTCCTCGGTGAGCCGGCTGCCGCGTTCGTGGACCCCCGCGACGATGTCGTCCCGGATCGCCGTGCATACCGAGTGCGCCGGAACACGCATGACCGACCTCCGCCTTTAATCCCCGTGAAACGTCGACGATTGACGTGTGTTCAGCGACTCTATTGCAATGCGGCCGCATTTCCGACGGCGGGCCGGAATCCATGGATATTTTTTGGACAATCGGCCGCCGGGCGGCGACCGGAACGCCGAAAGCCCCGGCTGCGGGAGCCGGGGCTTTCTGGGCTGTCGAGGCTTTCGGGGAAGACCTGTCGGTCAGATGTTCACGCCGTGCGAGCGGAGGTAGGCGACCGGGTCGATGTCGGAGCCGTACTCGGGGCTCGTCCGGGCCTCGAAGTGCAGGTGCGGGCCGGTGACGTTGCCGGTGGCGCCGGACAGGCCGATCTGCTGGCCGGGGACGACCGACTGGCCCACCGCGACGGCGATGGAGGACAGGTGGCCGTACTGGGTGTACGTGCCGTCGTGCATCCGGATGACGACCTGGTTGCCGTACGCGCCGCCCCAGCCGGCCTCGACGACCGTGCCCATGCCGACGGCCTGGACGAGGGTGCCGCTGGCGGCGTGGAAGTCGACGCCGGTGTGGCTGCCGGAGGACCACAACGCGCTGCTGGCCTGGTAGGCGGTGGAGACGTACGAGCCGGCGATCGGGGCCACGAAGGTGTTCAGGCGCTTGCGCTCGGCCTCACGGGCGGCGCGCTCCCTGGCCTCGCGGGCGGCCTCGGCCCGCGCCTCGGCGCGCTTGACGGCGGCCTCCTCGGCCCGCTGCTCCGCGAGCGCCTCCTCGGCGGCCTGCTTCTGCGCGGCGGCCTGGGCGTCGATCTGCTCGGCGACGGAGTCGCCGATGGTGACGACCGGCAGCAGGCCGGTCTGCTCGGCCTCGGGCTCGGCGGCGAGGGCCGGCCCCGCGAGGGTGCCGATGACGCCGGTGGTGGTGAGCGCCGCGACGCCCGCCGCACGGGCGGTGCTGCGCTGCATCCGGCTGGGACGACGATGCTTCCCGGTGGCGCGCGTGAACGCCATGAAGTGGCTGGTCCTTTCCTTCCCTCTCGCCTACCGGGTTAGCTGACGGGTTCGGAGCAGGAAGGTCTCCTACGGACCCCCTCGCTTCACGCGCGGGCGTCCGATTCACCCCAGGGACTGCGATGGGTCCCCGGCTCCCCTGGCTCGCGCCGTAGGGGGACTCGGCGATGACTGTCCGGTGCCGCGGATGCGGCGCACTGCGTGACGAACAGCCCGGACGACACTAAGGGGATCATCTTTCGATCCTCTAATGGATCAGCGCTTTTGTAGCGCACGCCACAGGGCAGACGGGCAGCATCTCCTGCAATTCACAGCCAACTCGGACAAACGAGGGCCCTGATGACGCTCCGGTCACCAGGGCCCACGCGCGTGTGGCGCGAATTCGCCGTCCCTACTCGGCGCTCACCACGGTGACTTCACCGATGCCGAGGGCCTCCACGGGCTCCTTGATCTGCGCCGCGTCGCCGACCAGGACCGTCACCAGCCGGTCCACCGGGAAGGCGTTCACGACGGCCGCGGTGGCCTCCACCGTGCCGGTGGCGGCGAGCTGTTGATACAGCGTCGCCTGGAAGTCGTCGGGCAGATGCTGCTCGACCTGGTCGGCCAGCGTGCTCGCGACGGCGGCGGCCGTCTCGTACTTCAGCGGCGCCACCCCGACGAGGTTCTGCACGGCCACAT
This sequence comes from Streptomyces sp. SAI-170, assembly GCF_049739565.1. Lineage (NCBI taxonomy): Bacteria > Bacillati > Actinomycetota > Actinomycetes > Kitasatosporales > Streptomycetaceae > Streptomyces > Streptomyces sp. SAI-170. The sequence goes on from NZ_JBMGQD010000001.1 coordinate 2,300,447, forward strand.
CGCGCTCGGCGTCGGTCAGCCCGTCCGCGGCGAGGGTGCGCAGCACCGTCCACAGGTCCGCCAGCGCCGGGCCGGTGTTCGGGGTGTCGACGGACCCGCTGATGGCGAGCATCGACACGCCCGTGCCGTCGGGCGCGGAGCGCAGCACCTGGCCGAAGGACCGCACGCCGTAGGTGTAGCCCTTCTCCTCGCGCAGGACGCGGTCCAGGCGGGAGGTGAGGGTGCCGCCGAGGCAGTACGTGCCGAGCACCTGGGCGGGCCACACACGGTCGTGGCGGTCGGGGCCGACGCGGCCGATGAGCAGCTGCGTCTGGACGGCACCGGGGCGGTCCACGACGACGACCCGGCCGGTGTCGTCGGCGGTCACCGCCGGTACGGGCCGCGGCGCGGCCTTGGAGCCCGTCCAGGCGCCGAGGGTCTCGCCGAGCAGGGCGTCCAGGTCCAGGCCCGTCAGGTCGCCGACGACCACGGCGGTGGCGGTCGCGGGGCGCACATGCCGCTCGTAGAAGGCGCGCACGGCCGCGGAGTCGATCGCGGCGACCGTCTCCTCGGTGCCCTGGCGCGGCCGGGACATGCGCGACGCCTGCGGGAACAGTTGCCGGGAGAGCTCCTTGGCCGCGCGGCGGGCCGGGTTGGCCAGCTCGTGCGGGATCTCGTCGAGGCGGTTGCGCACCAGCCGCTCGACCTCGCCGTCGGCGAAGGCGGGCGCCCTGAGGGCGTCGGCCACCAGGCCGAGGGCCTTGGTGAGGCGGGAGGCGGGGACCTCCAGGCTGAGGCGGACGCCGGGGTGGTCGGCGTGCATGTCGAGGGTGGCGCCGCAGCGCTCCAGCTCGGCGGCGAACTCCTCGGCGGAGTGCTTGTCGGTGCCCTCGGAGAGAGCGCGGGCCATGATCGTGGCCACGCCCTCCTGGGCGGCCGGCTCGGCGTCGAGCGGCGCGTCCAGCAGCACCTCGACGGCGACGACCTGCTGGCCGGGGCGGTGGCAGCGCAGCACCGTCAGGCCGTTGTCGAGCGTCCCGCGCGTGGGCGCCGGGAACGCCCACGGCCTGGCCTCGCCCGGCTTGGGCTGCGGGTGGAAGTCCATCGCGGCGAGCTCGGTCACTTGGCCGCCTCCTCGTCGTTGTCGTGGGCGGCCTCCACCGTGGCTTCGGCCTCCGGGTCCTCGGGGAAGTCCTCGTCCTCGGTGTGCTCCGCGGACTCGGGCGACAGCGGCTCGTAGACGAGCACCGCGCGGTTGTCGGGCCGCAGCCGCGCCGCGGCGACCTCGCGGACCTCGTCGGCGGTCACCTCCAGGACGCGCTGTACGGCGGTCAGGGCGAGCTGCGGGTCGCCGAACAGGACGGCGAAGCGGCACAGTTCGTCGGCGCGGCCGGCGACCGTGCCGAGCCGGTCCAGCCATTCGCGCTCCAACTGCGCCTGGGCGCGCTCCATCTCCTCGGCGGTGGGGCCCTCCTCGGCGAACCGGGCGAGCTCCTCGTCGATGGCCGCCTCGATGACGGGCACCTCGACATCTCCGGAGGTCTTCACGTCCAGCCAGCCCAGCGAGGGCGCCCCGGCCAGCCGCAGCAGGCCGAAGCCGGCCGCCACGGCCGTACGGTCACGTCGTACGAGCCGGTTGTAGAGGCGGGAGGACTCGCCGCCGCCGAGGACGGTCAGCGCCAGGTCGGCGGCGTCGCACGCGCGTGTGCCGTCCTGCGGCAGCCGGTAGGCGGCCATCAGCGCCCGCGCGGGCACCTCCTCCTCGACGACCTGGCGCAGCTGATCGCCGATGACGTCGGGCAGCGTGCCGTCACGCGGGGCGGGCTTGCCGTCGTGGCCCGGGATGGAGCCGAAGTACTTCTCGACCCAGGCGAGCGTCTGCTCGGGGTCGATGTCGCCGACCACGGACAGCACCGCGTTGTTGGGCGCGTAGTAGGTGCGGAAGAACGCGCGCGCGTCCTCCAGGGTCGCCGCGTCCAGGTCGGCCATCGAGCCGATCGGCGTGTGGTGGTAGGGGTGGCCCTCCGGGTAGACGAGGGCGGTCAGCTTCTCGAACGCGGTGCCGTAGGGCACGTTGTCGTAGCGCTGACGGCGCTCGTTCTTGACGACGTCGCGCTGGTTCTCCATGGACTCGTCGTCGAGTGCGGCGAGCAGGGAGCCCATGCGGTCGGCCTCCAGCCAGAGCGCGAGCTCCAGCTGGTGGGCGGGCATGGTCTCGAAGTAGTTGGTGCGCTCGAAGCTGGTGGTGCCGTTGAGGGAGCCGCCCGCCCCCTGCACCAGCTCGAAGTGACCGTTGCCCTTGACCTGGCCCGAGCCCTGGAACATCAGGTGCTCGAAGAGGTGAGCCAGGCCGGTGCGTCCCTTGACCTCGTGACGGGAGCCGACGTCGTACCAGAGGCACACCGCCGCGACCGGGGTCAGATGGTCCTCGGAGAGCACCACGCGCAGGCCGTTGGCCAGGCGGTGCTCGGTCGCTGTCAGGCCGCCGGAGCCTGCCTGGTCTGTGGCCGTGTGACCCATGGGCATGTACGTCCCTTCGATCGCGGATGCGGTTGCTGAAAACCGCTGTTCTCCTGCCGGTCCTGCCACTGTATGCAAGCGTGCGGACCGCCGGTGGAGTTCCCGGCCGCCGTACGCCCAGAGCGAGATCCCGTAGCCTGCGGACACACGCCGCCACTGGCGACGCGGGGTCCGGTCCGTCGTTGTCAGTGCCTAGGTCCACAATGGTCCGCGTCAGAATTCGTTCACGCTTCCGCCGGAGCGAGCCGAGGGGACGCGTCCCGTAGGCGAACGACCAGAGCAAAAGGAGCCAGGCAGCGATGGCCCGCCGCAGCACGAAGACCCCGCCGCCCGACGACTCGTTCGAGGAGCGCATCCTCGACATCGACGTCGTCGACGAGATGCAGGGCTCCTTCCTCGAGTACGCGTACTCGGTCATCTACTCCCGAGCCCTGCCCGACGCGCGTGACGGCCTCAAGCCGGTCCACCGCCGCATCGTCTACCAGATGAACGAAATGGGGCTGCGCCCCGAGCGCGGCTATGTGAAGTGCGCCCGCGTGGTGGGCGAGGTCATGGGTAAATTGCACCCGCACGGCGACTCGTCGATCTACGACGCCCTGGTGCGCATGGCCCAGCCCTTCTCGATGCGCGTGCCCCTGGTCGACGGCCACGGCAACTTCGGCTCGCTGGGCAACGACGACCCGCCGGCCGCCATGCGGTACACCGAGTGCCGGCAGGCCGAGGCGACGAGCCTGATGACCGAGTCGATCGACGAGGACACGGTCGACTTCGTCCCCAACTACGACGGCCAGGAGCGGGAGCCGGTCGCCCTGCCCGCCGCCTTCCCGAACCTCCTGGTCAACGGCTCCTCGGGCATCGCGGTCGGCATGGCCACCAACATGCCGCCGCACAACCTGCGCGAGGTCATCGCGGCCGCCCGCCACCTGATCAAGTACCCGAACGCCGACCTCGACGCCCTCATGCGCCATGTGCCGGGCCCGGACCTGCCCACCGGCGGCCGGATCGTCGGCCTGTCCGGCATCCGCGACGCCTACGAGACCGGCCGCGGCACCTTCAAGATGCGCGCCACCGTCTCCGTGGACTCGGTCACCGCGCGCCGCAAGGGTCTGATCGTCACCGAGCTGCCGTTCACGGTCGGCCCGGAGAAGGTCATCGCGAAGATCAAGGACCTGGTGGGCTCGAAGAAGCTCCAGGGCATCGCCGACGTCAAGGACCTCACCGACCGCGAGCACGGCCTGCGTCTGGTCATCGAGGTCAAGAACGGCTTCGTGCCGGAGGCGATCCTGGAGCAGCTGTACAAGCTGACGCCGATGGAGGAGTCCTTCGGCATCAACAACGTCGCGCTCGTCGACGGCCAGCCCCTCACGCTGGGCCTGAAGGAGCTGCTGGAGGTCTACCTCGACCACCGCTTCGAGGTCGTGCGCCGGCGCAGCGAGTACCGCCGCACCAAGCGCCGCGACCGGCTGCACCTGGTCGAGGGCCTGCTCACCGCGCTGGTGGACATCGACGAGGTGATCCGCCTGATCCGCTCCAGCGAGAACTCCGCGCAGGCCAAGCAGCGCCTGATGGAGCACTTCTCGCTGAGCGAGATCCAGACGCAGTACATCCTCGACACTCCGCTGCGCCGCCTGACCAAGTACGACCGCATCGAGCTGGAGGCGGAGAAGGAGCGGCTGAACACCGAGATCGAGGAGCTGACCCGGATCCTGGAGTCGGACACCGAGCTGCGCAAGCTGGTCTCGGCCGAGCTGGCCTCGGTCGCCAAGAAGTTCGGCACGGACCGCCGTACGGTCCTGCTGGAGTCCGCGGGCTCCCCGGCGCCGACCGTGTCCCTCCAGGTCGCGGACGACCCGTGCCGGGTGCTGCTGTCGTCGACGGGGCTGCTGGCCCGCACGGCGAACGCCGAGCCGTTCGCGGAGGACGCCGACGGGCGGCGCACCAAGCACGACGTGATCGTCTCGGCGGTGCCCTCCACCGCGCGCGGCGAGGTGGGTGTGGTGACCTCGGCGGGCCGGCTGCTGCGGATCAACGTGGTGGACCTGCCCCAGCTGCCGGACACCGCGGCCGCGCCGAACCTCTCGGGCGGAGCGCCGCTCGCGGAGTTCGTCTCGCTGGAGGACGGCGAGACGGTGATCTGCCTGAGCACGCTCGACGAGTCCTCCCCGGGCCTGGCGATCGGCACCGAGCAGGGTGTGGTCAAGCGCGTGGTCCCGGACTACCCGGCGAACAAGGACGAGCTGGAGGTCATCACCCTCAAGGAGGGCGACCGGATCGTCGGCGCGGTCGAGCTGCGCACCGGCGAGGAGGACCTCGTCTTCATCACGGACGACGCCCAACTGCTGCGCTACCAGGCCTCGCAGGTCCGCCCGCAGGGCCGGCCGGCGGGCGGTATGGCGGGCATCAAGCTCACCGACGGCGCCAAGGTCATCTCCTTCACGGCCGTCGACCCGGCGGTGGACGCGGTGGTGTTCACGGTCGCGGGCTCGCGCGGCACCCTGGACGACTCGGTGCAGACGACGGCCAAGGTGACGCCGTTCGACCAGTACCCGCGCAAGGGCCGGGCCACCGGCGGTGTGCGCTGCCAGCGGTTCCTCAAGGGCGAGGACTGTCTGTCCCTGGCCTGGGCGGGCGCCGCGCCGGCCCGTGCCGCGCAGAAGAACGGCACCCCGGCCGAGCTGCCGGAGATGGACCCGCGCCGGGACGGCTCGGGCGTGTCCCTGGCGAAGACGGTGGCCGCGGTGGCCGGGCCGGTCTAGAGACCGGGTTCGGCCTCCTGGTCGTCCGCGCCGCGTACGTAGCGCAGAACGCCCCACATGCCGTGCTCGTCGGCGTGTGGGGTGTCGCTCGCGCAGGCCTCGAGTTCCTTGGCGAGGGCGGGCGCGTCGATCCCGGCGCCGATGAGGACGAGCTGGGTGAGACGGTCCTCGCCGGCCGCCCACGGCTCCGGGGAGAACCGAAGGAACCTGCCCACGGCATGGACGCCGTAGCGGTTCCCTGTGTCGTACGGCCCGAAGTCGACGTACCCCTTGATCCGGTACAGCCCCTCGGGACGGCTGTCGAGGAACGCCATCAGCCGGCGCGGGTCCATCGGGGTCCCGGAGGTGAACGACAGGGTGTCGTAGGCCGAGTGGAGATGACCTGCGTGGTCCTCGCCCGCGTCGTGCTCGTGGAGGTCGTCGAAGGACAGCTGCCCGATGCGTTCCTCGCCGGGCCGGCAGTCGAAGAGGAACTCGGGGTCGAGACGGCCGTACGAGGCCGGGACGACGGCCGCCTTGTCGGCGAGGGAGCGCACGAGCGCGAGGACCCGTTCGCCGTCGGCGGCCCGGTCGGTCTTGTTGACGACGACGAGGTCGGCGAGGGCGAGATGCCGGTCGATCTCGGGGTGCCGCGCGCGCGTGGCGTCGAACTCGGCGGCGTCGACGACCTCGACCAGCCCGCCGTAGACGATCCCCGGCAGCTCGCTGGCGAGCAGCATGCGCACGAGTTCCTGAGGTTCGGCGAGTCCGCTGGCCTCGATGGCGATGACGTCGATGCCGGCCGTGGGGTGGGCGAGCCGCTCCAGATAGACGTCGAGTTCGCTCGCGTCCACCGCGCAGCACAGGCAGCCGTTGCCGAGGGAGACGGTCGAGTCGCCGAGCGCGCCCGCGACGGCCATGGCGTCGATCTCGATGGCGCCGAAGTCGTTGACGATCGCGCCGATACGGCTGCCTCCGCTGTGGTGCAGCAGGTGGTTGAGCAGCGTGGTCTTGCCGGAACCCAGGAATCCGGCAAGCACGACGACGGGGATCTGCCGCGGACGGTGACCCAATGTGCGACCTCTCTCACGCCCGGGCGCGCACCGGATCGCGACCGTGCACGCCGTCGAGGATTGAATGCCGCCCCAGGATACGAGCCACAGGAATCACCGCGAAGTGAACGATTGTTAGCAGCATTTGCGGGGCAGACGTCTGGCAAGGTGCCGGGGCGTGCGGCGGGCGTGCGACCCTCGTTTCCCTCCGTGCGCCTCCTTCCTCCGCCTCCCCGCCGATCAGAGCCGCTCGGCACCCTGGAGGTGGCACGCGCCGCCCATCGCTCGCCGGTTCCCATCAGTCGACCCGCATCCCGACGACCGGCGGACGGTGCCTGATTCGGGGGTTGACATGGCCACACGGAAGCACCTCACGGGGAGGCTGAACTCCGCCGCAACTGCCCTTCTGATCTCCGCCACCACCCTGACGCTGGTCGCCCGCAGGCGCCGCCTCGACGAGGCGCGGCTGGAGCAACGACGGCTGGAACTCGAAGAACTGGCCGTCCGGCGCAGGGCGTTCGCCCATCAGCAGCGCATGCACTGGGAGCTGCTGGCCAGGGCGATCGACGACCCCTCGCTGGCGGCGGTGATCGACACCTACGACAAGAACATCCCGGCGGAGAAGCGCCGCCAGTTCTTCTACGCCAACGCCTGGTACGCCTATCTCTTCCATCAGTACCGCGCCGAGGTCCTGGACCAGCACGAGCTGTACACGGTGTTGCGCGAGTTCTTCCAGAGTCCGCTGTTCCGGGAGTACTGGGAGGCGTCGAAGGCCCAGCGCGCGACGCTGAAGCGGTCGTCCGACGAGGCCAGGATCGGACGCATGGTCGACGGCCTGGTGCAGGAACTGGACGACGCCGACACGGACGAGTGGTGGGTCGTGGGGCACCCGCCGGCCGACTGAACGCGCCCCTGCCGGCTGTCAACTCGCCTTCATCGCTGAACGTGCTCCTGCCGGCTGTCAACTCACCTTCATCACTGACCCGGCAGGGTGTCTTTGGCACGTCTGCGCCCGTGCGTCCCGCCGGTCCCAGTACGGTGCTGTCCCAGAACTGTGCCCAGCCCGCCTAAGGACCGGTACCCCCTTGAAAATCGTGCGCCGCATCGGTGTGCCCCCGAGCGCCCGAGGTAGTAACTCTGGAGCCAACTGCCCGGACGTGTTCGAGCTGAGCGACGGCAATTTCGCCGTCATCGGCACCGAAGCCACCGAGGCGCTGGAGGGCGAACTCCCCTCCGATGCCTCCCGCGCCGACTACGAGCGCATCGTCATCGTGAGCCGGGAGACGCTGATCCGCGCCAAGGCAGACATCCCGGACGTCTGATCTCACACGGACGTCTGATCCCACACGGGCGCGTGTCCCCACAGGACCCCCGTCCCCGTGGAAAGCCCCACCCGGCCGCATGTGACAACGGAGCGATTCGGGTACCGACCCGGCGAGCAGCCCGGCACCCCGTCCTGCTCGCCCCTCGATGTGGCCTGGCGCCCAGAACGGCACCGGGCCACACGCGCGTCAGGCGACCTGCTGGACCTCGGGCACCGCCACAGGCGGCACCGGGCCGACGTACCGCGCCACCGGGCGGATGATCTTCGGGTCCTCGGCCTGCTCCAGGATGTTGGCGCTCCAGCCCACCACCCGCGCGGCAGCGAAGGTCGGAGTGAACATCTCGCGCGGCAGCCCGCACAGCTCCATGACCAGCCCCGCGTAGAACTCGACATTGGTGTGCAGCTCACGACCGGGCTTCAGCTCGGCCAGCACCGCCTCGACGCCCCGCTCGACCTGGACGGCGAAGTCCACGCGCTCGCCGCCGAACCCCTGCGCGATCTCCCGCAGCATCCGGGAACGGGGGTCCTCGGTGCGGTAGATCGCGTGCCCGAAGCCCATGATGCGGTCACCGGCGAGGACACGCTCACGCACCCAGGCGTCGATGCGGTCCGGGGTGCCGATGGCGTCCAGGGTGTCGAGCGCCCGGCTGGGGGCGCCACCGTGCAGCGGCCCGGACAGGGCGCCCACGGCCCCCACGAGGCAGGCGGCGACGTCCGCGCCCGTCGAGGCGATCACGCGTCCTGTGAAGGTTGATGCGTTGAATCCGTGATCAATGGTTGAGATCAAGTATTGCTCGATCGCCCTGGTACGCCGTGCGTCCGGCTCCTCGCCGGTCAACATGTACAGGTAGTTGGCGGCGTACGACAGGTCCTCACGCGGCGGGACCGGGTCGAGCCCCTCGCCCAGCCGGTGCAGCGCCGTCAGCAACGTGGGTACGGCGGCGGTCGCCGTCACGGCGTCCGCGCGGCGCTGGGCGGCGTCGATGTCGTACACCGGCCGGAACCCCTGGGCGGCGCCCAGCAAGGACAGCGCGGTGCGCAGGCCCGCGAGCGGGCCGGAGCGGCCGCCGGCCGCGGCGATAGCGGGCAGCGCCGCGGCCACCTGCTCAGGCAGCCGCCGCAGCGCGGCGGTCTCGGCGGCGAACGCGGCACCGCGCCCGGCGTCGGGGAGCTCGCCGTGGACCAGGAGATGCCAGACGTCCTCGAAGCTGCGGGTCTGCGCGAGTTCGACGGCGGAGTACTGGCGGTAGTGGTAGAAGCCCTCGCGTCCTCGTACGTCGCCGATCTGGGTGTCGGTGACGACGACGCCCGCGAGTCCCCGCGGTACGTCGACAAGAGTTGCTGCGGACCGGTTGACGGACATGTTTCCTCCCTGGACTTGATTCGACTGTCCATGGTTGACTGAGAGTCTGTCAATATTGATTGAATCAATACATAATCAATCTGTTGTGGATCTGGATACGGTGGCCCCCATGCGTGATCAGCAATCCGGTGCCGGCCCCGCGGAGCGACGGCTGAGCACCAAGGAGGCCGCCGAACTCCTCGGCGTGAAGCCCGAGACCGTCTACGCGTACGTCAGCCGCGGGCAGCTCAGCAGCCGGCGCGCGCAGGGCGGCCGGGGCAGCACCTTCGCCGCCGAGGAGGTCGAGGCGCTCGCGCGCCGCAACAGGCGGGAGAGCGCGGCGACCCAGGCGTCCGGCGGTGAGCTGTCCGTGCGCACCCGCATCACGCTCATCGAGAAGGACCGGTACTACTTCCGGGGCGTGGACGCGGCCGAGCTCGCCGCGCGCCACTCCTACGAGGAGATCGCCGAGTGGCTGTGGACCGGGCGGCTGCGCCCGGCGGTCACCTTCGCCGCGCCCGCGGCCTCGGTGGCCGTGGCCCGCCGCGCCGTCGACGCACTGCCCGAGCACGCGGGCCCCACCGACCGGCTGCGCGTCGCCGCCATCGCCGCGGCCACCGCCGACCCGCTGCGGTTCGACCTGTCCGAGGAGGCCGTGCTCGGCACCGCGCGCACCCTCATCCCCACCCTCGTCGCCGCCCTGCCCCCGGTGCGGGGCGCGCGCCAGGACGAGGGCCCACTGGCACTGCGTCTGTGGCCGCGACTGAGCGGCAGACGGCCCGACGAGGCGTCACTGCGCGTCCTGGACACGGCGCTCGGTCTGCTGGCCGACCACGACCTCGCCGCCTCGACCCTCGCGGTGCGCGTGGCGGCCTCCGCCCGCGCGCACGCCTACGCCGCGGTATCGGCGGGCCTGGGCGTGATCGAGGGCCCGCTGCACGGCGCGGCCAGCGGGCTGGCCCACCGCATGCTGCTGGAGGTGCTCGACCAGGGCGACGCCGCCCCCGTGGTCGCCGACGAACTGCGCGCGGGCCGTCGCATCCCGGGCCTCGGCCACCGGCTCTACTCGGGCGAGGATCCACGCGCGCGTGCCCTGTTCGCCCTCCTGGAGGAGATCCCGAGCGCCCAGCCTGCGCTCGCCGCCGCCCGGGACGTCGTGGAGACCACCGCCCGGCACACCCCGCTGCACGCCAACGTGGACCTGGCTCTGGCGGTGCTCACCGTGTCCTCCGGCATGCCCGCGACGGCCGGCGAGACGATCTTCGCGGTGGCCCGCACGGCGGGCTGGATCGCCCATGCGCTGGAGGAGTACGGCGAGCGGCCCCTGCGAATGCGGCCGAGCGGCTTGTACGCGGGGCCCAGGCCGCCGCAGCCGCTGCCGGAGTAGGCGCCTCCAAGGAGGCCAGTCAAACCCCACCAGTCACTCCGGCAACAGGACATTTACCCCGGCCCCCGTCGGGACACAGACGCGACAACAGGTCACGGAGCGGCAACTCAGGTTAGGCTCACCTCTGTGAGTGCGTGTGCGACCGTCTCGCGGGACTTCGACGAGCCCGTCGCCGGGACCGCGGCCCCGGCGACGACCTGGCTGCTGCTGGAACAGCCGGGCCCGTGGGGTGCCCGTGCGCTCACCTCCAGCCATCTCGACCCCGCCCTGGGCCGGGCCCTGGAGGCCGCCGCGAAGGGCACGGGCGTGCGCATCGCGCTCATCCGCCGCTCCGGGCGGCACGCCGACAGCCACTTCCCCGCCGCACGCCGGGTGTACGTGTCGCACACCGTGCCGGGCAGGGTCTGGCTGCGCGAGGCCACCGTCACCGACCCGTACCGGCTGCTCGACCTCGACTTCGCCGCCCTCGGCAGAGGCGACCACAGCTCCTTCGACGCCGCCCTGCAGGGCCGCCCCCACACCGACGGCCCGCTGGCCCTGGTGTGCACCAACGGCAAGCGCGACCGCTGCTGCGCCCTGCTGGGCCGGCCGCTCGCGGCCGAGCTCGCCTCGTCCGGGGTCGGCGGCGTCTGGGAGGTCACCCATCTGGGTGGTCACCGCTTCTCGCCGACGGTGCTCGTCCTGCCGTACGGGTACGCGTACGGGCGCGCCGAGGCCCACACCGTCAAGGAGGTCCTCCACGGCGTACGGGAGGGCCGGATCATGCTGGACGGCTGCCGGGGTGCCTCCGCCTGGGAGCGGCCCGGGCAGGCGGCCGAGCTGGCCGTGCGCGAGGAGGTGGGCGAGGACGCGGCCGAGGTGCTCACCGTCGTGCGCACCGACGGTGCGGCTCCCCGCTGGGAGGTGACCGTCGCGCACGTGGACGGGCGCCACTGGCGTGTGAGCGTCGCCCAGGGCGCCTCCCAGCCGCCCCGCCCCGAGAGCTGCGGGACCTCGATCCTCGGAGCGCCCGCGCGGATGGACGTGGTGTCCGTGCGCGAGCTGGCGACGGCGGCGCTGGCGAGCTGACGCCTCTTGATCATGGGTTGATCAGGAGTTGATCAGGGCCGTTCGTCAGGAAGTCTTGATCAAGAGATCAACCCCACACCATTGCGGCGGCCCGGGCCCGGCCACGTACCGTCATGGGTATGAGCCCCACTCCCCCCGCACGCCGCCTGCGGCTCGGCCTGCCCCGCCGGGTGTTCTCGCAGGTGCTGCTCATGCAGGTGGCGATCGCCGCGGGGGTCGCGGTGCTCGCGACCGGTCTCTTCCTCGCACCGCTCAGCGACCAACTGGACGACCAGGCGATGCGCCGGGCCCTGGCCATCGCGCAGACGACCGCCGCACAGCCGCAGATCGCCGAGGACGTCGTCGGCACGCCCGCGACCGTCGACGGCCCGGTGCAGCGGGAGGCGGAACGTATCCGCCGGGCCACGGGGGCCGAGTACATCGTCGTGATGGACCGGCGCGGCGTGCGCTGGTCGCACACCGAGCCCCGTGAGGTCGGCCGGAGGGTCTCCACCGACCCCAGCCAGGCGCTCGCCGGCCATGAGGTCATGGAGATTGACGAGGGCACGCTGGGCCGCTCGGCGCGCGGCAAGGTGCCGTTGCGCGACGGCGAAGGCGACATAGTCGGCGCGGTCTCGGTCGGCATCGCGTACGACAGCGTGCGAGCCCGGCTGATCCACGCGATCCCCGGACTGTTCGCCTACGCGGGAGGCGCCCTGGCGGTCGGCGCGCTGGCCGCCTGGCTCATCGCCCGCCGGGTGCAGCGACAGACACGGGATCTGGCGTTCTCGGACATCTCCGGCCTGCTGGCCGAGCGGGAGGCGATGCTGCACGGCATCCGCGAGGGCGTCGTCGCCCTGGACCGCTCCGGGCGCGTCCGCCTGCTGAACGACGAGGCACAGCGGTTGCTCGGCATCGGCGACGAGGCCGTGGGCCGCTCCCCCGACGAGGCGCTCGGCGAGGGACGCACCGCCGACGTGCTGGCGGGTCGCGTCACCGGGACCGACCTGCTGACGGTCAGCGGCCCGCGGGTGCTGGTCGCCAACCGCATGCCGACCGACGACGGCGGCGCCGTCGCCACCCTGCGCGACCGCACCGAGCTGGAGCAACTAGGCCGCGAGCTGGACTCGACCCGGGGCCTGATCGACGCGCTGCGCGCGCAGGACCACGAGCACGCCAACCGCATGCACACCCTGCTGGGCCTGCTGGAACTGGAGATGTACGACGACGCCGTGGAGTTCGTCGGCGAGGTCGTCGGCGACCACCGGGCCACCTCCGAGCAGGTCACCGAGCGCATCCACGATCCGCTGCTGGCCGCCGTCCTGGTCGGCAAGGCGACCGTCGCCGCCGAGCGCGGGGTGGCCCTGTGGGTGTCCGACCGCACCCGGCTGCCGGACCGGCTGGTCGATCCCCGGGGTCTGGTCACGATCGTCGGCAACCTGGTGGACAACGCCCTCGACGCAGTCGCCGGCACCCCGCACGCGCGCGTGGAGATCGAGCTGCACACCGAAGCCCGCGCGGTCGTGCTCCAGGTACGGGACACAGGGCCGGGCATCCCGCAGGAGCAGCGCGAGGTGATCTTCACCGAGGGCTGGTCCACCAAGGAGCCTCCCGCCCACCGGGAGCGGGGCATCGGGCTGTCCCTGGTCCGCAGGCTGGCCGAGCGCCATGGCGGCAGTGCCACGGTGGGCGAGGCTCCGGGCGGGGGCGCGGAGTTCACGGTCGTCCTGCCCGAGGCGCTCACCGAGCCCGCCCTGGAGTCGGCCGTGACCGTGCCGTCCGGCGAGACCGACGTCCCCGAGGAGTCGCGATGATCGAGGTGCTGGTCGTGGACGACGACGTCATGGTCGCGCGTGTGAACGCCGCTTACGTCGACAAAGTGCCGGGCTTCCATGTCGCGGGCGAGGCGCACAGCGCCGCAGAGGCACTGCGCAGGCTGGAGGAGCTGCCCGGCCTCGACCTGGTGCTCATGGACCACTACCTGCCGGACGAGACGGGGCTCGACGTCGTCCGGGAGATGCGCCGCCGTGGCCACCGTACGGACGTGATCATGGTGACGGCGGCCCGGGACGTGTCCACCGTGCAGGAGGCCATGCGGCAGGGGGCGTTGCAGTACCTGGTCAAGCCGTTCGCGTTCGCGGGGCTGCGCACCAAGCTTGAGGCGTACGCGCAGTTGCGCCGGACCCTGGACGGCGGCGGCGAGGCCGAACAGGCCGAGGTCGACCGGATCTTCGGCGCCCTGTCCGCCCCTTCGGAGCCCGATCTGCCCAAGGGCCACTCCCCCACGACCGCGGAGCTGGTGCGGCAGGCGCTGATGCACGCCGAGGGCCCGCTGTCGGCCCAGGAGATCGCCGAGCGCACCGGGGTGAGCCGGCAGACCGCCCAGCGCTATCTGAAGCTCCTGGAGCGCACGGGCCGCGCCACGCTCACGCTCAAGTACGGCGACGCGGGCCGCCCGGAGCATCGCTACGTCTGGGCGAAGCGCCCCTGAGACGCGTTCGAGCCTCCGCTACGCCGCCCCGGCCCCGGTCAGCGACCGCACCTCGGTCTCCGCGTGCTTGGCCTCGTCCGCCTCCTCGGTGGAGGTCACGGTGCCGAGCCAGCCCGCCAGGAAGCCCAGCGGGATGGAGAGGATGCCGGGGTTCTGCAGCGGGAAGAGCTGGAAGTCGACACCCGGGAACAGCGCGTCGGGGCTGCCGGACACCACGGGCGAGAACACCACCAGCAGTACGGCCGGCACCAGCCCGCCGTAGACCGCCCACACGGCGCCACGGGTGGTGAAGCCGCGCCAGAAGAGCGAGTAGAGCAGCACCGGCAGGTTGGCGGAGGCCGCGACGGCGAAGGCCAGGCCGACTAGGAACGCGACGTTCAGCTCCCGGGCCAGCAGGCCGAGCGCGATCGCGACCACACCGATGCCGACCGCGGCGATCCGCGCCACGGCCACCTCGCTGCGCGGTTTGGCGTGCTTGCGCCGCAGGGACGCGTACAGGTCGTGGGCGACGGAGGCGGACGAGGCCAGCGTGATCCCCGCGACCACCGCCAGGATCGTGGCGAAGGCGATGGCGGCGACGATCGCGAACAGAACCGTTCCACCCGTGGAGTCCGCGCCGCCGCCCAGGTCGAGCGCCAGCAGCGGAACGGCCGTGTTTCCCGCGGCGTTCGAGTTGCGCACCGCGTCCGGACCGACGATCGCGGCCGCTCCGAAGCCCAGCACGATGGTCATCAGATAGAAGCCGCCGATGAGCCCGATCGACCACACCACCGACCGCCGGGCGGCCCGCGCCGTGGGCACGGTGTAGAACCGCGACAGGATGTGCGGCAGCCCGGCCGTGCCCAGCACCAGGGCGATGCCGAGGCTGATGAAGTCGAAGCGGGCGGTCCAGTCCCCGCCGTATCTCAGCCCGGGCGCCAGGAACCGGTCGCCGTGCCCGCTGCGCTCGGCCGCGCTGCGCAGCAGATGGTCGAAGTCCCCGTGAAACCGCACGAGTACGAGCACGGTCAGGGCGATCGTCCCGCCCATGAGCAGGACCGCCTTGACGATCTGGATCCAGGTGGTGGCCCGCATCCCTCCCATCGACACATAGATCACCATGAGCGCGCCGACGCCGATGACCGTCCAGGACTGCGCCGCCTCGCTCGTACCGCCCAGCAGCAGCGCGACCAGGCTGCCCGCACCCACCATCTGCGCCACCAGATACAGAACGGACACCACCACCGAGGAAGTTCCCGCCGCGATCCGCACCGGCCGCTCACGCATCCGCGCGGCGACGACGTCGGCCAGGGTGAACCGGCCGCAGTTGCGCACCAGTTCGGCGACCAGGAACAGGACCACGAGCCAGGCGACCAGGAAGCCGACCGAGTACAGCAGTCCGTCGTAGCCGAACAGCGCGATGAGGCCGGAGATGCCGAGGAAGGAGGCGGCGGACATGTAGTCACCCGCGATGGCAAAACCATTCTCCATGGGCGAGAACAGCCGTCCGCCGACGTAGAACTCCTCGGCGGAGCCATGCCGGTTGCGGCTCACCCACGTCGTGATACCCAGGGTGACGGCGACGAACGCGCTGAACAGCACCAGCGCCAGCGTCTGGTGATCGTCCGTCACAGGGCACCGCCTCGCACACCGCGGGTCAGTTCCTGGGTGTCCCAGCGCAGTTCGAGGGCCGCGCGGTCCCGGCGCAGGCGGGCATGGCGGGCGTAGGCCCACGTGAGGACGAAGGTCGTGAGGAACTGGCCGAGCCCGGCGAGCATCGCCACGTTCACCGCCCCCACGACCGGCCGGGCCATCAGCCCGGGCGCGGTGGTGGCGGCGACGACGTACCCGAGGTACCAGACGAGGAAGCCGACGACGGCCGGCACCACGAACCTGCGGTACCGGCTGCGCACCTCCTGGAAGGCCGCGCTGCGCTGGACCTCCAGATACACGTCCGCCGCGGCGAGGGCGCCGTCCCGGCCGTCCCCGCGCGCGGGGGGCACGGCAGTGGTCATCTCGCCTGCCTCGCCCCAGCCCGTGGCGAGCGCGTCGTACCAGGGGTCGTCGTATCCCGCCGGGCCGGACGGATCGGCGGCCTTGTGCTGCCGAGCGCCGGGGCGGTCCGCCGGTGTCGCGGGACCGTCCCCGCCCGCGCGGGGACGACCATGGGTTGAGTGCATGCCCAAGGATGGACAGAACGGGAAGATCCCCACTCTTCTTCCTTGGGCTGTTCACCCCTTCAGGTGACCTGAGCCCGCGCGGGCCGCGCTCAGGCGTCGATGCGTGACCGGTCCAGCGTCGCGGCCGAGCTGGAGATGAACTCCTTGCGCGGTGCCACGTCGTTGCCCATGAGGAGGTCGAAGACCTGCTCGGCCGCCTCCAGGTCGGAGAGGTTGATCCGGCGCAGGGTGCGGTGGCGCGGGTCCATGGTGGTCTCGGCCAGCTGGTCGGCGTCCATCTCGCCCAGACCCTTGTAGCGCTGGATCGAGTCCTTGTAGCGGATGCCCTTGCCCTGGAACTCCATGAGCTTGTCGCGCAGCTCACGGTCCGAGTACGTGTACACGTACTTGTCCTGGCCCTTCTTGGGCTGGGTCAGCTCGATCCGGTGCAGCGGGGGCACCGCGGCGAACACCCGGCCTGCCTCGACCATGGGCCGCATGTAGCGCTGGAACAGCGTCAGCAGCAGACAGCGGATGTGGGAGCCGTCCACATCGGCGTCGGTCATCATGATGATCTTGCCGTAGCGGGCGGCGTCGATGTCGAAGGTGCGGCCCGAGCCGGCCCCTATGACCTGGATGATCGCGCCGCACTCGGCGTTCTTCAGCATGTCCGTGACGGACGACTTCTGGACGTTGAGGATCTTGCCGCGGATCGGCAGCAGCGCCTGGAACTCGGAGTTCCGGGCGAGCTTGGCCGTGCCGAGCGCGGAGTCTCCCTCGACGATGAACAGCTCGCTGCGGTCGACGTCGTCGCTGCGGCAGTCGGCCAGCTTGGCGGGCAGCGAGGAGGACTCCAGGGCCGTCTTGCGGCGCTGGGCGTCCTTGTGCTGACGGGCGGCGATCCGCGTACGGGCCGCGGCGACGACCTTCTCCAGCACCACGCGCGACTGCTGCGCGGCATCGCGCTTGGTGGCGGTCAGGAACGCCTTGAGCTCCTTGGAGATCACGTTGTTCACGATGCGGCGGGCCGCCGAGGTGCCGAGCACCTCCTTGGTCTGACCCTCGAACTGCGGCTCGGCGAGCCGGACGGTGACGACCGCGGTCAGGCCCTCCAGGGCGTCGTCCTTGACGACGTCGTCCTCGGCGACGCGCAGCAGCTTCTTGGCGCGCAGCACCTCGTTCATCGTCTTGGCTACGGCCTGCTCGAAGCCGGCGACATGGGTGCCGCCCTTGGGCGTGGCGATGATGTTGACGAACGACCTGAGGGTCGTCTCGTACCCGGTCCCCCAGCGCAGCGCCACGTCGACGCCGAGCTCGCGGGTGACCTCGGTCGGCGTCATCTGGCCGTGCTCGTCCAGGACGGGGACGGTCTCCTTGAACGTGCCCTGTCCGGTGAAGCGGAGGACATCGCAGATGGCCTTGTCGCTCGCCAGGTACTCGCAGAACTCGCTGATGCCACCGTCGTAGCGGAAGGACTCCTCGCCCTTGCTGCCGCCCTCGCCGAGGCCGTACTCGTCGCGGACGACGATGGTCAGGCCGGGCACCAGGAACGCGGTCTGCCGGGCGCGCTGGTGGAGCGTCTCCAGGTTGAGCTTGGCGTCCTTGAGGAAGATCTGGCGGTCGGCCCAGTAGCGCACGCGCGTGCCAGTGCGTGTCCTGGGCAGCTTCTTGGTCTTGCGCAGTCCCCCCTTGGCCTCGAACTTCGCGTCCGGGCCGCCCGCGGCGAAGGCGCCGGGAACGCCGCGGCGGAAGCTGATGGCGTGGGTGTGGCCGCTGCGGTCGACCTCGACGTCCAGCCGCGCGGACAGGGCGTTGACCACGGAGGCGCCGACACCGTGCAGACCGCCGGAGGCGGCGTAGGAGCCGCCGCCGAACTTGCCGCCGGCGTGCAGCTTGGTCATGACGACCTCGACACCGGACATGCCGGTCTTGGGCTCGACGTCGACCGGGATGCCACGGCCGTTGTCCCGCACCTCCACCGAGGCGTCGTCGTGGAGGATCACCTCGATGTGGTCGCAGTAGCCACCGAGGGCTTCGTCCACGGAGTTGTCGATGATCTCCCACAGACAGTGCATGAGACCGCGGCTGTCGGTGGATCCGATGTACATACCCGGGCGCTTGCGTACGGCCTCGAGCCCCTCGAGGACGAGCAGGTGCCGCGCGGTGTAGTTGGAACCGTCCCGGTCTGCTCCTGCCAGCAGCGCTGTGGACGGCACGGACGTCTCGGCGGTCACGCGGTTCGCTCCTCGCTGAATTTCAGGTGGGGCCCTTCTGGGTAAGGGCACGGCTTCGGTCGCCGCTCAGAGGGTACCGAGGCCTGGTAGAGCCGTTGTAACGCCACCCTCACATGGAAGACAGACTAGTCCACGGTCGCATAGGTGTTCGATCCCTCGAAGGGGTGAAGTGCACATCACGTTCCCTTCCAGGCATGAACCATTTAGGCTCCGGGCACGTCCTCATGAACAACCGGCAAGCCAGCCGGGGGACCGAAACCGAAGACAGCGCGAACCCGTACGACACAGAGACACGCAATACGGCACATTCGCCGCCAACCGGCAGCAGACAACCACTCGGAAGATTTTTTCGAGAGAAAGCCCCGAGCGGGAACGATTTCGGGCTGGTTGGATGTTGACCCTGGTACGACAGCTCGTCGAGCTAGAGAAGAGGCGACGTGACTACTGTTCTGACCCCCGCGAGCCCGCTGACGGCCGCTGATCGCTGCGACCGCTGCGGCGCCCAGGCATACCTGCGCGTCGTCCTGCTGAGCGGCGGAGAACTGCTCTTCTGCGCCCACCACGGTCGCAAGTTCGAGCCGGAACTCAAGAAGATCGCCGCTGAGATACAGGACGAGACTGAGCGGCTCACTGCCGCTCCGGCATCCGCCTCGGAAGAAGAGCGCTGACCATTCGCGTCCACGACGAGCCAGCACCGGCCAGGCCGGTGAACGGGCGGCGGCCCCTGCTCCCAGGGGCCGCCGCCCGTGCTCGTGGACCGTGTGAGGCGGTCAGACCCCCTCAGGAGCCCTCCTGGGCCCCTTCAGCGTTCTGCGCGGCGCTCCATCCCAAGGTGCGGACGGCGTCCGACACCCGCGTGTACACCCCCGGGCTGCCGGCCCGACCGCAGCCGCTGCCCCAGGACACCAGCCCGATCAGACGCCCCTGGGCGACCAGCGGCCCCCCGCTGTCCCCCTGACAGGCGTCCGGGCCGCCTTCCGCTTCCCCGGCGCACACCATCCGGTCGGCGCGGTAGGTTCCCTCGGCACCGCCTGGATAGGCCTCGGCGCACGCCTCGTCGGCCAGCACATGCACGCGCGCCGCACGCAGCCGGTAGGCATAGTCCCCGGCTCCCGTGACATCCCCCCACCCGTAGACCAGGGCCGCCGTCCCCGGCGTGTACGCCGGGTCGCCCTCGCCTGCCATCGGGACGGCCGCATCCTCCGCCACGGGCTCGGCGAGGGTCAGCACCGCGAAGTCCCCGGAGTTGCTGACGCTGTCGTAGTCCGGGTTCACCCATACGTCCCGCACCGGGATCTCCTGGCCCTCCCGCGAGCGGAGATCGGTGCGGCCCGCGATCACCTTGAGGTCACGCACGCGGTCGGGCGGGGCACCGAGCACCTCCTCGTCCATGCAGTGGGCCGCGGTGAGGACAGTGGTCCTCCCGACCACCACGCCCCCGCAGAACTGTCCCGCGCGTGTACCCCCGAACCGGTCACGGCTGGACAGCGCGACTGTCCAGGGACCTTCTGAGACATCGATCGCAAAGCCGCCCACGACCACGCTGTCGGCGGCTGTGGGGGCGGCGGACGCCAGCGGTATCGCGGCCACCGCGGCCGCCAGGACCAGCGGCCGGGTCAGTGCCCGGGCAAAAGGGCGACGCATACGCGCTCCTCACTCTGTGGTGTTCATTGAGACACCCAGAGTGTTCCAGCAGCGAGAACACCGCACCCGCGCACACCACGAGGGCCCGGCTCCCCCTGACGGGACGAGCCGGGCCCTGGTGGTCGTACGACAGTCCGAACGGCGACCTAGTCGAGGTAGTCGCGCAGCACCTGCGAACGGGACGGGTGGCGCAGCTTCGACATCGTCTTGGACTCGATCTGGCGGATGCGCTCACGCGTGACGCCGTAGACCTTGCCGATCTCGTCGAGGGTCTTCGGCTGACCGTCGGTGAGACCGAAGCGCATGGACACGACGCCCGCCTCGCGCTCGGACAGGGTGTCGAGCACGGAGTGCAGCTGCTCCTGGAGGAGCGTGAAGCTGACCGCGTCGGCCGGGACGACGGCCTCGGAGTCCTCGATGAGGTCACCGAACTCGCTGTCGCCGTCCTCGCCCAGCGGGGTGTGCAGGGAGATGGGCTCGCGGCCGTACTTCTGGACCTCGATGACCTTCTCGGGGGTCATGTCGAGCTCCTTGGCCAGCTCCTCCGGGGTGGGCTCGCGGCCCAGGTCCTGGAGCATCTGGCGCTGCACGCGCGCGAGCTTGTTGATGACCTCGACCATGTGCACCGGGATACGGATGGTGCGGGCCTGGTCGGCCATCGCGCGGGTGATCGCCTGACGGATCCACCAGGTGGCGTACGTGGAGAACTTGTAGCCCTTGGTGTAGTCGAACTTCTCGACCGCGCGGATCAGACCGAGGTTGCCCTCCTGGATGAGGTCCAGGAAGAGCATGCCGCGGCCGGTGTAGCGCTTGGCCAGGGAGACCACCAGACGGAGGTTGGCCTCCAGCAGGTGGTTCTTGGCGCGGCGGCCGTCCTCGGCGATGATCTCCAGCTCACGCTTGAGCTTGGGGGCGAGCTTGTCGGCGTTGGACAGCTTGTCCTCGGCGAACAGACCCGCCTCGATGCGCTTGGCGAGCTCGACCTCCTGCTCGGCGTTGAGCAGGGGGACCTTGCCGATCTGCTTCAGGTAGTCCTTGACCGGGTCGGCGGTGGCACCCGCGGCGGCGACCTGCTGCGCGGGCGCGTCGTCCTCGTCCTCGTCGGACAGTACGAAGCCGGCGCTCTCGGTGCCCTCCGGCTCGTCACCGGGCTTGGCTTCCTCGAGGACCTCGTCCTCGATCAGCTCGGCGTCGTCCTTCTTGGACGCGGTCTTCTTCGCCGCTGTCTTCTTGGCGACGGTCTTCTTCGCGGCCGCCTTCTTGGCGGTCGTCTTCTTCGCCGCGGCCCTCTTGGGCTCGGCTTCCTCGGCAGGGTCGACGGCGGGGTCGGCGGCAGGCGCGGCCGGGGCAGCGGCCGTCGTGGCGGTGGCCTTCCTCGTGGTCACCGTCTTCGCCGCGACCGTCTTGGTGGCGGTGCGCTTGGCCGGACTCTTCGCTGCGACGCTCTTGCGGGTGCGCTTGGGCTCTGCGGCACTGACCATCAGCGTCACACCCTCTTCCTCGAGGATCTGGTTGAGGCTGCGCAGTACGTTCTTCCACTGAGTGGCCGGAATCTGGTCAGCTTCGAAGGCCCGACGCACGTCATCGCCGGCGATCTGCCCCTCAGCCTTTCCCCGCTCAATGAGCGCCATGACAGAGACGGACTCGGCGATCTCCGGCGGGAGCGTACGGGATGTGCTGGCCGACACGAACAACCTCTCGGAACGTTGGAAAACGGCTTCCGGCCCCGTCCACTGTGGACAGGAGCCGACCGCCGGCTTGGGGATTGGGCCGACGGCGCGGGCGGGGGCCGGGAAGATGCACAGCGCCTTCTATGGCGTCCGTATTCCCTCCGCGGCTGTCACCTCTTAGGTCATCGCGCAGTTTCCATGAGCGTTACGCCCAATCTGCGTGGCCCGAGTCACACCCCGTAAGCACTCAAAAACGGTCAGATGCGATCAAAGTAGGCCAGCAGAGTTGCGCGATCGAGCCCCGATCAGCGAGCAAGCCGCACCGTTGCGCCGTCGGACCCCGCAGGAACCAGTGTCCTGCGGGGTCCGACGGGGAGCGGTTCGGCGTCCGGCGATGCCACAGGAGGGGGGAGGCATCCCCGGGCGGAACCGCCCGTGGGACGCGATCAGTGCTCGCGCGGGGCGGGCACGACGCGCTCCACCTCCGGGTGGACGGTGAGCAGCTGACGCATCGCGGTCTCGGCCGCCGTGCCGTCGGCGGCGGCGAGGGCGTCGACGATCCGGCCGTGGTGCACCAGGGACGCCTCGGTCGGCCGGTCACAGCCGGTGACCGGACCGCCGGAGACCTGGAGGGCCGCGGAGACGATGCCCGACAGGTGCTCGAGCATGCGGTTGCCCGCGACCTGGATGAGCAGCGAGTGGAACTCGGCGTCCGCGCGCGAGAAGGTCAGCGCGTCGCCCTGCGCCATCGCGTGCCCCATGATCTCGACCATGTCGGCCAGCCGCTGCTGGACCTCCTCACGGCCGTGCCCGGCCGCCAGGCGCGCGGCGAGCGGCTCGATCGTCCACCGCAGCTCGCTCAGCTCACGGCGCTGGTCGTCCCGCTGCGGCCCGAAGGCGCGCCATTCGATGATGTCCGGGTCGAGCAGGTTCCAGTCGCTGACGGGACGCACGCGCGTGCCCACGTTCGGGCGGGCGCTGACCAGGCCCTTGGCCTCCAGGACGCGCAGCGACTCGCGGACGACGGTGCGGGACACCTCGAAACGCTGGCCGATCTCCTCGGGCACCAGCGGGCGGTCGGCGCCCAGATCGCCCGAGACGATCATCTGACCCAGCTGCTGGACGAGTTGGCCGTGGAGGCCACGCCCGCGGCTGCCCGCGGTGCGCCGGCCCACGCGGCCCAGCTCAGGGTCCGCGCTCTCCCAGGCGGGCGGCCCGACGCGGTCGGCGGCGGGGGCCTCCGCGTAGGGGTAGCGGTCGAGATCGCCCGGACCGGCGAGGCCGGCGTCGGCGGTGCGGGCGGGGGTCATCATGGTGTGCGCAAGGGTACTCACGGATCTTTTGTCGGCGCTGGCCCCAACTCCCTTGAGGGCTTTGGTGAAAAGCACACGAAAGGGTGATCGCTCACCCCGTCGCAATTGACGCCTTATCGGAAAGAAATGGGCGTTCCCCGAGGAGTTGTGCGCAGCCCGTGTCCGGAACGGCTCGCCGGCCCTCAGCGCAGCCGGCTCCGCACGGTCATGAGCAGATACGCGCAGAACAGCGCGGTGAGCGACAACGTCAGCGCCCCGCCGACAGGTTGGGCGATCATCCGCACCACCCCGGCCACATAACGCTCCCCGCCGAAGGGCCACTGCGACAGCAGCAGCTCCCGCAGCCGCATCGGGAACCCCGCCGCGGTTCGCACGGACGGCCCCTCCAAGGCCTTCTGTACGAGCGGTACGACCACGACCGGCACGGCGACGACGGCCGCGAGCCCGGCCGTCGTCGACCGGAAGATCCCGGCCGCCAGCACCCCGGCCCACGCACAGCCGACCACGAGCCCGATCCAACTCGCGCCCGAAGAAAGCCAGTCCGCGGGAACTCTCGCGAGCTCCCGTCCGTATACGAGGTACAGCACTTCGGCGTCGAACCCCACGGTCAGTGCAGCCAGCACCGCAGCGGTGGCCGCGGCGACGAGCAGCTTGGCGGCGAGCAGCCCCAGCCGGCGGGGCACCGTGCCGCGATCCGCCGCCAGCGCGGGGTGGCGGAACTCGTCCCCGAACGCGAGCGCACCGAGCAGCCCTGCCCCGAAGGCGGCAGGCGGCAGCGGCAGCTCCTGCGGCCAGGCCGCGAGAAGCCGCGCCTGCGGGGTGTGCCCCACACGCGCCACGAACACGGCCGTCAGTGCGGAGACGACCAGCACCGCGGCACCGGTCACAAACCCGGTCCCGACCCCGGCCGCCCGACGCAGCTCGTAGCGAAGGGGCCGCAGGGGGCTGGGGGCGGAGCGGACGGAGATGGGGGGCGGGAGGGAGGGGAGGGAGGGGGAGGGGGCGGGGAGGGGGGAAGGAGGGGGCTCGGGCGTGGCCTTAGGGACCTCGGCAGGGTCCGACTCCTCGCCGGCCTCGCCCTCCGCCACGCGCGTGCCCTCGGCAGGGCCGGGAGTCACGCCGTCGTCGCTGGTCGACCGGGTCACGGGCACAGTACGGGCGGGCTCGGCCTCGGGGGTGGCGCTCATAGGTCGGGGCCCCGGGGTGGCGTCCACAGGACCCGACCCGGGCAGGCTCTCGGTGGAGGTCTGGGCGTCGCGCGCCCCCATGTCGCCGATCTCGTCGGCGAGTTGATGAATGAGGATGTCGTGCCGGAAGGCCGTCTCCCCCACGTCGGCACAGCTGCTGCCGTACACGAGAAGGCGGTTGCCGTCCTCACGTACGACCTCCACGGAGCGTCGTGAGGTGCGGGCCTCCTTGGCCAGCAGGGCCGCGAGGCGGGCGGCGTGAGGGGTGCGGACGGCGACGCGGGGCCGCAGCCGGGTGCGGGCGAAGTCCTCGGCCTCTTGGTCGGCGACGACCCTGCCTTTTTCCAGGCTGATGACGCGGTCGGCCGTGCGGGCCGCCTCCTTGGGGTCGGCGACGGTGTACAGGACGGTGCCGCCCTGTTCCGCATGGGCGCGCAGAACGCCGTACAGCCAACGGCTTTCTCGTGCGGAGAGCCCGTCGGCGGGCTCGTCGAGGACCAGGGTGTGGGGGTCGGTCAGCAGGGCGCAGCCGAGGCCCAGCCGGCGGTCCATGGCGCGGGAGAGCGTGCCGAGGCGTTCGTCGCGGAGGCTGACGAGGCCCACCACTTCGAGGACTTCGTCGGCACGCCGCACCGGTACGCCCGCTGCGGCGCACAGCATCCGCAGGTGCCCTCGGACGCTGCGGGCCGGATGGCCGGGCACATCCCCCAGGAGCACGCCGACCTCGCGCGAGGGATGGGCGATGCGGTGCAGCGGTCTGCCTCTGAAGTAGGTGATTCCGCGGCCCTGTTGGAGTTCGAGCATCAGCCTGAGCGCGGTCGTCTTGCCTGCACCCGGCCCTCCGAGCAGCACGGTGAGATGGCCCGCGCGCGCTTCGAAGGAGACGTCGTCGACGGCGGGCGGAAGGTCCTTGCGGGAGTTGCTGGTCAGTCCGAAGGCCTGGATCACCCGCAGCAAGATAGCGCGCTATATCCGTTTTTTCGGGCACCGAGCGACCTGCTGCCCAGGCTGCGACGACGATGCCCACCCTCTTGTTCGCCCTCGGCCCTCAGGTCGGCCGGGCTCGGCTCACACCTCCGGGCGCAGCATGGGCGGGTTGAGCAGCGTGGCACCGCCGGCCCGGAAGAGCTGGGCGGGACGGCCGCCCTGGCGCGTGGTCGTACCGCCCGTGGGCACCAGGAAGCCCGGCGTGCCCGTCACCTTGCGATGGAAGTTCCGCGGGTCGAGCGCGACGCCCCACACGGCCTCGTAGACGCGACGCAGCTCGCCGACGGTGAACTCCGGCGGGCAGAACGCCGTCGCCAACGACGAGTACTCGATCTTGGACCGTGCTCGCTCCACCCCGTCCGCGAGGATCTGCGCGTGGTCGAAGGCGAGTGGTGCCACGGGCTCGTCGTCGCGCCCGAAACCGCCCTGCTCCAACAGCTCCTCGACGGGCGCCCAGCGAGCATTGCTGGCGTCCCCTCCCGCGCGCGGCGCGGGCAGGTCGGGGGCGAGCGCCAGGTGCGCGACGCTGACCACGCGCATGCGGGGGTCACGCTTGGGGTCGCCGTACGTCGCGAGCTGTTCCAGGTGGGCGCCGTTGTCCTGGACGGGCGCGGACGGGTCGTGGGCGTGCAGCCCGGTCTCCTCCTCCAGCTCGCGCGCCGCGGCCTGCGCCAGGTCCTCGTCGTCCCGCACGAAGCCGCCGGGCAGCGCCCAGCACCCCTGGAACGGCGGCTCTCCCCTGCGTACCGCCAGCGCGCACAGGGCATGGCGGCGCACGGTCAGCACGACCAGGTCCACGGTGACAGCGAAGGGCGGAAAGGCTGACGGGTCGTAGGGCATGCCGCGATCATAGTCGTCTTCCTGACGATAAACACTCCCTTCCTCGGCCGCATCGATGGTTGATCGTTACCGGTCCGACGTCCGGCTCACGAAGTCGGGCGGTGTGCGGGGCGCCGCCGTACGAGGTCGCGGCCGGGGTTGGCATACGGCACGATCCTGGTCGTCCTACGAGGTCACAGCCCTGTGGGTCGCACGGCCGACAGCCTCGGGGCTTCGCCTGGTCACCCTCCCAGTTGCAGTCCGTCGGCCGCCTCCTCGACCATCGCGAGGCCGAGCCGGCTCACCCTTACGGAGAAGGGGGCACCGGCGATCCTCAGGCCGGTCAGACAGAGCTCGCCGAGGGGAGCACCACGCAGGGGGCGCAGCGTGACGGTCCCTGCCGGGGCGTCGGGCCGGACCCCCGCGAGCGCGGTCAGCAGCAGGACACCGGAGGCGGCGGCCGTGGCGGCGGGGCGGCAGGCCGCGGGATGGGGAAGTGGAGCACCCGCTGCGGTGCGCTGCTCCCCCGCGTACATCTCCGGCAGCCGGTGACCGAAGGCCTCGGCCGCGGCCAGCAGGCCTCTCAGCAGCGAGGTCGCCTCCTTCTCGTAGCCCGCGGTGGCGAGGCCGGCGACGGCCACCGCCGTCTCGTGGACGCGGACGGCTCCGGTGCGGTGGCCGAAGGGGTTGTACCCGGCCTCTTTCGCGCCGAGGGTACGCAGGCCCCAGCCGGAGTCCCATGCCGGGCTGCCCAGCAGCCGTGCCAGCTGCTCGGTCTGCACCTTGTCGAGCAGCCCCTCGGCGAGCCGGCCTCCGCCGAGGAGCCCGGGGTCGAGGAGGTGCGCGGCGGTGGCACCGAGATGCGGGACAAGGCGCCCGTCGGGGGCTCGGGCGGCGGCCGGCCGGCCTCCTGCCCGGTCCTCGATCCAGAACTCGTGCCGGAACGCCGTCCTCAGTGTCTGCGCCCATTCCCGCAGCCCGGCGCCGCCCGGTCTGCCGCAGGCGTCGAGGAGGTCGGCGCCCAGGAGGGCGGCCCGGTGGGCATGGGCCTGTGTCTCGCAGCGGGCGGGGCCGCCTGGCTGCGGGTCGGGCAGGTAGACGCCGTCGCCGACGGTTCTGCGCAGCCAGGCCAGGCAGCGTTCGGCCGCGGGCAGCAGTTCCTCCGTCTCCTGCTCCGGCATGCCCCACCGGCGGGCCTCGGCCAGGAGGACGGGGAACAGCAGCGTCGCCTCGGTGCCGGTGCAGCTGGGCGGCAGGTGGCCGCCCGCGTCCCGTCGGGGCCCGGGGATCAGGCCGGACTCCGGGCCCGGGCCTGTGAGTTGGGTGCGGGCGAGGGCACGCAGGGTGCCCACGGCCAGCTTCGTGCCCAGGGGCAACGCCATCCGGGCGGCCGACAGGGCCTCGGCCGGGGCGAGACCGCAGCGCCAGGGGGCACCGGCTGCCGGATAGGTGTCAGAAGGGTGCGCCGGGTCCCGAAGCAGGAGGGCCTGGAGGTCCTCCATGCTGGTGCGCAGCAGCGCCGTGACCCTGGGATCGTCGCCGGTCGCCTCCGCGGTGGTGAGCGGACTGACCGCCGTAGGTCCGACCGGGCGGGTGGCGCCCGCGCCGTCCGGCCTGACCCGCAGTTCGAGAGTGGCGCTGCCGCCCGGCGGGATCGCGAACTCCCAGCGCAGCAGTCCGGCCGAGGCCAGG
The DNA here is from genome assembly GCF_049739565.1 of Streptomyces sp. SAI-170. Taxonomy (NCBI): domain Bacteria; kingdom Bacillati; phylum Actinomycetota; class Actinomycetes; order Kitasatosporales; family Streptomycetaceae; genus Streptomyces; species Streptomyces sp. SAI-170. Next base: position 2,328,008 of record NZ_JBMGQD010000001.1, read on the forward strand.
GCGTCGGCCGGCGGCGGGTCGGCGGTGACCGATGAGCTGCCTCCGGAACCGGTCCAGCGCAGGCCGGAGTCATGGACGCTGGCCGGCAATTCCGGCCCGGGGTGGCCGGCGACGATCGCGCCCAGCGGGGCGAGGTCCGCACCGAGGGCGACCTCGACGGGCAGTCGCAGCGGGCGCGGGGCCGCGCTGCGCAGGGTGATCCGCTCTCCGCCGTCGGCGTGCCGGATGCGTTCGACCACCACGTCCGGGTCCGGGCCGGCGTGCGGCGACGTGCGCAGGGTGCCCACGAATCGGACGGTGTCTGCCGCGGTCATCTGGCCCTGCACCGCGAGCGGTTCCCGTCCTGCCACTCGCACCTGGCAGCGCGACAGGACGCGCCTGCCCGCGTGGTAGATCCCCTCCAGTCCCTGGCCGTTCAGTTGCCCTTGTTCGGTGGAGACGGCAAGGCCGGGAAGAGCGACGCAGATCATGACCGTGTGCGCGGGCGGCAGTTCAGCCGGGGTGCGGGGCGGCGGAAGCGTGCCGGAGGGAGCCGATGAACGGGTGGTTCGGGCCGTGTCCCGTCCGGCCGCCTGTGCACCAGGCCGGTCCCCGCCGAGTGTGGGCGACAGCGGGCGCCTGCTCGTGCCGTCTGCACGCGGCACTGCTCCCTCCCCCATGAAAGGGCGGGGGCCTCTGGCGGTGGCACGGCCGTCGTCGGCGGCGGGCTGGGGCGGCTGATGCATGCGGCGGCTTTTCTGCGCTGGGTTCGCCTCGGGCGGGTCCGGCGGCGGGTGAGGGTTCCGAAGGGGGTGGGAGGGGCGGCGACGGTCCGGCCTGGCCGGCAGGGCAATCCACCACTCAGGTGAACGGGGCCGGGCTTCCTCTGGTCACGCCTCGGGAGCCATGACCGAGCCGAATGGCGGCGCAGCAGGGCACGGTCGGGCTCCACCTGGTCATGCGTCGGAGGGCTCGACCAAGTCGGATGGTGGCGCGGCGTGGCGGGGTCGGGCTCACCCTGGTCGTGCGCGGCAGGCCACTGCCAAATTGGAGGGCGGCGCAGCTTCGCAGGGGCGGACACGTTCCGGTCACGCCCCAAAAGACACGACCAGATCGAAGGGCGCCCCAGCCACGCACCGGCGCCGTCGCGCTCCCTGTGGCCGCGATCCGGAGCGCACGATCGAACCGAATGGCGGCGCAGCCGCGCACCGGCACGGTCGCGCTGTCCCTGGTCACACCCCACACGGCACGACCGAACCGAAGCGCGGCCCAGCCAGGCACGGGCGCCGCCGGCCACTCGCGCGAGCCAAGCGGCGACGGCCCGGCACCGGCCAGCGGATCCGGTGTGGCACAGGGTCACGGCTTCCCCTCCTTGCCGTCGGCGGGCCGGGGAGCCGAGCAGGAGCCTCGGCGTCCTGCTGCGTCCTTGGCCGCGGTGCGTGGGGGCCGGGTGCTGTCCGGTCGTGCGGAGGCCGGGCCCCTGCCGCGTGCGGAGGTTGCGCTCGGACGGGTGGCTCCTGCTCCTGGGCTGCCGGGGTTCGTTGGGCGCAACCGGCGTGTGCGCGAGGCTCCGTCGGGCGTTGTGCCTGCGCTGCGCACGCCCGGTGTGCGCGGTCGGGGGACATGGGTGCTGCGGGATTCGCCGGCCGCGCCTCGCGTGGGGGTGCCGTCGGCTTCTTGCGAGCCGGGGTGGGTTTGCTGCTGGGGGCGGGACGACTGGCGCCGGGCGGATGGCGGACGGATTTCAAGCTCGGGACGAGCATCTCCTCGCGCGGCGCCCCCTCGTGTCGCAAGCTCCGCGTCTTGGGCCTCGTCGAAGGAGCTGGGCTCGGTGCCGGTGGTGCTCCTCGGTGTGAGGTCCGTGGTCTGCCCGGACCGGGCAACCAGGCCACGTTCGCGGTCGGCGCGTTCCGCGCGCAGGCAGCGGCGGAGGGACTCGGGGTCGAGGCCCTCGTTGCAGGCCTGGTGCAGGAGGCGGGCAAAGAGGTAGCCGGGGTCGGCGCCCAAGGCCATGGCGAGGGCCTCGCGGCCTTCGAGTTCGTCGCCCGTCGACCACGCGACCCAGCCGGCCAGGGTCAGCGGAGCCGCGGCGTGTTCCCCGTAGGGCCCGACACAGCGCCTGGCCAGGGCCCGCCAGAGCCGGAGGGCGGGAGCCGCCTCGTCTCCTTCCATCCACTCGGCGGCGCGATCGCGCGTGTGGCGGTCCTGCAGGCCGAGGATCAGGGTCGCGGCCTCGTCGTGGCCGAGCAGCTCGTCGTCGCGCATGTCGGCGGCGAAGGCGCCCGAGACGGGCGGTGCCTCCGCGAGCCGGCCCATCACCCGCCGGGCCAGCTCCAGCGTCTCCTCGGTGACGGTTGTGCGGCTCGCCTCGTCGAGAATCCTGGGGACCAGCGCCATGCCGGCGGCGTCCAGGGCGATCTCCTGCTGCAGCGCGGCCGAGGTCTCCCACGGCTGCAGCCGGGCCCGGAGCTCCCGCAGCGTGCCGCGCACCTGCAGGCCGGCGTACGTCGCGGCGGCGGCCAGCACCGACGTGCCGGGCAGGCCCATCGACCGGCCCTCGGACGGGCAGCAGGCCTCCTCGTCACAGCAGTACGACCAGAACCGGCTGCCCGAGATGCACAGCGCCTCGACGACCGGCACGTCCAGCCGGCCGCACTCGACGCGCAGTTGATGGGCCAGCGGGCTCAGTCGCTCCTTGACCTGCCGGCCCGTCTCCCCTGTCTCTGGCTCCTGGCAGAGGAACACGACGATCTGCTCGGGTCGGGCGCCGCGCCGCTCGCCGCCCGTGACCAGTCCATGGGCCAGTTGCTTGGCCGCTGCGGGCCAGTCCTCCTCGTTCGCGGGGATGCCGAGGCGGGCCCGGCCGCCGAACCTGCTGCGGCCGTCCCGGTCGTGCAGGGCGACCATCACGATGCTGTCCTCGGGCCGGTAACCGAGCAGATAGGGCAGGGCGTCGGCCAGCTCGGACGGGGTACGCAGGGTGACCTGGTGCGGGCCCGCGGGGTCCCCCGCGGTGAGGGGACGCGCGAGATCGGTCGGCTGTGCGTGGTCGATGAACGGTGTGGGGTCCAGGGGCGGCGTGGGCCCCGTGGGCGACGTACGGTCACCGGACGGCACCCGACCCTTGGGCACCGTACGGCCGTTGGGCGGTGTGTGATCCGCGGGCGGAGTGCGGTCGCCGGACGGCACGGGATCCGCCGGTACCGTGCGGCCGTTGGGCGGCATGCGATACGCGGGCGGAGTGCGGTCACTGGAAGGCATGCGATGCCCGGGTGGAACGCCGTCGCCGGACGGCGTGCACGCGCCGTCCACCCGACCGCGGCCCGGTCGGATCTGCCCGTCCCGCCCGGTGATGTCGTCGTTTCCGAAGGATCCAGTCGTTTCGCTGTGATTCGTCATGCGCAGACGATCTCGCGGATCGCGATGTCCCGCTTGAGCCTGTGGATAACTCCGATCAGGGACACGTCACAGTGCCCCAGGCGGCCCCGCCTCGACCTCCGACGGGCTCGCGATGTCAGTGGCGTCCTGTTGTATGGACGCATGGAGCACACGAGCAACGCGGATCTGCGGGCGGAGGCCGACACGGTCCTCGCACGTCTCGTCGGGGACGCCACCGGCACGGCCCGGCTGCGCGAGGACCAGTGGCGGGCCATCGAGGCACTGGTCGCCGACAAGCGCAGAGCGCTGGTCGTGCAGCGCACGGGCTGGGGCAAGTCCGCGGTGTACTTCGTCGCCACGTCACTGCTGCGGTCGCGGGGCGCGGGCCCCACCGTGATCGTCTCGCCGCTGCTCGCGCTCATGCGCAACCAGGTCGAGTCCGCCGCCCGGGCCGGCATCCACGCACGCACGATCAACTCGTCGAACACCGAGGACTGGAACTCGATCCAGGACGAGATCGCGGCCGGCGCGGTCGACGTCCTGCTGGTCAGCCCCGAGCGGCTCAACAACCCGGACTTCCGCGACCAGGTGCTGCCCAAGCTGGCGGCCGCCACCGGACTGCTCGTCGTCGACGAGGCGCACTGCATCTCCGACTGGGGCCATGACTTCCGTCCGGACTACCGGCGGCTGCGGACCATGCTCACCGACCTTCCGCCGGGTGTGCCCGTCCTGGCGACCACCGCCACCGCGAACGCACGGGTGACGGCCGATGTGGCCGAACAACTGGGCACGGGCGGTACGTCGGACGCACTGGTGCTCCGGGGCCCGCTGAACCGGGAGAGTCTGAGCCTCTCGGTGCTGCGCCTGTCGGACGCGGCGCACCGCATGGCCTGGCTCGCCGACCACCTCGACGAGCTGCCGGGGTCGGGCATCATCTACACGCTCACCGTGGCCGCCGCCGAGGAGGTCACCGCCTTCCTCCGGCAACGGGGCCACACCGTCGCCTCGTACACCGGCAAGACGGAGAACGCCGACCGCCAGCAGGCCGAGGACGACCTGCTGAACAACAAGGTCAAGGCGCTGGTCGCCACCTCCGCCCTCGGTATGGGTTTCGACAAGCCTGATCTCGGCTTCGTCGTGCACCTCGGCTCGCCGTCCTCCCCCATCGCCTACTACCAGCAGGTCGGCCGTGCCGGCCGCGGCGTCGAGCACGCCGAGGTGCTGCTGCTGCCCGGGAAGGAGGACGAGGCGATCTGGGAGTACTTCGCGTCGCTGGCCTTCCCGTCGGAGGACCTGGTGCGCCGGACCCTGGACGTCCTCGGGCGCGCGGACGGACCGATGTCCCTGCCCGCCCTGGAGCCGCTGGTGGAACTGCGCCGCTCCCGGCTGGAGACCATGCTGAAGGTCCTCGACGTGGACGGGGCCGTCCGGCGGGTCAAGGGCGGCTGGATCGCGACCGGTCAGCCCTGGACGTACGAGGGTGAGCGCTACGAGTGGGTCGCGCGGCAGCGAGCGGCCGAGCAGCAGGCCATGCGGGAGTACGCGTCGACGACGGACTGCCGTATGGAGTTCCTGCAACGCCAGCTGGACGACGAGGCCGCCCGTCCCTGCGGCCGCTGTGACAACTGCGTGGGGGCGCGGTTCACCGCGGACACCTCCAGCGCCTCGGTGGACGCCGCGCGCGTCGATCTGGGGCGGGCCGGAGTCGAGGTGGAGCCTCGTCGCATGTGGCCGACAGGTCTCCCCGCGATCGGAGTGAACCTCAAGGGGCGCATTCCGGCCGGTGAGCAGGCCGCGCCGGGGCGGGCGTTGGGGCGGCTGTCCGACATCGGCTGGGGCAACCGGCTCCGGCCCCTGTTCGCGCCCCGGGCGGCGGACGGTCGGGTGCCCGACGACGTGGCGCGTGCGGTCGTGAATGTCCTGGCCGACTGGGCCAGGGGCCCCGGAGGCTGGGCGAGTGGCGCTGCGGACGCGCAGCCACGGCCCGTGGGTGTGGTCACCATCGCCTCACACACCCGCCCGCAGCTGATCGGCTCCCTGGGAGCGCATATCGCCGAGGTCGGTCGGCTGCCCCTGCTGGGCTCCCTGGAGTACGCGCACGACGTGTCGCACATCCCTCGGAGCAACAGCGCCCAGCGCCTGAAGACGCTCGACGGAGCCCTGGTCGTACCGCCGGAGCTCAGGGCGGCCCTCGCCGAGGCGCAGGGACCCGTGCTTCTGGTGGACGACTTCACCGAGACCGGCTGGACCCTCGCGGTCGCGGCGCGGATGCTCCGGCAGGCCGGTGCCGCCGGGGTGTTGCCTCTGGTCCTCGCCGTCCAGGGCTGAGGGGGGCGCGGTCAGTGGGTATTCCGCCTCTGAACAGGCAGGCGACGGGCGGGCATCTGCCGTCCCGGCATCACCCGGAGAACCACTGGGTAGAGATATAAGACACGGATCGTCAGATAAGGGGCGGTGGCCCCAATTGCTCGTTGCCGCATCCCAGTTCGACAGGAAGAATTGAGGTCCGCTCCCCGCACGGCTCGGCCGTGATCCGGAAGGGCTTCACTGCGGTGCGCGCTCCCCCTAATCCGACCCCGCCCGCAGTGTGGGCGCGTAGCCGAAGGGAGGATCGTGACCTTCGGATTCCCTCCGTCTCCCACGGCATCGACGTCGACGTCCGCCGACCTGTCCACCGCTTCCGCCACTCGTGTGCTCGAGCCCGCGGAGTGGGCCGCAGCCGGGATCCCCCTGCTGCGCAACCCCCGAGAGGTCGTCAGCGGGCTGCACGCCCGGCACCGTCCCGAGCCGGCGACGGCGATCGTGGCCGTGCTGGATCCCGACGAACGGCTGCGCGCCAGCGCCTCGTTCACCCGCCGTACGGCACCGGCCGACGGCTGGATGTTCCGTAACGCGCTGCTCTCCCAGCTGCGCCGGGTCATCCCGCACGACCTGCGGCGCCGCACTCCGGTGCGTACCGCCGTCCTGCTCTACTGCCGGGAGGGCGACGCGCGCTGGACCGAGGAGGACGGCGCCTGGATGTGGGGGCTGCGCGATGCCTGCACGCTGCACGGGCTGCGTTGCGGGGCGTACATCACGCTGACCCAGGACGGCTGGCAGGTGCTCGGTGAGGGCCGCGGTGGCCGGCGGCCGAGCGCGGATTCGGCGCCCGAACCCTTCGGCGCTCCCGGGGCGCCACCGTCCCTGCCGCGCACCGGCGGAGCGGCGTCCGGCGACCTGCGCCGTGTGGCGGCCCGCTGAGGGCTCCTGCCCTGAAGTTGTCCGCGGCGGCGTCTCGTCGGCCGTCGCGGCGACCTCTGTGGTGCCCGGAGCCGCAAAGGGGGTTACGCCGCCCCCTTGAGGCGAGGCGTCCCGGCTCAACCTGACCATGGACTTCCACGCGCGAGACACCGCGGTCGTGGTGAGCACTCGGCACGGCAGGCAGCACCCGCAACTGCGCGACACGCGAACACGCACAGACGGAGGCACGCAGGATCGCGCGCCTCCGGTCATCCGCGTAGCGGCCCCCGTGCGGTGACCGTCGAGGTGGCGGGCTTCAAGCCCGCCTCGTCCCCCCGGACGCCTCAGGGCCGGCTCAGACGCCGGCGCCCAGAACCGAGTTGATCTCCTGCGGGTCACCGCAGACGATCAGCAGGGCACCGGCCCGCTTGAGGGCCAGCGGCAGCGCCTGGGCGGCCACGGCGTCGGAGCCGCCGTTGATCGCGACCACGACCACCGGCCGGGAAGCGGCACGGTCCGCGGCGGCGGCATCGGCGTAGAAGACGTCGTCGCCCGCGTCGTGCTGAGCCCAGTAGGAGGTCTCTCCGAAGGAGAGCTCGTGCACGGCCCACGGGTGCTGTTCGCCGGTGGTGATCACCAGCACGTCACCCGGGGCTCGGCCCGAGTCCAGGAGCAGATCCACGGCTTCCTCGGCGGCGTCGAGCGCGCCTTCGACGGAAGCCGGGATCAGCTGGATCTGAGGCGAGGCCGGGGCCTGACCGGAAGCTGCGGGGGCGGGGTCCGAAGGACCGGGCTTGGCCGCCGTCACGTCGCGCGGGGTGCGCTGGGCCGGCGGTGTCGGCCGAAGCGGCCCGGGGCGGCCGGGGCGCGCCGGCGCCACGGGTCGGGGGCCGGGTACGGGGCGGGGGGTCGGCGCGGTGCGGCCGCTGGCCGGAGTGGCGCGGGGACCCTGGGCACTCTCGTGAATCTGAGGCTCCTCGGGGATGAGAGGCATGAGTTGATGTTTATCAAACGTTGGTGCGGCTCGCGTCGGCGGGTGGCACGTACATGCGAGCAGAACGGTCAGAAATCGAAGCCGAGCTGCCCCTCGATTTCCGGAACGCTTCCGTCCGCCCAGCTGCGGGCCTTCTTGAGGTGCCGCCACTGGGGCAGCGCATCAAGATACGCCCACGACAACCGGTGGAAGGGAGTGGGTCCCCATTCCTCCAGTGCGGCCTTGTGCACCGGTGACGGATACCCGGCGTTGTCCGCAAAACCGAAGTGTGCATGGTCGATACCCAGTTCGGCCATCATTTTGTCGCGCTGGACCTTGGCGATCACCGAGGCCGCGGCGACGGCCACACAGGACCGGTCGCCCTTGATCACCGTACGGACCCTCCACGGAGTACCGAGGTAGTCGTGCTTGCCGTCGAGGATGACCGCGTCGGGGCGGACCGGCAGGGCGTCCAGCGCGCGCACCGCTGCGAGCCGCAGGGCTGCTGTCATCCCCAGGTCGTCGATCTCCTCGGGAGAGGCGTGCCCCAAGGCGTAGGAGGTCACCCACTTCTGGAGTTCCGCGGCGAGCACGGTCCGCCGTTTGACGGTGATCAGCTTGGAGTCGGTGAGACCCTCGGGGGGCCGGCGAAGACCGGTGACCGCCGCGCAGACGGTGACGGGTCCGGCCCAGGCGCCGCGCCCCACCTCGTCGACACCGGCAATGATCTTCGCTCCGGTCGTGGCGCGAAGGGAGCGCTCGACGGTGTGAGTAGGTGGTTCGTACGGCATGGCGTGCTTAGCCTACGACGCCCGGAACCCGCCGCGACACCCCGGTTTCCACTGGCGGACGTGAACCGTGTCGAAGGCCCCGGTCAGTCACCGACCGGCCGAAGCAACGGCATCATCAGCTGATCGATCAGCTCCTCGAGATCCTGGTCGTTCCATTCGCTGGCGCACATCTTGGACCGGTACATCATCATCGCCGGAATGGCATCGAAGACGTAGCCGTTGGCCGCGTCGCTCCGCACTTCGCCGCGCTCTATTCCACGGGTGATGACCTCACGGAGCATCCTGATCGTCGGCTCCACTACTCCATCGAAGATCACGCCATGGAAGCGCTCGGCCTGCGTGGGATCACATTCGTGAATGACCGCTCGCAGGGCGTGACCGGGACGCGAGAACATCGCGTCCCGCGCCTGACGGCACAGGGCCAGCAGATCCTCCCGGACCGTTCCGAGATCGGGCGCCCCTTCCAGGTGGGGCAGGCCCGCCTGGAGTGCGTCGGCGACGAGGTCCTCCTTGGAGGGCCAGCGGCGGTACACGGCCGCCTTCCCGGTCTGGGCGCCGGCTGCGACGCCTTCCATCGTGAGGCCGTTCCAGCCGACCGTGCTGAGCTGATCCAGGGCAGCGTCGAGGATCGCGCGTTCGAGCACCGCGCCGCGCCGACGGAGCGAGGCCGACCGAGCGGGGGCGGCCGTCCAGCGCGAGGTAACCATCGAGTCTTCTCCAGCGAGCAGAAGCGGGGATCCCGGCAGCGGACCGGGACAACGGGGACGCGTCGTCCGACGACGACGGGGGACACGACACACCGAGGCGACCCCAGTGAACGCTTGCGTTCACTACGGGGGGCTCACTACCGTGGACGTGACAGTGAACGCCATCGTTCACTAACGCACTTGTGGGGGACCCATAGTGACGACCTCTCAGTTGACCCAGAAGCAGAAACCAGGTGCGGCACGCCGGGAGGGGCATCCCGGCATCGCGCTCACCGTCATCGCGGCCTGCCAACTCATGGTGGTCCTCGATGCGACGATTGTGAACATCGCACTCCCGCACATTCAAGCCGCGCTCAGTTTCAGCACCACCGATCTCACCTGGGTGGTCAGCGCCTACACGCTCACCTTCGGCGGACTGCTGCTCCTGGGTGCCCGTGCCGGTGACATCCTGGGCCGCCGCCGGGTGTTCATGACCGGCATCCTGCTCTTCACCTTCGCCTCGCTCCTCGGCGGAATCGCCCAGGAACCGTGGCAGTTGCTGGCGGCGCGCGCCCTGCAGGGTGTGGGCGGAGCGATCGCCTCGCCCACCGCGCTGGCGCTGATCACCACCACATTTCCCGAGGGCCCCGAACGCAACCGCGCGTTCGGTGTCTTCGCCGCGGTGTCCGCGGGCGGCGGCGCCATCGGACTGCTCGCCGGCGGCATGCTGACCGAATGGCTCGACTGGCGCTGGGTGCTCTTCGTCAATGTGCCGATCGGTGTGCTGATCGCCGTGCTGACTCCGCTGTACATCAACGAGTCCGAACGGCACCCCGGCCGGTTCGACATCGCTGGCGCGCTCACTTCGACCGCAGGCATGGCCTCGCTGGTCTACGGCTTCATCCGGGCCGCCGAGGACGGCTGGCGTGACGGCCTGGCGCTGGGCTCCTTCGGGGCCGCGGTGGTGCTGCTGCTCGCCTTCGTGTTCATCGAGATGCGGGCCAAGGAGCCGATCACCCCGCTCAAGATGTTCGCCGACCGCAACCGTTCCGGCACGTACGTGATCATGCTGAGTCTGGCCGCCGCAATGTTCGGCATGTTCTTCTACATCGTGCTGTTCGTGCAGAACGTGCTGGGCTACAGCCCGATCAAGGCGGGTCTGGCCTTCCTGCCCGTCACGGTCGCGATCGCGGTCGGCGCGGGGCTGTCGCAGCGGTTCCTGCCGGTGCTGGGGCCCAAGCCGTTCATGGTCACGGGCTCCACCCTCGTGGTCCTGGGTCTCGCCTGGCAGAGCCTGATCACCCCGGACAGCTCGTACGCGGGCGGGGTGCTCGGTCCGATGCTCGTGTTCGGCTTCGGCATGGGGCTGAACTTCGTCACAGTGACCGTGACCGCGGTCTCCGGGGTCGCCCAGCACGAGGCGGGCGCCGCGTCGGGCCTGCTCAACGCCACTCAGCAGGTGGGCGGTTCGCTCGGCCTGTCCATCCTGACGACCGTCTTCGGCACGGCCAGCTCGGACGAGGCGAAGAAGCAGATGCCGGACTTCCTGGCCAACAGCACCCCGGAACAGAAGGCGGAGCTCGCGCAGACCCATCAGCTGCCGGCGCCCTGGGGGCACGAGGTGCTCGCCGAAGGCATCGCCACCGCCTTCGTCCCGGCTGCCGTGATGGCCGTACTCGCCCTGATCACCGCTGTGTTGGTGATCCGTGTCCGCAAGAGCGACCTGGAAGCGCTCGCCGGGACCGCCGGACCGATGGCCGGCTGACAGGGACGCGCACCGGCCCGGCCCCGGCAGCACCCCGACGGGCGTTACGGGGGTACGCCCAGCGCTGCCGGGCCGGGCCGGGCGCAGCGGGGCTTCCGCAGCGGCGGCGAGGGTCGGCACGCGCCCGCTCCGGGTCGCCACCCAAGCCGCCGCACAGCACACGACGAGGACCAGGGCCTGGGGCACGAGCCAAGGGGAAAGCCGACAGCAGCACCGCCACAAGGAACGCGGGCGGCACGCGCAAGACCTCCATCACCGCCCACCCCCTTTGCTGTCGCCGTCGCAGCCGCACCCATCTCGTGCAGCGATCACCACGACAACGCGCCAGGGTCACGGAGAGTTCCCGACGCGCACGGAGAGTTTCCGAGCTGTCGACGGAAGCTCGGCCTCCGCCCGTCGCCCAGCAGATCTAGCCGACGGTCGGGACCCAGTCCGGCATGGCTTCCGTGCGCTCCACCCATGCGGCGGGCGGTGCCCCCGCCTTGCCGGCGGCGAGCACGCCCCCGACGATCGCGCAGGTGGTGTCCACGTCTCCGCCGACCTGAGCCGTCGTCCAGAACGCCTCCTCGTAGTCCCCGAGGCTGCGGGCGGCCGACCAGAGGGCGAAGGGCACGGTGTCGTGAGCCGAAGTGCGTCGTCCACAGCCCAGCACTGCCGCGACAGTGGCGGGGTCGCCGTAGTCGAGCATGTCCCGGGCGCGGCGCAGACCGGCCCCCACGGCGCTCTTCGGCACAAGACCGACCACGCCGTCCAGGAGGGCCTCCGGGGTGGGCGGCCCGCTCGGCGCCGCCACCAGTGAGGCGGCCGCGGCCACGGCCATGGCGCCGACGACGGCCTCGCGGTGCTGGTGCGTGGGATAGGCGGAGATCTCCGCCTGGTGGGTGGCCTGCTCGGGATCGTCCGCGTACCAGGCACCGAGGGGCGCGATGCGCATCGCCGCGCCGTTGCCCCACGAGCCCTGGCCCTGGAAGAGCGCGGCGGACAGCTCGCGCCAGTCGCCGCCCTCCCGGACCAGTCGCAGCAGTCGGTTGACGGCCGGGCCGTACCCCCGGTCGAAGTCGTGGTGCTCGGCGAAGGACAGCGCCAGGGCGTCCTGGTCGATGCGGTGGTGGGCGGCGAGCACGGCCACCACGGAGCAGGCCATCTCCGTGTCGTCCGTCCACTGCCAAGGGCCGGCCGGCAGCTCGCGCTGCTTGAGCAGCGGATAGTTCACCGGCACGAAGAACTGTGAGCCCAGCGCGTCTCCCACCGCCAGTCCGCGCAGGCTTGCCAGGGCGCGCTCGAGGCGCGCGTAAGAAGAGGAATCAGCGGTCATCGCCCTGCCACTCTATCCAGTGATCGCCGTACGACTCCGGATCTCGCCAGCGTTCGAATGGCCGGTCGAGTGTGTACTTGCCGTCGTCCCCGAGAACGAGCATCCGCATCTCCGCGTTCCCGGGATTGGACAGGGACTCGAATTCCGCGACCGTCCAGTGGAACCAGCGCATGCAGAACAGCCGCATGGCGAGGCCGTGGGTCACGATGAGCACGTTCGGCGGATGGTCGGGCGCCTCGAAGCTGCGGAACAGGCTCTCCAGGAATCCGCCGACCCGGTCATAGACGTCGGCGCCACTCTCGCCCTGGGCGAAGCGGTAGAAGAAGTGCCCGTAGGCGTCCCGGTAGGCCTTCTGGAGCCGTACGTCGTCGCGGTCCTGCCAGTTTCCCCAGTCCTGCTCGCGCAGCCGGGGCTCCTCGCGTACGCGTATGAGCTCGGGGTCGAGGTGGAAGGCGCGCAGGGTCTCGTGCGTACGGCGATAGGGGGACACATAGACGCTGACACGTTCGCGCCCGAACAGTTCCCGCAGGTCCTTTCCCGTCTCCTCCGCCTGCTGCCAGCCGTGCTCGGTCAGCGCGAGCGCATGGTCGGGTTCGCGCTCGTACACGGTGTCATCAACATTGCCGGTTGACTCGCCGTGCCGGACAAGGACGATGCGCCGTGGTCGTGCCATGCCAAAACCCTAGATCGGGCGAGCCCCGGCCGAGCACCTGTACGGGCTCCATACGGCGTAGGTCACACGGTCCACACATCAACGAACACACAGTGCGCGCGGATCACATGTGGTCGGATCACACCGTCCAGGTGGGCTCCAGTTCCACGATGTCCCCGGTCAGAGCCGCTATGTCGGCCTCCGTCTGGGCCCGCAGAGCAAGCCGTTCCACCCGCTCGGTGCGGTATTTTCCGTGCTCGGCGGCCGACCGCCACATCGACATGACCATGAACTCGTTGCCCGGCGCCTCGGCGAACAGACCGCGGATCATGCCGGGCGAGCCGGCCATCGCGGGGTTCCAGACCTTCTCCTGCATCAGGGTGAAGTTCTCGACGCGGTTCTCGTGGACACGGCAGAGGGCGACCCGGATCAGGTCCGCGTCGGTGAAGCGCGGTTCGAACCCGGTCTTCACGTCGAAGCGGTACTCGAACAGCCTGACCTGGGCGTCCTTGTATGTACCGGCCTGGGCGGCCGCCAGCCGGTCGTGGGAGCGCGCCATGAAGGAGTCGTAGAACGCCCGGCTCTCCCAGAAGGCGAAGACATGGGCCACCGACGGACGTCCCCGGCTCCAGCCTCCGCCCTGTCCGCGAAAGCCCGGTTCGCCGGGCAGCCCCGCCCACTTCCGCTGCCCCCGCTCGAAACCGCGGCGGTCCACCACGGTGCAGCGAATCCACTTGACCAGCACCGCGCCATCGTAAGGCCAGGGAACGTGGCAAGGGCCGCCCTCGCGTGCACAGCCACCCGGCAGCGGCACACGCGCGCGTGGCAGGATGGCAACCGGCCTCCGCGGCGCGGAAGTTGAGTCACGGACACAGGGGGAAGGGGAAACTGGTGAACGACCTCATCAAGGGCATCCACAAGGTCGAGGTGGCCCTGAGGTGGGACCCGAGCCCGGCCGGGCAGCCTCCCACCGACCTGGACATAGTGGCGGGCACCTACCTCAAGAGCGCCCCGTACGGCGACCCCGACTACCTCGTGCACTTCGACAGCCGCTCCCCCGACGGCACGATCCACCTCAACCGGGACAGCAAGGACGGCAAGGGCTTCGGCTGGGACGAGGTCATGACGCTGGAGCTCGACCGGCTGGATGCCCGCTACGCGCGCGTGGTGGTCGGTGTCATCGTCCAGCAGCGTCCGGCGGGGCGGACCTTCGTCAGCGTCGCCAACCCGGGCCTGCGTATCCGCGAGGGGTACACCGACCTGGCCCAGGACGACTTCGGCGGCGTCCTGGGAGCGACGGCGGCGACGGTCGCGGAGTTCGTCCGCGACGCGGCCGGCAACTGGGACTTCCAGCCCGGCGTGCGTGGCTTCGAGGACGACCCCGCGGCTTTCGCGCAGACCATGGGCGCACTCGGCCGCCCCTGACCCTCACCCCGAGTACGGCGCGACGACGGCGAGCGTCCCCGCGAGGGCGTCGAGAACGCTCTCGCGGTGGGTGACCGTGTGGAGCGGTTCGTCGGTGTTGCGAGTGCGCAGACCCCGGTCGGCCAGGATGTAGAGCATCCGCAGGGTGCGCATGGTGTTGGAGGCCCAGGGCGGGACCGGCCCCGGCTCGCCCGTCCGGAAGGCCTTCTCGACGGGTCCCAGCCACGCGGTGGACTCCTCCGCGCCGAGGTCCGGGTGGCTGAGGATCTTCGCGAGTGCGTAGGCGAGGCGGTCGTCCTCCTGGGCGTCGAAGAGGTGCTCGGTCCGCGCCAGCAGCCGATCGACCGCGAGGTTCGCCAGCCGCACGGGGTCCTGGGCGGGTTGCCGGGCCAGTGCGGCCAGCAGATCGGCGCCGTGCGCGACCGCGTGCAGCCAGCCCAGGTCGACGTCGTATCCGCGCAGATCCCGCTCGGCCGGGTACCACTGTGCGAAGGGCCGCCACCACTCCTCGCACCAGTCGCCGGCCTCGGTGATCCGTGCCAGCACCAGCGGGGCGAACGCGCGCGCCTGTACGGCCGTATGCGCGAAGTGCCCGACCACACGGTCGCCCAGCTCCCGCCGCTCGGCCTCTTCCAGTCCGGGTATCCAGCGCGCCGCGGTGACGTACGCCCCGTCGTCCCGGACGCGCGGATCCGGCGAGCACAGGTCACCGACGAGCGCGTCCAGTGCGGCAGCGCGGTCCGCGCCGCTGAGCGCGCGGATGTCACCGTCGTATCGATGTGAGGCAGACATGCGCGGAGCCTACGGCGGGGTCGGTGGGCGCGGGTGCGGCCCCTGAGAACCGGTGACCCCAGGCGGATCGGGCTCGCACCGAAGGCGCCGGTTACGCACAAGCGGACATGCCCAGACTCGCGTACGCACGCGCGGGTGCTCGTACGAAAACAACGGCCACACGCGCGTGGGCACATGGAAGGTGCACACGCGCGTGGCCGCCCGCCGACCCCGTACGGCGAAGAGGGGCGCCGGCACGGAAGCCGGCGCCCCTCTCACTCAGAGCTCAGCGGTTCAGCTGCAGCCGCTGGTCGAGCCGCAGCCCTCGCAGATGTAGCAGGAGCCGGCCCGCTGCATCTTGGTGCCGCAGGAGAAGCACAGCGGGGCGTCGGCCTGGATGCCCAGCTGCATCTCCACCAGCTCGGCGCTGGTGTGGGCCTGCTTCGGGGCGGGCTTGGCCGCCTCGACCTCGGCCTTGGGGGTGGCGACGGCCTTGAGCTCCTGGGCGCGCGGCGCCGACTGGGCGAGGCCCTCGACGTCGACGTCCTCGTCGTCCAGCGGCTCGTAGGAGCCCGTCTCGAGGTGACGCTGACGCTCCTCGGCGGAGTGGATGCCGAGGGCGGAGCGGGTCTCGAAGGGCAGGAAGTCGAGCGCCAGGCGGCGGAAGATGTAGTCGACGATCGACTGGGCCATCCGCACGTCCGGGTCGTCCGTCATGCCGGCCGGCTCGAAGCGCATGTTGGTGAACTTCGAGACGTACGTCTCCAGCGGAACGCCGTACTGGAGGCCGACGGAGACCGCGATGGAGAAGGCGTCCATCATGCCCGCGAGGGTCGAGCCCTGCTTGGACATCTTCAGGAAGACCTCGCCGAGACCGTCGTCCGGGTAGGAGTTGGCGGTCATGTAGCCCTCGGCGCCACCGACGGTGAAGGACGTGGTGATGCCGGGACGTCCCTTCGGGAGGCGCTTGCGGACCGGGCGGTACTCGACGACCTTCTCGACCTTGGTCGGCTCGACCGCCTTCTCCTCGACCTTCTCCTTCTCCTTGGTCTTCGCGGAGAGCGGCTGGCCGACCTTGCAGTTGTCGCGGTAGATGGCGAGGGCCTTGATGCCCATCTTCCAGGCCTCGAAGTAGACCTCTTCGACGTCCTCGACGGTCGCCGACTCCGGCAGGTTGACCGTCTTGGAGAGCGCACCGGAGATCCACGGCTGGATCGCGGCCATCATGCGGACGTGGCCCATCGCGGAGATGGAGCGATCGCCCATGGCGCAGTCGAACACCTCGTAGTGCTCGGGCTTGAGGCCGGGGGCGTCGATCACATTGCCGTGCTCGGCGATGTGGGCGACGATCGCCTCGATCTGCTCCTCCTGGTAGCCCAGGCGGCGCAGGGCCTGCGGGACGGTGCCGTTGACGATCTGCATCGAGCCGCCGCCGACCAGCTTCTTGAACTTGACCAGGGCGAGGTCGGGCTCGAGGCCGGTGGTGTCGCAGGACATCGCCAGACCGATGGTGCCGGTCGGGGCGATGACGGACGCCTGGGAGTTACGGAAACCGTTCTTCTCGCCGAGGCGCAGCACGTCGTTCCAGGCCTCCGTGGCGGCGGCCCAGATCGGGGTGTCCAGGTCGTCCATGCGGACGGCCTTGTCGTTGGCGTCGGCGTGCTGCTTCATGACGCGCTTGTGGGCGTCGGCGTTGCGGGCGTAGCCGTCGTACGGGCCGACGACCGAGGCGAGCTCGGCGGAGCGGCGGTAGGCCGTACCGGTCATCAGGGAGGTGACGGCACCGGCGAGGGCGCGGCCGCCGTTGGAGTCGTAGGCATGACCGGTCGCCATCAGCAGGGCGCCGAGGTTGGCGTAGCCGATGCCGAGCTGGCGGAACGCGCGCGTGTTCTCGCCGATCTTCTGGGTCGGGAAGTCCGCGAAGCAGATGGAGATGTCCATCGCCGTGATGACGAGCTCGACGACCTTGGCGAAGCGCTCGGCGTCGAAGGACTGGTTGCCCTTGCCGTCGTCCTTCAGGAACTTCATCAGGTTCAGCGAGGCGAGGTTGCAGGACGTGTTGTCCAGGTGCATGTACTCGCTGCAGGGGTTCGAGCCGTTGATACGGCCGGACTCCGGGCAGGTGTGCCAGTGGTTGATCGTGTCGTCGTACTGGATGCCCGGGTCGGCGCAGGCCCAGGCGGCCTCGGCCATCTTGCGGAAGAGGGACTTGGCGTCGACCTCTTCGATGACCTCGCCGGTCATACGGGCGCGCAGACCGAACTTGCCGCCCTCCTCGACCGCCTTCATGAACTCGTCGTTCACGCGGACCGAGTTGTTGGCGTTCTGGTACTGGACGGACGTGATGTCGTCGCCGCCCAGGTCCATGTCGAAGCCCGCGTCGCGCAGGGCGCGGATCTTCTCCTCTTCCTTGACCTTGGTCTCGATGAAGTCCTCGATGTCGGGGTGGTCGACGTCGAGGATGACCATCTTGGCCGCGCGGCGGGTGGCGCCACCGGACTTGATCGTTCCTGCGGAGGCGTCGGCACCGCGCATGAAGGAGACGGGGCCGGAGGCGTTGCCGCCGGAGGACAGCAGCTCCTTGGAGGAGCGGATCCGGGAGAGGTTCAGGCCGGCGCCGGAGCCGCCCTTGAAGATCATGCCCTCTTCCTTGTACCAGTCGAGGATCGACTCCATGGAGTCGTCGACGGACAGGATGAAGCAGGCGGAGACCTGCTGGGGCTGGGGCGTGCCGACGTTGAACCAGACGGGGCTGTTGAAGCTGAAGATCTGGTGCAGGAGGGCGTAGGCCAGCTCGTGCTCGAAGATCTCGGCGTCGGCGGGCGAGGAGAAGTAGTTGTAGTCCTCGCCGGCCTTCCGGTAGGTCTTCACGATGCGGTCGATCAGCTGCTTGAGGCCGGTCTCGCGCTGCGGGGTGCCGACGGCACCGCGGAAGTACTTGCTGGTGACGATGTTGACCGCGTTCACCGACCAGAAGTCGGGGAACTCGACGCCACGCTGCTCGAAATTGACCGAGCCGTCGCGCCAGTTGGTCATGACGACGTCACGGCGCTCCCACTGGACCTCGTCGTACGGGTGCACGCCGGGGGTGGTGTGGATGCGCTCGATGCGCAGTCCCTTGGTGGCCTTGGCGCCCTTTGCTCGGGAACCTCGTGCCGGACCGCTCGCCGTCTCTGTCATGCCGCCTCCCTGGTACGGGCGTAAACGCCCTGAAGTGCCCCGAATGTTCCCGTGGCACGGTGTTCTGTCTGGTGTTGCGGGCACCCGCGTGCCGCCCGCAACAGGTCTTCATCTGGCCGCCGTGGCCCGGCCGGTACGGACTGCCGCGTCCGGATCCGACCCGCCCGTCAGTCGGCGGCACCCGCGGGCTCGGGGACCTGGACGGTCTCCCCGCTCCCGCGTTCGTCTTCCTGGCTCCCCGCGCCGGCGCTCTCGCGGTCCTCTTCGTCCGCGACGGGGCAGGTCGTCTGCCGCAGCTCCGCAATGGCCGCCTCGAAGTCGTCGAGCGAGTCGAAGGCCCGGTAGACCGAGGCGAACCGCAGATAGGCGACGAGGTCGAGCTCCTGCAGCGGACCGAGTATGGCCAGCCCCACGTCATGGGTGGTCAGCTCGGCGCTTCCGGTGGCCCGCACCGCCTCCTCGACCCGCTGGCCGAGCTGAGCGAGCGCGTCCTCCGTGACAGGTCGCCCCTGGCACGCCTTGCGCACGCCGTTGATGACCTTCGTACGGCTGAAGGGCTCGGTGACTCCGGACCGCTTCACCACCATGAGCGAGCACGTCTCCACGGTCGTGAAACGACGGGAGCAGTCAGGGCACTGGCGGCGCCTGCGGATCGACGTGCCGTCGTCGGTCGTACGGCTGTCGACGACCCGGCTGTCGGGGTGCCTGCAGAAGGGGCAGTGCATGAACTCCCAACCCTCCTCACAGCAGACTCAATAGCCTCAGGAGCCTCTTGGGCCCCTCGAAGCAGCCACAAGCATAGGCGATGCCGGAGGGCCTGAAGACCCGGGGGAACACAACTTGTGGGCTGCTGCTGCAATCCAACCACTAGATGTGGGGATTGGCGCATACATGCACGCGGGGCCGCGTGTCGCAGCCTCCCACAGCACACGAACACCCTTGCCTCGCCCGGGAACCCCGCGCCCGAGGGCCCGCGCGGCACGCCCGGGACGCCGGGAATGGCGCCCTCGGACCCGGGAAGGCGGCCGGCAGGGATAGCGTGGGCGCCGCAGGGAGGAGATGTAAGACTCCCGCGCAGGGCGAGGGCCGGTGCCCGATCACCGGAGCGACGGATGGCAGACTGGGGCAACACCCGCGCGGCGGACCCAGCGGTGAAGAGTACAGCAATGCACCCTTTTGCCCGCTAGACGGCACGTCAGCCATACACCCGGACACATGATCACGTCAGGCGAAACGCGTTTTTTCACTCGAACGTGTGTTTGGCGCAACCTTTCGAAAGCAACTACCGTTGTCCGGGCAGGGAGACAATCGAGAGGGGCCGACGTGACCACCACCACAGACAGCGCCACCATCACCGCCCAGGACCGCTCCCAGGGCCGACTCGAGCCGGTGCATGCGATGAACGAATCCGTGAATCCCGAGGGGCACAAGCGCTCCTTGCCGGGGCGACCTCCAGGTATCAGGGCGGACAGCTCCGGTCTGACCGACCGGCAGCGCCGGGTGATCGAGGTCATCAGGGATTCGGTGCAGCGCCGCGGCTACCCGCCGTCGATGCGCGAGATCGGCCAGGCGGTCGGCCTGTCCAGCACGTCCTCGGTCGCACACCAGCTCATGGCGCTGGAGCGCAAGGGCTTCCTGCGCCGCGACCCGCACCGCCCGCGCGCGTACGAGGTGCGCGGCTCGGACCAGGCCGCCACCGTGCAGCCCACGGACACCGCGGGCAAGCCCGCCGCGTCGTACGTGCCGCTGGTCGGCCGGATCGCCGCCGGTGGGCCGATCCTCGCCGAGGAGTCGGTGGAGGACGTCTTCCCGCTGCCGCGGCAGCTCGTCGGTGACGGCGAGCTGTTCGTCCTGAAGGTCGTCGGCGACTCCATGATCGAGGCCGCGATCTGCGACGGCGACTGGGTCACGGTCCGCCGCCAGCCCGTCGCCGAGAACGGCGACATCGTCGCCGCCATGCTCGACGGCGAGGCCACCGTCAAGCGCTTCAAGCGCGAGGACGGCCATGTCTGGCTCCTCCCGCACAACTCGGCCTACGAGCCCATCCCCGGCGACGACGCGACCATCCTCGGCAAGGTCGTGGCCGTACTCCGCCGCGTCTGACCCTCCCGCCGGCGGGACCGCCGACCACCCGCCTCCCTGACCGGGCCCCGGAACCCCTGCGCCGGTTCCGGGGCCCTGTGCTGTCCGGGCCCTGTCCAGGCCCGTTGACCGGCGCGTTTCGATCGGTGGGTGGCCTGTCCCGGCGCCGGGACAGGCCACCCACCGATCACTTCTCCTCCGCCTGCTTCGCCACGGCGTCGATCGCCGCCAGCGACTTCCGCACCTGGTTACGGTCCGTGGTGTACCAGAAGTCGGGCAGCGACGCCTTCAGATAGCTGCCGTAGCGGGCCGTGGCCAGCCGCTGATCGAGTACGGCGACCACGCCACGGTCGCCCGTCGCCCGCACGAGACGACCGGCTCCCTGAGCCATGAGCAGGGCAGCATGGGTCGCTGCGACCGCCATGAAGCCGTTGCCCCCCGCGTCCTCCACCGCCTTCTGGCGGGCGCTCATCAGCGGGTCGTCCGGGCGCGGGAACGGGATCTTGTCCATCACCACCAGCTGACAGCTGGGGCCGGGGACATCGACGCCCTGCCACAGGGACAGCGTGCCGAACAGACACGTCTTCGGGTCGGCCGCGAAGTTCTTGATCAGCTCACCCAGGGTCTCCTCGCCCTGGAGCAGGATCGGGAACTCAGGGATGCGCGCGCGCAGCTCCTCCGCCGCGAGCTGGGCGGCCCGCATGGAGGAGAACAGGCCCAGGGTGCGCCCGCCGGCCGCCTGGATGAGCTCCGTCAGCTCGTCGAGCATGTCCGTGCGCTCGCCGTCCCGCGCAGGACGCGACAGATGCTTGGCGACGTACAGGATGCCCTGCTTGGGGTAGTCGAACGGCGACCCCACGTCGACGCCCTTCCACTGCGGGAAATCATCGCCCTCGGTGCCCTCTGGGGCGAGCCCCAGGGACGCCCCTACGCCGTTGAAGTCGCCGCCCAGCTTGAGCGTGGCGGACGTGAGGACCACCGAGCGGTCCGCGAACAGCTTCTCGCGCAGCAGGCCCGAGACGGACATCGGCGCCACGCGCAGGGAGGCGCCGAAGCGGTCGTGCCGCTCATACCAGACAACGTCCCACTCCGAGCCGTTCGTGATCCGCTCGGCAACGTCGTGCACCGACTCCACGGACGCCAGAGCCTGCTTGCGGACCGCGTCCTCGTCCTGAACGGACTTGTCGCGGGTCGCGCCGATTCCGGAGATGACCGTGCGGCAGGCGTCCCGCAGCGCCATCAGCGCGTAGCCAAGGTCCTCGGGGATCTCCTCCAGGCGGCCGGGCAGGGCCAGCTCCATCAGGCGCTCGAAGCCCTCGGCGGCCGTCTGGAGCTGGTCGGCGGCCTTCTCGTTGACCAGCTTCGCGGCGCGCCGCACCGCGCGGTTGACCTGGCCGGGGGTCAGCTCACCCGTCGCGACGCCGGTGACGCGCGAAACCAGCTCGTGCGCCTCGTCCACGATCAGCACCTCGTGCTGGGGCAGGACCGGGGCGCCCTCGATGGCGTCGATGGCCAGCAGGGCGTGGTTGGTGACGACGACCTCCGCCAGCTTGGCCCGCTCACGCGCCGTCTCCGCGAAGCACTCGGCGCCGTACGCGCATTTCGTGGCACCGAGGCACTCGCGCGAGGAGACCGACACCTGGGACCAGGCCCGGTCCGACACGCCCGGCGTCAGATCGTCCCGGTCGCCGGACTCGGTCTCGTCCGCCCAGTCACGCAGCCGCAGCAGGTCCTGGCCCAGCTTGCTGGTGGGTGCGGCGGCCTCGAACTGGTCGAAGAGGCCCTCCTCCTCGTCCTGCGGCACGCCCTCGTGGAGGCGGTGCAGGCACAGATAGTTCGACCGGCCCTTCAGCATTGCGAACTCCGGCCGACGGCGCAGCAGCGGGTGCAGCGCGTCGACCGTGCGCGGGAGGTCCCGCTCCACGAGCTGGCGCTGCAGGGCCAGCGTCGCCGTCGCGACGACGACTCTCTCTCCGTGCGCGAGCGCGGGCACGAGGTAGCCCAGCGACTTTCCGGTGCCGGTGCCGGCCTGGACGAGCAGATGCGCGCCGTCGTCGATCGCTTCCGCGACGGCTTCGGCCATGGCCACCTGGCCGGGGCGCTCCGTGCCGCCGACAGCGGAGACGGCGGCATGCAGGAGTTCGGGGAGTGAGGGCTTCGTCATAGCGCGACCACCCTACGGCTCGGCACTGACAAACGGGTGATCGTGGGTGATGCGAGGGGTGGGATCAAGGCTGTGGGTCTCTTGTGGGTGAGGGGGTGGGGGTGTGGTGTACGGAGGCAGCGAGCGGTGGGCTGGTGTTGAGCAGGGATGGTGGGTGGAGGTGGAGGCGGGGGGTGCGACTGGTGAGGGTGGCCGGTGAGGACAGGGGGCGAGCGCGGCAGCCCTGGCTGGGGTGCTGGTGCTTGTGTGCGGAGGCATTGAAGGGTGCTGGTGAGGGGGCGGGCAGGTGCTACTCGTCCAGCGCTGGGGAGCGGCGACCTCGTGTAGTGCTGGTGAGCGGCTGAGTTCCTGCGGTGCTGGTGCGAGCAGCTCGCCTTGCGGCGCCGATGACGAATGACAGACACCCGCGCCGCCCCCGTGCCCCCCCGTCGCACGCCGCGGATGGAAGGGGCGGAAATCGTCGTTGATGAATGGGAACCGCAACACCGCGAGCGGTGTACCAAAAGTGACGACGCTGTGGCGCAGGGCTACAGCAGATGACGCAGGGACCGGTCGCGGACCATCAGGGCGGCTCGCTTCCCGGGAAGGTCGACCTCGGCCGCGAACCGGAAGCCTGCGGTGAGGAAAGCGGAGACGGAGGGGGTGTTGCGAAGGTCAGGTTCCGCTACGACACGTGCGCAGGCGGGCCGGCTGTCCAGGACGAGGTCGGCGACGGATCTCAGGAGCGTGCTGCCGAGCCCGCGGCCGCGGTCGGCGACACCGCCGATGAGCACGTGAACTCCAGTGTCATGAGGTCGGGCCGGGTAGTGGCGAGCCAGCGGGTCGAGGTCTGCCCGGTAGATCTCCCAGTAGCTCATGGGGCTGCCGTTCAGCAGGCCGAGACAGGGAACGCTGCGCCCGTCGCCGGTGAGCTGGCCCCTCAGGTGTTCCTCGGCCACCTGAGGGGGGCCGGACAGCTCCCAGAAGGCCGCGACGGCGGGGTCGTTCATCCAGCGCACGATGAGCGGCAGGTCACGGTCGAGGCGCACGGGGTTCAGCTGGAACACGCCCGCAGGGGTGACAGCTGGGGCCCATGCACCGACGCCGTCTAGCAGGTCCGGCCGGTCCGCCACCGGCCCGCCGGCGCCCCGTGCCGCGGCCGCCTCGGGAATGCCTGCCGCCCCGGCTCCTCCGGCCTCTTCGGAGAGGCATGCGAGGAAGTCGTCCGGAAGCCGCAGGTCCAGGGTGTCCTCGACGTCCCCGCCCAGGACCTGCTCGGGGCTCTCGGTTGGCTCATCGAGATCGGTGACCTCGTCGAGACCGGTGAGCCCGGTGAGGTCTGTGAGCCCGGTGAGGTCCGTGAGCTCGGTGACGGACGGGTGGCAGGAGTCGGCGCTCGGGTCGGTGGGAGGCACGACGACGCTCCTCTCGGGAGGCGGGCTGAGGCACGTTCCCCAAAAGCGAAGGGAGTAGGTGACGACAGATGACGAAGGGGCCATCAGGAGCGGAGGGGGTTGGCGATGGTGACATAGACCGACTGGGTGTCCACCGGGCCGACGAGTTCGTCGAGACCGTGCAGCCGCGTCAGCAAGTTGGCCTTGCAGCGCAGGTCGGTTGAGTCGAGCAGTCGGGCCGGCAGGGAGGTGCTCAGCCGGGCGGGACCGGTGGCAACGCCCTCGAGGAAGCGGCGGAACGCGGCGAGCAGCAGCCGTTCATCCGCGAGACGCTGGGATCCGAACGCGCCCACGAGACCGAGCACATTGTTGATGCCGAGGTAGTAGGCGAAGCGCTCGTCGGTGACCTCGTCGGAGACGAAGGTGTCGCTGTGCTTGCCGATGCCGGGAAGCTGGGCTTCGAGGTCGTCGCGTCGGGAGGCGCGGAAGTAGTAGCCCTGGTTGTCGCGGTAACGCCCGCCGCTGGGCCAGCCGTCGGCGTCCAGCAGGAGCAGCGTGTTCTGCTGGTGTGCCTCCAGGGCGATGCCCGCCTCCGCGTCCAGCCACAGCACCGGACGGACGACGTGTTCGAGGTAGCGCAGGAACCACTCGGCGGCGACCGCGCCTCGCGGCCGGCCGGTTCGGGCAGCGAGCCGTGTGGCCAATGCGGCGAGCCGCGACCGCACCACCGTGCTGCCGGGTCCCCTGCGGCTGCCTGCGGCGCCCGGCTCTGCCCAGGGGCGGGGAGCGACGAGTCCGGCGACGCAGTTCACGTCGTCCGAAGCGGTGAACGGATTGTGCCGGATCACCACGTCCACTCCGGGCACGGGGTGGCCGTCCGGTCCGTCCACGGCGAGCCATGCCGGGTCCCGGATGATGTCGAAGCCGGGGTGGGCGGCGTGCCATCGGCGGGCGAGGCCGCTTCGCAGCAGACGGTGGACTTCCACGCCTCGGTGGAGTTCCTTGCGCAGGTTCTCACGGCGGGAGTTGGTGATCCGCAGGCCCAGCGACAGCTTGAGCATGGCCGGAGCGGCAGTGCGGTGGACGGTGCGCACGGAGGAGGTGGGATACCAGGGAGCACCGTGGGCGCCGAGATCCCTGAGGAGGCCGGCGTCGAACAGGGGCGCGGTCTCAGGACGGTTGCGGATCTCTCGCATCTGCCAGGGGTGCAGGGGCAGCGCGGCGTGGCCGTCGGGCAGTGGCAGCCCTGGGCCGGCGAGACGTGCGGTGAGCTGTGCCGCGGGGACCGGCCGGCCGCGCTCGGTCCAGGCGGAGTCGGTGGCCAGAACGGAAGGAGAGACGGCGATCCAGTGCAGCGGGAAGGAGCCGCGCAACTCGGGTGAGTAGAAGCGCCCTTCAGTCTCGGTGAGTCCTTCGCGGCTCTTCGGGGTGGGGTGCAAAGGGTGACCGAGCACGAGTGCCTGTTCGGCGGCGAGGAAGAGGTCCGGGCCGTCAGTGGGTCGGCTCCGCCGGTCACTGATGAAGGCTGCGGTACGGCGGACGGAATCGGCGACGCGGGCAACCAAGTCGGCTGCTTCGCTGGTGCCAGAGGGGCCAGAGACAGCGGAGGTACCGGACCGGTGGGCTGTGGACGGGTCTGATACGCCGCCGGAGGCCGCCACACTGACTGCCGCAGCCCCACCAGATGCACCGGCCAAAGCAAGCCCGCTCTCCGAGCCCCCTGCGCTCTCCCCCTCCCGCGCGAGAAGTGCGGCGAGTGTGACCGGGTCGATCGTCGGCGCATGCGCGGGGGCGGCGAGGAGGGAAGGTGGGCCGAAGCGGTGCCAGCCGGTCGGCGACCAGTAGCGCACGGGTGCCAGGAGGGTCACGCCGGTGGCGGGGAGGGGGATGCGGAGGATGCCGTCCGACGGAGCGGGGAGGCGGGTCTCACGAACCCAGCAGCGCAGGAGGTTCTCCGTGGCGGCGGCTTGGGCGGCCATGTGGGGGTCGGGGTGGTCAAGGGGCTCGGCGAGGTCGGCGGGTTCGCGGGCCTCGGGTGTTGCGGGCCGCGCATGAGCCGACTCGGCGGTACCGGCGTACTGCCGAGGGACTGTGTGGCCCTGCTCATTGGAACGGGGCTCGGTAGCGCCGGAAACCGGAATCGAGGGAGGGGAGGTGTGATCAGAAGCGGGGGTGGTGTTCAACGCGGTTCCTCAGGGTGATGCCTTGGGTGGGGTGGCACGGCGGTGGCGTGGCACGGCGGTTCCGGCAGGGCTGGGGTGAGTTACCCGGCCCGATGGCCACGGGCCGCTGCCGCCACCGCTTCGGAGAGTCGGTCGATCACGGCATCGGCCTGCTCGTCGCTGATGGTCAGGGGCGGGAGCAGCCGCACGACGTTCGAGTCGGTGCCGCCGAGACCGACGATCAGGCCTCGCTGCAAGCACTCACGCTGGACGCCGGCGGCCAGTTCGGAGGCGGTTGTGCGGAGGGGAACCCGGGTTGGGGCGGAGCTGGGGCCGGGTGCGGGGGTTGCGGCCAGGGCCTCGTCCGACTCCGGTGGGGTGAACTCGATGCCCGTCAGGAGCCCTCTTCCCCGGACATGACCGATGCACGGGAACTCTCGTGACAGTTCCACGAGTTGAAGCAGTACGCGGCGTCCCAAGATGGCTGCCCGTTCGGCGAGGCCGTTCTCGCGGACGTGTCTGAGGGTGGCCGTGCCGGCGGCCATGGCCAGTTGGTTGCCGCGGACCGTGCTCACGGGGGCGTCGGGTGTCAGGTCGGCGTGGTGGACGATCAAGGACAGCGGCAGGCTGCCGCCGATGGCCTTGGACAGGACCATCACATCGGGGGTGACACCACTGTGCTCCACGGCCCAGAAGGCGCCGGTACGACCGACTCCGGTCTCGGTCTCGTCGGCGATCAGCGGGACGGTTCGGTCGGCGGTGAGTCGGCGGACTTCCCTCATCCAGCTGTCGGGGGTGGGGCCGACCCGGTCGTCGTTCCGGACCGCCTCGACGATCACACCTGCCGGATGGACGGACTCGGGCCAGACATTGACGGGTTGGGGGCTGCAGCCAGCGACCTCGACCGCTTCGGCACGCGATTCGCCCTCTCCCTCAACGAGTCCGAGATCCGGCGGGCTGCCGGCAGCGGCCGGTGAACCGCCTTCCGTTCGGGTGGGGCTGAGAGTGATTACTTCTGTGCCGCCGGTCGCGGACCGTACGAGTCGGCGGGCCCCCTCCAGGGCGCTCGTACGGGAAGGGCCGCAGAAGCGTACGCGGGCGTGTGCGGCCAGGTCGGGGGGCAGGGTGCGGAGGAGTTCGGTGACGAAGGCGTCCTCGACGGGGGTGCTCAGGTCAGGGACGTGCAGGGGTGCGCCTGAGTCGAGGACTGTGCGGATGGCTTCGAGTACGACGGGGTGGTTGTGGCCGAGGGCGAGTGTGCCGGCGCCCGAGAGGCAGTCCAGGTAGCGGCGGCCGTCGGCGCCCTCGATGGTCAGTCCGCGTGCCCGGACCGGCACGATCGGCAGTGCGTGCGCATAGGTACGCGCCGCCGATTCGCGCACCGTCCGGCTGCGCGAGGTCTCCTCGGTCACGGTCACTCTTCTCCGTCCTCCCACTGTCAGGAGCCGAGCCATCGCTCGTACTCCCCCGCCCCACAGCAAGGCCTGGTGGCCCGCCCTTGGCGACACCCGGCCCCGACTCCCCCATGCCGGCCGAGCTCGAGCCCAGGTCACCGACGCCCGACGCCTCGACGTCCGGATGCCGGCCTCCCAATGCCGCCACCCGGGCACCTGACGTCCGGCGCCCGACGCCCGACGCCCGGCTCTGGCGCCCGGCACCCGGCACGCGGCACGCGGCACCCGGCACCCGGCACCCGGCACCCGGCACCCGGCACCCATGTGCCGATGCTCGAAACCCGGTCGCCGTTCCCGCCCTCCCCCGACGGCGTTCGAATCGCCCGCCCACCGCTACCAACCCCGCTACCGCGACCGGGTTACGGGTTGACCCGAGATCCCTGCGGTGACGGCACTACAGCGCGTCACCCCGGCCGCGCACACCAGTTGGCGGAGCGCCCATGCACACCTCAGCAAAACCCCGGATGCACCCGATGCACCCCTCAATACGCCCCAACTCCGCCTCCAACCCGCTACTCCCCGAGTCCCAGCACCGCCACCTGTCGAGGCGAGCAGTGCGGCGCCGAGAGGCGTCACCTCGAAGTCCCGCCCAGGTCAGGCCGCTTGTATCCGAACCGTTGCCGTTCCGTCGGAAGTCCCCCACAGCGACCGCATAGTGTGGGGTGCCGTTCCAGGACGCCCCGCCGGTGCGGGGCGTCCTGGCGTGCAGCGCCACGTTCGTCCACAGCAGGGGGAGTCAGCACATGCGTTCCATACGGCCGTCGTTCACCGCTCGCCGAGGGGGGAGCGCACGCCGCGGTCCCGTCCGTGCCGCGGCCGCCGTCGCTCTCGTGTCGGCGCTCACGCTGACTGCCACGGCCTGTGAGACGGGCGACGAGGCGGCGGGCGGCGAGGCATCGGCCAGCGCCGTGGCCGGCGACGACAAGATCAAGATCCCGGACGACATCAAGCAGCGTCTCAAGGAACACGGGATCGACATCGACAAGTGGCGCAACGGCGCCTGGAAGAACTGGAACAAGGACGACTGGCTGCGCGAGGCCGAGGACTTCGTCAACCCGATCATCGAGGACCTGTGGGACCCGGACCGGATGCGGGACGCCGAGGACCCGGACAAGGGTGTCGACGAGAACGACATCTCCGGTGACCAGGGCGTGACCGACCCGGAGCCGGAGCCGGTGGACGCGCAGGCGGTGTCGACGCCGTACCACGAGAGCGTCCCCGTGGCGGGCAAGGTCTTCTTCGACTCCCCCGAGGGCACGATGGTCTGCTCGGCGACGGTCGTGAAGGACCCGGCCCACCCCGGCAAGTCGAACATGGTGTGGACGGCCGGCCACTGTGTCCACGCGGGCAAGAAGGGCGGCTGGTACCGCAACATCGCGTTCGTGCCGTCGTACAACGACTCGGGTCTGTCGGCCGCCGAGCTGGAGAACGCCACGAAGGAGCAGGTCGCTCCGTACGGCGTCTGGTGGGGCGACTGGGTGCAGACGTCCGACCAGTGGATCGAGCAGGGTGGCGCGACCGGCGGTGACGGTGCCAGCTACGACTTCGCGGTGATCCATGTGACGCCGGAGGAGGGCGGCTCGGGCAAGTCCCTGGAGGAGACGGTCGGTTCGGCGCTGCCGGTCGACTTCAACGCGCCCGCCGTGCCGAAGATCGACAGCCTCACCGCCACCGGCTACCCGGCGGCGCCGCCGTTCGACGGCCAGTCGATGCACCAGTGCGAGGACAAGCCCGGTCGGCTGTCGCTGAACGCCTCCGACCCGACGATGTACCGCATCGGCTGCACCATGACCGGAGGTTCCTCCGGCGGCGGCTGGGTCGCCGAGGGCTCGGACGGCAAGCCGGCACTGGTGTCCAACACCTCCATCGGCCCGATCACCGGCGGCTGGCTGGCCGGCCCGCGCCTCGGTGAGGTCGCCGAGGGCGTCTTCAACGAGGTGAGCGAGAAGTACGCCGCCGCGCAGTGACCCCCTGAGCACGCGGAAGGCCCGCCCCCGGTGAGGGGACGGGCCTTCCGTCGTAGTGCCTGGTCGGCTCGGGCGAGCGACCGGCGCGGCTCAGGCCATTGCCTGGCCCGGCTCAGGCGAGCGCGGCCGGAACGTACGGCGTGAGTTCCGCCGCCAGTTCCTCGTGCACGCGCACCTTGAGCAGCGTGCCCTCCGCGGTGTGCTCCTCGGAGATCACCTCGCCCTCGTCGTGCGCACGCGCGACCAGCTTGCCGTGGGTGTACGGCACGAGCGCCTCGATCTCCACCGCGGGCCGCGGCAGCTCGGCGTCGATCAGCGCGAGCAGCTCGGCGATGCCCTGGCCGGTGCGGGCCGAGACGGCGATGGAGCGCTTCTCGTTCCGCATGAGCCGCTGGAGCGTCAGCGGGTCGGCCGCGTCGGCCTTGTTGATCACGACGATCTCGGGTACGTCGGTGGCGCCGACGTCCCTGATCACCTCACGCACGGCCGCCAGCTGCTCCTCCGGGACCGGGTGCGAGCCGTCCACCACGTGCAGGATCAGGTCGGACTCGCCGACCTCCTCCATCGTGGAGCGGAACGCCTCGACCAGGTGGTGGGGCAGATGCCGGACGAAACCGACGGTGTCGGCCAGCGTGTAGAGCCGGCCGCTCGGGGTCTCCGCCCGGCGGACGGTCGGGTCCAGGGTCGCGAACAGGGCGTTCTCGACCAGGACGCCCGCGCCCGTGAGGCGGTTGAGCAGCGAGGACTTGCCGGCGTTGGTGTAGCCCGCGATGGCCACGGACGGCACCTTGTGGCGCTTGCGCTCCTGCCGCTTGATCTCGCGGCCGGTCTTCATGTCCGCGATCTCCCGGCGCATCTTCGCCATCTTCTCGCGGATCCGACGCCGGTCCGTCTCGATCTTGGTCTCACCGGGACCACGGGTGGCGAGGCCGCCGCCCTTGCCGCCGCCCATCTGACGGGACAGCGACTGACCCCAGCCTCGCAGCCTCGGCAGCATGTACTGCATCTGCGCGAGCGCGACCTGCGCCTTGCCCTCTCGGGACTTGGCGTGCTGGGCGAAGATGTCGAGGATCAGGGCCGTACGGTCGATGACCTTGACCTTGACGACGTCTTCGAGGGCGATGAGCTGGCCGGGGCTGAGCTCACCGTCGCAGATGACGGTGTCCGCGCCGGACTCGATGACGATGTCGCGCAGCTCCAGGGCCTTGCCGGAACCGATGAAGGTGGCCGGGTCGGGCTTGTCGCGGCGCTGGTAGACACCGTCGAGGACGTGGGCACCGGCCGTCTCGGCCAGCGCGGCGAGCTCCGCGAGGGAGTTCTCCGCGTCCTGAAGGGTTCCCGAGGTCCAGACGCCGACGAGGACGACCTGCTCCAGGCGAAGCTGTCGGTACTCGACCTCGGTGACGTCCTCGAGCTCGGTGGAGAGGCCCACCACACGGCGCAGGGCCGCGCGCTCGGAGCGGTCGAACTGGTCGCCGTCCCGCTCTCCGTCGATCTCGTGGCTCCAGGCGACGTCCTCTTCCATCAGGGCATCGGCCCGAAGACCCTCGGGGTAGCTGTGCGCGAGGCGCTTGTTGTCCTGGGAAGGGGAAGAAGAGGAGGTCATTGGATCCTTACGTCGATGGGGGTTCTTCACTGGTCACAACGTACGAGTACCCCGGGAGATTCCCGCGGACTCCCCGGAGATTCCGGGACCCGGCGCCGTGTCCGTCCGAAGATGGTCGCACGGGACGCCACGTCTCGTCACGGCGTTATTGCACGGCTGTCTCCGCCTCCGATTCTCAGCCACCACGGCTTCAAGATGCTCGACTGTCCCCCCCCCCGCTTCCGGATTCTCGACTGTTCCCCCGCGCATCCGGCTTCCTGACTGTCCCCGCGCTTACGGATTCCCGATTCCCGACTGTCCCCGCGCTTCCGGATTCCCGACCGTTCCGCCGCCCTTCCGGATTCCCGGCTGTTTCCGGGTCCCGGTGGGCGCCGCGGACTTCCAGTCCGGGTGTCCTGGCATCGGCGGAGTCTTCTCGGCGTACAGCCAGTCCTGGAAGAAGCTGCCGAGATCGCGTCCGGAGATCTCGGAGGCGAGGTCGACGAAGTCGGCCGTGCCGGCCGTGCGGTCCTTGTGGACGGTCACCCAGGTCCGTTCCAGGCGCTCGAAGGCGCTGCGGCCGATCTCCTGGCGCAGCGCGAACAGCACGAGGGCTGCGCCGTCGTAGACGTTCGGCCGGAAGATGCTGATCTTGCTGCCCGGCAGGGGCTCCTTGGGGGCGGCCGGGGGTCCGCCGGAGGCGCGCCAGCGGTCGGAGGCGCCGTACGCGGCCTTCATCCGGGCCTCCAGAGGCCGGTCGGCCGTCTCCTCCGCGTAGAGGGCCTCGTACCAGGTGGCGTGTCCCTCGTTCAGCCACAGGTCGGACCAGGTGCGCGGGGTGACGCTGTCGCCGAACCACTGGTGCGCCAGCTCGTGCACCATGATCGACTCGACGTACCACTTGGGGTAGGCGGGCTCGGTGAACAGGTCCCGCTCGAAGAGGGAGAGAGTCTGGGTCTCCAGCTCGAAGCCGGTCGACGCGTCGGCCATGAGCAGGCCGTACGTCTCGAAGGGATAGCGCCCGACCTTCTCCTCCATCCACGCGATGTGCCCGGGGGTCTTCTCCAGCCACGGTTCGAGCGCCTCGCGGTGCTCGGTGGGGACCACGTCACGCAGAGGCAGATCGTGCGGGCCCGTGCCGTGCAGCACGGTGGAGCGGCCGATGGAGACCTGTGCCAGCTCGGTCGCCATGGGGTGACGGGTGCGGTACGTCCAGGTCGTCGTCCCGCGCGCGCGGTCCACGCCGGTCTGCAGGCCGTTGGCGACGGCCGTGTAGCCGTCAGGCGCGGAGACGCGGATGGTGAACATGGCCTTGTCGGAGGGATGGTCGTTGCACGGGAACACCAGGTGGGCGACGTCGGCCTGGTTCGCCATGGCGAGGCCGTCGGAGGTGCGCACCCAGCCGCCCTCGCGCTTCTCGTCGTAGACGGGGTCGCTGGTGTGCCGCACGGTGATCCGCGTCCAGTCGCCCTCGTCCAGCGGTTCCGCGGGCGTGACCACCAGGTCCTCGCCGGCGGTCGCGAAGTCGGCGGGCTCGCCGTCGACCTCGACCGATTCGACCTCGCCGTGCGCGAAGTCCAGGTTCAGGCGGTCGAGGGACTCCGTGGTCCAGGCGTCGATGGTGGTGACGGCCTGGAGCGGCTTGCGGTTGGAGCCGGTGTAGCTGAAGGACAGGTCGTACGCCGCCACGTCGTACCCGGGATTGCCCAGGTGCGGGAAGAGACGGTCGCCGACACCGAGCGGAGTCGGCGGGGCGCTCGCGGCGACGAGGCAGACGGAGACGGCGGAGGCCAGCAGGGCGGCTTTCAACCGCCGGGCGCGGGAGGCCCCGGCCCGCGAGGGCACAAGGGACGTGGCGCGGGAAGTGAGCAGCATGGACCACCGCTACCAGCGCGCCCGTGCCGCGCCGCGACGACGCGCGCCGGGTCCACCCGAACGGGGTCTCCACGGGAACCCTGAGCAGGCCGCGCAGGCGTGTCAGCCCCTCGGGTCCCTCACGTCACTCACGCCCCCTCGGCCTGCTCGCGGCTCACGTCGTACACCCCCGGCACATTGCGCATCGCCCGCATCAGCGCGGGCAGCCCGGCGGCGTCGGGCAGCGTGAGGGTGTACGTGTGGCGGACCCGCTGCTGGCTCGGCGGTTCGACCGTCGCGGAGACGATCTCGGCGCCTTCGAGCGCCATGGCCTCGGTGAGATCGGCCAGCAGATGGGGGCGGACGAACGATTCGGCGAACAGCGTCACCCGGCATCCGGTGCTGTCCCCCCAGCGCACGGCGACCTCCGCGCGCCCCGCGTCCGTCATACGCGCCACCGCCGGGCACTCCACCCGGTGCACGGTCACCACTCCCCCGCGTACGGCGAACCCGGTGACCTCGTCGGGCGGTACGGGCGTACAGCACCGGGCGAGCCGCACGGCCGCGCCGGGTCTCTCGACGACCACGGCCGCGGCACCGGAGGGCCGTACGCGGGGCCGGGCCACGAGGACATCGGGGGCACCCGGCGCGTCGGCGTCAGGAACGGCTGGGCCTTCCCCCGCGGCGGTGACAGGTCGCCCGCCTTGAGCCCTGTCCGACCCCGGCCGGTACGACCGCTCCGGCGCCGGCACCCGTACGGCGGGGTCGGCGGCAGCCCCGTGCCTCCCGGTGAGGGGCGTCTCCGGCTCGGCGGCCGTCGGGTGGGTGGCGATCCAGCGCTGGATGGCGATCCGGGCGGCGGGTGTGTGGGCGTGGTCCAGCCACTCCCTGGACGGCTCGGAGGCGGGGTCCTGGCCCATGAGGAGCTGCACGGTGTCCCCGTCGCGCAGGACGGTGCTCAGTGTGGCCAGGCGCCCGTTGACGCGTGCGCCGATGCATGCGTGCGCGTCCTCGCCGTACTGCGCGTAGGCCGCGTCCACACAGGTCGCTCCCTCGGGCAGGCCGAGGGTGCCGCCGTCGGGGCGGAAGACGGTGATCTCACGGTCCTGGGCGAGGTCCTCGCGCAGCGTGGACCAGAAGGTGTCGGGGTCGGGGGCGGCCTCCTGCCAGTCCAGCAGGCGGGAGAGCCAGCCGGGGCGGGTCGGGTCGGCGCGCTCGCCCTCGGCGGGGTCGTCGGAGGCGGGCGCGTACGGATTGCCCAGCGCGACGACTCCGGCCTCGGCGACCTTGTGCATCTGGTGCGTGCGGATGAGGACTTCGGCGACCTGACCGTCGGAGCGGGCCACAGCCGTGTGCAGGGACTGGTAGAGGTTGAACTTCGGTACGGCGATGAAGTCCTTGAACTCCGAGACCATGGGCGTCATACAGGTGTGCAGTTCACCCAGGACGCCGTAGCAGTCGGCGTCCTCGTTCACCAGCACCAGGAGCCGTCCGAAGTCGGCGCCGCGCAGCTGACCCCGTTTGCGGGCGACGCGGTGGACCGAGACGAAGTGGCGGGGCCGGATGAGGACTTCGGCGGTGATGTCGGCCTCGCGCAGCACGGTGCGCATCTCTTCGGCGATCTCGGCCAGAGGGTCGTCCGCGCGGGCGGTGTTCTCGACGATCAGCTCGCGCGTGTGCTCGTACTCCTCGGGATGCAGGATCGCGAAGACCAGGTCCTCCAGCTCGGTCTTGAGCGCCTGTACGCCGAGGCGTTCGGCGAGCGGGATCAGCACGTCGCGGGTGACCTTGGCGATGCGCGCCTGTTTCTCGGGGCGCATCACGCCGAGGGTGCGCATGTTGTGCAGCCGGTCGGCGAGTTTGATCGACATGACGCGGACGTCGTTGCCGGTGGCGACGAGCATCTTGCGGAAGGTCTCCGGCTCGGCGGCGGCACCGTAGTCGACCTTCTCCAACTTGGTGACGCCGTCGACGAGATAGCGCACCTCCTCGCCGAACTCCGTGCCGACCTGATCGAGCGTCACATCGGTGTCCTCGACGGTGTCGTGCAGCAGGGAGGCGGTCAACGTCGTGGTCTCCGCGCCGAGTTCGGCGAGGATCAGGGTGACCGCGAGGGGGTGGGTGATGTACGGCTCGCCGCTCTTGCGCATCTGGCCGCGGTGCGAGGACTCGGCGAGGACGTAGGCGCGGCGCAGCGGCTCGATGTCGGCGTCGGGGTGGTGGGCGCGGTGCGCGTCGACGACATGGCTGATCGCGTCGGGCAGCCGGTCGCGGCCGGTGGGGCCGAGCAGCGCGGCGCGGCCCAGGCGACGCAGGTCGATCCGGGGGCGGGCCCTCTTCCGGGGCGCCGACGGGGTCGTCGGCAGCCCCGTCAGGGCTCCGGTCACCGGGCCTGGGGTCGCAGGATTCGTGGCCTCCGCACTCATGGGCACCTCCGGCTGCGTGGACCGGCGGACGGGGTGCCTCGCGGCGGACACGGCTCAGCGAAAGGGTGACCGTCCCCGTCCGGGCCGGTGCTTGATGCTACCGAGCCCATCACGCCCGGCTGACCGCCTCTCGCCGAGCGTGAAACGGATCACCCATTCGAGCGAAGCGAACGAGGTTTACGGTTTGAGGCTCGGGAGAGGTGAGCCGACTTCGAAACCGGCCACACGCGCTCAGCGTGCGACGGCGGCCGCCAGCCACTCGGCGTCGATCTCGCCCTCGGCGACGATCACCGCGGGGCCGGTCATCTCGACGGAGCCGTCGGGGTGCTCGGTGATGACCAGGCGGCCGCCGGGGAGGTCCACGGTGTAGGTCACGGGCGTGCCGGTGACGGCCGGGTCGGTGCCGTCGCGGCGGGCCGTGGCGACGGCGACCGCGCACGCGCCCGTGCCGCAGGAGCGGGTCTCACCGGAGCCGCGCTCGTGCACGCGCATCGCCACATGCCGAGGCCCGCGGTCGACGACGAACTCGACGTTCACCCCGTCCGGGTAGGCGGAGGCCGGCTCGAAGGGCGGCGGTGCGTACAGGTGCCCCGCGTGGGCGAGGTCGTCGACGAAGGCGACCGCGTGCGGGTTGCCCATGTTCACGTTCCGCGCGGGCCAGCTGCGCTCGCCGACGCTCACCGTGACGTCCCCTTCGGGGAGGCGCGCCCTGCCCATGCCGACGGTGATGTCTCCGTCCTTGGCGATGTGCACGGTCTTCACGCCCCCGCGCGTGGCGACCGCGAGGTCCCCTTCGGCGACGTGTCCGGCGCGCTGGAGGTAGCGGGCGAACACCCGCACGCCATTGCCGCACATCTCGGCGACCGAGCCGTCGCCGTTGCGGTAGTCCATGAACCACTCGGCCTCGTCGGCCATCGCCCGCGACTCGGGGTGCGCGGCGGAGCGCACCACGTGCAGCAGTCCGTCACCGCCGATGCCCGCGCGGCGGTCGCACAGGGCGGCCACGGCGGCCGGGGTGAGGTCGATGGCGTTCTCGGGGTCCGGGACGATCACGAAGTCGTTCTCGGTCCCGTGCCCCTTGAGGAAGGCGATCCGCGTGCTCATTCCTCGATCGTACGGGGTGGGTACGACACCGGGGCGGGGCGTATCACCTGGTGACCGGCGTCGGCTGGGGCCCGCGTCATCTGGTGACCGGTGTCAGCGCAGCCGCGCGACCCGCCACACCGCCAGCACCACCACGGAGAGGACCACGACGACGTAGGCGAGCACGACCCGCCAGTCGGCCCGCCGGCCGGAGCCGCGCTGCGGCAGGCCCGGCCAGATGTAGCCGACGCGGCGGGCGGCCATCATGCCCCAGCCCGCGGCACAGGAGGAGATCAGCAGTCCCAGCATGGCGATCACGGCGCCGCTGTCGCCGAAGTCGAAGGCCAGCGGGAAGGCGAACATCAGGGAGCCGAGGGCGGCCAGACCGACGATGGGCGCGAGCTGCCAGATCCGCAGGCGCCGCTGGGGGCGCAGCTCGACCTCGACCTCGGGCCCGCTCGCGAACATCTCCTCGGGCTCGGGGCCGTCGTCGGTCACACCGTCGGGCGTCTCGTCGGGCCCGTCGGAGTTGAGACGCTGCTCCTCGGGCTCCGTCCCGGCGCTGTCGGCGGTGACGGATTCGGTGTCTTGTGCGGTGTCGCGAGGGCCGGCCTCCATCGCCACGCGCCCTCCCAACTCGGACTCCACTTGGTCGATCGAAGCTCGATGATGGCACGGCGCCGGAGGCCCCGATGACGGCCGGAGCGTCCCGATGCCATGACGTGATCAGGCTGTAACCGGTCGTTCGACCAACGCCAGTGCCCGGTGCGGAAGTTCTGTGAGATCCGCCGCAGCCCCACTGAGCCAATGCACCCGCGGGTCCCGCCTGAACCATGAATCCTGACGGCGCGCGAAGCGCTTGGTGGCACGGACCGTCTCGGCGCGCGCCTCCTCCAGCGTGCACTCGCCCGCGAGAGACGCGAGAACCTGCTGGTAGCCGAGTGCACGCGAGGCCGTACGCCCCTCGCGCAACCCCTGCGCCTCCAGCGCGCGCACCTCCTCCACGAGCCCCGCCTCCCACATCCGGTCCACCCGGCGTGCGATGCGCTCGTCCAGCTCGGGGCGCGCCACATCGACGCCGATCTGGACGGTGTCGTAGACGGAGTCATGGCCGGGGAGGTTGGCGGTGAACGGGCGGCCGGTGATCTCGATCACCTCGAGCGCGCGGACGATACGGCGTCCGTTGCTGGGCAGGATCGCCCGCGCGGCCTCCGGATCGGCGGCGGCGAGGCGGGCGTGCAGCGCCCCGGAGCCGCGCAGGGCGAGTTCCTCCTCCAGCCGGGCCCTGACCTCGGGGTCGGTGCCGGGGAACTCCAGGTGGTCGACGGCGCCACGGACGTAGAGCCCGGAGCCGCCGACCAGGATCGGCCAGCGGCCCTCGGCGAGGAGCGTGTCGATGCGTTCGCGCGCCAGCCGCTGGTACTCGGCGACGGACGCCGTGACGGTGACGTCCCAGATGTCGAGGAGGTGGTGCGGGACGCCGCCGCGCTCCTCGGGCGTCAGCTTGGCGGTACCGATGTCCATCCCTCGGTACAGCTGCATGGAGTCGGCGTTGACGACCTCGCCGCCGAGCTGCTGGGCGAGAAAGACGCCCAGATCTGATTTTCCGGCCGCGGTGGGTCCGACGACGGCGATGACTCGGGGGGCGGGGGCTGCGCTGCTCACCGCACCAGTCTCGCAAACCTCGCGTGGTGACCCCGAACGAGTTACGTGACGGTGGCCTTGCGGCGTCGTTGCCCGATGCGAGGTTCTCGCCGCCCGTTTCCCGAAAGGCGGTGACCCGGGCGACGCAAACGGACGCTCCGGGTAACGCGGGATTTCCCCCGCACGAGTAACGTATGGAGTTGATATGGGCGTTTTTGCGCGACTTCTCCGCAGGTCCAAGACCACGGAGGAGGCGTCGACCGTCGAGGCCCAGGCCGCCGCACCGGCGACCGGGGCCGACGCGGACGAGGCGGAGGAAGCTTCCGGGGCTACGAAGACGTCGGAGACGACGACGGTGACGCCGACTGCGACGGAGCCGGCCGAGGCCACGGCCGACGCCGGGGCGGCGACGAAGGCGTCGGCGCCAGCAACCGGCACGGACAGCGCCGACGACGGCGTCGGGATCCCCAAGCAGCAGTCCGCCGACGAGGCGGCCGACAACGAGGCCGGCGAGGGCGCCCGCACATAACCCGCGCCGCGACGGAAGGTGGACCATGGGTCTTCTGGACAACTTGAAGGGCAAGCTCTCCCCGGCGAAGGAAAAGGTCTCGGGCCTCGCGCAGCAGCACGGGGACAAGATCCAGCACGGTCTGGACAAGGCGGCGAAGGTCGTCGACGAGAAGACCAAGGGCAAGTACAGCGACAGGATCCAGTCGGGCACGGGCAGGGCCAAGGAGGCCATGGACCGACTCGCGCACAAGGACGACACCGGGGCCGCCGACCGCCCCGCCACCCCGCCGGACTCTCCGCCGCCGGCGACCTGACCGACGCACCGACCGGCGGACGGCCGCGGAGCAGCGCCTCCCGGCCGTCCGCCGTTCTGCTGTACCTCTACTTGCCGTACTGCCACTTGCTGTATCGCTATGCGGGCAGCTCCGCGTGCGACACCGCCCCTACGACCAGGTCGCGACCAGGTACCCCACGCCGTACGGCGCGTCCTCGTACAGCAGGGTGCCCGACAGGTCGGCGCCCTCGGCGGCGCCGGCCAGGACCTGCCAGGGGGCCCGGCCGGACACCTTCAGCTCATGGGCCAGGCCGGCGTCCAGCTCCTTGAGGGCCGCGAGGTCCGCCGACCCCAGTGCCCGTGCGACCTGCGCGTCGAACGGCTCGGCCCGCTCGTCGAGGTAGCCGGGCGCCTTGACCGTACGGCACGCGCTGGCGTCGCCCATCACCAGCAGTGCCACCCGCTCGGCCCGGGCGGCGATGTCGCTTCCGACTTGAATACACCGCTCGGCCGTCAGAGGTTCCCCCACCGTGAGTCCCTCGATCGGGGCATCCGCCCATCCGGCCCGCTCCAGCAGCCACCCGGCGACGGCCAGCGACGGCGGAAGCGTGCCGGCGGCCGCCCCGCCCTCGGCCGCGGGCCCCAGGGTCACCTCGCGATCGACGCCGAACCCGCTGAAGGAGCCCGGTGTGCCCTGCGCGTACCGCACCGGCCCGGTCTCGTCGGCCGGTGCGACGACGACGAGCAGGTCGGGCCGGGCCGCGGCGAGCAGCCCCAGGGCGTCCGCGCATGCGGTGCGCGCGGCGTCCAATTCGGGGGCGGCACCCGCGGCGACCTCGGGGACCAGCAGCGGAGGACAGGGGCAGACGGCGGCGGCGACAAGCATGATCGGCAGCGTAACGCCCCAGGGCGCCCAGGGCGTCACTCCTCGATCAGCACGTCGGTGAGGTCGATGACGGTGAGGACGAGCACCACCAGCTTGCCGTCGCTGATCACGTACTCGACGAAGAGGTTGCGGGACAGCGCGATCTCGCGGGTGGCCTCGTCGCCGCGTACGGAGCGGGAGAGCTTGTGCCGCGGGTCGTTCACCAATATGGCCAGGCCGCGCTCCAGCACCTCACGCCGCTTGGCGGACAGGCTGTCGCGGACCTGGGCGGCCTCTTCGGTGTACGTGACCCTGAACGGCAGCACGCGATCCCTCCCACCCGTATGGTGCCAGGCGGTCAGTCGCAGCCGCAGCCGCTTCCCGTGGCCACCGGCAGCGGCGCCGGGGCCCCGATCCTGGGCAGGCCGAGCATGACGCCGGCCTTCTTCTCCTGCTCCTGGGTGTTGCGCTTGGCCCAGGCGTCGCCCGCGCGCGTACGGCGCACTTCCAGGACCTGGCCCTCGGCGAGGAGGTGGTGCGGGGCGGCGTACGTCACCTCGACGGTGACCACGTCACCGGGGCGGACCTCCTGATCCGGCTTGGTGAAGTGGACCAGGCGGTTGTCGGGGGCCCGGCCGGACAGGCGGTGGGTGGCGCCGTCCTTGCGGCCCTCGCCCTCGGCGACCATCACCTCCAGGGTGCGGCCGACCTGCTTCTTGTTCTCCTCCCAGGAGATCTCCTCCTGGAGGGCGACGAGCCGCTCGTAGCGCGCCTGGACGACCTCCTTGGGGATCTGGTTCTCCATGGTCGCGGCGGGGGTGCCGGGGCGCTTGGAGTACTGGAAGGTGAACGCGTTGGCGAACCGGGCCTCGCGGACCACGTGCATGGTCTGCTCGAAGTCCTCCTCGGTCTCACCGGGGAAGCCCACGATGATGTCGGTGGAGATCGCGGCGTGCGGGATGGCGGCGCGGACCTTCTCGATGATCCCGAGGAACCGCTCCTGGCGGTAGGAGCGGCGCATCGCCTTCAGGACGGTGTCCGAGCCTGACTGCAGCGGCATGTGCAGCTGCGGCATCACGTTCGGCGTCTCGGCCATGGCGGCGATCACGTCGTCGGTGAAGTCGCGCGGGTGCGGCGAGGTGAAGCGGACCCGCTCCAGGCCCTCGATCTCGCCGCAGGCGCGCAGCAGCTTGCTGAAGGCCTCGCGGTCGCCGAGGTCGGAGCCGTAGGCGTTGACGTTCTGGCCGAGCAGGGTGATCTCGGAGACACCCTCGCCGACCAGCGTCTCGATCTCCGCGAGGATGTCGCCGGGACGACGGTCCTCCTCCTTGCCGCGCAGCGCCGGGACGATGCAGAAGGTGCAGGTGTTGTTGCAGCCGACGGAGATGGAGACCCAGGCGGCGTACGCGCTCTCGCGGCGGGTCGGCAGCGTGGACGGGAACGCCTCCAGGGACTCGGCGATCTCGACCTGCGCCTCCTCCTGGACGCGGGCGCGCTCCAGCAGCACCGGCAGCTTGCCGATGTTGTGCGTGCCGAAGACGACGTCCACCCAGGGCGCCCTCTTCACGATGGTGTCGCGGTCCTTCTGCGCCAGGCAGCCGCCGACCGCGATCTGCATGCCGGGGCGGGCGGCCTTCTTCGGGGCGAGGTGGCCGAGGTTGCCGTACAGCTTGTTGTCGGCGTTCTCGCGGA
Source organism: Streptomyces sp. SAI-170 (assembly GCF_049739565.1). Classification (NCBI taxonomy): domain Bacteria; kingdom Bacillati; phylum Actinomycetota; class Actinomycetes; order Kitasatosporales; family Streptomycetaceae; genus Streptomyces; species Streptomyces sp. SAI-170. The sequence goes on from NZ_JBMGQD010000001.1 coordinate 2,369,277, forward strand.
CGGCGCAGGTGTTGAAGACCACGACGTCGGCGTCGCCGTCCGAGCCCTCCGGGGCGCGCACATACCCGGCGTCTTCGAGCAGTCCGGACAACCGCTCGGAGTCATGGACGTTCATCTGGCACCCGTAGGTGCGCACTTCGTAGGTCTTGGGTCCGTGAACGTCCACTGCCGGGCTCCGGTCGCTGCTGCTGGTCATGCGTTCAAGGGTAGGCGGTCCCGGAGGAGCCTCGCCCCGGCGTTCGGGCGCGGGCGGCTCAGGCCCGCTCGGCGGGTATCCAGCCTTGGCGGCGCAGGACGGCCGAGACGTCCGGGGCCTCGTAGTGCTCGCCCTTGAGGACCTTGCCGTCGGCCCGGCGGGCGACCTGGCCGTCGGGGCCGAGCTTGGTCATGTTGGAGCGGTGGATCTCGGCGATCACCGCGTCGAGGTCGATGCCGTGCACGAGCGCCGTGCCGTAGGCGACGTACACGACGTCCGCCAGCTCGTGCGCGAGCTTGTCCAGCGGGCCGGACACCGACACCTCGGCGACCTCCGCCGCCTCCTCCGCGAGCAGCTCACCGCGGTGCGCCGCGAGGTCCGGCGCGACCTCGGTGGGCGTGGTGCGGGCGTCCAGGCCGAAGGCCAGGTGGAACTCACGGACGAGATCGGCAGCGGAAGAACTCATGCCCCGACTCTAACGACCACCACTGACAGGCCCCCTCTCCCCCGGTGCCCCTGGTCAGCAGCGCGTGCGTGCTGGCAGGATCACGCCCATGTCCAAGCTCTTCTCCCGCCTCGGCAGGCGGCGTGCGCTGCAAGGCGCGGGCGCCTTGTTCGTGGTGCTGGGGTTGCTGCTGTGGTGGCTGCTGCCGCTGGGCGAGGAGCCGCCGAGCGGGACGATCACGTTCAGCACGGGGACGCCGCACGGGGTCTACCAGAAGTACGGCAGCCTCCTGCGCAAGGCGTTCAAGCGGGACATGCCGGAGCTGGACGTGCGGCTCCAGCTCAGCAACGGCTCGCAGAAGAACGTGGCGCGGGTGGCGACCGGCACGGCCGACTTCACCATCGCCGCGGCCGACGCGGTGGAGACGTACCGCGAGGACGGGGGCCCGGGCGCCGGCCAGCTGCGCGGCGTCGCTCGCCTGTACGACGACTATGTGCACATCGTCGTCCCGCGCGCGTCTGACGTGGAGTCCGTGGAGGACCTGAAGGGCAAGCGGGTCGCCATAGGGCTGCCCGACTCCGGGGTGCGGCTGATCGCCACCCAGGTGCTCGAGACGGCCGGCATCGACCCGCGCAAGGACATCACCCCGCTGCCCGACGGCATCGACACCGGCCCCGAGCGGCTCAAGAGGGGCGAGATCGATGCGTTCTTCTGGTCCGGCGGCCTGCCCACGGACGGCCTGACCGAGCTCGCCGACGACTTCGAGCTGCGGTTCGTCCCGCTGGACGCCGCCTTTGTGGCCAGGTTGCAGAGCCGGGGCGGCGCCACCCGCTACTACCGGCCCACCGTCATGCCGGAGTCCGCCTATCCGGCGGTCCAGCACGGCACGCCCGTGCCCACGATGGCGGTCTCCAACCTGCTCGTCACGCGCGCGGACGTCGACCCGCGGCTCACCGAGTGGCTGACCCGGACCGTCATCCGCAGCCGCGACAGGATCGGCGCGGACGTCCACTCCGCCCAGCTCGTGGACCTGCGCACGGCGATCTACACCGATCCGGTGCAGCTCCACGAGGGTGCTCGGCGCTACTACCGGTCGGTCAAGCCGTAGCGCCCTGGCCGCACGTGGCTGACCCGGGCCGTGCCCTACCCCTGCCCAGCAGGGAGGGCCCTACCGCGCAGGCCCCGACCGAGGCACGGTCACCGTCACTCGTAGGCCGTGCGGCTCATGATGGTCGTACGCGATGGAGCCGCCCCCGGCCGCCAGCAGAGCCCGGGAGATGGACAGGCCCAGCCCTGAGCCCTTGATGTTCTGGTGTCGCCCGCTACGCCAGAAACGATCGCCGACGCGGATGAGTTCCTCGTCGGTGAGGCCCGGCCCGCGGTCGGCGACGACGATGGTCGAGGTGTCGCCGTTGGACGCGACGCAGACGCGCACGCATTCGTCCTTCGGGGTGAACTTCACCGCGTTGTCGATCACCGCGTCCAGGGCGCTGGAGAGCGCGACCGGGTCGGCCCACGCGGTGGTGGGCGGGCAGTCCCCCACCAGCCGTACGCCCTTCGCCTCGGCCGTCGGGGACCAGGCGGCGACGCGCTCGGCGGTGAGCGCGCCGATGTCGGTCAGGGCCAGGTCGGCCTCGACGTGCTCGGCGAGCGCGAGGTCGAGCAGGTCGTCCAGGACCTGGGCCAGCCGACGGCCCTCGGCCTGGACGGAGGCGATCTCCGGGTTGCCCTCGGGCAGTTCGAGGGCGAGCAGCTCGATGCGCAGCAGCAGCGCCGCGAGGGGGTTGCGCAGCTGGTGCGAGGCGTCGGCGACGAAGGCGCGCTGCTGCTCCAGGACGTCCTCGACGTTGTCCGCCATCTCGTTGAACGACCGGGCCAGCCGTCTGAGTTCCGGCGGCCCGCTCGCCACCGCGACGCGGGACTTCAGGCGGCCGCTGGCGACGGCGTGCGTGGTGGCGTCGAGGATCCGTACGGGCCTGAGCACCCACCCCGTGAGCCGCAGCGCCGCGCCGACGGCGAGCAGCATCGCGGCGACCTCGCCCGCCGCGACGACCAACCAGCCCTGCAGGATGCGCGAGCGCATGGCGCCGGTGGGCGAGTCGGTGACGACGACCGCGACGACGTCACCGTCCCGGATGACCGGCGAGGCGACGACCAGGGTGCGCCGCTGCCAGGGCCAGATCTGCTTCGGGTCCTGGCTGCGCCGGCTGAGCAGCGCCTCGGCGAACGCCCTGCGCACCTCACCCTTCTCGGGGAGCAGCCAGTCGCCCGGCGCCTGCGCCATGGGCGTGCCGTTGCGGTAGAAGACCCCGGCACGGATGCCGTAGACCTCGTGGTAGCTCGTCAGTTCCGTGCTGAGAGTGCGCTCGTCCGGGGACGTGGTGCCGGGGCCGGCCGTCGCGGGGGTGACGTACTGCGCGAGGGCGGCGAACCGAGCGGTGTCGTCGATGCGGTCGACGATGACCTTCTGCTGCTGCGCCGCGGCCACGCTGACGGCGAGCGGCACGCCGAGCGCCAGAAGCACGGCAGCCATCAGGACGATGAGCAGCGGCAGGAGTCGAGTGCGCACCCTGGCCCGCTAGGCGGCCGGGGCGACGAGCCGGTAGCCGACGCCGCGCACGGTCTCGATCAGCGCGGGCATGCGCAGCTTGGCGCGCAGGGACGCCACATGCACCTCCAGGGTGCGCCCGGTGCCCTCCCAGCTGGTGCGCCACACCTCGCTGATGATCTGCTCCCGGCGGAAGACCACTCCGGGCCGTTGGGCCAAAAGGGCGAGCAGATCGAACTCCTTGCGGGTCAGTTGGACAACCGAACCGTCCACGCTGACCCTCCGCGTGGGCAGCTCGATGTGTACGGAACCCAGGCGCAGCACGGCCTCACCGGCCCCGGCCGCGTCCTCGTGCACCGTGCGCCGGCTGACCGCGTGGATACGGGCGAGCAGTTCTCCGGTGTCGTACGGCTTGACGACGTAGTCGTCGGCCCCCAGGTTGAGGCCATGGATGCGGGAGCGAACGTCGGAGCGGGCGGTGACCATGATGACGGGGGTGCTGGTGCGTTTGCGGATCTTGCCGCAGACCTCGTAGCCGTCCTGGTCGGGCAGGCCGAGGTCGAGCAGCACGACACCGAAGCCCGGGCCGCCGGGGACCAGCGCCTGGAGGGCTTCCTCTCCGCTACGCGCGTGTGTCACGTCGAAGCCGTGCCGCGCCAGCACCGCGGACAGGGCGGCGGCGACATGGTTGTCGTCCTCGACGAGAAGCAGTCTCATCCCGGCCTCCTTCGGTTCATCGCGCGTACGGTGTCGTCCGACAAAAATGCGTGCACGCGCGTGCGTGCACCCAGGCAGTCACGCCGATGGATGAGGACGGCGTCAAGAGGGTTCCGGTTGCGCGGAGCTTCCGTTATCCGGCCGATACGCGTCCAGGTCACAAGTGCTACGACACGTGTCCGATTGCAACCGGATCGTGATGCTCAGATTCCCCTCAGATGTAATGACGCTGGTCGCGTAGGGTTACTACTGTCCTCCGAAACCGAGGAGGACGGAGCCAGAGAGCGATGACCGAAGTATCGGTGGCCAAGGAAGATGTGGCCGCGAGTGGCGAACTGGTCGTCCTGAAGAGCGTCAACAAGCACTTCGGCGCGTTGCACGTACTCCAGGACATCGATCTGACGATCGCGCGCGGCGAGGTCGTCGTGGTCATCGGGCCCTCCGGGTCCGGGAAGTCCACCCTGTGCCGCACCATCAACCGCCTGGAGACGATCGACTCCGGCGACATCACCATCGACGGCAAGCCGCTGCCCGCCGAGGGCAAGGCGCTCGCGCGGCTGCGCGCGGACGTCGGCATGGTGTTCCAGTCCTTCAACCTCTTCGCGCACAAGACCGTGCTCGAGAACGTCATGCTCGGCCAGATCAAGGTCCGTAAGTCGGACAAGAAGAAGGCTGAGGAGAAGGCCCGCGCCCTGCTGGACCGCGTCGGCGTGGCCACCCAGGCGGACAAGTACCCCGCTCAGCTCTCCGGCGGCCAGCAGCAGCGCGTCGCCATCGCCCGCGCGCTGGCCATGGACCCCAAGGTCATGCTCTTCGACGAGCCGACGTCGGCGCTCGACCCGGAGATGATCAATGAGGTCCTGGAGGTCATGCAGCAGCTGGCCCGGGACGGCATGACCATGATTGTCGTCACCCATGAGATGGGATTCGCACGATCGGCCGCAAACCGCGTGGTGTTCATGGCGGACGGACGCATCGTCGAAGAGGCTGCGCCCGACCAGTTCTTCAGCAACCCGCGCAGTGACCGCGCCAAGGACTTCCTGTCGAAGATCCTGCACCACTGACGCCACGTCGCTCCCGCGACGTACTACGTCATCCGGCAACACGGCATCTCCTCACCACACGAAGGATGTTCACCATGAAGCTCCGCAAGGTCTCCGCCGCGGCCGCGGCTGCGCTCGTCCTCTCCCTGACCGCGACGGCCTGTGGGGGCGACGACGACAAGGACAGCGGCTCGGGCTCCGGTGGCGGCGACACGATCAAGGTCGGCATCAAGTACGACCAGCCCGGTCTCGGCCTGAAGGAGCCGGGCGGCAAGTTCTCCGGCTTCGACGTCGACGTGGCGACCTACGTGGCCAAGGAGCTCGGCTACGAGCCCGACCAGATCGAGTTCGTCGAGACCAAGAGCGCCGACCGCGAGAACGCGCTGTCGCGCGGTGACGTCAAGTTCATCGCGGCGACGTACTCGATCACCGACGAGCGCAAGCAGAAGGTCGACTTCGCCGGTCCGTACCTGCTCGCCCACCAGGACCTGCTGGTGAAGAAGGACTCGGACATCAGCAAGGGCACCGACCTCAACGGCAAGAAGCTGTGCTCGGTGACCGGCTCGACCTCGGCGCAGAACGTCAAGAAGGACATCGCGCCGCAGGCTCAGCTGAAGCAGGTCGGCACCTACTCCGAGTGCCTCGCCGGTCTGCAGAGCGGCGCCGTGGACGCGCTGACGACGGACGACTCGATCCTGGCCGGCTTCGCCGCGCAGGAGCAGTACAGGGGCCAGTTCAAGCTCGCCGGGCTGAAGCTCAGCAACGAGAACTACGGCATCGGCGTCAAGAAGGGCGACACCGCAACGGTCGACAAGATCAACGCGGCCCTCGAGAAGATGGTCAAGGACGGCTCCTGGGACAAGGCCGTGAAGGACAACTTCGGTCCGGCCGACTACAAGAACGAGCCCGCTCCGAAGATCGGCGAGATCAAGAACTGACGTACTGGCCGACATGTGCGCCGCCCTCCGGGGCGGCGCACCGGGACCCTCCTACACCCGGAAGCGCGGGAGATCGTGTTCGACTTCATTTCTGACTATGACGATCCAACGTTGTTGGGTGCCTTCTGGGTGACGGTGCAGCTGACCGTGTTCTCGGCCATCGGCTCCCTGATCTGGGGCACCCTGCTCGCCGCCATGCGGGTCAGCCCGGTCCCGCTGATGCGCGGTTTCGGCACCGTTTACGTGAACGTCGTCCGGAACATCCCCCTGACGGTCATCATCGTCTTCACCTCGCTCGGCCTGGCCGACATCTTCGGCATGACGATGGGCGCGCCGGACGACTTCAAGCTCCAGGGCTTCCGCCTCGCCGTGCTGGGTCTCATCGCCTACACCTCGGCGTTCGTGTGCGAGTCGCTGCGCTCCGGCATCAACACCGTCCCGGTCGGACAGGCCGAGGCGGCCCGGGCGATCGGACTGAGCTTCACCCAAGTGCTCTCGCTCGTCGTGCTGCCGCAGGCGTTCCGCGCGGTCATCGGCCCGCTGGCCAACGTACTGATCGCGCTGACCAAGAACACGACCGTGGCGGCCACGATCGGTGTGGCCGAAGCCGCGCTGCTGATGAAGGAAATGATCGAGAACGAGGCCCAGACGGTTCTCATCGGCGCGGTCTTCGCCTTCGGTTTCGTGGTACTGACCCTGCCCACCGGCCTGATCCTCGGCTGGCTGAGCAAGCGACTGGCGGTGAAGCGATGACCTCGGTTCTCTACGACGCCCCCGGCCCCAAGGCCAAGCGGCGCAACCTCATCCTCTCAGTGGTCTTCTTCGCCCTGCTCGCGCTGCTCCTGTGGTGGATCTGGCAGGTCATGGACGACAAGGGCCAGCTGGAGTGGAAGCTCTGGAAGCCGTTCACCCAGTCCGAGGCCTGGACGACGTACCTGCTGCCCGGCCTGGCCGACACCATGAAGGCAGCGGCGCTGGCCATGGTCATCGCCCTGCCGCTGGGCGCCGTGTTCGGCATCGCGCGCATGTCCGACCACCGATGGGTACGGGTCCCCGCCGGCGTCGTGGTGGAGTTCTTCCGGGCGATCCCGGTGCTGCTGCTGATGCTGTTCGCCAACGAGTTCTACGCCCGCTCCACGGACGTCACGAGCGACGACCGGCCCCTCTATGCGGTGGTCACGGGCCTCGTGCTCTACAACGCCTCGGTCCTCGCCGAGGTGGTCCGGGCAGGCATCCTGGCGCTGCCCAAGGGACAGACCGAGGCGGCCCAGGCGATCGGTCTGCGCAAGGGTCAGACCATGGCCGGCATCCTGCTCCCGCAGGCCGTCACGGCGATGCTTCCTGCCATCGTCAGCCAGCTGGTCGTCATCGTGAAGGACACCGCACTGGGCGGTGTGATGATCGGCTTCACCGAGCTGCTGAACACACGTGGCACGCTCGCGGCCAACTACGCGAACGTCATCCCGAGCTTCATCGTCGTGGCGGTCATCTACATCATCGTCAACTTCATCCTCACCACCTTCGCGGGCTGGCTGGAGCAGCGCCTGCGGCGCAGCAAGCGCACGACGGGCGCGGTCCTCGGCAAGGACGACGTCGACGACCTCAACGCCGCCGAGGTCGGTGGCAGCTTCGGCTCAGGAGCCAGCGCCTGACGAGTGGTCAAGTGACGTGAACGGGTGAAGGCAGTGGCGTGACGACGCCACTGCCTTCGTCACTTGACGCAAGCACCGGCAATAGGTTGCATACGTTCTGTGATCGTGCACCCTGCTCAAACCTCCTGTTCACACCCGTCTCCTGAGACGCCGTCACGAGCAGGGAGCGCCGCGCCGTGGACCCGGTGATCATCGTCGGGGCGGGGCCCGTGGGGCTCACGCTCGCGCTGGCACTCGCCCGCCAGGAAGTGCCGTCCGTCGTCCTGGACGAGGGGCCCGGCAAGGACGAACCGCGCCTCGCCCGTACGGTCGTCCTGCGCGAGGACACCACCGCGCTCATGGAACGGCTGACCGGGCTGCCGATCGCCGAGGCCGGACTCCGCTGGTCAGGCTGGCGGTCGGTGCGGCGCCGGCAGATCATGCGCGAGGTCGACTTCGACGCACCGGACGACTCCGAGTCGGGGATCGAGACCGTCCCCCCGGCCTCAGCCCCGCTGCATGTCGCGCAGCATGTGCTCACGGGCGCGCTACGAGCCGCCCTCGCCCGCGAGCGGCTCGTCAGGATCGCCGTGGACAGCAGGCTCGACGGCCTGGAGCAGGAGCCGTCCGGCGTCACCGCCCACACCCGCGGAGCCCAAGGCACCTGGTGGCGGGGCAGCTACCTGGTCGGCTGCGACGGCCCCCGCTCCACCGTGCGCAAACTCCAGGACATCCGCTTCCCCGGCCGTACGGCGGTGGAGCGACACGCCGTAGCCGCACTGCGCACGGAACTTCCATGGGCCGGTCGCGCGTTGCTCCATCGGACACCGCCGTGGCGGACGTCGGGACCCTCGGCCGGGGAGGTGACCGCGCGCCCGCTGCCGGAGGGCGTCTGGCGGCTGGACTGGCTACTGCCGCCGAGCAAGGACCTCGTCACCCCCGAGCTCCTGGTGACCCGCATCCGGGAGACGCTGACGGGCTGGACCGACGGCGCCACACCGTCGTACGAACTGCTGGACACCGGTGTGCACATCGTGCACCACCGGCTGGCCCGCCGCTGGCGGGTGGGCCGTGTCTTCCTCGCCGGGGACGCGGCGCATCTGCTCGGCGCGCTCGGCACCCAGGGCCTCGACGAGGGGCTGCGGGACGCCGACAACCTCGCCTGGAAGCTGGCGCTCGCCTGGCACCACGGGCCGCACGAGACGCTGCTCGACAGCTACCAGGCCGAGCGGCGCGCGGTCGTCGCCGCCCGGCTGCGCGCCGCCGACCAGGTGCTGCCGCTGCTGCGCGGCGGCAAGGGGCTGCGCTCGTACGTCCTCGGCGCCGCCCGGGGCCATGACGCGCTGCTCACCGACGGCCACCTGGGGCAGGGCCCGGTCGGCGCGCCCGGCGGCTACGCCGACTCGCCGCTCGCGCCCCGGCACATCGAGGCCGAAGTCCCGGTCGACACCCTCCCGGGCGCGCCCGTCGCCGACGTACGGGTCACGGCCGAGGACGGCACGTTCGTACAGCTGCGGGACCGGCTCGGCCGCGGCGCGCTGCTGGTCGTGCTGATCGCGCCGGGCACCGGGGTGTGGGAGCGCCGGCACTGGGTGTCCGCCGGGCTGATGCCCCGGCTGGCGGCGGCGGTCACGGCCCTGCCGCACCCCGCGGAACTCCTGGTCGCCGAGAGCTACCCGGGCGCGGCCGCCCACACCGTCCTTCTCGTACGACCCGACGGCCACCTCGTCACAGCCCTCGGCGGCGTCCGCCCGGCCGACCTGTACGCGGCGGCGGAGGCGACTCTCGGAGGACCGAGGGAGGAAGAGGCAGCGGCGACGGCCTCGGCCTCCGCCGCCTCGGCGAACTGACCGGCCGGGGCCGGTGTGCGCGCCTGTCCGTCCTCACCGTCACCCTGCGTCCGCATGGTGACGGTGAGTTGACCGCCCTCGACCGCCGTGGTGTACTCCGAACCGTGACCGACACCGATGTGCGCCTGTGGCGGAGGGTCCACATGGACCTGGTCCGCTACGCAGGCTGCGTGTGTCGTCCGTCCTGCTGAATTCGCATTCCCTCGTCTCCGCGCGCCCCCGGTCACGGCTTCCTCGCGCGCGCTCACGCGACTTCTCCCAGGACGGTCTCCGTTGTCTGTCTCCCCCGCCCTTTCCGGGCCCTCTTCGCCTGTCCCCTCCGTGTCCGCGTCCGTCCGTGTCCCCACCCAGGCGGACCTCCTTGATTTCGTACGACGCACAGCCGCCGACGCCGAGTTGATCGCCTCGCTCCCGCTCGACCCCGAGGGCCGCACCTGGATCCGCCTGGAGGGGCCCGGCGGCAGTGAGGCGTGGCTCATCGGCTGGCCGCCCGGCTCGGGCACCGGCTGGCACGACCACGCCGACTCGGTCGGCGCGTTCCTCACCGCCCGCGGGGAGCTGCGGGAGAACGCGCTCGCCGCCCGGCTGCCCACCGACGGCTGGAAGACCCTGGAACTCACCGAGGGCGTGGACCGCGAACGCCGACTGCCGGCCGGCCAGGGCCGCGCCTTCGGTCGCCACCATGTCCACGAGGTCCTCAACGAGTCACCCGAGCAGCACGCGATCTCCGTCCACGCCTACTACCCGCCGCTGCCCCGCATCCGCCGCTACAGCCGCACGGGCCAGGTGCTGCGCCTGGAGCAGGTCGAGCGCCCGGAGGACTGGCAGTGAGGCGGGGTGGGGAGGCACGACGCGAGCGGCTTACAGCGAAGACGGTCATTTCGGGTCGCGCGGTCATTCTCGGGTCGCGCGAGGAGGGGGCGGGAGTCTGATGAGTGAACAGAGCCACACCGCCGTTGAGGTCGGCCAACATCCCGTCGGCATCGACGAGTTGCTGGAGCGGGTGCGTGAGGGCTACGAGCGGATCGAGCCCCTCGACGCCCATGCCGCCGCCCGCACCGGCGAGGCACTGCTGGTGGACATCCGCTACGCCGCGCTGCGCGAGCGGGACGGTCTGATCCCCGGCGCCCTCGTCGTCGAGCGCAACGAACTGGAGTGGCGCCTCGACCCGCAGGGCAGCCACCGCCTCCCCGAGGCCACCGGGCACGACCTGCGCGTCGTGGTCATCTGCAACGAGGGCTACGCCTCCAGCCTGGCCGCCGACTCCCTGCACCGGCTGGGACTCCGCCGGGCCACGGACCTGGTGGGCGGCTTCCAGGCGTGGAAGCGGGCGGGGCTGCCGGTGACGCCGCCGTCTGAGCGGTAGAACGGGGTGAGGCAGGCAAGGCGGTGAGCCGACTGCCCTTGCGGCTTCCGAGGGCCTCAGCGTGTGCCGTCCAAGAGCACCACAGGCACGCTCAGAACCCCTCCTCCCCCAGGAAGTCCGTCTCCTCGCCCTCCTCCTCCAGCGCCTGCCGGACCACGCGCAGGGCCATGCCCTCCGAGTAGCCCTTGCGGGCGAGCATGCCCGCGAGACGGCGCAGTCGCTTGTCGCGGTCCAGGCCGCGAGTGGCGCGCAGCTTGCGGTCGACGAGTTCCCGCGCGGTCGCCTCCTCCTGCTCGGAGTCGAGCTGGGCGACGGCGGAGTCGATCAGCGTGGGATCGACGCCCTTGGTGCGCAGCTCCCGGGCGAGGGCGCGGCGGGCGAGGCCCCGTCCGTGGTGCCGGGACTCCACCCAGGCGTCGGCGAAGGCGCCGTCGTCGATCAGTCCGACCTCCTCGAACCGGGACAGCACCTCCTCGGCGGCCTCGTCCGGAATCTCCCGCTTGCGCAGGGCGTCCGCGAGCTGCTTGCGGGTGCGTGGGGTCCCGGTGAGCAGGCGCAGGCAGATCGCCCGTGCCTGCTCCACCGGGTCCCCCGGGGGCTCCCCCTTCTCGGCCCTCGACGAGGCAGAGGTGCCTCCGTCCTCGGTGGACGGCTCCTGCCCGGCACGCCGACGGCGCCCACGCCCTGTGCGTGAACCGCCCTCGCCGTGCCGGCCGCGCCCGCGACGGAGTCCGCCGTCGTCCGGGTGCGGGACGCCGTCCTGCCAGTCGTCACCGTCGTACGGGGAGTACGCGGTGCCGTCCGGCCCGTCACTCTCCCCGGCGAAGCCCGAGTCGCCCTGCCGCCCCGGCTCCCGGGAACTGCCGGGGTGGGCGTACTCGGTCCAGTCGGTTCGCCGTGTCACGCCGTCAGCTCTTGGCAGCCGCGGCCTTGGGCTTGGCGCTCTTGGCCGCAGCCGGGGCCGGAACCGACTTGGCGTCGTCCGCGGCGGCGGTGACCGCTGCGTCCGCACCCGGCTCGGCGGCGGGCTCCTCGGGACGCACGCCGACGCCGAGCTTCTCCTTGATCTTCTTCTCGATCTCGTTGGCCAGGTCGGGGTTGTCCTTCAGGAAGTTGCGCGCGTTCTCCTTGCCCTGGCCGAGCTGGTCGCCCTCGTACGTGTACCAGGCGCCGGCCTTGCGGACGAAGCCGTGCTCCACGCCCATGTCGATCAGGCCGCCCTCACGGCTGATGCCCTGGCCGTAGAGGATGTCGAACTCGGCCTGCTTGAAGGGCGGCGCGACCTTGTTCTTCACGACCTTGCAGCGGGTGCGGTTGCCGACCGCCTCCGTGCCGTCCTTCAGGGTCTCGATGCGGCGGATGTCGATACGCACCGAGGCGTAGAACTTCAGCGCGCGGCCACCGGTCGTGGTCTCGGGCGAGCCGAACATCACGCCGATCTTCTCGCGGAGCTGGTTGATGAAGATCGCGGTGGTCTTGGACTGGTTGAGCGCGCTGGTGATCTTCCGCAGCGCCTGGCTCATCAGACGGGCCTGGAGACCGACGTGGCTGTCGCCCATCTCGCCCTCGATCTCCGCGCGCGGGACGAGCGCGGCGACGGAGTCGATGACGATCAGGTCGAGGGCACCGGAGCGGACCAGCATGTCCACGATCTCCAGGGCCTGCTCGCCGTTGTCGGGCTGGGAGAGGATCAGATTGTCGATGTCGACGCCGAGCTTCTTCGCGTACTCGGGGTCGAGGGCGTGCTCCGCGTCGACGAACGCGACCTGGCCGCCGGCCTTCTGCGCGTTGGCCACGGCGTGCAGGGTCAGGGTCGTCTTACCGGAGGACTCGGGGCCGTACACCTCCACCACGCGGCCGCGCGGCAGGCCGCCGACACCGAGGGCGACGTCGAGTGCGGTCGACCCGGTGGGGATGACCTCGATGGGCTCGTTCGGCCGCTCGCCCAGGCGCATGACCGCGCCCTTGCCGAACTGCCGTTCAATCTGTGCGAGCGCGGCATCCAGGGCCTTCTCGCGGTCGGTTCCTGCCATGGGTTCCACCCGGTTTGCTTGAGTCGATCGCTTCACGTCAAAGACGCTAACGCCTGCCACTGACAATGCGCCCCGACGCGGGTCCGGCCTGTGGATAACTCGGGGATCCATCCATGCAAAGCATGCCAAAACCACCCACCGAGAACCTCGCCAGCACTTCCATAAGAATGGATGTTCGATTTTCGTGTCAAGCGCACCACGCCCCTGCCGCACGGCGGCTTCCTCGGTGCGCGACGGTCACGGAACAGCACGGCGAACCGGTCGAGGCCCCGCTGAATCAGCCCTCCGGAGTGGTGGACCTCTCAGTCGGCCTGTGTGCCGTCGCCCGAGGTGCCCGCGGTGCCGTTTCGCGACCGGCCCCATATCCGCCGGGCCCGCGTGAGCGGGCTCAGGCCACCGCCTCTGCCTCCCGTGCGGTGTCCCTGCACGCGCGGGTCGTCCGTGACGTCGTAGCGCTTCACGTACGCGCCCAGGAAGGCCTGGAGCGTGGCGACGGCCGGGATGGCGACCAGGGCACCGACCGCGCCGAGCAGCGCGGTGCCCGCGATGACGGAGCCGAAGGCGACGGCGGGGTGGATGTCGACGGTCTTGGAGGTCAGCTTGGGCTGCAGCACATAGTTCTCGAACTGCTGGTAGACCACGACGAAGATCAGCACCCACAGCGCGTACCAGGGATCGACCGTGAAGGCGATCAGCATGGGCAGGGCACCCGCGAGGTAGGTGCCGATGGTCGGGATGAACTGCGACACCAGGCCCACCCACACCGCGAGCACGGGCGCGTACGGCACGCCCAGCGCCTGCAGCAGGACGTAGTGGGCCACGCCGGAGATCAGCGCCATCAGACCGCGCGAGTACAGATACCCGCCGGTCTTGTTCACGGCGATCTCCCACGCGCGCAGCACCTCCGCCTGCCTGGCGGGCGGCAGGACCGAGCACAGCGCGCGGCGCAGCCGCGGTCCGTCGGCGGCGAAGTAGAACGAGAACAGGGTGATCGTCAGCAGCTGGAAGAGTCCGCCGAGCACCTGCGCGGAGACGTCCAGCACACCGGTGGCGCTGTTCTGGACGTAGTTGCGCAGCCAGTCGGAGCGCAGCAGGCCCTCCTGCACGTCCACCCGTCTCAGGTCGGTGTGGAAGTGGGCGTTGACCCAGTTGATGACGGAGTCGAGATAGTCCGGGAAACCCTCGACCATCTTGATGAGCTGACCCGCGAGCATGGAGCCCAGCAGCGTCACGAACCCTGCGGACAGGATGATCACCGCGAGGAAGACCAGCCCGGTGGCCAGGCCCCGGCGCATCCCCCGCGAGGCCATCCAGCTCACCGCGGGCTCGATGGCCAGCGCCAGGAAGAACGCGATGAGGATGTTGATCAGCAGGCCGGTCAGCTGGTGGAAGGCCCAACTGCCGAGCTGGAAGCAGGCGATGAGCGCCAGCGCGAGCACCATGGCGCGCGGCAGCCAGCGCGGCATGCGGCCGCCCGGCGCGGCGGCGCCCTCGGCCGGGGGCCGTGTGGGCGGAGTCGTGCCGATCGGGGATGCCTGCGGGGCTGCTTGCCCGGTCTCGTCAGTGGATGCCACGGATCAAGTCTCGCCCACGTCACTGACAGCCGGGAGCCGTCCTGCGGTCTTCGTGACCGGTCAGCGCCTTTCCTGTGGAACGTTCATGACGGAGCACACCACACGCCACACGTCCTTGGCCTCCCAGCCGGACTCCAGCGCCTGCTGCACGGTGCGTCCGTCGAGTTCCGACATCACGTGATCGCGCGCGAAGGTTTCGGCGTACCCCGCACCGAAGTGCTCCGCCATCCGCTCCCAGAAGACCGTCAACCGCATGACACCAGTATCCCGCCCCTGGGGGTGGGCCCCGGCCCGGACGGCTTGCCGGGACCGTTTTCGGCCCTACGGTCTGACCATGGCCGAAACAGGAGCATCCCCACTCCCCACCATGCCGCCGGCGCACTCCCCACTCTTCCGCGCCGAGCACTTCGTCTGGCTCACCGCGCGCGTGCTGGAGCAGCGGCTCTTCGCCTACCACTTCCTCGACGGCCCCGCCGACCCGGTGGAGACGGCGCTGGACGCCTACCGCAACGAGGACGGCGGCTACGGACACGCCCTGGAGCCCGATCTGCGCGGCCCGGTCAGCCAGCCGCTGCACACCGCGCACGCGCTGCGCGTGCTGGACTCCCTAGGGCGCTGCGGCGGGCAGCGGGTGGAGCGCATCTGCCGCTACCTGACCGCCGTCTCCACGCCCGAGGGCGCTCTTCCGGCGGTGCATCCCAGCCAGCGGGGGTATCCGGCGGCGCCGTTCGTGCCGATCGTGGACGACCCGCCCGGCGAGCTCCTCTCCACGGGGCCCGTGGTCGGGCTGCTGCACCGCAACGAGGTGTGGCACGCGTGGCTGTTCCGGGCCACCGACTTCTGCTGGCACGCCATCGAGTCGCTGAAGACCTCGCATCCGTACGAGGTCCATGCCGCCGTCGCCTTCCTGGACTCCGTGCCCGATCGCTCGCGCGCGGAGGCCGCCGCCGACCGGCTGGGCCGCCTGGTGCGCGAGCAGCGGCTCGCCGCTCTCGACCCCGGCGACCTGGGCGCCTACCCGGTGGCTCCCGGGTACGCCCCCGACGAGCACCACTTCCCGCACGACTTCGCCCGGACACCACGGTCCCTCGCGCGCGCGTGGTTCACGGACGAGGAGATGACGCGCTCGCTGGACTACCTCGCGACCGAGCAGACGGAGGACGGCGGCTGGCCGGTCCGCTGGCGCCAGTGGGCACCGGGCACGGCCCTGGAGGCCCGCCCCATGGTGACGATCGAGGCACTGCGCACCCTCCGGGCGTACGGCCGCTTCATCGGCTGACGCGCGGGCCGCGAGGGTACGGACCGGCGAAGGCCCGGCGGCTACGTCAGCTCACCGGCGGAACCGTCGCCGCTCCACCCGGGCCTCCCCAATCGCCCTGGCAGCGTCCCTCAACCGCCCAGCGCCCGCACCCCCGCCGTCACGACCACCGCGGCCGCCACGACGATCAGGAAGGGGGCGCGCAGCACCAGTGCCACGGCGGCCGCGGCGAGCCCTGCCGCGCGCGCGTCCAGCACCAGTGTCCGGCCGTCGGCGAAGGTCTGCTGGGCCGTGAGCGCCGCGAGCAGGGCGACCGGCAGCAGCGCGGCCAGCCGCCTCACGAGGGGCCGCTCCAGTACGCCCGCGGGGACCAGCAGCCCGGCGAGCTTGACGGCGTAGCAGCCCACGGTGGTGGCCGCTATGGCGATCCAGAAGTTCATCGCTCGCCCTCCGGCTGCCCGTCGCCACCCGGCGCGGGTGCCTCGGAATCCCCGCCGCCACCCCGCGCGGGCGCCTCGGAGAGCCCGTCGCCCTCCGCCTCGGCCCGCCCCTGTTCCGACAGCGCACCGCCACGCCGCCCCCGTACCCACAGCACGGCCGGTGCGGCAAGGGCGGCCAGCAGGACCGGTACGCCGGCCGGCAGGACCGGCAGCAGGGCGAGGCCGAGGACGACGGCGAGGCCCGCGACGGCCCGTTCGGTCGTGCTGGTGAGCATGGGGGCGAGCAGGGCCAGGAAGACGGCTGGACCGGCGGCGTCGAGGCCCCACGCGTCCGTGTCGCCGATGGCCTCCGCGCCCAGGGCGCCGAGCAGCGTGGTGAGGTTCCACAGCAGGTAGAGGCTGAGCCCGGTCACGGCGAAGCCGATCCTCGCCGCACGCCGGGTCGGCTGGGCCAGCGCCACGGCCGTGGTCTCGTCGATGACCCACTGTGCGGCGAACGGGCGCACCGCGCGCGGGAGGGCCAGCAACTGGGACAGGCGCAGCCCGTAGAAGGCGTTGCGCACACCGAGAAAGAATGCGCCCGCCGCGGCCGTGAGCGGATTCCCTCCAGCCGCGAGAGCCCCCACCAGCGCGAACTGGGACGCGCCGGTGAAGACCAGCAGGCTGAGCGCGCAGGTCTGCCACACCGTGAGCCCGCTGCCCGCCGACGTCACCCCGAAGGCGAAGCCGGAGAGCCCTACGGCGATCCCGACTCCGAGCGCGTCCCGGACGACGGCCCGGTCGGGTTTTTCCGCACCCGCGGAGTCCGGCCCGCCTGGGCCGTCGGCCCGTGTGCCTGCTGCGAAAACTGTCTGTTCTGCCACGCCTCGGACGGTAGGACGAGCCCGCGCGAGCCGTCTTGTACGTTCTTGCGCTCCCTCTGATACGCCCCCGGGGGCACCCCCACGATCCGGCTGAAGTGCCGGTTGAGGTGCGGCTGGTCGGTGAAGCCCACGGCCACCGCCGCCTCCGCGGGCGCGGTACCGGTGTCCAGCAGCCGCCGGGCCCGCCGTACCCGGGCGTCGGTCAGCCAGGCGTGAGGCGGCATTCCATAGGCGTCTCGGTAGGCGCGCAGCAGGGCGAAGGAGCTGGTCCCGAGGTCTGCGGCGAGGCGCTCCAGCGTCGGCGGCTCGGCCATCCGCTCCTCCAGCACGGCACGCGCGCGTGCCGCGATGCGCGCGCCGGCCGTCCGGACGACCCGCTGCGGCAGGGGTCCGCCGTTCAGCCGGAGCAGCCGGGTCACGGCCACGCGCAGCAGCGTGTCGGCGGCCAGCGCGTTGCCCTCGTCGGTGGCACGCAGCACCTGGTGGACCAGGGCGACGGTGTAGGGGTCGTCGAGCACGGGGCTGACGAAGCCGGGGGTGCCGCGGATCGTGGTCGTCTCGGCGGCGATGCCGGCCACGACCTCGGGGGACGGGTAGACCGCTCCGTAGCGCCATCCCTCGGGCACTCCGGCCCGGCCGGTGTGCGGGGTGTCCGGATTGACCAGGGCGAGCGCCCCGGCGCCTGCGTACTGGTCGCCGCTGCCGTGGTGGAAGACCTCGACTCCGTCGGCGATGGCGGCGATCACGAAGTTCTCGTGCGTGTGCCGTACGAACGTCTTGCGGATGTACCGGGCCCGCAGCAGGTCGACCCCCGGCAGTTCCGTGTACTGCCAGTGCCGCGCCCGCTCCCCGGAACCTGCCATACGTCCATTGTCGGCCAAGTGGATGATGGCCGTACTCGGGGACCCCGCGGCGGCGGAACGCGGCTGCCGGCCCGAAATCCGCAGCTCAGCGCCATTGTCAGTGGCGGGGTGCAGGATGGACGCATGGTCAGCTCCGCCCACCGGGCCCTCGACGGCTTCTCCCCCGCGACCCGCGGTTGGTTCACGGGGGCCTTCTCCGCGCCCACCGCGGCCCAGGCGGGCGCGTGGCAGGCCATCCGTGAGGGTTCGGACGTGCTGGTGGTCGCCCCGACCGGCTCCGGCAAGACCCTGGCCGCCTTCCTCGCCGCCCTGGACCAGCTGACCTCCACTCCCCCGCCCGCCGACCCCAAGAAGCGCTGCCGCGTCCTGTACGTGTCCCCGCTGAAGGCCCTCGCCGTGGACGTCGAGCGCAACCTCCGCAGCCCTCTGACCGGCATCCGCCAGGAGTCCGTCCGGCTGGGTCTGCCCGAGCCGGAGGTCAAGGTCGGCATCCGCTCCGGCGACACCCCGGCCGCCGAGCGCCGCGCGCTGTCCACGCGTCCGCCGGACATCCTGATCACCACCCCGGAGTCCCTGTTCCTGATGCTGACGTCGGCCACGCGCGACGCGCTGACCGGCATCGAGACGGTGATCCTCGACGAGGTGCACGCGGTGGCCGGCACCAAGCGCGGCGCCCACCTCGCCCTGTCCCTGGAGCGGCTGGACGAGCTGCTGCCGAAGCCGGCCCGCCGCATCGGCCTGTCGGCGACCGTGCGTCCCGTCGACGAGGTCGCCCGCTATCTGTCCCCGCGCCGCAAGGTGGAGATCGTCCAGCCCGAGTCGGGCAAGGAGTTCGACCTGTCCGTCGTCGTCCCGGTGGAGGACCTCGGCGAGCTGGGCGCCGCCCCCGCGGCCGACGGGGACAGCGGCGCGGAGCGCCCCTCGATCTGGCCGCATGTCGAGGAGCGCATCACCGACCTGGTCCAGTCCCACCGCTCCACCATCGTCTTCGCCAACTCCCGCCGCCTGGCCGAGCGCCTGTGCAACCGGCTCAACGAGATCGCCTACGAGCGGGCCACCGGCGAGACCCTGGAGGAGCACCACAGCCCCGCCGAGCTGATGGGCGGCTCGGGCGCGGCCCAGGGCGCCCCGCCGGTCATCGCGCGCGCCCACCACGGGTCGGTGTCCAAGGAGCAGCGCGCGCTGGTCGAGGAGGACCTCAAGGCGGGCCGCCTGCCCGCGGTGGTCGCCACCTCCAGCCTGGAACTGGGCATCGACATGGGCGCGGTGGACCTCGTCGTCCAGGTGGAGTCCCCGCCGTCCGTGGCGTCCGGACTCCAGCGAGTCGGCCGCGCCGGACACCAGGTGGGCGCGGTCTCCACCGGCGTGGTGTTCCCGAAGTACCGCGGCGACCTGGTGCAGGCGGCCGTGGTCACCGAGCGCATGCGCACCGGCTCCATCGAGTCGCTGAAGGTCCCGGCCAACCCGCTGGACGTGCTGGCCCAGCAGCTGGTGGCCATGACGGCCCTGGACACCTGGCAGTTCGACGACCTGCTCGCCGCCGTCCGCCGCGCCGCGCCCTTCGCCTCGCTGCCCGAGTCCGCCTTCACGGCCGTGCTGGACATGCTGGCCGGCCGCTACCCGTCCGACGCCTTCGCGGAATTGCGCCCGCGCGTGGTGTGGGACCGTGTGGCCGGCACCATCACGGGCCGCCCCGGCGCCCAGCGTCTCGCCGTGACCTCCGGCGGCACGATCCCGGACCGCGGCCTGTTCGGGGTCTTCCTCGCCGGATCCGACCCGAAGAAGGGCGGCGGCCGGGTCGGCGAGCTGGACGAGGAGATGGTCTACGAGTCCCGCGTGGGCGATGTCTTCACGCTCGGCACCAGCTCCTGGCGCATCGAGGACATCACCCGCGACCGCGTGCTGGTCTCCCCCGCGCCGGGCGTCCCGGGCCGGCTGCCGTTCTGGAAGGGCGACCAGCTGGGCCGCCCCCTCGAACTGGGCCGCGCACTCGGCGCGTTCCTGCGCGAGGTCGGCTCCCTGAGCAAGGAGGACGCCCGCCTGCGCCTTGTCGCCGCGGGCCTGGACGCGTGGGCCGCGGACAACGTGCTGTCGTACCTGGACGAACAGCGCGAGGCCTGCGGCCATGTCCCCGACGACCGCACGATCGTCGTGGAGCGCTTCCGGGACGAGCTGGGCGACTGGCGCGTCGTCGTCCACTCCCCCTTCGGCGCCCAGGTGCACGCCCCCTGGGCCCTCGCGCTCGGCGCCCGGCTGTCCGAGCGCTACGGCATGGACGCCCAGGTGATGCACGCCGACGACGGCATCGTGCTGCGCCTGCCCGACGCCGACCTCATGGGCCTGGACCTGCTCGACCAGGAGCCCATGAAGGCCGGCACGGAGTACGACGCCGACCAGGCGCCCGTCGGCGCGGCGGACGTGGTCTTCGACAAGGGCGAGGTCGACCAGGTCGTCACCGACCAGGTCGGCGGCTCCGCGCTGTTCGCGTCCCGCTTCCGCGAGTGCGCCGCCCGCGCGCTGCTGCTGCCGCGCCGCAACCCTGGCCGCCGCACCCCGCTGTGGCAGCAGCGCCAGCGCGCCGCCCAGCTGCTGGAGGTGGCCAGCGAGTTCGGCTCCTTCCCGATCGTCCTGGAGGCCGTCCGCGAATGCCTCCAGGACGTCTTCGACGTCCCCGGCCTGGTCGAGCTGATGGGCGACCTGGAGTCCCGCAAGGTGCGGCTCGTCGAGGTCACCACCCCCGAGCCGTCCCCGTTCGCGCGTTCGCTGCTCTTCGGCTACGTCGCCCAGTTCCTGTACGAGGGTGACTCGCCGCTCGCCGAGCGCCGCGCGGCCGCGCTGTCGCTGGACTCGCGGCTGCTGGCCGAGCTGCTCGGCCAGGCGGAGCTGCGCGAGCTGCTCGACGCCGAGGTGCTGACCGAGCTGGAGCGCGAGCTGCAGTGGCTCACCGAGGACCGGCGCGTCAAGGACGTCGAGGGCGTCGCCGACGCCCTGCGCGTGCTGGGCCCGCTCACCGACGCCGAACTGGCCGAGCGCGGCGCAGAACCGCAGTGGGCCCAGGAGCTGGCCTCGGCCCGTCGCGCCATCCGGGTCCGCATCGCCGGCGCCGACCACTGGGCGGCGATCGAGGACGCCGGCCGACTGCGCGACGCGCTGGGCACCGCCCTGCCGGTCGGTGTCCCGGAGGCCTTCACC
Source organism: Streptomyces sp. SAI-170 (assembly GCF_049739565.1). Taxonomy (NCBI): domain Bacteria; kingdom Bacillati; phylum Actinomycetota; class Actinomycetes; order Kitasatosporales; family Streptomycetaceae; genus Streptomyces; species Streptomyces sp. SAI-170. The sequence continues at coordinate 2,390,234 of NZ_JBMGQD010000001.1, forward strand.
GAACCGGTGAAGGACCCGCTGGGCGACCTCCTCGCGCGCCACGCCCGCACCCACGGCCCGTTCACCTCGGCCACGGCCGCCGCCCGGTTCGGCCTCGGCGTCGCGGTCACCGACGGCGCGCTGCACCGGCTCGCCGCGGCCGGGCGGGTCGTCCAGGGCGAGTTCCACCCGGCGGGGATCGGCCAGGAGTGGTGCGACGCGGCGGTGCTGCGCCGTCTGCGCCGCCGTTCCCTCGCCGCGCTGCGGCACGAGCTGGAGCCGGTGCCGCCGGCCGCGCTCGCCCAGTTCCTGCCGCAGTGGCAGCACATCGGCAAGGGCCACGGGCTGCGCGGCATCGACGGACTCGTGCGGGCCATCGAGCAGTTGCAGGGCGCGTCCGTACCGGCGTCCGCCCTGGAGAAGCTGGTCCTGCCGTCCCGCGTCACCGACTACAGCCCGGCCATGCTCGACGAACTGACCGCCGCGGGCGAGGTGGTGTGGGCCGGTGCCGGCTCGCTGCCCGGCAAGGACGGCTGGGTCTCGCTGTACATGGCCGACGCGGCCCCGCTCCTCCTGCCGCCACCGCACCCACTGGAGCTGACAGCCCTGCACCAGTCCGTCCTGGACGCCCTCTCCGGCGGCTACGGCCTGTTCTTCCGTCAGATCGCCGACCAGGTCCGCGCCACCACGCATCCCGAGGCCACCGATCCCCAACTGGCCGACGCGATCTGGGATCTGGCCTGGTCCGGCCGGCTCACCAACGACACGCTGGCCCCGATGCGCGCCGTGCTCGGCTCCGGCCGCACCGCCGGTTCCACGGCTCACCGCGCCAAGCGCACGGTCCCGCGCGGTCGTTACGGCTCCCTGACCGCCGCCGCCCGCCCGGCCTCCCGCACCGGCCCTCCGACCGTGGCCGGACGCTGGTCGCTGCTGCCGCAGCGCGACGCCGACACCACCGTGCGGGCCCATGCCCTGGCCCGTGTCCTCCTCGACCGGCACGGCGTGGTGACCCGGGGCGCGGTCGCCTCCGAGGGCGTCGAGGGCGGCTTCTCGGCGATCTACCGCGTGCTGTCCGTCTTCGAGGAGAGCGGCCAGGCCCGCCGCGGCTACGTGGTGGAAGGGCTGGGCGCCGCCCAGTTCGCCATGGACGGCGCGGTGGACCGCCTGCGCGCGGTGGCCAACGCCCGCGAGGGTCTGTCCGGCCCGGCCTTCACCGGCGACCAGGGTGGGAGCACCCCAGCGGCGGCCTTCGGCACGACGGCCCCCTTCACGGACGAGACCTTCGCCTTCCCGGGCGACCCGGCCTCCCCTGGGGTACGCGGTTTCCTGGACGACCCGACCACCCCGCCCGCGTTCTCGGACGGCCTGCCCACATCCGGGTCGCCCTCCTTCCTGGACGACGGCGCCTTCCCCGACCCGCCGACCGACCCCGGCGGCTACGTCTCGCCGCGTGACCTCGCCCCGTCCACCGGCCCGTACGGCGCGAACGGCCCCGCCTGGCGAGGCACCGGCCCCACGGGCCACCCCGGCCGCAGCCGGCGTACGCCCGCCTCCCGGGCCGTCGTCCTCGCCGCCGCCGACCCGGCCAACGCCTACGGCGCCGCCCTGTCCTGGCCCGAGCCCCCGACCGGCGCCGGGCACAAGCCGGGTCGCAAGGCGGGCTCGCTCGTCGTCCTGGTCGACGGCGAGCTGACCCTCTACATGGAGCGCGGCGGAAAGACCCTGCTGGCCTGGCTCACCGACCCGGACAGCGGCAGCGGCACGCTCGCCGACGACCCCCGGCTGCACGAGGCCGCCGAGGCCCTCGCAGCAGCCGCCCGCGCGGGCTCCCTCGGCACAGTCACGGTGGAACGCATCAACGGCACCTCCGCCCTGACATCCCCCCTGGGCACCCTCCTGGAAGGAGCAGGCTTCATCGCGACACCGCGCGGCCTCCGCCTACGGGCCTGAGACAACTGAGACGACTGAGCCAACCCAGGCGTACGCCCCTGGGGGACACACACGCGTACGCCCCTAAGGGCCCCCACTCCGACACAAGGCGCCTTCTTCGATCAAGGGCGTCGCGAAGCGCGGCAGCTTCCCCTGCCGCTCAAGCGCCGCACCCACGGCAACCGCCCACCACCAGCCAAGGCCCCACCCCCACCCAAACCCACCACCAGCCAAGGCCAGCCCCACCCAAGACCAGGTCCCCACCCAAGGCCCCTCCCCCCACACCCTCTCCCCCCCCATGCCACCCTTGACCCATGCCCGAAGGCGACACCGTCTGGCAGACCGCGAAGCGCCTGCACACCGCCCTCGCGGGCCACGTGCTGACCCGCTCCGACCTCAGGGTGCCCAAGTACGCCACGGCCGACCTCACCGGCCGTACCGTCCTGGACGTCACCCCGCGCGGTAAGCACCTGCTCACCCGGATCGAGGGCGGCCTGACCCTGCACTCGCATCTGCGGATGGACGGCTCCTGGAAGGTGTACGCGGCCGGACAGCGCTGGAGCGGCGGCCCCGGGCACCAGATCCGCGCGATCCTGGGCACCGCCGACCACACGGCGGTCGGCTACCGCCTCCCCGTCCTGGAGCTCCTGCGCACCACGGACGAGGAACGCGCCGTCGGCCATCTCGGCCCCGACCTGCTGGGCCCCGACTGGGACCCCGACCGCGCTCTGACGAACCTCCTCACGGACCCGGCCCGGCCTCTGGGCGAAGCCCTGCTCGACCAGCGCAACCTCGCCGGCATCGGCAATGTCTACAAGAGCGAGCTGTGCTTCCTCCTCGGTGTCACTCTCCTGGCTCCCCGTAGGGGACCTCCCCGCCGACCGCACGGCCGCGCTCCCCGGCCTGGCCAAACGCCTGCTGGAGGTCAACCGCGACCGCCCGATCCGCGCCACGACGGGCCGCCGCGGCCAGGACCTGTTCGTGTACGGCCGGGCCCCCCGCCCCTGTCTGCGCTGCGGCACGCCCATCCGGGTCGCGGACCAGGGCGACGGCTCCCGCGAACGCCCCACGTACTGGTGCCCCACCTGCCAGCCCGGCCCCGCCCCCGACCGCACCCGGACGACGCCCCTCCCCGGCGACACAGGCCGAAGAAACCAGCCGCGCGCCAATTGACGACCCGTCAGAAACCTTCGTACCGTCCCCCGCATGGCCGTCGACGCGTACGACCTCACCGGACGCACCGCCTTCATCACCGGCGCCGCCAGCGGTATCGGCCGCGCCTGCGCGGTGCTGCTCGCCCGCGCGGGCGCCACCGTGCACTGCGCGGACCGGGACGCGCCGGGTCTCGCGGAGACGACCACGCTGGTCAAGAGGGAAGGCGGCACAGCCGTCTCCCACCACCTCGATGTCACGGACCGCGCGCAACTGCGCGAAGCCGTCGCCTCCTGCGAGCAGCTGCACGTGATGGCCGCGGTGGCAGGGATCATGCACAGCAGCCCGGTCCTGGAGACCAGGGACGAGGATCTCGACCGGGTGCTGGACGTCAATCTCAAAGGTGTGTTCCACGCCTGCCAGGAGGCCGCCCGGCTGATGATCGCGCGGGACACGAAGGGCAGCATCGTCACGATGGCCTCCGGAGCCGTCGACACCGGCGGCCCGGGCCTGTTCTGCTACGGCGCCGCGAAGGCGGCCGTCGTCCAGCTGACCAGGACCCTCGCGACGGAGGTCGGCCCGCACGGCATCCGCGTCAACGCCGTCGCACCGGGCTGGATCCGCACGCCCATGACCGATCGTCAGGAAGCCGGTGCCCAGGCGCACACCGAGGCGCTGATGGCCCGCAGATCCCCGTTGGGCCGAGTGGGTGAGCCGGACGATGTGGCCCACGCCGTGCTCTATCTGGCCTCGGACGCCTCAGCCTTCATGACGGGGCAGATCCTCCGCCCCAACGGCGGGGTGGCCATGCCCTGGTGAGGCCCGCTCCGGCCGGAGAGCCCCACCCCCCGTGCGCCAGGCCCGTATCCAGCGCCCTTCCCGCAGCGCTCCCACGGCCCGTCCCTTCGGCACACAGTGCACCGGCAGCAGGCTGAGCCCCCACCCTCCTGCCGCGACCGCCCCCTCCAGCGCGCCCGCGTCCGGCGCCACGGCCAGCCGCAGCACGGCCCACCACCACAACGCCCCGAGCCCGAGGCCGGCCCCCCAACGCGCTGTCCGCCCCACCATGGCCCCACCTCCAGCCCGACGACACCCCCGACGCCGGCACCTCCGCCGACCGACAAGACGCTAGGCACCTGGGCCCCACCGAAACAGGGCGCACCCCCGGCACACGGGTGCAGTACCGGCGGCCGACGCGGAGACCGCCGGCTCGACCGTCAGCCGTTCTCGGCCTGGAACATCCAGTGATGCTTCTCGAGGTCGGCAGTGATCCCGATGAAGATGTCCTGCGTCACCGGGTCCGGTTCGCCGGTCGACGCCACGCGCTCACGCATGCGCCCGATCACAGCTCCGAGGGCGTCCACGAGCACGCCGACCGCGTCCGCGTCCTTCACCCAGCCCCCGGGCACCGACCCGATGCCACTGCCGCTCGCAACCGTGGCGGCACGGCCGTCGGGTGACACACCCAGCGCCGAGGCCCGTTCGGCGACCGTGTCGGAGTGGGTCCGAGCGGTGGCGACGACCTCGTCGAGCTGCAGATGCACCGACCGGAAGCGCGGTCCGACCACGTTCCAGTGAATCTGCTTCGCCACCAGGGACAGGTCCACCAGGTCGACCAGGGCGCCCTGCAGCGCCTCGGCGACGGTCTTCAGATCGGTGTCGGACAGCGGGCTCTTCACGACGTACATGCACAACTCCGTGGATCGCGACGGGACACGTCTCTCCACCATGACCGCCCCGCTCGACCCGGGCAAATGGAGCACAACGGACACGGGGTTGTGAAAAAAGGCCCCAAGGGACCGTGGCAACAGTCCCCATGGGGCGGTGAAATCAGTGCTCACGGGGGCCGAGAAAAGCCCCCGCACATACGCGAAAGGCCCCGCCCGTGCCCCTCCGGTTCACCCGGAGAAGCCCCGGCTGGGACCTCACACGTACATGTCGTGTCGGCTCACACGCTCACGCGGCGACGACGTCCACCGCCTCCGCGGGCGCCTTGATCGTCACCCGTTCCGGTGGCACACCGGTCACCGACACGGAACCCAGCATCGGTCGCACCGGTGTGGGCACAGGCTCACTGGGAGTGGCCGCAGCGGACTGGGCCAGCTCGGCGAGGGCGAGTTCGTCGCTCACTTCCCGCATGAGCTCGGACATCCGTACGTCCAGCGCGTCGCAGATGGCGGCGAGCAGCTCGGAGGAAGCCTCCTTCTGCCCCCGCTCCACCTCGGAGAGATAGCCGAGCGAGACTCGGGCGGACGAGGAGACTTCGCGCAGAGTACGGCCCTGGCGCTGGCGCTGCCGACGCAGCACGTCACCCAGCAGGCGACGGAGCAGAATCATCGGTGGCTCCCTCCTCGGACCGCGTAACCGCATCCTTCACGCCCCACCGTACCGCCTCGCGCTGCGGCCGTGCGGGGAGCGATGTCGTGTTCACTCAGGGCTGCAAACATCAAAACCCCCCGTTCTGTTCCGTATCCTGTGCCCGCTCATTCCCGGTCTGTTCGCCCGCGAGCTCCCTCAGAAGCAGGGCGAGTACGCTCCGTACACTCTCCATACGGATTTCCGCGCGATCGCCGTTCAACCGCAGTGCCTCCACTTTTCCGCCACCGGCGGAACCGGAATCCGCTGTACGCGGCCCGTACACGGCGACGTAGACGGTGCCGACGGGCTTGCCGTCCTGCGGCTCGGGCCCGGCGACGCCGGTGGTGGCGATACCCCAGTCGGCGCCCAGCGCCTTGCGCACGCCGGCCGCCATCTGGGCCGCGACCTGCGCGTCCACGGCCCCGCGCTCCTCCAGGAGAGTGGCGTCGACACCGAGCAGTTCCTGCTTGAGGGCCGTGGCGTACGCCGTCACCGAGCCGCGGAAGGCCTGGGAGGCGCCGGCGACCGCGGTCAGCTCCGCGGCCACCAGTCCGCCGGTCAGCGACTCGGCGACGGCGACCGTCTCGCCCTTCACACTCAGTAGTCGCAGCACGTCGGCGGCCGTGGAACTCACGCTTCCGTCTCCTCCGACGCGCTTTCGCGTTCGGCCATTCCGTGCCTGCGCAGCACAATGGCCTGTTTCACATAGTCCAACCCGGTCGCCACGGTCAGCACGACCGCCGCGGCCATCACCCACCACCGCAGGGTGGCCAGCCACCCCGTCAGCGCCAGGATGTACATCCCCACGGCCACGCCCTGGGTGAGCGTCTTCAGCTTGCCGCCACGGCTTGCCGGGATGACGCCGTACCGGATGACAAGGAAACGCAGCAGCGTGATCCCGAGTTCCCGGCCGAGGATCACACCGGTCACCCACCACGGCAGATCATCGAGCGAGGACAGACAGATCAGCGCCGCCCCCATGATCGCCTTGTCGGCGATGGGGTCGGCGATCTTCCCGAAGTCGGTGACCAGGTTGTAGGTACGCGCCAGATGCCCGTCGAACAGGTCCGTGATCATGGCGATGGCGAAGGCCGCCCAGGCGAACGCGCGCCACGCCGGGTCGTAGCCGCCGTCGGCCAGCATCAGCGCGACGAACCCCGGCACGAGCAGCAGCCGCAGCATCGTCAGCAGATTCGCGATGTTCCAGACGCTGGCCTGGTTCACGGCCGCCGCCGCCAGCTTCCCACCCCGCGCGGGCCGAGCACCGCCGTCCTCACCGGCGCCCGCGGCCCCACCGCCGACAGAGACGCCGGCCCCGGCGGACGTACCCCCGGACGTCTCCGCGGACGTACCCGCAGAGACCCCCGCCCCCGCAGACGTACCCGCAGGCGTATCCCCGGTGGCACCGCCACCGGACGCACCCGCCCCGGACGCGCTCCCCGGGACCCCGCCGCCCCCGGACATGTCCGCCCGGGAAGCACGGGACGTACGAGCGCGCGCACCGCCCGCGGAGGGGCCCGCCTTGGAGGAGCCGCCCGCGGCGGATGCCGGGATTCCGCTCATCTGCCCGCCTCCTCACTACACGCGTGCGAGCCAGGGAGCGGCTCGGCGACCAGGTCGACACCCTCGGTGCCGACCACCTTCGCCTCGACCATACGACCCACGCTCAGGCCCTCGCCGCTCGTCAGCAGCACCTGGCCGTCCGTCTCGGGCGCCTGGTGGGCCGCACGGCCGTGGACGCCCTCCTCGGGGTCCACCGACTCCACGAGCACGCGCACGGTCTCACCGACGCGCTCCTCGGCGCGCTGCGAGACGAGCTCCTCGGCGAGCCGCGCCACACGCGCAAGCCGCTCGGCGACGACGTCCTCGTCGAGCTTGTTGTCGTACGTCGCGGCCTCGGTGCCGTCCTCGTCGGAGTAGCCGAAGACACCGATGGCGTCCAGCCGCGCGCCATTCAGGAAGCGCTCCAGCTCGGCCAGGTCCGCCTCGCTCTCGCCGGGGAACCCGACGATGAAGTTGGACCGCACACCCGCCTGGGGCGCCTTGCTCCGGATGGTGTCGAGCAGCTCCAGGAACCGGTCGGTGTCACCGAAGCGGCGCATGGCGCGCAGCACGTCGGGCGCGGAGTGCTGGAAGGACAGGTCGAAGTACGGGGCGATCTTCGGCGTGCCGGTCAGTACGTCGATCAGGCCCGGGCGCATCTCGGCGGGCTGGAGGTAGCTCACCCGCACCCGCTCGATGCCGTCGACCTCGGCCAGTTCGGGCAGCAGGGACTCCAGCAGGCGGATGTCGCCCAGGTCCTTGCCGTACGACGTGTTGTTCTCGGAGACCAGCATGATCTCCTTGACGCCCTGCTCGGCCAGCCAGCGCGTCTCGTTCAGCACATCGCTCGGGCGGCGGGAGATGAAGGAGCCGCGGAAGGACGGGATGGCGCAGAAGGTGCAGCGCCGGTCGCAGCCGGAGGCCAGCTTCACGGAGGCGACCGGGGAGCCGTCCAGACGGCGGCGCAGTGGCGCGCGGGGGCCGGAGGCGGGTGCGAGGCCGTCCGGGAGGTCCGCGGGGGCGTGCCCGGGCAGGGCGACCTCCGCGGCCGACTCCTGCCGCTCGGCCGGGCTGATCGGCAGCAGCTTGCGCCGGTCGCGCGGCGTGTGGGCGGCGTGGATGCCGCCGGACAAGATGGTCTGGAGGCGGTCGGAGATGTCGGCGTAGTCGTCGAAGCCGAGCACGCCGTCGGCCTCCGGGAGGGCCTCGGCGAGTTCCTTGCCGTACCGCTCGGCCATGCAGCCGACCGCGACCACGGCCTGGGTACGGCCATGGTCCTTGAGGTCGTTGGCCTCCAGCAGGGCGTCGACGGAGTCCTTCTTGGCGGCGTCGACGAATCCGCAGGTGTTGACGACGGCGACGTCCGCGTCCGCGGCGTCCTCCACGAGCTGCCAGCCGTCCGCCTCCAAACGGCCTGCGAGCTCCTCCGAGTCCACCTCGTTACGGGCGCAGCCAAGTGTGACGAGTGCGACGGTACGGCGTTCAGGCATGGGCTCAAGACTACTTCGTCCCACCGACACCCCACGTCGACGGGGTTGGCCGATCTTGGCCAACCCCGTCCCGAACCATCCTGAAGGCCCCCGCTCAGCCGATCTGCGGGTCACCCTTGGTGTACGTCAGCCGCTCCACGGCGCCCGGCTGGAAGTCGTCGTCGATCTTCTTGCCGTTGACGTAGAGCTGGATGGCACCGGCGTCGCCGAGCACCAGGTTGATCTTGGAGCTGTCCTGGAAGGTCTTGGACTGGCCCTGTTCGAGCAGCCCGTCGAAGAGCAGCCGGCCGTTGTGGTCCTTGGCCGCGACCCAGCTGCGTCCGTCGGTGGCGCTGACCCGGACGGTGACCTTGTCCTGGGGCGCGGCGGCGATGGCGCTCTCGGTCGGGTCGGGCTTGGGGTCGGCCGGCTTCTTGCCGCCGGACGAGGGAGAGGCGGTCTTCGTCGCGGTCGGCGCGGCGCCGCCGGCGACCTCGTCGCCGGCGCCGTCGGAGCCGCCCTTGACGACGGTGAAGCCGACGAAGCCGATCACGACGACGATCGCGGCGACCATGGCCGCGGTCCAGTTGGGTCCGCGCCGCTCGGGCCGGATGCGCTCCGCCTCGAACAGCGGCGCGGCGGGCGTCGGGGCCGGGCGGCCGCCGTGGTCGGCGTCGTACTGCGCGAGCAGCGGCGCCGGATCGAGGTGGACGGCCCGGGCCAGGGTCTTGAGATGACCGCGGGCGTAGACGTCGCCGCCGCAGGGCGCGAAGTCGTCCGCCTCGATCGCGTGCACGATCGCGATACGGACCCGGGTGGCGGTACTGACGTCGTCGACGGTCATCCCGGCCGCGATGCGCGCCTCACGCAGAGCACGGCCGATGGACATGGAGGGGCGGGCTTCCTCGGAAACGTCTTCGAACGGACGCTCGTCTTCAGGGGAGTTGCCGATGGACACGGGGGCGCCTTTCGAGCGTGTAGCCGCCTGTGCTGGAGGTTCAGTCTAGGGGGGTGCAAAAGGGCTGGGGCAACCGGGCGGTGGGACTTTGTACGCCATCGGAATGGCCGGTCACGCCGATGGTCGGGTACCTCTTTGTCGCTTCGCTCAACTTGACGTACGTCGAAGGGAAACGGTTGCTCAATGATCCCTTACGGGTGAGTCACGATCGAACATCCGCACCGTCTCGGATCCACAACGACCTCCCGCGCGGGCGCCGTTTTTCCCTACCCGTCAGACTCCCCCCGGATCACCGCCAGCACGCCGTCCAGCTCGTCAGGCTTCACAAGAACGTCACGAGCCTTGGACCCCTCGCTCGGCCCGACGATGTTGCGCGACTCCATCAGGTCCATCAGCCGCCCGGCCTTGGCGAAGCCCACCCGCAGCTTGCGCTGGAGCATGGACGTCGACCCGAACTGCGTCGACACGACCAGCTCGGCCGCCTGGCACAGCAGGTCCAGGTCGTCGCCGATGTCCTCGTCGATCTCCTTCTTCTGCTTGGTCCCTACGGTGACGTCGTCGCGGAAGACCGGCGCCATCTGGTCCTTGCAGTGCTGCACGACCACCGCGACCTCGGCCTCGGTGACGAAGGCGCCCTGCATACGGGTCGGCTTGTTCGCGCCCATCGGCAGGAACAGCCCGTCACCCTTGCCGATCAGCTTCTCGGCGCCCGGCTGGTCGAGGATGACCCGCGAATCCGCCAGGGACGACGTGGCGAACGCCAGCCGCGACGGCACGTTCGCCTTGATCAGACCGGTGACGACGTCGACCGAGGGCCGCTGCGTGGCCAGCACCAGATGGATGCCGGCCGCACGCGCGAGCTGCGTGATGCGCACGATCGCGTCCTCGACGTCCCGGGGCGCCACCATCATCAGGTCGGCCAGCTCGTCGACGATCACCAGCAGATACGGATACGGCTGCAGCTCCCGCTCACTGCCCTCGGGCGGCTTCACGGTGCCCTCGCGCACGGCCTTGTTGAAGTCGTCGATGTGCCGGTACCCGTACGCCGCGAGGTCGTCGTACCTGAGGTCCATCTCGCGTACGACCCACTGCAGCGCCTCGGCGGCCCGCTTGGGGTTGGTGATGATCGGCGTGATCAGGTGCGGGATGCCCTCGTACGCGGTCAGCTCGACCCGCTTGGGGTCGACCAGGATCATCCGGACGTCCTCCGGGGTCGCCCGCATCATGATCGAGGTGATCAGGCAGTTGATGCAGGACGACTTGCCGGACCCGGTGGCGCCCGCGACCAGCATGTGCGGCATCTTCGCCAGCGAGTGCATGACATAGCCGCCCTCGACGTCCTTGCCGAAGGCGACCAGCATCGGGTCGTCGTCCTCGGCGGACTCCGCGAGCCGCAGCACGTCGCCGAGGTTGACCATCTCCCGGTCGGTGTTCGGGATCTCGATGCCGACCGCCGACTTGCCGGGGATCGGGCTGATGATCCGCACATCCGGGCTGGCGACGGCGTACGCGATGTTCTTGGTCAGCGCGGTGATCCGCTCGACCTTCACCGCCGGGCCCAGCTCCACCTCGTAGCGCGTGACCGTCGGCCCGCGGGTGAAGCCGGTGACGGCCGCATCCACCTTGAACTCGGTGAAGACGGTGGTCAGCGAGGCGACGACGGCGTCGTTGGCCGCGCTGCGGGCCTTGCCCGGACCACCGCGCGTGAGGAGGTCGAGCGAGGGCAGCGCGTAGGTGATGTCGCCGGACAGCTGGAGCTGCTCCGCGCGTGGCGGCAGGTCGCGGATCTCCTGCGGCGGGGTCTTGGTGAGGTCGGGGACGCCGCCGGTGCCGGACGTGGTCTGCCGGGGCCGCGAGGCCGGGGCCGGCACGGGCGTCGGCGCGGTGGCGGTGTGCTCGCGGTCGGCGACGTGGACGCCCTGGGTGAGGTCGGCGACGATCGGCGAGGGCGGCATGCCGTGCAGCACGGCCCCGTCGAGGTCCGCGGCGGCCGCGGCCGCGATGTCCACGGCGTCCGGCTGCCGGTCCGCCGCGGGCTGCGGCACCGCCGAGCGCCGGGGACGCCCGCGCCGCCGGGACAGCGCCTCCTCCTCGGCCACCTCGGGGTCGTACGCCTCGGGCGCGGGCCCTCGCCTGCGGGAGCGCGAGGGCAGCGCCTCGCGCCACTGCTCGTCGTAGCGCGCGTCGTCGTCGCCGTACTCGCCGTACTCGCCGTCCGCGGCCGGCTCCGGGTCCTGCAGCACGCCCAGCTTCACACCGAGCAGCCGCAGTCGCTGCGGGATGGCGTTGACCGGGGTGGCCGTCACCACCAGCAGGCCGAAGATCGTCAGCAGGACCAGCAGCGGTACGGCCAGCACCTCGGTCATGGCGAACGTCAGCGGGGTGGCCGCGCCCCAGCCGATCAGGCCGCCGGCGTCTCTTATCGCCTGCATGCCGTCCTCGCGGGCGGGCGAGCCGCAGGCGATGTGCACCTGCCCGAGCACGCCGATCACCAGGGCCGACAGCCCGATCACGATCCGACCGTTGGCCTCGGGCTTCTCCGGGTGCCGGATGAACCGTACGGCGATGACCGCGAGCAGGATCGGCACCAGCAGGTCCAGCCGTCCGAAGGCACCGGTCACGATGATCTCGACCAGGTCGCCGACGGGGCCGCGCAGGTTCGACCAGGTGCCCGCGGCGACGATCAGCGCGAGCCCGAGCAGCAGCAGGGCGACGCCGTCCTTGCGGTGGGCCGGGTCCAGGTTCTTGGCGCCCTGCCCTATGCCGCGGAACACGGCGCCGACCGCGTGCGCGAGGCCGAGCCACAGTGCGCGCACCAGCCGGTAGACGCCCCCGGTCGGACTCGGCGCCGGCTTGGGCGCCGGCTTCTTCGCCGCCGCCTTCTTGGCGGGAGCCTTCTTCGCGGGTGCCTTCTTCGCAGCGGCCTTCTTCGCCGGAGCCTTCGCGGGAGCGGCCGCCTTCCTGGCGGGCTGCTTCTTGGCTGCGGAGGGACGTGAGGCCATGGGTGTGAGGTTACCTGTGGAGGCGACGGGGGACACGTGTGGCCGCTGCTTCACCCGTTCGTGTCGCCCCCGCGGGCACACGGAACTGACGCCGGGCCAAAAGGCCCGTCACGGGCGTCAGTTCTGCGACGGCAGCGACGGCGGGCCGCCCGTCCCGGGCTCCAGAGCGTCCAGCGCCCGGCGCAGCCCGGTCAGTTTGCGCTCCAGATGCGCGGCCGTGGCCACCGCCGCGGCGTCCGCGGAGTCGCCCTCCAACTGCTTGGACAGCGCCTCGGCCTGCTCCTCGACGGCCGCGAGCCGCGCCGACAGCTCGGCCAGCAGCCCCGCCGACTCCTTGCCGGGGACGGCCGCACCGCCCTTGTTGCCGCCCTCCAACTGCAGTCGCAGCAGCGCCGCCTGCTCGCGCAGCTGGCAGTTCTTCATGTACAGCTCGACGAACACCGACACCTTCGCCCGCAGCACCCACGGGTCGAACGGCTTGGAGATGTAGTCGACCGCGCCCGCCGCGTAGCCACGGAAGGTGTGGTGCGGACCGTGGTTGATCGCAGTGAGGAAGATGATCGGGATGTCCCGGGTGCGCTCCCGGCGCTTGATGTGCGCGGCCGTCTCGAAGCCGTCCATGCCCGGCATCTGGACATCCAGCAGGATGACCGCGAAGTCGTCCGTGAGCAGTGCTTTGAGCGCTTCCTCCCCGGACGATGCCCGAACCAGTGTCTGATCGAGCGCCGAGAGGATCGCCTCCAGCGCGAGCAGATTCTCCGGCCGGTCATCGACCAGGAGGATCTTGGCCTTCTGCACCATGGCCCGCCCTCCTCGCCCCGGCGTGGGGCCTCCCCTGTCCTCAGGACTCGGGGTGACACCTGCGGATGCCCGCCCCAGGGGACGACTCCCTTTCGCCGCCCGTCCTCGTGCCGGTCATGGTAGCCGCACCCCGCCCGTCGCCACACCCTGTCACCGCGATGTCACTGTGCACATAGCGGAAACGCGGCGTGAGTCCAGAAGGTTCCCCCCACGCCGTACTTCTACACGGCGTGGGGCAGCCTCAATCGGCAACTCCGCGTGAACTCACAGAGTTCCCACCTAGTCTCCCGGCCGGCGTTTCACTCTCCCCGCATCCACTGCTCCATCACGGACAGCAGATGGTCGGGGTCGACCGGCTTGGTCACGTAGTCCGAGGCGCCCGACTCGATCGCCTTCTCCCGGTCGCCCTTCATCGCCTTCGCGGTGAGCGCCACGATCGGCAGCCCCGCGAACTGCGGCATCCTGCGGATCGCGGTCGTCGTCGCGTACCCGTCCATCTCCGGCATCATGATGTCCATCAGCACGACCGCCACGTCGTCGTGCTGCTCCAGCACCTCGATGCCCTCCCGGCCGTTCTCGGCGTACAGCACCGACAGTCCGTGCTGCTCCAGGACGCTGGTGAGCGCGAAGACGTTGCGGATGTCGTCGTCGACGATCAGCACCTTCTCCCCGGAGAACCGGATGCCGCCGCGCGGCTGCGGTGCCGGCTCCTGCTCTCCGGCGGACCACCGCTCGGCCAGGTCGTCACCCTGCGTGTGCACGGAGGCCCGGCGGCGGCGCCGGAACAGCGCGGCGGCGCCGTTCTGCGTCTCGTGGTACGACTTCACCTCCGCCGGCGTCTCGATCGCCGGCTCGGGCAGCAGGTCGTGCTCCCCCGCCCCCGACTGCCCGGGCGGCAGAGCGGCCTGCGGATAGCCGTGCGGGGGCAGCTCGCCCGGGTGCAGCGGCAGATACAGGGTGAAGGTCGAGCCGCGGCCCGGCTCGCTCTGCGCGTGGATCTCACCGCCGAGCAGCTGGGCGATCTCCCGCGAGATCGACAGGCCCAGGCCCGTACCGCCGTACTTGCGGCTGGTGGTGCCGTCGGCCTGCTTGAACGCCTCGAAGATCACCCGCATCTTGCTCGCCGCGATACCGATGCCGGTGTCCGTGACCGAGAACGCGATCAGCTTGGCGTCCGCGTCGGTCAGCGACCCCGCCTCCAGCAACTGCTCCCTGATCGCCACCGGCACATCGATGCCCGCCGGCCGGATCACCAGCTCCACCGACCCGGAGTCGGTGAACTTCACCGCGTTGGACAGCAGATTGCGCAGCACCTGCAGCAGCCGCTGTTCGTCGGTGTGCAGCGTCGCGGGCAGCTCCGGCGAGACCCGCACCGACAGGTCCAGGCCCTTCTCCGCGGTCAGCGGCCGGAAGGTGGCCTCCACATAGTCGACCAGCTGCACCAGCGCGATACGCGTCGGGGAGACGTCCATCTTGCCGGCCTCGACCTTCGACAGGTCGAGGATGTCGTTGATCAGCTGCAGCAGGTCCGAGCCCGCCCCGTGGATCGTCTCGGCGAACTCCACCTGCTTCGGGGTGAGGTTGCCCTCGGCGTTGTCGGCGAGCAGCTTGGCCAGGATCAGCAGCGAGTTCAGCGGCGTACGCAGCTCGTGCGACATGTTGGCCAGGAACTCGCTCTTGTAGCGCATGGAGACGGCCAGTTGCTCGGCGCGCTCCTCCAGGACCTGCCGCGCCTCCTCGATCTCGGTGTTCTTCACCTCGATGTCGCGGTTCTGCCGCGCCAGCAGCTCGGCCTTCTCCTCCAGTTCGGCGTTGGACGCCTGCAGCGCCTTCTGCCGGTTCTCCAACTCGGCCGACCGCTCGCGCAGTTGCTCGGTCAGCTCCTGCGACTGCTTCAGCAGCACCTCGGTCTTGGTGTTGACGGAGATGGTGTTGACGCTGGTCGCGATCATCTCCGCGATCTGGTTCAGGAAGTCCTTCTGGATCTGCGTGAACGGCGTGAACGACGCCAGCTCGATCACGCCGAGAATCTTGCCCTCGAACAGCACCGGCAGCACGATCACCTGCGCGGGGCGGGGCCTCCCCGAGCCCGGAGGAGATCTTCAGATAGCCGCTGGGCGCGTTCTCCACCAGGATCGTGCGCTTCTCCAGGGCCGCGGTGCCCACCAGCGCCTCACCCGGCCGGAACGACGTCGGCATGGAGCCCATCGAGTAGCCGTACGACCCCAGCATCCGCAGCTCGTACTGGTCCTCGCTCTCGGTCGCCAGGTCCGGCTCGTCCACCAGCGGCATCGCCAGGAAGAACGCCCCGTGCTGCGCGGACACCACCGGGGTGAGCTCGCTCATGATCAGCGAGGCGACGTCGTCGAGGTCGCGGCGGCCCTGCATCAGCGCGGAGATCCGGGCCAGGTTGCCCTTGAGCCAGTCCTGCTCCTTGTTGGCGATCGTGGTGTCGCGCAGGTTGGCGATCATCTTGTTGATGTAGTCCTGCAGTTCCTGGATCTCGCCGGACGCGTCCACGTCGATCTTCAGGTTCAGGTCGCCACGGGTCACCGCGGTCGCCACGCGCGCGATGGCACGCACCTGCCGGGTCAGGTTCCCGGCCATCTCGTTCACGGACTCCGTCAGGTCCCGCCAGGTGCCGTCCACGTCACGCACGCGTGCCTGACCGCCCAGCTGCCCCTCGGTGCCCACCTCGCGGGCCACGCGCGTGACCTCCTCGGCGAACGACGACAGCTGGTCGACCATCGTGTTGATCGTCGTCTTCAGTTCGAGGATCTCGCCGCGGGCGTCGATGTCGATCTTCTTGGTCAGATCGCCCTTCGCGATGGCCGTGGTGACCATCGCGATGTTGCGCACCTGACCGGTCAGGTTGGACGCCATCTGGTTCACCGACTCGGTGAGGTCCTTCCAGGTGCCCGCCACACCCGGCACATGCGCCTGACCGCCCAGGATGCCGTCCGTGCCCACCTCACGGGCCACCTTGGTGACCTGCTCGGCGAACGAACTCAGCGTCTTCACCATCGTGTTGAAGGTGTCCGCGAGCTGCGCGACCTCGCCGCGCGCCTCGATCGTCACCGTCCGGGTCAGATCGCCGTTGGCGACCGCCACCGCGACCTGGGAGATGTTGCGCACCTGCATGGTCAGGTTCTTGGCCATCAGGTTGACGTTGTCGCTGAGGTCCTTCCAGATGCCCGTGACACCCGGTACGTGCGCCTGGCCGCCCAGGATGCCCTCGGTGCCCACCTCACGGGCCACTCGGGTCACCTGCTCGGCGAAGCTGGAGAGCTGGTCGACCATCGTGTTGACGGTCGTGACCAGTTCGAGGATCTCGCCCTTGGCGTCGACGGTGATCTTCTTGGACAGGTCTCCCTTGGCGACCGCGGTGGTGACGTCGGCGATGGACCGCACCTGCACGGTGAGGTTGTTCGCCATGAAGTTCACCGACTGGGTCAGGTCCTTCCAGGTGCCGGAGACGCCCTGCACCTCGGCCTGTCCGCCCAGCTGGCCCTCGGTGCCCACCTCGCGGGCGACCCTGGTGACCTCCTCCGCGAAGGAGGACAGCTGGTCGACCATGGTGTTCAGCGTGTTCTTCAGCTCCAGGATCTCGCCGCGCGCGTCGACCGTGATCTTCTGCGAGAGGTCACCGCGGGCCACCGCGGTGGCGACCTGGGCGATCTGGCGCACCTGGGCCGTCAGGTTCCCGGCCATGCCGTTCACCGAGTCGGTCAGATCACGCCACACACCCGCGACACCCGGCACCTGCGCCTGACCGCCGAGCCGGCCCTCCGTGCCCACCTCGCGGGCCACCCGGGTCACCTGGTCGGCGAAGGCGGAGAGCTGGTCGACCATCGTGTTGATGGTGTTCTTCAGCTCCAGGATCTCGCCGCGCGCGTCCACGGTGATCTTCTGGGAGAGGTCACCGCGCGCCACCGCGGTCGTCACCTGGGCGATCTGCCGCACCTGCGAGGTCAGATTGCCGGTGATGGAGTTGACCGAGTCGGTCAGCTCCTTCCACCGCCCGGACACGCCGTCCACCCGGGCCTGCCCGCCGAGCCGGCCCTCGGTACCGACCTCGCGCGCCATCCGCGTGACCTGGTCGGCGAACGACGACAGCTGGTCCACCATCGTGTTCACGGTGTTCTTCAGCTGGAGCATCTCACCGGAGACGTCCACGGTGACCTTCTGCGACAGATCGCCGTTGGCCACCGCCGTCGTCACCTGGGCGATGTTCCTCACCTGTCCGGTGAGATTCCGGAACGCCGTGTTGACGCTGTCGGTGAGGTCCTTCCACGTCCCCGCGGCCCCCGGCACCTGCGCCTGACCGCCCAGCTCACCCTCGACACCGATCTCCCGCGCGACGCGGGTCACCTCGGAACCGAACGCCGACAGCTGGTCCACCATGCCGTTGACGGTGTTCTTCAGCTCCAGCATCTCGCCGGCCACGTCGACGGTGACCTTCTGCGACAGATCACCGTTCGCCACCGCCGTCGTCACGGCCGCGATGTCCCTCACCTGAATGGTCAGATTCCGGAACACGGTGTTGACGGAGTCCGTGAGGTCCTTCCAGGTGCCCGCGGCACCGGGCACGTTCGCCTGGCCGCCCAGCCGCCCCTCGGAGCCGACCTCGTTGGCCACGCGCGTGACCTCGTCCGCGAAGATCCGCAGCGTCTCGGTCATCTGGTTGATCGTCTCCGCGAGCTGCGCCACCTCGCCGCGCGCCGGGACGGTCACCTTCCGCGACAGATCACCGTTGGCGACTGCCGTGGTCACCTCGGCGATCCCGCGCACCTGGGCCGTCAGATTGCCGGCCATGGTGTTCACCGAGTCGGTGAGTTCCTTCCACACCCCATCCACACCCGGCACCTGCGCCTGACCGCCCAGAATGCCGTCGGTGCCCACCTCACGGGCGACCCGCGTCACCTCCGAGGAGAACGCCGAGAGCCGGTCGACCATCGTGTTGACGGTCTCCTTCAGCTCCAGCATCTCGCCGGCCACATGCACGGTCACCTTGCGTGACAGATCACCCTTGGCGACCGCCGTCGTCACCAGCGCGATGTCCCGCACCTGCGCGGTCAGCCGGTCCGCCATCGTGTTGACCGACTCCGTCAGGTCCTTCCACGAACCCGACATACCGCGCACCTGCGCCTGACCGCCCAGCTTGCCCTCGGTGCCCACCTCACTGGCCACGCGCGTGACCTCGTCGGTGAACGTCGACAGCTGGTCGACCAGGTTGTTCACGGTCCGCCCGACCTTGAGGAACTCCCCGCGCAGCGGATGCCCGGTCCCGTCGGGCGCCTGCGTCCGCAGCTCCATGCGCGGCGACAGATCACCCTCGGCCACCGCCGACAGCACCCGTCCCACCTCGGAGACCGGGTACACGAGATCGTCGACCAGCGCGTTGGAGGCGTCGATCGCGGCCGACCAGGACCCCTCGCAGGCCCCCGTCTCCAGCCGCTCGGTGAGCTTGCCCTCACGGCCCACCATCCGCCGCACCCGCGACAGCTCACCGGTCAGATGCATGTTCCGGTCGGCCACCTCGTTGAAGACGGCCGCGATCTCCGACATCACGCCGTCCCCGCCGGACACCGTGAGCCGCTTGCGGAAATTGCCGTCCCGCATCGCCACCAGAGCAGCCAGCAGCCGGTTCAGGGCAGCCGTGTCCACCGCGGTGGTCCCACCGCGCGCCTTGCGCGGATCGCGCGTTTTCGTGCCCCGCGTCGCTGCGCCAGACTCCACTGTGTCCCTCCCGCAGGGGTCGACCGTCACTGCTGTGCTCGGATGCTGCCCGACGTACCGATCGCCGTCCGTCACCGATCGTCACCGGCCGGCGAACCAGCCCATCAAGGACCACTGCCCGCCCGGCCCGCAAGCCACTCGGCCTGCCCCGACTTCGCCATCAAGCCTGCCCAGTGTTTCACCCCGGCCGAACCAGGCCATAACAGTTCGGCAGCTTCGCACATCGTCCGCACACCCTCGGGACGTAAAACACCGGCGACCGGCATCCGCATGGACGGGGAAGGTAAGTAACCTTGCATGCGGCTGTCCAGCCGCGCCGGTCCGTCCGGCCTGGGCGGTGGCATCGGACACGAGCGGGCATCGGAGGGGCGGCCGCACACATGACCACCGGACTGATCCCGGGAGCCCAGCCCCCGGAACCCCGGCCGGACAGCGGTCTGCCCTCACAGGCACGCCGCTCCCCGGACGATGGGACAGCCCAGCACACCGACAACCGGCCGAGGAGTTCCGTGATCACCGCGCGCGCGGCTGCCAGCTTCGAGCCCGTCGGGCGATCGGTCGCCTCTGCTCGGTCCTTCGTCCGCGACACCCTCCAGGGCTGGGGCTTCGCCGACATCGTCGACGACGCCGTGGTCCTCACCAGCGAACTGGTGACCAACGCCGTCGTCCACGCGGGCACCTCGGCGGACGTCCTGTGCCTGCGCACCGAGGACGGCGTACGCATCGAGGTCGCCGACCGCTACCCCGAACGTGAGATCCCCCTCCAGGGCGCCGCCGTGAACATGGGCAGCCCCGACCGCGAAGGCGGCCGCGGCCTCCAGCTCTGCGCGGCCCTCGCCGGGCGCTGGGGCGTGGAGTACACCCCCACGCACAAGCAGGTCTGGTTCCAACTGGAGCTGCCCGAACGTCCCGTCGGCACCCGATCCGCCGGACCGTCCCTCCCGGCCGAGCTGCTGCCGATCGCCGACGGCCGCATCCGGGTCGCCGTCGTCCAGATCGACCGCAACGGCGCCATCTCCGCCTGGAACGAGGACGCCGAGGAGCTGTTCGGCTACCCGGCCGACCAGGTCACCGGCAAACCCCTCACCGACCTCGCCGCGTGGCCGCACACCCCGGGCACCGGCACGGGCGTCGCCGAGGCACTCCAGCTCTCCCGCTGGGAAGGCAGCTACGGCATCCGCGACGCGGCCGGCCGGGTCGTCCCCGTCTACGCCTCCCACCTGCGCGTCCGCGACACCGGCGGCGACCCCTCCACCGTCTGCCTCCTGGTGCGCGACCACGAACGCGCGGTGCTGCAGACCCCGTTGCGCGTCAACACCTCCGACAGCGGGGGCTCCGGCGAGGGCAAGAACACCGACCCGTTCGAGGTGTTCATCGGCTCCCCCGCACCCGACGACCTCGACGGCCTCCTGCAGCGCACGGTGGAACGCGCCCGCGACATGCTCGACGCCGACTCCGCGTTCCTGCTCCTCGCCACCGACGACGAGACGGAGCTGGAGGTCCGCGCCTCCACCGGCCTGCCCTCCGCCCGCCAGCGCTTCGCCCGCGTCCCCGTCGAGGCCGGCCCCGGCCGCTACGGCTCCGCCCGCATGCCCGCCGTCCACGACGACCTCACCGCCGTCCCCGGAGCCGTGCCCCTGCTCAACGGCACCGGCATGCGCTCGGTCGTCACCGTGCCGCTCAAGGTCGAGGGTCGCCTCACCGGCTCGCTCGGCGTCGCCGCCGAGGCACCGGGCCGCTACAGCAACGAAGAGGCGCTGCGCCTGCAGTTCGCGGCCGACCGCATCGCCCTCGCCGTCGAGTCGGCCCGCCTCGGCGAACTGGAACGCCTGCGCCGCGGCTCCTTGAGCTTCCTCGTCGAGGCCTCCGACCTCCTGGCCGGCACCCTCGACCGCGACCAGACCCTGGCCCTCATGGCCCAGATGACGGTCCCCACCCTGGCCACCTGGTGCGCCGTCTACACGATCGCCGACCAGGCCTCCGAGCCGTATCTGTCGTACGTCCTGCACGAGGACGAGGAACTCATCGACGGCATCAAGTCGTTGCTCTCGAAGATCGCCCCGCCCGACCCGGTCCCCACCCCGGGCGCCCGCGTCTGGACGGCCCCCGCCGAAGTCGCCCACCAGGCCGCCCTGCGCACCTCCATGCGCAGCCTCGGTCGCGGCGAACCGGCCACCGTCAGCTCCGGCATCGGCACCACCCTCGCCACCGCGGGCGCGGTCGGCGGAGAGACCGTCGTCCTGCCCCTGGTCGCCCGCAACCGCGTCATCGGCATGCTGACCCTCGGCAAGCCCACCGACGAGCACTTCCGCCAGGAAATCCTGGAGTTGGCGGAGGACCTCTCGCGCCGAGCGGCCCTCGCCCTCGACAACGCCCGCCTCTACTCCGAGCGCACCGCCATCAGCCAGTCCCTCCAGCGCAGCCTCCTGCCCCCGGAACTGCCCACCATCGACGGCGTCGAGGTCGAGGTCATCTACCGCGCGGCCGGCGAGGGCAACGAGGTCGGCGGCGACTTCTACGACGTCTTCCCCATCAGCGACGGCGCCTACGGCTTCGCCATCGGAGACGTCTGCGGTACGGGACCCAACGCGGCGGCCGTCACGGGCCTCGCCCGGCACGCCCTGCGCCTCCTCGCCCGCGAGGGCCTCAGCGGACCCGCGGTCCTGGAGCGCCTCAACTCCGCCATCCTCGACGAGGGAGCCCGCAGCCGCTTCCTGACCCTCCTGTACGGCGAGCTGCGCCCGCAGCCCGACGGCAGCGCGGAGCTGAAGGTCGTCTGCGCCGGCCACCCGCTCCCGCTCCGGCTGCGCCAGGACGGCACGGTCGAGGCCGCGGCCGAACCCCAGCCGCTGCTCGGCGTCTTGGAGGACCTGGAGCTCTACGAGCAGACGGTCACCCTCGACCCGGGCGACGTCCTGCTCTGCGTCACCGACGGCGTCACCGAACGCCGCGAGGGCACCCGCATGCTGGGCGACGACGGCCTCGCCGACGTCCTGACGACCTGCACGGGCCTCACGGCCGGCGCGGTCGCCGCCCGCATCATGCGCGCCGTGGAGCGCTTCGCCTCGGACGCCCCGTCCGACGACATGGCGATCCTGGCCATGCGCGTCCCGGGTCTGCACAACGCCTGAGCCAACTCCCCCGGTCCGCCGGGGGACATACAAAAGAACCCCGCCCGAAAGGGCGGGGTTCTTTCTTCGGAGCCCCCAAACGGAATCGAACCGTTGACCTTCTCCTTACCATGGAGACGCTCTGCCGACTGAGCTATAGGGGCCGGTCGCTTTTCTCGGGGTTTCCCCCGCAGCAACTGAATAGATCATACCCCGAACGAACCCGTATTCCCAAACTCGTTCAGAGCGCGGGCTGGAGCAGTCCCCCGAGGGCATTGCACGCGGCCACGATCCGCTGCATGTCCCGCTTCGTCAACGACGCGTCCACGGGCAGCGCCAACGTCTCGTCGGCGGCCCGCTCGGTCTCCGGCAGGGACACGCACCGCCGGAATTCGGGCAGCCGGTGCACAGGCGTCTTCACCGGCACCCGGCAGTCGACTCCCCTGGCCCGCAAGGCTCGTGCGAAGGCGTCCCGATCGGGCCGCCCGTTCCCCGGCACCCGCACGACGTACTGCTGATAGGTGTGCCCCACGGTCGCCTCGGGCGTCGTCACGCCCTTCAGCCGCTCGTCGAGGAACGCGGCCCGCTGCCTGCGCTGCGCGATCTCGTCGTACGGCTCCTCGGACTCGCCCTCCTGGAGCACCAACAGCCCATGCCGCCGACCCACTTCGAGCAGCCCCGGCACATCGGCGGGCCGGCCGAACCGATGGACGGCCACAACAGCCGCCGTCCGCCCGGTCACCGCGGCGGCGACAGCCACCGGGTCCAGGCAGTACGTGCCCGGATCTATGTCGGCGAACACCGGCAGCCCACCGGCCAGTGTCACGGCCTCGGCGACCTCGACGTCCCCGAAGGCCGGCACGATCACCTCGTCACCGAGTCCGACACCGGCGGCCCTGAGCATCGCAGCAGTACTCATGGTTGGATGCTGGGCGCCCAACGTGAACGTCAAGTGACGCAAAACAAAAAAGGGTTGGGCCCGGAACCGAAGTTCCAGGCCCAACCCTTATCAATGATTGTTCGGCGGCGTCCTACTCTCCCACAGGGTCCCCCCTGCAGTACCATCGGCGCTGTAAGGCTTAGCTTCCGGGTTCGGAATGTAACCGGGCGTTTCCCCTACGCTATGACCACCGAAACACTATGAAACTGTCAACCGCACCACGCCTGTGACAACGTGGGGTTGTTCGTGGTTTCAGAACCAACACAGTGGACGCGAGCAACTGAGGACAAGCCCTCGGCCTATTAGTACCGGTCAACTCCACACGTTACCGTGCTTCCATATCCGGCCTATCAACCCAGTCGTCTACTGGGAGCCTTACCCCATCAAGTGGGTGGGAGTCCTCATCTCGAAGCAGGCTTCCCGCTTAGATGCTTTCAGCGGTTATCCCTCCCGAACGTAGCCAACCAGCCATGCCCTTGGCAGAACAACTGGCACACCAGAGGTTCGTCCGTCCCGGTCCTCTCGTACTAGGGACAGCCCTTCTCAAGACTCCTACGCGCACAGCGGATAGGGACCGAACTGTCTCACGACGTTCTAAACCCAGCTCGCGTACCGCTTTAATGGGCGAACAGCCCAACCCTTGGGACCGACTCCAGCCCCAGGATGCGACGAGCCGACATCGAGGTGCCAAACCATCCCGTCGATATGGACTCTTGGGGAAGATCAGCCTGTTATCCCCGGGGTACCTTTTATCCGTTGAGCGACGGCGCTTCCACAAGCCACCGCCGGATCACTAGTCCCGACTTTCGTCCCTGCTCGACCCGTCGGTCTCACAGTCAAGCTCCCTTGTGCACTTACACTCAACACCTGATTGCCAACCAGGCTGAGGGAACCTTTGGGCGCCTCCGTTACCCTTTGGGAGGCAACCGCCCCAGTTAAACTACCCATCAGACACTGTCCCTGATCCGGATCACGGACCCAGGTTAGACATCCAGCACGACCAGACTGGTATTTCAACGACGACTCCACCCACACTGGCGTGTGAGCTTCAAAGTCTCCCAGCTATCCTACACAAGCCGAACCGAACACCAATATCAAACTGTAGTAAAGGTCCCGGGGTCTTTCCGTCCTGCTGCGCGAAACGAGCATCTTTACTCGTAGTGCAATTTCACCGGGCCTATGGTTGAGACAGTCGAGAAGTCGTTACGCCATTCGTGCAGGTCGGAACTTACCCGACAAGGAATTTCGCTACCTTAGGATGGTTATAGTTACCACCGCCGTTTACTGGCGCTTAAGTTCTCAGCTTCGCAACCCCGAAAGGTCACTAACCGGTCCCCTTAACGTTCCAGCACCGGGCAGGCGTCAGTCCGTATACATCGCCTTACGGCTTCGCACGGACCTGTGTTTTTAGTAAACAGTCGCTTCTCGCTGGTCTCTGCGGCCACACCCAGCTCACCGTGTAAAACGGATCACCAGACATGGCCCCCCTTCTCCCGAAGTTACGGGGGCATTTTGCCGAGTTCCTTAACCATAGTTCACCCGAACGCCTCGGTATTCTCTACCTGACCACCTGAGTCGGTTTAGGGTACGGGCCGCCATGAAACTCGCTAGAGGCTTTTCTCGACAGCATAGGATCATCCACTTCACCACAATCGGCTCGGCATCAGGTCTCAGACTATGTGCAAGGCGGATTTGCCTACCTTGCGTCCTACACCCTTACCCCGGGACAACCACCGCCCGGGATGGACTACCTTCCTGCGTCACCCCATCACTCACCTACTACCAACT
>NZ_JBMGQD010000001.1:2420000-4500000 GCF_049739565.1 Streptomyces sp. SAI-170
TGTCCCGCTCGTGCGGGGTGAAGCCGGGGACCTCGGCGTTCGTGGAGTCGGAGAGCAGGAGGTCGATGCCCTCCTCGCTCAGCCGCGCGAAGGCGTGCAGGTCCGTGAGGCGGTTGTCCAGCGGGAGCTGGTCCATCTTGAAGTCGCCGGTGTGGACCACCATGCCCGCGGGAGTGCGGATGGCGACGGCCAGCGCGTCCGGGATGGAGTGGTTGACCGCGACGAACTCGCAGTCGAAGGGGCCGATGCGCTCGCGCTGCCCCTCCGCCACCTCGAGGGTGTACGGGCGGATGCGGTGCTCCTGGAGCTTGGCCTCGATCAGGGCGAGGGTCAGCTTGGAGCCGATCAGCGGGATGTCCGGCTTCTCGCGCAGGAGGAAGGGGACGCCGCCGATGTGGTCCTCGTGGCCATGGGTGAGGACGATGCCCTCGATGTCGTCGAGGCGGTCCCGGATGGACGAGAAGTCCGGCAGGATCAGGTCGATTCCGGGCTGCTCCTCCTCGGGGAAGAGCACTCCGCAGTCGACGATCAGCAGGCGGCCGCCGTACTCGAAGACCGTCATGTTGCGGCCGATCTCGCCGAGGCCGCCGAGCGGGGTGACGCGCAGGCCGCCCTCGGGGAGCGGCGGGGGCGGGCCGAGTTCAGGGTGCGGATGACTCAAAAGACTCTCCTCACCACGCGCGCCACGTACCGGTGTGGCACGTGGCGCAGCGTGACGTTCGTGCAGTAGCAGTTGTTGTGGGATGCGGGCACCGGTGGCCCCGCTATTCAGTTGTGAAGCGTTTACGCGCGGTGGGGTTCCGCGAAGTCTGTTGTCAGAGCTGTACCCCGCCGGCGGCAAGATCGATCTTGAGCTGGGCAATCTCTTCCGGCGAGCACTCCACCATGGGGGCGCGCAGCGGTCCGGCGGGCAGGCCCTGGAGGGCGAGCGCGGCCTTGGTGGTCATGACGCCCTGGGTGCGGAACATGCCGGTGTAGACGGGGAGCAGCTTCTGGTGGATCTCCGTGGCCTTCTGTACGTCGCCGGAGGTGTACGCCTCGACCAGGGCGCGCAGGTCCGGGGTGACGACATGGCCGACGACGGAGACGAAGCCGACCGCGCCCACGGAGAGCAGGGGCAGGTTGAGCATGTCGTCGCCGGAGTACCAGGCGAGGCCGGAGCGGGCGATGGCCCAGCTGGCGCGGCCGAGGTCGCCCTTGGCGTCCTTGTTGGCGACGATCCGGGGGTGCTGGGCGAGCCGGACGAGGGTCTCGGTGTCGATCGGGACGCCGCTGCGGCCGGGGATGTCGTAGAGCATGACCGGCAGCTCGGTGGCGTCGGCGACGGCCGTGAAGTGCCGGTACAGGCCCTCCTGCGGGGGCTTGTTGTAGTACGGCGTGACGACGAGGAGGCCGTGGGCGCCGGTCTTCTCGGCGGCCTTGGCCAGCTCGATGCTGTGGTGGGTGTCGTTGGTGCCGACGCCGGCCACGATGTGGGCGCGGTCGCCGACCGCCTCCAGTACGGCTCGTACGAGGTCCGATTTCTCCGCGTCGCTGGTGGTCGGGGACTCGCCGGTGGTGCCGTTGACGATCAGGCCGTCGTTGCCTGCGTCCACCAGGTGGGTGGCGAGCCGCTGTGCGCCGTCGAGGTCGAGTGCGCCGTCCGCCGTGAAAGGCGTGACCATGGCGGTGAGGACCCGCCCGAAGGGGGTCTGCGGAGTGGAGGTCGGAGCCATGGGTTACACGCTACTCGTTGCTCAAGGCGCGGTCTGCCCTCGGGGGGCGGGATAAGTCATGACAAATGTGGAGCCCGGCACTGCCTGCTCGGGGGTTCAAGCAGTGCCGGGTCCGTTTGATCAGGCTAGATGAACTTCTCCAAATGCCGCAATACGGACACTTCGTGCGGCTGATCCGTACATCAGTCCCGCCCGGGGAAACCCTGTGCGTTACGGGGCGACGCGACCGTTGGCGTTGAAGGCGGCGTAGGTGAGCGGCATGAGCTTCGCCCACTCGGCCTCCATCTTCTCGCCCACCATCTCGATCTCCCGCTGCGGGAAGGACGGCACCTTCGCCAGCTCGTGCTGGGTGCGCAGGCCGAGGAAGTGCATCAGCGAGCGGGCGTTGCAGGTGGCGTACATCGAGGAGAACAGGCCGACGGGGAGGACGGCGCGGGCGACCTCGCGGGCGACGCCGGCGGCGAGCATCTCCTGGTAGGCCTCGTACGCCTGCCGGTAGGTGTCCTCCATGACGCGCCCGGTGAGCTCCTGCTGCGCCTGAGTGCCCTCGACGAATTGGTACTTGCCGGGGCGGCCCTCCTGGACCAGCTTGCGCGAGGCGTCCGGGACGTAGAAGACCGGCTGAAGCTCCCGGTAGCGGCCGGACTCCTCGTTGTAGGACCAGCCCACGCGGTGCCGCATGAACTCCCGGAAGACGAAGATCGGGGCGCTGATGAAGAAGGTCATCGAGTTGTGCTCGAAGGGGCTGCCGTGCCGGTCCCGCATGAGGTAGTTGATGAGGCCCTTGGAGCGCTCGGGGTCCTTCGTCAGCTCCTCCAGGGACTGCTCGCCGGCGGTGGAGACTCGGGCGGCCCACAGCACGTCGGAGTCGGCCGCGCTGTGCTTGACCAGCTCGACGGTGACATCACTGCGGAAGCTGGGCTTGAGGTCGTCGGCGGGGGTGTCGGTCACGGCTCGGAGGGTCCTTCCATCACTTCACTCGGGCGGCGCCCACTCTACGGGCCCCCACTGACAACAGGGCTTTCGGCCGGCCGGCCGGGCTCCGGCTGCTGGGGGCCTGCACGCGGCGGCACGCCGACCGGTTCGCTGGTCCTCGGCATGCCGGCGCCGCCCACCGCCCCCGCCGGTGGGGCGCAGCAGTCGCAGGTGTCGCAGGAGTGCTGACTCCATCGGACCCCCGAAGGTGGTCAGCGGGGAGCCGGGTCGATAGCCTCACCGGGCACAGCCCCTGCGTGGAACGAGTGAGGACCAGCCGTGCCCCTGCCCTTCCTGACGGCCGACCGTGCTTTCGAGGCAGCGGACGATGTCGCGCTGCCCTTCGACGACCGCGACCGCTGGCGGCGCCCCTACCGGCCCGGCCCCTGGCGGGTCGGCGCGGCCGCGGTGGGGCTGCTGCTGGCCTCGTACGTGCTGTTCGCGGCCGTCGTCATCGCGCTGACCGGCACGGTCGGCGGTGCCGGTGTCGTCTTCGGTTTCGCCCTGCTGATCATCGCCGCGGCGCTGCGGCTGCTGCGGATGGGCGTGTGGGTGAGCGCCCGCGGGCTGCGCCAGGTGGGTTTCTTCGTCACGCGGACGGTCGGCTGGGACAAGGTCGTCTCCGCGCGCACGGTGCAGCAGCCGGTGCGCTGGCTGGGACTGCCACGCACGGTGCAGGGGCAGGCCCTGCTCCTGGAGCGCCGGGACCGGGCCTCCTCCGACATGCCTCCGCTGCTGACCACCCACAACGCCGACTTCCTCGCCCGCTTCGAGGCCTTCGACCGGGCGGCGGACAGCGTCGAGGCATGGGCCGCGGAGTACGGGCGGAGCTGAGCCGGCCGGCGAGGTTCACACGGAAGGGGCCGGACCGCGGTGGACGCGGACCGGCCCCTTCGGCGTACGACGTTCAGACCTGGACCGGGCGGCCGTCGTGCAGGGCGATGGCGCGCTGCATGGCCTTGCGGGCGCGGGGGGTGTCGCGGGCGTCGTGGTAGGCGACGGCCAGGCGGAACCAGGTGCGCCAGTCGTCCGGGGCGGCTTCCGTCTCGGCCTTGCGGCGGGCGAAGACCTCGTCGGCGGAGTCGCGGTCGACCCGGCCGCTCGGCAGCCGCTTGAGCTCGTCGACCGGCAGGCCGCCCTCGGCGTCGAGTTCGGCGGCGAGGGCGTTGGCCCTGCGGACGAACTGGGTGTTCTTCCACAGGAACCAGACGCCGATGACCGGCAGGATCAGCACCGCCACCCCGAAGGTGACGGTCAGCAGGGTGCCGGACCGGATGAGCAGTACGCCGCGGCTGCCGACCAGGACGAAGTAGACGACCAGGACGGCGGCCGTTATGGCGTAGGAGATCTTCGCGCGCATGTCGTGCTGTCCTCGGGTCAGCCCAGGTCCAGGAAGTGCTCCAAGCCGAAGGTGAGGCCCGGAGTCGTCACCACCCGGCGGGCGCCCAGCAGGATGCCGGGCATGAAGCTGCTGTGGTGCAGCGAGTCGTGGCGGACGGTCAGGGTCTCGCCCTCGCCGCCGAGCAGGACCTCCTGGTGGGCCAGCAGGCCGCGCAGGCGGACGGAGTGGACGGGGATGCCGTCGACACTCGCGCCGCGCGCGCCGTCCAGGGCGGTCTCCGTCGCGTCCGGCGCCGGGGCGGTGCCCGCGGCGGCGCGGGCCTCGGCGATGAGCTGGGCCGTGCGCGTGGCGGTGCCGGAGGGGGCGTCGACCTTCTTCGGGTGGTGCAGTTCGACGACCTCGACGGACTCGAAGTACGGCGCGGCGATCTGCGCGAACTTCATCGTCAGGACGGCCCCGATGGAGAAGTTCGGCGCGATCAGCACGCCCGTCTGCGGGGATGCGGCCAGCCAGCCCTTGAGCCGCGCGAGACGCTCCTCGGTCCAGCCCGTCGTACCGACGACGGCGTGGATGCCGTGGCCGACGCAGTACTCGAGGTTGGCCATCACCGAGTCGGGCGTGGTCAGTTCGACGACGACCTGGGCGCCGGTCTCCGCCAGGACGTCCAGCGTGTCGCCGCGGCCGAGGGCGGCGACCAGCTCCATGTCCTCGGCGGCCTCGACCGCCCGTACCGCCTCGGAGCCGATCCGGCCCTTGGCACCGAGGACCGCCACGCGCAGCTTGCTCATGTTCCTGCTTCCCTATCGGTGGTGTTTCAGGCGACCGCGTCGTTCAGCCGGGCCGCCTGCTTGTCCTTGAGCGGGCCGATGACCGACAGCGAGGGCCGCTGTCCCAGGATGTCGCGGGCGACGGCACGGACGTCGTCCGGGGTCACCTCCGCTATCCGGGCGAGCATGTCGTCGACCGACATCTGCTCGCCCCAGCACAGCTCGCTCTTGCCGATGCGGTTCATCAGCGCGCCGGTGTCCTCCAGGCCGAGGACGGTGGAGCCGCGCAGCTGACCGATGGCGCGGTCGATCTCGTCGTCGGTCAGGCCGTGCTGGGCGACATGGTCGAGCTCGTCGCGGCAGATCTTCAGCACGTCGTGCACCTGGGACGGACGGCAGCCGGCGTAGACGCCGAACAGGCCGCAGTCGGCGAAGCCGGAGGTGTACGAGTACACGCTGTAGGCCAGGCCGCGCTTCTCGCGGACCTCCTGGAACAGCCGGGAGGACATGCCGCCGCCGAGGGCGGTGTTGAGCACGCCGAGGGCCCAGCGGCGCTCGTCGGTGCGGGCCAGGCCCGGCATGCCGAGGACGACGTGCGCCTGCTCGGTCTTGCGGGCGAGCAGTTCGACGCGGCCCGCGGTGCGGATGGTCCGCCTGCCGTCGCGCGGGGCGATGGGGCGGGCGTCGAGGTCCTTGAAGGCACCCGCCTTCTCGAAGGCCGCGCGGACCTGTCGTACGACCTTGTTGTGGTCGATGTTGCCGGCGGCGGCGACGACCAGGTGCGTGGGGTCGTAGTGCTTCTTGTAGAAGCGGCGGATGCGGTCGGCGGTGAGGGCGTTGACGGTGTCGACCGTGCCGAGGACCGGGCGGCCGAGGGCGTTGTCGCCGAACATGGTGTGCGCGAACAGGTCGTGCACACAGTCGCCCGGGTCGTCCTCGGTCATGGCGATCTCTTCGAGGATCGCGCCCCGCTCGACGTCGACGTCCTCCTCCAGGATCAGGGAGCCGGTCAGCATGTCGCAGACCACGTCGATGGCGAGCGGCAGGTCGGTGTCGAGCACGCGCGCGTAGTAGCACGTGTACTCCTTGGCCGTGAACGCGTTCATCTCGCCGCCGACGGCGTCGAGGGCGGAGGAGATGTCCAGCGCGCTGCGCTTCCGGGTGCCCTTGAAGAGCAGGTGCTCCAGGTAGTGCGTGGCGCCGTTCAGAGCCCGGGTCTCGTCGCGGGAGCCGACGTGGGCCCAGATGCCGAAGGTCGCGGAGCGGACGGAGGGCAGGGTCTCGGTGACGATGCGCAGGCCGCCCGGGAGCGTCGTCTTGCGGACGACACCGATGCCGTTGGCGCCCTTGATCAGGGTTTGGGTACGGGCGACGGCCCGCGCCTCCGAAGAGGTGCGGGCCGTCGCCTTGGAGCTCGTCGACGTCACTTGTCGGCGTCGTCCTTCTTGTCCTCGGAGCCTTCCTCGCCCTCGATCACGGGGATCAGGGAGAGCTTGCCGCGGGAGTCGATCTCGGCGATCTCGACCTGGACCTTCTGGCCCACACCGAGGACGTCCTCGACGTTCTCCACGCGCTTGCCGCCGGCCAGCTTGCGGATCTGCGAGATGTGCAGCAGACCGTCCTTGCCGGGCAGCAGGGAGACGAACGCGCCGAACGTGGTCGTCTTGACGACCGTGCCCAGGTAGCGCTCGCCGACCTCGGGCATCGTCGGGTTGGCGATGCCGTTGATCGTGGCGCGGGCGGCCTCGGCGGACGGGCCGTCGGCGGCACCGATGTAGATGGTGCCGTCGTCCTCGATCGTGATCTCGGCGCCCGTGTCCTCCTGGATCTGGTTGATCATCTTGCCCTTGGGGCCGATGACCTCACCGATCTTGTCGACCGGGATCTTCACGGTGATGATCCGCGGCGCGTTCGGGGACATCTCGTCGGGCCGGTCGATGGCCTCCATCATCACGTCGAGGATGTGGAGACGCGCGTCGCGGGCCTGCTTGAGGGCGGCGCCCAGGACGGAGGCCGGGATGCCGTCCAGCTTGGTGTCGAGCTGGAGGGCGGTGACGAACTCCTTGGTGCCGGCGACCTTGAAGTCCATGTCGCCGAAGGCGTCCTCCGCACCGAGGATGTCGGTGAGGGTGACGTAGTGCGTCTCGCCGTCGATCTCCTGGGAGATCAGACCCATGGCGATACCGGCGACCGGGGCCTTCAGCGGCACACCGGCGTTCAGCAGCGACATGGTGGAGGCGCAGACCGAGCCCATGGACGTCGAGCCGTTCGAGCTGAGCGCCTCGGAGACCTGACGGATCGCGTAGGGGAACTCCTCGCGCGTCGGCAGGACCGGGACCAGGGCGCGCTCGGCGAGGGCGCCGTGGCCGATCTCGCGGCGCTTCGGGGAGCCGACGCGGCCGGTCTCGCCGGTGGAGTACGGCGGGAAGTTGTAGTTGTGCATGTAGCGCTTGCGGGTCACCGGGGAGAGGGTGTCCAGCTGCTGCTCCATGCGGAGCATGTTCAGGGTGGTGACGCCCAGGATCTGGGTCTCGCCACGCTCGAACACCGCGGAGCCGTGGACCCGCGGGATGGCCTCGACCTCGGCGGCCAGGGTGCGGATGTCCGTCAGCCCACGGCCGTCGATGCGCTTCTTCTCCTTGATCACGCGCTCGCGGACGAGCTGCTTGGTCAGGGAGCGGTACGCGGCGGAGATCTCCTTCTCGCGGCCCTCGAACTCCGGCAGGAGCTTGGTGGCGGCGAGCTCCTTGACGCGGTCCAGCTCGGCCTCGCGCTCCTGCTTGCCGGCGATGGTGAGCGCCTGGGCGAGCTCGGAGCGGACCGCGGAGGACAGGGCCTCGAAGACGTCGTCCTTGTAGTCCAGGAAGATCGGGAACTCGGCGGTCGGCTTGGCGGCCTTCGCGGCGAGGTCGGCCTGGGCCTTGCAGAGCACCTTGATGAAGGGCTTAGCGGCGTCCAGACCGGCGGCGACGATCTCCTCGGTCGGCGCCTCGGCGCCGCCCTCGACCAGCTTGATGGTCTTCTCGGTGGCCTCGGCCTCGACCATCATGATCGCGACGTCGCCGTCCTCCAGGGTGCGACCCGCGACGACCATGTCGAAGACGGCGTCCTCGAGCTCGGTGTGCGTCGGGAACGCCACCCACTGGCCGCGGATCAGCGCGACGCGGACGCCGCCGATCGGGCCGGAGAAGGGCAGACCGGCCAGCTGCGTGGACGCGGAGGCGGCGTTGATCGCCACGACGTCGTACAGGTGGTCGGGGTTGAGCGCCATGATCGTGGCGACGACCTGGATCTCGTTGCGCAGGCCCTTCTTGAAGGACGGGCGCAGCGGGCGGTCGATCAGCCGGCAGGTGAGGATCGCGTCCTCGGAGGGACGGCCCTCGCGGCGGAAGAAGCTGCCGGGGATCTTGCCGGCGGCGTACATCCGCTCCTCGACGTCCACCGTCAGGGGGAAGAAGTCGAGCTGGTCCTTGGGCTGCTTGGAGGCGGTGGTGGCCGACAGCACCATGGTGTCGTCGTCCAGGTACGCCACGGCGGAGCCGGCGGCCTGCTTGGCCAGGCGGCCCGTCTCGAAGCGGATGGTACGGGTGCCGAAGGAGCCGTTGTCGATGACGGCCTCGGCGTAGTGGGTCTCGTTCTCCACTAGCAATTTCTCCTCGTCTTCGTCCCGGGCTGCCCGTGTGGCAGGGGGACGATGGTGGAGAAGCGCTCCGTGCGGTGCGGGCCGGTCTTCGATCGAAGCACCCGGGGCTCGCTTCCCCCCGGGGGCCACTACCGAGGACCGGCGGCGGCTAGGTGCGCTTCTCCCCTTCTTGTCGTCTCTGTTCGTCTGTCGTGCTGTGTCGTACGTAATGCGTTGTGCGTTGTGCTACCACACTACAAAGGGGCAGTGACAGTCCGCACGTTTCCGTACGTACGGCAAAGGGAGCGGTCCCGGTCTCTTCCCGGGAACCGCTCCCTTCACGGCGTCTTACTTGGCGCCGGCCGCACCGCGGCGGATGCCGAGACGGTCGACCAGCGCACGGAAGCGCTGGATGTCCTTCTTGGCCAGGTACTGCAGCAGGCGGCGGCGCTGACCGACCAGGATCAGCAGACCACGGCGGGAGTGGTGGTCGTGCTTGTGGGCCTTCAGGTGCTCCGTCAGGTCGGAGATCCGACGCGACAGCATGGCGACCTGGACCTCGGGGGAGCCGGTGTCGCCCTCCTTCTGGCCGAACTCGCTGATGATCTGCTTCTTCGTAGCGGCGTCGAGCGACACGCGTACTCCTCGATACTGTCTGAATGGCCACCGAGTGCCCCCGGTCCACATCTCGGGGGAGCTTCCGTTACTCGGGAGGCGGGGATCCGCTGAGCGCGACCTCCAGAGCGCGGCTCCGGGGGTGCGTACACATACGGCCGCCACCCAGAGTACCAGCAGGCGACGGCCGCTCTCGCCGGGGTCCCGGAACCGCTCCGCACGCGCGTGTGCGGCCACTAGGGTGACCTGCGGGATCGTTCGTACGTCGGGAAGGGGTCGCGTCGCGATGACGGAGACGGCTGAGGAGATCAAGGCGCGCAAGGAGCGGGAGCGCGACGAGCTGTACGCGCTCGACATCTCCGGCGTCGAGTGGCACAGCGCGCCGGGCACGGAGGAGCACGAGGAGCGCGTGGAGATCGCGTACCTCCCCGACGGGGCCGTGGCCATGCGCTCGTCGCTCGACCCGGACACCGTGCTGCGCTACACGGAGGCGGAGTGGCGTGCCTTCGTGCTGGGCGCGCGGGACGGGGAGTTCGATCTGGAGCCGGCGCCGGGCGAGAACGCGTAGGCGCCGAGCGGCTGCGACGCGGGGCGGGGGCCGGTCCGGGCTCCCGCCCCGCTGTCTTCACTCCTTGTTCTTCACCTTCTTGTTCTTCTTGTTGTTCTTCTTGTTGTTCTTCACTTCTTGCGCGGCGCGTCGGGTTCGATGCCGACGGCCAGCCAGACCCAGGCCTTGTCCTCGTCGGGGGCGCTCGCGGCCTTGGCGGCGAAGAAGACGCGGCCGTTCTGGACGACGATGTGGGCCAGTTCCGTCGAGGTGAGCGTCCAGGCCTCGGAGGGCAGATCGAAGTAGAGGTACGGGGTCTCGTCGCCGGTGCGCGGGTCGAGGGCGACCAGGCCCATGGGCGTGATGTGGTCGCTGCTGTCGCGCAGCGCGAGGAGCTTTCCGCCGCTCATCCGCAGGGGGTGCAGCAGGGCGTTGCGGCCGGACTCGAACTTCTGCATCGTGCGGCCGGTCTTGAGGTCGAAGCCGACGATCCAGTTGTAGTTGTGGATCGTGTCGCCCTGCTCGGCGGTGGTCAGGAAGACCTGTCCGGCGCCGACGGTGACGGTCGGGCAGTCGTCGGTGGCGAGCATGTCGGTCTCGTCGGCGCATGTGGCGACGTAGGCGTCCTTGCCGAGCGCGATGGTGCTGAGGTTCTTGCCGTGCTCGTCCAGGGCGAGGATGTCCGTGATGCCGATGTCGGCGGCGGAGACCGCGAGGACGGCGGGCCTGCTGGAGACCACCCGCACGTCGTGGATGCCCGCCTCCAGGGCGTACGTCCATCTCGTCGCCCCCGTGCCGGGGTCGACCTCGCGCGCCTTGTAGGTGATGCCGTCGTACGACCCGTCGGTCCAGCACTGCAGGCGCAGCACCAGCGTGGGGCCGCCGGCGGCGCCGTAGTGCTCGCACTTGTCGGCGGGGTCGGACTCGATGCGCCAGCGCCGCTCGCCGGTGTCCATGGCGTAGGCGTCGGTGCCGCCGCCCCAGGTGACGGCCACGATGCCGTGGACGAGGGCGACGCCCGGTGTGTCCTGGCCGCCCGCGTGCTCCGCGGTGCCCGCGCCGGTGCCGAGCTTGGAGGCCGGGATCTCGGCCTGCCAGACCTTCTTGCCGTCGTCGAGGTCGACGAAGGCGACCTGGTTGCACAGCGCGTCCGCGTCCTCGCCGGAGCGGAACAGCACGGCCGTACGGTTCTCTCCGGTGACCTGGCGGGTGACGCCGCAGAGGGGTCCGTCGAGGCGCAGCTTCCACGTCTCGTCGCCGACGGCGACGTCCTTGCCCATCGGGAAGCCGACCAGGGTGCGGTTGATGCCCTTGGCGAAGATCTTGTCCGTGGCCCAGGTGCCCGGCATCTCGTGGCGTTCGCCGGCGGCCATGTCGTCGGCGGAGAAGCGGAAGCCCATCACACCGCGCTGGTTCGCGGGCTGCTTCTCGACCGTCTCGCGCACGTCGAGCGGGCCCGCGCCGGCGGCGGCCGGTGCCTTGGGGTCGTCGCGCCCCGAGTCGTCACCGGTGCCCAGGACGAGCCAGCCGCCCACGCCGAGGGCCGCGGCCAGGACGACCGCCAGGCCGCCGCCGAGTACGCGCTTCCTTCGGCGCTTTTGCTGCTCCTGCTCCGCGGACAGCGCGGACTGGGTGTACATGGAGGGGGGCGGGCCGAAGCTCACGCGAAGAGGTCCTTGTCTGTGGGCGGTTGGGGGGTGGGCGGCGATGATCGGCTTCTACTATGCCCGGCGCCGTGCGGCGCGGCCGGGGCGGGTGCGGTGACCTGGGGCGGCGGCCCCGGAGCGGTGCGTCAGGGACGGCTCCGGGGCGGGTCGGGGGTGAGTCCGGGTCGGGTCGGGGGGTGAGGGCGGCGTCGGCGGGCAGGCTGAGACACGAGGGGCGGGTGCTCGGTGCGCGGTGCTCGGTGCTCGGGGGAGGACGGGCCTGCCGGGGTGACGTACACGGTGACTAGGCTGGGGCCGGGCGTGGCGCCAGACCCGTGGACCGGGCGTCGGCGTCCCAGGGGGAGAGCCGGTGGATCGGACGACCTCGGAAACGACCTCGAACGACATCGGAAGACGAGACATGGTCGCCCCGGCACGGCATGCGGGTGTCCGACCACACCAGGAGGAACTGTGAGCAGCGATCGGGACGGGATCCGCGGGGGCTGGGCGACGCCCGGCGACGACCAGCCCGACGCGGAGTCCGCCATCGAGACGACGGGCGAGTTCACCATCGATTACGCGCCGCCCGCCTGGTACACGCAGAACGCGTCGGCGGATTCGGCCGGTTCGGCGGGGTCGGCGGGTTCGGAGGAGCCGGCGGGTTCTGGGGCTTCGGCTGGTTCGGCCGCTTCGGCCTCTTCGGTGGGCTCGGGGGATTCCGGGGCTTCGGCTGATTCGGGGGCTTCCGCGGATTCGGCTCAGGGCGATGCCGGGGCGGAGGCTGACGCCGCTTCAGGTGGCGGGGCCGGTTCGGGGTCTGCGTTCGGCGGGGCTTCGGGGGACTGGGCCGGGGCTGCGTCCGGGGGTGGCGCCGTTTCGGGTTCCGGGTTCGGGGCGGCTTCGGTTCCGCCTGTGCCGCCGGTTCCGGGGGCACCTTTCACGCCGCCTGCGCCTGCGTCGGCTTCTACGCCTGCGCCTGCGCCCGGTGCGCCTTTTACGCCGCCTGCGCCTGCCGCGCCCGCTCCTGGGGCGCCCTTCACTCCTCCTGCGCCCGCGCCCGGTGCTGCGTTCACGCCCCCGGCGCCCGCTCCGGGAGCGTCTTTCACTCCGCCCGCGCCAGCGCCTGCGCCTGGTGCGCCGTTCACGCCGCCCGCGACTCCTGTGACGCCTCCGCCGCCGACCGGCAGCCCCATCGCCGTGCCCAAGCTGCCGGTGGGGAGCGGGTTCGAGCCGCAGCGGCCGCAGGAGGACGTCCCCGAGACGCCCGAGGTCGATGCCGCGTCCCCGAGTGCGCTGCCGAGCTTTGCCGTGAGCGGGTTCGGGGCGCGTGCCGAGGAGTCCAGGGACGCCGAGGAGACCACGGAGACCGAGTCCGGGGACTCCGGCAGCGGTGACCTGGAGAGCGGGGCCACCATGCGCTTCTCCGCCGTCGCGCTGAAGCGGGAGATCGCGGAGCGCGCGGCTGAGGTCGAGGCCGAGTCCGAGGCTCAGTCCGAGTCCGAGTCCGAGGAGAGGGACAGCCTCTCGGACGGTGATGAGGCCGAGGACAAGGTCGAGGTGGAGGCGGACTCGTCCGACACCGACACCGAGGCGGAGTCCGACCCCGACTCCGACGACTCCGCCGAGCCCGTCGACGCCGTGGACGTCGAGGATGAGGATGCCGCTCCGGCCGAGGACACCGCTGCCCCCGTGGCCGACGAGCCCGAGGACGCCGTGCCTCTGAACGTCGCCGTGGACGATGTCGAGGACGTCCAGGACACGGAGAGCACCGAGGACACCGAGGGCGCCGAGCCTTCCGACGCGGAGCCCGAGCCGGTGGACGCGGTCCCGGCCGATGCCGTACCGCAGGACGCTGAGCCGCAGGACGCTGAGCCGCAGGACGCTGAGCCGCAGGACGCCGTGACCGGCATCCCCGCCGGGGTCCCGGGCATCACGCCGCCCGAGTGGGCTCCCGCGGCGACGGAGGAGAAGGCGTCGCCGGTGGCGCCTCAGCCGTACCAGCCCTCCGCGCCCGCCCCGGCGGCTCAGTGGCCGGCTCAGCCGCAGGCGCAGCCCTCCGTGCCTCCGGCGCCCGCGCAGCCCCAGCCGGCCGCCGCCGCTCCGGCCGCACCGCAGGATCAGCCCGCCGTGCCCGCGCAGCAGCCGCCCTTCCAGCCGGAGGCTCCGCAGCCCGCGCCCGCCGCCTGGAACCAGCCGCCCGCGCCCACCGCGCCGCAGCCGCAGCCCGGCTACGGCTTCCCCCAGCCGCCCGCGCCCAACCCGCAGAGCGGCTACGGCTTCCCTCAGCCGCCGTCGCCCCAAGCCCAGCCCGGCTACGGCTTCCCGCAGCCCGGTGCCCCGGCGCCCGCGGCCCAGCAGCCGGCTCAGCAGCCCGCCCCGCAGGTACCCGCGCAGCCCGCGCCTCCTGCTCCGGCCGCGCCGCAGCCCGGGTTCGGCGTCCCGCAGCCCGGCGCCCCGCTGCCCAACGCCGCTGCGCAGCCCGGCGGTTACGGCTTCCCGCAGGCACCTGCCCCGGCGGAGGCCCCGCAGCAGCCGCAGGCACCCCAGGCCCCGCAGGCCTACGCCCAGCAGCCCTCGCCCCAGCCCCAGCCCCCGCAGCCCGACGGCGGCCAGGCGCAGCCCCCGCAGCCGCAGTACCCGCAGGCCGCCCAGCCGCTCCCCCACCAGCAGCCCGCCCCGGAGCACGGCCAGCCCGGTCAGCCCGGTCAGCACCCCCAGCCGCCGCAGCAGCCTCAGCCTCCGGTCGACCCCCGGGCCGGTGCCGCCTGGCCGCAGCCGATGCAGCACGATCAGCGGCAGCCGACCAACCCGGGTGCGGCGCCGCTGGGTTACACGGCGGCGGTCGAGCTGTCGTCGGACCGGCTGCTCAACAACAAGAAGCAGAAGGCGAAGAGCGGCCGCCCGGCTGCCGCGCCCTCGCGGTTCAAGATCGGTGGCAAGAAGGAGGAGGCCGAGCGGCAGCGCAAGCTGCAGCTGATCCGTACGCCGGTGCTGTCCTGCTACCGGATCGCGGTCATCAGCCTCAAGGGCGGTGTCGGCAAGACGACGACCACGACCGCGCTGGGCGCCACGCTCGCCAGCGAGCGGCAGGACAAGATCCTCGCGATCGACGCCAACCCGGACGCCGGTACCCTCGGGCGCCGCGTGCGGCGGGAGACCGGGGCGACGATCCGCGACCTCGTGCAGGCGATCCCGTACCTGAACTCGTACATGGACATCAGGCGGTTCACCTCCCAGGCGCCGTCCGGTCTGGAGATCATCGCCAACGACGTCGACCCGGCGGTGTCGACGACGTTCAACGACGAGGACTACCGGCGCGCGATCGACGTGCTGGGCAAGCAGTACCCGGTCATCCTCACGGACTCGGGCACCGGTCTGCTCTACAGCGCGATGCGCGGTGTGCTGGACCTCGCCGACCAGCTCATCATCATCTCGACGCCGTCCGTGGACGGTGCCTCCAGCGCCAGCACCACGCTGGACTGGCTGTCCGCGCACGGGTACGCGGACCTGGTCTCCCGGTCCATCACCGTCATCTCCGGGGTCCGTGAGACCGGCAAGATGATCAAGGTCGAGGACATCGTGGCGCACTTCGAGACGCGGTGCCGCGGGGTCGTCGTCGTGCCGTTCGACGAGCATCTGGCCGCCGGTGCGGAGGTCGACCTCGACATGATGCGGCCCAAGGTGCGGGAGTCGTACTTCAACCTCGCCGCGATGGTCGCCGAGGACTTCGTACGGCATCAGCAGTCGCACGGTCTGTGGACCAGCGACGGCAACCCGCCCCCGGTCGCCGCTCCGCCGCTGCCGGGCCAGCCCATGCCCGGGCAGCCCATGCCGGGCCAGCCCTACCCGCAGCAGCAGCCGTACCCACCGCAGCAGGCCCAGGCACCCCAGGCACCCCAGGCCCCGCAGCCGGGACAGCCCTACCAGGCCCAGCCGTACCCGGCACAGCAACCGCAGCACCCTCAGGCGCCGCAGCCCGGGCAGCAGGCGCAGCCGCCCTACGGTCAGCCGTATCCGCCGCAGCAGCCCGGCCAGCCGGGGCAGCCCTATCCGCAGGCGCCTCAGCAGCCGGGGCAGCCCTACCCGCAGGCCCCCCAGCAGCCGGGGCAGCCGCCCCAGCAGTAACCCGGTCGGCAACGCAAAGGGCGGCCGGTGCCCCGCAAGGCACCGGCCGCCCTTCGGCGTCGTAGGAGAGGCGCTCCGCAAGAGAGGCACTCCCCGCGAGAACTACTCCGCGGCGGCGATCAGCTCCCGGCACTTCTTCACATCGGCCGCCATCTGCTCCAGCAGCCCCTCCAGCGAGTCGAACTTGGCCTGGCCGCGCACGAAGGCGAGGAAGTCGACGGCGACATGGAGGCCGTACAGGTCGAGGCCGACGCGGTCGATGGCGTACGCCTCGACGGTGCGCTCGGTGCCGTCGAACTGCGGGTTCGTGCCGACGGAGATCGCGGCCGGCATGGCCTCGCCCTCGACGTGCAGCCAGCCGGCGTAGACGCCGTCGGCGGGGATGGCGGTGTGCGGGAGGGTCTCGACGTTGGCGGTGGGGAAGCCGAGCTCGCGGCCGCGCTGGGCGCCGCGCACGACGACGCCCTCGACGCGGTGCGGACGGCCGAGGATCTCCGCGGCGCCCTCGACGTCGCCCTGGCCGACCAGGCGCCGGGTCAGGGTCGAGGAGAACGGCTCGCCGCCGCCCGCCGAGCCACTGACGTACAGGTCGACGACCTCGACCTCGAAGTCGTACGTCTCACCCTGCTCGGTGAGGAAGGCGACGTCGCCGGCGGCCTTGTGGCCGAAGCGGAAGTTGGGGCCCTCGACGACGGCCTTGGCGTGCAGCTTGTCGACCAGCACCTTGGCGACGAAGTCGGCGGGCGACAGCTTGGAGAACTCGGTGGTGAAGGGGAGGATCAGCACCGCGTCCACACCCAGCGCGGCGCACAGTTCGGCGCGGCGGTGGTGCGGGGCCAGCAGCGGCGGGTGGCTGCCGGGGCGGACGACCTCGCTGGGGTGCGGGTCGAAGGTGACGAGGACACAGGGCACGCCCAGCTCGCGGGCGCGGTCCACGGCGTGCTTGATGATCAGTTGGTGACCGCGGTGGACTCCGTCGTAGGAGCCGATGGTGACGACGCTGCGCCCCCAGTCCTGGGGGATGTCCTCCAAGCCACGCCAGCGCTGCACTGTGACCGCTCCTCGAACCCGTGTCTGACTCATTACGGCTGCCTCTTATGCAGGTCTAAGGGTGCCATGCCGGGTGGCCGGTGCTCTCATCGGCGTCCGTGCTGTGACGGTTCGCACGTGGGAGCACGGGATCATGACGGGTCATGGCGGGGTCATCACGGAGTCATACGGATACGACGGCCCCCGCGATGTTCTCGATCATGCGGCGGGTGCTGGGGCCGACCATCGCCGACCACTCATGGGGGGCGTCGGTCAGCCAGCCGGTGACACGGGCGGCGAAGCCGGGCAGATGGCGGCCGAGGTCGACCAGGGCGCGGTCGTAGGCGGTGGCACCCTCGGGCGTGCGGACGAGCAGCAGGCCGACGCGGTGGACGAGGTCGCGCAGGCCGTCGCCGCCGTGTGCGGCCGCGGCGCGCAGCAGGGCGTCCAGGACGGCCGGGTCGCGCTCCCGGTCGAGGAGGAGCGCGCGCAGTTCGGTACGGAGCGGGCCGGGCGCGGCGATCACTCCGGCCAGGGCGGCCCGCACCGGAACCGGGCCGCCGTCCAGCAGCCCGGTGAGCAGCGGCAGCAGCACGGCCCGCGCCTGCGGGCCCTGGTCCAGGCGCCGGTCGGCGTACCCGGCGAGGTCCCCGGCGGTCTCCGGGCGCCGCTCGACGACCTCCCGCACCAGCGCGGCGACCCGCAGGGCCAGGCCGGGCGTGGTGGCGTCGGCGAGGGCCCGCAGGGCTTCGCCGACCTCGGACAGCGGGCAGCGCTGCTCCGTGAGGCGCTCGCGGAAGGCGGCCAGGACCGGATCCGGGTGGGTGTTGAGGGCGGCGAGCACGGCGTTCGGCGGGAGCTGGGGGTCGCCCTCGGCGAAGTGCCGCAGGGCCTCGGGGAGGTACCGGGCGCGGGTGCGGGGGTCGCGGACGAGGAGGCCGAGGGCGCCGCCGTGCAGGGTGCGGTCGGTGGGGCGGGCGAGCAGGGCGAGGGCGGCGTAGCGGAGCAGCTCGCGGTCGGCGTCGGTGTGCAGGTGCGGGGCGGTGCGCAGGCCGTAGGTGACGGCCGCGACGCGGCGCGCGGGCCGTTCGTCGTGCGCCCACCGGTCCACGGCCCGGCACACCGCCGACGGCTCCTCCTCGGCCAGAACCCCGAGCAGTTCGTCCCCGCGCCGGTGCGCGCTGTCGACGAGCGCCTCGGTGAGGTCGTCCAAAGCGCGGTGCCGATGGGTGTGCAGCAGCGCCTGCGCGGCCGTCGCGACGGTGGCGTGCGGCGTCGCGGGCAGCGGCCGCTCGTCGTCGAACCAGCGTGTCAGCTGCGGTTGTACGGCGGTGGGGTCGGCGGCGAGCAGCCTGGCCGTCGCGTCCAGGTATCGGTCCCCTCCGGGGTCGGTCTCGTGCGGGGCGGGGTCGGCGAGGACGAGGCGGCGCAGGAGGTCGAAGCGGTCGGTGTCGCCGAGCGCCAGGCCGGTCCAGAAGTCCGGCCCGAACTCCCGCGGCACGGGCCGCCCTTGGCGCCGCCGGTCCACGATCGTCTCGGCGAGCAGCCGCAGCACCGGGGTGTACGGCGTGGCGTCCGGCACGCGGGTGAGGACCTCTGCGAACAGCCGGGCGGCCCACCAGGAGTGCGGGTCGGCGTCCAGGGCGTGCGCCAACTCGGCCAGTTTCTCGGCCAGTCGGCCGCTGCCCTGCTGGCGGGCCACGAGCAGCAGGGCCTCGACGACGGGGCCGATGCGGTGGTGCGGGACCGGGACGGGGTGGGCGGTGTCCGGGGTACGGCGGTGGTGGACCAGGGCGCGCAGGGCCTCGTCGAGGTCGAGGTGCATGCCCTGGATCCAGTCGGCGAACTCCTCGTGGGCGAAGCGGTAGCCGGTGCCGGCCGGGACGAGGAGGCCCTCGGTGAGGACGGCGGACGCCCAGCCGGTGCCTCCGCCGAGCCGGGCGGGGGCGGGGCCCCACGGGAACACCGCTTCGAAGGACTCCCGGTCCAGCTCGCCCTGGCCGGGGCCGAGGCTGCGCCGGGCCGCCTCGTGGACCTGGCCGGAGACCCGGGCGGCGAGACGGCGTACGGCGGTGCCGCGCAGGCCGTTCTCGACGGCGAGACGGACGGCGACGCGCAGGCACATCAGGTCGAGCCAGCCGGCGAGGACGTCGTCGCGGTCGAGGTGGGGCGTGGGTGTGTCGGGCAGCGCGGCGCGCACCTCGGACAGCAGGCGCAGGGTGAGGGG
Organism: Streptomyces sp. SAI-170; assembly: GCF_049739565.1. Classification (NCBI taxonomy): domain Bacteria; kingdom Bacillati; phylum Actinomycetota; class Actinomycetes; order Kitasatosporales; family Streptomycetaceae; genus Streptomyces; species Streptomyces sp. SAI-170. The sequence continues at coordinate 2,438,611 of NZ_JBMGQD010000001.1, forward strand.
GTGCCGGGCGTCGGCCTGCGCGAGCACGCCCTCGGGGATGCCGTAGCGGGCACGGGCCTCGCGGGCCTCGTCGGGGGTGAGGTCGCCCAGCGGCACACAGGGTGGGAGCCGCCCCGGAGCCTCGCCCCCGCCGCCCCTGCCCGTCCCGTCCCCCAGGGGCTCCGCCCCTTCCCGAGAAGCCCCGTGCAGCAGCTCTCGCGGGAACTCCGCCCCCGCCCCCTCCCAGTACTCGGCCCGGCACGCCACCACCAGCCGCGCCCCGGTCGCGCACAGCCAGTCGGCGGTGCCCCGGGTCCACTCGGGGAGGCGGTGGGCCAGGACCGGCGGCATCTCCTCGGGGCCGTCGAGCAGCAGAAGCAGCGGCCGGCCGGCGACGCGGGCGACCCGGGCGAGGCGCTCGGGGGTGAGGTCGCCGAGGTCGGCGGGCAGGGCGGGGGTCGAGGCGCGCAGGATGCGGGCGGCCCGGGTCAGCGCACGCCGTGCCGCGTCGGCGACCGAGACGTCGGAGTCCCGCAGGTCCGCGCCGCGCAGCCACAGCGTGGGCGCCGGTTCGGGTCCGCGATGCCGCCGTGCTGCGAGGGCCGCGAGTTCCGTCGTACGCCCGCTGCCGGGTGCCCCGACGAGGCCGAGAACGACGGCGGGGCCCAGGGCCGACGCGCGGTCGACGACCCGCTCCCCCGACTCCACCGGGCCGGACCCACCACTGCCACCCGGGCGGCACATGGCGAACCCAGCGGCGCCCCCGCCCTGTTCACCCGGCTCACGGTCGGCCCCGCCGAACCCCGCACCGACCCACTCCCCCGACCCAACCGGGCCGGACCCACCACTGCCACCCGGGCGGCACATGGCGAACCCAGCGGCGCCCCCGCCCTGTTCACCCGGCTCACGGTCGGCCCCGCCGAACCCCGCACCGGCCCGCTTCCCCGACTCCGCCCGGGTGAACTCCGCGAACTCCCCCGCCACGTCGGCCCGTTCGACCGGCGGCACCCCCACGTCGCCGGACGGCCCGTCGCAGCCGACCGAGGTGGCGGTGAGTTGGAGGACGCCCGCGAGGTTGAGGTCGGCGCCATAGGCGGGGACGGTGGCCGCGTTGCGGGTGAGGAGGTCGGTGAGGGCGGCGACGGGGCGTAGCGGGACGGCGAAGCCGGCCTCGCGGGGCCCGCACTGCAGGGCCGTGCCCAGGACGCCGATCACCGCGCCGGTCGTCGCGTCGAGCACGGGTCCGCCGGCCGCTCCCCCGCCCAGCCTGAGCGCGTCGCGCCCCGCCGTGCCGATCGCCAGCTCCAGGGCGTCGTCGAGGGCGTGGAAGCGGTCGGTGGCCGTGTACGTCACTGACGTGGAGCCCAGGACCCGTGCCTCGCGCCAGCGTCCCGCGGCCAGCCGCACATACGTGCCTGCGTCGATCCGGTCCCGCACGGTCACCGGGAGCGGGTCCACGCCGAGGCCGTCGGTGTGGACGAGGGCGAGGTCCAGGGCGGGCAACGGGGTCACCGCGTCGGCGCCCACGACGCACGAGCGCTGTGCCGCGGTCCGCAGCACCAGCCGGGGCAGTCCGTCCACGGCTTCATGGCTGGTGATCAGGGTGCCGTGGTGGTCGGCGAGGAACCCGATCCCGCGCGGCCGCCCGGCGAGGTCGTGCACCTGCACGAGGACGTCGTCGCGGGCGGTACCGGGAGGCGGGGGCGGCTGTCCGTCGCCGTACAGCAGCGCGGGGATGCCGGAATCGGCCGGGGTCGGCCCGGCGTCAGCGCCGCGCGGCGTGCGCGCCGTTCCCTTGCGGCGGTCGCCGTCCGCCCACGGGCCCCCTGCCGCCATGGTCGAACCTCCCCGCCTCGCACGCGTGCCCTGTTCCCGAAGGTAGGCGCGGGGTGATCAGGGGGACAGATCGCGCGGTGAACGCGCCCCCCTGCACTCCCTCGGTTCACTCCGAGCGCCTGCCCGGACGGGTGAATGGACAGGGTCGGGTGGATACACCCTAGGGGTGGGGGAACCGAGGGGGGACCGTGGAGCGGCGGCCAGAGGATGCCCCGTGATCGCCGCTCCACGGGCGGATGCCGGCCGGTGTCAGCCGAAGACCGCCAGGCTCTTCGCCTTGCCCTTGTGCGACTCGACGAGCGCCAGGAAACGGCCCTCGGGGTCGAACACGGCGACCGGCCCGGAGGCCGCGTACTCGTCCGGCATCTCCAGGCGTACGCCGTTGACGAGCAGCCGGGCGCGCCTGGCGTCGATGTCCCAGCGCCGGAACGCGGCCGCGGCGGCCTCGGCGATCGGCATCACCGTCAGCTCCTGCTGGAGCTGGTCCAGCGTCTTCGCCGTGTCCAGCTTGTACGGCCCGACGCGTGTGCGGCGCAGCGCGGTGAGGTGGCCGCCGACGCCCAGGTCGGCGCCCAGGTCCCGGGCGAGGGCGCGGATGTAGGTGCCGGAGGAGCAGGTCACCGAGACGACCAGGTCGAGGACGGGCGTGCCGTCCTCGGCGACCGCGTCGCGGACGTCGTACACCGCGAAGGACGAGATGGTGACCGGGCGGGCCGGGATCTCGAAGTCCTCGCCGTCGCGTGCCCGCTTGTAGGAGCGCACGCCGTCGATCTTGATGGCGCTGACCTTGGACGGCACCTGCATGATGTCGCCGCTGAGCCTGGCGATGCCCGCGTCGATGGCGTCCCGGGTGACCTTCGAGGCGTCGACCGACCCCGTGATCTCGCCCTCGGCATCGTCGGTGACGGTCGTCTGGCCCAGGCGGATCGTGCCCAGGTATTCCTTCTCGGTCAGCGCGAGGTGCCCGAGGAGCTTGGTCGCGCGCTCCACGCCGAGGACGAGGACGCCCGTCGCCATCGGGTCGAGCGTGCCGGCGTGGCCGACGCGGCGGGTGCGGGCGATGCCGCGCATCTTGGCGACCACGTCGTGCGAGGTGAAGCCCGACGGCTTGTCGACGATGACAAGGCCGTCGGGCGTGGTGTGCTTCTGGGTCATTCGGCGGCGTCGTCCGTCTCGTCGGCGTCGTCCGGCTTGCGGTACGGGTCCGCCCCGCCGGCGTAGTCGGCGCCGGCCGAGACCTCGCGCACCTTGGCGTCGGACTGGCGCGCCTTGTCGAGGAGGTCCTCGATGGTCTTGGCGGTGTCCGGCAGGGCGTCGGCGACGAAGGTCAGCGTCGGGGTGAACTTCACGCCCGCCGCGGCACCCACCGCGCTGCGGAGCACGCCCTTGGCGCTCTCCAGACCGGCGGCCGCCGCCTTCCGCTCCTCCTCGTCCCCGTACACGGTGTAGAAGACGGTCGCCTCCCGCAGATCCCCGGTGACCCGGGTGTCCGTGATGGTGACGTGCGAGCCGAGCCGCGGGTCCTTGATCCCGCGCTGCAGCTTCTGGGCCACTACTTCCCGGATGAGGTCCGCCAGCCTCTTGGCCCGCGCGTTGTCGGCCACTGGTCCGTCTCCTTAAAAGTTTCTTGCTTCTTGCTTCAGTCTTCGTCGCTGTGGAGCCTGCGTCGAACCGAGAGCAGCTCCACCTCGGGCCGCCCGGCGACCAGCCGCTCACAGCGGTCCAGTACGTCGCTGAGGTGCCCGGTGTCCCCCGAGACGAGCGCCAGCCCGATCTCGGCCCTGCGGTGGAGGTCCTGGTGGCCCGTCTCCGCCGCGCTCACTCCGTACTTGCGCTGGAGCTCGGCGACGATCGGACGGACCAGGGAGCGCTTCTCCTTGAGCGAGTGGACGTCGCCGAGGAGCAGATCGAAGGACAGAGTCCCCACATACATGTGTGTGTCCGGATGTCCCGCCGGTTCGGGGTACGGGCGCCGGGCCGAGAGTGCCGGCGCCGATACGGGAACCGTACACGCAACGGCCGGGGCCGATCGACGGAAATAACTTCCGCCGACCGGCCCCGGTCGCGTGTCAGGTCACGCGCGCGGCTTCTCGCGCATCTCGTACGTCGCGATGACGTCGTCGACCTTGATGTCGTTGAAGTTTCCGAGGTTGATACCACCCTCGTAGCCTTCGCGGATCTCGGTGACGTCGTCCTTGAAGCGACGCAGGCCCTCGATGTTGAGGTTCTCCGCGACGACCTTGCCGTCGCGGATGAGGCGCGCCTTGGTGTTGCGCTTGACCTCGCCCGACCGGATGAGCACACCGGCGATGTTGCCCAGCTTGGACGACTTGAAGACCTCGCGGATCTCCGCCGTGCCGAGCTCGACCTCTTCGTACTCCGGCTTGAGCATGCCCTTGAGGGCCGCCTCGATCTCCTCGATCGCCTGGTAGATGACCGAGTAGTACCGGACGTCCACGCCCTCGCGCTCGGCCATCTGCGCCGCGCGGCCGGCCGCGCGGACGTTGAAGCCGATCACGATGGCGTCGGAGCCCATCGCCAGGTCGATGTCGGACTCCGTGACCGCACCGACGCCGCGGTGCAGGACGCGGATGTCGACCTCTTCGCCGACGTCCAGCTGGAGCAGGGAGGACTCGAGGGCCTCGACGGAACCAGACGCGTCACCCTTGATGATCAGGTTCAGCTGCTGGATCTCGCCGGCCTTCAGGACCTTGTCCAGGTCCTCCAGCGAGACGCGACGCGTGCGCTTGGCGAAGGCCGCGTTGCGCTCACGGGCGGCACGCTTCTCGGCGATCTGACGGGCCGTACGGTCCTCGTCGACCACCAGGAAGTTGTCACCCGCACCCGGGACGTTGGTCAGGCCCAGGACCTGGACCGGCGTCGACGGGCCGGCCTCGGCGACGTTGTTGCCGTTGTCGTCGAGCATGGCGCGCACTCGGCCGTAGGCGTCGCCCACGACCATCGTGTCGCCGACCCGCAGCGTGCCTCGCTGGACGAGGACCGTCGCCACGGCACCGCGGCCGCGGTCGAGGCGGGACTCGATCGAGATGCCCTGCGCGTCCTGGTTCGGGTTGGCCCGCAGGTCGAGCGAGGCGTCGGCCGTGAGGATCACGGCCTCCAGCAGCGAGTCGATGTGCAGACCCTGCTTGGCGGAGATGTCGACGAACATGGTGTCGCCGCCGTACTCCTCGGCCACCAGGCCGTACTCGGTCAGCTGACCGCGCACCTTGGTCGGGTCGGCGCCCTCGACGTCGATCTTGTTGACCGCGACGACGATCGGGACGTCGGCCGCCTTGGCGTGGTTGAGCGCCTCGACCGTCTGCGGCATGACGCCGTCGTTGGCCGCGACGACCAGGATCGCGATGTCCGTCGACCGGGCACCACGGGCACGCATGGCGGTGAACGCCTCGTGACCCGGGGTGTCGATGAAGGTGATCGCGCGGTCCTCGTCGTTGACCTGGGTCGAGACCTGGTAGGCACCGATGTGCTGGGTGATGCCGCCGGCCTCGCCCGCGATGACGTTCGTCTTGCGGATGGCGTCGAGCAGTCGGGTCTTACCGTGGTCGACGTGACCCATGACGGTGACGACCGGCGGGCGGACCACCAGGTCCTCCTCGTCGCCCTCGTCCTCGCCGAACTCGATGTCGAAGGACTCGAGCAGCTCGCGGTCCTCCTCCTCCGGGCTGACGATCTGAACCTGGTAGTTCATCTCGCCCGCGAGGAGCTGGAGGGTCTCGTCGGAGACGGACTGGGTCGCGGTGACCATCTCGCCGAGGTTCATCATGACCGCGACGAGCGACGCCGGGTTGGCGTTGATCTTCTCCGCGAAGTCGGTGAGCGACGCACCGCGCGACAGGCGAATGGTCTCGCCGTTGCCGCGAGGCAGCATCACGCCGCCGACCGACGGGGCCTGCATGGCCTCGTACTCCTGGCGCCTCTGCCGCTTCGACTTACGGCCACGACGCGCGGGACCGCCGGGACGGCCGAAGGCGCCCTGCGTGCCACCACGGCCACCGGGACCACCGGGACGGCCACCGAAGCCGGGACGGCCACCGCCACCACCGGCGGGACCACCGGGACGGCCGCCGAAGCCGCCGCCACCGCCGCCACCGGGACCGGCGGGACGACCGGCGAAGCCGCCGCCACCGCCACCCGGACGGCCGGCGAAGCCGCCGCCACCGGGACGACCGCCGCCGCCACCGCCGGGACGACCGCCGCCACCGGGACCGCGGCCACCGGGGCCACCGCCGGGACGGGGGCCGGCAGCGGGACGCTGCGGCATCATGCCGGGGTTGGGACGCGGGCCGCCGGGGCCGCCGCCGGGACGGGGACCGCCCTGCGGACGCGGCATCGAGCCCGGAGTCGGGCGGGCACCGCCGGGAGCCTGCGGACGAGGACCGCCGCCCTGGGCGCCGGGCGCCTGCGGACGGGGACCGGCGCCGGGGGCACCGGGGCCGCCGGGACGCGGGCCACCCTGCGGGCGCGGAGCCTGCGGGCGGGCCATACCGGCGTTGCCGCCGGAGGTGAAGGGGTTGTTGCCCGGGCGCGGACCGGCCGGACGGGCACCGCCGGGACGCGGGGCCTGGCCACCGGGACGACGCTCACCCTGACCCGGACGGGCACCCTGGCCCTGGCCGGGAGCAGGACGGGAGCCGGGCTTCGGGCCGCCGGGACGCGCGGCCGGAGCGGCCGGGGCGGACGGGGCCTGCGCGGCGGGAGCCGGGGCGGACGGCGGAGCGGTGAACTCCGGGGCCGCCGGGGCCGGACGCGGCGCGGGCTTCGGGCCCGGCGTCGGGCGCGGGCCGGGGGCCGGCGCCGAGGCGGCCGGGGTCACCGGGGCCGCCGGGGCGGCGGGCGCCTGGGCCGCCGGGGCGGCGGGCGCCTGGGCCGCGGGCCTGGGGGCGGCCGGCCGCGGAGCAGCCGGACGTGCCGCCTGCGCCGGGGAGGGCGCGGGGGCGGGCTTGGGGGCAGCCTTCTTCGGGGCGGCGGGCTTGGCGGACTTGCCGCTGCCACCACCCTGGAAGGCGTCAGTCAGTTTGCGTACAACGGGCGCCTCGATGGTCGAGGATGCCGATCGGACGAATTCACCGAGTTCCTGGAGCTTGGCCATGACGACCTTGCTCTCCACACCGAACTCCTTGGCGAGTTCGTATACCCGGACCTTAGCCACTTCGCTCCTTTGAGGTCCGGGTTGCGGCCGGACCGTCGCTAGTTCATGGGCGTACTCATCGCGTACTCATCGAGTGCTCATCGCAATCTCGACCTGCTTTCGACTCGCGAGGTACCAGACCGCACGGGGTGTTCCGTACGGCGCTTCTTACGGTGTTGCCTCTTCGGCAACTGTCGACTGCTCGACGTATCGGCGCAACGCCTTTGTGTCGAGCGCTCCCGGGGCGCGCAGTGCCCGCGTGAACGCCCGGCGGCGTACCGCCTGGTCGAGACAGACGAGGGCGGGGTGCACATACGCACCCCGGCCGGGCAGCGTACCGCGTGGATCGGGGACGCACTCGTCCTTGATCGCCACGATGCGCAGCAGACCGGTCTTGGCCGTTCGCTCCCGGCACCCCACACAGGTGCGTTCAGGGCATGCGCGGGCGTGCGTCCGGCCAGACACAGTTAAGTCTACCTCCCCGTGCCGACCTCACCCTTTTGGGGCAAGAATCGAACGGTTGTTGTCGTGATCTCAGCGTCGTTCGGCTGGGATCTATTCCCCGGTCTGCTCGGTGTCGGGGCGGATGTCGATCCGCCAGCCGGTCAGCCGGGCCGCGAGCCGGGCGTTCTGCCCTTCCTTGCCGATCGCCAGCGACAGCTGGTAGTCCGGCACGGTCACGCGCGCGGAGCGGGCCGCCATGTCCACGACCTCGACCTTGGAGACCCGGGCCGGGGACAGGGCGTTGGCCACCATCTCCGCGGGGTCGTCCGACCAGTCGACGATGTCGATCTTCTCGCCGTTCAGCTCGCCCATGACATTGCGCACCCGGCCGCCCATGGGGCCGATGCAGGCGCCCTTGGCGTTCAGGCCCGAGCGGGTGGACCGTACGGCGATCTTGGTGCGGTGACCGGCCTCACGCGCGATGGCGGCGATCTCCACCGAACCGTCGGCGATCTCCGGCACCTCCAGGGCGAAGAGCTTCTTCACCAGGTTGGGGTGCGTACGCGAAAGAGTGACGGACGGGCCGCGCACACCCTTCGCCACCCGGACGACGTACGACCGCAGCCGCATGCCGTGCGGGTACGTCTCACCCGGCACCTGCTCCTGCACCGGCAGGATCGCCTCCAGCTTGCCGATGTCCACGAGCACGTTCTTCGGGTCGCGGCCCTGCTGGACCACACCGGTGACGATGTCGCCCTCGCGGCCGGCGTACTCGCCGAGCGTCGCGTCGTCCTCGGCGTCGCGCAGCCGCTGCAGGATCACCTGCTTGGCGGTGGTGGCGGCGATACGGCCGAACCCGGACGGGGTGTCGTCGAACTCGCGGACCTCCTGGCCCGGCTCGAGGTCCTCGGGGTCCTCCTTCGCCCACACGGTCACATGCCCGGTCTCCCGGTTGAGCTCCACGCGCGCGTGTCGGCGGCTTCCCTCGGTGCGGTGGTAGGCGATGAGGAGGGCCGATTCGATCGCCTCGACCAGCAGGGAGAAAGAGATCTCCTTCTCCCTGACCAAGCCCCGCAGGGCGCTCATGTCGATGTCCACGGCTACGCCTCCTCCTCTTCCTTCATGTCCTTCTTGTCCTTGCGGTTGAACTCGACCTGGACGCGCGCCCTGTCGAACTCGGAGAAGCCCAGCCGGCGGCTCGTGGCCTTGCGGCCCTTCACACCGGGGACCTCGACGTCCAGGCCGTCCTCGTCGACGCCGAGGATTCTCGCGATCAGCTCGCCGCCCTCGGTCAGCTGGAACTTCACGAGCCGGTCGACGGCGCGTGCGAAGTGCCGGTGCTCGGTGAGGAGGCGCTCCGCGCCGGGGGTGCCGACCTCCAGGTCGTAGGCCGCGTCACCCATCGCGTCGGTCTCGTCGAGCTTCGCCGAGAGCGCACGGCTCACATCGGCGATCGCGTCCAGGTCGGCACCCTCGTCCGAGTCGACGACCACGCGCAGCACACGCTTGCGGCCGACCGAGTCGACGGCGATCTCTTCCAGATCGAGGCCTTGGGAGGTGACGAGCGGCTCCAGAAGTTCTCGCAGCCTCTCGCTCTGGGTGGTGCTCATCCGGGTGACTCCTCGGCCGCGTGTGCTGTTGTGGGTTGGGGCGCGTGTCAGGTCAAAGGGTATCCGGTCCGGGGGTGTGTTGCCGTCCATGGGCGTTCGGGGCGCCTAGGAACTCGGGGGGCATGGTCGTCGTGCGAGTGCGGGTTGTCCGTGGTTGTTCGCGCAGTTCCCCGCGCCCCTGGCGGCATGCACCGAGGCGGTGACATGAGTTCCGGGTGGGCGCGGGTACCGTGATCACGTCCGGTCGTACGAATCCCGAGGACCACTGCCGTGCCGTTTCTGCGCAGAAGAAGCCTGCTCGCCTCCGCGGCCGGAGGCGTCCTGCTGGTCGGGTGCACCTCCGACGGCGAGGACCGGGACTCGGCCACCGGGGGGAGTCCGGCAGTGGGTGAGCGGGTACGCGTGCGTGCCGCCGCCGACAGTGCCGACCTGGTCGAGCGGTACGACGCCGTCCTCGCGGCCCATCCCGCGCTGGCCGAGCGCGTCCGGCCCTTGCGGGAGGAGACCGCGCGGCATGTGACCGCCTTCGGAGGCGTACGGCGCTCCCCGCGCCCCTCGTCGACACCGGCCCCGGTCACCCCCGAGGACGCCCTCGCCGGGCTGGCCGCCGCCGAGCGGGGGCTCGCCGACCGGCGGGCCGAGGCGTTGCTGGGGGTGCCCGGTGAGCTGGCGCGGCTGCTGGCGTCCGTGGCCGCCGCCGGAGCCGCGCACGCGTATCTGCTGACCCTGGCGCCGACGGAGGGCCACGCATGAGCCAGAAGGACGAACTGACCGCGGTGCAGGCCGCCCTGGCCGCCGAGCACGCCGCCGTCTACGGCTACGGAGTGGTCGGCGCGCGCATCGGCGAGGGCCGCCGCACCGAGGCACGCACGGCCTACGACGCCCACCGCAGCCGGCGCGACAGCCTGGGCCGCGAGGTGCGGGACCTGGGCGGTGAGCCGGTCGCGGCGGCGGCCGGGTACGCACTGCCGTTCCCGGTGAGCGACGCGGAGTCGGCGGTGCGGCTCGCCGCCGAACTGGAGGAGCGCGTGGCGGGGGTCTACTCCGACCTGGTGCGGGCGTCGACCGGCGAGCGCCGGGCCTCGGCCGCGCTGGCGCTGCGGGAGGCCGCGGTGCGCGCGGTGCGCTGGCGCGGCGGGAGCGTAGCCTTCCCTGGGCTCGCCGAGCGGTCTTCCGGGACCTCGGCCGCGCCTACGGGGTGACGGTTACGGGAAAGGACAACTCGCGCATGGCTTTCGAACCGCCGCGGCGTCTGGTCAGGGCGCTCGGTGAGAGCGCGCCGGACGGTGACGACTGGTTGGACAAGCTCCCCGAGACGCTCGACCGTGCCGTCGCGCTACGCGAGTTGACCGTGGACCGGATCCAGGTGCCCGGCGGCCGCAGCAGCCTGGTGGTGCTGGTGCGCCGGGCCGACGGGACGCCCGCGGTGCTGAAGCTGGCCCCGCCGCGCGCGCGGCCGGGCAGCGAGCGGGCCGCGCTGGCGCACTGGGCCGGACGGGGCACCGTACAACTGCTCGACGAGGACGGGACGGAAGGTGTGCTGCTGCTGGAGCGGCTGCATCCGGACGTCTCGGTGCGGTCGCTGCCGGAGGCGAAGGCGCTGCTGGAGGCGGCGGGGACGCTGCGACGGCTGTGGGTGGAACCGCCGGAGGGAGACGTCTTCGCGACGGTCGCGGAGCGGACCGGGCGGCAGGCGCGGGCCATGCGGGCGAGCGCGGACGCCGACGCCGAGCTGGTGCCGTTGGTCGACGCGGCGCTCGCGGTGCGCGAGGAGCTGCTGGAGGCGCCGCCGGAGCACCGGCTGCTGCACGGCACGTTCCGGCAGTCCAAGGTGCTCGCGGGCGAGCGGATGCCGTGGCTGGCCGTCGGGCCGGACCCGCTGGTCGGCGAGTGCGCCTTCGATCTGGCGCGGCTGGTCCGGGACCGGGTGGAGGACCTGATCGCCTCCCCGTCGGGCGCGGCGACGACCCGGCGCCGGGTGAAGCGGCTCGCGGAGTCGCTGGACGTGGACCAGGAACGGCTGCGGGGCTGGACCCTGTTCCGGGCCGTGGAGTCGGGCGTGCGGGCGCGCAGGGTGGGACGGCCGCAGGACGCCGAGCTGCTGCTGGAGTTCGCGAGCTGGCTGTGAGACACGGAAGGTGCGGGTTCCCGGACCGGGAACCCGCACCTTCTGGCTGCCTTACGCGGTGAGGCGCGCGACGGCCTCCTCGACCGTCAGCTCCTCGCGCTCGCCCGTCCTGCGGTCCTTCAGCTCGACGACGCCCTCGCCCGCGCGGCGGCCCGCGACGAGGATCTTCGGTACGCCGATCAGCTCCGAGTCGGTGAACTTCACGCCCGGGGACACCCCGGCCCGGTCGTCGACCAGGACGCGCAGGCCGGCCGCGGCCAGCTTGTCGGAGACGTCGAGGGCCAGCTCGGTCTGCAGGGCCTTGCCCGCGGCGACGACGTGGACGTCGGCCGGGGCGACCTCGGCGGGCCAGCACAGGCCCTTGTCGTCGGCGGTCTGCTCGGCGAGGGCGGCCACCGCGCGGGAGACGCCGATGCCGTAGGAGCCCATGGTGACGCGGACCGGCTTGCCGTTCTGGCCGAGGACGTCCAGCTTGAGCGCGTCGGTGTACTTGCGGCCCAGCTGGAAGATGTGGCCGATCTCGATGGCGCGGTCCAGCTTCAGGCCGGTGCCGCACTTGGGGCACGGGTCGCCGTCCTGGACGACCACGACGTCGACGTACGCGTCGACCTCGAAGTCGCGGCCCGCGACGACGTTCTTCGCGTGCATGCCCTCCTTGTTGGCGCCGGTGATCCAGGAGGTACCGGGGGCCACGCGCGGGTCGGCGAGGTACGTCACCTTGTCCAGGCCCTGCGGGCCGACGTAGCCGCGGACCAGATCGCGGCGCTCGGCGAAGTCGGCCTCGGTGACCATCTCGACGGTCGCGGGGGCGAAGTGCGCCTCGACCTTGTCCATGTCGACCTCGCGGTCGCCGGGCACGCCCACGGCGACGATCTCGCCGTCGACCTTCACCAGGAGGTTCTTCAGCGTGGCGGAGGCCGGGACGCCGAGGGAGGCGGCCAGGGTCTCGATGGTCGGGGTGTCCGGGGTGGGGATGTCCTCGGCGGCGGGCACCGCGGAGCCGTCGACCGGCTTCAGCTCGTACGTGATCGCCTCGGTGTTCGCCGCGAAGTCGCAGTTGGGGCAGTCGGCGAAGGTGTCCTCGCCGGCCTCGGCCGGGGCCAGGAACTCCTCCGACTTCGAGCCGCCCATGGCACCGGCGGTGGCGGCGCAGATGCGGTAGTCGAGGCCGAGGCGCTCGAACACGCGCTGGTAGGCCTCGCGGTGCAGGGCGTAGGACTTGGCGAGGCCCTCGTCCTCCAGGTCGAAGGAGTACGAGTCCTTCATCAGGAACTCGCGGCCGCGCAGGATGCCGGCGCGGGGGCGGGCCTCGTCGCGGAACTTCGTCTGGATCTGGTACAGGATGACCGGCAGGTCCTTGTAGGACGAGCACTGGTCCTTCACCAGCAGGGTGAAGATCTCCTCGTGGGTCGGGCCGAGGAGGTAGTCGCCGCCCTTGCGGTCGTTGAGGCGGAACAGCTCGGCGCCGTACTCGTCCCAGCGGCCGGTCGCCTCGTACGGCTCACGCGGCAGCAGCGCGGGGAGGGAGACCTCCTGGGCGCCGATGGCGTCCATCTCCTCGCGGACGATGCGCTCGACGTTGGTGAGGACCTTCTTGCCGAGGGGCAGCCAGCTCCAGATGCCGGCGGCCGTGCGGCGGACGTAGCCGGCGCGCACGAGGAGCTTGTGGCTGAGGACCTCGGCGTCCGCCGGGTCGTCGCGCAGGGTCTTCGCCATCAACTGGGACATGCGCTGGACCGGTGCGTTGGCCATGGTTCTCGTACTCCTGCCGGGTAAGGGTGATGGCTAGGAGGTTAGCCGGGGGGTGGGGGGCTGCGGAAATCGGTTAGCGGGGGCGGCGCAGCGGAAGCGGGGCGCCCATGACGGCGTACGGCTTGGGCGCGCTCGGGAAGTGGACGCGGCGGGCCAGGTCGACGTAGCCGAGGGAGTGGTAGAGGCCGCGGGCGGGGCTGTCGGTGTCGATCGCCGAGAGGATGGAGCGGGGTTCGGCAGCGCTGTCGGTGATCGTGGTGATCAGGGTCCGGCCGATGCCGCGGTTCTGGTACGCCGGGTGGACGTGGAGCTCGGTGATGACGAAGGAGTCGTCGAGCCAGGTCTCGTTGCCCTCGGCGCGGAGGTAGGGCTCCACCACGGTGGACCACCAGTGGGCGCGGTCGTTGGGCATGCCGTAGATGAACCCGACGAGCTGGCCCCGGCTGGTCGCGCCCAGCGCTCGCGCGCCCGGGTAGGTCATGTGGCGCAGGACGATCTGGCGGCGGACCGCCACCTCGTCCGCGTCCAGATCGAAGGCGACCGCTTGGACCGCGAGGGCCTCGTCGACGCGAGCGGACAGGTCCAGAGGGCCGATGGCGAGGTCCATGCCGGGGAGCCTACAGGGGTCAGAACAGCACGCTCATGAAAGCGCCGACCTCTTCGAAGCCCACCCGCTTGTACGTGCGCCTCGCCGCCGTATTGAAGTCGTTGACGTAGAGGCTGGCCACCGGGGCCACGTCCGCCAGGGCGTAGGCGAGGACCGCCGCCATGCCCGGGGCCGCGAGGCCCTTGCCGCGGTACTCGGGGGCCACCCAGACGCCCTGGATCTGGCAGGCACGGTCGGTCGCGGCGCCGATCTCCGCCTTGAACATGACCTTGCCCCGCTCGTCGAGGCGGGCGAAGGAGCGGCCGGTGCCGACGAGTTCGGCGACGCGGGCCTGGTAGAGCAGGCCGCCGTCGCCGGCGAGCGGGGAGACACCGACCTCCTCGGTGAACATGGCGACGCACGCCGGCATGATCGTCTCCATCTCGTCCTTGCGGACGCGCCGGACGTACGGGTCCGGGGTGATGTCGGCCGGCATGCGGTCGGTGACCATCAGGGGCTGGCGGGCGCGGACGTCGCGGGCCGGGCCCCAGTGCGGTTCGAGCAGCCGCCACAGCTCGGCGGTCTGCTCGGCGGGGCCGACGATCGAGGAGCAGCGGCGGCCGGACCTTCTGGCCCGGTCGCCGAAGGCCCGGAGGGCACGCGGGGTGGCGCAGATGGGGACGAGGTTGGCGCCCGCGTAGCACAGGGAGGTGAGCAGGCCGTCCTCGTACCAGCCCCACATCTCGCCGCCGAGGCGCCAGGGGTCCAGGCCGGCGACCTGGACCCGGGACGTCACGAAGGCGTTCACCACGGGTTCTCTGTCGAGGACGGCGAGTGCGGCGTCCAGGTCACTCGGTTCGAGGACCCGGGAGGTGGTCTGGGTCAACACGTGCGGGCCTCATCGTGGGGTTCTGCTGGTCTCCGCACTATAGCTGCGCGTGCTGAGCCGTGCGCCTTCCCATCTGCGGGGCTGAGCTTCGTCGGCGGGTTTCCGTGCGTCGTGGCTTGTCGCGCAGTTCCCCGCGCCCCTTGAGGGACACGTCCCCGCAGCTCCTGAAGAGGTTCAGCCCGCCACCGACACCGACGGCTCGCCGGACGGGACGCCCTCGTCCTGCATCTGTTCGGCGATCTTCATCGCTTCTTCGATGAGGGTCTCGACGATCTTGGACTCGGGGACGGTCTTGATGACCTCGCCCTTGACGAAGATCTGGCCCTTGCCGTTGCCGGAGGCGACGCCGAGGTCGGCCTCGCGGGCCTCGCCGGGGCCGTTGACGACACAGCCCATGACGGCGACGCGGAGGGGGACCTCCATGCCGGTGAGGCCGGCGGTGACCTCTTCGGCGAGCTTGTAGACGTCGACCTGGGCGCGGCCGCAGGACGGGCAGGAGACGATCTCGAGGCCGCGCTGCTTGAGGTTGAGGGACTCCAGGATCTGGTTGCCGACCTTGACCTCCTCGACCGGCGGCGCGGAGAGGGAGACGCGGATCGTGTCGCCGATGCCCTGGGACAGCAGGGCGCCGAACGCGACGGCCGACTTGATCGTGCCCTGGAAGGCCGGGCCCGCCTCGGTGACGCCGAGGTGGAGGGGGTAGTCGCACTGGGCGGCGAGCTGGCGGTAGGCCTCGATCATCACGACCGGGTCGTTGTGCTTGACCGAGATCTTGATGTCGCGGAAGTCGTGCTCCTCGAAGAGGGAGGCCTCCCACAGGGCGGACTCGACGAGGGCCTCGGGGGTGGCCTTGCCGTACTTCTGGAGCAGGCGGCGGTCGAGGGAGCCGGCGTTGACGCCGATGCGGATCGGAGTGCCGTGGTCCCGGGCGGCCTTGGCGATCTCCTTGACCTTGTCGTCGAACTGCTTGATGTTGCCGGGGTTCACACGGACCGCGGCGCAGCCCGCCTCGATCGCGGCGAAGACGTACTTCGGCTGGAAGTGGATGTCGGCGATGACCGGGATCTGCGACTTGCGCGCGATGGTGGCGAGGGCGTCGGCGTCGTCCTGCGTGGGGCAGGCGACCCGGACGATCTGGCAGCCGGACGCGGTCAGCTCCGCGATCTGCTGGAGGGTGGCGCCGATGTCGGACGTACGGGTCGTCGTCATGGACTGGACCGAGACCGGGGCGTCGCCGCCGACCGCCACGGAGCCGACCTGGATCTGCCGGCTCTTGCGGCGCTCGGCGATCTTGGTCGGAACGGACGGCATGCCGAGAGAAATCGCAGTCATCTGCTGTGCAACCCCAAGTCGTGGATCAAGGTCCGGACCCGTATCTGCGGCGGGCTCCAGGCTTCGAGATTACGGCACGCACCCCGGCCCGATCACATCCCGCCCGGCAATGCCACCCGATGGGAGGCGGCCGGACACAGAGAGTGCCCGACCGCCGTGAACCGCGGGTGTCTACGAGATGCGCACCGGGTTGACCACGTCCGCGATCAGGACCAGCACCGTGAAGCAGACGAAGATCCCGGCGACCACATAGGCGACCGGCATCAGCTTCGCCACGTCGAACGGGCCGGGGTCGGGGCGGCGCAGCACCCGGGCGGTGCCCCGGCGCAGCGACTCCCACAGGGCGCCCGCGATGTGGCCGCCGTCCAGGGGCAGCAGCGGCAGCATGTTGAACAGGAACAGCGAGAGGTTGAATCCGGCCAGCAGGAACACGAACATGGCGAGCTGCTGGGAGGCCGGGATGTCGAGCGTGGCGATCTCGCCGCCGACCCGGGCCGCGCCGACGATGCCCATCGGGGAGTCCTGCTCGCGCGGTCCGTCGCCGAAGGCGGCGTCCCACAGGGCGGGGATCTTGGAGGGCAGGGCGACGAGGGAGTCGACGGCGTCACCGACGCGGTCGCCCATCCAGGTCATGGAGTCGCCGAAGCCCAGGGTCTCGACGCCCTCGGCGGCGCTGAAGCCGAGGAAGCCGGCCTTGACGTACTCGCCCTGGACGTAGGCGCCGCTGGAGTCCTTCTTGGTGACCAGGTTGGTGGCGATCTTCGCGTGCAGGGTGACTTCCTGCCCCTTGCGGTCGACGACGATCGCCACTTCCTTGCCCGCGCTGTCGCGGATGAGGTCGGAGAGGGTGTTCCAGTCGTCGGTGCGGTGTCCGTCGAAGGCGACGATCCTGTCGCCGGCCTTCATGCCCGCGGCCTCGGCCGGGGAGGCCGGGTCGGACTTCTTGCACTCGTCGCGCTTCTCGCTCTGGGAGATCACGCACGGGGAGACCGAACTGACGGTGGTGGTCTGCTGCTGGATGCCGAAGCCCATCAGCACGGAGAGGAACAGGCCGAAGGCGAGGACGAGGTTCATGAACGGGCCCGCGAACATCACGATGACCCGCTTCCACGGCTTGCGCGTGTAGAAGAGGCGGTTCTCGTCACCCGGCTTGAGCTCCTCGAAGGCGGCCGAGCGGGCGTCCTCGATCATGCCGCGCCAGGGCGAGGTCGACCGGGCCTCCAGCTTGCCGTCGGGGCCTGGCGGGAACATGCCGATCATGCGGATGTAGCCGCCGAACGGGATCGCCTTGACGCCGTACTCGGTCTCGCCCTTCTTCCGCGACCAGATGGTCGGGCCGAAGCCGACCATGTACTGCGGCACGCGGATGCCGAACAGTTTGGCCGTGGAGAGGTGGCCCAGCTCGTGCCACGCGATCGAGAACAGCAGGCCGACCGCGAAGACCACTATGCCGAGGATGAACATCAGGGTCGTCATGCACGGGCCTCCGCCGTCTGTGCCGTCAGTTCCCGGGCTCGGGTGCGCGCCCAGGTCTCCGCTTCGAGGACGTCCGACACGGTCAGCGAAGTTCCCGCCCCCGGCGTGCCGTGCTCCTCGACGACCCGGGTGACGGTCTCCATGATCCCGTTGAAGGGCAGCGCACCGGCCCGGAAGGCCTCCACGCACTCCTCGTTGGCGGCATTGAACACCGCCGGGGCGGTCCCCGCGAGCTCGCCCACGTGCCGGGCGAGGTTCACCGACGGGAAGGCGTCATTGTCGAGCGGGAAGAACTCCCACGTCGAGGCCGTGCTCCAGTCGAAGGCGGGCGCCGCGTCGGGCACGCGCTCCGGCCAGCCCAGGCCGATGGCGATCGGGCCGCGCATGTCGGGGGGCGTGGCCTGCGCCAGGGTCGATCCGTCCGTGAACTCCACCATCGAGTGAACATACGACTGGGGGTGGACGACGACCTCAATGCGGTCGAAGGGAATGTCGTAGAGCAGGTGCGCCTCGATGACCTCCAGGCCCTTGTTGACCAGGGTCGCGGAGTTGATCGTGATCACCGGGCCCATGGCCCAGGTGGGGTGCGCGAGGGCGTCCTCGACGGTGACGTGCGCGAGCTGTTCCTTCGTACGGCCGCGGAAGGGGCCGCCGGATGCGGTGACGACGAGCTTGCGGACATCGGCGCGGGTGCCGGCGGCGAGGGCCTGGAAGAGGGCGGCGTGCTCGGAGTCGACCGGGATGATCTGGCCGGGCTTGGCGCGCTCCTTGACCAGCGGGCCGCCGACGATGAGCGACTCCTTGTTGGCGAGCGCCAGGGTGCGGCCCGCCTCCAGCGCGGCGAGGGTCGGGGCGAGGCCGATGGAGCCGGTGATGCCGTTCAGGACCGTGTGGCAGTCGGAGGCGGCCACCTCCGTGGCCGCCTGCGGTCCCGCGAGGATCTCGGGGAGCGGCTCGCCCGTGCCGTACTCGGCGGCCAGCGCCTCGCGCAGTGCCGGTACGACGTCCTCGCGGGCCACCGCGACCGTACGCACCCGCAGGCGGCGGGCCTGCTCGGCGAGCAGGGCGACCCGGCCGCCGTTGGCGGACAGGGCGGTCACCCGGAAGCGGCCGGGGTTGCGCAGGACGAGGTCGATGGCCTGCGTGCCGATCGAGCCGGTGGACCCGAGGATCACCACGTCCTTCGGCCCGTCTCCCACGACGGGGTCGTAGACGAGGTGCGGATCGGCGAGGGGGGCTGGGCTGTCGCTCATGCCCCCCATTCTTCCCGTACCCGGACCCCGGATGTGCTCAAGGGGTGCGCTCACGCCGTGGTGCGCCGGAACTTCTCCCACTGCGCGTCGACGACGTCCTGCGGTACGCCGCCGAAGTCCTCGGTCCCGAGCATGTCGGCCCGGAAGGAGAGGGTGGTCGAGCCGGAGCGGACGACCGTGAGGTAGTCGTACAGCCGGATGTCCGCGTCCTCGACGTCCTGTGTGGTGATGCGGAACGCGTACGCCTCGTCGCCGACGGCGGGCGCCTGGAGCGTCTCGACCTGCACGACCTCGGCGTCGACGAGCGCGCGCTCCTCGGTGAAGCCGTCCGCGCACTCCTCGCCCGCCTTGCCGAGCGCCTCCATGACGGCGGCCGCGTCCTGGCCGTCGTAGGAGCGCAGGTGCAGGTCGATGTCGATGCCCGGGTCGGCGGAGGGGTCCGAGACGTCACGGGCGATCTCGGCGACGGGGTCGTGCGCGGTCGCGCCCTCGGTGAGGCTGACGAGCGGCTGGCAGACCTCCGGCTGGGCGGTGTACTCGTCGCTCAGCGCGGCGACGGGCTCCTGCGCGGTGTACGCCCCGACGTCGCCCTCGGCGAGGGCGGCGGCCAGGAGCTGGGCCTCGGTGAGCGGCTTCGCGCCCGCGTCCTGCCCTGCCCCGTCGTCGCCCCCGCAGGCGGCCGTCGTCATGAGGACGGCCGCCGCGAGTGCGGCGGCCGCTCCGTGTCGTGCCCGTGTGCTGCGCATCCCCACCCCTGAGTTCACGTGCGGTTGATCAATCAGTGGCTGATTGTGCACCACACGTAAGGGTGAGGGGTGCCGGGGATTCAGCGGATCGAGCGGTGGACGTTCTCCCTCGTGGACGGGCCTGGGGTGGCGTCGGCGATCCACGGGCCGTCGTCCGAGGGGTCGAGGATTCCTTCCTCCAGCCAGGTGTAGGTGCCCGACAGGACGCCCTTGACGACCTGGCGGTCGATGTCGTCGGTGTTGGTCCACAGGCGGTCGAAGAGGGTGTCGACGCGGATGCGGGCCTGGCGGCAGAAGGTGTCGGCGAGCTGGTAGGCCTCGCGGCCGTGGTCGCCCCGGCTGCGCAGCAGCTCGGCGCGGACGCAGGCGGCGCTCATGGCGAAGAGCTCGGCGCCGATGTCGACGATCCGGGCGAGGAAGCCCTGCTTGGTCTCCATGCGGCCCTGCCAGCGGGACATGGCGTAGAAGGTGGAGCGGGCGAGTTTGCGGGCGTGCCGTTCGACGTAGCGCAGGTGGCCGGAGAGGTCGACCTCGTGGCGGAACTCGCCGTAGGAGACGGGGAGTTGACCTGCGCCCGCGACGAGTTTCGGCAGCCACTTGGCGTAGAAGACGCCCGCGTTCGCGCCTGCCTTCGCCTTGTCGGACAGGGACTTGTCGGGGTCGATGAGGTCGCCCGCGACGCTGAGGTGGGCGTCGACGGCCTCTCGGGCGATGAGCAGGTGCATGATCTCGGTGGAGCCCTCGAAGATGCGGTTGATGCGCAGGTCGCGCAGCATCTGCTCGGCCGGCACGGCGCGTTCGCCGCGGGCGCGCAGGGAGGCGGCGGTCTCGAAGCCGCGGCCGCCGCGGATCTGGACGAGTTCGTCGGCCATCAGCCAGGCCATCTCGGAGCCGTAGAGCTTGGCGAGGGCGGCCTCGATGCGGATGTCGTTGCGGTCCTCGTCGGCCATCTGGGAGGAGAGGTCCAGGACCGCCTCCAGGGCGAAGGTGGTGGCCGCGATGAAGCTGATCTTGGAGCCGACCGCTTCGTGCAGGGCGACCGGTTTGCCCCACTGCTCGCGGACCGCGGACCACTCGCGGGCGATCTTCAGGCACCACTTGCCGGCGCCCACGCACATCGCGGGCAGCGAGAGCCGGCCGGTGTTGAGGGTGGTCAGGGCGATCTTCAGTCCGGCGCCCTCGGGGCCGATGCGGTTGCCGGCGGGGACGCGGACCCGGTGGAAGCGGGTGACGCCGTTCTCGAGGCCGCGCAGGCCCATGAAGGCGTTGCGGTTCTCGACGGTGACGCCCTCGGAGGCGGACTCCACCACGAACGCCGTGATGCCGCCGGGATGCCCCTCGGACTTCGGCACCCGTGCCATGACGACGAGCAGGTCGGCGATCACGCCGTTCGTGGTCCAGAGCTTCACCCCGTCGAGGACGTACTCGCCCCCGTCGGGCACCGCCATGGTGGCCAGGCGCGCCGGGTCGGAGCCGACGTCCGGCTCGGTGAGCAGGAAGGCGGAGATGTCGGTGCGGGCACAGCGCGGCAGGAAGGTGTCCTTCTGCTCCTGGGTGCCGAAGATCTTCAGCGGCTGGGGCACGCCGATGGACTGGTGGGCGCTGAGCAGCGCGCCGACGGCCGGGCTGACGGAGCCGACCAGGGCGAGGGCCTTGTTGTAGTAGACCTGGGTGAGGCCGAGGCCGCCGTACTTCGGGTCGATCTTCATGCCGAGCGCGCCGAGTTCCTTGAGGCCGTCGACGACCTCGTCGGGGATGCGGGCGTCGCGTTCGACGACCTCCGGGTCGATCTTCGTCTCGCAGAAGTCGCGGAGCTTGGCGAGGAACTCCTCGCCGCGCTGGGCGTCGTCGTCGGCGGGAAGGGGGTGGGGGTGGATGAGGTCGAGTCGGAAGCGCCCGAGGAACAGTTCCTTGGCGAAGCTGGGCTTGCGCCAGTCCTGCTCCCGGGCCGCTTCCGCGACCTGGCGGGCCTCACGCTCGGTGACGTTGCGTGGGGGCGGTGCTGCGGACATGAGGCTCACCTCGCCGCGAAGAGGGATCAAGGGGACCGTGCGTTACCGATCGGTGCTACCGGATCGTTCGTACCCGAAAGCGGACTCCCCCACCAGTCCTCGGGCGGCCGTTCGGCCGATGCGGGCACAAAACAGCTATCGAAGCGCTTCGACTAGCTATGGACACCCACCCGGGCTGGAGCTACTGTCGAACCACCCTCACTCGCCATTGTTCACCCTGCGCACTGTCGAAGCGCTTCACAAAGCTTGGAGAGCTGGATGGTCACCCTCGCCGAGGTCGCCCAGCATGCCGGAGTGTCGGCGAGCACGGTGAGCTATGTCCTCAGCGGCAAGCGGTCCATCTCCGCCACCACCCGGCAGCGGGTCGAGCAGAGCATCCGTGAGCTGGGCTACCACCCGAACGCCGGGGCCCGCGCCCTGGCCGGCAAGCGGTCCAACATCATCGCGCTGATGATCCCGCTGCGTACGGACATGTACGTGCCGGTGATGATGGAGATCGCCATCGCGGTCGCCACCACCGCCCGCACCCATGGCTACGACGTCCTGCTGCTGACCGGCGAGGAGGGCCCCGACGCGGTGCGGCGGGTCACCGGCAGCGGGCTCGCCGACGCGATGATCCTGATGGACGTCGAGCTGGACGACGAGCGGCTGCCGCTGCTGCGCGGCACCGACCAGCCGTCCGTGCTGATCGGGCTGCCCGCCGACACCGAGGGCCTGACCTGCGTGGATCTGGACTGGACCGCGACGGGCGCGCTGTGCGTGGAGCAGCTGGCGATGCTGGGCCACCGCGACATCGCCGTCATCGGCGAGGCGCCCGCGGTCTACGAGCGGCACACCGGCTTCGCCGAACGCACCCTGGACGGACTGCGGTCCCGCGCCAAGGAGCTGGGCGTACGGCTGCTGCACCGGCCCTGCGAGGGCGGGTACGACGCGATGGGCGCCACACTCGCCCGGGTCTTCGACGAACGCCCCGGCACGACCGCCTTCGTCGTGCAGAACGAGTCGGCCGTCGAGCCGCTCCTCGCGCTGCTGCGCCAGCAGGGCCGGGCCGTGCCCGAGGACGTGTCGGTGGTCGCCGTCTGCCCCGACCAGGTCGCCACGCAGGCCTCGGTGCGGCTGACGTCCGTCGCCATCCCCGCCCAGGAGATGGGCCGGCACGCGGTGGAACGGCTGATGGCGAAGCTGGACGGGCGTGAGGGCGACGAAGTCGTGCTGATCGCGCCCGAGTTGACCGTCCGGGCGAGTTCGGGCCCGGCCCCCGCCGCTTCCTGACATCCCCGCCGCTTCCCGACACCCCCACACCCCCGCCCTCTCCGCACGTGTCCGCCCCGCCAGGTACGGGGCATCCCCATGTCCTCAGGAGTACGCCACGTGACTCAGCCTGCCGAAATCCAGCCCAAGGTCAGCCTCGCGCAGTCCTCCCCCACCGTCGGTACGTTCCGTGAGCGGGACGGGGCGCTGGAGTGGAGCGGCCGCCAGGAGACCGTGCGTGTCGAGCCCTGGGGTCCGGACGCGGTCCGGGTGCGCGCCCGGCTCGGCGGACCGGTCCTGGAGGGGCTTCCCGGGGCCCTGCTCGACGAGGCCCCGGCCACGTCGTCGAGCGTGAAGATCGAGGAGGGCCGGGGACGGCTGACCGTCGGCGCGCTCACGGTCGACATCGACGCCGAGGGCCTGATCCGCTTCCTGCGCACGGACGACTCCACCGAGCTGCTCGCCGAGGAACGCGCCCACTTCTGGTGGCCCGGACCCCGCCTCTACACGGCCGTCGGCAACGGCCACCACCGCCTGGAGCAGCGCTTCGCCGCCTACGAGGGCGAGAAGCTGTACGGCCTGGGCCAGCACCAGCACGGCCGGCTCGACCAGAAGGGTCTGGTCCTGGACCTGGTGCAGCGCAACGCCGAGGTGGGCATCCCGGTGCTGACCTCCAGCCGCGGCTACACCCTGCTGTGGAACAACCCGGCGATCGGCCGGGTGGAGCTGGCGCACAACGGCACCCGCTGGGTCGCCGACTCGGCCCGGCAGATCGACTACTGGATCACCGCGGGAGCCCCGGCCGACGCCCAGCGCCGCTACAGCGCGGCCACCGGACGTACGCCGATGCTGCCGGAGTGGGCGGCGGGCTTCTGGCAGTGCAAGCTGCGCTACCGCACGCAGGGCGAACTCCTCGCGGTGGCCAGGGAGTACAAGCGCCGCGGCCTGCCCCTGGACGTCATCGTCTGCGACTTCTTCCACTGGACGCACCTCGGCGAGTGGAAGTTCGACCCGAAGGAGTGGCCGGACCCGGCGGCGATGGTCCGGGAACTGGACGAGCTGGGCGTCAAGCTGGTGGTGAGCGTGTGGCCGTCGGTGTCGCCGCTGAGCGAGAACCACCCGGTCATGGAGCAGCGCGGCTACTTCATCGGCACCCAGTACGGTCCGCTCGCGCATGCCGACTGGCCGGACAAGGAGGTGGCGTCGACGGTCCAGGTGGCCTTCTACGACGCCACGAACCCGGACGCCCGGGAGTTCGTGTGGTCGAAGGTGCGCGACAACTACCTGCGCCCGTACGGCATCACGGCCTTCTGGCTGGACGCCTGCGAGCCCGAGCTGAAGCCCGGTTTCCCGGAGAATCTGCGCTACTGGGCGGGCCCCGGCCTGGAGGTCGGCAACCTCTACCCGGTGGAGAACGCCCGCACCTTCCACGAGGGGCTCCTCGCGGAGGGCGAGTCGGAGGTCGTCACCCTCAACCGCTCGGCGTGGGCGGGCAGTCAGCGCTACGGGGCCGCCCTGTGGTCGGGTGACATCGGCACCGACTTCGCGACGCTGCGCCGGCAGATCGCGGCCGGCCTCAACACCGCGCTGTCCGGCATCCCCTGGTGGAACACCGACATCGGCGGCTTCCACGGCGGCGACCCGGACGACCCGGCCTACCGCGAGGTGATGGTCCGCTGGTTCCAGTTCGGCGCGCTGTCCCCGCTGATGCGCCTGCACGGCTTCCGCGAGCCGGGCATGCCGCTGGGCCCGGAGATGACCGGCGGCCCGAACGAGGTGTGGTCCTACGGCGAGGAGGCCGGGGCCATCATGGAGCAGTACCTGCGGCTGCGCGAGCGGCTCAAGCCGTACGTCCTGAAGGTCATGCGGGAGGCCCACGAGGAGGGCCTGCCGGTGATGCGGCCGCTGTTCCTGGAGTTCCCCGGGGACCAGGCGGCCTGGCAGATCGACGACGCCTATCTGTTCGGCCGGGACCTGCTGGTCGCCCCGGTGCTCACCGCGGGCGCGACGGCCCGGACGGCCTACCTCCCGGCGGGCGCGCGCTGGACGGACGCCTGGACGGGTGCGACGTACGAGGGCGGTACGACGGTGACGGTCGACGCCCCGCTGGAGCGCATCCCGCTGTTCCTGCGCGACGGGGCGGAGCTGCCGATCGCCGGGTGAGACGCGTGGGGCCGGTCCCGTAGGGGAGGGACCGGCCGCACGTCCTGCTTTTCCTTGAGGTCAACTGCTGCTGACGGTCAGGTTGTCGGTGCGGAAGTCCAGTCCGCCGGACGACGAGGTGATCTCGTATCCGAACTGCACGTCACCGATGGTCTCGTTGCCGAACCAGCCCTTGGTGTCCTTGATCCACTTCAGGATCGGCAGGATGTTCACCGTGCCGGAGCTGGAGTCGGAGGTGCGCAGGAACGAGTAGACCTCGTTGGCGCCGTTGTTGCCCTTGTAGACGTTCCAGGTGTGGCCGCCGAGGCTGACGGTGCCCTGGGAGGTGCCGAGCGGGCCGACGGCGCCGTTGTAGTTGACCCACAGCATGATCTCGTGGTCGTAGTCCGTGTCCCAGATGTCGTACGACGTGTTGTACGCGCCGGAGGACGGGACCGTGACGTTGTAGCTGCTGGTCAGCGAGCCGATCGAGGTGATCGTCTTGTTGATCACCTTCTTGGCGTTGGGGTAGGACTTGATGCCGCCGGTGTTCGGGTGGTTCGCCCAGACGCCCCAGTTGGTGCCGGAGTTGGCCCAGACGCACTGGCTGCCGGCGCCGGAGCCCCAGATGTTGTTGTAGAGGGTGTAGCCGTTCAGGCTGGTGTTGCCCCACTGGTCGCAGCTGTTCCAGACGGCGGCCTGGGCGGGGGCGGCGGCGAGGCCGACCGTGGCGCCGAGCGCGAGGGCCGGGGCGAGCAGGGCGGTGAGGACCTTTCCGCGGATACGTCGTGCCATGGTGTCCCTTCCATGGGTGGGGGGAAGTGCGCGGTCACCACGGCCTCAGGCTGAGGACGTGGTCCTCTCCGGCGACGAGGTCGAGCGACAGCCCGTCGCCGGAGGGGGTTCTGAGGTCCACGCGGCAGGTGCGCGTGGGGCGGACGACGGCCCTCGCCTCGTCGCGGCTCCAGACGAGGTCGATCTCGGCGCCGAATCGCGTGCGTACGCCGTTCAGCCGGCCTTCTTCGAGGGCTTCGGGGCGGGCGGGGAGCAGCACGAGCCGGGTCGGGGTCGACTGGACGAGCGCCTCGATCAGTACTGCGGGCAGGGTGTGGGCGGCGTCCGCGTTGTAGACGTCGCGGTGCGGGTAGTGGGCGCTCATCAGGGAGGCGTGGAAGAAGTCGCCGCCGAGCACCTGGGCGAGGGCGTGGGTGACGCGTGCGGGGTCGTTGAGGCGTGCCGCGATCAGCGCGTGGTGGAGGTGGCCGTGCGCGGAGTCGTTCTCGGCGCCGCGCAGGGCGAGGGCCCGGCGGGCGGCCTCGGCCCACTCCGGGGTGTCGTAGGGGGTGATCTCCTCCAGGGGCCAGACACCGTAGAGGTGGCTGAGGTGGCGGTGGTCGTAGGTGTCGTCGAGGCCGGGCCAGGCCCATTCGGCGAGAGCGCCGTCCTCGTTGACGCGGTGGGGCGGGAGGCGGTCGGCGAGTTCACGGAGGCGTGCGGCCCGGTCCGGGTGGTAGTCGGCCGCGGTCAGCAGGGCGTGGCGGGCGGCGGAGAGGTCCATGGCCGCGTTGACGGCACCCCAGCTGCCGTTCGCGGGGCGGTTCTCGGGTGAGTAGGACGGGACGACGACGAGACGGCCGTCGCTGTCGGTCCGGGTGAGGAAGTCCTCGTAGAAGCGGGCGAGTTCGGCGAGGGCCTCGGCCGTGCGCGGGTCCTGGGCACCGCGGGTCTCGTCGTGGTCGACGAGCGGCTTGAGCAGCCAGTCGGCGCCCGCGGTCCACAGGTGCAGGGGGTACTCGCGGGAGAAGTGGTAGGCGTGGCCGGACTCACCGTCGGTGTGCGCGGGGGCGACGATGCCGCGCGCGCCGAAGACGGCTCGGGCGTTGTCCCGCCAGTCGTCGAGCTGGCTGTGGATCAGCCTGGCCTGGGCCTCGGTGACCTCGGGCAGGGCCGCCGCGGCGGCGGAGGCGGTCTGGAGGTTGAGGTTGGCGTCCGTGGTGAACGCGCCCGACCAGGCCGTGTCCCACTCGCCGGTCCACAGGCCGGTCAGGCGGGGCGGCAGCAGTCCGGAGGCGGACAGCAGGTGGTAGCGGCCCGCGGCGAAGAGGCGTTCCAGCAGGGCCGGGCTCTGCGGCCTGGTGAGCAACTCCGAGCCGGGCAGCGCCCGTTCGGCCGGGTCGGCGCCCAGGTCGAGGGTGACGCGGCTGTAGGCGGTGCGGTGCAGGGCGAGATGCCGGTCCAGGAGGGCGTCGTAGGTCTGGGGCAGGTCGCGCAGGGCGCGGAATTCCTCGATCGCGTCCAGTTCGCCGGTGTGCCGGCGCACCCGGGTGAGGAGCAGGACCGACTCGGCGCCCTCGATGTGCGTGCCGGGTGCGGCGAGGGTGGTGGTGCCGCCGGTGACCGCGGCCAGGGTCACTCCGGTGTAGGCGCGGTCGCTGCCGGGGTAGCGGGCGCGCAGGGTGAGGGCCGCGCCGTCGGGGGTGAGGTGGGCGCCGTGGCCGACGCCGAGGCCTGGGGGTACGCCCGGGAGGCGGTGGTCGAGGGCGAGGCCGAGGGTGAGGCCGGGGCCCTCGATGTGCTGGACGATCACGTCGTCGGCACGGGAGACGAAGACGCGGCTGGTCCGGTCGGGGGTGCGGGCGGTGACCTCGCCGGTGGTGAAGTCGACCTCGCGGCGGTAGCTGCCGCTGTGGGTTCCCGGCCGCTTCAGGCGCAGGGCGAAGGCGGGGTGGAAGGGCCGCACCCATTGCAAGGGGCGGCCGTCGGTGAACTCCTCGCCCGCGGTGAGGTCGCCGGCGAGCAGTCTGTCCTGGAGGGCGGGGAGTTCGGCGGCCAGCTCCGGAGGGTGGCGGTGCGTGCCGCCGCCGGGCCGGACCAGGGTGTGGTGGGTGACGATGACCCGGTCGTCGTTCGGGTCGCCGGACACGAGGGCGCCGTGGTGGCCGTTGCCGGTGAGGAAGGAGTCCTCCCAGCGGGCGGCGGGGCGTGGCTCCCAGGTGCCGTGGACAGGTGTGCCGCTCATGGCCTGAGCACCGCCACGCCGTGGCGGCCGAGGGTGATCCGGTCCGTGACCGTCTCGCCGGTCAGCAGGTCGTGGTGGGTGCCCGGCACGGTGACGGTGACCGGCTCGCGGCCGTGGTGGAGCAGGAACAGCAGCTCACCGCGGCGCACGGCCTCGACGTCGGCGGGGAGGCCGTCCAGCACCGGCCGGGCACCCGCCTCGGAGGCGATCCGCGCGAGCAGCCCGCGCAGCGCCTCCGGCTCGGGGAGGGTGGAGAGGTACCAGGCGCGGCCGTTGCGGAGAACGGCGGGCAACCCGTCGAGTTCGCCGGCCTTGTATGCGAGCGTCTCGTCCGCCTCGGCCTCCAGCTCCTCCGACCACAGCGTGCCGCGGAACCCGTCGCACTCCACGGTCTCCCCCGCGTCCAGCGGCCACCACTCGTGCAGCGTGCGGATGCCGAACAGCTCGCGCAGCCTGGCGTCCATGCCGCCGGGGCGCACCCGGTCGTCCTGGTCGGCGACGCCGGTGAGGAAGCCGCAGACGAGGGTGCCGCCCTGGGCGACGTACGCCAGGAGGTTCCCGATCGCCGTGTCGGTGAGCGCGTACGCCTGCGGGACGACGACCAGCTTGTACCGGCCGAGGTCGTGCTCGGGGTGGGCGAAGTCGGTGGTGAGGTGGGCCTGCCACAGGGCGCGGTGCCAGGCGCGCAGGACGTCGGGGTGGTCGGCCTCCGTGGACAGGCGGCCGTCCTGGGTCGCGGCCCACCAGGAGTGCCAGTCGTGCAGGATCGCGACGTCCGCGGTGATGCCGGTGCCGCTGACCTCGTGGAGCCGTCGCAGCTCGGCGCCGATCCGCTTGACCTCCTGGAAGGTACGGCCCTCCTCGCCCGCGTGGCTCACCATGCCGGAGTGGAACTTCTCCGCGCCCTGCCGGGACTGGCGCCACTGGAAGTAGCAGACGGCGTCGGCGCCGCGGGCGACGGCCTGGAGCGACCACAGGCGGTTGAGGCCCCGCGGCTTGGGGTGATTGACACCGCGCCAGTTGACGGGGCCGGCGGCCTGCTCCATCAGCATCCACGGGCCGCGGGCCTGGGAGCGGGTCATGTCCTGGACGAGCGCGCCCTGCTGGGCGCCCAGCCGGTCGCGCGGGTCGGGGTAGAGGTCGACGGAGACGACGTCCTCCTCCTCGGCCCAGCGCCAGGCGTCGACGCCGATCCACAGCGGCATGAAGTTGGTGGTCACCGGGAGGTGCGGGGTGTGCCGGCGGACGATGTCGCGCTCGGCGAGGTAGCACTCCAGGAGCATGTCGGAGGTGAAGCGCCGGAAGTCGAGCACCTGGCTCGGGTTGTTGAGGTAGTGGGCGTGACGCGGGGGCAGGATGCCGTCCCAGGTGTCGTAGCCCTGGCTCCAGAAGGCCGTGCCCCAGGCGGTGTTGAGGGCGTCGAGGGTGCCGTACCGCTCGCGCAGCCAGCGGCGGAAGGCGGCCGCGGCCTCGTCGCCGTGGTCGAAGGTGCAGTACTCGTTGTTGATGTGCCACATCGTGAGGGCGGGGTGGCTCGCGTAGCGGGCGGCGAGGTCCTCGGTGATGGCGGCGGCGTAGCGCCGGTAGGTGGCGCTGGAGTGGGAGAAGTGCTGGCGTCCGCCCCACCACTCGATACGGCCGTCCGCGTCGCGGGGCAGCGTGTCGGGGTGCAGCCGGCCCATCCAGGGCGGTGGGGCGGAGGTCGGGGTGGCCAGGACGACGCCGATGCCGGCCTCGTGCATCAGGTCCATGAGCCGGTCGAGCCAGCCGAAGTCGCGCTCGCCCGGCTGGGGTTCGAGTTTCGCCCAGGAGAAGACGCCGAGGGTGACGGAGTTGACTCCGGCGTCCTTCATCAGCCGGACGTCCTCGTGCCAGGTCTCCTCGGGCCACTGCTCGGGGTTGTAGTCGCCGCCGAAGAGGAGGCGGCCGCGGGTGGCGGTGGCGAGGGTGGCGGGGGCCGAGGTGGGTTCGGTTTCGGGTGCCGGTGTCATGCGGGGTCTCCGTACTGGATGCCGCGGCCGTTGGTGGCGAGGTAGACACGGCCGTACAGCCGGGGGTCGCCGGTGATGGCCTCGCCGGTCCAGCCCCACTGGTGGGCGTCGTCGTTGATGCGGGTCCAGGTCTTGGCCTCGTCGTCGGAGCGCAGGACGGCGGTGCCGCTCTCGGTCGAGCCGACCTGGTAGATCGCGGGGTAGCCGGCGCCGTCGGCGGCCTTGCCGAAGCCGAGGGTGTACGAGGCCCGGCAGCCGGCGACCTTCGCGAAGGAGGCGCCTTGGTCGGTCGACCGGAACAGCCCGTTCCCCTTGGCGCTCAGCCACAGGTCGCCGGACCGTCCGGGGGCCGCGACCAGCTTGAACTGACTGTCACCGGAAGGCAGTCCGGTCGCACGGGCGGTGAAGGAACGGCCACTGTCAGTGCTGGCGTATACCGTTCCTGTGTCGGTGTCGTACGCGTAGAAGAGCGTCGGGTCGGCCGGGTCGGCGACCGGCGTGGCGCCCTTCGGGAAGGAGGAGACCTCGGACCAGGTCGTGCCGTTGTCCGTCGAGCGGTGCGTGGGGTGTTTCGTGCCGTCCCAGTGCACGAAGGACCACAGCAGCGCGCTGCCGTCGGTGTTGGTGGCGATCGGCCCCGGTGCGCTACGGGCGATGTCGGGCTGGGCCGCGAAGGGCGCCCAGGTCCGCCCGCCGTCCTCGGAGTACGCGCCGTTGCCGTGGTCGCCCCAGCCGCTGCGGACGACGTACGCCGCTCTGGCCGCGGCCTGCGCGAGCCCGGTCGCCGACCCGAACACGGGGTTCGCCGCCATGCCGTCCGCCGGAGACGCCGTGAGCAGCTCGTGGTACATCACGCCGATGTCCCCCGACCCACTGAGCAGATGCGCCTCCCCGGCCGGGGGCGCGATCAGCTGCCGTACGGACGTCTCCTCCAGGCCCCGGATCTGCGGGGCCCAGCGCACCAGGTCGCGGGTGCCGTAGAGGGTGGCGCCGGTGCCGTAGACCACGTGCCTGGAGTCGTACGGGTCGACGGCCAGCGCCTGGATCCACCAGCCGAACTTGGGGCTCTTCTCGCCCCACTTGAGATAGGGGGTCTCGGACACATCGAGAACGGCGGAGTCCTTCAGGGACGTCCAGGTGCGGCCGCCGTCGGTGGTGCGGTACAGGGTGTCGACGGCCGCCCAGCGGTTGTTCGTGGACACGACGACCGTGCCGGGCCGGCGGGCGTCCACGGCGACCCCGCCGTAGCCGAAGGTGTCGGCCGACCCGTCGGGCGTGGTGCCGCCGGGCCGCACGGGCGTGACCTCGGTCCATCTCCCGCTGCCCGTGGCCAGCTTGTGCACGCTGCCGTCGGCCTGTCCGTTGGG
The DNA here is from genome assembly GCF_049739565.1 of Streptomyces sp. SAI-170. Classification (NCBI taxonomy): domain Bacteria; kingdom Bacillati; phylum Actinomycetota; class Actinomycetes; order Kitasatosporales; family Streptomycetaceae; genus Streptomyces; species Streptomyces sp. SAI-170. The sequence goes on from NZ_JBMGQD010000001.1 coordinate 2,469,573, forward strand.
CCCGGGTGCGTCGGCGTACGTCACATACAGCTCACGGGTGAACCGGTCGTAGGCGGCCCGGACCGGGACCTCGGCGGCGGTGCCGGAGGGCTGCCCGGGGGCGGCGGTCCAGGTGGCCCCGTCGGTGGTGCGGAACAGGTTCGGCCCGGTGCCGCCCGCGTCGCCCCACCCCGCGTACACGGCCCGGCCCGCCGCGACCAGCAGGGTGACGCCCTGCCCGGACGCGCTCGGGGTCGCCGGGAAGCCGGGGGCGGGGGCCCAGGTCGCGCCCCGGTCGGTCGACTTCAGCAGGCCGTCGTGCCGGGTGCCCAGCCACAGGGTGTCGCTCTCGCGCGGGTCGACGAGGAGCCGCTCGCCGCAGCCCCGCCCGTCCTCGTTCGCCCCGAGCTTGACCGGCAGGTCGGTCCGCGCCCAGGTCGCGCCCCGGTCCTCGGACCGCAGCACGGCGCCGTTGCCGGCCCAGGCCTGGGCGTAGGTGCCCAGGGCGAGGTAGAGCCGGTCGGGGTGCGCCGGGTCGACGGCCATCGCCTCCACCCCGAGGAGGTTCCAGTCGTCCCAGCCCAGGTGATCGGTGACCGGCGTCCAGCGGGCCCTGCGGTCGTCCCACCGGTAGGCCCCACCGATGTCCGTCCGCGCGTAGGCGAGCCCGCGCACGGCAGGGTGGAACAACACACCCGCGACGAACCCGGTCCCCCCGATGACGACGTTCCGCCACCGATAGGGGCCGGCGAGGGCGGGCGAGGCCTGGGCGGACGCCGAGAGGGGCAGCGCGGCGAGGGCAGCCGCGGCCGCACTGCCTGCAAGAACGGTTCGCCGAGACGGCCTGGACGCAAGCATGACATCCCTCGCTGTATGAGTAGGTGAAAGGGGAGGTGCCTGTTTCTAGGGGCGCGGGGAACTGCGCGACAAGCCACGACGAACCGGCACCCGCAAGACCACCGACAGCCCAACGGCGCTCACCCGCTCGGGCTTCAGCCCTTGACGGCGCCGGTCAACATGCCCTTCTTGAAATGCCGCTGCACGAACGGCGACAACACCGCCACCGGCAACAACGCCAGCACCATGACAGCCATCTGCACCGCCAGCCCCGACAGCTCACCCGTCTTGATGGCCTGCCCCAGCCCCACAGGAGCCTCCTGCTTCTGCACGAGCTGGATCATGACGTTCTGCAGCGGCATCATGTCCTGATCGTTGAGATACAGAGACGCGTTGAACCACGCGCTCCAGTACCCGACGGCGTAGAACAGGGTGATGACGGCGATCACCGCACGGGACAGCGGCATGACGATCTGCCGCAGGATGCGGAAGTCCCCCGCCCCGTCGATCCGCGCGGAGTCGATCAGTTCCTGCGAGATCCCCATGAAGAACCCGCGCAGAACAAGGATGTTGAAGACGCTCACCGCGCTCGGCAGGATCAGCGCGAGATAGGTGTCGGTCAGCCCCAGCGACTGCACCAGCAGATACGTCGGAATGAGGCCGGCGCTGAAGAACATCGTGGCCAGCAGGACCATCAGGATCCACCGGTGCCCGAGCGACCCGGTGCGCGAGAGCCCGTACGCGCACAGCACGGACACGGTCATGGAGAACAGCGTGCCGACGAGGGTGACGAGGACGCTGATGACCGCCGCGCGCGTCACCTGTCCGCCGCTCAGCAGCTCCTGGTAGGCCACGAAGGTGATGTCCTTCGGCACCATCACCAGCCCGCCGGCCTCGTCGATCGTCCTGCGCGAGGACAGGCTGGTGACGACGACGATCCACAGCGGGAACAGGATCGCGAGGCAGGCCAGCGCCAGGATCAGCCCCTTGGCCGCCAGGCCGGCCGGTGTGGGCTTCTCCTCCCACACCGGCCGGGGAGGGGCCTGCCACCAGCGGGGCGCGGCGGCGGCCTCGACGGTGGGCTTGTCGATGACGGCGGTCACTTCTTGTACACCCCCTGCTCGCCCATGAGATGGGCGACCTTGTTCGCGACGAGGACCAGGCCGAGACTGACGACGCCCTTGATGAGCCCGGCGGCGGCCGCGTAGCCGAAGTCCTGGTTGCGGACGCCGTTCCACCACACGAAGGTGTCGAGGACCTCGGACGCCCCGGGCCCGACGGCGTCGCGCTGGAGCAGGATCTGTTCGAAGCCGACGGTGAGCGCGTCGCCCACGCGCAGGACGAGCAGCAGCGCGATCACGGGGCGCAGCGCGGGCAGCGTGACGTGCCACATGCGGCGCCAGCGGTTGGCGCCGTCCATCGCGGCGGCCTCGTACAGGTCCGTCGGCACGGACGCCAGCGCGGCGAGGAAGACGATGATCCCCCAGCCGGCGTCCTTCCAGACGGACTGTGCGGTGACCAGGTACTTGAAGGTCTCCGGGTCGGTCATGATGTCGAGGCCGTCGTAGCCGTGCTGCCGCAGCAGCTGGGAGAGCAGGCCCGCACCGCCGAACAGCTGCTGGAAGACGGCGATGACCAGCACCCAGGAGAAGAAGTGCGGCAGGTAGAGGATCGCCTGGGAGACCGCCCGCAGCCGGGGCCTGACCACGCTGTTGATCAGCAGGGCGAGCAGGATCGGGATGGGGAAGTAGAGCAGCAGTTGCAGGAAGAACAGCACCAGGGTGTTGGTGACCGCGTTCCAGAAGTCCGAGTCGTCGAAGATCCGCTGGAAGTTCTCCAGGCCCACCCAGGGACTGTTCAGCATCGACACGACGCCGTTGTCGCTGATGTAGGGGTCGTAGTCCTGGAAGGCGACGATGTTGCCGAGGATCGGGACGTAGTTGAACAGCAGGACCAGGGCGACGGCCGGCAGGGTCATCAGGAGCAGCACGCGGTCGCGTCTGAGGCGGAGCCGCAGGCTCAGCTTCCCCGAGGATCGTGTCCGCCGGGGGCCGGTGGCGCGGTCGGGCGCCACCGGGTCCTTCTCGGTCGTTGCGGCCTCGGCCCTGCTCCGAGGCACCGTGCTGTGGGACACGGCTGTTCTCCCTTGCCTCAGTGCCAGGTCAGCCCGCCGCCGAGCCGTTCTCGTCGAGGATCTTCCGGTACCAGTCGCGCAGCTTGTCGCCGCCCTTGCTCTTCCAGTCGGAGACGGCCTGCTGCATGTCGCTGATCTTCTTGCGGCCGCGGACGATGTCGTCCTCCAGCTGCTCGAAGTTGCTGGAGAGGTTGGCGTAGCGGGAGGGCTCGGTGATCTGCATGCCGTAGAAGGAGGACTTCTTGGTGAAGGCGCCCATGCGCTGCTGCCATTCGACCTGGCCCCTGGCGACCTCGGGGAAGTCGGGGTGCGCGATGGTGGGAGCGGGGCTCGCGACCATCACGTAGGCGTTGAGCACCTCGTTGTTGCCCTGGTCGGTCTTGGTGGGGACGCCGCCCTTGACGGTGTAGTGGGTGCCCTCCACGCCGTAGTTGGTCATCATGTATTCCTTGGTGCCGTACGGCGCGGCGGTGACGTTGGCGACGGCCAGCACGTCACGGATCACGGACTCCGAGGCCTTCTTGTTGACGAAGGCGAAGATGCCGGCGGGCTGTTCGGCCCACAGGGTGGGGTCGCCGCCGTCGTGGCCGTACACGTCCATGCCCCAGATCTCGAACTCGGGGTTCTGGGTGGCCTGTTCGGCGGTGCGGCCCCACCACTGCGAGATGTTCTGGGCGTAGATCAGGAACTCGCCCTTGGCGAACTTGGGGCCCGGGTCGGGGGCGTTCTTGCCGAACTGGGAGTCGGGGTGGACGACTCCGGCGGCGAAGAGCTTGCGCGACCACTCCAGCGCTTCCAGGAACTCCTCGGTCTCGACGCGGTTGATCAGCTTGCCGTCGACGAGGTTCCAGCCGAGCGGCTTCTCGCTGCCGGAGAGCACGCCGAACATCTGGAACGCGGTCCACTTCATGTCCAGGCAGGCCCAGCGCTTGGCCCGGGCGTTGGTGATGTCCTTGGCGAGGGCCAGGAACTCGTCCGCGGAACGCGGGACTTCGTAGCCCTCCTTCTCGAAGATGTCGCGGCGGTAGAGGGGCACGATGCCGGTGACCGCCGGCGCCGGCTGCGGCAGGCCCAGCAGCTTGCCGCCGAAGATGGAGCGACGCCAGGCGTCCGTCGGGATGGCCGCGAGGTTCGGGAACTCCTTGACCGCGTCACCGGAGAGGTAGGGGCCGAGGTCGGCGAACTTGCTGATGATGGCGGTGGGTATGCGGCCGTTCATGTTCCAGCCGGGGACCACGACCACGTCGGGGACCTCGCTGGAGGCGAGGACCGCGCCGAGCTTCTGCTCGTAGGTGTTGCCGTCCTGGTTCTGCCAGCGTACGTCGACGCCGATGAGGTCGTTCATGCCGCGGTAGTAGGCGTTGTCCGCCTTCGGGGGCGAGCCCCAGAACGGCGACATGATGGTGACCTGGCCGCCCTTGCCGAGCTTCTTGGGCACCGAGGTCTTCAGACCGGCGATGTCGAGCTTGCCGGTGAAGCCGACGGCGGAGCCGTTCTTGGCGGGGATGTCCGGCACGACGACGTTGCTGGCGACGTAGGCCGGAAGGATCTTCTTGGCGTCCTTGCCGGAGGTGGTGCCGTCGCGGGAGCCGCCGTCGGAGCCGCCGCAGGCGGCGAGCAGCGGCATCCCCCCGGCCACCGCCACGGTGGCCACCGCGGTGGAGGCGAGGAAGCTTCTCCGGCTGGGGGCGGAGGAAGCGGCGTTCGGCGTCATTGCGTCAACCCTTCGTGGCGCACCAGGACACCCGGCGGTTCAGCCGTCGGCTGCGGTGTCTTCAGTGGAACTGGCTGAGCGGAAGCGGTTCTGCGGGCCTGCGGGCCCCTCTTCGTCGAAGCGCTTCGATGTTGCTGCGAGGTTAAGTGAACGCCGGAGGGCGCACAAGGGGCGCTCCCAAGATTCCTGCCCGGTGGGCCGCTGCACGGGAGGTCTTACGGTGCCTGGGCAGGCGGAGCCGATGCCGTGAGACGTCTTGACACCGGCCCCCGGATCGAATGAGCATCGAAGCGCTTCGAAAGGAACTCGTCGTTCCATCCCGAGGGGAACCCCAAGTGACCGCAGCCACGCCGCCCGTCCTGCCGTTCCGCGATCCGCGACTGCCGTTCGCGAAGCGCGTCGACGATCTGCTGTCGCGGCTGACGCTCGACGAGAAGGTGTCGTTCCTGCACCAGTTCGTCCCCGCGGTGGAGCGGCTCGGTGTCGCCGCGTTCCGCACCGGCCAGGAGGCGCTGCACGGGGTCGCCTGGATGGGCCCGGCGACGGTGTTCCCGCAGGCGGTGGGGCTCGGCGCGACCTGGAACGAGGACCTCGTACGCCGTGTCGGCGAGGCGGTGTCGCAGGAGGTCAGGGCGATGCGCGCCCGCGACGAACGGGTCGGCCTGAACGTGTGGGCGCCGGTGGTGAACCTGCTGCGCCACCCCCTGTGGGGCCGCAACGAGGAGGGCTACTCCGAGGACCCCAAGCTCACCTCCGCCATCGCCACCGCCTACACGCACGGCCTGCGCGGCACGGACCCGCTGTACTGGCGCACCGCCCCGGTGCTCAAGCACTGGCTGGCCCACAACAACGAGACCGCGCGGGACACCTCGTCGTCCTCGGTGCGTCCGCGGGTGCTGCACGAGTACGACCTGCGGGCCTTCCGTGAGACGGTCGAGGCGGGCGCGGTGGCCGGGGTGATGCCGGCCTACAACCTGGTCAACGGCCGCCCCAACCACGTCTCGCCGTATCTGCGCGAGCATCTGCGCGCCTGGACCGAGGAGGACCTGCTGGTCTGCTCGGATGCGGGCGCGCCCTCCAACCTGGTGGACTCCGAGCACTACTTCGACACCCACGAGGAGGCGACGGCGGCCTCGGTCCTGGCCGGCGTCGACAGCTTCACCGACCACGGCACGGACTCCTCGACGATCCTCGCCCGCGTGCGAGGAGCCCTGGAGCAGGGTCTTTTGACCGAGGCGGACATCGACACGGCCGTACGCCGCCAGCTGTCGGTCCGTTTCCGGCTCGGCGAGTTCGACGGCCCCGACGCCTACGACGCCCCGGGCGCCTTCGACACCCCCGGGCACCGCGACCTCGCCCGGGAAGCGGCCGAGCAGGCGATCGTGCTGCTGAAGAACGACGGCGTGCTGCCGCTCGCCCCCGACAGCCGGATCGCGGTCGTCGGTCTGCTCGCCGACGAGTGCAAGCTCGACTGGTACAGCGGCACGCTGATCCACCGCTCCACCCCGCTGGAGGGCCTGTACGAGCGGTTCGGCGCGGAGCGGGTGCGGTTCGCCGAGGGCGTGGACCGGGTGCTGCTCAAGGCGGCCGACGGGCGTTTCCTGCGCGTGCCGGAGGCCGTCGGGGTCGCGGAGGAGGTCCCCGGCGCCGAGGGCGCCCTGGACCCGGCGCTGCTGGCGGGCCGCACCGATCTGCCGCCGCTGACGGCCGACGCCGAGGGCACCGAACTGGCCCTCGTCGACTGGGGCGAGGGCGTGCTCACGCTGCGCGCGCCCGACGGCCGCCACCTCTCGGTCGCCGACGACGGCTTCCTGCGCGCCTCCGCCGACCAGCCCGGCGGCTGGATCGTGCAGGAGACGTTCCGGCTCGAACCCCATGGACAGGGCCACCTCCTCCGGCACCTGGGGACAGGGCGCCATGTGTCCGTCGCCGCAGACGGCGTGAAGGTTGCCGAGGAGTCCGCGCCGCACGGAGAGGTCTTCGAGCTGGTCGTCGTCGAGAGGGGCGAGGACGCCGTCGCCCGGGTCGCGGCCGACGCGGACGTGGTGGTGGTCGTCGCGGGCAACGACCCGCACATCAACGGCCGCGAGACCGAGGACCGTACGACGCTGCGGCTGCCCGGCCACCAGCGCCGGCTGCTGCGCGCCGCCCGCGCCGCCAACCCCCGCACGGTCCTGGCGCTGGTCTCCGCCTACCCCTACGCGGTCGAGCCGGGCCCCCTCGCGGCCGTGCTGTGGACCGCGCACGGCGGCCAGGCGGCGGGCACCGCGCTGGCCCGGGTGCTGGCCGGTGACGTCTCCCCCGCCGGGCGCCTGCCGCAGACCTGGTACGGCCGCGACGCCGACCTGCCGGACCTGCTCGACTACGACGTGATCGGCAGCCGCCAGACCTATCTCTACTTCGAGGGCGTGCCGCTGTTCCCGTTCGGCCACGGACTGACGTACACGACGTTCGCGTACGGCGACCTGAGCGCACGCGTCTCGGCCGACCTGGTGGAGGTGTCCTTCAGCGTCACCAACACGGGCGACAGAGCCGCCGACGAGGTCGCCCAGCTGTACGTCCGCGCGGCCGCCCCGTCGGTCGTCCGGCCGCGCCGGCAGCTGGTCGCGCACCGCAGGGTGACCCTGGCGCCCGGGGAGCGGAAGGACCTCGCATTCGCCGTGCCGCTCGCGGAGTTCGGCTTCTGGGACGTGGCCCTGGGCCAGTGGCGGGTCGAGCCGGGCCCGTACGACCTTCTGGCCGGTGCCTCCAGCGCGGACATCCGGATGCGTACGACGGTGACGCTCGACGGCGAGCCCACGGGGCCGCGCCCGGTACGCGAACGGGGCCTTCCCGCGGCCGACTTCGACGAGCAGGGCGGCACCGGGATCGTCGACCGCGGCAAGGTGTCCGGCGACGCGGTGACGGCCGTGGCGGGCGGCACGGGCGAACTCGTCTACCGCGACTGCGACTTCGGCCCCGGTGTCACCGGGGTGCGCGCCGAGGTCGCGGGCGAGGGCACGCTGGAGGTGTTCCTGGACGGCGGTCCGGTGCTGGCCGTCCTGACGCCGCAAACACCTACGTCAGGGCCGTACGACTACGTCGTCCTCGACGCGGCTCTGGTCACCGAGGGCGTCCATGACGTCCACCTCAGACTGCGCGGTCCGCTGCGGCTCGCGCATGTCGGCTTCTCCGGTTGAGGGTCCGGACGAGGCCGGCAGGTAGGCCGACGGCCTGAGCCCCCGCACAGTGGGCTCAGGCCGTCGGTGTCTGTGGATCCGGCTCAGAGGGCCAGACCGGTCAGGACCAGGACGCGCTCGTAGGTGTAGTCGTCCATGGCGTACTTGACGCCCTCGCGGCCCACACCGGACTGCTTGGCGCCGCCGTAGGGCATCTGGTCGGCGCGGTAGGAGGGGACGTCGCCGACGATGACGCCGCCGACCTCCAGGGCGCGGTGGGCGCGGAAGGCGGTCTGCAGGTCGTGGGTGAACACACCCGCCTGGAGGCCGAACTTGGAGTCGTTGACCGCGGCGAACGCCTCGGCCTCGCCGTCGACCTTGTGCAGGGTGAGGACCGGGCCGAAGACCTCCTCGGTGGCGAGGGTGACGCCCTCGGGCACATCGGCGAGCACGGTCGGGGCGACGGTGGCGCCCTCACGGGTGCCGCCGGTCAGGAGCTTGGCGCCGGCGGCGACGGCCTCGTTCACCCAGGCCTCGACGCGCTGGGCGGCGTCCTCGCTGACCAGCGGGCCGACGTCGGTGGAGTCGGCGGCCGGGTCGCCCACGCCCTGCGCCTCGACGGCCGCGACGACCTTCTCGGCCAGGCGGTCGTAGACGGAGGCGTCGGCGATCACGCGCTGCACGGAGATGCAGGACTGGCCGGCCTGGTAGTTGGAGAAGGTGGCGATCCGGGTCGCCGCCCAGTCCAGGTCCGCCTCGGAGGACCAGTCGCCGAGCACGACGGCGGCGGCGTTGCCGCCCAGCTCCAGCGTGCAGTGCTTGTGCGGCACCGACTGCTGGATGGCGTAGCCGACCTTGTCGGAACCGGTGAAGGAGATCACCGGCAGGCGCTCGTCCTGGACCAGGGCGGGCATCGACTCGTTGAGGACCGGCAGCACGGACCAGGAACCGGCCGGCAGGTCGGTCTCGGCGAGCAGCTCACCGAGGATCAGGCCGGACAGCGGGGTGGCGGGGGCCGGCTTGAGGATGATCGGCGCGCCGACCGCGATGGCCGGGGCGATCTTGTGGGCGCACAGGTTCAGCGGGAAGTTGAACGGCGCGATGCCGAGGACGACGCCCTTGGGGAAGCGGCGGGTCAGGCCCAGGCGGCCGACGCCGCCGGCGTCGGTGTCCAGGCGCTGGGCCTCGCCGCCGTTGAAGCGGCGGGCCTCCTCGGCCGCGAAGCGGAAGACGGACACGGCACGGCCGACCTCGCCGCGCGCCCACTTGATCGGCTTGCCGTTCTCGGCGGAGATCAGCTGGGCGATCTCCTCGGTGCGCTCGGCCAGCCGCTTGGAGACGTGGTCGAGGGCGGCGGCGCGTACGTGGGCCGGGGTGGCGGCGAACTCGTCGAGGACCGCGTGCGCGGCGGCGACGGCCTCCTCGACCTGGGCCTCGGTCGGGACGCTGACCTTGCCGACGAGACGGCCGTCGTACGGGTTCGTCACGTCGAAGGTGTCGGTGCCGGTGGCCTGGCGGCCGGCGAGCCAGAAGGCGTGGGTGGCGGTCATTCGAGTCCCGGCCCTTCCGCGTAGAGGTGTGCTTGTCGGCTCTACCGTAGGTGGGGGGCGTGAGCGGCGGGCTTGTCCGATTCGTAGCAGTCGGGGGTCGGCGTACGCCGGTTTGGACTTCTACTCGGGTGCGGTCGCCTTCAGCGCGAGCCACAGCTCCATCCGTACGTCCGGATCGTCCAGGGAGCGGCCGAGGATCTCCTCCACGCGCCGCATCCGGTAGCGCAGGGTGTGCCGGTGCACGCCGAGGTCGGCGGCGGCCGCGTCCCACTGGCCGTGCCGGGACAGCCAGGCCCGCAGGGAGGCGACGAGGTCGCCGCGGCCGGTGGCGTCGTGGTCGTGCAGGGCCCGCAGCAGCCCGTCGGCGAACGCCTTCACGGCGTCGTCGGCGAGCAGCGGCAGCACGGACCCGGCGGCGAGCTGCTCGTGCTCGACGAGGACGCGCCCGCGGCGGCGGGCCACGCTCAGCGCCTGCTCGGCCTGCTTGTAGGCGGCCGCCGCGGCGATCGGCCCGGCGGGCGCGGACAGTCCGACGACCAGCTCCTCCTCGTCCCCGGGCGCCTGGTCCCGTACGCCGCCCCGTGCGGCCTCGTGCTCGGCGGCGTACTCCAGGCACGCGCCCGCCGCGGCGCCCTCGTCCGCGGCCAGCACCACCAGGCGCTCTCCCTCGGGCACCACCAGCACGGCCTCGCCCGCGCGGGCGGCGGCCGACTCCACCAGCTCGGTGAGCGTGTCGAGGCGGCCCCCGGAAGGCGCCACGCTCTCGGCGAGGACGATCCGGAACGGCGCGTCCAGCAGCCCCCCGTACAGGTCACCCGCGACCGCGCGGGCATGGTCGGGTTCCCCGGCGAGCAGCATGCGCAGCACGGCCGCGCCGATCCGCTGCTCGGCGGCGTGCAGCGAGCGGGAGCGTTCGGTGGTGAGGGTGAGCAGGGCGATGGCGGAGTGGACGGCGTAGCGCTCGGCGGTGCCGAGGGCGGCAGCGGTACCGACGGCGAGGGCGGCGCGGGGGCGGCGGCCGGTGCCGATGGAGTGCAGCTCGACCCGGTCCTCGTGCTCGGGCCCGCCCACCACGGAGCTGGCGGGCGCGGGCCGCTCGCGCAGCCGCTCCACGTCGGCGGTGAGCCGGGCGGCGCGGCGGCCCGCCCAGTCCGGCGCGGCGGCCACGACCGCGCCCGAGGCGTCGTACAGCGCGGCCCACCCGTCGACCTGCGCGGCGAGCGCGCCGAGCAGCCCTTCGGGGCCCTCGCCGAGTGCCTGCTTGGTCAGTTCGCGCTGGGCGGCGAAGCCCGCGGTGACCGCCCGGTACTGGTCGGCGGCGATGGCGGCGGAGACTGCCTTGGTGATGGCGAGGAACGGGGTGCGGCGGGGCACCTCCAGCAGGGGCAGGCCCTCCTGCGCGCAGGCGTCGACGAGCGCCTTGGGGATCTCGTCGTAGTTGACGCCGACGGCGAACCCGAGCCCGACGACCCCCGCCCCGACCAGCCGCCGCACATACCGCCGCATCGCCTCGGGCTCCTCGGCGTCCAGCTTCAGCGCGGTGACCAGCAGCAGCTCGCCGCCCTCCATGTAGGGCACGGGATCGGCGAGCTCACTGACGTGCGCCCAGCGCACGGGCACGTCCAGACGGCCCTCGCCCGCCCGCACGGTCAGCTTGAGCGCGGAGTGGTGGACGAGCGAGGCGAGCGTGGGGGGCATGAGGCCTTCAGATCTAGGGGGACGCGAGCGTCCAGGAGACACGAGCGAGGCGCACGATCACTTGGCCGCCGTGTATGAACGACCACCTTCGATTCTGCCTCACCGTACGGTCCGGCCCCACCCGTGGACCCTCAGTTCCGCAGATCCACCAGCAACGGCGGCGCGTGCTCCCCCTTCACCGTCGTCAGCGACAACACGGCATGCCCCGGCGGCACCGCATGCGCCAGCTCGGACGCCGACCAGCGCTCCCGCTCGACCTGGCGGACGGTGACGGCCCGCGCGGTGGGCGCCTTGCCGGTGATCACCCGGCGCAGCATGTGCACGGCCTTGCCGGCCGGGGTCTCGGCGATGATCTGCCGGTCGGTGACGTCCCGGGCCTCGGTCCACTCCTTGCCCCACACCTCGGCGAAGTCCTGGCCGTCCCAGGGGGTGAGCCCGGACAGCGCCATCCGGCAGCCGGTGGCCCCGAGCAGCGGGCCGCGCAGCGGACGCGGTACGTCGTCGAGGGTGCGCAGGGTCAGCACGACCCCGGCGTTGGCCGACCGCAGCCGCTGGATGCCGCGCACCGCCTCGGGCGTGACGACCCCGGTGGCGTCGTCCAGCACCAGACAGGCGAACAGCGACCTGTCCTCCCGTACGGTCACGCTCGCCGTGAACTGGGCCAGCACCAGCCGGGCCAGCATCCGCGAGGCGTCGGCGTGGCCGCGCTCGGGCAGGTCGACCCGGACCCGGACGGGGTGGTCGAGGGCCTTGAGGGAGAAGGGCCGGGACTGGCCGGAGGTGTCGAAGAAGCCCGCGAAGGCGGGGCGGTCGAGCAGCGCGATCCGGTCCGTGAGAGCCCCGCCCGGGTCGCCCGGCTGCCCCGCCTGCCGCTCGCGCGCGTCCAGCTCCCGCAGCAGGGAGTCCTGTCCCTGCTCCCGCAGCGCCTCGCGCAGCTCGGCGAGGGGTCCCGGGTCGCCGTCCAGGAGCCGGCGCAGCTCGGGGACGCCGGGGAAGCGGCCGTGCACGGCCCGGAACGGCCCGAGGAGCTGGGCAAGGACGGTGGTGGCACGGCGGACCTCGTCGAGGTCCCCCACCAGCGCTTCGGCCAGTATGGCGGCCGCCTCGTCGGGGTCGCCGGTGCCGCCGTACAGGTCGAGGTCGTAGACGGAGTCCGGGTTGCCGATGCGTACGACGACGTCGAAGGCGTCGGCCGGACCCAGCCCGGCGCCCGCCGCGCCGACCGCGACGACGGCCGTGCGCCCGGCCAGCGCCTGCAGGCACAGCGACTCGGTGAGCGGCCGCGCCAGGCTCCCCGTCTTGCCGGAGCCGGCCGGGCCGACGGCGACCAGCGAGGTGCCGAGCAGATCCGGGCCGAGGCCGAGGCCGGTGCCGCGGTAGGAGTACGGGTTGCGGGGGTCGTCGGCGGTGGTGCCGAGCCGCACCTGTCCGGTGACCAGGTCGTGCCGGGCGAGCCGCGCGGGCAGGTCGCGCTCCCCGGAAGGGTGCAGACACGCGGCGGCGCCGTCCTTGAGCACGGCCCCGGTGAACGTGGCGAGGCTGAACCGGCCGGTCCGCACGCCCTGCCAGGCCCGCACGATCCGGGCGTGGTCCACGTCCCGCATCAGCCCCGTCCTGGCCTCGGCGGCCAGCCGCTCGGCGGCGTCGACGGCCCCGGCGGCCCGCAGGGCGGGCCATTCGGCGGGGTCCTGCTCGGGCGGCGGCGGGGGCGGGGTGCTCTCGCGGCGCCTGAGGTGCGGGGCGACGAGGCGCCGCCACACTTCACCCCAGCGACCGAGCCGGCCCATGCCGATGACGATCCCCAGGGCGACCACGACGTACCAGGCCCAGCCGAAGACCACCCGGCTGTACGAATTGGGGTCCGTCCATGACGTCGTCATGGCGTCCAGGGGAAGCAGCCACCAGCCGCCGAGGTATCCGTTCCACAGCAGCGACCAGATCAGCCAGCCCACCAGCAGTGCGATGACCGCCCCGCCGATCAGCTGCCGGGCCGGGATCTCCTCGGGCTCCTGCGCCGAGCGCGGCTTGTGCCCGAACCGCCACACCCCCGGCGCCGCCTCCGGCCTGGGCGTCCGCAGCCAGGTCAGGAACGCCGACCCGTCCGGCCTGGGCGGTACCGCCGGCATCGGCGGGGGCCCCGCCGGACGCGGCACCGGATTGGCCTGTGTGCCCCGTGCGTCCTGCGTGCCGTCGCCGTTCATCGCCCTTGCCCCCTGGCCAGCCGCTCGGTCCATCATCAGCGGTCAATCTAACGCCCTCCCAGGGGGAGTTCACCGGTACGCGCCAGGCGTCGCCGCCGGCCTCGCTCGCAGGGCTATGTCCATGACGGACAAGGGGCGGCCGCGAAAACGCCCACATGGAGCATGCCCACCCCTCCGCACCGGGCCTAGCCTGCGACAAAAGAAGGAAAGCGTCCGTAAAGACGTCCGTAAGACCCCACAGGAGCCCTCATGACCGCACTTCCGCAGGAGCGCCGCGTCGTCACCGCCATCCCCGGCCCGAAGTCGCAGGAGCTGCAGGCCCGCCGCCTCGCCGCGGTGGCGCAGGGCGTGGGCTCGGTGCTGCCCGTGTTCACCGCGCGCGCGGGCGGCGGCATCATCGAGGACGTCGACGGCAACCGCCTGATCGACTTCGGCTCCGGCATCGCCGTGACCTCCGTCGGCGCCTCCGCCGAGGCCGTCGTGCGCCGCGCGAGCGCCCAGCTCGCCGACTTCACCCACACCTGTTTCATGGTCACCCCCTACGAGGGCTACGTGGAGGTCGCCGAGGCCCTCGCCGAGCTCACCCCGGGTGACCACGCCAAGAAGACCGCCCTGTTCAACTCCGGCGCCGAGGCCGTCGAGAACGCCGTCAAGATCGCGCGTGCGTACACCAAGCGCCAGGCCGTCGTCGTCTTCGACCACGGCTACCACGGCCGGACGAACCTGACGATGGCGCTGACCGCGAAGAACATGCCGTACAAGCACGGCTTCGGTCCGTTCGCGCCCGAGGTCTACCGCGTGCCGGTGGCGTACGGCTACCGCTGGCCGACCGGCCCGGAGAACGCGGGCCCCGAGGCCGCCAAGCAGGCCATCGACCAGATCAGCAAGCAGGTCGGCGCCGAGAACGTCGCCGCGATCATCATCGAGCCGGTCCTCGGCGAGGGCGGCTTCATCGAGCCGGCCAAGGGCTTCCTGCCGGAGATCGTGAAGTTCGCCAACGACAACGGCATCGTGTTCGTGGCGGACGAGATCCAGTCCGGCTTCTGCCGCACCGGCCAGTGGTTCGCCTGCGAGGACGAGGGCATCGTCCCGGACCTGATCACCACCGCCAAGGGCATCGCCGGCGGTCTGCCGCTGGCCGCGGTGACCGGCCGCGCCGAGATCATGGACGCCGCCCACGCCGGCGGCCTGGGCGGTACCTACGGCGGCAACCCGGTCGCCTGCGCCGGTGCGCTCGGCTCCATCGAGACGATGAAGGAGCTGGACCTCAACGCCAAGGCGAAGAACATCGAGGCGATCATGAAGGCGCGCCTCGGCGCCATGGCCGAGAAGTTCGACATCATCGGCGACATCCGTGGCCGTGGCGCCATGATCGCCATCGAGCTGGTCAAGGACCGCGCCACCAAGGAGCCGAACCCGGAGGCGACCGCCGCGCTCGCCAAGGCCTGCCACGCCGAGGGCCTGCTGGTCCTGACCTGTGGCACCTACGGCAACGTGCTGCGCTTCCTGCCCCCGCTGGTCATCGGCGACGACCTGCTGAACGAGGGTCTGGACATCATCGAGCAGGCGTTCGCACGCATCTGAGCGACTGATCCGCACCTCTGACGGCCGCCTGCGGCAGACGTGTGAAGAACGTGTGGGGGGTGGATGGCAGGATGCTGTTCCTGCTGTCCACCCCCCACCTCCTGTCGTAGGTTCTTCCCAGATGAGAGATACACCCCGCTCGCAGGGTCCTGCGGGCGAACCCAGGCCGGGGCCTCCCCAGCTTCGACCTGGTCGTGCCCTCGCGCACACACACGGAGCCTCTGGCTCCGGATCTCCTCACCGATCGGACGGTCGCTCGCCCCAGACCCCCCGGGGCGCGCGACATTCCGATCAGTTCGGCCGTCCCGGAACCACCCCCCCTGTTCCGGGACGGCCGACCTTTTTCCTCCCCCTGCTGCTTCTTCTTCTCCTGCCCGTGCTCCTCTTCACGCTGAGCACCTGGCAGGTCGTCGCCGACGGGCCGCTGCTGCGTCTGGACGAACGCCTCAGCCGTGCCCTGGTCCACCCGGACCGCGCCTCGGAGCTCCTCGCCGACCTCGGGAGCGTGCCCGTGGCCGTCCCGGTGCTGGCGGTGGCCGCGGTGTATGCGGCCTGGCGCGCGCGTGGCTCCGGTACGGACCGTCCGTGGCTGCCGTTCGTCGCCGCGGGCCTACTGATGGCCCTGGTCCCGGCGATCGTCGTCCCCGTCAAGGAGCTGACCGACCGCCCGGGCACCTCGGCCATGCCGCCCGGCACCGGCTACTTCCCGTCCGGCCACACAGCGACGGCCGCCGTCGCCTACGGGACGGCGGCCCTGCTGCTCCTGCCGTGGCTCACGCGCGCGTACGCCCGCCGGACGGTGGTCGCGCTCGCGGCCCTCCTCGTCCTCGGCACCTCGTACGGCCTCGTCCGGCGCGGCTACCACTGGCCGCTGGACGTGGTGGCGAGCTGGTGCCTGTCGACGGCTCTGCTGACCGTGTACGTCGGCCTCGTCCTCGTCCTCAGCCGAAGTAGCCGTCGAAGGTCCGCTGGAACTCCCAGTTCGCGTACCGGTCCCAGTTGACCGACCACGTCATCAGGCCGCGCAGCGTCGGCCAGGTGCCGTGGGTGGTGTACGAGCCGCAGTTCAGCTTCTTCGTCAGGCAGTCGAGGGTCTTCACGACCTCGGCGGGAGCCACGTGTCCGTTGCCCGCGTTCACCGAGGCCGGCATGCCGATGGCGACCTGGTCGGGGCGCAGCGGCGGGAAGACGTTGTTCGGGTCGCCGGCGACCGGGAAGCCGGTGAGGAGCATGTCGGTCATGGCGATGTGGAAGTCGGCGCCGCCCATGGAGTGGTACTGGTTGTCCAGGCCCATGACCGGGCCGGAGTTGTAGTCCTGGACGTGCAGCAGCGTCAGGTCGTCGCGCAGGGCGTGGATCACCGGGAGGTACGCCCCCGCGCGCGGGTCCTGGCCGCCCCACTTGCCGGTGCCGTAGTACTGGTACCCGAGCTGCACGAAGAAGGTCTCCGGGGCCATGCTGAGGACGAACTTCGAGCCGTACTTGGCCTTCAGGGTCTTCAGGGCGGAGATCAGGTTGACGATCACCGGGGTCCTCGGGTTCCTGAAGTCGGTGTCGTCGGCGTTCAGGGACAGCGAGTGGCCCTCGAAGTCGATGTCCAGGCCGTCGAGGCCGTACTCGTCGATGATCCTCGAGACGGACGCCACGAAGGTGTCGCGGGCGGCGGTGGTGGTGAGCTGCACCTGGCCGTTCTGGCCGCCGATGGAGATCAGCACCTTCTTGCCGGCGGCCTGCCTGGCCCTGATCGCGGCCTTGAAGTCGGCGTCGCTCTCCACGTTCGGGCACTCGGTGACCGGGCAGCGGTCGAACCGTATGTCGCCGGAGGTGACGGAGGTGGGTTCGCCGAAGGCGAGGTCGATGACGTCCCAGCTGTCGGGCACGTCGGCCAGGCGGGTGTAGCCGGAGCCGTTGGCGAAGGTGGTGTGGAGGTAGCCGACCAGGGCGTGGGGCGGCAGGTCCGAGGAACCTCCGCCGCTCGGGGCGGTCGTGGCGGTGACGGTCGCCGAACGGGCGGACTCCCCGGCGTCGTTGAGGGCCGTGACCTGGAACGCGTAGGCGGTGGACGGGGTCAGGCCGGTGACCGTGGCGGAGGTGCCGGTGACGGTCTGGACTCGCGCGCCGTCGCGGTAGACCGCGTAGCTCGTGGCGCCGGTGACGGCCGTCCAGGACAGGGCGACGCCGGAGGAGGTGATCGTGCCGGTGCGCCGGCCGGTCGGGGCCGCGGGCGGCTGGGTCGGGGCCGCTCCGGGGCCGGTGAGGGAGATGTCGTCGGCGTGGTACGCGCCGGTGCCGTACCAGCCGTGGGTGTAGATCGTGACGCGCGTGGTGGACGGGCCGGTGCGGAACGTGGTCGTCAACTTCTGCCAGTCGGGGGCGGACTGGGTCCAGGCCGAGACGTCCGTCGTGCCGGTGCCGCTCGCGCCGAGGTACACGTACGCGCCGCGGACGTGGCCGGACAGCCTGTACTGAGCGTCCGGCTGCACGGTCACCGTCTGGGCGCAGCGGGCGTTGTCGCTGCCGGCCGGGGTCGCCTGCAGCGCGCGTGTGCCGCTGTGCACGGGTGAGGTGACGGTCGTACCCGCTGTGCAGGTCCAGCCGTCGAGGCCCGCCTCGAAGCCGCCGTTGCGGGCCAGGTCCGCGTCGGCCGCACGGGCGGCCGACGACAGCGCGGTGATACCGGGTACGGCCAGTGCCGTCGCCGCGACGAGAGCGACCAAGGGTCTGGTGCGGTCCACAAGTGCCTCCGGACATGGGGGAGATGGGGAGGGGTGGAGCGCGCCCAGCTTGGTCCAGACCAATTGAGTGGTCAAGACCTCCGGCGGCTAGGGCCTGTCTTCCGGATCAGGCCGGCTGCGAGGCGCTTCCGCCTCCTGGCCGGGTCGAGCGGGGTCTGGTGCGTGCAGCTGCAAGGCGGAGGAGGGCGTCGACGCGATGGGGGTCCGCCCGCTCGAGCGAAGCCGAGAGTGGGGGAGTCGGCGAGTGACGACAACGCGGCTGGGGGTCCCCCCACGCCCTTAAGGCAGTGGGGGAGTGCGTGCCAGACCCCGCGACGTCGGCATGATCCGGAAGACAGGCCCTAGCCGTCCCTGTCCCCCTCCTCCCTCGCCAGCCCCGCCGCCGCCTCGTGCATCGCCAGTTCCAGCAGCGCCGGGTCGGTGAGCGTGCCCGATCCGTCCGGCGGCACCAGCCAGCGCACCCCGCCGGTGGCGCGGCCCGGGTAGGGCACCACGATCCAGGTGCCGGCGCCGGCCGTGCGGATGCCCGTGCCGACCCAGCGGGCGGCCGTGCCCGGGGGCACCAGGAAGCCCATGCGGTTGTCGCCGAAGTCGACCAGGACCGGGCCCGGTCGGTCGAGGATGCGGGTCAGCACGTCGAGGGTGGGATAGCCCAGCTCGCCCGGCAGGATCAGCACGTCCCAGGCCTTGCCCGCGGGCAGCAGGGCGACCCCCATGGGGCTGCGTTCCCACTCCCAGCGGCAGGCGTCGGGGTCGGGTGCCACGGACGCCAGCCACTCCACCGCAGTCTTCGCGCCAGCCATGAAAAGACCTCCCTCTCGCTCGGGGACGCGGTCGCGTCATGAGGGAGAGGGAGGTCGGCGCCGAGCATTACGCGACTTCGGACAGCTTTCTCACAGAACCTCAGCTGTCGAAGCCCAGCCCCAGCCGGTCCATCGTCCGCAGCCACAGATTCCGCCGGCCGCCATGGGCGTCCGCGCGGGCCAGCGACCACTTGGTCAGGGCGATACCGGTCCAGGCGAACGGCTCCGGCGGGAACGGCAGCGGCTTGCGCCGCACCATCTCCAGCTCCGTCCGCTCGGTCCGCTCCCCCGCCAGCAGGTCCAGCATCACATCGGCGCCGAAGCGGGTCGCGCCCACCCCGAGACCGGTGAAGCCCGCCGCGTACGCCACCTTGCCCTGATGCGCGGTGCCGAAGAACGCCGAGAAGCGCGAGCAGGTGTCGATGGCCCCGCCCCACGCGTGCGTGAAGCGCAGGCCCTCCAGCTGCGGGAAGCAGGTGAAGAAGTGCTCGGCCAGCTTGGCGTAGGTCTCCGGCCGGTCGTCGTACTCGGCGCGCACCCGGCCGCCGTAGGGGTAGACCGCGTCGTAACCGCCCCACAGGATGCGGTTGTCGGCGCTGAGCCGGAAGTAGTGGAACTGGTTGGCGCTGTCCCCGAGCCCCTGCCGGCCCCGCCAGCCCACCGAGGCGAGCTGCTCCTCGCCGAGCGGCTCGGTCATCAGGGCGTAGTCGTAGACCGGCACGGTGTACGCCCGCACCCGCTTGACCAGGTTGGGGAAGATGTTCGTGCCGAGGGCGACCTGGCGGGCGCGGACCTGCCCGTAGGGGGTGGTGACCGCCATGCCGGCGCCGTACGGCTTCAACGTCAGGGCGGGCGTGTGCTCGTACACCCGCACACCGAGCTCGACGCAGGCACGCTTGAGGCCCCACACCAGCTTGGCCGGGTTGAGCATGGCCACGCCGCGGCGGTCGTACAGGCCCGCCTGGAAGGTGGGCGAGTTCACCTGCTCCCGCACCGCGTCGGCGTCCAGGAACTCGACGCCGTCGGCGAGGCCCTTTCGCTCCATCTCCTCGTACCAGTCGCGCAGTTCCCACGCCTGGTACGTCTCGGTGGCCACGTCGATCTCGCCGGTGCGCTCGAAGTCGCAGTCCAAGGAGTGGCGGGCGACCGCCTTCTCGATCTCGTCGAGGTTGCGGGCGCCCAGCTCCTCCAACTTGTGGATCTCGTCCGGCCAGCGGGTGAGCCCGTTGGGCAGACCGTGGGTGAGGGAGGCGGCGCAGAAGCCGCCGTTGCGGCCCGAGGCGGCCCAGCCCACCTCGCGGCCCTCCAGCAGTACGACGTCCCGCTGCGGGTCGCGCTCCTTGGCGAGCAGCGCGGTCCACAGCCCGCTGTAGCCGCCGCCCACGACCAGCAGGTCGCAGGTCTCGGCTCCGGTGAGGGCGGGCTCGGGGCGGGGCCTGCCGGGGTCGTCCAGCCAGTACGGGACCGGCTGGGCGTCGGAAAGTGCCTTGATCGAATTACTGCCACGGCTCATGGCGCTTGGGGCCATGATTTCAACTCCCTACGACTGCGCTTACGCCTTTTGCTTGGTGCGGCGATTGCTGATGACCATTGAGGTCAGGACGAACAGGACGGCGATGACGAACATGGCCGTGCCGATGACATTGATCTGGACGGGAGTTCCGCGCTGCGCCGAGCCCCAGACGAACATGGGGAAGGTGACGGTCGAGCCCGCGTTGAAATTGGTGATGATGAAATCGTCGAAGGACAGCGCGAAGGCGAGCAGCGCGCCCGCGGCGATTCCGGGTGCCGCGATGGGCAGCGTGACCCTGACGAAGGTCTGGAACGGGCCGGCGTAGAGATCCTGGGCGGCCTGCTCCAGCCTCGGGTCCATCGACATGACACGCGCCTTCACGGCCGTCACGACGAAGCTGAGGCAGAACATGATGTGGGCGATCAGGATCGTCCAGAAGCCCAGCTGGACGCCCATGTTGAGGAACAGGGTGAGCAGCGAGGCGGCCATGACGACCTCGGGCATCGCCATCGGCATGAAGATCAGCGAGTTGACCGCGCCGCGCGCCCGGAACCGGTAGCGGACCAGCGCGAAGGCGATCATCGTGCCGAGGGCGGTCGCGCCCAGCGTCGCCCAGAAGGCGATCTGCAGGCTGAGCGTGAGCGAGCTGCACATGCCCACCACACCGCACGGGTCGGTCCAGGCGTCGGTGGAGAATTTCTGCCACTCGTAGTTGAAGCGGCCCTTCGGGTCGTTGAAGGAGAACACCGTCACGACGACGTTGGGCAGCAGCAGATATCCGAGCGTGAAAAGGCCCGCGATGACGACGAGTTTGCTCTTGAGCCAGTTGACGAAGGCCATTTAAACCAGATCCTCCGTGCCGGACTTGCGGATGTACAGCGACACCATGACGAGGATCGCGAACATCAGGATGAAGGACAGTGCCGCCGCCGTCGGGTAGTCGAGAATCCGCAGGAACTGCGACTGGATGACGTTGCCGATCATGCGGGTGTCGGTGGAGCCGAGCAGGTCGGCGTTGACGTAGTCACCGGCGGCCGGGATGAAGGTCAGCAGGGTGCCGGAGACGACACCCGGCATCGACAGCGGGAAGGTGACCTTGCGGAAGGTGGTGGAGGGCCTGGCGTACAGGTCGTTCGCCGCCTCGTGCAGCCGGGGGTCGATGCGCTCCAGCGAGGTGTACAGCGGAAGGATCATGAACGGCAGGAAGTTGTACGTCAGACCGCACACCACCGCCAGCGGGGTGGCCAGCACACGGTCGCCCGCGGTCATGCCGAGCCAGCTGGTGACGTCCAGGACGTGCAGCGAGTTCAGCGCGCCGACCACCGGGCCGCCGTCCGCGAGGATCGTCTTCCAGGCCAGGGTGCGGATCAGGAAGCTGGTGAAGAACGGCGCGATCACCAGGATCATGATCAGGTTCCGCCAGCGGCCGGCCCGGAAGGCGATCAGATACGCCAGCGGGTAGCCGAGCAGCAGACACAGGACCGTCGCCGAGCCCGCGTACAGCACCGAGCGCAGGAACTGCGGGTAGTACTCGGTCAGCGCGTCCCAGTAGGTCGCGAAGTGCCAGGTGACCTCGTAGCCCTGCTCCAGGGAGCCGGTCTGCACGGAGGTGGACGCCTGGTAGATCATCGGCAGTGCGAAGAACACCACCAGCCAGGCCAGTCCGGGCAGCAGCAGGAGGTACGGCGTCCAGCGGCCGCGCTTGCGCGGGGGCTTCTTCTCGGGCGCCGGCGCCAGCGGCGGGGGCGCGTCGGTGAGGGTGGCTGCCATCAGACCGCCTCTTCCTCGGTGCCCGCGGAGCCCACTGTCCCAGCAAGCAGGGACTGAGCGGCGTCGAGACCGAAGGTGTGCGCCGGGCTCCAGTGCAGGACGACCTCGGCGCCGGGGACCAGCCGGGCGTCGCGGTCGACGTTCTGGACGTAGACCGCCAGCTCGGAGCAGACCGGGCTGTCGACGACGTACTGCGTGGAGACGCCGATGAAGCTCGCGTCGGCGATCGTGCCGGTGACCCGGTTGCGGCCGTCCGGGATCTCTCCGGCGTCGTCGGCGTGCGTCAGGGAGATCTTCTCGGGGCGTACGCCGACCAGCACCTTGCCGCCGGTCGTGGTGGGCGCGGAACATCGCGCCTCGGGCAGGACGAGCTTGCCGCCGCCCGCCTTCAGGACGATGTCGTCGCCGCTCCGGGAGTCGACCTCGGCCTCGATGAGGTTGGAGGTGCCGAGGAAGTTCGCGACGAAGGTGGTGCTCGGGTTCTCGTACAGGTCGGCGGGGGCGCCGAGCTGCTCGACGCGGCCCGCGTTCATCACCGCGACCTGGTCGGCCATGGTCATGGCCTCCTCCTGGTCGTGGGTGACGTGCACGAAGGTGATGCCGACCTCGGTCTGGATGCGCTTGAGCTCCAGCTGCATCTGGCGGCGCAGCTTGAGGTCGAGGGCGCCGAGGGGCTCGTCGAGGAGCAGCACCTTGGGGTGGTTGATCAGCGCGCGGGCGACCGCGACGCGCTGCTGCTGGCCACCGGAGAGCTGGTGCGGCTTCTTGCGGGCCTGCTCGCCGAGCTGGACCAGCTCCAGCATGTCGTCGACCTGCTTCTTCACGCTCTTGATGCCGCGCCGGCGCAGGCCGAAGGCGACGTTCTCGAAGATGTCGAGGTGCGGGAAGAGGGCGTAGGACTGGAAGACCGTGTTGACGGGCCGTTTGTACGGCGGCAGGTGCGTGACGTCCTGCTCGCCGAGGGAGACGGTGCCCGTGGTGGGCTCCTCCAGGCCGGCGATCATGCGCAGGGTGGTGGTCTTGCCGCAGCCGGAGGCGCCGAGGAGGGCGAAGAAGGAGCCCTGCGGCACGGTCAGGTCCAGCGGGTGCACGGCGGTGAAGCCGTTGTCGTACGTCTTGCTGATGCCCGAGAGGCGGACGTCACCGGTGTTGTCGTTCTTGTTCGTCACGTCGATCACGCCCCAGTCAGCTTCGCGAACTTCTCTTCAAAGGCCGTCTCTTCCTTCGAGCTCAGCGAGCGGAAGGCACGGGACTTCTTGGCCATGGCCTTGTCGGGGATGATCAGCGGGTTGTTCGCCGCATCCTCGTCGAGCTTCGCCAGCTCTTCCTTCACGCCGTCGACGGGACAGACGTAGTTGATGTACGCGGCGAGTTCGGCGGCCGCCTTCGGCTCGTAGTAGTAGTCGATGAGCCGTTCGGCGTTCGTCTTGTGACGGGCCTTGTTGGGGACCAGCAGGTTGTCGGTCGAGGTGATGTAGCCGCTGTCCGGGATGATGAAGTCGATGTCCGGGCTGTCCGCCTTCAGCTGGACGACGTCCCCGGCCCACGCGATACAGGCCGCGAAGTCGCCGCTGGTGAGGTCGGAGGTGTAGTCGTTGCCGGTGAAGCGGCGGATCTGGCCCTTGTCGACGGCCTTCTGCATGCGGGCGATGGCCGCGTCGAAGTCGTCGGCGGTGAAGGTGCCGGGGTCCTTGCCCATGTCGAGCAGGGTCATGCCGACGCTGTCGCGCATCTCCGACAGGAAGCCGACCCGGCCCTTGAGCTTGGGGTTGTCCAGCAGGTCGGAGACCGTCTTCACCTCGACGCCGTCCAGCGCCTTCTTGTTGTACGCGATGACGGTGGAGATGCCCTGCCATACGTAGGAGTAGGCGCGGCCCGGGTCCCAGTCGGGGGTGCGGAACTGGGAGGAGAGGTTGGCGTAGGCGTGCGGCAGATTGGCCGGGTCCAGTTTCTGGACCCACCCGAGGCGGATCAGTCGGGCCGCGAGCCAGTCGGTGACGCAGATCAGGTCGCGGCCGGTGTCCTGGCCGGCCGCGAGCTGCGGCTTGATCTTGCCGAAGAACTCGACGTTGTCGTTGATGTCCTCGGTGTACTTGACCTTGATACCGGTCCGCTCGGTGAACGCGTCGAGCGTGGGGTGGTGCTTCTCGCTCTCGTCGACGTCCATGTACTCGGTCCAGTTGGAGAAGCTGACGGTCTTCTCCTTCGCCGAGCGGTCCTCGGCGGACACGCCGCCCTGCGTGTTGCCCGCGGCGGGGATGCCGCAGGCACTGAGCGTCCCCAGACCGCCGACCGCGAGCGCGCCGCCGGCGGAGGCGCGCAGCAGGGAACGGCGGCTGAGGGAGGCCCTGCCGTTGCGGAGGCTGCGCCGCATGGCGGCCACTTGGGCCGGGGACAGGCGGTCGGGCTCGTACTGCTCCATGCGCTTGGTGCCCTTTCGGGAGGTCGTCGGCCACTGGTCGGGCGGCCTGGTTCTGCTATCGGTCCCCGAAGATCGTGCGGTGCCAGTCCTTGCGGGCGACCGCCGTGTTGTCGAACATGACGTGCTTGATCTGGGTGTACTCCTCGAACGAGTACGCCGACATGTCCTTGCCGAAGCCGGACGCCTTGTAACCGCCGTGCGGCATCTCGCTGATGATCGGGATGTGGTCGTTGACCCACACGCAGCCCGCCTTGATCTCGCGGGTGGCGCGGCCCGCCCGGTAGACGTCCCGGCTCCAGGCGGAGGCGGCGAGTCCGTACGGGGTGTCGTTGGCGAGCGCGATGCCCTCGTCGTCTGTGTCGAAGGGCAGCACGACCAGGACCGGCCCGAAGATCTCCGACTGGACGATCTCGCTGTCCTGGGCGGCGTCGGCGACGAGCGTAGGCCGGTAGTAGGCCCCCTTGGCAAGGTCCCCTTCGGGAATCTCGCCGCCGGTCACCACGCGCGCGTAGCCCCGCGCCCGGTCGACGAAGGCGGCGACCCGGTCGCGCTGCACATGGGAGACGAGCGGGCCGAGGTCGGTGCCCGGGGCGAAGGGGTCGCCGAGCCGGACGGTGTCCATGAGGGCGGCGGTGCGGGTCACGAACTCGTCGTACAGCGGGCGCTGCACATACGCGCGCGTGGCGGCGGTGCAGTCCTGCCCGGTGTTGATGAGGGCGCCCGCGACCGCGCCGTGGACGGCGGCCTCCAGGTCGGCGTCGTCGAAGACGACGAAGGGTGCCTTGCCGCCGAGCTCCAGGTGGATGCGCTTGACGGTCGCGGTGGCGACCTCGGCGACGCGCTTGCCGACCGCGGTGGAGCCGGTGAAGGAGGTCATGGCCACGTCCGGGTGGCCGACCAGGTGCTCGCCGGCCACCTTCCCGGTGCCGGTGACGACGTTGACGACGCCGTCCGGGATACCCGCCGCGGTGCACGCCTCGGCGAACAGCAGCGAGGTCAGCGGGGTGATCTCGGCGGGCTTGAGCACGATGGTGTTGCCCGCGGCGATCGCCGGGAGGATCTTCCAGGCGGCCATCTGGAGGGGGTAGTTCCAGGGGGCGATCGAGCCGACGACACCGATGGGCTCGCGCCGCACGTACGACGTGTGGTCGCCCGAGTACTCACCGGCGGACTGCCCCTGAAGGTGCCGGGCCGCGCCCGCGAAGAAGGCGGCGTTGTCGATGGTCCCGGGGACGTCGAACTCGCGGGTCAGCTTCAGCGGCTTGCCGCACTGGAGGGACTCGGCGCGGGCGAAGTCATCGGCGCGCTCGGCGAGCACCGCGGCCAGCCGGTGCAGCGCGTCGGAGCGCTCGCCCGGAGTGGCTGCCGCCCATCCGGGGAAGGCGGCCCGCGCCGCGGCGACGGCGGCGTCGACGTCGTCGGTGCCGGCCAGCTCGTAGCTGAGGACCGTCTCACCGGTGGCCGGGTCGACGACCGCGTGGGTCTCGCCCGAGGTGCCCTGGGTGAAGCGGCCCGCGATGTACTGCGCGCCGGCCGCGAACCGCTCCTGGGCCGGGAATCGTTCCGGGGTGGTGGTGCCCGGGTTGTGCATGTCGCTCTCCTCCGCCTTCCCCCCGCTGTCCACGGGGGCGGGTGGCGTAGCTCCAGCTCGATTTGAGTGCCGATCCTGACAGAGCACTGGCACTCCAACAAGGGATTCCGTTGTTGCCTTTTGGTTACGCGACGGAATCTGTCGACCAGGTGTCGAGTGGCCGACGAAAAGCGGGGACGGAGTGTCAGTGGTGCGTGCCAGACTCGCGTGCATGGAAAAGATCGATTCTCGGGATGCCCTGGTCAGGGAGGTCCGCGCGGGGGCGGGGGTCAAGTATCTGCACTTCTGGGGCCATCGTCCGCGACCCGACGGACGGGTCGGCGCGAGCTGTCTGAGCCAGTGGTGGCCGTCCCCGTTCACGGTGGACGGCACGCGGTACGCGACTGCCGAGCACTGGATGATGGCCGCCAAGGCGCGGCTGTTCGGCGACGCCGAGGCCGAGCGGCGGGCGCTGGCGGCGGAGCATCCCGCTCAGGCGAAGAAGGCCGGGCGGCTGGTGCGCGACTTCGACGAGGACGTCTGGGAGCGCGAGCGGTTCGGGATCGTCGTCGAGGGCAGCGTCCACAAGTTCGCCGCGCACGCCGATCTGCGGGAGTTCCTGCTGAACACGGGCGAGCGGGTGCTGGTGGAGGCGAGCCCGGTGGACCGCGTCTGGGGCATCGGCCTCGCGGCCGACGACGAGGCGGCCTTCGACCCGGAGCGCTGGCGGGGGCCGAATCTTCTGGGGTTCGCGCTGATGGAGGCCCGCGAGCGGCTGCGGAGCGGCTGAGCGGACGGCGACGGGGGCCGGTCGGTGACCGGCCCCCGTCGCTGTACCGCCGTCGGGTCAGGCCGCGCCGGCGGCACCCATCACGCTGGCGAACAGCAGGAAGCCGAGCAGCGGCAGCAGGACCGTGGCCACGATGCCGAGCACCAGACCGGCGGTCGCCGCACCCTTGTTGGTGGCCTCGCCGCGCTTGGCCTTGCCCCGGCCGACCGCGCCGAAGATGATCGCCAGGATGCCGAGGACGACGCCGAAGAACCACAGGAAGAACGTCAGGCTGCACACCACGCCGATGATGCCCAGCACGAGTCCGCTGGTGCCCATGCCGTTGCTCGGCTGCATCGGCATGACATAGCCGGGCGCCTGCACATAGGGCTGCGGCGCGGCCGGGTATCCCTGGCCGGGCTGCTGCGGATAGCCGTACCCCGGGCCGGACTGCTGCGGGTAGGCGTAGCCCCCGGCCGGCTGCTGCGGCGGCTGGTTGGGGGGCGGGCCGAACCCACCGGGTCCGGGCTGGCTGTTGGACATGTAAAGATCTCCCCTCGTCGTCAGTCAGGCATCGTAACGGCCCGCCTGCGACGGCATCAGATGTTCAGTGGGGCGGAGACCGACACGGAGCCGTGGGCACCGTACGAGTCGTCGTAGTCGGAGTCGTGGTCGTCGTCGTTGATGGCCGCCGTGATACCGACGATCATCAGCACGAGCACGGCGATGCCGAGGATCAGACCGATGATGCCGGTGATCAGACCGGCCTGCGCCTGACCGTGGTTGTTCGCCTCGCCGCGCTCCGCCTTGCGGCGGCCCTTGACGCCGAAGACGATCGCGAGGACACCGAGGACGATGGAGACCACGCCGTACAGGCAGAACAGACAGCAGGACAGGATGCCCAGCACCATCGCCGCGATTCCCATGCCGTTCTGCGGCGCGGGGGGCATGCCGGGCCAGCCGTAGCCCTGCGGGTAACCGGGGTATCCGTAGCCGCTGGTGGCCGGCCCCTGCGGGGCGAGGGGCGGCGGCGGGACCTGGCCGGTGTCAGCGACCGGCGGGGTGAAGCCCGCGGCGGGCATGGAGGTCACGGTGGCCTGGTCGTGCACGGAGGGCGGCCCGGCGTCGGCGGCCTTGCCGTCCGGGAACGTCCGATGCTCCGGCGGCGCCCAGGGGTCGTACCCCCCGTTCTCGCCGCCCGGCTGCGTCGCGTCCGTCATCTTCAAGCCCCCCGGGATCGATCGTCCGGGCCATGCTACGACCTCCCGGTGACACACCCCCCACCCGACCACCGTTGCCGCCCGCCGGCCGCTCCACGGCCCCTCCCGCCCCGGAGGCCGGCCCTCTGGGGGAGACCTCGGCGACCGCTTCCCGCCCCGCCTACGATGGCCCTATTCGATCAGCCGATCACCGCGCCGT
The DNA here is from genome assembly GCF_049739565.1 of Streptomyces sp. SAI-170. Taxonomy (NCBI): domain Bacteria; kingdom Bacillati; phylum Actinomycetota; class Actinomycetes; order Kitasatosporales; family Streptomycetaceae; genus Streptomyces; species Streptomyces sp. SAI-170. The sequence continues at coordinate 2,497,429 of NZ_JBMGQD010000001.1, forward strand.
ACGGCCTTCGGGCCCGGCGCCCATCCCGGGAGGCCCCGTGACCGACCTGCACGCCTTCATCGCCGGACTGCCGAAGGCCGAACTCCATGTCCACCACGTCGGGTCCGCCTCCCCCCGGATCGTCGCGGAACTGGCCGCCCGCCACCCCGACTCGAAGGTGCCGACGGACCCCGAGGCCCTCGCGGACTACTTCACGTTCACGGACTTCGCGCACTTCGTGCAGGTGTACCTGTCCGTCGTGGACCTGATCCGCACCCCCGAGGACGTCCGCCTCCTCACCTTCGAGGTCGCCCGCGAACTGGCCCGCCAGCAGGTGCGCTACGCCGAGCTGACGATCACCCCGTACTCCTCCACGCGCCGCGGCATCGACGAGCGCGCGTTCATGGACGCCATCGAGGACGCCCGCAAGGCGGCGGAGGCCGAGTTCGGCACGGTGCTGCGCTGGTGCTTCGACATCCCCGGCGAGGCCGGCCTGGTCTCCGCCGAGGAGACCGTCCGCCTCGCCACCGACGACCGGCTGCGCCCGGAGGGCCTGGTCTCCTTCGGCCTCGGCGGCCCCGAGATCGGCGTACCGCGGCCGCAGTTCAAGCCGTACTTCGACCGGGCCCTCGCCGCCGGACTGCACTCCGTGCCGCACGCCGGCGAGACGACGGGGCCGGAGACGGTGTGGGACGCGCTGACCTACCTCGGCGCCGAACGGATCGGCCACGGCACCAGCTCCGCGCAGGACGAGAAGCTGCTGCGGCACCTCGCCGACCACCGCATCCCGCTGGAGGTGTGCCCGACCTCCAACATCGCCACGCGCGCTGTGGCCACCCTCGACGAGCACCCGATCAAGGAGTTCGTGCAGGCCGGTGTGCTGGTGACGATCAACTCCGACGACCCGCCGATGTTCGGCACCGACCTCAACAGCGAGTACGCGGTCGCCGCCCGCCTCCTCGGCCTCGACGAGGGCGGCGTGGCCGAGCTCGCGAAGAACGCCGTCGAGGCGTCCTTCCTGGACCCGGCCGGCAAGGCCCGGATCGCGGCCGAGATCGACACGTACACCTCCACGTGGCTGGCCTCCTGACGTCCCCTCACAATGGGCTCATGCAGAACGTGACCGCCGTGGCCCACCGCGGCGACCCCTACCGCTTCCGTGAGAACACCCTCGACTCCGTCCGCGCCGGGCTCGCGCTGGGCGCGGACGCGGTCGAGATCGACGTACGGCTCACCCGGGACGGCGTCCCGGTGCTGCTGCACGACGACACGCTCAAGCGGCTGTGGGAGCTGGACCGGCCGGTGCTCGCGCTGTCGGCGGAGGAGGTACGGGGGCTCACCGACGGCGCGGTGCCGACGCTGGCGGAGGCGCTCGCGGCGACGGACGGACACCGGGTGATGCTCGACCTGCCGGGCTCCCCCGACGTCCGGGCCGCGCTCAAGGTCGTGGACGTGGTGCGCGCGTGCGGCGCACAGGACCGCGTGTACTACTGCGCGGGCGCCCCCGCGATGCTCGCCGTGCGCGCGGCCGACAGCGCGGCCGAGATCGCGCTGACCTGGACGACGCTGGCGCCGCCGCGGGCCGCGCTGCTGGAGGCGGTGCGGCCGCGGTGGCTCAACTACCGCTTCTCGCTGGTCGACCGGGAGCTGGCCGCGCGCGTGCACCGCGACGGCTATCTGCTGTCGGTGTGGACACCGGACACCCGCCGCAGCATGCGCCGCCTCATCGACGCGGGCGTGGACTCGATCACCACGAACCGCGTCGACGTCCTGGCCCGCCTGAAGTCCGCCCCCGCACAGGCGGTCTAGCCCGCCGCGTACGCCAGCGGCGGTGCGATCGCCTGCGCGTCCGCCCCCTCCCCCACCCACAGCCGGATCAGCAGCGCGGCCGTCGCCTCCACCAGACCCGCCCGGTCCAGCCCGCCGGCGTGCACCGGCTCGCAGCCGATGTCCCGCACGAGCTGCCGTACGACGTCCAGGGCGGGCTCGTCGTCCCCGGCGAGCGGCACCGCGAGGGGGCGGCCGTCGAAGACGGGCGGCGTGCGGCGCCAGACGTCGACGTGGCAGAGGTTGAAGGCCTTGACCACGCGAACTCCGGGGGCCGCGGCGGCGATACGTTCCGCTGCCGAGGGCCCGCCCGAGGTCAGCAGGGCGAACCCGGCGCCGACGGGGTTGGTGCAGTCGATCAGCGTCCGCCCGCGCAGTGGCTCCGCGAGCCCGGCGACGAGCTGGGCCGCGGCCTCGTGGGGGACGGCCAGCAGCACCGCGTCCGTGCCGAACTCCGCGGCCTCCCGCAGCCCCGTCGGCCCGGAGCGGCCGCCGGCGAGGACCTGGTGCCCGGCACGCGCCCACTGGGTGCCGAGCGCGTCCGCCATGCCGCCGGTGCCGAGGATTCCTATGCGCATGCGCGCGTCTCCCTTGCTCGAGTCCGTTTTCCCCGACCGTAGAAGGGAGTTCAGGCACCATTCGGTACGTGACCAGCGACTCGACCTTCCTCGCCGACTGCCGTGCGCGGCTGGCCTTCGACCTGCTCGCCAACACCTGGAACTCGGTGGTGCTGTGGGCCCTGAGGGACGGCCCCCGCCGCCCCGGCGACCTGCGCGCGCGGATCGGCGGGATCAGCCAGAAGGTACTGACCGAGACTCTGCGCCGACTGGAGTTCAACGGGCTCGTGTCCCGGCGCGCGTACGGCGGCTCACCGCCGCGCGTGGAGTACGAACTGACCGGCCTGGGCCGGACCTTGCTGGCGCCGATCGACGCCTTCGGCGCCTGGGCGTTCGAGCACGGCGACGAGGTGATGGCGGCCCAGGAACGCTGGACCGAGGGGCACCCCTAGGGGGCCGCCCCGGGCGATCCCCTTGCGGGGCGGGCGAGTTGCTCGGGGTTTTCCGAGGGGCCGGTGCCCTCCTCGGTGATGATCCGCTCGGCGACGCTCTGCCGCAGGCTGATCACACAACGTCCGCACCGATCTTCCTCGGAGCCCGCCCATGCCTCTGCACCGCCGTACGACCGTCGTCGCCGCCTCTCTCGCCCTGGCCCTGGCGGCCGGCCCGCTGGCCGCCCCCGTGTTCGCCGCGTCGGACGGCCGGACACCGGCGGCCACCTGCTCGTGGACGACGGGGCCGGACACGGAGGCCCTCGCCGCCGCGCTCGCGGGGATACCGGACGACATGGTGACGGCCGCCCAGATCCGCGTGGGCGGCAAGGGGAGCTGGCACGGCGCGGCCGGGGTGCGCGATGTGCGGACCGGGGCGCCGGTGCTGGAGCACGGCCGGTTCCGGGCCGGCTCGACGACCAAGGTGGTGACCGCGTCGATCGTGCTGCAACTGGTCGCCGAGGGGCGCGTCGACCTCGACGGCACCGTGCAGGAGTATCTGCCCGGCCTGCTCACCGACGCCTTCGAGCCGATCACCGTACGGCAGTTGCTGACGTACACCAGCGGCCTCCAGCCGGGGGCGGGCTTCGGCGACACGACCGAGGAGATGTTCCCGCACCGCTTCGAGACGCTGACACCGCGGGAGGTGGTGGCGGCCGCGGTCGCCAAGGGCCCGGCGTACACGCCCGGTTCGCGGCAGACGTACGGCAACATCCACTACACCGTGCTCGGCATGCTGATCGAGAAGGTCACTGGCGACTCGTACGCCCATCAGGCGCAGGTGCGGGTCTTCCGTCCGCTGGGCATGCACGCCTCCTCCTTCCCCGCGGGCCCCGACCCGCGGGTGCACGGCCCGCACAACCGCGGCTACGAGTGGATCGACGGCGAACTGGTCGACGTCACGGAGTGGAACATGTCGGACCGCTGGGCGGCCGGCGACCTGATCTCGACGACCGCCGACCTGGAGCGGCTGCTGAAGGGCGTGTTCGGCGGCCGGGTCGTGCCGCCGGCGCTGCTGAAGGAGATGCTCACGCTCCCGGCGGTCGACGGGGCGCGGTACGGCATGGCGCTGGAGACCTTCGTGCTGGGCGGCCATCAGGTGTGGGGCAAGTCCGGCTCCCGCCCCGGCTACGCCACGGGCATCGCCGCCACGCCCGACCTGTGCCGGACGGTCGTCTTCTCCGTCAACTCCACGGAAGCACGCTCCGACGGCCTGGCCATAGCCCAGCGCTTCGCCTTCCCGGCGTTCAACCGCTGACAGGGGCGGCCGAGGGCGCGGGCGGTGCTTCCGTCAGCGCCTCCAGCCGCTTGATCCTCCGGCGTACGGCATACAGCGGGATCACTCCGAAGACGCCGAAGGACATGTCGACGACGCTCCACCAGAAGGGGATGCCGCGGATCGGTCCGCAGATCAGGGCGAGCGGGACGATGCCGGCGCAGGCGATCATCCCGGCCTCCACGACCCAGATGTTGCGGACCGGGTCGCGCAGGACGCCGTAGAAGAAGACGGCGATGACGAGGTGGGCGAAGGCGAGCCAGTCCGTGCCGTAGAGGAGGAACGGATAGTCGGCGTCGGCCCGGTCGAGACCCCGCCGCACGCGCTCGATCCACTCCGTCAGGCCCGGCAGGTGGTCCTGGACGGAGAGGGTGTGCAACAGGTCCTCGGTCCAGCGCAGTTCGTGGACCAGAGGGAACGCGGTGGCTCCGCTGAGCACCAGACAGACGACGAAGAGGGTCAGCCAGACACGGATGCCCTTCACCAGGGCGGCTCTGTCGTTCATGGGCACAGCGTAGCCCCGCTTTTGAACACGTTCAAAAGCGGGGCTGCCGTGCCGGGTCAGGCGGCCTTGAAGCGGCGCAGCCGCAGGGAGTTGCCGACCACGAAGACCGAGGAGAAGGCCATGGCCGCTCCGGCGATCATCGGGTTGAGCAGACCGGCCGCGGCGAGCGGGAGGGCGGCGACGTTGTAGGCGAAGGCCCAGAACAGGTTGGAGCGGATGGTGCCCAGGGTCTTGCGGGCGAGCCGGATGGCGTCGGCCGCGACCCGCAGGTCACCGCGGACCAGGGTCAGGTCGCCCGCCTCGATGGCGGCGTCGGTGCCGGTGCCCATGGCCAGGCCCAGGTCGGCCTGGGCGAGCGCGGCCGCGTCGTTGACGCCGTCGCCGACCATGGCGACCGAGCGGCCCTCGTCCTGCAGCCGCTTGACGACGGCGACCTTGTCCTCGGGCAGCACCTCGGCGATGACCTCGTCGATACCGACCTCGGCGGCGACCGCCTCGGCGACGGCCCGGTTGTCCCCGGTGAGCAGGATCGGGGTGAGCCCGAGGGCGCGCAGCCGCCGGACGGCCTCGGCGCTGGTGTCCTTCACCGCGTCGGCCACCTCCAGCACCGCGCGGGCCTCCCCGTCCCAGGCCACGGCGATGGCGGTCCGGCCCGCCGCCTCGGCCTCGTGCTTGGCACGCTGGAGCTCGGCGGGCAGTTCGATCGCCCACTCGGCCAGCAACCGCTCCCGGCCGACGAGGACGGCGTGGCCGTCGACGACGCCCTGGACGCCGAGTCCGGCGATGTTCGCGAAGTCCTCCGGGGCGGGCAGCGCGCCCAGCTTCTCCAGCGCTCCGGCGGCGACGGCCTGGGCGATGGGGTGCTCCGAGGCGTGTTCCAGGGCGCCGGCGAGCCGCAGCACTTCGGCCTCGTCCTCGTGGGTGTGGACGGCGAGCAGGGTCATCCTGCCGGTGGTGACGGTGCCGGTCTTGTCCAGCACGATCGTGTCGACCTTGCGGGTGCTCTCCAGCACCTCGGGGCCCTTGATCAGGATGCCGAGCTGGGCGCCGCGCCCGGTGCCCACCATGAGCGCGGTCGGCGTGGCGAGCCCGAGGGCGCAGGGGCAGGCGATGATCAGTACGGCGACCGCGGCGGTGAAGGCGGCGGTCAGTCCCTCGCCCGAGCCGAGCCAGAAGCCGAGCGTGCCGAGCGCGAGCGCGATGACGACCGGCACGAACACCCCGGAGATCCGGTCGGCCAGCCGCTGTGCGGCCGCCTTGCCGTTCTGCGCGTCCTCGACCATCTTCGCCATCCGCGCCAGCTGCGTGTCCGCCCCCACCCGGGTGGCCTCGACGACCAGCCGGCCACCGGCGTTGAGGGTGGCACCGGTGACGGGGTCCCCGACGCCGACCTCGACCGGCACGGACTCGCCGGTCAGCATCGAGGCGTCCACGGCCGAGGTGCCCTCGACGACGACACCGTCGGTGGCGATCTTCTCGCCGGGCCGCACCAGGAACCGGTCACCGGCCTTCAGGTCGCCGACGGGGATCAGCTCCTCGCGGCCGCCGCGCAGGACGGTGACCTCCTTCGCGCCCAGCTCCAGCAGCGCCTTCAGCGCGGCCCCCGCCCGGCGCTTGGACCGCGCCTCGAAGTACCGCCCGGCCAGGATGAACGCCGTCACCCCGGCCGCCGCCTCCAGGTAGATGTTCCCGGCACCGTCGGAGCGGGCGATGGTCAGCTCGAAGGGGTGCGTCATCCCGGGTGTGCCGGCGGTGCCGAGGAACAGCGCCCACAGCGACCATGCGAACGCCGCGATCGTGCCCACCGAGATCAGCGTGTCCATCGTCGCCGCACCATGGCGGGCGTTCGTCCAGGCGGCCTTGTGGAAGGGCCAGGCTGCGTACGTCACCACCGGCGCCGCGAGCGTCAGCGAGAGCCACTGCCAGTACTCGAACTGCGCCGCCGGGACCATCGCCATCACGATCACCGGCACCGCCAGCACGACCGCCGTCACCAGCCGCTGCCGCAGCGGCAGCAATTCGTCCGGCTCCGACGGCCCCCCGGCGGCCCCGCTCCCGGTCACGGCCGGCTGCGGCTCCCGCGCGGTGTAGCCGGTGGCCTCGACCGTGGCGATCAGGTCGGGCACGGTCACCTCGCCCGTGTACGTCACCTGCGCCTTCTCGGTGGCGTAGTTGACCGTGGCGGTGACGCCGTCCATGCGGTTGAGCTTCTTCTCGATCCTCGCCGCACAGGAGGCGCAGGTCATGCCGCCGATGGCGAGCTCTACCCGGCCGGCTGCGGTGGCCTCGGGGGCCGTGGTGGTCATGAGGAGTCCCTCCCGGACCGCGTTCATACCCCTGGGGGGTATCTGACTCCCACAGGTATACCCCCGGCAGGTATTTCACGCAAGACCTTGCGATACCCCTGGGGGGTATGTATGAATGGAGCTGCCGCCCGGAGCGGCAGCAGCCTCCGCCCGTACTCAGGAGCCCGAGATGAAGCCCGTAGTGAAGATCGGCGCGTTCGCCGCCGCCCTGGCCGCCACGTTCGGCACCGCCTACGGAGTCGGGAACGCCGTCGGACCGGTCTCCCCCGACGACGACGGCGGCCACGGCGCCCACGGGGAGACGGCCGCACACGCCCAGCACACCCCTGGCGCGAAGAAGCGGACGGCGACGGACGAGACACCCGGCGGCCTGCAGATCTCCGAGGGCGGCTACACCCTCGACCTGGAGACCACCCGGGTCCCGGCAGGCGGGCGGACCACCCTGCGCTTCGCCGTGCGCGGCGAGGACGGCCGCCCGGTGACCGAGTACCGGCGCGAGCACGAGAAGGAGCTGCACCTGATCGTGGCCTCGCGGGACCTCACCACGTTCCGCCATCTGCACCCGGCCCGCGCGGCCGACGGCACCTGGAGCACCACCGCGGACCTGCCCGCCGCCGGCAGCTACCGGGTCTTCGCCGACTTCACCCCGGCCGCGGGCCGGGAGAACCTGACGCTCGGCGCCGACCTCGCGGTCACGGGACCGTACGCGCCCGAGGCGCTCCCCGGGACCGGCCCGACCGCCACGGTCGACGGCTACACCGTCCGGCTCACCGGCTGGCTCGCCCCCGGCGCGGACAGCGACCTCGCCTTCGAGGTCACCCGCGACGGCAGGCCCGCCCGTCTCCAGCCCTACCTCGGCGCCTACGGCCACCTCGTCGCCCTGCGCTCCGGCGACCTGGCCTATCTGCACGTCCACCCGCACGAGGAGGCGCACGGCAGCGCCGCCTCCGGCCCCGAGGTCGCCTTCACCGCGGCCGCGCCCAGCGCCGGCGACTACCGGCTGTTCCTGGACTTCAAGGTCGGCGGCGAGGTCCGTACGGCCGCCTTCACCGTGCACGCCGGGGGCGACACCGCCGTACCGGAGGAGGAGCACGGCGACTCCGGGCACAGTCACTGAAGACACGACAAGCGCGGCCCCGGACGGATCTTCCTCCGTCCGGGGCCGCGCTTCTGTTGCGTGCGGGCGCTTACGCGTCCAGCGACGTCATCACGTGCTTGATGCGGGTGTAGTCCTCGAAGCCGTAGCCCGACAGGTCCTTGCCGTAGCCGGACTTCTTGAAGCCGCCGTGCGGCATCTCGGCGACCAGCGGGATGTGGGTGTTGATCCACACACAGCCGAAGTCGAGCTTCTTGGACATGCGCATGGCACGGCCGTGGTCCTTGGTCCACACGGAGGAGGCGAGGGCGTACTCGACGCCGTTGGCCCACTCGACGGCCTGGTCCTCGTCGGTGAAGGACTGGACGGTGATGACCGGGCCGAAGACCTCGTTCTGGACGATCTCGTCGTCCTGCTTGAGGCCCGAGACGACGGTCGGGGCGTAGAAGTAGCCCTTGTCGCCGACCTGCTGGCCGCCCGCCTCGACCTTGGCGTGGGCGGGGAGGCGCTCGATGAAGCCCGCGACCTGCTTGAGCTGGTTGGGGTTGTTCAGCGGGCCGAAGAGCACGTCCTCGTCGTCCGGCTGGCCGGTCTTCGTCTCGGCGGCGGCCTTGGCGAGGGCGGCCACGAACTCGTCGTGGATCGACTCCTGGACCAGGACGCGGGTGGCGGCCGTACAGTCCTGGCCGGCGTTGAAGAAGCCCGCGACGGAGATGTCCTCGACGGCCTTGGCGATGTCGGTGTCCTCGAAGACCACGACCGGGGCCTTGCCGCCCAGCTCCAGGTGGACGCGCTTGAGGTCCTTCGACGCCGACTCGGCGACCGACATGCCGGCGCGCACGGAGCCGGTGATGGAGGCCATCGCCGGGGTGGCGTGCTCGACCATCATGCGGCCGGTGTCGCGGTCGCCGCAGATGACGTTGAAGACGCCCTTGGGCAGGATCGAGCCGATGATGTCGGCGATCAGCACGGTGGACGCCGGGGTGGTGTCCGACGGCTTCAGCACGACGGTGTTGCCCGCGGCGATGGCCGGGGCGAACTTCCACACGGCCATCATCATCGGGTAGTTCCACGGGGCGACCTGCGCGCAGACGCCGACCGGCTCACGGCGGATGATCGAGGTCATGCCGTCCATGTACTCGCCGGCCGAGCGGCCCTCGAGCATGCGGGCCGCGCCCGCGAAGAAGCGGATCTGGTCGACCATCGGAGGGATCTCCTCCGAACGGGTGAGACCGACCGGCTTGCCGGTGTTCTCGACCTCGGCCGCGATCAGGTCCTCGGCGCGCTCCTCGAACGCGTCCGCGATCTTCAGCAGGGCCTTCTGCCGCTCGGCGGGCGTGGTGTCGCGCCATGCCGGGAACGCGGCCGCCGCGGCCGCCATGGCGGCGTCGACGTCGGCCTGCCCGGACAGCGGCGCGGTCGCGTACGCCTCGCCCGTAGCGGGGTTGACCACGTCCGTGGTCCGTCCGTCGGCGGCGTCCCGGAACTCCCCGTCGATGTAGTTGCGCAGACGACGCAGCTCGGTGCTCACTGCCGGCCCTCCTGTCGGATGTCCATTCCTTGAGATGCCCACCCTAGTCGCTCGACCCACGGTTTCAACACCCCCCAGCGCCATCAATCTGCGAAATCCGCAAGCTTCAAACTCGTAAACAACGAATTTCATCGATCTGGCCTTGCAAAACTGTCGAGTCCTCGTGCACAGTGAGGTCGTGGCCAGTCGAAGCGCAGACCAGAAGGACTCACGCGAGTCCAGGAACGGCGGCAATCCCCAGCTGGATGCCGTCTCCCTCGCCATCATCGAGCAGCTCCAGGAGGACGGCCGCCGGCCGTACGCCGCGATCGGCAAGGCCGTCGGCCTCTCCGAGGCGGCCGTGCGCCAGCGCGTCCAGAAGCTGCTCGACCAGGGCGTCATGCAGATCGTCGCCGTCACGGACCCGCTCACCGTGGGCTTCCGGCGGCAGGCGATGGTCGGCATCAACGTCGAGGGCGATGTCGAGGCGATAGCGGACGCGCTGACGGCCATGTCGGAAGTCGAGTACGTGGTGATGACCGCGGGCTCGTTCGACATCCTCGCGGAGATCGTCTGCGAGGACGACGACCACCTGCTGGACGTCATCAACAAACGCATCCGGGCCCTGTCCGGAGTGCGCTCCACCGAGAGCTTCGTCTACCTGAAGCTCAAGAAGCAGACCTACATGTGGGGAACCCGATAACCGTGAGGACCCGATAACCGTGAGCACCAAGGACCTCAGCCGAACCGCGTACGACCACCTGTGGATGCACTTCACCCGCATGTCGTCGTACGAGAACTCCCCCGTCCCGACCATCGTCCGCGGTGAGGGCACCTACATCTACGACGACAAGGGCAAGCGCTACCTCGACGGTCTCGCCGGTCTCTTCGTCGTCCAGGCCGGCCACGGCCGCACCGAACTCGCCGAGACCGCCGCCAAGCAGGCCCAGGAGCTCGCCTTCTTCCCGGTGTGGTCCTACGCCCACCCCAAGGCCGTCGAGCTGGCCGAGCGTCTCGCGAACGAGGCCCCCGGCGACCTCAACAAGGTCTTCTTCACCACCGGTGGCGGCGAGGCCGTCGAGACCGCCTGGAAGCTCGCCAAGCAGTACTTCAAGCTGGTCGGCAAGCCCACCAAGTACAAGGTCATCTCCCGCGCGGTCGCCTACCACGGCACCCCGCAGGGCGCGCTGTCCATCACCGGCCTGCCGGGCCTGAAGGCCCCCTTCGAGCCGCTGGTGCCGGGCGCGCACAAGGTGCCCAACACCAACATCTACCGCGCCCCGCTCTTCGGCGACGACCCCGAGGCCTTCGGCCGCTGGGCCGCCGACCAGATCGAGCAGCAGATCCTCTTCGAGGGCCCCGACACCGTCGCCGCGGTCTTCCTGGAGCCGGTGCAGAACGCCGGTGGCTGCTTCCCGCCGCCGCCCGGCTACTTCCAGCGCGTGCGCGAGATCTGCGACCAGTACGACGTGCTGCTCGTCTCCGACGAGGTCATCTGCGCCTTCGGCCGCCTGGGCACCACCTTCGCGTGCGACAAGTTCGGCTACGTGCCGGACATGATCACCTGCGCCAAGGGCATGACCTCGGGCTACTCCCCGATCGGCGCGTGCATCATCTCCGACCGCCTCGCCGAGCCCTTCTACAAGGGTGACAACACCTTCCTGCACGGCTACACCTTCGGCGGCCACCCGGTCTCCGCCGCTGTCGGCCTCGCCAACCTCGACCTGTTCGAGAAGGAGAAGCTGAACCAGCACGTCCTCGACAACGAGGGCAACTTCCTCTCCACGCTGCAGAAGCTGCACGACCTGCCGATCGTCGGCGACGTCCGCGGCAACGGCTTCTTCTACGGCATCGAGCTGGTGAAGGACAAGAACACCAAGGAGTCCTTCAACGACGAGGAGACCGAGCGCGTTCTGTACGGCTTCCTGTCGAAGGCGCTCTTCGACAACGGCCTGTACTGCCGTGCCGACGACCGTGGCGACCCGGTCATCCAGCTCGCCCCGCCGCTGATCTCCAACCAGGAGACCTTCGACGAGATCGAGCAGATCCTGCGCGCGACCCTGACCGAGGCCTGGACGAAGCTCTAGGCCCCCGCGGTTAGACCGATTTCCGGCCCGGGGTGCACCCGTTCGAGTGAGAACGGTGCACCCCGGGCCGCGTGCTGTCCGGCGTTCCCGATCCCGGTCCCTAGCGTGCCTGGTAACCGATCGGCCCTGTCTTCGTTCCCCCGGACGGGGGACGAGGCACGGAACTACGGATCTGAACGAAGGTGTACGCCCATGGAGGCCCCGCCGGACAACGACGTGCTCTGGGCACGGTCCCTGCACTACCAGCACAGCGACGGCTCGCCCGCGCTCAACGGTGTCTCCCTCGGCGTGCGCGAGGGCGAGATCCTGGCCGTCGGCGGCCCGCGCGGCAGCGGCAAGACCGCCCTGCTGGCCTGTCTGTCCGGCCTGGTGCCCGCGCGCCGCGGCGAGGTCTGGTTCAACAGCGTCCCCGTCCACACCATGGGTGCCCTGGCCCGCGAGCGGCTGCGCCGCGACCGCTTCTGCTGGATCGACCCGGCGCCGGTGCTGGTGCCCGAGCTGACCGTGTGGGAGAACGCCGCCCTGCCGCTGATGCTGCGCGGCACGAGCCGGCGCCGCGCCAAGACCGCCGCGCTGGAGTGGCTGGAACGCCTGGACGTGGGCGAGCGGTCGAGGAAACGCCCGCACGAGCTGACCCACGCCGAACGCCAGCGCGTCTGCATCGCCCGCGCCCTGGCCCCGGCGCCCTCGGTGCTCTTCGCCGACGAGCCGACGGCCCCGCTGCACCGCGCCGACCGCGCGCATGTGCTGCGCACCCTGACGACGGCCGCACGTTCGCACGGCATCACGGTGGTGCTGGCCACGCACGACGCGGAGACCGCGGCCCTGGCCGACCGCACGGTGTCCCTGCTCGACGGCCGCCAGGTGAAGACCGTCCACCTGCCGCCCATGGCCGAGTCGGAAGGCCGGGCCGCGTGCTCGCTCTCCGTCTGACCCGCGGCGCCCGTCCGGCCGTCCAGCTGCGCCGCCTGCTGGTGGCCGCGGCCTCGGCGGGTACGGGCTTCCTGCTGCTGTGCGCCCTCGGTCACGCCCTGTCCCACCCCGACGCGACCGGGTCCTCCCTGCTGCGTCTCGCCTGGTGCATGGTGCCACTGGCCGCGACGGTCCACTTCGCGGTGGCGGTCGCCCGCACGGACCCCGGCACCAGGCCCCGCCAGGGCCTGTCCGCGATCGGCCTGGGCCCCGCCCGTCAGATGGCCGTCTCGGCGACGACGACGGCCCTGTCGACCCTGCTCGGCTCCATGCTGGCCCTGCTGTTCTTCCTCCACCTGCGCGGCGACCTCACCGGCCTCCCCTTCGACGGCGACGCCGCCGACACCCTGGCCGCGGACCTGCCCCTGCCGCTCCCGGCGGCCCTGACCCTGCTCTCGCTCGTCCCGGTGATCGCCTCGCTGTCGGTGGCGGTCACCCTGCGCCCCCGCGAGCCGCGCCGCCCGGACGCCCCCCGCTTCTTCGGGCGCTTCGGCGCCTACGGCAAGAGCGCCGCGACGAGGGAGACCTTCGGGGCGTACGGCCGCTTCGGCGCGAGGTCGCCCGGATCGAGGAGGCCCACTCGGCCGACGGAGGGCCGGGGCGGCGGGGCGGCTGCTGCCGCGCGGGACGGCGACACCTTGTCGGGGCGGGACGGCGACGCCCCGTCGGCGCGAGCCGGAGACACCCTGTCGGCGCAGGACGGCGGCACCTCCTCGGCGCGAGCCGGAGACACCCCGTCCGTGCGGGCCGGCGGCACCCACCCCGCCCCCACCCCCGCCCTCGGTACCGATCAAGCCGACCCGCCGCACTCCGACCTCGCCACCCCCGCCCCGGCGCACAGCCCCGCCGCAGCCCACCCCCAGGCACCCGGCTCCGCCCCCGCCGCTCTGCCCTGGGGTGTCGCCACCCTCGCGGCAGGCCTGGCCGTGGAGGCCTACGCGACCCGTGCCACGGCGAGCCCCGGCCTCGCCCTGCCCGGCGGCCTCGTCGGCAACTCCCTGGGCGTCCTGATCGGCTGGACCCTCACCGCCGTAGGACTCGCCCTGGCGGGCCCGGGCCTCACGTACCTGTGCGGCAGGCTGCTGCAGGCGGTCCGTCCCGGTGCGCTGCGTCTGCTGGCAGGCCGCATCCTCATGGAGGAAGCCGTCCGCATCGGCCGCCCCTTGGGCGTGGTCTGCGCGGTGACCTCCGCCGCGTACGCCATGGGCACGCTGTACGACCCGGACGGCGCCACCATCGGCCCGCTCACCACGCTCGGCTCGCTCCTCGTGGCCGGCTGCACGCTGGCGACCCTGCTCACCGCGGCGGTGGAGGCCAAGCACGCCCGCGCCGACACCACGGCCGCCCTGCTCCGCCTCGGCGCCCCGTCGACGACCCTGCGCGCGGCCGCGGCCCTGCGCGCGGGCGCCCTGCTGGCACTGTTCGGCCCGCTCACCCTGATCGTCGCGGAACTCGCGGCCCAGCCGCTGACGCGCTGAGCCCCGTAAGCAGAAGAACAAGACGGAAAGATCGGCGGGGAGCGATGAGTTCCCCGGCGCGTCCCGGTCTACCCCCACGAAACAGCGCGACACCGTCGCGGAAGCCCGATGGGAGAGACCCGCATGTACCAGCAGATGATCTTCGTGAACCTGCCCGTGAACGACCTGGACGCCGCCAAGGCGTTCTTCACCGGGCTCGGCTACACGATCAACCCCCAGTTCAGCGACGAGAACGCGGCCTCGGTCGTGATCAGCGACACCATCGTGGCGATGCTGCTCACCAAGCCGTTCTACGCGACCTTCACGGACAAGGAGATCTCGGACGCGACGAAGACCAGCGAGGTGCTGGTGTGTCTGAGCGCGGAGAGCCGCGAGAAGGTCGACGAGCTGGTCGACAAGGCGATCGCCCTCGGCGGTACCGCGACCGGCAAGACGCAGGACATGGGCTTCATGTACGGCCGCGCCTTCGACGACCTCGACGGTCACACCTGGGAGATCATGTGGATGGACCCGGCCGCGGTGCAGGGCGAGGCCTCCGCCGACGAGGGCTACGCCCAGGGCTGAGGCCCGCCATGTCGAACACGGTGCCTAGCATGGGCGCGTGCAGACGATGCCCGCCCATGCGGCCCACCACAACGACCGCGAGATCGAGACGCTCGAGGAGTTCGACGCGACCGTCGCCGCGCGCGGCACACTCGCCGGATTCCGTGTCCAGGCCGTCGACCTGACGGACCGCACCCGCGAGCTGCTCACCACCGACACCTCCGGCGCCGTCTTCCTCGGCTGCCCGATGCGCGAGGACGCGGCCACCAAGGTCCGCGCGGACGGCGCACTGGTCTTCCCGCCGGTCCCGGACCTGCCGTTCGACCCGTACCGCGGCCAGGTCTACTCGCCCGACGAGCTGTTCGCCTCGCTCGCCGACGGCGGCTACGAGGCCACGCCCGACGCCCGCGCCTACGCGTGGTTCCAGCGCACGAAGGCCGACGGCGACATCTTCGCGTCCATGCTGCGCGCCGTCCACGACGACTCCGTCTCGGACGCGCTCGACGAACTGCTGTCCGGCGACCGGGTAGTGGGCGTCATGGGCGGCCACGCGATGGGCCGCGGCACACAGCAGTACGCCGGTGCCGCGCGGCTCGGCCGCGAGCTGGCCCGCGCCGGTTTCACGGTCGCCACCGGCGGCGGCCCGGGCGCGATGGAGGCGGCGAACCTGGGCGCGTACGCCGCCCCGTACGACGACGCCATGCTGACCGAGTCCCTCGGCATCCTGGCCGGGGCGCCGAAGTTCACGCCCTCGGTCACCGCCTGGGCGGCGGCCGCCTTCGAGGTGCGCGCCCGCTGGCCCAAGGGCGGCGGCTCGGTCGGCATCCCCACCTGGTTCTACGGCCATGAGCCGCCGAACCCCTTCGCCGCGCACATCGCCAAGTACTTCGCCAACGCCACCCGCGAGGACGGCCTGCTGGCCCGCTCCAACGCGGGCGTGGTGTTCCTGCCCGGCGCCGCCGGCACCGTACAGGAGATCTTCGACAACGCGACCCCGAACTACTACGAGTCGCGCGGTGAGCCGACGCCCATGGTGCTGGTGGACCGGGCGCACTGGACGGAGAAGCTGCCGGCCTGGCCGCTGCTGCGGTCCCTGGCCCGTGAGCGGTCGATGGACGCGCGGATCGCGCTGGTCGACCGGATCGAGGAGGCGCCGGAGGCGTTGAAGCGGCTGGGTGGCTGAAATGTCCCGGCGTTGAAACCTGTCGGCGATTAATAAGCAGGTAAAGCCAAGTCCCCTTGGTACACAGGTGCATTGACACTTCTTATGGGCCGCTTATAAACCAGTGAGCCTCAACCCCCCTCAATTGCACCTCACTTAAGGACAAACGTGTCCATAACCCCCCGTAACGCACGCCGTTCCGTGCGTGCCCTCGGTGTCGCCGCCGCTTCCGCCGCACTCGCTCTCGGTGTCGCGGGCACCGCGCTGGCCTGCGACATCAGCGAATTCTCGGCTGCCGCGGCGTGCGACGGCAGCAAGGGCGTCATCACCGTGACCGACAAGGACCCGTCCGGCGTCCTCGCCACGGTCTCGGTCTACCTGGAGAACAAGGGAGCCGACGAACGCCTCGTCGGCACCCAGGAGGTGAAGGGCTCCCGCGAGGGCACCACGATCACCTTCGCCGAGGACTGGAAGCCGAACGCGGAGTACCGCATCCACGTCCTGGCGCCGGGCTATGTCGACGAGGACATCGAGCCGAACCTCGTGACGCCGTCCACCCCCTGCAAGAAGGACGACACGCCGAAGCCCACGCCGCCGACCCCGACGCCGTCGGACACCCCTTCGGAGAGCGCCCCGGCTCCCTCCGAGTCGGCCACGCCCACGCCGTCGGCGCCCGAGAGCGAGAGCGCTCCGCCCGCGGAGACCGCCCCGGGCAACGCCCCCTCGCCCGCGGCCGGTGACTCCAACCTCGCCGAGACCGGCGCGAACTCCAACACCGGTCTGATCGCCGGCGTCGCGGCCGCCCTGGTCGTGGTCGGCGGTGGCGCGGTCTTCTTCGGCCTGCGCCGACGCGGCTCGAACAGCAGCCGCTGACGTCTCGGAGCGGGTCGCTTTCGATCAGCAGCCGCTGACCTCACAGCCTGACTCTCGGAGCAGGTCGCCCTCGATCAGCCCTCGGCTCGGTCGAGGGCGGCCCGCTCCAGCACCACGACCTCCTCCGCCTCGAACGCCACCCCCACCGCGTCCCCGACCTCCGGCGCGTCCCGCAGTGCACAGACCGCCTCGAGGCGGGGCGCGTCCTCCGGCTGGAGGTGGACCGCGACATGGGTGCCCTTGAAGGTGCGGGCGGTCACCGTGCAGCGCAGCCCGTCCGCCACGGGCACCAGCCGCACCCCGGCGGGCCGTACGAGCACGGAACGCGCGCCCTGCGGGGAGCCCTCCGGTACCGGCAGCTTGCCCCAGGGCGTGTCCGCGGCCTCTCCGGTCACGGTCGCCGCGACCACGTTGTCGAAGCCGAGGAAGCGGGCGACGAACTCGTCGGCCGGCCGCTGCCACACCTCAAGTGGCGTACCGGACTGGGCGATACGCCCGTCCCGCATGACCACGACCCGGTCGGCCAGCGCGAAGGCCTCGCCCTGGTCGTGGGTGACGGCGAGCACGGTCGTGCCCAACCGGCGGAACAGTTCCCGCAGTTCGACCACGAGCCGCTCGCGCAGCGACCGGTCGAGCTGGCCGAGCGGCTCGTCCAGCATCAGCAGCCGCGGCCTGGGGGCGAGGGCCCGGGCGAGCGCCACCCGCTGCTGCTCGCCGCCGGACAGCGCGGCCACGGCCCGCCGCGCGGCACCCGGCAGACCGACGAGGTCGAGCAACTCACCGACGCGCTCCTGCTGTTGCCGCTTGGACGCGCCGTGCATGCGCAGCCCGAAGGCGACATTGCCGCCGACGTCCCGCTGCGGGAAGAGCTGGTGGTCCTGGAACATCAGGCCCACGCCGCGCCGGTGCGCGGGCACGCCCGCCTGGTCGCGTCCGTCGAGCAGCACCCGGCCGGCGTCCAGCGGCTGCAGGCCCGCCACGGCCCGCAGCAGGGTCGACTTGCCGCTGCCGCTCGGCCCGAGCACACACACGATCTCGTGCTCGGCGACACCGAGGTCGACGCCGTCGAGCACGGCCCGCCCGCCGAACCGTACGGTCGCGTCCTCCAGGCCCAGCAGCATCAGAACTCCCCCGTCCGGTCGGTCCGCAGCCGCTCCAGGATCAGCAGGGCCACCGCGCACACCAGCATCAGAATCGTCGACAGGGCCATCGCCTGCCCATAGTTGAGGTCGCCGGGCCGGCCCAGCAGCTTGGCCACCGCGACCGGCAGGGTCGGGTTGTCCGCCCGCGCGATGAACACGGTCGCCCCGAACTCGCCCAGCGACACGGCGAAGGCGAACCCGGCGGCGACCAGCAGCGCCCGCCGCACCATCGGCAGGTCCACCTCACGCCACACCCGCCAGGGCGACGCCCCGAGCACGGCCGCGGCCTCCCGCAGCCGCGCGTCCACCGCCCGCAGCACCGGCAGCATCGTCCGTACCACGAAGGGCACGCCGACCAGCGCCTGCGCGAGCGGCACCAGCAGCCAGGAGGCCCGCAGATCCAGCGGCGGCTCGTCGAGCGCGATCAGGAAGCCGAAGCCGACGGTCACCGCGGACACCCCGAGCGGCAGCATCAGCAGCGCGTCGAACCCGCGTACGAGCCGCCCGGCGTCCCGGCGGGTCAGGGCGGCGGCGGCCAGTCCGCCGATCAGGACGGCGAAGGCGGTGGCCGCGGCCGCGTACTCCAGCGAGTTCCCGATCGCCTCGATCGGCGGGACGAGGAAGGCGCCCCCGTCCTCACGGGTCAGCGCCTTGAAGTAGCCGAAGTCCGGCGCGTCCAGCGACCGCTGCACCAGCACGGCCAGCGGCAGCACCAGCAGGACCGCGACCGTGACCAGCACCCCGGCGAGCAGTGCCCACTGCCCCGCCCCGCGCGGCCGGGCCGCGGTCACCGACGCGTCCACCAGCTTCAGAGCCGTCTCCCGCCTCCGTACGGTCCACGCGTGCACGGCGAGGATCGCGCCCACCGCGGCGAACTGGACCAGCGTGAGCACGGCGGCCGTGGTCAGGTCGAAGATCTCGGTGGTCTGCCGGTAGATCTCGACCTCCAGCGTCGAGAAGGTCGGCCCGCCGAGGATCTGGACCACGCCGAAGGACGTGAAGGTGAACAGGAACACCATCAGGGCCGCGGCCGCGACGGCCGGCCCCAGCGCGGGCAGCGTGACCGTGCGCCACGCGGCGAGACGGGACGCGCCGAGCATCCGCGCGGCCTCCTCCTGCCGCGGGTCGAGCTGGCCCCACAGCCCGCCGACGGTCCGTACGACGACCGCGTAGTTGAAGAAGACGTGCGCGAGCAGGATCGCCCACACGGTGGTGTCCAGCCGTACGCCCCACAGCTCGTCCAGCAGCCCGCCACGGCCTACGACGGCCAGGAACGCGGTGCCGACCACCACGGTCGGCAGCACGAACGGCACGGTGACCACCGCGCGCAGCACCTGCTTGCCGGGGAAGTCGAAGCGCGCGAAGACGTAGGCGCCGGGCAGCGCGATCGCCAGGGTGAGCGCGGTCGAGGCGAGCGCCTGCCAGGTGGTGAACCACAACACGTGCCGGATGCCGGGGTCGGCGAGCACCTCGCCGAGCCGCCCCAGCTGCCAGACCCCGTCGGCGTGCAGACCGCGCTCGACGATCGCGGCGACGGGGTAGGCGAAGAACAGCCCGAAGAACGCGACGGGCAGGGCCATCAGCCCGAGCCGCGCCGCGCTCCCGGTACGCCGCTTGCGGGCGGTTACTTCAGTACGAGCGAGGTCCACGACGTGACCCACTCATCCCGGTGCTCGGCGATCTTCGCCGGGTCCATGGTCTCGGGCGCCTTCGCGGCGGGTCCGTACTGGGTGAACTCGGCGGGCACCTTCGCGCTCTTGGTCACGGGGTAGACGAACATGTTCAGCGGCATGTCCTCCTGGAAGCGCTGCGAGACGAGGAAGTCGATCAGCGCCTTGCCGCCCTCGGAGTTCTTCGCGTTGGCGAGCAGGCCCGCGAACTCGATCTGCCGGAAGCAGGTGCCCTCCGCGACACCGGTGGGCGCGGTCTTCGGCCTCGGGTCGGCGAAGATCACCTCGGCGGGCGGGGAGGAGGCGTACGACACCACCAGCGGCCGGTCGGCCTTGGCCTTCTTGCCGCCGGCCGAGCCGGAGAACTCCTCGTTGTAGGCCTGCTCCCAGCCGTCGACCACCTTCACGCCGTTGGCCTTGAGCTTCTTCCAGTAGTCCGGCCAGCCGTCGTCGCCGTACTTCGCGGCCGTACCGAGCAGGAAGCCGAGGCCGGGCGAGGAGGTGGAGGCGTTCTCGGTGACGAGGAGGTTCTTGTACGCGGGCTCGACCAGGTCGTCCAGAGACGCCGGCGGGGTCAGCTTGTGGTCCGCGAAGTACTGCTTGTCGTAGTTGACGCAGATGTCGCCGAAGTCGACGGGCGTGACCCGGTGCTCGTCCTTGTCGAGCTGGTACTCGGCGCCGACCTGGTCGAGCCCCTTGGCCTCGTACGGCTGGAACAGTCCGTTGTCGAGGGCCCGGGACAGCAGGGTGTTGTCGACGCCGAAGAAGACGTCGCCCTGCGGGTTGTCCTTGGTGAGGATGGCCTTGTTGACGGCCTGGCCGGCGTCGCCGTCCTCCAGGACCTTGACCTTGTAGCCGGACTGCTTCTCGAAGGCGGCGAGGACGTCCTCGGACACCGCCCACGAGCTGTGGCTGACGAGGGTGACGGTCTTGGACCCGGATCCTTCGCTCTTGGTGTCGGAGTCGGACGATCCGCACGCGGACAGCGTGATCAGGCCGAGGCCGACGGCCGCGGCGACGAACGTCTTGGTGTGCACTGGTTTTCCTCCTGGGGCGGTCCAGGAAGAGACGCGGCCCTGCCCGGGACACCTGGGGTGCCCCGAGCAGGGCGCAACAGCTCGAGTGATGACCGAACTTCCTACCCAGAATGACCTGGGCGAGGTTCAGAGGGTCTGCGGCCCGATTGCCGCACTCTCAGCGCTGTGGCGCTCCCCTGTCGGAATATGAAGATGTTCGGGATATGAACTTGTACGGGATATGAAGTTGTACTGACGGGGTCAGACTACCGCTCGGTCGCCGCGAGCTGACCACAGGCTCCGTCGATCTCCTGACCTCGGGTGTCCCGGATGGTCACGGCCACACCATGGGCGGCGATGGCCTCGACGAACGCCTTCTCGTCCTCGGGCCGCGAGGCGGTCCACTTCGAGCCGGGCGTCGGGTTCAGCGGGATCAGGTTCACATGGACCGGCTTGCCCTTGAGCAGCCGCCCGAGGCGGTCGCCACGCCACGCCTGGTCGTTGATGTCGCGGATCAGCGCGTACTCGATGGACAGCCGGCGCCCGGACTTCTCGGTGTACTCGAACCCGGCGTCCAGGACCTCGCGCACCTTCCACCGCGTGTTCACGGGGACGAGCGTGTCGCGCAGCTCGTCGTCCGGGGCGTGCAGGGAGATCGCCAGCCGGCACTTGAAGCCCTCGTCGGCGAACCGGTGGATGGCGGGCACCAGGCCGACGGTCGACACGGTGATGCCGCGCTGCGACAGCCCGAGCCCGTCCGGCGCCGGGTCGGTGAGCGCGCGGATGGCGCCGACGACCCGCTTGTAGTTGGCGAGGGGCTCACCCATGCCCATGAAGACGATGTTGGACAGCCGGGCGGGCCCACCGGGCACCTCGCCGTCCCGCAGCGCCCGCATGCCGTCGACGATCTGGTGCACGATCTCGGCCGTCGACAGATTGCGGTCCAGCCCCGCCTGCCCGGTCGCGCAGAACGGGCAGTTCATCCCGCATCCGGCCTGCGAGCTGATGCACATGGTCACCCGGTCCGGGTAGCGCATCAGGACCGACTCGACGAGCGTCCCGTCGAACAGCCGCCACAACGTCTTGCGCGTGGTCCCCTCGTCCGTCGACAGATGCCGTACGACGGTCATCAGCTCCGGGAACAACGCCTCCCGCAGCTTCTCGCGCGACCCGGCCGGAATGTCGGTCCACTCCTGCGGGTCGTGCGCGTACCGCGCGAAGTAGTGCTGCGACAGCTGCTTGGCGCGAAACGGCTTCTCGCCGGCCTCGGCCACCGCCTCCTTGCGCTCGGCGGGCGAGAGATCGGCGAGATGCCGCGGCGGCAGCTTGGCTCCGCGCGGCGCGACAAAGGTGAGTTCTCCGGGCTTGGGCATGGTCCTACCAGTGTCGCAGATCGTTATGAGTGACCCACGACCCTGCGGTTCAGGCGCCGGTCTGCTCCAGCCGCTGCTTCAGCAGTGCCTCGTCGCGCGGCAGCTCCTTGCGGATCTGGGGGCGGACGACGAGGGGGACCAGGGCCTTGCCGAGGCCGTGGCCCTCGAAGTCGATCTCGATGGTCACGCGGGAGCGGCGTCCGTCGTCGAGCGGCTCGATCCGGCCGTGGGTGCGAGGACGTACGGGCCCTTCGATGCCGTGCAGATCCCAGCTGTACGGCGGGTCGAGCGCGTCGAACTCCACGGTCATCGGAATCTCGCGGGTGCCGATACGGCGGGTGACCCGGACCTGGGAGCCGGGGTGGAGCGGACCCGCTTCGAGCGGCTCCGCCGAGACCGCGCTCAGCTGCCATTCCGGCAGGTGGGAGGGGTCGGTGAGATAGGCGTAGGCGTCTTCGGGCGTGCAGTCGATGTCGATGGATTCGCGGATGGCGGACATGGGTGGACCCCCTTCGCGGGCGTACACCGAAATCGTCCCACCGGGTGCGGCCCGCGGCCACCGCCGGACAAGCACCGAGCCCCCGCCCGGCAACGGGCAGGGGCTCGACGACACGGACAACCGGTTCAGCCGGAGCCGACGAACAGCACCATCAGCAGCCACACCACCGGAGCGGTCGGCAGCAGCGAGTCCAGCCGGTCCATGATGCCGCCGTGCCCCGGCAGCAAGGTGCCCATGTCCTTGATGCCCAGGTCCCGCTTGATCATGGACTCGCCGAGGTCGCCCAGCGTGGCGCTGGCCGCGACCGCGAGGCCCAGCAGCAGGCCCTGCCACCAGCGGCCGTCGTCCACCAGGAAGTGCATGCACAGCGCACCGGCGACCATGGCGAAGCTCACCGCGCCGAACAGTCCCTCACGGGTCTTGCCGGGGCTGATCCGCGGAGCGAGCTTGTGCTTGCCGAAGCGCCAGCCGACCGCGTACGCCCCGGTGTCGCTGACCACCGTCAGCAGGAGGAACGTCAGCACCCGCCAGGGACCGTCGTCGGCGGCGAGCATCAACGCGACGAACGTGGCCAGGAACGGCACGTAGAACGCCGCGAAGACGCCGGCGGTGACGTCCTTGAGGTAGCCCTCGGGCGGCTCGGTCATCCGCCAGACGAGGACGGCAAGGGCGGTGAGGGCCATCGCCACCCACGCGCCCTCGGCGCCGCGGACGTACCCGGCGACGACCATCGCCGCGCCGCCCAGCGCCAGCGGCACGAGCGGCGCCTTGATCTGCTTGCGCTCCTGGAGCCGGCTGGTCAGTTCCCACAGACCGACGACCACGGCCACCGCGATCACACCGACGAACACGGCCTTGACGACGAACAGCGACGCGACGATCACCGCACCGAGCCCGACCCCGACGCCTATGGCCGCGCCCAGGTCTCGGCCCGCACTCTTCTTCTGCGGCGCGGGGGCCGGCTGCGGGGCGTCGTGCATGGGCTCCGGATTCTGCGGCACCGCCCCATAGGGCTGCGCCCGCGGCATGTCGTACGGCTGTGCCGGCGACGCGTCGTCGCGGAACAAGGGGCCGCTCAGCCGAGCGGCCCCCCGGTCGTCATCCTGGTCGCCGCCGTACGGGGGTACGGCGGATCCGTCGGGCACGATGGGCATGGGGCGAGTCTGCTGCGCCTCAGGCGCATCGTACGCGGGACCCGCCGGGGCAGCCCCATGGACATACCCCTGGCCAGGCCCCTGGCCGGACGGCTCCCAGTAGCCGGCTTGTCCGGCCCCGGGCGGCGCCCCCCAGGAAGAGTCGTTCATCAGACTTCGAGCAGCTCCGATTCCTTGTGCTTCAGGAGCTCGTCCACCTGGGCGACGTACTTCGCGGTGGTGTCGTCGAGCTCCTTCTCCGCACGACGGCCCTCGTCCTCGCCGACCTCGCCGTCCTTGATCAGCTTGTCGATGGCGTCCTTGGCCTTGCGGCGCACGGAGCGGATGGACACCTTGGCGTCCTCGCCCTTGCCCTTGGCGACCTTGATGTAGTCGCGGCGGCGCTCCTCGGTGAGCTCGGGGAACACCACACGGATGATGTTGCCGTCGTTGCTCGGGTTGACGCCCAGGTCGGAGTCACGGATGGCCTGCTCGATGTTGCGCAGCGCGCTCTTGTCGAACGGGGTGACGACGGCCATGCGCGGCTCCGGCACGGAGAACGAGGCCAGCTGGTTGATCGGCGTCGGCGCACCGTAGTAGTCGGCCACGATCTTGTTGAACATCGCCGGGTGCGCACGGCCGGTGCGGATCGCGGCGAAGTCCTCCTTGGCGACCACGACGGCCTTCTCCATCTTCTCCTCGGCCTCGAGGAGGGTCTCTTCGATCACCACTTGCTCCTGCGTGTCTTGAGTAAGGCCCGGCTGCGGTTCCTTGTCGGGGCGGCGGCCGGCTGCGTCGCGTCTTCTTCCTGCACGGTTCCCGACCGGCAGAACATTGTCCATCCCCCGGCCAGGCTCCGGAGGATTGCCCGGTCGGGCTCCGGGTGAATCCCGGTCAGGCCCGGTTGCCCTGGTCACCCACCAGCGTGCCGATCTTCTCACCCTTGACGGCGCGAGCGATATTGCCTTCGGCCAGAAGCTCGAAGACGAGGATCGGAAGCCTGTTGTCGCGGCACAGCGTGATGGCCGTGGCGTCGGCGACCTTCAGGTCGCGCGTGATGACCTCGCCGTAGCCGAGCGCGTCGAACTTCACGGCGTCCGGGTTGGTCTTGGGGTCGGAGTCGTAGACCCCGTCCACGCCGTTCTTGCCCATGAGCAGCGCCTCGGCGTCGATCTCCAGGGCGCGCTGGGCGGCGGTGGTGTCGGTGGAGAAGTACGGCATGCCCATACCGGCGCCGAAGATGACCACGCGGCCCTTCTCCAGGTGGCGCACGGCGCGCAGCGGGATGTACGGCTCGGCGACCTGGCCCATGGTGATCGCGGTCTGCACGCGGGAGTCGATGCCTTCCTTCTCCAGGAAGTCCTGGAGGGCGAGGCAGTTCATCACGGTGCCGAGCATGCCCATGTAGTCCGAGCGGGCGCGGTCCATGCCGCGCTGCTGGAGCTCGGCGCCGCGGAAGAAGTTGCCGCCGCCGATGACGACCGCGATCTCGGCGCCGTCACGCACGACGGCGGCGATCTCACGGGCGATCTTGTGTACCACGTCGGGGTCCACGCCCAGGCCCCCACCGCCGGAGAACGCCTCTCCGGACAGCTTCAGCAGATACCGGCCGCGCACTTTGCCGTCGTCGCTCTTCTGGGCCTTGGTGGTCATGGAGATCCCGCCTCTTTCACGTGTTGCACATACGAAGAAGGCCACTGCCGGTGGGGTGTGCTTCCCATGCTCGGCAATGGCCTCCTCGTCAGATCTGCTGTCGTCCGTCACACGCGCGTGCGACGGCGTACGCGGACGACTGCGGTCGACCTCGGCGGGGTTCCGCCGTCGGTCGCGCTTCGGTCCCGGTACGGACTCAGATGCCGACCTTGATGCGCGAGAAGCGCTTCAGGGTGACACCGGCCTCGTCCAGAACCTTCTGGACCGACTTCTTGTTGTCGAGCGCGTACGGCTGACCGAGCAGCGTAGCGTCCTTGAAGAAGCCGTTGACCCGACCCTCGACGATCTTGGCGATCGCGGCCTCGGGCTTGCCCTCGGCGCGGGTGGTCTCCTCGGCGATACGACGCTCGGACTCGACGACCTCGGCCGGGACGTCCTCCTTGGAGAGGTACTTCGGCGCGAAGGCGGCGATGTGCTGGGCGATGCCCTTGGCGACCTCGGCGTTCGGCTTGTCCAGCTCGACGAGGACACCGATCTGCGGGGGCAGGTCGGGCATCGTGCGGTGCATGTAGGCGAGCACGAAGCCGTCGGAGTACTGCGCGAAGCGGTCGAGGACGATCTTCTCGCCGAGGTTGGCGTTGGCCTCGTCCACGAACGCCTGGACGGTCTTGCCGGGCTCGATCTCGGAGGCGAGCAGGGCCTCCAGGTCGGCCGGGGAGGTCGCCGCGACGTGCTCGGCGATCTTGTTGGCGACGGCCTGGAACTTGTCACCCTTGGCGACGAAGTCCGTCTCGCACTTCAGCTCGACCAGGACACCGGTGGAGTTGTCGTCGGCGATGATCGAGACCACGGCGCCGTTCTCGGCGGAGCGGCCCTCGCGCTTGGCGACGCCCTTCTGGCCCTTGATGCGCAGCGCCTCGACGGCCTTCTCGACGTTGCCCTCGGCCTCGTCCAGCGCCTTCTTGCAGTCCATCATGCCGGCGCCGGTGAGCTCACGGAGCTTCTTGACGTCAGCGGCGGTGTAGTTCGCCATGAGTCTGTGAGTCTTTCTCGAAGTCTGGGTTGGATCCGCTCGGTCGCGACCCACATGTAGTCGCGGACCGCGTACCTCGTGCTGACCTACGGGTGAACGACGGGGGCGGACTTCTCCGCGCCGGAGGCGCTGCTGGATGCAGTACAGCCCCCGTCGTCAGCGCTGACGGTGTCAGGCCTGCTCGCCCTCGGCGGCCGGAGCCTCGGCGGCGGGGGCCTCGGCGGCCGGGGCCTCGGCGGCGGGAGCCTCAGCAGCGGGAGCCTCGGCGGCCTCCGCGGCGGGAGCCTCCTCGGCCTTCTTCTCGCCACCCTCGAGCAGGTCGCGCTCCCACTCGGCGAGCGGCTCGCCCGCGGCCTTCTCGCCCTTGTCACCGGTGGCGACGCGCGAGCGGGAGATGAGGCCCTCGGCGACGGCGTCGGCGATCACGCGGGTGAGCAGGGTGACGGAGCGGATCGCGTCGTCGTTGCCCGGGATCTTGTAGTCGACCTCGTCGGGGTCGCAGTTGGTGTCGAGGATGGCGACGACCGGGATGTTGAGCTTCCGGGCCTCGCCGACCGCGATGTGCTCCTTCTTGGTGTCCACGATCCAGACGGCGCTGGGCACCTTCTGCATCTCGCGGATACCACCGAGGGTCTTCTCCAGCTTGGCCTTCTCGCGCGAGAGGACCAGGAGCTCCTTCTTGGTGAGGCCGGAGGCGGCCACGTCCTCGAAGTCGATCTGCTCGAGCTCCTTCAGGCGCTGCAGACGCTTGTAGACGGTCGAGAAGTTGGTGAGCATGCCGCCCAGCCAGCGCTGGTTGACGTAGGGCATGCCGACGCGGGTGGCCTGCTCGGCGATGGCCTCCTGCGCCTGCTTCTTCGTGCCGACGAACATGACCGTGCCGCCGTGGGCGACGGTCTCCTTGACGAACTCGTAGGCGCGGTCGATGTACGACAGCGACTGGAGCAGGTCGATGATGTAGATGCCGTTGCGCTCGGTGAAGATGAAGCGCTTCATCTTCGGGTTCCAGCGACGGGTCTGGTGACCGAAGTGGACGCCGCTCTCCAGCAGCTCCCGCATCGTGACGACGGCCATGGCCGTTCTCCTCGTGTTTCTCGGTTGTGCCGCGAGTGCCGGACGGCACCCGCGCCTGACGCTCCCGATGCGCCTGCCGCGAAGGACCGAGTGGCGCGTGACACCGGTGGTTGACCCATCGGCGCCGGGGCGTGCGAAGTCGACCCGGTGGCCCGGGTCGCCATCAGAAGTGTACGGGACCGGAGAGGCAGCGGGTGACGCCGCTGTCCACAACCGGCCGTCGGTCCACAGGTCCGGGCGGGGTCGGGCGGCCGTGCGGGACGGTCGTGCCATGCGAACGAACCGATACGCAGGCCTGAGCTGGGCCGTGCTCCTGGCCTTGGCCCTGACCGTCCTCACGGTCGCGACCGTCCTCACGCGGGCCGCGCAGGCCGACGCGCCGCCGCCGACACCCGCGGCGACGGTGGATCCCGCGCCGTCGGTGGATCGGGTCCCGCCCCTGGCCCGCGCCTGGCCGGTGGGGCTACGGCCCCGGGTCCTGCGCGGCTGGCAGCCCCCGGCGACGCCCTACGGCCCCGGCCACCGCGGCGTCGACCTGGCGGCAGCGCCCGGCACCCCGGTACGGGCGGTTGCGGCGGGCGGGGTGTCCTTCGCGGGGCGGGTGGCCGGAAAGGGGGTGGTCTCGGTGGACCTGCCGGGTGGCCTGCGCACTACGTACGAACCGGTACGGGCGACCCTCCGCAAGGGCGTCGAGGTGACGCCCGGCCAGATCGTCGGCACGGTGGAACCGACGGGCTCCCATTGCACGCAGCCGTGCGTCCACTGGGGCCTCAGGAGAGGAGACACCTATCTGAACCCACTCGGCCTGCTGCCTCCATGGCTGCTGCGCGCCGGCCCGTCGAGACTGCTGCCTGTGTGGGGGGTGCCATTGCCGTGACGGCCGTCGTCCGTCCGCGGACCGTGACCGGCTGGTCGCGCAGTTCCCCGCGCCCCTGGGGAGATGCGCACGCACGCGCTGGACAGCCGCCACGGGCCTCAGCCCTGAACGCCCCTGAGCACCATCGCCACCGCAGCGTCCGCGATCACGCTCGGCTCCTCCGCCGCCCCCAGTTCGAGGCGTCGCACGGCCGCGTCCACGATGCCCTGGACGAGCATGGCCGCCAGGCGAGGCTCCGCGTGTCCCAGGTCCGCCAGCGCGGAGACGATCATCGCGACCAGGCTCCCGTGCGCGGCCCGGATCTTCTCCCGGGCGCCCGCGTCCAGCTCACTGGCCGAGATCGCCACTACGGCCCGGTGCCGCCGGTCCCCCACCAGTTCCAGCTGAGCGCGCACATACGCCTCGACCTTGCGCTGAGGGGACACCTCCCGCTCCATCGCGGCGGAAACCTCCGCCGCCCACACGGGAAAGTCGACCTCGCACAGCTCCTCGACAACGGCGGCGCGGGAGCGGAAGTACTCGTACACGGACGACCGCGCCAGCCCCGTGCGCTCGGCGAGGGCCGGGAAGGTCAGCGCCTCCGTCCCGCCCTCGGACAACAGGGAACGAGCCGCGTCCAGCAGGGCGGCTCGCTGCATCGACCGGTGCTCGGCCACGGAGGCCGCTCGAATCCTTGGCACGTCAACCACTGTACGGACGCGCCACCCGCAGCGGGAGAGACGAAGCCCGCCGGCTGTCTCACCTGCCGGGTCACCGCCCGAAGCTCGCCAGCTTCGCGCGCAGCTGGAGCACGGACTTGGTGTGGATCTGGCTGACCCGGCTCTCGGTCACGCCGAGCACGTTCCCGATCTCGGCCAGCGTGAGGCCCTCGTAGTAGTAGAGCGTGACGACCGTCTTCTCCCGGTCGGGCAGCGTGTTGATCGCCCGCGCCAGGAAGCGTCGCAGCTCCCGGTCCTCGGCCACCTCCACGGGGTTGTCGGCGGCCGTGTCCTCCAGCGTGTCCATGAAGCTGAGCCCGTCGCCGTCCTCGCCGCCGACGTGCAGCAGCTCCTCCAGCGCGACCACGTTGGCGAGCGACAACTGGCTGAAAACGGCGTGGAGTTCGTCCACGGCGATGCCCAGCTCGGCGGCCACCTCGCTCTCCGACGGGGTGCGGCGCAGGCGCGCCTCCAGGGTGGCGTAGGCGCGTTCCACATTGCGCGCCTTCTGCCGCACCGAGCGCGGGATCCAGTCCAGCGCCCGCAGCTCGTCGATCATCGCCCCGCGGATCCGGGTGATCGCGTACGTCTCGAACTTGATCTCCCGGCCGATGTCGAACTTCTCGATCGCGTCGATGAGCCCGAAGACGCCGGAGGAGACGAAGTCGGCCTGTTCCACATTGGGCGGCAGCCCCACGCTCACGCGTCCCGCCACGTATTTCACGAGCGGCGAGTAGTGCAGGATGAGCTGCTCGCGCAGCCGCTCGTCCCCGGTCGCCTTGTACGACCGCCACAGTTCGTCGAGCGTCGAGGGAGCGGGCGGCCGCACGCTGCCACCGTCGCGGGCGGCTGGGGGGACCGCCGCCGCCCGGTCGGACCCGGAGGTGTGCTGGGGCATTCGTCGCCTTGAGCCGTTCTGCCGTGAAGCTTGCGAAGTAGGGGTGCCTGGGTGAGCTGTCGGTTCGGTGTCGAGTTGCCGGTATGAGTCCCGGAACTTCGTGAGCGTAGCGTGACTGCAGTGTCGCGGTGCGCGAACAGTGGGCCGTGACCCGTGCGCAGATACGTTCCGCTGACCGCCCTGCCGAGGTAGGGCGGCCACGGGCCGTGACGGCCTCGACACGTCAACTCCGTGATTTCCCAAGGGGAGTACGGCTTCCCCCGGACGGACGAACACGCTCGGTCAGCTTCGTGGACGACCCCCGCGGACGGAGATCATCGCCTGGCGTGTCAACTTCCAGCCGTCGCCGTGTCGTTCGACGTAACCGAGTGCTCTGAGTTCGTACAGTCTCGCGATCGCGTCGTCCTCGGTCGTCTGTGCGCCGCGCGCGATCTCGTCCGGCGCGGCGGCCCGGCGGGCGGGCAGCGCGGCGAGGACACGCCGGGCGGCGGGGGCGAGCAGATCGCGTGGCAGCACCGGGCCGCGCCGCTCCGGGGCGAGCTGGCCCATGGCACCGACCAGCTCGACGACCTCGGCGGCGTCGGTGACGAGCACGGCCTCCCCGCGCAGAAGTTCGTGCACGCCGGCCGAGAGGCCGCTGGTGGCCGGCCCGGGGACGCCCATCGTGTGCCGGCCGAGCCGCGCGGCGGCCCGCGCGGTGACCAGCGAGCCGCTGCGGTGGGCGGCCTCCACGACCACGGTTCCCCTGGTCAGCGCGGCGATGACACGGTTGCGCAGGACGAATCTGCTCGGCGTCGGATGCTCACCCGGCGGCAACTCCCCCACCACCAGGCCCTGTTCCGCGATCCGGGTGATCAACTCGGTGTGTCCGCGCGGGTAGGGCCGGTCGACGCCGCAGGCCAGGACGGCGACGGTGGCGCCACCCGCGCCGAGGGCACCGCGGTGGGCGGCGCCGTCGACGCCGTAGGCACCGCCGGAGACGACGACCCAGCCGTGCTCGGCGAGGCCCGCGGCGAGGGTGACGGCCATGTGGGCGCCGTACTCGGTGCAGGCGCGGGCGCCGACGACGGCGACCGATCTCAGCGCCCACATCCGCAGACTCGGCCGCCCACGCACCCACAGCCCGATCGGCCGGGCGTCGCCCAGGTCGTCCAGCTGCCCGGGCCACTCGGTCCCGCCCGGGCACACGAACCGCACCCCGGCCTCCCGCGCGACGGCGAGATCCCGCTCGGGCTCGGCCCGCCGCGCCCGCGCCAGCAGCCCGCCCCAGCGCGTGGCACTCGCCCCCGGCAAGGCCTCCCCGCCGCTCCGCAACCGGGCCACCACCTCCCCCATGCCGACCTCTCGCAGCCACCGTCCGGCCATCTCGTCCCCCGGCTCGACGACCCGAGCGAGGAAGACCCGCTCGAGCAGTTCGTCGTCGGGCTCGTCGCTCATGCCGTCGCTCCGATGGCCATCGGCACGCCCCGCGGGACCCCGGTGCGCAGTTGCAGTGCCAGGCCGACGTCCAGGGCGGTGGGCCGGTCATGGCCGACGAGGTCCGCGACGGTCCACGCCACACGCAGCACCCGGTCGAGGCCGCGGGCGGTCAGCACGCCCCGCTCCAGACAGCGCTCGGCCTCGTCCATGGCCCCGCTCGCGGCGTACCAGCGGCTGCGCAGTTCGCGTCCGGGCACCTCGCCGTTGGTGCGCCACGGTGTGCCGGCGAGCCGGGCGGCGGCGCGCTCACGGGCCTGCCGGACTCGCCCGGCGACCACGGCCGTGAGCTCACCGCGCGCCCCACGATCGGTCAGCTCGGCCCGGGTGACGCGGTCGACCTCCACCCGGAGGTCCACCCGGTCGAGCAGCGGCCCGGAGAGCCGGGCCTGATAGCGGCGGATCGCGGAGGGCGGGCACTCGCACAGGTCGTCCGTCTGGGAGAACCGCCCGCACGGGCAGGGGTTCGCGGCGAGCACCATCAGGAACCGGGCCGGGAAACGGACGACCCCGGCGCTGCGCGCGATGACGACATGGCCCGCCTCCAGCGGCTGGCGCAGCGCGTCGAGGACCTGGCTGCTGAACTCCGGCGTCTCGTCCAGGAACAGCACGCCCCGGTGCGACAGCGACACCGCGCCCGGCCTGGCGATGCCGGGGCCGCCGCCCACCAGGGACTGCATGGTCGCCGAGTGGTGCGGGGCGCAGTAGGGGGCGACGTCGACCAGCGGCTTGCCCGCCGGCAGCAGCCCGGCCACCGAGTGCACGGCCGTGACCTCCAGGGACTCCTGCCGGGTGAGCGGGGGCAGGATGCCGGGCAGCCGTTCGGCGAGCATGGTCTTCCCGGCCCCGGGCGGCCCCTCCAGGAACAGGTGGTGCCCTCCGGCGGCGGCGACCTCCACTGCCGTGCGGGCCGAGAGCTGGCCCACGACGTCGGCCAGGTCGTGCCCCGTGTCGTGCTGGGCCGCGCCCATGCTGTGCATGCCGGTGGCCGCGCCCGTGCCGGGCATCCGGAGTCCGGCGAGCAGCGGGTCGGGGCGCCCCAGATCGTCGGGTTCCTCGTCGGGCACCGGCTCGTCCGCCAGGACGGCGATGAGCTGCCGCAGGCTCCGGACGCCGAGCACGGACACCCCGGGCACCAGGGACGCCTCCGCGGCGGCGCACTCGGGCACCACCACCTGCTCGTAGCCGGCGTCGGCGGCTGCCAGCACGGCCGGCAGCACTCCGCGCACCGGCCGTACGCGGCCGTCCAGGCCCAGTTCACCGATCATCACGATGTCGGCCAGGACTCGGGGGTCGATGCGTTCGGCCGCGCCCAACACCGCCGCCGCCACAGCAAGATCAAATCCGCTGCCGCTCTTCGGCACCGACGCCGGGCTCAACCCCACCGTCAGCTTCTTCTGCGGCCAGGCCGCGCCCGAGTTCACCACGGCCGCACGGACGCGGTCCCGGCTCTCGGTGAGGCTCTTGTCGGGGAGCCCCACGAGGGTGAACGCCGCGACGCCGGGTTCGAGGTCGGCCTGGACCTCGACGACCACGCCCTCGACGCCGACGAGGGCCACGGAACAGGTGCGTGCGAATCCCATGTCAGGCCACCCCCCGCGCGTGCTCGACGACGGGTGCGCCGCGCTGGGGCAGCAGGACGCCGACGAGGTCGATGCGGACGCCGCCCGGCGGTGCTCCTCCGTGCTGCTGGATCCAGCGCTCCGCGAGGTCCCGCAGGCGTTGCGCCTTCTCGGGGCTCACGCCGGCCATCGGATGCTCGAAGGTCCCGCCCCTGCGGGTCTTCACCTCGCACACGACCAGGACGTCCCCGTCCCGGGCCACGATGTCGATCTCCCCGGTCCTGCCGCAGCGCCAGTTGCGCTCCAGGACCGCCATACCGGTGTCGGTCAGCCGCCGTGCGGCCAGCGTCTCGCCGTACTTGCCGAGTGCACTTCGTGCGTTCATGTCGGCACCACCTCCGGCACCGACGATCGCGCAGCCCAGCCACCCCGAGTTGATCTTGGTGGACAGTCAGGTGACTGTGGAAAACTCCGTCACCCGTTCGGGTCCTGCCGCCCGAAGAGCGACCAGCCGCCGAAGAGCCACCGACCCTCAGCTGCCCGGCAGCTCCAGATCGCTCTTGTTCAGCTCCTCGATGTTCACGTCCTTGAACGTGAGCACTCGCACCTGCTTCACGAACCGAGCCGGCCGATACATGTCCCAGACCCAGGCGTCCGCCATGGACACCTCGAAGAAGACCTCACCCTGGACCGAGTGCACCTGCATCTCGTAGTCGTTGGTCAGGTAGAAACGCCGCTCGGTCTCGATCACATACTTGAACAGACCGACGACGTCGCGGTACTCCCGATAGAGCTTGAGCTCCTCCATCTCGGTCTCGTACTTCTCGAGGTCCTCGGCGCTCATGGCATGTTCCCCTTCAGCCGTGCGATCCACCCATTGTGCGCCAGTCCCGTGGGCCCCTAGACGATTTCCGTGTCAAGGGTGACGGGCCTGGCCGGGGGACCCTCGTCGAGCAGCTTGCGCAGCAGCCCGGCGAGCCTGGTCGGATACACCGTCTCATGCGTCCGGGTCAGTTCCTCGCACGCCCACCATCTGGCTCCGGCGACGCTCTGCCGCTCCAGCTCGGTCAGGGCCGCGGCCCGGGTCGCGGTCTGCGCCGTACGGGCCAGGTAGTACCACTCGTCCTGGTCCCAGCGGCGCCCCGCGAACGGGAACGAGCACCTGCGCCGCCACAGCACCGGGCCGAGCTCGACCTCGGTGATCCCGGTCTCCTCGGCGAGTTCCCGCAATGCGGCCTCTTCGCGCGTCTCGTCGCCCTCCACCCCGCCGCCGGGCGTGAACCACCAGTCGTCCGCCGGATCGCCCGGCTCATGGCCGTGCAGCAGCAGAATGCGGTCCTGCGGATCGAGCAGCACCACCCGGGCGACCTTCCGAAGCCCGCCCTCGTACGTGTCCCGAGGCGCGTCCGTCGCCTCAGCGGCCACGGCCGCCGCCTCCCACGCGCTTGGCGATCGGCCCGTACGCCGCGCCGAGCAGCACCAGTGCGGCCCCGCCGATGATCATGTAGACGATCAGCCGGTACGGCCCGGGCTCGGACAGCTCGGAGCCGAGCGCCTCGAAGCCCGTCGGGCGCTCCAGCAGGCCGTTCATGGGCCAGACGACGGCGTCGACGCGCCCGCTGACCGCCGAGCGCGCGACCGAGCCGCTCGCCGCGTCCTGGAGGTGGGCGGTGGAGTCCAGCGAGCCGTGCCGCTCGTCGCCGAGCAGGAACAGTCGGCCCTCGGGGACGGTCACCGTCGGGAAGGCGATGCTCTCCGCGGGCTCGCCCTCGGGCAGATACGGTTCGTCGATCTGCTTGCCGTTGACCGTGAGCTTGCCCTTGGTGCAGCACGCCACGGTGTCCCCGCCGACGGCGACGACCCGCTTGACCACGGGGGCGTTCGCCCAGTTGGGGTCCTTGAAGACGACGACGTCGCCACGGCGTATCTCGTCGCCGTCGACGCGCTGGGCCAGTACCCGGTCGCCCGCGTTGATCGTCGGGGTCATGGAGCCGGTGGGCACGGTGTACGGCCGGTAGACGACCGCTCCCCAGCCGAAGCCGGCGAGGAACAGCACCAGGCCCAGCGCCACCGCCAGCCCGGACAGCGTCTGCCCCGCCCGGCCGCCCGCCGCTCGGTTGTCTGTCCCGCTCCGCGGGGCCGTACGTGTCGCGCTCTCACCCATGGGTCCGCACCCTACCCGGCGGTACGGGAAGCGGTCAGCCCCTCCACCGCGACCGGGATCGCAGCGTGAGGGGCTGACGGAAGACGCGTGAGGGTCAGCTCTTGCGCCGGCGTCGCCACACGGCGATCGGCAGCACGCCCGCGAGCGCGAGGGCGGGCGGCGCGCCCGTCAGGGCCGGGGCGGCCGACGCCTGGTCGTCCAGGCCGGGCTGGTCGAAGGTGTCCGGCACCGGCAGGGTGCCCCAGCGGTTGATCGGCCAGGCCTTGACGATGGCACGGCCGACGACCTTGTCCACGGGGACCATGCCCTTGTTGGCGTCCGCCTGGTTGTAGCGCGAGTCGCGGGAGTTCTGGCGGTGGTCGCCCATCACCCAGATGAAGCCCTCGGGCACCTTCACCTTGAACCGGCCGCCGGAGGTGTCGTCGCTGCACGGGGTGTTGCCCGGGTAGACGTACGGCTCGTTCAGCGCCTTGCCGTTGACCTTCAGCGGGCCGGTGCCGGTGCACTCGACGGTGTCGCCGCCGACGCCGATGACCCGCTTGATCAGGTCCTTCTCCTCCGAGGACGGCATCAGGCCGATCCAGCTGAGGACGGTCTGCAGCGCGTTCGGGTCGGGCGTGGGCTCGCCGGCCAGCCAGTTGTCCGGGTCGTGGAAGACGACGACCTCGCCGCGCTCGGGCTCGGAGCCGAACCAGGGGGTCAGCTTGTCGACCAGCACCCGGTCGCCCTGCTGGAGGGTGTTCTGCATCGAGTCGGACGGGATCGAGAACGCCTGCACCAGGAACGTCTTGATCAGCAGCGCCAGCACCAGCGCGATACCGATCAGGATCGGCAGCTCCTTCCAGAAGGAGCGCTGCTTCCTCGCCTGCGGCTCGCCGGGCTCGCCGGGCTCGTCGCCCTGCTGTGAGTGCTCGCCCGTCACCGCGCCGTCCTCGGTCGTACCGGCGTCACTCCCTGAGTTCACGATGCTGTCCGCGGCCGGATCGGCCGCTTCCACGGGGCGTCCGCGGTGCTCCTCGCCGTCGTGTCCGGACCGTGCGCCAACCGCCACATCCCCCACGCCAACTCCTTACTCTGTGCCGCCGCCTGCGCCGTACCCGGTGCAGGCCCACCACTCCCATAACGAGCGGGAGTTCCGCAGGGCTCGGGAGCTGGGTCATTGCGTTCGGATCGTTCGGATCGTAGAGGCCAACCCTATGCGACAGCCGGGGACCCGCCGTCGACCCGGAGGCCGAGTCGGGCACGGAGGCGAAGGTTTCCGGCTCCTCCAGGCCGGTCCAGTGGCCGACGGGCCAGCCGATGACGATCGCGCGCCCCACCACCTCGTCGACGGACACGGTGCCGCCGTAGTCGGTGTCCTGGTGCGAGCGCGAGTCCGCGGAGTTGTCGCGGTGGTCGCCCATCACCCACAGCCGACCCGGCGGCACGGTGATGTCGAACTTGGATTCGGAGGGGGCGTTTCCGGGATACAGGTACTCGGTCTCGTTCAGCGCCACGCCGTTGACGGTCACCCGCCCGCGCGCGTCGCAGCACACGACATGGTCGCCGCCGACCCCGACGACCCGCTTGATCAGGTCCTTCTCGTCGTCGGAGGGCAGCAGGCCGATGAAGGTCAGTGCCTCCTTGACCTGCTTGACGACGACAGGGTCGTCCTTCTTCTGCGTGGGCTGCTCGTCCTGGAGCCAGCCGCCGGGGTCCTTGAACACCACGACGTCCCCCCGTTCGGGCTCGGAGCCGAACCAGGGGGTGAGCTTGTCGACCAGCACCCGGTCGCCGATCCGGATCGTCTGCTCCATGGAGCCGGACGGGATCACGAAGGCCTGGACGAGGAACGTCTTCAGGACGAGGGCTATGAGCACCGCCACACCGATCAGGAGCGGTATCTCCTTGATCGCCGAGCGCCTGCGGCGCCGCTTGACCTTGCGCTGCAGCTTGCGCCGCTCGGCCCGGGTCCGCCCACCGGAGGCCCTGGTGGAACCGGACGCGCGGCGGCTGCCGGTGGGCAGCAGCTCCTCGGCGGCGCTGCCGGGCGTCCCGCGCGGCTTTCCACGGTTACCCATGCGCACCCCCGGACGCGGGCACACGCGCGTACGCGGCCGGACGCTCCAGTCGCGTGAGATGGCCGACCGGCCATACGACGGACTCGGCGCGCCCGATCACCGCGGTGACGGGCACCATGCCGCCGCCCGGCGAGCCCAGATGATCGCGGGAGTCGCTGGAGGCGCTGCGGTGGTCGCCCAGCAGGAACAGCCGGCCGCCCGGCACGACGACGTCGAAGGGCACCGTGGAGGGCCGGTCACCGGGATACAGGAAGGCCGACTCGTCGACCGGCCGGCCGTTCACCTCGATCCTGCCCTCCCTGTCACAGCAGACCACGTGGTCTCCCCCCACCCCCACGACGCGTTTGATGTAGTCGGCGTCCCCGAAGTACCCGGTGCCGTCGAAGACCACGACGTCCCCCCGCTGCGGATCGGCCCCGAAACGGTACGCCAACTTATTTACGAGAACGCGGTCCCCGACCCTCAATCCCTGCTCCATCGAGCCGCTGGGGATCTGGAAGGGCTGCGCCACGAAGACGTTGACGAGCAGCAGGGACGACAGGCAGACCAGCAGGGCGAGGGTGAACCGTCCGCCGGGCAGCCAGGCGGTGATCCGCGGCAGCAACGCGAAACGCGACCGGCCCTCCGGCCCCCCGGTGTCCGAGGTCTCCTCGGATCCAGCTGGGCGGGAGGAGCGGTCGCGCTCCGTGTGCTGTGCTTCGGTGTCCATCGGGGCCAGATGCTATCCGGCCCCCATGAGAGCCCCGACGCGAGATCAGCTCTCGCGCTTCTCCTTGATCTTCGCCGCCTTGCCGCGCAGGTCGCGCAGGTAGTACAGCTTGGCGCGGCGAACGTCACCACGGGTGACGAGCTCGATCTTCTCCACGATCGGGGTGTGCACCGGGAAGGTGCGCTCGACGCCGACGGAGAAGGAGACCTTGCGGACCGTGAAGGTCTCGCGCACGCCGGAACCCTGGCGACGAATCACCACGCCCTTGAACTGCTGCACACGGGAGCGGTTGCCCTCGATGACGCGGACGTGGACGTTGACGGTGTCACCCGGGCGGAAGGCCGGGACGTCGCTGCGCAGCGACGCGGCGTCGACGGAGTCGAGCAGGTGCGACATTTCGTCTGCTTTCTTCGCTGATGCCACAGGTCATCAACGGAACCTAGATTTTCTGGCGGGAACTGTCGTGCGAGTCGGGGCGGGCGTCGTGTCCCCCTGTGGCAGGTGGGGCGCACGCCGGACGACGCACAACAGCGACCTATTCTTCCACGTCCTCGACCCGCCGCCAAAATCGGCCGTACTGCTCGCCCTCCGGGTCCGGGGCCCAGCCGAGGATGGACAGCATCTCCCGGTCCTTCTTGTCGAAGGCCTTGGGGTCGCAACGCTCGATCAGATCGGGCCGGTTGGCCGTCGTACGCCGAAGGGCCTCGTCGCGGCGCCAGCGGGCGATCTTGCCGTGGTGGCCGCTGAGCAGCACCTCGGGGATGTCCCGGCCGCGCCACAGCGGCGGCTTGGTGTAGACGGGGCCCTCCAGGAGGTTGGCCATCGCGCCGGGCGCGAAGGAGTCGTCCCGGTGCGACTCGGCGTTGCCCAGCACCCCGGGCAGCAGCCGGGCCACGGCCTCCGTGATGACCAGCACGGCCGCCTCGCCGCCGGCCAGGACGTAGTCGCCGATGGACACCTCGTAGACCGGTATCCGGGTGGCGTACTCGTCGATGACGCGCCGGTCGATGCCCTCGTACCGCGCGGGCGTGAAGATGAGCCAGGGGCGCTCGGAGAGCTCCACGGCCAGCTCCTGGGTGAACGGGCGGCCACTCGGCGTGGGCACGATCAGCGCGGGCGCGCCGGAGCCCGCCTCGTAGCCGTCGGCCAGGACGCTGTCCAGGGCGTCGCCCCACGGCTCGGTCTTCATGACCATGCCGGGACCGCCTCCGTACGGCGTGTCGTCGACCGTGTTGTGCCGGTCGTAGGTCCAGGAGCGCAGGTCGTGCAGCTGAACGTCCAGCTGACCACGCGCGCGTGCCTTGCCGACCAGGGAGACGTTCAGCGGCTCCAGGTACTCGGGGAAGATCGTGACGACGTCGAGCCGCATCAGGACTCGTCCTCCGCGGCGTCCCGGCTGGAGGCGATCTCCGCCCGCTCGTCGATCAGCCCGGGCGGCGGGTCGATGATCGCCCGCTGCTCCTCCAGGTCGATCTCGGTGACGATCTCCTGCACGAACGGGATCATCACCTCGCTGCCGTCCTCCCGCTCGACGATGAACAGGTCCTGGGAGGGCAGATGCGAGATCTCGGTGATCCGCCCCACCTCGACGCCGTCCTTCGTCACCACGTCCAGGTCCATCAGCTGGTGGTCGTAGTACTCGTCCTCTTCCTCGGGCAGCTCGTCCGGGTCGACATCGGCGATCAGCACGATGTTGCGCAGTGCCTCGGCGCCCGTCCGGTCGGTGACGCCCTCGAAGCGCAGGAGCAGCCGGCCGCTGTGGACGCGGCCGGTGGCGATGGTGAGCGGCCCGGCGGAGGCCGGGTCGGTGGCAAGGACGGCGCCCGGCGCGAGCCGCAGCTCGGGCTCGTCGGTACGTACCTCGACGGTGACCTCGCCCTTGATGCCATGGGCGCGACCGATCCGCGCGACTACCAGCTGCACGTGTACAGATCTCCTGTCAGAACGACTACGGGCCGGGGACGGCCCGGAGGCCTTCCCCGGCCCGAGCCGGATGCGGTAAGCGTCAGCGGACGTTGTCCACGTCGACGAGGTCGACACGGACACCGCGGCCACCGATGGCGCCCACGACGGTACGCAGAGCGCGTGCGGTGCGGCCGTTGCGGCCGATCACCTTGCCGAGGTCGTCCGGGTGGACCCGGACCTCGAGCACCCGCCCGCGGCGCAGGTTGCGCGAGGCGACCTGCACATCGTCAGGGTTGTCGACGATGCCCTTCACGAGGTGCTCGAGAGCCTCCTCGAGCATGCTCAGGCCTCGGCCGACTCGGAGGACTCGGCGGCAGCCTCGTCCTTCTTCTCCGCCTTCTTCTTCTGGGTGATGGCCTCACCCTTGCCCTCGTCGTCGCCACCGAGGGCCTCGAACGACGGGCGAGCCTTCTTGGGCTCGGCGACGAGCAGCGGAGCCGGGGCGGGCTCGCCCTTGAACTTCTGCCAGTCGCCGGTCTTCTTCAGGATGGCGAGAACCGGCTCGGTCGGCTGCGCGCCGACACCCAGCCAGTACGCCACACGCTCGGCGTCCACCTCCATGACCGACGGGTTGTAGGTCGGGTGGTACTTGCCGATCTCCTCGATCGCACGACCGTCACGACGGGTACGGGAGTCGGCGACGACGATGCGGTAGTGAGGCGAACGGATCTTGCCCAGACGCTTCAGCTTGATCTTGACTGCCACGGGAGTGGGTTCTCCTGGATTTGACGTGGTTGGGCACGGCGAGACTGCCGCGTGGGGTTGCGGTACCCGAGTGCCCGACGGACGCGTCAGCCGGAGGAGAGAGGGGTCCTGTGCGGCTGTCGAGTACAGCTAGCCATTGTGCCACACCCGGCGGGTCGCCTCCGACCCGAGGACGGGGCGCGCACGCGGGCACGACTGAGGGGCACCCGGCGTGGAGGTGAGAAACGCCGGGTGCCCTGGACCTCGGCCGCACCGGCAGCCACGAGATGCCGGTGATCCTGGCCGTCTTACGCCGCTCCGACCACCTCGGGAATCCGGAACGGCTTCCCGCAGCCCCCGCACACGATCGGCGCCTGGGCGAGGACGGAGGGGACCACGCGGACGTTGCGACCGCAGTCGCAGACGGCCTTGACGCGGACACCGCCGCCCGAGGAGCCGTGGCGCGCGGCCGGTCCCCGGAAGGTGCGGGAGGTGTCGGCCGAGGTCGCGGCCGTGTGGGCCTTCAGGGCCCGCTGGAGGCGCTCGATGGTCGGGCGGTAGC
Source organism: Streptomyces sp. SAI-170 (assembly GCF_049739565.1). NCBI lineage: Bacteria > Bacillati > Actinomycetota > Actinomycetes > Kitasatosporales > Streptomycetaceae > Streptomyces > Streptomyces sp. SAI-170. The sequence continues at coordinate 2,538,339 of NZ_JBMGQD010000001.1, forward strand.
GCCGCTTGGCCTCGGGGTTGAGCGAGACCAGCGAGAAGCCGCTGCTCGGGTGCGGCTCCTCGGGGTGGTCCAGGCCCAGCTCCTCGGCGATCGCGAGGAATCTGCGGTTGTGGTACCGGCCGGCCCGGGAGGTGTCGCGCACTCCCCGGGCGGCGGCGATGCCGTGGACTGCCTCATGGAGCAGCCGTTCGAAGGAGAGTTCGTGACCGCACGCGGACGACGACTCCCCGATCAGGGACTCGGGCGCGGCAAGGTCCGGCAGCTCGGGGTGGTACCGCTGAATGTCGGCCCACGCCTGTGCCAGCTCTGCGGCGAGAACAGGTGGTGTCTGTGTCGTGCTCACGTAATGACAACGAGCCAGGGTCCCGCTGTGTTCCTATTCCGGGGCATCCCAAATAATTTGCACGTACCCGTCAGTTGCCGCTGATGCGTCCCGACGAGGGCGGGTGCGCCGATCTGCGGAGAAGCCACGCAGCTCCTACCAAGCCGGTGCGTAGTAACCCCTACGACCCGGCGCGTAGGGCCGTCGCCGACGCGGGCCCGCGGATGCGCAAGAGGCGTTTCGGCCGCCTCCCGGTAACTGGCCCAGCGCACGCGGCCCCAGCGACGTTACCGGGCGCGTCCGCGGCCCCCGACACCACCCCGCCCCGGCCCCAGGTTGCGGGCGCGTGAATTCTCGCCACATGCGCGGCCGGCCCCCAAGCCGGGCGACACGACCACTGGACGCCACCGCGAGCCGGGAGTTACCTGGCATACGGGGGAACAGCGAGCGCACGGCACGCGGGCCACGACAACGGGCCCGGCAGAAGACTCTCGGCGGATTGGGGCGCTTTAGATGACACCTACGCTCGTGCGGCAGCACCAGCCTCATGCGGGGGCGCGTCCCCGTGTGGACCTGCGTGCACGCGCGCGTGACTGGTCCGAGATCCAGGAGCGGATGCTGGTCCCGCTCTACGAGGCCGTCTACGAGCGACTCGACGTGGGGCCGCCGACCCGGCTGCTGGGCCTCGGCTGCGGCAGCGGCCTGGCCCTGCTGCTGGCGTCCTCGCGCGGCGCCGCCGTCACCGGTGTCGACGGCTCCTCCCCCGAACGGCTCGACCTGGCCCGGCAACGCCTGCTGCCCGGCGGCGGGTCCACGCACGCGCGCGTGGCCGCCCGGCTGGTCGAGGGCACGCCCGGGGACGCGGCCGACCCGCAGTCACCGCCGTACACCCTGGTGACCGCGTTCGAGCCGGTCGGCGGCCTGGCCGGCGACGCGGAGGGGCTCGGCGAGCTGCTCGCGGCGGCGGCCCCGCTGGCCGAGCGCGGGGCACCCGTGGTGCTGACCGGCTGGGGTCCGCCCGAGCGCTGCGCCACCGCCGGGGTGCTGCGCGCGGTCCTCGGGCCGGACGATCCCCCGCGCGGCGCCGGCGGCTGGCGTCCCGCCCTGCGCGACGACCTGGAGGAGGTCGCCCAGCGGGCCGGGCTCAGGCCGGACGGCTCGGGCCGGGTCAGCTGCGCCTTCGGGTACGCCGACCTCGACAGCGCCGTACGCGGAATGCTGTCGACGGGCCTGTTCGACGCGGCCCTCACGGCGGCCGACCGGGAGCAGGTCGACAAGGAACTGGCCGAGGCTCTGCACGCCCACCGGCGGGTGGACGGCACGGTGTGGATGCCGAACGTCTTCCGCTATCTGATCGCCCGGGTGTCCTGAACCGGCCACGGACCTCCGACAGTCCAGGCGGAAATTCGACGGTCCGGCCAGGGATCAGGCCGGCTGCGAGAGACCCCCGCGACGCCGGCGTGATCCGAACGACAGGCCCTAGATGCTCTCCTCGGTGTCCTTCGTCAGCCGGGCGACCCCCGCGATCCGGTACGCGTCCGCCTCCTCCAGGGTCTCCCGCTCCAGCAGCGCCTCCGCCAGGGCGTCCAGTTGCCCGCGGTGGTCGCGCAGCTTGCGGCAGGCCTCCTCGTAGCAGTCGTCGACGATCCGCCGCATCTCGCCGTCGATGACGTCGAGGGTCCCCGGCGCGGCCGCGAGCCCGTACGCCTGCTGGGCGTCGTTCGGCAGCGCGGACAGCCGGCCCACGCGCTCGCTCATGCCCCAGCGGGCGACCATGCCCCGCGCGATGTTGGTGACCTGCTCCAGATCGCTCTCGGCGCCGGTCGTGACGACCCCGAAGACGACCTGCTCGGCCGCCATGCCGCCGAGCGCGCCGATGATCCGGCCGCGCAGATACTCCTCCGTGTACGCGTACTTGTCCGATTCCGGCGTCGACAGCGTCACCCCGAGCGCCCTGCCGCGCGGCACGATGGTGATCTTGCGGACGGGGTCGGCACCCGGCTGGAGCATCCCCAGCAGCGCGTGTCCGCTCTCGTGGTACGCCGTCCTGCGCCGCTCCTCCAGTGGCATGACCAGCGGCCGTTCGGCTCCGAGCTGCACCTTCTCCAGCGCCTCCGACAGGTCGGACTGCGTCACCTGCTGCTGTCCGCGCTTGACGGCGAGCAGGGCCGCCTCGTTGGCGAGGTTGGCCAGCTCGGCGCCGGTCATGCCCGGGGTGGTGCGGGCGACCTGCGTGAGGTTGACGTCGTCGGCCAGCGGGATCTCGCGGGTGTGGATCTCCAGGATGGCCTCGCGGCCGCCCCGGTCCGGCGGTGAGACGTTGACGATCCGGTCGAAGCGGCCGGGCCGGGTCAGCGCCGGGTCGAGGACGTCGGCACGGTTGGTGGCCGCGATGACGATGACGCCCTCCGAGCCGGAGAAGCCGTCCATCTCGGTGAGGATCTGGTTCAGCGTCTGCTCGCGCTCGTCGTGCCCGCCCACGCTCCCCCCGCCGCCCCGCGCCCGCCCGATGGTGTCGATCTCGTCGATGAAGATGATCGACGGCGCCACCTTGCGGGCCTCCGCGAACAGCTCCCGCACCCGGGAGGCGCCCACGCCCACGATCATCTCGATGAACTCCGAGGCCGACGCCGAGAAGAACGGCACCCCCGCCTCCCCGGCGACCGCCCGCGCCAGCAGCGTCTTGCCGGTGCCGGGCGGCCCCGCGAGCAGCACCCCGCGCGGCATCTTCGCGCCCATACGGCGGTAGGCGTCCGGGTTCTTCAGGAAGTCCACGACGTCGTTGAGCTCGCCCTCGACCTCGTCGATGCCGGCCACGTCCTCGAACGTGGTGCGCCTCTCCCCCGCCTCCAGCTCGACCGGCTTCGGCGGCGGCTTGCGCCCGAACATGCCGCCCGCGCCGCCCAGCCCCTGACGCATCCGCCGCGCGATCACGATCCACACGACGATGATCAGCAGCATCGGCGCCAGCGAGATCAGCAGGTTGGCCAGAAAGCTGCGTTGCTGGACGACCGGCTCCGCCGTCACCGTGACCTTGTTCTTGCTCAGGTCCTCCCACAGCTGGTCGTCCGCGAAGGACGGGCGCTGTGTCTTGAACTTGGTGTAGCTGCCGTCGTGATCCGGTCTGTCCCGCTTCTCCTTGAGCTGCCCCTGGATCGCGTCGCCCTTGGAGTAGATCTTGCTGACGTTCCCGGCGTCCACCTGCTTGCTGAACTCCGTGTACGAGATCGTCGGCTCGTCCCCCTCGCCGAAGAACGACAGCACGAGGTTGGCGATCAGGAACACGATCAGCGCGGTGAGGGCCAGACTCCACCAGCCGCCCCGCAGCCTGCGTCCGCCCGGCGACGGCTTGGGCGGCTCCTCGGGCGTGCCCTCGGTGCGCCAGGGCTGTTCGGGGGACTTGCGCGGCGGCGCCGGGTTGGTCATATCCGGACGTTACGACAGGAAAGCCGCGGGGGCATGCGGATGTACGACGCCGGGGTGCGGCCTGCGCGAAGGGCGTCTGCGTGAACGCCTGGGGGCGCCCTCCACGACAGAGGGCGCCCCCAGAGGACGTACGACCGGACTCGGTCAGCCCATGAACTTCTTGAACTCGTCCGGCAGCTCGAAGTCCTGACCCGCCTGCTGGCCGGGCAGCCCGAAGGCACCGCCCTCGGCGGCCGCCGCGCGGCGGGCGGCCTCCTCCTGCTCCTGCTGCTTGCGCTTCATCGGGTTGCCGGAGCGCTGCTTGCCCTTGGCCTTCTTCGGCTGCTTCTTGGAGCGGCCGGGGCCGCCGCCCATGCCCGGGATGCCGGGCATACCCGGCATGCCACCGCCCTGGGCCATGCGGGACATCATCTTGCGGGCCTCGAAGAACCGCTCGACCAGGTTCTTCACCGCGCTGACCTCGACACCCGAACCGCGGGCGATACGGGCCCGGCGCGAGCCGTTGATGATCGTCGGTTCCTGGCGCTCGGCCGGGGTCATCGACTTGATGATCGCGGCGGTGCGGTCGACGTCCCGCTCGTCGATGTTGTTGATCTGGTCCTTGATCTGCCCCATGCCGGGCAGCATGCCGAGCAGCTTGCTGATGCTGCCCATCTTCCTGACCTGCTCCATCTGGGCCAGGAAGTCGTCCAGGGTGAAGTCCTGGCCCTTCTTCGACGCCAGCTTGGAGGCCATCTTGGCGGCCTCTTCCTGGCTGAACGTCTTCTCCGCCTGCTCGATCAGGGTGAGCAGGTCACCCATGTCGAGGATGCGGGAGGCCATGCGGTCCGGGTGGAACGCGTCGAAGTCGTCGAGCTTCTCGCCGTTCGACGCGAACATGATCGGCTTGCCGGTGACCTCGCGGATCGACAGCGCGGCACCACCGCGGGCGTCGCCGTCGAGCTTGGAGAGGACCACGCCGTCGAAGCCGACGCCGTCACGGAAGGCCTCGGCGGTGTTGACCGCGTCCTGGCCGATCATCGCGTCGACGACGAACAGGATCTCGTCGGGGCCGATGGCGTCGCGGATGTCCGCGGCCTGCTGCATCATCTCCTGGTCGATACCGAGGCGGCCCGCGGTGTCGACGATGACGATGTCGTGGACCTTGGACTTCGCGAAGTCGATGGAGTCCTTGGCGACCTTGACCGGGTCACCGACGCCGTTGCCCGGCTCGGGCGCGTACACGGCGACACCGGCGCGCTCGGCGACGACGCTCAGCTGGTTCACGGCGTTCGGGCGCTGGAGGTCACAGGCCACCAGCAGCGGCGAGTGGCCCTGCTCCTTCAGCCACCGGCCCAGCTTGCCCGCGAGCGTGGTCTTACCGGCACCCTGCAGACCGGCCAGCATGATCACGGTCGGCGGCTGCTTGGCGAACCTCAGCCGGCGGGTCTCGCCGCCGAGGATCCTCACCAGCTCCTCGTTGACGATCTTGAGGACCTGCTGGGCCGGGTTGAGCGCCCGCGACACGTCGGCCCCGAGCGCACGCTCCTTGACGTTCTTGATGAACGTCCGGACGACAGGCAGGGCCACGTCCGCCTCGAGGAGCGCGATCCGGATCTCGCGCGCAGTGGCGTCGATGTCCGCCTCGGAGAGCCGTCCCTTGCCGCGCAGGTTCTTGAAAGTCGCTGAGAGGCGATCGGAGAGAGTATCGAACACGGCGCTCGCGGTCCTCGGGGTCGGTGGCTGCGGATGAATCGCCCTCCAGGGTATCCCGGCGGCACAGGTCGCCGGAGCCCCCCGGTCAGCCCCGCAGCATCTCCTCCAGCTTCCGCGCCACCGACACCGCCTCCTCACCGGGCAGGGGCACGCCCTGCGGGCCGGTGACGTAGAAGGCGTCGACGGCGTTCGCGCCCAGGGTGGAGACATGCGCACTGCGCACCCGCACCCCCGCGTCCTCCAGCGCTCGCCCGATGCGGAACAGCAGGCCCGGCGCGTCCTGGGCGCGGACCTCGATCACCGTGGCCGAGTGGGACGCGGCGGAGGCGACCGTCACACGCGGGGGTGGGGCGACGACGCCCCGGCGCCTCGGATAGGCGGCGTCCCGCTCGGCGAGGCGGCCCGCCACGTCCAGGGAGCCGTCCAGGGCGCGGACGAGGTCGGCGCGCAGCCGGGCGGCCTGGGGCAGGGAGCCGTACTCGGCGGCGACGCGCCAGTTCAGCAGCAGGACCGAGCCGTCGACGCCGTCGGGCAGGTCCAGGGCGCGCAGCTCGGCCGTGCGGACGGTCAGGCGGTGCATGGCCAGGACGCCGGCCGCGGCGGGCAGCACGCCCCGCTGGTCGGGTACGGCGATCAGCAGCTCCACGCCCAGCGGCTCGGGCTCCCCTGACGGCTCCTCCCCAGGAGGCTCGGTCTGCGCGCGCAGCGCGAGCACCGGCCCGCCCGTGCGGAACGCCTCGACGGCGAGCCGCTCCTGCTCGGCGGTCGGCGCGGCCGCCTCGGGCTCCTCGGCGGCGTCCCCGGCGAGCACGGCGGCGACCCGTTTGACCAGGTCGGCCACCAGCGAGCCGCGCCAGGAGGACCAGGCGGCCGGGCCGGTGGCCAGCGCGTCGGCCTCGGTGAGCGCGTGCAGCAGCTCCAGCGTGCTCTGCGAGCCGACCGCGTCGGCGACGGCCCGCAGGGTCGCCGGGTCCTCCAGGTCGCGCCGGGTGGCGGTCTCGATGAGCAGCAGGTGGTGGCGTACGAGGGTCGCCAGGACGGCCACGTCCGCGCGGTCGAAGCCGATGCGTGCGGCGACGTCCTTGGCGATGATCTCGCCGGCCACCGAGTGGTCGCCGGGCCAGCCCTTGCCGATGTCGTGCAGCAGGGCGCCGACCAGCAGCAGGTCGGGGCGGGAGACACGGCGGGTGAACTCGGAGGCGCGGACCGCGGTCTCGATGAGGTGGCGGTCGACGGTCCACACGTGCACGGCGTTGCGCTGCGGCCTGCACCGCACGCGCTCCCAGTCCGGCAGCAGCCGGCTGACCAGCCCCTCGGCCTCCAGTGCCTCCCACACCTCGACGGTGGGGCGGCCGGAGCCGAGGAGGGTGACGAGCTGCTCGCGCGCCTCGGCGGGCCAGGGCGTCGGGAGGGGCCGTACGCCTGCGGCCATCCGGCGTACGGCGTGCAGGGAGAGCGGCAGGCCGGCCTGGGCGGCGGCGGCCGCGGCGCGCAGCGGGAGCACGGGGTCGCGGTCGGGGCGCGCGGCGCGGGCGAGCACCACCTCGCCGTCCTGCTCGACGACGCCCTCGGCCAGCGGCGACCGCTCGGCGACGGGCTTGCCGCCGCCGAGCATGGCGCGCAGCCGCGGTCGTACGGCACGGGAGCGCAGGACGCGGCCGACCTCGCGCCAGGTGACGTCACTGGCGTACGACACGACTCGGGCGGCCTCGTAGACCTGGCGCAGGAGGGTGTCGGCGTCGAGGAGGCCCAGTTCGGCGGCGACCTGGTCCTGCTCCTGGAGGGAGAGCCGGTCGGTGGCGCGGCCGGTGGCCAGGTGGAGGGCGTCGCGGACGTCGAGGAGGCGGCGGCGGGCGTCGTCGAGTCCTTCGCGCGGGGCGTCGGCGAGCCAGGAGGCGGCGACCGCGCGCAGGGCGGTGGCGTCGCGCAGCCCGCCGCGGGCCTCCTTCAGGTCCGGCTCCAGCAGGTACTGGAGCTCGCCCTGGCGTTCGGCGCGTTCGGCGCACAGTTCCTGGAGCTCGGGGAGGCGCCTGGGTGCCTGGTTCCGCCAGTCGGCGAGGACCGTCGTACGCAATCCGGCGGTGAGCCCGAGGTCTCCGGCGATGTGCCGGGCGTCGAGGAGGCCGAGCTGGACCTTCAGGTCCTCCCCGGCGGTCTTGCGTGCCTCGGCGGGGGTGCGTACGGAGTGGTCGAGGGCGAGTCCGAGGTCCCAGACCGGGTACCAGACCCGGTCGGCGAGCGCGGCGACCGCGTCGGTGTCGGAGCCGTCGTGCAGCAGGAGCAGATCGAGGTCGCTGCGCGGGGACAGCTCGCCGCGGCCGTAGCCGCCGACGGCGACGAGGGAGACGCCTCGCAGGTCCTTGGCTCCGGCGGCGAACAGTCCGGCCAGCCACTCGTCGGTGAGCTCGGCCAGGGCGGCACGGCGCGGCGGCCCGGACCGCGCCCCCTCGGTGAGGAGGCGCAGCCGGGCCGCCGCGTAGCCGCTGGGTCCCGAACCTTCTTCTTCTGTACGGATGTCCGTGTTCGTCACCCAGCGACTCCTGTTCTCGAAGTGTCAGAGCGCGTCGGGGCCGCGCTCGCCGGTCCGGACCCGTACGGCCGTCTCGACGGGGATCGACCAGACCTTGCCGTCACCGATCTTGCCGGTCCGGGCCGCCTTGACGACGACCTCGATCAGCTGCTCGGCGTCGTCGTCCTCGGCCAGCACCTCGATGCGGATCTTGGGGACGAGGTCGACGGTGTACTCGGCGCCCCGGTAGACCTCGGTGTGGCCGCGCTGCCGGCCGTAGCCGCTGGCCTCGGTGACGGTCAGGCCGTGGACCCCGAAGGCCTGGAGGGCTTCCTTGATCTCGTCGAGCCGGTGGGGCTTGACGACGGCGGTGATGAGCTTCATGCGTCCACCTTCTTGCTCGCGGCGGTCTCGGCCACAGGGGCCGGCACGGCGGTGCGGGCGGCACCGCCACCGGCGCCGCTGAAGTCGTATGCGGTCTCGGCGTGCTCGGCCTGGTCGATGCCGGCGATCTCGTCGTCCTCGGGGACCCGCATGCCGATGGTCTTGTCGAGGATGAAGGCGAGGATCGCGGAGACGACCAGGGAGTAGGCGAGGACGGCGAAGACGCCGGCGCACTGCTTCCAGAACTGCTCCAGGCCACCGCCGTAGAAGAGGCCCTCGACGTCGGACTGGCCCTTGCCGCTGGCGAAGAGACCGACGAGCAGGGAGCCGACGACGCCGCCGACCAGGTGGACGCCGACGACGTCGAGCGAGTCGTCGTAGCCGAGCTTGTACTTCAGGCCGACGGCCATGGCGCACAGCAGACCGGCGATCGCGCCGACGGCGATGGCGCCGAGCGGGGAGACCGCGCCACCGGACGGGGTGATGGCGACGAGGCCCGCGACCGCGCCGGAGGCGGCGCCCAGCGTGGTGAACGCGCCGTGGCGGATCTTCTCGTAGGCGAGCCAGGCGAGCATGGCGGCGGCGGTGGCGACCTGGGTGTTGACGAACATCAGGGAGCCGGTGCCGTCGTCGTTGCCGAGCCAGGAGCCGGCGTTGAAGCCGAACCAGCCGAACCACAGCAGACCGGCACCGAGCATGACCAGCGGGAGGCTGTGCGGGCGCATCGGGTCCTTCTTGAATCCGACGCGCTTGCCGATGACCAGGATCACGCCGAGCGCCGCGGCACCCGCGTTGATGTGGACCGCCGTACCGCCCGCGAAGTCGATCACGCCCATGTCGAAGGCCCAGCCGCCCTCGCCCCAGACCCAGTGGGCGACGGGGAAGTACACGACGGTCGCCCACAGCGTGATGAACAGCGCCCACGCGGTGAACTTCACGCGGTCGGCGAGCGCACCGCTGATCAGGGCGGGGGTGATGATCGCGAACATCAGCTGGAAGACCATGAAGACGAGGAGCGGGATGTTGTACGAACCCCACAGCTCGTTCTTGTCGACACCGCTGAGGCCGACCCAGTCGGCGTTCCAGCCGATCAGGCTGCCGGAGTCGGTGCCGAAGGCGAGGGAGAAGCCGTAGAGCACCCACAGGATGGTGACTATCCCGAGGCTGATGAAGCTCATCATCAGCATGTTCAGGGTGCTCTTGACGCGGACCATGCCTCCGTAGAAGAAGGCCAGCGCCGGCGTCATGAGCATCACCAGGGCGGAGCAGATGAGCATGAAACCTGTGTTGGCGGCAGAGAGCTCCGTCTCTGCGGCAAGCGTGATGGCTGGTGCCATCGGCGTCTCCTCGTCGTTGGTACGGCCCCGTGCGGGCGAAGCCTGAGCGGATTGAGGGGTGGGCCGGTTATGCGCCACGAGATTGGCGCAGCGCGGTTTCGGTGGAAGCCCCTCGTTGTTTCGCGGCGGTGACGAAGGCGCCGTGCGTGTTACGCGTCGGTGAATCGGCAGATCTCGGCGCGCGCGATCGTTATCGTGGCGCAACCTTCTGCGGACCCGTCCGCAAGGGGAGAACCGGCCGCGGTCGGCCTTCCGGATGACTGGCATGGGGGAGCCGAGTCGGGCAGTTCGGGAAGGCCGGCCGCGGCCGGGGTCTTTTCGGTGGTGCTCAGACCGCTTCCGCGGTCTCCGGCAGCTCGATCGCGAGCCGGTCGGTGAGGTCGACGACCTCGGCGAGATCACCGAAGTCGCGTACGGCGGTGTCGACGGTCTTTCGGATACGGGTGTTCACCCGCTCGGAACGCACCTTCTTGGCGACCTGCATGGCCTGCGCCGCCAGCACGGTGGCCTGCTCGGGCTCGCGCTGGAGCAGATGCACGGTGGCCATGCCGATGAGGTTGAGCGCATACGACCGCTGGTGCTCGCCGTCCTTCGCGAACAGGTCGACCGCCCGCTGCATCAGCGGCTCGGCGAGGGAGGCGTAGGTGGGGCTGCGGCCGGCGACATAGGCGAGGTCGCGGAAGGAGTGGCTGTTCTCGCCGTGCAGCTCGGCCTCGGAGAAGAAGCGGATCCAGTCGGGGTCCGGGTCGTCCCATTCGTCGGCCTCGGCGAAGGTGTCTTCGGCCATCCGCACTGCCCGCTTGGTCTTGCCGGGCTGGCCCATGTTGGCGTACGCGCGGGCCTCCATCGCATACAGCATCGCCTGGGTGCGCGGGCTCGCGCAGTCCCGGCTGCCGTACTGCGCGAGGTGGATCAGCTCCAGCGCGTCCTCGGGCCGCCCGAGGTGGATCATCTGGCGGCTCATGCTGGACAGGACGTACGAGCCGAGCGGCCGGTCACCGGCCTCCTTGGCGGCGTGCAGCGCGAGCACGAAGTACTTCTGGGCGGTGGGCTGGAGACCGATGTCGTACGACATCCAGCCCGCCAGTTCGGCCAGTTCGGCGGCGACCTTGAACAGCCGGCGGGTCGTCGCCTCGGGCTGCGCCTCCTGGAGCAGGTCGGTGACCTCGTGCAGCTGGCCGACGACGGCCTTGCGGCGCAGGCCTCCGCCGCACTGGGCGTCCCACTGCCGGAACATCACGGTGGTGGACTCCAGCAGGTCCAGCTCGGGCCGGGACAGCTCACCGCGCGCGCGGGTGGCGGGCGTTGACGGCTCGGCCTGTTGTGCGGCGGCCGCGGCGACGGGCACCAGCCAGCGCTGCATGGGCTCGATGAGGGCGGGGCCCGCGGACAGGGCGAGCGAGGTGCCGAGGAAGCCGCGCCGGGCGAGCATCAGGTCGCTGCGCGAGAACTCGCTGAGCAGCGCGACCGTCTGGGGGCCGGTCCAGGGCAGGTCGACGCCGACCGCGGAGGGTGACGGCCGGGCCGCGCGCAGCCCGAGGTCCTCGACGGAGACGACACAGCCGAACCGCTCGGAGAACAGCTCGGACAGGATCCGCGGGATCGGCTCACGGGGGTTCTCGCCGTCGAGCCAGCGGCGTACGCGGGAGGTGTCGGTGGAGATGTGGTTGGCACCCAACTGGCGGGCGCGGCGGTTCACTTGGCGGGCCAGTTCGCCCTTCGACCAGCCGCTGCGCACGAACCACGAGCCGAGCAGCTCATTGGGGCGCTTGTCAGCGTGCCCGCCGCTTCCGCCGTTGCCGCCCACTGGAACGCCCCCATCCCTGAAGACCGCTTGCCGCCCCTTTGCGTCAAGCCCTATCAGAATGCCCTTGGTTCGGGCTTCCCGTCCGGGAGTTCTCACCCTTCGAACGGGGAAGCGAGTTGCCTCCGGCATACCCACGAGCGCATGTGCCGCAGGGCTCGTGTACTCAAAGTAATCCTACGATCACCGGTCCAGCCATGGCGATCCCGGAATCGCCACCATTCGCCACCCCTTCGAATGAACTCACGGTGGCCTTCACAGGATTCACTTGACATAGGACAGCCGGGAGTGAGCGGAGCGATGCACACGGGGGCGCGCACCGCCGGGCGCACCACCCGGTGCACCCGAAGGCGCCACTTGCATCACGGCTCATGAGTGTCCGGCGGTCTCGTAACCACCGGTGCGTCGGACCCGTTGGAGGGGGCATGGGCTTCACGATCGGCAGCAGTCGGGGCATCCGCGACATCCGGTCCGGCACGCGTCGCCGCGGACGCTCGTCGGAGGGCACCGCCGTGGCCGAGTACACCGGACTGTGGGGCTGGGCCGTCGTCCCCGGTGCCCGGGCCGCCGCGGGTGCGTGCTCGTGCGGCCGCGACGACTGCCCCGCCCCCGGCGCGCATCCGCTGGACTTCGCCCCCGAGGTGCGGGCGGGGGCCACGCTGGACGAGGCGACCGGGGCCTGGGCGGAGTTCCCGGGTGCCGCGGTGATGCTGCCGGTCGGCCGGACGTTCGACGTCATCGAGGTCGCCGAGGCGGCCGGGCGCCGGGCTCTGGTCCGGCTGGAGCGCATGGGCCTGCCTCTCGGCCCGGTCGCCGCCACGCCCGACGGCCGCGCCCACTTCCTGGTCGCCCCCGGTGCCGCGGCCGAGCTGCCCGCGCTGCTCTACCGCATGGGCTGGGACGACCCCGGCCTCGACCTGCGCGGCCTCGGCGCGGGCGACTTCATCACCGCACCGCCCTCGGACCGCGCCGGCCTCGGCCCGGTCAGCTGGCTGCGCGCCCCCGACCTCGACTCGGCGACCCGGCCGCCGCAGGCGCGGCTGCTGCTGGGCACGCTGGCGTACGTGGCGCACCGCTCACGGGCGTGACCTGCCGGGCGGCGACAATAGCGAAGGGCCCTGCCGCATCTGCACCGTGCGACGGGGCCCTTCTCTTCTCTGCCCACCGGGCTCAGCCATCAATTGAGGAACCACGACGGCGAGCAACCACGTCCGCGAGAGCGGCGCCGGTTTAGGCGCAAAAAGGGGCTCACTCCCCGATGAGCGCGTCGACGAACGCCTCCGGCTCGAAGGGCGCCAGGTCGTCCGCACCCTCGCCGAGCCCGATGAGCTTCACGGGGACACCCAGCTCGCGCTGGACGGCCACGACGATGCCGCCCTTGGCGGTGCCGTCGAGCTTGGTGAGGACGATGCCGGTGATGTCGACGACCTCGGCGAAGACACGGGCCTGCACGAGGCCGTTCTGCCCGGTGGTGGCGTCCAGCACCAGCAGCACCTCGTCGAGCGGGGCGTGCTTCTCGACGACGCGCTTGACCTTGCCGAGCTCGTCCATGAGGCCGGTCTTGGTGTGCAGACGCCCTGCGGTGTCGATGAGGACCACGTCGACCCCCATCTCCTTGCCCTCCTTCACCGCGTCGAAGGCGACGGAAGCGGGGTCGCCCTCCTCGGGCCCGCGCACGGTGTGGGCGCCGACGCGCTCGCCCCAGGTCTGGAGCTGGTCGGCGGCGGCGGCCCGGAAGGTGTCGGCGGCGCCGAGCACGACCGTACGGCCGTCCGCGACGAGGACGCGGGCGAGCTTGCCGGTGGTGGTGGTCTTGCCGGTGCCGTTGACGCCGACGACCATCACGATGCCGGGCTTGCGGTCCTCCGGCTCGGTCTTCACGCTGCGGTCGACGTCGGTGCCGACCAGCTTCAGCAGTTCCTCGCGCAGCAGGGCGCGCAGCTCGTCGGGCGTGCGGGTGCCGAGCACCTTCACGCGCTCGCGCAGCTGCTCGACCAGCTCCTGGGTGGGCTGCACGCCGACGTCGGCGGTGAGCAGGATGTCCTCGATCTCCTCCCAGGTGTCCTCGTCGAGGTGCTCGCGCGAGAGCAGCGTGAGCAGCCCCTTGCCGAGGGCGTTCTGGGAGCGGGACAGACGGGCGCGCAGGCGCACCAGGCGCCCCGCGGTGGGCTCCGGGATCTCGATCTCGGTCGGCGGGAGCTCTTCGACGACGGGCGGTTCCTCGACGGCGGTGGCGCCGGCGCCGGGGAGGTCCACCTCCTCGATGGTGCGGCGCGGTTCCTCCCGCGGCGTCTCGGCCTCGTCGCCGACGTGCGGCTCGGCCGGAGGGGCGGTGATGTCGGGGGCGGCGGGCGGGGGCGGGGGCAGCGACTTCTTCCGTCGGCTGCCGACGACGAGCCCGCCGAGCGCGCCGAGCACGACCACGGCGATGACTACAGCAAGGATGACGATGTCCATAACGCGTCCAGTATCGGCCATGGGTCCGGATCGGACCCTCTTGTGCGTTCCTCCAACGGGTGAGCCTGCACACCCCTGGCCATCTGACACCCCGTCAGCTACGGTCCCCCTGCCGAGCCGCCGTCCGCCGAAGGGGGCCCCATGCCCGTCACGGTCGTACGCCTCAACCTGGTCGAACCGGGCGCCACCCCCGCCTCTCTCGCCGCTCGCTACCGGGCCGCCCTGGAGATGGCGGCGTACGCCGACGAGCGCGGGATCGCCACCGTGCAGACGGAGGAGCACCACGGCGTGGCGGACAACTGGCTGCCCTCGCCGTTCGCCTTCGCGGGCGCGGTCCTCGGCGCGACACGGCGGATCGCGGTCACGGTGTCGGCGGCGATCGGCCCCCTGCACGACCCCCTGCGGCTGGCCGAGGACATCGCCGTACTGGACCTGGTCGGCGGCGGCCGTCTGGTGACGGTCGCCGGGATCGGCTACCGGCCCGAGGAGTACGTGATGTTCGGCGTGGACTACACCCGCCGCGGCAAGCTGCAGGACGAACTGCTGGAGACCCTGCTGAAGGCCTGGACCGGCGAGGAGTTCATGTACCGGGGCCGTACGGTACGGGTCACCCCGCGCCCGGTGACGCGGCCGCACCCCCTGCTGCTGGTCGGCGGCTCCTCGAAGGCGGCGGCCCGCCGGGCGGCTCGCCTGGGCCTGCCGTTCTTCCCCAGCGCGCACCTGCCGGAGCTGGAGGCGTACTACAAGGAACGGCTCACCGAGTACGGCACCGAGGGCTGGACCATGATGCCCGCCGCCGAGACCCCCCTCCTGCACCTCTCCGAGGACCCCGACCGCACCTGGGCCGAGCACGGGAGCCGCTTCCTGCACGAGGCCCGCACCTACGCCTCCTGGCAGTCGGCCGACATCCGCTCGGCGGTCAGGTCGGCGGCCTCGACGGTGGAGGAACTGCGCGCGGAGGGCGTGTACCGGGTGCTCACTCCCGAGGAGTGCGTGGCGCTGGGCCATGACACCTACGTACTGCATCCGCTGGTGGGCGGGATGCCGGTGGAGGAGGGGTGGCGCAGTCTGCGGCTGTTCGCGGAGGAAGTGCTGCCGGCGCTGGGCGGCTGACCGGCGCGGATACTCGGTGGTCCCGGTGGGGCGGCCACTGATCCACTCAAGGCATGAGCCTACTGGTGGAAGTGTTCGTCCGGGAACCGGACGGGAGCATGCGGATCCTCGACGTGCCCGACGACGTCTTTCAGTCCGGCGGTTTCGAGTCCTGGCGCAGGACCGTGTGGGGCTCGGACCTGGTGCGCTCACTGGGAGCCCGCTTCCTCCCCGTCCTGGCGGAGGAGAACCTGGAGGTGGAAGCCGGTCAGGTGCCGGAGTTCCTGCGCGAGGTCGCGCTCTTGCGGGCCCATCTCGACTCGATCGCCCAGGGCACCGAGCACCCGCGGACGGTGGAGGAGCACCGGGGCCACATCGAGGTGCGCCTGCGGATCATCGAGGACAGCGCCCACAAGGCCCTGGAGATCGGCGGTGGCGTTCTGATCTGGTGAGCGGCATCTGGTGAGCGGCGCTGTGCAAGACCGCCGCCCCCGGCCCGGGGGGTGGCCGGGCCGGGGGCGGCGAAGGGACGAGGAGAGGGGCAGCGGGGACTTGGCCCTCCTCCCCGAGTTCGGGGGCCTCAGCCCATCTCCTCCAGGGACTTGCCCTTCGTCTCCTTGACGAACTTCAGGACGAAGGGGATGGAGAGCGCGGCCGAGACGGTGTAGATCACGTAGGTCGCGGACAGGTTCCAGTCGGCCAGGGACGGGAAGCTCGCGGTGATGGCCCAGTTGGCGATCCACTGCGCGGAGGCGGCCACACCGAGCGCGGCGGCGCGGATCCGGTTCGGGAACATCTCACCGAGCATGACCCAGACGACCACACCCCAGGACAGGGCGAAGAAGAGGACGAAGACGTGGGCGGCGATCAGGGCGGTCCAGCCCTGCGCGGCCGGGAGCTTGCCGTCGATCAGGTCGTAGGAGAAGGCCCAGGCCTCCAGGGCGAGGCCGATCACCATGCCGACCGAGCCGATGATGGCGAGCGGCCTCCGGCCGACGCGGTCGACGAAGATCATGGCGATCACGGTGCCGACGATGTTGATGATCGACGTCGTGAAGGAGTAGAAGAACGACTCCGTCGGGTCGACGCCGACCGACTGCCACAGCGTCGAGGAGTAGTAGAAGGCGACGTTGATGCCGACGAACTGCTGGAAGACCGACAGGCCGATACCGACCCAGACGATCGGCTTGAAGAAGAAGGAGCCGCCGAGCAGGTCCTTGAAGGAGGACTTGTGCTCGCTCTTCATGGCGTGCTCGATCTCGGCGACCCGGGCGTCGAGATCGATGTCGCCCTCCACCTCGGTGAGGATCTCGCGGGCGCGTTCGCGCTTGCCGACGGAGAGCAGGAAGCGGGGTGACTCGGGGATGGCGAAGGACAGCAGGCCGTAGAGGACGGCCGGGACGATCATGACGCCGAGCATGACCTGCCAGGCCTCCAGGCCCATCAGGCTGCCGCGCTGGTCACCGTCGGCGGCGTTGAGCAGACCCCAGTTGACCAGCTGCGAGACCGCGATGCCGATGACGATGGCGGCCTGCTGGAAGGAGCCGAGACGGCCTCGGTAGGCCGGCGGGGCGACCTCGGCGATGTAGGCGGGGCCGATGACGGAGGCCATGCCGATGGCGAAGCCGCCGACGACGCGCCAGAAGGCGAAGTCCCACAGCGAGAAGGGCAGCGCCGAGCCGACGGCGCTGACCATGAACAGCACGGAGGCGATCTGCATGACCCGGATGCGGCCGATGCGGTCGGCGATGCGGCCCGCGGTCGCGGCGCCGATGGCGCAGCCGATCAGGGCGATGGCGATGACCTGGGCCAGCCCGGCGGAGCCGATGTCGTAGCGGTCCCGGATGGCCTCGACGGCGCCGTTGATCACGGAGCTGTCGTAACCGAAGAGAAAACCGCCCATCGCGGCGGCGGCCGCGATGAAGATGACGTGCCCGAGGTGATCGGGATGAGCCGTTCCGGCTCCTGACTTGGATGCCTGCGCTGTGCTGGTCACGTTCAACTCCTCGGGCCATCGGCAGCGCTGCCGAAGGTAAAAACAACGTTGCCGAGACTATGCCTTCAAGTGTCGAAGTCAAGAGGTGCCGACTGTGACGTTTCAGCGCACGCGTGAGGGCAATGTGTTCAAGTCTTGAAGATGATCTTCAGCGGAGTCGTTGACTGATGACCTTCGACACGCCGTCGCCCTGCATGGAGACGCCGTACAGCGCATCGGCGACCTCCATCGTGCGCTTCTGGTGGGTGATCACGATCAGCTGCGAGGCCTCCTGCAGCTCCTGCATGATCCGGATCAGCCGCTGGAGGTTGGTGTCGTCCAGCGCCGCCTCGACCTCGTCCATGACGTAGAACGGGCTGGGCCGCGCCTTGAAGATCGACACCAGCAGCGCGACGGCCGTCAGCGACCGCTCACCGCCGGACAGCAGACTGAGCCGCTTGACCTTCTTGCCCGGCGGACGCGCCTCGACATCCACACCGGTGGTCAGCATGTTGTCGGGATCGGTCAGCACCAGCCGGCCCTCACCGCCGGGGAACAGCCGG
The DNA here is from genome assembly GCF_049739565.1 of Streptomyces sp. SAI-170. Classification (NCBI taxonomy): domain Bacteria; kingdom Bacillati; phylum Actinomycetota; class Actinomycetes; order Kitasatosporales; family Streptomycetaceae; genus Streptomyces; species Streptomyces sp. SAI-170. The sequence goes on from NZ_JBMGQD010000001.1 coordinate 2,555,903, forward strand.
CTGAAGACGCCCTCGAACTCCCGGGCGGTGTCCCGGTAGGCCTCGGTGAAGACCTGCTCGACGCGCTCGTCGACCTCCTTGACGACCTGGAGCAGATCCGCGCGGGTCTTCTTCAGGTCCTCCAGCTGCTCGCTGAGGAACTTGTGCCGTTCCTCCAGCGCCGCGAACTCCTCCAGCGCGAGCGGGTTCACCTTCCCGAGCTGCTGGTACGCCCGCTCGGCCGCCCTGAGCCGCTTCTCCTGCTCCGCGCGGACGAAGGGGCGGGGCTGGTTGCGCGGGTCCTCCGGGTCGTCGGGCAGCATCTCGCCCTCGGCGGGCGGAGAGGGCGGCACGAGCTGATGCGGGCCGTACTCGGAGACGAGCCCGGCCGGCTCCACACCCAGCTCCTCCAGCGCCTTGGTCTCCAACTGCTCGATCCGCAGCCGCTTCTCCGCGCCCAGCACCTCGCCCCGGTGCACCGAGTCCGTCAGCTTGTCCAGCTCGCCCTTGAGGTCACGGCCCTCGGCCCGCGCCGCGGTCAGCTCCTGCTCGCCCCGCGCCTTGGCGGCCTCGGCGGCGGCGCGCTCGCGCTCGGCACGGCCGAGGGACACCTCGACATGCGCCAGCAGGGTGCGCGCGCCCTGGGCCACCGCCCCCGCGACGGCCGCCTCGTGGCGCAGCCGGGCCTGCCGCTGCTCGGCACGCGCGCGTGCGTCGCGCTCCGCCCGTGCGGCGCGGTCCAGGGAGTCGGCCCGGCCGGCCAGTCCCTTCACCCGCTCCTCGTGCGTACGGACCTGGAGGCGGGCCTCCATCTCGGTCTGCCGCGCGTTGGCGCCGTCCGCGGCGAGACGGTCCCGTACCGCCGTGTCGGGCTCCTCCTCGAACGGCATCTCCTCCGCGACCGCCAGCCGCTCGGCGAGTTCCTCGACCTCCTGGAGGGCCTTTTCGAGGGCGTCCTGCGCCCGTGCGGCGGCGGCGCTGCTGCGCTCGGCCTCTCCGGCGGCGCCCCTCGCCTGTCCGGCGAGCCGGCCGAGCTGCTGGGCCACCGCCGACTTCTCGCGGTCGGCGGCCCTGCGCCGCTCGCCGAGTTCCTCCACGAGGGTGCTTGCTTCTCTACGTCGTTCGGTCGCCGTCTGCTGCTGTTGCTGGAGGGCCTCGCAGCGGGACGCCAACTCCTCCAGCTCGGCGGCGGCCTCGTCGACGGAGGCCTGGACCTCCAGGAGGCTGGGTGCGCCTGCGGAGCCGCCCTGCGCCAGGTGCGCCCCCAGCAGATCCCCGTCCTGGGTCACTGCTGTCAGCTCCGGCCGCGCGTACACCAGCTCCTCAGCGTCCTCCAGCGTCGCCACGACGACGACGCCGTGGAGGAGTTTGCGTACGGCAGGCATCAGCTCGGCGGGGCCACGGACGAAATTCGCCGCGGGCGGTGCCGGTTGCTCATCGGCCGCCGGTACGTCGTGGTTGCTCGCGCAGTTCCCCGCGCCCCTGAAGGGCGATGCCTCCGAGGCCCCCGCCAAGAGCAGGGTCGCCCTTCCCCCGTCCTGCTTGCGCAGCAATCGGATGGCCTCTGCCGCCGAGGACGGCGAGCCGACCGCGACGGCGTCTGCCGCCGCTCCCAGCGCTGCCGCCAGAGCCACCTCGTACCCCGGCGTGATCGTCAACAGTTCCGCCGCCGGGCCCAGCAGGCCGGAGAGGCGATCCCGTGCGCCCAGAAGTATTCCGGTGCCGTCCTTGCGGCGCAGGCCGAGCGACAACGCGTCCCGGCGGGCCTGGGTGGCCGCCCGCTGGCGTTCCGCCGCCGTGGCGGCCTCCCTCGCGGAGGTCAGTGCCGCCTCGGCCTCGGCCAGTCGCCGCTTGGCCTCATCGTGCTGTTCGGCCAGTTCCTCATCGCCCGCGTCGAGGGCGTCGACCTCGGCCTGGAGGGCCTCGTACTCCTCCTGGGCGGCGACGGCACGTTCGCGCGCCTCGTCGCGGGCGGCGGCGAGGCGGTCGATCTCGGCCTGGGCGGAGGCGGCACGGGAGCGGGCGGCGCTGACCTGGCCGGCGAGGCGGGCGAGGCCCTCGCGGCGGTCGGCGATGGCACGGGCCGCGTCCTTCAGGCGCCGCTCCTCGACGGCCAGTTCGCGCTCCAGCTCAGCGCGGTGCGCGACGGTGTCGTCCAGGGCGTGCTGGGCCGCCTCCAGGGCCGCCTCCAGCTCGGCCTCCTGTTCCCGGATGCGGGCGGCCTCGCGCTCCATGTCCTCGGGGTCGCGCCCGCGCCGCTCCTCGGGGGGCGCCGAGGTGGCGCTCTTGACCCGGGCGTCGGCCAGCGAGATCGTGCCGCGCACCCGCTCGGCGAGCTGGGAGAGCTCGTACCAGCTCTGCTGGGCCCGCTGGAGGCGCGGGCTGAGGCGGCGCACCTCGTCCTCCAGGAGCGCCTCGCGCTGGAGGGCCTTCTTCAGCTCCTGCTCGGCTGCTTCCTTGCGTTCCTTCAGCGCGGCCTCGTCGGCGACCTCGGCCTGGAGCGCCTGCTGCAGCCGTACGAGGTCGTCGGCGAGGAGGCGCAGGCGGGCGTCGCGCAGGTCGGCCTGGATGACGGCGGCGCGCCGGGCGACGGCGGCCTGGCGGCCGAGGGGCTTGAGCTGCCTTCTGAGCTCGTCGGTGAGGTCCTGCACACGCGCGAGGTTGGCCTGCATCGCGTCCAGCTTCCGCAGCGCCTTCTCCTTGCGCTTGCGGTGCTTCAGCACCCCCGCGGCCTCTTCGATGAAGGCCCGGCGGCCCATCGGGTCCGCGTGCAGGACGGAGTCGAGCTGGCCCTGGCCGACGATGACGTGCATCTCGCGGCCGATGCCGGAGTCGGAGAGGAGTTCCTGGATGTCGAGGAGCCGGCAGGTGTCGCCGTTGATCTGGTACTCGCTGCCGCCGTTGCGGAACATGATCCGCGTGATGGTGACCTCGGCGTACTCGATGGGCAGCGCCCCGTCGGAGTTGTCGATGGTCAGGGACACCTCGGCGCGGCCCAGCGGCGGGCGGCCGGTGGTGCCGGCGAAGATGACGTCCTCCATCTTGCCGCCGCGCAGCGACTTGGCGCCCTGCTCACCCATGACCCAGCTGAGGGCGTCCACGACATTGGACTTGCCCGACCCGTTCGGCCCGACCACGCAGGTGATACCCGGTTCGAACCGGAGCGTGGTCGCCGAGGCGAACGACTTGAACCCCCGGAGGGTCAGGGCCTTGAGGTGCACGCCGCTGGACTCTACCTTCCGGTCCCTGTCTCACTCCATGAACGCGCGGTTTCGCGGGTGAACGCCGGGGGCACACCAGACGTTGAAGAGGCTGAAAGGATGCGCGGGGGAAGAAACAAGAGGCGGGGGAAAGAAAGAAGGGACGCCGGAGGCGTCCCTTGCAAACTCTGACAACTTGAGCGGTTGGATACGGGCAGCCCAACCACCGCTTGTCGATGTGCTGCGATGCAGTGATCAGGTGAGCGCAGGCTCCGCCTGGTGTGCGTCGATGCTCTCCATGATCTCGTGGTGAGAAGCGGCAGCCGTCAGCGCGTCGTTCTCAGCCTGGATCCGTACGAGCTCCGATTCCAGGTCCTGTACACGCTGCTGGAGCCGTCGCATCTCGGCGAGGAGTCGAGGGTCGGAGCCGCCGACGTAACCGAGAAGCGCCTTTGCCATGATGGATGGTCCTCCACACTGAGTGACCGACCGATGCGGTTGGGTCGTGAGGGATTCGCACCCGCGGTGCTTGGCAGGATCAAGTGCTGCTCTGCCGTTGTTCCATGCCAAACAGCTAAGGTGCGCGGGGCTTTCAGCGTCTCACCAAAAAGTTTGACGGTCAACACGATCACGCCCCGTATTGGGGGCGACCCGGGGTCTGCGGCCGGAAAACGGCGGCGTCGCGACTCCTGCGGGGCCCTGGGGGCGTGGCGATCATCTTTCCGTGCGGAGCCTGCCAGGGCAAGGGGTTCTTGGCAACAACCAGGCGCTTTTCCCTTCGGGCGGCCTGTGGCGGAATGCCCCGGCGTGGCCTCCGGGGCCCTTTCGCGCCCGGGTTCAGCGAATGGCGAAGCCGTCGTAGCCGCCGCGCGGTGTGTCCCAGATCTCGGTGACACCGTCCACGCGCCCGGGCGTGTCGTCACCGCGGAGCCAGTCGAGGAGCCCCTCACAGCCCGTGCGCGGGCCCTCTGCGACGACCTGGACCCGGCCGTCGTCCAAATTGAGAGCAAAACCACTCAGGCCGCCGATCTCGAGCGCCTTGGCCCGCGTGAACCAGCGGAAACCCACACCTTGGACGCGTCCACGCACCCAGGCGACCATCCGTACATCCTCGCTCATGGGTGCAACCTAACCGGCCGATGTCTCTCGGCACACTTCACCCTCTTGCGCCATGCGGTACCGTCCCCACCCAATGCATCTCATATGAAACTCACCTGATCGGGTGAGTTGTGTCGACCGTTGGGGGACGCGTCGACGACAAAGATCGCAAGGACGAGGAAGGCCAGAACATGGGACGCCACCGACGCTCCGCCGCCGGCCGCGCCGCCAAGGGCCGTGCCACGGGGGTCACGCCGACGGGGAATTCCGTCGCGGGGGGCCGCGACCCGCAGCACTCGTACGGGGTCACCCCCACCGCGCCGGGCACCGCGCCCTATCTGAACCCCGAGGCGTACGCGGAGGTGTACGCCAAGAGCAACGCGTACCTCTTCGCGACCGATGACCCGGGGTCCGCGGCCGGGGCCGGAGCCGGAGGCTATGACGGGGGCGAGGACGGCACCGGGTTCACGCCGGACGACGGCTCGCGCCGCACCGGTGCCCCGCACTCCGCCACCGCCCACCGCCGCCGCAAGCGGGCCGTGACGCCGGTGAAGACCGGCCTGCTCGGTGTGTCCGCCGCGGTCGCGCTCGGCGCGGTGGCCGTCGCCACCGGTGTCCTGCCCGGCGGCGACAACTACCGGCTCGGCGGCAGCGGCTCCGACAAGGTGCAGTCCGCCGAGAGCCCCGGCAACGTCGAGACGCAGCAGGGCGGCACGTCCGGCGCCGCGACCGAGGAGGAGCCCAGCGCTCCGCGCACGACCGGCAGCAGCAGCCGGCGCTCGGCCTCCCCCAGCGCGTCCCCGTCCCCGTCCGCGTCACCTTCTGCCTCCACCTCCGCCTCTCCCTCCGCCTCCCCCTCCCGGTCGGCGACGCCGAGCAAGGCGCCGCAGCGGGAGCAGATGCAGAAGCCGAGGGCCACCCCCTCCCAGAAGCCGAGGGCGACACCGTCCGAGGAGCCCACCAAGGCCCCCGTCGAGCCGACCACCCCGGCGACGGTGTCCGCGGAGGCCGCCGCCGAGGCCGAGGTGCTCCGGCTGGTCAACGTCGAGCGCATCCAGGCCGGCTGCACCCCGCTCGCCGCCAACAGCGGGCTGAGCCAGCTGGCCCGTTCCTTCAGCGAGGACATGGCGGAGCGCGGCTTCTTCGACCACACCGACCCCGACGGCGCGACCCCCTGGGACCGCGCCGAGAAGGCCGGCATCACCGACCTCGGCGGCGAGAACATAGCCCGCGGCCAGGCCGACGCCGCAGCCGTCATGCAGGCCTGGATGAACAGCCCCGGCCACCGCGCCAACATCCTCAACTGCGACTTCAAGACCCTGGGCGTCGGTGTGCACTACGGCGAGGGCGGCCCGTGGTGGACCCAGGACTTCGGGTACTGAGCACGGCACTAACCGCCGGTTAGTGCCGTAGGCTCGACATATGACCACCATGCCCGAGAACCTGCCCTACGACGTCTTCGCCCGGGCCTGCCCCTCGCGGGGCACGCTGGAGCACGTCACGGGACGCTGGGGCGCGCTCACCCTGGGCGCGCTGCACGAGGGCTCGCTGCGCTTCAACGAGCTGCGCCGCCGGGTGGACGGCGTCAGCGAGAAGATGCTGTCGCAGACGCTGCACGCGCTGGAGCGCGACGGCCTGGTGCACCGCGAGGCCCAGCCGACGAACCCACCGCGGGTGGACTACGAGCTGACCCCGCTCGGCAGCGAGGTCGCCGAGCGGCTGCTGGGCCTGATCCACTTCGTGGAGGGCCGCATGGACGACGTGCTGGCCGCCCGCGAGCGCTACGACGCCACGCGCGGGGCCCGCTGACACTTCGGGCAGAAGTAGCTGGACCGGTTCATCCACGGCCGCCTGCGCATCGGCGTACCGCACCGCTTGCACGGCAGCCCCTCGCGGCCGTACGCGTCCAGCGACCGGTCGAAGTAGCCCGACTCTCCGTTGACGTTGACGTAGAGGCTGTCGAAGCTGGTGCCGCCGACGGCGAGGGCCGCGTTCATCACATCCCTTACGTGACCCAGGAGTTCGAGGGTGCGCGGGCGGGTGAAGCCGGCCGTGGGACGCTCGTAGTGGATGCGGGCGCGCCAAAGGGCCTCGTCCGCGTAGATGTTGCCGACGCCGCTGATCAACGACTGGTCCAGCAGGGCCCGTTTGATGGTGGTCCGCTTGCGCCGCAGAGCCAGATGGAAGGCCTCTTCGTCGAACAGCGGGTCGAGGGGGTCACGGGCGATGTGCGCGATGACGTCGGGGAGGCCGTCCTCGCCGGTGTCGTGCAACGACAGTCCGCCGAAGGTGCGTTGGTCGACGAAGCGGAGTTCCGTGCCGAGGCCGTCGGCGAAGCGGACCCGGATCCGCAGGTGCTTCTCGTCCGGCGCCTCCTGCGGCTGCACCAGCAGCTGCCCGCTCATCCCGAGATGCGCGAGCACCGCCTGCCCGGTGTCCTCCAGCGGCAGCCACAGATACTTGCCGCGGCGCCTCGCCACGCCGATGCGGTGGCCCTTGAGGCGGTGGGCGAAGTCGTCGGGTCCTGCCGTATGACGCCGCACCGCGCGCGGATGCAGCACCTCCGTCTCGGCGACGGCCCGGTGGGCGACCCAGCGCTCCAGGCCCCGCCGTACGACCTCGACCTCGGGCAACTCGGGCATGGCTCCCCCTGGAGAGAAGCGAGCGCCCGCACCCTTTCCGGGTACGGGCGCTCGGTGTTCGGTGTCGGTCAGGCGGAGGCGGACGCCTCGTCGGCGTTCGGGGCGGCAGCGTTCGCGGCTGCCTTGGCGCGCTCGTCCGCGTCGGCGCGGATGGCGCGCCACGCGGATTCCGCGGCCTGCTGCTCCGCCTCCTTCTTGCTGCGGCCGGTGCCGGTGCCGTACGAGACGCCTCCGACGCGGGCGGCAGCAGTGAAGGTCTTCTCGTGGTCCGGGCCGGTCTCCGTGACCAGGTACTCGGGGACGCCGAGGCCTTCGGTCGCGGTGAGCTCCTGGAGGGACGTCTTCCAGTCCAGGCCGGCTCCGAGGTTGGAGGACTTCTCGATCAGCGGGTCGAACAGGCGGTGCACCAGCTCCGCCGCCGAGTCCAGGCCCTGGTCGAGATAGACCGCGCCGATCACCGCTTCGAGGGTGTCGGCGAGGATGGACGCCTTGTCCCGGCCCCCCGTGCCCTCTTCACCGCGGCCGAGCCGGATGAAGGAGCCGAGGTCGAGCGTGCGGCCCACGTCCGCCAGTGCGCGCGAGTTGACCACCGCGGCCCGCAGCTTGGCCAGCTGGCCTTCGGGCAGGTCGGGGTGGGTGCGGTACAGCGTGTCCGTGACGACGAGGCCCAGGACGGAGTCCCCGAGGAACTCCAGCCGCTCGTTCGTCGGCAGACCGCCGTTCTCGTACGCGTAGGAACGGTGGGTCAGTGCTCGCACCAGAAGGGCGGACTCGACCTTGTAGCCGAGCCGCCCTTCCAGAAGCGTGTGGGACGAGGCTGTGTGGTCCGATGCGTTCTTCTTCGGCGTGGACACAGTGCCTCTCACCAGCCCGCTCAGACCGCGAGGACCTGGCGCTTGTTGTAGGTGCCGCAAGACGGGCACGCGATGTGCTGCTGCTTGGGCTCGTGGCAGCGCTCGCACGCAACCAGGGGGGTGACCGCAGCCTTCCACTGCGACCGGCGGTGGCGCGTGTTGCTGCGCGACATCTTCCGCTTCGGAACAGCCACGGCTACTTCTCCTGCTTCTCGTCGGCGCGTGCTGACTGAGGCGCGCCGCCGCTCATCTCGTCCTTATCGCCGTCTTCGATTGAATCGGCGAATCCCTGCAGTGCCGCCCAACGGATGTCGACGGCGTCGTGGTGGTGGTCCGGGTTGTCGTTCAGGCTGATTCCGCATTCGGAACACAGACCCGCACAGTCCTCCCGGCACACCGGCTGCATCGGCAGTGCGAGCACCACCGCATCGCGCAGCACGGGTTCGAGGTCGAAGAGTCCGTCCTCGATGAAGAGCCTGTCCTCGTTTTCTGCGGATTCCTCGGCGTCGTCGGTCGGTTCCGCCTTGGGGCGGCCCCGATCGTCGGCGTCAGGGTACGAGAACATCTCCTGGAAGTCCGCTTCGAGATCCATCTGAAGCGACTCCAGACACCTTACGCACTCCCCCTCGGCCTGTGCACGGGCGGTGCCTGTGACAAGCACCCCTTCCATGACCGACTCGAGCCGGAGTTCGAGCTCCACCGGGGCGCCTTCCGGCACTCCGATGACTCCCGCGATACCGAGGTCGTTGGGAGCGTCGATCGTGCGGGTGAGCCGCTGCAGCGCACCTGGACGCCGCCCCAGCTCGTGCGTGTCGAACACGAGGGGGTTGCGATGGTCGAGGCGAGCGTTGGAGGCCATTCCTGCTTTCGATCTTCTAGCTCAGAGGGACGCAGCCCTTCGGTGTTCCCGGGCAGCGCTGATCACGGACGTACTCGCGACCGAAGAGCCAGGATACTGGACCTTTCGCTCTCGGCCCAATCCGGGTGGCGGGCTACTGCCCCCGGCCCTGTTCGTACGCCCTGAGCTGCTCGGCACTGATCATGCTGGTGTCGAAGAGGCTGGTCTCGTCGAGCGCGTAGCCCGCCTGTTCGGGCTGGTGGGACTGGTGGGGCAGCTGGGCCTGCTGGGGCTCGTAGGCGGGCTGCGGAGGGGTCGCGTAGCCCTGGTAGGCGTACGGGTCCGCCTGGGCCGTCTGCTGGTAGCCGTACCGGTCCTGCTGCGGGTAGCCGCCGTAGGGGTCGGCCTGCTGCTGGTAGCCGTACACCGGCTGGGGCTGCGGCTCCGGGGCGTACTCGGGGCGCCGGGCCTGCTCCGCCGGGGCGTCCTGCTCGGCGAGGGCCGCGAGGTCGGCGAGGTAGTCGGCGTCGCTGGAGTGCTGGAGGGTGCTGGTGTCGTCGGCGAGGGCGCCGAGGTCGTCGGTGGCGATCCTGCCGTGCAGCTTCTGCCGGCCGCGGCCGACGGCCTGAAGGGTCTTGGCGAGGACCGCCTCGAAGGCGCCCAGCTTGACGTCGACATAGGCGTCGGCGTTGCGGCGCAGGGTCTCCGGGTCGTGGCTGCGCTCGGGGGCGTCCTCGTCCTCGTAGCCCTGCTCGTCCAGGCCCGGGCCGGTGCCCAGCAGCTTCTCGCGGCCGCGGCCGACCGAGCCGAGGGTCTTGGTGAGGACGACCTCGAAGTTGGCGAGCTTGGAGTCGACGTAGTCGTCGGCCTCCGCGCGGATCTCCTCGGCCTCCTGGCGGGCCTCGGTGAGGATGCGGTCGGCCTCGGCCTGGGAGCGGCGGGCGACCTCCGTGTCGGAGATCAGCGAGCCGCGCTCGGCGTGCGCCTGCTCGATGATCCGCTCGGCCTCCTGGCGGGCCCGCTCGACCATGTGCTCGCGGTCGCCGATCAGCTCCCTCGCCTGGGCGAGGGAGTCGGGCAGGGCCGCCCGTACCTCTTCGAGCATCGAGAGCAGGTCGGCGCGGTTGACCACGCACGAGGCCGACATGGGCATCGACCGGGCACTGGAGACCGCGGCGACGATCTCGTCGAGCTTCTTCTGCACGTCCACCGTGTGCTCGCCACTCTCTACAGCTGTGATGGAGACGGACGGGACGACTGTAGTCCCCTGCGTCCCATCAGGCGTCGCGCAGGCGCTCGTTGAGGGCTTCCAGGACGATCGGCGGCACCAGGTGGGACACGTCGCCGCCCCAGGTCGCGACCTCCTTGACGAGCGAGGAGGACAGGAAGCTGTAGGTGGGGTTGGTCGGCACGAACAGGGTCTCCACGCCCGAGAGGCCGTTGTTCATCTGGGCCATCTGCAGCTCGTAGTCGAAGTCGCTGACGGCGCGCAGGCCCTTGACGATGGCGGGGATGTCCCGCTCCTTGCAGTAGTCGACGAGGAGGCCGTGGAAGGCCTCGACCCGGACGTTCCCGTATTCGGCGGTGACCCGGCGGATCAGGTCGATCCGCTCCTCGATCTCGAACAGGCCCTTCTTGGCCTTGTTGATCATCACCGCGACGTACACCTCGTCGTAGAGGCGGGAGGCGCGGGAGATGATGTCGAGGTGTCCGTTGGTGATGGGGTCGAACGACCCGGGACAGACGGCGCGGCGCACTTGAGATCCCTCGCTCTCCGGTCCGGTCATCGTGCGTCTTCGCACGTAGAGGCGGCGCGACCGTACCAAAACGTTCCCTCGCCGTAACGACGGGCCCTCAGCGGCTCGAAGCCGTCGGGCCAGTGGAATTCGCCGCCTCTGGTGCTGCGCTCCACGGTGACGAGCGCTTGCTTATCGAGCCAGCCTTCCGAGCGGAGTGTGAGCAGAATCTCGCGAAGATCGTCGCCTGTGACCGCATATGGGGGGTCCAGGAACACGAGGTCGTACGGCTGTGAGGGCGCCGCCTTGATGATCTGCTCGGCCTTGCCGTGGCGCACCTCGGCGCCGGGCAGGCCGAGGCTCTTCACGTTCTCCCGGATGACGCGGGCCGCGCGGGCGTCGGCCTCGACCAGGAGGGTGTGGCCCGCGCCGCGGGAGAGGGCCTCCAGGCCGACCGCGCCGGAGCCGGCGTAGAGGTCGAGGACGCGGTCGCCGTCCAGGGGGCCGCCCAGGAGGGACTGCCAGGTGGAGAAGAGGCCTTCGCGTGCGCGGTCGGAGGTGGGGCGGGTTCCTGTCCCTGGCGGGACGGCCAGGCGGCGTCCACCTGCTGCGCCTGCGATCACGCGGGTCATCTTCGGTCCTCGGTAGGGGGTGGTTACCGATTCAGTTTGGCAGGCCGTTCGTCGTGGTTGCTCGCGCAGTTCCCCGGGCCCCTTCCAGGTACGTCCATGCTCACCCCTTTTCCAGGTACTGCTCCCTCTCCTCGTCCAGGAGGGCGTCCAGGGCGGTGCGCAGTCCCGGAAGGCCCGCCAGCTCGGGGTCCGCCGCCACCAGGGCCGCCGCCTCCTCCCGCGCCTCGGCGATGATCTCCTCGTCCTCGATGACGGCGAGGACCCGCAAGGAGGACCGCACGCCCGACTGGGCCTGGCCCAGGACGTCTCCCTCGCGGCGCTGTTCGAGGTCGATACGGGAGAGCTCGAAGCCGTCCAGCGTCGACGCGACCGCGCCCAGGCGCTGGCGGGCGGGGCTCGCCTCGGGCATCTCGGTGACCAGCAGACACAGGCCCGGCGCGGAGCCCCGGCCGACGCGGCCGCGGAGCTGGTGGAGCTGGGAGACGCCGAAGCGGTCGGCGTCCATGATCACCATGGCGGTGGCGTTGGGGACGTTGACGCCGACCTCGATCACGGTCGTGGCCACCAGGACGTCGGTGTCGCCCGCGGCGAAGCGGCGCATGACGGCGTCCTTGTCGTCGGCGGCCATACGGCCGTGCAGGACCTCCACGCGCAGGCCTTGGAGCGGGCCTCGGCGCAGTTGCTCGGCGACGTCGAGGACGGCGAGCGGGGGCCGCTTCTCGGCATCGTCCTCGGCGGACTTCTTGGCCTTCTTGGGGTGCTCCTCCTCGTCTCCGATGCGCGGGCAGACGACATACGCCTGATGGCCGTTCCCCACCTCCTCGCGGACCCGCTCCCAGGCGCGGGCGAGGAAGTGGGGCTTGTCGGCGGCCGGGACGACATGGCTGGCGATGGGTGAGCGGCCGGCCGGGAGCTGGTCGAGGACGGAGGTCTCCAGGTCGCCGAAGACGGTCATCGCGACCGTGCGCGGGATCGGCGTGGCCGTCATGACCAGCAGGTGCGGGGGCTGCTTGCCCTTGCCGCGCAGGGCGTCCCGCTGCTCCACGCCGAACCGGTGCTGCTCGTCGACCACGACCAGGCCCAGATCGTGGAACTGCACCTTGTCCTCGATCAGCGCATGCGTGCCGATCACGATCCCGGCCTCACCGGTCACGAGGTCGAGCAAGGCCTGCCGCCGGGCCGCCGTCCCCATGGACCCGGTCAGCAGCACCACCTTGGTCGCCTGCTCGGCCCCGCCCAGCATGCCGCCCTCGGCCAGCTCGCCCATCATCTCCACGACGGACCGGTGGTGCTGCTGGGCGAGCACCTCGGTGGGCGCGAGCATGGCGGCCTGGCCGCCCGCGTCGACGACGGCGAGCATGGCCCGTAGGGCGACCATCGTGTTGTGGGTGACGGTGAAGTTGTCGGTGATGTACGCGTGGCTGGGGTGCGCGACGCTGATGCACTGAACGGGCTTGCGACCCACGTGCTCCACTGCCCTGATCCCGCGCCGGAAGGTGTTGCACTTCGGCCGGGGCCGGACTCGGTCGGCCTTGCGCGAGAGTCGGAACGGGGCGTACTCGTCCGGCAGGGCCACGGAGACGTCGAACGCGTCGCGCTTGGGCAGGACTCGGGCGCGGCCGCCCAGCGAGCGCACGATCCACGCGACGTCGTCCGCGAGGCGGCGAGAGGCCGAGCAGAACGAGGTGCTCAGGCCGTCCGCGTGGATGGTGCCGTCGGTGTCCAGGAGGCCTTGCAGCAGCGCGAGGCGACTCTTGAGCGACGTGTTCTTGAACGCCTCCGGGATGAACTTGCCGTGGGACGTCACGCCCCATAGGCCGAGGTCGCGCAGGACCTGGATCACAGGATTGCGGACGCCCCCGGCCCGTTGCGCCAGCTGGATCGTGTAGTCGCAGCGGGATCCCTTCACCGGCACCAGCCGGCAGTCGGGCTCCAGGGCAGCGGCGACAGCCTCGTGGATCTCGTCGTCGGTGGTCGACAGACGCAGGTTGTGCCGGAACGAGCCGTCACCGAGGAGGACGCCGAACAGATAGGGATCCAGCGGGAGATCCGAATCGCCTCCGAGATCCACGGGGGTGGCCGCGGGGATGTACCACTTCGAGGAGCCGTTCGCCTTGAAGGTGTCCAGGCGGATCTCCCGGGTCGTCATGACCTTGGGGGGCTGGCCGCGATGCCATCCGCAGCTCGTCCCGACGATCCAGAGATGTTCGTCGTCGCATTCCACGGAGCTGCCGTCGGACAGGACCAGGCGCCAGACGTCGCGCTCTCCTTGCGGGAAGACCCCGTCGATCAGCGCGATCTCGCCGTTCGGAACGACGATCTCGTCGCCCACTTGCATGTCGCCCATCCGGCGGAAGCCGACGGGGGTGAGTACGAGCGAGTCGAGCGGCTGTGCCTTTCCCGAACCCACTTCGCCCTGGAGCAGCCGGTGCATCGGGTGTTCCGTGGCCAGGTCGTCGAAGATCTCCTTCGAGACCTTCTGCTGACCATCGGTGAGGGTGAAGGGCAGGCGGGCGTCGAAGGCGGTGAGGAGGCCGTCCGGCCTGGCCTTGCGGGCCACCGCGGGGAGTTGGGCGTCGGCGTGACGGCGGCGGGCGAGGGCCACCTGGAGGACGAAGGCCTCGTCCCACTTCAGCCGGGAGCGGGCGTCCTCGATGTCGGCCTTGGTGTGGGGGCGGTGGATCTTGAGGAGGGCCTCGGGGAGGGTCGGCAGGCCCCGGCCCTCGCGCAGGGCCTCGGGCAGCGGGTCCACGGCCTCCTGGGCGCTGGGCAGGACCGTCTGGACGGCCTTGCCGATCTTCCAGGACTCCAGCTTGGCGGTGGCGGGGTAGATCGGGATGAGTGAGCCGGCCCAGGTCTCGACCGCCTCCTCGCTGTCGCCGCGCAGCAGTTCGTAGGCGGGGTGGGCGAGTTGGAGGCGGCGGTTGAAGACGGAGACCTTGCCGGCGAACATCGCGCGGGTGCCCGGCAGGAGTTCCTTGTGGGGCTTGTGCACGCCGTTGCCGAAGAACACCAGTTGGAGCCGGCCGCTGCCGTCGGTGATCGTCACCTCCAGGCGCTGGCCCTTGCCGCGGGGCGCCTTGGCGGAGGCGAAGGTGTGCAGGCGGGCGTCGGCGACCTGGGCGACCACCGTGACGTGCTCGTCCATCGGCAGGTCGGCCAGGTGCGTGAGCTGCCCGCGCTCCTCGTATCTGCGCGGGTAGTGGTGCAGCAGATCGCCGACGGTGTGCAGGCCGAGGTGCTCGGCCATCACCTTCGCGGTGGCGGGGCCGAGCACCTTCTTCAGTGGTTCGTCCAGTGCGGGCACGAGATCCATTGCACACCACGCCACTGACAATGCCCCAAACGTGGCGGGAAACCCCTGGTCAGACGGCTCGGTGGGGCCCTAGGATGGCGCGCCCGGCCATCCCCCCGCGGTCGCCGCCTCACCGGTGCCGCCCGACCCCGCGCCGACGCCCCTCCCCCCTCCGGCGCTGCGACGATGGACTCCCAGACCTCACAGTCATCCCAGGCATCCCACTCACCTCATACGTTCCAGGTCGACCTGCGCGGTCTGGTGGACCTGCTGTCCCACCACCTCTACTCCAGCCCGAAGGTCTACCTGCGCGAACTGCTGCAGAACGCCGTGGACGCCGTCACCGCCCGGCGCGCCGAACAGCCCGACGCCCCGGCGCGGGTGCGCATCCACACCGCCGACGGCCGTCTGCGCGTGGAGGACACCGGCGTCGGGCTCACCGAGGCCGATGTGCACACGCTGCTCGCCACCATCGGCCGCAGCTCCAAGCGGGCCGACGGCATCCAGGCGGCCCGCTCCGACTTCCTGGGCCAGTTCGGCATCGGCCTGCTGGCCTGTTTCCTCGTCGCCGAGCGGATCCGCGTGGTCAGCCGCAGTGCCCGTACGCCGCAGGCCCCTCCGGTGGAGTGGACGGCGTGCGACGACGGCTCGTACACCGTGCGCACCCTGCCGGAGGAGGAGCACCGCGAACCGGGCACCACCGTGCATCTGGTGGCCCGGCCGGGCGCCGCCGAGTGGCTGGCCCCGCACAAGGTGCTCGAACTGGCGCGGGACTTCGGCTCGCTGCTGCGGTACGACGTGACGGTGGACGGCGAGGCCGTCGCCGAGCTGCCGGCGCCCTGGGACCGGGAGCACGCCTCGCCCGCCGCCCGCCGGGTGGCGCTGAGCCGGCACTGCCACGGGCTGTTCGGGTTCACGCCGCTGGACACGATCGACCTGTCGGTGCCGCTGGCCGGGCTGCGCGGGGTGGCGTACGTGCTGCCGGCCGCGGTGAGCCCGGCGCAGCGGGCGCGGCACCGGGTCCACCTCAAAGGCATGCTGCTGACCGAGCGGGCCGAACAGCTGCTGCCGGACTGGGCGTTCTTCGTGCGCTGTGTGCTCGACACGGACAGCCTGCGGCCCACCGCCTCGCGCGAGGCGCTGTACGAGGACGAGACCCTGGCCGCCGTGCGCGAGGCGCTCGGTGAGCGGATCCGGGCGTGGCTGCGGGACCTCGCGGCGGGCGATCCCGAGCGGCTGGGGGCGTTCCTGCGCGTGCACCACCTGGGGGTGCGGTCGCTGGCGCGGCACGACGGCGAGATGCTGCGGACGATGCTGCCGTGGCTGCCGTTCGAGACGACGGACGGGGAGTTGTCGCTGGAGGAGTTCGCGCAGCGGCACCCGGTGGTGCACTTCACGCGGTCGGTCGAGGAGTTCCGGCAGGTCGCCCCGATCGCTGCCGCGCAGGGCATCGGAGTCGTCAACGGCGGTTACACGTACGACTGCGAGCTGGTGGAGGCGCTGCCGTCGGTACGTCCAGGCACGGTGGTCGCCGAGCTGGACGCCGACACGGTGACCGCGCATCTGGACTCGGTCGATCCGGCGCAGGAGCTGGCGCTGTCGGACTTCCTGGCGGCCGCGCGGGCGGTGCTCGACCCGCTGGACTGCGATGTCGCGCTGCGGGCCTTCCACCCGGTGTCGGTGCCCGCGCTGCACTTCGACGACCGGGCCGCCCAACACGAGCGGGAGCGGGCCGAGGCCGAGGCACAGGCGGACGAGCTGTGGGCCGGGATCCTCGGCTCGCTGCGCGGCGGTGCCCCCCGCGCGCGTCTGGTGCTCAACCATCTCAACCCGCTGGTGCGGCGCATCGGTTCGCTGAAGGAGACGGGCCTGATCGGCACCGCCGTCCAGTCCCTGTACGGCCAGGCGCTGCTGATGGCGCAGCGCCCGCTCAGGCCGGCCGACTCGGCGCTGCTGAACCAGGCGTTCATCGGCCTGCTGGAGTGGGCCACCCACGAGGAAGGCGGCCGGTGATGACCGACGTCACGGACTTCGGTTCGCTGCGGCTGGCGATGGCGGAGAACGCCGGTCAGCCGGAGGGGCCGGCCCGCAACCGGCGGGCGGAGCAACTGGTGCGGGACGCCGAGCGGCTGGGCATACCGGCCGCGCTGGTCGAGGCGCTCGTGCACCACGTGCGCGTGGGCAACTACAGCTCCGAGAAGGACCGGCTGTTCGTGCCGTTCACCCGGCTGCTGGGCCTGTGGGACGAGCATCCTGAGCACTTCGGCGAGGAGGAGATCCACGCCCTGCACTGGTTCTTCAAGTGGATGTCGTCCGGGATGCTCGACCAGCCGCAGATCCCGCTCGCGTCGATGGAGAAGTGGCTCGGCGAGATGGAGCGCCGCTACCGCCTGGCCGGGTACTCCGACCGCGCGGTGCGCGGTGCCGAGCTGTGGGTGGCCGCGCACGTCGGGGACACCGGGCGGGCCGAGCGGGCGTTCGCGGCATGGCTCGCCGCCGACCGCGACGAGATGGCCGACTGCCACGCGTGCGAGCTGAACGGGCAGGGCTGGTGGCATGCGCAGCGGGGCCGGGACGAGGAGGCTCTCGAGCTGTGGCGGCCGGTCCTGGAGGGCGAGTTCGCCTGTGCGCACGAGCCGCACAGCGTGCTCGCGTCCTCGCTGCTGCCGCTGCTGCGGCTGGGCCGGGCCGAGGAGGCGCGGGCGAACCATCTGCGCGGGATCAGGCTGGTGCGGCCGATGGAGAGCATGCGGGCCTCGTACGCCGACCATGTGGAGTTCTGCGCGCTGACGGGCAACGAGGCACGCGGCCTGGAGCTGCTGGCGGAGCGCCCGGGGCACTTCCTGGGCGCCGGGAATCCCAGCAGCAGGATGGAGTACCTGGGCGTGGTCGCCCTGCTGATGGACCGGCTGACCGCGCTCGGTCTGGGCGAGCGCGCGGTTCCCGGGCCTCCCGGCCGGGAGTGGACCGCGCGCGAACTCGGCGGGCACGCGCGCGAGGAGGCACTGTCCCTGGCGGCGCGTTTCGACGAGCGCAACGGCACCTCGTACGTCGGTGAGCGCCTGCGCACGCGGATGGACCGGGAGCCGCTGCTGGACCGTCTGCCGCTCGGCGTGCGGACGACGCCCTCCGCGCCCACGCGCGTGCCGCCGACGACGCCGCCCGCACCCGATGCCGACCCGGCCACGCTGCTGGCCCGGGCCCGGCGGCTGTCGGAGACGCTCCAGCCGAACGCCGTGGAGGCGTGGGCGGCTGCCGCGCGGGCCGCGCGGGGGCTGGAGCTGACGGTCCGCGACCGCGCGGAGATCGCCGACCACGAGGCGATGGGGCTCGGCCCCGAGGGCGCGGCGCTGTTCGAGCGGGCGGCCGAGCTGTACGCCGAGGAGGGCGACAGGGGCGAGTCCCTCGCGGCACGCACGCGTGCGGCGTACGTCCGCGCCCTGGGCGGCGACGTCGAGGGCGCCCTGGCCGCCGTGGCCGACCCCTACGAGCAGGTGCTCGCCCTCTACGCCGAGGACGGGACCGGCGTACGGCAGACGGCCTCGGTCGTGATGGGCCGGGCCCGCGTGCTGATGCGCCGGGTCCAGGAGGCCGTGGAGCGCGGTGAGGCCGCGTCGGAGGCTCTCGGTGCGGCCCGTGACGCCGTGCGGGAGGTGCTCGCGCTGGTCGACGGGCACGGCGGCGGCGACGTACGGCTGGCGGCGCGGGCGGCCGAGGCGCGGGCGATGCTGGCGGACCTCGCGGCGCACGCCGGTGAGCCGCGCGAGGCGGTGGCGCTGTTCGGGCGGGCCGCGGCGGAGTTCGTGGCGGCGGGCCTGCCGTGGTTCGCGGTGGAGTACGAGGCCCGGCTGGCCATGCTGGCCCATCACCTGGGGGACGTCGAGCAGACCGAGCGGGCTCTGCGGGCGGCCCTGGAGCACGGCGGGTCCCATCTGGAGCCCCCGGGGCGGGCTCAGCTGCACCTGCAGCTCGCGGAGGTGCTCGGCGGGCGGGACGAGCCCGGAAAGGCCGCCGAGCAGGCCCTGGAGGCCGTCCACTGGGCCGACGCGGCGGGTGACGCGGCGTTCGCCGCCTGGGCGCGGCAGATGCTCGGCGGGTTCCTGCTGCGGCAGGCGCGCTGGGCTGAGGCGGCCGAGGTGCTGGAGTCGGCGCTGGCGGACCTGTCGGCGGACACCCACGGCGACGGCGCGGTCGTCCAGACCCAGTGGTGGCTCGGCGACGCCCTGAGCGAGCTGGGCGAGCACCGGGCGGCCGCGGAGCTGCGGCTCAAGGCGGCCGAGATCGCCCGGCACTGGCCCGAGCAGCAGGACCACGCCACCCTCGCCCATCTGGCCGGTGAGGCGCTCGGCGCCGCGGACCTGCCCGCCGAGGCCGACCGGGCCTACGCCCGCGCGGGCGACCTGTGGCGCGAGCTGGGCGACCCGCACGGCCTGGTCCGCTCCCTGCGCGCCCGCGCGTGGCTGGCGCTGCGCGCGGAGGACGGGGCGGACCGGGCGGCCGACCTGATGGAGGCGGCCGTACAGGAGTGCGCGACGGCTCTCGACGCGGCGGCCGGTGAGGAGGACCGGGCGCTGCTGGCCGCGGAACTGGGGCATACGCACCACCAGTTCGGGGGCCTGCTGGCGCGCATCGCCGAGGAGCAGGAGGAACGAGGGGAGCAGCAGGAGGGGCAGGACACCGGGGCCGGCTTCGAAGCGGCCCTGGCACGGCTCCTGGAGGCCGTCGCGGTCTTCTCCGCGCTGGGCGAGGACGCCGTACACGCGCGTACGGACGCCGAACTCGCCGCAGGCCGGCTCGCGCTGGACCTCGGCCGTCCCGCGGAGGCGGAGGCACACGCGGGTGCCGTGCTGGCCGCGTACGCCGAGCTGACCGACGGCTCGGAGGACGTGGCGCGAGTGCGGGTCGTGGAGGCCGGCCGGCTGCTGCGGCTCGCGCGGGAGCGGGCCTGAGTTACTCCACGCCGTCTGAGCTACTCCACGCCGATGAGCAGCAGCGCGCCCTGCCGTCCGCCCCGGTACACCACCGTGTCGACGGCGAGGTACGACTCCCGCACCCGCGCCTCCAGGCGCTCGGCGATGTCGCCGGGCGCCTCGTCGCCGAGGACGAGGGTGACCAGCTCGCCGCCGGCCGACAGCATCCGGTCCAGGACGGTCCGCGCGGTCTCGGTCACCTCGGAGCCGATCACCGCCACGTCGCCGTCGATCAGCCCGAGCACGTCGCCGGCCTGGCAGATCCCGGCGCTGGTCCAGGACCGGTGCTCGGCGACGGTGACCTCGGCGTAACGGGTCGCGCCCGCGGCGGACGTCATGGCCACGACGTCCTCGTCGAAGCGGCGGTCCGGCTCGTGCACGGCCAGCGCGGCGAT
Organism: Streptomyces sp. SAI-170; assembly: GCF_049739565.1. NCBI lineage: Bacteria > Bacillati > Actinomycetota > Actinomycetes > Kitasatosporales > Streptomycetaceae > Streptomyces > Streptomyces sp. SAI-170. The sequence goes on from NZ_JBMGQD010000001.1 coordinate 2,575,542, forward strand.
GCCCTGCACCGCCGAGCGGGTCGGGATCAGAGCCACGCGCACGCCCTCCGCGCGGGCCTGCTCGGCCGCGGCCGCGGCGGTGTGCCGCAGCTCGGCGTCGTTGGGCAGCAGCACGACCTCGCGCGCGTGGGCCCGTCGTACGGCCTGGACGAGCTCTCCGCTCGCGGGCGGCTCCCCGGGGCGCGCGAGCACGGCGGTCGCGCCGGCCTCGGTGTACAGGCCGGCCAGGCCCTCGCCGGGGACGACGGCCACCACGGCACGCTGGGCGCGCTCCACGGGAGGGCGCTCGCCGCGCGTGGTGTGGACGTCGCCGAGCCCGAAGTGGGTGATCCGGATCCGGTACGGCCGTCCGGCCTCGACACCCGCCTCGACGGCGGCCCCGGCGTCGTCCACATGCACATGGACGTTCCACAGGCCGTCGCCGCCGACCACCACCAGGGAGTCCCCCAGCGCGTCCAGCCGGTCCCGCAGCCGCGCCACGGCCTCGTCGTCGGCCTCCAGCAGGTAGATCACCTCGAAGGCGGGGCCGCCGTCCTGCGGCCCGTCGTGGCACGCCACAGCCTCGCCGGCCGCCACACGCGTGTGCTCCCCCTCCGCCGGAGATGCCTCCACGCGCGTGTGCGTGCTCAGCGTCTCTCCCGTGAAGGTCTCCAGCAGCGCGCCGAGGACCGCCACCAGCCCGCGCCCTCCGGCGTCCACCACTCCGGCCCGCTCCAGGACGGCGAGCTGTCCCGGGGTGGCGGCGAGGGCCGCCCGTGCGCCGTCGTAGGCGGCCCGGGCCACCTTCCCGCAGTCGCCCTCGGCCCCGGCGGCCGCGTCGGCGGCGGCGGAGGCGACGGTCAGGATCGTGCCCTCCACGGGGTGGGCGACGGCCTGACGGGCGGAGTCGGCGGCCTGGCGCAGGGCGAGGCCGAGACCGGGTCCGTCGGTGTGAGGTGTGCCACCGTCGGCGGCGAGCACCTGGGCCATGCCGCGCAGCAGCTGGGCGAGGATCGTCCCGGAGTTCCCGCGCGCCCCGATGAGCGCGCCGTGGGCCATCGCACCGAGGGCGTCCGCGAGGGAGGGGCCGGCCGGGCCGCCGTGGCCCGCCGCGTGGCCGTCGAAGACCGCCTCGACCGCGGCGGCGGCGGACTCGAGGGTCAGATAGAGGTTGGTGCCGGTGTCGCCGTCCGCCACGGGATAGACATTGATCGCGTCGATCTCCTCGCGCGCCTGCCCGAGCGCCCGCAGCGCGCGTCCGCACCAGGTGCGTACCGCGAGAGCATCGAAGAATGTCTGCGGCACCTGCGCCACCTGCGCCTCCTTGGACTGCTGACGTGGACGCAGCGTAGACCCCGGGCCGGTGCCGGACGGCAGAGGGCCGGGAGCGGGGCGCTGAGCAGCCATGGTAGTTTCGTTGAGCGGGAGCAGCCGTTGTATGCTGCTCCGGTTGCCCGATCCACATCGGGCTATTCCCCCTGGCAGCGCCACTCCAGATCCTGTGATCTTGATCCCGGCATGCCGGGATCAACCGTAAGTGCATCTGAAGTCTTTGGAGTGACCCGTGGCTGCCAACTGCGACGTCTGCGGCAAGGGGCCGGGCTTCGGCAACAACATCTCGCACTCGCACCGCCGTACGTCCCGCCGCTGGAACCCGAACATCCAGCGTGTGCGTACCGTGGTCGGCGGGACGCCGAAGCGCGTGAACGCCTGCACCTCGTGCATCAAGGCCGGCAAGGTCTCGCGCTGACGCTCAGCTGAGCGCGCGGCCACCCCGGTTCGCTGCACAGAGCCGGTCCACCTCCGGGTGGGCCGGCTTTTTGCCGTACCCGCGGACAGGTAACCCACGCGCAGGTACCCCCGCGCAGGTCAGCCCCTGAACCGCCAGCCGTGATCCACCGGCCCGATCCCGCCGCCCAGCGCGAACCCGGCGGCGATGGCCCCGGTGACGTACTCCTTGGCCGCCGCCACCGCCTCCGGCACGGTCAGCCCCTTGGCGAGCCCGGAGGCGATCGCGGAGGCGAGGGTGCAGCCCGTGCCGTGGGTGTGCCGGTTGTCGTGCCGGGGCGCCCGCAGCCAGTGCTCGGCGGACCCGTCCGTGAGGAGATCGACCGCGTCCCCGGACAGATGCCCGCCCTTGATCAGCACCCAGCGGGGCCCGTACTCCAGCACGGCCGCCGCGGCCCGTCGCAGATCGTCCTCGGACTCGACATGGACGCCTGTGAGTTGGGCCACCTCGTCGAGGTTCGGGGTCGCCACGGTCGCGGCCGGGAGCAGCTTGGTGCGGACCGACTCCAGCGCGGAGGCGGCCAGCAGCGCGTCCCCGTGCTTGGAGACGCCGACCGGGTCGACCACGGCCGGCGCGTCCGTGCTGGAGATCAACTCGGCGACCGCCTCGACCAGTTCGGCCGAGGCGAGCATGCCGGTCTTCACGGCGTCCACGCCGATGTCGTCCACGACGCTGCGGTACTGCGCCCGTACGGCCGCCACGGGCAGCTCCCAGGCCCCCTGCACGCCCAGGGAGTTCTGCGCGGTCACGGCGGTGATCACGCTCATGCCGTGCACGCCGTGGGCGAGCATCGTCTTCAGGTCGGCCTGGATGCCCGCGCCCCCGCCGGAGTCCGAGCCCGCCACCGTCAGCACGCGCGGGATCATGACTCCAGGTCCCCGAAGTGGTCCCAGCCGCCCTTGCTCGTCCAGGGCGCCCCGTCGACGGTCACCTGGGGCAGCGCGGACGGGTTGAGCACCTCGCCGATGACCTTCCAGCGGGCGGGCAGCTTCACGTCCGGCGGGAAGGTCGCCACGATCGCGTGGTCCTCTCCCCCGGCCAGCACCCACTGCATCGGGTCGACGCCGACGGCCTGCCCGATGTCGTTCATCTGCGAGGGCACGTCGATCGCCCCGGAGCGGATGTCGATACGGACCTTGCTGGCCTCCGCGATGTGCCCGAGGTCGGCGATCAGCCCGTCGCTCACGTCGCACATGGCGGTCGCGCCGAGCCCGGCCGCGGCGGGGCCCGCGTGGTACGGCGGCTCCGGACGGCGGTGGGCCTCCACGAAGGCGCGCGGCGAGCGGAAACCCCGGCTGAGCACGGCGTAGCCGGCCGCGGACCAGCCGAGCCAGCCCGTCACCGCGACGAGGTCGCCGGGCTGGGCGCCGGCCCGGGTGACGGGCTCCTGGTTGCGCAGATCGCCGAGCGCGGTGATCGACACCATGATCGTGTCGCCGCGTACGACATCACCGCCGACCACGGCCGCGCCCGCGACCTGGCACTCGTCGCGCAGGCCGTCCATCAGCTCGCTCGGCCAGGTGACCGGGAGTTCGGCGGGTACGACGAGACCGAGCAGCAGGGCCGTCGGTACGGCGCCCATGGCGGCGATGTCCGCGAGGTTCTGCGCGGCGGCCTTGCGGCCGACGTCGTAGGCCGTGGACCAGTCGCGGCGGAAGTGCCGGCCCTCCAGCAGGATGTCGGTGCTGGCCACGACCCTGCGGTCGGGCGCGGCCACCACCGCGGCGTCGTCGCCGGGACCGACCCGGACCGCCGGGGTCGTGGTGAGACGGGAGGTGAGCTCCCTGATGAGCCCGAACTCCCCGAGCTCACCAACAGTGCCCTTCATCGGCCTTTCGCCCCTTCTGTCCCTGTCCGTGCCCGGTCGCGAGCCGTCTGCGTCCTCGATACGGTCATGCTGACCGTGCTCGATACAGTCATGACGACGTCAACTTCTGTCGTGCCTGCACCCCGGCGCGCGAGCTCCGGTTCCCGCAGGTCTCCCCGCGGCGAGCGGCGACGCGATACCGTGGCGTTCCTTTTCCCCACATGATCCTCGTGGCCGCCCTGGAGGTTCCGTGGTACAGGCGTACATCCTGATCCAGACGGAGGTCGGCAAGGCGTCGACCGTCGCCGAGACGATCAGCAAGATCCCTGGTGTGATCCAGGCCGAGGACGTGACGGGTCCCTACGACGTCATCGTGCGCGCCCAGGCCGACACCGTCGACGACCTGGGCCGCATGGTGGTCGCCAAGGTCCAGCAAGTGGACGGCATCACCCGCACCCTGACCTGCCCGGTCGTCCATCTGTAGCCCCCGTCTACCCTTGGCCGGTGCACTCTTTCCGTCACCGGCCCCGCTCTGTCGTCGGGCTGCCCGCACTCGCCCTGCTGTTCGCCGCCGTGGGCTGCTCCTCAGGGGACGACAGCGCGTCCACGGCGGTTCCCAGCCCTGGCCCCGCGGTCGCTGAGCTGTGTCGGAAGCTGGATGCTGCGCTGCCCGACGAGGTCGGCGGTGTGGGCCGGGAGGATCCCTCGCCGGCGTCTGCGCTGACCGCGGGCTGGGGTGACGACCCGGCGATCATACTGCGGTGCGGGGTGGCCCAGCCGCCGAAGATGGTTTCCCCCGAGGTGGCCGAGGGGCGCGACCCCGATGCCGTTCCCGGTGGGGTGGAGGGTGTCGACTGGCTGATGGAGAAGCGGGACGGGGGGTGCGTACCGCTTCACCACGGCGAATCGGGAGGCCTATGTGGAGGTCGTCGTACCTCAGGGTGTCGACAGTTCCGCTGTGTTGATCGACTTGGCTTCCGCCATCAAGAAGACCGTGCCGTGGAAAGAAGGCTACGAAGCGCCGTAGGGGTGCGGGTTGTGCGCGGCTGACCGTCGCCCGTGGTTGCTCGCACAGTTCCCCGCGCCCCTGGGTCCCTTCAGCGAAGCCCGGTCGACCTGCGCAGGGCCGCCTGGATCAGGTTGTCCACCAGCTCCGGGTACGAGATCCCGCTCGCCTGCCACATCTGCGGGTACATCGAGATGGGCGTGAAGCCGGGCATCGTGTTGATCTCGTTGATCACGAACTCGCCGTCCTCGGTGAGGAAGAAGTCCGCGCGGACCAGGCCCTCGCAGGAAGCGGCGTCGAAGGCGTCCACCGCGAGGCGCTGGACCTCGGCGGTCTCCTCCGGCGTCAGAGGCGCCGGGACGATGCCCGGGGTGGAGTCGATGTACTTGGCGTCGAAGTCGTAGTAGGCGTGGGCGTCCGGCGGGGGGATCTCGGCCGGTGCGGAGGCACGCGGGCCGTCCTCGAACTCCAGGACGCCGCACTCGATCTCCCGGCCGCGCAGGGCCGCCTCGACGAGGATCTTGGGGTCGTGGCGCTGGGCCTCGGCGATGGCCTCGTCCAGGCCGGAGAGGTCGTCGACCTTGGTGATGCCGATGGAGGAGCCGGCGCGGGCGGGCTTCACGAACAGGGGCCAGCCGTGCTCGCCGGCGAAGTCGACGATCTTCTTGCGGGCGGCCGACTCGTCCTGCTGCCACTCGCGGGGGCGGATCACCACGTACGGGCCGACCTTGAGCCCGAAGGAGGTGAACACCCGCTTCATGTACTCCTTGTCCTGGCCGACGGCCGAGGCGAGCACGCCCGAGCCGACGTAGGGGACGCCGGAGAGCTCCAGGAGGCCCTGGAGGGTGCCGTCCTCGCCGTAGGGGCCGTGCAGGACGGGGAAGACCACGTCGACCTCGCCGAGGGCCTTGGGCACCGAGCCGGGCTCGCTGTAGACGACCTCGCGGTTCGCGGGGTCGACGGGGAGCACCACACCGCCATCCCCGGACTCGGCCAGCTCCTCGACGCTGGGCGTACGGCGGTCGGTGATCGCCATGCGCTCCGGCGCGTCGGCGGTCAGCGCCCAGCGGCCGTCCCGGGTGATGCCGATCGGCAGGACCTCGTACTTCGTCCGGTCGACTGCCTTCAGGACGGCGCCGGCCGTGACCACGGAGATCCCGTGTTCGGAGCTGCGGCCGCCGAACACGACGGCGACCCGCGGCTTGCGGGACGACTGCTCAGGGTTCTGGGGGAGGTTCTCGGTGCTCATAACGCGATGAGCGTACCCGCCCGTAGGGGTCGAGTCAGCGTCCGGCGCCCCCCTTCGCTCAGCGTCGCTCGGGCTTCGCGCTGCGCGACATCAGCTCCTTCAGGGCGACCACCGGAGGCTTGCCCTCGTGGACGATCCCGACGACCGTCTCGGTGATGGGCATGTCGACGCCGTGCCTGCGGGCCAGATCCAGCACGGACTGGCAGGACTTGACGCCCTCGGCGGTCTGCTTGGTGACGGCGATGGTCTCCTGCAGGGTCATGCCCTTGCCGAGGTTGGTGCCGAAGGTGTGGTTGCGGGACAGCGGCGAGGAGCAGGTGGCCACCAGGTCGCCGAGGCCCGCGAGTCCGGAGAAGGTGAGCGGGTCGGCGCCCATCGCCAGGCCCAGCCGGGTCGTCTCGGCGAGACCGCGGGTGATGAGCGAGCCCTTGGCGTTGTCGCCGAGGCCCATGCCGTCGGCGATGCCCACCGCGAGGCCGATGACGTTCTTCACGGCGCCGCCCAGCTCACAGCCGACGACGTCGGTGTTGGTGTACGGGCGGAAGTACGGGGTGTGGCAGGCGGCCTGGAGCCGCTGCGCGACCGACTCGTCGGTGCAGGCGACCACGGAGGCGGCCGGCATACGGGCGACGATCTCCCGGGCGAGGTTGGGTCCGGTGACGACGGCGATACGGTCGGCGCCGACCTTGGCGACGTCGTCGATCACCTCGCTCATCCGCATGGCGGAGCCGAGTTCGACGCCCTTCATCAGGGAGACCAGGATCGTGTCCGGGGCGAGCAGCGGGGTCCACTCGGCGAGGTTGCCGCGCAGGGTCTGCGACGGCACGGACAGGACCGTGAAGTCGGCGCCCGCGGCGGCCTCGGCGGGGTCGGTGGTGGCCCGCAGGTTCGCCGGGAGTTCGACGCCCGGGAAGTAGTCCGGGTTGACCCGGGTGGAGTTGATCGCCTCGGCGACCTCGGGGCGGCGCGCCCACAGGGTGACCTCGCAGCCCGCGTCGGCGAGCACCATGCCGAACGCCGTACCCCATGAACCGGCGCTGAAGACAGCCGCCTTGACCGGCTTGACCGGGTTGCTCACGTGCCCTGCCCCTCTGCCTGCCTGCCCTGGTTCTGCGCCTGGGTGCGACGCCGCTGCTCGATCCGCTCGCGGCGCGGGTCGTAGGGCGTCTCGGGCGCCTTCTCGCCGCGGATCTCCTCCAGCTGGCGGGTGATCGCGGCCATGATGACCTCGGTGGCCTCCTTCAGGACGTCCGCGGTCATCTCGCGGTCGTAGAAGGGCGTGAGGTCCACCGGCGGGCCCGCGAGGACGCGGTGCGTCTTGCGCGGCAGGAGGTTGGGCTTCTTCGCGTACGGCGGCAGCAGTTCGTTGCAGCCCCACTGGGCCACCGGGATCACCGGGCACTTGGTCTGCAGGGCGACGCGGGCGGCGCCGGTCTTGCCGGTCATGGGCCAGCCGTCGGGGTCGCGGGTGAGGGTGCCCTCGGGGTAGAAGGCGACGCATTCGCCGCGGTGCACGGCGTCGATCGCGGCGCGGAAGGCGCTGAGCGCGTCGGTGCTCTCCCGGTAGACGGGGATCTGTCCGGTGCCGCGCATCGCGGCGCCGACGAATCCCTTCTTGAAAAGGCCGCTCTTCGCCAGGAATCGCGGAACCCGTCCGGTGTTGTACTGGTAGTGCGCGTACCCGAAGGGGTCGACGTGCGAATTGTGGTTCACGACGGTGATAAATCCGCCCTCGGCCGGAATGTTCTCCATTCCACGCCAGTCCCGCTTGAGCAGAACCACCAGCGGTGGTTTGCAGATCACCGCGGCGAAGCGGTACCAGAAGCCGATTCTGCGGCGGGGCACGCGAGCACCTTCCTCTAGGGCCTGGGGGGCCGCACAAGTGTCGCCCCAGGCCGCCGGTCTGTCGAGAACACCGTACGCCCCGCCGCCGGAACCGCCAGATGGGACCGGGGGAACCGCCGTGCGGGCCCAGGGGAGAATGTTCCCGACTAGGGAGGGACGGAAGCGCGTGCTGTGGACGTTGGTCATTCCCCTGAAACCCCTGACGCTGGCCAAGAGCAGGCTCGCGGACACCGCCGGCGCCGGGGTGCGGCCGGGGCTGGCGCTCGCGTTCGCACAGGACACCGTGGCAGCCGCGCTGGCCTGCGTCGCGGTGCGGGATGTGGCGGTCGTCACGGACGACGCGCTGGCCGCGCGGGAGCTGGCGGCGCTGGGGGCGCGCATCGTCCCCGACGAGCCGCGCGCGGGCCTGAACGCCGCGCTGGCGCACGGCGAGGAGGTCGTCCGCGGTTCGCGCCCCCAAAGCCCGCTGGCGGCCCTCAATGCCGATCTTCCGGCTCTTCGCCCGGAGGAATTGGCGCGGGTGCTGGACGCGGCGACGCAATTCCCGCGCGCTTTTCTCCCGGACGCCGCCGAAATCGGCACGACCCTCCTCGCGGCCGCCCCGGGCCGGGATCTGCTGCCCGCATTCGGCCCGGATTCCCGGGCCCGCCATCGCGCGTCCGGCGCCACGGAACTCACGCCGCCCGCGGTGGATTCCGTACGACAGGACGTGGACACCGGTGACGATCTGCGCGCGGCGCTCGCGCTCGGGGTCGGCCCCCGTACGGCGGCGGCGGCCGAGCGGCTGACGTCGCCCGGGCAGTAGGCTGCGGGCATGCACGCGACCGCATACACGTACGACGCCGAGACGCGCAGCGGACAGGTGCTGCTCGACGACGGCACGCCGGTTCCGTTCGACACGGCCGCGTTCGACGCGGGCGGGCTGCGACTGCTGCGCCCGGGGCAGCGGGTGCGGATCGAGACCGAGGGCGAGGGCACGGCCCGCAAGATCACTCTGGTGACCCTGCAGACGTTCTGAACAGGCCTTAGGGCCTTCTGAACAGGCCTTATAGCGCTGCGGACACGCCGCGGGCCGGGCTCCCGAGGGAGTCCGGCCCGGCGCGTGAGTGCCCTGTGCCGTCGCTTACTTGCGCGTGGCGGTCTTCTTGGCGGTGGTCTTGCGCGCCGTCGACTTCTTGGCGGGCGCCTTCTTGGCGGTGACCTTCTTCGCCGGGGCCTTCTTGGCCGTCGCCTTCTTGGCGGTGGTCTTCTTGGCCGCGGTGGTCTTCGCGGTCGTGGTGGTCTTCTTGGCGGGGGCCTTCTTCGCCGTGGTCTTCTTCGCGGCCGCCGTGGTCTTCTTGGCGGTCGTCTTCTTCGCCGTGGTCTTCTTGGCGGCGGCGGTCTTGGTGGTCGCCTTCTTCGCGGCGGCCTTCTTCACGGTCGCGGAAGCTCCGCCGGTCAGGCTGCCCTTGGGTGCCTTCTTGACGGCGACGTCGTTCTTCGGGAGCTTCTTCGAGCCGCTGACCAGGTCCTTGAAGCCCTGTCCGGCGCGGAAGCGCGGGACCGACGTCTTCTTGACCCGAACCCGCTCGCCGGTCTGGGGGTTGCGGGCGTAGCGGGCCGGACGCTCGACCTTCTCGAACGAACCGAAGCCGGTGACCGAGACCCGGTCACCCGCGACCGTGGCACGGACGATGGCGTCCAGGACCGCGTCGACAGCGTCGGCGGCCTGCTGGCGGCCGCCCAGCTTGTCGGCAATCGCTTCTACGAGCTGCGCCTTGTTCACGTCTTCCCCTTCGGAGACATCGCCAGAACGAAAGTGTTCAAGCTTTTTCGCACGTTAGGCAGATATATACCGCAAATCAAACACGAAACGGGCTTATCACCCTTGTGCCGCAACGGACTCGACCGCACCGGGGTTGTTCAGCGGTCCTCTTCGGGCAGACGCCCCGCATCGAGGTCCGCGGTGAACCGCTCCAGACGCCTTGTCGCATCGGCGAGATCGTGCTTGGCCGCGGCCGTAATGACCAGCAGCTTCCGGGCCAGCGCCATCCGTACGCCCTCCGGGACTTGCAGTGCGCGCACTCTTGCGTGCGCTTCCTTGAGTTGGTTCGCGACCGCCGCATAGAGCTCGAGTTGGCCGTCGTGTTCCATGCACAGATTGTGCCATCTGGGGCGAGTTGTCGCCTGCTCGGGGGGCAACTGCCACGCCGAAAGGCTGTCCGAACTCCCGCCGCCGTCACGGTCCGACGGCTCGCCTACCCCGGCAATCAGCCTTGTAACCAGGGAAGTTGGCCCGCCGGGCGACGACGGGCACGACTGTGCGAGCGCGAAAACAGCTGTACCCCCGATCGGGGCGATCGGGGGTACAGCGGGGGTTGTGGGTGGCCGGAATTCGACCCCCGTCAGGGGGTGCGGCTCAGACCTGGAGCGTCCGCGGCTTGTACGCGGGGCGCTCCGCCTCGTACGTGGCGATGTCCGCCTCGTTCTGCAGGGTGATGGAGATGTCGTCCAGGCCGTTCAGCAGCCGCCAGCGGGAGTTCTCGTCCAGCTCGAAGGAGGCGGTGATGCCCTCGGCGCGCACCTCGCGGGCCTGCAGGTCGACCGTGATCTCGGCCTGCGGGTCCTTCTCCGTGAGCTCCTGCAGCGCGTCCACGATCTTCTGCTCCAGAACCACCGTGAGCAGGCCGTTCTTCAGCGAGTTGCCGCGGAAGATGTCGGCGAAGCGCGAGGAGATCACGGCCTTGAAGCCGTAGTTCTGCAGCGCCCAGACGGCGTGCTCACGGGAGGAGCCGGTGCCGAAGTCGGGGCCGGCGACCAGCACGGTCGCACCCTGCCGCTCGGGCCGGTTGAGCACGAACTCCGGGTCCTTGCGCCAGGCCTCGAACAGACCGTCCTCGAAGCCGTCCCGGGTCACCTTCTTGAGCCAGTGAGCAGGGATGATCTGGTCGGTGTCGACGTTGGAGCGGCGCAGCGGGACGGCCCGGCCGGTGTGCGTGGTGAATGCTTCCATGGCTGATCAGACTCCAGCGGGCGTACGGGTCTCGGCGTCGGACAGGTCGGCCGGGGAGGCCAGGTGGCCCAGGACGGCCGTGGCGGCCGCGACCTGCGGCGACACCAGGTGGGTACGCCCGCCCTTGCCCTGCCGGCCCTCGAAGTTGCGGTTGGAGGTGGACGCGGAGCGCTCACCGGGGGCCAGCTGGTCGGGGTTCATGCCCAGGCACATCGAGCAGCCCGCGTGCCGCCACTCGGCGCCGGCCTCCTTGAAGACCACGTCCAGACCCTCGGAGACGGCCTGCAGACCGACCCGCGCGGAGCCGGGGACCACCAGCATCCGTACGCCGTCGGCGACTTTGCGGCCCTTGAGCAGATCGGCCGCGGCCCGCAGGTCCTCGATGCGGCCGTTGGTGCAGGAGCCTACGAAGACGGTGTCCACCTTGATGGAGCGCAGCGGCTGACCGGCCTCCAACCCCATGTACTCCAGGGCCTTTTCGGCGGCGAGGCGCTCCGATGCGTCTTCGTACGAAGCCGGGTCGGGGACGTTCGCCGAAAGCGGCGAGCCCTGCCCGGGGTTGGTGCCCCAGGTGACGAACGGCGACAGCTCGGCGGCCTCGATGACCACCTCGGCGTCGAACTCGGCGTCGTCGTCGGTGCGCAGCGTCTTCCAGTACTCGACGGCCGCGTCCCAGTCGGCGCCCTCGGGGGCGTGCGGGCGGCCCTTGAGGTAGGCGAAGGTGGTCTCGTCGGGGGCGATCATGCCCGCGCGGGCGCCGGCCTCGATCGACATGTTGCAGATGGTCATCCGGGCCTCCATCGAGAGCTTCTCGATGGCCTCGCCGCGGTACTCCAGGATGTAGCCCTGGCCGCCGCCCGTGCCGATCTTGGCGATGATCGCCAGGATCAGGTCCTTGGCGGTGACGCCGTCGGGCAGCTCGCCGTTGACCGTGATCGCCATGGTCTTCGGGCGGGCCAGCGGCAGCGTCTGGGTGGCCAGCACGTGCTCGACCTGCGAGGTGCCGATGCCGAAGGCCAGCGCGCCGAAGGCGCCGTGCGTGGAGGTGTGCGAGTCACCGCAGACGACCGTGGTGCCGGGCTGGGTCAGGCCCAGCTGCGGGCCCACGACGTGGACGACGCCCTGCTCGACGTCGCCCAGCGGGTGCAGGCGCACCCCGAACTCGGCGCAGTTCTTGCGCAGCGTCTCCAGCTGGGCGCGGGAGACCGGGTCCGCGATGGGCTTGTCGATGTCGAGGGTCGGGGTGTTGTGGTCCTCGGTGGCGATGGTCAGGTCGAGACGGCGCACCGTGCGGCCGCTCTTGCGGAGGCCGTCGAAGGCCTGCGGGCTGGTCACCTCGTGCAGCAGGTGCAGATCGATGTAGAGGAGGTCGGGCTCGCCCTCGGCGCGCCGGACGACGTGGTCGTCCCAGACCTTCTCCGCGAGTGTCCTACCCATCGCTTTCCCTCCGGCCGGCAAAGGTGCGCCGGCCCAACTAGAGATCTTTGAGGAGACGGCGCCCGCACCCCTGATCCGGGCACTCGCCGCCAGGCCCGTTGGTCCGCGGGCCGCTGTGCATCAAGGGTCGCGCGTTCCGGAGAAAATTGAACTTGCGTTTCACAGAGTGAGACGCGAGTATCGTTGCATGGACAACAGTAGCGGCGTCGGCGTTCTGGACAAGGCGGCCCTCGTCCTGAGCGCTCTGGAGTCCGGTCCGGCCACCCTCGCGGGTCTGGTCGCGGCCACCGGACTGGCACGACCCACAGCTCACCGCCTGGCTGTGGCTCTGGAACACCACCGCATGGTGGCACGCGACATGCAGGGCCGGTTCATCCTCGGCCCGCGCCTGGCAGAACTGGCCGCGGCGGCCGGCGAGGACCGTCTCCTCGCGACGGCCGGCCCGGTGCTCACCCACCTCCGTGACGTCACGGGCGAGAGCGCGCAGCTCTATCGCCGCCAGGGCGACATGCGCATCTGCGTCGCCGCGGCGGAGCGCCTGTCCGGACTGCGGGACACCGTCCCGGTCGGCTCGACGCTCACGATGAAGGCCGGTTCCTCGGCGCAGATCCTCATGGCCTGGGAGGAGCCCGAGCGCCTGCACCGCGGCCTGCAGGGCGCCCGCTTCACGGCGACGGCCCTGTCGGGCGTACGCCGCCGCGGCTGGGCCCAGTCGATCGGCGAGCGCGAGCCGGGCGTGGCCTCGGTCTCCGCGCCCGTACGAGGCCCCTCCAACCGCGTCGTGGCCGCGGTGTCCGTCTCGGGCCCCATCGAGCGCCTGACCCGCCACCCGGGCCGTATGCACGCCCAGGCCGTCATCGACGCGGCAGCCCGCCTCTCGGAGGCCCTGCGCCGCACGGGCTGACAGCAACAAGAAAGCGCCGCAGGGACGAGGCGGCCTCAACGCCGCGGCGGCTTCGTCCCTTCGCACTCCCTCAGGGGCACGTCCTCAGGGGCGCGGGGCTGTATCAATGTGCGGCTCCGCCGCGTGGGCGCGACCAGCCACAACCGGCCCGCAGCCGCCCGCGAACAGCCGCCGTACGGCGCTCAGGCGGCCTTCTCGCCCCCCGACCGATGAGCGAACCGATCCTTCGCGTACCGCCCCCGCTCAGCGAGCGGCACCTGCCCATGCGCATCCGCCAGCCCGAACGCCGGCATGTCCCCGTAGATCGCCTCGTAGGACCCTTCAGGCACGACATACGCCTCGTGCCAGATCCCGACGTGCCCCCGCACCTTCCCCTTGCGGTCCATGCCGTTGACCCGCGTCCAGACCTTGCGGTGAAACGCATCCGCCGCGCTCGCGTACTCGTACAGCTTCGCCTTCGACTCCCAGTACTGCACGACGTAGTACGTCCGCGGCGAAGCCGTCAGCAGCACCCGCGACAGCAGCCCCCGCCCCGGCTCCTTCTTCAGTTCCGCCAGCATCCGGAACATCGCGAGCATCACCGGGAGCCACTGGTGCACCGCCCAGAACCTGTTGATCCGCATCCCTATCAGCAGGACGATCACGTCCCCCCGAGCATCCGCGGTCGTCAGCCGCATAGCGCGGCCCGTCGCCTTCTCCGTGTCCGCCATGCTTGGATAGTGCCGCTACCCAATGAAAGGCGCAAGACATGCGGCTCGCCGAATTGAGCAACCGCAGCGGTGTCGCCACCGCGACGATCAAGTACTACCTGCGCGAGGGCCTGTTGCCGCCCGGCCGCCAGATCAACGCGACCACGGCGGAGTACGACGAGACGCACCTGCGCCGGCTGCGCCTGGTGCGGGCGCTGATCCAGGTCGGCAAGGTCCCGGTGGCCAACGCCCGGGAGGTGCTCAAGCACGTCGACGACGACTCCCTGGGCCGCACCATCCGGCTGGGCGCGGCCCTGTGGGAGCTTCCGCAGGACCCGGAGCCGGACGCGGAGGACGAGTTCGTCCGGGCCGCGCAGCAGGAGGTCGCCGCGCTCCTGGACCGGCTCGGCTGGGACAACGCCAAGCAGCTCTCGAGCATCTCCCCCGCGTACCGCTCGCTGGTGACGGGGGTGGCCGCGTTCCGCCGGCTCGGCTACGACTGGGGGGCCGAACAGCTCGCGCCGTACGCCGAGTTGATGCACCGGACGGCCGTGCTGGACATGGACAACATGGAGACGTACCCGTCGGACGCGGAGCGGGTGGAGTTCGCCGTGCTGGGGGCCATCCTCAACGAGCCGGTGCTGCAGGCGCTGCACCGGCTGGCGCAGGAGGAGGAGTCGACGCGGCGGTACGGCTTCGAGTGAACGCCTAAGGGGCCCCCGCCGAAGCGGAGGCCCCTTGGGACTCGTACCCCCGACCGGATTCGAACCGGCGCTACCGCCTTGAGAGGGCGGCGTGCTAGGCCGCTACACAACGGGGGCGTGGACACTGCACGCGTTTAATACTGCAACGCCGCAGGCCCGAGCTGGTCTACCTGGACTCGAACCAAGACTAACTGAACCAGAATCAGTCGTGCTGCCAATTACACCATAGACCAATGTGGTTTAGACCAGTCAGTACCCCCGACCGGATTCGAACCGGCGCTACCGCCTTGAGAGGGCGGCGTGCTAGGCCGCTACACAACGGGGGCCCTAGCGATCCTGACATCGAGATCAGCGGGAGCTACCCTGACTGTCCTCGCGGGAAGGATCTGTACCCCCGACCGGATTCGAACCGGCGCTACTGCCTTGAGAGGGCAGCGTGCTAGGCCGCTACACAACGGGGGCTTTGCAGATGAGCTCTGCGAGCTGGCCTACCTGGACTCGAACCAAGACTAACTGAACCAGAATCAGTCGTGCTGCCAATTACACCATAGGCCACTGGAACTCAAGCCCCTGAGGGGATCTCGTTCTAGTTCGCTCCTCGGGGCTTCGGCCTCTCGGCCCGCGCCCCTCGGCGCAGAAAGAACATTACCCGAAGGTGTCCGGGGCTCCAAAACGGGTATCGGCGCCGAGGAGCGCGGGGAGTTCGGAGAGGGTCCCGATCCGGTGTCCGCCACGGGGTGCGGAGGCGGTCACGGCCCCGCCCTCCCGGTCGATCCAGACGGAGAGCAGCCCCGCCTCGGCGGCCCCGCGCCCGTCGATCTCCGGGTGGTCGCCGACGTACGCGACCTCGTGCGCAGGCAACGACAGGGCCTCGCAGGCGGCGAGGAACGCGGCGGCCTCCGGCTTGGAGACGCCCAGCTCGGCGGCGCACAGGATCGACTCGAAGCGGCCGTGGAGGCCGAGCACGCGCAGCTTGCGGTCCTGGACGGTCAGGCTGGAGTTGGACAGCACGCCGTGCCGGTAGCCGGCGGCGAGGGCGTCCAGGACCGGAACCACGTCCGGGAACACGGCCCAGGCGGCCTCGTAGTGGCGGAGGTACCGCTCGAACCAGGCGTCCGCCTCCGCGTCGCTCAGCTCCTCCCCCAGGAACACTCGCACCCGGTCCCTGCGCTGTCCCTGGAAGGTCGTCTCACCTGCCGAGAACCGCGCCCATTGCGCATCCGTGACCTCCCGCCACCGCGTGATGGCCTGCTCAGGCGTCCCGTACCCCTCCATCAGGCCCTCGGCGACCAGATGGGCCCGCATACCCTCCCGGTCCGCGGTCGAGTAGTCGAAAAGGGTGTCGTCCACGTCCCAGACCACGGCTCGGATGCTCATGGACCGACCGTAACGCGGGGGACCTGTTCGCGGGGCGGATACGAGGAAGGGGGCGACTGGCACACTGCGGGGGCATGAGCGAACGCCGCGTCCAGTTCACCGTCGAGGCCCGTGCGACGTACGACACACTGCCCGCCGCGCGCCGGGCCCAGCTCGACCGGGCGGTGCGGGTCCTGGCCCGCGACCCGTTCCGCAGGGCCGCCTCCGCGCCCATCGGCCCGGACGAGCACGTGCGCCGGGCCTACGTGGGGCCGGGCCTCATAATGGAGTACGCGGTGGCCGGCGCGGTCCTGGCGGTCGTCGCGGTGGAGGCGTTCGAGGAGAGCGCCTACCTGATCGACTCGGACTGAGGCGAGATGCCCGAGGGGCGGCACCCGGGCTCCCGGGTGCCGCCCCTCGGCATATGTGACTTACGCCGCCAGCTTCGCCAGGGCCGCGTCGATGCGGGTCAGCGTCGTGTCCTTGCCCAGGATCTCCAGGGACTCGAAGAGGGGCAGGCCGACCGTGCGGCCGGTGACGGCGACGCGGACGGGGGCCTGGGCCTTGCCGAGCTTGAGGCCGTGGGCCTCGCCGGCGGCCAGGACGGCCTCCTTGAGGGACTCGGGCGACGTCCAGTCCGCCGCTTCCAGCTTCTCGCGGGCCGTGCGCAGCAGGGCGTCCGAGCCCTCCTTCATCGCCTTGGTCCACGAAGCCTCGTCGGAGACCGGCTCGGGCAGGAAGAGGAAGTCGACGTTGTCGGTGATCTCCGACAGGACCTTCAGGCGGGTCTGCGCGTGCGGGGCGATGGCCTGCCACTTGGCCTCGTCGAAGTCCTCCGGGGCCCAGGGGGCGAAGGGGGCCTTCAGCCAGGGGGCGCAGCGCTCGGTGAAGTCCTTCACATCGAGCATGCGGATGTGGTCGCCGTTGATCGCCTCGCACTTCTTCAGGTCGAAGCGCGCCGGGTTGGGGTTCACGTCCTTGATGTCGAAGGCCGCGACCATCTCCTCGATCGAGAAGACGTCCCGGTCGGCGGAGAGCGACCAGCCGAGCAGGGAGAGGTAGTTGAGCAGGCCCTCGGGCAGGAAGCCCTGCTCGCGGTAGAGGTTCAGGGACGCCTGCGGGTCGCGCTTGGAGAGCTTCTTGTTGCCCTCGCCCATCACGTACGGCAGGTGGCCGAAGGACGGGATCTCCTTGGCGATGCCCAGCTCGATCAGCGCCTTGTAGAGGGCGATCTGGCGGGGGGTGGAGGAGAGCAGGTCCTCGCCGCGCAGGACGTGGGTGATCTCCATCAGCGCGTCGTCGACCGGGTTCACGAGCGTGTAGAGCGGGGCTCCGTTGGCTCGTACGATCCCGTAGTCCGGGACGTTCTCCGGCGTGAAGGTCAGCTCGCCGCGGACCAGGTCGGTGAAGGTGATCGTCTCGTCGGGCATGCGGAAGCGGACGATCGGGGCGCGGCCCTCGGCCCGGTACTGCTCGACCTGCTCGGCGGTCAGCTCGCGGCAGTGGCCGTCGTAGCCGGACGGCTTGCCGGCGGCGCGGGCGGCCTCGCGGCGGGTGTCCAGCTCCTCCTGGGAGCAGTAGCAGTGGTAGGCGTGGCCGCCGTCCAGGAGCTTCTGCGCGACGTCCTTGTAGAGGTCCATGCGCTGCGACTGGCGGTAGGGCGCGTGCGGGCCGCCGACCTCGGGGCCCTCGTCCCAGTCGAAGCCCAGCCAGCGCATCGCGTCGAGCAGCTGGTTGTAGGACTCCTCGGAGTCGCGGGCCGCGTCGGTGTCCTCGATGCGGAAGACCAGGGTGCCCTGGTGGTGACGCGCGAAGGCCCAGTTGAACAGGGCGGTGCGGACCAGGCCCACATGCGGGTTACCGGTGGGCGAAGGGCAGAAACGTACACGGACTGCTGGGGCAGATGCGCTAGCCACGCTTGACAACCTTGTTGGTGAGAGTGCCGATGCCTTCGATGGTGACGGCGACCTCGTCGCCGACAGCCAGGGGGCCGACCCCCGCGGGGGTGCCCGTGAGGATGACGTCGCCGGGCAGCAGCGTCATGGCCTCGGTGATGTTGACGATCAGGTCCTCGACCGAGTGGATCATCTCGCTCGTCCGGCCGAGCTGGCGCTGGTCGCCGTTGACCGTGAGCTGGATGGTGAGGTCGCTCGGGTCGAGGTCGGTCTCCACCCAGGGGCCGAGCGGGCAGGAGGTGTCGAAGCCCTTGGCCCGGGCCCACTGCTTCTCGCGCTTCTGGACGTCACGGGCGGTGATGTCGTTGGCGCAGGTGTAGCCGAAGATCACGTCCTTGACGCGTTCGCGCGGGACCTCGCGGCACATACGGCCGATGACGACGGCCAGCTCGGCCTCGTGGTGGAGGTCCTCGGAGAAGGACGGGTACTGGATCGCGTCGCCCGAGCCGATCACGGACGTGGCGGGCTTGAAGAAGGCGAACGGGTCCTCGGGCACCTCGTTGCCCAGCTCGCGCGCGTGCTCGGCGTAGTTGCGGCCGAAGGCCACGACCTTGTTGGGGAGCACCGGCGGCAGCAGCCGGACCTTGCTCAGCGGCACCTTCGTACCGGAGAGCTCGAAGTCCGCGAACGGGATGCCCTTGATGATGTCGAGGACGAGCTCGTCCTGCTTCTCACCCTCGACCGCGCCGAAGGCGACGTTCCCGTCGATGGAGAACCTGGCGATGCGCACGGGTTGCTTGGCCCCTTGACTGAGAGCGGCTGGATCTGACGCTCCAGGCTAACGCGGCAGGCGGCGGCTGCCGCGCCCATATACGCCCGAGGGCGCCGCGGACCGGGTGGTCCGCGGCGCCCTCGGGTCTACAGGGGTGCTCGAGCCGTGCTCGACCCGAACGGTCGGCGTGCGCCGTGCGTATTACTCTGCGGAGGCGGCGGCCGTGGCCGGGAGCTCCATCAGGATCGTGCGCCGGGGGTTGGCGGTCTGCGCGGGGAGTTCGACGGAGTGCTCCAGGCGCTCCGGGGTCTGCAGTTCGTCGGCGTCCGTCAGGTGCGCCAGCGTGGTGCGCCGCGGGTTGGCGAGGCGGAACAGCGTCGTCGTCTTCACGGTTGTCCGGATCCTGTCGTGTGGCTGGTTGTCAGAGCGTTACCTGTTGTAAAGCGTCAGGCTAAACATCCGATTCCCTGCTGAACGCGTGAAGAGCCCATGATCCCCGTGTGAGTTTGCTCACGAATCGACACTCAAACCGGTCAATTCAGGCCCGCAACTCATGCCCACGAAACGGACATTGCACCCCTGAAGCTGCCATTCCGCTCCTGATCATGGCGACTGGGACACGACGGCCCTCTCGGCGAATCGCCCGCCTATGTCCGTTATACGGGAGGCGTCGGTGTACGGCTCGTGACCTGACCCTCACAGCCCGTCACGGAAGTCGCGGCCTGGCCTACGGGCCTTGTTGGAGATCCTGCACTGTGCTGGAATTCCTCGGACCGCCGCGGGATCGAACCGGCGCGCAGGGGCGCACACAGCGCCGAGTGGCGGTGAGAAGGGGGAAGCCAGCGCCGGTCACTCACGACCATCCGGGGACGTATTCAGGGCGTCCCCGACGACGCCGACACCGTTCTTCCGTTCACTCGGAAGGGCGCCTGGTCCAGAGGTTGCGACGCTAGTGCAGGGACGTTTCAAGAGGGATGGCAGCGCTTCGGCGGAGCCGGAGCCGCATGGCGGGACGGGCCCCAAGGCCGTCGGCTCCTCGCCCCAGCACGCCCAGAACCAGGGCCCGACGTCGTCCGACGCAGACCGCTCGGGGCGTCCCGGCGGGTCCGCACCGTCGGCCGCGCCCACCCCGTCCGTGAAGCCGCCGACGGGCCCGACCGGCCCCGGCCCCCGAATAGCGCTGCGCAACTGGCGCATCTCCACCCGACTGGTCTCGCTGCTCGCGCTCCCCGTGGTCGCCGCGACCACCCTCGGTGCCCTGCGCATCAACCAGTCGATGGACGACATGCAGCAGCTCGACAACATGCGGCTGCTGACGGACATGACCAAGCAGGCCACCGAGCTCGCCGCCGCCCTCCAGGAGGAGCGCGACCGGTCGGCCGGCCCGCTGGCGCACGACTCCACGGCCAACGACCTGACGATCAAGGGCTACCGGACCAAGACGGACCGGGCCATGGACAACTTCGTCAACGCCTCCGAGGAGATCGACGCCGCCGCCAAGGACGGCAACCTCCAGGGCGTGCGCGACACCCTCGTGGGTCTCGTCGGCGAACTCGGCAACGTCGCCAAGATCCGCTCCAAGGCCTACGAGTCCGAACGCAACTCCACCCAGACGGTGGAGGCCTACCACCGCCTGATCACCCACCTGCTCGACCTCTCCCAGGACATGGCGGAGGCCACCAGCAACCCGGAGATGATCAAGCGGACGCGTACGCTGGCGGCCTTCTCCTCCGCCAAGGAGTACGCGTCGATCCAGCGCGCCGTCCTGGCCGCCGCCCTCCCGGCGAACAACAAGAGCGACGGTGACCTCTCCGAGAACGACCGCCTCTACGGCCAGTCGGCCCTGGAGAGCGAGGAGTCCGAGCTCGCGAGCTTCCGCAGCATCTACGGCACCGAGGACGCCGCGGAGACGCTCAAGCCCATCGAAGAGGGCAACGCGACCATCAAGGACGCCGACCTCTACGCCGACCGCGCCTTCGGCCGGATCGACGGCATCGACGGCCTGGGCCGCCGCTCCTACCTGGACTGGGTGGACGACAGCTCGGCGAAGATCGAGCAGATGCGCAAGATCGAGACCCAGCTGCTCGACGACATGGAGCAGAAGGCCCGTGAGCTGCGCAGCGAGTCCGAGCAGGAAGCGATCATCTCGGGTGCGCTGATCCTGCTCGTGCTCGGCGTGTCCCTCGTCGGCGCCTTCGTCGTGGCCCGCTCCATGATCCGCTCGCTGCGCCGACTGCAGGAGACCGCCACCAAGGTCGCCCAGGACCGGCTGCCCGAGCTGGTCAAGCAGCTGTCCGAGTCCGACCCGCAGGACGTCGACACGTCCGTGGAGTCGGTCGGTGTGCACTCCCGTGACGAGATCGGCCAGGTGGCCGCGGCCTTCGACGACGTGCACCGCGAGGCGGTCCGTCTCGCCGCCGAGCAGGCCCTGCTGCGGGGCAACGTCAACGCGATGTTCACCAACCTCTCGCGCCGCTCCCAGGGTCTGATCCAGCGCCAGCTGTCGCTGATCTCCGAGCTGGAGTCCCGCGAGCGGCCGACCCCGACCAGCTGGCCTCGCTGTTCAAGCTGGACCACCTCGCCACCCGTATGCGCCGTAACGGCGAGAACCTCCTCGTCCTCGCGGGTGAGGAGCCCGGCCGGCGCTGGACCCGCCCGGTCCCGCTGGTCGACGTGCTCCGCGCCGCCGCGTCCGAGGTGGAGCAGTACGAGCGCATCGAGCTGGCCTCCGTGCCGACCACGCAGGTCGCCGGCCGGGTCGTCAACGACCTCGTGCACCTGCTCGCCGAGCTGCTCGAGAACGCGACCTCGTTCTCCTCGCCGCAGACCAAGGTCAAGGTCACCGGTCACGCGCTGCCCGACGGCCGCGTGCTGATCGAGATCCACGACACCGGTATCGGCCTGTCCCCCGAGGACCTCGCCGCGATCAACGAGCGGCTCGCGCAGCCGCCGACCGTGGACGTCTCCGTCTCCCGCCGCATGGGTCTGTTCGTGGTCGGCCGTCTGTCGCAGCGCCACGGCATCCGTATCCAGCTCCGCCCGTCCGACTCCGGTGGTACGACCGCGCTGGTCATGCTGCCCGTCGATGTCGCCCAGGGCGGCAAGAAGCCTCAGCCCAAGGCCGGTCAGGGCCCGGGTGTCGGCGGTCCGGCCGCGGCTCAGGCCGCCGCCGGCGCGGCCGCGGCCCGGCGCCAGAACGGCGGCGCACTCGGTGGCGGTGCCCCCGCCGCCGGTGGCGGGCTGCTCGGCGCCGGCCAGGGTCCGCGCGCCGCGCTGCCCGGCCGTGACGGCGCCCTTCCGGGTACGCCCGGTGGTGCGCGTGGCCCGCAGGGTCCGAACGCCCCGCAGGGTCCCGGCAACCAGCAGGCTCCGGCCGGTCAGCAGATGCCCGGTCAGCAGGCCCCCGGTGGCCGGCAGGGCCGTCCGGCTCCGGCGCAGGCCGGCTTCGGTCAGGCGCCCGCGGGCGGTCAGGGCCGGCCGCAGCAGGGCCAGGACGCCTTCGGCGGTGCGCGCGGCCAGCAGGGTCAGGACGCCTTCGGTGGCCCGCGCGGCCAGCAGGGCCAGGGCCAGAACCCGGGCCAGGGCCAGGGTCAGGACGCCTTCGGCGGTCCCCGTGGCGGGGCGACCCCGCAGCACGGCGACGCGGGCGCCGAGCAGGGCGGCTCGCGCCGCCGCCGGCCCCAGCTGCCGCCGCAGGGCGGTGCCCGGCCCGAGCTGCCCGGCGGTTCCGCGCCGCAGCAGCGGCCGGCCTGGAGCGACGACAACGCGCAGCCGCCGGTCTCCCGTGCCTCGCTGGACGCCCCGCGCGGCCACGAGGAGTCCGACCTCGACCGCACGGGCCGTATGCCCCGGATCGACGACCTGCAGGGTCCCGGGTCCACCGCGGAGATGCCGGCGATTCCGCGGGCCGACGAGCGTCAGGGTCTGCCGCCCGGTTCCGCCGACTACGGCCGCCCGGATGCCAACTCTCCGCAGGACACCGGCCAGTTCCCGGCGCCGCAGGGCTACCAGAACGGCTCGACCGGTCAGTTCCCGGCCCCGCAGAACCCGGCCGCGACCGGCCAGTACCCGGCCCAGCAGGGCTACGACAACGGCTCCACCGGCCAGTTCGCCGCTCCGCAGGGCTACCAGAACGGCTCCACGGGCCAGTTCCCGGCCCCGCAGGGGTACGACGGCAACTCCACGGGCCAGTTCGAGCGTCCCCAGCAGGGCGGTGCCGAGGCCCGGCGCCCGGCCGCCCCGCAGCGTCCGCAAGCGCAGCGGCCCGCCGCGCGCCCGGAGCCGGAGGCCCTGCCGCCGGCGCCGAGCCCGGGTGACGGCCGTACGCCGCTGTACGACACGCTGGAGACCAACTGGTTCCGCCAGGAGCGCCAGGGCGAGCAGGGCGCGGCTCCGGCCGCCCCGCAGCAGCCGCAGGCCGCCGCTCCGGCGCCGGCCCCCCAGCGTCCCGCAGCCACCGCCTGGCGCAGCTCGCCGAACGACGACCTCGTCCGGCAGGCCGAGCGCGTCCGGCAGCCGGCCGCGGGCGGCATCACGACGTCCGGCCTTCCGCGCCGGGTACCCCGGGCGAACCTCGTCCCGGGTACGGCTCAGCAGCAACAGCACCAAGCCGGTCCGCAGGTCTCGCGTGCGCCTGACGACGTGCGCGGGCGGCTGACCAATCTCCGCAGGGGCATCGCTCAGGGTCGTCAGGCCGGTACCGGCCAGACCGGCAGCTTCCCCAGCCCCTCTCACCAGCAGGAGCGTTAGTTGAGCCAGATGAGCCAGGCGGCACAGAACCTCAACTGGTTGATCACCAACTTCGTGGACAACACCCCCGGGGTGTCCCACACGGTCGTGGTGTCCGCCGACGGCCTGCTGCTGGCCATGTCGGAGGGGTTCCCGCGGGACCGCGCCGACCAGCTGGCGGCCGTCGCGTCGGGACTCACCTCGCTGACGGCCGGGGCCTCCCGGATCTTCGAGGGCGGCAACGTGGCGCAGACGGTCGTCGAGATGGAGCGAGGATTCCTCTTCCTCATGTCCGTCTCGGACGGCTCGTCGCTCGCCGTGCTCGCCCACCCCGAGTGCGACATCGGCCTGGTGGGCTACGAGATGGCGCTCCTCGTCGATCGCGCGGGAGCGGTCCTCACGCCCGACCTGCGCGCCGAGCTCCAAGGCAGTCTGCTTCACTGATCACCCCGAGATCCACCTGCCTCACCAAATCACCGTTCGGCCGACACAATCCCCCCACCGGCCCTGCTCAGACGGCACGACCGACCGAGACTTGCTGTCCCGCCCGGAGGATTCATGACCCCGCCCACCGCCTCTCATGATCCGTACGCAGACGATCCGTACGGTGACGAGGGCGACCAGCCGCTGGTTAGGCCGTACGCGATGACCGGCGGCCGGACCCGGCCGCGCTACCAGCTCGCCATCGAGGCGCTGATCAGCACGACGGCCGACCCGGCAGCGCTGATGGGGCTCCTTCCGGAGCACCAGCGCATCTGCCATCTGTGCCGTGAGGTGAAGTCGGTCGCGGAGGTCTCGGCCCTGCTGTCCATGCCGCTCGGTGTGGCCCGGATCCTCGTGGCCGACCTCGCCGAGGCCGGCCTGATCGCCATCCACCAGCCGGGTGGCGACGAAACCACCGGTGCGCCGGACGTGACACTGCTCGAAAGGGTGCTCAGTGGACTTCGCAAGCTCTAGCGGCGGTCCGGTCTCCACCGGACGGTCCACCACCTCCGCGAAGATCGTGGTGGCGGGTGGCTTCGGCGTGGGCAAGACCACGTTCGTCGGCGCCGTCTCGGAGATCAATCCGCTGCGCACGGAGGCCGTGATGACGTCCGCGAGCGCGGGCATCGACGACCTCACCCACACCGGGGACAAGACGACCACCACGGTCGCCATGGACTTCGGCCGTATCACCCTGGACCAGGATCTGATCCTGTACCTGTTCGGTACGCCCGGTCAGGACCGGTTCTGGTTCATGTGGGACGACCTGGTGCGCGGCGCGATCGGCGCTGTCGTCCTGGTCGACACCCGGCGCCTGGCGGACTGCTTCCCGGCGGTGGACTACTTCGAGAACAGCGGGCTGCCGTTCGTGGTGGCGCTCAACGGGTTCGACGGCCACCAGCCGTACCACCCGGAGGAGGTCCGCGAGGCCCTGCAGATCGGCCCCGACACCCCGATCATCACCACCGACGCGCGGCACCGCGCGGATGCGAAGTCCGCGCTGATCACGCTGGTGGAGCACGCGCTGATGGCCCGCCTGCGGTAGGAGCCAAATCTGCCGTGCGCACGGCAGTTGTACAACGGTTGTCGTAGACGCTCCGGAGCCGGCTGTGGCTTTTGACACGGCCGGCTCCGGTGTTCATAACGTTTCGGCAGAGGAATCGGCATACGCCACCACGCGTCGCGGTCGGCCGGTCTCGCTGCGCTCACGAAAGCCCCGTCTTTTGACGGGGCTCGCTCTTTATGACCGTTTTATCTGGCCCTTACAAGATCCCGATCCGGTGCTTCCCCATGTTTGGAACTGCACTGGTTGACGTGCTGGAATGCCTGAACTGCCCATTAGTCAAAGACGTACTCCGTGGTCGATGACGAACCGGGCTCTGAGACACTGCGGCACGACGTAGGTGCCCGCCGCCGAGAGGTTGTTGGTCGAGTGAGGCGAAGCAAGAACGGTCCCGAGCCGCCCGCGCGGGGCAACTTCACCCCGCCGCCGCGCGGTGCGGCGCCCGCCCCCGTGCCCGGCTCGGAGCCCGCGGCCGCCCCCGTCGAGAGCGGCGGCCGGCTGTCCCCGCGCAACTGGCGGGTGCCGACCCGGCTGAACGCGATCCTGCTCATACCCGTGCTGGTCGGCCTCGTCATGGGCGGCTTCCAGGTGAAGAGCTCGATCGACACCTGGCAGCAGGCCGAGGACGCCGAGAAGGTGGCGCTGCTCGTGCGCGCCGCCGACGAGTACGGCCAGGCCCTCCTCGACGAGCGCGACCTGAGCGCGCCCGACCTGCTCGCCGGCAAGGGCGTCACCGACGACGTCGAGAAGCTGCGGGCCGCCACCGACGCGGCCAAGCAGAACTTCGACGAGGCGGCCCAGGACCTTCCGCAGACGGCCTCGCTGAAGCGCCGTATGGAGCTGTTCGAGTCCAACGAGAGCAAGCTCGACGCGCTGCGCAAGGCCGCCTACACCGAGGCCATGGACCCGGTGAAGACCGAGGAGGGCTACGTCGCCGTCCAGCACGGTCTGATGGAGTTCGCCAACGAGCTGAACCTCGGCACCGGCAACATCACCAGCTACGGCCGTACCGTGTACGCCGTCTCGCTCGCCAAGGCCGCCGCCTCGCTGCAGCGCTCGATCGGCACGCACCTGCTGCTGCGCCCGAGCGACAAGCCCGAGGTGGCCACCCAGCAGCGCGTCTCGCTGGTCTCCTACCGCTACCTCGAGGGCATCGCGGTCAACGAGTTCGTCTCCGGCGCCACCCAGGGTGACGTCGACCGGCTCGACGAGGTCATGGCCGAGCAGCGCAAGGCCGTCGGTGACAAGGGCACCGCGGTCGACGCCGGCCAGACCTCCTCCACGCAGGGCGGCGCCTACTCCGCCATGCCCGCCGCCGACCGCATGGTCCAGGGCATCGCCTCCGGCGCCTTCAGCGCCGAGCAGCTGGCGGAGAAGGGCGTCACCGTCCAGACCTGGATGGGCGCCTCCACCGCGAAGTTCGAGGGCTACAACACGGTCGAGACCGAGCTCGTGGACAAGGCCGTGGACGAGGCCCAGGTCATCGCCGACGACGCCAAGCAGGACGCCTTCGTCACCGGTGGCATCGTCGTCGTGGCCCTGCTCGCCGCGTTCATCCTGGCCGGCATGGTCGCCCGCCAGATGAGCCGCGCGATGCGCCAGCTGCGCAACGCCGCCTTCGGTATCGCCGAGCAGCGTCTGCCGATGCTGGTCGACCAGCTCTCGCGCACCGACCCCGGCCGTGTCGACACCCGGGTCGCGCCCATTCCGATCACGACCACGGACGAGATCGGCGAGGTCGCCCGTGCCTTCGACCAGGTCCACCGCGAAGCGGTCCGCCTCGCCGCCGAGCAGGCCCTGCTGCGGGGCAACATCAACGCGATCTTCACCAACCTGTCGCGCCGCAACCAGTCGCTGATCGAGGGCCAGCTGACCCTGATCACCGACCTGGAGAACAACGAGGCCGACCCGGACCAGCTGGAGAACCTCTTCCGGCTGGACCACCTCGCGACCCGTATGCGCCGTAACGGCGAGAACCTCCTGGTCCTCGCCGGCGAGGAACCCGGCCGCCGCTGGGACCAGCCGGTCCCGCTGGTGGACGTGCTGCGCGCCGCCTCCTCCGAGGTGGAGCAGTACGAGCGCATCGAGCTGTCCGGCGTCCCCGAGGCCGACATCCACGGCCGCGCGGTCACCGACCTCGTGCACCTGCTCGCTGAGCTCCTGGAGAACGCGACGACGTTCTCCTCGCCGCAGACCAAGGTCCGCGTCACCGCGACCCGTCTGCCCGACGGCCGTGTGATGGTCGAGATCCACGACAAGGGCATCGGCCTCACGGCCGAGGACTTCGCGGACATCAACCACAAGCTGGCGAACCCGCCGACCGTGGACGCCGCGATCTCCCAGCGCATGGGCCTGTTCGTGGTCGGCCGGCTGTCCGACCGGCACGGCATCCGGGTCCAGCTGCGCCCCTCGGGCGAGCAGGCCGGTACGACGTCGCTGGTCATGCTGCCGGACGCGATCACGCACGGTGGTGGTGGCGAGCAGGCGATGGAGCGCGACGAGTTCACCGTCTCGCAGATCATCCCGGAGCAGCAGTTCCGCGGCGAGGACTTCGGCGGGCAGCAGGCCCAGCCGATGCGCACGGCCGCCGAGCTCGGCTTCGACGACAGCCGCTACACCGAGGTCCCCGACGACATCCGCGAGCTGGACCCGGTGGGCCGCTCCCTGATGCGCGAGGAGCGCCGCGCGGCCCTGGAGGCCCAGACGCACGGCCAGCAGCCGTCGCAGGACTCCGACGAGTCGTCGTACGACGAGTTCACCGGTCACGGCTACGCGGGCGGCCAGAACGGCTACCCGGACGAGTCCGGCGCGTACGGCCGTCAGACGTCGTACGAGGAGCAGCAGCAGCCCGCGTACGACGAGCAGTACTACGCGCCCAACGGCGGTCTGCCGCAGGGCGACGGTTTCTCGTCCCCCGGCGGCTACCCCGAGCCGGGCTATGCGGAGGGCGGCCAGGAGCAGCACGCGACGGTGCCCCCCGCCGGCCAGGACACCTTCTCCGGCTACCAGGAGCAGTCCTACCAGGCGGACTGGCAGCAGCAGGACGGCTACCAGAACGGCTACCCGGACCAGTACGCTCCGCAAGCGGAATCGACGCAGGCCGCTGACGCGAGTGAGCGGGACCGCGTAGGCTTCGACCGTCCGGATGCGGCTTCCTCCACCGGGCACGCGCTGACCGACGCCGGACTTCCGCGCCGCGGGTCCACCGGCTCCACCGACGCCGGGCTCCCCCGTCGCGGGGCCACGGGCGGCAGCGCGAACGGCGCTCGGCCCGCGGACCGGGAAGCTCCGGCCTCCGCGCCGGAGAGCAACGGCGACACCTGGCGCTCGGCGAACGACGAGCGCTGGCAGCAGGCCGCGCAGCTGAGGAAGCCCAAGGCGGGCGGGGTCACCTCCTCCGGCCTGCCGAGGCGGGTGCCCAAGGCCAATCTGGTCGAAGGCACCGCGGAATCGACCCCGCAGGGCGGCCCACAGGTCTCCCGCGCCCCCGAGGACGTCCGGGGCAGGCTGAGCAACCTGCGCCGGGGTGTCCAGCGGGGACGCAGCGCAGGAAGTGAAACGAACGGCCAGGGCTTCGGTCCTGACAGCACCTACAACCAGGAGCGTTAGTGTGAGCCCGATGAGCCAGGCGGCACAGAACCTGAACTGGTTGATCACCAACTTCGTGGACAACACCCCTGGGGTGTCCCACACCGTGGTGGTCTCCGCCGACGGACTCCTTCTGGCGATGTCCGAAGGCTTCCCCCGCGACCGCGCCGACCAGCTCGCGGCCGTCGCCTCCGGTCTGACCTCGCTGACCGCCGGTGCCTCGCGCATCTTCGAGGGCGGCAGCGTGAACCAGACGGTTGTGGAGATGGAGCGGGGATTCCTCTTCATCATGTCCATTTCCGATGGTTCCTCGCTCGCGGTGCTGGCCCACCCGGAAGCGGACATCGGCCTCATTGGGTACGAGATGGCCCTTCTGGTGGACCGCGCGGGCACCGTACTGACCCCGGACCTGCGGGCGGAGCTCCAGGGGAGCCTGCTCAACTGACAGACGGACGGTGCGTTTTCGCCTCCCGAGACCGTAAGGTTTCGGGACGCGGCTCCACAGGTATGGGTGCCCGGCACAGTCGGAGGAGGAAGAAGTGGCAACACCCCCAGGCGGTTCATCGGGTAACTGGTCGTACGACCCTGCCCAGGGTCACGGCGACGGTTCCCAGAACCGGTACGACTTCCCCTCCACCCCGGGCCACCGGCAGCCGTACGTCCCGCAGGGCCCCGGCCCCTCGCCGTACGACCAGCCGCAGGCACCGCGCATCCAGCCCGTGCAGCCGCAGCGACGTGCCCCTGAGCCGGCGCCCGCCGGGGCGTCGAACAACCCCCTGGTGCGTCCGTACGCCATGACGGGCGGCCGCACCAGGCCGCGGTACCAGCTCGCCATCGAGGCGCTGGTGCACACCACCGCGGCTCCGCACCAGATGCAGGGCCAGCTGCCCGAGCATCAGCGGATCTGCAATCTGTGCCGGGAGATCAAGTCGGTGGCCGAGATCTCGGCCCTGCTCACGATCCCCCTCGGCGTGGCCAGGATCCTCGTCGCCGACTTGGCGGAGGCGGGCCTGGTCGCCATCCATCAGCCAGGCGGCGCCGAGAACGCCGGCGGCCAGCCAGACGTGACACTGCTCGAAAGGGTGCTCAGTGGACTTCGCAAGCTCTAGCGGCGGTCCTTCCCGCTCCACCACCTCCGCGAAGATCGTGGTGGCGGGCGGCTTCGGCGTGGGCAAGACCACGTTCGTCGGCGCCGTCTCGGAGATCAACCCGCTGCGCACAGAGGCCGTCATGACGTCCGCGTCGGCCGGCATCGACGACCTCACCCACACCGGGGACAAGACGACCACCACGGTCGCCATGGACTTCGGCCGCATCACCCTCGACCAGGACCTGATCCTGTACCTCTTCGGTACGCCCGGCCAGGACCGGTTCTGGTTCATGTGGGACGACCTGGTACGCGGTGCGATCGGTGCGGTGGTGCTCGTGGACACCCGGCGCCTCGCCGACTGCTTCCCGGCCGTCGACTACTTCGAGAACAGCGGGTTGCCGTTCGTCATCGCCCTCAACGGCTTCGACGGGAACCAGCCGTACCAGCCGGAGGAGGTCCGCGAGGCCCTCCAGATCGGGCCGGACACCCCGATCATCACGACCGACGCGCGGCATCGGGCGGATGCCAAGTCGACGCTGATCACGCTGGTGGAGCATGCGCTGATGGCTCGGCTTCGGTAAGAGGCTTTACTGGATCGGCTATTGAGCTGCCGTGGACGGTTGTATGCCGTCTGCGGCAGCTCTTTGGTTGCTCGCGCCCGCGCGGCGGAGCCGCATATCGATACAGCCCCGCGCCCCTAAAAACAACAGCAGGGCCCCTCTCTTTTCGAGAGGGGCCCTGCTGTTTGTCTGTCCGGCTCAGCGCCAGCTGTGCGGGGCTCGGAAGCCCGGCTCGCGCTCAAGGCGGCGCCAGCCGGCTTTTGCGCGGCCGCGGTGGGCCGGGGCGGGGGTCGGCTGGGCGGCGGCGCGGGCGAGGAGGATGGCCGTCAGGGCGGCCACTTCCTCGGGCTCGGCGTGGCCCTTCTCGACGCGGATGTCAGGGAGGTTCATGGGTGTCAGTCTCCGTGGATGAGGTTTCCGCAGCGGGACGGCGGATGGTCCGTCGGGTTACTGCGGGGGGTTGCCGTGCTTGCGGGACGGCAGGTCGGCGTGCTTCGTGTGGAGCATCGCCAGGGACCGGATGAGCACCTCGCGGGTCTCGGCCGGGTCGATGACGTCGTCCACGAGGCCGCGCTCGGCCGCGTAGTACGGGTGCATCAGCTCGGCCTTGTACTCCTTGACCATCTTCTGCCGCATGGCCTCGGGGTCCTCGGCGTCGGCGATCTGCCGCCGGAAGATGACGTTGGCGGCACCCTCGGCGCCCATCACGGCGATCTCGTTCGTGGGCCACGCGTAGGTGAGGTCGGCACCGATGGACTGGCTGTCCATGACGATGTACGCACCTCCGTACGCCTTGCGCAGGATCAGGGAGATCCTCGGCACGGTGGCGTTGCAGTAGGCGTAGAGGAGCTTGGCGCCGTGCCGGATGATTCCACCGTGCTCCTGGTCCACACCAGGGAGAAAGCCGGGCACGTCCAGAAGAGTGACGATCGGGATGTTGAAGGCGTCGCACATCTGGACGAAGCGCGCGGCCTTTTCCGACGCCTCGATGTCCAGGACACCGGCGAGGCTCTGCGGCTGGTTGGCGACGATGCCGACGACCTGGCCGTCGAGCCGGGCCAGGGCGCAGATGATGTTGCGGGCCCAGCGCTCGTGGACCTCCAGGTACTCGCCGTCGTCGACGATCTCCTCGATGACCTTGGTCATGTCGTACGGCCGGTTGCCGTCGGCCGGGACGAGGTCGAGCAGGACGTCCGAGCGGCGGTCCGGCGCGTCCGCGGACTCCGCGCGCGGCGGGTTCTCGCGGTTGTTCTGCGGCAGGAGCGAGAGGAGGTAGCGCACCTCGGCGATGCACGTCTCCTCGTCGTCGTAGGCGAAGTGGCACACGCCTGAGGTCTCGGCGTGGACGTCGGCGCCGCCGAGGCCGTTCTGCGTGATCTCCTCGCCGGTCACCGCCTTGACCACGTCGGGGCCGGTGATGAACATCTGCGAGGTCTCGCGGACCATGAACACGAAGTCCGTCAGGGCCGGCGAGTAGGCCGCGCCGCCCGCGCACGGGCCGAGCATCACCGAGATCTGGGGGATGACACCGCTGGCCCGGGTGTTGCGCTGGAAGATGCCACCGTAGCCGGCGAGGGCGCTGACGCCCTCCTGGATACGGGCGCCCGCGCCGTCGTTGAGGGACACGAGCGGGGCGCCGGCCGCGATGGCCATGTCCATGATCTTGTGGATCTTCGTGGCGTGGGCCTCGCCCAGCGCGCCGCCGAAGATCCGGAAGTCGTGCGCGTACACGAAGACCGTCCGGCCCTCGACCGTGCCCCAGCCAGTGATGACACCGTCGGTGTACGGCTTCTTCGCCTCCAGACCGAAGCCCTGGGCGCGGTGCCGGCGCAGCTGCTCGACCTCCCGGAAGGAGCCGGGGTCCAGGAGCAGCTCGATGCGCTCCCGCGCGGTCAGCTTGCCCTTGGCATGCTGTGCCGCCGTCGCCTTCTCGCTCGGTCCGGCCACCGCCTGCGCACGGATCTCGTGCAGCTCGGCGACCCGCCCGCGCGCGTCGGTGGGCTCACCCGTCGTCTCTTCCAAAACGGTCATGTAGTGACCTTACGAAGCCCACCAAGGATTGCGAGCCGTCGACTCTGTACAGTCTCCGGCCCGTTTTCCTGGTGCGACTGAACAGAACCGTAGGTCCATGCAGGCGTTTCGACTGCTCAGAGGGCATAGGGGCTGTAGGGGTCCGACAAAAACAGTTAGGGGTGTCGCCGATCACCACGGTAGGCCATCCGCAGGACGTCCCGGATCGACCCTGCCGAAGATGTTGAACTTTGAACGGAATAGGTCTACCGTCGTTCTCGTTGAGCTCGTTGAACATTCAACAGCTTCCGTCCCCCTCAAGGAGCACACCATGGGCATCTTCGGCCGCAAGGACAGCGACAGCGCCACGACCGCCACCGCCGCCCCGGTGAACCCGGACCTGGCCGCGCTGACCGGCGACTACACCATCGACGCCTCGCACACCACGCTCGGCTTCGTCGCCCGGCACGCGATGGTGACCAACGTCAAGGGCAAGTTCCTCGACTTCTCCGGCTCGCTGCACCTCGACGGCACCGACCCGGCCCGGTCCTCCGCCTCGCTCGACGTCAAGATGGACAGCATCGACACCGGCAACGCCGACCGCGACGGTCACCTGAAGAGCGCCGACTTCTTCAGGACCGACGAGTTCCCGACGATGACCTTCCGCTCCACCAAGGCCGAGGCCCTCGGCGGGGACGACTACCGCATCACCGGCGACCTGTCGATCCTCGGTGTCACCCGGCCGCTCACCATCGACCTGGAGTTCAACGGCGCGGCGAAGGACCCGTTCGGCAACGAGCGTGTCGGCTTCGAGGGCAAGGCCGAGATCCTGCGCTCCGAGTGGGGCCTGACCTGGAACGCGGCGCTGGAGACGGGTGGCGTCCTCGTGTCCGACAAGATCAAGCTGAACTTCGACATCTCGGCGATCAAGAACGCCTGACGCCCGGACCGCACTGAGCGCGCCCGCCCTCATCCCCTCACCGGGGAGGGCGGGCGCTCGGCGTTTCAGAACCCCGCCCCCGAAGTCCCCTCCCCCACCGAAGTCCCCGCCCCCGCCTCCGCCTCCGCCTCCGCCGAAGTCGCCTCCCCCGAAGCCGCCGCCGAAGTCACCGGTGTCGAAGTCCCCGCCGGAGACGTCGCCGCCCTCGTAACCGCCGCCGCCGAAGTCGCCGTACCCGGAGCCGTAGTCGGTGGCGTACGCCGGGGTCGCCATGGCGCTGCCGAGCATGGTGCCGATGAGCAGGCCGGGCAGCAGGCCGCCGCCGAAGTAGCCGCCGGCCCAGGGGCCGTAGGCGGGACCGGCGTCCCAGTAGGGGCGACGGCCGGAGACGGTGTCCACCTCACGGACGAGGGGATCGCGGCCGTCGGCGAGTCGGGCCTGGTCGGCGGCGCAGACCGGGACCTGCCGGGTCGCGCCGGCCTGGGGCGTCCACTCCACGTCCGCCACCGAGGGGCCGTGCCGCGGATCGAAGAAGCAGGGCGGCCTGCGCTCGGGCAGCGGCCTGCCCTCGCGGCGGGCCGCGAGCCGGGCCAGCGAGAAGCGGCCGTCCTCCAGCGCCTGCGTCACCGCGCGCACGTCCTCCGGCCTGCGGGCCTGTTCCATCAGGCGTTTCGCCTGCTCGTAGGAGTCCAGGGCATGGGAGTAGTCCTCGCGCATGGCGTCGTCGGCGCCGGGTTCGGCAGGCTGGAAGTCGAGGCGGTCCAGTTCCTCGCCGTACGCGGTGATGTCCTCGTCGACGACGACCCGCAGCTTCTCCAGCGCCTCGCGCTGGGCCTGTTCGTGCCGGCGCCGGTTGCGGCGGACCAGGGTGTAGGCGCCCGCGCCGCCCGCCGCGAGAACCACGCCGAGGGTGACGAGCGTGCCGGTCGAGGCCCCGCCCCGGTCACCGGAGTCCCAGCTCGACGGCGCCGAGCCGCCCATGTTGGCCACGGCCCGGTCGGTGAAGTCGCTCAGCTGGGTGGCGGGATCGTCCACGCCCTGGACGCTCTGGACGAGATTCGCCACGGCGCCGCGCGGCAGGACGGAGGAGTCGGCGCGGGCGTCGAAGCGGTCGCCGACGCGGATCGCGTACAGGCCGGTGATCCCGGTGGCGGTCCGCAGATCCCGGAACAGCGTCCCGGTGGGCTGGTCGGCGGGCAGGACCGCGACGAACACCGGCTTGTCGGCATCCTCGATCCTCTTGACCAGGGCCTCCGCGTCGGAGTCGGAGAGCTGGTCCTGGGCCCCGGGGGCGACGTACACCGGGCTCTCGCGGAGAGCCGCGGCGATCGTCGACACATCGGTGGCCGCACCGGCGGGCGGGGCGCCCGCCGTCAGCAGAGTCAGGACGGCGAACGCCAGCGCGATCAGCAGACCGGCGGGCCCTCGGGCCGTGGGCACGACCTTCATACCTCGAAGCTACCCGAAGATGCCCGAAGGGACCCGAACCGGTCATATTTCCCTGCGGTCAGGCCGCCCGGTAGGCGGCCGCCAGCTTCGTCACGGCCGCGCCGTAGCGCCCGGTGAGCGCCAGGTGCTCCGCCTCCGCGAAGGGCTTCGCGAGCGCGGCGGTGATGTGCTGTCCGGCCTTGGCCTGCACGATCAGCCGGGCCTTGGCGACCAGCGCGCGGCCGGCCTCGTCCGCCCCGGCCCGCTCGGCCGCGGCAGCCGCCACCCCGAGGGCCTTCAGGGTCGCGGCTCCGCCGCCGGGCACCTTGGTGCCGGTGGTCAGGCCCCACCCGTAGGGGTACTGCGGGTCGTACGCCGCGTCCCCGACGTTGATCGGCAGCTGCGCCTCGGACTTCGGCCAGGTGACGGGGAGCTGCCCGGTGAACGGCCGCCGCCCGTACAGCACGTCCGCGACTCCGGCGCCCTCGGTGCCCGGCAGCCAGGACGCCACCAGCGCGTCGATGCTTCCCAGCCGGTCGCCGACCAGCTGCGGACGCCCGGACACGATCAGCACCGCGCACTTCATCGCCGCGCACACCTTGTCGACCGCGGCCCGGTCGGCGGCGGACAGCTCCAGGTCGTGGCCGTTGCCGACATCGCCCATGCCCTCGGCGTACGGGGTCTCCCCCACGACGACCACACCGACGTCGTGGCCGGCGGTCGGGGCCGAGGCGTCCTTGGACCAGGTGACATCCCCTCCGGCCTCGCGCAGTCCCTCCAGGACGGTCGTGCCCGGGGTGATGTCTCCGGACGCGCCCTGCCAGGTGATGGTCCAGCCGCCGGTCTGGTTGCCGATGTCGTCGGCGTCGGACCCGGCGACGTACACCTTCTGGCTCTTCTTGAGCGGCAGCAGGCCGCCGTCGTTCTTCAGCAGCACCTGCGACTTCGCCGCCGCCTCCCGGGCGACCGCGCGGTGCGCGGCCGAGCCGATGGCCGCGGCGCCGGACGTGTCGGCGTACGGCTTCTCGAACAGCCCCAGCCGGAACTTCTGCGTGAGGATGCGGGCCACGGCGTCGTCGATGCGCGACTCGGCGATCCGTCCGGCGCGGACCTCGGCGACCAGTGTCGTACGGAAGTCCTTGTAGGCGTACGGCACCATGATCATGTCGAGGCCGGCGTTGACGGACGTCCGCACGTCCGAGGCGAGGTCGCCGGGGATCTGGTCGATGGCGGCCCAGTCGCTGATGACGAAGCCCTCGAAGCCCATACGGTCCTTCAGGACGCCGTTGATCATGTCGGCGCGGGCGTGCATCTTGACCGGTCCGCGGCCGTCGCCGATCAGGTCGAGGGAGGAGTAGGAGGGCATGACCGAGCCGACTCCGCGGTCGACCGCGTCCTGGTAGGGGGCCAGATGCACGGCCTCCAGTTCCTCGCGGGTGACCTTGGTGACGCCCTGGTCGATGGTGTAGCTGCCGGTGGTGGAGGAGCCGTAGGCGGTGCCGCCGTCGCCGACGAAGTGCTTGGCGGTGGCCAGCACCTTGTCGTCCCGGTCCAGGTCCTCGCCGTTCGCGCGGCCCTGCAGGCCCTGGATCACCGTCTCCATCGACTCGACGAGCGCGGGGTCCTCGCCGAAGGACTCGTACGACCGGCCCCACCGCTCGTCGCGGGTCACGCACAGACAGGGGGCGAAGTCCCAGGGCACGCCGGTGGCGCGGACCTCGGCGGCGGTCACCGCGCCCGTGCGGCGGGCGAGTTCGGGGTCACGGGCCGCGCCGATGCCGATGTTGTGCGGCATGACGGTGGCGCCGACCAGGTTGTTGTGGCCGTGCACCGCGTCCACGCCGTAGATGAGGGGGATCTGGAACCGGGTCGCCTGCGCCCGCAGCTGGAACCCGTCGATCATCCTGGCCCATGCCTCGGCCGTGTTGGGCGTCGGCGTGGAGCCGCCGCCGGAGAGCAGCGAGCCGAGGGCCTGCGCGGCGATGTCCCCCGGGTCGGCGGCGACCGCGCCGCGCTCGGCCTGGGTCATCTGGCCGGCCTTCTCCTCCAGGGACATCCGGGACAGCAGATCGGCGACGCGCCGCTTCACCGGGAGCTTCGGGTTCAGATACGGCAGCCCGTGCGCGTCGATGACGACCTGCGGGTTCTCGGCGGGAGCCTTGGCGCCGGTGACGGTGAGCGCGACCGGGACGGTCTCGGCGTGCTCGGCGGAGTCGTCGTGGAGGGTGGAGACGCGCAGGGTCCGGGTGGTGCCGGAGGGGGTGCCGGCGGGGAAGGTGACGGTCCCGGAGGCCGCCGTGAAGTCCTTGCCGGGCTCGGCGGTGCCGCTTGGGCCGGTCTCGTAGGCGACGGTCACCGGCTCGTCGATGGGGGTGCCCCCGATGGTGCCGAGGGTGAGTCCGATGGTGGCGGTGCCGCCCTCCTCGACGGGGTGCACGGCGGCGTCGGTGGTGACGGACACCCGCCTGGACTGGTCGGCGCGGCCGTAGAGTTCGACGCCGTCGAGGGCGAACTCGCCCTTCAGGCCCACCGGGAGGGTGAGGGCGTAGCCCCAGGTCTCGGTGAGCCCGAGGATCTGGTCGATGCCGCCGACGGGCTGGTAGTCCGTGCGGTACGTGAACGCGGTGAAGGGCAGCTCGATCTGCTTCCAGCCGGTGAAGTCGTCGGCGAAGGACGTCGTCCACAGCTCGGAGGCCTCGCCGTTCGCGCCGCCGTCCTTCAGCTCGAAGGCGATGCTCCGGCCCGTGCCGTGCCCCTCCCACCACAGGCGTACGCCCTTGTGGGCGGACCAGTCGTGGGCGGGCTCGGCGAAGGCGAAGTCGTGGGTGAAGCCGCCCCAGCCGCTGATGTCGTACGTCCCGGAGAGCACCTTGTCGCCCTCGGGGGCGTCGGGGCGGGCCCGAAGCGTGAGGGCGGGGTGGTCGTCGGTGTCGCTGCCCCAGGTGAAGAGGCCACCGGCGGGGGGATCGGCGAAGGGGACCTCGCCCTCGAAGCGGTCGACGGGTACGGGGGCGGGGTCGTCGGCGGC
Source organism: Streptomyces sp. SAI-170 (assembly GCF_049739565.1). Lineage (NCBI taxonomy): Bacteria > Bacillati > Actinomycetota > Actinomycetes > Kitasatosporales > Streptomycetaceae > Streptomyces > Streptomyces sp. SAI-170. The sequence goes on from NZ_JBMGQD010000001.1 coordinate 2,612,884, forward strand.
CTGGGCGGCGCCGGCCACCACAGGGAGCAGACCGGTGAGCAGGGTGGCGCAGGCGAGCAGGGCGGTTCTTCGCATGGAACGGTCCCTCGACTCTCGTCACGGCTTAGATCACGGCGTGAGTTAACTGGTGAAGTGAGGCGCCGTCAAGACTTCACGCCAGAACTGATACCCGCGTAACCAGCGGCCGGATCTGGGGTGTTGTCGTTTCGAGTAATGAACGCGTGAGCCCTTGACGGGGTGGCGGAGCCGTCATTTACTCACGGCTCGCACGCCTCCCCACCCCACTTCCAGAAGGGCGGCGCACCATGAGGAGATCCATCGGGCTGCTGCTGGCCGGGCTGCTGACGACGGCCGGTCTCACGGCGGCGGCCGGTTCTACGGCGACCCCGGCGCAGGCCGCCGGCGAGCAGGTCACCGTATGGCTGACGACCACGGACGACTCCGGCGGACGGCATGTGGTCCGCGGGCTCCAGCCGCAGACGCCGTTCGCCTTCCAGGCCGGCGCGGGCGGGGCCGGCGAGAACATCACCGTCGACGAGAACACCCGCTACCAGACCTTCACCGGCGGCGGCGCGTCCTTCACCGACACCGCCGCCTGGCTGATGGACGGCAGCGGGGCCCTGTCGCAGGCGACCCGTGACGACACCATGCGCAAGCTGTTCTCGCCGACGGAGGGCATCGGGCTGTCGTTCCTGCGCAACCCCATGGGCGCCTCCGACCTCGCGCGCTTCGGCTACACCTACGACGACGTCCCCGCGGGCCGGACGGACCCCGACCTGTCGGAATTCACCCTCGCCCATGACCTTCAGGACGTGGTCCCGCTGACCCGGCAGGCCCGGCAGCTCAACCCCGCGCTGACGGTGATGGCCTCGCCGTGGACCGCGCCGGCCTGGATGAAGGACAGCGGGCAGCTCAACGGGGGCTGGCTGAAGGCGGAGTACTACGGGGCCTACGCGGACTACTTCGTGAAGTACGTCCAGGGGTACCGGGACCAGGGCGTCCCGATCTCCTACGTGACCGCGCAGAACGAGCCGACCTGCTGCTCGGGCTACCCGTCGATGAGCTGGAACGCCTCGGGGCTGGCCTACTTCACGAAGAACGAGCTGCTCCCGAAGCTCGCCGCGGCAGGGCTGTCCACCAAAGTCCTGGCCCACGACTGGAACTGGTCCGACTACGACGCCTACGCCGCCCAGACGGTGAACGACCCGGCGGTCCGCTCCCACCCGAACTTCGGCGGTATCGCCTGGCACGGCTACGGCGGTGACGTCGCCAAGCAGAGCGCCGTGCACGACCAGTACCCGCAGCTGGACGCCTTCGGCACCGAGCACTCGGGCGGCACCTGGATCGCGCACCAGCAGCGCGAGGACATGATGAACATCATCGACTACACCCGCAACTGGGCGAAGTCGGTGACGAAGTGGTCCCTGGCCGTGGACCAGAACATGGGCCCGCACAACGGCGGTTGCGGCGTCTGCACGGGCCTGGTGACGGTCCACAACGGCGACGCGCGGCACGGCCAGGTCGACCTCACCGTCGAGTACTACACGATGGGCCACCTCACGAAGTTCGTCCGCCCGGGCGCCCAGCGGATCGCCTCGACGGCGTCCACCGCGGTCCCGAACGTGGCCTGGCGCAACCCGGACGGCTCCAAGGCGCTGATCGCGTACAACGACTCGACGTCGGCCCGTACGGTGACGGTCAACTGGGGCGGCCAGCACGCGACTTACTCGCTGCCCGGCCGCACCTCCGCGACGTTCACCTGGACGGGCAGCCAGTCCGGGAGCGGCGACACGACCGGGTCCTTCGTCGGCCTGGCGGGCAAGTGCCTCGACGTGGCCGGCGGTTCCAGCGCGAACGGCACGGCCGTGCAGCTGTACGACTGCAACGGCACGTCGGCCCAGCGCTGGACCGTCCGCGCGGACGGTTCCGTCCAGGCCCTCGGCAAGTGCCTGGACGTCACGGGCGGCTCCGTGTCCGACGGGGCGAAGGTCCAGCTGTACGACTGCAACGGCACGGGAGCCCAGCGCTGGTCCTACAACGCCTCGACGGGCGACGTGGTGAACCTCGCCGCGAACAAGTGCCTGGACGTCACGGACAACTCCCCGGCGAACGGGGCGCGCGGGCCCAGATCTGGTCCTGCACGGGGGCCGCCAACCAGAAGTGGGCCCTGCGCTAGAAGGGACAGCCGGCGTCACTCCGCCGGCTGTACTCCCGCCCGCAGCAGGCCGTACGTGTAGGCGTCCTCCAGGGCCTGCCAGGAGGCCGCGATGACGTTGTCGGCCACGCCCACGGTGGACCACTCGCCGGTGCCGTCGCTGGTGGAGATGAGGACCCTCGTCGTGGACTGGGTGCCGTGGACGCCCTCCAGGATGCGGACCTTGTAGTCCACGAGCTCCAGCTTGGCGAGCTGCGGGTAGATCTTCTCCAGGGCGATCCTGAGGGCGCGGTCGAGGGCGTTGACGGGGCCGTTGCCCTCGGCCGTGGAGACGAGGCGTTCGCCCTTGGCCCAGAGTTTGACGGTGGCCTCGTTGGCGTGGGTGCCGTCGGGGCGGTCCTCGACGATGGCGCGCCAGGACTCGACCTCGAAGTAGCGCAGGGGCCGGCCGCCCTGCACCTCGGTGCGCAGCAGGAGTTCGAAGCTGGCGTCGGCCGCCTCGTAGGTGTAGCCCTTGAGTTCGCGCTCCTTGACCCGCTCGACGACACGGGCCACCAGCTCGCGGTCGCCGCCCAGGTCGATGCCCAGTTCCTTGCCCTTGAGCTCCACGGAGGCGCGGCCGGCCATGTCGGAGACCAGCATGCGCATGGTGTTGCCGACCTGCTCGGGGTCGATGTGCTGGTAGAGGTCCGGGTCGACCTTGATGGCCGAGGCGTGCAGGCCGGCCTTGTGGGCGAAGGCCGAGACGCCCACGTAGGGCTGGTGCGTGGAGGGGGTGAGGTTGACGACCTCCGCGATGGCGTGCGAGATCCGCGTCATCTCCCGCAGCCGGCCCTCCGGCAGCACCTTCTTGCCGTACTTCAGCTCCAGGGCCGCGACGACCGGGAAGAGGTTGGCGTTGCCGACGCGCTCGCCGTAGCCGTTGGCCGTGCACTGGACGTGGGTCGCGCCCGCGTCCACCGCGGCCAGGGTGTTCGCCACGGCGCAGCCCGTGTCGTCCTGGGCGTGGATGCCGAGGCGGGCGCCGGTGTCGGCGAGGACCGTGGAGACGATGGCCTGGATCTGGGCGGGGAGCATGCCGCCGTTGGTGTCGCACAGGACGACGACGTCGGCGCCCGCCTCCGACGCCGTGCGGACGACCGACTTGGCGTACTCGGGGTTCGCGCGGTAGCCGTCGAAGAAGTGCTCGCAGTCGACGAAGACCCGGCGGCCCTGCTCCTTGAGGTACGAGACCGTGTCGCGGACCATGTCCAGGTTCTCGTCCAGCGTCGTGCGCAGGGCCAGTTCCACATGGCGGTCGTGGGACTTGGCGACCAGGGTGATCACCGGGGCGCCGGAGTCGAGGAGGGCCCTGACCTGCGGGTCCTCGGAGGCCGTGGTGCCCGCGCGGCGCGTCGAGCCGAAGGCGACCAGCTGGGCGTGCCGGAAGTCGATCTCCTGCTGGGCGCGGGCGAAGAACTCGGTGTCGCGCGGGTTCGCGCCCGGCCAGCCACCCTCGATGAAGCCGACGCCGAACTCGTCCAGGTGCCGTGCGATGGCCAGCTTGTCGGCGACGGTGAGGTTGATGCCCTCCCGCTGGGCGCCGTCGCGCAGGGTGGTGTCGAAGACGTGGAACGAGTCGTCGAGCTCGCTGGTTGCCGAATCGGTCGCGGTCATGATCTCAAGGCTCCTGTTGTGGATCTTCGGTCTTACCGGAATGACCGGCTCCACCGTCCCCCCAATGGTCCCTCGCGCTGTGCTCTCCGGCTGCGGGTGGGCCAGAAAAGCGAAAAACCCCTCGCGGGTGCGAGAGGTCTGCGCGCGGGTCGAGGACGACGGTGTCCGCCCGTACCTGGTCGTACGAAGGCGGTCACTGCGGACCGGCGCGCCTGCTGCCAATAATCATGGCGAACGAGAGCACGGGGGCAGTCTGGCACAGACCGCCCCCGCATACCGGGGGTGTCTCAATATGCGAGCTCAGGCGTCCACCAGCAGCACCTCGGCCAGGAACTCCCGCACATGGCCGAGGATCAGGTCCCGGTCCGTGCCGCGCAGGCCGATGGCCACGTGGATGGCGAAGCCGTCGAGCAGGGCGCGCAGCCGCGCCGCGAAGCGGTCGGGGTCCAGGGGACGGAACTCGCCGCGCGAGATGCCCTCGGCGACCAGCGCCACCAGGTCGCGGTGCCAGACGCCCTCGATCTCCGACTGGCGGTCGCGCGCGGCCTCCTCGGCGTTCTGCGAGCGGTTCCACACCTCCAGCCACAGCGTCCAGTGCGGGTCGCGGTGGCCGTCGGGGACGTACAGGTCGACATAGGCGTCGAGGCGTTCACGGGCGCTCGCCGGGCGGGCCAGCAGGCGGCGGCGTTCGTCGCCGAGGCGGCTCTCGCTCCACTCCAGGGTCTGCAGCAGCAGTTCGTCCTTGGAGTGGAAGTAGTAGAGGAGATGGCCGCTGCTCATGCCGACCTCGCGGCCGAGCGCCGCCATGGTGAGCTTCTCCAGACCGCGCTCGGCGATCATCTCCATGGCGGCGGCCAGTACCTCCTCGCGGGGCGGGGCCGGGGTACGGCGGCGGGAGGTCACGCGGCGGCCTCCACGCGGACGGCGTCGGGGACGAGCCGGGTCTCGTAGCCGCCGCTGCAGTCGGCAGCCGCGACGGCGACCTCCGCCCCGCAGGAGCAGACGCGGTTGACGCCGTGATGGGGGCTCGGGCCGCAGCAGCCGCCCCACCGGGACTCGTCCGGGTGGAGAGCGAGTTCCACGACGTCGAGAGGGTGCAGAACGTACGTGCCACGCGGCCCGTCGGACACCAGTTCACCCCGCTCGTCGGACATCCACATGCCGCCCGGCACGATCCCGTCGTAGTCGTCCCCCTGGTACGGCACGAAGGGCGCGCCGAACGGCAGGGGGTCGACCACGTACGTTCCCCGCGGGACGCTCGGCGGGCCGTGCCGTCGTCCGTCCGCGTCGGGCAGGCCGTCCCAGCCGGGATACTCGGGCATCTCGTCGAGCCGCCGGACGGGCTCGGTCAGCCGCCGGCCGCAGGCCGCGCAGAGCAGTACGTTCACCCGTATGTTCTACCTGACGCGTGCTACCCGACGGTCACCTTGGGCTGCTGCTGGGTGATGCAGTGGATGCCGCCGCCGCCCGCGAAGATCGCCCGGGCGTCGACCAGGGTCACCGTCCGCTCGGGGAACAGCCGGCGGAAGATGCCGGCCGCGATCTCGTCGTTCGGGTCGTCGAAGCCGCACAGCACGACGCCGCCGTTGCACAGGTAGTGGTTGATGTAGGAGTAGTCGACCCAGTCGCCCTCCTCGTCGCGCAGGACGGTGGGCGCGGGGATCTCGACGACCTCCAGGGTGCGGCCCCGGGCGTCGGTCTGGCCGCGCAGGATGTCGACGTAGAGCTGGGAGCGGGCGTGGTCGGGGTGCGCGGGGTTCTTCTGGCTGTGCACGACGACCGTGCCGGGCTTCGCGAAGGCCGCGACGATGTCGACGTGGCCCTGGGTGCCGTACATGCCGTAGTCGCCGGCGAGGCCGTGCGGGAGCCAGATGGCCTTGGTGGTGCCGAGCTTGGCGTGGATCTCCGCCTCGACCTGCTCACGGGTCCAGTCGGGGTTGCGCCCGGAGCCGAGCTGCACGGTGTCGGTCAGCAGGACGGTGCCCTCGCCGTCGACGTGGATGGCGCCGCCCTCGTTGACCAGCGGCGACGGCAGTACGGGGACCCCGGTGAGGTCGGCGACATGCCGGGCGATCTTGGAGTCGTGCTCCCAGCGGGCCCAGTCCTGGCCGCCCCAGCCGTTGAACACCCAGTCCACGGCGGCCAGCCGGCCCTCGGCGTCCTTCACGAAGGTGGGGCCGATGTCGCGCATCCAGGCGTCGTCGAGCTCGCGCTCCACCAGGTCGATGTCCGGGCCGAGCAGCTCGCGGGCGGAGTCGCCCTGGCCGGGGCCGTGCACCACCGTCACGGGCTCGAAGCGGCGTACCGCGCGGGCCACGGACGCCCAGGCCGCGCGGGCCTCGGCCAGTTCCTCGGCGTTGGTGAAGGTCGGGTTGGGGCCCGGCCAGGCCATCCAGGTGCGCTCGTGCGGGTCCCATTCGGCGGGCATGCGGTAGGTCATGGAGACGTCCTAATCAGAGGAAGTAGAGGCGGTTGAGGGAGACGGAGTCGGCCGGGTCCGAGCGCAGCGGCTCCCCGTCCAGCGTCACAAGGCCCGTGCGCTGGTCGACGTCCACCTGTCCGGTACGGGAGTTCAGCCGCAGGTCGGCCGGGCCGATGCCGCGCGTGCCGCGTACGGCGACCCTGCGGCGGCGCGTCGGCATGGTGTCGTTGCCCTGGTCGAGGGCGGCCTGGGCGACGAAGGCCACGGAGATGTCGGCGGGGGTCGCGCCGAAAGCACCGAACTGCGGCCCGAGGACCAGAGGTTCGCAGGTGTCGGTGGCCGCGTTGGGATCGCCGACGACGCCGTACGCCGGGAAGCCGGACTTCAGCACCAGCTGCGGCTTGGCGCCGAAGTACTCCGGGCGCCACAGCACGATGTCGGCGAGCTTGCCGACCTCGATGGAGCCGACCTCGTGGGCGAGGCCGTGGGCGATGGCCGGGTTGATGGTCAGCTTGGCCATGTAGCGCAGCACGCGCTCGTTGTCGTGGCCGACGCCGGGGTCGCCGAGCTCGGCCTTCATCTTGCCGGCCATGGCGAACGTACGGCGGACGGTCTCGCCGGCGCGGCCCATGCCCTGTGCGTCGGAGGAGGTGATGCCGATCGCGCCCAGGTCGTGCAGGACGTCCTCGGCGCCCATGGTCCCGGCGCGGATGCGGTCGCGGGCCATGGCGGCGTCGCCGGGCAGGTCGGTCTTCAGGTCGTGGACCGAGACGATCATGCCGTAGTGCTCGGCGACCGCGTCCCGGCCGAAGGGCAGGGTGGGGTTGGTGGAGGAGCCGATGACGTTCGGCACGCCCGCCATCTTCAGGACGTTCGGGACGTGTCCGCCGCCGCAGCCCTCGATGTGGAAGGCGTGGATGGTCCGGCCTTCGAGCACCTTCAGCGTGTCCTCGACCGAGAGGCACTCGTTCAAGCCGTCGCTGTGCAGGGCCACTTGGACGTCGTGCTCCTCGGCGACGCGCAGGGCGGTGTCCAACGCCCTGGTGTGCGCGCCCATGTCCTCGTGCACCTTGAAGCCGGACGCGCCGCCCTCGGCGAGGGCCTCGACCAGGGGCGCCTCGTGGGAGGACGAACCCCGGCCGAGGAAGCCGATGTTGACGGGCCAGGCGTCGAAGGCGTTGAAGGCGTGCTTCAGCGCCCAGGGGGAGTTGACGCCGACGCCCCACACCGGGCCGAACTCCTGGCCGATGACCGTGGTGACGCCGGAGGCGAGCGATGCCTCCATGATGCGCGGCGACAGCAGGTGGACATGGGTGTCGACGGCTCCGGCGGTGGCGATGAGGCCCTCGCCGGAGACGATGGAGGTGCCGGTGCCGACGACGACGTCGACGCCGTCGAGGGTGTCGGGGTTGCCGGCCCGGCCGATCCCGCAGATGCGGCCCTCGCGGATGCCGATGGAGACCTTGCGGATGCCTTGCGCGGCGTCGATGACGACGACGTTGCTGATGACGACGTCACAGGTCTCGCGGACGGCGGCGGCCTTGAGGTGCAGTCCGTCGCGGGCGGTCTTGCCGAAGCCGGCCAGGAACTCGTCGCCGTACTTCTGGGCGTCGGACTCGACCTTCACGGTCAGGCCGGAGTCGCCGAGACGGATGCGATCGCCGGCGCGGGGGCCGTGCGTGGCGGCGTACTCGTACGGGGTGAGACGACGGGCTTCGGCGGGGTGCCCTCCGGGTCGGCTCATCGGTTGACCTCCTCGACTGGAACTCCCAGGTATCCGCAGGCGGCTGCCCGGCGCAGCGCCTCCTCGCGCGCTCCCGGCGCGTCCAGCGGTCCGTCGACGAGCCCGGCGAAGCCGATCGCGATCCGGTCGCCGCCGATCGGCAGGAGACCCACCTCGGCGCTCTCGCCGGGCCCGAAGCGCACGGACGATCCGGCGGGCACGGCGAGCCGCATGCCGTAGGCCTTCTCGCGGACGAAGTCCAGGCGCGGGTTGGCCTCGAAGAAGTGGAAGTGCGAGGTGACCGAGACGGGCACGCGCGCGGTGTTGGTGACGGTGAGCCGGACGACGGGCTCGGGGTCGGCGTGTTCGGGTCCGGGCAGCAGCGCGCCGGGGGCCTCGGCGCCGAGTCCGCCGCCGATCGGGTCGGTGACCACCGCGAGCCGGGAGCCGTCGTCGAAGACGGCCTCGACGTGCACCTCGGTGACGACGTCGGCGACGCCGGGCAGCACGTCGTCGGGGCCGAGCACGGCGCGGGCGGCCTCGATGGCCTCGGCCAGCCGCCTGCCGTCGCGGGCGGCCTCGCAGACGGTGTCCGCGATGAGGGCGGTCGCCTCCGGGACGTTGAGCCGCAGGCCACGGGCCCTGCGGGCGCGGGCCAGCTCGGCGGCTCCGAAGAGCAGCAGCCGGTCACGTTCCGTGGGGGTCAGTCTCATGACGCGGGCACCTCCTTGCCTTCCACAGGTTAGAGCACCACTCTAAACACGAGATTCCCACGACGGAAACATTGACGTAGGACCTTCGAGAACGTCACATTGAACGCCGCTCAAAACTACAAGGTGGCTGATCAAAGGAGACCCGCCCATGCCGATGGAACAGCACGGAGTGGACACCATCCCCGACGAGGAACGCACCAGCGGTCCGCGTGACCTCGTCTCGATCCTGCTCGGGTCGAATCTCTGTCTCGGAGTGATCGTCTTCGGCTGGCTGCCGCCGTCCTTCGGGCTCGGCTGGTGGGCTTCGGTCAGCTCCATCGTGGTCGGCACGCTGGTCGGCACGGCCTTCACCGCGCCGCTCGCGCTCATCTCGCTGCGCACGGCCACCAACCTCTCGACGTCCTCCGGCGCCCAGTTCGGGGTGCGCGGCCGGCTGGTCGGCTCGGTGGTCGGGCTGCTGCTGGCCCTCGGCTACACCGCGCTGACCGTGTGGATCGGCGGCGACGTGACCGTCACCGTGCTCGGCCGGCTGATCGGCCTGCCCGCGAACGACCTGTCGTACGTCCTGATCTACGGCCTGCTCGCCGCGGCCACCGTCGCGGGCGCGGTCTACGGCTACAAGGTCCTGCTGGCGATGTCCCGCATCCTCGCCGTGGGCATGACGGCCCTGCTGATCCTCGGCGTGATCGCGTACGCCCCGGACTTCTCGACGGGCGCGCTGCCGGAGGCCGGCGGCTATCTGCTGGGCGGGTTCTGGCCGACCTGGCTGCTGGCCGCGGTCGCCGCGGGCCTGTCGGGCCCGGTCGCCTTCATCACCCTGCTCGGCGACTACACCCGCTACATCTCCCCCGCCCGCCACTCCTCGCGCAAGGTGCTGCGCGCGACCTGGCTCGGGCTGATCCTCGGCCTGCTGGTGCCGCAGCTCTTCGGCACCTTCACCTCGTACGCCGCCAAGGCCGCCCTCGACTACGCCGGGCCGCTCGCCGCGACCGCCCCCGCCTGGTACCTGCTGCCGCTGCTGATCGCCGCCTCGGCCGGGTCGGTCGGCAACGCGGGCCTGATGCTCTACTCGATGGGCCTCGACCTCGACGCGATCCTGCCCCGGCTGTCGCGAGCCAAGGCCACCTGTGTGGTCGCGGTGGTCGCCACGGTCTCCGTGTTCCTCGGCCACTACTTCTCCGACACGCAGTCCGCGATGACCTCCTTCGTGCTGCTGCTCACCGCGATCGGCACGCCGTGGGCGGTCATCACCCTCATCGGCTTCGTCCGCTGTCGCGGCGAGTACGACGCCGACGCCCTACAGGTCTTCAACCGCCGCGCGAAGGGCGGGATCTACTGGTTCTGCGGCGGCTGGAACATCGCGGCGACCGTGTCCTGGGCCCTGGGCGCCGTGGTCGGCTGTCTCGCCGTGGCGCTGCCGTCGTACGAGGGTCCGCTGCTGGCGCTGACCGGCGGGGTGGACTGCAGCTTCCTGCTGTCGGGGGCGGTCGGCGGTCTGGCCTACCTGCTGCTGACATGGTCGGCGCCGGTGAGCCGCCCGGCGGTCGCGGACGAGGCGGAGCCGCAGCGCGCGCCCGCGATATGAGCAGCCGCGGCCCGGGCGACTCGCCCCGGGCCGCACGCTCACTCTCCCGTACGGCATCCCGTACGGCTTCCCGTACGACGGTGAGGGCCGGACCCGGCGTCCTCGCCCGGTCCGGCCCTCACCGGGTGCTGCCGGTGATCAGGCCAGCTGGTGCATCCAGCCGTGCTTGTCCTCGGCCGTGCCGCGCTGGATGTCGAGCAGCGCCTGACGCAGCCTCAGGGTGACCTCGCCGGGCTCGCCGCCGGACTGCTGCCACTCGGCGCCGTCGGTCTTGACCGTGCCGACCGGCGTGATGACGGCGGCCGTGCCGCAGGCGAAGACCTCGGTGAGGGTGCCGTTCTCGGAGTCGCGGCGCCACTGGTCGAGGGAGACGCGGCCCTCCTCGGCCTGGTAGCCGAGGTCGCGGGCGACGGTGAGGAGGGAGTCGCGGGTGACGCCCTCCAGGATGGAGCCGGTGAGGGACGGGGTGACGATCTTGTCGCCGTACACGAAGTACAGGTTCATGCCGCCGAGTTCCTCGACCCACTGGTGCTCGACCGCGTCGAGGTAGCAGACCTGGTCGCAGCCCTTGGCGGCGGCCTCGGCCTGGGCGAGCAGGGACGCGGCGTAGTTGCCGCCCGTCTTGGCGTCGCCCATGCCACCGGGGACGGCGCGGACGCGGTCCTGCGAGACCCAGATGGAGACCGGCTTCACGCCGCCGGGGAAGTACGCGCCGGCCGGGGAGGCGATGACCAGGAAGAGGTACTCGTTGGCGGGCTTCACACCGAGGCCGACCTCGGTCGCGATCATGAAGGGGCGCAGGTAGAGGGACTCCTCACCGCCGTGCGCCGGGACCCAGGCCCGGTCCTGGCGGACGAGGACGTCACAGGCCTCGATGAAGGTCTCCACGGGCAGCTCGGGCATGCCGAGGCGGCGGGCGGAGGACTGGAAGCGCTGCGCGTTCTTCTCGGGGCGGAAGGTGGCGACGCTGCCGTCGGGGCGGCGGTAGGCCTTGAGGCCCTCGAAGATCTCCTGGGCGTAGTGCAGGACGGTCGTGGCCGGGTCGAGCGAGAGCGGCGCGTACGGCACGAGCTGACCGTCGTGCCAGCCGCGGCCTTCCGTCCACTTGATGGTCACCATGTGGTCGGTGAAGTGGCGGCCGAACCCGGGGTTGGCCAGGATGGCCTCCCGCTCCGCGCTGGAGAGCGGGTGGGCGGAGGGCTTCAGCTCGATCGTGGGCGTCGTCATGAGTGGTTGTCCTTCACCGGTTGTAGTGACGGGCCGCGCTCCCGCCCGAACGGCCGTTTCCGGCCTGCGCAAGGACCGTTTCCGGCCAGTGCTAGGACGTCCGAGCTTTCCCTCATTCCGCGGCTCCGCGTTCGATTATCGCGCGCGGGGTGCTGCGGGAGAAAACGGCGTGGGTGCGGCCCAGGCCTGATGGTGTCACCCGGCGGGGGGCATGCGGAAGCCGCCGGGTGCGGATGCGACCCGGCGGCTTCGACTTGTGCTGCGCCTTCTGCGAGCGTCGAGTCCGGGGTCAGCCGGCTACTCGTACGGCGAGCGCGTCGCCGATCTCGGTGGTGGAGCGGGCCGGCTTGCCGACGCGCTCGGCCAGGTCGGCGGCGACGGCCTCCTCGATGCGGGCGGCCTCGGCGTCGTGGCCGAGGTGGCGCAGCAGGAGGGCGACGGACAGGACGGTGGCCGTGGGGTCGGCCTTGCCCTGGCCCGCGATGTCCGGGGCCGAGCCGTGGACCGGCTCGAACATCGACGGGAACTCGCCGGAGGGGTTGATGTTGCCGGAGGCCGCCACGCCGATGCCGCCGGAGACGGCCGCGGCGAGGTCGGTGATGATGTCGCCGAACAGGTTGTCGGTGACGATGACGTCGAACCGCTCCGGCTGGGTGACCAGGTAGATGGTCGCGGCGTCGACGTGCATGTACTCGGTGGTGACCTCGGGGAACTCCTCGGCCACCTTGTTGAAGATGTTGGTCCACAGGTGACCGGCGAAGGTCAGCACGTTGTTCTTGTGGATCAGCGCGAGCTTCTTGCGCGGGCGGGCCTGGGCGCGGGCGAAGGCGTCCCGGACGACACGCTCCACACCGAAGGCCGTGTTCACCGACACCTCGGTGGCGACCTCGTGGGGCGTGCCCTTGCGGATGGTGCCGCCGTTGCCGGTGTACGGGCCCTCGGTGCCCTCGCGGACGACGACGAAGTCGATCTCCGGCTGGCCGGCCAGCGGCGTGGCCACGCCGGGCAGCAGCTTGGAGGGCCGGAGGTTGACGTGGTGGTCGAAGGCGAAGCGGAGCTTGAGCAGGAAGCCGCGCTCCAGGACGCCGGACGGCACCGACGGGTCGCCGATCGCGCCGAGCAGGATCGCGTCGTGCTGCTTGAGGGCGTCGAGGTCGGCGTCGGTGAGGGTCTCACCGGTGGCGTGGTAGCGCCGGGCGCCGAAGTCGTAGTCCTTGGTCTCCAGCTTCACGTCCTCCGGGAGGACGGCGGAGAGGACCTTCAGACCTTCGGCCACTACCTCCTGGCCGATGCCGTCACCGGGGATCACTGCGAGATCGAGGATGCGAGAACTTGCCGACATGGAGGTGACCCTACTCTTCGTCCCATGCAATGACACACGCTGTCCGGCATCTGGACATTCGCACGAGAGCCAAACGAGCGACAACGTCATCTCGTCGTACTACGTTCACCCATGTGTCGCAGCACTGTCGGGGTCCGCTGGGAAGTTCTTCGTCATGGAGACACCGGACTTCGGCATCCCGGAGCGACTGGCCCGCCGGATGAGCATGGCGGAGCAGCACGAGTATCTGCGCACCAAGCTGACGCGGCGTCGGACGCTGGTGACCGCGGGCGCGGTGGCGAGCGGCCTGCTGACCGGGTGCGCGGGCGCGCAGGACCGGCCCGCGGGCACGGTGGCGACACCGACCCGCCCGGCCACGACCGCCGCCGCGGCACCGGGCGCCGCGCTCGTGCCGTTCGGCCGCCATCTGGCCCTCGGCGCGGACCCGCGCACCCAGATGCGGATCTCCTGGCAGGTCCCGGCCGCGGTGCGCAAGCCGTACGTACGGATCGGGGCGCGGCCCGACGCGCTGGGGCCGCGCATCGAGGCGGAGCTGCGGCATCTGCACACGCCGGCGATGGGCGACGTACGGCCCGAGGTCGAGCAGTACTACGTGCACGCCGCGCTGGACGACCTGCTGCCGGGCACGACGTACTACTACGGCGTCGGGCACGAGGGCCTCGATCCGGCCGACCCGCGTCTGCGGGCCGCTGTGGCCTCCTTCCGTACGGCGCCGGTGCGCCCCAGGTCCTTCGTCTTCACCGCCTTCGGCGACCAGGGGGTCGGTGAGGGGGCGGCGGCCCTCGACCGGCAGCTGGTGGGCGTGCAGCCGGCCTTCCATCTGCATGCGGGCGACATCTGCTACGCCGACGCCAACGGCAGGGGGACCGTGGCGGACCGCTACGACGCGGCGTTCTGGGACCGGTTCTTCCAGCAGAACGAGCCGGTCGCGCGCTCGGTTCCCTGGATGGTGACGACCGGCAACCACGACATGGAGGCCTGGTACTCGCCGGAGGGGTACGGCGGTCAGCTCGCCCGGTTCTCCCTGCCGGACAGCGGCTTCGACCCGCGCCTGGCGCCGGGCGTGTACACGTTCACCTACGGCAACGTCGGTGTGGTGGCGCTCGACGCGAACGAGGTGTCGTACGAGATACCGGCCAACTTCGGTTACAGCGAGGGCCGGCAGACGGCGTGGCTGGACCGCACGCTGCGCAGGCTGCGGGCGTCCGACGAGGTGGACTTCGTCGTCGTGTACTTCCACCACTGCGCCTACTCCACCTCCGCGCACGCCTCCGACGGCGGGGTGCGCGCGGCGTGGCTGCCGCTGTTCGCGCGGCACCGGGTGGACCTGGTGATCAACGGCCACAACCACGTCTACGAGCGCACCGACGCCATCCGGGACGGCGAGGTCGGCCGGCGTGTGCCGGTCGGCGGCTCGACGCACCCGGAGCGGGACGGGACCGTCTATGTGACCGCCGGCGGCGGCGGGCGTGACCCGTACGGTTTCCCGGCGGGCGCGCAGGTCAGCTACGAGGGACATGTGCACGACGCCGAGTCCGTGGAGACGTTCCAGTGGACCCGGTCACGGCAGCGCGACCCGGAGACCGTGGAGTGGTCCCGCGTGCGCTACCGGGGGTTCTCCTACCTCTCGGTGGAGGCGGTGAGCGGCCCGGCACCGCGGCTGAAGGTGTCGGCGCGGACGCACACGGGTGAGCGGATCGACCATTTCGAGGTGCGGCGCGGGCGCTAGGCCCCGTCCGTGGGGCTGCGGTGCCCGCGCCGCACCTCGCGCGGGTGCGGCTCCCGGCGTCTTGGTGGTGCGGTCGGCTCGGCGGTCGGCTCAGGGGCCGACCCGGCGGTCGCTCGGCGGTCGGCTCAGTGGCCGGTCGCGCCGCCGTTGTCGCGGCGGTCGAGGGCGCGCTGGAGGGCGGCGGCGGCCTGCTGGCGGTCGGTCTCGTTCGGACGGGAGACGTGGCGGACTCGGCGGCGGACGGTCGTCTCGGCCATGGGAAATCGACTCCTTCGGAAGACCGGAGTGCATGAGGGGGTTACGAGACGCCGGAAGGGGCGGGGAGCACCGGCCGCAGGGGTTGCCTGCACGGGGCCCGGCTCACGACCGCCATTCGCTTGATCGAGCGAGACGTTCGGCTTCTACAAAGCTAAGGGAGGAGCTCGCTCGTGTCTCCACAATTACTCGGACTTCCTACTATCTGAGACGGCGACCCTCGGACGCAGCGCGCGCAGCTCGCGGACGAGGGCACGGACGGCTGCGGTGCCGGCGAGCTCGGGGGTGGTGACGTAGCCGACCTGGCGGGTGGGGCGCCGCGGACCGAGATCGGTGATCTGAAGGGTGAGCGGTGCTCCGGTGAGGGAGAGCGCGGGCATGACGGCCATACCGAGACCACTGCTCACCATCGAGAGCACCGCTCCGTCGTCCTCGGCACGCACGGTCGCGGGCGGGAGCCACTCCTGGGCGGCCCACCACTCACGGGTGTAGGAGGTGCAGTTCTCCGTCCAGTCGACCAGCGGCAGCGACCGCGGGTCGGGGTGCCCCGCCGGGTGCACCAGGGAGTACGGCTCCTCCAGCAGCACATCGCCGACCAGCTCCGGCGGGATCGGCGAGCTGGTGCCGATCGTGGCGATCCCGATGTCGACCCGCCCCGCGGCCACCTCCCCCGCCGTGCCCGGCCCGACCTCGCGTACGACGGTCACGCTCGCCTCGATGCCGGGGTACCGCGCGGTCAGCCGCTCCAGCGCGGGCGGCAGCAGATGCAGGGCCGCGCTGCGGAACGCGGCGATGCGCAGCGGGCCCGCCGGCGGGCCGGACTCCCCGGCACCGGCTCCGCGCGTCTCGGCGACCAGCACCTGGAGCATCCGCAGCACCCGGCGCCCGTGCGCCACGGCCCGCTCCCCCGCGGCGGTGGGCCGCGCCCCGTGCCGGCCCCGCTCGAACAGCACCACGCCCAGCTTGCGTTCCATGCCGCGCACCGCGTGCGACACCGCGGACTGGGTGGACCCGAGGCGTACGGCCGCGGCGGAGAAGCCGCCCTCCTCGGCGACGGCCACGAGGGTGCGCAGCTCCTGGGGTGCGAGGTCGACGGTGTGTGCGAGGTCGACGGTGTTCACGCGGGTGCTCCCACCTGCTGCTATGAGGGCGATTCATGGACCGGCCGGTCCCATGAGCGCAACCCCCTGCCCCACGTCGGCATTCCTTCCTACGGTCCCTGTCATGAACGACATCGCGCTCACCGTCCAGCAGACCGCCCGCCCGACGGGCTTCCCCACCGCGGACCACTTCCGGTTCGTCGAGTCGCCGGTCCCCGAGCCCCGGCCGGGCACAGCCGTGGTGGAGAACGTGCTGTGGTCGGTCGACCCGTACCACCGCGAGATGATGGACGGCGACTTCGCGCTGGACGCCCCGCTGGAGGGCCGCACGCTCGGCCGGGTCGTCGCCTCGCGCGAACCGTCCCTGCGCGAGGGCGAGATCGTCTTCCACCGGCAGGGCTGGCGCACGCACGCCGTGGTCACGCCCGACGAGGTCCGGCGCATCCCGCTGCACGAGGGCGTAACGCTGACGGCGTACCTGAGCGTGCTCGGCGGCACGGGCCTGACGGCGTACATCGGGCTCACCCGGATCGCCGAACTGCGCGAGGGGCAGGACGTGTTCGTGTCCGGCGCGGCCGGCGGGGTCGGCACGGCCACCGGCCGCTTCGCCCGGCTGCTGGGCGCGGGCCGGCTGATCGGCAGCGCGGGCACACCGGAGAAGGTCCGCCATCTGACCGAACAGGTCGGCTACGACGTCGCGTTCGACTACCACGACGGCCCGGTCGCCGACCTGCTGGCGAAGGCCGCCCCAGGCGGGATCGACGTCTTCGTCGACAACGTCGGCGGCGAGCACCTCGGCGCCGCGATCGGCGCGCTGCGCGAGCGCGGGCGGGTGGTGCGGGTGGGCACGATCAGCCAGTACAACACCCCTGCCGCCCCGCCCGTGGTCTTCAACCACGCCGATGTGGTGGAGAAGCGCCTGCGCATCGAGGGCTTCCTGGTGAGCGACTACCGCGAGCAGCAGGAGGAGCTGTACGAGTTCGCCGTACCGCATCTGCGCAGTGGGGCGCTCTCGCTCGACGAGACGGTCGTGGACGGGTTCGAGCGGATCGTGGAGGCGTTCCTGCTGATGCTGCGGGGCGGGAACACGGGGAAGATCCTGGTGCGGGCGGCGTGAGTCACAGCACGTCGCCGTCGCGCCAGTCGAAGAGCAGCTCGGTGTGCGGCCCCGCGGGGGCGGGCCAGACGTAGGTGGAGCCCTCCTCCTCGGGCAGCCGGACCGGTCCGTCCGGCCCCAGCGCGCCGACCGGGCCGGACCAGGCGCACCAGCCGCGGGCCTCGTACAGCAGGGCGCCCTCGTCGCTCGCGGAGAGGGCGCCCAGATCGTAGGCGCGGGTGAGGACGCCCTCCAGCGCGTCCATCACCCGGCCGCCGAGCCCGGTGCGCCGCACGTCCCGGCGTACGGCGACCCCCTCGACGTAGCCGACGCGCAGCCAGCGTCCGCCGAGCCGGGCCCGGCGCATGACCACCGCACCGTGGGCGGCGATTCCCCGCTCGTCATAGGCGAGGGCGTGCATGCCGCCGAGGGTGTGGTCCCAGTCCTCGGCGGAGAAGTCGCCGTCGAAACAGTCGTACAACAGGGCGCGGACGGCGAGGAGTTCGGCGGGAGCGAGCTGGGCCGTGTGGGCGATGCGCAGGGTCATACGGGCATTGTCAGGCGTGCCGCATCCATACGTTGGGCTCGCGGTACACCCCGTGGTCGGCTGCCTTGTCGAGCCGCAGCACGCTCAGCCCGCCGGGGATCACGTACTCGGCGGTCAGCGGCAGGTCGAGGCCGGTCCACTCCTTCCACTCCGCGACCGTGCCGGTCATGATCTGCGACTCCGGTGCGGGGGCGAGGAGTCGGGCGCCGAGGCGTTCGTGCGTGCGGATCCAGGGGTCGACGTGGGTGTCGTCGGTGCGGCGCCAGCGCATGAAGTCCTCGATGGGCATGAGCGGGAACTGCTCCTTCGACGTGGGGCGGACGGGCGCCACGACCTTGCCGAGCCCGGCCTCCCGCGCGGTGCGGCGCAGCGCCATGAGCGTCTCGCCGGCCAGCCCGCGCCCCCGCAGAGACGGGTGGACGACGGCCCCGCAGATCACCAACGTGTCCGGCTCCAGGCCCTGTTCACGCCCCTCGACCGCCCGCACGAGAGCGTCGGTGTAGCCGCCGGGCAGTCCGTCGACGGTGCCGTCCCAGCGCAGCGGCACGCCCCATCCGGCGGCCACGGGTAGGTCGCGCTCGTCGACGAGCATCAGCTCGAACTCGGCGAAGTACTCCCTGACCCGGCCTATGTAGCGCTTCACCACCCGGTCGGCCGTGATGAACGCCGGGAAGCCCTCGCTGAACAGCTCCGCGAGCTGCTCTTCCTGCCACTCGCGCGCGTCGGCGCGCTCGATCTTGAGTGTCACGGGCTGTTCTTAGCACACACCACCGCAACCTAACCACTCAATGACACTTGACTGGTTAGGCGCGGTCGCACCATGATGCCGTCATGACCACTCACCGGGTTCACCACCGCACCACGACCGTCCGCGGCCACGAGGTGTACTACCGCGAGGCCGGCCCCGAGGACGCGCCGGTGCTGCTGCTCCTGCACGGCTTCCCCAGCAGCTCGCACATGTTCCGGGACCTCATCCCGCTGCTCGCCGGCCGCTACCGGGTGATCGCGCCGGACCACATCGGGTTCGGGCGTTCGGCGCGGCCGGACGCGTCTCATTTCTCGTACACGTTCGCCGAACTGGCCCGGATCACCAACGAGTTCACCGAGCAGCTCGGGCTGAAGCGGTTCGCGCTGTACGTCCAGGACTACGGCGCCCCGATCGGGCTGCGGCTCGCGCTCGCGCATCCGGACCGGGTGAGCGCGATCGTCACGCAGAACGGCAACGCCTACGAGGAGGGGCTCGGCGCCGAGGCCTGGGCGCCGGTGAAGGCGCTGATCGCGGAGCGCACGCCCGAGACGGAGGCGCCGGTGCGGGAGATCTACTCCCTGGACGGCATCAAGTGGCAGTACCTGCACGGCGTTCCGGAGCGGCTGAGGGAGCTGGTCGGTCCGGACGCCTACGAGCGGGACGCGGCCGACATCGCCCGCCCGGGCCAGACGGAGATCCAGCTCGACCTGATCTCCGACTACGGCTCCAACTTCGCCCTCTACCCGGCCTTCCAGGAGTACTTCCGCACCAGCCGGGTGCCCCTGCTGGCGGTCTGGGGCGGCCATGACGAGATCTTCGTCCCGGCGGGCGCCCTCGCCTTCCAGCGGGACCTCCCGGAGGCCGAGGTGCATCTGCTGCCCACCGGCCACTTCGCCCTGGAGACGCACGCGGACCAGATCGCGGGCCTGATCGACGACTTCCTCGGCAGGACCCTGCCGGCGGCTCGCCCACACGACTGATCCTCCCCGCGGCGCCGGACATGCGGCCGCCGTGAGGGGAACAGGTGACGTCATGAACGACACGGAGAAGGTGTTTCTCGAAGGCGGCCCGGACGATCTTCCCGAGCGGATCGTGCCGGTCCCCAGCCCCGGCCCGGACGTGAAGATCGAGCTGCGCAACGGCTACGAACACTTCCGGCCCACGTCCCGCGAGGCCGACACACCGGAGGGCAGCCTGCCGGTGTACGAGTGGTGGGAGCGGACCGAGATGGCCGGCTGAGGGGCGTTGTCAGTGGTGGGCCCTACGGTGATCGCATGGGCTACCACCTGCATCTGATCGCGGTCCCCGAGGCCGAGCTGCGCGAGGACGGCGTCTGGCTCGCCGAGCTGTTCGACGCGTCCTGGGACAGCGAGGAGAAGTCGCCGGACGCCGTCGAGATGGTGATCCAGAAGGACTTCTTCACCCTGGACCATCTCGTCTGCGGGGCCGAGAAGCATGACATCGGCCCCTGGCTGCCCGCCTCGCTGCTCATATTCGGCGGGCGGCCCGTGTACCACCCGACGTATCCGGACCCCTATGTGCTGCTCACGCCCGAGGAAGTGCGCGTGGGCGCGGAGTTCCTCAAGGCCACGGCCTTCGAGGACCTGTGGGCCGTGAGCGGCGCCGAGCTGTCGGGGTCCTGGGGGTGGCCCGAGGAGAAGGTCGCGGAGGTGCTCGCCCAGTACTACGGGGATCTGCGCGACACGTATGTGCGGGCAGCGGCCGAGGGCCGGGCCATGGCGAAGAACTTCGCCTTCTGACCCGGCCCTCGAAAGGGGGTGCCGCCTGGGAGTCAGCCCATGTGCGGGTAGGTGTAGTCGGTCGGCGGGACCAGCGTCTCCTTGATGGCGCGGGTCAGCGTCCAGCGCATCAGGTTCTGCGGGGCACCGGCCTTGTCGTTGGTGCCGGAGGCGCGGCCGCCACCGAAGGGCTGCTGGCCGACGACGGCACCGGTCGACTTGTCGTTGATGTAGAAGTTGCCGGCCGCGTAGCGCAGCTTGTCCATCGTGTACGCGGTGGCCGCGCGGTCGCTGGAGATGACCGAGCCGGTGAGGGCGTAGTCGGAGGCGGACTCCATCTGGGTCAGCATCTCGTCGTACTTGTCGTCCTCGTAGACGTGCACGGCGAGGATCGGGCCGAAGTACTCGGTCGTGAAGACCTCGTTCTTCGGGTCGCTGCACTCGATGACGGTCGGGCGGACGAAGTAGCCGACCGAGTCGTCGTAGGAGCCGCCCGCGACGATGGTGCAGGCCGGGTCCTGCTTGGCGCGGTCGATGGCGGCCTTGTTCTTGGCGAAGGCGCGCTCGTCGATGACGGCGCCGATGAAGTTCGACAGGTCGGTGACGTCACCCATGGTGAGGTAGTCGACCTCGGCGGCGAACTCCTCCTTGAAGCCGGAGTTCCAGATGGAGGCCGGGACGTAGGCGCGGGAGGTCGCCGAGCACTTCTGGCCCTGGTACTCGAAGGCGCCACGGGTCAGGGCGGTCTTCAGGATCGCGCGGTCGGCGCTCGGGTGGGCGACGACGAAGTCCTTGCCGCCGGTCTCGCCGACCAGGCGCGGGTAGGAGCGGTACTTCTCGATGTTGGTGCCGACCGTCTTCCACAGGTACTGGAAGGTCTTGGTCGAGCCGGTGAAGTGGATGCCGGCCAGGTCGCGGTGCTCGAGGGCGACCTTGGAGACCTCGATGCCGTCGCCGGTGACGAGGTTGATGACGCCCTTGGGCAGACCGGCCTCCTCCAGCAGCTGCATCAGCAGCACGGCGGCGTGGGTCTGCGTCGGGGACGGCTTCCAGACGACCACGTTGCCCATCAGGGCCGGGGCGGTCGGCAGGTTGCCCGCGATGGCCGTGAAGTTGAACGGCGTGATCGCGTAGACGAAGCCCTCCAGCGGGCGGTGGTCCAGGCGGTTCCACACGCCCGGGGAGTTCGCCGGGGGCTGCTCGGCCAGGATCTGGCGGGCGTAGGCGACGTTGAAGCGCCAGAAGTCCACCAGCTCGCAGGGGGTGTCGATCTCGGCCTGCTGGGCGGTCTTGGACTGGCCCAGCATGGTGGAGGCGGCCAGCGTCTCGCGCCACGGACCGGCCAGCAGCTCGGCCGCGCGCAGGATGATCGCCGCGCGGTCGTCGAAGGACATCGCGCGCCAGGCCGGGGCGGCCGCGAGGGCGGCGTCGATGGCGTCCTGCGCGTCCGCCTGCGTGGCGTTGCGGTAGGTGCCGATGACGGCCTTGTGGTTGTGCGGCTGGACGACCTGGAAGACCTCTCCGCCGCCCATCCGCTTCTCACCGCCGATGGTGCAGGGCAGGTCGATCGGGTTCTCGGCCAGCTCCTTGAGCTTGACCTCCAGCCGGGCGCGCTCGGGCGAGCCGGGGGCGTAGCCGTGCACCGGCTCGTTGACGGGGGTGGGGACCTGGGTCACAGCGTCCATGAGATCCGTAACTCCTTGTACGTGAGCGGGTGTTCGGGTTCAGCCCTTGGAGAGCATGCTGCGGACGAAGAACCGCAGGTCGGCCGGCTTCTCGGCGAGCCTCCGCATGCTGTGCCTACCCGGGGGACAACCCCCGGACCCCCGGCCGAAGCTGCGGCGCAGCCATGTTGCGTCAGCCACGGGTGATCATGCTCCTCAGGAAGAAGCGCAGGTTGGCCGGCTTCTCGGCGAGCCTCCGCATGAAGTAGCCGTACCAGTCGGTGCCGTAGGCGGTGTAGACGCGCATGCGGTGGCCCTCGGCGGCCAGGCGCAGGTGCTCGTCGCCGCGGATGCCGTACAGCATCTGGAACTCGTACTCGTCGAGCTTGCGGCCGGCCTTGCGGGCGAGTTCCTGGCCGATGGAGATCAGGCGCGGGTCGTGGGACCCGATCATCGGGTAGCCCTCGCCCTCCATCAGGGTCCGCAGGATGCGCACGTAGGCCTTGTCGATCTCGTGCTTCTGCTGGTAGGCGACCTCGGCGGGCTCCTTGTAGGCGCCCTTCACGAGGCGGACGCGGCTGCCGTTCGCGGCGAGGCGGCGGGCGTCGGCCTCGGTGCGGAACAGGTAGGCCTGGATGACGCAGCCGGTCTGCGGGAAGTCCTTCCGCAGCTCGTCGTGGATCGCGAACATCGAGTCGAGGGTGGTGTGGTCCTCGGCGTCCAGGGTGACCGTGGTGCCGATCGCGGCGGCGGCCTCGACGACCGGGCGGACATTGGCGAGGGCCAGTTCATGGCCGCCGTCCAGCGCCTGGCCGAACATCGACAGCTTGACGGACATCTCCACGCGCTCGCCCAGCCCCAGGTCCTTGAGGTGGTCGATCAGCGCCAGATAGGCGTCCCGGGCGGCGCCGGCCTGCTCCGGGGTGGTGATGTCCTCGCCGACGACGTCCATCGTCAGCTCCAGGCCCTTGGCCGTGAGGTCCTCGATGATCGGGACGATGTCGTCCACGGTCTCACCGGGGATGAACCGGTCGACGACCTGCTTGGTGACCGGGGCCGCCGAGATCAGGCGTCGCATCCGGTCGCTGCGCGACGCGGCGAGAATCACGGGACCCAGCACGGGGAACCTCCACAAACCAGCAGAAACAGGCCGTAGCCCTACGAGTCGGGTACGGCACGGAGAACCACCGTGAAACCTAAGGATTGCTCCGATCCTCTGCCATCGACAGCTGTCACGCATCCGTGCCGCAGATCTCAGACAGATGTATGAAGGGCTCGCTGAATTGCGGCAGAATGCCCAGGTGACGTCCGAATACAAGGCGGACTACCAGGAGCTGGTCGACGAGATCTCCGAGCTCCTTGGCGTTCCGGCGACCCTGGAGAACCGCGACTTCGAGCTGATCGCCTTCGGCGCGTACGACGACGAGGGCGACCTCGACCCGTCCGCACTGGACCCGGTCCGCACCCGCTCGATCCTGACCCGGCGCTCCACGGCGGCGGTGCGGGAGTGGTTCGAGGGCTTCGGCATCACCCGGGCGACCGCCCCGGTGCGCATCCCGCCGACGCCCGAGGCGGGCGTCTACCGCGGGCGGATCTGCCTCCCGGCACGCCACCGGGGTGTCGTTCTCGGGTACGTCTGGCTGCTGGACGACGATCCGGGCCCCACGGACGCCCAGCTCGGCGCGGCGATGGAGGTGGCCGCGCGGATCGGCGCGCTGCTCGCGGACGAGGCGCAGCACGGCGCCGACCTGACCCGGGAGTTCCGCGCCGTGCTGACCGCCGAGCGGGGCTGGCAGCAGGACATGGCGGTGGCGGCGCTGCGGACGGCCCTGGGGCCGCGCGGGGAGGGCCCGCACACCGTGGTCTGCGTCGCACCCTGGCCGTCGGCCGACCCCGACGACGCGCCCTCGGCCCGTACGGTGCCGCATGCGACGGCCCTGTGCACGGTGCCGTGGGGTACGACAGGGCAGTGCCTCGCACTGCTGGTGCGGCTGCGCTCGGCGGACGTGCATGTCCCGGCGCTGACGGCGGCCTCGCGGCTGCTGCGGGAGGGGGCCCGCGCGGCCGGGGTCGGCGAGATCCGCACCGGGCTCGCCGAGCTGGGCACGTCCTGGCAGGAGGCGTCGGCCGCGGCCCGGGCCGCGCTCGCCGAGCCCCGCCTCGGCCCGGTCGCCGAGTGGTCCCGGATCGGCTCCTACCGGCTGCTGACCTCGCTGCCCGCGGGCTCCGCGCACGATCCGGCGGTCGCCCCGCTGCTCTCCCCCGCCCAGCGGGAGCTCGCCCGCACCGCCGAGGTCTACCTCGACCACGCGGGCCAGGCCGGCCGCACGGCCGCCGCGCTGGGCATCCACCGGCAGACCCTCTACTACCGCCTGTCCAGGGTGGAACAGCTGACGGGGCTGGATCTGGACGACGGGGAGCACCGGCTGCTGCTGCACATGGCGTTGAAGGCGGCGCGGCTGTAGAGCCCCGGCATGCGCGCACCCCCGAGGGAATTGTTGAAAACGATTGTCATCATGCTACGGTCGGCACACTTCCTCTCTTGACCACCCCTTTACCCGGAGGGTTCCGTGCGCCTGCCCGCCCGCCGACTGCTTCTCCTCGCCGGCGTCTCCGCCATACTCACCGGCTGCTTCTCCGGCTCGCCGGAGACGGACGGGGACGGCAGGCGCATCCGCGTGGCGATGATGCAGCCCCCGCGCTCGGGGCTCTCCCCGCTCACCGACGACGCGTTCAAGCTGTCGCGATGGTCGACCGCCGAGACGCTGGTGAAGCTGGACGCGGACGGCGACGCGCTGCCCGCACTCGCCACGAAGTGGCGGCAGTCCGGCCGCAGTTGGACCTTCGAGATACGCGAGGGCGTCACCTTCCACGACGGCACGAAGCTGGACGCCGAGGCCGTCGTACGGTCCCTCACCCGGGCCGCGACCGCCTCCCCCAAGCCGCGCATCCTCGACGGTGTCGAGCTGACGGCTCACGGGAACGGACACACCGTCACCGTCACCACCGCCACGCAGGACCCCCTCGTCCCGCAGCGGCTCAGCTCCCCGCAGCTGTCGATCCTCGCCGCGAAGGCCTACCGCGGGAAGACGGTGGACCCGGTCGGCGCGGGCACCGGCCCGTTCGAGCTGACCGAGGTGAACGGCACCTCCTCCGCGTCCCTCGACCGCTATCCCGGCTACTGGGGCGACAAGGCGAAGGCCCCCGGCATCGATGTGCGGTTCGTCCCCGACGGCACCGCCCGCGCGGCCGCCCTGCGCAGCGGTGAGGCCGACATCGTCGAGGCCGTGCCCGTGTCGCAGGCGGCGCTGGTGGACGAGGACCTGATCACCGAGGTGCCGATGCCGCGCACCAACACGCTGTACCTCAACACCTCCGACGGCCCCTTCGCCGACCCCGCGGTCCGGGCCGCCGCCCGCGAGGCGATCGACGCCGAGTCCCTCGTGCGGGGCGTGTACGAGGGCCGCGCCGATGTCGCCGAGGGGCTGCTGGGCCCGGCACTGCCCTGGGCGGACGATCTGCGTACGCCGGTGAAGCGGGCCAAGTCCCGTGCGCCGCAGGGCGCTTCGATCACGCTCGGCACCTTCACCGACCGCGCCGAGCTGCCCGAGGTCGCCGCCGCGCTGCAACAGCAGCTCCAGAAGGCCGGGTTCCGGGTGAAGCTGGACGTGCGGGAGTACGCCAACATCGAGTCCGACGCGCTGGCGGGCGAGTTCGACGCCTTCGTCCTGTCCCGGGCGACCGTCCTGGACTCCGGCGACCCGGCCGCCTACCTCTACAGCGACTTCGCCTCCGACGGCTCCTTCAACATCTCCCAGCTCGCGGACCGTTCGGTGGACGCCGAGCTGCGCAGGGCGGGCGCCACGGCAACCGGCGACGCCCGGCGCGCCACCGTCATCGCCGCCGAGGCCGCGGTGCTGGCCACCGACGCGGCCGTGCCGATGCTGCACGAGCGGGTGATCCAGGGCGACGCGGCCGGGGTCGTCGACGCCGCCCACGACCCGCGCGAGCGGGAGCTGGTCACCGCCGCCACCTACGTCAGGTGAGGCCGGCCGCCGCCGGGACGACCCGGCTGCTGTGTCTCGCCGGCGTCGTCACCGCCGTAGGGCTGCTGCCCTGGCTGTCCGGGCGGAACCCGGCGCTGACCGTGCTGCGCGCCCGGTCCGCCGAGCAGGAGCCGACGCGCGAGGCTCTGGACGCCGTACGACGTGATCTCGGGCTGGGTGCCGGGCCGTTGCACCTGCTCGGGGACTGGGCGGGCGGGCTGCTGCGCGGGGACCTGGGGACCTCGTGGGTGTCGCACACCGAGGTGGGGCCGTCGGTGGCGGCCGGGCTGCAGGTGTCGCTGGGGCTGATGGGCGCGGCGCTCGCGGTGGCGTTGCTGCCGGCCGCGGCCCTGGTCGCGCCGGTGCTGGTGCGGGGGCGCGGCTCGGCCGGGGCGGGGGCCGCGATGCTGGCGGCCGTGCCCGAGTTCCTGCTGGCCACGGTCGCGCTGCTGGTGTGCGGGGTGTGGCTGGGGTGGCTGCCGACGTCCGGCTGGCAGGGGCCGGAGCATCTGGTGCTGCCCGCGGTCGCGCTGGGCGTTCCCGCGGGCGGTCTGCTGGGGCGGCTGGTCGCGGACGCGCTGCCCGCCGTGCTCGACGAGCGGTGGGTGGAGCTGTGGCGGGGCGCGGGCGTGAGCCGGGCGCGGGTCGCGTGGGCCGCGCTGCGGCGTGTGGTGCCGCCGCTGGTGCCGCAGTTCGGGATGGCGGCCGTGGGGCTGACCGGGGGCGCGGTCGCGGTGGAGACGGTGTTCGCGGTGCCGGGCATCGGACGTACGGCGCTGGGGGCGGCCAAGTCGCAGGACCTGCCGCTGCTCCAGGGGTCGGTGCTGGCGCTGTTGCTGCTCGGGCTGGTCGCGGGCGTGGCGGCGGCGTTCACACGGCGGGCGCTGCTGGGGCCCGCGCTGCGTGACGCCTCCCTCACACTGCCGACGGCCCGTCCGGTCCGTACACACCCGGCGATCCCGTTGACCCTGTTCACACTGCTCGCGGTGACGATCGGCTGGGGCCTGCTGCGCGACCCGTACGCCGTGCACACCACCGCCCGGCTCGCCGCGCCCTCCTGGGCGCACCCTCTGGGCACGGACGGACTCGGCCGCGATGTGCTGGCCCGGCTCGGGCACGGCGCCGCGTCGACCGTCGGCACGGCGACCGCGGTGTGCCTGCTCAGCCTGCTGGTCGCGCTCGCGCTCGGTTTCCTGCCCGGGGTCGCGGCGGGCGCGGCGGACATCGCCAACGCGCTGCCGCCGGTGATCGTCGGCATCCTGGTCGCGGCCGCCGCCGGGCCCGGCACCGGCGGGGCCGCTCTCGCCGTCGCCCTGATCTCGTGGCCTCCCCTCGCCGCGCACGCCGCCGCGCTGGTGCAGGAGGTGCGGTCGTCGGGGTTTCTCACGGCCCAACGCGCCCTCGGCGCACCGCGGTCGTGGATTCTGACCCGGCATGTGCTGCCGTCCGTCGCGGCGCCCGTCGCCCGGCACGCCCTGCTGCGGCTGCCCGGCATCGCGCTCGCCCTGGCTTCCCTCGGCTTCCTGGGCCTGGGGGCGCAACCGCCCGCGCCGGAGTGGGGGCTGCTGCTCGACGAGTCCCGCGCCTATGTCGAACGCGCCCCCTGGGCTGCCCTCGCCCCGGCGGTCGCACTCGCGCTGCTGGCGGGGCTGGCGGTGTCGGGGGCGGCGTACGCGCAGGGGCGGGCGGCGTACGACCAGGGGCGGCGCACGGTCGCGTCCGCCGTCCGGAAGGAGGCCCCCGTTGGTATCTGAGTCCCCCGTCCGGAAGGAGACCCCGGTGGAGTCTGAGTCCCCCGTCCGGAAGGAGACTCCCGGTGGAGTCTGAGTCCCCTCGGTCCGAGCCGCTGCTCTCGGTGCGCGGGCTGCGGATCGCCTTCGCCGGGGTGGAGGTCGTACGCGGCCTCTCCTTCGACGTACGCCCCCGCGAAGTCCTCGCGCTGGTGGGCGAGTCGGGCGCGGGCAAGTCGCTGACCGCCCGTGCGCTGCTCGGGATGCTGCCGGCCGGGGCGGCCGTGACCGGGAGCGTGCTGCCGGACCTGTCCGCCGCACGGGGCCGCCGTATCGCGCTCGTGCCGCAGGACGCGCTGTCCGCCCTCTCCCCCGTGCACCCCGTCGGGGATCAACTCGCCGCCGCCGTACGGTCCGTGCGACGTGTATCGCGCGGACAGGCGCGGGCCGCCGCGGTGGCCGCGCTCGACCGGGTCGGCATCCCGGACGCGGCCCGCCGGGCGCGTGCGTATCCGCACGAGTACTCCGGCGGCATGCGACAGCGGGCCGTCATCGCCATGGCGACCGTGAACGAGCCGGACGTCCTCGTCGCCGACGAGCCCACCACCGCCCTGGACGCCGACCGCCGGGAGCTGGTGCTGCGGGTGCTGGCCGAGCAGCGGGAGGCCGTCGGGGCGTCCCTGGTGCTGGTGACGCACGACATGGAGGCGGTGCGCGGGCACGCCGACCGGATGCTGGTGATGTACGCGGGCCGGGCCGTCGAACTCGGCCCCGCGGGGCAGGTGTTGAAGCGGCCCCTGGCCCCCTACACGGCCGGACTGCTGGCCTCGTTGCCGCGCCCGGACGGGCCCCGGCTGCGCCGCCTGCCCACCCTGCCGGGCACCCCGCCCGCGCCGGGCACCCTCCCGCGGGGCTGCGCCTTCGCGCCGCGCTGCGCCCTGGCCGACGACCGCTGCCGGGCCGAGGAACCGGAGCCGCGAGAGGCGGAGGGCCGGCAGGTCGCCTGCCATCGCCTGGCCGACGTACTTCAGGAGCACCCCGTATGAGCCACGCCCTGCTCGACGTCCGCGGCCTCGTCGTGCGCTACGGCCCCGTCACCGCCGTGGACGGCGTCTCCTTCCGCCTGGAGACGGGCGAGACCCTGGCCCTGGACGGCCCCTCCGGCTGCGGCAAGTCCTCCACCGCGCTCGCGGCGCTGCTGCTGCGCCGCCCCGATTCCGGTGAAGTGCGCTTCGAGGGCCGGGAGTTGACGGCGCTCACCGAGCGCGAGCTGCGCCCGCTGCGGCGGCGTATGCAACCGGTCTTCCAGGACCCGTACGGCTCCCTGAACCCCAGGCGGCCGGTCCGCGAGGCGATCGCGGAGCCGCTGCGGCTGCACGGCGGCTGGTCGGCGGCGACCGGCCCCGCCCGGGTGGCCGAGCTGCTCGACCGGGTCGGTCTGGACCCGGCGTACGGCGACCGGCGGCCGCACGAGCTGTCCGGCGGGCAGTGCCAGCGCGTCGGCATCGCCCGTGCGCTGGCCTGTGAGCCACGGCTGCTGGTGCTCGACGAGCCGGTGTCGGCGCTGGACCCTTCCGTCCGGGCCGGGGTGCTCAACCTGCTCGCCGACCTGCGCGACGACCTCGGTCTCGGCTACCTGTTCATCTGCCACGACCCGGCGGTCGTACGGCACTTCGCGGACCGGGTGCTGACCATGCGGGACGGGCGGCTCAGCCCTTCGTAGCCGCGGCGACCATCTGGCGCAGCCCCTCGGCGAGCTGCTCGCCGCTGGGCGCGGTCTTGGGGTCGAAGGTCCACTGGGCGATGAGGCCGGTCATGAGGGTCACATAGAACATGCCGAGGGTGTCGGCGGTCTCGTCCGAGACGTCCTCCTCGCTGCCGCCCATGAGCATCGGGACGAAGCCGCGTCCGGCCTCGCGCTGGGCGCGCGCCAACTGGTCGCGCACCTCGGGGAGCGTGTCGCCCATGACCACGATCTCCATGCTGAGGCGCCAGATGGATCCGGGCTCCCGCATGGTGGCGATGACGTTCGACCACACCTCCTGGAAGCGCTCGACGGACCCGGGCCGCGAGCTCATGACGGCACCGCCGCCCTGGAAGGCGTCGCCCATCCCCTCGACCAGCGACACATAGGCCTGCGCGAGCAGCGCGTCCTTCGAGCCGTAGTGGTAGCCGATCGAGGCCAGATTGGTCCCCGACTCCTTGACGATGTCGCGCGCCGTCGTGCGCGCGAACCCCTTCTGCAACAGGCAGCGCTTGGCGCCTTCGAGCAGATCCTCACGGTGTCCCATGCAGGTCAGCTTAGCCCCCGATCCATACAACCGTCCCATACGCATGACTTATACATTCGTTCTAGACAGGCGTTTATGACGCCTGTACATTGCTCCTCATGACGAACCCGATGAACACGTCTCCTCTCAACTCCCGTGCCGGGCGGCGCGAATGGACCGCCCTGGCCGTGCTGATGCTGCCGCTGCTGCTGGTGTCGATGGACGTCTCCGTCCTCTACTTCGCGATCCCGTCCATCGGCGCCGACCTGGAGCCCACCGCCACCCAGCAGCTGTGGATCTTCGACATCTACGGGTTCGTCCTGGCCGGCCTGCTGATGACGATGGGCTCGCTCGGCGACCGCATCGGCCGCCGCCGGCTGCTCCTGATGGGCGCGGCCGCCTTCGGCACGGCCTCCCTGGTCGCGGCGTACGCCAACAGCGCCGAGACGCTGATCGCGGCTCGCGCGGTCCTCGGCATCGGCGGCGCGACCCTGATGCCGTCGACGATGGCCCTGCTGCGCACGATGTTCACCGACCCCGGCCAGCGTGCGAAGGCCATCGGGGTGTGGTCCGGCGTGATGACCGGCGGCATCGCCCTCGGCTCGGTGATGAGCGGCCTGCTGGTGGAGTACTTCTGGTGGGGCTCGGTGTTCCTGGTCAACCTGCCCGCGATGGTGCTGCTGCTGGTCCTCGGCCCGATCCTGCTGCCGGAGTCCAAGGACCCCGCGCCCGGCCGCTTCGACTGGCTGAGCATCCCGCTGTCCATGGCCGCGGTACTGCCTGTGATCTACGGCCTGAAGGAGATCGCGGCCGAGGGCTGGTCCGTCCGCTACGTCGTCTCGATCACGGTCGGCCTGCTGTTCGCCGCGCTCTTCGTGCACCGGCTGCGCACCACGGCCTCGCCGATGATCGACCCCGCGCTGTTCCAGGGCCGCGGCTTCGCGCCGTCCGTCGTCCTGAACCTGCTGTCCACGTTCGCGATGATGGGCTCGGCGTTCTTCACCACGCAGTACCTGCAGTCGGTGCTCGACAAGAGCGCGCTGGAGGCGGCCCTGTGGGCGCTGCTGCCGTCGGTGCCGATCGGCGCGGCCGCACCGGTGGCCACCATGCTGGTGCAGAAGGGCGTCGATCGCGCCTACGTCGTGACGGCGGGCTTCGCGATCGGCGCGGGCGGCTACGGGCTGCTGGCCTTCGCCGGCACGGACTCGATGCCGCTGGTGCTCACGGCGTGCGGAGTGCTTGCCGTCGGGATCGTCACCGTGATGGCCCAGATCACCGACCTCGCACTGGGCGCGGCCCCCGTGGAGCGGGCGGGTTCCGCCTCCTCGCTGCTGGAGACGGGCGCGGAGTTCGGCGGCGCCCTCGGTATGGCGGTGCTCGGCTCCGTCGGCACCGCGGTCTACCGCTCCGAGATGCCCGACTCGGCGCCGGAGGTCGCCCGCGAGACCCTGGGCGGGGCGCTGGCCGTCGCCGACCGGGTCCCGGGGCTGGCCACCGCCGCTCGGGAGGCCTTCACCAGCGGGATGCAGGCCGCGTCGATCGCGGCGGTGGTGCTGCTGATCGCCGCCGCGGGACTGGCGGCGGTGTCGCTGCGGGGGATCTCCGTGCGGGAGGCTCCGGCGGAGGACCGCGAGACGGTCTCGGTCTGAGACACGAGAACGCCGGTCGGGCTGAGAGAGACTCTCAGCCCGACCGGCGTTCTACGCTCGTCTCTCGGCCGACTGTGTCGGGGGGCTGGGGGCGGAGCCCCCAGTGGCGTCAGACCAGGTTGACCGAGCGGGCCGACGTGGCGCCGATCTCCGTGGCCAGCTCCGCCAGCACCCCGGAGGGCACCGTGTCGTCGACGGTCAGCACGGCGAGGGCCTCGCCGCCGACGGCCGCGCGGGCGACCTGCATGCCGGCGATGTTGATGCCCGCCTCGCCGAGGATGCGGCCGACGGTGCCGACGACACCGGGACGGTCCTCGTAGCGCAGGACGACCATGTGGTCGGCGAGCGCCAGGTCCACGTCGTAGTCGCCGACGGCGACGATCTTCTGCAGGTGCTTCGGGCCGGCCAGCGTGCCGGACACCGACACCTCCTCGCCGGTGCCGAGGGTGCCGCGCACGGTGACGACGTTG
Organism: Streptomyces sp. SAI-170; assembly: GCF_049739565.1. Taxonomy (NCBI): domain Bacteria; kingdom Bacillati; phylum Actinomycetota; class Actinomycetes; order Kitasatosporales; family Streptomycetaceae; genus Streptomyces; species Streptomyces sp. SAI-170. The sequence goes on from NZ_JBMGQD010000001.1 coordinate 2,644,750, forward strand.
CGGTGGTCCGGGGACTCCGAGCTGGTCGTCAGGCGCACCTCGACACCGCGCTCCTGCGCGAACAGCGGGGCGTTGACGTAGGAGACCGTCTCGTCGACGACGTCCTCGAAGACGCCCTTGAGCGCGGACAGCTCCAGCACCTTCACGTCGTACTGCGTGATCTCGCCGTAGACCTCGACGTCGAGGCGGACGGCCACCTCGCCCGCGAGGGCGGTGAAGATGCGGCCGAGGCGCTCGGCGAGCGGCAGGCCCGGCTTGACGTCCTCGGCGATGACACCGCCCTGGACGTTCACCGCGTCCGGGACCAGCTCACCGGCGAGCGCGAGACGCACCGAGCGGGCGACGGCGATGCCGGCCTTCTCCTGCGCCTCGTCGGTGGAGGCACCGAGGTGCGGGGTGCAGACGACCTGGTCGAGCTCGAAGAGCGGGGAGTCCGTGCAGGGCTCCTTCGCGTACACGTCGAGGCCGGCACCGGCGACCCGGCCCTCCTTCAGCGCCGAGAACAGCGCCGCCTCGTCGACGATCCCACCGCGCGCGGCGTTGACGATCCGCACGCTCGGCTTGACCTTGTGCAGTGCCTCGTCACCGATGAGACCGAGGGTCTCGGGGGTCTTGGGCAGGTGGACGGTGATGAAGTCCGAGACCTCGAGCAGCTCGTCGAGGGAGAGGACCTTCACGCCCATCTGCGCGGCGCGCGCGGGCTGCACGTAGGGGTCGTAGGCGACGACCTTCATACCGAACGCCGACATGCGCTGCGCGACGAGCGCGCCGATGCGGCCGAGGCCGACGACACCGAGGGTCTTCTCGGCGAGCTCGACGCCCGTGTACTTGCTGCGCTTCCACTCGCCGTTCTTCAGCGCGGTGTTGGCCTGCGGGATGTGGCGCGCGGTGGCCAGCAGCAGACCGCAGGCCAGCTCGGCGGCGGTGACGATGTTGGAGGTCGGGGCGTTGACGACCATCACGCCGGCCTTGGTGGCGGCGGAGACGTCGACGTTGTCCAGGCCGACACCGGCTCGTGCGACGACCTTCAGCTTGTTCGCGGCGGCGATCGCCTCGGCGTCGACCTTGGTGGCCGAGCGGATCAGGATCGCGTCGACATCGGCGATGGCGGGCAGCAGCTCGGCGCGGTCGGCGCCGTTGCAGTGCCGGATCTCGAAGTCGGGTCCGAGTGCGTCGACGGTCGCGGGCGACAGCTCTTCAGCGATGAGTACGACAGGTTTCGAGCTCACGTGAGTCCTCACAAGTCCAATGCATGCGGACGGCCGTCCCGACGGCCGCAGGCGGTGGAGGGGCTAGCCGCGTGGAAGACGCACGACGCTGTGGGCCTGAACGCGTATGTTCCTCAGAAGTGTAGTGGCGCCACGCCGTGCGTTCTTCGCCTCTACGGAAGGATCACCCGTCCGTGGCTGGACGGGTTGGACAACGGGGCCGGAGCGACTGCTCCGGCCCCGCCGTCAGGAGGCTTTAGGCCTCCTCGTTCACCCAGCTCATCAGCTTGCGCAGCTGCTTGCCGGTGGTCTCCAGCAGGTGCTCGGAGTCCTGGTCCTTGTACTCGTTGTACTTCTTCAGACCGCCGTGGTACTCGTCCATCCAGTTCTGGGCGAACGTGCCGTCCTGGATCTCGGCGAGGACCTGCTTCATCTCGGCCTTGGTGGCGTCGGTGATGATGCGCGGGCCGGTGACGTAGTCGCCCCACTCGGCCGTCTCGGAGACGGACCAGCGCATCTTCTCCAGGCCGCCCTCGTACATGAGGTCGACGATCAGCTTCAGCTCGTGCAGGCACTCGAAGTAGGCGATCTCCGGCTGGTAGCCCGCCTCGACCAGGGTCTCGAAGCCGGCCTTGACCAGGGCGGAGGTGCCACCGCACAGCACGGCCTGCTCACCGAACAGGTCGGTCTCGGTCTCCTCGGTGAAGGTCGTCTTGATGACACCGGCACGGGTGCCGCCGATGGCCTTGGCGTACGACAGGGCCAGCGCGAAGGCGTTGCCGGTGGCGTCCTGCTCCACCGCGGCGATCGCGGGGACGCCGCGGCCCTCCTCGTACTGGCGGCGGACCAGGTGACCCGGGCCCTTCGGGGCGACCAGGGCGACGTCCACGCCGGCCGGGGGCTTGATGAAGCCGAAGCGGATGTTGAAGCCGTGGGCGAAGAACAGCGCCTTGCCGTCCTTCAGGTTCGGAGCGATGGACTCCTCGTAGACCTGGGCCTGGATCGGGTCCGGGATGAGGATCATGATGACGTCGGCCTCGGCGGCGGCCTCGGCGGGGGTCACCACGCGCAGGCCCTGCTCCTCGGCCTTGGCCTTGGACTTGGAGCCCTCGTGCAGACCGACACGCACGTCGACACCGGAGTCGCGCAGCGACAGGGCGTGGGCGTGGCCCTGGGAGCCGTACCCGATGACCGCGACCTTGCGGCCCTGGATGATGGACAGGTCGGCGTCGGCGTCGTAGAACAGCTCGGCCACTTTGGGTTCTCTCCTTGGGTGCAGGTGTTGCGTCCCACCGTATGACGGCGGGGGGAAGGGAAGTTTCGGGGTCTCGGTATACGGGCGGCCGCGTGTCGCCGGCCGCCCGTTCCGTTGCTTACGCCGACCGGTCGAGGGCGCGCAGCGACCGGTCCGTGATCGAGCGGGAGCCGCGGCCGATCGCGATGGTGCCGGACTGGACCAGCTCCTTGATGCCGAAGGGCTCCAGCATCTTCAGCATGGCGGACAGCTTGTCGCTGGATCCGGTGGCCTCGATGGTGACGGCCTCCGGGGAGACGTCGACGGTCTTGGCGCGGAACAGCTGGACGATCTCGACGATCTGCGAGCGCGTCTCGTTGTCGGCACGCACCTTCACCAGAACGAGTTCGCGCTGAACGGCCTGCGCGGGCTCGAGTTCGACGATCTTCAGCACGTTGACGAGCTTGTTGAGCTGCTTGGTCACCTGCTCCAGCGGCAGGTCCTCGACGTTCACCACGATGGTGATGCGGGAGATGTCGGGGTGCTCGGTGACGCCGACCGCGAGGGAGTCGATGTTGAAGCCGCGGCGGGAGAACAGGGCGGCGATCCTGGCCAGGATGCCCGGGGTGTTCTCCACCAGCACGGAGAGCGTGTGCTTGGACATGATCTTTTACGTCTCTCTCGCTCAGTCGTCTTCGTTGTCGCCGAAGTCGGGGCGGACGTCCCGGGCGGCCATGATCTCGTCGTTGGAGGTTCCGGCGGCGACCATCGGCCACACCATGGCGTCCTCGTGGACGATGAAGTCGATGACGACCGGGCGGTCGTTGATCGAGTTCGCCTCCTCGATGACCTTGTCCAGGTCCTCCGGGCGCTCGCAGCGGATCGCGTAGCAGCCCATGGCCTCCGACAGCTTCACGAAGTCGGGGACGCGGGTGCCGCGGGCGTCGGGGTTGACGTCCTCCGGGCCGGAGTGCAGGACGGTGTTGGAGTAGCGCTGGTTGTAGAACAGCGTCTGCCACTGGCGGACCATCCCGAGGGCGCCGTTGTTGATGACGGCGACCTTGATCGGGATGTTGTTCAGGGCGCAGGTGGTGAGCTCCTGATTGGTCATCTGGAAGCAGCCGTCGCCGTCGATCGCCCAGACGGTCTGCTCCGGCGCGCCGGCCTTGGCGCCCATGGCGGCCGGGACGGCGTAGCCCATCGTTCCGGCGCCGCCGGAGTTGAGCCAGGTGGCGGGCTTGTCGTACTGGATGAAGTGCGCGGCCCACATCTGGTGCTGGCCGACGCCCGCCGCGAAGATCGTGCCCTCCGGGGCGAGTTGGCCGATCCGCTCGATGACCGCCTGCGGGGACAGCGAGCCGTCCTCGGGCTGGTCGTAGCCGAGCGGGTAGGTGTCGCGCCAGCGGCTGAGGTCCTTCCACCAGGCGGTGTAGTCGCCCTTGTTGCCGTCGCTGTGCTCCTTCTGCACGGCCTGGATCAGGTCGGCGATGACCTCGCGGGCGTCACCGACGATCGGCACGTCGGCGGCGCGGTTCTTGCCGATCTCCGCGGGGTCGATGTCGGCGTGGACGATCTTGGCGTACGGGGCGAAGCTGTCCAGCTTGCCGGTGACGCGGTCGTCGAAGCGGGCTCCGAGGGCGACGATCAGGTCGGCCTTCTGCAGCGCGGTGACGGCGGTGACCGCACCGTGCATGCCCGGCATCCCCACGTGCAGCGGGTGGCTGTCGGGGAATGCGCCGAGCGCCATCAGGGTGGTGGTGACGGGCGCTCCGGTGAGTTCGGCGAGGACCTTCAGCTCGGCCGTGGCCTGGGCCTTGAGGACGCCGCCGCCGACGTAGAGGACGGGCCGCTTGGCGGCGGTGATCAGCTTGGCGGCCTCGCGGATCTGCTTGGCGTGCGGCTTGGTCACCGGGCGGTAGCCGGGCAGGTCCATGGTGGGCGGCCAGGAGAAGGTGGTCTTCGCCTGGAGGGCGTCCTTGGCGATGTCGACCAGGACCGGGCCGGGGCGGCCGGTGGAGGCGATGTGGAAGGCCTGCGCGATGATCCGCGGGATGTCCTCGGCCTTGGTGACCAGGAAGTTGTGCTTGGTGATCGGCATGGTGATGCCGACGATGTCCGCCTCCTGGAAGGCGTCCGTGCCGATCGCCTTGGAGGCCACCTGCCCGGTGATCGCCACGAGCGGCACCGAGTCCATGTGGGCGTCCGCGATCGGGGTGACCAGGTTGGTCGCGCCGGGTCCCGAGGTGGCCATGCAGACGCCGACCTTGCCGGTGGCCTGCGCGTAGCCGGTGGCCGCGTGGCCTGCGCCCTGCTCGTGACGGACCAGGACGTGGCGCACCCGGGTCGAGTCCATCAGCGGGTCGTACGCGGGAAGGATCGCACCGCCGGGAATGCCGAATACCGTGTCGGCGCCGACCTCCTCGAGAGAGCGGATGAGGGACTGCGCACCCGTGACGTGCTCGGGGGCGGACTGCTGTCCTCCGGATCGGGGCCGCGGCTGCGGATGGTGGGCCCCGGTGGCCTGCTCGGTCATCGGCATTCTCTTCTCGATGCTGAGGGTTTTTGCGAGGTTCGTGCGACTTGCGGCTGTTGTACAGGGCGTCCTGTGCAACAAAAAACCCCTCGTGCCATAAGGCAAGCGAGGGGAGCGCGCCGGGTGGGTCTGCCGGGAGTCCGGGTCGGTCCGGACGTCACCAGCTTCAGCCGACGCGCTTTCCAAGTACGAGAATTCGGGTGCGCATGGCACTGACCCTCCCCCCGGCGCGCACCTACTGTCAAGTGGGTGGGACGGGAGTCTCATTATGTGAGCGCAGGGCCGTCCCGCCACCGAAGATGGTGGTCACGCCCGAGGTCACTCCCGAGGTCACGCCGGTGGTCACGCCCTCGTAGCCGCGGCCGACCCCGCCCGCGAACGCGGGTTCGGCCGGGCCGTGCGGCACCGGGAAATGGCCGGAAGTGAGCGCCCGGCGCAGCCGGTACTCGTCCAGCGCCCCGGAGAAGGCCATGCCCTGTCCGTGCGTACAGCCCATCGCGCGCAGGGCGACGACCTGTTCCGGCAGGTCCACCCCGTCGGCGACCGACTGGAGCCCGAGATCACCCGCGATACGCAGCAGCCCGCCGGTGATCTTGTGCAGCCGCGCGGACTCGACGACACCCTCGACGAGACTGCGGTCCAGCTTCAGTATGTCGACGGGCAGCCGCCGAAGGGCGGTGATCGCCGCGAATCCATTGCTGAACCCGTCGAGCGCGACCCGTACGCCGAGCCGTCTGAGGGCGCTCAGGCGCCGCTCCAGCTCGTCCAGGGCGACTCTGGGGTCGGGGTCGGACAGTTCGATCACCAGCGCGCCCGAGGGCAGCCCGTGCCGGGTCAGCAGCGCCTCGACCGAGCCGAGCGGCAGGGAGCGGTCCAGCAGCCTGCGGGCGCTCATCCGGACGACGACGGGCACGGCGAGGCCGGTCGCGGCGCGCTCGGCGGCCTGCTCGACGGCCTCCTGGAGCACCCACCGGCCCAGCTCGGCGGTCTTCTCGCTGTCCTCGGCCACCCGCAGGAACTCCGCGGGCGTGAACAGCACCCCTTGCGAGGACCGCCAGCGTGCCTGCGCCGCGACCGAGGTGATCCGGCCGTCCTCCAGGCACACCACCGGCTGGTGCAGCAGGGTGAACTCGCCGTCGTGCAGCGCGGACCGCAGTCTCGTCGCCAGTTCCGCCTTGCGTACGACGTCCTGCTGCATCTGCGGCTTGTACAGCTCGACCCGGCCCTTGCCGGCCGATTTGGCCCGGTACATCGCGAGGTCGGCGTTGCGCAGCAGCTCGCCCGCGCCGAGGCCGGGCTCGGCGAAGGAGACCCCGATGGAGGCGGCCACGCGGACATCGTTGCCGTCGATCGCGTACGGCTGCGACAGCGTGAGCCTGAGGCGGTCGGCGAGCTCCAGGATGTGCCGTTCGCGGGCCACCCGGTCGCGGCCGCCGTCCCCGACGATCAGGGCCGCGAACTCGTCGCCGCCCAGCCGCGCCGCGGTGTCGGACTGGCGGACCGCCTCCTGGAGGCGGCGCGCGGCCTGGACGAGGAGTTCGTCGCCGGCCTGGTGCCCGATGGTGTCGTTGACCGCCTTGAAGCCGTCGAGGTCGATGAACAGCACCGCCGTACCGCGGTCGGTGGAGCGGCGGCCGGACAGGGCCTGCTGCACGCGCCGGGTGAACAGGGCGCGGTTGGGCAGGTCGGTGAGCGGGTCGTGCTCGGCGTTGTGCTGGAGCTGCGCCTGCAGGCGCACTCTTTCGGTCACGTCCCGGCTGTTGAAGATCAGGCCGCCGTGGTGGCGGTTGACGGTGGACTCCACGTTCAGCCAGCCGCCGTCGCCGGACCTGAAGCGGCACTCGATGCGGGTGGTGGGTTCGTCGGCCGGACTGGCGGCGAGGAAGCGGCGCACCTCGTGGACGACGCAGCCCAGGTCTTCGGGGTGGATCAGCTCGGCCAGTTCGCTGCCCACCAGGTCCTCGGCGGGGCGTCCGTAGACCCCGGCCGCGGCCGGGGAGACGTACCGCAGGACGCCGTTGGGTGCGGCGATCATGATGACGTCGCTGGAGCCCTGCACCAGGGAGCGGAAGTGGTTCTCCTTCTGCGCCAGCTCCTGGGTGAGGGTGATGTTGTCGAGCAGCATGATGCCCTGGCGCACCACGAGAGCGAGCACGACGGTGCCCGCGGTGAGCAGCACGAAGCGGTCGACGCTGCGGCCGTGCAGGACGTTGTAGAGGATGCCGAGGGTGCACACCGCCGCGGCGAGATACGGGGTCAGGGCCGCCAGTGAGCCCGTGATGGGCCGGGCCGCGGCGTAGCGGCCGGGTTCGTGCGGGGTGCGGTGGTGATGGTGGGTGCCGCCGCGCTGTCCGGGCAGGTGCTCGTGGACCACGCGCGTGTGCGGCTCCTCGTCGGGCAGCCCCGGCCGGGACGCGGCCCAGGGGGCGTACGCCAGCAGCAGGGAGCCCGCGAACCAGCCGGCGTCCAGCAGTTGGCCGGAGCGGTAGTTGTTGTGCAGCAGCGGTGAGGTGAACAGCGCGTCGCACATCACGGTCAGGGCGAGAGCGCCGATCGCGGTGTTGATCGCGGAGCGGTGGGCGCCGGAGCGCCGGAAGTGCAGCGCGAGCACCATGCTCACCAGCGCGATGTCGAGCAGCGGGTAGGCGAGCGAGAGCGCGGTGTGCGGCACGCTGGAGTCGTCGGCTCTCGCCGTCTGCGCGAGCGCCAGGCTCCACGACAGGGTGAGCAGCGAGCCGGCGATCAGCCACGCGTCCAGCGCGAGACAGATCCAACCGGCCTTGGTCACCGGCCGTTTGGCGAGCACCAGCAGGCCGACGATGGCCGGGGGCGCGAAGCACAGGAAGAACAGGTCGGCGTAGCTCGGGCTCGGCACGGGCCGGGCCAGCACGACCTCGTACCAGCCCCAGATCAGGTTGCCCAGGGCCGCCATCGCCGAGGAGAGGGCGAACAGCAGCCAGGCGGGGCGAAAGCGGACCCGGTGGCTACGGGCGTAGAGGAAACAGGAGACGGCCGCGGTGCCCGCCGCGGCGCTCAGTCCGAAGTCGCCCATCACCAGGGCGGCTTGCTCGGATCCCCAGCCGAGCGCGGAACCGACGGCGTATCCCGCGCACACCAGGGCCAGGCCGAGCTGGCGGCCGGGGCGCACCCCGCCGCCGACCGGCGGACGGTGGGGCGCCGACGCCGGTGCCGGCCGGCCACGCAGCGCTCCGTCGAGGGTGGTCGTGGGGGGCGGCGAACTCACCGGTCGCTCCCGGTCCGTGCCGCCCCCGCGCCCCTCGGCGTCCGGTGCGCGGAATGCGTCTGCCTCCTGCGGCCACTGTGCCTGCGGTGGCTGTTTCCGCTGCCGTGGCCGCTGTTCCTGCTGTGATTGCCGTGACTGCCGTGGCAGCCGCGTTCGTGCGCGGCCGCACGCCAGGGTCGCCGTCGGCGGCCTCGCCGCGTCGGATCGCTTGTCCATAGGCCGTGCATCGCCCGTCGCCCCCCTCACAGTCCGAAATGTCCGTCCCCGGCGCCGATCGTGCGCGGCGCAGCCCCTGTCGGGACGATACACCAGTCTCGTCACTCAGGGACATAGCTTCTCTACGCTCTGTGACGACCAGGGGTAACGCGAGCACCGCCCGCATCCGCAGGACTGCGGAGGGTGCCCGAACCGGATCACACGCCGGTCGCACTCGTCGTAAGGATCACGTTCGCCAGCGGCTCCCGGTTCACAAAACGGCGCAACTGCCCTACGAGGAGCCGCTTGGCGCGCGGCAGGAACGCGGACGTGGGACCGCCGACGTGCGGGCTGATGAGCACCCCGGACGCGCGCCACAGCGGGTGCCCCGTGGGCAGCGGCTCGGGGTCGACGACGTCCAGGGCGGCGGTGATACGGCCGCTCTCCAGTTCGGCGAGGAGGGCGCCGGTGTCCACGACGGCCCCGCGCGCGACGTTCACCAGCAGGGCACCGTCCTTCATCCGGGCCAGGAAGTCCTTGCCCACCAGGCCGCGCGTGCTGTCGTTCAGCGGTGTGGACAGGATGACGACGTCCGCGTCGGGCAGCAGGGAGGGCAGATCGGCGATCGGGTGCACGGGGCCGCGCTCCGTGGTGCGCGCCGAGCGTGCGACGCGCGCGACCCGCGCGAGCTCGAACGGCACGAGCCGGTCCTCGATGGCCGAGCCGATCGCCCCGTAGCCGACGATCAGCACGCTCTTGTCGGCGAGCGACGGGTGGAAGGTGCCCTGCCAGTGCTCGCGTTCCTGCGCGCGCACGAACGAGGGGATGCCGCGCAGGGACGCCAGGGTGAGGGTGAGCGCCAGCTCGGCGGTGCTCGCCTCGTGCACCCCGCGCGCGTTGCAGAGCTGTACGCCCGGGGCGAGATCGTCCAGGCGGGACAGGACGTCGTCCACGCCCGCGGTCAGCGTCTGCACCAGACGGAGGTTCGGCATCTGCGCGAGCGGCCGCACCTTCACCGGGTACCGCTTCATGTACGGCACGACGTAGACGGCACAGTCCGCGGGGTCGGCGGGGAACTCCTGGTTCCCGTCCTCGCCGCCGTCCCAGAAACGGTAGGTCAGGCCCTCGGGAAGGCCCTCGATCTCGTCCGGCGGGATCGGCAGCCACACATCGGAAGTCATGGTCAGGAGGCTATGCCAGGGATCCTCGGGCGCAGAGGTTAGGTTGGGGTGCCAAGAAAGGGAGGGTCACGACCACGTGGAGCGCAGGACGATCGGCGCGGAGGCACTCTCGGTGGGGGCCGTCGGGCTCGGGTGCATGCCGATGAGCTGGGCCTACAGCACGTCACGGCAGCGGGGCGAGGAGTCCCTCAGGGCGGTGCACAGCGCGCTCGACGCGGGCTCGACGCTGCTGGACACCGCCGACATGTACGGGCCGTTCACCAACGAGCTGCTCCTCGGGCGGGTGTTGAAGGAGCGGCGCGCGGACGCCTTCGTGTCGACCAAGGTCGGCCTGCTGGTCGGCGAGCAGCACATCGTCGCCAACGGCCGCCCCGGCTATGTGAAGCGGGCCTGCGACGCGTCCCTACGACGCCTCCAGACGGACGTCATCGACCTCTACCAACTGCACCGCGCCGACCCCGAGGTGCCGGTGGAGGAGACCTGGGGCGCCATGGCCGAGCTCGTGCAGGCGGGCAAGGTGAGGGCGTTGGGGCTCTGCGCGGTCGGCGTGCGGGGCAGCCGCCGCTCGGGGGCCCGCCTGTACGACGCGACGATCCGGCAACTTCAGCGCGTGCAGCAGGTCTTCCCGGTGAGCGCCGTGCAGGCGGAGCTGTCCCTGTGGTCGCCGGAGGCCCTGCGCACCCTGCTGCCCTGGTGCGCGGCCCGCGGCGTGGGCTTCCTCGCGGCGATGCCCCTCGGCAACGGCTTCCTCACCGGCACGCTCACCCCGGGCCAGGGATTCGAGCCGGACGACATGCGGGCCCGGCACCCTCGCTTCACCGCCGAGATGATGGCCGCCAACCAGCCCATCGTCGCCGGCCTGCGCCGGGTCGCCTCCCGCCACGGCGACGACGTGACCCCCGCGCAGGTGGCCCTCGCCTGGGTACTGACCCAGGGCCCGCACGTGGTGCCCGTGCCGGGGGCCAAGCAGGAGCGCTGGGTCGTGGAGAACGCGGGGGCGGCGGGGCTGCGGCTGACGGAGGGGGACCTGGCCGAACTGGCGGGGGTGCCTCAGGCACGGGGATCCTGGGACTGACGGGATCGGGCTCCACGGGTCCGGGGTCGCGGGAGACGGACGGGATCGCGTGCCGCGGGCCCGGGACCGCGGAAGACGGACGGATCACGCGCCACGGGCCCGGGACCGCGGAAGACGGACGGATCACGCGCCACGGGCCGGGGATGCCGGGACGACGGGATCGCGTGCCGCGGGCCCGGGATCGCGGAAGACGGACGGATCGCGCGCCACGGGCCGGGGATGCCGGGACGACGGGATCGCGTGCCGCGGGCCCGGGACCGCGGGAGACTGACGGGATCGCACGCCACGGGCCGAGGTGTCATGGATCGCCGGCGAAGCCGGTCGCGCGGATCGGGAACCTGAGGGGCGCGAGCGGTGTATGAGAAGTAGTAGCCGCCGCGTCGAAGGGACCAAGATCGTGCAACGTCGAGTCGGGACGGCCGTGCTGGCCGCGGCCGCGCTTCTGCTGACGGCCGGCTGCTCCTCGGACGGCGGCGGAGGGTCTCCGCCGGGCGGAGCGAGCAGCACGGCGTCCGGGGGGACGACGTCCGGGGCACCCTCCACCGGGACCGCCGAGGAGACCCCGCCCGCGAAGGGCTCGGTGAAGGTCGTCCGTACGGTCGCCGAGGGCCTGGACTCCCCCTGGGGGCTGGCCCCGCTGCCGGACGGCGATCTGCTGGTCTCCTCGCGCGACGAGGGCACCATCCTGCGGGTCGACGTGGAGACCGGCCGCAAGACCGAGCTGGGCGAGGTGCCCGGGGTGTCCCCGGAGGGCGAGGGCGGCCTGCTGGGCATCGCCCTGTCGCCGGACTACGCCTCGGACCACATGGTCTACGCGTACTTCACCTCCGCGTCGGACAACCGCATCGTGCGGATGCTGTACGACACGGACAAGCCGTCGGGTGAGCAACTGGGCGCTCCGGACACGGTGTTCAAGGGCATCCCCAAGGGCTTCATCCACAACGGCGGCCGGATCGCCTTCGGCCCGGACGGCATGCTGCATGTCGGCACGGGCGAGAGCGGCAACACCGGCCTGTCCCAGGACAAGGATTCCCTGGGCGGCAAGATCCTGCGGCTGACCCCTGAGGGCGAACCGGCGCCGGGCAACCCCTTCCCCGACTCCCCGGTGTACTCCTTCGGCCACCGCAATGTGCAGGGCCTGGCCTGGGACGCCAAGCAGCGGCTGTTCGCCTCGGAATTCGGCCAGGACACCTGGGACGAGCTGAACGCGATCTCCCCGGGCGGCAACTACGGCTGGCCCGACGCCGAAGGCCGCTCCGGCGAGGGCGACTTCATCGACCCGATAGCCCAGTGGCGCACCTCCGAGGCCTCCCCCAGCGGTATCGCCTACGCCAAGGGCTCCGTGTGGATGGCGGGCCTGCGCGGCGAGCGGCTGTGGCGCGTCCCGCTGAAGGGCACGGCGGCTTCGGCCGATCCGCAGGCCTTCCTGGAGGGCGAGTACGGCCGGCTGCGCACGGTGGTCTCCGCGGGCGGGGGCAAGCTGTGGCTGGTGACGAGCGAGACGGACGGCCGGGGCTCCCCGGAGAAGGGAGACGACCGGATTCTGGAGCTGGAGGTGAGCTAGACCTGCTCCGGCGGCCTCTCGGAGCGCTCCTCGCCCGACCGGCCAGAGTCCTCTTCCGCCTGCTGAGGCGCCCGGACGACCACCTTCCCGGACGCCAGGTCTATCGGCCCACGCCCGGGGTCGTTGTCCCCCACGTCCTCGCGGGTCAGCTCCAACCGCTTCCGCTCGTCACGGGTGTGCTTGCGGCCCGGAGCGAAGAGTTCCTCGAAGGCGTTGAACATCGTTCTCCCTTTCCGGGGCCGGGTGGCGGGGTGGCTCACCTCGTTCCATCATCGCGCAGGCGGGGAATCCACCGCCCCGGGAGCGAACAGTCCCAGCCGATGAGCCAGCGCCGCCGCCTCACCCCGGCCGGAGACGCCGAGCTTGGCGAGGATGTTGGAGACGTGGACGCTGGCCGTCTTCGGGGAGATGAAGAGTTCCTCGGCTATCTGGCGGTTGGTGCGCCCGGCAGCGACCAGGCGGAGCACATCGCGCTCCCGGCTGGTCAGCCCGAGCGCCTCGGCGGGGTCGGCGGGGGCGAGCGCCGCCGGTGCGGTGCGGTCGAGGGTGAGGCGGGCACGCCGGGCGAGACGGGTGACGCGGTCGGCCAGCGGACGGGCACCGAGGTGGCGGGCGGCGGCGAGGGAGAGACGCAGCAGCTCCGTGGCGCGGGCCCGGGCGTCGTCGGTGGCGCGGGCGGAGATGGCGTCGGTGGTGCTGTCGTGGATGTCGTCGGCGGGGCGGGGGCTGGGGCCGGTGGTGGTGCTGTTGGTGCGGGCACGGGTGCCGTCGCCGGTGGTCGGGCGACCCGGGTCGGTCGGCGTGTGGCTGTCCCGGTCGGTCGGCGTGCGGCGGGACTCGTCCGTGGGGGCCGTCCCCGCTGTGAGGAGGGCCTCGGCGAGGCGGTGGCGGACGCGGGCGAGGTCGTAGGGGCGTTCCAGGCGCTCGAAGGCGGTGACCACGGCCGACCAGGTGTCGGGGGTGTCCTCGCCCTGGGCGTGGGCGAGTTCGGCGCGGAGCCAGGCGTCGTGGGCGTGCCAGACGGGTGCGCCGGTGGTGAGTGTCCTGGTGGCCTCGCGGATGCGGGCGAGGGCCTCGGCGCGGCCGTCCTGGGCGGTGGGCAGAGTCCGGGCGTCGGCCTCGGCGACGGCGGCGTCCAGGAACAGGGGCCAGGCGTAGCGGTGGGTGCCCGGGGGGATGCCGGCGTCCAGGGCACGGGCGAGTTCGGCGCGGGCGTCCGGGAGCCGGCCTTCCGCGGCGGCGACGCCGACGGCGATACGGGCCAGGGGCAGCCACTGCTGCGGCATCCGGTCGTGGGAGCCGAAGTAGCGCTGGGCCGAGGACAGTTGGCCGACGGCCTCGGTCAGGTCGCCGCGGTCCAGGGAGATCTGGGCGAGGCACATGGCGGCCGCGCCGAGGGGCTTGGAGCCGAGGTCGCGGCGGGCCGCCTTCTGTGCGGCCTCGACGGCCTCGTCCCAGCGGCCGACGGAGTACAGGGTGTCGGAGAGGTTGGCCCAGGTCCACGCCTCGGCGACCAGCAGGCCGTAGCGCTGGGTGTAGCGGATGCCCTCCTCCAGCAGCGGGGCGGCCTCGCGGGAGCGGCCGACGGATTCGAGGGCGTGGGACAGGTTGGCGTAGGCGCGGCCGGCGACGTAGGGGACGTCTTCCCGGAGGGCCTGTTCCCTGACTCGGTCCATCTCGTCGAGGCCGGTGTCGACGTGGCCGGCGTCGACCATGAGTCCGCCGTGGGTGACGCGGGCGTTCAGTTCGATCTCGCGGGCGCCGACCATCCGGGCGTACTCCACGGCGCGTTCGGCGGCCGCGAGGGCCTCGGGGCCGGGCTCGTGGAGCATCGCCCAGCCGGCGACGCTGCCGAGCACCTCGGCGTGCACCTCGGACGGGGGCAGTCCGCGCAGGAGTTCCTGGGCGGTGCTCAGTTCGTGGTGTCCGTCGCCGCGGCCCAGGGACTGCACGAGCGTGGAGCGCTGGGTCCAGAACCAGGCGGCGCGCAGGGCGTCGTCGGGGTCGCCGTCGAGCAGGTTCAGCGCCCGCTTGGTGATCTTCAGGGCGCGTTCGCGTTCCCCGCACAGCCGCCCGGCGACAGCGGCCTCGGCCAGCAGGTCGAGGTAGCGCAGGGTGGTGGTGGCGGGGTCGCAGCCGCAGTAGGCCTCGGTGTAGTCGGCGAGCCGCAGGGCTGCGCGGGTGTCCTCGGGGGCGCTGTCCCACAGCTCCATGGCGCGTTCCAGGAGCCGCAGTTGTTCGGCGTAGGCGTGGCGGCGGCGGGCGGAGGCGGAGGCGTCGAGGACGGCGGGCAGGGCCTTGGCGGCGTCGTGCGCGTGGTACCAGTAGCTGGCCAGGCGGGTGACGCGTTCGTCGGCGGGGACGAGCGTGGGGTCGGCTTCCAGGGCCTCGGCGTAGCGGCGGTTGAGGCGGGCGCGTTCGCCGGGCAGCAGATCGTCGGCGACGGCCTCGCGGACCAGGGAGTGGCGGAAGCGGTAGCCGTCCCCGTCGGGGGCCGGGGTGAGGATGCCGGCGTTCACGGCGGCGCGCAGGGCGGTGATGAGGTCGTCCTCGGCGAGCCGGGCGACCGCCGCGAGGAGCCGGTGCTCGACGGTGGAGCCGCCCTCGGCGACGATCCGGGCGACCTGCTGGGCGGCGTCGGGCAGGCTCTCGACGCGGACCAGCAGCAGGTCGCGCAGGGAGTCGGTGAGGCCGGTGGGGCAGCCGTCCTGGGCGGCGACGGCGAGTTCCTCGACGAAGAAGGCGTTGCCGTCGGAGCGTTCGAAGATCGCCTCGACCTGTGCGGGGTCGGGTTCGGTGGCGAGGATGCCGGCGATCTGACGGCCGACCTCCTCGCGGCTGAACCGGCCGAGTTCGAGGCGGCGTACGGTGCGCAACCGGTCGAGTTCGGCGAGCAGGGGGCGCAGCGGATGGCGGCGGTGGATGTCGTCGGAGCGGTAGGTGGCCAGGACGACGAGGCGGCCGGTGCGCAGGGTGCGGAAGAGGTAGGCGAGGAGATGGCGGGTGGAGGTGTCGGCCCAGTGCAGGTCCTCCAGGGCGACGACGACCGTGCGGTCGGCGGAGGCGCGTTCCAGCAGTCGGGCGGTGAGTTCGAAGAGGCGGGCCGTGCCCTCCTCGTCGTGCCGGCCGACTCCGGTGTCGCCCAACTCGGGCAGGAGACGGGCGAGTTCGTCCTCCTGACCGGAGGCCGCGGCGGCGAGTTCGTCCGGCAGGGCGCGGCGCAGGGCGCGCAGGGCAGTGGAGAACGGGGCGAAGGGCAGTCCGTCGGCGCCGATCTCCACACAGCCGCCGAGCGCGACGACGGCCCCCGCGCGGGCGGCGGCGTCGGTGAACTCCTCCACCAGGCGGGTCTTTCCGACTCCGGCCTCGCCGCCGACGACAAACGCCTGCGGCTCGCCCGCGGCAGCGCGGGCGAGCGCATCGTTCAGCGTGTCCAACTCCTGGGCGCGGCCGATGAACACGGGACTGACGGACCTGGTCTCCACGAGGGTGAGCATCGCACGGTGATCGAAGTGCGGTGCACCCATTTCATGGAGCTCCGGGGTCGGCAGGTCCCGCGTCTGCACGGCAGGCCCGCCGGCCGTGCTCACGCGGTGCGCGGTGAACGCAGCCGGCGCGGGCGGCGGCTATGCGACTCCGCCTCGTCGGGGCGTACGCCGGCCAGTCCTGCCCCGGCCGCGCGGCGCTCGGCCTCGGTGCGGGCGGCACGGCCCTGGCGGACGGCCTCCCGGGCCAGGCGCTCGTGGTCGGCCCGGCGGATCAGCTCGGCGGAACGCAGCTGCTGGATCTCGTACTCGAACATCTCGTCTCCCTGGTGAAGGCCCGGTCTCCGGTGCTTCCGGAGCCCGGTTCGGCATCGCTCGGTGCGATGACTCAACCTTCGTCTCCCAGGGGGGTCCGCCACATCGGGAGAGTTCCGCATCTTCCGAGGTGGGAGGGGCCTTAGACAGGCCTGAGGGGCCTCAGGCCGCGTCTAAGGCACTTATGCGGCGGGCAGGCCCAGCAGGACGTCCGTGTACTTCAGCACGGCCAGCAGCAGGCCGACGACGCCGAGGGAGATGCCCGCCCAGGAGACCGACTTGATCCAGGGCGCCTGCGGCCTGCCGGGCGCACCGAAGGCGGGGCGGGCGAGCACGACCACGCCGGTGATCAGTGCGGCGAGCGCGAACAGGCCGGCCCACAGGGCGCTGGCCTGCCAGGCGTCGCCGTAGCCCTCCTTGACCATGGTGGCGACGCTGGACGACGACGAGGTCTCCAGCTGGCCCATGAGCGACTCGCGCGCGGAGGCTACGGTGCCGATCCAGCCACCGGTGAGGGAGACCAGACCGAGGGCGGCGGAGACGACGGCCCCGGCGCCCTGGCCGACCCCGGAGGGACCCGCCTCCGCCTCCTCGTCGGCGGAATCCTCCACGGCCTCGGCTTCCGCGTCCTCCATGGCCTTCTCGGCCTTCTCGGCCTCTTCAGCCGAGGCATCGTGCGCCTCGGTGTCCGCCACGGTCTCGGTGGTCTCAGTGGTCTCGGTCGTCTCGGCCGTCTCGTCCTCAGTCTTCGTTCCCATGCCCCGCACCGTACGGACGGAGTCTGAGAGGGGCCTTAATGATCGGCGAGGGCCTCACGGGCCGTCCGCCACTCGGGGGCGAGGAGCGACCAGACCTCCATGTCCAGCCGTACGCCGCGATGCGGATAGCTCTCGCGCTGCACGCCCTCCCGGGTCATGCCCAGGCGGCGGGCGACGTTGATGCTGGCCGTGTTGCCGGTGGCGGCGATCCACTCGACGCGGTGGATGCCGCGGTCGAGGACGACATGGTCGAGCAGCACCCGCATCGCGCGGGTGACCAGGCCGCGCCCGGTCGCGGCGGGCTCCAGCCAGCAGCCGACCTCGCAGTTGCCCTGCGCGGCGTCGAAGTTGAGGGTGAGCACACCGCCGACGAGCTTGCCGTCGAGCCAGATGCCGTGCAGGGCCGCGGTGTCGGCGGCGCGCCAGTCGGCGTACCGCTGGAGCGACTCGCGGGCCGAGGCCACGTCCGTGGCGCGTGAGCCGAAGGGCACGTACCGGTTGATGAACTCCCGGCCCCGCTCCAGGTGGGTGAGGAACTCCTCGGCGTGCCAGGGCTCCAGCGGGCGCAGTTCGGCCCCGTCACCCAGCGATATCGCGTACATCCTGTTTCCGCTCCTCTTCGAACTCGGCCGCAACTTCGGCGAGCTTCTCATGGGCGGCACGGCACTCGGGCGGTTCGATGCTGATGCGGGGCAGCCGCCGGTCGAGCCAGCGGGGCAGCCACCAGTTGGCGCCGCCGAGCAGATGCATCAGGGCGGGCACCAGCAGCGTACGCAGGACGAAGGCGTCGAGGGCGACGGCGGCGGCGAGCGCGATGCCGAACATCGCGATCACCCGGTCGCCGCTGAGGACGAACGCGAGGAACACGGAGATCATGATGACCGCCGCGGAGTTGATCACCCGGCTGGTCTCGGCGAGGCCCACGCGGACCGCGCGCCGGTTGTCGCCGGTCTCCAGCCACTCCTCGTACATCCGGCTGACCAGGAAGACCTGGTAGTCCATGGACAGCCCGAACAGGACCGACACCATGATCACGGGCAGGAAGGGTTCGATGGGGCCGGCCCGGCCGAGGCCGAGCAGTTCGCTGCCCCAGCCCCACTGGAAGATCGCGACGACGACCCCGAAGGCGGCGGCGACGGCGGCGACGTTCATGACGGCGGCCTTCAGCGGGATGCCGATCGAGCGGAAGGCCAGCAGGAGCAGCACGCAGCCCAGGCCGATGACGACGCCGACGAACAGCGGCAGCTTGCCGACGATCACGTCCGCGAAGTCGTCGTAGCCGGCCGTGACTCCGCCGACGTGCAGGTCGAGCGAGGTGCCGGACTCGGCGCGCGGCAGCACCTCGGCGCGCAGCCGGTCGACGAGCTCGCTGGTCTGCCGGGACTGCGGCGAGGACTCGGGTACGACGGTGAGGTACGCGGTGTCGCCGCCGCTGTTGTAGCTCACCGGGGTCACCGCGGCGACGCCGTCGGTGGAGCGCAGGGTGGCGTCGAGGTTGTCCAGGGCGAGCCTGTCGTCGGCGCCGTGCACCTTCCCGACCAGGGTGAGCGGGCCGTTGACGCCGGGGCCGAAGCCGTCGGCGAGCAGGTCGTAGGCCTGCCGGGTCGTGGAGGTCTCGGGGTTGTTGCCCTGGTCGGAGGTGCCCAGGCGCAGGGAGAGCGCGGGCAGGGCGAGCAGGGTCATGACGACGAGGGCGAGGGCGCCGAGCTTCTTGGGGTGGCGTTCGACGAAGGCCGACCAGCGTGCGGCGAACCCCGTGGGGATCTCGGGCTGGGGCCCGTGCTCGGCGAGGCGGCGCCGTTCGCGACGGCTGAGCGCCCGCATGCCGATCAGTTTCAGCAGCGCGGGCAGCAGGGTCACGGAGGCGGCGACGGTGAGGACGACGGTGAGCGAGGCGGCGATGGCCACGCCGTTGAGGAAGCTCAGGCGCAGTATCAGCATGCCGAGCAGGGCGATGCACACGGTGGCGCCCGCGAAGACGACCGCACGTCCGGTGGTGGCGACCGCGGTGGTGGCGGCCTCGGTGACGCTCAGACCGCGTTTGAGGCCGCGGCGGTGCCGGGTGACGACGAACAGGGCGTAGTCGATGCCGACGCCGAGTCCGATCAGCATGCCGAGCATGGGCGCGAAGTCAGCGACGGTCATGGCGTGCCCGAGCAGCGCTATCCCGGCGTAGGCGGTGCCGACGCCGATCAGCGCGGTGGCGATGGGCAGCAGTGAGGCGGCGAGCGAGCCGAAGGCGAGGAACAGCACGACCGCGGCGACGACCACCCCGACGATCTCGGCGAGATGCCCGCCGGAGGACTCGGTGAGGGCGATGGCGTTGCCGCCGAGCTCCACCTGGAGCCCGTCGGTCTCGGCGCCCTTCGCCGTCTCGACCACGGCCTTCACCTGGGCGGCGTCGAGGTTCTCGGTCGACTGCTCGAAGGTGACGGTGGCGTAGGCGGTGTGCCCGTCCTCGCTGATCCGGTCCGCGCCGTGGCCGCCGTACGGGCTGGTCACGGAGGCGACGCCCGGCAGCTCCTCCATCTCGTCGAGGGTGCGGGTCATGGTCTGCTCGACGTCGGCGGCGCGGACGCTGCCGGATTCGGTGTGCCAGACGACGGTGTCGCTGTCCCCGCCGAGCCCCTGGAAGCCGTCCCCCAGCAGTTGCGTGGCGCGGCCCGACTCGGTGCCGGGGACCTCGTAGTTGTTCGAGTACGCCGTTCCGGCGACGGTGGCCGCGGCGGACACTCCGCCGAAGGCGAGGAGCCACAGCAGAACGGTGACGAGGCGGTGCCGGACACACCAGCGTGCAAGGGCTGCCACGAACCTGCTCCCAGAGACGACCGTTTGTGAATCTTTGACCGGGAACAGTCGTTCATGAACCGAACAGCCCGCAAAGAACGTATGAGCAATGCCTAGTCACTCTTACAGGCGGAAATGATCCTTTGGTCTGTTCGTGGGGTTATTCACAGGAGTGGGAGCCAAGTCACAGCCCTAGGCCATGTTTCTCGGATCATGTTCTGAGCCAGACCATGAGGGCCGCGACGGTGACAGTTCCGAGATAGGTGTAGGCGCGTTTCTCGTAGCGTGTGGCGACGGCGCGGAAGCTCTTCAACCGGTTGATGGCGCGCTCGACGGTGTTGCGCTTCTTGTAGAGCTCGCTGCCGAACTCGGTGGGCCGGCCGCCGCGGGAACCTCGGTTCTGCCGATGTCTTTGCTGGTCGAGACGTTCCGGGATGGTGTGTGGGATTCCGCGTCGTCGCAGGTAGCGGCGGTTGCCGCGGGAGGTGTAGGCCTTGTCCGCCAGGACGCGGTCGGGCCGTTTGCGAGGTCGCCCGACCCCGACACGCGGCACGGAGACCTCCTCGAGCACCCGCGCGAGCTGGGGGCCGTCACCGTAGTGTCCAGGCGTCAGGACGAAGGCCAGAGGCCTGCACCGTCCGTCGGAGACGAGATGGATTTTGGTGGTGAAGCCGCCTCGGGAACGTCCCAGACACTCGCCGACCTGACCACCTCCTCCAGCCGGACCGTCAGTTTCCGCAACACCGGATCGACCTGGTTCGTCCCTCGCTCGGCCCCCTTTTGAGAGACCGCGGCGGCCGGTGTCTTCCTCGCGCCGGCGGCATGCTGGTGGGCACGGACCGCGGTCGAGTCCACCGACACCTCCCAGTCGATCTGGCCCGCGGCATCCTGGGCAGCCTGGATGCGTGACAGCAGCATCTTCCACGTGCCGTCCGCTGACCAGCGGCGATGCCGCTTGTAGACCGTTTCCCAAGGCCCGAACCGCTCCGGCAGATCCCGCCACTGCACCCCCGTTCGCACCCGGTAGAGGACACCGTTGATCACCCGACGGTGATCACTCCACCGGCCCCCACGGGCACCACCAAGAGGTAAGAACGACTTCAGCCGATCCCACTCCGCGTTCGTCAGGTCACCACGGCCCATGCAGCCAGCGTGGACCCAACTCCCCGCTCGTGTCCGGAGATCCGATAAACACCGCCTAGTCGAACTGGTCGCCGAGCGCCATCACCGTCACCCCGGCGATCAGCAGCCACAGCGCCCGTCGGGTGCGGCCGCGGGAGCCGATGAGCGCGGCGGTCGCGCAGACCACGGCGCCGAGGGCGTAGGCGGCGGGGACCAGCGCCGGGACGGCGCCGCCGGTCGCCCGCAGAGCGGCCGCCGCGCCGCCGGCGAGGGTCAGCAGGGCGCCGCTTCCGGTCGCGGTCCAGCGCGCCCGCCGCGCCTCCTGGGCGGGGTGCTCATCGGCGCTCTCGGCCGTCGCCACCGTCTCGGCTGTCGCCGCCGTCTCGGTTATCCCCACCGTCTCGGAATCCACACGTCCGTTCATGGCGCGGGAGCGTAGCGCCTGGCCGCCGCGGGCATGCCACAGGCCCTGGGGAAACGGGTCCCCAGGGCCTGTACGCGAGGACGGTTCAGCCCTCGCCGGCGGGCTCAGCCCTCGCTGACGCCGAGCTTCTCAAGGATCAGCTCCTTGACGCGGGCCGCGTCGGCCTGGCCGCGGGTGGCCTTCATGACCGCGCCGACCAGGGCGCCGGCCGCGGCCACCTTGCCGCCACGGATCTTGTCCGCGATGGCCGGGTTGCCGGCGATGGCCTCCTCGACGGCGGTGGTCAGGGCGCCCTCGTCGGAGACGACCTTCAGACCGCGCTTGTCGACGACCTCGTCGGGGGTGCCCTCGCCCGCGAGGACGCCCTCGATGACCTGGCGGGCCAGCTTGTCGTTCAGGTCGCCCTTCGCGACGAGCTCGGTGACGCGGGCCACCTGCGCCGGGGTGATCGCCAGCTCGTCGAGCGCCTTGCCGGATTCGTTGGCGCTGCGGGCCAGCTCGCCCATCCACCACTTGCGGGCGGAGGCGGCGTCGGCACCGGCCTCGATCGTCGCGACGATCAGGTCCAGCGCACCGGCGTTCAGGATCGACTGCATGTCGGTGGCGGAGATGCCCCACTCGGCGAGCAGCCGGGTGCGGCGCGCCAGCGGCATCTCCGGGAGGGCCGCGCGGATCTCCTCGACCCACTCACGGGACGGGGCGACCGGGACGAGGTCGGGCTCCGGGAAGTACCGGTAGTCCTCGGCCTCCTCCTTGACCCGGCCCGAGGTGGTGGAGCCGGTGTCCTCGTGGAAGTGGCGGGTCTCCTGGATGATCGTGCCGCCGGACGAGAGCACGGCCGCGTGGCGCATGATCTCGAACCGCGCCGCACGCTCCACCGAGCGCAGGGAGTTGACGTTCTTCGTCTCCGAGCGCGTGCCGAACTTCTCGGTGCCGTGCGGACGCAGCGACAGGTTCACGTCGCAGCGCATCTGGCCCATCTCCATCCGGGCCTCGGACACGCCGAGCGCGCGGATGACCTCGCGCAGCTCACGGACGTACGCCCGCGCGACCTCCGGCGCACGCTCTCCCGCGCCCTCGATCGGCTTGGTGACGATCTCGATGAGGGGGATGCCGGCGCGGTTGTAGTCGAGGAGGGAGTGCGAGGCGCCGTGGATACGGCCCGTCGCGCCGCCGACGTGGGTCGACTTGCCGGTGTCCTCCTCCATGTGGGCGCGCTCGATCTCCACGCGGAAGGTCTCGCCGTCCTCCAGCTGCACGTCGAGGTAGCCGTTGAAGGCGATCGGCTCGTCGTACTGGGAGGTCTGGAAGTTCTTCGGCATGTCCGGATAGAAGTAGTTCTTCCGGGCGAAGCGGCACCACTCGGCGATCTCGCAGTTCAGGGCGAGGCCGATCTTGATGGCGGACTCGACGCCGGTCGCGTTGACGACCGGGAGCGCGCCGGGCAGGCCGAGGCAGACCGGGCAGGTCTGGGTGTTGGCGTCCTGGCCGAGGGCGGTCGAACAGCCGCAGAACATCTTGGTCTTGGTGCCGAGTTCGACATGGACCTCGAGGCCCATGACGGGGTCGTACGACGCGAGTGCGTCCTCGTACGACACCAGGTCGGTCGTGGTGGTCACGGTGAAACTTCCCTCTCAGCCCAGCAGGACGTCGTCGTCGCCCAGCCGCTTCAGCTCGCGGTAGAGGATGGCGAGGCCGGTGACGATCGCGGCGGCGGACACGGCGGCATCGACCAGACGGAGCGTGTCGCTCTCGGAGCGGGCGAGCTTCGCCTGCTTCGCGACGCTGAACGCACCGAACGCGGTGGTGGCCATGGACAGGTACAGGCCGTTCTTGGACTTCTTGAAGCCCTTGGCCTTCGACAGCTTGCTCACAGCGACGGAGCCTCCTCCAGCAGCGGGTGGCCCCACTTTTCCACGAAGGCGGCCTCGACGGCGGCGCCGACCTTGTACAGACGCTCGTCCTTCAGCGCCGGAGCGATGATCTGCAGGCCGACCGGGAGGTTGTCCTCCGGGGCGAGGCCGCAGGGCAGCGACATGGCGGCGTTGCCGGCGAGGTTCGTCGGGATCGTGCACAGATCCGCGAGGTACATCGCCATCGGGTCGTCGGCGCGCTCGCCGATCGGGAAGGCGGTCGTCGGCGTGGTCGGCGAGACGATGACGTCGACCTGCTCGAAGGCCTTCTCGAAGTCGCGCGTGATGAGCGTGCGGACCTTCTGGGCGCTGCCGTAGTACGCGTCGTAGTAGCCGGAGCTGAGCGCGTACGTGCCGAGCATGATGCGGCGCTTGACCTCGGGGCCGAAGCCCGCCTCACGGGTGAGGGAGGTGACCTCCTCGGCGGAGTGCGTGCCGTCGTCGCCGGTCCGCAGGCCGTAGCGCAGGCCGTCGAAGCGGGCGAGGTTGGAGGAGCACTCGGAGGGCGCGATCAGGTAGTACGCCGACAGAGCGAGGTCGAAGGACGGGCAGTCCAGCTCGACGATCTCGGCGCCCAGCTCCTTGAGGAGCTCGACCGACTCGTCGAACCGCTGGATGACGCCGGCCTGGTAGCCCTCGCCGCGGAACTGCTTGACCACGCCGACGCGCATGCCCTGCACGCTGCCGTTGCGCGCGGCCTCGACGACCGGCGGGACCGGGGCGTCGATGGAGGTCGAGTCGAGCGGGTCGTGCCCGGCGATGACCTCGTGCAGCAGGGCCGCGTCCAGGACCGTGCGAGCGCAGGGGCCGCCCTGGTCGAGGGAGGACGAGAAGGCGACCATGCCGTAGCGGGAGACCGCGCCGTAGGTCGGCTTCACACCGACCGTGCCGGTGACGGCGGCCGGCTGGCGGATGGAGCCGCCGGTGTCGGTGCCGATGGCGAGCGGGGCCTCGAAGGAGGCGAGCGCGGCGGAGGAGCCGCCGCCGGAACCGCCGGGGATGCGGGTGAGGTCCCAGGGGTTGCCGGTCGGGCCGTAGGCGCTGTTCTCGGTGGAGGACCCCATGGCGAACTCGTCCATGTTGGTCTTGCCGAGGATGACGACGTCGGCGGCCTTCAGCCTCTTGGTGAGGGTCGCGTCGTACGGCGGGATCCAGCCCTCGAGCATCTTGGAGCCGACGGTCGTCGGGATGCCCTCGGTGGTGAAGATGTCCTTCAGCGCGAGCGGGACGCCGGCCAGCGGGCCGAGCTTCTCGCCGCGGGCACGCTTGTCGTCGACGGCGCGGGCCTGCGCGAGTGCGCCCTCGCGGTCGACGTGCAGGAAGGCGTGCACCTTCTCGTCGACGGCGTCGATCCGGGCCAGGTGGGCCTCGGTGACCTCGACGGCCGTGAGCTCGCCGGAAGCGATCTTCTCGGCGATCTCGGCGGCGGTGAGCTTGATGATGTCCGTCATGGCTTCTTAGTCCTCCCCCAGGATCTGCGGCACCTTGAAACGCTGCTGCTCCTGGGCCGGGGCGCCGGAGAGCGCCTGCTCGGGGGTGAGCGACGGACGCACCTCGTCCTTGCGCATGACGTTCGTCAGCGGGAGCGGGTGCGAGGTCGGCGGTACGTCTTGGTCGGCGACCTCGCTGACGCGGGCGACCGCGCCGATGATGTCGTCCAGCTGGCCGGCGAAGTGATCAAGCTCTTCGGGCTTCAGCTCCAGACGCGCCAGCCGGGCGAGGTGGGCGACCTCCTCGCGCGTGATGCCAGGCATGCAGCGATCCTCTGGGGTGAGTGTGTGTGGTTTGGGGCCAATCCTAGGGGGCAGCGCCCTGTACCCGTTAAACGGTTTCCCCTGCGCCGGGCCGCCTCACCGGCGGCCTTCCCAGGCGGGGCTGCGCAGGAAGTGGTTGTCGTACAGCTCCTGGACCTCCAGCAGGCTCTGCGGGCCGACCTCGCCGAGGCGTATGCGCTGCAGATGGCGGAAGTAGTCGAAGCGCTCCACGCCGGGTGTGATGACGATGAGCAGGTCGGCGGTGCTGCCGGGGGCGGCGGCGAAGGCGTGCGCCCGGCCCGGCGGGACGATCACCAGGTCACCGCGCTCGGCGGTGACCACGTCGTCCCCGGACAGCAGCTCGGCCTCGCCGTCCAGCAGGAAGAACATCTCCGCGGAATTGCGGTGCAGATGCGGCTTGGCGCCGTCGGCGCCCTCCCCCAGCGTGACCCGCACGGTGGACAGCGCCCCGCCGGACGCACTGCTGTCGGCCAGCAGCTTCACGGCGAACGGGCCCGCGCCGAGCGTCTCGGCGTCGGCGTCCCGGACCAGCACGGTCTCGTCGAACTCGGGCACGAAGAGCGACATGTGACTTCCCCCTGATGCGTGTGGTGGCTCAGACCGCGAACAGCAGTCCGGCACTGATGATCACAACGACCGCGGTGGCGAAATGAATCCCGTACGCGACCGCCTTCGTACCGCCGTGGCGCAGGACTATCAGCGTGTCGAACAGCGGGATGATCGCGACGCAGAGCATGAACCATGCCTCGGCCCGCGCCCCGGCGAACGCGAGCAGCGCCAGGCCCATCACTCCGAAGGTCGCGTCCCGCAGGCCCTTGATCGCGAGGTAGGCGGACGCGTCGCCGCCGGGGTCGGCGGGGACGCCGTAGCCGACGGCGGAGGAGCGGGGCTGCAGCAGGAACCGCAGGCCGATGAAGAGCACGAACAGGTCGAGTACGGCGGCGAGGGTGTACGCGGTGACGGTCATGCGAGCTCCTTGCTAGCAGCGCTAGGGACGAGAGCGAAGCTAGCACAAGCAGCGGCAGAATTGCTAGCACTGCTAGAATTCCTGGCATGTCGATCCAGAAGCGCCGGGAGCGCGAACGAGCGGAGCGGGAGCGGCTGATCGTGTCGGCCGCCCGGGAACTGGCCGAGGCCGAGGGCTGGGACGCGGTCACCACGCGTCGGCTGGCGGCCGAGATCGAGTACAGCCAGCCCGTCCTGTACAGCCACTTCAAGGGCAAGGACGCGATCATGGCCGCGGTGGCCGTGGAGGGGTTCGCGGAGCTGGCCCTGCAGCTGCGGTCGGCCCGCGTCGGTGCCGAGGGCGCGAGGGCCGCGCTGGCGGCTGTGGGCGCCGCCTATACGGCCTTCGCCCGGCGGCAGCCCGCGCTGTACGACGCGATGTTCACGCATCGGGTGGACCTGCCGTTCGCCACGCCCGAGGCGCCGCCGGCCCTGCGGGAGGGTTTCGGCGAGCTGCTGCTGGCCGTGGGGCCGATCGCGGCCGACCGTGAGGACCCGCGCCTGCTCACCGAGACCTTCTGGGCGGGCCTGCACGGCCTGGTGACCCTGATGCGCAGCGGCCGGCTCCCCGAGGAGGCCCACGACCAGCGGCTCGCCCTGCTGATCGGCCACTTCACGGCGGCAGCGGGGTAGGGCCTGCCTTCCGGATCAGCCGGCTGCAAAAGGGCTACCGCGTCCTGGCCGGCTGCGAGGGGCTCCGCGTCCTGGCGGGCTGCGAGGGGCTCCGCGTCTTGGCCGGGGCGGCCGAGGTCAGCTGCGCCCAGCCGCAAGGCCGGACGGCAGGCCCTGGCTGCCGCCCCGCGCGGTCACTCCGCCGCGGGAAGCGCCGCCTTCGGCCGCTGCCAGCCGCGGGCGCCGCGGGCGCGGAGCCAGGCCGTGGTCTCCTCGGGCGGCATCGCGGCGGCGACGAGCCAGCCCTGTACGGCGTCGCAGCCCAGGTCGCGCAGGCGTTCCCAGGTCTCGTCGTCCTCGACGCCCTCGGCGACGACGAGGAGGCCGAGGGAATGGGCGAGGTCGACGGTGCAGCGGACGATCTCGGCGTCCTCGTTGTCGACGGCGAGGCGGGCCACGAAGGACCGGTCGATCTTGAGCTCGCTGACCGGCAGGCGGCGCAGGTGGACGAGGGAGGAGTAGCCGGTGCCGAAGTCGTCCAGGGACATCTTCACGCCGTGGCCGGTGAGCCCGGCGAGGGTGTCGGCGGCGCGCTGCGGGTCCTCCAGCAGGACGTGCTCGGTGATCTCCAGCTGGAGCGCCCCGGCCGGGACGCCGTGGCGGGCCAGGCGGGCGGCGACGGAGCCGGCGAAGCCGGGGGTGTGCACGTCGCGCGGGGAGACGTTGACCGCGACGGGCACGAACAGGCCCTGGGAGCGCCACTTGGCGACCTGGCCGAGCGCGGTCTCCAGGACGTACTCGGTGAGGTGCGGCATGAGCCCGGAGGACTCGGCGATCGCTATGAACTCGTCCGGCGGCACCTTGCCCCGCTCCGGGTGCACCCAGCGGACCAGGGCCTCCAGGCCCGCCACCTGGCCGTCGAAGCGGACCTTGGGCTGGTAGTGCAGCTGCACCTCGTGCGCGTCCAGCGCCCGGCGCAGGTCGGCCAGGAGTCCGAGGCGGTCGGGGGTGTTGGAGTCGCGCTTGGACTCGTACACCTCGACGCCGGTGCGGTCCCGCTTGGCCTGGTACATCGCCACGTCGGCGCGGCGGAGCATGCCCTCCGCGTCGAGGGCGTGGTCGGGGAAGACGGCGACTCCGGCGCTGGCCTCCAGGACGAGCGTGAGCCCGTCGAGGTCGAGCGGGGAGCTGAGGGCGGCGACGATGCCGCGGGCGATACGGGTCGCGGACGTGGTGGAGTCGGCGACCGGCAGTAACACGGCGAACTCGTCGCCGCCGAGCCGCGCCACCTCCGCGCCGCGCGGAAGGGCGAGGCGCAGCCGGTCGGCGGTCTGCAGCAGCAGCCGGTCACCGGCGAGATGGCCGAGCGTGTCGTTGACCGATCGGAAACGGTCGAGGTCGATCAGCATCAGGGCGGCCCGGGCGCCGATGCGCTCGGCGTCGTCCAGGGCGGTCCAGATGCGCTCCAGGAGCCACTGCCGGTTGGGCAGCCCGGTCAGCGGGTCGCGCAGTTGCTCCTCGGCGCGGGCGCGGGCTATCCACAGGGTGGAGTCGAGGGCGACGAGCGGGATCGCGAACAGCGGCAGCAGGATCGGCTCGGCCATGGCGACGACGCACACCAGCGGGGCTATGCCGAGCAGTGCGACCGCCACCAGGCCCTGTCTGACCAGGGCGGTACGGGCGACGGTGGGCAGTCCGCCGGAGCGGGGCGCGTGCAGGTACCACAGCAGGGCGCGGGTGACGACGAGGTACGCGACGGCGGCCAGCACCACCTGAGGGGCGGTGTAGAAGGTCCAGGTGTCCGGGTACCAGGGGTGCTCCACGGACGGCACCCGGCCGAAGCCGGCCAGCACCAGGGCGCCCGCACCGATGCCGAGGATGTCCACCCCGCCGTGCAGCACGCCCTGCCGCCAGCGGTGGCGCCGGGCTATGCCGACCAGCACGACGACGGTGAGGCTGACCATCCCGGCCGGCACCCAGCCGTACAGCAGCAGCACGGCGAGGGTGAGGGCGGCGCCCGAGCCGGTGCCGCCCCACCAGCGGGCGCGGCCCAGCATGACCAGATGGCCGACGATCAGGCCGGTCAGCACGGCCAGCGACCAGCCGGCCGTGCCGGCCGGGAAGAGGGCGTGGCCGCCGGTGAAGGCCCGGTAGAACCCGGCGCCCAGGGTGAACCCGGCGGCCGCGACGACCGCGGTGGGCAGCGGGGGCCAGGAGGCGTGCCGTTCGGCCTCGGCACCGGGCAGTCCGTGGACCTGCCCGGCCGTGAGCCGGGCGGTGCCGAGGGGCACGGTGCCGAGCCGGCCCGTGCCCGTCCGGTCGGTGGCGTGCTCGCGTGCGTCGGCGCTTCGGGGGGCTCCCCAGCCCCCGCGCCACACGCCGGCCAGTCGCCGCAGCCATGAGTGCGGGGCGGCGCTCTCGGTCGGTTCCATTCCCGTCCCTCTCACAGCCGGCGGTGCCCACGCCACGCGGCCCGATGCCCGACATCCTTCAACGGCACCGCGTCGGAAATCCCTTTCCCTCTGCCCTCCGGGAGCAGAGCGATGCCCCGACCGCAGCGGGGCACGGCAGGCGCATATCCCAACAGTAGGCCGCTGACGGCTTCCTCGGGCAGCGGTCGCGGACGGTTGCCCGAATGCGCCCTGGCCACCCGTATGCATCTGATATGCGCCGATCGGGTGGCCTTCAACCGCTACTCCTCGGTCGGAAGTGCGACTTCTGCGGCTGCTTCCGGCCCTTCTTCGAGCAGGACGTCGAAACCGTCCTCGTTCAGGACGGGAACCTTCAGCTGCATCGCCTTGTCGTACTTCGATCCGGGGTTGTCACCCACAACGACGAACGAGGTCTTCTTCGACACCGAACCGGTCACCTTCGCGCCGCGGCTCTGCAGGGCGTCCTTGGCCGCGTCCCGGGTGAAGCGCTCCAGGGTGCCGGTGACCACGACGGTGAGGCCCTCCAGCGGGCGCGGGCCCTCGTCCTCGCCTGAACCTTCCTCCTCCAGCCGGACGCCGGCGGCCTTCCACTTGCGCAGGATCTCCTGGTGCCAGTCCTCGGCGAACCACTCCTTGAGGGCCTTGGCGACGATCCCGCCCACGCCGTCGACCGCGGTGAGCTCCGCCTCGTCGGCCTGCTGGATGCGGTCGATCGAGCGGAACTCGCGCGCGAGCGCCTCCGCGGCGACCGGGCCGACGTGCCGGATGGACAGTCCGGTCAGCAGCCGGGCCAGGGGGCGCTCCTTGGCGGCCGCGATGTTCTCCAGCATCGCAAGCGCGTTCTTCTTCGCCTCGCCCTGCTGGTTGGCGAAGACCGTGACGATCTTCTCCTCGCCGGTCTTCGGGTCCCGCTTGGGCAGCCCGCTGTCCTGGTCCAGGACGTACGCCTTGATGGGCAGCAGCTGCTCCACCGTCAGGTCGAACAGGTCGCCCTCGTCCTTCAGCGGCGGGTCGGACGGCTCCAGGGGCTTGGTGAGCGCGGCCGCGGCCACATAGCCGAAGTGCTCGATGTCCAGCGCCCTGCGGCCCGCGAGGTAGAACAGACGCTCGCGCAGCTGGGCCGGGCAGGTGCGGGCGTTCGGGCAGCGCAGGTCGACGTCGCCCTCCTTCATCGGCCTGAGCGGGGTCCCGCACTCGGGGCACTCCGACGGCATCACGAACTCCCGCTCGGTGCCGTCCCGCAGGTCCACCACCGGGCCGAGGATCTCGGGGATGACGTCACCGGCCTTGCGCAGCACCACGGTGTCGCCGATCAGCACACCCTTGGCCTTGACCACGTCCTGGTTGTGCAGCGTCGCGAACTCGACCTCCGAGCCCGCCACCGTCACCGGCTCGACCTGCGCGTACGGCGTGACCCGGCCCGTACGGCCCACGCCCACGCGGATGTTGATCAGCTTGGTGTTGACCTCCTCCGGCGCGTACTTGTACGCGATCGCCCAGCGGGGGGCGCGTGCCGTGGAGCCCAGGCGGCCCTGAAGGCGGATCTCGTCGAGTTTGACGACCACGCCGTCGATCTCGTGCTCCACGGAGTGGCGGTTCTCGCCGTAGTAGGCGATGAACTGCCGTACGCCGTCGAGGTCGTCGACCACCTTGTTGTGCGTGGAGGTGGGCAGGCCCCAGGACTTGAGCAGGTCGTACGCCTCGGAGAGGCGGGTCATGCCGTCGTAGCCCTCGAGGGCGCCGATGCCGTGGACGACCATGTGCAGCGGGCGCGAGGCGGTGACGCGCGGGTCCTTCTGGCGCAGCGAACCGGCCGCCGCGTTGCGCGGGTTGGCGAAGGGCTTGTCGCCGGCCTCCACCAGACGGGCGTTGAGCTCCTCGAACTTCTCCATCGGGAAGTAGACCTCGCCGCGGATCTCCACCAGGTCCGGGACGCTGTCGCCCTTCAGGCGGTCGGGGATCTCGGCGATCGTACGGACGTTGGGCGTGATGTCCTCGCCGGTGCGGCCGTCGCCACGGGTGGCCGCGCGGGTGAGGCGGCCGTGCTCGTACGTGAGGTTGACGGCGAGGCCGTCGACCTTCAGCTCGCACAGGAAGTGGTACGCGGAGGTGCCGACGTCCTTGTGGACGCGCTCGGCCCAAGCCGCCAGCTCCAGGTCGTCGAAGGCGTTGTCCAGCGACAGCATGCGCTGGGCGTGCTGGACGGCCGTGAACTCGGTTTCGTACGCGCCCGCGACCTTCTGCGTGGGCGAGTCCGGCGTCCGCAGCTCCGGGTACTCCTCCTCCAGCGCCTCCAGAGAGCGCAGGAGCTTGTCGAAGTCCGCGTCGCTGATGACGGGAGCGTCCTTCACGTAGTACCGGAAGCGGTGCTCCTCGATCTGCTCAGCGAGCTTCGCGTGCTGCTCCCGCGCTTGTGCGGGCACCGTCGTCTCCGCTTGCTTGTCGCCGGCCACCGTGTCGTCCTCCCGTTACTCAGGGTTGTCCGCGAGTGATCTCGCCGCCCGGGCGCAGTGGGCGAGGGCCCGGCGGGCGTACTCGGGGGACGCGCCCGCGAGTCCGCATGCCGGGGTGACCGTGACCGCCTCCGGGAGAAGACCCGGTTGCAGCCCCAGCCTGCGCCACAGCGTCCTGACACCCATGACGCTACCGGCAGGGTCTGACAATGGGCCGTCCGTGCCCGGTACGACACCGGTGAAGAGCCGGGTGCCCGCCTCCACGGCCTCCCCGATCGCGTCGTCGTCACGCTCGGTGAGGAGCGAGAAGTCGAAGGAGACCCCGGCCGCGCCCGCCCGGCGCAGCAGGGCGAACGGGACGTCCGGTGCGCACGAGTGGACCACGGTGCGGCCCTCCTCGTGCACCCCGATCACGTCCCGGAGCGTGGCCTCGACGACCTGCCGGTCGACAGCGCGGTGGGTGCGGTAGCCGCTGGCGGTCCTCACCTGCCCGCGCAGTACGGCGGTCAGGGACGGCTCGTCGAGCTGGAGGACGAGCTGGGCGCCGGGGATGCGGCGTCGCACCTCGGCGAGGTGCTGGCGCAGGCCCTCGGTGAGGGAGGCGGCGAGGTCGCGGCAGGCACCGGGGTCGGACAGCGCGGCCTCGCCGTTGCGCAGCTCCAGGCTCGCGGCGAGGGTCCACGGACCGACCGCCTGCACCTTCAGCGGGCCCTGATAGTCCTGGGTGAACTCCTCCAGCGCGTCCAGGTCCTCCCGCAGCCAGGAGCGGGCCCGCTTGGTGTCCCGGCCGGGCCGGTCACCGATGCGCCAGCCGCTGGGCTCCACGCGCGCGTACAGCTCGACGAGCATCCCCGCGGTCCGCCCGATCATGTCCGCGCCCGGACCGCGCGCGGGCAGCTCGGCGAGATACGGGAAGTCCTCGAAGGACCCGGTGACGGTCTTGGCGGCCTCCCGGGCGTCACCACCGGGCATGGAGCCGATGCCGGTGGCGGGGGCGAAGCTGAAGTGTTGGTTCACGCCAGGAAGCCTACGTAGTGGTCCAGGGGGCTGAGCCCCCTGGGCGTGAGCAGCGGGCCGTCAGCGGCCCGGCCGTACCGTCAGGTCGTTGATCTCCGCGTCCCTCGGCAGGTCGATCGCCGTCAGGATCGTCGTCGCGACGGACTCGGGGTCGATCCACTTCGAGGCGTCGTACTCCTTGCCCTCCTGCTGGTGGACCTTGGCCTGCATGGGGCTGGCGGTGCGGCCGGGGTAGACGGAGGTGACGCGGACGCCGTTGGCGTGCTCCTCGTGGCGCAGGGAGTCGGCGAGGGCCTTCAGGCCGTGCTTGGAGGCGGCGTAGGCGGACCAGTCGGCGTGGGCGGCGAGGCCCGCGCCGGAGTTGACGAAGACCACATGCCCGCGCGTGGCGCGCAGCTGGGGCAGGAAGTGGCGGGTCAGCTCGGCCGGGGAGATCAGGTTGACGTTGAGCTGGTGGCGCCAGGCCTTCGGCGTCAGGTCCCCGACCGGGCCGAGGTCGACCACGCCGGCGATGTGCAGCAGGGTGTCGACCTGGTCCGGCAGCGTCTGGTGGGAGAAGGCCCAGCTGAGCTTGTCGGGGTCGGCCAGGTCGCCGACGAGGGTCCTGGCGCCGGGGAACTCGGCCGCCAGCTCCTTGGCGCGGCCCGCGTCGCGCGCGTGGAGCACGAGTTCGTCCCCGCGCGCGTGCAGACGGCGGGCGACGGCCGCGCCGATGCCGGAGCCGGCCCCGGTGATCACATGTGTAGCCATGCCCGCCATGCTCGCACTACCGCACGCCCTGGCTCTCCTCGAGGTAGGCCAGCGCGCCCACCGGCTCCTCGGCGAAGAACACCAGGTCGGTGAGCGGCCGGGGCAGGAAGCCCTCGGTGTCCATGCGGCGGAACTGCTCCTTGAGGCCGTCGTAGAAGCCGGCGGTGTTGAGCAGCACGACCGGCTTGTCGGTGTGGCCGTGCTTCTTCAGCTCGAGGATCTCGGTCGCCTCGTCGAGGGTGCCGGTGCCGCCCACCATGATCACGACGGCGTCGGCCTTCTCCAGGAGCAGCTTCTTGCGCTCGGCGAGGTCGCGGGCGATCACCATCTCGTCGGCGCCCGAGCGGGCCTTCGCGGACAGGAAGCCCACGGAGACGCCGACCAGCCGGCCGCCCGCCTCCTGCACACCGTCCGCCACGACCTTCATCAGGCCGACGTCCGAACCGCCCCACACGAGCGTGTGCCCGCCCTTGCCCATCAGCTCGGCGAACTCACGGGCGGGGCGGGTGTATCGGTCGTCGAGGTCGGCGGCGGAGAGGAAGACGCAGATGTTCATGCAGAACACCGTACGGGGCCCGCTCCGCCGCCCGGCCGGGACGCCTCGTTAGCGGACGTCCACGTAGTCGCCGGTGGTCGCCTTGGCGCCCGTGATGGAGTTGCCGGCGTAGTACCAGCGCCAGGTGCCGTCCTTGGCGGCGGTGACGGTGGTCTTCAGGGCGCCCGTGGTGGAGGTCGTGACCGTCTTCACATAGGTCCACGCGGTGGTGCCCGCCGCCTTGAACTGCAGGACGACCTTCTGGCCGCCGTACAGGTCGTAGCGGTGGGTGTTCCAGTTGGCGCGCTTCAGCGTGCCCTTGATCGTGATCGGCTTGCCCTTGGCGACCGGCTCCGGGCTCGCGTCGGCGCTCTCGATGACGGAGGCGCGCTTGAGGCGGGTCGTGTAGGAGAGCAGGTCGGTGTCGTAACCGCCGCCGACCTTGATCGCCGTGCCGGTGGTCTTCCAGACGGTGGCGTCGCTGTTCACGAGCTTGTCGCCGCCGACCAGCAGGTCGGGGTCGACCTGGAGCGACTCGTCGCAGTCGTAGAAGGTGTAGCCGCCGGCCGTGGACTGCCGGCAGCTCCACTGGATGGTCCCGATGGCCAGCACCTTCTCGCTGCCGTCGAGGGTCCCGCGGTAGGCCGAGACCCACCAGTCGTCCAGCTTGACGTTCGTCTTGACCGTGTACGTCAGCGGCACCTCGATCTGGGCGCCGGTGCCGAGGACGATCGGCTTGCCCTTGTTGATGACCACGTTCGAGAACGTGATGTCGCTGTCGGCCGCGTGCGCGCCGGGCGCCATGAGCAGTGTGCTGGCGAGCGCCGTACCGGCGGCCGTGAGCACGGTCGCCGCGCGCGAGAGTCTGCGCTGCTTCCGCAGAGTCATGTCCCACCCCTGTTGTGTACCTGTGATCACCGGACGAACGATCTTCCGTCCGGTGCAGGCACTTTAGATCACGGGTGCGACAGCCGGATCAGGCGTGCGACAGCCGGATCAAGGCTGTGACAGTGCCGCCACGCGCGTGGTCGAGGCGATCGTCGCCGAGCCCACCACGCGCGTGCCGTCGTACAGGACGATCGCCTGGCCGGGGGCGACGCCGCGCACGGGCTCTCGGAACGTCACCTGCAACGAGCCGTCCACCAGTTCCGCGGTGACCTCGGTCTCGCCGCCGTGGGCACGCAGCTGGGCGGTGTAGGTGCCGGGGCCGGTGGGGGCGGCGCCGCACCAGCGGGGCTTGATGGCGCGCAGCTCGCTGACGTCCAGGGACTCGGCCGGGCCGACCGTCACGGTGTTGTTCACCGGGGAGATGTCGAGGACGTAGCGCGGCTTGCCGTCGGCGGCGGGCGTGCCGATGCGCAGGCCCTTGCGCTGGCCGATGGTGAAGCCGTAGGCGCCCTCGTGGGTGCCGAGCCGGGTGCCGGACTCGTCGACGATGTCGCCCTCCGCCTTGCCGAGCCGCTTCGCCAGGAAGCCCTGGGTGTCACCGTCGGCGATGAAGCAGATGTCGTGCGAGTCGGGCTTCTTCGCCACGGCCAGGCCCCGGCGCTCGGCCTCCGCGCGGATCTCTTCCTTCGTCGTCAGTGTGTCGCCGAGCGGGAACATCGCGTGGGCGAGCTGCTGGTCGTCCAGGACACCGAGGACGTACGACTGGTCCTTGGCCATGTCGGAGGCGCGGTGCAGCTCGCGCGTGCCGTCCTCGCCGACGATCACCTTGGCGTAGTGGCCGGTGCAGACCGCGTCGAAGCCGAGCGCGAGCGCCTTGTCCAGCAGCGCCGCGAACTTGATCTTCTCGTTGCAGCGCAGGCACGGGTTGGGCGTACGGCCGGCCTCGTACTCGGCGATGAAGTCCTCGACCACGTCCTCGCGGAAGCGGTCGGCGAGGTCCCAGACGTAGAACGGGATGCCGATGACGTCCGCGGCGCGGCGGGCGTCGCGGGAGTCCTCGATGGTGCAGCAGCCGCGCGCGCCCGTGCGGAAGGACTGCGGGTTCGCGGAGAGCGCGAGGTGGACGCCGGTCACGTCGTGGCCCGCCTCGGCGGCGCGGGCGGCGGCGACGGCGGAGTCGACGCCTCCGGACATGGCGGCGAGGACGCGGAGGGGGCGGGAGCGCTGCGGGGTGTCAGTCATAACCCTTCCAGGGTACGGGGGCGCGGGAACCGGATCCCGCGCATATCCGTTGGAGATCACATGGGACGGACTACGGGCGACACGGACCGGCAGATCAGGCGGCGCGCGCTGATCGCCGGCGGCATGGCGGCCGCGGCCGGCGTCGCGGTGCTCGCCCGCGACGAGCTGCGCAGACTGTGGTGGCGGGCGCCGGGCGTGGAGAAGCCGCGCGTGGAGGGCGCGGTCGACTTCGAGGGTGCCCGCTGGACGGCGGCGTCCGACGCCAACTTCCGCTGGGCGGACCGGCCAGACGACTACGGCATCGACCTGGTGGTCATCCATGTCACCCAGGGCAGCTTCGCGAGCGCGGTGCAGGTGTTCCAGGACCCGGGGCACAAAGCGGCGGCGCACTACATCGTCGGCCAGGACGGCCGGATCACCCAGATGATCCGCGAGCTGGACGTGGCGTACCACGCGGGCAACCGGGAGTACAACGAGCGCAGTGTGGGCATCGAGCACGCCGGATTCGTGGACCGCCCGCAGGACTTCACGGACGCGATGTACGCGGCCTCGGCGCGTCTGACGGCCCGGATATGCGCGCGTTACGACATCCCCGTCGACCGCGAGCACATCATCGGCCATGTGGAGGTGCCGGGCACGGACCACACCGACCCGGGGCCGCACTGGGACTGGGACCGCTATCTGAAGCTCGTACGACGGGCTCGTACGGCACCGGCGACGACACAGGCCCCGTCGTCGTCCCCGACACCGGCCCGGGCGTAGCAGCTCAGGTCAGCCCCGGCACCGGCCCCCGTCCAGCGGCTCAGGTCAGCCCCGCCGCCCGCGCCCGCGTAGCGGCTCAGGTCAGCCCCGCACCGGCTCCCACGCAGCAGCCCAGGTCAGCCCCGCACCGGCTCCCACCCAACGGCTCAGGTCAGCCCCGCCGCCCGGGCTCGCTCCACCGCCGGACCGATGGCCTTGGCGACGGCCTCGACGTCGGCCTCGGTGGAGGTGTGGCCGAGGGAGAAGCGCAGGGTGCCGCGGGCCAGGTCCGGGTCGGTTCCGGTGGCGAGCAGCACATGGCTGGGCTGGGCGACTCCGGCCGTGCAGGCGGAGCCGGTGGAGCACTCGATGCCCTGTGCGTCGAGCAGCAGGAGCAGGGAGTCGCCCTCGCAGCCGGGGAAGGTGAAGTGGGCGTTGGCGGGCAGGCGGCCCTCGGGCGCCGGGTCACCGCCGAGGATCGCGTCGGGCACGGCCGCGCGGACCGCGGTCACCAGCTCGTCGCGCAGGGCGCCGATCTCGCGGGCGAACCACTCGCGCTGCTCGGCGGCGAGGCGTCCGGCCACGGCGAAGGAGGCGATGGCGGGCACGTCGAGTGTGCCGGAGCGCACATGCCGCTCCTGGCCGCCGCCGTGCAGCACGGGCACGGGGGTGTACTCCCGGCCGAGGAGCAGCGCGCCGATGCCGTACGGCCCGCCGATCTTGTGGCCGGAGACGGTCATCGCGGCGAGTCCCGAGGCGGCGAAGTCGACCGGAATCTGACCGAAGGCCTGGACCGCGTCGGCGTGCAGCGGAACCCCGAACTCCCCCGCCGCGTCGGCCAGTTCACGGACCGGCAGGACGGTGCCGATCTCGTTGTTTGCCCACATGACGGTGGCGAGGGCGACGTCGTCGGGGTTGCGGGCGATGGCCTCGCGCAGGGCGTCGGGGTGGACGCGGCCGTAGCTGTCGACGGGGAGGTACTCGACCGTGGCGCCCTCGTGTTCGCCGAGCCAGTGCACGGCGTCGAGCACGGCGTGGTGCTCGACGGGGCTGGCGAGGACCCGGGTGCGGGCCGGGTCGGCGTCACGGCGGGCCCAGTACAGGCCCTTCACCGCGAGGTTGTCGGCCTCGGTGCCGCCCGAGGTGAAGACGACCTCGCTGGGGCGGGCGCCGAGCGCCTCGCCGAGGGCCTCGCGGGCTTCCTCGACCGTACGGCGAGCCCTGCGGCCCGACGCGTGGAGGGACGAGGCGTTTCCGGTGACGCCCAGGTGGGCGGTCAGGGCCTCTGCCGCCTCCGGAAGCATCGGGGTCGTCGCGGCGTGGTCGAGGTATGCCATGGTGACGCCGATTCTACGGGGCCTTCATGGCGGGGCCGCGTGCGGTGCCCGCGGAGCGAGGCCGGAAACCGACTCAGCGGCCGCGGACTCAGAAGCTCCAGGAGAGCGCGTTGTCCGCCTGCATCAGCGCGACGAGCACGACGAGGTCGGCGACGCCGAGTCCGAGCCCGAGGAGGGCGCGGCCGCGCCGGCCGGTCCCGCGCCACAGCGCGACGCCCGCCAGGACGATCGCGGTCGGGCCGAGGAAGAGGTTGAAGACGAGCAGGCCCAGCAGGCCGAGGACGAAGGACGCGACGGCCATGCCGTCGGCGTCGCGGGCGTTGGTGGTGGTCCGGCCGGTGGCCGGGGCGGTCAGCTGCATGACGATCGGCTCCCGATGGTCAGCGGGTGGGTGTGTGGTGGCGGCGGCCGTGCCGCTCGCGCAGGGCGAAGACGCCGAGCCAGACGGCGATCACGGCGGCCGCGACGAGGCTGACGGAGAGCGGTGCGTGGGCGACGGCGCCCAGGACCACACCGAGCAGCAGGAGTGCGGCGACGAGAAACAGCATGGGATGGAATCCCCCTCCGGAACGCCTCAGGGGTTCGCCCCCCTGAAGCTTCGGTGAACGTTTGTAGTTACACTTGTTCACTGACTCTTGAGTCTAGCGCACAGGACGACTTCCCAATTCCGGAGAACAGTTGTTAACTGTATGGCATGAGTCACATCCTCGGCGTCCGGCAGGCCCAGAAGCAGAAGACCCGTCAGGCCCTCCTGGACGCGGCCCTGGAGCTGCTGGAGCACCAGAGCCTGAGCAGCCTGGGCCTGCGTGAGGTCACCCGTGCCGTCGGGGTCGCGCCGACCGCGTTCTACCGGCACTTCCGCTCCACCGCGGACCTCGGAGTCGCGCTGGTCGAAGAGGCGCTCGGCAGCCTGCACCCGATGATCCGGACCACGGTGTCCACCACCGGCGACAGCGACCGGCGCATCGCCCGCGCCATCGAGCTGATCAGCGGCCATGTGGACACCCACCCCGCCCACGTCCGGTTCATCGCCCGCGAACGGCACGGCGGGGTGCAGCCCGTGCGCGAGGCCATCCGCGACCAACTCGCCCGCTTCACCGAGGAGGTGAAGACGGAGCTGGCCAAGGACCCGGAGGCCGAGGGCTGGAGCGACGACGACCTGCTGATGCTGGCCGGCCTCTACGTCGACCAGATGCTGATGACCGCCTCCCTGCTCCTGGAGGCCCAGGAGGCCACCGAGGAACAGCGGCAGCGCGTCACCCGGGTCGCCGCCCGCCAGCTGCGCCTCATCGGCGTAGGCCGCGCGCACTGGCTGGACTGACCCCGCCGCCGTACAGCTCCGCGACGGCCCGCGCCGCCCGCGCCAGCTCCTCGCGCACCTCGGCCGGCTCCAGGACCTCCACGCGATCGCCGAACTGCAGCAGTTGACGCGCCTCGCCGAGGACCTCGTACGCCAGTCGTACGGTGATCCAGTCGCCGTCGGTGTCCTCCTCGGCCGGACGGCCGGTCAGCCAGGGGGCGTTCAGGCGCAGGAAGAGGTCGAGGCGGTCGCGGCGGACCCTGGCGGTGACCTCCAGGCCTCCGCGGCGCTTCTCCACCTCGCGGCGCAGCGCCTCCCAGACGTCGGCGAGTTCGACGCCGGGGCGGCGGTGGACGGTGTCGGGCAGGACCGTGGCCTGGTGGATGCGGTCGGCGCGGAACAGACGGGGGGTTCCCCGGCGGTCGGCCACCAGGTACCAGACGCCGGCCTTCGCGACGAGGCCGTACGGGTCGACCGTGTAGGTGCGGGGCTCGGGGGCGCCGCTGTGCCGGTAGCTCAGCCTCAGGCGTCTGTCGGTGAAGACGGCGTCCTGGAGTGTTCCGAGGTCGGCGGGGTCGGCGGCCTCACCGCGCCAGCGGGTGGCGTCCACGAGGATGCGGCGGGAGGTCGCCTCCGCGGCCGGGCGGTGGGGGGCGGGGAGCGCGGCCATCACCTTGCGCAGGGCCTGGCCGAGGGCCGTGTCCAGGCCCAGGGCCTGGTGGGCGCCCTGGGCCGCGAGGACGAACAACGCCCTCGACTCGTCGGCCGTCAGGCCGGTGACGTCCGTGCGGAAACCGTCGAGGAGTTGGATGCCGCCGGTTCGCCCGCGCTCGGCGTAGACGGGGATGCCTGCCGCCGAGAGGGCCTCTACGTCTCGGTAGATCGTGCGGACGGAGACTTCGAGGCGGTCTGCCAACTCTGGGGCGGAGACGCGGCCGCGGGTTTGCAGCAGTAGGAGGATCGACAGCAGGCGGTCCGACTTCACGGGGTCAGGCTACGGCGCCTACTGAGGTGCCTCTGTTGTACGTTTGCGGCCTTCTGTCGTCGCTGGCTGGTCGCGCCCACGCGGCGGAGCCGCAGATCGATACAGCCCCGCGCCCCTGGGTCAGGCCAGCCGGACCCTTGCCAATTGGCGGGACTGGGCGACCAAGCGGTCCTCGGCGTCCCAGATCTCCGCGTCCTCCTCCAGGAAGCCGCCGGCCAGGTTGCGGGTCGTGATCGAGACCCGTACGGGGCCCGGGGCCGGGCGGCGGCGGACGTGGACGGTGAGTTCGACGGTCGGGACCCAGCCCTTGATGCCCAGCTCGAAGGCCGTGGGCGGCAGGGCGTCCACCGCGAGGAGGAGGGAGAGGGGGTCCATGTCGCGGCCGTCGGCGAGGCCGAACCAGGCGCGCATCTCGCCCTTGCCGGAGGGCTGTCCGAGGGCCCAGCCGAGGGTGGCGGGGTCGAGCTTGAGCATCAGGCGGTCGGCGATGGCGGAGCTGCCGTCGACCGGGGCGGGGCCGTCCTCGGGGCCGAAGCACTGGGCCATCGGCGGGATCGCGGGCGGCGTCGCCGTGGTGCGGACGTCGTCCGGCAGGGAGTCCAGGTCGCCGTAGGAGGCGAGGACCCGGATGCGCTCGACCTCGGCGCCCTGCTCGTCGTACTGGAAGAGGGAGGCCTGGCCGGTGGAGAGCGTGCGGCCGGTGCGGACGACGTCCGTGCGGACGACCGCCGGGCCCGGCTGGGACGCCGTCAGATAGTGCGCGGAGATCGTGAACGGGTGCGGGTGCGGCAGGGCGTCGGCGAGGGCGCGGCCCAGTACCGCCAGCAGGTAGCCGCCGTTCACGGCGCTGATGATGGTCCAGCCCGCGGAGAGGTCGATGTCGTAGACGCCATCGGAGCGGCGGGTGAGCGCGGTGTCTCGGTCGAACTCGCTGTCGCCGATGATCGCCTGGGATGCCTGAGCCATGGCGGTACCGTACAACAGGAAACTACTAAGCGGTAGCTTTTTAGATCTGCCGGCTCTCGTCCGCCTCCCTCGCCGTCGACCTCCGGTTCCAGGCCCGCGGCGCCCGCCAGTGGTAGTGCATGGCCAGCAGCCGCAGCACGAAGGACGTGACGACGGCGAGACCCGAGGTGAAGGTCGTCAGCGCGTCGAAGCGGATGCAGAGGACCACCATGCCCGCGCCGACCATCGCCGGCACCGCGTACAGGTCGCGGTCCCAGCGCAGCAGGGAGGGCACCTCGTTCGCGAGGACGTCCCGGAGCACACCGCCGCCGACCGCTGTGGCGAGGCCGAGCGCCGCGGACGCCGTCAGGTTCAGGCCGTACTCGTACGCCTTCGTCGTGCCCGCGACGGCGAACAGGCCGAGGCCCGCCGCGTCGAAGACGTTCACGCCGAACTGGATGCGCTCGACCTCCGGGTGCAGGAAGAAGACCAGGAGCGCGGCCAGCAGCGGCGTCAGGAAGTAGCCGAGGTCCGTGAACGCCGCCGGGGGCACGGCGCCGATGATCAGGTCCCGGAAGAGCCCGCCGCCGAGCGCGGTGACCTCGGCGAGGACGGCGATGCCGAAGACGTCGAAGTTCTTGCGCACGGCCAGCAGGGCGCCGGAGATGGCGAAGACGAAGATGCCGACCAGATCGAGCGTGTGCTGGACGGACGGGCTGAAGAGTTGCTCAAGCACCCCTAATTCTTACCTATGAGCGAGCCCCCGCCTTACATTGCAAGGCGGGGGCTCGTTCAGGGGTCACTTCTCTTTGGCGACCTCGACCTCGACCTCGGCGTCGGCCTCGGGGACGTCCTCGGCCGCGGCCTCGGCCGACTTCAGCAGCTTGGTGTCCTGCGGCTGCTGGTCCTCGAAGTTCTCCGGGTGGTGGCAGGCGACCTGCTGGCCGGGGCGCAGCTCGATCAGCGGCGGCTCGGTCGTCTTGCAGATCTCCGTGGCCTTCCAGCACCGGGTGTGGAAGCGGCAGCCGCTCGGCGGCGAGATCGGCGAGGGCACGTCGCCCTTGAGCAGGATCCGGTCGCTCTTGGCGGCCTTGCGCCTCGGGTCGGGGATCGGCACCGCCGACATCAGCGCCTTGGTGTACGGGTGCATCGGCGTCTTGTAGAGCAGGTCGCGGTCGGCCAGCTCCACGATCTTGCCGAGGTACATCACCGCGATCCGGTCCGAGACGTGCCGGACGACCGAGAGGTCGTGCGCGATGATCACGTACGTCAGGCCCAGTTCCTGCTGGAGGTCGTCCAGCAGGTTCACGACCTGCGCCTGGATCGACACGTCCAGGGCGGAGACCGGCTCGTCGGCCACGACGAGCTTCGGGTTCAGCGCGAGCGCGCGGGCGATGCCGATGCGCTGGCGCTGGCCGCCGGAGAACTCGTGCGGGTAGCGGTTGTAGTGCTCGGGGTTGAGCCCGACCACCGACAGCAGCCGCTGCACCTCCTTCTTGATGCCGCCCTCGGGCTCGACGCCCTGGAGCTTGAAGGGGGCGCCGACGATCGTGCCGATGGTGTGGCGCGGGTTCAGCGAGGAGTACGGGTCCTGGAAGATCATCTGCACGTCGCGGCGCAGCGGGCGCATGCCCGCCACCCCGAGGTGCGTGATGTCCTTGCCCTCGAACTCGACGGTGCCGCCGGTCGGTTCGAGGAGCCGGGTGATCAGCCGGCCCATCGTGGACTTGCCGCAGCCGGACTCGCCGACGACGCCCAGGGTCTCGCCGGAGCGGACCTCGAAGTCGATGCCGTCGACCGCGTGCACCGCGCCGACCTGCCGCTTGAGCAGGCCCTTCTTGATCGGGAAGTGCTTCTGCAGGCCGGTGACCTTCAGCAGCACCTCCCGCTCGGCACGGGGGCTCTCGCTCTTGGCGGCGGTCGTCACCGCTTTCTCGTCACTCACAGCTTCGGCGCAATCTCTTCGGTCCAGATACGCTCCCGCTGCTCCTGCGTCATGTGGCAGGCGGCCCAGTGCTTGCTGCCGACCTCGGTCAGCTCGGGGCGGACCGTGCGGGTGACGTTGTCCTTCGGCAGATCCGCGTACGGGCAGCGCGGGTTGAAGGCGCAGCCGGACGGGACGTTGATGAGGGAGGGCGGGGAGCCCTTGACCGGGATCAGCCGCTCCTGCTGGTCGCGGTCCAGGCGCGGCATCGAGCCGAGCAGGCCCCAGGTGTAGGGGTGCCGGGGCTCGTAGAACACCTTTTCCGCGGGCCCGCGTTCGACGCATCGGCCGCCGTACATCACCAGCAGGTCGTCGGCGAGCTCGGCGACGACGCCCAGGTCGTGGGTGATGATGATGACCGCCGAGCCGAACTCCGTCTGCAGATCGCGGATCAGGTCCAGGATCTGCGCCTGGACGGTGACGTCCAGGGCGGTGGTCGGCTCGTCCGCGATGAGCAGCTCGGGGTTGTTGACCAGCGACATCGCGATCATCGCGCGCTGGCGCATACCGCCGGAGAACTCGTGCGGGTAGTTGTCGACGCGCTTGTCGGGCTGCGGGATGCCCACCCGGTCGAGCATCTCGACCGCACGGCGCTTGGCGGTCTTCTTGTCGACGTCGTGGTGGATCCGGTACGCCTCCACGATCTGCTGACCGATCGTGTAGTACGGGTGCAGCGCGGACAGCGGATCCTGGAAGATCATCGCCATCTCGCGGCCGCGCATCTTGCGGACCTTGTCGGGGTCGGCCGACAGCAGCTCGGTGCCGTTCAGCCAGATCTCGCCGGAGATCTGCGCCTTGCGCTTGCCGTACTGGCCGGCGGTGTGCAGGCCCATGATGCCGAGGCTGGTCACCGACT
This sequence comes from Streptomyces sp. SAI-170, assembly GCF_049739565.1. Taxonomy (NCBI): domain Bacteria; kingdom Bacillati; phylum Actinomycetota; class Actinomycetes; order Kitasatosporales; family Streptomycetaceae; genus Streptomyces; species Streptomyces sp. SAI-170. Next base: position 2,688,645 of record NZ_JBMGQD010000001.1, read on the forward strand.
TGCCGGAGCCCGACTCACCGACGATGCCGAGGGTCTTGCCCTTCTCCAGCTGGAAGCTGAGCCCGTCGACGGACTTGACCAGGCCGTCGTCGGTCGGGAAGTGCACCTTCAGGTCCCGCACTTCGAGGAAGGCGGAGGGGGCGTTGCCGGTGGTGGGCTCGCCGACGGCGGCACCGGTCTTGCTGAGTTCGGTCATGTGAGCCTCACTCGGGGGTCGATCACGGCGTACATAACGTCCACCACGAGGTTGGCGAGGAGCACTGCGAGGGAGGTGATCAGGGTGACGCCCAGGATGATGGGCAGGTCCTGGGTGCGGATGCCGTTGAGCACCGCCTGGCCCAGGCCGGGCAGGCTGAACGCGGTCTCGGTGAGGATCGCGCCGCCGATGAGGGCGCCGAGGTCCATGCCGAGCATGGTCAGGATCGGGGTCATCGTCGAGCGCATGGCGTGCTTGGAGATGACGACCTTCTCGGTGAGGCCCTTGGCGCGCGCGGTGCGGATGTAGTCCTCGCCGAGGATCTCCATCATGGTGGCGCGCGTGATCCGGGCGTACATCGCGGCGTAGAGGAAGGCCAGCGTGACCCAGGGCAGCAGCATGCTCTGGAACCAGCCGCCGAAGCTGTCCTCCAGCGGTACGAACTCACCGTCGACCCAGCCGAGGCCGTAGTCGAAGATCGCCAGCGAGAGCATCGCGGTGAAGTAGATCGGCAGCGAGACACCGCCGAGGGCGACGACCATCGCGCCGCGGTCCCACAGGCTGCCCCGCTTGAGCGCGGAGAGCACACCCGCCGAGACACCGAGCAGCAGCCACAGCACGGCCGCGCCGAGCGCCAGGCCCAGGGTCACCGGGAGGCGGTCGGTGAGCACCGGCCAGATGGCCTGCTCGCTGCGGAAGGAGTAGCCGAAGCAGGGTGCGGCGCACTCGGTGACGTCCCCGCCGCCCGAGTAGGTGCGGCCGACGAAGATGCCCTTGAAGAACTCCCAGACTTGGGCGTAGATCGGGTCGGCCAGACCCAGCTTCGCCCGTACGGCCTCGACGGCCGCAGGGTCGGCCTGCTTGCCCACGAAGCTCGAGGCGATGTCGACGCCCGCCCACTTCGGGACGAGGAAGAAGATGCCGAAGACCACCATGACGATGACCACGAGCATCACTGCGGCGGCGAACAACCGCCTGATGAGGTAAGTGAGCACAGCTCTCGGCCCGCGGCGGGACCGCGGACCACCGGAGGTCTTCCGGTGGTCCGCGGCTCACGCCTCGCCGGCCTTCACCTGCCTTTCGTGCGTTCGGCGGGTGTGCCGGTTACTTCGCGGACTTCAGGCCGAGGTTGACGAAGTCGTACATGCCGCTGTAGCCGTCCGTGGTGTAGACGTTCGCCAGCCGGCTGCCGCGCCAGTTGATGAACTTCTCGAAGACGAAGGGCAGGTAGTAGCCGCCTTCCATGACCTTGTGGTTGATCTGCGTGGAGATCTTGGCCTTCTCGGCGTCGTCGAGCGTGTTGACGTAGTCGTCGAACAGGCCGTCGATCGCCTTGTCCTTGATGAGGGCGTAGTTGTTGTTGCCCGACTCGAGGATGTACTTGCTGTGCCACAGCGGCAGACCGAAGCCCTGGACGGACGGGAAGTCCGGACCCCAGCCCATGATGATGATGCCGAAGCCCTTCTTCTTCACGTTCGAGGGGCTGCCGATGATGCCGGAGGTCTGCGAGCCGTCGTACTGCTCGATGTCGGCGGTGACGCCGATCTTCTTCAGCGACGCCTGGAGGGACTCGGCGGTGGCCACCTCGACCGGCTTGTTGTTGCGCACGGCGATGGTGGTCTTGAAGCCGTTCGGCTTGCCGCAGGCCTTGAGCAGCTTCTTGGCCTCGGCCACGTTGCCGCTCTTGTTCTTGCTGGCCAGCTCGAACGGGTCGTAGGACTGGCCCTCGGAGCCCGGGATCGACGGCGGCAGCATGTTGGTGCCGATGTCACCGCCGGCGATCGGGCCGCCACGGGCGTTCTGCAGCGACACGTGGTCGGCGCCCAGGATCACGGCCTTGCGGCAGTTCTCGTTGTCGAACGGCTTCACGCTCTGCGGGAAGACCGCGTAGCGGATGTAGCCGGAGACCGGGTTGTCCAGGTTCTCCTTGTGCTGCTTCAGGGCGGTGGTGCGGCCCTGCGGGGACATGCCGGTCTGGTTGATGTCCAGGTCGTAGTCGCCCGCGATCAGGCGCTGGTCCATGTCGTTGGCGTTGGAGAAGATGTTCAGCGTGATCGCGTCCGGGTACGCCTTGCGGACCGGGTCCGAGGACTGCTTCCAGTTCTCGTTGCGGACCAGCTTCAGCGACTTGCCCGGGTCGTACGACTCGAACTTGTACGGGCCGGAGGAGAACGGCTTCAAGCCGTACTTGGACTTGGTGTCCTTGTCCTGGCGGACCGGGGAGGCGGAGATCAGCGCCAGCATCTCCTCGAAGTCCGAGTTGGCCTTCGGGAGCTTGAAGACGATGGTCTTGTCGTCCGGCGTCTCGATCGCCTTCAGGCCGAGCTTGTCCGCGGACTTGTCCTTGTACGGGCCCTGGTACGTACCCGTGGGGTCGAGGACCTCCTTCAGGTACGTCGGGCCGCCGGCCAGGACGTCCTGGGCCCAGACGCGCTCGATGCCGTACTTGATGTCCTTGGACGTGATCGGCTTGCCGTCCTCCCAGGTGACGTCGTCACGCAGGGTGTACGTGTAGGTCTTGCCGTCGTCCGTGACCTTCGCGAGGCCCGTGGCGAGGTCCGGGGTGAGCTCGGCGCCCGCCTTGCCCGGCTCGGTCTTGTTCGTGACGAGCTGGCGGCTGTAGTAGCGCGCGAAGTTCCACATGAAGCCGTAGTAACCGCGGGTGGTGTCCCACGAGTCGGCGTCCTGGGCTCCGGCGAACTTCAGCGTGCCGCCCTTCTTGGCCAGCGAGGCCTGGGCGACCTTGTTGTTGGCGGCGTCGAAGCCGGCAGCGCCGGTCTTGGAGCCGTTGTCGCCGTCGCCGTCGCCGCCGCCGCACGCCGCCGTGGTCAGCAGCGCGGCGACCACCGCGGCAGCGGCCATGGCCTGCTTGCGCCGCCCTGAGGTGCGTTGGGTAGTCACGATCTCGGACCCTCCGGTTGTGATGAGAGATCCCGTGTGGTGTGCCACGGGTCGCTTGAGGTACGGCAGTTCAGCGGGAGCCCTTCGGGTCGAGCGCGTCACGCACGCCGTCGCCGAAGAGGTTGAAGGCAAGAACCGTGATGAAGATCGCTACACCCGGGACGACCATGTACATGGGGTCCGACTCGTAGTAGTCGATCGCGTTCGACAGCATCTGACCCCACGAGGCCGTGGGCGGCTTGACGCCGACGCCCAGGAAGCTGAGTGCCGCTTCGGTGAGGATGTTGGTGGGGATCATCATCGTCGTGTACACGACGATCGGGGCGACCAGGTTGGGCAGCAGCTCCTTGAACAGGATGTAGAAGCGCCCGGCGCCCAGCGATCGGGCGGCCTCGACGTACTCCCGCTCACGCAGGGAGAGGGTCTGGCCGCGCACCACGCGTCCGATGTAGGGCCACCCGAAGAAGCCGATGACGAGGATCATCACGAACAGGCGGACGTTCGTGCCCTCCAGGCCCAGCATCTCGCTCGGCATGACGGAGACCAGCGCGATGATGAAGAGCAGCTGCGGGAAGGCCAGCAGACCGTCCATCACCCGGCTGATCAGGGAGTCGACCCAGCCGCCGAAGAAGCCCGCGAGGATACCGAGGACGGTGCCGATGACGACCGCGACGACCGCCGACAGGAAGCCGACGAGCAGCGAGATCCGGGCCCCGTAGACGATGCGCGCGAAGATGTCGCGGCCGCTGACCGGCTCGACGCCCAGCAGATGATCGCCGCTCATGCCGCCCAGGGACCCCTTGGGCGTGCCGAACAGCGGGTCGATGAGGTCCTCGTGGTGGGACTCGGGGTCCTGGCCGACGAGGTTGCTGATCACAGGGGCGAGCACGGCGACCAGGATGAGCAGCAGCACCAGGGCGCCACCCGCCAGAGCGAGCTTGTCGCGCTTGAGGCGCTCCCAGGCGATCCGGCCCAGGGAGCGGCCCTGTACGGCCTTCGCGCCACCGCTGACTGCCGCGGCTTCCTCGGCCGCGCTCGGGGCCGCTTCCGCGGTCGGCTCGTGCAATGGTGCCGTCATCTGGCAGGGACCCCTCTCAACCGGCGGTAGCCGGCCCGCACTTGCCGCTGTAGCGGCGTTGTCAGTCCGTCGTACTGGGGCGAACACCCGGGCGAACACCCCTGGTGCGGGAGTCTTCAACGCTTTGGCGATCTGTTGCCAGACTTGGCGGTGAATGGATGCGTAAACGTGATGCTGTCCTGGGGAATCCGTTATCCGGACAGCAGGTAACGACGGCCGGACGAGGAGAACTTGGGGCGTGTGGGACAGACGTGTCGATACCGACCGCATCTACGCGCGCAGAAGGCCCTCTCGCGATCCGGGTGGCCTGAAGGGTGAGACGGCTCTAGTACGCGCCGCGCACCGGCGGATAACCGTAGCCCGGGGCGGGTGCCGGCGCGGCCACGGCGCCGTGCGCCTCACGGTCGTAGAAGGGGCGGGCATGGGTCCGCATCCACATCGCGACGGGGCAGTACTCGTCGGACATCGCCACCGTCGACACGGGCAGTCCGTCCGGTACGGCGCCGATGGACTGGTGCATCATCGCGCGTACGGAGTCCACGGCCGGCGGCGAGGTGTCGTACACGTCCAGACCGATGGCGAGGTACGGCTCCCCGAGCGCGGGCTGCACCCAGGCGCGGCGCAGGGTGCGTACGGCGGGGGTGCGGTGGGCGTTCTGCGCGAGCAGGGCGTAGAACTGCGGGATCTCGATGCCGGGTTCGGCCAGCCGCAGCGGGCCGGCCGGCTGACGGTCCAGGCCCGTCGCGATCCGGCGCAGGTCGAGCCACGGGATGCCCACGCCGCCGTTGGAGGCGTGCGGGTTGAGCCAGAGGCCGTAGTGGTCGGGGTAGAGCGTGCGGGCGACGTCGATGCCCTCGACCACTTCGTAACTGCGGTTCCAGCCGCTGGCCGCGAGTTCCTGCGCGGACGTGACGCAGGGGGCGTACGCGTGGCCCCCGACCTCCATCGTGCCGTACTGGGCGTCCGGCGAGCCGGCCTGGCCGTGCCACAGCAGCATCCAGATCTGGCCGGAGGTGGGTGTCGCGAGGGCACGCAGGAGCGCCTCGTAGGCGTCGTAACGCCCCGGGGTGACCTGGCGCAGCGTGTGCTCGACCGTGCCGGTCGCGGCGGTGCCGCTCGCGCTCACTGTGTTACGCCCCTTCTTTCTTCGACTGGGTAATGAAACCAGGTTATGTCGTCCGGGGGGAGGATCGGAGGGGGCTCGGGGGCGATCCGGTCCCGTACTTCCGGAAGAAGGGTGCGCTACTTCCGGAAGAAGGGGCGGCCCCTACTTCTGGAAGAACGGGCGGACCTTGTGCTTCATCCAGTCCCCCACCGGGTCCTGGGCCACGTCCAGCAGCACCAGGTTCACCGGCCAGCGCACCGGGGTCCTGCCGAGGGCGCGGCCCAGGGCCTCCGCCGGGATCGTGCGCAGGTCGCCCTCCCACTGGGAGAGTTCGACGCCGACGAAGAGGACCGGGTCGGCGGTCTCGATCGCGGCGAGACAGCGGCGGGCGGTGAGGACGATGCCGGTGGCGTCGAACTCGGCGGAAGCCGCGGAGAGGAAGTCGACCGGGTCGTCCTGCCAGTCGGGCTCGAAGAGGCGGACCCGGCCGCCGCTCGCGGGCCCGTCCAGCGGAGTGCGCCCGGCCCGGCAGAGCTCGGCGACGGCCTCGGGCGGCAGCGGGACGCCGACCACGCCGCCCGGGTTCAGCGCGATGCCCGCCTGCGGGGGCAGACCGCGCGCGAACTCCACGGCGGGCGCGATGGCGTACGACATCGTCGGCCCGGCGCCCTGACGGAACTGCTCCTCGGAGCTGAAGACGGGCACGAAGGCCTGGCCGTCGATCTCCAGCGTGGGCAGGTCGAGGGGGCCGCTGTCGGGGCCGCCGCCGTTGGGCAGGGGCACCCACACGAAGCTGCGGCCCAGGACCTCGACTATGCGGGGGCCGGCCGACGGCACGCCCAGGGAGGCGGAGAGCACCTCCTCGAGTTCATTGCCGGGCCAACCGCCGTGCGGATGGGGGTGCGCCTGCGCCGGGAAGTCCATGTGCCGCCTACCGCCTGCCGAGAACCTGCTGAGGCTGAAAAGGCTAACCCGTGCGGGTGGCCGCCTTCTCAGCCCGTGAAGCCGATGCGCCGCAGCGTGTCCGCCGCGTCCCGGTCGAGCAGCACCGCCGAGCCGCAGCCTCGGGGCAGGCCGCCGCGCTCCGCCCGGCGCAGCAGCCGGGAGGCGGCGTGGCGGTGCCGGCGGAAGGCGTAGCGGGAGACCCCGCGGCCGCGCTCGCGCTGCCCGGCCAGGGCCTGCTCGGGCGTGACGTCCAGGAGCAGCAGGTGCAGGGTGCCGCCCCGGCGGCGGGCCTCCCGGGCCAGCCAGCCGCGCACCCAGGCCTGCGTGCCGCAGTCGTGCACGACGACGCCCTCGCCGGTGCGCAGGGCACGGCGCAGCCCGGCGTAGTGCGCGAGCCGGACCAGGGGCCGGTAGACGGCGTACGGCAGGAGGCGGGGCGTGGCCGCGTCGAAGCGGTCGCGGGTGTCCTGGGAGTCGATGCGTATGCCCGGCACCGCGCGCCGCATGAGGGTGGACTTGCCGCTGCCGGGCAGGCCGGTGATCACGACGAGGTCGTGGGGGCCGAAGAGCAGGGCGTGCGGACTGTGGCCACCGCGGTCGCGCAGGTCGCGGACGACAGGGGCGGAGGGGACCTCGCGGGCCGGGGCCGCGGCCGACGCGGGCAGCGCGAGGGCGGGGGTCGTGGTGGCGTACGACGTGGTCCTGTTCACCGTGATCGTCCTCCCCTGGGGCGGGTCGTAGGACCCTTGCCCATCGTGTGTAAAGAGACGGTAATGCGGTGCGGCCGGTGATTTCGTGTGCGTACTGCCACAGGCCGGTCACAGATGCGGCCTGCCGTGCCGGGCGGATGCGTGCAATGATGGCCCCGCCAACTGCATACCGGCCGTTTGAATCCGCGCGGGAGAGTCCCCAGCCTCGCTGGGGCGCCGAAGGAGCAAGTCCCTCCCTTGAATCTCTCAGGCCCCGTTACCGCGCGGGCGAGGCACATCTGAAAAGCGGACCGCTGATCTGCAGTGGTCCCACCCAAGGTGCAAGCCATGTCCCTTCCTGTACACCCGTTGTACGGGCGGTCATGGCGAACCTCTCAGGTTCCGATGACAGATGGGGAGGAATGACCTCGCCTGTCGTGTACTTGGGAGACGACCGACCGATGAGCAGTACCGAACTCCGCCGTACCGCGCTCGATGCGCTGCATCGTTCGCTCGGCGCGACGATGACCGACTTCGCCGGCTGGGACATGCCGCTGCGCTACGCCTCCGAGCGCGACGAGCACAACGCCGTGCGCACCAGGGCCGGGCTCTTCGACCTCTCGCACATGGGCGAGATCACCGTCACCGGCGCACAGGCCGCGGACTTCCTGAACTTCGCGCTCGTCGGCAACATCGCCGCCGTCGGCGTGGGCCGCGCCCGCTACACCATGATCTGCCAGGCCGACGGCGGCATCCTGGACGACCTGATCGTCTACCGCCTGGCCGAGACCGAGTACATGGTCGTCGCGAACGCCTCCAACGCCCAGGTGGTGCTGGACGCGCTGACCGAGCGCGCCGCCGGTTTCGACGCCGAGGTCCGCGACGACCGTGACGCGTACGCGCTGATCGCGGTCCAGGGTCCCGAGTCCCCGGGCATCCTGAAGTCGCTGACGGACGCCGACCTGGACAATCTGAAGTACTACGCCGGTCTGCCCGGCACGGTCGCGGGTGTCCCGGCGCTGATCGCGCGCACCGGCTACACCGGCGAGGACGGCTTCGAGCTGTTCGTGAAGCCGGAGCACGCCGTGGAGCTGTGGCAGGCGCTGACGAAGGCGGGCGAGGGCGTCGGCCTGATCCCGTGCGGTCTGTCCTGCCGGGACACGCTGCGCCTGGAGGCGGGCATGCCGCTGTACGGGCACGAGCTGACGGCGGAGCTGACGCCGTTCGACGCCGGTCTGGGCCGGGTCGTGAAGTTCGACAAGGACGGCGACTTCGTGGGCCGCGAGGCGCTCACCGAGGCCGCCGCGCGGGCCGAGCAGAACCCGCCGCGGGTGCTCGTCGGCCTGGTCGCCGAGGGCCGTCGCGTCCCGCGCGCGGGCTACTCCGTGGTCGCGGGCGGCGAGGTGATCGGCGAGGTCACCTCCGGCGCCCCCTCCCCCACCCTGGGCGAGCCGATCGCCATGGCCTACGTCGACGCCGCGCACTCCGCGCCCGGCACCGAGGGCGTGGGCGTGGACATCCGGGGCACGCACGAGCCGTACACGGTCGTCGCGCTGCCCTTCTACAAGCGCCAGAAGTAGTCACTGCGGGCGTTCCGTGCGTGACTCTGCGCACATCGCGCTGCTCACGCACGTTCCCGGCAGTCCCCCCGTCATCAGCACATCCGCGCGTACAGGAGAATTCAGGCCATGAGCAACCCCCAGCAGCTGCGCTACAGCAAGGAGCACGAGTGGCTGTCGGCCGCCGAGGACGGTGTGTCGACGATCGGCATCACCGAGTTCGCGGCCAACGCGCTCGGCGATGTCGTCTACGCCGACCTGCCGGCCGTCGGCACCGAGGTCACCGCGGGTGAGACCTGTGGTGAGCTGGAGTCGACGAAGTCGGTGTCCGAGCTCTACTCCCCGGTGACCGGTGAGGTCGTCGAGATCAACGAGGACGTGGTGAACGACCCGTCGCTGGTGAACTCGGCCCCCTTCGCGGGCGGCTGGCTGTTCAAGGTGCGCGTCTCGGGCGAGCAGGACGACCTGCTCGACGCCGACGCGTACGACGCCCACACCGCCGGCTGAGGAGACACATGTCCGTCCTGAACACGCCCCTGCACGAGCTCGACCCGGAGGTCGCCGCGGCGGTCGACGCCGAGCTGGTCCGGCAGCAGTCCACGCTCGAGATGATCGCCTCGGAGAACTTCGCTCCGCTCGCGGTCATGGAGGCGCAGGGCTCGGTCCTGACGAACAAGTACGCCGAGGGCTACCCGGGCCGCCGCTACTACGGCGGCTGTGAGCACGTCGACGTCACCGAGCAGATCGCGATCGACCGGATCAAGGAGCTGTTCGGCGCCGAGTACGCCAACGTCCAGCCCCACTCCGGTGCCTCCGCGAACCAGGCCGCGCTGTTCGCGCTGGCCCAGCCCGGGGACACGATCCTCGGTCTGGACCTGGCGCACGGCGGTCACCTGACCCACGGCATGCGCCTGAACTTCTCCGGCAAGCAGTTCAACGTGGTCGCCTACCACGTGGACGACGCCGGCCTGGTCGACATGGCCGAGGTGGAGCGGCTCGCCAAGGAGCACCGCCCGAAGGTGATCATCGCCGGCTGGTCGGCGTACCCGCGCGAGCTGGACTTCGCGGAGTTCCGCCGGATCGCCGACGAGGTCGAGGCGTACCTGTGGGTCGACATGGCGCACTTCGCGGGCCTGGTCGCGGCCGGCCTGCACGCCAACCCGGTCGAGCACGCGGACGTGGTGACCTCCACCACGCACAAGACGCTCGGCGGGCCGCGCGGCGGCATCATCCTGGCGAAGAAGGAGTTCGCGAAGAAGCTGAACTCCTCGGTGTTCCCGGGCTTCCAGGGCGGTCCCCTGGAGCACGTGATCGCGGCCAAGGCGGTCTCCTTCAAGGTCGCCGCCTCGGAGGACTTCAAGGAGCGCCAGCGGCGTACCGTGGAGGGTGCGCGCATCCTCGCCGAGCGGCTCACCGCGCCCGACGCCCGTGAGGCCGGGGTGAACGTGCTGTCCGGTGGCACGGACGTGCACCTGATCCTGGTCGACCTGCGCGAGTCGGAGCTCGACGGCCAGCAGGCCGAGGACCGGCTCCACGAGGTCGGCATCACGGTCAACCGCAACGCCGTCCCCAACGACCCGCGTCCGCCGATGGTGACCTCCGGTCTGCGCATCGGTACGCCGGCCCTGGCGACCCGCGGCTTCACGGCCGAGGACTTCGCCGAGGTCGCGGACGTGATCGCACAGGCGCTGAAGCCGTCGTACGACGCGGAGTCCCTCAAGGCCCGCGTCAAGGCCCTGGCGGACAAGCACCCGCTGTACCCCGGCCTGAACAAGTAAGTCCCCGGCGGGGGCACCCGGCGATCCCGGGTGCCCCGCCACCCCATCCTGAGGAGTGACCGTGGCCATCTCGGTCTTCGACCTGTTCTCGATCGGCATCGGCCCGTCCAGCTCCCACACGGTGGGCCCGATGCGCGCGGCGCGCATGTTCGCCCGCCGGCTGCGCAACGAGGGCCTGCTGCCCTCCGTCGCCGCGGTGCGCTGCGAGCTGTACGGCTCGCTGGGCGCGACCGGCCACGGCCACGGCACCCCGAAGGCGGTGCTGCTCGGCCTGGAGGGCGACTCTCCGCGCACGGTCGACGTGGAGTCCGCCGACGAGCGCGTGGAGTCCATCAAGGCGCAGGGCCGCATCCGGCTCCTCGGCGAGCACGAGATCCCCTTCTCCTTCGACGACCACCTGATCCTGCACCGCCGCAAGGCGCTGCCGTACCACGCGAACGGCATGACGATCTGGGCGTACGACGCCCAGGGCGGCGAGCTGCTGTCGAAGACGTACTACTCGGTGGGCGGCGGCTTCGTCGTCGACGAGGACGCGGTCGGCGAGGACCGCATCAAGCTGGACGACACGGTCCTGAAGTACCCCTTCCGCACGGGTGACGAGCTGCTGCGCCTGACGCAGGAGACCGGCCTGTCGATCTCCGCCCTGATGCTGGAGAACGAGCGCGCCTGGCGCACCGAGGAGGAGATCCGCGAGGGTCTGCTCGACATCTGGCGCGTGATGCAGGCCTGTGTGGCGCGCGGCATGTCCCGCGAGGGCATCCTGCCGGGCGGCCTGAAGGTGAAGCGCCGTGCGGCGACGACGGCCCGCAAGCTGCGCTCCGAGGGCGACGCGCAGGCGCTCGCCATGGAGTGGATCACCCTCTACGCGATGGCGGTGAACGAGGAGAACGCGGCCGGCGGCCGGGTGGTCACCGCCCCGACGAACGGCGCCGCGGGCATCATCCCCGCCGTCCTGCACTACTACATCAACTTCGTGCCCGGCGCCGACGAGGACGGCGTGGTCCGCTTCCTGCTCGCCGCGGGCGCGATCGGCATGCTCTTCAAGGAGAACGCCTCCATCTCCGGCGCCGAGGTCGGCTGCCAGGGCGAGGTCGGCTCCGCCTGCTCGATGGCCGCGGGCGCCCTCGCGGAGGTGCTCGGCGGATCGCCGGAGCAGGTCGAGAACGCCGCCGAGATCGGCATGGAGCACAACCTCGGCCTCACCTGCGACCCCGTCGGCGGCCTCGTCCAGATCCCCTGCATCGAGCGCAACGGCATGGCCGCGGTCAAGGCCGTCACCGCCGCCCGCATGGCCATGCGCGGCGACGGCTCGCACAAGGTGTCCCTGGACAAGGTCATCAAGACCATGAAGGAGACCGGCGCCGACATGTCGGTCAAGTACAAGGAGACGGCCCGGGGCGGGCTGGCGGTCAACATCATCGAGTGCTGAGCACGGACATCGGGGGACGCGTTCCATGAACGGCACGGTCGCTGCGGTCAGCAGCAACGGCACCTACTCCTTCACCAAGCCGAACCGGGACAGCATCACGCTGATCGCCGGCCACGGCGTGGAGGGGGACGTGCACGCCGGTACGACGGTGAAGCACCGGTTCCGGATGGCGAAGGACCCCTCCCAGCCGAACCTGCGGCAGGTGCACCTGATCCATGAGGAGCTGTTCGCCGAGGTCGCCGAGGCCGGTTTCGAGGTGGCGGCGGGACAGCTCGGGGAGAACGTCACCACCCGCGGCGTCGACCTGCTCGGCCTGCCGGTCGGGGCCCGGCTGCACCTCGGGGACGAGGCCGTCGTGGAGGTGACCGGGCTGCGCAATCCGTGCGCCCAGATCGACGGCTTCCAGAAGGGCCTGATGAAGCAGGTCGTCGGCCGGGACGCCGACGGGGCCGTGCGCTTCAGGTCCGGGATCATGAGCGTCGTCGTGACGGGTGGCGTGGTGCGGCCCGGTGATCCGGTGAAGGTGGAACTGCCACAGGGGCCGCACCGGCCTCTGGAGATCGTCTGAGTCAGCCGCGGTACTCCGGCTTGCGCTGCGGCGACGCCGCCGCCAGGGCCTTGGTGACGGCCTCCACGCCGGCGCGCAGGCCGTAGACGGGGGTGTCGGGCTCCTGGCGCCAGGAGTCGGCGAGGCCGCCCGCGTCGACGGTGTCGAAGCCGAGTTCGTCGACCAGGGCGCGGACCTTGGCCTTGGCGGCCTCGTCGTCGCCGGCGACGGGGACGGCGAGGCGGTCGGGGTCGCCGGCCGGGCGGTGGCGGTCGAGGAGGTCCTGGGCGTAGGTGCCGTTGAAGACCTTGACGACCGGGTGGCCGATCTCGCGGGCGGTCCAGGCGCTCTCGGTCAGGCCCTCGTCCTCGATGCCGGCGATGCGGCCGTCGCGCTGCTTCGGGTAGTAGTTGCCGGTGTCGATGACGGCGACGCCCTCGGCGGCGTCGTCCAGCAGGCCCTTCGGCAGGTCCGGGACCGCCTTCACGGGGATGGTGATCACGACGACCTCGGCGCCCTTGGCCGCCTGCTCGACGGGAACCGGCGTCGCGCCGGTCTCCTCCGCGAGGGCGGTGAGGGTCTGCGGGCCGCGGGAGTTGGCCACGGAGACGTCGTGGCCGAGCGCGGTGAGCCGCCGGGTGAGGTTGCCGCCGATGTTGCCCGCGCCGATGATGCCGATCTTCATGACAGACCCTTCCAGGGTTGATGCACTTGCATGTAATCGTGTGGGCATCAACCCCGGTCCGGTGCGGCCTATTCCGGGGACAGGACCGATCGGGTGACGGATCTCAGACCCGTACGACGATCTTGCCCGTGTGCGCGTTCGAGTCCATCAGCCGGTGGGCGTCCCGGATGCGGTCCAGGCCGTCGAAGACCTCGGCCACGACCGGGCGCAGCGTGCCGTCGGTGAGGCCGGAGCCGATGTAGTGGGCGGCGCGGCGGCGGCCCTCGGGGGCGCCGACGAGGGCGAAGTTGTTGTAGCCCAGCACGGTCAGCGGCCACTGCATCGGCAGCAGGATGGGCTGCTGGTTCAGCCAGCCGTAGCTGATCAGCGTGCCGTCCTCGACGGCCGCAGCGCCCAGGGCCGCGAACTCGGCGCCGCCGATGGCGTCCAGGACGATCTCGGCGCCGCGCCCGCCGGTGAGCCGCTTCGTCTCCTCGACGACGTCGGCGTCGTCCGTGACGATGACGTGCTCCGCGCCCAGCTCCAGCAGCCGCTGCCGCTTGGCCTCGGTGCGGGTGGTGACGACCGGCACGGCACCGGCCCGGCGGGCCACCTGGATCGCGGCGGTGCCGACGCCGCTGGAGGCGCCGGTGATCAGCACATGGTCGCCCGCCCGCATCCCGGCCCGCTCCACCAGCGCGCCGTACGCCGTCGAGTACGTCACCCACACCGCGGCCGCGGTCTGAGCGTCCACCCCCGCGGGGCGCGGGACCAGGGCCGTCTCCGGCAGCAGGATCAGATCGCCGTAGACCCCGTGGTCGCTCAGCTCGCGGTTGGCGGCCGACAGCACGAGGTCGCCCGGCGCGAAGGCGGTCACGTCCGCGCCGACCGCCTCCACCACGCCCGCGGCCTCGTAGCCGTTGCGGGAGCCGGGCAGGGTCGGCTGGTAGAAGTAGCCGCCGGAGCGGAAGAGCGCCTCGGCGCGGTTGAGGGCGAGCGCCTCGACACGGACGAGGACCTCGCCGGGGCCGGGAGCGGGCAGCTCGACCTCCTCGACACCGAGGACGTCCGGGCCGCCGATCTCATGAAAGAGCACTGCACGTGCGGTGATTGACATGCCGTCAACGCTAGGCAGGGCTGTGGAGACGAACCATGCCCGACGGTCTCGGTTTCCTGTCCGATCGTCTTCGCCCAGGGACGCGGCCGTGCGCTCCCGCTAGCGTTGCGGGCATGGACGTGCTCAGTGACGCGGTCGCCGCGATGCGTACCGGACGGCCGCACTCGGGACTGCGGGACAAGTACGCGCCCTGGGGGCTGCGGTTCGAGGCCGCGAGCGGCGCCGGGTTCCATGTGGTGCTGCGCGGGTCGGCCTGGCTGATGCCGGCCGAGGGGGAACCGATCGCGCTGGGGCCGGGGGACGTGGCGTTCCTCGCGCACGGGCGCGGCCACGCCATCGCGGGCTCGCTCGATGCGCCGCTGGAGGACGTGAGCCTGGACGCCGAGGGCCGCTGGCCCGCGCTGCCCACCCCGCCGAAGGGCTCGGTGCCCGACACGGTGATGCTGTGCGGCGCCTATCTGCTGGACCGCAGCCGCGCGCATCCGCTGCTGACCGAGCTGCCCGAGGTGGTGCACCTGCCCGCGCGGGTGGGGGCGTACGGCTCGCTGCGGACGGCGGTGGAGCTGCTGGGCCGGGAACTCACCGATCCGCAGCCCGGCTCGGACACGATCGTCGCCAACCTCCTCGACACCCTGCTGCTGTACATCCTGCGCGCCTGGTGGCAGCGCGAGGGCCAGCAGGACTCCGGCCACCCCACCGGCTGGGCGGCCGCCCTCGCCGACCCCGGCATCGCGGCGGCTCTGCGCGCGATCCACGAGGACCCCGCCCACCCCTGGACCGTCGGCGAACTCGGCCTGCGCGCCGGTCTGTCCCGCGCGGCCTTCGCCCGCCGCTTCACGACTCTGGTGGGCCAGCCCCCGCTGACCTACCTGACCTGGTGGCGCATGACCACCGCGGGCCGCCTCCTGCGCGAGGCCGACACCCCCCTCCGGGTCGTCGCCCAACACGCGGGTTACACCTCGGAGTTCGCCTTCGCCAAGGCCTTCAAGCGGGAGTTCGGGGTGGCACCTGGGCAATACCGCCGCCGGGCCTCGTGAGCTATTCGAACGCCACGACCAGACGGACGTTGTCGTCGCCGTGGAGCCGGGCGAGGGTGCGCATCACGTCCCACAGCGGCAGCCACACGTCCTTCTCCAGGACCACCTCGCGCCGGGTCACCGCGTCCCGGCAGGCCGACCTCTCGTCCCAGTCGACACCCTGCATCTCGGCCCAGGTGAACCAGGATGTGCTCTTGCAGAGGAACCCGATGGCGCTACGGGTCGGCGTGGACGCGTCCCCCGGCAGACCCCGGCCGGCAAAGAGCGGCTCGAAGTCGTACACGTCGCGAACGCCGAAGAGGCAGCCGAACGAGGCGTAGTCGTTGTGGAGCAGCAGCAGATCGAGGTCGATCGCGCAGTCCCAGTCCTCGTCCTCGTAGTCCCACGCGCCGTGCCCCGTCCGGCACTCGACCTTGCCCCAGATGCTGATCCCCATGCCCGGATCCTGACACGGGAAAAGGGCACCCGACCAGGCATTTTCGCCCCGGCCGAGCGCCCCTTCGCGCGCGTGTCACTTGTTCAGGTGGGCCCAGAACTCGTCGAAGGACAGCACCTTGTCGCCGTCCAGGTCGCGGGTGGCGATGATCGCCTCGGCGACCGACTCGGTGACGTTCCAGTCGCCGCCCTGAGCGAGCGCGGACTTGAACTCGGCAGCCGTGATCTGGCCGTCACCGTCCGTGTCGATGCGGTCGAACTGCTTGCGTGCTTCTTCGATGTCGGCCACCGATCCGCCCCTTTTCGTCATACCTTGCCGTCGTGCCTGTCGTACGAGTCGTACCGGCGCAGGTCAGACTAACGGCCCGCCCGGGAGCGCAGTGCGGCGACCACCCATGCGAACTCCTTCTCGTAGGTCGGCTGCGGCTCCAGGCCCTTCACCACGGCCCACAGTTCGCGGTAGCGGGCCATCCGGAGGTTCCCGGCCGCCTCCAGCCTCTCCAGCACCTCCGCCCGGTCCGCGTCCCCCAGCAGCTGCCGCAGCAGCTCGTCGGCCTCCGGCGCGTCGGGGGCGACGCCCTCCCGCAGCGCCTCGCCCGCGAGCTGGACCAGGCGGCTCATGAACCACAGGGAGGTGCCGGCGGGGACGCCGGGCCCCCGGTCCGCCGCGTTGAACTCGATCATCTCGCGCATCTGCGCCCGGAACCGCGGGTCCTGGATCATCCCGGCGAGCTCCACCCAGGCGTCCACCTGCTCGGCGGTCGGGTCGTCGGGCAGGTCGGCCGGGGCGAACCGCAGCCGCCGCCGGATGTCCGGGTCGGCCGTGTCCAGGCCGTCGAAGATCTCCGTCATGAAGTCCTCGACGATCCGGGCCCGCTCGGCGGCCGACAGCCGCGCCAACTTGTTCATCAAGGTCGTCTCCTCAGCACTCGAGCCACGTCGCGCCACGCTCGACAGCACCGCCCGCGTCACCTTCAGCGCCCTGATCTGCGCGTCCAGGGCCGCCACATGCGCGGCCGCCACCTCCGCCACCGTCCGCTCGCCCGCCAGCACCCGCCGTACGTCGTCCAGGCCGAGGCCCAGCTCGCGCAGGGTGCGGATCAGCTCAAGGCGGGCCGCGCACGCGGTGTCGTAGAGCCGGTAGCCGCCGGCCGAGCGGGCCACGGGCGTCAGGACGCCCTCGTCGGACCAGTAGCGGATGGTGCGCACGGTCAGGCCCGTGGCGCGGGCCAGCTCGCCGATGGTGAGAAGACCGGTGCCGTCGTCGATCATGGGTGCGAGTGTGGGGCTTCCAGTGGGTGGAGACTCAAGACGCTGCGAGAGAGCTCGGGGAGCAGACGGTGGGACAGACCTTGCGGGACATTCTCGACGCGGCGGCCGCACGGTGTCTTCCCGCCGCCGGACGGCCGTACGACCGTCGTCCCGCAGCCGTCCCCCCGGGACGCCGGGGTCATGTCCTTCACGGCCCACTCCGTCGTCTTCACCGACGAGGACCCGGAGTGGGTGTACGCCACCCTGCGCGGCCTGGACTGCGATCCGCTCGCCGCGACCATGAACCCGCGCTTCCTGGCGGCCCTGCTGGAGCGGACGGGCCGGACGACGGAGTGTGTGGACGCCGTGCTGGTCGGCACACCCCTGCCCGGTGAGCCCGCGCTGCCGCTGAAGGAGATCGCCGACCCCGGCCATCCGCGCATCGCCTACGCCCGCGAGCGGCGTGACGACGTACGGGCCTGGACGGCGCCGGGCGGCGTGCTGGTGACGGGCCGCGGGGTCGCGGGGCGCCTGGAGGTGTCGGTGGAGGTCGACGAGGCCGTGCGGCACGCCGGGCTCGGGCGGGAGCTGGTGACGGCCGCCCGGCAGCTCGCGGGAGAGCCGCTGTGGGCGCAGGTGGCGCCGGGGAACGCCCGCAGCGCACGGGCGTTCCAGGCGGCCGGCTACCGGCAGGTGGGCGCGGAGGCCCTGCTGCGCCCCCGGTAGGCGCTCAGCGGAAGATGCCGGTGTGGCCCAGGGAGTAGCGGCCGGGCTGCGGGTACACGGCGAGGCCGTGCGGGCCGCTGCCGACCTTGATGCGGGCGAGCTGGGTGCCGGTGCGGGTGTCGATGGCGTACACCT
The DNA here is from genome assembly GCF_049739565.1 of Streptomyces sp. SAI-170. NCBI lineage: Bacteria > Bacillati > Actinomycetota > Actinomycetes > Kitasatosporales > Streptomycetaceae > Streptomyces > Streptomyces sp. SAI-170. Next base: position 2,706,237 of record NZ_JBMGQD010000001.1, read on the forward strand.
CGGCGTCGTACCGCCCGGACAGCCACAGCACCTTGCCGTCGGCGGAGACGCCGCCCATGTCGGGGCTGCCGCCGTCGGGCAGGTGCCACTTCTTGGTGAGCTTGTTCTGCGTGAAGTCGAAGACGGAGATCGTGCCCTCGCCGCGGTTGGAGACGTACATCTCGCGCGAGTCGCGGCTGACGTACAGCCCGTGGGTGCCCTTGCCGGTGTGCAGGAGCTTCGGCGTGGTGAACTTGTCGCCGTCCAGCACCCACATGCCGTCGGCCATCATGTCGGCGACGTAGAACCTCTTGCCGTCCGGGGACACCTTCACGTCCTGCGGCATGGCGCCCTCGAAGGGCAGCTTCTGCTGTCCGATCACCTTCATCTTCTCGGTGTCGACCTTCAGCAGCTCGCCGCTGAACTCGCAGGAGACGATGAAGTACCTGCCGTCCATGGAGAAGTCGGCGTGGTTGACGCCGTAGCAGCTGACGGGCTCGGTCTTGACGACCTTCATGGTGTGCGGGTCGCGGAAGACCAGCTCGCGGTCGAGGGACGCCATCACCACCGCGTACTTGCCGTTCGGCGTGAAGTAGAGGTTGTACGGGTCGTGCACCTCGACCGGCTCGCCCGCCTCGCCCGTCCTCGGGTCGATGGGCGTGAGGGTGTGGCCGCGGTTGTTGTTGACCCACAGCGTCTTCATGTCCCAGGACGGCACCACGTGCTGCGGCTGCCGGCCCACCCGGATCGTGTCGACGATCTCGTACGTCCTGGGGTCGATCACCGACACGGTGTCCGACTCGGTGTTGGGGACGTACACCCGCGACGGGAAGTTCTTCACCGCCGGCGAGAGCCGGTTCGGCCGGTCGGCGGCGTACACGTCCTGCGGGTCGAGCACCGGCGGCATCCCGGGCAGGCCGTGGATCTGCTTCTTCTTCGGCGGCGCCGGGACGACCGCCGCCCGGGTGGTCGGCGCGTCGGCGTCCCGGTGGCCGGCCCCGGTGCCGCAGGCGGCGACGGCGGCGAGCCCGAGGAGGCCGACGGTGGCGAGGAGGGTGCGGGTCATCGGTTGGTGGCGCATCAGCTGAGCAGCTCCGTGGTGGTGACGGCGCGCAGGCCGCGGCGGTCGAGTTCTTCCAGTACGGCGGGCAGGGCGGCGACCGTGTCGGCGTAGCCGAAGTGCAGGCTCACCACGGAGCCGGCCCGGACCTCGCCAAGGACGGTCCGGGCCACGGCAAGGGCGCCCGGACCGGTGAAGTCGAACGAGTCGACGTCGTACGACAGCACGTGCGGGTAGCCCGCGCGGCGGGCCAGCGTCTCGACGAGCGGGGAGGCGCGGGTGGCCCGGGAGGGCCGGAACCAGGTGCCGATGGAGCCGGTGAGCCGCCTCAGCCGGTCGGCGCACTCGGTGATCTCCCGGCGTGCCTCCTCCTCGGGCATCGCGTTGATGTCGAGGTGGTTCTGGGTGTGGTTGCCGAGGTCGTGTCCGCCGTCGAGGATGCGGGTGGCTACCGCCGGGTTTTCGTCCAGCCATGTTCCTACTGCCAGGACGGTCAGGCGGGCGTTGTGTCGCTCGGCCTCTTTCAGCAGGGCTCTTGCTGTGGTGGGGTCGCCGCTGCCGTGGAAGGTGAGGGCCACCTGGGGTTTGTTGCGGGGGCCGTGGGTGATCTGGGCCGGGAGGTGGCTTGTCGGGGGTGGGGTTTTGGGGGCCGGGGGGGTTGTGGAGGAGCAGCCTGCTGTGAGGGCTGTCAGTAGTCCGGCGGCGGCTGTGCGGAGGGTTGAGCGGCGGTCATTGGGGGGCACGTTGACCATTTAAGGGGCATTTAGGTCGGATCCCGCCTATTGACGCATCTCGCTGCCCGGCTGCGGGCCGTATGTGGCTGGTCGCGCCCACGCGGCGGAGCCGCAAATCGATACAGCCCCGCGCCCCTAAAGACAGCTACCTCACCTGTCGGCCACTCTCATTTCGAACCACGTCGTCTTGCCCCGTGGCAGTAGGTCCACTCCCCACCTGTCTGCCAGTTTGTCCACCAGGAACAGGCCCCGGCCGCTGATGTCCAGTTCCTGGACCGGCATGAGGCACGGCAAGCCCCGGGACGGGTCGCGGACCTCCACCCTGATCCAGCCGCGGCGCCGATGCATCCGCAGGCCGAAGACGCGGGCGCCCGTGTGCCGTACGGCGTTCCCCACGAGCTCGGACACGAGTAAGACGGCGTCCTCGGTGAGCTTGGGGGTGAGGCCCCAGTGGCGTAGGACGACGACCTGGGCGAGGCGGCGGGCCGTTGCGGCCGACTCCGGGCGGGACGGCAGCGGAACCTCCGCCTCCGTCGGGTTGCCGAACAACTCCAGCGCCTTGAGCGCTCGTTCGTCCTCCACCGCGGGCGACCAGCGCGCCGCCGTCGCACGGCCGTGTCCCCGCGGCTGTTCGATGCCCTCCAGCCCCGCCATGCCCCCATCATGGCCGCCCAGCGCCCTCCGCGTGGCCGTTCCTGAGGAATACGCCCCCCGGAAGCGCTCATTCCGCGAGATCCGATCGGCATATGCCGAAGGCACTTCGGAGGTCTCCGCACCCTCTGTGACCTGCGAAGACGGCTCACCAAGAGGCAATGGACGGGCTCCCTCGACAAGGCGGACCTAAGGCAGCCTTAAGGTTTTCATGAACCGCCCCATCGAGGGACCCGGATCAGACACCTCGTCAATTGCAAGGGTCTGCGACGGGATTCACACCGCCGTCAGAGGAACTTCGCCTTGCCCGGCCCCTCCTCCACGAAGCTGCGCATCCCGCGCTCGCGGTCCTCGGTCGCGAACAGCCCCGCGAACCAGTTGCGTTCCACCGCGAGGCCCGTGTCGATGTCGGACTCCAGGCCGACGTCGATCGACTCCTTCGCGGCGCGCAGCGCGAGCGCCGGTCCCTGCGCGAGCTTCGCGGCCCAGGCGTGCGCCTCGGTGTAGACGTCCGCCGCGGGCACGACACGGTCCACCAGACCCAGTGTCAGGGCCTCGTCGGCCTTGACCATCCGGCCGGTGAAGATGAGGTCCTTGGCCTTGGAGGGGCCGATCAGCCGGGACAGGCGCTGGGTGCCGCCGGCGCCCGGGATCAGGCCGAGCAGGATCTCCGGCTGGCCGAGCTTGGCGTTGTCGGCGGCGATACGGAAGTCCGCGCACAGGGCCAGCTCGCAGCCACCGCCGAGCGCGTACCCGGTGACGGCGGCCACGACCGGCTTGGGGATGCGGGCCACCGCGGTGAAGGAGTCCTGCAGGGCGCGGGCGCGCAGGACCATCGCGGTGTGGTCCATGGCCTGCATCTCCTTGATGTCCGCACCCGCCGCGAACACCTTCTCGCCGCCGTAGATCACCACGGCGCGCACGTCGTCGCGGCGCGTGGCCTCCTCGGCGAGTTCCTTCAGCCGGTCCTGCGTGGCGATGTCCAGCGCGTTCATGGGCGGACGGTCCAGGCGGAGGGTGCCGACGCCCTCGGCCACTTCGAGATTCACGGTCATGCAGGCAGGTTAACGAGTATTAACGACAGCGGACCCGGTGCCGTAGGTCACAGCACCGGGTCCGTCAGCGGCGAAGAGCTACTTCGTCCACTCCGCCCACGACAGGTTCCAGCCGTTGAGGCCGTTGGACGGGTCGACCACCGGGTCGGTGGAGTTCTTCACGTCGACCACGTCACCGACGATCGAGTTCTCGAAGAACCAGGCCGCCTCGACGTCCTTGTCCCAGCCGCCGCGCACGTCGCGCAGGCCGATGCAGCCGTGGCTGGCGTTGTAGTTGCCGAAGGCGTCGCCGCCCCAGTAGTTGCCGTGCACGAAGGTGCCCGAGTCGGTCAGGCGCATGGCGTGCGGCACGTCCTTGATGTCGTACTCGCCGTCGTAGCCCACCGTGTCGCCGTTCATCCGGGTCACGGTGAACTTCTCGCTGATGACCATCTTGCCGTTCCAGGTGGCGTAGCCGGGCTTGCCGGTGGTCACCGGGACCGTCTTGAAGAGCTTGCCGTCGCGCATGACCTTCATGGTGTGCTTCTCGGCGTCGACGATCGCCACCTGCGAGCGGCCGATGGTGAAGGACACGGTCTTGGACTGCTCGCCGTAGACGCCGTCGCGGCCCTCGACGCCGTCGAGGTTGAGTTCGACGGTGACCTTGGTGCCGGCCTTCCAGTACTGCTCGGGCCGGAAGTCGAGCCGGTCGTTGCCGAACCAGTGGCCCTGGACGTCCACGGCCGGCTCGGTCTTGATCTTGATGGCCTTCTCGACGTCGTCCGGGTTGGTGATGCCCCGGGTGAAGCGGACCGAGAAGGGCATGCCCACGCCGACGGTGGAGCCGTCCTCGGGCGTGAAGGTGCCGACGAAGGTGTTCTCCGGGGTCAGCGTGGTGAAGCTGGAGTCCTCGGCGGCGGTGCGCCCCTCGGAGTCCTTGGCGACGGCGTGCACCTGGTACTTGGTGGCCGCCGCCAGATGCGTCTTCGGCGTCCATCCGCTGCCGTCGGCGGATATGGAGCCGTCTATCTTCCTGCCCTTGTCGTCCTTGACGACGACCTCGGTCAGCTTGCCCTTTGCGGCGGCGACCTTCAGCTCGCCGCTCGTGTCCACATCGCCGGCGCCGTTCTTCGGCGCGATGGTGACGACGGCCTCGGACTGTCCGGTCGCGGCCACCGAGCCGCCGCCCTTGCCCTTGCCGTCCCCGGGGTCCTTCCCGGAATCCGATCCCCCACCACCGCAGGCGGTCACGGCCAGCAGCAGCGCACCGGCGATCACGGCCCCCAGCCGCCGCCCGCGTGCGTCAACCGACGCCCCCGGTATCGGTCGCACGTTCAAGTTGTTCTCCCCTCCCCGGGCCTGGTCGGGCCCGCGAACAGCGCGTCCCGCGCGCGCACTGGCGCATATTAACCGTCCGTTCAGGAGCACCAAGGTCGCGCGATTGTCACCGTTCGGTCCCAACCGGCCCGGTCCGGGGGCTATCCGAGCGCGCTGCCCGCTTTCCACTCCTTCCAGTCCAGATTCCAGCCGCCGAGGCCGTTGTCGGGCGCGACCTTCTTGTCCTTGCTGTGGACGACCTCGACGACGTCCCCGACGATGCTGCGGTCGAAGAACCAGCCCGCCGGGGTGTCGGAGCCGCCGCCCTTGGCGTCGCGCAGTCCGACGCAGCCATGGCTGACGTTGGTGGTGCCGAAGACGGAGGCGGGTGCCCAGTAGTTGCCGTGCAGGAAGGTGCCGGAGTCGGTCAGGCGCATGGCGTGCGGTACGTCCTTGATGTCGTACTCGCCCTTGCCGTTCTTCTTCTTGAAGCCGACCGTGGCGCCGTTCATCCGCGTCACCTCGTACATCTCGGTGACGACCATCTTGCCGTTGTACGTCGTCGTCTTCGGGGCGCCCGCCGTGACGGGCACGGTGGCCAGCAGTTCGCCGTCGCGCCGCACCTCCATGGTGTGCCGGGCGGCGTCCACGAGGGAGACCTGGCTGCGGCCGACCGTGAAGGTGAACGTCCTGTCCTGCAGCCCGTACACCCCGGGCGCGCCCTCCACGTCCCGCAGGCCGAGGTCGACGGTGACCTCGGTGCCGGGCTTCCAGTAGTGCTCGGGCCGGAAGTCGAGGCGGGCCGTGCCGAACCAGTGGGGCCGGATCTCGACGGCGGGCTTCGCCGTGACCCGTACGGCGCGCTCCACGGCCGCGCGGTCGGCGATCTCGCGGTTGAACTCCAGGGAGACGATCATCCCGGTGCCGACGACGGCCCGGTGCTCCGGGGTGACGTAGCCGATGAACCGCTCCTCGGGGACGTACGTCGTGAAGGTCGTGTGCCGGGCCGAGCGGCGGCCGTGGCCGTCGAGGGCGACCACGTCGACCGTGTACCTGGCGGCCAGCGCCAGCCGCTCCTCGGCGGGCCGCCAGCTCAGCCCGTCCTCGGAGATCCGGCCTGGCACCTCCGTCTCCTGCGCGTCCTGCGACCTGCTGACCTTCACCGACTCCAGCCGCCCGTCGGGCACCCGCACCAGGAGCGGCTCCTGCGGCCGCACGGCCCTGCTGCCGTCGTCCGGCGAGATACGGATGACGTCGTCGGACGCCGGCGGTCTGCCGAGCATGCGGTCCGTACCGCCGCCGTCCGTGCAGCCGGACGCGCCGGCCAGCAGTCCTGCCCATGTCACTACGGCGGCCAGTGCGGCCCTCGCGCGCCGAGCGCGCCCATGTACGTGCCTCACATGGGTGTCCAACGAGCGGGCGGGCCCTGGGGAAACGTGAGTGCGACCCCGCCTCTGGGCAGAACAGGGGGAAGGGCCGACACGAGCCGAGGGAGGGGTGCGTGCCATGGCGCACCCGTCCCGTGTCGTGCCGACGAGCCGCGGGAGGCCGACAGGTGTCGAGCGCAGCCGAACAGGAGACGGTGGCCGTCGGGGACGGGCGTACGGCCGCCGTCGTCGAGGGAGCGCGGCGCGGGGCGCCGGCCCTGCCCGTGCCCGTGTGGCCGGGCGCGCCGACCCCGCTGGGCGCCCGGTTCCGGGTGGGTCCGGACGGGGTGGCCGGCACGAACTTCGCGCTGTGGGCGGGCGGGGCGGAGGCCGTGGAGCTGTGTCTGTTCGACGAGGAGGGCCGTGAGACGCGGGCCCGGCTGAGCGAGCTGACGCACGAGATCTGGCACGGCTTCGTGCCGGGCGTGCTGCCGGGCCAGCGCTACGGCTACCGGGTGCACGGCCGCTGGGACCCGTGGACCGGCGCGCGCTGGAACCCGGCGAAGCTGCTGCTCGACCCGTACGCGCGTGCGGTGGACGGCGACTACGCGGCCTCCGGACTGGCGCCGGAGCTGTACGGGCACGTCCGGGACTGGCCCGAGCAGCAGGTCGCCGACACCGTGCGCGACGACCGGGACTCGGCGCCGTTCGTGCCCAAGGGCGTGGTCGTCCATGACGACGACGACTGGTCCGACGACCGCCGCCCCAAGACGCCCTGGGCGGACTCGGTGATCTACGAGCTGCATGTGCGCGGCTTCACCAAGCGGCACCCCGGCATCCCCGAGGAGCTGCGCGGCACGTACGCGGGCCTCGCGCACCCCGCCGCGATCGAGCATCTGGTGAAGCTGGGCGTCACGGCGGTGGAGCTGCTGCCGGTGCACCAGTTCGCGCACGAGGACCACCTGCTGCGCAGGGGCCTGCGCAACTACTGGGGCTACAACTCCATCGGCTACTTCGCGCCGCACGCCGCCTACGCCGCCTCCGGTACGACCGGTCAGCAGGTCGGCGAGTTCAAGCGGATGGTGCGCGCGCTGCACGCGGCCGGGATCGAGGTCGTCCTCGACGTGGTCTACAACCACACGGCGGAGGCCGGCGAGTTCGGGCCCACGCTGTCGCTGAAGGGCATCGACAACCGCGGCTACTACCGGCTCCAGCCGGACGCGCGCCGGTACGCCGACTACACGGGCTGCGGCAACACCCTGCACGTGGTGCAGCCGCATGTGCTCCGGCTCATCACCGACTCGCTGCGCTACTGGGTGACGGAGATGGGCGTGGACGGCTTCCGCTTCGACCTGGCGGCCGCGCTGGCCCGCTCGATGCACGACGTCGACATGCTGTCCCCGTTCCTCGCGGTGATCGCCCAGGACCCCGTGCTGCGGCGGGTGAAGCTGATCGCCGAGCCGTGGGACGTCGGCTCGGGCGGCTACCAGGTGGGGGCGTTCCCGCCGCTGTGGACGGAGTGGAACGACCGCTACCGGGGTGCCGTACGGGACTTCTGGCGTGGCGCGCTGCCCGATGTGCGCGACCTCGGCTACCGGCTGTCGGGCTCCAGCGACCTGTACGCGTGGGGCGGGCGGCGGCCGTACGCCTCGGTCAACTTCGTCACCGCGCACGACGGTTTCACCCTGCGCGACCTGGTGTCGTACGAGCACAAGCACAACGACGCCAACGGCGAGGGCAACCGGGACGGCACCGACGACAACCGCTCCTGGAACTGCGGCGCCGAGGGCGACACCGACGACGAGCGGGTGCTGGCGCTGCGGCGCCGCCAGTTGCGCAACCTGATGACGACGCTGCTGCTGTCCACGGGCGTGCCGATGCTGGTGGCCGGGGACGAGCTGGGGCGCACCCAGCGCGGCAACAACAACGCCTACTGCCAGGACGACGAGACCAGCTGGCTCGACTGGGGCCTGCTGGAGGACCCCGGGTGGAAGGCGCTGCACGAGCTGACGTCCCGGCTGATCGCGCTGCGCCACCGGCACCCGGTGCTGCGCCGGCGGGCGTTCTTCTCCGGCCGGGCGCACTCCGCGGACGGGCTGCGGGACCTGGCCTGGTTCACCGCGCGGGGCTCCGAGATGACCGAGGGCGACTGGTACGCGCCCGCCGCCACGCTCGGCATGTATCTGTCCGGCCGGGACATCCCCGGCCGGGACGGGCGCGGCGCCCCGATCCTCGACGAGAGCTTCCTCGCCGTGCTGCACGCCGGGGAGCGGCCGGTGGACTTCGTGCTGCCGGGCCCGCCGTGGGCCGAAGTGTACGAACTGGTCGTCGACACCTCCCGGGAGGACCAGTCCGAGCCGCCGGGCACCGTGCACCGGGCGGGCACGCGGCTCACCGTGCCGGGACGGGCGGTGCTGCTGCTGAAAGTGGGCTGAACGGCAGGTCGTAGGACCTTCGGCGGAGGCCGGCCCGGCCGAAACTCGGTGGGCAGTGTCAGTGGCGAACCGTAGGCTCGCTGCTGATGCCCACGATGATGCCCACGACACGTGCAACCGCCGAGGACCGTTCCGCCGTTCGCAGCCTGCTGCGCCTGTGGCCGTACGTACGGCCGGTGCGCGTACGGCTGTTCAGCGCCGCTCTCGTGGCGGTCGTGGCCTCCTGTGTGGGGCTGGTGATCCCGCTCGTGCTGAAGTGGGTGGTGGACGGCCCCGTGGCCGACGGCGACCCGGCGGGTGTCTGGCTGGGCGCGCTGTATCTGCTGCTTCTCGGGTTCGCCGAGGCCCTGCTGTTCGGGTTCCGGCGCTGGCTGGTGGCCCGGCCGCTGTCGGGCGTGGAGGCGGCGATGCGGGCGGACCTCTACCGGCATCTGCAGCGCCTGCCGGTGTCCTTCCATGACCGCTGGGCCTCCGGCCAGTTGCTGTCGCGCGGCACGACCGACCTGATGCTGCTGCGGATGTTCCTGGCCTTCCCGCTGACCTTCCTGCTGGTCAACGGGGTGACGATCCTGGTCGGCGTGATCATCATGCTGGTCCAGGACCTCACCCTCGGCCTGGTGATCCTGCTGCCGGCCGTACCGGTGATGGTCACCTGTGTGGTCTTCGAGAAGCGGTACGCGGACGTGGCCCGGCTCGCCCAGGACCAGGTCGGCGATCTGACGACGGTCGTCGAGGAGAGCGTCCTCGGCATCCGCATCATCAAGGGCTTCGGCCGGCATCGCAGCCAGGCACGGGCGTTCCGCGAGCTGTCCGGCACCCTGCGCGGCACGGAGTTGCACAAGGCGCGGCTGCTGGCGGCGATCTGGGCCGTCATCGTGACGCTGCCGGAGGTGGCCATCGGGGCCGCGCTGGTCCTGGGCGCCGTCCAGGTGGCCGACGGCGACCTGTCGGCGGGCACGCTCGTGGCGTTCCTGTCGACCGCCCTCGCGCTGCGGTGGCCCGTCGACTCGATCGGCTTCCTGCTGGCGATGAGCCAGGAGGCGGCGACGGCGACCGAGCGGTACTTCGAGGTGATGGACGCGAGCCCGGAGGAGACGGGTACCGGTACCGCGACCGGTACTGGCACCGGTGTCGCGCCGGCAACCGGTACTGGCGCCGGTGCCGCTCCGGCAACCGCTGCCGACACCGCTGTCGTCGACCGTCCCGCAGCCACCGCCACCGCTGTGGGCAGTCGTTCCGCAGGGCGGAACGGGTGGGCACAGCCGACAGCGCCCGGCACCGCTGGAAGAGGGCTCCGCTTCGAGGACGTCACCTTCCGCTACCCGGACGCCCCGCCCGACACGCCGCCCGTCCTCGACGGCATCGACCTCCACGTCCGCCCCGGCGAGTCCATGGCCCTCGTAGGAGCCACCGGCAGCGGGAAGACCACGCTCACCGCGCTGGTCCCCCGCCTGCACGAGGTGACGTCCGGGAAGATCACCCTGGACGGCGTCGACATCACCGCCATCCCCCGCGAGGAACTCCGCGCCCTCATCTCCGTCGCGTTCGAGGAGCCCACCCTCTTCTCGGCGAGCGTCGGCGAGAACGTCCTCATGGGAGCCGGCGACAACCCCGGCCCGGAGGACCTGGACCGCGCGCTCGACATCGCGCAGGCCGGCTTCGTGCACGCCCTCCCGCAGGGCGCCGGCACCCAGGTCGGCGAGCAGGGCCTGAGCCTGTCCGGCGGCCAGCGCCAGCGCCTCGCGCTCGCCCGGGCGGTCGTGGGCAGACCGAGGTTCCTCGTGCTGGACGACCCGCTGTCCGCGCTGGACGTGCACACCGAGGCGGCCGTGGAGGCCGCGCTGCGCCAGGTGCTGGCCGACACCACGGCCCTGATCGTCGCGCACCGCCCCTCCACCGTGCTGCTCGCCGACCGGGTCGCCCTGCTGTCCGGCGGCCGGATCGCCGCCGTCGGCACCCACCACGAACTGCTGCGCAGCAACGCCGAGTACGCGCACCTGATGTCCGGAGCGGACGAGGAGGCCCACCGATGACGGCGACCGCCGCGAGCGCCCCCACGAAGGACGCGCCTCACGACGAGGAACCCCACCGCACCGGCGACCCCTTCGACCGCGACACCCTGCCCACCCCGCCGGGCGCGGTCACCGCCCTGCTGCGCTCCCTGCTCGCCCCCATGAAGGCCAGGGTCGCCGTCACCACGCTCCTGCTGCTGCTCCAGCAGGCGGCGGTGCAGGCGGGCCCGCTGCTGGTGGCGTACGCCATCGACAGGGCCGTCCCGGCCTTCCGCGCCGACGACCGCGGGCCGCTGCTCGCGGTGGCCGTCGGCTATCTGCTGTGCGCGCTCACCGCGGGGGCGCTGCAGTACGCGTTCATCGTGCTGTCCGCCCGCGTGAACCAGGACGTGCTGCTCGACCTGCGCGGCCGTATCTTCCGGCACGCGCAGGCGCTCAGCGTCGACTTCCACGAGCGGTACACGAGCGGCCGCCTGATCTCGCGCTCCACCACGGACGTGGAGTCGCTGCGGGAGCTGCTGAACGAGGGCCTGCAGGAACTCGTGACGGTGGTGCTGTCCTTCGTCTACATCTCGGCGCTGCTGCTCTGGCTGGATCTCGGCCTCGGCGCCGTCGCGGTCGCCTCGTTCGTGCCGCTGTACGGGCTGGTGCGGCTGTACCAGCGGCGGGCGGCACGGGTGTACGAGGAGCGGTCGACGGCGATCGCGGCGGTGATCGTGAAGTTCGTGGAGACGATGAACGGCATCCGCCCGGTGCGCGCGTTCCGCCGCGAGGCGGTCAACGACGCCGAGTTCCGAGTCCTCAACCGCCGCCACGAGCGCACCAACGGCGACGCGCTGCTGGAGATGATGCGCTATGTGGTCGGCTCCCGGCTGGTCGCCAACACGGCTGTCGCGCTGATCGTGCTGTGGGGCGCCTACCGGGTCGCCGACGGCGGGCTGGCCCTCGGTGTCCTCGCCGCCTCGGTGCTGTACCTGCGACGGCTGTACGACCCGATCGACCGGCTCGGCATGTTTCTGAACTCCTACCAGTCGGCGGCCGCCTCGCTGGCGAAGATCGCCGGTCTGCTGGCCCAGACGCCCTCGGTGCCCGAGCCGGCCGAACCGCGCCCGCTGCCCGAGCGCCGCTCGGAGCTGCCCGGCCGCGAGGTCGTCTTCGACGGCGTCCGGTTCGCCTACCGCACGGGCGGCGAGGTGCTGCCCCGCTTCGACCTGACCCTTCCGGCCGGGCAGACGGTCGCCGTGGTCGGCACCACCGGCGCGGGCAAGTCGACGCTCGCCAAGCTGCTCGCCCGCTTCTACGACCCCACCGACGGGCGGGTCCTGCTCGACGGGGTGGACCTGCGCGAGCTGGCGGTGCCCGAGCTGCGGCGCGGGGTGGTCATGGTGACGCAGGAGGCGTTCCTGTTCTCCGGCACGGTCGCCGAGAACATCGCCATCGGCCGCCCCGACGCCACCCGCGAGGACATCGAGCGGGCCGCGAAGGCCATCGGCGCCCATGACTTCATCAGCGCCCTGCCCGACGGCTACGACACCGACGTCCGCAAGCGGGGCGGCCGTATCTCGGCCGGTCAGCGCCAACTCGTCGCCTTCGCACGGGCGTTGCTCGCCGACCCGGCGGTGCTGATCCTGGACGAGGCGACCAGCTCGCTGGACATCCCCGGCGAACAGGCGGTGCAGCGGGCGATGGCGACGGTCCTGAAGGGCCGTACGGCCGTGGTCATCGCGCACCGGCTGTCCACGGTCGAGATCGCCGACCGGGTGCTGGTGATGGAGAAGGGCCGGATCGTCGAGGACGGCAGCCCGGCCGAACTCGTCGCCGGTACGGGCCGCTTCGCCGATCTGCACCGCGCGTGGCGGGACAGCCTGGCGTGAGGCGGCGGCAGGCGATCGACGCGTACGCCGACCCCGGGACGCCGGACACCCGAAGCTCCGGACGCTATCTGTGGTGGCTGGTGATGCGGCAGCCCGGGCGTTCGGTGACGGGGGCGGTGCTGTCCAGCGTGTGGATGATGCTGCTGGCGCTGACGCCGTACGTCATGGCGCGGGCCATCGACGACGGTCTGGAGACAGGCGACTTCCCGGCGCTGGCCGGGTGGTGCGCGGCGCTGGTGGGGGTGGGCGCGGTCACCGCCTGGGTGGGCATCCTGCGGCACCGGACGATGACCCGGGTGCGGATGGACGCCAACTTCCGCACGGTGAAGGTGCTCGTGGACCACTCCGTGCGGCTGGGCGCGGCCCTGTCCCGGCAGGCCGGGGCCGGGGAGGTCGTCACGATCGGCGTGGGCGACGTCCAGACGATCGCCGGCTCGCTGACGGCGGTGGGCCCGGGCCTCGGGGCGCTCGTCGCCTTCGTGGCCGTCGCGGCCCTGCTGCTGTCGGTGTCGCTGCCGCTCGCCGTCGTGGTGCTGGTCGGCGTGCCGGTGCTGGGCCTGGTGATGGGCCCGCTGATGAAGCGGCTGCAGGGCCGGGAGGCGGAGTACCGCGAGCGCCAGGGCGCGCTGACCGCGCGGATCGCCGACCTCGCGGGCGGGTTGCGGGTGCTCAACGGCCTCGGCGGCAAGAGCCTGTTCACCGACGCCTTCCGCCGGGACTCCCGGCATCTGCGCGACCAGGGCTACCGCGTGGGCGCGGTGACCAGCTGGATGGAGGCCCTCGGGGTCGGCCTGCCGGTGCTGTTCCTCGCGGTGGTGACCTGGCTCGGGGCGCGGCTGGCCGCCCAGGGCGACATCACCGTGGGCGAACTGGTCTCGGTGTACGGCTATGTGGCGGCCCTGATGTGGCCGGTGGCCTTCCTCGTCGAGTGCAGTGCCCAGATCAGCCGCGCCCTGGTGGCCGCCGGCCGGGTCGTCCGGTTCCTGCGCCTGGAGGCGGAGCCGGTGACCGGCACGGCCGACGCCCCCGCCGAGCCGTCGCTCCTGCGCGACCCCGACTCGGGCGTGTCCGTGCGCCCCGGCTCGCTGACCGCCCTGGCGGCCGCGCGCCCCACGGACGCCGCCGAGATCGTCGAACGCCTGGGCCGCTACGCCCCCTCGGCCGTCACCTGGGGCGACGTCTCCCTGGCCGACGTCCCGCTCCCGCAGGTCCGCTCGCGCATCCTGGTCGCCGATCACGAGGCCGACCTGTTCGCGGGGCCGCTGCGGGAGGTGCTGGGGGGCGACGACCCACGCGCCCTGCACGCGGCGGTGGCCGAGGACATCGTCCAGAGCCTCCCCGACGGCCTCGGCTCCCCGCTCGACGCCCAGGCCCGCAACCTCTCCGGCGGCCAGCGTCAGCGCGTCCGCCTCGCCCGGGCCCTCCTGACCGACCCCGAGATCCTCCTGGCCGTCGAACCCACCTCGGCCCTGGACGCCCACACCGAGGCGAAGGCGGCCGAACGCCTGAAGGCCGTACGCCAGGGCCGTACGACAGTGGTGACCACCACCTCCCCCCTGGTCCTGGCCCAGGCGGACATCGTCCACTACGTGGTGGACGGCAAGACGGCAGCCACGGGAACGCACCAAGCCTTGCTACAAACGGACCCGGGCTACAGGGAGTTGGTGGCCAGAGATGCAGAGTAAGACGCCCCAAAGGACACGCCCGAAGGGGCGCGGGGAACTGCGCGAGAAACCACAACGAACCCGCATCCGGCAGACCACAGAAGCCCCCCTCCCAGTAGCCGCCCCACCCCAGGTAAGACGCGCCGCACTCAACCTCGTCCAGGCGGACAAACGCGCCTTCGTCACCACCCTCGCCCTCAACTCCGCCGCAGCAGCGACAGGCGCAGCCACCCCTTGGCTCCTCGGCCGCATCATCGACGAGGTACGGGCAGGCGCAAACGTCACCACGGTCGACAAGCTGGCCCTGGCCATCCTCCTGTGCGCCCTGGCCCAGCTCCTCCTGACCCGCCAGGCCCGCTGCACGGCCCACCGCTTCGGCGAGAGAACCCTCGCCCGGGTCCGCGAACAGTTCGTCGACCGCGCCCTGGACCTCCCGGCCTCCACGGTGGAACGCGCCGGGACCGGCGACCTCACCGCCCGCGGCACCGCGGACATCGCCGCGGTCGGCGCCACCCTGCGCGACGTCGGCCCCGACCTGCTCATCAGCACCGTGCAGGCGCTGTTCCTGCTGGGCACCCTGTTCGTCGTCGACCCCCTGCTGGGCGCCGCCGGCCTGCTGTGTCTGATGCCGATCCACTGGGCCCTGCGCTGGTATCTGCGCCGCGCCCGCGACGGCTATCTCGCCGAGGGTGCGGCCACCTCCAAGGTCGCCGAGATCCTCGCGGCGACCGCGTCGGGCGCGCGCACGGTGGAGGCGTTCGGGCTGGGCGAGAAGCGCGTCGCGGCGAGCCGGGACGCGCTGGAGGAGTCCCGCCGCACCCGTGAGTACACGCTGTTCCTGCGCTCGGTGTTCTTCCCGTCGGTGGAGGTGTCGTACGTCGTGCCGGTGGCGGGTGTCCTGCTGCTCGGCGGTGTGCTGCACGCGCACGGCTCGGTGAGTCTCGGCTCGGTCGTGGCGGCGGCCCTGTGCATGCACCGGTTCGCCGAGCCGCTGGACCAGATCCTGATGCGGGTGGAGCAACTCCAGTCCAGCGGCGCCTCGTTCGCGCGGGTCGAAGGTCTGGCGCAGGCGCCCCGCCCCGACCGGGGCCCCTCCCGGAGTCCGGTCGGCGACCGGATCGACGTCTCCGGCGTGCGCTACGCCTACGACCGCGGGGGCGAGGTCCTGCGCGGCGTGGACCTGACGGTCCGCCCCGGGGAGCGGCTCGCGGTGGTCGGGCCCTCGGGCGCGGGCAAGACCACTCTGAGCCGGCTGCTGGCGGGTGTGGACGCGCCCACCGAGGGCGCGGTGACGGTCGGCGGGGTGGAGGTGGCCGCGCTGGACCCGGAGCAACTGCGCCGCCAGGTGGTGCTGGTGACCCAGGAGCACCACGTCTTCCTCGGCACGGTCCGCGACAATCTGCGCATCGCCGCGCCGGACGCCGGGGACGCGGCGCTGTGGGCCGCGCTGGGCACGGTCGGCGCCGAGGAGTGGGTGCGGGAGCTGCCGGACGGCCTGGACACCGAGCTGGACGCCGGCCGTCTGGACGGCTCGCAGGCCCAGCAGCTCGCCCTGGCCCGGGTGGTGCTGGCGGACCCGCACACGCTGGTGCTGGACGAGGCGACGGCCCTGCTGGACCCGGCGACCGCCCGGCACGCCGAGCGCGCCCTGGCGGCCGTACTGCACGGCCGTACGGTCATCGCGGTGGCGCACCGGCTGCACACCGCGCACGACGCGGACCGGGTGGCGGTGATGGAGGACGGCCGACTCGCCGAACTCGGCACGCACGAGGAGCTGGTGGCGGCGGGCGGGGCGTACGCGCGGCTGTGGCGGACCTGGCACGGGGAGCCGTCCGCAGCGCCGGTCGGACCGGCCGGCTCCGCGCCGAGCGAACGGTCCGCATATCGAACGTGAACTCCCGGTCAACGGACGATTTCCAGCCAATCTATTGACGCGCTCCTGACAGACAGCGCGATCTGCTGCCACTCTTCCCACGGCCACCCCACAGCAACCCCACAGTCCGACCACCCGCTGTGGGCCGGGTCATCGCTCTGACGCACGTGGTTGTCACGTACCACCCCGTTCTGCCCGGACGCCCCACCTCGGCGCTCCGGTCTCCCCCGGCCGCGCAACCCCGCGGCCCGCAGAAGGAGTCAGTGTTGAGACGCAGTTCCTCCCACAGACGCACCTCCCACACCCTGCACCGCAAGGCCGCGGCCGTCGCCCTGGTGGGCGTCTCCGCGCTTCTGGCCGCCGCCGTCCAGGCCGGCTCGGCCACCGCAGCCCCCGACCAGGCACCCGTGGCCGCGGGCAAGGCGGACCCCGGCGCGCTGCCGGCCAAGCTCAGCCCCGCCCAGCGCGCGGCGCTGCTGAAGGACGCGCAGTCCGCCAGCGCCGACACCGCCAAGGACCTCGGCCTCGGCGCCCAGGAGAAGCTGGTCGTCCGTGACGTCGTCCAGGACCGCGACGGCACCGTGCACACCCGCTACGAGCGCACCTACGCCGGCCTCCCGGTGCTCGGCGGCGACCTGGTCGTCTCCACCACCAAGGACGGCGCGCGCGAGGGCGTGGTCAAGGCGACCCGGGCCACCGTCAAGGTCGCCTCGCTGAAGCCCTCCGTCGCGGCGAGCCGCGCCGAGCAGCAGGCGCTGGGCGCCGCCCGGGCCGAGCGCGCCAAGGACGCGGACGTCAACCGCGCCCCGCGCAAGGTGATCTGGGCCGCCACCGGCAAGCCGACTCTCGCCTACGAGACGGTCGTCGGCGGCCTCCAGCACGACGGCACCCCGCAGGAACTGCACGTCGTCACCGACGCCACCACGGGCGCGAAGCTCTTCGAGTGGGAGGCGATCGAGACCGGCACCGGCAACACGGTCTACAGCGGCACCGTCGCGCTGACCACCACCCAGTCGGGCTCGACGTACAACCTCACCGACGGGGCCCGCGGCGGCCACAAGACGTACAACCTCAACCGTGGCACCTCCGGCACCGGCACGCTGTTCTCCGGCCCCGACGACGTCTGGGGCAACGGCAGCCCGTCCAACCTGGAGTCGGCCGGCGCGGACGCCCACTACGGCGCGGCGCTGACCTGGGACTACTACAAGAACGTGCACGGCCGCAGCGGCATCCGCGGCGACGGCGTCGGCGCGTACTCCCGGGTCCACTACGGCAACAACTACGTCAACGCCTTCTGGTCGGACAGCTGCTTCTGCATGACCTACGGCGACGGCTCGGGCAACACCAACCCGCTCACGTCGATCGACGTGGCCGCGCACGAGATGAGCCACGGCCTGACCTCCGCGACCGCGAAGCTGGTCTACAGCGGCGAGTCCGGCGGCCTGAACGAGGCCACCTCGGACATCTTCGGCTCGACCGTGGAGTTCTACGCCAACAACTCCTCCGACATCGGTGACTACCTCATCGGCGAGGAGATCAACATCAACGGCGACGGAACGCCGCTGCGCTACATGGACAAGCCGAGCAAGGACGGCGCGTCCAAGGACAGCTGGTACTCCGGCATCGGCTCGATCGACGTGCACTACTCCTCGGGCCCGGCGAACCACTTCTTCTACCTGCTCAGCGAGGGCAGCGGCGCCAAGGTCATCAACGGCGTCAGCTACAACTCGCCGACCTCGGACGGCCTTCCGGTGACCGGCATAGGCCGCGCCAAGGCCGAGCAGATCTGGTTCAAGGCGCTCACCACCAAGTTCACCTCGAACACCAACTACGCGGGCGCCCGCACCGGCACCCTCGCGGTCGCCGGTGAGCTGTACGGCACCACCAGCGCCGAGTACAAGGCGGTGCAGGACGCGTGGGCGGCCGTCGCGGTCGGCTCCCGCTCCGGCGGCGGTGGCGGCGGCACGACGTTCGAGAGCACCACGGACGTGTCCATCCCGGACCAGGGCGCCGCGGTGACCTCGCCGATCACCGTCACCGGCCGCTCCGGCAACGCGCCGAGCAACCTCCAGGTGGGCGTGGACATCGTGCACACCTACATCGGTGACCTCCAGGTCCAGCTGGTCGCCCCCGACGGCACGGCCTACACGCTGAAGGCGTACGGCACCGGCGGCAGCGCGGACAACATCAACACCACGTACACGGTGAACGCCTCCTCCGAGGTCGCCAACGGCACGTGGCTGCTGAGGGTCCAGGACAACGCGGCCATCGACACCGGTTACATCAATGGCTGGAAACTGACCTTCCCGTAAAACTCACAGGAACGGTCACCCGACGCCGCCCCGGGGCTTCAGCTCCGGGGCGGCGCCCTGCGTTTACCTGCCTGAAACGTTCACCGACCAGTCGGTATCCGGTCAACATCACTTGCTAGTCATGACATGTACGCACCATGGATGCCAGGCTTCCTCCACCGCCGCACAAGCACCAACACCCCCACGAACCAAGGAGCCTGTGTGTCCTCCCGCTACGCGCGTCACCAGCGCGCCACCCTGGCCATCGCCACCGCGGTGGCGTCCGGGGCGCTGCTCACCACCGCCCTGACCACCGGATCGGCCTCCGCGCAGACCCCCGCCGACACCGGCCGCACCTCCGCCGCCGCCACGCCGCTCGCCCTCTCCCCGGCGAGCCGCACCGCGCTGATCGCGCGGGCCGACGCGGCCAAGGCGCGGACCGCCGAGGAGATAGGCCTCGGCGCCCAGGAGAAGCTCGTCGTCCGGGACGTCGTCAAGGACGCCGACGGCACCCTGCACACCCGCTACGAGCGCACCTACGCAGGACTCCCCGTCCTCGGCGGCGACCTGGTCGTCCACGAAAGCCCGACCGGGCGGACCGAGGGCGTCACCAGAGCGACCAAGGCCGCGCTGAAGGTCGCCGACCTCACCCCGGAGGTCACCGCGACGGCCGCCGAGAAGCAGGCGGTCGGCCGCGCCAGGTCCCTCGGCGCCACCGCCCCCGAGGCCGGCCAGGCCCCCCGCAAGGTCGTCTGGGCCGCCACCGGCAAGCCGGTCCTCGCCTACGAGACCGTCGTCGGCGGCCTCCAGGAGGACGGCACCCCCAACGAGCTGCACGTCATCACCGACGCGGCCACCGGAAAGAAGCTCTACGAGTACCAGGGCATCGAGACGGGCAGCGGCAAGAGCCAGTACTCCGGCACCGTCACCCTCGGCACCTACCTGTCGGGCTCGACGTACCAGCTGAACGACACCGCGCGCGGCGGCCACAAGACGTACAACAAGGCCCGCTCCACGACCTCCTCGGCCGGCACGCTGTTCACCGACACCGACGACGTCTGGGGCACCGGCACCGCCTCCAGCTCCTCCACCAGCCAGACCGCGGCCGTCGACGCCGCCTACGGCGCGCAGGTGACCTGGGACTTCTACAAGAACACCTTCGGCCGCAACGGCATCAAGAACAACGGCGTCGCCGCCTACTCCCGCGTCCACTACGGCAACGCCTACGTCAACGCCTTCTGGTCCGACACCTGCTTCTGCATGACGTACGGCGACGGCGAGGGCAACGTCAAGCCCCTGACCTCGCTCGACGTGGCCGGGCACGAGATGACCCACGGCGTCACCGCCAACACGGCCGGCCTCAACTACAGCGGGGAGTCCGGCGGCCTGAACGAGGCCACTTCGGACATCTTCGGCACGGCGGTGGAGTTCTACGCGGGCAACGCCTCCGACCCCGGTGACTACCTCATCGGCGAGAAGATCGACATCAACGGCGACGGCACCCCGCTGCGCTACATGGACAGGCCGAGCAAGGACGGCGCGTCCGCCGACTCCTGGTCGTCGTCGCTGGGCGGCCTGGACGTGCACTACTCCTCCGGCCCGGCCAACCACTTCTTCTACCTGCTCAGCGAGGGCAGCGGGGCGAAGACGGTCAACGGCGTGAGCTACAACTCGCCCACCTCCAACGGCTCCACGGTCACCGGCATCGGCCGCACCAAGGCCGCCGCGATCTGGTACAAGGCGCTGACCGAGTACATGACGTCGACCACCAACTACAAGGGCGCCCGTACGGCGACCCTGAGCGCGGCGTCGGCGCTGTACGGCTCGACCAGCACCGAGTACAAGGCCGTGGCGGCCGCCTGGGCGGCGGTCAACGTCAACTGACGGCCTTCTAGGCTTGGGCGGCATGTCCTTCACCTATGAAGAGGTCGGCGCGACGCGTCGTGCCGGCCACTGCCCGCCCGGCTTCCACCCGCTGCACGTCCGTACCCGGATCGGGGAGGGCGAGGCGGTGTTCGAGCGGGCCGCGGAGGCGGTCCGCACCTGGGAGATGCACAGGGCGCTCGGCGTCGGCGTTCAGGCCGAGGCCGAGCGCGCCGCCGAGGGTGTCGGGGTCACCGTCACCCTCGCGGGCGTCATCAAGGCGCCGTGCAGGATCGTGTGGACGGTCGACGAGCCCCGCCGGGCGGGATGGGCCTACGGGACGCTGGAAGGCCACCCCGAGTGCGGGGAAGAGGCGTTCGTCGTCGACCGGACGGGAGACGGCACGGTGTGGCTGACCGTCTCCGCGTTCAGCAAGCCGGCCAAGTGGTACGCACGTGCCGGAGGCCCGGCCACCCGGGGCCTCCAGCACGCGTACGCCCGGCGGTGCGGGAAAGTACTGCGGGATTTGTGTGCCGCCTAGGGGCGGGGGGCTTGTGTGCGTGGCGGACTGCGAGCCGTCCGTGGTTGCTCGCGCCCGCGCGGCGGAGCCGCATATCGATACAGCCCCGCGCCCCTTGGGGCGTCACCTCTACCTCAGCAGCACCCCGGCCGCCTCCACCACCTCCTCCGACGGTGTCGACATCAGGCCCAGTTCCGCGCCGGAGGCCAGCAGGCGGTGGCAGGGCAGGACGCGGACCGTGTAGCCGTAGGGGCCGGTGCGGTCCAGGGACAGCGGGCCCTCGTAGGACCAGCGGCCCTCCAGATCGGGGCCGCCGCCGACCGGCTTGAGAGGAGCCGCCGTGGCGTCGGTGATGCGGTCGTCGGCGTCGACACGGCCCGAGACCGCCTGGATCTCGACGTCGTCCGGGCTGAGGTCACCGAGACGGACCCGGACCCGCAGGGTGAGGGTCGTACCGAGTTCGGCGGTGGCCGTCGCCGCGGAGGTCTCCACATGGTCCACCCGCACCGCCTGCCAGGACCTGCGCACCCGGTCCTTCCAGACGGCCAGTTCGCGGGCCGCGCCGGTGTCCATGGCCCGATGGGCATGGGCGGCCGGCGTGTAGAGGCGCTCGACGTACTCGCGGACCATCCGGCCCGCCAGCACCTTCGGGCCGAGCAGCGTCAGCGTCTGCCGGACCATCTCGATCCACCGCTCGGGCAGACCGCCCCGGCCGCGGTCGTAGAAGCGCGGGGTGATCCGCTGCTCCAGCAGGTCGTACAGGGCGGCGGCCTCGATGTCGTCGCGGTGGTCCGCGTCCGTCCCGGCGCCGTCAGCGGTGGGGATCGCCCAGCCGAAGTCCGGCTGGAACCATTCGTCCCACCAGCCGTCCAGCACCGACAGGTTGAGGCAGCCGTTGAGAGCGGCCTTCATCCCGGAGGTGCCGCACGCCTCCAGCGGACGCAGCGGGTTGTTCAGCCAGATGTCGCAGCCCGGGTAGAGCTTCTGCGCCATCGCCATGCCGTAGTCGGGCAGGAAGACGATCCGGTGGCGCACCCGCGGGTCGTCGGCGAACTTCACCAGCTCCTGGATCAGCCGCTTGCCGCCGTCGTCCGCCGGATGCGCCTTGCCCGCGACGACGATCTGCACCGGCCGCTCGGGATGCAGCAGCAGCTCCATCAGCCGGTCGCGGTCCCGCAGCATCAGCGTCAGGCGCTTGTACGACGGGACACGGCGGGCGAACCCGATGGTGAGGACGTCCGGGTCGAGGACCCCGTCGATCCAGCCCATCTCGGCCGTGCCCGCGCCGCGCTGCCGCCAGGAGGCACGCAGCCGGGACCGCACCTCGGTGACGAGCTGCTCGCGCAGGTCCCGGCGCAGGTCCCAGATCTCCTGGTCGGGGATGTCGGCGACGGCGTCCCAGCGGTCCGAGCCGCCGACGGTCAGCGCGTCCTCGGTGCGCTGGGCGCCGACCTGGCGGGCGCCGAGCCGCAGCACCTGCGGGGCGACCCAGGTCGGCGCGTGCACACCGTTGGTGACGGACGTGATCGGCACCTCGTCCGGGTCGAAGCCGGGCCACAGGCCGGAGAACATCTCGCGGCTGACATGGCCGTGCAGGAGGGACACGCCGTTGGCGCGCTGGGCGAGGCGCAGGCCCATCACGGCCATGTTGAACAGATTGGGCTCACCGCCCGGATAGGTCTCCATGCCCAGCCGGAGGATGCGCTCGACCTCGATGCCCGGCAGTTCCGCACCGGAGCCGAAGTGCCGCGCGACCAGCTCGCGGTCGAAACGGTCGATGCCGGCGGGCACGGGCGTGTGCGTGGTGAACACCGTGCCGGCCCGCACCGCCTCCAGACCGGAGTCGAAGTCCAGCCCGTCCTCGACCAGCTCGGCGATGCGCTCCAGACCGAGGAACCCGGCGTGCCCCTCGTTGGTGTGGAACACCTCCGGCTCCGGGTGCCCGGTGACCCGGCAGTACGTGCGCACCGCCCGGACTCCTCCTATGCCCAGGAGCATCTCCTGCAGCAGCCGGTGCTCGCTGCCGCCGCCGTAGAGCCGGTCGGTGACGCCGCGTTCGCCGAGGGCGTTCTCCTCGACGTCCGAGTCGAGCAGCAGCAGCGGGATCCGGCCGACCTGCGCGACCCAGATCCTGGCGTGCAGCGCCCTGCCGCCCGGCAGCGCCAGGGACACCTGGGCGGGGCTGCCGCCGGGCTCCTCCAGGAGTGCCAGCGGCAGCTCGTTGGGGTCGAGGACCGGGTAGTGCTCCTGCTGCCAGCCGTCCCGGGACAGGGTCTGGCGGAAGTAGCCGTGCCGGTAGAGCAGACCGACCCCGATCAGCGGCACCCCGAGATCGCTGGCCGCCTTCAGATGGTCGCCGGCCAGGATGCCCAGGCCGCCGGAGTACTGCGGCAGCGCGGCGGTGATACCGAACTCCGGCGAGAAATAGGCGATCGCGGCGGGCAGCCCGGCGGGCTGCGCCTGGTACCAGCGGTCGCCGTGGACATAGTCGTTCAGGTCGTCGACGGCCGCGGTCAGCCGGCGCAGGAACCTGCGGTCCCCGGCGAGTTCGGCCAGCCGTCGCGGCGGCACCCCACCCAGAAGCCGTACGGGATCACCGTCCGACGCGGCCCAGCGCTCGGGGTCCACCGACTGGAAGAGGTCACGGGTCTCGGCGTGCCAGGACCAGCGCAGATTACGGGCGAGATCGCCCAGGGGGCGAAGGGGTTCGGGGAGAACGGGACGGACGGTGAATCGACGGATCGCCTTCACATTCCACCTCGGCGCGATTGTGGATGAGACCGCACGGCGGTGTGCGGCTCAACGTCACCCCCGACGTTACCGGCGCCGGTACCGGCCTCGCTGGACCTCTCACCCGCGCGTGCGGGGGAGATCTGTTCGCCTCGGCGTGTCGATCACGTCCGCGGTGTGCGCCGACGAGACTGTGCACGTGACTTTCTCCGGTACTCCGACGACTGTCTCGAACGCAGCAACGTTTCTTTCCGGACATCCGAAAGCCTCACCCGCTTCGGTCGCCAGGCCTTTGGCCAAGGCACCGGCATCCGGCAAAGTGTCCGGAAGGGGCCTCGGCTCGCCGGACGAACTTCTGCGAGTGCCGCGCCAGTAACGGCGGACAGATGGGACCGGCCCCGTTCACCCGGAACGGGGCCGAACTTGTGCGCAGATGTACGCGTGAGTAGTTAACAAAGTGCCGGATTGCCCACCCGAATAGGGTGGGAAGGCTCCTGCGGTACACGCCACCGGTCTCCCGTCACAGGGACACCGAAGGTTCACCCGCAGGACCCATTCCCCACAGCCATCCGCCCACCCACGTTGACGCGGACAGGAGCGGTGATGCCCGCCACGCACCAGACGTCGGCAGTCCCGACGCCCAGCACCGAGCAGACCCCCGTACGACGCGCCCCGCGCGCCAAGACCAGCACCAAGCGCACTCCCGCGAAGACCGCGGCGAAGGCCCCGGCGAAAGCCGCGGCCAAGACCACGGCGAAGACCGCGAAGAAGGCCGCGGCGAAGCCCTCCACGGCTGTGGGGCGTATTCCCGTGCTCGATGTCCAGCCGGCCGTGCAGCGCGGGCGGCGGCCCGCGAAGTCCGTCACCGGCGAGGCCTTCGAGGTCTCAGCGACCGTTTTCCGTGAGGGACATGACGCCGTTTCGGCCAATGTGGTCCTCACCGGCCCCGACGGAAAGTCCGGTCCCTTCACCCCCATGAGGGAACTGGCCCCGGGCACCGACCGCTGGGGCGCCACCGTCGCCCCCGACCGCCCGGGCCTGTGGACCTTCACGGTCGAAGCGTGGAGCGACCCCATCGCCACCTGGCGGCACCACGCGCGGATCAAGGTCCCGGCCGGCATCGACACCGGCCTGGTCCTGGAGGAGGGCGCCCGCCTCCATGAACGGGCGGCCGTGGACACCCCCGAGGCCGACGGCATGCGCGCGACGCTGCTCGCCGCGGCGGACGCCCTGCGCGACGAGAACCGCCCGGCGGCCGTCCGTCTGGCCGCCGCCCTGATGCCCGAGGTGGACGAGGTCCTGGCCCGCCATCCGCTGCGGGATCTGGTGACGGCCTCGGAGCCGTTGCCGCTGCTGGTGGAGCGTGAACGGGCCCTGTACGGCGCGTGGTACGAGTTCTTCCCGCGCTCGGAGGGCACGCCCGAGAACCCGCACGGCACGTTCCGCACCGCCGCCCGCCGGCTCCCCGCGATCGCGGGGATGGGCTTCGACGTGGTCTACCTGCCGCCCATCCACCCGATCGGCACCACCCACCGCAAGGGCCGCAACAACACCCTCGACGCCCTCCCCGACGATGTGGGTGTGCCGTGGGCGATCGGCTCGCCGGAGGGCGGCCACGACGCCATCCACCCCGCACTGGGCACGGCGGAGGACTTCGCCTGGTTCGTCGGCCAGGCGCAGGCCAACGGACTTGAGATCGCCCTGGACTTCGCGCTGCAGTGCTCCCCGGACCACCCGTGGGTGCACAAGCACCCGGAGTGGTTCCACCACCGCCCCGACGGCACCATCGCCTACGCCGAGAACCCGCCGAAGAAGTACCAGGACATCTACCCCATCGCCTTCGACGCCGACATGGACGGCCTCGTCAAGGAGACGGTGCGGGTGCTGCGGCACTGGATGAGCATGGGTGTGCGGATCTTCCGCGTGGACAACCCCCACACCAAGCCCGTGGTGTTCTGGGAGCGGGTCATCGCCGAGATCAACGGCAAGGACCCGGATGTGATCTTCCTGGCCGAGGCGTTCACCCGCCCGGCGATGATGCACACCCTCGCCCAGATCGGGTTCCAGCAGTCGTACACGTACTTCACCTGGCGCAACACCAAGCAGGAGCTCACGGAGTACCTGA
Organism: Streptomyces sp. SAI-170; assembly: GCF_049739565.1. Lineage (NCBI taxonomy): Bacteria > Bacillati > Actinomycetota > Actinomycetes > Kitasatosporales > Streptomycetaceae > Streptomyces > Streptomyces sp. SAI-170. The sequence continues at coordinate 2,731,766 of NZ_JBMGQD010000001.1, forward strand.
CCGAGCTGACCGGCGAGGCCGCGAGCTACATGCGGCCCAACTTCTTCGCCAACACCCCCGACATCCTGCACGCCTACCTCCAGCACGGCGGCCGCCCCGCCTTCGAGGTCCGCGCCGTCCTCGCCGCGACCCTCTCGCCGACGTGGGGCATCTACTCCGGCTACGAACTGTGCGAGAACACCCCGGTCCGCGAGGGCACCGAGGAGTACCTCGACTCGGAGAAGTACCAGCTGCGCCCCCGCGACTGGGACACCCCCGACACCATCGCCCCCCTCATCACCCGCCTGAACCAGATCCGCAGGGACAACCCGGCCCTGCGGCAACTGCGCGATCTCCACTTCCACCACGCGGACAAGGAAGAAGTGATCGTGTATTCCAAGACGAGCGGATCGAACACGGTTCTGGTGGTGGCCAACCTCGACCCCCACCACACCCAGGAGGCAACCGTCTCGTTGGACATGCCGCAACTCGGCCTGGACTGGGACGAGTCGGTGCCGGTACGTGACGAACTCACCGGCGAGACCTACCACTGGGGCAGGACGAACTACGTACGTCTCGAACCGGGCCACGCGCCCGCGCACGTGCTGACCGTCCTGCGACCGTCCACCCCGCAGATCGGAGGGTCACCCATAAAATGAGCGTCAACGAGCCCGTTCCGGACACCTTCGAGGACACCCCCGCCAAGGACCGGGATCCTGACTGGTTCAAGCGCGCGGTCTTCTACGAGGTCCTGGTGCGTTCCTTCCAGGACAGCAACGGCGACGGCGTGGGAGACCTGAAGGGTCTGACCGCCAAGCTCGACTATCTGCAGTGGCTCGGTGTCGACTGCCTGTGGCTGCCCCCGTTCTTCCAGTCCCCGCTGCGGGACGGGGGCTACGACGTCTCCGACTACACCGCCGTACTGCCGGAGTTCGGTGACCTGGCCGACTTCGTGGAGTTCGTGGACGCCGCCCACCAGCGCGGCATGCGGGTCATCATCGACTTCGTGATGAACCACACCAGCGACCAGCACCCGTGGTTCCAGGAGTCCCGCAAGGACCCCGACGGGCCCTACGGCGACTACTACATGTGGGCCGACGACGACAAGCAGTACCAGGACGCCCGCATCATCTTCGTCGACACCGAAGTCTCCAACTGGACCTTCGACCCGGTGCGCAAGCAGTACTTCTTCCACCGGTTCTTCTCCCACCAGCCGGACCTCAACTACGAGAACCCGGTGGTGCAGGAGGAGATCCTGTCGGCGCTGAAGTTCTGGCTGGACCTGGGCATCGACGGCTTCCGCCTGGACGCGGTGCCGTACCTGTACGCGGAGGAGGGCACGAACTGCGAGAACCTCCCCGCGACCCATGAGTTCCTCAAGCGGGTGCGCAAGGAGATCGACGCCCACTACCCCGACACGGTGCTGCTGGCGGAGGCCAACCAGTGGCCTGAGGACGTCGTCGACTACTTCGGCGACTTCCAGTCAGGTGGCGACGAGTGCCACATGGCGTTCCACTTCCCGGTGATGCCGCGCATCTTCATGGCCGTACGGCGGGAATCCCGCTACCCGGTCTCCGAGATCCTCGCCAAGACCCCGGCGATCCCCTCGAGCTGCCAGTGGGGCATCTTCCTGCGCAACCACGACGAGCTCACGCTCGAGATGGTCACCGACGAAGAGCGCGACTACATGTACGCGGAGTACGCCAAGGACCCGCGCATGCGGGCCAACATCGGCATCCGCCGCAGGCTCGCGCCGCTGCTCGACAACGACCGCAACCAGATCGAGCTGTTCACGGCCCTGCTGCTCTCCCTGCCGGGCTCGCCGATCCTGTACTACGGCGACGAGATCGGCATGGGCGACAACATCTGGCTCGGCGACCGGGACGCCGTACGGACGCCGATGCAGTGGACACCTGATCGCAACGCAGGATTTTCCTCGTGCGACCCCGGCAGGCTCTACCTGCCGACCATCATGGATCCGGTGTACGGCTACCAGGTGACCAACGTCGAGGCGTCCATGTCGTCGCCGTCGTCGCTGCTGCACTGGACCCGCCGGATGATCGAGATCCGCAAGCAGAATCACGCCTTCGGGCTCGGCTCGTACACGGAACTGCACTCCACCAACCCGGCGGTGCTCGCGTTCCTCCGGGAGTACGGCGACGATCTGGTGCTCTGCGTCAACAACTTCTCCCGCTTCGCCCAGCCCACCGAGCTGGACCTGCGGGAGTTCAGCGGACGCCACCCGGTCGAGCTGATCGGCGGGGTGCGGTTCCCGGCGATCGGCGAACTGCCGTATCTGCTGACCCTGGCGGGTCACGGCTTCTACTGGTTCCGGCTCCGCAAGGACGCCGTATAAGACCGGAAGACGTCGTCCACAACCTGGGGCGGGTCGGTTTTCACCGTCCCGCCCGGGGCACGCAACAGTAATCACCCTGCCGGGGAAAGGACGCATGCCATGTCGGAAGCCGTCACCCGCCCCGCAACGATCCGCAGCGGCCTGCTCCCGTCACTCGAACCCTTATTGCGCGAATGGCTTCCGCGGCAGCGCTGGTTCGCGGGGAAGGGACGCCCGGTCACCGGACTGTCCCTGGTGTCGGCGACCGAACTGGTGCCCGCGAACGGCCGGTTGGGCTTGCACCATCTGCTCGTCCGCGCCCATCAGCCCTCGACGCTGGGCGCCCCGACCCACCCCGGCGACTGCTACCAGCTGCTGATCGGAGCGCGCGAGGCACTGCCGCCGCATCTCGCGCCCGCGCTGATCGGCCATGTGCAGGACGGCCCCCTCGCCGGACGCACCGTGTACGACGCGCTCTACGACCAGCGCCCCGCGGAGCTGCTCCTGGAGGCACTGCGCAGCCGGGCCCGGGTGGGCGCCCTCCGCTTCGACGGCGAGTCGGCCCAGGAGATCCGGTCCGGGCTGGTGCCGCGGCTGGTGACGTCCGAACAGTCCAATTCGTCCGTCGTCTATGGAGATACGTTCATCCTGAAGCTGTTGCGCCGGGTCGTGCCGGGCGTCAACCCCGACCTTGAGCTGCCGCTGGCGCTGGCGCGTGAGGGCTGCGCCCGGGTGCCCGAGCCGACGGCCTGGATACGGGCGGAGCTGGACCCCGAGCCGTACGTCCTCGGTGTGCTGCAACCGTTCGTGCAGGGCGCCGCCGACGGCTGGGAACTGGCGCTGAGCGAGCTGGCCAAGGGCGAGGACTTCACCGCCGAGGCCCGCGCGCTGGGCCGGGCCACCGCCGAGGTGCACACGGCCCTCGCCGCCGCCCTGCCGACCGTCACTCTCGGCCACGCCCAACTGGAGCCCCTGGTGGCCGGCATGCGCGAACGTCTGGACGCGGCCGCCCAGGCGGTGCCCGCGCTGCGGCCCTACGCCCCCGGCCTGCGCACCGCCTTCGACGCCCTGGCCGACCTCGCCGCCGAGGGCCACACCTGGACCGCCCAGCGCATCCACGGCGACCTGCACCTCGGGCAGTGCCTGCGGTCGCCGTCGGGCCGGTGGTCGCTGATCGACTTCGAGGGCGAGCCCGCCAAACCGCTCGCCGAGCGGCGGATGCCGCAGCCGGCCGTCCGGGACGTCGCCGCCATGCTGCGCTCCTTCGACTACGCGGCCCACTCCGTGAACCCGCCCGCGCCCGCCTGGGCGCACGCCTGCCGGGCCGCCTACTGCACCGGATACGCGGAGGCGGGCGGACCCGATCCGCGGACCGATCCGGTGCTGCTGCGTGCCTATGAGACCGACAAGGCGGTTTACGAAGTGGTCTACGAGGCCCGCCACCGCCCCGACTGGCTTCCGGTCCCGCTCTCCGCGGTGCACCGGCTCGCGTCACCCGACCTGACCTGACCACCTCACCAGACCCGCGCCCAGGAGGCTCCTCCCGTGACCCCCAGCTCCCCGTCCAGCGGCCCGCGCCAGGAAACCACGGCCGAAGAGACGGCCAAGGAGACGCGCATTCCGGCGCAGAAGAAGGCTGCTGCGGCCAAGAAGACTCCTACGGCGAAGAAGGCCCCGGCTCCGGCCAAGAAGGCGACGCCCGCGAAGAAGGAAGCTTCCGCGACAAAGGCGGCTCCCGCGAAGAAGGCCACGGCGAAGAAGACGACCGCTGCGGCGGCGAAGAAGACGGCAGCGACGGCGAAGAAGACAACGACCGCGGCGGCGAAGAAGACAACCGCCCCGGTCGCGAAGAAGGCGACGAAGGCAACGGCGAAGACGACCAAGGCCGTGGCGAAGAAGGCGACCACGAAGAAGGCGGCACCGGCCAAGAAGACGGCTCCGGCCAAGAAGGCCCCCGCCGCCAAGAAGGCCCCTGCCACCAAGAAGACCGCTGCTGCCAAGAAGGCCACCCCGATCACGCCCGCCACCCCGGTCACCCCGGCCCCCTCCCCCGCCCTCGACGCGGTCGACCGCGACCGGCTGCTCTCCGGCACGCACCACGACCCGCACGGCGTCCTCGGCGCGCACCCGCACCCCGACGGTGTCGTCTTCCGCGCCCTGCGGCCGTACGCCCTGTCGGTCACCGTCGTCACCGGCGACCTGCGGGCCGACCTGCACGACGACGGGGACGGCTTCTTCTCGGGCCTGCTGCCGCTGCGGGAGGTGCCGGAGTACCGGCTGCGGGTGACGTACGAGGGCAGCGAGCTGGAGGTGGAGGACGCGTACGGCTTCCTGCCCACGCTCGGTGAGCTGGACCTGTATCTGATCGGTGAGGGGCGCCACGAGGAGCTGTGGAAGGCGCTGGGCGCGCACCCGATGACGCACCAGGGGGTGACCGGCACCCGGTTCGCGGTGTGGGCGCCGAACGCGCGGGGTGTGCGGGTGGCCGGCACCTTCAACTACTGGGACGGCACCGGCTCTCCGATGCGCTCGCTGGGCTCCTCGGGGGTGTGGGAGCTGTTCGTGCCGGAGATCGGCGAGGGTGAGCTGTACAAGTTCGAGATCACCCGCCCCGACGGCTCGCGCACGCTGCGCGCGGACCCGCTGGCCCGCCGTACGGAGGAGCCGCCGGCCACGTCGTCGATCGTGTACGCCTCGCACTACGAGTGGGGCGACGAGGAGTGGCTCGCGCAGCGGGCGGAACGCCCCGCGCACGAGGCGCCGTTCTCGGTGTACGAGGTGCACCTGCCGTCCTGGCGGCCGGGGTTGACGTACCGGCAGCTGGCCGAGCAGCTCCCGGCGTACGTGAAGGACCTGGGCTTCACGCATGTGGAGCTGATGCCGGTCGCCGAGCACCCGTTCGGCGGGTCGTGGGGCTATCAGGTCACCGGCTTCTACGCGCCGACGGCCCGGCTCGGTACGCCGGACGACTTCAGGTACCTGGTGGACCAGCTGCACCAGGCGGGCATCGGTGTGCTGATGGACTGGGTGCCGGCGCACTTCCCGCGGGACGACTGGGCGCTGGCGGAGTTCGACGGGCGTCCGCTGTACGAGCACGAGAACCCGCTGAAGTCGGCGCACCCCGACTGGGGCACGCTGGAGTTCGACTTCGGCCGCCGTGAGGTGCGCAACTTCCTGGTCGCGAACGCCGTGTACTGGTGCGAGGAGTTCCACATCGACGGCCTGCGGGTGGACGCGGTCGCCTCGATGCTCTACCTGGACTACTCGCGCGAGCCGGGTCAGTGGGTGCCGAACGAGCACGGCGGCCGGGAGAACCTGGACGCGGTGGCGTTCCTGCAGGAGATGAACGCGACGGTGTACCGCAGGGCGCCGGGTGTGGTGACGATCGCGGAGGAGTCGACGGCCTGGGACGGCGTCACGCGTGCCACCCACCACAAGGGCCCGAGCGGTTTCGGCGGGCTCGGTTTCGGCCTGAAGTGGAACATGGGCTGGATGCACGACTCGCTGGACTACATGAGCAAGGAGCCGGTGCACCGCAAGTACCACCACAACGAGATGACCTTCTCGATGGTGTACGCGTACAGCGAGAACTACGTCCTGCCGATCTCCCACGACGAGGTCGTCCACGGCAAGCGGTCCCTGGTGTCGAAGATGCCGGGCGACTGGTGGCAGCAGCGCGCCAACCACCGCGCCTACCTCGGCTACATGTGGGCCCACCCCGGCAAGCAACTGCTGTTCATGGGGCAGGAGTTCGCCCAGGGCGCGGAGTGGTCGGAGGCGCACGGCCCCGACTGGTGGCTGCTGGACCCGGCCTACGGGGCCGAGCAGGAACACCGGGGCGTCCGCGACCTGGTCCGCGACCTGAACACCACCTACCGGGCCGTCCCCGCCCTCTGGGAGCGCGACAGCCACCCCGACGGCTTCGCGTGGGTCACCGCCGACGCCGCCGACGACAACGTCCTCGCCTTCCTCCGCCACGACGCCGAGGGCACGCCCCTGCTGGCGGTCAGCAACTTCTCCCCGGTGCCCCGCGAGGACTACCGCCTGGGCGTCCCCGACGACGTCCCCGCCTGGCACGAGGCCCTCAACACGGACGCCGCCCGCTACGGCGGCACCGACGTCACCCTCCCCGGCCCGGTCAAGCCCGAGCCCCAGCCCTGGCACGGCCACCCGGCCAGCATCCGGCTGACCCTGCCGCCCCTGGCCACGGTCTGGCTGCGGCCGGCCTGAGCCTGAGGCCCGCTGCCCGGCCGGGGTCCCGTCCTTCGGGGCTCCGGCCCGGCTGCGCCATCAGGGGCCCTGGACCGGAAATCCTTTGACCCGTTCGTCCCGCCCCGCTCACGCTGGAACCCCTCCGCACCACCCACCTCCGGCACACGGGGAGACGCCGCATGACGGATTCCGGCAAGGTCGAGATCGTCAGCTCGGACGAGTACGAGGCGCGGTTCGGACCGGACCGCGAGCCCTCGCCGCTGTCGATCGAGGAGGTCAGCGGGCTGTTCACCGAGTTCCTCATGGCGGTCGCCCGGCCGCGCCGCAAAGAGGCCGACGAGAGCCGGGACCTTAGCCGGCGCCTGCGTGAGCATCTCGGGGCCGCGCCCGCCGACCGGCCGGTGGTGAAGGCGGCGTACCCGCCCTACGACCTGCCCAATGTGCACCTCGCGCTGGAGCGCTGGTTCGAGGCCGAGGACCGCTCCTACGAGCTGATCGGCATGCGCGGCGCCCAGCACCACGGCGAGCTGACCCTCGGCGACATCCTGGAGGCCGCCGATCGCTACGACCGGTTCACCGTCGGCGCCGTCGACTACGCCCATCTGCCGGTGTCCCCGGACGAGGAACTCGCCTGTGTCTCCTGCGGGTTCTACCTGGGCCGTGCGGGCGGCGAGCGTTTCGCGGTGCTGCTGCGCGGCCCGCAGGACGAGTACGGACGCAACAAGGTCGAGGTCGAAGTCCTCGCACAGGACAAGGAGTTCGCCGACCGGATGCTGGCTGGGCTGGACGCCCTGGTGCGCGAGCACAACATCTTCCGCGGCCAGGTGCTCTCCTTCGAGGGCGCGGAGTTCGGCCACGGCCTCGGCCCGTTCCGCTTCCACCGCCGCCCCGCCCTGACCCGCGCCGACATCGTCCTCCCGGACGGTCTGCTGGACCGCGTGGAGCGCCAGGTCGTGGGCGTGGCCCGGCGGCGCGAGCGGCTGCGGGCCGCGGGTCAGCATCTGCGCCGCGGACTGCTGCTGTACGGGCCGCCCGGCACCGGCAAGACGCACACGATCCGCTATCTGCTGTCCCACCTGCCGCAGTTCACGGTCGTCGTCCTGTCCGGCGAGAGCATCGACGCCATCGGTCCGGCCTGCGCCCTCGCCCGGATGCTCCAGCCGGCCCTCGTCGTCCTGGAGGACTGCGACCTGATCGCCGAGTCCCGCGACCACGGCGGCGGTGAACAGCCCCTGCTCTTTCAGGTGCTGAACGAGATGGACGGCCTCGGCGACGACGCCGACGTCGCCTTCCTGCTCACCACCAACCGGGCCGACCTGCTGGAGCCGGCCCTGGTGCAGCGGCCGGGCCGGGTCGACCTCGCCGTGGAGATCCCGCTGCCGGACGCCGCGGGCCGCGCCCGGCTGCTGGAGCTGTACGGTGCCGGCCTCGGGCTGGACGAGGAGATCACCGCCGAGGTGGTGGCCCGCACCGAGGGCACGACGGCGTCCTTCACCAAGGAGCTCGTACGCCGGGCCGTGCTGATCGGCGCCGAGCGCGAGGCCCCGCGCACCGAGCCCGCCGACGTACGGGCCGCCCTCGACGAGCTGCTCTCCGACCGGGACCTGCTGACCCGGCGGCTGCTGGGCGTGCCTGATCAGGAGGAGTGAACCGCGGCGTCCAGGCGGGCCCGTTCCTGCGCCGAAAGCTCCAGGCCGGCCGCTGCCGCCGAGTCCCGGATCGTCTCGGGCCGGCTCGCGCCCGGGATCGGGATCACCGTCGGGGACCGTGTGAGCAGCCAGGCCAGGCACACCTGCTGGGGGCTGACCCCGCGCTCGTCGGCCACGGCGTGGAAGGCCGCGAACCGGGGCTCGCGCTCCTGCCGGGAGGGCCCGTCCAGGGAGCTGCGGGAGATGCCGCCGAGCGGGCTCCAGGGCAGGAAGGCGAGCCCGAGCCCGGCGCACAGGCGCAGCTCGGGGTCGCTGTCCCGGACGGCCGGGGAGTACTGGTTCTGCACGGAGACGAGCCGGTCGCCGAGGATCGTACGGGCCGTGCGGATCTGCCCGGCGTCGGCGTTGGAGAGGCCGGCCAGCCGGATCGTGCCCGCGTCGAGCAGGTCGCGCAGCGCGCCCACAGACTCCTCGAAGGGGATGGACGGGTCGGGCTTGTGCAGCTGGTACAGGCCGATGGCGTCGACGCCGAGCCGCTTCAGGGACCCCTCGGCGGCGGCCTTCAGATGCGCGGGGTCGCCGTTCACCGTCCAGGACCCGTCCGCCGGCCTGCCCCGGCCGCCCTTCGTCGCGACGAGCACCTGCGAGGTGTCACCGCCGTACGTCGCCAGGGCGCGGGCGAGCAGCAGTTCGTTGTGGCCGGGTTCGGCGCCGGGCAGGTGGTAGGAGTCGGCCGTGTCCAGCAGGGTCACGCCCGCGTCGAGGGCGGCGTGCACGGTGGCCAGGGCGCGCGCCTCGTCGGGGCGGCCCTCCAGGGACAGCGGCATCGCGCCGAGCCCGATCGCGCTCACCTTCACGTCACCGAGGGTGCGGTAGCGCATGTCAGTGGTCCTTTCCGAGAGTATGCGCGGCGGCGAGGGTTTCCGTGACGGCCCGCGGGAGCCACTGCCGTGCGTTGCCGAAGCGGAAACCGAGCTCGACGGCCCGGGAGTTGTCCATCCCGTACGAGCGGCGGAAGGAGAACGGCGACACGGCGCCCACTTTCACCTCCTGGAAGACGGTCTTGCCGTGGGGCAGGTGCACGGCCAGCTCCGCGCACAGGTCGTCGGTGGTCAGCCGCCCGTGGGAGGCGGCGTTGACCGGCCCGGTGAAGTCCTGGCCGGCCGCCCACAGGAGGAAGTCGGCGATCTCCTCGACGTGGATGTACGTCGCCGGATGGTTCGCCTCCGGGACGGCGATCGGCTCGCCCGCGCTGATGCGGTCGGCGTAGTGGGCCAGCCGGCCGGTGAAGTCGTCGGCGCCGCCCAGCACATGGGCCACGCGGACGGCGACGTACGACAGGCCGGGCGCCGCCGTGAACACCGCCTCGGCCTGCCGCTTGCCCTCGCCGTAGTGGGCTTCGAGGAACTCCGGGTCGTCCCAAGGGAGTTCGAGGTCCACGGCGATCGTGCGCGGGTCCAGGTCGCTCTCGCGGACGGGGGCGATGGAGTCCTCGTACTCGTACACCTCCACCGTGGACGTCATCACATAGCGGCCCACCCGGCCGGCGAGGACACGGACCGCGAGGTCGGCCTGGCGCGGGGTGTAGCAGACCTGGTCGACGACGACGTCGAAGGTGCGCTCCCCGAGCGCGGCCCGCAGCGCGTCCTCGTCGTCCCGGTCGGCGATCAGCCGGACCGCGCCGGGCGGGGGCGGGGCGGAGCCGCGATTGAGGACCGTGACCCGGTCACCCGCGGCCAGCAGCCGCTCGATCAGCCGCCTGCCGAAATAGCGGTTGCCTCCGATGACCAGTACCTCGCGTGCCTTTGTCATGGCCATAATTCTCCTGGCCGGACAGCGCGCCATGAAGGGGAGAACATGGGAGATCAGGCGGCCGCGCCGAAAGAAACACGGCATCTGCGGGCGGCTACCAGCGAAACATCGGCGGCCCTCGACGCCCTGGACCGGCAGATCCTGCACCTGCTCCAGACGGACGGCCGGATCAAGCTGAGCGAGCTCGGGCGGCGGGTGCGGCTGAGCCCGGCGGCGGTCACCGAGCGGGTGCGCCGACTGGAGGCTGCGGGCGTGATCAGCGGCTACGGCGCCCGGGTCGTCCCGGCCCGCCTCGGCTACGGCATTCAGGCGTTCATCAGGGTCAACCCGCACGGCGGCTACACCCTCAAGCATCCGCGGACCCTGGAGCTGATCGAGCGCCCCGAGATCACCGAGGTGCACCACGTGGTCGGTGAGGATTGCTGGATCCTCAAGGTCGCCGTGCGCGACACGGTCCATCTGGAGGACGTCCTGGAGGAGATCTCCGCGCTGGGCCGCACGACGACCTCGATCGTGCTGACCTCGCCGGTGGAGGGCAAACCGCTGCTGCCGTGAGAAGCGCGCTGCCGCGCGCAGGACACAGAAAATCCCCCGGGCAATTGCGCTCGGGGGATTGCTTTGCGTATATTTATTGATTCGCGACTTCAAGAAGATTGGGTCGCAAAGAAGTTCAGTGAGCACAGTATATCTGCGCGGGAGTGGCATTGTCAAACAGGGTTGAAAACAGCGGTGAAATTCTTGCCGAGCAGGAATTCATCGACGGTCTGTACGCCCGCGTGGACCTGCTGCGCGGCGAGACCGAGACGTCCGTGGACGACGCGCTCGCGCAGGGCGACACGCCCATGCAGGCCCGGCTGGAGCGGGACATCCTCGTCGCCGAGCGCTCCGGACTGCTGGCCGCGCTGAACGCCGTGGACGGCTCGCTGTGCTTCGGCAGGATCGACCTGTCCTCCGGCGACAGCCACCACATCGGCCGTATCGGCCTGCGCCGCGACGACGCCGAGCGCACGCCCGTGCTGATCGACTGGCGCGCGGAGGTCGCCCGCCCCTTCTACCTGGCCACCGGCCACACCCCGATGGGCCTGCGCCGGCGCCGCCACATCTCCACCGACGGCCGCCGGGTCACCGCCCTGCACGACGAGTTCCTCGACGTCGGCGACCGGGAGCGCACCGGCTTCGAGGACCCGGCCGGTGACGCCGTGCTGCTCGCCGCGCTGAACTCCGCCCGCACCGGCCGGATGAGCGACATCGTGCAGACCATCCAGGCCGAGCAGGACGAGATCATCCGCGCGCCCCACCGCGGCGTGCTCGTCGTCGAAGGTGGCCCGGGCACCGGCAAGACCGCGGTCGCGCTGCACCGCGCGGCCTACCTCCTCTACGAGCACCGCGAGCTGCTCGCCCGCCGCGCCGTGCTCATCGTCGGCCCCAACCCGGCCTTCCTCGGCTACATCGGCGAGGTGCTGCCCTCCCTCGGCGAGACCGGCGTGCTCCTCGCGACCGTCGGCGAGCTGTTCCCCGGCGTGAAGGCGACCGCCACGGACACGCCCGAGGCGGCCGCGGTGAAGGGCCGCGCCGACATGGCCGACGTGCTCGCCGCCGTCGTACGCGACCGGCAGGCGCTGCCCGACCCGGTCATCGCCGTCGAGCACGACCGCGAGGTGCTGATGCTCGACGACGGCCTGGTCAATGTCGCCCGGGAGCGCACCCGCGCCGCCAAGCTGCCGCACAACGCCTCCCGCGAGTACTTCGAGGGCCACATCCTCAACACCCTCACCGAGCTGTACGCCGAACGCGTGGGCACCGACCCCTACGACGGCTCGAACCTGCTCGACGCCAGCGACATCACCCAGATCCGCGACGACATCGCCGAGAACCCGGAAGTCTGGGCGGCCATCGACCAGTTGTGGCCGCGCCTGACCCCGCAGCGACTGGTCGCCGACTTCCTCGCCGCCCCCGAGGGCTACGTCGCCGACGCGGACGCCGCCGCCATCCGCCGCCCGGTCACCCGGGCCTGGACGGTGGCGGACGTGCCGCTGCTGGACGAGGCGGCCGAACTCCTGGGCGAGGACGACCGGTTGGCCCGCGCGCTGGCCGAGCGGGAGCGCGAGACGCAGGTGGCGTACGCGCAGGGCGTGCTGGACGTGTCGTTCGCGTCGCGGACGTACGAGTTCGAGGACAAGGAGGAGGACGACCCCGAGGCCTCCGAGGTCCTGTCCGCGCACGACATCATCGACGCCGAGCGGTTCGCCGAGCGGCATGAGGAGGCCGACCACCGCAGCGCCGCCGAACGCGCCGCGGCCGACCGCACCTGGGCGTTCGGGCACATCATCGTCGACGAGGCGCAGGAACTGTCCCCGATGGCCTGGCGGTTGCTGATGCGCCGCAGCCCGACCCGCTCGATGACCCTGGTCGGCGACCCGGCCCAGACCGCCGAGGCGGCCGGCGTCGGCTCCTGGGAGAAGATCCTCGCGCCCTACGTCGAGGACCGCTGGGAGCACACCCGCCTCGGCGTCAACTACCGCACCCCGGCCGAGATCATGGACCTGGCGGCAGCGGTCGTACGCGCCGAGCAGCCCGGCTTCGAGCCGCCCCGCTCGGTCCGCTCGACGGGCGTACACCCGTGGATCCGCGCCACGACCGACCTGCCCGCGGCAGTCTCGGAGGCGGTCACCGAACTCACCCCCGAGGAGGGCCGCCTGGCCGTCATCGCCCCACGCGACCTCCACCGCAGGCTGGCCGCCCACCTCGACGGCGTCACGGCGGGCGGGGAGCCCGACCTGACCCACCAGGTCGTCCTCCTCGACCCCCGCCAGGCCAAGGGCCTCGAATTCGACTCGGTCCTGGTCGTCGAACCGGCCCGCTACGGCACGAGCGACCTCTACGTGGCCCTGACGCGGGCGACGCAGCGGCTGGGGGTGCTGCACACGGGGGCGTTGCCCAAGGGGCTGGTGGACGCGGCCTGAGCCGCACGGCCGCGCTCAGCGGTGGCAGACGAGGATGCCGCCCAGACATGTGACCTCGAAGGTCCCGTACCGGGCAAGGTGTTCGAGGAGGATCGTGCGGGCCCGCTCGATCGTGTCCGCGAAGGGCACGTCGTGCTGATCCGCCCATGCCCGGTAGGAGGCCATGTGCGCGATGACCGGCTCGGGCTCCCGCACCGTGATGGTGCCCGGCAGTTCGATCGTCTCCACGCGACCGAACTCCTCGCCCAGGAAGACTCCGGCCTTCTCCAGGGAGAAGCGGGCGCTGAGCGAGATACGGGCCGGGCCGCGTCCGGTGCCGAGGACGTCACCGGCGGCCCGCTGCCACAGGTCGTCGAGTTCGGCCTTGTCCCGGTCGCTGTTGGTGGAGGCGATCACCATCCCGTCGGCGGCGACGACCCGGGACAGCTCCCGTACCGCCCGGGGGATGTCGGGGACGTGGTAGAGCATGTGCAGCGCCAGAGCGGCGTCGACGCTCGCCGTCGCCAACGGCAGGTGGGTGGCGTCCGCCACGGCGACAGGGCCGGGCACGCCCGCGAGGATGCCGGGAGCGAGGTCAAGTCCGAGCAGGGCCAGATCGGGCCGGTCGTCGCGAAGCCGCCGGATGAACCTGCCGTTGCCGCAGCCGACGTCCACGACGCTCCCGCGTACGCCGCTCAGCTGCTCGGCGACGATGCCGGGCAGGTCGTAGCGGGGTGTCTGCCAGCGGTAGAGCGACTGGCGGGCGGCCAGATCCCGGTCGCTGCTGTAGGCGCTCCCGGCGAGGCGGTCCCGATCGGTGACGGCGGCGTCGTGTGCGGCGGACAGTTCGGTCACGTCGGCAGATCCGGAGGGTTGACTGGGGGCGAGGTCGCGAGGACGGCTGTGTGGTGGAGTCGTTCGCGTAGGTGTGCGGCCTGCGCGGCTCCACCGTACTGCGGTCCACTCAGCTCCCGGCCCAGAGCGGTGAGCCGGCGCACGATGCTGGCCGACATGCGCTCGGCTGGGGATTCGAGGACGAACAGGAGCATCGCCTCGGTGCCGTCGAGGTCGCCCAGGAGCAGACGGCCGCGGGCCAGGTCGACATGGGCGGCGAACAGGTCGCCGACCGACCGGTCGTCGTCCGCCGCGCTGCGGTAGAGGAGAATCGCGGTCTCGGCGCTGGCAATGGCCTGCTGGACATGTTCCCGCCCCCCCAGGGCCAGATGGCTCGTCCCGGCGTACGCGAACTGTTTGGCCGCCGGGAAGGCGAAGACGCCCAGCACCTCGTCCTGCGCTGACAGTGCCTCACGGGAGCGTTCGGCGTCCGCCAGCGCGGCCACCGCTCCCACCCGGTCCCCGGCTATGGCCAGCGCCCGCGCCTCCAGGCTTGCCAGCCTGGCCCCGATGCTGCCGGGCGCCCGGTGGCGGTGGCCGGACCGGGCCAGCCGAGCCGCCTGCTCGTACCGCCCGGTCCAGTAGGCGATCAGCGACTCCACGGCTCGCACCCAGGCCAGCATCCCCTGGTGCCCGGCCGCCTCCGCGCACGCCCGCGCGGTACGGGCATGCGTGGCTGCGGACTCGTAGTCGCCCACGTCCAGGCAGACATGCGAGGACAATCCGCACAAACGTGAGGCCGCCAGGTACAGGTCGGCGGTCTGCCGAGGGTGCTGACGCCCCCGCAGCAACGCGAACGCCCCGTCCCGCAGCCGCTTGATCTCGACGTACAGCTCCAGCAACGGATGGCTGACGTAGGCGCGGGCGAGCCGGGCGACATCGGCCTCCAACTGTTCGACGACGAACTCGTCGGCGTTGCGCTGCGCGATGAACCGGGCGAAGTCGGCCGACACCGCTGCGTCCGCCGACACGGCCTCCGCGGCCGGGCGCGGACGCCGAACACCTGGGCCAGGTATTTCCGGGTGTACGGGACGGGAACACGCACCTCGCGCTCGTATCGCCCGATCTCCTTCCCGGTCTTGGCGGCGCGCCCCTCCAGGGCGTTGTACTCGTCGGCCACCCGCTGCTGGGTCCAGCCGCGGGCGGTGCGCAGCCGGACGAGTAATGCGCCGATCCCTGCTTCGTCCATCCCCTCTCCCCGGACCGTGCGAGCTCTGGCCCCCATAGTGGCCCCCGGAACGGCCCCCACGTCGGCTCCCGACCCGAACGAGGGACAGCGGTTGACTGTGGAACATGCCCAGCACCCCGCCCGACGAGCCGGGCGTCCTCACACCGACCTCAGTCCTCGGCCGCGCCGTCGAGCACCGAACGATGCTCTTCGACCGCCGCCGTTCCACGCCGGCCGCCGCTCGGTCGTTCGTCGCCGACACCCTTACCCGATGGGGCCGGACGGAACGCCTCGACGACATCCGGCTGTGCGCCTCCGAACTCGCCACCAACGCCATCCTGCATGGAGCCCCCACAGGGGGAAAGGTCCTCGTACGAGTCGAACTGCACGCCACCTCGCTGCGCATCGAGGTGCACGACGGCGGCAATGGCACCCCGACCGCGTGCACGCCCCGAAGCGTCGCCGAGGGTGGCCGCGGCCTGCTGCTCGTGTCGACCGTCGCCGATCGCTGGGGCGTGGAAGAGCGGCACGGCCCCGGCAAGTGCGTCTGGGCTGCCTTTCACCACAGCGCGGTCTCCGCATGCTGACGCAGGCCCGCACCGAAGAGACGCCTGTCCGATCCCAGGGGGGACATCCCGTGACGACCCACCCCGCCTCACCGAACACCGTCCTGGCCAACGCTCTCCACCACGCCGAGGACGTCCTGACCCCACGCGTCCTGGCCACCCGACCGGAGCGGATCGTGCTGGTCGTCGGCACCCAGATCAACGGCGCCCCGCACATCGGCACCTCACTCGTGCAGTCCCTGGCCTTCGCCATGGCCGCCCGCCTGCGCGAGCGCTTCGGCTTCCCCACCGAAGTCCTCTTCAGCGCCCTCGACAACGCCCCGTACGAGCTGGCCACAGACCTCGCGACCGGCCACCGTTACCAGCGCGCGTACGCCCACGCCCTCGGCGATCAGGCACTGACGGACCTCGTCGACACCCTCTACCAGCCCCTTTTCACCGCGTTGTCTCGGCGCCTGGGCATCCCGCATCGCGTCGAGACCTACACCGAACAGCAGGCCGCCGAGCACTTCCGGCTGACCTGGCTGCGGCTCCAGCCCCGCCTCGACGCCGCCCGCTGGTGGCTGGCCCCCTCCACCGGCATCCCGCACCTGCGCATCCCCTGCCCGCTCCCCGGCTGCGGCTGGACCGAGAAGCACGCTGAACGCACCCGCGTCCACCTCAACGACCGGGAGACCGCGCAAGTGGCTGCCGTCTGCCTCCACCACGGTCCCTACCGGGCCACCGTCACGCCGACCGGAGGCGCCTACCTCGACCTGGCCACCCTGTACCGCAACCTCGTCAAGGAGCTCGCTCTGGCCGACGCCCGGGGGACCCTGCACGTCATGGTCAAGGGCGGAGACTGGGTCTTCGGGACCCACTTGGTCGACGAAGCCCTCCAGGCGGTCGGTCTGACCCGCGCCCAGCTTCCGACCCGTCTGTTCTGCCCCCAGGTCGTCACCGACACCGGTGCCAAGCTGTCCAAGTCGATGATCCGCGAGGGCCTCGCCTCCTTGCCCGAGGGAGCCGCCGATTGGATGCTCGACACGCGTCGGTGGCCCGGCACGGTCGCGGAGTACGCGGATCAACTGCTGGGCGTGACCGATACCTTGCTGTCCCACCCCCGCCACTTCTTCCGTTCGTACTCGGCCGCCGAGATCGGCCGCATGATGACCGCGCCAGCCGCAAGGAGCGTCCCCGGCCCATGACCGACACCGCCGCCCGCGTCCACGAGCTCAACCTCTACCGGCAGTACTTCGACCTTGTCGCCGCCGGCACCAAGACCATCGAGGTGCGCGTCAAATACCCGCATCTGGCCGACCTGGCCGCGGGCGACGTGATCCGCTTCCGCATCAGGGGAACCGACGAAACCTGCGAGGTCAGGGTCAAGCGGGTCACCGAGTACCCGGACTTCGAAGCACTGCTCGACGGCGAAGGCCCAGCCAACGTGAACCCGACCGCCACCCGCGAGCAGCAACTCGCCAACATCCGCACCATCTATCCACGCGAAAAGGAAGCTCTCGGCGCCCTCGCCATCGAAATCGGAGGGATCGCTGCGCGCTGACCCTGCTGCGGGAGGTCACCGACCGGTGGGCGTGACCTCCTCGGGCACCGCCTCCGGCTCGGGCTCCTCCTCCTGCGGGACAGCCTCCGCCTTCCCGCCGCGCCCCGGCAGCAGCACAGCGACCAGCACCGTCCCCACGCCCAGGATCACCGCGCCCACCAGGCTCGTACGGGCGACCGCCTCGGAGAAGGAGGAGCCGACCGCGTCGGCCATCTGCCGGGCGCCGTCGGTGAGCTGGCCGGAGCGGGCCTTCAGCTGCGCGGCCTGCTGCGGGTCCGTGACCAGGGCGGCGCGCTCGGCGAGGTTGCGGGCCTGGGCGCCGATGGCCTGGGCCGTGGCGTAGCCGGCGCCCACGGAGTCCTGGGCGGTGGCGAGGGCATCCGCGGGGAGCCCGCTGCCTCGGGTCGCGTCCGTGAGGTGGTCGGCGTAGGACGTGCCGAGCAGGGAGCCGAGGATGGCGATGCCGAGGGAGCCGCCGAGTTCGAGGGAGGTGTCGTTCACCGCGCCGCCGACGCCCAGTTCGGACTCGGGGAAGGCGCCCATGATGGCGTCCGTGCAGGGCGAGAGCGCCAGGCCGATGGCGAGGCCGAGCACGACAAGGGGTGCGACCAGATCGCCGTACGACGATCCGGCGTCGACCTGGGTGAGCAGCGCGAGCGCGGCCGTGCCGCCGACCATGCCCGCGGTGACGGTGAGCTTCATGCCGACCCGCGGGGTCAGCACACCGGTCAGGGCCGAGCCGACGAACACCGCGCCCGCCAGCGGCAGCATGCGCAGGCCGGTGTCGAAGGCGTCGTAGCCGAGGACGAACTGCAGGTGCTGGGTGAGGTAGTAGAAGGCGCCGAAGACGGCCAGGAAGAACAGGGCGACGGCGAGGTTGGAGCCGGCGAAGCGGCGGTCGGTGAAGCGGCGGACGTCCAGGACCGGGCGCGGGTGGCGCAGCTCCCAGAGGACGAAGGCGAGCAGGCCCGCCCCCGCCACCACGGCCGCGGCGATCGCCTTCGTGCCCCAGCCGAAGTGCGGGCCCTCGATGATCATGTAGACCAGCGCGGCGATCCAGACCACCGACAGCAGTCCGCCGACGTAGTCGATACGGCCGTGGTGTCCGGCCTTGGACGGCGGTACGAGGACGAAGGCGGCGACCAGGGCGACCGCGGCCACGGGGACGTTGATCAGGAAGGTCGACGACCAGCCGTGGTGCTCCAGGAGCGCGCCCGCCACCAGCGGGCCGGCGGCGATGGCGAGGCCGGCCGTGGCGGTCCACAGCACGATCGCCTTGGCGCGTTCGGCGCGCGGGAAGGTCGCGGCGAGGAGGGAGAGCGTCGCGGGCATGATCAGCGCGGCGCCGACGCCCATCACGGCGCGGGCCGCGATGACCGTGGTCGCACTGTCGGCCAGGTAGCCGAAGACGGCACCGCCGCCGAAGACGACGAGGCCGAGGGCGAGCGCGCCGCGGCGGCTGTACTTGTCGCCGATCGCGCCGAGCAGCAGCATCAGCGCCGCGTAGGGGACGGTGTAGCCGTCGATGACCCATTGCAGGTCGGCGCTGGACAGGCCGAGGTCGCGGGTCATGTCGGGCGCGGCGACGGTGAGGGCGGTGTTCGCCATCACGATGACCAGCAGGCTCAGACAGAGCACCAGCAGGGCCCACCAGCGGCGGCGGTAGGGGCCCTCCATCCGTTCGACCGGTTCGTTGAGGACGAGTGGCATGGCGGAGGCGGCCTTCCTGGGGTCGTGCGCGGCACCGGCTCCCGCTCGTGACGGGCACCGGTTGCACATGGATGTGCAATTGCTCAACACTGTGCAATCTACGACTCTGCACACCACTGTGCAAATCGAAAGGCGTGCAGAATGACAGCCATGACCACGGGCCCCACCAGCCGCGCCGACGCCAACCGGCGGCGCATCCTCGACGTCGCCCTCGCGGAGCTGCTGCGCGACCCCGACGCGTCCATGGACCAGATCGCGCGCGCCGCGGGTGTCGTACGGCGCACGGTGTACGGGCACTTCCCGAGCCGTGAGGCGCTGATCGCGACGCTGGTCGACGACGCGGTCGCGGCGGTGGAGGCGGTGCACACGGCGGCGCGGGACGGGGTCGCCGACCCGGCCGAGGCCGTGGCCCGCTCCGTGCTCGCCGTCTGGGACATCGCCGACCGCTACCGGCTGCTGACCGCACTGGCCCAGCGCACGGTCACCATGCAGGGCATCCGCGAACGGCTGGCCCCCCTCAGGCGGGACGCCGTCGCGCATCTCCGGCAGGGCCTCGACGACGGCGTCTTCGTCTCACCGCTGCCGGCCGAGGCCCTGGCCTATGTCCAGGAACAGACGATCTTCGCGCTCATGGAGGCCGTCAACGACGGGCTGCTGCCGACCGAGGAGGCCGGCCGCTCGGCCGCGGTCACCGTGCTGACCTCGGCAGGCGTGCCGGCCTCCCGCGCCGCCGCGCTGGTGCGGGAACTGATCGCCTGAGCCGTATCCCGCGTATTTCCGTTTCTCCGTACGACCGGACGCCCGGCCCCCGTTCAGGTGGGGCCGGGCGTCCGGTGGCTCGAAGGGCGCAGGTCAGGCCTTGGCCAGCTCCTCGCGCTGGTCCGGCACCTCCGCGGGGGCCGGCGCGTGGTCGTCCAGGAGGGTCTTCTCGTCGAAGGGCAGCCGGCCCGCGAGGACCTCAAAGACGCGCTCCTTGTCGATCTCCTTGGTCCAGGTGCCGACCAGCACGGTGGCGACCGCGTTGCCCGCGAAGTTGGTCAGGGCGCGGGCCTCGCTCATGAAACGGTCGATGCCGACGATCAGGCCGATGCCGTCCACCAGGGCGGGCTTGTGCGACTGGAGGCCGCCGGCCAGCGTGGCCAGGCCCGCGCCGGTGACACCGGCCGCGCCCTTGGAGGCGACCAGCAGGAACAGCAGCAGCGGGATCTGCTCGCCGAGGGACATCGGCGTACCCATGGCGTCGGCGATGAACAGCGAGGCCATGGTCATGTAGATCATGGTGCCGTCGAGGTTGAAGGAGTACCCGGTCGGGACGGTGATGCCGACGACCGGCTTGCTGACGCCGAGGTGCTCCATCTTGGCGATGAGGCGCGGCAGCGCGGACTCAGACGACGACGTCGACAGGATCAGCAGGAACTCGCGGCCCAGGTACTTGAACAGGGTGAGGATGTTCAGCCCGGCGACGACCCGAAGCAGCGCGCCGAGGACGACGAAGACGAACAGGAAGCAGGTGACGTAGAAGCCGAGCATCAGCACGGCCAGGCTCTTGAGCGCGTCGAGTCCCGCCGAGCCGGTGACGGCCGCGATGGCGCCGAACGCACCGATCGGGGCGGCCCACATCACCATCGCGAGCACCCGGAAGACCAGGCGCTGGATGTGCTCGACGCCGCGCAGGATCGGCTGCCCGGCGGAGCCCATGGCCTGCAGCGCGAAGCCCACGAGCAGCGCGATCAGCAGCGTCTGGAGCACCTCGCCCTGGGTGAAGGCGGAGACGATGGTCGTCGGGATGATGCCGAGCAGGAACTCGGTGGTGTCCTTCGCCTCCGGCGACACCTGCGCCTGGCCGGTCTCCTTGACCGCGTCGGTCACCGCGAGGCCGGTGCCCGGCTCCAGGATGTTGCCGACGGCCAGACCGATGGCGAGCGCCACCAGCGACATCGCGAGGAAGTAGACGAGCGCGATCCCGCCGACCGCGCCGACCTTGGCGGCCTTGCGCACCGACCCGATGCCCAGCACGATCGTGCAGAAGATGATCGGCGAGATCATCATCTTGATCAGGTTCACGAACCCGGTGCCGATGGGCTTCAGCTCGACCGCGAAGTCGGGGGCGATCAGACCCACGGTGATACCGAGGGCGACCGCGACGATCACCGCGATGTAGAGGTAGTGCGTGCGGTCCCGTTTCACTGCGGGTGCCGTTTCGAGGGTTCTGGCGGCCACGGCTGCCCTCCTTGACGTCGTCGTCGGCATCACCGGCGTGCGGCTCACGTCCGGGCGAATTTGGGGAATGCCGTGACTATCTCCCGGCGTGTGAGGGCGGTCACCTTTACGTTCATTGAGTTCACGCGTGACACGCATTTACTCGGCGGCGGGGCGTGGAGGCACACTGACGGCATGCGCCCCCGCCTCCCCAGACCCCGCAGCCTGGCCGGCCAGCTGTTCGCCGTGCAGGCCGTGCTGCTCGCGGTCGTCGTCGCGGGATACGCGCTGTTCACGTACGCCGGCGACCGCAGCCAGGCCGAGGAGGCCGCGGGCCGGCAGGCCATGGCGGTGGCCCGCGCCGTCGCCGACGCCCCCTCGGTGCACGCGGCGATCCGCACCTCCGACCCGACCGCGCAGCTTCAGCCGTACGCCGTGGCGGTGATGCGGGACGCCGACGTCGACTTCGTCACGATCATGAACCCGCAGGGCATCCGCTGGACCCACCCCGACGAGCGGCAGATAGGGAAACGGTTCCTCGGCCATATCGCCCCCGCCCAGCGCGGCCGGGCCTTCACCGAGACCTACACCGGCACCCTCGGCCCGTCCATGCGCGCGGTCACCCCGGTCCTGGACGGCGGCCATGTCATCGGCCTGGTCAGCGCCGGCATCAAGGTCGAGGCCATCAGCAGGCGGGTCTCCGACCAGCTCACCGCGCTCGTCGGCGTCGCGGCCGGCGCCCTCGCCCTGGGCGCGATCGGCACCTACGTCGTCAACGCCCGGCTCCGCCGCCACACCCACGGCATGAACGCCGCCGAGCTGAGCCGCATGCACGACTACCACCAGGCCGCGCTGCACGCCGTACGCGAGGGGCTGCTGATGCTGGACGGGCAGTACCGGGTGGCGCTGATCAACGACGGCGGGCGCGAGCTGCTCGGGGTGTCCGGCGAGGTGGTCGGCCGGTCGGTCGCCGACCTGCGGCTGCCCGCGCCGCTGACGGGCGCGCTGCTGTCGTCCGAGCCACGCGTCGACGAGGTGCATCTGACGGCGGACCGGGTGCTGGTGGTGAACACCTCGCCGGTGTCGGGCGGCGAGCGCCGGGGCACGGTGGTGACCCTGCGGGACGTCACCGAACTCCAGTCCCTGATGGGCGAACTGGACTCCGAACGCGGCTTCACCCAGGCACTGCGCTCCCAGGCCCACGAAGCGGCGAACCGCCTGCACACGGTCGTGTCGCTGATCGAACTGGGCCGGGCCGAGGAGGCCGTGGACTTCGCGACGGCCGAGCTGGAGCTGGCGCAGGCGCTGACCGACCAGGTGGTCGCGGCGGTCGGCGAACCCGTCCTGGCGGCCCTGCTCCTGGGCAAGACCGCGCAGGCCAACGAGCGGGGCGTGGAGCTGGTGGTGTCGCAGGACAGCTCCCTCGACGACGGCCTCCTGCCCTCGACCCTGCCCGCCCGTGACCTGGTGACCATCCTCGGCAACCTGATCGACAACGCCGTCGACGCGGCGCAGGGCGGGGTGCCGGCCCGCGTGACGGTGGCGGCGTACACGTCGGGCGCCTCGGAGCTGGTGCTGCGCGTGTCGGACACGGGGGCCGGGGTGGACCCGGCTCAGGCCGAGCTGGTCTTCCAGCGCGGCTACACCACGAAGCCGGCCGGACCCGGGGGCCGGGGCCTGGGACTGGCCCTGGTCCGGCAGGCCGTGCACCGGCACGAAGGGACGCTGACGGTGACGGAGGCCGCCGGCGGTGGCGCGTCGTTCGAGGTACGCCTGCCGCTGCGCACGGCGCCGGTGAGAGGAGGTACCGCGTGACGGGCGTGGCTCCCATCCGCGTGCTGGTCGTGGAGGACGACCCGGTGGCCGCCGACGCGCATGTCCTGTACGTCGGCCGGGTGCCGGGGTTCGTCGCGGTCGGAAAGGCGCACACGGGCGCGGAGGCCCGGCGGGCACTGGAGCGCACCCCGGTGGACCTCCTGCTGCTGGACCTTCACCTGCCGGACGTGCACGGCCTCCAACTGGCCCGCTCCCTGCGGGCGGCCGGCCATCACGCCGACGTCATCGCCGTCACCTCGGCACGGGATCTGGCCGTCGTACGGGAGGGGGTGTCACTGGGGGTCGTCCAGTACGTCCTCAAGCCCTTCACCTTCGCGACGCTACGTGACCGGCTCGTACGGTACGCCGAGTTCCGCGGGGCCGCCGGTGAGGCCAGCGGCCAGGACGAGGTCGACCGGGCCCTGGCGACGCTTCGCGCCCCTGGGCCCGCCGCCCTGCCGAAGGGCTTGAGCGCGCCGACCCTGGAGCGGGTGACCGTCGCTCTGCGAGAGGCGCCGGAGGGACTCACCGCGGCGGGGGTCGCCGAGACGGTGGGGATCTCGCGGATCACCGCCCGGCGGTATCTGGAGCACCTGGTGGAGGCGGGGCGGGCCGGCCGGAGTCCGTTGTACGGGCAGGTGGGGCGGCCGGAGTTGGTCTATCGGTGGGGGAGGTGAGCCGGGCGGCGGCCTCAGGGGCGTGGGCGGCTTCGGTGGGGGCGTCGGCTCGGGTGTAGGCGTCGGCGGCCTTGCGACAGTAAGTGCGGGCCTCGGTACGGCGTCGGTCTCCGTCGAGCAGGTCCGCCACCCGGTCACCCCAGGCCCGCACCGCCTCGCGCCCCTCCGGACGGCCCGCGGCCTCGGCGAGCGCCTGCACCGAGCCGCCCGCGCCCAGCAGCCCCGCCGTCACGGCGGAGTCAGCGCCGGTCCCGCCGGCCTCGTGTACAGCACGACCTGCACGCCGAGCCCGACCACCGCGAGGGCCTCAAGGGCGGACAGCACGACCATCAGGCCGCCGCCCTCCCCGCTCACCCAGAACACGACCAGCGCGGCCAGCGGCACCGCGCAGAAGGCCACCAGGTCCACCACGCACTGGATCGCCTTGCGGGACCTGCGCCGCGCGTCACGCCGGTGGTACACCTCCCACCCGAAGGTCGAGAACCCGCCGCCGGTGCCCGGCACTTGGGCCGCCAGCCGGGGACCCAGCTCGTCCCGCACGTACAGCCCTATCGCCGAGATCTTCTCGTCGTTGACGAGGTACGTCCATCCGAGCACGACGCACACCGGCGGCAGGGCGAGCAGCATCGCCGGCTGCTTGGCCTGGGCCGCGGCGGCGATGACGGCGGCGGCCGCGGCGAGGGTGACGTAGAGAAGGTTGTCGCGGAAGCCGATGCGGGTCTTCTGCTCGTCCTTGACGGTCTGGTACTCGGCGAGCAGCAACTGCCCGACGCTGACGTCCCGTTCACGCTCGGCCATCTCCGACGCCCCCTTCCCCCAGGACCACTTGCCAGTACTTTAAGGGGGTGCCGCACAGAGACCGCACCGTCGTCGTCCTGACCGCGCTCGCGCTGGAGTACACCGCCGTACGTGCCGGAGCGGGAGGAGCGCGTCCACCGCGACGGAACCCGCGTCGAGGTGCCTGCTGCCCGGCACGGACTGGCAGGTCGCCCTCGCGGAGCTGGGTGAGGGCCCCGATCCGCCGCAGACGCATTGACCTGACCACCCCACGCGTTTACGTTCACCACGCACCCATCCCCGGCCACAAAGAAGTGAGTCCGCAGGAGGTCTGCCCGTGCGTGTCCGCCCCACCGCGTTATTGACCACGGTCGTCGCCCTGACAGCCGCCACCCTCACCGCCTGCGGCAGCGGCTCCGGAAGTGACCCCGACACCCTGAAGGTCTCCTTCAAGCAGTCCACGGACAACTCGGTCCGGGTGATGGACGACCACCTCGCGGACGTGAAGAAGCAGTTCGAGAGGCAACACCCGGGCAAGAAGGTGGAGTTCGTGCCGATCAAGGCGCCGGACTCGGAGTACTACACCAAGCTCCAGCAGATGCTCCGCTCCCCCAAGACGGCTCCCGATCTGGTCTACGAGGACACCTTCCTCATCAACTCGGACATCACCAGCGGCTATCTCAAGCCGCTCGACCCGTACCTCGCCAAGTGGCCGGACTGGGAGCAGTTCGTCGACACGGCCAAGCGGGCGGCGAAGGCCGAGGACGGGAAGACGTACGGCGTGCCGGACGGGACGGACACCCGGGGCCTGTGGTTCGACAAGGGGATCTTCGCCGAGGCGGGCCTGCCCGCCGACTGGCAGCCGAAGACCTGGGACGACGTCCTCGACGCGGCCCGGACCGTCAAACGGCGGGTCCCCGACGTCATCCCGCTCAACGTCTACACCGGCAAACCCGCGGGCGAGGCCGCCACCATGCAGGGCTTCGAGATGCTGCTGTACGGGACAGGGCAGGACCCCCTCTACGACCCCGCCACAAAGAAGTGGGTCGTGAACAGTCAGGGCTTCAAGGACGCGCTCGCCTTCGTGGAGACCGTCTACCAGGAGAAGCTCGGCCCGGACGTCTCCACCGCGCTCGACCCCAACATCCAGACCATCGTGCGCGGCGACCTCCTCCCCAAGGGCAAGCTCGCCATCGACCTCGACGGCTCCTGGCTGCCGCAGGACTGGCTCCCCGGTGCCGGGCACGCATGGCCCGAGTGGTCGCAGAAGCTCGGCCTGGCCGCCATGCCGACGCAAGCCGGGCAGGCGCCGGGCAAAGTGAGCATGTCCGGCGGCTGGACCTGGGCGATCCCCGCCAAGGCGGCCAACCCGGACCTCGCCTTCGAGTTCATCAAGACGATGCAGACAAAGGCGAACGCCCAGAAGTGGTACGTCGCCAACTCCGGCATCGCCGTCCGCGAGGACGTCGCCGCCGACCCCGCCTACGCCGAGGCGCAGCCCGGTATCGCGTTCTTCACCGAGCTGGTCGCCAGCACCCACTACCGGCCGGCGTACCCGGCGTATCCGCGGGTGTCGGTGGCGATCCAGGAGGCGATGGAAGGGGTGACGACCGGCGACAAGTCCGTGGACGAGGCCGCGCGCGCGTACGACCAGGCCCTGAAGGAGATCACCGACGACCGGGTGATCGCCCGGTGAGAGGCCGCTCCCTCCTCCGGCTCCTCCCCCTCTCCCCCGCCGTGGCCCTGCTTCTCCTCTTCCTCGGCGGGCCCCTCGCCTACTGCGTCTACATCGCCTTCACCGACCTCCAGCTCACCGGCCAGGCCGAGTCGTCCTTCGTCGGCCTGGAGAACTTCCGTACGGCGTTCCAGGACGAGGCGTTCCTGAACGCCGTATGGCTGACGCTGGTGTTCACCGTGCTGTCCTCGCTGGTCGGCCAGAACACCCTGGGGCTGGTGCTGGCCGGGCTGATGCGGCGGGCCTCCAAGCCCGTGCGGACCCTGACCGGAGGAATCATCGTCACGGCGTGGGTGCTGCCGGAGGTGGTGGCCGGGTTTCTGCTGTACGCGTTCTTCCGGGACCAGGGCACCCTGAACGCCGTCCTCGGCCTGCTCCATCTGCCCGCCCAGAACTGGCTGTTCAGCCTCCCCGTCCTCGCGGTGTCGTTCGCCAACGTCTGGCGCGGGACGGCGTTCTCGATGCTCGTCTACTCGGCGGCGCTGAACGACATACCCCGGGAGGTCGAGGAGGCCGCCGAGATGGACGGGGCCGGGGGCTGGCGGCGGGCGTGGCACATCACGCTGCCGATGATCCGCCGCTCGATCGGCACGAACCTGATGCTGAACACGTTGCAGACGCTCTCCGTGTTCGGGCTGATCTGGGTGATGACCCGCGGCGGGCCCGGCGGCAAGTCGCAGACGCTGCCGCTGTTCATGTACGAACAGGCCTTCCAGAACAGCCTGATCGGGTACGGCACGGCAGTGGCGCTGCTCCTGCTGCTGGTGGGCTCGCTGTTCTCGGTCGTGTATCTGCGGCTGCTGCGGACGGAGGTCTGAGGGACATGGCCCGCGCACGACGCCGTCTCGCCGCCGACGCCGGCCTGTTGCTGTTCGCCGCCGCGTTCGCGCTGCCGCTCGCCTGGGTGGTGCTCTCCGCCTTCGATCCGCGCGCCGACCTGAAGGTGAAGGCGCCCGACGGGCTCACGCTGGAGCACTTCGACGCCATCTGGACCGACGACATCACCTTTACGCCGCTGCTCAACAGCCTGCTGCTGTGCGGTGGGGCGACCGCACTGACCGTGGCGTGCGCGGCCGTCGCCGCGTATCCGCTGTCTCGGTTCCGGTCCCGGCTGAACCGGCCGTTCCTGCTGACGATCCTGTTCGCGACGAGCCTGCCGGTCACGGCGGTCATGGTGCCGGTGTACGCGCTGTATGTGCGGGTCGATCTGATCGACACCAGGTACGGGGTGATCCTTTTCTTCGCGGCCTCCCAACTCCCGTTCGCCATCTGGCTGATGAAGAACTTCATGGACGGCGTGCCGAAGGAGCTGGAGGAGGCGGCATGGACCGACGGGGCGTCCGCGGCGCAGTCCCTCACCAGGATCGTGCTGCCGCTGATGGGGCCCGGGGTGGCCGTCGTGACCGTCTTCTCGTTCGTGATGATGTGGGGGAACTTCTTCGTCCCGTTCATGCTGCTGCTCACCCCGGACCAGATGCCGGCGTCGGTGAGCATCAACGAGTTCTTCGGAAATCGTGGCATGGTCGCCTATGGTCAGCTCGCGGCGTTCTCGATCGTCTACTCCACGCCGGTGATCCTGCTGTACGTGCTGATCGCCCGGCGGCTCGGCGGAGGCTTCGCCCTGGGAGGAGCTGTCAAGGGGTGACCCGTAAGTAACACTGCGTGGCGGGGAAAACCGTACGTTCATACAATGCGTGATTGTGTCCGAACAGACCGTAGTCACCACGGCCGTCACACCTCTAGCTTGAGGTCCCGTGCGCCAACCCTCAGCTCAGCCGAACCACCCCGGTCCGCCCTTCAACGCCCCGGCCGCCCGCAGACTCCGTGCCGCGCTCGGCATGGGCCCCGAGCACGTCGCCTACGGGCTGCGTGCGTCGTACGGCCTGCCCTATGTGACACCCGACCTCGTGATCGCCTGGGAGCGCGGGACGCTCAGCCCGAGCAATCCGGAGCTCACCGCGCTCGCGGGTGTGCTGTGGTGCTCGCCGGGCGAGCTCATCGGGCGGGCGCGGACCCTCAAAGAGCACCGCATCGCCCGCGCGCTGGCCCCGGAGGACGTCGCGCGGGCCGTCGGACACGACCTCGACGTGTATCTGCGGATGGAGGACACCGGCCAGTGGCGGGGCACGGACCGGCAGGCCGCCGCGCTCGCGGAGGTGCTTGAGCTGTCGCTGCCCGACCTGGTGACCGTCACCGGGCGCGAGGGCAAGCTCGCCGAGCTGCTGCGCAGCGCGGTCGCCACGCGCTGGCAGGCGTACGTGCGGCCCGTGGGCAAGATCGTGCCGCTGGAGCGGCGCCATCTGGAGCACACGCTCCAGGCGCTGCACCAGGAGTACCAGGGCCAGATGGTCGCCACCCTCAGCTGGGCGGGCGGCAACGCGGCCGACGACTCACGGGACGCCGGCCGCGACTTCCTGGACCGGATCGTCGAGCGGTTCTGGACGGCCGTCGAGAACAGCTCGGCGTACTAACCGGTACGGCCTTGAAGGCTCCTGCCGGCACGGCCTCGAAGGCTCCTAGAAGACCGACTCCGCCTCGTCCATCCGGTCCTTCGGTACGGTCTTCAGCTCGGTGACGGCCTCCGCCAGCGGCACCATCACGATGTCGGTGCCCCGCAGCGCGGTCATCCGGCCGAACTCGCCCCGGTGCGCGGCCTCGACGGCGTGCCAGCCGAAGCGGGTGGCGAGGACACGGTCGTACGCGGTCGGGGTGCCGCCGCGCTGGACGTGGCCGAGGATGACCGGCTTGGCCTCCTTCCCGAGGCGGCGCTCCAGCTCATGGGCGAGAGCGGTGCCGATGCCCTGGAAGCGCTCGTGGCCGAACTGGTCGATGGCACCCTTGCCGTAGTCCATGGTGCCGTCGGCGGGGTGGGCGCCCTCGGCGACGCAGATGACGGCGAACTTCTTGCCGCGGGCGAAGCGCTCCTCGACCATCTTCACCAGGTCGGAGGGGTCGAAGGGGCGCTCGGGCAGGCAGATGCCGTGGGCGCCGCCGGCCATGCCGGACTCCAGGGCGATCCAGCCGGCGTGGCGGCCCATCACCTCGACGACCATCACCCGCTGGTGGGACTCGGCGGTCGTCTTCAGCCGGTCCATGGCCTCCGTGGCGACACCGACGGCGGTGTCGAAGCCGAAGGTGCGGTCGGTGGAGGAGATGTCGTTGTCGATGGTCTTCGGCACGCCCACGACGGGCACGCCCGCGTCGGACAGCATGCGGGCGGCGGTCAGGGTGCCCTCGCCGCCGATCGGGATGAGGGCGTCGAAGCCGCTCTTCTCGATGAGTTCCTTGGCGTTGTCGCAGGCCGCGCGGAAGCGGTCGCGCTCAAGGCGGGAGGAGCCGAGGATGGTGCCGCCGCGGGCGAGGATGCCGCTGACCGCGTTCAGGTCGAGGGTGCGGTAGCGGCCGTCCAGCAGACCCGCGTAGCCGTCCTCGAAGCCGATGACCTCGTCGCCGTAGTTGTCGACCGCTCGGTGCACGACCGACCGGATCACTGCGTTCAGGCCGGGGCAGTCGCCGCCTGCGGTGAGAACTCCGATACGCATCGTGCTGTGTCTCCTGCTCGCTGTGGTTCCGGTGAGCCGGTTCCGATTGTTCCACGTCCCACAGTGCGCTGCCGCCTCCGCACTTGACGGGCGCCTTATCTATCGAGGGAGGTATTGTCAAGAGGGTTCTGCTCACCTCGGTGGGCGATTTTTATGACAGCCCGGCGGGCAGGCCCAGGGCATCGGCACATCACCCACAGAACACCACCCACGAAACATCACCCATGAAACGGAGAGCACGCGTGACGCGCAGCGTGTACGTGACCGGTATCGACCGCGGCGACGGCCGGCAGGTCGTCGAGCTGGGGGTCATGGAACTCCTGACCCGGCAGGTCGACCGGGTGGGTGTCTTCCGCCCCCTCGTCCACGACGGCCCGGACCGGCTGTTCGAGCTGCTGCGCGCCCGCTACCGGCTCTCCCAGGACCCGGCGACGGTCTACGGCATGGACTACCACGAGGCGTCCGCGCTCCAGGCCGAGCAGGGCACGGACGAGCTGGTGTCGGTGCTGGTGGACCGCTTCCACGCGGTGGCCCGCGACTACGACGTCGTCCTGGTCCTCGGCACCGACTTCGCCGACACCCAGCTGCCGGACGAGCTGGCCCTCAACGCCCGGCTGGCCAACGAGTTCGGCGCCTCGGTCATCCCGGTGGTGGGCGGCCGCAAGCAGCCGGCCGAGTCGGTGCGCGCCGAGACCCGCAACGCCTACCGCGCCTACGACACCCTGGGCTGCGACGTGCTGGCGATGGTCGCCAACCGGGTGGACCGCGAGGACCGCGAGCTGATCGCCGACAAGCTGGCCTCCCGGCTGCCGGTCCCCTGTTACGTGGTGCCGGACGAGCCCGCGCTGTCCGCGCCGACGGTCTCCCAGATCGCCCAGACCCTCGGCGCGAGGGTGCTGCTCGGCGACGACTCGGGGCTGGCGCGGGACGCGCTCGGGTTCGTGTTCGGCGGCGCGATGCTGCCGAACTTCCTGGGCGCCCTGACGCCGGGCTGCATGGTCGTCACCCCCGGGGACCGGGCCGACCTGGTCATCGGCTCGCTCGCCGCGCACAGCGCCGGCACCCCGCCGATAGCCGGCATGCTCCTCACCCTCGACGAGGTGCCCAGCGACGAGGTCCTCACCCTCGCCGCCCGCCTCGCACCGGGCACGCCGGTGCTGTCGGTGTCCGGCAACAGCTTCCCCACCGCCGAGCAGCTGTTCTCCCTGGAGGGCAAGCTCAACGCGGCCACCCCGCGCAAGGCGGAGACCGCGCTCGGCCTGTTCGAGCGGTACGTCGACACCGCCGACCTCGCCCGGCGCGTCTCGGCGCCCAGCTCCGACCGGGTCACCCCGATGATGTTCGAGCACAAGCTGCTGGAGCAGGCCCGCTCCGACCGGCGCCGGGTCGTGCTGCCGGAGGGCACCGAGGCGCGGGTGCTGCACGCGGCCGAGGTGCTGCTGCGCCGGGGCGTCTGCGATCTGACGCTGCTCGGCCCCGAGGACCAGATCCGCAAGAAGGCCGCCGACCTCGGCATCGACCTCGGCGACTCCCAGCTGATCGACCCGGCGACCAGCGAGCTGCGCGACTCCTTCGCCGAGAAGTACGCCCAGTTCCGCGCCCACAAGGGCGTCACGGTCGAGCTGGCGTACGACGTCGTCTCGGACGTGAACTACTTCGGCACGCTGATGGTCCAGGAGGGCCTCGCCGACGGCATGGTGTCGGGGTCGGTGCACTCCACCGCGGCGACCATCCGGCCGGCCTTCGAGATCATCAAGACCAAGCCGGACGCCTCGATCGTGTCCTCGGTGTTCTTCATGTGCCTGGCCGACAAGGTCCTCGTCTACGGCGACTGCGCGGTCAACCCGGACCCGGACGCCGAGCAGCTCGCGGACATCGCCGTCCAGGCGGCGGCGACGGCCGCGCAGTTCGGGGTGGAGCCGCGGATCGCGATGCTGTCGTACTCGACCGGTACGTCGGGCTCGGGCGCGGACGTGGACAAGGTGCGCGAGGCGACCGAGCTGGTGCGCGCGCGCCGGCCCGACCTGAAGATCGAGGGGCCGATCCAGTACGACGCGGCCGTGGAGCCGACCGTCGCGGCGACCAAGCTGCCGGAGTCGGAGGTGGCCGGGCAGGCGACGGTGCTGATCTTCCCGGACCTCAACACCGGCAACAACACCTACAAGGCCGTGCAGCGCTCGGCCGGCGCGATCGCCGTCGGGCCGGTGCTGCAGGGTCTGCGCAAGCCCGTCAACGACCTGTCCCGGGGCGCGCTCGTCCAGGACATCGTCAACACCGTCGCCATCACGGCGATCCAGGCCCAGAACCCGAGCGAGAAGGTTTCCGCCCAGTGAGCTCCACGCGTGTCCTCGTCCTCAACTCCGGCTCCTCGTCGGTGAAGTACCAGCTGCTCGACATGCGCGACAGCAGCCGACTGGCGATGGGCCTCGTCGAGCGCATCGGCGAGCAGACCTCCCGGCTCAAGCACACGCCCCTGGCCGGCGGCGGCGAGAGCCGTGAGTGGACCGGCCCGATCGCCGACCACGACGCGGCGCTGAAGGCGGTGGCGGCCGAGCTGGCCAAGGACGGCCTGGGCCTGGACTCGCCGGAGCTGGCAGCCATCGGCCACCGGGTGGTGCACGGCGGCAAGCACTTCACCGAGCCGACCGTCATCGACGACACCGTCCTCGCCGAGATCGAGCGGCTCATCCCGGTCGCCCCGCTGCACAACCCGGCCAACCTCACCGGCATCCGCACGGCCCAGCACCTGCGCCCGGACCTGCCGCAGGTCGCGGTGTTCGACACGGCGTTCCACACGACGATGCCGGAGTCGGCGGCCCGCTACGCCATCGACGTGGAGACGGCCGACCAGCACCGCGTCCGCCGCTACGGCTTCCACGGCACCTCGCACGCCTATGTCTCCCGGGCGACGGCGAAGCTGCTGGGCAGGGCGCCGGAGGACGTCAACGTGATCGTGCTGCACCTCGGCAACGGCGCGTCCGCCTCCGCCGTACGGGGCGGGGTGTGCGTGGACACCTCCATGGGGCTGACGCCCTTGGAGGGGCTGGTGATGGGTACACGCTCCGGAGATGTCGACCCGGCCGTCATCTTCCATTTGATGCGCGTCGGTGGAATGTCCGCCGACGAGATCGACACTCTTCTCAACAAGAAGAGCGGGCTGATCGGGCTGTGCG
Organism: Streptomyces sp. SAI-170; assembly: GCF_049739565.1. NCBI lineage: Bacteria > Bacillati > Actinomycetota > Actinomycetes > Kitasatosporales > Streptomycetaceae > Streptomyces > Streptomyces sp. SAI-170. The sequence continues at coordinate 2,764,494 of NZ_JBMGQD010000001.1, forward strand.
GTGACAACGACATGCGGGAGATCCGCCGGCGGATCGAGGAGGGCGACGAACAGGCGCGCCTCGCCTTCGACATCTACATTCACCGGTTGAAGAAGTACATCGGCGCCTATTACGCCGTTCTCGGCCGGGTGGACGCGGTCGCGTTCACCGCCGGGGTCGGCGAGAACGCGGCCGAGGTGCGGGAGGCCGCCGTCGCGGGCCTGGCGGAGCTGGGCCTGGCGGTCGACGGCGAGCTGAACGCCGTACGCGGGGACGAGCCGCGGCTGATTTCGCCCGAGGACGCGCGCGTCGCCGTCGCGGTGGTGCCGACGGATGAAGAACTGGAGATCGCGACGCAGACCTACGCACTGGTCGGAAAGAACAGTTAAGCCCACCTGAGCAAAAGGGCACTCATTTGTATCTTCCACCAGACGGAATATTCCGGAGCGAAACAAACCGATAGGATCGCCTCATGCGCCGTTCGAAAATCGTCTGTACTCTCGGCCCCGCGGTCGACTCCCACGAACAGCTCGTGTCGCTGATCGAGGCCGGCATGAACGTGGCCCGCTTCAACTTCAGTCATGGCACGCACGCCGAGCACCAGGGCCGGTACGACCGGCTCCGGGCCGCCGCCAAGGAGACCGGCCGGGCCATCGGTGTCCTCGCCGACCTCCAGGGCCCCAAGATCCGTCTCGAGACCTTCGCCGAGGGCCCCGTCGAGCTGGTGCGCGGTGACGAGTTCACCATCACCACCGAGGACGTCCCGGGCGACAAGACGATCTGCGGCACCACCTACAAGGGCCTGCCCGGCGACGTCTCGCGCGGCGACCAGGTCCTGATCAACGACGGCAACGTCGAGCTGAAGGTCCTGGACGTCGAGGGCCCGCGGGTGCGGACGATCGTCATCGAGGGCGGCGTCATCTCCGACCACAAGGGCATCAACCTGCCCGGCGCGGCCGTCAACGTGCCCGCGCTCAGCGAGAAGGACATCGAGGACCTCCGCTTCGCGCTCCGCATGGGCTGCGACCTGGTCGCGCTGTCCTTCGTCCGGGACGCCAAGGACGTCGCCGACGTCCACCGGGTCATGGACGAGGAGGGCCGTCGCGTCCCCGTCATCGCCAAGGTGGAGAAGCCGCAGGCGGTGCAGAACATGGAGGACGTCGTCGCGGCGTTCGACGCCGTGATGGTGGCCCGTGGCGACCTGGCCGTCGAGTACCCCCTCGAGAAGGTCCCCATGGTGCAGAAGCGCCTCATCGAGCTGTGCCGCCGCAACGCCAAGCCGGTGATCGTGGCGACCCAGATGATGGAGTCGATGATCACCAACTCCCGGCCGACCCGCGCCGAGGCCTCCGACGTGGCCAACGCGATCCTGGACGGCGCCGACGCGGTCATGCTGTCCGCCGAGTCGAGCGTGGGCGCGTACCCGATCGAGACCGTCAAGACGATGTCGAAGATCGTCACCGCGGCCGAGCAGGAGCTGATGAGCAAGGGCCTGCAGCCGCTGGTCCCGGGCAAGAAGCCGCGCACGCAGGGCGGTTCTGTGGCCCGCGCCGCCTGCGAGATCGCCGACTTCCTCGGCGGCAAGGGCCTGGTGGCCTTCACCCAGTCCGGCGACACCGCCCGCCGCCTCTCCCGCTACCGCGCGGCCCAGCCGATCATCGCCTTCACCACGGACGAGGGCACCCGCAACCAGCTGGCGCTCAGCTGGGGCGTGGAGCCGCACGTCGTGCCGTTCGTCAACAGCACCGACGAGATGGTCGACCTGGTGGACCAGGAGATGGTCCGCCTGGGCCGCTTCGCCGACGGCGACACCGTCGTGATCACCGCCGGCTCGCCCCCCGGCGTGCCCGGCACCACCAACATGGTCCGCGTCCACCACCTGGGCGGCGGCGAGCGCGACTGACGCCCTTCAGGGCATACGACACCGAGGGCGCCCCTTCTCGTGGAGAGGGGGCGCCCTCGGTGTTCTCCGCGGCTCCCGGAGTGGCCTTGCGGGCTCTCAGTCGGTGATGAACTGGTGCAGCCCGGGGACGTGCAGGTCGCCGCCGAACTGGCCGGCCTGGGTGACCTCGACGTCGGTGAAGTAGATCAGCGGGATGTTCAGCGGCGGCGGACTGTCCGGGCTGAACGTGACCGGGATCAGGCCGAAGAGCTTGCCCGATATCTTCTCCGTGTACATGGTCGTCTTGCCGTTGGTGATGGTCGACTTCGACCCCTTGGCAGCCTGGACGTGGTAGGTCTTGCCGCCGTCCTCGTCCTTGACGAGCTGGTGCAGATCGCCGATCTCGGTGCCGTCGCTGATGACGTACTTCAGCACCTTCTTCACCGTGCCGTTGGCGGTGCGCACCTCGACGATGCCCTGGTAGTCGGCGCCCTTGAGGAGCAGGGAGCTGGCCTCCAGGCGCCAGGGCCGGTCGGGCAGCTGCGGCGCGTTCGCGTACTCGCCCTCGGCGTCGGTGGCGACCGGGCAGTCCTCGGGGTCCGCGCTCTCGGAGGCGGACGGGCTGGGCGTGGCCGTGGCGGAGGGCGCCTCGGAGGCGGCCTCCTCGGCCTTGTCGCCGGCCTCGTCGACCGTGTCCGTGACGTCCTCGGCCGTGTCCTCGACGGTCCCGGTCGTGTCCTCGAGGGTGTCCTTCGCCGACTGGACCGGGTCCGGGGCGTCGGTGTCCGGCGCGCTCGGGGTCGCCGTGGGCGTGGGTGTGGCGGAGGAGGGCGCCGGGGCCGGGGCCTCTTCCTCGTCGCCGCCGGTGAGGAGGTCACCGAGCGCGTCCCCGATGCCCAGCGGGTCCAGCGGGTTGCTGGTCTCGCTCTCGGACGGGGCGGGCTCGGCGGACTGCTGGCCGGCGTCCGTGTCCGTGGAGCCGGCCGGCTGCTCGGGTGCCTCGGTCGTCGGGGTCGGCGCGGGGGTGTCCGTGCCGGAGCCCGTGTCCGTGCCGGAACCCGTGTCGCCGGAGCCGGTGTCGGTGTCGGTCGAACCCTCGTCCGTGGAACCGCCGTCCGTGGAACCGCCGTCGGCGGAACCGTCGTCCGCGGTCTCCGAGGCGCTCGGCGACGGCGTCGCGGAGGGCTCGGCACTCTCGTCGACCCCGTCCGCGCCGTCCTGAGCGACCTCGAGGGCCTCCACGCAGGCCTGGTACTCCTCGGCCGTCAGCCGCTTGGGGTCCTGGCCGTCGGCCTGGGCGAGGGGGCCCATGCCGACGCCCATGAGGACGGCGGTGGGCATCGCGGCCAGCGCGATGGCACGACCCGTGGGCATGTGAAGTCGGGTCAGGAGCGGCTTCTTGGGGGCCGCGTGGCGCGGCCCTGATCTGATGCGCGGCTCGGCCGCGACGTCGTCCGCGCCCTGCGGCTCAGCCGGCACGGTGCCTCCCGTTGTCGTTGTCGGGCACGACGTCCTCGCTGTGCTCTCGCGGACCGGGCACGGAACCCGCGCCTTCCTCGGCGGCCTGCGGCTCGCGGGGGACCGGCGAGGCGGCCGCAGTGGCTGCCAGCATGGCGTCGGCGGCCTCGTCCTTGGCCTTGGCGGCCTTGGACTGGGCGCTCTCCTCGCCCGGCGCCCAGGACAGCGCGAGCGCGCCGCCGATCAGGGCGAGCAGGAAGCCGATCACGAAGCCGCCGATGTTGGACACCACCAGCGAGACCAGCGCCAGCACGATCGAGGCGACGCCCGCGAAGATGCGGGTGGCCTGCTGGAACCACATGGTCAGGCCGAGCGTGACCAGAAGGACACCGATGATCAGGGAGCCCGCACCGGCCGTGGTCGCCATCGCGATGGAGATGTGGCCCAGCTTGAGGGTGGCGTACGGGAAGTAGGCGATCGGCACACCGCCGAGCAGCGTGAACAGGCCCGCCCAGAAAGGCCGGTCGCCCCGCCAGGCGCGGAACCGCAGTCGCGTCCGGGTGAAGGCCCCGGCGCTCTGGACCGGAGTCTCGGCACTCATGGAAAAACAGCTCCCTGGATCCGGGGGAAGTACGTACCGGCGCTGTCGCCGTGGAGAGTTCGAGGTCGGCGCGCGAAGAGCGGTGCCCGGTGCTCCCGCACCGGACGAGGAGTCCGGTCGGGCGGGGAAGCCGTGGCTCCCCCGCCCGGCGGTCAGCTCAAGTACCGGTGGGTACCCGCGCGACGGAGGCTCAGAAGCACTCCATCTTGGAGTCGGTGCCGAGCCGCAGGCTCAGACCGCTCAGCTTGAAGGTGCCGGCGGTGGTGGCCCACGCCGTCTGCTTGGCGTCGTCGAGGATCGCCTTGTCCGCCTGCTGGGCGAAGCCGCCCGGCAGCACACCCTTGTCCGTGACGGCCGGACCCTTGCTCTGGTCCTTGACGGCCACACCGATGTCGATGCCCTTGAAGGTGGCGTCGGCGTCGAGCTGGGCGATGTCGAGGTACAGCTGGTCCGCGATGACGGGGTCCTTGTGACCCGCCTCCAGGCGCATGTAGACGGTGCCCAGGAGCGGGATGTCCGTCTTCAGCGACTGGCACATGTCGTTGATCTTGGCGTGTTCGAACGTCGAGATCGCGACCGGGCGCTTGGTGGTCTTGGAGCCACTGATGTCGGTGTAACCCTCGTCGACACCGCCGTACTGGGCGAAGCCGTCACCTTCGAGGTGACCGGCGCGCACCTTGAACTGCTGGCCGGAGACGGTGAACGACGCGGCGAGCGCACCCTGCGCCAGACCCACGCCGACCGCTGCGGCCGCGGCGACGCTGGGCACCATGACCACAGCGAACCGCTTCCATCTGGTCCCGCCACGAGGCTTGGAACCCATGATTTCCTCCTTCTCGGACGTACATCTCCGGCCCTGACTGCCCCGTGAAGGCGGCTCAGCCGGGCAGGGATGGGAGAAGTGCTACGTCCTCGGTAAGGAGAGCGCCCGCGCTCGGTGGCGCTTGTCGCGCCCGAATCACCGGCGATCACCCCCGAGCGACAACCACTGGTCGCGCCTGACACGCATCACGCACAACCTTGCTGGACAGGCTTCGCCGAGCGGCGAAGACCCCCCTGCCCAAGAGCCGGCTCCACTGCCGCCGTCTCTGCTCGGTGGGGACCCAGGAGCTGCCGCCACCCGACCGGCTGCCGGGGTACGTCAATGGACCGAGCGTGGCCGATCGTGGTGCATTCTCGCCGCCCGCACAAGGGGGTTCGTTACTCGCTAGTAACGGCCGGATAACCGAACAACGACCCGCTGATCTCGGTCGGCGACGCTCGGTGTCAGAGAGGTGCGGGACAAAACTATTGATCGCTGGACAGAAGCCGACAGATCGATGCGCTGGACTTACTTGCAGTAACAGCGGCCGCGATTACCAAGATTTGGTAAAGCGCGGCCGCTGTCGGGGTCCGAAGCCTCAGAACAGGGCGCGGGCCAAGGCCCGTCGGGCCGCGGCCACCCGCGGATCCTCGGCGCCGACCACCTCGAACAGCTCCAGCAGTCGCAGCCGTACGGTGTCCCGGTCGTCACCCACCGTGCGCTGCACCGTGTCGATGAGCCGCCCGAAGGCGTCCTCGACATGTCCGCCCACCAGATCCAGGTCGGCGGCGGCGATCTGCGCCGGCACGTCGGAAGGCCGCTCGGCGGCGTCCCGGCGCGCCTGCTGCGGGTCGAGGTCCTGCACCCGTTGGAGCAGCTCGGCCTGGGCCAGCCCCAGCTTGGCCTCCGGGTGGGCCGGGTCGTCGGCCAGTACGTTCTTGTACGCCTGGACGGCGCCGGCCAGGTCACCGGCGTCCAGCGCCTGCGCGGCGGCGTTGAGCAGGGAGTCGTAGGGACCGGCCGCGGGCGCGGCGGCCGGGGCGGCGCCCGGCTCGGCTTCCGGGTCGACGGTGAGGCCGGTCAGCCCGAAGCGCTGCTCGCCGACCTCCACCAGCTGGTCGAGGGTCTGGCGGATCTGCGCCTCGCCGGCGGCCCCCTGGAAGAGCGGCAGCGCCTGCCCCGCGACGACCGCGAAGACGGCCGGGATCCCCTGGATCCCGAACTGCTGCATCAGCATCTGGTTGGCGTCGACGTCGATCTTGGCGAGCAGGAAGCGCCCGTTGTACTCGACGGCGAGGCGCTCAAGGACCGGGCTCAGCTGCTTGCAGGGCTCGCACCACTCGGCCCAGAAGTCGATGACGACCGGTACCTCGGCGGAGCGCTGCAGGACGTCCTGCTCGAACCCCGCCTCATCGACGTCGATGACGAGGTCGGCCGGGGACACCGCCCCGCCCCCGCCCCGCCGCGCCGCTTCCGCGCGCGCCTGCTCCGCCTTCGCCTTGGCCTCCTGGGCCGCCTTGACCGCTGCGAGGTCGACGACGCCGCTCATGGACATGTTCCGTGGCTGCATGCGTCTATCCTCCCCCGTACCCGCGCGTGAGCGAAAAAGCGGTGCGAAAGCCGGTCGCTCCGCTCGGTGACGCCGGGTCCCCACCCGCGCCGCGCGGTGCTCCTCCGTGCACGTCCAGCACGGATCGCCGTTCAGCTTTCGCTACGAGTCGTAGCGTAATGCGGTCGGGGGCCGGCCGGGGTGCCGCGGGCCGGTGATCTGCCTCACTGTCGCAGCCGCTGTGGTGTGCGGACCAGCGGTTTATGGTCATGGGATGCAGAGCCGCTCCCCAGCCGTCCGAGGACGTCCGCGCAGTGCCGCCGCCGATACGGCGATCCTCGCGGCGACGCGGGCCGCCCTGGTGGAGCTGGGCTGGTCGAAGCTCACGCTGGGGGACGTGGCGACGCGGGCGGGTGTCGCCAAGACGACGCTCTACCGCCGATGGGCGGGCAAGAACGAGCTGGTCGTCGACGCGGTGGCCGAACTCTTCGACGAACTGCGTCTCCCGGACCGCGGCTCCCTGGCGGCCGACATCGAGGGCGTGGTGCTCCAGTTCGCGGCGATCCTGGCGCGGCCCGAGGCCAAGAGCGGGCTGATGGCGGTGGTGGCCGAGTCGACTCGGGACGACGCCCTGCGTGAGCGCATCCGCGCGTCCATCGTCGAGCGGCAGAAGTGCCTGGTGACGGAGGGGCGTGAACGGGCCCAGGCGCGGGGGGAGTTGCCGACGGAGGGCGACGCGGCCGAGGCCGCCCGCATGGCCGACCTGATCTTCGACATGGTCGCCGGCGCGGTGGTCCATCGCACGCTGGTGAGCGCGGAGCCGGCGGACGAGGAGTGGGTGCGGGGCTTCACTCGGGTGCTGGTGCTGGGTCTGGCGGGGGCGGGCCTGGAGGGGGCGGGCTGAGCTGCGCGGACGGGTGCGGGTGGTCCGTGGCTGGTCGCGCAGTTCCCCGCGCCCCTCCCAGGGACGTCCTAGCTGCGGGCATGCGTGCCGCCTGGGGCGGCACGGGTGGGCTCGGGGTCCCCCCTCTGGGGGAGGCACCTCACCTCGTAGCGCCGAGTTGCGCGCCCACCCCCGCCTGAATCGGAACGCCCGTCAGAACCCGGCAGGCTCCGTGTACACGCCCCATTCGTCCCGCAGCACGCCGCAGATCTCACCCAGAGTCGCCTCCGCGCGGACCGCGTCCAGCATGGGCTCGATCATGTTGGACCCGTCGCGGGCGGAGGCCAGCATCGCGTCCAGGGCGGAACGGACGGCCGCCTCGTCGCGGTCGGTCTTGCGGGAGGCCAGGACGCGCACCTGCTCGCGCTCGACCTCGTGACTGACGCGCAGGATCTCCAGGTCACCGGTGACGGAACCCGTGTGGACGTTGACGCCCACGACCTTCTTGTCGCCCTTCTCCAGCGCCTGCTGATAGCGGAACGCGGACTCGGCGATCTCGCCGGTGAACCAGCCGTCCTCGATGCCCCGCAGGATGCCGGAAGTGATGGGCCCGATGGGGTGCTGACCGTCGGGGTGCGCCCGCAGGCCCCGCTCCTTGATCTGGTCGAAGATCTTCTCGGCGTCGGCCTCGATCCGGTCGGTGAGCTGCTCGATGTACCAGGAACCGCCCAGCGGGTCGGCCACGTTGGCGACCCCGGTCTCCTCCATCAGCACCTGCTGCGTGCGCAGCGCGATCTCCGCGGCCTGCTCGCTCGGCAGGGCGAGGGTCTCGTCCAGGGCGTTGGTGTGCAGCGAGTTGGTCCCGCCGAGGACGGCGGCCAGGGCCTCCACCGCCGTACGGACTACGTTGTTGTACGGCTGCTGGGCCGTGAGGGAGACACCCGCGGTCTGCGTGTGGAAGCGCAGCCACTGCGACTTGGCGGAGCGGGCGCCGTAGACGTCCCGCATCCAGCGCGCCCAGATGCGCCGCGCGGCACGGAACTTGGCGATCTCCTCGAAGAAGTCGAGGTGCGCGTCGAAGAAGAAGGACAGTCCGGGCGCGAACGCGTCCACGTCGAGGCCGCGGCTCAGCCCCAGCTCGACGTACCCGAAGCCGTCGGCCAGCGTGTACGCCAGCTCCTGCGCGGCCGTCGCGCCCGCCTCGCGGATGTGGTAGCCGGAGACGGACAGCGGCTTGTACGCGGGGATGCGCGCGCTGGTGTACTCCATCAGGTCGCCGATGAGGCGCAGATGCGGCTCGGGCTGGAAGAGCCACTCCTTCTGCGCGATGTACTCCTTGAAGATGTCGGTCTGGAGCGTGCCGTTGAGCACCCCCGGATCGACACCCTGCCGCTCGGCGGCGACGAGGTACATGCAGAAGACCGGGACGGCCGGCCCACTGATGGTCATGGAGGTGGTGACGTCCCCGAGCGGGATGTCCTTGAACAGCACCTCCATGTCGGCCGCGGAGTCGATGGCGACACCGCAGTGCCCGACCTCGCCGAGGGAGCGCGGGTCGTCGGAGTCACGGCCCATGAGGGTCGGCATGTCGAAGGCGACGGAGAGCCCGCCACCGCCGTTGCCGAGGATCATCTTGTAGCGCTCGTTGGTCTGCTCGGCGTTGCCGAACCCGGCGAACTGCCGGATGGTCCACGTGCGCCCCCGGTACCCGGTCGGGTACAGCCCGCGGGTGAAGGGGTACTCACCGGGCCACCCGATCCGTTCGAAACCGTCGTACGTGTCTCCCGGCCGCGGCCCGTACACCGGCTCCACGGGATCGCCGGAGAGCGTGGTGAAGTCAGCGTCGCGCGTGCGCGCGGCGTCGTACCGGGCCTGCCAGCGTCGGCGGCCCTCCTCGATGGCGTCAGCGTCCATACTTCGAATTTACTAGGACGTCCTAGTAAATGTCGATGGGGAACCGCCGTGAGAGGGTCACGGCGGTGGAACGTTACGCCTTGGCAGGGACCGGCTGTGCGCCGCTGACCAGCGGAAGCGTCTCGCGGACGACCTTGCGCTCGACGAAGAAGGCGGCGAAGGGAATCGTCCCGGACAGCAGCACCCACAGCAGCTTGCCGAACGGCCACTTGGCCTTGGAGCCCAGATCGAAGGCGAAGATCAGGTAGATGATGTAGAGGACGCCGTGCACCTGGGAGACCGCGAGGGTCACGTCCTCGCCCATCTTGAACCCGTACTTGAACACCATGCAGGTACACAGCACGAGCAGCATGACGGCGGTCACGTAGGCCATGACGCGGTAGCGGGTCAGCACGCTGGATTTCATGCCGTCGAGCGTAACCGCACGTTCCGGGCGATCTTCGCGGGGGCTCTACTCCTCCTCGAAGTCCCCCGCCGCGATCCGCAGCGGCCGGAGCATCGCGAAGATCTCCCGGCACTCCTCGTCGTCGTACGCGGCGAGGCCGAAGTCCATGGACATCAGGTCGCGCGTGGCGGCGTCGACGACCTCGCGGCCCTTGTCGGTGATGGAGGCGAGGGTGCCGCGGCCGTCGTTGGGGTTGGGGCGCTTGTCGACCAGGCCGGACCTCACCAGGCGGTCGACGGTGTTGGTCACGGACGTGGGGTGCACCATGAGGCGCTCGCCGATCTTGGACATCGGCAGCTCACCGGCCTTGGAGAAGGTGAGCAGCACGAGCGCCTCGTAGCGCGCGAACGTCAGTCCGTACGGCTTGACCACCGCGTCGACCTCGGCGAGCAGGATCTGGTGCGCTCGCATGATCGAGGTGATCGCGGCCATGGAGGGCACGCCGCCCCAGCGCTGCTTCCAGAGCTCGTCGGCGCGGGCGATGGGGTCGAACGGGAGACTGAGCGGCTTCGGCACGGCATCAGACCTTACCGGCCGGTCACATGCTGGTCAGCCCTGTCTCGCCTTTCGGTCCGCGGCTACTGCGCGAGGTACCGCTCCACCCTCTCGACCTTCGCGGTGAGCCCGTCCGTCACCCCAGGGCGGACGTCCGCCTTGAGGACCAGGGACACCCGAGGCGCACGCGCCTCCACGGCGGCCACCGCTCGCTTGACCACGTCCATGACCTCGTCCCACTCACCCTCGATGGAGGTGAACATGGCGTCCGTACGGTTGGGCAGGCCCGATTCGCGGACCACGCGCACGGCGTCGGCGACGTACTCCCCCACGTCCTCACCGACACCGAGCGGCGTCACGGAGAAGGCGACGATCATGCGCCGACGACCCCTTCCTTGCGGGCGCGGGAGGCGATGACCGCGTCCTCGGACTCACGGCGGAGCTTGCGGTCGGCGAAGAAGCCGCCGGTGGGCAGGACCGAGAGGACGAAGTAGAGCGCGGCCGTCCCGAAGGACCACTTGGCGCGGTTCCAGGCGTCCGCCCAGAAGATCACGTAGAGGACGAAGAGCAGGCCATGGATCAGCCCCATGGGGAACACCGCGTCGAACTCCGTGGTCCGCTTGAGTACCGAACAGGTCAGCAGCAGCAGGAAGGACACGGCCTCAGGGGTCGAGACCAGGCGGAGCCGGCGCAGGGCGGATGCGGTCTTGATGTCCACGGGTCACCTTCGGTGGGAGGTTCGTCGGCCAGTTTGTGAACGGGTGCACAAACGTCCTCGCCATTGTGACAAACCGGCTGAGGGTCCCGGCGACCGGGCCCCTAGGGGCCGGCTCCGCCTGGGGGCTCTGTCGGTGTCAGGCCCTCCGGGCTACCTTCGCAGCGTGGCGATGTTCCGACTTCAGGGAAGCAAGGTGCTCGCCGTCGACATGACCGGGGACGCCGTGAAGGCGAAGAACGGCTCGATGGTCGCGTACGACGGGCAGATGGCCTTCAAGAAGCTGAGCGGCGGCGGTGAGGGGCTCCGGGGCATGGTGACCCGGCGGCTCACCGGCGAGCAGATGACGGTGATGGAGGTGAGGGGGCAGGGGACCTGCTGGTTCGCGGATCGCGCGTCCGAGATCAACCTCGTAGGACTACGGGGGGACAAGCTGTATGTGGAGAGCAGCAATCTGCTGGCCACCGACGCGGGGCTGAAGACCGGGACCACGTTCACCGGGCTCCGGGGCGCCTCTCAGGGCAACGGGCTGTTCACGACGACCGTCGAGGGGCACGGCCAGGCGGCCATCACCTCCGACGGACCGGCCGTGGTGCTGCGGGTGACTCCGCAGTATCCGCTGAGCGTCGACCCCGGCGCCTATGTCGCGCATCAGGGCGACCTGCGGCAGTCCTTCCAGTCGGGTGTGACCTTCCGCACGCTGCTCGGCGAGGGCGGCGGCGAGGCCTTCCAGATCCGCTTCGAGGGGGACGGCCTGGTGTACGTACAGCCCAGCGAGCGGAACACGATCGCGGGGGATGTGTGACATGGCCTTCCGGGAGCTCAACTCGAAGATGGTCGAGGCGACCGTCGCGCCGGGGCAGCGGCTGTTCAGTCAGCGGGGGGCGATGCTCGCCTACCAGGGCGAGGTGACCTTCACTCCGAACGTCGCCGGCGGCCAGGGCGGCGTGATGTCGATGATCGGGCGCAGGGCCGCGGGCGAGGACACCCCGCTGATGACCGTCGAGGGCAGCGGCACCGTGCTCTTCGGGCACGGCGGCCACCATGTGCACGTCATACACCTGACCGGTGACACCTTGTACGTCGAGGCCGACCGGCTGCTCGCCTTCGAGGGCACGCTGGAGCAGCGGACCGTGTTCCTGGGCGCGCAGGGCGGGGTGATGGGCATGGTGCGCGGCCAGGTCAGCGGGCAGGGGCTGTTCACGACGTCCCTGACCGGCCACGGGGCCGTGGCCGTGATGGCCCACGGCGGTGTGTTCGAGGTGCCGATCACCCCACAGCGGCCCGTGCACGTGGACCCGCAGGCCTACGTCGCCCACCACGGCGACGTACGCAACAAGCTGTCGACCGCGCTCGGCTGGCGCGACATGGTGGGCCGTGGGTCCGGTGAGGCCTTCCAGCTGGAGCTCAGCGGCAGCGGCTCGGTGTACGTCCAGGCCTCGGAGGAGAAGCTGTGACCGCCCACCCCGGCGCGGGTCCCGTCGTGCACGACCCGATGACGCTGCCCGCCGACGACAACGTCAACGCGTACACCTTCTGCGTGGAGCTCAAGGGGAGCCAGTGGTTCCTGCAGAAGGGGAAGATGATCGCCTACTACGGCTCGATCGAGTTCAACGGCATCGGGCACGGGCGATTGGACCGGCTTGTCCGTACGTCGTTCCATTCGCCTCTGCACGCCTCCGACTGGGTCGTGGCGGAGGGCTCGGGCAAGATGCTGCTCGCCGACCGGGCCTTCGATGTCAATTCCTATGACCTCGAGGACGGCAATCTGACCATTCGCTCGGGCAACCTGCTCGCTTTTCAGCCAACTCTGTCACTGAAGCAATCGATCGTGCCGGGTTTTCTGACCCTCATCGGAACCGGCAAGTTCGTCGCCGCATCTAACGGTCCGGTGGTGTTCATGGAACCCCCGATCCGGGTGGATCCGCAGGCGCTCGTCGGCTGGGCCGACTGCCCGTCACCGTGCCATCACTACGACCATGGCTACATGACCGGTGTGATGGGCGGTCTACGTGCGCTGACGGGCCTCGGCGGGGCCTCCGGGGAGGAGCATCAGTTCGAGTTCGTCGGGGCCGGGACGGTGCTGCTGCAGTCGACCGAGACCCTGATGGCCGAGCAGGCGACGGGGGCGGCTCCGCAGCAGCCGGGCGTGCCCGGCGGCGGGGCTCAGGGCGTCCAGGGTGGACCGCGTCTTCCCGGACAGTTGGGGGACCTCCAGCGTCGCTTCGGACTGTGAGCGGTAGTCTTCGGAGAGTGACATCGAACGCGTGCACGTAGTCACAGCCACCCCCCGTTAGTACGCCTTTCAACTTCTTAGGTAGACTTCATTTATGGAGACCGAAACGGCCACCCGCTGGCTGACCGATGCGGAGCAGTGCGCCTGGCGCACCCACCTGGAGGTCAACAGGCTGTTGACGTACCAGCTCGAAAAGGATCTGCAGCCGTTCGGCCTGACGATGAACGACTACGAAATCCTGGTCAACCTCTCCGAGTCCGACGACCGGCGGATGCGGATGAGCGACCTCGCCTCCGCCACTCTCCAGTCCAAGAGCCGTCTCTCGCACCAGATCACCCGCATGGAGAACGCCGATCTGGTGCGCCGGGAGAACTGCGAGTCCGACCGTCGCGGGCTGTACGCGGTCCTCACCGAGCACGGCATGGAGACCATGCAGCGGGTCGCACCCCACCATGTCGCCTCCGTGCGCAGGCACTTCATCGACCTGCTGTCCCCCGAGGCGCTCACCGAGCTCGACAAGTCCCTGAAGCCGATCGCGGAACACCTGCGCGGACAGCGCGGCCGCCCCTGAAACGCCAGTTCCCCGCGCCCGAGGGGCGCGGGGAACTGCGCGACCGGCCGAAGACGGCCCGCCGCCCGGCGACAGTCGCCGGCCCGGCTGCTCGAAGGCCGGTCCTCAGCTCTGGGTGAGCCCGGTCACCAACTCGTCCGCCGCCCGGTACGGGTCCAGCTCGCCGGCGACGATCCGCTCGGCCAGCGTGCTGAGCCGGCGGTCACCGTGCAGATCCCCGATGCGTTCGCGAAGGGTCGTGACCGCGATGGTCTCCACCTCGTGCGCGGCACGGGCCAGCCGGCGCTGCTTCAGGACGCCGTGCTCCTCCATCCACGCGCGGTGCTTCTCCAGGGCCTCCACGACCTCGTCCACACCCTCGCCGCGCGCGGCGACCGTCTTCACGATCGGCGGGCGCCAGTCGCCCGGGGCGCGGGACTCCCCGAGGCCCAGCATGTGGTTCAGCTCGCGCGCGGTGGCGTCGGCGCCGTCCCGGTCGGCCTTGTTGACGACGTAGACGTCGCCGATCTCCAGGATGCCCGCCTTGGCCGCCTGGATGCCGTCGCCCATGCCCGGGGCCAGCAGCACCACGGAGGTGTCGGCCTGGGAGGCGATCTCCACCTCCGACTGGCCCACGCCGACGGTCTCCACCAGGACCACGTCGCAGCCGGCCGCGTCCAGGACGCGGATCGCCTGCGGCGCGGCCCACGCGAGGCCGCCCAGGTGGCCGCGCGTCGCCATGGAGCGGATGTAGACGCCCGGGTCGGAGGCGTGCTCCGACATCCGGACCCGGTCGCCGAGCAGGGCGCCCCCGGAGAACGGGGAGGACGGGTCGACGGCCAGGACGCCAACCCGCTTGCCCTGCTTGCGGTAGGCGGTGACGAGCGCCGAGGTCGAGGTCGACTTGCCGACACCGGGCGAGCCCGTCAGGCCCACCACATAGGCGTTGCCCGTGAGCGGGGCCAGCGCCGCCATGACCTCCCTGAGCTGCGGGGACGCCCCCTCCACCAGGGAGATCAGCCGGGCCACGGCACGCGGCCGGCCTTCCCTGGCCTGGGCCACCAGCGAGGAGACGTCCTGCATCACAGCTCCGTTCTTCACTTCAGGGTCGTACGGAAACTCAGTCGTACGGAAACGAACTCAGGCCTTGGGTACCCGGACGATCAGCGCGTCACCCTGACCGCCGCCACCGCACAGCGCGGCCGCGCCGACACCGCCGCCGCGCCGCTTGAGCTCCAGCGCCAGGTGCAGCACCAGACGGGCGCCGGACATGCCGATGGGGTGGCCCAGCGCGATGGCGCCGCCGTTGACGTTCACCTTTTCCGTGGACACGCCGAGGTCCTTCATTGACTGCACGGCGACGGCCGCGAACGCCTCGTTGATCTCGATCAGATCGAGGTCGGAGACCTCCAGGCCCTCCTTCTTCAGGGCGTGCAGGATCGCGTTCGACGGCTGCGACTGCAAAGAGTTGTCCGGGCCGGCCACGTTGCCGTGGGCGCCGATCTCGGCGATCCAGTCCAGGCCCAGCTCCTGCGCCTTGGCCTTGCTCATCACGACCACCGCGGCGGCGCCGTCGGAGATCTGCGAGGAGGAGCCGGCGGTGATCGTGCCGTCCTTGGCGAACGCCGGGCGCAGCTTGCCCAGCGACTCGGCGGTGGTCTCGGCGCGGATGCCCTCGTCCTTGCTGAAGACGACCGGCTCGCCCTTGCGCTGCGGGATCTCGATCGGGGTGATCTCGGCCTCGAACAGGCCGTTCTTCTGCGCGGCGGCGGCCCGCTGGTGGGACAGCGCGGCGATCTCGTCCTGCTCGGGGCGCTGGATGCCGAGGCGCGTGTTGTGCTTCTCGGTGGACTCGCCCATGGCGATGCCCTCGAAGGCGTCGGTCAGACCGTCGTACGCCATGGCGTCGAGCATCTCGATCGCCCCGTACTTGAAGCCCTCGCGGGACTTGGGCAGCAGATGCGGGGCGTTGGTCATCGACTCCTGGCCGCCCGCGACCACGATGTCGAACTCACCGGCGCGGATGAGCTGGTCCGCGAGCGCGATGGCGTCGAGGCCGGAGAGGCACACCTTGTTGATGGTGAGCGCCGGGACGTTCATCGGGATGCCGGCCTTGACGGCGGCCTGGCGCGCCGGGATCTGGCCCGCGCCGGCCTGGAGCACCTGGCCCATGATGACGTACTGCACCTGGTCGCCGCCGATCCCCGCACGGTCGAGGGCGGCCTTGATCGCGAAGCCGCCGAGGTCGGCTCCGGAGAAGGACTTCAGCGAGCCGAGCAGCCGCCCCATGGGGGTGCGGGCGCCCGCGACGATGACGGACGTCGTGCCGTTCGTTGCAGAAGACATGAGCTGCGATCCCCTTACCGGCTGCACAGCCGAGGAGTGAACGAGGGTTTACTCGAATGTACTGAGCGGTACTCCGCCCGTCATCGGGCCGTCGGTGTGATCGCGCGCACGTTGCGTAACCACCTCCGGAGCGCTCCACTGAGTTCCATGCTGACGCGAATCGACCACATCGGGATCGCCTGTTTCGACCTCGACAAGACCGTCGAGTTCTACCGGGCCACGTACGGCTTCGAGGTGTTCCACTCCGAGGTCAACGAGGAGCAGGGCGTGCGCGAGGCCATGCTCAAGATCAACGATACGTCCGACGGCGGTGCTTCCTACCTCCAGTTGCTGGAACCGACCCGGGAGGACTCCGCGGTCGGCAAGTGGCTCGCCAAGAACGGCGAGGGCGTCCACCACATCGCCTTCGGCACGGCGGACGTCGACGGGGACTCCGAGGACATCCGCGGCAAGGGTGTCCGGGTGCTCTACGAAGAGCCGCGGCGCGGCTCCATGGGGTCACGGATCACCTTCCTGCACCCCAAGGACTGCCACGGCGTTCTCACAGAACTGGTCACTTCGGCGGCCGTTGAGTCACCTGAGCACTGACCCCCGTACATATGGGCCGGTAGGGTTGGGTGCGGTCGCCCGCCTCACAGCGGGCGTCCGCACGCCGGGGTCCGGGTTTTAGGGGGACGAGCGCCGGGCAGCAGCCCAAGCTCCGCCGTTGATCTGACACCATTCCCCGGGGGCCCCGTTCGGCGGACGGACGGAGCTCGTTCGGAAAGACTTGCGACCAGGGGACGGATGGGACCGCGCAGTGCGGGGCTACGAGAGCCAGGAGCGAGAGCCGGCGGCTGACGTCGACCACCTCTCTCGGTTCGAGGCCGAGATGAAGCGGCTGAGGACCGAGCGGGAAAAGGCGATCCAGCACGCCGAGGACCTCGGCTACCAGGTCGAGGTGCTGCGCGCCAAGCTGCACGAGGCGCGCCGCACCCTGATGACCAGGCCCGCCTACGACAGTGCCGACATCGGCTACCAGGCCGAGCAGTTGCTGCGCAACGCGCAGGTGCAGGCCGACCAGCTCCGCGCCGACGCCGAGCGCGAGCTGAGCCAGGCCCGTGCGCAGACCCAGCGCATCCTCCAGGAGCACGCCGAGCAGGCCGCCCGGCTCCAGGCCGAGCTGCACCAGGAGGCGGTGACGCGCCGCCAGCAGCTCGACGAGGAGCTGGCCGAGCGCCGGCAGACCGTCGAGTCGCACGTCAACGAGAACGTGGCGTGGGCGGAGCAGTTGCGCGCCCGCACCGAGGCCCAGGCCCGCCGCCTCCTCGAGGAGTCCCGCGCCGAGGCCGAGCAGGCCATGGCGGCCGCCCGCGCGGAGGCCGAGCGGCTGACCGCCGAGGCCCGGCAGCGGCTGCAGTCCGAGGCCGAGAGCGCCCGCACCGAGGCCGAGCAGCTGCTGCGCCGGGCCCGCGCGGACGCCGAGCGGCTGCTGAACGCGGCGTCCACCCAGGCCCAGGAGGCCACCGACCACGCCGAGCAGCTGCGCTCGTCCGCGGCCGGCGAGTCCGACGCGGCCCGCCGCCAGGCCGCCGAGCTCTCCCGCACCGCCGAGCAGCGCATGACCGAGGCCGAGGAGGCGCTGCGCAAGGCGCAGACCGAGGCCGAGAAGCTCGTCACGGAGGCCAAGGAGGCCGCCGCCAAGACGCTCTCCAGCGCCGAGGCCGCCAACGAGACCCGCACCCGCACCGCCAAGGAGCAGGTCGCCCGGCTGGTCGGCGAGGCCACCAAGGAGGCCGAGACCACCAGGGCGGAGGCCGAGCAGCAGCTCGCCGACGCCCGCGCGGAGGCCGAGAAGCTCCTCGCGGAGGCCGCCGAGAAGGCCCGTACGATCACCGCCGAGGAGAGCGCGACCCAGCTGTCCAAGGCGGCCAAGACCGCCGAGGACGTCCTCAACAAGGCGGCCGAGGAAGCCAAGCAGACCACCAAGGCCGCCGCCGAGGAGGCCGAGCGCATCCGCCGCGAGGCCGAGGCCGAGGCGGACCGGCTGCGCGCCGAGGCGCACGACATCGCCGAGCAGCTCAAGGGCGCGGCGAAGGACGACACCGAGGAGTACCGCGCCAAGACGGTCGAGCTGCAGGAGGAGGCGCGCCGGCTGCGCGGCGAGGCCGAGCAGCTGCGGGCCGACGCGGTCGACGAGGGCGAGAAGATCCGCGCCGAGGCCCGGCGCGAGGCCGTGGCGCAGATCGAGGAGGCCGCCAAGTCGGCCGAGGAGCTGCTGTCCAAGGCGAAGGCCGACGCCGACGAGCTGCGCCGCACGGCGACCGCGGACAGCGAGAAGGTCCGCACCGAGGCGATCGAGCGCGCGACCTCCCTGCGCCGGCAGGCCGAGGAGACCCTGGAGCGCACCCGCGCGGAGGCCGAGCGCCACCGCGAGGAGGTCGTGGAGCAGTCCGAGGGCATCCGCGCGGACGCCGAGCAGGCCGCGCGGGAGCTGCGCGAGGAGACCGAGCGCGCGGTCGCGGCCCGGCAGGCGGAGGCCGCCGAGGAGCTGACCCGGCTGCACACCGAGGCCGAGCAGCGCCTCGCCGCCGCCGAGCAGGCGCTGACCGACGCCCGCGAGGAGGCCGAGCGGATCCGCCGCGAGGCCGCCGAGGAGACCGAGCGGCTGCGCACCGAGGCCGCCGAGCGCATCCGGGCGCTCCAGCAGCAGGCGGAGACCGAGGCGGAGCGGCTGCGCACCGAGGCCGCGGCCGACGCGTCGGCGTCCCGTGCCGAGGGCGAGGCCGTCGCCGTACGGCTGCGCACGGAGGCCGCGACCGAGGCGGAGCGGCTGCGGACGGAGGCGCAGGAGAGCGCCGACCGGGTGCGCGCGGAGGCCCAGGCCGCCGCGGAGCGGCTCGGCACGGAGGCGTCGGAGACGCTGGCCGCCGCGCAGGAGGAGGCCGCCCGGCGCCGCCGCGAGGCGGAGGAGCTGCTGGGCTCGGCCCGGCAGGAGGCCGACCAGGAGCGCGAGCGGGCCCGCGAGCAGAGCGAGGAGCTGCTGGCGAGCGCGCGCAAGCGTGTGGAGGAGGCGCAGGCCGAGGCGACCCGGCTGGTCGAGGAGGCCGACCGGCGCGCGACCGAGATGGTGTCGGCCGCCGAGCAGCACGCGCAGCAGGTGCGCGAGTCGGTGGCGGGCCTGCACGAGCAGGCGCAGGAGGAGATCGCCGGGCTGCGCTCGGCCGCCGAGCACGCGGCGGACCGTACCCGCCGGGAGGCCGAGGAGGAGGCGGACCGGGTCCGCGCCGACGCCTACGCCGAGCGGGAGCGGGCGAGCGAGGACGCGTCCCGGCTGCGCCGCGAGGCGTCCGAGGAGTCGGAGGCCGCCAAGGCGCTCGCCGAGCGCACGATGGCCGAGGCGATGGCCGAGTCCGAGCGGGTGCGCTCGGACGCCGCCGAGCACGCCCAGCGGGTGCGCACGGAGGCCTCCGACACCATCGCGCAGGCCGACCAGGACGCGGCGCGCACCAGGGCGGACGCCCGCGAGGACGCCAACCGCATCCGCTCCGACGCGGCGACGCAGGCGGACACCCTCATCACCGAGGCCCGCAGCGAGGCCGAGCGGCTGACGAACGAGACCAACGCCGAGGCCGAGCGCGTGCGTTCGGAGGCCCTCGCCGAGGCTGAGCGGCTCACCACCGAGACGACCGCCGAGGCGGAGCGGGTGCGCACGGAGGCGCTGGCCTTCGCCGAGCAGCTCACGTCGGAGACCGCCGCCGAAGCCGAGCGGGTACGCACGGAGGCGCTGGCCTTCGCCGAGCAGCTGACGTCCGAGACCGCGGCCGAGGCGGAGCGGGTCCGGACCGAGGCGCGCGAGCAGGCCGAGCGGCTCACCGGTGAGACCGTCGCCGAGGCCGACCGCGTACGGACCGAGGCGCTGGCCGAGGCCGAGCGGCTCGCCACCGACACCGCGGCGGAGAGCGAGCGGGTGCGCGCGGAGGCCAAGGCGGCCGCCGAGCGGATGCTCGCGGACGCGTCCGGCGACGCGGAGCGGCTGCGGGCCGAGGCCGCGGAGACGGTCGGCTCCGCGCAGGCGCACGCCGAGCGGCTGCGGGCCGAGGCCGAGCGGCTGCGCGAGGAGGCGGCGCAGGAGGCCGAGCGGGTCACCACGGCCGCCCGCGAGGAGGCCGAGCGCACCCTGGACGAGGCCCGCCAGGACGCCAACAAGCGGCGTTCGGAGGCGGCCGAGCAGGTCGACACGCTCATCACGGAGACCACGGCCGAGGTCGACAAGCTGCTCGCGGAGGCGCAGGAGCAGGCGCTGAAGACCACCGCGGACGCCGAGTCGCAGGCCGACACGATGGTGGGCGCGGCCCGCAAGGAGGCCGAGCGGATCGTCTCCGAGGCGACGATCGAGGGCAACTCCCGGGTGGAGAAGTCCCGTACGGACGCCGACGAGCTGCTGGTCGGGGCGCGCCGGGACGCGACCGCGATAAGGGAGCGCGCGGAGGAGCTGCGCGACCGCATCACCAGCGAGATCGAGGAGCTGCACGAGCGGGCCCGCCGTGAGGCCGCCGAGACGATGAAGTCGACCGGCGACCGCTGCGACGCGCTGATCAAGGCAGCCGAGGAGCAGCTCGCCAAGGCCGAGGCGAAGGCCAAGGACCTGGTGTCGGAGGCCAACTCCGAGGCGGGCAAGGTCCGCATCGCCGCGGTGAAGAAGGCCGAGGGCCTGCTGAAGGAGGCCGAGCAGAAGAAGGCCAAGCTGGTCAAGGAGGCCGAGGACCTCAAGGCCGAGGCGATCCGCGAGGCCCGGCGCACGGTCGAGGAGGGCAAGCGGGAGCTGGAGGTCCTGGTGCGCCGGCGCGAGGACATCAACGCCGAGATCTCCCGTGTCCAGGACGTCCTGGAGGCGTTGGAATCCTTCGAGGCCCCGACCCCGGCCAAGGACGGCGGCGTCAAGGCGGGCGCCACGGTGGGGGCACCTCGTTCGGGTGGCAAGGCGTCGGACGGCTAGTCAGCAAGCGGCGTTCCGGTGTGTTCTGGGACCTTTGCCCAAGACTTGGCAAGCGATCCGGCGGTCAGCCACTCAAAAGAGGTGTCATTCTCCAGATCAAACACGCATCCGCTCGATGACACACCGTTCCGACCCCTAGGATTCCCCCTATCACCTCACCGGTCTCATTCGACAGGAACCCCATGAGCGACACTTCCCCCTACGGCTTCGAGCTTGTGCGGCGTGGATACGACCGCGCTCAGGTGGACGAACGTATCTCCAAGCTCGTCTCCGACCGTGACAGTGCTCTCGCCCGCATCACCGCTCTGGAGAAGCGCATCGAGGAACTCCACCTCGAGACGCAGAACGCCCAGGCCCAGGTGAGCGACGCCGAGCCGTCGTACGCCGGTCTCGGTGCGCGCGTCGAGAAGATCCTGCGCCTCGCCGAGGAAGAGGCCAAGGACCTGCGCGAGGAGGCCCGCCGCGCGGCCGAGCAGCACCGTGAGCTCGCCGAGTCGGCCGCCCAGCAGGTGCGCAACGACGCCGAGTCGTTCGCGGCCGAGCGCAAGGCCAAGGCCGAGGACGAGGGCGTCCGCATCGTCGAGAAGGCCAAGAGCGACGCCGCGCAGCTGCGCTCGGAGGCGCAGAAGGACGCGCAGTCCAAGCGCGAGGAGGCCGACGCGCTCTTCGAGGAGACCCGCGCCAAGGCCGCGCAGGCCGCCGCGGACTTCGAGACCAACCTGGCCAAGCGCCGGGAGCAGTCCGAGCGGGACCTGGCCTCCCGTCAGCAGAAGGCGGAGAAGCGCCTCGCGGAGATCGAGCACCGCGCGGAGCAGCTGCGTCTGGAGGCGGAGAAGCTGCGCACCGACGCCGAGCGCCGTGCCCGCCAGACGGTGGAGACGGCCCAGCGCCAGGCCGAGGACATCGTGGCCGACGCCAACGCCAAGGCCGACCGCATCCGTTCGGAATCCGAGCGCGAGCTGGCCGCCCTCACCAACCGCCGCGACTCCATCAACGCGCAGCTGACGAACGTCCGCGAGATGCTCGCGACGCTCACCGGCGCCGCGGTGGCCGCGGCCGGTGCTCCGGCCGAGGACGAGCCGATCTCCCGCGGGGTTCCGGCGCAGCAGACCCGGTAAACCGGACGGCGTCCATCCGCTGAACACTTGACGAGCCCTCTGTCACTCCGGTGGCAGAGGGCTTTGTCCCGTTTTAGCGTGGCCGCATGATCGAGCTCGAGGGGCTGACCAAGCGGTACGGCGAGAAGGTGGCGGTCAACAACCTGACCTTCACCGTCAGACCGGGCATCGTCACGGGCTTCCTCGGCCCGAACGGCGCCGGCAAGTCGACCACCATGCGGATGATGCTGGGCCTGGACCGGCCCACAGCCGGCGACGTCCGCATCGACGGCAAGCGCTACGACCAGCTGAAGGACCCGCTCACCTACATCGGTGCGCTGCTGGACGCCAAGGCGGTGCACGGCGGGCGCAGCGCCTTCAACCATCTGCTGTGTCTGGCGCAGAGCAACGGCATCCCGAAGGCCCGGGTGCACGAGGTGCTGGACACGGTCGGCCTGACCGCGGTCGCCCGCAAGAAGGCCAAGGGGTTCTCGCTCGGCATGGGGCAGCGGCTCGGCATCGCGGCGGCGCTGCTCGGCGACCCGCGGATCCTGATGTTCGACGAGCCGGTCAACGGCCTCGACCCCGAGGGCATCCACTGGATCCGCAACCTCATGAAATCCCTCGCGGCCCAGGGCCGGACGGTGTTCGTCTCCTCGCACCTGATGAGCGAGATGGCCCTGACCGCCGACCATCTGGTCGTCATCGGCCAGGGGCGGCTGCTCGCCGACACGTCCATGGCGGACTTCATCGCCCGCAATTCACGGACGTACGTCCGGATCCGTACGCCGCAGCGCGAGCGGCTGCTCGATGTGCTGCGCCGGGCCGGGATCACGGTGGTGGAGACGGGCGGCGGGGTGCTGGAGGTCGACGGCGGCAAGCCCGAGCTGATCGGCGAGCTGGCCGCGCAGCACCAGATCGTGCTGCACGAGCTGAGCCCCCAGCAGGCCTCCCTGGAGGAGGCGTTCATGCAGCTGACGGCGGAGTCCGTCGAGTATCACGCGCACGCCGGCACACCTGCCCCGCAGCAGGCGTGGGGCGACGGCTGGAAGAGGGACTGAGCATGGCGGCCACACAGGTCATCCGGTCCGAATGGACCAAGATCCGGTCGGTGGCGTCCACGGTGTGGACACTCTCGCTCTCGGTGGTGGTCACCATCGCGCTCGGGATGCTGATCTCGGCGCTGTCGAAGAACGAGTTCGACAGCATGGACGCCCGGCAGCGGCTGAACTTCGACCCGACCTACATCAGCTTCGCCGGGATGAGTCTCGGCCAGCTCGCGATGATCGTGTTCGGGGTGCTGGTGGTGTCCAACGAGTACAGCACCGGCATGATCCGCGTCTCGCTGTCCGCCGTACCGCAGCGGGCCACCTTCCTCTTCAGCAAGGTCGCCGTCGCGACGGGGCTCGCGCTGGTGGTCGGCATGGCGACCAGCTTCATCACGTTCTTCCTCGGACAGTCGATGCTGGGCTCGCTGAAGGCGTCCATCGGCGACCCGGGCGTGCTGCGGGCGGTGCTCGGCGGCGGCCTCTACATGGCGCTGATCGCGATGTTCTCCATGGGCGTCGCCGCGATGCTGCGCTCGCCGATGCTCTCCCTCGGCATCCTGATGCCGTTCTTCTTCCTCATCTCCAACATCCTCGGCAACGTCGGCGCGACGAAGAAGATCGGCCGCTATCTGCCCGACCAGGCCGGCAGCAAGATCATGCAGGTGGTCCGCCCGGTCGACGACGACACCCCGTACGGCCCCTGGGGCGGCCTCGGGATCATGGCGCTGTGGGTGGTCGCCGCGCTCGTCGGCGGTTACGTGCTGCTCAAGCGGCGGGACGCGTAGTCCCGGCCGGTTTTTACCCTCTCTTGGAGGGAACCGTCAGCGCCTCGATATCCTCCTAACCCTTACGGGGGCGTGTGCCCCGCTGTCCTGAACCTTTCGATGGGTGCGGAGCATGATCGAGGCAGTCGGCCTGACGAAGCGCTACGGCGACAAGACCGCTGTACACAACCTTTCCTTCCAGGTGCGGCCCGGCGCCGTCACCGGCTTTCTCGGGCCGAACGGCTCGGGCAAGTCGACCACGATGAGGATGATCCTCGGGCTGGACAACCCCACCTCCGGGCAGGTGACGATCGGCGGCTACCCCTACCGCAAGCTGCCGAACGCCCCGCGCCAGGTCGGTGCGCTGCTCGACGCGAAGGCGGTGCACGGCGGCCGCTCGGCCCGCAACCACCTGCTCAGCCTCGCCCAGCTGTCCGGCATCCCGGCCCGCCGGGTCGACGAGGTGCTCGGCGTGGTCGGCCTGCAGGACGTGGCCCGCAAGCGGTCCAAGGGCTTCTCGCTCGGCATGGGCCAGCGCCTCGGCATCGCCGGCGCGCTGCTCGGCGACCCGCAGGTACTGCTCTTCGACGAGCCGGTCAACGGCCTCGACCCCGAGGGCATCCTGTGGGTGCGCAACCTGATGAAGGCGCTCGCGGCGGAGGGCCGTACCGTCTTCGTCTCCTCGCACCTGATGAGCGAGATGGCCCTGACCGCCGACCACCTCATCGTGATCGGGCGGGGTCAGCTGCTCGCGGACATGAGCGTGCAGGACTTCATCGCCGCGAACTCGGCGGGCTTCGCGCGCGTGCGCACCCCGGACACCGAGCCGCAGCTGCGCGAGAAGCTGAGCTCCGCCCTGACCGAGGCGGGCGCGCACGTGATGCCCGAGCAGGACGGCGCCCTGCGGGTGACCGGGCTGCCGCTCCCCCGCATCAGCGACATCGCGCACGACACGGACGTACGTCTGTGGGAGCTGTCGCCGCACCAGGCCTCCCTGGAGGAGGCGTACATGCGGATGACCCAGGGCGCCGTCGACTACCGCTCCACCGTCGACCAGAAGGCGGGCCTCCAGCAGCCGATGCCGCCCGGCGCCCAGCCCCCCATGCCGGTCGCCGGCCAGGGCCAGCCCGGCTGGTACGCCCCGCCGCCGCCCCAGCAGGGCGGACAGCCCTTCGCGATGCAGCAGGGCCAGAACCCGTACCTCCAGGGCGGCCCCCAGGCCCCGGGCGCGGGCGGGCAGGCGTTCGCCGGCGGCCCGGCCCCGCAGGGTGCAGGCGCCCCGCAGGGTGGTGTTCCCCAGCCCCCGCTCGGCGCCGCGCCCGCCCCGGCCGCCCAGCCGGTCCCGGGCCCGCCCGCCGCCGCCCCGCACCCGCAGACGCCCCCGCAGGGCGGCCCGGCCCCGCAGCCGCAGGCACCCGCGCCTCAGCCCCCGGTCGCCGCGCCGCAGGCCCCCGCTCCCTCCGTAGACACCACCAAGTCCGAGGACGCCCGATGAGCACGCCCCAGCCCCCGATGCCGCAGGCGGCGGCCGGATCGCCGTACGCCGGTTACACCTCGCCCATCCCCGTGGTGCGCACGCACCTCGGACACGCGATCGCGTCCGAGTGGACGAAGATCAAGTCGATCCGGTCGACCATGTGGACGCTCGGCGTGTTCGTGCTGCTGGTCGTCGGCATCGGCCTGCTGACCGGCGGCGTGGTGGCGGCCAACTCCGACGAGGCCGGTCTCGGCGACGAGAACCCGCTGGGCCTCGGCTTCTTCGGACTGCTGCTGCTCGGCACCATGTGCGTCATCACGCTCGGCGTGCTGACCACGGCCTCCGAGTACGGCACCGGCATGATCCGCACCACCATGACCGCCTGCCCCAGCCGGGGCCGGGTCCTCGCCGCGAAGTCGATCGTGTTCTTCACGCTGGCGTTCGTGGTGACGCTGATCTCCTCCGGCCTGGTCGCCGTCGCCCAGATCGGCATGGTGAGTGACGCCCGCGAGCCCACCGGCGCGGAGTGGTTCAAGGGCACGGTCGGCGTCTCGCTCTACCTGGCCCTGCTCGGCCTGCTGTCGCTGCTGATCGGCTCGGTCATCCGGCACTCGGCGGGCGCCATCACCATCATGATCGGCGCCGTGCTGGCCCCGCTGGTGATCGCGCTGTTCATGTTCTCGTCGTCGCTGGAGGACCTGCGCCAAGCGCTGTTCGAGTACTCGATCCCGAACCAGCTCAGCGTCTTCTACTCCAACTCCCTCACCGAGACCGGCCCTTCGGGCTGGGACCCGCTGTGGATCATGCTGGTCGCGGTCGCCGCGGCCTTCGGCGGCGCCTACGCCCTGCTTCAGAAGCGCGACGTGTAGGTCGGTTCAGAACCTCGGCGCGTTACGGGACCGCTGCACCCGCGTGGTGCGGCGGTCTCGTGCGTTCCAGCACGCCTTGTGCCAGTGCCGCCGGTCGTCGACCCCGGCGTGCGCGGGCCACGCCACCACGTGCGGGACACCGGAGGGGATCATCTGGTCGCAGCCGGGGCAGCGATAGGTCTTGCCCTGTGCGCTCGCGCCCGCCACATGCCGCACGGTCCAGTCCTCGCCCTGCCAGTCCACCGAGGACTCCCAGCCGCCGTAGCGGCCCGGCCGGTCGGCGTCGGCAGCGCGGCCGGACGCGGAATCGCCACCCTTGGGTCGGTTGCGACGCGGGGACACAGAACACCTCACGGAGCTATACAGGAAGCAGGGTCCGTCCAGCGTACGCGGCGGGCACGAGGGCACCCGGAGGGTCCGGGGCGAGCCGGGGCGCCCGCAAGTCCCCCGACGGGGCCGCCCATTCCGCAGACAATCCGCAAATTACTCCGTCAGGCCGTGTCCTCGGCACGTGTCGGGCGGTTATGCCGGGTGGGGGAGCTCCGTGTCGGAGCCAAGGAAGCAGGAATTGCGATGCGCGTAGGAAGTTTCGTGCTGGCGGCCCAGTTCCCGGGGCAGGGCCAGGGGGAGGCGCTGCACCGGGCGGTCCGTTCGGCCGAGGTGGCGGAGGAGGCCGGGCTGGACGCGGTCTGGCTGGCCGAGCACCACTTCGTGCCCTACGGCACCTGCCCGTCCGCGGTCACGCTGGCCGCGCTGCTGCTCGGCCGCACCCGCCGGATCCGGGTCGGCACCGCGGTGAGCGTGCTGCCCACGACCCACCCCGTGGCCCTCGGCGAACAGGCCGCGCTGCTGCATCTGACGAGCGGCGGCCGCTTCTCGCTGGGCGTGGGGCGCGGCGGGCCGTGGGTGGACCTGGAGGTGTTCGGCGCGGGCCTCGACGCCTACGAGAACGGCTTCACGGAATCACTCGATCTGTTGGTGCGCTGGCTGCGCGAACCCTCGGTGGCGGCCGCCGGTGAGCGCTTCGTCTTCCGCGAAGTCCCGGTCGTACCCCGCCCGTCGGAGTCGCTGACGGACACCGCGGGCCCCGAGGTGCTGGTCGCCTGCACCTCCCCGGCGAGCGTCCGGCGGGCCGCCGAGCGCGGGCTGCCGATGCTGCTCGGCATGCATGTCGGGGACGAGGAAAAGGCCGAGATGGTCTCCCTGTGGCGGCAGTGCGCGCGGGCGGCCGGCCGGTCCCCGGAGGAGATCCGGGAGGCGGCCCATGTGTCGGCGGGTGTCTGCCAGATCGCGGACCGGCGCACGGACGCGGCGGAGACCCTCATGAAGGCGATGCCGGGCTGGCTGAAGCAGGGCCTGGACGCGCATGTGACGGTGGACGGCAGGGAACGCCGTATGCGCGATCCGCTGGCCTACACCGAACTGCTCTGCGGGCTGCACCCGGTGGGCACCCCGCGGCTGTGCGCGGACCGGCTGGCCGCGACCGCCGAGCGCACCGGCGTCTCCCGCTTCGCCCTGCTCGTCGAGGGCTCGGGCGATCTGACGGCCACGGAGGAGAACGTACGGCGGCTCGGCGCCGAGGTGCTTCCGCACCTGCGCTGAACCGCCGTGCCCCCTGAATGCCTGCCGCCCCGGCACAATCTGCACCTCCCGCGTACGGAGCGGCAAGCGGGCTGGTCAACCGCCTCAGCAGTCCCGCAGCTCCGGAGACTGGTTCAGCAGCTGACCGCGGATCGAGGTGAATCGGGCCAGCCTCTCGTCGGCAGAGGCATCCAGCGGGAACACCGCCACCCGGTGGCAGTTCTGGAAGGCCAGCCGCACCCCGAAGTGCCGCTGCAGCGCTCCGCGTATGGCGTCACTCGCGAGCGCACGCAGCAGCTGACCCCGTGCCTGCTCGTCCGGCGGAGGCGTCTGGTTGTCGGCGAACTGTCCGCCGTCCACCTTCAGCTGGGCCACCAGGGAGCTGATCATCTCCCATGCGTAGGGCAGGGAGGTCCGGACGCAGTCGACGAAAGCTGCTTCGTCGACCTCGCCTCGCTCGGCCTGTTCGAGTAGGGCCGGTGAGACGTCGAGCGACATGGGTTCTCCTCTCGCACCCCCGCACCAGCAGGGGTTGCCGGACAGGTAAGGGAGTTCGCGAATCTCGATACGCTGCGTACACACATCGCAACCTCCCGTTTAATACGGTAGGCAACGGACGGTGACCGCACCAGGAGATTGCACACATAGAGAACGACGAGTGTGCGCACAATCGGCCATTGCCGAACAGGCTGCATCTGGATCAAAAGGGGCGGCCCGGGGGGCCTCGGGGTGAGGGTGGGCGAATCGCGTGCACCCCTGCCCGTCGAGTAGCGTTGCGGACCATGCGTCTCGTCATCGCCCGGTGCTCCGTCGACTACGCCGGCCGGCTCACCGCCCATCTGCCCTCGGCTCCCCGCCTGATCCTGGTCAAGGCGGACGGCAGCGTCTCCATCCACGCCGACGACCGGGCCTACAAGCCCCTCAACTGGATGTCGCCGCCCTGCACGCTGAAGGAGGGCACGGGCGCCGAGGACGGCGTGTGGACCGTCGTCAACAAGGCGGGCGAGAAACTGATCATCACGATGGAGGAAGTCCTCCACGACTCGTCGCACGAACTGGGCGTCGACCCGGGCCTGATCAAGGACGGCGTGGAAGCGCACCTTCAGGAGCTGCTCGCCGACCGCATCGAGACGCTGGGCGAGGGCTACACCCTGATCCGGCGCGAGTACATGACGGCCATCGGCCCGGTCGACATCCTGTGCCGGGACGCCGAGGGGCAGACCGTCGCGGTGGAGATCAAGCGGCGCGGCGAGATCGACGGGGTCGAGCAACTCACCCGCTACCTGGAGCTGTTGAACCGCGACCCGCATCTCGCGCCGGTGCGCGGCATCTTCGCCGCCCAGGAGATCAAGCCCCAGGCCCGCGTCCTCGCCACCGACCGCGGCATCGGCTGCCAGGTCCTCGACTACGACGCCCTGCGCGGCATCGAGGACGACAAACTGCGGCTGTTCTGACAGACGCCTTCCCCCCTACGACGATCAGGGCCGGGTCTCCCCCACGGGAGCCCGGCCCTGATGTGTGCGCGGGGTCGGTCAGATGACGGCGTCCGAACCGCTCGGAGTGCTCCCGGCACCGGACTCCGAGGCGCTCGCGGACGCGCTGGCCGTCCCGCTGGCGGTGTTGGTCGTCGGGGGCTCCGCGGGCGTCTCGGTGGGCGTCTGCGTC
This sequence comes from Streptomyces sp. SAI-170, assembly GCF_049739565.1. Lineage (NCBI taxonomy): Bacteria > Bacillati > Actinomycetota > Actinomycetes > Kitasatosporales > Streptomycetaceae > Streptomyces > Streptomyces sp. SAI-170. Next base: position 2,793,829 of record NZ_JBMGQD010000001.1, read on the forward strand.
GGCGTCGGCGAGGACGACGGCGTCGGGGACTCGCTCTCCGTCCGGGTCGGCCTCGGGGACATCGACGGGGGGCTCGTCGGCGACTGGGACGGCGGCTTCTTCGTCGTGGAGGTCGCCGACGGCTCGGTCGTGGGCCGCGGTGAGCCGCTCGGGGTGTCCGACGGCTCGGCCGGGTCCGTGGCGGCCGGGGGAGCCTCTGCGTCGGAGCTGCCGCCGTTGCCGGTGCCGGAGGCGGAGGGCCGGCTGGTGGCGGAGCCGGTGTCGCCGCCGGGGGTGGGCTCGGCCTCGTCGCCGCCCAGGTCGTCGTCCTCGCTCTGGACGGAGGTCGGGTTGACGCCCACCCGGTGCGAGGGGTCGTCGGCGTCGTTGTCGCCGGAGGTGGCGCCGAGGGTCACCACCGTGCCGAGCACGGCGACGAGCAGCGCGCCCGCACCCGTGGCGGCGAGGTTGCGCCGGGCCAGCCCGCGCAGCCCGCCCAAGGCGCGCCGCGGCCCGGAGCCGGAGGCGGTGGCCCGGTCGGTGACGAGGTCGAAGGAGTCGTCGGGCCGGTGCAGCGGCGGGAAGGCGGCGAGGCCCGCCGGGACGCCGTCGGAGGGCGAGGCGGACTTCCCCTGGGCGCCGTCCGCCCCCGGGCCGAGCTGCCCCAGGGCGCCGACCGGGGCCGGACCGCCGTACGGCAGGCCCCCGGACGGGGTCGTGCCCGCGGCGAGTGCCGGCAGTCCCGCACCGGGCGTACCGGACGGGCTCGTGCCGAGGGACCCGAGCGGCAGCCCGGGACCCGGGGTCGTACCGGAGCGGTCGTCGACGAGGGCCAGTGCGCGGCGGCCGGCGACCGTGCCGCGCTTGTCGGCGAGGGCGCCGCGCAGCCCGATGGAGGCCTCCAGCTCGGCGCGGGCGCGGTCGAGCTGTCCGCCGCACAGGGCGAGGATGCCGAGTTCGTGGTGGAAGTAGGCCTGCTCGGAGACGGCACCGGCGAGCCGGGCGGCCTCCGCGCCGGAGCGCAGGGCGCGTTCCCAGGCGCTCCAGTTGAGGCCCGCGGCGAAGGCGGGCGCGGCCGTGCGGGCCAGCTGGACGGCCGGGCTCTCCTCGTCCTCGGCCGGCACGGTGGTGAGAGGCACCAGCACGCTCAACGCGGCGAGCACGGCGTCGGCCTCGGCGCAGACCCGGTCGGGGCCGACCGAGGGGTGTCCGACCCACCAGGTGTAGTGCTGTGCGGCGGTCAGGGCGTAGGCATCGATGTCGTCGGCGTAGCCGGCGGCCTCCAGCTGGGTCAGCACACCGGCGGCGAGGCGGTGACGGCCGCCGACCGGGGAGACCAGGGCGCAGCCGATGAGTTCGCCGAGGGCCGCGTCGGCGTGGGTGTCGCCGACGAGGGCGGGCAGATGGGCCTGGTGCGGGATCTCGCCGCCCAGGGCGACGGCGAAGCGCAGGGTGGCGCGGGCACAGGCGCTGAGCCGGGAGGCGAGCAGGGCGGCGGGGGCGGCCCCTTCGGCGAGCGAGGGCAGCGGTATGTCCTCGCCGACGGGCGGTTCGGCGGGGACGGCGTCCTCGACCGGGACTTCGGGTTCGAAAACGCCATAGTCGTCCAGGGCGTCGGCCCCGGCCCGCAGCCGGTCGCGCTGCCGCAGCAGGGCGCCCGCCTGGACGAAGCGCAGGGGCAGGCCCTCGGACTCGAACCAGAGGTCGCCCGCCCAGTTGGCCTCGTCCTCGGTGAGGGTGCGGCCGACGGCGTGTTCCAGGAGCTCAAGTCCGCCGGCGCGGTCGAGGCCGTCGAGGAAGACCTCCTCGATCGGGGAGTCGGCGGACGGCGCGGGCACGTCGGGGGTCGCGGCGATCAGGAAGGCGCACTCGGGGGTGGCGTCCAGCAGCGTGTCGAGGGCGGCGCCGCCGAACTCGATGTCGTCGAGGACGACGACGGCACCGACCTCGCGGACGTAATCGAGCAGTTCGGCGCGTTCCAGCCGGTGCAGGGGGGCGCGGTGGACGGCGTGGAAGAGGTCGTGGAGGAGTTCGTCGGCGGTGCGGCGGAAGCCGCTGAGGCGGACGACTCCGTCGGGGGCGAGGTCGGCGCAGTCCGCGGCGACGACGTCCAGGAGGCGGGTGCGGCCGGAGCCCGCGGGGCCGGTGAGGCGGACGGAGCGGCCGCGGGCGAGGAGGCGGACGAGCCGCTCGTGCTCGTCGTGGCGGCCGAGCAGCGGCAGTTCGGGGCGGGGCGGTCCGGGCGGGGCCGGCGCGGCGGCACGGGCCGCTTCCGCACGTTCGGCGGGGGTGCGCCTCTCGGGCGCGGCGGGCCGCTGGGCCGGCGGGCACAGCTCGATCTCGCTGCCGTCGACGGGGTTGACGGTGAGCAGGTAGTCACCGGAGACGAGCTGCGTCGTCCTGGCCTGGGCGGGCGCGTGCTGGCCGAGGTCGCCCGCCAGCGGGTCCCTGGGCGGGCGCTGGCGCGGCGGCTGGCCGGCGCTGTCGTGGCCGCCCGCCTCGGGGCCCCGGGTGTTCGGGTCCATCGGTGTCCAACCCCCAAAAGCGTCGTGTGGCGTAGCCCTTCCCGGCCTTGCTGCACACTGCGCTGTCGCTTCTGGTCCGGTACCCGCTCGTGGGTTTCTGGCGGCGGGCAGTCGAACCGTAAACCGTCGCCCGGTGTCTGCGACAGCCCGGGGTGCCGGGCCGCCCGAGACGTCATGGTCTCGTGATGATTGGGCGCGTCGGGTGTTTCTACGCCGGACGTCCGGGTCCTGGTCACCGAACCCCGCGGTCCTGGTCACCGGCCGTGCGCGCGGTCACACGCGGGGCAGCGACTCCACGCCGAGGCCGCCCTCGATCGCAAGGATCCGGTGCAGCCGGGTGGCCACCAGCAGGCGCTGCATCTGCGGCGGTACGCCGCGCAGCACCAGTCGGCGGCCGCAGCGGCCGGCCCGCCGGTGGGCGCCCATGATCACGCCGAGTCCGGTGGCGTCCCACGAGTCCAGTTCGGACAGGTTCAGGATCAGATCGCCGGCTCCGTCGTCGACGGCCGAGTGCAGGACCGTACGGGCGTCCGCCGCGGTGCGGACGTCGAGGCGGCCCCCGACGACCACCTCGGCGTGGTCGCCCCTGATGTGCATATGCGCTCCTGTGCGTGCGTCTGGTGCTCCGCGATGCGATGAGTGTGGGCCGCGTTCTGCGAGCCACGGTTGCAACCTCTGACGGCGTCGCGCTGCCAGAGGTTGCCGTCCGTAAGCGAACCGATACCGAATTCACCCCGAGGTGTGACACCCCTGGGGCGTGTGCGGTTTCGGAGGCCGGGTGCCTCAGTGCTTGTAGAAGCCCTGCCCGCTCTTGCGGCCGATGTCACCGGCGTCAACCATCCGGCGCATCAGCTCCGGCGGAGCGAACTTCTCGTCCTGGGTCTCGGTGTAGATGTTGCTGGTGGCGTGCAGCAGGATGTCCACGCCGGTGAGGTCGGCGGTGGCCAGCGGGCCCATGGCGTGGCCGAAGCCCAGCTTGCAGGCGAGGTCGATGTCCTCGGCGGTGGCGACGCCCGACTCGTAGAGCTTGGTGGCCTCGACGACGAGCGCCGAGATCAGCCGGGTGGTCACGAACCCGGCGACGTCACGGTTGACGACGATGCAGGTCTTGCCGACGGACTCGGCGAACTCCCGCGCGGTGGCGAGGGTCTCGTCGCTGGTCTTGTAGCCGCGCACCAGCTCGACGAGCTGCATCATCGGCACCGGCGAGAAGAAGTGCACGCCGACGACCCGTTCGGGGCGCTCGGTGACGGCCGCGATCTTGGTGATCGGGATGGCGGAGGTGTTGGAGGCGAGCACGGTGTCCGGGCGCACGATCTTGTCGAGCGTGCGGAAGATCTCGTGCTTGACCTCGAGCTTCTCGAAGACGGCCTCGACGACGACGTCCGCGTCGGCGGCCGCGTCCAGGTCGGTCGTGGCGGTGATCCGGCCGAGCGCGGCCTCGGCGTCGGCCGCGTCGAGCTTGCCCTTGCTCACGAACTTGTCGTACGACGCCTTGATCCCGTCGGTGCCCCGCTTGAGTGCCTCGTCGGTGACGTCGCGCAGGACGACGTCCCAGCCCGCCTGCGCGGAGACCTGGGCGATGCCGGAACCCATGAGACCGGCCCCGATGACGGCGAGCTTCCGTGCCACTCCGACTCCCCTTGTGTGCATACACGCTGTTTACGTTTGCTCACGGCGGACACTAGCGGGCGTGAGCCGCTGTGTGACCGGTTAGTAATGCGCGTCACGTCTCACATGACGGACATCACACCGGTGGGGGCGGCGGGGCGTAACTACCCTGGCCTCATGGTCAATCTGACGCGCATCTACACGCGGACCGGCGACAAGGGCACCACGAACCTGGGTGACATGAGCCGGGTGCCGAAGACCGATCTGCGGATCGCCGCCTATGCCGACGCCAACGAGGCGAACGCGGTCATCGGCACGGCGATCGCGCTGGGCGGCCTGGCGGAGGACATCGTCGAGGTCCTCACCCGGGTGCAGAACGACCTGTTCGACGTGGGCGCGGACCTGTCGACGCCGGTGGTGGAGAACCCCGAGTTCCCGCCGCTGAGGGTCGAGCAGTTCTACGTCGACAAGCTGGAGGCGGACTGCGACCGCTTCAACGAACGCCTGGAGAAGCTGCGCTCCTTCATCCTCCCGGGCGGCACCCCCGGCGCGGCCCTGCTGCACCAGGCCTGCACGGTCGCCCGCCGGGCCGAGCGCTCGACGTGGGCGGCGCTGGAGGTGCACGGGGAGGTCATGAACCCGCTGACGGCCACGTACCTCAACCGGCTGTCGGACCTGTTGTTCATCCTCGCCCGAGCGGCCAATCAGGAGCAGGGCGATGTGCTGTGGGTCCCCGGCGGGGAGCGCTAGCTCACCTTTTCGCGCTTCGGGAACAGGGTGTAGCTCCCGGCGATGACCAGGTTGATGCCGATCACCCAGAGCATGCGCTGCTGCCAGGCGCGCAGGGAGCTGATGTCGCCGTCGGTGCCGATGTACCAGACGGCCGACTGGAGCAGGGCGAGGGCGACGACGGCCGCGAGGGTCCAGCGGCCGGCGACCTTCCACTCGTGGACCGCGCGGGCGGTGCCGTACTTCGGCGGGCGCACCGGCGGCGGCCCGCCCGCGAAGCGGTGGGCGAAGCGGGCGTCGGCCCACCTGATGGTGGAGTGACCGAGGCCGACGGTGAAGCCGATGTAGACGGCCGCCAGGCCGTGCTTCCAGTCGGGCTCCGCCCCGTTCTTCAGGTCGATCGCTGTGACGGTGAACAGCACGACCTCCAGCAGCGGCTCGCACAGCAGCAGGGCCAGGCCCACGCGCGGCATCCGCAGCAGATAGCGGAAGGACAGTCCCGCGGCCAGCAGCGCCCAGAAGGCCACTTCACAGGCGACGATCAGTCCGACGATCACGGCTCGCTCCTCTCGGTCACCCTTCCAGGCTGACGCGCGAATGGGCCGGGGTCGTCGTCGCCGATGAGGAAGCCGCGGTACATCGAAAGATGCAGTCGGCGACCCTCCCGCCGGACCATGCGACCGGTGGGCGGTTGCGTGTTGGATGGAGCCCATGGCCGCGCCGCTCCCCCGCCCCCACCGCTTCGACGTGTATCTCGGTGTCGCCGGGCTGCTCGGCGGGCTGGTCATGTGGAAGCTCGGCCTGAACACGGCGGGCAGCGGTCTGCTGCCGTCGGAGTGGGGGCTCATCCCGCTGGCCGTGACGGCACTCATGGAGCCGCTGCGCCGCACCAGACCGCAGGCGGCGCTCGTCGTGGGCACCTTCGCGCTGGTCGCGGACACCTTCACGCCGGGCAACCCGGCGACCATCCTGATGTTCACCGACCTCGCCTACGCGGCCGTGTTGTACGGCACCCCCGCCGCGGTCCGCCGTATCCCGGTCACCACCGGTCTGATCAGCATCGGCATCACCCTGGGCTTCCTGGTGTGGTGGCGCAGGCCCGAGGCGCTGCTGGTCGGGCTCGGCGCGGCCATCGTCTCCTTCGGCCCGGCCGCCACCGGCGCCATCGTGCGCAACCACCGCGACGCCGCGGACTCGGCCCGGCTGCAGGCCGAACAGACCGCGCTGCTCGCCGAGATGGACCGCACCCAGGCCGTCACCGCCGAACGCGCCCGGATGGCGCGGGAGCTGCACGACATGGTGGCCAACCACCTCTCGGCGATCGCGATCCACTCCACGGCGGCGCTGTCCCTGGACGACCCGGCCACCTCCCGTGAGGCCCTGGGGGTGATCCGGGAGAACAGCGTCCAGGGGCTGGCCGAGATGCGCCGGCTGATCGGCATCCTCAGGGACAGCAGCGGCGACCTGGAACCGGCCGTGGCGCCCACGCTCGACGGGCTCGGCTCCCTGGTCGAGGGCGCCCGCGCCAACGGCCTGGACGTCGTGCTGGACGCCGACCGCGGCGAAGGGCTGCCCGCACCGGTCGAACTGGCCGCCTACCGGCTGGTGCAGGAGGCGCTGACCAACGCCCTGAAGCACGCGGGGCCCGGCCGGGTCACCGTACGGCTGCGGCAGCGGGACGGGGCGCTGTGCCTCGCGGTGACCAGCCCGTACGGCGACCGGGACGGGCCGCGCGCGCCGGGTTCCGGGGCCGGGCTCGTGGGCATGCAGGAGCGGGTGGCCCTGCTGCGGGGCACGTTCGAGGCCGGCCCAAAGGAGTCGGCAGACGGCAAGGTGTGGGCCGTACGGGCCACGCTGCCGACCGGGGACATCGAGGAAGGGATGCGGGAATGATCCGGGTGCTCGTCGCGGAGGACCAGTCGGCCGTGCGGGCGGGGCTGGTGCTGATCCTGCGCAGCGCGCCCGACATCGAGGTCGTCGGCGAGGCGGCGGACGGCGAGCAGGCGGTGGAACGGGCCCGCGAGCTGCGGCCGGACCTGGTGCTGATGGACGTACAGATGCCGCGACTTGACGGAGTGTCGGCGACGCGGAAGGTCGTCGCGGAGGGGCTCGCCGATGTGCTGGTGCTGACCACCTTCGACCTCGACGAGTACGTGTTCGGGGCGCTGCGGGCCGGGGCGTCGGGGTTTCTGCTGAAGAACACCGAGGCGCGGGATCTGATCGAGGCCGTGCGGACGGTCGCGCGCGGTGAGGGCCTGATCGCACCCGCTGTCACCCGGCGCCTGATCGCGGAGTTCGCCGCGAAGCCCGTACGGCAGCCGAAGGCCGATCCGGCCGTCCTCGGTGGTCTGACCCGGCGTGAGCGCGAGGTGCTGGCCTGTCTCGGCGAGGGGCTGTCCAACGCGGACATCGCGGCCCGGCTGGACATGGCCGAGGCGACGGTGAAGACGCACGTCAGCCGGTTGCTGGGGAAGCTGGAGCTGCGCAGCCGGGTGCAAGCGGCGGTGCTCGCGCAGGAGTTGGGGATGTAGGGGCCCGCCTGTCGCGAGAGCTCCGAAGTGGTCCAGACCTATTGACCTCTGGTCCAGACCTTTCCTATCCTCGCGGCACCGTGGGCGTGAAGGCTCAGTCACGCCCCACCCCCTGTCGACAAAGGAGGCGCTGCATGCGCTTCAGACACAGAGCGGCGGCCGGACTCGCCACGCTCCTCCTCCCCGTGGCCGGCATGGTCGGACTCGCGAGCCCCGCCGAGGCCGCCACCAGCGCCACCGCCACCTACACCAAGGCCTCGGACTGGGGCAGCGGCTTCGAGGGCCGCTGGACGGTGAAGAACACCGGCACCACCACCCTCAGCGCCTGGACCGTCGAGTGGGACTTCCCCTCCGGCACCTCCGTCACCTCCGCCTGGGACGCCGACGTCACCTCCTCCGGTCTGCACTGGACCGCCAAGAACAAGTCCTGGAACGGCTCCCTCGCCCCCGGCGCCTCCGTCTCCTTCGGCTTCAACGGCACCGGCACCGGCTCCCCCTCGGGCTGCAAGCTCAACGGCGGCTCCTGCGACGGCACCTCCGTCCCCGGCGACGCGGCGCCCTCCGCACCGGGCACCCCCACCGCCTCCGGCATCACCGACACCTCGGTGAAGCTCAGCTGGAGCGCGGCCACCGACGACAAGGGCATCAAGAACTACGACGTCCTGCGCGGCGGCGCCAAGGTCGCCACTGTCACCGGAACGAGCTACACGGACACCGGCCTCACCGCCGGCACGGACTACTCCTACTCCGTCCAGGCCCGTGACACCGCCGACCAGACCGGCCCCGCCAGCGGCTCGGTCGCCGTGCGCACCACCGGCGGCGGAGGCACGGACCCCGGCCCGCAGCCCGGCTCCAAGGTCAACCTCGGCTACTTCACCGAGTGGGGCGTCTACGGCCGCAACTACCACGTCAAGAACCTGGTGACCTCGGGCAGCGCCTCGAAGATCACCCACATCAACTACGCGTTCGGCAACGTCAAGAACGGGCAGTGCACCGTCGACGACACCTACGCCGCCTACGACAAGGCGTACACCGCCGACCAGTCCGTCTCCGGCACCGCCGACACCTGGGACCAGCCGCTGCGCGGCAACTTCAACCAGCTGCGCCAGCTGAAGGCCAAGTACCCGAACATCAAGGTGCTGTACTCCTTCGGCGGCTGGACCTACTCCGGCGGCTTCGGCCAGGCCGCGGCCAACGCCGCCGCCTTCGCCAAGTCCTGCAAGGCCGTCATCGAGGACCCGCGCTGGGCCGACGTCTTCGACGGCATCGACATCGACTGGGAGTACCCCAACGCCTGCGGTCTGAGCTGCGACACCTCCGGCGCGGCCGCCTTCAAGAACCTCATGCAGGCGCTGCGCACCGAGTTCGGCCCGAACTACCTGATCACCGCGGCCATCACCGCCGACGCCAGTGACGGCGGCAAGATCGACGCGGCCGACTACGGCGGCGCCGGGCAGTACGTCGACTGGTACAACGTGATGACGTACGACTACTTCGGCGCCTGGGACAAGACCGGCCCCACCGCCCCGCACTCCCCGCTCACCTCGTACGCGGGCATCCCGAAGGCCGGCTTCAACTCGGCCGACGCCATCGCCAAGCTGAAGGCCAAGGGCGTCCCCGCGAGCAAGCTGCTCCTCGGCATCGGCTTCTACGGCCGCGGCTGGACCGGCGTCACCCAGGCCGCCCCGGGCGGCTCGGCCACGGGCGCGGCCCCCGGCACCTACGAGGCCGGCATCGAGGACTACAAGGTGCTCAAGAACTCCTGCCCCGCCACCGGCACCGTCGGCGGCACGGCGTACGCCTACTGCGGCAGCAACTGGTGGTCCTACGACACTCCGGCCACCATCGGCACCAAGATGACCTGGGCCAAGAACCAGGGCCTGGGCGGCGCGTTCTTCTGGGAGTTCAGCGGCGACACCAGCAACGGCGAGCTGGTCACCGCGATCAGCAACGGCCTGAAGTAAAGATCACGCACACGCACTAAGCGACATTGACGCGCTGTCCGGGCGGGGCTGCCTCCAGCCACGCGAGGAAACCGGTCAGCGCGTCTTCGCTCATGGCGAGCTCGAGACGGGTGCCCCGGTGCAGACAGACGAGGATCACCGCGTCGGACAGCAGGGCCAGCTCCTCCTCGCCCTCGGGGACGCGGCGGCCGGCCACCTCGATCGCGGAGCGCTCCAGGACGCGGCGCGGGCGAGGAGCGTAGGAGAAGACCCGGAACCACTCGATGCGGTCGCCGTTGTAGCGGGCGATGCCGTAGGCCCAGCCCTTGCCACTGGTGTCACCGCCCTCGGGGACGTCCCAGCGCAGGGAGCAGTCGAAGGTGCCGCCGGAGCGCTGGATCAGCCTGCGGCGCAGGCCGAAGACGAACAACCCGATCACCACGAGGGCGACGACGATTCCGCACACAGTCAGAGCGAGGACCATCGACACCGACCTCCTCGTCTGCTAGGTAACGGAACGTAAAAAACACCCAGATCTGCCTCAGCCGCGGCCGGTACCGGAAGTGTCCGGTGCCGGCCGCGGCTGAGTTACATCATCGCGTGCGAGCGCTGTGTCAGCGCGCCGCCGCCGCCCGCAGGCGGACATCCGCACGGCGCTCGGCGGCGGCGTCGCCCTCCGCCTTCGCCCGCTCGAGCTCCCGCTCCGCGCGCTGGACGTCGATCTCGTCCGACAGCTCGGCGATCTCGGCCAGCAGCGACAGCTTGTTGTCCGCGAACGAGATGAAACCGCCGTGCACCGCGGCGATCACGGTCCCGCCGTCACTCGTACGAATGGTCACCGGGCCCGACTCCAGCACACCGAGCAGCGGCTGGTGACCGGGCATGACGCCGATGTCGCCGGACGTGGTGCGCGCGACGACCAGGGTGGCCTCGCCGGACCAGACCTCTCGGTCGGCCGCGACCAGCGCGACGTGCAGCTCAGCAGCCAAGGTGGCTCCTCGGGTCACCACCCGGCGGTTCTGCCGGGTGTTGGTTACAAGTCTAGTAGGCGTGAGTGAGGGGGCGGGACGTGCCCGCCCCCTCACGACTCAGGCAGCTGCCCGGGTCAGGAGACGCCCAGCTCCTTCGCGTTCTTCTTCAGGTCCTCGAGACCACCGCACATGAAGAACGCCTGCTCCGGGAAGTGGTCGTACTCGCCGTCGCAGATCGCGTTGAACGCAGCGATCGACTCGTCCAGCGGCACGTCCGAACCGTCCACGCCGGTGAACTGCTTGGCGACGTGGGTGTTCTGGGACAGGAAGCGCTCCACGCGACGGGCACGGTGGACGACGAGCTTGTCCTCCTCGCCGAGCTCGTCGATGCCGAGGATCGCGATGATGTCCTGCAGGTCCTTGTACTTCTGCAGGATGTTCTTCACGCGCATCGCGGCGTTGTAGTGGTCCGCCGCGATGTACCGCGGGTCGAGGATGCGGGACGTCGAGTCCAGCGGGTCCACGGCCGGGTAGATGCCCTTCTCGGAGATCGGACGGGACAGAACCGTCGTCGCGTCGAGGTGGGCGAAGGTGGTGGCCGGGGCCGGGTCGGTCAGGTCGTCCGCGGGGACGTAGATCGCCTGCATCGAGGTGATCGAGTGACCACGGGTCGAGGTGATGCGCTCCTGGAGGAGACCCATCTCGTCGGCCAGGTTCGGCTGGTAGCCCACCGCGGAGGGCATGCGGCCGAGCAGGGTCGACACCTCGGAACCGGCCTGGGTGAAGCGGAAGATGTTGTCGATGAAGAACAGCACGTCCTGCTTCTGCACATCGCGGAAGTACTCCGCCATGGTCAGACCGGCCAGGGCCACGCGCAGACGGGTGCCCGGGGGCTCGTCCATCTGGCCGAAGACCAGCGCGGTCTTGTCGATGACGCCGGAGTCCGACATCTCCTCGATGAGGTCGTTGCCCTCACGGGTGCGCTCACCGACACCGGCGAACACCGACACACCGTCGTGGTTGTTGGCGACGCGGTAGATCATCTCCTGGATGAGCACCGTCTTGCCGACGCCGGCACCACCGAACAGACCGATCTTTCCACCCTTGACGTACGGGGTGAGAAGGTCGATGACCTTGACGCCGGTCTCGAACATCTCGGTCTTCGACTCGAGCTCGTCGAAGTTCGGGGCCTTGCGGTGGATGCCCCAGCGCTCGCCCTCGTAGGCCTCGTCGACGTTCAGCACCTCACCGAGGGTGTTGAACACCTTGCCCTTGGTGAAGTCGCCGACCGGCACCGTGATGGAGGCACCGGTGTCGGTGACCGGGGCCTGGCGGACCAGACCGTCGGTGGGCTGCATGGAGATCGTGCGGACCAGGCCGTCACCCAGGTGCTGGGCGACCTCCAGGGTCAGCGTCTTCTTCTCGCCGGCGTTGGCCGGGTCGGCCACCTCGACGTGCAGGGCGTTGTAGATGTCGGGCATCGCGTCGACGGGGAACTCCACGTCGACGACCGGGCCGATGACCCGGGCGACGCGGCCCGTGGCAACGGCCGTCTCAGAAGTCGTCGTCATTACTTGTCACTCCCCGCGGTCGCGTCGGCAAGGGCTGCGGAGCCACCGACGATCTCGCTGATTTCCTGGGTGATTTCGGCCTGGCGGGCCGCATTGGCAAGGCGGGAGAGCGTGTTGATCAGCTCGCCCGCGTTGTCGGTGGCCGACTTCATCGCGCGGCGCGTGGCGGCGTGCTTGGAAGCAGCCGACTGCAGCAGCGCGTTGTAGATCCGGCTCTCGACGTACCGCGGCAGCAGGGCGTCGAGGACGTCCTCCGCCGAGGGCTCGAAGTCGTACAGCGGAAGAAGCTCACCCTGGGGGGCGGCCTCCTTCGCGACCTCTTCGAGGCTGAGCGGCAGCATCCGGCTGTCGATCGCCGTCTGCGTCATCATCGACACGAACTCGGTGTAGACGATGTGGAGCTCGTCCACGCCGCCCTCCGCCGTGTCCTTCTCGATGGCCTCGATCAGCGACGCGGCGACCTTCTTCGCGTCCGCGTAGGTCGGCTCGTCGGTGAACCCGGTCCACGACTCCACGACCTTGCGCTCGCGGAAGTTGTAGTGGGCCACACCGCGCCGGCCGACGATGTACGTGTCGACCTGCTGACCCTCGCGCTCGAGGCGCTCGGTCAGCTGCTCCGCCGCCTTGATGGCGTTGGAGTTGAACGCACCGGCCAGACCACGGTCACTGGTCAGCAGCAGGACTGCGGACCGGGTGACCGTCTCGGCCTGGGTGGTGAGCGGGTGCTTGGTGTTCGACCCGGTGCCGACCGCCGTGACCGCGCGGGTCAGTTCCTGCGCGTACGGCGTGGAGGCCGCCACCTTGCGCTGCGCCTTGACGACGCGCGAGGCGGCGATCATCTCCATCGCCTTGGTGATCTTCTTGGTCGCGGTGACGGATCGGATGCGACGCTTGTAGACCCGGAGCTGGGCTCCCATGAGTCAGGTCCCTTCCTTACGTCACTTGGCGGCAGCGGCCGGAGCGTCCTCGCCGAGCAGCTTGCCGTCGGAGGTCTCGAACTGCTTCTTGAACTCCGCGACGGCCGAGTCGATGGCGGCGATGGTGTCGTCCGACATCTTCGCGCCCTCCTTGATGGAGGTCATCAGACCCTTGTGCTGGTCCTTGAGGTACTGGAGCAGCTCGCGCTCGAAGCGGCGGATGTCGACGACCGGGACCTCGTCCATACGGCCGTTGGTGCCGGCCCAGACGGAGACGACCTGGTACTCGGTGGCCATCGGCTGGTACTGGTCCTGCTTCAGCAGCTCGACCATGCGCTGACCGCGCTCCAGCTGCTGCTTCGACGCGGCGTCCAGGTCGGAACCGAAGGCGGCGAACGCCTCCAGCTCACGGAACTGGGCGAGGTCCACGCGCAGACGGCCGGAGACCTGGCGCATCGCCTTGTGCTGGGCGGAGCCACCGACGCGGGAGACCGAGATACCGACGTTCAGGGCCGGACGCTGACCGGCGTTGAACAGGTCGGACTCCAGGAAGCACTGGCCGTCGGTGATGGAGATGACGTTGGTCGGGATGAACGCCGACACGTCGTTGGCCTTGGTCTCGACGATCGGCAGACCGGTCATCGAGCCGGCGCCCATGTCGTCGGAGAGCTTGGCGCAGCGCTCCAGCAGACGGGAGTGCAGGTAGAAGACGTCGCCCGGGTAGGCCTCGCGGCCCGGCGGACGGCGCAGCAGCAGCGACACGGCACGGTAGGCGTCGGCCTGCTTGGACAGGTCGTCGAAGATGATGAGGACGTGCTTGCCCTCGTACATCCACTGCTGACCGATGGCCGAGCCGGTGTAGGGCGCGAGGTACTTGAAGCCGGCCGGGTCGGACGCCGGGGCGGCGACGATGGTCGTGTACTCCAGGGCGCCGTTCTCCTCCAGCGCGCGGCGCACGCCGGCGATGGTGGAGCCCTTCTGGCCGATGGCGACGTAGATGCAGCGGACCTGCTTGTTCGGGTCGCCGGTGCGCCAGTTGTCGCGCTGGTTGATGATCGTGTCGACGGCCAGGGCGGTCTTGCCGGTCTGGCGGTCACCGATGATCAGCTGACGCTGACCACGGCCGATCGGGGTCATCGCGTCGACGGCCTTGTAGCCGGTCTCCATCGGCTCGTGCACCGACTTGCGCTGCATGACCGTGGGGGCCTGCAGCTCAAGGGCACGACGACCGCTGGTCTCGATCTCGCCGAGGCCGTCGATCGGGTTGCCGAGCGGGTCGACGACGCGGCCGAGGTAGCCCTCGCCCACCGCGACCGACAGGACCTCGCCGGTACGGGTGACCGGCTGACCCTCCTCGATACCGCTGAACTCGCCGAGCACGACGGCACCGATCTCGCGCTCTTCCAGGTTCAGCGCGAGACCGAGGGAGCCGTCCTCGAACTTCAGCAGCTCGTTCGCCATGGCCGAGGGCAGACCCTCGATCTTGGCGATACCGTCGCCGGCGACGGTGACCGTACCGACCTCCTCGCGCGAGGCCGCGTCCGGCTTGTACGCCTGGACGAAGTTCTCCAGCGCGTCCCGGATCTCCTCCGGCCGGATCGTGAGCTCCGCCATCTGGGTTCCCTGCTCTCCTTGTTGGGCCCGAAGTTTCACTTGGGGGGATGGGGACTCCCCCCATCAGGAGGTGAATCCTCTGCACGGCCCAACATGGGCCGTCGTAAGTACGTACTGCGTATTGAGTTGCGGGCTAGCTCGCCAGGCGGCGGCCGGCGTCCTCGATGCGGTCCGCGAGGGAGCCGTTGATGACCTCGTCACCGACCTGCACCCGGATTCCGCCGAGGACCGCGGGGTCCACGTCGAGGTTGAGGTGCATCTGACGCCCGTAGAGCTTCGCCAGTGCGGCGCCCAGGCGCTGCTTCTGGCCGTCGCTCAGCGGAACCGCCGAGGTGACGACGGCGACCATGCGGTCCCGGCGCTCGGCGGCGAGCTTGGACAGGGACTCCAGTCCCGACTCCAGGCTACGTCCCCGCGGCGCGGTCACAAGGCGCGTCACCAGACGCTCGGTGGTGGCCTTGGCACGGCCGCCGAGCAGGCTGCGCAGCAGCTCGCCCTTGGCCGCGGTGGTGGCCTTGCGGTCGGTCAGCGCGGCACGCAGCTCGGTGGAGCCGGAGACGATCCGGCCGAACCGGAACAGCTCGTCCTCGACGTCGTCCAGCGAGCCGCCACGCTGCGCGGCGGTGAGGTCGGCGGTGTTCGCCAGCTCCTCCAGCGCGTCCACCAGGTCGCGGGACTGCGACCAGCGGGAGCGCACCATGCCGGCCAGCAGGTCCGCGGTCTCGCCGCCGACCTGTCCACCGAACAGGCGCTGGGCCAGCTCGGCCTTGGCCTCTCCGGCCTGCGCCGGGTCGGTCAGGACCCGACGCAGCGACACCTCGCGGTGGAGCAGCGCGGTGACGGCGGCCAGCTCGTCGGCGAGCCGCGCCGCGTCCACGGACGTGGCGTCCGTCAGCGCGTCGAGACGCTCGCGCGCGGCTGCCAGGGCCTCGCGGCTCGCTCCGTTCATCGCGCGGCCTCGGCCTTCGCGTCGAGCTCGTCCAGGAACCGGTCGATGACACGGCTCTGGCGGGCGTGGTCCTCGAGGGACTCGCCGACGAGCTTGCCGGCCAGGTCGGTGGCGATCTTGCCGACGTCCTGGCGCAGCGAGGACGCGGCGGCCTTGCGGTCGGCCTCGATCTGGGCGTGACCGGCGGCGATGATCTCCTCGCGCTGGCGCTGGCCCTCCGCACGCATCTCCGCGATGAGCGCGGCACCCTGCTCCTGCGCCTCCTGGCGCAGACGCGCGGCCTCGTGCCGGGCCTCGGCGAGCTGGGCCTTGTACTGCTCGAGGACGCTCTGGGCCTCGGTCTGCGCGGCCTCGGCCTTCTCGATACCGCCCTCGATGGCCTCACGCCGCTCTTCCAGAACCTTGTTGATGTTCGGAAGGAGCTTCCAGGCGAGGAAGCCGAAGACGATGACGAAGGCGAGAAGGCCAATGACGAGCTCAGGGATCGGCGGGACGAGGGGATTCTCGGTCTCCCCCTCGGCCGCCAGAATGAGCAGCTGGCTCATGTCGTTGCCTTTCGTCTGGATTGCGGTCGTCAGCCTGAAGTGATCAGGAGCCGTAGACGAACGGCATAACCAGACCGATCAGGGCGAGCGCCTCACAGAAGGCGAAGCCCAGGATCTGGTTGGCGCGGATCAGGCCGGCGGCCTCGGGCTGGCGGGCGAGGGCCTGCGTACCGTTACCGAAGATGATGCCGACGCCCACGCCGGGGCCGATGGCGGCAAGGCCGTAGCCGATGGAGCCGAGGGCCTTGAGGTCACCGGTGACAGCGGCAAGAGTAGACATGCCAGTTCTTCCTTCTCTTTCAAGGACCGGTGGGGGTTGGCCACCGGACGTCTGCGGGGGTTCGAAAGTGGCGGGTGCTCAGTGGTGCTCGGCGAGCGCGCCCTGAATGAAGGTGCAGGTCAGGAGCACGAAGACGTACGCCTGAAGGGCCTGGACGAAAAGCTCGAAGGCCGTCATGACGATGACCATGATGAACGAGACGCCGGCGTAGGCGATGCCGATGCCGTTCAGCAGGTACCAGCTGGCGATCGTGAAGAGCAGCAGCAGGGTGTGGCCCGCGAACATGTTCGCGAAGAGTCGTACCGCGTGGGTGAACGGACGGACGATCAGGTTCGAGAAGAACTCGATGACCATCGCCAGCGGCAGAACCGGGCCGAGTTCCTTGTTGTAGCCCGTGAAGTTCTTGAACGCGCCCACGAAGCCGTGCCGCTTGAAGGTCAGCGAGACCCACAGGACGTACACGATTCCGGCGAGGACGGCGGGGTACGAGATGATCGACGTCACCGGGAACTGGGCGAGCGGGACGATCGACCAGAGGTTCATCATCCAGACGAAGAAGAACAGCGAGACGATCAGCGGAACGTACTTCTCGCCCTCCTTCTTGCCGAGCGTCTCGTAGACGATGCCGCGGCGGACGAAGTCGTAGCCGGCCTCGGCGACCATCTGCATCTTGCCCGGGACGACCTTGGGCTTGCGGAAGGCGGCCCAGAAGAACCCGATCACAACGATGGAGCCGAGCAGCGCCAGCAGCATCGTCTTGTTGAAGTACAGGTTGCTGTCCGCGTCGCCCCAGATGGGCTCGAACAGGAACGAGTGCAGGCCGGGAGCGGGGAAGCCACAGCCGTCGAAGATGTGGCAGTCGGTCTCGAAGGCGAGCACCTGCGTCGGGTCAGCACTCACCGCGGGCTCCTTCAGCGTGGCGCATAGGTACGGCAACCTCGTTGTGTCGGCGCGGCGCGCAGCCGCGGGTCGGCACTGGACTGGTGTTTCGGATGTGGGGGCGGCTGTTCGGGGTCGAGCCTCGCGATGGAACAGGCGTCAGCTCGGATGCCCGCGCCCGCAGTGCCGCAGTTGGCACCGGACGATAGCAGCTTGTCGAACGCGTCTTTATCCCGGGCCTACCCCTCACGACGAAGGGCCCGTCTTCTCGGGCTTGCTGCCCTCGGAGGAGTCGGGTTCGACGTAAAGGATCTTGGACTTCATGTGCGCGTACGTCTGTGCGCCGATCCACACGAGGGTGGTCGCGACGAGCGTGAACGCGAAGGCCTTGGGGTGGAACAGTGACGTGTTCTTGAACGCGGCGAGGAAGATGAACAGCAGCAGGATCTGCGCCGCGTAGAGCATCAGGCCCATCGCCTGGAACAGGTGCGGAAGCGATTTGGCAGTGCGCTGGAGCACGATCAGGCCGATCCCCATGAAGAGGATCGTCACCACCGCGGCCACGCCGGACCCCACGGCGCCCTTGCCGCCGACCAACAGGCCACTGACGACAGCGGCAACCGCACCGACGGCAGCTGTGGGCACAGCGACCTTGGCCAGGATCCGGACGTCATTGGACGGCATGGCGGCAACTCCGCTTTCAAAGGGGGCAGGGGTGTCGTCATGGACGAGCGTAGCCCCGGGCTGAGAGAGAACCTCACGTCCGAGCGGACCCTCGCACTAGGGTCCTTCGGCTCTATCCCGGGTTCTCGTGAACCGTATCACAAACTATTTGATGAGGTCTTTACCTGGCAGGTGTGCTCGCTGTCACACATGAGAGTGAACGCGCGCGTCTGTGCAGGAACCGGGCCGACTTGTCTGCTATTGGCCCGGTTCGCTCCCCCATGATTTGGCAATGCTCTAGTCAGATTCTTACCTTCGCGTCAGCGCGAGGTGCCGGCCTTACGCCGGTCCGAGACCTGTGCGCGGGCGCTCAGAGCCGTCGCCCCGTTGGCCGTGCGGGCGCCGACCGCGACCGGGGTACGGGGCTCCGCCGTGGTGGCCGCCAGGGCCTGCGGGGCGGGCTCCGGGGCGTGGCGGCGGCGGTAGCGGGGCGGCACGAAGTGGTGGGCCCACCTCGGCACGCGCGGCCGGAAGCGCGGCAGCAGAAGCAGCACCAGGCCGATCGCGCTGAGGCCCACCACACCGAGGACGATCCACATGGACGCCGAGTTGACGGAGTAGGCGAGCGCGCCGAAGGCGATCAGCGCGGACCAGAAGTACATGATCAGCACCGCGCGGCTGTGGGAGTGGCCGATCTCCAGCAGACGGTGGTGGAGGTGGCCGCGGTCGGCGGCGAAGGGGGACTGGCCGCGCCAGGTGCGGCGGACGATCGCCAGGATCAGGTCGGCGGCCGGGATCGCGATGATGGTCAGCGGCAGCAGCAGCGGGATGTAGACCGGCACCGTCTGGTGCACGGCCTCCTTCTCCGAGCCCGCGAACAGCTTCAGCGCGTCCGGGTCCACCTGGCCCGTGATGGAGATCGCCCCGGCCGCCAGGACCAGGCCGATCAGCATCGAGCCCGAGTCGCCCATGAAGATGCGCGCCGGATGCATGTTGTGCGGCAGGAAGCCCAGGCACATGCCCATCAGGATCGCCGCGAACAGCGTGGCCGGGGCGGCGGCCTCGATGCCGTACGACACCCAGACGCGGTAGGCGTAGAGGAAGAACGCGGCCGACGCGATGCACACCATGCCCGCGGCGAGGCCGTCCAGGCCGTCCACGAAGTTGACCGCGTTGATGGTGATGACCACCAGCGCGACCGTGAGCAGGGTGCCCTGCCACTGGGTCAGCGCCACGTTGCCGAAGCCCGGGATGGGCAGCCAGAGGATCGTCAGACCCTGCATGACCATCACGCCCGCGGCGATCATCTGGCCGCCCAGCTTGATCAGCGCGTCGATCTCGAACTTGTCGTCCAGCACGCCGATCAGCCAGATCAGCGCGGCCCCGGACAGCAGCGCCCGCGGCTCGTTGGACGTCTCGAAGACCGCGCTGAGGTTCGCCAGGTGCGCCGCCACCAGCAGGCCCGCGCACAGCCCGAAGAACATGGCGATACCGCCGAGCCGCGGAGTCGGTTCCCGGTGCACGTCCCGGGCCCGGATCTCCGGCATCGCCCCGGCCACGATCGCGAACTTACGTACCGGCCCTGTCAGCAGATACGTCACCGCGGCCGTGATGCAGAGCGTCAGCAGGTATTCACGCACGGGCTTCCCCACAGGTCTCGCTGGCCATCACAGCCCCACACCCTAGCGACGGTCGCATACGCGACGCATATGTGTGGGGACTTCCGGGTAGCGACGATGGTTGCACGTGCGGCTGTGTGCCGCCGCACACTCGGTGCGCACAGCCTCCTCCGCACCCGGGAGCGCCTACCCCCGATCAGCCGGGATACGGCGGGAAGTCCGCCGTCAGCCGCCGTACCTCCTCGCGCGCCGTCCGGCTGTCGACCTCGTCACGCACCACCCCCGCCAGCAGTACGGCGACCCGGCCCATCTCCGCCTCCCCCATGCCCTGGGTCGTCACCGCGGCCGTGCCCAGCCGCAGCCCGCGGGTGTCGCCGTGCGGCAGGGCGCAGCAGTCCAGCACCACCCCGGCCGCGGCGAGCCGGCCGCGCGCGTCCCGGCCGTCCACGCCCAGCGGCGCCGGGTCGGCGGTGATCAGGTGGGTGTCGGTGCCGCCCGTGGTGACGACCAGGCCCTCGGCCGCGAGCCCGGCGGCCAGCGCCTTCGCGTTGGCGACCACCTGATGGGCGTACACGGAGAACTCAGGGGTCGACGCCTCGCCGAACGCGACCGCCTTCGCGGCGATGGTGTGCATCTGCGCGCCGCCCTGGGTGAACGGGAACACCGCCCGGTCCACCCGCTCGGCCAGCTCCTGCCCGCACAGCAGCATCCCGCCGCGAGGCCCGCGCAGCACCTTGTGGGTGGTGGCGCACACGATGTCGGCGTACGGCACCGGGTTGGGCGCCGCTCCCCCGGCCACCAGGCCCATCGGGTGGGCGGCGTCGGCGATGAGGTAGGCGCCGGCCTCGTCGGCGATGGCCCGGAAGTGGGCGTAGTCGATGTGGCGGGGGTAGGCGATCGAGCCGCACACGATCGCCTTCGGGTGGTGCGCGCGGGCCAGGGCGCGGACCTGCTCGTAGTCGATCAGCCCGGTCTCGGCGTCGACGCCGTAGCCGACGAAGTCGAACCAGCGGCCGGAGAAGTTCGCGGGCGAGCCGTGCGTGAGGTGGCCGCCGTGCGGCAGACCGAGGGCGAGGACGGTGTCACCGGGGCGCAGGAGGGCCGCGTACGCGGCGAGCACGGCGGAGGAGCCGGAGTGCGGCTGGACGTTGGCGTGCCCGGCGCCGAACAGCGCCCTGGCCCGGTCCACGGCGAGCCGCTCGGCCACGTCGACGATCTCGCAGCCACCGTGGTAGCGGTTGCCCGGGTAGCCCTCGGCGTACTTGTTGGCGAGCGGTGAGCCCAGCGCGGCCAGCACGGCGGGCGAGGTGAAGTTCTCGGCGGCGATCAGCTGGAGCGTCGTGGACTGCCGCGCGAGTTCTCCGAACAGGACGTCCGCGAGTTCGGGGTCCTGACGGCGTAGGGCGTCGGTCTCTTGGGCGGGAGTGACCGTCATGGGTCCAATGTAGGACCGGGGGGACCGGGGCGCCCGCCTGAGAGCTCGGGGTGTGCTCCAGTCGCGCGACTACGGGTCCGCGGTGGTCGACCGCGCAGTTCCTCGCGCCCCTAGGTGCGTGCGGCGACGCCCGTCAGAGCTGTCACCACCGGGTCCAGCGCCTCGTGTATCTCGTCGCCGATCGAGCGGAAGAACGTCAGCGGAGCCCCGTACGGGTCGTGCACCTCGTCCGCCTCGGCGGTCGGCGCGAGGAGCCACCCGCGTAGAGCGGCGGCGGCACGCACCAGGGCGCGGGCGCGCGTGACCACGCCGTCCTCCAGCGGAGGCAGCGTGGCCGGATCTATCGCCTTCACCAGGCGGGTGAACTCCTTCAGCGTGAAGGTGCGCAGCCCCGCCGAGTGGCCCATGGAGATGACCTGGGCGCGATGGTCGCGGGTGGCCGTCAGGACGAGGTCGGCCATGATGACGTGCTCGTCGAGGAGTTCACGGCCGGTGAATCCGGCGGCGTCCGCGCCGAAGTCGGCCAGCACCGTCTCGGCGTTGGCCTCCATCGGCGCGCCCTCGTGGCCCCAGGTGCCCGCGCTCTCCACTATCAGCGGGCCGCCCAGCACACCGAGCCGCTGGCTGACGAAATGGCGGGTCAGCCGCTCGGTGATCGGCGAGCGGCAGACGTTCCCGGTGCTGACGTGGAGGATGCGGAAGGAGTCCCGGGGGAAGCCGAAGGTGGTGGTCTCCTCCCCGATGCCGCCTATGCCACGCCCCGCGTCAGGGGCTGTCAATTGGCCACCTCGAGGTCGGGGACGACCTTGCGCAGCTCGTCCGGGGAGAGGGCTCCCTCGCGCAGCAGGACGGGCACCGGGCCGGTGACGTCGACGATGGAGGACGGCACGTTGCCCGGGGTGGGCCCGCCGTCGAGGTACACGGAGACGGAGTCGCCGAGCATGCCCTGCGCGGCGTCACAGGTCTCCGGGGAGGGGTGGCCGGTGAGGTTGGCGGAGGACACCGCCATCGGGCCGACCTCGGTGAGCAGCTCGATCGCGACCGGGTGCAGCGGCATGCGCACCGCGACGGTGCCGCGGGTGTCGCCGAGGTCCCACTGCAGGGACGGCTGGTGCCGCGCGACGAGGGTGAGCGCGCCCGGCCAGAACGCGTCGACCAGCTCCCAGGCCTGCTCGGAGAAGTCGGTGACGAGGCCGTGCAGGGTGTTGGGCGAGCCGATGAGCACGGGCGTGGGCATGTTGCGGCCCCGGCCCTTCGCGGCGAGCAGGTCCGCGACGGCCTCCGAGGAGAACGCGTCGGCGCCGATGCCGTACACCGTGTCGGTGGGCAGGACCACCAGCTCACCACGGCGGACGGCGGACGCGGCCTCACGCAGACCGGTCACGCGGTCGGTCGCGTCGTTGGTGTCGTATCGCCGGGCCATGTCTAGCGGTCCTCCTCGTACACGTAACTCTGGGGTGAAGTCTGGCGGGTGCTCACGGCAGGGCCTTGCGGGCCGTGGCGAAGCGGGGGCGCTTGTTGAGGTCCGGGTGATCGGCAGCGTCCGCCCAGCCCCGCTCCTCGGCGAAGATCCACGGCACCTGGCCGCCCTGGGTGTCGGCGTGCTCGATGACGACGACGCCGCCCGGGCGCAGCAGCCGGTGCGCGGTGCGCTCGATGCCGCGGATCAGGTCCAGGCCGTCCTCGCCGGAGAACAGCGCCATCTGCGGGTCGTAGTCACGCGCCTCGGGGGCGACGTACTCCCACTCGGTGAGCGGGATGTACGGCGGGTTGGAGATGACCAGGTCGACCTGGCCGTCGAGGTCGGGGAAGGCGTCGAGGGCGTTGCCCTGCCGCAGGTCGACCCTGGACCCCTCCATGTTCTTGCGGGTCCACACCAGGGCGTCCTCGGACAGCTCCACGGCGTGCACGCGGGATCGCGGCACCTCCTGGGCGAGGGCGAGCGCGATCGCGCCGGAGCCCGTGCACAGGTCCACGATGCAGGGCTCTACGACGTCCATCGCGCGTACGGCGTCTATGGCCCAGCCGACCACGGACTCCGTCTCCGGCCGCGGCACGAACACGCCCGGTCCTACCTGGAGCTCCAGGTAGCGGAAGAAGGCGCGCCCGGTGATGTGCTGGAGCGGCTCACGCGCCTCGCGGCGGGCGACGACCTCCCAGTAGCGCGCGTCGAAGTCGGAGTCCTTCACGGAGTGGAGTTCGCCGCGCTTGACGCCGTGCACGAACGCGGCCAGCTCCTCCGCGTCGGTGCGCGGCGAGGGCACGCCGGCGTCGGCCAGCCGCTGAGTGGCCTGGGCCACCTCTGCGAGCAGCAGGTTCACGCTCGTCCTCCGTGGGTGGTACTCGTACGTCCCGGGCTTTACGCGGCTGCGAGCTTGGCTGCCGAGTCCGCGTCGACACAGGCCTGGATCACCGCGTCGAGGTCGCCGTCCAGGACCTGGTCCAGGTTGTACGCCTTGAAGCCGACACGGTGGTCCGAGATGCGGTTCTCCGGGAAGTTGTACGTACGGATCTTCTCGGAGCGGTCGACGGTACGGACCTGGCTGCGGCGGGCGTCGGCGGCGTTGCGCTCCGCCTCCTCCTGCGCCGCTGCGAGCAGCCTGGAGCGCAGGATACGCAAGGCCTGCTCCTTGTTCTGCAGCTGGCTCTTCTCGTTCTGGCAGGAGGCGACGACTCCGGTCGGAATGTGCGTGATGCGCACGGCGGAGTCGGTGGTGTTGACGGACTGCCCGCCGGGGCCGGAGGACCGGTAGACGTCGATGCGCAGGTCGTTCGGGTTGATCTCGACCTCGACCTCCTCGGCCTCCGGCGTCACCAGGACACCGGCCGCGGAGGTGTGGATCCGGCCCTGCGACTCGGTCGCCGGCACGCGCTGCACGCGGTGCACGCCACCCTCGTACTTCAGCCGCGCCCAGACGCCCTGGCCGGGCTCGGTCGCGCCGTTGCCGCCCTTGGTCTTCACCGCTACCTGGACGTCCTTGTAGCCGCCCAGCTCGGACTCGGTGGCGTCGATGATCTCGGTCTTCCAGCCGACGCGCTCGGCGTAGCGCAGGTACATGCGCAGCAGGTCGCCCGCGAACAGGGCCGACTCGTCGCCGCCGGCGCCCGCCTTGATCTCGAGGATGACGTCCTTGTCGTCGCTGGGGTCACGCGGGACCAGCAGGAGACGCAGCTTCTCGGTGACCTCTTCGCGCTGCTCGGTGAGGTCCTTGACCTCGGCGGCGAAGTCGGGGTCGTCGGCGGCGAACTCACGCGCGGTCTCGATGTCGTCGCCGAGCTGCTTGAAGGAGCGGTACGTCGAGACGATCGGGGTGAGCTCGGCGTAGCGCTTGTTCAGCTTGCGCGCATTGGCCTGGTCGGCGTGGACCGAGGGGTCCGCGAGCTTCTTCTCCAGGTCGGCGTGCTCGGTGACCAGTTCCTCGACGGCCTCGAACATCTTGGGCTCCTGTGGGTGTACGGGGGTGAAGGGGCGGGCGACCAAAAACGCCGGTCCCGGGCGCACCCCCGCGGGGGCGCGGCCGTGGACCGGCGAATTGGGGCTCGCTACTTCTTGGAGCCGGCGGCAGCCTTGCCGAAGCGGGCCTCGAAGCGGGCCACACGGCCACCGGTGTCGAGGATCTTCTGCTTGCCCGTGTAGAACGGGTGGCACTCGGAGCAGACCTCGGCGCGGATGGTGCCGCTCTCGATCGTGCTGCGGGTGGTGAACGACGCGCCACAGGTGCAGCTGACCTGCGTCTCGACGTACTCGGGGTGGATGTCGCGCTTCAAGGTGTCTCCTAGGTTTCGGGAGGGCGCCGGGTCGCCTGCCGCGGGGTGCGGGGGCGTGAACCGGAGCCGACGTACCAGTCTGCCAGGACTGGGGCCATCTCCCAAAACCGGGTCTTGCTCTTATCTATTCCGTGCGGACCGTGGTCGCTTTTCGCGCAGTTCCTCGCGCCCCTTAAGAGCTACTCACCACGGACTTTGCCTGGCCTGTGGCTGTACCCGTTGTTGCCGACCTCGGAATCTGCTGGTCGTTCTTGAGGGCTGTCCAGACCATCTGTGCCTTGTCCTCGTCCAGCAGTACGCGGTTCAGGTCCGCCGGGTCGTACTGGACCGGCATCGTGACCATGGTCATGTGGGACGGGCTGATGCCCTTGAGGCCGTTGGCCCAGGACAGGAGGGAGTTGACCGAGCCGATGTCGGAGTCGGTGGTGACCGTTTTGGTGGCGGTGTCGGCGAGGTCGTAGAGCTTCTTGGGGTTGGTGAAGACGCCCACGTCCTTGACCTGGGCGACCAGGGCCTTCATGAAGGCCTGCTGGAGCTGGATGCGGCCGAGGTCGGAGCCGTCGCCCACGCCGTGCCGGGTGCGGACGAGGCCGAGGGCCTGGGCGCCGGTGAGCTGGTGGGTGCCGGCCTTCAGGTTCAGATGGCTCTCGGTGTCCTTGATGTCCTGGTGCGTCGTGACCTCTACGCCGCCCAGTTCGTCGACGAGCTTCTGGAAGCCGGCGAAGTCGACCTCCAGATAGTGGTCCATGCGCAGGTCGGTGATCGACTCGACGGTCTTCACGGCGCAGGCCGCGCCGCCGGTGGAGTACGCCGAGTTGAACATGACGCCGCTCGCCGCGTCATGGGTGACGCCGTCGGTGTCGGTGCACTCGGGGCGCTCGATGAGGGTGTCGCGCGGGATCGAGACCACGCTGGCCTTCTTGTGGCCCTTGTAGACGTGGACGATCATCGCCGTGTCGGAGCGGGCACTGCCGTCGTCCTCGCCGCCGCCGAGCTCCCGGTTGCTGCCGGAGCGGGTGTCCGAGCCGAGGACCAGGATGTTCTCGGAGCCGTTGTCGGCCTTGGTGGGGCGGTCGGTGCCCAGCGCCTGGTTGATGTCGACGCTGTTGAGGTTGCCGTTGAGCTTGAAGTACACGTAGCCGGCTCCGGTGCCGCCCAGGACGACGACGCCCGCCGCGGTCCAGGCCGCGACCGTCAGGCCCTTGCCGCGCTTGCCACGGGGCTTGCGGCGACGGCCCTTGGCGCGGTGGCGCGCCCCGCTGGTGCCGGGCGTTCCCGGTATGCCGGGTCCCGGCGTGCTGTCGGCAGACATGTGCTCCTCGGCTCTCGTCCGGTCGGTTACCCCCTGGGTCGGCGGACAGGCCAGGTCATTTCGACCTGCACCGCTCCATCGTCGCTCCAAACGGTCAGACGGTGGAACCCGGGACAGGGTTGCACAGCGTTCTGTGACGACCCTGTGGTCCAGGCGGTCACAGAGCGTCAGGGAGCAGGCCGAGGATGCCTGAGTGACCAGCGGTTTCAGCCGAGGAGGTCGTACTGGTCGAAGTCCGGCGCCGCCGGGACGCGTGTGGCGAAGATCTCCGGCGAGGCCTTGCCGGTGCCCTTGTACAGCCACAGCGTGCCGTCGTGGTCGCGGGCGAGCAGGTCGGCCCTGCTGTCGCCGTTGACGTCGCCGACGGCGTCGAGGAGGTCGTAGTCGGGCCAGGTGCGCACCTTGATGCGCGGGGCGAACGCGTCCGGGCCCGCCGCGCCGGTGCCCGGGTGGAGGTAGAGGTGGTGGCCGTCCTCACTCCGGGTGACCAGGTCGGGCTTGCCGTCGCCGCTGAAGTCGCCGTGGCCCACCACGGCGTCGTACCGGTTCCAGCCGGGGCCGACCTTCACCTGCGCGGCGAAGGTGCCGTCGCCGTTGCCGGGGTGGATCCACAGCACGCCGGCGGAGTCGACGGAGAGCAGGTCCGGCAGGTCGTCGCCGGTGACGTCGCCGGGGGCGACGAGCCGGGTGCGGGACGCCCAGTCGCCGGGGAGCTTCGTGGTCCGCCAGGTCTTGGCGGAGGGCGCGTAGTGCGCGAGGAAGACCGCGCCGTCGTCGGCGCGGCGCCAGAGAAGGTCCTGGAAGCCGTCGCGGTCCAGGTCCGTCTGCAGCACCAGTTCCGCCGCGCCCCAGTTGCCGACCTCGTCGCGGTTGTCGAGGGTGCTGCCCTTGGACGCCTTGAAGTAGCCCAAGTCGTCCTCGGAGCGGCGGACGAACACATCGGCCCGGTGGTCGCGGCTGAAGTTGCTGTCGTCGATGCGCGCGCGGACCGGACCGAGGTAGTGCCGGACCTCCAGGAACCGGCCGTCGGCGGCGGCGACTCCGACGACGCGGTCGCCGACGACCAGCGGGGCGCCGGGCTCGGGCCGTGCGGTGCCGCCCGTGCACACCATGTGGCCCGGGACGAAGTCCTGCTGCCGCGCGCAGTCGGCGTCCGGCCGGATCGGCAGCGTGGCCGCGCGGGTGTGCCCCCAGCCGAAGGTCCTGGCCGCGGTGCCGGGCGCGTACGCCGCGGTGTCCGTGGACGTCGTCAGACGGATCGGGGTGGCCCGTACGGGGGCGTCCAGGGTGAGGACCGCGATGTCGTTGTCGGAGGTGTCCGGGTTGTACGCCGGGTCGTAGAACTGGCGCAGCGGCAGCGAGGCGGTGCCGCCGTGCAGGTTCGCCCCGCGGGTGCCGGAGGTGGGGAGGTCGGTGGTGCCGGTGACGACGGCGCCGTACGCGTACCAGTTGTAGCCCTTGACGCAGTGCGCGGCGGTGAGGATCTTCGTCGGGGCGACGACCGTGCCGGCGCAGAAGAAGCTCACGTCGTCGGTCTTGGCGGGGGTGCCGCGGTCGTCGTGGTACCAGAGCTGGGCCAGCCAGGGGGCGCTCGAGCCGGTGGCGGTGCTCCGGGCGGAGGGACTCGGGGACGGCGCGGCGCCGAGCGCACCCGCCACGCGCCGCTCCAGCTCGCCGGAGGCCAGGGTGGTGTACCCGGGCGGCGTCAGCGTCGGCTCGGGCACGGCGGGGGCGGCCCCCGCGACGCGGGTGAACACCACGGCGGCGACGGCGGCGACAGCGGCTGCGGCGACGGGCAGGGCGATCCGCGTACGGCGCCTGCGACCCTCGGATGTGGACTTCTCCACTCCAGTCCCCTTAGGGGTGAAAGCTGTACAAAAAGAGGGCCGCCCCTGGTGAAAGGGGCGGCCCTTTCAGAAGAACAACCGTCAGTCGCCGTTGCCCGGCGTCGGCGTCGTCTTCTGGATCTGCATCAGGAACTCGACGTTCGACTTCGTCTGCTTCATCTTGTCGAGCAGCAGCTCGATCGCCTGCTGCTGGTCGAGCGCGTGCAGCACCCGGCGCAGCTTCCAGACGACGGCGAGCTCCTCGTTGCCGAGCAGGATCTCTTCCTTACGGGTACCGGACGCGTCGACGTCCACCGCGGGGAAGATGCGCTTGTCGGCGAGCTTCCGGTCGAGCTTGAGCTCCATGTTGCCGGTGCCCTTGAACTCCTCGAAGATCACCTCGTCCATGCGGGACCCGGTGTCCACCAGCGCGGTGGCGAGGATGGTCAGCGAGCCGCCGTCCTCGATGTTGCGGGCCGCACCGAAGAAGCGCTTCGGCGGGTACAGGGCGGTCGAGTCGACACCACCGGACAGGATGCGGCCGGAGGCGGGCGCGGCGAGGTTGTACGCACGGCCCAGACGCGTGATGGAGTCCAGCAGGACGACCACGTCGTGACCCAGCTCGACGAGACGCTTGGCGCGCTCGATGGCGAGCTCGGCGACCGTGGTGTGGTCCTCGGCCGGGCGGTCGAAGGTCGAGGAGATGACCTCGCCCTTGACCGACCGCTGCATGTCGGTGACCTCTTCCGGACGCTCGTCGACCAGGACGACCATCAGGTGGCACTCGGGGTTGTTGTGCGTGATCGCGTTGGCGATCGCCTGCATGATCATGGTCTTGCCGGTCTTCGGCGGGGCCACGATCAGACCGCGCTGGCCCTTACCGATCGGCGACACGAGGTCGATGATGCGGGTGGTCAGCACGCCCGGGTCCGTCTCCAGGCGGAGGCGGTCCTGCGGGTACAGCGGCGTCAGCTTGTTGAACTCCGGGCGGCCACGGCCGTGTTCGGGCGCCATGCCGTTGACGGAGTCGAGGCGGACCAGCGCGTTGAACTTCTCGCGGCGCTCGCCTTCCTTGGGCTGGCGGACCGCACCGGTGATGTGGTCGCCCTTGCGCAGGCCGTTCTTGCGGACCTGGGCGAGGGAGACGTACACGTCGTTCGGGCCCGGAAGGTAGCCCGACGTACGGATGAACGCGTAGTTGTCGAGGATGTCCAGGATGCCCGCGACGGGGATCAGGACGTCGTCCTCGGCGATCTGCGGCTCGGGGGTGCCCATCTCGTCGCGGCCGCGACGGCCACGGCGGTCCCGGTAACGGCCGCGACGGCCACGCCGGCCGCCCTCGAAGTCGTCGTCGTCCTGCGGACCGGCGTTGCGGTCCTGGCGGCCGCCGCCCTGCTGCTGACCGCGCTGCTGACCCTGCTGGTCGTCGCCCTTACGGCGGTCGCGGTCACGGTCCCGGTCACGGTCGCCGCGGTCACGGCCGCGCTCACGGCGGTCGCGGCGACGGCCCTCGCCGCCGTCCGAGTCGGACTTGGCGTCACCCTGCGGGGCGGGCTGCTCGACCTTGGGCTCGCTCTTGGCCTCGGCTACGACCGTCTCGGGGCTGCCGGCCTCGGCGGTGGCGCGGCGACGGCGGCGCTCGGTGGGCGCGTCGTCGCTGGCGGGCTGGCCCGGGATCTCGATCTGCTGCTGGGCCACGGCCTTCTCGGCGGGGGCCTCGGCCTTGGCGTCCGCCTTCTTCGCGGCGGCGTCGTCGCCCGTACGAGCCTTGGAGGTGGCGCGGCGCTTGGGCTTGGTCTCGGTGGCGGTCTCCGCCTTGGGAGCCGCGGCACCTCCCTGGGCCTGCGCCTCCTTGATGACCTCGATCAGCTGGCTCTTGCGCATCCGCGCGGTGCCCCTGATGCCGAGGCCGGAGGCGACCTGCTGCAGCTCGGCCAGCACCATGCCCTCGAGGCCGGTACCGCGGCGCCGCCGGGAGCCGGCACCGGCGGCAGGCGCGGAGGCGTCCGTGGCGGGCGCGGCAGCGGTCTCCTCGACACGTGCGCCCATCAGATCGGTGGTGTCGCTCACGAAGGGTCCTTCCCTGGAGCGGACGTCGGCCTGTCTGGCTCGGCGACCGGTTGTGCTGTCCGGCTTCGGTCCTTGCTGTGGACCGGCCGGGGCGGTAATCCGCCGAAGCGGCGGAAGAGATATCTGGTGATGGCGCTTCCTCGAGCCGTGGCACCCAGTGTCACGTGGCGTGGTCGCACCGATTCCGGAGCGTGCCCGGCGGACCGCTCAGTGTCCGCATACGGCGTACTGCCCGCGTATGACGTACGGAACACAGTGCGGCTTGGGGGGCTCCCGGAAGAATGTCTGTCCCGGACGGGGACACGAGGCACCTCGCCATGGTGGGGTCGGGTGCAGACTTGAGATTAACACTACCGGATCCAACAAACATTCCCCCTCTCCAAATCCGGCAACCGCGTGCCCTACTCCCCGCCCGCCGACGCGAGCGGCAGGACGCTCGCTCCCTGCAGGTCGAGGCCGAGC
The DNA here is from genome assembly GCF_049739565.1 of Streptomyces sp. SAI-170. Taxonomy (NCBI): domain Bacteria; kingdom Bacillati; phylum Actinomycetota; class Actinomycetes; order Kitasatosporales; family Streptomycetaceae; genus Streptomyces; species Streptomyces sp. SAI-170. The sequence continues at coordinate 2,824,028 of NZ_JBMGQD010000001.1, forward strand.
CGGTTGGCGGCCCATTCGGGACCGGCCAGGGCCTCGATCTTGTCGGCGGACTCGGCGTCGGCCAGGGCCATCACGGTGGGTCCGGCGCCGGAGATCACGGCGGGTACGCCGTCGGCGCGCAGCCGCTCCACCAGTGCGGCGCTCTCCGGCATGGCCGGGGCGCGGTACTCCTGGTGGAGCCGGTCCTCGGTGGCCGGCAGCAGCAGCTCGGGGCGCCGGGTGAGGGCCTCGACGAGCAGCGCGGCACGGCCCGCGTTGACGGCGGCGTCGACGTGCGGCACGGTGCGCGGGAGCAGGCCGCGGGCGGTCTCGGTCAGCACCGGCTTCCCGGGGACGAAAACCACCGGAACGATGGAATCCTTGGGCTCCAGCCTGATCGCCCGGGCGGCACCGGACTCCATCCAGGCGATGGTGAACCCGCCGAGCAGACACGGCGCCACGTTGTCGGGGTGGCCCTCGATCTCGGTGGCCAGCTCCAGCAGAGCGGCGTCGTCGAGCTTGGACTCGCCGCCTATGGTCACGGCGCGGGCGGCGACGATTCCGGCCACGATCGCGGCGGAGGAGGAGCCGAGGCCGCGGCCGTGCGGGATGCGGTTGGCGCACACGATCTCCAGGCCGCGCGGCTGTCCGCCGAGCGCGTCGAAGGCGGTGCGCAGGGAGCGGACGAGAAGGTGCTTCTCGTCGCGAGGGAGCGTTTCGCTGCCCTCACCCGCGATGTCGATGTGCAGCCCGGAGTCGGCCACCCGGACGACGACGTCGTCGTAGAGCCCCAGCGCGAGGCCGAGGGCGTCGAAGCCCGGGCCGAGGTTGGCGCTGGTGGCGGGGACGCGCACCCTGACGGCGGCGGCGCGGAAGGCTGGACCGGCCATCGCTCGATGACTCTCCTTGAGCTGCGGTGACTGTCGGAAGTCGCTCGACAGACATTCGATGACGTACGAGGAACCCTCGGGCCGCGGCGCAGACGCGGCCCCGAGCGCGACGCTCGGGCATATGCGGCAGGCGGGTTCGGTACAGCCTATCGAAGGAAGGTTCTGTGGCGACATAGGGCGCACAGGAGGCGCACGATGCGTGTCGCGAGCCCCCTGTGCACCCGTTGCAGGGAAAACCCGTACTACCGGGAATTCCCGTGACGGCGTCGGGGTCAGGCCAGGCCGAGGCGCTCGGCCGCGGTGGCCGCGTCGACCGGGACGGTGACCGGCTGCGGGGCGCCGGCGACGGCCCAGTCGGGGTCCTTCAGACCGTTGCCGGTGACGGTGCAGACGATGCGCTGGCCCGGGTCGACCAGGCCCTGCTCGGCGGCCTTCAGCAGACCGGCGACCGACGCGGCGGAGGCGGGCTCGACGAAGACGCCCTCCTGCGCGGCCAACAGGCGGTAGGCGCGCAGGATCTCACGGTCCGTCACCTCATCGATGAGTCCGCCCGATTCGTCCCGAGCGGCCAGCGCGAACTGCCAGGAGGCCGGGTTGCCGATGCGGATGGCGGTGGCGATGGTCGAGGGGTCCTTGACGACCTCGCCGCGCACGATCGGGGCACTGCCGGAGGCCTGGAAGCCCCACATCCGGGGGGTCTTCGAGGCGACGCCGTCGGCGGCGTACTCCGTGTACCCCTTCCAGTAGGCGGTGATGTTGCCCGCGTTGCCGACCGGCAGGACGTGGATGTCGGGCGCGTCGCCCAGCATGTCCACGATCTCGAACGCGGCCGTCTTCTGGCCCTCGATACGCACCGGGTTGACCGAATTGACCAGCGCCACCGGGTAGTTCTCGCTCAGCCCGCGGGCGAGGGTGAGACAGTCGTCGAAGTTGCCGTCGACCTGGAGGATCTTCGCGCCGTGCACGAGGGCCTGGCCCATCTTGCCGAGCGCGATCTTGCCCTGCGGGACGAGCACGGCGGAGACCATGCCCGCGCGCACCGCGTACGCGGCGGCCGAGGCGGAGGTGTTGCCGGTGGAGGCGCAGATGACCGCCTTCGCGCCCTCCTCCTTGGCCTTGGAGATGGCCATGGTCATACCGCGGTCCTTGAAGGACCCCGTCGGGTTGGCACCCTCGACCTTGAGGTGGACCTCGCAGCCCGTGCGCTCGGAGAGCACCTGCGCGGGCACGAGCGGCGTACCGCCCTCGCGGAGGGTGACGACCGGCGTGCTGCCCGACACCGGCAGCCTGTCCCGGTACTCCTCGATGATTCCGCGCCACTGGTGGGTCATTGCTGGTTACTCTCCTTCAACCCGCATGATGCTGGCGACACCGCGCACGGTGTCGAGCTTGCGCAGCGCCTCGACGGTCCCGTTGAGGGCGGCGTCGGACGCGCGGTGGGTGACGACGACGAGGGAGGCCTCGCCGTCCTTGCCCTGCTGGCGCACCGTATCGATGGACACACCGTGCTCCGCGAACACGGTCGCGACCTGGGCGAGCACGCCCGGTTTGTCGGCGACGTCCAGGCTGATGTGGTAGCGCGTGACGACCTCGCCCATGGGCGAGACGGTCAGGGCGGCGTACGCCGACTCGCCGGGCCCCGTCGCCCCGCTGAGCCGGTTGCGGCACACGGCGACCAGGTCGCCGAGCACGGCCGAGGCGGTGGGCGAGCCGCCCGCGCCGGGGCCGTAGAACATGAGCTGGCCGGAGGCGTCGGACTCGACGAACACGGCGTTGTAGGCGCCGCGCACCGAGGCCAGCGGGTGGGTCAGCGGGATCATCGCGGGGTGCACGCGCGCGGTGACGGACTGCCCGTCCGCGGCCCGCTCGCAGATCGCGAGCAGCTTGATGGTGCAGCCCATCTCCTTCGCGGAGGCGAAGTCGGCGGCGGTCACCTCGGTCATGCCCTCGCGGTAGACGTCGTCCAGGCGCACGCGCGTGTGGAAGGCGATCCCGGCGAGGATGGCGGCCTTGGCGGCGGCGTCGAAGCCCTCGACGTCGGCGGTCGGGTCGGCCTCGGCGTAGCCCAGGGCGGTGGCCTCGTCGAGGGCCTCCTGGTAGCCGGCGCCCGTGGAGTCCATCTTGTCGAGGATGAAGTTGGTGGTGCCGTTGACGATGCCGAGCACCCGGTTGACCTTGTCGCCGGCCAGCGACTCGCGCAGCGGGCGGATCAGCGGGATGGCACCGGCGACGGCGGCCTCGTAGTAGAGGTCCCTGCCGTGCTCCTCGGCGGCCGCGTGCAGGGCGGCGCCGTCCTGGGCGAGCAGCGCCTTGTTCGCGGAGACGACGGAGGCGCCGTGCTCGAAGGCGGTGGTGATGAGGGTGCGGGCGGGCTCGATACCACCGATGACCTCGACGATCACGTCGATGTCGCCGCGTTTGACGAGGGCCGTGGCGTCGGTGGTGATCAGCTCCCGCGCGATGCCCTCACGGACCTTGTCGGGCCGTCGTACGGCCACACCGGCGAGCTCGACGGGCGCGCCGATGCGGGCGGCGAGGTCGTCGGCGTGCGTCGTCATGATGCGCGCCACCTCTGAGCCGACCACTCCACAGCCCAGCAGCGCCACCTTCAGCGGACGCGTACGCATCATCCGACCTCGTTTCCTCATACCGTCTAGGTTGGTCCAGTCTCACTCACCGGACCGGAGTTTCTGCCCCTGGTCCGGATCGTGAGACATCTATTTCATCTGTGCAGGGGTGGCAGACCGAAGATCTTCCACCTGGGGGTTTTCGTCGATCATCGGTCGATCACCCGACGTCGAGCCGCAGGAGGTCCTCCTCGGTCTCCCGGCGGACGATGACACGGGCCTCCCCGTCCTTCACCGCCACGACCGGCGGCTTGAGGAGGTGGTTGTAGTTGCTGGCCATGGACCGGCAGTACGCACCCGTCGCCGGGACGGCGATCAGGTCGCCCGGCGCCACATCGGCGGGCAGGAACGCGTCCCGCACCACGATGTCACCGCTCTCGCAGTGCTTGCCGACCACCCGGGACAGCATCGGCTCGGCGTCGGAGGTCCGGGAGACGAGGGAGACGCTGTACTCGGCGTCGTAGAGCGCCGTACGAATGTTGTCCGACATGCCGCCGTCCACGGAGACATACGTCCGCAGCCCGTCGAGCGGCTTGACGGTGCCGACCTCGTAGAGGGTGAAGGCGGTGGGGCCGACGATGGCGCGGCCGGGCTCGACGGAGATGCGGGGCGTGCGCAGCTTGGCGGCCTCGCACTCACGCGTGACGATCTCGGTGAGGGCCTTGGCGATCTCGTGGGGCTCGCGCGGGTCGTCGTCGCTGGTGTAGGCGATGCCGAGGCCGCCGCCGAGGTCGATCTCGGGCAGCTCGACGCCGTGCTCGTCGCGAATGTCCTTCAGCAGACCGACCACCCGGTGGGCGGCGACCTCGAAGCCGGACATGTCGAAGATCTGCGACCCGATGTGCGAGTGGATGCCGATCAGCTCGAGCCCGTCGAGCTTCAGGGCCCGTCGTACGGCCTCGGCGGCCTGCCCGCCGGCGAGCGGGATCCCGAACTTCTGGTCCTCGTGAGCGGTCGCGATGAACTCGTGCGTGTGCGCCTCGACGCCGACGGTGATACGGATCTGCACCCGCTGCCGCTTGCCGAGCTCCTGGGCGATGTGGGCGACGCGCACGATCTCCTGGAAGGAGTCGAGCACGATCCGACCGACGCCTTCGGTGATCGCGCGGCGGATCTCCTCGGGGGACTTGTTGTTGCCGTGGAAGGCGATGCGGTCGGCGGGCATGCCTGCGGACAGCGCGGTGGCCAGCTCGCCGCCGGAGCACACGTCGAGGTTGAGCCCCTCCTCGTGCAGCCAGCGCACGACGGCCTTGGACAGGAACGCCTTGCCCGCGTAGAAGACGTCGGCGTCCGGCCCGAAGGCGGTGCGCCAGGCGCGGGCCCGCTCGCGGAAGTCGGTCTCGTCGAGGATGTAGGCGGGGGTGCCGAACTCCTCGGCGAGACGGGTGGCGGGGATGCCGCCGACGGTGAGCACGCCGTTGTCGTCACGGGTGACGGTCTCGGCCCACACCTTGGGGTCGAGGGCGTTCAGGTCGGCGGGCCGGGGCGCTGTAGTGGCCCTCGGGCAGGACATCGGCGTGACGGGGCCCGGCGGGGTGGGCGGAACGGCTCATCGTGGCTCTTTCAAAGATGGTCGGGTGCGTCGATGCCGAGCAGGGACAGGCCACCGGCCAGCACCGTCCCGGCGGCTTCGGCGAGGGCGAGCCGGGCGCGGTGGGCGGCCGAGGGTTTCTCGTCACCGCGCGGGAGCACGCCGGGCAGCAGGGCGAGGACGGCATCGGCGACGGTGACGAGATGCCGGGCGAGCCGGTCCGGAGCGCGGTGAGCGGCGGACGCGGCGAGGATGCGGGGGTGGTCGGCGAGGAGGGCGACCAGGGCGTCGCCGCCGGGACCGGGCTCGGAGCCGAAGCCGAGGTCGGCGGCGTTGCGACCGAGCGCCCGGGTACGGGCGTGGGCATACCGGACGCGGAAGAGAGGATTGCTCTCCCGCTGCACGAGGTGCTCGGCACCGATCCGGGGCCTGTCGTGCGGAGCGGGGAACAGCAGGGCCCAGCGGGCGGCGTCGGGCCCGAGGGGGACGGGGTCCTCCGGGGCGGGGACGGGGCGCAGATCGACGGCTTGGCCGTGCGGGACCTCGCCAGGACTGCTGTGCAGGACCTCGACACGGCCGCCCTGCGAGGCGACGATCCGGCCGAGGGCATCGGCGACGACCTCGGCGCGCACCTCGTACGGCACGCGCAGCGCGAGCACCTGCCCGGCGAGGGCGTCGGAGTGCCCGTACCGCACGCCGTCGCGCAGGACCTTCCGCACGACCTCGGCGCCGGCACCGCCGTCGAGGCTGATGTTGAGGAACCCGGGCCCGGTGACGGCGACGTCGCGGACGCCCTCGGCCCCGGCCAGATACGACCGCAACACCTCGGCCACCTGCCGCGGAGGCCGCCCGGCGGGCCTGGCCAGCTGCAACGCCACGTTGGTGGCGTAGTCCCCACACCCCCCGGGCCCCGGCGGCCCGACCTTCACCTTCTCCGGCACGGCCACGGTCAGCTCACCCTCGTCCACGGCACGACGAACCGCGTGCAGGACGGTGCGGGAGAGCTCGACGGGGGTCACGGGACAAGCGTATGGGAGGAGGGGGGTGGGTAGGCGAGCCGGTTTGGACGTTGGTCCGCGATGTGGACGGAGGGAGTGGGCAAGGGCCCGCCCGCCCGCCGCCCGCCCGCCGGCCGGCTACGCCCGGCTGCGCTCGGCTAAGCCTCGCCGCCGCCGAGGGCGCCTTCGAAGGTGTCTCCGAAGGAGGCGGCCTGTTCGCCGTCCTCTGCATCGCCGTCCTGGGGCCGCTCGATGAGCTGCCGGACGAGCCGGACCAGTTCGGTGGGCTCGAAGGGCTTGGCGAGGAAGGCGTCGACGCCGACGTCGAGGCCGGTCTCGACCTCGTACGGGGTGCAGGCGCTGACGATGGCGACGGGCAGATCACGGGTCCGCGGGTCGGCACGCAGCCGCGCGACGGTCCGCAGTCCGTCGAGGCGGGGCATGACGACATCGATCGTCACGACATCGGGCCGCACCTGATGGATGACATCCAGACACTCGACACCATCGGCCGCGGTCACGACCTCGAGGCCCTCCAGCTCGAGATTGACCCTGATCAGCTGCCGGATGACCTTGTTGTCGTCCACAACAAGCACCCGGCCCGACGCGCCTGGCACAACTTGAGAGTAGGTCGGGACCGGCCATCCCGTCCGGCTTTTCCCCACTTCCACCCCTGCGAGGGACACACCACCCCACCGGCCTCCCAAAACCCGTTCCGGATCACCCCGACAGAGCTGGTAGTGTTCTACCCGTCGCCGCGAGCAACACGCTCCATACCGACACGCCCCCGTAGCTCAGGGGATAGAGCAACGGCCTCCGGAGCCGTGTGCGCAGGTTCGAATCCTGCCGGGGGCACACTGTGCAAGTGTGCCAAGACCTCACCACCAGCAGAGATGCTGAGGGTGGGGTCTTTTTGCGTGTGCGGGCAGGTCGGCCTGGATCGAACGGTGTGGTGTGCATCTAGGATGACCGGGCCGTGCTCGAGGGCCGGCGGTGGTCGCGTCCTGGAGAACTGTGTGCGAATAGGCAAGAGGGCTGCCCGTCGAAGGGTGGCCGGTGTGCGGTCCGGGGGCGGCGGCGAGCGGATCGTCGTGCTCGACGGGTTGCGGCTCGTGGCCGCGTTGATGGTCGTGGCCTATCACTACGTGGCCTTCGGGGAGGGCTGGGAGGGGTCGCAGGCGAAGCTGTTCCCTGTGATCTTCCGGCCTTCCGCCTACGGGTGGCTGGGTGTCGAGCTGTTCTTCATGATCAGTGGCTTTGTCATCTGCATGAGCTGCTGGGGGCGTACCGTCCCGGACTTCTTCACCTCTCGGGTGATCCGGCTGTTCCCCGCGTACTGGGTGGGGGTGATCGCCACCACGGCGGTGGCGGCCCTGCTGCCCGGGGGGATCGATCCGCTGGCCTGGCGGGACGTGCTGGTCAATCTGACCATGCTGCAGTGGCCGATGGGGGTCGATCATGTCGACGGGGTGTACTGGACTCTCTGGGCCGAGCTGCGGTTCTATCTGCTCTTCGCGCTCGTGGTGTGGCGTGGGGTGACCTACCGGCGGGTGGTCGCCTTCTGTTGTGTGTGGGCGACCGGCGCGCTGCTCGCCACCGGGTACGACCTCGGTGCCCTCGACGATCTGCTGGTCGTCCCGCACTGCTGGTTCTTCATCGCCGGACTGGCCTTCTTCCTGATCCACCGCTTCGGGTCGAACCTGCTGCTGTGGGGCATCGTCGGCCTGTCCTTCGTCATGGGGCAGCACACGGTCATGCAGACCTGGCAGCGGACGCTGGAGCGCGTCGGGCACAACGTGCCCGGCTGGGGTGTCGCCGTTCTCATCACCGTCTTCTACGGGGTGATGGCCGGGGTCTCACTGGGCTGGTTCCGGCGGATCGACTGGCGGTGGCTGCCCGCGGCCGGGGCGCTCACCTATCCGCTGTATCTGCTGCACGAGTCCATCGGCTGGGAGATCTTCCGCCGTTTCCAGGGCTCGGTCGACCGCTGGGTGCTGCTCGGCGGCACGGTGGTGGGCATGCTGGTGCTGGCCCATCTGGTCCACCGGTGGGTGGAGCGGCCCGTGGCCCGACGGCTCAAGCGCGCCCTGAGCTCGGCCTTCGCGCAGGTCCGCAGTGGCGGCGCCGAGCCGCCTGCGGCTGGACCTGCTGAACCGGGTCGGCCTGCTTTCCAGGCCTTCGTGCCCGGGGAGCGCGCTCCGGAGTTCGACGCCGCCGCGGGGCCCTACGGGCGCTGATGCGCCGGCCCGTCACGCCGAGCGCTTGCGGGCCGTCGTCTTCTTGGCCGGGGTCTTCTTGGCGGAGGCCGTGGACTTGGTCGTGGATTTGGACGTCGACTTGGTCGCGGAGGTTTTCTTCGCCGTCGTCTTTTTCGCTGCCGTCGTCTTCTTCGCGGCTGTCGTCTTCTTCGCGGTCGACTTCTTGCCGGCCGGTTCCTTCGGCTGGGCGCGGCTGGATCTGCGTTGGGGGAGGTGGGTGACCTCGGCGGGTTCCTCGCCGCGGGACTCCTTGGCGGCGCGGACGCTGTTCTCGAGGGCGGCCATGAGGTCGAGGACCTTGCCGCCGGTGGCGGGCTCGGGGGCCTCGGGGGGTGCTTCGCCGGCGGCCTTGGCGGCGATGACCTCCTCCACGGCCTCGCGGTACTCGTCGTGGAGGTCGTCGAGGTCGACCTCGCCGAGGGTGTCCATCAGGGCGTCGGCGAGGTCCAGCTCCTTGTCGCGGACCGTGACGGAGGTGTCCGGGGCCACGCCCTCGGGGGCGCGGACCTCGTCCGGCCAGAGCAGGCCGTGCATGGCGATGGCGTCGCCGACGACCCGCAGCATGCCCAGGCGTTCGCGGCCGCGCAGGGCGTATTTGGCGATGGCCACCTTGTGGCTGCGCTTGAGGGCCTCGCGCAGGAGGGTGTACGGCTTCGCCGCGGGGGCGCCGCCCGCCGCGAGGTAGTACGCCGCGTCCATCTGGAGCGGGTCGATCCGGTCGGCCGGCACGAAGGCCACGATCTCGATCGTCCGGGCCGTGGGGAGCGGCAGGTGGGCCAGGTCCTCGTCGGTGATCGGGATGATGGTGCCGTCGGCGTCCTCGTAGCCCTTGCCGATCTCCGCCTGGCTGACCTCGCGCTCCTCCAGCTCGCAGACCTTGCGGTAGCGGATGCGGCCGCCGTCCTCGGTGTGGATCTGGCGGAAGGAGATCGAGTGGCTCTCGGTGGCGTTCACCAGCTTGATGGGGATGCTGACCAGGCCGAACGAGATGGCTCCGTTCCATATGGATCGCACGTGCAGCACACCTTTCGCGGTGGTTTGACCCGGATTCGTGTGATTCTCATCGTATGACGCCCATCACAGAGGTGGAGGGGCGGCGGCTCGCGCTCAGCAATCTGGAGAAGGTGCTGTACCCGGCGACCGGGTTCACCAAGGGCGAGGTGCTGCACTACTACGCGACCACCGCCGAGGCCCTGCTGCCGCATCTGCGGGACCGGGCGGTGTCCTTCCTGCGCTACCCGGACGGCCCCGACGGGCAGGTGTTCTTCACCAAGAACGTGCCGCCGGGTACGCCCGAGTGGGTCACCGTCGCCGAGGTGCCGCGGTCGGAGGGGCCGGCCCGGATGGTGGTGATCCAGGATCTGCCCTCTCTGATGTGGGCGGCCAATCTCGTCACGGAGTTCCACACCCACCAGTGGCTCGTCGACGACCCGGGCGAGGCCGACCGGCTGGTCTTCGACCTCGATCCCGGGCCGCCCGCCACGATCGTCGAGTGCTGCGAGGTCGCGCTCTGGCTGCGCGAACGGCTCGCCGGGGACGGCATCGAGGCGTACGCCAAGACCTCCGGCTCCAAGGGGCTGCATCTGCTGGCCGCCGTACGCGGAGCGTCCTCCGAACGGGTCTCGGAGTACGCCAAGGCGCTGGCGGTGGAGGCGGAGCGGGCCATGCCGCGGCTGGTCGTGCACCGGATGACGCGCAGCCTGCGGCCGGGCAAGGTGTTCGTCGACTGGAGCCAGAACGCCGCGCGCAAGACCACGGCCACGCCGTACACCCTGCGGGCCCGGCCGGAGCCGCTCGTGTCCGCGCCGGTGACCTGGACGGAGGTGGAGGAGTGCGGGGCGCCGGACCAGCTGTCCTTCGGCGCCGCCGACCTCGCGCCCCGGCTCCAGGACGGCGATCTGCTGGCGCCGCTGCTCGATCCGGCCCACGCGGGCGAGCTGCCGTAGTCCCGTCCGTACGTGGCTAGACCCGGCTCCAGGTGTTGCGGTCACGGGCCATCGCGTGCAGGGCCTCCACGTCCGCCGGTTTGAGTACGCCGCCCAGGCGGGCGAGGCCGCCGAGGTCCGTGTCCTCCAGGACGCGGACCTCGCGGGGCTCGGCGGTGACGGTGACGCGGCCGGTCGGGCCCACCAGGGCCAGGACGGGGCGGACCTCCGCGGTCAGGGCGTAGGAGGCGCGGTCGGCGGTGGCGCGGACGCGGCGCAGCAGCGGGGTCGCCTCGGCGCGGCCGAGGGTCACCATCGGGTCGGCGATCAGCACGCGCAGCCGGCGTGCGTAGACGGTGTGGACGGCGAACAGGCCGCCCGGCCCGATCACCAGGTGGTGGACGCGGTCGCCGCCGGGCAGCGGGAGGGAGTGCAGGGCGTGCCAGCCGGCGCCGTCCAGCCGGTCCAGCGCCTCCCCCACCGCCTGCTCGGCCAGCAGCGCCCTGCGCCGCGGGTCGGCACGCAGCCGGTGGGCGGGGCCGCGGTCGCGGTCCAGGGCGATCTGGAGGGCCTCGCCGGGGCGGTTGGGCGCCAGGTCGTCGTCCGGGTGCAGGGCGAGCCGGGCCAGCTCGGCGGGGGTCGGCGGCGGGGGCGGGCCGACCGTGACGGGGCCCGTGATGAAGGGATCCAGGGCTTCGAGGACGTCGGCTCTGCGGTCCTCCCTGAGCAGGTTCACCCGGCCGCCCTCCCTGTCGTACCAGGCGATGTTCCGGCCGTCGGTGAGACAGACGTAGAGCCGCTCACGGCCGTGCCGCCAGGTCGGTATGACGCGCAGTCCGCTCATGCACCATCACCCCATGACCATGGGACCAGGCGGGGTGCTCCCGGGGCAAGAACCCGGTTACCTTGGAGAGCAGTTGGGCAGGTCCCGGGGTTGGGGAGGCGCCGTTGCGTACCCGCAGGAAGCAACCCGACGTACCCGCTCCGGAACGCCGGTGGGACGAGGTCGTGCCCGGTCTGTGGATGGGCGGGCACGAGGTCCGGGGCCGTACGGGGCAGGTGGAGACCGTGGTGGTCCGTGACGAGTTCGACCTCGTGCAGACGCTGCTGCGGCTGCCGGGGTACGGGCCCGACCAGGGGGTCGAGCACCAGGTGTGGCCCATCCCGGACGGGCCGCTGGACGGCACGCAGCTCGCGGGCGTGATCCGGCTGGCCGAGGCCGCGTGCGACGCGCTGGACGCGGGCCGGCGGGTGCTGGTGCGCTGCTTCCACGGCTACAACCGCTCCGGCCTCGTCGTCGCCCACGCCCTGGTGCGCCGCGGTCATCGCCCGGAGGACGCCATCCGGCTCATCCGCACCCGCCGCTCGCCCTGGGCGCTGCACAACGGGCTGTTCGAGGACTACCTCCGGACCGGCCTGCCGACGGCCCGGCTGCTGGAGGAGCTGGCGGAGTAGCGGAGTAGCGGAGCCTCCCGCGTGCGCACCCCCCGGTTTCGCGTTACTACAGTTACGGGGCCCCCGGCCACGTTCCGTCGCCGTTCGATCCGCAGGAGTCCCGTGCCGTCGCCCCTCCGCCGCCCCTCGCGGGCTCTTCTCGCCGTCTGGGCCGTCGCCGTGCTCGCGGTGGTCACCGGCTGTGGTGACGCGGGCGGGCTGCGCGGTGCCGGGGCGACGCCGACCGCGGTGGGGCCGGCGCGGCTGTGGCCCGAGCTGGCGCCCGCCTCCTCGCCGGCCTTCGACTTCGACGAGGCGGAGACGAAGGTGATCAAGGGCGTCCGGGTGACCGGCGGCATTCACGAGGTCGATCCCGTGGCGATCGTCAGGGCGGAGGTCGACGGCGACCCCAAGCGCTACGCCGGTGAGAAGGCCGAGTTCCGGGAGACGGGCGCGCGGATGGCGGACTGCGCGGACGGCCCCGGCAAGGGCCGCTGCCCGGTGCTGCGGCCGTACTACCGCGACCTGACCGGTGACGGCCGCGACGATCTGACGCTGGGCTTCCGGCAGCTGCCGGGCACGCTGACCGCCGTACGCGTGTACACGGTGGACCGGCACCGGCTGGTGCAGGTCATGCACTACGAGGACGCCCTGAGCGGCGTCGAGCTGGCCGGGCACTCGGTGATCATCCGCTCGCCGTCGGAGGTCGCGGGCTACGAGTACCGGTTGCAGTGGACCTGGGACCCGGACCAGAAGGCGATGCTGCTGACCCAGGACGAGATGCTGCGCACCAGCGGACGAACCCCCACCCCCACCCTCACGGCGGCCCCCCGATGAGGCTCGCCCCGACCGGCACGCTCGCCGTGAAGTCGGCCGTGTTCATCACGGTGATGTGCTGCGCGCTGGCCGCGCTGCTCGGCGTACTGGTGCATGTGTCGGTGACGAACCAGACCGTGGGCCAGGCCCGCGACCTGGCCCTGGACCGGCTGGCGCAGGCGACGGACGCGTTCGAGGCCGGGGACACCCCGACGCCGGGCACAGGAGTGGACCCGGAGGGGCTGCCCACGCGGCTGCGGGAGCTCGCGGCGGGCGGCGAGCGCGGCACGATGGTCGCCCATCACCACGGCCGGCCGACGATGTGGGCGGCGGGCCCGGCCGACGGCGGGCGCGTCCTCGCGGTGCGGGTCGACTACTCGCAGCAGGCCCGCACCATCGACGGCCTCGACCGGGCGATCCTGTGGTCCTCGGCGCTGGCGATCGGCGCGACGCTGCTGGTCGGCGCGCTCGCGGTGCAGCGGGTGACCCGGCGGCTGCACGCCACCGCGCGGGTGGCCCGGCGGATCAGCGCCGGTGACCTGGACGCGCGGGTGGACGACCGCCGCTCCAAGGACCCGCGGCGCCCGCAGGACGAGGTGGCCGCGGTGGCCGCCGCGCTGGACTCGATGGCGGCGTCGTTGCAGGGCAAGCTGCTGGCCGAGCAGCGGTTCACGGCGGACGTGGCCCACGAGCTGCGCACACCGCTGACGGGGTTGCACGCGGCGGCGGAGCTGCTGCCGCCGGGGCGGCCGACGGAGCTGGTGCGCGACCGGGTGGCGGCGCTCAGGACGCTGACGGAGGACCTGCTGGAGATCTCGCGGCTGGACACCGGGCGTGAGCGGCTGGATCTGACGACCGTGGAGCTGGGCGCACTGGCCGGGCGGGTCGTGCGGGGGGCCGGCGGGGAGACCGAGGTACGGGTCGTACGGGATGTCACCGTCGAGACGGACCGGCGGCGGCTGGAGCGGGTGCTGGGCAATCTCGTGGCGAACGCGCACCGGCACGGGCGGGGGCCGGTGGTGCTGACCGTGGAGGGGCCGGTGGTGACGGTGCGGGACCACGGGGAGGGGTATCCGGAGTATCTCCTTCGGCACGGGCCGCAGCGGTTCCGTACCGAGGGGGGTTCGAAGGGGCACGGGCTGGGGCTGACCATCGCGCGCGGGCAGGCGGAGGTGCTCGGAGCGCGGCTGGAGTTCTCCAACGCCGTCGACGGTGGGGCCGTGGCGACGCTGACGTTGCGCCAGGGCGGGTAGGGCGCCTTCGTTTGGCCCAGCTCAGCGGGCAGGCGCCCGTCGGTCCTCCTAGCGTGGCGACTAGCCAGTTCCGCCCCCTTTCACGGAGGTTCGCATGTCCTTGCGCTCCCGTTTCGGCATATCCCTGACCGTCGCCGCACTGGCCGCCGGGGCCCTGGCGACGCCCGCCGTCGCGAACGACGAGGGGGCCGGTCAGCGAGGCAGTCTCGCCCCCCGCCTGTACAAGGGGCAGGTCACCGCGAGCACGCTGCTGCTGCGCAGCGCGCCGAACCGCGGCGGTCAGATCATCGGGTCCGTCCGCAAGGGCGACATCGTGAAGATCTTCTGCAAGACGACCGGCGAGAAGATCAACGGCAACAACCGCTGGTACCTCCTCAGGGACGGCACCTGGGCCTTCGCGTCGGCGTACTACATCAAGACCATCGGGACCGCGCCCCGCTGGTGCTGAGCGACATCGGCGCGACACCGCACGGCGTCAGCGGGCCACAAGGCCCACAAGGAGCTCTATTTGGGTAAGTTCCGGACATGACGAAGGCCGGAACCGGAATCACCGCGACGGCTACGGGCACGCCCGCTCCGCCGGTGCGCCTCCCCCGGCGCCGGGGCGTCGAACTCGCCCTCATCGTCCTCGCCGTCCTGTTGTCGGTGTACGGCTACTGCGCGGTGGGCCTCGCCCGGAACGGCACCGTCCCGCCCGGCGCCGCAGGTTACGGCGCCGGGCTGGGCGTGCTGGCGCTGCTGGCGCATCTCGCGGTGCGGCTGCGCGCCCCGTACGCCGATCCGCTGCTGCTGCCGATCGCGGTGCTGCTCAACGGGCTGGGCCTGGTGCTGATCTACCGGCTCGACCTGCAGACACCGGGCGACCGGGCGGCCCTCACCCAACTGGTGTGGTCCACCCTGGGCGTCGGGCTGTTCACCCTGGTCGTGGCCGCCCTGCGCGACCACCGGGTGCTCCAGCGCTACGCGTACGTGTGCGTGGCCGCGGCGCTCGCCCTGCTGTCGCTGCCGATCCTGTTCCCCGCGGTGAACGGCGCCCGCATCTGGATCCGGATCGCCGGGTTCTCCATCCAGCCGGGCGAGTTCGCGAAGGTGCTGCTCGCGGTGTTCTTCGCCGCGTATCTGGCCGCGAACCAGGGCGCGCTGGCGTACGCGGGCCGCCGGGTGTGGTTCGTGCAGCTGCCGACCGGCCGGGTGCTCGGCCCGATCGTCACCATCTGGCTGCTGAGCGTCGGCGTGCTCGTCCTGGAACGCGACCTGGGCACCTCGCTGCTGTTCTTCGGCCTGTTCGTCGTCATGCTCTACGTCGCCACCGGCCGCACCGGCTGGATCGCGGTCGGCCTGCTGCTCGCGGCGTCCGGCGCGGTGGCCGTGGGCTGGCTGGAGCCGCATGTGCACAGCAGGGTGGAGGACTGGCTGCACCCGTTCGCGTCGATCGAGGCGGGCGACGGCCCCAACCAGCTCTCCCAGTCGCTGTTCGCCTTCGCGGCCGGCGGCGTCCTGGGCACGGGCCTGGGTCAGGGGCACTCCATCCTGATCGGCTTCGCCGCCAAGTCGGACTTCATCCTGGCGACGGCCGGGGAGGAGCTGGGCCTGGCCGGGCTGTCGGCGATCTTCCTGCTCTATGGTCTGCTGGTGGAGCGCGGCTACCGGGCGGGGCTCGCGCAGCGCGACCCGTTCGGGCGGCTGCTGGCGGTCGGGCTGGCCTCGATCGTGGCGCTCCAGGTGTTCGTCATCGCGGGCGGGGTGACCGGGCTGATCCCGCTGACCGGCATGGCGATGCCGTTCCTCGCGCAGGGCGGCTCCTCGGTGGTCACCAACTGGGCGATCACCGCGCTGCTGATCCGGATCAGCCACTCGGCGCGCCGGAATTACGACGGGCGGGCCGCCGTATGACCCGCTACATCCGGCACGCGGCCGTCTTCTGCGCGCTGCTGCTGACGGCGCTGCTGGTCAACGCGGCCCGCATCCAGGTCTTCCAGGCCCAGCGCTACGACGACAGCCCGGCCAACCGGCGGGCCGTCATCGCCCAGTACGGCCAACCGCGCGGCGACATCCTGGTCGGCGGGCGCCCGATCACCGGCTCCCTGGACACCCGCGAGCAGCTGCGGCATGAACGCACGTACGGCAACGGGCCCTTGTACGCCCCGGTGACCGGGTTCGCCTCGCAGAAGTACGGCACGAGTCTGCTGGAGCGGGCCGAGGACCCGGTGCTGTCCGGCACGGACCCGATGCTGACGCCGTTGCAGCTGTGGAGCGACCTCACGCGGGCGCGCAACCCGGGCGGCGATGTCGCAACGACGCTGAACGAGGCCGCGCAGAAGGCGGCGTACGCGGGGCTCGGGGCGCGCAAGGGGGCGGTGGCGGCGATCGAGCCGGCGACCGGGCGGATCCTGGCGCTGGTGTCGACACCGTCGTACGACCCGGCGGTGCTGTCGGGCAACGGGCCCGAGGTGACGGACGCCTGGGCGCGGCTGAACGGCGACCGGGAGCAGCCGATGCTGAACCGGGCGGTGCGGCAGACGTATCCGCCGGGGTCGACGTTCAAGGTGGTCACCGCGGCGGCGGCGCTGGACGCGGGCGTGGTCACGGACCTGGACGAGCCGACCGACTCCCCCGACCCCTACACCCTGCCGGGCACCACCACCTCGCTCACGAACGAGTCCGACGGCTGCGAGGACGCCCCGCTGCGGATGGCCTTCGTGTGGTCCTGCAACACGGTGTTCGCCAGGCTCGGGGTGCAGGTCGGGCTGGCCGACATGGCGGCTACGGCGCAGGCGTTCGGGTTCAACGACACCGAGCTGCGCATCCCCTTCTCGGTGGTGCCGAGCACCTTCGACACGAGCGTCGACCGGGCGCAGCTCGCGCTGTCCTCGATCGGGCAGTACAACACGCGGGCCACTCCGCTGCAGATGGCGATGGTGGCGGCGGCCGTCGCGAACGGCGGGCAGGTGCGGGCGCCGTATCTGGTGGACCGTACGACGACGGCCCGGGGCACGACCCTGATGACGCCCGGCCCGCGCCCGGTCCGCCAGGCCATGCGCCCGATGACCGCGGAACGGCTGCGGGAGCTGATGCGGGACGTCGTGGAGAAGGGCACCGGCAGGAAGGCGGCCATCCCCGGCGCGGTCGTCGGCGGCAAGACCGGCACGGCCCAGCACGGCGTCGGCAACTCCGGCATCCCCTACGCCTGGTTCGTCTCCTGGGCCCAGGGCGCGCGCGACATGGAGCCGAAGGTCGCCGTCGCGGTGGTGGTCGAGGACGGCTCCCTCGACCGCGACCACATCACCGGCGGCGGGATGGCGGCGCCGATCGCCCGAGCGGTGATGAAGGCGGTCCTGACCACGCCACGCACCGGCTGACGCCCTTCAGGGCACGTCCCCAGGGGGACCTCCACAGTGACCGGACGACACCGCGGCCCTCAGGACTGCGCACCCTCCTCGATCGCCTGCTCCACCTCGGCCACCCGCTCCCGCTCCTCCACCGCGAACCGCTCCGCGTCCAGCCTCTCCGCGATCTCCTCGTCCTGGGACATCAACAGATCCAGGTCGGAGTCCCCCAGTTCGAGGACGCCCATGTCGACGTAGGCCTGCTGAAGCCGCTTGCCCCACAGTCCGATGTCCTTGACGCAGGGCACGATGCGCGAGAACAGAAGCTTGCGGAAGAGCGCGAGGAACTCGGACTGCTCGCTGAGGGCCTCGGCCTCGGCCTTGGGGATGCCGAAGTTCTCCAGCACCTCGACACCGCGCAGCCGGTCGCGCATGAGGTGGCAGCCCTCGATGACGAACTCCTCGCGCTCGCGCAGTTCGGCGTCGGTGAGCTGCTTGTAGTAGTCGCGCAGCGCCATGCGGCCGAAGGCCACATGGCGGGCCTCGTCCTGCATGACGTACGCGAGGATCTGCTTGGGCAGCGGCTTGTCGGTGGTGTCGCGGATCATGCCGAAGGCGGCGAGGGCGAGGCCCTCGATCAGCACCTGCATGCCCAGGTAGGGCATGTCCCAGCGGCTGTCGCGCAGGGTGTCGCCGAGGAGCGACTGGAGGTTGTCGTTGATCGGGTAGAGCATCCCGATCTTCTCGTGCAGGAAGCGGCCGTAGATCTCGGCGTGCCGGGCCTCGTCCATGGTCTGGGTCGCGGAGTAGAACTTGGCGTCCATGTCCGGCACCGACTCCACGATCCGCGCGGCGCAGATCATCGCGCCCTGCTCGCCGTGCAGGAACTGGCTGAACTGCCAGGAGGCGTAGTGCCGGCGCAGCTCGCCCTTGTCCTTGTCGGTGAGCTTGGCCCAGTGCTTGGTGCCGTACAGGCTCATCGCCTCGTCCGGGGTGCCGAGCGGGTCGTACGGGTCGACCTCCAGGTCCCAGTCGATGCGCCGCTGCCCGTCCCACTGCTTGTCCTTGCCCTTCTGGTACAGGGCGAGCAGTCGTTCGCGGCCGTCGCCGTACTCCCAGCCGAAGCGGGCCGCGCCGCTCGCGGGCACCTGCCAGTGCGGATCTCCGGGGTCACGGGCGTACAGCTCATACGTCGACATGTCCCGCAGGCTCACATGCACACGACAGACGAAGCAACAGGGTCTCGCTCACACCGGAAGGACAAGTTCGTGCGCGAGGGATTGACGACCTTGCTGACAGGCAGTCTCATAAGAGCAGTGACCGGCGGGTAACCCGCCACGCCCCCGTACGACGAGGTGGATCAGCCATGACGACCCTGACGGAAGCCGACGCGCTGGACGGGCTGCGCGACGCGCTCGGTCTGCTCAAGGACCGGGAGCAGGTGGCCGAGCGGCTGCTCGCCTCCTCCGCCAAGCACTCCTTCGATCCGGACAAGGAGCTGGACTGGGACGCGCCCTTCGAGCCGGGCAAGTGGTTCTGGCCGCCCGAGCTGGTGTCTCTGTACGACACCCCGATGTGGAAGCGGATGAGCGAGGAGCAGCGCATCCTGCTCTCCCAGCACGAGGCGGCCGCACTGGCCTCGCTGGGCATCTGGTTCGAGATCATCCTGATGCAGCTGCTGTGCCGGCACATCTACGACAAGGCCGCCACGAGCGCGCATGTGCGCTACGCCCTCACCGAGATCGAGGACGAGTGCCGGCACTCGAAGATGTTCGCCCGGCTGATCTCGCGCGGCGAGACGCCCTGGTACCCGGTCAGCCGCGTCCACCAGAACCTCGGCCGGCTCTTCAAGACCATCTCCACCACGCCGGGTTCCTTCACGGCGACACTGCTCGGCGAGGAGGTCCTGGACTGGATGCAGCGGCTGACCTTCCCGGACGAGCGCGTGCAGCCCCTGGTCCGGGGCGTCACGCGGATCCACGTCGTGGAGGAGGCCCGCCATGTGCGCTACGCCCGTGAGGAGCTGCGCCGCCAGATGGTGACCGCGCCGCGGTGGTCGCAGGAGTTCACGCGGGTCACCTCCGGCGAGTTCGCCCGGGTGTTCTCCGTCGCGTTCGTGAATCCCGACGTCTACACGAACGTGGGGCTGGACAAGCGCGAGGCCATGGCCCAGGTGAAGGCCAGTGGGCATCGGCGGGAGGTCATGCAGAACGGGGCGAAGCGGTTGACGGACTTCCTCGACGACATCGGCGTGCTGAGGGGTGTCGGCCGGAAGCTCTGGAGGTCTTCGGGGCTGCTTGCCTGAGTTTCGGCTTGCGGGCCGTCCGTGGCTGGTCGCGCCCACGCGGCGGAGCCGCATATCGGAACAGTCCCGCGCCCCTGACCACTTCACCGGCGGCTACGCTGCCGTCCATGAGTCCCTCCGCCCCCGCCTACCGTCGGCTCAGCGTCGAGGAGCGGCGAGCACAGCTCCTCGACGCCGCCCTCTCCCTCTTCGCGCACCGCGCGCCCGAGGACGTGTCGCTGGACGACGTGGCGGAGGCGGCCGGGGTCTCCCGGCCCCTGGTGTACCGGTACTTCCCCGGCGGCAAGCAGCAGCTGTACGAGGCTGCCCTGCGGTCGGCCGCCGAGGAGCTCCAGCACTGCTTCGACGAGCCGCGCGAGGGCCCGCTGCTGATGCGGCTGGCACGGGCCCTGGACCGCTATCTCGCCTTCGTGGACGAGCACGACGCCGGCTTCAGCGCACTGCTCCAGGGCGGCAGCGTGGTGGAGACCTCCCGTACGACGGCCATCGTGGACGGCGTACGGCGGTCCGCGGCGGAGCACATCCTCAGCCATCTCCAGGTCGCCCAACCGGGGCCCCGGCTGCGGATGACGGTCCGGACCTGGATCACGGCCGTGGAGGCGGCCTCCCTGATCTGGCTGGACGAGGACAAGCAGCCGCCCGTGACGGAGCTGCGGGACTGGCTGGTCGAGCAGTTCTTCGCGATGCTCACGGTGACCGCCCGGCGCGACCCCCAGACGGAGGCGATCGTGGCCGCCCTCGCCGGGGCGGACGGCTGACCCCGGTGCGCTGAAGCGCACACTGGTGCCGTGAAGAGCGAAGACACCCCGTTCGAGGGCGGGCCGATGGACGGCCGGGTGCTGCCGGTCCTGCTCGGCATGACCGGGCACCCGCCCAAGACGTACAAGATCCCCGTGCCCGACCCGGCAGGCGGCAGCCCGGCCGTGCTGGTGTACCGGCGCGTGCCGCGCCACGAGGGCAGGCCCGTCGGACTGCGCAACCGCTGGAAGTACCGCTACGACCCGCAGGGCGACCAGGGCGGCAGCGGCCTGCGATGGCCCTGGTCCAAGCCCCACGCCGGCTGAAGACGTACGGCCGCCCGCGCCAGCGCCATTTCCATAAGCTATGAATATAAAAATGTTATGCTTCGACCATGAGTCGTCACGACACCGCTCCTGACGCGTCCGCCGCCATCGGGGAAGCCCTCTACGGCCTGGCCACCAGGGCCGTGAGACGCCTGCCCCGGGACATGAGCCTGACGTCCGCCGCCACCCTGGCCACCCTGGACCGGACCGGCCCGCGGCGCATCACCGATCTGGCCGCGGTCGAGGGCGTCACCCAGCCCGCGATGACCGCCCTGGTCCGGGTGATGGAGGAGTCCGGCCTGGTCGAGCGGCGGGGCGACGCGTCCGACAAGCGGGTCACGCTGGTGTGCCTGACCGAGGCCGGCGCCTCCTATGTCCGCACGCGGCGCCAGGCGGGCGTCCACGCGTTCGAGCGGTTGATCGGCGAGCTCACCGGCGACGAGGTCGAGGCGCTGGTGGCGGCCCTTCCGGCGCTGAAGCATCTGGCAGAGCTCGAAAGCCAGGACCGCGAAGGGCCGAAGCCGTGACCGGGCAGCCGGCCGGCGAGGTCCCGCGGTGAAGGCGTTACCAGTGGCGCGTTCCGAGGCGCGGCCGCTGGTCCCCGCCCTGATGTTCATCGCTCTGGTCGTGGCGGCGGTCGCCAGCCTCGGGACGCCGCTCATCACCAGCGTGGCGACCTCGTTCCACGTCTCGCTCGGCAGCGCGCAGTGGACGCTGACCATCGCGCTGCTCAGCGGCGCCGTCGCCACGCCGGTCCTGGGCCGGCTCGGAGCCGGCCCGCACCGGCGGGCCACGATCCTCGCCACGCTGGCGGTCGTCGTCGCCGGCAGCGCGCTCACCGTGCTGCCGCTGCCGTTCGCGTGGCTGCTGGCCGGCAGGGCGGCCCAGGGCGTCGGGCTCGGGCTGACGGCGCTGATGATGGGCGTGGCCCGGGACCACCTCCCCGAGGAGCGCGGCGCGGCCGTGATCGCCCTGATCTCGGTGGTCTCGATCATCGGGGCCGGCGTCGGCTACCCGCTGGCCGCACTGCTCGCCGAGCTCGGCGGGGTACGGGCCGCCTACGGCCTCGGCCTGGTCGTCACCGCCGCCGCCCTCCTGACCGCGTGGCGCTCCATGCCCGAAGCCCCTGCGGGCCGCTCGGCCCACGTGGACGTGGCAGGCGCGGTCGTCCTGGCCGCTGCGCTGCTCCTGGTGCTGTTCCTCGCCGGCGAACGGAATCTGTGGAGCCGGCACCTCGCCGGGGCGGCGGGCCTCGCCGTCGTCGCGGTGGTGCTGCTCTGCGTCTGGGCCGTCATCGAACTGCGCAGTACGACGCCCCTGGTCGATGTGCGGGCGGTGCGGCACCCGGCGGTCGCCGGGGCGAACCTCGCCATGTTCGTCGGCGGGATCGGCATGTACCTCCTGCTCACGCTCATCACGCGGTACGCGCAGACGCCGCACGGCGCCGGCTACGGCTTCGGGCTGACGACCTTCGTCGCCGGGCTGGTCCTCATCCCGTTCTCGGTGCTGGGGTTCGTCGCCGGCAAGCTCACGCCACGGGTCCGGACGCGGATCGCCGACCCGCTGCTCCTGGCCGGCAGCGCCGTGGTGGTCGGCGGCGGGTTCGCCCTGTTCGCGGCGGCCCGGTCGGACCTGGCCGAACTGTTCGCGGCGATGAGCGTGCTCGGCTTCGGCGTCGGCGGCTTCTCGGCCGCGATGCCCGGCGTCATCCTGGCCGTCACCCCCAAGAGCGAGACGTCGAGCGCCATGAGCTTCAACTACGTCGTCCGCAGCGTCGGGTACTCCCTGGGCAGCGCCATCGGCGGCCTGATCCTCGCCGCGGGCACCGGCCCCGGCCGCCTCTTCCCCGACGACAGCGCCTACACCACGGCGGCGCTGGTCGGCATCGGCGCCATGGCGATCACGACGCTGACAAGCCTCGCTCTCGCCCGCCGACGCTCGTCCGAGACCAACCCGTAAGTCAGATGCACTCATCCGCACACTGGAGGTTCCATGCCCAAGGGCTACTGGGTCAGCGTCTACCCCGCCATATCCGACCCTGAGAAGCTGGCTGCCTACAACGCGCTGGCGGGTCCGGCTGTCCGGGCCGGGGGCGGGCGCGTCCTGTCCAATTTCGGTCGAGTCGTCGCCCACGAGGCCGGAATCGCCGAACGCGTCGTTCTGATCGAGTTCGACAGTTTCGAACAGGCGGTCGCGGCATACGAGAGCGAGGCGTACCAGAAGGCGCTGGTGGCCCTCCCCGACGGCTTCGAGCGCGACTTCCGCATCGTCGAAGGCATCGACTGACCGAGGTCCGGTCGGATCGGCTTGGCGCCGGTTTCAGCGACCGGGGCAGCTGCGCGCGACGGCCCCGCCGGAAGCCACACGCCACGCCGGGCGGCAAGTCGGACGACACCGACGGGTGACGGTGTTGCGCCACCTCACCGACACTCGGCGCGCGGACCTGCCCGGACCCGTCCCATGCTCGCGGTGCGGAGCGACCGCTCCTCACGCACCGGAGGTGATGACGTGTCAGGAAGGCTTGTGCGCCTGGTCTGCACGGTGGCGGTGGCCGCCCAGGCCGTCCTCGTGGCCGCACCCGCGACGGCCGCAGCCGAACCGGACCCTGCCGGTCAGCGGCCCGTCGCCGAGCTGCTGACGGACCTTCAGCGGTTGTACCGCGAGGCCGAGCGGGCGACCGAGACCTACAACGCGACCGAGGAGAAGCTGAAGGAGCAGCGCGCCCGGGTCGCCCGGCTCGACGGCGAGCTGGCGCGCGTCCGGCTGTCCCTGCACGACAGCCGGGGCGCCGCCGGACGGCTGGCCCGCCAGCAGTACCAGAGCAGCACCGACATCTCCCCCTACGTACGGCTGCTGCTCGCCCGTAACCCGCAGCAGGCGCTCGACCAGGGCCATGTCATCGGCCAACTCGCCCGCGACCGCGCCGAGACGGTCGGCCGCCTCACCGGCACCGAACGCAAGGCCGACGAACTGGCCCGCAAGGCCCGCGAGGCCCTCGACCGGCAGCTCACCCTCACCGAGAAGCGGAAGAAGCAGCGCGACGAGGTCCGCGACCGGCTCGACGACATCGAGGGCCTGCTCGCCGGCCTCACCCCCGAACAGCTCACCGCGCTGGCCGACTTCGAGAAGAAGGGCATCGACGAGGCCCAGCGCGAGATCATGTCCGCCCCCGGCGCCCCGGGCACCTCACTGGAGCCCTCCCGCGCCGGCGACACGGCCCTGCGCTACGCCGTCCAGCAGATCGGCAAGCCCT
Source organism: Streptomyces sp. SAI-170 (assembly GCF_049739565.1). Taxonomy (NCBI): domain Bacteria; kingdom Bacillati; phylum Actinomycetota; class Actinomycetes; order Kitasatosporales; family Streptomycetaceae; genus Streptomyces; species Streptomyces sp. SAI-170. The sequence continues at coordinate 2,847,687 of NZ_JBMGQD010000001.1, forward strand.
ACGAATGGGGCGCCGAGGGCCCGGAGACGTACGACTGCTCGGGCCTGACCTCCCGGGCCTGGGCGAAGGCAGGCATCCCCATCCCCCGCACCAGCCAGGAGCAGTGGGCCCAGCTCCCCCACATCCCCCTGACCGACCTGCGCCCGGGCGACCTGGTGATCTACCACCCGGACGCCACCCACGTGGCCCTCTACCTGGGCGAGGGGATGATCGTCCACGCCCCCAGGACAGGAGAAAGGATCGAGGTGGCCCCTCTGGGCTCTCTACCGATCCGAGGTGCAGTGCGCCCCGAAGGGGCGCGGGGAACTGCGCGAGCAACCGCCGACAACCGATAGCCGCCCGCGCACAGGACCCTCAAAGGCGATCAGGCGAACGACCCGAGGTACGCCGAGGTCTTCGACGGCTCGTAGAAGAACTCCTCGAAGTCCCCAGGATCGTTGAACCCATTGGCGAACCGGTCGGCGACAGGCTGGATCTGCCCGGCCGCCCCGATGAGGTTCAGCACATGCTCCGGCGGCGGCGCCAGCATGGCATTGGTCCACTTCACCACGTGCTGCGCCGTGGCCCAGTACCGGTCGAACGTCGCCTGCATCCACGCCTCGTCGAACTCCTTCTCCCCGTGCTCGAGGATGGAGGCGAGGTAGGCGGCGGCGCACTTGGACGCCGAGTTGGAGCCCTGCCCGGTGATCGGGTCGTTGGCGACGACCACGTCGGCCACACCGAGCACGAGCCCGCCTCCGGGCAGCCGCCCGATGGGGTTGCGCACGGTGGGGGCGTAACGCCCGGCCAGCGTGCCACCGGCGTCGGTCAGTTCGACCTTGGTCGCCCGCGCGTACTCCCACGGCAGGAACTTCTCCATGAGTTCCAGCGTGAGGGAGAGGTGCTCCGCGGGGTCCTTCACCCCCTGGAACACGTCCAGGGGACCGCCCGGGACGCCCTCCCAGAAGAGGATGTCGGCGCGGCCGGACGTGGTGAGCGTCGGCATGACGAACAGCTCGCCGACCCCGGGGACGAGGTTGCAGCGGACCGCGTCGAACTCGGGGTGCTCCGGGCGCGGGCCGAGGCCGTGGACGTAGGCGACCGCGAGGGCGCGCTGCGGCTCGCTGTACGGGGAGCGGGAGGCGTCGCGGCCGAACATCTGGACGAGCTCGCCCTTGCCGGCGGAGACCAGGACGAGGTCGTAGGCGCGGGAGAAGTAGTCGAGGTCGCCGACCGCGGCGCCGTGGATGACGAGCTGGCCGCCGCGCTGGGCGAAGGTCTCCATCCAGCCGGCCATCTTCACGCGCTGGTCGACGGACTGGGCGTAGCCGTCGAGCTTGCCCACCCAGTCGATGACCCGCTGCGACTCGGGGCCGGCCACGGAGACGCCGACGCCCTCGATCTTCGGGGCCTGGGACTCCCAGAAGTTCAGCTGGAGGTCGCGCTCGTGCTGGAGTGCCGTGTGGAACATGCACTGCGTCGACATGACCCTCCCGGAGCGGATCTCGTCCGCGGTCCGGTTGGACATCAGGGTGACCTCGTAGCCGTGCGACTGGAGCCCGAGGGCGAGCTGGAGGCCGGACTGGCCGGCTCCGACGACGAGTATCTTCCGCATGCGGGGGTGTCTCCTACTCGGGGGTTTCGTCGAGCGCGTGGCCCACCAGGGCCAGGAGGGTCTCGATCACGGAGATCCGGCGACGCGCGTCCATGATCATGACAGGCACATGCGGAGGAACGGTGAGGGCCTCGCGCACATCCTCCGGCTCGAACAGCTCGGTGCCGTCGAAGTGGTTGACCGCGACGACGTACGGCATCCCGCAGCTCTCGAAGTAGTCGAGCGCGGGGAAGCAGTCCTTGAGCCGGCGGGTGTCGGCCAGCACGACGGCGCCGATCGCGCCGCGCACCAGGTCGTCCCACATGAACCAGAACCGCTGCTGGCCCGGCGTACCGAACAGGTACAGCACGAGGTCGTCGTCCAGCGTGATGCGGCCGAAGTCCATCGCCACGGTCGTGGTGAGCTTGCCCGGCGTGGCCGACAGGTCGTCGGTGTCCTCGCTCGCCTCGGTCATCAGCGCCTCCGTCTGCAGAGGCGTGATCTCCGAGACGGCGCCGACCAGGGTGGTCTTGCCGACACCGAAGCCGCCGGCCACCACTATCTTCGTGGCGATGGGGGCGCGGGTGCGGTCCGTCTGCCAGGCTTTCAGGTTCTCGTCCTCGTCGACGAGAGGGGCGACGCCCAAGGAGGAGGCGACGTCAGAGACGACGGAGTCCACTCATCACCCTTTCGAGCAGTGCGCGGTCCGGACGGCCCGTGCCGTGGCCGGTGCCCGTGCCGTACACCCTGATCTTTCCCTGGTCCGCGAGGTCGCTGAGGAGCACCCGGACCACGCCGAGCGGCATCTTCAGCAGCGCGGCGATCTCGGCCACCGTGCGCATGCGGCGGCACAGTTCGACGATGGCCCGCATCTCCGGCATCACCCGGGTGCTGAGGGAACCATTCGCCAGCTCCTTGCGCTGCTCCGGCGCCTGAAGCTCCGCCGTGGTCGCCACGAAGGTCTCCACCAGGAGCACATGGCCGAAGCGGGTGCGGCCACCGGTGAGCGAGTAGGGGCGCACGCGGGCGGGCTTGCGCTCGCCGCCGCGGACGGGGAGCCGGTTCTTCGGCGCGCCCGCGGTCATCGGACGCTCCCGGCGGTCTCGGTCTCCAGGGATTTTCGCAGCTCGCTGCGGAGTTCGGGGGTCAGCACATGGCCGGCCCGGCCCACGAAGAGCGCCATGTGGTACGCCACCACGCTCATGTCGCAGTCCGCGGAGCCGTGCACGCCGAGCAGGGAGCCGTCGCTGATGGACATCACGAACAGGCTGCCCTCGTCCATGGCGACCATGGTGTGCTTGACGCCGCCGAACTCCAGCAGGCGGGCGGCGCCGACGGTGAGGCTGCCGATGCCGGAGACGACGGTGGCCAGGTCGGCGGCGGACCCGCGGGGTCCGGTGGGCCGGCCCTCGGGCGCCTGCCGGGCCGCCTCGTTCCTTCCCGGGTCGGAGGAGAGCAGCAGCAGGCCGTCGGAGGAGACCACGGCGACCGAGAGGATGCCGGGCACCTCCTCGACCAGGTTGGTCAGCAGCCAGTGCAGATTGCGGGCCTCACTGCTCAGTCCGAAGGTACTGGGCGCGGTCAACTGCTTGCCTCCTCGACTGTGCCCCCCGTGGCTTCATCAGCGTGTGCGTGTGCTTCTCGTACGGTTCCTGCGGTCGGTGCCTCGGTCTGTGCGGTGTGCTCGGCGATCTCCGCCTCCACGTCCCGGTAACCGGCCTCCGCCCCCCGGCGGAAGCCGCCGAGGCGGCGCCGTAGGGCGTCCGCGTCCACGGAACGGCTGCGCTGGCGCGGTGCCTGCGCCGGAGCGGTGATCTTCGGGGTGCGCTTGGGCAGGCCCTTGTCGGTGAGGGGCTCGTCCTGGTCGTCGGGCACCCGGTCGTGGGTGGTGGGCTCCTCCGGGGCCGGCGCGGCGGGTTCCTCCACCGCCGGGACCGGGGCCAGCAGCTCCATGGTGGTCTCGGAGGGCGTCTCCGGCGGCGCCTTCGGCCCGGCTTCCGCCGGTTCCGCCTCCGTCTGTTCCGCCTCCGCTTCCCGTACGGCCTTCTCGGCCAGGTCCACCAGCGGGTCGCCGCTCGCCGTGCGGCCGGGCAGGACGTTGGAGTTGGCCTCGGCGTCGGCGCCCGGGAGGGAGAAGGAGTGGGCGCCGCCGGGGGCGGTGACGGCCGTGGGCGGGACCGGGGTCTGCGGGGCCGCCGCGAGCAGCGAGGTCGGCAGGACGACGACCGCCGCGACACCGCCCTGCTTCTGCTCGCGCAGCTGCACCCGCACACCGTGCCGGTGGGCGAGGCGGGCGACGACGTAGAGGCCGAGGCCGAGACCGTCCTCGCCCTCCTGGTCGTACGGCGTATCCGGGTCGAAGTCGGCGAGGCGGGAGTTGAGGCGCTCCAGGCGCTCGGCGGCCATGCCGATGCCCTCGTCCTGGACGGAGAGCATGACCTCGCCGTTCTCCAGGAGCCAGCCGGAGACCTCGACGGGCAGGTCGGGCGGGGAGAACGAGGTGGCGTTCTCCATGAGTTCGGCCAGCAGATGGCTCAGGTCGTCCGCGGCGAACCCGGCGATGTGCGCGTGCGGCGGCAGGGCGGCGATCCGGACGCGCTCGTAGCGCTCGATCTCGCTGACCGCGGCGCGCACGACGTCGACCAGCGGCACGGGGTGCGCGGTCTGCTGGACGTGCTCGGTGCCGGCGAGGACGAGGAGGTTCTCGCTGTGCCTGCGCATGACGGTGGCGAAGTGGTCGAGCTTGAAGAGGGTGGCGAGCCGCTCCGGGTCCTGCTCGCGCTCCTCCAGGCCCTCGATGACGGCGAGTTGCCGCTCGACCAGGCCGAGGGTGCGCAGGGCGAGGTTGACGAAGGTGGAGCCGATGCTGCCGCGCAGCCGCTCCAGGGCGGCGGCGGACTCGCCGAGCTCGGCGCGCAGTTCCTCGCGGGCGTCGGCCATCCTCTGCCGCTGGCCCACCAGATGCTTGCGGTCGGACTCCAGCGTGGCGATCCGCTCGTGCAGGCCGGCGGCGTGCGCGTGCAGGGCGTTGACGGAGCGGACGACCTGCGCGAACTCGTCGTTGCGGCCGGTGAACTTCACCGGCTCCTCGGCGGCCGGGTCGGCCGCCTCGGCCAGGCGCTTGGAGCCCAGGCGCAGCACCGCGAGCGGGCGGGTGAGGGTGCGGGCCATGCCGGTGGCGACGCCGATGGCCAGCAGCATCAGGGCGCCCAGGACGGCGACGCGGATCTCCAGCGCGGTGACGTCGTCGTCGCGCAGCTGGGCGAGGTCCTTGACGCGCTGGTTGTAGAGGGCCGACTCCACGCCGCGCATGGTCTCGATGCGGGCGGTGAGGGCGGCGTCCAGCTTCTCGGGGCTGGTGCCGAGCTCGTCGTCGGAGAGGGTGGGCTCGTCGGTGAGGGAGGCGAGGTACTTCTCGGCGGAGTTGACCTCGGCACCGGTGACCGTGGACTCGTAGGAGGTACGGGCCTTGGTGGTCGCGGTGTCGGAGAAGTCGGCGAGGGCGGCGTCGGCGCGCAGCCGGGCCTGCTGGGCGGCGGCGGTGAGGGCGTCGCGCTGCTCGGGGTCGGAGGAGACGCTGTTCTCGACGTTCTGGCCGGTGACCGGGTCCCAGACGGTCTCGGTCTCGCTCGGCACGTTCAGCGCGGCCAGCAGCAGACCGCGGGCGGCGGCGGACTGCTGGACGGCGGCGTCCAGTTCGGCCAGAGCGTAGGCGCCGGAGCCGGCCCTGGGGGGCAGTTGCTCGGCGAGGTCCTCGGCGAGGCGGTGCAGCTCGGTGATGGCCGCGGAGTACGCCTCGTGCGTCTGGAGAGCGGTGCTCTTGCCGGTGAGCGCCGCTCGGCGCAGGGCCGCGACGGCGTCCAGGTCCTCCCGCAGCACGGCGGGCGTGTCGCTGTTCGCGCGCAGTTCGTCCACCTGCCGGTCGACGCGGGCGCTGCGCTGCTCCGAGGGCGCCTTGGCCTTCGGGCGGCCGGCCGCGACGAAGGAGGTGACCTCGTCACGCTCGTCGGCGAGGGAGTGGGCGAGGGTGAGCGCGTCCCGGGTCTGCTCGGCGAGGGTCACCAGGTCCTGGGTGTCCTTCAGCTGCCCGGACGCGGCGAGCACCGAGGGTGCGCCCGCGCCGGCGACGGCGGCCGCCACGACGGCACACGCGACGATGAGCCGGTTGCGCACATGGGTGGGCCGCCCCTTGCCGGCCGGGGTGCCGGGCTGCTGCTCCGGGCCCCCCGTGGGAGCCGTCTGCCTGCCTGTGCGCCGAGGCCGCATCTTCTGCACCGGTGCTCGCAATCCTGTACTCGTGTACCCATGGGCCCGGGTGACGCTCCGTCAATCGCTGCAACTGGTGCGCGCACACCGGGTTACGGCTCCAGACCCTCCCAGTGCCGGTCGGCAGGGGGCGCGCATCACCAGACCCGCCACCCGAAGGAGTGAACATCGGAGGGGAGTTGGCGGGCAAGTTCCGGTGGCCTGTGCGACGGCCTTGTGCGGCGGGCCGGTTGGACGTGGGCGACGGGCTTTGACAGGATTCGCCACCACGCCTTCCCGGAGTGCGGTATTCCACCCCAAACCCGGCGCGTGACCTGCGCCGGTGCGTCGATTCCCGGGCGGTTGCCAGCCTTTGGCGAAGGACGTGAAGGGGTCGTGCAGACTGGCCGGATGCGAACCGAAGTCGTCTGCGAACCCGGCACCCGCACACGCCCCAACGAGGACTTCGCGAGTGTCGGCACATCCGCCTGCGGACAGGGCGGTTCGCTCGTCGTGCTGGACGGCGTGACGCCCCCGAAGGGCGGCACGGGGTGTCTGCATTCCGTCCCCTGGTACACGGCACGACTGGGCGGCGCCCTGACCGAACTGACCGTTTCACTCCTGGATGTCCCCCTCGCCGAGACCCTCTCCCGTGCCCTCACGCGTACCGCCGAGTACCACGCGGACACCTGTGACCTTTCTCACCCACGCACCCCTCAGGCCACAGTGGTCGTGGCGCGCTGGGACGCGGAGACGCTGGAGTACCTGGTCCTTTCGGACTCGGCGCTGCTGCTGGAGTCCCCCGACGGCACCGTCACCGCCGTACTGGACGACCGTCTGGACCGGGTCCCGCGCCATCTGCGGGTCTCCGACGACGTGCTGGACGCCGCCGCGCGCAACAAGGAGGGCGGCTTCTTCACGGCCGCCGCCGACCCGGCTGTCGCCGCTCGCGCGGTCACGGGCACGGTGGCGCGCTCACATGTCAGCGCCCTGGCGGCCCTCACCGACGGGGCGACCCGCTGGACGGAGAAGTTCCACGAGGGCGACTGGACGGACCTGTTCACCTACGTGCGCAAGCTCGGCCCGCGCGCGCTGATCGAGCGCGTACGGGAACTGGAACGCGCGGACGCCGAGGAACGAAGGCATCTGGGCCGCGGCAAGACGCACGACGACGCGACGGTGGTGTACGCGGAGCTGTGAGGCGCGGGGGCGTTACTTCTCGAAGCCTCGGTTGAGCTGGTGCAGCAGCCGGGCCAGTTCGGCCACCTCGTGGCGGTCCCAGTGGGCGAGCTTGCTGACGTAGCGGGCGCGGCGGGCCTCGCGGACGCGGCCGACGCGGGTGCGGCCCTCCTCGGTGAGGCGGACCAGCCAGGCGCGGCCGTCGGCGGGGTCGGGCTCGCGGGCGATCAGGCCCAGTTCCTCCAGGGCGCGCAGTTGGCGGGACATGGTGGCCTTGCCGACGCCGATGTAGCCGGCGAGGTCGGTGGCGCGCTGTCCGCCGCTCTCGTCCAGCCGGACCAGCAGGCCGTACGCGGAGGATTCCAGGTCGGGATGGACCTCGCGGGCCATCTCGCCCTGGTTGGCGCGGGCCCGCCGCAGAAAGACGGTCAGCTCGCGTTCGAGGGCGAGGAATTCCTGGTCCACACCACTCGGCGGGGCGTCGGATTCGCCCGGCCGCCCGCCACCGTTACCGCGCTCGTGCACGTCAGCACCCCTGCTCCGGTTTCCCGTTCCTGAAAGTTTCCGCCAAAGGCGACCATCGCCGCAGCTCGGTCAGTATTTCGCAGGCGTAGACCAACGGCGGTATCCGGACCCTCTTCCCTCACGGAGGTCTACGTGCGTAGCTTCGTAACCCTGCACATACTGGCATGCCCACGCCATGCCAGGCGTTTCCCCCCACCGAGCACCACCGAGTCTTTCGAAAGGCACGTCATATGCTCGTGCACAGACCCGGAACCACTCGCCGCCGGCGCCTCACGCTCGCCGGCACCCTCGCCGCGGCCTTCTCCCTCCTGTTCACCACGCCCTCCTCGGCGGCCGACGTACCGCCGCGCGGCTCCGCCCACATGGGCATGGGCGTCATCGCCCACGACGGCCAGGACGGCACGCCCGTCCCCGGTGACGCCACCCAGACCGAGGGCGTGGACGTCAGCGGCCACCAGGGCAACGTCGCCTGGACGACCCTGTGGAACAGCGGCGTCAGGTGGGCCTACGTCAAGGCGAGCGAGGGGACGTACTACACCAACCCGTACTTCGCCCAGCAGTACAACGGCTCCTACAACGTCGGCATGATCCGCGGCGCGTACCACTTCGCGACCCCGGACACCACGAGCGGCGCCACCCAGGCCAACTACTTCGTCGACCACGGCGGCGGCTGGTCCCGCGACGGCAAGACCCTTCCCGGGGCCCTCGACATCGAGTGGAACCCGTACGGCGCCGCCTGCTACGGCAAGACGCAGTCCGGCATGGTCACCTGGATCCGCGACTTCCTGAACCAGTACAAGGCCCGCACCGGCCGCGACGCCGTCATCTACACCGCCACCAGCTGGTGGAAGCAGTGCACCGGCAACTACGGCGGCTTCGCCTCCTACAACCCCCTGTGGATCGCCCGCTACGCCACCGAGGTGGGCGAGCTGCCGGCCGGATGGGCGTACTACACCATGTGGCAGTACACCTCGAGCGGCCCGACGGTCGGTGACCACGACAAGTTCAACGGCGCCCTGGACCGCGTCCAGGCGCTGGCGCTCGGCTGATCCGAGCTCGCGTTCACTCCCCGTTTCTCGGACAGGGCGAAGGCCCGGGCCTCCCTCACGGGACCCGGGCCTTCGCTCTTCTCCCCATGGCGTCCGTCACGCCGCCACGGGAACCTCGGGGGTCGCGGTGCTGGTGGCCGGCGTGAGGGCCAGTTCCAGCACCTGGCGGACGTCGGTGACGGCGTGGACGTCCAGCTTGTCGAGCACCTCGGCCGGGACGTCGTCCAGGTCGGGCTCGTTGCGCTTGGGGATGATCACCGTGGTGACCCCGGCGCGGTGGGCGGCCAGGAGCTTCTGCTTCACACCGCCGATCGGCAGGACGCGTCCGGTCAGGGACACCTCGCCGGTCATCGCGACGTCCGTACGGACCAGGCGGCCGCTCAGGAGCGAGGCCAGGGCCGTCGTCATCGTGATGCCCGCGCTCGGGCCGTCCTTCGGGACCGCGCCGGCCGGGAAGTGGATGTGCACGCCCCGGTCCTTCAGGTCGGCGACGGGGAGCTCCAGCTCGGCCCCGTGGCTGCGCAGGAAGCTCAGCGCGATCTGGGCGCTCTCCTTCATGACGTCGCCCAGCTGGCCCGTCAGGGTCAGACCGGCCGCGCCCGTCTCCGGGTCGGCCAGCGACGCCTCGACGTACAGGACGTCACCACCGGCTCCCGTCACCGCCAGGCCCGTCGCCACACCCGGGACCGCCGTACGGCGCTCCGCCGGGTCCTGCGCGGACTCGGGCACGTGGTGCGGCCGCCCGATGAGACCCCGCAGGTCATCGGCACCGACGGTGAACGGCAGCTGCCGCTCGCCCAGTTCGTGCTGGGCCGCGACCTTGCGCAGCAGCCGCGCGATGGACCGCTCCAGGGTGCGCACGCCCGCCTCGCGGGTGTACTCCCCGGCCAGCTTGCGCAGCGCGCCCTCCTCCAGGACGACCTCGTCCTTGTCGAGCCCGGCCCGCTCCAGCTGACGCGGGAGCAGGTGGTCCCGGGCGATGACGACCTTCTCGTCCTCGGTGTAGCCGTCCAGCCGGACCAGCTCCATCCGGTCGAGCAGCGCCTCCGGGATGGCCTCCAGGACGTTGGCCGTGGCCAGGAAGACCACGTCCGACAGATCCAGCTCCACCTCCAGGTAGTGGTCCCGGAAGGTGTGGTTCTGCGCCGGGTCCAGCACCTCCAGCAGAGCCGCCGCCGGGTCGCCCCGGAAGTCGGACCCCACCTTGTCGATCTCGTCCAGCAGCACGACCGGGTTCATCGACCCGGCCTCCTTGATGGCCCGCACGATCCGCCCCGGCAGCGCACCGACGTACGTACGCCGGTGACCCCGGATCTCGGCCTCGTCCCGCACACCACCGAGCGCGACCCGCACGAACTTCCGCCCCATCGCATGGGCGACGGACTCCCCCAGCGAGGTCTTGCCGACACCGGGCGGCCCGACGAGCGCCAGCACAGCCCCACCGCGCCGCCCGCCGACGACAACCAGCCCCCGATCGGTGCGCCGCTTACGCACCGCCAGGTACTCGGTGATGCGCTCCTTCACGTCCTCCAGACCCGCGTGCTCCGCGTCCAGCAGGGCCTTGGCGCCCTGGATGTCGTACGCGTCCTCCGTGCGCTCGTTCCACGGCAGTTCCAGAACGGTGTCGAGCCAGGTCCGGATCCAGGACCCCTCGGGCGACTGATCGGACGCCCGCTCCAGCTTGTCGACCTCCTTGAGCGCGGCCTCCCGCACCTTCTCCGGCAGGTCGGCGGCCTCGACACGGGCGCGGTAGTCGTCGGACTCCTCGCCCTCCTGCTCGCCGTTGAGCTCGCGCAGCTCCTTGCGTACGGCTTCCAGCTGGCGGCGCAGCAGGAACTCGCGCTGCTGCTTGTCGACGCCCTCCTGGACGTCCTTCGCGATGGTCTCGGCGACGTCCTGCTCCGCGAGGTGGTCGCGCAGCTGCTGGGTGGCGAGCTTCAGCCGGGCGACGGGGTCGCTGGTCTCCAGCAGCTCGACCTTCTGCTCGATGGTCAGGAAGGGCGAGTATCCGGAGTTGTCCGCCAGCGCGGACACGTCGTCGATGGCCTGCACCCGGTCGACGACCTGCCAGGCGCCGCGCTTCTTCAGCCAGGTCGTGGCGAGGGCCTTGTACTCCTTCACCAGCTCGGCGACGGCACCGGGCAGCGGCTCGGGCACCGTCTCGTCGATCCGGGTGCCCTCGACCCACAGTGCGCGCCCGGGCCCCGTGGTCCCGGCGCCGATCTTCACGCGTCCACGCCCGCGGATCAGCGCGCCCGGGTCGCCGTCGGCCAGCCGGCCGACCTGCTCCACGGTCCCGAGAACGCCCGTACCGGCGTACGTCCCGTCGATGCGCGGCACCAGGAGCACCCTGGGCTTGCCGGGCTCCGTGCGGGCTGCGGCCTGGGCGGCCTCCACCGCGGCCCGTACGTCCGTGTCGTTGAGGTCCAGCGGAACCACCATCCCGGGCAGCACGACCTCGTCGTCGAGCGGCAGCACAGGCAGGGCCAGCGGTGTGAACGCCGTGGACTCAGCAGCCATGATCTCCCCTTCGGCAGTCAAGTTGAGCTATGCCGACTCAATGCATGTGAGCCCCGGGATGTTCCCGACCCGGTGTTCGCTCTGAGCGATCACCTCTGCCGGACGCCCAACGCCCCGCCTACGGTAGGCCAAGGTAATAGCCACTACCCACCAGCACCTATTACGGGGGCGGAACATGAACGAGCTCGTACGAGCCTGGATCGACGGCTGGGTCGTCTCGCGCGGGGCGGCGGAGCCGTACGCCGAGCCCTGGGGCTGGACGATCGACTCGGGCCAGATGAAGGAGGTCACCCGGCACGTCCTCGGGGCGGTCGACGACGACGTCGAGGAGACGGTCGTCCGTAAGGTGGCCGACTCGGTGACCGGTGAGGGCGTCTGGCTGAAGATCTTCCGCGACCCGGCCGACACCGCGGGCTGGCTGCGCGGCAACTGGTGGATCGACCCCGAGACCGGCTACCTGATGTCCCTCCCCCTCACCTCGACGACCGCCCCCGACGCCCCCTCCGGCTACCGCCTCGCCTCCTGGACGAGGGCCGGGGTGACCCGCGTGATGCTCACCGCCGAGGACGGCTCCCTCGCCGCCCGCGGCCAGATCGCGGTGACCGGCCCCACCGCGGTGGCCGACCAGATCGAAACGGCCCCCCACCACCGCCGCAGGGGCCTCGGCTCCGTGATCATGCACACCCTCCACCACGCCGCCGCCGCGCAGGGTGCCCACACCGCCGTCCTGGCCGGCACACCCGCTGGGCGCGGCCTGTACGAGTCACTGGGCTGGCGCGTGGAGGCCCTCCTGACCAGCGCGAAGTACCTGGGCGGCGAGGGGCCCCACTGACCCGGGCACCGCGACCGCCATCCCACCTTCCCCCTTCCCGCCGTACGCGACCGCGGGCCGCCGCAGGCTGATCGCGCAGTTCCCCGCGCCCCTGAGGACGTGGACCCTTCCCGCCGTATGCGACCGCGGGCCGTCGTCGGCTGGTCGCGCAGTTCCCCGCGCCCCTAAGGGCGCGACCGTCAGCCGCGTACGGTCGCAAGGAACCACGGACGGTGGGCGATGGGGTCAGTCGCGAACGGCGGGGAGGGGACGGGACGGGGGGGTTGTCCGCCCGCAGCGGCCGGCGGAAACCCAGTGAGACCCCGTAGCCGACCAGATCGCCGGACCGAGGACGGACAACCCCCCGGCCCGGCCCCGGCCCACCCACACACCGGATGCGCTACAGCAACCCCCACCGAAGCCGCGCAGGCCGCCGCAGGCATTCGGCGGTCGAAGCCACCAAAGCCTGAGTCAGACCTAATTCCCCCGACACCCCGTCAGGAAAGTGCCAGGATGGCCGGATGGCCACCTCCTACGACATCCCCGAAGTCCTGGACCGTCGCGAGGGCCCGTACGGTGAGATCGTCCTGCGCCGGCACGGAAATTTGCTGCAGATCATCGCCAACGGCTGCTTCCTGATGGACACCTCGGACGGACGCTCGGAGCGCCTGCTCGTCGACGCCGCACTGGACGCCCTCGACGACAGACCCCGCCCTCACCTGCTGGTCGGCGGCCTGGGCGTCGGCTTCTCGCTCGCACACGCCGCAGCGAACCCCCGCTGGGGACGCATCACCGTGGTCGAGCGAGAACGCGCCGTCATCGACTGGCATCGGAACGGCCCCCTCACGGAACTTTCCGACGAGGCACTGAAAGATCCCCGCACCCGCATCGTCGAGGCCGATCTCCTCACACACGTCAATGAGACATACGCCACGTACGACGCCCTCTGTCTCGACATCGACAACGGCCCCGACTGGACCGTCTCGGAGGACAACGACAGCCTCTACTCACCCCCCGGACTGGCAAGCTGCGCAAGGGCGTTGAGCCCCGGCGGGGTACTCGCCGTATGGTCCGCCCAACCCTCCCCGGGTTTTGAAGAAACCTTGTGGAATGCCGGATTCCAACGTGTGCGTACCGAAGAGATCCCCGTTGCCCGGGGCGTTCCGGACGTCGTGCACCTCGGCGTCCGACCTGAATAGCAATGCCGTGGTGACTCCCCGTACGCTGCTTCCCTGACGCCGATCATTCAAGCGTCAATCGCAGACATGGGATCACCCCACTGATTCCGGAAAGCACACTTCAGGGGCGGGCGATGGAGCAGACACACACCTCCCACAACAACGGCACGGCGACGACCTCACCGGGCGCGCAGCGCCGGGTGCTGGTGGTCGAGGACGACGCGACGATCGTCGACGCCATCGCGGCCCGCCTGCGCGCCGAGGGATTTCTGGTGCAAACCGCAGGCGACGGACCGGCCGCGGTCGACACGGCCGAGGCCTGGCAGCCGGACCTGCTGATCCTCGACATCATGCTGCCGGGCTTCGACGGCCTGGAGGTGTGCCGCCGGGTCCAGGCCCAGCGCCCCGTCCCGGTCCTGATGCTCACCGCACGTGACGACGAGACGGACATGCTGGTCGGCCTGGGCGTAGGCGCGGACGACTACATGACGAAGCCATTCTCGATGCGCGAGCTGGCGGCGCGCGTGCACGTCCTGCTGCGCAGGGTCGAGCGCGCCGCACTGGCGGCGACGACGCCCCGCAGCGGCATCCTCCGGCTCGGCGAGCTGGAGATCGACCACGCGCAGCGCCGGGTGCGCGTCCGCAGCGAGGACGTCCACCTGACGCCGACCGAGTTCGACCTCCTGGTCTGCCTGGCGAACACGCCGCGCGCGGTGCTCTCCCGCGAGCAGCTCCTCGCCGAGGTGTGGGACTGGGCGGACGCCTCGGGCACCCGGACCGTCGACAGCCACATCAAGGCGCTGCGCCGGAAGATCGGCGCGGAGCGGATCCGTACGGTGCACGGCGTGGGCTACGCGCTGGAGACGCCGACGCCATGAGCGACGGGCGGAGAGCCGCACGGAGGAGCCCCGGGGAGCCCTGGGGCGGCGTACGCCCGTTCTCGATCAAGACCAAGCTGGGCGCGCTGGTCGTCATCTCGGTGCTGATCACCACCGGCCTCTCCGTGATCGCGGTGCACACGAAGACGGAGCTGCGTTTCATCACCGTCTTCTCGATGATCGCCACGCTGCTGATCACGCAGTTCGTGGCGCACTCGCTGACGTCGCCGCTGGACGAGATGAATCTGGTCGCGCGCTCGATCTCGTACGGCGACTACACCCGCAGGGTGCGTGAGAACCGCCGGGACGAGCTGGGCGACCTGGCCCAGACCATCAACGTGATGGCCGACGAGCTGGAGGCGCAGGACCGGCAGCGCAAGGAGCTGGTGGCGAACGTCTCGCACGAGCTGCGCACCCCCATCGCGGGGCTCAGGGCGGTGCTGGAGAACATCGTGGACGGGGTCACGGAGGCCGACCCCGAGACGATGCGCACGGCCCTGAAGCAGACGGAGCGGCTCGGCCGCCTCGTCGAGACCCTCCTCGACCTCTCCCGCCTGGACAACGGCGTCGTCCCCCTCAAGACCCGCCGCTTCGAGGTGTGGCCGTACCTCTCCGGCGTGCTGAAGGAGGCCAACATGGTCGCCTCGGCGCGCGCGGGGATCGCCTCCGGCTCGGGCAGCCACACCCGCGCGGACGTGCATCTCGCGCTGGACGTGTCGCCGCCGGAGCTGACCGCGCACGCGGATCCCGAGCGCATCCACCAGGTCGTGGCGAATCTCATCGACAACGCGGTCAAGCACAGCCCGCCGCACGGCCGGGTCACGGTCAAGGCGCGGCGCGGGGCGTATCCGGAGTCGCTGGAGCTGGAGGTCCTCGACGAGGGCCCCGGGATTCCGCGGTCGGAGTGGCACAAGGTCTTCGAGCGGTTCAACCGCGGCGCGGTGACCCGGCCGCACGGCCCGGGCAGCGACGGCGGCACCGGTCTGGGGCTGGCGATCGCGCGCTGGGCGGTCGATCTGCACGGCGGCCGGATCGGAGTGGCCGAATCCGAGCGGGGCTGCCGCATCCTTGTCAGCCTTCCGGGGATCCCTCGGTCGGGAAGTTGACGTAGGGTTCGAACCGCAGCCCCAAGATCCACGAGCGTCCGCGCTGACGGACACGTGTGATCAGGCACAGGTCCGCGCCGATCAGGCGCCGGACCTGCATCGACGCACCCTTTGCGCACCCTCACAGAAGCGGAACCCCGCTTGTTTCCCGCCATTTACGGCGCCGAAACACCCTCTGCAATGTGACTTACGCGACGATGAACGGGCCCGACCTGACCTTCTCGGTCTGGGAGGCGTAGCCTTTATTCCCGCTGTCCATCACCTTGTGAAGCGGAAGAGGGCGGTTGCCGCCGTGTCGCCACAGTCCCCCAGTAACTCATCGAGCATCTCGACCGACGCCGACCAAGCGGGCAAGAACCCCGCGGCCGCGTTCGGCGCCAACGAGTGGCTCGTCGACGAGATCTATCAGCAGTACCTCCAGGACCCGAATTCGGTAGACCGTGCCTGGTGGGACTTCTTCGCCGACTACAAGCCGGGGGCCGCCGCGTCCCAGGCCGCGTCGGGTACCACCACCCCGGCTCAGGCCCCGGCTCCGGCCGCGACCGCGGCGGCTCCCGCACAGGCCGCCGCGCCCGCGCCCGCCGCCCCGGCACCGGCCGCCCCGGCTCAGGCCCCGGCCGCGCAGGCCCCGGCTCCGGCTCCGGCGAAGCCCGCCGCAGCCCCGGCCCCGGCCCCGAAGCCTGCTGCCGCCGCCAAGGCCGCCCCGGCGACCGAGGCCCCGGCCGGTCCGGAGTTCGTGACGCTGCGCGGCCCCGCCGGCGCCGTCGCGAAGAACATGGACGCCTCGCTGGAGATGCCGACCGCCACCTCGGTCCGCGCCGTCCCGGTGAAGCTGCTGTTCGACAACCGCATCGTCATCAACAACCACCTCAAGCGCGCCCGCGGCGGGAAGATCTCCTTCACGCACATCATCGGGTACGCGATGGTGCAGGCGATCAAGTCGATGCCGTCGATGAACTGGTCGTACCAGATCAAGGACGGCAAGCCGACGCTGGTCAAGCCGGCGCACGTCAACCTGGGCCTCGCCATCGACCTGGTGAAGCCCAACGGCGACCGCCAGCTCGTCGTCGCGGCCATCAAGAAGGCCGAGACGCTGAACTTCTTCGAGTTCTGGCAGGCCTACGAGGACATCGTCCGCCGCGCCCGTGACGGCAAGCTGACGATGGACGACTTCACCGGCGTCACGGTCTCCCTGACCAACCCGGGCGGCCTCGGCACGGTCCACTCCGTGCCGCGTCTGATGCCCGGCCAGTCGGTGATCATGGGCGTCGGCTCCATGGACTACCCGGCCGAGTTCCAGGGCACCTCCCAGGACACCCTGAACAAGCTCGGCGTCTCGAAGGTCATGACGCTGACCTCGACGTACGACCACCGGGTGATCCAGGGCGCCGCCTCCGGCGAGTTCCTGCGCGTCGTCGCCAACCTGCTGCTCGGCGAGAACAGCTTCTACGACGACGTCTTCGAGGCGCTGCGGATCCCGTACGAGCCGGTCCGCTGGCTGAAGGACATCGACGCGTCGCACGACGACGACGTCACCAAGGCCGCCCGTGTCTTCGAGCTGATCCACTCCTACCGGGTCCGCGGCCACGTCATGGCCGACACCGACCCGCTGGAGTACCGCCAGCGCAAGCACCCCGACCTGGACATCGTCGAGCACGGCCTCACCCTGTGGGACCTGGAGCGCGAGTTCGCCGTCGGCGGCTTCGCCGGCAAGTCGATGATGAAGCTGCGCGACATCCTCGGCGTGCTGCGCGACTCGTACTGCCGCACCACCGGCATCGAGTTCATGCACATCCAGGACCCCAAGCAGCGCAAGTGGATCCAGGACCGTGTCGAGCGCCCGCACGCCAAGCCGGAGCGCGAGGAGCAGCTGCGCATCCTGCGCCGCCTGAACGCGGCCGAGGCGTTCGAGACCTTCCTGCAGACGAAGTACGTCGGCCAGAAGCGCTTCTCGCTGGAGGGCGGCGAGTCCGTCATCCCGCTGCTCGACGCGGTGCTCGACTCCGCTGCCGAGTCGCGCCTGGACGAGGTCGTCATCGGCATGGCCCACCGCGGCCGGCTGAACGTGCTGGCCAACATCGTCGGCAAGTCGTACGCCCAGATCTTCCGCGAGTTCGAGGGCAACCTCGACCCGAAGTCGATGCACGGCTCCGGCGACGTGAAGTACCACCTGGGCGCCGAGGGCACCTTCACGGGCCTGGACGGCGAGCAGATCAAGGTCTCCCTGGTCGCGAACCCCTCGCACCTGGAGGCGGTGGACCCGGTCCTGGAGGGCGTCTCCCGCGCCAAGCAGGACATCATCAACAAGGGCGGCACGGACTTCACCGTCCTGCCGGTGGCGATCCACGGCGACGCGGCCTTCGCGGGCCAGGGCGTGGTGGCCGAGACCCTGAACATGTCGCAGCTGCGGGGCTACCGCACCGGCGGCACGGTCCACATCGTCATCAACAACCAGGTCGGCTTCACGGCCGCGCCCGAGTCCTCCCGCTCGTCGATGTACGCGACGGACGTGGCGAGGATGATCGAGGCCCCGATCTTCCACGTGAACGGCGACGACCCGGAGGCCGTGGTCCGCGTCGCGCGGCTGGCCTTCGAGTTCCGCCAGGCGTTCAACAAGGACGTGGTGATCGACCTCATCTGCTACCGCCGCCGCGGTCACAACGAGTCGGACAACCCGGCCTTCACCCAGCCGCTGATGTACGACCTGATCGACAAGAAGCGCTCGGTGCGCAAGCTCTACACCGAGTCCCTCATCGGTCGCGGCGACATCACCCTGGAAGAGGCCGAGCAGGCGCTGCAGGACTACCAGGGCCAGCTGGAGAAGGTCTTCACCGAGGTCCGCGAGGCCACCTCGCAGCCGACCGCGGTGGAGGTCCCCGAGGCGCAGGCCGAGTTCCCGGTCGCCGTGAACACCGCGGTCTCCGCGGAGGTCGTCAAGCGGATCGCCGAGTCCCAGGTCAACGTCCCGGACCACATCACCGTCCACCCGCGTCTGCTGCCTCAGCTGCAGCGCCGGGCGGCGATGGTCGAGGACGGCACCATCGACTGGGGCATGGGCGAGACCCTGGCCTTCGGCTCGCTGCTGCTCGAGGGCGTGCCGGTCCGCCTCGCGGGCCAGGACTCCCAGCGCGGCACCTTCGGCCAGCGCCACGCGGTCATCATCGACCGCAGCACCGGCGAGGAGTACACGCCGCTGCAGTACCTCTCCGAGGACCAGGCGCGGCTGAACGTCTACAACTCGCTCCTCTCCGAGTACGCGGCCATGGGCTTCGAGTACGGCTACTCGCTGGCCCGCCCGGACGCGCTGGTGCTCTGGGAGGCGCAGTTCGGTGACTTCGTCAACGGCGCGCAGACGGTCGTGGACGAGTTCATCTCCTCGGCGGAGCAGAAGTGGAGCCAGACCTCCGGCGTCACGCTGCTCCTCCCGCACGGCTACGAGGGCCAGGGCCCGGACCACTCCTCGGCCCGCCCGGAGCGCTTCCTGCAGCTGTGCGCGCAGAACAACATGACGGTCGCCATGCCGACGTCGCCGTCGAACTACTTCCACCTCCTGCGGTGGCAGGTGCACAACCCGCACCACAAGCCTCTGGTCGTCTTCACCCCGAAGTCGATGCTGCGCCTGAAGGCCGCCGCGTCGAAGGCGGAGGAGTTCACCACGGGCCAGTTCCGCCCGGTCATCGGCGACGCGTCGGTGGACCCGGCGGCCGTCCGCAAGGTCGTCTTCTGCGCGGGCAAGGTCTACTACGACCTGGAGGCCGAACGGGTCAAGCGCGGCGTCACGGACACGGCGATCATCCGCATCGAGCGGCTGTACCCGCTGCCGGGTGCCGAGCTCCAGGCGGAGATCGCCAAGTACCCGAACGCCGAGAAGTACCTGTGGGCCCAGGAGGAGCCGGCGAACCAGGGTGCCTGGCCGTTCATCGCGCTCAACCTGATCGACCACCTGGACCTCGCGGTCGGCGCGGACGTCCCCCACGGCGAGCGCCTGCGACGCATCTCGCGCCCGCACGGCTCGTCCCCGGCGGTGGGCTCCGCGAAGCGGCACCAGGCCGAGCAGGAGCAGTTGGTGCGTGAGGTGTTCGAGGCGTAAGCCTCCGGCGGTTCAGCAGCCCTGAGGGCCCGGCCCCGAGTTCTTGCTCGGGGGCGGGCCCTTTCGCCTGCCCAGCGGGGTTGTGCTGTTCGTGTGCGGGTGCGGGTTGTGGCTGGCTGATCGCGCCGTTCCCCGCGCCCCTGGGTGAGTCACCCGAGGTACGGCTCGAAGTCCCAGTACGGCCTTGTGCGCTGGCGGGCCGAGATCGTGTGGGGGTGTTGGGCGCCGAGGGCTCGGGTGAGGGCTAGGAGGCCGGTTTCCTCCAGCTTGGTGGCCTCTTCCTGTTCGCGGGCGGCGCGCAGGTCCGCGGCGAGGGCGACCGTGCAGGACAGGGTCAGCGGGTGATCCTCGCCGAGGGTGTGGCGGGCGCGGCGCAGGGTGTCGCGGCTCAGTTCCACCGCGTCGGAGATCCGGCCGGTGAAGTTGCGTCCGCTGGCCGCGTTGAGGGCGCAGCCCAGCACCCACGGGTGGTCGGGGCCGAGGGTGGCGGTGAGGCCGGCCAGGGCGGCCTCGAACATGGACAGGGCCTCGGCGCGTTCCCCGGCGGCCTGCATGACGAGGCCGGTGTTGCTGAGCATGCCGGTGGCGACGGGGTGGGCGGGGCCGAGCAGGGCGCGGTAGCCGGCCTCGGCCTCGTCGATGAGCCGGCGGCACTGGGTGAGGTCGCCGTGCTCGCGCAGGAAGTTGGCGTAGTTGGTGATGAACGACAGGGTGAGGTAGTGCTCGCGGCCGTGCAGCTGGACGAGCTGGTCCAGCAGGCTCGCCATGGAGGGGCCGACGTCCGGTGAGGCTCCGCTCTCGCGGCGGCGGCACATGGCCAGTTGCGCGCGTGCGGCGAGGGTCTGCGGGTGCTGGGCGCCGAGCACCTGCACATGGAGGCGGACGATCGGCTCCTGCCGGGCGAGGGCGTCGCGGTAGCGGCCGAGCAGCCGCAGGTCGTGGGTGACGGCGTTGCCGGAGTTGAGGGTGGTGATGTGCCGGGCGCGCAGCACGCTCTCACGCCGGGTGAGGGTCTCCAGGTCCAGCTCCAGAGCCTCGGCGTAGCGGCCCAGGAGCCGCAGGGCGACGCCCAGGTTGTGCCGGGCGACAAGGGTCTGGGGCTCCTCGGTGCCGAGGAGCTGCTCGTTGCCCTCCAGCACCTCGCGCTGGAGTTCGTAGGCCTCCTCGTAGCGGGCGAGGTGGCGCAGGCCGGCCGCGACGGCGCTCTTGGTGACGAGCTCGCCGAGGGGGTCGCGCTCGGGGGCCTCCTGGAGCTTGGCCAGGACGCCCCGGTGCAGTTCGTAGGCGTCGCGGAACCGGCCGCCGGCCCGCAGCAGGTTGCCCTCCTGGGTGGCGAGATCCAGCATGGGCTGGTCCACCGGGTCCATGAACCGCGGCCACCACTCCCTGACCCGCCGGGCCAGCGCCAGGCCGCCGTTGTACTCGCCGCTGCGCACGCAGTAGCGCAGACAGTTCAGGACCAGTTCCTGCACACGCGGCTGGCGGCTCTCCAGCGCGCCGGACGGCTCCAGATGGGGCAGCAGTTCGGCGTACGTCGGCCAGGTGCGGCTGTCGGCCGGGTTGCCGGGGTCGGCCTCGGCGAGGAGGGTGCGTACGGCCCTGCGGTGCAGGTCGCGGTTGTCGTCGCTGGTGAGCTTGGAGACGATGTCGTGCACCAGCCGGTGCATGTGGACCGACTCCTGGTGCGGGCCCATCTCCGCGGCGAGAGGACCGCGGGTCTCGCGGGTGAGCACCGAGTAGTTGACCAGGGTGTCCAGGGCGCGGGTCCAGGCCGGCAGGTCGGTCGTCATCCAGCGCAGTTCCTCGGGCAGTTCGGCCCGCGGGTAGGCGCGGATCAGACCGAGCGGGATACGGCCGGGGGCGAACGAGGTGCACAGGCTGAGGATGTCGATGGCCTGGGGCTGGGCCCGCCGCAGCCGGTTGAGCAGTATCGACCACGAGGTGAGGGACGACTGCGGGTAGCCGTCGCCGGTGGCGGCGGGCTCGTCCACCGTGGACAGCTTGCGTTCGCGGACCATCCGCAGGTACTCGGACACCTCCATGCCCGACTCGCCGAGCCAGGAGGCGGCCTGCACCAGCGGCAGCGGGACGTCCCCGAACTCGGCGGCGACCTCGTCGGCCTCGGCGGCGGTGATGTGCGGGGCGCGGCGCATCAGGTAGCCGGTGGACTCCGGGCGGACGAAGGCGGGGATGTCCAGGACGTCGGTGTGCTCGCTCCAGCCGCGGTTGCGGGAGGTGATCAGCACATGTCCGGGGCCCTGCGGCAGCAGTGCGGCGGCGCCCTCGACGTCGTCCCAGCCGTCGAAGATGACCAGCCAGTTGGCGTACGGCTCGCCGCGGCGCAGGGCGTTGCGCACGGCGCGGATGCGTTCGCCGGGCTCGTTGCCGATGCTCAGGCCGAGTTCCACGGCGAGTTCGCCGAGGCGGTCACGCTGGATGTTGCGGTCGTCGCTGTTGACCCACCACACCAGGTCGTAGTCGGTGCTGAAGCGGTGGGCGTATTCGGCTCCGAGCTGGGTCTTGCCGATGCCTGACATTCCGACGAGGGCGCAGGCGGCGGCGCCGCGCTCGGCGTCGGCGAGGCGCTGGTGCAGTTCGTTCAGCAGGTCGTCGCGGCCGGTGAAGCGGGGGTTGCGGCGCGGGATCTCGCCCCAGATCTCGGCGCGGGTGTCGGGGTAGCGGACGCGGCCCTGCGTGGCGCGCGGCGGGCGCAGTCGCTCCAGGCCGAGTCTGCTGAGCAGGCGCTCCTCGGCGGCGGCCTCGCCGAGCCCCCACAGGCTGGCCGGTTCCAGGACGGCGGTGGCGGGCAGCAGCGGGCGGTTGGTGAGGTTGACGGCGGCGAAGCGCTCGGAGTTGGCGGCGACGAATCCGCGGAGCACGTCGTTCCACTCGCCCGCGGGGCGGGGGCCCAGTTCGAAGAACCAGTCGTTGAGGACGAGCAGCACCCGGCCCCGGGCGAGCAGCAGGTCA
The DNA here is from genome assembly GCF_049739565.1 of Streptomyces sp. SAI-170. Classification (NCBI taxonomy): domain Bacteria; kingdom Bacillati; phylum Actinomycetota; class Actinomycetes; order Kitasatosporales; family Streptomycetaceae; genus Streptomyces; species Streptomyces sp. SAI-170. The sequence continues at coordinate 2,869,811 of NZ_JBMGQD010000001.1, forward strand.
CCGAGGGAGTCCTCCAGCGGCACCTCGCGGGGCGGGTCCCAGCGCTGCAGGGTGGCCCGGTGGCCGTTGCGCTCCAGGCAGTGGGCGATCCAGGCTGCCCACGAGCGGTGGTACCCCGGGAAGACCACGAGGAAGTGCTCGGAGGCCGCCGCTCCGTCCCCGCCCGACCGCCGCTGTTCCGCCATCGCCGCTCCTTGTTCCTGCGGCTGTCTCCCTGTCGGACGGCCGCACCGCATAACGTAACGCAATCGACGTTCTACGCAGGGTTACCCGGCCGGTCGGCCGCACTGCCGAGCCTTTCATGGCAGGCGACCATGCCGTGGACGAACTCCCTTCCTGCAGAGGTCAGTTCATCGGATTCACGCAAGATGGACAAGGCTTCGCCCACCCGCTCGCGGTGGGCCTCGAAGCGCTCGGCGGCCCGTCGGCGCCACGCCGTGAAGGAGGTGGGCGAGTCCCGGGCCCGGTGCCACAGGTCCAGCAGCGCCAGATGGGCGTAGGCGCCCTGCAGGACGCCGGGGACGGGGCGCGGGTCGCGCCGCCAGCCGACGCGGTGCAGGGTGCGGCCGTCGGGGCGGCACAGCGGGAGCAGTTCGTCGAGCGCGGCCAGTTTGGTGTGATGCGTCTCGTGCACCAGCAGCTCCACCAGGTCGGCGGGGGTGGCGGGCAGCTGACTGAGGACGGCTCCGGGGGCGGTGTGCAGGGTGGCGCTGGTGGGTGTGCCGGGGCGGGCCGGGGTCGCCAGGGGTACGACGGCCCGTACGAGGGCGGTGGTCTCGGCGACGCGCCCGGGGTCGGTGGCCGACAGCAGGACCCGGGCGTCGCGCCAGCGCGCGGCCCAGGCCGGGTGGTCGGTGTGCGGGCGCTCGGCGGCACGCAGGGCCGCGGGCCCGATCCCGTCGGGCGGGGCCCGGTAGGGGTCCTGGTCGTCGAGGACGGCCGCACTGTCGGGCAGGGGCCGCAGCGCGGACCAGGACAGGGCGCCGTTCCCCGCGCGCGGGTTCGGTCCGGCGACGGGGGCGGCGAGGACGCTGTCGCCGTCGGCGGTGACGCGCAGGCCGTCCGCGCCCGCGGTCAGGGTGACCTGGCCGGGACGGCAGCGCAGGAGGCCGAGGCCGGGAAGGTTCAGTGCGGGGGCGGTCAGGACGCGCTCGGTCCCGAAACGGCAGCCCGCGCGCACCGCCGCGGCCAGCGCCGGGCCGGTCAGCCGGCCCAGGTGCTCCTCGAACTCCGGCCCGTCGGGCACGGCCAGGGCCTCGGCCAGCCAGGCGCCGATGGTCGGGTAGTCGACGACGTCCCGAACGGCGGCCGCGTCGGTCTGTTCGGCCCGGACCAGGAGCGTCCAGTCGTCCTCCAGCCGGCGCCGCACGGCGGCCGAGAGACGGTCGCCCGTGCGGTCGGCCCTGACGAGCAGGGCCTTGAGCAGCAGGAGCCGATGGGAGTGGAGCGCGGCACGCAGTGTCGCCGTGAGGGCGGGCCGCGGCCGGGTCCGCGCCAGCGGGGAGAGAATCTCGAAAGAGCCGGGCGCCGGGGTCATGCCCCGGGGTCCTCACCCCGGGGGGAGTCTCCGTGACCGGCCGAAAATGGACGTACGCGGGGCCGGTCCGTCACGCCGTCCGGGTCGGGGTTGGCGTACCAGATCATGTGCGGTTCGCGGGCCCGGCTCAGCACCCGGTCCACCGCCGCGATGAGCCCGGGATCGTCCATGGCACGCAATGCCCGCAGGTCGACGTAGGTGAGGTCGGGCAGGGGCGCGGTCCGTACGGTGTGCGCGCCAGGGCTTGCCGCCCTCTCCCTCTGCTCCGGCACCCTCGGCTCCTCCCTGCCCGCCACCGCCCCGCACGGCTGCATTGGCTGCCCAGTTCTTCCCGACGGGCCCGGAACGGAAACCCTGTGTGGATCAACTCCGGTCAGTCGAGGCGCTGGTGGACCATTCCCGCGCCCAGGGCCACCAGGGCGGTGCGGCCTCGTTCCAGTCCGGCTCGGTGAGTCCGGCGGGGGCGGGGGCGCTCGCGTCCAGCGCCCGCTCGGCCGCGCGGGTCAGCTCCACATCCCCCCAGTCCACCTCGCGCAGCGCCCCCACCAGCCGCTGCCACTGCTCCCGGGCCGCCCGGTACGCCTCCCGCGCGGCGCCGGGACGGCCCATGAGCGCGAGGACCGCTCCGCAGGCGTGCCGGGCCCGGGCCGCGGTCATCGAGCCGGGGTCGGTGCCGTGGGCGGCGCGCGCCTCGCGCTCGGCGTTCTCGTATGCCTGGAGGGCGTCGACGAGGACGGGGGCGCCCGCCCGGTACCAGCCCTCCAGGCGGACGCGGCCCAGTTGCAGCCAGGCCTCGGCGCGTACGCCGGCGTCGGCCGCCGCCCGTACCGCCTGTCCCAGCAGATGCCGGCTCTCGAACAGATCCGGCAGGAAGCCCAGATGCCGGAAGCGCTGGGCGAGCGCGCTGCCGACCAGGCCCTGGAGGCGGCCGCGTTGGCCGGAGCGGGCGGGCAGTGCCTTCAGGGCCTCGCGCAGGACGTTCTCCGCGCGGTCGACGACGGATGCGCCGTCCTCGGCGGAGGCCCGCCGCAGCAGGGACTCGCCCCAGGCGGTGAGGAGTTCGCAGCGGCGGGGGCTGTCGGCGGGGGCGAGCATGGCGGCGGTCTCGTACGCCTGGTCCGCGGCCCGGGCCTCACCGGCCGCGTCGTGGAACGCGGCGCGGGCGGCCAGCACCGGCAGCAGCAGCTCGGGGTCGCGGCCCGCGGCCTCCTCGGCGCGGTCGAGGGCGTCGCGGATGCCGGTGTCGTCGGCCCCGGCGCCGCGCAGGGCCGCGGCGAGGTCGAGCAGGGCCCGGCTGCGGACGGAGGCGGAGGCGCCCTCGGCGTCCAGCAGGGCGCAGGCCTCGCGCAGTTCGGACGCGGCCGCGCCGGGCCGGCGCAGGGCGAGCAGCAGGCGGCCGCGGTGCAGCAGCCGGGAGCGGTGGGCCGCGGGCCAGGGGTCGGCCTGGTCCGGCGGGGCGGCGCGGCGGGCGGCCTCGGGCCAGGGCGCGATGTCGGGGGCCAGTACGGCGAGGGCGGCGGTGAGCAGCTCGCGCTGTCCGGTCAGCCGCCACAACTCGTGCCGGGCGGCGGCCAGTTCGAGGGCCGCCTCGGCCTGTTCGACGCTGTCGGCGGCAGCCCCGCCGTGCGCGGCGGCGAGCTCCGTCACGGCCTCGCGCAGCAGTTCCGTACGGCGGTCACCGGTGCGGGCGGCGGCGGTGCCGGCCTCGGCGCGCAGGACCTGGCCGAGGACGAGGCGGGCCTGTACGCCCAGCGGCTGGGCGGTGTCGCCGGCCTGGGCGCTGTCGCCGGGCCGGGTGTCGACGGCCCGTACCGCCGCCTCGGCCTCCTCCCGGGCCCTGTGCAGCACCGCGGGGTCGGCGAGGCTGCGGTACTGGCCGAGCAGCCTGCGGGCGGCGGCGACCGGCTGGGCGGCGACCAGGTCGGGCAGGTAGTGGCGCAGCACGCGCGCGGGGATACGGGCGAACAGCTCGGCCCGGGCGTCGCCGTGGGCGTCCGGCTCGGCCGCCTCCGCGAGGGCCTCGGCGGGGTCGGGGTCCGGGGCGGCGTGGTCGGCGAGGCGGGCCGCGGCCAGGGCGGCGAAGTTGCGGGTGCCCTTGCCGAAGTGGCGTTCGACGTAGGCGGAGCAGTGCTTGAGGACGAGGACGGCGGTGTCCTGGTCGAGGGAGCCGAGCAGCAGGTCCTGGAGGCGGCCGGGGTAGGCGAAGCAGGGCTGGTCGCCGGTGCCGGGCAGTTGCCGCAGCAGGCCGCCGAGGAGCACCTCGGCCAGTTCCATGGGGCCGGTGTCGGGCAGCATGGCCCGCTGCACGAGCTGCATGACCGGCAGGGTGAGCGGCGCGGCCGCGAGGTAGACGGCGAGGCGGACGGCGCCGGGGGAGGCACCGGCCCGGAAGGCGCGCAGCAGCTCCTCGTCGGTGCGGGCGCGGCCCGTGGGCACGGCGGCCGGTCCGGCGGGCCGCGGGGCCGTCCAGGCGGCCCAGGCGCGCTCGCTGGTGGGCCCGGTGCCGGACAGCAGCCGCGCCCACGCCTCGAAGGCCTCCGGGGTGGGTTGCAGGACCGGCACGGGCCGGGCGTCGGGCGCGGGCTCGTCCCAGGGCTCCTCGTCGGGCTCGAAGTCGATCCGGCCGCCCAGTTCGCCGGGGCGCACGAGCGTTCCGGGTTCGGCGGGCAGGGCCGTACGCCCCCACAGGCGCGGCGGCAGGGGCTGGACGACGGCGATCGGGGAGGTGCGGGGCCAGGCGTGCAGCAGCCGCTGGGCGCTGCCGTTCTGCCACAGCGGGCCGACGCAGTCGCTGATCACCACGGTGAGGCGGCGTCCGGTGGGGTCGTGCAGTTCCTCGGCGGAGCGCAGCCGGGTGTGCCGGCCGGGTCCGGCGGTCGTGCCGACGAGCGGGGTGCCGCCGCCGTCGGCGTACAGATGGTGGACGCGTACGGAGTCGAAGGCGCCGGACTGCTGGCAGGCCTGGCGCAGTTCCTCGACCATCTGGCCCCAGACGGCCATGGCGGGACCGGTGTCCATCAGCAGCTGGATGTCGCAGCGCCGGCGGCGGCCGGTGCGCGCGACGGGCAGCAGGATGCCGCTGGCGGCGGCGCGTTCGGCGGTGGCCTCCTCGTCGATGCCGCCGTCCTGCGCGGTGTCGGCGGTGACGCGGTAGCGGCCGAGGGCGCGCAGCGCCTTCTCCAGGCCGAGCAGCCCGGGCAGCGCGCTGGCGGCGGGCACCCGCACAGGGAACGACGGCGCGGTGTCCTCCGTGGCGTCGCTCGAGCGCGGGCCTCCGCCGCCCGACCGGTACAGGGGTACGACGTCGGAGGAGCGGTCGGGCGCGGGCCGCGGCCCCTCACCCGGGTCGCCGGCGTCGGCGCCGTCGGCGGCCCCGTCGTCGGGCGGGGAGTCCCGGCCGGTGTCCGGCGGCAGCACGGCACCGCCGGTGGGCGCCGGGTCCGCGGGGGCGTCGCGGGACGGGCGCGAGCCGATCCGCCGGGCCAGCCAGACCGCGTCCGCGACCTCTTCGGCGGTGAGGTCGAGGCCGCCCTGGCGGAGCCTGCGGATCAGCTCGTCCAGATGCATCCCCGGCATCCGGTCATCACCTCGAACGGTCGAGTGGCTGCATGAGCAGGTCCGCGATCCGCTCGCGCGTGACGCGTTCCGCGTGGGGGGCGTGCTGGGTGAGGAAGAGCGCGTTCAGCAACTGGTCGGCGGCGACGACCTCGCCGGGTTCGCGGTCGAGGAAGCGGTCGATCAGATCGCGGCCGGTGCTGACGCTGTCGTCGCCGAGGTGGGCGGCGACCATGGCGGTGAGCTGCTCCTCGCCGGGCGGCTCCAGTTCGAGCTGGACGCAGCGCCGCAGCAGCGGGGCGGGGAAGTCGCGTTCGCCGTTGGAGGTCAGGACGATCACCGGGAAGGCCGTGCAGGCGACCCGCCCGCCGTGCACCTCGACGCGCCGGCCGTCGTGGGTGAGCACCTCCACGACCGGCTCGCGGTCGGCGATCCGCTCCAGCTCGGGGATCGCGAACTCGCCCTCCTCCAGGGTGTTCAGCAGGTCGTTCGGCAGATCGAGGTCGCTCTTGTCGAGCTCGTCGATGAGCAGCACGCGCGGTAGTTCCGCGGGCAGCAGGGCGGTGCCGAGCGGGCCGAGCCGGATGTACGAGCCGATGCCCGAGGCGGTCGCGGCCCCTGCCTCCGTGCCCTGGGCGCGCTCCAGCTGGACGTCCTGGAGCCGGCCGATGGCGTCGTAGCGGTAGAGGCCGTCCTGGAGGGTCGTACGGCTGACGATGGGCCAGCGCAGCACGCGGCCGAGGCCGAGTTCGTGGGCGACGGCGTAGGCGAGGGTGGACTTGCCGGTGCCGGGGTTGCCGGTGACGAGCAGGGGGCGGCGCAGATAGAGCGCGGCGTTGACGGCGTCGACCTCGGCGGGGCGGGGCGCGTAGTTCTCGACCATCCGGCGGCGTACGCCGAGGCGGCGGGCGCTGCTGGGGTCCTCCGGGCCCGCCTCCGGGTCGCTGCGGCCGGCCGCGAAGTCGCGCCACGGGGGCGGCTCGGGTAACTGCCGCACACCGTCGTGCGGCTGACCCACGCCGCGGTAGATCCGCCAGTCGTTCACCTCGGTCTCCTCCCGGCTGTGGTGATCGTGCTGTGGGTCCGGCCGTTCGACGTACGACGTTACCGTCAGGCGGCCGGGCCTGCCGAGTTCCCGGACGCGTCGGGTCTCATTTCCGATCCACCGAAAGTCCGTGCAGGACAGTGGGGTTGACGGTCATTCAGTTGTCGGGGCCGACCAGTGGCGGAGGCTGCATGGTGTCCTCTCCGTGCGGGGGCCGGTCCGGGGGATCGAAAAGCACGGCGATCTTGCCTTTGAGACCTTGCGCGCGGGCGGTGTCCGGATCGGCCAGGCTGATGCGCAGCTCGCGCACCGGTTCGTGCAGTCCGTCCGCCTGGCCGGCCAGCTCCAGCACCCGGGCGGCCTGGTGGTGGAAGGCGGCGCAGTCGGCGTGGTCGTGTCCGTCGCGGCGCCACAGCAGCACCGCGTGGCCCGCGGTGAGCGCGGCCGCCATCGCCTCCCGGCCCTCGCGGCCGGTGACCGGGCCACAGTGCACGGGAACACGGCCGTCCGTCAGCGTGGACAGCCTGCCGTACGCGGCGACGGCCGACTCCCGGCGGACGCCCGGGGCATGCCCTTCGGCGGGCGCCTCCGCGCGCAGCGGGGTGTGGCCCAGCCGGCCGCGCCGTACACCGCCGAAGCGCGTGCGCCACTCGGGGCTCGGGGCGCGGGTGTTGCGCTTGAGGTCCCGGATGACGACCGTACGGCGCAGGCCGAGCGGCACGGAGTCCTCGTCGAAGTCGAACTCGAAGTCGGCGTCTGCGTCGAGGTCGAGATCCAGGTCGTCGTCCTCGGCCGGAGGGTCCCCCTCCGGGACGAGCCGCCACTCGTCGACGGGCAGGTCGAACAGCCGCCGCGGCAGGAACACCTCGACGGCGGCCAGGTGTTCGCCCTGGTCGCCCTGGCGCAGGGCCCGCAGCAGCGGCTCGCGGATCGCGTCGTAGAGGCCGTCGAGCGGTACGCCGCGGTCGTCGGCCGCGACCGGGGTGACGTCCTGGCCGTCGTACAGGAGTTGGACGCTCCACGGGTACAGGTCGCCGTAGACGCGGTCGCCGACGCGGACGAGGACGTCGGCGCGCAGCCGGGGTTCGGTGGGGCGGGTGGTGATGAACAGGCCGCGCAGCAGGCCGTCGATGGTGTCGCGGGCGCCCCAGTGGGCGTGCCGGCGGGCGTGTTCGGTGATCCAGTCGGCGAACGCGCGCAGCCGCGCCCGGTCGACGCCGGCGGGGTGCGTCTCGACGGTGTGCCGGGCGACCTCGGCGGCGTAGAGCAGGACGGCGTCGAGTTCGGCCTCGGATCTGCTGCGCAGGGCCTGGCGGTCGCGCAGGCCGAGCAGCAGGCCCGCGCCCTCGCGCCAGGTGCGGGGCTCGTGCAGGATCGGCGAGGGCTGGCCGACGCCGGTGACCCGGCGGCGGACGTTGTGCACCAGGGTCATGACCTCGCCGCTGCGGCCGGGCGGCGGCAGGTGCGCGAAGTGGCCGTAGAGGTGGACCCGCAGCTCGGGGGTGACACCGGCGGCGGCGTAGCCGGGCAGGCCGCTCTGGACGGTGGTCCAGTCGGCGTCGGCCGAGCCGTCGAGGTACCGCTGGAGGTGGTGCAGGTCGTGCTCGCGGACGACGGTGTGCAGCAGGTCGCCGCCGCGGACGTCGAACAGCTCGCGCAGGGCGGTGACGGCGACGGCGGCGCCCTCGTGTTCGTTGCGGCCCTTGTTCATGCCGACCAGCGCGCCGTGCCGCAGATCGACGACCGGCCCGCCGGAGACGCCGTCGACGAGCCGGCCGCCGCCGAGCACCAGCGCCCTGTCGTCGACACCCTGGATCTCGCCGGTGACGTCCCGTACGCCGAGCTCGCCGGTCTGGCGCGACCAGCCGTGCAGACTCACGGGGGTGCCGAGCACGGGTGCCCGGTCGCTCAGCCACACGCACGGGGCGTCCACGGCGTCGGGCACGCGCACCAGGGCGACGTCCGGGAAGTCCCAGTGGCGCCGGCCGGCGTCGGCCTCCTCGGGGCGGGGCTTGGCGAGGACCACCTCACCGGTGGTGCGGCCGCCCTGCCAGGTGACGCCCACAGCGCTCTCCCCTCGCCACACAGCCGCTCCCCCCTCCGCCACCACATGCGCGCAGGTCAGCAACCAACCCGGCGCGACGAAGAATCCACTGCCCCAATATCCGTCACGGTCCGGTGCATACCCGTCACGCGGCGCGACGATGCGTGCGAGCGAGGGGCGCACCATCTCCTCGAGGGCGCTCATACGACGCCGGAGGCCGGGTCGGCGGCCCCCGCGGCAGTGCTGCCGCCCGTGCCCGGGCCGGCCGTGTCGCCGTCGCTCGGGGGCTCGGTCCAGGTCAGGGACACCGACAGCGTGGCCTGGCCGCCGCCGCTCGCGATGGCGCTCACGATCCGGCCGGCCTGCGCCGACAGTTCGATGCCGAAGCTGACGCTGACCTCCACGGGTGCCGTGGTGTCGAGACCGGCGCGCAGGGAGCGCACGACTCCGCCGACGGTGCCGGCGAGGCCGCCCGCGAGTTCCATGACCCGGTCCCCTGCGCCGGTGTCCCGGTATCCGCCCCCGTGGGGCGCTCCTTCGTCGTCCGTACCGATCCTCGCCCAGACGACGGTCCCGTCGTCGAGCCGTATCTGCTGGATCCCTCCGCCCATGGCGCCCCCGTCCGTTCGCAGGTACTGCTGTGGCTCTACCGCAATGGGAGGGAAAGGCTAACTCCCGATGAAGTCGGGGAGCGAGGGAGAACGATCAACTGGCCGAAGTGGAGCGGTGGTTCAGGGGGGTCCGCCGGTCCGGGGCGGTCGTCCGCCGGGCGGGTGCGGTCACTCGTCGTCCTCGTCGTCCAGCCGCGCCAGCCAGGTGGCGAGCCGCTCGACCGGCACCTCGAAGTCGGGGTTGAGATCCACGAACGTCCGCAGCTGCTCGGCGAGCCACTCGAAGGTGACCTCCTCCTCGCCGCGCCGCTTCTCCAGCTCCTCGATGCCGCGGTCGGTGAAGTACATGGGGTGTTCTCTCCTGCGTACGGGGGTGACGTTCCGGTACGTCAAGCGTAGGCGGAGGTGCGGCAGGCCAGGGCCTCAGGTCCGGGGCCCCGGCCTCCCGAAGCCGCTCAGTCGCGGGGGCGCATCACGGCGTGGACCAGACCGACGGCCCCGTGGGTGAGCAGGACCGCGCCGGCCGCGAGCCAGCCGCCGCTGCGGCGACGGGCGCCGTGGACCAGGAAGGGGACGGCGAGGGCGACCTGGGCGAGGGCGAGGAGGCGGGCCTCGGTGCCGCCGGAGGACGGGAGGCGGGGGCCGAGGGTGCCGCGCTCGACCACATCGAGTTCGGCGCGGACGGTCTCGCGCAGGCCGGCCCACTCGATCTGCCGTACCTCTGGATGGCTGCGGGCCGCCTCGCGCAGGCGGTCCACGGGTTCGCCAGGGGTCAGGCCGTCGGGCAGGGACACGCCCACGCGGGTGAGGACGGCGATCAGGCCCCGCACACGCGTGTGCCCGTCGGCGTCGGGGTCCGGCTTCGTCAGCCGGTCCAGGGCCTGTACGTCCAGGACGGGGTCGAGTCCGAGCCGTGCCGCGAAGGTGCGCATGGCCTCGTCCTCGCCCGCGGGCGTGCCGTCGGCGAGCCAGACGTAGCCGACGCCGCGTCGGAAACCGGAGGCCAGGGTGTAGCCGCTGCGGTCGGCGTCCCACCACAGGGCGAGCACGGGCCAGGGCGCGGCGACGGCGAGGGCGGTGGCCCAGCCGGTGAGGACGCGGTCGACGGGTTCGCGGCCCTGCAGCCAGGGCTTCCCCTCCGGCACGAGCACGCTCCAGCCGTCGCCGGCCGGGGCGAGCAGCACGGGTTCGCGCAGCAGCTGGGCGGCGGGCGCGACGGAGTCGGGTTCCGCCCGGCAGAGCAGCAGGGCGCCGGGGGCGCGTGCACCTTGGGCACCGAAGCGGGACTCATCCGTCGACATGGTCACACGCTAGGACAATTCACCCCCTTGCGGGGGCGACTGATCACCAGAACGAGTGGCTTGACTTTGCCTATCCGCGATATATCGTGAATGGAAGGAGACGCGATATGCCGCGTTGATCCGTCGTCCAGTCGCCGGAGGTCTGCACATGTCCGAGTGGTCCGTCGCCGAGCCCCAGAAGCTCACCTTCGACGAGCCCGTGCGCGAGCTTCAGGTCCGCATCGTCAACGGCACGGTGAACGTGGTGGGCACGGACGAGGGTTCCGCCCGCCTGGAGGTCACCGACGTCGAGGGCCCACCCCTGCTGGTGACCCATCGGGACGGCGTCCTGACGGTGGCTTATGAGGACCTGCCCTGGAAGGGCTTCCTGAAGTGGCTCGACCGCAAGGGCTGGCGCCGCAGCGCCGTCGTCTCCCTGGCCGTGCCCGCGGCCACCCGGGTCGAGGTCGGGGTGATCAGCGCCGCCGCCGTGGTCTCCGGCGTCGACGGCCATGCCGAGGTCAAGGGTGTCACCGGCGACACCACCCTGGTCGGCCTCGCGGGTCCGGTGCGCGCGGACACCGTCTCCGGGGCCGTGGAGGCCCAGGCCCTCACCGGCGATCTGCGCTTCAACTCCGTCTCCGGCGATCTGACGGTCGTCGAGGCGGGCTCCTCGGTGAAGGCCGACTCGATCAGCGGCTCGATGGTCGTCGACCTCGACCCGGCGAGCCGCCCCACCGACATCGACCTCACCAGCGTCTCCGGCGAGATCGCCATCCGGCTGCCCCAGCCCGCTGACGCGCGGGTGGAGGCCAACACCGCCAGCGGCTCCGTGTCCAACGCCTTCGAGGACCTGCGGGTCAGCGGGCAGTGGGGCGCCAAGCGCATCACCGGCCGCCTCGGCGCGGGCAACGGCCGGCTGAAGGCCACCACCGTCTCCGGCTCGATCGCCCTCCTGCGCCGCCCGCAGACGGAGGAGGAGCCGTGGGACGGGGAACCGCAGGACGAGCCACGGCGGGACGAGGCACGGCAAGGCGGGGAACCGCGGGGCGGGGAGCCGTCGGACGAGGCACCGCGGGGCGGGACACCGGACACCCCGGGAGACAATGCGGTATCCGGCCAGACCGAACAGGCCACCCCCGACCAGGCCGACGGCCCGACCGACAAGAAGGTGCTCTGACATGCCCCCCGTCTTCGCCCACGGCCGTCTGCGGCTCTACCTGCTGAAGCTGCTGGACGAGGCCCCGCGCCACGGCTACGAGGTCATCCGTCTGCTGGAGGAGCGCTTCCAGGGTCTGTACGCCCCCTCGGCGGGCACCGTCTATCCGCGCCTGGCCAAGCTGGAGAGCGAGGGTCTGGTCACCCACACCACCGAGGGCGGCCGCAAGGTGTACGCCATCACCGACGCGGGCCGGGCCGAACTGGCCGACCGCAGCGGGGAGCTGGCCGACCTGGAGCTGGAGATCCGCGAGTCCGTCGCCGAACTGGCCGCCGAGATCCGGGCCGACGTACGCGGCGCGGCGGGCGACCTGCGGCGCGAGATGCGGGCCGCGGCGAGCGAGGCACGACAGGGCCCCGCCGAGGAGCAGCCCACCGAGCAGGAGACCTGGCGCGCCGCCAAGGAGGAGATGCGCCGGGTCCGCCAGGAGTGGAAGGAGCAGGCCCGGCGCGCCAAGGACGAGAGCCGTCGCGCCCGCGATGAGGCCCAGCGTGCCCGCCGCCAGGCCAAGGAGGCCCAGGACCGGGCCCGCGCCCAGGCCCAGGAGGAGGTGCAGCGCATCGCCCGCCGGGTCCAGGAGCAGGTGCAGGACCACTTCGCACGCGGCGACTGGCCGTCGGGCGTGCGCGAGGGGCTGACGGAACTGGCCAAGGAGTTCGGCGACTTCGGCCGCGACTTCCCCTTCGGCCGCAACGGCACGCACCGCCCGCCCTCCGAGCCGGAGTACACCGTCACCCGCGAGGACTTCCCCGCCGACTACGAACCGGCCTGGGCCCATGACCCCGGCACCGGCGACCCGGCCCGCGACCTCGACCGGCTCCTCGACCGATTCCGCGACGACATCCGTGACGCCGCCCGCGACCACGGAGTCACCGCGGACCAACTGCGCGACACCCGCCGCCATCTCTCCACGGCGGCCGCCCACATCGGCGCCCTGCTGCGGTCACCGAAGCCCTGACGCCCGACGCGGCAGGCCGGCCCCCGCCAGCCGGCCTGCACCGAAACCTGACGACCGACGGCGAGCGCCACCGCGCCCCGTCGCCGTTCAGCCGGCCTGCACGGCACCCGTCGCGTCCAGCCGGCTTGCACCGAAGCCCTGCCGACCAACGGCCAGGCAGCCCCCGCCCCTCGGTTCGCCGCCGCCCGGTCGGCCTGCACCGCACCCCGTCGCCGTCGCGGTCGCGGTCGCCGCAGGCCAGCTGTCCAGCCGGCTTGCACCGAAGCCCTGCCGACCGACGGCAAGCGCCGCCAGCCCCCCGTCGCCGTTCAGCCGGCCTTCGCCGCACCCCCGTTGGCGCCGTCGGCCCCGTCGGCGCCGTCGGCCCCGTCGGCGCCGTACAGCACCCGGACGACGCCGTCGTACGTCACCCCGTGATCGGCCAGCACCTCGGCGGGGACGCCGGGGCGGGCGGTGAGGGCGAGGAGGAGGTGCTCGTCGCCGATGGCGCGGTCCTTGTGGGCGAGGGCGATGCGGAGGGTCTGTGTGAGCAGGTCCTTGGCGCCCCGCCCGAACGGGCGCCGGCGCAGGCGCCGACCGCCGTCGGGGGCCAGCGCGCCCTGCCCGTGCGCCTCTTCGACCCGCGACACGATCGCCGCGAGGTCGATGCCCAGTCCCGACAGCGCCTCCTCGTCCGCGCGGGAGAGCCCGCCCTTGCGCCGCGCCTCGGCAAGGTCGCGCGCGACCCGCTCCCGGCGCTCATCGGACAGCCCCAGCGCGGACAGCGCGAACGACCCGCGGCTGCCGTCCCGGTCGAGCAGGGCGAGCAGCACATGCGTCTCGTCGACCTGCTCGGCACCCGCCTTCTCGGCATGCCCCGCGGCCCCTTCGACCACGGCCCGGGCTTCCTTCGTGAACCGCTCGAACATCATCGCCTCCCGTACTTCTTGTGCACGGCCTGCCTGCTGACGCCCAGTTCCGCGGCGATCTCCTGCCACGACCAGCCCTGATGGCGCGCGCTGCGCACCTGTACCGCCTCCAGCTGCTCCAGCAGCCTCCGCAGCGCGGCGACGGCCCGCAGTCCGACCCGTGGGTCGCGGTCCCCCGCCCGCTCGGCGAGATCCGTTGCTTCGGTCATGCTGTCAACATAGGTTGACAGGAGGGTGATGTCAACCGAGGTTGACAACAGTGGCCGAAAAAAAGGGCCGGGCGGACCCACCCAAGGACCCGCCCGCCCCAAACGCCCCGGAGCGCTCAGGAATTGGTCAGAACGACCTTCCCGAACAGCTCACCGGACTCCATCTTCTCGAAGCCCTCCCGGGCCCGGTCCAGCGGAAGCACCTCGTCGATCACGGGCCGCACCCCGGTGGCCGCGCAGAAGGCCAGCAGGTCCTCCAGCTCGTCCTTGGTGCCCATGGTCGAGCCGACGACCTTCAGCTCCAGGAAGAAGATCCGGGTCAGCTCCGCGTGCGAGGGCCGGTCCCCGCTGGTGGCACCGGAGATGACGATCGTGCCGCCGGGGCGCAGCGACTTCACCGAGTGCGACCATGTGGCGGCACCCACCGTCTCGATCACGGCGTCGACGCGCTGCGGCAGCCGTGCCCCCGGCTCCACCGCCTCCACGGCGCCCAGCTCCAGCGCCCGCTTCCGCTTGGCCTCGTCCCGGCTGGTGGCGAACACCCGCAGCCCGGCCGCCTTGCCCAGCACGATGGCGGCCGTGGCGACCCCGCCGCCCGCGCCCTGCACCAGCACCGAGTCCCCGGGCCGCACCCCGGCATTGGTGAACAGCATCCGGTACGCCGTCAGCCAGGCCGTCGGCAGACAGGCGGCCTCCTCGAAGGACAGCTCCTTCGGCTTGGGGAGGATGTTCCAGACCGGCACGGCCACCCGCTCGGCGAAGGTGCCCTGATAGCGCTCGGTGAGGATGGACCGGGGCTCGTTCGGCCCGACCCCGTGGCCGGTCTGCCCGATGACGGAGTGCAGGACGACCTCGTTGCCGTCCTCGTCGACACCGGCGGCGTCACAGCCGAGGATCATCGGCAGCTTGTCCTCCGCGAGGCCCACCCCGCGCAGGGACCAGAGGTCATGGTGATTGAGAGAAGCGGCCCTCACATCGACGGTCGCCCACCCGGCCCGGGCCTCGGGAGCCGGACGCTCCCCCAACTCCAGGCCGCGAAGCGGCTGCTCACGATCGATTCGGGCGGCGTAGACAGCGAACATGAAGCCGACCCTAGGTTCCCGAGGCCTCAGGGGGAACGCCAGACCCCTGTGACACACACCCCCTTGCGCAACCACGCCCCGCCTTTAAGGGGCGCGGGGCTGTATCGATTTGCGGCTCCGCCGCGTGGGCGCGACCAGCCACAGGCGGCCGGCAGCCGCGAACGGTACGCACCACGTAGACGAAAGGCGTAAATCACCCGAAAAGCCCAATCGCAAAGTAAAAAATGACCCCGCCCAAAAAGGACGGGGCCACTCGGCCGACTCAGCGAATCACCGCCGAGCCACACCCTCCGCCCGAGCCGCCGCAGCGACAGCCGCGGTGACGGCGGGAGCCACCCGCTCGTCGAACGGCGACGGGATGACGTAGTCGGGCGCGAGGTCGTCCCCGACGACAGAGGCCAGCGCCTCCGCGGCGGCCAGCTTCATGCCCTCGGTGATGCGCGAGGCCCGCACCTGCAGGGCGCCCGCGAAGATCCCGGGGAACGCCAGCACGTTGTTGATCTGGTTCGGGAAGTCCGACCGCCCGGTCGCGACGACGGCCGCGTACTTGTGGGCGACCTCCGGGTGGACCTCGGGGTTCGGGTTGGCCATGGCGAACACGAACGCACCCTCGGCCATGGAGGCGACAGCCTCCTCCGGCACCGTACCGCCGGAGACGCCGATGAAGACGTCCGCGCCGACGAGGGCGTCCTCGAGGGACCCGCTCAGCCCGGCCTTGTTCGTGAACCCGGCCAGGTCGCGCTTGACCGGCGTGAGGTCGTCCCGGTCCGCCGACACGACCCCCTTGCGGTCGGCCACGGCCACGTCCCCGATACCGGCCTCGACCAGCATCTTCGCGATGGCGACACCGGCCGCGCCGGCGCCGGAGATGACGGCGCGCAGCTGCCCGATCTCGCGCCGGCTCAGCCGCGCGGCGTTGCGCAGGGCGGCCAGGGTGACGACGGCCGTGCCGTGCTGGTCGTCGTGGAAGATCGGGATGTCCAGCTCCTCCTGGAGCCGGCGCTCGATCTCGAAGCACCGCGGCGCCGAGATGTCCTCCAGGTTCACGCCACCGAAGGACGGGGCCAGACGCACCACGGTCTCGACGATCTCGTCGACGTCGGTGCAGGCCAGAGCGATGGGAACCGCGTCCACACCGCCGAACTGCTTGAAGAGGATGGCCTTGCCCTCCATCACCGGGAGGGAGGCCTCGGGCCCGATGTCACCGAGTCCGAGCACGGCCGTGCCGTCGGTCACGACGGCGACGACGGACGACTTCCACGTGTAGTCATGGACGAGTTCCGGCTGCTCGGCGATCGCGGTGCACACTTTCGCGACGCCGGGCGTGTACGCCAGGGACAGGTCGTCCTTGTCACGGACCGGCACGGTGGCTTGCACTGCCATCTTGCCGCCGCGGTGCAGCGCGAACGCCGGGTCGAGATCGAAGGAATCGAGGGGCTCGCCCCCGGCTTCCCTGTCCGTACCGGTGTCACTGTCGCTGCGAGGATTGACGATCTCCGCTGCCACTTCTCTTTACCCCTTAAGTATTCAAGGTTGAGGGTTTGGTCCACTCCCGGTGAGGGGTGGGCGGGCACCGCGTACGCCCCTTGCTGAGTGATGCATACGGGCATGTACGCGACGGGCGCGCCGCACACGCGCCCTGGGCCCCGGATGAGGGGTGTAAAGAACCTTCTTACCGGACGGACCGCGTTCCGGACGAGTCCATAACGCGAAGGTCACACGCGGGTGCCCCGACTCATACCTCGATATCGGGACAAGGACCGGACAAACCCGCTACAACCGCCCAAGCGGTCGATGCGACCGGGGACCGGCCATCCGCATGCCGAGACAAACCGAAGATCTTCCGGCCGAAAAGCGGGATGCCGACAGATGATCCGGCCTGGAAGGACGGGACGGAGTGGGTTCACCGTCATCCCGTTATCTTATTTTGACATTGCGGCCCCCCTGAATGGCCGAGTCCGAATGGCAAGATGCGGTAATCACACGAGGTCGCGACACCCGAAGGTGTGTGTTCTCGTCGACCCATCGGCAACTCCACCCATCCGCCGGAGGAACCCACCATGACCGCAAGCACCACCCGTCGTACGACCGCCGCGCGCTCCCGGCTGGCAGCGGTCGGCTCGATCGCGGTCGCAGGCGCTCTGCTTCTCACCGGCTGCGGTGACCAGACCAAGGACAGCGGCTCCGACACGGCGGGCACCGCCACCTCGGCGGCCCCGCTCGCCGACAAGCTCCCCAAGGAGATCCGCGACAAGGGTGTCGTGAAGGTCGGTTCGGACATCGCGTACGCCCCGGTCGAGTTCAAGGACAGCTCCGGCAAGACGGTCGGCATCGACCCGGACATCGCCGACGCCATGGGCAAGCAGCTCGGCGTGACGTTCGAGTTCGAGAACGGCACGTTCGACACCCTGCTGGGCGGTCTGCGCTCCAACCGCTACGACATCGCCATGTCGGCCATGACGGACACCAAGGACCGTCAGGAGGGCATCGACGCCGACACCGGCAAGAAGGTCGGTGAGGGCGTCGACTTCGTCGACTACTTCACGGCCGGCGTGTCGATCTACACCAAGAAGGGCGACGACCAGGGCATCAAGACCTGGTCCGACCTGTGCGGCAAGAAGCTGGTCGTCCAGCGCGGCACGGTCTCGGAGGACCTGGCCAAGGCCGAGGCCCAGAAGTGCCCGGCGGGCAAGAAGCTCTCCATCGAGGCCTTCGACAACGACCAGCAGGCCCAGACCCGCCTGCGCTCGGGCGGCGCGGACGCCGGTTCCTCCGACTTCCCGGTCGCCGCGTACGCGGTGAAGACCTCCGGCGGCGGCAAGGACTTCCAGCTGGTCGGCGAGCAGGTCGAGGCCGCCCCGTACGGCATCGCCGTCGCCAAGAACGACACGGAGCTGCGGGACGCCCTGGTGGCCGCGCTGAACGCGATCATCGAGAACGGCGAGTACCAGAAGATCCTGGAGAAGTGGGGCGCTGCCGAGGGCGCCGTCAAGGAAGCCGCCGTCAACGGCGGCAAGTGACCGCCCGGCTCGCGGCCACTGAAAGGCAACACCCGTGACTGACATCGACAAGACGGACGGCCCGGCGGACACCCCGTCCGCCGGCCCGGAGGCCATCAAGGCCGTCCCGGTCCGGCACTACGGCCGTTACGTCTCCGCGGTGATCGCGCTCGCGATCTTCGGCTCGATCATCTGGGCCTTCGCGAACGGCGACATCAACTGGGGCGCGATCCCCGACTACTTCTTCAACGACCGCATCCTCAAGGGTGTCCGCGAGACGCTCTGGCTGACGTTCCTCTCGATGGTCATCGGCATCGCCGGCGGCCTCATGCTGGCCGTGATGCGGCTGTCGACGAACCCGGTGACCTCGTCCATCGCGTGGTTCTACATCTGGTTCTTCCGGGGCACCCCGGTCCTGGTCCAGCTGTTCGTCTGGTTCAACCTGGGCTTCGTGTTCGAGTACGTCAACCTGGGGCCGTTCTACAAGGACGAGTGGTCGGACTTCATGACCCCGTTCCTGACGGCGCTGCTGGGCCTCGGCCTCAACGAGGCCGCGTACATGGCGGAGATCTGCCGCGCCGGTCTGCTCGCCGTCGACGAGGGGCAGAGCGAGGCGGCGCACGCGCTGGGCATGAGCCACAGCAAGACCCTGCGCCGGATCGTGATCCCGCAGGCCATGCGCGTGATCGTGCCGCCGACGGGCAACGAAGTCATCAACATGCTGAAGACCACCTCGCTCGTGGCGGCGGTCCAGTACTACGAGCTCCTGCGGTACGCCCAGGACATCGGCACGAGCTCGGGTGCCACGGTCGAGGCGCTGTTCCTCGCGGCGGCCTGGTACCTGATCCTCACGTCCGTGCTGAGCGTCGGCCAGTTCTACGTCGAGCGCTACTACGCCCGCGGATCCAGCCGCCAGCTGCCGCCCACACCGTGGCAGAAGGTCAAGGCGAACCTGGCCGCCTTCTCGCACCGGCAGGGGGCGACCCGATGACCGACAAGCTCAGCAAGACGGACGAGCCCGTGAAGAACTCCACCGTCCCGATGGTCAAGGCCGAGGGCGTCCACAAGAGCTACGGCCCCATCGAGGTCCTCAAGGGCATCGACCTGGAGGTCAGGCAGGGCGAGGTGTTCTGCCTCATCGGCCCCTCCGGCTCCGGCAAGTCGACCTTCCTGCGGTGCATCAACCACCTGGAGAAGGTCAACGCCGGCCGGCTGTACGTCGACGGCGAGCTCGTCGGCTACCGGCAGAAGGGCGACAAGCTCTACGAGCTCAAGGACAGCGAGGTCGCGCTGAAGCGCCGGGACATCGGCATGGTGTTCCAGCGGTTCAACCTCTTCCCGCACATGACGGCCCTGGAGAACGTCATGGAGGCCCCCGTCCAGGTCAAGGGGAAGAGCAAGGCCGAGGCAAGGGAGCGCGCCGCGCAGCTCCTGGAGCGCGTGGGCCTGGCCGACAAGGCCGGGAACTACCCCTCGATGCTCTCCGGCGGCCAGCAGCAGCGCGTCGCCATCGCCCGGGCCCTCGCCATGGACCCGAAGCTGATGCTGTTCGACGAGCCGACCTCGGCGCTGGACCCGGAGCTGGTCGGTGACGTCCTCGACGTCATGCGCGACCTGGCCGAGTCCGGCATGACGATGGTCGTCGTCACCCACGAGATGGGCTTCGCCCGCGAGGTGGGCGACAGCCTGGTCTTCATGGACGGCGGTGTGGTCGTCGAGGCCGGCAACCCGCGCGACGTCCTGACGAACCCGCAGCACGAGCGGACCCAGGCATTCCTGTCGAAGGTCCTCTGATCCACACGCGTCGAGGGGCGGTACGGCAGACCCGTACCGCCCCTCACGCATGTCCCTTACGGCAACAGCTCCGGCTTCAGGGCGAGTTCGCGCAGCTGGTCACGGTCCAGCGGGAACTCCTTCAGCAGCGGGCCCTGCGAGCCCTGGCCGAGGAAGCCGGCGGTGTCCCGCAGGCGCAGCACCGTGCCGTCCTTCAGTCGCAGGCTCGCGGTGAGCTCGGGCCCCCACTGCGGCTGCCCTCCGTCGTCGGCGTACGTCCATTCCCACAGCGACAGCCGGGCCCCGTCGGGCAGCTTCTCGGTCGTGCAGTCGGTCATCCCGGTGTCCTCGTCGGCGAGCGCGCAGGGGTCCTGGAGCGTCCCTTTGAGCTTGGCCTCCTTCGCCCCGTACGCCCGGACGGTGAGGTATCCGACCCCGCCGTCGCGCTCGACCGCGTAGTCACCGTCGTACGGCCCCACGTCCTCGGGCAGCTGCGCGTCCGGGGCCTGCTTGATCAGGCGCATCAGCGACACCTCGCTGAGGTCGCCCACGTCCTCGGGCAGCAGCTTCGCGAAGCCGTCGGCGCCCGTGCCGAGGCCGCCGCCGGTGGGCGAGGCGGCGACCGGCGCCCCCTGCCCGTCCCCCGGCAACGCGCCCGACCCGAGCAGGACTCCCCCGGCCAGCACGGCGGCGACCGCTCCGGTCACCGCGGCCCGCCGACGCCACCGTAGGCGCGCGGCGCGGGTGAAGACGGCCTCGGCGCCGCGCCCGGCCGGTGCGGGCACGCCGTCGACGGCCCGTCCGAGCAGCGAGCGCACTTCCTCTGTCTCTGTCTCGTTCATACGTGTTCCTCCCGCACGGCGGCCCTGAGGGCCGCCAGTCCCCTCGCCGTGTGGCTCTTGACCGTGCTCTCGCGCATCCCGAGCAGCTCGGCGGTGGCGGCGACACTGAGGTCCTCCCAGTAGCGCAGCACCAGCACCGCCCGCTGCTTGGGCGCGAGCCCTGCCAGAGCGGCCCGCACCATCAGCCCGGTGTCGCGGTCGGCGCTGTGCCCGGGGATGTCGGGCAGTTCGCCGTACGCCTGCTCGCGCCGCCAGAACCGGCGGCGGGCCGAGATGAAGGTGTTGACGAGCGTCTTGCGCGCGAAGGCCTCCAGGTTGTCCAGCCGCCCGTGTCTGCGCGCGCCGAGGACGACCTTGACCAGGGTGGTCTGTACGAGGTCCTCGGCCTCGTCGCGGTTGCCGCACAGCAGATAGGCGCTGCGGAACAGCGCCGTGCGTCTGCCGTCGACGAAGGCGTGCAGCGCCGCGTCAGCGCCCCGCGTCATCGCTCCCCCTCTCCCGGTCCACCGGATACGGACCGTCTCACCTCTTCAGTGCGGTGGGGGGCGCGTCAGGACGCAGAAGAGGCGGTACGAATTCGTCGTACCGCCTCTGTCCCGTCGTACGGCCTGCTTACTTGAGCGCGAGCAGCAGGGTGTCCGAGGGCGAGCACCACACCGGCCGGACCTCGCCGAAGCCGTGGTCGCGCAGGACGCGGGCGTGCCAGGCGGCGGAGGGCATCTCGCCGTCGGCGTGTTCGCCGTAGATCTCGAAGCGGCGGGCGGTGGGTTCGGCGAGGACGGGGTCCTCGGCGGCGAGCTGCCACCACTCGGACCAGTCGAGGGCGCCGCCGTCCTTGGCGCGGTCCATGCGGGTGTGGCGCAGGGCGCGCTCGGCGGCGTTGATCCGCGGGGTGGTGTCGTCGATCATGTGGTCGGCGTTCATGAAGACACCGCCGGCGCGGACCAGCCCGGCGACCTGGCCGTAGAGGGCGGCGAGCGGCTCGCTGTGGAACCAGTGCAGGGCGGTGGCGGTCAGGACGGCGTCGTAGGAGTCGTACGGCAGTTTCGCCGTCCAGTCGGGGTCCTTGAGGTCGGCGGTGACGAGGGTGACGCGGTCGTCGCCGGCGAAGGTGCCCTCGGCGATGGTGAGGAGGGCGGGGTCGAGGTCGACGCCGGTGCTGGTGGCGCCGGGGAGGCGGGCGAGGAGCCGGGCGGTGATGGTGCCGGTGCCGCAGGCGAGGTCGAGGACGCGCGGGGTGGAACCGACGAGGGCTTCCACCATGTCGAGCATGATGCGGAAGCGTTCCTCGCGGTCGGGCATGTACCACTCCTGCTGCCGGTCCCAGCTGCGCTGCCAGGCCGGCCAGTCGGCCCCGGCCGCGGTGAAGCCGGTGGTGGTGTCCGTCATCGACGCCCTCCGTCCACGCATGTCCCGTAATACCCTGGATGCACGATCAGCTGTTACCGACCGCACGCCACGACGATAGATCGCCTCCGTAAGGACTACAAGTGGAACTGGCCTATTACTCGGATTACGCCGTACGACTCGTCAACAGCGAGGAACCGGCCCGGGGCACGGACAGCCTGACCTCGGTCGAGGCCGTCCGTGAGCTGTTCGGCGGCAACCAGTCGGCGGCCCGGCGCGCCACCGAGGCGGACGTGACGCGCTTCCGCTCGGTCCGCTCCCGGCTGCGGGCGGTCTTCGAGGCCGCCGACCAGGGCGACGAGACACTCGCCGTGGACCTGCTGAACTCCCTGCTGCTGGAGTTCCCGGTCAGCCCGCAGATCTCCGGCCACGACCACCGCGACGACGACGGCCGCCCCCTGTGGCACATGCACCTGGCCGACCACCCCTCCAACGCGACCGCGGGCTACGCCGCCATCGCCGCGATGGGCCTGGCCTTCCACCTCACCGAGTACGGCGTCGACCGGCTGGGCCTGTGCGAGGCGGCGCCGTGCCGCAACGCCTTCCTGGACACCTCGACCAACCGCTCCCGGCGCTACTGCTCCGACCGCTGCGCCACCCGCGCGAACGTCGCCGCCTACCGCGCCCGCAAGCGCCAGGAGGCCGACCGCGCGGCGAGCACCGGGCGTACCGCCGACAGCGCCCAGCCCAGCGCGGCGAGCGGCCCGCGCTGACCGGGCGTACGGGGTCGCAGCCGCAGCCGCGCCCGCGCCAGCACGAGCTCCTCGGGTACGACGCCGTAGTCGGTGCTGTCCCCTCCCGCGCGGGCGTTGTCGCCGAGCACCCACCAGCCGCCCTCGCGGCGCTCCGTGGCGCGCTTGACGACCAGCAGGTCCTGCTGGAAGGGATGGCGCAGGACGACCACGTCACCGGGCCTGATCCGGGCGCCGTAGTGCACGACGAGCCGGTCGCCGTGGTACAGCGTGGGCACCATCGACGGCCCGGTCACCTCGGCCAGCCCGAAGGGCAGCAGCGCGCCCCTGCGCTCGGTGTCCTGCGACAGCTCCGGCATCACCCGGCACCTCCCCGGTTCATCCTCCACCAGTCTCAGTCTGACCCTGGACTTTTGTCCTAAGCCCATGGGGGCACTCGCGAAAACCCGTGGCTCAGGGAGTAATGTCCCACCTGAGAAGACGATCACGAGGAAGGAACGCTCCATGCTTTCCCGCCTGTTTGCCCCCACGGTCAAGGTCAGCGCGCACTGCGACCTGCCCTGCGGTGTGTACGACCCGGCCCAGGCCCGCATCGAGGCGCTGTCGGTGAAGGCCGTGCAGGAGAAGATGGCCGCCAACGACGACCCGCACTTCCAGGCGCGTGCCACGGTCATCAAGGAGCAGCGCGCCGAGCTCGCCAAGCACCACGTCTCGGTGCTGTGGAGCGACTACTTCAAGCCCCCGCACTTCGAGAAGTACCCCGAGCTGCACCAGCTGGTCAACGACACCCTGAAGGCCCTCTCGGCCGCCAAGGCGTCCACCGACCCGAAGACCGGCGAGAAGGCTCTGGAGCTCATCGACCAGATCGCCGACATCTTCGCGGAGACGAAGAAGGGCTGACGAGGGCAACCCCCTCCGACCGGCGGTCGGTGCACCACCGCGGGTCCTTCGCCTCGACTCAGGGGTCCGGCCGAACCATCGGTCGGACCCCTGAGTCGTTGTCAGCGGGCGCCTGCGCCCTCCACCGCGGCCACGACCAGCGGCCGGACCGGGCGCGGCGGGTTGTCGAGCAGCTCCGGCAGGTCGCTGCGGTCGGCCGTGAGCCGGCCCGCGCGGTGGTTGGCGAAGATCGAGACGGTGTGGCCGATCTGGTACGGGAGCTGGCCGTTCGCGGCCAGGACCTCACGGGCGGGGCCCAGGGGCGTCGGCTCGTAGCGCACGGGCCGGCCCAGGGCGTCCGTCAGCGCCGCGGCGATGTCGTCGCCGTGCAGGCTCTCCACGCCTTCCAGCTCGTAGGTCCGGTCCGCGTGCCGGCCGGGTTCGGCGTGCGCCTCCAGCGCGACCTTCGCGGTGACGTCGGCGAGGTCCTCGCGGGCCACCACCGAGACCCGGCCGTCGCCGAAGGGCGCGCCGAAGACGCCGGTATCGGCGGGCGGCGCGGCGGCCGCGGCGAGCGCGAGGACGGCCGGGATCTCGGCGTACAGGCCGTTGCGCAGCACGGTCGTGGCGAAGGGGCCCTCGGCCAGGCGCTCCTCGGTCCAGCGGTGCGCGACGGACAGGGTGATCCGCTCGCCCGAGCCGGCCAGGCTCGTGTAGATCACATGCCGTACGCCCGCCGCCGCGGCCGCGTCGACGACCGCCCCGTGCCGGTCCATCACCACGTCGTCCTCGGCGTACCCGGCCGAGACGAACACCAGGACGTCGACGCCCGCGAAGCTCTCCGCGAGGGACGCCGGGTCGTCGAAGTCGACGCGGCGCTGCCCCGAACCGGGGGCCGGCGCGCGCGTGCCGGCGGCCACCTCGGGGCCGCCGGCCGCTTCGGCGGCCCTGAGCCGGTCCAGGACGAGGCCCGCGAGCGCTCCGGACGCGCCGGTCACGAGAATCATGGAAATGCCTCCGCATCGACGGTGGTTGGATCGAGTGATCGACACGACCAGCTTCGCCGGGATCGGCTCCGGGCGTAAGGAGGCACTTTTATGTCAGTGGGGCACACAGCGGTAACCACCCCCGAGGCCGCGCACGGCCCCTGCGGGGACGACGACTGCGGCATCCGGGAGGTGCTGGACCGCATCGGCGACAAGTGGTCGGTGCTGGTCGTCGTCGAACTCGCCAAGGGGGTACGGCGGTTCCGCGAGCTCCAGCGCGCGATCCCGGGCATCTCCCAGCGCATGCTGACCGTGACGACCCGCCGCCTGTGCCGGGACGGCCTGGTGGAGCGGACGGTGTACCCGACGATCCCGCCGCAGACCGAGTACGCCCTGACCGCGACGGGCCGCAGTCTCGCCGGGATGATCGAGGGCCTCGCCGACTGGTCCCGCGCGCACACCCCGGCCATCACCGAGGCCCGCGCCCGCTGGGACGCCGAGCACGCCGAGGAGACCGCGGGCGCGCCGGACCGTGCCATGCTGGGGGCGTGAACAGGGACGACCTGGTCCGGCTGCGGAAGGCGCGGGACCGCATGGACCGCGAGTACGCCGAGCCGCTGGACGTGGCGGCGCTCGCGGCGACCGCGCTGATGTCGCCCGGCCATTTCCAGCGCAGCTTCCGCGAGGCGTACGGCGAGACACCGTACGGCTATCTGATGACGCGCCGGGTCGAGCGGGCCAAGGCGCTGCTGCGGCGCGGCGACAGAAGCGTGACCGAGGTGTGCATGGCGGTGGGCTGCACCTCGCTCGGCTCGTTCAGCGCCCGCTTCACACAGCTGGTGGGCGAGACACCGAGCGCGTACCGGGCGCGCTCGCACGAGGACAGCGCGGTGATCCCACCCTGTGTGGCCCGCAAGTACACGCGGCCGCGTCGTGCGCCCCAGCGCCGGGCGTCCTAGCGTGAGGGCATGGACCTCAAACTCAGGCAGTGCTTCATCGCCGTCGACGACCACGACAAGGCGCTGATCTTCTACCGTGACGTCCTCGGCCTGGAGGTCAGGAACGACGTCGGCTTCGAGGGCATGCGCTGGGTGACGCTGAGCTCGCCGCTCCAGCCGGACGTGGAGATCGTCCTGGAGCCGCCGGCCGCGGACCCGGACGCCTCCCCGGCCGACAAGGAGGCGATGGCCGTGCTGCTGGCCAAGGGCCTGCTGCGCGGGGTCAACTTCACCACCGCCGACTGCGACGCCCTGTTCGACCGGGTGCGCGAGGCGGGCGCCGATGTGATCCAGGAGCCGATGGACCAGCCGTACGGGGTGCGCGACTGCGCGTTCCGCGACCCGGCCGGGAACATGCTGCGCTTCCTGCAGCGGCCCGCGCAGTGAAATTCCGGAGGCCGCACAGGACTTCGCGCCTACGATCACCGGCATGAGCATCCGCTGGACGTACGCCTTCGCCGACCGGCCCGCCGCGCGCTTCGAGCAGGCGTGCGCGTTCTGGACCGCGGTGACGGGCACCCGGTTGTCCGAACTCCGCGGTGACCTGGGCGAGTTCACCACACTGCTGCCGGACGGCGCCGACCCGTGCGTGAAGGTGCAGGGGGTTGCGGCGGGCGAGGGCGGCGCGCATCCGGACTTCGCCGTCGACGACGTCGACACCTTCACCGAACAGGCGCTGGGGCTGGGCGCGGTCCTGGCCGCCGGGCATGAAGGGTGGGCCGTGCTGCGCTCCCCGGCCGGGCAGTTGTTCTGCGCGGTGCCCTGGCAGGGTGAGGCGGTCCGGCCGCCCGTGGTGCACGGCAGCCGGCTGGACCAGCTCGCGCTGGACGTCCCGCCCTCCGCCTACGACGCCGAAGTCGCGTTCTGGAGCGGCCTGCTGGCCGGCTGGCAGTCGCTGCCCGGCTCCCGGCCGGAGTTCCATGTCCTCAAGCCGCCGCCCGGGCTGCCCGTACGGCTGCTGCTGCAACGCCTGGGCACCGAGCGGCCCGCCTCCGCGCACCTCGACCTCGCCTGCGCGGACATCGAGGCGACCCGCGCGCGGCACGAGGAGCTGGGCGCCGAGCTCGTGGCCCGCGGCGGCCACTGGACGGTGATGCGCGACCCGGCGGGCGGCACGTACTGCCTGACCGGCCGGGACCCGGAGACGGGCGCGCTGCCGGGGCGCTAGCCGCCGATGGTGGCGTAGGCGCAGACCACGTACTCGGCCTCGTGCGTGGGGCACGTGTAGTCGCTCGGCACCGGGACCGGGGTGCGGTACTCCTCCCAGCGGGCGTCCGGCGGCGGCTCCACGGAGTCCTGGAGCCACAGGGTCAGCACGCCCCCGACAGCGACCAGGACCGCCCAGCACAGGACCACCCGCCGCCATAACCGGCTCACGCCCAGACCTCCACGTCGACCACGGCGTCCACCGGGACGGGCCCGTACACGTGCGGGAACTCCTCGGCGCCGGGCTCGGGCGCCTCGTACTTCAGCGGCGCCGTGAGCCGCGCCGGGTCGATCACCAGGACGACCAGCTCGTCGGGGCCGTCGTAGGAGCCGTAGAGGAAGGCGGCGACGGACGGGAGCTGCTCGCGGGTCGAGCAGTGGATGAAGCCCTCCTCCTGGAGGGTGCGGCCGCGGGTGGACATCTCGTAGGTACCGCGCTCGCGGGCCGCGTCCCACAGGGAGCGCTCGGTGATGTGGAGGATCAACGGCTGGTTGGACGGCTGTTCGGGCATGGGCCCACGCTAGCCGCTCAGCCGTGCCGCCCGCTGCCGCAGATAGCGCTGCTCGGGCAGGCTGAGGGTCTTCGCGGCCGCCGACTCGTAGGCGGCGCGCGCGGCCCGGTGCTCGCCCGCCCGCTCCAGCAGATGCGCGCGTACGGCGTCCAGCCGGTGGCCCAGCTCGCCGTCGAGGGCGTCCAGCGCGGCGAGCCCCGCGCGCGGGCCGTGGACCATGGCGACGGCCACGGCCCGGTTCAGGCGCTCGACGGGGCCGGGGACCAGGCCGACGAGCACGTCGTACAGGCCCAGGATCTCGCGCCAGTCGGTGGCCTCGGGTGTCGGGGCCTCGTCATGGACGGCGGCGATGGCGGCGCGCAGCGCGTACGGTCCGGCCGGCCCTGCCGTGAGCGCCCGGGTCACCAGGGCCACGCCCTCCTCGATCGCGGCCTTGTCCCAGCGGCCGCGGTCCTGCTCGTCGAGCGGGATCAGCTCGCCGTGCGGCCCGCTGCGCGCCTCGTGGCGGGCGTCGGTGAGCAGCATCAGGGCCAGCAGTCCGGCCGCCTCGCCGTCGCCGGGGAGCAGCCGGTGCAGGGCACGGGCCAGCCGGACGGCCTCGCGGGCCAGGTCACGCCGCTGGAGGCTGCTGCCGGAGGTGGCGGTGTAGCCCTCGTTGAAGATCAGGTAGAGGGTGTGCAGGACGTCCGGGAGGCGCTCCTCCCAGTGGTCGGGGCGGCCGAAGCGCACCCCGCGCAGCTTCTTTTTGGCCCGGCTGATCCTCTGGGCCATCGTCGCCTCGGGGACGAGACAGGCGCGGGCGATCTCGGCGGTGGTCAGACCGCCGACCGCGCGCAGGGTGAGGGCGATCCGGGCGGAGGGCGGCAGGCCGGGGTGGCAGCACAGGAAGAACAGGGTGAGGGTGTCGTCCTCGCGCGGTGCCCCGTCGTCGGCGGGCGGCGCGTCGCGCGAGGTGAGCCGGACGACCCGGCGCTCCCGCTCGCGCCGCGCCTCGTCGCTGCGCAGGGCGTCGGTGAGCCGCCGCGAGGCCACCCTGATCAGCCAGCCGCGCGGATTGTCGGGCACCCCCTGCTCGGGCCACTGCCGGGCCGCCGCGAGCAGGGCCTCCTGCACGGCGTCCTCGGCGGCGTCGAAGTGACCGTGACGGCGGACGAGCGCGCCGAGGACCTGCGGGGCGTGGCCGCGCAGCAGGTCCTCGATCGCGTACGGCTCGGACACCGGGTCAGCAGACGTCGTCCCCGGCGCCTTCCATGATCTGCCGGATCACCACCGGATAGACCGGGGCACCCGCGGGCTGGGGGCAGCGAATGACGCGCTCGGCGATCTCGGTGACCCGCTCCAGGCTCGCGCAGTCCAGCACCCAGTAGCCGGCCAGCAGCTCCTTGGTCTCGCCGTACGGCCCGTCCGTGACGACCGTCCTGCCGTCGTCGCCCAGCGTGACGTGCCGGGTGCCGGCGGGCTCGCCGAGGCCCTGCCCGTCGACCAGCTCGCCGGTCTCGGCGAGGTCGTCGTTGATGGCGCTCATGTACGCGTACATGGCCTTGACCTCGTCCTCGGTCCAGGCCGGCGACTGCGCGGAGCCGTTGCCCCGCATCGCCTCGTAGTCCGCCTGGCTGCCCTGCACCATGACCAGGTACTTCATCGTCGGCTCCTTCGGCCGGGCCGCCCCCGGTGGGCGGCTCTCACCGGGGACGTCGGAGCCGGCCGGGGATTCTCGACAGCGGGGTTCAGGAATTTTCCGGAGCCGGCTGTCCGGTCCGCGGCTCGTCCTCCTGCACGGGGGCGCGGCCGTGTCCGCGCGGACGCTCGGCGCCCTCCGTGTCGTACGCCTCGCACTCCGGGTTCCGGCAGGGGCCTGGCTCCCACTTGGGAACCCATGCGCCCAGCGTCTTGTGACGCCGGACGACCGTTTCGACGGGCTGTCCGCAGACGGGACAGACGGGCTCTTCGCTGTCCATGCCTTCAGGGTAGGGCGGGCGGGGGCTCAGCGCTTCCTGCTGTACGTCCGCACCAGCGCACCGTTGCCGAAGGTGCGCACCGACTCCAGGGCGAAGTGCGTGAGGGACAGGCCGGTGGCGAACATCGGCATGCCGTTGCCGTAGACGATCGGGTACGTCTTGATGACGAGCTCGTCGATCTCGTCGAGCAGTTCACCGGCGACGGTCGCGCCCCCGCACAGGTAGATGTCGAACTCGCTGTCCTCCGCCTTGAGTTCACGGACCTTGGCGACGAGGTCCCCGGAGATGATCTCGACGTTCGGGTCGGGGGACTCGGTCAGGCTGTGCGAGGCGACGTACTCGCGCAGGTGGGCGTAGGGGCTGGTGACGCCCTCCTTCAGGCCGACCTCGTAGCTGCCGCGGCCCTGGATCACCGTGTCGAAGCGCTCCAGGGGCCGGTCGGCCAGCCCCATGGCGGCGCGGGCGAGGGCGGGGAGGGTGTCGGGGCACTCGCTGGCGAGGTAGCCGATGAACTCCTCGTCGAGGAGGGCCATCATCGCCGATCCGTCGCCGGACGGGTCTCCGATGAAACCGTCGAGGGAGCAGGCGATGAAGTACGTGAGCTTGCGCAAGCGGGTCTCTTTCCGTCGGTTGCCGCACGATGCGTTTCGTGACCGCTCCAGTTGTAGTACTTCAGTCGGAGTGGTTCAAGGGGTTTACGCGCGGTTTCCTCGCGGCTCACGCCACATGGGCCACATCGACGGACCGTCGGGCAGCTCCAGCGGGGCACCGAGGACCTCGAACCCGAGCCGCTCGTACAGCGCCCGGCTGCGGGCGTTGCTGGCCTCCAGATAGGCGGGCAGTCCGTCGCGGTCGCAGCGCTCCAGGACGTGCTCGACGAGCGCGGTCCCGAGTCCGCGCCCCTGCTGGGCCGGGTCCACACCGATCATCCACAGGTAGGCGTGGGCCCGGTCCGAAGGATGGATCCCGGCGGTCAGCCGCCCGATGAGCTCGACGCGCTCGTTCTGCGGATCGACGGCCTCCCGCATCTGCGCGAACCCGTCCTCGTCGCCCTCTTCCTGATGCTCCTCCGCCGGCACGGACAACCACAGCGCGCAGGCCGCGCCGTCCTCGGTCAGGTCGATCCACCCGTCCGCGAGGACGATGTCCGTGAAGGCCGCCATCAGCCGGTGATGCGTCGCCCGCCGGTACGCCTCCCCCGGAAACACCCAGCCGCTCACGGGGTCGTCCAGAAACGCCCGGTCCAACAACGCCACGACCGCCTCGCGGTCGCCCTCCCCCGCCACCCGTATGCCCACACCCATGCCGCACGCCTCTCAACCGACCATGATCGTATGGGGGTTGAGCCTAGCGGGGGGTGTGGTGGGGCCGGGAGGGGCCGAGGGGGAGGTGCCCGGGGTGGTCGGAGCGGCCGAGGGCGTCGCAGGGGCCTGCCGGTGCCCCGGCGCCCGCGCGGGGTCAGGACCGCGCCGGGGCCGGAGCCGCGGAGGCCGACGGGCGTCTGAAGCGCCTCTGAAGCGCCTCCCGCCTAGCTCGTGCGGCGGGTGACGAACTCCGCCAGGGACAGCAGGCCGCCCGCCGTCTCGGGGTCGGGGACCGCGCGGGCCAGTTCGGACATGGCCCGGGACATGCGGTCGGCCGCCTGGGCCTGGGCCCAGTCACGCCCACCGGCCCGCTCCACGGCGAGGGCGGTGCGCTCCAGGTCCTCCTGCGCGTACGGGACTTCGTACAGCCCGGCCAGCTCGGTCGCGGCCGCCGTACCCGAGGTCAGCGCGGCGACGACCGGCAGCGACTTCTTGCGCGCCGCGAGATCCGCTCCGGCCGGCTTGCCGGTGTGCCCCGGGTCGCCCCAGATGCCGATGACGTCGTCGATGAGCTGGAAGGCGAGTCCCGCCTCCCGGCCGAACGCGTCCAACGCCTCGACGTCCTCCTGCGCGGCCCCCGCGTACAACGCGCCCAGCGCGCACGCGCAGCCCAGCAGCGCCCCCGTCTTGGCCTCCGCCATGGCGAGCACCTCGTCGAGGCCGACCTCGGCGGGCGCGCGCCGCTCCATCGCCGTGTCCACCTGCTGGCCCTCGCACAGCTCGACGACACACGCCGTGAGCCGGGCGATGGCCGCCGCGGACGCCGGGTGCGGGTCCTCCGCGAGGAGGCGCAGCGCCAGGGCCTGCATGGCGTCGCCCGCGAGGATCGCGTCGGCGTCGCCGAACACCGCCCAGGCGGTGGGCCGGTGCCGCCGGGTGGTGTCGCGGTCCATCACGTCGTCGTGCAGCAGCGTGAAGTTGTGGACGAGCTCCACGGCCGCCGCCGCCCGCACGGCCGCGGCCCGCGCCGCGGGCCCGCCGAGCGCCGCGGCAGCGGTCAGCACCAGCGCCGGGCGGATCGCCTTGCCGGAGTTGCCCGCGGCCGGCGTACCGTCCGCGTGCTCCCAGCCGAAGTGGTAGAGCGCGACCCGCCGCATCCCGCTCGGCAACGAGTCGAGGGCGGCCCGCAGAGCCGGATCGACCGACTCCCGGACACCTTCCAGAACGGCCACGGCCTCATGCGCGTCGATTGGCTCGGAGGGGGTGGAGTCGTCGCTGTGGGCACGGCCGACTTCAGCGCGGCCGGCGTCAACAGCGCCACCACTGCCGGCACCGCCGCTGTCCGCACCATCACGAGCCGACGGAATCGACCGGCCACCGGCACCGCCGCCGTCCGCACCAGCACCGGCGCCCGCCCGGGCCTCCGGCGACTCCGGCCCACCGCCGGTACCGCCACCGTCCCGGCCGTCGCAGTCACCGTCAGCGCCACCGTCGGCCTCGGCCTCGGCATCACGCGCGTCCTCGTCGAGCGGAGCCGTCCGCCCGTCGCCGCTCGCCGCCTGGCTCCCGATGGGCCCCCGTCCCTCCGCGCCGCGCAGGGCGCCGCCGGGGCGCTGTCTGGTGTCCGTCATGAACTCGGCCATACGACCCCCCTGTCGAAGGCCCGGAACGCCGGTGCCTGCGCTCCGCCGGGGCGGGTGGGTGACGACGGGTGCGCCCGCCCCGACGAGGGGCGGACGCACGGCGCCGGTCGGACGGGAAGGGTCACTGCCAGCGGCCGATCTCGACGTTCTCCAGCACGCCGAGCGCGTCGGGCACGAGGACCGCGGCGGAGTAGTAGGCCGTCACCAGGTACTTGATGATGGCCTGTTCGTTGATGCCCATGAACCGCACCGACAGGCTCGGCTCGATCTCGTCCGGGATGCCGGACTGCCGCAGGCCGATCACGCCCTGGTCCTGCTCGCCGGTACGCATGGCGATGATCGAGGTGGTGCGGGCCTCGGTGACGGGGATCTTGTTGCAGGGGTAGATCGGCACACCGCGCCAGGTGGGGATGCGGTTGCCGCCGATGTCGATGGTCTCCGGCACCAGGCCCCGCTTGTTGAGCTCACGCCCGAACGCGGCGATCGCGCGCGGGTGGGCGAGGAACAGCTTGGTCCCGCGCCGCCTGCTGAGCAGCTCGTCCATGTCGTCGGGGCTGGGCACACCGGCGTGCGGCTGGATCCGCTGGTCGTACTCGCAGTTGTGCAGCAGGCCGAAGTCGCGGTTGTTGACCAGCTCGTGCTCCTGGCGCTCCTTCAGCGCCTCGACGGTGAGCCGCAACTGCTGCTCGGTCTGGTTCATCGGCTGGTTGTAGAGGTCGGCCACGCGTGAGTGGATGCGCAGCACGGTCTGGGCGATGCTCAGCTCGTACTCGCGCGGCTTGGCCTCGTAGTCGACGAAGGTGTGCGGGATGTCCGGCTCTCCGGAGTGGCCCGAGGCGAGTTCGACGACCTTCTCACCGTATTTGTTGGTGCGCTGCGTCGGGACCGAGCGCAGCTCCTGGAGGTGCTCGCGCAGGGAGTCCGAGCGCTCGGCGATCTGCTCGACGTCCTGGCGGGACAGGATCAGCACGGTGCACGCGGTGACCGCGCGGACGGTGTTCTCCCAGATGGCGTCCGCGTCCAGCAGCGCGGCGTCGCCGAAGTAGGCGCCGTCGGCGAGGACACCGAGCACCGCGTCGTCGCCGTAGGGGCCTTCGCCGACCCTCTCGGCCCGGCCGTGCGCCAGCAGGTAGACCTCGTCGGTCTGGCTGCCGAAGGAGGCGATGACCTCACCCGCCGCGTACTCGCGCTGCCTGCAGCGCTGAGCCAGCTCTCCGAGGACCTCGTCGTCCTCGTAGGACCGCAGGGCCGGCAGCTCGCACAGTTCTGCCGGGATGACCTCGACCCGGTCGCCGGTCTTCACGAAGGTGACACGCCCGTCCCCGACGGCGTAGGTGAGCCGCCTGTTGACGCGATACGTGCCGCCCTGCACCTCCACCCAGGGCAGGTTGCGCAGCAGCCAGCGGGAGCTGATCTCCTGCATCTGCGGTACGGACTTGGTGGTGGTGGCCAGGTTCCGCGCAGCCGCGGTGCCGAGACTCTGCTGCGGCTTGTCCTGCTCCGTGCGGACCTCTTCGCCTACCGACATAAGGAACTGCCCTCCCGGTCTTGCCCGACAGCGATCTGCGTGGGCACCGATATCTCGGGCAAGCCTTCCATTACGGAGCGTGTTCGTGCCATTACACGAAAGAGCGGGAATGGATCACAGTCACTCTGGGCATATACAGGGATCCCGTTTTCACGCGGCCGCCGGGCGAACGGCCCTCACACGCCGGTCCGAGGCGGTCGGGTGTTCGACAATGGGTGAGTGACCAGCCTCGACCCCGCCCTTCGGCCCCGCCTGCCCTCGCCGCTGCGGGACGTGGCCGACGACCGGTTCGAGCGTCACGGCGTACGGCTGCTCCTCAAGCGCGACGACCTGATCCACCCGGAGCTGATCGGCAACAAGTGGCGCAAACTCGCGCCCAATCTGGAGGCGGCGGCCGGCCGGCCGCTCGTCACCTTCGGCGGCGCCTACTCCAACCACCTGCGCGCCACCGCCGCGGCGGGCCGCCTCCTCGGCGTGCCCACGGTCGGCGTGGTCCGTGGCCAGGAACTGGCCGACCGGCCCCTCAACCCCTCGCTCGCCCGGTGCGCGGCCGACGGCATGCGGCTGCACTTCGTCGACAGGTCGACGTATCGCCACAAGGCCGAACCCGAGACGCTGGCGGCGATCCTGCGCGCGGCCCGCGCCGAAGAGGCGTACGTCGTCCCGGAGGGCGGCAGCAACGCCGAGGCCGTGCGCGGCTGTACGGCCCTCGGCGCGGAGCTGCGCGGCCTGGCGGACGTCGTCGCCGTCGCCTGCGGCACCGGAGGCACCCTGGCGGGCCTGGCCGCCGGACTCGGCACGGGGCAGCGGGCGTTGGGCGTCCCGGTGCTCAAAGGCGGCTTCCTGGCCGCTGACATACGCCGTCTCCAGGAGGCCGCCTTCGGGGAGCCGCGAGGCACCTGGTCACTGGACGAGCGCTTCCACTTCGGCGGATACGCCCGCACGACACCCCAGTTGGACGCCTTCGCCGACGACTTCGAGCAGCGCCACGGCCTGCCCGTCGAACGCCTCTACGTCGCCAAGATGCTCTACGCCCTTGTCGCGTTGACGGAAGAGGGCGCGTTCCCCCGCGGGACGACCCTCGCGGCGACGGTGACGGGCCGCCCCTTTCCCGCACCGCCGGCCGGCTGAACCGCACGCGCGAGGGTTCCGGCCCGCTGCCGTGGGTGGCGGCGGGCCGGAACCGCGTCCGCGTTCGCGACGGGGGAATGCGTGAACGCGGAGCCTTTCGGCCGAGCCCGGGTCAGACGGACTGCGGCGCACCGGAGCGCGGGAAGGCCGCGCGGTAGAAGAAGGCACCGAGGACGCCCACGACCGCGCACACGACCGGGATCGACTCGAAGGAGATCTAGGTGATCAGCACGCTGCCGATGGCGGCGCCGATCGACGTGCCCAGGTACATGAAGAAGCCGTCCCAGGCGAACATCGAGCCGATGTGATGCGCGGGAAGAACCGGTCTGCGCGGAAAAGAGGAGGACTACCTGCGGCTGCGCGACCGGGTCGCCGCCGCCGGCTGCGACACCCCGGTCGTCCCGGAGATCATGCCGGCCACCGACATCCGCCAGGTGCGCCGCTTCGCCCAGCTGAGCAACGCCCGCTTCCCCCGCCCGCTGGCCGAACGCCTGGAGGCGGCGCGGGACGACCCGACCGAGGGGCATCGCATCGGAGTGGACCACGCGACGGAGATGGCCGCATGCCTCCTGGCGGAGGGCGCCCCCGGCCTGCACTACATCACCCTCAACCGGTCCACGGCCGCGGTCGAGATCCACCGGGCCGTGTGTCCGTCACCAGTACCGGGCTGATCGTGTGCCCGGGGCCTCACGCCGTCTCGCGGTACGCCGCCGCCTCCTCCAGGTCCAGGCGGCGCAGCAGGGTGCGGAGCATCTCGTCGTCGATGTAGCGCATGTCGCGGAGCTTGACGAAGACCTCGCGTTCGGCGCCGATCATGTCGCGGGACAGGCGGCGGTAGGTGTCGTCGGCGGTCTCGCCGGTGATGGGGTTGGGCTGGCCGAGGCGTTCCCAGACGGAGTTGCGGCGGCGTTC
Organism: Streptomyces sp. SAI-170; assembly: GCF_049739565.1. Taxonomy (NCBI): domain Bacteria; kingdom Bacillati; phylum Actinomycetota; class Actinomycetes; order Kitasatosporales; family Streptomycetaceae; genus Streptomyces; species Streptomyces sp. SAI-170. The sequence goes on from NZ_JBMGQD010000001.1 coordinate 2,905,029, forward strand.
CAGGACCGTGCGCAGCCGGTCGGCGAGCGGGCCGGGCAGGGCGTTGCGTTCGTCGGACAGCAGCTCGTCCAGGCGCTGTTCGGCGGCGCGGGAGGCCTGGGCCTGGGCGTTGGCCTCGGCGAGCGTCTCGGCCTGCTGGTCGCGTCCGGGGAGCTTCAGCAGGTGGATCAGCGCGGGCAGGCTCAGGCCCTGGACGACGAGTGTGCCGATGACGGTGGTGAAGGTGAGGAAGAGGATCAGGTTGCGGCCGGGGAAGGGCTCGTCGCCCTCCATGGTCACCGGGATGGAGAAGGCGATGGCCAGCGAGACCACGCCACGCATCCCGGCCCAGGAGATGACGAACGCGCCCTTCCAGGTGGGGTTGTCCTCGCGTTTGCGGATCCGCGCGGACAATATGCGGGGCAGGAACGTCGCCGGGTACACCCACACGAACCGGGTCACGACCACGACGAGGAAGAGCGCCACCGCGTACCAGGCCGCGTCGACACCCTCGTACTCCCCGAGCCCGCGCAGTACGACGGGCAGTTGGAGGCCGATCAGCGCGAACACCGACGACTCCAGGACGAAGGCGACCATCTTCCACACCGCGTCCTCCTGGAGGCGGGTGGCGAAGTCGACCTCCCACGCGCGGTGTCCGAGGTAGAGGGCGACGACCACGACGGCGAGGACGCCGGAGGCGTGGACCTGTTCGGCGACGCCGTAGGCGACGAACGGGATGAGCAGCGACAGGGTGTTCTGCAGCAGCGCCTCCTTCAGATGGGTGCGCAGCCAGTGGATCGGCACCATCAGCAGCAGGCCGATGCCGATGCCGCCGATCGCCGCGAGCAGGAACTCGCCGATGCCGCCGACCCAGCTCGCGCCCTCGCCGACGGCGGCCGCGACGGCCACCCGGTAGGCGGTGATCGCGGTGGCGTCGTTCACCAGTGACTCGCCCTGGAGGATGGTCGTGATCCGGGACGGCAGGCCCACCCGGCGGGCGATCGCCGTGGCCGCGACGGCGTCCGGCGGCGCCACGACCGCGCCGAGCACCAGCGCCGCGGTCAGCGGCAGGCCGGGGACCAGCAGATACGCCGCCCAGCCGACCGCGACCGTCGCGAACAGCACATAGCCCACCGACAGCAGCGCGACGGGCCGCAGTTGCGCCCGCAGGTCGAGGTAGGAGCTGTCGACGGCGGCGGTGTACAGCAGCGGCGGCAGCACGAGCGGCAGCACCACATGCGGGTCGAGGTGGTAGTCGGGGACCCCTGGGGCGTACGACAGCGCCAGTCCGGCGGCCACCAGCAGCAGCGGCGCCGGTACGGGGGTGCGCCGCGCGGCACCCGCCACCGCCGCGCTCCCCGCAACCAGCAACAGCAGTGGCATCACGTCCATGTCTCGCCCACCCTTTTTCCGCGCGGTCATGCGCACGCCCGTCGTAACCTGGCAATCATGAAACAGTGCACGCACGTGGACGAGCTGCCGCACCCGGAACCGGCCCCGCTGACGGAGACCTGTCAGGAGTGCGAAGCGGCCGGCACGCACCCCGTGCAGCTGCGACTGTGCCTCACCTGCGGCCATGTCGGCTGCTGCGACTCCTCGCAGGGGCGGCATGCCACCAGTCATTACAAGGAGTCGGGGCATGCCGTGATGCGCACCTTCGAGCCGGGCGAGGACTGGCGCTGGTGCTTCGTGGATCACGTACTCGTGTGAGCAAGGGCGGTTCTCGTGTGACCCTGGACGGGGACGGTTCGACTCTCTGACGTCTGGGTACGTCAACCCGGCGCGCGGTCTTCCCATTTGGGCCCGCAGAACCCCTAGACACGGAGCGTATCCGCAGGTTTACTGTGAGTGACGCCAGGGGGTTGGGGTCCCGGGGACAGTACGGTCGAGAGCGCGATAGCGTCACCGCTGTACCACACATCGCGTACCCCGGGGGGCGACCCTCGGCTCCGAACAGCTTGTACCACCTTGGAGGTGAGGGTGTCCCAGATCGCAGGCGAGCCCGCTACCCAGGACTTCGTGGAAGTCCGGCTGCCGGCTGCGGGTGCCTACCTGTCGGTGCTGCGGACGGCCACGGCCGGCCTCGCGGCCCGTTTGGACTTCACCCTCGACGAGATCGAGGATTTGCGCATCGCGGTCGACGAGGCCTGCGCGATCCTGCTCCAGCAGGCCGTGCCCGGCTCCGTCCTCAGCTGCGTCTTCCGGCTCGTCGACGACTCACTCGAGGTCACCGTCTCGGCGCCGACCACGGACGGCCACGCCCCTTCGCGGGACACCTTCGCATGGACCGTCCTGTCCGCCCTCGCGGGCAAGGTCTCCTCCGCGGTGGACGAGGACAGAACCGTTTCGATCAGCCTCTACAAACAGCGCGGCGCGGGACCCGGGCCGGCGTGAAGAACGGGGACGGGCCGGTGCGGGACGAAGAGCGCGGCACACAGGAGCTGCGGGCCGAGGACGGGGGCAGCCCCTTCTCGTCCGGGGCCGAGAGCCTCGGCCAGGCCGGACAGTCCGCTCCGGGCGGTTCGCGGCGCGTGGCGGACGGCATCGACGGCATCCCCGAGCAGGCCCGGCCGCATCCGGAGGACTCCCCGGAGACCGGCGCCCCGCACGAGGGGCGGACGGACGGGGACGGCGTCGGGGCGGCCGACGGCGCCGGTGGCGCCGGTGTCCGGGCAGCCGATGGCGTCGGCGTCCGGGCGGGCGGCGCCGGGAAGGGCGCGCCTTCGGCAGGGCACGACGGGGTCCGCCCGGTCCGAGAGGCCAGAGCTCGGGGAAGGGCGACGGGCGGGACGATGAGCGAGCACGAGCGAAATTCCGAGGACGACGCGCCGGGCGGCGCGGCGGCCGCCCCTGCGGCCACCGGTACGGCGCGCGCGGCGGCCACCGAGGGCCGCACGCACCACGACCCGCAGGACCGCAGCGGCGCCCGCGCGCTGTTCCTGGAGCTGCGGGAGCTCAAGGAGGGCAGCCCCGAGTACGCGGAGCTGCGCAACCGCCTCGTACGCATGCATCTGCCGCTCGTCGAGCACCTCGCGCGCCGCTTCCGCAACCGCGGCGAGCCGCTGGACGACCTCACGCAGGTCGCCACCATCGGCCTGATCAAGTCGGTCGACCGGTTCGACCCGGACCGGGGCGTGGAGTTCTCGACGTACGCCACCCCCACGGTCGTCGGCGAGATCAAGCGGCACTTCCGCGACAAGGGCTGGGCGGTACGCGTGCCGCGCAGGCTCCAGGAACTGCGCCTGGCGCTGACGACGGCCACGGCCGAGCTGTCCCAGCAGCACGGCCGCTCCCCCACGGTCCACGAGCTCGCCGAAAAGCTGGCGATCTCGGAGGAGGAGGTCCTGGAGGGCCTGGAGTCGGCGAACGCCTACTCCACGCTGTCGCTGGACGTCCCCGACACCGACGACGAGTCCCCCGCGGTCGCCGACACGCTCGGCGCGGAGGACGAGGCGCTGGAGGGCGTCGAGTACCGCGAGTCCCTCAAGCCGCTGCTGGAGGATCTGCCGCCGCGCGAGAAGCGGATCCTGCTGCTGCGCTTCTTCGGCAACATGACGCAGTCGCAGATCGCGCAGGAGGTCGGTATCTCCCAGATGCACGTCTCGCGCCTGCTGGCCCGCACGCTGGCCCAGCTGCGGGAGAAGCTCCTCGTCGAGGAGTGAGCCGGACCGCCGGGGGCTGCGGGGCAGCCCCCTGTGGTGCCTACTCCACGCGGCCCGGTCCGCGGATGCCCAGCGCCTCGGTCGTCTCCGCATTCACGAGCAGCACCAGCGCCGTCACCGCGGCGGCCGCGAGCGCGATGCCGGCCGGGATGGCCGAGCCGTCGGACGTCAACAGGTTGTAGGCGACCGGCAGCGCGACGACCTGCGTGATGATCGCGGGCCCCCGGCTCCAGCCGCGCCGCGCGAGCAGCCCACGCGCGGCGAGCAGCGGCAACAGCGCCAGCACGATCAGGGTGACGCCCCCGGTGACGGCCTGCTGCCGGTCATCGGGCTCGCCGGTCATCCCCAGAACGAGAATCCAGACCCCCCCGATCACCAGCGCGAGCCCCTCCAGCCCGGCAAGCGCGGCGGCATACGTCAGCCGACGGGGACGGGGTCCGATGACATCCGAGGCACTGGGGCTCTGCTCACTGCTCACCCCAGAAGGGTAGCCCCAGGGCCTCATGCCGCTGAGGCCCGAGGCGGGGCCTGGGCGGCGACGACGCCGAGGCGGGCGGGCCTGGGGGCGGCGAGACGCCGACGCGGGCTGGGGCAGGGGCAGTGGCATGCTGACGCGCGCAGGACCGTGCTGAGCCGTCCGCCTCACGGCCGGTCATCGCCCACCTAAGCCACCCTCAGCCTCAACCCCGCCCCCCCCTCCACCACGCCAAGCCTCGACCCCCCGACCTCCCCCGCACAGCCAGCCTCCCCCGCACGCCCAGCCCCCAGCAGCACCCCCAACACCACCCGCACGCCCAACCTCTCCCCACCCCCACCGCCAAAGCGCCGCAGGCGCCCGTGGTGATGTTCACGCCCGTTTGTCTGATCTGATCCCGGCCTCGGTCTGGGATCGGTACCGCCCAGTAGGTAATGTGCAACGCATGCGTGCACTTCTCGTGGTCAATCCGGCGGCAACCACCACAAGCGCACGTACGCGCGATGTCCTGATCCATGCGCTCGCCAGCGAGATGAAGCTGGAGGCGGTCACCACCGAGTACCGCGGGCATGCGCGTGACCTGGGGCGGCAGGCGGCGGAGAGCGACGACATCGATCTCGTCGTGGCGCTCGGCGGTGACGGCACCGTCAACGAGGTGGTCAACGGCCTGCTGCACGCCGGACCCGACCCGGAGCAGTTGCCCGGCCTCGCGGTGGTCCCCGGCGGTTCCACCAATGTCTTCGCGCGGGCGCTCGGCCTGCCCAACGACGCCGTGGAGGCCACCGGCGCGCTCCTCGACGCCCTGCGGGAGGGAAGCGAGCGCACGGTCGGGCTCGGACTCACCTCCGGCACGCCCGGCACCGAGGACGAGGCCGTGCCGCCCCGCTGGTTCACCTTCAACGCCGGACTCGGGTTCGACGCCGGCGTGGTCGGCCGCGTCGAGCAGCATCGCGAGCGCGGCAAGAAGTCGACGCACGCGCTGTACGTACGGCAGGCCCTGCGGCAGTTCCTGGGCGAGCCGCACCGCAGACACGGCACGATCACCCTGGAGGCGCCGGGTCAGGACCCGGTGACCGATCTGGTGCTGTCCATAGTCTGTAACACCGCCCCGTGGACCTATCTGGGCAATCGTCCGGTGTACGCGTCGCCTAAGGCGTCGTTCGATACCGGCCTCGACGTGCTCGGCCTCAGCCGGCTCTCCACGGCCGCGGTTGCCCGGTATGCGACCCAGTTGCTCACTTCGTCCCCCGAGCGCGGACCTCAGGGAAAACACGCCGCCTCGCTGCACGATCTGAGCGAGTTCACCTTGCATTCGAAGGTCCCGCTCCCCCTCCAGATGGACGGTGACCACCTGGGGCTGCGCACTAGCGTGACGTTCACAGGCGTACGCCGTGCACTGCGTGTGATTGTGTGAGCAGAAAGGGCTGAAGTCCTTTCACTCGAACGTTTAGGCCAGGATCCACCCCATGGAAGTACGGCTGTGACCTAGTCGACACCGAGGAATCAAAAAAAACTTTCCGGAAGGGGTTGTATCCGCCGCTGAGGTTTGCGAGTCTCTACGTGGCGATCGGGACAGCCCGCAACACCGGCTAGCACAGATCACCGGAACCCCTCACCAAACCAAGGACCACGCCAGGGAACCTGGCGGTCGGCCCTTCCCTTGTTGAGGGATTCGTGAAAGCGTTCACATTCACAAGCAACCCTGCACGTAATACCAAGGAGAGGTAGCAGCCATGGACTGGCGTCACAACGCCGTTTGCCGCGAGGAAGACCCCGAGCTCTTCTTCCCCATCGGCAACACCGGTCCTGCGCTGCTGCAGATCGAGGAAGCCAAGGCCGTCTGCCGTCGCTGCCCGGTGATCGAGCAGTGTCTGCAGTGGGCGCTCGAGTCCGGTCAGGACTCCGGCGTCTGGGGTGGTCTCAGCGAGGACGAGCGCCGCGCCATGAAGCGCCGCGCCGCCCGCAACCGGGCCCGTCAGGCCTCCGCCTGACATACCCACCCCGCTGACAGCCTGAGCTTGGCGGCGCGTACAGCGAGTACGCCGATCCCGCCCCCGAGCACGCAGCGCGCAGTACCCCCGATGCGCTTGAGCAAGTAAGCAGCAGCGAGCACGAGCCTCGGACCACATGATGGTCCGAGGCTCTTTGCTGTCCCCGAGGGCCCACTTCGGGCCTTCCCCAGGTGCTTACTTCTGCGCCCGCACCGGGATGTCCAGAATCACCTGGCACCCCCGCTCCGGCGCCGGCACCATGTCGAAGCTGCCACCCAACTCGCCTTCCACCAGAGTCCGTACGATCTGCAGCCCCAGGTTTCCGGAGGTGCGCGCGTCGAAGCCGGGCGGGAGTCCGACACCGTCGTCCTGGACGGTGACGAGGAGGCGGGCCTCCTTCGACGTACCGCCACGGACCGCCGAGACCTCGACCGTGCCGGTGTCGCCCTCACGGAAGCCGTGTTCGAGTGCGTTCTGCAGCACTTCGGTCAGGACCATCGACAGCGGGGTGGCGACCTCGGCGTCGAGGATGCCGAAGCGGCCGGTGCGCCGGCCGGTGACCTTGCCGGGCGAGATCTCCGCGACCATCGCGAGGACCCGGTCGGCGATCTCGTCGAACTCGACGCGCTCGTCCAGATTCTGGGACAGCGTCTCATGCACGATCGCGATCGAGCCGACCCGGCGTACGGCCTCTTCGAGGGCCGCGCGGCCGCGCTCGGACTCGATGCGGCGGGCCTGGAGGCGCAGCAGCGCGGCGACCGTCTGGAGGTTGTTCTTCACCCGGTGGTGGATCTCCCGGATGGTCGCGTCCTTGGTGATCAACTCGCGTTCGCGGCGGCGCAGTTCGGTGACGTCCCGGAGCAGGACGAGCGAACCGATGCGGGTGCCCTTGGGCTTGAGCGGGATGGCCCGCAGCTGGATGACCCCGTCCTTGGCCTCGATCTCGAACTCGCGCGGCGCCCAGCCGCTGGCGACCTTGGCGAGCGCCTCGTCCACCGGCCCACGGGTCGGGGCGAGTTCGGCGGTGGTCTGCCCGAGGTCCTGGCCGACGAGGTCGGCGGCGAGGCCGAGCCGGTGGTAGGCGGACAGGGCGTTCGGGGAGGCGTACTGGACGATGCCGTCGGCGTCGAGCCGGATCAGGCCGTCGCCCACGCGGGGCGAGGCGTCCATGTCGACCTGCTGGTTCGGGAAGGGGAAGGAGCCGGCCGCGATCATCTGCGCGAGGTCGGAGGCCGACTGGAGGTAGGTGAGCTCCAGTCGGCTCGGGGTGCGCACGGTGAGCAGGTTCGTGTTGCGCGCGATGACGCCGAGGACGCGCCCGTCCCGTCGTACGGGGATGGACTCGACCCGGACCGGGACCTCCTCGCGCCACTCGGGGTCGCCCTCGCGCACGATCCGGCCCTCGTCGAGGGCGGCGTCCAGCATCGGACGGCGGCCGCGCGGGACGAGGTGGCCGACCATGTCGTCCTGGTAGGAGGTGGGGCCGGTGTTGGGCCGCATCTGGGCGACGGAGACATAGCGGGTGCCGTCGCGGGTGGGGACCCACAGGACGAGGTCGGCGAAGGACAGGTCGGAGAGCAGCTGCCACTCCGAGACCAGCAGATGGAGCCACTCGAGGTCGGAGTCGTCGAGGGCGGTGTGCTGGCGGACCAGTTCGTTCATGGAGGGCACGTCTGCGAGCGTACCTGGGGGTCTGTACGGCCCTGAAATACGGACCTTCCCGGCCCCGGAAACACCCGCGGGCCGCGGCGCCTGAGAGGGACCCTCAACCCTCCCGGCACCGCAGCCCGGAGCAGCAACGGCCGGGGGGTGTGCGGTCCCGTCGGCCGAAGGTGAGGAGCCGGGGCAGTCAGGGCAGAGAGCCGCGGTTCCTCGTGCCGTCCTCCTGTGCGGGGAAGACGGACGTCTTGTGTGTTCTTCTCGGTTCCCTCTACGCATTGTGGACTAGACCATTGGGCGTGTCCATGCGTCGGAACGTGTTTTGTTGTCCGCGGAAGCCTAACCCGCCCGGGTCAGGTACGGGGCCAGATGGACATGGCAATTTCGGCGAGCGCCTCCAGCTCCTCCCGGCTTGCGCCGTCGCGCGCCTGTTGGGACATGCCCTGGACCATCGCGCCGGTGTGCCGGGCGAGGGCGGCGGCATCGGTGCCGGCGGGCAGTTCCCCCGCCGCGATGTCCGCCTCGATACGGCTCTTCAGGGCGGCGATGGTGGCGTTGCGCCGCTCTCGCAGGGACTGCTCCACCTCGCGGCTGGTGCAGTTGATGGCCGCGTGGACGACCAGGCAGCCGTGCGGACGGCCGGGCACCGTGTACTCGGCGGCGGCCTCGCGCAGCGCGCGCTCGACACCGGCGCGGGCCGTGGCCTCCTCGTCGAGGGCGCGCGCGAAGAACGCGCCGTACCGCTCGCCGTACTCCTGGACCACCTCGGCGAACAGGGCCTGCTTGTCCCCGAAGGCCGCGTACAGGCTGGGGGCGCCGATGCCCATGGTGCGGGTGAGGTCGGACACGGACGTGGCCTCGTAGCCGTGCTCCCAGAAGGCCATGATCGCCTTCTCCAGGGCCGTCTCGCGGTCGAAGGAGCGGGGGCGGCCGCGGGGCTTGGACCCCGGTGCGGACTGCGGAGTGCTCACCATGGGGTGGATTTTATAGCGCGGGCTAGAGAAATGTCGGCGGCCTGTTGTACGGTCTTTCTGTAGCGACCGCTAGACAACTCTCGGGCTCATGAAAGGGGGGCGCGCTCATGGGCGTGCTCACGGGCAGGACCGCACTCGTCACGGGGGCGAGCAGGGGGATCGGACGGGGCGTCGCCGAGCGCCTGGCGCGCGACGGAGCGCGGGTCGCCGTGCACTACGGCAGCAATGAGACGGCGGCGAAGGAGACGGTCGCCGCGATCGAGGAGGCCGGCGGCTCGGCCTTCGCGATCGGCGCCGAGCTGGGCAGGCCGGGCGACGCGGCCGCCCTGTGGGAGGAGTTCGACCGCCACGCGGACGGGTTGGACATCCTGGTGAACAACGCGGCGATCGCCACGTCCCGCCCCTTCGAGGAGATCGACGAGGCGGAGTACGACCGCCTCTTCGCGGTCAATGTGAAGGCGCCGCACTTCCTCGTCCAGCAGGGGCTCACGCGACTGCGCGACGGCGGGCGGATCGTGAACATATCCTCCGGGCTCGCCCGGACGGCCGCGATGCCGCATGTGATGGCCTACGCCATGACGAAGGGCGCGCTCGACGTCCTCACCCGGGATCTCGCCAAGGTGCTGGGCCCCCGCGGCATCACCGTGAACTCCGTCGCGCCCGGCATCGTCGACACCGATGTGAACGCCGAGTGGCTGCGCGCGAGCGACGAGGCGTGGCAGGGCGCCGCCGCGTACTCGGCGCTGGGCCGGGTCGGCACGCCCGCCGACATCGCCGACGCGGTGGCCTTCCTCGTCTCGGACGACGGCCGCTGGGTGACGGGGCACTGGCTGGACGCGACCGGAGGCTCGATGCCGTGATCCGAGCGGGGCTCGACGCCCCGACGCGAGGCCGGCACGCGCGCGGGTGCCGGGGGGCTTTTCATGGAGAGGGAACGGTACGGACCAAGCTGCCTCGGCGGGTCCGCTCTGTTAGATTGGTCTAAACCACATATCCCCTCCGGGTGCCTTCGAGTCCCCTCTCCAGAACGGCAGGCCCAGCGTGGAAGTTGTCATCGTTCCGGATGCCGAGGCCGGCGGCGAACTCATAGCCGAGGCCATGGCGCAGCTGCTGCGTCGCAAGCCCGACGCCCTGCTGGGCGTGGCGACCGGCTCGACCCCGCTGCCCATCTACCAGGCGCTGACCGCGAAGGTCCGCTCCGGCGCCGTGGACGCCTCCCGGGCGAGGATCGCCCAGCTCGACGAGTACGTCGGGCTGCCCGCCGACCACCCCGAGTCCTACCGCTCGGTGCTGCGCCGCGAGGTGCTGGAGCCGCTGGGCGTCTCCATGGACGCGTTCATGGGGCCCGACGGCACGGCGGCCGATGTCCAGGCGGCCTGCGAGGCGTACGACCGGGCGCTGGTCGAGGCCGGTGGGGTCGACCTCCAGCTGCTCGGCATCGGCACGGACGGGCACATCGGGTTCAACGAGCCGTGCTCGTCGCTGGCCTCGCGGACCCGGATCAAGACGCTGACGGAGCAGACGCGGGTGGACAACGCGCGGTTCTTCGACGGGGACATCCAGCAGGTGCCGCATCATGTGATCACGCAGGGGATCGGCACGATTCTGGAAGCGCGGCACCTTGTTCTGCTGGCTACCGGTGAGGGCAAGGCGGATGCCGTTGCCGCGACGGTGGAGGGGCCTGTTGCCGCTGTGTGTCCGGCCTCGGCGCTGCAACTGCATCCGCATGCGACGGTTGTTGTGGATGAGGCGGCTGCTTCCAAGCTGAAGCTGGCGGACTACTTCCGGCACACCTTTGCCGACAAGCCGGAGTGGCAGGGGATCTGAGCGGTTCCGTCTGCTTCCTTCTGACGTCTTCGGGGTGCGGGTTGTGGGTGGTTGCTCGCGCAGTTCGCCGCGCCCCTGAGGGACACGTCCCCAAGGCATGTAAAAGGCGCCGGTTCCCCTCCCGTGGGAACCGGCGCCTTTCTGTTGGCGGGTGGCGTCAGGAGGCCGTGATGACCTCGGCCGCCGCCCGGCCGCATACGCGGGCCGCGCCGTGGGTGGCGATGTGCAGGGCGCCCCGCGGGGGTGCCTGAGGGAGGCCCATCTCGACGACGACGGTGTCGGGGCGTTCCCGCAGGAGGGTGTCCAGGGCGGCGCCCATCCACGGGTGCCGGTGCTCGTCGCGGACGACCACGACGATCCTGCGCGTCCCCGCCGCTGCGAGGGCCGCCCGGGCCGCGTCGGCGCCCGTGTGCGTGTCCGCGGCCGTGCCGGGGAGGAGGGCCGAGAGTTCGGCGGCGACGCCCCAGGGGGTCTCGTCGCCGACGGCGAAGTTGGCGACCGGGGTGAGGGTGGCGACGTAGGGCGGCTCGGTGAGCGGGGTGAAGGTGTCCGCGCCGGTGACGCGCAGGGCGCGGCGGGCGGCGTGGAGGCCGACCTCGGGGTCGGTGCCCCCGGCCTCCCCGGCGCCGGCGCCCGCTGCCGTCCAGCGGGCCAGCTTCCGTACCCGCTCGGCCGCGTCCGCGAGGCGTTCCTCGGGGAGTTCGCCGCTGCGGACGGCGGTGACGAGGGCGTCGCGCAGCCGGCGGACGGTCTCGTCGTCGTTGAGGCCGCCGCCCACGCAGATGGCGTCGGCACCGGCGGCGAGGGCGAGGACGCTGCCGCGTTCGATGCCGTAGGTGGAGGCGATGGCCTGCATCTCCATGCCGTCGGTGACGATGAGGCCGTCGTAGCCGAGCTCGCCGCGCAGCAGGCCGGTGAGGATGCGGCGGGAGAGGGTCGCCGGGTACTCCGGGTCGAGCGCGGGGACCAGGATGTGGGCGCTCATCATCGCGCGGGTGCCGGCCGCGATCGCGGCGCGGAACGGGGCCAGTTCGCGCTCGGCCAGCACATCGGCGTCCACGTCGATGCGGGGCAGGGCGTCGTGGGAGTCGACGTTGGTGTCGCCGTGGCCGGGGAAGTGCTTGGTGCAGGCGGCGACGCCGGCCGACTGCAGGCCCTCGACGTAGGCGGCGGTGTGCCGGGCGACCAGGGCCGGGTCGGCGCCGAAGGAGCGGACGCCGATCACCGGGTTGTCGGCGTTGGAGTTGACGTCGGCGGACGGCGCCCAGTCGAAGTTGACGCCGCAGGCGGCGAGGCGGCGGCCCAGCTCGTGGGCGACCTCACGGGTGAGCGCGACGTCGTCCACCGCGCCGAGGGCGTGGTTGCCGGGGAAGGAGGAACCGGTGCGCACCTCCAGGCGGGTCACGTCCCCGCCCTCCTCGTCGATGGCGACGAGGACGTCGTCGCGCTCGGCGCGCAGCTGGGCCGTCAGCGCGGCCAGTTGCTCGGGCGAGGCGACGTTGCGGCCGAACAGGCCGACGGAGGCGAGGCCCTCCCCCAGGCGGCGCAGCAGCCAGTCGGGGGCGGTGGTGCCGGGGAAGCCGGGCTGGAGGACGGTCAGCGCATCGCGGGTCAGAGTGTCGGTTCCGCTGGCGAATGTCGTCATCGGATGGCGTTATCCCTTCACGGCGCCGGCGGTCAGACCCGCGGCCATCTTGCGCTGGACGAGGAGGAAGAGCACGACGATCGGCACGGCCATCATGGTGGCGCCGGCCATCATCGGGGCGTACTCGGTGCCGTGCTTGGTGGTGAAGTTGCCGAGCCAGACGGTGGCGGTCTGGTTCTGCTGGCTGAGCAGCATCAGGGCGTAGAGGTACTCGTTCCAGGCCTGGATGAAGCCGTAGACGGAGGTGGCGACCAGGCCGGGGGCCAGGAGCGGGAAGACGACGCGGACGAAGGCGCCGGTGCGGGAGCAGCCGTCGACCATGGCGGCCTCCTCCAGCTCCTTGGGGATGTTGACGATGAAGCCGCGCAGGGTCCACACCGTGAAGGGGAGGATGAAGGTCAGGTACGTGATGATCAGGCCGGTGAGCCTGTCGTACTGCCCCAGGTCGTTGAGCAGCAGGAACACCGGGATGATCATGGCGACCAGCGGGACCATCTGCACCGCGAGGATGCCGACGATCACGATCTTGCGGCCGCGGAAGGCGAACCGGGAGATGGCGAGCGCGGCGAGCAGGCCGATCGCGATGCCGATCAGGACGACGATCACGGAGACCACGAGGCTGCGCCAGACCGGGCCCCAGAAGTCGGCGATGTTCAGGGCGCGGTCGAAGTTGGACAGCGTCAGGCCGGTCGGGAACAGGCTGGGGTCCGGGTCGATGGCGTCCTTGGCGGGCTTGAACGCCGTGTTGAGCATCCAGTACACGGGGAAGCCGGCGACGGCGAAGACGAACAGGCCGACGAGGTTCCAGCCGAGCTTGGAGCGCTTCTGGGAGGTCCCGGGATCGGCGCCCTTGGTGACGACCGCGCTCGTGCCGCTCATTCCACTTCCCCGATCTTCAGCATCTGACGCATGTACACGGCGACCACACCGAGCAGCAGCACCACGGTGATCAGGGCGATCGCCGAGCCCTGGGCGTAGTCGTTGACCACGAAGGCGCGGTCGTAGGAGTAGGTGTTGAGGATCTGGAACTCCGGCTCGGGATGGCCGTTGCGCATCACGAAGACCTGGGGGAAGACGCCCATGTCCCAGATGACCGACAGGGTCGTGAGCATCACGATGATCGGCTTGAGGATGGGCAGGGTGACGTACCGGAAGACGCCCCAGGCGCCGGCGCCGTCGAGGCGGGCCGCCTCCTCCAGCTCCTTGGGGACCTGGGTGAGCCCGGCGCTGAGGGTGATCACCACGAAGGGCACGGCTCCCCAGACCACGAGGAGCATGATCACGGCGAGGCCCTGGGTGGAGCTGGCGAACCAGTTGTGGCCGATCAGGTCGACGCCCGGCAGCTTGCTCAGAACCGCGTTGAGGATGCCGTAGTCGGCGTCGAAGAGCCACTTGAAGACGGTGGTCGCGACGATGACCGGCATGCCCCAGCTGGCCACGAGCGCGATGTTGATCAGCGTCTTCACCCAGCCGGAGACCCGCTGGAGGAGCAGGGCGATCAGCATGCCGATGACCATCGTGAAGATCACCGCGCCGGCCGCGAAGAGCACCGTGCGCAGGACGACGGTCCAGAACTCGCTGTCGCCGAGGACCTTGGTGAAGTTCTCGAAGCCGACCGACTCGGCCGGCTGGAAGCCCCACAGCTGGGGCTGGCCGAACTTCTGGAAGGACAGGGTGACCAGGCGGACCAGCGGATAGCCCATGACCAGGGCGAGGATCAGCAGACAGGGCGCGAGCAGCAGCCAGGCGGTGGCGGCCGGGCCGTACGTCCGTTTCGCGCGGGGCCGGTCCGGTGCGGCCGGCGGCGGTGCCTGCCGCGGTGGCGGCACCTTGGCAGGGGTGGTCGTGTCGGCACTCATCGCGCGCTCCTCAGCGGTCCCTCAGGTCGTACCGGTCGTACGGGCGTTACGGAAAGACGGCGGGGCTCCGCCTGCAACGGAGCCCCGCCGGGAGGTCACTTGGTGTTGATGACCTTGTCGATCGCGGCGTCCGCGTCCTTCGCGGCCTCCTCGACCGACTTCTTGCCGGTGCCGATGGACTGCAGCATGGTCTGCAGGACCTGGGCCTTCTCGACCTGGCCCCAGCCGGGGGCCATGGGGACGAACCAGTTGGACTCGGCGGCGGTGGCCGGCACGACCGTGGCCGGGTCGTTCTTCAGGGTGGCGAGGTCGGTCTTGTTGTTGGGCAGGTTGCCCTTGGCCATCAGGCCCTTCTGGCCGGCGGCACCGGTGAGGGCGTTGATCCACTCGGCGGCGACGTCCTGCGCGTCGGACTTCACCGGGACGGCGAGGTCGGAACCGCCCAGGAAGACCGGGAGGTTCTTGCCGGACGGGCCGGGCATGACGAAGTTCTCGACGTTGCCCTTGAGCTTGCCGGTCTTGTCGTTCTTCGGGTCCGCGGCGCTGCCGCCCTCCCACGCCGGGGCGAAGATCATGCCGGACTTGCCCTGGCCGTAGACGATGTAACGGTCGGACTCGTCCTTGGTCTTGTCGCCGTGCATGTAGGAGTCGAGGACCTTCTTGAACTCGGTCAGGCCCTTGAGGGACTCCGGCGAGGAGAGGTTGGCCTTCCACTGGCCGCCCTCCTCCTTGGCTATGGAGCCGCCGGCGTCGTAGACGAAGGACATGGCCGCGTACCAGTCGCGGGAGGGCTGGTACCAGGCGCTGAACTTGTCGCCCTGCTTCTTCTGCACCTTGTCCAGGGCGGCGGTGAGCTCGGCGTAGGTCTTCGGGGCGGCCTTGACGCCGACCTCGCCGAAGACGTCCTTGCGGTAGTTGCCGACGCGGGTGCCCGCGTAGTACGGCACGCCGTAGGTCTTGTCCTCGTACGTCACCGAGTCCTTGAGGCCGTCGAGCCAGGCGTCGGACTGGTCGAACTTCGCCGGGTCGACCGGGGCGAACGCGCCCTTGACGACGTACGGCAGCATCTCGGTGTTGCCCATCTCGACGACGTCGGGGGCCTTGTCCGTGGCGAGGACGGCGTCGAGCTTGGCGTTCTTGTCCGGCCAGCCGTAGTACTCGTGCTTGATCTTGATGCCGGGGTGCTTCTTGGCGACCGCGTCGTCGGCGGCCTTCACCAGCTCGGGCCAGTTGTTCTGCGCGTCGACCGTCAGCCAGACGGTCAGTTCCTTGGCGTCCCCGCCGGCGCCGCCGCTGCCCTTGTCGTCACTGTCCCCGCACGCCGCGATCGAGAACATCATGCCCGCGATACCGATCGCGGCTACCAGCTTGCGCTTCACGCCACCCTCCTCAGGGATGCCACAAACCCCCCTCGTCCCCGCGGTATTTGGCGTCAACGCCGTGCGAACCGTCCGTGGGGCCGGGACCTGGACCAATGGTGTAGACCAGTACGGGGAGCTTGGCCCAGACCAATAGGGCTGTCAAGGGTGTTCAAGCGGCCTCCAGGCGTCCGTGATGGGACCGAGATATGCAGGGACCTTTCATTCCGCAAGCGACCAAACGGACGGACCACTGCCACTGGACCACTGCCCCCGAGCGGCGCGCTGGACTAGACCAACGGGGGCCCCGCCGGTATACAGAGAGATCACGGAGCGTGCGGAGGACACCCACACAGGTCACCCACCCACGAAGCCGTGCCACGATGTGAGCCGCGGCCGACGGGATGTCGGTCGCTTCGGCACCCGGAGCCGGGAAGGCAGAGCATGAGCACCGACGTCAGCAGTGCGGAGAACGAGGGTGGGGCGACCGTCCGTACCGCGCGCGTGCCCAAGTACTACCGCCTGAAGAAGCACCTGCTCGACATGACGGAGACGCTGCCGCCCGGCACGCCCGTCCCGCCCGAGCGCACGCTCGCCGCCGAGTTCGACACCTCCCGCACCACCGTGCGCCAGGCCCTTCAGGAACTGGTCGTCGAGGGCCGGCTCGAACGCATCCAGGGCAAGGGCACCTTCGTGGCCAAGCCGAAGGTCTCCCAGGCGCTGCAACTGACCTCCTACACCGAGGACATGCGCGCCCAGGGGCTGGAACCCACGTCCCAGCTGCTGGACATCGGCTACATCACCGCCGACGACCGCCTCGCCCAGCTCCTCGACATCACCGCGGGCGGCCGGGTGCTGCGCATCGAGCGGCTGCGCATGGCCAACGGCGAGCCCATGGCCATCGAGACCACCCACCTCTCCGCCAAGCGCTTCCCCGCCCTGCGCCGCTCGCTGGTGAAGTACACGTCCCTCTACACCGCGCTCGCCGAGGTCTACGACGTCCATCTCGCCGAGGCCGAGGAGACCATCGAGACCTCGCTGGCCACCCCGCGCGAGGCGGGCCTGCTCGGCACCGACGTGGGCCTGCCGATGCTGATGCTGTCCCGGCACTCCCTCGACCGCGACGGCCAGCCGGTGGAGTGGGTGCGCTCGGTGTACCGGGGCGACCGGTACAAGTTCGTGGCCAGGCTGAAGCGGCCCGCCGAGTAGCGACTTTGTAAAGGCGATACCGATATACGGACGAGGGGTTCCGCAGCCGCGACACCGTGACCTAGATTGCCAGCCCATTACGCAGGTGATCAGTGAGGGGACGGAGTCGCCCGATGTCGCAAGCCCCAGAAGTGAACAGAGGCCCGGTGGTGACGCCAGTGCGCGTCGTCATCGGCCTCTGTCTCGTCGCACCGTTCGTGGCCATGCTGTGGGTCGGCTCGTACGCCAAGACCGACCCGTCCATCGGCGGCATCCCGTTCTTCTACTGGTACCAGATGGCCTGGGTGGTCATCTCGACCGCGCTGACGATGATCGCGTACAAGCTGTGGCAGCGTGACCAGCGCGCCCGTCGGGGAGGCTCCAGGTGAACGACGGGGTCAACGGCGTCGCGCTCGCCGTCTTCATCATCTTCTTCCTGGCCGTCACGGTCATGGGCTTCCTGGCCGCGCGCTGGCGCAAGGCCGAGAACGAGCACAGCCTCGACGAATGGGGCCTGGGCGGCCGGTCCTTCGGTACCTGGATCACCTGGTTCCTGCTCGGCGGCGACCTCTACACGGCCTATACGTTCGTGGCGGTGCCGGCGGCGATCTACGCGGCCGGCGCGGCGGGCTTCTTCGCGGTGCCGTACACGATCCTCGTCTACCCGCTGATCTTCACGTTCCTGCCCCGCCTGTGGTCGGTCTCCCACAAGCACGGCTACGTGACGACGTCCGACTTCGTGCGCGGCCGCTTCGGCTCCAAGGGCCTGTCGCTGGCGGTCGCGGTCACCGGCATCCTGGCCACGATGCCGTACATCGCGCTCCAGCTCGTCGGCATCCAGGCGGTGCTGGACGTGATGGGCGTGGGCGGCGGCGAGGACACCAACTGGTTCGTCAAGGACCTGCCGCTCCTGATCGCCTTCGGCGTCCTGGCGGCGTACACCTACTCCTCGGGTCTGCGCGCCCCGGCGCTGATCGCGTTCGTCAAGGACACGCTGATCTACATCGTCATCGCGGTGGCGATCATCTACATCCCGATCAAGCTGGGCGGCTTCGACGACATCTTCGCCAAGGCCTCCGAGGCGTTCGGCCAGACGAATCCGGCCACGGGCAAGCCACGCGGCGCGCTGGTGCCGGCCGAGGCGGGCCAATGGACCTACGCCACGCTGGCGTTGGGCTCCGCCCTCGCGCTGTTCATGTACCCGCACTCGATCACCGCGACGCTCTCCTCCAAGAGCCGTGACGTGATCCGCCGCAACACCACGATCCTGCCGCTGTACTCCCTGATGCTGGGCCTGCTCGCCCTGCTGGGCTTCATGGCGATCGCGGCCGGGGTGAAGGTGCAGAACGGCCAGCTGGCCATCCCGCAGCTGTTCGAGGACATGTTCCCGGACTGGTTCGCGGGCATCGCCTTCGCGGCGATCGGCATCGGTGCGCTGGTGCCCGCGGCGATCATGTCGATCGCGGCGGCGAACCTGTTCACCCGCAACATCTACAAGGACTTCATCAAGCCGGACGCGACGGCCGCCGAGGAGACGCGCGTCTCCAAGCTGGTGTCCCTGCTGGTGAAGGTGGGCGCGCTGGTCTTCGTCCTGACCATGGACAAGACGGTCGCCATCAACTTCCAGCTCCTGGGCGGCATCTGGATCCTCCAGACCTTCCCCGCCCTGGTGGGCGGTCTGTTCACCCGCTGGTTCCACCGCTGGGCCCTCCTCGCCGGCTGGGCGGTCGGCATGCTGTACGGCACCATCGCCGCGTACGGCGTCGCCTCCCCGACCCAGAAGCACTTCGGCGGCTCCGCCAAGGAGATCCCCGGCATCGGCGAGATCGGCTACATCGGGCTCACGGCGTTCGTCCTCAACGTGGCCGTCACGGTGGTCCTCACCTTCGTCCTGAAGGCCGCCAAGGCCCCCGAGGGCGTCGACGAGACCCGCCCCGAGGACTACACGGCGGACGCGGGCGACCCGGGCGTGAAGCAGGAGCTTCCCGTGACCCACTAGGGCGCGAGCAACCACGGACAACGGGCAGCGGGCCGCCGACACAAGCGACAACGGCGGCCCGCTGTCGTACACACTGACGACCATGGACATCGTGATCCGTGAAGCACAGCCGACCGAGTACGACGAGATCGGCGAGATCACCGCACAGGCCTACCTCCAGGACGACCTCCTCACCTTCGGCGAGAGCGACTGGTACCTCGGCGAACTCAAGAACGTGGCCAAACGGGCCACCGCGGCCGAGGTCCTGGCCGCCACGGACGGAGACCGGCTGCTCGGCACGGTCACCTTCGTCCCCGCCCCCGGCCCGATGGCCGACCTGGCCGGCCCGGGAGAGGCCGAGATCCGCATGCTGGCCGTCGCCCACGCCGCCCGGGGCCGAGGAGTCGGCGAGGCCCTCGTCGGGGCCTGCCTCGACCGTGCGAGGGCCACGCCGGGCTGCACGGCGATCGTCCTGTCCACCCAGCCCGCCATGCGCGCGGCCCACCGCATCTACGAACGCCTCGGTTTCGTCCGCGCCCCGCACCGCGACTGGCAGCCGATCCCGGGCAGCGACTTCACTCTGCTCACCTACGAGTTGACGCTCTGAAGTCACACAGCGACACAACATATGGGGGCGTCACCCGCACCCGGCACAAGATGTATGCTCATGCTCGCTGTCGTCGCAGGGGAATCCGGTGCGAATCCGGAACTGTCCCGCAACGGTGTACTTATGCATGCATAAGCGTCAGTCCGAGGACCTGCCGACAGTGGCACCGGCCGACCGGTCGGGTGCCCCGACGTCCGGGCCTCGTGGAATGGGCCGGTGGACGCGACGCCGCGTGCGCTCGTGTGTGCCGTGCCCCTCGCGAAGGCCCCGTGCCGAGCGAGGGAGAGCCTCCACGTGACCATCGCGCCAGCAGACCCGGCTTCAGCCGTCCCGACCGACGAGGACGCCCCGGGAACGGCCTTGCTGCGGACCCTGACCGAGCTGACCGCCGACCTGCCCGACGCCGACCCCGGCCGGGTGGCCGCCGCCGCGCTGCGGGGCCGTTCCGCCCGGGCCGACGAGGCGGAGCTGCGCGAGCTGGCCACCGAGGCGGCGGCCGGGCTGATCTCCGAGGACCCGGCCTACTCCAGGCTGGCCGCGCGCCTGCTGACGATCTCCATCGCCGCCGAGGCCGCCTCGCAAGGGGTCACTTCCTTCACCGAGTCCGTCGCCGTCGGGCACCGGGAGGGCCTCATCGCGGACCGGACCGCGGAGTTCGTGCGCGTGCACGCCGAGCGGCTCGACGCGCTGGTCGACCGCGCCGCCGACGACCGCTTCGGCTACTTCGGCCTGCGCACCCTGCACAGCCGCTACCTGCTGCGGCACCCGATCACCCGCAAGGTCGTCGAGACGCCCCAGCACTTCCTGCTGCGGGTCGCCTCCGGCCTCGCCGAGGACGACACGGTCCGCTCCGTCGACGAAGTCGCCGCGCTCTACGGGCTCATGAGCCGCCTCGACTACCTGCCCTCCTCCCCCACGCTCTTCAACTCCGGCACACGGCACCCCCAGATGTCGTCCTGCTACCTCCTGGACTCCCCCCTGGACGAGCTGGACTCCATCTACGACCGCTACCACCAGGTCGCCCGCCTCTCCAAGCACGCCGGCGGCATCGGACTGTCGTACTCCCGCATCCGCTCGCGGGGTTCGCTGATCCGCGGCACCAACGGCCACTCCAACGGCATCGTGCCGTTCCTGAAGACCCTCGACGCCTCGGTCGCCGCCGTGAACCAGGGCGGCCGCCGCAAGGGCGCCGCCGCCGTCTACCTGGAGACCTGGCACTCCGACATCGAGGAGTTCCTGGAGCTGCGCGACAACACCGGCGAGGACGCCCGCCGTACGCACAACCTGAACCTCGCGCACTGGATCCCGGACGAGTTCATGCGCCGGGTCAACGCCGACGCGCAGTGGAGCCTGTTCTCGCCCGCCGACGTGCCCGAGCTGGTCGACCTGTGGGGCGAGGAGTTCGACGCGGCGTACCGCAAGGCGGAGGAGAAGGGCCTCGCGAAGAAGACCATCGCGGCCCGCGACCTGTACGGCCGCATGATGCGCACCCTCGCGCAGACCGGCAACGGCTGGATGACCTTCAAGGACGCCGCCAACCGCACCGCCAACCAGACGGCCCTGCCGGGCCATGTCGTGCACTCCTCCAACCTCTGCACGGAGATCCTGGAGGTCACCGACGACGGCGAGACGGCGGTGTGCAACCTGGGTTCGGTGAACCTGGGCGCATTTGTCACCGAGGGAGACATCGACTGGGAGCGGCTGGACGCCACCGTCCGCACCGCCGTCACCTTCCTCGACCGCGTCGTCGACATCAACTTCTATCCGACCGAGCAGGCGGGCCGCTCCAACGCCAAGTGGCGCCCGGTGGGCCTCGGCGCGATGGGTCTGCAGGACGTCTTCTTCAAGCTGCGGCTCCCGTTCGACTCGCCCGAGGCCCGCGCACTGTCCACCCGGATCGCCGAGCGGATCATGCTCGCCGCGTACGAGGCGTCCGCCGACCTCGCCGAGCGCAACGGCCCGCTGCCGGCCTGGGAGAAGACCCGGACGGCGCAGGGCGTGCTGCACCCCGACCACTACGACGTGGAGCTGACCTGGCCGGAGCGCTGGGCTGCGCTGCGGTCCCGTATCGCCGAGGTCGGCATGCGCAACAGCCTGCTGCTGGCCATCGCGCCGACCGCGACCATCGCCTCCATCGCGGGTGTGTACGAGTGCATCGAGCCTCAGGTGTCCAACCTGTTCAAGCGCGAGACGCTGTCGGGCGAGTTCCTCCAGGTCAACTCGTACCTGGTGCAGGACCTCAAGGACCTCGGCGTGTGGGACGCCCGCACCCGGGAGGCGCTGCGCGACTCCAACGGGTCGGTGCAGGGCTTCGCCTGGATCCCCGAGGAGGTCCGGGCGCTGTACCGCACGGCGTGGGAGATCCCGCAGCGAGGCCTGATCGACATGGCGGCGGCCCGTACGCCGTTCCTGGACCAGGCGCAGTCCCTGAACCTCTTCCTGGAGACGCCGACCATCGGCAAGCTCTCCTCGATGTACGCGTACGCCTGGAAGTCCGGGCTGAAGACGACGTACTACCTGCGCTCGCGCCCGGCGACGAGGATCGCCCGCGCGGCACAGGCGCAAGCCACCATCCCCGTCCAGCAGGCCAACGACCCCGACGCCGTCGCCTGCTCCCTTGAGAACCCCGAGTCCTGCGAGGCCTGCCAGTGATGTCCGAACGCAACACCAATCTCCTCGACCCGGGCTTCGAGCTGACCCTGCGCCCCATGCGCTACCCCGACTTCTACGAGCGCTACCGGGACGCCATCAAGAACACCTGGACCGTCGAGGAGGTCGACCTCCACTCGGACGTCGCCGACCTGGCGAAGCTGACGCCGGCCGAGCAGCACCTGATCGGCCGTCTGGTCGCGTTCTTCGCGACGGGTGACTCGATCGTGGCGAACAACCTGGTGCTGACGCTGTACAAGCACATCAACTCCCCCGAGGCGCGGCTGTATCTCAGCAGGCAGCTCTTCGAGGAAGCGGTCCACGTCCAGTTCTATCTGACCCTCCTGGACACCTACCTGCCCGACCCGGAGGACCGCGCGGCCGCGTTCGACGCGGTGGAGAACATCCCCTCCATCCGCGAGAAGGCCGGCTTCTGCTTCAAGTGGATCAACGAGGTCGAGAAGCTCGACCGGCTGGAGACCAAGGCGGACCGGCGCCGCTTCCTGCTCAACCTGATCTGCTTCGCCGCGTGCATCGAGGGCCTGTTCTTCTACGGCGCCTTCGCGTACGTCTACTGGTTCCGCAGCCGGGGCCTGCTGCACGGTCTCGCCACGGGCACCAACTGGGTGTTCCGCGACGAGACGATGCACATGTCCTTCGCGTTCGACGTGGTCGACACCGTCCGCAAGGAGGAGCCGGAGCTCTTCGACGACGAGCTTCAGCAGCAGGTCACCGACATGCTGCGGGAGGCGGTCGAGGCCGAGCTGCAGTTCGCCCGCGACCTGTGCGGTGACGGTCTGCCCGGCATGAACACCGAGTCGATGCGGCAGTACCTGGAGTGCGTGGCCGACCAGCGGCTGACGCGGCTGGGCTTCGCGCCGGTGTACGGCTCGGAGAACCCGTTCTCCTTCATGGAGCTCCAGGGCGTTCAGGAACTGACCAACTTCTTCGAGCGGCGCCCGTCGGCGTACCAGGTCGCGGTCGAGGGCACCGTCGACCTGGACGAGGACTTCTGAGCCTCGGCCTCCCGCAGTTCGCGGTCGATCCGGCGCTCGCGGGCCACTCCCACGAGCGCCGGTCCCGCCAGGAGCAGGAAGAGGACGACGACTCCCGCGTATTCCATGAGTGCGTTCATGTCGTCAGTGTCGTTCCGCATGAACACCACTGACAGTGGCAGGACTGCCGCACACCCTCGATTTCCTGCCAGCCGGGCGGCACACTGTGGGCATGCTGCAGAACGTGGCCACCGTCCTGCTCGACGGCGTGCATCCCTTCGAGCTCGGTGTCGTCTGCGAGGTCTTCGGCCTCGACCGCAGTGACCAGGGCCTTCCGGTGTACGACTTCGCGGTCGTCTCGGCCGAGGGCCCGGCGCTGACCACCCATGTCCCGGGCCTCACCGTGTCCACGCCGTACGGCCTGGACCGGCTGGAGGAGGCCGATCTGATCACGGTGCCGGCCGGGAGCGACTTCGCGGTCCGGGACTATCCGCCCGCGCTGCTCGACGCCCTGGTCAGGGCCGTGGAGCGGGGTGCCAGGGTGCTGAGCGTGTGTTCCGGTGTCTTCGTTCTCGGCGCGGCCGGGCTGCTCGACGGGCGGCGGTGTGCCGGGCACTGGCGGCATGTGGACGAGCTGACCCGGCGCTTCCCGCGCGCGGCCGTCGAGCCCGATGTGCTGTACGTGGACGACGATCCGGTGATCACCTCGGCGGGCACGGCCGCCGGCATCGACGCCTGTCTGCATCTCGTGCGCAAGGAGCAGGGGCCCGAGGTCGCCAACGCCATCGCCCGCCGCATGGTGGTGCCGCCCCACCGGGACGGCGGCCAGGCGCAGTTCGTGGACCGGCCGCTGCCCGCCGCGCCGTGCGACACGGTCGGCGAGGTGCTCGCCTGGATGGAGCGCAACCTCCACGAGGAGGTCACCGTCGAGCAGCTCGCCGAGCGCGCGCACATGTCCCCGCGCACCTTCGCCCGCCGCTTCCAGCAGGAGACCGGGACGACGCCGTACCGCTGGATCCTGCGTCAGCGGGTGCTGCTGGCACAGCGGCTGCTGGAGGCGACGGACGTGACCGTGGACGTGATCGCGAGCCGGACCGGCTTCGGCACCGCGGCCGCGCTGCGGCATCAGTTCGTCCGGGCGGTGGGAGTCACCCCGCAGACCTACCGGCGCACCTTCCGGGGTCCGGAGGCGGCCTGAGGGCCCGGGGGTTCACCGCAGGACGGGCCTGAGCAACAGCTTCTGCGGCCGCAGGGTGATGCCGACCCGGGTGGCGTCGTCGGAGCCGGGCACCTGCTCGAAGCGGTACTTGGTGGCCAGCGCCGCCGTGATCAGCGTCAGCTGGGCCATCGAGAAGTGGTCGCTCGGGCACTTCCGATTGCCCACGCTGAAGGGGCTCATGGCGTATTTCGGCACCTCCTTGGCGCGTTCCGGAAGCCAGCGGTCGGGGTCGAACTCCAGGTTGTGCGCGTACGAACGCGGGTCGCGCTGGATCGCGTAGGGGCTGTAGACGATGTCGGCCCCGGCCGGAATCCGATAGCCGCCGAGTTCGGTGTCGGCGACCGCCCGCCGGGTCAATATCCACACGGCCGGTCGCAATCGCATCGCCTCGACGACGACATTGTTGGTGTGGGTGAGCCTGCGGACGTCGTCGAATGCGACGGGACGAGCGCCATCGGTCAGAGATTCAACTTCCTTCTGCACCTTGTCGGCGTGCTCCGGGTGTTCCGCGAGCACCTGCAGCAGCCACATGATCGTGGAGGCGACGGTTTCGCTTCCGGGCGTGAGAATGGCGACGACCTGGTCGTGGATCTCCTGTTCCCCGATGGGGTCGCCATTCTCGTCCTTCGCCTCCAGCAATGCCGTCAGCAAATCGTCGGGCCTTTGCCCGGAGGCACGCCGCTCGGCGACGATCTCGTCGACGAGGAGATGCAGATCGGCCAGGGCGCGGTTGAATTCGCGGTTGGCCGGAAGCGGCAGCCGGTACAGCGGGCCGAGCGGCACCACCATCCGCCGGTACATGCCCTGGAAGACGACAGCCAGGGCGTTGCACAGCCGCTCGGCGCGCTCGTCCATGTACTCGCCGCGCAGCAGACAGCGGGCCGCGATGCGGACGGCGACGCGGAAGGACTCGGCGGTGCAGTCGACGGTCTGCCCGGGCTGCCAGCGCTCGGTGAGGGCGTGCGCCTCCTCCTCCATGATCGGGCCGTAGTTCGGGATCGCGTCCAGCCGGAAGGCGGGCTGGATGGTGCGCCGCTGCCGGCGGTGGCGCGGCCCGTTGGCGGTGGCCACGCCCTCCTTGCCGAGCAGGCCCTCCAGCGACTCCCACAGCGGCCCGTCGATCTTGAAGTCGGGGTTGAGGGCGAGCGCTCCGGTGAGGTCCGGGGTCGTGACGGCGTAGACCGTCTTGGGGCCGAGCTTGAGGCGGACGACGTCGCCGTGCTCGCGCAGCCGGGACATGAAGCTGAGCGGGTCGCGGGCCAGTTTCCAGCCGTGGCCGAGCAGCGGGACCCCGCCACCGGCCAGGGGCGGCTCACGCCAAGCGCGATTTTCGGCCTGTTCGGGCCTGACGGACTCGACGGTCATTTCTCACCTGCCGCTTCGTTGTTGACGTACGGGGGTGTGGCGCGGTCGTCCCAGCTGTCGACCCGGTAACGGCCGGACTCGTGGTGGAACCAGTACACGGAACTGAACCAGTTCCGCATATTTCCCAGGCAAGCGCGTACGGCAGTGCTCAGTTCCTTTCC
Organism: Streptomyces sp. SAI-170; assembly: GCF_049739565.1. Classification (NCBI taxonomy): domain Bacteria; kingdom Bacillati; phylum Actinomycetota; class Actinomycetes; order Kitasatosporales; family Streptomycetaceae; genus Streptomyces; species Streptomyces sp. SAI-170. Next base: position 2,930,620 of record NZ_JBMGQD010000001.1, read on the forward strand.
CCGTACGGTGCCGTCGGCGAGGCTGTCGGCGAAACGCAGCGCCTCCCGTTCGGCGACGAGGAATTCGTCGATGCATTCCAGTACACGCCGGCGCAGTTCCACGACCGCTTCTTCGAGCGTCAGCCCCTCATGGGTGACGAGACTGATTCCGAGATTGTGGACCTCGTCGCCCGCGATTTCCTTGGGCAGTGAGCAGAGGTCGTTGTACCAGGCGGCGAATTCCTGACTGAGCAAAGCCGCCCGCCGATATGCGGGGTTTTTCCGTACAGTGTCCGGGAGTTCGAGTTCCGCGCTCGGCTCCAGCAGGTCGGTCCAGATCCAGTGCGCGAAGGTGAGCCGACGCAGGGCGAGGTATTCCTCGACCGTCGGAATGTATCCCTGGGTGCGGTTGCGGAATTCCCGGTCGTAGGCCTCGATCACCTCGTGGAAGTGCCGGGAGAAGCGCGCGTTCCAGGTGTCGGGCAGGAAGGCGTACAGCCGCTGGACGCTGTCCGCGAACCCCGCCACCAGGGGGTCGCGGTGGTGCAGATGGGACACCGGGGAGTCCAGAGCCACATGCAGGCGCTGCCGCAGCCGCTCCCAGGCGACGGGCCTGCCGTGCACGATGTCGCGGTCGTGACGGTCGTCCCAGACGAAGAACCAGGCACTGTAGTCCGCTATCGCCTGGAGGACCGCATCCGGGGCGCCGATGTAGTACCCCGCCATGAGGTCGGTGTAGCACAGGCCATCGGCATATTCCTCCACCTTGTCCGCGGGCATGAGCCGTTTTTCCAGCAGCCAGGTGCGGGTCTTCTCCTGGAGCCTGGGCCAATACGGGTGCAGTTGCCGGGGAAACGCCGCCTCGATCACCGGCAGAGAGAGTGATGGTGGTACCGCGAGCGCCGTCGTCGATGTGGTGCCGTGTGGGAAAGAAGACACGAACAAACCCCTCTCAGCCGACCAGAGTGCGCACACCCCTCCCGCTGTGCCGGGCGTGCGCCGTTGCGTATCCCCGCACTTCCCATTCAGCACCACAACTGACCGTTCTGGGAACGGATTTGCTCCATTCACTACCCCAACATGCTGAGAAGCACCCCTTGTGTGACTGGTGTGCAGCAGCCTCGGGGTGCTATGGGAGCGAACGTGCGACGGACAGACGAACGGGAGAAGACGGACGGCGCCCGCCCGGGATCAACTCCCGGACGGACGCCGTCCGTTGACGCGTCAGCGGCTCGGTGGCCGGCTCGGCAATCGGCCCGGCCGTCGGCTCAGTCGTTGGCGACGACCGGGTAGCGGGGCTCGTTCTCGGCCATCTGACGCAGCGCGTCCTTGCGGTCCCGCTTGGAGAGCCGGTCGATGTAGAGGTACCCGTACAGGTGGTCCGTCTCGTGCTGGAGGCACCGGGCGAAGTAGCCCGTGCCGCGCACCTTGATCGGGTTGCCCTTCTCGTCCTGCCCGGTCACCTCGGCGTAGTCGGGGCGGGCGAGCGGCATGTACGCCGTCGGCACGGACAGGCAGCCCTCGTTGCTGTCGTCCAACCGGCGCCGGTCCGCGGGCAGTTCGACCACCTTGGGGTTGCAGACGACGCCGACGTGCCGGACGCCCTCGTCGTCCGGGCAGTCGTAGACGAAGACCTTCTTGTCCACGCCGATCTGGTTGGCGGCCAGGCCCACGCCCTCGGCGGTGCGCTGGCTGGCGAACATGTCCGCGACCAGCTGCCGCAGCTCCTCGCCGAACTCGGTGACGTCCTCGCACTCCTTGTGCAGCACCGGGTTGCCCACGACCGTGATCGGCCGCGAGGTCCCCGCCTCGCGCCACGCCTTCTCCCGGGCCTCGGTGTCCTCGGTGTCGATGACGAAGCCCTCGTCGTCCACGGGGAGCACGCCCGCGTGCTGCTGATCGGTGTCCTGCTGCGCCATGACGACGTTTGCCTTCCTACACAAGAACGGGGTTCAGATGCAGTAACAGGGTAAAGGGGCGGTGTGCCTGAAGGGGCGCGGGGAACTGCGCGACCAGCCACGGGCGACGGATCGCCGGCGGTCTCAGCACACCTCTTCGAGATCCCGCCAATCCCGAGAGTCCGGGCTGTCCGCGACCCACCCGTCCAGCAGCCCCCTGACCAGCGAAGCCGGCGCAGCCACCCCGCACTCCCGCTCGGGCACCCACAACTGCCCGTCGGTCCGATGCCCCAGCGGCCCCGGATGCCCCGGCTCACTGTGATCGTGCGGGTCGAGATGCTCCCCGTCGCCCTCGTCCGCCGGCATCCGCGACTCCGAGCACATCCGGCACAGCAGCCGCACCGACGACGACCAGTCCTCCGCGGCGAACCCGGCGTCGGCGGCCAGTTGCTCCAGCGCGTCCCGGTCCGCCTCGGTCGCCGCCTCCAGCAGGACGACCCAGGTCGGCACGGGCGACGGCGCCCACAGCTCGATCTCGTCGAAGACCGGGTAGGCGTGCCCGGCGGAGGTGGTGCGCTCGCCGTGCGGCACGCCGTCGTGCAGGACGACCTCGCCCCAGCGGCGCCCCGAGGACGGCAGCGGGATCGACAGCACCTCGATACGGGCCGGGTCCAGCCGGCGCCCCCACACGACCTCGGCCTCGCCCTCCGGCGACAGCCGCACCGCGGCGCTGCCCAGATCCATCCCGACGGGCTCGCCCGAGTCGGCCGCGCCCCCCGGCACGGCGAGCCCGTACGCCTGCCAGGCGCGCCGGGCCAGCGGCCAGTCCTGGAGGGCGGTCGCGGCGATGCCCACGTTCCACCAGTCGGGTGCGCCGGTCTCCCGGTCGAGCAGGGCGACCGCGCGCAGCCCGGCGGTGCGGGCCTGCTCCCAGTCGTGCCGGAACTTGTGCAGCAGGGCGAGGTTGAACCAGGACTCCGACAGCCACGGCTCCAGATCGGCCGCCCGTGTCAGCAGCGCGCCCGCGTCCTCGTACCGGCCGTCGCCGATCAGCGTGAACGCACGGTCCGTGGCCTGCCGCCAGGAGGCGGAGGGCCGGTGCCGTCCCTTGCCGAAGATCCTCACGATTCCCGCCTGCCAGTTCCGTGGAGTGGGCTGGCCAGTGCCCCCGGACACTCCCTCTCCTTCGCATCCAACCACGTACGGCCGGAAGGGCGCTCATTACCCATGGGTTACCCAGCCAGGGGCAGGGTCAGACAGTCCCTGGCCAGTACCCGGGCCAGCGCTTCCACCACGTCCGGCGCGTAGTCCCCGGCCGTCCCGAGCCGCAGTTCCTCCAACGCCTCCAGCGCCTTCAGCGGCCCGCCCGGTCCCGCGCCGTGCGCCTTCTCCTCGTACGCGTTCACCGCCCGTACGATCCTCGCCGCCGGCGGCTGCTCGCGGTAGGGGTCGGCCTGCCGCTCGACGACCACGGCGACCGCGGCGTCCACCCCGGTCTGCCGTACGACGGCCCCGCCGAGCAGCGCGATGCGCCGCTGTTCGGCCGCGGGCAGGCCGGCGGTGGCGCCGTCCGGGACCGGGTCGACGAGGCTGAGCTGCCCGATGTCGTGCATGAGGGCGGCGTGCTCCAGGACGGTCAGCTCCGGCCCGGAAAGCCCCAGGTCCCGGCCGACGGCGAGGCTGAGCGCGGCGACGCGACGGGCGTGGCCGGCCGGGGTGTACCCGGCGATCTCGGTGGCCCGCGCCAGGGAGGCGATGGTCTGCCGGTAGGTGGTGCGCACGGCGGCGTACCGGCGCAAGGACAGCTGGGTGAGCAGCAACGGCAGGCTGAACACGGGCAGCGCCCACAGCCCGACGACGGCGACCGCGAGGGCCATCACCACACCGGTGGCGACGACGGCGGAGCCGATGCCCGGCATGGCCCGCAGCTCCTCGCGCAGCAGCGGGGCGAACGGCCAGCCGGTGCGGCAGTGCGCCAGCGCGGCGGCGAGCACGGCGTCGCACAGCGCGGTCAGGGCGAGCAGCGCCACCAGCAGCAGGGCGTACGGGGGGCCGCTCCAGCCGTCGAACACGCCCTGGTTGTACAGGGGCTGGAAGCACACGGCGGCGAAGCCGACGGTGAGCAGCCGCCGGGCCAGCTGGTCCGCGCTCGGGCCGCGCCCCCGCGCGATGTGCGGCACGCTGCCGAGCAGCGCGCCCGCGAGGACCACACCGACGACCTGGGCGACACCGTGCTCGGTGTGCCGGCCCGCGTGCTCCCCGAGCAGCGCGTACGCCAGCGCCCCGGCGCCCCCGAGCGGCGCGGCCTCGCGCACCCGGGCGCCCGTCCACCGGGCCAGCTCCCCCACCGCGACGAGCACCCCGAAGGCGACGGCCACGGGCCGCTCGGTGAGCCCGGTGTCCACGGTGACGGCGAGCGAGGCGACGGCGAGGAGCGCGGCGCCGCCGTGCACCAGCACGAGCAGGACGGGAGGCCGCCTGACGCACCTGGGGCTCACCGGTGGGCCCCTGTCCGCCCCTCGGCGGATGCGCGGGGCCGGGGCGGGTGGGGTTCGTCGGAGGTGACCGCCGGGTGCCAGCCGTCGCGGCGCAGCGCCCGGCACAGGGCCGTGACCATCCGGGGGTCGAACTGCGCGCCGGCGCACCGCTCCAGCTCCGCGAGGGCCGCCTGGACCGGGCGGGCCCGGCTGTAGGAGCGCGTGGAGGTCATCGCGTCGAACGCGTCGGCGACGGCGACGACCCGTGCGGGTTCGGGGATCTGGTCGCCGACGAGCCCGTAGGGGTAGCCGCTGCCGTCGAGGCGTTCGTGGTGGTGCAGGACGGCGGCCCGGGCCTCGCCGAGGAAGGAGATGCCGCGCACGATCTCGTGGCCGTACTCGGGGTGCAGTTCGATCACCCGCCGCTCCTCGGGTGTCAGCGGCCCGTCCTTGCGCAACAGCCGGGTGGGCACGCCGAGTTTGCCGACGTCGTGCAGGATGCCGGCGAACCGGAGCAGTTCGACGCGCTCGTCGTCCATGCCCAGCTCCCGCGCGATGAGCATCGACGCCCGGCCGACCCGCTCGCTGTGCCCGCGGGTGTAGCCGTCCTTGAGGTCGACGGCCTGCACCAGGGCGCGGATGGTCGCCTGGTGGGCGGCGCGCTCGCGGTGGTACTGGGCGAACACCCACCAGGAGACGCACATCGGCAGCAGCACCAGCAGCGCGGCGACCGGCCCGTAGGGGCTGCGCCACAGCACGGCCATCATCAGCCCGGCGAGCCCGTGCACCGCGAGGGGGCCCAGCGAGCGCGGGAACAGCCCGCGCCAGGCCCGTCGTACGGGCACCCGCTCGGCTAGCGCGAGGATGCCGCCGTCCAGGGCGGTCAGCACCAGGCAGAACACGACGACCGCGGCGCCCGCGGGCAGCAGCGCGTAGGGGAGGTCGGAGCCGGCGACGGCGTCCGGGCCGTCGAGCGCCCGGTGCACCCGGGAGGCGGCCCACACGGCGAGGGAGAGCTGGGCGGCGCGCCAGATCCGGCGCAGCGGGACGGGCCGCCGGTCGGTGCCGGACAGCAGCGCCCCGGGCAGCGCGACGAGTGCGGCGGCGGGCGGCGGCAGCAGAAAGGCCCCGGCGAGCAGCACGGGGTAGAAGGGGCCGGCGAGCCGGCGGCGGGCGATCCGCTCCCCCGCGGCGTACAGACCGGCGAGGAGGGCCACCGCCCACCAGGGCACGCGCACGCCCGGCAGCGGCAGCAGCCCGCTCAGGGCGACGAGGACGAGACAGACGACACAGGCGACGTACACACGCGCCCGCCCCGGTATCGCCTCCATGACCGCCCCTCCCCGGGCACGCCCGTGCCTGTCCAGGCTCGGAGCCTAGGGCGGGGAGGGAGGCGTCCGCGGGCGGAAAGCCCGCGGATTAGCACATTCGGGTGACCCGGGGGGTCGTCCTGGAGTCAGGACTCCTGCGGGGCGGCCGTGACGTCGTGCTCGGGCACGGCCTGCCCGGAGCGGATCAGGTCGAGCCGGCCCAGGACCTTGGAACGCAGATCGGTGGGCACGTCGTCATGTCCGCAGCAGCGCTTGACGAGCTTCTTCACGGCCTCTTCCAGGCCGTACTTCTCCAGGCACGGCGAGCACTCCTGGAAGTGCTGCTTGAACTTGTCGCGGTCGACGTCCGGCATCTCACTGTCGAGGAACTCGTAGAGATGATCGAGTACCTCACTGCAGTCCGTCTCGTGCGGCTCTCCGCAGCTCATGAGCCCGAACCTTTCGCTTCGTTCGACTCTCCGGCGCCGGCCGGGACCAGTCCGCGCTCGCGCGCGTAGTCCTCGAGCATGCCGCGCAGTTGCCGGCGGCCCCGGTGCAGCCGGGACATCACCGTACCGATGGGTGTCCCCATGATGTCCGCGATCTCCTTGTACGCAAAGCCCTCTACGTCCGCGAGATAGACGGCGATGCGGAATTCCTCGGGGATCGCCTGAAGTGCTTCCTTCACGTCCGAGTCGGGCAGATGGTCGAGCGCCTGCGACTCCGCGGAGCGCAAGCCCGTCGACATGTGCGACTCGGCGCGGGCGAGCTGCCAGTCCTCGATCTCCTCGGCCGCGGAGCGCTGCGGTTCGCGCTGCTTCTTGCGGTACGAGTTGATGAAGGTGTTGGTGAGGATCCGGTACAGCCACGCCTTGAGGTTGGTGCCCTCGCGGAACTGGTGGAAGGACGCGTACGCCTTGGCGTAGGTCTCCTGCACCAGGTCCTCGGCGTCGGCCGGGTTGCGCGTCATGCGCAGCGCGGCCGAGTACATCTGGTCGAGGAACTCGAGCGCGTCCCGCTCGAAGCGCGCGGTGCGCTCCGCGGCCGACTCGTCGCTCGCGTCCGCGCCCATGCCCTGGCCCTCGGGCAGCTCCGCCTGGCCGTTGTCGGTCCCTGCGTCGGTCCCAGTGACCGGACCCACCTCCTCAAGATCCCGGGCGGGACCGAGGCCGGTCCCACTGGAATCGGAGAATAGACGACTATCCCCACCTGCCGCCGCCCGAATAGGGGCGGTCTTCGCCGCGTGCAGCACCGTCCAGTCCAGGTCAGCGCGGCTGCTGCGGCTCGGGCAGTAGGTCGAACCCATGCGGCGGACTTCCTCTCCTACGACGGTGAAGTGCCGGTGGCTCTCGGCACATCTGTCCGCCTCAACCAAGGCCGGGGCCTGCGCATTCCCGGCCGTTCAGCCGAGTGACCGGGTCCACTCGACGACCGCGTCCGTGAGGAGCGCCAGCGCCTCTTCCTGGCTGATGCCGGCCCGTTTGGGCACGGCGAAGCCATGGTCGCCGTAGGGGATCTCGACCAGTTCATGAGCGCCCTTCGGGAATTCCTCGGGCTTTCCGAAGGGGTCGTTGCCGCCCTGGACGACGAGCGTGGGCACGCCGGCGCCGAGCAGCTCCTCGGCGCGGGACTTCTCGGGCTTGCCGGGCGGGTGCAGCGGGAAGCTGAGCGCGAGGACGGCGGCGGCCCCCAGCTCGGTCGCCGTACGGCAGGCCACGCGGGCCCCGGCGGAGCGCCCGCCGGAGATCACCGGGAGCCCGGGCTCGGCCACCGCGGGCCAGATGCCCCGCCAGCCGATGTCGAGGGTCTTCGGCGCGGGCGCGACCTTCTTGCCCGCCACCCGCCAGGGCTGCTCCACGAGGGCGACGCTCACCCCGTGCGCGGGGAGGGCGGCGGCCAGTGCCTGGAGGTCGCGGGCCTCGATGCCGCCGCCCGCGCCATGGCTGACGGCGAGGACCAGGCGTGCCTTCCTCGCCCTGTGCCAGGTGAGGCGGGCGTCCCCCGCGTCCGTGCTGATGATCTCGGTGATCTCTCGGGTCACGTCAGAAGAGTGTGCCCTCTTCGGGCCCCTCCAGCTCCTTCAGCAGCTCCGCGCCGTTGTTGCGGACGTTGCTGACCGCGGTGGACACCGGGTAGGCGCGCATGAGTCCGGCCGGCGGCGGCACGAGGAGCTCGCGCAGGTCGTCGGGGTCGGTGCGGGCCGGGTCCAGCCAGGCGTCCCAGCGGTCCGGGGTGAGCATCAGCGGCATCCGCGGGTGGATGTCGGCCAGCGCGTGCGGGCCCTCGGCGGGGGCCACGGCCAGCGGGCTCGTCTCGGCCTCGGTGGTGATCACCGAGCAGGTCACCCACCAGGCCTGCGGGTGGTCGTCGGGCAGGGTGCGGTCGCGCCAGAACTCGTACAGCCCGGCCATGGCGAACACCGACCCGTCCGCCGGGAGCACGAAGTACGGCTGCTTGCGCGGCCGCTTCTTCCTGCCCTCGACCTCCAGGTCGCGCTCCTCTTTGCCGGTGACCCACTCGTAGTAGCCGTCGGCGGGCAGGATGCAGCGCCGGGCGGCGAAGGCGCGGCGGAAGGCCGGCTTCTCGTGCACGGTCTCCGCGCGCGCGTTGATCATCCGGGCGCCGCCTTCGGGCGTCTTGGCCCACGAGGGCACGAGCCCCCACTTCAGCCTGCGCAGCTGGCGAACCGGACGCGGGTCGGCCGCGTCTTTCAACGGACGGTCGAGGACGGCGTGGACCTCCTTCGTCGGCGCCACGTTGTAGTCGGGCGCCAGCGTCTCCTCGGGCTCCCACTTCTCGACCTCGAAGATCCCGGCGAGATCCTCGGGCCTCCGACTCGCTGCATACCGTCCGCACATGCGTGCCACACTGCCAGACTCCGCCGCGACACAGGGAGCAGCCCGGAAACATGGACACCAGCACAGCGACCTCCCTCTGGGACGAGCTCGTCGGCACGCAGTCCGACCCGGACCTGTGGGTGGTGATCGCGACCGGGGTCGCGGCCCTCGCGGTGGTGGTCCCGCCCGCCGTCTGGCGCGTCGCCCGCAACGCGATCACCATCGCCCACGAGGGCGGCCACGGCCTGGTCGCGCTGCTCACCGGCCGCCGGCTGACCGGCATACGCCTGCACTCCGACACCAGCGGCCTCACGGTCAGCCGCGGCAAGCCGTACGGCCTGGGCATGATCCTCACCGCCGCGGCCGGCTACACCGCGCCTCCCCTGCTGGGCCTCGGCGGCGCCGCCCTGCTGGCTGCCGGCCGCGTCACGCTGCTGCTGTGGCTGGCGACGGCCCTGCTGCTGGTCATGCTCGTCATGATCCGCAACGCCTACGGCGTCCTGACGGTGGTCCTGACCGGCGGCGCCTTCCTGCTGGTGTCCTGGCTGGCGGGGCCCCAGGTGCAGGCGGGGTTCGCGTACGCGGTGGTGTGGTTCCTGCTGCTGGGGGGCGTACGACCGGCTTTCGAGCTCCAGGCGAAGAGGCGGCGGGGAGGTGCGGGTGACTCGGACGCGGACCAGCTGGCGAGGCTGACGCACACACCGGCGGGGCTGTGGTTCTTTCTGTTCCACGTGGTGTCGCTCAGCGCGCTGGTGGGCGGCGGCAGGTGGCTCCTTTAGGGGCGCGGGGCTGTATCGATATGCGGCTCCGCCGCGTGGGCGCGATCAACCACAACGGCGCCGCACCCGACAGACAACCCACCAAACCCCCGCCTTATAGAGTGGACCCATGTCAGGAACCCCAGCAGAAACCGCCCTATGGTCGGCCCCTTACGCACGCGAGGCCGTCGATGCAACGGTCCATGTGCCGGGGTCCAAGTCCGTCACCAACCGCGCCCTCGTCCTCGCCGCCCTCGCCGGAGAACCGGGCTGGCTGCGCCGCCCCCTCCGCTCCCGCGACACCCTGCTGATGGCGGGCGCCCTGCGGGCGATGGGCGTCGGGATCGAGGAGGGCGTCGGCCCCGACGGGACGGGCGAGTTCTGGCGGGTCATCCCGACCGCGCTGCACGGCCCGGCCACGGTCGACGTCGGCAACGCGGGCACAGTCATGCGGTTCCTGCCCCCGGTCGCGGCGATCGCCGACGGCCCCATCCGCTTCGACGGCGACCCGAGGTCGTACGAGCGTCCCCTGAACGGCGTCATCGACGCGCTGCGGGTCCTGGGTGCCCGGATCGACGACGACGGCCGCGGCGCGCTGCCGCTGACCGTGCACGGCGGCGGTGCCCTGGACGGCGGCCCGGTGGAGATCGACGCGTCCTCGTCGTCGCAGTTCGTGAGTGCCCTGCTGCTCTCCGGCCCGCGCTTCAACCAGGGCGTCGAGGTCCGTCACACCGGCTCGAACCTGCCGTCGATGCCGCACATCCGGATGACGGTGGACATGCTGCGCGCGGTCGGCGCCCAGGTGGACACCCCGGAGTCCGGCGGCGAGCCCAACGTCTGGCGGGTCACGCCGGGCGCGCTGCTCGGCCGGGACCTGGTGATCGAGCCGGATCTGTCCAACGCCCAGCCGTTCCTGGCGGCGGCGCTGGTGACCGGCGGGAAGGTGCTGATCCCGGACTGGCCGGCCCGCACCACCCAGCCGGGTGACCGGCTGCGGGAGATCTTCACCGAGATGGGCGGCACCTGCGAGCTGACCGACTACGGTCTGGTGTTCACCGGTTCGGGTGCCGTCCACGGTATCGATGTGGACCTCTCCGAGGTCGGTGAACTGACCCCGGGCATCGCCGCCGTCGCGGCCCTCGCCGACTCCCCGTCCACCCTGCGGGGCGTGGCCCATCTGCGGCTGCACGAGACGGACCGGCTGGCCGCGCTCACCAAGGAGATCAACGAACTCGGCGGTGACGTCACCGAGACCGCCGACGGCCTGCACATCCGCCCGCGCCCGCTGCACGGCGGCGTCTTCCACACCTACGAGGACCACCGCATGGCGACCGCCGGCGCGATCATCGGCCTGGCGGTCGAGGGCGTACAGATCGAGAACGTGGCGACGACGGCGAAGACCATGCCGGACTTCCCCGAACTCTGGACCGGGATGCTCGGGGCGTAGGGACGCGGGGAAACACCATGCGCCGCTACGGCAAGCACACCGACGAGGACGACATCCGCCAGCGCCCCAACCGCAAGGGCAACCGGCCGCGGACCAACATCCGGCCCAAGCACGAGGACGCGGCCGAGGGCATGGTCCTCACCGTCGACCGGGGCCGGCTGACCTGCCTGGTCGACGACCGGCCCGTCCTGGCCATGAAGGCCCGCGAGCTGGGCCGCAAGGCCGCCGTGGTCGGCGACCGGGTGTGGTTGGTCGGCGACCTGTCGGGCAAGAAGGACACGCTCGCGCGGATCGTCCGCATCGCGGAGCGCTCCTCGGTGCTGCGCCGCACGGCCGACGACGACGACCCGTTCGAGCGGGTCGTCGTCGCCAACGCCGACCAGCTGGCGATCGTCACCGCCCTGGCCGACCCCGAACCCCGCCCGCGGCTGATCGACCGCTGCCTGGTCGCGGCGTTCGACGGCGGTCTCACCCCGCTGCTGGTGATGACCAAGTCGGACCTTGCCCCGCCGGACAAGCTCCTCGAGCTCTACGGCGCGCTCGACATCCCGTACGTCGTCACCAGCCGCGAGGAGCTGGAGACCGGCGGCGCGGCGGACCGGGTGCGCGAGCACCTGGACGGCAAGGTGACGGCCTTCGTGGGCCACTCGGGCGTGGGCAAGACGACGCTGGTGAACGCGCTGGTACCACAGGAGCGCAGGCGCCTGACCGGCCATGTCAACGTGGTCACGGGCCGTGGCCGGCACACGACGACCTCGGCGCTGGCCCTGCCGCTCGACGCGGCGGACGGCTGGGTGATCGACACCCCGGGCGTACGGTCCTTCGGGCTGGCCCACGTCGACCCCTCCCGGGTCATCCACGCCTTCCCCGAGCTGGAAGGCGGCACCGAGGGCTGCCCGCGCGCGTGCAGCCACGACGAGCCCGACTGCGCGCTGGACGCGTGGGTCGCCGACGGCCACGCCGACCCCGCGCGGCTGTACTCCCTGCGCCGCCTGCTCGCCACCCGCGAACGCACGGACGGCGACTGACTCCCGCGTTGTTTGCCGCTCCGTGGGTCCGGTAAGGGCATAATCACAAAAGCCGGGCCCCAAGAGCGGGTAAAGCCTGACAAGCGGTCACTGAGCACCACAGGGCGTGGAGTTACGGGAGGACAGGCACATGGCGTGGCTGCTGGTCGTCGTGGCAGGGCTGCTCGAAACCGGCTTCGCCGTGTGTCTGAAGCTGTCGCACGGCTTCACCCGGCTCTGGCCGACCATCGCCTTCGCCGTCTTCGCACTGGGCAGTTTCGGCCTGCTCACCCTCTCCCTGCGCAAACTCGACGTGGGCCCCGCGTACGCGGTCTGGACGGGCATCGGCGCGGCGGGCACCGCGATCTACGGCATGGCCTTCCTCGGTGACGTGGTCTCCACCCTGAAGATCGTGTCGATCTGCCTGGTCATCTCGGGGGTCATCGGGCTGCAGCTCTCGGGTTCGGCGCACTAGACGGTCCGGGGTCTTTCTCGCACCTCATACGGTGTCCAGGGCGCCGCGTACGAGATCGGCGACCCCGCCCTCGCCGGGCGGGGCGGCGACGCAGGACAGGGCGAGCCGGACGGCCAGCTCGCAGGAGCGGACCAGGTCGGCGGATCCGTTCCCGGCGAGGGCGGCCACGGCCCGGTCGCGGACGATGACGACGAAGTCGGCGGGAGAGGGCAGCGGCCGGTCCGCCCGCCGCTGGGCGGGCACGGCCGAGGACGAGGCGACGGCGACCGCGGCGGTGGCGGGCGCGGGCAGCCGCTCGCTCCAGCAGCCGGTGAGCATGGCCCGCACCAACGCGTTCTCCCGGGCGAGGGTGGTGGTCCACTCGGCGGTCGCGGTGAGCTTGCCGCGGGCGTCGTGCTCCGCGGCGAGCGCGCGGTCGACTCCGGCGAGATATCCGTCGGCCTCCCTGCGCACCAGCGCCCTGGCCAGGCCGTCCTTGCTGCCGAACTCGTTGTACAGCGTCTGCCGGGACACCCCGGCCGCCGCCGCCACATCCACCATCCGCACCGCGGCCCATGGCCTACGGACCAGCGCCGCGAAAGCGGCGTCCAGCAGAGATTCCCGCGCTGCAGGCATCATCGCCTCCCGGGGAGACCGGCTCTGCGCTTCAGATTTGACGCGGATGAGAGCACTGTCAAGGGTTGCGGCGATGGTCCGGGGGCTCGCGGTCGCCTGCCGTCCGCGGGCCGTCGTGGGCCGGTCGCGCAGTTCCCCGCGCCCCTGGGGCGTCGCCGCTCAGCCGCGAGCAACGTGCGCCGCCGCTGCGGGCACTCGTGCCGCTGGGGCGGCACGGGTGGGCGCAGCGGCACCCGTCAGCACGGCCGGCGAAGACCCGCCTGCCCCGGCCCTCGGCGCCCCGGACCCGTCAACGCCCCGAGCTGTCCACACTCCGGCCCCGCTGGCACCGTGCGGACCGCGCCGGATACGGTTCGTCCATGCCGGACTACCTCGACGACCTCCGTCTCGCCCACGTCCTCGCGGACGCGGCAGACGCCGCGACCATGGACCGCTTCAAGGCCCTCGACCTCAAGGTCGAGACCAAGCCGGACATGACGCCGGTGAGCGAGGCGGACAAGGCGGCCGAGGAACTGATCCGGGGCCAGCTCCAGCGGGCCCGCCCGAGGGACGCGATCCTGGGCGAGGAGTACGGCCTGGAGGGCACGGGCCCCCGCCGCTGGGTGATCGACCCGATCGACGGCACGAAGAACTACGTCCGCGGCGTCCCGGTCTGGGCGACGCTCATCAGCCTGATGGAGGCCGGCGAGGGCGGCTACCACCCCGTCGTCGGCGTCGTCTCCGCCCCCGCGCTCGGCCGCCGCTGGTGGGCCGCGAAGGGCCACGGCGCGTACACGGGCCGCAGCCTGTCGAGCGCGACCCGCATCCACGTCTCGGGCGTCTCCCAGCTCGCGGACGCCTCGTTCGCGTACTCCTCGCTCTCCGGCTGGGAGGAGCAGGGCCGTCTCGACGGCTTCCTGGACCTCACCCGCGAGGTCTGGCGCACGCGCGCGTACGGCGACTTCTGGCCGTACATGATGGTCGCCGAGGGCTCGGTGGACATCTGCGCCGAACCCGAGCTGTCCCTGTGGGACATGGCCGCCAACGCGATCGTCGTCACGGAGGCCGGCGGCACCTTCACCGGCCTCGACGGCCGCCCGGGCCCGCACAGCGGCAACGCGGCCGCGTCGAACGGCCTGCTCCACGACGAGCTGCTCGACCACCTCGACCGGCGCTCCTGACTCACGCCGTACTGCCTCACGCGCCCTCAAAGGGCCGCGCGCGCCCCCTTGTTGACCCGTTCTTTGCCTGCCACTCTGAGAGTCCCCCCACTTGTGAACTTGTGAAACAATGAACAAGGGGGCGGGACACTCCCAGGAGGTGGCTCCAGCCCATGCTCGTCCGTGACGCCATGAGCACGATGGTCCTCACCATCGGCCCCAACCACACCCTTCGACAGGCCGCCGCCCTCATGTCCGCCCGCCGGGTGGGCGCGGCCGTGGTCCTCGACCCCGACGCCGGCGGACTCGGCATCCTCACCGAACGCGACATCCTCAACTCCCTCGGCCTGGGGCAGGACCCCGACACCGAACGCGCCCACGACCACACCACCACCGACGTCGTGTTCGCCGCGCCGTCCTGGACTCTGGAGGAGGCGGCCGCCGCCATGACGCACGGCGGCTTCCGGCATCTGATCGTGCTGGACCGAGGCGGGCCCACCGGCGTCGTCTCGGTCCGCGACATCATCCGCTGCTGGGCACCGGCGAGGCAGCAGGTGCCTGCCTGACCCACCGTCGTACGACAGAGCGGGCCGGACTCCCCGGGGAAGTCCGGCCCGCCCCTCGGCAGGCGATCCGTGCCGGCGTCAGCCGCGCAGCGCCTGGACCGCGACCTCCAGCCGCTTGCCGAAGTCCTCGTCGGCCTTGCGGAAGTTGCCGATCGCCCGCTCGACGATGTCGTCGCGCGAGACCCCGGCCATCGCCCCGGCCAGATTGCCGACCAGGCGCTCCTTCTCGTCCTCGGTCATCAGCCGGTACAGGTTGCCCGCCTGCACGAAGTCGTCGTCCTCGGCGTGCACGGAGACCGCGTGGTCGCCGGTGACGCCGCTGACGGAGACGGGCCCCCACAGCGGACGGCCGGTCTGCTGCGGGCCGCCGAAGCTGTTCGGCTCGTAGTTCTTCGCGCCGCCGTGCCGGCCGTCGTAGAGGTGGCCGTCACGGGAGTTGGTGCGCGCCTCGGTGGCGTGCGGGCGGTTCACCGGCAGGTGGTCGGCGTTGATGCCGACGCGGTAGCGGTGCGCGTCGCCGTACGCGAACAGCCGCCCCTGGAGCATCTTGTCGGGCGACGGGCCGATGCCCGGCACGAAGTGAGCGGGGCTGAAGATGCTCTGCTCGACCTCGGCGAAGACGTTCTGCGGGTTGCGGTTGAGCTCCAGCCGGCCGATCTCGACGACCGGGTAGTCCGCGTGCGGCCACACCTTGGTCAGGTCGAACGGGTTGAAGCGGTACGTCGCCGCGTCCGCCGCCGGCATGATCTGCACACCCACGGTCCAGCTCGGGAACTCGCCCCGCTCGATGGCCTGGCGCAGGTCGCGCTGGTGCGAGTCGGGGTCCTTGCCCGCGAGGAGCTCGGCCTCCTCGGCGGTCAGGTTCTTGATGCCCTGGTCGGTCTTGAAGTGGTACTTGACCCAGAAGACCTCGCCCGCCTCGTTGTTCCACTGGAAGGTGTGCGAGCCGAAACCGTCCATGTGACGGTACGACGCCGGGATGCCGCGGTCGCCGAACAGCCAGGTCACCTGGTGCGTGGACTCGGGGCTGAGGCTCCAGAAGTCCCAGACGTTGTCCGCCTCCTGGCTGCCCGTGTACGGGTCGCGCTTCTGGGTGTGGATGAAGTCCGGGAACTTGATGGCGTCCTTGATGAAGAACACCGGGGTGTTGTTGCCGACGAGGTCGTAATTGCCCTCCTCGGTGTAGAACTTCAGCGAGAAGCCGCGCGGGTCGCGCACGGCGTCCGCGGCACCGAGGTTGCCGGCCACCGTCGAGAAGCGCAGGAACACCTCGGTCTGCTTGCCGACCTCGGAGAGGAAGGCCGCCCTGGTGTACGGGGTGACGTCCGCGGTGACGGTGAAGGTGCCGTAGGCGCCCGCGCCGCGTGCGTGCACGACCCGCTCCGGGATGCGCTCACGGTTGAAGTGCGCGAGCTTCTCCAGCAGGAGCTGGTCCTGGACGAGGACCGGGCCCCCGACGCCCGCGGTCTCACTGTTCTGGTTGTCGGCGACCGGAGCACCGGCCTCCGTCGTAAGCGGTCCCTGAGTCACGTGGGCCTCCTGCTGCTGCGCCATTTCTTGCCTGTCCTGTCACTTGGCCAAAGCCGTTCCCGATCCTACACTGGACTAAGTCCAAAACAAGCAGCGCTCCAAATTCACACCGGGTCGGGACCTGGTCCCCTTTGCTGTTAGGCTGGTCTCATGAGTGACCTTCTTGAACGGCTGCGCGGACGCGGATGGCGGATGACCGCGCAGCGTCGTGTCGTGGCCGAGGTCCTGGACGGCGAGCACGTCCATCTGACGGCCGACGAGGTCCATGCGCGCGCGGTGACGAGGCTGCCGGAGATCTCCCGCGCGACCGTCTACAACACCCTGGGCGAGCTGGTCTCCCTCGGCGAGGTGCTGGAGGTGTCGACGGACAAGCGCGCCAAGCGCTACGACCCGAACGCCCACCGGCCGCACCACCACCTGGTCTGCGCCCAGTGCGGCGCCATCCGGGACGTCCACCCCGCCGGCAACCCCCTCGCCGACCTCCCCGACTCCGAGCGCTTCGGCTTCACGGTCTCGGACGTCGAGGTCACCTACCGAGGCGTCTGCCCGGACTGCGCAAAGGCGTGACCTCACACACATAAGGCCCTGGCTCACCGGCCAGGGCCTTTTTCTTGTCTCAGCTTGCCGCGCACACGACTGAGGGCCGGAACCCTTTCGGATTCCGGCCCTCGGCCTTCAGTAGCGGGGACAGGATTTGAACCTGCGACCTCTGGGTTATGAGCCCAGCGAGCTACCGAGCTGCTCCACCCCGCGTCGATGAATGCAACATTACGTCAAGGGACCGTACGGAGGCAAATCCATTACACGGGCCCCGTCCGGCCCAGCTGCGGGCCACCATTGCCGCGCCAGCTGCGGGCAATCGTGCCGCTGGGGCGGCTCCCGGCCCAAAGAGGCGGCACCTCGTCAGCGTCGAGGTGCGCCAACGCCCCGGCCCCGGCACCCACGCCCCGCGCCCCACAGCAGGGCCCGGCTCGACCCAGCCAGGCCGAGCTGAGGCCGAGCTCAGGCCGAGCTCAGGCCGACAGCTCCTCCCGCAGCGCGTCCCGCAGCCGGGCCGCCCGCTCGGCGACCTCGGCCGGCCCGAGCGTCACCGCCCGGTCCGCCCACCGCTGCCCCTCCGCGAGCTCGCCGCGACGCGCGTAGACCAGGGCCAGCCGCAACGCCGCCCGGCCGTGACCGGCGTCAGCCGCGCGCGTCCACCAGACCGCCGCCTCCGGCTCACTGCCCTCGCGGGCCAGCAGCAGGCCGAGGTTGAAGGCGCCGTTCCGGGACCCGGCCTCCGCGGCCTCCCGGTACCAGCGCGCCGCCTCGACGACCTCGCCCCGCGAGGCGGCCAGCATCCCGACCCGCACCTGGGCCCGCCGATGCCCCTGCGTGGCGGCGCGCTCGTACCACTCCTCGCACTCGCTCCGCTCCCGCACCGGCTCCCCGAGCTCGTGCGTGGCGACCGGCGGACGCCGCGCGTCCAGCAGCGCTGCCAGCCGGTACGCGCCCTCCGCGCTGCCCCCGCCCGCCGCGCACCGCAGATGCCGCTCGGCCTCCTGCTCCTCACCCTCCCGCAGCCGGGCGATCCCGACCTGGAGCGCCGCCTCGGTGTGCCCGGCCGCGGCGGCCCGCTCGTACCAGCGCAGCGCCGTCTCGCCCTCGCCGCGCCCGGCGTACAGGATCCCCAGGTTGAACGCGGCGTCCACGCTCCCGGCCTCCGCGGCCTTGGAGAACCACGGCTCCGCCCCCGTCGGGTCGCTGCCCTGGAGCAGCAGGACCGCCAGCGCGTTCGCCGCCTCCCGGTGCCCGGCGTACGCCGCGTGCCGATACCACTGCTCGGCCTGCGCGATCCGGCCCTGCTCGGCGCAGAGCAGCCCGAGGTTGTACGCCCCGTTCACATCGCCCGCGTCCATCGCGGCCCGGTACCACCGCTCGGCCGTCTGCGTCTCGCCGCGCTCGGCGTGCAGCGCGCCCAGCGCGTTGGCCGCGTTGCCGTCGCCGTCCTGCGCGGCCCGCAGCCACCACACGGCGGCACTCTCGGTGTCCCCGGCGTCCCGCAGCAGGAACCCGAGCGCGCACGCGGCCCGCGGCTCGCCGTCCTTGGCCGAGGTCAGGTACCAGCGCCCCGCCTCCTTCAGCTCGCCCCGCCGCTCCAGGATCGCGCCGAGCTGCAGCGCGGCCCGCCGGTGCCCGCGCGCGGCGGCCTGCCGGTACCACTGCTCGGCCTCCGCGGAGGCGCCCACGAAGGAGTCCGTGACACCGCACGACGCACCGGCGCCCACCGCGGCCGTGTCCGTCCGGAAACTGCCCGTGCTGACACCGTTGTCAGGGCCGGTCTCGCCCTCTGGTGCGCTCTTGCGGTCAAGTGCCCTGGCCAGCCGGTACGCGGCCTCCCGGTGCCCGCGCTCGGCCGCCACTCTCAGCCATCTCTCGGCCCCGGCGTCCCCGCGGTGCTCCAGCAGATCGGCCAGCGCGTACGCCCCGAGGGTGTGCCCCTGCTCGGCGGCCTGGCGCAGCCAGTACTCGGCGGCGGGCTCGTCCCCGCGCTCACGATGGTGCCGGCCCAGCGCGTGCGCGGCGGGCGCGGACCCGGCGACGGCGGCGATACGCCACCACCCGGCGGCCTCGTCGGCGTAACCGCGCTGGTGGAGGAGGACTCCCAGGTTGTTGGCGGCGGCCCGGTCGCCCTCGGCGGTGGCGGCACGCAGATGGGGCTCGGCTCCGTCGAGATCACCGCGGCGCAGCAGCATGGCCCCGAGGACGCTCATGGCCTCGACGTCGCCGGCCTCGGCGGCGATCCGGTGCCGCGCCTCCTCGACCGCTTCGCCCGTTTCGTCCCGTGCGGGGCTGGGTTCCTCGCGGCCGGAAGGCTGCACAAAACGCCCTGTCTCCAACAGAGTTGCCTTGTCCCCCATAACGTCCATCGTCGCACCACCTGCAACCTGGGTACACCCGGTATACCGCAGTCCGTGAGGTCACTTCAGCGTTTTGTCGACATGCCCACAGAGAGACAAGTCAAACACAGTTCGCCCAACTCCCCACCGCGGCACGACGATCCCCACGCATCGGCACATGCGTTCGCACACCACGAAGGCCCGGATCCTGTTGAGGATCCGGGCCTTCGGTGTCGTACGGCGTACCGTCGACTTCAGTAGCGGGGACAGGATTTGAACCTGCGACCTCTGGGTTATGAGCCCAGCGAGCTACCGAGCTGCTCCACCCCGCGCCGTTGTTCTGCAACCGTATCACGGCGCGGGGTCAGCTCTGTCCGTCAGCCGTCGGCCGACTCTCTGGCGCTGGTGCTGGGACGGGGACTGCCACTCGGGCTGCCGCTGGGGCTGGTGCTCGGGCTGGCGCCGGGGGTCGGCTTGCTACCGGCTCCGTCGCCCGTGCCGCCGCTCGAGCCGGCCCTGGACTGCGCCTCCTCGGCACGCTGGAGCGCGTCCTCGAGATCCTTCTGCGCCCGGCCGTACGCCTCCCAGTCACCCTTCTTCAGGGCTTCCTGGCCCGCGTCGAAGGCCTTCTGGGCGTCGTCCAGTGCCTGCTGAACAGTGGGATTCCTGGAAGTCGGCGGCTTGGTCGTGCCGTCGTCGCCCTCGTCCGGCGGCTGAGGCGTCGAACCCTCCGCGCCGAACACCTTGTTGAGGGCCTCGTCGAGGGTGTCCTCGAACGCCGTCTGACCGCCGTAGGTGACCAACACCTTGCGCAGCAGCGGGTACTTCAGCCCGCCACCGCGGACGTAGACCGGCTCGACGTAGAGCAGTCCGCCGTCGAGCGGCACCGTCAGCAGGTTGCCGTACTCGACCTCGGAGTCGCCGCCTCTGAGCAACCTGATCGACTCGGCGATGTCCTGCTCGGAGTTGAACTGGCTCTGCACCTGCTTGGGCCCGTCGACCGTGGTGCTCGTCGGCAGCTTCAGGATTCTGATCTTGCCGTAGCCGCTGGTGCCGGCCTCGGCGTCGACCGCCATGAACGCGCTGAGGTTGTCACGCCCGTTGGGTGTGAACGTCGTCGTCAGCGAGAACGCCTGCTCCTTCTGGTCCGGCATCTTCATGCTGAGGTAGTACGGCGGCACCGCGTTGCCCGACTTGTTGGTCGGGTCGTCCGGCACCTGCCACACCTCGCTGCCGCTGAGGAAGGTGTCGGCGTCGTCCACGTGGTAGCGGGCGAGCAGCTCGCGCTGGACCTTGAACAGGTCCTGCGGGTACCGCAGATGGGCCATCAGGCCCTGCGAGATGGCGCTCTTGGGCTCGACCGTGTCGGGGAACGCCTTCATCCAGGTCTTCAGGACCGGGTCCTCGGTGTCCCACTGGTAGAGCTTGACCTCGCCGGTGTACGCGTCGACGGTCGCCTTCACCGAGTTGCGGATGTAGTTGACCTGGTTCTGCTGGGCCACCACCGCGCGGGAGTTGTTCGTCGCGGTGAGCGAGTCGGCCGTGGTGTCACCGAGCGTCGTACGGGAGGCGTACGGATAGCCGTTGGTGGTGGTGTAGGCGTCGACGATCCACTGGATCTTGCCGTCCACGACCGCCGGGTAGGCGTCGCCGTCGATGGTCAGCCACGGGGCGACCGCCTCGACCCGGTCCTTCGGGGTGCGGTTGTACAGAATCCGCGAACCCTCGCCGATGGCACCGGAGTACAGGATCTGCGGCTCGCTGAACGCGACCGCGTACGCCGCGCGGTTGAGCGGGTTGGAGAGGTTGACGCCGCTCTTGCCCTCGTAGCTGTACGTCTTCTCGCCGCTGTCGTCGGAGTAGTCGATCTCCTTCTGGGGACCGCCGACGATGGAGTACGTGTCGGTCTTCTCGCCGTAGTAGATGCGCTGCTGGTACCGGGGCAGGTCGCCCTGGGACGGCAGGTCGGACTCGGTGAAGACCGGGCGGCCCTCGGAGTCGGCGGTGGTGCCCTTGGCGGCGACCACGCCGTAGCCGTGGGTGTAGCGGAAGTGGCTGTTGATCCAGTTCTGCTTGTCCACGCCGCCGAGGTTCAGCTCGCGCAGACCGATGACGGTGTCCTGGTCGGTGCCCTTGTCGTTGTAGCGGTCCACGTCCAGGTTGTTCGGGAAGGCGTAGTACTTCCGCATCTGCTGGAGCTGCTGGAACGTCGGCGAGACGATGTTCGGGTCCAGGATGCGGATGCTGGCCGCGGCGTCGACGTCGTCGCGCAGCTTCGTCTTGTCCTCGGTCTGGCTCTTGCCCGTGTAGTCCGTGACCTGCGCGCCGTCGATGCCGTAGGCCTCACGCGTCGCCTCGAGGTTCTTCTCGACGTACGGGGCTTCCTTGGCCTGCTCGTTGGGCTGGACCTGGAACTTCTGGACGATCGCCGGGTACAGGCCGCCGATGAGGATCGCGGAGAGCACCATCAGGCCGAAGCCGATGACCGGCAGTTGCCAGGTGCGCCGCCACAGGGTGGCGAAGAACAGCAGGGCGCAGATGACGGCGATGCAGAACAGGATCGTCTTGGCCGGCAGATAGGCGTTGGCGTCGACGTACCTCAGGCCGGTCCAGTTGTCCGTCGCCTTGAAGTCGCTGGACTTCACCGCCAGGCCGTACCGGTCGAGCCAGTACGCGACCGCCTTCAGCGCGACGAAGATGCCCAGCAGCACGGACAGGTGTCCCGTGGCCGCGGCCGTGGCGCGCGCGCCGGGGCTGGTGACGCGCAGCCCGCCGTACAGGTAGTGCGTCAGCGTGGCGGCGATCAGCGACAGGATCGCGGCGGCGAAGCCGAAGCCCAGCAGGAAGCGGTACCAGGGCAGGTCGAAGGCGTAGAAGGAGACGTCCAGGTGGAACTGCGGGTCCTCCTTGCCGAAGGGCACGCCGTTGACCCACATCAGCCAGGTCCGCCACTGACCGGACGCGGACGCGCCGGCGATCAGGCCCACCAGGGCGGTGATCGCGAGCAGCAGCCACTTCTTGTAGGGCGCGATGCCCATCCGGTAGCGGTCCAGGCTCTGCTGCTCCATCGACATCGCGCTCAGCGGCGGGCGCAGCCGGTGGGCCAGCCAGATGTTGAAGCCGACCGCGAGGGCCATGAGCAGGCCGAAGACGAAGAACAGTCCGATCTTGGTAGACAGCGTGGTCGTGAAGACGGACGAGTAGTTCACCGACCGGTACCAGAGCCAGTCCGTCCAGAAGCCCGCGAACATGGTGAACGCCATGCCGAGTACGGCAAGCACGCCCAGTGTCATGAGCAGGGTCCGGACACGCCGGGACGGGCGGCCCACTCTGATCCGTGGCCCCGTCGGGCCTCCGCCGCGGTCCGGCATCTGGAAAGCCAAGGTGCGCACCTCGAAGTTCGCTGTTGGTCCGTCAGGCCCCCGGGTTCGCGGGCCCTCGGTCGGGCCCCGTGATCGTAGGCCCACACCTATGCAACTTACTCACGCTTTACTCGGTTCCCGATTCGGGTCAGGAACCAGGCAGGATTGTGACCATGTCCAACACTCCCATGGCGGCGAGCCCGCTCACCCGGGCCGTACTCGAGATCGACGAGTACGCCTCCGGCCTCGGCTGGGACCAGCCCGCCCGCCTTTTCGCCCTCGTAGACACCGCTCGCCTGCGGACCCAGGAGCCCGCGCTCGCGGCGCAGCTCGGCCTCGGGGACGAGCCGGAGACCCCCACCGGTCTCACCCCGATCGAGCAGGACGAGATTCCAACGGACAAGGCGCTCGACGAGTTCCTCGGCACCATCGCCTGGCCTGACGCGGTGGTCGGCTGCGCCATCACCGTGGAGCGGCTGATGCTGCCGCCGTCCGCGGAGGCTCAGGTTCCGGACGGTCTGGGCGAGGCCCAGCTGGCCAAGTGGGTGGCGCGGCATCCCGAGCGCCAGGAGGTCCGCATGACGGTCGCGGTGCTGCGCGACGGCGCCCGTGAGTCGGCGCTGCGGCTGCGCGAGAAGGACTCGCCGACCGAGGTGCTCACCGGCCCGGACCTGGTTCCGGGTCTGGCGGAGGCGCTGGCGGCGACGTTCGAGGACTGAGGCCTCACGGCGTTCGTACGGCTCGTAAGGCGACGGGGGCGCCCCTGCTTGAGGGGCGCCCCCGGCCTTTTCCCTAGCGTGCGGCTCAGCCGGTGGTGCACTTCGGCAGGTCCGCGGTGTCGCCCTCGCGGATGTCCTGAAGGGCGTCGAGCGCGTCGCCGATGGTGTCGACCTTGACCAGTCGCAGCCCGGACGGGGTGTCCTTGGCGGCGGCCGCGCAGTTGTCGGCGGGCGTCAGGAAGTACTTCGCGCCCTTGTCGCGGGCGCCGACCGTCTTCATCTCGATGCCGCCGATCGGGCCGACCTTGCCGTCGTCGTCGATGGTGCCGGTACCGGCCACGAACTGGCCGCCCGTCAGGCTGCCCGGGGTGAGCTTGTCGTAGATGCCGAGCGAGAACATCAGTCCGGCGCTGGGGCCGCCGACGTCGGCGAGCTTGATGTCGATGGTGAAGGGGAAGGTGTGGTCGGTGCCCGCCGTGATGCCGACGATCGCGCGCTTCTCGCCCTCGTCGTCGGAGGCCGCCGTGGTGATCGTGACGTCCTCGGCGCCGGTCGCGGTGCGGTGCTCCTTCTCCGCGGCGGCCTGCTCCTTGGCGGGCACGACGGTGAAGACGACGTCCTCGCCCGGCTTGTGCTTCGTCACCAGCTCGGCGACGTCCCCGGGCTGCTTCACGGCCGTGCCGTCGACCGCCTTGATCACATCACCGGCGTGCAGCGAGCCCTCGGCGGGCGAGTCCTTCACGACCGTCGAGACGACCACCCAGGACTTCACGGGGATGTCCAGCTCCTTCAGGGCGGCGACCTTGGCGCTCTCCTGGGACTGGCTGAACTCCTCCGCGTTCTCCTGCGTGGACTCCTCCTCGGTCTTGCCGTCCGGGTACAGCGTGTCGTGCGGCACGATCTTGTTGTCGTGCGCGAGCCAGCCGTAGACCGCCTCGACGAGGTTCATCCGGTAGTCGGCGCTGGTGACCCGGACGGTGGTCATGTTCAGGTTGCCGGTCGTCGGGTAGGTCTTGCGGCCGGAGATCTGCAGCACCGGCTCGCCGTCGTGCTCGCCCAGGGTGTTCACCGTCGGACCCGGGGACATCTCCGAGTACGGCACTTTGATGAGCACTCCCGCGCACAGGAGCACGATCAGCATCAGGGTCGACGCGAGCATCGTCGTGGTGCGGCGTGGCATGCCACGACAGTACGTGACGAGCCTGTCGGAACACCGTCAGGGCCGCGATCAGCCGCTGGTGCGGGACTTCTCCATGGCCGCGCGAAACCGGGCATACCCGTCGAGCTCCGGACCGTCGCCCCGTGTCCTGCGTGTCCGGTTGGCCCAACTGCCCCACAGACCGGCGCCGATCGCAGCCACCAGCGGAATCAGCAACCAGGCGAGCGCCGCCATGCCGACCTCCCAACCCCATGAGCGTCCGCAACTGACTGATCAGCAGATTAAACATCCGCACTGACAACGCTCACGGCAGGGGTGCGGTTACGCAACCGGAGGGGTGGGTGACTGCGGGTGTGACAGGTGTGCCGGACCTCAGCAGGCGCCGACCCATTCCTCGGTGCCGTCCGAGAACTTCTGGTGCTTCCAGATCGGCACCTCGTGCTTGAGGTCGTCGATCAGCTTCCGGCACGCCTCGAAGGCCTCGCCGCGGTGCGGGCACGACACACCGACCACGACCGCGAGGTCGCCGACCTGCAGATCCCCCACCCGGTGCACGGCCGCCAGCGCCCGCACCGGGTACTCCGCCACGACCTTCTCGGCGATCCGCCGCATCTCCGCCTCCGCGGAGGGGTGGCAGGAGTAGCCGAGCTCGTCGACATCGGCGCCCCCGTCGTGGTTCCGCACGGTCCCCACGAAGAGAGCCGTCCCGCCGGCGGCATCGTCCCCCACAGCCGCGAAAACCTCGTCCAAGGAGAGCGCCGTCTCCCTGATCCCGATCAGCTTGATCGGATCCTGCGCGGCCCGCTCGCCGGGGTGATCGTTCGTGAGTGCCATACATCCATCGTGCCGCACACGCGGGAGCAGGGGGAATACCGTCATCGCCCGCACGCGCGTGTACGGCTTTGGAGATACGTACGGAGGGGGCGGGGGTGGCGCCGCTGAAGTCGGCCGCCGTGCCGGGCCGCTGGGGCGGCATGGGCGGGCGTGCCGGCCGTCATGGCGCACCGACTGGGGCGCCACGGTGAGCGCGCCGGCCGTCATGCCGCGCCGACTGGGGCGCCACGGGCGGGCGCACGGCCGCCGTGCCGCACCGCAAGGGCCCCCCGGCGGAGGCCCCAGCCATCACGCCGCACCACAGGGGCACCACCAGCGGGCGCACCGCCGTCCTGCCACACCGCTACGGGCACCACCGGCAGGCGCGCCAGCCATCACGCCGCACCGCAGGGCCACCATCAGCGGGCGCACCGCCGTCATGCCACACCGCTACGGGCGCCACGGGCAGGCGCACCGGCCACCACGCCGCGTCGCTGCGGGCAGTCGTGCCGCTGGGGCGGCACGGGTGGGCGCAGCGGCACCTCGTAGCGCCGAGCCGCGCCAACGCCCCGAGCTCAGCGACAACGCCGCCGCACCTGACAGGCGACCCAAGCGAGGCCCGGCTCACAAGCGCCGCCGCACCTGACAAGCAACCCCAGCGAGGCCCAGCCTCAGATGCGCCGCCGCGCCTTCCGGGCGCGCCGTACGACAGCCGCCGCACCCAGCAGAGCCACCGTCGCCCCGGCGGCCCCCGCAGCCGTCGCGTCCTTCCGCCCCAGCCGCCGCCCGGCAACGGTGTGCCGCCCGGAGACCTCCTCCAGCAGCTCCGCGAGCACCTCCTCGTTGGTCCACTGCGGCCGCCACCCGGCGTCGTGCAGCCGGCTGCCGCTCACCACCCAGGGGTACATCGTGTAGGCGAGGTCACCCGCGGGCGAGGGCGTGAGTCCGATCCGGTGCAGCCGGGCCGCGGCGCCGAGCGCGACCGCGGAGGGCAGCTCCATCCGGCGGATCCCGCTGAGCTCCTCGACCTCCTCCTGCTCCAGCCACCCGTCGCACCCGACGGCCAGCTCCCCGTCGACCTTCTCCAGGACGGCGTACTCCAGAGCACTGCACAGATCCTCGACGTGGCAGAACTGCCACGCGGGCCGCGACCCGGCGACGACAAGCAGCCGCGGCGACTCGAAGTACCTGGTCAGCGCGGTGTCGGTGCCACCGACCAGCACGGCGGGCCGTACGACGGTGACGTTCAGCCCGGGATGCGCGCGCGGGGCGCGCCGCGCGAGCCGCTCGATCTCCAGCAGGTCCCCGACGCCGGTCGCCTCGGCCGTGGCGC
This sequence comes from Streptomyces sp. SAI-170, assembly GCF_049739565.1. Lineage (NCBI taxonomy): Bacteria > Bacillati > Actinomycetota > Actinomycetes > Kitasatosporales > Streptomycetaceae > Streptomyces > Streptomyces sp. SAI-170. Next base: position 2,956,923 of record NZ_JBMGQD010000001.1, read on the forward strand.
GCAGCTCGGCGTCCTCGGACAGCGGCAGCTCGTTGTCCGGCAGGGCGCCGTAGACCATGGAGGACGTGCACAGCACCACGCGGTGCACCCCGGCCGCGGCGGCCGCGGTCAGCACGGTCTGCGTCCCCCGCACGTTGTACGCCGTCCGGGCGGCGGGATCCGTCTCCAGATCCAGGTCGAGTGCGAGATGCACGACCACATCGGCGCCCCGCAGCTTGTCGGCGATCGCCGGGTCGCGCACGTCGAGGATGTGCCACTGCGCGTCCGCGCACGGGCCACGCCGCTCGTCGATGGCGATGACCTGCTTGATCTCCTCCGACGCGGCGAGCCGCTCGGTGAGCAGGGCGCCCACGCCGGACGCGGCACCGGTGACCGCGACGACGGGCCCGCGCGCGGCGGGAGAGGTTGACGGGTTTCGCGCTGCGCGAACCTGCGGGTCTGGGGAACTCACCGGGCGTCTCCAGCGGTTGTCTTCAATACGAGCGCGAGTGACGCGTACGTACCAGGTGGCATCCATCCTGCCGCAGGCCTTCTGTCGGCGAAGCACCGAGGCCCCAACCGCCCACGGTGTCTACGCTGGGTGGTGTTGTCGGGCAGTCGTGCCGTCGGGAAAGAACCGGCGGCCTTACCAGCCGAGGAATCCCGTGAGTGACACCCCATTCGGATTCGGCCTTCCGCCGGAGGAGCCGGAGAACGGCGACGAGGGCAAGAAGAAGGACCAGCAGAGCGGTGGTGAGCAGGGACCGGCCAACCCGTTCGGCTTCGGGCTGCCCGGCGCCGGAGGCTTTGGCGGCCCCGGAGCGGACAATCCGCTCGCTGCCATGTTCGGCTCGCTGAACCCCACCGACCTGGGCGCCGCGTTCCAGCAGCTGGGCCAGATGCTCTCCTACGAGGGCGGCCCGGTGAACTGGGACATGGCCAAGCAGATCGCGCGCCAGACGGTCTCCCAGGGCACCGCGGACGGCGTGAAGGACGCCAGCGTCGGCCCCGCCGAGCGGACCGCGGTCGAGGAGGCCGTCCGCCTCGCCGACCTGTGGCTGGACGACGCCACCTCGCTGCCGTCCGGCGCGGGCACCGCCGTGGCGTGGAGCCGTGCCGAATGGGTCGAGGCCACCCTGCCCGCCTGGAAGGAGCTGGTCGACCCGGTCGCCGAGCGGGTCGGCGGCGCCATGGGCGACATCCTGCCGGAGGAGATGCAGGCCATGGCCGGCCCGCTGATCGGCATGATGCGCTCCATGGGCGGCGCGATGTTCGGCACGCAGATCGGGCAGGCCGTGGGGGTGCTGGCGGGCGAGGTCGTCGGCTCCACCGACGTCGGCCTGCCGCTAGGCCCGGCCGGCAAGGCCGCGCTGCTGCCGGTGAACATCGAGGCGTTCGGCAAGGACCTGGGCATCGCCAAGGACGAGGTGCGGCTGTACCTCGCCCTGCGCGAGGCGGCCCACCAGCGTCTGTTCGCGCATGTGCCGTGGCTGCGCTCGCACCTGTTCGGCGCCGTCGAGGGCTACGCGCGCGGGATCAAGGTCGACACCGCCAAGCTGGAGGACGTGGTCGGGCAGTTCGACCCGCAGAACCCCGAGGAGCTGCAGCAGGCGCTCCAGCAGGGCATGTTCCAGCCGGAGGACACCCCGGAGCAGAAGGCCGCCCTGGCCCGTCTGGAGACCGCTCTGGCGCTCGTGGAGGGCTGGGTGGACGCGGTGGTCCACGCGGCCGCCAAGCCGCGCCTGGCGTCCGCGGACGCGCTGCGGGAGACCCTGCGCCGACGCCGCGCCACCGGCGGCCCGGCGGAGCAGACCTTCGCCACGCTGATCGGCCTGGAACTGCGCCCGCGCAGGCTGCGCGACGCCTCCCGCCTGTGGGCGTCCCTGACGGACGCGCGCGGGGTGGACGGCCGCGACGCGCTGTGGGCCCACCCGGACATGCTGCCCACCGCGACGGACCTCGACGACCCGGACGGCTTCGTGCACCGCGAGCACCTGGACTTCTCCGAGCTGGACAAGATGCTCGGCGAGGCGGCGGACGGCTCCACGAAGAAGCCCGACCTGCACAAGAAGGACGACGACAGCAAGGGCGACGACACCGAGTGAGCCTGTACGACGACGCGGTCCTCGTGCTCAAGGGCTACGAGGACCAGCCCGACCTGCGCCAGGCCTACCTGGACCATCTCGCGGCCCACCCGGACGGCATGTGGAAGGCCTGCCATGCGGGCCACCTCACCGCCAGCGCCCTGGTGATCGACCCCTCGCGCGGGCGGGTGCTGCTCACCCTGCACAGGAAGCTGCGGATGTGGCTGCAGATGGGCGGCCACTGCGAGCCGCAGGACACCTCCCTGGAGGCCGCCGCCCTGCGCGAGGCCACCGAGGAGTCGGGCATCACGGGCCTGACCCTGCTGCCGGGCGGTCCGGTGCGCCTGGACCGCCATCCCATCCCGGCGCCCTGCAACTGGCACCTGGACGTCCAGTACGCGGCCCTGGCACCGGCCGGAGCCGCCGAGGCCATCAGCGACGAGTCCCTGGACCTGCGCTGGTTCGCCTACGACGAGGTGGCGGACGTGGCGGACGAGTCGGTCGTACGACTGCTCGAAGCGACCAGAGCAAGGCCGTGAACAGATAGAGCGAGGCTCTGAACAGGTAAGGGGTGGCCACCAGGGTGGCCACCCCTTACGTCTGCTTTCCGGACGGTCAGCTCCAGACGTTGCCCTGGTTCTGGTTGCGGACCCCCTGCTGGCCCATGCCGTACTGCGCGGCGAGGCCCGAGCCGATCTGGGCGTTCTGCGGCGGCAACAGCTCGCTGGGCTGGACCAGGGCGTAGCCGCTGCCCATGAAGCTGAGCTCCCAGCCCTCGCCGGTGTTGCCACGCCGGCGCCACACGCCGGAGGAGTGCGTCTGGGCCTGCATCTGCACACGCAGCGAGGTGGACCAGGCGACGATGGCGTCGGCGTCGCAGTTGACGTACTTGTCCGGGGTGACCTGCATCAGCAGCGGCATGCCGGAGGTCATCAGGGCGACCTTGCCGCGGCCGGTGATGTTGAGCTGGTACTTCCCGGAGCCGGAGATGCCGTAGAGGCTGTCGACGGCGATGACCTCGTGGTGCAGGGAGGAGTCCATCGCCAGCACGTAGCTGCTGTCGACGGTGAGCCCGTCCTGTTCGACGTCCATGAGGTGGACGTGCTGCTTGAGGTTGGCCAGGTAGACGGTGCCCTGCCCGTGACAGCGCATCAGGTCCAGGCCCTCACCGGTGTGCGCACGCGCGCGTGAGGAGCTGTTGCTCTGGTACTCGGCGTCGAACTCGACGAGGCCCTGGTAGGCGACCATCGTGCCCTTGCGGGCGAGGATGTCGTCGTGACCCTCCATGGTGACGCGGAGCATCTGCTTGTTCTGCAGCGCCCAGCGTTCCTGGGTCTGCTGGTCGTTGTAGGCGAAAAGCGGACTCTGCATGGTGTGGTGCTCCCCCTCAGCCCCGGACCCGGAGACGGTCGGTGCTGTCCTCGCTGGGCTGGACGACGACGATGCCCTGGCCGGAGAAGGCCATCTGGTAGGCCTCGCCGCTGCCCCGGCCGATCAGCGACTGCGCCTTGAAGCTGCGCTTGCCCTTCACCTTCAGGTTCGGCGACCAGGCCACGAGCGCGTCCGGGTCGACGTAAGTCTCGTCCTCGCCGCCGCCGCAGTCGACGACGATCGGCTTGCCCCGGGAGGTGAGGGCGACCCACCCCTGACCGGAGATCTTGGTGTTCCACAGGCCCTGGCCGGCGAACTTCGCCAGCCCCTTGACCCGCTCCACGCCCCAGCTCAGGTGCGCGTCGAAGGCGAGCAGGTTGGTGGCGTTGACGGAGATGCCGTCGCCGTTGAGGTTGATCACGACGACGTTGGCGCCGTAGTCGGCCAGGTAGAGCAGGCCGTCGCCGGAGCACTTCATCAGGGGCGCGCCCTCGCCGGTCATCCAGTCCTTGGCGATCTGGCGGACGGCCGGCGGGTTGGGCTCGTACTGGACGAACCCTTCGTAGGCGACCATCGACCCCACGCGCGCGAGGAGGTCGTTTCCGGTCTGCATGGCCACCTTCAGCATGTGGTTGCCGTGGTTCTCCATGCGGGCGGTGACGGGTGCGGGAGCGAAGCCCGCGAGCGGCTGGTTCATGTCGGGCTCTCCCTCAGACCTCGTACGGCTGGACGACGATGAAGTTGCCGGGCGCTGCCCGGAACTGCAGGTTCACGCTCTCGCCGGTGTCGCCGGGGTAGGCGTTGCGGCGCATGCGGACCTGGCTGGAGACGACCACCTGGGCCGCCGACGACCAGGCGACGACCGCGTTGCAGTCGGCGAAGGTCGTGGGCGTCACCGGCAGCACGACGGGCGTGCCGTGCGTCTTGACGACGATCGTGCCGGTGCCGGTGAACTGCATCGTGAACAGCGCGCCGCCGGGGATGCCGTGCCCCTCGATGCGGCGGACCTCGTACTGCAGGCTCTCGTCGAAGGCGAGGACGTTCTCGGCGGAGACGCAGATGCCGTCGCCCTGGAGCTCGATCGGGTGCAGCATCGTGGAGTTCTCGGCGAGGAACACCTGGCCCTGGCCGGTGCAGCGCATCAGCTGCATCTCCTGGCCGGTGGCGTTGCCGGTGATCCGGCCGGCGAAGCCCGCGCCCTTGTAGCTGAAGTCGACCTTGCCCTGGTAGAGCACCATGCTGCCCTGGCGGGCGAGGACCGGCTGGCCGCCGATGCCGAGGTCGACGCGGACCAGCTTCTTGTTCTGCTGCGTCCAGCGCTGCCCGGTGGGCGTCTCCCGGAACTGCTGGAGCGCGCCCGCCACGCCCGGGGTGCCACCCTGCGCGGCGCCGTAGGGGGCGGCCTGCTGACCGGGGACCTGCCCGAAGGCGGGCTGCTGGCCGTAGCCCGGAGGCGGGGTCGGCTGCCCGTAGCCGGGCGGCGGGGCGGGTGACTGCGGGGCCTGCGGCTGGGCGTAGCCGGGGGGCGGCGGGGCGGTCTGGCCGTACGCCTGCTGCGGCGGCTGCCCGTACGGCTGCTGCGGCTGGGGCGGCTGGCCGTACGGCGCCTGCGGCGGAGGCGGGACGGTGCCGCCGGGCGGGGTGTGCAGGGGCGCGACGATGGTCGGCGCGGTGTGCACCTGGGGGGCGGGAGCGGGTGCCGGGGGCGGCGTGGCTCCGGGCGGCGGCGCGAATCCCTGCGCGGCGGGCGCGGGAGCGGGGGCGGGCGCCGGGGCGGGTGCCGGGGCGGGTGCCGGGGCGTTGAAGGCGGGGGCCGCGGCGGCCTGGGCGGGAGGTGCGAAACCGGGCGTGGCCCCGGCCTGCGGCGCCTGCGGTGCGGGCGCCTCCTCCTCGGCGACCTCGCCGCCGAAGTTCTTCAGCAGCGCCTCGAGTCCGCCGTCGAAGCCCTGTCCGACGGCGGCGAACCGCCACACGTCCTTCAGGTAGAAGTCGCCCAGCATCACGGCCCGCTCGGTGGAGAACTCCGAGCCGTTGAAGGCGTAGCGGGCCACTTCCTCGCCGCCCGCGACGATACGGATGTAGCCGGGAGCGATCTGCGACATCTGTCCGGCGCCGTCGATCGTCGCCGTGAAGGACAGCTTCTGGATCTGCGCCGGGATCCGGTCGAGCGTGATCCGGAAGGACTCCGTGTCACCCGCCTGGGCGCCCAGGAGCTGGATGGACTCCTCGGGGGACTTCGGCTGGTTGAAGAAGACGAAGTACCGGTCGTCCGAGAGCCGTTCGTCGGCGTCGAGCCCGAAGCAGCTGATGTCGAAGGTCAGCCCGGGGCCGGAGATCTGCACGCCTACGTACAGATCCGTGCCCGCGGTGAGGTCACTGATCCTGGCCTTGTGGCCGCGTTGGAATTCCCTGGCCATGCGTTACGACCGTCCCCCATCCCGAAGTGAGTGCGTCGCGCCAGGCTAACGGCAAACTCCGACAGCGGACGATGTCGGTACAGACCCGGTACACAACCACAGCTCAGCCGTACCACGGGGCACGGGAGCGGGCGGAATCCCTCGTTCACTCCCCCCGCGCGCCGGGCAGGTGCGGCAGCCGGTCGGCCGCCACCACGCCTTCGAGGTAGCCGCGGGCGCGCTCGGTGCGCGGATAGGCCTCCAGCAGCCGCCAGAAGCGGGGGCCGTGACCGGGCACGAGCAGATGCGCGAGTTCGTGGAGCAGGACGTAGTCGACGACGTACTCGGGCATGCCCTGCAGCCGGTGCGACAGCCGGATGCTGCCCTCGGCGGGGGTGCACGAGCCCCAGCGGGTGTTCTGGTTGGTCACCCAGCGCACCGAGGCGGGACGGGCGCGGCCGTCGAAGTACTGCGCCGACAGCCGCTCGGCACGCTCGGCCAGCTCGGCGTCGCCCAGGAGCTTGCGGCTCTCCTGGGCGGCGAGTTTGTCGAGCATGACGTTCACCCAGCGTCGCTCCTCCGCCTCGGACATGCGGGCGGGGATGAGCACGATGGTGCGATCGCCCTCGCGGTACGCGGAGACCGTCCTTCGTCGGCGGGCGCTCCTGCGGACCTCGATCGCGTCGGCCTGCGAGCCGCTGGGCGGCTGGTCGGTCGTGCGGCGCTGCGGTGTTCCGGCACGGTTCAGTGGGTCGGCGGACACGCCCCGACGTTACCCGCTGCATACGGGGGAAGTCCCGGCTCCGGACCGTTTCCGTGCGGATCCTGTGCCGCAGGCGTGACCCGCCCGCCGGATTTGTATGACAAGCAGCTCAGATGACTACTCACTGTCACCTGTGGACAACTTTCGCGGCGCCTCGCCCGGCCCCGGCATTCTGGCACTCGTCGGCGGAGCGGGGTGACCCCCACGCCCCCGCTCCGCCGACACACCTGTTCGTTCGGGGCTACGGGGGCCTGTCATGCATCCGATGGTGAAGCCCGCGCTGCGGCGCGGCTGGCGCGACCTCAGCACCGTGCAGTTCGGCATGACGCCGACACACGCGATGACGCTGGGTCCGATGGACACAGCCACGGGAAGTTTCCTGGACCTGCTCGACGGCACCCGCGGTCTGCCGCTGCTGCGCGAGGAGGGGCGGCGTATGGATCTGCCGGACGGCCAGGTGGACGCCCTGGTCCAGGGCCTGGCCCGGGCCGGCCTGCTCGACGACTCCCGCGGCGGCGGCCCGGCCGCTCAGGCACTGCGCGAGAAACAGCCCGTCATCGACCGGCTGCGGCCGGACCTGGCCTCCCTGTCCCTGACCACGTCCGCACCCGGTGAGGCCATGGAGCTGCTGGCCGCCCGCGGCTCCCTGCGGGTGCGGGTGCTGGGCGCCGGTCGGGTGGGCGCGCTGCTGGCGTCCCTGTTGTCCGGCGCCGGCGTCGGCGAGGTGGAGGTGCGTGACGTCGGCCGGGTCGAGCCGGAGGATGTCGGGCCCGGCGGCCTTCCCGCCGACGCGGTCGGTGAGCGCAGAGAGGAGGCCGCCCGGCAGGCCGTGCGCAGCGCCGCTCCGGACCGCCCGGCGCGGCGCGGCCCCCGCTCGCGCCTGGAGGAGCCCCAGCGGGGACTCTCCCTGGTGATCCTCGCCCCGCGCGACGACGCCGCCGTCCACGCGCCCGTGCCCTCCGCCGCGGATTCCCTGATGGCCTCCGGCACACCCCATCTCTATGCCGGTGTGGTGGAGGCGACCGGCGTCGTCGGCCCGCTGGTGCTGCCGGGCGACACGGGCTGCGCCGGCTGTCTGCACGAGGCCCGCGCCGACCGGGACCCGACCTGGCCCCGCCTGGTCGCACAGTGGCACTCCGGCCGACCGCGCCGGGTGCGCGCCTGCGATCTGACCCTCGCCACGACCGTCGCCGGACTGGCCGCGGCCCACGCGCTGACCTTCCTCGACGGCCGCACCCCCTCCAGCGCGGGGGCCCGCTGGGAGGTCTCGCTGCCCACCCTCCACTGGCATGCCCGTCCCGTGCAGGGGCATCCGGGCTGCCCCTGCGGTGCCGCGGAGCGGCGATCCGGCGAAGGTAATGAGGAACACATCTCGGAGACCGGGGGTTCGCACGAGACAATGGCGGTGCAACGGTCGTCAGCGGAGTCGGGCCGAACGGCAGGCGCGGCACGGCCGGCCGGCACTTGGAGGGCGCATGTCTGATCTTCCCCGGAAGGCGGTCACCCGGACCGCCAAGCTCGCCGCGCTTCCGCTCGGCTTCGCCGGCCGGGCGACCTGGGGCCTGGGCAAGCGGATCGTGGGCGAGTCCGCGGAGATCGTCGGCCGCGAGCTGCAACAGCGCACGGCGGAGCAACTGTTCAAGGTGCTCGGCGAGCTCAAGGGCGGCGCGATGAAGTTCGGACAGGCGCTGTCCGTCTTCGAGTCGGCGCTGCCCGAGGAGGTCGCCGGCCCCTATCGCGCCGCCCTGACCAAGCTCCAGGAGGCGGCGCCTCCGATGCCGACGAGCACCGTGCACTCGGTGCTCGAACAGCGGCTGGGCGAGGACTGGCGGGAGCTGTTCCTGGAGTTCGAGGACAAGCCGGCCGCGGCCGCCTCGATCGGCCAGGTGCACCGGGCGGTGTGGCACGACGGCCGCGAGGTCGCCGTCAAGGTGCAGTACCCGGGCGCGGGCGAGGCCCTGCTGTCCGACCTGACCCAACTGAGCCGGTTCGCCCGGCTGTTGGGGCCGCTCATCCCGGGCATGGACATCAAGCCGCTGATCACCGAGCTGCGCGACCGGGTCACGGAGGAGCTCGACTACGCCCTGGAGGCGCAGGCCCAGCAGGCGCACGCCGAGGAGTTCGCGGACGACCCGGACGTGGTCGTCCCGGCGGTCGTGCATCAGGGCGAGCAGGTGCTGGTCACCGAGTGGATCGACGGCGTCCCGCTGTCGGAGGTGATCTCCGACGGTACGCAGGCCCAGCGGGACCGGGCCGGCCAGCTCCTGGCCCGCTTCCTCTTCTCCGGCCCGGCCCGCACCGGCCTGCTGCACGCCGACCCGCACCCCGGCAACTTCCGCCTGCTGCCGGGCGGCCCGGAAGGTGAGGACGACTGGCGGCTGGGCGTGCTCGACTTCGGCACGGTCGACCGGTTGCCGGGCGGGCTGCCCACCCCGATCGGGCACTCGCTGCGCCTGACCCTCGCCGGTGAGGCGGAGGCCGTCTACGAGCTGCTGTGCACCGAGGGGTTCGTGAAGGAGTCGATCGACCTCGACCCCGACGCCGTTCTGGACTACCTCCTGCCGATCATCGAGCCGGCGCAGGTGGAGGACTTCACCTTCACCCGCGGCTGGATGCGCAGCCAGGCGGCCCGTATCGCCGACCCCCGCTCCCCCGCCTACCAGCTGGGCAAGCAGCTCAACCTGCCCCCGGCGTACCTGCTGATACACCGGGTGACCTTGAGCACCATCGGCGTGCTGTGCCAGTTGGGCGCGACGGTGCGGCTTCGGGAGGAACTGGAGGAGTGGCTTCCGGGGTTCGTGGCAGACGCCGAAGGCACCGAGGATGCCTCGGACGAGAACGCCACGGAGGCCGGCGACGACCTGGAGGCCGCCGTCGAGGCCTGAGCGCGGCGGCCCGCCCGGTCTACCACCAGGCCGAGTCGAGCCGCCCCTCGATCGCCCGGAGGTTCTCCCGCGAGCACCGGTCGCAGAAGTAGCGGCGTGCGCCGTTCTCCACGGAACAGGTCCAGGTCGGCTGCGGTGCCTGTTCCGTGGTACCGCAGCGGGCGCACACGAGGGTCTGGGGTTGCGCGGCGGAGCCGCCGTCGTCCCCACCTCCGGGAAGACTCGTCACCTGCCGACGATATCCCCGTGGCCCGTCGATCACCGGGCACAACGCACCGCGGGGGCCGGTCCGTTCGGACGGACCGGCCCCCGCGGGGAAGCTCTCTCCTCCCGGTGCGGGAGGCCACCGCTTTCAGGTGGTCAGGGTCACTGCATGACGGCGATCGCCAGCGCGCGGCGGGCGCGCAGCGACGCGCGCTCGGCCCGGCGCTGCATGCGACGCGCGGTCGCCACGCTCAGCGCGCGGCGCTCCTCCTGCGCGTCACGCAGGCGGTCGTGCATATGCGCACGTGCCAGGGCTTCTGGGATGAGTTGCATCTCGCGGGTCCTGTTCTGACGCGAGTCGTTCGCGCCGGTGGTGGTGACGTCTTCGATCACGGAGCTCGTGAGCTCGCTGGTGGACGGCTTCATCGGGGCCTGCTTCTTGGGGTCGTGCGTGAGGGGGCGGTCGATCGTTCCTGCGGTGTTCATGCTGTGACCGGGTTCTTGCGCGGGCGGCCACGCGGCCGCTTCCGGGCGACGACAACACCCTGGACGAACAGCTCGCCACCCCAGACACCCCAGGGCTCACGCCGCTCCTTGGCGCCGGCGAGGCAGGCCTCCATCAGCGGGCAGGTGCGGCACAGGGACTTGGCGTACTCGACGTCCGCCGGCGACTCCGCGAAGAAGACCTCCGGGTCGTAGGAGCGGCAGGGGACGGGCACACCGAGGTTCTCGATCGCGTCGTCGAGCGCGGTGAGCGCGGTGAGGGGGGTCAAGGCGGAGTCCTCCGTGAGGCCGGGCGGGGGGATCGTTTCGGAAGGCGGTACGGACGGGGCGTGCGCTTCGAGTTGCACGGTTTCGTCTTCCTCGTCTGGTCGTTCCGGCCCTGTTGGGCCGGGGGCGGCTGGTACCGGGTTCTTTTCTTGTCCCGAGGCTCCTTCGTTCCGCTCTCCCCGTTCGGGGAAAACAGAAGGGCCGCGGATCCCGGATGGGGTTCCGCGGCCCTGAAGGCGCCGGCCTGATCGACGATCAGGCTGGATCACTCCAGGGTTCTGGCCCACGGAAGGCCCACATCAGGTGGTGCTGCGTCGTCTGCTGCGTCCGGAATCCGGCACCGGTCGCGGTAAAGGCATAGGCCTGCGCCTGTGCCACTACTGCTGCTTCCAGTGCCTTGGTCGGTCGCTCATTGCGCTCACGGACGGGAAGGCCCGCGAGAGACAGGGAGGACGCCGGACGGACGGCGGGAATGCCGGACAGACCGGTGCCATGGTCCGAGGCGCCGAGCATGCACAGGGAAGCGACGACCGAGCGATCGGTCATTTTGGCGGTGCTGATGGAGCTGGCGTTGATGCTGATCACTGGACTCGCCTCCTCTCGGCGTCTAGGGGGACTGGGGTGAGCCAGTCCGACGGATATGCAAGTACAACACGGAATCGGCGCCTCCGAGAAGGCCGCCGTTCCCACGCCTAAGAACCTATGGGGATTGCTGGGGCATGCGCAAACTATTTTTTCGACGAGTTCGTATCAGTCGTCCTCGGCCCCGGCGACGACCTCTTGACCGGCGCAGATGGCCAGGACGTCGGCCCCGTAGCGGTTGAGCTTACGCGTCAGGACGCCGGGGATACGAGCGAGTTCGACGGGGTCGGCCGGGGCCGCCTCGGCGATGGCCATCAGCGTCTTGTCCGTGAAGACGCAGAACGCCGGCTGGCCGCTGCGGCTCGCCTGGATCTGCCGCCATTCGTGCAGCCGCTCGTAGAGACCCTCGTCCATGTCGGACGGGCAGTCCTCGCAGCGCATCAGCTTCATCTCACCGGCGTCGGTGAGGGTGCGCCCGCACACCCGGCACCGCGCAGGGGTGCGCTGTCTGCGTCTCGGAGCGGCCTCCACGGCGCCCACGACACCCCGCTCGACGCCGCCCGCGGCCGCGGCGCCGGTTCGGCCCGCGACGGTGGTCGTGCCGGGGCGCAGGCCGTCGAGGAAGCGGCTGGGTCTGCGGTTCGGGCGGCCGCCGGGCGAGCGGGACAGCGCCCAGGAGACATGCAGGCGCTCGCGGGCGCGGGTGACGCCGACGTAGAGCAGACGGCGCTCCTCCTCGATCTGCTCGTCGGTGCGCGCGTAGGTGATCGGCATCATGCCCTCGGCGACGCCGACCAGGAACACCACGTCCCACTCCAGGCCCTTCGCCGAGTGCAGGGAGGCGAGGGTGACGCCCTGCACGGTCGGGGCGTGCTGGGCGTTGGCCCGCTCGTCCAGTTCGGCGACCAGGTCGGCGAGGGTGGCGCGGGGGTGGACCGCGACGAAGTCCTGGGCGAGGTTGACCAGCGCGGCGAGCGACTCCCAGCGCTCGCGGACCGCACCGGAACCCGCGGGCGGCTGCGGCGTCCAGCCCTCGCCCGACAGCACCGCCCGGACCTGGGAGGGCAGGTCGACGGCGTCGTCCAGCAGGGAGTCGTTGCCGCCGAAGCGGGCCGCGCCGCGCAGGGCGATGCCCGCCTTGCGCACCTCGGGCCGGTCGAAGAACCGCTCGGCACCGCGCAGCTGGTAGGGCACACCGACGTCGGCGAGAGCCTGCTCGTAGATCTCGGACTGGGCGTTCGTGCGGAACAGGACGGCGATCTCGCTGGCCGGGACCCCGGCGTCCAGCAGCTCGCGGATACGGCGGGCGGCGCCCTCGGCCTCGGCGGGCTCGTCGGTGTACTCGGTGAAGACGGGCTCGGGTCCGGAGCCGCGTTGGGAGACGAGTTCCAGCCGGTGGTCGGCGGCGCGGCCGCGGGCCTGGGCGAGGAGTCCGTTGGCCAGCCGCACGACCTGTGGGGTGGAGCGGTAGTCCCGGACAAGCTTGACGACGGTGGCGCCCGGGTGGCGCAGGCGGAAGTCGAGCAGATGGTCCGGTGTTGCGCCCGTGAACGAGTAGATCGTCTGGCTGGCGTCCCCCACCACGCAGAGGCTGTCCCGCTCCCCCAGCCACAGTTCCAGCAGCCGCTGCTGCAGGGGGCTCACGTCCTGGTACTCGTCGACGACGAAGTGCTGGTACTGGTCGCGCACCTGGTCGGCGATGTCCTGGCGGTCCTGGAGGACGGCCACGGCCAGCAGGAGCACGTCCTCGAAGTCGATGACGGCACGGTCGCGCTTGACGTCCTCGTAGGCCGCGTACAGCTGGGCGATCTCCGCGGGGCTGCGGGGGGCCTCGCGGCCGGCCTTCGCGGCTGCGAGCGGATAGTCGGCGGGTGTGGTCTGGGTGACCTTGGACCACTCGATCTCCGCGGTGACGTCCCGCAGCTCCCCCCGGTCGAGCCGGATGCGGCACGCGGCGGCCGCGTCGGCGACGAGCTGGACCTTGCGATCGACGAGCCGGGGCATGGAGCCACCGATCGCTTTCGGCCAGAAGTACTGGAGCTGTCGGAGCGCTGCGGAGTGGAAGGTGCGGGCCTGCACCCCGGTCGCGCCGAGCTGGCGGAGCCGGCCGCGCATCTCGCCGGCGGCCCGGTTGGTGAAGGTGACGGCGAGCACGCTGGAGGGCTGGAGGATGCCCGCCCGCACCCCGTAGGCGATCCGGTGGGTGATCGCCCGGGTCTTGCCGGTGCCGGCGCCGGCCAGGACGCACACCGGACCGTGCAGGGAGGTGGCGACCTCGCGCTGCTCCGGGTCGAGCCCTTCGAGCACCGCGTCGGCCGAGTCCGGTGTCCGCGGGAAGAGAGGGGAGTGCGTTGCTGCTGTCACACAGCCATGCTGCCAGGTCGCCGGAGGCGGACGAGCCGGTTGTCCACAGGGGCGCACTGATAGTCGTACCGATGCGACAGGCGTCACGTCGACGGCCATACCCCCGGCGGGAATGGTGACCCGTTCGCGTATGTTCCTCCAACGGACGACCTGATCCCCGAGCCAAGGGAGCGCGCGAGACATGCAGGGCACTGTGACGATGTACAGCACCACGTGGTGCGGTTACTGCCAGCGGCTGAAGAAGCAGCTGGACCGTGAGGGCATCGCGTACACCGAGATCAACATCGAGCAGGACCCGGCGTCCGCCGCGTTCGTGGAGAAGGCGAACGGCGGGAACCAGACCGTGCCGACGGTTCTCTTCGCGGACGGTTCGACGCTCACCAACCCGTCGCTGGCCCAGGTGAAGCAGAAGATCAGCGTCTGACGCGGCTTGCGAAAAGGGCGGAGGCCCCCCGGTCGGGGGGCCTCCGCCCTTTTGTGTCCGTCCTCTTTGTGTCCGTCCTCAGACGTTGCGCGTCGGCAGCGGCTTGCCGTACCAGAGCTCGATGAGCCGGGTCGCGATGGAGATGCCGTAGGGCGGCAGCACCTCGCCGGAGTCGAAGGCGGCGCCCAGTTCGTCGCGGGAGAACCAGCGGGCCTCGTGGATCTCGTCGCCGTCGACGTTGATCTCGGTGGAGGTGGCACGGGCCATGAAGCCCAGCATGAGGCTGGAGGGGAACGGCCAGGGCTGGCTGGCGACGTACTCGACCTGGCCGACGGTCACGCCCGCCTCCTCGAACACCTCCCGGCGCACGGCCTGCTCGATGGACTCGCCCGGCTCGACGAAGCCGGCGAGCGTGGAGAAGCGGCCCTCGGGCCAGTGGACCTGGCGGCCGAGCAGGATGCGGTCGTCCTCGTCCGTGACGGCCATGATCACGGCCGGGTCGGTGCGCGGGTAGTGCTCGGCGCCGCAGGCCGGGCAGCGCCGGATGTGACCGGCGGCGGCGATGACCGTGCGCTCGCCGCAGCGGGAGCAGAAGCGGTGCGTGCGCTGCCAGTTCTCCAGGCCCACGGCGTGCACCATCAGGCCGGCGTCGCGCGGGGACAGCAGCAGTCCGGCCTCGCGCAGGCCCGCCGGGCGGGCGGACTGGTCGATACGGCCGGGCAGCGAGTCCTTCTGCAGGGCGAAGTAGCTGACGCCGTCGGCGTCGGTGCCCAGGAAGTAGCGGTGCGCCTCGGTGAGGGGCGCCTCGAAGGACGGCGTCATGACGAGCTCGGTCCGGCCGTCGGGCGTCTCGTCGATGAGGACCTGGCCGCCGGAGACCACGAAGCAGCGGGTCGTGGGGTGGCTCCACGCCGCCGCGAGCCAGGCTTCGTCGAGCCGGTGGTGGGCGGCGCGGTCGATGCCGCTCGGGGCGGTGAGCGAGATGGGTCGTTCGGCGGTGTGGTCGGTCCAGGTGGTCACGGGTGCTTCCAACTCCCCCGGGGGCAACGGTTGGGTTCGGCGGCGGTTCAGCGGGACGTGCGGCAGGCGGTGACCGGGTCCGGCGGGGCTTCGCGGTGCGGGGTGGCCTTTCCAGTGTGCCCCGCGCGCGAGGGCGCCCCGGACGGCGCCGGCCGGTCAGCTTTCATGGCGCCAGCTCTCCGCCAAGTCGCCCCACAGATAGGCGCTGGTCTCCACACCCTTGACCAGAAGGTCCAGCTCGACCTTCTCGTTGGGTGCGTGCCAGCCGTCGGAGGGCACGGAGATGCCGAGGAAGAGCACGGGCGCACCGAGGACTTCCTGGAGATCCGCGGCCGGCCCGGAGCCGCCCTCGCGGGTGAAGCGGACGGGCCCCTCGAAGGCACGGCTCATCGCACGCACCACCGACTGCAGGGCCGGGTGGTCCAGCGGCGTCAGACACGGGCGCGTGGCCGCGCCGAACTCGATCTCGCAGCGGATTCCGGCCGGCACCTGCTCGGCGGCCCAGGCGCGGACGACCTTCTCGATGTGGGCGGGGTCCTGGCCCGCGACCATCCGGAAGGACAGTTTCACCATCGCCGAGGACGGGATGATCGTCTTGCTTCCGGGGCCCTGGTAGCCGCCGCCGATGCCGTTGACCTCGGCGGTGGGGCGGGCCCAGATCCGCTCCAGCGTGGTGTGCCCGGCCTCGCCGTGGGCGGCGTACGACTTGGCCGTGCGCAGCCAGCGCGGTTCGTCGAAGGGCAGCTCGGCGAACAGCTCGCGCTCGCGGTCGGTGAGCTCGACGACACCGTCGTAGAAGCCGGGGATCGCCACGCGCGCGTGCTCGTCGTGCAGGGCGGCGACCAGACGGGCCACGGCGGTCGCCGGGTTGGGCACGGCGCCGCCGAAGGAGCCGGAGTGGATGTCCTGGTCGGGGCCGTGCAGCCGGATCTCGCACTCGGCGAGGCCCCGCATGCCCGTGCACACCGTCGGGGTGTCCTCGGACCACATGCCGGTGTCGGAGACGATCACCGCGTCGGCGGCGAGCCGGCCGGCGTGCTCCTCGACAAGAGCGCGGAAGTTCGGGGAGCCGGACTCCTCCTCGCCCTCGATCAGCAGTTTCAGGTTCACGGCGGGAGCGGTGCGGCCGGTGGCGGCGAGGTGCGCGCGGACGCCCAGGGTGTGGAAGAACACCTGGCCCTTGTCGTCGGCGGCCCCGCGCGCGTAGAGGCGGTTCTCCCGGACGACCGGCTCGAAGGGCTCGCTGTCCCAGCCGTCCTCGCGGGCGGCGGGCTGCACGTCGTGATGGCCGTAGACCAGGACCGTGGGCGCCTTCGGGTCGCCGGAGGGCCATTCGGCGAAGACGGCCGGCGCGCCCGGGGTCTCCCAGACCTCGACGGCCGGGAAGCCGGTCTCGCTGAGCTTGGCGGCGAGCCAGTCGGCGCTGCGCCGTACATCCAGGGCGTGGTCGGGCTGGGCCGACACCGACGGGATGCGCAGCCACTCGGCGAGGTCGTCGAGGAAGGCGGCACGGTGGTGCTGGATGTACTGGCGGACGGCGCTGTCCGGGGTCTGGCTCATGGTCACGAGCCTATCGGCCCGCACCGACATCCTTGTTGGGCGGTTCGTCACATACGGACGTCCCTACTTGGGCGGTTCGTCATATGCCGTCCTGCGCCGGCCCGGCCTCGCGCAGCAGCCGCTCGATCGCCGTCCGGTCCGGCAACGGCTGCGGGCGTACGACCTCACCGGTGCGCACGTACAGGAAAGCCGCCGTCACCGACTCCAGGGGCACGCCCTGCTGCTGGGCCCAGGCCAGGCGGTACAGGGCGAGCTGGAGGGGGTCGGCCGTGCCCTCGCGGCCGGTCTTCCAGTCGACGATCTCGTACGTCGCCGTCTCGCCGTCCCCGTCCTTGTAGACGGCGTCGATACGGCCCCGGATCACCCGGCCCGCGACGGCGAGCTGGAACGGCGCCTCGACGCGGTAGGGCGTGCGCTGCGCGTACGGCGTGCGTTCGAAGGCCTCCTTGAGCGCCTCCAGGTCGCGCTCGTCGGCGATCTCGGCGTCGGTTCCGGGCAGCTCGTCGGGCTCCAGCATGGGCAGCGTCAGCGCTTCGAAACGGGTCTCCACCCAGGCGTGGAAGCGGGTGCCGCGACGGGCTGCGGGCTGCGGCGGGCGCGGCATGGGACGGGCCAGCTCCTGTGCGAAACCGTCCGGGTCGGCGGCCAGGTGCAGCAGCTGGGAGGCGGTCAGGGCGGCCGGCAGCGGCACCTCGGTGACGGACCTGCGGGCGCGCAGCAG
The DNA here is from genome assembly GCF_049739565.1 of Streptomyces sp. SAI-170. NCBI lineage: Bacteria > Bacillati > Actinomycetota > Actinomycetes > Kitasatosporales > Streptomycetaceae > Streptomyces > Streptomyces sp. SAI-170. The sequence goes on from NZ_JBMGQD010000001.1 coordinate 2,974,047, forward strand.
CTCTCCGGTGAGGGCGTCGAGGTCGCGGTCCCAGGAGGCGATGGTGCGGGCCTCCTCGGGGGTGAGGGGGTCCGGGTCCCGGGGGGTGCCCACGGACTCGGTCACCGGCTCCGGGGGGCCGGCCTGGTGCGGGACCGAGGGACGCTCGGGGCTGAGGGTGTCCCAGTCCTCGGGGTCGTCCTCGAAGAGGGGCTCGTCCTCGTAGGGCGGCGGCTCCTCCTCGTCCTGCGGCGGCTCCTCCTCGTACGGCGGCTCCTCGTCCTCCGGTGGCGGGGGCCAGTCCGGGTCCTCCTGGCCGTCCGGGTCGTACGGGGCCGTGGCGAGGGCCTCCAGGTGGGCCAGCACCGTCTCGGCGGCCGCGCGGCGGCGGGTCAGCGCCGTCTCGTCCAGGGGCAGCGGCCAGGCCTGTTCGACGCTGTCCCGGTGCAGGGCCGGGTTCTCGGCGTCCTCCTCCGGTTCGTCCGCCCAGACCTCGATCTCGCCGTACCCGGCGGCGCAGTGGTCGTACAGCGCAAGGAGGAAGTCGGACGGCCCGCGCGGCTTCTTCTGGCTGGGGCCCCACCAGTGGCCGGAGCCGAGCAGGAGCGAGCGGGGGCGGGTGAAGGTGACGTAACCGAGGCGGAGCTCTTCTGTGTGCTGGTGCTCCTTCATCGCCTCGTGGAAGGCCTTCATCCCACGCGAGTCCCAGGCCTCGACGTCGGGCAGCGTGTCGGCGTCGCCGCGCAGCTCGTGGGGCAGCACCTTCGCCTGGGCGGTCCACTTCTCGCGGCCCTGGCCGCTGGGGAAGTTCCCGGTGACCAGGCCGGGCACGGCGACGACGTCCCACTCCAGGCCCTTGGACTTGTGCGCCGTGAGCACCTTGACGGTGTTCTCCCCACCGGGCAGGGCGTTGTCCAGGCCCTTCTCGTACTGCGCCGCGGTGCGCAGGAAGCCGAGGAAGGCCAGCAGGGTGGCCTCGCCGTCGGACGAGGCGAAGGAGGCGGCGACGTCGAGGAAGTTCGACAGGGTCTCGCGGCGGCGGGCGGCCAGCGCGTGCGGGGACGCCGACAGCTCGACCTCCAGGCCGGTGACCGCCAGGACGCGGTGCAGGACGTCCATGAGCGGGTCGGACAGGGAGCGGCGCAGGTCGCGCAGCTCGGCGGCGAGGCGGGCGAAGCGCACGCGCGCGTCCGGCGAGAAGGGCAGCTCGTCGTCCTCCGCGGCGCCCTCCAGGAACGTGTCCAGGGCGTCCGCGAGCGATATCACCTCGGCCGGGTCGACCCCCTCGACGGCCGCGGCGAGCCTGCGGTCGGGGTCGTCCTCGTCGCCCACGCGCGCGTGGGACACCAGCAGCCGGGCGCGGCGGCCGAGCAGGGCGAGGTCGCGCGGGCCGATGCGCCAGCGCGGGCCGGTCAGCAGCCGCACCAGCGAGGCGTTGGCGCCCGGGTCCTGGAGGACCTCGCAGACCGCGACCAGGTCGGCGACCTCGGGAAGATGCAACAGCCCGGACAGCCCGACGACCTCGACGGGCACGTCACGGGCGACGAGCGCGCCCTGGATCTCGGCGAAGTCGGTCGCCGTACGGCACAGGACGGCGATCTCGCCCGGCGCGGTGCCGGTGCGCACCAGGTGGGCGATGGAGTCGGCGATCCAGGCCATCTCCTCGGCATGGGTGGGCAGCAACGCGCACCGCACGACGCCGTCGCGCTCGGCGCCCGGGGCGGGGCGCAGGGCCTCCACGCCCGCGTGCAGGGCGCGCAGGGGCTCGGCGAGGCCGTTGGCGAGGTCCAGGAGACGGCCGCCGCTGCGGCGGTTCTCGCTGAGCGCCTGGCGGGTGGCGAGGCGGCCGTCGGCGTGCGCGAAGTGCTCGGGGAAGTCGTCGAGGTTCGCCACGGAGGCCCCGCGCCAGCCGTAGATCGCCTGGCAGGGGTCACCGACGGCGGTCACGGGGTGGCCGGTGCCGCCGCCGAACAGGCCCGCGAGCAGGACGCGCTGGGCGACGGACGTGTCCTGGTACTCGTCGAGCAGCACCACCCGGAACTCGTCCCGCAGGATCCGCCCCACCTCCGGGAGCTGCGCCAGATGCGCGGCGAGGGCGATCTGGTCGCCGAAGTCGAGCAGGTCCCGCTCCCGCTTGGCGGCCCGGTAGCGCAGCACCAGCTCGGCGAGGTCCCGCCGCGCGGCGGCCGCCTCGGGGACCTTGCGCAGGTCGGCGTTGCTGAGCTTGGCGCCGTCGAGGGCGAGCAGCAGCCCGGCGTCCCACGCGCGCAGGCTCTCGGGCCGTACGAGGTGCTCGGACAGCTCGGAGTCCAGCGCGAGGAGGTCGGCGACCAGGTCGGCGAAGGACCGGCTGAGCGCCGGGTAGGGCCCCGGAGCCTCACGCAGCACCCGCGCGGCCAGCTGATAGCGGGTGGCGTCGGCCAGGAGCCGGGAGGTGGGCTCCAGGCCGATCCGCAGGCCGTGGTCGGTCAGCAGACGGCCGGCGAAGGCGTGGTACGTCGAGATCACCGGCTCACCCGGCGGGTTGTCCGGGTCGATGGCGTCGGGGTCGGTCACACCCGCACGGACGAGCGCCTTACGGACGCGCTCGGCGAGCTCGCCCGCGGCCTTGTTGGTGAAGGTCAGGCCGAGGACCTGCTCCGGGGCGACCTGGCCGGTGCCGACCAGCCACACCACACGCGCCGCCATCACCGTCGTCTTGCCCGAACCGGCTCCGGCCACGATCACCTGCGGGGCGGGTGGCGCGACGATGCAGGCCATCTGCTCCGGGGTGAACGGGATGCCGAGGAGCTCCTTGAGCTGCTCGGGGTCGGTGATACGGGCGGACATGAGAGAAGAGGCTAGCGGCGGGCACTGACAGCGGAGGCCGCGATGCCCTTCCTGGGCGGGAGAAGCGCAGGTCGGCGGAGGTGGTGCGATCCGTCACGTGCTGACGTGAGCGCCTGAGGACCGACCGCTACTCGACCACGTGCCGTCCCTCCGGCCGCGCGCTGCACGAGGCGCGGAAGGCGCAGTGCGTGCAGTGCTGGCCGGCCGACGGGGTGAACCGCTCGTCGAGGACCTTTCCGGCGGCCGTGGCCAGCAGATCGCCGACCCACTCGCCTTCCAACGGCTCTTGGGCTTGCACCTTCGGCAGCGTCTCGCCGCCGTCGCGCTTGGCCGCGCCCTGGCGGAGGTGGACGAGTTCGGCGCCGCCCGGCTCGGGGCGCACCCCGTCGAAGGCGTCGTCGACGGCCCCCTCACGGACGGCGAGCTGGTAGACGGCGAGCTGCGGATGGCGCTCGACCTCGCGCGCGGTGGGCGCCTGCTTGCCGGTCTTGAAGTCGACGACGTACGCCCGACCCTGACCGTCGGCCTCCACGCGGTCCATCTGGCCGCGGATGCGGACCTCGTACTCGCCCGCACCGAGGGTGACGTCGAAGTCGTGCTCACTGGCCACGGGCGTGCGGCCCGTGCGGTCCATGACGTGCCACTTCAGGAAGCGTTCGAGCGCCACGCGCGCGTGCTCCTTCTCCTGCGCCGACTTCCAGGGCGCGTCGAAGGCGAGCGCGTTCCACACCGAGTCGAGGCGTTCCATCAGGACGTCGAGGTCGGCGGGGGTGTGCCCGGAGGCGACCTCGTCGGCGAGGACGTGCACGACGTTGCCGAAGCCCTGTGCGGCGGTCGCGGGCGCGTCGGCCTTCACCTCACGGCCGAGGAACCACTGCAGGGCGCAGGTGTTGGCGAGCTGGTCGAGGGCGCTGCCGGAGAGCACGACGGGCTGGTCACGGTTGCGCAGCGGCACCTTGGACTCGGTCGGCTCGAACATGCCCCACCAGCGGTAGGGGTGCGCGGACGGCACCAGCGGGCGTCCGTCGTCGTCGGTGAGCGCGGCCAGCCGGGCCAGCCGACGGGCGGCGGCCTCCCTGAGCGCGTCGGACACGCGCGGGTCGACGGTGGTGGCGCGCAGCTCCGCGACCAGCGCGGCGACCGACAGGGGGCGTCGCGGGCGGCCGGTGACGTCCTTGGGTTCGACGCCGAGCTCGGTGAGGAAGCGGGAGGGCTGGTCGCCGTCGTCGGCGGGGGCCTTCACCGCGGTGACGACGAGCCGTTCACGCGCGCGCGTGGCGGCGACGTAGAACAGGCGCCGCTCCTCGGCGAGCAGGGCACCGGGGGTGAGCGGTTCGGCGAGTCCGTCCCGGCCGATGCGGTCGGCCTCCAGCAGCGAGCCGCGCCGGCGCAGGTCGGGCCACAGCCCCTCCTGGACCCCGGCCACGACGACCAGACGCCATTCGAGGCCCTTGGAGCGGTGCGCGGTCATCAGGCGCACGGCGTCGGGCCGCAGAGCGCGCCGGGTGAGCGTGTCGGCGGCGATGTCCTCGGCGTCGATCTGCTCCAGGAAGTTCAGCGCGCCCCGCCCTCCGGTGCGCTCCTCCGCGCGGGCGGCGGTCGCGAACAGCGCGCAGACGGCGTCCAGGTCGCGGTCGGCGTTACGGCCCGCCGCTCCGCCGCGCCGGGAGGTCCGCTCCAGCCGCGCGGGCCACGGCGTGCCGTCCCACAGGTCCCACAGCGCCTCCTCGGCCGTACCGCCGCCGGCCAGGCGTTCGCGGGCCTTGCGCAGCAGCGCGCCCAGGCGCTGCGCCCCGCGCGCGTACGCCGGGTCGTGCACGGTCAGCCGCTCCGGCTCGGCCAGCGCCCGCGCGAGCAGCTCGTCCGACGGCGGCGGCACGGGGTTCCCCGCGGCCCGCTCCTCCTCCCGCAGGGCCCGCCCGAGCCGCCGCAGATCGGCGGCGTCCATGCCGGCGAGAGGGGAGGTGAGCAGCGTGAGCGCGGTCTCGGTGTCGAGCCAGCAGGGCTCGGCGGTCTCGCCCGCCTCGTCAGCAGAGGCCGAGGCCTCCTCACCAGAGGCCGAGCCTCCCTCGTCGTCCGCGGCCACCTCCTCGGCCGCGCCCCCAGACTCCGCCGTGGCCACCGCCCGCAGCGCCGTCAGCAGGGGCGCCACGGCGGGTTCGTGGCGCAGGGGCAGGTCGTCGCCGTCGATGTCGAGGGGGACGCCGGCGGAGGTGAGGGCGCGGCGGACGGCCGGGATGGTGCGGGAGCCGGCCCGGACCAGTACGGCCATGTCGCTCCAGGGGACGCCGTCCTCCAGGTGGGCCCGGCGCAGGATGTCGGCGACGTTGTCGAGCTCGGTGCCCGGCGTCGGGTAGGTGAAGACCTCGACGCGGCCGCCCTCACGCGCGGGAGTCAGCTCGCGGTGGGCGCGGGCCTTGTCCGCGGGGAGGCGGTTGAGGGGCATGCGCCGGGTGAGCAGCCGGGTCGCGGCGAGCAGCGCTGCTCCGGAGCGGCGGGAGGTGCGCAGGACCTCGACGGGGGCCGGGGTGCCGTCCGCGCGCGGGAAGGTGTGCGGGAAGTCCAGGATGCCGTTCACGTCGGCGCCCCGGAAGGCGTAGATCGACTGGTCGGGGTCGCCGAAGGAGACCAGGGTGCGGCCGCCGCCGGCCAGTGCCTGGAGCAGGCGTACCTGCGCGGGGTCGGTGTCCTGGTACTCGTCGACGTACACGGCGTCGTACTGCGCGGCGAGCTTCTCGGCGGCGTCCGGGCGGCGGGCGAGGAGCACCGCGCGGTGGACGAGTTCGGCGTAGTCGAGGACGCCTTGGAGGTCGAGGACGTCGAGGTACTCGGCGAGGAAGGCGGCGGCCGCGCGCCAGTCGGGGCGCCCGATGCGGCGGGCGAAGGCGTCCAGCGCGCCGGGGTCCAGGCCCAGCTCGCGGCTGCGGGCGAGGACCGCGCGGACCTCGTCGGCGAAGCCCCGGGTGGTCAGGCAGGCGCGCAGTTCGTCGGGCCAGCGCACATGCGCGAGGCCGAGCCGCTCCAGGTCGGTCTGGCCGGCCAGCAGCTCGCGCACGGCGACGTCCTGCTCGGGGCCGGACAGCAGCCGCAGGGGTTCGACGAACAGGTCGCTGTCCTGGTGGGCGCGGACCAGGGCGTAGCAGAACGAGTGGAAGGTGGTCGCCTGCGGCGCGCGGGCGGCCCCTATGCGCAGGGCCATGCGGTCGCGCAGTTCGACGGCGGCCTTGCGGCTGAAGGTGAGCACCAGGATGCGCCGGGGGTCTCCGCCGCGCGCGATGCGGGCGGCGACGGACTCGACGAGGGTGGTGGTCTTGCCGGTGCCGGGGCCGGCGAGGACGAGCAGCGGTCCGTGGGTGTGGTCAACCACGGAACGCTGTGCGGCGTCCAGACGAGGGGGAGCGGGCTGGGTCGGCGGGGTACGGACCAGTCGGTAAGCGCCACGGCTCCCCTGTCGCACCGGGTGGTGCGACAGGCGCCTGGTGGAGGAAGAGGAGCTCACGTGGTTCGCCGGTCCTGGTGGGTGTGCTGGTTGCCGGGCCGCCTCCGAGGAAGGAAGGTGGCCAGGAGGTGAAAGGGACGCGCGCCGCCGACGCTACGCCGACGAGAAGGCCGGAAGCAGAGCTTCCGCTTCTTCCCTCCCGGCTCGTGAGCCACGTACGTCCCTCACCCCACGAACGTACGTCATGTCACGGAAGTGCCCCGTTTCCCCCGTACGGATCACGTGTCCCCCGCGTCCGCGTCCGATGGCCGAAGCTGTCAGGTGTGACCCTGCGCGTGTTCGCCGCCGTCCCATCGCGCCCGCCTCATGTCCAGGCGGGGCAGATGCCCCTCGGCCGCCCTGCCCGCCTCCTTCAGCGGGGTGCCCTCCGCGCGATAGTGGGCGAGCGCCCGCAGCTCGTGGCCGGGCAGCAGGACGCCGTCCGCGCGGGTCACGCGCCACCACGGCACGGCCCCGCCGTAGAGCGCCATCACCCGGCCGACCTGGCGCGGCCCGCCCTCCTGGAGCCACTCCGCGATGTCCCCGTACGTCATCACGCGCCCCGGCGGGATCAGTTCCGCGACCTCAAGGACCCGCTCGGCGTACTCCGGCAGCTCGTCCGCGTACTCCGCGCGGGCGTCTCGCGGCAGGCTCTCCTCGCTCATTCGCCCCATCCTGCACCACCCCACCGACAATGTGAGCGGCCCGCCACCGTGGGCATCCCTCGCCCGGGAGCGGCGCATCCGGCAGACTGTGCGCCCCCGCGATTGCACCCTGATGCCCCCGTGTGTCGGTGCGGCATGCCACCATCATGCGGGCGGTGACCGTTGATACGAGATCAAGAAGAGACGATGAAGCAGCAGGGTGTGCACCCCGACGACGCGGAGGGCAACTCTGACGCTGCGTCGCGCCCGGACGCCGCCACGACGGACGAGAAGGCCGGCCGGCAGGACGAGGACCCACCGCACGGGAACGACGAGGGCGAGGTCCACGCCGAGGAGGTGGAGGGCGACGAACCGCTGCTCCCCGCGCGCGTGCACCGCCCCTCCGACCTCATGCGGCTGCTGGTGGGCGTGCTCGCCATCGTCGTGCTGCTGGCGATCGCCGCGTTCGCGCACGGCACGACCTCGGGCCTGGAACAGGACATCAACAAGGGGACGGGGCAGGCGCCCGATCTCCTGATCAAGATCGCGGGGCTGGCGTCCAGCATCGCGATCCTGCTCGTCCCGGTCGCCTTCGCGATCGAACGCCTGATCAAACGCGACGGGCTGCGTATCGCCGATGGCGTGCTCGCCGCCGTCCTCGCGCACGGCGTGACCCTCGCCACCGACCTGTGGGTCGCGCGCGCCGCCCCGGACTCCATCCAGGAGGCGCTCACCCAGCCCTCCCCCGGCGACATCAACGCCCTGACCGACCCGGTGCACGGCTACCTCGCGCCGGTCATCGCGTACATGACGGCCGTCGGCATGTCCCGCAGACCCCGCTGGCGCGCGGTGCTCTGGATCGTGCTGATGCTGGACGCCTTCTCGATGCTGGTGACCGGCTACACGACGCCGTTCTCGATCATCCTCACGGTGCTCATCGGCTGGAGCGTGGCCTACGGCACCCTCTACGCCGTCGGCTCGCCCAATGTCCGTCCCACCGGCCAGACGCTGATGGCGGGCCTGCGGACGGTCGGCTTCCGCCCGGTGGGCGCCGCCCGCGAGGACGTCTCGGAGACCTCCGACGGCACCGACCGCGGCCGGCGCTACTTCGTCACCCTGGAGGACGGCCCACCCCTCGACGTCACCGTCGTCGACCGCGAACAGCAGGCCCAGGGCTTCTTCTACCGCGTGTGGCGCAACCTCACCCTGCGCGGCTTCGCCACCCGCCGCAGCCTGCAGTCGCTGCGCCAGGCGCTGGAGCAGGAGGCCCTGCTCGCCTACGCCGCCATCGCCGCGGGCGCCAACGCGCCCAAGCTCATCGCCACCTCCGAGCTCGGCCCGGACGCCGTGATGCTCGTCTACGAGCACACCGGCGGGCGCACACTGGACTCGCTGGCGGACGAGGAGATCACCGACGAGCTGCTGCGCAGCACCTGGCTCCAGGTGAAGGCCCTGCAGTCGCGGCGCATCGCGCACCGCAGGCTCGCGGGTGACGCGATTCTGGTGGATCGTTCCGGCAAGGTGATCCTCACCGACCTGCGCGGCGGCGAGATCGCGGCCGGCGATCTGCTGCTGCGCATGGACGTCGCCCAGCTGATGACCACCCTCGCGCTGCGCGTGGGCGCCGAGCGTGCCGTGGCCTCGGCGGTCGAGGTGCTCGGTCCCGACACGGTCGCCGACTGTCTGCCCATGCTCCAGCCCATCGCGCTGACCCGCTCCACGCGCGCGACACTGCGCCGGATGAACCGTGAGCGGGCCGAACGCGAACGCGAGGCCGTGCTGGAGGCGTCCCGGCACGCCAAGCAGGCCCGCGTGGAGGCGTCCGAGAGCGACGCCGAGCCCGTACGGCTCGACAAGGCGGGCAAGACCGTACAGCTCGACAAGGCCGACAAGAAGGCCGTCCGCGCGGAGGCGCGGGCCGAGAAGCGGGCCATGGACGAGGCGCTGGAGGAGGCGCGCGAGGACGATCTGCTGACGCAGATCCGGCACGAGGTGCTGCGCATCCGGCCCCAGGCACCCGTCGAACCGGCCCGTCTGGAGCGGGTGCGCCCGCGCACGCTGATCAGCTTCATCGCCGGGGCCTTCGGCGCGTACTTCCTGCTGTCGCAGCTCACCCACATCGAGTTCGGCAAGCTCTTCGCCGAGGCCGAGTGGGGCTGGGTCGTGGCGGCCGTGCTGTTCTCGGCGCTGAGCTATGTCGCCGCCGCGATGAGCCTGCTGGGGTTCGTGCCGGAGCGGGTGCCGTTCCCGCGGACCGTCGCCGCGCAGGTCGCGGGGTCGTTCGTGAAGATCGTCGCCCCGGCGGCGGTCGGCGGGGTGGCCCTCAACACGCGGTTCCTGCAGCGCGCGGGCGTACGCCCCGGGCTCGCGGTCGCCAGTGTCGGCGCGTCCCAGTTGTTCGGGCTCGGCTGCCACATCCTGATGCTGCTGTCCTTCGGCTATCTGACCGGCACCGAGAAGACGCCGTCGCTGTCGCCGTCCCGGACCGTCATCGCCGGTCTGCTGACGGTGGCGGTGCTGGTGCTCGTGGTCACGTCGGTGCCGTTCCTGCGGAAATTCGTCGTCACGCGCGTGCGGTCGCTGTTCGCCGGTGTCGTGCCGCGCATGCTCGACGTGCTGCAGCGGCCGCAGAAGCTGGTCACCGGCATCGGCGGCATGCTGCTGCTCACCGCCTGCTTCGTGATGTGCCTGGACGCCTCCATCCGCGCCTTCGGCGACCAGTCGACCTCCATCAGCCTCGCCAGCGTCGCGGTCGTGTTCCTGGCGGGCAACGCGCTCGGCTCCGCCGCGCCGACACCGGGCGGTGTGGGCGCGGTCGAGGCGACCCTGACGGTCGGTCTGATCGCCGTCGGCCTCCCCAAGGAGGTCGCCGCCCCGGCCGTGCTGCTGTTCCGGCTGCTGACCCTGTGGCTGCCGGTGCTGCCGGGCTGGCTGGCGTTCAACCACCTCACGCGCAAGGGCGCGCTGTAGGGGGCCGGGGCGCGGCGTAGGGCTCCACGCGCGCGTGCGGCTCGGAAGGCCCATGGCCTGCGTCCCTCGTACGGCCCGCGCCCCGCGCGGGCCGTCCCGCCCGGCCGCACGATGGGATCATGCCGAAGCCCTCCCGCCTGCGCGCCGCTGCCCTGGCCACCACCGTTCTGCTGCTCTCCTCCGTGCTGGCGGGATGCAGCGACGACGACGGAGGCGACGACGAGGATCTGACGGCACAGGAACTGGACTGGAAGGACTGCCCCGCACCGTCCCAGGCCGAGGGCGGCGGAGGCACCCCCTCGCCACTGCCCGACGGCGACGAGTGGCAGTGCTCCACCATGAAGGCGCCCCTCGACTGGGACGACCCCAAGGGCGACACCATCGACCTGGCGCTGATCCGGGCGAAGTCGAGCGGCGACGAGGACAGCCGGATCGGCTCGCTGATCTTCAACTTCGGCGGCCCGGGCGGTTCCGGCGTCTACACGCTGCCCTCCTTCGGAGCCGACTACGCGAAACTCCGCACCCGCTACGACCTGGTCAGCTTCGATCCGCGCGGGGTCGGCCGCAGCTCGCCCGTGACCTGCCTGAACGACCGGCAGCTCGACGCGTGGTTCCAGGAGGACGCCACTCCGGACGACGCCGCCGAGCGCGGGGCGCTGCTGGAGGGCACCAAGGACTTCAACGAGGCCTGCGAGAAGCACTCCAAGCGGATCCTGCCCCATGTGCGCACCACGGACGCCGCCCGCGACCTGGACCTGATGCGCGAGGTGCTCGGCGACGCCAAGCTGCACTACTTCGGCATCTCGTACGGCACCGAGCTCGGCGGCGTCTACGCGCACCTGTTCCCGAAGAAGGTGGGCCGGGCCGTCTTCGACGCGGTGGTCGACCCGACGGAGACGGCCGAGCAGGGCGCCCTCGGGCAGGCCAAGGGGTTCCAGCTGGCCCTGGAGAACTTCGCCGAGGACTGTGTGTCCAAGGTCGAGGACTGCCCGGCCGGCGACAGCGTCGAGGACGTGCAGAACCGTATCGCCAAGCTGCTGAAGGACCTCGACGCCAAGCCGATCCCCGGCGCCTTCCCCCGGGAGCTGACCCAGTCCGCGGCCACCAGCGGCATCCTCCAGGCCCTGTACTCCAAGGACCTCTGGCAGTTCCTCGCCGAGGCGCTGGACTCGGCCTACGCCGGGGACGGCCAGCTGCTGATGGTGCTGTCCGACTCGATGAACGGGCGCAACACCAACGGCGAGTACAGCAACATCACCGCGGCGAACATCTCCATCAACTGCGCCGACGACAAGGCCCGCTACGACGCCGCATACGTCCAGCGCAAGCTGCCCGAGTTCCGGGCCGCCTCGCGGCTGTTCGGCGACTCCCTGGCCTGGGGGATGGTCAGCTGCACCGACTGGGCGGTGCCGGGCGCCGCGGAGCATCCCGATGTGAGCGCCCCGGGCTCGGCGCCGATCCTCGTCGTGGGCAACACCGGCGACCCGGCGACCCCGTACGAGGGCGCGCACCGGATGGCGCAGGCGCTGGGCAAGGGTGTCGGGGTGGAGGTGACATACAGGGGGCAGGGGCACGGGGCCTACGACAGCAAGAGCAAGTGTGTCCACGCCGCGGTGGACGGCTACCTGCTGGAGGGCAAGCTGCCCGCGACCGGCACGGTCTGCTCGTGAGCCGAGCCGGCTGGAGTGGACCCTGGAACCCGAAAACCCGCAGGTCAGAAGGTTATCCACAGGCCTCGGCGAACTTCGGTGAAGTCGTCCTAACATGGCCTGACCGCCGTTCGCCCGTCGAAGCGCGGACGGCCAGAGGGGGATGGGACATGCGGCGATTCCTGGGGTGGGCGGCTGCCAGCGCCGTCGGCGCGCTGCTGGTGACGGGCTGCACGGGCGGCTCGTCGGACGACGGGGACGACAAGAACCCGGACGCGACACGGACCGGCCTCGCGCCGCCCTCCGCCTCCGCGCTGCCGTCGTCCCTCACCGGGCAGAAGCCGGACTGGGGCAGGTGCGAGGAGACCGCCGACTCCCCCGCACCGGGCGACGAGTGGAGCTGCGCGACGCTGAAGGTGCCGCTGGACTGGGCGAAACCCGGCGGCGAGACGATCGAGCTGGCACTGATCCGCGCCAAGGCGAGCGGTGACGACCGCGTCGGCTCTCTGGTGTTCAACTTCGGCGGGCCGGGCGGCTCCGGGGTGTCGACGATCCCGTCGTACGCCTCGACGTTCTCCTCCCTGCGCGAGCGCTACGACCTGGTGAGCTTCGACCCGCGCGGGGTGGGCGCGAGCGAGGGCGTCCGGTGCCGCGACGACAAGGAGATCCAGGCGGCCGAGACCGTGGACGTCACCCCGGACACGCCGCAGGAGGAGCGCGCCTACCTGGCGGACGCGACGGACTTCGGCAAGGACTGCGCGCGAGCCACGGGGCGGCTGATGGCACATGTGTCGACCACCGACACCGCGCGGGACATGGACCTGATGCGCCAGGTGCTCGGCGACGAGAAGCTGCACTACCTCGGCTTCTCCTACGGCACCGAACTCGGCGGGGTGTACGCGCACCTGTTCCCGGGTCAGGTCGGCCGCATGGTGCTGGACGCGGTCGTCGATCCGACCGCCGACGCCATGGGCCACGCCGAGAACCAGGCCAGGGGCTTTCAGCGCGCGCTCGACAACTACCTGAAGGCCACCGGCGAGGATCCCGAGCAGGGCACGGCGAGGATCGAGGAGCTGCTTAAGCAGATCGACGCCGAGCCGCTGCCGGCGTCGGCCGGACGGAAGCTGACCCAGAGCCTGGCGATCACCGGCATCGTGGTGCCGCTGTACAGCGAGAGCAGCTGGCCGAGCCTGACCAGCGCGCTGGAGGCGGCGCAGGAGGGCGACGGCTCCGAGCTGCTGGCCCTGGCCGACGCCTACAACGAGCGTGACGCCTCGGGGCGCTACGGCACCTCCACCCACGCCCAACGGGTCATATCGTGCCTGGACGACCGGCAGCGCCCGACGCTCCAGGAGACGAAACGGGCCCTGCCGGACTTCGAGCGGATCTCCCCCGTCTTCGGTCCCTTCCTCGGCTGGGACACGGCCGGCTGGTGCCACGACTGGCCGGTGCCGGGGCAGCACGACACCCCGGAGGTGAGCGCTCCCGGCGCCCCGCCGATCCTCGTCGTCGGCAACACGGGCGACCCGGCGACCCCGTACGAGGGTGCCCGCAGGATGGCCGACGAGCTGGGCAAGGGCGTCGGTGTGCTCCTCACCTGGAAGGGCGAGGGCCATGGTGCCTACGGCAGCGGCAGCGACTGTGTCGACTCGACGGTGGACGACTACCTGCTGGACGGCACGGTCCCGAAGGACGGCAAGGTCTGCTCATGACACCGGCGGGGGCCCCGGGCACCTGTGGTGCGCGGGACCCCCGCCGGGAAGGCGAGCCGGGCCTCGGCTCAGTGGGCCGCCGGGAAGGCGCGCCCGGCCTGGGCTCAGTAGACCGGCTTGGCCGGTTCGATCTGGTTGACCCAGCCGATGACGCCGCCGCCGACGTGGACGGCGTCGGAGAAGCCGGCCGACTTCAGGACGGCGAGGACTTCCGCACTGCGGACACCCGTCTTGCAATGCAAGACGATCTTCTTGTCCTGCGGGAGGCCCTCCAGGGCGGTGCCCATGAGGAACTCGTTCTTGGGGATGAGCTTGGCGCCGGGGATGGAGACGATCTCGTACTCGTTCGGCTCGCGGACGTCGATGATCTCGATGTTCTCGCCGTCGTCGATCCACTCCTTGAGCTGCTTGGGAGTGATCGTGGAGTCGGCGGCCGCCGCCTGGGCCTCCTCGGACACGACGCCGCAGAAGGCCTCGTAGTCGATGAGCTCGGTGACGGTCGGGTTCTCGCCGCAGACCGCGCAGTTCGGGTCCTTGCGGACCTTGACCTGGCGGTACTGCATCTCCAGGGCGTCGTAGATCATCAGGCGGCCGACCAGCGGCTCGCCGATGCCCGCGAGGAGCTTGATGGCCTCGTTGACCTGGATGGAGCCGATGGACGCGCACAGCACGCCCAGGACGCCGCCCTCGGCGCAGGAGGGGACCATGCCCGGCGGCGGGGGCTCCGGGTAGAGGCAGCGGTAGCAGGGGCCGTGCTCGGACCAGAAGACGGACGCCTGGCCGTCGAAGCGGTAGATCGAACCCCACACGTACGGCTTGTTCAGCAGCACGCACGCGTCGTTGACCAGGTAGCGGGTCGCGAAGTTGTCCGTGCCGTCGACGATCAGGTCGTACTGGCTGAAGATGTCCATCACGTTGTCGGCCTCGAGCCGCTCCTCGTGAAGGATCACGTCCACGTACGGGTTGATGCCCTTGACGGTGTCACGCGCGGACTCCGCCTTGGAGCGGCCGATGTCGGCCTGGCTGTGGATGATCTGGCGCTGCAGGTTCGACTCGTCGACCTCGTCGAACTCCACGATGCCGAGGGTGCCCACGCCCGCGGCGGCCAGGTACATCAGCGCGGGCGAGCCCAGTCCACCGGCGCCCACACAGAGCACCTTCGCGTTCTTCAGCCGCTTCTGCCCGTCCATCCCCACGTCGGGGATGATCAGGTGGCGGGAGTACCTGCGGACCTCGTCTACGGTGAGCTCGGAGGCGGGCTCGACCAGGGGTGGCAGCGACACGGGGACTCCGTTGGTCGGTCAATAAGTACGGTTGTTCTCCCCGTAACAGTGCCACGGCCTTTTTCATTCCGAGACACCTGTTCCGATCCGCGAGACGATTTCGTCCCAGTAACCGGGCATGGCCTCCCAGGGGTCCTCCCGGCCACCGTGCTCGGTGCGGTCGGTGAACCAGATCGTGGCCGCGCCCTGCCAGCGGGCGATGCGCAGCGCCTCGTCGAGATGGCCGCGGGGCACCCCGTGGACGAAGTGGCAGAACCGCTCGGGCGGATACTCGGCGGTCCACTCGGCCGCCTGCGACCAGCGGTAGTCGCTCCAGGACCCGGAGAACGTCACGAGTTGGTCGGCGCTCTCGGCGTACCCGGGATACGGGTGGATGCCGTGGCCGAGGACGATGTGCGGGCTGTCGGCCATGGAGCGCAGCGTGGTGACCGTGCGGCGGATCTCCGGCAGGGCGCCGCGTTCGGTGGGGCTGCGGTCGAGGAGGAAGCCGTCGACCCGGTACCACTCCAGATAGCGGTGCGCGTCGGAGATCACCTCGCCGAAGGGCCGGGCGCCATAGGTGGTGTCGAGCCGGCCCAGGACCCGGACGCCCGCGGTGCGCAGGCGGCTCGCGGTCTGGAGGCAGTGCGGGTCGGGGCGTACGCCGGGCCCGTCCGAGACGTCGAGGACGGCCCAGTGGACGGGCATGCCGGGGCGGGTGAGCTCGGCCCACTCGGCCGGTGCGACCAACGGATGCGCATAGCCGGGGACGCCGAGGCCGGTGCGGACGTCGGTGCTCGCGCTGCCGGCCTTCGCCCTGGTCAGATACGGCATGCCGCCTCCATCCAGATGTCGGCGAGCGACTCCTCCAGATTGATGCGGGGCCGCCAGCCGAGCCGGTCGCGCGCGGTGCGCACGTCGGCCTGCTGCCAGCTGCCGCAGCCGTCCGGGTACGGGTAGGCGACGGGTGCCGCGTGGCCCGGGTGGTCCGCGTCGCCGCGCGGGTGCCCGATGGAGGTCCGCAGGGCGCCGGGCGGGCCGTCCAGCTCGTGCAGGGCGCCGCCGTAGCCGGCCACCCGGGCGAGGACGGCCGCGGCGTCACGCAGTCGCACGGCACGGCCGGAGCCGATGTTGATGACGCCCTGGGCGGCCGACAGCGAGGCGGCGTGCACGGCACGGGCCACGTCCCGGACGTCGACGAAGTCCCGCTGGGCGCCCAGGCCGCCGAGCTTGAGTTCGCCGTCGCCGGACTGCATCGCCCGGCGCATGGCCTCGGCGAGCCGGCCGAGCGGCGACCCGGCCGGGGTGCCGGGGCCGGCCGGGGAGAAGACGCGCAGCACGACGGCGTCGAGGCCGGAGCCGAGGACGAGTTCGGTGGCGGCGAGCTTGCTGACGCCGTACGGGCCGCCGGGGCGCGGGACGGCGTCCTCCGCGGTGGAGGAGCCGGGCTGGCTGGGGCCGTACTCGGCGGCGCAGCCGATCTGGACGAGGCGGGCGCCGCAGCCGCTGCGGCGCAGGGCCTCGCAGACGGTGGCGACGGCGACGGTGTTGTGCCGGGTGAGGTCGCGGGCACCGCCGCGGGTGGCGCCGGCGCAGTTGATGACGACGCCCGGGTGCACGGCGTCCAGGAAGCGGGTGAGCGCTCCCGGGCTGCCGGAGGCGAGGTCGAAACGGACGTCGGCGTCGTCGCCGCGGCCGAGCGCGGTGAGCTGGACGGCCGGGTCGGCGAGCAGGCGGTCGGCGACGAAGCGGCCGAGGTAGCCGTTGGCTCCGATCAGCAGGACCCTCATCGCGCGCCCTCCTGGGTGTGCGCTTCGGTGGTTGCGGGCGTCTGGGCACCCGCGGCGGCCGAGCCGGCTCCGACACCCGCGCCGGCCCCGGCATGTGCGGTGGCTCCGGTGGCCCCGGCACGTGCAGCGGCTACGGACACGCCCGTGGCGCCGTGTGCTCCGGGTCGGGAGGTGGTCATCTGGTGTTCTCCTTACAACAGGGTGGTGCGAGTGCGGGTGCCTTCGGCTGCGCGACCTGTCGGTCCTGCGGGCGGCGGCCCGGGTCACCGCCGGTCACGGCGACGGCGTCGGGTGCGCGTGGGCCGAGGCGCGGGTCAGGGTGCGGCCGGCGTGGATCAGCAGGGTGAGGGCGCCGGCCGCGCAGATCAGGGCCGGTACGCTCCCCGCGCCCCAGGCGTCGAGGAGCTCCTCGGCGGGGACGGAGAGGAAGCCGCAGCCCGGGAGGCGGCCGGCGAAGACGCCGGCCAGGGCGATGGCCTCGCCGGACGCGCACGCCGTGAGGACGACCGCGGGCGCGTGGGTGAAGCCATGTGCGGTCAGCAGCCGCGCGAGCAGCAGGAGCGCGCCCAGGGCGAGGGTCGGGGCGTACCCGGCGGGCTCGTCCAGGACCGCGGCGCACAGTGCGAGCAGCGCGGCCAGCGCGCCCAGGTACAGGGCGAACGAGCCGAGCAGCAGCGGCCGTACGGCGGAGGCGAACTCCTCCAGGCCCCTGCTGGAGGTGAGCCTGCGCCGGGCCCGGCCGGCGAGGAGGCGGGCGCTCCAGGCGGCCGGGGCGCAGGACAGGGCCAGGGCGAGGAGCGGTGCCGTGGCAAGCGGCCAGGGGCCGTCAGGGGCGCCGGTCGGCAGCGTGTCGGGGCCTCCGGTGGCCGCGGTCCGCAGCAGGCCGTCGCCGAGAGCGGCGTATCCGAGGAGCCAGCCGATCCAGACGCCGGTGGCGGGACGGGCGGCCGACGGGGCGCCGTGCCGGCTCAACGGGCCGCGCGCGAGGGCGAGGCGCAGCCCCAGTCCCACGGCGAGCACCCCGGCAGCGGCCACCAGCAGACGTGTCTGCCCCTCGGTCAGCCGCAGCCCGGCCACCGCCGCCGCGCACAGCGCCCCGGGCAGCAGGGCCCACAGCGCCCAGCCCCACTCACGCCCCACCGAAGCCGAAGCCGAAGCCGAAGGCGAAGCCGAGGGAAAGCCCTGCGAGTCCCCGTCGCGCGGGACCCGCGCGAACATCTCCTCGGCCAGCGAGAACACATCCCGGTGCCGGAAGCGCGCGGCGGTCCGGTCGGTGACCCCGTGCGCCTCGAGCCCGGCCGCGATCTCCAGCGGATCCACCGCCCGCTCGCACAGCTCCCGATGACGGTGCATCAGCGCCTTCACCGGGTCCACGGCACCCCGCCGAGGGACGGCCCGAGGGACCTCGGCACCGGAAGCGGCCTCTCCGGCACGCCCGGCAGTCCCGGCAGCCCCCTCCGCCAGCCACCTCTCCGACCGCTCGTCCCACGCCCCCGCCCCGCTGGGCATACCGAGCCGGCTCTCCGTGTCGCTCATCGCACCCCCTCGGTCACGGCACCCCGTACGGCCCCCGATACCGACGTCGCCCGCACCGGCGGCCCCGCGGCCCAGCCGGGGACCGGCCCCGAGGCGGGTGCGGGCCAGCGGCCCGGGACGTGGGCCTCGGCGGGCACGCCGAAGGGCAGCGGCTCACCGGTGTCGTCGAGGACGACCCGGCGGACGGGGCACTGCGCGACGATCTCCAGGTAAATGCCGTGAAATGCCGTGATGTTCTGCTCGACGGTGAACAGCTCCAGCGCGCGGGCGCGCGCGGCGGCACCGAGGCGCGCACGGCGCTCGGGGTCGCGCAGCAGCGCCACGCACGCCTCGGCGAGCGCCCGCGGATTGCGCGGCGGCACCACGAGCCCCGTACCGCCGATGACCTCCACGACCGCGCCGACGTCGGTCGACACGGTCGCCCGGCCGCAGAGCATCGCCTGCACGAGGCCGAGCGGGAAGCCCTCGACGACGCTGGACAGCACGACCACCGCGCCGGACGCGTACGCCTCGGCGAGGTCGGGGGCCTCCGGGCCGCCGAGTTCCTCGAAGGAGACGGGGTTGTCGCCGATCGAGTGCAGCCCCGCGGCCTCGTCGGGGAAGAGCTGGGCGGCCAGCACCCGGCAGTGCTCCAGGTAGGCGGCCCCGTCGGCTCCCCCGTCGCCCGTGTCGATGACCCGCAGCCGCGCCCTCGGCTCCTCCTTGCGGATCTCCGCGAACGCGTGCAGCAGGGAGACGAGGTCCTTGGTGGGTTCGACGCGGCCGACCCAGACCAGCGTGTCGGGGTCCGCGCCCTCGGGCGCCTCACCGACCTCGGCGAACCGTTCGGCGTCCATGCCGGGGTGGACCGTGCGCAGCTTGGCCCGGTCGGCGCCGCACCGTTCCTGCCAGCGGCGGGCATGGGCGTTGCCGTGGGTGACGTACGCGGCCCGCCGGTAGGTCTCGGCGGCGAGCCGGCCGTGGAAGGCGGCGAGCAGGGCCCGCACGACGGGCGCCTCGTCCGTGCCGGAGGCGAGGTAGTGGCTGCGCAGCCGGACCCCGTACTCGGTGACCAGCAGGGGCACCCCGCAGAGGCGATGGGCGAGCAGCCCGGGCAGGGCGCCGGTGCCGCCGGACGCGGCGTGGCACAGGTCGACCGCACCGAGCCCGTCGTCCTCGTACCAGTCCAACGACAGGGGGCGCAGGGCCCGTTCCAGGTGCGCGGCGACGGCGAGCAGGTCGGGGACGCGTGCCTCGTGGGCGGCGCGCGGGGCGCCGAGCGCACGACAGGCGCGTTCGAGGGCGCGTACGGCGGTCTCGGAGCGCAGCGCCGCCACCAGGCCGCCCTCGTCGCGGGCGAGCTCGGCGAGCCCGTACAGCGCACTGGCGAAACGGTCCGCCTCAGGGGCGCAAGAAGGGGGCGGGGCGCCCACGGAGACCGCCTCGCACAGGGCGGCGGCCAGCTCGGCGTAGCACTCGGTGAAGCGCCGGCGCGCCCGGCGGCCGTGGCTCACGCCGTCCTCCTCGGCCGTCCACAGTGCCGCCGTGCGCACCCGGCTGACCTGCGGGGGCAGCGGGATCAGGCCCTCGGCCTCCTGGCGCGCGTCGCGGCTGAGCGCGTACACGTGGAACTCGTGCTGCCCGAGTCCGCGCACGAGACGGTCGCACCACAGCCTGGCGTCACCGCTCACATACGGATAGCCGCCCTCCGTAAGCAGTCCGATGCGCACGCGTGCACCCCCGTTCTCCCGAATCAGGAACCGCCGTTGACCCGGCGGCTCGCAGCGGGACGAACGTAAGCGGACAAGGTGGTGGTGCGACGGACGGTTGTCCGTCGCACCACCAAAAGGGGTGAACGGTCGTAACTTTCGCGTGCGGAGCGCGTTCCGTCGCGCTAAGAGATCACGGATCTACGGAACGTGACCACCGGCGACGGGCGCGTCAGCTGTTCGGGTACGCCCAGGGGTTGGGCAGGCAGTGCACGCCGTCGTGGTCGAGGAACTTGGTCTGCTGCTGCATGACCGGCGCGAGATCGCCGTCCTCGTCGCAGGTCACATGGTGGAAGCCGAGCCGGTGTCCGACCTCGTGGTTGATCAGCATCTGCCGATAGGCGTGGATCTCGTCGCCGAACGTCTTCGAGCCCTGTGCCCACCGGTAGGCGTTGATCATCACGCGCTCGGTGGCGGCCGAGTCGCACGAGACGTTGTCGACGGTCGTGTCCAGGCCGGACTCGGCGCACCACTCGGCGGTCGTGCCGGGGCTGGCCAGGGTGATGACGAAGTCGGGCTGTCCGGAGTAGACGCGTTCGAAGGTGCGGCTGCCGTTGTGGGCCCAGCTCCGGTCGTCGTTCAGCGTCTTGTGCACGGCCTGCGCGAACAGCTCGCCGTCCAGGCCGAGCCCCTGCTCGACGTCCACCCGGTAGGTGAACTTCTGCCCCTGGCCGGGCGCCTTGTCGATGCCCCGGATCGCCTCGAACTCACCCGAGCCGACGAGCTCCGGATCGAGCGGGTACTTCTTGTCCATCTTCTGCTCGTACGTCAGCGGTGCCGCGCTCGGCGACGTGGACGGCGTCGGCCGCCCGTCCCCGCGCGAGGCCGAGCCGGCGACCCCTCGCCCCTGCTGGGTGGCCGACTGGGGCCCCATGGCGGGGTCCTTCCCCCGGTCGGTGACCTGGCCCGTCACCACGACCGCCAGGACAGTGGTCACGGCCGCCGCCGCGATCCCGGTGAACGCGCGCCCCTTGCCGCCCTTGCCCCGCACCGACTCCTCCTCTACGGGGGGCTGCGGCGGCGCGCCCTCCCGCTGCGTGCCGGTGGCGTACGAGTCTGCGGCCGGCATGGCCGTACGACGCCCGAAGTCGCCCCCGTTGCCGCTGCCGGCGCCCTCGGCGTCGAACGCCGCGAGGTACTCCCGCCGCGGTCCACCGGGGGGCGCCTGCCGCTGCCGAGGCAGAGTGGGCCCGCCACCCGCCGGCGCGCCCCTCACCTCACCCCAGCCCCCACCGGCTTCCCGCTGCTCGGGATGCCCTCCCCGCACCTGCGGCATCCCGTGCGCGGGCGTCCCGTCGAAACGCGGAGTGCCTTGCGCGGGCGTGCCATCAGGGAAACGCGGCACGCCCTGCGCAGGCGTGCCATCAGGAAAACGCGGCACGCCCTGCGCAGGCGTCCCGTCCGGTCTGAGCGGCGCTCCGAAACCAGGCGCCCCGCCTCCAGGCCGCTGAAACTGAGGCTGCCGCGGAGGCTGCTGCTGGTACTGAGGCTGCGGCTGCGGCTGATACTGAGCGCGCTGCTGAGGCTGCTGCTGGTACTGAGCCTGTTGCTGTTGCTGACGCTGAGGCTCCTGAGGCCGCTCACGCGGCTCCCGCTCCGGCGGCGCTCCCGCGGCTCCCGAGGCCCCCGCTCCCAGGAACTTCCGGCGCCCCCCTATGTCCGCAGCGGTGCCCTTGGGTGCAGGGCCGCGGCGGCTGTGGCGTCCCACCGGCGCCTCAGCTCCTCTTGGTCTCGGTCGTGTTCACGGCACCGCCCTCGGCTCTGGTCGTGGAGGCGAGCAGGTCCCGGAAGGCGGTGGCCACCGTCTCGGGGTACTCCATCATGGCCACGTGCCCGGCGTCCGGAAGCGTCAACAGGCGCGAGTCGCGGAAAGCGCGGGCCGCCCTGTGGGCCATTCGGAAGCCGACCATCTGGTCGCGTGCGCCGTAGATCAGCAGGGTCGGCGCGAGGACCCGTTCCGCCTGACGCCACAGTCCGTGCTGGCCACCGAGGGTGTACGCGTCGACGATCCCGCGCGCGGAACGCGCCATCGCGTCCCAGAAGTACGGCAGCTGCAGCCGCCGCTCCATCTCCTCGACGGCGTTGCGAAATCCCTCCGGCGTCACCCGTCCGGGGTCGCCGTAACACAGCGCCAGCATCCCGCGGACCCGCTGCTCGGCCGTCCACTCCTTGGTCAACCGCGCGAAGAGGGCGGCGACGCCCGGCAGGGCCAGCAGCGCGGTGGGCACGGCGGTGCGCTGCACGCGCAGCTCCGGCAGCGCGGGCGAGACCAGGGTGAGCGTGCGCACGAGGTCCGGTCGTACGGCGGCGACGCGGGTGGTGACCGCGCCGCCGAGGGAGTTGCCGAAGAGGTGCACGGGGCCGCGCCCGGCGGCGTCGAGATAGCGGATGACCGCCCGCGCGTGCCCGGTGACCGAGTAGTCGCCGTCGTCCGGCGGCGGGGAGTCGCCGAAGCCCGGCAGGTCGAGCGCCTCGCTCTCGACGACCCCGTCGAGCACCCGCATCAGCTCGGTCCAGTTCTGCGAGGAACCGCCGAGGCCGTGGACGTACAGCGCGGGCGGGAGTCCCTCGCGCGCGGGCGGCCGGGAACGCACCGTCAGGGTGATCCCGGGAAATGCGACCGAGCGCAGCCGCTCGCCTTCCGCGACCCGGACGGGCGCCACCTTCGGGAGCACGGTGGCGGTCGGCACGGACGGCAGCTCGGTCGAAGACATGCGGCAATGTTACGAGGTGATCACGCACCGGCCCATGCGTGTCCCTGTGTTCGGCGTCACAGCATGCGCTCGCGTACCGCATGCACCGCGTGACCCTCCGAACGCGGATCGCATAGCGTGCGGATCGGGTGTCTCCTACGCTCGTACAGAGGGCACCCGCGTGTGGCCCCTGCTTTTCCCAGGGACGTTCGTAGGCGTACGCAGGAAGGGAGCCCAGCCATGACTGTCGACCCCACCGATCCCGAGACGTTCGAGGACGAGGAGACACGGGAGAGCGAGGAGTACGGCGTCGAGGCGCCGGAAGCCGACGCGGCCGAACAGCACACCGACGTCGCACCGGACCGCGACGACTCGCTGAAGGACATCGACCCGGGCCGGGGCAACGAGGCGGACCTGGCAGAGCAGGCCCGGGTCGTCTCCCTCGACGAGGACGACTACCGCTGAGCAGGCAAGAGGCCGAATTCTGCCCCTTTAGCCCCTGTTCAAAACCGTCTGCGCGGCTTTCGCCGCCGTCCGGTACGTGAAATTCTGCGCTCGCACCGCGCACACCAGGGTTACCCAAAAGTACGATGGCGGCGCGGCGCACACCGCATGTGGACGATTTTGGGAGGCGGCGTGACAGCCATCGAGCAGACAGAGGCGGCACGCCCGCGAGGCACGCGCCTGCCGCGCCGTGCCCGACGGAACCAGCTGCTGGGCGCCGCTCAGGAAGTCTTCGTGGCGCAGGGCTATCACGCGGCAGCGATGGACGACATCGCCGAGCGCGCCGGCGTCAGCAAGCCGGTGCTCTACCAGCACTTCCCGGGCAAGCTCGACCTGTATCTCGCACTGCTGGACCAGCACTGCGAGTCCCTGATCCAGTCCGTGCGCAGCGCGCTGGCGTCGACGACCGACAACAAGCAGCGCGTACGGGCGACCATGGACGCCTACTTCGCGTACGTCGAGGACGACGGCGGCGCGTTCCGTCTGGTCTTCGAGTCGGATCTGACGAACGAGCCCGCCGTGCGCGAGCGCGTCGACAAGGTCACCAACGACTGCGCGGAGGCGATCTGCGACGTCATCGCCGAGGACACCGGGCTGTCCCGCGCCGAGTCGATGCTGCTGGCGTCGGGTCTGGGCGGCCTCGCCCAGGTGGTCGCCCGCTCCTGGCTGCACAGCGACCGCAGCGTCCCGCGCGACCAGGCGGTGCAGCTGCTGACCTCGCTGGCGTGGCGCGGCATCGCGGGCTTCCCGCTGCACGGCACGGATCAGCACCACTGAGGTTCGTGGAAGAGAAGCAGAAGAGAAGCAAGAGACAAGCACCAAGGACAGCCGCCGGGATTTGTTCCCGGCGGCTGTTCGCTGTTGGCGTGGCCGCGCGGACCGTGTCCGTCCCCTCACCGGGCTAATGTGTGCTGGGTACGGCGCGGATGTCCGCGCACTTCACTGACCGTTCGGAGGGACTTAGCCGTGGAGGTCAAGATCGGCGTGCAGCACGCGCCGCGCGAGATCGTTCTGGAGAGCGGTCAGACTGCCGAGGAAGTCGAGGCCATCGTGGCGGAGGCGCTGTCCGGCAAGTCGCAGCTGCTGAGCCTGGTGGACGAGCACGGCCGCAAGGTCCTCGTCCCGGCCGAGCGCCTCGCCTACGTCGAGCTCGGTGAGCCGGCGCCCCGCAAGGTGGGCTTCGGCGCCCTGTAAGCGATACGCCCGGATGAGGGGCCCGGCGGCTTCGGCTGCCGGGCCCCTCGTGCGTGCCGGTTCACGGACGGAGCAGGTCCAGGCCCTGTGAGGGAGGATTGGATTCCGCAGGTCAGGGGTATGACGGACGAGGACCGCGAAGCACACTGCCGGCCGCGTGGGAGGGACCCTTCATGATCTTGGAAGCGCTCGGCTCCGCTCTGCTCGGCCTCGCCCTCGCCTGGACCGCGACGCACCGCCTGGCCCATCGCCTGCCGTCCCGCCCCTTGGTCCTGTCGACCGGCGTGGCCGGCGCCCTCTTCGGTGACTTCATCACCCACACCGCCCTGGACGCCGCCGCGATTCCCCTGAGCCTCCTGGGCGCCCTGGTCGTCTCGGCGGCGTCCCTGTCCCTGCTGGTCCGCCCGGCGGGAAGAGTGCGCCGACGATCGGTGACGGCCTGAGGGGCATGCCCTAGGGGGCGTTACGCCGCCAGGCCCAGCGCAGCCATCCGCTTGGTGTGCGCCTCGGTGATCCGCGAGAACATCCTGCCGACCTCCGCGAGGTCGAACCCGTCGGCCACGCCGCCCACCAGCATCGTGGACAGCGCGTCGCGGTCGGCGACCACCCGCTGCGACTGCGACAGCGCCTCACCCATCAGCCGGCGCGCCCACAGCGCGAGGCGCCCGCCCACGCGCGGGTCGGCCTCGATCGCGGAGCGCACCCGGTCCACGGCGAACCCGGCATGCCCCGTGTCGTCGAGGACGGCCAGCACCAGGGAGCGCGTGTCGGAGTCCAGCCGGGCCGCGACCTCCCGGTAGAAGTCGCTGGCGATCGAGTCACCGACGTACGCCTTGACCAGGCCCTCCAGCCAGTCCGACGGCGCCGTCTGCTTGTGGAAGCCGTCCAGCGCGGCCACGAACGGCTCCATCGCCGCCGTCGGCTCCTCGCCGATCTCCGTCAGCCGGTCCCGCAGCCGCTCGAAGTGGTGGAACTCCGCCGACGCCATCTTCGCCAGCTCCGCCTTGTCCTCCAGCGTCGGCGCCAGCTTCGCGTCCTCGGCCAGCCGCTCGAACGCCGCGAGCTCGCCGTACGCGAGCGCGCCGAGCAGGTCCACGACCGCGGCGCGGTACTGCGGCTCGGCGGACGCCTGCGCCCAGTCCTGGGCGGCGACGCCGGTGGGTTCGGCAGCGTTCTCGGGGGCGTTGTCAGGCTTGTCAGAGGTCGTCATGAAGCGCACAATAGCCCGCTCGCCGCACGGGGGAAGTCCCTGGTCAGTCACTGTGACCACGACGACGCGAAGGACCGCGCCCAGGAGTGTGACGACGACAACGTGACCGAATCGGCCATCACGTGTGCGCCAATCCGGGGTATGGTGGTAATGCGCCTGCTGGTACGTAGGCACGTTCGACACGTCATGCCGACGCGTCGGACGCACCGTACCTCGACAGGCCGCACGTATGAGGATGCCCGGTCGGTGGCCCGATCGGCTCCGACCCGACAGCCCTCCCCGACCGTACGGCACTGTGCGTACGGCCCCCGGAGGGGGACACCCTCAGCGGTACGAGCGCTAGAGCGTCGGCAGAGGTCCCGTGCCCCACGGCCAGCCCGTGAGGCGGCCGACGTCCCCCGGCACGGTCAGACACGACCCCCGCGCTCGCCTCGCGCCGCGCACACAGAAGAGGCAGCACCCTGACTACGACGTTCCGAGAGCTCGGAATCCTTCCCGAGACCGCCGAGGCCCTGGAGGCCGTCGGCATCGTCACCCCCTTCCCCATCCAGGAGATGACCCTCCCCGTCGCCCTCTCCGGCACGGACGTCATCGGCCAGGCCAAGACCGGCACCGGCAAGACGCTGGGCTTCGGCCTCCCGCTCCTCGAGCGCGTCACCGTCCCCGCCGACGTCGAGGCCGGCCGCGCGAAGCCCGAGGACCTCACCGACGCACCCCAGGCGCTCGTCGTCGTCCCCACGCGCGAGCTGTGCACGCAGGTCACCAACGACCTGCTGACCGCGGGCAAGGTGCGCAATGTGCGCGTCGTCGCCATCTACGGCGGCCGCGCCTACGAACCGCAGGTCGAGGCCCTGAAGAAGGGCGTCGACGTGGTCGTCGGCACCCCGGGCCGGCTGCTCGACCTCGCGGGCCAGAAGAAGCTCGACCTCAGCAGCGTGAAGTCCCTCGTCCTCGACGAGGCCGACGAGATGCTCGACCTGGGCTTCCTGCCCGACGTCGAGAAGATCATCAACATGCTCCCGGCCAAGCGCCAGACCATGCTGTTCTCGGCGACCATGCCGGGCGCGGTCATCGGCCTGGCCCGCCGCTACATGTCCCGGCCCACGCACATCCGCGCCACGGCGCCGGACGACGAGGGCGCGACGGTCGCGAACATCAAGCAGTTCGTCTACCGCGCGCACAACATGGACAAGCCGGAGATGGTCGCCCGCATCCTGCAGGCCGACGGCCGCGGGCTCGCGATGATCTTCTGCCGCACCAAGCGCACCGCAGCCGACATCGCCGAGCAGCTGCAGACCCGCGGTTTCGCGGCCGGCGCGGTCCACGGCGACCTCGGCCAGGGCGCCCGCGAGCAGGCGCTGCGCGCCTTCCGCAACGGCAAGGTGGACGTCCTCGTCTGCACCGACGTCGCCGCGCGCGGCATCGACGTCGAGGGTGTCACCCACGTCATCAACTACCAGTCCCCCGAGGACGAGAAGACGTACCTGCACCGCGTCGGCCGTACGGGCCGCGCGGGCGCCAAGGGCACGGCGATCACGTTCGTCGACTGGGACGACATCCCGCGCTGGCAGCTGATCAACAAGGCGCTGGAGCTGGGCTTCAACGACCCGGTGGAGACGTACTCAAGCTCCCCGCACCTCTTCGAGGACCTCGGCATCCCGGCCGGCACCAAGGGTGTCCTGCCGCGCTCGGAGCGCACGCGCGCCGGGCTGGCGGCGGAGGAGCTGGAGGACCTGGGCGAGCCGGGCGGACGCGGTCCGCGCGGTCGCGGTGGCCGGGGCGGCCGTGAGGAGCCCCGCTCCGCCGAGCGCGAGCGCTCGGCCCGTACGCCGCGCCGTCGCCGCCGTACGCGCGGCGGAGCGACGCTGGAGGAGGGCACGGCGGCCGTCGCCGGTACGACCGCTCCGGCGCCGGAGGCTGTCGAGGCCCCCGCCGCCGAGGGCGTGACCACGCCGCGCACTCCGCGCCGCCGTCGCCGTACGCGTGGCGGTGCCTCCGGTGCGCCGGTCGCCGCGACCACGGCGCCGGTCGCTGCGGCCGCCGAGGTCGTCGAGGCGCAGGCCCCGGCTGTGCTGGACGCCCCCGAGGCGCCGGTGACGCCGGTGACGTCGACGACCGGGGAGACCGCGGAGGCCAAGCCGCGCCGCCGCCGCACCCGCCGCTCGGCGGAGACGGCGACCGAGGCCGCTGTGGTGGAGGCCCCGGCCGCGGAGGTCGTGGAGACGCCTGCCGTCGAGGCGCCCGAGGTCCCCGTCGTCAAGCCGCGTCGCACCCGTAAGGCGGCCGCGTCCGCCGAGGCCGCGGTCGACACCGCCGAGGCCACCGAGGCCAAGCCGCGCCGCCGTACCCGTAAGGCCGCCACGGCCGAGCCGGAGGCGCCCGCCGCCGAGATCCCGGCCCAGGCCACGGAGGAGCCGGAGGCCGAGCCGCGCCGTACGCGCAAGGCTGCCGCCACCGCCGTCGACACGGCCGAGGGCGTGGAGGCGAAGCCGAAGCGCACCCGCAAGACGGCCGCCGCCAAGGCCGCCGAGGCCGAGGTCACGGAGACCGCCGAGGCCAAGCCGAAGCGCACCCGCAAGACCGCCGCCTCCGCCGCGACCGAGGCCGTCGACACGGCCGAGGCCGCCGAGGCCAAGCCGCGCCGCACCCGCAAGACCGCGGCCACGGCGCCGGTCACCGATGCGGAGACCGCCGAGGCGAAGCCGAAGCGCACCCGCAAGACGGCCGCCGCCAAGGCCGCCGAGGCCGAGGTCACGGAGACCGCCGAGGCCAAGCCGAAGCGCACCCGCAAGACCGCCGCCTCCGCCGCGGCCGAGGCCGTCGACACGGCCGAGGGCGTGGAGGCCAAGCCGAAGCGCACGCGCAAGACGGCCGCTGCAAAGGCCGCCGAGGCCGAGGTCACGGAGACCGCCGAGGCCGCGCCGAAGGTCCGGCGCACCCGCAAGGCCACGGCCGCCGCGCCCACCGCCGAGATCCCGGCGCAGGCCACCGAGGAGCCGCAGTCCAAGCCGCGGCGCACGCGGAAGACGGCCGCCACGGCCACGGACGCGGAGGCCAAGCCGCGCCGCACCCGCAAGGCCGCGGCTGCCGCCGAGCCCGTGGAAGGCTGATCCGAACGCCCGACGGCCCGGCTCCCCTCACCCGGGGAGCCGGGCCGTCGGCGTCTTCGCGGGTCGGCCTTCCCGTTACGCTCACCCCGTGAGCAAGCCCCCGACTCTGGACCCGCCCGTCGGCGCCCGCGCCTACCGTCTGCACACCGCGCGCGGTGACTTCGCGGTCGTCGATCACGACGTGGAGCCCGGCCGGCCCCGCAAGGGCGTCGTCCTGCTGCTGCCCGGGTTCACCGGGAGCAAGGAGGACTTCCACCTCCTGCACCAGCCGCTCGCGGCCCGCGGCTACCGCACGGTGGCGGTGGACGGCCGCGGACAGTTCGAGTCCGAGGGGCCGAGGGACGACGAGTCGGCGTACGCGCAGCAGGAGCTGGCGCGGGACGTGCTCGCCCAGGCGGCCGCGCTGCGGGGCGCAGGCCCGCTGCACCTGCTCGGCCACTCCCTGGGCGGCCAGATCGCCCGCGCGGCCGTGCTGCTGGACCACTCCCCCTTCGCCTCCCTGACCCTCGTCGCCTCGGGCCCGGCGCGGATCTCCGCCTCGCAGCAGGCGCGCGTGAAGCTGCTGCATGACGCGCTCGCGGTGATGACGATGGAGGAGGTCTGGGAGGCGATCCGGGCGACAGACCCGCCGGAGGACGTCGACGGCCCCTCCGGCAACCAGGACCATCTGCGCCGCCGCTGGCTGCGCCACCAGCCGGCCCAGCTCCTCGCGACGGGCCGACAGCTGTGCTCGGAGCCGGACCGGGTCGCCGAACTGGCCGCGCTCCCGCTGCCGTTCCATGTGCTGTCGGGGTCCTTCGACGACACCTGGCCGGTGCCGCTGCTGGACGAGATGGCCGTACGGCTGCACGCGCACCGCACGGTCGTCGAGGGCGCCGAGCACTCTCCGAACGTGGACCAGCCGCTGCGCACGGCCGAGGCCCTAGCCGACTTCTGGGACGGCGAACCCGTCTAGTACTGCGTCTGGATGTGCTCCCAGAACCCGTCCCGCAGCGCCCGCCGCAGGTCGGCCTGGCCGCGCAGGGAGTACTGGAGCATGCCCTCCGCCTCCACCAGCAGGTCCTGGTCGACCGAGCCGGGCAGATAGGGGTGGCCCGGCAACAGCTCGACGAGTGCCTCGCGGCCGCGCTCGGCCAGCCACTTGGCGGCGATCTGCGCCCCGACGAACCGCACGTTCTCGCGGGTGGGCCGGTTCACGGTGCCGGCCGGGTCGTAGACGGGGGCGGCCGTACGGCGGCTGACGTACGGCTTGAAGAAGTCGAGGTCGAGGGTGCGCTGGCTGTCGACCTCCCACAGCAGCGGCTCGGCCTGGTTGCGCCCCTCCGGTGCCTCGATGCCCCACAGGTGCACGCGGGCGCCGTAGCCCTGGGCCGCCTCGACGGCGGAGACCAGGTCCTCGTCGCCGCCGAGGAGGGCCGCGTCGCTGATGGCGCGGTGCCGGGCGAGGGACTCCAGGTCGCTGCGGATGAGGGAGTCGACGCCCTTCTGCTGGTTGTTGGCGTTGAGGTTGCCGAGGCGGACCTTGACGTCCGGCAGCTCGGCGATCGACTGCTGCTCGAGGGTGTGGATGCGGCGCCGGGCACCGTCGTACCAGTAGACGCGCAGCAGCCGGCTGTCGGCGAAGACCTGGCGGGCGCGGTCGATGAACCCCTCGATCAGCCCCTCGGCGTCCAGGTCGAAGGCGCGCCGGTCCTCGGTGCCGGCGACGAGCCGGCCCGCGGCCGCGTAGAGGTACCCCGCGTCGACGAAGATCGCGTGCGTCGAGGGGGTCTTCGCCACCTCGGCGAGCATGCGCTGGAGCAGTTCGTTGGTGCGGTCGATGCGGGCCGCAAGGGCCGCGAGGTCGTCGTTCATCGCTGCCCATTGTCCTTATCGTCACGCTGCGAGTACAACTGATGCCGTAGGGTCCACGAGACGCTCCTCAGGACGCCCCTTACTCGCTAGTAATTAGTTGTTCGAAAAATTTCTTTAGCGTAGGGAATGTTTGTAACACGCACCTCGTTGGATACCTACGTACGCAGCAATTCTCCTCAGGAGGATGACCAGACGAAGGGAGAAGCCCATGCGCTTCGAAATCATGCGACTCGACGACGTCGACGGCACGCCCGTGGACAGCACCGTCGTGGACGCCGCCTCCGTCAACCGGATCGTTCAGCAGGCCGCCGCCATCGGACAGCGCCTGTGGATCCGCCCGGCCGACACCGCGGCCTCGTAACGCGGATCCCTACCCACAGAAGCTTCGGAGCCCCGTACGGCCACTGCCGTACGGGGCTCCGCCGCATCCACCGGGGCTCAGGCGCCCTGGATCACCTGGGTGACGCCGTTGATGATCTGCTGCACGGCGATCGCGGACAGCATCATGCCCGCGAGCCGGGTGACCAGCACGACGCCGCCGTCCTTGATGACACGGATGATCAGCAGCGAGTAGCGCATCACCAGCCACAGCACGACATGGATGGCGACGATCGCCGTCCACACCGACAGCTGCGTGGCCACGCTGTCGGCCTTCTGCACGGCGAGGATCACGGACACGATCGCGCCCGGACCGGCCAGCAGCGGCATGCCCAGCGGCACGAGCGCCACATTGACGTCCTTGGTCGCCTTGGGCTCGTCGGTCTTGCCGGTGAGCAGGTCTAGGGCGATCAGCAGGAGCAGCAGCCCGCCCGCGATCATCAGCGCGGGGACGGACACATGCAGGTAGTTCAGGATCTGGTGGCCGAGGACCCCGAAGACGGCGATGACCCCGCCCGCCACACAGACGGCCTGGAAGGCCATCCGCTTCTGCACCTTCGCCGGACGACCGGCGGTCAGTGCCAGGAAGATCGGGGTGATCCCGGGGGGATCCATGATGACGAACAGGGTCAAAAAGAGTGAGCCGAAGACAGCGATGTCGAACATGGGTGGGGCACAGGCCTTGCTGGAGAAGAGGGTTTACGGAGGTGAGCGCGGGGTGGACCCTCAGGGCCCTCAGGCTCCGCCGGTACCCGGGACCGGGAACGCGCCCGTCGCACGCCGGGTGATCTCCCCGTACACCTCGGGGTCGGTCGTGAACTCACCGAGCGCGACCGTCTTGCGGCTGCCGTGGTAGTCGCTGGAGCCGGTGACCAGCAGGCCCAGTTCCTTGGCCAGTCCGCGCAGCCGGGCGCGGGTGTCCGGGTCGTGGTCCATGTGGTCGACCTCGATCCCGTCGAGCCCGGCCTCCGCCATCGCGGCGATCGCGGACTCCGGCACCGTACGGCCCCGCTTGACGGCCGCCGGGTGCGCGAACACCGCGACTCCGCCGGCGCCCTTGACCAGCCGGATCGCCTCGAAGGGGTCGGTCTCGTGCTTCTCCACGAACGCCCGGCCGCCGTCCGCGAGCCACTGCTCGGTGAAGGCGTCGCTCACCGTGGGGACGACGCCCAGCTCGACCAGCGCGGTGGCGACGTGCGG
Organism: Streptomyces sp. SAI-170; assembly: GCF_049739565.1. NCBI lineage: Bacteria > Bacillati > Actinomycetota > Actinomycetes > Kitasatosporales > Streptomycetaceae > Streptomyces > Streptomyces sp. SAI-170. Next base: position 3,005,787 of record NZ_JBMGQD010000001.1, read on the forward strand.
CCGGCCGACCGAGCCGTCGCCGGCGATCCGCGCGACCTGCTCCCAGGTCACGGGCACACCCAGTTCGTTCAGCTTGGCGACCATGCCCTTGGCCCGCGGCACACGGTCGTCGCGCACCAGCTCCCGCTCGGCGAGCAGCGCGGGCTCGGCGGCGTCGAAGAGGTAGGCGAGCATGTGCATGCTCGTGCCGTCGAGACGGCAGGACAGTTCGGCGCCGGTCACCAGCGTGAGGCTCTGCGGCAGTGCGGCGAGCGCCTCTGCGTGGCCCCTCGTGGTGTCGTGGTCGGTGAGGGCGATGACGTCCAGACCGGCGGCGGCCGCACGTCGTACCAGCTCGGCCGGGGTATCCGTGCCGTCGGACGCGGTGGAGTGGGTGTGCAGGTCGATACGCACGCGGACTCCAGGCGGTGACGGGCGGACAGGGACACCTCAGGATAACTGGGTTTTCGGGATACCCCGTCACACCCGTACAGGGGAAGTGACCTTTACGTCGACGCCCTCAGGGGCGCGGGGAACTGCGCGACAAGCCACAACGAACCCGCAGCCGCCCACGGACCGCGGGCACCACCTACGGCTTCAGCAAGCGCGGCGACAAGGCTCCGCACGGGACCAGCTCCACCTCTGCGCCTGCCTCTCTCAGGTCCGCCAGGACCATGTCCTCGTACATCAGGAGGCCGGACTGTTCGGGCCAGACGACGGCCCAGAGCCAGAGACCGAGGGCCTCTCCTGCGAAGACGGCGCGGTCGTCGGGGGTGCCGGAGACGTGCCACAGCGATGTCGGGCGGCCGGCCGCGAGGACTTTCGCCTGCGGGGGTTTCTCGACGTCGAGATACGGGCCCGGATCGGGTCCGTCGATACCGGCGTAGCGCGCGCCGAGACCGACGCCGAGTTCCTCCGCGACCAGGATCAGCTCGCCCATACCGCCGAGCGGACCTGGTCCGGAGCACGCGACGGCCGTCGCGCGACCGCCGTTGCGGTCGTCACCTGCACTGGCCACGCCCGTGAAGAGCCAGCCGACCGGCAGCGGCCACGGCATCCACACCGGCACCTTGGTGCGGTGCACCACCACGCCGAGGGCCTCGACGCTCGGCGGGATCACGGGCTGCACCGGATGCACCGTGCCGTGGAGGCCGCACTGCCAGGAATCGGCGAAGAGACCGGGAGCCCTGACCCGGCCACCGCACTTCGGGCAACTGGGTTCGCCCCTCATAGGGCCCCACGCTCCTACCCCGACACCGTCTCGTCAAGGACGATCACCCGTCCGGAGGGAACGCTCACCTTCAGGCAGTGGCGCGGGGTCCACCAACCGGCCCAATCGATCCGGCGGTTGGTGACATCCCTCACGCCCCGCCCGCAACCTCGCTCACGCCAGCGGCACGGAGGCGCGTGCGGGGTCGCGCAGGTCGGTGCCGTGGTTCAGCCAGCGCTCCTGGAGGGCCTGGGCGCCGTGCACCCGCTTCCAGGCGGCCTCGTTCGGCGTCATCGGCAGCAGCGGCAGGAAGCGGACCGGGTCGAGCGGCTCGTCCAGCTCCAGGTCCTCCACCAGGCCGCCCGGCTCGGCGACAAGGGCCGAGCTGAAGGGCGCGCCCGGCCACAGCGGCTCACCGACGTCCAGCGAGGCCCCGGGCGCCACGACCACGCCCTCCACCTGCGGGGACGCGGCCAGCACGGCGAGCGGCCTGAGCACCTTGTCGGTGTCGGCGAGCCCCGCGCGCACGGACAGCACCAGCTCGGCGCGCGGACCCTTCACAGGGTCGGCGACCATCGCGGTCGGGTCCGTCATGGGGTGCGCGGACATGCCGAGGGTGGCGTAGCGGACGATGCCGTCGCCCTGGAAGCGGAGCACCTCGACACGGTCGGTGCCGAGGAAGGTGACCGCCGCGCGGGCGTCCGGTTCGCCGAGCGCGGTACGCAACCGGGCCTCGACCAGAGCGAGAACATCAACCATGCGGCGAGCATAGAACTCGTCAGTACAAGGCAAAGCGGCGCCTTGACACTTCAGTCGGCTGATACTCTTGGCCGGTCGGGCAGCACGCAGAAGCGTCGCGCATCTTCGCCCGACGCCGATGGATCTCCCTTACGAGGGACCGACCGGAGGAGGTGGGGCTGCGATGGACCGAAGTCGACCGTGCAGTACCACCCGCTCTTCCGGCCGCTGAAGTAGCTGTCCTTCTTCCGGCTCAAGCCTTTCCGCCGCCGCTCCCGCGCGTCACCACGGAAGAGCACTTCGTTTCGTTCTGCCAGAACTGTCTGATCTGACCTGATCTGACCGGCAGCGAAGTCAGCCACCGCGACGGTGCGGTGCTCCCCGCTTTGTGGACGTGCCAAACATCCCAGCGTCAGGACGTCCCCATTCCGGGCAGTTCCACCCGTTCGCAGGCCGCCATGCGCTGCCCGCCCGCGAAGGAGCCTGCCATGTCGATGATCCGCGACCTGCGTTCCGTAGTGCGCCCCGCCCGCCCTACCCTGCGCAAGGAGACCGGCGGCTACGACACCACGCGCGACCCCGGCACCCCCTCGGCCGTCGTCGACTGCGCGGTCTACCGCGACGGCGCCCGCGTGGACTTCGGCAAGCCCGTCGGACCGCACGAGGCGATGCGCCAGGTGCGCCGCGACGGCGGGTTCGTGTGGATCGGGCTCCACGAGCCCACCGAGGCCGAATTCGCCGGTATCGCCAGCGAGTTCGGGCTGCACCCGCTGGCCGTCGAGGACGCCGTGCAGGCCCACCAGCGGCCCAAGCTGGAGCGCTACGACGACTCGCTGTTCACCGTCTTCAAGACCATCCACTACGTCGAGCACGACGAGCTCACCCCCAACAGCGAGATCGTCGAGACCGGCGAGGTCATGTGCTTCACCGGCCGGGACTTCTTCATCACCGTCCGGCACGGCGGCCAGGGCTCGCTGCGCGCGCTGCGCCACCGCCTCCAGGACGAGCCGGAGCTGCTCGCCAAGGGCCCCTCCGCCGTGCTGCACGCCATCGCCGACCATGTCGTCGACGGCTACATCGCGGTCGCCGACGCGGTCCAGGACGACATCGAGGAAGTCGAGACCGAGGTCTTCTCGCCGGGCCGCAAGGGCAGCCCGCGCGGCACCGACGCCGGCCGGATCTACCAGCTCAAGCGCGAGGTGCTGGAGTTCAAGCGGGCCGTGTCCCCGCTGGTGCGGCCCATGCAGCTGCTGAGCGAGCGGCCGATGCGGCTGATCGACCCGGACATCCAGAAGTACTTCCGGGACGTCGCCGACCACCTCGCCCGGGTGCAGGAGCAGGTCATGGGCTTCGACGAGCTGCTCAACTCCATCCTCCAGGCCAACCTCGCCCAGGCGTCCGTCGCGCAGAACGAGGACATGCGCAAGATCACGTCGTGGGCCGCGATCGTCGCCGTACCGACGATGGTCTGTGGCGTGTACGGCATGAACTTCGAGCACATGCCGGAGCTGGGCTGGAAGTACGGCTACCCGATGGTGCTGGGCGTCACCGCCATGATCTGTCTCGGCATCCACCGCACCCTCAAGCGCAACGGCTGGCTGTGACAGCGCCCCGATAGGCTGGGCTCATGACAAGCGAGCTGCTCGAGCGGGCCCTCGTCGAGGAGGCCACCAAGAAGTCCGGGCTCATCTGGGTCCGGGGTGCCGGTGCCCCGGCCGCCCGTGCGCTGTGGCACGTGTGGCACGAGGGCGCGGCCTGCGTGGTCGGCGACGGGCCCGGGGAACAGCCGCTGCCGGGGCTGGCCGACGGGGCCACCGCCGAGATCACCGTACGCAGCAAGGACAAGGGCGGCCGACTCGTCGCCTGGTCCGCGAAGGCCGTCGAGCTCGCGCCCGGGTCCGAGGCGTGGGAGGCGGCCGTCGCCGAGCTGAAGGGCAAGCGGCTCAACGCCCCCGACGGCGAGGCCATGCCCGGCCGCTGGGCCCGCGAGTGCCGGGTGCTGCGCCTGGAGCCCACCGGCGCCACCAGCGACCTGCCCGACGGCTCCCTCGCCGAGGCGCCGCTGCCGACTCCGGCGACGACCCGGCAGCCGATTCCGGCGGCTCTGCCGCGCCTGCTGCTGAAGAAGAGGCGCGCCAAGCGCTAGGGCCTGTCTGGCTTCCCGCCTGCCCCGCGACGCCTGGCACGCACGCTCGCCGCGTTGCCGAAACGCCCACGTGGCTCCGCCATGAGGGCGCTGCGGCGCCTTGCGATCGCACGCTCCCCCACGCTCGAACCGGCTTCGCCCGGCTCGCGCTGGGGCACCCCCATCGCCGCCGCGGGGCCCGCCCTTCGGGCGGACGTCGGGAATTTGCCAGACATGCCCTAGGACGTCGGCAGCTGCTGCCCGTAGTCCACGGTCTCGTCCTTCGGCGGCTGCTTCAGCGCGAAGTCCTCGCCCCAGTCGGAGAAGCGGAGCGTGCCCGCGTCGCCGGCGCGGATCAGGCGCAGCGGGTACGGCTTGCCCTGGAGGGAGACGTCCAGGGTGCCGCCGGAGCCCTTGTCGCCGGTGATGCGGATGGTGCGTACGCCCGCCTGCTCGTGATGGCCGTCGGTGGCCAGCGCGCCGTGCAGCGTGAGCAGGCCGTCCAGCAGGACGTCCATGTCGGTGAAGCCGCTGAACCGCTTGTAGGCGGGGTCGCCCTGCGGGACCTTCACATACTTGCCGCCGAGCTTGTCGGCGGCCGCCGCCGAGTCGTCCTCGTCGGAGTCGTCCTTGCCGTCCTCGTGGTCCCAGAAGGCGGCGTCCGCCTTCAGGTAGAGCTCGTCGTCGATGCGGAGCAGCTCGAAGGTCGCGCCCTGCGCGGTCAGCGAGCCGGAACCGCCGTCGTCCTTCAGCCGCATGTCCAGCTCGTACGTACTCCCGCCCGCGACCACGGTCCCCGACAGATGCACCGCGTCCGCGGCACCGGCCGCCGTGCGGGTCTCGGCCTGGATCTTGGCCGGGGGCAGCTTGCCGACCCCGTTGGTGCCCGCGTCCGGGTCCTCCTCGCTGCATCCCGTGAGCCCCAGGCCGGTCACGGCCAGCGCGCACACCGCGCCGGCCAGTCCGACCCTGCGGCGGATACGGCCCTGGGGAATCGCAGTCACAGGTGCGGTGCCTTTCCGACGTGTCCTTCAGCGGCTACCGCAGAGTACCGGGACGAGGAGTTCCGCCAGAAAGCAGAGTGATGTACGTCCTTCCCGTGGCAGGGCTACCGAGCCGTACCATCGTCCTTATGGTTACGGAAGACGCGGTGCGCGAAGCACTGGCGACAGTCAACGACCCCGAGATCAACCGGCCCATCACGGAACTCGGGATGGTCAAGTCGGTGGAGATCGGTGCGGACGGAGCGGTCGCGGTCACCGTGTACCTGACGGTCTCCGGTTGCCCCATGCGCGACACCATCACGCAGCGCGTGACCGACGCGGTCTCCCGCGTCGAGGGCGTCACCCGCGTCGACGTCACGCTGGACGTGATGAGCGACGAGCAGCGCAAGGAGCTGGCGACGGCGCTGCGCGGCGGCCAGACCGAGCGCGAGGTCCCCTTCGCCAAGCCCGGCTCGCTGACCCGCGTGTACGCGGTCGCCTCCGGCAAGGGCGGCGTCGGCAAGTCCTCGGTGACGGTGAACCTGGCGGCGGCGATGGCGGCCGACGGCCTCAAGGTCGGTGTCGTCGACGCCGACATCTACGGCCACTCCGTGCCCCGCATGCTGGGCGCCGACGGCCGGCCCACCCAGGTCGAGAACATGATCATGCCGCCGTCGGCGAACGGCGTGAAGGTCATCTCCATCGGCATGTTCACCCCGGGCAACGCCCCGGTGGTGTGGCGCGGCCCGATGCTCCACCGCGCGCTCCAGCAGTTCCTCGCGGACGTCTACTGGGGCGACCTGGACGTCCTGCTCCTGGACCTGCCGCCCGGCACCGGTGACATCGCGATCTCCGTGGCCCAGCTGGTCCCGAACGCCGAGATCCTCGTCGTCACGACCCCGCAGCAGGCGGCGGCCGAGGTCGCCGAGCGGGCCGGCTCCATCGCCGTCCAGACCCACCAGAAGATCGTCGGCGTGGTCGAGAACATGTCCGGCCTGCCCTGCCCGCACTGCGGCGAGATGGTCGACGTCTTCGGCACCGGCGGCGGCCAGGTCGTCGCCGACGGCCTGACCCGTACGACGGGCACCAACGTCCCCGTCCTCGGCTCCATCCCCATCGACGTCCGCCTCCGCGAGGGCGGCGACGAGGGCAAGCCGGTCGTCCTGACGGACCCGGACAGCCCGGCGGGCTCGGCCCTGCGCGCCATCGCCGGCAAGCTGGGCGGCCGCCAGCGCGGTCTGTCGGGCCTGTCCCTGGGAATCACGCCCAAGAACAAGTTCTGAGCGTCGTACGACGAGGGGGGTGCCGTCCCGCGGGACGGCACCCCCCTCGTCGTCTCCCCGGCCTACGCGTAGGCCGAGATGTCCTTGATCATGGCGAAGCCGAGCCCGTACGCGCTCATGCCCCTGCCGTACGCCCCCACGTGCACGCCCTCCTGAGTGGAGCCGGCCAGCACCCAGCCGAACTCGGACTCCCGGTAGTGGAAGGGCGTGGGCGCGCCGTCCACGGGCAGGGACAGCGTCGACCACTCGGACCCGTCGAGGTCGTCGGCCAGCGCCCACGCCGTCTCCGTCTGCTGCTCCAGCCAGTCGTCCCGCAGCGCGTGGTCCATCTGGCCGGGCCAGGTGAAGGACAGCAGCCCCACCCCGGCCAGCCACGCCGCCGACGACACCGACGTGGCCTCCAGCAGGCCCGTACCGTCCGCACTTCTGCGGGACGGATTCGCCGCGACGGTCACCACGACCGCGAACTTCTCCCGGTCCTCCGCATCGGCCCGCACCGAGGGCTCGTCACCGTGTCCGATGGACCCGTGCTCCACCGCCCCGTCGGCGGCGGTCCCGACCTGCATCAGCCAGCGCGGCCCCGTGAACGCCTCGTCGAGGCCGTACCACGGGAAGGGCGCGCTCAGGTAGCCGTCGACCGTACGCCGGGCGGAGGGGACCTGCTGTCCACCCTCCGCGGCCGGCGCCTGCGCGACTGCCCGACTCGTCGTCTCCATGTGCCCGGACGCCTCCTCGCTCTCGTCGGACCGAGCGGCCCGCCCCCCTTCGGGCGGCGTTGCTCATCTGCGTACGGTCCGCACAACAACTCGGCAGCATATCCACACCACCGGGAGCAGCCGGGAAAGCACCGGGCGCGTGGGTCGCGCGCGGGCCGCGCGCACGGCGTGTGCGCGCTACCGGATACGGCGTCTGCGCGCTACGGGATCAAGTGGCGTCCGCGTCGAACGGCGGGCGCTCGACGCCGCCGGGCTCGGGCTTCTTGACCATGTCGACCCGGCTGCCGGAGGGCTCGGCGGCGCCGGACGAGGACTCGCCGTCGCGGCCGTGCACGACGTCGGAGACCTCGGCCATCTCCTTCTTGAAGTCGAAGCCGTTGCGGATCTCCTTGATCCCCAGGTCGTCGTTGTCCAGCTGCTTGCGGATGAACGTCTTGGGGTTGAGGTCCTCGAACTCGAAGTCCTTGAACTCCGGGCCGAGTTCGTCGCGGATGTCCCGCTTGGCGCTCTCCGAGAACTCGCGGATCTTCCGGATCGTGCGGGTCACGTCCTGGATGACCTTGGGGAGCTTGTCGGGACCGAAGACGAGCACGGCGAGGACGATGAGCGTCACCAGCTCGAGCGGTCCTATGTCATTGAACACCTGAAGCTCCTTGCGATGTCCCGGGCCGGGTCCACGGTACCCGCCGATCCTGTCCGACCGGTACCGTCCCGTGACGTCCGACTGCGTGTATGCGGCCGGGCCTGTGAGATTTTGAGCACGTCTGTACGGTTTGTCACCCGTCGTCCGACGAGCCGAGCACCAGGGAGATCGTCCGTTCCTTGCCGCCGCGTTCGACGGTCAGCTCCAGCCGGTCGCCCGGCCGATGGGCGCGCGTCTTCACGATCAGCTCCTCCCCCGAATGCACGCGCTGTCCGTCGACCTCGGTGATCACGTCCCCGGCCTCGATACCGGCCCGGTCGCCGGGTCCGCCGGCCGTCACCGGGGCGCGGCCGCCGCTCTTCTCGGTGCCCACCCGGGCGCCGTCGCCGCTGTAGTCCATGTCGAGGGTGATGCCGATGACCGGGTGGGTGGCGCGGCCGGTGTTGATCAGCTCCTCGGCGACGCGCTTGCCCTGGTTGACGGGGATGGCGAAACCGAGCCCGATCGAGCCGGCCTGCTCGCCCTCGGCCTCGGAGCCGCCGCCCGCGGAACGGATCGCGGAGTTGATGCCGATGACCCGGCCGCGGGAGTCCAGCAGCGGGCCGCCGGAGTTGCCGGGGTTGATCGGCGCGTCGGTCTGCAGGGCGTCGACGTAGGAGATGTCGCCGCCGTCGCCGCTCTCGCCGCCCGCGGTGATCGGGCGCTGCTTGGCGCTGATGATGCCCGAGGTGACGGTGCCGGCGAGGTCGAAGGGGGCGCCGATCGCGACCACCGGGTCGCCCACCTGGACGTTGTCGGAGTTGCCGAGGGGCGCGGGCTGCAGGCCGCTGACGCCCTTGACCCGGACGACGGCGAGGTCGTAGCCGGTGTCGCCGCCGACGAGTTCCGCCTCGGCGGTGTCGCCGCTGTGGAAGGTCACGGTGATCTCGCCGTCCTCGCCCGCGGGCTCGACGACGTGGTTGTTGGTGAGGATGTGGCCCTGGTCGTCGAGCACGAAGCCGGTGCCGGTGCCCGACTGCTCGCTGCCGCTGACATGCAGCGTCACGACGCTGGGCAGGGCTCGCGCCGCGATCCCGGCCACGCTGTCGGGGTCCCGCCCGGCCGGCTCCTTCCCGGCCTGCGGGAGCTCCACGCCGCCGATCCCGCCGTTGCGCTCCAGATACGCCCCTACGGCCCCGCCGACGCCGCCGGACACCAGCGCCAGCAGCACGGCTCCCAGCACCAGCGCCTTCCTGGCCCGCCGCCTCCGCTGCGCCACACTCGGCGCGGCCTGCCCGGTCTGCTGCAAGGGCCCTGCGGGCGCGGCGGCCCAGGGGTCGTAGCGCGCCCAGGGGTCGGCGGGGGCGGGGGCGGCGCCAGGTATGGAGGCGCCGGGGGGTGGTGTGGGTACGGCGGTGGCCGGGGCGGCGTGTGCTGTGGGTACCGCGCCGGCCGGGCCAGCGGGCCCTGCGGGGGTGCCGGGGACGGGCCCGGGCGGCTCTGTGCCGGGGGACGGAGATGGGGGCGGGGTGGGCGGGGTGGGCGGGGTCGCCGTTTCAGTGCCATGGGACACCGCCGGGGCGGGCATTTCGGTGCCGTGGGACACGGTCGGGGCAGGCATGTCGGTGCCGTGGGACACCCCCGGGGCGGGCGGCTCGGTGCCCTGCGGCAGCGCCGCCGGTGGAGGCAGCTCGCCGCCGTGGGCGATCGGCTGCGGCGCCGGTACCGCCGTGCCGTGCGCCGGGGTCGTCGCCGGATGCTGCACCGGCGGCGCGGGCGCCCAGGGACCGGGCTCGCCGTAGGGCGGGGTGCTGTAGGGGTCGGGGTCGTGCAGGGGCTTCACCTGCTGCGCGCCGACGGGGGCGGGGTGCTGCTGCCCGGCAGGAGGCTCCTGGTGGACGGGGAGCGGGGCCGGCACGTCCTGCGCGGCCGGAGCTTCCTGCACGGCTGGGCCCTCCGGAGAAGCCGGACCGTCCTGAGCGGCCAGACCCTCCTGCGCCGACGGACCCTCCAGAGCGGCCGGGCCATCCTGCGCGGCCGAACCCCCCTCAGCAGCCACCGACGGCCCGCCACCCCCAGTCGGCGCGGTTGCCCCCGCGTTCGACACGCTGCCCGCGGCGTCCTCCTCAGGCCGCCGAAGCTCGAAGTCTCCGTCGTCGGAGGTTGGCGCCCCGGACGGGCGTTCCAGGTGGAAGTCGTCTTCCGCCTCGGTCCGCTGTCCCGAAGGGTCCTGCGTGGGCCTGCCCTCGTTCATGCTCTCCCCACAGCTGGCCGCGGCACGGCGGATGCAGGCGCTGGCCGCGGCTCGTCGAACTCCGCCGCCGCACCCGGCCGCCTGCCGCGGGCACGGCCCACCCTGGATTCAACCAGGTTCGTGGGCCGGCGCGCAGAGGACGGTCAGCCGTCCTGGGAGGCCGAGGGAGAGGCCGTCGGGTCGGTGACCGGCGCGGTGAGCAGACCGGGCGGGGTGAGGCCGGGAACGGTGGGCCAGGTGTTCAGGCCGAGCGAGGACGTCGTCGCGAACGGCCGTATCAAAGGGGACATCGCCGCCGCGTCCGCCATCACCGGTGTGACGGCCTGCTGCTGCGAGGACTGCTCGTCGGGAGCCGTGAACCCGGGCAGCAGGGGCGCCGACACCTGGGTCGGGGCGACGCCGGAGCCACCGACGGACTGCCGGCCGCCCTGCCCCTGGGCGAGGAGGTGTCCGCTCGCACGCCGGCGCTGGTTCTCGGGGGCCGTGGCCGCGCCGGTGCCTCCGGTGCGGGCCGGAGTCACATTGGTGCCGCCCGAGCCGCCGCGTGCCTCGGCCGTGTCGGCGGGCACGCCCGTGGTGACCCCGCCGAGCGCGATCGCGGCGAGGGACACCGCCCCTGCGGCGACGAACGCGAAGCGGCGCCCGCGCGAGGCGGAGCGGTCGGCGTCGGAGCGGCCGACGTCATGGATACGGAAGCCGCGGCCGGGCGCGGGGTCGGACGGCAGCAGGGCGTGCGAGCCCGCGGGGACGTAGTCGAACTCGAAGCGCTCGCCGCGCCTCATGCCGAACACCCCGGCGGGCCGTCCGCCGAGTCCTCCGGTGAACCCTCCCCCGACCGACGGCGAGCCACCACCGTCCAGGTCACCTCCTCCGGGGAGCCCCTGGAGCCGCGCCAGCAGGCTCTCGGAGGGAGGTGGCGGGGCCGCCTCCGCGAAGACGTTCTTCAATCGGCGCTGGGCGTCGACCTCTGCCTTGCACTTCGGGCAGGTGGCCACATGCGCCAGCACACGCTCACGCGTGTCATGACCGAGCTCGCCGTCGACCAGGGCGGCGAGTCGGTCCCCCAGATGCTGCTCCGCGAGGCGCTCCTCGCCGGGTTTCGGCCATGATCCACTCACGCGGACGCGCCCCCTCCTCCCAGTGCGGGAATGCGGGCGGCGATGGAGCGGCGCTCGGCGCGCGCCTGAGGGGAGCGGTGCGCGAGGGCCTTGCGCAGCTGGGAGCGGCCGCGGTGGATGCGGGAGCGGACGGTGCCGAGCTTCACGCCCAGGGTCGCGGCGATCTCCTCGTACGACAGTCCTTCGATGTCGCACAGGACGACTGCGGCGCGGAACTCGGGCGCCAGGGTGTCGAGGGCCTGCTGGACGTCGGCGTCGAAGTGCGCGTCGTTGAACACCTGCTGCGGCGACGGCTCACGGCCGGCCAGCCGCTCGGCCGCGTCCTCGCCGAGGGTGTCGAAGCGGATGCGCTGCTTTCGGCGGACCATGTCCAGGAACAGGTTCGTGGTGATGCGGTGCAGCCAGCCCTCGAACGTGCCCGGCGAGTAGGTCGACAGGGAGCGGAAGACGCGGACGAAGACCTCCTGGGTGAGGTCCTCGGCGTCGTGCTGGTTGCCGGTGAGGCGGTAGGCGAGCCGGTAGACACGGCCGCTGTGCGTGCTGACGATCTCCTCCCAGGTGGGCGGAGTCCACGCCTGCCCGTCCGCGTCGGTGGAGAAGGTCGCGGTCTGGGTCTGGCCAGCGGCGTGGCTGGGGTCAGCAGCGGTGTCGTTCACGGATTTCGGCCTGCCCGCCGATCCGAGGAAGCGCCGCAGCACTCCTCCGCGATCCACAGGCGCAGCCGCACCTCCCCTATCGGCTCTGGTGGTGTCCAGTGGAGCCCCTACCATAGCCACCTCGCCCGTTAGGACCGGATAAGCGGTTTTACGAGAATTTGATCTGCGCTGGTCCGGCTCATGCGGCTGCGTCAGTACTTGCTCGACGCCCCGCCCGTCGTCGTGATCCAACTGTGTCCCCCCGTACTCGTCCACACCCCTCTAAACGCCCGGTCCCATCTGCGGGTTCCCGTCGCCAACGGATACAGTCACGCCGAGGCAATCAGGGGACAGGAGAGGGTCATTACCGGCAACCGGCCGACGAGCTGGGCGTTCGCCGACGCCTATGTCGCCGAGGACGAAGCGCTGCACTGGGCCCGTGAGCGGGCGCTGGAGGCAGGGCTGCGCCCGGTGACGCCGGGCACCGGCGCCGCGCTGCGGTTGCTCGCCGCGTCCGTGGACGCCAAGGCCGTCGCGGAGATCGGCACCGGGACCGGCGTCTCCGGCATCCACCTGCTGCACGGGATGCGCCCCGACGGCGTCCTGACGACCGTCGACCCCGAGCCGGAGCACCAGCAGTTCGCCCGCCAGGCCTTCCGCGCCTCCGGTTTCGCCAGCAACCGCGCCCGCTTCATCCCCGGCCGCGCGCTGGACGTCCTGCCCCGCCTCGCCGACGCCGGCTACGACCTCGTCTTCTGCGACGGCGACCGGCTGGAGGTCCTGGACTACCTCGCTGAATCGTTGCGCCTGCTGCGTCCGGGTGGCCTGGTGGCCTTCGAGGGCGTCTTCGCGAGCGGCCGCACGGTCGACTCCGGGCCCCAGCCGACGGAGGTCGTGCGGCTGCGGGAGCTGCTGCGGGCGGTCCGGGAGAGCCAGGAGCTGGTGACGTCCCTGCTGCCGGTGGGCGACGGGCTGCTGTGCGCCGTCAAAAGATGACCGTCAAAAGATGGCCGTCAAACATGACCCGTCAAAAGGTGACCCGTCGAAGATGACCGGCGCCTGACGGACCTGAGAGAACGCAGCCGCCCCGGCACCTTCTGCGGTACCGGGGCGGCCGAACGGGTAGGGTCGCTTGCGCGTCAGCCCACAACCTTCTTGAGGGCATCGCCGAGCGCGTCGGCCTCGTCAGGGGTCAGCTCGACGACAAGCCGACCGCCGCCTTCGAGCGGAACGCGCATGACGATGCCCCGCCCCTCCTTGGTCACCTCGAGCGGGCCGTCGCCCGTCCGCGGCTTCATGGCCGCCATGCTCGTTCCCCTTCCTGAAACCAGCTCATCGTCAAAGCCGACGGCCCACAGACGGGGCACCGCCCCGTTGGGAGGGCACGCGGGATCCTGCGCAGGACACGCGACACCGGCATCGAACACATTGCTTCCAAGCCATTATCCCGCATCCCACGACCCGATGACCAACATCGGTCCGCATCGCTTGGGCAACGCGCGCGAGCAAAACCACTCAATTCGGCGATGTGGCTGCGATACTGCGCCGCCCTCAGGACATCCGGCGGCCGAGAACCACCTCATTTTCTTTGACGCAGGTCACACCTCCCCCGAGGTCCGGGTCCGCCATGCTGTCCTTCGGACATCAGGGCGTACCGACCGGTACGCCGATCCGCGACCGATGGAGGGGACGCCCCATGGCCGACACCGTGCTCTACGAGGTGAGCGACGGACTGGCGACGATCACGCTGAATCGCCCGGAGGCGATGAACGCGCTGAACATCGCCACGAAGGTCGCGCTGCGGGATGCCGCGCGGGCCGCCGCCGACGACACCGCCGTACGGGCGATCCTGCTGACCGCGGCGGGCGAGAGGGCCTTCTGTGTGGGCCAGGACCTCAAGGAGCACGTGGGCCTGCTGGCAGCCGACCGGGAGGCGGCGGGTGAGGGCCGGACGATGAGTACGGTGCGTGAGCATTACAACCCGATCGCTCGGGCGCTGGTGGAGGCGCCCAAGCCGGTTGTCGCCGCGGTCAACGGCGTCGCCGCCGGGGCCGGGTTCGGGTTCGCGCTGGCCGCGGACTTTCGTGTCGTGGCCGACACGGCTTCCTTCAACACGTCGTTCGCGGGGGTGGCGCTGACCGCGGATTCCGGGATCTCGTGGACGCTGCCGCGGGTGATCGGGCCGAGCCGTGCCATGGATCTGCTGCTCTTCCCGCGCAATGTCCGGGCTCAGGAGGCTCTGGAGCTGGGGATCGCCAACCGGGTCGTGCCCGCCGCGGACCTGCGCGGTGAGGCCGAGAAGGTGGCGCGGGGGCTGGCCGAGGGGCCGACCGTGGCGTATGCCGCGCTGAAGGAGTCCGTCGCTTATGGGCTCACCCATTCCTTCTCCGAGACGCTGGAGAAGGAGGACGAGCTTCAGGAGCGGGCCGGGTCCTCCGAGGACCACACCATCGCTGTGCAGGCGTTCGTGAACAAGGAGCGGCCCAAGTATTCGGGGCGATAGGACTCGGGTCCGCCCCTAAGAGGTACCTCTCCTCGAACAACCCTCCAAGTGATCGTCGACCAAACCGCACGCCTGCATCAGGGCGTAAGCCGTCGTCGGGCCCACGAAGCGGAGACCTCTCTGCTTCAGGGCCTTCGACAGGGCGGTGGACTCCGGGGTGACCGCGGGGACGTCGGCCAGGGTCCTCGGTATCGGGCGGGCCGCGGCGTCGGGGGCGTAGGACCAGATCAGCGCGTCCAGGTCGCCCTCGCCCCACTCCGCGAGCACCTTCGCGTTGGCCAGGGTCGCGTCGATCTTGGCCCGGTTGCGGATGATGCCTGCGTCGGTCAGGAGGCGGTCGCGGTCGGCGTCGGTGAAGGCGGCGACCTTGGCGATCTCGAAGTCGCAGAAGGCGGCGCGGAAGCCGGGGCGGCGGCGCAGGATCGTGATCCAGGACAGGCCGGACTGGAAGGCCTCCAGGCTCAGGCGTTCGAAGAGGGCGTCGTCGCCGTGGACGGGGCGGCCCCACTCCTCGTCGTGGTAGGCCACGTAGTCCTCGGTGGACAGGGCCCAGGGGCAGCGCAGGGCGCCGTCGGGGCCGGGGATCGCCTCGGTCACTGCTGGTCCTCCGGCTCGGGCTTGTCCAGGGGCACCCGGGGCGCGGCGGCGCGGGCGCCGGCCAGCGCGGACTCCAGGTCGGCGATGCGGGCGTCGCGCTCGGCGAGCTCCACGGCGACCCGGTTCAGGGCGTCGTCGACGTCGGACATGCGGTAGCCGCGGGCGGCGAGCGGGAAGCGCAGGGCGTCGACGTCGGCGCGGCGCAGCGGGCGGTCCGGCGGGAGCTGGTCCCACAGTCGCTGGGGCGCCGCTTCGGGCAGGGGTCCGCCGCCCTCGCCGCCGCCCACCACGGCGAGTGTCACCGCGGCGACGACGACGGCGAGCGCGAGAACCAGGAACAAGAACATGACCATCGCTTGAGTCCCAGAGATCGGCGCCGAATGTGTCAGGGTCCGATCGTGCCATGCGACGCTGACAGTTAGGGTCGCAGACGGCCGAAGACCAGCGCGTACGAGGAGAGGTCACAGGGGATGCTCAGGCTGGGCAAGCGGGAGTTCGACCCGCAGGAGCCGGTGATCATGGCGATCGTGAACCGGACCCCGGACTCCTTCTACGACCAGGGAGCCACCTTCCACGACGAGCCGGCGCTCGCGCGGGTCGAGCAGGCGATCGCCGAAGGCGCGGCCGTCGTCGACATCGGCGGCGTGAAGGCCGGCCCCGGCGAGGAGGTCTCCGCCGAGGAGGAGGCGCGGCGCACGGTCGGCTTCGTCGCCGAGGTCCGGCGGCGCTTCCCGGACGTGATCATCAGCGTCGACACCTGGCGGCACGAGGTCGGCGAGGCCGTCTGCGAGGCGGGCGCCGACCTGCTGAACGACGCCTGGGGCGGGGTCGACCCCCGGCTCGCGGAGGTCGCCGCGCGCTACCGGGTCGGCCTGGTGTGCACGCACGCGGGCGGGGCGGAGCCCCGGACACGTCCGCACCGGGTGACGTACGACGACGTCATGGCGGACATCCTCCGGGTCACGGTCGGGCTGGCCGAGCGGGCCGTCGCGCTCGGTGTGCCGCGCGAGTCGGTGCTGATCGACCCCGGGCACGACTTCGGCAAGAACACCCGGCACAGTCTGGAGGCGACGCGCAGGCTGCCGGAGATGGTGGAGACCGGGTGGCCCGTGCTGGTGTCGCTCTCCAACAAGGACTTCGTCGGGGAGACGCTGGACAAGCCGGTCAAGGAGCGGGTGCTGGGCACGCTCGCGACCACCGCCGTGTCGGCGTGGCTGGGCGCGCAGGTGTACCGGGTGCACGAGGTGGCCGAGACCCGGCAGGTGCTGGACATGGTCGCGGCCATCGCGGGCCACCGGCAGCCGACGGTGGCCCGCAGGGGTCTCGCGTAGATCACCCGGGGTCAGTCCCGGCCCGCCTCCTTGGACACCAGGGCGACCGCCTCGTCGACGTCGTCGGTGACGTGGAACAGCAGCAGGTCCTTCTCGGACGCCTTGCCCTCGGCGATCAGTGTGTTCTTCAGCCAGTCGACCAGGCCGCCCCAGTAGGCGCTGCCGAACAGGACGATCGGGAAGCGGGTGACCTTCTGGGTCTGCACCAGGGTCAGCGCCTCGAAGAGTTCGTCGAGGGTGCCGAGTCCGCCGGGCAGGACCACGAAGCCCTGGGCGTACTTCACGAACATCATCTTCCGTACGAAGAAGTACCGGAAGTTCAGGCCGATGTCGACGTACGGGTTGAGCCCCTGCTCGAACGGCAGCTCGATGCCCAGGCCGACGGAGATGCCGCCGGCCTCGCACGCGCCCTTGTTGGCGGCCTCCATCGCGCCGGGGCCGCCGCCGGTGATGACGGCCCAGCCCGCCTCGACCAGCCCGCGGCCGAGCCGGACCCCCGCCTCGTACTCCGGGGAGTCCGGGCGGGTGCGGGCCGAGCCGAACACGCTGATCGCGGGCGGGAGTTCGGCGAGGGTGCCGAAGCCCTCGATGAACTCCGACTGGATGCGCAGGACCCGCCAGGGGTCGGTGTGCACCCAGTCCGAGGGCCCGCCCGCGTCCAGCAGGCGCTGGTCGGTGGTGCTGGCGGTGACCTGGCTGCGCCGCCGGAGGACCGGTCCCAGGCGCTGCTCCTCCGGCTGTGTGCCGTCCTCAGGAATGCCGGTGGCCATGTGCGCTCCCTCCGCTCGGGTCTTTCCGCCTCAGCGTAGATCTACGCGGGTTACGCGCGGGGGACGTCGGCGTATCCGAAACCAGGGCCTTTCGTTTGGATCATGTCGGCGCCGCGGGGTCCGGCACGCACTCCCCCACTGCCCTAAAGGCGTGGGGGGACCCCCAGCCGCGTTGTCGTCGGTTGCCGAGGCTCCGCGTCGACGCCCTCCTCCGCCTTGCAGCTGCACGCACCAGACCCCGCTCGGACAGGGCGCGAAGCGCAGTCCCTTTCAGCCGACCTGATCCAAACGAAAGGCCCTAGGCGGTCAGCCAGTTCCGCAGCCGTTCCTCGCCCGCGAGGATCTTCGCTGTCTCGACGCGCTCGTCGCGCTTGTGCGCGAGGTGCGGGTTGCCGGGGCCGTAGTTGACGGCCGGGATGCCGAGCGCGCTGAAACGGGAGACGTCCGTCCAGCCGTACTTGGGCTGCGGGGTGCCGCCGACCGCCTCGATGAAGGCGGCGGCCGCCGGGTGGGACAGGCCGGGCAGGGCGGCGCCGCTGTGGTCGTCGATCACGAACTCGTCGACCCCGCAGTCCGCGAAGACCTCACGGACGTGCGCGACGGCCTCCTCGGGCGTGCGGTCGGGCGCGTAGCGGAAGTTGACCGCGACCACGCACTCGTCGGGGATGACGTTGCCGGCGACCCCGCCCTCGATGCGGACGGCGTTCAGGCCCTCGCGGTACTCCAGGCCGTCGATGACCGGGTGGCGCGGCTCGTAGGCGGCCAGGCGGGCCAGGATCGGGGCGGCGGCGTGGATGGCGTTGGAGCCCATCCAGGAGCGGGCCGAGTGGGCGCGCTCGCCCGTGGTCCTCAGCAGCACCCGCAGCGTGCCCTGGCAGCCGCCCTCGACCTGCCCGTCGGACGGCTCGAGGAGCACCGCGAAGTCGCCGGCCAGCCAGTCCGGGTGCGTCTCGGCGACGTGCTTCAGCCCGTTGAGGTCGGCGGCGACCTCCTCGTTGTCGTAGAAGACGAACGTCAGATCGCGGTTGGGCTCCGGGACGGTGGCCGCGATCCGCAGCTGGACGGCGACGCCCGCCTTCATGTCGCAGGTGCCGCAGCCCCACAGCACGCCGTCCTCGTCCAGGCGCGAGGGCACGTTGCCGGCGATGGGCACGGTGTCGATGTGCCCGGCCAGGATCACGCGCTCGGCCCGGCCCAGGTCGGTGCGGGCCACGACGTTGTTGCCGTGCCGGTCGACCGTGAGGTGCGGCAGGGCGCGCAGCGCGTCCTCGACGGCGTCCGCGAGCGGCTTCTCGCTGCCGGACTCGGAGGGGAAGTCGACGAGCTGCGCGGTGAGCCGGGCGGCGTCCAGGGTGAGGTCAAGCGGGGTATCGGCCATGGCCTCGACCCTAGCGCCGGGGCCCCGCCTCGTGCTCCGCCCATCCGCGATGTGTCCAACCGGCGCGCCGCGATCCGAACAACCTCCGTCCGACCGGCCGGACAGAAACCGAACATCCTCCGCTACCTTGTACGGCGTGTCCGAGCCGTCCCCCACTCCCAGGCGTCGCAGCCGCACCGGTGCGGCCTTCCTCGTGCTGCTCTCGCTCGCGGGTTATCTCGTCGTCCAGTACGTCAGCGGCGGCGCGGGCGAGCCCGACTGCCGGGTCGTCGCGGCCGACGGCGGGGGTGAGGCGTACGAGTTCACGCCGGAGCAGGCGGTGAACGCGGCGACGATCACCGCGGTGGGCGTGGACCGGGGCCTGCCGGAGCGGGCGGTGACGATCGCGCTGGCGACCGCGCTGCAGGAGTCGGCGCTGCGCAACATCGAGCACGGCGACCGGGACTCCCTCGGCCTGTTCCAGCAGCGGCCCTCCCAGGGCTGGGGCACCCCGCGGCAGATCATGGACCCGGCCTACGCGGCGGGCATCTTCTACGCGCACCTGGAGAAGGTGCCCGACTACACGGAGCTGCCGCTCACCGACGCCGCCCAGCGGGTGCAGCGCAGCGGCTATCCGCTGGCGTACGCCAAGCACGAGCACGACGCCACGCTGCTCGCCGCCGCCCTGACCGGCCGCGCCGCCGCCACGCTGACCTGCGAGGGCCGTCCTGCGGGCGGCGCGGCGGCGAAGGGCCCGGACGCGGTGCGCTCGGCGCTGGTACGGGACTTCGGGCGCGACGCGATGGCTCCGGCGGGCGCGGAGGTGGCCGCCGAGGGCGCCCGGGGCGCGGCGGGTTCCGTCGGCGCGCCGCGGACCAGCGGGCGCACGGTGACCGTACCGGCCGGCTCCCGGCAGCGCGGCTGGCAGCTGGCGCACTGGGCGGTGGCCAACGCCTCGGCGCTGCGCATAGAGCGCGTCTCGTACGCCGGGCGGGAGTGGACCGCCGGCACGACCGACAGCGAGTGGCGCCCGGCCGCCGCCTCGGACGCCGTACGGATCGTCACCGTGCAGTAGTACGAGCCCTCACCCGCAGGGGTTATGCGGCCACCCCGGGCGCGAGGGGGTGCGCAGGTTTTCGCGGCGTCACTCTCACGATCGCCGCAGCCCTTGGGAATCAAGAGCTGTAAGGATTCGGCAGATTCCCGCGGCGGACGCCCTTTGCCCGTTTTTATCCACAGCAGATAATGCGACGCATTACCAACTCTTTACGTTATCTCGCCGCAACCTCGGCGGGGTTCGAGCGGTAGTCACGGTGTCCGCGCCCGGTCAACCGGTGGGCGCGGTCGGACACTTCACACGTTCCCTCCCGTCAAAGGAGCACCATGTCCCTCCCCCTGACCCGCCGGATCGCCCGTGCCGCGCTGCTCGTCGCTGCGGGGGCGGCTGCCGGGGTCGGTGCGGCCGGCTCCGCGAGCGCGGCCCCCGACCTGCCCGCCACCCCGAACCTGGGCGGCCTGACCGCCCTGGACGGCGCGCACGTCGGCAACACCGCGGACCGCGCGGCGCAGGACGTCACCGGCATCGCGGGACAGGCCGGCGGCAAGGCGGTCGAGCAGGCCGTCCCGACCGCGGGCAAGACCGGCGGCAAGGCCGTGAAGAAGGCCACGCCCGCGATGCAGAAGGCCGCCGGTGAGGCGGCCGGCACCACCGGGGACATCGTCGGCGACACCGCCTCCTCCGCCACGAAGGGCGGCCTGCCGACCGACGGCCTCACCAAGGGCGGCCTGCCCACCGACTCCGTCACCGGTGGCGGCATCCCCGCGCAGACCCTGCCGGTGAAGGACCTGCCGCTGGGCTGAGGCAGCCGGATCTGAAGACAGCGACGGGGCCGGAGGCGATCTTCACCTCCGGCCCCGTCCTCATGCCCGCCTCAGGCGGTGAGGCGCTTCACCGCCGCCGCGACCCGCTCGTCGGTCGCCGTCATCGCCACGCGGACGAACCTCTCACCCGCCGTGCCGTAGAAGTCGCCGGGAGCCACGAGGATGCCCAGCTCGGCCAGGTGCGCCACGGTGTCCCAGCAGGACTCGTCGCGGGTCGCCCACAGATAGAGGCTGGCCTCGCTGTGCTCGATGCGGAAGCCGTGCGCGAGCAGCGCCTCGCGCAGGGCGGTGCGGCGGGCGGCATAGCGCTCGCGCTGCTCGGCCACATGCGTGTCGTCGCCGAGCGCGGCCACCACGGCGGCCTGGGTCGGCGCGGAGGTCATCATGCCGCCGTGCTTGCGGATCTCCAGGAGCGGACCGAGCACGGCCGGGTCGCCGGCCAGGAACGCGGCCCGGTAGCCGGCCAGGTTGGAGCGCTTGGACAGCGAGTGGACCGCCACGACGCCGTCGTACGAGCCGCCGTTGACGTCCGGATGCAGCACCGAGACCGGGTCGGCCTCCCAGCCCAGCTCCAGGTAGCACTCGTCGGAGACGACCAGCACGCCGTGCTCACGGGCCCAGGCGACGATCCGGGTCAGCTCCTCCTTGGGCAGCACCTCGCCGGTCGGGTTCGACGGCGAGTTCAGCCACAGCAGCTTCAGCCCGGCGGGGTCCAGCTCGGTCGGGTCGTCGTAGACCTCGTACGCGGCGCGGGCCAGCCGCGCGCCGACCTCGTACGTCGGGTACGCCAGCCGCGGATAGGCCACCTTGTCGCCGGGGCCGAGGCCCAGCTGGGTCGGCAGCCAGGCCACCAGCTCCTTGGAGCCGACGATCGGCAGCACATGGCGGTGGGTGATCTCACGGGCGCCCAGGCGGCGCTCCACCCAGCCCGTGATCGCGTCCCGCAGCGCCGGGGTGCCCCAGACCGTCGGATAGCCCGGGGAGTCGGCCGCGGCGATCAGCGCCTTCTGAATCAGCTCGGGCACCGGGTCGACGGGCGTACCGACCGACAGGTCCACGATGCCGTCCGGGTGCGCGGCCGCCGTCTTCTTGTAGGGCTCCAGCTTGTCCCAGGGGAAGGTGGGCAGACGATCAGAGACTGCGGACACGGGGATCTGGCTCACTTTCTGGTCGTACAGCCGTACAAGGCGAACGCCTCGGCCCCGTACGGCGATCAGGCCGTACGGGACCGAGGCGGCGCTGGTGGGAGCGGGCCGCCGTCAGCCGTTCTGCGGCGGGAGCGCGGCGATGAACGGGTGGTCCCGCTCGATCAGGCCGAGCTTGCTGGCGCCGCCCGGGGAGCCCAGGTCGTCGAAGAACTCGACGTTCGCCTTGTAGTAGTCCTTCCACTCCTCCGGAGTGTCGTCCTCGTAGAAGATCGCCTCGACCGGGCAGACCGGCTCACAGGCACCACAGTCGACGCATTCGTCCGGGTGGATGTACAAGGACCGCTGGCCCTCGTAGATGCAGTCGACCGGGCACTCCTCGATGCACGCCTTGTCCTTCACGTCGACACAAGGCTGCGCGATGACGTAGGTCACGCTGTCGTTCCTCCTCGATAGGGCGCTGGCGGGCCTCCTCAGGCTCCGCCGCCTGGCGCGCGGGAGCGCGGCGTCGTCGATGCCCGCCCCTAGTATCTCCGTTCCTGGGCACGATCCGAACAGGAGGGGTGGACCGACCTGTGGAAATCTCCGCGGCAGGGCGCCTCGAGGTCCGCATCACCGCTGCTGACGTGGGCAAACGCGTCTCCGTACGGCGGTTGAGCGACTCGGGCGCCTCGGTAGAGAAATTCACCGACACGGTGGGTGTTCTCACATCATGGGACAAGGATGTGCTGGTGATCACACGCCGGGACGGCGAACAGGTGCGGATCGCAGCATCCTCGCTGGTCGCGGGCAAGATCGTGCCCGCCGCACCGGCTCGCCGCAAGGGCCCCGCGGCCACCTACGAGGAACTCGCGCACATCTCCGCACGCGCGTGGCGGCCCTTGGAGAGCGAGCGGCTCGGCGAGTGGGAGCTGCGCGCGGCCTCCGGATTCACCCGGCGCGCCAACTCCGTGCTGCCGCTCGGCGATCCGGGCCTGCCGCTCGACGACGCCCTGACCGCCGTACGCCGCTGGTACGGCGAACGCGGCCTGCCCGCCTATCTCCAGACGGCCACCGGCGCCGCGGGCACGCAGGAGCTGCTGTGCGCGGAGCTGGCCGAGCGCGGCTGGGTGCGCGAGGTGACGGCCGAGCTGTGGATCGGGGCGCTCGCGCCGGTCGCGGACCTGCGCGAGCCCGGCGGGGTGACGCTGTCCCGGACCGCCGACGCGGCCTGGCTGGCCCGCTACCAGCGCAAGGGGCTGAGCGAGGTGGCCCTGCGGGTGCTGGGCAGCGGTCCGTCGGTGTGGTTCGCCTCCGTGCCCGGTGAGGGCGGTGCTCCCGCCGCGATCGGGCGGCTGGTCGTCGACGGCCGCTGGGCCGGGTTCGCCGCCGTCGAGGTCGCCCCCGAGCGGCGGCGCGAGGGCCTCGCCACCGCCGTCATGGCCGCGCTGGCCCGCCAGGCCCTCGACGAGGGCGCCTCCGCCGCGTGGCTCCAGGTCGAGACCGACAACACCGCGGCACGCGCCCTGTACGGCCGTACGGGCTTCGCCGCGCACCACGCCTACCACCACTACCGCGAGCCCGGAACGTCCGGCGCGAGGCGGTAGCGATCACCTCAGAGAGGGCACGTGCCAGATATGCGTGAACGCTCCGCCGAGCTGCGCCGCCGGTTCGCCGAGGAGGCCCGCGCCGAGCGGCCCGACCTGTCGCTGCTGTGCCTGCTGGTGGCCGCGGAGGCCGACGGCACGCTGGACGAGGCGGGCATGGACGCCGTCCAGGCCGAACTGGACGAGCTGGCCGGACAGCTGCCCTACCGGCCCGGCTCCCCGCAGGCCTGGGCCGCGGCCGTGCGCGACCTGCTGGGCGAGCGTTACGGCTTCGCCGGCTCCCCCGCGGACTACCAGCGTCTGGAGTCGTCCCTGCTGCACGAGGTCGTACGGCGGCGGCGCGGGCTGCCGATCCTGCTGTCCGTGGTGTGGATCGAGGTGGCCCGGCGGGCCGGGGCGCCGGTGTACGGGGTCGCCCTGCCGGGGCACTTCGTCGTCGGCTTCGGGCCCGTGGAGGAGCAGGTGCTCGCCGACCCGTTCGACGCCGGGCGGGTGCTCACCGGGACGGACGCGGACCTGCTGGTGGTGGGGGCGACGGGGGCGCCGCTGGAGCCGTCGATGCTGGTGCCTGCGGCGCCCCTGGAGGTGATCTCGCGGATCCTCAACAACATCCGGGCGTGGGCCGCGGCGCGACCTGAGCGGTCGGATGTGGCGCTGTGGGCGGTGGAGTTGGCTCTGCTGCTGCCCTCGCATCCGGCGCGGCTGCGGTACGAGCGGGGGCAGGTGCTGGTGCGGCGCGGCGCGTTCGTCGCGGGGGCCGAGGAGATGGAGACCTACGCCGAGCTGGTGGAGGTCGTGGACGAGTCGCTGGCGGAGCGGGTGCGGGGGGAGGCCCTTGCTGCGCGGGCGTTGCTGAACTGAACGGGCTACTGTGCGCCTGCTCGCCGTGGGGGGTTCTCCTCGTTCTGCGGGTGCGGGGCCGTCGTGGCTTGTCGCGCAGTTCCCCGCGCCCCTTGAGGGACGACGAGGGAGCACCCCGTTTGTACGCGGGTGCCCCCCTTTCTCGTCGCTCTCCTCAGTTCGGGTTGGTGTCGATGACGGCCGTGCGCTCTGCCTTGGTCGTGCCGCGCAGGGCCTTGCGCAGGGCGCCGACGACGTCCTCGGGGAGGATGCCGCGCTTTCCGGTGGCCGTCTGGATCTCCACGCCCTCGAAGGTGCTGCCGTAGGCCTCCTTGAGGGCGTCCAGGTCGTAGGTGTCGACGAGCTTTCCGTCGATGGCCTTGACGCCGAGGATCTTGGGCAGGGAGAGCGAGCCGAAGTCGATGCTGTGCGCGTCGTCGACCTTGACCGTGACGCGGTCGGACATCGCGGGCTCCGCGAACTCCTTCATCATCCGGTCGACCTCGGCGTTGCTGATCGTCGGCTGCCGGGTCGTGGTGGGGACCCGCACCGGCGTGGTCGCACCGGACTCGACCTGGGTGCGGAAGGCGTCCTCGACGGCCTGGCCGGCCTGGTCGACGGCGATGCCCTTGCCCGGCTTGCCGTAGACCGCGACCGCCTTGCCGGACGCGAAGCTGATCGTGCCCTCGGTCACCGAGCCGGAGCCGCCCGCGGCCGTGGACAGGGCCGAGTGCAGCTTCTCCTCGTCGACCGGCATGACCGGCTCCACGACCCGCTCGTTGCCGAAGAGCGAGCCGATCACCGAGACCGGGTTGTAGTCGCTGGTCGCGGCCTCGCGGACGGTGGCCTGGGTGTCGAACTGCAGACCCGCCTGGTCCGGCTTCAGCGCGACGGTGTCGTCGCCGACGGTGAGCTTGAGCGGGTTGTCGACGCGGTCGCCGAAGGCCTCGTCGAGCTTCTTGACGGCGTCGTCGCGCGTGCCGCCGCCGATGTCCACGCCGAGCACCGTGGTGCCCTTGGGCACGTCGGAGTGGTTCATCAGCAGGCCGGCGCCGTACGCCCCCGCGGCGATCACGATCACGCCGCTGCCGAGCAGCACCAGCTTGTTGCGGCCCTTCTTCTTGGCGCCCTTGCCGCGGGCCGGCGCCGCCGCGGGCACGTTCTGCTGCACCGGCTCGGGCAGCTTCGGCGGGGCGTGGTGCAGGGGGCCGTCGGTGCCGGGGCCGGCGAAGTCGTGCGCGTCCTGCGGGACGACCGGGATGCCACTGGTGACGGTGTGGCCGGAGACGTTGTCCGCGGGGCTCGCGAAACCGCCGGGCGGCTCGGGGGCCGGCTTCTGCGGGGTGAGGATCGCGGTGTCGTCGCTCATGCCGCCGCCCGGGTAGGGGGCGCCGCCCGGCGCGGTCGGGGCGTGGGGGGACGACTGGGTCGGGCGGGGGGCACCGGGGGCGCCGGGCACGCGGTGGGTGGCAGGGGTGCCGCCGGGGCCGCCGAAGGGGCCAGGGCCTGCCGGGCCGTTGCCGGGGCCGCCGCCCTGGCCGGGGGCGCCCGCGACCGGCGGGACGGCCGGGCCGTCGCCGGTGACCGGGCCGGTGGTGGGGCCCGCGGGGCCCTGGGGACCGCCGCGGCCGCCTCGGCCGTCGGGACCGTTGAAGCCGTTCGGGCCGCCCGGGCCCGCGGGGCCCTGGCCGGCGGCGGGGTGGTCGGGGCCGCCGTAGCCGGGGCGGGCGCCCTGCGGGGCCTGTCCGTCCTGGGCGTCGGAGAAGTACGGCAGGTCGTCGCGGCGCGGCTCGTCGGCGCCCGGGCGGGTGCCGCCGCCCAGCGGGCCGGCCGCCAGCGCCTCGGTGACGTCGAAGGAACCGGTGCCGCCGCCGTGGCCGGGAGCCACGGGGCCGCCGGTCGCGCCGGGCAGACCGGCACCGTTGGTGCCACCGGGGCGGGAGCCGCCGGGCATGTTCATCGAGCCGACCACACCACCGGGACGGCCCGCGCCGGGACGCGGCCCGCCGGGGGCGGGAGCGGCACCGGGGCGCGCGCCACCGGGGGCGGCAGCAGGACCCGTGGAGGGCGCGCCCGAAGTGCCGGGCGCCGGGGCGCCGTTGCCGGAGCCTCCGGTCGGACCGGCCTTGCCCGCACCGGACTTGCGCGGGGCGAACCACTCGCTCGTCCTCGCCTCCGTACCGCCCTGCGCGGGCTCGGCGGGAGCCTCGGCGGCGGGCGCGGCCGGTGCGGCGGGCGCCTCGGGCTCTGCGGGGGTGTCGCCGGCCTCGCTGTCACCGACGGGCTTGCGCACCACGACCGGCGGGATGGGCCGGGACCCGGGGATGTTGATCCGGATCCGGGTGGTCAGCGTGGTCTCGGTCTTGCGTTCCTCGGGCGCGGGCGAACGGCCCGCACCCGCGCCCCCGTCGGCGACCACAGGGGTGCCGTACGGCGGCGTGCCCGAGGGGTATGCGGCTCCGCCGCGCCCGTTGGGCCCGGAGGACGGACTGTCAGTTTCACGACTCAAGGCAGGTTCTCCCGGTTGGCTCCGCCGCCCGTTGCGACCTCACTCTGCTTGGGGGTCCCCCCGGCCCGAGTGAAAGTCGAGCGCTGGGGGAGGCTCGGCGGCGCGCACCACCATACTGGCCGCTTGTGGCGCGTATCCCACGACCGCTGTGGAAACCCACACGGGACTCCCACGCCCGCGTGACGGCGAAGTGGTACGTCACTTCCCAAGTCGGACGGCGGGGCCGTCCGGTTGCCGTCCCTGCGCAAGCGTGGCGCACATCACAGCGACGGCCATGCCGCCGAGCAGGAAAAGATACGAGCCCGCGCCCGCCGCGAACACGAAGTCGCCTTCCGGGCGGCTGGCGGTGAGCAGGACCACGGCGACCATCCAGCCGGCGGCGCCCGCCACGGCCCCGCCGCGCCCGCCGGTGGCCCGGGCCGCGCCCAGGAACAGCCCGGCCGCGCCGAGCAGCGCGAGCAGCAGGCCGCCCGGGAACCAGCCGGACTGCACCAGCGCCCCGGCCGCGCCGACGACCGCGCCGAGCACGAGAAGCAGCACGTACACGGCGATCCGCGCGGCGGAGGGCGCGCGCAGCGGCTGCGCGAGCATCGAGGGACGGTCGTTCACGGTGCCTCTCCGATTCCGGCGAACAGGTCGCGGTCGTCGCCCTCGGCGCGCTCACCGCGCACCAACTCGTAGTACTCGTCGGCGAACAGCGGCTGGGCGAGCCCGTTGGAGAGCGCGAAGTACGGCTCCGCGACCTCGATCTGCGTCGCGTGCGCGCGCATCGCCGCGGCCTTCGCGGCGACGTGGGCGGGGGCGCCGTGGACGCGGGTGGTGATCCGGTCGTCCTCCACGACACCGGGTACGTCGGCGACGACCGCGCTCTTGTCGAACGGCAGCCCGGCGAGGTCGTCCTGGAGCCGCGCGAAGGCCTCGTCGGCGACGGTCCGCGGGACACGGTTCCAGTACACGCGCTCGACGGGCACGCCTTCTGCGTCGGCCAGCTCGACGGCTCGCATCGCGACGCGGTGGGCCTGGATGTGGTCGGGGTGGCCGTAGCCGCCGTTCGGGTCGTACGTGACCATCACCTGCGGCCGCACCTCCCGGATCACCTCCAGCAGATGTCCCGCGGCCTCGTCCACGTCGGCCCCCCAGAAGGCACCGGGCAGCTCGTTGTCGGCCAGGCCCATCATCCCGGAGTCCCGGTACCGTCCGGCCCCGCCGAGCTGCCGGAAGTCGGACACTCCGAGCGCCTCCATGGCAGCCCCGAGCTCCCGCCGCCGGTACTCCCCCAGCGCGTCCCCGCTCAGGTGCGCCAACTCCGCCGGGATGACCTCCCCCAGCTCCCCCAGCGTGCAGGTCACCAGGGTCACCCCGGCCCCGTCCGCGGCGTACTTGGCCATCGTGACGCCGTTGTTGATCGACTCGTCGTCCGGGTGCGCGTGCACCAGCAGCAGATGCCGGGCAGGGAGGTGGGTCATGGGGTAAGGGTACGAGGTGGGGGGCCGCGGCCGAGGCAGCGGACCTCGGGGCAGCGCGCTGCCCCCCGCCCGGCCCGGCTCAGAAGCTGATGCTGCCGACCATGTCGGCGATGTTGGTCGTCAGTTCGTTGATCGTGGGTGACAGGGTCGAGGAGGCGAGGTAGAAGCCCAGGAGCATGCAGACGACAGCATGTCCGGCCTTCAGTCCCGACTTCTTGATCAGGATGAAGACGATGATCGCCAGCAGCACCACCGCCGAAATCGAGAGTGCCACGGCGGTTCACCTCCACTCAGATCCACTCGGAGCACATTGACCGGGAAGCCGTACATCCGTACAGCCGTAAATCCATACCGGAGCCAGCAGGTTCATACCCACGTAGCGTTAGTGATCATAGCTATCCGTGCGCGCGCATAGTTGGGCGCACGGATGCGCAAGGGAGCGCATGGCCAATCATCGGCGTCGTCGCCCATAGGGTCGGCTCATGACGATCGAGCCTGCTGACTCCTTCCCCCGCCGGCACGCCCGGACCCAGCGGTTCACGCTCGGCGCGCCGCGTTCGTTCACGGTCGCGCCGGACGGTTCGCGTGTCGCGTTCCTGCGGTCGGCCTCCGGCACGGACCGGGCCAACTCCCTGTGGGTGCTGGACCTGGCCGAGGGTCCGGCCGGCGGCCGGGAGCGGGTGGCCGCCGACCCTCGCGCCCTGCTCGGCGACAGCCGGGAGCAGCTGTCCCCGCAGGAGCGGGCGCGGCGTGAGCGCAGCCGGGAGGGCGGGGCCGGGATCGTCGGGTACGCCACCGACAGGGCCGTGGAGTTGGCGTCCTTCGCGCTGTCCGGCCGGCTCTTCGCGGCCGAGCTGCGGGCCGGGACCACCCGGGAACTGCCCGTGCCGGGGCCGGTGATCGATCCGCGGCCCTCTCCGGACGGGCGTCTCGTCGCCTATGTCCACTCCGGTGGGCTGCGGGTGGTCGGGGCCGAGGGGCAGGACGACCGGGTGCTGGCGGCGGCGGAGTCGGACGGCGTGTCGTACGGGCTCGCGGAGTTCATCGCGGCCGAGGAGATGGGGCGTTCGCGGGGGTTCTGGTGGTCGCCGGAGTCGGATCGGCTGCTGGTCGCGCGGGTGGACGACACGCCGGTGCGGCGGTGGTGGATCTCGGATCCGGCGCAGCCGGAACGTGACCCACAACACGTCCCTTATCCGGCTGCCGGGACGGCGAACGCGGACGTGCGGCTGTACGTGTTCGGGCTCGACGGGGTGCGGACCGAAGTCGTCTGGGACCGGGCGCGGTACCCGTATCTCGCGCATGTGCACTGGTCAGGGGCGGGTGCACCGCTGATTCTGGTGCAGGCGCGGGACCAGCGCAGCCAGCTGTATCTGGCCGTGGACCCGGACACCGGCGCGACCCGGATGGTGCACGCGGACGAGGACCCGATTTGGCTTGATCTTTTCGCCGGGGTGCCCTGCTGGTCGCCCTCCGGGCAGCTCGTGCGGATCGCGGACGAGGGCGGCGCGCGGGTGCTGGCGGTCGGGGAACGGCCGCTGACCGGGGCGCAGTTGCATGTGCGGGCGGTGCTCGACGTGGGGGACCACGATGTCCTGGTCTCCGCCTCCGCGGGGGCCGGCGCCGCCGAGCCCGAGGTCGGTGAGGTGCACGTCTACCGGGTCAACGAGCTCGGTGTGGAGCGCCTGTCGGAGGAGCCCGGCGTGCACGCGGCGGTGCGCGCCGGGGGCGTGACGGTGCTGGTGTCGGCTACCCCCGACCGGCCCGGGTCCCGGGTGCGGGTGCTGCGGGACGGGAAACCGGCCGCGACTGTCCTGTCGTACGCCGAAGATCCTGGTTTGTCCCCGCGCATGCTGCTGACCGAGGGGGGCGCACGACGCATCCCGTGCGCCCTGCTTATGCCTACGGACTACGACGGAGTCACTCCCCTGCCGGTGCTGCTCGACCCCTACGGGGGTCCGCACGGGCCGCGGGTGGTCGCGGCGCACAACGCGCATCTGACCTCGCAGTGGTTCGCCGAGCAGGGGTTCGCCGTTCTCGTCGCCGACGGACGTGGCACGCCCGGGCGGTCGCCCGCCTGGGAGAAGAGCGTCCAGCACGCCTTCACCACCTCCCTCGACGACCAGATCGACGCGCTTCAGGACCTCGCCCGCTCGCATCCGCTGGATCTGTCGCGGGTGGCCGTCCGGGGCTGGTCGTACGGCGGTTGGCTCGCGGCGCTGGCGGTGCTGCGGCGGCCGGACGTGTTCCACGCGGGGATCGCCGGGGCGCCGGTGACGGACTGGCGGCTGTACGACACGCACTACACCGAGCGGTACTTGGGCGACCCGGCCGCCAACCCCGAGGTGTACGCGCTGAATTCACTGGTCACCGACGAGGGGCTGTCCGCCCCCGCGGAGCCGCACCGGCCGCTGATGATCGTGCACGGACTCGCCGACGACAACGTGGTCTTCGCGCACGCCCTGCGGCTGTCCTCGGCCCTGCTGGCCGCCGGCCGCCCGCACGAGGTGCTGCCGCTGTCCGGCGTGACCCACATGACCCCGCAGGAACAGGTCGCCGAGAACCTGCTCCTGTTCCAGGTCGACTTCCTCAAGCGGTCCCTGGGACTCGCCTGACCGCACGGCGGCGGGCCGGGACGACATGGTGCATCCCGGCCCGCTTACGGCACCCGCACGGCCGTACGCTGTTCAGCCTCGCGCGTCCGTATATCGGAACAGGGTCGGCCGAGTTGCGCCCGTGTTACTCCGGCGCCGGCTGTTCCGGGTGTTCCGGCGGCACCACCTGCTTCTCCTCCGCGAACAGGCACGCCGAGTCATGCGCGCCCGGTCCGCCGGCGGGGGCCAGGTGGGGTGGTACGGCCAGCAGGGGGACCTCCTCGGCGCAGCGCGGGCGGGCCTTGAAGCAGCGGGTGCGGAAGCGGCAGCCGGAGGGGATGTTCGTCGGGGACGGGACGTCTCCGGTGAGGATGATGCGCTCGCGGTGCTCCCGGGCCTCCGGGTCGGGCACCGGCACCGCCGACAACAGGGCCTGTGTGTAGGGGTGGGTGGGGTGGTCGTAGATCTCGGCGTCCCTGCCGAGCTCGACGATCCGGCCGAGGTACATCACCCCGACCCGGTCGGAGATGTGCCGGACGATCGACAGGTCGTGGGCGATGAAGACGTAGGAGAGGTCGAACTCGGCCTGGAGGCGGTCCAGGAGGTTGATGACCTGGGCCTGGACGGAGACGTCCAGCGCCGACACCGGCTCGTCCGCCACGATCACCTCGGGGCGCAGCGCCAGGCCCCGGGCGATGCCGATGCGCTGGCGCTGCCCGCCGGAGAACTGGTGGGGGTAGCGGTTGATGTACTCGGGGTTGAGGCCGACCACGTCCAGGAGGTCCTGGACGTGTCGGCGGCGATCCCCCTTGGGGGCCACCTCGGGGTGGATCTCGTAGGGCTCCCCGATGATGTCGCCCACGGTCATACGGGGGTTGAGGGAGGTGTACGGGTCCTGGAAGACCATCTGGATGTTGCGGCGGACGGCTCTGAGGGCCCTGCCGGACAGCTTGGTGATGTCCTCGCCCTTGTAGCGGATCTCCCCCGCGGTCGGCCTCTCCAGGTTGACCAGCAGCTTGGCGACCGTGGACTTGCCGCAGCCGGACTCGCCGACGATGCCGAGGGTCTCGCCGCGGTGGAGGGTGAAGTCCACTCCGTCGACGGCCTTGACCGCGCCGATCTGCTTCTTGAAGAGGATGCCCTGGGTGAGCGGGTAGTGCTTGACCAGTCCGCGCACCTCGATGATCGGCTCGGTCAGTGAGGCCTCAGCCATCGATGCACTCCCTCCAGAAGTGGCAGGCGCTGCGCCGGTCCTCGTCGACCTCGTAGAGGGGTGGTACGTCGGTGCGGCAGACGTCCCTGGCCATCGGGCAGCGGGGGTGGAAGGCGCAGCCCGGGGGGATGTGGAGGAGGTTCGGCGGCAGGCCCTTGATGGCGTAGAGCTCCTGGCCCTTCTGGTCCAGGCGCGGGATGGAGTCGAGCAGGCCCCGCGTGTAGGGGTGCGCGGGGTTCTTGTAGATGCCGTGGACGGGGGCCGTCTCCACGATGCGGCCCGCGTACATCACCGCGATGCGGTCGGCCACGTCGGCGACGACGCCGAGGTCGTGGGTGATGAGGATGAGGCCCATCCGCAGTTCGCGCTGGAGTTCCGCGAGCAGGTCCATGACCTGGGCCTGGACCGTCACGTCGAGGGCTGTCGTCGGTTCGTCGGCGATGATCAGGGCCGGTTCGAGGGCCAGCGCCATGGCGATCATGATGCGCTGGCGCATGCCGCCGGAGAACTGGTGGGGGTACTGGCGGACCCGTTCCTTGGCGGCGGGGATACGGACGCGGTCCATCAGCTCGACGGCCTTGGCGCGGGCGTCCTTCTTCGACATGCCCTGGTGGACGACGAACATCTCGCCTAGCTGGTCGCCGACGGACAGCACGGGGTTCAGCGAGGACAGCGCGTCCTGGAAGATCATCGCCATCTCGGCGCCGCGGACCTTGCGCCGCTCCTCCTCCTTGAGCTTGAGCAGGTCCTTGCCCTGGAAGAGGATCTCACCGCCGGTGA
Source organism: Streptomyces sp. SAI-170 (assembly GCF_049739565.1). Taxonomy (NCBI): domain Bacteria; kingdom Bacillati; phylum Actinomycetota; class Actinomycetes; order Kitasatosporales; family Streptomycetaceae; genus Streptomyces; species Streptomyces sp. SAI-170. The sequence continues at coordinate 3,038,022 of NZ_JBMGQD010000001.1, forward strand.
TCTTCCCGGGCGGCATGTCGAGGATGCCCATGACGGCCTGGGCGGTCACCGACTTGCCCGAGCCGGACTCGCCGAGCACGGCGAGGGTCTCGCCGGCGTCGACGGCGTAGCTGACGCCGTTGACGGCCTTGGCGATGCCGTCGCGGGTCTTGAACTGCACGTGCAGATCGCGCACTTCGAGCAGCATGGGGCCGTCACCTCAGCTTCGGGTCGAGGGCGTCGCGCACCGCGTCGCCGAGCATGATGAAGGCCAGGACGGTGACGGCGAGCGCGCCGGAGGGCCACAGCAGCGCGTGCGGGGCGTTGCGGACGTACGGGGAGGCGGCGGAGATGTCGATGCCCCAGGAGACGCTGGGCGGCTTCAGGCCGACGCCGAGGTAGGACAGGGTGGCCTCCAGCGCGATGTAGGTGCCGAGCGCGATGGTGGCGACGACGATGACCGGGGCGACGGCGTTGGGCGTGATGTGCCGCAGCAGCATGCGCGAGTTGGACGCGCCCAGCGCGCGGGCCGCCTGGACGTAGTCGTTCTGTTTGGCGGTGATGACGGAGCCGCGGGCGATGCGGGAGATCTGCGGCCAGCCGAGCAGCACCATGAACCCGATGACCGGCCAGACGGTGTTGCTGGTGACCACGGACAGCAGCACCAGGCCGCCGAGGATGACGGGGATGGCGAAGAAGACGTCGGTGATGCGGGACAGGATCGCGTCCCAGACGCCGCCGAAGAACCCGGCGAGCCCGCCGAGCACCGAGCCGAGGAGCGCGACCCCGAGCGTGGCGCACACACCGACGGTGACGGACGTACGGGCGCCGTAGACGGTGCGCGTGTACACGTCGCAGCCCTGTCCGTCGAAGCCGAAGGGGTGGCCGGACTGGGAGCCCTGCTGGGCCTTGGCGAGGTCGCACTTCAGGGGGCTCTCGGAGGCGATGAGCGAGGGCCACAGGGAGATGAAGACCAGGAACAGGATGACCAGGCCGGAGATGATGAAGACGGGGTTTCGGCGCAGGTCGTGCCAGGCGTCGGACCACAGGCTGCGGGGTTTGCCGGTGGGGCCGGTGCCCTGCGGTCCGCCCGGGGTCTTCTCCAAGGTCTCTCCCTCGCTGGTGGCGAGGTCCATGGCGCCACCCATGCCGGCGGAGGAGATGGCTCCCTCGGGCTCGAACGGCTCAGGCATAGCGGATCCTCGGGTCGAGTACGGCGTACAGGAGGTCGACGAGCAGGTTGGCGACCAGGAAGACCAGGACGAGGACGGTCACGAACCCGACGACGGTCTGGGTGTTCTGCCGGACGATGCCCTGGTAGAGCTGGTAGCCGACGCCGTGGATGTTGAAGATCCGCTCGGTGACGATGGCGCCGCCCATCAGGGCGCCGACGTCGGCGCCGATGAAGGTGACCACGGGGATGAGGGAGTTGCGCAGCAGGTGCCGGGAGATGACCCGGCGCCTCGGCAGGCCCTTGGCGATGGCGGTGCGGACGTAGTCGGAGCGCCGGTTCTCCGCGATGGAGGTGCGGGTCAGGCGGGTGACGTACGCCAGGGAGACCGAGGCCAGGACGAGGCCGGGCAGGATCAGCTCGTCGAAGGGCGCGCCCGAGGAGACGGACGGGCGGATCCAGCCCCACTCGACGCCGAGCAGCAGCTGGAGCAGCAGGCCGGTGACGAAGGTGGGGACGGAGATGACGACGAGGGTGGCGATCAGGACGGCCGTGTCGACGGGCCGCCCCCGGCGCAGTCCGGTGACCACGCCGAGGGTGATGCCGATGACGATCTCGAAGAGGATCGCGACGATCGTGAGCCGGATGGTGACGGGGAAGGCCGTCGACATCAGCTCGGTGACCTCCTGGCCGTTGAAGGCGGTGCCGAAGTCGCCGGTGAAGACGTTCCCCATGTAGGTCAGGTATTGCTGCCACACGGGCTTGTCGAGGCCGAACTCATGACGGAGCTGTGCGGCGGTCGCCGGGTCGCACTGCCGGTCGCCGCACAGGCCCGCGATGGGGTCGCCCATCACGTTGACCATGAGGAAGATCAGCAGGGTGGACCCGATGAACACCGGGATCATCTGCAGCAGTCGGCGGACGACGTACCGCCCCATGGCGCGCTCAGCCCACCTTGATCTCGTTGTAGACGGGGACGCTGAACGGGTTCAGCGCCACATTGGAGAGCCGGTCGGACCAGCCCGCGCTGCCGTTCTGGTACCACAGCGGGATCGCGGCCATCTCGTCGCGGACGACCTCCTCGGCCTGCTGGAAGGTCTCGACGGCCTTGGCGATGTCGGTCTCGGCGTTGGCCTTGTCGACGAGGTCGTCGAACTTCGGGCTGGACCATTTGCCGTCGTTGGAGGGGGCGTTGGTGTAGTACAGCGGCTGAAGGAAGTTCTGGATGAGCGGGTAGTCCATCTGCCAGCCCGCCCGGAACGGGCCGTGGAGCTTCTGGGTGGAGGCCTGGCTGCGGAAGTCGGCGAAGGTGCCGATGGGGTTGCCGACGCAGGCCTTCTCGTTGTCGAGGGCGTTGTTGATGGAGTTGCACACGGCGTCCACCCACAGCTTGTGGGAGCCGGTGTCCGCGTTGTACGTGATCTTGACCTGGCCGCCGGGGAGGCCGCCGCCCTCCTTGATCAGCTTCTTGGCCTCGTCGGCGTCGTACTCGCACCACTCACCGCACAGGCCCTCCTTGAAGCCGCCCTCCACGCCGAGGACGGGCGAGGTCCAGTCGGTGGCGGGGGTGCGGGTGTTCTGGAAGATCGTCTTGGTGATCTGGTCGCGGTCGATGGCGCGGGACAGGCCCTTGCGGATCTTGTCGCCGCCCGGCTTGTTCCAGTTCTTGTCGTAGAACGGGAAGGCGAGCGTCTGGATGATGCCCGCCGGGGTGTTGAGGTAGCGGTCGCCGAGGTCGGCCTTGACGTTGGTCAGCTGGGCGGCGGGCACGTCGTCGACGAGGTCGAGGTTGCCGGCCATCAGGTCGGTGTAGGCGGTGTTGTTGTCGGTGTACACCTTGAGGGTGACGCCGCCGTTCTGCGCGCCGTCCGGGCCCGGGTAGGCGTCCCACGTCTTCAGCCGCATCTCGGAGCCCTTGGTGTACGACTCCACGGTGTAGGGGCCGTTGCCGACGGGCTTGGACAGCCAGGCGGAGTGGTTGTCGAAGAAGGCGCGGGGCAGGGGGTTGAAGGCCGTGTAGCCGAGGGTGTCGGGGAAGCTCGAGAACTTTTGGGTGAGCTTGACGGTGAAGGTCTTCGGATTGACGACCTTCAGGCCGGACATGGTCTCGGCGGTCTGCTTGCCCTTGTCCGGGTGGACCTTGTCGTAACCCTCGATGTAGCCGAAGAAGTACGCGTTCTTCTGGTTGTTCTTCAGACTCGCGCCGTAGTTCCAGGCGTCCACGAAGGACTGGGCGGTGACCTTCTCGCCGTTGGAGAACGTCCAGTCCTTGATGGTGATGGTGAAGTTCTGCGAGTCCTTCGTGTCGATCTTCGCGGCGACCATGTCCTTGGCCTCGCCGGTCTTGGGGTCGTAGCGCTTGAGACCCCGGAAGACCATGTCCATCACCTTGCCGCCCTGCACCTCATTGGTGTTGGCCGGCTCCAGCGGGTTCTGCGGGTCGGTCCAGGAGGAGGAGAGCACCGCGCCGCTGTCGGCTTCGCCACCGCCGCCGCCCCCGTCGTCGCCGCCTCCGCAGGCCGTCGCCGCGAGGACTACCGCCGTCGCGCATGCGGCCCATTTGGCGTGCGTGGCTCCGCGCATGGAGTGCCTCCTCGTGAATGCGCAGTGATGCGCTGTCGTGCCCTGTGCCGCCAGCGCCGCGGCGCTGACCCGTCATCGGCCAATATCGGGGCATTCGGTGCACACCGCACACGCACGGGGCCCTTTGGGCGACGCGTGCGTCCTGATGGGCGTACACCCCACGTTCACCGGGCGTAAATCCGCGTTTTCTGTACTGACCGACGATTCAGCAGGCACACTGCCGGGATGGTTGATCACTCCTACGCCGACCTGGAGCTCGCGCGGCTGTACGACGCCCTCAACGACTGGGGGCCCGACGACGACTTCTACCTGGACCAGGTGATGTCCGCGCGGGCCGTGCTGGACGTCGGCTGCGGGACGGGCAGGCTGCTGCGCGGCGCGCGGGCGGCCGGGCACACCGGGCGGCTGACCGGCGTCGACCCGGCCGCGGCGATGCTGGTGCAGGCCCGTCGGGCCGCGCCGGACGTGGAGTGGGTGCTGGGGGACCTGGAGTCGGCCCGCTGGCAGGGCGAGTTCGACCTCGCCGTGATGACCGGTCACGCCTTCCAGGAGCTGCTGGGCGACGAGGCGGTCAGGCGGCTGCTGGCCGGGGTGCGGTCGGCTCTGGCGCCGGGAGGCCGCTTCGTCTTCGAGACGCGCAATCCCGCGGCGCGGGCGTGGGAGGCCTGGACGCCGGACCGGGTGCACGAGATCGCCGATCCGTACGGCGCCGAGGTGCGGGTCTGGCACGAGGTGGCCGGGCCGGTCGTCGGGGACCGGGTGACCTTCACCGAGACCTTCTCCAGCGAGCGCTGGGACCGCGACCGGGTGAGCCGCAGCGTCCTGCGGTTCCTGGACGCGGACGCGCTGGACGCCTTCCTGGCGGAGGCCGGGTTCGAGGTCACGGCCCGGTACGGCGACTGGCGGCGAGGGCCGTATGCCCCCGCCGCCAGCCGCGAGATCGTCACCGTGGCCCGAAGGGCCTAGAGAGACTTACTCCGAGTCCTCCAGCGCCTTCAGCGCCGGGTCCAGGACGATGTCCTCGCCCTGGGCCTCCGTCGACGGGTCCTCCGGGAAGTGGCAGGCCGTCAGGTGGCCCGCACGGTTGCCGGAGAGCTGGACCAGCGGGGGCTCCTCCGTGGCGCACTTGTCCTGGGCCTTCCAGCAGCGGGTGCGGAAGCGGCAGCCGGACGGCGGGTGGATCGGCGAGGGCACGTCGCCGGCGAGGCGGATGCGCTCGCGGGGCTCGGCGTCGTCGGAGACGTCCACCTCGGGCACGGCCGACAGCAGGGCGTGCGTGTACGGGTGGCGGGGCCGGTTGTAGATGGAGTCCCGGTCGCCGACCTCGACCACCTTGCCGAGGTACATCACCGCGACGCGCTGCGAGAAGTGCCGCACGATCGCGAGGTCGTGGGCGATGAAGACGAACGCGATGCCGAGCTCGTCCTGCACCTTCTGCAGCAGGTTGACGACCTGCGCCTGGATCGACACGTCGAGCGCGGAGACCGGCTCGTCGGCCACGATCAGCTTCGGGTTCAGCGCGAGCGCGCGGGCGACACCGATGCGCTGGCGCTGACCGCCGGAGAACTCGTGCGGGAAGCGGTTGTAGTGCTCGGGGTTGAGGCCGACCAGCTCCAGCAGCTCACGCACACGCTTCTCGCGGCCGCCCGCGGGGTTGATCCCGTTGACCTCCATCGGCGACTTGATGATCGTGCCGACGGTCTGCCGCGGGTTCAGCGAGGAGTACGGGTCCTGGAAGATCATCTGGATCTCGGACCGCACCGGCGCGATCTGCCGGCGCGAGGCGTGGGTGATGTCCTGGCCCCGGTAGGTGATCTGGCCGGCCGTCGGCTCCAGCAGACGGGTGACGAGCCGGCCCATGGTCGACTTGCCGCAGCCGGACTCGCCGACCACACCGACGCTCTCGGCGACGCCGACGGTCAGGTCGACACCGTCGACGGCCTGGACCGCGCCGACCTTCCGCTTGATCGGGAAGCCGCCGTAGATCGGGAAGTGCTTGGTGAGGCCCTTGACCTCGAGAAGCGTCTCCGGCGTGGTGTCGGCGGAGCCCTGCTGTGCGGGGAGGGTGAGGTTCTCGCTCATGATCTCGGTCTCTCCCTAGCGCAGCCGGGGCTGGATCTCGTCGATGAAGATGGACTGCTTCTGCTCGGCCGTCAGGTGGCACGCGGCGGCGCGGCCCTCGGCGAGCGGCGGCCGGGTCGTGGTGCAGAGGTTGCCCTCGACCTTGTCCGTGAAGGTGCAGCGCGGGTTGAAGCGGCAGCCGGACGGCGGGTTGAGCAGAGACGGCGGGGTGCCCGGGATCGGCGTCAGCTCCTGGTGGATGTCGCCGTCGAGACGCGGCATCGAGCTGAGCAGGCCCCAGGTGTAGGGGTGCTTGGGCGTGCCCAGCACCTCCTTGACGGTGCCGCGCTCCACGGCCCGGCCCGCGTACATCACCAGCAGGTCGTCGGCCATGTTGGCGATGACGCCCAGGTCGTGGGTGATGAAGATGATCGCGGAGCCGAACTCCTGCTGGAGGTCCTTGAGCAGGTCCAGGATCTGGGCCTGCACGGTCACGTCGAGCGCGGTGGTCGGCTCGTCGGCGATCAGCAGCTCGGGGTCGCACATCAGGGCCATGGCGATCATGGCGCGCTGGCGCATACCGCCGGAGAACTGGTGCGGGTAGTCGTCGAAGCGCACCTTGGGCTGCGGGATGCCGACCTTCTCCAGCATCTGGATGGCCCGGTCCTTGGCCTCCTTCTTGGAGGCGCCCCTGTGCTTCATGTACGGCTCGGACAGCTGCCGGCCCACCGTGTAGTACGGGGACATCGCGGTCAGCGGGTCCTGGAAGATCATCGCCATCTTGTTGCCGCGGAGCTTCTCCAGCTCCTTGTCGGTGGCGGTGACGAGTTCCTGGCCGTCGAGGACGATCTCGCCGTCGACGGTGGTGCTGCGGGGGTTGTGCAGGCCGAGGACCGTCAGGTTGGTGACGGACTTGCCGGAGCCGGACTCGCCGACGATGCCCAGGGTCTTGCCGCGCTCGATGTCGAAGGAGAGGCCGTCGACCGCCTTGACGATGCCGTCCTCGGTGGAGAACTGCACCCGCAGGTCACGGACCGAGAGGAAGCTCTCGGGCCCGGTCGGGGCCGGGGCGTCCTCGGTCTTGGTCAGTGTGGTCACGGTGGTTGGTTCTTCCTAGGAGAGCCGGACGCGCGGGTCGATCCAGGCGTACGCGATGTCGGTGAGGATGTTCAGGAGCAGGATGAAGAAGGCTCCGAACAGCATGACGCCCATCGTGAGCGGGAGGTCCTTCTGGGTCGCGCCCGCCACGGCCAGGCGCCCGATGCCCTGCAGCGAGAACGTGATCTCCGTGACGACACCGCCGCCGAGCAGGGAGCTGATGTCGATGCCGAGGACGGTGACGATCGGGATGAGCGAGCCGCGCCAGGCGTAGCGGAAGAAGACGTACTTCTTCGACATGCCCTTGGCCCGCGCGGTGCGCACGTGCTCCTCGGCGAGCTGCTCGATCAGGGAGGCGCGCGCCATACGCGTGTACTGCGCGGTGAAGATGGTGGCCATCACGATCATCGGGATCCACAGACCGGCCAGCCAGCCGGCGGGGTCGTCCGTGAACGGCACGTACTTGGGGTCCTCCACCCAGCCGGTGCTGTACACGAAGATCAGCAGCACGATCGGGCCGAGGAAGTAGATCTGGAAGGAGCTGAGCACCATCGAGGTGCCGGTGGCGACCTTGTCGAGCACCGATCCCCGCTTGTACGCCGAGATCATGCCCGCGCCGATGCCGATGGTCAGGAAGACCAGGATCGAGCCGAGGGTCAGCGACAGCGTCACCGGGAAGCGGTCCATGATGATGTCCCAGACGCCGTCGTCGTAGTAGAACGACTGGCCGAGGCACGGGGCCGGGCAGTGGCCGGTGGGGAAGTCACGCCCCATCACGACGCCGGACATGAAGTCCCAGAACTGCTGCGCGATGGGCAGGTTGAGACCCAGGGCCTCACGGATGTCCGCCAGTCTCGCCGGGGAGCAGTCCTTGCCGCAGGCCAGTGAGGCGTAGTCGGACGGCGCGGCGACGAACAGGAAGAAGGTTGCGGCGCCGATGAGGAACAGGGTGACGACGGCACCGACCAAGCGCCGGAGGATGAACTGAAGCATGGCGGGGAGGCTGCTCTCTGCGACAGACGGTGGATGGTTTCACGGAACCGCGGGAGTGCGCTCCGCCGGGGGCGCACTCCCGCGATCAGCCGTAGAGAGTTACGACTTCAGGAACAGACGGGTGACGTCGATGTAGCTCGACTCGGTGCTGTAGCGGGCACCGCCGATGTTCGAGCCGAAGAGCTGGAACTGCTTGGTGTACCAGAGCGGGGCGCCCGGGTTGATCTTCTCGATGATGTAGTGGTGCGCCTCGCGCCAGGTCTTGGCGGCCTCGGTCGGCTCCTGGGTCAGGGCCTTCTTGATCAGCTCCTGGACCTTCGGGTCGTCGATGTGCGAGTAGTTCGACGAACCGTCGGCGACCTGGTCACCGTCGTAGATCGGCGTGACGACCGTGCCGGGCGACGGCCAGTCCTGGCCCCAGCCGGTGATGTACATGTCGTACGGGTTGTCGAGCTTGGCGATCTGCTCGTAGTAGCTCGCCGAGTCGACCTCCTTGGAGACGACGTCGAAGCCGACCTTGGTCAGCGCGTCCTCGACGGCGACCTTGCGCTTCTGGCCCGCCTCGGAGTTGGAGTACGCGAAGACGAGCTTCTTCTGCGCGGCGGGAACGCCCTTGAGCAGCTCCTGCGCCTTGGCGATGTTGCCCTGCGGCGTCTTCAGACGGCCGAAGGGGTCGTAGGTGGGCTCGTAGCCCGGCAGGGTCGGGGCGAACAGGTTCGGGGCCACGTCGCCACCGTAGGCGCCGCCCTCACCGGCGATCAGCGACTTGGAGTTGACCGCGTAGGCCACCGCATCACGGACGGCCTTGTTCTTGACCCGGTCCAGGTTGAACGTCAGCGACATGACGTAGGGCTGGTAGCCCTTGATCGTGCGCTTGTTGACCGAGGCGTCGGAGATGACGTCCTGGATCTGGGTGGCGTCCACGGAGCCGGTGAACTGGATGGCGCTCTTGGCGTCGCCCTGGTCGGAGATCAGACGCTTGGTCTGCGTCGACTCGGTGACACCGAACTGGAAGTCCCAGCCGTCCACGTACTGGTGGCGCACGGAGTCGGTCTTCGGGTCCCAGTTCTCGTTCTTGACGAGCTTGAGGACCTTGCCGACCTTGTACTCGGAGATCTTGTACGGGCCGGTCGAGACCGGGGCCTTGTCGTACTTCTCCTTGGTGTCGGTCTTCTCCGGCACGACGGTGTAGCCCGGCATGGCCAGCGTCTGCGGCAGGTCGGGGCGCGCCGTGTCGAAGTGGAAGACGACCGTCTTGTCGTCCGGGGTCTCCAGCATGGTGTCCGGCAGGTGCTTCTTGCCGAAACCGCCGTCCGGGAGCACCTTGCGGTAGTCCGGGCCGGCCAGCCACGTCTGGATGTAGGTCGGGCCGTCGAAGATGAACTTCGCGAACTGACGCTCGAAGGTGTGGCGGATGTCGGCCGAGGTGATCTCGTTGCCGTTCTGGTCCTTGACGCCGTCCTTCAGCGTGTACGTCCAGGTCTTGCCGCCGTCGGAGGACTTGCCGGAGTCGGTGGCGAGGTCACCGACGACCGAGACGTTGCCCTTGCCGTCCTCCTCGAAGTTCGTCAGCCCGCGGAAGAGCAGGTTGGCGACCTGGCCGGCGTCGGAGACGTAGATCTGGCCCGGGTCCAGGTGGGTCAGACCCGACTCCTGGTAGGCGGTGATCGTGCCGCCGGGCTTGGCACCGGGGACCTCCTCGGCCGGGCCGGTGGAGGCGGCGGCGTCGGCGTAGACGACGGCCTTGGACTGGGCCGACGCCTCCTGCTGGTCCTTCTTGGAGTCCTTGTTGGAGCTCGTGCCCTTGTTCTCCGAGCAGCCGGTGAGCGCGAGGGAGCCGGCCGCGATCGCGACGACTATGGCACGCGCTCTGCGCGAGGTGAGCTTCATAGCGGTGAATGCACCTACCTGTCGGTTGTTATCCATGAGTACTGCCTGACGCGGCTGGTAGGCCGACGCGGGGGCGGCAGCCACCCCCCACCAATGGACGCTTTACCGCCCGGACTTGGGGTCGAAGGCATCCCGGACCGAGTCTCCGAGGAGGTTGAAGGCCAGGATGAAGATCACCAGCATCGTGCCCGGGAAGAACATGAACGCCGGGTCCTGCTCGGCGTAGTGGGCACCCGCTGCGAACAGCCGTCCCCAGTCCGGGGTCGGCTCGACGAAGCCGACGCCCGCGAAGGACAGGAACGCGATCGTGAGGATCGTGCTGGGCAGCTGGTACGTGAACTGCACCAGGATCGGCGAGACGATGTTCGGCAGGATCTCCTTGCGGACGATCCGCCAGGGCGAGGCGCCCGCGACCTTGGCGGCCTCCACGAACTCCCGCTCCCGCAGGGAGAGCACGGTGGACCGCACGAGGCGGGCCATGCCCATCCAGCCGAGCACCCACAGCACGATCAGGATCGCCAGCGCCCGGAAGTACGTGGGCGTCTCCTCCCGCGGGTCCACGAAGAACGCGGTCACGACGGGCATGAAGGCGATGAAGAACAGCTGCGAGGGGAAGGACAGGAAGAAGTCCGTGACCCGGCCCAGCCAGTAGTCGACGCGACCGCCGAAGTAGCCGCCGATCAGGCCGATGATGACGCCGGTGACCATCACCAGCACGGTCACGCCGAGCGCCATCAGCAGCGAGGTCCGCATGCCGTACATCAGCATCGCGAACAGGTCCCGGCCGTACTGCGGCTCGACGCCGAACCAGTGCTCGCCGGAGACGCCGCCGAAGTAGCCGAGCGGCAGACCGAAGTCGTCCAGGACCGGCTTGTCCGCGTAGGTCGGGTCCTGCCCGTACAGGGTGTACGGGTCGCTCCCGCTGAGCATGGTCAGCAGCGGAGCGGCGAGGGCCGCGACGAAGAAGAAAATGACTACGCCGGCGCAGACCATGCCTGTACGGTCACGCTTGAAGCGCTGCCACATCAACTGCCCAGGGGAACGACCCTCAAGCTTCTTCTCACCCTTGGCGACTTCGGAGGTCGCCTCGAGCTCAGGGTCCAAGGCGACCGCGGACCCGGAGCCCTCGGCCTTCGTCGGACTGGTCATGTGTGTTCTTCCCCCGGGGGGTTGGAGAGTTGAGCGCAGCACAGATACCGGCAGGTTCTGTGGTTTGGGGGAACTTTCGCCAAGTGCATCAACGCGCGTCAAGGGCGGAAGACATAGGGATCTCCCTAACTTCAAATTTTTGAGCAAAAATTGCGAAGATTGACACCTAGGCGCGCTTGACAGGTGAGACACTGACCCGGCATTTCGGACATTCAGGTAGGGATTTTTGTTTACATGTCCGAAACTTGATCGCTGGATCTCCGATATCCGAACAGCGTTCCAGCGGCGTTCGACCGCGGCTTGAACAGATCCGGCCGGGCACGCCGAGGACCCGGCCCTCCCCTCGGGGAGAACCGGGTCCTCTGGAACTGCTGTTGAGCCGGCGTCAGCCGTGCTTGGCGCGGCTCGCGGCGCGGGCACGCTCGCGGGCGTCCAGGTTCACCTTGCGGATGCGAACGGCCTCCGGGGTGACCTCCACGCACTCGTCGTCGCGGCAGAACTCCAGGGACTGCTCCAGCGACAGCTTGCGCGGCGGCACGATCGCCTCGAACGAGTCGGCCGAGGACGACCGCATGTTCGTGAGCTTCTTCTCCTTGGTGATGTTCACGTCCATGTCGTCGGAACGCGAGTTCTCACCGACGATCATGCCCTCGTACACCTCGGTGCCCGGCTCCACGAAGAGCACACCGCGCTCCTGGAGGTTCGTCATCGCGAAGGCCGTGACGGCACCGGAGCGGTCGGCGACCAGCGAGCCGTTGTTACGGGTCTGGAGGTTGCCGAACCAGGGCTCGAAGCCCTCGTGGATGGAGTGACCGATGCCGGTACCGCGGGTCTGGGTCAGGAACTCCGTCCGGAATCCGATCAGGCCGCGGGAGGGCACCACGAACTCCATGCGGACCCAGCCGGAGCCGTGGTTCGACATGTTGTCCATACGGCCCTTGCGGACGCCCATGAGCTGCGTGACGGCGCCCATGTGCTCCTCGGGCACGTCGATGGTCATGCGCTCGACCGGCTCGTACGTCTTGCCGTCGACGTCCTTGGTGACCACCTGCGGCTTGCCGACGGTCAGCTCGTAGCCCTCACGGCGCATCTGCTCGACCAGGATGGCGAGCGCCAGCTCGCCACGGCCCTGGACCTCCCAGGCGTCGGGCCGCTCGGTGTCGAGGACGCGCAGCGAGACGTTACCGATCAGCTCGCGGTCCAGGCGGTCCTTGACCTGGCGGGCGGTGACCTTGCGGTCCTTCACGGCCGCCTTCGCGTCGGCGCCCTTGCCGGTGCCGCCGCGGCCGACCAGCGGGGAGGTGTTGGTGCCGATGGTCATCGAGATCGCGGGCTCGTCGACCGTGATCAGCGGCAGCGCCACCGGGTTCTCGGGGTCGGCCAGGGTCTCGCCGATCATGATGTCCGGGATACCGGCGACCGCGCAGATGTCGCCCGGGCCGGCCTTCTCGGCAGGCTTGCGGGTGAGCGCCTCGGTCATCATCAGCTCGGTGATACGGACGTTGGTGATGGACCCGTCACGCTTGATCCAGGCGACCGTCTGGCCCTTGCGCAGCTCGCCCTGCTCGACGCGCAGCAGCGCGATACGGCCGAGGAAGTTGTCCGCGTCCAGGTTGGTGACGTGCGCCTGGAGCGGGGCCTCCTCGTCGTAGGTCGGGGCCGGGATGTGCTCCAGGATCGTGGAGAAGAACGGCTCCAGGCTGGTGGAGTCCGCCGGAACGGTGCCGTTCTCCGGCTTGGTCAGCGAGGCGATGCCGTCACGGCCACAGGCGTAGACGATGGGGAACTCGATCTGCTCCTCGTCCGCGTCCAGGTCGAGGAAGAGGTCGTACGTCTCGTTCACGACCTCGTCGATACGGGAGTCCGGGCGGTCCGTCTTGTTGATGCACAGGATGACGGGGAGGCGCTGCTGCAGCGCCTTGCGCAGCACGAAGCGGGTCTGCGGCAGCGGGCCCTCGGAGGCGTCCACCAGCAGCACGACACCGTCGACCATCGACAGACCGCGCTCGACCTCGCCGCCGAAGTCGGCGTGACCGGGGGTGTCGATGATGTTGATGGTGATGACGTCCCCCCCGTCCTTCGGGTGGTACTTCACCGCCGTGTTCTTGGCGAGGATCGTGATGCCCTTCTCACGCTCCAGGTCGTTCGAGTCCATCATGCGGTCGTCGACCGAGTCGAGCTGGTGGGCGGCGAAGGCACCGGCCTGCTTCAGCATGCCGTCGACGATGGTCGTCTTGCCGTGGTCGACGTGGGCGACGATGGCGACGTTGCGGATGTCGTGGCGCGTGGCCATAGTGAGGCGTTCTCCCGGAGTGTTGGGTGGCGCGCGCGTACGTCCGTGTGACGCGGGCCCTGCCGGGCTTGACACGCCACGGCCTCACCCCATCGTACGTGCCCCTGTGGGAGACGGCCTCCGCAGGGGCTGTTCCATGATCAGTTGCCCGAGGACGAGGGGGAGGCCGAGGGCGAGAGCTTCACGCCCTTCTCGAGGAATCCCATGTCCTCGTACACGGGCGTCCGGAAGCCGAAGGCGCCGACGTTGGCGAGGTTCTTGCGGACCGCCACCAGCTGGGGCCGCTGATACAGGGGGATCGATCCCGCGGCCGCCCAGATCCGGGAGTCCGCCTTGCGGATCAGCCCCCGGTTCTCCTCCTCGTCCAGCGTCGCGACGGCCTGGTCGAAGAGCTGGTCCACCTGGTCGGTGCCGACGCGCGTGTAGTTCTGTTCCACGCTCAGCGACCCGTCCGCGGCGGGCACCGGCTTGGCGTAGATGGGCCTGCCGTCGGTGGCCGGGAAGGCGGACGCGGGCCACGAGTACAGGGCCAGGTCGTACTCCCCGGCCGCGATGTGGTCCTTGAAGTAGCTCTCGTCGGACACCTTCGTGATCTGCGTGCGGATGCCGACCCGGTCCAGCATCCGCCGGATGCGTTCGGCCACCGTCCGCAGCGAGCGCGACCCGTCCCCGGAGGGCACCACGAACCGCAGGGTCAGCGGCTCGCCGTCCTTCGCCAGCGTCCCGGGCTTCGCGCCCGCGGGCGCGGCGGTGCCCTTCGGGGCGTACGCTCCCGGCGCGCCGCCCCGCTGGAGGCGCCCGTCGGTGTACTGCTTGCCGTCCTGGGCGAGGTTGCGGGAGCCGTCCCGGTCCCGGCTGTGCTCGCGGTCCTCCCGGTCGGCCTTGTTGTCCTCGCTGTCCTCGCTGTCCCCGCTGTCCCCGCTGTCTCCGTTGTCCTCGCCGACGATGTACGTGCCGTCGTCGTCGCCCTCGTCGGAGCGCTCGGAGTCTGCAGCCTTGTCCTTCTCGGACTTCTCCTTCTCGGCCTTCTCCTTCTCGGCCCTGTCCTCCTTGGCCTTGCGGCCCGCCGCACCGGCCGCCTCCTCGGCCTTCTCCGGCTCCTTCAGCGGGCCGCCCCGCTCCCAGCCGGCGTCGGCGAGCAGGGCCTGGGCCTCCTTGGTGTCCTGGCCGCCGAGGGCGCCGCTGTTGTCGGCGTAGGCGGCCTGCCCGGCCAGGGCGAGGTGGCTGCCGACCGGTTCGGCGGGCAGGCCGAGCGGCCCCAGCACCACCCGGGCCAGTTCGTCGCGGTCCAGGGCGCGGGCCACCGCCCGGCGGACCCGCTCGTCGGCGAGGGGGCCGCCGGAGCCGTTGAGGGCGAGCTGGGTGTAGGCGGGCTCCAGGGACTTGCGGATCTCGATGCCGCGCAGGGCCTGCCGCTGCTTCTCCCACCGGGCGATCGCCCTGCGCAGCTTCGTGCGGGCGTACACCTCGTCCTCGGCGGCCTCCTCGTCGGAGCCGTTGGCCAGGGCCCAGGAGCGCAGCGCCCTGGCCGCCGTACGGCCGGCGCCCGCACCGGCGAGGGGCCCGGCCGAGCCCTTGGCGGCGCCCTCGACACGGGCGGCCGCCTCCGGGTCGATCTCGGCCAGGTCGATCTTCCCCGCGGCGAGCTCGGCGGCCCGCTCCTCGCGCGGCACGGCCGTCAGGACGATCTTGTCGAGCTTGGGGGGCGCGCCCCACCAGCGCGGATTGCGGGCCAGGGTGACCTCGTCGTCCCTGCGGTCGACCTTCTTCAGGGAGAAGGGGCCCGCGGTGACCTTCAGCTTGCGCCGGGCGCCGTCGTTGAAGGAGTCCGGGGTGCCCATGACCTCCTTGGGGTACAGCGGCGAGAACAGCGACCTCCAGTCGGCGTACGGCCGGGCGAAGGTGACCTTGACCTCCAGGTCGTTGGCGCCGCGCTCGATCTTCTCGATGCGCTCGTACCCGGCGTTGCGGGCGGTCCAGTAGGCGCTGTCCTTGCCGGACAGGGCGCGCCACTGGGCGGCGAAGTCGGCGGCGCCGATCTCGCGGCCGTCGCTCCAGACGGCCTGCTGGTTGAGCTTGTACAGCACGACCTGGCGGGGCTCGGTCTCGACGACCTTGGCGGACTCGAGGAAGTCGGCGTTGCGCTCGGGGCGGCCGCTCGCGTCGAGCCGGTACATCGACGGCAGGACGGCCTGGGCGATGCGAGTGGTGGCGGCGTCGGCGTCGGACTGGAAGGTGTTGAGGGTCTCGGGGACGGCGTCCACGGCCCAGCGCAGGGTGCCGCCGTCGGCGATCTGCGCCCGGGCGGCGCTGCCGATGTCCTGCCCGGCCAGGGGCTTTCCGGCCTCGTCGGGCGACCCGCACCCGGCGAGCAGGGTCACCGCGAGGGCGCCCGCGGTGAGGAAGGCGACCGAGCGCATGACCGCCCGTGGTCTGACACCGACGTGAGACATCTCTGGTTACCTCCGGAAGCCGCGGGTTATGATCACGTTTGGCGGTATTTGGAGCTGATCACATGTTTTCGGATATCCGCTGCCACTGAAGAGGAAAGGGTTCGGCAGCAGGGGGCGACACGGCGGCGACGGCCCACAAGCCCACCCGTGCGGCGCAACGCACCGGGGAATGCACCAGTACGCCTTGGCCAATCGGTGCACATCCCTTCCCACCCACCGGTGTGACGCGCAACACTCGCAGGCGCATGAACGTCACCATCGAGAGCAAGGCCCCCGGCCGCACAGCCGATGGAAAAGAGGTCACGTCATGTCCGTGCACGACGAACTGACGTCGGTCCAGCGCTGTCTCGACGATCTGTCCCGGTCGGTGGGCCGACTGGAACAGCAGCTCGGCAGCACCGGCCTGGACATGCGCCGGGTCCGCGCCGACGCCGAGCACCTGCGCGAGAGCGTCGCCCTGCTGAAGGAGGCCACCTCGGCGCAGGGGCAGCCCCGCAAGCCGGAGCTGGTCACCATCCCCGACACCCCGTACGACGACAGCCTGTGGGTCGACATCGACGACGAGGGCCTCGGCGCCCGCGATCGGCGTGCCCCCTGAGCCCCTCACCGTGAGACACGGAGTCCCTCCTTGGCCACAGGTACGGAACCCCCCGGAACAGAACCCGGAACAGAACCCCATCCGCTCGGCGGCGGCGTACGGTCCGCGACGCGCGCCGCGATCAGCGCCCGGCATCTGCGGACCGACCGGTGGTGGCTGGCGCCCGCAGCCACCGCCGCCGGTCTGCTCGCCTTCGTCGTCTACTCGACATGGCGCGCCTTCGCCAACGCCGACTACTACGCGGCGCCCTACGTCTCGCCGTTCTACTCGCCGTGCCTGGCGGAGAACTGCGCGCCGATGCGCCACGGCCCCAACTGGGAGCTGTTCGGCGGCTGGTGGGGCATCTCCCCCGCGATCATCATCCTGATCTTCCCGCTGGGCTTCCGGCTGACCTGCTACTACTACCGCAAGGCGTACTACCGCGGCTTCTGGGCGTCGCCGCCCGCCTGCGCGGTCGCCGAGCCGCACAGCAAGTACACCGGTGAGACGCGCTTCCCGCTGATCCTGCAGAACATCCACCGGTACTTCTTCTACGCGGCCATCCCCGTCGCCGGGATCCTGACCTACGACACCGTGCTCGCCTTCCGCGACGAGAGTTACGCGTGGGGCCACGTGGGCCTCGGCACGCTCGTCTTCGTCGTCAACATCGTGCTGATCTGGGCGTACACGCTGTCCTGCCACTCCTGCCGGCACATCGTCGGCGGCAAGCTCAAGCACTTCTCCCGGCACCCCGTGCGCTACCGCATGTGGCAGCTGGTCGGGAAGCTCAACGCCCGGCACATGCTGCTGGCGTGGTCCTCCCTGGTGAGCGTGGCGCTCGCCGACTTCTACGTGTATCTCGTCGCGTCCGGTGCCTTCGACGATCCGAGGTTGTTCTGATGCCCGTGGTGGACTGCCAGGAGTGGGACGTCGTCGTGGTCGGTGCGGGCGGCGCCGGGCTGCGCGCCGCGATCGAGGCCCGCGAGCGCGGCGCGCGTACGGCGGTGATCTGCAAGTCGCTGTTCGGCAAGGCGCACACGGTGATGGCCGAGGGCGGCATCGCCGCGGCCATGGCCAACGCCAACGAGCACGACACCTGGCAGGTCCACTTCCGCGACACCCTGCGCGGCGGCAAGTTCCTCAACCAGTGGCGGATGGCCGAGCTGCACGCCCAGGAGGCCCCGGATCGGGTGTGGGAGCTGGAGACCTGGGGCGCGCTGTTCGACCGTACGAAGGACGGCCGCATCTCCCAGCGCAACTTCGGCGGCCACGAGTACCCGCGTCTCGCCCACGTCGGCGACCGTACGGGCCTGGAGCTGATCCGCACCCTCCAGCAGAAGATCGTCTCGCTCCAGCAGGAGGACCATCGCGAGACCGGCGACTACGAGTCGCGGCTGAAGGTGTTCCAGGAGTGCACGGTCACGCGGGTGCTGAAGGACGAGGCCGGGCGGGTCTCGGGGGTCTTCGCCTACGAGCGTGAGTCGGGCCGCTTCTTCGTGCTGGAGGCGCCCGCGGTGGTGATCGCCACCGGCGGCATCGGCAAGTCCTTCAAGGTGACGTCGAACTCCTGGGAGTACACCGGCGACGGCCACGCGCTGGCGCTGCTGGCCGGAGCCCCGCTGCTGAACATGGAGTTCGTGCAGTTCCACCCGACCGGCATGGTCTGGCCGCCGTCGGTGAAGGGCATCCTCGTCACCGAGTCGGTGCGGGGCGACGGCGGGGTGCTGCGCAACTCCGAGGGCAAGCGGTTCATGTTCGACTACATCCCGGACGTCTTCACGGAGAAGTACGCGCAGAGCGAGGAGGAGGCCGACCGCTGGTACGAGGACCCGGACAACAACCGGCGTCCCCCTGAGCTGCTCCCCCGCGACGAGGTCGCCCGCGCGATCAACTCCGAGGTGAAGGAGGGCCGCGGCTCCCCGCACGGCGGCGTGTTCCTGGATGTGTCCACGCGGATGCCGGCCGAGGTGATCAAGCGACGGCTGCCGTCGATGTACCACCAGTTCAAGGAGCTGGCGGACGTCGACATCACGGCCGAGGCGATGGAGGTCGGGCCCACCTGCCACTACGTCATGGGCGGTGTCGCGGTCGACTCCGACACGGCGGCCGCGCGCGGGGTTCCCGGGCTGTTCGCGGCCGGTGAGGTGGCCGGGGGCATGCACGGCTCCAACCGGCTGGGCGGCAACTCCCTGTCCGACCTGCTGGTGTTCGGGCGCCGGGCGGGCTGGCACGCCGCCGAGTACGCGACCGGGCAGAGCGTACGCCCGTCGGTCTCGGAGGCCGAGGTCAACGCGGCGTCCGCGGAGGCGTTGCGGCCCTTCTCCGCGGAGACCGAGGGGGAGGCCGGGCCGCCGGAGAACCCGTACACCCTGCACCAGGAGCTCCAGCAGGCCATGAACGACCTGGTCGGCATCATCCGCCGTGAGGCCGAGATGGGGCAGGCCCTGGAGAAGCTGGCCGAGCTGCGGCTGCGCGCCCGGCGGGCCGGCGTCGAGGGGCACCGGCAGTTCAACCCGGGCTGGCACCTCGCCCTGGACCTGAGGAACATGCTGCTGGTCAGCGAGTGTGTGGCACGGGCCGCGCTGGAGCGCACCGAGTCGCGCGGCGGGCACACCCGCGAGGACTTCCCCGGCATGGACCGCAGATGGCGCAACGTCAATCTGCTGTGCCGGCTCACCGACCCGACGGGCGGGCTCGCCGCGACCGATCCGGTGCGCGGGCAGATCGCCCTGGAGCGCGAGACGACCCCGCCCATCCGCCCGGACCTGCTCGCCCTCTTCGAGAAGGACGAGCTGGTCAAGTACCTCGCCGAAGAGGAGCTGTACGAGTGAGCGGCTACCAGGCCCGGTTCAAGGTGTGGCGGGGCGACCAAAACCGCGGAGGCCTCGCGGACTTCGAGGTCGAGGTGAACGAGGGCGAGGTCGTCCTCGACATCGTCCACCGCATCCAGGCCACCCAGGCGCCCGACCTCGCGGTGCGCTGGAACTGCAAGGCGGGCAAGTGCGGTTCGTGCTCGGCGGAGATCAACGGGCGGCCGCGGCTGCTGTGCATGACCCGGATGTCGGTGTTCGACCGCGCGGAGACCGTCACGATCACTCCACTGCGGGCCTTCCCGGTGATCCGGGACCTCGTCACCGACGTCGGCTTCAACTACACCAAGGCGCGCGAGGTCCCCGCCTTCGTGCCGCCGGCCGACCTGGCGCCGGGCGAGTACCGCATGATGCAGGAGGACGTGGACCGCTCGCAGGAGTTCCGCAAGTGCATCGAGTGCTTCCTGTGCCAGGACACCTGCCATGTGGTGCGCGACCACGAGGAGAACAAGTCCGCGTTCGCCGGCCCGCGCTTCCTGATGCGCATCGCCGAACTCGACATGCACCCGCTGGACGCCGCCGAGGACACGGGCCTGGACCGCAAACGCACCGCCCAGGACGAACACGGCCTCGGCTACTGCAACATCACCAAGTGCTGCACCGAGGTCTGCCCCGAGGGCATCAAGATCACCGACAACGCCCTGATCCCCCTGAAGGAACGGACCGTGGACCGCAAGTACGACCCGCTGGTGTGGCTGGGGTCGAAGATCAGAAGGCGCTGACCCGAGGTCAGGGTGCGCGCTGGGCCAGCACCTGGAGACACAGGCCCACCAGGAACACCGCCATGCCGGTGAACAGGAGCGCGCCGTAGGCCGAGGAGGGCCCCTCGAAGTTGCCGAGGATCATGACCGTCCCCAGGCCCGCGGTGCTCACCAGCGTGCCGTACCCCCACAGCCGGGGCCGCAGCACGCGCCGGCTGCCCCACGGCGGCACCCAGCCCACCGTGACTCCGGCGATCCCTATGACCGCGCCCGCCACCACGACCGCCACGGCCGTCCCCACCAGCACCTCATACATGGCCGGAGTGTGGCAGGCCGCGGCGCGCGGGCGCACCCCGGTAGCGAGGGCCTGAAACCGGCCATACGCTCCCGAATGTGACGCCTTCCACCTTCCGCGGGCGGCCCGGGCCGGGCCGGAGCCACATATCCGTGCGCGTGGCCCACACCGTGCTCGGCGGTGCGGCGGGGCTGGTGTGGCTGGTGCTGCCGACGGTGCCGACCGGGGCCGGGTCCGACCTTGCCGGGCCGGGCCCCCGTGCGGTGGCGCAGGAGCCCGAGGAGGACGAGACGGCGACGGCCGACCTGGTGCTGCCGCTGGTCGCCGTGGGCACGGCGGGTGCCCTCGCGGCGTACGGCTATGTACGACGGACCCGCCGCGCCCGTACCCCGGCCGTGCCGGCCCGTCCCGCGCCCGGGCCCGCCGCTCCCCCGCCCCTCGCCGAGTTGGAGGAACGCTGCCGGCGCGCGCTGATCGCGGCGGACGACAGCGTGCGGACCAGCGAGGAGGAGCTGGGCTGGGCGCGGGAGCAGGTGGGCGACGAGGCCGTCGAGCCGTTCGCGCGGGCGGTCGCCGAGGCCCGCGAGGAGCTGACGGCTGCCTTCCGGATACGGCAGCGGTACGACGAGGGCGTGCCCGCCGATCCGGCGGAGCGGCGCCACGCGCTGGCCGGAATCGTGGGGCGGTGCGCGGAGGCGGGGCGACGGCTGGACGCGGAGACCGCCGCGTTCGACGCGCTGCGCGCTCTGGAGGGGGACGGGCTCCCCCGCGCGCTGGAGGTGGCCGAGGGCAGGTTCCGTGAGCTGGCGGGGCGTACGGTCACGGCGGAGTCGACGCTCGCGGACCTGGCCGCCCGCTTCCCGCCGAGCACCCGCAACCCGGTCACCGGGTACACCGAACAGGCCAAGGACCGCCTGGTGTTCGCCACCACCCGGCTCAACCAGGCCCGCCAGTCGGCCGACCTGGGCGCTCCCGCCCGTGCCGCGGCCCACCTGCGCGCCGCCGAGTCCGCGATCGCGCAGGCGGCCGTGTTCCTCGACGCCCTCCACCGTCTCGGCACGGCTCTCGCCGAGGCGGCCGCCCTGGTGCCGGACGCGCTGACGGAGGCGGCGGAGGTCGGCAGCGACACGGCTTCCGCCGAGGACGCCGTGGACGTCCCGGTCGGTGAGGTGCGGGCCCGGCTGCTGCGGCTGGAGCTGGTGCTGACCGCCGTAGGGGAGGAGCGGGCGGGTGGGGCGTACGACCCGCTCGACGCGCTGCGGCGGATCGTGCGGGGGGTGGTGCCGCTGGGGGGCGGGGAGGACGGGGTGCTGGGGGCGGCGGCGCGGCTGGTCGCGCAGGAGTCCGTCGCGGACGCGGACGCCTTCGTCGCCACGCACCGGGGCGCGGTGGGCGCGCAGGCCCGCACCCGGCTCGCGGAGGCCCGGCGGCTTTTGGGCACCGGGCCCGAGGGCCGGACCGACGCCGAGGAACTGGCCCGGCAGGCCCGGCACCTCGCCGAACAGGACGTCCGTGTGCACGGCCACCCGCTCGCCGGCACGGACGCCCCGGGCAGCGGCCAGGGCGGGGCCCACGTCGGAGGCGTCCTGCTCGACGACGCCCCGGACGACACGCCCGCGAGCTTCGGCGGCCCGGCCGGCCGAGGCCGCCGCACGTCGGCGGCCTGAGCGCCTCAGAACAGGCTCAGCAGCGCCTCCGCCGGGTCCACCGGGCCGTTCTCGCCGTCGGGCAGCGGCAGTTCGAACCACACCGTCTTGCCGCGCGGCGTACGGCGCGAGCCCCAGGCCGCGCTGAGCAGGCCGACGAGCTGCAGGCCCCGGCCGCCCTCGTCGGTGTCGCGGGCGCGGCGGCGGCGCGGCTGGACGAGGCCGGAGTCCCAGACCTCGCACACGAGCGTGCGGTCCAGGAGCAGCCGGAGTCTGATCTCGCCCTCGCCGTAGCGCAGGGCGTTGGTGACCAGCTCGCTCACCAGCAGCTCGGCCGTGTCGACCAGCGGCTCCATGTCCCAGGACAGCAGCTGCCCGCGGGCGTACTCCCGGGCGCGGCCCACACTGCGCGGCTCGCGCGGCAGCGTCCAGTCGCCGACGGACTCGGCGGGCAGGCCCTGGACGCGGGCCATGAGCAGGGCGATGTCGTCCTCGCCGTGATGGGTGTCGAGGGTGTTGAGGACGTGGTCGCAGACGTCCTCCAGCGGCCGGGCGGGGTCCGTCAGCGCTCCGACGAACGCCTGGAGTCCCTCGTCCAGGGGGTGGTCGCGGGACTCCACCAGGCCGTCGGTGTAGAGGGCCAGCAGCGCGCCCTCGGGCAGTTCGACCTCGACCTCCTCGAAGGGCTCGCCGCCGACGCCGAGCGGCATGCCCGGCGGCACGTCGAGCATGAGGGCCGCCTCGCCCGGTTCGACCAGCACCGGCGGCAGATGGCCGGCGTTGGCGAAGGTGCAGCGCCGGGTCACCGAGTCGTAGACGGCGTACACGCAGGTCGCGAGGTACACCTCGGACAGGTCCGCCTCTCGGGGGCGCCGCGCGGCCCTCGTTGCCTGCTGGACGCCGCCGGGCGCGCCGAGACCGCGGGCGATCTCGTCCAACTGGGAGAGCACCTCGGCCGGTTCCAGGTCCAGCAGCGCCAGCGTCCGTACCGCCGTGCGGAGTTCACCCATCGCCACGGCCGCGCGCAGTCCGCGGCCCATGACGTCGCCGACCACCAACGCGGTGCGGTGACCGGGCAGTTCGATGACGTCGAACCAGTCGCCGCCGACCTCGCTGGGGCGCCCCGTGGAGGCGTTGCCGGGCAGATAGCGGCAGGCGATGTCCAGGCCGGAGGCGACGGGGTCGCCGGGCGGCAGCAGGGACCGCTGCAGTATCAACGCCCGCTCGTGCTCCCGCCGGTAGAGCCGCGCGTTGTCGATACAGACCGCCGCACGCGCCGCGAGCTCCACCGCGAGGTCGCGGTCCCGGTCGCCGAACGGCTCGCTGCCCTTCGTACGGGAGAACTGCACGAGTCCTACGACGGTGTCGTGGGCGACCATCGGCACGGCCAGCGTGGACTGCACCAGGGCGCCGTCCTCGGCGGGGACGGCACGCGGCCGGGCGGTGCGCAGGGCGTCCGCGCAGGGCGAGTTGAAGGAGTAGTGGTGGACCGCGCCGACGGTGACCGGGGTGTCGGCCTCGTCGAAGGGGGCGTCGGAGACGGCGCTGGCGTAGGCGACGCGGCGCAGCTCGGCGCTGCCGTCGGCGAGGCCGGGCGGTGTCTCGTCACCGGCCAGCAGGCCCTGGTAGAGGTCGACGGTGGCGAGGTCGCAGAAGCCGGGGACGACGACGTCGAGGAGTTCGCGGGCCGTGGTCTCCAGGTCCAGGGAGTTGCCGATGCGTGCGCCGGCCTCGTTGAGGAGGGCGAGGTTGCGGCGGGCCGCGGCGGCCTCGCGGGCGGCGGCGCGCCGTGAGGTGATGTCGGTGCCGAGCCAGGCGACGCCGATGGGGCGGCCGCTGCCGCTGTGCACGCGGTAGAGGTTGATCGACCAGTGCCGGCGCTCCTCGGAGCCGGGCACATAGCCGGTGACATGCATGTCGGTGATGGAGTCGCCGGTCTCCAGGACGCGGCGCAGGGTGGCGGAGACCCGGTCGGCCTCGGCGCGCGGCAGATAGTCGTGCACGCCCTTGCCGCGGTGGTCGTCGGGGGTGCCGCCGAAGATGGAGGCGAACCGCTGGTTGGCGCGGCGCACCTTGAGGTCGGTGTCGATCAGCAGGAAACCGAAGGGCGATTGGCCGAAAATCGCCTGCGACGCCGCGAGGTCGGTCTCGATGGTGCGCAGCACCCGGACGTCCACGACGATGCAGACGGCGGCCTTGGCGCCCTCCTCGGTGCGGGTGGGCATCACATAGACCTCGGCGAGCCCGTCG
The DNA here is from genome assembly GCF_049739565.1 of Streptomyces sp. SAI-170. Classification (NCBI taxonomy): domain Bacteria; kingdom Bacillati; phylum Actinomycetota; class Actinomycetes; order Kitasatosporales; family Streptomycetaceae; genus Streptomyces; species Streptomyces sp. SAI-170. Next base: position 3,062,031 of record NZ_JBMGQD010000001.1, read on the forward strand.
GTCCCGCGGGTGCCGTCCGGCGTGTCCGGCAGCCGGAAGGGGACCACGCCGGTCCACTCCCGGCCGTCGAGGATCTCGGCCATCTTGCGCTGGCCGCGCTCGCGCCGGTCGGGGTGGATGAACGTCTCGATGGGGTCCATGCCGAGGGCCCGCTCGGCGGGGATGCCGAAGATCTGCTCGGCACGCAGGCTCCACTGCTCGACGAGCCCGTCGGGGCCGATGGAGAAGGAGGCGACCTTTATGTAGTCGTACATCGAGCCGGGCGGACTGGACTGCCACATCGGATCACCGGCCGGCACACCCGTGCCGAGGCCCGCCTCGGGCGCCGTCCTCGCGCCGTCCGACGGGTCCTCGAACTCCGTGGCCTTCGCTGGTATCTCGCTCACGCGAACCGTCCCCTCCAGCTCACCGCGTCCGGCACCGGTCACCGGCGGCGGCTGCCCGCAGTATCCAGTACAACGGGGCCGCACAACACGGTGTTCACGATCACAGCATGGTCCAGTTGGTTTTCGGACCGTGCTGCGAGAACACTTCCAGACTTCTAACCAGCGCACACGTCGTCGAACCCCACCGACGGGCACCTCTCGGCGGCCGGATCGCGCCCCCGACGGAAGTGCTCCGGCTGTACACCCGTGCCACCCCCGTGGAGCCGTGTCCCGCGGGCCTCCTCAGCGCGGCACGGCGAGTTCGAACCACACCGTCTTGCCGGTCTCCCCCGGGCGGGTACCCCAGCGGCGCGAGGTGGAGGCCACCAGTTGCAGGCCCCGGCCGCTTTCGTCGTCGGGCCGCGGGGCGCGCTCGCGCGGCATGTCCGGGAGCGGGTCGGAGACCTCGACGAGCAGGGTCTCGGGGAGCCCGGCGGGGCGCACCAGGCGGACCCCGATGGGCCCGGTGGCGTGTCGCAGCGCATTGGTGACCAGCTCGCTGACCAGCAGGGCGGTGATGTCGCCGACGCTGTCGAGGTCCCAGCCGTGCAGCTGGCCGCGCACACAGGCCCGCGCGGTGCGGACGGCTCCGGGGTCCGCCGGGAACGTCCACTCGGCGCGGTCGCCTTCGGTGTCGATCACGCCGATCACTTCCCAGCCAGCGAGCCCACCCTGTCCGTTTTCAGGGGGTTAATGGGCACATACCCGATATGCCGACCTCGCTACCGCCCGGGGAGGCGCACGGTGACACGAACGGCGCACGGGGGAGCACCGCATTCAGGGGAGCGCCCCTTAGGGGCGCGGGGCTGTATCGATATGCGGCTCCGCCGCGTGGGCGCGAGCAACCACGGACAACCCGCACCCGGGCGCCGGGCGCAGCCCTAACGGCGGGACTCCGAGAAAACCCCCATCCCCACAACGGCCCGCACAGCCGGAACATCCTGCGGAAGCCACTCGACGTCCCACAGCTCCTCGACCGACAGCCACCGCAGCGCATCATGATCCTGGAGCGGCGCAGGAGCGCCGGACCCCGGCACCAACCGGGCCGTCCACACCCGCAGCACATACGGCGACCTCAGCGGAAACTCCCCCGGCACCCGCGAGAGCACCTCGGTCTCGACGCCGAGCTCCTCCCGCAGCTCCCTGCACAGCGCGGCCTCCGCCGACTCCCCCGGCTCGACCTTCCCACCGGGCAGCTCCCAGCGCCCGGCCAGCTCAGGGGGCGCACTACGGCGCGCGGCGAGGAGGCGGCCGCCCTCGATCAGGGCGGCGCCGACGACCACGGTCTGTTCCTTCATGCGCCGGAGCCTACGGGAGCGTGCGCCGGCTCAATGCCGTGAGCCGTTGCCGTTCTGCCCGATCCGTTCGACCCAGTAGAGCTGCTTGTGGCCGCGGGTGTCGAGGCTGTCGGCGATCTTCTGCGCCTCGGCCTTGGTGGCGTAACGCCCCACGCGGTAGCGGTTGCCGTTGTCGTCCTGGCGTATGACGAGCCAGGGCAGCGCGATGGTGCCGCCTTCGGTCATCGCACCCCTCCAGATCCCGTCCGCGGTCCACGCCGCGGCCCGCCCGCTGAGGAAACCGCACTCCGCATATGCCCGAGCCTACGCCCAACCTTCACGGAGCGAATACGGCTTTTCACAAAGAGACATGGCAAGGGTGGGCAACCGGCCAGTAACTCCGGGGCGCACAACGGCGAGCAGGCCGCCCGCGCGCTGCGGCTCATCCGCCGGGCGGCCCCTCGCACGCACCCTGGACGACCTGCGAGAACGACCGAAACCAACGGGTCGCACACCGGGGCGCGTCGGGCGCACCGCAGGAGGAACTCCGCACAGGTGCGCCTCACTTCACCGCGTATGCGGACTGGTGTGCGCTACTTCACGGGGAGGTGGTACGCGACGCGGTAGCGGTCGGCCGGGACGACCACGTCGGCGGTCTCCACCGGGCGGCCCGAGGCGTAGAAGGTGCGTTGGACGACGAGGACGACATGGCCGGGGACGCCGCCGAGGGCGAGGAGTTCCTCGGCGAGGCCGGGACGGGCGCCGACCTCCTCGGTGACGTTGTCCACGATGATGTCGATGGCACGCATGCGCTCGACGACGCCCATGCCGCCGAGCGGGCCCTCCTCCGGCAGCATCACCGGCGTGCGGCCGGTGACGGCGAGGGGCTCCCAGGAGGTGGAGAGCATCATCGGCTCCCCGGCCTCCCGGAAGACGTAGCGCGTGCACATCACGCGGTCGCCGGGCTGGATGGCGAGCCGCTCGGCGACGCACCGGCTGGCCTCGGCCTGCCGGCTGCTGGACTCCCAGGTGCCGCGGGCGCCCGCGTCGGCCTGCTCCTGCCGGAAGGGGGTGGCCCCGCCGGACGGGCGGTAGCCGGAGCGGGCGATACGGCGCGGCACCGGGCGCTCGCGCACGTACGTCCCTGAGCCGGATCTGCCCTCGACCAGGCCCTCCGCCATGAGCACCTTGCGCGCCTCCAGGGCGACGGTGTCCGAGACGCCGTACTCCTCGCGGATGCGGGCCTGCGAGGGCAGGCGGGTGTGCGGTGGCAGCGAACCGTCGACGATCTTCTTGCGGAGATCTCCCGCGACGCGCAGGTAGGCCGGCTGCTCACCGAATGTCACTGGCCGCTCCCATCAGGTTGTACAGACAGCAACAGCGTGGCAACCGTGGGTTGAGCCGTGCAAGCAAAGGCCAGAGAATCACTCGATGTGATGACAAGGCCCGCGGGAGGGCTTTACGCAGGCACTTTCTCCCCGCTATGGCCGCGCTCACACCTGCACGTTCGCACCTGCGCGATCACGCCTACGCGTTCAGGGAGCCGTCCCCTGCCTCGCCGTCCTCGCCGGAGCCGTCGTCGTAGTCGTACGCCGGCGGGGTCGTGGACAGGTCCAGTGCCTCGCGCGCGTCGATGGTGGCGGCGCCGTCGACGACCTCGTAGCCGGACTCGTAGTGCTCGAAGAAGACGTCCGGGTCGGTGGCGTCGGCGGCCTTGCCGAAGTCGTCCGCGGACGCCTCCAGTTCGGCGGCGAGCGCCTCCAGGGGCTGCTGGGCCCCCGCCGGCCAAGTATGCGCGCGCAGGGCGGCGGCCTGCTCGACGAGGGCGCCCTCCATGTCCTCGGCCCAGCCGGTGTTCACCTCCAGGTCCTCGTCGGGGTAGTCCTCGGGCTCCTTCTCCAGCACGGCGTCGAGGGCGCGGACCGTCTCCAGGTAGGCGAGCTGGTGGGCGTCGAGGGTGGTCTCGTCGGCGCGCAGCGAGCCGGTCAGGGAGCCCTCGGCGTCGGTGTTGCCGTAGATGCAGGTGATCTCGCGGTCGCCGATCGCCCAGCTCTCGCGGGTCGGGGTCAGGTAGTACACGTCGACGTTCTCGGGCAGGGCCCAGGTGTCGAGGACGTAGTCGCTCTCCAGCGCGAAGCACTTGTCGTCGGCGATGTCGGTGACGCGGCTGTCCCCGGGGAAGGCGCCGCCGGGAAGCTCGACCACGGCGAAGACCTCGCCGTCGTGCCGTCCGGAGCAGGGCACCTTGTCGACGTCGTAGGCCATCCCCTCCAGGGAGCCGGTGAGGGTGTCGAAGCACTCGCCCTTCTTCACCGAGAACACCGCGGAGTTGTCCCGCGCGGCCTCCTTGGCGCCGTCCCAGAACTCGGAGGCGGCGCCGGTGGTGAAGAACAGCACCCACAGCACGAGCCCCACCGCGGACAGCACGCTTCCGGCGATCGCCATGCCCCGCCCGCGCTGACCGCCCCGCTTGATCTGCCGCAGCGCCACGAGCCCGAACACCAGGCCGATCCCGGGCAGGAGGCACACGATGCCCAGCACCAGAGCCGCGACGGCGAGCCCGTTCACCGAGGGGCTGCCGCCCTGGCCGTACGGCGGCCACGGCTGGTACGGCTGCTGCGGGTACGGCCCCTGCGGCGGGTACGGGCCCTGAACGGGCGGCTGGTACGGACCCTGGGGCCCGGGCGGCGGAGGTATGGACACGGCTACCGTGCTCCCGGTTCGGCGGCAGAACTGATGTGCGGCTGCGCGCATCGTACGGGTGGCACGACCGAAGGCGGAACGCGGGTGACGAACCGGACAAACGCCTCGTCCTCGCGGCGGGCCGGGTCGAGGAACCCGGGCCCTTCCGCGAGGACGAGTAGGACGCGGTCGGTGGCGGCCGACCGTCAGGCTGTCAGAACTGCAGGGCCCAGGCGTCGATGCGCCCGGTGTCGTAGTTGGCGTTGTCGCTGACCCTCAGCTTCCACGTGCCGTTGGCCACCTCGGAGGAGGCGTTCACGGAGTACGTGGTGTTGATGTTGTCCGAGCTGCCGCCGGTGCCGTAGCCCTTGAGGGTGTACGCGGTGCCGTCGGGGGCGATCAGCTGGACCTGGAGGTCACCGATGTAGGTGTGCACGATGTGCACCTCGACGGCCAGCGTGGCGGGCGCGTTGCCGGACACGCCGGAGACGGTGAGCGGCGACTCGACCGTGGCGTTGTCGTTGATCGCGTAGTCGCCGGTGTTCTCGAAGCGCGGCCCGGGCGGGGTCGTGCCGCCACCGCCGACGTAGAGCAGCCGGTTGGGCGAGCCGCTGCCGGGGCTGGTGACCACGTTCGGGGTGGCCGCGCCCACCAGCGCGCTGCTCACCTGCGACGGGGTCGCCGTCGGGTTGTCGGCGAGGTAGAGCGCCGCCGCTCCGGCGACGTGCGGGGTCGCCATCGACGTACCGGAGATGGTGTTGGTGGCGGTGTCGCTGGAGTTCCAGGACGAGGTGATCGACGAGCCGGGCGCGAACAGGTCCAGTACGGAGCCGTAGTTGGAGTAGCTGGCCTTGGCGTCCGAGCTGGTGGTGGCGCCGACCGTGATGGCCTCGGTGACGCGTGCGGGCGAGCGGGTGGAGGCGTCGGTGGTCTCGTTGCCGGCCGCGACGGCGAAGGTGACACCGGCGGCTATGGCGTTGCGTACGGCGGTGTCGAGCGCGGAGTCGGCGCCGCCGCCCAGCGACATGTTGGCGACGGCCGGCTTGACCGCGTTGCGGGCCACCCAGTCGATGCCGGCGACGACCTGGGCGGTCGTACCGGAGCCCGAGTTGTTGAGGACCCGGACGCCGACGATCTTCGCCTTCTTGGCCACGCCGTAGGAGGTGCCCGCGACCGTGCCGGCGACGTGGGTGCCGTGGCCGTTGCCGTCCTGGGCGGTGTTGTCGTTGTCGACGGCGTCGTAGCCGTAGGAGGCGCGGCCGCCGAAGTCGCTGTGGGTGATGCGGACACCGGTGTCGATGATGTACGCGGTGACGCCCTGCCCGGCGGAGTCCGGGTAGGTGTAGGAGCTGTTCAGCGGGAGCGCGCGCTGGTCGATGCGGTCCAGGCCCCAGGAGGGCGGGCTGGGCTGGGTGCCGTCGATGTGGAAGGTGCGGTTCTGCACCACGGAGGCGACGGCCGGGTCGGCGGCGAGACGCTTCGCCTCGGCCTCGCTCGCCTGGATCTCGTAGCCGTTGAGGGCCTTCGTGTACGTCCGCTCGATCTCGGCGCCGTACTTGGCGGCCACGGCGCGTCCGGCGGCGGTGGCCGAGCGGGCGCGGTCGGCCTTGAGGGTCACGATGTAGCTGTCGGCGACGGCGTTCGCCGCGCCCTCGTACTGGATGCGGCCCTCGGGGGCGGTGGGGGCCGCTCCGGCGGGCAGGGCGGAGACGAGACCCGCGGTGAGCGCGGCGCTCGCCGCCACACCGATCGCGGCCAGTCTTCGTCGGGGGGTTCCGCCGGGAGTACGCATCGCTGCCATCTGAGGGGTCCTCCTCAATCGGTGGTGCGCTGCTGGTGGGGGATGGTGCATCGAGCAGACACCCGCGGGCACGACAGGGACATGTCAATCCGCTGTGGCGCTCCTGTGCGTCAGCCGAAAGATTGAGGGTTCCGCAGGAATTGCACAAGGGTCCTGCACGGATGTAACAGGCGTGCCACGCAACGGACATGATCGACCGTCAGCTACGGCCGTTCGCGCTCCAGCAGCTCCACGCACCGGCCGAGGAGCCCGACGAGCGCCTCCCGCTCCTCCTCGGTGAACTCGGCCGCCAGCGCCCGCTCCACCCGTACGGCCCGCTCGTCCGCGTCCCGCATCACCGCGCGGCCCTCGTCGGTCAGCCGGGTCTCCAGCACGTTGCGGTGCCACGCGTGCGGGGTGCGCTCGATCAGGGCCCGGTCCTGGAGGTTCTTCAGCACCGTGTTCATCGTCGGCGGCGTGACCCCGCACAGCCGGGCGAGCGCGGCGGCCGAGATGCCGGGGTTCTCCGACAGATACAGCAGCGCCGCGTACTGCGCGACGGTGAGGCCCGCCGGCTTCAGCACCGCGTTCTTGGTGGCGTTGAGCGCCTGCTCGGCCCGCTTGAGGTGGGAGCCGAGACGCTCGGAGGCGGGCATGGAGGTCATCCGGGCATGGTAGTCGCCCATACAGGGGTTAATGCCTTTACTGGAGTTAATATTGACGATGATTAGAGTTCTAACTTAAGTTCGTGTCGTCATCAGCGAGCAGCTCTCACGAGAGGCACCGACGTGTCCCGTACGATCCACCGCCGCACGTTTCTGACCACCACCGCGGCAGCCGTCGCCGCGGTCGCCGTACCGGGCTCCGCCCGAGCCGCCGTTCCGGGGATCACCACGGCTCATGAACTCCCCGGGGACCGCGTCTACCCGGAGGGCATCGCCCTCGACCCGCGCACGGGAGAGGTCTACGTCGGCTCGTACGCCGAAGGCACCGTCTATCGCGCCCGGCCGGGGCACCGCACCGCCGAGATCCTGCTGCCCGCCGGCACCGACGGGCGCCACACCGCCAACGGGCTGCGGGTGGACGCGGCCGGGCGGCTGTGGGTGACCGACTCCACGGCCGGGGTCTGCGTCTACGACCCGCGCACCCGCACCCTGCTGGCCCGCTTCGACGTGCCGGGCACGGCGCCGTTCTTCGTCAACGACCTCACCGTCACGGCGGACGGCACGGCGTATCTGACCGACAGCGTGCGCGCCGTGCTCTACCGCGTGACTCCGGCCGAAGTGGCGCGCGGGGGCCGCGCTGTGCTGCGCGTCGCCCACGACCTGAGCGGCGCTCTGGCACCGCGCCCGGCCGACACGCCCTTCAGCCTCAACGGCATCGACACCGACGGCCGCCGGCTGTTCGTGGTCGACATGCCCGTGGGCGAGCTGTTCCGGGTGGACCCCGCGACCGGTGCCGTACGCCGTGTCGAGCTGCTGGGCGGCGACCTGCGCCACGGCGACGGCCTCGCCCTGGCCCACGGCACGCTGTGGGTCGCCCACAACGCGACCAACACCCTCACCCGCTGGCACCTGTCCCCCGACGGCCGCACGGCCCGCCTGGAGCGCACCCTGACCGACCCGGCGCTCCAGATCCCCACCACGCTCGTACGGCACCGGGGGCGCCTGCTGGTGGTGCGCTCCCAGTTCGACAAGGGCGGGCCGTTCGGGCCGGGGGTGCCCGAGACGCCGTTCAGCGTGGCCTGGGTGCGCGGAATCTGACCGGGACTCAGTCGTCGTCGAAGGCCGTGTCCCGGGCGCGCTTCTCCCAGGCCTGGACGTCGGCGCGGACCTGGTCGAGGTGGTCGAGGACCGCGGCGACGGCGTCCTCGCCGACCGGCAGGTGCAGCGGGGTCACGGGGGCCTCCAGGGCGGCGATCAGCAAGGAGGCCAGCTTGGCGGGGTCGCCGGGCTGGGAGCCGTGGCCGCCGGAGACGAAGGCGCGGGTCTGGTTGACCTTGCCGTAGACGCCGGTGTCCTCGCTCTGCCCGGCCCGGCCGCCCTCGAACAGCGAGGTGCGGAACGCGCCCGGCTCGACGATCAGCACCTTGATGCCGAACTCCCGCACCTCGTCCGCGAGCGCCTCGGACATGCCCTCCAGCGCGAACTTGGTCGCGCTGTACGCCCCGAAGCCCGCCACCGACATCTGCCCGCCCATGCTGGACATCTGCACGATCGCGCCCGACCGCCGCTCGCGCATGTACGGCAGCACCGCGCGCACCAGCGCCGCCGGACCGAAGACATGCAGGTCGAACAGGTCCCGCAGCTCGTCGTCGGTGGTCTCCTCGAAGGCGCCCACATGGGTGCGGCCCGCGTTGTTCACCAGCACGTCGATCCGTCCGTGCCGGACCACGACGTCCTGGAGCAGCTCCTCGGCGGCCACCGTGTCCGTCACGTCGAGGGCCAGCGTCTCCAGCTGGTCCGGGTGCGCGGCCACCAGGTCGTCGAGGGCCTCGGGCCGGCGCGCCGCGCCCACCACGATGTCGCCGTCGGCGAGGGCCGCCTCGGTGATCGCCCGGCCGAACCCGCTGGTCGCGCCCGTCACGAACCACACCTTGTTCATGGGGATCTCCTCGTTGCCGGCGCTCGGGCCGGCGGTCCTGGTCGTGTCGCTTGCTGTCGGTTACCCGCGCTTCTCCATCACGCACCACCCTGCTCCGCAGACAGCCGGACGTCCAAGATCTACCGTGATAACCGATGGCTATGACGACGGACGTACACGGACGCGACCTGCGCTATTTCGTCGCGGTCGCCGAGGAACTCCATTTCACGCGTGCCGCCGAACGGATGTATGTGTCGCAGCCCGCCCTGAGCAAGCAGATCCGGGCGCTGGAGAGGCAGCTCGGCGTGAAGCTGTTCCGCCGCGACACCCAGGGCGTGGAACTGACGGCCGCGGGCAGCGCGCTGCTCCCCCACGCCCGGCGGGTCCTGGACGCCTGGGAGGCGGGCGCGGCCGCCGTCGCCCAGGCCCGGGAGGCCGAGCGCAGCACCCTGCGCGTCGGCATGAGCACCAGCCCCGGGCGCGGCGGACTGCTGCCGGCGATCCGCTCCCGCTTCACCGCCGCCCACCCCGAGGCGGCCGTACGGCTGCGGCAGATCACCTGGGACGACCCGACGGCGGGGCTGGCCGAGGGCGACACCGATGTGGCGTTCGTGTGGCTGCCGCTGCCCGACCAGGAGCGGTACGCCTGGACGGTGGTGGTGGAGGAGCGGCGGCTGCTCGCCCTGCCCGACGGCCATCCGCTCGCCGGGCGCACCGAGGTGGACTTCGCCGAGCTGGCCGACGAGCCGTTCCTGGCGCTGCCGCGCAGTGCCGGGCGGCTGCGCGACTTCTGGCTCGGCGTCGACGCCCGCGACGGCGGCGCGCCCCGCATCGGTGCCGAGGTGGCCAGCACGGAGGAGACGTACGAGGCGCTGGTCGGCGGGCTCGGCGTCTGTCTGATCGCCGAGGGCAACGCCCCTCTCATCACCCTCGGCGGCGTCACCACCCGCCCGGTCACCGGCCTCGGCCCCACCCGGTACGCCCTGGCGTGGCGCCGCGAGGAGGGGCGCAGGCCGCTGGTGCGGGCGTACGCGGAGGCGTGCCGGCAGGTGACGGGGCGGGTGTGAGGGGCGTTCTCGCGGGTTACGCCGGTTCCGCCGCCGTCATGCCGAGCCGGGCCTGTTCCTCCTCCACGATCCGGCGGGCCAGCGACACGTCGGAGACGTCCAGCGCGTCGGGCGTCGACTCGGCGACCTCGCTGCGGCGGGCGTAGGCGTCGAAGAGGCGGGACTTGTTCTCCAGCATGCGGACCATGCGCTCGTCGACCCCGCCGGCGGCCAGCAGCCGGTGCACCTGCACCGGGCGGACCTGGCCCATGCGGTGGGCGCGGGCCACGGCCTGGTGCTCGATGGTCGGCTTGATCTGCGGCTCGCACAGCACGACCACGGACGCGGCCTGCATGTTCAGGCCCACCCCGCCGGCCTCGATCTGCGCGAGGAGCACCGCGTGCCCGGACGCGGCGGAGAACTCGTCGACGATTCCCTGCCGGCGGGCGGGCGGCACGCTGCCGGTGATCGGCCCGAAGAGGGGGGCCGTGTCGAGCGCCTTGCGAACCGTGCCGAGCACGTCCCTGAAGGTGGAGAAGACCACCACCTTCAGCCCGCTGTCGGCGGCCTCGCCGACCAGTTCGCCCAGCCGCTGGAGCTTCGCCGATCGCTCGGGGCGTGCGTACGCCGCCCGCCGCATGGCCATGAAGTTGCCGTCCCGGACGGCCTGCCGGTAGGCCTCCTCGTCGGAGGCGCTGAGCTCCTCCCACTCGTCCGTGCGCTGCAGGGAGGGCAGTTCGGTGAGGACGTCCTGCTGGTTGCGGCGCAGATAGACGGGCGCGACCGCCCTGCGGAACGCCTTGGAGCCGGCCACCGAGGCCGGTGAGTCCTGGCCGTCGACGACCTCGGCGAGGTCGGGCCGCAGGATCCGCACCAGGTTGCGGAACTCGGCGACACGGTTCTCCATCGGCGTGCCCGTCAGGAACAGCACGCGCTCGCACCGCTCGGCCCACGCGGTCACCGTCGCCGTACGCCGCGTCTGCGGGTTCTTGACGTAGTGCGCCTCGTCTACGACGAGCATGCCGAGCTCGCCGCCGCCCGGCGTGGGGAAGCCGCGCAGCGCGTCGAACGTGGTGACGGCGACCCCGCCGCGGCCCTTCCAGTCGGCGAACGCCTCCTGCCGGTCGGGCCCGTGCAGCGGCATCGGGCGCAGGCTGCTGCGGGCCTCGATCTCGCGCGTCCAGTTGATGAGGACGCTCGCAGGGCAGACCACCATGAAGTGGCTCTGCCCCTCGGCGGCGAGGTGCGCGAGCGCCGCGATGGCCTGGACGGTCTTGCCGAGCCCCATCTCGTCGCCGAGGACGACCCGGCGCTGCGCGAGCGCGAACCGCGCCCCGAACGCCTGGTAGCCGCGCAGCGACACGCGTACGTGCCCGTCGTCCAGCCGCTGCTCCCGGACCCGCGCGGCGATGTCGTCGGGCAGGAAGCCCTCGGCCGCCGCGCTGTCGGGGCCGCGACCGGAGATCTCCGCGAGCAGGCCGTAGTACTCGGAGGCGCGCAGTTCGAAGTCGACCCACGCGGCGAGTTCGGTGTCGGGGCCGCGCAGCAGATCGACGGAGGCCTGCGCCAACAGCTCCGGTACGCCGTCCCGTTCGGCCTCGTCGACGAGGTGCCGCAGCTCGTCGACGGCCCGGAGCGCCCGCTGCCGTCCGGTCCGCCCGGCGAACAGCATCCGCAGCGCGCCCGTCGCGGGCTTCGCCTCCTCCAGCAGTCCGCCGAGCCGCGCGGCGAGCGCCGTACCGGTCTCGGCCGCGCGCCTGGCCTGCGGTCCGGCCTCCACCAGCACGTGCAGGGCGCGCACCAGCGCGGTCGTCCGCGGCTCGGGCCGGTCCACGTCGATGCGTACGGCGACCGTCTCGCGCACGGCGTCGGCGATCTGCCGCGCCGCCGCGAACGCCTGGTCCGCCGTACGCTGTCCGACCCCGGGCGTCTGCCGCAGCCGGTAAGGCCCCGCGTCCAGCACGGCCCGAACGGTCCGGAACCCGCCCTTCTCCAGCTCCCCGAGCCGCAGCCGCCCCTCGGTCACCTCCTTGAGCCGGGCGACGGAGATGGTGTCCAACTCCCGCTCGACCAGCTCCTCCTGGATCGGCCGCAGCGCCTCCCGCACCCCGTCCAGAGCCCGCTCGTGATCCCCGACGACCCGCCCGGCAGCCTCCGCCAGCCCCTGCGCCCGCCCGACGACCTCCCGCTCCCCGCGCCCCATCCCGCCCCGCTCCCCGCTGTACGCCTTGTGCTTCGAGGCATCGTGCCATCGCTTCTCCGACTCAGGCTCCCTGCGGCGGCAGCGCCGCTCCGCCGGCGGAGATCGACCGGTACAGCCGGTCGAGGTAGACGCGCAGCCGTCGGGCCATGTCGACGGAGTCCGGGGCGAGGGCCCACTGGAGCTGGTGGCCGTCCATGACGGCGAGGACTTCCTGGGCTGTCGCCGTGCAGTCGGTGTCGGGGAGGAGTTCGCCGGTGCCGACCGCGGTGTGCAGGGTGTCGGCCAGCCGTGTGACGACGGTGTCGTAGCGGCGCTTGAAGAAGGCGTGGGCGGGGTGCCCGGGTTCGGAGGACTCGCCGACCAGGACGTTGAACATCCGGGTGCGGCCGGGGCGGCGGCTGTTGTACGCGACGAGGTCGATCAGCCGCAGGAAGCAGTCCGCCGCCGAGTCGAACTCCGTGGTGAAGAACTGCTCGACGTCGTGTTCCTCGCTGCGTTCGAGCACGGAGACGAGCAGGTCCTCCTTGCTGCGGAAATGGTGCAGCAGACCGCCCTGTGTGACGCCGACCTCCTTCGCGATGCGGGCCAGGGAGGAGGCGTGGAAGCCCCACTGTGCGAAGTGCTCGACGGCGGCGTCGAGGATGCGCCGCCGTCGCTCGTCGCCGACGGCATAGGGGCCGCGCCTGGCTCCGTTCCGGGGGTGACCGCCGTTCGTCCGATCCATGGAGATCACCGTAGTCCGGCGGTCGCACCACCCGCGACGGAGTGACGTGGGTCACTTTCCGAAAACCTATTGGTCACTCGGGTTTCGTGGTTTTCTGTGCTCGCCCACACGGTGTGACGCACCTCTCCCGTCCCCCATGACCGTGGTACGCCCCGGCCTGGAGATGACACGTGTCACCAGCACCGGTGCCGTCGACGTCACGGTCACCCCTTCTTCTGCTTGCCCCGCCCCGCGAGAGCCGCCACTGAGGAGGCTGGACATGAGCACATCCAGACCCGAGACCCACCACGTACCCGCGACGGAACCGCCGGAGCCGGCCGACGAGGCCGAGGCCCCTGCGCAGCGGCCCGCCGGGCGGCTGGGCGGGCTGCTGAGCCTCCTCGCCCTCGGCAACACGGCCATGTTCATGGTCTACATGGGCGTCGGGCAGGTGCTGCTGCCCGTGCAGGTGGAGGCGCTGAATCCGGCGGACAAGGTCGCCAACCTCGGCCTGGTCTCCGGCGTCGCCGCCGTGTTCGCGACCCTCTTCAACCCGCTGGCCGGACTGCTGTCCGACCGCTCCGGGCGGCGCAATCCCTGGATACTCGGCGGCGGACTCGCCGCCCTCGGCGCTCTCGCCCTGCTCGGCGCGGTGCGCGGCATCCTGCTGGTCACCGTCGGCTGGTGTCTGGTCCAGGCGACGATGAACGTCTACCAGGCCGCCATCACCGCCGTCGTCCCCGACCGCGTGCCGATGGAACGCCGGGGCCTCGCCTCCGCCATGGTCGGCATCGGCACCCCGGTCGGCACGATCATCGGCGTCACCGTCGCGTCGGCGTTCGTGCCGCAGGACGTCGGCACGGGCTACCTCGTCCTGGGCGCGGTCGTCGCCGCGGTGGCCGTGCTGTTCACCGCCCTGGTCCGCGAGAGGAAGCTCCCCGCCGGCCGCGCGGCCGCTCTGGGGCGCCAGCTGGCCGCGTTCGGCTCGGCGATGAGGTCCGGGGACTTCCGGTGGGCGTTCATCGGCAGGTTCCTGCTGATGCTCGGCTACTTCGCCGTCGTGCTCTACCAGCTCTACGTCCTCCAGGACCACATCGACCTTCCCGACGGGCTGTCCCCGGCCGGCGCGGTGGCGATCCTCTCCCCGATCGGCGCGGTCTGCACCCTGCTGTCCACCGTGATCGGCGGGACGCTCTCGGACCGCATCGGCCGCCGCAAGCCGTTCATCGCGCTGTCCTGCGCCTTCACCGCGATCGGCATGATGATCCCGGTACTCAGCCCCACCTGGCCCGGCATGCTCGTCTTCGGCGTCCTGACCGGCCTGTCCTTCGGCTGCTTCATGGCCGTGGACACGGCCCTGGTCACGCTCGTCCTGCCCAGCGCGGAGGACGCCGCCCGAGACATGGGCGTACTGAACATCGCCAACGCGGGCCCGCAGATCATCGCCCCGTTCATGGCCTCGCTGGTGGTCGCCTCGCCCGGCGGTTACGCCGCGCTCTTCGTCACCGGCGCGGTGATCACCATCCTGGGCGCCCTCGCGGTCGTCCCCATCCGCGGCGTGCGCTGACCCACGCGCCGACCACCTCACCATCGGAGAAACAGTTGCTTCCCCCTGCCCGCAACGACGGTCATCCCTACCAGGATTCCTCCCGCGGAGTCGACGACCGTGTCGCCGACCTCCTCGCCCGGATGACCCTGGAGGAGAAGGCCGGGCTGCTCTTCCACACCGTGCTCCCGATGCACCCCGACGGCCGTCCCGTCGAGGACGGCGACGAGGCGTTCGTGCCCGCGGACACCACCGGCGCGATCCGCTCGAAGCTGATGAGCCACTTCAACCTGTTCGGCACGGCCGCGCCCCGGCAGATGGCGCAGTGGCACAACACCGTCCAGGAGCTCGCCGCCGGCACCCGTCTGGGCATCCCGGTGACCGTCTCCACCGACCCCCGGCACTCCTTCACCACCAACATCGGCGCGTCGATGAGCGCCGGGGCGTTCTCCGCCTGGCCGGAGCCGACCGGCCTTGCCGCCGTCCGCGACCCCGAACTGGTCCGCCGTTTCGCCGACATCGCCCGCCGCGAGTACCTCGCGGTCGGCCTGCGGGTCGCCCTGCACCCGCAGATCGACCTGGCGACCGAGCCGCGCTGGTCGCGTCAGTCGGCAACGTTCGGCGCCGACGCCGCGCTGACGAGCGAGCTGGTCCAGGCGTACATCCAGGGCTTCCAGGGCGAAGCGCTCGGCGCGCAGAGCGTGGCCACCATGGTCAAGCACTTCCCCGGCGGCGGCCCCCAGAAGGACGGCGAGGACCCGCACTTCCCGCACGGCAAGGAGCAGATCTACCCGGGCGGCATGCGCGAGTACCACCTGGAGCCGTTCAAGGCCGCCCTCGCGGCCGGAGCCTCGCAGGTCATGCCGTACTACGGGCAGCCCGTCGGCACCGACTGGGAAGAGGTCGGCTTCGGCTTCAACCACGGTGTCGTCACCGGGCTGTTGAGGGAGCGGCTCGGGTTCGACGGCATCGTCTGCACCGACTGGGGCCTGCTCACCGACCACGAGATCTTCGGTGAGGTGCACCAGGCCCGTGCCTGGGGCGTCGAGCACCTCACGGTCGCCGAGCGCGCGGCGAAGGCCCTCGACGCGGGCGCCGACCAGTTCGGCGGCGAGGCGTGCCCCGAGGTCGTGGTGGACCTGGTCCGCTCCGGCCGTATCACCGAGGAGCGCCTCGACCTCTCCGTACGCCGCCTGCTGCGCGAGAAGTTCGTCCTGGGCCTGTTCGACCAGCCCTACGTGGACCCCGACCTGGCCGAGGAGATCGTAGGGAACAGCGAGTTCCGCGGGGCCGGCGAGGCCGCGCAGCGCCGCTCGCTGACCGTCCTCGTGAACCGCGACCGGACCCTGCCGGTGACCTCGCGGCGCCCGAAGCTGTACGTGGAGGGCATCGACGCCCGCATCGCGGCGGGGTACGGGGACGTGGTCGGCGACGCGGCCGAGGCGGACCTGGCGGTACTGCGGCTGCACACGCCGTACGAGCCGCGGGACAACCGCTTCGAGGCGCTGTTCCACTCCGGACGGCTGGACTTCACCGAGGAGGAGCTCAAGCCGGTCCTGCGGCTGCTCGACACCGTGCCGACCGTCGTGTTCCTCCACCTCGAACGGCCCGCCGTCGTCCCCGAGGTGGCCGAACGGTGCGCCGCGCTCGTCGCCGACTACGGCGCGAGCGACGAGGCCCTGCTGGATGTCGCCTTCGGGCGGGCGCGTGCCGAGGGACGCCTTCCGTTCGAGATGCCCCGCTCGATGGCCGCGGTCGAGAACTCCCGCCCCGACGTGCCGCACGACACCGCCGACCCGCTCTTCCCGTACGGCGCGGGCCTGGACGTCTGACCTCCCGACCCGCTCTTCCCGTACGGCGCCGGCCCGGACGCCCGACCGTCCCGGCCCGCTCTTTCCCTACGGCGCCGGCCCGGACGCCCGACCGTCCCGGCCGCCCATCCGACCACCGGGGGCGGCGCCGCCCTGACCCGGAGCCGCCCCCGGTCCCGCTCGACGCCAAGGAGACCGCTCATGGCACGCACTCTGCGCACGACCTTGCGCACCACCCTCGTCCTCGCCGGCGTGACGGGCGCCGTCCTGTCGTCCCTCGGTGCGGCGGCCCCGGACGAGATCGCCGCCGCCACCTCCAGCCGTGCCTCACAGCCGCTGGCCGGCCTGCGCGTGCTGTTGTCCAACGACGACTCCATGCAGGCCGCGAGACCCTCGCACGCCGACGGTCTCGGCCTGTACGAGATCCGCAAGGCCCTGTGCGACGCCGGCGCCGACGTCGTCGTCATGGCGCCCTGGCAGGTGCAGTCGGGCAAGGGCACCGCCGTGACCAACGGCGGCACCCTCACCCTCGCCCGGCGCACCCGCATGCCCGAGGGCTACGAGAACGACTGCGCCGGCACCCCCTCCGGGTCCCCCGTCTACGGCGTCTGCCTGTCGGCGGGGCCCTGCGGTCCCGACACCCCGAGCGCCACCCCCGCCGACACCGTCAAGTTCGCGCTGCGCACCGGCCTCGCCGCGAAGGCCGGCTGGACGGACGGCCCCGACCTGGTGGTCACCGGCATCAATTCCGGGCCCAACGTCAGCGCCCAGGTGAACGACTCGGGCACGGTGGGCGCCGCCCTCGCCGCCATCGACCAGGGTGTCCCCGCGGTCGCCCTCTCCTCGTCCGGCGACGCCTCCCAGACGCGGTTCCCGGTCGTCAACTACCGGGCGCACGCCCGCTTCGCCGCCGCCTTCCTCGCGGGGATGCGCGACCGGGGCCTGTTCACCGACCGCTTCGCGGTCAAGGTCGACCACCCGGACGTCAGCGCCGGCCGGCCGGCCGAGGCCCCCGTGTGGACGAGCGTCGGACACGGCCAGGTCGTCTGGCACGCCTACCAGCCCCAGCCGCGAAGCGACGTGGACAGTTACGACATCACGCTCGGCGTGTGCCCGGACCGCCCCGGCGACCCGTGCACCGAGACCGTCCGGGACGCCGACTCCACCGCACTGCTGAAGCGCGGCCACATCACGGTCGCCCCGATCACCGCCGACCGCACCTACGGCGCCCGGACCGACGGCGCGAGGGACCTCGCCCGGCTGAAGCACTACGTCACCCACGACGCCCCGCGCTCCTGACCCGCCCACCCACCGTGGAGACCCTGATGCCCGACCCCTCCGCCACACCCGCCGTGACCGTGCGCACGCCCCACGGTCCCGTACGCGGTGAGCGCCACGCCACCGGCGTACGCTTCCTCGGCATTCCCTACGCCCAACCGCCCGTCGGCGCACTCCGGTTCGCCGCACCGCGGCCGGCCGAGCCGTGGACCGACGTCCTCGACGCCACCTCCTACGGGCCGACCGCGCAACGCAGGCCGTTCGCCGAGGTCACCACCATCCCCGAGCCGAGCGTCCCCGGTGCGTCCACGCTCAACCTCAACGTGTTCACCCCCGACCCCTCGCCCACCGCCGGCCTGCCGGTCCTCGTCTGGATCCACGGCGGGGGCTTCGTCGCCGGATCGGCCGCGAGTCCCTGGTACGACGGCAGGTCCTTCAACCGGGACGGCGTCGTCCTGGTCTCGCTCGGCTACCGGCTCGGCATCGAGGGCTTCCTCCACCTGCCCGACGCGCCCGACAACCGGGGCGTCCGCGACTGGATCGCCGCCCTGGAATGGGTGCGCGACACCATCGCCTGCTTCGGCGGCGACCCCGCCGAGGTCACCGTGGCCGGTCAGTCGGCGGGCGGCGGAGCCGTCCAGACGCTGCTCGCCACGCCCGCCGCCCAGGGCCTGTTCAGGGCGGCGATCTCGGTGTCCGGCGCCGTGATGGAGCCGCAGGACCGGGCCACGGCCGAGGCCGTCGGCCGGCTGTTCACGGCCCGGACCGGCGTGCCCGCGACCGCCGCCGCGCTCCAGGGCCTCACCGACGCCGAGCTGCTCGCCCACCAGGACGCCCTCAGCGCTCCCGGACCCGACCGCGCGCAGCTGCAGATGCTCGCCCTCGCCCCCTTCGCCGACGGCGAGCTCGTCCCGCGTCCGGTGCCCGAGACGCTCGCCGACGGCGACACCGGGGCGGACATCCCGCTGATGGCCGGCTTCACGGCACACGAGTTCAACGCCGTACCGCACCCCGGCCCCGCCGGCGACGACCCGGCCGGCATGCTCGCCGCCTTCGGCCTCGACGAACGGCGCGCCCGGCTCTTCCTCGACACGCACGCCGCGTACGCGAGCCGACCGGGTCTTCTGTGGGGCCAGGCGGTCACCGACACGGTCTTCCGCGCGCCCACGCTGGCCGTCGCCGAGGCCCGAGCCCGGCGGGAACGGCCCACCTGGCTCTACCAGTTCACGCGAGCGGCCACCGCACCGGGCTTCGAGGGCCTGGCGTACCACTGCACGGACCTGCCCTTCGCCTTCGACCTGCTCGACGCCGAAGGCGTCACCGCCGCCCTCGGTGAGGACCCGCCGCAGCATCTGGCCGACGCCCTGCACGCCGCCTGGGTCGCCTTCGTACGCGATCTGGATCCGGGCCCGTCCTGGCCGCCGTACACCGCCGAAGGGCGGGAAACGATGCTCTGGGACGACACCCCGCGCGTCGAGTCCGACCCGCTGCGCCCGGTACGGGAGACCTGGGCGCGCCGCCCGCAAGGGCGATGAAGCCACCGAAGCCCCCCAGCCGACCTGGAGTTGACGTATGACCATCGACATCCCCGCGCTGCTCGCCGCGCTCACCCTGGAGGAGAAGGCCGCGCTGCTGGACGGCTCGGACTTCTGGCGGACCCAGCCCGTCGAACGGCTCGGCATCCCGTCCGTGATGCTGTCGGACGGACCGCACGGCCTGCGCAAACAGCCCGACGACGGTGACCATCTGGGGCTCCTCGACAGCGTCCGGGCCACCTGCTTCCCGCCCGCCGCAGGCCTGGCGTCCAGCTGGGACGTCTGCCTCCTGGGCCGGGTCGGCGAGGCCCTCGGCCGTGAATGCCGCGCCGAGCGCGTCTCGGTGCTGCTCGGGCCCGGCATCAACATGAAGCGCTCGCCGTTGTGCGGGCGCAACTTCGAGTACTTCTCCGAGGACCCGCACCTGGCCGGCGAACTCGGCGCCGCTCTGGTCACCGGCCTGCAGAGCCAGGGCGTCGGCGCGTCGGTCAAGCACTTCGCCGCCAACAACCAGGAGACCGACCGCATGACGGTCTCCGCCGAGATCGACGAGCGCACCCTGCGCGAGATCTACCTGACGGCCTTCGAGACCGTCGTCACCAAGGCGCGGCCCTGGACCGTCATGTCCTCCTACAACAAGATCAACGGCACCTACGTCGCCGAGAGCCGCCGTCTGCTCACCGGCATCCTGCGCGAGGAGTGGGGCTTCGAGGGCCTGGTCGTCTCCGACTGGGGCGGGGTCGGCGACCGCCCGGAGACCGTCGCCGCGGGAGTCGACCTGGAGATGCCCTCCTCCAGCGGCGCGGGCACCCGCGCGATCCTCGACGCCCTGGCCGCCGGGCGGCTCGACGAGACCGACATCGACACGGCGGTCACCCGTGTGCTCACCCTCGTCGACCGCGCGCTGCCCGCCCTCAGTGAAGGGTCCGACGGCTTCGACGCCGACGCCCACCACGCCCTCGCCCGCGAGGCCGCCACCGCGAGCGCCGTCCTGCTGAAGAACGACGGCGCGCTGCTGCCCCTCGACCCGGACACCGGTGGCGCCGTCGCCGTCATCGGCGAGTTCGCCCGCACGCCCCGTTTCCAGGGCGCGGGGTCGTCGCAGGTCAACCCCACCCGCGTCGACTCGGCGCTGGACGCCCTGCGGGCCGCGCTCGACGGCCGCCGTGAGGTGGCCTTCGCCCCCGGCTATGTGATCGAGTCCGCGGAAGCCGATCCCGACCTCGTCGCGCAGGCCGTCCGTACGGCGGCGGACGCCGAGGTCGCCGTCCTGTTCCTCGGCTTGCCTCCGTCGTACGAGTCCGAGGGCTACGACCGCGACCACATGGACCTGCCCGCCCCTCAGATCGCCCTGCTGCACGCCGTCCTCGACGCCAACCCCCGCACCGTCGTCGTCCTGTCCAACGGCTCCGTCGTCACCCTCGCTCCCTGGCAGGACCGCGTCCCCGCCCTGCTCGAGGCGTGGCTGCTCGGCCAGGCCGGCGGCTCGGCCTGCGCGGACCTGCTGCTCGGCCGCGCGAACCCGTCCGGCAAGCTCGCCGAGACCATCCCCCAGCGCTACGAGGACACCCCGGCGGTCGGCACCTTCCCCGGGGAGTTCGGCCGCGTCCGCTACGCCGAGGGCCCGCTCATCGGCTACCGCTGGTACGACACCCGCCGCATGCCGGTGGCGTACCCCTTCGGGCACGGCCTGTCCTACACGGCCTTCGCCTACAGCGACCTCGATGTCACCGTCCGGGCGGACGGCGACGACCCCCAGGTCGACATCACCCTCACCGTCACCAACACCGGCGAGCGGGCCGGCACCGAGACCGTCCAGCTCTACGTCACCGACCCCGAGGCGTCCGTCCACCGTCCCGAGCAGGAACTCCGCGCGTTCACCCGAGTCCCTCTCGAACCGGGCCACAGCGAACGCGTCACCCTCACCCTGGGGCGCCGGGCCTTCGCCTTCTGGCACGAGATCGCCGCCGACTGGATCATCGAAGCCGGCACCTTCGGCCTCCGCCTCGGTGCGTCCTCCCGCGACATCCGCCTGGAGACCACCATCGCCCTCCCCGGCGACACCTACACCCCACCCCTCACCGCCGACTCCACAGCCGACCAGTGGCTGGCCCACCCCACAGCCGGCCCCTGGCTCCGCACCACCCTCGGCACCGACGGCTTCGCCACCCTCCTGTCCGACCCGCACACCGGGCCGATGCTGCGCGCCATCCCCCTCAGCCGCCTGACCCGCTTCCCGGGGTTCCCGGTCACGGGGGAGCAGGTGGGGGAGGCGGTGGTGAAGTACAGGGGGGACTGAGGGCGGCGGTACGGAAAGCCAAGGGGCCCGACTCCTGAGAGTCGGGCCCCTTGGTGATCGGCTTGTGTGCCGGCACCACCCACCCCGCCGGACCGGTGGTGTACACATGGGACACTCGGTACGCTTGAGCGCATGACACAGCCGCTGCCCATAGAGTCCATCCGCGACGTGCGCGCACACCTGGCTGAGGTCGTGGAGCGCGCGGATCGCGACGACGTACCCACAGTGATCACGCGCCGAGGCAAGGAAGTCGCCGCCATCGTCTCCATCGAGGTGCTGCGCAAGTACCAGGAGTGGGAAGAGCGCGAGATCAACAGGATCATCGACGAGCGCATGGCCAATCCGGCGCCCGGCATCCCGATCGAGGACGTCATGAGGGAGACGCTGGCGCGCGGTGAGTGAGTACCGAACCGTCTTCCGCCCCGAGGCTCAGGCCGAGCTTCGGAAAATCCCTCGCGACATTGCGCTGCGCATCCTGGCCAAGCTGACCGAGCTGGAGAGCGACCCGCTCGGCTTCAACACCACCGCGCTGGTGTCGCAGCCGGAACGCCGTCGGCTGCGAGTCGGCGACTACCGAGTCATCTACACGCTCGACAACGGAGAGCTCGTGGTGTGGGTCGTACACGTCGGGCATCGCTCCACCGTTTACGACACCTGACGCCGACTGATTCAACGTCAGGACATCTGCACCCCTTCAGCAGGGTGACGACGAAGGGGCCGACTCCCGGAGGAGCCGACCCCTTCTCATCTGCGCGCTTGACGAATCGCCTGGCGAACAGGAACGAACCGCTCACACGTTGAAGCGGAACTCCACCACGTCCCCGTCCTGCATGACGTACTCCTTGCCCTCCATGCGCGCCTTGCCCTTGGCGCGGGCCTCGGCGACCGAGCCGGTTTCGACGAGGTCGGTGAAGGAGATGACCTCGGCCTTGATGAAGCCCTTCTGGAAGTCCGTGTGGATGACGCCGGCCGCCTCGGGGGCAGTGGCGCCCTTCTTGATGGTCCAGGCGCGGGATTCCTTGGGGCCGGCCGTGAGGTAGGTCTGCAGGCCGAGGGTGTCGAAGCCGACGCGGGCGAGGGTGGCGAGGCCGGGCTCGTGCTGGCCGACGGACTCCAGGAGCTCCATGGCCTCCTCCTCGTCCAGCTCGGCGAGGTCGGCCTCCAGCTTGGCGTTCAGGAAGATCGCCTCGGCCGGGGCCACCAGGGCACGCTGCTCGTCCTTGAAGGCGTCGTCCGTCAGCTCGTCCTCGTCGACGTTGAAGACGTAGAGGAAGGGCTTCGTCGTCAGGAGGTGCAGGTCGTGGAGCAGCTCGGCGCGCTCCGTGCCCTGGACGATGCCCTGGGAGAACAGGGTGTCGCCCTTCTCCAGGATCTCCTTCGCCTCCTCGACCGCCTTGACCTTCGGAGCCACGTCCTTCTTGATCCGAGACTCCTTCTGGAGGCGCGGCAGGACCTTCTCGATCGTCTGGAGGTCGGCGAGGATCAGCTCGGTGTTGATCGTCTCGATGTCGTCCTTGGGCGAGACCTTGCCGTCGACGTGCACGACGTTCTCGTCCTTGAAGGCGCGGATGACCTGGCAGATCGCGTCGGACTCGCGGATGTTCGCCAGGAACTTGTTGCCCAGGCCCTCGCCCTCGGACGCGCCTCGCACGATGCCGGCGATGTCGACGAAGTCGACCGTCGCCGGGAGGACCCGCTCCGAGGAGAAGATCTCGGCCAGCTTCGCCAGGCGGGTGTCGGGGACGCCGACCACGCCGACGTTCGGCTCGATCGTGGCGAACGGGTAGTTGGCCGCCAGCACGTCGTTCTTGGTCAGGGCGTTGAACAGGGTCGACTTGCCGACATTCGGCAGACCGACGATTCCGATCGTGAGCGACACGTTGCGACTTCCCGTTACGTGAGAGGGGCCAGGGGACCTTCGAGGCCTGGGGGCCTTCGGGCCAGGGCCAGAGGACAGGGCTGGCCGATCCACCAGTTTACGGGGTGCCCGGCGCGGGCCCGGGCGATCCGTCGAACGCTTGGCCAAGCTCGGTCCCCCGGCGTGTCTGGAGGGCCATTCAGCACATAAACCGACCTAAGTTGGTCCAGTGGAGCAATACAGGACTCGCCCCGACCGGCCCGGACCGCGCCGCGGCACGCCCCCGCTGCCGCCGCAGGCCGGCTCCGCCGACCCTGGGGCCCGCCCGCCCCGACCCACCCGCCCGGCCCCTGGCCAGCCACGGACGCCCGCCGTCGGGCCCCGGGAACAGGGGGCCTCAGAGTTTCGGGAGCACAGGGGCCCAGAGTTCCGGGAGCCGGAGGGCGCAGGGTCCCGTGGCCGAGCGGACGCCCGCCCGGACCTGCCCCTCGGCCGCCCGGAGCCGGGCACCGGCGGTCCCCAGCCGGGCGGCCTCCGTCCTCGTGCGGGCGGTCCGCGTCCCCAGCCGGGCGACCCCCGTTCTCAGCCGGGGGACCCCCGTCCTCAGCCAGGCGGTCCACGCCCCCAAGCGGGCAGCCCTCGTCCCCAGCCGGGCGACCCCCGTCCTCAGCCAGGCGGTCCTCGTCCCCAGCCCGGCGGTCCACGTCCCCACGCGGGCGACCCCCGTCCCCAGCCGGGCGACCCCCGTCCCCAGCCCGGCGGTCCACGCCCCCAAGCGGGCAGCCCTCGTCCCCAGCCAGGCGACCCCCGTCCTCAGCCCGGCGGCCCACGCCCCCAAGGCGGCATCCCACGTCCCCAGCCAGGCGACCCCCGTCCCCAGCCCGGCGGCCCACGCCCCCACGCGGGTGACCCACGTCCCCAGCCGGACGGCGGCCGTCCCGATCAGGATGCCCGCCGCCGCCCCCGCCTGCCTGCCGGCCGCCCCCGTCCCCCCGGTATGACCCGGCCCCGCCCCGCCGGAGCACGACGGCCCGCTCCCCCGCGCCCGCCTGCGGTGCGGCGGCTGCCCGATCCGCGACTGACCGGGCTCGGTGGCGGTCTGTTCTGCGCGGCGGTGATGCTTGCGCTGGGCTCGCTCGACCGGCTGCTGTTCGGGTCGTCCCTGACGGTGTACGGCGTGCTGTTTCTGCCGGTGAGCGTGTTGACCGCGATGTGGGTGCGGCGGGGGGATCTGATGACCGGGCCGGTCGTCGTGCCGATCGCCTTCGCTGCGGGGCTGCTGACGGTCACGGGCGGGGAGGGAGTGGGCGGGCGGCTGATGAGCCTCTTCACCGCGCTGGCCACGCAGGCCGGCTGGCTGTACGGAGGGACGCTGGCCGCCGGTGTCATCGTGACCGTGCGCAGGTTCCAGCCGGCCGGCCGACGCCCGGGACCACAGGCGAGAACCCGGCCACCGGCCGGTTCCTAGACAAGCCCCCCGCGGAAAGACCTAGCGCCCCGCGCCCCCGGCCGTCCCCTCCTCCACCGCCCGCATGGCCGCCCCCACGATGCCCGCGTTGTTCTGCAGCTGCGCCGGGACGATCTCCGCTCTGATGCCGTCGATGAAGGGGAGGAACTTGGCGGACTTGCGGCTGACGCCGCCGCCGATGATGAAGAGTTCCGGGGAGAAGAGCATCTCGACGTGGGCCAGGTACTTCTGGACGCGGTGGGCCCAGTGTTCCCAGGTCAGGTCGGCGTCCTCCTTGGCCTTGCTGGAGGCGCGCTTCTCCGCGTCATGGCCGCCCAGTTCGAGATGGCCGAGCTCGGAGTTGGGGACGAGGACGCCGTCGACGAAGAGGGCGCTGCCGATGCCGGTGCCGAAGGTGAGGAGGATGACCGTGCCTCTGCGGTCGCGGCCGGCGCCGAAGCGCATCTCGGCGACGCCCGCCGCGTCCGCGTCGTTGACGACGGTCACCGGGAGGCCGCCGAGGCGCTCGCTCAGCAGGGCGCGCGCGTCGGTGTCGATCCAGCCCTTGTCGACGTTGGCCGCGGTGCGGATCGTGGAGCCGCCCGTCACGACCCCCGGGAAGGTGATGCCTACCGGGCCCGTCCAGTCGTAGTGCTCGACGACCTCGCGCACGCCGTCGGCCACCGCGTCCGGCGTCGCCGGATGAGGTGTGAGCACCTTGTGGCGCTCCTGGGCGAGGTCGCCCTTCTCCAGGTCCACAGGGGCGCCCTTGATCCCGGACCCGCCGATGTCCACGCCGAAGATCTGCATGGCCCTACGTTACGACGGACCACTGACAGTCATGCCCCCGCGGTCTCCCCCGGGCCCGTGCCGCCCCGCTCCGCCACCAGAGCCGCGGCCTCGGTGCGCAGGTCGCGGCGCAGTTCCTTGGGCAGGGAGAAGGTGATGGACTCCTCGGCGGCCTTGACCAGTTCCACGTCCTCGTAGCCGCGCTCGGCGAGCCAGGCCAGCACCTCCTCGACCAGCACCTCCGGCACGGAGGCGCCCGAGGTGACGCCGACGGTCGAGACGCCCTCCAGCCAGGCCTCGTCGATCTCGCTCGCGAAGTCGACCAGGTAGGCGTCGCGGGCGCCCGCCAGCTTGGCGACCTCCACGAGCCTCTTGGAGTTCGAGGAGTTGCGCGAGCCGACGACGATGACGAGGTCGGCCTCGGCGCCCATCTGCTTCACGGCGAGCTGGCGGTTCTGCGTGGCGTAGCAGATGTCGTCGCTCGGCGGGGAGATCAGCTGCGGGAACTTCTCCTTGAGCGCGTCCACGGTCTCCATGGTCTCGTCTACCGAGAGAGTCGTCTGGGACAGCCAGACGACCTTCGACTCGTCGCGGACCTCGACCTTCGCCACGTCCTCGGGGCCGTCGACGAGCTGGATGTGCTCGGGGGCCTCGCCGGAGGTGCCGATGACCTCCTCGTGGCCCTCGTGGCCGATGAGGAGGATGTCGTAGTCCTCGTTCGCGAAGCGGACGGCTTCCTTGTGGACCTTGGTGACCAGGGGGCAGGTGGCGTCGATGGTGGCCAGCTTGCCGCGCGCGGCCTCCTCGTGGACGACCGGGGCGACACCGTGCGCGGAGAACATCACGATGTTGCCCGGCGGCACCTCCTCCGTCTGTTCGACGAAGATCGCGCCCTTCTTCTCCAGGGTCTGCACGACGTACTTGTTGTGCACGATCTCGTGCCGGACGTAGACCGGAGCGCCGTACTGCTCGAGGGCTTTCTCGACGGCGATCACGGCGCGGTCCACACCCGCGCAGTAACCGCGGGGGGCGGCGAGCAGGACACGACGGCCAGGCGAAGAAGTCATGCGTCCCATCGTAAGGCCGCGTTCGGGCGCCCAAAGATCGCGTGCCCGGCGGGGCGCCGGGGAAACTGGCCAGGAGGCGGCCCACCAGCGACGGGGGAGGAACCGATGTCCGAGACCGGCACACAGGTTCCGGCGACGGACGAGCATCACCGGCTGCGGCGCTCCCTGGGCTTCCGGGACCTGGTGGTCTACGGGCTGCTGTTCATCGCGCCCATGGCACCGGTCGGTGTGTTCGGCACCCTGGACGCCCGCTCGCACGGCGCGGTCGCCCTCGTGTATCTCGTCGCCACCGTCGCGATGGCCTTCACCGCGTTCTCGTACGCGCAGATGGTGCGGTTCGTGCCGCAGGCCGGCTCCGTCTTCGCGTACGCGCGCGTGGCGCTCGGGAAGGAGGCGGGGTTCGTCGCCGGGTGGATGGCGATGCTCGACTACCTGCTGATCCCCGCGGTCGCCTATCTGTTCTCCGGCATCGCCATGGAGGCGCTGGTCCCGGAGGTCTCGCGCTGGGTGTGGACGGCGCTCGCGGTCGTGGTGACGACGCTGCTCAACCTGTGGGGCGTACGGGTCGCCGCGCGCGTGGGCTTCCTGGTGCTGGCGCTGGAGATCGTGGTCCTGCTGGTGTTCGTCGTCTCGGCGGTCGTGGTGCTCGCGCGTGACGGAGCCGAGCGCGGCTGGCTGTCGCCGCTGTCCGGGGACGGCACCCAGGGCGGCTTCGCGCTGGGGGCCGTCCTCGGGGCGGTGTCCATCGCGGTGCTGTCGTATCTGGGCTTCGACGCGATCGCCTCCTTCGCGGAGGAGGTCACCGGCGGTGCGGAGAAGGTCGCCCGCGCGGTGCTGTTCTGCCTCGCCCTCGCGGGTGCGCTGTTCGTGACGCAGGCCTATCTGGTCGCTCTGCTGGAGCCGGTGCCCTCGGCCGGGCTGGCCGCCGATCCCGCGCGGCAGGGCGCCGCCTTCTATGACGCCGTGGACGTCTCCGTCGGCAGCTGGCTGCACGACCTGGTGGCGGTCAGCAAGGCCATCGGTGCCGCGTTCGCCGCGCTGGCCGGGCAGGCCGCGGCGGGGCGGCTGCTGTTCGCGATGGGCCGCGACGGACGGCTCCCGCGCGCGCTCGCCCGCACCGACGGCGGCGTGCCGCGCGTCGCGCTGTCCTGCGCGGCGGTGGTCACCCTGGTCGCCGCGGTGTGGGCGGCCCGCCGCGACGACGGCATGGACCACCTGGTCTCGGTCGTCGACATCGGCGCCCTGACCGCCTTCACGCTCCTGCACGCGAGCGTGGTGAGCTGGTTCGCCGTACGCCGCCGAGGAGGACCGGTCAGCTGGTGGCGGCATGTGCTGGTGCCGGTGGCCGGCGCGGCGATCACCGTCGCGGTGATCGTGGAGGCCTCCGGTACGGCCCAGGTGGTGGGCGCGATCTGGTGCGTGGTCGGGCTCGGGGTGCTGCTCGCCCAGCGGGCACGCCCGGCAGCGGGGTAGCAGCGCCCCGCCCCGCCGGGCCGGGCCGGATTGTCGGTGGTGGCCGTTACGCTCGGCGGCATGGCTGTGAACACGACTCCCGAGTCCCCGTTGCCCGTCGGCGAGGTGTCGCGGCTCATCGGTGGGTGGATCGACCGGCTCGGGGCGGTGTGGGTCGAGGGGCAGATCACGCAGTTGTCGCGGCGGCCCGGCGCCGGGGTCGTGTTCCTGACGCTGCGCGATCCGTCGTACGACATCTCGGTGAGCGTGACCTGCTACCGCCAGGTGTTCGACGCGGTGGCCGACGTGGTCAGCGAGGGCGCGCGGGTCGTGGTGCTCGCCAAGCCCGAGTGGTACGCGCCCCGGGGCCAGCTGTCGCTGCGGGCCGCCGAGATACGGCCCGTGGGCGTGGGCGAGCTGCTGGCGCGGCTCGAGCAGCTGAAGAAGGCGCTCGCGGGCGAGGGGCTGTTCGCGCCGGAGCGCAAGAAGCCGCTGCCCTTTCTGCCGCAGCTCATCGGCCTGGTCTGCGGGCGCGCCTCGGCCGCCGAGCGGGACGTGCTGGAGAACGCCCGGCACCGCTGGCCGGCCGTCCGCTTCGAGGTGCGCAACGTCCCCGTGCAGGGCGTGCACGCGGTGCCGCAGGTCGTGCAGGCGGTCAAGGAGCTGGACGCGCTCGACGAGGTCGACGTGATCATCGTGGCGCGCGGCGGCGGCAGCGTGGAGGACCTGCTGCCGTTCTCCGACGAGCAGCTGGTGCGGGCCGTCGCCGCCTGCCGTACGCCGGTGGTGTCGGCGATCGGCCATGAGCCGGACACCCCGCTGCTCGACTACGTCGCCGACCTGCGCGCCTCCACGCCCACCGACGCGGCCAAGAAGGTCGTGCCGGACGTCGGGGAGGAGCTGGAGCGGGTGCGGCAGCTGCGCGACCGGGCGCGGCGCTGCGTGGAGGGCTACCTCGCGCGCGAGGAGCGCGGGCTCGCCCATGCGCTGGCCCGTCCGTCGATAGAGGACCCGCACCGAATGGTCGAGGAGCGCGCCGACCAGGTGGACGCGCTGATGGAGCGGTCCCGGCGCTGCCTCGGCCATCTCCTGGACCGCGCCGACTCCGAGCTGACGCACACGCACGCGCGCGTGGTGGCCCTGTCCCCCGCGGCGACGCTCCAGCGCGGCTATGCGGTGCTCCAGCGGGCCGACGGGCATGTGGTGCGCGATCCGGGCGAGGTGTCGGCCGACGAGACGCTGCGGGCGCGGGTCGCCGAGGGCGAGTTCTCCGTACGAGTGGATGCATAGGGTGGGCGGATGACCAGCAAGGTGGATGAGGCGCTCGGCTACGAGCAGGCGCGCGACGAGCTGATCGAGGTCGTACGGCGGCTGGAGGCCGGCGGTACGACGCTCGAGGAGTCTCTCGCGCTGTGGGAGCGCGGCGAGGAGCTGGCCAAGGTGTGCCGGCGCTGGCTGGAGGGCGCCCGGGCGCGGCTGGACGCGGCGCTGGCGGCGGAGGATGACTCCGGCGGTGAGGACGCCGAGGGCGACGAGTAGCCCCGGGCATGAGCTGAGGCCCCCCTGCGTGCTGCCGGGGGCCTTCGTGTGGCCGCCCGTGTGTCCAGCGACCTCAAGAAGTCCGGCGGGTCACCTGACGACGTGCCGCTCAGCCCTGCTTCAGCGCCCGTGCCATTTCCGTCAGGCGGGCGAAGGAGGCCGTGCCGGTCACCATCGTGGTCGCGCCGTCCTCACCCTTGAGGACCAGCGCGTCGTAGCGGCCTCCAGTGTAGCGGACCCAGGTGCGGCCGCCGATCTGCTCGGTGGTCTGCGTCTCCTCGGCGCCCTGGCTGGCCCGGTCGACGAACGCGGCCTGCCGCTCGGTGGACTGCTCGACCGCCACGTACTCGCCGTCGGGGTCGTGGAAGCCCAGGTGCCAGGCGTCGAACTTGTCGCCGCGGAAGCGCACGGACGTGGCCTTCCAGGTGTTCGGCAGGCCCTCGGGCGCCGCCACCGGGTACGCGGCGGCGCGGCGCGCGGTCAGCAGCTCCACGCGGTAGTCGACGCGCTGGAGGTCGGGTTCCCTGTCCTCGTGCGGGATGAAGACGTAGACCACCAACGCCGCGAGGACGATGAGGCCCAGGGAAAGGATCATGTCCCGGGCCGACTTCTGCTTGCCGTACGTACCTGCCACGCCCCCTATGGTCGCAGGTGACCCCCTCTGCTCATCCGTGGGGCCCCCTGCTCAGTTTGTCGGCCTGACGATAGAGTCGTCAGGCACAACCCTCATCCGGCCGTCGTCGTATCAGAAAGGTGCGCTCCGATGACCGAGCATCATCACTTGCCGTCCGAGCTGGACGTCCCCTCCGAGGCCCCCGACCGCAACCTCGCCCTGGAACTCGTCCGGGTGACCGAAGCCGCCGCGATGGCCGCGGGACGCTGGGTGGGGCGCGGTGACAAGAACGGCGCCGACGGTGCCGCGGTGCGCGCCATGCGGACCCTCGTGTCGACCGTGTCGATGAACGGCGTGGTCGTCATCGGCGAGGGCGAGAAGGACGAGGCCCCGATGCTCTTCAACGGGGAGCGCGTCGGCGACGGGACCGGGCCCGAGGTGGACATCGCCGTCGACCCGATCGACGGCACCACGCTGACCGCCAAGGGCATGCCGAACGCGATCGCCGTCCTCGCGGCCACCGAGCGCGGGGCGATGTTCGACCCGTCGGCCGTGTTCTACATGGACAAGCTGGTCACCGGCCCCGAGGCCGCGGACTTCGTGGACATCGACGCTCCCGTGTCGGTGAACATCCGCCGGGTCGCCAAGGCCAAGCGGGCCACGCCGGAGGACGTGACCGTGGTCATCCTGGACCGGCCGCGGCACGAGGGCATCATCAACGAGATCCGGGAGACCGGCGCGCGCATCAAGCTGATCTCGGACGGTGACGTCGCCGGCTCGATCCTGGCGCTGCGCGAGGGCACGGGCGTAGACCTGCTGCTCGGCATCGGCGGTACGCCCGAGGGCATCATCTCGGCCTGTGCCGTGAAGTGCCTGGGCGGAACGATCCAGGGCAAGCTGTGGCCGAAGGACGACGAGGAGCGGCAGCGGGCGATCGACGCCGGGCACGACCTGGACCGCGTCCTGACCACCGAGGACCTCGTCACCGGGGAGAACGTGTTCTTCGTGGCGACCGGCATCACCGACGGTGAGCTGCTGCGGGGCGTGCGCTACCGGTCGGAGACGGCCACGACCGACTCGATCGTGATGCGGTCGAAGTCGGGGACGGTGCGCAGGATCGACTCCGAGCACCGGCTGAGCAAGCTGCGGGCGTACAGCGCGATCGACTTCGACCGGGCGAAGTAGCGCCGTGGGGGTTTGACGCCGCTTTCGGGTGCGGGTCGCGGGTGGTTGCTCGCGCAGTTCCCCGCACCCCTTGGGTACATGCCCCCAGCAGCATCACAAAGGGGCGCCCTCCTGTGCGGAGGAGGGCGCCCCTTCTCGTATGTGTCAGCCCGCCTGCGGTATGCGGGTCGCCGCCCGCGCCTTCTGGAGTTCCAGTTCGCGGCGGCGGCGCCGCGCCAGGACCACGCGGCGTTCGGCGGCGGTGAGGCCGCCCCAGACGCCGTAGGGCTCGGGCTGGAGGAGGGCGTGCTCGCGGCACTCGACCATGACGGGACAGCGGGCGCAGACCCGCTTGGCCGCCTCTTCGCGGGAGAGCCGGGCGGCGGTGGGTTCCTTGGAGGGAGCGAAGAACAGGCCGGCCTCGTCGCGCCGGCACACCGCCTCGGTGTGCCAGGGTGCGTCTTGGTCCCTGTCCCGCACCGGCACCCGCTGGGCCGGAACGGCAGCTACCTGCAGGGACGAATGCGGCGGTTGCAGCACGGTCTACTCCTGACGACGGCTTCGCGAGCGAGCGACGATGCAGCAAGGTCTACCCGCTGTGCGCGCGCCTATGCAGGGAGTTCACAACCGCCGGAAAGGACCGGTTCGCACCCGTCAATGACCGAGGTGCCTGCGCAAACTGCGGTCGACCTTGCGCTGGACGCGATCCAGGATGTCCGCGACGACCTTGCCGCGCCTGGGCCGCGCCTCCACATTGCCGAGCACGGCCCAGCCGTCGACGAAGACCACCGGCGCCTGCGGGTCGGTCGCGTCCAGCGGGGCCACCTCGAAGTTGCCGAGGACGCCGCCGCCGGTGCCGCGCAACGACACGTTCTCCGGGACGCGGATGTCGACGCTGCCGAACACCGAGAACGCCTTGATGACGACCTGCTGGTACTCGAACAGCGCCTCGCTGAGGTCGATCTCGACGCTGCCGAAGATCGCGTAGGCGTGGATACGGCGGCCCGCGCGCCAGCGGCCCTTGCGGACGGCGCTCGCGAACACCGCGACCACGTTGTCGTCCGGGTCGACCGGGATGGCGCCGGCCGTCGGGCGGTTCGGGGCGGTGTAGGCGGCTGTGTACGCGGAGGCGGTGCGGGGTGCGTGCGCCGCGGGCAGGTCCCGTATGAAGACGTCCAGGTCACCGACCGTGCGGGCGGCCAGGACGCCCTCGACGCGCTCGGCGTGCTCGTCGGCGGTCAGCCGGCCCTCGGCCAGGGCCTCGCGCAGGATGTCGGCGACGCGGTCGCGGTCGGCGTCGGAGGCGCGCAGCTCGGCTGCGGGTGCGGGGGCGGCGGTCCCGCCGCGAGGGTCCGCGGTCTGCTTCTGAAGGTCCACGACAGCAGCGTACCGAAACACGATAGATCGCGACACCCCTCGTGCGAGTGACCCCGCGCCGACGGGCGGCTGCCGACTGAGCCCTACCTCACAAGCTCGCTGTCGGTGGCAGGTTCTACGCTGGTGAGGCTCGCCAGCGTCGGCGGGCGCCGTCCGTCACAGTGAGGAATGGGCTGAGATGCCTGAGTTCGCGTACACCGATCTGCTCCCCATGGGAGAGGACACCACCCCGTACCGGCTGGTGACCTCCGAGGGTGTCTCCACCTTCGAGGCCGACGGGCGGACGTTCCTCAAGGTCGAGCCGGAGGCGCTGCGCAAGCTGGCCGAGGAGGCCATCCACGACATCCAGCACTACCTGCGCCCGGCGCACCTCGCCCAGCTGCGGCGGATCATCGACGACCCCGAGGCGTCGAGCAACGACAAGTTCGTCGCGCTGGACCTGCTGAAGAACGCGAACATCGCGGCCGCGGGCGTGCTGCCGATGTGCCAGGACACCGGCACGGCGATCGTGATGGGCAAGCGCGGGCAGAACGTTCTCACCGAAGGTGAGGACGAGAAGGCGCTCAGCAAGGGCATCTACGACGCCTACACCAGGCTGAACCTGCGCTACTCGCAGATGGCTCCGCTCACCATGTGGGAGGAGAAGAACACCGGCTCGAACCTGCCGGCGCAGATCGAGCTGTACGCCACCGACGGCGGCGCCTACAAGTTCCTGTTCATGGCCAAGGGCGGCGGCTCGGCCAACAAGTCGTTCCTCTACCAGGAGACGAAGGCCGTCCTGAACGAGGCCTCCATGATGAAGTTCCTGGAGGAGAAGATCCGTTCGCTGGGCACGGCCGCCTGCCCGCCGTACCACCTGGCGATCGTGGTCGGCGGTACGTCCGCCGAGTACGCGCTGAAGACCGCCAAGTACGCCTCCGCGCACTACCTGGACGAGATCCCCGCCGAGGGCTCACCGCTCGGGCACGGCTTCCGGGACAAGGAGCTGGAGGAGAAGGTCTTCGAGCTCACGCAGAAGATCGGCATCGGCGCGCAGTTCGGCGGCAAGTACTTCTGCCACGACGTCCGTGTGGTCCGGCTGCCCCGCCACGGCGCGTCCTGCCCGGTCGCCATCGCCGTGTCCTGCTCGGCCGACCGGCAGGCCGTCGCGAAGATCACCGCGGAGGGCGTGTTCCTGGAGCAGCTGGAGACGGACCCGGCGCGGTTCCTGCCGGACACGACCGAGGAGCACCTGGACGAGTCCTCCGACGTCGTGAAGATCGACCTCAACCAGCCGATGGACGACATCCTCGCCGAGCTGACGAAGTACCCGGTCAAGACGCGGCTGTCGCTGACGGGTCCGCTGGTCGTGGCCCGTGACATCGCGCACGCGAAGATCAAGGAGCGGCTGGACGCGGGCGAGGAGATGCCGCAGTACCTCAAGGACCACCCGGTGTACTACGCCGGTCCGGCGAAGACGCCCGAGGGGTACGCGTCGGGGTCCTTCGGGCCTACGACGGCCGGGCGCATGGACTCGTACGTGGAGCAGTTCCAGGCCGCGGGCGGCTCGAAGGTGATGCTCGCCAAGGGCAACCGCAGCAAGCAGGTCACCGACGCGTGTGGCTCGCACGGCGGCTTCTACCTCGGGTCCATCGGTGGTCCCGCGGCGCGGCTCGCGCAGGACTGCATCAAGAAGGTCGAGGTCGTCGAGTACGAGGAGCTCGGCATGGAGGCCGTCTGGAAGATCGAGGTCGAGGACTTCCCCGCCTTCATCGTCGTGGACGACAAGGGCAACGACTTCTTCCAGGACCCGGCGCCCGCGCCGACGTTCACCTCGATTCCGGTTCGGGGGCCTGGGCTGGCGTAAGCCTGCAGGTGCGGCCGGGGGTTCTTCGCCCCCGCCGCCCCTACCCCTCCCATCCCCAGGGGCTCCGCCCCTTCGGCCCCGCCAGGGGGCTGCGCCCCCTGGACCCCCATCGGCCTGAACGGCCTCGTCCTCAAACGCCGGACGGGCTTGAAGGTCAGCTGCCCAGCTGGAAGTCCAGCCGCTGGTAGTCCCCGTCGTCGCTGAAGTGGATCTGGCCGCTCGCCCCGCGGTAGTCGTCCGTGCCGCCGGTGACGGCCGCGTCGAACTCGGCGAGTGCGGCGGACTCGTCCAGCGGGACCGTCTGCAGGACCTGGGCGGTGAGCTGGCCGCCGGACAGGTCGAAGGTGCCGACGCACAGGATGTCCATCGGGTTGCCGGCGCGGACGACCGTGCAGACGACACCGTCGCGGCCGACCTGCTTGCCGCCCTTCTCGCGGAAGAGGTCGTCGGCGAAGGAGAAGGTGTCACCGACCTCCGGGGCCTGCTGCTCGCCCTGGTCGTCCTGTTCGCCGGGGACCTCCTTGGCGTACAGGGTGAAGTCGTCGTCCTGGGCCGAGGCGGGTCCGGCGACGACGAGGGTGCCCGCCGCGGCCAGCCCGGCCCCGAGCGCGACGAGGGTCCTGATGCTGCGGAGCATGATCTGCCTCCTGGTGTCGGCTCCCACTCCCACCCCCACTCCGATTCTCCGACGGTGAAGATCGCCCCGCGACGGGAACAGCTGTCACGTCCCGGATGCTGTGACAGGTGGAGGTGATCGGCAGTGGCCGACGAAGAGCAGGACTACCGGATCGAGCACGACTCCATGGGCGAGGTACGGGTCCCCGCCCACGCCAAGTGGCGGGCGCAGACCCAGCGCGCGATCGAGAACTTCCCCGTGTCCGGGCAGCGCATCGAGCGCGCGCACATCGAGGCGCTGGCCCGGATCAAGGGCGCCGCGGCGAAGGTCAACGCCGAGCTGGGGGTGCTGGACAAGGAGATCGCCGAGGCGGTCCAGGAGGCGGCCGCCGAGGTCGCCGAGGGGCGCTGGGACGACCACTTTCCGGTGGACGTGTTCCAGACCGGGTCCGGGACGTCGTCCAACATGAACACCAACGAGGTGATCGCGACCTTGGCGAGCGAGCGGCTCGGCCGGCCTGTGCACCCGAACGACCACGTCAACGCCTCCCAGTCGTCCAACGACGTCTTCCCCTCCTCGATCCACATCGCCGCCACGGCCGCCGTCACCCGCGATCTGATCCCGGCCCTGGAGCACCTCGCGGCCGCCCTGGAGCGCAAGGCCGAGGAGTTCGCCGACGTCGTCAAGTCCGGTCGTACGCATCTGATGGACGCCACGCCCGTCACGCTGGGCCAGGAGTTCGGCGGGTACGCCGCCCAGGTGCGCTACGGCGTCGAGCGGCTGACCGCGTCCCTGCCCCGGCTCGCCGAACTGCCGCTCGGCGGGACCGCCGTCGGCACCGGCATCAACACCCCGCCCGGCTTCTCCGCGGCCGTCATCGAGGAGGTCGCCCGGGTCACGGGGCTGCCGCTGACCGAGGCGCGCGACCACTTCGAGGCGCAGGGCGCGCGCGACGGGATCGTGGAGACCAGCGGGCAGCTGCGGACGATCGCGGTGGGCCTGACGAAGATCGCCAACGACCTGCGGTGGATGGCGTCCGGGCCGCGCACCGGCCTCGCCGAGATCACCCTGCCCGACCTCCAGCCCGGCTCCTCGATCATGCCGGGCAAGGTCAACCCGGTGATCCCGGAGGCGGTGCTGATGGTCGCCGCGCAGGTCACCGGCAACGACGCCGCCGTCGCCGTGGCCGGTGCCGCGGGCAACTTCGAGCTGAACGTGATGCTGCCGGTGATCGCCCGCAACGTCCTGGAGTCCGTACGGCTTCTGGCCAACGTCTCCCGGCTGCTGGCCGACCGCACCGTGGACGGCATCGCCGCGAACCGTGAACGGGCCCGCGAGTACGCCGAGTCGTCGCCGTCGGTGGTCACCCCGCTGAACAAGTACATCGGCTACGAGGAGGCCGCGAAGGTCGCCAAGAAGTCGCTCGCCGAGCGGAAGACCATCCGCCAAGTGGTCCTGGAGGGCGGCTACATCGAGCGCGGCGACCTCACCCTGGAGCAGCTCGACGCGGCGCTGGACGTGCTGCGCATGACCCGCCCCTGACCGCGAGGGCCGGCCCCGTACGAACCGTGACGCGCACCGCAGCGTCGTACCTCCGTGACACCTAATATCTGTGCATGGCAGACGGTGGAGCGGTGAGACGCGCAGCGGCGGGCGGTACGGCAGACGGCGCGGCGGCCTTCTGGGCGCCCGGGAGCCGGATCCTGTGGCGGTACCGGGAGAACGCCGGGGACGGGTTCCACATCGCGCGCCCCGTCACCGTCGTACGGGACGACGCCGACCTGCTCGCCGTGTGGCTGGCGCCCGGCACCGAGTGTGTGAAGCCGGTGCTGGCCGACGGCACGCCCGTGCACGTGGAACCGCTGGAGTCGCGCTACACCAAGCCGCGCACGGTGCAGCGCGACCGCTGGTTCGGCACGGGCGTGCTGAAGCTGGCCCAGCCGGGCCGGCCCTGGTCGGTGTGGCTGTTCTGGGAGCCGGGCTGGCAGTTCAAGAACTGGTACGTCAACCTCGAGGAGCCGCTGACCCGTTGGCAGGGCGGCGTGGACTCCGAGGACCACTTCCTGGACATCTCCGTGCATCCGGACCGCAGTTGGCACTGGCGGGACGAGGACGAGTTCGCGCAGGCGCAGCGCGACGGACTGGTCGACGCCGAACTGGCCGGGCGGGTCCGCGTGGCGGGCCACGACGCGGTGGAGGCGATCCGCTCGTGGGGCACTCCGTTCAAGGACGGCTGGCAGCACTGGCGCCCGGATCCGTCCTGGACGGTACCGTCTCTGCCGGACGACTGGGACCGTACGCCCGCGTACATGTCCTCATGAGACCCTTGATGCGCCCCCGGGCATGAAACGTAGGATCGTCCTCCGCAAGGGCGCGCGGGGGCAACCACCGGCGCGCACAGCGAGTCTGACCGGATGTCACCGAGGGGCGGCAGGGCGTGAGCGAGGGGTACGACGGCAACACCCGTGCGGGCCGCGGCAGGCCCGCCGGTGACACAGGAACAGTCTCTGACCACGCGGGAACTCCGTTCCTGGGGCACGTATTCCGGGTATCGGAATTTCTGCGGGAAGAACTGCACGCGCGGCGCGCAGCCCCGGACGGACGGATTTCATACGCGTGACGGAGAACCCGACCTCCTATGAACGCCCCCAGGCGGGCGTCGACCCCGCGGACCCCCGCGGGGCGCTCCTGCATACCCCGGCCACGGGCCGCACCCCGAGTTCCGGGTTACCGGCACAGGCCCGGTCCGGCTCCGGCGAGAGCACGCCTGCGGGTACGTCCGTGACGCCCGAGGGCGACGGCGGCCCGGAGCACTCCCAGCCGGCCTCCGCCGAGACGGGCACCCATCGCCCCCGCCCGGCGCCCGAGGCGATCCCCGCCCAGCCCGGCACCGACCCGGACGGCGCGGGGCGCGGTCCCGGCGGCAAGGAGCGGCGCAGCGGCGCGGGTGTGCCCGGCGGCCGGCCCACGCCGATGCGGCGCGACGGCGACCGGCTGCGGTTCGTGGGCGCGGCGACCCGGCGGATCGCCCGCGGCATCGACCTCGACGAGATCGTGATGGGGCTGTGCCGGGCGACGGTGCCGACCTTCGCCGACGCGATCCTGGTGTATCTGCGCGATCCGCTGCCGGTCGGCGACGAACGGCCCACCGGCCCGGTGGTGCTGCGGTTGCGCCGCACCGACCGCATACCCGAGGAGCGGGACACCGACGGCGGCCTCCTGCCCGCCCAGGCCCCGGAGCCGGCCGAACTGTCCTCGCTGACATCGGAGTTGTGCGAGGTGCGGCCCGGCGGGGCGCTCGCCGAGGTGCTGCGCGGGGTGCGGCCGGTGTTCGCCGACGCGCCCGCGGCCCGTGCCGCGCTGCCCGAACTCCTCGGCGACGACGGCGAGGCGATCGTGCCGGGCGGCCGCCGTGCGATCCTCGCGCCGCTGCGCGGCCGGCGCCGGGTGATCGGCGCGGCCGTCTTCCTGCGCCGCCCCGAGCGCATCCCGTTCGAGACCGACGATCTGCTGGTCGCGGCCCAGCTCGCCACGCACAGCGCGCTCGGCATCGACAAGGCGGTGCTGTACGGCCGTGAGGCGTACATCGCCGACGAGCTGCAGCGCACCATGCTCCCGGAGACCCTGCCGCGCCCCACGGGCGTCCGGCTGGCGTCCCGCTACCTCCCGGCGGCGGAGACCGCGCGGGTGGGCGGCGACTGGTACGACGCGATCCCGCTGCCGGGGTCGCGGGTGGCGCTGGTGGTCGGTGACGTCATGGGGCACTCCATGACGTCCGCGGCGATCATGGGCCAGCTGCGCACGACCGCGCAGACCCTCGCGGGGCTGGACCTGCCGCCGCAGGAGGTGCTGCACCACCTCGACGAGCAGGCGCAGCGCCTCGGCACGGACCGCATGGCTACCTGTCTGTACGCCGTCTACGACCCGGTCACCCATCGGATCACCATCGCCAACGCCGGGCATCCGCCGCCGGTCCTGCTGCATCTGGGCGGCCGGGCGGAGGTGCTGCGGGTGCCGCCGGGCGCGCCGATCGGCGTGGGCGGCGTCGACTTCGAGGCGGTCGAGCTGGACGCGCCCGCCGGGGCGACGCTGCTGCTGTACACCGACGGGCTGGTGGAGTCGCGGCTGCGGGACGTGTGGACCGGCATAGAGCAACTGCGCGAGCGCCTCGCCGCGACCGCGCAGTTGACCGGTCCTGATCATCCGCCTCCGCTGGAAGCGCTGTGCGACGAGGTGCTCGACATGCTCGGTCCCGGTGACCGGGACGACGACATCGCGCTGCTCGCCGCGCGGTTCGACGGGATCGCGCCGAGCGATGTGGCGTACTGGACGCTGGAGCCGGAGGACTCCGCGCCGAGCCGTGCGCGACGGCTGGCCCGGGGCGCGCTGGCGCGGTGGGAGCTGGAGGAGCTCACCGATTCGGTGGAGCTGCTGGTGAGCGAGGTCGTGACCAACGCCGTGCGGTACGCCTCGCGGCCGGTCACCCTGCGGCTGCTGCGCACGGACGTCCTGCGCTGCGAGGTGGGCGACGACGTGCCGCAGCTGCCCCGGCTGCGGCAGGCCCGGGCCACGGACGAGGGCGGGCGCGGGCTCTACCTCGTCAACAAGCTGGCCCGGCGGTGGGGTGCGACCCGGCTGAGCACCGGCAAGGTGGTGTGGTTCGAGCTGAACCGGAGTTGATCCCGCCCTTCGCGCAGGGGACATGGAGGGGGCCCGGCATCCGAGATGCCGGGCCCCCTCGTGTCTATTCGTCCAGGTTCCCCGGATCGGCCGGGTCCGGTGGGGTCTCCGTCGTCGGCGGGGCCGTCGTCGGGGGTGCCGTCGTGGGCGGGGCCGTCGTCGTGGGCGGCTGCGTCGTCGGCTCCTCGGTCGTCGGCGCGGTCGTCGGGGGCCGGGTCGTGGGGGCCTTCGTCGTCGGGGCCTGGGTCGTCGGCTCCTCGGACGGCGTCTCGCTGGGCTTCTGCGACGGAGTGACGGTCGGCGTCCAGGTGGGCTCGACCGCGGCGCCCTGGTCGGTCTCCAGGTCGAACTCGGTGACCTTGTCCATGACGCCGAAGGTGTACGCCGCCCAGATCTGCGCCGGGAAGCCACCGCCGTTGACCCGGTCCTCGCCACCGGCCTCGTACATCGGGACCTGCCGGTGCGGGGGCTTGTCGTCCTCGCCGAACAGGCCGACGGAGGTGACGAGCCTCGGGGTGTAGCCGGTGAACCAGGCCGACTTGTTGTTGTCGGAGGTGCCGGTCTTGCCCGCGACCTGCTGGCCGTCGCGCATCGGGTTGTCGCGCACGGACTGCTGGGCCGTACCGTCGTCGACCACACCGGTGAGGACGGACGTGACGGCGTCGGCGGTGTTGCGGCTGATGACCTGCTCGCCGATGGGGTCGGGGATCTGGACCGTGCGGCCCTTCTTCGACGCCGACTTGATGATGGTCGGGGTGACCTTCTCGCCGTGGTTGGCGAAGGTGGCGTAGATGCCGGCCATCTCCAGGGGGCTCGCGCCCATGGAGCCGAGGGTCTGGGCGGGCACGGCCTGCATGCCCTCCGTGTCCATGCCGAGCCGCTGGGCGGTGTCCATGACGGTGTCCATGCCGACGTCGACGCCCATCTGGGCGAAGACCGAGTTGACGGACTTGTTCATCGCGGTCTGGACCGTGATGTCGCCGTAGTCCTCCTCGTCCTCGTTCGGCGGCGCGAAGCCGACCTTGCGGCCGTCGTCCACGACCGGGCGGCGGCTGTCGCCGTCGTAGACCGTGCTCGCGGTGATCGGCTCGCCGTCCTGGGTCTCGGAGCCCTCCTCCAGGGCGGCGGCCAGGATGACCGGCTTGAAGGTGGAGGCGGGCTGGTACTCGCGGCGCGTGGCGTTGCTGAAGTAGTGCTTGAAGTAGTCGCGGCCGCCGTAGAGGGCGACGATCTTGCCCGTCCTGGGGTCGACGGAGACCGCGCCCGGCTGGACGTCGGCGTCGACCTCGCGCTCCTTCGGGTCGAGCTTGCCGAGCAGCTCCGTCTTGACGGCCTTCTCCAGCGCGGCCTGCTTCTTGGGGTCGATGTTCAGGGTGATGGTCCAGCCCTGCTGGTCGACCTGCGCCGCGGCCTCGGAGCGGGAGATGCCCTCCTCGGCCATCAGCCGGTCCTGGAGCTGGCGGTCGGCGAGGTCGATCAGGTAGCCCTTCTGGCCCTCCCGGCCGGGCGCGCCCTTGGGCTCCTTCGGCACCGGGAACTCCATGGACGCGCGCTCGGACGCGTCCAGCCAGTGCTCCTCGACCATGTTGTCCAGGACGTAGTTCCAGCGGTTGGTCACCAGCTTCTTGCTGGTGTCGGAGGCGGCCGCCCAGTCGTACTGGCTCGGTGCCTGGAGCAGCGCCGCGAGATAGGCGCCCTGCTCGACGCTGAGCTCCTCGGCGTCGACGCGGTAGTAGGCCTGGGCGGCGGCCTGGATGCCGTAGGCGCCGCGGCCGTAGTAGCTGGTGTTGATGTAGCCCGCGAGGATGTCGTCCTTGGACATCTTGCGGTCCACCTTGAGCGAGATCACCAGCTCCTTGAGCTTGCGGCTGACCGTCTGCTCCTGGCTGAGGTAGTAGTTCTTGACGTACTGCTGGGTGATCGTCGAGCCGCCCTGCTTGCCCTTGCCGGTGACGGTGTTGAGCAGGCCGCGGGCGGTGCCCTTCAGGTCGATGCCGGAGTCCTGGTAGAAGGACTTGTTCTCGGCGGCGACGAAGGTCTTCTGGACCGGCTCGGGGATCTCGGCGAGGTCGACGATCTCGCGGTTGACCTTGCCGTCGCGGGCCAGCATGGTGCCGTCGCTGAACTTGTAGATGTTGCTCTGGCGCTGGGCGGCCGGGTTGCCCTGGGGCACGTCCACGACCATGTAGAGGACGATGAACGCGCCGATGCCGAGCAGGCACAGGCCCAGGAACGTGCCGAGGATCTTCTTCCAGGTGAAGAACCGGCGTATGCCGCTCGGGCGGCCGGCCGCCCGCGACGAACGGCGGCGCCCCGGCGCCGCGCGGCGGCCACCGCGCTGTCGCGCTCGTCTGTCTTCCGCTCGTCCCATCAGTCCGTCTGCTCCGCTTCGGTCTCGGGTGTCACACACGTGCGCTCGCTCAGGTCAGCTCAGAAAGCTAACACCGGTTTATGTGACGAAGTCCGTCCGATCCGGTCCTTTCCGGACGTGACAATGAGCACCCACCTCATGGGAACCGACGTCCGAGAGGCCCTCAGGGTTGCCGTCTCGGCGAAAAGTGATATCACTTAGATAGACCGAAGCTAAGCACCACAGCAAGAGCAGAGATACGGGGGACCACCATGTCCGCACACACCTCGCCCGCCGCCGACGTACCCGAGATGCCCGAGCCGCGGGTGAGAGAGTTCGCCGCGCACAGCATCGGCGGCGGACTCGCGCTGCTGCTCGGCCTGTTCGGGCTGCTGGCCGGGGTCGCCATGGTGGTCGTCGCCGCCAGCGCCGTCTCCTCGGGCGGCGCCCAGGCAGCGCTGATCGTCCCCGGCGTCCTGATCGGCATCGCCGCCTTCTTCGCCATGTGCGGGCTGAACATGGTCGCGCCCGGCGAGGCCCGGGTCGTCCAGCTCTTCGGCCGCTACCGCGGCACCATCCGCCAGGACGGCCTGCGCTGGGTGAACCCGCTCACCTCCCGCACCAAGATCTCCACGCGGGTGCGCAACCACGAGACCGCCGTCCTGAAGGTCAACGACGCCTACGGCAACCCGATCGAGCTCGCCGCGGTCGTCGTCTGGCGGGTCGAGGACACCGCGCAGGCCACCTTCGAGGTCGACGACTACATCGAGTTCGTCTCCACCCAGACCGAGGCTGCCGTCCGGCACATCGCGATCGAGTACCCCTACGACGCCCACGACGAGGACGGCCTGTCGCTGCGCGGCAACGCCGAGGAGATCACCGAGAAGCTCGCCGTCGAACTGCACGCGCGCGTGGAGGCGGCCGGCGTGCAGATCATCGAGTCACGGTTCACGCATCTCGCGTACGCTCCCGAGATCGCCTCCGCGATGCTCCAGCGGCAGCAGGCCGGGGCGGTCGTCGCGGCGCGGCGGCAGATCGTGGACGGCGCGGTCGGCATGGTCGAGGCGGCGATCGCGCGGATCGAGGAGCAGGACATCGTGGAGCTCGACCCGGAACGGAAGGCGGCGATGGTGTCGAACCTGATGGTGGTGCTGTGCGGGGACCGCGCGGCCCAGCCGGTCCTCAACACCGGGACCCTCTACCAGTGAGCACCCCCTCCGAGGGGCCGGCCCCTCAGCGGCGGCCGCAGCAGCGCAAGCAGGTGCTGCTGCGGCTGGACCCGGCGGTGTACGAGGCGCTCGCGCGCTGGGCCTCGGACGAACTGCGGTCGGCCAACGGGCAGATCGAGTTCCTGCTGCGGCGCGCCCTCGCGGAGGCGGGGCGTCTGCCGGGCGAGGCCGGGCCGATCGCCCGCCGGGGCCGGCCGCCGCGCGGCGAGTAGCAGACCCGTGCCCGAGTAGCAGACCCGTGCCCATGTAGCGCGACTGTGACAATCGGCCCTGACCTGGGCCGCAGCACTCCCCGCAGGACAGTGCACACTCCGCGTATACATGGCGCGTATACATGGTGTGTAGAGTCGAGCCATGTCCATCGGTCACACCCTTCTCGGCCTGCTGGAGTCCGGCCCACGCCACGGCTACGACCTCAAGCGCGCCTTCGACGCGAAGTTCGGTCAGGACCGGCCGCTGCACTACGGCCAGGTCTACTCGACGATGTCCCGCCTGCTGAAGAACGGCCTTGTCGAGGTCGACGGCATCGAGGCCGGCGACGGCCCCGAGCGCAAGCGGTACGCCATCACCGACGCCGGCGTCACCGACGTCGCGCAGTGGCTCGCCACCCCGGAGAAGCCCGAGCCCTACCTTCAGTCGACCCTCTACACGAAGGTCGTCCTCGCGCTGCTCACCCATCGCGACGCGGCCGAGATCCTCGACACCCAGCGCTCGGAGCATCTGCGCATGATGCGCATCCTCACCGACCGCAAGCGCAAGGGCGACCTCGCCGACCAGCTGATCTGCGACCACGCCCTGTTCCATCTGGAGGCCGACCTGCGCTGGCTGGAGCTGACCGCCGCGCGCCTCGACAAGCTGGCGGAGGCGGT
This sequence comes from Streptomyces sp. SAI-170, assembly GCF_049739565.1. Taxonomy (NCBI): domain Bacteria; kingdom Bacillati; phylum Actinomycetota; class Actinomycetes; order Kitasatosporales; family Streptomycetaceae; genus Streptomyces; species Streptomyces sp. SAI-170. The sequence goes on from NZ_JBMGQD010000001.1 coordinate 3,106,095, forward strand.
GGTGGCCCAGTGACCGCCCCCGCCGGCGCCCTGCTCGTGGCCGAGGGGCTGCACAAGACGTACGGGCCGACGACGGCGCTGGACGGCGCCGGGTTCTCCATCCACCCGGGCGAGGTCGTCGCCGTCATGGGCCCCTCCGGGTCCGGCAAGTCGACCCTGCTGCACTGCCTCGCCGGGATCGTCCCGCCCGACGCCGGGTCGATCCTCTACGCGGGCCGCGAGATGGCCACCATGAGCGACTCCGAGCGCAGCGCGCTGCGCCGCAGCGAGTTCGGGTTCGTGTTCCAGTTCGGCCAGTTGGTGCCCGAGCTGAGCTGCGTCGAGAACGTGGCCCTTCCGCTGCGCCTGAACGGCACGCCCCGCAGGACCGCCGAACGCGCGGCACGGGAGTGGATGGCCCGCCTGGAGGTCGACGACATCGCGGGCAAGCGGCCCGGCGAGGTCTCCGGCGGCCAGGGCCAGCGCGTCGCCGTCGCCCGCGCGTTGGTGACCGGCCCGCGGGTGCTGTTCGCCGACGAGCCGACCGGCGCACTCGACTCCCTCAACGGCGAGCGGGTGATGGAGCTGCTCACGGAGGCGGCCCGGTCCACCAACGCGGCCGTCGTGCTGGTCACGCACGAGGCGCGGGTCGCCGCCTACTCCGACCGCGAGATCGTCGTACGGGACGGCAGGTCGCGGGACATGGAGCGGATCGTATGAACCTGCGCCAGTGGTCCAGGGACCTGGGCCTGGGCTTCCGCTTCGCGTTCGGCGGCGGGCGGGAGGGGTGGACCCGCACCCTGCTCACCGCCGTCGGCGTCGGGCTCGGCGTGGCGGTGCTGCTGCTCACGACCGCGATCCCGAACGCGCTCGCGGTCCGGCACGAGCGGGAGGCCGCCCGCTCGGACCTCCTGTTCAACCAGACCGAGCTGACGAAGAGCGCCGACAACACCCTGCTCCTCCTGCAGACCTACACGATCTTCCGCGACAAGGACGTACGAGGACGGGTGCTGGAGCCCGAGGGGCCGCGCGCTCCCCTGCCGCCGGGGGTCGAGAAGTTCCCCGGCGTGGGCGAGATGGTGGTCTCCCCCGCGCTGAAGCGGCTGCTGGAATCGAACGACGGCAAGCTGCTGCGTGAGCGGCTGCCGCAACGGATCACCGGCACCATCGCGGAGGAGGGCCTGGTCGGCTCGGCCGAACTCGCCTACTACGCGGGCGGGGAGGGGCTGGAGGCGCGGCTGGACTCCGGCGCGTCCCGTCTCGACCGCTTCGGTGATCCGCTGCCGTCGTCGGAGCGGATGGACCCGGTGCTGCTCCTGCTGCTCCTGGTCGTGGTGGTGGTGCTGCTGATGCCGGTCGGTGTCTTCATCGCCACCGCCGTACGGTTCGGCGGTGAGCGCCGGGACCGGCGGCTCGCGGCGCTGCAGGCTGGTCGGCTCCGACAGCCGGATGACCCGGCGGGTGGCCGCGGGCGAGGCGATGGCCGGGTCCCTGCTGGGCCTCGTCTTCGGCACCGGCTTCTTCCTGCTCGGCAGGCAGTGGGCGGGGTCGGTGGAGGTGTTCCACTTCAGCGCGTTCCCGAGCTATCTCGACCCCTCGCCGGTGCTGGCGCTGCTGGTCGCCGTCGCCGTACCGGCCGCCGCGGTGCTGGTCACCCAGTTCGCGCTGCGCGGTGTGGTGATCGAACCGCTCGGTGTGGTGCGCACCGCCCGCCCGGCGCGGCGCCGGCTGTGGTGGCGGCTGCTGCTGCCGCTGGCGGGTCTCGCGATGCTCTACCCGATGATCGGCAACGGCCGTGACAACGGCGAGTTCAACCAGTACCTCGTCACCGGCGGCGTGCTGTTGCTGCTGGTCGGCGTGACCGCGCTGCTGCCGTGGGTCGTCGAGGCGGTCGTCGCCCGGCTCGGCGCCGGCGGTGTGTCCTGGCAACTGGCCGTACGACGGCTGCAGTTGAGCAGCGGCACCGCGGCCCGCATGGTCAACGGCATCGCGGTTGCCGTGGCCGGGGCGATCGCCCTGCAGATGCTGTTCGCGGGCGTCGACGACGACTACACCCAGGAAACCGGCCAGGACGTCTCCCGCGTCCAGATGCAGGTGTCCGTGCCGGAGGGGATGCCGCTGGCGGCGGCCCGAGCCCGGTTCGAGGCCACCGAGGGCGTACAGCGGGTGTACGGCTTCTCCGAGGGCTACCTCGGCGACCGCCCCGACGGGCCCGAGCGGATGACGCCGGTGACGGTGGGCGACTGCGTGTCCCTGCGCGAACTGGCCGCGCTGCCCTCCTGCCGTGACGGCGACTCCTTCGTCCTGCGGGGCGGGGAGTTCGACGAGGACACCCCGGTCATGGTCAAGCAGGGCCGGACGCTGTACTTCGAGGAGACGTCCGAGGAGCGGCGGGCCGAGCCGGTCGCCTGGCCCGTGCCGCGCGACCTCGAACAGGCGCGCTCGATCCCGGACCCCAACGGCATCCGCCGCGGCGGCATCCTGCTGACGCCGGGCGCACTGCCGAGCGCGGCCGCCTCCTTCGTGCCCGGGCAGCTGTATCTGCGGCTGGACGAGTCGGTGCCGGACGTGCGCGAGTACGTCCGCAACACGGCGGCCCGGATGGACCCCTACGCCCAGCCGATGACCTGGGTCGACACCAAGCAGAACAACCGCTTCACCGCGATCCGCCGGGGCCTGTTCGTCGGGGCCGCGTGTGTGCTGGCGCTGATCGGGCTGAGCTTGCTGGTGTCCCAGCTGGAGCAACTGCGCGAGCGGCGGAAGCTGTTGTCGTCGCTGGTCGCCTTCGGCACGAGGCGCTCGACGCTGAGTCTGTCCGTGTTGTGGCAGACGGCTGTGCCGATCGCGCTGGGGCTCGTTCTGGCGTGTGTGGTGGGGCTGACGCTGGGGGCGGTGCTGTTGCGGATGGCTGCGGCGTCGGTCCGGGTGGACTGGGCGAGTGTGCTGGCGATGACCGGGATCGGGGCCGGGGTGGTGCTGGTGGTGACGTTGCTCAGCCTGCCGCCACTGCTTCGGCTCATGCGACCGGATGGGCTTCGCACCGAGTAACCCAGGGGCGCGGGGAACTGCGCGACCAGCCACGACGGCGCAGCAGACGAGGTCACTCGCCCCGTTCCATCACTCGAACGGGCAAGGGACTCAACGCCTCCCGCAGGGCCGTTGCCAGTTCCTGGTACTCCTCCCCCCGCGCCGCCCCCGCCCGCATCGCCAACGCGATACGGCGGGTGGGGGCGGGCTCCGCGAAGTAGCCCGTGAGGAGCTGGTTGCTGCGGCTGGTCTCGACCTTCACGGCCGTGCGGGGCAGGAGGGTGCAGCCCAGGCCCCCCGCCACCAGCTGGACCAGCGTGGACAGGCCGGCCGCGGTCGTCGTCACGTCGGCGTCCTCGCGGCCGGCCTCGCGGCAGATGTCGAGGGCCTGGTCGCGCAGGCAGTGGCCCTCGTCGAGGAGCAGCAGGTTGAGCTCCTTGAGGGCCTCGCGCGGGATGCCCTCGCGGCCGCCGAGCCAGTGGTCGAGGGGGGTGACGAGGACGAAGTCCTCGTCGAAGAGGGGGAGTTCGACGACGCCCTGCACACCGAGCGGCACGGCCAGCAGGAGCAGGTCGAGGCGGCCGCTGTTCAGGCCCTCGACCAGGCTCGCGGTCTGCTCCTCGTGAACCTGGAGGTCGAGGTGCGGATAGCGGTCGTGGACCAGGCGCAGGACCGTCGGGAGGAGGTACGGCGCGACGGTGGGGATGACACCGAGGCGCAGGGCTCCGGTGAAGGGGGCGCGGACCGCCTCGGCCTCCTCCAGGAGTGCGCCGACCTCGGCGAGGACGGCCCGGGCCCGGATCGCGAGGCGCTCACCCGCGGGTGTGAGCAGCACCTTGCGCGTCGTACGCTCGACAAGGGTCACGCCGAGGACCTCCTCCAGCGCGGACACGGCGCCGGACAGGGCGGGCTGGCTCATGCCGATCGCGGTGGCCGCGTCCCGGAAGTGCAGGTGCTCGGCCACGGCCGCGAAGGCCCGCAGTTGGGACAGACTGGGCTGGCGCCTCTTGGCCCCGGCGACACTCACCGTCACTGATAACCACCTCCGATCAACACGTCCGAGTGTAGCTATTTCCGTAATCAATGCTGCCTGTGCCAACATCGACAGCGTCCAACCCATGGGAAACGCCCCCAAAAAGGGTGCTTCCTCGCTGCAAGGAGAGCGTGTGCTCACTGTCGGTGACAAGTTCCCCGAGTTCGAACTGACCGCCTGCGTCTCGCTGGACAAGGGCGCGGAGTTCGAGCAGATCAACCACAAGTCCTACGAGGGCAAGTGGAAGGTCGTCTTCGCGTGGCCTGCCGATTTCACCTTCGTGTGCCCGACGGAGATCGCGGCCTTCGGCAAGCTGAACGAGGAGTTCGCCGACCGCGACGCCCAGATCCTCGGCTTCTCCGGTGACTCCGAGTACGTGCACCACGCCTGGCGCAAGGACCACGACGACCTGCGCGAGCTGCCCTTCCCGATGCTGGCCGACACCCGGCACGAGCTGATGCGCGACCTCGGCATCGAGGGCGAGGACGGCTTCGCCAAGCGCGCCGTCTTCATCGTCGACCCGAACAACGAGATCCAGTTCTCCATGGTGACCGCCGGCTCCGTCGGCCGTAACCCCAAGGAGGTCCTGCGGGTCCTGGACGCCCTGCAGACCGACGAGCTGTGCCCGTGCAACTGGAGCAAGGGCGACGAGACCCTGGACCCGGTCAAGCTGCTGGCCGGTGAGTGAGGCATGTCCCTCGACTCCCTCAAGTCCCGGATACCGGACTACGCCAAGGACCTGAAGCTCAACCTGGGCTCGGTCATCGGCAATTCCGACCTGCCGGCGCAGCAGCTGTGGGGCACGGTGCTGGCCACCGCCATCGCCTCGCGCTCCCCCATCGTGCTGCGTGAGCTGGAGCCGGAGGCCAAGGCGAACCTGACGCCCGAGGCGTACCAGGCCGCCAAGTCCGCCGCCGCGATCATGGCGATGAACAACGTGTTCTACCGGACGCGCCACCTGCTCTCGGACCACGAGTACGGGAACCTGCGCGCCGGTCTGCGGATGAACGTCATCGGCAACCCCGGCGTCGACAAGGTCGACTTCGAGCTGTGGTCCTTCGCCGTCTCCGCCATCAACGGCTGCGGGATGTGCCTGGACTCGCACGAGCAGGTGCTGCGCAAGGCGGGCCTGGAGCGCGAGGTCGTCCAGGAGGCCTTCAAGATCGCCTCGGTGGTCCAGGCCGTCGGCGTCACCCTCGACGCCGAGGCCGTCCTCGCCGAGTGACGGCAGTTCTACGAGGCCCCGTTCACCCTTCCTGGTGAGCGGGGCTCTCGCTTGCCCGGGCTACGGACGTGTCGGCCGGCGAGGCGTCCAGTGCGGTCGCGCCCCGGGGCTCGGCGGCGTGCAGCAGGGTCCGTTCGTGCGAGTAGGCGCGGAGATAGGCGACCACGGTGTTCGTCACGGCCACCAGCGGCACCGCGACCACGGCGCCGCCGATCCCGGCCACCATGCCGCCCGCGGCCACCGACAGCACGACCGCCAGCGGATGCACCCGCACGGCCCGGCCGAGGATGAACGGCTGCAGGATGTGCCCCTCGATCTGCTGCACGGCGAGCACCACGGCCAGCACCATCACGGCCGTGAACACGCCGTGCGTCACCAGCGCCACCACCACCGCCAGCGCGCCCGAGACCACCGCGCCGACCAGCGGGATGAAGGCGAACAGAAAGATGAACACCGCCAGCGGCACCGCCATCGGCACATCGAGGAAGTAGATGCCGAGGCCGATGAAGATCGCGTCGATCAGGGCGACCACCACCGTGCCCCGCACATACGCCGTCAGCGTCCGCCAGGCCCGCGGACCGGCCCCCGCCACACCTGGCCGGGCCGCCGCCGGGACGAGCTTGAGCGTCCACTCCCAGATGCGCCGGCCGTCGTAGAGCAGGAACAGCGTCGAGAAGACGGTCAGCAGGATGCCGGTCAGTGCCTCGACGACGACCGTGACGCCCTCCAGGCCCGCCGAGGTGATCTGGTCGGTGTTGGCGCCGACCGCCTCGCGCAGGTTCTTGGCGATCTCGTTGATCTGCTTGTCGGTGACATGGAACGGGCTGTCCAGCAGCCAGCGCCGCAGCTCGTCGATGCCGTCCTGGACCTGGTCGGAGAGGTCGTCGATGTTCTCCATGACCTGCCAGGTCACGAACCACCCGATCAGGCCCATGATGACGAAGCCGAGGATCGCGGTGAGCGCGGTCGCCGGGCCGCGCGGTACGCCGTGCCGGCGCAGCCAGGCCACAGAGGGCTGGAGCAGCGCGGTCATCAGCAGCGCGGCGACGAAGGCGAGCACCACCAGCTGTACGGCGCTGATGACCCGCATCAGCACCCAGAGCGTGCCGGCCAGCACCAGCAGCCGCCAGCCGGCCTCGGCGGCGACGCGCATGCCCCAGGGCACCGCCTGCGCCGGGTCGGGGCGGGGGCCCGCGACCGGCGGATGCGCGGGCGGGGCCGGCCGTTGCATGAGTTCACCGTCCTGAGCGGGCCGGTGCTCGGCGTGCCCGGCGTGCTCCTGCTCCGCCTCGGCGCGCCGCTCGTCCAACCGCTGTCCCATCTCGGTCAGGCCCGACCCGATCCGGCCCAGCCAGCCTGGCACTCGCGACATGATCCGTCCTCTTCCCCCGTCTTTCCCCACCACTCCCCCGGAGTCGTCGCGTCCGACCGTACAGGGCGAAAGCCCCTCTCCGTTAAGACGGGGAGGGGCTTCGAAGGGTTGAGCACGGCGACGCCCCGGAAGGGGCGCGGGGAACTGCGCGACAAGCCACCACGAGAGCCGCGGACGATCGACGGCCTCGAAACGGATCGACCCGCGGAGCGCCTAGTACCAGTGGTTGGCCTGCCAGAACGACCAGGCGCCGCACGGGCTGCCGTAGCGCTCGTTCATGTAGTTCAGGCCCCACTGGATCTGCGTGGCCGGGTTGGTCTGCCAGTCGGAGCCGACCGAGGACATCTTGGAGCCGGGCAGGGCCTGGAAGAGGCCGTACGCGCCGGAGGAGGGGTTGACCGCCTGGTAGTTCCAGCTCGACTCGTGGTCCACGATGTTGCTGAAGCAGCCGAACTGGTCGCCCGGCACCATCTGACGGGCCATCGACTGGATCTGCGACACGCTGTACGAGCTCTGGACGGCGAAGGTCGAGGCGTCGGCACGGGAGGCGCTGCGGCTCGCGGCGGCGGCCTTCTCGGCCTCCTCGCGCTCCTTGGCCTCCTTCTCGGCCTGGACGGCCGCTTCCTTCTTCGCGATCGCGGTCTCGGCCGCCTGCTTGCGGGCCGCGGCCTCGGCGTCCTTCTTCGCGGTGAAGTCGGCGGCGATGGCCTGCGTGTCGGCCTGCTGCGTCAGGGACGCGGTCTGCACCTGGGCGTATTCGCCCGCGGGGATGTCCGCGAGGAGCGTCGCGTCGGCTGCCGTCGCTTCGGCGTCGTTGTTCTGCGCGGTGCTGCCCGAGGCAACGCCGACGACGCTTCCGACAGCGGTGACCGCGGTGGCCGAGGCCACTGCGAATCCCCGGACCGAAATCCGGCTCACACGGTTTTCCTTCCAGCATCGCCCGCTTCGGTGACCCTGGCGGACGCAATCGTGCCCCTGGCGCTGGCCTCCCCACTGCACGGGTCACGGGAGGCACGGGCCCGGTGGGCAACTCCCGCACGGGGAGCGCCGCGTGGTGCTCGGGCGGCATACGGCGGCGCTATGGAGTTGGGTGGTGCTCAGGTTGTTGTGTACCGCTGGGGGTACACGTGTGCCGTATGCGGGGCCTGACAGGAGTGAGACTCTGCCGTAACACGACGGCGCAAGGCAATTCTGTGTTGCGTGTGAAAGCTCACATCCCGTTCGGCCCAGGCGATTTCATCGAACGCCCACATGTGAAGGCGCCGCCCCGCTAGGCTCTCGGCCTTTGCGGGGCGGCGCCAACAGGCGTGACAGGCCTCAGATGTGGCCGTCTTCCAGCATTTCCGTCACAAGTGCGGCGATCTGGGACCTCTCGGACCGGGTCAGGGTGACGTGCGCGAAGAGCGGATGCCCCTTCAGTTTCTCCACGACCGCGACGACACCGTCGTAGCGCCCGACGCGCAGATTGTCCCGCTGTGCCACGTCATGGGTGAGAACCACCCGGGAGTTGGCGCCGATCCGGGACAGCACGGTCAGCAGGACGTTCTTCTCCAGCGACTGCGCCTCGTCCACGATCACGAACGCGTCGTGCAGTGAACGGCCCCGGATGTGGGTGAGCGGCAGGACCTCCAGCATCCCGCGCGCGGTGACCTCCTCGATGACCTCGCGGCTGGTGACCGCCGACAGCGTGTCGAAGACGGCCTGGGCCCAGGGGCTCATCTTCTCCGCCTCGGTGCCCGGCAGATAGCCCAGTTCCTGCCCGCCGACCGCGTACAGCGGACGGAAGACCATCACCTTCTGGTGCTGCCGCCGCTCCAGCACGGCCTCGAGCCCCGCGCACAGCGCGAGCGCCGACTTGCCGGTGCCGGCCCTGCCGCCCATGGAGACGATGCCGATGTCGGGGTCGAGGAGCAGATCGAGCGCGATCCGCTGCTCGGCGCTGCGGCCGTGGATGCCGAACACCTCGCGGTCGCCGCGCACCAGCCGGACGTTGCCGTCCGGCGTGACCCGGCCGAGCGCCCTGCCGCGCCCGGAGTGGAGGGTCAGGCCGGTGTGCACGGGCAGATCGGCGGCCTCGGGGACGTACACCCGTCCTTCCTCGAAGAGGATGTCCACCTGCTCGGCGGGCAGGGTCAGTTCGGACATCCCGGTCCAGCCGGAGTTCTCCGTGATGGCCAGTTCGGCCCGGTACTCCTCGGCCTGGAGTCCCACGGAGGACGCCTTGATCCTCAGCGGCAGGTCCTTCGACACGACCGTGACGTCGAACCCCTCGGCCTGCAGGTTGCGGGCGACCGCGAGGATGCGGGAGTCGTTGTCCCCCAGCCGGTAGCCGCTGGGCAGCACGCTGGGGTCCGAGTGGTTGAGCTCGACACGGAGCGTTCCGCCCAGATCCCCGGTCGGGATCGGGGCGTCGAGACGGCCGTACCGCACCCGGAAGTCGTCCAGCAGGCGCAGGGCCTGGCGGGCGAAGTAGCCGAGCTCGGGATGGTGCCGCTTGGCCTCCAGTTCCGTGACCACGACGACGGGGAGCACGACCTCGTGCTCGTCGAAGCGGCTCATGGCGTTGGGATCGGCCAGCAGGACGCTGGTGTCGAGAACATAGGTGCGCCGGTCTGACTTGTGGCGCTTTGTGCTGGTCACCACGGAAGGACGTACCCCCTCGGATGAGGTCGGGGAGCGACGAAGGTGGAAACTGGGCCGGGGTGGGCGGGAAGGCTCCAGCCGGACGGACGGGAAGATTCCGGCCAGTTGGGCGGGAGATTCCGGCCCGACGGGCGGGGAATTCCCAGCCGGACGGGCGGGAATTCCAGCCGGTCGACGACCCTTGCGCGCGCCGCGGGTCGAGAACCGGCCCTCCGCGGCTGCTTCCGTGCGGTGGACGCACGGTGGGGCTGGTGCAAAGGGCCTCCCGGGCGGACGGACTCGTGCCGCCCGCTGAGATCCGACACCCGTGGTTCGGGTGTCGACCTGCTTGGCTTATGCCCTCGAACACCCGCTGCCATGCCACGGCATATGACGGCGGACCGGTGAACTCCTTGTGACGCCAGATACGTCCGGCCGTTACGTCGGATACGTCCGCACGCGCGGAGGTACGTCCGCGCGTGCCGGGTGTGTCTGTGTGCCGGTGTGCCGGTGCGTCAGCCGCCGTAACGGCGGTGGCGCGCCGCGTAGTCGCGCAGGGCCCGAAGGAAGTCGACCTTGCGGAAGGCCGGCCAGAAGACCTCGCAGAAGTAGTACTCCGAGTGGGCCGTCTGCCACAGCATGAAACCCGACAGCCGCTGTTCGCCGCTGGTGCGGATGACGAGGTCGGGGTCGGGCTGGTCGCCGGTGTAGAGGTGGCGGCCGATCATGTCGATGTCGACGGACTCGGCGAGGTCCTCCAGGGAGGCGCCCTTCTCGCTCGCGTCCAGGAGCATCGAGCGCACCGCGTCGGCGATCTCCTGGCGGCCGCCGTAGCCGATGGCGACGTTGACGAGTATCCCGTCGACGTCGGCGGTGGCCTCCTCGGCCTCCTTCAGCGTGCGCTGCATGCCGGCCGGCAGCAGGTCGAGCGTGCCGACGTGGTGCACCCGCCAGCGGCCGTCGGCGACGAGGGTGCGCACGACGTCCTCGATGATGCCGAGGAGCGGGACGAGCTCCTCCTCGGGCCGGGTGAAGTTGTCCGTGGACAGCATCCAGAAGGTGACGACCTCGACGTCCGCCTCGGTGCACCAGCCGAGGAACTCCCCGATCTTGTCGGCACCGGCGCGGTGACCGTGCACGGTGGTGGAGCCGGAGGCCTTCGCCCAGCGGCGGTTGCCGTCCATGATCACGCCGATGTGCTTGGGCACCTGAGCGTGGTCCAGGTGGCCCTCCACCCGGCGCGTGTACAGCCTGACGAGCAGGCCGCGCAGCTTGTCGCGCAGGTTCACGTGATTGTCAGCCCCTCCTGTGCGGATGCGGTCCCCGCGGGGCCGACAGCCTACCCCTGCTGTTGTTTTGGCCGTGCGGGCGGGGGTTGAGGGGGCTCGGACGGGCGCCGGGTCGGAGCTCCGGGGGCGTTCGTGCGCGCGCGGGCATGAAAAAACGGGCCGGTCCGTGGGGGGGAGACGGACCGGCCCGAGGGGGGGTTTCCACCATAACCCTTTGTAAGTGATGCCGCGTACATCGGCGTGCCGCAATTACTCTCCGGAATCGGGCGGCAACGCCTGGAAGGCCCCGGAATACGGGGTTCACAGGCTGTTCATGGCCAGAACACGGCGGCCGGCCCCGGGCGCGGCGCGTCCCTCCGACGGGCTAACCGCCCCGAGAACCCGCACTTGACGGCCGTAAGGCCGGAAGAAGAGGAGGCAGGGCACCGCGCAGCCCCCTCCACTGCGCGGTACCGCCCGCGCAGCTTTGCTCACGCGAATTACCTTGGTCTGAACTTACGCGACGCCGGTGGTCCAAAGCGAGCCGTTCGGGGTAACGATGTGGAAAACCTGTGAATACTGAGGCTGGAGAGGTGTGAAGGTCCTCACCTGCGTCTTTTGTCACGGCTGTGGGAGTTCAGCTGCAAAGCGGAATGCACAGCATGCGCCGAACGGCTGTTCCTGGCCATCTTCGATTCCGCGCCTCAGCGCTCCGGCTTCCGTACGTCGAACAGATGGCGGCTGCTGTACGCCACGAACGGCCCCTCCGCCAGGATCCGCTCGTGCAGCGCGCGCAGCCGGGGCTCGTAGGCCTCGACGGTGAAGCCCGGCACCATCCAGACGACCTTGCGCAGGAAGTGCACGACAGCGCCGATGTCGTAAAACTCCATCCGCAGCCGCTCGGCCCGCAGCTCGACGACCTCCAGGCCGGCGGCCTCGGCGTCGGCGCGCTCACGCTCGGGATCCCGCGCGCCGCGCACCTCGTCGGGCTGCGGCCCCAGGAAGAACTCGATCAGCTCGAAGACGCTGCTGGGCCCGACGTGCTGAGCGAAGTACGTGCCTCCGGGAGCCAGCACCCGCGCGATCTCGTCCCAGTGCGGACGCACGGGGTGGCGGCTGGAGACGAGGTCGAACGTGCCGTCCCCGAACGGCAACGGCGCGTCCTCCTCCGCGGCCACCACCTCGACGCCCCACCGACCCAGCAGCGCGGCGGCCTTCTCGACATTCGGCCGCCACCCCTCGGTAGCCGCGACATACGCGGGCCTGCGGAGGGCTCGGGCCAGGGCGAAGTCCAGTACCTCCCCACCCCCCGTCTGCACATCCACCGCCGCCTCCGCCCCGCCCAGCCGCCGGGCCAGGGAGACGGCATACCCCCAGGAGGGCCGCTCCTCGGTGGCCCGCCCCTCGAACCAGGAGAAGTCCCACCCTTCGGTGGGCTCGGCGACGGCTTCGGCGATGAGGTCTTCGAATGTGCGGGGGGTCATGGGGTGATGGTGTCAGGGGTGGGGGGTGGGGGTCGCGGATTTTTGTGCGGTGGGGGCTGGTGTCCGCCGGGTCGGGTCGGGCCGGCTGATCAGTGGGCGCGCTCGGGCTCCGTCCGGAGGGACGGCAGCTCAGCCCAGCAGCGGCCGGACCTGGTGCGCGGCGAACCGTACGAAGCCCTCGGGGTCCGGCTCGTCCGCGGTCGGCTGGAGGACGACGGTGTCGGCGCCGGCGTCGGTGAGGCGGCACACCGCCTCGGCGACGTCTTCGGCGCCGCCGGCGACTCCGAGGCCGGGCACGTCGGCCAGTTTCTCGGCCTCCAGCTCGGCGCGGAGGCGGGCGGCGGCGTCGGGTCCGGTGGCTGTGAGGAGGTAGACGACGACGCGGTGCGGGTCGGTGCGCCCGGCCGACGCGCGCCCTTCGTCGATGAGCCGCCGAGCCCGTCGTACGCCGTCCGGTGGCGTGGACGCCGTGAGGATGGTGCCGTCGGCCGCCTCACCCGACAGCCGCAGCGAGCGCGGTCCGGTGACGCCGGCGAGCACCTCGACCGGGCCGGCCGGGGGCCAGTCGAGGGCGACGTCGTCGAGCTTCACATACCGGCCGTCGGTGCTGACGCGCTCGCCGCGCAACAGGGCGCGCAGCGCGAGGAGGTACTCCCGCAGCAGCGTCGTGGGCGACTCCGCCCGCGCGCCGACCTGCTGCATCCAGTCCTGCACACCGTGCCCCACACCGAGGACGGCCCGGCCCGGGAACATCCGGTGCAGCGAGGCGGCCTCCATCGCGGTGACCGCCACATTCCGCAACGGCACCGGCAGCAGCCCCACCCCGACCCGCACCCGCTCGCTCCACGCCAGCGCCGCCGCCGCGGTGGAGACACCGCCCTCCAGGAAACAGTCCTCCCACAACCAGAGCTGCTCAAGGCCGCTCTCCTCCGCGACGCCGACCACCTCCCTGAGCCGCTCGGGCGGAAGCTGCGGACGGAAGACGACACCGAGTTCAGTCATGGGGCTTTCCTATCCGGGGCCGGGTCGAGGAACAACTCCTTTAGTTTGAGGGGGAAGTAGAGGAGGCGGATCATGGCGGGAGCAGGCTCCGGCTGGCGGGACGGCCACGCCCATCTGACGTTCGACAGCGACACGGGCCTCCCCGTGCGGCTCCCCCTGGAGATAGCGAGGTCCTACCGCGCCCGCCGAAAAGGCCTCCTGGGCCGGACCTCACTGACCGGCGCCCTCCTCCTCACGCCGGCCAACAGCATCCACACCTTCGGCATGCGCATCCCGATCGACGTCGCCTACCTGGACCGCCACCTCAGAGTCCTCTCCCTCCACACCATGCCCCCCAACCGCCTGGGCCTCCCCCGCCTGCGCGCCCGCCACGTACTGGAGGCCGAGGCCGGGGCGATGCGCTCTTGGGGACTCCGCGTGGGGGGCGTGGTGGGGGTGGAGGAGGGCCCGGCCTGACCGCAGGCCCCTACCCCCGCGGGAAGGAGATCTCCACGCGGCGGTTCTTCTTGCGGCTGGCCTCCGTGGCGTTGGAGGCGATGGGGTACTGCTCGCCGTAGCCGCGGACCTCGAAGGTGATGTCGGGGTCGTTGAGGGTGTCGCCCAGGATGGCGTGGACGGCGTTGGCTCGTTGCTTGGACAGGATGTCGCCGTGGGCGGAGGAGCCGAGGTCGTCGGTGAAGCCGAAGACTCTGACCTTGGTCGCGTTCTGGGCTCGGATCTCCTCCGCGATCGCCGCGATGCGTGCCTTGGCCTCCGGGCCGAGCCTTGCGCTGTCCTTGCCGAACAGCACCTCGGCCTGGAGCGCGAACTTCACGTCCGCGTTGGTGTCCTCTCGGCGTTCGTCCCCGCTCTCCTCCTCGACGACCTGCTTGATGTCCAGCACCTTCGGCTCCGCCAGCGTGGCCCCTTCCGGCAGCTTCAGGTCCGGGTCGTTGCCGTCGACCTCCACCGGGGCCACCGCGGTGGGTTCCGTGCCTGGGGGCACGCTGGGGTTGTCGTCCGCCTGAGCGCTGGTCGCCGCGAGCAGGATCAGCGTGGTCGCGGTGAGGGTCAGGGTGAGACGGGTCGGGGTCATCGGTGGCCTCACCCTGTGATCTGGATGGGGGCCGAGGCGAATGTGGGGAGCTGGAAGGTGACTTCTGTGGTGTTGGTGGGGGGTGCGGGGAACTGCATGAAGACGGGGATCGAGGCGCCGGCCTCGAGTCTGGGCATGCCCGTCGTCGTCAAGGGCCGACCGTCCGTATCGCGCAGCACGTAGTAGCGCTTCTTGCCCGCCGAATCCACCAGCGTGGCGCCGCCCAGTGACGAACCGTGCCGGATGATCTCTGTTTCATCGCCCGCGGCACGCACCGAGACGCGAACCGCGTCGTCTCCGTCGTTCTTGAGCTCGCCGGTCACGGTGACGAAACCGCCGCTGTCTCTGGCTGCGGCCGTGATCCTGAGGAGTAGGCCGTCCTCACCCTTGAGCTCGGCCAAGGGCGCGTCCGCCTGCCCCTCTTGAGCACTCGGCTTGGATCCCTCGCTACGGGACGCGGGAGCGGAACGGTCGGGCTTCTTGTCATCGTCGCCCCCTCCCCCGCAGCCGACCACACCGAGGGCCAAAGCGGCCGCCACAGTCATCGCGGCCATCCCCCGGCGGGCCTTGGTTGTGAACCGCTGGCTCATGACTTCGCTTCCTTCTCCCTCGCTCGGCCGTTCGCTTCTCAATCAGTCAGCCAGATGGACGTCGAAGAGGTCCTCGGGTTTCGGAAGCTCGTCCAGATCCTCAGGGTCCAGCTCCCAGACCTCGCCGTCGCATGTCAGCTCCGGCAGCGCGTCGTCCGCGGGCTCGTCTGCCGACGGGTAGGTGCAGCGAGGTTCGATCACGGCCTTGGCCGACGCCGTCGACTTCATGTCCTCCGTGCCCGGAACGATGGAATCGCCGACCGGCTCCGCAGCCGTGACCGTCACCTCGAAGCTCAAGGGGCCGTTCGGCTGGTCGCAGCCGCTCGCCGTGGCGTCATTGACCGCAGCCAGGTCGTAAGCCCGCCAGCACGCATCGACGGCCGGTCCTGTGCCGTTGAAGATGTCCCGCCACTTGGTCGGGTCGAGCACGTCCTCCACCCATGCCTGGGCCAGTTGGTCCCGCGCTTCCAGTGCCGCCGCGAGTGCAGCCGCATCGGCCGCCGTCTGGGCTCCGTTCCGATTCGCCGCCGCCTGGCCGACCGCGAGGTACGCGAGCGCGAGAAAGAGCAGGCCCGCCACCACCGTGATGTAGATGGGGAAAGCCTGCCCGCTGTCGCCTCGCCTGCGGACGAGTGTCAGCTGATGACTTCGTCGATCTTCGACACGATCGCGTCGTAGATCGTCTGCCCGATGTCCGTCCCCGTAATGGCCAACACGATCGCCACCACCACCGCGATGATCCCCAGGTACTCCACCGCGGTCTGGCCCTTGTCGTTGCGCATGGCGCTCCCCTTTCGCCGCACCGGAAACAGTGTTGTGTCTGTTAGCAGTACCCGGCGGGGAGGCCGGGGAAGAGGGTCCCTGGGCCCAATTCGAGGCCCAACGGCAGGTCATCGTGGGCCCCCTTCGGTAGTGCGGGTCGTCCGCAGCCACTTGGCTGCGGCTTCGCCGCGGGTCGTGCTGTGGAGTTTGGCGAAGATGCGGTTGATGTGGTTCTTGACGGTCTTCTCGGTGATGAAGCAGGCGGCGGCGATCTGGTGGTTGGTCATGCCGGAGGCGATGAGGTCCATGATCTCGGCCTCCCTGGGGCTCAGGTGGTGGGCGGAGGGGTCCCGGTTCGACGTTGTCGACTGTCTCATATCTCGTTGCAGTTGCGAAACGTTCTCTCGCTCTGAAGTCCTTGTCTCCGCGCGTACTTCCTCTACGTCCATTGCATTCGCACCTCCCCGCAGTGACGCCAGGACCACCGCTCCCGCGCTCGGGGTGAAGTGGGGCCGGCCCCGGGTCGCGTCGCGTACCGCGGTGGCCAGTTCCTCCGGGGTGAACTCGCCGTGGACGAGGTAGCCCACCGCGCCCAGGCGCAGGGCCTGTTGGACCGTTTCCGATTCGCGGCTGTAGGTGAGCATGAGGACGGGGGCGTGGCGGGCGAGGTGGGGCAGGGCGGAGAGGCCGTCGAGGCCGGGCATGCGGACGTCGAGGAGGATGACGTCGGGGTGGTGGCGGGCGGCCGCTTCGCGGGCCTCGCGGCCGTCGGCGGCCTGGGCGACGACGGTGAGGTCGTCGCGGCCGGAGAGGAGGGCTGTCAGGCCCGCGCGGACGACCGGGTTGTCGTCGGCCACGATCACCCGCAGGGCGGGTTCCGGGTTCAGCATCGGCTCCCTTGTCCTTCCCCCGCACCCAGCGGTACCTCCAGGCGTACCGCCGTGCCCGGGCCGTCGTCGCCGGGGCCGAGGGTGAGGGTGCCGCCCAGGAACGCCGCGCGTTCCGTCATGCCCAGCAGGCCGAAGTGGCCCGAGTGACGCAGGGCTTCGACGGTCGTGCCGAGCGGCAGTCCCCGGCCGTCGTCGCTGATCAGCACCCGCAGGCCGTCGAGCGAAGTCTCCGACCGCACTCGTACGTGCCTCGCCTCCGCATGACGTGCCGCGTTGTCCAGGGCTTCCGTCACGATCGTCAGGAGGTGGCGGGCCCTGGGGCGGGGCATCGGTACCGCCGTTTCCGCCGGGTGAGCCTCGTACGTGACCTTCAGCGCCGCCCGTTCCGCGAACTCCGCCACCCTCGCCGCCAGTTCTCCGGCCACGTCCACCTCGGCCGCGTCGTCCTGCTCGCCCGCCACCCGGCGCAGGTCCGTCAGCAGTTCGCGGGACTCCGCCGCCGCCCTGCGGGCCGAGCGGGCGATGAGGTCGGCCTGGGCGCGCAGGGTCGCCGGGTCGGGGGAAGGGTTCGAGGCCGTGGCCACCAGGGCCTCGGCCGCCAGGGCGACGCCGTGCAGGGTCTTGGCCACGGTGTCGTGCAACTCGCGGGCCAGCTCGGCGCGTTCGGCGCCCACGGCCTCGGTCACCGCCAGGCGGGCCCGGGTGGCCGACAGGGCCTCGGTCGCCTCGCCGAAGCCGAGCATGAGGTTGCGCAAGGTGGAGCCGACCGCGCCGGTGATGACGCACAGGCCGGGCAGGAGGAGGGACTCGGCCACGTCCTCGTCGGGGCCCAGCGTGGCGTGGACGAGGAGCAGTATCAGGCCCTGGAGGGAGGCGAAGAAGGCCGCGCCCCGCCAGCCGTAGACGATGCCGGCCAGCAGGGGCGTACAGACGCTGACGTAGGCCAGGGTCGTGTCCGGGCCCGCCGAGATCAGCAGCAGCGCGCCGAACAGGGTGTCCACGGCGAGCAGGGACGGGTGGCGCAGCAGCAGGGGGCCGAAGCGTTCCCAGTCGCGGAAGAGGGCGTACGAGCCCATGAAGGTGACCACCACCGCCGCCCCGACCAGGCGTACGCCAAGGCCGGGACTCGCGTTCAGCAGCGCCGCCGGGGAGGCAACCGCGATCATCGCCAGGCGGAAGCCGAAGACCTGGCGGCACATGGCCTGGACGGCGTTCACCTGGATCGGCAGCGGTGGCGCCCCGGCGGCCGCCCCGTCCCGCCGCTGTCGCCGCTCCCGCAGTCCGGGAAACGGCGCCCAGCGGCCCGTCCCCCGGCCCGTCGTCGCGATCGTCGCCACTGGTCCTCCTAGCGGCCCGTGATCGAGCCGAAGTCGGTGCCGGAGCCGAGGATCAGGCCGGCGCCGAGCAGCAGCATGGTGGCCGGGACCATGAAGGTGGTGATCATCATGGTGGCCTTGGGGACTGCTCGGGCCGCCTTGCGGCGGGCGTTCTGGGCGTCCGTACGGCGCATGTCCTTGGCGAGGGCCACGAGCGTGTCGACGATCGGGGCGCCGAGCTCCTCGCCCTGCTGGAGGGCCGTCACGAACATCGCCACCTGCTCGGAGTCGTTGCGGCGCCGCAGCTCCGCGAAGGCCTGGCGGCGGCTCATGCCGAGGTCCATCTGGCGCAGGGTGATGCGGATCTCGTCGGCCCAGGGACCCTCGTAGCGGGAGGCCACCCGGTCCAGGGCCTGGCGGAAGCCGAGCCCCGCGCTGACGACGACGGCGAGGACGTCCAGGAAGTCCGGCAGGGTGCGTTCGATGACGTCCTTGCGGACGCGGATCGCCGACCAGATGCCGACCTCCGTCCAGAAGGCCCCGAACGCCAGCAGCAGCAGAGCCACCAGCACCTCCCCGCGCAGGAGGAACACCAGCGCCCCTACGGCTCCCAGGGCGCCGTAGACCGCCCTGCGCGCGGCGTAGCGGTCCAGGGTCAGGCCTCCCGGGTTGCCCGCCAGGTCGATCTTGCGGCGGTACCGGGCGACCTGCCTCGGGCCCATCAGACGCAGGACCGCGGGGGCGTAGCGCATGCCCATACGGTCGATGAGGGAGTCGACGGCGCCGGTGCGGGTGGCGCCGACCTCCAGGGCGAGGGCCAGGTCGCCGGGGAGTCGGGCCTCGGCCCGGTACATGCGGATGCCGGCGAAGATGCCCCCGACGCTCAGGGCCATCAGCAGGGCGAGCAGCACAGCCATGTCGAGGCCTCCTCAGACGTCGATGCGGGACAGGCGGCGGATGAGGACGAAGCCGACGGCGTACAGCGCGAAGGCGATGATCACGCAGGCCTGGCCGACCGGCGAGCCGGTCATGCGGTCCAGGGCGCCGTCCTTGACGCCGTTCATGAGGAACAGCGAGCCGACGCCCATGACGGGGACGGCGTACGAGGTCATGCTGACCTGGGAGAGCTGGGTGCGGATCTCGCGGCGGGTCTCCTTGCGCTCCTCCAGGGTCTCGGTGAGGTTGCGCAGGGCGCCGACCACCTGACCGCCCGCCCGGCTGGAGAGCACCAGGGTCGTCACCAGGACCACCAGTTCGCGCGAGGGCAGCCGGTCGGCCAGCTCGCCGAGGGCGTCGTCCATCGCGGCACCCATCGCCAACTGGTCGGCCACCCGGGACAGTTCCTCGCCCGCGGGCGCCTCCAGTTCCTCGGCGGCCATGCCGATGGCGGTGCGCAGGGCGAGGCCGGCCTGGGTGGCGTTGGCGAGTATGCGGGCGAGTTCGGGGAGTTGGTTGATGAACTTCTCGATGCGTTTCTGCCGCTGCCAGTTGAGGAACTGCCAGGCCGCCCAGATGCCGAGGAGTCCTGCGATGGGCCCGAAGAAGGGGGCGAGGGTGGCCTGGCCGATGAGCCAGAGCGCGGCGACCGCGGTGAGCATGGCGGCGAAGAACTCGCCGGGTGTGACGTCCAGCCCGGTGGAGGCCAGGCGCAGCTCCAGCAGCCGGCCGAGCCGGGTGCGGCGCAGGCGGCGGTCGAGGCCGCGGAAGTAGCGCCTGCGTCCGGGGGCCGAGCCACGGCCGGCCTCCAGCGCGAGCCGCTCCACCAGGGCCTGGCGCTGGGCGCGGCCGGTGGCGTAGGAGTGCACGCCGATCACGGCGAGGAGGCAGGTCAGCAGGGTGAGGCCGGTGGTGAGCTGGACGAGCGTGCCTAGTTCCATGGTTCTACCTGGCTTCTCGGGTGGCGAGCTGATCGGCGTGCTGGGCGACGCCGAAGGCCTGCGGGAGGGGCTGGCTCGCCATGTAGAGGCGGTCGGCGGTGCGGCGCGGAAGCGGGAAGTAGCGGAAGGTGCCGTGCACGCGGCCGTCGGGGGTCATGGGCTGTGCGTCGAAGCGGGCCACGGTGGCCAGCCGGTACGGCTCTCCGCCGTGGCTGTCGAGGATCGCGATCTCGGTGATGCGGCGGGCGCCGTCCGCGAACCGCGCCAGCTGGACCAGGACGTCCACCGCGCTGTTGATCTGGTCGTGCAGGGCGACGAAGGGGATCTCCACGTCCGACATGGAGGCGAGGGTCTGCAGGCGGGTCAGGGCGTCCTCCGCGCTGTTGGCGTGCACCGTCGCCAGCGAGCCGTCGTGGCCGGTCGACATCGCCTGGAGCATGTCCAGCGACTCGCCGCCGCGGACCTCGCCGACGACGATCCGGTCGGGCCGCATGCGCAGGGAGTTGCGCACCAGGTCGCGGATGGTGACATGGCCCTTGCCCTCGACGTTGGGCGGGCGGGACTCCAGGCGGATGACGTGGGCCTGCTGGAGCTGGAGTTCGGCGGAGTCCTCGATGGTGATGATGCGCTCGCCGCCGGGGATCAGCCCGGACAGGGCGTTGAGCATGGTGGTCTTGCCGGTGCCGGTGGCGCCCGAGACGATGATGTTGAACTTCGCCTGCACCAGGCCCGCCAGCAGGAACAGCATGTGCTCGTCGAGCGAGCCGAAGCCGATCAGCTCCTGGAGGGTGAAGGAGCGCGGGAAGCGGCGGATGGTGAGGATCGGGCCGGTCAGGGACAGCGGCGGGATGATCACGTTGACGCGCTCGCCGGAGGGCAGCCGGGCGTCGACCATCGGGTTCGACTCGTCGACGCGGCGGTTGACCGTGGACACGATCCGCTCGATGGTCTGCATCAGCTGGTCCACGGACGCGAACCGCAGCGGCAGTTGCTCCACCCGGCCGCCGCGCTCCACGAAGATCGCGTCCGGGCCGTTCACCATGATCTCCGTGATGGAGGCGTCCTCCAGCAACGGCTCCAGGATGCCGAGGCCCAGCGCCTCGTCCACGACCCGGCGGATCAGCTGCGAGCGCTCGACCGTCGACAGCACCGGCCCCTCGCGGCTGATGATGTGCCCGAGCACCCGCTCCAGGCGGGCCCGGCGCTCGGCCGCCGCCAGCGAACTCATCTCGGCGAGGTCGATCTCCTCCAGCAGCTTCGCCCGGTACGAGGCGACCAGATGGCCGTCCTCGCCCCGGCTGCCGTTCTCCTCGGGGACGTTGATGCGTGCCCGCAGGCTCATGGCACAACCAGCTCCTCGTCGGTGTGGTCGAGCGGCATGGTGGCGGTCTTGGTGGCCGGGCCGAACTCCCAGCCGGGGACCAGGGACGGGATCTCGACCGTCGCGGTGACGGTCACCTCGTCGCCGCCGAAAGCCGGAACGCAGCTCACGGAGAGCCAGTCGCTGACCGCCCGGGTGCACGCGTCCTGCGCGTTCTCCTGGAGCGATGCGTACCGCGCCCCCGCCCGCGCCGCCGTACCCGCCTGCTGACCGGCGTACGCGATGAGCCCGATCTGCACGCCGGCGAGCGCCACGAGCACCAGGATCGGGATGAACCCCAGGTACTCGATGGCGACCTGGCCGCGGTCTCGGACCCTCACCTCAGTCCTCCTCCTGTACGGCGCCGGCGTGCGCCTCGACCGGGAGGGGGAAGCCGATCACGCCCGGGAAGAGGATGGGCACCTCCAGGTCGACCTCGGCGGTCACGAAGTCGCCGTCGGCGAAGCACTCCACGCCCGCCCCGCCCTGCCAGGCGCTCGGCAGGTCCTCCAGCCCCGCCCCGTTGCAGGCCGACTGTCCCTCCGACGCCGTCCCCGCCCGTACGGCCTCGTCGGCCGCGTGGGCCGCCAGCGTGTACGTGTAACCGACCAGCACGCACTGCCACAGCACCACCAGCGTGACCAGGATCGTCGGCGTCATGCCGAGGAACTCGATCGTGACCTGCCCCCGGTCCTCCCGGAGCCGGGCCCTCATCCCCCACCGTCCTTGCGCCGTCGGTCCCCGCGCAGCCGGCCGTGCTTCTGGCTGCCGGCCTGCGCCTTGACCAGGCCGAGTTCGCCGGCGAGGGCGAACAGGGCCTGGCGGATCTGGCCCTTGGCGTCGAGTTCGTGGACGCGGCCGGCGTCGACCGCGGCCTGGAGTTCCTTGAAGTGGGCCGGGATCGCGGTCGCGGCCAGCGCGGTGCCGGTGATCTTCTGGATCAGCGGCGGCTGGATCTCCGCGCTGCGGCTGGTGCGGTTGACGACGACGGTGGTCTCCTCGGCCTTGCGGATCTGGAGCCGGTCCCACATGCGCACGACCCGCTTGGCGCCGCGTACGGCGACGACGTCGGGGGTGGTGACGAGCAGGGCGGTGTCGGCCATCTCGACGGCGGCGGCGGAGGCGCCGGTCGTCTGGGCGCCGCAGTCGATGACGACGGTCTCGTAGCGGGAGCGCAGGGCGCTGACGATCTGCCGGGCGGCGCGGTCGGTGACCTCCTCGCCGCGTTCGCCCTCGGCGGGGGCCAGCAGGAGGGCGAGGCCGGTGTCGTGGCGGAAGACGGCGTCGGCGAGGACGCGCGGAGAGATGTCGGTGATGGCCGCGAGGTCGACGACGGAGCGGCGGAACTGGACGTCCACGAAGGAGGCGATGTCGCCGGCCTGGAGGTCCATGTCGACGAGGGCGGTGGAGCGGCCGGAGGCCTGGGAGGCGAGGGCGAGCTGGAGCGCCACCAGGGTGGTGCCGACACCGCCCTTGGCGCCGCTGACGGTGACGACGGTGCCGCCGGCCCCGGTGAACACGTCGGCGCCGCCGTGGCCGAGGTGGCGGCGGACGCCGACGGACCAGGTGGCGACGGCCTGGACGCGGCTGGCGAGTTCGTCGTACGACAGCGGCAGCGCGACCACGCCGCGGGCGCCGGAGTCCATGGCGGCGGAGAACAGGCCGGGGCTCGCGTCGCTGGTGACGAGGATGACGCCGACGGCGGGGAAGCGCAGGGCGACCTCGCGGATCAGCTCCAGTGCGGGTACGGGCCCGATGCGTTCGTGGACGACGACGACCTCGGGGAGTTCGTCGACGGAGTCGGCGGCGAGGCGGGCGAGGGTGTCGACGAGCTGGGTGGAGTCGACGACGGGGGCGAGGGGTTCGGCGTCGGGGAGCTGGCTGAGGAGCGTCGTGATGGACCGGACCGCGTCCGCGTCGCCGACGGCCGGGAGGATCCTCGTGGGCATGCGCGGCCGCCTCTCACTTGTCCTGGGCGAGTTCGTAGGTGCGGTCCTTGTCGGGGACGGCGGTGTCGCTGCCGGGCGCGACCAGGGCGAGGCGGACGCGCTGGGCGAAGGACTCGGCGTAGGTGAGGCGCTGGGCGTCGAGGGTGGACAGCGCGAAGGTGATGGGGACGGCCTCGCCGGCGCGGCGGGTGCGTTCGCTCGCGCCGGGCTCCAGGGGGGTCAGTTCGCCGACGTCGAGG
The DNA here is from genome assembly GCF_049739565.1 of Streptomyces sp. SAI-170. Taxonomy (NCBI): domain Bacteria; kingdom Bacillati; phylum Actinomycetota; class Actinomycetes; order Kitasatosporales; family Streptomycetaceae; genus Streptomyces; species Streptomyces sp. SAI-170. The sequence continues at coordinate 3,129,165 of NZ_JBMGQD010000001.1, forward strand.
ACGCGGGCGCCCGTCACGACGATCCTGGACTGGTCGGGGGCGCCCTCGCGTTCGCCCTCGAAGGTGGCGTAGACGTTGACGGTGGAGCCCGGGGTGATCTTGCCGGCCACGCCGGTCGCCGCGTCGATCATGATGGCGACCTCCTGCTGCCCGGGGCGGAGCTCCGGCTGGTCGACGATCATGTCGCTCTGGAGCAGGGAGCCCTTCTTCAGGGTGGTGACGGCGATCTTGCCGCGGATGTCGTCGAGGTCGGTGACCGCGGTGGCCGACAGCCAGCGCTCGGGCAGGCTGATCCTCCTGAACTGGCCGGGGTTCAGGGCGGTGTAGGGGTCCACGTCGCTCTTCAGCTCGTACGCCGTGACCTCGGGGCCGACCTTGGACTTCACGTCGTCGACGACGGAGAGCACGCCGGCGAAGGCGCCGAGGGCGCCCAGGACCGACAGGAGCAGGAGTATCACGCCACGGCGCTGACGGGAGTTCATGGACCGAGCAACCTCTATGGGGGGTGGGGTCGGGGGACTTCACTGCGCGGGTCAGCCGGTGAGCATGCGGCTCTCCGAGGCGGGCGGGACGGCGGAGCAGAACACACAGCGGTCGCCGATGACGTCGAGCCCGCACCAGTGGCACACGCTCTGCCGCACCGAGGCGACCAGTTGGTAGAGCACGGACAGGTCGGGCAGGAAGCTGCAGAACTCGGTGAGCCGGCCGGTGCCCCACCAGGCGGGCGACTCGGCGGGCAGCGGGGTCTCGCGCAGGCCCTGGGTGTTCCAGGCCGGGGCGAGGGTCGAGGTGACCCAGTCGGTGGGGTGCTGGCCCTTGGCGACCAGCATCGAGGTGGCGAACTCCGGTCCGGTGAGCGAGGCTTCGGGGCCGATCCGCACGAGCTGGGGCGCGGGGTGGGCGACGACGGCGAACTGGCTGCCCGGCATCCAGGACTTGGCGTGCGCCTTGAGGGTGACGGGCACGCGGTCGAGCTTGGCGACGGAGCCGAGGACGGCGCCGGCGTGCAGGTAGTGGGTGAGCAGTCGGCCGGCGCAGGCGAGGACGCCCGGGGCGAGGTCGCAGGAGGCGAGCTGGCGCAGCTGCCGGGCGAGGACGGCGACGGCGAGCGGTGGCAGGTCGGGGCCGAAGAGGGCGATGCGGTCGCTCTCCAGCAGGGAGCGGACCGTGCGCAGACGCCGTTCTACAGCCGGGGACACGCCGGGCGGGTGGACGACGATCACATGGCCGTGCTGCTCGACGAGCGTGTGGAGGCGGGCGACGGACTGGTCGAGCGGCTCGCGGTCGAGGCCGGCCAGGACGGCCGCGGGCACGGTGCGTTCGTCCAGCGGCGGCAGCGCCAGATCGGCACCGGTCACGGCGACGGCAGTTGGCACGCGCAGCTCCCCGAATCCCCGCCAGTCGGCTCGCCGGGAGTTACTCCGGAGCACCGAGATGACTTCATTGCGTGACTACCTCGGCACTGTACCCACGGCCCTGTGACCGGAGAACAGCGTTTGGTGAGCTCCGGTGGAACTACTGGCGCACAAGTCGCGTCAAAACGGGTCAGGTTGCGCACTCAGCCCTTCAACTGTCCGTTCTGTTGGCGAGTTGGTCTGGACCTCTTGACACGTCCTATTGGTCTGGACCAACTTGGACGTCCAGCGGTGGCCACCGTCCCCATCCCACTCCCCCACCGGAGGCCCCAGTGGACCGCGCAACACGCCCGAGACGGACCCGCCTGTGGGCCGGTGCCGTCACCGCCGCCCTGGCCCTGTCCCTCACCGCCGCCGTCGAGGCATCCGCGGCCGACGTCAACAACGCGAAGAACGCCGGCTTCGAGTCGGGCCTCGCCAACTGGACGTGCAGCGCGAACAGCGGGACCACCGTCTCCTCGCCCGTGCACGGCGGCTCGGCCGCGCTGCGGGCGACCCCGGCCGGGCAGGACAACGCCCGCTGCTCCCAGACCGTCGCGGTCAGGCCGAACGCGACGTACACCCTCAGCGCCTGGGTCCAGGGCGGCTACACCTATCTCGGCGCCACCGGCACCGGCACCACCGATGTCTCCACCTGGACGCCCGACTCGTCCTCCTTCAAGCAACTGTCGACGACCTTCACCACCGGCGCCTCCACCACCTCGGTCACCGTCTATCTGCACGGCTGGTACGGGCAGGCCGCCTACCTCGCCGACGACGTCTCGGTCTTCGGCCCCGACGGCGGCGGGGGCACCGACCCGGGCCCGACGGTCCCCGGCGCCCCCACGGGCCTCGCGGTCTCCGGTACGACGTCGTCGTCGGTGTCGCTGGCGTGGAACGCCGTGTCCGGCGCGACCGGGTACAGCGTCTACCGCGACGGCACCAGGGTCACCGCGGTCACCGGCACCTCGGCGACCGTGACCGGGCTGACCGCCTCCACCGCGTACTCCTTCCAGGTCACCGCCACCAACGCGGCCGGTGAGTCGCCGAAGTCGGCGGCCGTGACCGGCACGACCGCGCCCACGGGCGGCGGCGGGGGCGGGACCCTGCCCAGGCACGCGGTGACCGGCTACTGGCAGAACTTCAACAACGGGGCGACCGTCCAGAAGATCTCCGACGTGCCGGGTCAGTACGACATCATCGCCGTGGCCTTCGCGGACGCGACCGGCACACCCGGGGCCGTCACCTTCAACCTCGACTCGGCCGGCCTCGGCGGCTACACCGTCGACCAGTTCAAGGCCGACATCCGCGCCAAGCAGGCCGCGGGCAAGAAGGTCATCGTCTCGGTGGGCGGCGAGCGGGGCACGGTGAGCGTCAACGACTCCGCCTCGGCCGCGAACTTCGCGAATTCGGTCTACTCACTGATGCAGACGTACGGCTTCGACGGCGTCGACATCGACCTGGAGAACGGGCTCAACGCCACCTACATGACCCAGGCGCTGCGGTCGCTGTCGGCGAAGGCGGGCCCGTCGCTGATCATCACGATGGCTCCGCAGACGATCGACATGCAGTCGACGTCCAACGCCTACTTCCGGACGGCCCTGAACATCAAGGACATCCTCACGGTCGTCAACATGCAGTACTACAACAGCGGTTCGATGCTGGGATGCGACGGCAAGGTGTACTCCCAGGGCTCGGTGGACTTCCTCACCGCGCTGGCCTGCATCCAGCTGGAGGGCGGGCTCACCCCGTCCCAGGTGGGGCTGGGGCTGCCCGCCTCCACGCGCGGCGCGGGCAGCGGCTACGTCTCGCCGACCGTGGTGAACAACGCCCTCGACTGTCTGGCCCGGGGCACCGGCTGCGGCACCTTCAAGCCGTCACGGACCTACCCCGACCTGCGCGGGGCGATGACCTGGTCCACCAACTGGGACGCCACCGCGGGCAACGCGTGGTCGAACGCGGTGGGGCCGCACGTGCACGCGCTGCCGTAGGCCCCGCGACAGCCGTGGCCGGAGGTCTTCTTCAAAGGCACAGAAGGACTCAGAAGAACTCCGACCACGGCTGGTCCCAGATCTGCTTCACGCACAGCACCAGGAAGAGCAGCCCGGCGAGCGCGAGCATCGTGTTGCTGAGCGGCCCGTTGCGCCAGGCGCGCGGGGTCCGGCCGGAGTTGAGCAGCCACAGCAGCGTGCCCGCCAGGAACGGCAGGAAGGCCGCGCCCAGGACGCCGTAGACGATGACCAGACGGAAGGGCTGGTCCTGGAAGAGCAGGACGATCGGCGGGAAGGTCAGCCACAACAGGTAGGCGCGGAAGGGCCAGGAGCGCTCCCGGGCGCCGGAGGCGACCTCCTCGCCGCGGGCGGCCTCGGTGCCGGGGCGCAGCCGGGCGACGAAGTCGGCGAACATCAGGCTCACTCCGTGCCAGACGCCGATCAGGGAGGTGTAGGAGGTGGCGAAGAAGCCGATCAGGAAGAACTTGGCGGTGGCGGGGCCGTACTCGGCCTCCAGGATGTCGCCGAGCTGGATCAGCCCCTTGTCGCCGCTCGCGATGGCCACGTTCGCGGAGTGCAGCATCTCTGCGCCGACGAACAGCATGGCGACGACGAAGATGCCGGTGGTGGCGTAGGCGACCCGGTTGTCCAGGCGCATGACCTTCATCCAGCCGGTGTCGGTCCAGCCCTTGGCGTTGACCCAGTAGCCGTACGCGGCAAGGGTGATGGTGCCGCCGACGCCGCCGATCAGGCCGAGGGTGTTGAGGACGGAGTCCTTCTCGTCGGGCAGCACGGGCAGCAGGCCCGCGAAGGCGTCCGGGAGGTTGGGGGTGACCCGGATCGCCAGGTAGACCGTCACCAGGAACATGACGCCGACCAGGACGGTCATGACCTTCTCGAACACGGCGTACCGGTTGAACCAGACGAACACCAGGCCGGTGAGGCCGCAGGCGATCGCCCACCACTTCAGGTCCATCACGTCCGGGAAGAGCGCCTGGAGCGGCAGCGCGCTGGAGGACATCGCGGCGGCGCCGTAGACGAAGCCCCAGACGACGGCGTAGACCGCGAAGAACCAGGTCGTCCAGCGGCCGAGGCTCGCCCAGCCGTCGAAGAGGGTGCGGCCGGTGGACAGATGCCAGCGGCCGGCCGCCTCCGCGAGGGAGATCTTGACCAGGCAGCCGACGATCGCGGCCCACAGCAGGGTGTAGCCGAAGCTGCTGCCCGCGATGAGGGTGGCGACAAGGTCGCCGGCGCCGACGCCGGTGGCCGCGACGACGATGCCGGGTCCGATGTGGCGCCAACTCGACGGCCGCATCGGCCGGTCGGTCTCGGATGTGACGCCTGGTTCCGTGGGGTGTCCCGTGGTGTCCGCCATGAGCGTCAAGAAAGCGTAAGGGCGGGTGCGGGGCAAGAGGGCCTGCCCGGATCTGCACCCGATGCGCGCAAGGCGCGGGTCCCCATACGGCCGGTTCTGATATTGACCTGAACATGCCACCCCCGCACCATGGGCGCCACACCCGCACCTGTCGCACGGAAGCACCACCCCCCAGCTCCACTCCCCACTTCCGGAAGACCCCGGAATCCCTGGAGAACCAAGGAGACTTCATGCGACTCCGCATACGCGGCTCAGGCGCCCGCCCCACCAGAAGGTCCGCCGCGCTGGCCGCCGTCCTCGCCCTCGCGCTCGCCGCCCCCGTCTCGGCGACCGTCGCCGACGCCGACAGCGCGGCGAAGGCGGCTCCCTCCGCCGACGACATCCGGCAGTACGAGGTCCACGTCCACAACAGCACCGCCGCCGAGCGCACCGCCGTCACCGCGGCCGGCGTGACCGTGGACCAGGCCGACGAGGAGGGCCTGGTCGTCTCCGGCCGGGCCGACCAGATCCGCCGGCTGCGGGCGAAGGGCTACCAGGTCACCGCGCTGCCCGACGCCTCGGCCCGGATCGCCGAGGACGAGATCCGGCTCTACGACTTCCCCTCGGCCGACTCGCGGTACCACAACTACGCCGAGATGAACGCCGAGATCGACCAGCGGCTCGCGGCCTACCCGAACATCATGAGCAAGCGGGTCATCGGCAAGTCCTACCAGGGCCGCGACATCGTCGCCATCAAGATCAGCGACAACGTGGGCACCGACGAGGCCGAGCCGGAGGTGCTGTTCACCCACCACCAGCACGCCCGCGAGCACCTCACGGTGGAGATGGCGCTGTACCTGCTGCGCGAGCTCGGCGCGGGCTACGGCTCCGACTCGCGCGTCACGAGCATGGTGAACGGCCGCGAGATCTGGATCGTGCCCGACCTCAACCCCGACGGCGGCGAGTACGACATCGCCTCCGGCTCCTACCGTTCCTGGCGCAAGAACCGGCAGCCCAACTCCGGTTCCTCGTACGTCGGCACCGACCTCAACCGCAACTGGAACTACCGCTGGGGCTGCTGCGGCGGCTCCTCCGGCTCGACGTCCTCGGAGACCTACCGGGGCACAGCGGCCGAGTCGGCGCCCGAGGTGAAGGTCGTCGCCGGCTTCGTGCGCAGCCGGGTCGTCGGGGGCGTGCAGCAGATCAAGGCGGCCATCGACTTCCACACGTACAGCGAGCTGGTGCTGTGGCCGTTCGGCTACACCTACTCGGACACGACGACCGGCATGACGGCCGACGACCGCAACGCCTTCGCGACCGTCGGCCAGAAGATGGCGGCCAGCAACGGCTACACGCCCGAGCAGTCGAGCGACCTGTACATCACCGACGGGTCCATCGACGACTACCTGTGGGGCGCCCACAAGATCTTCGGCTACACCTTCGAGATGTACCCGTCGTCCGGCGGCGGCGGCTTCTACCCGCCCGACGAGGTCATCGAGCGGGAGACGTCCCGCAACCGGGACGCGGTGCTCCAACTGCTGGAGAACTCCGACTGTATGTACCGGTCGATCGGCAAGGCCGCGCAGTACTGCGCCTAGTCCGCGGCCTCTTCGTCCGCGGGCTCTTCCTCGAAGTAGGCGTCGAGGACCGCGTCCAGCTGGGCGTCCCAGTCCTTGTGCCGGGCACGGGACTCGGCCTCGATCTCGATCGGGTACCAGCGGCGGTCGGGGGTGTGGACGGTGACCGTGTACCGCTTGCCGAAGCGGCCGGTCTCCGTCTCCACCGCGCCGATCTCGTCCCACCGGAACTCGCACTCCTGGTCGTCCAGGGCGAGCCGGACACCGGTGGCGTCCGCGACGATCCGCGCGCGCCGGTCGGCGGCCTCGAACACGGGGCCGTCGACGGGCGCCTCGGCGGGGGCCTCCTCGGCGGGGGCCTCCTCGGCATCGACCGCGGCCTCCTCGGCGGCGGACTCGACCGCGACCTCGACGTCGACCTCGGCCTCGGGCCGGGCGTCCTCCGGCTCCTCCTTGGACACGGGGCCCGTGAGTCCGGGGATGTGCGCCGGGTTCACTCCGGCGTCCAGGGGCTGACTGCTCGAACCTATGCGCTGCTCCACAGCGGAGCAGTATGGTCGACGATCCTGTGCCGCACACAGCCAGCCCCGGCATCGTTATACGAAGATGCTCAACCCGGCGGCCATCACGAAGCCCCCCACCGACAGCACCGACTCCAGCACGGTCCAGGTCCGCAGGGTGTCCCGCTCGCTGATGCCGAAGTACTTGGCCACCATCCAGAAGCCTCCGTCGTTGACGTGCGAGGCGAAGATGGAGCCGGCCGAGATGGCCATGATGACGAGGGCGACGAACGCCTGGGAGTGGTCGCCCTCGGCGAGCAGCGGGGCGACGATGCCCGCGGTGGTGACGATGGCGACCGTCGCCGAGCCCTGGGCGACCCGCAGCACCACGGAGATCAGGTACGACAGCACGATCACCGGCAGCCCGACGTCGTGGAAGGTGTCCGACAGGGCCTGGGCCACCCCGCTCGCCTTCAGTACGGCGCCGAAGACCCCGCCCGCGCCGACGACGAGCAGGATGTTGCCGACCGGCTTCAGGGACGAAGTGGACACGGTCTCCAGCGACTTGCGGGACCAGCCGCGGCGGATGCCGAGGACGTAGTAGGCGAGCAGCAGGGCGATCGTCAGGGCCACGAAGGGGTGGCCGAAGAACTCGATCACCGAGCGCGGGGTGGAGGGGTCCAGGGCGATCGAGGAGAAGGTCGCGGCGAGGATCAGGATCAGCGGCGTACCGATGACGGCGAGGACCGTGCCGAGGGCGACGGGCTGCTCACGGGGCTCGGCCTGCTCGGCCCGGACCGCGCGCTTGGCGTCCTCGGCCGCCTCCACCATGTCCTGCGGCACGGCCACGAAGATCCGGCGTCCGATCCACGCCGAGAACACCCACGCGGCCAGCACGGCGGGGACGCCGCAGACGACGCCCATGAGGATGACCCAGCCGAGGTCGACGTGGAGGAGTCCGGCCGCGGCCACGGGCCCGGGGTGCGGCGGCAGGAAGGCGTGGGTCATGGACAGGCCCGCGAGCAGCGGCAGGCAGTACAGCAGGATCGACTTGCCGGACCGCTTGGCGGCGGCGTAGACGATCGGCGCGAGGACGAAGATGCCGACGTCGAAGAAGACCGGGATGCCGAAGACGACACCCGTCACGCCCATGGCGAGCGGGGCGCGCTTCTCCCCGAACAGACCGAGCAGGCGCGAGGCGAGCACCTCGGCCCCGCCGCTGACCTCCAGGATCGCGCCGAGCATGGTGCCGAGGCCGATGATGATCGCGACATGGCCGAGGATGCCGCCCATGCCGGACTCGATGGTGGAGACGGCGTCGCTGCGCTGGACGGTGCCGAAGAGCTCCGTGACCGAGAGTCCGGCGAGCAGGCCGACGGCTATGGACACGGCGAGCAGCGCGACGAACGGCTGGAGCCGCACCTTGATGATCAGGAAGAGCAGCAGGGCGATGCCGACGGCGGCGACGGTCAGCAGCCCGGCCGTGCCGTCGATCAGCGTCAGAAGGCCCCCGGTGTGGGGTGGGGCCTCGGGGGCGGGAGCGGCGAGCGAGCAGGACATACGGGGGTCCTCTACGTAAGGGCATGGAGCTTTCGGGCAGGGGGGATCGCGGCATGGCGTCCGAGGGTGTCGGACACCATGCCGTCCGGGTCGTACGGGAGGGGAAGAGGTCAGCCGAGGACGGCGAGCGCGTCGATCTCGATGAGCAGCCCGGCGGGGAGGCCGACGTAGACGGTCGTGCGGGCGGCGGGCGGGGCGGTGAGGTTCTGCGCCTCGAAGTAGACGTTGTAGATCTCGTTCATCTCGGCGAAGTGCGCCACGTCCGTCAGATAGACGCGGATCATCATCACGTCGTCCCAGGAGGCGCCGCCCTCCTCCAGGATCGCCTTGACGTTGGCGAGGGTCTGCAGGGTCTGCTCGCGCAGGCTGGGGCCGGCGGGCGTGGGGGGCTTGCCGTCCTCGGCGGGCAGGAAGCCGACCTGGCCGGCGACCTGGAGGATGTTGCCCTTCTTCACGCCGTGCGAGAACTTCGCGGGCGGGACGGTGTGGGTCTTCGGGGTGAGCGCGATCTTGTCCGTCATGCGGGGTCCCTTACGGTCGTTCGTCCGGAGTACTCGCCGCTGATGGCGTCCGCGCTGCGGCGCACCAGCGGGAGCAGGGTGAGGAGTTCGTCGGCGGTGACGACGACGTTCGGCGCGGACACCGACATCGCGGCGACCACCCGGCCGTCGGCACCGCGGATCGGCGCGGCGACGCAGTTGATGGACTCCTCGTGGCCGCCGAGGTCGGAGGCCCAGCCCTGTTCGCGCGCCTGCGTGAGTTCCCTGAGGAACGCATCCGCGTTCGGCGTCGAACGGGCCGTGTACAAGGGGTAGTCGAGCTTCTCGGCGACCGCGCGGCGCTCGGCCTCGGGCAGGTCGGCGAGCAGCAGCTTGGCGACGGCCGCGACCGTGATCGCGACGGGCTTGCCGATCCGGGAGTACATGCGCACCGGGTAGCGGCTGTCGACCTTGTCGATGTAGAGCACCTCGCCCTCCTCGTACACGGCGAGGTGCACGGTGTGCCCGCACTCCTCGTTGAGGCGCAGGAGGTGGGGGTGGGCGATCTCGCGGATGTCGAGGTTCTCCATCGCCTCCTGGGCGAGCGCGAACAGCCGGGCGCCCAGCCGGTAGCGCTGGTCGGACTGGCGGTAGACCAGCCCGTGTTCGTGCAGGGTGCGCAGCAGCCGCAGCGCGGTGCTCTTGTGGACACCGAGGCGGTCGGCGACCTGCCCCAGGTCGGCGGGGCCCTCCGCGAGCAGCGGCAGGATGCTCAGTGCCCGGTCGACGGTCTGGCTCATGGCGTACGTACCTCCTCCAAGGCCTCTCCGGCACGCGTCCAGCCGGGGCCGAGTCGAAGTCTCCCCCACGCGTCCTCTCCGAGGGCGGCGAGCCGATCGGCGTGGCCTCGGGAAGGGGGCGCGGCGAGATCCCCGGGGACGGTGAGCACGGCCGCGGCCCACAGATGCCCGTGCCGCAGCCGGTCGCGTACGGGGAGCCCGCGCAGGGTGGCGGAGAGGAAACCCGCGGCGAAGGCGTCCCCGGCCCCGACCGCGGCGACGACCTCCACTTCTGGGGCGGAGCTGAAGTGCATGCCCTCAAGGGGCGCGGGGAACTGCGCGACCAGCCCACGAGAACCCGCAGACGGCAGACAACGCCGACCACCCCGCTCATAGGCCGCAGCCCCTGCCGCCCCCTGCTTGACGACGACCAGCTCAGGCCCGACCAGCGCCTCCAGCAACGCCCTCTCATCACTCAGGCCCCACGCCTCGCGTGCCTCGTCCGCCCCCACGAAGACCACATCGGCCCGCCGGGCAAGATCGAGCAGCACCCCCGGCCCCGCCGATCCGCCCCACAACCCCTCACGGAAGTTCACGTCGAAGGACACCAGAGGCCGCCCGTCCCGCGGTGCGGTCAGTTCGCGCAGCAGCTCCAGGCACTCCCCCGACAACGCGGCCGTGATCCCGGAAAGGTGCAGCACCCGCCCCGAAAGAGCCACGGAGAGGTCGACGTTCGCCACACTCATCGCGGACGCCGCAGACCCGGCCCGGTAGTACGCCACCTCGTGCGCGTCCGTCGAACGGTCCCCGGCGGTACGGAAGTACACCCCGGTGGGCCGCTCCGGGTCCCGTCCGACGGCCGACACATCGACGCCGTACGCGCCCACGGCCTGCACGAGATGGTCCCCGAATCCGTCCACCCCGACCCGGCTGACCCACCTCACCGCATGGCCGGCGGCAGCCAGCGCGCACGCCACGTTGGACTCCGCGCCGCCGATGCCGCGCTCGAAGGACGGCACGTCGGCGAGCCGTCCCGGCCGGGTGGGCAGGAACGTGACCATGGACTCGCCGAGGGCGACGACGTCCGGGGTGGGTCCGGTGAGAGTCACGATGGTCGGATGCTCCTTCGGGCTGCGCGGCCGCTCCGTTGACCCCGCGTCGGCCGAGATGTTAGACAGCAGCAAGCGTCATACGCAACGGATGTTGCACACACTGCAACGCCCCAGATCGGGAGGCCCCATGAGCATCGAGTCGCCGGACGGACTGGCCGCGGAACGCGTGGACCACCGCTTCAAGGGCCTCCCGCCGGACGCCGAAGGCCTCACCGTCGGCGAGCTGGCCGCCCAGCGCCGCAACCTCTTCACCGGCGGCTTCACCACGCCCGTGCTCGCGCTGTCCGCCGAGCGTCTGGAGCACAATCTGCGGCTGATGGAGACGTACGCCGAACGCCACGGCCTCGCCTTCGCCCCGCACGGCAAGACCACCATGGCGCCCCAGCTGTTCCAGCGGCAGGTCGAGCACGGGGCGTGGGGCATCACGCTGGCCGTGCCGCACCAGGTGCGCGTGGCACGGGCGTTCGGGTTCGGGCGCGTCTTCCTCGCCAACGAGCTCGTCGACCCGGCGGCCCTCGGCTGGATCGCCGCCGAGCTCGCGGCCGACCCGGACTTCCGTCTCGTCTGCTACGTCGACTCCGTACGCGGGGTGCAGCTGATGGACGCGGCCCTGCGGGGCACCCCGCGTCCGGTGGACGTCGTCGTCGAGCTGGCCGCCGGGGAGGGCGCCCGCACCGGGGTCCGTACCGAGGCGGAGTGCGCGGCCGTCGCCGAGGCGGTGGCGGCGACCGGGACGCTGCGTCTGGTCGGCGTCGCCGGATACGAGGGCGAGGTGCCGCAGGCGACGCCGGAGCGGGTGCACGCCTGGCTGCGGCGGCTGGTGGCGCTGGCCGTCGACCTCGACAAGGCGGGACGGTTCGGCCGTACGGAGGAGATCGTCGTCAGCGCGGGCGGCAGCGCCTGGTTCGACGCGGTGGCCGAGGTGTTCGCGGAGATCCCCGCACTGTCCCGGCCGGTGCTGAAGCTGCTGCGCTCGGGGGCGTACGTCTCGCACGACGACGGGCACTACCGCAAGCTGACCCCCTTCAACCGGGTCCCCGAGGAGGGTGCCCTGGAGCCCGCCTTCCGGCTGTGGACGCAGGTGGTCTCGCGGCCCGCACCCGACCAGGCGTTCGTCAACGCGGGCAAGCGGGACGCGGCGTACGACCTCGATCTGCCCTTCGCGCAGGTGGTCCGCCGGGACGGCACCGAGCGCCCGGCCACCGGCGTCTCGGTGACGGCCCTGTCCGACCAGCACGCGTGGCTGCGCACGACCGAGGAAGCCGATCTGGAGGTCGGGGACTGGGTGGGGCTCGGGCTGTCCCATCCGTGCACGTCGTTCGACAAGTGGCAGCTGATCCCGGTGGCCGAGGCGGACGGCACGGTCGTCGAATACATCCGTACGTTCTTCTAGGAGGCCCCGTGGAAGACCTCGTCATCCGGGACGCGGACGTCGTCGACGGCTCCGGCGGGCCCTCCTACCGGGCGGACGTCGTGGTCGACGGCGGCCGGATCGTGTCCATCGTCAAGGAGGCGGCGGCCGCCGGCTGCCAACGGCCTCGCGCCATGCGGGAGCTGGACGCGGAGGGCCTCGTCCTCTCCCCCGGCTTCATCGACATGCACGCGCACAGCGACCTCGCGCTGCTGCGCGACCCCGACCACAGCGCCAAGGCCGCCCAGGGCGTGACGCTGGAGGTCCTCGGCCAGGACGGGCTGTCGTACGCCCCGGTCGACGACCGCACGCTTCAGGAGGTGCGCCGGGCGATCACCGGCTGGAACGGCCACGGCGACGACATCGATTTCGACTGGCGCACGGTCGGCGAGTACCTGGACCGCCTCGACCGGGGCATCGCCGTGAACGCGGCCTACCTGATCCCGCAGGGCACGGTCCGCGCGCTCGTCGTCGGCTGGGAGGACCGCGCGGCCACGCCCGAGGAGCTGGACCGGATGCGGCGGCTGGTCGCGGAGGGCCTGGAGCAGGGCGCGGTGGGGCTGTCGTCGGGGCTCACCTACACGCCGGGCATGTACGCCGAGGACGCCGAACTGACCGAGCTGTGCCGGGTGGTGGCGTCGTACGGCGGCTACTACTGCCCGCACCACCGCAGTTACGGGGCGGGCGCGCTGGAGGCGTACGCGGAGATGGTGGAGCTGGCGCGGCAGGCGGGCTGCGCGCTGCATCTGGCGCACGCGACGATGAACTTCGGCGTGAACGAGGGCCGGGCGCCCGAGCTGCTGGCCCTGCTGGACGAGGCCCTGGCGGCGGGGGCCGACATCAGCCTCGACACGTATCCCTACACCCCCGGCAGCACCACGCTCGCCGCGCTGCTGCCGAGCTGGGCGAGCGAGGGCGGCCCACAGGCGCTGCTGGACCGGCTGAGGGGCGACGGGACCGCCGAGCGCATCCGGCACGACCTGGAGGTCACCGGCTCGGACGGCTGCCACGGGGTGCCGGTCGACTGGGACACGATCGAGATCTCCGGGGTGGGCGACCCCGCCCTGTCCGGTGAGGTCGGCCGCCGCCTGGACGGGTGGGCGACGGCCCGCCGGCTGCTCCTGAAGGACCGGCTGGCCACCTCGATCCTCCAGCACGTGGGTCACGAGGAGAACGTCCGGGCGATCATGCGCCACCGGGTGCACACCGGCGGCTCGGACGGCATCCTGCAGGGCGCGAAGCCGCATCCGCGGGCGTACGGCACCTTCCCGCACTACCTCGGGACCTACGTCCGTGAGCTGGGCGTGCTGTCGCTGGAGGAGTGCGTCGCGCACCTCACCTCGCGGCCCGCGGCCCGGCTGCGGCTGCCGGACCGCGGTCTGGTGCGCGAGGGTCACCGGGCCGACCTGGTGCTCTTCGACCCGGCGACCGTCGCGGCGGGCTCCACCTACGACCGTCCGCGCGCCCTGCCGACGGGCATCCCGTACGTCCTGGTGGACGGGAGGTTCGTCATCGAGGACGGGCGGCGGACGGACGTGCTGGCGGGGCGGGCGGTGCGCAGGACGCCCGTGTAGGCGTGCTTACGGCTTGGGCAGCGCGCAGCCGCTCGCGTACAGGTCCAGCTTGTTGTCCAGGCCGAAGCAGGCGGCGAGGAGGTAGGTCTGCTGGGCGTAGTTGATGCCCTGGCGGACCGTGACGTTGCCGTTCTGGTCGACCTCGCAGGGGTTGTTGACGGTGCAGCTCTGGCCGTCCTCGTTGCCGGTGTTGTTGACGGCGACGACCCGGCCGGTGCTCTGGTCGATCACGGGCGAGCCCGAGGTACCGCCGATGGTGTTGCAGGCGGAGGTGTAGCGGACGGAGTCCTTCCAGGTCCAGCCGCCCTCGCGCATGCGGTAGACGAAGCCGTCGATGGAGCAGTTGTAGATCCGCTTCCAGTAGCCGGAGACGACGCTGATGGCGGTGCCGGCGACCGGGTGGGTGTCGTTCAGGGTGAGGGCGTTGATGCCGTAGGTGCTGCGGATCGAGGCGTAGGAGCGGGTGAGCTGGTAGACGGCGACGTCGGTGTCGGTCATCGTCGAGTAGGCGATCTTGCTGGCGCGCAGGGTGCCGACGCGGGTGCCCGAGGAGTTCAGCAGGCCGAAGGAGCGGGTGGAGGCCTGGTCGACGACGACCTCGCCCGGGTCCGGCATGCCGGTCTCCAGACAGTGGCCGTTGGTGAGGACGAGCGCCGGGTCGTCGTCGGCCGAGTCGGGCATGCGGATCACGGAGCCTGAGCAGTTGCTGAGTGCCACGGTGCCGGCGAAGTTGACGGCCTTGATCGCGGGCGCCGCGCTCCCGCTGTCCGTCTCGGTGGCCGCGACGGCCGGTGCCGCACCCGCCCCGGTGATCACCAGGGCGGCGAGTGCGGCGAGGAGAGGCTTGTTCATGTGGGGTCCCCTCTATGGACGTGAGCGGCCGGAGATCTTCCGGCCGCCCCGTTCTTGTCATGCGCATTGTCAATGCGGTGACGGGAGGGGACAAGGAGTCGTTTCCGGCCCGGCTGGCCGATTAGCGACTGGCTGCCTCGGGCCTACCCTTTGGGCCCTTTGGTCTCCGGCCTGCCCTGCCCGCGGCCCGGCTTGGCGCCGGTGGCCGTGGGTGAGGCCTCGGGGGCCGAGGGGCCCGCGGTGGGGGCGGTGGAGGCGGTGGGCTGCCCGCTCTCCGTGGGGTCCTGCGCGCCGGGGTCGGCGGAGGAGCTCGCCGAGGCGCCGGGAGAGGCGGCCGAGGAAGGGTCGGCGGCCGACGGGCCGGTCGCCTGGGAGGCGGGCCCGTCGGGGTCCCCGGTGGCACCGGACCCCGAGGAGTCCGTGGCGTCCGTGGCGTCCGTCGCGTCCGTCGCGTCCTGCGCCGTCGGCCCCGTACGGTCGCCGCGGCCGACCGGGCCGTCGTCGGAGGACCCGCCGAAGGAGAAGCCCGCCACGAGGGCGGCGAAGGAGACGACACCGATGGCGCCGCCCGCGAACAGCAGCCGGCGATCGCGGCGGGCGGCGGCCCGGCGCACGTCCCGCCGGGTGGCGGCACGGCCGGCGGGGACGCCGACAGGGCCGTCCGCCACCTGAGGGAGCTGCGCCGTCTCGTCGTAGGCGTTCTGCCAGCCGTGGGCGGCGGCGGGGTCCGCGTACTCGTCGTAGGCGGGGACGGCGCCGGCCACCTGCGGGTGGTAGACGTTCGGCGGCGTCCCGAGCACGGCCTGCCCGTCGTACCCGCCGGTGGCGGGGGCGGCCGCGCTCGGGGGGTACGGCCCGGGATCGGGTTGACGGTACTCAGACATGGGCGCGCATTTTAGAGACTGGCGGGTAGGTTGCGACAGCTACCGGCGATAACCGAGCAAACCGGGCGTCTCACGTGGCGGAAAACACGACCCGAGGTGCCGGAGCGGGCCGTAAGCTCCCAGACATGCAGGTGATCCAGTCGACCAAGCTCGCCAACGTCTGTTACGAGATCCGGGGCCCGGTTCTCGAAGAGGCCATGCGGCTTGAGGCGGCGGGCCACCGCATCCTCAAGCTGAACACCGGGAACCCGGCCGCCTTCGGCTTCGAGTGCCCGCCGGAGATCCTGGAGGACATCCTCCGCAACGTCTCCACCGCGCACGGCTACGGCGACGCCAAGGGCCTGCTGGCCGCGCGCCGGGCGGTCGTCATGCACAACCAGACCCTCGGCATCGAGACCGACGTCGAGCACGTCTTCGTCGGCAACGGCGTCTCCGAGCTGATCGTGATGGCGATGCAGGGCCTGCTGGACGACGGCGACGAGGTGCTGGTGCCGGCCCCGGACTATCCGCTGTGGACGGCGGCGGTGTCCCTGTCGGGCGGTACGGCGGTGCACTACCGCTGCGACGAGCAGTCCGACTGGATGCCGGACCTGGCGGACGTGGAGCGCAAGGTCACCGACCGCACCAAGGCGATCGTGATCATCAACCCGAACAACCCGACCGGCGCGGTGTACGACCGGGCGATGATCGAGGGCCTGACGGACATCGCGCGCCGCCACAACCTGCTGGTCTGCTCGGACGAGATCTACGACAAGATCCTCTACGACGGCGCCACGCACATCCCGACCGCGTCGGTCGCCCCGGACCTGCTCACCCTCACCTTCAACGGCATGTCGAAGGCGTACCGGGTGGCCGGCTACCGGGTGGGCTGGATGTCGATCTCGGGCCCGCGCGCGCACGCCGAGTCCTACATCGAGGGCCTGACGATCCTGGCGAACATGCGGCTGTGCGCGAACATGCCGGGGCAGCACGGAGTGGTCGCGGCGCTGAGCGGACGCCAGTCGATCAACGACCTGGTGCTGCCGGGCGGGCGGCTGAAGGAACAGATGGACGTCGCCCACTCGATGCTGACGCAGATCCCGGGCGTGACGTGCGTACGGCCGAAGGGGGCGCTGTATCTCTTCCCCCGGCTGGACCCGAAGGTCTTCAAGATCAAGGACGACCGGCAACTGGTGCTGGATCTGCTGCGCCGCGAGAAGATCATGGTCGTCCAGGGGACGGGCTTCAACTGGCCCGAGCCGGACCACTTCCGGGTGGTGACCCTGCCGACGGCGCGCGACCTGCAGGACGCGATCGGCCGGATCGGGAACTTCCTGGACGGCTACAGCCAGCCCTGACGGCCCTGTTTTACGAACGGCTCAACTTTAGACTGAATCCAAGCTAGGATGGCTTCTGTAGAGAGCAGGAGGCCATCCATGTACGAACCGATCCGTACCCAGTCGGTCCACCGGACGATGGCCGGCACGTCCTCGGACTTTCCGCACCGCACGCGTGAGGAAGAGCTGGACATCCAGCTCGCGGGCCATCTCGGCGCGCTGCTCGCCGTCACCGACGAACTGCGCGCCCTGACGCCGTCCGCCGACCTGGAGGAGGCGGCGGCCCGTCTCGCCGAGCAGGTGTCCCGCCTGCGCGGCGGCCCGGCGCCGGTCCGCGCGGTCCCGGCCGCCACCGGTGAGATCACGGCCCTGCACCAGCGGGCCCACACCCTCGCCGGGCGCGCCCTGGTCGTCGCCGCGTCCCGCGCGGACACGGCGTCCGCGATCCTCGCCGCCGAGCGCATGGACGCCCACACCGAGGCCCTCGCATCCCGCGAGCCGGCCCTTTCCTGAGCCCCCTCCCCGGGGCTCCCCTCCACGGCCCCGGTCCGCGTGCGACCGCAGCGACGCGCGGACCGGGTGCCACACACTGCGTTGGCTTGAGCCGTCGGGCGCCGTTGGGGTGGATGCCGCCCTTTTGCTTTCCGTCGTCGGTGGTTGCTCGCGCAGTTCCTCGCGCCCCTTTTGGGCGTTGCAGTTCCGTATTCTGGCGACATGGAGTACGCGAAGATGCGCGCGATCGCCGAGCAACTCGGGGCTTATGCCGAGCAGCTCGAAGGCAGCTGGAGCGTCGAGATCGGCCCGTCCGGTCCGATACTGGCCATGATGTGCCCGTCTAAGCGGCATGAGGGCACCCTCCGTCGCATCTGCAGGCAACTGGACGCACAACTGCTCACCAGTCATCCCGGCTACGGCTGCGTTCCGGGCCCCGAGATCGAGCACCCGGCGCTCGCTCGGATGCGCCGCCCGGACGCGGTCGTCATTCCCGAAGACGTCCTGGACGAAGAGGGCCTCGCCGTCGACGCCACGCAGGTGCTCGCCGTCATCGAGATCGTATCCCCGTCCAACCCGAACAACGACTACATCGAAAAGCTCACCGAATACCCCGCCATGGGCATCGAGCACTATCTGATCGTCGACCCCCGCACCGGCACGATCCAGGTCCACTCCGAGCCCTGCAAGAACGGGTACGCCCGCAAGGAGCCCTATATCTACGGGGACACCGTGCCGTTCGGGCCGTGGGCACTGGAGACTGTCGAATTCCGGCGGTACGGCAAGGCGGGGGATGCGGGGCTCAGTTCCGCCGGAGGCGTGTGGCCAGGATGCCCATCGTGAGCATCAGGGTCGGCAGGACCAGCATGGCGGTGCGGAGGGTCGTGGTGGAGGCGAGGGCGCCGATGAGTGGGGGGCCGGCGAGGAAGCCGACGTAGCCGATGGCGGAGACGGCGGCGATGGCGGGGCCGGGGGTGTCGGGGCGCTGGGCGGCGGCGTGGGCGAAGACGACCGGGATGACGGCGGCCATGCCCAGGCCGAGGAGGGCGTAGCCGGTGAAGCCGGCCGGGGTGGTGGGGGACGCGATAGGGATCACGGCTCCGGCGCCTGCCAGGGCCGCGCAGGCCAGGGTGAAGCGGACCGTGCCCAGGCGGGTGCGGATGCGGTCGGCGGAGAGGCGGCCGAGGACCATGCCCGCGGAGAAGACCGCGTAGCCGAGGCCCGCCGCGCCCGGGGAGGAGCCGGTCACCTCGCGGAGGTAGACCGCGCCCCAGTCGTTGACGACGCCCTCGCCCATCAGGGCGCAGAAGGCGACCAGGCCGGGGATCCACAGGCCGGGGCCGGGCAGGGCCAGCATGGGGCCGCTGTCGCGGGTGTCCCGTGGGGGGTCCGGGGCCATGGAGGTCGCCGCGGCCGCGGCCACCGCGCACAGGGCCAGCGCGGCCAGCGGGAAGTGGCGGCCGATGCCGATGTCCGCGGACGCGGCCAGGCCGCCCGCGACCGCGCCCGCGATGCCGCCCAGGCTGAACATCGCGTGGAAGCCGCCGAGGACCGGCCGTTCGTAGGCGCGCTCCACCAGGACGCCCTGGGTGTTCATCGCCACGTCGACGGCGGTGTTGCCGCAGGCGAACAACGCCAGCAGCACCGTCAGCGCCGCCAGCCCGGGCGCGTACGCCAGTGCGGCGAGGGCGGCCAGGTAGACGGCGAGCCCGGTGCACAGCACCGTACGGCTGCCGTACCTGGCCACCAGGCCGCCGACCAGCGGCAGCCCGACGAAGGCGCCGCCGCTCAGGCCGATCAGGGCGATCGCCAGTTCGCCCGCGGAGAGGTTCAGGCGGTCCTGGACGGCCGGCACCCGGGAGGCCCAGGTGGCGAAGGCGGCGCCGGTGAGGAAGAAGACCGCGCTGACCGACAGCCGCTGCCGTCGCAGGGTGCGCCTGTGGCGGCCGTCGTCCCCGGAGCGAGCCACGCGCCCGTGGTCGACGTCCACATCCTTCTGCATCGGGCCTACGGTCCTTCCGTCACTGACGTGCCTTCTCCAGCCTCACCCACCCCGGCCGGCCCCGTTGGCGGAACCGCCGCCCCGTCACCCCATCGCGTCCGCCGTCCGCCGGGCCAGCGCCACCAGGGCGTCCCGCTCCTCCACCAGGACCTTGTGGAAGACGTCCGCGAACAGGTCCATCGTGCTGATGTCGTTGGGCGGGCCGAGAGAGCTGAAGCTCTGCCCGAGGACGAGGCGGCGGGCGCAGATCTCCTCGGCGACGGGGTGGTCGCGCGGGTCGTAGCCGATCCCGGGCCGGGCGTGGCCGCAGGTCCAGGGGCAGCCCCGGCCGTAGCCGCGCTGTTCCTGGAAGAGGGTCTGGGCGGGCACGGGCCGCGGCTGCCAGCGCATGATGCCCAGGCCCTCGGCGTTCACCGCCTGCGCGAGGGCGTCCCGGAAGGCCGCGACCGGGATGTCGTCGAGGCCCAGTTCCTCGGGCATGACCAGCAGGGGATAGAAGAAGAAGACGTGGGTGCGGTCCTCGGGGACGACCGGCGGGCGGATGCCGGGGATCTGCGCGAGACGGGCGGTGAGCGCGGCCCCGTTCTCCTCCCGCACCCGGGACATCCGCGGCAACCGGGCCAGCTGGGAGCGGGCGAAGGCGGCGGCGAGGACGTCGATGCGGTAGTTCCAGCCCATGATCCGGGCGTTGTAGTCACGGCTCTGGCCGGGCAGTTCCTCACCGAACATCAGCACCCGCCGCGCCAGCCGGTACTGCTCCTCGTCGCGGGTGGCGAACAGCCCGCCCTCGCCGAGCCCGGACAGGGTCTTGGAGCCGTTCAGGCTGGCCCCGCTCAGGGTGCCCAGCGACCCGACCGGCCTGCCCTTGTAGGTGGCGCCGTGCGCCTGGGCCGCGTCCTCGATCAGGGTCAGCCCGTGCCGGTCGGCGATCGCCCGCAGGGCGTCGTGGTCGGCGGGCAGCCCGTTGAGGTCGACGGCGACGATCGCGCGGGTGCGGCCGGTGATGCGTTCCTCGACGCGGGCGGGGTCGATGGCGAAGGTCTCGATGTCGGTGTCGACGAACACCGGGATCGCGTTGGCCTGCAGCACACAGGACGCGGAGGCGAGGAAGGTGTCGGCGGGCACCAGCACCTCGTCGCCGGGCTCGACCCCGGCCGCGGCGATCGCCATGTGCAGGGCGGCCGTACCGGAGTTGGCGGCCAGGACGTACGGCATGCCGGTGAACTCGGCCCAGGCCCGCTCCAGTTCCTGGACCGTGCGCATGGGCCAGTGCCAGGGCGTGGCCGAGTCGAGGGCGTCGAGGACGGCCTTGCGGTCGTCGTCGACGATGTGCGGCCAGGGGGCCACCGCGCCCTCGGGGACGAGCCGGGGGCCTCCGTCGAGCGCTAGCACGAGGTCACCTCCGCCATCTCGTCCACCGGGCTCAGCCGCCTGCGCCGGACCGGGCCCTCTCTGCGGAACACAGCCCTGGCGGAGGGAAGTTCGGGGTACGGGCCGAGCAGCGCGGCCAGTGTGGAGAGACCCTCGGCCAGGCTGACGCGGGGCCTGAAGCCGAGCCCGGTCAGCCGGGTGACGTCGGCGAGCAGGGTGAAGCTGTCCTCCAGGCTGGAGGTGTCGGCCTCCAGCTTCGCCGGGCGTCCGGTGGCCGCGCCGACCGCCTCGGCCAGCTCCCGCATGGACACGGCGGTGCCGGTGCCCAGGTTGTAGACGCCGCCGGCCTCGCCCCGGCCGGCCAGGGTGATCATCGCCCGGCACAGGTCCTCGACGTGGATGAAGTCGCGCCGCTTGCGGTCGATGTCGCCGACGACGGGGATGGGCCGTTCGCCCAGGTGCCAGCGCAGGAACTGCGACACCTCGCCGCCCGCCCTGCGCGGGTCCTCACCGGGCCCGTAGACGACGAAGGAGCGCCCGATGACGACGGGCAGCCCGGCGGTGGCGTGCAGCGCGCGCAGGGTCAGCTCGCCGGACAGCTTGGAGGCGCCGTACGGCAGAAAGGGCGCGGTCGGGTGGTCCTCGGTGATCGGGGCGTGCAGCGGGGTGCCGTAGACGATGGCGGAGGAGAGGTAGACCAGGCGGGCCACGCCCAGTTCGAGGCAGGCGTTGCCCACGTTGCAGGTGCCGAGGGCGTTGAGGTGGAAGTCGTGCCGGGGTTTCTCCACCGACTCGGTGCCGCTGGCGTTCCCGGCCAGGTGGAAGACGACGTCGGTGCCCTGCAGCGCGAGCAGGGTCTCGCCGTAGTCGCGCAGGTCGGCGCGGACGTGGCGGACGCCGGGCAGGGTGGCGACGTCCTCGGTGAGGGGGGCGTGGTCGACGACGGTGGTCTTCTTGCCGAGCAGGCTGAGGGCCGCGACGAGGTGCCGGCCGACGAAACCGGCTCCCCCGGTGACGGCCACCTCCTCGTGCTCCCGGAGCGTTTCGAGCATGTCGACGCCGTGCATCAGGATTCCCTCCAAGGGAAGTCCAAAGGGTGGTCTGCGGCCGGGTGGGCGTAGGTGCTCACGCCGCTGCACCGGTCCGGGCGAATGCGCTCTTCGGCTTGAGGTCCGGAGCCGCGCCCATCCAGGCGCCTGATCGGGCTCCGGCCGCATCAGTTCATCACGTGTATGGGCCACCGGTGCAAGGGCGGCCGGGGAGAGTGGCCGAGGCCGTATCCCCGGAGAGCCGGGGACGCGTTCCATCCGGAGCGGGCCGGCACGGGCGATCCCGCTGGGCGTTCGCGATCTGTGCGGCGTACCGGAAGGCGGTCTCGGGGGCCCGTGGCCGGGCAGGGATGGCCGATTGGCGGGGGGTCGTGGACCGGTCCGGGGGAAAGGCGGGGTCCGGCTATCTCCTGGCGGTCGAGCTGCCGTCCGGCGCCGCCGAGCGGCTCGACGACCTGAGGGCACTGCTGGCCGCCCTGCTCGACCCGGACCGGGGGGCCGAGCTGCCGGCCCGGGACCCCGAGGGGCTGCATGCGCTGTCGCGGGCGGTACGGCAGGACGTGCCCGAGGCCGTCGACGCGTATGTCCGCACCCGCCGGTGGAGCCGGCCGGCGCCGGGGCAGGAGGCGCCGGAGAACCATCTGGAACGGCAGCTCTCCGCGCTGCACAAGGAACTGACGGGCTGGCGGCGGACCTGCGCGAGAGCGAGGCCCGCCGCCAGGAGTCGCACACCCGCTATCTGGAGGAGCGTGGCGGCGGCACCGTGTGAGGGTCAGGGGCAGCTGATGCGGGCGTCGCCCGAGTCCGTGGTGCAGGTGTCCGAGCCGGGGCCGCCGTTGGCGGTGTCGTTGCCGGAGACGCCGTCGACGGCCTCCAGCCGGTCGTTGCCGTAGTTGCCGGTCAGGGTGTCGTTGCCCGGGCCGCCGACGAGCCGGTCGTCCTGGAAACCGCCGTCCAGGCGGTCGTTGCCGTAGTCGCCGAAGACGGTGTCGTTGCCGTAGCTCGCGTTGACGGTGTCGTCGCCGCTGAGGGCGCAGATCACGTCGGTGCCGGAGGTGCCGGTGATGGTGTCGTTGCCGCTGGTGCCGATTCGGGTGCAGCCGCGGGCGTTGTCGATCGTCGTCGTCTTGGTGGCCGTGTTGTTGCCGGGCGTCGGGTCGGACGTGGTGGAGGTGACGGTGGCCCGGTCGGTGAGGGTGCCGGTGGCGCGCGGTTCGACGACGATCGTCACCGTGGCGGCGCCCGCGGCGCCGGGGGCGAGGGTGCCGAGGTTGCAGACCGCGCCGTCGGCGTTGGTGGTGCAGCTGCCCCGGTTGGTCGTGGCGGAGATGACCGAGCCGGCCGGGCCGGTGAGCGTGTCGGTGAGGGTGACGCCGGTCGCCGAGGTGCCGGCGGTGTTGTTGGTGACGGTCACGGTGTACGTGGCACGGCTGCCGATGCTCATGGTGGTGGTGCCGGTCTTGGTGACCGACAGGTCCGCGCCCGGCGGCGCCGCGGCGACCTGATAGCGGACCAGACCGCCGTCGTCGCCGGTGTTGCCCGACGCGACGATCTTGCCGTCGGACTGGATCGCCACCGCGTTGGCGACGTCGAAGAAGCCGTTGTCCACATCGGTGGTGACTTTGCCGTCGCCGCTGAAAGCGGGGTCCAGGCTGCCGTCGGGGTTGTAGCGGGCCACCGCGAAGTCGGCCTGGCTGATACCGGCGGCGACGATCTTGCCGTCGGACTGCAACGCCAGGTCGGAGCTGCCGTCCAACGAGCCGCCGGCGAAGTCGGTGACGACCTTGCCGTCGCCGCCGAACCCGGGATCGAGCGCGCCGTCGGAGGCGTAGCGGGCCAGGGCGAAGTCGAAGTCGCTGCTCCCGGCGAGGACGATCTTCCCGTCGGGCTGCACCTTCACGCCGCCCGCCGAGTCGGCCTCACCGAAGCCGGTGACGACCTTGCCGTCGCCGTCGAACCCGGTGTCGAGGCTGCCGTCGGCGGTGTAGCGGACCACCGCGAAGTCGGAGGCGTTGGCGGGGTAGTTGTACCTGCCGCGGCCGGCGGCGACGATCTTCCCGTCGGACTGCAGCGCCACGTCGTAGGCGGCCGAGGCACCGTTCGCGAAGGCGGTGGTCACCGTGCCGTCGCCGGCGAAGTCCGTGTCGAGGCTGCCGTCCGAGTGGTAGCGGGCCACCGCGAAGTCGGACGGGCCGTACTCGAAGCCGCTCAGCCCGGCGACGAGGATCCGGCCGTCGCCGTACAGCTGCACGGCGTGCGCCTCGCCCGAGCCTTGCGTCGCCGGGAGGCTCGTGAGGACCACGCCGCCCGAGCCGAAGCCGGTGTCGAAGCTGCCGTCGGGGTTGAACCGGGTCACCGTGAACCTGGTTTCGAAGGTCTCCGGGTCCGCGCTGCGGCCGACCACGACGATCTTTCCGTCCGGCTGCACCGCGACCCCGTTGGCGACGTCCTCCCCGCCGCGCACATCGGCGATCACCCGGCCGTCCCCGCCGAACTCGGGGTCCAGGCTGCCGTCGGTGCGGTATCGGGCCAGGGCGAAGTCGATCTCGCCGGTCCCGGGGTGCTGGGTGAGGCCTACGGTGACGATCCGGCCGTCGGCCTGGACGGCCATGTCACGGCTCTCGTCGTAGGAGCCGCCGTTGAAGTCGGTGGCGACCCTGCCGTCACCGCTGAACGTGGTGTCGAGGTCGCCCGGTGCCGCGGCCGCGGTGCCGGGGAGGGTCAGGACGAGTGCCAGGACGGTCGCCGCGACGGTCCCGGCCCGGGCCGGAAGGGACCCGGGGTGGCGCCGCGCCCTTCGCGTGTGGGGTGTGAGCATGGGCGACAGCCTCGCGCCGCTCACACACACGGGCGCACGCCACGACCGGCATTGCCCTCACCGGACGCAGGAATCCATCCCGGTGGGTGAGGTGCCCGCCGTCGGCGGGGAAGCAGCACGGCCCCGCACGCCATTGTGCGGGGCCACGGTTCGTGACGATGTGCCGCCTCCCGCGGCCGGCCGTGACGATCACTGGTCAGGGCTCCCATCGGGGCCGGCCGCGGGGGAATGTGGGGGTGGCGTCGGCCACCCGGTGGGGCGCCGCTCGGGCGCCCCTTCGGTGGGGGTCGTCAGCCCAGGCGCTCCACGAGCGCGCGGTGCTGGTCCCACAGCTCCTTCGGCGTGTGGTCGCCGAAGGTGTTGAGGTGCTCGGGCACCAGGGCGGCCTCCTCGCGCCACACGTCCTTGTCGACGGTGAGCAGGAAGTCCAGGTCGGACTCGGACAGTTCGAGGCCGTCGGTGTCCAGGGCGGCCTTGGTCGGCAGCACGCCGATCGGGGTCTCGACGCCCTCGGCCTTGCCGTCCAGGCGCTCCACGATCCACTTCAGCACACGGCTGTTCTCGCCGAAGCCGGGCCAGACGAACTTGCCCTCGTCGTTCTTGCGGAACCAGTTGACGTAGTAGATCTTGGGCAGCTTGGACTGGTCCTTGCCCTTGGCCACGTCGACCCAGTGGCCCATGTAGTCGCCCATGTTGTAGCCGCAGAACGGCAGCATGGCGAAGGGGTCGCGGCGCAGCTCGCCGACCTTGCCCTCGGCGGCGGCGGTCTTCTCGGAGGCCACGTTGGCGCCGAGGAAGACGCCGTGGTTCCAGTCGAAGGACTCGGTCACCAGCGGTACGGCGCTGGCGCGGCGGCCGCCGAAGAGGATCGCGGAGATCGGGACGCCCTTGGGGTCCTCCCACTCGGGCGCGATGATCGGGCACTGCGAGGCGGGCACGGTGAAGCGGGCGTTGGGGTGGGCGGCCGGGGTCTCGGACGCCGGCGTCCAGTCGTTGCCCTTCCAGTCCGTGAGGTGGGCCGGGGCCTCCTCGGTCATGCCCTCCCACCACACGTCGTTGTCGTCGGTGAGGGCGACGTTGGTGAAGACGGCGTTGCCCCACAGCGTCTTCATCGCGTTGGCGTTGGTGTGCTCACCGGTGCCGGGCGCGACGCCGAAGAAGCCGGCCTCGGGGTTGATGGCGTAGAGACGGCCGTCCTCGCCGAAGCGCATCCAGGCGATGTCGTCGCCGATGGTCTCCACGGTCCAGCCGGAGATGGTGGGCTCCAGCATGGCGAGGTTCGTCTTGCCGCAGGCGCTCGGGAAGGCGGCGGCGACGTACTTCGACTCGCCCTGCGGCGGGGTCAGCTTGAGGATCAGCATGTGCTCGGCGAGCCAGCCCTCGTCGCGGGCCATGACGGAGGCGATGCGCAGGGCGTAGCACTTCTTGCCGAGCAGGGCGTTGCCGCCGTAGCCGGAGCCGTAGGACCAGATCTCGCGCGACTCGGGGAAGTGCGAGATGTACTTGGTGGAGTTGCAGGGCCACGGCACGTCCTCCTGGCCCTCCTCCAGCGGGGCGCCGAGGGTGTGGACGGCCTTGACGAAGAAGCCCTCGGAGCCGAGCTCGTCGAGGACGGGCTGTCCCATGCGGGTCATGGTGCGCATGGAGACGGCGACGTAGGCGGAGTCGGTGATCTCGACGCCGATCGCGGACAGCGGGGAGCCGAGGGGGCCCATGCAGAAGGGCACGACGTACATCGTGCGGCCCTTCATGGAGCCGCGGAACAGGCCCTTCTCACCGGAGAAGATCTCCCGCATCTCGGCGGGGGCCTTCCAGTGGTTGGTCGGGCCCGCGTCCTCCTCCTTCTCGGAGCAGATGAAGGTGCGGTCCTCGACGCGCGCCACGTCGGTGGGGTCGGAGGCCGCGTAGTAGGAGTTGGGGCGCTTGATCGGGTCGAGTTTGCGGAACGTGCCCTTTTCGACCAGTTCCTCGCAGAGCCGCTCGTACTCGGCTTCGGATCCGTCGCACCAGACCACGTTGTCCGGCTGCGTGATTTCGGCGATCTCGTTGACCCAGGTGACCAGTTCCTGGTGGTTGGTGGGGACGACGGAGGGAGCCGCGATGTCTCGCGCCACGATTGCTCCTAGAAAGAGGGTTTTTTGTCCTGTCTGCCCCGTGGGGGCCGCGACCCGGATGCTTCGCAGCTGCTCATCCGGTGCCGACCGCACTCATTTGATCATCCGACGTTCGCGCCCATCTGTCCAGAGGAGCTCACAGGTGAGCAGAGTGAGGATCGCCACGTGTAGCGGCGCTTCTTTGCGTCCACATGGCGTTCGGCAGAAAGTTCTTTGCCTTGACAGGGCGCAGACACAGGACGGACGGGCATGAGACGATGGCCACTCTTCGCCGGTTCATCTGCCCACAGAGGCCCGTAACTTACGGTTCCGTAGGTACGATTCGGTGTATGACTGCGTCCGCCACCGACGCGCCTCTGGACACGCCGGCCGCCGGCCGCGGTTCCGTCGCGCCCTCTCCGTCGCATCCGATCAAGCCGAAGCTCCGTGGCTGGCTGCACCTCGGCATGTTCCCGGCCGCGCTCGTCTCGGGCCTGGCGCTCACCGCGCTGGCCGACTCCCCGCGCGGCCGCCTCGCCTGCAGCATCTACGCCCTGACCGCCTGTCTGCTGTTCGGCGTGAGCGCGCTGTACCACCGGGGCAACTGGAGCCCGCGCATGGACGGCGTCCTGCGCAGGCTGGATCACGCCAACATCTTCCTGATCATCGCGGGCACCTACACCCCGCTGACCATGCTGCTGCTGCCCGGCGCCAAGGGGCAGTGGCTGCTGTGGGGCATCTGGGCCGCGGCCGCGGCCGGGATCGTCTTCCGGGTGTTCTGGGTCGGCGCCCCGCGCTGGCTGTACACCCCCTGCTACCTGGCCATGGGCTGGGCCGCGGTCTTCTTCCTGCCCGACTTCATGCGCGCTGGCGGCATCGCGGTGCTGGTCCTGGTGATCGTCGGCGGTCTGCTCTACAGCGCCGGCGGCGTCATCTACGGCATCAAGCGCCCCAACCCCTCACCGCGCTGGTTCGGCTTCCACGAGGTGTTCCACTCGTTCACGCTGGCCGCCTTCATCACCCACTACGTGGGCATCTCGCTGGTCGCCTACCAGCACGCATAACCTGCGCACCCCTCCTCGACGAGGCCACGGCTCACCTGAGCCGTGGCCTTTTTCGTATGCCCGGAAACCGCCCACCGATTGACAGTCCCTAGATTTTGAGAGCTACTCTCATTTCATGGTTACTCTCAATCCACGCCGCTGGTGGGCTCTCGGCGCTCTGGTCGCGAGCATGCTCACGCTCGGCTTCGACATGACGATCCTCAACGTGGCCCTGCCGACGATGGCCGCCGATCTCGGCGCCAGTACGGGTGAGGCGCAGTGGATGGCGGACGCGTACGTCGTCGTCTTCGCCGCGCTGATGCTGCCCGCCGGACTCCTCGGCGACCGCTTCGGGCGGCGCCGCATGCTGATCACCGGGCTGGGGATCTTCCTCGCCGGCTCGCTTCTCGGTGCCCTCGCCGACGACGTGACCTGGGTGATCGCCGCCCGCGCGGTCATGGGCGTGGGCGGCGCGCTGGTCACCCCGCTCTCGCTGTCCGTGCTGCCCTCGCTGTTCGCGGCCGAGGAGCGCACCAAGGCCGTCGGCATCGTCTCCGCCGCCTCCACGCTCGGCCTGCCGGTCGGCCCGATCCTCGGCGGCTGGCTGCTGAACCACTTCTGGTGGGGCTCGGTCTTCCTGGTCAATGTGCCCATGGCCGCCCTCGGCGTCCTGGCCTGCGTGTTCCTGCTGCCGGAGACCAGCGACCCGGCCTCCCCGCGGGTCGACCTCCTCTCCACCGCGCTCACCGCGACCGGCCTCGGCGCCCTCGTCTACGCGATCATCGAGGCCCCCACCCGGGGCTGGGGCGACTCGCTGGTCCTGGCCGGGTTCGCCCTGGCCGCCGTACTCATCACCCTGCTGGTGCTGCGCGAGCGGCGCTCCGCGCGGCCGATGCTCGACATGGGGCTGCTCGCCCAGCGCGGCTTCCTGTTCCCCGCACTCGCCGCGACCGTGGTGATGTTCGTGCTGTCCGGCCTGCTGTTCGTGCTGCCGGCGTACCTCCAGGCCGTCCTCGGCCATGACGCCCTCGGCACCGGGGTGCGGCTGCTGCCGATGATGGGCGGGCTGCTCGTCACCGCGCGGGCCGCGCAGCCGCTGGTCGTGCGCTGCGGAACGCGGTCCGTGGTCGGCGTCGGCATGGTGGTCCTCGCCTTCGCCGGACTCCTGGGCAGCCGTACGACGGTGGAGTCCGGCTACGGCTTCACCGCGCTGTGGCTCACCCTGGCCGGGGCCGGGTTCGGCCTGGCCGTCGTCCCGGCCATGTCCGGCGCGATCGGCGCGCTGCCCGCCGACCGGGCCGGCAGCGGCTCCGGGCTGCTGATGACCCTGCGTCAGGTGGGCGCCGCACTGGGCATCGCGCTGCTGGGCAGCCTGCTCGCCGGTGAGCTGGACGCGGCGAGCCTCGCCGCGTCCGCCGACCGCGCCTATGTGCACGGCATGGACCTGGCCCTGCTGGTCAGCGGGGTCACCGCCCTGGTCGCCGCGCTGGGGGCGGCCCTGTTCCTGCCGGGCCGCAGCGCGGCGGAGGTGGCCGCACCGGAGATGGCCGCGGCGAAGGCGGATGCCCGACAATGACCAGCATGACGGCCGCACAGAGCACCTCCCCCGCCGACCGCCCCCAGCTGAGCCTGCGCGAGCGCAAGAAGATCAAGACGCGTGAGGCGATCCGGCACGCGATGTACGCGCTGGTCAGGGAGCAGGGGTACGACGCGACCACGATCGACCAGATCGCCGAGCGCGCCGAGGTGTCCCCGTCGACCGTCTTCCGCTACTTCCCGACCAAGGAGGACATCGTCCTCACGGACGAGTACGACCCGATCCTGCTGGAGGAGCTGCGGGCCCGGCCCGTGGACGAGCCCTGGCCGGACTCGGTGCGGCACATGCTGCGGGAGGCCGTGCGCACCGGCATCGAGGAGGACGCCGAGGTGGCACGGCTGCGCACCCACCTCATGGTGCAGGTGCCCGCGGTGCGCTCGCGGATGATGGAGAGCATGTCGGTCACCGGCCGTGTGCTCTGCAGCGCCATCGGCGAGCGCACCGGCCGCGACCCGGACAGCCTGGAGGTGCGGGTGACCGCCATGTCGCTGGTCGGCGCCCTGATGGAGACCACCCTGTACTGGGCGGAGAACGACCACAGCGACGACTTCGCCGACCTCGTCGACCGTGCGCTGAACGTCCTGCAGCACGGGCTGCCCCGCCTGAAATCCTGAGAGCCGGCCCAGGGTCGCGTGCCATCCTGATCAGGTGAACGCACCCGAGATCCACGTCGACTTCGCCCCCGAACTGGCCCTGTTCGTCCCGTCCGACCGGCGCCAGGGCCCCACCGCCCTGCGCACCGACGGCGTCTCGACCCTCGGTCATGTCGTCGAGTCCCTCGGCGTGCCGCTCACCGAGGTCGGCGCGCTGCTCGTCGACGGCCGCGACACCCCGGTCGGGCACGTCCCGCGCGACGGCGAGAGGGTGAGCGTGCGTCCGGTCGCCCGGCCCCAGCCGGTGCCCGGCGCTCCCCTGCGGTTCCTGCTCGACGTGCATCTCGGC
This sequence comes from Streptomyces sp. SAI-170, assembly GCF_049739565.1. Lineage (NCBI taxonomy): Bacteria > Bacillati > Actinomycetota > Actinomycetes > Kitasatosporales > Streptomycetaceae > Streptomyces > Streptomyces sp. SAI-170. The sequence goes on from NZ_JBMGQD010000001.1 coordinate 3,159,355, forward strand.
ACCCTCGCCCGCCGGCTGCGGCTGCTCGGCGTGGACACGGCCTACGAGTCGACCGACATCGGCGACCCGGCGCTCGCCACGCGCTCCGCCGCCGAGCAGCGGGTCATGCTCAGCCGCGACCGGGGCCTGCTGCGGCGCCGCGAGCTGTGGGCGGGCGCCTACATCTACAGCACCCGCCCCGAGGAGCAACTCCGCGACGTCCTCGACCGGTTCGACCCCGAGCTGCGCCCCTGGACCCGGTGCACCGCCTGCAACGGGCTGCTGCGCGAGGCCACCAAGGACGAGGTCGCCGACCAGCTCGAACACGGCACGCAGCGCACGTACGACGTGTTCGCCCAGTGCCGCGACTGCGGGCGCGCCTACTGGAAGGGCGCCCACCACGACCAGTTGGAGGCGATTGTGGAGGGCGCGCTGAGTATGCGTACTCAGCGGGGTTGAGCAGCCGCGACGATCCCGAGCGCCCGGCCGGTGCGCTGGGATGGGCGGCATGAACACCTCGCCCCCGTCCCCCGCCCGGCAGCTGACCCGCTGGTCCACGTACGGACTCCTGCTGCTCCTGCCGACGGTCGTCCTCAGCTGGATCGTCGTGCTCAGCACCGAGCGGGGCGGCCGCTGCCTGATGTACGGAGAGCACTGCTCGACGGTTCCCGGCGCGGTGGTGTGGGGTTTCTTCTGGACCGCGGCCGGGGCCGGGGTGCTGGCACTGGCATGGCCCCGAACCCGGTGGTCGTACGCCAGGTTCGGGGCCGTGCTGGTGCAGTGGGGCGCTCAGCTCACGCTGGGTGCGCTGATTCTCAGCGGCGCCTGACGGTGTCGCCCTTGCCGCAGGCGACGCCGTCCCCGTTGCGGTCGAGGTGGTGCCGGTCGCGGCCGTGGACCGTGAGTTTCGTGCCGTAGCCCTTCTGCTTCAGCCAGGTGCAGCGCTCGGAGCTGGGCATCGCCGGGAACTTCCAGGGCACGCACTGGCTGATGGTGCCGTAGGAGTGGTCGCAGCCGTCGTAGCCCTGGGGCATCTTCATGCCCTGGTGGTGCTGGTGGTCGTGGCCGCCGCTGGTGGCCGCCTCCTCCTCCAGGTCCGTGGCGTACGCCTGGACGCGGGCCTCGGCGACCTGGCCGGCGGCGCCGACGCGGACCCACCGGGACACCGAGGGCACGCCGTCGGCGTCGACCACGCTCAGCATGTACCAGCCGGGCGGGGCCAGGTTGGGGTTGCTGGTCAGGCTGAGGTCGATCGTGGTGCCGTCGACGGTCATCGGCAGGTCGACGTAGCGCTGGTTGGGGTCGGAGGAGTGGGTGACCGCGGCCGGGCGGATCAGGGAGGCCTTCACCACCGGCTTGTCGACGGTGATGCGCTGGGTGCTGCCGTACGTCCAGGCGGTGTTCTGCAGCGAGGTGATCTGCGGCCGGGGGCCCTTGAACAGATACGGCGGCTTGTAGATCGACACGCGCTGGTCGAAGGAGCCGTCGCCCGGGTTGTTGCCGATGCTCATGACGCGGCCGTCGGGCAGCAGCACCGACGAGGAGTGGTAGGTCCGCGGGACCGGGTCGGTGGCCAGGCCCGGCTCGAAGGCGTTGGTGGCCGGGTCGTACAGGGACGCCTCGAAGACGGGGTCCTCGCGGTAGGTGTGCAGGGCGCCGCCGGTCTCCAGGACCTTGCCGTCGGGCAGGATCACCGCGGAGACGTACACCTTGCCCTGGTCGCCGGTCTGCGGGCTGCCGTTCTGGTAGTGGCCCTGCGGCAGGTCGGGTCCGGGCACGTAGGCCGGGGAGCCGGCCTTCATGTCGATGACGTCGACGAGCCGGTGCGCGTCGGGCGAGACGGTGTGGTTGCCGCCGCCGATGGTGATGACCTTCTGGTCCTGGGCGGGCGGCAGCAGCACCGACATGGACTGGTCGCGCTCGTCCTTCCTGCGCAGGCCGGGCACGTCGGCGATGGTGCCGGCCGCGTAGTCGTACACGGACGCGCCGGAGCCGGGCAGGCCGCCGCCGAAGACATGGCTGCCCGTGTAGAAGAGGCGGCCGTCCTGGAGCAGGATCATCGACGGGTACAGGCCCCAGAAGGACCAGGCCTGCTTGGCCTCGCCCATGGGCAGCCACTTGTTCTGGGCGTAGGAGAAGTGCTCGTTGACGACCGTGCCGGAGGAGTCCTCGCCGAGGCCGCCGAGGGAGAGGACGTCGCCGTTGCCCAGCGCGGTGGCCGACGGGTACCAGTGGCCGGCCAGCATGTCGTTGACCTTGACGTACTTGTTGAGCGCCGGGTCGAAGACGTACGAGGTCTTCAGGCCCTTGTAGCCGACGCTGCCGTCGGGCGCCGCGTAGTCCTTGTTGCCGCCCATCACCAGCACGCGGCCGTCCGGGAGCTGGACGTGCCCGGCGCAGAAGAAGTCCTCGGGCGTGGGGATGGCGGTGTAGGTGCCGGCGACCGGGTCGTACAGCGAGGTCTTGAAGGTGCCCGCGCGGAACGCGTCCTGGTCGTTGCCGGAGCCGGCGATCAGCAGCACCTTGCCGTTGTGCAGCAGCACGGAGTGGATGGCGCGCACCGGCGACCGGAGCGTCTGGACGGTCCACTCGCCCTTGCACTCGGGGCCCGTGCCGCCCGCCTGGCAGGGGTCGGACCCGGAGGGGACGGTGGCGTCGGTCATCGCGTAGTCGTCGGTGGTCAGGGTGCCGACGCCGTACAGGGCGCCGCCCCAGGTCACCTGGTCGGTGTCCGGCGGGATGACCGGGGTGCGCACCTCGGTGCGGGCCCAGGCGGCCGACTGCGTCAGGGTCTTGAGGTCGGTCCAGTAGACCCAGCCGAGGTCGGTGTCGTGGCGGAAGATCGTGAACGCCACGTCGGGAGTCGTCGACTTGTACCAGAAGGACAGGTCGTACTGGTGGCCCGGAGTGACCTGCGGGGCGCAGGAGTTCTCCAGCATCATCGTCTTGCGGTCGCCGCTCGCGCGCCGGGTCAGCGCGATGCGTACGGCGCGGTCCCCCGCGTGGGCGTCGTCGGTGACGGTGAAGCTGTAGTCGTTGTCGCCCCAGCCCGACTTCTCGAAGCACTGCGGGAACTGGGAGCCGGCGTCGAGGACTTCCAGGCCCGGGTTCCTGACCAGGTTGGTGGCGGCGGTGGCGGGCTGGGCGCCGAGCGGGCCGAGGCCGAGCGCGGCGGCGAACAGGATGAGAGCGGTGGTCAGCAGGCGGGTGGTTCTTCCGCGTGCCGGCCTTCGGGATGGGTACTGCACAGGTTCGTCCCCCCTTGGTGCTTGAAGAGGCCCTGGTCAGCCGTCGTCGCGGATGCGCAGGACGTCGATGCTGCCGCTGCCCTCGCCGAAGGTGGCGACGGGCGTGCCGTGCGCGAACAGGTCGCGCAGGGTGGGCAGATGCTCGCGCTCGCCGCGCAGGGCGGGCGTGGACAGGACGTAGTCGATGTCCTTCCAGCCGTGCGGCAGGGTCGCGGTGACGGCCGGGTCCTGGTCGAGCTTGTAGTGCCAGATGACACCGGTGCCGGGCCGGTGGCCGGCGTCGACGGCGTCCAGCCACAGCACGCCGTCGGTGACGACCCGGACCTGGCCGCGGTCCCCGACCTCGGCGTCGTGCAGCCAGCGCGCCGCCTCGCGGTAGACGCTGTTGTCGTCGGCGGTGGTGGCCGCGCGGTCGTGCTCGTACCAGTGCGGTCCGGCGAGTACGGCTCCTGCGGCGAGGACGGCGACCGCCGCGGCCGGCCGCAGCCAGGCCCGCCCGGACGTCCGGGGCAGCCGGGTGACCAGCGCCTCGGCCAGTCCGGCGGCGGTCAGGGCGAGGAACGGCAGGGCCTGGACGATGTACATCTGCGGCAGATAGCCGCCGGGCCTGAGCGCGACCAGGGCGAGGACCAGCACGGCGAGCGCGGCGGGCCGCAGCCGTCGTACGGCGAGCGCGACCAGGGCGGCCACGGCCCCGCCGATCAGCAGGTACGGGTCGCGCTCCAGCCAGTCGGTGAACAGCCGGTGCGCGTCGGTGCCGTCCTGGAAGGCGGAGCCGCTGCCCTCACGGCCGCCGAGCTGGAACTTCAGCGTGCCGAGCAGCGAGACATGTCCCGCGCCGGGCAGCAGTTCGCCCTTGAGCAGGGCGTACAGCGGATAGAACAGGACGGTCAGCACGAAGCCGGAGCCGAACCCGGCGAGGGAGAACTTGCGGGTGCTGGGGTGGCTGCCCTGCCAGAGGGCGACGACCAGCACGGGCAGCAGGACGGCGATGGTCTCCTTGGAGAGCACCGCCAGCGCGAAGGCGACACCGGCGGCCACGTGATGCCACAGATGGCGGCGCGGCGAGAGCGCGAAGGCGAGCGCGGCCAGCACCCACAGGACGGCGAAGTTGTCCAGGTAGATCTGCCGGTGCAGGACGACCGCGAGCGGGGACAGCGCGTACAGCAGCATCGCCGCGGCGGCCGTGGGCCGGGCGAGTCCGAGGCGCCGGCCGATCACGAAGACGAGGACGCTCGCGGCGGCGGCCACGGGCAGCATGGCGATCCGGCCCTGGACGTAGGCGGGCAGATCGGGCAGCAGCCACTCGGGCAGCCAGGACACCCCGGCGAGCTGTATCCAGCCCAGCGGCGGGTGGTCGTACCAGTAGGTGTAATGCGCAAGTTCGCCGTGCCGTACGGCCCAGGCCTGCGCGAGATAGGTGCCCTCGTCGTCGTTGGGGAAGGGGAAATTCCCTATTCCCAGGGCCCGGACCAGAATGCCGACCGCGAGCACAGGTGTGACCCAGAAATAATCGCGGCGAAACAAATCCCGGCGCCGAGGCCGGGAAACGGAAGGAGAACTTTCGGAAGCTTCGAACTCGGATCTGACGCGCACACGAGTGTGCGACACGGCTGTCCCCACCTTGAAACCCCCCGGAATCAGGCATGCCGGCACATCATGACACAGGTTCCGGCCAAGGTTGAGGGGAACACCAAATTCCGGGCGAGGCGAGGATCAGCACCTCAAGGCGCCATTGCGGGGGAAATAACGACCTGCTAGCTTCGGCCGATTCGCACCACCGTTTCACAGCAAGGATGACCAGAAAGACCAAGGGGGGAATTCATGGTCTCCGTTGTGCTGTTCATCGATTCCATCGTGCTCATGGCCGCCGCCGGCGTGACACTGTGGTGGATGCTGCACGCCTGGCGCACGCCCGAGACACTGGAGTCGACGGCCTTCGCCGCACCCGACGGCCGCGCCGAACTGTCCTTCACCCTGCTGGTGCCGGCCCGCCACGAGGAGGCGGTCCTCAGGCACACGGTCGAGCAGATGCTGCGCATCGACCACCCCGCCTACGAGATCATCCTGATCGTCGGCCACGACGACCCCGGCACCTCCGCCATCGCCCACGAGCTCGAGGCCGAGCACCCCGGTGTCGTGCGCACGGTCGTCGACACCCACGAGAAGAAGAACAAGCCCCGCGCCCTCAACACCGCCCTGCCGTACGCCCGTGGCCAGGTCGTCGGCGTCTTCGACGCGGAGGACGTCGTCCACCCCGAGCTGCTGGCCCACGTCGACTTCGCCTTCCGCCGGGAGGACGCCGACGTCGTGCAGGGCGGAGTCCAGCTCATCAACTACGAGAGCAGCTGGTACAGCCTGCGCAACTGCCTGGAGTACTTCTTCTGGTTCCGCAGCCGGCTGCATCTGCACGCCCGCAAGGGGTTCATCCCGCTCGGCGGCAATACCGTCTTCGTACGATCCGATCTGCTGCGCGAGACCGGCGGCTGGGACGGCAACTGCCTCGCCGAGGACTGCGACCTGGGCGTGCGCCTCTCCTCCGGCGGCGCGAAGGTCGTCGTCGCCTACCACTCCGCGCTCGTCACCCGCGAGGAGACGCCCGACTCCGTCAAGGCGCTCTACAAGCAGCGCACCCGCTGGAACCAGGGCTTCCTCCAGGTGCTGCGCAAGGGCGAATGGCGTCAACTGCCGGGCGTGGGGCAGCGGTTGCTGGCCCGCTACACCCTCAGCACACCCTTCGTGCAGGCCGCGACCGGCGTGATGATCCCCCTCGGCATCCTCTTCGCCGTCATCGGCGGCGTCCCGCTGCCGTTCTCGATGTTCGCCTGGCTGCCCATGCTGCCGATGGCCGCGATGATCGTCTTCGAGGCGGTCGCGCTGCACGACTTCGGCCGCGAGTACGGCTTCCGGATCGGCTTCGGCCACTACGCCAAGCTGATCCTCGGCGGGCCCGTCTACGCCGTCATCCTCGCGGCCGCCGCGCTGCGGGCCGTGTGGCGCGAGTACACCGGCCGTCGCGACTGGGAGCTGACCTCCCACGTCGGCGCCCACCTCGCGCAGCCGGCGCCTCAGCCCCAGGAGGTCCGGTGACGGCGCAGACCGCCGATGTCTCCGTCGTCGTCCCCGCCTTCGACCGATCCGCCGACATCCCCGAACTGCTCACCCGGGTCCGCGCCGGGATGCCGGCCGGCCTGCGCTTCGAGGTCGTGCTCGCCGACGACACCCGGCAGATGGTTCAGCGGGCCACCGCGCCCTGGATCGTCGTCCTCGACGCCGGCCTCCCGCACCCGCCGGAGCTGATACCCGCGCTGATCGCCCAGGGGGAGGCGACCGGCGCGGAGCTCGTCGTGGCCGGCGGCTCCGGCGCGGGCGGCGGCCACCGGCGGCTGCTCGCCAAGTCGGTGTTCCCGCGCGCCCTGCACGGGCTCAGCGACCCGCTGAGCGGGCTCTTCGCGATCCGCAGGGCGGCGGTCGAACGGGCGGCCTCTTCGGCCGACGGCCCTCAGCCGCTCGGCCACCGGATCCTGCTGGAGCTGGCCGTACGCTGCCGTCCGCGCGGCATCGCCGAGGTGCCGTACACGTTCGGCGGGCGGCACACCCGTGAGGCCGGGTCGAAGGGGCTGCACCTTCTGCGCCACCTCGTCGCCCTGCGCACCGCCGATCCGAGGGCCCGGGCGATCGTCTTCGGGCTGATCGGGCTGTCCGGTTTCGCGCCCAACCTGCTCCTGCTGTGGCTGCTCCACGGCTGGGGACTCGCCTACACCCCGGCGGAGATCCTCGCCAACCAGGCCGGGCTGCTGTGGAACTTCACGCTGATCGATTCCCTCGTCTACCGCGATCAGCGGCGCCATCGCCGACGCGCCGTACGCCTGCTGTCGTTCGCGGCGGTGGGCAACGTCGACCTGGTCGCCCGTATCCCGCTCGCCGCGCTGCTGATGGGCACGACGGGCATGACCGCCGTACCGGCGACGGCGCTCGCGATGGTGCTCGTCTTCACCGCCCGCTTCCTGGTCGTGGACCGCCTGCTGTACCGCCGGCCGCACACACCGGGAACTGTCCCCGCGCGGGTGGCGGCGCCGGAGCCGGTGGGCTGACGCGGCGGGTGGGGAAGGGGCCCCGTCCGCACGGGGCCCCTCTCCTACTGGCTGAGCTTCTCCCGCAGGGCCTGGCCGTCCGTCACCGGCAGGTCGCAGACGAAGTTGCGGCAGACGTACGCCGTCGGCGCGCCGCCCACCAGCGTGCGGTCGGCGAGGAGCGGGAACTCCTCACTGTCCGGGACGCCGTACGCCACGACGGCACCGGGCGCGGTGGACAGCAGGGCGGTGCGGTGCAGGGCGCGGGTCGCCGGGTCGCCGAGCGCGGGGCCGACGACGGCGACCTCACGCGGCCCGTCCAGCAGCGCCTCGGCGACGGCCAGGCCCCAGCCGATGAACCGCGGCACCCGCGGTCCGAGCGCCTTGACCACGCCCAGCGCCCGCTCGGCGGCGGCCCGGTGGGGCTCGGCCCCGGTGTGCGCGGCGTACGACAGCAGGGCGCCCGCGGCGGCGGTCCAGCCGGAGGGGGCTGCGTTGTCGGTGGGGTCCTGCGGCCGCCGGATCAGCCGCTCGGCGTCCACGGCCGTGTCGTACAGGGCGCCCGACTCCGCGTCGACGAACCGGGTCAGGACGTGGTCCAGGAGCAGCCCGGCGAAGTCCAGCCAGACGCCCTCGCCGGTCACCGAGGCCAGCGCCAGGAAGCCCTCGGCGACGTCGGCGTAGTCCTCCAGGACACCGGCGTTCGCGCCGACGCGGCCGTCCTTGCTGGTCCGGGCGAGACGGCCGTGGTCGTCGAGGTGGACGCGGACGAGCAGGTCGGCGGCGGCGAGGGCCGCGTCGACGAGGTCCGGCCGCTCCAGACAGGCGCCGGTCTCGGCGAGCGCGGCGATGGCGAGCCCGTTCCACGCGGCGACGACCTTGTCGTCCCGGCCGGGAGCGGGACGCCCGGCACGGGCGGCCAGGAGCCGGGAACGGATCGAGGCGACCTTCTCAGCGTCGAAGACGCCCTCCTGCTGCGGGAGTTGGAGCACCGAGGCGCCCTCCTCGAAGGTGCCCTCCTCGGTGACGCCGAAGTACTGCGCGGCGAGATCGGCGTCGTCCCCGAGGACCTCGCGGAGCTGGGCCGGCGTCCAGACGTAGTAGGCGCCCTCGACGTGCTTGCCGGTGCCGTCGTCGCTGTCGGCGTCCAGCGCCGAGGCGAAACCGCCCTCGGGCGTGCGCAGTTCGCCGACCAGGAAGTCGGCGGTCTCCAGCGCGACCCGCCGCGCGAGCTCGGAGCCGGTGGCGCGCCACAGGTGGGTGTAGACCCGGCACAGCAGGGCGTTGTCGTACAGCATCTTCTCGAAGTGCGGCACGATCCAGTCGCGGTCCACGGAGTAGCGGGCGAAGCCGCCGCCGAGCTGGTCGTAGAGGCCGCCGCGGGCCATCCGCTCGCAGGTGTCCTGCGCCATCTGCAGGGCGCCCTCGGCGCCGGTGCGCGCGTGGTGCCGCAGCAGGAACTCGATCACCATGGACGGCGGGAACTTCGGCGCCCCGCCGAAGCCGCCGCGCTGCGCGTCGTACTCGCGGGTCAGCCCGAGCAGCGCCTGCGCCAGCTCCTGCTCGCCGGGCGCCGCGGTGCCGCCGAAGTCGATCTCCCGACCGGCCAGGTCCCGCACGATCTTCCCGGCGACCTCGGCGACCTCGTCCCGGCGCTCGTCCCAGGCCTGCCGCACCCCTTCGAGCACCTGCCGGAAGGACGGCATGCCGTGCCGCGGGGCGGGCGGGAAGTACGTCCCGAAGTAGAACGGCTCCCCCTCGGGCGTCAGGAACACGGTCATGGGCCAGCCGCCCTGCCCGGTCGCCGCCTGCACGGCCTCCATGTAGACGGCGTCGACGTCCGGGCGCTCCTCGCGGTCGACCTTGACGCTCACGAAGTGCTCGTTGAGGTAGTCGGCGGTGTCCTGGTCCTCGAACGACTCGTGCGCCATCACATGGCACCAGTGGCAGCTCGCGTACCCGACGCTGAGCAGGACCGGTTTCCCGCTCTTGCGCGCCTCCTCGAACGCCTCCTGCGACCAGGGCCACCAGGCGACCGGGTTGTCGGCGTGCTGGAGGAGATACGGGGACGTCTCATGAGCCAGTCGGTTCGGCATACCCCCATCCTGCCGCAGGGGCCCTCCCGTCACGCGCCAGGCGTGCCCCGGGCCGTCTCCTCGCACCTCGGCGTCCCGCCGCCGGGCGTCCGTGCCGCCGCGGGTCAGGCCGGCGGCGAAGGCGACGGGGCCGGGGCCGGGGCCGTGCCGCACGGCGGCCTGCGCTCCGGCGGCCGCGGCGGTCGAGGTCCCCGAGCCGGTGCGACGGCACCGGCCCAGGCCGGGTGACCCGCGCGGATCACCAACTCGCCGCCTCTCCCCCACAGTTCGACCACATGCCGCCCCCTCGCCCCGCTGCTCCCCGCGCCGCACACTTGACCCCGTACGCCGTTGGCGCCGGAGGGGGACATGACATGAGGGACGGTCATCGGGCGGAGGCCGAGCGGTTGTTGGTGCGGGCCGTGGAGGAGGAGGTGCGCCGGTCGGGCGGCCGCAGCGACGGCAAGGTGCTGCTGGCCCGGGCGCGCGCGTCGCTGGACACGATGGCGGGCGCCGCGGCCGACGAGTACGCCGCCTATGTGCGCGCGCTGGACGAGTCGGACGCCGGCCGGCTGACCTTCGGGCAGCGCTACGCGCGCGAGGGCGGCGGCACTCCGCTGCTGGTGGCGGCCGTCGCCGCGGGCGCCGCGGTGGTGGCCGACCTGGCGCTGGGCACCGGCGGCGGGACCGCGCTGAGCGCGGGCGCGACCGTCGGGGTGGTGGGCGCCGCGGCGACCGTGGTGAAGGTGGCGGGCTCCCATCTGCCGGCCGCGCACCGGCGGGCGGGCGCGGCCGGGCAGCCCGGCGGGCCCGAGCAGTTGCGGCTGCAGTGGCTCACCGCGCTGGAGGTGCGCGGGATCCGGCCCTTCCTCGACCAGCAGCGCGTGCTGGCCGCGTCCACCGGCCCGAAGAAGACCGGGCCCAAGCTGCTCGGCGCGGACAAGAGCGCGGCGGCGCGGGGCCGGAGCGTGCTGGAGCAGTCGTTCGGGCATCTGCCCGAGCCGTCGGGGCCGTTCGCGGGGCGGCGCCAGGAGCTGGCGCGGATCCGGCAGTGGGTGCAGGCGGCCCGCGCCAGCACCAGCACCCGGCCGACCGTGGTGGTGCTGCACGGGGCGTCCGGCAGCGGCCGTACGACCCTGGCGGTGCGGGCCGCGCACGATCTGCGCGACCAGTTCCGCGGGGCCTGCCTGGTGGACCTGCGCGGCGACAGCCCGGAGGAGCCTCCGCTGTCCACGCGCGATGCGCTGCTGCATCTGCTGAACCGGCTGGGCGCGCCGCGCGAGCAGTTGCTGTTCCGGGAGCGCTCGTCGGCGGACCAGCAGGTCAAGCGGCTCAGCGAGCTGTACCACCAGCATCTGACGGGCGTGCCCGTCACCGTCGTACTCGATGACGCCTCCGATCCGGAGCAGGTGCGCACGCTCGTGCCGGAGCGTTCCGACAGCCTGGTGCTGGTGACCGCGCGGCGGCCGCTGGAGCTGTCGGCGGAGCTGCCGGCGTGGGTGCATCAGCTGGCGGTGGAGCCGCTGGACGCTGCGGGCGCGGAGGAACTGCTGGGGGCGGACGGGGCCGGCGGGGGCCCGTACGACGCGGTGGCGGCCGAGGAGATCCGCGAGCTGTGCGGCGGGCTGCCACTGGCACTGCGGATCGCGGGGTCGTCGCTGGTGGCGGGGGCTTCACCGGCTGCCGCGGGGACTTCGCCCGGCGCAGGCGCTTCGCCTGCCGCGGGGGCGCGGTCGCCGCGGGCGCTGGCCTCGGATCTCGGGGCGTACGGTCCCGTCGAGCCGGTCGAGCGTGCGCTGTGGCTGCGCTACACCGACCAGCCGGAGCCGGCCCGGCGGCTGCTGCGGCGGCTCGCGCTGGCCGGACGGGCCTCGCTGGGCGCGGCCGCGGCCGCCTCGCTGCTCGCCACGGACGAGGCGGAGGCGACCCGGCATCTGGAGGCGCTGTCCCGGGCCGGCCTGCTCGACCATGTCCGCGGCAGCCGCTACCGGCTGCACGACCTGGTACGCGCCTTCGCGCACGCCCGGCTGCTGGACGAGGAGGACCCGGCGGAGCGTACGGCCGCGCAGGAGCGGCTGATCGTGAACTACGCCGACCTCGCCGACTCGGTGCTGCGCCTGGTCGACGGCAACATGTCGACCCGCTCGGACCGCTTCGGGCCGCACGGCTTCACGTCGCTGGACGAGGCGCTGCGCTGGCTGGACGACGAGTCGAGCTTCATCACCTCCACGCTGCGGCACGCCGAGGGCGTGAACCAGGCGGCCGTGCTGAACCTGCTGGGCGCGCTGTGCGACTACTGCCTGCTGCGCGGCGACCTGTACCGGCTGGGCGAGATCAGCGAGCTGGCGCAGGCCGTGGACCAGGGGCTGCTGCTGCGCTCGGTGCAGTGGCGTACGGGCATCGCGGCCCGGCAGCTGGGCGAGCTGGACCGGGCACGCACCACGCTGGCGTCGGTGGTGGACCTGTACCGGGAGGCGCATCACGACGCGGGTGCGGCGCGCGCCCTGTGCTCGCTCGGCATCACCCTGCACCACCAGGGCAATCTGACCGAGGCGTCGGCGAAGCTGCGCGAGGCGCTCGATCTTCAGGCCGCGCCCGAGCTGACCACGGACCGGGCCTGGACGATGCACGCGCTGGCGGCGGTGGAGCGTGACCGCGCACACCTCTCCGAGGCACTGGACCTGCTCAACCGCTCCCTGGAGCTGCACCGCTCGGGCGAGTCCGTGCACGGCGAGGCCTGGGCGCACTACCAGCTCGGCCAGCTGCGGCTGCGCCTGGGCGACGTACCGCGCGCGGAGTCGGAGCTGCGCGCGGCCCTGGAGCTGTACGGCCGTACCCGCGACGCCCGCGGTACGGCGTGGGCGCTGACGCAGCTGGCGCGGGCCCGGCTGGTGGCGGGCGACATCACGCCCGCGGCGGACGGGCTGCGCCAGGCGGAGACACGGCACCGGGAGAACGAGGACGCGCGCGGCGAGGCCTGGACGCTGTACTACCTGGGGCAGGCGCTCGAGGAGTCCGGCGACCTGGACCGTGCGGTGCGCGCGCTGGAACGGTCCCGCACGATGTTCTCCCGGATGCGGGACGTCTACGGCCTCGCCTGCGCCCGGCATCATTCGGCGCGGGTGACCCGTGACCAGCGGGCCGCGCAGACGGGCTCCCTGCGCAACTCCGGCTTCGCCCGCCAACTGCTGGTCGACGCCCGAGCCGACTTCCAGCGCATCGGCGTCGCCCACGGCGAGGCGTGGACGTGCCTGGAGCTGGCGGTGGTGGACGCGGGCAACGCCCGCACCGCGCAGGCCCTCGCCCTGTGCGACGAGGCGCTCGGCCTGTTCGCCGGCTACGGCGACCGCCGCGGCGAGGACTGGGCCCGCTTCCTGCGCTGCACCCTCCTGCCGTACGCCGCCCCCGGCGGTGTCGACGTCGGTACGGCGGTGGCGCAGGAGGAGCTCGCCCAGCTGGCCCGCGACACGCACGGGCTGCGCGACGAGAAGCTGGACGACTTCATCGAGGCCTTCCAGCTGCTGCTGGAGCGCGGCGTGAGCCTGGAGGCCGGCTGGCAGGCGTGGCGTCTACGCATGGTGCCGGACCGGCACGCCCGCGAGGTGATGGGGGTGCTGGCGGCGCGGGCGGCGTCGTAGAGCATGCAGGCCGCGGGGCGGGCCGGACAGCCCGCGGCGCGGCTCGGCGTGACCTGCGCCGGAGAGACCTGAGGTCACTCCCGGGTCACCGAGCCGCGCCGGTGCCTACGTCGGCGTGCGGCTCAGCCCTTGGCGGGCGAGGCCTTGCCGGAGACGTCGGCCTGCGTCGTCTCCCGCTCGGGGGTCTCCTGGAAGTCGACCTTGCTCATGTGGCGGTTCATCGACTTCATCAGACCCCAGACGGCCAGGGCCATCACCGCGAACACGATGAAACCGAGGACGCCGGGGGTCACCTTGTCCTTGTCGATCTCATCGGCGAGGGGGACGAGGTGCGTCAGTGCCAGGCTTGCGCTCATGTCAGGCATTGTCGCGGATGCCCGCGAAGAGGTCGTCCTCGGGGAGGGTGGTGTCCACGAGCGACTTGGCGAGCTCGTACTCCTCCGTCGGCCAGACGTCCTTCTGGACCTCCATCGGCACCCGGAACCAGGGCCCCTCGGGGTCGATCTGCGTGGCGTGCGCGACCAGCGCCTTGTCACGGATCTCGAAGAACTCGGCACACGGAATGTGCGTGGTCAGCGTGCGGTCCTTGTGACCGGAGTCGTCCCAGCGCTTGAGCCAGTCGCCGTAGGGGGAGTCCAGGCCGCGGTCGAGCATCGCCTGGTGCAGCGCCATGGTGCGCGGCCGGTTGAAGCCCTGGTTGTAGTACAGCTTCCGCGGCTGGTACACCGGCCCGAACTCGTCCTCCGGGTACTTCCCGGCGTCCGCCGCGCCCTCGAACGCCACCATGGAGATCTTGTGCGTCATGATGTGGTCGGGGTGCGGGTAGCCGCCGTTCTCGTCATAGGTGGTGATCACCTGCGGCCGGAAGGCGCGGATCTTGCGCACCAGCTCACCGGCCGCCTTGTCCACGTCCTCCAGGGCGAAGCAGCCCTCCGGCAGCGGCGGCAGCGGGTCGCCCTCGGGCAGGCCGGAGTCCACGAATCCGAGCCACTCCTGCTTGACCCCGAGAATCTCGCGGGCCTCGTCCATCTCTTTCTTGCGCACCTCGTGGATGTGCTCCTCGATGTACGTGTCACCCTGCAGCTTCGGGTTGAGGATGGACCCGCGCTCCCCGCCCGTGCAGGTCACCACCAGCACGTCCACCCCCTCGGACACGTACTTGGCCATGGTGGCCGCGCCCTTGCTCGACTCGTCGTCGGGGTGGGCGTGCACGGCCATCAGTCGTAGCTGGTCAGTCAAGACTCAATCCTCAAGTCGAAGTCGGCGCCCGGGGTGACCGGGTGCGAACGGCGGCTTCTATAGTGACCGAATCGGGGGGCGAATAATTCCGGCTCCGGGTCCGGGGCCCCTTTCGGGACATTCGTCCCGCACTGCCGAGAGGACGATCATGAGTACGGCGAGTACGCGACTGCCCGAGGGCCGTTACGGCCGTTCCTCGGACGAGCGCGCCGACCGCAGGCTCAAGGTCGTCGGCATCGCCCTCGGCGCGGCCCTGCTCGCCGCGGTGGGCTGGTTCGGCTACCACTACGTGGCCGGCACCGACATCAGCGCCCAGGTGATCGGCTTCCAGGCCGAGGACGACCGGGTGAAGGTGCATCTGGAGGTGCACAAGGAGTCCGGGACCAGCGGCTACTGCACGGTCCGCTCCCAGGCCGAGAACGGCGCCGAGGTCGGCCGGGCCGACTTCCGCTTCGACGGCTCCGCCACGCGCATCGACCAGGTCGTCACGCTCCGTACCACCTCCCGGGGCACCACCGCCGAGCTGGTCGGCTGCCACGAGGACTGACGTCAACCGAGCGCTGTCGGCCTTCCTCGGAATACCGGGCGCTGACCTGCGTTGACGGGATTTTAGTGACTTATGTCCTCCCCCTTCCGCCTCTGAATTGTTAGGCTCGTGGTTTCGCCCACTCATGAAGGAACATTCTTCTGGGTAGGGCGATGCTTTGTATTCCCAGTACCGACGAGGAGCACCCTGTGACCCAGACCAGCGAGAACGTCACCTGGCTGACCCAGGAGGCGTACAACAAGCTCAAGGACGAGCTTGAGTACCTTACTGGTCCTGCGCGCACGGAGATCGCCGCCAAGATCGCGGCCGCGCGCGAGGAGGGCGACCTGCGCGAGAACGGCGGGTACCACGCGGCCAAGGAGGAGCAGGGCAAGCAGGAGCTCCGTGTGCGCCAGCTGACCCAGCTTCTGGAGAGCGCCCAGGTGGGCGAGGCCCCGGCTTCGGCGGACGGCGCGGTGGCCCCCGGCATGGTCGTGACGATCGCCTTCGACGGTGACGAGGACGACACGCTGACCTTCCTGCTCGCCTCCCGCGAGTACGCCAGCGCCGACATCGAGACCTACTCGCCGCAGTCGCCGCTCGGCTCCGGCGTGATCGGCCACAAGGTCGGCGAGGACGCCGAGTACGAGATGCCCAACGGCAAGAAGGCCTCCGTGCGCATCCTCAAGGCCGAGCCCTACCAGAACTGAGCCACGCTTTTTCCGGAGCCGTTCCGGCGAGCCCCCGGTGTCCCTCGTGACGCCGGGGGCTCGTCATGTCCGGGTCGTCCCGGGCCCGCTCAGGCCGCGGCCGAGCGGTACTTGCGCACCGCCAGGGTCCGGAAGACCACGATGATCAGGACCGACCAGATCAGCGAGGCCCAGGCCGGATGCTCCATCGGCCAGGCACTGGAGGGTGACACCCCCGGGTTGCCGAACAGCTCCCGGCAGGCCTGCACCGTGGCGCTGAACGGGTTCCAGTCCGCCACATGCCGCAGCCAGGGCGTCATCCGGCTGGAGTCCACGAACGCGTTGGACAGGAACGTCACCGGGAAGAGCCAGATCAGACCGCCGGAGGTGGCCGCCTCGGGTGTGCGCACCGACAGGCCGATCAGCGCGCCGACCCAGGTGAACGCGTATCCCAGCAGGAGCAGCAGGGCGAAGGCGCCGAGCACCTCACCGAAGCTGGTGTGGGTCCGCCAGCCGACGAGCAGGGCGACTATGGCCAGGACGAGCAGGGTCAGGGCGGTCTGCACCAGGTCGGCGAGGGTGCGCCCGGTCAGCACCGCTCCGCGCGCCATGGGCAGCGAGCGGAACCGGTCTATCAGGCCCTTGTGCATGTCGTCGGCGATACCCGCGCCGGCTCCGGCGGTGGCGAAGGTGACGGTCTGGGCGAAGATGCCCGCCATCAGGAACTCGCGGTAGACCCCGGGGTCGGTGGTGCCGCCGATGTTCATGGAGCCGCCGAACACATAGCTGAACAGCACCACGAACATGATCGGCTGGATCAGCCCGAAGATGATCATCTCCGGGATCCGGGACATACGGATCAGGTTGCGCTTGGCGACGACGAGCGAGTCCCGGACCGACTGGACGACCGGGTTCTGGCCCGCCGCGACGGGTGCGGCCTCGGTGACGGCGCTCACTGGCCGTCCTCCTTTCTGCGGGTGCGGTTGCGTGACCGCGCGTCGGCGGGGGTCTGCTCGTCGGTCTCCTCGTCCTCGGGCTTGGCCTCGGCGACATGGCCGGTCAGGGAGAGGAACACGTCGTCGAGGGTGGGGCGGCGCAGTCCGATGTCGTCGATCTCGATGCCGCGGACGTCGAGTTCGCGGATGATCTCGGCGAGCAGCTTGGCGCCGCCGGTGACGGGCACGGTGAGCTTGCGGGTGTGTTCCTCGTAGCTGGTCTCGCCCTTGCCGAGGCCGGTGAGCACCTCGGAGGCGGTGGGTATGTCCTCGCGCTCATGGACGACGACTTCCACGCGCTCGCCGCCGGTGCGGGCCTTGAGCTGGTCGGAGGTGCCGCGGGCGATGACCTTGCCGTGGTCGACGACCGCGATGTCGTGCGCAAGGTGGTCGGCCTCCTCCAGATACTGCGTGGTGAGCAGCAGGGTGGTGCCGCCTGAGACGAGCTGCTTGATGACCTCCCACAGCTGCTGGCGGTTGCGCGGGTCGAGTCCGGTCGTCGGCTCGTCCATGAACATCACGGGCGGGGAGACGACCAGCGCCGCGGCCAGGTCGAGCCTGCGGCGCATGCCGCCGGAGTAGGTCTTGGCGGTGCGGTCGGCGGCCTCGGTGAGGTGGAACTGCTCCAGCAGCTCCTCGGCCCTGACCTTCGCGGCCTTGGCCTTCATCTGGTAGAGCTGGCCGACCATCTGGAGGTTCTCGCGGCCGGTGAGCAGTTCGTCGACCGCCGCGAACTGGCCGGACAGGCCGATGGAGCGGCGTACCTCGTTGGGCTGCTTGAGCACGTCGAGGCCGGCGACGATCGCGCGGCCGCTGTCGGGGCGCAGCAGGGTGGTCAGACAGCGCACCGTCGTGGTCTTGCCCGCGCCGTTGGGCCCGAGCAGGCCGAGGACGGTTCCCTCGGGGACATCGAGGTCGACGCCGTCCAGTGCCTTTACCTTGCCGAAGGTCTTCACCAGACCCTCGGCGTGAATGGCGCCTGGCATATGAGTCTCCACGTCGTTGGGGATTCTGCGGAAAGCCTAGGTTCGTGCTTTTCGCTCCGCTCGGTGTTTTCGCGCTGTGCAGGTGAGGCGCGGAGTCCGCCGAGTGCGGGGCCGTGCGTCCACGGTATCGCGATGTATCGCGTCTCTCAATGGGCTTCGCTCGAACGAGTGACCGGGGGAGGTCCGGCCTCGGTCGAGGGTCGGTCGTGGCCAGGTGGACGACCGGTGGCGGGCTCAGCCGATGACCCGGCGCCCGGTCCCGGCCTCGGTCGAGGGTCGGTCGTGGCCAGGTGGACGACCGGTGGCCGGCTCAGCCGATGACCCGGCGCCCGGTCCCGGCCTCGGTCGAGGGTCGGTCGTGGCCAGGTGGACGACCGGTGGCGGGCTCAGCCGATGACCCGGCGTCCGGTCCCGGCCTCGGTCGAGGGTCGGTCGTGGCCAGGTGGACGACCGGTGGCGGGCGGCGTCCGGTCCCGGTCTCAGTCGATGACCCGGTACCCCGCCTCGCGCAGCGCCTGGCCGACCTCCGCGCAGTGCACGGGGCCCTTGGTCTCCAGGTGCAGGTCGACCTCCGCCTCCGTGAGGCCGAGCCGCGGATCGGTCCGGACATGGCCCACGTCGAGCACGTTGGCGTCCACCGCCGACAGCACCCCGAGCAGCGTGGCGAGGGCCCCCGGCCGGTCGGTCAGCCGCAGCCGGACCGCGAGGTAGCGGCCCTGCGCGGCCATGCCGTGCCGCAGCACCCGCTGGAGCAGCACCGGATCGACGTTGCCGCCGGACAGCACCGCCACGACCGGCCCCTCGAAGGCGCCCGGGTCGCTCAGCAGCGCCGCCACCGGGCTGGCCCCGGCCGGCTCCACGACCAGCTTGGCCCGCTCCAGGCACAGCAGCAGCGCCGTGGCCAGCTCGTCCTCGGTGACCGTGCGCACCTCGTCCACCAGCTCGCTGACCAGGCCGAACGGCACGTCGCCCGGCCGCCCCACCCGGATGCCGTCGGCCATCGTCACCGGGGTCGTGAGCGCCACCGGCCGCCCCGCCGCCAGCGAGGGCGGGTACGCGGCCGCGCCCGCGGCCTGCACGCCGACGATCCGGACGTCCGGCCGCAGCGCCTTCACCGCGACCGCGATCCCCGCGGCCAGCCCGCCGCCGCCGATCCCGACGACGATCGTCCGCACCTCGGGGCACTGCTCGAGGATCTCCAGGCCGACCGTGCCCTGCCCCGCGATGATGTCGGGGTGGTCGAAGGGATGGATGAAGACCGCGCCCGTCTCGTCGGCGTACTCCTCGGCCGCCGCGAGGGTCTCGTCGACGACCTGGCCGTGCAGCCGCACCTCGGCGCCGTAGTCACGGGTCGCGCTGATCTTGGGCAGCGGTGCGCCCTTGGGCATGAACACCGTCGACCGCACTCCCAGCAGCGACGACGCGAGGGCGACGCCCTGCGCGTGGTTGCCCGCGCTCGCGGCCACCACCCCCGCGGCCCGCTCCTCGGGGAGCAGTCCGGCGATCCGGACGTAGGCGCCGCGCAGCTTGAACGAGCCCGTCCGCTGGAGGTTCTCGCACTTGAGGTGGACGGGCGCCCCCACCAGCTGCGTGAGGTGCCGGCTGCCCTCCATCGCGGTCACCCGCGCCACCCCCGCGAGCATCTTCCGGGCCCCGCGCACGTCGTCGAGGGTGACCGGCGGCAGGGGATCGGCCTTGAGGTGGTTCATGTCTCAAGTCTCGCAGTTCACACCCGGCGCGCGCGGTTGTGACCAACCTCCGAGACCGGTTTGCGCAGCGCCGGTACGGCCCGTCCCCCATCCGCGTACTCTGTCCCCCAACTCAGCCGCCCCTTCATGAAGTGAGCCTCCGGCCATGCCCACAACACCTGAAATGTCGATGGACATGAGGACCGTCGGTGACACCGGTCTCCTCGACGCTCTGCAGCACGAGGTGGCGGTGTTCGCCCGCCGTGCCGAACAGACCCGGCTCGGTGGGGTCGGTCAGGTGCGCAACTCCATGGACCGCGCCGCGTACCTGCTGCTCAACCGGCTCGACAAGGAGGGCCCGATGGGCGTCAAGGCGCTCGCCGCGAGCATGGGCATCGACTCCTCGACGGTCACCCGGCAGGTGGCTCCGCTCGTCGACACCGGGCTCGTCAAGCGCACCTCGCACCCCGAGGACGGGCGGGCCGTGGTGCTCCAGCTGTCCCCGCGCGGGCTGTCGCGGCTGGAGGAAGTGCGCTCCTCGCGGCGTCAGTTGATGGACGAGCTGACACACGACTGGGGCCCGCAGGAGCGCGAGGCGTTCTGCACGCTCCTCACCCGCTTCAATGACGCCCTTTCCGCGCGGATGTCCACCCATGGCATGACCGGGCCGGAGTCCGCGCCGGCGTCCTGAGCGCCGCGACCGGCCGCCCGCACGCGCGCGTCCGCTGCCTGTACGCCGACCACAGGTTCGCCCCGCCCGCCTCCCGGTGCCGGTACCGCGTGACAGGGCTGCTGCGCGGCTCTTGACCGAAAGGGCACCCCTGGCCTCATATGAGACCGAGCCCCGTCGTACGCCGGTTCGCCGCGCGGCGGCCGTGCGCCGCCGGGGCCGATTCCTCATGGTCGCCCTCAGGGGGAGGTGCGGTGCGAGAACGGCAAGCGGACCGAGGCGCCCGCCGGGACCGGGAGTTCGAGGCGTTCGTCGCGGGCGCCTCGGGGCGGCTGCTGCACACAGCGACGCTGCTGACGGCGGAGACGCCGACCGACAACCCGCGCGCGCGGCGCCTGCTCACGCTCGCCCTCGCGCACACGTACGCGTGCTGGGACCGACTGCGCGGCGAGGACCCGTACAACCGCACCCGGCAGTATGTCGCCACCCGCTTCGCCCGTACGGCCTGGCATCAGTACGGCGCTCTGGGCCGGGCCCGCCCGCGCCCCGGCAGCGTCCTGGCCGTGCTCGCCCCGCAGGAGCGGCTGATTCTCGTCCTGCGGCTCTACGAGGGTGTCGCGGAGGAACAGGCCGCTGCTCTGCTGGGCCTGCCCGTGGAGCGCGTGCGCGCCATCTGCGACCGCGCGACCGCGACCCTGCTGCATCCGCCGCGGGGCCCGGCACCGGCGGTCGTGGGCGCGAAGGCGGTGGCGTCGTGAGCGCCGGGGCGGTGGCGTCATGAGCCGGGCCGACCGGGAGGCGGCGGCGCGGCGGATCATGGAACGGACGCCTCCGCCGGTGCCGCCCGAGCTGTACACCGACGCCGTGCGCCACGGCAGCCGGCTGCTGCACCGGCAGGTCCTGGTCCGGCGCCTGCTGTGGCTGCTGCTGTGCGTGGCGGTCGTGGCGTTCGCCGTCTGGGCCGTCATGGTCCAGCCGTGGGTGGAGCCGCCGTCGGAGACGACCCCACCCCTCGAGGGCTGGTAGCCGTCAGCCGATCGCCTGCTGGAGGTCCTCCAGCAGGTCGTCCACGTTCTCGATGCCCACGGAGAGGCGTACGAGGTCGGCGGGGACCTCCAGGGCCGAACCGGCCGCGGAGGCGTGGGTCATGCGGCCCGGGTGCTCGATCAGCGACTCCACGCCGCCCAGGGACTCGCCCAGGGTGAAGATCTTGGCGCGGTTGCAGACCTCGACGGCCGCCTCCTCGCCGCCGTCCACCTGGAAGGAGATCATGCCGCCGAACGACCGCATCTGCTTGGCCGCGACCTCGTGGCCCGGGTGGTCCGGCAGGCCCGGGTAGAGCACCCGCGTCACGCGCGCGTGGCGGGTGAGCATGTCGGCGATCTTGGTGGCGTTCTCGCTGTGCCGGTCCATGCGCACCGACAGCGTCTTGGTGCCGCGCAGCACCAGCCAGGAGTCGAAGGGCCCGGCGACCGCGCCCATGGCGTTCTGGTGGTACGCCAGCTCCTCGCCGAGGCCCTCGTCGGCCACGATCAGCGCGCCGCCGACCACGTCGGAGTGGCCGCCCATGTACTTGGTGAGGGAGTGCACGACCACGTCCGCGCCGAGCGACAGCGGCTGCTGGAGGTACGGCGTGGCGAAGGTGTTGTCGACGACCAGCTTGGCGCCGGCGTCCCGGGCGACCTGGGCGACGGCGGCGATGTCGGTGATGCCGAGCAGCGGGTTGGAGGGCGTCTCCACCCAGACGACCTTGGTCTTCGGGGTGATCGCGGCGCGCACCGCGGCCGGGTCGCTGGTGTTCGCGACCGACCACTCCACGCCCCAGCGGGCGACGACCTTGGCGAAGAGCCGGAACGTGCCGCCGTAGGCGTCGTTCGGGATCACCACGTGGTCGCCGGGGCTGAGCAGCGTACGCAACAGGCAGTCCTCGGCCGCCAGTCCGGACGCGAACGCGAGGCCGCGGCGGCCGCCCTCCAGGGCGGCGAGGTTCTCCTCCAGGGCGGTCCTGGTGGGGTTGGCGCTGCGGCTGTACTCGTAGCCGCCGCGCAGACCGCCGACGCCGTCCTGCTTGTAGGTGGACACCTGGTAGATCGGCGGGACGACCGCGCCGGTCAGAGGGTCGGCGGTGTTGCCCGCGTGGATCGCGAGCGTCTCGAAGTGCTGACTGATGTGCCTGTCGCTCATGTGCACCGAGCGTAGTGCTCCTGACGGGCGGGTGCCGGACGAGTGGGCGGCCACGAGGGTTCCCCCTCGGTTTTCCACAGGCCGGGGGCCAGGTTGGCCAATTGTCGGCGGTGTCTGGTTCGCTTGAGGCATGGAGATTCTCTGGGTCCTGATGGCACTGCTCATGCTGGGCTTCGTGCTCGGTCCGTTCGTCATGCGCAGGCGCCGCGGCATCGAGCTGGTGTCCCCGCAGCACCCGGACGCCGCCGACCCCGCGAACTACGGGTTCGTGCGGCAGGAGGAGCTCGACGTGCGCATGCCCGGCCCCGACCAGGATCTGCTGGACGTGCTGGACCTGGTGCAGCGCACCCAGGACCACCGGGCGGCGGCCCAGCTGCTCGCGGGGACCGAGACGGAGGGCGAGCGGCGCTGGCAGCGTGTGCAGGCCTTCGCCGGTGCGGCGGCGCTGGAGCTCCAGCAGCAGCCGGGCGGGGTCAGCGAGACGCCCGGCGGGCAGTGGCTGCGGGTGTGGCGCGCGGAGGCGCCGAAGGACGCGGGCGGGGCGGCGGTGCACGCCGAGTTCCTGGTGCAGCAGGCGTGGCGTACGTCGACGCCGGGCACGGACGACTTCCGGATCATCATGGAGGAGGCCAGGGCGGCGTGTGCCGACGCGGCGCTGCTCTCCCCCGGCGACCCGGTCCCCCACATCATCGAGCTGTCCGTTGCGCGGGGCCTGGCCTACTCGCAGGCCGAGTTCGAGCAGCTCTGGCTGAAGATCCTGGACCACGCGCCCGCGCACATGGGCGCGCATCTGGCGGCCCTGCACTACTGGTGCGAGAAGTGGCACGGCTCGCGCGAGCAGGCCTACGCCTTCGCCGAGGCCGCGGCGGCGCGGGCCCCGCAGGGTTCGCTGCTCGCGGCGATGCCGCTGTTCGCCGTCTTCGAGCACCTGCCCGAGGTCAACCTGGTCGCGAGCTTCTACCAGAGCGAGGTCGTCACCAAGGCGATGCACGGCGCCCTGCACGCGGTGCACTCCGCGCGCGCCGACGACCCGATGCTCGCCCACGTCCGCCACCTGCTGCTGTTCTTCCTGGTCCGCGCCGAGCGCTGGTCCGAAGCCATGAGCCAGCTCGTCCACGTCGACGGCCACGTCGGCGCCCTCCCCTGGACCCTGTCCGCCGACCCGGCCGCCCAGTTCGCGATATTCCGCGCCCTCGCGGTCGCGGGCTACGAGGCGAACGGCGGCACACCGGCGACGCTGCACAGCTGAGCGGCGGGCCGGCGCGCCGCGGGGGCGGGACCGGCCTCGCCCGCGGTCCGGGAGGGCCGTTTCCCGAACTGCTCGTCCCGCTTGGGGGGGGGACGAGGAGCCGGTCGGCCGACGCCGTGCGACGCTGCTCCACGACTGACCGGCCCGCCTCGGCGGGCACCCAGGGGAGGGGAACACACACATGGGGAAGCGGTTCGAGCAAGGCATGGCCACGCTGGCCGGTCTGACGCTGGCCGGTGGCGGCCTCGCGGCGGTGAACGCGACGCCCGCGGCGGCGAGTTCGTACGACTGCCCCGCAGGCTACTTCTGCGGATGGACGGGCGAGAACGCCGACGGCTCGATGTGGAAGACGAAGCAGAACGTCGCGGACCTGGGCGGCTGGGACAACAAGATCCGCTCGTACGTCAACCGTACGAAGGTGATCGCCTGCGTCTACGAGGACAAGAACTACTCGCCGTGGGGCGGCTACTGGGCGCAGGACCCGAACTCACCCGGCGAGTACAACGGGGAGCCGGTCGCGACCACCAGCTCGATCAAGTTCGTCCGCACCGAGCGCGAGTGCAGCCAGACCGCCTACCCGCGCTGGCACTCCCAGACCTCCCCGCAGGCCCTGGGCTTCGGGGACATGAACGGTGACCGCAGGGCCGATGTGATCACCCGCGACCAGGCCGGACGGATGTGGTTCACGCCGGGCAACGGCACCGGCCGGCTCATCGGCAGCGGCTGGAACGGCATGAACGCCCTCACGCGGCACGGCGACTTCAGCAGGGACGGCCGGGAGGACGTCATCGCCCGCGAGGCGTCCACCGGCAGGCTGTGGCTCTACCCCGGCACCGGCACCGGCTCCCTCGGCACCCGCAGGCTCCTCGGCTCGGGCGGGTGGAACTCCCTGAGCAAGGTCACCGCCTTCGGCGATCTGACCGACGACCGGCGTTCCGACCTGCTCGCGGTGGAGAAGGCCACGGGGAAGCTGTACCTGTACCCGGGCACCTCCACCGGCCGGCTCGGTGCGCGCAAGGTCATCGGCCGAGGCGGCTGGAACAGCATGAACGCCCTCGCCGGCGTCGGCGACATGAACGGCGACGGCCGCGCCGACCTCTACGCCCGCGAGGCCGCCACCGGCAAGCTGTGGCTCTACCCCGGCCGCTCCGGCGCCCTCGGCTCGCGCGTCCTTGTCGGCTCGGGCGGCTGGAACGCCATGGCGAACCTCATCCCCGTCGGCGACTTCTCCGGCGACGGCCGCCCCGACCTCGCCGCCGTCACCAACGAGAGGTACGTGATCGACGGCTTCTCCGGCAACCCCGGCTGGCTGCTCACCTACAAGGGCCTGGGCAACGGCCGCCTGGCCGCCGGCGAACGCACCGACGGCGAATGGTGGGGCCTCAACGGCTCCTTCTGATCCCCGCCCACCTCGGCCCCTGACCATTTCACCCCAGCCGGGGGCCGACACCATGCTTCGGCTGCGGTCCGGTTCCGTAGAACGTCAGCCTTCGTAGAGCAGTGTTTCGGTCACACTGCCCCATTCAGAACATGATTCGCCACACGCCTCGCCACCATGACCATCATGGCGACTTCGGGGGCGGGGAGCAGTGGGCTCGGTGGGTTGGGGCAGTGGTGGGGGGTGCTGGCCGGCGCACTGCTCATCGCTGTCTGGGTCAATGGGGCGGCCGGACCCGTGGCGATCGTCGTCCTTTCCGCCGCCGTGCTCCTGTGGTCCTTCTTCCAGGCTCCCGTGACCTGTGGGGCACCGGTCAGGGGGCGGAAGGACGGCTGCCGCAACAACGCAAACGGCCTCCTCATGGGCTGCCACATCCGCCAGCACCGATGGCAGAAGCTCAGAATGCTGATCATTCGCCGACGCGTACGCGAGTTCTGCGCCGGGTTGTTCTCCGACGGCAAGGCAGCCCTCGTCACACTCGCGGCCGTGGGCAGTTTTATCTCCGGCCTGGTGGCACTGATACCCGGCGCCGCTGTCGGCTGAGGCAAGTGGATGTTCAGGGCGGTGATTGCTGGATAAAGTCTTGCGGTTACTACTGGTCGTGGGGGCGACCAGAGCTCGGTCGGCCATGCCGACGTCCTGGGGAGGGCCTGTAACGCATGAGTCGTCGCTCTGCTGGTTTTGTCGGTGTCTGGGCCGAAATGCAGCGCCAGCACCAGCGTCAAGTGGAAGCCGAGGCCAGACGGAGCCGGGCAGAGGCACAGCAGGCGCGGGCACATCACCGACGTGCCGCCCAGGAGTACAAGGATTACCGGAACGCGGAGGCGAGGCGGCGCACCGAGGAGTTGGAGGCTCGGATCGCTGCTTTGCAGGGACTGCTCGGCGCGGGGTGCCGGGCGCCGGCCTTCAGCGCGTCGTCGTTGTTGCGGACCGCAGAGACTGCACCGTTCGACCCGGGGCCGCTCGCCTGGCCCGTGCGCATGCCTGATCCGAGCCAGTACCAGGCACAGGGCGGATGGACGGCCACTCGTCGTGCGCAGGCCCAAGCGGAGGCTCAGGCTCGTTTCGAACGGGACTGGCAAGCTGCTCAGGTGGCCGAAGGCCAGCGGCAGCAGCAGTTAGCGGCCCTGCGGCGGGATCACGAGCAGCGGGCGGCGGCCCAGCAGGCGGAGGTGCGGCGGCACAACGCCGACGTCTCGGAGGTGATCGAGGGCGTCCGGCGTGGTGACCCCGACTCGGTGGTCGAGTACTTCTCGGCCGCCCTCTACTCGTCGACCGCCTGGCCCGAGGGGTTTCCGCGACAGGTCGCGGCGGCATTCGACCCTGCGGCCCGGCAGCTCGTCCTGGACTGGGAGCTGCCCGGGTACGACGTCGTCCCCGAGGCGAAGTCGGTGAGATACGTACCCGCCCAGGACCAGGACAAGGAAACCGCACGTCCGGTGACCCAGCGCCGTGCACTGTACAGGGAAGTGCTGGCGCAGGGGATGCTGCTGGTTCTGCACCAGCTCTTCGCAGCGGACGAGTACGACATCCTCGACTCGGTGGCCCTGAATGGCTTCGTCGACGCCCACGATCCCGCGACGGGCCGGCAGACACACATCTTCCTGGCGACCGTCATGGCGCAGCGGGCGGTCTTCACCGGCCTGCACTTGACGCAGGTCGAAGCTGTCAGCTGCCTGACGGACGCGTTGCGGGGACAGCTCGCAGCCCGACCCGACCAACTCACCTCCGTACGGCCGAGTCGGAAGCCCCAGGACGTGGGGGATCACGTGGTCACTCATGGCGGTGACCAGGAGCCAGACCTGTACGACATGGACCCGATCGCCTTCGAGTCGCTCGTGGCCGACCTGTTCCGCGCCATGGGAATGCAGGCGGTGACGACCCAGCGCTCGAACGACGGCGGCGTGGATGTGGACGCGCAGGACCCGACGCCCATCCGGGGCGGCAAGATCGTCGTACAGGTGAAGCGCTACCGCAGCACGGTGCCGCCCACGGCTGTGCGTGACCTGTACGGCACCGTGCAGGACGCGGGTGCCAACAAGGGCGTCCTGGTGACCACGTCGGGCTTCGGTCCCGGCTCCCACACCTTCGCGCGAGGTAAGCCGCTGGAGCTCATTTCGGGCGGCGAACTTGTCGATCTGCTGCACCGGCATGGGCTTCGCGGCCGTCTGGGCGAGGGAATGCCGTCGGCCGCGGCGGAGCCGACACCCTCCGCGCCGTCCGCCCCGGTCGACGACTACAACGTGCTCGGTATGACGTGGTCCGGCAGCGTCGCCTTGGACGTATGCGCGCTCGTCTGCCATGGGAACCGGGTCCTGAGCGAAGACCACTTCGTCTTCTTCAACAACCCGCAGAGCCCGGACGGGTCGGTGCGAGCGGCATCCGCTGTGGCGCCGGACAAGGCGGCGGTCCGGGTGTCCTTCGACGCGCTGCCGCAGCACGCCGACCGGTTGGTTCTGGTGGCGGCCGTCGATCCAGAGGTGAACCCGCAGGCGGACCTCTCCGGGTTCACCGACGCATGCATCAGGTTGCTGGACCCGGGCATGACTGAGCTGGGCCGGCTCGAGGTCTCCGACGGTCGTGTCCACGAGACCGCGCTGGTGCTCGGCTCCTTCCGGCGCAGGCCGAGCGGAGACTGGGACTTCGTACTGGGAGGGAAGGGATACACCGGGGGTCTGGAGCAGCTTGTCGGGGAGTACGGCATCGAGGTGGAGTGACGCCACCGGTCAAGAGCTGGCCCTGCTGTCCGGTGCTGTCATGCAGCCCCGCTCCCATAAGGCCGCGTCAGTATCTCCAGGTTGTGCCCGTTCGGGTCCTCGAAGTACGTGCCGCGGCCGCCGTCGTTGTGGTTGATCTCGCCAGGGCGGGAGTGGAACGGGTCGGCCCAGTAGGTCAGGCCGGCGGCGCGGATGCGGGTGAAGATGGTGTCGAAGTCGGTCTCGGAGACCAGGAAGGCGTAGTGCTGGGGCGTGATGTCGCCGGGTGAGTCCATGTAGTCGAGGGTCACGCCGTTGGGTATCTCGACGGGGACGAAGGGGCCGTACTGCGGGCTCACCTCCAGGCCGAGGAGGTCGGCGAGGAAGCGGGCCGAGGCCTTCTTGTCGTGAGCGCTGACGATGGTGTGGTTCAGCTGCACGGTCATGCTTCCACGCTAGGCAGCGGCCCTGCCCCGCACCACAGACCTACGGACGATCCGGGTAGGTCCATGGGCCTACCGCGCGCGTACGGCCCTGGTCTTCCCCGGACGTACGCCGAGGCCCCCGGGGCGCTCCCCGGGGGCCTCGTACAGCGTCAGGTCAGATCGTCGACGCGTCGATCACGAAGCGGTAGCGCACATCGCTGTTCAGTACGCGCTCGTACGCCTCGTTGATCTCCTCGGCCCGGATCAGCTCGATCTCGGCGCCGAAGCCGTGCCCCGCGCAGAAGTCGAGCATCTCCTGGGTCTCGGCGATGCCGCCGATCATGGAACCGGCGAGCGTCTTGCGGTTGCCGATGACGGAGAAGAGGTTGAGGGAGATCGGCTCCTCGGGGGCGCCGACGTTCACCAGGGCACCGTCGGTCTTCAGCAGCGTGAGGTACGCGTTGAAGTCCAGCGGGGCCGAGACCGTCGAGACGATCAGGTCGAAGGTGCCGGCCAGCTCCTGGAAGGTCTTCGGGTCGCTGGTGGCGTAGTAGTGGTCGGCGCCCAGCTTGAGGCCGTCGTCCTTCTTGCGCAGCGACTGCGACAGGACGGTCACCTCGGCGCCGAGGGCGTGCGCGATCTTGACGCCCATGTGGCCGAGGCCGCCCATGCCGAGGATCGCGACCTTCTTGCCGGGGCCGGCGCCCCAGTGCTTGAGCGGGGAGTACAGGGTGATGCCGGCGCACAGCAGCGGCGCGGCCTCGTCGAGCGCCAGGCCGTCGGGGATGCGCACGACGTAGTTCTCGTCGACGACGATCTTCTCGGAGTAGCCGCCGTAGGTGGGCTCGCCGTCCTTGCCGACGGCGTTGTACGTGCCGACCATGCCGCCGCCGGTGCAGTACTGCTCCAGGCCGGCCTTGCAGTTGTCGCACTCGCGGCAGGAGTCGACCATGCAGCCGACGCCCACCCGGTCGCCCACGGCGTACTTGGTCACGCCGGAGCCGACGGCGGAGACGACGCCCGCGATCTCATGGCCGGGGACCATCGGGAAGATCGCCTCGCCCCAGCCCTCACGGGCCTGGTGGATGTCGGAGTGGCAGATACCCGCGTACTTGATGTCGATCAGGACGTCGTGCTCGCCCACCTCGCGCCGCTCGATGGTGGTGCGCTCCAGCGGAGCCTTGGCGGCGGGGGCGGCGTACGCAGCAACAGTGGTCATGCCGGGGGTTCTCCTAGCAGAGTGATCCGCGCCCGGCTGCCTTTCGGCCGGGCACGCTGACCAGCCTGCCGCAACGGCAGGCATCCGCCCAGGTCACGGCTGTGCCTACGCACGCTGTGCCTACCACTGGCAAGGTCAGGCTTGCGGGCGTACGTCCGGGAATACTGGACCGTATGGAAGCACAGCCCGCATCCGAGTCCGCGACTGACGCCGCGCCCGAGTCCGGCACCGCCCTGGACCGCCGAGCCGAGCTCAGCGAGTTCCTGCGCACCCGGCGTGCCCGGCTCAAGCCGCAGGACGTGGGGCTGCCGGAGTTCGGCAGGCAGCGCAGGGTGCCCGGGTTGCGTCGCGAGGAGCTGGCCCAGCTGGCCGGGGTGTCGGTGGCGTACTACACGCGCCTGGAGCAGGGCAACGGACGCAATGTGTCCACGGAGGTGCTGGACGCCATCGCCCGGGCGCTCAGGCTGACCGACGCCGAGCACGCGCATCTGACGCACCTGGCCAACCCCAAGCAGCACAAGAAGAAGCCGGCCGCGCGCAGCCAGCAGGTGCGTCCGGCGCTGCGGCAGCTGCTGGACACCATGGACGCGGTCCCGGCGTACGTCGTGGGGCGGCGCTCGGACATCCTGGCGTGGAACCGGATGGCGGCGGCGCTCTTCGGGGACTGGGCGGAGCTGCCGGCCGCGCACCGCAACTGGGCGCGGCTAGTGTTCCTGAGGCCCGACTACCACGACCTGTTCCAGGACTGGGAGCAGAAGGCGATCGACATCGTGTGCCATCTGCGGATGGACGCCGGCTGCTATCCGGACGATCCGCGGCTGTCGGCGCTGGTGGGCGAACTGTCCGTGAAGAGCGAGGACTTCCGTCGGCTGTGGGCCACCCATGACGTGAAGGAGAAGTCGCACGGGGTGAAGCTGCTGCGCCATCCGCTGGTGGGCGAGCTGTCCCTGCGCTTCGAGTCCTTCCGCCTCGCCGACGACTCCGAGCAGGTCCTGGTCACCTATCACGCCGACCCGGCCACGCCCTCCGCGGAGGCACTGCGGCTACTGGCCAGCTGGGGCACGGACGCGACCCGCGCGGGTCAGGGCAGCGGCGTACAGCACTGAGTCACGCGGGTCGGGACAGCGGCGTACAGCACTGGGTCAGTCGGCCACGCCCAGGTCCTCCCGCATCAGCCGCCGCATCGCCGACAGCCGCGGTTCGGCCTCCTTCAGCGCGAGCAGAGCCGCGTCGGGGTCCTCGCCCGGCCGGGCCAGGCCGCGGTCGAGGCGCTTGACGGCCGCGTCGCTCGCGGCGAGGACCTCGTTGACGGCCCGGGAGGCGTCGAGGATCCGCTCGGGCACGATCATCTGCGCCTCGGCGTACCGGTCGCGGTACTCGCGGCGCACCTCTTCGAGGTGATCGCGGTCCTGCTCGGTCCACACGCCGTCGCGGACGCGGTGCAGTGCGTCCTTGAGCAGGGTGTGGAACTGCCGGGCGGACCGGTTCATCGCGGTGTACGCCTCCCGCCGCTCGGTCAGCCGCCGCTCACGTACGGCGGCGCCGGCCTCCTCGGCACGTCGGCGGTCGGTCAGCCGCTGGCTGAGGACGGGCGCGAAGAGCGTGCCGAGGACACCGACGACGGCGGTGATCATGGCGGTGACGGCAGCGGTCATACGGCGACTCTACGGCGGCCCGCTCACCCCTGACACGACGTGACCGCGACCCTGCCCGCGGCCGCTCAGCCCTGGTACGGCGGTGCGGCGCCCCACGTCCACCGGGGCACCGGCTGCTCGGCGGGGGGTGCCGCGTCGGGGCCGGAGAAGTACAGCGCGAGGCGGGTGCCCCACTCGACGTAGGCGAGGAAGGCGGACCGGAACTCGGCGTCGGTGGGCAGGCCGGCCTCGTCGGCCGCGTCCTGGACGAGGTTGACCCAGCGGCGGCGCTGGGGCTCGGTGATGCCCTTGCCGAGATGCTTGGCGACCATGTGGCTGTGGCCGCCCTGGGTCTCGGAGTAGCGGGGCGGACCGCCGAAGACCTCGCCGAGCCAGAGGGCGACGTGTTCGGCGTGGGCGGGGTCGAGGCCGGCGAAGACCGGCGCGAGGAGGTCGTCCTTCAGGACCTTGTCGTAGAAGACCGACGTCAGGCGGGCAAGGGCCGCGGCGCCGCCCGCCCAGTCGTAGAGGCTGGGGACGGCCGCGCCCGGGCCGCGCACCGGGGTGGGGGCGTAGTGGCGCATCTCCTCGATGTCCGCGATGTACGGCCTGATCTCGGCGAGGAAGGCCGGGAACAGGTCGGATTTGCGGAAGCCTTCCAGGTGGTCGGCGGTGGAGGTCCAGGTGATGCGCAGGATGTGGTGCTCGGCGTCCTCCTCGCAGCGGGTGAGTTCGTAGTCGACACATTGCGGGGCCGCGGCCAGCTGCGTCGCGGCGCGGGTGTAGGCGGCCAGGAACTCCGCCGAGCGCTCTTCGGGAATGCGGTACCGGATGTACTCCACCGTGTGAGCCGTCATGGGGTCACACAAGCACGAACGGCCCGCCGGAAGCAGGGCTTCCGACAGGCCGTTCGCTCAAGGCTCAGTGAGCCGAGGGCTCAAGGAGCTGTGGGCTCTGTGAGCTCAACGCTCAGTGAGCAGACGGATCAACTCACTTGCCGTAGTAGGCGTTGTAGATCGACACCGTCGACTTGTTGTTCTTCTTGTCCGTGATCTTGGCGTGGAAGGAGACACCCTTGCCGGCCGCCGGGTTCTTCACGGTGATCTTGCCGTTCGTCACGGTGACCTTCTTCCAGGTCTGGCCGTAGTCGTACGACACGTACACGTACAGCGACTTGAGGTTGGTACCCCGCGCCGCACCCAGGACCGAGACCGGGAAGGTCTGCTTCACACCGGCCGCGACCCGGCCGTCGGAGCCGGTCTTGGCGCCG
This sequence comes from Streptomyces sp. SAI-170, assembly GCF_049739565.1. Classification (NCBI taxonomy): domain Bacteria; kingdom Bacillati; phylum Actinomycetota; class Actinomycetes; order Kitasatosporales; family Streptomycetaceae; genus Streptomyces; species Streptomyces sp. SAI-170. The sequence goes on from NZ_JBMGQD010000001.1 coordinate 3,191,276, forward strand.
AAGACGGCGGTGGACGCGGGCAGCGCCACGTCGTCGGTGGTGGTCGGCTTCTTGGAACGGAAGGTCCAGCTGGCGTCGATCCGCGTGGAGGCGGCGGCGACGCGGACGCTGCGCTTGACCGAGGTGGTCAGACGGTACTCGGCGTCCGTGGACGGGACCGTGAACTCCTTCTCACCGAGCAGCGGGTCGTCGTGCGAGGCGACCTTGACGCCGTTGCGGTACAGGGTGGTCGCCACCGACGTGAAGTCGGAGGTGCCCGGGTGACCCGCGGAGTCGGCGTACAGCGGCAGCAGACCGCCGATCTTGTTGCCGTTGCGGTAGAGGCCGTAGTCGGCCGTCACGCGCGGGCCGAAGACCGGCTTGTTGAAGGTGGTGGTGTAGGTCTTGCCCGCCTGGTAGGCCTTCACGCCGTCCGAGGTGTAGAACGCCTCGGCGATCGGGAAGCCGTCGGCGTCCCGGGCTCCGCCGAACTGCTCGAAGTCCAGGCCCCAGGCGATGCCGTTCGCGGTGGACACGTTGACCGTGCGCGTGCCGGGCAGCTTCTGCGGGACCGACAGGCCCATCACGAAGTCCTCGGGGAGGAGGCCGTAGACGGTGAGCGCGCCGGTCTTGCCCGAGGTGGCCGAGGCCAGGACGTTCTTCAGGGTGGCGAGCTCAGAGGCCTTGAAGTGCTTGACCTTGTCGCCCACGACCTTGGTGAGGTTGGAGGAGGTCAGCGCCACGTCCCACTCGGTGGCCGTGCCCTTGGTGAACTGGCCGCCCCAGGTCTGGGACAGACCGGTGATGGTCGGGCCCAGGTGGGCGATGCGCAGGTCGGCGAAGGAGGACGCCATGAAGCTGACGCCGATGCCGAAGCTGTCGTTGCCGAAGACGTAGCTGATCGTCGCCGACAGCGGCTTGGCCGCGGTGTCGGGCACCGTGATGTCGGCCGCCTTCGTCGTACGGGCGTCGAGCGTCAGCGTGGTGTTCTTGGTGACGTTCAGCTTCGGCTGGACCAGCCAGTCGATGCCGCCCTCGAAGGAGGTGAGGTCCTTCACGATCCAGCCGTCCAGGCTGTACGTGCCGCGCGGGACACGAATGGTGGTGACACCGCTGTTGTCCAGCGGGACGTCCACCATGCGGCCCTCACCGAGGCCGGCGTAGCCGATCAGCAGGGTGCTGTACTGACCCGTCGGCTGGCCGTCCTTGCCGATGTGCTTGAGCGTCACGTCGTACGACTCGACCTCACGGTTGACCGCGGCGGCCGTACGGACGCTCTGGCCGCCTCCGGTCGCGGTGACGAACGCGGAGTACGCGCCGTCGACCGTGCCGCCCAGGCGGGTGTCGACGGTGACGTCGACGGAGGCCTTGCCGTGCGCCGGGACGGTCACCGTGGTGGCGCCCAGCTTGAAGAAGCCGGCCGGGGCGGCGGTGCCCTGCGGGTTCTTGGCGCTGGCCTTGAGGGTCAGCGTGACGTCCGTGTCACCGAGGTTGCGGTACGTCAGCGCCTTGGTGACCGGGGTGTCGTCGGTGTGCGGCCACTGCTGGGTGCCGAAGCTCACCGAGACCGGCTCGGCGATCAGGGTCTGCTTGATGGCCTTGTCGACCTGGATACGGCCGGAACCCTGCTGGAACGCCGTGTAGTTGCCGCCCTTGGTGGAGGCGGTCAGGGCGCCCTTGATCTCGGCGTACGTCCAGTCGGGGTGCTGCTGCTTCAGGATGGCGGCGGCGCCCGCGACATGCGGGGTGGCCATCGAGGTGCCCGAGATGGTCAGGTACCCGGCCGGGTTCTCGCCGACCTCCTGCTCGATGACGCTGCCCTTGGCGGACGCGGCGGTGATGTCCACGCCCGGGGCGGTGACGTCCGGCTTGATCGCGCCGTCGCCGACGCGCGGGCCGGTCGAGGAGAACGGGGCGAGCTTGTCGGCGGAGTCCACGGCGCCGACGGTGAGCGCGGAGTCGGCGGAGCCGGGCGAACCGACGCTCTCGGGGCCGGAGTTGCCGGCCGCGATCGCGAAGAGGATGCCCTTCTCCTTGGACAGCTTGTCGACCTCGGCCTCCAGCGGGTCCACACCGGGACCGTCGGGGCCGCCGAGGCTGAGGTTGACGACGTCGGCGCCCTGCTCGGCCGCCCACTCCATGCCGGCGAGGATGCCGGAGTCGTCACCGGAGCCGGAGTCGTCCAGCACCTTGCCGTTGAGGATGGTCGCGCCCGGGGCCACGCCCTTGTACTTGCCGCCCGACTTGGCGCCGGTGCCCGCCGCGATGGACGCGACGTGCGTGCCGTGGCCGAACTTGTCGGAGGCGTCGGCGGCGGAGGTGAAGTTCTTCGACGCCGTCACCTGGGTCTTCAGGTCCGGGTGGGTGGCGTCCACACCGGTGTCCAGGACGGCGATCTTGACACCCTTGCCGTTGTAGCCGGCCGCCCACGCGGTGGGGGCGCCGATCTGCGTGGTGGAGGTGTCGAGCGTGACCTTGCGGGTGCCGTCGAGCCAGACGTGCGCAATGCCGGCCGCGGTCCTGGAGCCGTCGGTGACGGCGTCCCACAACTCGGGCGTGTCGGCCTGGCTCGCCTGCACGGCGTCGGCGTTCAGCGTGTTCAGGGTGCGGCGCAGGGTGCCGGCCTCACGGACGTCCGCCTTGGCGGAGGTGGCGGCTCCCTTGTAGCCGACGATGACCTTCAGCCCGTTCTTCTGGGACTTGCGGGTCGCCGCCTTGTTCAGCTCGGTGATGTCGAACAGCCGCTGGTCCAGCTTGCCGGAGGCGACCAGACGGGCCGCGTCCGCCGGAATGACCAGGGTGTGCCCGTCGAACTTGCGGACGGCCACGGGTATGTTCTCGCGGCCTTCCGCGCGCTGCAGGCCGAGCACACGGCCCTTGCCGTCGACGGTGACACGGTCGCCGGTGATCAGCGTGACGCGATGACGGTCCGTCAGCTTGGCGGCGGTGCCGTGGTGCTGGGTGCCGGCCTCGGCCGAGGCCGGGCTGGTCAGACCCGCGGCCAGGGCGACGGCTGCGGCGCCGGCCACTGTGGCCGCGCCGACCTTCTTCACTTGTCTGCGCAAGACTCCCCCTGGGAGATGGAGTGCCGGGCGACTTCCCCGTTCACCCGGCCGGGGGTCATCCCGTACACCTGCGCGTACACCCCCCGGAGGATGAAGTATGCCGGGGGGTGATCAGCCGCCTCAACACGGGTTCGTCACGACTCGGTCATAAAACCCGCGGGACGGGAGCGCTTTCAGGACACCGCGCGTTCCGTGACCGAGACTGCGCCCTTGCGGATCGTCACGAGGCGTGGAGCGCGCCTGGCGATCGCGGTGTCGTGCGTGACCATCACGAAGGTCAGCCCGTGCTCCTTCCACATGGTCTCCAGGACCTCCATGACCTCGTCGCGCATCGACTCGTCGAGGTTGCCGGTGGGTTCGTCGGCGAGCAGCACCTTGGGGTGCTTGACGAGTGCTCTGGCTATGGCGACGCGCTGCTGCTGGCCTCCGGACATCTCGCCGGGGAGGTGGCCCCGGCGTTCCCCGAGGCCGACCGACTCCAGTGCCTCCGCGGCTCGTTCTCGGCGTTCCTTCGCCTTGATGCCGAGGGGGACGAGGGCCGTTTCCACGTTCTCCTGGGCGGTCAGGGTCGGGATGAGGTTGAAGCTCTGGAAGACGAAGCCGATGCTTTCGCTTCTTACGCGGGTGAGGCGGGCCTCGGGGAGGGCGGCGAGGTCGGTGCCGTCGAGGAACACCTGGCCGGAGGTGGGGCGGTCGAGGCCGCCGAGCATCTGGAGGAGGGTGGACTTGCCGCCGCCGGTGGGGCCTTGGATGACCAGGCGGTCGCCGTCGTTGATGGTGAGGTCGATACCGGACAGGGCCTGCACGGTCTCTTTGCCCCGTGTGTAGTGCTTTGTTACTGCCTTCAGGTCGTACATGTCGGTCCTTCGTCTACCGGTCGTCGTGGGCTGATCGCGCAGTTCCCCGCGCCCCTAGTCGATGCGGCGGAGGGCGTCTGCCGGGCGCAGCCTCGATGCTCGCCAGCCGCCGAAGGCGCCCGCGATGAGGCCGCCTGTCACCGCCAGGCCCACCGCGAGGGCGATCGTCGCCAGGCTCACCGGCGCCGTGAGGGCGACGTCGAGGGTCTTCGTCGCCGCCTCGCGGCCGGGGCCGACCATGCGCGGGCCGCTCATCGCGCCACCGAGTTCGGCCTGCAGGGTCGGGCTCAGTGCGGTGACGGCGTACGCGCCCGCGAGGCCCAGCGCGATGCCCAGTGCGCCGCCCACCAGCCCGTTGACCACGGCCTCGCCCATCACCTGGCGGGTGACGCGGCCGGACCTCCAGCCCAGTGCCTTGAGCGTGCCGAACTCCCGCACCCGCCGGGACACCGCGGACGACGTCAGCAGCCCCGCCACCAGGAAGGCGGCGACCAGCACCACGATCGACAGCCACTTGCCCACGCCGGCCGCCAGACTCGACGCCGTCGACAGCGACCCCGACACCCGGTCCGCCAGATCGGCCGACGTCGTCACCGTCGTACCCGCGATGTTCTTCTGGACGGCCGCCTTCACGGCGTCGATCCGCTGGGAGTCCTCGGCCTTGACGTAGATCGTGGTGACCTTGTTCGCGGAGCCGGCGAGGGTCTGGGCCTGCTTCAGCGGGAGGTAGACGTCGGCGGCCGCGTCCCCGCTGTCGGCGGTGGCCACGCCGATCACGTCGTACTCGACGCTCTTGACGGTGACCGTCGAACCGACCTTGTACTTCTTCTCCTTGGCGTACGCGGAGTCGACGACGGCGACCTTCGCGTTCGTCTCGGACGTCTTGAAGGTGCGGCCGCTGGTGATCTTCGAGGAGGTCAGCGGGCCGAGGGCGGGCTCGGTGACGTCGGTGCCGTAGACGGAGTAGTTGTCGACGTCGAAGTCGGCGCCGCCGCCCTCGACGCGGCCCTCGGCGGCCCCGCCGCCCGGCCCCCCTTGGGCGGGTGCCTCGCCCTGCTGGAACTCGCCGCGGGTGAACGCACCGCTGACCCGGACGACCTGGAGGCTCAGTCCGCCGACCGCGTCCGCGACACCGTCCTGCGCAGCCACTTTGGCGACGGTGGAGGAGGCGAGGGTCTCAAAGCCCTGGACCATGACGCGGTCGCTGCTCTGCTCCTGCGCGTCGGAGCCGGAGTCGCTGTCGCGCGCGTCGAAGCGGAAGCGGGGGCCGCTGCCCTGCTCGCCGGTGGGGGCCGCGGCGGCCTTGGTGACCGTCATGTCGGTGCCGAGGCCGTACAGCGACTGGAGGACCTTGTCCTGCGCCTTGCCCATGCCGGAGGACACGGAGGTGACCACGATGACGAGGGCGATGCCCAGCGCGAGGCCGGAGGCGACGACGAGGGCCGCCTTTCTACGGCGGCGCAGTTCGCGCCTCAGGTAGGTGAAGAACATGCGCCGCAAGCTAGGCACGCCTCGTGATGGGCGGTTGAGCCCCGCATAAGAGCCGCATGAGAAGCCCGGACACGCCGCTGCCGCCGGGCCCGAAGGCACGGCGGCAGCGAGGAGTTCCAGCGGGAGGGATCAGACGGCCGAGCCGGCCTTCCACTCCGCCCAGCTCATGTTCCAGCCGTTGAGGCCGTTGTCCGGCGAGACGGTCTTGTCGCCGGTGTTCTGCACGACGACCACGTCACCGACGATGGAGTTGTTGTAGAACCACGCGGCCTCGGTATTGGGGTCGTTGGCACCCTTGGTGTCGTTCAGGCCGACGCAGCCGTGGCTGGTGTTGACGTTGCCGAACACCGAGTCGGCGCCCCAGTAGTTGCCGTGGATGAAGGTGCCCGAGGTGGTCAGGCGCATGGCGTGCGGCACGTCCTTGATGTCGTACTCGCCCTTGCCGTCGTCGTCGGTGAAGCCGACCGTGGCGCCGTTCATCCGGGTCTCCTTGAACTTCTCGGAGATCACCATCTGACCTTCGTAGGTCTTGTTGTCGGGCGAGCCCGCGGAGATCGGGATGGTCTTGACGACCTTGCCGTTCTGCGTGACCTTCATCTGCTTGGTGTTGGCGTCGACGTACGACACCTGGTTGCGGCCGATCTGGAAGGTGACCGTCTTCTGCTGGACGCCGTAGACGCCCTCGGCGCCCTCGACCCCGTCGAGCGCCAGCTTCAGCGTGATGGTCGAGTTCTGCTGCCAGTAGTCCTCGGGGCGGAAGTCGAGGCGGTTGGCGTTGAACCAGTGGCCGACGACCTCCTGCCCGCTGGAGGAGGTGACGGTGATGCCCTTCTGGACGTCCACCTTGTTGGTGATCGCCTTGTCGAAGTTGATCGACACGGGCATGCCCACGCCGACGGTCGAGCCGTCCTCCGGCGTGAAGGAGCCGATGAAGCTGTTGTCCGGCGAGACCGTGGTGAAGGAGGCGTTCTCGTGGGCCTCGCGGCCCTCGGCGTCCTTCGCGGTCACGGCGACCTTGTAGGTGGTGGAGCGCTCCAGCTGGGCGGTGGGCTTCCAGCTGGTCTTGTCGGCGGATATCTCACCGGCGACGGCGGTGCCGTCCGCGGTGGTCATCGTCACCTCGGTGAGCGTGCCCTTGCTCACCGTGACGGCTGCCGAGTTGTTGATGGAGGCGTTGTTCGAGCCGTCCGCCGGCGTGATCTTGATCTGGGCCTCGGAGGTCTTCTGCGCCGCCGCCTCGTCGACCTTGGCCTGCGAGGTGTCCTCGGCCCCGTCGGCCTTGGCCTCGTCGCCGCCGGAGCAGGCCGAGAGCACCAGCACACCGCCGAGCAGTGCGGACGCGACCGTCAGGCCCTTGCGCCGCTTACTGTTCGTCATCACACGCTTCTCCATCGTTGCCGAATCCCCAGTACCCCGAGAGTTCCCCGCCAATAACGTTCAACGCTACGACCGGTCCGTCCCGTTCCACATGTCCCGTATGTGTGGGGCACACCACGTTGCCGGACGGCTGTTGCCGTCCGTGAGACGAAGAAACCCCGGACGGCGGTTGCCGTCCGAGGTCACGATTTCCCCACGTCCGGCTCAGCGGACGGACCGCTCCCCGCCGTCGTCGCCCTCTTCCTCATCGCCGTCGACATCATCCTCGCCGAGATCCCAGTCCGGCGAATCGGGGTCGTAGTCGATCAGCTCGCTGCTCCACGAGGCCTGCTGGAGCTCGACCCCGGGCACGTCGCCCACCAGGTCGAACGGGTCCACGAGGTAGGCGAGGGCCTCCGCCGTGTCCTCCGTCACAGCGCCTTCGGCGTGGGCGCGCTCGGTGTCGGGCATCTCGTCGTCCTCGGCGATGCGGGCGAGCGCCGCGCCGGTCACCGCCTCCACGTCGTCCACCTCGAGGACGAGTTCCACGCGAAGCCGTACGAAACGTGATGTCTCAGGAGTGCTCATGTCGCGAGCGTACGGCTCCCCGCGCCCACGGCTTTCCCGCGACCCGCGCCTTTCGGCCGGACGCCCTCGGGCCCGCGCCCACCTGCGCGGGCAACCGCTTCCGCTCGCGGCTGGCCTGATCCGGCGCACAGGCCCTAGCATCGCCCCACACGGCCAATTCGCCAGCGCCACAAGGGGATCGATATTCCGTGTCATCCGCTCGTCGTCCGTTGCTGACAGCCACCGCCGCGGCCACCCTGCTGGGCGCCCTGTGGTTCGTCCCGTCCGCCAACGCCACGGACGGCTCCCCGGCGAGACAGCAGCCCTCGACGACCACGACGACCCAGGCCAGGGCGGCCGTGGCGGCGAGCACCGAGGCCTTGCAGGACTCGCAGGGCGGCACCGAACTCGCCGACACCGGAAGCTTCGACAGCACGCCGTACGTCGTCGGCGGCACGCTCTTCCTCGCGGTCGGCGCCGGATTCGTGACGTATTCGGTGCGTAGAGAGCGACTTGGGTTCTAAATACCCAAGCTTGACGCGTCTTTGACCGAACACTCATAGTCCGCTCATGAACAGATCAACGGGGGCGCGCCTGTGCGCCACGGCTGTCGTGGGCGCGATGTCTCTGGCACTTCTCACGGGGTGCTCGGACAGTGGCTCGGACGACTCCAAGAACACCGGCTCGGGTGGTGCGTCGGAGAACGCCAAGACGTACACCAAGGCCGAGCTGGAGAAGCTGATCATCGCCCAGGGCGATGTGACCGGCTACAAGGTCGAGCCGCTGGAGAAGTCGGCCGTCGTGGCCAAGGACGACATCAAGGCGGAGGAGAAGTGCCTTCCGCTCACGTACGTCATGAGCGGCCTGGCTCCGGGTGACGCGGCGGCGGAGACCAACACCGGCGCCATGCAGGAGAAGAAGCCGTCGGACACGGCCTCCAAGTCCCTGGACGACCTGACCGACGGCAACGCCGAGGACGCCATGGCCGACGCCATGAACGTCAACTACGCGGTCGTGGGGCTCTCCTCGTACGACGGTGACGGTGCCGAGGAGGTGCTGAAGTCCGTCTCCGACGCCGTCAAGGACTGCGCGGGCGGCTTCTCGGGCACCCAGGACGGTGAGACCCAGAAGGTCAACAAGGTCGCCGAGGAGAAGAGCTCCGGCACCGGTGACGAGTCCGTGGCGTTCGCCGTGACCGGCGACATGGACGGCACCGAGGGGACCGTGCACGCCGAGGTGGTACGGCACGGCAACACCCTCGCCACGTACTACGCGGTGAACCTGGGCGCGCTCGTGTCCGGCAAGTCGTACGTGATCCCGGCCGAGGTCGTGCAGGCGCAGGCCACCAAGCTGAAGTAACCAGCTGCACGGAAGGGCCCCGTCCGGAACGCCGGACGGGGCCCTTCCGTATGGGTTAGCGCAGCGGCCCGGTGACCTTCTCCGCCGCCGCGACCAGCGAGCCGTCGCGGACGAAGGCGTCCGCCGCGGCGAGGTCGGGGGCGAGGAAGCGGTCCGGGCCGGGGCCGCCGACGCCGGCCGCGCGGGCGGCGTCGATGACCGCGCGGGTCGCCGGGGCCGGGGTGAGGCCCTCGCGCAGCTCGACCGCGCGGGCGGCGGCGTAGAGCTCGACGGCGATGACGCGGGTGAGGTTGCCGACGGCGGTGCGCAGCTTGCGCGCGGCCGACCAGCCCATGGAGACGTGGTCCTCCTGCATGGCGGAGGACGGGATGGAGTCGGCCGAGGCCGGCACGGCGAGCCGCTTCAGTTCGCTGACCAGCGCGGCCTGCGTGTACTGGGCGATCATCAGGCCGGAGTCGACGCCGGCGTCGTCCGCGAGGAACGGCGGCAGGCCGTGGCTGCGGTTCTTGTCGAGCAGCCGGTCGGTGCGCCGCTCGGCGATGGAGGCCAGGTCGGCGGCGGCGATGGCGAGGAAGTCCAGGACGTAGGCGACCGGGGCTCCGTGGAAGTTGCCGTTGGACTCGACGCGGCCGTCGGGCAGCACGACGGGGTTGTCGACGGCGGAGGCCAGCTCGCGCTCGGCGACGAGGCGGGCGTGGGCCATGGTGTCCCGGCCGGCGCCGGCGACCTGCGGGGCGCAGCGCACCGAGTAGGCGTCCTGCACGCGCGGGGCGTCGTCCTGGTGGTGGCCGGTGAGGCCGGAGCCCTGCAGCACGGCCAGCATGTTGGCGGCGGAGTCGCCCTGGCCCGGGTGCGGGCGGATGGCGTGCAGCTCGGGGGCGAGGACCTTGTCCGTGCCGAGCAGGGCCTCCAGGGAGAGGGCCGCGGTGATGTCGGCGCTCTTGTAGAGGGTGTCGAGGTCGGCGAGGGCCATGATCAGCATGCCGAGCATGCCGTCGGTGCCGTTGAGGAGGGCCAGGCCCTCCTTCTCGCGCAGCTCGACGGGGGCGATGCCGGCCTCGGCGAGCAGCTCGGCGGCGGGCTTCACGGTGCCGTCCGGGCCCTCGGCGTCGCCCTCGCCCATGAGCGCCAGGGCGCAGTGCGAGAGCGGGGCGAGGTCGCCGGAGCAGCCGAGGGAGCCGTACTCGTGCACGACGGGGGTGATCCCGGCGTTGAGCAGGTCGGCCATGGTCTGCGCGACCTCGGGGCGGACGCCGGTGTGGCCGGAGCAGACGGTCTTCAGGCGCAGGAACATCAGCGCGCGCACGACCTCGCGCTCGACGCGCGGGCCCATGCCGGCGGCGTGCGAGCGGACGATGTTGCGCTGGAGCTGGGTGCGCAGCTCCTGGCTGATGTGCCGGGTCGCCAGGGCGCCGAAGCCGGTGCTCACGCCGTAGACGGGGTCGGGCTTGGCGGCCAGCGCCTCGACGATCTCGCGGGCTGCCGCGAGGGCCGCCACCGCCTCCCCGGAGAGCTCGACCCGGGCGCCGCCGCGCGCCACGGCGAGGACGTCGGACGCGGTCGTGCCGGACGTCCCCACCACCACAGTGTGCATATCCATATTCAGGAGCGTACGCAGTGAAGACGAAGATGTCACCAGTGGGAGCCGGGTTCGCCCCTTACCGAATACGTCACATCCGTTGCGGTCACGCTTCTCGTACGTCACTGACGGCCGCGGAAGCGGCGCCGCTCGGCTCCGGTCTCGTGCGAGGGCTCGTCGGCCAGGCGTACGACGGGGTCGTCCGGGCCCTCACGGCCGGCCACCACCGGCTTGCCGCCCCGTACGGCCTTGGCCTGGTACTGGGCGGCGTCGGCCAGCCGGAACAGGCGCCGGGCCGAGGGGACCGCGCCGATCGGGTCCTCGGTGGACGCCACCCCGCAGGCCACGCCCTCGCCCAGCTCCAGCTCGGCGGCCCTGCGGCAGAGCTCCTCGGCGACCTCGACCACGTCGTCGGCGGGCGGGCCGACCGCCAGCAGGCAGAACTCGTCCCCGCCGAGCCGGGCGACCAGCGCGCCGGGCAGCATCGCGCCGCACAGGGACAGCACCGAGCCGAACCGTTCCAGCAGACGGTCACCGACGGCGTGGCCGAGGGTGTCGTTGACCCGCTTGAGGCCGTTCAGGTCGCAGACGACGAGGCTGACGACCACGCCCTGGGTGCGGTGGCGCTCGATCGCCTCGTCCAGGCGCATGTCGACGCACCGGCGGTTGGCGAGGCCGGTCAGCGCGTCGGTGAACGCCAGCCTGCGGGCCTCCTCGAGACGCTCGGTCTGGGCGAGGCCGGCCGCGACGACCGCGGCGAGCACGGTGGCGAACTCCGCGTCGGCCGGCTCGAACACGGGCTCTCCGACGGGCCGGGCGACATACAGTTCGCCCCAGGCCCGGCCGTGCAGCACGACCGGGGCGACGACACAGCTGCCGCGGCCCCGGCGGCGCAGGGCCGCGACGCGCTGGTGGATGTAGCCGGGGCGGCCCGCGGCGGGGCCGTCGGCGGTCTCCACCCAGGCGTTGGGGCCGCCGCCGCCCGCCCAGCGCTCGTGCAGGAACTCGGTGATCTCCGGGAACTGATGGACGGGGTAGGTCTCGTCGTCCGGGTACTCCACCTCGCCGGAGGTGCGCTCCCCCACGTTCACCAGGACCCTCAGCCGGCCCCGCTCACGCTCCCAGACCGAGAGCGCGGCGAAGCTGCCGACGAGCGCGTGGCAGGCGCCCTGCGCCGCCGCGCGCCAGGACTCGCGGGGGGTGTGTGCCGCGGCCATGCCCTGCGCTAGCGCGACTACCGCCGAGAGTCGCTTGTCCTCGCCCATTGCTCCAGGTTAGGGAGCTTTGGGGCGGTGTGGTGGGTTTGTGTGGCGAATAGGTGGGAGGGGCGTACTCACTCACCCGGCCACTGAGGCTTGCGCTTCTCGTTGAAGGCGGCGACTCCCTCCGCCCTGTCCCCCGAGAAGGCCACCGACCGCCAGGCGGCGTCCTCCACCTCCAGGCCCGCCTGCAGGTCCAGGCCGTGGCCGAGGCGGAGGGCGCGCTTGGCGGCGCGCAGTCCGACCGGGGAGTTGGCGGCGATACGACCGGCCAGCGCGAGGGCCTCCTCGCGGTCCTGGCCGGCGTCGACGAGGTGGTCGATCAGCCGGAGGTCCCTGGCCTCCTCCGCCTCCACGCGGCGGGCCGTGAAGATCAGCTCGGCCGCGCGGGCGGCGCCGACCCGGCGAGGCAGGAGCTGGGTGCCGCCGCCGCCCGGGATGACCCCTACGGAGACCTCGGGCAGACCGACCACGGCCGTACGGTCGGCCACGATCATGTCGCAGGACAGCGCCAGCTCGAAGCCGCCGCCGAGCGCGAAGCCGTGCACCGCGGCGATCGTCGGCACGGGCAGTTCCAGCACGCCGGTGTAGGCGCCGCGGGCGACGGGGCGCTGGCGCACCAGCTCGGCGTCGGTGAAGGAGTTGCGCTCCTTCAGGTCGGCGCCGACACAGAAGGCACGCTCGTGCGTGGAGGTGACCACGACGGCCCGGACACTCCGGTCCGCCCCCAGCGCCGCGCACGCCCCGGCGATGGAGCGGGCCATCTCCGTCGACACCGCGTTCATCGCCTTCGGCCGGTCCAGGGCCAGCTCGGCCACATGGCCCCCGTCCCCGTGCCGCCGCACGGCCACGAACTCCCCGAACCGCTCCTCGCTCATGAACGCCCTCCGGTTAACGCGGGTTAACAACTGTCGCCCCGATCATCGCAGCCGGGTCCCTCCGGGGGAAGAGCGGCCCGGAGTACCTCGCCGACAACCCGTTCGAGTGACATCCCCACCGACTCCCCCACCCGGCGCCGCCGGAGCGCCTAGCGTGCACGGCCACGGCGCACGGGGGCGCGAGCGCATCGGGGAGGCATCACGATGACGGACGACACGACCGGAGACACAGGGACCGCCGGCAGGGCTGCCGCACGTGCGAGGGCCGCGACGCCCACGGCCCCACGACAGGCGGCCGGCGAGCAAGCGGCTGCGGCGCCGCAGGAACCCGGGGCGAACGCCGAAGCTGCGGCGGGGGCGGACCGGACCGACGCCGAGGCGGGCACCCGCAAGTCCGAGGGGGTCACGCAGTCGGTCGCGGAGACCGGCGCGCCGAACGCCACCGCGGCAACCGCCACCCCCGACACCGAGGCGGGCACCCGCAGGTCCGACGGGGTCACGCAGCCCCGCGCGGCCCGCGCCCTCGCGGAGACCGGCGCCCCCGCGGCAGCCTCGGGGGCCGACGCCGTCGCGAAGGCGCACGTGTCCCGCGCTCCGGCGGGGCCCGAGGCCAGGGCTGGCGCCCGGGAGGAGCCGAGCCTCGCCCCCACGCCGGCACCCGGCCCCGCCGGGGTCGGGAGGATGCGGGGCCGGCACCGGCGGCCGCGGCCGCGCAGGGCGGTGCTGGCGGTGGGTGGGCTGGCGCTGGCGGCGGGGGCGTTGAGTCTGGTACGGATGGCGCCGGAGACGGGGATCGGGGGGCCGGGGGTGGCGGAGGCCGAGCCGCGGATCAATCCGTACCGGGGGACCGAGCGGGCGACGAACGCGGGGGCCACCGTCACCACCGTGCCGCAGGCGAGCCCGTCGGCGACCGTCCCGCTCGGCGGGACGGCTTCCTCGCCGGTGCCGGGCGTCAGTGCGGACGTGCCCGCCAGGGCGACGGCGGCGCCGTCCTCCGCCGCCGCGTCCGAGCCCGCCGCCCCTACCGCCACCGGCATCCCGCAGGCGCCGAGCACCCCGACGCCCCGGACGAACCAGCCGACCGAGGGACCACCGACGGCCACCCGTTCCCCGGCCCCGCAGCCGACGCCGACCACGCCTCAGCCGCAGCCTTCCTCACCGCCCCCGGCCACCACCCAGCCGACCCCGCCGCCAGGGCTGTGCCTGCCGGTCATCGGGCTGTGCGTGCTGGACGAGCAGCCGTGATCACACCGTAGGCGCGCCCTCCCGGCGCGTCAGCAGCCACGGCTCGACCACGCCGAGGCCTCGCACCGGACGCTGCCACATCGGCTGGAGCGCGAAACGGTAGGCCGGCGGCTCCTCGCCCTCCTTCTCCGCGGCGGCAGCCGCCTCCGCGGCCTCCGTCTCGGAGGCGGGCGCCTCGCCCGTGCGGATCAGCTCCTCGGCGAAGGCGCTGTCGACGAGCACAGCGTCCCGAGGGGCTATGGAGGTCAGACGGGAGGCCAGATTCACCGTCGTACCGAAAACATCACCCATCCGGGTGGTGACCGTGCCGAAGGCGATGCCCACCCGCAGCTCCGGCATCGTCTCGTCGTTCGCCATCGTCTCGATCAGGCGCAGGGCGATCTCCGCCGCCGTGCCCGCGTCGTCCGCGGCGTACAGCACCTCGTCGCCCAGGGTCTTGATCAGCCGTCCGCCGCGCGCGGCGACCAGGTCGGCTGCCGTGGTCTCGAAGGCCTCGACCAGTTCGCCGAGCTCCTCCTCCTCCAAGCGGCGGGTGAGGCGGGTGAAGCCGACCAGGTCGGCGAAGCCGACGGCCAGCCGGCGGTCGACCATCTCCTCGTCGTCGCCGGCCTGCACGACCCGGCCCGTCGCGGCTGCGAGCTGGCGGCGCCAGACGTAGACGAGGAACTCCTCCAGCTCGGGCAGCAACAGCTCGACCAGCGGGTACGTCACCTCGGTCCGGGTCATGCCCGGCTCCGGCGGCTCCGTCAGGCCCTCCAGGAAGGAGTCGATCTGCCACTCGGCGAGCCGGGCCGTGGTCTGCCCGGTGGAACGGGCCACCTGCACGGCCATCGCCTCGCTCAGCAGCCCCGCCTCCACCAGACCGGCCAGCCGGCGCAGCGCCAGCACGTCGGCCTCGGTGAGCGCCTTGGCCTGGCCGATGTCGGCGAAGCCCATCGCCCGCCAGAAGCGGGACGCCAACTCCATGGAGACACCGGCGCTGCGGGCGGCCTGGAAAGGGGTGTAGCGCCGCTCGGCGCCGAGGATGAGCTGTTCCAGACGCAGCGCGAGCGGGTCCTCACCGGGGTCGGTGCCGGTGTCGTCGACGGTCACGCCTGCTGCCCTTCCGATCTGTCGCGGTCAGGTATCGACCGGCCTCAACTGTACGGCCTCACTCCGTTGGGTTTCGCCGCGTCGGGGCTGCGCCGTTGTGGCTTCTCTTCGCTGCCGGGGTGCGGGTTTCCCGTGGCTGGTCGCGCAGTTCCCCGCGCCCCTTCAGGTACCCGTCCTCAAGCCAGTCTCAGGTGCACGATGTCTCCTGCGCCTACCGGTTCCTGTACGCCCTCCTTGGTCGCGATGACGAGCCTTCCGTCGCCGTCGATCGCGACGGCCTCGCCGACCAGCGAGCGGTCGCCCGGGAGCTCGGCACGGACCGTCCGTCCCAGAGTCGCGCAGCCCGCCGCGTACGTCTCCTGGAGGCCGGACGCGGTGGGGTCGCCGCCGGCCGCGCGCCAGCGGCCGTACCAGTCCTCCAGGGTGCGCAGGACGGCCCGCAGGAGGGTGTCGCGGTCGGTGCTGACGGCGTTCGCGAGGGCGAGGGAACCCGCCTGCGGGACGGGGAGTTCGTCCTCGCGGAGGGTGACGTTGATGCCGACGCCGAGGACGACCATGTCGTCGCCGGCACGCTCGGCGAGGATGCCGCCGGCCTTGCGTTCCTCGCCGCCGACGGTGACGAGGAGGTCGTTGGGCCACTTGAGTGCCGTGTCCACGCCCGCCGCGCGGGACAGGCCGGTCGCGACGGCGACTCCGGTGAGCAGGGGCAGCCAGCCCCAGCGGGCCACCGGGACCTCCGCGGGGCGCAGCAGGACGGAGAAGAAGAGGCCGGAGCGGGGCGGGGCGGACCACTGCCGGTCCAGGCGGCCGCGTCCGGCGGTCTGCTCCTCGGCGACGAGGACGGCGCCCTCCTCGGCCTCGCCCGCGACGGCGAGCGCGACGAGGTCGGAGTTGGTGGAGCCGGTGCTGCGCACCACCTCCACGTCGCAGTAGAGCCCTCCCTCGCGCACCAGTCCCCGGCGCAGGGACATGACGTTCAGGGGCGGCCGGTCCAGGTCGGACCAGCGGTTCTCGGAAGGCTCTCGCGGCGTCATGCAAGCCACCCTAGGTGTGTTGTATGCCGCACTGCCGATCGGTAGGCCCACCACTACGCTACGGATGAGTAATCGTCCCCCCTTTTGAGCAGGCAGGGAGCCGCATCCCGATGTCCGAGCCGGAAGAGATCGACATTCACACCACCGCGGGCAAGCTCGCGGATCTCCAGCGCCGCATCCAGGAGGCGACGCACGCCGGCTCGGCACGTGCCGTCGAGAAGCAGCACGCCAAGGGCAAGCTGACGGCGCGTGAGCGGATCGAACTGCTCCTCGACGAGGACTCGTTCGTAGAGCTGGACGAGTTCGCGCGTCACCGCTCCACCAACTTCGGCCTGGACGCCAACCGCCCGTACGGCGACGGCGTCGTCACCGGCTACGGCACGGTCGACGGCCGCCCGGTCGCGGTGTTCTCGCAGGACTTCACCGTGTTCGGCGGTGCCCTGGGCGAGGTCTACGGCCAGAAGATCGTCAAGGTCATGGACTTCGCGCTGAAGACCGGCTGCCCGGTCATCGGCATCAACGACTCCGGCGGCGCCCGCATCCAGGAGGGTGTGGCCTCGCTGGGCGCGTACGGCGAGATCTTCCGCCGCAACACGCACGCCTCCGGTGTCATCCCGCAGATCAGCCTCGTCGTCGGCCCGTGCGCGGGCGGCGCGGTGTACTCCCCCGCGATCACCGACTTCACGGTGATGGTCGACCAGACCTCGCACATGTTCATCACCGGCCCGGACGTCATCAAGACGGTCACCGGCGAGGACGTCGGCTTCGAGGAGCTGGGCGGCGCCCGCACCCACAACTCGGTGTCCGGTGTGGCCCACCACATGGCGGGTGACGAGAAGGACGCGATCGAGTACGTCAAGCAGTTGCTGTCGTACCTGCCGTCCAACAACCTCTCCGAGGCGCCGGCCTTCCCCGAGGAGGCCGACCTGGCCGTGTCGGACGAGGACCGCGAGCTGGACACGATCGTGCCGGACTCGGCGAACCAGCCGTACGACATGCGCACGGTCGTCGAGCACGTCCTGGACGACGCCGAGTTCTTCGAGACGCAGGCGCTGTTCGCGCCGAACATCGTCACCGGCTTCGGCCGGGTCGAGGGCCACCCGGTCGGCATCGTCGGCAACCAGCCGATGCAGTTCGCGGGCTGTCTGGACATCCCGGCCTCCGAGAAGGCGGCCCGGTTCGTGCGCACCTGCGACGCCTTCAACATCCCCGTGCTGACGTTCGTGGACGTGCCCGGCTTCCTGCCCGGTGTCGGCCAGGAGCACGACGGCATCATCCGCCGCGGCGCCAAGCTGATCTACGCCTACGCCGAGGCCACGGTCCCGCTGATCACGGTGATCACCCGCAAGGCCTTCGGCGGTGCTTACGACGTCATGGGCTCCAAGCACCTCGGCGCCGACATCAACCTGGCCTGGCCGACGGCCCAGATCGCGGTGATGGGCGCCCAGGGCGCGGTCAACATCCTGCACCGCAGGACCCTCGCGGAGGCCGAGGCCAACGGCGAGGACCTGGAGGCGGTGCGCGCCCGGCTGATCCAGGAGTACGAGGACACGCTCCTCAACCCCTACATCGCGGCCGAGCGCGGTTACGTCGACTCCGTGATCGCCCCGTCCGACACGCGCCGCCACATCGTGCGCGGCCTGCGTCAGCTGCGCACGAAGCGGGAATCCCTGCCTCCGAAGAAGCACGGCAACATCCCCCTGTAAGGAGCCGCTGTGACGATCAAGGTCGTACGGGGCAACCCGACCCCCGAGGAGCTGGCCGCCGCCCTGGCGGTAGTCAGGGCCCGCGCCGTGGCGGCTTCGGCTCTGCCGTCCGGCGCACCCGCCCCGAGGGACTCCTGGTCCGACCCGTCCCGCATCGCGGGCCGGCGGGTGCCCCAGCCGGGGCGTTCGGCCTGGGCCCGCACCTACTGGCCCTCATAGGGTCTGCAGCACGTCCGCGACGGCTTCGGCCATCACCTCGTACCCGGCGTCGTTCGGGTGCAGGTGATCGCCGAAGTCGTACGCCGCCCGCAGCCGGTCGGGGTCCTGAGGATCGGCCAGGGCCCGGTGGAGGTCCACGACGGCGTCGTACTCCCCGGAGTTCCGGATCCACTCGTTGAGCTCATGGCTCACCTTCGCCGCGTGCTCCCCCCAGTGGTCCGAGCCCGCCAGCGGCAGCAGCGTCGCCCCGATCACCCGTAGCCCGGCCCCGCGAGCCTGGCGTATCAACTCCCGGTGGCCGGCGATCAGTTCGTCCGCCTCCAGGACGGGCGCGGGCTTGTACGTCGGCTGCTCGTCGGTCTCGCTGAAGCCGATGTCGTTCAGCCCGAGCAGCACCACGAGGGTGTCCACGCCCGGGTGGGCCAGGACGTCCCTGGACAGCCGGTGGACGCCCTTCTCGCCGTACCACGCCGAGTCGTTGAGCAGCAGGTTCCCGCCGATCCCGGCGTTCAGCACGGGCCGCCCGGTGCGGGCGGCGAGGACGTCGGACCAGCGGCGGTCCGTGCCCGGGGTGGAGCCGAAGCCGTCGGTGATCGAGTCGCCGAAGAGGGCGACCGCGTCCCGGCGTCCCGCGTCCGTCTCGACGGCGGACAGCACGTACCAGGACTCGGTGACCGCGTCGAAGCTGGCGTCCGTGGCGCCCGTGAGGTCGCCCTCGCCGCGGTAGCTGTTCGTGAAGGCCTGTGCGTGGAAGGTCGCGGGCCCGGTGGCGGTGTCGAAGTAGAGGGTGACGGCGAGGGAGTCACCCGCGCCGAGGGCGAGTTCGACGGCGTCGCTGACGATCTCGCCGCGGGCCGGGATCTCCGCCTCCCGCTCTCCCCGGAAGGTGAGCGGCCGCAGCGTCCCCGCCTCGGCCCCGGCCCCTTCCCCAGCCCGCGCCACGCTCGCGGCGGCGACCCGCAGCGCTGAGGTGCCGTACGCGTGGGACAGCCGTATCCGCACCCGGCCTCCGCCTGCGGAGAGCCGGACGATCTGGCGCAGCGACTGGCGCCAGAAGCCCTCGCGGGACCAGTTGGGGGTGAAGCCCTCGCTGGGGAGCTGGGGTGATGCGGTCCAGACAGTGGTGAACACGGCAGGGTCCTCCTCGCCTTGACGGAGCCTAATGAAACCGAAGCACCATTAGGCTAACAGAACCAGAGTTCCATTTAGTTAAGTTGAGTACGCGTACTCAGGCGCCGCCCGAGCCGCCGGCCGGACCATTGCGGTCATGCTGTGGTCCGACCCGGAGAACGAACCGCCCGAGGAACTGCGTGAGATGCAGGCGATGTTGCGGCGGCTGGGCGTTCTCATGGCCGTGGCCATGGTGCTGGCGATGATCGCGATCGGCCTGAGGTGAGACACGGCCTGCCACCGCGAGGCCGCGCCGATACGCTGGCGGCATGACTGATCAGCCCCGCCGCCGACTCGTCCTCGCCTCCCAGTCCCCCGCCCGGCTCGGGCTGCTGCGCCAGGCCGGACTCGCCCCCGAGGTGATCGTGAGCGGCGTCGACGAGGACGCCGTCACCGCGCCGACCCCGGCCGAACTGGCGCTCGCCCTGGCCGAGGCCAAGGCCTCCGTGGTGGCCGCCCGGCCCGAGGTGCAGGGCGCGCTGGTGATCGGCTGCGACTCGGTGCTCGAACTCGACGGCCAGGCCCTCGGCAAGCCCGCCGACGCCGAGGAGGCCACCGCCCGCTGGAAGGCCATGCGCGGCCGTGCGGGCGTCCTGCAGACCGGCCACTGCGTCTGGGACACCGCCACCGGCCGCTACGCCTCGGCCACCGCCTCCACGGTCGTCCGCTTCGGCGATCCCACCGACGAGGAGATCGCCGCCTACGTCGCCTCCGGCGAGCCCCTCCACGTCGCGGGCGCCTTCACCCTCGACGGCCGCTCGGCCCCGTTCATCGACGGCATCGACGGCGACCACGGCAACGTCATCGGCATCAGCCTGCCCCTGGTCCGCCGCCTGCTGGGCCGGCTGGGGGTTTCCATCACCGACCTGTGGACCTGAGGTCCCACGGCGTACGGTGACGATGTAGGGCATCCGCACGGGGGGCAGGGCCGCTGATGAGCCGGATCGTCATGGTGCACGGCATCGCGCAGGAGTTTCTCGGCCCGGAGCAGTTGCGCCGGGACCTGGTACCCGCCCTCCAGGACGGCGTACAGCTCAGCGACGCCGGAATGCGGGTGGACCCCGACGACGTGTCCTGCGCCTTCTACGGCGACCTGTACTTCGAGCCGGGCACCCGCTCCATCGATCTGCCCCCGTGGGACGAGACCGACGTCGAGGACGACATGGAGGCCGAACTCCTCGCCGCCTGGTGGGAGACCGCCGCTCGGATCGACCCCGGGGTACCGGCCCCCGACGAGCCGGGCACCCGGGGCATCGGCGCCTTCGCCGTCTCCCGGGCGCTGCGGTACACCTGGGTGCGCACGGCCCTGGACGCGCTGGCCGCGTCGGCGTTCTTCGGCCGGGTGTCCGACCGGATGCTGATCTTCGCGCTGCGGCAGGTGCGCCGCTATCTGACCGAGCCGGAGCTGCGCGCCGCCGCCGTGCGGCGGGTCGCCGAGCAGGTCGGGCCCGACACGAAGGTGCTGGTCGGCCACTCACTGGGCTCGGTGGTGGCGTACGAAACGATCTGCGCGCATCCCGAGTGGCAGCCGCTCGACCTGGTGACCGTGGGCTCGCCGCTGGGCCTGCGCGGGATCGTCTTCGACCGCCTCACTCCCGCCCCGACGGACGGCCTCGGCGCCTGGCCCGGCCGGGTCCGGCACTGGAGCAACATCGCCGACCGGGGCGACATCGTCGCCCTGACGGACCGTCTCCGCGACCGCTTCGGCGACCGGGTCACCGACCACACCATCGACAACGGCGCCCGGATGCACGACTTCGCCCGCTATCTGTCGGCGCCGAAGACGGGGGCGGCGGTGGCCCGGGGGCTCGCATGACGACCGCCGGACCGGCCGACGCCCCGGCGGAAGGCCGCAGACTCCTCATCGCCGTCGGGGTGGGGACGTACACCGACCCCACGGTCCCGGACCTGCCCGGCGTGCACCACGACGTGGCACGGGTGCGGACACTGCTGGAGCCGATGGGGTACGAGACGGTGCTGCCCGAGCTGGCGGCGGACGCCACGGCGCAGCAACTGCGCGAGGGCATCGGGACCTGGGCGGCCGGCGCGGACCTCGGGCCGGACGACGTGGTCGTGCTCTACTTCGCCGGGCACGGGGTGAAGGACCTCGACCGGCACCATCTGCTCTGCTCCACCAGCGTGCCGGGCTCCCTGGACGCGAGCGCGCTGCCCAGCGAGGATCTGGGCCGGGCGCTGGTCAAGAGCGAGGTGGGCCAGCTCCTGATCGTCCTGGACACCTGCTACTCCGCCGAGGGCGCCGGGGACATCGGCCGGACGGCCTCCCAGCTCGCGCGGTTCCGGCGGGGCGCGGCGGGCCGCTGGCTGCTGGCGTCCGCCCGCTCCAAGGACAGGGCCCGGGAGAACGCCTTCGTGGACGCGCTCACCGAGGTGCTCCAGGAGCCGCGGCTGGGCGTGCTGCCGGAGTTCGTCGGCGTACGGGAGGTCACGCACCGGGTCAACAAGTACTTCGCGGCGGAGCGGCTGACCCAGCAGGCCCGGCTGTCGACGATCGAGAGCGACGGCTACGCGCCCTTCTTCCGCAACAAGGACCACATACCCGCCCTGTCCGGCCGCGCGCTGGACGGCGACACCCTGCTCCGGCTGCGCCGCCAGACCCGCGGCCACTTCGAGACCCGCGGGCGCGGAGTGGGCAGCCTGGAGGAGAAGGGCGACTACTTCACCGGCCGTACGGCGGTCCTGGACGAGCTGACCGACTGGCTGGACGCGCCGCACCACGACAGCCGGGCCCGGATCGTCACCGGCGACCCCGGATCGGGCAAGTCGGCCGTCCTGGGCCGGCTTCTCGCCCGCATCGCCGATCAGCGCCACGTCGTCCAACTGCACGCCCGGCACGGCACCCTGGAGGATCTGACCGCCGTCCTCGCGCAGGTGGTGCGCCAGCCGGGGGCCGCATTGGACGACCTGCTCCAGGCGCTGAGCGAACGCGCGTCCGCGGACCCGGTGACGGTCCTGGTCGACGCGCTGGACGAGGCGGGTGCCGCGGGTGACGCGGGCGAGGGCCGCCTGATCGCCCAGCGGCTGCTGCGGCCGATGTCGGCGCTGCCCGCCGTACGCCTGATCGTGGGCACCCGGCGGTCTCTGCTGCCCGCCCTGGGGGACGCCGTCGAGATCATCGACCTGGACGACCGCGTCCGCCCTCACGAGATCGCCGAGTACGCGACGAAGCTCCTGCTCGACGCGGCGGACCCGGCCTCGGCCTCGCCCTACCGCGGGTCGCCGGAGGCGGCGGCGACGGTGGCCCGCGGGATCGCCTCCCGCGCGGGGACGTCCTTCCTCGTCGCCCGCATGACGGCCCGTGCCCTGATCCGCGAGTCGCGACGCATCGACACCACCGCCCCCGGCTGGGAGGCCGGGCTGCCGAGCAGCGCGGACGACGCCTTCGAGGCGTACCTCAGGCAGTTCGGGCCCAGGCGGCCGCTCGTGGAGCGCCTGCTGATGCCGTTGGCCTACGCCCAAGGGGCGGGCCTGCCCTGGTCCACGGTGTGGGCGTCGGTGGCGGAGTCGCTGTCGGGCGAGCCGTGCTCCGAGGAGTCGCTGCAGTGGCTGCACGAACACGCCTCGTCGTACGTCGTGCAGTCGAAGACGCCGACCGGCGACTCGTCGTTCCGCCTCTTCCACGAGTCCCTGGCGGAGTACCTGCGCGCCCGGGGGCCGGACGACACGACGGCCCACCGGTCCATCGCCCGATACCTGCTCGCACAGGTCCGCCTCGCCCCGGAATCCGGCGTACGGGCGTGGTCCGGCGTCCATCCCTACCTCCGCAACCACCTGGCGACCCATGCGGCGGCGGGGGGTGTCCTGGACGACCTGCTGAGGGACACCGAGTTCCTGCTCCATGCCGCCCCGGCCCATCTCGTCCGCGTGCTGGACAGCGCGGCCTCCCCCGAGTGCAGCCTGCGGGCCGCCGTCTACCGGGCCTCCTACGCCGCCCACGCCGGGGCCTCGGTGCGCGAGCGTCGCGACATCCTGGCGATCGACGCGGCGCGGTACGGCGACAGCGGACTGAGCCGGGAGTTCGCCCGGGGACGGGGGTGGCTGCCCCGGTGGGCGACGGGCGGCCTGATCAATCCGGCGCTGCGCAGTACGTTGCGCAACCATCCGACCTCCGTGAGGAGCTTGGACAGCACGGTCGTCGACGGGCGGCCGCATGTCGTCACGGGCATCTTCGGCACGGGGTACCTCGGCGTCTGGGACCTGACCGACGAAACCTGCCGGACCGTCCTCTCCGGCCACACCGATTCCGTCGAAGTCGTGAGCTGCGTCGACATCGACGGCGTACCGCATGCCGTCTCGGGAAGCCACGACAGGACCGTGCGGCTGTGGAACCTGGCCGAGCAGAGAGAAGTACTCCGCTGCGAGGTGGGGCAGCCGGTCGAGACCCTCGCCTGCGCGACCGCGGACGGACGTCTCTGTGCCGTCGTGGTCACCCGAAGGTCCCTCAGTGTCTGGGACCTCGTCGACGGAACACGCCGCACGGAACTCGCCACGTACGACCTCGGAGTCCCGGCGGCCACGGTCGTCAGCCTCGGCGGACGCCTCCACCTCGTCGCCCCGGACGGACACGGCCGGCGTGCCGTGGTGCGAGACCTGCTGACCGGAGAGCCGTGGCGGACCTGGCGGGGCCGGCGCTTCCGGCGGCGTGCCGCAGAGCCGTATGTGCTGGCCTCCACCGTGCTCGACGGCGACCCGCACGTCGTCGTGTGCGGCTTCGAGAGGGTCGAGGTCTGGAACCTCGCCACCGGTGCCCGCCACAACAGCCTGCAGGCACCCGCGCGCGCCTTTCCGCACGCCGCGGTCTGCACCCTGATCGGGGGCACTCCCCATCTCCTCGTCGCCTACGACAAGACCGTCCGCGTCTGGAATCTGGTCGACGGCAGGCTCCGTGCGACGCTCACCGGGCACACCGAGGACGTCAGAACCGTCACCTGTGTCACGTTCGAGGGGCGCCCCCACGCCGTCACCGGCGGTGGTGACGGGGTGCGGATCTGGAATCTGACCGACGCCACCTGGCAAGGGTCGCGTGCGGGCCACACCTACGAGGTCCGATCGGCGTCCTGCCTCATGATCGGCGGGCGTCCGCACGCCGTCACCGGCGACCAGACAGGCGCCGTCGTGCTGTGGAACCTTGCGACCGACACGCCGACACCCGTGAGGTACGCGGACATCGGCTCATGGGTGTCGGCCTCGGTCTGCCTCACGGTCGACGGCGAACCGCACGCGGTCCTGGGCACCGCGGACCAAGGCCTGTACGTCTGGAACCTCGCCGGCGACCACAAGCCGAAGCGGATCGTCGAGCAACCGTCCTGGATCTACGAGGTGACCTGCACGGACATCGACGGCCGACCGCACGTCGTGTGGGCCGAGGACGGAAGCGTCCAGGTCTGGGACCTCGCACGAGCGGCTGCCCACCTGCAGATCGACATCCCCACCGGCATGCCCTACGGGCTGGCCTGCACCGTCCTGGACGGCCACCCCCACGCGGTGACCGGCAAGGGCGAGCTGATGAGCGTCCGGGACCTGGTCGACGGCTCGGACCGCACGGAGCACTACCGCGGTTCGCACACAGGAACGTACAAAGTGACCTGTTTCCACAGGGGTGGGCGCCCGCACGCCCTGATCGAAGGCTACGACGGCGTCCGCGTCCAGGCTTTCGACGGCAGCGGCCCCGGCACGGTCCTGGACACCTCTCCCGGGTACGACGTGCAGGCTCTGGCGTACACCACCATCGACGGGCACCCGCACGCCGTCGTGGCCTTCGGCGCGGAGCAGACCGGCAGGGGCGAGTACGGCATCGAGGCGAAGGCCACGGTTCAGATCTGGAACCTGACCACCCTCGAGCTCGTGGAGTCGATCAGGCTGCCCCTGCCCACGGACACCATCGCCGCCCAAGGCCCCGACATCGTCATCGGCATGGCCGACGAGGTCGTCGTCCTCACGCGGGCACGGCCCCACCCGTAGGCTCCGGCCCCGCGGCCGTCTCGGGGGCGTCCTGGGCGTCGTACGTCATGAGCAGCAGGACGATCAGCCCCAGCACGGCGGCCATGAACGCGAAGGCGGGCCAGCCCACCAGACCCCACGTCAGCGCGGCCAGCAGGCCGTGGACGACCGCCGCGCTGATCAGGGCGATGCGGCCGAAGCCGGCGGGCGCGCGGTCGCGCAGGCCGACGAGCAGGGCTATGTAGGCGCACAGCAGGAAGTACAGCCCGAACAGAATTCCGCCGACCTTCGAGGACAGGGACATCACGTCCGGGTCGAGGCCGCCCATGGACATGTGCTGGCGTTCGACGACCACTCCGAGGAACCAGTTGATCGCGGCGATCGCCAGGCCCTCCACGAGCAGAACGAGCGCCAACAGCCACGCCACCGGTCTGCGCACCACGGGTCCCCACCCTCTTCCGAACGCGGCGTTCGAGTCATCGCGAACGCTACTAACGGGTAAACCAGCGGACAAGGGTTCGGCGACGGGCAAAGAATCATTGGGCCATTCGTAGGGACTCGACAAAGAAACAGAGTGGGCCGCAGCACGCTCGCACAGAGACCTTGGCCACATGAGAGGGCTAGGGTTTCCCGGAGGAGTCCTGCGTACCAAGGTGCGACAAGGGATTTCACGGGTGGAGCAGGCCTCGCATCACGCTCCGTGTGGCACAGCTCACCATTGGGGACGGGTCGAACTGCCGTGTCGGCAGTCCCTAAACTCGGCTTGTTTCAAGGAGGGAGCCTCAATCGTGCGCAAGGTGCTCATCGCCAACCGTGGCGAAATCGCTGTCCGCGTGGCCCGTGCATGCCGGGACGCCGGGATCGGCAGCGTCGCTGTCTACGCCGACCCGGACCGGGACGCTCTGCATGTCCGCGCGGCGGATGAGGCGTTCGCCCTGGGCGGTGACACCCCGGCCACCAGCTATCTGGTCATCGACAAGATCCTGAACGCCGCCCGGGAGTCCGGGGCCGACGCCGTCCACCCGGGCTACGGCTTCCTCTCCGAGAACGCCGAGTTCGCTCAGGCGGTCCTGGACGCGGGGCTGATCTGGATCGGCCCGCCGCCGCAGGCCATCCGCGACCTCGGTGACAAGGTCGCCGCCCGGCACATCGCCCAGCGCGCCGGCGCCCCGCTCGTCGCGGGCACCCCGGACCCGGTCTCCGGTGCCGAGGAGGTCGTGGCCTTCGCCGAGGAGCACGGCCTGCCGATCGCCATCAAGGCCGCCTTCGGTGGCGGTGGCCGCGGTCTGAAGGTCGCCCGCACCCTCGAAGAGGTGCCGGAGCTGTACGACTCGGCCGTCCGTGAGGCGGTCGCCGCCTTCGGTCGCGGCGAGTGCTTCGTCGAGCGCTACCTGGACAAGCCGCGCCACGTCGAGACCCAGTGCCTCGCCGACCAGCACGGCAACGTGGTCGTGGTCTCCACCCGTGACTGCTCCCTGCAGCGCCGCCACCAGAAGCTCGTGGAGGAGGCCCCCGCGCCCTTCCTCTCGGACGAGCAGATGGCCGAGCTGTACAGCGCCTCGAAGGCCATCCTGAAGGAGGCCGGCTACGTCGGCGCCGGCACGGTGGAGTTCCTCGTCGGCCTGGACGGCACGATCTCCTTCCTGGAGGTCAACACCCGCCTCCAGGTCGAGCACCCGGTCACCGAAGAGGTCACCGGTATCGACCTGGTCCGCGAGATGTTCCGTATCGCCGACGGCGAGGAGCTGGGCTACGACGACCCGGCGATCCGCGGCCATTCCTTCGAGTTCCGCATCAACGGCGAGGACCCGGGCCGCAACTTCCTCCCGGCTCCCGGTACGGTCACGCGGTTCGACGCGCCGACCGGTCCGGGTGTCCGGCTGGACGCGGGCGTGGAGTCCGGCTCGGTCATCGGCCCGGCCTGGGACTCGCTGCTGGCCAAGCTGATCGTCACCGGCGCCACCCGTGAGCAGGCCCTGCAGCGTGCGTCGCGTGCGCTGGAGGAGTTCCAGGTCGAGGGCATGGCCACCGCCATCCCGTTCCACCGCGCGGTGGTGAAGGACCCGGCGTTCGCGCCCGAACTCACCGGCTCGTCCGACCCGTTCACGGTCCACACCCGTTGGATCGAGACCGAGTTCGTCAACGAGATCAAGCCCTTCGCCGCCCCGGCCGACGCCGAGACGGACGAGGAGGCGGGCCGCGAGACGGTCGTCGTCGAGGTCGGCGGCAAGCGCCTGGAAGTCTCCCTGCCGTCCTCCCTGGGCATGTCCCTGGCCCGCACGGGCCTCGCGGCGGGCGCCAAGCCCAAGCGCCGCGCGGCCAAGAAGTCCGGCCCCGTCGCCTCGGGCGACACCCTCGCCTCGCCCATGCAGGGCACGATCGTCAAGATCGCCGTCGAGGAGGGCCAGCAGGTCGAGGAGGGCGACCTGGTCGTCGTCCTGGAGGCCATGAAGATGGAACAGCCTCTCAACGCCCACCGGTCGGGCACCATCAAGGGCCTGACCGCGGAGGTCGGCGCGTCCATCACCTCGGGCGCGGCGATCTGCGAGATCAAGGACTGATCAGCTTTGCAGCGTGGTTTCCCCGCGTGCCGTCAGGGGCGCGGGGAACTGCGCGACAAGCCACAACGAACGGCAAGACGCACGGCAGCAGCAAGTCCGACGGCGAGAGGCGAGCGAAAACTCACCGCCGCCGCATATCAGCCACCCGTGCAGCCCGCTCCACGGACGCCCCCTGCTCACTCAGGACGCCTGCACGAAGGGACGCGGCGGCCCCACGCCGAGGCGCCGGCAGAGGCACATCCCGCCGCTGAGGGCGTACCCCCGCGGCCTCACCCCCGGCAGGGACCCCGTTTCCCGAGCCGCCGGCCACCGCGATCTGCACGCCCTGGTCGGCCAGCGCCTGCAACTCGGTCGCCGCGCGGTCGTCGTGCGCGGGCGGCTCGTCGGTGACCAGCCGGGTGATCACATCCGTGGGCACGGTCTGGAACATGGTGTCCGTCCCGAGCTTGGTGTGATCGGCGAGCACGACCACCTCGGCGGCGGCCTGCACCAGCGCCCTGTCCACGGACGCGGAGAGCATGTTCGAGGTGGACAGCCCCCGCTCGGCGGTGAGACCGCTGCCGGACAGGAAGGCGCGCGACACCCGCAGCCCCTGGAGGGACTGCTCGGCGCCGGAGCCGACCAGGGCGTAGTTGGAGCCCCGCAGCGTGCCGCCGGTCATCACGACCTCCACGCGGTTGGCGTGGGCGAGGGCCTGGGCGACCAGCAGCGAGTTGGTGACGACGGTCAGGCCGGGGATGCGGGCGAGCCGGCGGGCCAGCTCCTGGGTGGTGGTTCCGGCCCCGACGACGATGGCCTCGCCCTCTTCGACGAGGTTCGCGGCGAGGTCGGCGATGGCGGTCTTCTCGGCGGTCGCGAGATGTGACTTCTGCGGAAAGCCGGACTCGCGGGTGAGTCCGCCGGGCAGTACCGCACCGCCGTGCCGGCGGTCGAGGAGTCCTTCTGCCTCCAGTGCCCGCACGTCACGCCGTACGGTCACTTCGGAGGTCTGGACGACGCGGGCGAGCTCACGGAGCGACACTGCCCCGTTGGCTCGCACCATTTCGAGGATCAATTGGCGACGTTCTGCAGCGAACACGAAACTGACAGTAACCCCAAGGGCCGTCTGGTTTCAGCAGTTTGCGCCGAATAACAGAAATTGCGCACACAGGGCGACGGGAAGTGGTATGCGGGCATACTCCCGTCGCCCTCGCGGACGAGGAAATGCCTTACGCGTCGCCGGTCTTACGGGTGTGCAGCTGCCGTGCCACCTCGGCGATCGAGCCCGACAGGGACGGGTAGACGGTGAACGCGTTCGCGATCTGTTCGACCGTCAGGTTGTTGTCGACGGCGAGCGAGATGGGGTGGATGAGCTCCGAGGCGCGCGGCGAGACGACCACGCCGCCGACCACGATGCCGGTGCCCGGGCGGCAGAAGATCTTGACGAAGCCGTCGCGGATGCCCTGCATCTTGGCGCGCGGGTTGCGCAGCAGCGGCAGCTTGACGACCTTGGCCTCGATGACACCGCCGTCCACGTCCGCCTGGGTGTAGCCGACGGTGGCGATCTCCGGGTCGGTGAAGACGTTCGAGGAGACCGTCTTGAGGTTCAGCGGGGCCACCGCGTCGCCGAGGAAGTGGTACATGGCGATACGGCCCTGCATCGCGGCGACCGAGGCGAGCGCGAAGACGCCCGTCACGTCACCGGCGGCGTACACGCCCGGGGCGCTGGTGCGGGAGACCTTGTCGGTCCAGATGTGGCCCGAGTCCTTGAGCTTTACCCCGGCCTCCTCCAGGCCCATCCCCTCGGTGTTGGGGATGGCGCCGACCGCCATCAGGCAGTGGGAGCCGGTGATGACCCGGCCGTCGGCGAGGGTGACCTCGACGCGGTCGCCGACCCGCTTGGCGGACTGGGCGCGGGAGCGGGCCATGACGTTCATGCCGCGGCGGCGGAAGACGTCCTCCAGGACGGCGGCGGCGTCCGGGTCCTCGCCGGGCAGCACGCGGTCGCGGGAGGAGACCAGGGTGACCCGCGAGCCGAGGGCCTGGTAGGCGCCGGCGAACTCGGCGCCGGTGACGCCGGAGCCGACCACGATGAGCTCCTCGGGCAGCTCGTCGAGGTCGTAGACCTGCGTCCAGTTCAGGATGCGCTCGCCGTCCGGCTTGGCGTCGGGCAGCTCGCGCGGGTGGCCGCCGGTCGCGATGAGCACGGCGTCGGCGGTGAGGGTCTCCTCGGTGCCGTCGGCGGCGGTGACGACGACCTTGCGGGAGCCGTCGAGGGCCTGCATGCCCTCCAGGCGACCGCGGCCGCGCATCACGCGGGCGCCGGCCCGGGTGACGGCGGCGGTGATGTCGTGCGACTGGGCGAGCGCGAGCCGCTTCACACGCCGGTTGACCTTGCCGAGGTCCACGCCGACGACCCGGGCGGCCTGCTCCAGCGGAGGCGTGTCGTCGGCGACGATGATGCCCAGCTCCTCGTAGGAGGAGTCGAAGGTGGTCATCACCTCGGCCGTTGCGATAAGGGTCTTCGACGGCACGCAGTCGGTCAGCACCGACGCTCCGCCCAGACCGTCGCAGTCGGCGACGGTCACCTCCGCGCCGAGCTGAGCGGCCACCAGGGCCGCTTCGTATCCGCCGGGTCCGCCACCGATGATCACGATCCGAGTCACGTACCCCATTGTCCCGCACCCTTCAAGGTGCTACTGCCCAGGGGGGCCGGGCGTGGTACGTCCGTTACAAAGGGGACGCCCGAGGACTGCAGTGGTGTGAGTTCCGGCTGCCGTACCCTCTCCCCATGTCGCTCTATGCCGCGTACGCCGGCAACCTCGACGCGCGGCTCATGACGCGCCGCGCCCCGCACTCGCCGATGCGCGCCACCGGCTGGCTGAACGGGTGGCGGCTGACCTTCGGGGGCGAGCAGCTGGGCTGGGAGGGCGCCCTCGCCACGATCGTCGAGGACCCGTCGGCCCAGGTCTTCGTCGCCCTCTACGACGTCGCCCCGATGGACGAGGACTCCCTCGACCGCTGGGAGGGCGTCGGCCTCGGCATCTACCGCCGCATGCGCGTGCGGGTGCACACCCTGGACGGCGAGGAGTCCGCCTGGGTGTACGTCCTGAACGCCTACGAGGGCGGCCTGCCCTCGGCCCGCTACCTCGGCGAGGTCGCCGACGCGGCGGAGTCGGCGGGGGCGCCGCACGACTATGTGATGGAGCTGCGGAAACGGCCCTGCTGAGCCGTCCCGGCCCCTAGGCTGCGCACCCATGCACCAGGTCCACTTCACCGAACCGGCCGCGCGGTCCGCGACCGGCTCGACGCCCGCCGACGCGCCGCCTTCGACAAGGGCGTCGCACAGCTCGCCCGCGATCCGTTCCCGGCCGTGTCCCGGCCGCAGGGCGACCGCCGCACGGTGCTGCTCACCCGCGACACCCTCGTCCACTACACGGTGAACCTTGACCGACTGCTCGTCGCCGCCGTCGCCGCCTTCGACGACGAGGACGTCCTCATCACCGACGCGTAGCCGCTCCACCCAGCGGAGCGTTTCGTGGGAAACGACAAGACAACGATCGCCATCCCGTGAGCTCTGTCATCTACGCGCGTAGGCGATAACCGGCTACTCTCGTCGGCGTGAACGCATCTCTTCTTCCGGACGACATCCAGGGCGACCCGTACGCCGCCGCCGACGCCGCCGCCGCTCGCCTGCGCGAACTGACCGGCGCCGAGTCCCACGACGTCGCCCTTGTGATGGGCTCCGGCTGGGCACCGGCCGTGGACGCACTGGGCGATCCCGACGCCGAGTTCCAGGTCACCGAGCTGCCCGGGTTCCCGCCGCCGGCGGTCCAGGGGCACGGCGGCAAGATCCGCTCGTACAAGATCGGCGAGAAGCGCGCCCTGGTGTTCCTGGGCCGCACCCACTACTACGAGGGCCGTGGCGTCGCCTCCGTCGCCCACGGTGTGCGCACCGCGGTCGCCGCCGGCGCCAAGACGGTCGTCCTCACCAACGGCTGCGGCGGTCTGCGCGAGGGCATGCGCCCCGGCCAGCCGGTGCTGATCAGCGACCACCTCAACCTCACCGCCACCTCCCCGATCGTCGGCGCCAACTTCGTCGACCTCACCGACCTGTACTCCCCGCGGCTGCGCGCCCTGTGCAAGGAGATCGACCCCACCCTGGAGGAGGGCGTCTACGCGCAGTTCCCCGGCCCGCACTACGAGACCCCGGCGGAGATCCGTATGGCCCGGGTCATCGGCGCGGACCTGGTCGGCATGTCGACGGTCCTGGAGGCCATCGCGGCCCGTGAGGCGGGCGCCGAGGTGCTCGGCATCTCCCTGGTGACCAACCTCGCCGCGGGCATGACCGGCGAGCCGCTGAACCACGAGGAGGTCCTCCAGGCCGGCCGTGACTCGGCGGCCCGGATGGGCTCCCTGCTGGCCCAGGTGCTCGGCCGGATCTGAGTCGCACAAGGGGTGGGCCCGGGCCGCGGTCCGGGGGCCACCCCGCACCCCATCACACGAGAGGTTGACCGCACGTGACCGACGATCTCATGGCACGGGCCCGGGCATGGCTGGCCGAGGACCCCGACCCGGAGACCCGCGAGGAGCTGGCCGCGCTCGTCGACGCCGAGGACGTCGCCGAGCTGACCGCCCGTTTCAGCGGCACCCTGCAGTTCGGCACCGCCGGGCTGCGCGGTGAGCTGGGCGCCGGCCCGATGCGCATGAACCGCTCGGTCGTGATCCGCGCGGCGGCCGGTCTCGCCGGCTACCTCAAGGCCAAGGGCGAGACCGGGGGCCTGGTCGTCATCGGCTACGACGCCCGCTACAAGTCCGCCGACTTCGCGCGCGACACGGCGGCCGTGATGACCGGCGCGGGCCTGAAGGCCGTCCTGCTGCCCCGCCCGCTGCCCACGCCCGTGCTCGCCTTCGCGATAAGGCATCTGGGCGCGGTCGCCGGTGTCGAGGTCACCGCCAGCCACAACCCGCCGCGCGACAACGGCTACAAGGTCTACCTCGGCGACGGCTCGCAGATCGTGCCGCCCGCCGACGCGGAGATCGCCGCCGAGATCGACGCGATCGCGGCCCTGGCGGACGTGCCCCGCCCCGACAGCGGCTGGTCGGTGCTCGACGACGCGGTCCTGGACGCCTACCTGGCCCGCACGGACGCCGTCCTCGCCGACGGCTCGGCCCGCGGCGCCCGCACCGTCTACACGGCCATGCACGGCGTCGGCAAGGACGTCCTGCTGGCCGCGTTCGCCCGCGCCGGCTTCCCCGAGCCGGTGCTGGTCGCCGAGCAGGCCGAGCCCGACCCGGCGTTCCCGACGGTCGCCTTCCCCAATCCGGAGGAGCCGGGCGCGATGGACCTGGCGTTCGCCAAGGCGCGCGAGGTGGAGCCCGACCTGATCGTCGCCAACGACCCGGACGCCGACCGCTGCGCCGTGGCCGTGAAGGACGGCGCCGACTGGCGCATGCTCCGCGGCGACGAGGTCGGCGCGCTGCTCGCCGCCCACCTGGTCGCCCGCGGCGCGCGCGGCACCTTCGCCGAGTCGATCGTCTCCTCCTCCCTCCTCGGCCGGATCGCCGAGAAGGCGGGCCTGCCCTACGAGGAGACCCTCACCGGCTTCAAGTGGATCGCCCGCGTCGAGGGCCTGCGCTACGGCTACGAGGAGGCGCTCGGCTACTGCGTCGACCCCGAGGGCGTGCGCGACAAGGACGGCATCACCGCCGCCCTGCTGATCACCGAGCTGGCGTCGGAGCTGAAGGAGCGGGGCCGCACCCTGCTGGACCTCCTGGACGACCTCGCCGTCGAGCACGGCCTGCACGCCACGGACCAGCTCTCCGTGCGGGTGAAGGACCTGTCCCTGATCGCCGACGCCATGCGGCGCCTGCGCGAGCAGCCCCCGACCGAGCTCGCGGGCCTGGCCATCACCCGCGCCGAGGACCTCACCCGGGGCACGGAGACGCTGCCGCCCACCGACGGCCTGCGCTACACCCTGGACGGCGCCCGCGTCATCGTCCGCCCCAGCGGCACCGAGCCCAAGCTCAAGTGCTACCTGGAGGTCGTCGTCCCGGTCGCCGCGCACGCCGGGCTGCCCGAGGCACGCGCCAAGGCGGCCGACCTGCTCGCCACGATCAAGCGCGACCTGTCGGCGGCGGCCGGCATCTGACGCCGCCCTCCCCCTCGTCCGTGGGGCGCCCCACCGTCCGGGGGCGCCCCACGGCCGTCTCCGCCCGGGGGCGCCTCATCGGGTGACCTCACCGCGCCCTCAAGCCACCGCGCGCAACGCCACCACGGTCAGGGCGATGCCGGTGGCCGCCCCCGTCACCAGTGCGGCGACAGCCGCCCACCGGCCGACGCCCTGCTCGTGGGGCACGCTCGGCACCACCTTGTGCAGGACGGGCGCCACGAGCAGAACAAGCCCGAAGCCGGCCCCGAGGCGCGCATACGTCCCACCCGCGCAGGCCGCCCGGAAACGTCCCCCGCATCCGCCCGGCTCGGCGCTGAAGCCCGTCACCACGAGGAACAGCGCGGCGGCATACACCGCACCGAAGAGTGCCGTCACCGCGAAGTCGACCCGCCGCGCTCTGCCGGAGTCGTAGCCGTCACCGGGCATGTGTCCCCCCTACGGCAGCACGAACAGCAGCAGCGCTGTCCAGGCGACGGCAGCGGTGAGGCCGTACGGCCACTGCGGGCCCCCTCGGTGACGGGGCTCGACGGCCTCGGTCGGACGCTTGGCCGGGTCCTGCCACAGCGCGGTGAGCTCGGCGGCGATCCGGTCCTGGCGGTGCACCCGCCCGAGGCGGCGCTCCAGGCGGCGCCAGCGGTTGCCGTTGAGCGTCCACTCCATGAAGTCACGGTCGGTGCTG
This sequence comes from Streptomyces sp. SAI-170, assembly GCF_049739565.1. Lineage (NCBI taxonomy): Bacteria > Bacillati > Actinomycetota > Actinomycetes > Kitasatosporales > Streptomycetaceae > Streptomyces > Streptomyces sp. SAI-170. The sequence goes on from NZ_JBMGQD010000001.1 coordinate 3,225,482, forward strand.
TCGATCTTCAACTGGTGCTTGTCGACCTTCACCAGCCGCAGTTGCTCCCAGGGGATGTGCCGGGGCCCCTTCAGACCGTCCAGCCACAGTCCCTCGCGGTCGGCGACGACGTACCAGGCGGCCAGGTGCGGGGCCACGCCGTAGGCCACCGCGGCGACGAACGCCCCGGCCAGCCAGCGCAGCACCCCGTCCTCGTCCCAGACGAACACGCAGGCGATCCCCAGGAAAGCCAGCAGGGAGAGCCAGTCGCGCAGCCCGGCCCGCCACCGCCGCACCTGTCCGCCCGCCACGGACGCGGCGAGGCCGTCCAGGCGCTGCCGGTCGGCGGACTCGTCGGCCACGGCCCGCTTCTGCCGGGCGGCCCGGCCCCGGACGGCATGCTCCGACAGCGGCAGCACCGGCCCCGTCGAGCACTCGGTGACGGGCGGCTCGTCCGACAGGTCGGCGGCGCTGACGACGACCACCTCGGCCCCGTCCCAGGGAGCGCCGTACAGGACGGCCTCCCGCAGCGGGCCCGGCTCCTCGGCGTCCAGCCGGTCGAGGAGGGCCTGGAACTCGTCGTCGCTGTCGTCGCTGTCGTCGCTGTCGTCGTCCTCGTCGGCCTCGTCCTCGTCGTCCTCGTCGGCGAACGACGTGGCGACCGTGAACAGGGGGCGCAGTCCGGTCCGGTCGTCGGCCGCGAAGACCTCCAGGTCCACGTCGACGCCCTCCCGCACCAGCACCCGCAGCACCGGCACGGGCCCCGCGCGCAGGGCGAGCGCACGGCGGCGGGCCAGCACCCCGGAGAGCAGCACAGTGAGCCCCAGCCCGACGACACACCAGGCCAGTGCCGGGGTGACCTGCCGGTCCTCGGCCAGGTCCCAGACATCCCGTACGGCGAACAGCACGGCCCCGGCCGCCGCGACGAGCACCCCCGCCCCGATCAGGAACCGCCCGCGGAGGACCTTCCCCGCGGCGTCCGGCACCACCGCGGTCACGCCCCCGGGGGCCGCCGCCCGCTGCCGCCCGCGCGCCAGCAGCCGCGGCAGGACGAGGGCCCACGCCCCGGCGAGTACGACGGCCAGGCCGAGTCGCGCGCCGAGCGGTGCCTGCGTCTGTACGAGCACCAGTCCGGCCGCGACCGGCGCGGACACCACGACGGCCTCCGGCCGCAAGGGCGTCCACACCAGGTGCAGCGCGGCGAGCGCGGCCACCCAGGCGGGCAGGTCGGCGTACAGGTGCAGGGCCCCGCTCGCGGTGAGCGCGGCCACGAGCAGGCCGAAGGTCACGGCGTCGGGTGTCCGGCCGGGCACCCAGCGGGGCGCGAGCGCGGCCGTCCAGCGCCGGGCCCGCTCACCGTCCCAGGCCGGACAGCCCTCGGGCACGAGCCCGGCGGGCAGCGGCAGGGGACCTTCGATGTCGGCGTTCGTACTCATCGAAGGTCAGACGGACGAACCGGGGAAGGGGTTGTCCTCCGCTGCGGGCTCACCCCAGCGCCGACAGCACCGCGAGCAGCACCGCGCCCACGACGGCCGGCGCGATGATCTCGTACGCCCAGCGCACGGTGACCTCGCCCTGCGACGTCTTCGCCTTCTCGCGGGCCTCCCGCATGGCGCGCAGCTCGTCCATGATCTTGTCGCCCTCGTCGCGCAGCGGCCCCTCGTCCAGGTCGGCGGCCGGCCCGAAGGCGCTGCCCCGCACCCGCTTGCCCGCCTTGGCCGCGGCGGCCTGGGCGTCGCGGCGCTGCTGGCGGCGGGCGGCCCGCTTGCGGCCGCGCAGGGAGACGGGGACGGCCCACAGCTGGAACTTGTCGCCGGAGTTGGCCACGACCTCGTTGGTGTAGCCGGAGCGCAGGGAGGCGATCTCGCCCCAGGGCAGGGTCACGTCCCGCAGCGGGTTGCGGACGCGCAGGCGGTCCTCGCCGGCGAAGACGGCGGGCCTGAGGGTGTAGGCCACGACGAGCGGCACGAAGGTGAGCAGAGCGGCGAGGGCGAGCCAGGGTGTGCGCCCCTCGCCCCGGATCAACGCGTCGATGCCGAGCCAGCCGGCGAGGGCGAGCAGCAGCACGCCGCCGACGAGGGCCATGGGCGAGCGGTAGATCCGGTCCTTGGTGGTCATGCCCGCGATTATGCCTGGGGGTTTTGTTCGCCTCCTCGCCGTGGGGGTCTGTGCGCGTTCGCGAGTGCGGACCGTCCGTGGCCGATCGCGCAGTTCCCCGCGCCCCTGAGGGACGCGTCCCTCAGGGGCGCGGGGAACTGCGCGAGCAACCCACGACCACCCGCAGACGCGAACGCGACAAATCCACCCACGGCGATAAGGCGCACCCACTCCCCCTGTACAGCCGCTACGCGCGTAGATATGCTCGTCTGGTGACCATGCCCACCAATGCACCCACCGCAGCACACGCCCTCCCGGACGTGACGTCGTCAGACACCTCGCTGCGCCGCTTCCTCCACGGGCTGCCCGGCGTCGACGCGGTCGGCCTGGAGGCGCGCGCCGCTTCCCTCGGCACCCGTTCCATCAAGACGACCGCCAAGGCGTACGCGATCGACCTCGCCATCTCGATGGTCGACCTGACGACGCTGGAAGGCGCGGACACCCCGGGCAAGGTCCGGGCGCTCGGCGCCAAGGCGGTCCTCCCCGACCCGACCGACCGCACCACGCCCACCACGGCCGCGGTCTGCGTCTATCCCGACATGGTGGCCACCGCAAAGGAGGCCGTCGCCGGCTCCGGCGTGAAGGTCGCCTCGGTGGCCACCGCCTTCCCGGCCGGCCGCGCCGCGCTCGACGTGAAGCTGGCAGACGTGCGGGACGCCGTCGCCGCGGGTGCGGACGAGATCGACATGGTCATCGACCGCGGGGCGTTCCTCGCGGGCAAGTACCTGAAGGTGTACGACGAGATCGTCGCGGTGAAGGAGGCCTGCGGGGCGGCCCGCCTCAAGGTCATCTTCGAGACCGGCGAGCTCTCGACGTACGACAACATCCGCCGCGCCAGCTGGCTCGGCATGCTGGCGGGCGCCGACTTCATCAAGACCTCCACCGGCAAGGTCGCCGTCAACGCGACCCCCGCCAACACCCTGCTGATGCTGGAGGCCGTCCGCGACTTCCGCGCCCAGACCGGGGTACAGGTCGGAGTGAAGCCCGCCGGCGGCATCCGCACCACCAAGGACGCGATCAAGTTCCTGGTCCTGGTCAACGAGACGGCAGGCGCGGACTGGCTGGACAACCACTGGTTCCGCTTCGGCGCCTCCTCGCTGCTGAACGACCTGCTCATGCAGCGCCAGAAGCTGGCCACCGGCCGCTACTCCGGCCCCGACTACGTGACGGTGGACTGATCGACATGACCTCCCCCTTCGAATACGCACCCGCTCCCGAGTCCCGCTCGGTCGTCGACATCGCCCCGTCCTACGGCCTGTTCATCGACGGCGAGTTCACCGAGGCGGCCGACGGCAAGGTCTTCAAGACCGTCTCCCCGTCGACCGAGGAGGTGCTCTCCGAGATCGCCCAGGCCGGTGAGGCGGACGTCGACCGGGCGGTGAAGGCTGCCCGCAAGGCGTTCGAGAAGTGGTCGGCGCTGCCGGGCTCCGAGCGCGCGAAGTACCTCTTCCGCATCGCCCGGATCATCCAGGAGCGCAGCCGTGAGCTGGCCGTCCTGGAGACCCTCGACAACGGCAAGCCGATCAAGGAGACCCGCGACGCCGACCTGCCCCTGGTCGCCGCGCACTTCTTCTACTACGCGGGCTGGGCCGACAAGCTGGAGCACGCCGGCTTCGGCGCGAACCCGCGCCCGCTGGGCGTGGCCGGCCAGGTCATCCCCTGGAACTTCCCCCTGCTGATGCTGGCGTGGAAGATCGCCCCGGCGCTCGCGACCGGCAACACGGTCGTCCTGAAGCCGGCCGAGACCACCCCCCTGTCCGCACTGTTCTTCGCGGACATCTGCCGCCAGGCGGGCCTGCCCAAGGGCGTCGTCAACATCCTTCCCGGTTACGGCGACACGGGCGCCGCGCTCGTCGCGCACCCGGACGTCAACAAGGTGGCCTTCACCGGCTCCACGGCCGTCGGCAAGCAGATCGCCCGGTCCGTCGCGGGCACCCACAAGAAGGTCACCCTGGAGCTGGGCGGCAAGGGCGCCAACATCGTCTTCGACGACGCCCCCATCGACCAGGCCGTCGAGGGCATCGTCAACGGCATCTTCTTCAACCAGGGCCAGGTCTGCTGCGCGGGCTCCCGGCTGCTGGTCCAGGAGTCGATCCAGGACGAGCTGCTGGAGTCGCTGAAGCGCAGGCTCTCCACCCTGCGCCTGGGCGACCCGCTGGACAAGAACACCGACATCGGCGCGATCAACTCCGAGGAGCAGCTCGCCCGGATCACCACCCTCGTCGAGAAGGGCGAGGCGGAGGGTGCCGAGCGCTGGTCCGCGGCCTGCGACATCCCCGAGGCCGGCTACTGGTTCGCCCCGACGCTGTTCACGAACGTCACCCAGGCGCACACCGTCGCCCGCGACGAGATCTTCGGCCCGGTCCTGTCCGTGCTGACGTTCCGTACGCCCGACGAGGCCGTCGCCAAGGCCAACAACACGCCGTACGGCCTGTCGGCGGGCATCTGGACCGAGAAGGGTTCGCGCATCCTCGCCGTGGCGAACAAGCTGCGCGCGGGCGTGATCTGGTCCAACACGTTCAACAAGTTCGACCCGACCTCGCCGTTCGGCGGTTACAAGGAGTCGGGCTTCGGCCGCGAGGGCGGCCGCCACGGCCTGGAGGCGTACCTCGATGTCTGACCCGACCCCCCGTCTCTCCGTCTTCAAGACCTACAAGCTGTTTGTCGGGGGCAAGTTCCCCCGCTCCGAAAGCGGCCGGGTGTACGAAGTGACCGACTCCAAGGGCAACTGGCTGGCCAACGCACCGCAGTCGAGCCGCAAGGACGCCCGTGACGCGGTCGTCGCCGCGCGCAAGGCGTTCGGTGCGTGGTCGGGGGCGACGGCGTACAACCGCGGCCAGATCCTCTACCGCGTCGCCGAGATGCTGGAGGGCCGCCGGGACCAGTTCGTGCGCGAGGTCGCCGACGCCGAGGGGCTGTCCAAGTCGAAGGCGGCCGCGCAGGTGGACGAGGCGATCGACCGCTGGGTCTGGTACGCGGGCTGGACCGACAAGATCGCCCAGGTGGTCGGCGGCGCCAACCCGGTCGCCGGTCCCTACTTCAACCTGTCCTCCCCGGAGCCGACCGGTGTGGTCGCGGTCGTCGCCCCGCAGGAGTCGTCGTTCCTGGGTCTGGTGTCGGTGATCGCCCCGGTCATCGCCACCGGCAACACGACGGTGGTCGTCGCCTCGGAGAAGTCCCCGCTCCCCGCCCTCTCCCTGGGCGAGGTCCTGGCCACTTCCGACCTGCCGGGCGGTGTCGTCAACGTCCTGTCCGGCCGTACGGCGGAGATCGCGGCGCCCCTCGCCGCGCACCAGGACGTCAACGCGATCGACCTGGCCGGCGCGGACGAGGCGCTGGCCAAGGAGCTGGAGATCGCCGCGGCCGACAACCTCAAGCGCGTCCTGCGTCCACAGCCTGTGGACGACTGGGCCGCACCGGCGGGGACCGACCGCATGACGGCGTTCCTGGAGACCAAGACGGTCTGGCACCCGACGGGTTCGCTGGGCGCGTCGGGGTCGTCGTACTGAATGTGCCTTTGAGGGGCGCGGGGAACTGCGCGACCGGCCACGACGATCAGCAGACGGCGGCCGGTCGCCAGTTCCCCCTTCTCAGCCGCCCAGAATGCTCCCGATCGACTGCGCCTGGGCGACAGGCCCCGTCAGCGCCTGGGACGTCAGCGGCTGGAAGTCGGCGAGCTGGGTGCCGACCCCGTTGTCGAGCGGGTCGACACCCGTCCCGGCAAGGGGGTTGGGCTTCAGGGCGGTGATCGGCCCGGTCACGTACTGGACGGATCCGGTGAGCGCCGCCAGCCCGGCCTGCGGGTCGATGTGGCCCAGCGAGGTGGGACGCGTACGCACCACGTCCAGGGCGGGCCCGCCGTCGGCCGCGGCCGTCGTGGCGGAAGCGCCCAGTGCCACGCCGGCGGTGGCCAGCACGGCCAGCGCGCGCCGGCCCGTGGAGTTCGGGGAGTCGTCGTGTCGGCCCATCGGTGCCACCTTCTGATGCGCTAGGTAATCGGTCAGACGCGAAGCGTAGTTGAGGTGTGACGCGGGCTTCAAAGCCGACCCGCTGGGTCGTGAACCGCGGGTGGATGCCTCACACTGGTGTTCCGTGAGTTCCCAACCGCCCATACCCACGCGAGTCGTGCTGCTCTGCGGCCCTTCCGGCTCCGGCAAGTCCCTGCTCGCGGCCCGCTCCGGCCTACCGGTGCTGCGGCTCGACGACTTCTACAAGGAGGGCGACGACCCGACGCTGCCGCGGGTGACGGGGAGCTCCGACATCGACTGGGACCACCCGGACTCCTGGGACGCGGACGCGGCCGTCGCCGCCATCGAGGAACTGTGCCGCACGGGCCGTACCGACATCCCCGTCTACGACCTCTCGCTCAGCGCCCGGACCGGCGCCGACAGCATCGACATCGGGCGGACCCCGGCGTTCATCGCCGAGGGCATCTTCGCCGCCGAGATCGTCGGGCGCTGCCGGGAGGCGGGAGTGCTCGCCGACGCGCTGTGCCTGAGCCGCGGCCCGGTCACCACCTTCCGCCGGCGCTTCCTGCGCGATCTGAAGGAGGGCCGCAAGTCGGTGCCCTTCCTGCTGCGCCGCGGCTGGCGTCTGATGCGCGCCGAGCGTTCCATCGTCGCCCGCCAGAGCGCGCTGGGCGCCCACGCCTGCGACCGGGACGAGGCCCTGGACCGGCTGGCCGCCGCGGCCGCGGGTCGCTGCGCGGCGACGCGGACCGCGGTCTGACCGTCGTACGACGTCCGTAGAGCGGAGAGCGGAGAGCGGGCCGCGGTCCGACCGTCGTACGGTGAAGCGGACATGCGAAAGCGGGACTGGACGGACCCCCCGGCCCTCCAGTCCCGCTCCCTTTGTGCTCCCCCGTGCTTCCCCCGTGTTTCCCCCGTAGGCCTTGCTTTCCCCCGTGTCCCCCGTGGTCCCTCGGTGGTGCTTCCCCCGTTCCCGTCCCCCCGGACCTGTAAGCAAGACCCCCGTACCGTCCCCCTGATACACCCCCAGGGGAACTTTTTTTACGACCTTCAGGCGACCAGCTCGCCGAAGGCGTCCTCCTCGTCACGGCCGAAGCTGAGGACCTCGTCCTCGCGCAGCCGGCGCAGGGACCGCCAGATGCTGGACTTCACCGTGCCGACACTGATGCCGAGGATGTCCGCGATCTCCGGGTCCGTGCGGCCCTCGTAGTAGCGCAGGACCAGCATGGTGCGCTGGAGTTCGGGCAGCCGGGCCAGCGCCTGCCACAGGACCGCGCGCAGCTCGGTGCCGCGCATCGCGTCCGTGTCGCCGGGCGTCTCCGGCAGCTCCTCGGTCGGGTACTCGTTCAGCTTGCGCCGCCGCCAGGCGCTGATGTGCAGGTTCGTCATGGTGCGGCGCAGATATCCGCCGACCGCCGCCTTGTCGCTGATCCGGTCCCACGCCCGGTAGGTCGAGAACAGCGCGCTCTGCAGCAGGTCCTCGGCCTCGAAGCGGTCACCGGTCAGGTGGTAGGCGGTGGCGTACAGGGAGGCGCGGCGCTCCTGGACGTAGGCCGTGAACTCGGCCTCCGACAGCGAGCGGCGCTCCCCCGATTCCTCCCTGTACGCGGCTCCCCCGTGCGGCGTCTCCCCCGTGAGACCGTCAACCACCGTCATGTAGGGCGCGACGCCCTGCTGCACATGCGCGGTGTGCTGACGTCCGGTGCCGCGAGCGCACCCCCGCCCGCTCACGGCACCGGACTTCTCGGAACCCCGGTGCGTGTGCACGTCGTGCAGGCGCGTGATCACTGCGCTGGTGCTCATGCTGTACAGCGTGTTCATCTCGCGCCCCCCGTCGTGGACTTGCCGGTGTTCGGCTTGCTTCCTTGCCTGTGCCGAAAAGCTTGCCCGGGCCACTTCATCGCCGTGTCCGCCGACTGTCACAGAGCTGTCACAGGGGTCGACCACCGGGAAGAACGGGATCACGGACAGGCACCGCGCGTAAGGGCTGCGTTCCATCGGGCCCACAGGTCGATCCTTGTGGCATCCATGGGCCAGAATGAGCCCGTGCCTTCCCTGTTGCTGATCGAGGACGACGACGCCATCCGGACGGCCCTGGAGCTCTCACTGACGCGCCAGGGACACCGGGTGGCCACGGCTGCCAGCGGTGAGGACGGTCTGCAGTTGCTGCGCGAGCAGCGGCCGGACCTGATCGTGCTGGACGTGATGCTGCCCGGCATCGACGGCTTCGAGGTGTGCCGGCGCATCCGGCGCACCGACCAGCTGCCGATCATCCTGCTGACCGCCCGCAGCGACGACATCGACGTCGTGGTGGGCCTGGAGTCCGGCGCGGACGACTATGTCGTCAAGCCGGTCCAGGGGCGGGTCCTCGACGCCCGGATCCGGGCCGTGCTGCGGCGCGGGGAGCGCGAGTCGAACGACGCCGCGGCCTTCGGCAGCCTGGTCATCGACCGGGCGGCGATGACCGTCACGAAGAACGGCGAGGACCTCCAGCTGACCCCGACCGAGCTGCGGCTGCTGCTCGAGCTGAGCCGGCGGCCCGGTCAGGCGCTGTCGCGGCAGCAGCTGCTGCGGCTGGTGTGGGAGCACGACTACCTCGGTGACTCCCGGCTCGTGGACGCCTGTGTGCAGCGGCTGCGCGCCAAGGTGGAGGACGTGCCGTCCTCGCCGACGCTGATTCGTACCGTGCGCGGTGTCGGCTACCGGCTGGATCCGCCTCAGTGACGAACGAGCAAGGGGGTCTCCGCGGCTGGACCGCGGATCGCAAGGGAGTGTTCTCGCGGCTGCGCTTCACCAGTCTGCGGCTGCGGCTGGTGGTCGTGTTCGGTCTGGTCGCGCTGACGGCCGCGGTGTCCGCGTCGGGCATCGCGTACTGGCTGAACCGGGAGGCGGTGCTCACCCGCGCCCAGGACGCGGTGCTGCGCGACTTCGAGCAGGAGATGCAGAACCGCGCGGGCACGCTGCCCGAGCACCCCACCCAGGACGAACTGCAGCGCACCGCCGGGCAGATGGCGGGCGGCAGCCAGCACTTCACCGTGCTGCTGGTCGCCCAGGACCCGGACGGCAAGACGGTGTACGGCAGTTCGGGCGGGCTGAACGGCTTCGCGCTGGGCGACGTACCGAAGTCGCTGCGCACCGCGGTGAACAAGAAGCAGTCGCTGACGTCGGCCAACGACGCCGAGTACCACCTGTACTGGCAGCGCGTCGTCGACGACGGCACCCCCTATCTGGTGGCGGGCACCCGGGTGATCGGCGGCGGCGCGTCCGGCTACATGCTCAAGTCGCTGGAGCCGGAGGCGAAGGACCTCAACTCCCTTGCCTGGTCGCTGGGCATCGCCACGGCTCTGGCGCTGATCGGCTCCGCGCTGCTCGCCCAGGCCGCGGCGACGACGGTGCTCAAGCCCGTGCATCGGCTGGGTGTCGCCGCGCGGCGGCTCGGGGAGGGGAAGCTGGACACGCGGCTGCGGGTGTCGGGCACCGATGAACTCGCCGATCTGTCGCGGACGTTCAACAACGCCGCCGAGGCGCTGGAGAAGCGGGTCGCGGAGATGGCGGCGCGCGACGACGCCTCGCGGCGGTTCGTGGCGGACATGAGCCATGAGCTGCGGACGCCGCTGACCGCGATCACCGCGGTGACCGAGGTGCTGGAGGAGGAGCTGGAGGCGGAGACCGGGTCGATGGACCCGATGATCGAGCCCGCGGTCCGGCTCGTCGTCAGCGAGACACGGCGGCTGAACGACCTCGTGGAGAACCTGATGGAGGTCACCCGGTTCGACGCGGGTACGGCTCGGCTGGTGCTGGACGACGTCGACGTCGCCGACCAGATCACCGCCTGCATCGACGCGCGGGCCTGGCTGGACGCGGTGGAGCTGGACGCCGAGCGCGGCATCCACGCGCGGCTCGATCCTCGCCGGCTCGATGTGATCCTGGCCAACCTGATCGGGAACGCGCTGAAGCACGGTGGCTCGCCGGTGCGGGTGGCTGTGCGTACGGCGGACGACTCGGTCGTCATCTCGGTCCGCGACCATGGGCCGGGTATCCCCGAGGACGTCCTGCCGCATGTCTTCGACCGGTTCTACAAGGCGAGCGCGTCCCGGCCGCGGTCGGAGGGCAGCGGGCTGGGGCTGTCCATCGCGCTGGAGAACGCGCACATCCACGGCGGGGAGATCACTGCGGCCAACTCGCCGGAGGGCGGGGCCGTGTTCACGCTGCGGTTGCCCCGGGACGGGGCGGATGTCGCGGAGCAGGCTGAGCCGGGCGAGGAGGGCGACGCCTCGTGAACGGGCTGAATGTGCGTCGGGCGCTGGTGTTCTCCCTGCTCGCCGGGGCGCTCGCCGGGTGCGGGATCCGGGCCACCGAGGTGCCGACCGACTTCGGGGCGGCGCCTTCTCGGGCGCACTGTTCGCTGGCCGGGGCGGATGTCACCACGCAGTCCTCTCGGGGGCTGGCGGTGCAGGTGTTCCTGCGGTGTGCGTCGTCGCTGGTGACGGTGGACCGGTCGGTGCGGGTGCCGGAGGGTACGGCGGACTCGGCTCGGCGGGTGCTGCTGGCGCAGGGGCTGCTGACCCAGCTGGCCGAACAGCCCTCTGCGGCTGAGCGGGAGGCCGGCTACAGCACGGACGTGCCCTCCGGGCTGAAGGCGGGCGGGCCTCGGGGCGGGGACCCGGAGGACACGCTGCGGCTGAGCACGCCGCCCGGGGCGCTGTCCTCGTACGCCCTCGCCCAGATCGTGTGCACCTTCTCCGACTCCGAGGCCGCGGAGGGGGACGGGTCGGTCATCCTGGGCGGGCCCGAGGGGGCCTTGCGTCGGTACGAGTGCACCGAGGAGGTGCGGTCGCATCCGGGTGAGGTGCGACCGCCGTCTTCCTAGGCCGCCGCGGGATGCCTGCGGCGGCCTGCGCGGCTTCGGTGGGGGTTGCTGTAGCGCATCCGGTGTGTGGGTGGGACGGGGCCGGGCCGGGGGGTTATCCGTCCTCGGTCCGGCGATCTGCTCGGCTACGGGGGTCTAACTGGGTTTCCGCCGGCCGCTGCGGGCGGACAACCCCCCGTCCCGTCCCCTCCCCGCCGTTCGCGGCTGGCTGCAATACCCACCGCCCGTGGTCGCTTGCGGTCGTACGCGGCTGACGGTCGTGCTGTTAAGGGGCGCGGGGAACTGCGCGACCAGCCCACGACGGCCCGCAGGCGCATACGAGGGGAACGGCCCACGACCTCAGGGGCGCGGGGAACTGCGCGATCGGCCGACGACGGCCCGCACGGGTACGGCGAGACGCGGCGACGGTGTGTCGTAGGCCTCACCCTCCGCTCCGCGGAACCGTTCGCGGTGGGGGCCGCGTCTAGGGGGGCGTGCAGCGTCAAGGCTCCATGGGCGGCAACGCCGCGTCCCGCATCCGTGTGACCGGGGGGATTCTCCTCGTCGCTCATCTCGCGTTCGTCGCCTGGTTCACGCTGCGTCCGCTGGACGTCCCCTGGGTGATGCCGGCCAATCTGCGGCCGCTCGCCGGGATCAGGGCCGATCTGGCGCTGGGCTGGCCCGAGGCGGCCCGTCGGATCGGTGAGGGGATGGCGCTGCTGGCGCCGCTGGGTGTGCTGCTGCCGCTGGTGGGCGGGAGGCTGACCGTGTCACCGCTGGGGTCGCTGCTGCGTACGGCGGCGGCGGGGGCGTTGATCTCGCTGGCTGTGGAGTTGTTGCAGACGGGCGTGCCCGGCCAGGTGGTGGATGTCGACTCGCTGCTGCTGAACACCGTCGGGGTGGCCCTCGTCCATGTGGCGGTGGTTCCGCTGGGGCGGGCGCGGCTGCGGCGGCGGGTGGGCCTTCCGAAGGAGGAGGCGGCTCAGGGTCGGACCCCGACGATTCCCAGGGTCGGGATCGCCCCCTGGAGCGATGCTTTGCCCCCTTCGTCTCCGTAACGTGGAGGGCAGATGAAGGCAGCCGCTCGGGCCGCCTTCCGAAGAGCTCACGAAGGAGCCGCCATGTCCCGCCTTGCCCGCCCCACGAACGGCCGGATGATCGGCGGAGTGTGTGCCGCGCTGGCTCGGCGTTTCGGCACCTCGACGACCACGATGCGGGTCATCTTCCTGCTGTCCTGTCTGCTGCCGGGCCCGCAGTTCCTGCTGTACATCGCTCTGTGGATACTGCTGCCCTCCGAGGACAAGGCCGCCCGCACCGCCTGGTGACGCCCTGCGCGCACGCGTCCGGGCGCGACCCGGAGATCCAGGTCGCGCCCCGACGGCGTGTGAGGTGCTCAGCCCAGCGGGATGCCGTTCACGGGCAGGCCGTGCGTGGGCAGGCCCTGGAGGGGCAGGCCGCCGAGGAGGCCGGCGACCGGCTTGGTCGGGCCCTCGGCGAGGGCCTGGGTGGCGATCGGCTGCACGGTGGCGAGGCTGGTGGCGAGAGCGGGCTGCGCCTGCGTGAGGGCGTCACCAGCACCCGGCAGCGACTTGGAGACGTTCTCGGCGGGCAGCGTCTGGGAGACGGCCCCCAGCGCCTGGGTCGCGTCGGGCAGGGCCGGAGCGGCGTTCGCGGCGCCCGCGCCGGTGGCGGCGAAGGCGGCACCGAGGGCGGCGACACCGAGGGTCTTGGCAGCAGACTGCTTCATCGTGAATGCGTCCTTGACTGAACTCGAAATGGGATGACACGGGGATGGGGAGCGGTCCATGAACGTAAACATGCCCGGGCGGCCGCCGCAAACATCGAAATGCGGACGGCTTGTGAATGCCCGCCCGCATTTCGCGCCCCGTGTTCGCCCTGTCAGTCCGTAGAGTCGCTGGTCGCGGCGGTCTGCTGGAACAGCCATTCGGACTTGAGCTCGGCGTAGCCGGGCTTGATCACGTCATTGATCATCGCGAGTCGTTCATCGAAAGGAATGAACGCTGATTTCATCGCATTGACGGAGAACCACTGCATGTCGTCGAGCGTGTAACCGAATGCTTCGACGAGATGCTCGAATTCCCGGCTCATGCTGGTGCCGGACATCAGCCTGTTGTCGGTGTTGACCGTGGCCCGGAAGTGCAGCCGGCGCAGCAGCCCGATGGGGTGCTCGGCGTAGGAGGTGGCGGCGCCGGTCTGGAGGTTGGAGCTGGGGCACAGCTCCAGGGGGATGCGCTTGTCGCGGACGTAGGAGGCGAGGCGGCCGAGGTGGATGCTGCCGTCGTCCTTGACCTCGATGTCGTCGATGATGCGCACCCCGTGGCCGAGCCGGTCGGCGCCGCACCACTGCAGGGCCTGCCAGATGGAGGGCAGTCCGAAGGCTTCACCGGCGTGGATGGTGAAGTGGTTGTTCTCGCGCTTGAGGTACTCGAAGGCGTCGAGGTGCCGGGTGGGCGGGTAGCCGGCCTCGGCGCCGGCGATGTCGAAGCCGACGACGCCGAGGTCGCGGTGGCGGTTGGCGAGTTCGGCGATCTCCAGGGCGCGGGCGGCGTGCCGCATGGCGGTCAGGAGGGCGCCGATGCGGATGCGGTGGCCGTTCTCACGGGCGCTGCGTTCGCCCTGGCGGAAGCCCTCGTTGACCGCCTCGACCACCTCTTCGAGGGTGAGGCCGCCCTCCAGGTGCTGTTCGGGGGCGTAGCGCACCTCGGCGTAGACGACGCCGTCCTCGGCGAGGTCCTCGGCGCACTCGCGGGCGACCCGCACCAGGGCGTCGCGGGTCTGCATGACGCCTACGGTGTGGGAGAAGGTCTCCAGGTAGCGTTCGAGGGACCCGGAGTCGGCGGCCTCGCGGAACCAGAGGCCGAGCTTGGCCGGGTCGGTCTCGGGGAGGGCGGAGTAGCCCTGTTCCTGGGCCAGTTCGACGATCGTGCCGGGGCGCAGCCCGCCGTCGAGGTGGTCGTGCAGCAGAACCTTGGGTGCCCGGCGGATCTGGTCCGGGCTCGGGGCGGTCCTCATCCGGTCAGTCTGGCTCGTCATTTTCGCACTGTAACGCCTACGCGCGTAGACGGCGCGGTGTACGGCTCCGGCCGATACGTAACGGTGACCGCACGGACGGGTGGCGTACACCCGGGCTTCTGAGACTGTTCTGCCATGGCACAGGAAGCGACGTCGGTTCGTGAGGCCCGACTGGGGCGGGGTTTCGGGCCGGAGCCCACGGCGGTGAGCGGGGTCGTGCTGCTGCTCCCGGCAGGTGAGGAACAGTCCGCCCGGCGGCCCTCGTCCTGGCTCGCCACCGCGTCCGTAAGGGCGTTGGGGCGGCAGCTGGCCCGTGCGGGCCGGGCGGACGGGCTGGTCACGCATGTGGTGCACTACCGCTTCCGGGGCTGGAACGGCAGCGAGGCCCATCTCGCGCGCGACGCCGCCTGGGCCGCCGACGAAGTCGTACGACGCTACGGCGATGTGCCCGTCTGTCTGGCCGGCCTCGACATGGGCGGGCGCGCGGCGCTGCACGCGGGCGGCCATGAAGCCGTCAACTCCGTGCTGGCGATCGCCCCTTGGCTGCCCGAGGAGGACATGGCGGCGCCGCCCGAACCGGTGAAGCAGCTCGCGGGGCGGCGGGTGCTGATCGTGCACGGCACGAACGACGAGCGGACCGATCCGGAGCTGTCCTTCCGGCTTGCGGCGCGGGCGAAGAAGTCCAACCGCGATGTGTGCCGCTTCGAAGTCCACTCCGACAGACACGCCTTGCAGCAGCACCGAAGTGAAGTGCTCGCCCTCGCCGAGGACTTCGTGATGGGCTCCCTGTTCGGGCATGCCTTCTCGCGTCCAGTGGAGGACGCGCTGGCCGCGCCGCCGCCGTTGGGGCTGCGGATGCCGCTGGCTTCCGGGTTCGGCCGCTCGTTGCGGCGCCACTGATCCAGCTCTCCCCTGGTGAGCTACCCCCTTGCGCCCCTTTGATGAAAATGATTATCGTCTCGGCATGCCCATGGCGGGCATGTCCATGATCCAGGGGGGTCTCTTTTGCGTACCCGCAACCGTCTGCTCACCGTCACCGGTGTCGCCGCCGCGGCGCTCGCCGCCGCCGGTCTCAACTCCTCGGCCTTCGCCGCCACCACCCTGTCCTCCGGCCACGTCGACGTCCTCGACGCGGAGTGGGACGGCGTCAACCTGCAGCTGCACGTCCACGACGAGGAAGCGGGCGTCGAGTACGCGCCGGCCGACGTGTCGCTGTCCGTGCCGGCCGCCGCGAAGGTCGCCAACCCCGGCTACGGCTTCCTCGGCACCGGCAGCCAGGTCTGGCTGCTGCCCGACGACGAGGTCGTCGCCGACAGCCGCGGCGTGCTGTTCCCCGGCATCTCCACCGAGCACCTCACCACCGGCGTCTTCGGGGGCGACGCCGTCACCTACACCCTCACCGGCGCCACCCGCAACGGCGGCTCGACCGACGACTTCAGCGTCTACACCGGCGCCGGGAGCCGCTGGTACGACAGCAACCCGGCGACGACCTCGTACAAGTCGAAGTCCTTCGGTGTCGCCACGCACAACCACGCCAACTGGGCCTTCGAGGAGCCCGGCACCTACAAGCTGACCTTCCGTGTCCAGGGCACGGTCGGCGGTGTCGCCAAGTCCGCGACCGCGACCTACACCGTGGTCGTCAGCTCGTGACGGCGGCCCTGACGCGCGGTGGGCGCGCCCTCACGGCAGCCGCTCTCACCACGGCGACCGCGGTGCTCCTCGGCGCGGCAGGGCTGGTCGTCGCCGGCGGCAGCGGGGATGCCCGCGCCGCCGGCGGCGGTGCCGTCGTGCTCGACGAGGGCGAGACCGACCTCGCCCCCCGGGTCGTCGACGGAAGGCTTCGGCTGCGCATCGACGACCGCACCGGCGGCACTCCCGTCGAACGCGCGCCCTCCGAGGTCGTCCTGCATGTCCCGCCGGCCACACGGCAGCACACCCCGTCCCCGCTGGCCGAGGCCTTCGGGCTGGTCAGCCAGGATCTCTGGCAGCTGAACGGGCAGCAGTCGGCCGGCCTGTTCGCGCTGGAACCCGGCTGGACCGGCGCCCGCGCCGGTGGCGCCACCGAGGTACGGCTGTCCGCCTTCGCGGGGCCGAGCGTCTTCGGCATGGCGGACTTCACCGCGGAGATGGAGAACGCCGACGAGCCGCCGCGGGTGTACCTCGGCAGCGCCGACCCGGCGCCGCGCGCGTTCACCCTCGACGCGGATACGCAGCGACGCACGCCCACCTGGCTGTTCGCGGCCGAGGGCGTCTACCGGCTGACCTTCACCGTGACCGGTGGTGCCGGCGCCTCCGACACCGAGACGCTCGCCGTGGTCGTCGGTGACGACGTCGACCCGGCCGACGTCCTGCCCGGCGACGGGGCCACGCCCACGGGAAGCCCCGGAACTCCCGGCACGCCCACCGGTTCCGGTGGTCCGACCGGCACCGCGCCGGCGGCTCATGTCATCAGCAAGGGCCATCTCGACCTGGCCGCCCGCAAGTCGGACGGTGATCTGGAGTTCCAGGTGAAGGAGGGCACCCCGGACGACCACGAGTGGTACGAGCCGGACGAGGTCGTCCTCCATGTGACGCCCGTCGCGCGGCGGAAGATCCCGCAGGGCTACGACTTCCTCGGCACGCCCGGCGACCCCGTGTGGTGGCTGCCGATGAGCCAGCACCCGGACATCGTGTGGCCCGGCTGGTCCACCACGGAGTGGGACAAGGACGAGATCGACGGCAGGTTCACCTACCGGCTCGACTCCGTGCGGGGGCCCGGGAACGTCGCGCTGTTCAGCGACGGCGCGCTGGGCGGCACGGAGGTGCAGATCAACAGCGGTGACGGACTGCCCGACGCCATGACCATCGCCGCGGACACCCACCGGCACACCTACTGGGCGTTCACCGCCGAGGGCGTCTACCGCACCACCTGGTCCTGGACCGCGACCCTCGCCGACGGCACACGGGTCGGCGACACCGAGACGCTGGCCTGGGTCGTCGGGGACGACGTGGACCCGGGCGGCGTGCGGCCCGGAGAGGGGTCCGAGCCCTCGGCCACTCCTACGACGACTCCCGCGACCTCGACCACGCCCACGCCCTCTGCCACGCCTTCCGCCTCGTCGAGCGAGCCGGCCGCGAGTCCATCGGTCCCGGAGGCGCCCTCCGGGTCTACGACAGGGGTCCCTGCACCGTCGTACGGCAGCGGTGGGGCCCCCGTGAACGGCAGTCTGGCCACCACCGGTTCGGGGGCCGCGCCGCTCGCCGGGACGGCGGTCGCCGCGCTGCTGCTCGGCGGGGCCGCGGTGTTCAGCGTCCGGCGTCGACAGCGGCGTAGGGCCTCATGAGCGGCGGGAAGAGGCGGGCGGCGCTCGCCGGGGCGCTGGCCGGAGCGGTGCTGGTGAGCGGATGCGGGGCCGGGCGAGAGGGCTCCGGAGACGCGGAGTTGACGGTGTCGACGACCACCGCGATCCTCGCGGACCTGGTGCGCCAGGTCGGTGGTGACCGGGTGGACGTCACCTCGATCGTGCCGCACCACGGCGACCCGCACTCCTACGAGCCGAGTCCCGGGGACGCGGCGAAGGTCGCGCGGGCGGACATCGTCTTCGGCAACGGGCTGCTGCTGGAGGAGCCCGGGATCATGAAGATGGTCCGTACGAACGCGCCGAGGTCGGCGCCAAAGATCGAGATCGCCGAGCGGCTGGAGGAATACGGCGGCACGGTCGTCGAGCTGGAGGAGGACCTAGGGCTCGACGTGCTGTGGCTCGGCTGGGCCGTGGAGGGCGAGGTCGCCGGGGAGGGCTCCCAGGTCCGTACGACCGCCACGAAGCTGGAGGGGCCCGGTGAGCTGCGCGTGTACCTCACCGACACGCTGGGGCGGCCGAAGGTGTACGTCGACTCCGCCGACGGGCTCGACGCACGGGACTCCTTCACCCTGCCGCCCGAGGCGCACACGCACGTCAACTGGGCGTTCAGCGAGCCGGGTACCTACCGGCTGACCGTGTCCGGCCGTACCGAGACGCTCGGCGGAGGCGGCGCGGACATCGGCAGCGGCACCTTCACGTTCACCGTCGGCGACGCGGCCGAGGCGCCCAGGGGCGCCGAGGTCCTCGACGGCGGGCACGCCGACCTGGCGCTGGACGCGGCGAGCGGCGAGGTGTACGTGCGGGGCGAGGCGACCGGCAGCGGGGAGCGGCGTCGGCTCGCGCCCGGGGACGTGGTGCTGAACGTGCCCGACCGGGCGCGGAAGTCCGTGCCGAAGGAGGCGCCGTACCGGTTCCTCGGCGCGCCCGGCAAGCCGGTGTGGGTGCTGCCGCAGGCCGTCGTCGGCCAGCATGTGCACGGCGACCTGGATCCGCACGCCTGGGAGGACGTCGCCAACGCGCAGGCGTATGTGCGGTGCATCCAGGCCGAGTTGACCAAGGCCGACCCGGCGGGCAGGGCGACGTACGCCCGGAACGCGAAGGCGTATCTGAAGACGCTCGACGCGCTGGACCAGGAGGTCGCCCGCACGCTCGCGGCGATCCCCGCCGCCCACCGCAAGCTGATCACCACGCACGACGCGTTCGGCTATCTCGCCGACGCGTACGGCATGGAGGTCGCCGGCTTCGTCGTGCCCGTGCCGGGACAGGAGCCGAGCGCCGCCGAGGTGCGGCAACTGGGCGCCACCATCCGGGACAAGCGCATCCCGTCGGTGTTCCTGGAGCCCAATCTGGCGGCCCGCGCGGATGTGCTGAAGCGGGTCGCGGAGGACGAGGGCGTCGGGGTCTGCACGCTCTACGGCGACTCCTTCGACGACCGGGTCCACGACTACGTATCGATGATGCGGCACAACGCGCGCGAGCTCGCGAAGTGCCTGGGGAGGGATGCCTGATGAGGGCGGCACGAGCAGGGGCGCTGGCCGCGCTGGTGGCGGCCGCGGCGGGGACGGCCGGGGGCGGTCCCGCCGCGGCCTCGGACGAGGACGGCCTCGGCATGGGTCGTATCGCCTACGCGGACGGGGCGTTGACGCTCGACGCCGGGACGGCGGCCCCTCCGGTGATCGAGGCCTCGGAGGACGGCTCCGCGCCCGGCTGGGACACCACCGGTGTGCCGGCCGGCGCGCTCGTCGGCGACACCGTGCGCTGGGGGCTGGACGGGGTCGACGGGCCGGGCGAGGTGCGGGTGCGCGGGGCGGACGGACCGCTGTTCGACAGCGGGGACGACGTGCCGGACGTGGTGGACGTGCCGGTCGGTGAACGGGCGCAGGCGGACTGGGAGTTCAGCGAGCCCGGCACCTACCGGCTGATCTTCACCGCCGCTGCCACTTCGGCCGACGGACGGGAGCTGTCGACGGGGACCGTGTACACGGTCCGGGTCGGCGAGGAGGAGGCCGGGGCCGCTGGGCCGTCGCCCTCCGCCCCCGGGAAGGAGCCTCCTGAGCGGGCGTCCTCCGCCGCCCCCTCCCCCGCGGCCCCGCGGACGCTCGCCCAGGCGGCGGCTCCAGCAGCGGCGGTGGCCGAGGACGACGTACGGACCGAGCGCGTGGTCCTCGGCGAGGGGCACATCGACTTCGCCGCCCGGGTGCTCGACGGCGCCCTTCAGCTGCACGTCAAGGACGGCACCGTGCCCGGGCGGACCGTGTGGCGCGAGCCGTCGGCCCTGGAGCTGCGGGTGAAGCCGGGGGCCCGCAACACCCTTCCGGCGGGCGGTCAGTTCTCCTTCCTCGGCAAGGCGGGCGACCCGGTGTGGCTGCTCGACCAGGTGCAGCAGGAAGGGCTGTTGTGGCCCGGCTGGTCCACGGACCACGTGGCCGCGGGGGCGCTGCGGGGCGGGGTCGAGTTCACGCTGGCCGGCGCGGACGGGCCGGGCTCGGTCGCGCTGTACACCTACGACGCCATGTCCGGCGCGACCGTGCTGTTCAACAGCAAGGACGGCGTGCCCGACTCCTTCGATGTGCCCGCCAACTCGCATGCGCACGGCGGCTGGGCGTTCACGAAGGAGGGCACCTACCGGCTGACGTTCCGGATGAGCGGCACGCTGGCGAACGGGCGGGCGGTGTCGGACACGGTGCCGGTGACGTTCGTGGTGGGGGACGGGAAGGCGGATGTGGGGGGCGGCGGCGCGGATCCCTCTGCGTCTCCTGCGTCTCCTGCGTCTCCTTCCGCGGGCGGCGCCGGCTCGGACACAGGCGGCTCGGGGTCGGGCTCAGGTGACTCCGGCTCCGGCGGCTCCATGGCGCACACCGGCGCCGGGGACCCCGTGCGGGTGGCCGCCGTCGCGGGCGGGCTCGCGCTCGCCGGTGGTGCGGCCGTGTGGGGCGTACGGCGACGGAGGGGCCGTACGACATGAGCGTGCTGGTGTCGGTCGAGGGGGCCGGGGTGGTGCTGGGCGGGCGGCAGGCCCTGCACGACGTGTCGCTCCAGGTAGGGGCCGGGGAGCTGGTCGGGCTGATCGGGCCGAACGGCGCCGGGAAGACGACCCTGCTGCGGGCGGTGCTGGGCCTGCTGCCCTGCACCGGCCGGGTCGAGACGCGGGGCGCGGTCGGCTATGTGCCGCAGCGGCACGAGTTCGCCTGGGACTTCCCCATCGATGTCGCGGGCGCGGTGCTGACCGGGCGGACCCGGGCGATGGGGCGGCTGCGCCGGCCTCGCCCGGCCGACCGGGCGGCCGCCGGGCGCGCGCTGGAGCTCACCGGACTCGCCGCACTGCGGCGACGGCCCGTCGGTGAGCTCTCCGGCGGCCAGCGGCAGCGCGTCCTGGTGGCGCGCGCCCTGGCCGCCGAGCCCGAACTGCTCCTGCTGGACGAGCCGTTCACCGGGGTCGACGTACCCACGCAGGATCTGCTCAACGAGCTCTTCGGCCGGCTGACCGCCGAGGAGGGCAAGGCGCTGCTGATGACGACCCACGACCTGGCGGCGGCCGCGCGCACCTGTCAGCGGGTGGTGCTGCTGAACCGGACGGTGGTCGCCGAGGGCGGCCCGGAGGTGCTGGCCGACCCGGAGCGGATGCTGCGGGCCTTCGGTCTGGACCGGGCGATGGGAGGGGTGTCCGCGTGATCGGCTTTCTGCTGGAGCCCTGGGAACTGCCGTTCATGCAGCGGGCGTTCGCGGTCGCCGCGGTGGTGGGGCTGGTGTGCGGGGTGGTCGGGGTGTACGTCGTGCTGCGCGGGATGGCGTTCATCGGGGACGCGGTGGCGCACTCGGCGTTCCCGGGCGTGGCCCTCGCCTACACCTTCCAGGGCAACCTGCTGCTGGGCGGGGCGGCCGCCGGGCTCGTCACCTCGGTGCTGATCGCGTTCGTGTCGCAGAACCGGCGGCTGAAGGAGGACACCGTCATCGGGGTGTTCTTCGCGTTCGCGTTCGGGCTGGGGATCGTGCTCGTCTCGACGCGGGACAGCTGGACGACCGACCTGTCGTCGTTCCTGTTCGGGCAGGTGCTCGCGGTGTCGGCGGCGGACGTGTGGACGGTGGCCGGGATCGGGGCGGTGCTCGTCGCGGTCGTGCTGGTCCTGCGCAGGGAGCTGGTGACGGTGAGCCTGGACCGGGAGACCGCCCGTGCGGCAGGGCTGCCGGTGTTCCGGCTGGACCTGGTGCTGTACGCGGTGGTGACGTCCACGATCGTGATGTCCCTGGAGGCCGTCGGCAACGTCCTGGTGCTCGCACTGCTCATCACGCCCGCGGCGACGGCCCGGCTGCTCACCGACCGGCTGTGGTCGATGACCCTGCTCGCCTCGGTGCTGGGCTGCGCGGGCAGCGTGGCCGGGCTCTACGTGTCGTACGCCTACGACCTGGCGGCGGGCGGGTCGATCGTGGTCGTGCTGACCGGTCTGTTCGCGCTGACGTGGCTGCTGGCGCCGAGGCACGGGCGGCTGCTGCGGGGGCGGCTCACTCGTGGAGCAGGCGTCCCCGGCGCGACAGCAGGAACTTCTTGAAGGCGGCCACCGGAGGCGTGTCCGGCCGGCCCTCCAGCCAGGCGACGCCGATCTCGCGGGCCGCGCGCGGGGCGGTCACCGTCAGTTCGACGACGCCGGGGCGGGGGACGGCGGGCGGCGGCAGCAGGGCGACGCCCAGGCCGGCGGCGACCAGGCCGCGCAGGGTCTCGGCCTCCTCGCCCTCGAAGGCCACCCGGGGTCTGAAGCCGGCCTCCTTGCAGAGGTCGTCGGTGATGCGGCGCAGGCCGTAGCCGGGCTCCAGGGTCACGAAGGCCTCCTCGGCGGCCTCCGCGAGCCGGATGCGGCGGCGGCCGGCCAGCCGGTGCTCGGCCGGCACGACGAGGCGCAGCTTCTGCTCGTCGAGCCGGCGCCCCACCAGGTCGGGGGCGTCCGGCACCGGCGAGGTCAGGCACAGGTCCAGCTCGCCCGCGCGCAGCCGCTCCAGCATGGCCTCGCCGTAGTTCTGCACCAGGCTGAAGCGGACCCTGGGGTGGTCGGCGCGGAAGGCGTGGATCAGGCCGGGCACGGTCTCGGCGCCCATGGTGTGCAGGAACCCGAACGCCACCTTGCCGGTCGCCGGGTCGGCGTCGGCGCGCACCTCCTCCGCGGCCCGCTCGATCTCGGCGAGGGCCCGCTCGACGGAGCCGAGGAAGGTGCGCCCGGCGGGCGTGAGGGACACGGTCCTGCCGCGCCGGGCGAACAGCTCGACGCCCAGGTCCTGTTCGAGGCGGACCATCGCCCGTGACAGCGTCGACTGCGGGACGTTCATCTCCTGCGCGGCACGGGTGACGTGTTCGGTGCGGGCGACCCCGGCGAAGTACGCGAGCCGTGGCGCGAGCAGCGCGACGATGTCTTCTGTGTCACCACTCGGTGACAGCCACTCCCCTGACCTCTGCTGATGCATCACGGGAACGATTATGCCGATTCCATGCATTGGACGGATGAGTGAAGGTCTCCTTACCTTCTAGGCATGAATCCCGCCGATACCGGGGCGTCCACCGTCGTGGGCGCCGTTCCGTCCTCCGCTCCCGTCCAGTCTTCTGCTGATTCCCGTATGACCCCGGGCGGGCCCGGCTACCGGCGCATGAGCCTCGCGCTCTTCCTCGCCGGTGTCGCGACCTTCGCCCTGCTGTACTCCACCCAGGCGCTGCTGCCGCTGATCTCCGGCGAGTTCCGGGTCAGCGCGAGCGAGGCGAGCTGGACGGTGGCGGCCGCGACCGGTGGCCTGGCGGTGTTCGTCCTTCCGATGAGTGCCCTGTCCGAGCGGTTCGGGCGGCGTACGGTCATGACGGCGTCCCTGGCCGTCGCGGTGACCGTGGCGGTGCTCGTCCCCCTCGCGCCCTCGCTGCCGGCCCTGGTGGCGCTGCGCGCGGTGCAGGGAGCGGCCCTGGCGGGGCTTCCGGCGTCGGCGACCGCGTATCTCGCCGAGGAGGTGCGGCCGCGGGCGCTGATCACGGCGATCGGCCTGTTCGTCGCGGGCAACAGCGTCGGCGGGATGAGCGGCCGGGTCATCACCGGCTGGGTGGCCCAGGAGTGGGGCTGGCGGGTCGCGCTCGGTGTGATCGGCGCACTCGCGGTCGCCTGCGCGATCGCCTTCCGCCTCCTGCTGCCCGCGCCCCGGCACTTCACGCCGGGCTCGCTGCGGCCCCGCGTCCTGCTGGACACGGTCCGCGGCCACCTCGCCGACCCGCTGCTGCGGCGGCTGTACGCGATCGGCGCGCTGTTCATGACGGTGTTCGGCGGCGTGTACACGGTGATCGGCTACCGGCTGACCGACGAGCCGTTCTCCCTGCCCCAGGGCATCGTCGGCTCGATCTTCCTCGTGTACCTGGTCGGTACGGTGTCCGCCTCGACGGCCGGCCGCCTGGTGGGCCGCCTGGGCCGCCGTGGCGCCCTGTACGCGGCGGGCGGGACCACCGCGGCCGGGCTGCTGCTCTCCCTGTCGGACTCCCTGGTGCCGGTGCTGCTGGGGCTGGTGCTGATCACCGCCGGCTTCTTCGCGGGGCACGCGGTGGCGTCCTCGGCGGTGAGCAGGACGGCGACGAAGGGTCGCGCACAGGCGTCCGCGCTCTATCAGTCGGCCTATTACGTCGGCTCCAGTGCCGGCAGCACGGTGGGCGCTGTCGCCTTCCATGCAGGGGGTTGGGGCGGAACGGTTGCGGTCGGTGTGGTCGCGGTTCTGGGCGTCGTGGGGATCACCCTCGCGGGTACGCGGGCGGCGCTGGTGGCGGCGCGGGCGGTGTAGGGGGTCGTCCGGTCCGTTGCCGGGTGCCGGCGGTCGTGGGTTGCTCGCGCAGTTCCCCGCGCCCCTTGAGTAGGCACAGCGCATGTCCCTCAAGGGGCGCGGGGAACTGCGCGACCAGCCACGTACCACCCGCACCCGGCAACGCACAGAACCCCCCACCACCAGCCCCTTTTCCAGGACGGCGGGCCATTGTCAGTGGCCTGCGGTAGCGTCCTTGTGGCGTACGACACAGGACCGGCCACAGGGGTGGGTGGACGATGAGCAACACCGCGACGACGACAGATCTCGACGTCGAGCTGGAGCGGCACCGCGTCGAGCTGACGGGCTACTGCTACCGCATGCTCGGCTCCTCCTTCGAGGCGGAGGACGCGGTCCAGGACACGCTGGTACGTGCCTGGCGGAGCCACGACAAGTTCGAGGGCCGGTCCAGTCTGCGCTCCTGGCTGTACCGGATCGCGACGAACGTGTGCCTGGACATGCTGACCGCGGGCAACAAGCGCGCCAGGCCGATGGACCTGACGCAAGCCACCCCGCTCGCGCAGGCGGCGCTGTCCCCGCGCCCCGACCACACCTGGCTGGAGCCGATGCCGGACGCGCGTGTGCTGCCCACCACGGCCGACCCGGCGGAGGCGGCCGTGGCCAAGGAGTCGGTGCGGCTGGCGTTCATGGCGGCGCTCCAGCAGCTGCCGCCCAAGCAGCGCGCGGTGCTGATCCTGCGCGAGGTGCTGGCGTGGAAGGCGAGCGAGGTCGCCGAGCTGCTGGACACCTCGGTCGCCTCGGTCAACAGCGCGCTCCAGCGGGCCCGGGCCACCCTCGCCGAGCGGTCCGAGGCGGGGGCCGACGCCGAGGTGGCGAACCCGCTGGACGAGGAGCAGCGCAAGCTCCTGGAGCGCTATGTCGCGGCCTTCGAGGGCTACGACATGACGGCGCTGACGGCGCTGCTGCACGAGGACGCCATCATGACGATGCCGCCGTTCGACCTGTGGCTGCTGGGCCCGTCCGACATCACCGGCTTCATGACGACGCTCGGCGCCGGGTGCGCCGGGTCGCGGCTGCGTCCGGTCGAGGTCAACGGCCTGCCCGGGTTCGCGCACTACAAGCCGGACCCGGAGAAGGGCGGCTTCTCCCCCTGGGCGATCCAGGTGCTGGAGGTCTCAGAGGGCCGGATCACCGGTTTCCACTGCTTCCTGGACGTCCAGCGGTGGTTCCCGCTGTTCGGGCTGCCCGACCACATCGAAGCGGAGTCCGACGAGGTCGAGCAGGGCGCGTAGCTCGGGGGCGGGGTCGCGCAGCCGTATCCGGCCGCCCGACCTGCGCGCGGTGAGCTGCATACGCGCCAGCAGGTCGACGGCCGCGAGCCCCGGCGGCCCGATCCCGGCCACGTCGCACTCCACGAGCCGGCCACCGGCGGGCCCGAGCAGCTCCCGCAGGGCATCGCACCACCCCGTCACCTCGCCCCGGGTGACGGGTCCTGTGATCACGAGTACAGCGGGTGTCATGGCGTCCACGTGCGGTAGACCGTGCGGGAGGCAGGAACTCATCGCGGACGTCGTCGGCATCACATTGACCGGGGTGTGTGCTCTGGCCAAGGGTTGAGGGCGTGCGGGGGGTACTGAGCGGGTTCGCGGTGATCGTGGTGGTGATCGCCGTCGGCTATGCCATCGGCCGGCGTGGCTACCTCGGCGACCAGGGCCGCGAGGTCCTGACCAAGCTGGCGTTCCACGTGGCGACGCCGGCCCTCCTCTTCACCGTCCTCGCCCAGGCCGACCTGTCGGTGATCTTCTCCACCCGCCTGCTGGTGACGGCCCTGAGCACGGCGGCCGTGGCCGCGCTGTTCGTGGCGGTGGCGGTCGTACGCGGCTGGGGTGTGGGCCGTACGACGATCGGCGCGCTGTGCGGCGGGGTACGTCAACTCCGGCAACCTCGGCATCCCGATCGCGGTGTACGTCCTCGGGGACGCCTCGCTGGTGGCTCCCGTGCTGCTGTTCCAACTGGTCGGGGTGACGCCGGTCGCGGTGACGGTGCTGGACCTGGCGACGGGCGGCGGCTCGAAGCGCCCGCTGTGGCAGCGCCTGCTCACTCCCTTGCGCAACCCGATCGCGCTGGGCTCCCTCTCCGGCGTGGCGGTGTCGGCGGCAGGCCTCTCGGTCCCGGCCCCGGTGCTGGACCCCCTGACCCTCCTCGGCAACATGTCCGTCCCCGCCGCCCTCCTGGCCTTCGGCATCGCCCTGCGGGGCAGTGCCGTACCGCTCCGCGGTGGCGAGAGAGAACCCGTCCTGCTCGCCGTGGGCCTCAAGACCGTGGCCATGCCCCTGATCGCCTGGCTCCTGGCAGCAGGCGCCTTCGACCTGCACGGCGCCCCGCTCCTCGACGTGGTCGTCACCGCCGCACTGCCCGCCGCCCAGAACCTCTTCACCTACGCGAGCACGTACCGGGTGGGCGAGGTCCTGGCCCGGGAGGCCGTGTTGCTGTCGACGGTGGTGTCGGTGCCGGTGCTGGTGGGGGTGGCGGCGGTGTTGGGGTGATGCCCCGGTTCATGCCGAACGGGACCGGCGGAGGTCCACCGATCCCGTTCACCCGAAAGGGAGACCCGCAGGTCAGGCGATACGTTCCAGCACCACGGGCGACGCCGTGAACGCCGTGCCCGGGGCTGCGATGTCGTACGAGCCCTCCACCGCCTGGAGGGCGTACTCGAAGCGCTCGGGGGTGTCGGTGTGGAGGGTCAGCAGGGGCTGGCCCTCGCGGATCTCGTCGCCGGGCTTGGCGTGCATCTCGATGCCCGCGCCCGCCTGGACCGGGTCCTCCTTGCGGGCGCGGCCGGCGCCGAGGCGCCAGGCGGCGACGCCGATGTCGTAGGCGTCGAGGCGGGTGAGGACACCGGAGGCCGGGGCCTTGATGATGTGCTGCTCCTTCGAGGTGGGCAGCTCGGCGTCCGGGTCACCGCCCTGGGCGGCGATCATGCGGCGCCAGACGTCCATGGCGGAGCCGTCGGCGAGGGCCTTGGCCGGGTCGGCGTCGTGGATGCCGGCCGCCGCGAGCATCTCGCGGGCCAGGGCGACCGTCAGCTCGACCACGTCCGCCGGGCCGCCGCCGGCGAGGACCTCGACCGACTCGCGGACCTCCAGGGCGTTGCCCGCGGTCAGGCCGAGCGGGGTCGACATGTCGGTCAGGAGGGCGACCGTCTTCACGCCGTGGTCGGTGCCGAGGCCGACCATCGTGGAGGCCAGCTCACGGGCGTCCTCGATGGTCTTCATGAAGGCGCCCGAGCCGACCTTGACGTCCAGGACCAGGGAGCCCGTACCCTCCGCGATCTTCTTCGACATGATGGACGAGGCGATCAGCGGGATCGCCTCCACCGTGCCCGTGACGTCGCGCAGCGCGTAGAGCTTCTTGTCGGCGGGGGCCAGGCCGTCGCCCGCCGCGCAGATGACCGCGCCGGTCGTGTCGAGGACGTGCAGCATCTCCTCGTTGGACAGCAGCGCGCGCCAGCCGGGGATCGACTCCAGCTTGTCCAGGGTGCCGCCGGTGTGGCCGAGGCCGCGGCCGGACAGCTGCGGGACGGCCGCGCCGCACGCGGCGACCAGCGGGGCCAGGGGCAGGGTGATCTTGTCGCCGACACCGCCGGTGGAGTGCTTGTCGGCGGTCGGGCGGGACAGCGAGGAGAAGTCCATGCGCTCGCCGGACGCGATCATCGCGGCGGTCCAGCGGGCGATCTCACGCCGGTTCATGCCGTTGAGCAGGATCGCCATGGCGAGCGAGGACATCTGCTCGTCGGCGACCTCGCCGCGGGTGTACGCGTCGATGACCCAGTCGATCTGCTCGTCGCTGAGCTCACCGCGGTCCCGCTTGGTGCGGATGACGGAGATGGCGTCCATGGCCATGGCTTTCCTTCCGACGTGCTGAAGAAAGTGGTGCAGAAAGTGCTGGAGAAAGGGGCGGCCCCTCTGAGCAGGGGCTCTCAGAGGGGCCGCGGGGAACTACTTGGTGAGATGGTCCGGGCCGAAGGCCTGGGGCAGCATCTGAGACAGCGGCAGGATGCCCGCCGGTGTCTCCAGGATCAGGTCCGGCCCGCCGAACTCGTACAGCAGCTGCCGGCAGCGGCCGCACGGGACGAGGATCTCGCCCTTGCCGTCCACACAGGTGAAGTGGGTCAGCCGGCCGCCCCCGGTGCGCTGCAGCTCCGACACCAGCCCGCACTCGGCGCACAGGCCGAGCCCGTAGGAGGCGTTCTCGACGTTGCAGCCGGAGACGGTACGGCCGTCGTCCACGCGGGCCGCGACCCCGACCGGGTAGCCCGAGTAGGGCGCGTAGGCGTGGGACATGGCTTCCCGCGCCACCGCCCGCAGGGCGTCCCAGTCGAAGGTCACTTGCCCTGTCCCTTCCGGTACGGCAGACCGTCCGCCTTCGGCATCCGCAGGCGCTGGGCCGACAGGGCCAGGACCACCAGCGTGATGACGTACGGCGTGGCGGAGACGACCTGGTTCGGGACCTCGTTGGTGCCCGCGTACCAGGCGAAGACCAGACCGCCGATCACCAGGGTGATCACGGCCGGGACGTACTTCTTGCGTACGGCCATCCAGATCGCGCCGATGATCAGCAGCAGCGCGCCGAGCAGCAGCAGGGCGTGGACGTTCTCCGAGCCGCCGCGCAGGTTGAGGCTGTCGGTGTAGCCGAACAGACCGGCGCCGAGGGCGAGGCCGCCCGGCATCCAGTTGCCGAAGATCATCGCGGCGAGGCCGATGAAGCCGCGGCCGCTGACCTGGCCCTCCAGATAGAAGGGGTTGGCCACGATGGACAGGAAGGCACCGCCGAGACCGGCGAGGCCGCCGGAGATGATCACGGCGAGGTACTTGTACTTGTAGACGTTCACGCCGAGGGACTCGGCCGCGACCGGGTTCTCGCCGCAGGAGCGCAGCCGCAGGCCGAACGCGGTCCGCCACAGGATCCACCAGGTGGCGGGGACCAGGGCGACGGCGATCAGGGTCAGCCAGGAGACGTTGGTGACCAGACCGCCGAGCAGGCCGGCGATGTCGGAGAGGAAGAACCAGCCCTTGGCGTTGAGGTCCCGCAGCGCGTCGGACAGGCCCGGCACCGTGAAGTGGCCGAGGGACTCCACCGGCGGGGACTGCTTGGCCGAGCCGCCCTGGTGGCCCTCGAAGGCCAGCGGGGCGAGGTAGCGGGTGGCGCCGAGGGCGAGGATGTTGATCGCCACACCGGAGACGATGTGGTTGACGTTGAACGTCACGGTGACGAAGGCGTGCAGCAGGCCGCCGAGGCAGCCGCCGATGATGCCGACGAGGACACCGGTCCAGGGGCCCCACTGGAAGCCGGCCCAGGCGCCGAACCAGGTGCCGAGGATCATCATGCCCTCGAGACCGATGTTGACGACGCCCGCGCGCTCGGCCCACAGACCGCCGAGACCGGCGAGGCCGATGGGCACGGCGAGCTGGAGGGCGGTGGACATCTGGCTGACGTTGGTGATGCCGTCCGCGCCGGTGATCAGGCGGACGATCGAGGTCAGCGCCAGGCCGCCGGCGATGACGAGCAGCAGCACCGGCAGCGACATGCGGCGGCCGGCCGGCGCCGCGGGCTGCAGCGTGGGCTGGTTGACGTCGGTCGCGGTGGTCATCGGCCCGCCACCTCCTTGTTCACGTTGTTGGTGGCCCCGAGGACATGACCGGCGGCGAGCTCGGCGCCCACGCGGCGCTGCTGGCGGCGCAGGCCCCACTCGCGGACGGCCTCGTAGGAGACGACCACCGCGAGGACGATGATGCCCTGCATGATGACCGCGATCTCCTTGTCGTAGCCGTGGAAGTCCAGCTCCGGGGAGGCCTTGTCGAGCCAGGCCCACAGCAGGGCGGCGAAGGCGATGCCGACCGGGCTGTTGCGGCCGAGCAGGGCGATGCCGATGCCGAGGAAGCCGATGCCGGTGGGGAAGTTCAGGTTGTACGTGTGGGCGTCGCCCATGAGGATCGGCAGACCCGCGAGACCGGCGACGGCGCCGGAGATCAGCATGGCGGTCAGCGTCATCCGCTTGGGGTCGACACCGCTGGCCGCGGCGGCCGACTCCGAGGCGCCGGAGGCGCGCAGGTCGAAGCCGAAGCGGGTGCGGTTGAGGACGACCCAGTAGCCGATGCCGAGCAGCGCGGCGAGGACCACGAGACCGTAGATCTCGCCGGACTCGCCGAGGTCGATGCCGGGCACCCAGCCGGACTCGTGCATCTCGCCGGTGGTGTTGTTGTTGCCGATCTTGACGCCGAAGACGTCGGGCAGCCACAGGTAGGCGATGACGGAGGTGGCGATCGCGTTGAGCATGATCGTCGCGACGACCTCGCTGACGCCTCGCGTCACCTTCAGGACACCGGCGATGCCGGACCAGAAGGCGCCGGTCATCATGGCGGTCAGCAGCAGCAGCGGGATCTGCAGCACGGCCGGCAGGTTCGCGTGCGCGCCGACGACGGCGGCGAGCATGGCGCCGAGCTGGTACTGGCCGTCGACACCGATGTTGAACAGGTTCATCCGGAAGCCGATGGCCACCGCCAGCGCCGCGATGTAGTACATCGACGCCTGGTTGACGATCCTGACCTGGACGTCGGAGAACCCGGCCTGCTCGAACATGATCGAGAACGGCTCCACCGGGTTCTTGCCCGAGGCGAGCAGCACGATCGCGCTGAGCGCGAAGGCCACGGCGAGCGCGATGACCGGTCCGGCCACCGCGAGGAGCACGCGCTCCTTGTCGAACTTCTTCATCAGCGGGCCTCGTCTTCGGGGGCTTCCGGCGTCTCTTCGTGCTCGAGGTGTCCGGTGGCGGCACCGGTCATGGCCGAGCCGAGCTCCTCGGGGGTGACGGTGGCCGGGTCGGCGTCCGCGACCAGCTTGCCGTTGTAGATCACCCGGAGCGTGTCGGACAGGCCGATCAGCTCGTCCAGGTCGGCGGAGATCAGCAGCACGGCCAGACCCTCGCGGCGGGCCTCACGGATGTGGTCCCAGATCGCGGCCTGCGCGCCGACGTCCACACCGCGGGTGGGGTGGGCGGCGATCAGGAACCGCGGCTTGTGGCTCATCTCGCGGCCGACGATCAGCTTCTGCTGGTTGCCGCCGGACAGGGAGGCCGCGGTGACGTCGATGCCCGGGGTACGGACGTCGTACTCCGTCACGATCCGCCGCGTGTCCTCCTGCGCCGCCTTCGGGTCCAGCCAGACGCCCTTGGCGTTGGGCTTCTCGGTGACGTGGCCCAGGATGCGGTTCTCCCAGAGGGGGGCCTCCAGGAGCAGGCCGTGGCGGTGGCGGTCCTCGGGGATGTAGCCGATGCCCTGCTCGCGGCGCTTGCGGGTGACCCAGCCGGTGATCTCCTCGTCGGCGAGGCTGATCGTGCCGGAGTCGGCGTTGCGCAGGCCGATCAGCGCGTCGACCAGCTCGGTCTGGCCGTTGCCCTCGACACCCGCGATGCCCAGCACCTCACCGGCGTGGATGGTGAAGGTGATGTCGTCCAGCAGCGCCTTGCCACCCGGGGCCGCCATGCGCAGCTTGTCGACCGTGATGACGGGACGGTCGGTGACGGTCGACTCGGCCGTCTCCGGCGTGGGCAGCTGGCTGCCGACCATCATCTCGGCGAGCTGACGCGGCGTCGTCTCGGAAGGTACGGCGGTCCCCACGGTCGTACCGCGCCGGATGACGGTGATGTCGTCGGCGACGGACAGCACCTCGCCCAGCTTGTGGGAGATGAAGATGACCGACAGGCCCTCGGACTTCAGTTCGCGCAGGTTGTCGAAGAGCGCGTCGACCTCCTGCGGAACCAGCACGGCCGTCGGCTCGTCGAGGATCAGCGTGGTGGCGCCGCGGTAGAGGACCTTGAGGATCTCCACGCGCTGCCGGGCGGCGACGCCGAGCTCCTCGACCAGGAGGTCGGGCCGGACGCCGAGGCCGTAGCGGTCGGAGATCTCCTTGATCTTGCGGCGGGCCTTGGCGCCGATGCCGTAGAGCTTCTCGCTGCCGAGGACGACGTTCTCGAGGACCGTCAGATTGTCGGCGAGCATGAAGTGCTGGTGCACCATGCCGATGCCACGCGCGATGGCGTCGGCCGGGGACGAGAAGCTGACCTGCTCGCCGTCGATCGCGATGGTGCCCTCGTCCGGTTTCTGCATGCCGTAGAGGATCTTCATCAGGGTCGACTTGCCGGCGCCGTTCTCGCCGACGAGGGCGTGCACGGTGCCCTTGCGGACGGTGAGGTGGATGTCGTGGTTGGCCACGACACCGGGGAATCGCTTCGTGATCCCGGCGAGTTCGACGGCGGTCACCGATTCGTTGACCGCCGCTCCGGCCGGAGGGCTGCTGGACGCGTTGATGGCGCACTCTCCTGGGGACGGGGGTCGTCTACGCGCGTAGCGCCCCTACGGCATACAAGGGGGTGACGCACCGCTGCCGACGGGGTACGGGGAGCAGCCTCCCCGTACCCCGTCCAGCGGACGTAACCCCTCGGTTACTCACTGCTCAGGGTGTGGTTCCTCAGCTGGACTTGACCTTGATGTCGCCGCTGATGATCTTCTCCTTGGCAGTCTCGACGGCCTTCTGCACCTGGGCGTCGCCCGCGAACTTCGGGTTCGAGCTCGACAGGGACACCTCGCCGCTCTTCAGATCGCCACGAACGATACCGGTCTCGGGCTTGCCGTCCTCGACCGACTTCGCCAGGTTGTAGACCGCCTTGGCGACGTCCTTCATCGCGGAGGTCAGGATCGAGTCCTTGTACTTCGCCAGAGCGGCCTGCTTGTACTGGTCGGAGTCGACACCGATCGCCCACACCTTGTTGGCGGCGGCGGCCTCGATGACGCCCTGGCCGGACAGACCGGCGGCGGCGTAGACGACGTCGGCCTTCTTCTCGATCTGGCCCTCGGCGGCCGACTTGCCCTTGTCGGGGCTGGAGAAACCACCCTCCTCGGCCGTCTGGGTCAGGTACTGCGAGAGCACCTTCACCTTCGGGTCGGTGTCCTTGACGCCCTGCTCGAAGCCGGCCTGGAACTTGTGGATGAGCGGAATGTCCACACCGCCCACGAAGCCGACCGTGTCGGTCTTGGTGGCCTTGGCGGCGGCGACACCGGCGAGGTAGGACGCCTCCTCCTCGGAGAAGACCAGGTCGGCCACGTTCTTCGCCTCGATCGTGGAGTCGTCCACGATGCCGAAGGTGGTGTCCGGGAACTTCTCGGCGGCGCCCTTGACGGCGGTGGCGTAGGAGTAGCCGATGCCGATCACGGGGTTGTAGCCCTGCTTGGCCAGGGACTCCAGGCGCTGCTGCTTGTCGGCGTCGGTCTCGCCCTCGGTGGGCTCGATGTCGGCCGTGTCGTAGCCGAACTCCTTCTTCGCCTGCTCCAGGCCCGCGTACGCGGCGTCGTTGAAGGACTGGTCGCCCTTGCCGCCGACGTCGTACGCGATGGCCAGGCCCAGGTCGCCCTTCGACTCCGACGAGCCGGCGGAGGTCGAGGTACCGCCACAGGCGGAGAGCGCGAGGGCCAGAGAGGCGGTCGCTGCGCCTGCGACCGTGATCCGGGAAATCCGGCGCATGTGTGGTGCTCCTGTCGTACAAGCGCCGTAGGACGGTTCAGCTTCGGCGCTGGCTTCGCCGCAGATTAACGCGCGTAGACCTACCTGAAAACCCCTTCTGTCCACCTTGTTATGCGCCCGTGGCCAACGTAACTCCACGGTCCGCCGGGGGCTTGCCGAACGCAAAGGGAGGGTGGCGGTGCGTGACGCCGCCCGGGGGCCTTCCGGTACGCCGAAGCGGGCGGGTACGCCGTCGTACCCGCCCGCTTCGGCTGTCGAGGGCCCGTTGGCCCGACCGGGTGCTACTCGGTCTTGACCTTGATCGAGCCGCTGATGATGTCTTCCTTGGCCTTGTTCACGGCGTCCGCGAGGCCGGGGATCTTGGCGTACTCGGGGTTGCTCTCGGAGAGCCCCACGCCGTTCACCTTCAGGTCGAAGGTCTGCACGCCGGTGAGCGGCTTGCCGTCCTCGACGGACTTGGCCAGCGCGTACACCGCACCGCCGACGTCCTTCAGGGCCGAGGTGAGGATGTAGTTCTTGTACGCGGCCAGCGCCTGCTGCTTGTACTGGTCGGAGTCGACACCGATCGCCCAGACCTTCGCCTTGGCGGCGGCCTCGATGACGCCCTGACCCGACAGACCGGCGGCCGCGTAGAGGACGTCGGCCTTCTTCTCGATCTGGCCCTCGGCGGCGGCCTTGCCCTTGTCCGGGCTGGAGAAGCCGCCCTCCTCCGCGGTCTGCGTCAGGTACTGCGAGACGACCTTGACCTTGCCGCCGCTGGTGTCCTGCACGCCCTGCTTGTAGCCGGCCTCGAACTTGTGGATCAGCGGGATGTCCACGCCGCCCACGAAGCCGACCGTGTTGGTCTTGGTGGCCTTGGCCGCCGCGACGCCGGCGAGGTAGGAGGCCTCCTGCTCGGCGAAGACGAGGGAGGCGACGTTGTCGCCCTCGACCACGGAGTCGACGATGCCGAAGGTGGTGTCGGGGAAGTCCTTGGCGACCTTCTCCATCGCGGGGCCGTACACGAAGCCGATGCCGATGACAGGGTTGTAGCCCTGCTTGGCCAGCGTCCTCAGACGCTGCTCCTTGTCGGCGTCCGTCTCGCCCTCGGTCGGCTCGATGTCGGCGGTCTTGTAGCCGAACTCCTTCTTCGCCTTCTCCAGGCCGGCGAACGCGGCGTCGTTGAAGGACTGGTCGCCCTTGCCGCCGATGTCGTACGCGATGGCGAGGCCGAGGTTCTCCTTGTCGCCGCCGTCGCCGCCGTCGCTGCTGGTGCCGCCGCAGGCTGTGGCCGCGAGCGCGATCGACGCGACTCCCACCGCGGCGCGGGTCAGTTTGGATATCCGACGCATCTGAAGTTCCCCATTCTCCAAAGCCCCGCAGTGGGCGCTCGGTTCGGCGCAGATTAACGCGCGTAGACACTCCTGGGAACGGGGTTCCGCGCGGCCGTTATCCATTCGTGCCGATGGCTGTTACGCCCCGGTGAACGACTGGTCCGAAAGGGACACGCCACCCGCACACGGCCCAGGCTGCCCCGCCCCTCAGCGGGCTGCAACCGGAACCGGGCATCCGAGCGGCGTGGCCCTGCCCGTTCCCGCCGTATGCGACCGCGGGCCGTCGTCGGCCGATCGCGCAGTTCCCCGCGCCCCTGAGGGCATGACCGCCAGCCCCGTACAACCGCAAGCAGCCGCGACCGGAGGGCAATGCGGCCGCGGCCGCGAACGGCGGGAAGGCATACGAACGGTCGGCGGCGGCCAGTCGCGAACGGCGGGGCGGGACGGAGGGCTATGCGGCGAGCCGACGTACGGCCGTAAGCAACCGCGGGCGGTGAGCGATGCGGCCAGTCGCGGACGGCGGGGGGACGGGGCGGATGCGGTCAGCCGCGTACGGCCGTAAGCAAGCGCGGACGGTGGGCGATGGGGCCAGTCGCGGACGGCGGGGAGGGGACGGGACGGGGGGTTGTCCGCCCGCAGCGGCCGGCGGAAACCCGTTCCACCCCTGTGGGCAACCAGATCGCCGGACCGAGGACGGACAACCCCCCGGCCCGGCCCCGGCCCACCCACACACCGGATGCGCTACAGCAACCCCCACCGAAGCCGCGCAGGCCGCCGCAGGCATCCCCCTACGACGGATCGATCAACGCCGCCGCGGTGAACAGCTCCACGCCCACCCCGATCGCGGACTCGTCCACGTCGAAGTCGCCTTGGTGCAGGTCACGCACAGTCCGCTCACCCGGCGGCCGGACGCCCAGCCGGGCCATGGCGCCGGGCACGTGCTCCAGGTACCAGGAGAAGTCCTCGCCCCCGAGGCTCTGCTCGGTGCCCTCCACCGACTCCGCACCGCGCCGGGCGATCATGGCGTCGCGGAGCAGGTCGGTGACGCCGGGGTCGTTCACCACCGGCGGCACACCGCGGACGTAGGTGATCTCGGACTTCGCGCGGTGCAGGTTCGCCACCTCGTCGATCGCCGCGACCACGATGTCCGGCGCCTGCCGCCACGCCTCGATGTCCAGGCACCGCACGGTCCCGGACAGCTCGGCGTGCTGCGGGATGACGTTCGGGGCGTGCCCCGACTCGATGCGCCCCCAGGTCACGGCGAGACCGGCACGCGTGTCGACGCGCCGGCCGACGATGGCCGGCACATCGGTGACGACGCGCGCGGCGGCGGTCACCAGGTCCGTGGTGAGGTGCGGACGCGCCGTGTGCCCACCGGGCCCGTCCAGCGCGATCTCCAGCCTGTCGCACGCGGAGGTGATCGCCCCCTGCCGCAGCCCGATCCGCCCGGCATCCACCCGAGGATCGCAGTGCACGGCGAGAATCCGCTCGACCCCGTCCAGCGCCCCGCACTCGATGGCGTCCGCGGCACCCCCGGGCAGCACCTCCTCGGCAGGCTGGAAGATCAGCCGCACGGGCCGCGGCAGCAGCCCCCGCTCGTGCAGTGAAGCCAGCACGAGACCGGCCCCGAGGACCACGGTGGTGTGCACGTCATGCCCACAGGCGTGCGCCCGATCGGGCACGGTCGACCGGTAGGCGCACTCCGTCTTGGCGTCAGGGATGGGCAGCCCGTCGATGTCGGCCCGCAGGGCGAGCATGCGAGGCCCGCCGTTCCACACACCGCCCTCGACGCCGATGTCGCACACGAGCCCGGTCCCCACGGCCAGCACCCGCGGCTTCAGGCCCGCCTTCTCCAGGCGCTCCTTGATCGCGGCGGTCGTACGGAACTCCTGGTTGCCCAGCTCGGGGTGCATGTGCAGATCGCGGCGGAAGGCCACGAGCTCGGCACGCAGCGCCTCGGGAAGCGTGCCGGGAAGCACGGCTTCCCCGGGAGGAACGGCCTCGGACTCTAGGGACATCAGTTGCTTCACCCTCTGGAGGGTAGGACGCCCGGACGGCCGACTGACACGCGATCAACAAAAGTTCAGCCCGTTAGGGGAAGAAAATCTGACCGCCCAAGGCATAGCTGTGGTTTCGGCTGGGTAAACTCGCCCGGCTTCACCACCGGCGAAGCAACAAACTCCGCAGCGAGCGACCCTCTCCTTCCACGGATACCACGCGACGCCCGACCGACGCCGAAGTGTTCACCTGTCGGAACGGGACTCTGTGAGGTCGCACACCGGCCGGGCCCGAGGCGGCCCGCCCAGGGAGGACGACGTCACACCGCCGCGACCGCCGCCAGCCTGTGCACATCGCGCGCCGACCCCGTCACCCCCGACAGAAAACCCTGGGCGCGCGGCGAGGCCGTCCGGGTGAGCCAGCTGGGATCGATGTCACACACGGAGACACGGACGTCGGTCCCCACGAGGGCCAGCGGAAGCGTGTGGACGACGGTGGACGGAAAGCTGAGGATCGTGCGGCCGATCGGACCACGGCGGGCGATCAGCTCCAGCGGCAGATCCGGCCGGACGACCTCCAGGCCGGTCTCCACGGCGAGCCGGTGCAGCTTGTCCGCGCTCTCCCGGCGGTGGGCGAAGTAGCGGGTGGCGCCGTGGGCCTTCGCCAGGCCCGAGACCGCCTGGAGGTAGCGGTCGCCGTCGACGACGCCGGTCTCGACGAGGGAGGTGCCGACCATGTCGGCGCCCTTGGTGATGCGGGGCGGCCCGAAGCGGGAGCGGGTCCAGGCGAAGTCGTTCGCGGACACGGTCACCCCTTCCGGCACCTCGTCGATCGGCATCGAGGAGAACACCGCCACCCGCCGGCCCTCGACCGGCGTGAGCCGGCGCCGGGCGGCCGAGGACACCGGCGCGAAGACCAGGTCGCGAGGGCCGGGCCGGCTGCCCTTGCGGTGCCAGCGCACCAGGCGCTCCCCGCGGGCGAGCTGCCCGACGAACTCCATCGTGGCCGTGCCGTCGTCGACGACGACCAGGTCACGGGTCCGGGTGATGGTGAGCAGCAGCTGGACGTAACGGGAGAACGGGTCGCCCATCACGATCCGCTCGGCCCGCCGCAGGGGGCCCATCAGGCCGCCTATGGTCTGGAAGGGCGCGGTGGCGCCGCCGCGCGCCTCCTCCCAGCGGACCTGGTGTCCCTCCTCGCGGGCCAGCTCGGCCATCCGGCGGAGCTGGCCGCGGGTCATCGGGTCGACGGGCGAGAGGACCACGAGCGTGAGCCCCGCGCCGGGCGCATGCGCGTGCGCCCATTCCAGTACGTTCAGCAGCTGTACCGGGCTCTCGACGAAGGCGAGAGTGCGGGGGCCGGTGTTCCCGGCGCGGGGGCTCATCGGCGTCACGACCGTCCCGTCATGAGGAGCAAGGAGGGGGTTTGCGGACCGGGGTCAGACCGAGACCGGCTCGCCCGCGGCGGCGGCGATCTCCGCCTCGGCGACGACACCGGAGACGCGGCGCAGCTTCTTCATCGGGCCGAGCTCGGAGTCGTAGACCTTCTTGACGCCGTCACCGAGGGACGCCTCGATGGTGCGGATGTCGCGCACCAGGCGCGTGAGGCCCTGCGGCTCGACGGAGGCGGCCTGGTCGGAGCCCCACATGGCGCGGTCGAGGGTGATGTGGCGCTCGACGAAGACGGCGCCGAGGGCGACCGCGGCCAGGGTGGTCTGCAGGCCGGTCTCGTGGCCGGAGTAGCCGATCGGGACGTTCGGGTACTCCTTCTCCAGCGTGTTGATCACGCGGAGGTTCAGCTCCTCGGCCTTGGCGGGGTAGGTCGAGGTGGCGTGGCACATGAGGATGTTGTCGCTGCCCAGGACCTCGACGGCGTGGCGGATCTGGCGAGGCGTGGACATGCCCGTCGACAGGATGACCGTACGGCCGGTGGCGCGCAGCTCGCGCAGCAGCTCGTCGTCGGTGAGGGAGGCGGAGGCGACCTTGTGGGCGGGCAGGTCGAACTTCTCCAGGAAGGCGACGGCCTCGGTGTCCCACGGGGACGCGAACCAGGCGATGCCCTTCTCCTTGCAGTACTCGTCGATCTGGCGGTACTCGTCCTCGCCGAACTCCACGCGGTGGCGGTAGTCGATGTACGTCATCCGGCCCCAGGGGGTGTCGCGCTCGATGTCCCACTGGTCGCGCGGGGTGCAGATCTCCGGGGTGCGCTTCTGGAACTTGACCGCGTCGCAGCCGGCCTCGGCGGCCACGTCGATCAGCTTGAAGGCGTTCTCCAGCTCACCGTTGTGGTTGATGCCGATCTCGCCGCAGATGTAGACCGGGCGGCCGGGGCCGACCTCGCGCGAACCGAACGTACGCAGACGGGAGTTGGTGCTCATGGCGAAAGGTGTCCTTACTGGGAGGGGGAGTCGAGAGAGGGTCCGAGAATCCAGCCGGCGATCTCTCGGATCGCGCCGTCGCCGCCGGGGAGGGTGGTGACCGCGCGTGCGGCGCCGCGTACGACGTCGTGGGCGCTCGCGACCGCCACGGGCCAGCCGACGAGGGCGAAGCACGGGAGGTCGTTGACGTCGTTGCCGACGTAGAGCACGCGCTCCGGCGCGATGCCCTGTTCCTCGCACCACTGCTTGAGCGCGAGGTCCTTGCGGTCGATGCCGTGCAGCACGGGCAGCTTGAGCTTCCGGGCGCGGGCGGCGACCACAGGGTTCTGTTCCGTGGAGAGGATCAGCATCTTCAGGCCGCTCCTGCGCAGGGCGGCGATGCCGAGGCCGTCTCCGCGGTGCACGGAGACGAACTCCTTTCCATCGGCGTCGATCAGCACCCGGTCATCGGTCTGGGTGCCGTCGAAGTCGAGGACGACGGCGTCGATGTCGTCGTGGGCGGGCAGCGCGCCGGGCCGGTCCGCGTCGAACAACGGGGCCAGCGCGCGGGCCCGCGCGAGGTCGTGCGGGTCGTCGATCTCCAGCACACGGGCCGGGTCGGTGCGGACGAGTTCGGTGCGGCCGAAGAAGCGGTGGCCGTGGGTGCGGAAGCCGGCCGCGTCCATGGCGTAGGCGGCGCCGGTCTCCAGGTAGTCCTGGGGCCGGTCCTGGCGGCGTGGACGGTAGGCCTTGTCGTGGTTGACGCCCACGCCTCCGTCGAGGTCTTCCTGGTCGCGCCAGACGAACCCGTGGAAGGGCGCGACGGTGACCGCGGTGTCGGCGCCCGCCTCCACGACGGCCGAGGCGACCCCGTCGACGTCCTCGCGCACCACGAACGGGCTGGTGCACTGCACGAGCAGAACGACATCGACCGGGGAGCCGTGCAACGCCTCATGGGCGTCCATGGCGTGCAGGACGGCGGCCTCGGAGGTGGCGGTGTCCCCGGCGATGGCGGCGGGCCGCAGCACGACCTCGGCCCCGGCCTCCCGGGCGGCGGCCGCGATGGCGTGGTCGTCGGTGGACACGACGACATCGGTGACGTGCCGCGCCGCGAGACACTCCCGCACGGCCCGGGCGACCAGGGGGATGCCCCCGACAGGCGCGAGATTCTTGGCGGGCACGCCCTTCGAGCCTCCCCGGGCGGGGATGACGGCGAGCACGCGCCGCATGGAGGCGTGGCTCCCGGTCTCCGGGCTGGACATATGAACTCCTTGGCGGGTGACGTCCCTAAGGGGCGCGGGGCTGTGTCGATCTGCGGCTCCGCCGCGGGGCGCGACCAGCCCCGACGGCGCGGCAGACGAAGAACGGGAGCTCACAACTCCCCCATCCGCCGGATGACGGGCGCCACCCGCTGCACCCCGTGCCGGTAGGCACCCCGCGCGGCCCGCCGCACGATCTGCCGAACAGCCCCCGGTTCCTTGTCGTGCGCAGGAGCCCCCGGCAACGGCGCCCCGTCGGGCCCGAGATGGTGACGGGCGAGAATCCCGGGCAGATAACCGGGCGCGGTGGCAGGCGTGTAGTACGGCGTGAGAGGTGCGAGCGGCTGCGCGAGCAACTGGGCGATCCGCTCACGGGCGGCATCGAACGCCCCCTCGGTGGCAACTCCCTGCCGGGCGACCCACTCCGGGTCCGGCACCGGCCGGAGGCCCTCGTCGAGCTCGTCCCAAGAGGCGAGGCACCCCGACCCCACGAAGTGATGGTTGCCGAGCACCTCCCGGACCCCGAGGTCGGTCAGCACGACAGTGGGGATACGGCGGTGGAGGGACTCCAGCGCGGCCGTGGAGCTGATGGTGACCAGCAGGTCGGTCCGGTCGAGGACCTCGCCCATGTTGCCGTAGACCAGGCGGAAGTTGGCCGGCAGGTCGAGCTTCTGGGCCAGCTTCTGGTAGGGCAGTTCCTCGATGTGGGTGGTGTGTTCGCCGGGCCGGGAGCGCAGCTTGAGCAGCACCTCGCGGTCGGGGTGCAGCCGTGCGTGCCGGACGAGCCGCTCCAGCAGGTACGCCCGGTCCTTGCGGCTGTCCGGGACGGACGGCTGGGCCGCGAACACCACGGTGTACGGGTCGTGTCGGCCTTCGTACGGGGCCCCGCCGAGGAAGGGGAGCGCCACCTCGGTCACGGAGCCGGCGTCGGCGCCGACTCCTTCGTAGACCGCGCGGAACCGCTCGGCGTCCTGGCGGGAGTTGGCGAGGACGAGGTCGGCGCCGTGCCGCAGGAGGAGGCCGTCGGTGAGCTTCTCGTAGACGACGCCGACATAGCCGGTGACGACGACGGGCCGCCGGGGCCGGTCCTCCCACAC
This sequence comes from Streptomyces sp. SAI-170, assembly GCF_049739565.1. Lineage (NCBI taxonomy): Bacteria > Bacillati > Actinomycetota > Actinomycetes > Kitasatosporales > Streptomycetaceae > Streptomyces > Streptomyces sp. SAI-170. The sequence goes on from NZ_JBMGQD010000001.1 coordinate 3,267,179, forward strand.
CCGCTTGAGGCCGTGCAGCATCGCCTGCACACCGCCGCCGACGAGGGAGAGCACGACGACGTCGTACGGCTCCTGCGCCATGGTGTGCAGGAACTCGACGGCCGTGACCTCCTTCAGGGAGTCGGCGCGCACGCCCACCTCGGCGAGCTGGCGTGCGGTCGGGGTGGCCCGGCCGCGCAGCAGGAAGCCGTCGAGGACGGGGGTGCCCGGGGAGATACGGGCCGCGGTCAGCGCGCCCCATTTCCATCGGGTGTCCGAGTCCGCGAGCACGGCGATCCGTGGGGGCTTCGTTGTACTTGGTGGCACGTCCAAGACGCTAGGAACGAATTCCGAGTTGCGGCCCAACCGCGACTCAACAAAAAGTTAACAGCAGCCCACCGAGAGCCGAACTGGCTTGTCGGAAGGGGAAAAGTACAGGGGGTGCACCGTTCCGACACATTGAGTTCACTGCCTGTATGCCCGGCGGAAATTTACGCAGCGGGGCCGCCTTCTAGGCTTTCGCAGGTGCCCAAGCTTTCCGTGATCGTGCCGTTCTACAACGTCCAGCAATACGCGCCGGACACGCTCAGAAGTCTTCGCAGGAACGCGCGGAGCGACTTCGAATTCGTGTTGGTGGACGACCATTCCCAGGACGAGACTCCGGCCATTCTCGAGCGTGCGGCCGAGGAGCTGTCCGAGGTCGCCCAGGTGCGGTACGTCCGCCATGAGGTGAACGGCGGTCTTGCCACCGCGCGCAACACGGGTCTGGACGTGGCGAGCGGCGAGTATCTGACGTTCCTGGACGGCGACGACTGGCTCGCCCGAGGCTACCTGGCCGAGCTGCTGGCCGCTCATGAGGAGCTGGGCTGCGACTTCGTGCGCACCGACCATGTCCAGGCCACGGCCCGCGCCCGGACCGTGCACCGGGCGCCGGTCGGCCCGCGCGGGCAGGTGCTGGACCCGCGCGCGGCGATCCTGCCCGCCGACCGCTCCACGTCGGTGGACTACGCCTACGCCTGGGCCGGCTGCTACCACCGCCGGCTCCTGGACCGGGGCCTGCTGCACTTCACGGACGGGCTGCGCACCGCCGAGGACCGGCCGTGGATCTGGAAGCTGCACCGCGAGGCGGAGTCGTTCGCGGTGCTGAGCCTGCTGGGGGTGTTCTACCGGCGCGGGGTGGCCACCTCGCTGACGCAGATCGGCGACATGCGCCAGCTGGACTTCATCCGCGCCTTCGACCAGGTGATCGAGGAGACGGCGCAGGACCCGGACGCCGACAGCCTCCTGCCGAAGGCGGTGCGCACCTACTGCGCGATCATCGCCCACCATCTGTCCGACGAGTCGAAGTGGGAGCCGGCCGTGGCGAAGGAGCTGCGGCTGCGGAGCGCCGCTGCCATCAAGCGCATGCCGCAGGACGCGCTCGGTGACGTGCTCGACACCATGGACCTGAACCGCTCCACCCAGCTGCGGCGGCTGCGGCGCCGGGCCTCCAGCACGAAGGCGGCTGCCTGATGTCCCGTACGACCCGGATCTTCTGCGCCTCCACGCTGTACGGCGCCGCCACGCTGGCCGCCGCGCTCGACGCGGGCTGTTTCACCGACGCGGACCGCCGGGTGCTGCTGGTGTTCAACAACGCCGCGAACCCGGAGACCACGCCCGCGGTCGACGAGATGCCGGGCTTCGAGCAGCTGCGCGACCACTTCGACGAGGTGCTCTCCTTCAACGAGGCGATCCGTCCGTTCCATCCGGGCGCCTGGGTGCCGCGCGCGGACGACCTGCCGCTGTTCGAGCGGTATCTGCGGCTGCTGTGGGGGCTCGGCGAGGACCGGGTGGAGCTGGTCCTGGAGTCGATCCAGGTCAGCCCCGCGCTCACCCTCGCGCAGATCTTCACCGGGGCGCCGGTCGACGTCTATGCCGACGGCCTGATGAGCTACGGCCCCACCCGCAACAAGATCGACCCGCTGGTCGGCACGCGCGTGAGGCGGCTACTGCATCTGGACCTGGTGCCGGGTCTGACGCCGCTGCTGCTGACGGAGTTCGGCGTGCCGGCGCAGGTCGTGCCGACGCCCGCGTTCCTGAAGGTGATGAGCGGCCTGACCGCGGCTCCCGAGGAGCTGCCGGAGGTGCCCGAGGGGGCCGCGCTGCTGCTGGGCCAGTATCTGTCCGCGCTGAACATCCTCTCCGCGAAGGAGGAGGAGGAGCTGCATGTGCGGATGGTGCGGGGCGCGGTGGCGCGCGGGCACCGGGCGGTCGTGTTCAAGCCGCACCCCACCGCGCCGGCGAGCTACGGCCGGGCCCTGGAGACCGAGGCGGAGCGGCTCGGTGTCGAACTGACCGTGGTGGACACGCCCGTGCTGGCCGAGGTGCTGTTCGAGAAGGCGCAGCCCGCGCTGGTCGTCGGCTGCTTCTCGACCGCGCTGTTCACGGCGTCCGCGTTCTACGCCCTGCCGGTCGCCCGGATCGGCACCGAGCCGCTGCTCGACCGGCTGACGCCGTACCAGAACAGCAACCGTGTCCCGGTGACGCTGGCGGACGCGCTGCTGCCGGACCTGGAGGCCGAGGGCGGCGACACGCTGGCGCAGGAGCAGCTGACCGGGCTGGTGGAGACGGTCGGTTTCACCATGCAGCCGCAGATCCTCGGCGCCCTGCGCCCGGCGGCGGAACGGTTCCTCGCCGAGCACCTCGGGGCGCGCACCCAGCGCTACTTCAAGCGCCGCCGGCTGACCGTGCTGGGCCTGCCGGGCGGCATTCCGCAGCGGCTGTCGTTCCTGCCGCGCAACGCGACCGCACGGCGGGTGGTGCGGCGGGCGAAGGCCCTGCGCAAGGCGGTCCGCCGGTAGGCCAACCGCGGGTGAATTACGAAGGGACGCCAAGGAAACAGCGGTCAACCCTTGGGTTCACTCATCGATTCCATGGTGGGGTGACGTTCGTGACCCTAGGATCACACAACGCGCCGCCCCAACCGACCCCGTGAGGCCTCCATGTCGAACCTGGCCCGGCTCTACCCGCTCCTCGACGACGTACAGCTCCCGGACGATCTGCCGTACACGCAGTGCAGCACCTGGGAGCTGAAGTTCCTCTACCTGCTGGGGCGGCATCACCTCACGGGGCAGGACCGGATCGTCGAACTGGGCGCGGGCGGCGGCGGATCGACGTACGCGCTGGCGCTGGGGCTGCACGAGAGCCCGGTGTTCGACGAGAAGACGGGACGGCTGCACGCCTACGACTTCTTCCGGGTCGGCAAGGGCACCTTCGCCAGCGAGAAGTTCTTCACCTCCGGCAAGGCGCCCGAGGGCGGCAACTCGTTCCTGGAGGAGTTCAAGGGCCGCCTGGAGCCGTTCCTGCCGTTCCTGGAGATCCACGCGGGCGACCTGTGGCAGACCTCCGACCCGGACGACCGCACGCCGGTGGAGTTCCTGCACATCGACATCGCCAAGACGGCCCGGGTCTTCCGGTGCGTCAGCGAGCGCTTCCTGACGCGCCTGCGGCCCGGCTCGGTCGTGCTGCACCAGGACTTCGCCGGACCGCGCCTGCCCTGGCTGCACCACAGCACCGGCGCCCTGCTGCCCTACATCGAGCTCGCGGGCCCGCCGATCCGCTCCACCCTCGCCTTCGAGGTGGTCCGCCCCATCCCCGAGCACGTCCTGAAGGCCATCAGCGAGGACTCCTTCTCCTACGACGAGAAGCTGCGGCTGATCTCGGCCGTGCAGGAGCGCGTCGACCGCGACCACACCGGAGGTATCCCCTTCAGGTCCGTACTGGAGCTGGCCAAGGCGTACGTCGCCCACTACGAGGGCCGGCACCGGCAGGCCTGGCAGCTCACCAAGCCGCTGCTGGACGACGAGTACCTCGCCCGCACCCGCGCCGACCACTTCGAGCAGCTCAGGAAGGCGTACGAGAAGGACCGGGCGGAGAAGGGCGGCGGCGCGCTGTTCACCCGGCTGGTGCGGAAGGTCGCGGGACGCTGAGAACGCGCCTTCGCCAAGTGGCGCGCCCGCCCTACTTGTTCACGCCCACGCGCTGGGCGTACTCCGTCAGCCCTGCCGCCGTCTCGCCCACCCAGCCGACGTACCCGTCGGGGCGGACCAGGAACACGCCCCTGCCGTAGGCCTCGTGCGCCGCGATCCGGGTCTCGGGGACGCCGAGCGGAGGGAGAGCGGCGTCCGTGCCCACCGCGAGCAGGGTCCAGTGCGGGCCCCGGAAGGCGTCGAAGAGCCGTGCGCCCGGGGCCGCCTCCCCGTCGGGTGCGCGGTCGCCGGCGCGGACCGTGCCGGACGGGGCCGTGCGGGTGTCCTCGCTGAGCGGGGAGTCCGGGTAGCCGAGGCCGAGCTGGCTCGTGGCGGCGCCGCGCCGGGTCTCGCCGCGGTGGATGCGGGTGGACAGGCCCAGCATGTCCGCCGCGACCGGGCGGCGTTCGGCCTCGTAGCTGTCGAGCAGCGCGGCCGGCGCGCCCTCGCGCAGTACGGCGCCCAGTTTCCAGCCCAGGTTGTAGGCGTCCTGGACGCTGGTGTTGAGCCCCTGCCCACCGGCCGGTGAGTGGACGTGGGCCGCGTCGCCCGCGAGGAAGACCCGCCCCGCGCGGAAGCGGTCGGCCAGCGCGGCCCTCGGCCGGAAGTCCGACGCCCAGCGCACCTCGGTCACCTGCTCGGGCGCCAGGTGCGAGCGCGACGCGACGAGCTTGCGGATGCCGTCGAGGCCGAGGTCGGGGGTCGCGTCCTGCGGGAGCTGGGCGACCAGCTGGAAGTCGTCCGTACCGGCCAGCGGGCACAGCGCGAGATAGCCCTCGCCCTCCGCGGACGGCGGGAAGAGGTGCCAGTACTCCCGCCCGAGGCCGCTCACCCGCACGTCCGCCACCAGCGTCGGACGCGGATCGACGCTCTCGCCGGTCATGGGGATGCCCAGGGCGCGGCGCAGCACCGAGCGGCCGCCGTCGGCGGCGACGGCGTACCGGGCGCGGACGGGCTCGCCGGAGGCGAAGTGCACGGCGACGCCGTCCGCGTCCTGGTCGAGGCCGACGGCCTCGCGGCCGAACTCGACCCGGCCGCCGAGTTCCTCCAGGCGGCGCAGCAGGATCCGCTGGGTGCGCCACTGCGGCACCATCCATGGGCCGAGGGGGCCCTCGGTGATCTCCGCCGGGTCGACCAGGTGGTGCTCGCCCACCTGCTCGCCGTCCCGCCAGATCATCCCGACGGGATACTCGCCGCCCGCCGCGCGGATCGGCTCCAGCACGCCGAGGTCGTCGAAGACCTCCATCGTGCGCGGCTGGAGGCCCTTGCCGCGTGAGCCGGGGAACAGCCCGTCGGCCTTCTCCACGAGGAGGGCGTCCACGCCGCGCCGGGCGAGGTCGATGCCGAGGGCGAGGCCGGTCGGCCCGGCGCCCACGATCAGAACGTCCCGCATGATCAGCTCCCTTAACGCTGTTAAGTGCCCTGTGGGGACAGCATGCCCTTAACGCTGTTAAGGAGGCAAGGGGGAAACCGATAGGTTGGGGAGCGTGACTACCGAACGCCGGGCCCCGCTCGACCGCGGCCGCGTCGCGGACACCGCCCTGAAGCTGCTGAACGAGGTCGGCCTGGAGGGGCTCACGCTGCGCGCCATCGCCAAGGAACTGGACGTCAAGGCACCCGCCCTGTACTGGCACTTCAAGGACAAGCAGGCGCTGCTGGACGAGATGGCCACCGAGATGCTGCGCCGCATGGCGGCCGAGTTCACCGACCGCGCCGACGTCCCGCCGCAGGAGTGGCGAACGGCGTTCTTCCGCATGATGAGCGGCCTGCGCGAGCACCTGCTGCGCTACCGCGACGGCGCCAAGGTCTACGCCGGAACCCGCTTCACCGACATGTCGTACGCCGAGCCGATGGAGGCCAGTCTGCGCCTGCTGACCCAGGCGGGCTTCACCCCGGCCGCCGCCGCACGCGCCTGGTTCACGGCGTACAGCTACACCATCGGCTACGTCATCGAGGAGCAGTCCATGGGCCCGGACCCGGCCACCGGCACCGGGGGGTACGACCTCCAGGCCCGCGCCGAGCGCCTCGCGGGGCAGCCGCTGGCCGCCCAGGCGGGCCACGAGATGTTCCAGCGCCGCGACGAGGGCTTCGCGGCCGGTCTGCACGCGGTGATCGCGGGCATCGAGGCGACCTTGCGGAGCGACCCGGCCGCGAAGTGACTCCTGCTCAGCGGGACTTGGCCAGCGCGTCGCGCAGCAGCGGCGTCCCCCGGCGCTCCACGAACCGGTTGAACAGCCACGCCAGCAACAGCATGCACGCCAGGGTCGAGGCCAGCGTCGCGTAGGCCGGCAGGCCCAGGTGCCGGTGGAAGACCTCCACGGCGACCCAGCCCAGATGCTCGTGCACCAGGTAGAAGGGGTACGTCAGCGCGCCCGCGAACGTCAGCCGGCGCCAGTCGGCCCGGCGCAGCCAGCCCAGCGCCACGGCGAGCACCGCGAGGAAGCCGAGGGTGACGATCGCGATGATGACGTACGCCGAGCGGTAGGAGAAGTGACCGGGGCCGGGCCGGTGCCACAGCTCGGCGACCGCGTAGTGCTGCCCGGTCAGCCAGCTCACCGCGACGATGCCCCAGGCGGTGACGTCCCGGCGGTCGCGGTACAGCAGGTAGATGCCGATGCCGCCGACGAAGAAGGGCGCGTGCTCGGGCATCAGCACCAGGTCGAGCAGCGGCTCGTTCGCGGCGTCCGCCACGGCCGCGGCGAGCGTCCACGCCGCGCAGAACATCACGACCCGCCGCCGGGAGGCCCCGGGCAGTACGACGCACAGGGCGAACAGCGCGTAGAAGCGGACCTCCACCCACAGCGTCCAGCACACCCCGAGCACCCGGTCGGCGCCGAGCGGCTGCTGAAGCAGCGTCATGTTCACCAGCGCGTCGCTGGGCGAGACCGCGTCGTACGCCACCACCGGCAGCGCGAACACGGCCGTGACGAGCACGACGGCCACCCAGTACGCGGGCATCAGCCGGGCCACGCGCGAGGCGAAGAAGGACCGCAGCGGGCGGCCCCAGCCGCTCATGCAGATGACGAAGCCGCTGATGACGAAGAAGACCTGCACACCGAGGCAGCCGTAGGCGAACCAGGAGTGCAGCGTCGGGAACTGCGTACTGGGCGAGGAGCCCCAGGCCCGCGTGATCTCACCGCCGCGGCCGCCGTAGTGGTAGAAGGCGACCATCAGCGCGGCCAGCAGCCGCAGTCCGTCCAGGGCGCGCAGCCGTCCGCCGGAATTCCGCGCCGCGGGCGCGCTTTCGCCGCGGGGTTCCTTGAGTGCGGACGCGACGGAGTGGGGCGCCGGAGTGCCGACGACCGTTTCGGTCATGGGGCCATTCCTCAGTCACCGGATGGGTCAACGCGCCAACCCTAGAGGCGAATCCGAGGAATTCCGTTCGACGGAAGCACCATTTGCCCGACGGTCCCGAGCGGTTCACCTGCTGGTCGCATTGGTTTCTTACTGTTCTCCGACCTTCACCCATGCTTCGGCATCTTCTTGCCTTCTTCGCCATTTCCCAGAGCAGGAGCACCATGACGAGGGTTCGCAGCAGATGGTCACGTCCCCGGACCGGGGACCTGGCATCCGCGCCCACGGACGCCGGCCCGCCGACCGCCCAGGTCACCCCGGCCGAGCTGGACGACTGTCTGCGCGCGTGCGCCGTGCACAGCGGCAAGCTCGTCGGGAGCCTCGACTCCCGGCGCATCGCGCTGGCCGAGCAGGTACGCAAGCTGCTCGCCCTGTGGGCGCAGACACAGGTGCCCGCCCCCGCACCGGCCGGCGCGGGCGGCCTCATCCGGCGCGGCACCAGGCCCGCGAGCACCGGCATCGGCAACGACCTCCTCGACGCCCTGCTCGCGGTCGGCAACAAGGCCCTGGACTGCGGGTACGACGACGAGCTGAACCTCGCCCTGCTCATCAGCGACACCGTCCTGACCCAGCGCAGGAACTCCCGCGCCGGCTGGCGGCTGCGCGGCCGGCTGCTGGAGGCCATGGGCCGTCCGGCCGCCGCCGTCGAGGCCTTCGACCGTTATCTGGAGCTGACCGACGAGGACGGCTTCGGCGTGCGCGCCAAGGTCACCGGCATCCGCGTCGCCCAGGACAAGCGCGCCGAACTGCTCGGCCTGCTGCTCCGTACGGTCCCCGCCGCCGAGCGGTTCACGGCGGCCCCCGCCACGGACACCTGGGCCGACGGCCTCGCCGCCCACGCCTCGGGCGACTGGGAGAGCGCCCGCGCCCGCCTCGTGGGAGCGCTTGTCGCGATGGACCGCGCCGAGGCGCCCGAGCAGGAGTTCCAGGAGGCCCTCGCCCACTACCTGGACCTCGCCACCACCGACCAGGTGCGGCCCACGCCCGAACTGACCGAGCTGATCACCCTGTTCGCCGAACAGCGCCGCAACCGCATGCGCGGCCCCGTGGCCGACCCGCTGTACGGAGGCGTGCAGTGGCTCAGCCTCGGCGAGTTCCGCAACCGGATCGCGGGGAAGTCGATCGCGCTGATCGCCAACTCCGGCAAGGTCGGCGAGAGTTCGATGGGCGCCGAGATCGACGCCTACGACCTGGTCGTACGCTTCAACTCGTACCGGATCGAGCCCGCGCACACCGGCCGCCGTACCGACATCCACGTCACGATCCACAAGCACGGCTTCAACTGGGACAAGCACGTCGACACCCGGCTGATCTTCGGCGGCATCTCCGCCGACTGGAAGCACTCCCTGCGCACCCGCCTGGTGCCCGGCGCGCAGAAGTACCTCGGCGACGAGACGCTGCGCTGGCCCGTGCGGAACATCGGCCGCCTCGGCACCGACCGCTGGCCCGCCATCCCCACCAGCGGCTTCAACACGCTGTGGCTGCTCGACTTCCTCGACGTCAGTCCCACCCTCGACCTGATCGGCTTCGACTTCTACGAGTCCGGCGCCTACCGCGTCGACGCCGCGATGAAGATGCCCATCACGTCCGTGCACGAATACACCAGCGAGAAGGCGTGGGTCATGGAACGGGCCCAGAGCGTCTCCGGCATGAGGATCTCCCTGCGATGACCGCGACCACCACATCAGCCGCGCCGACCATCACCTCCGCCACCGCGGCCCCGGCCACCGACGCCCGCGCGCTCACCGGCAAGCGCCGCATCGCCTTCGCGAGCTTCGTCGACGAGAACTACCTGCCCGGCTTCCTCGCCCTGCTGCGCTCGCTCGCCCTGTCCAACCCGGGCGTGTGCGAGGACTTCATCGTCCTGCACGACGACCTCAAGCCGTCCTCGGTCGCCCGGATCCGCGCCCTGCACCCGCGGGTCGACTTCCGCCGCGTCGACGCCGACCACTACGACACCTACGCCAAGGGCGACCAGGACAACTACCTGGTCCGCAAGGCGTACTTCATCCTCGACGTCTTCCGGATCCGCGACTATGACACCGTGATCACCCTGGACACCGACATGGTCGTCCTCGGCTCGCTCGCGGAACTGCTCTCCCTGCGCGAGGGCCTGGCCGCCGTACCGCAGTTCTTCTACGGCCAGCACAAGCTCAACTCCGGCCTGCTCGTCATCCAGAAGGAATACCTCAGCGACGCGTTCTACGCGAAGATCGACAAGGTCGGCCGGGAGGGCTCCTACGAGCTCGACAAGCACGACCAGGGCATCCTCAACGCCGTCCTGGACGGCGACTTCGTGCGCCTCGACCCGAAGTACAACTTCGTCAAGCGGCGCCTGTCCGGTGACCTCGACGTCCCCGACGACACCGCGATCCTGCACTTCACCGGCCGCCACAAGCCCTGGCAGGGCGGCGAGGCCGGCTACACCAAGGCGCAGGAGCGCTGGCGCGACTTCGAGATGAGCGACGCCGCGCTGCAGTCCGCCTACCTCTCCCGCGGCGGCGGGAACCTCCACCGCGACCTGCTGGTGCACTTCGGCACCCCGTACGTGGAGCGCACCGGGGACGTCGACACCGCCCGCCGGGTCGCCCACGCGCACATAGCGAACGGTGACTTCCAGTCGGCCGTCGACATCATGGAGCGCGTCCGCCTCCCCATCGACGAGGCCTGGCCGCACGAGGTGTACGGGCACGCCCTGATGAGCGTCTCCCGCTACGCCGAGGCCCGCGCCCAGCTGCTGCTGGCCACCGCCGCGCCCAACCGCGCCGCGACCGCCTTCGCGCGTCTCGCCCAGATCTCCTGGGTGCACGGCGACGACACCTCCGCTCAGCAGTACGCGCTGCAGGGCCTCACCGTCGACCCCACGCACCGCGCCAGCCGCGTCTGGCACCAGCGGGCCACCGGGGTCCCCGCGCAGGCGCAGGGCAGTGCGGGCGAGCAGCTCGCGCACGTCGCCTTCTACATGGACCGGCAGGGCAACGCCGGCGACAAGCTGCTGCCCGAGTCCGTCCGGCTCGCCTTCGACCCGGACACCACCGGCCGCCGCTGGCACTCCGTCCACGCCCACCGGCTGTTCGACGAGGCCGCGCTGGAGCGGGTCAACGCCCGCCGCGGCCTGGTCATCGGCGGCGGTGGCCTGTTCATCCCGGACACCATGCCCAACGGCAACAGCGCCTGGCAGTGGAACGTCCCGGACGAGATGCTGGAGCGCATCGACGTCCCCGTCGCGGTGTACGCGGTCGGCTTCAACGCCTTCGACGGGCAGTCCTACCGCGCCCAGCGCTTCCGTGAGTCGCTGCGCAGGCTGGTGGAGAAGTCCGCCTTCTTCGGGCTGCGCAACCACGGCTCGATCGAGAAGGTCCGCGCCATGCTCCCGGCGCACCTGCACGACAAGGTCCGCTTCCAGCCCTGCCCCACCACGGTCACCCGCCAACTGGTCGCGAACTGGCAGGACCCGGCGACGCGCGACGACACGATCCTGATCAACGCCGCCTACGACCGCGCGGGCCTGCGCTTCGGCCACGACTACGGCTACTTCCTCGCCCAGATGGCCAAGGCCGTGCGGGACCTCGGCGCGCTCGCCGAGGTGCAGATCGTGGCGCACTCCCTCGACGACGAGAAGCTCGCCTTCGACCTGCGCCGCGAGCACGGGATCTCGCTGCCGGTCGTGCCGCTGTACGACTTCGACAACGACGGCATCCGCGACCTGTACGCCCGTACGAAGCTGGTCATCGGCATGCGCGGCCACGCGGGCATGATCCCGTTCGGCTGCGGCACGCCCATCATCAGCCTGATCTCGCACCCGAAGATGGCGTACTTCCTCGCCGACATCGAGCGGCCCGAGTGGGGCGTGTCGGTCCACGACCGCAACCTCGCCGCGGTCCTGGTGGAGCGCGCGCGGGACCTGCTCGCGGACCACGCCATGACGGTGGCCGACGTGCACGGCAGGCAGCAGGAGCTGTGGAAGATCACCCAGGCGAACGCGGCCGAGCTGCGCACGATCCTGGGCTGACCACCGCCCGTGGTGTGAGCCGGGCCGGTCGGACGGCCCGGCTCACACCACGGCTACGCGCTCGCCAGCGACAGCTTCACCGCGAAGCCCAGGAACAGCGCGCCCGCGGCCGAGGTGGCGCCCGCCGCGAGCCGCCTGCGCCGCCGGAAGGCGTCCGCCAGGCGGGTGCCGCCGAATATGAGAAGCGACAGATACAGGAAGCTGGCCGTCTGGAGCAGGGCGCCGAGCACGACGAAGGACAGGGCCGGGTAGGCGTAGTCCGGGTCGACGAACTGCACGAAGAAGGAGATCAGGAACAGGATCGCCTTCGGGTTGAGCAGCGAGACCACCAGCGCCCGCCGGTAGGGGCGCTCCTCCCCCGGCTCCGTCGGCGCGGCCACGGCCTGCACGGCCGCCCGCTCACCGCGCGTCTTCCACATGGCCCACGCCGAGCGCAGCATCCCGTACGCCATCCAGCCCAGGTACGCGGCACCGGCGTACTTCACCACCAGGAACAGCAGCGGTGTCGTGGTGAGCACCGAGGCCGCCCCGAGCGCCGCCAGTGTCATCAGGATCGTGTCCCCGGTGAACACCCCGGCCGCCGCCGCGTAACCGGTGCGCACGCCCTTGCGGGCGGCCACCGAGAGCACGTACAGCGAGTTGGGGCCGGGGAGGAGGACGATCAGGACGAGTCCTGCCAGATAGGTGGGGAGATCGATGACGCCGAACATGAGAAGGAGTGTCGCACGGGGGTACGACACTCCTTCTTCGGCGTCCGTCAGTCGGTCAGAACGCGTCGGTGGGCACGTACGTCCCCCACACTTCGCGCAGGGCGTTGCAGACCTCGCCGACGGTGGCGCGGGCCTTGAGGGCGTCCTTCATCGGGTACAGGACGTTGTCCTCGCCCTCGGCGGCCTTCTTCAGGGCCTCCAGGGCCGCGTCCACCGCCGCCTGGTCGCGCTCGGCACGCAGCCGGGCGAGGCGGTCGGCCTGCTGGGCCTCGATCGCCGGGTCCACACGCAGCGGCTCGTAGGGCTCTTCCTCGTCGAGCTGGAAGCGGTTGACGCCGACGACGACACGCTCGGCGGAGTCGGTCTCCTGCGCGATGCGGTAGGCGTTGCGCTCGATCTCGTTCTTCTGGAAGCCGTGCTCGATCGCGGTGACCGCGCCGCCGAGGTCCTCGACCTTCTGCATCAGCTCGACGGCGGCGGCCTCGACCTCGTCGGTCATCTTCTCGATGACGTACGAGCCCGCGAACGGGTCGACCGTGGCCGTCACGTCCGTCTCGTACGCCAGCACCTGCTGGGTGCGCAGCGCGAGCCGGGCCGACTTGTCCGTGGGCAGCGCGATCGCCTCGTCGAAGGAGTTCGTGTGCAGCGACTGCGTGCCGCCGAGCACGGCCGCCAGGCCCTGCACGGCCACGCGGACCAGGTTGACCTCCGGCTGCTGCGCGGTCAGCTGCACACCCGCCGTCTGCGTATGGAAGCGCAGCATCATCGACTTCGGGTTCTTCGCGCCGAACTCCTCGCGCATCACCTTCGCCCAGATCCGGCGGGCCGCGCGGAACTTGGCGACCTCCTCCAGGATCGTCGTACGCGCCACGAAGAAGAAGGACAGGCGGGGCGCGAAGTCGTCGACGTCCATGCCGGCCGCGACCGCCGTACGCACGTACTCGATGCCGTCCGCGAGGGTGAACGCGATCTCCTGCGCGGGCGAGGCACCCGCCTCGGCCATGTGGTAGCCGGAGATCGAGATGGTGTTCCACTTCGGGATCTCGGCCTTGCAGTACTTGAAGATGTCCGCGATCAGGCGCAGGGAGGGCTTCGGCGGGAAGATGTACGTCCCCCGCGCGATGTACTCCTTCAGCACGTCGTTCTGGATCGTGCCGGTCAGCTTGTCCGCGCTGACGCCCTGCTCCTCCGCGACGAGTTGGTAGAGGAGCAGCAGCAGGGCGGCGGGGGCGTTGATCGTCATCGACGTCGACACCTTGTCCAGCGGGATCCCGCCGAACAGCACCCGCATGTCGTCGACCGAGTCGATCGCCACACCCACCTTGCCGACCTCGCCCGAGGCGATCGGCGCGTCCGAGTCGTGGCCCATCTGGGTGGGCAGGTCGAACGCGACCGACAGACCCATCGTGCCGTTGGCGATCAGCTGCTTGTAGCGGGCGTTGGACTCCGACGCCGTGCCGAAACCGGCGTACTGGCGCATCGTCCACGGACGCCCCGTGTACATCGACGGGTACACGCCCCGCGTGAACGGATACGCACCCGGCTCACCCAGCTTCTCCGCCGGGTCCCAGCCCTCCAACGTGTCCGGCCCGTACACCGGCTCGATGGGCAGTCCGGACTCCGACTCGCGTGCCATGGTGTGCCTCCGCGTAGCTTCATTACTCGCCAGTACAAGCCGACCCTCGCCACGGACTGTAGCGGCGGCCGTGCACTCCGGTGGAGGGCCCCAGGCTGGGACCTTGCTCACAACGATGCCGTGCTGTTCGCAACCCGTCACGTGCGGGGAGACATCTCAGGGGGCATAGGGGTACCGATCGGGGGTGCGGGATGCGGGTTCCGGGGTTGCGGAGCGTGGTCGTCGCGGTGGCGGCCGTCGTCGCGGTGGGCGGGTGCCGGGCGGAGGGGGGCCGGCAGGGGCACGGGGGTCCGCCCGTGAAGGTCACACGGACCGGGCAGCCCTCCTCGCCCGCGCCGGACGACAGGCCGGAGGACAAGCCGAAGGCCCCCGCCCCGCGGGTCCTGTGGTCGCGCGGCGCCGACGGGCGCGACGTACGGGAGATCCAGGCGCGGCTGCGGCAGATCGCGTGGCTCTTCGAGGGGCCGACCGGGACGTACGACGCGGCGACCGAGGAGGCGGTGAAGGGGTTCCAGGGCAAGCGCGGGCTGCCGCGCACCGGGGCCGTGGACACCGTCACCTGGGAGCGGTTGCTGGGAATGACCCGTGAACCGGGGCGCTGGGAGCTGTATCTGATGGGGGGCCAGCCGGCCGACGCGCCGGACGCGCGCTGTCTGACGGGCCGCGTGCTGTGCATCAGCAAGGAGAGCCGGACGCTGCGCTGGATGGTGGACGGCCGGACCCTGCTGACCGTGCCGGTGCGGTTCGGCTCGGAGTACACACCGACCCGGGAAGGTGTGTTCCAGGTCTACTGGAAGTCCCGGCACCATGTATCCACGCTCTACGACTCCCCGATGCCGTACGCGATGTTCTTCAGCGGCGGCCAAGCGGTGCACTACTCGGCCGACTTCGCGGCCCGTGGCTACGCGGGGGCCTCGCACGGCTGCGTCAACGTACGGGACGAGGCGGCGATCGCGGATCTCTTCGCCCAGGTCGACAACGGCGACAAGGTCGTCGTGCACTGGTGAGGCGGGCCTGCGCGAGGCGAGACGTGTGTGGGGCGCGGGCGGGACCGGGGGAACGTGTCCCGCCCGCGCCAAATGCACGAGCCACGGGTACGGGGGGAACCCCGGCTCTGTGCGAGGGCCGATGACCAGTCGGCTCACTTAGTACTGCGTCACGGCCCGCGAAAACGTCACACCTGCGTCGAAAAATTTTTGGACTCGGTGAAACCGCAGGTCACAGGCTTGTGTAGGGGGGGTTGGGCGAGGGCTGCGAGGACCGCGGGGACCCGGAGGTCGGCTCGGGCAGGGCGGGGCCGAAGGCCGGGGGCCTGCTGGTGGAGCGGTCGCGCCGCCGGTGGCCGTCGCCGGTCCGGTCGCGGCTGCCGCCGCTGCCGCCGCTGCCTCCGCCGACCTGGTCGCCGTCGCCGATCTGGCTCCCGCCGCCGGACTGGCCTCCGCCGTTGCCGTTGCCGTTGCCGTTGCCGGGCTCGTCCTTGTCGTCGGAGTCGCCGCCGCCGTTGCCGTCCTTGCCGGTGCCGCCGGTGCCGCCGTTCTTGCCGGTGTCCTGGGACGTGCCCCCGGAGGTGTCCTTGCTGCCGCCGTCGGCCTCACCGAGCAGGCCCTTGCAGTACGTCCACACCCGGGTGGAGCCGCCGGCCACGCCCTCCAGGGCGCGCTTGCGGCCGGCGTCGAGGGAGCGGCCGTCGCGCACGGCGCGGCAGGAGGCGACGGCCTCGCGCCGGGTGTCCGCGGTGCCCTGGCCGACGTCGGAGCCGCCGGGGGTGGTGCGGTCGCGGCCGAGGGTGCCGGTGCCGCCGGTGTCCCGGGCGGTGTCGCGGCCGGCGCTGCCGCCGCCGACGGAACCGTCCGGGCGGGGCGAAAGGCCGCTGCTGTCGGGCGAGGGCGTCACCAGCGGCTGCCGGGGGGTCGCGGCCGCGGAGACCGAGGCGGCGGGGGCGGGTTCGGCGTCGTCGAACGGCGTCGGCAGGACTCCGGTTCCGGCCGCGACGGCGACCCCGCCGACCATGCCGGCGGCCAGCGCGGCGGCCAGGCCGTAGCGCAGCGGGCGGGCCCAGCGCGGGCGCCGGACGGCACCGGCCGCGCCGTCGCCACCTCCCAGCCGGACCAGCCCGGCGTCGGAGGCACCGCCCCGTACGGCGGCGCCGCGGGCTGCCGGGCGCTCGGCGCGGGCGCTGCGGAACGCGGCCAGCGCGGCGGCCTCACCGGGGAGTTCGGCGCTGGTCGGGGCGGGTGTCGCGGACAGCGCGGCGAGGACTTCGGCGAGCTGCTCGGCCTGGCCCCGGGCATCGGCGCGGACCGCGTCCGGTGACTGCCCGCGCAGCAGTCGCTCCGCCGTTTCGCGGTCCAGCCACCCGTACTGCTCGTCGGCCATCACATGTCCTTCTGCGTCCGCGGTCGCGTATGCGTCACAGTCGCGGACGTCACCGTCCTGGCGCGCGGTTCTCGCTGAGCGGGCAGCGCGTCGAGCACGCCCGTGGATTCCGGATCCTCGCCGATCAGCTCGGCCAGCCGCTTCAGCCCCCGGTGTGCGGCGGTGCGGACGGCGCCCGCGCGCTTGCCGAGCGTCTCGGCGGCGGTCTTGGCGTCGAGGCCCACGACCACCCGGAGCACGACGGCCTCGGCCTGGTCCTGCGGGAGGCGGGCGATCAGGGAGAGGGTGCGGCCCGTCGCCAGGGCCTCCATGGCCTCGCCCGCGGTGTCGGACTCGGCGGGCTTGCCGGTCAGCTCGGTCTCGTCGCCGCCGACGGCGGGGCGGCGGCCGCGCATACGTATGTGGTCCAGGGCGCGGTTACGGGCTATGCGGGCGGCCCAGCCGCGGAAGCGGTCGGCGTCGCCGCTGAACCTGTCCAGGTCGCGGGCTATCTGGAGCCAGGCCTCGGAGGCGACGTCCTCGGCGTCGGGCTCACCGACGAGCGTCCGGACGTATCCGAGCAACCGCGGGTGCACCGCGCGGTACACAGTCCGGAACGCGGTCTCGTCCCCGTCCTGTGCCGCAAGCACCGCGGCCGTCAGCTCCGCGTCGTCCCCCAGCACCGCGCCCCTCTTGCGCACCGATCCGGTCGTACGCCGTGTCCGGGACCACACAGCCCTGGCAGCCCGGCGCGAATGGCACGTTACGGCGTGAAACCGCTCTGCGTCCATGTGCGACGGAGGGAGATGGAAGATGCAACTAACTCGTGACGCGGTGCACGGCTGCGGGGTGTGACAGAAATCGGGGCCCCGACGCTGAAGAAAGTACGGGCCGCCGCGCGGCCCGTCCGCGCGACGGCCGGGGCCTCTCCTGTGGGGGGTGGCGGCCCCGGCCGTTGCCTCGGTTCGCCACCCACCGCGCGTTTCAGCGCCGTCCGGGTTCTTCTGATTCAGCGCGTCCGCGTTCTTCTGCGCTCTTCTACGTTCTTCAGCGTGCTGCCACGCACCTGCTAGCGCTTCCCGCCCCCGGCAGGGTCCAGTGGGACCGCGTCGGCCGGTCGGCCGGTCTCGACCGGTGGGTCCAGTGGGGTCGGCGGTACGGCCACGGTCGGCAGGTCGAGGGGGGTCGGCTGCACCGACGGGGCGGGGGGCTTCGTGGCGCGGGTGTGGTCGGCGCAGTAGGAGTCGACGTGCTGCTCACCGCCGGCCGCCTGGACGAGCCGGGCCCAGGCTGTCGCCTCCAGTGCCTCGCCGCGGGCCTCGACCTGCGCGTAGGCGCGGCAGTGGGCCTCCGTGGTGTCGTCGGCCGGGAGGGGGCGGTCGGCAAGGCCGGCTCCGGTGGAGGGGGTGCCGGGGCGGTCGGAGGTGGCGTCGGTGGAGGGAGGGGTGGTGGGCGGGGTGGTGTCGGAGGGGGAGTCCGTGGAGGGGGCCGCGGGCCGGCGGGAGGTGTCCTCGGCGCTGTCGTCGGGGCCGCCGACGGCCGCGTAGGCGACGCCGCCGAGAGTCAGACCGGACAGCAGCACGGCGAGCGTGGTGCGCAGCGGCAGGCCGGCCCGCGCCCTGTGGGGCCGCCAGTCGTCACGCCGCCGGGTCCGCGCGTGCCGTGCGCGGCCGTGCTGCGCGGCCCGGAACGCGGCCAGTGCCCGCCGTTCGCCGTCGGAGCCGGGCTCGACACGCCGCAGAGCGACGGCGACGTACTCCTCCAGCGCCGCCGTGTCGACGCGCTCGGTGGAGCCGGAGCGGGCGGCGGCAGGGTCGGGTGTCGTGCCTCCGTTCAGCCACTCACCCATGCCCGCTTCCGCTTCCATTTCCGCCCCGCTCACCGGTTCACCCGGTCCATCGGGTCCGTCCGTCTCGCCGCCGGCCTGTCACCGCCGTCGTCGTTCATGTCGACTCACCCAGCGTCCGGGGAGCCTCATCCGTCACACCCAGCTGGCGTGCCAGCCGTTTCAGCCCGCGGTGGGCCGCGGTGCGCACCGCGCCGGGGCGTTTGCCGAGGACGCGGGCGGCCGCGGGCCCGTCGAGGCCCACCACCACGCGCAGCAGCACCGCCTCGGCCTGGTCGGGCGGCAGCGAGCGGACCAGCGCCAGGGCGCGCTCGGTGGAGAGCGACTCCAGTGCCTGCTCGTGCGTGCTGTGCGGGCCGGGCAGCTCCAGCACGTCCTGCTCCAGCACGGCGCCGCGCGGCCGCACCCGCAGCCGGCGCAGATGGTCCAGCGCCCGGTGCCGGGCGATCGTCGCCGTCCAGCCGCGAAAGCCCGCCCCGTCGCCCTTGAACCGCCCGAGGTCGCGGGCGATCTCCAGCCAGGCGTCGGAGGCCACGTCCTCGGCGTCGTCGCCGACGAGCCCGCGCAGATACCCGAGCAGTCCCGGCTGCACCAGCCGGTAGGCGACCGCGAAGGCGGCCTCGTCGCCGTTCTGGGCCCGGGCGACCGCCGCGCCCAGCTCCCCGTCGTACGCCTGCACGCGCCGGGGTTCCCCTCCCTGGCCCAAGACCGTCCTCGTTCGCACCGGATTGCCTGCGGGACCACGCCGTACGACTCCGTTGTCGGTACTGACGCCCCCCGTCTCATCAGCGCCGGGGTTCACAGAAGTGTCACAGCTGTGCACCTGCCCCCGGAAACGGGCGGTCGCGGGGAGGGGCGGCCCTGGTCTAGCCGCCCGCCGTCGCGTCCCGGCACAGCAGTCGCAGGGAGCCGTGGCCGGTGAAGCAGCGCCGGGCCTCGTCGATGGGGTCCCACAGACGGCCGTCGGGGGTGCGGACCCAGTGGTCGCCGCCGGTCGCCCACCACTCGCCGCCGGTCTGCCGGACGACCACCTCACCGGCGTACGCCCCGAGCCCGCGCAGCACGTGCTCCATGGCGGCGTACGGCGGGTCCTCCCGGCGCAGCTCCTCGATCATCCGGTCGACGCGCCACAGGCTCTGCGCCGAGTAGTCCAGGCGCAGCCGCGCGCCCTCCCGCATCGTCGCCACCGCGTCGGCCGCCCAGCGGACGGGCTTCGCGGCGGCCTGGGGCCTGGTCTCCTGATGTGTCGTCGTCACATAGGCAAGAGCGACGTGACAAGCGGTTTCGTCACTGTGTTCCGGCCGGTTCCCGGGACCGGCGCAGGATTGCCCCGCCTCCCCCGCAGCACGGTCACAGGATCCGCCGCCGGTGAGGGTTTCTCAGCCCTGCTGCCGGGTACGGCGCGACACGACCGCGCGCAGCACCCGCCGGCCCTCCGTGGAGATGTCCAGCGCCCGGCGCAGCCCGGACGGGCCGTGGCCCGCCAGCAGTTCCAGGACGGTGATCTGGCGGCGCAGCTCGGCGGCGACGAGCGGCGACATGCCCTCGGTACGGCCCGCGCGGCGCGAGTCGACCTCGCCGGTGTCCTCCGCCGGGTCGAGCAGCCGGTGTATCTGGAGCGAGGCGACCGAGCAGGCGTCCGCCCACACCCGCACCTCGGCGGCCGAGCGCGCCGCGGGGGCGGCGTCCAGCATCCGCCGGGCGAGCAGCGCGGCCTCGTCGGCGCCGATGTCCGGGGCGTCCAGCTTGTCGCGCGCCTGCTCCAGCAGGTCGCCCCAGGCGGCCGGGTCGCCGCCGTCGGCCAGGTTCGCCCACAAAGGGCGCAGCAGTTCGTCGTCGCCGCCCAGCAGCGGCACGCACCGATCCAAACAAGCCAGCCCGCTGGCGGCCAGTCCGCGCTCATCGGCTTGCGCGATCAGTTCCACCAGGCTCATGCACGCCTCCCTCGACGGGGCGCCATCCGTTACGGAGCCCGCACTTTTCCTTTCTGCGCGTGACGGCCCGGTTCTGTCACAGGGGCACCGCGCCGAGCCGCCCGAGGAGCCTGTAGAGAAGGTTTTCGGCCAGGTCTCCTTGGGAGGCGCTCAGCCCACCTTGTCGGCGAGGGCCCGGAACTCGGGCCAGCTCAGCACCGGCGGGTCCGGGTCCCACAGCTTCTGGACGGTGGCCCGCAGCGGCATCCGGATGCCGGCCGCGACCTGCTCCTGGGTCTGGGAGCGGGGCAGGTCTCCCCACACGGCGAAGGAGCCGCCGAGGATCTGGGCGTCGTAGCGGGCGGGGACGGGATCGGTGCCGCGCAGGACGCGCGGGGTCCACTGCTCGTAGATCCGCTCGCCGGTGGGATAGACGAAGGTCTGCGGCTCGCCGAGGACGTAGTACAGGAACTCGTCGTTGTAGTTGACGACCTTGCGGCCCGCCTCCAGATAGCCCGCGGGCTCCCGGGCGCCGATCTCCTTGCCGGTCCAGTAGGCGACCTGGATGTCCCGGTCCGGCGGGAAGGTCGTGGAGCGGTAGAAGCCGTCGTTCCAGGCGAGCGGGGTGCGGCCGAGCGCCCGGACGGTGTCGGCGCGGTCGTTGAGCCACCCGGTGGCCAGGTCGGCGATGCCCGCGTCGGGGCCGTAGGACTCCCGCGCGTCCGTGGCGAGCTGCGGGTAGGAGCCCTCGGGGTCGGACACCATCAGCGCGAGGTACTCGTCGCCGCCCAGATGCCAGGGCCCGCCGGGGAACAGCTCCGCGTACTCGCCGAGCAGGTCGTCGACGATCTCGGCGGCGTCCGGGTCGGAGATGTCGACCGCGCCGCGCGCGGCCACGCCCTGCACATCGCGCAGCTTCAGCTCGGGGTGCGCGTCGAGGACCGCGCCCAGATGGCCGGGTGAGTCGATCTCGGGCACGACGGTGATGTGCCGGCTCGCGGCGAGGCGGACGATCCGCCGGACCTGCGCCTTGGTCAGATGCTCCTTGGAGACGATCTCGGGGTGGGTGTCCGACTGGATACGGAAGCCCTGGTCGTCGGAGAAGTGCAGACCGAGCTGGTTGAACTTCAGGTCGCCCAGCTCACGGACCCGGTCCTCGATCCAGTCGGCGCTGTACGGCTTGCGCGCGATGTCCAGCATCAGCGCGCGCACCGGCTTGGCGGGCTCGTCCCGCACCACGCCCTCGGGCGCCGTTCCCCCGCCGCGCACCTCCTGCTTCAGCGTGCGCGTCCCGTAGAAGACACCCGCCTCGTCCGGCCCGCTGATGGTGACGCGCCCGCCGCGCACGGTCATGGCGTACGACTCCGGGTCCGCGCCCTCGTCGCCGTTCAGCGCGAGCCGTACGTCCCCTTCGCGTACGTCACCGCGCTCGCCGGCGTACGTCAGCCCCAGCTCACCGGCGATCAGCCGCCCCTCGTCGCCGAGCTCGGCGTCGCTGACGACCACGCGGTACGACGACCGCGGGCGCCAGCCGGGTCCGCGGGCGGAGGTGTGCTCGCGCACGGCGGGGATGGTGCGCGGGGCCTCGGACATGGGGTAGCTGCGGGTGGGGCTGGGCGTCGGACTCGGCGAAGGTCCGGTGCGTGCGCCGGGGCTCGCGCTCGGGGAGGCCACCGACGAGCCGCCGCCGTCTCCGCCGGAGGCCCACAGCCCCACACCCACTCCGAAGGCCACGACCGCGGCGCCGATGATCAGCGCCCGCCGCCGCACGTTCCGCTCCGCTCGCCCCGACCGGCTCGCCGGTGGGCGCCTGTGCTGGCTCACGCGGCCAACCTACGACCGTCGGGCGCCTGCGTTGTCCACCACACGTTCCGAAACTCTCTCGTCCGGGTGAAATTCGGGCATCCGTCGACACGGCATGAGCACGCTCTTATAGCGTGGCGGCACATCTCTCACACAATCCCCTGCCGAAACGTGACTCGTCTCCTTCCCGAGCAGACCCGCGCCACGCCGTCCCCGCTGCAGCGCTTCAACACGCTATCTGCCGCCGAGGCCCGGCACGCCCTCCTGTCCTGCCTGCGCAGCCTGCGCTGGGCCGACCGCATCACCGCCCACCGCCCCTATCCCGACCTCGACGCCCTCCTGGCCGCCGCGGACGAGGCCGCGTACGACCTGACGCCGTCGGACCTGGCGGAGGCGCTGGCCGCCGAGACCCTGCCGACCCTGCCGGAGGACACGTACGGGGCGGCCCACATGGCGCTGAGCGCCGCCCGAGCGGCATACGAAGCGAGATTCGGACACGCGTTCGTCATCTATCTGGGTGAGACACCGCCGGACGAAGCTCTCGACCGAACCCTGGAGGGCATCCGCTCCCGTCTGACGAACGACCCGGAGGACGAACGCCTGGTGGCAGCGGAAGAACTCCGCAGACTGGCAAAAGGACGGTTGATGAATGCCCTAAGGGGCGCGGGGAACTGCGCGACAAGCCACAAACAGCCCGCACCCGGCAAATAACAGAACAAGCCCCCACAGATGCCGAAAAACTCACCCATCCGCGTGCCACTTTGATCACACCGCAAGGCCCCGGGTCAGCCCAGCGGCAGCGCGTCGCTACGATGCTGGGGGCCGGTGGACCGTACCCGGCCGGGCCCGACCGACAGAGAAGCCGGCGCGGCCCTAGTCCCCGCTCCCGGAGGGTTCTTCCGTGCCGGCTGGAACGCTGTACCGCGGCCGGGAAGGAATGTGGTCCTGGGTGGCTCACCGAGTCACCGGCGTCCTCATCTTCTTCTTCCTGTTCGTCCATGTCCTGGACACCGCTCTCGTGCGTGTCTCCCCCGAGGACTACGACAAGGTCGTAGCCACGTACAAGACGCCGATCGTCGCGCTGCTGGAGTACGGCCTCGTCGCCGCCATCCTCTTCCACGCGCTCAACGGCCTGCGCGTCATCGCCGTCGACTTCTGGTCGAAGGGCCCCCGCTACCAGAAGCAGATGCTCTGGACCGTCGTAGGCATCTGGGTCGTGCTCATGGCCGGTGCCCTGTACCCGGTCCTCGGCCACGCCGCTCGTGAACTGTTCGGGAGCTGACGCGCATGTCCACGACTGAAACCAAGGCTTCCGGCATCGGTCCGGTGGAGGGCGCGGGCGCGTCCGTCTACAGCGTCGACAACCCGGCGCCGTACATCGAGGCCCCCCGCAAGCGCACCAAGAAGACCCCCCGGTCCACCCGCGGCAACTTCGAGATGGCCGCATGGCTGTTCATGCGCCTGTCCGGTGTGGTCCTGGTCGTCCTGGTCCTCGGCCACCTGCTGATCCAGCTCGTGCTGGACGGCGGCGTCTCCAAGATCGGCTTCGCCTTCGTGGCGGGCCGCTGGGCGTCCCCGTTCTGGCAGGTCTGGGACCTGCTGATGCTGTGGCTGGCGATGCTGCACGGCGCCAACGGCCTGCGCACGGTCATCAACGACTACGCGGAGCGCGCGAACACCCGGCTGTGGCTGAAGGGCCTGCTCTACACCGCCACGGTGTTCACCATCCTGCTGGGCACGCTGGTGATCTTCACCTTCGACCCGAACATCCGCTAGGCACGGGGCTGCGAGAAACATGAAGATCCACAAGTACGACACCGTCATCGTCGGCGCCGGTGGCGCGGGCATGCGCGCGGCCATCGAGTCGACGAAGCGCAGCCGCACCGCGGTCCTGACCAAGCTCTACCCCACCCGCTCCCACACGGGCGCCGCGCAGGGCGGCATGGCCGCGGCGCTGGCCAACGTGGAGGAGGACAACTGGGAGTGGCACACCTTCGACACGGTCAAGGGCGGTGACTACCTGGTCGACCAGGACGCCGCGGAGATCCTGGCGAAGGAGGCCATCGACTCGGTCCTCGACCTGGAGAAGATGGGCCTGCCGTTCAACCGCACCCCGAACGGCACGATCGACCAGCGGCGTTTCGGCGGTCACTCCCGTAACCACGGTGAGGCGCCCGTCCGCCGCTCCTGCTACGCGGCCGACCGCACCGGTCACATGATCCTCCAGACGCTGTACCAGAACTGCGTCAAGGAGGGCGTGGAGTTCTTCAACGAGTTCTACGTCCTGGACCAGCTGATCACCGAGGTCGACGGCGTCAAGAAGTCCGCCGGTGTGGTCGCCTACGAGCTGGCCACCGGCGAGATCCACGTCTTCCAGGCGAAGGCCGTCATCTACGCCTCCGGCGGCTGCGGCAAGTTCTTCAAGGTGACGTCCAACGCGCACACCCTGACCGGTGACGGTCAGGCCGCCGTCTACCGTCGCGGTCTGCCGCTGGAGGACATGGAGTTCTTCCAGTTCCACCCGACCGGCATCTGGCGCATGGGCATCCTGCTGACGGAGGGCGCCCGTGGTGAGGGCGGCATCCTCCGCAACAAGGACGGCGAGCGCTTCATGGAGAAGTACGCGCCGGTCATGAAGGACCTCGCGTCCCGTGACGTCGTCTCGCGCTCCATCTACACGGAGATCCGTGAGGGCCGCGGCTGCGGTCCCGAGGGCGACCACGTCTACCTGGACCTCACGCACCTGCCGCCGGAGCAGCTGGACGCCAAGCTGCCGGACATCACCGAGTTCGCGCGGACCTACCTCGGCATCGAGCCCTACACGGACCCGATCCCGATCCAGCCGACCGCGCACTACGCGATGGGCGGCATCCCGACGAACGTCGAGGGTGAGGTCCTGGCGGACAACACCACCGTCGTGCCGGGTCTGTACGCCGCCGGTGAGGTCGCCTGCGTCTCCGTGCACGGCGCCAACCGTCTGGGCACCAACTCGCTCCTGGACATCAACGTGTTCGGCAAGCGCGCGGGCATCGCCGCCGCCGAGTACTCGCAGAAGGCCGACTTCGTCGAGCTGCCGGAGAACCCGGAGTCCCTCGTCGTCGAGCAGATCGAGCGGCTGCGCAACTCCACGGGCACCGAGCGGGTGGCGACGCTGCGCCGCGAGCTGCAGGAGACCATGGACGCCAACGTCATGGTGTTCCGCACCGAGCAGACGATCAAGACGGCCGTCGAGAAGATCGCCGAGCTGCGCGAGCGGTACAAGAACGTGGCGATCCAGGACAAGGGCCGGCGGTTCAACACGGACCTGCTGGAGGCCATCGAGCTGGGCAACCTGCTGGACCTGGCCGAGGTCATGGCGGTCTCCGCCCTGGCCCGCAAGGAGTCCCGCGGCGGTCACTACCGCGAGGACTACCCGAACCGCGACGACGTCAACTTCATGCGTCACACGATGGCGTACCGCGAGGTCGGCGCCGACGGGTCGGAAACCGTCCGTCTCGACTACAAGCCGGTCGTCCAGACCCGCTACCAGCCGATGGAGCGTAAGTACTGATGGCTACCCCTGTTCTGGACAAGGTCGAGGCGGAGTCCGCGGCCTCCCCGTACATCACGGTCACCTTCCGGGTCCGCCGGTTCAACCCGGAGGTCTCGGCCGAGGCGACCTGGGAAGACTTCCAGCTGGAGATCGACCCGAAGGAGCGCGTCCTCGACGGCCTCCACAAGATCAAGTGGGACCTCGACGGCACGCTGACGTTCCGCCGCTCCTGCGCGCACGGCATCTGCGGCTCCGACGCCATGCGGATCAACGGCAAGAACCGCCTGGCGTGCAAGACGCTGATCAAGGACATCAACCCCGAGAAGCCGATCACGGTCGAGCCCATCAAGGGCCTGACGGTCCTGAAGGACCTGGTCGTCGACATGGAGCCGTTCTTCCAGGCGTACCGGGACGTGATGCCCTTCCTGATCACGAAGGACACCAACGAGCCGACGCGGGAACGCCTGCAGACGGCGGAGGACCGCGAGCGCTTCGACGACACGACGAAGTGCATCCTCTGCGCGGCCTGCACCTCCTCGTGCCCGGTCTTCTGGAACGACGGCCAGTACTTCGGCCCGGCGGCGATCGTCAACGCGCACCGCTTCATCTTCGACTCGCGTGACGAGGCCGGCGAGCAGCGCCTGGAGATCCTCAACGACAAGGACGGCGTGTGGCGCTGCCGCACGACCTTCAACTGCACGGACGCCTGCCCGCGCGGCATCGAGGTCACCAAGGCGATCCAGGAGGTCAAGCGAGCGCTGATCACGCGCCGCTACTGATCCCGGCTTCGGCCGCCTGACACCGAGGGCCCCGCTTCCCGGTTCCGCACCGGGGGGCGGGGCCCCTGTGCGTCCGCAGTGTGCCGCGCCGGCCGCGGACCGCCGCCAGAGGGTCATCAGCCGCCCACCAGCGGCACGAGCTTCAGGAACGTGACCTCGGTGCCGGATCCGAGCTCTATCTCCTCGTCGAGCTCGGTCACCTGACGGTCCCCCACGAGCAGCAGGAAGCCGTTGCGGGTGAACGCCTCCAGGGCCAGGGCGGTCTGCTGCTCCGGGTCGATGCGGCGAGGCGTGCGCAACGCGTAGCCGTCGAGGACGCGCTCGGCGTCCTGGGGCTGGACGAGCCCCTGGAAGACGGCCGGGGTGCGGGCGTTGTACTCCGCGACCTCCTCAAAGACCCGGCGCCGGATCAGTTCGCGCGCGCCGAGCCGCTCCTCGGCGACCTCCAGAGGCCGGCCCTCGCTGCGGCTCCCGCTGGTCGTCTCGTCGACGAACATCACGATTCCCATGCCGCCGACAGTACGAGGCACCACTGACAATGCCGGGTTCCGGGCGACCGGACACCTAGCCTGATGGCATGTCAGATGACGAGTCGTACGAACTGCTCGGGTTCGACAACGTGCTGCTGCCGGTCGGGCATCTCGGCGAGGCGGTGGCGTTCTACGAGCGGGCCGGGTTCGCGGTGGGCTTCCGGATCGACGAGGCCGGGATCGCGTCGCTGAAGGTCGGCGGGGAGACGCCGGGGATTCTGCTGCGGGTGGAGGACGAGCTGGGGCACCGGCCGCCGCCGTGGCACTCGGCGCAGGTCTGGCTGGAGGTGCCGGACGCGCGGGTGGCGGCGCGGGCGCTGCGGGCCGCGGGGATCGTGCCGCTCGACGAGCCCGCCTCGGTGGCCACGGGCTGGACGGTGGAGATCGCCGACCCGTGGGGCAACGTCATCGGGTTCACCGACTACACCAAGCGGCCGGAGCTGGGCCGCAGACCGTGACGCAGGTCTCCCCGCTCCGCGCGCTATTGCGTTGAACGCGTTCAAAACCAGGTCTACAGTCTTCCCTGTCAGCGTTTTGAACGCGTTCAAGAAGGGGGAGGCCATGGACCGCACGGTCATCGCCTACGTCATCTACCTGTCCGTCAGCATCGCCCTCACCGTGTGGGTGGCGCGCACGCTCAGCCGCAACGGACGGGTCTTCCTCGCCGACGTCCTGCGCGGCAACGAAGAGCTCGCCGACGCCGTCAACCGCCTTCTGGTGGTGGGCTTCTACCTGGTGAACATGGGCTTCGTCGCCCTCTTCATGACGGACAGCGGAGACGTCTCCGACACCCGCGGCATCTTCGAGAACCTGTCGGCCAAGCTCGGCGTGGTTCTGCTGGTGCTCGGCATCATGCACCTGGGCAACGTCTACGTCCTCAACCGGATCCGGCGCCGGGGCGCGATGGAGCGCGAGCAGGTGCCGCCGGTCGCGCCGCAGGGCTGGACGGCCCAGGCATGAGCACGGCACCGACCGTCCAGGACCGGGACGCCGCCACGCGCGTCCCGGTCCGCCGGCTCACCGTCCTCTACGACGCCGAGTGCGCCCTGTGCGCCCATGTGCGCGACTGGCTCGCCCGGCAGCGGCAGTTGGTGCCGCTGGAGCTGATCCCGGCCGCCTCGGCCGAGGCCCGCGCGCGCTTCCCCGGCCTCGACCACGCCGGCACCCTCGACGACATCACCGTCGTGGGCGACACCGGTCAGCTCTGGCAGGGCGCGGCCGCCTGGGTCGTCGTCCTGTGGGCCCTGCGCGAACACCGGCCGCTCGCCCACCGCCTGAGCAGCCCCGCCGGAATGCGCCTCGCCAAGGGCGCGGCCCTGGCGGCGGCGAAGTGGCGGGACGGACGGTGGGGCCGCGACCAGCAGGGCCGCGAGGTGTACCGGCGGACCGACGGGTGGTCGTACGACCCGTCGTGGGGCTGGAGGTACACGGGGCCGGGGTGCGAGGGCGGGGCCTGCACGCCGCAATAGGGCAGCCGAGGCCCGCAGCAGGTCAGTCGAGGACCGCAGCACGGCAGCCGAGGCCCGCAGTTTTGGCATGCACCCTTCCAAAATCGCGGCCGCGTTGGCACGCTGCCCCCGCAGCTCGCCCCCACACAGAAGGAGTTCGCGTGAGAGGCATACCCCGCATCTCCGGCACCTTCCTCGGCGTACTCGCCGGCGTCACCGCGCTGCTCGCCACCGGCGCCCTGGCCAGCCCGGCGGGTGCCGCCGCCCCGCAGCCCGACAGCACCGCCGTACGGCAGATCCCGGCCGCCGCGCAGCAGCAGGCGCGTGACTTCTGGACCCCGCGGCGGATGCGCGAGGCGCAGCCGCTGGACCTGCTGAGCGTCGGCCGGACCGGCGTGCACAAGGCACCGCGCCAGGGCGCCCCGAGCACGGTCCGGCCCACCTCCCCGGACCTCGGTGTGCTGGCCTTCCCCAACGCAGGCGGCGCCTGGACCGGCGGCGGCAAGGTCGTCTCCACGGCCGGCCGGGTGTTCTTCAGCTACCAGGGCCGTACGGCGTCCTGCTCCGGCAACGCCGTCACCAGCAACAACAAGAGCACGGTCATCACGGCCGGCCACTGCGTGAAGCTGGAGGGCGCCTGGCACACCAACTGGGTCTTCGTGCCCGGCTATCACGACGGCCAGGCCCCCTACGGCCGCTGGGCCGCCACCAAGACCCTGTCCACACCCCAGTGGACGGCGAGCGAGGACATCAACTACGACATCGGCGCCGCGGTCGTCGCCCCGCTGGACGGGCGCGCGCTCACCGACGTCGTCGGCGGACAGGGACTGGCCTTCAACACCGGGTACGGCCTGCGCATGTACTCCTTCGGGTTCCCGGCCGCGTCCCCGTACGACGGCGAGAAGTTCATCTACTGCAGCGGCACCACCAGCCGGGACTTCCTGCTGTCCAGCGACCACGGCATGGCCTGCAACATGACCGGCGGCGCGAGCGGCGGGCCCTGGTTCAGCCAGTTCGACGAGGCGACCGGCAGCGGCCTGCTGTCCTCGGTGAACAGCTTCAAGTACAACTTCCTGCCCAACCGCATGTACGGGCCGTACTTCGGCACCGACGCGCAGAACCTCTACCAGGCGGCGCAGTCCTCCTGATCCGTACTGGTTAGGCTCGCTCCGTGCCCTCGAAGAACGACAGCCCCCCGCGGAACGACAGCCCCGAGCCCAGCAAGTCCGAGCAGACCCGCGCGCTGATCCTGGAGACGGCCATGCGGCTGTTCCAGGAGCGGGGCTACGACAAGACGACCATGCGGGCCATCGCCAAGGAGGCCGGGGTCTCCGTCGGGAACGCGTACTACTACTTCGAGGGCAAGGAGCACCTGATCCAGGGCTTCTACGACCGGATCGCCGCCGAGCACCAGGCGGCGGTCCGGGAGGTCCTGGCCCGGGAGACCGACCTGGAGGCGCGCCTCGCGGGTGTGCTGAAGGCCTGGCTGGACGTCGCCACGCCGTACCACGAGTTCGCCGTCCAGTTCTTCAAGAACGCCGCCGACCCGGACAGCCCCCTCAGCCCTTTCTCCCCGGAGTCGGAGCACGCGCGCGTGGAGGCGATCAGCGTCCACCGGGAGGTGCTGAGGGGCGCGACGAAGACGAAGGTCCCGGACGAGCTGCGGGACATCCTCCCCGAACTGATGTGGCTCTCCCAGATGGGCCTGGTCCTGTACTGGATCTTCGATCGCACTGCAGGGCGGGAGCGCAGCTACAAGCTGGCCGAGCGGGGCGCCCGCCTCACCGCCCGCGGCGTCTCCCTGGCCCGCTTCCGCGTGCTGCGCCCGCTCGTGCGCGAGGTGCACGAGCTGTTCACCGACTTCCTGCCGGGGATGACCCGGATGGTGCCGGACCCGGCGGGCAAGGGGCCCACCGGGCGCGACAGCGGCTGAGGGCCGGTCAGATCCAGGTCAGGCGCCACAGGCGGAAGACGCCCGTGCCGTCGGAGAGGTACTGGCCGCCGCCGACGTCCACGCTGGCGACGACGTACTCCTTGCCCTGCCACAGCGGGATGACCGGCACGTCCTCGGCGATCGTCTGCTGGAGGTCCTTGAAGTCGTCGGCGACCTGGCCGCGGTCGGCGTAGCGCTGGCTCGCCTGGATCAGCGCGTCGACCTCCTTGGAGGAGTAGCCGGTGTTCATGGTGCCGTCGGTGCCGACGAGCGGGGCGCCGAAGGTGTCCGCGTCGGGGTAGTCGGCGACCCAGCCGACGGCGTACGCGTCGAGCCGGCCGCCCGCCCACTGCTTCTGGAAGTCGGTCCACTCGTAGCCCTTGAGCGTGACCTGGAACAGGCCGTCCTTCTCCAGCTGCCGTTCGATCGCCTTGGCCTCGGCCTCCGCGGCGCCGCGCCCCTTGCCGTAGCCGTAGGTGAAGCGGACCGGGAGGTCCACGCCGGCCTCGGTGAGCAGGGCGCGGGCCTTGGCGGCGCTCTGCTCGGGGTAGGTGTCGAAGAACGACGTGGTGTGGCCGAGGATGCCGGCCGGGATCAGCGAGTAGAGGGGGTCGACCGTCCCGTCGTAGACGTTGACGGCGAGGTCCTCGCGGCTGATCAGCCAGGCCATGGCCTGCCGGACGCGCACATCGTGCAGCGCCCTGCCCTTGCGGGTGTTGAGGTACAGGTTGCGGGTCTCGGAGCCGTCGGCCTCGGACACCCGCATGTCCGGGTCGCTCGCGGACAGCGCGGACAGCACCTTCGGCGGCAGCTGGCGCGCGGCCACGTCGATCCGCTTGCCCTTCCACGCCCGGTCCAGCGCCTCGGAGTCGCCGAAGTAGCGCAGCTCGACCGGCTTGCCGGTGTCCTTCAGCGCGCCGCGGTAGTCGTCGTTGGGCGTGAGGACCGCGCTGCTGTCCTTGGTGTACGAGGTCAGCTCGTACGGTCCCGTGCCGTCGACGGCGTCGTCCTCGCGCAGGGCGTCGGCCGGGTACTTGGTGCTGTCGACGATCGCGCCCGCGCCGGTGGCCACCTTGAACGGGAAGGTGGCGTCCGAGGAGGACAGCCGGAAGGTCACCGTACGGCCGTCCGCCTCGACGGACTTCAGCGTGGTGAACAGCGACGCGGGGCCGACGTCCGAGTCGATCGTGCGCAGCCGGTCGAAGGAGAACTTCACGTCCTTCGCGGTCATCTCGCGCCCGCTGGGGAACTTCAGGCCCTCGCGCAGTCTGCAGCGGTAGGTGCGCAGGTCCGTGCCCTCGAAGTCGCACTCCTCCGCCGCGTCCGGCACAGGTTCGGCGCCGCCCGGCTCGAAGGTCAGCAGTGACTGGAACACGTTGCTGAACAGGGCCCACGATCCCGCGTCGTACGCCCCCGCCGGGTCGAGCGACGTCACGGCGTCCGTGGTGCCGACCGCGATGGCGTCGTCCCTGTCGTCCTGTAGTGGCAGCAACTGCCAGCCACCCACTCCCGCAGCCGCCACGACCAGCAGCGACACGAGAATCCGCATGCGAACCGAACGCACCGGTTCCCCTCCCCAGGCAACACGAAGCCACCTCCCCAGTGGCCGGGCTCAATCAACCACACGGGCCTGAGCGGGCGGAAGAGCGATCTGAGAAGTTGAGGAAGAAATTGTCGCGAGTCGTTATGGGAACGTTTCCCAGGCGGTTCTCGGCCAAAGTTCGGCACGGCGGACCCCACCAGGCCGGGGACGCCGTCAGGCCTGCTTGGACGCCAGTTCCACGACCGTGATGTCCGAGGGCGCGCCCACGCGCGTGGGCGGCCCCCACGCGCCCGCACCGCGGGAGACGTACAACTGCGTGTCGCCGTAGCGGTCCAGGCCCGCCAGCGTCGGGTTCGCCGCACCGGCGATGAGGTTGCCGGGGAAGAGCTGGCCGCCGTGGGTGTGGCCGGAGAGCTGGAGGTCGACGCCGTGCTCGACGGCCTCGTGGATCTGCACCGGCTGATGGGCGAGCAGCACGCACGCGCGCGTACGGTCGCGGTCGCCCAGGGCGCGCGCGAAGTCGGGGCCCTGGCCCTCGCTCTCGCCCGCGATGTCGTTGACGCCGGCGAGGTCGAAGTACGGCAGTTCGGTGCGGGCGTTCTCCAGCGGGCGCATCCCGAGCCGCCGTACCTCCTCGATCCACTGGCCGGCGCCGGAGAAGTACTCGTGGTTTCCGGTGACGAAGTACGCCCCGTGCCGCGCTTCGAGCCCGGCGAGCGGGGCCGCGGCCGGACCGAGGTTGGCCACGCTGCCGTCGACGAGGTCGCCGACCACCGCGATCAGGTCGGGCTGCGTGGAGTTGATGGTGTCGACGACCTTCTGCGCGAAACCGCGGCCGAGGACGGGGCTGAGGTGGATGTCGCTGACGACCGCGATCCGGAAGCCGTGCGCGGCCCGCGGGAGTCTGGCCAGCGGCACGGTGACCCGCTTCACGCCGGGGCCGCGCAGCACGCCGTACGTGCCGTATCCGACGGTTCCGACGGCGGCCGCGGCGGCGGCTCCGGCGACGACACGGGAGACGAACAGGCGGCGGGAGGGCGCCGGGGCCTCGGGCGGGGTCACCGGCTCGGGCTCGGGTCCACGCGGCGGCGCGCCGACCGTCGCGGGTTCCGGTTCCGCGCGTCGTACGGGCACGTCGGGCGTACGGCGTTCCAGCGCGCGTCGCAGCAGCGGCCGTACGGCCTCGCCCACGACCACGGCCAGCAGGAGGTATATGGCGAGCGCCATCCACAGGAAGCCCGGCCAGGCCAGGGTCCGCTGGAGCCAGAACGGCGCCTCCGTCCGCTCGGCCACCAGCGCGCCGATGCACAGCGCCCAGCCGCCCGCGATCAGGACCGCGCCCGCGCGGCGCACCCAGCCGGGGCCTGCGGTGGTGTCCCGGAACAGACGGCGCCACAGGTACCAGTTGGCGACGACCATGACGCCGAGTGCGAGCAGTGCGAAGACGATGACCACGCTGTCGTGCCCCTGATCCGGTTGTGGGTGAGATCGGTGAGGTCTCTATGAGGTTCGGCGCAGTGCGCGCAGACCGCGCAACCCGATGCCCCCGACGACCGTCCCCAATACGAAGGAGACGACGGCCAGCAGCAGGTGCACCCAGAAGTACGCCGTCGGGTCGCCGTCCTCGAAGGCGAGCCCGCTGCCGTCCTTGACGAGGTTCTTGACGAAAGTGATCCAGATGACCCAGCTCCAGACCCCGAACGCGAGCAGGAACCAGGAGACGGGGCGGCTGAGTTTCATGGCTCCAGTATCGCCGCCGGCCGGTGGGTTCCTCGGCCGGGGTGGGGAGGCGGGCGGGACATCGTCTTCCCGTGCATGTACTTTCTCGGTCGTGCCCGCACCCAAGAAGACCGTCAGGCGATCCCTGCTGGTCACCTCCGCCGCCCTGCTGTCCCTGCCGCTGGCCGCGCCCGCCGCCGTGGCCGCGCCGAAGCCGTCGCCGAGTCCCTCGGTGAGCCCTTCGGCCACTCCCCCGGCGGACATGTCGAAGGTCGGCGGCGCCCGGCTCGGCCTGCCCGGCACCCAGGTGGAGCTCGCGCCCGGCGTGCCGGTGCTGCCCAAGGGCATCACCGCGCGGTCGTGGATCGTGGCCGACGCGGAGTCCGGTGAGGTGCTCGCCGCGCACAACGCGCACTGGCGGCTCGCCCCGGCCAGCACGCTGAAGATGCTGTTCGCGGACACGCTGCTGCCGAAGTTCCCGCGCACCGACCGGCACAAGGTGGTGCCCTCCGACCTCGCGGGCGTCGGCGCCGGCTCCAGCATGGTCGGCATAAAGGAGGACGAGACCTACTCCGTCCACGACCTGTGGCTCGGGGTGTTCCTGCGCTCCGGCAACGACGCCGTGCATGTGCTGTCCGCGATGAACGGCGGCGTCGACGCCACCGTCGCCGAGATGAACCGGCACGCCGAGGAACTCCAGGCGCTGGACACGAACGTGGTCAGCCCGGACGGCTACGACGCCCCCGGGCAGGTCTCCTCCGCCTACGACCTGACGCTGTTCGCCCGTTCCGGGCTGCAGAAGAAGGACTTCCGCGAGTACTGCTCGACCGCGCGGGCCAAGTTCCCCGGCGAGACGACGAAGAACAAGAAGGGCAGGCTCGTCCGGCCCTCCTTCGAGATCCAGAACACCAACCGGCTGCTGACGGGCGACTACGACATCTCCCAGTACCGGGGCATCGCGGGCGTGAAGAACGGCAACACCACCAACGCGGGCGCCACCTTCACCGGTGTCGCCGAGCGGGGCGGCAAGGTGCTGCTGGTCACGGTGATGAACCCGGAGAAGGACGACCACAACGAGGTCTACAAGGAGACCGCCCGGCTCTTCGACTGGGGCTTCCGCGCGGCCGGCAAGGTGCAGCCGGTCGGTGAGCTGGTGCCGCCGAAGGGCGCGGCGGGCGCGGGTGCCCAGCCCGGCGCGAACGCCTCCGGCGAGGCGGGCGGCGGCTCGGGGGACGGCTCCGGCTCGGGAACGGACAGCGGGTCCGGCTCGGGCGCCGGCAAGCAGGCGGCCGTCGGCGCGGCGACCGACGGCGGCTCGGGCGGGGTGGGCGTCGCCCTGGCGATCACGGGCGGGGTGCTGGCACTGCTGGCGGCCGGCGTGTTCCTGGTCAACCGCCGCTGGCCGCTGCCGGACCTGGTGCGCCGTCGTCGCTGAGCTTTTGCTCTTCTTCCGGTTCCGGTTCCGGTTCCGTTCCCAGCTCCTGCTCTTTGCTCTGCGTCGCCGTCCAGGCGGCGCAGAACAGCACCAGCTTCGACGTGAAGTTGATCCACAGCAGCAGGGCGACAGGGACGCCGAACGCGCCGTACATGCTCTTCGCGGCGATGCCCTGGATGTACCCGCTGAGCAGCAGCTTCAGCAGCTCGAAGCCGACCGCGCCGATCAGCGCGGCGACCAGTAGACGGCGGCGCTCCGGTTCGACGCCCGGCAGCAGGGTGAGGACGTAGAGGAGCACCAGGAAGTCGGCCAGCACCGCGACGGCGAACGCGGCGAGGTACAGCAGGACGCTGCCGATCCCGCCCCGCTCGATGCCCAGCCGGTCGACGATCCAGCCCACCAGTGCCGAGGCGACCGTGGAGGCGCCCAGGGTCACCAGCAGGGCGCCGCCCAGGCCGAACAGCACCCCGGCGTCCTTGGCCTTGCTCAGGATCGGGTTCTCCTCGCTGTCCGGCAGCTCCCACACCGCGCGCAGACAGTCGCGCATCTGGCCGACCCAGCCGATGCCGGTGAACAGCAGCACGGCGCCGGCGATGAGGCCCACCGTGCCGGCGTTGTCGACCAGGGCGCCGATGTCCAACTGGTCGGAGATGCCGGGCACCTGGTCGGCGATCTTGTCCTCCAGCTCCTG
Source organism: Streptomyces sp. SAI-170 (assembly GCF_049739565.1). Lineage (NCBI taxonomy): Bacteria > Bacillati > Actinomycetota > Actinomycetes > Kitasatosporales > Streptomycetaceae > Streptomyces > Streptomyces sp. SAI-170. The sequence continues at coordinate 3,302,404 of NZ_JBMGQD010000001.1, forward strand.
CTGGCCGTCCTTGTCGAGGGTGGCCGCGGCGATCGCGGCGGCCACCGTCAGCAGCGGGAAGAGCGCGACGAAGCTCACGAACGTCATCGCGGCCGCCAGCCGCGTCCACTTCACCCGGTCCAGCCGTTCGTACGACCGCCAGGCGTGCGTCGCCGTCAGCCGGTTGTACGCCGGTCCGACGACGGGGAGCTTCTTCAGCCAGTCCATGATCCGACTCTGCCCTCCGCGCGGGAGACCGATGTGTGCGAGTACCCCATTTCGGGGAGCGGACGGATGTTCTCGAACTGGTCGCGCACCTGAGGCGCTACGGTCGCCGACATGCACGCTGTCGTGAAGGACGCCTCCGGCCTGCCCCAGTCCCTGCTCGTCCTCGGCGGTACGTCCGAGATCGCGCTGGCCGTCGCCCGCCGTCTGATCGCCCGCCGCACCCGTACGGTGTGGCTCGCCGGACGCCCTTCCCCGGCCCTGGAGGCGGCCGCCGAGAGTCTGCGCGTGCTCGGCGCAGACACGCGTACGGTCGCCTTCGACGCGCTCGACCCCGACAGCCACGAGGCCGTGCTCGGCAAGGTGTTCGCCGAGGGCGGCATCGACATGGTGCTGCTCGCCTTCGGCGTCCCGGGCGACCAGGCGCGCGACGAGCGCGAACCGGCCGCCGCGGTGCGCGTCGCGCAGACCAACTACACCGGCGCCGTCTCGGCCGGCCTGATCGCCGCCGGCGCCCTGCAGGACCAGGGCCACGGCTCCCTGGTCGTGCTCTCCTCCGTCGCCGCCGAACGCGCCCGTCGCGCCGACTTCATCTACGGCTCCAGCAAGGCCGGCCTGGACGCCTTCGCCCAGGGGCTGGGCGACGCCCTGCACGGCACCGGCGTGCACGTCATGGTCGTACGCCCCGGATCCGTGCGGACGAAGACGACGTACGCTCCGCTGTCCACCACTGCGGAGGCGGTGGCGACGGCCGTCGAACTGGGGCTGCGGCGGCGCTCGGAGACGGTGTGGGTGCCGGGGGCGCTGCGCGTGGTGATGTCGGCGGTACGGCACCTGCCGCGCGGGGTGTTCCGGCGCCTGCCGCTGTGACCCGCGCGCGGGTGGGTCAGTGCGCGGGCAGGGAGCCCTGCTCGAGCGAGGCGGCGCCGGCCTGCTGCGGCACCACGGAACCGCCGAAGAGGTAGTCGCGCAGCTTGCGCCAGACGCCGTCCGGGCCCTGCTCGTAGAGCGCGAAGCCGGTGCAGGGCCAGGCGGCCTCGTAATCGGCGAGTTCCTCGAACGCGCGGTCCATGGACGGCTCGTCGATGCCGTGCGCCACGGTGACATGCGGGTGGTACGGGAACTGCAGCTCGCGCGCGACGGGGCCCGACGCGTCGCGCACCTGCTGCTGGAGCCGGGCACACTCCTCGGCGCCCTCGACGACGTTGACGAACACCACCGGCGACAGCGGCCGGAAGGTGCCGGTGCCGGACAGCCGCATCGGGAAGGGCCGGCCGGCCGCGGCGACGCCCGTCAGGTGCGCCTCGACGGCCGGCAGGTCACCGGCCTCCACCTCGGTCGGCGGCAGCAGGGTGACGTGCGTGGGGATGCCGTGAGCCGCGGCGTCGCCGAAGCCCGCGCGCCGCTCCTGGAGCAGGCTGCCGTGAGGCTCCGGGACCGCGATCGACACACCGATCGTTACGGTCCCCACGTCGTCTCCTGTCGTCGTGTCGTAGTGCGTGTACTGCCTGTGCTGCATGTATTGCCTGTGCTGCGCGTACTGCCTGCACTGCGCGTACTGCGTCTGCTGCGGGCCCCGGTCATCGACTGTACGGCCACGACTGTGCCGCGGGCAGGCGCAGCCGCAGTGATGTGCAGCGCTCTGCCCGGTCGTACGGGTGTGCGGTGGTGCGCCCCGGTCCCGGCTCAGTGCTTGGCCGGCAGGAAACCCACCCGGTCGTAGGCCTGCGCCAGCGTCTCCGCCGCGACGGCACGCGCCTTCTCCGCGCCCTTGGCCAGGATCGAGTCGAGCGTCTCCGGGTCGTCCAGGTAGCTCTGGGCCCGCTCCCGGAAGGGCGTCACGAAGTCGACCACGACCTCGGCGAGGTCCGTCTTGAGCGCACCGTAGCCCTTGCCGACGTACTTCTCCTCCAGTTCGGCGATTCCCGTCCCGGTGAGGGTCGAGTAGATCGACAGGAGGTTGCTCACGCCCGGCTTGGCCTCGGCGTCGTAGCGGATCACCGTGTCGGTGTCGGTGACCGCGCTCTTGACCTTCTTGGCGGTGGCCTTCGGCTCGTCGAGGAGGTTGATGAGGCCCTTCGGCGTGGACGCCGACTTGCTCATCTTGATCGCCGGGTCCTGAAGGTCGTAGATCTTCGCCGTCTCCTTGAGGATGTACGGCTTGGGGATCGTGAAGGTGTCCCCGAAGCGGCCGTTGAACCGCTCGGCGAGGTCGCGGGTCAGCTCGATGTGCTGGCGCTGGTCCTCGCCCACCGGGACCTCGTTGGCCTGGTAGAGCAGGATGTCGGCGACCTGGAGGACGGGGTACGTGAACAGGCCGACCGACGCGCGGTCGGCGCCCTGCTTGGCGGACTTGTCCTTGAACTGCGTCATGCGGGAGGCCTCGCCGAAGCCGGTGAGGCAGTTCATGATCCAGGCGAGCTGGGCGTGCTCGGGCACATGGCTCTGGACGAACAGCGTGCAGCGCTCGGGGTCGAGCCCGGCGGCGAGGAGCTGTGCCGCGGCGAGCCGGGTGTTGGCGCGCAGCTCCTTCGGGTCCTGCGGAACCGTGATCGCGTGCAGGTCCACGACCATGTAGAACGCGTCGTGGGACTCCTGCAGCGCCACCCACTGGCGGACGGCTCCGAGGTAGTTGCCGAGGTGGAACGAGCCTGACGTGGGCTGGATCCCGGAGAGCACGCGAGGTCGATCAGAGGCCATGCCCACCATTCTCTCAGGTCGCGGGGAGCGGTCGGGGACGGGGCGGAAAGTGGTGGGAACCGATCGGTCTCGGGCGGTGTACCAAGAGTGTGAAGACGCGGGAGGGGGGCCGCATCGTCGATGAGGCCGCGGTGATCGCCCGGGTACGCGCCGGAGAGCCGGAGGCGTACGCGGAGCTGGTGCGTGCCCATACGGGCATCGCGCTGCGAGCGGCCGCGGCGCTCGGGGCCGGTGCGGACGCGGAGGACGTGGTGCAGCAGGCGTTCGTCAAGGCGTACTGCGCGCTGGGCCGGTTCCGGGACGGCGCGCAGTTCAAGCCGTGGCTGCTGTCGATCGTCGCCAATGAGACGAGGAACACAGTCCGTACGGCGGCCCGGCAGCGCACGCTCGCCGGCCGCGAGGCGGCCCTCGCCGAGGCCGAGCCGCTGATACCGGACTCGGCGGACCCGGCGGTCGCCACCCTGGAGACCGAGCGGCGCACGGCCCTGCTGGCCGCCCTGGAGAAGCTGAGTGAGGAACACCGTCTGGTCGTCACCTATCGCTATCTGCTGGAGATGGACGAGCCGGAGACGGCCCAGGCCCTGGGCTGGCCCCGCGGCACCGTGAAGTCCCGCCTGAACCGCGCTCTGCGCAAGCTGGGCCGACTGCTGCCGGACTTCCGGCCTGGGGAGGGCGGGAGAGGAATCGGAAGCGCGACCGGGAGAGGAGGTGATGAGCGTGGCTGACGGACGGGAGGACGGGCGTGAGGGGAAGGTCTCCCGGCTGCCGGAGGAGTTGCGGGATCTGGGCCGGTCCCTGGAGCAGCCGTCCGGGTCGGAGTCGATGGCCGAGCGGGTGCTGGCGCAGATACTCGCCGAGCGGCTGCCGGTGCCGGTGGCCGAGCCGCCTGGGCCGGTGGAGCGGATACGGGCGGCTCGGCGCTGGGCGCGGGCCCGCCGCCGGTCCCTGACGGCAGTGCTGTGCGGGCTGCTCACGGTGCTGGCGCTCACGCCTCCGGTCCGGGCGGCGGTCCTGGACTGGTTCGACTTCGCCGGGGTGGAGGTGCGGTACGACCCGTCGGCCTCTCCCTCCCCCGGCGCCGAGGTGCCCGGCTGCGGGCGGCCGGTGTCGCTGCGGGAGGCCGCCCGGCAGACGGGCTTCGAGCCGCTGGTGCCCGAGGCGCTGGGCGATCCGGACGCGGTGTCGGTGAGCCGGGAGCCGCAGGGGCGGTTCCTGGTGACCTTGTGCTGGCGGGTGGAGGGCCGGACGGTACGGCTCGACGAGTTCCCGGCGCATCTGGACATCGGCTTCGCCAAAGCGGTGCCGCAGCCGGTCCAGTGGGTGCGGGTCGACGGCGACTCGGCGCTGTGGTTCCCGCGCGCCCATCTGCTCGACTTCTGGCTCGAGGACGACCGGGGCCGGTTCACCCGCGAGGAACGGACCTCGGGTCCCACCCTGCTGTGGAGCCGGGGCGGCGACACGACCCTGAGGCTGGAGGGCGTGGCGTCGCGGGAGCGGGCGGTGGAGATCGCCGGGTCGCTGAAGCCGGCGCCGGCGCCGAAATAGGGGGACGGGGAGCGGAACCCGAGAGGGTCGGGCGGTGTACCAGAAGTGACAGGCGGCCCGGGGCGGGTCGCGGGGGCTACGTCCGGCTGGGGTTGGGGCTCACATGGGGATGCGGGTGTGGATGCGGATGCGGTTGCTGAAGCTTGTGGGGGAGGGCTGCTGCCGCAGCTGGGCTCGGAGGCTCGCGGGGTCGGCCTCCGCGGCGGCTCTGGCACTCGGTCTGTTGCTGTGGGGCGCACCGGCGGCGACGGCAGGTGGCCTGACGAGCGTGCTGGTGGTGTCGCCGGAGAGCAGGGAGACGGCCTCCCTCTACTACTCCGACAGCGCGTACCGGCGCTTGGAGCGTCTGCTGGGCGAGCCGGGCGAGGGCACGGCGGCGAGGCCTCCGGAGGCGGACCTCGTCCGGACGCGGCAGATCAGTGTGACGTGGCTGGCGCACGACATATCGCCCGTCCGGGTCGACCGCGTCCACCTGGCGTCCGACGGCCCGGAGGTGTGGATCCACACCTCGACGACCCCGCCGGAGTGGACGGGCACCTGGCAGCGCGCGGCCCAGCCGAGCGCGCTGCGCTCACTGCTGGACGAGCTGGGGGTGATGGGCCGGGCGGCGGACCCGGAGACGGCCGCGGGCCCTCCACCGGCGCCGGCCGCCCCGGCGGAGACGGGGCCGCAGGACGACGCCTCGCAGCCGGTCACCGCGTCCGCGCCGCTCTCCGACGACTCCGGCTGGTGGTGGGCTCTGCCGGGCCTGGGCGTCGGCGTGGCGGTGGGGTGCGGCGGGGCGCTGCTGATACGCCGCGCGGCGGCCCGGCAGGAGCCCGGACCGCCGCGGGGAGAGCCTCGGCAGGAGCTGATCGACCTGTGAGCCGTGGGCCCGTGCCCGATCAGCCGAGGTCGATCTCCGGGTAGAGCGGGAAGCCGGCCACGAGGTCGGTGGCGCGGTGGGAGATCTCGTCGGAGACCTTCGCGTCGAGGACGTGAGCCGCCTTGGAGGGGGCGCCGGACTTGGTGGTGCCGGGCTCGGTGGCGGTCAGGACGCGGTCGATGAGGCCGGCCACCTCGTCCATCTCGGCGGTGCCCAGGCCACGGGTGGTCAGGGCGGGGGTGCCGATGCGGATGCCGGAGGTGTACCAGGCGCCGTTGGGGTCGGCCGGGATGGCGTTGCGGTTGGTGACGATGCCCGAGTCGAGAAGGGCCTGCTCGGCCTGGCGGCCGGTGAGGCCGTAGGAGGTGGCGACGTCGATGAGGTTGAGGTGGTTGTCGGTGCCGCCGGTCACCAGGGTGGCGCCGCGTCGCATCAGACCCTCGGCGAGGGCCCGGGAGTTGTCGACGATGCGCTGGGCGTAGTCCTGGAAGGAGGGCTGGCGGGCCTCGGCGAGGGCCACCGCCTTCGCGGCCATGACGTGCGGGAGCGGGCCGCCCAGCACCATCGGGCAGCCGCGGTCGACCTGGTCCTTGAGGGAGTCGTCGCACAGGACCATGCCGCCGCGCGGGCCGCGCAGGGACTTGTGGGTGGTCGTGGTGACGATCTGGGCGTGCGGGACCGGGTCGAAGTCGCCGGTGAGGACCTTGCCGGCGACGAGACCCGCGAAGTGGGCCATGTCGACCATCAGGGTCGCCCCGACCTCGTCGGCGATCTCACGCATGATCCGGAAGTTGACCAGGCGCGGGTAGGCCGAGTAACCGGCGACGATGATCAGCGGCTTGAACTCGCGGGCCTGGGCGCGCAGGGCCTCGTAGTCGATGAGGCCGGTCGCCGGGTCGGTGCCGTAGGAGCGCTGGTCGAACATCTTGCCGGAGATGTTCGGGCGGAAGCCGTGGGTGAGGTGGCCGCCGGCGTCCAGGGACATGCCGAGCATGCGCTGGTTGCCGAAGGCCTGGCGCAGGGTGGCCCAGTCGGCCTCGGAGAGGTCGTTGATCTGGCGGACGCCGGTCTTCTCCAGGAAGGGTGCCTCGACGCGGTCGGCGAGGACGGCCCAGAAGGCGACGAGGTTGGCGTCGATGCCGGAGTGCGGCTGGACGTAGGCGTGGCGGGCGCCGAAGAGTTCGCGGGCGTGCTCGGCGGCGAGGGCCTCGACGGTGTCGACGTTGCGGCAGCCCGCGTAGAAGCGACGGCCGACGGTGCCCTCGGCGTACTTGTCGCTGAACCAGTTGCCCATGGTCAGGAGCGTGGCCGGGGAGGCGTAGTTCTCGGAGGCGATCAGCTTGAGCATCTCGCGCTGGTCGTGCACCTCCTGGCCGATGGCGTCGGCGACGCGCGGCTCGACGGCGCGGATCACGTCGAGGGCGGCGCGGAAGGCGGTGGACTCGGTGGAGAGGGGCTGCTGCTCTGGCATGTCGGCCTCCGGGCGTGTGCGTTCACGGTTCACGGGTGGCCCAGGCGCACGGCACTTGATCGCAGGCCGCTCCCCGATGGTCCATCCCATCCCAGCGCGCCAGTCACGGCCCGGCCCCAGCCTACCGGTCGGTCATGAGCGTGCCGCTCGGGCGTCCACCATGCGAGCGAGACACGCACGAGCCGTGTACCTCACAGGATCACGTGGGGCAGGAAGCGCGCGTACTCGTCCGTCACCAGGCCCGACGACTCGCGGATGCCGAGTCCGGCGGCCTCGTCCTCGACGACCCAGGCGCCGAGGACGACGTGGTTGCCGTCGAAGGAGGGCAGCGGGGCGAGTTGCTGGTAGCAGCAGGGCTCGTCGCGCAGGACGGGGTCGGCGCCGGGGGTGTGCACGGTGACGCCCGCGCCCTCGCGGCCCAGCAGGGGCTTGGCGACGTAGCCGGTCGTCGTCGCCAGTTCGCGGGGGCCGTCGAGATACGCAGCGAGGAGATTCGGGTGGCCGGGGAACAGCTCCCAGAGGATCGCCAGCAGGGCCTTGTTGCTGAGCAGCATCTTCCAGGCCGGTTCGATCCACAGGGTGGAGCCGGTGCCGCCGCCGTTGTCGAGGGTGTCCAGGACATGGCCGGCGAAGCGGTCGGTGGTGAGCCACTCCCAGGGGTAGAGCTTGAAGACGCTGCGGATGAAGCGCAGCCGCTTGTCGACGAAGCGGCCGGAGAGCCGGTCCCAGCCGATGTCCTCCATGGAGATCCACTCGGTGGAGAGGCCGGCCTGTTCCGCGGTCTCCCGCAGATAGGCGACCGTCATCAGGTCCTCGCCGAGTTCGTCGGCGCTGGAGTGCGCGAAGTACAGGGGGCTGCCCGGGGGCAGCAGGGCGGCCTGCCGTTTCCAGGCGGCGACGAGGCGTTCGTGCAGGGAGTTCCACTGGTCGGCGCCGGGGAAGCGCTCCTCCATCCAGAACCACTGGGGGCTGGCCGCCTCCACCAGGGAGGTGGGCGTGTCGGCGTTGTACTCCAGCAGTTTGGCGGGGCCGGTGCCGTCGTGACGGAGGTCGAAACGGCCGTAGACGGAGGGGAGTTCGGCGCGGCGGTGCCAGGAGTCCGTGACGGCGGCGGCGACGCTCGGGTCGGTGATGCCGAGGTCGGCGAGGCGGTCCTCGCGCACGATGTGGTCCGCGGCGGTGAGGCACATGCCGTGGAGTTCCTCGACGACCTCCTCCAGCGCCTCGACCTCCTCCAGGGAGAAGACGTAGTAGGCGCTCTCGTCCCAGTAGGGGCGCAGGGAGTCGTCGGGGTAGCGGGTCAGGGGGTAGATCAGGCCCTGCTCCTCGACGGTCTGCTGCCAGCCGGGGCGGGGTTCGATGGTCCTGCGTTCCATGGTCAGTCGGCGTCCGTGCGGGGGCTCAGCCGCCGCCGCTGCCGGAGCCCGAGCAGCCGAAGCCGCCCCGGTCGACGGCCTCGCTGCGGCTGAAGGTGCCGTAGTCGGCGTAGCCGTCGTCGACCTCGGCGTCGTAGTACCAGGCCGCGTCCCGGGCACCCGCCTTGCCGGACTTGCCGCCGTTGCCGCCCTTGCCGCTCTTTCCGTACGACGAACCCGACGTGCCCGATTTGCAGTTGCTGTCGGCGACGATCTTGTAGCCGTTGAGGTAGTCGTAGCTGTCGCGGTCCACACAGCGGCGGTCGGGGTCGGAGCCGCAGGAGGTGAGGGCCGCCGCGACGACGCCCATGCCGCCGAGGACGACCGTGCTGGAGCGCAGCCGTCGCCGAGTCTGTGCCATGTCCTGTGTCTCCCCCGAGAGTTCGTTCCCGTGCGCGAACACCTTACGGGAGGGCCGCGCACAGCGCGTCGAGGGTTCCGGCCCAGGCGGAGTCGGGCGGGGTGCCGTAGCCGATGACGAGGGCGTCGAGGGGGTCGACGCGGGCGTCGGGGTGGCGGTAGCGGGACAGTCCGTGCACGGCGAGCCCGTGCCAGGCGGCGGCGCGGACGACGGACTGCTCGGTGCCGGGCGGCAGTCGGAGGACGGCGTGCAGTCCGGCCGCGATGCCGGTGACGCTCACCTCGGGGGCGCGTTCGGCGAGCGCGGCGACGAGGGCGTCCCGGCGGCGCCGGTAGCGCAGCCGGGCGGCACGCAGATGGCGGTCGTAGGCGCCGGAGGCGATGAACTCGGCGAGGGTGAGCTGTTCCACGACCCCGGTGGCGCGGGCCCCGCCGAGGTCGGCCACCTCCGCCACGAGCGCCTGCGGCAGCACCAGCCAGCCGAGCCGCAGTCCGGGCGCGAGGGACTTGCTGGCGGTGCCCATGTAGGCGACGTGCTCGGGGTCGAGGTCCTGGAGGGCGCCGACGGGCTGGCGGCGGTCGTAGCGAAACTCCCCGTCGTAGTCGTCCTCCAGGATCAGTCCGCCGGTGCGGCGGGCCCAGTCGACGAGCGCGGCCCGGCGGTCGGGCCGCAGGGCGAGGCCCATGGGGAACTGGTGGGCGGGGGTGAGCAGCACGGCACCCCCGGCACCGGGCAGGCCGGCCACGCCGACGCCGGCCCCCGCACCGGCTGCGGCGCCCGAGCCCACGCTGCTACCGGCACCGGACCTGTCGCCCACGCCCACGCCGCTACCGGCACCGGACCCGTCGCCCACGCCCACGCCCCTACCGGCACCGGACCTGTCGCCCACGCCCACACCGCTACCGGCACCGGACCCGTCGCCCACGCCCACGCCCCTACCGGCACCGGACCTGTCGCCCAAGCCCACGCCGCCCTCGGCACCGGAGCCGCGACCCCGGCCCGGGCCGCCCCGGCGACCGCGTCGACCGCCCATGCCGGCCCCGGCCCCGGCAACGGACTCGCGGTCCGAGCCCAGGCCATCCCCCGCACCGGACCCACCGCCCACACCCGAACCGCCGACGGCACCGGCACCCGCACCGGCCGCACCGCCCAAGCCCAAGCCCAAGCCCACGCCCGCGCCCGCGCCCGCGCCAACACCCAAGCCACCCCCAACAAGTCCCTCACCCCCAAGCCCGCCCGTGACCGTGCCGTACGTGTCCAGCGGCAGCGGAACCGTGCGGAGTCCCGCCCGTTCGACGAGGTCCCAGTGGAGGTCGAGGCCGTAGGACTCCACGCCCAGGGAGGTGACGCCCCGGCGGTGCAGGGCCTCGGTCAGGAGGCGCAGGCCCTGGGCGAAGCCGGCGCAGACGACGATGCGGTCGGGGTCGGTGCGGACGCCGCGGGCGCGGGAGAGGTAGTCGGCGAGGGCGGTGCGCAGCTCGATGCGACCGCGCGGGTCGCCGTAGCCGAACGCGTCGTGCGGGGCGGCGGCCAGCGCGCGACGGGTGGCCTTGAGCCAGGCGGCGCGCGGGAAGGAGGCGAGGTCGGGGGTGCCGGGCTTGAGGTCGTAGCGGGGCCGGCCGGGGACCCGGTGGGGATGCGGCGCCGCGGCGGCGGCCGGGGGTGCGGCGCGGTCGGCGACGCGGGTGCCCGAGCCCTGCCGGGCGGTGAGCCAGCCCTCGGCGACGAGGTCGGCGTAGGCGTCGGCGACGGTGTTGCGGGCGATGCCGAGGTCGGCGGCGAGTGCGCGGGAGGACGGCAGCCGGGTGCCGGGCGCGAGCCGCCCGGTGCGCACGGCCTCGCGCAGGGCGTCGGTCAGTCCGCGCCGCAGGCCCGGCCCCGCGGGCTCCAGATGCAGGTCGATGCCGAAAGTGGCCCAAGATCTCGCCATGAAAATGGACCATACTCCTGGGCTGCCTGGCTCCTAGGGTCGAGGACATGACGACGAACACCGAATACGCCCCCGAACGCCCCGCCCGGCTGGCCTGGACCGAACACGCCCCGGATGTCTACAAGGCCATGGTCCGGCTGGAGGTGGCCGCCAAGAAGGGCCTCGACCCGACGCTGGTGGAGCTGGTCAAGGTCCGTGCCTCGCAGATCAACCACTGCGCCTTCTGCGTCGACATGCACAGCAAGGAGGCGCTCGCCGCGGGCGAGAGCGTGGAGCGGATCGTCCAGCTCAGCGCCTGGGAGGAGTCCGAGCACTTCTACACCGAGAGGGAGCTGGCGGCGCTCGCGCTGACCGAGGCGGTGACGGTGCTGACCGACGGTTTCGTGCCGGACGCGGTGTACGAGCGGGCGGCCAAGCACTTCGAGGAGGCGGAGCTGGCTCAGCTGATCGCCGTGATCACGGTCATCAACGCCTGGAACCGGTTCGGCGTGACCTGTCGGCTGGTGCCGGGCCACTACGAGCCGGCGAGGCCCAAGCAGTGAGCGCCCGACAGGACGGGGCCGCCGTCTTCCGCGCCCTGCACCGCAGGCCCTCCCCCACCGACCCGATCGTCCTGCCCGGCCCCTGGGACGCGGCGAGCGCCCGGGTCTTCGCGGAGGCGGGCTTCCCCGCGCTGGCCACGCCCAGCGCGGGGGTCGCCGCCTCGCTCGGGTACGCGGACGGGCGGACCCCGGCCGACGAGATGTTCGCGGCGGTCGCGCGGATCGCGCGGGCCGTGGACGTGCCGGTGTCCGCGGACGTCGAAGGCGGCTACGGGCTCGCGCCGAAGGAGCTGGTGGAGCGGCTGCTGGAGGCGGGGGCCGTGGGCTGCAACCTTGAGGACTCCGAGGACGGTGTCCTCAAGGACCCGCGAGCACACGCCGACCGGCTCGCCGAGGTGCGCGCCGCGGCCGCCGACCGGCTGTTCGTGAACGCCCGTGTCGATGTGTTCCTGCACGGCGACCGCGACCCCGAACAGGCCATCGCACGGGCCGCGTTGTACGTCGCCGCGGGCGCCGACTGCGTGTACCCGATCGCCGCGCCGCTGGACGTGCTGCCGCTGCTGCGGTCGGGGATCCAGGGCCCGCTGAACATGTACGCGCCCATCGGCCAGGCCGACGGCCCCTCCCCCGCCGAGCTCGGCGAACGAGGGGCCACCCGGGTCACGTTCGGGCCCGGACTCCAGCAGCAGGCGACCGCGGCACTGCGACAGATCGCGGCCGGCCTCGCGAAGTGACCGCCGTCAGACCGTGAAAGCGACCGTCAGACCGTGAAAGCGACCGTCAGACCGTGAAAGCGACCGTCAGACCGTGAAAGCGACCGTCAAGCCGTGAAAGTGACCGTCAGGACAGCCACGCCCGCCACGTCGACTCGTGGCTGTCCACCCACTTCTTCGCCGCCTCGTCGGGCGTGAGCTTCTGGTCGGCGATCATCAGGGACACCGCGTTCTGGTCCTCGGTGGTCCACCGGAACTTCTTCAGGAAGGCGGCGGCCTGTCCCCCGTCGTGCGCGAAGTCCGCGTTGAGGTACTTCTGCAGCGGGGTGTGCGGGTAGGCGCAGGCGACCTTCTCCGGGTCGGCGTCGCAGCCGTCCTTGTACGCGGGCAGCTTCACCTCGGTCATGGGCACCTTCTCGAACAGCCACTGCGGTGCGTACCAGTAGGTGAGGAAGGGCTTCTTCGCCTTGGCGAACTGCTGGATCTGCGTGATCTGCGCGGCCTCGGAGCCGGCGAACACCACCTGGTAGTCCAGGTCGAGGTTGTTCACCAGCGCCTTGTCGTTGGTGACGTACGACGGGGAGCCGTCCAGGAGCTGGCCCTTGCCGCCGCTCTCCGGGGTGCGCATCTGCCCGGCGTACTTGTCGAGGTTCTTCCAGTCGGTGACGTCCGGGTGCTGCTCGGCGAAGTACGTGGGCACGTACCAGCCGATGTGCCCGGTGACGCCGAGGTCGCCGCCGGGGGCGATGGTCCTCTTGTCCTTGACGTACCGCTGTTCCTGGTCGGGGTGGCCCCAGTCCTCCAGGATGGCGTCGACGCGGCCCTGGCTGAGGGCGTCCCACGCGGGCACCTCGTCGACCTGGACGGTGTCGACGCGATAGCCCAGCTCGTGCTCCAGCAGGTACTGGGCGACGGCCACGTTGGCCTGCGCCCCGACCCAGGACTGCACGGACAGGGTGACGGTCTTGGCGCCCTCGGCGTTGGCGAAGGGCGAGGCCTGCTTCGTCATGTCGGCGGCGCCGCAGCCGGTGAGCAGCGCGAGCGCGCCCACCGAGGCGGCGAGAATACGGATACGCATGTCAGGCTCCCTTCTTCGCGCGCCGCTCGGTCGGCTGGGTCACGCGGTCGAGCATCAGGCCCAGGCAGACGATGGCGGCGCCCGCGACGAGGCCGGTGGCCAGGTCGCCCTGGGCGAGCCCGAAGACGACGTCGTAGCCGAGCGCTCCGCCGCCGACCAGGCCGCCGATGATGACGACGGCGAGGACCAGGACGACGCCCTGGTTCACGGCGAGCAGCAACGCGGGCCGGGCCAGCGGCAGCTGGACCTGCCGCAGCTGCTGCCAGCCGGTCGCGCCGAGCGAGCGCGAGGACTCCAGCGCGGCCGGGTCGACCTGGCGCAGGCCCTGCGCGGTGATCCGCACGACGGCGGGCAGCGCGTAGACGACCGCGGCCGCGACGGCCGGGGCGCGGCCGACGCCGAACAGGGCGACGACCGGGATCAGGTACACGAACTGCGGCATCGTCTGGAACACGTCCAGCACGGGCCGCAGCGCCTTGTCGACCCGCTCGCTGCGGGCGGCCGCGACGGCGACGGCGAAGCCGAGGACCAGGGTGACGGCGACGGCCGCGAGCACCTGGGAGAGGGTGTCCAGGGCGGGCTCCCATACGCCCAGCACACCGATGGCGGCCATGGCGGTGGTCGCGGTCAGGGCGGTGCGCCAGGTGCCGATCAGCCAGGCCAGGGCGGCCACCACCAGCAGGACCGCCCACCAGGGCAGCCAGAGCAGGCCGTCGCGCAGCGGGTCGAGCACCCAGGTGGTGAACCGGCCCGCCCAGTCGGCGGTGCCGCCGACCACGGGCACGCCCGAGTACAGGTGCGCGGTCATCCAGTCGACCGCGCGGTTGACCGGCCCGGCGATGTCCAGCGCCCAGCTCTCGGGCCACTCCAGGCGGCCCATGAGCCGCCCGGCGACCGCGATCCCGACCGCGCCGACGAGGGCGTACGGCCATCCCGTCCGGGTCGGCCGGGAGTCGCTGTGGCCCGCGGCCGCGGTCACCCGGTCCAGGACGACCGCGAGCAGCACGATGGGGATGCCGGCCGCGAGGGCCGCGCCGACGTCGACGGAGGCGAGCGCCTGGTAGACGCGGTCGCCGAGGCCGCCGGCGCCGATCACGGAGGCGATGACGGCCATGGACAGCGCCATCATGATCGTCTGGTTGAGGCCGAGGAGCAGTTCCCTGCGGGCCAGCGGGATCCGGGCGGTCAGCAGCCGCTGGCGCGCGGTGGCGCCCAGCGAGTCGACCGCCTCCAGCACCTCGCCGTCGGCGCCGCGCAGACCGAGCGCGGTCAGGCGGGCCATGGGCGGGGCGGCGTAGACGACGGTGGCGAGGACCGCGGCGGGCACGCCGATGCCGAAGACCAGCACGACGGGCAGGAGGTAGGCGAAGGCCGGCAGCACCTGCATGGTGTCGAGCACCGGACGCAGCGCGCGGTGCAGCCGGTCGGACAGGCCGCCGGCGAGCCCGAGAGCCGCGCCTACGACGACGGAGGCGAGGACCGCCACGGTCATCAGGGCGAGGGTCTGCATCGTCGGCACCCACATGCCGAGCGCGCCGCAGGCCAGGAAGGCCGCAGCCGTGCCGAGCGCGAGCCGGAGGCCCGCCACCCGCCAGGCGACGAACGCGCCGAGCGCGGTGACTCCGGCCCAGCCCGCGGCGAGGAGGCCGAGGTAGACGGCGCGTACGGCGAGGACGACGGCGTTGCTGACGTGGCCGAGGCCGTAGAGGAACACCGGGTGGCTGTCGCGGTGGTCGATGATCCACTCGCCCGCGCCGGTCAGCGGCTTGTCGAGGTCGACCGTGAGGGCCGCGGGCCAGGTCGCGCCCGGCCAGCGGGTGACGGCCAGCGGGACCAGGACGGCGGCGGCCAGCGCGAGCAGGATCAGCTTGGCGATGCCTCGGTGGCGCAGGAGTGCGGGGACGCTGCGCGGGGGTGTCGCGGTGAGGGTGGCCATCAGACGACCTCCGCGTTCTCCGCGTCGGGCCGCGGGGAGGGCACCGCCGGGGCGCTTGGGGTGACGCCGGCGACCACACCCAGCAGGCGCTCGTGGTCCACCACACCCAGGCAGCGGCCCTGCTCCACGACCCTGGCCGGCTCCCCCGCACGCGCCACGGCCTCGATCGCCTCGGCGACCGTCGCGCCGGGCGCCACCGCCGGGCCGGAGCCCGCCTCGTCCGCCGACGCCGGGCGCATGGCCGTACGGGCGGTGATGACCTGCTCGCGCGGCACGTCACGCACGAAGTCGCGGACGTATTCGTCGGCCGGGGAGCCCACGATCTCCTCGGGGGTGCCGAGCTGGACCACGCGGCCGTCGCGCATCAGGGCGATGCGGTCGCCGAGGCGCAGCGCCTCGTTCAGGTCGTGGGTGATGAAGACCATCGTGCGGCCCTCGTCGCGGTGCAGGCGGACGACCTCCTCCTGCATGTCCCGCCGGATGAGCGGGTCGAGCGCGCTGAACGGCTCGTCGAACAGCAGCACCTCCGGGTCGACGGCCAGCGCCCGGGCGAGGCCGACGCGCTGCTGCTGGCCGCCGGACAGCTGGCCGGGCCTGCGCTGTTCGAGGCCCTCCAGGCCGACCTTGGCGACGAACTCGGCGGCCTTCGCCCG
Source organism: Streptomyces sp. SAI-170 (assembly GCF_049739565.1). Lineage (NCBI taxonomy): Bacteria > Bacillati > Actinomycetota > Actinomycetes > Kitasatosporales > Streptomycetaceae > Streptomyces > Streptomyces sp. SAI-170. Next base: position 3,317,817 of record NZ_JBMGQD010000001.1, read on the forward strand.
GCGTTCGGCCTTGCCGACGCCCTGGATCTCCAGGCCGTACGCCACGTTGTCGAGGACCGTGCGGTGCGGCAGCAGGCCGAAGTGCTGGAAGACCATCGCGGCGCGGTGGCGGCGCAGATCGCGCAGCCGGGCCGCGTCCATGGCGCGGACGTCCTCGCCGTCGATGGCGAGGGATCCGGCGGTCGGCTCGATAAGCCGGGTCAGACAGCGCACCAGCGTGGACTTGCCGGAGCCGGACAGGCCCATGACGACGAAGACCTCGCCCTTGCGGACGTCGAAGGACACGTCCCGGACGGCGGCGGTGCAGCCGGTGCGGGCGCGCAGCTCGGCGGGGTCGAGGGCGGCCAGCTCGGGGTCGGCGGGGACGCGCTCGGCCTTGGGGCCGAACACCTTCCACAGCCCGTCGACGGAGAACACGGGGGTACCGGGGGTACTAGGAGTACTCATCACGCATCACCACCGATCAGCTCGGCGGCCTTCTCCCCGACCATGAGCACGCCGATCATGGGGTTGACCGCGGTCATGGTCGGGAACACGGACGCGTCGGCGATGCGGATGCCGTCCAGTCCGCGGAGGCGCAACTCGGGGTCGACGACCGCCAGTTCGTCGTCGGCGGCGCCCATACGGCAGGTGCCCGCCGGGTGGTACACGGTGTGCGCGACCTTACGGGCGTACTCGCTCAGTTCTTCGTCACTGGTGACGTCGGGGCCGGGGCACACCTCGCGCTTGAGCCAGCCGGCCAGCGGCTCGGCCTTCGCGATCTCGCGGGCGATGCGGATGCCGTCGACGAGGGTGCGGCCGTCGTAGTCGTCCTCGTCGGTGAAGTAGCGGAAGTCCAGCGCGGGCTTGACCGCCGGGTCGGCGCTGGTGAGGTACAGCCGGCCCCGGCTCCTGGGCTTGGGGATGTTGGGGGTCATGGAGACGCCGTGGGCGGGGCGTTCGTAGCCGAGCCGCTCCGGGTTGTCCGTGAAGGGGATCTGGTAGAAGTGGAACATCAGGTCGGGGCCCTGGTGTCCGGGGTCGCGGCGCACGAACAGGCCCGCGTCGGAGTCCATCGCGGAGTTCTCCGGGATGGGCCCGTTCGTCTCCCACACGATCACCGACTCGGGGTGGTCGAGCAGGTTCTCGCCGACGCCGGGCAGGTCGAGCGCCACGGGTATGCCGAGCGCCTTGAGGTCCTCGCGCGGGCCGATGCCCGAGTGCAGCAGCAGCCGGGGCGAGTCGACCGCGCCCGCGCACAGGACGACCTCGCGGCGGGCCCGGACCAGCAGCTCCTCGCCGTCCTTGGTGCGCACATGGACGCCCTCGGCCCGGCCGTCGGTGAGTTCGAGCTTGTACGCCCAGGTCTCCAGCAGCACGGTCAGGTTGGCGCGCTCGTCCATCACCGGGTGCAGATACGCCACCGACGCCGAGGACCGCTTGTTGTTCTCGGGGTGGTAGGCGAGGTCGAAGAAGCCGACGCCCTCGGTGAAGGGCTGCTTGTTGAAGCCCTCGACGCGGGGTACTCCGAGCGCCGCCTGGGCGGCGTCGACGAAGTCGCGGGCGATGGCGTTGCGGTCCTTCTCGTCCACGGAGACGATGTTGTTCTTCAGGCGCGCGAAGTACGCCTCCATCGGCACAGCACCCCAGCCCTTGGCGCCGGCCGCCTCCCACTCGTCCCAGTCGGACGGGAGCGGCTTGAAGGAGATGAGGGTGTTGTGCGAGGAGCAGCCGCCGAGCACCCGGGCGCGGCTGTGCCGGATGTGCGAGTTGCCGCGGGGCTGCTCGACCGTCGGGTAGTCGTAGTCGAGTTCGCCGCCGAGCAGGCCCATCCAGCGGCGCAGGGTCAGCACGTCGTCGCGGCCGACGTCGCTGGGGCCGCCCTCGATGACGGCGACGGTGACATCGGGGTTCTCGGTCAGACGGGAGGCGATGACGGAGCCGGCGGTGCCGCCGCCGACGACGACGTAGTCGTACTCGTTCTCGCGGGTGTGGTCGGACATGGGGTGGGAACTCCAGGGGGGTCTGGTGCAAAGGGGGCGTGGCGGAGGCGCCCTAAGGGGCGCGGGGAACTGCGCGACCAGCCACAACGGCGCCGCAGACGCCGAACGACGAACCGAGGCACTGTCAGGGGCGCAATGTCAGCCCCGGAACCACCGCACCGGGCTCGGCGCAAGGTTCTGGTACACGTGCTTGCTCTCGCGGTACTCCGCGAGCCCGGACGGGCCCAGCTCGCGGCCGACGCCGCTGCGGCCGAAGCCGCCCCACTCCGCCTGCGGCAGATAGGGGTGGAAGTCGTTGATCCAGACGGTGCCGTGCCGCAGCCGCCCCGCGACCCGCCGGGCGCGCCCCGCGTCCGCCGTCCACACCGCGCCCGCCAGGCCGTACTCGGTGTCGTTGGCGAGGGCGACGGCCTCGTCCTCGGTGCGGAAGGTCTCGACGGTGAGGACCGGGCCGAAGATCTCCTCGCGGACGACCTTCATCGCGCGGTGGCACCCGTCGAGGACGGTCGGCTCGTAGAAGTACCCGGGCCCCTCGGGGCGCTTGCCGCCGGTCCGCAGCACCGCGCCCTCCTCCAGCGCGGAGGCGACGTACGCCTCGACCTTGGCGCGCTGCTGCTCGGAGACGAGCGGGCCGCACTCGACGCCGTCGTCGGTGCCGCGGCCGAGGCGGATACGGCCCGCACGCTCGGCGAGTTCGGCGACGAAGCGGTCCCTGACCGACTCCTCGACGATGAGGCGGGAGCCGGCCGAGCAGACCTGGCCGCTGTGGATGAAGGCGGCGTTGAGGGCCTGGTCGACCGCGGTGTCGAAGCCCTCGTCGGTGGCGCAGGCGTCGGCGAAGACGACGTTGGGGTTCTTGCCGCCGAGTTCGAGGGCGACCTTCTTGACCGACATGGCGGCCGCCTGGGCCACCTTGACGCCGCTGGCCAAGCCGCCGGTGAAGGACACCAGGTCGACGTCGGGGTGCTCGGCGAGGCGGGCGCCGACCGTGTGGCCGGGGCCGGTGACGACATTGGCGACCCCGGCGGGCAGGCCGGCCTCCGTGAGCAGGTCGATCAGGGCGACGGTCGTCAGCGGGGTGATCTCGCTGGGCTTGACGACGAAGGTGTTGCCGGCCGCGAGAGCGGGCGCGATCTTCCAACTGGCCTGGAGCAGGGGGTAGTTCCAGGGGGTGATCAGCGCGCACACGCCGACGGGCTCGTGCACGACGACGCTGTGGACGTCCGGGGTGCCCGCGTCCACGACCCGGCCGGGCGCCTCGGCGGCGACGAGGTCGGCGAAGTAGCGGAACGCGTCGGCGACACAGTCGATGTCGATACGGCCCTCTTCGAGGGTCTTGCCCGCGTCCCGGCTCTCCAGCAGCCCGAGCCGCTCACGGTCGCGCACGAGCAGGTCGGCGACGCGCCGCAGCAGGGCGGCCCGCTCGGCGGCGGGGGTGCGGGGCCAGGCGCCCTGTCCGCCGTCGAAGGCGCGGCGGGCCGCCTCGACGGCGCGGTCCGCGTCCCTCTCGTCACCCTCCGCGACGACGTCGAAGGGCCGGCCGTCCGCCGGGTCGACGATCTCGCGGGTGGCTCCGGAGAGCGCGTCGTACCACTCGCCGTCTGCATGGATCGTCCGTCGTGCCTGCTGCCTTGCCATGGTCGGTATTGCCTTCCGTTCCTGTGCGATTCCCCTGAGTGACACGGATGTCACCCTCGGAGACCGGGAGCACATGCCCCCGGGCCCGAGATGCATGCGCAATCGGTGGCCGAAAGTGCGCTGCATCACTGAACATGCGGACAAAAAGGGCGAAACCTACCCTGGGAGAGATGCGCGCCTGGAGGTGACGCCATGGTCATGACGGCCCTGCTCTCCGCCGCGGTGAGTGCGACCCTGCTGCTGGCCCCGTCGGCGGCCGCCGCCGACGATCCCAGCGCCCGGCAGCTCGCCGACGAGGCGCGGGAGAACCTCCGCGACGCGGAGTCCGTCCATCTGAAGCTGACGGACCGCGGCAAGGACACGTCCACCGGCCGCACACGGCCGGCCTCCATGGACCTCGCCCTGGACCGGGACGGCAACTGCGCCGGCACGCTGAAGATGGCCCGGCACGGCGGCACCGTGGAGATCGTCAAGCGGGGCAAGCAGGTGTGGATGAAACCGGACACCGCGTTCTGGAAGGCGCAGGTGCCGGGCGGGCAGGGCGACGAGGTGGCCGAGCTGTTCAAGAACCGCTGGATCCACGGCTCCACCAGCGACGCCATGCTCAAGGGCCTGGCCGACACCTGCGACCTCGACAGCCTCCAGGACGACATCGGCTCCGGTGACGACCCGCCGACCGCCCTGAAGCGCGGCGAGAAGACCGAGCGCGACGGCACCGACGTCTACCCGCTGTCCGGCAAGGACGAGGGCAAGAACATCACGATGTACGTCACCGCCGACTCCCCGCACCAGGTCGCGGAGATCGTCCAGCGCGGCGGCGGCACCGACCGGTCCGTCACCTTCGACGACTACGACGAGCCGGTGCCGACGAGGACACCGCCGCCCGAGGACAGCGTGGACGTGGACAAGCTCCAGGACGAGCTGCAGAAGGTCTAGGAGAGGTCTGGTTGCGGACCCTCACAGATGCCGTACGGCGGGCAGAACCAGCCCAACGCCGTGTTCAGCACCTCCAGTTCGTCCGTGCCGCCGTCGGAGTCGGGACCGTAGGACGCCACGGCGTAGATCTCGCCGTCGGAGGCGACGAACCGCTCGTCGTAGATGTGCCAGGTGCCCACGTCGGGCTCCCCGTCGATGGAGGCGACCAGGTACTCCAGGCGTGAGCCGACAAAGTCGCCGTCGTCCAGGTTCTCCAGGGCGAGCTGCTCGAAGCCGTCCGCCTTTTCCCTGGCGTTGGACAGATACAGCTCGAACGACTCGTCCGGCGTCGCCTCGGACACCTGGTACACCTGGAGCCGCTGCGTGCGGTCGGGGCTGCGGTAGTTGACCACCGCGATGCCGTACTGCGAGTCGGTCTCGCTGCGCGACCACCCCTCCGGGACGGCCATGCGGAAGCCCTCGTCGTCCTGCGTCAGTACGTAGCCCGCCGGGGGTTCGGCGAAGGTGGGCGACGGGGTGACGGACTCCTCCTCGGTCGGCGTGGGCTGTGCGGAGGAGGACTCCACACGGGGCGAACTCGTCGCGGGCGGCCGGGCGTCCGTGTCGTCGTCGCCCTTCCCGACGACCAACGTCAGCACCAGGCTCACGGCCACACCGACGACAGCGGCACCGACGACGACGGACCAGACGACCCGCCGGTCGACGCTACGAGGAGACGGTCCGGGTCCGGCACCGGGCCACGGCTCGGAAGGCGGCACACCGGGCGTTCCGGGCCAGCCGCCGGGAGGCGAGGAGCCGGGCACCGGCGGTACCGGACCGGGCACCGGGTCCACGGGGTGAGCGGGCGGCGTGACCACGACGGCAGGCTCGTCGCCGGACCCGGGCCCGGCGAACGTCCCCGCGTCCGCGTCCCACGGAGCCCGCCGGCCGGCCCCCGGCGCGAAGTCGGGGCGCGGCGGAGGAGACGGCGCCGGAGCCGGGCCGGACGACGGGTCCTCCCAGCGCTGGGTGTCCTCGTTCCAGTACCGCTGTCCCCCGCTCATCGCGCCCCTCTCACATCCCCAGCATCGCGGCGACGGCCCCGGCGGAGGCGAGCAGGCTGACCAGGGCCTCGGAGTCGGTGAGCAGGGCGCGCAGGCGCTCGCGGCGGGTGGGCGCGGCCTGCCCCGTGCTCGTGATCTCCTCCTCGGTCCGGGCCAGCTCCGCGTCGAGCGCGGCGGTCTGGTCGGTGCCCCGCACACGCGACGCGAGGTCGGCCCGCAACTCCCGTACCGCCTTCAGCAGTTCCTCGGTGGCCGCGTCGCGCGGGCCGCCCGCGTACTGGTGGCTCTCGGCGCGCGCGTGGCTGCCGATGGCGAAGGTGCTGTGGGAGACGTTCCCCATGCTGACGTTCGGCTCATCGCTGGACATCGCCGGCTGATCCCTTCTGCGGCGCGTCGCCGCCCGAGACGGAGGAGGCGGAGGCGTGGGAACCGACCGCGAAGGTGCTGTGCGAGACGTCCCCCATGTTCTCGACGTTCACGCCGCCGTTGCTGATGTTGACGATCTTCTGTACGAACTCGCCGGTCTGGTAGCCGGATTCCTCGAGCGCGGTGCGCACACCGTGCGCCACCCGGTCCTGCACGCTGCGCAGATAGCGCACGACGTCCATCTCCTGGAACGTCGACCCGGCCTGCGCCGAGCCCAGTTCGCGCACCGACAGCGCCGGCCCCTCGGGCAGCGCGCCCGCGAACCCGCCGGTCAGCAGCCGCCAGCCGTACGCCACGGCCCGCCCGAGGACGGCCAGCGCGGACGCCGCGGAGCGCGGCACCCGGGCGAGCGCCCAGGCGGCCTTGCCGATCGCGTTGTTGTGCCGGAAGCGGTGGGCGGCCCGGTCGGCGTCCTTGAAGTCCGCGCGCACCGGCAGCAGCACATGCGGGGCGATCTCCAGCATGAGCATGCGGCCCTGCGTGTGGACACGCACGAACACGGTCGTGACCAGCTCCTCCTCCCAGCCGCCGACCCGGACGCGCAGGAAGTGACGCCGCTTCTCCGCGCCCTCCTCCACCGACCGCTCCCGGTGCTCGGAGAAGGCCGGGTAGGGCGCGTCCTCGCGGCGCAGCAGGCCCTCGGCGGGCAGGAACACGCACTCGTCGATCTCCAGCCACCGCAGCCGGTCGCGTACGACATGCCCGGCGTACTCGGCGGTCTCGGCGGGCAGCCGCAGCCGCTCCAGCAGAGGGCGGACCTTCTCCAGCACGGCGCGGTTGCTGAGCGGCTGCTGCTTCTTCGCGGGGTCCGGCCGCAGTTCGACGGCGAGCACCCAGGTCTCGTAGGCCGCGCCGGCCCCGCAGAACGGCCGGGCCGGGTGGTACAGGGCCAGGGGCGCGTGCTGCTCGGTGCGGATGCGGTCGCGCAGCCGCCGGAAGCGCTGCCCCTCGGCCTGTTCGGCCGGGTCGTTCGCCGCGTCCGGGAAGCGCTGCGGGGACAGCTCGGCGGCCATCACCCGGGCGAACTGGCCGCGCCGGCCGGCCTCGCACAGCGCGATCAGCGCGAGTACGGCGAGCGCCAGCCAGGCCTGCCAGACCTCGATGGCGGCGGCGAGCTCGCGGACGAGGTCGAACGGCCATCCGAACAGGCCGCCGTCAGTGGGGTCGTCGGAGTACAGGCCGAGGCCGTCGGAGGAGCCGTAGCCGTACGGATCGGACGAGTCCTCCTCCGCCGCGCCGAACGCGGCCGTCACCACGGCGGCCAGCAGGGCGGCGAACAGGATGCGGCCGTACCAGCGCAGCACGAACGCCGGCACCACCCGGTACAGGGGCGGCCGGGTGGACCGGCCGCGGATCCAGGAGGCCGCCGCGAGCAGCAGGCTGGGGCCGAGGAAGACGAACAGCACTCCGCGGGTCAGTCCCCCGCCCACGACCCACAGCCCCAGGATCGCCAGCGCCCAGGCGATCTCCTGCCGCCGGGCACGCAGCGCGTGCGCCAGCACCCGCGCGGCGTCGAACCCGAGCGAGGGCGCGGCGATCCGCTGCTCGTTGAGATGCAGCTCCTCGATCACCCGGTCCCGGTAGTCGGCGTCCAGATACACACCCGCGCACAGCAGCCGCGTGGCCTCGCTGGCGTGCGGCAGGACGGGCGGCCCGGGGCGGCGGCGCCCCCGACGGTTGCGGCTGCGACGGCACGTACGCAGTACTCACACCACTCCCCGAGGCATGAAACGGCTGACGTTCAGGCGTATTTGAGTGAGCATCAGCATAGTGGGAGCCGTGTCACGGCGCCCGCTTCACGGGCACACGCGGGTGATCAGCTCCCGTACGGTCCGCCGCAGCCAGGCGTGCGCGGGATCGGCGTCATGGCGGGGGTGCCAGGCCAGGCCCAGCCGCAGCGGCGGCAGGTCGAGGGGCACCTCGAAGGCGACCAGCCCGAGCACCTCGGCGAGCGGCAGCCCCCAGGAGCTGATCAGCCCCACCAGGTCGGTGTCGCGCACGACGAACAGCGAGGCCGGGAAGGTGCCGACACTGCCCACCACCCGCCGCTCCAGCCCCAGCCCGGCGAGCGCCCGGTCGACGGGCCCGTGGGTGCGGCCCCGCCGGGAGGCGGACAGATGGTCGGCCGCGGCGAACCGCTCCGGCGTCAACTCCCCCTCCAGCAGCGGATGTCCCTGCCGTACGACGCCGAGCATGCGGTCGTCGCAGAGGTGCTCGCGATGCACCTCGGGTGCCACGGTGTCGATCACCCCGACCTCCAGATCGGCCGTCCCCTCGCGCAGCAGGGGCGCGTCCACATGGCTCTCGGCCAGGAACCGCAGCCGTACGCGGGGCGCCTCGGCGGCGGCCCGCGCGAACAGTTCGGCGCCGAACGCGGCGGCCATGGCGTCCTGTCCGACGATGGTGAAGGTCCGCTCGACGGTCCTGAGGTCGGTGTCGCCGGGCGCGAACAGCGCGCGGGCCCGTTCCACCACCGCACTCACCTCGGCCCGCACCGCCAGGGCCCGCGGGGTCGGCACCATCGTGCGCCCGGCCCGCACGAGCACCGGATCGCCCAGGGCCTTGCGGACCCGGCCGAGTGTGCGGCTCATGGCGGGCTCGGACAGATGCAGCCGCCGGGCCGCACCCTGCACGCTCTGCTCCTCCAGCAGCACCTCCAGCGCGACCAGCAGATTCAGATCGAGCCCACCCGATTGCGTCACACGCATCCACCCCTTGCAAAGGTTGCACTGGAAGACAATCCACCCCCGACCCTACGGTGGCAGGGCATCCCATCCCACCCCGCTCCCGAGGAGGAGCCGTGCCTTCGCCTGCCCTGAAACGGTCCCCCGCCCCGAACCGCCCTCCTGTCCTGAAGCGCTCCACCCTGCTGGCCCTGTGCGCCTGCGTCCTGGTCGCGCAGAGCCTGGTGGCCGCCGTCAACCTGCTGATACCGCAGCTGAGTTCGTCCTCCCTGCACCCCTCGCACACCGAGATCCTGTGGACGGTCGACGCCTACGTCATCGTCTTCGCCGGACTTCTCGTCCCGGCCGGCGCCCTCGGCGACCGATACGGCCGCAAGGGCGCCCTGCTCGCCGGGCTCGCGCTGCTCGGGGCGGGCGCGGGCACCAGTGCGCTGGCGAGCGGGCCCGCGCTGCTGATCGCCGGGCGCGGGATCGCCGGTGCCGGGGCCGCGCTGATCACCCCGGCCACACTGTCGCTGGTGCTGTACCTCGCCGGTCCCGAACGGCGGGCCCAGGCCATGGCGTCCTGGACGCTGGCGATCGGGCTCGGCGGCCTCGCGGGCAATGTGGGCGGCGGCCTGGTGGGTGAATTCCTGTCCTGGCGGGCGCTGTTCGGCGCGATGGTGCCGCTGGCGGCGCTGCTGGCCCTCGCGGTCGCCGTCACCACCCCGCGCACCGCGCGCTCCCCGCACAGCAACCTGGACCCGCTGGGCACACTGCTGCTCACGGCCGGCCTGGTCGCCGTGCTGTTCGGCATCATCGAGGGCCCGGTCCACGGCTGGACGTCCGCGCGCATCCTCGGCGCGTTCGCTGCGGGCGCCCTGCTGGTGACCGCGTTCACGGTGCACGCCCTGCGCTCCCGCGCCCCGCTGTTCGACCCGCGGGTCTTCGCCTCCCGCCGGCTGCGCGCGGCCGCCCTGGGCACGGCGACCGGCTTCTTCGGCCTGTTCTCGTTCTTCTACGTCAACTCGCAGTATCTGCAGGGCCTCAAGGGCTACGGCCCCGCGCTCACGGGCCTCGCGATCGTGCCGCTGACCGTCGGCATGGCCGCGGTGCCGAAGCTGGCCGCGCGCTGGACGGCGTATCCCCGTGCGGTGATCGGGGGCGGGCTCGCGCTGATCGGGGCCGGGCTGCTCGGGGTGTCCACGGCCGACGCGGGCACGCCGTACGCGGTCTACGCGGGCTGGATGCTGCTGCTGTCGGCCGGTACCGGGCTGTGCATGCCCGCGCTCACCCTCGGCGTGGTCGCCTCCCTGCCGCCGGGGCAGGCGGGGCTCGGCTCGGGTCTGGGCGCGGCGGCCCGTGAGGTGGGCGCGGCGCTCGGGGTCGCGGTGACCGGCACCGTCCTCGGCTCCCACACGGGGCTGGCCGACGGTATGACGCCCGCGCTGCGCACGGTCGCGCTGCTGGTGCTCGCGGCGACCGTCCTGGTCACGGCGGGCTTCGGGGTCGTACGGCCGGCCGTACGAAGCACGAAGTCCCGCCCTGCCGAAGCAGGACGGGACTTGTGAGCGGAGCGCCGGGCAGGCCTTGCACCTGCATCTCCCCGCAGGAAGCGGGACGTCTTTCCTTGGACCACCAACGCACAGTCGGCTTCCGGGAGTTCCGGTGGCCGGTGTGTGATCAACTATAGCCCACACCGGCCGCCGGAGTCACGTCGGGGAAGCTCAGATGAGGCCGAGGGCGCGGACCGCCTCGCGCTCCTCCGCCAGCTCGGCGACGGAGGCGTCGATGCGGGTGCGGGAGAACTCGTTGATCTCCAGGCCCTGGACGATCTCGTACTTGCCGTCCTTGCAGGTGACGGGGAAGGAGGAGATGAGGCCCTCCGGGACGCCGTAGGAGCCGTCCGACGGGATGCCCATGGAGACCCAGTCGCCGTCGGCGGTGCCGTTGGTCCAGGAGTAGATGTGGTCGATGGCGGCGTTGGCGGCGGAGGCCGCGGAGGAGGCGCCACGGGCCTCGATGATCGCCGCACCGCGCTTGGCGACGGTCGGGATGAAGTCCTCGGCCAGCCACTTCTCGTCGTTCACGACCTCGGCGGCGTTCTTGCCGGCGACCGTGGCGTGGAAGATGTCCGGGTACTGGGTGGCGGAGTGGTTGCCCCAGATGGTCAGACGCTTGATGTCGGCGACCGTGGAGCCCGTCTTCTTCGCGAGCTGGGTCAGCGCGCGGTTGTGGTCCAGACGGGTCATGGCGGTGAAGCGCTCGGCCGGTACGTCCGGGGCGGCGGCCTGGGCGATCAGCGCGTTGGTGTTGGCCGGGTTGCCGACCACCAGGACGCGGATGTCGTCGGCGGCGTGGGCGTTGATGGCCTGGCCCTGCGGCTTGAAGATGCCGCCGTTGGCCTCGAGCAGGTCGCCGCGCTCCATGCCCTTGGTGCGGGGGCGGGCGCCGACGAGGAGGGCGACGTTGGAGCCGTCGAAGGCGACGTTCGGGTCGTCGGTGATCTCGATGCCCTGGAGCAGCGGGAACGCGCAGTCGTCGAGCTCCATGGCCGTGCCCTCGGCGGCCTTGAGCGCCGGGGTGATCTCCAGCAGGCGCAGCTTGACCGGCACGTCCGCGCCGAGCAGCTGGCCGGAGGCGATGCGGAAGAGCAGGGCGTAACCGATCTGGCCGGCCGCGCCGGTGACGGTGACGTTCACGGGAGTGCGGGTCATGGCGTTCTCCGTATGAAGCTGGCGGGGGGCGGCACTGCCCCGGGGTGCGGACGTACAGATGATCGATCTCTTGGTATCAAGAGATCCACCAGCGGTCAGGCTATCGCGCCCGCGTGATCCCGGGTGTCCGGGTGGGTGTGGCCCACCCCACAGCGCGCCCTGGACGGGCGCCCCGGGACGAAGAACGGCGGCCGCCCGTCCGGGAGAGGAGAGACGAGGGCGGCCGCCGAGCGGGGGTACCGATCACACCGGACTCCCGTGGGGGTACTGATCGCGTGCCCCGTATCCCGGCGGCCATTCCTTCTTGGAGAGGATTTCCGCGAGAAGATTTCCGCGAGAACTTCTCCCGCCCGGACGTCCCCGGCTGCTCAGGCCGTCATTGCGTGCAGCCCGTGGTGCCGGCCGCCGACAGCGTGGCGCAGGCGACCGCGTCGTCCGCGTCCTTCACCGCCACCATCGGCGTGTACGCGCTGGTGTCTCCGGCCGTGCTGGTCGAGCCGGTCTCGGTGCGCTTGCCCGCCGTCACCTTCACCTCGTCGCCCTGCGCGGCCCCGGTGATACGGCCCCACGCGGCCTGGCAGACCTTGCTGTAGCGGACCTCGACGAGGGTGGTGCCTACAGTGGCCGACGTGGCCGTGGTCACCAGGTCGCCGCTGCAGCCCATGGCCTCGGCGTCCTTGCCGGAGCAGGTCTCGCCGCTGCACTTCACGCCGGGCGGCAGCTTCGGGGCGGTGCTGCGGGTGGGCGAGGGCTTGGGGTCGGCGCCCTCGTTCTTCTTGTCGCCGCCGTTGAGGTACAGGAACGCGCCGACGGCCACGATCGCCACGCCGACGACGCCCGCGAGGAGCATCGTCGTACGCCGTCCGCTCCCGCCGCGGGAGGAGGCCGCCCGGGTGCCGCGCGGCGGTCCGCCGACGGCGCCCGCGTGGCGCGGCGCACCGGCCGGGGCGGCCGGACCACCGGGGCCGAGGGGGCCGGCCGGACCGACAGGGCCGCCGGGAGTGACCGTGGGGGCTGTGCCGGGGGCTGAGCCCGCTCCTGTGCCGGGTCGGCGGCTGCCGGTCGGGGCCGGTCCGCGGTATCCGGCGATGTTCCAGGAGTTGACGCCCGACTCCGGCGAGGCGGAGGGCTCGGCGGAGGACTGGGCGGACGGTTGGGCGGAAGGTTGGGCGGCGGGCCGGGTGGAGTGGCGCGGACCGGCGTCGCGTACGCCGGTGTCGGCCGTGCCGGCCGCGCGCGCACCGGTGTCCCGCCGGTCGGCGTCGGTGCCGGTCGGCTGGGCCGGGACCGTGGGGGCCACGCCCGTGGGGCCCGCGACGCCGGGCGTGGCCGTGGAGCTGCCGCCCTTGCGGGCCTTGGCGTTCCTGGCGTTCGCCGGCGGCACGCCGAACTCGCTGAGCGCGGCGCGCGCCTGCGATATCCGGATCGCCTCCATGGTCATGTCGTGCCGCATCTCCGAACGGCTCCACGCACGCTCGGCGAGCTCCCACATGGTGGTGAGGTGGACCGGGTTGGTGCCGGTGACCTCGGCGAGGGCGACGATCGCGCCCTTGGGCGCGAGCAGCCGTCCGTTCAGATAGCGCTCCCAGGACGTCTTGCTGTAACCGGTCTGGTCGGAGACCGCTGCGATACTCAGCCCGCTGCGGTCCACCAGGCGCCGCAGCTGGCTGGTGAACTCTCTGATCTGCGGATCGAGTTCATCTGGCAAGGCCTTCCAGCGAGGCATTGCTTTCCCCCTCTTCCCCCCGGTACGTGCTCATGTCTGTCCCGCGCGTGGTGGGGGCGCACGGGAGCTTCGGGGCCGTGGGCATGCACCGTTGCACGCCCCCGGGTCCGCGGTCCAGTGTTCCACCGACCGCGGTCGGGGTCGGCAGCCGCCCCGCTTCGGTCGCGCTCAGTCGTCGACCGTGCTCAGTCGTCGACCGTGCTCAGTCGTCGACCGTGCTCAGTTGTCGACCGTGAAGTGCAACGCGTCCTTGAAGAAGGGGATCTCCAGCCACGGGTCCGGCTGGACCATCATCGCCAGCAGCACGATCGCCAGCCCCAGGACGCCGTACGTGGCGATGTCCGTGAAGCGGGAGCGCACCGCGAGCATGCCGACGCCGGGCAGCAGCCAGCGCAGTACGGCGCCGCCGAGCAGGGCGGCGCCGACCAGCAGGGTGCCGACGCGGAACTGGTCCAGCGCGGTCAGCAGCAGGCCGAGCGCGACCGTGGCGAGCACGGCGAGGATCGGCCACTGCCGGGCGGGCACGGAGGCGGCGCCGGGGACGGCCCGGCCGCTGCCCTCGGGGCGTGCGGTGTCCCGGGTGACCCGCGGGAAGCGCCGGGTCGTACGGCGCGCACGACCCTCGGCGTCGGGCGCGCTGACCGCGTCCCGCACGACCGGCCGGTCCCCTTCGGGCGTCCTATCGTCCGACACTGCGCTCCGCCGCCTCGACGACGTTGACGAGCAGCTGCGCCCGGGTCATCGGGCCCACGCCGCCGGGGTTGGGGGAGATGAAGCCGGCCACCTCGCGCACGTCCGGGTGGACGTCGCCGACGATCTTGCCCTCGGCGCTGCGGGAGACGCCGACGTCGAGGACGGCCGCGCCCGGCTTGACGTCCTCGGCGCGGATCAAGTGGGCGGAGCCGGCGGCGGCGACGATGATGTCCGCGCGCTTGAGGTGGGCCGACAGGTCCTTGGTGCCGGTGTGGCACTGGGTCACGGTGGCGTTCTCGCTGCGCCGGGTCAGCAGCAGCGGCATCGGGCGGCCGATGGTCACACCGCGGCCGACGACCACGACCTCGGCGCCCTTGATCTCGACGCCGTAGCGGCGCAGCAGGGTGAGCACGCCGTTGGGGGTGCAGGGCAGCGGGGCGGGCTCGTTGAGCACCAGACGGCCGAGGTTCATGGGGTGCAGGCCGTCGGCGTCCTTGGCCGGGTCCATCAGCTCCAGGATGCGGTTCTCGTCGATGCCCTTGGGCAGGGGCAGCTGGACGATGTAACCGGTGCAGTCGGGGTCCTCGTTGAGTTCCCGTACGACCGCCTCGATCTCCTCCTGCGTGGCGGTGGCGGGCAGTTCGCGCTGGATGGAGGCGATGCCGACCTCCGCGCAGTCGCGGTGCTTGCCGGCGACGTACTTCTGGCTGCCGGGGTCGTCCCCGACGAGGATCGTGCCGAGGCCGGGCGTGACGCCCTTCTCCTTCAGCGCCGCCACGCGGGCGGTCAGATCGGACTTGATCGCGGCTGCGGTGGCCTTGCCATCGAGAATCTGGGCGGTCATGACCCCATCCTCCCGGATGACCGCCCCCCGGTTCCAATCCGGGCCCTTCCTGGGCCTCGTACCGGTGACATGCCCGTTTCTCCCCGTGATCGACGATGTTGCACTTGCACAACACATGACGCTCCGGCTGGACAAGCGCGCGACGGCTGAAGAACGATGAGCGGACAGTGCCGCGGGCAGCACCGGGGGGACGCACCGCTTCTGTGACTTTTCCTCCGCACAATGCCGCGCGTCGTCCCCGCACTCGGACAACGGAGGAAAGACCGCCATGAGTTTCGGCGACCCCAACAACCCTTACGGCACCCCGCAGGGCCAGCCCCAGCAGCCCGGTTACGGCTACCCGTCCGCCCCGCCGGTCGGCGCGTACGCCGCCCCGGCGCCGACCACGATGCCCGGGACGGTGAGCACCGCCCGCATCCTGCTGTGGATCATCGTGGGCCTCCAGGTCATCGGCACGGCCCTGTACGGCTTCGCCGCCGTGGCCGTCGACAAGGCCGAGGACGACGAGACCTTCGGTCAGTTCGCCGACTACCCGACCGGTCTGATCTGGGCCATCGCGGCGCTCGCGCTGGTGTGGCTCGTGTGGAGCGCCGTCCTCGCGACGAAGTTCACCTCCGGCGGCAACGGCGCCCGTGTGACCATCCTGGTCTTCGGCATCCTCACCGCGGTGCTGGCGCTGGTCTTCACCATCCTGGGCATCGTCCACCTGGTGTTCGGCATCCTGATCGCCGTCTTCGTCGGCAACGCCAAGGGCAAGGCCTGGTTCAACCGGCCGCGTTACTGAGCGACGTCCCGCCCAAGGGCCGCGTCCACCCCGTCGGGGGAAGGGCGCGGCCCTGGCGCGTTCCCGGGCCCTAGGGCATCCCGCCCACCCGTCGCTGTGCCTCGCGCAGCATCGACGCCCCCAGCGGGGTGAGGGTGTGCAGCACGGACGGGCCGTGCCGGGTGGTGGTGATGAGCCCCGCGTCGCGCAGGGCCGTGGCGTGCCGGCTGGCGGCGGACGCCGAGACCCCGGCCGCGCGGGCCATCTCACCGGTGGTGGCACCGGCGGACGCGGCGTACAGGGCGACGGCCCGGGCCCGTCCGAGCAGGGTGGTCAGGGACTTCGCGGGCGCCTCGACGCCGAACGGCGAGGCGTGCGCGGCGTCCCGGGCGTCGGGTTCGTGCAGCAGCGAGTACCAGAGCACGGGCGGCAGTTCGGGGTCCGCGAAGGCGACCGGCTCTCCCCAGTTGAAGTAGGAGGGGACGAGCGTGAGCCCGCGGCCGTTGAGATGCAGGTCCCGGTCCTCGGCCTGGGTCGGATAGGCGACCTCCAGGACGGGAGGGCGCCAGCGCATCATGGGCCCGAGTCCCGCGAGCATGCCCTCCACCCCGCCGTCCAGGATCCCGCGCGAACGCACCGCGCGCTCGGCCTCGATGCGCGCCTGCACCGTCTCCTGGTGCGGGACGACGACGGCCTCGTGGTAGGCGCGGAGCATGCCGGTGAACTCCTTGCGCACCACGGGCTCGGCCAGTCGCGCGGCCCATGAGGGCGCTCCTACGGTCCGGTCGAGGATGCTCACCTCTTCGAGGATCCGCTCGGGGGGTGTGGCGAGGATCGACTCCATGCCCGCGTCGAGTCCGTCCATGGCGTTGACCGGCGTCAGAAAGTCCGGAAAGTACTCGGCCCTCGGGTACAGGGGCAGCAGCACGCCCCGTACGAGAGGCGTCAGCCCCTTGTCCCGGATCTGCTGCCGTGCCGTGCGGTACCAGCCGGCGTAGGCCCACCTGCCTCGCCTGGACTGCAGCCGGTGCAGACTTGAGGCGATCTCCCAGAGCGGGTCGGGCGCGGCGGCGATCCGTGTCCTGCCCAGGTCGGCGTCGCCGAAGTGAATGCGGAGCATCTCGTTCCCCCCGGTCGAGCTCAGCTTTTGCATCCAGGCGCAACAGCATGGTCGGCCCGTCCGCCCGCACGCAATGCTCCTTCACGTCGCCCGGGCGGGCACGGGGGCTCGCCCGGGCGCGAGAGGGAGGGGGACGAACCGGTGTACAGCGTCATCGTCGTGCCGCCGGCCTGCGGCACACCCGACAGCCAGATCAGGATCGCGACCGGAGACCGGCTCTGCTTCGGCCGGGCGCGGGCACAGGACCGACTGACCCTCGCGCACGACGGAGTGCCCCGCGTCGCCGGTGAGATCACCGCGCACCGCACCTATTGGCTGCTGAGCAACCTCAGCGAGGACCGGACGTACGTGGTGGAGAATCCGGAGGGCGCCGGCGAACACGTCAAGGTCGCCCCGGGGCGGCTGGAGGCGCCCGTCCCGTTCGAGTTCGCGCGGATCGTGCTGCCCGCCGCGGGCGAGCTGCTGGCCATCGACGTCTGGGGACCTCGCCACGCCTTCCGCAGCGCCCCGCGCGCCGGGCTCCACGGGCCGCCCACCGCACCGGCGTTCGCCCTGGACCGCACCAAGCGGTACTACGCGGTGCTGGCCGCCTTGTGCGAACCCCGGCTGCGCGGCGCCCCGTACGCTCCGCTGCCCACCGTCGAGCAGCTGGTGGAGCGGCTGCGTCCGGTCTGGCCGGCGGCCTCCCGGTCGGCCGTCTACTGGAACATCGACTACCTCGCCGTGAAGCTCCGCCTGCGGCCGGGCCCGGACTCCGCGGCGCCCGGCCGACGGGTCCACGGCAAGAAGGAGTCGCTCGTCTCCCTCGCCCTGCGCTTCGACCTGGTCCGCGAGGACGACCTGGCGGTGCTGGCGCCGACCGCGGCGCAGGCTCCCTCGCGCCACCCTGGAACATTTCAGGTTCCCGCGCTGCACGGCGCCGGAGAGAGTGGACGTACGACCCGCTCATGAGCGGGACTCACGGGGACAACGGGGAAGGAAGCAGGATGAACATGCGCACGACACGGAGCCGGGCGGCCACGGGGGTCGTCGCCGCGCTCGCCACGGGGGCTCTGGCGCTGGGCGCGTCGCCCGCGTCCGCGGCCGCGTCCGACGGGTACGTCAGCGGCGGCGGCAGCTTCTACGACGACTTCGACGACGAGGGCACCCTGTCCACCTCGTCGCACGCCAAGTCCAACGCCACCTGCCTGTGGCAGATCATCCTCTACGCGGAGGGCGTCAAGGAGAGCAACGGCACCCTCTACGACAAGTCGGACATCGACGGGAAGTTCGGCGCGAACACCAAGTACGCCACCAAGCAGCTGCAGAGGGCGTGGGGGCTGACGCAGGACGGCATCGTCGGGAAGAAGACGTTCGGCGCGGCCGACGAGAAGTGGAACGCCTCGACGCGCGCGGGCGAGCTGGAGTACCGGGGTTCCAGCTCCGACGCGAGCAAGCGGTACAAGCTCCGCTACCACGGCTCGCGCTACTACTTCGACTTCTACCGGACGGCGAGCGGCAAGTACCGCTTCTACCACAACAGCAAGTGGATGTACGCCTCGTACAGCGGCACCGGTTGCGCCTGACCGGTTACGGAGCAGGGCGGGTGCCCCCCTCGGGGGTGGGGCACCCGCCCTTCGTGCTGAGTGCTCAGTGCTCAGCGCGAGCAGCGCTCAGTGCTCTGTGCTCAGTGGAAGAAGTGGCGCGTCCCCGTGAAGTACATGGTGACGCCCGCCTTCTTCGCGGCCTCCACGACGAGTTCGTCGCGGACCGAGCCGCCCGGCTGGACGACGGCCTTGACGCCGGCCTCGGTGAGGATCTCCAGCCCGTCCGGGAAGGGGAAGAAGGCGTCGGAGGCGGCGTAGGAGCCCTGGGCGCGCTCGGCGCCCGCGCGCTCGACGGCCAGCTTGGCGGAGTCGACGCGGTTGACCTGGCCCATGCCGACACCGACGGCGGCGCCGTCCTTGGCGAGGAGGATCGCGTTGGACTTCACCGCGCGGCAGGCCTTCCAGGCGAACGCCAGCTGCTGGAGGTCCGCGTCGCTCAGCGCCTCGCCGGTCGCCAGGGTCCAGTTGGCCGGGTCGTCGCCGTCGGCCTGGAGACGGTCGGTGACCTGGAGCAGGACGCCGCCGTCGACCGGCTTGACCTCGACCGGGCCCGCAGGCGCGGCCGGGGCCTTCAGGACGCGGATGTTCTTCTTCTTGGTGAGGGCCTCCAGCGCGCCCTCCTCGTAGTCCGGCGCCACGATGACCTCGGTGAAGATCTCCGCGACCTGCTCGGCCATCTCCTTGGAGACCGGGCGGTTCACGGCGATCACGCCGCCGAACGCCGACAGCGGGTCGCAGGCGTGCGCCTTGCGGTGCGCCTCGGCGACGTCCGCGCCGACGGCGATGCCGCACGGGTTGGCGTGCTTGATGATCGCGACACACGGCTCGTCGTGGTCGTACGCGGCACGGCGGGCGGCGTCCGTGTCCGTGTAGTTGTTGTACGACATCTCCTTGCCGTGCAGCTGCTCCGCCTCGGCCAGGCCCGCGCCCGTGCCGTCGACGTAGAGGGCGGCCGGCTGGTGCGGGTTCTCGCCGTAGCGCAGGGTGTTCTTGCGCTCCCAGGTGGCACCGAGGAAGTCGGGGAACTGCGAGTCGTCGACCGGGGCGTACTCGCTGGCGAACCAGGAGGCGACCGCCACGTCGTACGACGCCGTGTGCTGGAAGGCCTCGGCGGCGAGCCGCTTGCGGGTGGCGAGGTCGAAGCCGCCGTCCTGGACGGCCGCGAGGACGTCGGCGTAACGGGACGGGCTGGTCACCACGGCGACCGACGGGTGGTTCTTGGCGGCGGCGCGGACCATGGAGGGGCCGCCGATGTCGATCTGCTCGACGCACTCGTCGGCGGAGGCGCCGGAGGCGACGGTCTCGCGGAACGGGTAGAGGTTGACGACGACCAGGTCGAACGGCTCGACGCCGAGCTCCGCCAGCTGCTGCCGGTGGTCCTCCAGGCGCAGGTCGGCGAGGATGCCCGCGTGGACCTTGGGGTGCAGGGTCTTGACCCGGCCGTCCAGGCACTCGGGGAAGCCGGTGAGCTCCTCGACCTTGGTGACGGGGACGCCCGCGGCGGCGATCCGGCCGGCCGTGGAGCCGGTGGACACCAGCTCGACGCCCGCCTCGTGCAGCCCGCGCGCGAGCTCCTCGAGGCCGGTCTTGTCGTAGACGCTGACCAGTGCGCGACGGATGGGCCGCTTGTTGCTCTCGGCGGTCACTGGATAACTACCTTTCGTCCCTCAATGCGATAGCCGTTGCGGGCGAGCCGCCCCACGACGTCGACGAGCAGCCTTCGCTCGACTTCCTTGATGCGCTCGTGCAGCGCGCTCTCGTCGTCCTCGTCCCGGACCTCCACCACGCCCTGCGCGATGATCGGCCCGGTGTCGACGCCGTCGTCGACGAAGTGGACGGTGCAGCCGGTGACCCTGGCGCCGTACGCGAGCGCGTCGCGCACGCCGTGGGCCCCGGGAAAACTGGGGAGGAGGGCCGGGTGAGTGTTCACGAACCGGCCGCCGAAGCGGGCGAGGAACTCCTTGCCGACGATGCGCATGAACCCGGCGGAGACCACCAGATCGGGCTCGTACGCGGCGACCGCCCCGGCGAGCGCGGCGTCCCACTCCTCGCGGGTGGCGAAGTCCTTGACCTTGCACACGAAGGTCGGCAGCCCGGCACGCTCGGCGCGGGCGAGCCCCTCGATGTTCTCGCGGTCGGCGCCGACGGCCACGATCTCGGCGCCGTAGGCCTCGGGGCCGACGGCGGCGATCTCGTCGAGCAGCGCCTGGAGGTTGGTGCCGGATCCGGAGACCAGCACGACGAGGCGCTTGGCCACGGGCTTGGCGGCCACGGCGGGGCCCTTTCTCGGGGGTGCGTCTGTCCGGGCCGGCGGTTGCCCGCACATCACGTATGTACGTTCGTACGAATGCTTCGCCCTCCCCGATACGGGGAAGCCTACGAAGCGGCCGGCCGTCAGCAACGATACCGGCACTCCGGACGGCCCCCACGGGACGGGGGCGTGGCCGGGAGGTAGCGTCTGGGAGGAACCGGGTCGGGAACGCGCGTCGCGCGTGGCGCGTTGAGCAGTCGACGGACGCCGACGGACCCGGTTCGCTTGTCGTCGTCAGTCGTTGTCAGCAGTCGTATCACCGAGGGAAGACGCCCACTTGATGCCCACCCGCAGCCTGCGACTTCTCACGCTCCCCCCGCAGTCGGCGCAGGGAGGGGAGCGCGACGGCCTGCTGCTGCGGGAGCGCCCCTCCTCCCCGCCGGACGCGCCCTCGGGCGGGGAGGGCGACCGACGGGGTCGGGACAGCCAGGAGGAGAACCCCTTCGCGCCGCCGCCCGAGGGCACTCCCGACCAGCCGTGGCAGCCCCGGCACCCCTCCCCCGGCGACCGCGGAGCACCCCAGGCCGGCGACTCCGGCGACGGCTCCTCGTGGGGCAGCCGGTGGAGCGACCGCCAGCCCGGCCGCTCCCCCGGCGGCTTCGGCGAGCGGCCCGGCGGGGACCAGGAGGGCGGCGGCCCCGGCGGCGGCCGGCCCGACCGTATGCGCTGGGACCCGACCGACCCCGCCCAGCGCCGCGCCCGGTACGCGCTGCTGTCCGGCATGTGGGCCTTCTTCTTCGCCCTCTTCGGCTGGCCGTACGTCGCCCTGATGCTCGGCGCCCTCGCCCTCTACTGGGGCATCGACTCCCTGCGCACCCGCCCGCGCACTCCCGACCCCGACCAGCCCGCCCCGGAGAACCCCGGGCGCCCCGTGACCCCCTCCGCCGTCGGCGGCCTGGTCACGGCGTCCCTCGCGATCGTCCTGGTCGCCGCGTCCTTCACCGCCCAGCTGGTGTACAGCGACTACTACACCTGCACCAAGGACGCCCTCACGAACGAGGCCGAGCAGGGGTGTGCCGAGCTGCTGCCCAAGGAGCTGCGGGGCGTGCTGGACTAGGTCTCCTGCTGCGGCGGGTGCGGCTCGCCCTCCGAGGGGCTCACCGGCTCCTCCCGCGGCGTCGCCGCCTCCTTCAGGGCCGCCCAACGGGCCTCGCGCGCGGCCTCGTCGTGCCAGGGAAAGGGCGTGGGCGGTTCGGCGGGGACGAAGACGTACGGCTCGAAGGCGGGGTAGGTGTCCGAGGTGCCGTACGGGTCGCGGGCGTCGTAGGCGTCGTCGCGGGGGTCGTAGGGGGCGTCGAGGTCGTAGGGACCGGCGCCGTCGGGTGGGGTGTCTCGTCCTCGGCGGGTGGCCTCGGTGGGCTGGGGCTCGGCGGATCGGGACGTGCCGAACCGGGGCTCGCTGGAGCGGGACTCGGTTGAGCGGGACGGGGCGGATCGCGACGTGCCGGATCGGGATTCGGCGGACCGGGACTCGGCGGATCGGGACTCGGGATGGCCGTCAGCGTGACCGGACGTCGTACCGGACGTCGACGGGGTCTGGGCGCGCTGCCGGGCGATGCGCGGCCGGCGCGGGGCGCGGTCGCGGTCGCGGCGGCGCCAGGCGTGGGCGCCCAGGGCCACGGGGAGCGCGGCGAGAGCGCCCCAGAGGAGTGCCGCCGGCCCGGCCTGCCACCACAGCGGCCCGAACCGGGCGAGCGCGGACGTCCCGAGGGGGCCTCCGGACAGCGCGGCGGCCCCGGCGAGCCCTGCGGCGCACAGCGCCACCGCCAGGCCGGCCACGCCCGCGGTCCGCCGCAGCGTCCAGGCCTCACCGGCAGGGCCGCCTTCCGGCGCGGCGCCCCGCCCGGCCCGTTCCCGTGAGCGTCGGCCGTCGCCGGGGCTGTCCGTATCGGCTCCCTCGCCCGGCACCCGCGAGGCCGCCCGTGCCACGAACCACCCGACCGTCACGCCGGCCAGCACCGGCACGGTCGTGGCCGCCCAGTTCAGAGGTGTGCCCGGGCCGGGGTCGGGGACCGCGGCCAGGAGGGGGAACGGCGGGAGCAGCGGGGCCGGGTCGGAGGCCAGCAGGCCGGTGAGGTGGCCGGTGCCGAGGGCGAAGCCGGGGCCGAGGGCGTAGCAGGCGGCCCAGACGGCGGCGTTGGGGACCAGCACCAGACACAGGAGCAGGACCGCGAAACGGCCGGACCAGCCCTCCGTCAGCTGGGCGAAGGACGCGCGGGCCGTGCCGCCGTGCCACACCAGTGAGGTCGCGACCAGCAGGGCGCCGCCGCCGAGGTGGACGGCCAGTCCGGCCGTCGCCGCTCGGGCGGCCGTACCGAGCCGGGCCCTGGCCTCCGGGTCCAGGGCGAGCCGGCGGGGCGTGGCCGGCAGCAGGAGCAGGACGGAGTCGAGGGCGTCACGGGGGCGGCCGTACGCCGTCCACACCCCTGCTCCGGCCGCCGCGATCGCGACGAGCGGCAGACAGGCGCAGGTCCAGGGCCAGTTGGGGCGCAGAGCGCCGTCGGCGGCGTACAGCGCGGCCGGTGCGGCGACGGCGAGGTAGCCGAGGACGACGCCGGCCCACGCCGTACGCCGGCTCACCGGCCGCTCGTCCTCCTCGACCGCGTCGCGCGCCGCGCGGTGCAGCAGCCACAGCGGCAGGGCGAGGAGCAGCAGCGGGGTGAGGCCCACGGGCGCGGGGGCGCCGGAGAGCGTGTCGGCGCGGACCAGTTCTGCGCCGTGCGCCAGCAGCCACAGCGCGGCGGCCACATGCAGCGCGCCGCCGGGCCCGCTGTCGGGATACGGCGAGCTGATCCACAGCACCATCACCAGCACCGCGAACGAGCCGAGCCCCAGGCCCGCCGCGAGCACCCCGCCGAGGAGGCCGGCGGCCAGTCCGGGGGAGCGTCCGCGCATCCGGGTGAGCAGGAGCGACAGCGGTGGTCGGCGAGCGGTCATCGGGATCACGCCCGTCATGGTCCCAACGACACGCGCTTTCCCGTCGTAACAGGCGAACCTCCGACGTGTCACCCAATATATGTTTATGTTCTTTTCCGCACGAAGGGGCGCCCTGTGACACAGAGCCCGGCGAGCCCTCTTCCTCCGCCGAAGGAACGCCGACGCCTGCGCGAGGCCGCCGCGCTGACCCAGGGTCAGCTCGCCGCGCGGGTCGGGGTCACCCGGGAGACCGTGCGCGCGTGGGAGACCGGCCGCACGACTCCGCGCGGCCGCAAGCGGGAGGTCTACGCCAAGCTGCTGGCCTCCCTCGCCGAGCCGGCCACGGAGGAGAAGCCTGTGGAGGTGGTGGAGGTCGTGAAGGTCATGCAGGACACGGAGGTCGCGCAGGGCACGGAGGTCGTGCGCGACGCGGAGGTCGTGCGCGACGCGGAGGACGTGCGCGACGCGGAGGACGTCGAGGTGACGGCGCGTCAACCCGTGGTGGCCGTGGCGGCGGCTGTGGAGACGCCCGCCGCCGAGCCCGTCGTACGACCGGAGCCGTTGCGCGAGGCGGAGCCGGAGCGCGACTCCGGGGAGGCGCTGACGCCCGCTCAGGCCTTCGACGCGCTGTACGCGTTCTGCGCGCCCGCCCTCGTGCGGCAGGCCTATCTGCTCAGCGGGCGGCGGGAGCTGGCCCGGGAGTCGGTCGAGTGGGCCTTCCAGCTGGCCTGGGACCGTTGGCCCGAGGTCGCCGTGGACCCCGACCCGGCGGGCTGGGTGCGGGCGGCCGCCTACGAGTACGCCCTCTCCCCCTGGCACCGCTTCCGCCCCCGCTACCGGCACCCCGAGCCGCCGCCCTCCGACGCCTCCGACCGGGCGCTGCTGGACGTCCTGCTGGAGTTGCCGGCGCCGTACCGCCGGACGCTCGTGCTGCACGACGGCGTCGGCCTGCGGCTGCCGGAGACCGCGGCCGAGACGGAGGCGAGCACCCCGGCGGCCGCGTACCGGCTGATGCACGCCCGCGAGGAGGTCGCCGCGCGGCTGCCGGAGCTGTCGGACCCCGTCGCGCTGGGCCGGCGCCTCGCCGAACTGGCCTCCGCCGAGCGGCTGCGCGCGGCCCGGCCACCCGTCGTACGGGCGGGCAGCGAACGCCGGGCCCGCTTCTGGACCCGGGCCGCGATCGCCTTCACCATCGCGATCATCGGCGCCACCGCACTGACCCTGCGCACGGCTCCCACGCATTACGAGCCACCCGTCGCACCCGGTGAGACCGTGCCGGGCGTGCCCCCTCGGGCGGCGCCGGGGCCGCTGTCGGAGGAGGAGCTGGAGCTGCGCACCAAGCTGCGGCAGGAGACGGCGAACGGGCCGGAGAGGCTGGTGCCGCAGGCGGGCTGAAGGTCGGTGACATGCGCGAGGCCCGCACCCCGTCGGACGGGATGCGGGCCTCGGGTCGCCTGTGCGGGCGTCAGCCGGCGGGGCTGATTCAGCCGGTTCAGCCGGTTCAGCCGGTTCAGCCGGTTCAGCCGGTTCAGCCGGTTCAGCCGGTTCAGCCGGCGAGGATCTCGCGGGCCAGCTTGGCGGTCTCGGTCGGGGTCTTGCCGACCTTGACACCGGCGGCCTCGAGGGCCTCCTTCTTCGCCTGGGCGGTGCCGGAGGAGCCGGAGACGATGGCGCCAGCGTGGCCCATGGTCTTGCCCTCGGGCGCGGTGAAGCCCGCGACGTAGCCGACGACCGGCTTGGTGACGTTCTTCGCGATGAAGTCCGCCGCACGCTCCTCGGCGTCGCCGCCGATCTCACCGATCATGACGATCAGGTCGGTGTCGGGGTCGGCCTCGAACGCGGCGAGCGCGTCGATGTGCGTGGTGCCGATGATCGGGTCGCCACCGATGCCGACGGCCGTGGAGAAGCCGATGTCACGGAGCTCGTACATCATCTGGTACGTCAGCGTGCCGGACTTCGACACCAGGCCGATGCGGCCCGGCTTGGTGATGTCGCCCGGGATGATGCCGACGTTGGACTGGCCCGGGGTGATGATGCCGGGGCAGTTCGGGCCGATGATGCGGGTCTTGTTGCCCTTCTTGCCCGCGTACGCCCAGAAGTTCGCGGAGTCGTGCACCGCGATGCCCTCGGTGATCACGACGGCCAGCGGGATCTCGGCGTCGATGGCCTCGACGACCGCGTCCTTGGTGAACTTCTCCGGCACGAAGATGACGGAGACGTTGGCGCCGGTGGCCTCGATGGCCTCCTTGACGGTGCCGAAGACCGGTACCTCGGTGCCGTCGAAGTCCACGGACGTGCCCGCCTTGCGCGGGTTGACGCCGCCCACGACGTTGGTGCCGTCGCCGAGCATGAGCTTGGTGTGCTTCATGCCGGTGGCGCCGGTCATGCCCTGGACGATGACCTTGCTGTCCTTGTTGAGCCAGATAGCCATGGTGTGTTGTGTCCTCGTCCTGAGTGCTTACTTGGCGGCGTGGGCCAGCTCGGCGGCCTTGTCGGCCGCGCCGTCCATGGTGTCGACGCGCTGGACCAGCGGGTGGTTGGCGTCGGTGAGGATCTGTCGGCCCAGCTCGGCGTTGTTGCCGTCGAGGCGGACGACCAGCGGCTTGGTGACGTTCTCGCCGCGGTCCTCGAGGAGCTTCAGGGCCTGGACGATGCCGTTGGCGACCTCGTCGCAGGCGGTGATGCCGCCGAAGACGTTGACGAAGACGGACTTGACGTCCGGGTCGCCGAGGATGATCTCCAGACCGTTGGCCATGACCTGGGCGGAGGCGCCACCGCCGATGTCCAGGAAGTTGGCCGGCTTGACGTTGCCGTGGTTCTCACCGGCGTACGCGACGACGTCCAGGGTGCTCATGACGAGACCGGCGCCGTTGCCGATGATGCCGACCTCGCCCTCGAGCTTGACGTAGTTGAGGCCCTTCTCCTTGGCAGCCGCCTCGAGCGGGTTGGCGGCGGCCTTGTCGTGGAGCTCCTCGTACTCGGGGTGACGGAACTCGGCGTTGTCGTCGAGCGACACCTTGCCGTCGAGCGCGATGACCTCGCCGGAGGCGACCTTCGCGAGCGGGTTGACCTCGACGAGGAGGGCGTCCGACTTGATGAAGGTGTCCCACAGCTTGACGAGGACGTTCACGACCTTGTCGGCGACCTCGGCCGGGAACTTGGCGGCCTCGACGATCTCGCGGGCCTTGGCCTCGTCCACGCCGTCGATGGCGTCGATCGCGATCTTGGCGACGGCCTCCGGACGGGTGGCCGCCACCTCCTCGATCTCCATGCCGCCCTCGACGGAGGCGATGGAGAGGAAGGTGCGGTTGGCACGGTCGAGGAGGAAGGAGACGTAGTACTCCTCGAGGATCTCCGGGGCCGTCTCGGCGATCATCACCTTGTGGACCGTGTGGCCCTTGATGTCCATGCCGAGGATGTCCGTCGCGCGGGCGACGGCCTCGTCCGCGGAGGCGGCCAGCTTGACGCCGCCGGCCTTGCCGCGACCACCGACCTTCACCTGCGCCTTGACGACGGACTTGCCGCCCAGACGCTCGGTGATCTCGCGCGCCGCCTCAGGCGTGTCGATGACTTCACCGGCCAGCACCGGTACATCGTGCTTGGCGAAGAGGTCCCTCGCCTGGTACTCGAACAGGTCCACGCGCTTCCGTCCCTATCAGTGATCTCGCGGTTCGTTGGATGCGTGGGCGTGCCGCGAAGGGCAACGTGACGTCCGCTGTCACAAGGGAGGCGCACACGGTGTCCGAGCGCGCGGCATGTCCGTCTCGCAGGTTATCGCTGCTTTCAGGGGGCCCCTAAATCGAGGGTCACACCTGAGCGGTGATACCTGTCACATGATGCCGTGCTCACTGACACGCGGTGCCAGGTGTGAGCGGGGCCGAGGAGAGTCTCACGGGGCCGCCACGGGCTTGGTGAGGCCTCTGACCAGGCCTTCTTCCGGTGGGAGGAGGGGCCGGGCAGGGGGCAACGGGTGGTTTCGGGGACGGTGTTCGAGGGTTCGGCCGTGTGGGTGGGTAGGGGGTGCGCGTGTGTGGGTGTGGGGCCGGCCCCGCCCTCGGGCGCCGTGGTTCGCGTGGCGCCGAGGGCGAGGCCGGTGACCGGTGACCGGTGTGTCGTGTCAGACGCGGGGGTCCACGTGGGGCGCGTAGCCCGGGGTGGCGGACCCGGCGATGCCCTCGGCGCCGCCGACCGCGTGGTGGGCGAGGGGGTCCGCGCCGGTGTGGACGGTGCCGGTCAGGTCCTGGGCGAAGTACCCGGCCTGCCCGGCGACGCCGTGCGCGAACGGGTCGACCTGGCCGGTCACGCCACCCGTGAAGGGCGCGACCTCGTCCGCGACGCCGTACGCCAGCGCGGTCGTGCTGCCGCCGACGCCCCGCACGACCGGCTGCGCGGTCTGCCCGACCGTGTCGACGACCTGGTCGGCGAGGTAGGTGACCCGGTCGACGGTCGGCTGGACCGTTCCGGTCACCCCGTGCGCGAACGCCGGCACCTCTCCTGCGACGCCCCCGGCGAAGCCGTCGGCCTGGCCGACGACGCCGTACGCCAGCGGCGGTACGTCCGCGACGACGCCGCCCGCGAAGGGCCGCACCTCGCCCTGGACGCCGTACGCCAGCGTGCCCGCGTCCGCGACGGCCTGACCGGCGACGGGCACGACTCCGTGCACGACGGTGTGCGCGACGGGCGGCAGCACGGCGGCCGTGGCGTCGTGGGTGACCTGACCGGCCAGACCGGTCGCGTACGGCGGCACGTCGGCCACCACGCCCCCGGCGACGCCCCGCGCCCCGGCGACGGCCCCTCCCGCGACCGGCTGCACACCGGCGACGGCACCGCCGGCGACGCCCCGCACCTCGGCGACCGCCTGCCCGGCGACGGGCGTGACGCCGTGGACCAGCCCGTCCGCGACGGGTCGTACGTCCGCCACGACGCCGTACGCCAGCCCGGTCGCGGCGTCGACCGTGTGCGACGCGGTCGCCCCGACACCCGCCACCGCCTGCCCGGCGACGGGTACGACGCCCTGCACGGCGGTACCCGCGACCGGCCGCACGCCCTGCACCGCACCGGTCGCGACGGGCACCGCACCGTCCACGGCATGCCCGGCCACCGGCACGACCCCCCGCACGGCCGACTGCGCCACCGGGGTGACCCCGTCGACCGCCGACCCCACCACCGGCGGCACCGCGGCCGCGACGGTCTCCTGCGCGACGGCGGCGCCGGTGCCGGTCGCCTGCCGGCGGGCCGTGCCTGCGGTGGCGAGAGCCGATGCCTGGGCGGCGCCGACCGTGCGGTGGGCCTGGGCCTGGGTGTCGGTGACCGTGTCGGTCGCCTGCCGGCGGGTGCTGCCGACCGTGCCGACGACTCGCTGCTGGACGCCGTTCGCCGTGCCCGTGACGTGGGCCGGGACGTCGGCGACGGAGGCGCGGGCGGCCGTGGTGGCGGTGTTCGCGGTCGTCCCGGCCTGGCCGGTGACGTGGCCGGTGACCTGGCCGGTGACCTGCCCGGCGCGGCCCTGCGCGCCCGTGGCCGCCGTCTGCGCCGCCGGGGTCGCACCGGCCGCCGTACGGCCCGCCGTGGCGACGGTCTGCTGCGCCTTGGTCCGTACGACGCCGTCAACCTCCTGCACGTGGGCGCGAGCCGCTCCCTGCGTGCCCTGCAGGCGCGTCTGCGCGGCCGCCAGCGCCTTCTCGAGCTCGGGCGCGAAGGCCGACAGCGGGCCGAAGAGGTAGTCGATGAAACCGCCGGGCGTGTGCGGCGTCGGCACCTCGTCGCCGACCCGGTCGGCCGTGGCATCGGCCGCGCCGACACCCGACCGCGCGGCCTCGGCAACCTGCGCCGCCTTCGCCGCACGCGCCGACTGGGCCCCCTTGATGGCCTGCGCGCCCCGGACCTGCGCGGCCTTGGGGACACTCACCTCGGCGTCGACGTACCGCCGCGCCTGGTCGCTCACACTCCCGGGCGTCGCGACGGCGGTCCGCTGCACGCCCTCGACCGTGCCGGTGGCGGTGTGGGTGGCCGTGCTGGTGGCCGTGTCGGTGAGGCTGCCGGTGGCGGACTGGGTGACACCGGCGAGGGTGTCACCGGCGTCGGCCGTCGCACCCGAGACAGTGCTGGACGCGGTGTCGGACGTGCTGTCCGTGAGGTCGGTGAGGTCCGTGACGTCCGAGACGGACAGCGAGGAAGCGGGCAGTTCGTCGGCGCTGGCGACCGAGGAGCCGAGCGCCCACGCGCCGGTGACACCGGCGGCGATCACGATGGATCGGCGAATGTTCTTGTTCATGCGTACGTCAGATCCTTAAAGGACTTCCGCGGCACCGGAGCGTCAGGACTCCGGGCCCCGGAACGGCGCGAGCTCCCACGCCGGGTCGGTGACCGTCGGCCGGGCTCGCACCAGGGGACTTGGGGACATGGCGGCGCCGGATCCGAGCGCGGTCCGGGAGAGCGGACCAGCGGACGTGAGGTGATGCGGCGCGCCGGCTTCCCGTCCGGAGGCACCTGATACGGCATCCGGAACGGGCGGGCAGACCTGATCCGCCCCCGCGCGGCAGGTCTACGGGGCGGTACGGCCTGCCCTAGCCGGGGAAGACAGGGATGTCCCGGTGCCTGTCCCGAGTCCCGGGCACATCGGCCCGTACGGCGACGCCGGCCGACAGCCACAGCGACGCCCGGTCGTTCACGGTCACGGCCTGCGCATCCCCATGCCGCGGCGATCCGCTGTCCCCCGCCGACCCGTTCACCGGCCCACCGTCCACAGGCAGCGGCCCCTGCGGGCCGTCCGTGCCACGGACGGGGTGTGCTGTGGTGCCCGCCGCCCGGGAGGGGGAGCCGGTGAGACCGAGATCGGCATAGGGGCCCTGCCCCTGTCCCTGCAACGTGGCTCCGCGCTCGGTGCCGTGGTGCGCAGCATCCGCCTCGGTGGGCGCCCCGGTGAGCGCCCTGTCCAGTGCCTCGGCAGCGAAGCCCTGCGGGGCGACGGGCCACGGGGCCCCGTCCAGCTGATCGGCACCAGGCAGCGCGGAGGGAGCCGGGAGCACGGGCACCTCGTCCAGGCCGGGGAGCCCGGACTCGGGCTGCGCGCTGGGCAGCAGGGAGAGGTCGGGGAGGGCAGGCAGGCCGGTGGTGGGGGCGGACAGGGACGGGGAGGGCAGCGAGAGGGCGGGGGCGGGTGAGTCGGAGGGGTACGGCAGGGCTGGCGCGTCTTCGCTGAACCCCGCGAGGCTGTCGAGCCCGTCGAGCCCCTTGCCCGCCGACTCCGCGGCCGCGCCGATCATTCGGAGGCCCTGCTCGTCCACAGAAGCGACGGCCTGCGCCTCGCCAGGAGTCACAGGAGCGTCAGCGTCAGAGAAGACGGCATCGCCCTCGACCGCCGCCACCGAGTCAGCAGCCCCGGCCGATTCCGCCGCACTCGCCTCCCCACCCCACAGCAACCCCGCCACGAACAACCCGCCCACCAGCAGCACCACCCGCAGCGCATGCCGCCCCACCGCGGCGCGCATCACGCGCACAGCGGCACCGGGCAACACGGCTGAGCAGGTCAACAGGGGAGAGTCCTCCGGTGCGGCGGAACGAATCGCAGACAGTCGGTGCGATATCGCGGATGGTGGTGCGGCATCGCCAGGGTGGTGCGAGGTCGCGGGTGTTCGGTGCGAGGGGTGCGTGCGAGGCGGTGTCGACGAGCGGAGCTCGACGCACCGGCACGGGCCTCGATCCTTGCACGGGCCTCGATACTTGCACGGGACTCCTGAGGTTGCGCAAGCCCCGCGTTACCGATGGGTACTCATATCCGTTTTCCCTCCTCCGTCATGAGGTGTCCGGTATCGGAAGCGGGCGCTTCTCCATCGCCGCCGCTATGACCTCCGGAAACAGATCGGGCGTACAGGCGAAGGCCGGTGCGCCCAGCGCCGCCAACGCCGCCGCGTGCTCCCGGTCGTACGCCGGCGCCCCCTCGTCCGACAGCGCCAGCAACGCCACGAACTGCACCCCCGCCGCCTTCATCGCCGCGACCCGCCGCAGCATCTCGTCCCGTACGCCCCCCTCGTACAGGTCGCTGATCAGCACGACCACCGTCTCCGCAGGCCGGGTGATCTGCGACTGGCAGTACGCGAGCGCCCGGTTGATGTCCGTGCCCCCGCCGAGCTGGGTGCCGAAGAGGACGTCGACGGGGTCGTCGAGCCGATCGGTGAGGTCGGCGACCGCAGTATCGAAGACCACCAGCCGGGTGCTGATCGACCGCATGGACGCCAGCACCGCCCCGAACACCGACGCGTACACCACCGACG
Organism: Streptomyces sp. SAI-170; assembly: GCF_049739565.1. Classification (NCBI taxonomy): domain Bacteria; kingdom Bacillati; phylum Actinomycetota; class Actinomycetes; order Kitasatosporales; family Streptomycetaceae; genus Streptomyces; species Streptomyces sp. SAI-170. The sequence goes on from NZ_JBMGQD010000001.1 coordinate 3,349,454, forward strand.
CCGCCATCGACCCCGACTGGTCGATACAGAGCACGATCTCCTTCCGCAGGGACTGGGACGCCCGCCCATAGCCGACAAGCCGCTCCGGCACGATCGTGTGGTGCTCGGGCAGGTAGTGCTTGAGGTTGGCCGCGATGGTGCGGTTCCAGTCGATGTCACGGTGGCGCGGCCGCTGCACCCGCGCGCTGCGGTCGAGCGCACCGGCGAGCGCGGCCCTGGTACGCGGGGCGAGCCGCCTCTCCAACTCCTCGACGACCTTGCGCACGACGGCCCGTGCCGTCTCCCTCGTCGTCTCCGGCATCGCCTTGTTGAGCGACAGCAGCGTGCCGACCAGGTGGACGTCCGGCTCGACCGCCTCCAGCATCTCCGGCTCCAGCAGCAGCGCGGACAGCCCCAGCCGGTCGATCGCGTCGCGCTGCATGACCTGCACGACCGAGGAAGGGAAGTACGTCCGGATGTCCCCGAGCCAACGCGCCACGGACGGCGCCGACGCCCCGAGCCCCGCCGCCCGCGGCTCGTCCCCCTTTCCGTAGAGCGCGGATAGCGCCCCATCCATCGCCGCGTCCCGCCCGGCGAGCGCACATCCCGTGCCGTCCGCCCCGTCCCCGCCCAGCACGAGCCGCCACCGCCGCAGCCGCTCCTGCGCCGCGGCTTCCACCGGTCCCACCGTCATCTCCTCACCTCCGCATGCTCTTCGAGCCCGGCACCCGACACCCCCGTCTCCACCCCCAACAGCAGCCGCACCACCGGAAGCGCCGCGTCGGCCCGTTCCCTGTCCAGGTCGGCCGCGAACCCCGGTGTCCCGGCTCCGATGGCCGTGGCTCCCCGCCGCTCGCCCGGCGCGCGCCGCACCAGTTCGCCGAGCGTGCGGCGAACTCCGGGCTCGTACGCCGAGAAGGTGCGCCGCAGCAGGGGCAGGACGTCGGTGAAGGCCTCCGTCGGTACTCCGCTCAGCCAGTCGTCGACCAGGGCGAGGAGTTGCTCGTCGTGGACCAGCAGCAGGCCGCCGCCGGAGCCTCCGCCCACGAAGCCCTCGATCCACGCTGCCGCGTCGGCCGGTGGTGTGCCCGGGGACAGTGCCAGCCCCATGAGCCGCGCCGCCTCCTCCTGCGCCAGCCACCCGCCGTCCAGCAGCAACCGCACGGCCCGGCCCCGGATGACCCCGGGCACACTGTCCCGGCCCGACAAGCGCCCTAGCGTCCGCTGCCAGCGGGCCCGCAACCCGGCGCGGTCCGCCGGCCCGGGTATCTCCTCGTCCGCCAGCAGGCCCACCGCTCCGTGCACGGCGTCCACATGGCGTCGCATCTCTTCGGCCGCGTCCGCGTCCAAGGCGGTGCAGGCCGGAAGCAGCCCGACGAAGATCCGTTCGGCCAATCCGACGGCGACCTCCGCGAGCGCGCCGGTGTCCGTGCCTCGCACGTCTCCGTAGCGCAGCGAACGCACCAGGGCGGGCAGGGCCTGGGCGAGGTGACCGACGTCCGTGTCCAGCGCGGCGCGGTCGGCGAGCACCCGCATCACCGCCGGAAGCGCATCGGGCAGCCCTGCCGCCAGGCACCGCTCGGCCAGTGCGGTCACGTCGGCGAGTGTCCGTGCGGCGACGGCGTCGGCCTCGGCTTTCGTGTGCGACGCGGACAGCACGGTCGTCCCCCACACGCCCGCTTCGGCGACCCGCAGCGACAACTCCGGCTCCCAGCGCAACCGCCAGGTCTCCCGGAAGGTTCCGGTGCTGCCCCGCGAGACGGCCGGTTCGCCCCAGGGCACGCCCAACAGCCGCAGCCGGTGCAGCAGTCTGCTGCGCTCGGCGTCGGTCTCCTTGCGCACATCGAGCTCCAGCTCACGCTCGGCCGCCTCCGGCTTGAGCCGCAGCCGACGCTGCTGCCGGTCCAGGTCCCGTTGCAGGGGGACCGCGGGTGCCGTGGCGGGGACGTGCCCCAGCACGTCCCCCACCACCAACCGGTCCCGGACCAGCGCGAGCGGCACGTCCGAGCCCTCGCACATCACCGCCCGCACCGCGTCGGTGGTCTCGCTCAGGCCGGGCAGCGGGCGGCCGCGCAGCGCGGCGAGTGTCTCGGCCAGCCGCACGGCCTCGATGACATGCGCCGGGGAGACGGTGCGGTCCTCGGCTCGCAGCAGCCCCGCCACCTTGGTCATCCACCGCTCCACGGGCCGGTCGGGTGCGGCGAACAGATGCCCGTACCAGCCCGGTGAGTCGATCCCCGCCCCGTACCCGCCGGCCCGCGCCAGCCTGCGGTACGTCCACGGCACCCAGGTCAGCTCGGCCTTCACCTTGGGCAGTCCCTTGAGTAGCGCCCGGTCGGCCGCGACGGTGGTCCGCAGCCGCAGCGCGGGCACATGCCACGCCCCGCACACCACGGCCACACCGTCACCGAACTCCCGATGCGCGGCGCGCACCTGGAGCCGCATGTAGGCCTCCCGCACCGGGTCCCGCTCGTGTCCCCCGGTGCCGTAGGCCTCCCGCAGTGCCCCCATGGCCTCCTCGACCGCGGCGAACGGTGCGAGCACGTCCGTGTCGCCCGGGTCGCCTCGGTGCTCGACGACGTCCTCCCACCAGCGCTCGGGGTCGTCGTAGCCGGCGATCTCGGCGAGCACGGCGAGCGGGTCGAGCCGGACGTCCCGCCCGACCGCGCTCTGTGCGTCCTCAGAGCCCTCCGTAGCCTCCACCCCCTCCGCGGTCTCGGGGATGTCGGCGCCGTCTGTGTCCTCCTCCTTTCCCCAGGCCAGCGTGTGGGTGGCGGGCAGGTCGATGAAACGGGCGGGGACCCTGTGCTCCAGGGCCCAGCGCAAGGCGATCCACTCCGGGGAGAAGTCGGCGAGCGGCCAGAAGGCCGAGCGGCCCGGCTCGTCCACGGCGTGGGCGAGGAGCGCCACTGGCGGACGCATGTCCGGGTCGGCGGCCAGCGGCACGAGCGCGTCGGCCTCGGGCGGTCCTTCGATCAGCACGACACCGGGCCGCACCTCGTCGAGCGCCACCCGCACGGCTCGCGCCGACCCCGGTCCGTGATGCCGCACCCCGAGCAGCACGGGCCCGGCACCGGCACGTCCCCTCACGTCTCCGTCAACTCCCGTCACTTCACACCTCCTTCGCTTCACTTACAGCTCGCACCGTTCTCGACTCCGCCCGCCACCCCGGGCCTCACGCCGTCCCGCTCCCGGCGCACGCAGCGTCACTCATAAAGAGGCCCTGACCCCCTCATTTCGTTGCCTCTCACTCCGTTCCGCTCACGCGCTGTGACATTCGACGGCCCCGGTCACCGCGGCCAAGCCGTGTCGTCGTCATCGGAGTTCACGTGCGCGGGCATCAGTACCGCGGCCGTGCGGCTCTTGCTGGCCTGGCCCCAGATCGAGGTGTTGTTCTTCACGCCGTCACCTCCCGGCAGGCGCGGTAGAAGTCCGTCCAGCCGTCCCGCTCACGCACCACCGTCTCCAGGTACTCCTGCCAGACGACCCGGTCGGCCGCCGGATCGCGGAGGACGGCGCCGAGGATGCCGGCGGCGACATCGCCCGGCCGCAGCACGCCGTCGCCGAAGTGAGCGGCCAGCGCCAGGCCGCTGGTGACGACGGAGATCGCCTCAGCCGTCGAGAGGGTGCCGCTGGGCGACTTCACCTTCGTACGGCCGTCGGACGTGACCCCGTCACGCAGTTCGCGGAAGACCGTCACCACGCGGCGGATCTCGTCGATCCCGTCGGGCACCGCCGGCAGGTCCAGGGAACGGCCTATCTGGTCGACGCGCCGCGAGACGATGTCGACCTCCGCCTCCACACTCTCGGGCAGCGGCAGCACCACCGTGTTGAAGCGGCGGCGCAGCGCGCTGGACAGGTCGTTGACCCCGCGATCACGGTCGTTGGCGGTGGCGATCAGGTTGAAGCCGCGAACGGCCTGCACCTCCTGGCCCAGCTCGGGTATCGGCAGGGTCTTCTCCGAAAGGATCGTGATCAGCGAGTCCTGCACGTCGGCAGGTATGCGGGTCAGCTCCTCGACCCGGGCCGTCATGCCCTCCGCCATCGCCCGCATGACGGGGCTGGGCACGAGGGCGTCACGGCTGGGTCCTTGCGCGAGGAGCTGCGCGTAGTTCCACCCGTAGCGGATGGCCTCCTCCGGAGTGCCCGCGGTGCCCTGCACGAGCAGGGTCGAGTCACCGCTGACCGCCGCGGCCAGATGCTCGGACACCCAGGTCTTCGCGGTGCCGGGGACTCCGAGGAGCAGCAGGGCGCGGTCGGTGGCGAGTGTGGTGACGGCGACCTCGACGATACGGCGCGGCCCCACGTACTTCGGTGTGATCACGGTGCCGTCGGGCAGGGTGCCGCCGAGCAGATACAGGGACACCGCCCACGGCGACAGCTTCCAGCGGGCCGGGCGCGGCCGGTCGTCGTGCGCGGCCAGCATGGCGAGTTCATCGGCGAAGGCGTGCTCGGCGTGCGGCCGCAGCGCCTCCGAGCCGACCTCGACGTCGGTCGCTCGGTCGGTGTTCGTCGGGTCGGTGGAGTTCGTTGGATCCGTGGTCGTCGGATCGGCGGTCGTCAGATCGGTCGTCGGATCGTCGGGCTTCGTTTCGATGGACACGGACATGGCTGAGTGCCCCCTCCAGCTCGGCCGGTTCGGATCTGACTCCACCGTGCACCACGCCACTGACAATGCGTTCCGACCTGCGCAAACGACCTCGCCGGACCCGATTGTCAGTGGGGGGATCTACCTTCGATGACATGACACAGCAGGGGGTGCGCTGGACCGCGGACCAGGTGCTGGCACTGGCGCCTGACGCCGCGTCACGTGATGCGGGAAGCAGGCTCGGTGCGGCCGGGCCGTGGTCCGAGACGGGTTCCGACGAGGGGGCGGTGTGGGGGCTGTGCATAGGCAGCGGCAGTCGGCCGTACCGCACGGCCGTCGACCTCGCGAACTCCTCGGGCCCGGCGTACACGTGCAGTTGCGCGAGCCGGAAGTTCCCGTGCAAACACGCGCTCGGGCTGCTGTTGCTGTGGGCGGACGGAGCCGGCAGAGGCGCGGTGCCGCCGGGGCAGGCACCGGAGTGGGCGGAGCAGTGGATAGAGGGGAGAAGGGGCAACGGGCGAGAGGAGAAGTCAGGGCCCGGTCACGGCACTTCGGGCGGGCCGTCCTCCGATTCGGAGGCGGCGGCGCGGCGCAGGGCGGAGCGACGGGCCGAGCGCATCACGGCAGGGGTCACGGAGTTGGAACAGCGCCTCACGGACCTGCTCCGCGGCGGCCTGGCCACGGTGGAACAGACGGGATACGGCCTGTGGGAGGAGACCGCGGCCCGCATGGTCGATGCACAGGCCCCAGGTCTGGCGGCGAGAGTAAGGGAGTTGGGGGCCACGGCGTCCTCCGGTCCGGGCTGGCCCGTGCGCCTGCTGGAGGAGTGCGCTCTGCTGCACCTTCTAGGCCAGGGCTGGTTGCACCGGGAGCACCTGCCTCCAAGACTGGCGGCCACCGTCCGCACCCGCGTCGGACTGCCCGCTGCCCCTGAGGGACCGCCGGTGCGGGACCGCTGGCTGGTCCTCGCCCAGTACGACACAGCGGACTCGAAACTGACAACGCGCCGGATATGGCTGTACGGCGCCGACTCCGGCCGTACGACTCTGCTCCTCTCTTACGGCGCCGCCGGCCGGGCTCCGGAGCTGGCCCTGCCGGTGGGCCTGGTGCTGGACGCGGAGGTGTCCGCGTACCCGGCGAGCCTGCGTGGCGCGCTCGGAGAGAGGTTCGCGCCACCGGAGCCCACGGCGATACGGCCGCCGGGTGTGACGGTGACGCGTGCCGTCGCACAGTACGGCGAGGCGCTACGGGACGATCCGTGGCTGGAGTCGGTCCCGGTGACACTCGACGGGGTCGTGCCCACACCGGACGGCGACTCCTGGCAGCTGGCCGACGCCACCGAGGACGCGGCGCTGCCGCTCACCCCTGCCGCCCGCACCCGGCCCGGCCTGTGGCGGCTGGTGTCCCTGTCGGGCGGTGCGCCGGTGAAGGTCTTCGGCGAGTGCGGCCACCGCGGCTTCACGCCGCTGACCGCCTGCGCCGACGGGGACGGCGACGAGGACAGGGACGGGCGGACCCATACCTCTGTACTGACCAGCCGATTCCCACACTCCAAAACGATCCGAAGCCCACGCCCCGAAAGGAAGCAGCCGATGACCAGGCCATCCGCCTCCGCGGAAGCGCCCGACCAGGGCGTCTGGGAGCAACTCGTCACCGCGGCCCTGCTCGGCACGGACCGACGCACACCATCCGTCGCGCTAGCCCCTGACCTGCGCACACCACCCGTCGCGCTCGCCCCTGACGGGCACACGCAGCCCGCCGGACCTGACACCGGCCCGCACACACCACCTGCCGGGCCCGACACCGGCCTCCGCACACCACCTCCCGAACCCGGTACCGGCATCCGCACACCACCTCCCGGACTCGACGCGATTCCACGCCCGTCGCCCATGGCGGCCGACACTCCACCCGCCGGCCCCGGCGCAATCCACGGCACAGCACCCGACGCCCCCAGGCCCCGTCGGCAGGCTCCCGCACCCGTGGCGCTCCTGGACGCGGCCGCACAGGAGACCGTACGGCGGCGGGCCGGGCTGCGGGCGGGGCGGGTCGCGCGGCGGCTGGAGCCGGCGCCGAGGGATCCGCGACCGGCGTTGCCCGCGGCGGCGGCACGCCGTCTCGCGGCGCTGCTGGCGGACCGGCCCGGGGTGGCGGGAGGCGGACGTCGAGGCACAGCGCCGGACCTCATGGAACTGCTCCCGCAGTGGCTGGCCACGGCGAACGCCCGTGGATACGCGCCACCCCCGGAGCTGCTGCCCGCCCTGCTGGACGCGGCACGGGGGCGTACGGATCTGCGGCCTGCGACCCTCACCTTCGCGGGTCGGCGTGCCCTGTGGCTGGCCCGGCTCAACCCGGACTGGCGGTTCGCTCTGCGGGCCACGCCCGGAGGCGGGGCCGCGCTGCCCCGCCTCGACGACACAGACGGGGTCCGGCGGCTGTGGCAGGAGGGACTGTTCGCCGAGCGGGTCGCGCTGCTCGCGGCGATACGGTCCCGGGAGCCTGCCGCCGCGCGCGAGCTGCTCGCGTCGACCTGGGCGGTGGAGCGGGCCGAGGACCGCCTGATGTTCCTGGACTCGCTGCGTGTGAGGCTGAGTCCGCGGGACGAGCCGTTCCTGGAGCAGGCGCTGGGCGACCGCAGCCGCAATGTGCGCGCCACGGCGGCGGAGTTGCTGTCGGCACTGCCGGAGTCGGCGCTCGCCGCACGGATGGCGGTACGGGCCGCGGCATGCGTGGCCCTGGACCACACGCTGCAGTCACCGACGATCAGCGTGGAGGCGCCTTACGAGTGCGACCCGGGCATGGAGCGGGACGGCGTCCTGGCCAACGCTCCGGCGGGACGGGGCGAACGGTCCTGGTGGCTGGGCCAGTTGGTGGAGGCTGCACCGCTCGACACCTGGCCGGGACGGCTCGGCAGGCGCACGCCCCAGGAGATCGTGGCGTTGCCCGTCGCGGACGACTGGCAGGGGGAGCTGCACGCGGCCTGGTGCCGGGCGGCGGTGCGACAGCGGGACCCGGCCTGGTCACGGGCGCTGCTCGGCCCACCGTCCGCTCCAGAAGCAGGTGGGCCGGGCGCGGTGTCGCTGGCGGAGCGGGCCAAGCTGCTGGGCACGCTGGACGCCGACGAACGGGCCGACTGGGTGGCCGGGTTCATCGCGACGCACGGACTGTCCGAGGCGTTTCAGCTGCTCGGTGTATGTGCGGTGCCGTGGGCTCCGCCCTTGGGGCAGGCCGTGGTGGACGCGCTCAACATCGCGCGGGACGCCGGGAGTTATCCGTGGAGCTTCAGCGGCGTCATGGGCCTCGCCGAGCGCTGCCTGGACCCGGCGGAGGCACGCCGTCTCGACGGCCTGCTGGCGATACCCGAGGAACCGGAGGACGCCTCACCGGGCGCCGGCGGCTACTGGGCAGAGGCCTTCCAGCGCCTGGTCTCCACCCTGCGCCTGCGCGCGGCGATGACGGAGGAACTGGGGGCCACGACGAGCGAGGGTCCCACCCAGGAACCGTAGGCACCACGGCCAGGCCCCGCCCGACCAGCCACCCACGCCCGAGCCACCGAGCCACCGAGCCACCGAGCCACCGAGCCACGAACGACCGCCCGGGCCCGCCGCCCCACTCAGGGAACCCCAGACCGAAGGCGAACCCACCCGCCCCGACGACAACCCCACCGACCCGAGCACACGCAAAGGAACCACGCGCGCCTATCAGCCCAAAAAGAACAGGCCCGAGAAATCCAGACCCGAAAGCCCAAGCCCCCAAGAGCCCGACCCCGCCCCCGGAAGAGCCCGACCGGCCCGACCAGTCAAACCCCGCCGAGCCAGAGGCCCCGCTCCCCCGCCGGAGGCCTACGCCTCGGCCGGCTGCCGCACGTTCGCCCGGACCCAGTCCACGATCGACGCGGTCGTGGCGCCCGGGGTGAAGATCTCCGCGACGCCCTTCTCCTTCAGCGGCGCGATGTCCGCCTCGGGGATGATGCCGCCGCCGAAGACCAGGATGTCCTCGGCGTCACGCTGCCGGAGCAGCTCGATCACGGCGGCGAAGAGCGTGTTGTGGGCGCCCGAGAGGATGGACAGCCCGATCGCGTCGGCGTCCTCCTGGATCGCGGTGTCGACGATCTGCTCGGGGGTCTGGTGAAGGCCGGTGTAGATGACCTCCATACCGGCGTCGCGCAGCGCCCGCGCGATCACCTTGGCCCCGCGATCGTGGCCGTCGAGCCCCGGCTTGGCCACCACCACGCGGATCGGACCGGCTGCCACACCCATCACTGCCTCCATGAAGCGACTTCATCCATCCGTACCGACAAGTACCGCACACATCAGACACCCCGTACATGTGACGCAGGTCACATACACCCTGGGTGGGTGCCGCACTCGCCCCGCCCCCGGCCGGGGGCGGCGCCGTCACGGCACGGACGCCCCGGACCACACGGAAACCGGGGAAGTGAACGAACGTTATCGCCAGCATCCCGCACCCGGCAGTTTCACGGAGGAGAGGGAGGGGGAAATCACACGTGGGACACGTTCGCCGCGCACCGTTCCGAGTCTTCGCGGCCCTCGCGCCGCGACATCCCGCGGCCGGGGCTCCCCGCGTCGAGGCGGAGCAAGCGCAAGGGAAGCCGCACCGGGGCCGCCGCGACCGGCGGCGGACCTCATCACCTCACCGGCGCCTTCCGCGCCACCCACCACCACTTCGGGCGCGGCCCGGCCGAACCGGGACGACCGCACCCATCGCGGCTTTCCACGAGGGCACACAGGGGACAGAGCGGTCCTCCGTGCGCCGATGGGAGGTCGGCCGTGAAGGTCACCTGGGACCTGCTGCCTCTTCACTCGGTCTGCCGGCGCCTGCTGCCGGGCAGACTGGCCGACCTGTCCGTGGCCCTGCTGAAGGCGACCGCGCTGGAGGTCGCGATCCTCGCCGGGCATCTGCTCCTCTACCCCTCCGGCATCAGCCAGGAGCGCCGTTCGCCGCCCCCGGCCCCCTCGCCCGACAGCACGGCACGGCTGCCGGCGCAGGACCGCCCGCCCGTGGTGCTGCTGCACGGCTTCATGGACAACCGCTCGGTGTTCCTGGTGCTGCGCCGCGGCCTGACCCAGCACGGCAGGCACCGGATCGAGTCGCTCAACTACTCACCGCTCACCTGCGACATCCGCACCGCCGCGGAGCTGCTCGGCCGGCACATCGAGGAGATCTGCGAGCGCACCGGCAGCCGGCAGGTCGATGTCGTCGGCCACAGCCTCGGCGGGCTGATCGCTCGTTATTACGTGCAGCGGCTGGGCGGCGATCTGCGGGTGCGGACACTGGTCACGCTCGGCACCCCGCACTCGGGCACGCGGGTCGTGCCGCTGGCGGACGCGCACCCGATCGTGCGCCAGATGCGTCCGGGGTCCCCGGTGATCGAGGAGCTGTCCCGGCCGGCACCCGACTGTCGCACGCGGTTCGTCAGCTTCTGGAGCGACCTGGACCATCTGATGGACCCGCTGGAGACCGCCCGGATCGACCACCCCGACCTCAAGGCGCAGAACGTACGGGTGAGCGGAATCGGCCATCTCGCCCTGCCCGTGCACCCCGCCGTCGCGACCGGGATACGTCAGGCCCTGGACAGCACCGACCCCGCGTCCGAGGCGACCACTACCCCCGACGGCCTCACCGTGGCGTGACACGCGGGGCGCAAACCGGCGGACCTTCAGCCGCAACCACCTGTCGACCAGCACGACTTCACCCGTTCGACTGTCGTACGAGCACACGCGGACGCCGTACAAGCACGCCCAGGACGCCGAACGAGCACGCCCGGAACGTCGTACGAGCACACCTCGAAGGCCACTCCCGACCCTCCGAAGCCCCTTCAAAGGATGGCCGGGCGCCGCTCAAGAGCGCCCGAAGATCGAACAATCCTCGAACACAAGGCCAATATCGTGCCCGCAGTCCCCCGAAACACGGCCGAATGCCCGTTTCCTTCGGAGGCGAAACCTGCGGAAGATTGTCGTGCCCGCGTACCGCCGGGTACAGTCACCGCACTGCTCTGGCAGCCCCTGTTGTCGAGGCGAAAGAGAAGTTGGTGAACGACCGTCACCCGTCGGGGACCATGACCACCCCGGCTCCGGCTTCCGACGCCTCCTCGGCGCCCTATGCGTCGTACGGCACCCAGGAAGCCGCGTACGGCGACTTCACCACATACGGCGGCTACGACGCGACCGGTTTTGCGGCCGACGGCCACACCACCGGGACGTACGCCACGGACCCGCTCTTCGGCGAGTTCCCCGCCGACGGCCATGACACCGGCGCCTACGACAGCAGCCAGTGGTCCACCGGCGGCCACCAGACCCTGAACTACGACGTGTACGCGGCCCAGCATCAGGCCGCCTACGACACGGGCGCGTACGACGCCACGGCCTGGGCCACCGACCAGCATCTCCCGCTCGTCCCGCCGCAGGCCACCGCCGCCGACGTCAGTGGCCAGTGGGACGCGAGCGCCTGGCTCCAGCCCGACCAGGCCGGCATCCCCGCGGACCAGACGCAGCAGTGGGACTGGGGCACGCAAGGCTTCGACACCGGCGCCTACGACGCCACGCAGTGGAACACCGACGGCACGGGCCCCGCCGCTCCCGCGACCGGCGAGTACGAGCAGCAGGCCACGGCGACCTTCGAGCAGATCTCCCACGAAGAGCCGACGGCGTACGACGAGCCGGTCTCGTACGACGACTCGGCCTCGTACGAAGAGCCCGCCTCGTACGACGACAACGGCCTGACCGCCACCGGCGAACTGCCCGCCCTGAGCCTCCTGGACGAGCAGGAGGAGGCATCCGCCCCCGCCCCGCGCGCCGCCACGCGCAGCGGGTCCCGCTCCCGTCGCCGTACGCCCGCCAAGCGCTCCGCGCTGCTGACGGTGGCCGTGCCCTCGGCGTGTGTGATGGGGGTCGCCGGGATCGCCGCGGCCTCGGTGGGCACCCTGACCGGCGACGACAAGGACACCACCGCGCAGGCCGCCCCGGACGCGGCTCCGGTGAAACCATCCGCCGCCAACAACAAGTTCAACACCCAGCTGGAGAACCTCACCGCCGAGGCCGACGACTTCGCCGACCGCGCCAGCCGGACGCAGGAGCGCATCGACCTCAAGGCGCAGCAGGAGCTGGAGCGGAAGCGGGCGGCGGAGGAGGCGGCCCGCAAGGAGCGGATGCGCCCCAAGTTCGCGCTGCCGGTCGCCCAGCACGGACTCAGCGCCTACTACGGCCAGTCCGGCGTCAACTGGATGTCCCTGCACACCGGCATCGACTTCCCGGTCTCGTACGGCACTCCGGTGATGGCCGCGACCGACGGCACCGTACGGACGCAGTGGAACAGCGCGTACGGCAACATGATGATCGTGACGGCGATGGACGGTACGGAGACGTGGTACTGCCACCTCTCCAGCTACACGGTCCCCTCCGGTGCGACCGTCAAGGCGGGCGACCAGATCGCCTACTCCGGCAACTCCGGCAACTCCACCGGCCCGCACCTGCACTTCGAGGTGCGTCCGGGCGGCGGTTCGTCGATCGACCCGCTGCCCTGGCTGCGCAGCCACGGCCTGGAGCCGTCGTAGCCGTCGTAGCCTTCAGCGTTGTGAGGCCCCGCCGAACAGGTCGGCGGGGCTTTCGCCTGTCTACAGCTTCTCCACCGGCGCGTACCGCAGCAGCAGCCGCTTGGGCTTGGCCTCGCCGAAGTCGACCGTCGCCTCGGCGTTGGCGCCGGTGCCCTTCACGGCCATGACCGTGCCGAGGCCGAACTGGTCGTGGGTGACGCGGTCGCCGACGGCGAGGGAGACGACCGGCTTCTCCGCCGCCGTACGGCGCGTGGCGAAGCCGGAGGCGCCCGACGCCGAGGAGCGCGAGCGGGAGGAGGACAGCGAGGCGGCGATCCCGGAGGCGGGGCCGGAGGACATCGGCGCGGTGGCGCCGGTTCGCTTCCAGTCCACGTGCTGCGTCGGGATCTCCTCCAGGAAGCGGGAGGGCGGGTTGTACGACGGCTGCCCCCAGGCGCTGCGCAGTGCCGCGCGGGTGAGGTACAGCCGCTCACGCGCGCGCGTGATGCCGACGTAGGCCAGGCGGCGCTCCTCCTCCAGCTCCTTGGTCTGGCCGAGGGCGCGCATGTGCGGGAAGACGCCGTCCTCCATGCCGGTGAGGAAGACGACGGGGAACTCCAGGCCCTTGGCGGTGTGCAGGGTCATCAGGGTGATGACGCCGGAGCCTTCCTCGTCCTCGTCGGGGATCTGGTCGGAGTCGGCGACGAGTGCGACCCGCTCCAGGAAGGCGGCCAGCCCTCCGGCGGCCCCTTCCTCCGACTCCTGCTCGAACTCCAGGGCCACGGCGGCGAGTTCCTGGAGGTTCTCGATGCGGGTCTCGTCCTGCGGGTCGGTGGAGGCCTGGAGCTCGGCGAGGTAGCCGGTGCGTTCGAGGACGGCCTCCAGGATGGTGGCCGGTCCCGCGCCGGACTCGACGATCGTACGGAGTTCCTCCATCAGCGTGTTGAACCGCTTGACGGCGTTCGTGGACCGCGCGGCCATGCCGTACGCCTCGTCGACCCGCTTGAGCGCCTGCGGGAAGCTGATCTTCTCCCGCTGGGAGAGGGCGTCGATCATCGCCTCGGCGCGCTCGCCGATGCCGCGCTTGGGGACGTTGAGGATGCGCCGCAGCGGGACGGAGTCCTCGGGGTTGGCCAGCACCCGGAGGTAGGCCAGGACGTCCCGGACCTCCTTGCGCTCGTAGAAGCGGACGCCGCCGACGACCTTGTAGGGCAGGCCGACGCGGATGAAGACCTCTTCGAAGACGCGGGACTGGGCGTTGGTGCGGTAGAAGACGGCGACGTCGCCGGCCTTCGCTTCGCCCGCGTCCGTGAGGCGGTCTATCTCGTCGGCGACGAACTGCGCCTCGTCGTGCTCGGTGTCGGCGACATAGCCGGTGATGCGCGCGCCGGAGCCCGCGTTGGTCCACAGGTTCTTGGGGCGGCGGGACTCGTTGCGCTCGATGACGGCGTTGGCCGCGGAGAGGATCGTCTGCGTGGAGCGGTAGTTCTGCTCCAGCAGGATCGTCGTCGCGTCCGGGTAGTCCTCCTCGAACTGGAGGATGTTGCGGATGGTCGCGCCGCGGAAGGCGTAGATCGACTGGTCCGCGTCACCGACGACGCACAGCTCGGCGGGCGGCACGTCGTACTCGCTGGGCGGTACATCGACGGGGTGCTCGGTGGTCCCCACCAGCTCGCGCACCAGGGCGTACTGGGCGTGGTTGGTGTCCTGGTACTCGTCGACCAGGACGTGCCGGAAACGGCGGCGGTAGTGCTCGGCGACGTCCGGGAAGGCGCGCAGCAGGTTGACCGTCGTCATGATCAGGTCGTCGAAGTCGAGGGCGTTCGCCTCGCGCAGCCGGGACTGGTAGAGGGCGTAGGCCTGGGCGAGGGTCTTCTCGAAGCCGTCGGAGGCCTGGGCGGCGAAGTCCTCCTCGTCGATCAGCTCGTTCTTGAGGTTGCTGATCTTGGCACTGAAGGACTTGGGCGGGAAGCGCTTGGGGTCGAGGTCCAGGTCGCGGCAGACCAGGGCCATCAGGCGCTTGGAGTCGGCGGCGTCGTAGATCGAGAAGGAGGAGGTGAAGCCGAGCTTCTTGGACTCGCGGCGCAGGATGCGCACGCACGCGCTGTGGAAGGTCATGACCCACATCGCGTTGGCCCGGGGGCCGACGAGCTGCTCGACGCGCTCCTTCATCTCGCCCGCGGCCTTGTTGGTGAAGGTGATCGCGAGGATCTGGCCCGGGTGCACGTTCCGCTCGGCGAGCAGGTGGGCGATGCGGTGGGTGAGCACACGGGTCTTGCCGGAGCCGGCGCCGGCCACGATGAGCAGGGGCGTGCCGGAGTGGACGACGGCGGCGCGCTGGTTCTCGTTCAGCCCCTCCAGCAGCGCTGCCGCGTCCAGGGCCGGGCGCGGGGCGCCGTCGCGGTAGTAGGCGTCCCGGTCCGGGGGCACGTCGAACTTCCCGCCGAACAGATCGTCCGGAAGCTGCTCCGGAGCGTGATCGTCCTCGGGCGGCGGCGGGTGCTCCTCCTCGTGCCCGCGAGGGCTCTGGAGGTCCGCCAGGAAGCTGTCGTCAAAGAGGCTGCTCATCGCTCTCCGAGTCTAGGGGTCGCCACTGACAACCGGTCGCCGTCTCGAGAACTCCGCCGACACCACCCTGCGTGACCCTGTGGGCACGGCCTGCGGCACTTCTGTCCCGCTCACGCCAAGGTCACGAAAATGTATCGGGCATATCACCCGTCAACCTTCACAGGGGCCACACGAGTTGGCTACGGTGCCGGGCAGGCCGTACGACCCCCACCGGCGAACGTCGCCGGGCCGCGCGGCCTCCGCCGAGTCCGGTGCGCCCGCACGCCACCGGAGCCGGGGACCCACCGAACCTGGGGTGAATCGGCCCACTCCCTCGCGGGGAGCGCCGTAGGGCACACCTTCCGAACACGCCCGAACCCGACAGCTAACCCGGTAGGCGGCAGATGGAAGGAGTCGCCACCCTTGGCGTCGCACCGCAAGCCGCGCACCACCGGGACGCGCGTCGCAGGCATACGGACCCCCGCCCTGGCCACCGCGGCCCTCACCTCCGTGGCCCTGCTGTCCCAGACGGCCAACGCCAGCCCCTCGGACGACGACCGGGCGAGCCTGGAAGAGGTCGAGAAGAAGGTCGACGATCTCTACCGGCAGGCGGAGACGGCGACCGAGAAGTACAACGCCGCCAAGGAGCGGACCGCCAAGCAGCGCAAGCGCGTGGACTCCCTCCTCGACGACGTGGCGAAGCGCACCGAGCAGCTGAACGAGGCGCGCGAGCAGCTCGGCTCCTTCGCCGCGGCCCAGTACCGCACCGGCGCGTCCGCGCCCGACACGGCGACCCTCCTGCTCGCGGACACCCCGCAGGACTACTTCGACCAGACCCAGCTGATGGACCGGCTCACCGGCCGCCAGAAGGACGCGGTCGACGACTACATCACCCAGCAGTCCGCGACCATGGAGAAGCGCCGCGAGGCCACCGAGAGCCTGTCGACGCTCACCGACTCGCAGACCGAGCTGAGGACGGCCAAGGCCACCGTCCAGAAGAAGCTCTCCACCGCGCGCGTGCTGCTGTCCCAGCTGACCGCCGAGGAGAAGGCACGGCTCGCGGCGATCGAGGAACGCAAGCGCGAGGAGGCCGCCCGCAAGGCCGCCGAGCTCGCCGCGCAGCAGGCCGCGGAGGAGGAGCGGCAGCGCAAGGCTGCCGAGGCTGCGGCGCAGGAGGAGGCCGCGAGCGGCGACTCGTCCACCTCGACCGGCGGCACCGGCACCTCTGACCCCTCGACGACCCCGACCTCCCCGACCACCGACTCCACCTACGCCGCCAAGGCCGAGAAGGCGCTCGCCTTCTCCCGCGCCCAGATCGGCAAGCCGTACGTCTGGGGCGCGACCGGCCCCGACTCCTACGACTGCTCCGGTCTCACCCAGGCCGCCTGGAAGGCCGCGGGCGTGGACATCCCGCGCGTCACGTACGACCAGGTCAACTCCGGCACGACGGTGCCGTTGTCGGACGCCCAGCCCGGTGACCTCGTCTTCTTCTACGCCGACGTCACCCATGTCGGCATCTACATCGGCAACGGCATGATGATCCACGCCCCGAAGCCGGGCGCGTACGTCCGCGAGGAGTCGATCTACTACGACGGGGAGTCCTCGATCCACAGCGTGGTGCGGCCGGCCTGACCTTCGCCGCTCAGCGAGCTGTCGGTCTTGGGGCGGCGAGCCCGGTGCCGGGCCGCCGCCTCGAGGGCGCGCCACTGGATGGCCCATGCGAACGCGCGGACCCCGTACCCGCTCCCTAGCATCGGCCGCATGCCCGGTACCTCTTCCCTGCGCGCCTGGTGGGCGCAACGCCCGCCCGCCGCCGGGGCCGCCGTGATGGCGACCGGCGTCGTCTCGGTCGGGCTGCACCTGGCCGGGCACGAGGTGCTGTCCCGGATTCTGCTCGCCCTGGCCGGCGCCGCGTGGCTGGGACTGGCCGCGGATTTCGTCGTACGACTGCTGCGGGAGCGGTCGAGGTGGCTGGCCGAGGCCGGGACGCCGGCGGCGCTGACGGCCGTCGCCGCGACCACCGTCCTCGGCACGCGCGTGTCCGCTCTGGGCTGGCAGGCCCTGGCCGGGGCGCTGCTGGCGCTGGCCACGCTGTTGTGGCCGGTGCTGCTGGTGGACGTCATCAAGCACTGGAAGCCGCGTATGCCGGGTGCGGTGTTCCTGGGCTGTGTGGCGACGGAGGGGCTCGCCGTGCTCGGGGCGACGCTCGCGGCGGCGGAGCATGCAGCCTGGCTCGCGCACGCGGCACTGGTGCTGTTCTGGCTGGGGCTCGTCCTCGACGGCTTCACGCTGGCCCGCTTCGAGCCGGCCGAGATGACGCGTGGGGCCGGTGATCAGTGGGTCGCGGGCGGGGCGCTGGCGATCGCGGCGCTCGCCGGCTCCCGGCTGATCGCCGCCGACAGCGCGCGGCTGCGGCTGTGGAACGACGACGCCCACGGTGTCCTGCGCGCGGTCACCGCGGCGGTGCTCGTCCTCGCCGTGGCCTGGTACGCCGTCCTGCTGGTCACCGAGGTGGGGTGGCCGCGCCCCCGCTACGACGTGCGGCGCTGGGCCACCGTCTTCCCGATGGGCATGACGGCGGCGGCGACGCTGTCCTTCGCCGCCGCCGACGATGTGCCGTGGCTGAAGGGGCCGGGGCGGGTGCTGCTGTGGATCGGGGTGGCCGCCTGGCTGGCCGTCGCCGTCGGGGCCGTCCTGAACGCCCGGACCGAGCTGCGCGGTCCGGCGCCCCGGCACCGCGCGGAGCGGGTCAGGTCCAGAGCACCGCGATGAAGATGTTCGCCGTGGTCAGCAGGCCGACCAGGCCGAACATCCCCTTGTCCACCTTCTCCTCGTCCCGCTTCACATAGACGAGCCCCAGGATCACGATCAGCAGGGCCAGCTTCACGCCGATCTTGATGTTGTTCACCGACTGGTCGTCGGCCTGGTTGAGGCCGACCAGGATCACGCCGGTGACCAGCATCGTCAGGGCGCCGTGCAGCATCGCCGGGACGAAGCGGGCGGTGCCCTGCCCCATCGCCTTCATCTGGGTGAGGAAGCCGCCCAGGAGCGAGGCGATGCCGATGATGTGCAGGCCCACGAAGAGATGGATGAGTACGTCCATGAGGCCGGAGCCTAATCAGCGGCCGGACCACCCCCTCACACCGGCCCACCCCCTGCATATATGCGCCCCATAACACCTCGCCCCTCCCACCAGCCCCGGAACCGTCACATCGGTCAGCGCACCCCGAGAAGTCGACCGCCCCGAACCCGGAAGGAGGACAGATACGGTCGCCCACCGGTCCCCTGCCGACACTTCCGTACATCGCGTTACCGAGCCGTCACACACGGGTCTAGCGTCCTCCCCCAGGTGACCGGATTCCCACCGCCGCCCGGGCCAGGGGCGGCAGCCGGGCACCACCGCCGAGAAGGTCCGGCGGCGGTCCGCTCCCCCCTGTGCGGGCGCCGCCGGACGCGCGGGCCGTCCCCGACCCCCGCGCGCCGCTCCCCCTGGCGGCCGTACCCTCCCGCTCGCGGGTCCCGGCGGTCCCAGGAAAGGACGTGCAGGTCCACGTGGCAGCGCACCGCAAGCCCAGACAGCGCCCGGCCGTCGGTGGTACGGCCCGTACGGCGGCCACGCTCGCCCTCGCGGGAGCCGCGACCGCCACCGCCTTCGACGGCACCGGGCAGGCCGCCCCGGATCTGACCCCGGCGCAGGTCAAGGCCAAGGTGAACCAGCTGTATCAGGAGGCCGAGATGGCCACCGAGAAGTACAACGGCGCCAAGGAGAAGGCCGACGCGGCCGAGCAGCGGCTCGAGCAACTGCGCGACGAGGCCGCCCGCAGGGAGGACAGGCTCAACACCGCGCGTGAGGCCCTCGGTTCGATGGCCGCGGCCCAGTACCGCCAGGGCGGCCTCGACCCCGCCCTGAGCCTCGCCCTGTCCGACGACCCCGACGAGTACCTCGACCACGCCGCCTTCGCCGAACGCGCCGGCGACCGCCAGTCCGCCGCCGTGCGCCGGGTGCGCGAGCAGCTCCGCGAGATCGAGCAACTCCGCGGCGCCGCCCGCATCGAACTCACCTCCCTGAAGTCCCGCCAGGCCGAACTCCAGCGCCACCGCCGCACCGTCACCGGCAAGCTCGACGCGGCCCGCCGGCTGCTGTCCCAGCTCACGGCCGAGGAACGCGCCGAGGTCACCGGCCGGAGCGCCACGGCTGAAGCACCCCGCGCCTCACGCGGCGCGACGACCTCCCGCCCCGACCTCCAGGCCCCTTCCCCGACGACCGCCGACGCCCCCGACTCCCGCGCCTCAGCCGCCGTTTCCTACGCCTACAGCAAGCTCGGCAGCCCTTACGTCTGGGGCGCCACCGGCCCGGACGCCTTCGACTGCTCCGGCCTCGTCCAGGCCGCCTACCGCTCCGCCGGTGTCGAGCTGCCCCGCACCACCTACGCCCAGATCGGCGCCGGCCGCCGCGTCTCCCGCTCCGAACTCCTCCCCGGAGACCTGGTCTTCTTCTACTCCGCCATCAGCCATGTCGGCATCTACATCGGCAACGGCCAGATGATCCACGCCCCCAACCCCTCCGCACCGGTCCGCGTGGCTCCCCTGGACGAGATGCCTTTCGCGGGGGCGACGCGGGTGGTGTGAGTGGTGTGAGTCTGGGTGGCTGGCAACTCGCCCGCCAGTAGAGCTAGTTGGCCGGGTGACGGGCTCCGCCTAGACCAACCGGCGCGCAGTCGCCCAGCGCGTCAGCTCGTGACGGTTGGACAGCTGGAGCTTTCTCAGTACGGCCGAGACATGGGACTCGACCGTCTTGACCGAGATGAACAGCTGCTTGGCGATCTCCTTGTACGCATACCCCCGCGCGATCAGCCGCAGCACCTCCCGCTCGCGCTGCGTGAGACGGTCGAGGTCCTCGTCCACCGGCGGCGCGTCGGTGGAGGCGAAGGCGTCGAGCACGAACCCGGCCAGGCGGGGCGAGAAGACCGCGTCGCCCTCCTGCACCCGGAAGATGGAGTCGACCAGATCCGAGCCGGTGATCGTCTTGGTCACATAGCCCCGGGCACCCCCACGGATCACCCCGATGACATCCTCGGCCGCGTCCGACACGGACAGGGCGAGGAAGCGCACAGGCTGCTCGGCGTCCCCCATCAACGGGGCGCACCGGCGCAGCACTTCGACCCCGCCGCCGCCCGGCAGGTGCACGTCCAGCAGGACCACCTCCGGCCGGGTCGCCGTGATGACGGTGACCGCCTGGTCGACGTCCGCCGCCTCACCCACCACCTCCACTCCGGTCTGCGCGGTCTGGCCGATCTCGGCCTGCACGCCGGTGCGGAACATCCGGTGGTCGTCGACGAGGACCACGCGCACACGACGCCCGCCCGCGCCGCCGGACGCTCCCGCGGTCTCGGCCGCCTCCGAGGCTGCCCCCGTGCCGTTCGTCTCGGTCGGATCGCTCATGACGTCTTCTCCGCCCTCTCCATCTCCAGCTCGACCTCCGTGCCGCCGTCCGGCACCGCGCGCAGCCGCGCCGTGCCGCCGTTGCGCTCCATGCGGCCGATGATCGATTCTCTGACGCCCATACGGTCGGCGGGTATCGAGTCGAGATCGAAGCCCGGGCCACGGTCCCTGACGGACACGAAGACCGTCCTGCCCTCGACTTCGGCGTAGACCTGCACGGCGCCGCCCTCGCCACCGTACTTGGCGGCGTTCACCATCGCCTCGCGCGCGGCCTGCATCTGTGCCCCGACCTTGTCGTCGAGCGGGCAGTCCCCGACGACGACCACCTCGATCGGGACACCGTGCTTGTCCTCCACCTCGGCGGCATTGCGCCGCACCGCGTCGGCGAGCGTGGCCGGCTCGTCGGCCTCTTCCTTGCCGGTGCCCTCGGGCTTGTACAGCCAGGTGCGCAGGTCCCGCTCCTGGGCACGGGCGAGGCGACGCACCTCGCTCGCGTTCTCCGCGTTGCGCTGGATCAGGGTCAGGGTGTGCAGCACCGAGTCGTGGACATGGGCCGCGACCTCCGCTCTCTCCTGGGCGCGGATGCGCATCAGGCGTTCCTCGGAGAGGTCCTGCGTCATACGCACCAGGTAAGGGCCGGCGAGCAGCGTTATCCCGACGAGCACCGCGAGCGCGGCCTGGAGGACCGAGCCGAGGTGGGCCGCGGAGCCCTGCAGGACGAATATCCCCGAGACACCGGCCGTGACCAGCAGGACACCGGCCACCGCACGCAGCAAGGTGAGGGTGCGCCGACGACGGCCGACCTCGACCCAGCGGGCCCGGCGGGCGTTGTCCGCCTGCCGCCAGACGAGGGCGACACCCGCTCCGACCAGCACGGTCGGCCAGAGGTAGGCCTTGGCGCCGTTGCCGAGATTCACATTGCCCACGAAGACCATGGCCACGACGACCATGAGGAGCAGGGCGAGAATCTGGCCTCTGTCCGGCTTGCGGGTGACGAGTCTGCGGCGGCCGTCGGGCGCGGTCTCGGTGGTGACGAGGGAGGGCGGCTTCTGGGCCTCGACCCCGCCGACGCCCAGCGGCACGAAGAACCAGAACGCGGCGTAGAGCAAGCCGCCCAGGCCGTCCGCCGTGAACAGGCCGACGAAGACGAGCCGCACCCAGATCACGGGCAGTCCGAGATGCCCGGCGAGCCCCCGCGCGACGCCACCCAGCCAGCGTCCGTCGCTGCTGCGGTAGAGCTTGCGCGGCGGCCGCGGTTCGACGATGGGTGCTGCTGCGGCTTCCGGCATGCCACCGATGTTCACACGGCCGGTGGCGGCGGGGCATCAGGGTCGGCCCCCGAGACGCCCCTGATCTTCGGGCGGCGTGCCCGTCGCACACATCCCTTTCGCCGTCTCAGGGGCGATATCAGGGTCCGGCCAGGGTCATACCGACTGCCGCCGCGGCGGCTCGGCCGTCACCATGGACTCATGACTGATCACCAGCACGCCGCGGACGCCGGGCCCGACACGGGCACCGGGCCCGGCTCGCTGCCCGCGGCCCCCGCGGGTGTGGGCCCGCGCACGCACGCGAGCGCGGGCACGCCCGGGCAGGCGGGCGCGCGGAAGAAGGGGACGGACCCGAGCGACATCGAGCCGAGCCCCGTCGAGGCGGCGGGCGAGCCCGCGGACAGGATGCCCTCCGGTGACCGCGCCGGTGAAGGCAACGGGGCTGGTGGCGGCGACCGGGCCGATAGAGGTCACCGGGCCGATGGAGGTGACCGAGCTGGTGGAGGCGTCGGCACCGGTGCAGACAACCGCACCGATGAAGGCAGCGGCACCGGCGGAAGCAACCCCGCCCACGGCGGCGACCGCGCCGCCGACAGTCATGAGCCCGGTCGGGCCGAACCGAGGAACGACAACGCCTTCGGCCCGCAGCCCGGCTCTCCTGAGTCCCCCGAGTCCCCCAAGTCATCCGAATCCCACGGCTCCCCCGGCGGCGGGCGACCCGGCGAGGGGCAGCCGACCGACGTTCCCGGTACCTCCGAGTCGCCCCGGCGGTTTCGCAGGGAGCGGGGGCACAAGATGCTCGCGGGAGTGTGCTCCGGGCTGGGGCGCCAGTGCGACCTGGACCCGGTGATCTTCCGCATCACCCTCGCCGTGTTGGCCGCCACCGGCGGTATCGGCCTCATCTTCTACGGCTTCGTCTGGCTCTTCGTGCCGTACGACGACGAGGACGAGAACGAGTTCCACAAGCTGCTGACCGGCCGGGTCGACGGCCAGGCCCTCGCTGCGGTGCTGTTCGCGCTGGTGGGCTGCGGGGTCTTCCTGACGATGCTGAACAACGGCGGTGTGCTCACCTTCGCCGTCGTCCTCTCACTGCTGCTCGCGGGCGCGGGGTACTGGTCGCAGCGGCGCGGTGCCCCCGACCACGACCCGCTGGCCGCGCAGGCCGCCGCCGACGCTCCGCCGGAGGCCCAGGCACCGCCGGTGTCCATCTCCTATCCGTCCTGGTGGCGTGACCCCATCGTCAAGGACGGCACGCATGTCGGCGGCACCGGCTATCTGTGGGGCCCGCACGACACCCGCGACCCCGACTTCATGTCCTCCGTCGCCCTCGACCTCGACCACTACCCTCACGCCGGCCAGGCGTCCCGGGCCGCGCGTCCTGAGCCACCCAAGCCGCGCGGCCCGCGCTGGATCGGCGGCTGGGTCTTTCTGCTCGCCCTGCTCGGTGGCGCCCTGACCACCCGGCTGACCTGGGAGGAGCACCCGCTGGGGACCAGCGTGCAGGCAGGGCTGGCCTGCGCGCTGATCGTCCTCGGCCTCGGTATAGCGGTGAGCGCCTTCCTGGGGCGCACCGGCGCCGGGTCGGTGTTCCTCGTGGTCGTCACCGCCGGGCTGCTCGCCGCCGCGTCCGCTCTGCCCAAGGACATCGGCACCGACTGGGTCCGCACGACCTGGCGGCCGGCCACCGTGGCAGACGTCCGGCCGCAGTACGACCTCGGCACCGGCGTCGGCACGCTGGACCTGTCCCGGCTCGACCTGGCCAAGGGCCAACAGGTCAGCGTCGACGCCGAAGTGGGCATGGGCCGGCTGCGGATCGTCGTGCCGCCGGATGTGACCGTGAAGGCCACCATCGAGGTCGGCGTCGGCGACATCCAGCTGCCGGGCGAGGGCAAGCAGGACGTGGACGTTGCGGCCGGCAAGACCAAGGAGACCGTCCTGCCACCGGTGAAAGGCACCAAAGCCGGGGGCACTATCGAACTCGACCTTCAGGTCGGTGTGGGACAAGCGGAGGTGAGCCGTGCTGCGTCATGAGTTCAGGCCGGGAAAGCTGGTGGCCGGGCTCTTCGTCACCGTCGCGGGCGTCGTCTACGCCGGTGACGCGGGCGGCGCCTGGGAGACACCGTGGTTCGCGGTGATACCCCTAGTCGTGGGCGGCCTCTGCCTGGCGGCCGTTGCGGGGTTGGCCGGCCGCGGCATACGGCGGCGCAGGGGAGGAAGGCCCGCGACCGGGACGACGACGCCGTAGCGGAGACTGCTGCCGGTCCCACTCCGGCGGCAGCGGCGCCCGCCGCAGGTCCGGCTCAGGCAGCAGCACCGCCACCCGCCCGACTCGGCCGTAAGCAGGGTTGGGGCGCCCAGGACGACGAAGCCCTGAGCGGGGACCACCGCCGGACCGCTCCATCGGCAACCGCAGCGACCCCCGCCACAGGCCCGGCTCAGAGCAGCAGCCGCCCCCCGCCTGGCTCGGCCGTAGCCACCGTCGGCCCGGCCAGGCAGTCACGACCACCCCACCCCACCATCAGCCACCCCCAGCCTCCTCGAACGTGACTGCACCCCCGCCGCCAGGCGGCCCCGGCCGGTCCACCTCACGAGTAGCCCCCAGCACTCCGTTCCCGGCGTCGATTGCGCAAGGCCGCGTCCAGCGAGAAATAGGGCGCGCCGGCGAGGACTAGGGGCAGCCAGCCCATCAGGTAGGGGAGGTCGTTGCCGTAGTAGTAGGGATCGGAGGCCCAGCTCACCGTCAGCCAGAAGCTGAGGGAGATCAGCGCACCGCCGAGGGCGGCGATGCGGGCGAGGAGGCCGAGCAGGGTACCGATGCCGACGGCCAGCTCGCCGATGGCGATGGCGTAGCCGAAGCCGGCAGGGCTCTTCAGGGCCAGGTCGACCAGTTCGGGAATGGCGGCGGAGTCCCGGACGCCGCGCATCATCGCGCCGATGGAGCCGGAGCCGGAGTCCTTCATGAAGCCGCTGTCGGTGAGTTTGTCCAGGCCGGCGTAGATGAAGGTGACGCCGAGGAAGAGACGCAGAGGAAGGAGCGCGTAGTAGGTGGCGGTGGCACGCCAGTCCCGGCCGCCGCCGGGGTAGGGAGTGTGCGTGTTGGGATGAATACGGTGCGTCATCGCTGCCGGCCGCCTCTCGCCCACGGGACATGACCCCTCGACCGACGATACGTAGGAAATGGAGGTGCTGCTCAGTCCGACGGCACACGGAGTCGGACCAGTTGCGTGACGGGCCGTCGAGAGCATCCCGCACGCTGGGCCCTGGGCGCCCCACCCCTCCCCGACCTCACCCGCACCCCGATCTCACCCAGCCCCGCCCCACCAAGTCAGTTCAGTTCAGCTCAGCTCACGTCAAAAGATCCGGCTCGCTCCGGCTGATGTCCTGCCAAAGTGGCTGGTAGTTGATCCAGGCCACCAGGTCCCCGCCCAACTGCTCCCGCGTGGCGACGGCCATGCGGTGGTCGATGAGGACGGGGCGGCCGGCGGCGCGGGCAGTGAGTTGGACCTGGCTGGAGCGTTCCATGGTGAGGAACCACCAGGCGGCGGCGTCGACCGAGTCGCCGACGGTGAGCAGTCCGTGGTTGCGCAGGACGAGGGCCTTGCCGGAGCCGAGGGCGTCGGCGATGCGGCGGCCTTCCTCGGCGTCGACGGTGACGCCGGTGTAGGCGTCGTAGAGGGCGTGGTCCTCGTAGAAGGCGCAGCTCTCCTGGGTGATGGGGTCGAGGAGTTCGCCGAGCGCGGCGAGGGCGCGGCCGTGCACGGAGTGGCAGTGGGCGACGGCGACGACGTCGGGGCGGGCGGCGTGGACCTGGGCGTGGACGGTGAAGGCGGCCTGGTTGACGTGGAAGCGGCCCTCGACGACCTGGCCGTCGGAGTTGGCGAGGACCAGGTCGCTGACGGTGACGTGCTTGAAGGGCATCCCGAAGGGGTTCACCCAGAAGCAGTCGCTGTACTCGGGGTCGCGGGCGGTGATATGGCCGGACACGCCGTCCTCGAAGCCGAGCCGTCCGAAGAGGCGCAGGGCGCCCGCGAGGCGTTCCTTGCGGTGCAGGCGTTCGTCCTCGACGGAGTCGTGCCTGGGGGGCATGGCGAACCGCAGCCGGTCCGTCGGGAGGGCGGGGGGCGGGGTGGGCCCGGGCGTCCCGTGCATCGAGTCCTCCGGCACTGGGTGGTCGTACGGGCGGAAGGTACCCCCGGTCGGCGCAGGAGGACAGGTCATTGCGCAAAGATGACGTACGCAACAGAGGCACGGCGCACAACCTTCGCGAAGGTTGGCGGGTCTGCCATCCGGAATCAGAAGTGAAGCGCCGATTTTCGGCCATCCGCACGTCAGGAGCTCCCGTGAGCCTCGCCGAGCAGCACATCACCGCCGTCATGCGGCAGGCCGCGTCCCAGGACGTCGTCGAGCTCCACCATCCGTTCGCAAAGGCGCAGACGGTGGCTTCGCTCGCGTACATCGCGGAGGCGTACGGCTTCCGGTACGCCGACGCGCGGGTCGAGGGCGAGAAGAAGACCCTGCACGTCTATCTGGTGCGTGACCACGACGACCGGGCGCGGCAGCGGGCGGCGGCCAACGCGGCGGCGTTCCCGCAGGCCGGAGCGGGCGGCCCGGTGCCCGGCATGCAGCAGGGCACGCTGACCCCGCTGCCCGAGGCGCAGGCGCACGTGGCGGTGCTGACCGCGCTGATCAGGTACGACGCGTTCGGCTCCGCCGTCGACCGGAAGAAGATGCTGAGCATGGCGGTGGCGTCCCCGCTGCTGTTCCTGCTGCTGGCCGTGGTGACCGGCAAGTACCTCGTGCTGCTGCCGCTCGTCGTGCTGCTGCCGACCTTCCTGCTCGGCGCGCTGCGCGTCAACGCGGCCAGGCGCGCCAAGCTGGCAGCCCAGCTCACCGCCGCGGGCTGCATACCGGTGCGGGACCAGCAGGGCCGGGAGCGGTACGTCCGGCCCATCCATCACGGCGTGTGAGGGTCGCACAATCCCGACAGCAGATGTCGGGATTCCGCGCCACACTCGCCGTATGGCAGAAAGCGCGACGCACACAGCGAAGACGAACGCCTCGAAGACGAACGCCTCGAAGAGGACCGCGGCGAACTGGGAGACCTTCCGCACCGCCGAACCCGACCTCGCCGGGACCGTCGAGGAACGGTTCGGTGCCTTCACGCACCACATCCTCGCCACCCTCCGCAAGGACGGCTCGCCCCGCACCACGGGCCTGGAGGTCCGTTTCCTGGGCGGTGAGCTGTGGCTGGGCATGATGCCGGGCTCGCTCAAGGCCCTCGACCTGCTCAGGGACCCCCGCTTCGCGCTTCAGGCGAACCCCGGGGAGGGCCAGTCCATGGGCGGCGGCGACGTACGGATCAGCGGGCGGGCGGTCGAGGTCACCGACGCGGCGACGAAGGCGGCTTACACGAAAGAGGTGGAACCGCCGGAGCCGTTCCACCTCTTCCGCACCGAGTTGACCGAGGTCGTGCGGACCTACGTCGAGGACGACAAGTACCTCGTCGTCCAGGTCTGGAAGCCCGGAGAGCCGGTGCGCACTCTCAAGCGGACCTGAGCCCCTTCACAACAGGGGCTTACTCCCACTCGATGGTGCCCGGCGGCTTCGAGGTCACGTCGAGGACGACCCGGTTGACGTCCCGCACCTCGTTGGTGATGCGGGTGGAGATCTTCGCGAGGACGTCGTACGGCAGACGCGACCAGTCGGCCGTCATGGCGTCCTCGGAGGAGACGGGGCGCAGGACGATCGGGTGGCCGTAGGTGCGGCCGTCGCCCTGGACGCCGACCGAGCGGACGTCCGCGAGCAGGACCACCGGGCACTGCCAGATGTCGCGGTCGAGGCCGGCCGCCGTCAGCTCCTCGCGGGCGATGGCGTCGGCGTCGCGGAGCAGGTCGAGCCGCTCCTTGTTCACCTCGCCGACGATGCGGATGCCGAGGCCGGGGCCCGGGAAGGGCTGGCGCTGGACGATCTCGTCCGGCAGGCCGAGCTCCTGGCCGACCATGCGGACCTCGTCCTTGAACAGCTTGCGCAGCGGCTCGATCAGCTTGAACTCGAGGTCCTCGGGCAGACCGCCGACGTTGTGGTGCGACTTGATGTTCGCGGTGCCGGTGCCGCCGCCGGACTCGACGACGTCCGGGTAGAGGGTGCCCTGGACCAGGAACTCCACGGCCGGACCCTCGTCCGCGATGATGTCCGCCTGCGCCTGCTCGAAGACGCGGATGAACTCGCGGCCGATGATCTTCCGCTTCTCCTCGGGGTCGGAGACACCCTTCAGCGCGGAGAGGAAGCGCTCCTCGGCGTCCACGACGACCAGCTTGACGCCGGTCGCGGCCACGAAGTCCTTCTCGACCTGCTCGGTCTCGCCCTTGCGCATCAGACCGTGGTCGACGTAGACGCAGGTCAGCTGGTCGCCGATGGCGCGCGCGACGAGGGCGGCGGCGACGGCGGAGTCCACACCGCCGGACAGACCGCAGATGGCGCGCTTGTCACCGACGAGGGAGCGGATCGACTCGACCTGCTCCTCGATCACATTGCCCGTGGTCCAGTTGGGCTGCAGGCCCGCACCCCGGTACAGGAAGTGCTCCAGCACCTGCTGGCCGTGCGTGGAGTGCATGACCTCGGGGTGGTACTGGACGCCGTAGAGCCTCTTGTCGTCGTTCTCGAAGGCGGCGACCGGGACGACGTCGGTGGACGCGGTCACGGTGAAGCCCTCCGGAGCGGCGGAGCAGGCGTCGCCGTGCGACATCCACACGTGCTGCTCGTCGGGGGTGCCCTCGAAGAGGGTGGAGGACGTCCGGGAGACGTGCAGGTCGGTACGGCCGTACTCACGGGCGCCGCTGTTGTCGACGGTGCCGCCGAGGACCTGTGCCATCAGCTGGAAGCCGTAGCACATGCCGAAGACGGGAACGCCGGCCTCGAAGATCGCGCGGTCGAGACGGGGGGCGCCCTCCTCGTACACGGACGAGGGGCCGCCGGAGAGGATGATCGCCGCCGGGTTCTTGGCGAGCATCTCGGCGACCGGCATGGTGCTGGGCACGATCTCGCTGTAGACCCGGGCCTCGCGGACTCGACGGGCGATGAGCTGGGCGTACTGCGCGCCGAAGTCGACGACCAGAACGGTGTCGGGGGCGGCGGCAGCGGGGGTCGCAGATGACACGGGTTGCCTTCCGGCGGCTGGGCGGGGGTCTTCTGCTGTCCGATTCTACCGAGGTGGGGGGCGGGAAACCGCCCCCGCTGCCGGCGTACGGCCCGACAGTCGCGCATCTCACCATCCGAACCGGCTTGGACGCCCGGGGCGGGCCCGGCATACTGAAGCCCATGCTCACGCAGACGACCTTCCTCTTTACCTATGGCAACCGGCCCGCCGGCTGCCATGGTCGTGCTGCTTGAGCTACTGACAAGCGACTTCCCAGGCGCCCCGGGCCGACAAGGCCCGGGGCGTCTGTCGTTTCCGGTCCTTGTCGCTCCGGGGCCTCTTCCCCAAGGAGCCCCCTATGACTGCCCTCGACGTGACCGGCGCCCGCACCTCCGAGGCCGCCGACGTGATCACCGGAGCGCGGGAGCGGATCGACGCGCTCGACGACCGGATCATCGGCCTGATCCAGGAACGGGTGGCCGTCTCGGCCGTCATCCAGGAGGCGCGGATCACCTCCGGCGGCCGCCGGGTGAACCTCTCGCGCGAGATGGAGATCCTCGACCACTACCGCGCGGCCCTCGGCAAGCCGGGCACCGCCCTCGCCATGACGCTGCTGGAGCTGTGCCGGGGTCGCATCTGAGTTCGGGCCCCGTCTCACCCGTACGGCGCGTGACCGGCACGCGAATCGCTTCGTTGCTCCGGGTGTCCGCGTCAGCCAGGCGCGGGCCCGAAAGAACCACGCGTGGCTCACTGGGGCGATGAGACGTACGGAACGTGCCGTGCGTCGTGGGACCTCGCTCCAGGGTCGTGACCGGACGGCAGGGGACAGCAGCCCGGTCACCCAAGAGAACGGTCGGCTCCGGGGACGCCCGGGGCCGGCCGGCGGACCCCCCAGTCCCCCTACGGGAAACCCGGCGACTCCCCCTGCGCATCACCCTGCCCCCTTCGACACCTCCTGCGGCACACCACGAACGGCACACCACCAGCGGCGCAACCCCCCGGCGCCGCTGTCCCGGGCACCGACACGGCCCTGACGTCGGTGCCGACCAGAGGAAGGGCCCCGCGGCGCAGCCCCGCGGGGCCCTTCGCCGCGCCGGCGCCCCTCTTCCCCCATGTGACTCAGGCCACATGAAATTTATGAGGGTGCGGGGACAACCATTCACAGGCCTCACTGATCAAACCTGGCACCAAGGGGCACCCCCACCCGTGGCCCGTTCGTGATCTCGAGGTCCTGATGAAGCTTCACCGTGCCGTGGCAGCGGCCGCCGCCACGGCGGTCGTGGCACCGCTCGCCGTGCTGTCCGCCTCCGTCGCGTTCGCCGACCCGTCGACCACGCCGGCCACGAGCGCGAGCGGGACCCCGAGTGCGACGACCGGGACGCCCGGCTCCACCCCGAGCCCGACCCCCACGTCCACCCCGGAGTCGACGCCCACGCCGACGCCGACCGGCTCCGACGAGCCCGAGCCGGAGCCGAGCCAGGTGCCGCCCGGCGAGGACTACCCGTTCTGCGAGGACCTCGACGCGGGCTACGACGACGTCAAGGTGTCCGCGGACATCAAGGGCCTGCCCGGCAAGATCGTCGCCGGCGACGGCGCCCACACCTTCCGCCTCGTCGTCACCAACGACTCCGACGCCCCGATCGAGGACGTCCACCTCTACGCCGAGGTCGAGAACTACGAGGTGGAGGAGTCGCGCTACCTCAGCCCGTACGTCGAGCTGGAGTTCAAGGACGGCGGCCGCTGGACCCGGATCGGTGACGGCGACTGGGCCGGTGACGAGTTCCTGGAGACCACGCTCGCCGCGCACGCCTCCCGGTCGGTCGAGCTGCGCCTGAGCATCGACGCCGAGGCCCCCGCCGGTGACGCCTACTCCTTCGGCTCCGGCGCCTACCTCGACCAGGTCGGCGGCAAGGAGTGCATCGCCGAGGGCTGGGCCCAGTACGACTTCGAGGTGTTGAAGGCCGGCTCCGCCAACCCGAGCCCGGGCCAGGCCACGCCGAGCGACACGGACCACAAGCCGCAGGGCGGCACGGGTTCCACCACGTCCGGCAACCTCGCCACCACCGGCTCCAGCTCCGCGCTCCCCGTCATCGCGCTCGTCGGCGGGTTCGCCGTCGTCGCCGGTGCGGGCGCGGTGATCGCGGTACGGCGACGCAAGGGCGGCAACGCCTGAGCGAACGCCCCGGAGGGCGTCGCACAGACAAAGCCGCACAGACAAAGCCGCACGGGAAAAGCCGCACAGGAAGTCGCACAGAAAAACCAGAGACCACCAGAGGGACCTGCGCTCGGAGGGGGGCGCAGGTCCCTCTGGTTTTCACGCGCCTACTTCTTCGGCGGCACCGTCCTTCTTCGGCGGCACCGCCGGCATCCCCAGGAACGGCAGCCGCAGCGCCCCGAACGCGTCCGCGGGCACGGCCGGCGCCTTCGGCTCGACCGGCTGGAGACGCTCGTACGCCGCTCCCTGCGCGGGACGCGGGTCGGCCTCGCCCTTGTTGGGCCAGAAGGACATCGCCCGCTCGGCCTGCGCGGTGATCGTCAGGGACGGATTCACGCCCAGGTTCGCGGAGACGGCCGCCCCGTCCACGACCGAGATGCCGGGGTGGCCGTACAGCCGGTGGTACGGATCGAGGACGCCGGTCTCGCGGGAGTCGCCGATGGGGCAGCCGCCGAGGAAGTGGGCGGTGAGCGGGGTGCCCATCAGCTCGCCCACGTTGGACCCGGCGAAGCCGTTGATCTCGGCGGCCAGCGCGTTCGCGCCCTCCTGCGCGGCCCGGATCTGCTTGGGGTTGGGCGAGCCGTGGCCCTGGCGGGCGGTCAGCAGGCCCTTGCCGACACCGTCCGGCTTCAGATACGTCGTCAGGGAGTTGTCCAGCGACTGCATCACCAGGCCGATGATGGTCCGCTCCGACCACTTCCGGTTGGACAGCGAGCGCAGCACCAGCACCGGGTGCCGGGCCGCGTTGGCCAGCCAGCCCAGCACCCGGGAGGAGTTCTCGGCGTACGGCACCTGGAGGATCGACAGGCTGCCCATCGAGTTGGAACCCTTGCCGTAGCGGACCGGCTCGATGTGGGTGCTCTCGTCCGGGTGGATGGACGAGGTGATGGCGACCCCGCGGGTGAAGTCGGCGCGTCGCTCGCCTGTGGCCTTGCGGTAGCGCCGGTCGGTGGTCTGGGCGCCCACCAGGGCTTCGGAGTTGGTGCGGGTCAGTTCGCCCAGCCGGTCGGAGAGGTACGGCAGGCGGCCGCTGGCCTTCATGCGGTGCAGCAGGGTCTGGGTGCCGTAGGTGCCGGCGGCGAGGACGACGCGGCGCGCCTTGAACACCCGGCCGGCGCCCTTGCGGCGGTTGTCCGTCGGCATCGTGGTGATCGCGAAGCCGCCCTGGGAGTCCTCCGTCACCGACACGACCGTCGTCATGGGGTGCACCACCGCGCCCGCCTTCTCGGCGAGGTAGAGGTAGTTCTCGTTGAGGGTGTTCTTCGCGCCGTGCCGGCAGCCGGTCATGCACTCGCCGCACTCGGTGCAGGCGTTGCGGGCGGGGCCGGCGCCGCCGAAGTAGGGGTCGTCGGCCTGCCGGCCCGGCTCGGCCTTCGCCTTGCCGTCGGCGTCCTTGCCGTCGCCGAAGAAGACGCCGACCGGGGCCATGTGGAAGGTGTCGCCGACGCCCATGCGCTGCGCGGCCGCCTTCAGATGGACGTCCGACGGGGTCATCGTCGGGTTGAGCCGTACGCCGAGCATGCGCTGCGCCTGGTCGTAGTACGGCTTCAACTCCTCCTGCCAGTCGGTGATGTCCTTCCACTGGGGGTCGTCGAAGAACGGCTTCGGCGGGACGTAGAGGGTGTTGGCGTAGTTGAGGGAGCCGCCGCCGACGCCCGCGCCGGCCAGCACCATGACGTTGCCGAGCAGGTGGATGCGCTGGATGCCGAACAGGCCGAGCTTGGGGGCCCAGAGGTAGTTCTTGATGTCCCAGGAGTTCTTGGGGAGTGTGCCTCGGGTGAAGCGCCTGCCTGCCTCCAGGACGCCTACGGAGTAGCCCTTCTCTGTCAGGCGCAGGGCGGTGACCGAGCCGCCGAATCCTGAGCCGACGACGATGACGTCGTAGTCGTAAGCGTCCTGGGACACGTGCTCTCCTCGTTGAGAACGGGTGGGGAGAAGAAGGGGGCCTAGCGGAGGCGGAACGCCTTCATCAGACGCAGGCTGCGGCTCATGAAGGCCGCGTACTGCTCGTCGTTCATGCCCAGCGACGGGGCCATCGGCAGAATCCGCTGGTGGGCCACGGTCTGGGCCTCCGTGTACTTGAGGATGCCCTCGGAGCCGTGGCGGCGGCCGAGGCCGGAATCCTTCATGCCGCCCATGGGGGACTGGACGGACCCGTAGGCGGAGGCGTAGCCCTCGTTGACGTTGACCGTGCCGGTGCGCAGGCGGGCGGCGACCTCGCGGCCGCGGCGGCCGTCCTTCGTCCAGACCGAGGCGTTCAGGCCGTACGACGTGGCGTTGGCGCGCTCGATCGCCTCCTCCTCCGTCTTGAAGCGGTAGATCGAGACGACCGGGCCGAAGGTCTCCTCGGTGCAGACGGACATCGCGTCGGTGACGCCGTCGAGGATGGTCGGCTCGAAGAAGTAGGGGCCGACGTCCGGGCGGGCGACTCCGCCGGCGACGAGCCGCGCGCCCTGCGCGACGGCCTCCTCCACATGCCGCTTCACGGTCTCCAGCTGGCGTTCGCCGACGAGGGAGCCCATGTCGGCGCCGTAGGCGAGGGAGGTGCCGAGCCGCATGGCCTTGGTGCGGGCGGCGAAGCGCTCCAGGAAGGCGTCGGCGACCGACTCGTGGACGTAGAGCCGCTCGATGGAGATGCACAGCTGGCCGGCGGAGGAGAAGCAGGAGCGGACCGCGCCCGCGGCGGCCTTGTCCAGGTCGGCGTCCTCGAGGACCAGCATGGCGTTCTTGCCGCCGAGTTCGAGGGAGACGCCGACCAGGCGTGCGGCGGCGCCCTGGGCGACCTCGCGGCCGGTGCGGGTGGAGCCGGTGAAGGAGACGTAGTCGGCGTGACGGACCACCTCGGGGCCGACGACCGGGCCCTCGCCGAGGACGACCTGGAAGACGTCGGCGGGCAGTCCGGCCTCGACGAGCAGGTCACGGGCCCAGAGAGCCGTGAGGCAGGTCTCGGTGTCCGGCTTCATCACGACCGCGTTGCCCGCGACGAAGGCGGGGAGCGCGTCGCCGACCGACAGCTCCAGCGGGTAGTTCCAGGGGGCGATCTGGCCGACGACACCGCGCGGGTGGCGCAGCTCGGTGACCTTGGTGAGGGTCGGGACGGCGCCCGTGTGCCGCTTGGGCTTCAGGTAGGCCGACGCCTTACGGCCGTAGTGGCGGGCCGCGACCGCCACCGCCTGGACCTCTTCGTGGGCGTGCAGCCGGGCCTTGCCGGTCTCCAGCTGGATGAGGTCGAGCACCTCGGCCTGGCGTTCCAGGACGAGGTCGTGGAAGCGGAGCAGCACGGCCGCGCGCTGCCGTACCGGCACCTGGGCCCAGACCGCCTGGGCGGCGCGGGCCGCCTCGAAGGCACGGGCGACGTCCTCGGGGGTGGACTCGGGCAGGTCGGCCAGCTTCTCGCCGGTGAACGGCGTGTGGTTGGCGGTCCGGCCGGAACCCGTGACGCCCTTGGTGAGTTGGGCCACCAGCTCTGGGGTGACCACGTCGGCGGCGGTGCGCACGCCCGCGGGGGCGGGGGCGACGGGGTTGGTGCCGGGGGCGGCCTTCTCGGGTGCCTGCGCTTCGGTCATGACGCGCAGGGTATGCGCAGGCGAGGGCTTTGTGTACCCGTCGGTAATGGGGATTCACCGACTGCACACAAGCCGCCAGTGATCACTGGCAATAAACGCCCTGATCAGGGGCTTGTCCCCCGCTCCCCCACTCTTCATTCAAACGCCAGTTTCGTCACGGCACCGGCGCGCACCTGCCCGGCCACCGCCGCCAGCTGCGCCGCGGTGAGGTCCGCGGCCGGGCGCAGCGCCGGCCGCGGGTGCAGCAGCCGGGAGATCAGCGGCCCGAGCGGACCGTCGGGCACGAGCGGAGACTCCGGCGCGAGGGGAGTCTCCGGCCCGGCATGCCCGGCCGGGGCCACGCCCACCGCCGCCGCGTGCAGCAGCGCACCGAGCGACCACAGGTCGGAGGCCGGCCCGGCGTCCCGTCCGGCCCGGCGCTCCGGCGCGGCGAACTCCGAGCCCCGTACGGGGTCGACACCGAAGTCGGTCAGGACGACCCGGCCGGTGCCGTGCTCGACGAGGACGTTGGCGGGCCGTACGTCGCGATGGACGATCCCGACCGCGTGCGCGGCGCGCAGGGCGCCGAGGACGGCGAGGCCCAGGCGCGCGCACTCGGTGTCGGGCAGCGGGCCGCGCGCGAGGAGTTCGCGCAGGCAGTGGCCGCGCACCAGCTCCATGACGACCCACGGGAGTCCGTCGTCGACGACCACATCGTGGATGACGACGGCCGACGGATGGTCGACGCGGGCGGCCGCGCGGGCCTCCCGGTACACCCGGTTCACGGCCCGGCGCCCCGGTTCCCCGTCGGAGTCGCGGGGCACCTTCGGCCGGCGCACGGCCACTTGACGTTCCATCAGCAGGTCGAACGCCTGCCACACGGTGCCCGTGCCGCCGGAGCCGAGCCGCCCGTCCAGCCGGTAGCGGCCGTCGACCAGGCGTCCCTCGCGCGCGTGTTCGCCGCCCTCGCTCATGCCCCATGCCTACCCCGTGGGGCGGGAGTTGTCGAAGGAACGAGTCAGAGATTGTCGATGTCGACGGTCTCGATCACGTGCTCCGCCACCTCACGGCCCCGCTCGGTGAAGTCGCCCTGGCCCGGATAGGAGATGGACAGCCGGTACATGTCGCCCTTCTCCGTGTTGACGTAGAAGAGCCTGACCTCCCGGGGCACGGGGAAGTCGCTGACCGTGTCGTCCGTGTAGGTCAGGGTGCTCTCGGCGGCCTCCCGGCCCCCGTAGGTGGTCTTCTCCGTCTCCACCTTCACGGGCTTGTCGTCGGCCATGTTGTAGGCGGAGCTCGTGCCGCCCTCGAGCTCCTCCTTCTCGTCGTAGGCCTGGCCGGTGGGGCTGCTGGCGATGGAGTCGAGCGTGTCCTCGGACTTCTTGCTCAGCTCCAGCCGGATGTACACGGCCCCGCTGGGGTCCGTGAAGCGCACCCAGTGATCGTCCTTGGGGTCGGTCGGCTCGGGCCCGGACTTCTGGTAGCCCGTGGGCACGGTCAGGGTCGCGGCCAGGTTCTTGGCCTCCTCCTTGTGCCAGTCCTCGGACAGCGGATCCTTGAAGGGCTGGGCGATCGCGAAGTAGGCCGCCACCGCGGCCGCGACGACCGCGGCACCGATGCCGATCAGCGTCCTGCGGCCGATGCGGATGCCGCCCTGGTCGCCGCCGCCCGACACCGTCACGACCTGGGTCGGCGCCGGGGCGGGCGGGTTGGCGGCCGCCTCAAGGAGGGCGCGCACCCGGGCGGCGCCCGGCCGGTGCGCCGGGTCCTTCTGGAGCAGGCCGTTGATGACCTCGGCGAGCGGGCCCTGCGCCGAGGCCGGCGGGGCCGGGTGGGCGTTGAGGACGGACTGGAGGGTGGCCGGGGTGTTGCTGCGGCGGAACGGCGAGACGCCCTCGGCCGCCGCGTACAGCACCACACCCAGCGACCACAGGTCGGAGGCCGGTCCCGGCCGCTGCCCGAGGACGCGCTCCGGCGCGATGTACTCGGGCGAGCCGACGAAGCCGCCCGTGTCGGTCAGATTGGTCTCGCCCTCGATCTGGGCGATGCCGAAGTCGGTGAGGACGACCCGGTCGTGCCGGCCGAGCAGGACGTTGTCCGGCTTGACGTCACGGTGCAGGATTCCGGCCGCGTGGGCCGCCTCCAGCGCGCCGAGCACCTCCAGGCCGACCCGGGCGGCCTCGCGGGCGCCGAGCGTGCCCTCCTGGAGCGCGGCACCGAGGGAGCGTCCCTGCACCAGCTCCATGACGATCCAGGGCCGGCCGTCGACGACCGCGACGTCATGGACGTTGACGACCGCCGGGTGGTCGAGGCGGGCCGCGGCGCGCGCCTCGCGGCGCATCCGCTCGTAGGCGTTGGCCTGCTCCCGCTCGGGCAGGTGGTCCGGGACGCGGGGCTCCTTGACGGCGACCTCGCGGTCCACCGTCTCGTCCTTGGCCCGCCACACCGTGCCCATGCCGCCGTGCCCGAGCTTGGCGAGCAGCCGGTAGCGCCCGGCGATCAGCCGTCCGGCGCCGGGATCTTGAGAGGCCTGGGCGGGCTGCTGGGGCGGCACGACCTGCGTCGGCGCCGCGTACGGGTTGCCCGGATGCGGAACACCCGCCGGCGGGTGCGGGTTCGGCGGTTGCAGGCCGAAACTCGTCGGCTCGTCGGCCCCGTAGCGGGCTCCCCCGTTGTTGCTCATGGGTCCATGCATATCGCGCCGACCGCCTGCTCAGCCAGCCGGAAGGGGGCACGGTCACAGACCCGTGACTCAGCGACGCCATGGGCTAGGCGCGGCCGGCCGAAGAGGAGGGGGTCCGCTGCGGAGTGCTCACCGACGTCGAGGGCGCCGGGCTCGTCGGCGGGCCGCCGCCGTCGCCGTCGCCGTTGACGAGCAGGGCCGCCGCGGACAGCCCGGCCGCCGCCATCGCGGCCACCAGCAGCGCGACCGCCAGCTTCCCGGCGCGCGCCGGCCGCTGTGCCGGCTCCGGCTCGGGCGTGCGCCCGGTGTCGCGGAAGGCCCGCAGCATCCGCTCGGCCGCCACGGCGTCCAGCCGCCGCGACGGATCACGCTCCAGCAGCCCTCGTACGACGGGCAGCAGCGGCCCCGCCCGGTCGGGCAGCCGGAGCTCGTCGGACAGCACGGCGTGCACGACCGCGCCCAGCGAATCGCGCCGGAAGGGCGACTCACCGCTGACCGCCGCGCACAGCAGCGCCCCCAGCGACCACAGGTCGGACGCGGCCCCGGTGCCCGCCCCCGACATGCGCTCCGGGGCGGTGTACTCGGCCGAGCCGACGAAGGAGCCGCTCTCGGTGAGCGTGGTGGTGCCCTTGACATGGGCGACGCCGAAGTCGGTGAGGACGACCCGGCCGGTGCCGTTCTCGACCAGGACGTTGGCGGGCTTGAGGTCGCGGTGCAGCACCCCGGCCGCGTGCGCGGCGCGCAGGGCGCCCAGCAGGGCGACGCCGATCCGCGCGGCCTCGCGGGCGTCGACCGGACCGTCCGCCCCGATGCGGTCGGCGAGCGAGGCGCCGTCGATGAACTCCATCACCAGGTACGGGCGTTCCTCGAACTCGACGACGTCATGGACGACGATCACATGCGGATGCCTCAACTGCGCGACCGCGCGGGCCTCCCGCAGCGTGCGCTCCCGCCGTCGCCGGGCCTCGCTCGCGGAGAGCGAGTCGTCGAGGGCGAGTTCCTTGACGGCGACGGGCCGGCCGAGCAGCAGGTCGGTGGCCCGCCAGACCACGCCCATGCCACCGCGTCCGAGCACCGTCTCCAGCCGGTAGCGCCCCGCGATCACACGTCCGCCGGCCCCCTCGGTCCCCATGCGCCCCATCATGCACCAGCCGGAGCGCCGGACTCCGGGACGCGACGGCGTCATTGGCCGACAACCGACGGTCAGAGCCCCCGCGTTCAGGAGCCGTTCGGCCGCCAGGTGCGCAGCAGGATGTCGAACTGCTTGCGCATCTCCGGCCAGTCGGCGACCGGGGCCGAGGCGTACAGCGCGTACTCGACGCCGTCGCGGGAGATGTACATCTGGTCGATCGCGCGGCGCGGCCCGGGCTTCGTCTTCACCTCGGGCTGGTCCTGCGCGGTCCAGGTGTACTCCCACAGGGAGCCGGGACGGTCCCGGTAGGTGTTCTCCGCCATGCTCAGCCGGTGGTAGTCGACCAGATCATTCACCTGCTGCTCCAGGTCGACCTGGTGCTCGTAGGGGTCGAAGTCGGGCGTCCGGTCGACGGCGATCCGGAAGAAGTGCTCGCCGCCGTCGGGCGAGTAGTCGACCTGCCCGGTGGCCTTGTCGAACTCCACGCGCTCCCACTCGGGTCCGGGCAGGGCGATGGTGAACCCGAAGGGGTCGTCCTGGCGCACCCAGCCGTCGGGGAGGGTGCCGGAGGAGGTCTCCGTCGGCGTGGGCTTCGGACCGGGGTCGGCGGTGTGCTGTTCCTGCCGCGCCTGCCACTGCTGGATGCCCACCGCGGTGCCGCCTCCGATGAGCGCCGCGAGGACGACCACCAGGGCGAGGGTGCGCCGCCGGCGCGGGCGTCTCGGCGTCCCGTAGGGGGCCTGCGGGTACGGCGTCGTCGTGGACGTCGGCGTGAGGAGGGCCGGCTGCGGACGCGGGCCCGCATGCGTCGGGACGTACGGCTGCGTGACGGCCGGAACGCGGCCCTCCGCCGCCTGGGCGAGCATCCGTTCGGCGTCGGCGGCACCGGGACGACTGGCCGGATCCTTGCGCAGCAGGGCGGCGATGACGGGCGCGAGCGCACCGGCGTTGGCGGGCGCGTCGGCCTCCTCCTCGACCACGGCCTGCATGGTGGAGATCGGCGAGGTGCGGCGGAACGGCGAGCGGCCCTCGACCGCGGTGTACAGCGTCGCGCCGAGCGCCCACAGGTCGGAGGCGGGCCCGGGGTCATGACCGCGGACGCGCTCCGGGGCGAGGTAGTCGACCGAGCCGACGACCTCTCCGGTGCGCGTGATGGTGGAGTCGCCCTCGATCTGCGCGATGCCGAAGTCGGTGAGCAGCACCCGGCCTTCACGGCCGAGCAGGACGTTGCCGGGCTTGACGTCGCGGTGCAGCACCCCGGCGGTGTGCGCGGCACGCAGGGCGCGCAGCACCCACAGGCCGATCCGGGCCGCTTCCGCGGGTTCGATGCGGCCTTCCTCCTTGACCGCGTCGGCGAGCGAGCGGCCCTCGACCAGCTCCATCACGATCCAGGGGCGGCCGTCGTGCTCCAGCACGTCGTGCACGGTGACGACGGCCGAGTGGTTGATCCGCGCGGCCGCGCGCGCCTCGGCCCGGGTCCGCGCCAGCAGGACGGCCTGGTCGCTCTCCGAGACGTAGAGAGCGGCCGTCAGTTCCTTGACGGCGACGGTCCGGTGCAGCACCTCGTCCTGCGCCCGCCAGACCCGGCCCATGCCACCACGGCCGATCGATTCGGCCAGGCGGTAACGGTCCGCAATGAGCTGGCCCTGCATCTGATTCACGTTGCCCCGCTTTGATATTGACAGGGTCAGGGTAAGGACCGGTGACCGCACGGGGAACACGCGGGGCCGCTCGGATACCGCACTGTGACGGTTGTCGCTTTGCGTGACGGAACGGAACCGAAACGCGGTGGTGTGAATCAGCCACCCGTGGGCTGGTAGGTGGTGGACGCCTGCTCGTACAGCCGTGTCACCTCGTCGCGTTCGGCCTCGGGGCCGCGTACCTGCACCACGTGGTAGCGGCCGTCGAGGAGGATCGCGACATTGCGCACGAACAGCTCCCGGCCGTCCGCCCCGGTCCAGGTGAACTGCCCCTCGGCCATGGTCCGTCCGCCCACGGATATCGTCTTCAGTCCCGTCGCGGTGGCCCAGGTGGAGTCGCGGTACGGCTGCAACTCCGCCTCCCGCTCCCGCTGGTACACCATCGGATCGGTACCGAACTCCGCCGCGGAGTCCCTTCCGGGTACGACGATCAGCTCGAACGCGCCGTGGCTGTAACGCACCTGACCGCGGCCGTTGCGGGGCGTGCGGTCCCAGCCGTCGGCGACGGCGACCCGGAAACCGGCCTCGTCGGCCCGTACGGTGAACCCGTCCGCGGCGTCGGGCCCGGTCGTCTGCGTCTCGGTCGAACCGGCCGACTCCGACGGGTCGTTGCCGCCGGGTGAGGTCTGGTCCGGCCGGGGTTCGCTGCTGGCCTCGGGCTCGGGCGCCTCACCGACCTGGCCCGCGGCTCCGGTACGGTCCGCGCGGGGCGCGCCGCCCGAACCGGCCTCGTCCGACTTCGGCATGAACAGCGCGGCGTACGCGATCACGGCGGCCATCGCCAGCAGCACCGCCACCAGCAGGGTGCGGCCCAGACTGCGCGGCGAACGCTCCGGCTCGCGGGCCCGCTTGTGTCTGCCGTGCGGCGCGGGCAGCCCGCCGCGCCGCCTGCGCACCAGCTCGCCCCGCCGCCGTACGACGGGCAGCCGGCCCGGGTCGACCGGCGGCACGGCGACGACGTGCACACCGGCCTCCGGCTCGGGCGCCGACCGCACGAGCGAGCGCAGCCAGCCGCCGAGTTCCTCGAAGTCGATGCGCTCGGTGGGGTCCTGACGCAGCAGCGACTCCACGACCGGCCTGAGCGGACCGCACTCCTCCGCGAACGCGGGCGGCTCCGCGCACACCATCTGCACCAGCTCGGCCGTCGACTCCTCCGGGTAGGGCGCATGCCCCTGTACGGCCCTGAAGAGCAGCGCGCCCAGCGCCCACAGGTCGGTGGCCGGACCGATGGGCGCCGCCAGCTGCCAGTTCTCGTGCACCGGGCCGGCCTGCTCCGGAGCCCACCGCTCGGTGACGGGCCCCACCACGGCCATACGCGCATGCCGCGCCCGCTCGGCGGCCAGCGCGGTGGCGGGGCCGCGGTGGGCGGGGGTGGCCTGGGAGTCCCAGGGGCTGGGAGTGCGGGGGGTCTGGGCGTGACCCGAGGGGGGAAGTGCCCGGAGGGCGGGGTCGGCCGAGGGACTCCCGGCGTCCGGGGCGGTGCGGGGCGCGGCCCCGTGCCAGGAGCCGGGGCGCACACCGTAGGGGTCGGCCGGCTGTCCGGGCGGGGTGCCACCGGGGCGGCCCTGGGTGTCCTGCCCGGGGACGTACGGCGGCGGCGGGGTGCCCTCCGGTGCGGGGCGCGCTCCGGGCAGCGGGGTGGGGCCGTTCGGCCGGGCCTCCTGTACGCGTGCCGCGGCGCGGGCGCCCGCCCGATAGGCCGCGATCGCCCCGGCGCGGGCCGCCCTGATGTCGTCCCCGGTCTCCAGCGCCCGGCGGCTCGCGGGCACGGCCGGGGTGCCGGGGCCGCCCCGCTCCTGCGCCCCGGGCAGCGGCAGCCGCCCTGCGCCCCGCGCCTCGATGGCGGCCCGCCGCGCGGCCTCGGCGTCGGCCGCGCCGCCGCCGGGCCCGGCCGGATGCCCGCCGGTGCCGAGGGCTCCGCGTGGAGCGGCGTACGACGGCGTACCGGCGGCGCCCGCACCTCCGGCGTACGGCGGCGTACCAGCGGCATACGGCGGCGTACCCACGGCGCCAGGACCACCGGGGCCCGGTCCGCCCGGTCCGCCCGGTCCACCGTGGCCCGGTTCGCCGGCCGCGCCCGCGTCAGGTGCGGCCTGGTGCGCTCCCTGGAGCCCGTCGTCGTCCGGCGTCGGCACGGGGTCGTAGCCGCACAGTGCCTCCTCCGCCGCCCCGACCGCGAGGCCGGTGAGCATGACGCGGCCGTCGTCGCAGACGAGGACCGTGCGGGCGGTGATGTTGCGGTGCACCCAGCCATGGCCGTGCAGCACGCGCAGGGCCATGAGGACGTCGGAGGCGACCTCGGCCGCCCGGTACGGCGTCAGCGGGCGCTCGGCCAGCAGCGCCGCCAGCGGGCGCGCCGCCACCAGCTCACTGACGATCCACAGCGAACCGCCCTCGGCGAAGACGTCGAAGACCTGGTCCAGCCGCGGATGGTCGGGGATCGCCGCCGCGGCCTGCGCGGCCTCCACGGCACGCCGTACCGCCGGGTCCGCGGGCCGCCGCGCACCGCCCCCGCGCGCGGCGGGGCGCCGTACGCCCGGGTCGCGCGCGGTGAATCCCTCGGGCAGCCCGTCCGCGTCGAGCACCTCCGCCTCGACGACCTCCGGCAACGGCACCTGCCGGACCAGGACTTCCTGCCCGCTGTAGGTGTCGAAGGCGCGCGTCTCGGTGAGTTCGTACTCGTCGGCGGGCGGCAGCGGCAGGCGGTAGCGGCCGGCGAGCACCCGTCCCGCATAGTCGTCCACGTTGCCTCCCCCAACCGCCCGGCTGGTCAATTCCGTTCGCCCGCCGCCCCGTTCCGGCTGCGTACGGTTCGCAAGCACTCACGATACGTGCCGGAGGCAACCCGCACCGAGGGGATGGGACATCTCACTTCGGCCGCATCCCCGAAATCCCGGTCCCCTGCCGGGCCACGCCCCCCGGAGCCCCCCGGCTCAGTCCTTCGGCTGGAACGTCTTCGTCAGGGTCCGCCATGTGTCCCGGCGCAGGTCCCCGTGCCACTCGGCGGCCTTCGCCGTGTACATCAGCGCGTAGCCCTGGTCGTCGTCGACGACGAACCCGCGGTCGACGGTGCGGTACCGCGTCCCGCCCTCGGTGTAGGTGAACTCCCAGTCGGCCGTGTTCCAGCCGCGGTAGTCCACCGCTTCTATGCGGATCCGCTGGTACTGCGAACGGACCATGGAGCGCTCCTGGTTGCGCCAGTCGGCGACCGGGTCGTCCTTGGGCGTGCTGGTCCAGCCGATGAGCAGCTTCTGCCCGTCGGGGCCGGTGAAGCGGTCGCCCGCGTCGCTGCTGGTCCGGAACTTCCAGCCCTTGGGCAGCCCGATCGAGTAGCCCTGGCCGCCCTGGTGCGTGCGGGCCACGTCGACGTCGTTCTTGCCGGAGGACCCGGAGGCGGACGCCTTGGGGGAACCACCGGCGGTGGGGGTGGTCCCGCCGCTCACGGCGCCCGCGCCCGGTGTCGAGCCCTGGTCCGCGGACTTCGAGGCGTCGCCGTCGGGGCGCGTTCCGCCCTGCTCGTCGTCCTTGGTGTCGGCGCTCGGGGTGGCTCCGGCGGCCGTGCCGGTGCCGGGGCCCGACTTCGCCGAGTCGGTGTCGTCGCCGCCGAAGGTGAGGGCCAGCACGGTGCCGAGCACGGCGAGCACCACGGCCACCGCGATGATCACCAGGGTCCGCTTGGGCACCACATCGGTCAGCGGCGCGCGCGGCACCGCCCGCGGCGGCAGGTCCGGCGGCGGCATCACGGGCCACCCCGAACTACGGCCGCCCGTCCCGGCGTTCGCCCCGCTCCCGGTCTCCGTGCGCGAGACCCCGACCGCGGCGGTGGTCCCGGCCACAGCACCGGGTGTTCCGGCGGAGCGCGTCTCGCCGCTGCCGGACTTCGTCCGCGACGCGGCCGCCGTGGTCGCCGCGCCCGCGGCGGCCTTGCGCACCGAACGCAGCGCCCCGCGCAGCCGATCGGCCGCCTCCTCGCCCCGCCGGCCTCCGGTGCCGGGCTCGCCGGGCTGTGCGGGCAGCGGTACGACCCGCGTGGCGTCCAGCGCCTCCGGCTCCTCGGCCGCGTCGGGGGCGTGAATGACGGCGTTGAGCATCGCCCGCGCGCCCGCGTCGTCCAGCCGCTCGTCCGGGTCCTTGGTGAGCAGGCCGCGGATGACGTCCGCGAGCGGCCCCGCGTTCTTCGGCTCGTCCAGCGGCTCGGTCATCACCGCGGTGAGCGTGGCGATCGCGGAACCCTTGTCGTACGGCGGTGTCCCCTCGACCGCCGCGTACAGCAGGCCGCCCAGCGACCACAGGTCGGCCGCGGGGCCGGGCTTGTGGCCGCGGGCGCGCTCCGGGGAGATGTAGGAGGGGGCGCCGACGAGCATGCCGGTGGAGGTGATGGACGGGTCGCCCTCGACCTGCGCGATGCCGAAGTCGGTGAGCACGACCCGGCCGTCCTCGGCGATCAGCACGTTGGACGGCTTCACGTCGCGGTGCAGGATGCCCTCGCGGTGCGCGGAGCGCAGCACGTCGAGGATCGCGAGGCCGACCTCGGCGGCGCGCTTCGGCTCCAGCAGGCCGTCCTCACGGATGACCTCG
Organism: Streptomyces sp. SAI-170; assembly: GCF_049739565.1. NCBI lineage: Bacteria > Bacillati > Actinomycetota > Actinomycetes > Kitasatosporales > Streptomycetaceae > Streptomyces > Streptomyces sp. SAI-170. Next base: position 3,393,815 of record NZ_JBMGQD010000001.1, read on the forward strand.
GCGAGCGACTTGCCCTCGACGAGCTCCATGACGATCCACGGCCGGTCGTCCTCCTCGACGACGTCGTAGACCGTCACCGCGCTGTTGTTGCGGATCCGCGCGATGGCCTTGGCCTCGCGCAGCGTCCGCGTGATCAGCCGGCGCTTCTCCTCCTCGTCGATGTTCGACGGGAACCGCAGCTCCTTGACGGCGACCGTGCGGCCGAGGGTCTCGTCCTCGGCCCGCCAGACCGTGCCCATGCCGCCGCGGCCGAGCACGTCTCCCAGCCGGTAGCGCCCGGCGAGGAGACGTGCGCTCTTGTCCTGACGGGGTGTCCCCGCCCGCTCCGCCTCCGACATGAGTCCCCTCGTACAACCCGCCCTGACAGAGGCTCCATTGTCCCTCACCCGACAAGTGCCCCACGCCCCGGGGGCCCCTCGCCGCGCAGCCGTGTCGGCGTGTCCTCAACTGAGCTGAATCGCCCGTTCCGCGGCGGGGCATGACGAGGCGTGGCCAAGGCTCCGACCTGGGCCGGAGCACCTGCGGGCCGTCACAGCGGCACGATGTCCGGCGCCCCGAGCCGGGCCGCGTCCGCGGTCAGGTCGTCGGGCTGGCGCTGGGACTCGCGCTCGGCCTCCACCCGCTTCTCGTAGTGCTGCACCTCCCTGTCGACATGGTCCTTGTTCCAGCCGAGCACCGGCGCCATCAGCTCGGCGGCCTCGCGCGCGCAGCGCGTGCCGCGGTCGAAGGTCTCGATGGAGATCCGGGTGCGCCGGGTGAGGACGTCGTCCAGGTGACGGGCGCCCTCGTGCGAGGCGGCGTAGACGATCTCGGCGCGCAGATAGTCCTCGGCGCCCTGCAGCGGCTCGGCCAACGACGGGTCCGACGCGATGAGTTCGAGCAGTTCCTCCGTCATCGAGCCGTAGCGGTTGAGCAGATGTTCCACGCGCACCACATGCAGCCCGGCCCGGGCGGCGATGCGCGCTCGCGCGTTCCACAGCGCGCGGTAGCCCTCGGCGCCGACCAGGGGGATGTCCTCGGTGACGCACTCCGCGACCCGCCGGTCGAGGGCGTGCACCGCCTCGTCCACCGCATCCTTGGCCATCACCCGGTACGTCGTGTACTTGCCGCCCGCCACCACGACGAGGCCCGGCACCGGGTGGGCCACGGTGTGCTCGCGGGAGAGCTTGCTGGTGGCGTCGGACTCGCCGGCGAGCAGGGGGCGCAGGCCCGCGTACACGCCCTCGACGTCGTCCCGGGTGAGCGGCACGGCCAGCACGGAGTTCACATGCTCCAGCAGATAGTCGATGTCGGCGCTGGAGGCGGCCGGGTGGGCCTTGTCGAGGTCCCAGTCGGTGTCGGTGGTGCCGATGATCCAGTGCCGGCCCCAGGGGATGACGAACAGCACGGACTTCTCGGTGCGCAGGATGAGCCCGGTGGTGGAGTGGATGCGGTCCTTGGGCACGACGAGGTGGATGCCCTTGGAGGCGCGGACGTGGAACTGCCCGCGCTCGCCCACCATGGCCTGGGTGTCGTCGGTCCACACGCCGGTGGCGTTGACGATCTGCTTGGCGTGGATCTCGTACTCCCCGCCGGCCTCGACGTCCTGCACGCGCGCGCCGACCACGCGCTCGCCCTCGCGCAGGAAGCCGGTGACCCGCGCGCGGTTGGCGACCTGGGCGCCATAGGCCGCGGCGGTGCGCACCAGGGTCGCCACATAGCGGGCGTCGTCCATCTGGGCGTCGTAGTACTGCAGCGCGCCCACCAGCGCGTCCTTCTTCAGGCAGGGTGCCACGCGCAGGGCGTGACCGCGGGTCAGATGGCGGTGCACGGGCAGGCCCCGGCCGTGTCCGCGGGCCATCGACATGGCGTCGTAGAGGGCGACGCCCGATCCGGCGTACAGCCGCTCCCAGCCCTGGTGCTGGAGCGGGTACAGGAACGGCACCGGCTTCACCAGATGCGGTGCGAGCCGCTCCAGGAGCAGGCCGCGCTCCTTCAGCGCCTCCCGCACGAGTGCGAAGTCGAGCATCTCCAGATAGCGCAGGCCGCCGTGGATCAGTTTGCTGGACCTGCTCGACGTGCCGGACGCCCAGTCACGCGCCTCGACCAGGCCGGTGGACAGCCCGCGCGTGACGGCGTCGAGCGCGGTGCCCGCGCCGACCACTCCGCCGCCGACGACCAGCAGGTCCAGTTCGTGCTCGGCCATGGCCGCGAGGGCCTCGGCGCGCTGCGCCGGTCCCAGTGTCGCTGTCCTCACCGCTGCCTCCCGCTCGTCGGTCGCACCGGCCGCACCCGTCGGGCGAAGCCCCGTTCGTATCCCTCTGCATCCCTCCTGCCCAAATTCTGACCGGCTTGCCCGACTTCAGCCACCACGCACGGTCGACCTGTGGATAACTCCTGCCGACCTGCACACGAACACGGCCGCCACACCCGACGACACAGGGAATGAATCCCGCATATCGGTCATATTTACGCCTAGTCTGACAGTGCGCTCGCTCGTTCTGTCCACACGGCTTGCGCACCTGTCCCGCTTCGGTTACTGGGAAGGACGGCATACGCCATGCCCGCAGATCTCGCCGTCATCGGACTCGGCCCGCTCGGCCTGCCGCTGGCCCAGGCCGCCGTCGCCGCCGGCATCCCCACGGTCGGCTACCGCACCGGGCCCGAGGCCGGTTCCCTCAGCCCCGCCGAACTGCGCCGGATGCACTCGGAGGGTTTCCGGCTCGCCGACGGGCCCGCGGAACTCGGCCGCGTGCGCACGGCGGTCATCTGCGCGCCCACCCCGCGTGCCGCCGACGGAGGCCTCGACCTGACCCAGGTGGAGACTGCCGCCCGCACCCTCGCCGCCCGGCTGCGCCCGCACACCACCGTCATCCTGGAGTCCCCGGTCCTGCCCGGCACCACCGAGGACGTGCTGCGCCCGCTCCTCGAAGAGGGCTCCGGGCTTCGCGCCGGCCGCGACTTCCACCTCGCCCACTCCCCCACCCGGGTCGACCCCGGCAACCGCGCCTTCACCCCCGCCAACACCCCCAAGGTGATCGGCGGCCTCACCCCCGCCTGCACCGAGTCCGCCGCCGCCTTCTACGGCCGTATCACCGACAAGGTCGTCCGCGCGCGGGGTCTACGCGAGGCCGAGGCGGTGCAGCTCCTGGAGACGACGTACCGGCACGTCAACATCGCCCTTGTCAACGAAATGGCCGTCCTGTGCCACGACTTGGGCGTCGACCTGTGGGACGTCATCCGCTGCGCCGAGTCCAAGCCCTTCGGCTTCCAGGCCTTCCGCCCCGGCCCCGGCGTCGGCGGCCACACCGTCCCCCAGGACCTCGTCGGCCAGCCGGGCCGCGGCCTGCGCATGGTGGAACTGGCCCGGCAGGTCAACGACCAGATGCCGCGCTACGTCGTCCAGCGCGCGGCCACGCTCCTGAACGAGCACGGCAAGTCGGCCCGGGGCGCCCGCGTGCTGCTGCTCGGCGTCACCTACAAGCCCGACCTCGCCGACCAGCAGGGCACCCCGGCCCATGAGATCGCCGTCCGCCTGATGTCCCTCGGCGCGGCCGTGAGCTACCACGACCCCCACATCCCGGCCTGGACGGTCCTGGACCGCCCGATCCCCCGCGTCGACTCCCTTTACGAGGCGGCCGCCGACGCCGACCTCACGATCCTCCTCCAGCCCCACCGCACGTACGACCTCCAGGGCCTGTCGGTGAAGGCCCAGCTCCTCCTGGACACGCGCGGGGCCACGCCCACGGGGGCGGCGCACAGGTTGTGACGGGGGGCGCGTGAGGCGCCGCGAGCCCCTGGGGCTGGTGGCGTGGGGGGCGGGGCGCCGGTACCGTACGAAGCAGGTGGAGCCCACCGCAGTGGCCACTGCGGCAGGCTCCTGGATGGATCACGGAGTGTCCGCCCCTACTCTCCTTGGGGGCGGCCGCTCACCGTCCGAAAGGGTGGAGCCCACCGCAGTGGCTGCTGCGGCAGGCTCCCGATGGTTTACGGGTGTCCGCCCCTATTCCCTCTGGGGGCGGCCGCTCACCATCCGAAAATTCGCAAGATCCACTTCCTCCGGCACTTCACCGTCCACAGACGGATCCGGTCCCAGCGGGTGGGCTTGCGGTGGCGTCCCATAGGCGCCCCCTTCCACGACGCCGCCCAGTAGCCCGGTGGACGGCACGTCGGAGTTCGGGCCGGGCCCCGAGGGCCGGGGTCCGGAACCGTGTCCTTGGAAGGGGGCACCCAAGAGAACTGGGGCGCCGGACAAGGACGTCAGCGCCTCAGCACCCCCGTCCGGCGCGGCATTCGCCCCGAACGCAACCGTGCGCCCCCTCCCACCCCGCGCGCCCCTCCCCCGAACCACCGGCGGCGCTCACCGTCAGGCCTGTTACCGTGCGGCGTCTCGTTCGCAGTCACGGGGGTCCCTGTCATGAGCCAGTCATTTCCACCGCAGCCCGGCGTCTTGCCGCCGGCCCCGCCGATGCCCGCACGCGCGCGTGGCGGCGGTCTCGCACTGGGCGTCGTCACCGCGTTCGTCGTCGCCCTGGTCACCGCCGGTGCGTACGGCGCGATCGTCGGTGCCACCCAGAAGCAGATCGGCTTCGTGGCCGTAGGGGTCGGCTTCCTCATCGGCTACGCGGCCGGCAAGGCAGGCGGCTCCCACCCGGCGCTGCCCCTGCTCAGCGCGCTGCTGTCCGTGGGCTCCGTCTGGCTGGGCCAGCTCATCGGCACCACGATCAACGCCTCGGACCTGTTGGGCGTCTCCGCGACCAGGTTCTTCTTCGACCACTTCGGCATCCTGATGGAGGCCTGGCAGCGGTCGGCGAACCCGATCACCTTCCTGTTCCTCGCCCTCGGCGCGTTCACCGCGTACTCGGGCACGAGGAAGGCCGCGGCGGCGTAAGGACGTACGACGAAGGGGCCCGTCCACGCGCGTGTGGACGGGCCCCTTGCTGCCGTGAGGGGGCTTACCGGCGGTGCTGCGAGTCCGCGACGGTCACCTCGACGCGCTGGAACTCCTTCAGCTCGCTGTAGCCGGTGGTGGCCATGGCGCGGCGCAGGGCGCCGAAGAGGTTCATGGAGCCGTCGGGGGTGTGCGACGGGCCCGTGAGGACCTCCTCGATGGTGCCGACGGTGCCGAGGTCGACCTTCTGGCCGCGGGGCAGCTCCTCGTTGACCGCCTCCATGCCCCAGTGGTGGCCCTTGCCCGGCGCGTCGATCGCCCGGGCGAGCGGGGAGCCCATCATCACGGCGTCGGCGCCGCAGGCGATGGCCTTGGGCAGGTCGCCGGACCAGCCGACACCGCCGTCGGCGATGACGTGGACGTACCGGCCGCCGGACTCGTCCATGTAGTCACGGCGGGCCGCCGCCACGTCCGCCACGGCCGTGGCCATCGGCACCTGGATGCCCAGCACATTGCGCGTGGTGTGCGCGGCGCCGCCGCCGAAGCCGACCAGCACGCCCGCGGCGCCCGTGCGCATCAGGTGCAGAGCCGCCGTGTAGGTGGCGCAGCCTCCGACGATGACCGGGACGTCCAGCTCGTAGATGAACTGCTTCAGGTTCAGCGGCTCGTGCGAACCGGAGACGTGCTCCGCCGACACCGTCGTACCGCGGATGACGAAGATGTCCACGCCCGCGTCCACGACGGCCTTGGAGAACTGGGCCGTGCGCTGCGGGGAGAGCGCGGCGGCGGTGACCACGCCGGAGTCGCGCACCTCCTTGATGCGCTGCCCGATCAGCTCCTCCTTGATGGGAGCGGCGTAGATCTCCTGCAGCCGGCGCGTGGCCGCCTCGACGGGCAGCCCGACGATCTCGTCGAGCAGCGGCTGCGGGTCCTCGTAGCGCGTCCACAGGCCTTCGAGGTTCAGCACGCCGAGGCCGCCGAGCTCACCGATGCGGATCGCCGTGGCCGGGGAGACCACGGAGTCCATGGGGGCGGCCAGGAAGGGCAGCTCGAAGCGGTAGGCGTCGATCTGCCAGGCGATCGAGACCTCCTTCGGGTCCCGCGTACGGCGGCTGGGGACGACGGCGATGTCGTCGAAGGCGTACGCCCGGCGGCCGCGCTTGCCGCGCCCGATCTCGATCTCAGTCACGATGTGTGGCCTTTCCCTGATGCGTTTCAGCGTCTTCCAGTATCGCCGACGGGTACGACAAGGGCGGCCCCGGAGCATCCGGGACCGCCCTGATCACGCTGTGCGACTTACTTACGGCTGTAGTTCGGCGCCTCGACCGTCATCTGGATGTCGTGCGGGTGGCTCTCCTTCAGGCCCGCCGCGGTGATCCGGACGAAGCGGCCCTTGGACTCCATCTCCTCGATGGTGGCGGCACCGACGTAGCCCATGGTCTGGCGCAGACCGCCCACGAGCTGGTGCAGGACGTTGGCCAGCGGGCCGCGGTAGGGCACCTGGCCCTCGACGCCCTCGGGGACGAGCTTGTCGTCGGAGGCGACCTCCGCCTGGAAGTAGCGGTCCTTGGAGTACGACCTGCCCTGGCCGCGCGACTGCATGGCGCCCAGCGAGCCCATGCCGCGGTACGACTTGAACTGCTTGCCGTTGATGAACAGCAGCTCGCCCGGCGACTCCTCGCAGCCGGCGAGGAGGCTGCCCAGCATGACCGTGTCGGCACCGGCGGCGAGCGCCTTGCCGATGTCGCCGGAGTACTGCAGGCCGCCGTCGCCGATCACCGGGATGCCCGCGGGGCGGGCCGCGAGGGCGGCCTCGTAGATCGCGGTGACCTGCGGGACGCCGATACCGGCGACCACGCGCGTGGTGCAGATCGAGCCGGGGCCCACGCCGACCTTGATGCCGTCGACACCGGCGTCGATCAGCGCCTGCGCGCCGTCACGCGTGGCGACGTTGCCGCCGATCACGTCGACGTTCACGCTCGACTTGATCTTCGCCATCCAGCTCAGCGCGTTGCTGTTGTGGCCGTGCGAGGTGTCGACGACCAGGAAGTCCACACCGGCCGCGGCGAGCGCCTGGGCCCGCTCCAGCGCCTCGGGGCTGGCGCCGACGGCGGCACCGACGAGCAGCCGGCCCTCGGCGTCCTTCGCGGCGTTCGGGTACTTCTCGGCCTTGACGAAGTCCTTGACCGTGATCAGGCCCTTGAGGACGCCCGCGTCGTCGACCAGCGGCAGCTTCTCGATCTTGTGGCGCCGCAGCAGCTCCATGGCGTCCTGACCGGAGATGCCGACCTTGCCGGTGACCAGCGGCATCGGGGTCATGACCTCGCGCACCTGGCGGCTGCGGTCGCTCTCGAAGGCCATGTCACGGTTGGTGACGATGCCCAGGAGCTTGCCGGCCGGGTCGGTGACGGGGACGCCGCTGATGCGGAACTTGGCGCACAGCGCGTCGGCCTCGGCGAGCGTGGCCTCGGGGTGCACGGTGATCGGGTCGGTGACCATGCCCGACTCGGACCGCTTCACCAGGTCGACCTGGTTGACCTGGTCCTCGACGGACAGGTTGCGGTGCAGTACACCGACGCCGCCCAGACGGGCCATCGCGATCGCCATGCGCGACTCGGTGACCTTGTCCATGGCGGCGGACAGGAGCGGGATGTTGACCCGGACATTACGGGAGATCCGGGACGAGGTGTCGACCGCGTTGGGGAGCACCTCGGATGCACCCGGCAGCAGCAGCACGTCGTCGTAGGTCAGCCCGAGTGTCGCGAATTTGTCGGGCACTCCGTCGACGTTGGCAGTCATGACACCTTCCCCAATGGCCTTGATCGGTGCGGATGTCCATGCTAACGGGAAGTGCACCCGTCTCATTCCACGGTCCGCGGCCGTACTCGTCTTCGTATGTTCCTACGGACACTGTCGGCCACCTTCTCAACCAAGGTGCCGTGACTGCGCTCCTACTGTTCGGCCAGTGCCCGCAGCCGGCTGAGCGCGCGGTGCTGGGCCACCCGGACCGCGCCGGGTGACATTCCCAACATCTGGCCCGTCTCCTCGGCGGTGAGGCCGACGGCGATGCGCAGCAGAAGCAGCTCGCGCTGGTTCTCGGGCAGGTTGGCCAGGAGTTTCTTGGCCCATTCGGCGTCGCTGCTGAGCAGCGCGCGCTCCTCGGGGCCGAGGGAGTCGTCCGGGCGCTCCGGCATCTCGTCCGACGGGACGGCCGTGGAGCCGGGGTGGCGCATCGCGGCCCGCTGCAGGTCGGCGACCTTGTGCGCGGCGATGGCGAAGACGAAGGCCTCGAAGGGCCTGCCGGTGTCCCGGTAGCGCGGCAGCGCGAGGAGGACGGCTACGCAGACTTCCTGCGCGAGATCCTCGACGAAGTGGCGCGCGTCACCCGGGAGCCGGGACAGCCGGGTGCGGCAGTAGCGCAGCGCCAGAGGGTGGACATGGGCGAGCAGGTCGTGCGTGGCCTGCTCGTCCCCGTCGACCGCGCGGTGCACGAGTGAACCGATCGCCCCCTGGGCACGGGTCGCCTCCTCGTCACGCATCGGTCCATGGTGCCTTGTGCCGGAACCGTCCGCGGCACCACGGCCGTCGTTGTGCACCGAAGCGTTATGAGCAGGTGCGCCGGAACTCATCCCCTGCGCCCTCCCCTTCCGCTCGACCGACTCGTCCCCGAGGAACTCCACACTCTCAAGGATGCGGCATCCGCGCCGAAACGAGCAGCACGCCTCCGAGGGGCGGTCCCCGCCGCACCCCGAAGGGGCGCGGGGAACTGCGCGACCAGCCCGATACGGTCCGTAGAAGACCACTCACGGACGACGGCGGACGAGTGGCGACCGACCACTCGCCGCACCGGAGCACTCAGCGAACGAGCCCCCACCGGAAACCCAGCGCCACGGCATGGGCCCGGTCGGACGCACCCAGCTTCTTGAACAGTCGCCGGGCGTGGGTCTTGACCGTGTCCTCGGAGAGGAACAGCTCACGCCCGATCTCCGCGTTCGACCGCCCGTGGCTCATCCCTTCGAGCACCTGGATCTCGCGCGCGGTGAGCGTGGGCGCGGCCCCCATCTCGGCCGACCGCAGCCGCCGGGGCGCGAGCCGCCACGTCGGGTCGGCGAGCGCCTGAGTGACGGTCGCCCGCAGCTCCGCGCGCGAGGCGTCCTTGTGGAGGTAGCCCCGCGCCCCGGCGGCGACCGCGAGCGCGACACCGTCCAGGTCCTCCGCGACGGTGAGCATGATGATGCGCGCCCCGGGGTCGGCGGACAGCAGCCGCCGCACTGTCTCGACGCCGCCCAGACCGGGCATGCGTACGTCCATCAGAATCAGGTCCGAGCGGTCGGCACCCCAGCGGCGGAGGACTTCCTCGCCGTTGGCCGCCGTCGTCACGCGCTCGACACCGGGCACGGTCGCGACCGCGCGGCGGAGCGCCTCTCGGGCAAGCGGGGAGTCGTCGCAGACGAGGACGGAAGTCATGGCCGCCCTCCGCAGCTGATGCGCGTCACCTTGAGCCTCCAGGCTGGTACGAATCGTCACCTGTGCGGTCGACCGTCTCGGACGCCTGCCCGAGCACTTGTGTTTTCAACCGCCTCGCACTCTCAACGACGGTCACTCGAAAGAGTTACGGGGCCGTCTGCCATCTTCGGCACTCTACGTGAGGGGGCGGACACGGTGCAGACATGGACGGCAGACCCTCAACGTTTCATCACAACCGTGCCCCATTCGGCCCATTTTCTTCCCTTTTGCTGGTGTCCACGGCTAGATTCGCAATGAGTCATATTTTCATCTCCTTAGATCGTAGTTGTACGGTCGTGGGCACCGTATCCGCTCAGAACGGCTACAAGGGGTCACGTAATGGCAGATTTCTCCCGCCTTCCCGGACCGAACGCAGACCTATGGGACTGGCAGCTCCTGGCTGCCTGTCGCGGAGTGGACAGCTCGCTCTTCTTTCATCCCGAGGGCGAGCGGGGGGCGGCCCGGAGCGCTCGCGAGAACTCGGCCAAGGAGGTCTGCATGAGGTGCCCGGTCCGCGCGCAGTGCGCGGCACACGCACTCGCGGTGCGCGAACCGTACGGCGTCTGGGGCGGGTTGACCGAGGACGAGCGCGAAGAACTCATGGGCCGGGCGCGGCACCGTCTGGTGACGGCTTCGGCCTCCGGCGGCGACGTCGCTTCGAACAATTGAAGGAACGTTTCTTCCGAGATCTCTCTCCGGAGACGAAGGGGCCCTCTCCAGGGACACCGGGGCTCTCCAGAGACATAGGGGCACGCGTGCGCGTGCCCCTCTCTACTTGCTCTGCTTCCTCTGCTTGCTCTACTTGCGGCCCGCCGCGGTCGCCAGCTGATCCAACGTGGCCGTCACGGCCGGGACCTGGGCCAGGTCGGGCAGCGTGAGCGCGACGATCTCGCGGCGCACCGCCGGTTCCAGTGTCACCGCGCGCGCCCCTCGGGGGCGTACGGACTCGATGGCGAGCTGGGGCAGTACGGCGACCCCGAGACCGGCGCCGACCAGGCCGACCACGGCCGGGTAGTCGTCGGTGGCGAAGTCGATGCGCGGCGTGAAGCCCGCCTTCTCGCAGACCTCGACGAGCTGGCCACGGCAACGCGGGCAGCCCGCGATCCAGGGCTCCTCGGCGAGTTCCCCGATGGCCACGGAGCCGGCGCGGGCCAGCCGGTTCCGTTCCGGTACGAGCGCGACCAGACGGTCCGTCAGCAGGGGCCGTACGACGAGGTCGTCCCACTCCCCTTCCTGTACGCCCGCCGCGCCTTCGTAGCGGAAGGCGAGGGCGATGTCGCAGTCGCCCTCGCGCAGCATCTCCACCGAGCGCGGCGGCTCGGCCTCCACCAGGGAGACCCGGGTGCCGGGGTGCGCGGCGCGCAGGGCGGCGAGCGCGGTGGGGACGAGGGTGGAGCTGCCGCTGGGGAAGGAGACGAGCCGGACCCGGCCGGCGCGCAGCCCGGCGATGGCCGCGACCTCCTCCTCGGCGGCGGTCAGTCCGGCGAGGATGCCGGCGGCGTGCCGCACCAGGGCCTCACCGGCCTGCGTCAGCCGCATCTCGCGACCGCCGCGCACCAGCAGCGGGGTGCCGACGGACGTCTCCAGGGCCTTCATCTGCTGGCTGACGGCAGGCTGGGTGCAGCCCAGCTCGCGCCCCGCCGCCGAGAAGGAGCCGGTGGCTGCCACGGCGCGCAGGACACGGAGATGTCGGGCCTCGATCACCCTTTGAGCATAAGCCGTCCTTGGGTGTGACCGCGAATAATGCGTCGACGCTTTGACCGTCGGCGCCCTACCGTGCGGCCATGAAGCTTCTTTCCGTGAACCTGGGCCGTGCGACGCGCGTCCCGTACACCGACCAGCCGGAGGGGCTGACCGGCATCGACAAGCGGCCGGCCGAGGGGCCGGTGCGGGTCACGGCCCCGGGCCCGAAGGGCGTCGGCGCCGGCGGGTTGGCCGGGGACGCGGTGTGCGACACCCGGCACCACGGCGGCGACGACCAGGCCGTGTACGCGGTGGCCCGGGAGGATCTCGACGCCTGGGAGCTCGAGTTGGGCCGCGAGCTGGCCAACGGCGTGTTCGGCGAGAACCTCACCACCCTCGGCCTGGACGTCTCCGGCGCGCTGATCGGCGAGCGCTGGCGGATCGGGCCCGAGGTGGTGCTGGAGGTCACCTGCGGGCGGATCCCGTGCCGCACCTTCCAGGCCCACCTGGGTGAGGAGCGGTGGGTGAAGCGGTTCACCGAGCGCGGGGCGCCGGGGGCGTATCTGCGGGTGATCGAGCCGGGCGAGATACGGACCGGTGACCCGGTCGAGATCGTGCACCGGCCGGACCACGACGTGACGGTCGCCCTGGCGTTCCGGGCCGAGACGACCCGGCGCGACCTGCTGCCGCGGCTCCTTCCGGCCGGGGCGGCCCTGCACCCGGAGCTGCTCGCGGCCGCGCGGAAATACACGGCCGCCCAGGGCGGCTGACGCGCAGTCACCTTTCTTCGCGGGCGCCGCACGGCTCCTAGGGGACAACCCCGGGAGCCCGGCCCGGGTCGGCTCGGGGGCGGGCCGGGGTTGCTCCCCGATGTCCGGCGGGCGGTGATCGAGGACGCTCGACGCATGGCCCGTTTCAAGCGCATCCTCGTCGTACTCGGCGCGACCCTCACCGTGCTCGCGCTGGCTGTGGGCGCCCTGTTCACCTGGCTGTGGACCGACGCCGACGTCAGCACGGTCGGCGACGCCCGCTTCGACCGCGAGCTGGCGATACCGCCCCTGGCGCCGTCGAGGGTCGCCGAGGACGGCACCCGCGTCTTCGACCTGCGGATGCAGGCGGGCGAGACCGAGTTCGAGCCCGGGCGGAAGACCCCGACGTGGGGGTTCAACGGCTCCTACCTCGGCCCCACCCTGCGCGCCGAGCGCGGTGAGAAGGTGCGGGTGCGGATACACAACACCCTCGACGAGGCCTCCGGCGTGCACTGGCACGGCATGCACCTGCCCGCGCGGATGGACGGCGGCCCGCATCAGCCGATCCCGGCCGGCGGCAGGTGGAGCCCGCAGTGGACGGTCGACCAGCCGGCCGCCACGCTCTGGTACCACCCGCACCCGCACGGCGCGACCGAACAGCATGTGCGCCGAGGCCTCGCGGGCCTGTTCCTGCTCGACGACGACCGCACGGCCCGGCTTCCCCTGCCGAAGCGGTACGGCGTCGACGACCTGCCCGTCATCGTGCAGGACGTGCGCTTCGACGGGGCGAGGCTCGACGGCGACCGCGGGCTGATGCAGAGCGTGGGGTTCCTCGGCGACCGGACGATGGTCAACGGCACACTGCGGCCGTACCGGCAGGTCGGCGACGAGCTGATACGGCTGCGGCTGCTCAACGCCTCCACGGCCCGCACCTACTCCTTCGGCTTCCCCGACGACCGCGCCTTCTCGCTGCTCGCCACCGACGGCGGACTGCTGGAGCGGCCGGTCCCGCTGGAGCGGGTGCAGCTGTCACCGGGCGAGCGGGCCGAGATCGTGGTGCGGATGCGGGCGGGCGAGCGCGTGATGCTGCGCAGCTTCCCGCAGGACAACTACGGGGGCGCCTGGCAGCGGCGGTTCTCCGGCGGCGACGACTCCTTCGACGTGCTGGAACTGCGGGCGGCGCGACACCTGCGGCCCTCCGCCGGACTTCCGCAAAGCCTGGGTGTCTTGGAGACACCGGACGGGTCGGACGCGGTGCGGGGACGCTACTTCGACCTGAAGCGGTCCGGGATCAACGGACGGTCGATGGACATGGGCCGCGTCGACGAGACGGTCACGCGTGGGACGACGGAGGTGTGGACGGTCCGCAACAGCAACGGCATGCCGCACAACTTCCATGTGCACGACGTGCAGTTCCGGGTCCTGGAGGTGGACGGCGAGGCGCCCCCGCCAGCGCTGCGCGGCCCGAAGGACACCGTGTTCGTCCCGCACGGGACGGTCATGAAGCTGGCTCTGCGCTTCACCGGGCCGGCCGATCCCGGGACGCCGTACATGTACCACTGCCACCTGCTGTACCACGAAGACGAGGGCATGATGGGCCAGTTCGTGGTGGTGGAGAAGGGCGGAGCGGCGACGGGCGGCGGCCACATACCCGCCGGGCCGAGGCACGCGCACCGCCACTGACAGGGTCACGACCAGGGCCATGCCCAGGACCGTGATCAGAGCCAGGGGCAGGCCCATGGCCAGGACCATGACCGCGCCGGACGCAGGCCGGGCAGGCGGTGTGCAGGGAAGCCGTACGGGCGGTGTGCACGGAAGCCGTCGGGGCGGCGTGCGGGGAGCGGATCGCTCCGGTCCGGGCCATAACCTTGCGCCATGACAACGGCTCTGATTACGGGATCGACCGCGGGCATCGGTGCCGCCTTCGCACGGCGGCTGGCGGCGGACGGGCACGACCTCGTCCTGGTGGCGCGGGACGCGAAGCGGCTCGCCGAGCAGGCGACCGAACTGCACGACCGGCACGGCATCGAGGCGGAGGTGCTGGTCGCCGACCTGGCGACGGACACCGGCATCGACGCCGTCGCGGCCCGGCTGTCCGACCGGAAGCGGGCCGTCGACCTGCTGGTCAACAACGCCGGCTTCGGCAACAAGGGCCGCTTTCTCGATGTGTCCCTCGACGACGAGCTGCGGATGCTCAAGGTGCACTGCGAGGCGGTGCTCCGGCTGACGTCGGCGGCGACGGAGGCGATGCGGGAGCGGGGGCGCGGCGGCGTGGTGAACGTGGCCTCGGTCGCGGCGTTCGTGCCGCGCGGCACCTACGGCGCGTCCAAGGCGTGGGTCGTGCAGTTCACGCAGGGTGCGGCGCGTGATCTGGCGGGCAGCGGGGTGCGGTTGATGGCGCTGTGCCCGGGGTTCGTGCGCACGGAGTTCCACCAGCGGGCGGGGATGGGCACCGACAACATCCCCGGCTGGATGTGGCTCGACGCCGACAAGCTGGTCGCGTCGGCGCTGGCCGACCTGCGCCGGGGCAAGTCGCTGTCGATCCCGGACCCGCGGTACAAGGCGCTGATGGGAGTGGTGAAGGTGGTCCCGCGGGGGCTGCTGGGCGGGGTCACGTCCCGGACGGGGCGGAAGTACGGGCCACAGTAGGACGACCGGGTCGGTGCGATGGAGAATGGAGCTGTCCGGACGGACCCCACGGGGGGTCGGAGGCGGCGCCATGACGTTCGTACAGCTCATCGACTGCAAGACCAGCCGGTTCGAGGAGATGAACCGGCTCATGGACTCCTGGGTCGAGCAGACCAGGGGAAAGCGGACCGCGACGCACAATCTGATCGGCAAGGACCGGTCGGACGGGTCGCACTACATCGAGATCGTGGAGTTCCCGTCGTACGAGGAGGCGATGCGGAACTCGAACCTTCCGGAGACCGACAAGATCTTCCGCGAGATGGTCGCGCTCTGCGACGAGATGCCGGTGTTCACCGACCTGGACGTCGTACGGGACGAGCAGCTCTATGCGACGAATGTGCGGCGGCTGCTGGAGACGCTGGGGACGCGGGGCGAGCTCCCGCCGCTCGACGACCTGATCGCGGAGCACTACCACGACCACGACCCGGCCAATGAGCAGGACACCCTCGGGCGGGACAACATCCGGCGCGAGATGGACATGTGGCGCGGGGCGTTCGACTTCGCGTTCACGGTGGAGGACCTGATCGCCGAGGGCGACCGGGTGTGCGCGCGGTGGTTCTGGAAGGGCACCCACAAGGGTGACTTCCTGGGGATCGCGGCGACCGGCAGGGAGTGCAGCATGAGCGGCACGACCGTCTTCCGGTGCGGCGGCGACGGGAAGATCGTCGAGGCCTGGTGGGAGTACGACCGGCTGGGGCTGATGACGCAGCTCGGTGTGCTGGACCAGCTGGAGCTGTAGGGCGCCCGAGCAGCCGGAAGGCCCGGCACCCCCGAAGGGACGCCGGGCCTTGCGCGGTGACGCGGTGACGCGGTGCGTCAGTGAGCGTGGCCGTGGCTGTGACCACCGGCGGCCGGCTCCTCCTCTTCCTTCTTCTCGACGACCAGGGTCTCGGTCGTCAGGAGGAGGGAGGCGATGGAGGCGGCGTTCTCCAGGGCGGAGCGGGTGACCTTCACCGGGTCGATGACGCCCTGCTTGACCAGGTCGCCGTACTCGCCGGTGGCGGCGTTGAAGCCCTGGCCCTTGTCGAGCTCGGCGACCTTGGAGGTGATGACGTAGCCCTCGAGGCCGGCGTTCTCGGCGATCCAGCGCAGCGGCTCGACGGCGGCCTTGCGGACCACGGCGACACCGGTGGCCTCGTCGCCGGTCTTGCCGAGGTTGCCCTCGAGGACCTTGACGGCGTGGACCAGAGCGGAGCCACCACCGGAGACGATGCCCTCCTCGACCGCGGCGCGGGTCGCGGAGATGGCGTCCTCCAGACGGTGCTTCTTCTCCTTCAGCTCCACCTCGGTGGCGGCGCCGACCTTGATCACGCACACGCCGCCGGCCAGCTTCGCGAGGCGCTCCTGGAGCTTCTCGCGGTCCCAGTCGGAGTCGGTGTTCTCGATCTCGGCCTTGATCTGGGCGACGCGGCCCTGGACGTCGGCGGAGTTGCCGGCACCGTCGACGATCGTGGTGTCGTCCTTGGTGACGGTCACGCGGCGGGCGGAGCCCAGCACCTCGAGGCCGACCTGGTCGAGCTTGAGGCCGACCTCCTCGGAGATGACCGTGGCGCCGGTGAGGACGGCCATGTCCTGCAGCATCGCCTTGCGGCGGTCACCGAAGCCGGGGGCCTTGACCGCGACCGCGTTGAAGGTGCCGCGGATCTTGTTCACGACGAGGGTGGACAGGGCCTCGCCCTCGACGTCCTCGGCGATGATCAGCAGCGGCTTGGAGGCACCGGCCTGGATGACCTTCTCCAGCAGCGGCAGCAGGTCCTGGATGGAGGAGACCTTGCCCTGGTTGATGAGGATGTAGGGGTCCTCCAGGACGGCCTCCATGCGCTCCTGGTCCGTCACGAAGTACGGCGACAGGTAGCCCTTGTCGAAGGCCATGCCCTCGGTGAAGTCCAGCTCCAGACCGAAGGTGTTGGACTCCTCGACGGTGATGACACCGTCCTTGCCGACCTTGTCCATCGCCTCGGCGATGAGCTCGCCGACCTGCTGGTCCTGGGC
Organism: Streptomyces sp. SAI-170; assembly: GCF_049739565.1. Lineage (NCBI taxonomy): Bacteria > Bacillati > Actinomycetota > Actinomycetes > Kitasatosporales > Streptomycetaceae > Streptomyces > Streptomyces sp. SAI-170. The sequence goes on from NZ_JBMGQD010000001.1 coordinate 3,410,303, forward strand.
GGACAGCGCGGCCACGGCGGCGATGTCGGACTTCTCGTCGATCGGACGGGCGGTCGCGAGGAGGTCCTCGGAGACGGCGGCGACGGCCGCGTCGATGCCCTTCTTCAGGGCGGCCGGGGAGGCACCGGCGGCGACGTTCTTCAGGCCCTCGCGGACGAGCGCCTGGGCCAGCACGGTGGCGGTGGTCGTACCGTCACCCGCGATGTCGTTGGTCTTGGTCGCCACCTCCTTCACCAGCTGGGCGCCGAGGTTCTCGTACGGGTCCTCGACCTCGACCTCACGGGCGATGGTCACACCGTCGTTGGTGATGGTGGGGGCGCCGAACTTCTTGTCGATGACGACGTTGCGGCCCTTGGGGCCGATCGTCACCTTGACCGTGTCGGCAAGCTTGTTGACGCCGCGCTCGAGGGCGCGACGGGCGTCCTCGTCGAACTTCAGGATCTTCGCCATGGCAGCGGGAGCCCTCTCGGAAAAGTCTGCGGTAAAGAAACTGCGCCCCGGGCGCCCGGCTTCTCATCGATCGCGGGGGCCAGGGGCGCAGTGGAAGCAAAGGTGCTTCAAAGGTGCTTCGGAAGAAGCGAGGTGACTTACTTCTCGATGATCGCGAGCACGTCGCGAGCCGAGAGGACGAGGTACTCCTCGCCGTTGTACTTCACCTCGGTGCCGCCGTACTTGCTGTAGAGGACGACGTCGCCGACGGAGACGTCGAGCGGAAGACGGTTGCCGTCCTCGAAGCGGCCCGGGCCCACGGCCAGGACGACGCCCTCCTGGGGCTTCTCCTTGGCAGTGTCCGGAATGACCAGGCCAGAGGCCGTGGTCTGCTCGGCGTCGAGCGGCTGGACCACGATGCGGTCCTCGAGCGGCTTGATGGCAACCTTGGAGCTGGCGGTCGTCACGATCCGACCTCCCCCTTCGGAGATCTCACGGGGTTAACTGTCTGAGGTGGCGACCAGGTGGATCCGTCGTCGCGGGTGCCGGACCTGCCCGTCGCGTTGTTGGCACTCTCCAGTGGGGAGTGCCAGAGCCGAGACTATGACCGCGATTAGCACTCGGTCAAGCGGAGTGCCAATTGCCGTGCGGCGCGGCGGATGCGGGCGGGGCTACAGGTAGTCCTCCAGCCTCCCCACCGTCAGTCCCTTGCGCTGGATCTCCCGCAGCACGGCGACCGTCCGGTCGCGCAGCGGCGGGGCGGTCGGGTCGTCGGCGGGCAGGGAGACGATCGCGCCCGGGGCCAGTCCCGCGGGGGCCCGGGTGCCGGTGACCGTGGCGCCCCAGCGGACGACCGCCGTGATGCCGCAGTCGGCGGCCGCCCTCAGCGTGGTGGCGTCGTACGCGCCGTAGGGCGGGCGGAAGAGGCGCGGGCGGACGCCGAAGCGGGCGTGCAGCTTCTCCTGCTGCCCGCAGATCGCGGCGCGCTGACCGGCGTACGGCAGGCCGTGCAGGTAGGTGTGGTCGAGCGTGTGGTTCTGCACGCTCGCGCCGACCGCGCGCAGCCGCGCGAAGTGGGCGTAGCCCGGTCCTACGACGCTGTCGGTGAGGAACAGGCTGACCGGCAGCCGCAGTTCTCGTACGAGGTCGACGAACCGGGGGTCCCGCTCGGCACCGTCGTCGTACGTCAGGAACACCACCCGGTCCCGGGTCCGCACCCGCGCGACGACCGGCAGCGCGCCGCCCTTGCGCCTGGAGCCCGCCGCGTCCGGCCGGTCGACCGGGTGCGGCGCGCGGGGCAGCGGCGCGGTGAGCCCCCATCGCCGGTACGCGGGCCGCGACCCGGTGGCAGCGGGCCGCCCGGCACTTTGCCGCGCGTCGGAGCGCGGGGCCCCGCTGCGGGGTGCTCCGGTGGGAGGTGCAGCCTCGCGGGAGGCCCCGGCGTGAGGGCCGCCGCGGTGAGGCGCTTCGGAGCGAGGCCCGGCGGCGTGGGGCACGGCGGAACGAGACCCGGCAGCGTGGGGCGCGGCGGCGTCGGTGTCCGGCCCGGTCGCGTGAGGCGCACCGGCGTCAGCGCGAGACGCGCCACCGGGCACCCGCGCGCGAGGCCCACCGGCGTCAGCGCGAGGCGTGCCACCAGGGACCCGCGGGCGAGGCTCACCGGCGTCGGATGTCCCACCTTCGCCGGAACGCCCACCCGCCCCTCTCCCCACACCCGCCCCTCCACCCGGGGTGCCACCCCCGTCCGCCCCCGCGCCGCCCCTCCCCGGCGCTCGGGCGTCCCCCTGCGCCTGGACGCCCGGTGTCTGGGGCAGCTGGGCCGCGTTGTGGTCCGGTCGTTCGACGGGGTCGACGGACCGGGCGCAGCCCGTCAGCAGGGCGGCCACGGTGAGCGTGCCCGCGATCAGCCGCCGCACCGTCACAGGTAGTCCTCCAGCCGGGCCACCGCGTAGCCCTCGTCCGTCACCTTCTTCAGGAACCGGCGGATCATGTCGGGCATGGTGCCCTTCCACTCCTCCCGCCCCCGGAAGTGGCTGAGGACGATGTCGCCGGGGTGGAGGCTCCGGTCCCACTCGCGGTACTCCCAGCGGTCGACGAAGACCTCCTCGTTCCACAGCGGGGCGTACTTCACGCCGCAGGCTTTGGCGGCACGCAGCGTGGCCTCGTTGTAGTTGCCGAAGGGCGGCCGGAAGAGGACGGGGCGCTTGCCGTAGCGCTTCTCGATCACGTCCTGCATGCCGCAGATCTCGCGCTTCTGGCCGGCGTAGGACAGGCCCGGCAGGTAGGGGTGGTGCAGGGTGTGGTTGTTCAGGGCCACGCCGCCGTCCTGCATCCGCTTGAAGTACCCGTAGTCCTGCTTCACCAGGAAGTCGCTGAGGAAGGCGGTGTACGGGATCTTCAGCTCGCTCATCATGCGCAGGAACGCCGGGTCCTTCTCGGCGCCGTCGTCGATGGTGAGGAAGACGACCTTCTGCCGGGTGGGGATCGTGGTGAAGACGGGCGGGAGGCCCAACTCCTCGTGTCCGTCGACCTCGAAGCCCTCGCGCGTGGTGATCACCGGCTTCTTCGCGGGCGGGGCCGGGGCACTGAGCGGCACCTTCTTCAGGCCCCAGCGTTTCGCGGCGGCCACGCGGGCCATGTGCTCGGCGCGCAGCCGCGTCGCGTAGGACTCCAGGGCGCGGGCCGGGGGCGCCTTGAGGATCGGCTGCTGCCCGGGGGCGGGAGCCGCCTCACCTCGCGAGACGCGCGAGCCTCCCGAGTCGCCCGAACCACCCGAGTCGCCCGAACCACCCGAGCCGCCCGAATCGCCGGAACCAACAAAACCACCGGAACCAACGAGACCGCCAAACCCCCCGGGCCCCCCAGGCCCCCCAGGCCCGCCGGAGCCCCCCGACCCACTCCCCTCCGCGCAGCCCGAGGCGACCGCGGCAGCCGCCAGCACGGCGAGCGCGGCCCTGGCCCGCAGACCGCGGACCCGGCCGAGCGAACCCCCAGCCCGCCACGCCCGACTTTTGTCATTTTGTACTACTAGTCTCATGGCGCCGGATCCTCGCAGTCCCCCGCCCCGAACCCCGCCCGACACCGCCACCGCGGGCACACCATCCACCGACTGGCCGACAATGACCCGGTGAACGACCTCGACGCCCTCCTCACCCCCGAAGGCCGCGCCCTCCTCGACGAGGTACGCGGCACCGACCCCGCGCAGGAGCTGGCCGTCGCCACCCGGCTGCGCCGCGAGCACCCGGCCGAGCTGGTCTCGGCCGCGCTCGGCCAGGCGCGGCTGCGGCAGCGGGCCGTGGCGAAGTTCGGGCCCGAGGACGCGGGGCGGATGTTCTTCACGCCCAACGGGGTCGAGCAGTCGACGCGGGCGAGCGTGGCGGCGTACCGCGCGGACAAGCTCAAGGGCCTCGGCGTCACCTCCGTCGCCGACCTGTGCTGCGGGATCGGCGGGGACGCGATCGCCCTGGCCCGCGCGGGCATCCGCGTCCTCGCCGTGGACCGCGACCCGCTGACCGCGCAGGCGGCCCGCGCCAACGCCGACGCGCTGGGGCTGGCCGACCTGATCGAGGTGCGCGAGGCGGATGTCACGGAGATCGACACGACCCCGTACGACGCCGTGTTCGTCGACCCCGCCCGGCGCGGCGGGCGCGGCCGGATCTTCGACCCGGAGGCCTACTCGCCGCCGCTGTCCTGGGCCGTGGGCGCGGCCGGCCGGGCCCGGCACGCGGCGCTGAAGATCGCCCCCGGCATCCCGCACGAGGCCGTCCCCGCCGACGCCGAGGCCGAGTGGATCTCGGACGGCGGCGATGTGAAGGAGGCCGTGCTGTGGTTCGGGACGGAGCCGGGCGCCGTCCGCGCGACCCTGCTGCCCGGCCCGCACACCCTGCGCGGCACCGGCCTGCCCAACCCGCCGGTCCGCCCCCTCGGCCGCTACCTCTACGAGCCCGACGGCGCGGTCATCCGTGCCCACCTGGTCGCCGAGGTCGCCGAGGCCCTCGACGGCGGCCTCCTCGACGAGACCATCGCCTACGTCACCTCCGACGCCCTGCGCCCCACCCCCTACGCCACCGCCTACGAGATCACCGACCAGCTCCCCTTCAACGTCAAGAAGCTCAAGGCGCTGTTGCGCGAGCGCGAGGTCGGCATCCTGACCGTCAAGAAGCGCGGCTCGGCCGTCGAGCCGGAGGAGCTGCGCAAGAAGGTCAAGCCGCAGGGCCCGAACGCGGCGACGGTGTTCCTCACGCGCGTGTCAGGCGCCCCGACCATGCTCATCGGCCGGCCCCTCTAGGCCCCTGGCCCTGGCCCTGGCCCAGCCCCTGGCCCGTCCAGGCCCTACGCTCCTTCCCGCGCGCGGCGCAGCAACAGCTCGCGCTCCTTGTCGTTGCGCGCCAGCCCCGCGGCCCGTTCGAACTCCGCGCGCGCCTCCGTCGTACGGCCGAGGCGGGTCAGCAGGTCGCCGCGGACGCTGGGGAGCAGGTGGTAGTCGCGCAGGGCGCCCTCGGCGGCGAGGGCGTCGACGATCGCGAGGGCCTCGGCGGGGCCGTCGGCCATGGAGACGGCCACCGCGCGGTTGAGCTCGACGACCGGGGACGGCACCCGGGCGGCGAGCAGGCCGTAGAGGGCGGCGATCCGGGGCCAGTCGGTGTCCTCGTACGTCGCGGCACGCGCGTGGCAGCCCGCGATCGCTGCCTGCAGGGCGTACGGACCGGCGGCGCCGCCCAGCTCGACGGCCCGCTCCAGGGCCGCGAAGCCGCGCCGGATCAGCAGCCGGTTCCACAGCCGCCGGTTCTGGTCGGCGAGCAGCACCGGCTCCCCGTCGGGCCCGGTCCGCGCCGCGGTCCGCGAGGCCTGGAACTCCAGCAGGGCGGCCAGGCCGTGCACTTCGGGTTCCTTCGGCATCAGCGCGGCCAGCACCCGGGCGAGCCGCAGCGCGTCCTCGCACAGCGCGGGGCGCAGCAGGTCGTCGCCCGCGGTGGCGGCGTACCCCTCGTTGAAGATCAGGTAGATGACCTCCAGCACCGAGCCGAGCCGGGCCGCCCGGTCCGTCCCGTACGGCACCTCGAAGGGCACCCCGGCCTTCGCGAGGGTCCGTTTCGCGCGCACGATCCGCTGGGCGAGCGTCGGCTCCGGGACCAGGAAGGCGCGGGCGATCTCGTCCGTGCGCAGCCCGCCGACGAGCCGCAGGGTCAGTGCCGTGCGGGCCTCGGCGGACAGCACCGGGTGGCAGGCGGTGAAGATCAGCCGCAGCACGTCGTCGTCGATGTCCCCGGGCCCCGACGGCTCGGGGTCGTGCACCACCCCGGACACCAGGGCCTCTCCGGGCAGCTCACGGCCGGCCTCGGCGAGCTTGCGCGCGTACGTCTCGCGCCGCCGGACCAGGTCGATGGCGCGGTGCTTGGCGGTGGCGGTCAGCCAGGCGCCCGGCCGGTCCGGGATGCCGGCCTCGGGCCACTGCTCCAGGGCGGCGACGAGCGCGTCCTGGGCGATCTCCTCGGCGATGCCGACGTCCCGGACGATCCGCGCCACACCGGCGATGATCCGGGCGGACTCCATCCGGAAGACGGTGTCGACCGTCTCCGCGACCGCGTCTGTGCCGTGTGCCGTCACACCTCACATGACAGCACACGGCACTGACAACGGCGGCCGTGCGCTCAGCCCCCCATCTCCTCGATCTCGCGGATCTCCAGGCCCACCGTCCACTGCGGCGGGTGGACCTCCAGGAACCGCTTCCCCCACTCGATCGCCTCGGCCATGTCCTTGCACTGCATCAGCGCGTAGCCGCCGACGACCTCCTTGGTCTCGGTGAACGGGCCGTCGGTGTACGACAGCTTCCCGTCCGACCAGGTGACCCGGGTGGACTCGGCGGTCGGCTTCAGCCCGGCGGTGTCCAGCATGACCCCCGCCTTGGTGATCTCCTCGAACAGCGCGCCCATGCGCTCCTCGAAGCCGGGGTCGGCGGACGCCATGTCGATGGTGTTCTCCTCGATACGGACCAGGGACAGATAGCGGGGCATGGTCGCTCCTCGGGTTGCGGCGGGGTCTTTCCCCGCTCTCACCCTGTGCGTCGAACGGGAGACTCCCGGATCGACACGCCCCCGGAAAAACTTTTCAGCGCAGCGACTCCCACAGCGCGCCGGCCTCCGGCTCGTCCGGCACCACCCGGTTGCGGTCCCAGGGCGCCTGCACGACCGGCATCATGACCGTCCGCACCCCGTCCGCCGACAGCCCCGTCAGGCTGCGGCCGAGGCTCATCAGCTCGGCGAGCGAGTCCAGGCCGGTGTCGGTGGTCAGGCCGGAGGTCACCGTGTCGGCGACCCGGTAGAGGTGGCCCGGGTCGGTGAGCAGGCCCGCCGAGGAGACCTGCTCCAGCAGGGCCTTGACGAGCTGCTGCTGGAGGGCGATCCGGCCGAGGTCGCTGCCGTCGCCGATGCCGTGGCGGGTGCGGGCCAGGGCGAGGGCCTGCTCGCCGTCCAGCAGATGGGTGCCCGCGTCCAGCCGCAGACGGCTGTCCTCGTCGTCGATGTCCTCGTCGGTGGTGACGGTGACTCCGCCGACGGCGTCCACGAGCCCCGCGAACCCGGCGAAGTCGAGCTCGACGTAGTGGTCCATCCGTACGTCGGTGAGCTCCTCGGCGGTCTTCACCGCGCACACCGGGCCGCCGATCGCGTACGCCGAGTTGAACATCGCCCCCTGGCGCGGCTGCGAGGTGCCTCCGGACGGCAGCGGGCAGGACGGCCGGTCGACCAGGGTGTCGCGCGGGATGCTGACCACGGTGGCCGACGTACGGCCCGGGTCGAGGTGGACGATCATCGCGCTGTCGGAGCGGCCGCCGTCGCTGTCCCCGCCGCCGAGCCGCTGGTTCTCCGCGCCGCTGCGGGTGTCCGAGCCGAGCACCAGGATGTTCAGCGGCCCGCTGTCCACCGGCTCGGCGGACTGCGACGCCGTCGGCCGGGGCGGCCGGTCGTCGCCCAGCGCCTGGTCGATGTCGACGCCCTTGATGTTGTCGTCGAGCCGCCAGTAGGCCCAGGCCGCCGCACCGCCGGCCAGCACCAGCACCCCCGCCAGAGTCAGGCCGACGGTCTTCAGCACTGCCGACCGCCGGCCCGCTCTTCTGCCCTCGTCCTCGTTCCCGCCGCTGCCGTTCCCGTCGCGTCCCGTCACGGGCAGGAACGTACGTCCGAACCATTACGGGCGGGAACGTCACACCGTGTTTTCTTCGGAAAATCTCAGATTTCTCGGGTTGACCCCGGCGGCTGCACCTCAGCCCAGCGTCACCACCGGTGCCGGATTGCTCCCGCTCCACGTGCCGTTGAACCCGAAGGTCACCGAACCCCCGTCGGGAACCGTCCCGTTGTACGAGGCGTTGGAACAGGTGACGGCCGTCCCCGACTGGGTGCAGTTCGCGTTCCAGGCCTGGGTGACGCGCTGTCCGGCTCCGAAGGTCCAGTTCGCCCGCCAGGACGACAGCGAGCCGCCCGAGCAGGAGATCCGCACCTGCCCGGTGAAGCCGGTGCTCCACTGGTTGACGACGCTGTAGACCGCCGTGCAGCCGTCACCCGGAGGCTGGGTCGTGCCGCCGCCCAGCGAGCCGGCGATCGCGTAGTACGCCGGCTTCGGCGCGAAGTTCTCGGTGTACGGCGTCGCCGCGCCGTACCCGTCGAACACGTCCGGGACCCAGGAGTCGGAGTCGGTGAAGCCCCACACCGTCACGCCGACGCACCGGCTGACGGCCACACAGGCGTCCATGACGGCCTTGTAGTCGGCGGCCTGCTGGGCGAGCTTGGCGTCGGTCGCCGGCAGCTGCATCCGGATGTCGAGTTCGGTGATGGCCACGTCCACGCCGAGGTCGGCGAAGCGCTGGATGTTCTGCTGGAGACTGGAGGGCACCTGACCGAGGATCAGGTGCGCCTGCAGGCCCACGCCGTCGATCGGGACGCCGCGCTCCTTCAGCGACTTCACCAGGTTGTACAGGGCGGTGGACTTCGCGTTGACGCCCTCGACGTTGTAGTCGTTGATGTACAGCTTGGCGCCGGGGTCGGCGGCCCGCGCCCAGGTCAGGGCCTGCGCGATGTAGTCCTGGCCGAGACCGTTGGACCAGATCGTGGACCGGTAGGTGCCGTCCTCGTTGAACGCCTCGTTGACCACGTCCCAGGCGGCGATGCGGCCCTTGTAGCGGGTCATCTCGGTGGTGATGTGGTCCTGGAGGATGCTGCTCAACTGCGCCTGGGTCCAGGTGCCGTTGGCCAGCCAGCCCGGGTTCTGGCTGTGCCAGACCAGGGTGTGGCCGCGCACCTGCTGGTTGTGGGCGGTGGCGAAGCTGACGACCTGGTCGGCCGGGGCCCAGTTGAAGCTGCCCCGGCTCGGCTCGACCGACTCCCACTTCATGGCGTTGTCGGGGGTGACCGAGTTGAACTCGCGGCCGGCGATGTCGCCGTAGGTGCCGGTGAGCTTGGCGGGGTTCACCGCCGAGCCGATGACCTTGCCCTTGGCGGCGGCGAGGTCGCGCAGCGGCGTGTCGGCGGCCTGGGCTCCGGGCGCCGCCACGAGCAGGGCGCCGAGCGCGGTGAGTCCGGTGACGAGAGTGACGAGGCCGGATCTGAGGGATCTCATGTGCGGGTGCCTCCGAAAGTTCCGAATGTTTCGGTGGTGCAACCGATTGGCTTCGGAGGAGTGTGGAGGCGCACGCCCCACTCGTCAATAGGTCAACTTCCGGCCAGCGACCCCCAGGAGCACCTCAGACCCCTCCGGGCGCGGCCGTGCTGCTGCGCACCACCAGGCTCGTCGCCAGCTCCACCCGCGTCGCCGCCGGGGCACCCGCGTCCCCGCGCGCCAGCTCCAGCACCAGCCGGGCCGCCGCCTCGGCCATCTCGGTCAGCGGCTGCCGTACGGTCGTCAGCGGCGGGCCCACCCAGCGGGCCACCGGCAGATCGTCGAAGCCGACCACGCTCAGGTCCTCCGGGACGCGCAGCCCCAGCTCGCGCGCGGCCTCGTACAGCCCGAGCGCCTGGAGGTCGTTGCCCGCGAAGACGGCGGTCGGCCGGTCGGGGCGGCGCAGCAGCTCCAGGCCCAGCTGGTAGCCGGCCTCGTGGTGGAAGTCGCCGGTGACGACCAGCGAGGGGTCCACCGGCAGTTCGGCCGTCTCCAGCGCGGCCCGGTAGCCGTCGACGCGGGCGCGGCTGCACATCATCCGCAAGGGCCCGCTGATCGCGCCGATGCGGGTGTGGCCGAGTTCCACCAGGTGCCGGGTCGCGGCGAGGCCCCCCTGCCAGTTGGTGGCGCCGATCGAGGGCACGTCGGAGCCCGGGTCGCCGGCCGGGTCCATCACCACGAACGGGATGGAGCGGCTGGTCAGCAGCGCCCGCTGGGACTCGTCCAGCTCGGACAGCACCAGGATCACGCCGTGCGGGCGGCGGGCCGCGACCTGGTCGGCCCAGGTGCGGCCCGGGGTGAGGCGCCCGGCGATCTCGGAGAGCACCACGCTCAGCCCCGCGTCGCGCGCCACGTTCTCCACGCCCCGGATGACCTCCAGCGCCCAGGCGCTCTCCAGCTCGTGGAAGACCAGGTCGATCAGCGGGGAGCGGGTCGCCTCGGCGCGTCGGCGCCGGTAGCCGTGGGCGCGCAGCAGCTCCTCGACGCGCATCCGCGTCCCGGGCGCCACATCGGCTCTGCCGTTGAGGACCTTCGAAACAGTCGGCGCGGAGACCCCGGCCTCGCGGGCGATCTCGGCGAGGGTCGCGGTCTGCGCCGAGCGGGCTGCCGTATGGGCTTCAGCGGATTCCGGAGCTGTCATGTCGGCGATCGTATCTCTGCGCACGGTCTTGACGGACCCCCTCTGTCGCCATACCTTCCCGGAACATTCGTAATTCAGCCCGAATCTTTCGCTCAGTTCGTTCGACACAGGTTCTGACACTTCCCGGGAGAGGTGCTGTCATGGGGTCCACCACGCCGTCCTCCAAGCCGTCCGACGGCGGACGCACGTTCAGCAGGCGCTGGGTCCTCGGCGCGGGCGCCGCCGCGCTCACCACACCCGCCCTGGCCGCCTGCGGAGACAGCGGCGGCCAGAGCGGAAGCGGCGGCACGCTCACCGCCTTCGTCTACGGCGACGACGCGGTGAAGGTGCAGCAGGCCGCCGTCGACCGCTTCAACGCCTCCGCCGCCGCCAAGAAGACCGGCGGCCGGATCCGCCTGCAGAAGGTGCCCGGCTCCGACTACTCGCCCAAGCTGCGCACGGCCATGGGCTCGCCCAGCGCGCCGGACCTGTTCTTCAACTGGGGCGGCGGCTCCATCAAGGCGTACGAGGAGGCGGGCAAGCTCGTCGACCTCACCGACGTCATAGAGAACGACCCGGTCCTGAAGAGCGGCTTCCTGCCCTCCGTCCTCGCGGCCGGCGACCTCAAGGGGCGCCACTACGGCATCCCGATGCGCGGCATGCAGCCGGTGATCCTCTTCTTCAACAAGACCGTCTTCGCCGAGCAGAACCTCCAGCCGCCCACCACCTGGGACCAGCTGCTCGACATCAACACCAAGCTCAAGAAGGCCGGCATCACCCCGTTCGCGCTCGGCGGCTCCGACGTGTGGCCGGAGCTGATGTGGCTGGAGTACCTGGTCGACCGGCTCGGCGGCCCCGAGGTGTTCAAGCGCATCCAGGACGGCGACGCCGAGGGCTGGGGCGACCCGGCGGTGCTGAAGGCCGCCGAGATGGTCAAGGAACTGATCGACGACGGCGCCTTCGGCTCGAAGTTCACCTCCGTGTCGTACGTCAACGGCGGCGCCCCCGCGGTCTTCGCCCGGGGCAAGGCGGCCATGCATCTGATGGGCTCCTGGGAGTACTCCACGCAGCTCGGCAAGTTCCCCGACTTCGCCAGGAAGAACCTGGGCTGGGCGGCCTTCCCGCAGGTCGAGGGCGGCAAGGGCTCCCCGCGCAACGTGGTGGGCAACCCCACGAACTACTGGTCGGTCAACGCCCGAACCCGCAACAAGGACGCCGCGATCGCCTTCCTCAAGGACTGCGCGTCCAAGGAGTACGCCCGCGCGCTGGTCGCCAACGGCGACGTCCCCACGACGTCGAACGCGGCCCTGCTGCTCGCCGACGCCCCGAACTCCGAGTACGCCCTCTTCCAGTACAAGATGGTCGAGGACGCCCCCGCCTTCACCCTCTCCTGGGACCAGGCCCTCGGTGACGAGCTGGGCACCCGGATGCAGACGGAGATCGGCAAGCTGTTCGCGGGCAAGTCCTCGCCGAGCGAGTTCGTGGCGGCGTGCAAGGGGCTGAAGTGAGCTCCACCAGCCGCTCCCGGGACACCAGCATGCGCTCCCGGAACACCAGGAACCCCCGGACCACCAGGATCCGCCCGCACGCCTCCTGGGCCCTGCCGGGCGTGCTGTTCTTCACCTTCTTCGCCGTCGTCCCGATGGCGCTGGCCTTCTATCTGTCCTTCACCTCCTGGGACGGCCTGGGAGACCCGCGCCCGGTGGGCCTGGAGAACTGGCGGAAGCTGCTCGACGACCCGCGGCTGACCCAGTCCCTCAAGCTCACCGTGATGCTGACCGTGGCCAGCTGGCTGTTCCAGACGGTCGTCTCGCTGCTGCTCGGCGTGTGGGCGGCGGGGCCGCAGCGCAACCGCGCGGTCCTCTCGGCGATCTTCTTCGTGCCGCTGCTGCTGTCGTCGACCGCGGTCGCGCTGCTCTTCTACGCGCTGCTCGACCCGAACTTCGGCATCATCCAGAAGGACATCCTGGGCTCGTCCTCCGGTGCCTTCCTCGCGATCGTCTTCGTCGGCGGCTGGCAGTTCATCCCGCTGCACACCCTGATCTACCAGGGCGGCGCCCGCCAGATCCCGCCGGTCCTCTACCAGGCGGCGGCCATCGACGGCGCCGGACGCTACCGCCAGTTCTTCTCCATCACGCTGCCGCAGCTGCGGCACACCATGACCACCTCCACGGTCCTGATCGTGGTGGGCTCCCTGACCTACTTCGAGACGGTCCTGATCCTGACCAAGGGCGGCCCCGGCACGGACACCGCGATCCTGCCGTACCTGATGTACGAGGCGGGCTTCCGCTCCTACGACTTCGGCTACGCCAGCGCCATCGCCTCCTTCCTGGTCCTGGCCGCCACCGGACTGTCCCTGCTGCTGGTGAAGCTCACCGGCTTCGGCGGCATGCGCAGCACCCGCGAAGGGATGTGACGAGATGTCCCACGACACGCTGCCGCGTCCGGCGAAGACCTCCGGCCGTACGACGCCGCCGGCGGACAAGCCCTCTCGCCGCAGGCGCCACTGGACACGGCGACCCAACCCGGTCGCGGGCGCCGGTGCGCTGATCTGGCTGGTGATCGTGCTGATCCCGGTCTACGCGATGCTCTCCGCGTCCCTGACCGGCCCCGACCAGGCGCTCACCGGCAACCCCCTCAAGCCGCCCGCGCATCCGACCCTCGACAACTACAACACCGTGCTGCACAGCGGCTTCTGGCATCTGCTGAGCAACACCGCGATCGTCGCGGTCGCCGTCGTCGGCATCGTGCTCGCGCTGTGCGTGCCCCTCGCCTACGCCGTCGTCCGCACCCGCGACCGCTGGTCCGGCGCCGCCTTCCGGCTGTTCCTGCTGGGCGTGGCGATCCCCGCGCAGGCGGTGGTCGTCCCGCTGTACCTGCTGATCGCCAAGCTCGACCTCTACGACACCCTCCTCGCGGTCATCCTGCCGACGGCCGCGTTCGCGATGCCGGTCTCGGTGCTGGTGCTCGTCGGCACGCTCCGGGACATCTCGGAGGAGCTGTACGAGGCGATGGCGCTGGACGGGGCGAGCGCGCTCAGGCAGCTCTTCCGGCTGACGATCCCGCTGGCCAAGGGCGGCATCAGCACGGTCGTCATCTACTCGGCGCTCCAGGCCTGGAACGGCTTCCTCTTCCCGCTGATCTTCACCCAGTCCGACGAACCGCGGGTGCTGACCCTCGGCCTGTTCAACTACGTCAGCCAGTTCGGCGTGAACATCCCCGCCCTGCTCGCCTCGGTCGTCCTCTCCGGCATCCCCATCTTCGCCGTCTACCTGGTGGCCCGGCGCGCCCTCGTCGGCGGCCTGATGGGCGTGGGCGGCAAGTGAACCGACGCCAACCCGCCGTCCCACCCGACTCTGACAGGAGTTTCATGACCACCGCCCCCTGGCGCGACCGCGCCCTGCCCGCCTCCGACCGCGTCGACGACCTGCTCTCCCGGATGTCCCTCCAGGAGAAGACCGCCCAGCTGTACGGCGTCTGGGTGGGTGCCGGCACCGACGGCGACGGCGTCGCCCCGCACCAGGACCAGATGAACGCCGACTACGAGTGGGACGAGCTGATCACCCACGGGCTCGGGCAGCTCACCCGGCCCTTCGGCACGGCCCCCGTCGAGGCGGCGGCAGGCGCCCGCTCCCTGGCCGCGGCCCAGCGCACCATCGCCGCCGCGAGCCGCTTCGGCATCCCGGCGATGGCCCACGAGGAGTGCCTGGCCGGCTTCACCGCCTGGGGCGCGACCGCCTACCCGGTGCCGCTCGCCTGGGGCGCCTCCTTCGACCCCGCCCTGGTCGAGGAGATGGCCCGCAGCATCGGCCGCGACCTGCGCACGGTCGGCGTCCACCAGGGCCTCGCGCCGGTCCTGGACGTCGTACGCGATGCGCGCTGGGGCCGCGTCGAGGAGACCATCGGCGAGGACCCCTACCTGGTGGGCACCATCGGCGCCGCCTATGTGCGGGGCCTGGAGTCGGCCGGCATCGTGGCCACGCTCAAGCACTTCGCCGGGTACGCGTCCTCCGCGGGCGCCCGCAACCTCGCCCCCGTGCGCGCGGGTGTGCGCGAGTTCGGGGACGTGACGCTGCCGCCGTTCGAGATGGCGCTGCGCGAGGGCGGGGCGCGGTCGGTGATGGCCGCGTACAACGAGACGGACGGTGTGCCCGCGACCGCCGACGCCCGGCTGCTGACCGAACTCCTCAGGGAGACCTGGGGGTTCACCGGCACGGTCGTCTCCGACTACTTCGGCGTCGACTTCCTGCGCACCCTGCACCGGGTGGCCGCCGGCTCGGCCGAGGCGGCGCACGCGGCCCTCGCGGCGGGCGTGGACGTCGAGCTGCCGACCTTGGACTGCTACGGCGACCCGCTGCTGACCGCCGTGCAGGAAGGCCGCATCCCCGAGGAGCTGGTGGACCGGGCGGCCCGCCGGGTCCTGCTGCAGAAGTGCGAGCTGGGCCTGCTGGACGAGGACTGGCAGCCCGAGGTGCCCGAGTCGGTCGACCTGGACTCCCCCGCCAACCGGGCGCTGGCCCGCCGTCTCGCGGAGCAGTCGGTGGTGCTGCTGGCCGACCCCGATGCCACGCTGCCGCTGCCCCCGGACGCCCGGATCGCGGTGGTCGGCCCGCGCGCGACCGACCCGCTCGCCATGCTCGGCTGCTACTCCTTCCCCTCCCATGTGGGCGTGCAGCACCCCGAGATCCCCATGGGCGTCGACATCCCGACCGTCCTGGACGCGCTGCGCGCCGAACTCCCCGACGCCAAGGTGACGTTCGCCGAGGGCTGCGGGGTGGACACCCCGGACACGGCCGGTTTCGAGGAGGCCGTCGCGCGGGCCACCGAGGCCGATGTGTGCGTGGCCGTGCTCGGCGACCGCTCCGGCCTGTTCGGGCGGGGCACCTCCGGCGAGGGCTGCGACGTGGCCGACCTGCAGCTGCCCGGCGTCCAGGGCGAGCTGCTCGACGCCCTGCTCGCCACCGGCGTCCCGGTGGTGCTGGTGCTGCTCACCGGCCGCCCCTACGCGCTGGGCCGCTGGCACGACCGGCTGGCCGCGACCGTGCAGGCCTTCTTCCCCGGCGAGGAGGGCGGACCCGCGCTCGCGGGCGTGCTGTCCGGCCGGGTGAACCCCTCCGGCCGCCTCCCGGTGAGCGTGCCGCGGGGGCCGGGCGGGCAGCCCTGGACCTACCTCCAGCCGCCGCTCGGGCTGGCCGGGGACGTCAGCAGCCTGGACCCGACGCCGCTGTACCCCTTCGGGCACGGCCGCTCCTACACGACCTTCGCCTGGGAGGACTTCACCGACGGCACGGACATCGCCACCGACGGCTCCCTCGACCTGGCGCTCACCGTCCGCAACACCGGCGAACGCGCGGGCACCGAGGTCGTCCAGCTCTATCTGCACGATCCCGTGGCCTCCGTCACCCGCCCCGACATCCGCCTCGTCGGCTACCACCGCCTCGACCTCGACCCCGGCGAGTCCGCCCGCGTCACCTTCCGCTTCCACACCGACCTGTCCTCCTTCACGGACACGCGCGGCCGGCGGATCGTCGAACCGGGCGACCTGGAGCTGCGGGTGGGCGCGTCCAGCACGGACGTACGGCACACCGTGCGACTGCGGCTGACCGGGGACACGCGCGTCCTGGACGGGACGCGCCGGCTGCGCTGCGAGTCGGAGGCGAGCTGAGCCCGGCGGGCGTCAGCCGACCGACTCGAACCGCCAGCGGTGCACCGCCCGGGTCACCAACTCCCCGTCCGGCTCCGGCAGTTCGGGGAGGTCGGCGTCGTAGGGCGCGTCCCACCAGGTGATGACGAGCACCCGGTCCTGCGGCGCGCGGAAGGTCTCGCGGCGCAGCAGGGGGCCGTCGGCCGGCTCCTGCGCCCGGGCCCAGGCGAGCAGTTCCTCGCCCCGGCCGGGCACGGCACGCGCCTCCCACATCAGGGCGACCGTCACGGGTACAGGTTCTCCTTGCTGACCTCGTGCACATGGTCGTGGCCCGGCACATGAGGGTCCGTCACCGGCAGGGAGGAGTCGGCCGACAGGTCCCAGCTGGAGGCGGCCCGGTTGCGGGCGACCATCTCGGCGCCGAGGGCGGCCACCATCGCGCCGTTGTCGGTGCACAGCTTCGGCCGCGGCACCCGCAGCCGGATGCCCGCCCGCTCGCAGCGCTCCTGGGCGAGCGCCCGCAGCCGCGAGTTGGCCGCGACACCGCCGCCGATCATCAGGTGGTCGACGCCCTCGTCCTTGCAGGCCCGTACGGCCTTGCGGGTGAGCACGTCGACGACCGCCTCCTGGAAGGAGGCCGCCACATCACGCACCGGCACCTCCTCGCCCGCGGCCCGCTTGGCCTCGATCCAGCGGGCCACGGCCGTCTTCAGGCCCGAGAACGAGAAGTCGTACGCCGGGTCGCGCGGCCCGGTCAGCCCGCGCGGGAACGCGATGGCCTGCGGGTCGCCCTCCTTGGCGTACCGGTCGATGACCGGGCCGCCGGGGAAGCCGAGATTCAGCACGCGGGCGATCTTGTCGAAGGCCTCGCCGGCCGCGTCGTCGATGGTGGCGCCCATCGGGCGGACGTCGGAGGTGATGTCGGAGGACAGCAGCAGCGAGGAGTGGCCGCCGCTGACCAGCAGGGCCATCGTCGGCTCGGGCAGCGGGCCGTGCTCCAGCTGGTCGACGCAGATGTGCGAGGCGAGGTGGTTGACGCCGTACAGCGGCTTGCCCAGGGCGTAGGCGTACGCCTTGGCCGCCGAGACGCCGACCAGCAGCGCGCCCGCGAGGCCAGGCCCCGCGGTGACCGCGATGCCGTCGAGGTCACGGGCGCTGACGCCGGCCTCCTTCAGCGCACGGTCGATGGTGGGGACCATCGCCTCCAGATGGGCGCGCGAGGCCACCTCGGGCACGACGCCGCCGAACCGGGCGTGCTCGTCGACGCTGGAGGCGACGGCGTCCGCGAGGAGCGTGGTGCCCCGGACGATGCCGACGCCGGTCTCGTCGCAGGAGGTCTCGATCCCCAGAACGAGGGGTTCGTCAGCCATTGTTCTCGGTTCCTTGTGCGTTCGCTGGGTCGTTCAGGCGCATCACCAGGGCGTCCACGTTCCCCGGCTGGTAGTACCCGCGCCTGAACCCGATGGGTTCGAAGCCGAAGCGTTCGTACAGCCGCTGGGCGCGGGTGTTGTCCACCCGGCACTCCAGCATGACCTCCGAGCACTCGAAGGCGGTCGCCGCGCGCAGCAGCTCGGTCAGCAGCCGCGCGCCGAGCCCGGTGCCCTGCTGGTCGCGGGCCACGGCGATGGTCTGCACATCGCCGAGTCCGCCGGAGGAGGCCAGGCCCGCGTAGCCGACGATCCGCCCGCCGTCCTCGGCGACCACATAGCGGCGAGTGGAGCCGGGGCCCCGCGCATGGGCCAGTTCGGACCAGAACATGCCCCGCGACCAGGCGTCCTCGGGGAAGAGGTCCTTCTCCAGGTCCAGCACGGGGTCGATGTCCCACCAGCGCATCTCGCGCAGTCGCGGGGTCGTCACGGGTGCGGTCACTTGGGGGTGACCACCTTGTAGTTCTTGGGTACCTGCGCGTCCGGCCGGCGCAGATACAGCGGCCGGGGCGCTTCGAGCTCCTCGCCCGCGGCGAGCTTCTCGGCGGCCAGGGACGCCAGGGCCGCGGCCGACACATGCTCGGGCTCATGGGCGCTGGGGAAGGTGTCCGGGTAGAGCAGCGCACCGGCACCCACGGCGGGCAGTCCGGCCACCCGCTCCGCGATGTCGGCGGGCCGGTCGACGGCCGGGTCGGTGAGCCGGGTCCGGGAGTCGGCGTACGTCGCCCAGTAGACCTCCTTGCGCCGGGCGTCGGTCGCCACGACGAAGGGGCCCTTCTCGATGTCGGCGGCGTAGGCGAGGCCGTCCAGCGTGCACACGCCGTGCACGGGCACGCCGAGCGCGAGGGCGAAGGTGTCGGCGGTCATCAGACCGACGCGCAGACCCGTGTAGGGGCCGGGGCCGATGCCGACGACGACGCCGGTGACGGCGTCGAGCTTCAGTCCGGCCTCGGCCAGCACACGGTCCACGGCCGGCAGCAGCAGCTCGCCGTGCCGGCGCGCGTCCACCTGGCTCGACGAGGCGATGACGTCCGTGCCGTCGTGCAGCGCGACGGTGACGGCGGGAGTGGCGGTATCCAGAGCGAGCAAGAGCACGCAAACAGCCTACGGCCCCCACGCTGCGGGCACGGCCGCCCCGGTCGGCCGCGCACCGACTGCTAACGTCGCCACGAACCGGGACGTACGACGCAGAGGTGGACGACGGTGACAAGCAGCAGCTCGGGGTTCGTGGCCGCCCTCACCGCGGCGGCCGTCGCCACGGTCGGCTTCCTCACCTACCAGGCCTCGGCGAACGTCCCGCCGGAGCTGAGTCATCCGCAGGCGCTCTCCCCCTCGGACGTCTCCCCCGTCAAGGCACCCCGCGACAGGAGGCACCCCGCCGCCCTGCCCTCGGGGTCCGGATCGGGTGAACGTGTCGTGTACTCGGTGGACGACGACCGCGTCTGGCTCGTCGGCCCCGGCCACAAGATCCTGCGGACCTTCGAGGTCACCCCGGGCACCGTCGACCCCCGCCCCGGCACCTACACCGTCACCTCCCGCTCCAGCACGGTCACCGGCACGGACGGCACCCCCATCGAGCACGTGGTCCGCTTCACCAGCGTCCAGGGCGTCGCCGTCGGCTTCAGCGCGGCCCGCAACGGCTCCACACCCGCGCCCGACCCGCACCGCAGGACGGGCGGCATCCGCGAGTCCCGCAAGGACGGCGACGCGATGTGGGAGTTCGCGACGATCGGCCGGAAGGTCGTGGTGATCCGCTAGGGCCAAGCCGCCTCCGGCTGGGGTGCCGGGGGTGGCGTGGAGACGACGGTGGCGGCGGCGCAGGCCGCCAGCAGGTCGCGCATGGAGATGACGGACGGCTCGCTGGGCTGTTTGTCGTCTCGTTCAGTCGCGCTCACGAACGCCTCCTGGAGTGGGCGGCGGAGTTAGTAAGGCAAACCTAACCACGAAACGCCCACCCCGACAACGCCTTGTCTTCAGGGGCGCGGGGCTGTATCCGTATGCGGCTCCGCCGCGTGGGCGCGAACGGCCACGACGGCGCGGCAGACGCGACACAACAGCACAGGGCAGACGTTCAGGCGCCCAACGCGTCCAGATCCACAGCAGCCCACCGCGCACCAAGGCCCGTCAACGTCACCCGCCGCACCTCATCGGTCGTGTCCCCCACAGCCCGATGGATGACGACCTGCAACCGCTCCTCGGTCAGCTCCTCGACCTTGCCCTCGCCCCACTCCACGACCACCACCGACTCCGGCAGCGACACATCGAGGTCGAGGTCCTCCATCTCGTCGAGCCCCCCGCCGAGCCGGTACGCGTCCACATGCACCAGCGGCGGCCCGTCCCCCAGGGACGGATGCACCCGGGCGATGACGAACGTCGGCGAGGTCACGGCCCCCCGCACCCCGAGCCCCTCCCCGAGCCCCCGGGTCAGCGTCGTCTTCCCCGCGCCCAGCTCCCCGCTGAGCATCACAAGATCCCCCGCGCGCACCACCTCGGCCAGGCGCCGGCCGAGCTCACGCATCTGGTCGGGGGAGGTCACGGTCAGCCGGGTCTCAACGCGGCTGTGCGGTGCTGCTGCTTCCATAGCCACCCACGGTAGCTCCTGCCGGGACGGCCCCCGCACGGGTGAGGAGGTCGGCGAGCCGGTCGGTGACCACTTCCGGGTGCTCCAGCATCACCAGATGCCCCGCGTCCGGCACCAGCACCAGCTCCGCGTCCGGCAGCAGGTCGGCGATCGCCTCGCTGTGCTCACTCGGCGTGACCAGGTCCTGCACCCCGGCCAGCACCAGCACCGGCAGCTCACGGAAGTGCGCGAGCGCGTCCGTCTTGTCGTGGTCGGTGAAGGCCGGGTAGAACTCGGCGACCACGTCGATGGGCGTGCCCTCGATCATCCGCTCGGCGAACCGGGCCACGGCCGGGTCGACGTCCCGGGACGCGAACGAGTAGCGCTTGATGATCCCGGCGAACAGGTCGGCCGTCGCCCGCCGCCCCTTCTCCACCAGCTCGGCCCGCTGCCCCAGCGCCTTCAGCACGCCCGGCAGCACCCGCCGCACCGCGTTCACCCCGGCGACAGGCAGCCCGAAGTTGACCTCGCCGAGCCGCCCCGACGACGTACCGACGAGCGCGACCGCGACGACCCGCTCCCGGATCAGCTCGGGGTACTGCGCGGCCAGCGCCATCATGGTCATGCCGCCCATGGAGTGCCCGACCAGCACGATCGGCCCGTCCGGCACGGCCGCGTCGACGACGGCCTTCAGATCACGCCCCAGCTGGTCGATGCTGAGCGGCGCCTCCTCCTGGACCTGCGCCACTCCGCGCCCGGACCGGCCGTGGCTGCGCTGGTCCCAGTGCACGGTCCGTACGACACCCCGCAGCGCGGCCCGCTGGAAGTGCCAGGAGTCCTGGCTGAGGCAGTAGCCGTGGCTGAAGACGACCGTGACCGGGGCGGGTGCCTTACGGCCGAACAGCCGGCGCCGCCTCGGAGCACCGCCGCCCTCGGGGTCGACCTCGTCGACCTCGTAGTACAGCTCGGTGCCGTCGTCGGCGTACGCCTTGCCGGGCGTGCCGCGCAGCGCGCCGTACGGGCCGGCGGAGTCCAGGGCGAGGCGGGCCTTCTGCCGCATGCCGCGGCCCACGGTCAGCCGCTCTATGGCGACCCCGGCCGCGGCGCCCGCCGCGACGACGCCTATCGCCACACCGGCGATGCCGGTGGCCCGGCGCCAGCTCCCGGTGGCCGCCGCCCCCGTGGCGGAGGCGACGGCCGCGACGGCCTCCGCGCTGCTCTCGCTCACGTACCGCTCCTCACTAGGTGTCGCACCGGTCCGGGGTCGGCTACCCCTGTTCTTCCCCGTTCACATGGACGCGGGGCACACGGCTTCCGATCCGGGTGACGATCTCGTACGCGATGGTGCCCGCGGCCTGCGCCCAGTCCTCGGCGGTGGGCTCGCCGCGGTCGCCGGGGCCGAACAGGACGGCCTCGTCGCCCGCCGACGGCTCGTCCCCGCCGAGGTCGACGACGAACTGGTCCATCGCGATCCGCCCCGCGACCGTGCGCCACTTGCCGCCGATCAGGACCGGCCCGGCGCCGGAGGCGTGGCGCGGGATGCCGTCCGCGTAGCCGACGGGGACCAGGGCGAGGGTGGTGTCGCCGGGGGTCGTGTAGTGGTGGCCGTAGGAGATGCCGTGACCGCCGGGCACGTGCTTGACCAGGGCCAGGGACGCCGACAGCGTCATCACCGGGCGCAGGCCCAGCTCGGCCGGGGTGCCCAGCTCGGGGGCGGGCGAGATGCCGTAGACGGCGATGCCGGTGCGGACCAGGTCGAAGTGGGTCTCGGGCAGCGTGAGCGTGGCCGGCGAGTTGGCGATGTGCCGCACCTCGGGGCGTACGCCCTGCCGCTCGGCGTACGCCAGCATCTCCCGGAAGAGGGTGAGCTGGGCGGCGATCGACGGATGGCCGGGCTCGTCGGCGCAGGCGAAGTGCGACCACAGGCCGGTGATCCGGATCAGCCCCTCGCGCTCGGCGCGCAGGGCCTCGGCGACCAGCTCGGTCCAGTCGGCGCCCGGCTGGCAGCCGCCCCGGCCAAGACCGGTGTCGGCCTTGAGCTGCACCCGCGCGGGGGTCCCCGCCTGCCGGACGGCCGCGGTGACCTCGCGCAGGGCCCACAGGGCGCTCACGGACACGTCGACGTCGGCCTCGATCGCCTCGCGCCAGGGCCCGCCGGGCGTCCACAGCCAGCACAGGATGCGTACGTCCGTCAGCCCGGCGGCCCGCAGCGCCAGGGCCTCCTCCGGTGTGGCCGTGCCCAGCCAGGTCGCTCCCGCCGCCAGAGCCGCGCGGGCGCACGGCACCGCCCCGTGGCCGTACGCGTCGGACTTCACCACGGCCATGACGGCCGCGCCCGACGCCTTCTCCCGCAGGGTGCGCACATTGGCCCGCAGCGCGGCCAGGTCGATCTCGGCGCGGGCGCGCAGCGGGGCGGAGGGCAGGAACGCAGTCTCACTCATCCCGCCCAGTGTCTCAGAGGGGCCGGACAGCGCCGGGCGGGCACGGGCTCACGTCCCCGGCCGGCGACCCCACACGTACACCCGGTCGCCCTTCTTCAGCACGCCCCACAGCTTCTTGGCGTCCCCGAGCCGCAGGTTGACGCAGCCCATCGACCCGACGGTGGTGAAGATGGTCCCGTACACGGCGTGGAAGGCCTGCCCGCCGTCGAAGAACTGGGCGTAGGGCATGGGCTGGTCGTACAGGGTGGACACATGGTTCTTGTGCCGCCAGTAGACGGTGTGCCACCCGGTCCGCGTCCGGTACCCGGCCCGCCCGCTCCTCATCGGCACGGGCCCGTAGACGACCTTCTTCCCCTTCTGCACCCACGTCACCTGCCGGGCGAGGTCCACACAGGCGACCCGGTACGTCCGCACCGGGCACTTCTTCGCCGCGTTGGGGTTCTTCCGCGCGGACAGCAGCATCATGTGCGCCCAGGTGACGGGCCCGGCGAAGCCGATGGCGGGCTTGATGCCGTACTTGAGCTGGAACGCCCTGATGGCCCGGCAGTCGGCCGCCGACTGCTTCCCGTCCGCCTTCCGCTTCAGCCACTTCTCGACCTGCCGCTGATAGGGCCCGGTCCGCTTGCTGCACATCACGCGCGTGACGGCGTCCCCGAGGGGCACGTACTCGACCGGGTCGTACGCCCCCGCGGGCGCGGGCCGTGGCTCCAGTGAGTCCTCCCGCGCGGAAGGGACGTACACGCGGGGCGGCAGCGCCTCGTCCGGCGTGTCGGCCTGCCAGGCCGGCGCCGCCCCGGGCACCAGCTCCCTCACGGCGGCCTCGGGGGCGGGCGCGGGCGGCACGGGCGCGGCGGCCGCGGTGCCGGCGGGCAGCAGGGTCACGGCGCAGAGGAGTACGGCGACGCTTCTGGAGACAGTCGGTCCACTCATCACACGATCAGCAAAACGGCCGGCCTCGTGGCCACGGGGGCGCCGCGCGGCGTGAGTCACCCGGGCGTACGAGCGACGAGGGCGGGCACAGGCGCCGTCTAGGGTGCTCGGCATGAGCATCATCGGGGTCGGTATCGACGTGGCGGAGATCGACCGTTTCGCCGCGTCCCTGGAACGCACGCCCGGACTCGCCCGACGCCTCTTCCTGGACAGCGAGTTGCTGCTCCCTGGCGGAGACCGCCGCGGCATCGCCTCGCTCGCCGCCCGCTTCGCGGCGAAGGAGGCCCTGGCCAAGGCACTGGGCGCACCGGCGGGCCTGCACTGGACGGACGCCGAGGTGTACGTCGAGGACAGCGGGCAGCCACGCCTTCGCGTACGGGGCACCGTCGCGGCCCGCGCGGCCGAACTCGGCGTCCGCGCCTGGCATGTGTCGCTCAGCCATGACGCGGGAGTGGCCTCGGCGGTGGTGATCGCGGAGGGCTGAGGGCAGACTCGTCGTCATGCGTACTGCCTACAGCGTGGAAACGGTACGGACCGCCGAGCGGAGCCTGATGGCACGCCTGCCGGAGGGGACGCTGATGCAGCGGGCCGCGGCCGGCCTGGCCGCCGCCTGCGCCGACGTACTCGGCCGGGTCTACGGCAGCAGGGTCGTGCTGCTGATCGGCAGCGGCGACAACGGCGGCGACGCCCTGTACGCGGGGGCGAGGCTGGCGCGCCGGGGCGCGGGCGTGACGGCGGTGCTGCTGACGTCGGACCGGGCGCACACGGGGGGCCTCGCGGCCCTGCGCAGGGCGGGCGGCACGGTGCGGGACACGACGGACGCGGAGAAGTGGATCTCCCAGGCGGACCTGGTCCTGGACGGGATCGTGGGCATCGGCGGCAAGGGGGGCCTGCGTCCGGAGGCGGAGCGGCTGGCTGTCGTCTGCGAGCGTGCTGGTGTTCCGGTCGTGGCGGTGGACCTGCCGAGCGGCGTGGACGCCGACACGGGTGAGGTGCACGGCCCCGCGATCCGGGCCGACCTCACGGTCACCTTCGGCACGCACAAGCCGGGCCTGCTGATCGACCCGGCGCGGGACTACGCGGGCTCGGTCCGCCTGGTCGACATCGGCCTGACCCTGCCGGAGGTCCCGGAGGTGGAGGCGCTCCAGCACAGGGACGTGGCGGGGCTGCTCCCCGTACCGGCCCCGGAGAGCGACAAGTACCGCCGGGGCGTGGTGGGCGTGGCCGCCGGCTCGGCCCGCTATCCGGGCGCGGCGGTCCTGGCCGTGGCGGGCGCCCTGCGGGGCGGCGCAGGCGCGGTCCGCTACGTGGGCCCCGCCGCCGACGCGGTGATCGCCCGCTTCCCGGAGACCCTGGTCTCGGACCGCGGCCCGGCCAAGGCGGGCCGGGTCCAGGCGTGGGTGGTGGGCCCCGGCGCGGGCGACGACGCGGCGACCGTGGCCGAGGTCCTGTCCACGGACGTCCCCGTACTCCTGGACGCCGACGGCCTGCGCCTGGCGGACCAGGAGACGGTACGCGCCCGTACGGCCCCCACCCTGATGACCCCGCACGCGGGAGAGGCGGCTGCCCTCCTCGGGGTGACGCGCGAGGAGGTGGAGCGCGCCCGCCTGAACTCGGCCCGCGAACTGGCGAGGCGCTACGGGGCGACGGTCCTCCTGAAGGGCTCGACGACCCTGGTGGCCGACCCGACCACGGACACCCCGGTACGAGTGAACCCGACAGGCACCTCCTGGCTGGCCACAGCAGGCAGCGGCGACGTCCTGTCGGGCCTGGCGGGGTCCTTGCTCGCAGCGGGCCTGTCACCCCAGGACGCGGGAAGCGCGGCGGCGTACCTCCACGGCCTGGCGGGCCGGTACGCGGCGGAGGGCGCACCCGTGGGGGCGCAGGACGTGGCGGAGGCACTGCGGAGGGCGTGGCGGGACACCGGGTCAGGCTGAGGCCAGTTCGCACCACACCAACTTGCCCTGCTTCCCGAGACGACCCGAGGGCTGCCACCCCCACACATCGGCGCACGCCCGCACCAAGGCCAACCCCCGCCCCGACTCCGCCTCCCTCAACTGCCCCCACCCCGGCGGCGGCTCAGGAGGCTCCGGGTCCGCGTCCCACGCCCCGATCCGCAGCGTGCCCGGCGGGGTCCAGCTCAGCCGCAGCGCGGCGGGGCCCTTCGTGTGCGAGACGGCGTTCGCCACCAGTTCCGCGCCCAGGAGTTCGGCCGTGTCCAGCACATCGATCAGGCCGTGCAGCGTGAGGATCAGGCGGATGGTTCTGCGGCTCACCGTCACCGCGCGTAGGTCGTTCGGGATGTACAGGGTGTACTCCCACGGCTCGTTCCCGCTCTCGGGCATGCGTCAACTCCGTTCGGTCGGTGAGGAGTCAAGAAGGGCCGGCGGTGTCATTGCCGCGCCTGTCCTGGCAGGACGGGGCGGTGCGCTTCCGGTGGCCCGGGGTTCCGCAGCGTGTGCGGCGCATCACCGACAGTAGGGGCCAAATTTGGTCCCACGCAAGCCGTTGCCGTAATCTGCCCCTCGAACGAGTCGCCGCCCAAGGGCAGTTGAGCCCCAGGAGGAAGCCATGCCTCGCAGGCAGCAGGCCACCGCACGCCAGCAGCGACTGGGCGCAGAGCTGCGGAAACTCCGCGAGGCAGCAGGACTCAAGGGGCGCGATGCCGCCGCACTGCTGGGGACGGACTCGGCACAGGTGAGCCAGATCGAGGCCGGCCTCGCAGGCCTGAGCGAGGAGAGGCTGCGGCGGATAGCGGCTCACTACGCCTGCGTCGACCAAGAGCTGATCGACGCCCTGGCAGCAATGACCAGCGACCGGTCACGCGGCTGGTGGGAGGAGTACCGAGGCCAGCTGCCCACGCCGTACCTGGACCTGGCCGAGTTGGAACATCACTCCAGCTACCGATGGGACGTGGAGTTCCTGCACATTCCGGGCCTGTTGCAGACCGAAGGCTACGCGCGGGCGCTCTTCTCCTACGTCAACCCAGAGTTCCCAGAGGAGGAGCTGGACAGGCGCGTGGAACACCGGATGCGACGCAGGGCCATCATCGAGCGGCCCGACCCGATCACGTACGAGACCGTGATCCATGAGGCCGCCCTGCGGATCAAGGTCGGCACCAGCGCCGCCAGCCGCGCTCAGCTCGACCGCATTCTGGAGCTGTCCCAAGCCGAGCACATCTCGGTACGGGTCATCCCCTTCGACTTGGAGGGCTTCGCCGGAGCCGGAAGCGCCATGGTGTATGCAGGCGGCCCGCTCCCCCGGCTCGACACCGTCGTGCGCGACGGACCTCACGGCACCGTCTTCGTCGACGCCGAAGCTCAACTCATCCGCTTTCGAACGCTCTTCCGTAAGGTGGAGGCGGTGTCACTCGAACCGGAACGCTCGCGTGACTTCATCCGCAGACTGGCGAAGGAGCTGTGAGGCGCCCATGACCACCCCCGACCAGTGGCGCAAGTCGTCCTACTCCGGCGGCGGCGAAGGCAACGCCTGTGTCGAAGTCGCCAACCGACGGACCCAGATGGCCGTCCGCGACTCAAAAGCCCCCACCCGCGGCCCCCTCACCTTCCCCACCACCGCCTTCACCGCCTTCCTCGACAGCGTGAAGACCACCCCCTGGCGGAAGTCGTCCTACTCCGGCAGCGGCGACGGCAACGCCTGTGTCGAAGTCGCCCCCACGCACACCCACATATCCATCCGCGACTCAAAGGCCCCGACCCGCGGCACGCTCACCCTCCAGGTCGGAGCCTTCGCCCCCTTTCTCCAGGCCCTGAAGGGCTACTCCACCGTCACCGACTTCGCCAGATTCCGAGGCTGATCCACCTCGTTGCCCCGCGCAGCGGCCAGTTCGCAGGCGAAGACCTGGAGCGGGACGGTCGAGACGAGGGGCTGGAGGAGCACAGGGGTGGCAGGGATGCGGATCAGATGGTCGGCGTACGGGACGACCGCCTCGTCGCCCTCCTCCGCGATGACGATCGTGCGGGCACCTCGCGCGCGGATCTCCTGGATGTTGGAGACGATCTTGTCGTGGAGGACGGACCGGCCCCGAGGTGACGGGACGACCACCACCACGGGCAGGTCCTCCTCGATCAGGGCGATGGGCCCGTGCTTGAGCTCGCCCGCGGCGAAGCCCTCCGCGTGCATGTAGGCGAGTTCCTTGAGCTTGAGGGCGCCTTCGAGGGCGACGGGGTAGCCCACGTGACGGCCCAGGAACAGCACGGTGTCCTTCGAGGCCAGGGAGCGCGCCAGCTCCCGTACGGGCTCCATGGTCCGCAGGACCCGCTCGACCTCGCCGGAGATCTCGGCGAGGTCCCGGATCACGGCGCGGACCTCGTCGCCCCACTTGGTGCCGCGCACCTGGCCCAGGTACAGGGCCACCAGGTAGCAGGCCACCAGCTGGGTCAGGAACGCCTTCGTCGAGGCGACGGCCACCTCCGGGCCCGCGTGGGTGTAGAGGACCGCGTCCGACTCGCGGGGGATGGTGGAGCCGTTGGTGTTGCAGATGGCCAGGACCTTGGAGCCCTGTTCGCGCGCGTGGCGCAGGGCCATCAGCGTGTCCATGGTCTCGCCGGACTGGGAAATGGCGATCACCAGGGACCTCGCCCCCAGGATCGGGTCGCGGTAGCGGAACTCGCTGGCCAGCTCGACCTCGCAGGGGATGCGGGTCCAGTGCTCGATGGCGTACTTGGCGATCAGGCCCGCGTGGTACGCCGTACCGCAGGCGATGATGACGACCTTGTCGATCTCCCGCAGCTCGGCCGCCGAGATGCGCACCTCGTCCAGCGTGAGGGAGCCGGCCGCGTCGATGCGGCCGAGCAGCGTGTCGGCGACCGCCTTGGGCTGCTCGGCGATCTCCTTGAGCATGAAGTAGTCGTAGCCGCCCTTCTCCGCGGCCGAGGCGTCCCAGTCGACGTGGTACGAGCGGACGTCGGCGGGACGGCCGTCGAAGCCGGTCACCGTGACGCCGTCCCGGCGCAGCTCGACCACCTGGTCCTGGCCCAGCTCGATCGCCGAGCGCGTATGGGCGATGAACGCGGCCACGTCGGAGGCGAGGAAGGTCTCGCCCTCGCCGACGCCGACCACGAGCGGCGAGTTGCGGCGCGCGCCCACCACCACGTCCGGCTCGTCCGCGTGCACCGCGACCAGCGTGAACGCGCCTTCGAGGCGGCGGCACACCAGCCGCATCGCCTCCGCCAGGTCCGCCGTCGCGGAGAACTCCTCCGCCAGCAGGTGGGCCACCACCTCCGTGTCCGTCTCCGACGCCAGGGCGTGCCCGCGTTCGGCCAGCTCGGCGCGCAGGGCGGCGAAGTTCTCGATGATGCCGTTGTGCACGACCGCCACCCGCCCGGCGTTGTCCAGGTGAGGATGGGCGTTGGCGTCGGTCGGCCCACCGTGCGTGGCCCAGCGGGTGTGTCCGATGCCGGTGGAGCCGGTCGGCAGCGGGTGCTCGGCCAGCTCCTTCTCCAGGTTGACCAGCTTGCCGGCCCGCTTGGCGGCGGCGAGCCCGCCGTCCGCGAGCACGGCGACGCCCGCCGAGTCGTACCCCCGGTACTCCAGCCGCTTCAGTCCGGCCATGACGACGTCCAGCGCCGACTGCGGCCCTACGTATCCCACGATTCCGCACATGCGAGGCAGCCTAAGGGCGTCCGAATACCTGAACACCCCTTCGCGTGCCCGGATTCGGAAATAATCAGCCCCGTTCGGCCCCTCCAGAGCGCCACATCGGTCCGCGGAGGGAACCCGGCGTGACGGAGCACACCCACCACCCCGTTCAAACAGCGTTAACAATGGACTGTGATCTCTCCGGTCTCCTCGATGCCCCGGAGCGCCCACCGGCCCAGGCCGGAGGCGACTCCCTACGTCGACCTCACCCGAGCCGAGTGGAGCGCGCTGCGTGACAAGACGCCGCTGCCGCTGAGTGCCGAGGAGGTCGAGAAGCTGCGCGGTCTCGGCGATGTCATCGACCTCGACGAGGTCCGGGACATCTACCTGCCGCTGTCCCGGCTCCTCAACCTCTACGTCGGTGCCACGGACGGTCTGCGCGGCGCCCTGAACACCTTCCTCGGCGAGCAGGGCTCCCAGTCGGGCACCCCCTTCGTCATAGGAGTCGCCGGTTCGGTCGCCGTAGGAAAGTCCACGGTCGCCCGACTGCTCCAGGCCCTCCTCTCGCGCTGGCCCGAGCACCCGCGCGTCGAGCTGGTCACGACGGACGGCTTCCTGCTGCCGACCCACGAGCTCCAGGCCCGCGGCCTGATGTCCCGCAAGGGTTTCCCGGAGTCGTACGACCGCCGGGCCCTGACCCGGTTCGTCGCCGACATCAAGGCCGGCAAGGGCGAGGTGACGGCCCCCGTCTACTCGCACCTGATCTACGACATCGTCCCCGGCGAGAAGCTCACGGTCCGCCGCCCGGACATCCTGATCGTCGAGGGCCTGAACGTCCTGCAGCCCGCCCTGCCCGGCAAGGACGGCCGCACCCGGGTCGGCCTCGCCGACTACTTCGACTTCAGCGTGTATGTCGACGCCCGCATCGAGGACATCGAGCGCTGGTACCTCAACCGCTTCAAGCGCCTGCGCGAGACCGCCTTCCAGAACCCGTCCTCGTACTTCCGCCGGTACACCCAGGTCTCCGAGGAGGAGGCCCTGGACTACGCCCGCACGATGTGGCGCACGATCAACAAGCCGAACCTGGTGGAGAACATCGCCCCGACCCGCGGCCGCGCCGCCCTGGTGCTGCGCAAGGGGCCGGACCACAAGGTGCAGCGCCTCAGCCTGCGGAAGCTCTGACACGCGTAAAAGACGGGCCTGCTAGAAAGGCCGCATGCTGCATCTGCGTCTGATCACACCGGCCGGGCAGACCGACGCCGTGGTCCGTCTCATCGAGAAGACGGTGGGCACCACCCACCTGGTGGTGGTTCCGGGCGCCGCCCGCAACCCGGCCGGGGACGTGGTGATGTGCGACGTGGCCCGCGAGGCCGCCGACGAACTCATCGGCGACCTCCAGGAGCTGGGGCTCGACGCGACCGGTTCGATCGCCGTGGAGACCATCGACCTGTCGCTGTCGAAGCGCGCCGACAAGGCCGAGGAGGAGGCCCCCGGCGAGGGCGCCGACGCGGTCCTGTGGGACCACCTGACCGACCTCACCCACGAGGAGTCGACGCTCAGCTTCACCTACGTCGGCTTCCTGGCCGTGGCGACCATGCTCGCGGCCTGCGGTGTGATGCTCGACAACGCCATCCTGATCGTCGGCGCCATGGCGGTCGGCCCCGAGTTCGGGCCGCTGGCAGGTATCTGCACGGCCCTGGTCCAGCGGACCCCGCACCGCGTGTGGCGCTGCCTGTGGGCGCTGCTGGCCGGCTTCGCCGCCGCCATGATCCTCACGGCGGGCTTCGGCTGGCTCATGGACGCCTTCGGCCTCTTCGACAAGGACATGATCGAGGCCGCCCGCCCCAACACGGCCTTCATCTGGCAGCCGGACTGGATGTCCTTCGTGGTCGCCTTCCTGGCCGGCATCGCCGGCACCCTCTCCCTGACCTCGGCCAAGTCCGGCGCCCTGATCGGCGTCGCCATCTCGGTGACGACCGTCCCCGCCGCCGCCAACGCCGCCATGGCCTTCAGCTACAGCGACTACTCCCAGACCTGGGGCTCAGCCGGCCAACTCCTGGCCAACCTGGGCGGAATCGTGGCCGCGGGGACGGTTACTTTGCTGCTCCAGAAGTGGCTCTGGAGACGTAGTTAGGGGCGCGGGGAACTGCGCGAGCAACCACCCACAACGGAAAGCCCGCAACGCACAGAACCCCGCACCCCACAAACCCGGCAAATTAACCGAGCGCAGACTTCACGACATCAGCCAGCCGCCCGGCAACACTCCGAGCCTGCTCGATGTCAGCCGCCTCCACCATGACCCGGACCAGCGGCTCCGTCCCGGAGGGACGCAACAGCACCCGCCCGGTAGCCCCCAGCTCCCGCTCGGCCTCGGAGACAGCCGCAGCCAGCTCCCCAGAGGTCTTCACCCGGGACTTGTCCACATCGGGGACGTTGATGAGCACCTGAGGCAGCCGCTCCATGACGGAAGCCAGCTCCCGCAGCGACTTGCCCGTCTCGGCCACGCGCGCGGCGAGCATGAGCCCCGTCAGCGTGCCGTCACCGGTCGTCGCGTGGTCCAGGATGATCACGTGCCCGGACTGCTCACCACCGAGCGCGTACCCGTGCTGCTTCATCGACTCCAGCACGTACCGGTCGCCCACCGCGGTCTGCACCAGCTGGATGCCCTCGCGCTCCATGGCCAGCTTGAACCCGAGGTTGGACATGACGGTGGCGACGACGGTGTCGGACCGCAGCGCGCCCCGCTCCCGCATGGCGAGGGCGAGGACGGCCAGGATCTGGTCGCCGTCGATCTCCTCACCGGTGTGGTCCACCGCGAGGCACCGGTCGGCGTCCCCGTCGTGCGCGATACCGAACGCGGCCTCGTGCTCGACGACCGCGGCCTTGAGCTTGTCGAGGTGGGTCGAGCCGCAGCCGTCGTTGATGTTGAGGCCGTCCGGCTCGGCGCCGATGGTGACGATCTCCGCGCCGGCCCGGGAGAACGCCTCGGGCGACACCCACGCGGCCGCGCCGTGCGCCTCGTCGAGGACGATCTTCAGGCCGTCGAGGCGGTTGGGCAGGACGCCGACGAGGTGGGCGACGTACTTGTCGAAGCCCTCGTCGTAGTTGCGGACCCGGCCCACGCCCGACCCGGTCGGCCGGTCCCACGGCGCGCCGGTGCGGTGCTCCTCGTAGACGGACTCGATACGGTCCTCCAGCTCGTCGGCGAGCTTGTGGCCGCCGCGGGCGAAGAACTTGATGCCGTTGTCGGGCATGGCGTTGTGGCTGGCGGAGAGCATGACGCCCAGGTCGGCGCCGAGCGCACCGGTCAGGTACGCGACGGCCGGCGTGGGCAGGACGCCGACGCGCAGCACGTCCACCCCGGCGCTGGCGAGGCCCGCGACGACCGCGGCCTCCAGGAACTCCCCGGACGCGCGCGGGTCCCGTCCGACCACCGCGGTCGGCCGGTGGCCCTGGAAGGTGCCCGCCTCGGCCAGCACGTGGGCCGCCGCGACGGAGAGACCGAGGGCCATCTCGGCCGTCAGATCCGCGTTGGCGACACCGCGCACGCCGTCCGTGCCGAAGAGTCGTCCCACTTGTCCTCCTGAGAAAAGCGTCAGTTCGGGAAGGGCGTGCCGGTGCGGCTCGCGCACACCGCTTCCGTACCGGGCGCACGAGGGGCTCGATGCCCGGTGTTCAGATGACACAGGCCCACGATCGCCTTGTGTCGTTATACGCCCATCACTGGGATAAACCCATCACTGGGATAAACGAACGCCCCGACGGCACGTGGCGTGCCGCCGGGGCGTTCGAAGTACGCAGGCGGGGCAGGGCCCCGAAGACGTACGAGCAGGCAGCGAAGCTTAGCGCTTGCTGTACTGCGGGGCCTTGCGGGCCTTCTTCAGACCGGCCTTCTTGCGCTCGACCGCACGGTCGTCGCGCTTGAGGAAGCCGGCCTTCTTCAGCGGGCCGCGGTTGTTGTCGACGTCGGCCTCGTTCAGCGCACGGGCCACGCCGAGGCGCAGGGCGCCGGCCTGGCCGGAGACGCCGCCACCGGCGATGCGGGCGATGACGTCGTAGCGGCCCTCGAGCTCGAGAACCTTGAACGGCTCGTTGACTTCCTGCTGGTGCACCTTGTTCGGGAAGTAGTCCTCGAGGGTGCGACCGTTGATCTTCCACTTGCCGGTGCCCGGGACGATCCGGACGCGGGCGATGGCGTTCTTGCGACGGCCCAGGCCGGCGGCCGGCTGGGGCTCGCCGAAGCGGGAGGCGAGGGACTCGGTGGTGTACTCGCCCTCCACCGGAACCTCGGACTCGGTGGTGTAGCTGTCGATGTCAAGCTCTTCGAGCGGCTGCTCGGCAGTGGTCTCGGCCACGATGCTCCTCAGATTCTCTTCAGTCTTAGGGGGTGGCCGGACTTACTGCGCGACCTGGGTGATCTCGAACGGCACCGGCTGCTGGGCAGCGTGCGGGTGCTGGTCGCCCGAGTAGACCTTCAGCTTGGAGAGCATCTGACGGCCCAGGGTGTTCTTGGGGAGCATGCCCTTGACGGCCTTCTCGATGGCCTTCTCGGGGTTCTTGGCCAGCAGCTCGTCGTAGCGGACGGAGCGCAGACCACCCGGGTAGCCGGAGTGGCGGTACGCCATCTTCTGGGTCCGCTTGTTGCCGGACAGGTGCACCTTGTCGGCGTTGATGATGATGACGAAGTCACCGGTGTCGACGTGGGGCGCGTAGATCGGCTTGTGCTTGCCCCGCAGAAGGGACGCGGCGGTGGTGGCGAGACGACCCAGGACAACGTCCTGAGCGTCGATGACGTGCCACTGGCGCGTCACATCGCCGGGCTTGGGGCTGTACGTACGCACGGTTCGTAGCCTTCGCTTCGAGTGAATGGTCCTGAACAGGTCACCGAAACGATCACGACAGCCTTGACCGCACTGCGGTGACGCAAACCGCGTGCTGGTCGCTGGTCATCGGCCCGGTGGACCGGTGTAAGGGCCCGTCCCGTGAGAATGAGCAAGCCAATACACAACGAACACGCAGGATACCTGCGGCGCCACGGCCGGGTCAAAACGAGCCGGAACGCCACCGCTGGGGGCTGTTCGAAGCACCCAGTCTACGCGTACGCCCCGCACGGGGCCCCTCTAAGATGCACCCCCATGAGCTATGGGCAGGGGGGACCCCAGTCCCAGTGGGATCCCTGGACACCGCATTCGCAGCAGCAGTCCTGGAACAGCGGCACCGACGGAACCCCGGACTGGGCGGCGCTGGCCGAGGCGTCGGAGGCGCGCAAGAAGCGACGCCGGCTGCTGATGGTCGTCGGCGGCGCGCTGGCCACCGTCGCGGTGGGCGCGGCCGTCGCCGTGGCCGTGGTCTCGGCGAACGACGGCGGGCCCGAGGCGAACGGGCCGGCCTCGCAGCTGCCCGCGACGGCCGACATCCCCAGCTCCACGGGCCCGGCGCCGTCCTTCGAGCCGACGACCGCGCCGCCGCCGCTGGACCCCAAGGACTTCGTCTCCAGCAAGAACAAGGACACGGCCCCGCTGAGCCCGGACATCCTCTTCCCGGGCACGCAGCTGACCATGGGCGAGACCGTGTACCGCAAGGGCCCGACCGCGGACACCAAGAACTGCGCCTCCGCCACCCAGGGCACGCTCCCGAAGGTCCTCAAGGACAACGACTGCCGGCGTCTGCTGCGCGTGACGTACATCAAGGACGGCGTCGCGGTGACCGTCGGCGTGGCCGTCTTCGACACCGAGGCGCAGGCCACCCTCGCCAAGGGTCAGGCCGACTCCAAGAGCCTGGTGCGGGCACTGTCCGGCAACGGCGTCAAGGACTTCTGCGACGGCGCGGTCTGCCGCTCGACGACGAACAGCTACGGCCGGTACGCCTACTTCACCGTCACCGGGTTCACCGCCGGCAAGGACGTCACCACCAAGGACACCGCGGTGTTCAAGCAGGGCGACGACCTGGCCGAGTTCACCTTCCGCCAGATCCGCCGCCGCGGCGAGGCCCAGGCGTCGGCGGCGGCCCAGCAGTAGCGCTCAGCGGCGCTTGAGGCGCAGCCGGATCGGCACCACCGCCGACTCCAGCTGTGTGCGCAGCGTCATCTTGGAGGTGCCCTCCATCCGCTCCTCGAAGCGGATGGGGACCTCCACCGCCCGGTGCCCGGCGCGTACGGCCTTGTACTTCAGCTCCACCTGGAAGCTGTAGCCCGCGCTGTCCAGGGCGGCCAGGTCGACGTCGCGCAGCGTGGCGGCCGACCACAAGTTGAAGCCGGCGGTGATGTCCCGGATGTCGGTGCCGAGCACGGTCCGGGCGTAGCGGTTGGCGAACCGCGACAGCAGCACCCGGTGCCGGCCCCACTCCTCGTCCAGCGCGCCGCCCTCGACGTACCGGCTGCCGACCACCAGGCCGACATCCTGGGCCAGGGCCGTGTCGAGCATGCGCGGCACGGCGTCCACCGGGTGGCTGCCGTCGGCGTCCATCTGGACCACGTACTCGGCGCCCTCGGCGAGCGCCGCACTCATACCGGCCACGTAGGCGCGCCCGAGCCCGTCCTTCTCCGTGCGGTGCAGCACGCTCATGCGCGGGCCGTCGGCGTTGTACTTCTCCGCCAGCTCCTCGGCGATCCGCCCGGTGCCGTCCGGGCTGGAGTCGTCGACGACCTTCAGCCGCAGCCCCGGCAACGGAAGCCCCAGCACCGCCTCGGCCATGCGCGGCAGGTTGGCCGCCTCGTTGTAGGTGGGCATCACCACGGTGACGCGGACGCCCTCCATGTCGTAGGTCATCTCCCTTTCCCCTCCCCTGCGGGCGCGGTGTGCCCTGCGCCCGAAACCCGATACGGCCCCCCTCGGCCGCTCAGGACGTCTTGACCCAGATCCGGTAGGAGGTCGTCGCCCCCGGCATCTCGTGCGGGATCTTGCCGATCAGCCGGTAGTGGCCGCTTCTGGTGATCTCCCGCGCGAGGAACTCCTCCAGGTCCGGGGTGGCGATGCCGTCCAGCAGGACGAGATCGAAGTAGCCGTCCTGGAGGGCGAGGCGGTACGCCT
Organism: Streptomyces sp. SAI-170; assembly: GCF_049739565.1. NCBI lineage: Bacteria > Bacillati > Actinomycetota > Actinomycetes > Kitasatosporales > Streptomycetaceae > Streptomyces > Streptomyces sp. SAI-170. Next base: position 3,446,132 of record NZ_JBMGQD010000001.1, read on the forward strand.
CCCGGCCCTCGTGGGGCTTGCCCTGCTTGTCCGAGTAGCCGAAGCCGTACGTCGAGGACCACTGCGCGTGGTCGGTCTTGTCGCGCAGGTAGTACGTCGGCACCTCGTAGGTCGCGCCGAGGTAGTGGCCGTCGGGCTTCATGTACGGCTCGATCGCCTGGACCATCGCCCGGGAGTCGGGCCACAGCCCGAACCGCCACTCGGACTGGGAGACGCCGAGGCACAGGGCCGACACCCACAGCAGGATGCCCAGCTGCGGGTAGCGGAAGTGTTTGCCGACCAGCCGTATCACCCCGACACCCGCCATCGGCGCGGCGAAGAGCAGGCCGAAGTCGAGGTGCTTGTAGAGCGAGACCGAGGTCTGCAGATGGATCTGGTACGCCGGGGCCAGCAGCGCGGTGCAGGTGAGCACCGTGCCGAGCAGGGTGCGCCAGCGCCAGCCGGGGCCCATCAGGCCGTAGGAGCGCGGGGACTCGTTCATCCGGCCGCGCAGCATGTAGGCGAGAGCGCCCGCGACGGCGGTGGCGAACATCAGGCCGCCCCACTCGACGGACTTCTCGATCAGCGACATCGCGGAGTCGGTGCCGTGCTGCCGGTTGGTGGTGGTCTGCTGCACGCCGGCGAGCACGTCGGTGTACAGCAGACCCAGGCCGGCGAGGGCGGCCGTGCCCAGGCCCAGCACGAAGGCGCGCAGCAGGGCGGCCCAGCCGCGACTGTGCCAGGCGGTCAGCGCGGCGAGCACGACGAGCGTCGGCAGATAGAGCCCGGAGGCGTACTTCACCGCGACCGCCAGCACCATGACCGGCGCGGCGAGCAGCACGGCCACGATCGGGCCCCGGCCGGTGCGTACGACGATCCACGCGGCGAGCGCCAGCAGGAAGATCGCCGGTGCGTCGTAGGTGGCGAAGAAGCCGAGGACGATGCTGGGCTGGGTCACCGCGAACAGCGCCGCGGCCGCGAGGGCCACGCGCTCGTTGAACAGGCGCCGGGTGAAGGAGTACAGCAGGGCCGTCGCGCCGAGCATGCAGACGAGGCTGAGCAGCCGGGCCCCGGTCAGGCCGAAGTACCCGTCCACGAACGCGGCCGCCACCGGGTAGAGCATCGGCGAGCCGGAGAAGTACTTCTCGTAGCCGTTGTTCAGCGGGGTGCCGTCGGTCCAGTGGTCGATGATGTTGTGCCCGGCCGCCACATAGAGGGCCTCGTCCTGGAAGGCCGTGTTGGCCAGCCGCAGCGAGAGCGCCGCCTGGATCACGAGGATCACCAGGAGGATGCCCCGGCTGACCCGGTCGCGGCGCCGGCTCGGCTTGTCGTCCCAGCCGGCCTCGGGCGTCTCGGGCACGTGGTAGGCGGGCTGCTCCGGCTCCCAGAACTCCTGCCGCTCCCAGCTCTCCTGCGGCGCGGGGTCCGGCACCGGCTGCTGCTGCCAGTACTCCTGCGGGTACGGCTCGGCCTGGACGTCGTAGCCGTAGTGCTGTTGCTGGTACGCGTCCTGGTAGTACGGGTGATCGGACTGGTCGGCGTAGGGGTCGTACGGCTGGGGCGTGTAGTGCTCGTATCGGGAGGTCATCACGGCTTCCGTACGTCGAAGCCGAACCGGTCGTCGGCGGCCAGGCGCTTGAACTCCTCCAGCGCCAGCGGGCTCGCCTCCAGTCGCCAGTCGGCGCGCTTGTTGTGGTTGAACCAGATGAAGCCGAGCAGGTCGTCGTCCGCGGTCACGCTCTCGAAGAGGATGCGGATGTCGTCCCGGCGCCGCTCACCGGCCATGGCGGCGGTCTCCAGCAGGATCATCGGCTTCTCGGTGAAGCCGCGCACCTGCTTCTGGGTGGGCCCGAAGACGCTGTCGAAGGCGTTGGGCTGCTCGACGGTCCAGTAGCCGATCAGACCGATCCAGTCGACGTAGCCGTCGCCGGGGTAGTACGGCTCGAGCTTGACGCTCGCTACGGGGTTGACGATGTTCGGCGACCAGGCCCAGATCACGTTGGTCGCGCCGACCTCGGCGAAGGCGTCGTGCAGGTGCCGCCAGGCGGCGACGTACTGCTGGGGCGTTGCGTACTTGGTGCCCCACTTCTCCCAGTGGCCGTTGAACTCGTCGGCGAAGGAGATCACGACGGGCAGGTTCAGCCTGCGGACCGCCGTCGCGTACTCGGTGAGGTAGGCGTCCGATCTGCCCGCGGCGATGTCGGCGAGGGAGACGTCGAACGGCTCCCAGGAAACCAGCGTCAGGGCGCCCTCGCGCCAGGCGTTGCGCACGCCGGTGGCGTCGAAGCCGTCGCCCCAGGCGGCGTAGTACTCGATGAGGTTGGGCTGCTTGCCGACCATGTCGGAGTAGGCCCGGTAGCCGTCCATGGAGTTCGGCGCGCCCTCGACAGCGGCGCCGAAGTACTTCTTCTTCGGCCGCAGCAGCGGGACGACGTCGTAGGGGACGGCCGCCTCCGCGCTCTGGGAGACCCGCGGGCCGCCCTCGCCGCCGCCGTTCGCCGAGTCTCCGGCGCCGGTGTCGTCGTCGCCGAGCAGCGAGCAGCCGGTGAGCGCGAGCAGGGTGATCAGGCAGGCCGCGAGGGCCGCACGGGTGCGGGTGAGGAAGGTCATCGGGCCGTCGCCTCCGCGCGGGGCTGGACCAGGACGCGGCCGACGACGAGCGCGTAGAACAGCCCCGAGGACAGGATCAGCGCGAAGTCGGGGGCGTCCATGGTGAAGGTGCGGTACACCGCGGCGAGAACCCAGATCAGGGCCGTGCCGCCGCTCCAGACCCACATGCCGATCCAGAAGCGCCGGGTCTTGTTCTTCTTGGCGCCCGAGGAGCCGGTCGGCTGCCATCCCATGCGGTTCTTGCGCAGGATGTCCCAGATGGCGAAGACGTGCGCCCAGCCGTACATCATGCGGGCGGCCCAGGCCTCGAGGCGGTAGGGGGCGCGGTGCCACATCGGGAAGACGATCGTGGTGTAGAGGATGCTCGGCGCGACCAGCAGCAGATGCTCCAGCATCAGCTTCTCCGGCATGGCCAGCAGCAGCACGATCGGGATGACCGGGGCGGCGAAGGTGAACAGTGCCGTGTGGATGTAGTAGAAGAAGCCGGACATGTAGCAGAGCCGGCTGGAGAACTTGATCCTCGCCTGCCAGAACTTGCGGCTGCCGAGCAGGCTCATGGAGCCGGAGCACCAGCGGTACTGCTGGTTGAAGAAGGCGCCGGCGTTGTCGGGGCACACGCCCGTGGACACCGCGACCGGCACATAGCGCAGGTCCCAGCCGAGGCCGCGCAGGTCGAAGCCGGTGTGCACGTCCTCGGAGTGCTCGATGAGGGTGGTGCCGCCGTTGGTCTCCAGGGCGGCGCGCCGGTAGACGGCACAGCTGCCGACGCAGATCGCGCCGTCGCTGCCCTGCCGGGAGACCTGCACGGAGCGGTAGAACAGCTCCTGCACCGCGCCCGCGCCGCGCTCGATCCAGTTCTGCGAGTCCAGGACCCGGAAGTACTGCGGCGACTGGACGATCCCGATGCGCGGGTCCGCGGCCATGTAGGGCAGCAGTTCTTCGAGCAGGTCGGCGCGCGGGGTGAAGTCGGCGTCCAGGATGAGGATGAACTCGCCGTCGGACTGGGCGAACCCGAAGTGGAGGTTGCCGGCCTTCTTGAACCAGCCGCGGTTCTCCCGGGTGCCGTAGCGGAACCCGAAGTCCCGCGCCATGGCCTCCAGTTCGGGACTGGCGGAGTCGTCGAGCACGAACGGCACACAGACGCCCGGGTAGTGGTCGGCCATCTCCCGCACGTGCTTCCAGGTGTTGTGCAGCACCTCGATGGGCTCACCGCACACCGGCAGGAAGACATCCACGGTCGGATACACCTCAGGGCGCCAGTTGTGCACCAGGCGCTTGTGGTGGCCGATGTCGAAGTCGCGGGTGAAGCCGTTCACCCGCAGCGACACCAGGTAGTACAGCACCGTGAAGACCAGCAGCGGCGTGTACGCCCACAGGATGGGCGTGGACTGCGCCAGCTTGAACTGACTCACCGTCAGACAGCAGAAGCTGACGAGCGAACTGACCGTCAGAATCCACAGATACCGGCGTGCGTACGAGTACTTCTCCCGGTCCGTCGGAGGCAGCGGCAGCAGACCCGGCGAAGCCTGTCCCCCACGCCCCGCCCTGCGCCGGCCGCCGCTCTGCCGTACGGCACGACGGCCGCCGGCGCGCACGGGTCCCACAGAACTCATGCCTAAGAAACCCACCCTGGGCCACAACAGCCCGTCGACCCCCACCCTGGCCCGGCCTCCCCATTCGAACCAATGGCCGAGCAGGGAAAGGCTATACGGGAGGTGTGAAAGTCGTAAGAGGTGAGTGAAGGTTTACGTCCGGTATGTCGCCATATGCCGGAAGTTCTGGTGAGAAAAGCAGGTAACTAACAGGTTTCGCACCCGGACGAACCGGGCAGTGACCGCCGGTTCCGTGCCTCCCGGCTCCGCGCCGCGAGCAGTTCGTCCGCCGGATAGCCGACCTCTTCCAGCGTCAGCCCGTGCGGCCGTACGACATGGACGGCCGAGTCGCGCACCCCGGCGGCCAGCACCTTGGCGGGCCAGTCCGTCGGGCGGTGACCGTCCCCGACGAACAGCAGCGCGCCGATCAGCGAGCGCACCATGTTGTGGCAGAACGCGTCCGCCCGCACGGTCGCCGTGATGATCCCGTCCCCGCCCTTGACCAGACTCAGCTCCTGCAGCGTGCGGATGGTCGTGGCGCCCTCGCGCTTCTTGCAGTACGCCGCGAAGTCGTGCTCCCCCAGCAGCCCCCGCGCCGCCTCGTTCATGGCGTCCACGTCGAGCGGCCAGTCGTGCCACAGGACATGGCCCCGCAGCAGGGGGTCCACTCCCCCGGGGTTGTCGGTGACCCGGTAGGCGTAGCGCCGCCACACCGCCGAGAAGCGGGCGTTGAACCCGCTGGGCGCCTCGCGCAGCGCCCACACCCGCACATCCTTCGACAACCGCCCGGCGAGCCGCTTCAGCAGCTTCTCGTGATGCTCACGCCATACGCCCTCGGGCAGATCCACATGCGCCACCTGCCCCCGCGCATGCACCCCGGCATCGGTCCGCCCGGCCACCGTCAGCTCGTACGTCTCCCGCGACCGCGTCACCGTCCGCAGCGCGTCCTCGATCTCGCCCTGCACGGTCCGCCGCCCGCCGGCCTGCTTGGCCCAGCCGGAGAAGTCGGTCCCGTCGTAGGACAGGTCGAGTCGGATACGCACGAACCCAGGCGCAGCTTCTTCACTCACGTACAGATCCTCTCAGGAACACAAGAGCGGGCCCGCTCCTGTGAAGGAACGGGCCCGCAACGCCCTAAAGGGGCGCGGGGAACTGCGCGACAAGCCACGACGAAGCCGCAGCCGCGATCGAACAGTCACCCGGCAGAACGCTTACGCGTCCTTCGACTCCTCGGCAGGAGCCTCGGTCGCCTCGGTCGCCTCGGTGGCCTCGGCGGGAGCCTCGGCCTCCTTGACCGCACGCTGGGTGGCGGCCTCGGCCTCACCCGTCGCCTGCTGCGCGACCGTCAGCGCCTCGACCAGCTCGATGACAGCCATGGGCGCGTTGTCGCCACGGCGGTTGCCGATCTTGGTGATGCGGGTGTAACCACCGGGACGGTTCTCGTAGCGCGGGCCGATCTCGGTGAAGAGCGTGTGCACGATGCCCTTGTCCGTGATGACCTGAAGCACCTGACGGCGGTTGTGAAGGTCACCCTTCTTCGCCTTGGTGATCAGACGCTCGGCGTACGGACGCAGACGGCGCGCCTTCGCCTCGGTGGTGGTGATGCGGCCGTGCTCGAAGAGGCTCTTCGCCAGGTTCGCGAGGAGGAGCTTCTCGTGCGCGGCGCCGCCGCCCAGACGGGCACCCTTGGTGGGCTTCGGCATGTTCTTTCTCCTGTGTGTCTGCCCCGGCCGTATCAGGTACCGGGGTCAGGAACCCGATGAGCGGATGCTCACCGGCAAGGACCGATCAAGTACTGATCAGTACTGCTCGGTCTCCACGAAACCCGCGTCCGCGTCGTCGTCGGCGCCGAAGGCGTCGGCAGCGGCCGTGGGGTCGAATCCGGGCGGGCTGTCCTTGAGGGCCAGGCCCATGCCGGCCAGCTTCGCCTTGACCTCGTCGATGGACTTCGCACCGAAGTTGCGAATGTCGAGGAGGTCGGCCTCGGAACGCGCGACGAGCTCACCCACGGAGTGGATGCCCTCACGCTTGAGGCAGTTGTAGGAGCGGACCGTGAGCTCCAGCTCCTCGATCGGCAGCGCGAGATCGGCGGCCAGGGCGGCGTCCGTGGGGGACGGGCCCATGTCGATGCCCTCGGCGTCGATGTTGAGCTCGCGCGCCAGACCGAACAGCTCGACCAGGGTCTTACCGGCCGACGCCATGGCGTCACGCGGACGCATGGCCTGCTTGGTCTCGACGTCGACGATCAGCTTGTCGAAGTCGGTGCGCTGCTCGACACGCGTGGCCTCGACCTTGTACGTGACCTTCAGCACGGGGCTGTAGATGGAGTCGACCGGGATACGGCCGATCTCCTGGCCCACCTGCTTGTTCTGCACGGCGGAGACGTAACCACGGCCACGCTCGACCGTGAGCTCCATCTCGAGCTTGCCCTTGCCGTTGAGCGTGGCGAGGACGAGGTCGGGGTTGTGCACCTCGACACCGGCCGGGGGCGCGATGTCGGCGGCGGTGACCAGACCCGGGCCCTGCTTGCGCAGGTACATCACGACCGGCTCGTCGTGCTCCGAGGAGACGACCAGCTGCTTGATGTTGAGGATCAGGTCGGTGACGTCCTCCTTGACGCCCGGCACGGTGGTGAACTCGTGCAGCACGCCGTCGATCCGGATGCTGGTGACAGCAGCGCCGGGGATCGAGGAGAGGAGGGTACGGCGGAGGGAGTTGCCGAGGGTGTAACCGAAGCCCGGCTCCAGCGGCTCGATCACGAACCGGGAGCGGAACTCGTCGACGACCTCTTCGGTCAACGAGGGACGCTGAGCGATCAGCATGTGTGGATCAGATCCTTCTTTCGTGGACGCCCGCTATTTGACGCCCGACGGAACCGCGCCGCATACACGGCACAGGTACTACAAGGGTACGGGCGGTACGCCCCTTACAGAGCCGTACCGCCCGAGAAGCCCGAGAAAAGCGAGGTCAGACGCGACGACGCTTCGGCGGACGGCAGCCGTTGTGCGGGGTCGGGGTGACGTCCTGGATGGAGCCGACCTCGAGGCCCGTGGCCTGCAGGGAGCGGATCGCGGTCTCACGACCGGAGCCCGGGCCCTTGACGAACACGTCGACCTTGCGCATGCCGTGCTCCTGGGCGCGGCGGGCAGCCGACTCGGCGGCCATCTGCGCGGCGAACGGCGTGGACTTCCGGGAGCCCTTGAAGCCGACGTGGCCGGCGGAGGCCCAGGAGATCACGTTGCCGGACGGGTCCGTGATCGACACGATCGTGTTGTTGAACGTGCTCTTGATGTGCGCGTGGCCGTGAGCGACGTTCTTCTTTTCCTTGCGGCGCACCTTCTTGGCAGCGCCCTGACGTCCCTTGGGGGGCATCCTTTAACTCCTACGGGAGGTGGTCGGTCCTACAGCGAAGACCGTGGACAGGTGTCCGCTGCGGACTACTTCTTGCCCGGCTTCTTCTTGCCGGCGATGGCGCGACGCGGGCCCTTGCGGGTACGAGCGTTGGTGCTGGTGCGCTGACCGCGGACGGGCAGACCGCGACGGTGACGCAGACCCTGGTAGCAGCCGATCTCGACCTTGCGGCGGATGTCGGCCTGGATCTCGCGACGGAGGTCACCCTCGGTCTTGATGTTGTTGTCGACGTACTCGCGGATCGCGACGAGCTGCTCCTCGGAGAGGTCGCGAACGCGGGTGTTGGGGTCGACGCCGGTCGCAGCCAGCGTCTCCTTCGAGAGGGTCCGGCCGATGCCGAACACGTAGGTGAGGGCGACCTCCACGCGCTTGTCGCGCGGGATGTCAACACCGGAAACGCGTGCCATTCAATGGCTCCTGGTGATCTTCGGAGGTCTTCCGCAGAACCGACTCCCAGCCGCCGTACCAGGTACGAACTGGGTCCCCGGCCTCCGAACCGGGGGTGTCAGGCGATCGCTCGTAGGCGCGCCTGGGCTCTGCGTATGAACAAATTCAGCTCGCGTCGCGCGAAGACTCTGCAATAGAGGTGCAGAGGGTGTGATCTGCTGCGATCAGCCCTGGCGCTGCTTGTGGCGCGGGTTCTCGCAGATGATCATGACCCGGCCGTGACGGCGGATCACCCTGCACTTGTCGCAGATCTTCTTGACGCTCGGCTTGACCTTCATTGGGTGAGGTTCTCCGGGTCAGTGCCATCGCCGCGGGGAGACCCCGGGGCGCGGGCAAGATCTACTTGTACCGGTAGACGATCCGGCCACGGGTCAGGTCGTACGGAGACAGCTCCACCACGACCCGGTCGTCAGGGAGGATGCGGATGTAGTGCATGCGCATCTTGCCGCTGATGTGTGCCAGAACCTGGTGGCCGTTCTGGAGCTCGACCTTGAACATGGCGTTCGGAAGAGACTCGACGACAGTGCCCTCGATCTCGATGGCACCTTGCTTCTTGGCCACGCTTCGCCCTTCGAATCGACTACCTTGATCGGCTTCCGTGAGGCATGCAGACATGCGGATACACGAGAGCCGACGAGTCAGTCTACGTCAGCGCATCCGGAAACACGAATCGGGCGAGTTCCGAGGAGTCTGCCCTGCTGGAGAGATCCCTAAGCGCAGCCCACCCAGGGGCGCAGGGGACTATGCCAGCGGGTCGGGAGCGGCCGTCACTCCGTACTCCGCCAGCTTCGCCTTGCCGCCGTCAGGGGCAGTGAGCACAAGAGGGCCCTCAGCCGTCAGCGCGACCGAGTGCTCCCAGTGGGACGACCACGTGCCGTCGGTCGTGATGACGGTCCAGTCGTCCGACAGGACCTCCGTGCGCGGCGTGCCCAGCGACACCATCGGCTCGATGGCCAGGCAGAAGCCGGGGACCAGCTTGGGACCCTTGCCGCGGCGCCGGTCGACGTAGTTCAGCAGGTGCGGGTCCATGTGCATCTCGGTGCCGATGCCGTGGCCGCCGTAGTCCTCGATGATCCCGTAGCGGCCGCCGCCCGGCTTCGGCTGGCGGCGGATGTACGTCTCGATCGCCTTGGAGATGTCGAGAAGCCGGTTGCCCTGCTTCATCGCGGCGATGCCGGCCCACATCGACTCCTCGGTCACCCGGGAGAGCTCGATCAGCTCCGGGGCGTGACCGGAGCCCACGAAGGCCGTGTAGGCGGCGTCACCGTGCCAGCCGTCGACGATCGCGCCGCAGTCGATGGAGATGATGTCGCCGTCCTTCAGGACGACGTCCTCCGCGGGGATGCCGTGGACGACGACCTCGTTGACCGAGGTGCAGATCGTGGCGGGGAAGCCGCCGTAGCCGAGGAAGTTCGACTTCGCGCCGTGCTCGGCGAGCACCTTGCGCGCGACCTCGTCGAGATCCTTGGTCGTGGCCCCCGGGACCGCGGCCTCGCGCGTGGCCGCGTGGATGGCCGCCACGACCAGGCCCGCCGCACGCATCTTGGCGATCTGCTCGGGGGTCTTGATCTGCACCATGGGGACTACGGCCTTTCTGGACCGGAAGAACGGATGACTCAACCATCCACGATAAACAGCCTAGCCACACAGCAGCCGCGGCCCCTTCGGGAAGGGACCGCGGCTACGGCGACGTACGGACGCTTACGCGTCTTCGCGCGTGAGCGCGGTCAGGGCGCGCTCGGTGACCTCGTCGACCGGGCCCATGGCCTCGATCGTGACCACCAGGCTCTGGGCCTTGTAGTAGTCGATGATCGGCTCGGTCTGCGTGTGGTAGACCTCGAGCCGGTTGCGGACCGTCGCCTCGGTGTCGTCGTCACGCTGGTACAGCTCGCCGCCGCAGACGTCGCAGACGCCTTCCTTGGCGGGCTTCTTGTACGTGACGTGGAAGACGTGCGCGGAGTCGTTGCGGCAGATGCGCCGGCCGGCGATCCGCTTGACGACCTCCTCCTCGGGGGCCTCCAGGTCCAGTACCGCGTCCAGCTTGATGCCCTCGGTCGTCAGCAGCTCGTCCAGCGCCTCGGCCTGCGAGACATTGCGCGGGAAGCCGTCCAGCAGGAAGCCGTTCTCCGCGTCCGGCTGCTCCATGCGGTCCTTGGCCATGGCGATGGTGACCTCGTCGGGGACGAGGTTGCCGGCGTCCATGTAGGACTTGGCGAGCTTGCCCAGCTCGGTCTGCTGGCTGATGTTGGCCCGGAACAGGTCGCCCGTGGAGATGTGCGGTACCCGCAGCTTCTCAGCGAGGCGCGTGGCCTGCGTACCCTTACCGGGCACCCGGCGGCCCGACGAGGACGATTCGCATCAGCGGAGGAACCCTTCGTAATTGCGCTGCTGGAGCTGGCTCTCGATCTGCTTCACCGTCTCGAGACCGACACCCACGATGATCAGGATGCTGGTACCGCCGAACGGGAAGTTCTGGTTCGCCCCAAAACCAACCAACGCCATCGTCGGCACGAGAGCGATCAGGCCCAAGTACAGCGAACCCGGCCAGGTGATCCGGTTGAGCACGTACGAGAGGTACTCAGCGGTCGGTCGGCCAGCCCGGATGCCCGGGATGAAGCCACCATACTTCTTCATGTTGTCGGCGACTTCCTCGGGGTTGAACGAGATCGCCACATAGAAGAACGCGAAGAACACGATGAGCAAGAAGTACAAGCTGATGTAAATCGGGTGGTTACCGCTGACCAGCGTGGACTCGATCCAGGTCTTCCAGCCCGAGGTGCTCTTCGAGAACTGGGCGATCAGAGCCGGAATGTAGAGCAGCGACGAAGCGAAGATGACGGGAATCACACCCGCCTGGTTCACCTTCAGCGGGATGTACGTGGACGTACCGCCGTAGGAGCGGCGGCCGATCATCCGCTTCGCGTACTGCACCGGAATACGGCGCTGGGCCTGCTCGACGAAGACCACCAGGCCGACCATCACGAGGCCGACGAGGATGACGGTGCCGAACTCGATCCAGCCGTCCGCCAGGTCGCCCTGCTCCTTGATGGCCCACAGGGCGGAGGGGAAGGACGCGGCGATCGAGATGAACATCAGGATCGACATGCCGTTGCCGATGCCGCGGTCGGTGATCAGCTCACCGAGCCACATGACGACGGCGGTGCCGGCGGTCATCGTGATGACCATCGTGATGGTGGTGAAGATCGACTGGTCGGGCACGATCGAGGCGGCCTGCGGGCAGCCGTTGAACAGCGCGCCGCTGCGAGCGGTCGCCACCAGACCGGTGCCCTGGAGGATGGCGAGGGCCACCGTCAGATAACGGGTGTACTGCGTGATCTTCGCCGTACCGGCCTGGCCCTCCTTCTTGAGGGCTTCGAGGCGCGGGATGACCACGGTCAGCAGCTGCAGAATGATGCTCGCCGTGATGTACGGCATGATGCCCAGCGCGAAGATGGTGATCTGCAGCAGCGCGCCGCCGCTGAACATGTTGACCAGACCGAACAGGCCCTGGTTGCCGGCGGATGCCTGATCCACACACGCCTGCACGGCCCGGTAGTCGACGCCAGGGATCGGAATGTGCGTACCGACCCGGTAGACGACGATGATGCCGAGCGTGAAGAGCAGCTTCTTGCGCAGGTCGGGCGTCTTGAACGCCCGGGCGAACGCGGTGAGCACGGTGCCTCCTGCGACCCCCGCGCCAGTGCGTCAAGGGTGACGGTCTTGAGGTTCGACGAATAAGTAACGGTCAACTGCCGCTCAGGGTGCCCCATGTGAGGCATCCAGTGGAAGTTGGCAGTGCAGGCCACCTTACCGGCGAGACTGCCACCCTAGGAACGACCAACCGGGGATACCCCATTTGTGGGGTATCCCCGGTCGGGATCGCTCAAGTCATCGAGACGCCTGAAGGACTCAGACGAGCTCGGTGACGGTACCGCCGGCGGCGGTGATCTTCTCCTTGGCGGAGCCGGAGACGGCGTCGACCGTCACCTGCAGCGCCACGGAGATCTCGCCCTGGCCGAGGACCTTGACGAGGCTGTTCTTGCGAACGGCACCCTTGGCGACGAGACCCTCGACGGTGACCTCGCCACCCTCCGGGTACAGCGCGGCCAGCTTGTCGAGGTTCACGACCTGGAACTCGGTCTTGAACGGGTTCTTGAAGCCCTTCAGCTTCGGAAGACGCATGTGGAGGGGCATCTGGCCACCCTCGAAGCGCTCCGGAACCTGGTAACGGGCCTTCGTACCCTTGGTACCACGACCGGCCGTCTTACCCTTCGACGCCTCACCACGACCGACACGGGTCTTGGCGGTCTTGGCGCCCGGGGCGGGACGGAGGTTGTGGATCTTGAGCGGGTTGTTCTCCGCCATGATCAGTCGACCTCCTCGACCGTCACGAGGTGGCGGACGGTGTGCACCATGCCGCGGAACTCGGGGCGGTCCTCCTTGACGACCTGCGTGTTGATGCCCTTGAGACCAAGGGAGCGCAGGGTGTCACGGTGGTTCTGCTTGCTGCCGATGTAGGACTTGACCTGCGTGATCTTGAGCTGCGCCATGATTACGCACCCGCCCCGGCACGCGCACGAAGGAGAGCCGCGGGGGCGACGTCCTCGAGGGGCAGACCACGGCGAGCCGCGATCTCCTCGGGACGCTGCAGGCCCTTCAGGGCCTCCACGGTCGCGTGCACGATGTTGATGGCGTTGTCGGAGCCGAGCGACTTCGACAGCACGTCGTGGATGCCGGCGCACTCCAGGACGGCACGCACGGGACCACCGGCGATCACACCGGTACCCGGCGAAGCCGGCTTGAGGAGAACGACACCGGCAGCCTTCTCACCCTGGATGGGGTGAGGGATGGTGCCCTGGATGCGGGGGACCTTGAAGAAGTGCTTCTTGGCCTCCTCAACGCCCTTGGCGATGGCGGCCGGCACCTCCTTGGCCTTGCCGTAACCGACACCCACGGTGCCGTCACCGTCGCCCACCACGACCAGCGCGGTGAAGCTGAAGCGACGACCACCCTTGACAACCTTGGCGACGCGGTTGATCGCGACTACGCGCTCAACGTACGCGGTCTTCTCGGCGGCAGCAGCGCCGCCGTCACGGCCCTTCCGGTCCCGCCGCTCGCCGCCACCGGCACCGCTTCCGCGGCGCTGGGGTCCAGCCATTGGATTACCTCTCTCTTTCCGCTAGCTACAAGCGGCTCAGAACTTGAGCCCGGCCTCGCGGGCGGCGTCCGCCAGGGCGGCGATGCGCCCGGCGTACTGGTTGCCACCACGGTCGAACACGACGGCCTCGACACCGGCGGCCTTGGCACGCTCGGCGACCAGAGCGCCGACCTGCTTGGCCTGCGCCGACTTGTCGCCCTCGGCACCGCGGATCGACGCGTCCAGGGTGGACGCCGACGCCAGGGTGTGGCCCTTCAGGTCGTCGATCACCTGCGCCACGATGTGGCGGTTGGAGCGGGTCACGACGAGACGGGGGCGCTCCTCCGTGCCGTTGATCCGCTTGCGGATCCGCAGGTGGCGGCGCTTGATCGCGGCGCGCTTGTAGGCGTCGCCCTTCAGGATCTTCTGCCCGTATGCCATGGCTTACTTACCCGCCTTTCCGACCTTGCGGCGGATGACTTCGCCCTCGTACTTGACGCCCTTGGCCTTGTACGGGTCGGGCTTGCGCAGCTTGCGGATGTTGGCCGCAACCTCGCCGACCTTCTGCTTGTCGATGCCCTCGACCTGGAAACGGGTCGGGGTCTCCACCTTGAAGGAGATGCCCTCGGGGGCCTCGACAACGATCGGGTGGCTGTAACCGAGCGCGAACTCGAGGTTCGAGCCCTTGGCGGTCACGCGGTAACCGACACCGCTGATCTCGAGCTTCTTCACGTAACCCTGGGTCACGCCGGTGATCATGTTCGCCACCAGCGTGCGGGAGAGGCCGTGCAGGGCCTTGCTCTGACGCTCGTCGTTGGGGCGGGTCACCTGCAGGGTGCCGTCCTCGCCCTTGGCGATCTCGATCGGCGCCACGACGGTGTGGGTCAGTTCGCCCTTGGGGCCCTTGACCTTGACCGTACGGCCGTCGATGGTGACGTCCACGCCGGCGGGAACCGCGATGGGGAGCTTGCCGATGCGCGACATAGCTGTTTCCTCCGTTCCCTTCTGCTACCAGACGTAGGCGAGGACTTCCCCACCCACGCCCTTCTTGCCGGCCTGCTTGTCGGTGAGGAGCCCGTGCGACGTGGAGATGATCGCCACGCCGAGGCCACCCAGCACCTTGGGCAGGTTGGTGGACTTCGCGTAAACCCGGAGACCGGGCTTGGAGATCCGCTTGATGCCCGCGATGGAGCGCTCACGGTTCGGGCCGAACTTCAGCTCGAGAACGAGGTTCTTGCCGACCTCGGCGTCCTCGACCTTCCAGCCCGTGATGAAGCCCTCCTGCTGGAGGATCTCCGCGATGTGAGACTTGATCTTCGAGTGCGGCATCGCCACGGAGTCGTGGTACGCCGAGTTCGCGTTACGCAGACGCGTCAGCATGTCTGCGATCGGATCAGTCATGGTCATGAATTGGCCTGTGGCCTTTCTCGCCGGGGTTTCCTATATGCGCCATCCCTCTCCCCGTACTTCTGCAGACGGGACGGGTGCGGTGCGGGGACCTACGGCGTAGTAAGTCGATCCAGGGCGGCAGAGGCCCAACCCTCCTAGCCTAAGGCATCAGAGGTGGGGCCCCTGCCGACCCAGTTGCTTACCGAGAGGTCCAGGAATCCCTTGTTTAGGGGATTACCAGGAGCTCTTGGTCACGCCCGGCAGCTCGCCACGGTGAGCCATCTCACGAAGGCACACGCGGCAGAGGCCGAACTTGCGGTACACGGAGTGCGGACGGCCGCAGCGCTGGCAGCGGGTGTAGCCACGCACACCGAACTTGGGCTTGCGAGCAGCCTTAGCGATCAGAGCCTTCTTCGCCATCTCGCTCACGCCTCCTTGAAGGGGAAGCCGAGGTGACGAAGGAGCGCGCGGCCCTCAGCGTCGTTGGTCGCCGTGGTGACCACGGTGATGTCCATACCCCGGACACGGTCGATCTTGTCCTGGTCGATCTCGTGGAACATGACCTGCTCCGTGAGACCGAAGGTGTAGTTGCCACGGCCGTCGAACTGCTTGGGGGACAGACCACGGAAGTCGCGGATGCGCGGCAGCGCGAGCGACAGGGTGCGGTCCAGGAACTCCCACATGCGGTCGCCACGGAGCGTGACGTGGGCACCGATCGGCTGACCCTCGCGCAGCTTGAACTGCGCGATGGACTTGCGGGCCTTGGTGACGGCCGGCTTCTGACCGGTGATCGTGGTGAGGTCGCGGATGGCGCCCTCGATCAGCTTGGAGTCGCGGGCGGCGTCGCCCACACCCATGTTGACCACGATCTTGACGAGGCCGGGAACCTGCATGACGTTCTCGTACTTGAACTCGTCACGCAGCTTGCCCGCGATCTCCTCGCGGTACTTCGTCTTCAGACGCGGAGTGGTGGTGGTAGCCATCAGATGTCCTCACCCGTCCGCTTGGCAACGCGGATCTTGTTGCCCTCTTCGTCGAAGCGGTAACCGACTCGCGTGACGACCTTCTTGCCGTCCTTCTCCACGACCAGCTGGACGTTGGAGACGTGGACCGGCGCCTCGGTGGTCACGATGCCGCCGGCCTGGTTCGGGCCGGTCTTCGTGTGCTTCTTGACCCGGTTGACACCCTCGACCAGGACGCGGTCCTCGCGGGGGAAGGCCGCGATGACCTTGCCCTGCTTGCCCTTGTCCTTACCGGTGATGACCTGGACCAGGTCGCCCTTCTTGATCTTCATGCTTACAGCACCTCCGGCGCGAGCGAGATGATCTTCATGAACTTCTTCTCGCGCAGCTCACGGCCGACCGGGCCGAAGATGCGGGTGCCGCGAGGGTCGCCGTCGTTCTTCAGAATGACGGCGGCGTTCTCGTCGAAGCGGATGTACGAGCCGTCCGGACGACGGCGCTCCTTGACGGTGCGCACGACGACAGCCTTGACGACGTCGCCCTTCTTCACGTTGCCACCGGGGATCGCGTCCTTGACGGTGGCGACGATGACGTCACCGATGCCCGCGTAGCGGCGACCGGAGCCACCGAGCACACGGATGCAAAGGATCTCCTTCGCACCAGTGTTGTCGGCGACACGCAGTCGCGACTCCTGCTGGATCACGTCTATCTCCTGATCGTCTGCCGGTTCCCGGCAGGGGTCCTGTTACGGGACCCCTGCCGAGCCTGGCGGAACTGTCCTGCGGAAAACCCCGCAGGAATTACTTGGCCTTCTCGAGGATCTCGACGACGCGCCAGCGCTTCGTCGCGGACAGCGGCCGGGTCTCCATGAGGAGGACGCGGTCGCCGACGCCCGCAGCGTTCTGCTCGTCGTGGGCCTTGAGCTTGTTCGTACGGCGGATGACCTTGCCGTACAGCGCGTGCTTCACACGGTCCTCGACGGCGACGACGACGGTCTTGTCCATCTTGTCGCTGACGACCAGACCCTCACGGGTCTTGCGGAAGCCTCGGGCTTCGGTGTTCTCAGTCACGTTGCTCTCGCTCATCAGGCGCTCTCCACCGTCTCGATGCCCAGCTCGCGCTCACGCATCAGGGTGTAGATCCGCGCGATGTCCTTGCGGACGGCCTTCAGCCGACCGTGGTTCTCGAGCTGACCGGTCGCCGCCTGGAAGCGGAGGTTGAACAGCTCTTCCTTGGCCTCGCGGAGCTTCGCCAGAAGCTCCTCGTTGCCCAGCTCGCGCAGCTCGGACGCCTTGGTACCGGCCGACATCACGCTTCACCTGCCTCGCGCTTGACGATCCGGCACTTCATCGGCAGCTTGTGGGCCGCACGAGTCAGCGCCTCACGGGCGATCTTCTCGTTGGGGTACGACAGCTCGAACATGACGCGTCCGGGCTTGACGTTGGCGATCCACCACTCCGGCGAACCCTTACCGGAACCCATGCGGGTCTCGGCAGGCTTCTTGGTGAGGGGACGGTCCGGGTAGATGTTGATCCAGACCTTGCCGCCACGCTTGATGTGGCGGGTCATCGCGATACGAGCCGCCTCGATCTGGCGGTTCGTCACGTAGGCCGGGGTCAGCGCCTGGATGCCGTACTCGCCGAACGCAACCTGCGTTCCACCCTTGGACATACCGTTGCGCTTCGGGTGGTGCTGCTTGCGGTGCTTGACCCTACGGGGGATCAGCATGACGGTCAGGCCTCCGTTCCGGTGCTCTCAGCCGGAGCGGCGGCGGGAGCCTCGGCCTTGGGGGCCTCGGCGCCGGCAGCCTGCTGCGGCTTACGACCGCGCCCGCCGCGCTCGCCACCACGGCCACCACGGGCCGGGCGGTCGGCGCCACCACGGGCCGGGCGGTTACCCGCACGGGCCGCAGCGTTCTCGGCGCGGACCTCGGCGATGTTCTTGACGTCGCCCTTGTAGATCCAGACCTTCACACCGATGCGGCCGAAGGTCGTCTTGGCCTCGAAGAAGCCGTAGTCCACGTTCGCGCGGAGCGTGTGCAGGGGCACACGGCCCTCGCGGTAGAACTCCGAGCGGGACATCTCGGCGCCGCCGAGGCGGCCACCGCACTGGATCTTGATGCCCTTGGCGCCGGCCTTCATGGCGGACTGCATGCTCTTACGCATGGCCCGACGGAAGGAGACGCGGGAGGAAAGCTGCTCGGCGACGGCCTGAGCAACCAGCTGAGCGTCCGTCTCGGGGTTCTTGACCTCGAGGATGTTCAGCTGGACCTGCTTGCCCGTCAGCTTCTCCAGCTGACCGCGGATCTTGTCGGCCTCCGCACCGCGGCGGCCGATGACGATGCCGGGACGCGCGGTGTGGATGTCCACGCGGACACGGTCACGGGTGCGCTCGATCTCAACCTTCGAGATGCCGGCGCGCTCCATGCCGGACGTCAGCATCCGACGGATGGCGACGTCTTCCTTGACGTAGTCCTTGTAGAGCTTGTCGGCGTACCAACGCGACTTGAAGTCGGTCGTGACACCGAGCCGGAACCCGTGCGGGTTTACCTTCTGGCCCATTACCGGGTTCCTTCCTTGCTGGCGACGACCACGGTGATGTGGCTGGTCCGCTTGCGGATCCGGTAGGCACGGCCCTGGGCACGCGGACGGAACCGCTTCAGGGTCGGGCCCTCGTCGACGTACGCCTCGCTGATGAACAGCGAGGAGGCGTCCGTGTGGTCGTAGTTGTGCGCGGCGTTGGCGATGGCGCTGTCGAGCACCTTGCCGACCGGCACGGAGGCTGCCTGCGGAGCGAATCGCAGAACAGCCTGGGCCTCCGTGGCGTCCATGCCACGGATGAGGTCCACCACGCGGCGGGCCTTCATGGGCGTGACGCGGATGTACCGCGCCTGGGCCCTGGCTTCCATGGTTGTCCCTTCAGTTTCTTACGTGTCTGAGTGCGATCCGCTACTAGCGGCGCTTCGACTTCCGGTCGTCCTTGACGTGACCCCGGAAGGTGCGCGTCGGCGAGAACTCGCCGAGCTTGTGGCCGACCATCGACTCGGTGACGAACACCGGGATGTGGGTCTTGCCGTTGTGCACCGCGAGCGTGTGGCCGAGCATGGCCGGCACGATCATGGAGCGACGGGACCAGGTCTTGATGACGTTCTTGGTGCCGGCTTCGTTCTGGGCGTCCACCTTCTTGATCAGGTGGTCGTCGACGAAGGGCCCCTTCTTGAGACTGCGCGGCATCTAAACCCGCTCCTAGCGCTTCTTGTTCGTCTTGCGGCGGCGGACGATGTACTTGTTCGACGCCTTCTTGGGCGAACGAGTACGGCCTTCCTTCTTGCCCCACGGGCTGACCGGGTGGCGACCACCGGAGGTCTTGCCCTCACCACCACCGTGCGGGTGGTCGACCGGGTTCATGACGACACCACGGACGGTCGGGCGAACGCCCAGCCACCGCTTACGGCCGGCCTTACCCCAGTTGATGTTGGACTGCTCGGCGTTGCCGACCTCGCCGACGGTGGCGCGGCAGCGCACGTCGACCAGGCGGATCTCACCGGACGGCATGCGGAGGTGGGCCATCGAGCCCTCCTTCGCGAGCAGCTGCACGGAGGCACCGGCGGAGCGGGCGAACTTGGCGCCGCCACCGGGACGAAGCTCCACGGAGTGGATCGTCGTACCGACGGGGATGTTGCGCAGCGCCAGGTTGTTGCCGGGCTTGATGTCGGCACCGGGGCCGTTCTCGATCCGGTCGCCCTGGTTGAGGCCCTTGGGGGCCAGGATGTAGCGCTTCTCGCCGTCCGCGTAGTGCAGGAGCGCGATGCGCGCGGTGCGGTTGGGGTCGTACTCGATGTGAGCGACCTTCGCCGGCACGCCGTCCTTGTCGTGACGACGGAAGTCGATCACGCGGTAGGCGCGCTTGTGGCCACCACCCTGGTGGCGGACGGTCACGCGACCGGAGTTGTTACGGCCACCCTTGCTGTGCAGGGGGCGAACCAGCGACTTCTCCGGCGTGGACCGCGTGACCTCGACGAAGTCGGCGACGCTGGCGCCACGACGGCCAGGAGTCGTCGGCTTGTACTTGCGGATACCCATTTCTCAGTCCTCGTCCGATATTCGGACGATCCTGACCGCTTACGCGGTCGGACCGCCGAAGATGTCGATACGGTCGCCCTCGGCGAGGGTCACGATCGCGCGCTTGGTCGCGGCACGCTGGCCGAAACCGGTGCGGGTGCGCTTGCGCTTGCCCACGCGGTTGATCGTGTTCACCCCGGTGACCTTGACCTCGAAGACCGTCTCGACGGCCTGCTTGATCTGGGTCTTGTTGGAGCGCGGGTCGACGATGAACGTGTACTTGTTCTCGTCCAGGAGCGCGTAGCTCTTCTCGGAGACCACCGGCTTGATCAGCACGTCACGGGGGTCCGTGTACGACTTGCTGAGCGGGGTGATGACCGTGTTCTTGCCCTCGGCGGCGTGGCGACGCGCCTTCTTGACGCGCGCCTCCTTGGCCTTCTTGGCAGCCTTCGAGGCGACGGCGGGGTGACGGATAGCCATCAGACCTCAGTCCCTTCGGTGTCGGTGGCCTTCGGGCCGGACACGAAGGACTCGAAAGCGGCCTGGGTGAAGACCACGTCGTCGGAGACGAGAACGTCGTACGTGTTCAGCTGGCCCGGCTCCAGGATGTGGACCTGGGGCAGGTTGCGGGCGGACAGCCACGCGGCCTCGTCGGCGCGCTCGACGACCAGGAGCAGGTTCTTGCGCTCCGAGATCTTGCCGAACAGCGTCTTGGCGGCCTTGGTGGAAACCGCGCCCTCGACCACGCCGGAGACGACGTGGATGCGGTTGTGGCGGGCCCGGTCGGTGAGGGCACCGCGCAGGGCGGCGGCCTTCATCTTCTTGGGGGTCCGCTGCGAGTAGTCACGCGGCTGCGGGCCGTGGACGACGCCACCGCCGGCGAACTGCGGGGCGCGGGTCGAGCCCTGACGGGCGCGGCCGGTGCCCTTCTGGCGGTAAGGCTTCTTGCCACCACCACGGACTTCGCCACGGGTCTTGGTCTTGTGCGTGCCCTGGCGGGCAGCGGCCAGCTGCGCGACGACGACCTGGTGGATCAGCGGAACGCTGACCTTGGCGTCGAAGATCTCCGCGGGGAGCTCGACGGAACCGGCCTTGTCGCCCGCCGGCGAAAGGATGTCAACAGTGCTCATCGGTTACCTCAGGCCCCCTTGGCCGCGGTGCGGACCAGGACGAGGCCGCCGTTCGGACCGGGAACCGCGCCCTTGATGAGCAGCAGACCCTTCTCCGCGTCAACGGCGTGGACGGTCAGGTTCTGGGTGGTGACCCGCTCGTTGCCCATGCGACCCGCCATGCGGAGGCCCTTGAACACGCGGCCCGGGGTGGCGCAGCCACCGATGGAACCGGGCGAGCGGTGCTTGCGCTGGGTGCCGTGTCCGGCGCCGAGGCCACGGAAGTTGTGGCGCTTCATGACACCGGCGAAGCCCTTGCCCTTGCTCTTGCCGGTCACGTCGACCTTGACGCCGGCCTCGAACACCTCAGCGGTGATCTCCTGGCCGAGCGTGTACTCGGAGGCGTCCGCGGTGCGGATCTCGACGAGGTGGCGACGGGGGGTGACGTCGGCCTTGGCGAAGTGACCCTTGAGGGGCTTGTTCACCTTGCGCGGGTCGATCTCGCCGAAGGCGATCTGGACCGACTCGTAGCCGTCGACGTCGTTCGTACGGACCTGGGTCACGACGTTGGGGCCGGCCTTGACGACGGTGACCGGAACAACACGGTTGTTCTCGTCCCACACCTGCGTCATGCCGAGCTTCTCGCCCAGGATGCCCTTGATCTGCTTAGCCATTCTCAGCTCACCGACCCTCAGAGCTTGATCTCGATGTCGACACCGGCCGGGAGGTCGAGTCGCATCAGAGAGTCAACGGTCTTGGGGGTGGGGTCGAGAATGTCGATCAGGCGCTTGTGCGTGCGCATCTCGAAGTGCTCGCGCGAGTCCTTGTACTTGTGCGGCGACTTGATGACGCAGTACACGTTCTTCTCAGTGGGCAGCGGCACCGGGCCCGCGACCGACGCACCAGTGCGCGTCACCGTCTCGACGATCTTCTTCGCCGAGCTGTCGATGACCTCGTGGTCGTAGGCCTTGAGCCGGATGCGGATCTTCTGTCCCGCCATGGCTACTCAGTAGTCCTGTCTCTCTACAGCTCTGGAACCCGGCAGTTGTGTTCTGCCCTTCGTTCTCCGACCCACGCGGTCGGGCGTGTCGCGCTCCCGCTGACACGGATGTCCCTTGTTCGAACATCCCTGCGGGGAATGCACACGGCCCTTCCGGAACCGCAAGCCGGGGGCGGAAGGCCCACCGGGTGCCTGGCCGGTGCCGCGCATACGCTTCCCGGAAGATTCCCGTACGTCCGCCCCAGTGCTGCCATCAGGCAGTTAGGGCGACGAGTACTGTGGGACTCGCTTCCAGTCCTCCCGGCGGGAGGCGCGCAGCATCAACACTCGACCGAGCAACTCCGACAGTCTGCCATACGGGGCATGGCAGACGCCAATCGAGCCGGAGAGAATACCCCGGGAGTGACGGACGTCAAACCCGGGGTCACGGTCCTGCGTGGTCCTCCAGGAACCCGCCGATCAGCTCCGCCGGATTGGCGGCGACCGTGGCCTCCACCTCCCAGCCCGGCCGGTCCATGTCGAACACGACGACGGGGACGTCCCTGCCGAGCACACGCGCGAGGTGCCCGCCGCTGTGCAGCGCCCAGGCGGCGTCGAGACACACCTCGTCGAACCGCCGTACGAGCTCGTCGTCGTACTCCTCGACCAGGTCCTCGTCGAGATCGCCGGCGAGATCGTCGGCGTACCAGATCCCGGCGGCCCGGGCCTCGGCGAGATGCAGCGCGCTGCCGACCGGGTCCTCGGGCACATGCCCGATCCGCTCGAACCCGTCCAGCAGCCAGTACGGGTAGTGCCACCGAGCCAGGGGCCCCTCCCGCCGCGCCTGGCTCTCGGTGTTGTAGCCGACGGCGACGTAGGGGAACCGGGGGTCCTGGTCCTCGTGCCAGATCCGGAAGGAAACGGCGTAGATCTCGGGCCGCAGCGCCTCGGGAAACCCCTCCAGCGCCCGCTCGGCCCCGCTCCGGACGTGCGCGCGGAGAGTCTCGTGCATGATCAGAAGCCCCAGGGGTCGGGATGCGGCGTGAGGGACCTGTCCTCGGACCAGACGAGCCGGGCCTCCAGCCGCTCCCCCAGCAGCCCGGCCAGCCGCTCGACGGCCCAGCCGTTCCAGTGGACGACACCCGGCGACTCGGGCACGCGGAAGGCCGGCAGGTCGGTGGGCAGGGCGTCCGGACGGAAGACGGTGATCTTCATCGGGCCCCCGCCCTTCTTGGGCTTGGACGAGCGGCGCACGTCCACACAGTCGACGACCGCCCCGACGGCATAGAGCAGATACGCCCCCTCCTCGGCCCCCTCGACCTCGACCGGCAGCATCCGCCCCGCCTTCCCCAGGTCCTCCCCCAGCGACTCCGCGACCCGCCGGCTCAGGACGGGCGCCCCCGTGTATCCCGACGGGAACTCGGACTCCGGCAGCTTGGGGTTGCCGTCCCACTCGGCCGTCACCGAGCCGGGCGGCTCCGCGGCGGAACCGATCAGCCAGCGGATGACCTGGGTGAGCGACGGGCCGAAGAGGAGGGTGCGCACGTCGCCGAACCAGGGTTGCAGGCGGTACACGGACAACGGGTTCCGGATCATGACGCCGCGTCGCCCCCCATCGGCGTCCCCACCCCTCAGAGCCACTCTCCTCCGTCGTCCTCCACGGCACCGCCGTACTCACGCACCACCACGACCAGCTGCACCGGCGCCTCGGTGTCGTCGTGCTTGACGCCAGCCAGGAGAACCTTGTCCGAGATCCTCCACGCGGTGTGGTCGATGTAGTCCACACCGTCGGTCAGATCCTCCTCGACGGCCTCCAGCCGGGCGCCGAGCTCCCCGGACTCCAACTGGGCGGCTACGCGCGGAAGTTCGGCGGAAGCGGCATCGTAGAGGTCGTCGATGTACGTGTCCGGGTCCGGCCACTCCTCCTCGACCTCCCGGTACCAGAGCGTGAACTCCACCTCCACGGACGGCCCGTCCCCCTGAATCCACGCGTGCGCGCCGTCCCGCCGCCAGGTCGTCGCCCATTCCTTCGCCGGATTCCTGCGCTCGCCTTCCCAGCCGGCGGCGTGGAGAACCGCGGCCGCGGCCGGGCCGGTGAGTTCACGAAGTTCGGAGAGTCGACCCAATTCTGCGCTTACGTCAACCATTTACTCATTCCGCTCATACCGTTGCCGGGTACGTGAAACACCGCAAGCGTACCATTTGCCATTTGTTCCGGGAAATTAGTGGCAAGCACTTCCGTGAAGTGGGCCGCACCCGCCTCATTGGAAATGGCATAGCGTACGCCTTTCCCGCCGAGCTCTTCGTTCAGCTTCAGAAGCTTTTCGGCCTGGTCAGTGATTTTACTCTCGTTGTAGAAAGAGCTCTCGGGATTGTATGCCGACTTGGCCCACTCACTCTCCCGTCCTCCGGTGAACTTCGCCTCCATGATCCAGCCGTTGGTGGGGCCGCCGTCCACATGCACCTCACGGCCGTTGGACAGCTTCCAGATCTGCTCGTAGTCCGTGCCGGACACGACCCGCTGGTACCTGAACGAGGGGCGCTTCAGCATCTTCTCGGTCAGCCAGGCGAGCCCCTTGAAGGTGGGGCAGGTCTGCAACCCCAGAGGGTCGGACCAGACCAGAGGGTTGACCACGTATGCGTAGTGATCAGGCCCGGCGGCGAGCCCCAGAGGGTCGGGGGAGATGTACCGGGAGGTGTGCGGGTCGTAGTAGCGGAAATAGTTGTAGTGGAGTTCACTCTCGGCGTCGAAATACTGGCCGGGGAACCGAAGGGAACAGTCTTCTTCCCGCGTCGGTGTCTGCCGCGCTGCGCCCCATAGGTTCGACCTGTTCTTCCAGGTCGTTTCTCCATCCGGAGAGAGCAATTGGAATGGGCTCCCCGCGAGGTCGCTCACGATGAGCCGGAATCTCCGGTCCACCTCGTCCTGTGGTGCGTCACGAAGCCATTCACAAGTGCTCTGAGCCACCGGACGGTGGCTCTCGGGCGCGTACTCCCAGGTGACGCTGCTGCGGCCACCGGCTCCGCGATCGTGTATCTCCTCCGCCAGCCGGCTGCCGTCCCAGACGAAGAACACCGCCTCGGCGACCTGTCCCGAGGAATCCAGGCGCTCCTTGGATATCCGACGTCCCAGGGGGTCGTAGGCGTAGCGCCAGGTCGCTCCGTCCGGCGTGACAAGGCGCGTCAGTCGGTCCTCAGCGTTCCAGGTGTACGTCCAGACCCTCCGCAGACCCGAGAGGGTTCGCCTCGCCCGGCGGATCACACGGCCCTGGGAGTCGTACGCATAGCGGGTCCGTCCGGCCCTCGTCAGCCGGCTTCCGGAGTACTCGAACCGCCGTGCGGCGTCCTCCCGTTCAATGTCTCCGTGCTGCTGATCAGAGCCGGCCAGCCGTCCGCCGATGTCGTACGCGTAGTGCTCGGTCCAGTCGTCCGCCGTGACGCCGGTGGGCCGGCCGGTCACATCGAGCGCATAGCTCGCCGTGCCGTCCCCGGCATCGATCACCTCGACGGGACCGGCAGGGCCGTGCACGTACTGACGTTCGGCGGACACAGTCCCCGAGGCCTGGCGTCCCGCGCCAAGGACCGTCTGCCGTCGCATGCGGTGCATGACGTCCCAGGCCTGTCGCACGGACACCTGGTCCCCCAGGCGTATCTCCGTCTCCCTGCCTGCGGCGTCGTACGCGAAATGCAGGGCATGGTCGAAGGCCACCAGTTCCCGCGCCTGTCCGTCAGGGGTGTAGGACCAGCTGCTCACTGCTCCGGACGGAGTGGCGCGCGCTGTACGGCGGCCGGCGAGGTCGTAGCGGAAGCTGCTGGTTCTGCCGTTGACGGTCTCTTCCGTGACCCGGCCGTACTCGTCATGGGCGAAGGTGAGGTGGACTCCGGGCGACAGCGCTTCTCTCAGCAGTCCGGCGTCGTCGTACCGGAAGACGGTAGTGGTGTCTCCGGCTCGCTTCTCGACGACGTTGCCGATCACGTCACGCAGATACTCGATCGTCTCGCCGGCACCGTTGATCTGCCTGGTCAGACGGCCCACCTCGTCGCGGACATAGCTGAGCGAGCGCCCGTCGAAGTCGTGCTCCGCCACCAGATGACCTGCCGCGTCGTAGACGTAGTTCCAGGTCAGCCCATGGGCGTTGGTGACCGCGGTGAGCCGCAGCTCGGTGTCGTGGTGGAAGCGAAGGGTCGCGCCTGCCGGATCAGTTCTGCTCACCAGGAGATCGAAGTGCGAATACGTCGATGTGGTCGTCGCACCAGCGGCGTCGGTGTAGGCGAGGAGGTTTCCCTCCGCGTCCCAGGTCCAGCACTCCACGCTGCCGTCGGCTGCGATCCTCTCCCTTCTCCTGCCCTCCGGGGTCCAGGAGATGCGGGTGGTGCCGCCCATGGGATCCGTCACTGTGTCGATGCGGCCGAACGCGTCGCGCGTGTATGCGACGACCGCACCGGTGGCACTTGTGACCCGGACCGGTAGCCCGGCGGCATCCGTCACGAGGGAGGTCGTCGCACCCAGAGGATCCGTGATTCCGGTAAGTGCGCCCCGAGGACCGTAGCTGAAGCGGGTCTCAGCGGCGTACGGCTCCGTCACGGAGGTGCGGTTCCCGCGTTCGTCGTACGAGTAGGTACGTACGGCGCCGTCGGCGCCGATCGTCATGACCGGGAGGTGCCACTGGTTGTACTCGGCGGTCGCCCTGCGGCCGTCGGGGCCGATGATCGAGGTGACGTTGCCGGCTTCGTCGTAGGTGTACGCGGTCTCGCGCCCCATCGGGTCGGTCTGCCTGAGCAGTCGGCCATGGCGGTCCCATTCGAGCGACTCCTGCCGCTCCAGCGGGTCGGTCACCCGAACGAGCTGCAGAAGCTCGTTGTACTCGTAACGGGTCGCGTGTCCCAGCGAGTTCGTGTACGTGGTTGTGCGCCGCGCGGTGTCGTATGTGATGACGCAGTCCAGATACCCATCGGCCCCCCGTCCCGCCACGCAGCGGTCCTCGCCGTCGTACGTGAACCGGTACCAGCTGCCGTTCCGGTCGGTCCAGGAGACGACGCGCGCCCGGTTGTCGTACTCCAGGCGGAGCGGCAGCCCGGAGGAGTTGTAGATCTCGGTGAGGTTCCGGTCGGCCGAGTACGCATACCGCCGAAGCGTCGTGACGCCGTCGGCCTCGGCGTCGGCGCTGCCACGCAGTCGCAGACGCGTGACCAGGCCGTCCGTCGTCTCGACCTCGATGTGATACCCACCGGCGTGCCGAACCGCGGTAGGCGCCCCGTCGGCGCACCGGTCGAAATCGATGCGGTTGTCGTTCCGATCGGTCATCGCGGACAGCGCCAACGTGTACGGCATATCCGGCAGCGGCTCCGTCACCACGGTGAAGTGGCGGGTGACGCCGAGGGCGGGGTCGTGGATGCGCAGGGTTCCTTGCTGCGGACCGTCCCACTCCAACGGCCACTGCGGACCTTCGAGCGGCAGTGTCGGTTCGCCGGGACGCGGCACCGGATACGCGAGGATCATGCCGTCCTCAGCGGCGAACAGGACCCCTTGGTCGTCGAGTTCGACCCGCTCGTCGAGCGTGGATGCCCACGACCTCCCGAACCACCGCCCTTCTCGGTACGTGGAGACATGAGTCCGTTTCAGTGCCAACGTCAGGACTCCGGGCAGCTCGACATCCGTGTCGTACATCAGCATCTCGCCGGAGACCATGTCGATGGGGTCGCCGCCGGGACACCGTCCCGCGAGCGCCTTGGCCCTTTTCACGAGATTGCCCGCGCCACCTCTGAGGGACCTGCCCAGTCCCTTGATGCCCTGGGCCATGCCCTTGAGCCCCAGCTTGCCTGCGGCCTTGAGCCCCTTGGCCAGCCCCCCAAGCGTCGTCAACCCCTTCATGCCAGGTATGCAGTCCAGCGCCGCGAACGCCACATCCCACAGCGACGCTCTGCCCTGCGAGTACTTATAGAGCGTGTCCGCGAGCACCACCAACGCCGCGATCAGCACGATCGCACCGAGAATCGGCCCGCCGATGATCATCGCGATGACACCCAGCACCGCCACGACGACCTTGCAGACGGCGACGATGTTGTCCCAGTTGTCGGTGAACCAGTCGCCGATCTCCTCCCACCACGACCGGTTCTGGATCCCCGCGTCCGACGCCTCGTCGATCTTCGACTTCGCCGTCCGCGCCGCCTCCTGGCGCATCTTGCGCGCATCCTCGGCCATCTTCTTCGCCGCGTCCAACGCACTCTGAGCCGTGGAGACATCCGACTGCGCACTGGCCTGAGCGGCCTCCGCATGCTGCACATCCCGGGTGGCGGCACGCACCTTCGCCTCGTCCGGCTTCTCCGTCGACTTGCTGCCCGTCGGGTCGTCCTTGTACTTGTCCGCCTCCTTCCCCGCCCGCGTCACCCACGAATCCGCCGACGACAGACGCGACTTCGCCGAGGACAGATCCGACCGCGCCTCACGGCCCTTCACCAACGCACGGTCCGCCAGCGCCTGCGCACGCTCCAGCTTCGGCCAGTAGTCCGCCAGCGCGTCCCCGCACAGCGAGTACGACTTCTCCAGCTTCTTCAGGTTCTTCGGGACATCGGCGAAGTCCTCCTTGAAGACCTCCGCCGACTTGCCCGCCCACTCCGCAAGCGTCGACTCCCCCGCCATCCCCTTCACCAGACGCAACGCGTCCGAGACGTCATCCGCGAAGTCATGCAGAGACTTGGCCAGTTGGCGGACCCGCTGCGGATCCCCCGGCACCGGGTCCTCGTCCAGATCCAGGACATGCCAGTCCGTCGGCCGATGGCCCGCCATGCAGCAACCCCCGTCACCAGTGCATCAGCGTCAACGTTCGTATGCGGGTGTGAATTTACTGCACCCCGCTGCTCGCACAAGAGCCTGTACAGCCGCCCGCGCGCCCGGTTTGATCAGACCATGCGAAGATCCACTCCCTGGACGCGCCGCTGGGGCGCGGCCGCTCTGGTGTCCGCGGCCGTGGCCGTGCTGCTCCCGCTGCTGCGCTACGGCGCGCCCGTCCCCCGCTGGGACGTGATGGCCGCGCTGGCCGGGGCGCTGGTGTGCGGGCTCGGGTGGGTGGTGGCGACGGGGCGGGCTCCGCGGCTCGGGCCGGCGCGGCAGGGGGACGGTGGGCCGGTGCCGGGGGTGATTCCGCGGATGCCGGTGTCCTCGTTCGGGCGTGGGACGGCACTGGCCCTCGCGGCGTACGCCCTGGTCGCGGCGCAGTTGCTCGCCTGGCAGCCGGACGGCGGACAGGGGCGTACGCTCGCGGCGATCCAGGACGCGGGGGCGCGGGTGTCGCACACCCGCCGGACGGCACCCGCCTCGCCGTGGACCGCGGCATCGTCGCGGGGGCGCCCTTCGCCTATGACGAGGTGGACGTGCTGCATGTTCCGGGCCGGCCGGAGCTGGGCGGGTGGGTGGACGCCAGCACCGACATCACGGCGTACGCGCAGACCTGGCGGCCGCCGCTCGCCTTCGCGCCGTACTTTCTCGTCGTCGTCGCGGGTCTGCTCTTCCTGGGCGCTTCCGACCGCTCCCGGCTGACGGGCCGCGGTGCGCGGCGGCTGCTGCGCGAGGACGCGGCCCAGGGGCGTGTGTACGCGGTGCCGGTGCGCCGGCTGACGGCGGTGCGCGGCGAGCACCGGACGGTCGGTTCCCGGGCGGGCAGCATCAAGGTCGAGGTGAGGGTGTCCCTGGAGGCCGACACCGAGTCGGGCTCGCTGCGCCTGTTCGTGCCGAGCGAGGAGATCGCGCCTCTTGCGACGGAGTTCGGCGCCGGCGGGGGCCGGCTGCTGTTCGCCCGGCGCTGGGAGCTGACGGACGAGAAACACTCGGTGCCGGGTGTGTACGTCACCCCGGACGGCCGTGTGTGCCACTTCAACGCCCTCCGCGCGGACGTCCGCTCCCTCACGGCAGCTCGCGGGGCCCTGGTCGGCACGGACCGGTCCGTCACCGCCCGCCCCTGGGAAGGCGCCTGTACGACGACGCCCTGGGCCCGCCTCACCGTCGTCGGCGCCTATGCCGCGGCGGCCGCCTGCGCTCTGCCGGTGCTGACGGGTGGTGCCTCGCATCTGACGGGCTATCTGCCGATGGCGGCGCTGGGAGCGGCGTCCGTGCTCGCGCTGTTCCTGGGCCGGACCACCCGTATCGACCCGGTCTGGCAGCGCCGTACGACCAGCGACTCCCGGGTCCGAGGCGCTCAGGCCCGCTGACGCAGCCGTGTGAACGACGCGTCCAGGCCCCGCTTCATCACCCGCGCCACCGGCCGCTCCACGAACCGGTGCACCAGCCAGCTCAGCACCAGGAACCCGGCGGTCACCAGCGCGATCAGCAGTCGGGGGTCCATCGTGTCGCGCAGCCGGTTGATGACCGCCGTACCGGCGACGTAGTGCAGGAGGTACAGCGGGTACGTCAGACAGCCCGCCGTCACCAGCCACCGCCACTGGAAGCGGTCGGCCCAGCCGAGCGCGACGGCGACCATGACCAGCAGGAACGTGGTGTAGATCAGCAGTGCGCCGCGCCAGCTGGAGACGCCCTCGTACACCACGCGCTGCGCCAGCTCGTGCTGCGCCATCAGCCAGGACATGCCGAGGATGCCCCACAGCAGCAGGTCCTGGCCGAAGCGGTGCATGAGGTAGAGGGCGAGGCCGGTGATGAAGTACCAGGCGCCGTCGGGCTGGGCGAACAGCGTGAGCAGCGGCAGCTTGGCGACGGGCGCGAGCATCGCGGCCGCGCCCCAGACGCAGCAGAAGACGACGACCCTGCGGTACGTCAGCCCCATGGCGACGACGACCAGGAAGAGCAGGTAGAACCGCAGCTCGGACCAGAGGGTCCAGTAGACGGCGTCGACGTGCGGGACGCGGGAGCCGGTCTGCAGCATGGTGAGGTTGAGCAGCACGTCCCGGGCGGGGAGCCGCTCCCAGACCCCGGGGAGGGCGACGACCACACCGGTGGTGAACAGCACCGCGAACCAGTACGCCGGGTACAGCCGGATCACGCGGGAGACGAAGAACTGCCGGGGGCTGCGGCCCCAGCAGGACATGCAGATCACGAAGCCGCTGATCACGAAGAAGATCTCGACGCCGATCCAGCCGAAGGACGCGACCCGGAACACGGTCGGCATGATGTCCTGCACCGGACGGTCCCAGATGGCGTTGCCGGGCTGGTCGGCGCGCTTGGTGCCGGCGAAGTGGTGCATCACCACCAGCAGGGCCGCGGCGAGCCGGATGCCGTCGACCAGGTACAGCCGAGGGCGCTTGCGCAGGGCGCCGGGCGCCTCGGGCGTGCCGGCCGGCGGGGTCGGGGCGGGCCGCTCGGCGACGGCGACACCGTGCGTGGCTATCGACGATCTGAGCACACCCGCACGCTACGCGGGCACCTTCCGCCCCTTGCGGGCACAAGGGGCCATTTCACCCACCTGCTCGGCTTTGTTGACCCACTTCTCGCCCCTCGGCAGCCCAGCGTTCCCGAAGACTTCACCACCCGCCGCAGGGCAGAGGCAAAGCGAAGGGGCCCGCACGACCGAAGTCGTACGGGCCCCTCCTGGAGCTCGTTGGAGCTACCGGGTCAACCGACCCTCAAGCAAGCGGGGAGCTTACTTCAGGATCTTGGTGACCTGGCCGGCGCCCACGGTCCGGCCACCCTCACGGATGGCGAACTTCAGGCCCTCCTCCATGGCGATGGGCTGGATCAGCTCAACGCGCATGTCGGTGTTGTCGCCCGGCATGACCATCTCGGTGCCCTCGGGGAGGTGCACGACGCCGGTCACGTCCGTGGTACGGAAGTAGAACTGCGGGCGGTAGTTGTTGAAGAACGGCGTGTGGCGGCCACCCTCGTCCTTGGACAGGATGTACGCCGTGGCCTCGAACTCCGTGTGCGGGGTGACCGAGCCGGGCTTGATGATGACCTGGCCGCGCTCGACGTCCTCGCGCTTGATGCCGCGGAGCAGCAGACCGACGTTCTCACCGGCCTGGCCCTCGTCGAGCAGCTTGCGGAACATCTCGATGCCGGTGACCGTGGTGGTGGTCTTCTCGGTCTTGATGCCGATGATGTCGACGGTCTCGTTGACCTTGAGGACACCACGCTCGATACGGCCGGTGACGACCGTACCGCGACCGGTGATCGTGAAGACGTCCTCGATCGGCATCAGGAACGGCTTGTCGACGTCACGCTCGGGCTCCGGGATGGACTCGTCGACGGCCTTCATCAGGTCGAGGACGGACTGCGTCCAGGTGGCGTCGCCCTCGAGCGCCTTCAGCGCCGAGACCTTGACGACCGGCAGGTCGTCGCCCGGGAACTCGTACTCGGAGAGGAGCTCACGCACCTCGAGCTCGACGAGCTCCAGGATCTCCTCGTCGTCCACCATGTCGGCCTTGTTCAGGGCGACGACGATGTACGGCACGCCGACCTGGCGGGCCAGGAGCACGTGCTCCTTGGTCTGCGGCATCGGACCGTCGGTCGCGGCGACCACGAGGATCGCGCCGTCCATCTGGGCGGCACCGGTGATCATGTTCTTGATGTAGTCCGCGTGACCGGGGCAGTCGACGTGGGCGTAGTGACGCGCCTCGGTCTGGTACTCGACGTGCGCGATGGAGATGGTGATACCGCGCTGGCGCTCCTCGGGAGCCTTGTCGATGTTGTCGAACGGGGTGGCCTCGTTCAGCTCCGGGTACGCGTCGTGCAGCACCTTGGTAATGGCGGCCGTGAGGGTCGTCTTACCGTGGTCGATGTGACCGATGGTGCCGATGTTGACGTGCGGCTTAGTCCGCTCGAACTTCGCCTTCGCCACTGGGGTCCTCCTGGGAGTGGTTCTGGTACGCCTTACTTCATCGGCGCCAGGTGATCTTTGCTGTTAAGTCCCGGAACCCGGGGCAAACACCCACGATCGTGTGCGTTTGCCCCGTGAGGCTCCGGAGTCAAGCCTACGGCGTGAGAACGCGGTGCGTTACTCGCCCTTGGCCTTCGCGATGATCTCCTCGGCGACGTTCCGCGGAACCTCGGCGTAGGAGTCGAACTGCATGGAGTAGCTGGCGCGGCCGGACGTCTTGCTGCGCAGGTCGCCGACGTAGCCGAACATCTCCGAGAGGGGCACGAGACCCTTCACGACGCGGGCACCGGCCCGCTCCTCCATGGCCTGGATCTGGCCACGGCGGGAGTTGATGTCGCCGATGACCTCACCCATGTAGTCCTCGGGCGTGGTGACCTCGACGGCCATCATCGGCTCGAGCAGCACGGGGCTGGCCTTGCGCGCGGCCTCCTTGAAGGCCTGCGAACCGGCGATCTTGAACGCGAGCTCGGAGGAGTCGACCTCGTGGTAGGCACCGTCGAGCAGGGTGACGCGCACGCCGGTCATCTCGTAGCCGGCGAGGATACCGAACTGCATGGCCTCCTGCGCACCGGCGTCGACCGAAGGGATGTACTCCTTCGGGATACGGCCACCGGTCACCTTGTTCACGAACTCGTACGACGTGTCGCCGCCCTCGAGGGGCTCGATCGCGATCTGCACCTTGGCGAACTGACCGGTACCACCGGTCTGCTTCTTGTGGGTGTAGTCCACGCGCTCGACGGCCTTGCGGATCGTCTCGCGGTACGCGACCTGCGGCTTGCCGACGTTGGCCTCGACCTTGAACTCACGGCGCATACGGTCGACCAGCACCTCGAGGTGCAGCTCGCCCATACCACCGATGATGGTCTGGCCGGTCTCCTCGTCCGAGTGGACCTGGAAGGAGGGGTCCTCCTCCGCGAGACGCTGGATGGCGACACCCAGCTTCTCCTGGTCACCCTTGGACTTGGGCTCGATGGCGACCTGGATGACCGGCGCCGGGAAGTCCATGGACTCCAGGATCACCGGCTGCTTGTCGTCGCACAGCGTCTCACCGGTCGTGGTCTGCTTCAGACCCATGACGGCGATGATGTCGCCGGCGCCCACCGAGTCGATCTCCTCACGCTTGTTCGCGTGCATGCGGTAGATCTTGCCGATGCGCTCCTTCTTGCCCTTGACGGAGTTCAGCACGGCGGTGCCGGACTCCAGGCGGCCCGAGTAGACCCGGACGAAGGTGAGCTTGCCGAGGTGCGGGTCGCTCATGATCTTGAACGCCAGCGCGGACAGCGGCTCGTCGTCGGACGGCTTGCGCTTGACGACCTCCTCCGGGTCGCTCACGCCGTGGCCCTCGATGGCCTCGACGTCGAGCGGGGTGGGGAGGTAGCGCACGACCGCGTCGAGCAGGGGCTGGACGCCCTTGTTCTTGAACGCGGTGCCGCAGAACACGGGGGTGACCGTCGTGCCCTGGGACTTGCCGGACGCGATGGTGATGCGACGGATCGCGGCGTACAGCTGCTCCTCGGAAGGCTCCTCGCCCTCCAGGTACAGCTCCATGATCTCTTCGTCGTTCTCGGCCACGGCCTCGATGAGCTTGCCGCGGTACTCCTCGGCAGCCTCGGTGTGCGTGTCCGGGATGTCGACGACGTCGTACATCTCGCCCTTGGCGGCCTCGGCGGACCACACGAGCGCCTTCATGCGGACCAGGTCCACGACGCCCTTGAAGTCGGCCTCGGCGCCGATCGGGAGCTGCATGACGAGCGGCTGGGCGCCCAGGCGGTCCGAGATCATGTCCACGCAGCGGTGGAACTCGGCGCCGGTACGGTCCAGCTTGTTGACGAAGCAGATACGCGGAACGCCGTAACGGTCGGCCTGACGCCACACCGTCTCGGACTGCGGCTCCACGCCGGCAACGCCGTCGAACACCGTCACGGCGCCGTCGAGGACGCGGAGCGAACGCTCCACCTCGACGGTGAAGTCGACGTGACCCGGGGTGTCGATGATGTTGATGGTGTGGTCGACGCCCTCAAGCGGCCAGTGACAGGTGGTGGCAGCAGAGGTGATCGTGATGCCACGCTCCTGCTCCTGCTCCATCCAGTCCATGGTGGCGGCGCCGTCGTGGACCTCACCGATCTTGTACGAAACGCCGGTGTAGAACAGGATCCGCTCGGTGGTGGTCGTCTTGCCCGCGTCGATGTGGGCCATGATCCCGATGTTGCGGACCCTGGCCAGGTCAAGCGAAGTGGTAGCCATAAGGCTTCAGTCTTCTCTCGGTCTCGATGGGGTCTGCGACTACCAGCGGTAGTGCGCGAAGGCCTTGTTGGACTCGGCCATCTTGTGCGTGTCCTCGCGCTTCTTGACGGCCGCACCGAGGCCGTTCGAAGCGTCGAGAAGCTCGTTGAGCAGACGCTCGGTCATGGTCTTCTCGCGACGGGCGCGGGAGTAACCGACCAGCCAGCGCAGCGCCAGGGTGTTGGCGCGGCCCGGCTTGACCTCGACCGGGACCTGGTAGGTGGCGCCACCGACACGGCGGGACTTGACCTCGAGGGTCGGCTTGATGTTCTCGAGAGCGCGCTTCAGCGTGATGACCGGGTCGTTGCCGGTCTTCTCGCGCAGGCCCTCCATGGCGCCGTAGACGATGCGCTCGGCGGTGGAGCGCTTGCCGTTCAGCAGCACCTTGTTGATGAGCGAGGTGACAAGAGGAGAACCGTAGACCGGGTCGATGATGACCGGGCGCTTCGGGGCGGGGCCCTTACGAGGCATTCTTACTTCTCCTTCTTGGCGCCGTAACGGCTGCGAGCCTGCTTGCGGTTCTTGACACCCTGGGTGTCGAGCGAACCGCGGATGATCTTGTAGCGAACACCCGGCAGGTCCTTCACACGGCCGCCGCGCACGAGCACGATGGAGTGCTCCTGCAGGTTGTGTCCCTCACCCGGAATGTAAGCGGTGACCTCGATCCCGCTGGTCAGACGCACACGCGCGACCTTACGCAGGGCCGAGTTCGGCTTCTTCGGGGTGGTCGTGAACACACGCGTGCAGACGCCACGACGCTGAGGGGAACCCTCGAGTGCGGGCGTCTTGTTCTTCTCGACCTTGTCCTGCCGGCCCTTGCGGACCAGCTGCTGGATCGTAGGCACTACTTCTCCGGTTTCTGTGTGCCGAATGGTGAAGCTAACCTGGAACGTCGCCGACCCACGCGGTCGGGTGTGTCGAATCCCGCGAACCCCCGCCGCAAGGCGAGAAGGGCGCAGATTACGGTGGCCGGTCTCGGCCCGTATGCGGTCGAAGGCACGCACGAGGGCCAGGGCACACCCCAGGCACAAGGTCTGAGCGTACCTACCGCATTCGCTGCGGTCAAAACAAATGGAACCGGGCCCGACCTGCCCGACTTGCCGCCTGTGTCCGCGCCCCCCGGAACCGGGCGCCGGCCGGGGCTCAGACCAGGGCGACCGCCAGGACGAGCAGCAGGATCAGGCCCGCCGCCCACGCGGCCGTGGCCAGCCAGCCCAGGACCAGACCGGCCAGCGCCAGTCCGTCGCCGCCCTCTCCGCTGCGGCGGATCTCGGTGCGCGCCGCGTGGCCGAGAACGATCGCCGGGATGCCCGTGAGACCGCCGGTGAAGAACACCAGGCCCCCGCAGATCGCCGCCCCGATCGCCTTCTCGTTGGTCTTCGGCCGGCCCATCGGCATGAAGGTCACCGGCACGCTCGCCGGCTGCGGCATCGGCCCCTGCGGCAGATCCGCGACCAGCAGCGCCAGCTCGCCCACGGTACGGGCCCCGTACGCCCGCTCCACCCGCTTCTCGAACTCGGGCCGCTCCAGCCGCCCCTCCCCGTAACCGGCCCTCAGGACGTCGACCGCGCGCTCGCGGTCGGCGTTGGAGGCGAGCAGCGACGGGGCGTTCTGCCCGGTCCACGGCTGCCATGCGGGGTACGACACCGAAGAGCACCTCCCGAGACTGTGCGACACCATCATGCGCCGAAGCGCACGATCGGCACAGTCCCGAGTGGAGTGGCCCTGCGTGCGAGGGGCGTCCGGGGCGAACAGACTGTGGCCATGTCCACGTCGCAGACGCCGGCCGCTCCCGAGCCGCCTCCGCCGCGCTCGCCCGCCTCGGCGTTCCTGGAGAAGGCCGCGATCGTGGCGGCGCCGAGCACCGTGACCTTCGGCCTGCTCTACTACTTCGGCAGCCTGTACCTCAAGTCGTACTACTCCGCCCTCGGCGTGCTGCCGGAGGACCTCGGCTTCTCCATCCAGGGCGTCGTCGCCAACAGCACGAGCGCGGTGTTCCTGCCGCTGTGCGGGCTGCTGGCCGCGGGGCTGATCGTGTTCCTGGGGCTCGGCTGGCTGGGGCGGGTCCTGGCCGGACCGGAGCACGCGGTGCGGCGCCGTGCGGCCGTCGTCTGGCTGCTCGGTCTCGGCATCGCCCTGATCCTGGTGGGCCTGCCCGCCTTCTTCTCGGACCTGGCCGCCGTCTTCCCGGTGGGCTGGCCCCGCCGCTACATGCCGGGCCTGCTGGCGGCCCTGGGGTCCACCCTCGCCGTCTTCGCCGTCCATCTGCGCCTGAGCGAGGGCACCGGCACCCGCGTCCGGGACGCCGCGGCCGGCGAGCGGATGTGGCTGGCGGGCGGCACCCTGCTCATCGGCCTGCTGACGGTCAGCCTCTTCTACGCCATGGCGCAGTACGTCGCCGACGTCGGCCGCGGTGACGCCGTGCTGGACGCCGAGGAGGGCTATCGGGGCACGCCGTTCGTGGTGGTGCACTCGAAGGTGCCGCTGGACCACACCGCGAAGAGCATCACGTTCAAGGACCACGGCCGCCGCAGCGAGCCGTACCGGTACGAGTACCGGGGCTTCCGCATCCTCGCCAAGGCTCCGGCCCGCTTCTACCTCGTCTCCTACGCCTCACGCTACGAGGACCGCCATGTGGTGGTGCTGCCCGACGACGGCACCACCTGGCTGGAGATCCGCGGCGCCTGACGCCCTACTCGGGGACCAGTTCGTCCGCGTCCTCCTCCGGGGAGGGGGGCGTGTCCTCGGGCGGCACCTCCTCGTTCTCGGACGGTGTCGTGGGCGGGGCGACGCTGGTCGGCGGGGTCGAGGTCGGCCCCTCGTCGGCGACCGCCTCGCCGGAGATGGGGGCGGTGAGGGTGGCGCCGTTGGACAGCGAGACCGTCATGAGGCCGGTGTAGGGTCCCGGCTCCGTCGGCGTGTACTGGAAGACCACCGTGCAGTCGTCCGACTCGCCCACGCAGGTGTTGGTGGGAGGGATCGACTGTCCCTCGATCTCGATGTACACGCCGTTCACGGTGTTGAGCGGCTTCGACAGATTCGCACTCGGGGCTCCGACCGAGGCCGTCCCCGTCGTCTCTTCGCCCACCTTCGTCCTCGGCAGCTTGAGCGGCGACGCCCGGGGCTTCTCCGTCTCGCTGCCCGGGAAGATCGTGCCCTCCCCCTCCTGCCCGCCACCCGCGTCCGAAGGGGTCGCCGTGGCCGTGTCCTCGGACGGCGCCCATTCGGACTCCTCGTCGCTCCCCGCGCTCGACGAAGACCGGGCAGAAGGCTCCTCGACGGTCTCACCGCCGCCTCCCCCACCGCCCCCGCACCCGGCCGTCCCCGCCAGTACCGCCAGCGCCGCTGCCACGGCGAGTCTTCGGGCCATCGCTGACCTCATGGCGTCAGCACCTCCGCTCCGTGTCGGCTGGGCTCACAAGGTCGCACGGGGGCACGCGGAGGCAGCCGCGGACACGGCCCCGTCACTCGAACGCCTGGCCCGAACACGCCGAAGGGCGGCCACCCCGTAGGGTGACCGCCCTTCAGATCAAGCGGACGCTCGCGTCTTACTGGTTGTACGGACCGTAGTCGTAGTCCTCCAGCGGGACGGCCTGGCCGGAGCCGGTGCCGAACGGCGAGTAGTCGATGTCGTCGTAGCCGACGGCCGAGTACATCGCGGCCTTGGCCTCCTCGGTGGGCTCCACCCGGATGTTGCGGTAGCGGGACAGACCCGTACCGGCCGGGATGAGCTTACCGATGATGACGTTCTCCTTGAGGCCGATGAGCGAGTCGGACTTGGCGTTGATCGCCGCGTCCGTGAGGACTCGCGTCGTCTCCTGGAAGGACGCCGCCGACAGCCAGGACTCCGTGGCCAGCGAGGCCTTGGTGATACCCATGAGCTGCGGACGACCGGAGGCCGGGTGACCGCCCTCCTGGACCACACGACGGTTCTCGGTCTCGAACTTCGAGCGCTCGACCAGCTCGCCGGGCAGCAGCTCGGCGTCGCCGGACTCGATGATCGTCACGCGGCGCAGCATCTGCCGGATGATGATCTCGATGTGCTTGTCGTGGATCGACACACCCTGCGAGTTGTAGACCTTCTGGACCTCGCCGACCAGGTGGACCTGGACGGCACGCTGGCCCAGGATGCGCAGCACGTCGTGCGGGTTGGTGGCACCCACGGTGAGCTTCTGGCCCACCTCGACGTGCTCGCCCTCGCTGACCAGGAGTCGGGCGCGCTTCGAGATCGGGTACGCCGTCTCGTCGCTGCCGTCGTCCGGCGTGATGACGATCTTCTTGGTCTTCTCGGTCTCCTCGATCCGCACGCGGCCGGAGGCCTCGGAGATCGGGGCGACACCCTTCGGGGTACGGGCCTCGAAGAGCTCGACGACACGCGGCAGACCCTGGGTGATGTCGTCACCGGCCACACCACCGGTGTGGAAGGTACGCATCGTCAGCTGGGTACCGGGCTCACCG
Source organism: Streptomyces sp. SAI-170 (assembly GCF_049739565.1). Lineage (NCBI taxonomy): Bacteria > Bacillati > Actinomycetota > Actinomycetes > Kitasatosporales > Streptomycetaceae > Streptomyces > Streptomyces sp. SAI-170. The sequence continues at coordinate 3,485,369 of NZ_JBMGQD010000001.1, forward strand.
ATGGACTGGGCGGCGATGATGCCGACCGCCTCACCGATGTCGACCAGCTTGCCGGTGGCCAGCGAGCGGCCGTAGCACATGGCGCAGGTGCCGACGGCGGACTCACAGGTCAGGACCGAACGGGTCTTGACCTCGGCGACGCCGTTGGCGATGAGCTCGTCGATGAGCACGTCGCCCAGGTCGGTGCCGGCCGGGGCCAGCACCTTGCCGTCCACGACGATGTCCTCGGCGAGGCAGCGCGCGTACACGGAGGTCTCGACGTCCTCGGCCTTGACCAGGGTGCCGTCCTCGACCGAGGCGATCTGCAGACGCAGACCACGCTCGGTGCCGCAGTCCTCCTCGCGGATGATGACGTCCTGGGAGACGTCGACCAGACGACGGGTGAGGTAACCCGAGTCGGCGGTACGCAGAGCGGTGTCCGCCAGACCCTTACGGGCACCGTGCGTGGAGATGAAGTACTCCAGCACGGACAGGCCCTCACGGAAGGACGCCTTGATGGGACGCGGGATGGTCTCGTTCTTCGCGTTCGACACCAGACCACGCATACCGGCGATCTGCCGCATCTGCATCATGTTTCCTCGGGCACCCGAGTCAACCATCATGAAGATGGGGTTCGTCTTGGGGAAGTTCTCGTTCATCGCCTCGGCGACCTCGTTGGTCGCCTTGGTCCAGATCGCGATGAGCTCCTGCGTGCGCTCGTCCTTGGTGATCAGACCGCGCTCGTACTGCTTCTGGACCTTCTCGTCCTGCGCCTCGTAGCCGCGGACGATCTCCTTCTTCGCCTCAGGGACGACGACGTCGGAGATGGCGACCGTGACGCCGGAACGGGTGGCCCAGAAGAAGCCGGCCGCCTTCAGGTTGTCGAGCGTCGCCGCCACGATGACCTTCGGGTAGCGCTCGGCCAGGTCGTTGACGATCTGGGAGAGCTGCTTCTTGCCGACCTCGTAGTCGACGAACGGGTAGTCCTCGGGCAGCAGCTCGTTGAAGAGCGCGCGGCCCAGCGTGGTGCGCAGCGTGAAGCTGTCACCCTGCTGCCACTCCGGCTCGCCCTCCTCGCGCGCCGGGGGCTCCCAGCCACGCGGCGGGATGGTGCCCACCGGGAAGCGGATGTCCACGCGCGCCTGGAGCGAGAGCTCACGGGCGTCGAACGCCATGATCGCCTCGGCGACCGACGAGAACGAACGGTCCTCGCCCTTGACGTTGCGGCCCTCGCCGTCGGTGGTGAGGAAGAACAGACCGAGGACCATGTCCTGGGTCGGCATCGTCACCGGACGGCCGTCGGCGGGCTTGAGGATGTTGTTCGAGGACAGCATCAGGATGCGGGCCTCGGCCTGCGCCTCCGCGGACAGCGGCAGGTGCACGGCCATCTGGTCACCGTCGAAGTCCGCGTTGAACGCGGTGCAGACGAGCGGGTGGATCTGGATGGCCTTGCCCTCGACCAGCTGCGGCTCGAAGGCCTGGATGCCGAGGCGGTGCAGGGTGGGAGCACGGTTCAGCAGAACCGGGTGCTCGGCGATGACCTCTTCGAGGACGTCGTACACGACCGTGCGGCCGCGCTCCACCATGCGCTTGGCGCTCTTGATGTTCTGCGCGTGGTTCAGGTCGACCAGGCGCTTCATCACGAACGGCTTGAAGAGCTCCAGCGCCATGGCCTTGGGCAGACCGCACTGGTGCAGCTTCAGCTGCGGGCCGACGACGATGACGGAACGCGCCGAGTAGTCGACTCGCTTACCGAGCAGGTTCTGACGGAATCGACCCTGCTTGCCCTTCAGCATGTCGCTGAGGGACTTCAGCGGGCGGTTACCGGGACCGGTGACCGGGCGACCACGACGACCGTTGTCGAAGAGGGCGTCAACAGCCTCCTGAAGCATGCGCTTCTCGTTGTTGACGATGATCTCCGGAGCGCCCAGGTCGAGCAGGCGCTTCAGACGGTTGTTGCGGTTGATCACACGGCGGTACAGGTCGTTCAGGTCGGAGGTCGCGAAGCGGCCACCGTCCAGCTGCACCATCGGACGCAGGTCCGGCGGGATGACCGGCACGCAGTCGAGCACCATGCCCTTGGGGCTGTTGGACGTCTGCAGGAACGCGGAGACGACCTTCAGGCGCTTGAGCGCACGGGTCTTCTTCTGGCCCTTGCCGGTGCGGATGATCTCGCGGAGCTTCTCGGCCTCCTCGTCGAGGTCGAAGGACTCCAGGCGCTTCTGCAGCGCCGCGGCACCCATCGAGCCGTCGAAGTACGTGCCGAAGCGGTCACGCAGCTCGCGGTAGAGGAGCTCGTCGCCCTCCAGGTCCTGGACCTTGAGGGTCTTGAAGCGGTTCCACACCTCGTCGAGGCGGTCGATCTCGCGCTGCGCACGGTCACGCAGCTGCTTCATCTCACGCTCGGCACCCTCGCGCACCTTGCGGCGCACGTCGGCCTTGGCGCCCTCGGCCTCGAGCTCGGCCAGGTCGGTCTCGAGCTTCTTGGCGCGGGCCTCCAGGTCGGCGTCGCGGCGCTGCTCGATCTGCTGACGCTCGACGGAGACGTGGGCCTCCAGCGAGGGCAGGTCGCGGGTGCGGCGCTCCTCGTCGACGAACGTGATCATGTACGCCGCGAAGTAGATGACCTTCTCCAGGTCCTTCGGGGCGAGGTCGAGCAGGTAGCCCAGGCGCGACGGGACACCCTTGAAGTACCAGATGTGCGTGACCGGGGCGGCCAGCTCGATGTGGCCCATCCGCTCACGGCGCACCTTGGCGCGCGTGACCTCGACGCCACAGCGCTCACAGATGATGCCCTTGAAGCGGACGCGCTTGTACTTGCCGCAGTAGCACTCCCAGTCCCGGGTCGGACCGAAGATCTTCTCGCAGAAGAGTCCGTCCTTTTCGGGCTTGAGCGTGCGGTAGTTGATGGTCTCCGGCTTCTTGACCTCGCCGTGGCTCCACTGACGGATGTCGTCAGCGGTAGCCAGACCGATCCGGAGCTCGTCGAAGAAGTTGACGTCGAGCACTATGCGTCAATCCCTCTCAGGGTTGTAAGTCTTGGGGTCTGAAACGGGGGTCCTGGGGCCGGCCGGGGGACCATCACTGGTCCCCCCGCCGGACTCCCGTCAGACCTCTTCGACGCTGCTCGGCTCGCGCCGGGACAGGTCGATGCCGAGCTCCTCCGCAGCGCGGAAGACGTCCTCGTCGGTGTCGCGCATCTCGATGGACATACCGTCGCTGGACAGCACCTCCACGTTCAGGCAGAGCGACTGCATCTCCTTGATGAGCACCTTGAAGGACTCGGGGATGCCGGGCTCGGGGATGTTCTCGCCCTTGACGATGGCCTCGTAGACCTTCACGCGGCCGGTGACGTCGTCGGACTTGATGGTCAGCAGCTCCTGGAGGGCGTACGCGGCGCCGTAGGCCTCGAGGGCCCACACCTCCATCTCACCGAAGCGCTGGCCACCGAACTGCGCCTTACCACCCAGCGGCTGCTGGGTGATCATCGAGTACGGGCCGGTCGAACGGGCGTGCAGCTTGTCGTCGACCAGGTGGTGCAGCTTGAGGATGTACATGTAGCCGACCGAGATCGGGTCCGGGAACGGCTCACCGCTTCGGCCGTCGTACAGCCGCGCCTTGCCGGTCGGGAGCACCATGCGCTCGCCGTCGCGGTTCGGGATGGTGTGCTGCAGCAGACCCGCGAGCTCGTCCTCACGCGCACCGTCGAAGACCGGGGTGGCGACGTTGGTGCCGGGCTCGACGCGGTCGGCGCCGATCACCTGGAGGCGCTGCGCCCACTCGTCGGCCAGGCCGGAGACGTCCCAGCCGCGGCTGGCGAGCCAGCCGAGGTGGATCTCCAGCACCTGTCCCGGGTTCATTCGGGACGGCACACCCAGCGGGTTGAGGATGATGTCGACCGGGGTGCCGTCCTCCAGGAACGGCATGTCCTCGATCGGCAGGATCTTGGAGATGACACCCTTGTTGCCGTGACGGCCGGCGAGCTTGTCACCATCGGTGATCTTGCGCTTCTGCGCGACGTAGACGCGCACCAGCTGGTTCACACCGGGGGGAAGCTCGTCGCCCTCCTCGCGGTCGAAGACGCGCACACCGATGACCTTGCCGGTCTCGCCGTGCGGCACCTTCAGCGAGGTGTCACGGACCTCACGGGCCTTCTCACCGAAGATCGCGCGCAGCAGGCGCTCCTCCGGCGTCAGCTCGGTCTCACCCTTCGGGGTGACCTTGCCGACGAGGATGTCACCGGCGATGACCTCGGCACCGATACGGATGATGCCGCGCTCGTCGAGGTCGGCGAGGACCTCCTCGGAGACGTTCGGGATGTCCCGGGTGATCTCCTCGGGGCCGAGCTTGGTGTCACGGGCGTCGACCTCGTGCTCCTCGATGTGGATCGAGGAGAGGACGTCGTCCTGCACGAGGCGCTGCGACAGGATGATCGCGTCCTCGTAGTTGTGACCCTCCCACGGCATGAACGCCACGAGCAGGTTCTTGCCCAGGGCCATCTCGCCGTTCTCGGTGGCGGGACCGTCGGCGAGGACCTGGCCCTCGATGACGCGGTCGCCCTCGGCGACGACGACCTTCTGGTTGACCGAGGTGCCCTGGTTGGAGCGGGCGAACTTGGCCAGGCGGTACGTGATGTACGTGCCGTCGTCGTTGGCGGTGGTGATGTAGTCCGCGGAGACCTCCTGGACCACACCGGCCTTCTCGGCCTTGACGACGTCACCGGCGTCGACGGCGGAGCGGTACTCCATGCCGGTGCCGACGAGCGGGGCCTCCGCCTTGATGAGCGGAACGGCCTGGCGCATCATGTTCGCGCCCATGAGGGCACGGTTGGCGTCGTCGTGCTCGAGGAACGGGATCATGGCGGTCGCGACCGACACCATCTGGCGCGGCGAGACGTCCATGTAGTCCACGTCGTCACCGGCGACGTAGTCGACCTCGCCGCCACGGCGGCGGACCAGGACGCGGTTCTCGGCGAAGCGCATGTCGTCGGTCAGGCCGGCGTTGGCCTGCGCGATGACGAAGCGGTCCTCCTCGTCGGCGGTCAGGTAGTCGACCTCGTCGGTGACCTGGCCGTCGACGACCTTGCGGTACGGCGTCTCGACGAAACCGAACGCGTTGACGCGGCCGTAGGAGGCGAGCGAACCGATCAGACCGATGTTCGGGCCTTCGGGGGTCTCGATCGGGCACATACGTCCGTAGTGGGACGGGTGCACGTCTCGGACCTCGAAGCCGGCCCGCTCACGGGACAGACCACCCGGGCCGAGCGCGGACAGACGACGCTTGTGCGTCAGCCCGGACAGCGGGTTGTTCTGGTCCATGAACTGCGACAGCTGGCTGGTGCCGAAGAACTCCTTGATGGAGGCGACGACCGGCCGGATGTTGATCAGGGTCTGCGGCGTGATCGCCTCGACGTCCTGGGTGGTCATGCGCTCGCGGACGACTCGCTCCATACGCGCCAGACCCGTACGGACCTGGTTCTGGATGAGCTCGCCGACGCTGCGCAGACGACGGTTGCCGAAGTGGTCGATGTCGTCGGTCTCGACGACGACCGTGTCGCCGTTGTCGCCGACGGTCTCGGTCTCACCGGCGTGCAGCTTCACCAGGTACTTGATCGTCGAGATGATGTCCTCGACGGTCAGGATGCCCGCGTCGAGCGGAGCGTCCGCGGCCAGCTTCTTGTTGACCTTGTAGCGGCCGACCTTGGCGAGGTCGTAGCGCTTGGGGTTGAAGTAGAGGTTCTCCAGCAGCGTCTGCGCGGCCTCACGCGTGGGGGGCTCGCCCGGACGCAGCTTGCGGTAGATGTCGAGCAGCGCGTCGTCCTGGCCCTGGGTGTGGTCCTTCTCCAGGGTGGCGCGCATGGACTCGTACTCGCCGAACTCCTCGAGGATCTGCTCGGTGGTCCAGCCGAGCGCCTTGAGCAGGACGGTCACCGACTGCTTGCGCTTGCGGTCGATGCGGACGCCGACCATGTCGCGCTTGTCGATCTCCATCTCCAGCCAGGCACCCCGGGACGGGATGATCTTGGCGGAGAAGATGTCCTTGTCGGACGTCTTGTCGATGCTGGAGTCGAAGTAGACACCCGGCGAACGGACCAGCTGCGACACCACGACACGCTCGGTGCCGTTGATGACGAAGGTGCCCTTGTTCGTCATGAGCGGGAAGTCGCCCATGAAGACGGTCTGGGACTTGATCTCGCCGGTCTCGTTGTTGGTGAACTCGGCCGTGACGAAGAGCGGCGCGGCGTACGTGAAGTCGCGCTCCTTGCACTCGTCGATCGAGTTCTTCGGCGGCTCGAAGCGGTGGTCACGGAAGGTCAGCGACATCGACCCGCTGAAGTCCTCGATCGGGGAGATCTCCTCGAAGATCTCCTCCAGACCGGACTTGGTGGGGACGTCCTGACCGTTCTCCAGAGCCTCCTCGACCCGACTCTGCCAGGCGGTGTTTCCGAGCAGCCAGTCGAAGCTCTCGGTCTGCAGCGCGAGCAGGTTCGGAACCTCGAGAGGCTCCTTGATCTTTGCAAAAGAGATGCGCAGCGGGGCGGTGCTGGCGCCGTTGTTCGTATTCGCGGTCGAGGCGTTGCGCGAGGCGGCCAAGAGGGGGTCCTTCCGAGGGCTCGGACTCACTACGCGCGTACCGGCCCCTCACTCACAAAGCGACAGGCTTCCCTTTGTGGCTGTTCGGCCAGGTCAGAGAGTTCTGATCGTCAGTGCTGAGGTGAGGGCAGACCCCTGGTGACGGGCAGGGGACAGCTAACAGGCAGCGCAAAGGGTCAGTGTAGCCACTTGGCACACTGATGTCCAGTCCCGGTTTGCACCACAGCCATAGGGACCCTCTTTGTTCTCAACGTCTGCGGCATGCCTGCCCTCAACGCACGTTGATACTGCCCTCTTCGTCGTCGATCCATGCCTCGGATTCGGACCGTTGTGACGACGCGTCCTGAGAATTGCGCGCTGCGTTCGGTTCGTCAAGGCCCCCTGGCCGGAACCAGGACGTTCGGAGACACGACGAAGATCACCATACCCCCCGCCGTACCGGGTGCAAGGCAACCGCGGCCGGCCCCCCGCAAACGCCGAAGAGCGACCACCCGGATGGATGATCGCTCTTCGGTGCGTCAGCGTTACAGCCCTACAGGGCCGCAATCAGCTCGCGTGAGTCCGTGCGGACCCGTGAGGTCTTACTTGACCTCGACGGAGGCGCCGGCAGCCTTGAGGGACTCGGCAGCCTTGTCCGCGGCCTCCTTGTTGACCTTCTCCAGGACCGGCTTCGGGGTGCCGTCGACCAGGTCCTTGGCCTCCTTGAGGCCCAGGGAGGTGAGCTCGCGCACGACCTTGATGACCTGGATCTTCTTGTCGCCGGCGCCGGTGAGGATGACGTCGAACTCGTCCTTCTCCTCCGGGGCCTCGGCGGCGGCGGCCGGACCGGCCGGACCCGCAACGGCGACCGCGGCGGCGGCGGTGACGTCGAACTTCTCCTCGAACGCCTTGACGAACTCGGAGAGCTGGATCAGGGTCATGCCCTCGAACTCGGCGAGCAGTTCTTCCTGGGTGAGAGCCACGATGGCTTTCCTTCCACTAATTCGGCTGGTGCCGGGATGTACATGAATGGCGGGCGTACGTTGGCCCGCTACGACCACTGCCTGCGGCGGAGCGCCTCAGGCGGCGATCATGTTGCGAGCCGAATTACTCGGCACCGCCCTGCTCGTCCTGCTTGGCGCGAAGAGCGTCCACGGTGCGGACGAGCTTCGTCGGGAGCGCCTGGAAGAGCTGCGCAGCCTGCGTCTGCTTGCCCTTCATGGCGCCCGCCAGCTTGGCGAGCAGAACCTCGCGGGACTCGAGGTCCGCAAGCTTCTTGATCTCATCGGCGGACAGCGCCTTGCCGTCAAGGACACCGCCCTTGATGATGAGATTCGGGTTGTCCTTGGCGAAGTCGCGCAGACCCTTCGCCGACTCCACCGGGTCACCGGTGACGAAGGCGACGGCCGTCGGACCAGCGAAGAGCTGGTCGTCCAGCGTGATCCCGGCCTCGTTGGCCGCAATCTTGGTCAGCGTGTTCTTCACCACGGCGTACTGGGCGTTCTCACCGAGCGAACGACGCAGCGTCTTGAGCTGCGCCACGGTGAGACCGCGGTACTCGGTCAGCACGGCGGCGTTGGAGCTACGGAACTTGTCCGTCAGCTCGGCAACCGCGGCAGCCTTGTCGGGCCTCGCCATAGAGCCTCGGCCTCCTTCCGGGTGATTCGGACCGCGCGGACCCGAAGGAGGACTGGGGAAAACGAAACGCCCCGGCGCAGGCGCTCGGGGCGGACTCGACCGGCCGTACACACGCATCGGCGTGCACTCCGGGAGCTCTTCCACGGTCACCTGCGCGGGTCGTCCGCATTTTCAGCGGATCCTTCGGCCACCGCGCCCTCTCACGAGCGCACGGCAACGACCAGCGGTCTTTGGCTTCGAGAAGGAGATTACGTGACCGGATCGCCGGGAAGCAAATCCGGTCGTACCAGGATCTTCGAAGAGGCCGAGAAGGGGCTCAGCTCGTGCCGAGAGGCTCGCTGTCGTCCAGGCCCTCCAGGTCGAGCGTGTCCTCGTTTATGGCGCTCTCGTCGAAGGCCCCGTCCTCGCCGAGGCCCTTGAACATCTCCATGAGGTCGAAGGTCTCGGACGCCGGCGGCACCTCGACCTCGGCCTTCGTGCCGTAGTCGGAGAAGGTCATGCTCATGTCGACGTCGCCCTCAGGGGTGTCGATCCCGACGTCCATACGGACCGGCAGGTCGTCGTCGTTGACCCACACCTCGGTGTCGTAGCCCTTGATGCCGGACTTCTCGATGTTGTCCAGCAGCTGCTTGCGCTCGGCGGGCTTCAGCACGTCCAGCGCCTTGTTGGTCTTCATCATCTCGGCGACGGTGAGCGTGCCCTTGTAGTGCTCGGCCTCGACGCCGCCGACCTTCCCGCTGCCCACGTGCTTGAGGTTGGGCGACTCCAGCAGGAGGGCTATCTGCTCGGCCGGGTTCTGGTTCATGTTGTCCATGCCGGCGGTCATCTGGCGGGCCAGGTCCTCGTTGCCTGCGGCCTCGGCCGCGGCGCCGAAGTCCAGCTTCATCCAGCGCTTGCCGTCCATCTCGGCGGCGGCCTCCTTGCCGCCGTCCATGTACATGACGTCGTCGCGCATGATCATGCGGATCTTCTCCGGCATGTCCGGCTCCGCCGCGTAGCCCTCGACCGTGAGGTCCATCACGGCCGGGTCCCAGCCCATGACGCCGCTCACGATCGCCTTGTCGCCGCCGCCCATCATCCCGGGCGCGCTCATGGTCATGTGGACCTTGGCGGACTTGGCCTCGGCGGTCTTCTCGTACGCCGCCGTCAGGACCTGGAACGGCGTCCGGTCGGCCCTGTCCCCCTTGTCCCCGCCACAGCCGACGGCCCCGCCCGCGAGCAGGAGTGCCGAGAGACCGGCGAGAGTGGCCCCACCCCGAGTACGTACAGAAAGGCCCATGATTCCCCCCACGGAACGAATGGCCGATACACAGTCAGTCTGTCGAGCGTATCCGAGGCCACCGACAGCCGACCTCTCAATTCCGGCCGGGACGGACGAGGTCCTTGAAGTCCTGCGTGTCCCGCGCGGGCGGCGGCTGGACGGAGACGCGCAGGCCGTAGTCGTCGTAGTACGCGGTCTGGATCACCGTCCCGCTCCTCTCGGCCTTCTTGATCAGCAGGCCGTCGCCGGCGATCCACAGGTCGACGGTCTGCCTGGGGAGGCCCGCGGGCTGCACGCTGCCCGTGTAGTGCGTGGCCGGCTCCCCGCGAACGGGCTCCGTGCCGACCAGGCGTACGTCCCCGGAGACCAGCAGCAGCGCCACGGCCCGGTGCGGTGCGGCCTCCCGGATCTGCGCGGCGAGCCGGGCGCCGGAGGCGCCGCCGAGGCCGGCCAGGTCGTCCCAGGCGTAGCGGATCCAGTGCCTGCCACCGGCCCGTGCGGCGAAGGCGTCGCCCACGCGCGTGTAGTACGCGTCGGGCAGATAGCGGGCCTGCGTCGAGGTGCTGCCCAGCTCCGCCAGGGTCGCGGCGACGCCGCCGCCGGTGTAGGTGAGGGTGAGGGCGCCGGTGAGCCCGTCGCGCCATGCGAGCGTGCCGGTGGAGGTCAGGGCGGCGTCCGGCCCCAGCGTGGTCGTGGACCGCACGCGCGCCGACCCGGCCCGCTCGGTGGCCCGCTGGGCGTCCCGCAGCGCGGCGAGGACAGCGGGCGCCGCCCGGGCCGTACGACGTTCGGAGGCGCGGTCCGCCGGGGAGCCGCTGTCCGCCGAGGTGCAGGCGACCGCGCCCGTCAGCAGCAGCGCCGCCATCAGTACCCGGCCCCGCCATGCCCTGCCGCCGGCCATACGTCCTCCCCCGCGCACGTCCTGCCCGCACGCTAGCGCAGGCCCGGGCAACGGGAACGGGCCCCGCACCTTCGAGAAGGTGCGGGGCCCGTGGCCTGCTTCAGTGAGCCTTGGGGGCTCAGACCGCGGCCGGGTCCTCCTCGACGAGGAGGTTGCGGGTGCGGTTGGGGTCGACCGGAATGCCGGGGCCCATCGTGGTGGTGATGGCGGCCTTCTTGATGTAGCGACCCTTGGCGGCGGACGGCTTCAGACGGAGGATCTCCTCCAGCGCGGCGCCGTAGTTCTCCACCAGCTTGGTGTCGTCGAAGGACGCCTTGCCGATGATGAAGTGCAGGTTCGAGTGCTTGTCGACGCGGAACTCGATCTTGCCACCCTTGATCTCGGTGACGGCCTTGGCCACGTCGGGGGTGACGGTGCCGGTCTTCGGGTTCGGCATCAGACCACGCGGACCGAGCACGCGGCCGAGGCGGCCGACCTTGCCCATGAGGTCCGGGGTGGCGACGACGGCGTCGAAGTCCAGGCGGCCCTTCGAGACCTCGTCGATCAGCTCGTCGGAGCCGACGATGTCGGCGCCGGCGGCCTCCGCGGCCGCAGCACGGTCACCGGTCGCGAAGACCAGGACCCGGGCAGTCTTGCCGGTGCCGTGCGGCAGGTTCACGGTGCCACGGACCATCTGGTCGGCCTTGCGCGGGTCGACACCCAGACGGAAGGCGACCTCGACGGTGCCGTCGAACTTGGTCGTGGAGGTCTCCTTGGCGAGACGGACGGCCTCGAGCGGGGCGTACAGCTTCTCCCGGTCGATCTTGGCGTCCGCAGCGCGGAGAGACTTGCTGCGCTTGCTCACTACTGCTCCTGGGGTTTTCTTAGGAGTCGTGGTTCGGGCCGAGCAGGCCCTGCCACTACTGCTTGCCTACGAGGTTGGGGCTCAGCCCTCGACCGTGATGCCCATGGAACGGGCGGTGCCGGCGATGATCTTCGCGGCGGCGTCCAGGTCGTTGGCGTTGAGGTCGGGCATCTTGGTGGTGGCGATCTCGCGGACCTGCGCCTCGGTGATCTTGGCGACCTTGGTCTTGTGCGGCTCGCCGGAGCCCTTCTCCACGCCCGCGGCCTTGAGGATCATCTTCGCGGCCGGCGGGGTCTTGGTGATGAAGGTGAAGGAGCGGTCCTCGTAGACCGTGATCTCCACCGGGATGACCCAGCCACGCTGCGACTCGGTCGCGGCGTTGTAGGCCTTGCAGAACTCCATGATGTTGACGCCGTGCTGACCCAGCGCGGGGCCGACCGGCGGAGCCGGGTTGGCGGCACCGGCCTGGATCTGGAGCTTGATGAGCCCCGTGACCTTCTTCTTCTTGGGAGGCATAGCTCTCCGGGTCCTTTCGATTCGGGTCCTGCCTGCACATGGGGACCAACCCGGATGCAGGCATACCGCACAACGATAACGGGTATAGATGTGCGGCCAAAAACGCAGCAGGTCAGGCGGCTCGCGAAGGGGCCGACCTGACCTGTGTGCCCCAGGGGCGCGGGGAACTGCGCGAACAGCCCCCACGACCCGCGGACGACAGACGAACGATCAGTTCTTCTGAATCTGATCGAACGAAAGCTCGACAGGCGTCTCGCGGCCGAAGATCTCCACGAGACCCTTGACCTTCTTCGAGTCGGCGTTGATCTCGTTGATCGTGGCCTGCAGCGTGGCGAACGGACCGTCGGTGACGGTGACCGAGTCGCCGACCTCGAAGTCCAGCACCTGGACCTCGACCTTGCGCTGCGGAGCGGGCTTGCCCTCGGCCTCGGCGGCCTCGCGGGCGGCCTTCTCCTCCGCCTCCGGGGCGAGCATCTTGACGATCTCGTCCAGGGTCAGCGGGTACGGGTCGTAGGCGTTGCCCACGAAGCCGGTGACGCCGGGGGTGTTGCGGACGACGCCCCAGGACTCGTTCGTCAGGTCCATGCGCACCAGCACGTAGCCGGGGAGCTTGTTCTGACGGATGGTCTTGCGGTCGCCGTTCTTGATCTGGACGACCTCTTCCTGCGGCACCTCGGCCTGGAAGATGTAGTCCTCGACGTTCAGGGAGACCGCGCGCTGCTCCAGGTTGGTCTTCACGCGGTTCTCGTAGCCGGCGTACGTGTGGATGACGTACCACTCGCCGGGCAGGGTGCGCAGTTCCTCGCGCAGGGCCTGGACGGGGTCGACGGGAGCGGCCTCCTCGGCCTCCTCCTCTTCCTCGACCTCTTCGTCGGTGGCCTCTTCGTCGGAGGGCTCCTCGTCGGAGGACTCTTCGCCGGCCTCTTCGTCGGTCGCGAGGACCTCGTCCTCGTCCTCGACGTGCACAGCGGCTTCCTCGGCGGGCTCGCCCGACTCGGCTTCGGCAGCCTCGAACTCGTCCAGGTCCTCGTCCGCGCCCTCGACGATGTCGAGCTCGTCGTCCACCGACTCTTCCGGCTCGATGGCGTCGTTCAGGTTCTGGTCAGACACGGTGGCTGCTTCTTCCTGGATACATAGGGGTGGAACATGCGAAAGGGGCGCCGGTAACCGCGGCGCCCTTCGCTCTTGGCTCAGCCGAAGACGTACTTGGCTGCGTGGTCGAGTCCATAGTCAATCACGGTGACCAGGCCGATCATGATGACCACGAAGACGATCACGACGGTCGTGTACGTGGTCAGCTGATTGCGCGTGGGCCAGACGACCTTGCGGAGTTCCGCGACGACCTGGCGGTAGAAGAGCGCGAGACGCTTCAGCGGGCCCTTCTTGGCGCGCTTGCCGCCCTTGCGGGCCTTCTTCGACTCCGGCGCCTCATCCCGGGCATCAGGCGTGTCGAGGGAGCCCACGGCGTCCGTCATTCATCCTCACCTGATCCCGGGTCGTGGCCGTGCCGCGCCCGGTCTGAGCCGCACGGCGGTGCATTGCTGTACGTACCTGCGCACACATCCTGGCGGTGTGTGTAGCAGGGCCGGAGGGACTTGAACCCCCAACCGCCGGTTTTGGAGACCGGTGCTCTACCAATTGAGCTACGACCCTTTGTGTGTCCCCCAACGTACCGCATCCGGACGGGTGCTCGGTGTGCACCGTCTGGAGTGCGTGCCGGTGGAGGCCGACGAGGTGAGAGTGTACGTGGTCCGGGGCCGGGCGTCGAACAGAAAGTGCCCGTGGGGCAGGGAAAGCTGCCGGGAAAGCGAAAGATCGCCGGAAGATCACCCAGGCAGGGCGGCGGATCCGGACACCTGTCCACAGCGTTGCCCGTCCATGTTCAGTCCGTGAAACCCGTGTGCCGGGCAGGTTTCGGGTCTGGAACGATGGGCTGCATGAGCGCTGCAACCCCTCCCACCGAGCGCCGGGTCTCCGCCCGAATCGGCGCGATCTCCGAGTCCGCCACCCTCGCCGTGGACGCCAAGGCCAAGGCCCTCAAGGCCGCCGGGCGTCCGGTGATCGGCTTCGGCGCGGGCGAGCCGGACTTCCCGACCCCGGACTACATCGTCGAGGCGGCCGTAGAGGCCTGCAAGAACCCCAAGTACCACCGCTACACGCCGGCCGGCGGCCTGCCCGAGCTGAAGGAGGCCATCGCCGCCAAGACGCTGCGGGACTCCGGCTACCAGGTGGAGGCCGCGCAGGTCCTCGTCACCAACGGCGGCAAGCAGGCCATCTACGAGGCCTTCGCCGCGATCCTCGACCCAGGCGACGAGGTCATCGTCCCGGCCCCGTACTGGACGACGTACCCGGAGTCGATCCGGCTGGCCGGCGGTGTCCCGGTGGAGGTCGTCGCGGACGAGACGACCGGCTACCGCGTCTCGGTGGAGCAGCTGGAGGCCGCTCGCACGGAGAACACCAAGGTCCTGCTCTTCGTCTCCCCCTCCAACCCGACCGGCGCGGTCTACTCCCGTGAGCAGATCGAGGAGATCGGCCGCTGGGCCGCCGAGAAGGGCCTGTGGGTCCTGACCGACGAGATCTACGAGCACCTGGTCTACGGCGACGCCGAGTTCCACTCGCTTCCGGTCGTCGTGCCGGAGCTCGCCGACAAGACCATCGTCGTCAACGGTGTCGCCAAGACGTACGCCATGACGGGCTGGCGCGTGGGCTGGATCATCGGCCCGAAGGACGTCGTCAAGGCCGCGACGAACCTCCAGTCGCACGCCACGTCGAACGTCTCCAACGTCGCGCAGGTCGCGGCCCTCGCCGCCGTCTCCGGCGACCTGTCGGCCGTCGAGAAGATGAAGGAGTCCTTCGACCGCCGCCGCCGCACGATCGTGCGGATGCTCAACGAGATCGACGGCGTGCTCTGCCCCGAGCCCGAGGGCGCCTTCTACGCCTACCCGTCGGTGAAGGGCCTGCTCGGCAAGGAGATCCGCGGCAAGCGCCCGCAGGACACCGTCGAGCTGGCCGCGCTGATCCTGGAGGAGGTCGAGGTCGCGGTCGTCCCGGGCGAGGCCTTCGGCACCCCGGGCTACCTGCGTCTGTCGTACGCGCTCGGTGACGAGGACCTCGTCGAGGGCGTCTCGCGCATCCAGAAGCTGCTGGCCGAGGCCCGCGACTGACGCACGCGCGCGTGGACGGGCCGTCTCCCTTTCGGGGAGGCGGCCCGTTTCTTCGTACGAGCAAGCCCCCGTCCGGGGAAACGGCTACCGGGACATGTACGGCGTACGGCAGGATCGGCGAATGGAGCGTGTACGTGATGTCGCCGAACTGCCGAAAGCCCACCTGCACCTGCACTTCACCGGCTCGATGCGGCCGGGGACCGTGCTGGAGCTGGCCGACAAGTACGGGGTGCGTCTGCCGGACGCCCTGAGCGAGGCGCTGACGAGCGGGGAGCCGCCGCAGCTGCGGGCGACGGACGAGCGCGGCTGGTTCCGCTTCCAGCGGCTGTACGACGCGGCGCGCTCGTGTCTCAGGGAGCCGGAGGACATCCAGCGGCTGGTGCGCGAGGCGGCGGAGGAGGACCTGCGGGACGGCTCGGGCTGGCTGGAGATCCAGGTGGACCCGACCTCGTACGCGCCGCGCCTGGGCGGGCTGATCCCGGCGCTGGAGGTCATCCTGGACGCGGTGGAGACGACCTCCAGGGAGACCGGGCTCGGGATGCGGGTGCTGGTCGCCGCGAACCGGATGAAGCACCCGCTGGACGCGCGCACACTGGCCCGGCTGGCGGTGCGGTACGCCGATCGGGGCGTGGTCGGCTTCGGGCTGTCCAACGACGAGCGGCGGGGCATGGCGCGGGACTTCGACCGTGCCTTCACCATCGCGCGTGAGGGGGGCCTGCTGTCGGCCCCGCACGGCGGCGAGCTGACCGGTCCGGCCTCGGTCCGCGACTGCCTGGACGACCTGGACGCCGACCGGATCGGGCACGGGGTGCGCGCGGCGGAGGACCCGCGTCTGCTGAAGCGGCTGGCCGACCGGGGCGTGACCTGCGAGGTGTGCCCCGCCTCGAACGTGGCCCTGGGCGTCTACGAGAAGCCCGAGGACGTCCCCCTGCGCACTTTGTTCGAGGCGGGCGTCCCGCTCGCCCTGGGCGCCGACGACCCCTTGCTGTTCGGCTCCCGCCTCGCGGCCCAGTACGACATCGCCCGCCGGCACCACGCCTTCACGGACCCGGAGCTGGCCGAGCTGGCCCGCCAGTCGGTGCGCGCCTCGTCGGCCCCTGAGGGGACCAAGGCGAAGCTGCTCGCGGGGGTGGACGACTGGCTCAGCGGCCCGGCCGCTTGAAGTGGGCGTACGGCGGACAGGGCTTGAAGCAGATCAGCACCTCGAAGGGGTGCCCGCCGCCCGGTGGCTGACGCAGCCCGGGAAGCGCGGTGACGAAGGCGAGGTGGCCCTGCTGGACACGCTTGTGCAGGGGCCCGTTGCCCGCCGCGTACGCGAAGGAGTCGGCGGCCTGGGCGAACACGTCCCGGCTGCCGAACAGGAAGAACGTCCGGGCGTGTGTGGTGTGCCGCAGTTCGTCGCGGCGGTCCGCACGGTGCGCGCGCCCCTGCCGGGCCGCCGCGTCCCGGGCGGTGCGCGCCTCGTCGGTGCGGACGGTGAGCGGGGTGCCGTGGGTGAGCCTGCGGCGCAGTCCGGGCCACTGGCTGGGGCGCAGTCCGTACGAGTGGTGGACCAGGACCAGGTCCACGAGCTCGCCCATGCCCTCGTCGGGCGGCACGCCGTCGCGGAGCGGGATGTGGACGACGGTGTGCCGGGAGTAGGCGGCGAACGAGAACAGCCCCGCGAGACGGTTCAGTCCGTCGTGGTCGGCGAGCAGCTGGCCGATGGGGGCCGGGTCGCGCAGTGAGGCGTGGCGCAACGGGTGCAGGGGCTGGACGACGCGGTGCTCGTGGGGGCCGGTCCGGGGCCGGAACCGGCGGAGTCTCAGGCGCATGCGGGGGTCACGGCAGCCAGTGCATGCCCCTCAGGGTCGCGGCCCGGGGTCGCTGTCGGCAACGGAGATTCCGGCGAGCAGCGTCCGTGCCAGCCGGGCGGCGAACTCGTCCACGGGTGGGCGGGCCTCCTCGTCGGCGTCGTAGGCGAAGGCGCGCTGGGCGCAGGCGCCGAGGAGGAGGGAGGCGGCGGCGAAGGTGTCCGCGTCCGCGCGCAGGCGGCCCTGCGTCCGCTCGGCCCGCAGGTACGCGTCCAGCGACTCGATGGGCAGATGCGGGCCCATGCCCATCCGGCGCATCGCGTCGTCGTGCCGCCGCTTGAGCTGGGTCTCGGCGTACAGGGAGGCGGCGATCGGGAAGCTCTGTTCGTAGAACAGGGCCGCCTGGCGGGCGATCTCGGTGAGGTTGTCCTCCAGCGTGCCGCGGCCCGGTGCCGCGGCGAGGCTGTGCAGCAGCGGGTTCAGCCGGGGCAGCCGCTCGGTGAGGACGCGGATGAACAGCTCCTCCTTGCTGTCGAAGTGCTTGTAGAGCGCCGCCTCGGAGCATCCGGCGGCCCGCGCGATCTCCTTGGTCGTGGTGCGTGCCAGCCCGACGGTGAGCATCAGTTCGTGCGCGGCGTCGAGGATCCGGACCTGGGCCGGCTTGTGCTCCATGGGTTGTCGTCCAATCGCCCTTGACGGGTGGGTGAGTGCTTACCCACCCTAGAGGGCAAGGGGGTGAGTGAATACTCACCCACCATCTCCATGGACGGGAGTCCGCCATGAAACTCACCGTTTTCGGCGCCACCGGCGGCATCGGCGGTCACGTCGTCCGTCAGGCCCTGGACGCGGGCCACGAGGTCACCGCGGTCGTACGGGACCCCTCCCGGCTCGGCATCGACGGCGACGGCCGGCTGAACGTGGTGCGGGCCGATCTGACCGACGCCCGGTCGCTGCGTCCGGCGCTCGCGGGCCGGGACGCGGTGCTGTCAGGGCTCGGCGCCCGCAGCCGCAAGGACGCCGGGGTGGCCGCCCGCCTGACCCGTACGGTCCTGGACGCCATGGAGGCGGCCGAGGTGCGGCGCCTGGTCGTGGTGAGCGCCGCGCCGGTGGGGCCGGAGCCGGACGACGGCTTCCTCGACCGCGGGATGCGCGCGATCGTCTCGACGGTGCTCAGGGACGTCTACGACGACCTGCGGGCGATGGAGGCCGCGCTGGCGGGCAGCGCGACGGACTGGACCGTCGTACGGCCGCCGCGGCTCCAGGACAAGCCGCTGACCGGCCGCTATCGCACGGTCGTGGGCGGCTTCCCGCCCCGGGGCCGCTTCATCGGCCGCGCGGACGTGGCCCACGCGATGCTGGCACTGACCGAGGACCCGGGCGCGGTGAAGCAGGGGGTCGGGGTCGCCTACTGAGCCCCGGCGCCGGGAGGCGCTACAGGCTGACGCCGACCGTCACCGGCTCGTTGACCAGCGTGATGCCGAAGGCCTCACGGACTCCGGCGACGACCTCGCGGGCCAGCGCCAGCAGGTCCCCGGTGGTGGCCCCGCCGCGGTTGGTGAGGGCGAGGGTGTGCTTGGTGGAGATCCGGGCCGGGCCGCTGCCGTAGCCCTTGGTGAAGCCGGCCTTGTCGATCAGCCAGGCCGCGGAGGTCTTGGTGTGGCCCTCCCCCGCCGGGTAGGCGGGCGGCTCGACGCCCTCGCCGAGGCGCTCACGCACACGCGCGTGGAAGGCGGCGAACTGGGCGTCGGTGAGGATCGGGTTGGTGAAGAACGACCCGGCCGACCAGGTGTCGTGGTCCTCCGGGTCGAGCACCATGCCTTTGCCCGCGCGGAGCTTCAGCACGGTCTCACGGGCCTCGGCGAGCGGCACCCGGTCGCCGGGCTCGACGCCGAGGGCGCGGGCCGTCTCGGCGTACTTGATCGGCGCGGACAGGCCGTCCGCGTCCTCCAGCTCGAAGCGGACACGCAGGACGACGTACCGCTCGGGGTCGGCCTTGAAGCGGCTGTGGCGGTAGGAGAACCCGCACTCGGCGCCGGTGAGCGCGACCGTCTCGCCCGCGTGGCGGTCGTAGGCGATGACCTCGGTGATGGTGGAGGAGACCTCCTGGCCGTACGCCCCCACGTTCTGGATCGGCGTCGCGCCCGCCGAGCCGGGGATGCCGGCCAGGCACTCGATGCCGGCGAGCCCGGCCTCCACGCTGCGGGCGACGGCGTCGGTCCACACCTCGCCTGCGGCCAGCTCCAGGCGGGTGCCGGTCAGCTCCACGCCGCGGGTGGCGATGCGCAGGGCGGTGCCGGCGAAGCCCTTGTCACCGATGACCAGGTTCGACCCGCCGCCGATGACCAGCAGCGGGGTGCCGTCGGCGTCCGCCTCGCGGACGGCGTCGATCACCTCGGCGTCGGTCGTCGCGGTGAGCAGTCGGGTGGCGGGGCCGCCCAGCCGGAAGGTGGTCAGCGGGGCGAGGGGGGCGTCGTGGAGTTCCTGCACGCGCTCAAGACTACGAGACCCCACTGACAGCCCCGGCACACGCGTGTACGGCCCCGCCGGGGTGGGCGGGGCCGTACACGCGTGTGCCGGGCTCGGTCTCAGGTCAGGCGCCGGGCCGCCTCGGTCCAGCCGAGCGGCAGCTCCTCGGCGGACACCGACCAGGTCGCGAACTTCACGTCCTTCATCTCGGCGGCGAGCCCCCGGGAGGTCGGAGCGTGTGCTCCGGCCCGGGCGAAGGTCTTGAGGGCGGTGGGCGACTCCCAGGCGGAGAGCGTCCAGAAGGTCCGCTTCAGCGGCTCGGCCTTCAGGGTGGCCCCGTAGGCGCCGGGCGCGCTGCTCACCTGCCGCCACACTCCCGGCGTACGGGCGAGGAACTTGAGCGCTCCCCACAGGGTGCGGGTCTCGAAGCGGGAGGCGAAGACGTGGATCTCGGCGCCGGCGGGCGGGGTGTTCGGCACGGTCCAGGGAAGGGTGGGCATGGCGGACTCCTGTCGGCGCGGTCAGTGGGAGGAGCCGGCGGGAACCTTCACCGGAGCGGGCTCGGCGGCGTCTGTCACGCCCGGCAGGGCCCGGCGGCGGGCCGGGACCACCAGGGCAGCGACCCCGGCCAGGGCGACGATCCCGGCGCCGACGGCGACCGCGGGCCGCAGCCCGTCGACGAAGGCCTGCGCGGACTCGTAGCCGCCCTGGGCCGAGAAGATCGAGGACATGACCGCGATGCCGAGCGCGCCGCCCACCTCACGCAGCGCGTTGTTGGCGCCGGAGGCGATGCCCTGCTCCTTGGCCGTGACACTGGCCATGACCAGCGCCGAGGCCGGCGCGAAGAACAGCGCCATGCCGATGCCGCTGAGGATCAGGCCGGGCAGCTGGGAGGCGTAGGAGGCGTCGGCGGTGGCCACGTAGGCGAGGTAGCCGAGGCCGACGGCCTGCAGGAAGAGTCCCGCGGCGACGACCGGGCGGCCGCCGATGCGGTCGGACAGGATGCCGGCGATGGGTGCGACGAGCATGGGCATGCCGGTCCAGGGCAGCATCCGCAGCCCGGCCTCGGTGGGCGAGTAGCCGAGGACGCCCTGCATGTACTGGCTCAGCAGGAAGATCGAGCCGAACATGCCGAGGAACATCAGCATGCTCGCGGCGTTGATCCCGGCGAAGGCCCGGGAGCGGAAGAGCCGCATCGGCAGCATGGGGTTCTTGGCGCGGGTGCCGTGCAGCACGAACCCGGCGAGCAGGGCCGCCCCGGCGAACAGGCCGAGCAGCACGGGCAGGGCGGTCCAGCCGTCGGCGGGGCCGCGGACCAGGCCGTAGACGATCCCGAACAGGCCGCCGCTGGCGAGCAGGGTGCCGGGCAGGTCGAGCGGGGCGCCGGTGCCGTGCGACTCGGCCAGGCGCAGTCGGGCGAGCGGCAGCAGGACGATGCCGAGCGGAACGTTCAGCCAGAAGATCCACTGCCAGGAGACGTGTTCGGTGAGGGTGCCGCCGATCAGCGGCCCCGAGGCGACCGCGAGGCCGTTGACCGCGCCCCAGATGCCGTACGCCATCCCGCGCTTCTCGGCGGGGACCGCGGCGGTGAGCAGGGTCAGGGTGAGCGGCATCATGACGGCCGCACCGACGCCCTGCACCGCGCGGGCGGCGATCAGCGAGTCGATGCCGGGCGCGAGGGCCGCGGCGGCGGAGGCGACGGTGAAGATCGCGAGGCCGACGCCGAAGAGCCGGCGGCGGCCGAAGCGGTCACCGAGCGCCGCACCGAACATCAGCAGCACGGCGAAGGTGAGCGTGTAGGCGCTCACGGTCCATTCCAGGTCGTGCAGTCCCCCGCCGAGGTCCTCGCGGATGGAGGGCAGGGCGGTGGTGACGACGAGGTTGTCGAGGGCCGCCATGAACCCGGCGACGCTGGTGATGGCGAGGGCCCAGCCGACTCCTGTGCGGCGGGCGCCCGGTGCGCTGTGCTGTGACATCTCTCCCCCAGAGGATGCTTGATTAGTTATTGATGACTAACTTTTACGGCAATGAGTAGGCGGAGGTTCCGTCTCCTCATGGTGGTGCCCTACTTCTCCAGCGTGCCCTTGAGCCTCGCCTGCGGGTACAGCCCCTCCCACACGCGGTGCTCCGGCGGAAAACCCATGGCCACCAGGCTGTTGATGAGCATTCCGTACGCCATGAACGTCGTCGTCTCGCCGATGTCCGCGCCCAGCGGCAGATGGACGGTGTCCCACAGCCGCATCCAACCGGCTCGCACGGCCTCGCCGAACTCGTGGTCGCCCTCCTCCTCGGCGGCCCCGACGGCGATGAACATCTGCATCTGCATCATCAGCCGCTCGGGCTGCTCGGCGATGACCTTGGTGTACGCGTTGGCCATCGCCCGCAGGGCCTCCTCGCCGTGGAGTCCCTCGGAGGCCTCCTGGAAGGTGCGGATGGTGCTTTCCATGCACCAGTCGGCCGCCGCCAGGAACATGGCCTTCTTGCCCGGGAAGAGCCGGAAGAGGTACGGCTGCGAGACGCCGACACGCTTGGCGATCGCCTCGGTCGACGTGCCGTGATAGCCGCCACGGGCGAACTCCTTCATCGCCGCGCGAACGACGCTGTCACGCCTCTCTTCTGCGCTCATCCTGACCATGCGGCTAAGTTAGTACTCAATCACTAACTAAGTCAAGCGCGGAAAAGGGGCGCCTCCTCGCGGCAGGCGCCCCCTTCACTGCGAACTCGACCCTCAGGCGAGTCTTACGACCGCGCGGGACATCCCCAGCACCTTCTGTCCGGCGCAGGTCACCGTCAGGTCCACGCGGACGGTGTTGTCGTCGAGCTTGGCCGCGACCTTGCCGCTGACCTGGATCTCGGCGCCCTGGTCGTCGTTGGGGACGACGACGGGCTTGGTGAAGCGCACGCCGTACTCGACGAGCGCGCCGGGGTCGCCGGTCCAGTCGGTGACCACGCGCGCGGCCTCCGCCATGGTGAACATGCCGTGCGCGATGACGTCCGGCAGCCCGACCTCCTTGGCGAACTTCTCGTTCCAGTGGATCGGGTTGAAGTCGCCGGAGGCGCCCGCGTAGCGGACGAGAGTGGCGCGTGTCACGGGAAAGGTCTGCGCGGGCAGCTCGGTGCCGACCTCGACGTCGGCGTACGCGATCTTGGCGGTCATCTGCTGCTCACGCCTCCTCGGCCGCGCGGGCCACGAGCTTGGTCCAGGCGGTGACGACGTGCTCGCCGGCCTCGTCGTGCACCTCACCGCGGACGTCCAGGATGTCGTTGCCGGCCAGGGACTTGATCGCCTCGATGGTCGAGGTGACCGTCAGGCGATCGCCCGCACGGACCGGGCGCGTGTAGGCGAACTTCTGGTCGCCGTGCACCACGCGGCTGTAGTCCAGGCCGAGCTGCGGGTCGTGGACGACCTCCTGCGCGGCCTTGAACGAGATCGCGAAGACGAAGGTCGGCGGGGCGATCACATCGGCGTGACCCAGCGCCTTGGCGGCCTCCGGGTCCGTGTAGACCGGGTTGGTGTCCCCGATGGCCTCCGCGAACTCATGGATCTTCTCCCGGCCCACCTCGTAGGGCTCGGTGGGCGGATACGTGCGCCCCACGAAGGACTGGTCGAGTGCCATGGTTCGGCGCCTCCTGGTCTCAGCGGTGGTCCTGCTTCTTGCAGCAAACGGCACGAGGCCGCCCCCCTGAATGATGGGGGCGGCCTCGTACGTAGGTCTGAAGTCAGCGCGTCTCGCGGTGCGCGGTGTGCGCGTTGCAACGCGGGCAGTGCTTCTTCATCTCAAGACGGTCCGGGTTGTTACGCC
Source organism: Streptomyces sp. SAI-170 (assembly GCF_049739565.1). Taxonomy (NCBI): domain Bacteria; kingdom Bacillati; phylum Actinomycetota; class Actinomycetes; order Kitasatosporales; family Streptomycetaceae; genus Streptomyces; species Streptomyces sp. SAI-170. The sequence goes on from NZ_JBMGQD010000001.1 coordinate 3,508,306, forward strand.
GGTTCTTCTTGGTGATGTAGTTCCGCTCCTTGCACTCCACGCAGGCCAGCGTGATCTTCGGGCGGACGTCGGTGGCAGCCACGTGAGTGCTCCTTGACGAAACGGTAGGTGATTCAACACAAGAAAGAGTAGCCGACTGAAGGACCGACCCCGCAATCGGCTACTATTAGTAGCGGTGACCGGACTTGAACCGGTGACACAGCGATTATGAGCCGCTTGCTCTACCGACTGAGCTACACCGCTGCGGTGGGATCCGTTCCCGTCTTGCGACGGGAACTTCTCTCACCAGAGCCCCAAAACGGAATCGAACCGTTGACCTTCTCCTTACCATGGAGACGCTCTGCCGACTGAGCTATTGGGGCGAGCGATGAAGACATTACACGGTCCGCGGCCGTTCACCCAAATCCGTATCCCGGACCCCCTTCGCCTGTGCTCCACACCGCTCTCGGCGGCCCTTCCGGCCCCGTCCGTCCCATGCGTCCACCTGGGGCCACACCGGTACGACTATTGCGCTCCTCCCGGCCAGGGGCGGACCGCCGCCCTAGGCTCGACTCACTCTGCGTGACCTTTGCGTGATCTTGCGTGCTGTGCGGCGGATGTGGCCTGAGCAGGGCGGAGTCGCGCGGTGCCATGGAGTGCGGGGTGTGCGGTGCGTGCGGGGTGTGCGGTGCGTGCCGTGCTTGCGGTCCTGGTCTTGCAGTCCTGGTCGTGCGTCTTGGGGCCTGCCACATCCGAGTCCCGAGCCGTTCGTCCCGAAGCCCTGAGCCCGTCAGTCCGAGCCCTTCGTCCCGAGCCCTGAGCCCGTCAGATCCGAGCCCCGAGCCGAGCCCCTGGAGCGCGATGCCCGACAGCCAGCCGCAGCCGCCACGCCCGTCGTCCTCGCCGGGCTCCTCGGGGCTGTCCGACACGCTGCTGCTGTGCGGGGCACGGCTCACCGACGGCCGGACCGTCGACGTGCGGCTGGGCGGCGGGCGTATCGAGGCGGTCGGCACCGCCGGCAGCCTGGGCGGAGCCGTCCGGGGCCAGGGCGCGCGCGTGGACCTCTCGGGCTACCTCCTGCTGCCCGCCCCGGCCGAACCGCACGCCCACGGCGACACCGCGCTCACCGCCGACGAGGACGGACCGGTCACCTACGACGTCCGGGACGTGCAGCGCCGCGCCACGGAGGCGGCCCTGCTGCAACTCGGGCACGGCGCCACCACGCTGCGGGCCCATGTGCGCGTGGGCGACGTCCAGGGGCTCGGCGCGCTGGGCGCCGTACTCCAGGCGCGGCGCTCGCTGCGCGGGCTCGCCGAGCTCACGACGGTGGCCGTACCCCGGCTGCTGACGGGGGTGGCCGGGGCCGACGGGCTCGCCATGCTGCGGGACGCGGTGAAGATGGGCGCGTCCGTGGTGGGCGGCTGCCCCGACCTCGACCCCGACCCGACGGGCTATGTCGAGGCGGTCCTGGAGGTGGCCTCCGAGCACGGCTGCCCCGTCGACCTGCACACCGACGCCGGCGACCCGGGCCGGCTCGCCCGTCTGGCTGCGATGGCCGGCGGGCTGCGGCCCGGTGTGACGCTGAGTCCCTGCGCGGGCCTGGCCCGGCTGCCCGTGGAGGCGGTCTCGCGCACCGCCGACCAGCTCGCCGCGGCCGGGGTGAGCGTGGTGTGTCTGCCGCAGGGCGGCTGCGCGGGCGTCGACGGGCGCGGTACGGCTCCCGTACGGCTGTTGCGCGCCGCGGGTGTCCGCCTGGCGGCCGGCAGCGGCGCGCTGCGGGACGTCTCCAACCCGGTGGGGCGCGGCGACCCGCTGGAGGCCGCGTACCTGCTGTCCTCGCGCTACGGGCTGCGCCCCGAGGACGCCTACGACGCCGTGAGCGCGTCCGCGCGTGCCGTGCTGGGCCTGCCCAAGGTGCGCGTGGAGGCCGGTTTTCCGGCGGAGCTGCTCGCGGTGCGCGGGGACCGGCTGTCGGGCGCCCTGTCCCTCGCGTACAGCCGGATCGTGGTCCATCGGGGGCGTGTGGTGGCTCGTACCAGCGCGGTGCGGGAGTACTGCAACTCGGCCGCCGCGGCGGAGCTGGGGCTGCCGCGGCAGGGACGGGGTGAGGTGTCGTAGGCGCCGGTGCGCCGAATTCCCTCCGGCGGGCCTGGGCGCGACGTTCGAGTCGCGCGGCGGGGGCGGGCGTTCGGGCGTACGGTCGAAGACATGCGCATTGTCATCGCTGGAGGTCATGGTCAGATCGCGCTGCGGCTGGAGAAGCTGCTCGCCGCGCGCGGGTACGAGGTCGCGGGCATCATCCGCAAGGCCGAGCAGGGCGACGATCTGCGGGAGGCGGGCGCCGAACCGGTGCTGCTGGACCTGGAGTCGGCCGCGGTGGAGGAGGTCGCCGCGCATCTGCAGGGCGCGGACGTGGCGGTGTTCGCGGCGGGCGCGGGCCCGGGCAGCGGACCGGCCCGCAAGGACACCGTGGACAAGGGCGCGGCCGTGCTGTTCGCGGACGCGGCGGTCCGGGCGCGCGTACGGCGCTTCCTCCTCGTGTCCTCGATGGGCGCGGACCCGGGGCACCAGGGCGACGAGGTCTTCGACGTCTACCTGCGCGCCAAGGGCGAGGCGGACGCGCATGTCCAGGGCCTGAACGCCCTGGACTGGACGGTCCTGCGCCCCGGTTCGCTGACGGACGACGCCGGCACCGGGCTGGTCCGGCTGGAGGCACACACCGGCCGTGGCGCGGTCACGCGCGACGACGTGGCCGCCGTGCTCGCGGAGCTGATCGAGACCCCTGCGACGGCCGGTCTGACTCTCGAACTGGTCGGCGGATCTGTGCCGGTGTCGGTGGCGGTGAAGTCGGTAGCGGGCAACTGAGCGTCGTCGCGACGTTGTCGCCGGCGGGCAACTGAGCCTCGGTGAAGAGGAGTCGCCGGCGGGCGACTGAGCCTCGGCGGGGTGCAGTCAGCGGCGGGCAATAAGCCTCCACGTCGGGACAGGGGTCAGAACAGGGGCAGTTGGCCCGGGAACTCGGGGACGACGTAGCCGTCGAGCGACGGCTGCACCGCTCCGAGCTGCGCGGGCCGGCGGGAGCCCGGGCACGAGACGAGCCGGTCGCCCTCCCGCGCCCCGGGCGGGTCATGCCGGGCGAACCGTCCGGCGACGACGGCGATTTCACGACGGCACTCGGGGCAGCGCCTGCGGCGGGACGACATGGGATCAGTGTGCCCGCCGGGTCTGACAATGCCCGCCTCCCAGGCAACGCAAAGACCCCCTCCGTTCGCACGGAGGGGGTCTTCCCCAGTGTGGCGGCGCCAGGATTCGAACCTGGGTAGGCTAAGCCGACGGATTTACAGTCCGCTCCCATTGGCCACTCGGGCACACCGCCTGGGATTGCTGCTCGGAGCCGCTTTTCGGCGGTGCTCCGTGGCAACGACGTAAACAATACCTGATCCCGGGGGGTGCTTCGCCACCCGATTGATCAGCGGGGAGATCGCTAGGCTTGGGGCCTACCCGCAGAGCGTCATCCCAGGACCGAGCAAGGAGCCACACGTCATGGCCGACTCCAGTTTCGACATCGTCTCCAAGGTCGAGCGGCAGGAGGTCGACAACGCACTCAACCAGGCCGCCAAGGAGATCTCCCAGCGCTACGACTTCAAGGGCGTCGGCGCCTCGATCTCGTGGTCCGGCGACAAGATCCTCATGGAGGCGAACTCCGAGGACCGGGTCAACGCGGTCCTCGACGTCTTCCAGTCCAAGCTGATCAAGCGGGGCATCTCGCTGAAGGCGCTGGACGCGGGCGAGCCGCAGCTCTCCGGCAAGGAGTACAAGATCTTCGCGTCGATCGAGGAGGGCATCTCCCAGGACAACGCCAAGAAGGTCGCGAAGATCATCCGTGACGAGGGCCCCAAGGGCGTCAAGGCCCAGGTGCAGGGCGACGAGCTGCGCGTCAGCTCGAAGAGCCGTGACGACCTCCAGGCCGTCATCTCCCTGCTGAAGGGCAAGGACTTCGACTTCGCGCTGCAGTTCGTGAACTACCGGTGACCTCACCCGTCCTGGCGGGCGGGCATCCGGGGAGCTCCCGGGATGCCCGCCCGCCTCGTCGGTGAACGGGACGTTCGAATTCCTTCGCTAGGGTGCGCCGCATGACGCACCCCTCCGGCCCCGGGCTGCGGCGCACGCTCGGTGTGAGCGACGCCGTGGTGATCGGGCTCGGCTCGATGGTGGGGGCCGGGATCTTCGCCGCGCTCGCGCCCGCCGCGCGGGCGGCCGGTTCCGGGCTGCTGCTCGGACTCGCGCTGGCCGCCGTGGTCGCCTACTGCAACGCCATGGCGTCCGCACGGCTGGCCGCGCTGTATCCGGCCTCGGGCGGCACGTACGTCTATGGGCGCGAACGGCTCGGCCCGTTCTGGGGCTACCTCGCCGGCTGGTCCTTCGTCGTCGGCAAGACGGCCTCCTGCGCGGCGATGGCCCTCACCGTGGGGGCGTATGTCTGGCCGGAGCAGGCGCACGCCGTGGCGGTCGCGGCCGTGGTCGCGCTGACCGCGGTGAACTACGGGGGCGTGCAGAAGTCCGCCCGGCTGACCCGGGCGATCGTGGCGGTCGTGCTGGCTGTCCTCGTGCTCGTGGTGGCCGTGTGCCTGGGCTCCGGGGACGCTGTGGGCGCCCACCTGGACATCGGGCTCTCCGGCGGACTGGGTGGTGTGCTCCAGGCGGGCGGGCTGCTGTTCTTCGCCTTCGCCGGGTACGCGCGGATCGCCACGCTCGGCGAGGAGGTGCGGGACCCGGCGCGGACCATCCCCCGCGCGATTCCGCTCGCCCTGGGGATCGCCCTGGCCGTGTACGCATGCGTGGCGGTGGCCGTGCTGGCCGTGCTGGGTCCTGACCGGCTCGGGCAGGCGGCCGCGCCGCTCGCCGAGGCCGTGCGGGCGGCCGGGCTGCCGGGGCTGGTGCCCGTCGTGCGCGTGGGCGCCGTCGTGGCCGCGCTGGGCTCGCTGCTCGCGCTGATCCTCGGCGTCTCGCGCACCGTTCTGGCGATGGCCCGGGACCGGCACCTGCCGGGGGCGCTCGCGGCGGTGCACCCCCGCTTCCAGGTGCCGCATCGGGCGGAGCTCGCCGTCGGCGCGGTGGTCGCGGTCCTCGCCGCCACGGCCGACGTACGCGGCGCGATCGGCTTCTCCTCCTTCGGCGTCCTGACGTACTACGCCGTCGCCAATGCCTCCGCCTGGACCCTCGACCCCTCCCCCAGGGCGCGCGCCCTGCCCGCACTGGGCCTGCTGGGGTGCGGGGTGCTGGCGTTCTCGCTGCCGGGGGCGTCGGTGCTGGTCGGCGCGGCCGTGCTGGTGGCCGGGGCCGTCGCCTACGGCGTACGCGCGCGGTGGGCGTAGCGGACGCTGGCGGACCCCTTCGGGCCTCGGACGTTGCCGGCCAGGTCAGCGGGCCGCGAACGGCTGGTCCGTCGGGACGATCTCGCGCCCCAGCGGGAGCAGCGAGACGGGTATCAGCTTGAAGTTGGCTATGCCGAACGGGATGCCGATGATCGTCAGACACAGGGCGATACCGGTCGCGATGTGGGCGAGGGCGAGCCACCAGCCGGCCAGCACCAGCCACAGGACGTTGCCCAGGCAGGACGGGGCGCCCGCGTCGCGACGCTCGACGGTGGTGTACCCGAAGGGCCACAGCGCATAGACGCCGATGCGGAACGCGGCGATCCCGAAGGGGATGCCGATGATCGTGATGCAGAGCAGCAGGCCCGCGGCCAGGTAGCCGAGGAAGAGCCAGAAGCCGCTCAGGACGAGCCAGATGACGTTCAGGATCAGTTTCATCGGCGGGGACCTGCCATCTGCTCCAGGCGCGAGATGCGCTCGGCCATGGGCGGGTGGGTGGAGAACATCCGGGACATGCCCTGTCCGGGCCGGAACGGGTTGGCGATCATCATGTGACTCGCGGTCTCGATTCTGGGCTCGGGGGGCAGCGGAAGCTGCTTGGTGCCGGCGTCGAGCTTGCGCAGAGCTGAGGCGAGGGCGAGGGGGTCGCCGGTGAGCTGGGCGCCGGAGGCGTCGGCCTGGTACTCGCGGGAACGGCTGATGGCCAGTTGGATGAGCGACGCGGCGAGCGGGCCCAGGATCATGATCAGGAGCATGCCTAGGAGGCCGGGGCCGTCGTCGTCGTCCGAGCGGCCGACCGGGATCAGCCACGCGAAGTTGACCAGGAACATGATCACCGAGGCGAGGGCGCCGGCGACCGAGGAGATGAGGATGTCCCGGTTGTAGACATGGCTCAGCTCATGGCCGATGACCCCGCGCAGCTCGCGCTCGTCGAGCAGGCGCAGGATGCCCTCTGTGCAGCACACGGCGGCGTTGCGCGGATTGCGCCCCGTCGCGAAGGCGTTGGGCGCCTCCGTCGGGGAGATGTACAGGCGGGGCATGGGCTGGCGGGCCTGCGTGGAGAGCTCGCGGACCATGCGGTACAGGGCGGGCGCCTCGAACTCGCTGACCGGACGGGCCCGCATGGCGCGCAGGGCCAGCTTGTCGCTGTTCCAGTACGCGTACGCGTTGGTGCCCAGTGCGATCAGCACCGCGACGATCAGTCCCGTACGGCCGAAGAAGCCGCCGATGACGATGATGAGTGCGGACAGTCCCCCGAGGAGTACTGCGGTCCTGAGCCCGTTGTGCCGGCGGTGCACGGTACGCCCTCCAAGTGGTGCGGCAGGGGAACCCTTTGCTTGTCGATCTCGATGCCACTGGTGCCGTGGTGTCACGTCCAGTGGACCCTCCCGCTTTGGACAACGCGAGGCGAGAGCCACTAGTTCCCTTGTGCCCGTGGGGGCGCTCCGAGGCGGGCGTGGGCCGTACGGGTGACCGTCGGCCCACGCGTCTCAGAACCGGTCAAGGCTTCTCGGAGCAGGTCCGCGTCTCAGAACAGGCCCGTGTCGGCGAAGCGCAGGACCAGCTGGGGTGCTCCGGACAGGGCGATGCCGATGACGGCCGTGACGGCGATCGCGGCCGTGAGGGGCGCCGGGACGGTGTGCCGGCCGGGCTCGCCCTCGGGGGCGCGGAAGAGCAGGGCCGTCCACTTCAGGTAGTAGACCAGCGCGATCACGACGTTCACCGCCATCACCACGGCCAGCCAGCCCAGGCCCGCCCCGACGGCCGCCGAGAAGACGGTGACCTTGGCGAACAGGCCGATGATGCCCGGCGGCAGGCCAGCGAGGCACAGCAGGAAGAACGCCAGGACCAGGGCGGTGACGGGGTTCTTGGCGTACAGGCCCCGGTAGTCCGCCACGCGGTTCAGGGCGTGCGTACGGCCCACCAGCGCGGCCACCGCGAACGCGCCGAGGTTCACGGCGCCGTACATGAGGGCGTAGGCGAGGGTGGAGCCGACGGAGTGCTCGGCGTCGTCGGAGTACGCGGCGGCGGCGATCGGCACCAGGAGGTAGCCGGCCTGACCGACCGAGGACCAGGCGAGCAGGCGTACTGCGCTGTACGCGCGCGTGGCCTGCTGGCGCAGGGCGCCCACGTTGCCGACGGTCATGGTGAGCGCGGCCAGCACGGCGAGGGCGGGGCCCCAGACGTCGGCGTAGGACGGCAGGGCGACGACCGTGACGAGGATCAGGCCGGAGAAGCCGACCGCCTTGCCGACGACGGACAGATAGGCGGCGACCGGGAGGGGCGCTCCCACATAGGTGTCGGGGACCCAGAAGTGGAAGGGCACGGCGGCCGTCTTGAAGGCGAAGCCGACGAGGGTGAGGACGACGCCGGTCTGGGCGAGGGTGTGCAGCTGGCCGTCGACGTCCTGGATGCGGTCGGCGACCTGGGTGAGGTACAGGGTGCCGGTCGTGGCGTAGACGAAGCTGATGCCCATCAGGCTGACGGCTGTGGCCGTGACCGAGGACAGGAAGAACTTCAGGGCCGCCTCGGAGGAGCGCTTGTCGCCGTGGCGCAGACCGACGAGAGCGAAGGCCGGCAGGGAGGCGACCTCCAGGGCGACGATCAGGGTCGCCAGGTCACGGGAGGCGGGCAGCAGGGCGGCGCCCGCGGCGGAGGAGAGCAGCAGGAACCAGAACTCCCCTTCGGGGAGTTCCTTGCGCGCGTCCTTCAGAGCGGTGACCGACAGCAGGGCAGCGACGAGGGCTCCGGCGAGGACCAGGAACTGGATGACGAGGGTGAAGCGGTCCGCCGTATAGCTGCACACGCGTGTGTCGCCGGTGAGGCAGAAGGTGGAGCGGTCGCCGTCCAGCAGGGGCAGCAGCATGGCGGTCGAAGCAGCGAGGCCCGCTACCGAGATCCACCCGAGCACGGCCTTCCTGCCGTCCGCCACGAACAGGTCGGCGACGAGGACGGCGAGCGCGACGACCGCCGCGATGGTGGGCGGCGCGACGGCGAGCCAGTCGACGTCCTGGACGAGGTTGACGGCCTGCGTCTGGGCCGGGTAGCTCATCGGGTGCCTCCTGCGAGGAGCTGCTGCACGGCCGGGTCGGTGAGGCCGAGGAGGGTCTTGGGCCACAGCCCGGCGACGACGGTGAGGACGACGAGCGGGGTCCAGGCCGCGAACTCGTACGTGCGGACGTCGGCCAGCTTCGGCACCTCGTCCTGCGGGGCGCCCATGCACACGCGTCGGACCACGACCAGCAGGTAGGCGGCCGTGAGCAGCGTGCCGAAGGCGCCGATCGCCATGAAGGTGAGGAACGCCGGCCTGCTGAGCCCGTCGGCGGGGTCGAACGCGCCGAACAGGGCGAGCATCTCGCCCCAGAACCCGGCGAGTCCGGGCAGGCCGAGAGAGGCGACCGCGGCGAACGCGAGCAGGCCGCCGAGGCGCGGGGCACGGCCGTACAGGGCGGCGCCGGTCTGCTCGGCGAGGGTGTCGAGGTCGGTGCTGCCGGTGCGGTCCTTCAGGGCGCCGACCAGGAAGAACAGCAGGCCGGTGATGAGGCCGTGCGCGACGTTGGCGAACAGGGCGCCGTTGACGCCGGTGGGGGTCATCGTGGCGATGCCGAGCAGGACGAAGCCCATGTGGCCGACGGACGAGTAGGCGATGAGCCGCTTCAGGTCGCCCTTTGCGCCGCGCCTGGCGAGGGCCAGACAGGCGAGCGATCCGTAGATGATGCCGACGACCGCGAAGGCGGCGAGATACGGCGCGAAGTCCCGGAACCCGTCCGGCGCGACCGGGAGCAGGATGCGGACGAACCCGTACGTGCCCATCTTCAGCAGGACACCCGCGAGCAGCACCGAGCCGACGGTCGGGGCGGCGGTGTGGGCGTCCGGCAGCCAGCTGTGCAGCGGCCACATCGGGGTCTTGACCGCGAGCCCGAGACCGATCGCCAATACGGCGATGACCTGCACGGACGTGGTCAGCGACCGGCCGTTGTCAGTGGCGAGTGCCACCATGTCGAACGTGCCCGCCTTGATTCCGATCAGGAGCAGGCCGAGCAGCATGACCACGGAGCCGAGCAGCGTGTAGAGGATGAACCGCCAGGCGGCCTCGGCCCGTCCCTCGCCGCCCCAGCGTGCGATGAGGAAGTACATCGGGATCAGGACCATCTCGAAGGCGAGGAAGAACAGCAGCAGGTCGAGGACGGCGAAGGTGGCGAGGGTGCCGGACTCCAGGACGAGCAGCAGGGCGACGAAGGCCTTCGGGGACGGGCCCGCAGGCATCTTGAAGTAGCTGTAGAGCGCGCAGAGGAAGGTCAGCAGCGCGGTCAGGACCAGAAGGGGGAGGGAGATGCCGTCGATGCCGAGGTGGATGCGCACGTCGAGTGCGGGGATCCAGCTGATGTCGGTGCCGGCCTGCATCTTCGACGGGTGGTCGTGGTCGAAGCCCAGCGCGAGGACGATCGCGGCGAGAAGGATCGCACCGGTGACGGTGACTCCGTGGCGCAGCACGGCCTGCTCGGGCGACTTCCCCTTCAGTCCGGGCGGGGCGGGCAGCAGAGCGGCGGCGGCGCCGAGGAGCGGGCCGACGACGACGAACGCCAGAAGGAACTGCATCACTGACTCGTTGATATCGATCACGCCTGCTCACGCTCCCGTGGCGACGAGGACGACGGCGACCGCCAGGACGACGGTGCCGGCGAGCAGCGCGCTCACATAGGTCTGCACATTGCCGGTCTGGGCGCGCCGGACGGCCGCGCCGAGCAGGCGGGGCAGGGCGCCCGCGCCACGTACGTAGGTCTCGACGACCTCGCGGTCGAGGAACCGGACGAGGCTCGCACCGGCCCGCACCGGGCGGACGAACAGCGCCGAGTAGACCGCGTCCAGGTGGAAGCCGACGGCCGCGTGCCGGTGCAGCGGGCCGAGCAGCAGCCGCCCGGGGTCGGCCGGGTCGGGGGCATAGGCCACATCGCCGTAGGCGGGCGCGTGGCTGGCGATGGCCTCGGCCTCGACGAGTCCGGCGTCGCCCTCGGGGTGGGCGGCGACCGCGCCCAGGGGCACACGCGCGGCCAGGGCGGTGGTGTGCCGCCAGGCGGCGTAGGTGACGAGGCCGCCGACGAGGGCCACGCCCGTGCCGAGGACGGAGGTGGTGAGCGTGGGCGCGAGGTCGTTGCCGTCGAACCAGTCGGGCAGCAGCCGGTAGGTGAGGCCGCCGAGCGCGAGGGACGGAAGGGCGAGCACCCACAGCACCACGGTCATCGTCAGCGGCTGACGGCCGTGGTCGGGGGCCTCGGCGCCCCGGCCGCGGAAGGCGCGCAGCCACAGCCGCATCGCGTACGCCGCGGTCAGCAGGGCGGTGAGCAGGCCCGAGACGAGGACGATCCACCCGGCTGCGCCGGGGGCGTGCTCGGTGTGCCCGGTGGAGACGTGCTCGGCGGCGCCGAGGACGGACTCCTTGGAGAAGAAGCCGCTGAACGGCGGGATCGCGGCGAGCGCGAGGAGCGCCACGGTCATCGTCCAGTAGGCGTCGGGGACGCGGTCGCGCAGGTCCTTCATCCGGGACATGGCGGCCAGCGAGTTGGTGCCGGCGGCGTGGATGATCACGCCGGCGGCGAGGAACAGCAGCGCCTTGAAGGCGCCGTGGGACAGGAGGTGGAAGACGGCGGCACCGCGGTCGCCGACGGCGAGGGCGCCGGTCATGTAGCCGAGCTGGCCGATCGTCGAGTAGGCGAGGACGCGCTTGATGTCGTCCTGGGCGAGCGCGGCGAGGCCCGAGCCGACCATCGTGACGGCGGCCATGACCGCGAGGGTGACCATCGCGGCCGTGGAGGCCTGGAAGACGGGCAGGAGCCGGGCGATGAAGTAGACACCGGCGGCGACCATCGTCGCGGCGTGGATCAGCGCGGAGACCGGGGTGGGGCCGGCCATCGCGTCGGGGAGCCAGGTGTGCAGCGGGAACTGCGCCGACTTGCCCGCCACGCCCGCGAGGAGCAGCAGGGCGATCAGCGTCGGGTGGTCGAGGCCGCCGCTCGCGACGGCACCGAGGACCTTGGTGATGCGGAACGACCCGGCGTCCGTGGCGAGGGCGAACAGGCCGATCAGGAAGGGGACGTCACCGAGCTTGGTCACCAGGAAGGCCTTGAGGGAGGCGGCGCGGGCCTCGGGGGTCTCCCAGTAGTGGCCGACGAGGAAGTAGGAGCAGATGCCCATGACTTCCCAGCCGACAAGCAGCACCATCAGGTCGCCGGAGTAGACGACCAAGAGCATCGCGGAGGTGAACAGCGAGACGAGAGCGGCGTACGACGGGTAGCGCGGGTCGTCGCGGAGATAGCCGGTGGAGTAGATCTGCACGCAGCCGGCGACGAAGGCGACCAGCACGGCGACGAGCGCGGCGAAGCCGTCGATGTGCAGGGCGAGTTCGATCGGGACCGAGCCGGTGGGGGTCAGTTCGGTGGCCGCGTCGACGGCCGCGTCCCCGCCCTGGCGGGCCGCGACGACGCAGGCCAGCACGAGGGAGGTGAGGACCGGCAGGACGGCCAGCGGACGGACGAAACCGGGGGCGGTGCGGCCGAGGAGCAGTCCGGCGGCAGCGCCGAGGAACGGCAGGAGGGGGACGAGAACGGCGAGGGTGGTCGTGGTCACGCGGTGGCCTCAGCCTTCTCGGCGGCCGTCCCCACCTCGGGGACGTCGGTCTCGTGGCCCTCGGCGGTGTCGCGGAGCTTGTCGATGTCCGCGGTGCCGCGGTTGCGGTACACGGCGAGGACGATCGCCAGGCCGATGCCGATCTCGGCGGCGGCGATGGCGATGGTGAACAGGGTCAGGGCCTGCCCGGAGTGCAGGGTCTCCTCGGCGGTCCGGCTGAGCCAGACGTCGAACGCGACGAGGTTGAGGTTGACGGCGTTCAGCATCAGCTCGACCGACATCAGGACCAGGATCGCGTTGCGGCGGGCGAGGACGCCGTACAGGCCGGTGCAGAAGAGGAGGGCGGAGAGTACGGCGGGATAGGCGAGGTGCATCAGCGGGCGCCTTCCTGCTCGGACGGGGTGACGCCCTCGGACGGGCCGGTGTTCACGGGCTGACTGGTGCCCTTGGACTGGCTGGTGCCCTGGGACTCGCTGGTGCCCTGGGACTCGCTGGTGCCCTGGGACTCGCTGGTGCCCTGGGACTGGCTGGGCTGCTCGGCCCGGCCTGTCCCCTCGGCCGACTCGGTTCGCGGGGCCGTCTCCGCTCGCTCAACCGGCCTGGTTCGCCCGATCGGGTGATTACGGGAATGCGGGGCGAAAGGGGAACCACCGGTGGTGGCCCGGGAGTTCACAGGGGGAGAGCTCGACTCCGCCTTCGCCTTGCGGGACAGGACGATCGCGCCGACCAGGGCCGCGAGGAGCAGGACGGAGAGGGCCTCGAAGGGGAGCACCCAGTTCTGGAAGAGCGCCTGGCCGGTGACCTCGGTGGAGCCGGCCGGGGCGCCGTCGAGGTCGATCCAGGTGGCGCGGAAGGCATCGACGACCACCCAGATCAGGGCGGCCGCCGAGGCGACGGCGACCGTGAGGGCGGCCCAGCGGTTCCCGGAGTCCGCGTCCGGGGAGCGGCCGATGGGTGCCCTGGTGAGCATCAGACCGAAGAGAAGGAGGACGACGACGGAGCCTACATAGATCAGGACCTGCACCCAGGCGATGAACTCTGCGGTGAGCAGGAGGTACTCGACGGCGAGGCCGCCGAGGGTGACCACCAGCCACAGGGCGGCGTGCACCAGCTGCCGGGTGGTGACGGTGACCAGGGCGGCGCCGAAGGTGACCAGGCCGACGAGGAGGAAGGCGATCTCCACGCCGGTCGGGGACAGGAAGCCGTGGCTGTCCGCGGCGACCGTGGTCAGCGCCGTGGAGCCGGGGGCCATGGCGTGGGAGGCGAGGCTCACGCGTCCCCTCCCTGCGACTCGGTTCCCTGCGGCCCGGTTCCCTGCGGCTTGGTCGGCTCGGTCGGCTCGGCTTCGGCAGCCTGGGCGGCGGCGAGCTTCTCCGCCGTCTTGTGGGCCGCGGCGATCTCCTTCGGTTCCTCCGCACCCGGGTCGAGGGCAGGCGGGGCCGGCACGGTCCACATCCACTCGCGGAGCTTGTCGCGCTCGTGGGTGAGGTCGTGGATGTCGGTCTCGGCGTACTCGAACTCCGGGGACCAGAAGAGCGCGTCGAAGGGGCAGACCTCGATGCAGATACCGCAGTACATGCACAGGGAGAAGTCGATGGCGAAGCGGTCGAGGACGTTGCGGCTGCGCTCACGGCCGCCGGGCGTCGCCGCCGGGATCGTCTCCTTGTGGGAGTCGATGTAGATGCACCAGTCGGGGCACTCACGGGCGCAGAGCATGCAGACCGTGCAGTTCTCCTCGAACAGGCCGATCACACCGCGGGTGCGGGGCGGGAGGTCGGGCTGGACGTCGGGGTACTGCTCGGTGACGGTCTTCTTCGTCATCGTGCGGAGGGTGACGGCCAGGCCCTTGGCGAGGCCGGAGCCAGGAATGGGGGCCACTAGGAGATCACCACCTTGACGATGCCGGTGAGGGCGATCTGAGCGAGGGAGAGAGGGACGAGAAGGGTCCAGGAGAGCTTCTGGAGCTGGTCCTCGCGCAGGCGGGGATAGGTGACGCGGAGCCAGATCACGACGAAGGCGAGGACGGCCGTCTTCAGCAGGGTCCACACCCAGCCGAGGCCGTCGGCGCCCCAGGGACCGTGCCAGCCGCCCAGGAACAGGACGGTGGTCAGGCCGCACAGGACGACGATCCCGGCGTACTCGGCGAGGAGGAAGAGAGCGAAACGCAGACCGGTGTACTCGGTGTAGGCGCCGAAGATGATCTCGGAGTCGGCGACGGGCATGTCGAAGGGGGGTCGCTGGAGCTCTGCCAGACCGGCGACGAAGAACACGATCGCGCCGACGATCTGCCAGGGCAGCCACCACCACTCGAACGCGTCGAGGATGCCGGGGAGGGAGACCGTGCCGGCCGCCATCGCCACCGAGGCGGCGGCGAGCAGCATCGGGAGTTCGTAGGCGAGCAACTGGGCGGCGGTGCGCAGACCGCCGAGGAGGGAGAACTTGTTGGCGCTGGCCCATCCGGCCATGAGAGAGCCGAGGACGCCGACGCCCATCACCGCGAGGACGAAGAAGACACCCGCGTCGATGACCTCACCGACCGCGCCTTCGCTCGGGCCGATCGGGATGGCGAGCAGCACGAGGAGGTAGGGCAGAAGGGCGACGGCCGGGGCCAGCTGGAAGATCCGCCGGTCCGCGCCTGTGGGGACGACGTCCTCCTTCTGCGCGAACTTCACGCCGTCCGCGACGAGCTGGGCCCAGCCGTGGAAGCCACCGGCGTACATCGGGCCGAGGCGGCCCTGCATGTGGGCCATCACCTTGTGCTCGGTCTGGCCGATGATCAGCGGGAAGGTGAGGAAGACGCCGAAGACGATCAGGAGTCGCAGGGCGACGTCGAGAGCGTCGTTCACTGCGGGCCTCCTGAGGGGTCGGCGGGGGTGTCGGTGTGGTCGGGGGCGTCAGGGCCGGGCTTGTCGGGGGCGGACTCGCCCGGGCCGGGCTCGTCGGGGCCGGCGTTGTCGGGGGTGGGGCTGTCCGGCGTGCGGCCTCGGGAGGCGGTCTCCTGGTCGGCGGTTCCGGGGGGCTCCGGGGAGGCCTCGGCACCGGGTTCCCGCGCGGTTTGCGCGCCCGGCTCCTGGGCCGAGCCGGTCTCGGAGGTGCCTGCGGCCTGCGCCTCCGGCTCCTGGGCCGGCGCCGTCTCGGGCGTGCCTGCGGCCTGCGGTGCCTTCGGCTGTTCCGGTTCCTGCTCCGGCTCCGGCTCCGGCTTCGGCTCCGGGCCCTGCTCCCGCTCCGGCTTCGGCTCGTCGAAGGCCGGGCGGGCGTGGTGCCAAGGCGCGTCGGCGCTGCGAGGGGCCGGGCGGGGCTTCGCTTCAGCGGGGGCCTGCCGTTCGGCAGAGGCCTGCCCCCCGGCGGGACCCTGCTGCCCAGCAGAGGCCTCCTGCCCGACGGGACCCTGCTGCCCGGCAGAGGCCTGCTGGTCGACCGGGGCCTGCTGGTCGGCCGGGCCCTGCTGATCAACCGATGCCTGCTCCTCCGCAGGAGTCGCGGCACGCTGGGAGGCCGAGCCCTGCGACGCGCTGCGGGCACGTCGGGGACCGGCCGGGGCCGTCGGTGCCGAGGTCGTTCCCTCGGTGCCGGAGTCCGTGGCGGGTGTGGTCGCAGCCTCCGTGCGTTGGGAGGCCGAGCCCTGTGAGGCGGTGCGGGCGCGGCGCGGGCCTGCGGGGGCCTCCGGTGCGCGGGGCGTCCGGCCGGGGGAGGTCTCCGGTGCCGGGGGTGTTTCGCCGGCGGAGGTGTCCGTCGCGGGGGTGGTCTGGCTTGCGGAGCCCTCGCTCGCGGTGCGGGTGCGGCGGGCCGGGCGTTCGCCTGCTGGGCGGGCGGCGCCTCGGGCCGGGCGGGCGGGGGCAGGGGGGAGTTGGCCCTTGAGGGGGCCCCAGTCGTTGGGGTCGGGGACACCCGGCGGGAGCATCTGGCGGCGCTTGGGGCCGCCGTGGTCGGACTCGCCCGGCTCCTTGGCGCCCGGCCAGGCCTTGGCGACGCGGGCGGCGAGGACGAAGTCCTTGCGCAGGGGGTGGCCCTCGAAGGTCTCCGGGAGGAGGAGGTGCTCCAGGCCGGGGTGGCCCTCGAAGGTGACGCCGAACATTTCGTGGGTCTCGCGCTCGTGCCAGGTGGCACCGGCGTAGACGTCCACGGCGGAGGCCAGCAGCGGCGTCTCGTGCGGGACGGTCGTGCGCAGCAAGAGCCGCCGGACCGGGTGGAGGGCGACGACGTGGGCCGAGACGCGGAAGCCGGTGCCGGGTTCGTCGACGGCGCTCAGCCAGTCGAAGTAGGTGCAGTCCAGCTCGTCGCGGGCGGTGCGCAGGGCCGGGATCCAGGCGGCCGGGGGCACGTCGACGGTGAGGACGTCGTACGACTCCTCGGCGGTGGCGTCGGGGCCGAAGAGTTCCTCGGCGGGGGCGGGCAGCCAGCCGGTGGCGGTCATCGCGCGCCCTCCGTGCCCAGGTCGGTCTCCTCGGCCGGTACCGGCGGCTGCACCAGGCCGCTCTGCAGGGCTGCCGTGGAAGGCCGGGCGGCGGTGTGGCCGTAGCGCTCGCCCAGGGACTCGCGGGCGATCTTCTCCTGGAGCTTGAGGATGCCCTGGAGGAGGGCCTCGGGGCGGGGCGGGCAGCCGGGGACGTAGACGTCGACGGGGATGATCTGGTCGACGCCCTTGGTGACGGAGTAGGAGTCCCAGTAGGGGCCGCCGCAGTTGGAGCACGCGCCGAAGGAGATGACGTACTTGGGCTCGGGCATCTGCTCGTACAGGCGCTTGACGGCGGGGGCCATCTTGTCCGTGACCGTGCCCGAGACCACCATCAGGTCGGCCTGGCGGGGGCCCGGGGCGAACGGGATCACGCCGAGGCGGATGAAGTCGTGGCGGGCCATCGACGCGGCGATGAACTCGATCGCGCAGCAGGCGAGGCCGAAGTTGAAGACCCAGAGGGAGTAGCGGCGGCCCCAGTTGAGGACCACCTTCATCGGCTCGGGGGCGAGGCGTGCGAGCGCGCCCAGGCGCTTCGGCTCGGGAAGGAGAACCGGTTCCGAGGGGGTCACGTCCATGCCAGGACGCCCTTCTTGTATGCGTAGAGCAGGCCCACGGCGAGGAAGCCGAGGAAGATGAACATCTCGACGAGGGTGGTCGCCCCGTAGCCCGGCGCGGCGAACACCGTCGCCCAGGGGAACAGGAAGATCGAGTCGACGGCGAAGATGACGTAGAGGAAGGCGTAGACGTAGTAGCGGACCTGGGTGTGGGCCCAGCCCTCGCCGACCGGGTCGACGCCGCACTCGTAGGTCAGGAGTTTCTCGGGGGTGGGCACGACGGGCCGCAGCAGCCGGCCGGCCCCGAAGGCGACGGCGACGAACAGCACGCCGACGGCGGCGAGCAGTCCGACGACGGAATAGGACTGGAAGTAGTCCGCCGCGACGACGACAGCCGGTTCGACGGTCGGTTCCCGCACGTCCGTCCCCTCGCTCCCTGGCCTTCGGCCCTCGACCCGCGACGACGACCTGTTCGACGATCTGTACGCACGGGAGTCTAGGCCCTGATAAAGAGACGGTAAGCAGCCCGTCACGCCTTGAGATGCCGGGGTGGGGTTTTCCCCAGCAGAGCCGGGCGGTCCGCCTCATGGCGTGGCCGGGCGCGGGCGGGCAGGCTGAGCCGTATGACCGAACGTACTCCGTCCGTGGGCGCCGGGACTGCCGAGCCGTTGCCGCCGCCTCGCCTCGCCTACGACGCTCACACCTGGAAGGAGATCGCGCATCTCCTGGCGAACCTTCCGGCGGCGCTGGTGGGCTTCGTCTATGTGACGACCGTGGTGTTCACCAGCGGGTTGCTCACCGTCACGGTGATCGGGTTCCCGTTGCTCGCGGCGGGGCTGATGGGGGCGCGGCAGCTGGGCAAGCTGGAGCGGGCGCGGGCCCGGGCGTTGCTCGGGGTGCGGGTGGAGGAGCCGTCGCCGATGCCGTTGCGCGGGCGGGGCGGGTTCCTTCAGCAGCTGTGGATGATGCTGAAGGACCCGGTGGGCTGGCGGACGCTGCTGTACGACTTCATCCGGCTGCCGTGGGGCGTGCTGACGTTCGCGCTGACGCTGGTGTCGTTGTTCGTGCTGTGGCCGGTGTTGCCGTATCTGGCGCGGGGGCTGGCGAACGCGGACCGGGCGATGGTGCGCGGGCTGCTGTCGCCGTCGGACGAGCTGGAGCGCCGTATCGCCGAACTGGAGTCCGACCGGGGGGTCGTGGTCGACACGGCGGCGGCCGATCTGCGGCGGATCGAGCGGGATCTGCACGACGGGGCGCAGGCCCGGCTGGTGAATCTCGCGATGGGGCTGGGTCTGGCGAAGGAGAAGCTTCTCGAGGACCCGGATTCGGCGGCCGTGATGGTCGAGGAGGCGCACGGCGAGGTGAAGCTGGCGCTGCAGGAGCTGCGGGATCTGGCGCGCGGTATCCATCCGGCCGTGCTCACCGACCGCGGTCTCGACGCGGCCCTGTCGTCGGTGGCGTCGCGGTGCACGGTGCCGGTGAAGGTGACCGTGGATCTGGACGCGCGGCCGGCGGAGGCCATCGAGGGAATCGCCTACTTCACCGTGTCCGAGCTGCTGCAGAACATCAGCAAGCACTCGGGGGCGCGGTCCGCCGCGGTGGAGGTGTGGCGGAGCCGGGACCGGCTGCTGATCCAGGTCGAGGACGACGGCCGGGGCGGTGCCTCGCTGGACGCGGGCAGCGGTCTGCGGGGGCTCGCGGAGCGGCTGGGCGCGGTCGACGGGCTGTTCGTCGTCGACTCGCCGCCGGGCGGTCCGACCACGATCACCGCCGAACTGCCCTGGCGCGCCCGCCCGAGGTAGGGAAAACCCCCCTTCCAAGACGCCGACGGCCTCCATGGTCCGTAGCGCGCCGGGCCGACAGGCTGGACGTAGAACAGCAGGAATCCGCGAGCAGCGAGCATCGAGCAGAAACGGACGGCGGGCGATGGCCACCACGCGGTACGGGGACACCGGGTACGGCGACACCGGGTACGAACAGCGCTACGGGCGCGGGCGGCGCCGGCTGCCCGCCGGGCTGCGGGCGCCGTTCGAGGCGCGGCACTGGCGCGAGCTGGGCTATGTGCTGCTGAGCCTGCCGGTGAGCGTGCTGATGTTCACGTACGCCGTGACGATGGTGTCGCTCGGGGCGGGGCTGCTGGTGACGTTCCTCGGCATCCCGGTGCTGGCGGCGGCGCTCGCCGGGTGCCGGGGGCTCGGGGCGATGGAGCGGGCCCGGGCGCGGGCGCTGCTGCGGGCGGACGTGGCCGACCCCGAGCCGCTGCGGATGCGCGGCAGCGGGCTGATGGCGTGGATGGGCGCCGTGTTCAAGAGCGGCTCGTCCTGGCGGCAGCTGCTGTACGCGGTGCTGCACCTGCCGTGGGCGGTGTTCTCCTTCACCGTGTCGGTGGCGTTCTGGTCGTACGGCTGGGCGATGCTGACGTATCCGCTGTGGTTCTGGGTGTTCCCGGCGTACGCCGGTCAGGACGGGCTTCAGCTGTACGGCGACGAGACGCACTCGGTCTACCTGGACAACCCCTTCGAGATCGGGGTGACCGCGCTGATCGGGCTGCTGATCACGCTGGCCACGCCGTGGATCGTACGGGCGCTGACGATGGTGGACCGGCTGCTGGTGCACGGTCTGCTCGGGCCGTCGCGGCTGTCGGCGCGGGTGGTGGAGCTGGAGTCGGACCGGGGGGTCGTGGTGGACACGGCGGCGGCCGATCTGCGGCGGATCGAGCGGGATCTGCACGACGGGGCGCAGGCCCGGCTGGTGGCGCTGGCGATGGATCTGGGGCTGGCGAAGGAGAAGCTGGCCGAGGACCCGCGGACGGCGGCGCGGATGGTGGACGAGGCGCACGGCGAGGTGAAGACCGCGCTGCAGGAGCTGCGTGACCTCGCCCGCGGCATCCACCCGGCCGTCCTCACCGACCGCGGCCTGGACGCCGCGCTCTCCGCGGTCGCCTCCCGCTGCACGGTCCCGGTCACGGTCGAGGTCGACCTGCCGTCCCGGCCGGCCCCGGCGATCGAGGGCATCGCCTACTTCACCGTCTCCGAGCTGCTCCAGAACATCAGCAAGCACGCGCGGGCCCGGTCGGCCTCGGTGGACGTGTGGCGCGCCGAGAGCCGGCTGATGCTCCAGGTGACGGACGACGGTGTCGGCGGTGCCGACGCGAGCCGGGGCTCCGGCCTGGCGGGTCTGGCGGAACGGCTGGACGCGGTGGACGGCATCCTGGTGGTGGACTCCCCCACGGGCGGCCCGACGACCGTGACGGCCGAACTCCCCTGGCGGGGCTGACCCGGTTCCGCCCCGCTGCCCGTACTTCCTTGGCGGCGCTGACCGGGCTCCGCCCTCGCTGCCCGTACTTCCTTGGCGGGGCTGACCCGATTCCGCCCTCGCTGCCCGTACTTCCTTGCCGGGACTCACCGGATGCAGCCCCTGCTCCCCGTACTTCCCTGGCGGGAGTCACCGGATCAGCCCTCGCTGCCCCTACTCCCCCGGCGGGGCTGACCGGATTCCGCCCCGCTGCCCTTACTTCCCCCCTTACTTTCCCCCGCCGCCCCCCATTCCCTGGAATGCTTGAGAACCGTACGGGCAGAGCCAGGGCACGGGGGGACCGAACAACGTGGAGAACAGAGTGCGCGTAGTCATCGCTGAGGACTCCGTGCTGCTCAGAGAAGGCCTGACCCGGCTGCTGACCGACCGCGGTCACGACGTGGTCGCCGGGGTCGGGGACGCCGAGGCGCTGATCAAGACCATCACCGAGCTGGACGCCGAGGGCGCGCTGCCGGACGTGGTCGTCGCGGACGTGCGGATGCCGCCGACCCACACCGACGAGGGCGTACGGGCCGCCGTACGGCTGCGTCAGTCGCATCCGGGGCTCGGCGTCCTCGTGCTGTCGCAGTACGTCGAGGAGCGCTATGCCACCGAGCTGCTGGCCGGCTCCAGCCGGGGTGTCGGCTATCTGCTGAAGGACCGGGTGGCCGAGGTGCGCGAGTTCGTGGACGCCGTGGTGCGGGTAGCCGGGGGTGGTACGGCGCTCGACCCGGAGGTGGTCGCGCAATTGCTGGGGCGCTCCCGCAAGCAGGACGTGCTCGCGGGACTCACCCCGCGGGAGCGGGAGGTGCTGGGGCTGATGGCCGAGGGACGCACGAACTCCGCGATCGCCAAGCAGCTGGTGGTCAGCGACGGCGCGGTCGAGAAGCACGTCAGCAACATCTTCCTCAAGCTGGGGCTCTCCCCGAGCGAGGGCGATCACCGGCGGGTGCTGGCCGTGCTCACCTATCTGAACTCCTGAGCCCCGTCCTCGAGCCGGGGCCCGGCCCAGAACCGAACGATGAGCGGTGCACGTCTTCAGCAGCGACGCCGGGGGGCGAGGACGAGATGACATGGCAGGGCGCCGGATCGAGGGCGCGTACGGGGGCCGGATGTGCTCGATGCGGTGATCGTCGCGCGAATGGTCCAGGGAAGGCGACCCTTACGGACGTAGGGTTGATCCTGGGAAGGCCTGCGGGAAGGCCGCTCCCCGACAGCCGCCTCGAAGGAGGTCCAGTTCAGTGACCAGTAGGGTCAGCAGTCCAGCGGAACAGGCCGACGGAGCCGTCGTAGGAGAGCAGCGCAAACCGGCCGGGGCGAAGGATGTCCGGCGCGTCGACCGGGTGATCATCAGGTTCGCGGGGGACTCGGGTGACGGTATGCAGCTCACCGGTGACCGCTTCACCTCGGAGACGGCGTCCTTCGGCAACGACCTGTCGACGCTGCCGAACTTCCCTGCCGAGATCCGGGCGCCCGCCGGCACCCTGCCCGGTGTGTCGAGCTTCCAGCTGCACTTCGCCGACCACGACATCCTCACGCCCGGCGACGCACCGAACGTCCTGGTGGCGATGAACCCGGCCGCGTTGAAGGCGAACGTGGGGGATCTGCCGCGCGGCGCGGAGATCATCGTCAACACCGACGAGTTCACCAAACGGGCGATGCAGAAGGTCGGCTACGACAGCAACCCGCTGGAGGACGGGTCGCTGGACGGCTACCACCTCCACCCGGTCCCCCTGACCACACTGACGGTGGAGGCCCTGAAGGACTTCGACCTCACCCGTAAGGAGGCCGAGCGCAGCAAGAACATGTTCGCGCTCGGCCTCTTGTCATGGATGTACCACCGGCCGACGGAGGGCACGGAGAAGTTCCTGACGTCGAAGTTCGCGAAGAAGCCGGAGATCGCGGCGGCGAACATCACGGCGTTCCGCGCGGGCTGGAACTTCGGTGAGACGACCGAGGACTTCGCGGTCTCCTACGAGGTGGCCCCGGCGGCGAAGGCCTTCCCGGTGGGCACCTACCGCAACATCTCCGGGAACCTGGCGCTGGCGTACGGGCTGATCGCGGCCTCCCGGCAGGCGGACCTGCCGCTGTTCCTGGGCTCGTACCCGATCACGCCGGCCTCCGACATCCTGCACGAGCTGAGCCGGCACAAGAACTTCGGTGTGCGCACCTTCCAGGCCGAGGACGAGATCGCGGGCATCGGTGCGGCGCTGGGCGCGGCCTTCGGCGGCTCCCTCGCGGTGACGACGACGTCCGGCCCCGGTGTGGCGCTGAAGTCGGAGACCATCGGGCTCGCGGTGTCGCTGGAGCTGCCGCTGCTGATCGTGGACATCCAGCGCGGCGGGCCGTCGACGGGTCTGCCGACCAAGACCGAGCAGGCGGACCTGCTGCAGGCGATGTTCGGCCGCAACGGCGAGGCGCCGGTCCCGGTGGTCGCCCCGTGCACCCCGGCGGACTGCTTCGACGCGGCGCTGGAGGCGGCCCGGATCGCGCTGACGTACCGCACTCCGGTGTTCCTGCTGTCCGACGGCTATCTGGCCAACGGCTCCGAGCCGTGGCGGATCCCGGACACCGACGAGCTGCCCGACCTCCAGGTGCAGTTCGCGCAGGGCCCGAACCACACCCTCGACGACGGCACCGAGACCTTCTGGCCGTACAAGCGCGACCCGCAGACCCTGGCCCGTCCGTGGGCCGTGCCGGGCACGCCGGGTCTGGAGCACCGTATCGGTGGCATCGAGAAGCAGGACGGCACCGGGAACATCTCCTACGACCCGGCCAACCACGACTTCATGGTCCGCACCCGCCAGGCCAAGATCGACGGCATCGAGGTGCCCGACCTCCAGGTCGACGACCCGCACGGCGCGCGGACGCTGGTGCTGGGCTGGGGTTCGACGTACGGCCCGATCACCGCGGCGGTACGGCGGCTGCGGACGGCCGGGCAGGAGATCGCGCAGGCCCATCTGCGTCACCTCAACCCGTTCCCGCGCAACCTCGGTGACGTGCTCAGGGCTTACGACCGTGTGGTGGTGCCCGAGATGAACCTCGGCCAGCTCGCCACGCTGATCCGGGCGAAGTATCTGGTGGACGCCCAGTCGTACAACCAGGTCAACGGGATGCCGTTCAAGGCGGAGCAGCTCGCCAGGGCCCTGAAGGAGGCCATCGATGACTGAGGCACTGAAGCTGGTCCCCAAGGCCGAGGCCAAGCAGTCCATGAAGGACTTCAAGTCCGATCAGGAAGTGCGCTGGTGTCCCGGCTGCGGTGACTACGCGATCCTCGCCGCGGTCCAGGGCTTCATGCCGGAGCTGGGTCTGGCCCGGGAGAACATCGTCTTCGTCTCCGGCATCGGCTGCTCGTCGCGCTTCCCGTACTACATGAACACGTACGGCATGCACTCCATCCACGGCCGCGCCCCGGCCATCGCGACGGGGCTCGCCGCCTCGCGAAGAGACCTGAGCGTGTGGGTGGTGACCGGTGACGGGGACGCCCTGTCCATCGGCGGCAACCATCTGATCCATGCGCTGCGCCGCAATGTGAACCTCAAGATCCTGCTGTTCAACAACCGGATCTACGGCCTCACCAAGGGGCAGTACTCCCCCACCTCCGAGGTCGGGAAGATCACCAAGTCGACGCCGATGGGTTCGCTGGACGCGCCCTTCAACCCGGTGTCGCTGGCGCTCGGCGCGGAGGCGTCCTTCGTGGCCCGCACGATCGACTCCGACCGCAAGCATCTGACCGAGGTGCTGCGGCAGGCCGCCGCCCATCCGGGCACGGCGCTGATCGAGATCTACCAGAACTGCAACATCTTCAACGACGGCGCCTTCGACGCCCTGAAGGACAAGGACTCCGCCGACGAGGCGCTGATCCGGCTGGAGCACGGGCAGCCGATCCGCTTCGGCACGGACCTCACCAAGGGGGTCGTACGGGACCGGGCGACCGGTGATCTGCAGGTGGTCACGGTGACGCCGGAGAACGAGGCGGACGTGCTGGTCCATGACGCCCACTCCGCCTCCCCGACCACCGCCTTCGCGCTGTCCCGGCTGGCCGACCCGGACACCCTGCACCACACGCCGATCGGCGTGCTCCGCTCGGTCGAACGGCCGGTCTACGACGCCCAGATGTCCGAGCAGCTCGACACGGCCGTCGAGCAGAACGGCAAGGGCGATCTGGCGGCGCTGCTGGCGGGCGGGGACACCTGGACGGTCGTCGGCTGACCCGTCCGTTCTCAAAAGGCTGTTTCAGGAGGCCTGTTTCAGGAGGCTGTTTTCAGGAGGCCCGGACGTCCGTCGTCCGGGCCTCGTCGTATGTCTTACGGGCTTCCTCCACGGCACTCATACGCCGCTCGGTCCAGCCGGCGAGGGCACGTACCTGCTCGGCGGCCTCGCGGCCCAGCTCGGTGAGGGAGTAGTCCACGCGGGGCGGGATGACCGGCTTGGCGTCCCGGTGGACCAGGCCGTCGCGCTCCAGGGTCTGCAGGGTCTGGGTCAGCATCTTCTCGCTGACGCCCCGGCCGCTCCGGCCGATCTCGCGGCGCAGCTCGCTGAACCGGTAGGAGCGGTCGAGCAGGGCGATCAGCACGAGGACGCCCCAGCGGCTGGTGACGTGCTCCAGGACGAGGCGGTGGGGGCACATGGCCTCGGGGTCGGCCTTGCCTTCGGGGCTGAACTGGTGGGTGCTTACTGCCATACCAGTACCTTACTTCAAAGTGGGTACTTACGAATAGTTAGCGCCTCTCCTAGGGTGAGTGTCAGACCCCACCGAAGGAGACAGGAACCATGGGCATCGTCGTCACCGGAGCCACCGGAAAGCTCGGCCGTCACGTCGTGGAGCAGCTGCTGGAGAAGGTCCCGGCCGAGCAGATCACCGCGGTCGTGCGGGACAAGGCCCGGGCCGCCGACCTCGCCGAGCGCGGCGTGCAGCTGGCGGTCGCGGACTACAACGCCCCGGAGACCTTCGCCGGAGTATTCGCGGCCGGCGACAAGGTGCTGCTGATCTCCGGCAACGAGTTCGACAAGGGCCGCCCCGCCCAGCACAAGGGCGTCATCGACGCCGCGAAGGCTGCGGGCGTCGCCCTGCTCGCCTACACCAGCGCCCCCGGCTCCCTGACCGCCGCGCTCGCCGACGACCACCGCGCGACCGAGGAGATCCTGCTCGGCTCCGGCGTGCCCTACACACTGCTGCGCAACGGCTGGTACTTCGAGAACTACACCGAGCACCTCGCCCCCGTCCTGGAGCACGGCGCCGTCGTGCAGGCCGCCGGCGAGGGCCGTGTCTCGGCCGCCTCCCGCGCCGACTACGCGGCCGCCGCGGCCGCGGTGCTGACCGGCGAGGGCCACGAGAACAAGACCTACGAGCTGGGCGGCGACACGGCCTTCTCGTTCGCCGAGTACGCCGCCGAGCTGAGCCGGCAGACCGGCCGGGAGATCGCGTACCACCCGGTCTCGGTCGAGGCGTTCACCGGCATCCTGACCGGCGCGGGGCTGCCCGAGCCGCTCGCCGCCGTCTTCGCCGGGGTGGACGCGTCCATCGAGAAGGGCGAGCTGGTGGTGTCCACCGGCGACCTGTCCCGGCTGGCCGGGCGTCCGACCACGTCGCTGGAGCAGGCGGTCGCGGACGCCCTCAAGGGCTGACCCGACTCGACCTGCCCTGATCCGACCTGATCTGACCTGCGCGAACGCCGGACACCCTCGGCCTGTCATGACCGTATGCCGATACGGGCATGACAGCCGGGGGTGCTCGGCGTTACCGTCGTCCGGACGGGTGACGGCGACGAGGTGAGGAGGACCCGTGGGCGAGTCGAAGGGCGAGCAGCGCATAGGACTGCTGAACGGCTTCGCGGCCTACGGGATGTGGGGCCTGGTCCCGCTCTTCTGGCCGCTGCTCAAGCCCGCCGGAGCGGTGGAGATCCTCGCCCATCGGATGGTGTGGTCCCTCGTCCTGGTCGCCGCCGTCCTGCTCGTCGTACGGCGCTGGGCCTGGGCCGGTGAGCTGCTGCGGCAGCCGAAGCGGCTGGGGCTGATCGCGATCGCCGCCGCCGTGATCACCGTCAACTGGGGCGTCTACATCTGGGCCGTGAACGACGGACAGGTCGTCGAGGCCTCCCTCGGTTACTTCATCAACCCGCTCGTCACCATCGCCATGGGCGTGCTGCTGCTGAAGGAACGGCTGCGGCCCGTGCAGTGGGCGGCCGTCGGGATCGGCGCGGCCGCGGTGCTGGTGCTGACCATCGGCTACGGGCGGCCGCCGTGGATCTCCCTGATCCTCGCCTTCTCCTTCGCCACCTACGGGCTCGTGAAGAAGAAGGTCAACCTCAGCGGGCTGGAGTCGCTGGCCGCCGAGACCGCGATCCAGTTCCTGCCCGCGCTCGCCTATCTGCTGTGGCTGAGCGGCCAGGGCGACATGACCTTCGGCACGGAGGGCGCCGGGCACGCGGCGCTGCTCGCCTCGACCGGCGTGGTGACCGCCTTGCCGCTGATCTGCTTCGGCGCCGCCGCCATCCGGGTACCCCTGTCCACGCTGGGGCTGCTGCAGTACCTCGCCCCGGTCTTCCAGTTCCTGTGCGGCATCTTCTACTTCCACGAGGCCATGCCGCCCGAGCGCTGGGCCGGCTTCGCGCTGGTGTGGCTGGCCCTGACCCTGCTGACGTGGGATGCGCTCCGGACAGCTCGACGGACGGCGCGGGCTCTGCGGGGTGCTGCGGCGGTGGCTGCTGAGGAGCGCGTGCTCGGGGTGGAGGACGTGGCTGTTGCGGAGGCCAAGCAGGAGGCCTAGGGGTGCGGCGGGGCTATGGCTATGGCAATGGCTAGGCCTTGGTCGCGCCGCGGGCCCGGTGTGCGCGGACCTTCTCGCGGTTGCCGCAGTGCTCCATGGAGCACCAGCGGCGTCGGCCCGGGCGTGAGGTGTCGACGAACAGCAGCGCGCAGTTGTGCGCCCCGCACTCCCGGATGCGCTCGGCGTACGGCCCACTGAACAGCTCGATCGCGTCGCGGGCCAGCGTGGCCAGTAGCCGGGTGCCCGTGGCGCCGGGCGCCCAGGCGGTCGAGCCGTCGGGGCCGAGGCGGGTGACGAGGGGCGGCTCGGCGGCGGCCGCGTTGACGACGTCGAGATGACCCGGCTGGAGCGGCCGTCCGTGCGCACGGTCGGCGGTGAGCAGGAACAGCGCGTCGCGGAAGTGCCGTACGGCACTCAGCTCCTCGTCGGAGACGGCGATTTCCAGCCCTTCCGCCAGACGGCTGTGGCCCACCCACGTCACCAGGTCGGCGGGCTCGTGCAGCACCTCGTACCGCGCGAACTCTCCCGGGCCGCCCGTGGTCAGCAGTTCCAGGCACAGGGCACCGGGGTCGAAGCGGTACGGCTTGCCCTCGCGCGAGACCAGGGTCAGACCAGGTGCTCTTGATGCTTTCGGCGTTTCCGTTGCCCGCTCGCTCACGTAACCAATATAACTGGTTACATGAACGACAGCGACGTACCCGCGAGCGGGTCCGGCTCCCCGGCGCCCGTCCACTTCAAGCTCGTCATCGACTGCACGAACCCGCAGGCCCAGGCCGACTTCTGGGCCGCCGCCCTCCACTACGAGGTCGAGGACAACAACGCCCTCATCGAGCGGCTGCTGGAGCTCGGCGCCCTGCCGCGCGAGGCCGTCGTGGAGTTCCACGCCCGTCTGGCCTTCCGGGACCTGGTCGCCGTACGGCATCCCGACGACCCCGTCGCCCCGGACAGCGGCACCGGCCTCGGCCGGCGGCTGCTCTTCCAGCGCGTCCCCGAGCCGAAGACCGGCAAGAACCGGCTCCACCTCGATCTGCACCCGGGTGAGGGGCTGCGCGAGGGTGAGGTGGAGCGGCTGAAGGGACTCGGGGCGAGCGTGCTGCGGGAGGTGAAGGAACCTTCGGGGCAGTGGGTGGTCATGGCGGACCCGGAGGGGAACGAGTTCTGCGTGCAGTAGGGCGGGGGAGCTTGCCCTGGAGGCGGGGGCGCCTGCCCTGGAGGCGGGAGCCTGCCCTGGAGGCGGGGCGCTTGCTGGAAGGCAGAGGTCTGCGTCCCCTCGGGCCCTATCTGCTCGCTCGGCCCGCTCCCCTCACTCGGCTCGCGCTGCCCGCTCGGCTCGTTGCGTGAGGCGGCCCATGCGGGCGTGGGCCGACTCCAGTTCCTCCAGGTCGTCGCCCGCGGGGCCGCCCTCGGCCGCCAGCTCGGTCCACAGCCCGATCAGTTCGCGACCGAGGTGCAGTCCGAGCCGCGGGTCGCGCACCGCGCGCCAAGCCGTGGCTGCGCTCTGGACGTTGCTGTAGGCGGCCTCGGCGTCACGCCGACGGCGATGCGTCCGGGCCAGCTCCAGCGACAGCGTCAGTGCGCGCTCGCCGTCTCCCGCCAAGTAGGCGATGTACGCGGCCAGTTCCCGCAGCCGCAGCACATCCGGGTGCTCATCGCCCAACGCCCTCGACGCCTCCCCGAGCACCCGCCCGGCCAGCTCGGCGGCCCTCTCCACCTGCCCCGACCGCACGGCCTCGTTGATCCCGGCCATGGGCTCCGCCAGCGGCCCGGGCACGCTCTGGTCGTCGTCCAGCACGGCTTCCGCTATGGCGTCGAACCCTCGGGGCGGGGTGGGAGTGGCGGAGGTAGCGGCGGCGGAGGACTCCACGAAGGCCGCGGAAGCCAGGGCGGCCATGGGGGCCGTGGTCGCCAACGGGGTCCTGGGAGGCGTGGGAGCGGAGGCCGGCGGGGCCGGGGCCGTGGGAGCCGGGGCCGGCGGAGCGGGGGGAGCCATCGAGGCCATGGGGTCCTTAGAGGTCGGGAGCGGCGCGGGCGTCGGATGCGGGGACGGCTGCGGGGACGGCCGGCTCGGGCCCGACTCCGAGCGCGGGCCCTCCGTCGGCCGGAGGTACGGGTTGGACTCCCCCTGCTGGGCCTGCTGCGGCGCCGAGACATAGGGCGACCCTGCCGACCGCACCGGCGCCTGCCCGCCACCGCACGACTCGACCTCACGCGAAGGCACCCCCATCACGGGCGGCGGCCCGAAGCCACCGGCCGGGGACGGGGACACCGGGGACGGCGAGGGGGCCGGAGCTGCGGGGGACGGCGAAGAGGAAGCCGAGGCGGCCGGGGACAGCGCGGAGGAAGTAGACGGGACCGAGGCGGCCGGGGACGACGACGGGGAAGCCGACGGGACTGAGGCGGCCGGGGACGACGACGGCGAAGCCGACGGGGCCGGGGACGACGACGGCGAAGGCGAGAGCGACGGCGTCACCGACGAGGCCGACGGCGACACCGAAGAGGCCGAGCCCGCACCCGCCACCTCCCCACCAGGCACCCCGCTCCGGGACGGCTCCTCCCCCTCCGGCGTCGCACCCGGCACCTGGCGTGCCGCGTCCTGCGAGGCCCGGTGCGACTCCGGTCGCGACTCGGCCCGCACCCGGACCGGCTCCCCCGTGAAGCGGCTCGCGCCGTCCGGGTCGACCTGGAGGGGGACGACGTAGCCGATGCGCTCGTCGTGGACCAGGGCGAGGACGGGGCGACCGGAGGCACGGGCGAGGGTGTGCAGGTGCTTGAGGACCGCGCGCTGGATCTCCTCGCCGGAGGCGGCGGTCACCCGCACCTCGTCGACCAGGGCACCGGCCGCGGTGACGCGGACGTCGAGCGGTGCCGCCGGTCCGGCGGCAGGCGCGTCGACACCGTACGGCTGCTCGCGCTGCTCACCGCGGCTGGATCGTGTCATCGTCATCGGTCCCCCCACTCACATGTGTCCGCGAACGCCGCCGGACACGCACTGACGAGTCTCTCCGCTCACCGGCCCTGCACACGTCACTACGACGTCACAGCCTCGTCCCAAGCGCCGGTCCAGGCCTCCCCCGACTCGAAAATCCGGACGCCCGCGCCAGATAGATGCGTGTGCATATACTGGCGAGGCCTGCTCAAGGCACCACACCGAGACCTGGGGGACCCATGACCCGCCGCTTCCTCTTCCTGATCACCGGCAGCCGCGCCGACGGCAACACCGAGCTGCTGGCCCGCCGCGCCGCCGAGCAGCTCCCCGAGGACGTCGAGCAGCGGTGGATCAGCCTGGCCGACCACCCCCTGCCGGACTTCGAGGACCTGCGGCACGACCCCGACCGCGTCCGCTCCGCCGACCCCAACGTCGAGCTGCTCCTCGACGCCACCCTCGCCGCGACGGACCTCGTCATCGTCTCGCCGCTGTACTGGTACTCGCTCTCCGCGCAGGCCAAGCGCTACCTCGACTACTGGTCGGGCTGGCTGCGTCACCCCGGCGTCGACTTCCGCGCGACGATGGCCGGGCGCACCCTGTGGGGCGTGACCGCTCTGGCGCACCGGGAGACCGAGGTCGCCGACCCGCTCGTCGGCACCCTCAACCACTCGACCGCGTACATGGGCATGCGCTTCGGCGGCGTGCTGCTCGGCAACGGCAGCAAGCCCGGTGACGTGCTGAACGACACCGAGGCCCTGGCCCGCGCGAAGACCTTCTTCGCGCAGGAGGCACCCTTCGCCCGCTTCCCGTACGACAGCTGACGGGCGCCGAGGCCGGTCCGGGGCGTCGAGGCCCCGGGCGGTCTCAGGCGGTGATGTCCTTCGCCGTGAACCGCGCCCACGCCGCCGAGCCGAACACGACCGCGTACAGCGCCTGTATGCCGAGGTTCTTGCGCAGGTCCTCCCAGTAGACCGGCTCGCGCATCAGGTCGGCGAAGGACAGCCAGTGGTGCGAGAAGAAGTACGGCTGCAGGGCGCTCAGCTGGGGTATCTGGTCGAGGATCTGCACGGTGATCAGCAGGCCGACGGTCGTCGCCATCGCGGCGATGCCGCTGCCGGTCAGCGTCGAGACGAACAGTCCGAGCGCCGCCATGCCGAGCAGGGACGCGGCGACGACCAGGGCTATCAGCACCGCCCGGCCGAGGCCCTCGGCGAAGCTGATCCGGGTCCCGGAGATGGTCGTCAGGTCGCCGAGCGGGAAGAGCAGTGCGCCGACCGCGAGCGCGGACATCGCCACGGTGAGGGTAGCTGCCAGGCAGAAGGCGCTCACGGTCGCGTACTTGGTGAGCAGCAGCCGGGTGCGGCCGGCGGGCGCGACCAGCAGATAGCGCAGGGTGCCCGCGTTCGCCTCCCCGGCGAGGGCGTCGCCCGCGACCACGCCGACGGCCATCGGCAGGAAGAACGGCAGGGTCGCCGCGAGGCCCGTGAACACCAGGAACAGGCCGTTGTTGGTGATCTGCGAGATGAACGCCGGGCCCTCGCCGCCTCCTCCGCCGACCGACGAGCCGTCGCCGGTCTCGATCTTCACGGCGATCCCGACCAGCACCGGCACGGCCGCCAGCACGCCCAGCAGGGCGAGTGTGCGCCAGCGCCGGAAGGTGATCGCGAGTTCGCTGCGCAGCAGGCCGAGGGTCCACAGGGGGTTCGGCCGCACGGCGACGGCGGTCTCAGCCTGCGACATCGAATCCCTCCCCCGTCAGTGCCACGAACGCCTCTTCCAGCGAGGGCCGTTCGACGCCGAATCCGCGCACCCGCACCCCTGCCTTGACCAACGCGGCGGTGAGGTCCGCGAGTTCCCGCTCCGGCGGCTCACCTGTCACCCGGTCCCCGTCGACCACCACATCGCCGACGCCCTGCTCCTTCAGCACCCGGGCCGCGTCCGCCAGGTCCGGCGTCGTGACGACCAAGCGGCCGCGCGCCCCGGCCGCGAGGTCGGCGACCGGGCCCTGGGTGAGGAGCCGGCCGCGGGCCATCACGGCCACGTGGGTGCAGACCTGCTCGATCTCGTCGAGGAGGTGGGAGGACAGGAACACGGTCGTGCCGTCGGCGGCGAGTTCCCTGACCAGGGTGCGGATCTCCCGCATGCCCTGCGGGTCGAGCCCGTTGGTCGGCTCGTCCAGCACGAGCAGTCGGCGCGGCTGGAGCAGAGCCGCGGCGAGCCCGAGCCGTTGCTTCATGCCGAGGGAGTACGCCCTGGCCTTCTTGCCGGCCGCGGCCGCGAGGCCCACCCGGTCCAGCGCCGCGGCGACCCGGGCTCGCCGGGTGCGTGGGTCGGCGGTGGGGTCGGCGGCGTCGTAGCGCAGCAGATTGTCGCGGCCGGACAGGAAGCCGTACAGCGCCGGGCCCTCGATGAGCGCGCCCACCTGCGGCAGCACGGCGCGCGCGGCGCGGGGCATGGGCTGCCCCAGTACGCGTGCCGTGCCCGAGGTGGGCGCGATCAGGCCCATCAGCATGCGGATGGTGGTGGTCTTGCCGGAGCCGTTGGGGCCGAGGAAGCCGAAGACGCTGCCCGCCGGGACGGTCAGGTCGAGGCCGTCGACGGCGAGCTGGCCGCCGCGGTAGCGCTTGGTGAGGCCGCGGGTGGCGATGACGCCGTCGCCCGCGTGGCTCCCTCCGGGGGCGCCTTCGCCCGCGTCGGTCTGCTCCGGCTCCCTGGCAGGCGCTTCACGCATGGGCTCCCCCGGCTCCCTCGACTCGTCGTACGCGCGTACGGTACTCACTGCCCCGCACGCACGCCCTCCACCGCGGCACCGCCCTTCTCGCTACGGCTCGGCCGACAGCGCTACCGCTCGGCCCGCAGCGCCGCGGCTCGGCCGTAGCGCTGCGCCCC
Organism: Streptomyces sp. SAI-170; assembly: GCF_049739565.1. NCBI lineage: Bacteria > Bacillati > Actinomycetota > Actinomycetes > Kitasatosporales > Streptomycetaceae > Streptomyces > Streptomyces sp. SAI-170. The sequence goes on from NZ_JBMGQD010000001.1 coordinate 3,541,172, forward strand.
GGCTGTCAGCGCTGCGACTCGGCCGCCTTCACCAGCGCGTCCTTGGTGACCGCGCCGACGTAGACCTTGCCGTCCTCGGTGATCAGGGCGTTGATCAGGCGGGTCTTGAAGACGGTGCCGGAGCCGAACTTGCCGCTGACGTGGTCGCCGAGGGAGTCCAGGAAGCCGCCGAAGTCGCCGCCGACCTCCTGGCCGGAGGGGATGCCCTCGCCGCCGGTGTCGAAGGTGGCTATCGCGTTCCACCCCTCGCCGATGGTGCTCATGCCCTCGGCGCCGCGGGCGGCGGCGTCCTCCTCGGTCTCGAACGGCTGCGCGCCCTCGTGGTGTTCGAGGTCGCCGTCCTGGGTGACCTTCGCGCCCTTGGGCGGGGTGAAGTCGAAGGTGGAGGCGGCCGGCTTGTCGAAGCTGACCTGGGTGAAGCCGGCGTCCACGACGGCCGCGCCGCCGCTGGTGGGGGTGAGGGTGAACTTCAGCGGCGTCCAGGTCTTCGCGTCCACCGCGATGCTGATCGCGCCTACGGTGCTGCCGGACTGCTTGGGCTTGATCAGCAGCTTGTAGGTGTCGCGGCCGGCGACCCGGGCGGTGCCGTCGACGGTGACGGACGTGGTGTCGTCGACCGCCTTCAGCGCCTGCTCGGCGAAGTCCTTGGGCGTGGCGGGCACGTCCTCGGCCTTGCCGCTCCCGGCGGTCGTGGAGTGGTAGACCTCGTTGGACTTGCTGTCGTAGCCCCAGACGTCCTTGCCGTTGTGGATGAGGCTGTACTCGGCGGCGTCCTGGAGCAGCGACACCTTCTGCCGGTCGGGGCCGTCGGCGGCCACGCGCAGGGTGTGCGTGCCGGTGGCCAGTTCGGTGAGGCGGGCCGACGGGTCGGCCGCGGAGCCCTCGCCGCCGTCCTCGCCCTGGGCGGCGCCGGCCAGCAGGCCGCTCTCCAGTCCGCCGAGGTCGGGCAGGCCGAGGTCGGTGTTGATGCGGACCGTGCCGGACAGCTGCTCGGTGTCCGACTCGGCGATGTTCTGGACGAGTTGCTCGGCGCTGATCTTCGGCAGGTCGGGGCTGCCGGAGTCGGCCAGTGCCGGGACGAGCCCGATGGTCGCCACCGCGACGCCGGTCACCGCGACCGGGACGACGTACCGCGCGGCCCTGCGTCGGCCCGCGCGCAGGTCGTCGGACTCCGCGGCGGTGGTGCTCTCGTCGGATTCGTACGGTGCCATGTGTGCCCTACCTCCGTGTCGGCGGCGGCCGTTCAGCTCGATGCGCACTGTTCACTCTGAGCCGCCATTCTCACCCGAATCGGTGAGGAGTGGTGTTTTCCGTCTGGTCTCCATCTGACCAAACGCACGCCGCCGGGGCGTCACTCCGCGGAGCCAACTCCGTGTACTACTGCGGTATGACACGTAAGGGCGGCGCCTCCCCCGACCCGTAGGGGTCGAGGGTGCGCCGCCCTCATGCGGAACGCGGTGGACGGGGCGTCAGCCGGCCCGGTGCACCACCGCGTCGCACAGCTCCATCAGCGCCGCCTTCGCGTCGCACTCCTTCAGCGGCACGAGCGCCGCACGGGCCTCCTCCGCGAAGCGGACGGTGTCCCGGCGGGCCTGCTCCAGGGCAGGGTGCGCCCGCATGGCGGCGAGCGCCTCGGCGTGCCGCGTGTCGTCGGTGAGGTCGGAGTCGAGCAGCTCGCACAGCGCGAGGTCCTCGGCGAGCCCGAGCCGGGCCGCGCGCTCGCGCAGCCGCAGCACCGGCATCGTGGCGATGCCCTCGCGCAGATCGGTGCCGGGCGTCTTGCCGGACTCGTGGGAGTCGGAGGCGATGTCCAGGACGTCGTCCGCGAGCTGGAAGGCGACGCCGAGCCGCTCGCCGTACTGGGTGAGGACGTCGACGACCGTCTCGTCGGCGCCGGACATCATGGCGCCGAACCGGCAGGAGACCGCCACCAGCGAGCCCGTCTTGCCGCCGAGCACGTCCAGGTAGTGGTCGACCGGGTCACGCCCGTCGGCCGGTCCCGCGGTCTCCAGGATCTGGCCGGTCACCAGGCGTTCGAACGCCTCCGCCTGCACCCGGACCGCCTCCGGGCCGAGGTCGGCCAGGATGTGCGAGGCGCGGGCGAAGAGGAAGTCGCCGGTGAGGACGGCCACCGAGTTGCCCCAGCGCGTGTTGGCGCTGGGCACGCCGCGGCGCACGGACGCCTCGTCCATGACGTCGTCGTGGTACAGCGTGGCGAGGTGGGTCAGCTCGACCACCACCGCGGAGGGCACGATGCCCGGCGCGTAGGGGTCTCCGAACTGGGCGGCGAGCATCACGAGCAGCGGCCGGAACCGCTTGCCGCCCGCCCGCACCAGATGCTGGGCGGCCTCGGTGATGAAGGGCACCTCGCTCTTGGTGGCCTCGAGCAGCCCTTCCTCGACAGCCGCCAATCCGGCCTGGACATCGGCTTCCAGAGCCTGGTCCCGCACGCTCAGCCCGAACGGCCCGACGACGGTCACGAGGGGTCTCCTGTCTGCTGGTGTCTACTGGCGATTACGCGGTATGTCGATAGGTCGCTGCCATCACTCAAGTCAGCGTATCCGGTCACGTTTCGATCACTGCCGCCACCCACCCCGCAGGCCGGGCGGTATTGCGGCACGGCCGGTATGTTGCTGATCAATCGATAAGAACGGACATTTATCGACTTAACGGAACGTTGAGCCCAGGTACCCCCCGAGGGATCACGCCATGCGCATCCGTACGTCCTTTCCCCACGACACGGCCCACGAGGACCTGCGTGTCCCGCTCGCGGACGGGACGCTCCTGCACGCGCGCGTATGGCGGCCCCTGACGGACGAGCCCGTCCCGGTGATCCTCGAGTACGCGCCGGACCGGCTGACCGACTCGACCGCGGTCCGCGACGCCCAGCGCCACCCCTGGTACGCCGGGCACGGCTATGCCTCCGTCCGGGTCGACGCCCGCGGGTACGGCAACAGCGAGGGGCTGCCCGCGGACGGCTGCTCGGCCCTGGAGACGGCCGACGGGGTGGATGTGGTGCTCTGGCTGGCGGGCCGGCCCTGGTGCGACGGCAGGGTCGGCATGTTCGGCATCGGCCGCGGCGGCCTCAGCTCCCTCCGTGTCGCGGCTCTCGCGCCCGAGCCGCTCAGGGCGGTCGTCGCGGTCTGCTGCGCGGACGACCATCCCGACAACGAACCGCACTCCGCCTCGGGTTCCGTCCGGGCGGAAGAGGTGCAGACCCGCTCCGCCGCGGCCCTCGCCCGCGTCTGCCTCCCGCCTGATCCGTCGTACGCCGGTCAGGACTGGCGCGATCTGTGGCTGAAGCGCCTGGAGGCCGTCTCGCCGGTGGTGCACGCGTGGCTGGACCCGCAGCCCGGGGACGCTCCCTGGCCGCAGGGCGGCGGCAGTGTCGACCCCGACGCGATCCGCGCGGCCGTGCTCGCGGTGAGCGGCTGGCACGACCCGTACCGCGACACCGTGCTCCACCTGCTGGAGCGCCTGCCCGCCGACCGGGTCCGCGGCCTGCTCGGCCCCTGGCCCCACCGCTACCCCGACCGCGACCGGCCGCCCGGCCCGGCGATCGGCTTCCTCCAGGAGACGCTGCGCTGGTGGGACCACTGGCTCAAGGGCGCGGACACCGGCGTCCTGCGCGAGCCCCTGCTGCGCTCCTACGTCACCGACGCGCACCGCCCGGCCACGGCGCAGCCGGCGCTGCCCGGCCGCTGGACCGGCGAGCCCGCCTGGCCGTCGCCGCTGGTGACGCCGGTGACGTACGCCCTCCAGGGCGCCCCCGTCGTCGTACGGTCGCCGATGCACACCGGTGTGGACGCCGGCCGCTTCCGCCCGCTCGGCCATGACGCCGATCTGCCGCCCGACCAGCGCGAGGAGGACGCACGGTCGGCGTGCTTCGAGTTCGAGGTGGGCGAGGAGACCTGGGTGCTGGGGCGGCCCCGGGTGCGGCTGCGGCTGAGCTGCGCGACGCCGCGCGGGCAGGTGGCCGCCCGGCTGTGCGACGTGGCCCCGGACGGGTCCTCGACGCTGGTCACACGCGGGATGCTCGACCTCGTGGCCGAGGGGACGTCGCAGACGGCGGACTTCTCCCTTAGCGCCGCCGGGTACGCCTTTCCGGCCGGGCATCGCATCCGGCTCGCCGTCTCCTCGGCGTACTGGCCGTGGATGTGGCCCGAGCCGGAGTCGGCGGCCGGTTTCACGCTTGACCCGGCGGGCAGCACGCTGGAGCTGCCGGTGCGCTCTCGCCGGGCGGGCGCGGAGGTCGCCTTCGAGGAGCCCGAGCAGGCCGAGCCGCTGGGGGTGAGCCTGCCGGCCACCCTGGACGAGCCGCGGCCGGAGCGGCTGGTGGTGCGCGAGGTCGCCGAGGACGTGTGGCGCCTGGAGGCCCTTCCGGTTCGGGGCGGCACGCGCGTGTACCCGGACGGCCTCGAGCTCACCGAGGAGGCGCTGGAGACGTACACGATCCGCTCCGACGACCCGCTGTCGGCCCGCGCCCGCTCGGAGTGGTCGATCGGGCTGCACCGGCCCGAGCTGCCCTGGGCCACCACCGTCCGCACCCGCTCGGAGATCGGCTGCGACGCGGAGCACTTCGTCACCTCCGACGAGGTGGTGTGCACGGAGGGCGGCGAGGTCGTCTTCCACCGCACCTGGGAGCGGCGGATTCCACGGACCGCCGATTGAGGGCGAGTTGGGGCTGATGCCCTAATTGCCGCTCTTGTGACTGACGGTGAGATGGCTCACTGCGGGGCCGGGCGCGCGGCGAACGGCCCTCGCGGCATGCACGGGGCCCCGCCGCCTGGTTGAGCGGATGTCGCCATAAAGGATCAAGTGCCACAAACGGACTGATCTTGCCCGACCGGTGCTTTGTGTGAATCCGGTACTTGTTTCGCCCATGTGCTCTCGCATACGTTCCCGGCCTGCCGGGCGGACGCCGAATCCTGCCGCCGCCCATTGGCATCCACCGACCACGCAGCGGCAGGAGCGGGGGACCTAGGTAAGTCGCCGTACCGGACGTCGTACCAGCCACGACACCCGGCACGGCTTGGGGTCAAGCCATGCCTCTTCGGGCCTGGCCGGGCACCTTTCCGCCCGAACCCGACAGCTCACCTCGCAGGCGCCGGAGAGGACGTTCCCCATGCCTGCGCACACGCATGCAAACCGCCGCCCCCGTCTCGCCCGTGCCCTCACCGCCGCCGGTGTGGCCGCCGCCGCGCTCGCCCTGCCGCTCGTCGGCGCGACCGGCGCCTCGGCCGCCCCCACGACCACCACGTCGGCGACCATCTACCCGAACACCCTCGACGGCTGGATCCGCCAGTCGCTCGACGTCATGGCCCAGAACGGCATCCCGGGCAGCTACGACGGCATCTACCGCAACATCATGCGCGAGTCGTCGGGCAACCCGCTCGCCATCAACAACTGGGACTCCAACGCGCTCGCGGGCACCCCGTCCAAGGGCCTGCTCCAGGTCATCGACCCCACCTTCGCGGCGTACCACGTGCCCGGCACCGCCTTCGACCCGTACGACCCGGTCGCGAACATCACCGCCGCCTGCAACTACGCGGCGGCCCGCTACGGCTCGATCGACAACGTCTTCGGCGCGTACTGATCACCTCTCGGCCCCTCAGCCGTAGAGCCGTTCGAGGACGACGGCGATGCCGTCGTCCTCGTTCGAGCAGGTGATCTCGTCGGCCACCGCCTTCAGTTCCGGGTGCGCGTTGGCCATGGCCACGCCGTGCGCGGCCCAGTCGAACATCGGGATGTCATTGGGCATGTCACCGAAGGCGAGGGTGTCCGCGGGCGTCAGACCGAGCCGGCGGGCCGCCAGCGCCAGGCCCGTCGCCTTGGTGACGCCGCACGGCTGCAGCTCCACCGTCCCGGGCCCCGACATGGTGACCGTCGCCAGCGAACCCACCACCGCCCGCGCCACCGCCGCCAACTCGTCGTCGTTCAGGTCGGGATGGCGCAGCAGCACCTTGCTGATCGGCTCGCACCACAGGTCGTCGCGGCGGCGCACCCGCACTGCGGGCAGGGTCGGGTGCGGCATCGTGTAGCCGGGCTCGATGAGGGTGAGCCCGTCGACGCCGTCCTGGTCCACGGCCGCGTACACCTGCCCCACCTCGGCCTCGATCTTGCCGAGCGCGGTCTCGGCGAGCTCCCGGTCCAGGGTGACGGACCACAGCAGCCGGTCGGCGCCGACGTCGTAGAGCTGCGCGCCCTGCCCGCACACCGCGAGCCCCGTACAGCCCAGGTCTTCGAGGAGGGGGCGCACCCGGGGCGCGGGCCTGCCGGTCACCACCAGATGTCGGGCGCCGGCGTGCGCCACCAGCGTCAGAGCGGCCCGCGACCGATCGGAGAAGGTGTCGTCGCCGCGAAGCAGCGTGCCGTCCAGATCGGTGGCGATGAGTGAGTACGTGGTGCGCTCGGCATATGCGGTGGGTGCGGCCATGATCAGAGAATACGGACATCGCGCGCCCCCACCCCGGCGCGAACCGACCCTCGCAAGGCGCCTCCTCCCAGCCCACGCGCCCCTTCAACTCCCTTTCGCGCTCCGGTAATTCACCCCCAGGTGTCGCTTCCCGGGCCGACGGCCTGCCTGCCCGGCGCCTTCCTCTCCCCGTCCCGGCGGCGGGACCTCGCCGAGCCCTGGGGCACTGCCCAAGACGGCCGCCTCGGCCGTAACGTGTGGCCCAGCCACCCACCTGTGCCCCGCACCGGTGGGCGGCCGCACGGCACCGCACACGGCACGCACGAGAGCGAGGCACAACCGCATGCCCCCCTTCGATGTCCCCGAGGGCGACCCCTTCGGCCCGCACAACCTTCCGTACGGTGTGTTCTCCACCGGAGGCCCGGACGAGCGGACCGTCGGCGTCCGGCTCGGTGACCACGTCCTCGACGCGGGCGCGGCGGCCCGGGCCCTCGGCTCCCCCTACGCCACCCTGCTCGCCCAGCCCTCCCTGGACCGGCTGCTGGCCGCGGGCCGCACTGCCTGGTCGGACGTCCGGCGCGCGCTGACGGCGTGGGTGACGGTGCCCTCGTACCGCGAGACCATCGAGCCGCTCATGCACCCGCTCGACTCGGTGACCCTGCACCTGCCGTTCACGGTCGCGGACTACGTCGACTTCTACGCCTCCGAGAACCACGCCCGTAACGTCGGCCAGATGTTCCGGCCCGACGCCGAGGACTCCCTCACCCCGAACTGGAAGCACCTGCCGATCGGCTATCACGGCCGCTCCGGCACGGTCGTGGTCTCCGGCACCGACGTGATCCGCCCCGCCGGCCAGCGCAAGGCCCCCACCGACCCGGCCCCGGTGTTCGGCCCGTCCGTCCGCCTCGACATCGAGGCCGAGGTCGGCTTCCTCGTCGGCACGCCGTCGCCCATGGGCAGCCCGGTGCCACTCGCCGGCTTCCGCGACCACGTCTTCGGCCTGTGCCTCCTGAACGACTGGTCCGCGCGCGATCTCCAGGCCTGGGAGTACGTCCCCCTGGGCCCCTTCCTCGGCAAGTCCTTCGCCACCTCCGTGTCGGCGTGGATCACCCCGCTGGAGGCGCTGGAGGAGGCCCGCGTCGCCCCGCCGGAGCGCACCCACCCGCTGCTGCCCTACCTCGACGACTCCGACGAGGAGCCCCACGGCTACGACCTGCACCTCTCCGTCGCGATCAACGGCCATGTCGTCTCCGAACCTCCCTTCTCCACCATGTACTGGACAGCCGCCCAGCAACTCGCCCACATGACGGTCAACGGCGCCTCCCTGCGCACCGGCGACCTCTACGGCTCCGGCACCATCAGCGGCCCCACCGAGGCCCAGCGCGGCTCCCTCCTCGAACTGACCTGGAACGGCCGCGACCCCCTCGAACTCCCCGACGGCAAGCGCACGTTCCTGGAGGACGGCGACGTCGTCACCCTGACCGCCTGGGCCCCCGGGCCGGGCGGGACCCGAGTGGGCCTCGGCGAGGTCACGGGCCGGATCGCCCCGGGACGGACGGCCTGAGCCAGCCGCTCCGCGGGTGAGCCGACCGGCTCCGCGGGTGGGCACGGGATACGGCCCGGGTCGCCAGGCAACCGCGGCCAAGTCGCCCTGCGGCCGAGTCGCCGGACGGGATACGGCCCGGGTCACCGGGCGAGTGCGCCCGAGGAACGGATGCGGCCCGGGTCGCCGGGGCGAGTCCGGCCGAGGAACCGGATGCGGCCCAGGTCGCCGGAGCGAGTGCGGCCGAGTCGCCGAACGGCATCGGATGCGGCCGGGATCACCGTGCGGGTGCACCGGGGTGCTCGTTCCGCGGAGCGGTCGTGCTGGATTTGTTACGTCGCTCGCCCGTCGCCGTCATACTGGCGGCGGGCGATCGCCGGTCCGGTCCGTCGGCCGGAGGGTGAGGTGCCCGGCGTTCCACCGTGCACCGCCCGCCTGCCCCGCAGCCGACCCCTCCCGATCAGGATCCGGAGCCCGTGGCATGACTGTCTGCATGCTCCTGCTGAGCGTCGTCGCCGTGACGGCCGCTGTGCCGGTCCCCCGTGCCCTGACCCGGGCCGTGTGGCCCGAACGGGAGCCCGTGGTCGCGCTGTGGGTGTGGCAGTGCCTGGTCGCGACCGTCCTGCTGTGCTGTCTCACCGCCCTCGTGCTGAGTGCCGCCGCCGTCTTCGAGACCGTCCGGGCGCGGGTCTTCGCTCCGGCCCCGTCGGCCGTCACCGCCGCCTACGACCTGTCCGCGGCGCCGCCCTGGCTCACCGTCCTCACCCTCCTTCTGGCCTGCGGGGCCGCCTGGACCACCGCGATGCTCGCCCGCGAGCTGGTGGAGGCCCGTCGCCGTCGGGGCGTGGCCCGGGCGCACTTGCGGGAACGCGCGCCCGACCTGCCTGTCGGCCTCCCGGCCGCTCGCGGCCCCTTGCTGGTGCTGGAGGACGAATACCCCGACGCCTGGTGGATGCCGGGCCACCCGCCCCAGCTGGTCGTCACCACCGGAGCCCTGCACCGCCTCACCGACCGTCAGCTGGACGCCGTGCTCACCCATGAGCGCGGCCACGCCCGCGCGCACCACGACTGGCTGCTGCACCTGTCGACGGCCCTGGCGACCGGCTTTCCGCGGGTGCCGCTGTTCGCCCACTTCTGCGACCAGACCCGCCGCCTGGTCGAGCTCGCCGCGGACGACACGGCCTCCCGCCGGTGCGGCCACCTCACCACCGCCCTGGCCCTGATCGAGCTGAACCAGCACCGCGGCGTCCTGTCCTGCGCCTCCAGCAACCGCCTCCTCGGCGAGCGCGTCGACCGTCTCCTTCAGCCGCCGCCCCGCCTGGAGCGTGGGCAGCGGGCCCTGACGACGACGGTGGCGGCGCTGGTGCCGTTGCTGCCGCTGCTGATCACCTTCGCGCCGGGTCTGACGGCACTGAGCTGAGCCGACCCGCCCCGGGCGCCGGTGCCTCGCCCGGGGGCCGGTTCTACTCCGGCTATATCCAGTCGTCCGGTTCCGGCTCGGCGTCCATCTCCGGCCAGTCGTCCGGCTCGGCCCCGCTCTCGGCCGGCGTGCCGGAGGCGGAGCCCGGTCCGTCGCCCAGGGACGCCAGCACCGCCAGCACGCCCTCCCCGTATGTCACCAGCTTCTTCTCGCCGACCCCGCTGACGCCGCCGAGCTCGCGCACCGAGGTGGGCCAGACCGTGGCGATCTCCCGCAGCGTGGCGTCGTGGAAGATGACGTATGCCGGGACGCCCTGCTCGCGGGCCTGTTCCGCACGCCAGGCGCGCAGGGCCTCGAAGGCGGGCAGCAGAGACTCCGGCAGCTCGGCCGCGGCGGCCTTCGCCTTGCGCTCGCCCCGGCCGGAGGAGCCCGACCGGGACCCGGCCGGCTTCTTCGGCTCCTTGCGCAGCGGCACCTCCCGCTCGCGCCGCAGCACCGTGCCGCTCGTCTCGGTCAGCACCAGCGTGCCGTACTCGCCCTCGACGGCGAGCAGTCCCTGGGCCAGCAACTGCCGGATGACGCCGCGCCATTCGGCCTCGGTGAGGTCCTCGCCGATGCCGAACACGGACAGCTGGTCGTGGTCGAACTGTATGACCTTGCCGGTGCGCCGGCCGAGCAGGATGTCGACGATCTGCCCGGTGCCGAACTTCTGCCCGCGCTCGCGCTGGAGGCGCACCACTGTCGACAGCACTTTCTGGGCCGCGACCGTGCCGTCCCAGGTCTCGGGCGGGGTCAGGCAGGTGTCGCAGTTGCCGCAGCCCGCCGGGTCGGCGTCCTGCCCGAAGTAGGTGAGGAGCTGGCCGCGCCGGCACTGGGCGCTCTCGCACAGGGCGAGCATGGCGTCCAGGTGGGCGGAGGCCCTGCGGCGGAAGGCCTCGTCGCCCTCGCCGGACTGGATCAGCTTGCGCTGCTGGATGACGTCGTTGAGCCCGTAGGCCAGCCAGGCCGTCGAGGGCAGTCCGTCACGGCCGGCGCGGCCGGTCTCCTGGTAGTAGCCCTCCACCGACTTGGGCAGGTCCAGGTGGGCGACGAAGCGCACATCGGGCTTGTCGATGCCCATGCCGAAGGCGATGGTCGCCACCACCACCAGGCCGTCCTCGCGCAGGAACCGGGACTGGTGGGCGGCGCGGGTGCCCGCGTCCAGGCCGGCGTGATAGGGCACGGCGGCGATGCCGTTGGCCGTGAGGAACTCGGCCGTCCGCTCGACCGAGTTGCGCGACAGGCAGTAGACGATGCCCGCGTCGCCCGCGTGCTCCTCGCGCAGGAAGCTCAGCAGCTGCTTCTTGGGCTCGGCCTTCGGCACGATCCGGTACTGGATGTTGGGCCGGTCGAAGCTGGCCACGAAGTGGCGGGCCGTCGGCATGTGCAGCCGCTCGGTGATCTCGCTGGTGCGTCGCCCGGGTGGCCGTCGCCGTGAGCGCGATGCGCGGCACGTCCGGCCAGCGCTCACCGAGCAGGGACAGGGCGAGATAGTCGGGGCGGAAGTCGTGGCCCCACTGGGACACGCAGTGTGCCTCGTCGATCGCGAAGACCGAGATCTTGCCGCGGGAGAGCAGGTCGAGGGTGGCGTCCAGGCGCAGCCGCTCCGGCGCCAGGTAGAGCAGGTCCAGCTCGCCCGCCAGGAACTCGGCCTCCACCGTCCGGCGCTCGTCGAAGTCCTGCGTGGAGTTCATGAAGCCGGCCCGCACGCCCAGCGCACGCAGTGCGTCCACCTGGTCCTGCATCAGCGCGATCAGCGGGGAGACGACGACACCTGTGCCGGGTCTGACCAGGGCGGGGATCTGGTAGCACAGTGACTTGCCGCCGCCGGTCGGCATGAGAACCACGGCGTCGCCGCCGGCCACCACATGCTCGATGACCGCCTCCTGCTCACCGCGGAAGGCCTCGTAGCCGAACACGCGGTGCAGCGTGACCAGCGCCTCGCTCGCGTCCGCCGGCACTCCGGTCACCTCTGGCATCTCGATGATCCCGCCCGTCCCGCCCATCGTCGTGTCCCCCGTACGTCGTGTCTCGACCACTGCGTCCACGATAGGCGCCGGCACCGACACTCCCGGAGTTGTCCACAGACCCGTTCGGGTGACAAGCGTTACTCTCCGTGATCAATCTAATGGCCCTCGTCACCTGGCGACACCGATCGCAGCCGGGTCATGCTGCACGAGCGGGACGGGGGGCCCGCCCTCCGCACGGCGCGCCCCAGCGCCACTTCCGTCCCGTAGGAGTGCCCCTATGTCCTCTCGGCCCCTCAAAGCCGCCGTCGGCCTCGCCGCCGCCGGAGTCCTCACCCTCGCCGCCGCGCCCGCGCAGGCCGCGGACCCGAACCCGTTCGCCTGGGCGCAGCTGACCCCGACGTACACGGCGACCGGCCAGTACGCCTACGAGCCGTTGGCGCAGGCCAGCGGTTACCAGCGTATGAACACGTGCGTGCCCCACCTGGGCTACCACTACGTCAACCCCGAGTTCATCGGCTCGGTCGACCCGGCCGAGCCGGCGGTGCTGGTGTACGAGGACGGTCCGCGCAACACACGCAGGCTGGTCGCGGTGGAGTGGGCTGTGATGGACACGGGTCAGGAGACGCCGGAACTCTTCGGGCAGAAGTTCGACGAGGGTCAGCATCCCGGCTACTTCACGCTCCACGCCTGGATCTACAAGTCCAACCCCGACGGGCTGTTCAAGGGCCCCAACCCCACGGTCGTGTGCGCGACGGCGCCCTGACCGCCCACGCACGCGGGCCCCGGCTCCCACCCTGGGAACCGGGGCCCACCGTGTGAACAGCGCGGGTCAGCGCACGAACACCCCGGACTGGCCGGCCAGGTCGAGGAAGTACTGCGGCGCCACACCGAGCACCAGCGTGACCACCACACCCACGGCGATCGCCGTCATCGTCAGCGGCGACGGCACGGCGACCGTCGGCCCCTCCGGACGCGGCTCGCTGAAGAACATCAGCACGATCACGCGGATGTAGAAGAACGCCGCGATCGCCGACGAGATCACGCCGACCACGACCAGCGGGGCCGCGCCGCCCTCCGCCGCCGCCTTGAACACGGCGAACTTGCCCGTGAAGCCCGAGGTCAGCGGGATGCCGGCGAAGGCGAGCAGGAACACCGCGAACACGGCCGCCACCAGCGGGGAGCGCCGGCCGAGACCGGCCCACTTCGACAGGTGCGTCGCCTCGCCGCCCGCGTCCCGTACAAGGGTGACGACCGCGAACGCGCCGATCGTCACGAACGAGTACGCGCCCAGGTAGAAGAGGACCGAGGACACGCCGTCCGGGGTGGTGGCGATGACACCCGCGAGGATGAAGCCCGCGTGCGCGATCGACGAGTACGCCAGCAGCCGCTTGATGTCGGTCTGGGTGATCGCGACGATCGCGCCGCCCAGCATGGTGACGATCGCCACGGCCCACATCACCGGCCGCCAGTCCCAGCGCAGGCCCGGCAGCACCACGTACAGGATCCGCAGCAGGGCGCCGAACGCGGCCACCTTCGTCGCGGCGGCCATGAAGCCGGTCACCGGAGTCGGCGCGCCCTGGTAGACGTCCGGGGTCCACATGTGGAACGGCACCGCGCCCACCTTGAACAGCAGGCCCATCACGATCAGCGCGGCTCCGACCAGCAGCAGCGCGTCGTTGCCCATGGTGTCCGCGAGCGCGGGGGTGACGTCGGTGACCGAGCCCTCGACGACCTGCGCGATCGTGGCGTACGACATCGAGCCGGAGTAGCCGTACAGCAGCGCGATGCCGAACAGGGTGAACGCGGAGGCGAACGCGCCGAGCAGGAAGTACTTCACGGCCGCTTCCTGCGACATCAGCCGCTTGCGGCGGGCCAGCGCGCACAGCAGGTACAGCGGCAGCGAGAAGACCTCCAGGGCCACGAACAGCGTCAGCAGGTCGTTGGCCGAGGGGAACAGCAGCATGCCCGCGACCGCGAACAGCAGCAGCGGGAACACCTCGGTGGTGGTGAACCCGGCCTTCACCGCGGCCTGCTCGCTGTCGCTGCCGGGCACGGAGGCGGCCTGCGCGGCGAAGGAGTCGACGCGGTTGCCGTGCGTCTGCGGGTCCAGTCGGCGCTCGGCGAAGGTGAACAGGCCGACCAGCGCGACCAGCAGGATCGTTCCCTGCAGGAACAGCGCCGGTCCGTCGACCGCGATCGCGCCCATCGCCGCGACGCGCGCCTTGGTGGTGCCGTACCCGTCCGCGGCGAGCGCCACCACCGCGGCGAACGCGGCGGCCAGTGCGACGACGGACACGAACAGATGGGCGTAATAGCGGGATTTGCGCGGCACGAACGCCTCGACCAGCACCCCGATGATCGCCGCGCCCACGACGATCAGAGTGGGCGACAATTGTCCGTATTCGATCTTCGGCGCGTCGATCTTCGAGATCGGATCGGCCGCCGTTGTCCACAGGCTGTGGACGGCTGTTGCGCTCACTTGGCCGCCTCCACCTCGGGCCGGGGGTCCTGCTTCTGTACGTCGGACATGGTCTGCTTCACCGCCGGGTTGACGATGTCCGTCACGGGCTTCGGATAGACGCCCAGGAAGATCAGCAGCACGATCAGCGGGGCCACGACCACGAGTTCACGCACCCGCAGGTCGGGCATCGCGGCGACCTCGGGCTTCACCGGGCCGGTCATCGTCCGCTGGTACAGGACGAGGGTGTACAGCGCGGCGAGCACGATGCCGAAGGTGGCGATGATGCCGACCACCGGGTACTCGGCGAACGTGCCGACCAACACCAGGAACTCACTGACGAACGGGGCGAGTCCGGGCAGCGACAGCGTCGCCAGACCGCCGATCAGGAAGGTGCCGGCGAGCACCGGGGCGACCTTCTGCACACCGCCGTAGTCGGCGATGAGCCGTGAGCCGCGCCGCGAGATCAGGAAGCCCGCGACCAGCATCAGCGCGGCCGTCGAGATGCCGTGGTTGACCATGTAGAGGGTCGCGCCGGACTGGCCCTGGCTGGTCATCGCGAAGATGCCCATGATGATGAAGCCGAAGTGCGAGATCGACGCGTACGCCACCAGGCGCTTGATGTCCCGCTGGCCGACCGCGAGCAGAGCACCGTAGACGATGCTGATGAGCGCGAGGACCAGGATCGCGGGCGTCGCCCACTTGCTCGCCTCCGGGAACAGCTGGAGGCAGAAGCGGAGCATCGCGAAGGTGCCCACCTTGTCGACGACCGCGGTGATGAGGACGGCGACCGGGGCGGTGGCCTCCCCCATCGCGTTGGGCAGCCAGGTGTGCAGCGGCCACAGGGGCGCCTTCACCGCGAAGGCGAAGAAGAAGCCCAGGAACAGCCAGCGTTCGGTGTTCGTCGCCATGTCCAGCGAGCCGTTCGCGCGGGCCTCGGCGATCTCGGTGAGGGAGAAGTTCCCGGCGACCACGTACAGGCCGATCACCGCGGCCAGCATGATCAGTCCGCCGACCAGGTTGTAGAGGAGGAACTTCACCGCGGCGTACGAGCGTTGCGTCGAGGCCGCCTCCTCGCCGTGCTCGTGGGCACGGTCCCCGAAGCCGCCGATGAGGAAGTACATCGGGATGAGCATGGCTTCGAAGAGGATGTAGAAGAGGAAGACGTCGGTGGCCTCGAAGGAGAGGATCACCATCGCCTCGACGGCGAGGATCAGGGCGAAGAAGCCCTGCGTCGGCCGCCAGCGGCGGCTTCCGGTCTCCAGCGGGTCGGCGTCGTGCCAGCCCGCGAGGACGATGAACGGGATCAACAGGGCGGTGAGCGCGATCAGCGCCACCCCGATGCCGTCCACGCCCAGCTCGTAGCGAACCCCGAACTCCTTGATCCAGGCGTGGGATTCGGTGAGCTGGTAGCGGTCGCCGTCGGGGTCGAAGCGGACCAGGACCGCGACGGCCAGGGCGAGCGTGGCCAGCGAGACCAGCAGGGCCAGCCATTTGGCGGCGGTGCGGCGCGCGGCGGGCATGGCGGCCGTGGCCACCGCCCCCACGGCCGGGAGCACCGCCGTCGCTGTCAGCAGAGGAAAGGACATCGGTATCAGACCGCCCTCATCAGCAGGGTCGCGGCGACGATGAGTGCCGCACCGCCGAACATCGAGACCGCGTACGACCGCGCGAAGCCGTTCTGCAGCCTGCGCAGCCGTCCGGAGAGGCCGCCGACCGAGGCAGCCGTGCCGTTGACGACGCCGTCGACCAGCGTGTGGTCGACGTAGACCAGGGACCGGGTGAGGTGCTCGCCACCGCGGACCAGGACGACGTGGTTGAAGTCGTCCTGGAGCAGGTCGCGGCGGGCGGCCCGGGTGAGCAGCGACCCGCGCGGGGCGACGGCCGGAACCGGACGGCGGCCGTACATGGCCCAGGCCAGGGCGACGCCGATGACCATGCAGGCCACGGTGGCGCCGGTGACCACGCCCGCGCTGATCGGCGCGTCGCCGTGGTCGTGCCCGGTGATCGGCTCCAGCCAGTGCAGGAAGCGGTCGCCGATGCTGAAGAAGGCGCCGCCCGCGACGGAGCCGACGGCCAGGACGATCATCGGGATCGTCATGACCTTCGGCGACTCGTGCGGGTGCGGCTCGGCGTGCTCGCCGCGCGTCTCGGCGGCGGGCTCCACACTGGGCTCGGCCGGGGACGGCGTCGGGGCGTTGCGCCAGCGCTCCTCGCCGAAGAACGTCATCAGCATCACGCGCGTCATGTAGAACGCGGTGATGGCCGCGCCGAGCAGGGCCACGCCGCCCAGGATCCAGCCCTCGGTGCCGCCCTTGGCGAACGCCGCCTCGATGATCCGGTCCTTGGAGAAGAAGCCGGACAGGCCCGGGAAGCCGATGATGGCGAGGTAGCCGAGGCCGAAGGTGACGAACGTGACCGGCATGTACTTGCGCAGGCCGCCGTAACGGCGCATGTCGACCTCGTCGTTCATGCCGTGCATCACCGAGCCGGCGCCGAGGAACAGCCCGGCCTTGAAGAAGCCGTGCGTCACCAGGTGCATGATCGCGAAGACGTAGCCGATGGGGCCGAGGCCCGCGGCCAGCACCATGTAGCCGATCTGCGACATGGTCGAGCCGGCCAGCGCCTTCTTGATGTCGTCCTTCGCGCAACCGACGATCGCACCGAACAGCAGCGTGACCGCGCCGACGATGGTGACGACGAGCTGGGCGTCGGGCGCCGCGTCGAAGATCGCCCCGGAGCGGACGATCAGGTAGACACCCGCGGTCACCATCGTCGCGGCGTGGATCAGGGCCGAGACCGGGGTCGGGCCCTCCATCGCGTCCCCGAGCCAGGACTGCAGCGGCACCTGGGCGGACTTGCCGCATGCGGCGAGCAGCAGCATCAGGCCGATGGCGGTGAGCTTGCCCTCGCCGGTGTCGGCGACCAGGCCGGGCTCCCCGTGCGTGCCGAGGACGGGACCGAAGGCGAAGGTGCCGAAGGTGGTGAACATCAGCATGATCGCGATCGACAGGCCCATGTCGCCGACGCGGTTGACCAGGAAGGCCTTCTTCGCCGCGGTGGCGGCGCTGGGCTTGTGCTGCCAGAAGCCGATCAGCAGGTAGGAGGCGAGACCGACGCCCTCCCAGCCGACGTACAGCAGCAGGTAGTTGTCGGCGAGGACCAGCAGCAGCATCGCCGCGAGGAACAGGTTCAGGTAGCCGAAGAAGCGGCGGCGGCGCTCGTCGTGCTCCATGTACCCGACCGAGTACAGGTGGATCAGCGAGCCGACGCCCGTGATCAGCAGCACGAACGTCATCGACAGCTGGTCGAGGCGGAAGGCGACGTCCGCCTGGAAGCCCTCGACCGGGATCCAGCTGAACAGGTGCTGGGTGACGGTGCGGTCCTCGGCGCCCTTGCCGAGGAGGTCGGTGAACAGCACCAGGCCGAGCACGAAGGAGACGGCCGCCAGCACCGTGCCGATCCAGTGGCCGACGGCGTCGAGCCGCCGGCCGCCGCACAGCAGTACGGCCGCTCCGAGCAAAGGCGCCGCGATCAGCAGCGCAATCAGGTTCTCCACGTGAGCGACCCCTTACAGCTTCATCAGGCTGGCGTCGTCGACCGAGGCCGAGTGGCGGGAACGGAACAGCGACACGATGATCGCGAGCCCGACCACGACCTCCGCGGCGGCGACGACCATCGTGAAGAAGGCGATGATCTGGCCGTCGAGATTGCCGTGCATCCGGGAGAAGGCGACGAACGCGAGGTTGCAGGCGTTGAGCATCAGCTCGATGCACATGAACAGCACGATCGCGTTCCGCCTGATGAGCACGCCGGTGGCGCCGATCGTGAACAACAGGGCGGCGAGATACAGGTAGTTGACCGGGTTCACTTGGACGCCTCCTCGGCCCGCTTGAAGAGCGGCGACTCGATCGCGGTGCGCTCCAGGCGCTCCTCGGCGCGCTGCTCGATGGCCTTGAGGTCGTTCAGCGCCTCCACCGAGACGTCCCGGATCTGGCCGCGCTCGCGCAGGGTCTTGCTGACCGTGAGCTCCGACGGGGTGCCGTCGGGCAGCAGGCCGGCGATGTCGACGGCGTTGTGCCGCGCGTACACACCGGGTGCCGGCAGCGGCGGCAGGTGCTTGCCCTCGCGGACGCGCTGCTCGGCGAGCTCGCGCTGGGTGAGGGCCCGCTCGGTGCGCTCGCGGTGGGTGAGGACCATGGCGCCGACGGCGGCCGTGATCAGCAGGGCGCCGGTGATCTCGAAGGCGAAGACGTACTTGGTGAAGATCAGGGACGCCAGGCCCTCCACGTTGCCGCCCGCGTTGGCCTGGCCCAGGCCGTTGAACTCCTTCAGGGAGGCGTTGCCGATCCCGGCGGCCAGCAGGATGCCGAAGCCGAGGCCGCACAGCAGGGCCAGCCAGCGCTGGCCCTTGACGGTCTCCTTCAGGGAGTCCGCCGCTGTGACGCCGACGAGCATCACCACGAACAGGAACAGCATCATGATCGCGCCGGTGTAGACGACGATCTGGACGACGCCCAGGAAGTAGGCGCCGTTGGCCAGGTAGAACACCGCCAGGATGATCATGGTGCCGGCCAGGCACAGCGCGCTGTGGACGGCCTTCTTCATCAGGACGGTGCACAGGGCGCCGATCACCGCGACCGTGCCGAGGACCCAGAACTGGACGGCCTCTCCGGTGGAGGTGGAGTAGGCGGCGAGCTGCGCGCTCATCGGCCGATCACCTCCTCCGAGGCGGGTTCGTCCGGGCCGAACGTGGAGGACGCCTCCTGCGGGGCCTCGCCCTTGGAGACGGCGACCTGCCGCTCCGTGCCGGGCGCGGCCTCGGTCACCAGGCCCCGGTAGTAGTCCTGTTCGTCCATCCCCGGGTAGATGGCGTGCGGACTGTCGACCATGCCCTCGTCGAGACCGGCGAGCAGCTGCTCCTTGGTGTAGATGAGGTTGGCGCGGCTGGAGTCGGCCAGCTCGAACTCGTTGGTCATCGTCAGCGCGCGCGTGGGGCACGCCTCGATGCACAGGCCGCACAGGATGCAGCGGGCGTAGTTGATCTGGTAGACGCGGCCGTAGCGCTCACCGGGCGAGTAGCGCTCCTCGTCGGTGTTGTCCGCGCCCTCGACGTAGATCGCGTCGGCGGGGCAGGCCCAGGCGCACAGCTCGCAGCCGACGCACTTCTCCAGGCCGTCCGGATGGCGGTTGAGCTGGTGCCGTCCGTGGAAACGCGGAGCGGTGGTCTTCTGCTGCTCCGGATACTGCTCGGTCAGCCGCTTCTTGAACATGGCCTTGAAGGTCACGCCGAAGCCGGCGACGGGGTTCTGGAAGCCGGGCTTCGCCTGCCCGGACTCCTTGGGCTCCTCAGCCATCGGACGCCTCCTTTCCATCCAGCGATCCGTCACTGTGAGTATCGGGCCCACCACTGACAATCAGCTCCCGGTCCCGGCGCGAGCGGCGACGGGGTGCCGCCGGAAGCTCCTGTCCGGGCAGCGGCGGCACGGGGAATCCGCCCGCCATCGGGTCGAACGCGGCGGGTCCGGCGGGCGCCGCCTCGGTCTGCTTGCCGCGGTCGCGGAAGAGGTCCGCGACGAAGGAGAGCAGCAGCAGGACGAGCACGCCGCCGCCGACGTACAGGGCGATGTCGGCGAAGTCGTAGTTCTCGTTGCGCAGGGCCCGCACGGTCGCGACGAGCATCAGCCAGACCAGGGAGACCGGGATGAGGACCTTCCAGCCGAGCTTCATCAGCTGGTCGTAGCGCACGCGCGGAAGCGTGCCGCGCAGCCAGATGAAGAAGAACAGCAGCAGCTGCACCTTGACGGTGAACCAGAGCATGGGCCACCAGCCGTGGTTGGCGCCCTCCCAGAAGCCGCTCACCGGCCACGGAGCGCGCCAGCCGCCGAGGAAGAGGGTCACGGACACCGCCGAGACGGTCACCATGTTGACGTACTCGGCGAGCATGAACATCGCGAACTTGATCGACGAGTACTCGGTGTTGAAGCCGCCGACCAGGTCGCCCTCGGACTCGGGCATGTCGAACGGCGCCCGGTTGGTCTCACCGACCATGGTCACGATGTAGATGACGAACGACACCGGCAGCAGCACGATGTACCAGCGGTCCGCCTGCTGCTCGACGATCGTCGACGTCGACATCGACCCCGAGTAGAGGAACACCGACGCGAAGGCGGCGCCCATCGCGATCTCGTACGAGATCATCTGCGCGCAGGAGCGCAGGCCGCCGAGCAGCGGATACGTCGACCCGGAGCTCCAGCCCGCCAGGACGATGCCGTAGATGCCGACCGAGGCGACCGCGAGGATGTAGAGCATCGCGATCGGCAGGTCGGTGAGCTGCATCGTGGTGCGCGTGCCGAAGATCGAGATCTCGTTGCCGGCCGGGCCGAAGGGGATCACCGCGATCGCCATGAAGGCCGGGATGGCCGCGACGATCGGCGCGAGGACGTAGACGACCTTGTCCGCGCGCTTGACGATGATGTCTTCCTTCAGCATCAGCTTGATGCCGTCGGCGAGGGACTGGAGCATGCCCCAGGGGCCGTGCCGGTTGGGGCCGATGCGCAGCTGCATCCAGGCGACGACCTTGCGCTCCCAGACGATGGAGAACAGCACGGTCACCATCAGGAAGGCGAAGCAGAAGACCGCCTTGATCGCGACGAGCCACCAGGGGTCGCGGCCGAACAGGGAGAGGTCTTCGGCGGCGAGGTACCAGCTCATGACTCCACCTCCTTGGGGGCCTCGGCGGCGAGGGTCGCCGGACCGATGCGGACGAGGGAGCCGGGCTGCACCCCGGCGTCGGAGGCCACGCCCCGGCCGGTGGAGTTCAGCGGGAGCCACACCACGCGGTCGGGCATCTCGGTGATCTCCAGGGGCAGTTCGACGGTGCCGGAGGGGCCGGTGACGGTCAGGACGTCGCCGTCCTTCACGCCCGCCTCGACGGCCGTGGCCGCCGACAGACGCGCGTGTGCCGCGTGCCGTGTCCCGGCGAGCGCCTCGTCGCCCTGCTGCAGGACGCCCTGGTCCAGCAGCAGCCGGTGCCCGGCCAGCACGGCCTCCCCGGCGGCGGGCCGGGGCAGCACGCCCCCGGTCTCCAGCGGCTCGGTGGCCCGCGGCCCGTCCCAGGCGCCGAGCCGGTCCAGCTCCGCGCGCGTGGTGCGCAGATCCGGCAGGCCCAGGTGTACGTCCATGGCGTCGGCCAGCATCTGCAGCACGCGCGCGTCGGCGGGAGCCAGGCGGCGGGTCATCTGGTCGGGCTTGAGGGCGGCCTCGAAGAAGCGCACCCGGCCCTCCCAGTTGAGGAAGCTGCCGGCCTTCTCGGCGACCGCCGCGACCGGCAGCACCACGTCGGCGTGCTCGGTGACCTCGCTGGGCCGCTGTTCGAGCGACACCAGGAAGCCGACCTCGGCGAGTGCCTCACGCGCGCGTGCCGGGTCGGGCAGGTCGGCGACCTCCACGCCCGCCACCAGCAGCGCCCGCAGCTCGCCGGAGGCCGCGGCCTCGACGATCTGTCCGGTGTCACGGCCGTAGCGGTGCGGGAGTTCGGCGACGCCCCAGGCGGCCGCCACCTCCTCACGCGCGCGTGGGTCGGTGGCCGGACGGCCGCCCGGCAGCAGCGACGGCAGCGCGCCCGCCTCGATCGCGCCGCGCTCACCGGCCCGGCGCGGGATCCACGCCAGCCGCGCGCCGGTCGCGGAGGCGGCCCGCACGGCGGCGGTGAGCCCGCCCGCGACGGCCGCGAGGC
Organism: Streptomyces sp. SAI-170; assembly: GCF_049739565.1. Classification (NCBI taxonomy): domain Bacteria; kingdom Bacillati; phylum Actinomycetota; class Actinomycetes; order Kitasatosporales; family Streptomycetaceae; genus Streptomyces; species Streptomyces sp. SAI-170. The sequence goes on from NZ_JBMGQD010000001.1 coordinate 3,562,755, forward strand.
GTTCGCCGACCAGGATCACGGCGCCCTCGGTGCGCAGCGCCTCGGCGCACAGCCCGCCCGGCTCCTCCAGTCCGACGCCGCCCGCGAGCGCGTCCAGCCACTCGGTCTCGGTGCCGGGAGCGGCCGGCAGCAGTGTGCCGCCCGCCTTCTGCAGTCCGCGTGTGGCGTGCGTGGCCAGCGCGAACACCCGCTGGCCGTGCTTGCGCCAGGCCTTGCGCAGCCGCAGGAAGACGCCGGGCGCCTCCTCCTCGGCCTCGAACCCGACCAGCAGGACGGCGGGCGCCTTCTCCAGCGAGGTGTACGTGACGCCCGTACCGTCGAGGTCGCGGCCACGGCCGGCGACCCGCGCGGCGAGGAAGTCGGTCTCCTCGCTGCTGTGCACCCGCGCGCGGAAGTCGATGTCGTTGGTGTCGAGCGCCACGCGCGTGAACTTGCTGTACGCGTACGCGTCCTCGATGGTCAGCCGGCCGCCCGTGAGCACGCCGGTGCGGCCTCGGGCTGCCAGCAGGCCCTCGGCCGCGGCCTGGAGCGCCTCCGGCCAGGAGGCGGGGGCGAGTTCACCGTCGGCACCTCGTACGAGCGGCGTCTCCAGCCGGTCGCGCAGCTGCGCGTACCGGAACGCGAAGCGGCCCTTGTCGCAGATCCACTCCTCGTTGACCTCGGGGTCCGGGGACGCCATGCGCCGCATGACCTTGCCGCGCCGGTGGTCGGTGCGTGTGGCGCAGCCGCCGGAGCAGTGCTCGCACACCGAGTGCGAGGAGACGAGGTCGAAGGGGCGGGAGCGGAACCGGTACGCCGCCGAGGTGAGCGCGCCGACGGGGCAGATCTGGATGGTGTTGCCGGAGAAGTACGACTCGAAGGGGTCGCCCTCGCCGGTGCCGACCTGCTGGAGCGCGCCCCGCTCGATCAGCTCGATCATCGGGTCGCCCGCGACCTGGTTGGAGAAGCGGGTGCAGCGCGCGCACAGCACACAGCGCTCGCGGTCAAGCAGCACCTGGGTGGAGATCGGCACCGGCTTCTCGTAGGTCCGCTTCTTTCCTTCGAAGCGGGACTCTGCCTGGCCGTGGGACATGGCCTGGTTCTGCAGCGGGCACTCGCCGCCCTTGTCGCAGACCGGGCAGTCCAGCGGGTGGTTGATGAGGAGCAGCTCCATCACGCCGTGCTGCGCCTTCTCGGCGACCTGGGAGGTCAGCTGAGTCTTCACGACCATCCCGTCCGTACAGGTGATCGTGCAGGACGCCATGGGCTTGCGCTGGCCCTCGACCTCGACGATGCACTGGCGGCAGGCGCCGGCGGGGTCGAGGAGGGGGTGGTCGCAGAAGCGGGGGATCTCGATGCCGAGCTGTTCGGCGGCCCGGATGACCAGGGTGCCCTTGGGCACGCTGATCTCGATGCCGTCGATGGTCAGCGTGACGAGGTCTTCCGGCGGGACCGCCGCCTCGCCTCCTCCGGAGGGAGCGCTGGTGGTCACTGTCATGCGTTCACCTCCGTACGGTCGGCCCAGGCCGTCGACTTGGCCGGGTCGAAGGGGCATCCGCGGCCCGTGATGTGCTGCTCGTACTCCTCGCGGAAGTACTTCAGCGAGGAGAAGATCGGCGAGGCGGCGCCGTCGCCGAGGGCGCAGAACGACTTGCCGTTGATGTTGTCGGCGATGTCGTTCAGCTTGTCGAGGTCGCTCATCACGCCCTTGCCGGCCTCGATGTCGCGCAGCAACTGCACGAGCCAGTACGTGCCTTCGCGGCAGGGCGTGCACTTGCCGCAGGACTCGTGGGCGTAGAACTCGGTCCAGCGGGTGACGGCCCGCACGACGCAGGTCGTCTCGTCGAAGCACTGGAGCGCCTTGGTGCCGAGCATGGAACCCGCGGCGCCCACTCCTTCGTAATCAAGAGGGACGTCGAGGTGCTCGTCGGTGAACATCGGCGTCGAGGATCCGCCGGGCGTCCAGAACTTCAGCCGGTGCCCGGGCCTCATTCCGCCGCTCATCTCCAGCAGCTGGCGCAGGGTGATGCCGAGCGGGGCCTCGTACTGGCCGGGGCCGGCGACATGGCCGCTGAGCGAGTAGAGCGTGAAGCCCGGGGACTTCTCGCTGCCCATCGACCTGAACCATTCTTTTCCGTTTTGCAGGATCGCGGGAACCGACGCGATGGACTCGACGTTGTTCACAACAGTCGGGCAGGCGTAGAGACCTGCCACCGCAGGAAAGGGGGGACGCAGCCGCGGTTGACCGCGGCGGCCTTCGAGCGAGTCGAGGAGAGCGGTCTCCTCACCGCAGATGTACGCGCCCGCACCCGCGTGCACGGTGAGTTCCAGATTCAGACCGCTGCCCAGGATGTTCTCGCCGAGGTAGCCGGCCGCGTAGGCCTCGCGCACGGCCTCGTGCAACCGCCGCAATACGGGGACGACTTCACCACGCAGATAGATGAAGGCATGAGACGACCTGATGGCATGACACGCGATGACAATGCCCTCGATGAGGCTATGCGGGTTCGCGAAGAGGAGCGGGATGTCCTTGCAGGTTCCGGGCTCCGACTCGTCGGCGTTGACAACTAGATAGTGCGGCTTTCCATCTCCCTGAGGAATGAACTGCCATTTCATTCCGGTGGGGAATCCCGCGCCGCCGCGCCCGCGCAGACCGGAGTCCTTGACGTACGCGATCACGTCGTCCGGCGACATGGCGAGCGCCTTGCGGAGTCCCTCGTATCCTTCGTGCCTTCGGTAGACGTCCAGCGTCCAGGAGCGCTCCTCGTCCCAGAAGGACGACAGCACGGGTGCGAGCAGCTTCTCGGGGCTGGTGTCTTTCAGCTCGGGTGCCAAGGTCATCACTCCCCCTCCTCGGCGGTGGGCCCTGCCGGGTGGGCGGGGTCGGATGCCGACGTGTCCTGTGGCGCATCGTGCGAGCTGAGGTGCTCGGACGGTGACGGCTCGTGCACCCTGTCCTGCGGCTCGTCGTGCGGTCCGCCGTCACGCGGGTGGACCACGCGCGCGGGTGCGGTCTCTCCCTTGGCCAGGCGGAGGCCCACCAGCGAGGCGGGTCCCGCGCTGCCGCTCGCCTCGACGGCCCCTGGCCGCTCGTCGGGGAAGCCGGCCAGGATGCGCGCGGTCTCCTTGAAGGTGCACAGCGGAGCCCCGCGCGTGGGCGAGACCGTCCGCCCGATGCGCAGGTCGTCCACGAGGCGCTTGGCGCTCTCGACGGTCTGGTTGTCGAAGAACTCCCAGTTGACCATCACGACCGGCGCGAAGTCGCAGGCCGCGTTGCACTCGATGTGCTCCAGGGTGACCTTGCCGTCGTCGGTGGTCTCGCCGTTGCCGACGCCCAGGTGCTCCTGGAGGGCGTCGAAGATCGCGTCGCCGCCCATCACCGCGCACAGGGTGTTGGTGCAGACGCCCACCTGGTAGTCGCCGGAGGGCCTGCGCCGGTACATGGTGTAGAAGGTGGCGACGGCGGTGACCTCGGCCGTGGTCAGGCCGAGCACGTCGGCGCAGAACTGCATGCCGGTGCGCGTGACGTGGCCCTCCTCCGCCTGCACGAGGTGCAGCAACGGCAGGAGGGCGGAGCGGGAGTCGGGGTAGCGGGCGATGACCTCGCGCGCGTCACGCTCCAGCCTTTCGCGGACGTCGTCCGGGTAGCCGGGCGCGGGCAGCTCGGGCATGCCCAGGCTGACGCCTCGCTCGGCTCGCTCCGAGGATGAGGTGGTCACCGGTCGACGCCTCCCATCACGGGGTCGATGGACGCGACGGCGACGATGACGTCGGCGACCTGACCGCCTTCGCACATCGCCGCCATGGCCTGAAGGTTGGTGAAGGACGGGTCACGGAAGTGGACCCGGTAGGGGCGGGTGCCGCCGTCGGAGACGGCGTGTACGCCGAGTTCGCCCTTGGGGGACTCGACGGCCGCGTACGCCTGTCCCGGCGGGACGCGGAAGCCCTCGGTGACCAGCTTGAAGTGGTGGATCAGGGCCTCCATGGAGGTGCCCATGATCTTCTTGATGTGGTCGAGGGAGTTGCCGAGGCCGTCCGGGCCCAGGGCGAGCTGGGCGGGCCAGGCGATCTTCTTGTCGGCGACCATGACCGGGCCGGGCTGGAGCCGGTCCAGGCACTGCTCGACGATCCCGAGCGACTGGCGCATCTCTTCCACGCGGATCAGGAAGCGGCCGTAGGCGTCGCAGGTGTCGGTGGTCGGGACGTCGAAGTCGTAGGTCTCGTAGTCGCAGTAGGGCTGCGTCTTGCGCAGGTCGTGCGGCAGGCCGGTGGCGCGCAGGATCGGGCCGGTGGCGCCGAGGGCCATGCAGCCGGCCAGATCGAGATAGCCGATGTCCTGCATGCGGGCCTTGAAGATGGGGTTCCCGGTGGCGAGCTTGTCGTACTCCGGGAGGTTCTTCTTCATCTTCTTCACGAACTCGCGGATCTGGTCCACCGCGCCGGGCGGCAGGTCCTGGGCGAGTCCGCCGGGGCGGATGTACGCGTGGTTCATCCGAAGGCCGGTGATCAGCTCGTAGAGGTCCAGGATCATCTCGCGGTCCCGGAACCCGTAGATCATGATCGTGGTCGCGCCGAGCTCCATGCCACCGGTGGCGATGCACACCAGGTGGGAGGACAGCCGGTTCAGCTCCATCAGGAGCACCCGGATGATCTTGGCTCGCTCGGTGATCTGGTCCTCGATGCCGAGGAGCTTCTCCACGGCGAGGCAGTAGGCGGTCTCGTTGAAGAAGGACGTGAGGTAGTCCATGCGCGTGACGAAGGTGGTGCCCTGCGTCCACGTGCGGTACTCGAGGTTCTTCTCGATGCCGGTGTGCAGATAGCCGATGCCGCAGCGGGCCTCGGTGACCGTCTCGCCCTCGATCTCCAGGATCAGGCGCAGCACCCCGTGGGTGGAGGGGTGCTGGGGGCCCATGTTGACGACGATGCGCTCGTCGTCCGCGCGGGCCGCGCTCTGGACGACCTCGTCCCAGTCGCCGCCGGTGACCGTGTAGACGGTGCCCTCGGTGGTCTCGCGCGGAGTTGCGTGCTGCGTGCTCATGAGTACGACCTCCGCTGGTCCGGAGCCGGGATCTGGGCGCCCTTGTACTCGACGGGGATGCCGCCGAGGGGGTAGTCCTTGCGCTGCGGGTGGCCCTGCCAGTCGTCCGGCATCATGATCCGCGTCAGGGCCGGGTGACCGTCGAAGACGATTCCGAAGAAGTCGTAGGTCTCGCGCTCGTGCCAGTCGTTCGTCGGGTAGACCGCGACGAGCGAGGGGATGCGCGGGTCGCTGTCGGGGGCGCTGACCTCCAGGCGGATCAGCCGGTTGTGGGTGATCGAGCGCAGGTGGTAGACGGCGTGCAGCTCGCGGCCCTTGTCGCCCGGGTAGTGGACGCCGCTGACGCCGGTGCACAGCTCGAAGCGCAGGGCCGGGTCGTCGCGCAGGGTGCGGGCGACGCGCGGCAGATGTTCGCGCTCGATGTGGAAGGTGAGTTCGCCGCGGTCGACGACCGTCTTCTCGATCGCGTTCTCCGGGAGGAGGCCCTGCTCCTCCAGCGCGCCCTCGAGTTCGTCGGCGACCTCGTCGAACCAGCCGCCGTAGGGCCGGCTCGCCGGTCCAGGGAGGCGGACCGAGCGGACCAGGCCGCCGTAGCCGGTGGTGTCGCCGCCGTTCACGGCGCCGAACATGCCGCGCTGGACGCGGATCTCCTCGCCGCCCTGACCACGCTGGCCGGGGAGGTTCTCGGCGGAGAGCGCCTTCTCGGGGTTGACGCCGTTCGCGTCCTTGGGTGCGTCGCTCACCGCAGCAGCCCCTTCATCTCGATCGTGGGCAGGGCCTTGAGCGCCGCCTCCTCCGCCTCGCGGGCCGCTTCCTCGGCGTTCACGCCGAGCTTGGAGGACTGGATCTTCTGGTGGAGCTTGAGGATCGCGTCCATCAGCATCTCCGGCCGGGGCGGGCAGCCGGGGAGGTAGATGTCGACCGGGACGATGTGGTCGACGCCCTGGACGATGGCGTAGTTGTTGAACATGCCGCCCGAGGAGGCGCAGACCCCCATGGAGATCACCCACTTGGGGTTCGGCATCTGGTCGTAGACCTGCCGGAGCACCGGCGCCATCTTCTGGCTGACCCGGCCGGCGACGATCATCAGGTCCGCCTGGCGCGGGGATCCGCGGAAGACCTCCATGCCGAAGCGCGCCAGGTCGTAACGACCGGCGCCGGTGGTCATCATCTCGATGGCGCAGCAGGCGAGTCCGAAGGTGGCCGGGAAGACGGACGCCTTGCGCACCCAGCCCGCGGCCTGCTCGACGGTGGTCAGCAGGAATCCGCTCGGCAGCTTTTCTTCGAGTCCCATGTCTTAAAAGGCCCCTCAGTCCCATTCCAGGCCGCCGCGCCGCCACACATAGGCGTAGGCGACGAAGACGGTGAGCACGAAGAGCAGCATCTCCACGAGCCCGAACACACCCAGGGCGTCGAAGGTGACGGCCCAGGGGTAGAGGAAGACGATCTCGATGTCGAAGACGATGAAGAGCATCGCCGTCAGGTAGTACTTGATGGGGAAGCGCCCGCCGCCGGCCGGCGTCGGTGTCGGCTCGATGCCGCACTCGTAGGCCTCGAGCTTGGCGCGGTTGTACCGCTTCGGACCGATCAGCGTGGCCATGACCACGGAGAAGATCGCAAAGCCTGCCCCGAGGGCTCCCAGTACGAGGATGGGCGCATACGCGTTCACCGCTCCTCGCTCCTCTCAGTCGGCACTGACTGCTGGCGGGTTGCATCGGGCTCACAAGCGCCCCACTGCTCCCTCGAACCCCGCTTGTCCCGGGCCAAGATCGAGAACATGTGAAGCAGGTCACAAGCCCAACTGCCTCGCATCTTATGCCCGCCGCTCTGTGATCTGCGACACGGGGTCTTACACCAGCTTTGTGATCTCCACCACCTGACGAAGGATCATGAAGTCGGATGAGCGGTGATCTTCACACGCGAAGCGTCCGAGTGATCACCAGACGTGACATTTTCGCTCGTCAGGGCAGCTCAGAGGGGTCGTCTCAATATCAAGAGACTTCCGCTGCATGCAAATTGGCGCTGGACGGGACCGCTTGGTAGAGGGCGGCGTTCACACATCAGAGGGAGGTGCGGGGCGGGGTGTGGACGTGTGCACGCGTTCACGAGCGCGAGGGTCGTCGTCTGCCCGCGCGGGACGCGGCCGACACGGTGACCGTTCCGTGACCTGCGCCACATTGATGAGAGGCCGATGAGAAGCGGGCTTGGCCAACGGTCGCAACCAGTGGTAGGCCCCGGGGCAATCCGGACGTAACGACGAAAGCCCATGATCACAGGCTTGAAAGGGTGCGTCCGCAATGTCCGTTACGGCGTCAATAAAGAGTGACGCGTACGGGTTTCGGGGGCCCGATTGAACAACTGTGGCGCAGGCCACGTTTCTTGAAGGTATGGAGGAGCCCCTGATACCGATTGCTCTCATGTCCCACACCGCTCACATACGCAGCCACCGGAAGCCCCGCCGCAACGCGTCCTCGACGCTCGCGATGCGCGCCGGAGTTGCCGGTGGCGTCCTCAGCATGGCAGCGGCGGGCGCGTCGGCCTCGGCGAACGCCGCCGAGCCGGTGACGCAGACGCTCGAACTGCCCACCCTGACGGCGGACCTGGCCACCCAGGTCGCCGAGTCCGCGGACGCCACGGAACTGGCCGCCGCGAACTACGAGCTCGAGGCCGAGCGTGACGCGGCCGCAGCCCAGGCCGCCAAGCAGGCCAGGGCGGACCTCGCGGTGGCCAAGAAGAAGGCCGCCGCCAAGAAGAAGGCCGAGGAGGAGGCAGCCCGCCGGGCCGCCGCCGAGGAGGCCGCCTCCCGCGCCGCGGAGCGCGAGGCCCTCGCCACCACGTCCGCGAGCGCGGACAGCACCGGCAGCTCCGCCGACACCACCGTCTCCACGCCGGCCAGCGGCTCCGTCGCGACCGTCATCGCCTTCCTCAAGGCGCAGGTGGGCGACGCCTACATCATGGGTGCCACGGGCCCCGACGCCTGGGACTGCTCCAGCCTCGTGCAGGCCGCCTTCCGTGAGGTCGGCGTGGACCTGCCGCGCGTCTCCCAGGACCAGTCGATGTTCGGCACCGAGGTCGGCACCTCCAACCTCCAGGTCGGCGACATCCTGTACTGGGGCGGCAAGGGCTCCGCGTACCACGTGGGCGTGTACATCGGCGACGGCCAGTACCTGGACGCGGCGAACCCGTCCAAGGGCGTCGTCATCCAGGATCTGTCCGGCTACCCGGCGTCGGGTGCGGTGCGCGTGCTCTGAGCCGCGCAGCGCGTACCCGCGCACGCGAAACCGGGTGAACCGGGTGAACCGGATGAAGGGCCGCAGCCGCTCGGGGGCAGCGGCCCTTCGCCGTACCCCCGAAGGGGCAGGACGGCGGCCTCAAGCCTGGGAGGGCGCCTTGCCGCCCCCGAGCCCCCGAAGGGGCCCGGCGGCCTCGCCTGAAGGGCCAGGGCGGCCTCAGGCCTTGGGAGCCACCTTGCTCAGGCCGTTGATGATGCGGTCCATCGCGTCGCCGCCCGTGGGGTCGGTGAGGTTGGCCAGCAGCTTGAGGGTGAACTTCATCAGCATCGGGTGGGTCAGACCGCGCTGGGCGGCGATCTTCATGACCTTGGGGTTGCCGATGAGCTTCACGAAGGCGCGGCCGAGGGTGTAGTAGCCGCCGTAGGTCTCCTTCAGCACACGCGGGTAGTGCTGGAGCGCCATCTCGCGGCCCGCGGGCGTGGAGCGGGCGTGCGCCTGGACGATGACGTCGGCGGCGATCTGGCCGGACTCCATGGCGTAGGCGATGCCCTCGCCGTTGAAGGGGTTCACCAGTCCGCCCGCGTCGCCGACGAGCAGCAGTCCGCGCGTGTAGTGCGGCTGGCGGTTGAAGGCCATGGGCAGGGCCGCGCCGCGGATCGGGCCGGTCATGTTCTCCGGGGTGTAGCCCCAGTCCTCCGGCATGGAGGCGCACCAGGCCTTGAGGACCTCGCGCCAGTCCAGCTCCTTGAAGGAGTCGGAGGTGTTCAGCACGCCGAGGCCGACGTTGGAGGTGCCGTCGCCCATGCCGAAGATCCAGCCGTAGCCGGGCAGCAGCCGGTCCTCGCCGGGGCCGCGGCGGTCCCACAGCTCCAGCCAGGACTCCAGGTAGTCGTCCTCGTGGCGCGGCGAGGTGAAGTACGTCCGTACGGCGACGCCCATCGGGCGGTCCTCGCGGCGGTGCAGGCCCATCGCGAGGGACAGCCGGGTGGAGTTGCCGTCGGCGGCGACCACCAGCGGGGCGTGGAAGGTGACTTCGCGCTTCTCACCCGAGTCGCCGAGCTTGGCGGTCACGCCGATGATGCGGCCCGTGCGGTCGTCGACTACGGGGCCGGAGACATTGCACTGCTCGTACAGCCGGGCGCCCGCCTTCTGGGCCTGGCGGGCGAGCTGCTCGTCGAAGTCGTCGCGCTTGCGGACGAGTCCGTAGTCCGGAAAAGAGGCGAGATCCGGCCAGTCGAGCTGGAGGCGGACGCCGCCGCCGATGATGCGCAGGCCCTTGTTGCGCAGCCAGCCGGCCTCCTCGGAGATGTCGATGCCCATCGACACCAGCTGCTTGACGGCCCGTGGGGTCAGGCCGTCGCCGCAGACCTTCTCGCGGGGGAACTCGGTCTTCTCCAGTAGAAGGACGTCCAGGCCGGCCCTGGCAAGGTGGTACGCGGTGGTGGAGCCGGCTGGCCCCGCGCCCACGACGATCACATCAGCGGTGTTGTCGGAGAGAGGCTCAGTCACGACGGCCACGGCGGGATCTCCCCAAGGCTCGAAATCTGCGTGCCGACCGGCACTGGACATGGGCAGTCTATGCAGCAGAATTGATCACCCGGCTGAAGGGCTGCCCCGTGAACCGAGCTCTCCCCGTAGTACGGCTGCGCGTTCCCACCGACGAGGACGCCGTCGCCTGGCACCGGGCCTTCGACGACCCGGACGTCATGGAGTTCCACGGCGGCAGGTCCGCGGAGCTCTCCGTCTACGAGGAACTGACCGCCCGCCAGCGCCGGCACGACGCCGAACTGGGCTTCTGCCTGTGGACCATGCTGGACGAGTCCGGCGAGGTCATCGGCTTCACCGGGGCCCAGCCGTGGCCGCAGGAGTGGGGCCCGAAGGGCGAGATCGAGATCGGCTGGCGGCTCGGCCGGGCGCACTGGGGCAAGGGATACGTCACGGCGGCCGCGCAGATGACGCTGGAGCGGGTCCGCGCGGCGGGCGTGGGCGGCGTGGTCGCGATGGTCAACGCCCGCAACACCCGCTCGATCGCGGTGACCCAGCGGCTCGGCATGCGGCTCGCGGAGACCTTCGTCAGCCCGGAGTCGAAGCAGCAGGGACACTGCTACCAACTCGATCTGTGACGCAGAGTAACGACCTGCTACAGATAGCGACTTGACGCTTCCGGACGACACCCCGGGCGGTTACCCTTCCAGTACCGCTGGGGGTGACATCTGTGCGCATACCTCACAAAACACCCGAAGTGCACGTGCCGAAACTGGTCGGCCTGATGGCGGTCGACGCGCGCCGCCAGGCCGAGCGGCACGGCGTGCTGCTGGCCGCGCCGGACCGGCCGGACTTCCATCTCACCGTCGTCGACTACGTCGTACGGCAGTATCCGCCGCCCGGCGTCGAGGTGCCGCGGGACGCCGTGGTCACGGTGTGGTTCGACTTCCGCGACGGCGAGGGCGGCGGAGGCGTGCGCGAGCCGCGCCTGCCGCGTCCGGGCGGCGGCGGGCTGGAGCGGGAGCTGGACGAGCCGGGCGATCCGTACATGGCCCTGCGGTGACCGGACATGGCCCTACGGTGATCCGCGCCGAGCCGGCCGTCGACGAGCAGCCGACGAAGCGCCGGAGAAGCGACGGAAACCGGCTCAGCCCTTCTTGAACCCCCGGTGCAGCGCGACCACGCCGCCCGTCAGGTTGCGCCACGCCACATCGGCCCAGCCGGCCTGCTGGAGGCGCGCGGCGAGGGCGGGCTGGTCGGGCCAGGCGCGGATGGACTCGGCGAGATAGACGTACGCGTCCGGGTTGGAGGAGACCGCGCGGGCGACCGGCGGCAGGGCGCGCATCAGGTACTCGGTGTACACCGTGCGGAAGGGCGCCCAGGTCGGCTGCGAGAACTCGCAGATCACGACCCGCCCGCCGGGCCGCGTCACCCGGTGCATCTCGCGCAGGGCCGTGTCGAAGTCCTGGACGTTGCGCAGCCCGAAGGAGATCGTCACCGCGTCGAAGGTGTCGTCCTTGAAGGGCAGCCGCGTGGCGTCCCCGGCCGTGAACGGCATCCAGGCCTGGCGCCGCTTGCCGACCTGGAGCATGCCGAGCGAGAAGTCGCAGGGGACGACGAAGGCGCCGGCCTGCGCGAAGGGCCCCGAGGACGTGCCCGTGCCGGCCGCCAGGTCGAGGATCTTCTGCGCGGGGCGGGCGTCGACCGCCTTCGCGACCTCCTTGCGCCAGCCGCGCGTCTGCCCGAGGGACAGCACGTCGTTGGTGAGGTCGTACCGTTCCGCCACGTCGTCGAACATCGAGGCGACTTCGTGCGGCTGCTTGTCCAGGGATGCGCGGGTCACGCCCTCATTGTGGCAGCAGGGGCCCGGGATGCCGGGAAGCGGCCCTCGCTAGCGGGCCCGGTACACCAGCCGACCGCCCAGCACGGTCGCGACGCAGGTGCCCGCGCCCTGCCGCACCAGCCCGGCCCGGTCCGGGACGTCGAAGACGGCGAACCGGGCGGGCCCCGCCCGCGGCCAGGCCCGGGAGCAGGACCAGCGGGGACGGCGAGAGGGACGGTGGCCCCGGCAGCGACGGCGGCCGCTGCCCGACGGCCAGCCCGGCACGCCGTACGGCGTCCAGCGCGGCCCGGTCGCGCAGTTCGCCCGCGATGGCGACGGTGCCGTGCGCGAGGAGCCGCTGCACCCCGCGGCGCGCGCTGGCGCCCCGGCGGGCGGGGTCCGCGCGGAACAGGGCCTCCGCGCGCGGCCCGCCGATCGGCTCGGTGCCGAAGGCGTCGGCCTCGCGCGGGTCCGGGTGGTACGTCCGCTCCAGCAGCTCCGGGCCGTACGGGTTGAGCAGCCCGGGCAGCAGCAGGCCGGGCCAGCGGCGCAGCCGGGCCTGCGGATGGGCCGCGGCCAGCTCGTCGTACGGGCCGACGGCGGCGATGTGCGCGCCGTCGACCAGGACGGCGGCCTCGGGCGAGGCCTCGGCGACGTGAAGGGTCAGCACACCTGGCTCAGTTCGCGGCGAGGATCTTCAGCTCGGGGTGCGCGGTGCCGCCCTCGATCGCGGTGGAGGAGATGTGGGAGACGACGCGCTCGTCGACGGGGTCGTTCGCCGGGTCGTCGTGCACGAGCAGGTGCTCGTACGTCGTGGAGCGCTGGGCGGGCACCCGGTCGGCGCCGCGGATCATCTCGATCATCTCCATCAGGTTGGAGCGGTGCTTGGCACCGGCCGCCGAGACGACGTTCTCCTCCAGCATGATCGAGCCGAGGTCGTCGGCGCCGTAGTGCAGGGTCAGCTGGCCCGCGTCCTTGCCGGTGGTGAGCCAGGAGCCCTGGATGTGGGCGACGTTGTCGAGGAAGAGCCGCGCGATCGCGATCATCCGCAGGTACTCGAAGATGGTGGCCTGGGTGCGGCCCTTCAGGTGGTTGTTCTGCGGCTGGTACAGGTACGGGATGAAGGCGCGGAAGCCGCCCGTGCGGTCCTGGACGTCACGGATCATGCGCAGGTGCTCGATGCGCTCGGCGTTGGTCTCGCCGGTGCCCATCAGCATGGTGGAGGTGGACTCCACGCCCAGGTTGTGGGCCGTCTCCATGATCTCCAGCCAGCGCTCGCCGCTCTCCTTCAGCGGGGCGATCGCCTTGCGCGGCCGCTCCGGGAGCAGCTCGGCGCCGGCGCCGGCGAAGGAGTCGAGGCCGGCCGTGTGGATGCGCTGGATCGCCTCCTCGACGCTGACCTCGGAGATCCGGGCCATGTGCTCGACCTCGCTCGCCCCCAGGCTGTGGATGACGAGCTGCGGGAACTCCTTCTTGATGGCCGAGAAGTGCTTCTCGTAGTACTCGACGCCGTAGTCCGGGTGGTGGCCGCCCTGGAACATGATCTGCGTGCCGCCGAGTTCGACGGTCTCCGCGCAGCGGCGCAGGATGTCGTCCAGGTCGCGGGTCCAGCCCTTGTCGCTCTTCGGCGGGGCGTAGAAGGCGCAGAACTTGCACGCCGTGACGCACACGTTCGTGTAGTTGATGTTCCGCTCGATGATGTACGTCGCGATGTGCTCGACCCCGGCGTAACGGCGGCGGCGTACGGCGTCGGCGGCCGCGCCCAGCGCGTGCAGCGGGGCGTCCCGGTAGAGGTCGAGCGCCTCCTCGGGGGTGATGCGCCCGCCCCCGGCGGCTCGGTCGAGGACGGACTGGAGGTCGGCCTTCTCGGTCACCGGGTGTCCCTTTCGTCAAGGGTTGTGGACGGACTGATCCAGCGTACGCCAGGGGGTTGGTGGCCCCGACGTCAGGCCGCGTATGCCCCGGCCAGAAGGCCCAGGAAGGCGCCCGCGATGAGGAACGGGCCGAAGGGGATCGCCGTCTTGCGGTTCGCGCGCCGGGCGACGACGAGCGCGCCGCCGTACAGCGCGCCCAGCAGGAACCCGGCGAAGGTGCCGAGCATCAGGGTTCCCCACCCGTACCAGCCGAGCGCGGCCCCGGCCCCGAGGGCGAGCTTCACATCGCCGAAGCCCATGCCGCCGGGGTTGATCAGGAACAGCACGAAGTAGCCGGCCGCGAGGGCGAGGGAGCCGAACAGCGCCGACGTCCACTCCCCCGCGTGCTCGGGCGCCGCCGCGGCGGCTCCGAGCAGGGCGAGGGCCGCCGCCGCGAGGGGCAGCGTCAGCGGGTCCGGCAGCCGCTTCACCCGGAAGTCCACCGCCGCCAGCAGCACACCGACGGGCGCGATCAGCAGCCAGACGCCGAGCTCGGGCCGGGTGCCGGTGGCTGCGGCGAGGGCCGCGCAGACGAGTGCGGTGACGGTCGCCAGAGGCAGGGCTTTGGGGCCGTACGACGGTGAGGTGCGGGTGACCGCGGCCGGGGGCTCGGCCTCGCCGGGGGCCGGGACGTCGGTGGGGCTCCCCTGGTGGGCGGTTGCCGCTGAGGGGTCGGTGGCGGCGGGGGCCGGGACGTCGGTGGGGCTCCCCTGGTGGGCGGTTGCCGCTGAGGGGTCGGTGGCGGCGGGGGCCGGTTCGTCGGTAGGGCTCCCCTGGTGGGCGGTTGCCGCTGAGGGGTCGGTGGCGGCGGGGGCCGGTTCGTCGGTAGGGCGGCCCTGCGGGGCGGAGGCCGCGGGCGTGAGGGGTTCGGGGCTCGGGTCGGTCGCGGCCCGCCGGGACTCGCCCGCGGCCTGCGTCGTCGTACGGGCGCACTCGCCGCACCAGCCGCGGCCGAGCCAGCCCCGAACCGGGTGTCCGCCGGGGCACAGCCCTCGCCACGGCTCGCCGGAGGGGGCCGCGAAGCGGTAGACCGCGCGCGGGAGCAGGGCGCCCGCCGCCGCACCCCACAGCGCGGCGGCGATCACGAGCACAGCGCTGTTCATCCCACGGCCGCGGCGCTGTCGCGCCACGACGGGAGCAGCTCGTCCAGCAGGGCCTCGGTGCGCGGCGGCAGGCCGCGGGCGCCGCTGCGGCCCAGCAGGTCGGCGGCGAGGGCGGTGAGGCGGGCCGTGTCGCCGGTGGCGTGGGTGGCACGCAGGAGTTCGTTCCACAGGCGCTCGTCGGCCGGGGCCGTGCGCAGGGCGGCGTTCAGGGCCTCGATGGCCTTCTCCGCGCGGTCCTTCTCCAGGTGGAAGGCGGACAGCGCGAGCCCGATGTCGGCGACGAGCAGCGGGAGTTGGGCGTCGATGATCTCGTGGGTGAGCCAGCGGTAGCGGCCCTCGGGCCGGTCGGCGAGCAGCGGCCCGCGCACCAGCACCAGCGCGTCGGTGAGCAACCGCCCGCGCACGGCACGGTTGTCGACGCCCCTGCCCTGCGTGGCCTCGTGGTAGAGCGAGCGCAGCACGTCGAGGTCGGAGACGACCGACTTGGCGACGGTGAGGCGGCCGGTGGCGTCGGTGGCGAGGCGGGGCGTGCCGTCCGGGTCGGCGCCGAGCCAGTCGCGCAGCCGGTCGAGCAGCGCGTCGCGTACGTCGTCGGTGACGCCGCGCGGCCACAGCGCGGAGGCCAGCACGCGCGGGTGCACGCCCTCGCGGTGCAGGAGCAGCAGGGCGAGGGCCTCGTGCAGCAGGGCGCTGCGCTCGCCGTCGGGGGTGTCCAGGCCGATGATCTCGTACGACCCGACGAGCCGGGCGTAGACGGCGGGCCGGCCCTGTTCGCTGACGTCGACGAGGAAGGGCGGCGTGGGGGTCGGCCCCTGGGGGTTGTCGTTGTCCGGGTCGGTCTCGACGAACAGCTCGACGACCGCGCGCTGCTGCGGCACGGGCAGGAGCTGGGCGTCGAGTTCGAGGCCGAGGAGCGGGGCGAGCAGCTTGCCCTCGCCGGTGATCTCCATCTCCCAGGCGGCGCCGGGCAGATCGCCGGACTCGGTGCCGACGAGGTAGCCGATGCCGAGGCGGCCGGCGTCGGCGGCGAGTTCGGCGAGCTTGACGGCGTCCTCGGCGGAGGGCTGGGCGGCGAGCAGCACCAGGTGCGGGGCCCAGCGGGTGTGCTGGGCCGGGCCGGTGCGGCCGGTGAGCACGGAGTCCTGTCCGGCGGCGCCGAGCGCGCCGCGCCGCTGGCGGGTCTCGGCCTCCATGGTCTCGATGAGGTCGTCGATGCCGTCGAGGTGGCGCAGCCGGTTGGGGGCGAGCGGGGTGAGGTCCTCGCCGAAGCCGACGAGGGTGATGGTCATACGGTCCGACCAGCCGTTGGTGGCGAGTTCGGCGGCGACGGACGCGAACACGGCGGCCCGGTCGGCCTCGCGGCCGCTCAGCGAGACGATGCCGGGCACGGCCTCCAGGTTGAGCAGCAGCCGCGACTCGTCCATGGTGCCGAGGCTGACCAGGCCGGGGTACGGGGCGGCGGTGTCGACGTCCTCGTAACGCTCGGCGTCGGCGCGGGACAGCAGCCAGAACGTCTGGTCCTGGCCGGTCTGCCACGGCGCGGGCGGCTTCCCGGACGGCTGGGCGAGCTGGAGGTGCAGGTCGCCGTTGCTCAGCCAGGCCGCGTACACCACCGGCAGCGGCCGCGACTCGGCGGCGAGCGAGGCGGCGAGGCCGCGCAGCGAACGGTCGAGGAGGCGTACGGCCTCGGGGTCGGCGCCGACCAGCAGCGCGTCCTGGGCGTCCGCGGCGGCGCCGGTCGGGGTGGGCGGCTCCATGCCGCGCCGCCCGCCGACCGCGCCGAGCGCCGACTGCCACAGGGCCTGGCGGCGCCGCCGGCCGAGGGCGCCGAGGAGGCCGGCGGCCAGGAGGGGCGCGCCGAGGAGGGCTTCGGGGAGGCCGAAGGAGTGGCCTTCGGACTGGCCTTCGTCGGACTGTGCGGAGACCTGGGGGGTCTCCTGGTGCTGCGGGGCCTCGGGGGCGGGGGCCGGCCGCTGCTCGGGCAGGGACACACGCGTGTCGCCGTGGTCCCCGCCGGGCTGCTGCTGCTCGGCGTGGTCGCCGGTCTTCGCGTAGTCGCGGATCTGCTGCTGGACCTCGGGCGAGACGCTGGGGGCCTCGTCGGGCATCTCCACGAGCTCGCCGCCGCGGGCGTCGCCGGGCATCTCCATGATCCAGCCGGGCCGGATGAGGCTGGCCTCGGACAGGCGGGAGCCGTCGGGCTGCACGCGGTCCTTGTTGAGCTCGTAGATCTCCTTGTAGCGGCGGCCGTCGCCCAGGTGGCGTTCGGCGACCTCCCACAGGGAGTCGTGGTGGCGGCCCTCGGGCGGCTGGATCCGGTAGTACTTCGTGTCGCCGCTGCGGGCGGTGCTGCCGCTGTCGGCGTGGTCCGCGGCGTCGGCGGCCTGCTCGGCGAGGGCGGCCGCCGCGGAGGCGGTCTGCTCCTGCTGCTGGGCGAAGAGTCCGGGCGTCTGCTGCGCCGCGGCGACCGTGGGCCGCTGGTTGCCCTCCAGGTTCTGCCCGAGCTGCGACAGCCCGGGCGTCAGGCTGGCCGCGGTCGCGCCGACCAGCAGCAGCGCCGCGACGAGCTGCCGCGCGAGCAGCTGACTGGGCCCGGCCCCGGGCACCCGCCCCGGCACACCCACCCCGGACACGGCGGCCTTCACCTCGACCAGCACGCACGCGGTGAACTGGGCCCAGGCCAGCCACACGATCACGGTGAGGATGTTCAGGAACGTCTGCACCGAGATCTCACGCTGCAGCCAGTCCACACTCGGCGCCCCGTCGGGCAGCGGCCACCCCAGCTGCGAGGCCAGCCCCAGCGGCACGCCGAACACCAGCGCGGCCAGCGCCACGAACGCGAAGAAGGCCTTCACGAAGTCCCCGAACGTACGCCGTCGTACGCGTACGGGCTGAGGGGTGCGGTTGCGCGGGGTGTTCGGGCTTCCCGTCGGGTTTCCCGTCGAGCTTGACGAGCTTGAACTGCGGCGTCGCGGCATGGCGGGTGTCCTGGGGTGTGTTCGTCGGGGTGAGTGACTGATGGGGGTGACTGGGGGGATGACTGAGCCTACCGAGATCTTATGAATCCGGTTGTCGGCATAGAACCCCGTACCGGAAGCACAACCGCCGCTTTACGACTTGCCGCCCTTTACGCCCCACTTGACCCGCATGAAGGGGTGGTGTCTGCGCAGGATCTTCACGCCGGGGGGGGTGTCACAACGGGACGTTCGGCAACGGCCGAACGGCCGCACGGCGTACGCCCGACGGCGGCGTCACAGCCTCCCGAGCAGTCCCCACTCCTCAGGATCTAGCCCCGCCGCGACGCACCCGTCCCCCACGGAGACGTCGAGATCCCGCTGTTCCACGCGCCGCGCGATCGCCTGGGGGTCGAAGTCGCGGAACTCGAAGACGAAGCACTCCTCGACGGCCGGCCGGTCCAGGGGACAACCGTCCAGATCCACCGCGGAGTTCGCCCGGTCCGCCCCTTGGCACAGAACGGACACGAACAACGGGAAGTGCTCCGCCTCCAGCAACAGGTCCGCGTCGTGGATCACACCGGCCGCCCCCACCCCACCGGTCACCTCGCCGCACAGATCGTCCAGGCAGTCCACCAGGGCGTCCCAGTTCCGGCCGAAGTAGCCGGGAAAGCGCAGTACCTCCGCGAACGTGTCGTAGATCCCCCGCTCGGTCAGCAGATCCCCGGCGTCGAAGCGGTGGACCCGGCCGCCCCTCTCCTCCAGCTCCGCCATCCGCCGCCGGACCCCGGCCGTCCCGCGCGGGACGAAGAAGACGACCCATCTCGTGCGCGAGGCAGGCGGGTTCATGAGCGGCTCCGGCGCACGGTCTGCACGAACGACAGCGTGTCGTCGACGTCGGTCTCGGCGAAGCCCCTGGGCTCCTCGGAGCGCAGCGCGTCGTACAGCTCCGGGATCGGCTCCCCATGGGGCAGCGCCGCCGTCCACGCGACCCCCTGCCTGCCAACATGGTCCCGGACACTCACGTACACGGCGTCCCATTCCTCCGGGTCGTCGAGCGCCGGCAGGCCCTCGCCACGGTCCCAGTCCCGCGCGGACGTCACGTGTCCTCCTCCTTCGGGATTCCGGCCGATGCGATCAGCTCGTCCAGCGTCCGGTCGTACGCCCGGAAGCCGGCCTTTCCGCTTTCCGGTGCGTCGGAGGCGGGGCTGAGGATGCCCGACAGATGGGCGACCCGCCACATCCTGAGGACGAGGTCCGGGCTGCCGCCGCCCGACGGATCCGCCAGGCCGCAGGCCGTCGCGAGGACGTCGGCGACCGTGGGCGCGCCGCGATGGGCGGGCGTACCGGCGGCGATGGCAGCGGTGACCAACGCCTGCAGGAAGGCGGTCAGTTGCAGGTCCGCGGCCATACGGCACATGCGCCGCACCGTGGGTGGCTCTTCGAGCCGCGACAGGGGCTGGGGCACGCCGGTGACACCCGCCGACCAGAGCAGCAGGTGGGCGGCGGACACCTCGTGGTCGCGGAACCATCCCAGCTCGTCCACGACGGCCATCGCGTCGTCGCCGAAGCGGCAGACCGACCGGATGTCCATCAGCAGGAGCTCCATGTCGCCCTGTCGGCGAGACAGGAAGTCACGGAGCGACACATCGGCGAGCCGCCAGGTGCCGGTGGCGTTCACGGCGCCGACTTCGAGGACCCCACCGAGCGGTGCGAACACGGCGCGGGCGAGGGCCGTTCCGGGCAGCGGGGGGAGGTGCTCAGTCATGCCGTACGCCGCCCGGAACCGGTTCGGTGGCGATGATGTGCCCTACCTGTCGGCGGGCCTCCTCCCGCGTGCGCGGCGGGCGACGAACGTCCTTCTCGGTCGACCGGTCCACGGGCACATCCTCATGGCTCGTCTCGACCCGCTCGATGCCGAGCGCATGCTCCGCGAAGTCCAGGGACGTCATGTGTGAGGGGTCAGGCGGTCGCGGTACTCCTCGAAGGCTCTCCGGAAGGCGCTTGCGCTGGAATCGTCGGCGGGATTGTCCATGTTCATCAGTCCGAGGTTGAGCTCCACCGAGGAGATCTGGGTCTCGTGCCGGCTGTTCCATTCCGCGACGGCCTGGAAGGAGCGCGACGCCGCGAAATACGCGGGCGGAATGTCCGCGTAGTCCGCGTGGACCGTCCAGTTCCCCTCGGAGTCCTTCGTCATGGGCCGAGTCGGCGGCACGACGACGAGGCCGGGCCAGCCGTCACCCCGCCGGTTCTCCAGAATCTCCGCCGTGGAGAAGTTCGGCCGACCGCCGTAGCGCCCATGGGCGAACAAGCCGGCCATGAGGACGGCGTCGACCGGTGTGTCCGACCGCAGCCCGCGCCTGCACACCGCGTCGGCGCAGCCTTCGAAGACACGCTGCCACCGGGCCAGCGTGTCGGCCTTCTGTGACGTGATGACCAGGCGCAAGGCTGCTCTTCTCCTCAGGGAATGGGCATGCCGGGCAGGATACGGATCCGCCCCATCTGTTCGAGGACCTCGGTGGGCAGTGCCAGCGCCTCGATTCCTCCCGCCTCGACGAGATCGACCCGGCTGATCTCGGGAATGGCGTCGGTCCGGATGGTCGACCGGACGAGAGTGTACGGACCTTCGTGAGGAAACTTGCTGAACATCTCCCGTGCGTACGCGGCGGCGGATTCCGCGGTGGTGGAGAAGTACTTCGTCTCGATCCCCCGGGGATTCTGAAACGTCCTGGTGCGCATGACCTGCCCCAGCTCGCCGTCCATCACCGCGCGGTAGAGATAGATCTCCCCCGGGTTCAGCTTGTCCGGGCGTCCGGTGCAGGACAGCAGTCCCAGAGGGTCGATCCAGCTGTAAGGGTTGTCGACATACCCGTAGTGGTTGGGGTCGGGTTCGAGGCCGAGCGGGTCGGGGCTGGTGTACCGGGCGATCGCCGGGTCGTAATGGCGCTGGTAGTTGTAGTGCCACCCCGTCTCCGGGTCGTGGTACTGGCCGGGGAAACGCAGCGGGACGCCGACGGGCCGGTCCTCGCCACCGCTCTCCACTCCCCAGAGCGTGGCGTCGGCCTGCCAGACGATGTCGCCGCTCTCGTCGAGGAGATCGGTCGGCGTCCCGACGAGGTCGGTCACGATGGCGTAGAAGCGGGCGTCGACCTCCTGCTGCGTCATGAGCCGCCGTCGTTGGGCCAGGGGATGCTGGTCGCGGTAGTCCCACGTGAGGACCTCGGCCTCCGACTCGTCGCCCACGCCGCGGCTGACCTGCTCGATCAAGGTCGCGTTGAACCAGGTGAAGCGGACGTCCTCGGCGACTCCTCCCTCGATGTTCAGGCGCTGCTTGGACACGCGGCGCCCCAGGGGGTCGTACCGGTACCTCCATCGGCTGCCGTCCGGCGTGATCACCGCGGTGAGACGGTCCTCCGCGTCCCATTCGTACGTCCAGGTCGACACCTTGCCCGACAGTGACCTCGTGCGTCGCCGGACCGTTCGGCCCGCCCCGTCGTACTGGTACTGGGTTCTCCCCGCACGGACCAGACGCGTGCCCGCGTAGTCGCGGTCGCCCACGGCCGGGTGGGCGGCGGGCCAGTGGGCGGTCCGCTGGTTGCCGACGGCGTCGTAGGCATACGTCTCCTGGCCGGCCGGGCTCGTGATGTCCGTGACGCGGCCGAGCCGGTCGAGAGAGAAGCCCGTTTCGCCCCGGCGGCTGTCGGTGATGCCCGTCAGGTGGTGGTCGTCGCGGTAGGCGTACCTCCGCTGCCACAACGTCCGGTCCGGCGAGAGAGCGGTCTGGTCACTGAGGTTGCCGGCCACGTCCCACGTGTGGTGCAGGACGACGTCCGACGGCAGATGCCGAGTGGCCTCCCTGCCGGTCGGGTCGTAGGTGAACGCGAGCCGCTGGTCGCCCGCCCTGAGGCCGACGGGCCGCCCGGAGGGGTCGTAGTCGTAGCCGCTCTCGACGCCGCTCGGGGTGCTGCGCCGGGTCAACCGCCCTGCGGGGTCGTACGCGTAGGCGGAGACGCGGCCGTCGCAGACCTCCGTCAGGATCCGGCCCAACGGGTCCCTCTCGAAGACGAGCTCCGCATCCGGTCCGACCGCGCGCAGGAGGCGCCCCGCAGGGTCGTAGGCGTATGTGGTGACAGCTCCGGCCGCGTCCTTCTCGCGGATGCGGCCCAGAACATCACGGTCGTAGGTGATCCGCTGGCCCAGGGCGTTGGTCGTGGCCACCAACTGGCCTGCCGGGTCGTAGGCGTAGCGGACCGAACGGCCGTCGAAGTCACGCTCCTCGACCAGTCGCCCGGTGGCGTCGTAGCTGTACTGCCAGCTCAGGCCCTGCGGGCCGGTCACCGAGGTGAGCCGGAGTTCGGCGTCGCGCTCGAACTCGAAGCGGGTGCCGTCCGGGTTGATCTGGGCGCGCAGCGCGTCGAACGGCCCGTACTCGTAGCGGTGTACGGCGCCTGCCGCATCGGTGCGGCTCAGGCAGTTGCCCTCGGCGTCCCAGGTCCAGGACCACTGGGAACCCAAGGGGTCGACATGGTGTGCGGGCCTTCCCTCGGCGGTCCACTCCAGTCTGGTGACCGCGCCGCCCGGGGCAGTGATCTCGACCGGGCGGCCGAAGGCGTCGCGCCGGTAGGTGGTGGTCTCCCCGAGCGGCCTCACCACCCGGACGGGCAGGCCCGCCGCGTCGCACACGAAGTCCGTCGTGCCGCCCGCCGGATCGACGGCGCAGGCCAGTCCGCCCCGTTCGTCGTAGGTGTAGCGGACGGTCTCGCCGGCGGGATCGACGACCTCGGTGCGGTTGCCGGCCTCGTCGAAGGTCTGCCGCCACTGTGTGCCGTCCGCGGCGGTGATCCGCTCCGGCAGTCCCAGGTCGTTGTACTCCGCGGTCAGCGCAAGGCCGTCGGGACGCGTCACCTCGGTGACCCGGCCCAGCGTGTCGTACACGTAGGCGGTCGTACGGCCGAGGGCGTCGGTGATCGTCAGGAGCTCGCCGTGGTCGTCCCAGGTGCGCCGGGTGGACGCACCCAGCGGGTCGGTCTCGGTGAGGAGTCGGCAGTGGTCGTCGAACTCGTAGGCGGTGGTCTGACCGAGCGCATCGGTGAAGAGCGTGCGCGAGCCGTCGTCCTCGTACGCGATCTCGCTGTCGAGGTAGCCCTCGGCACCGCGCGTGCGCACACAGCGGCCCTGGGCGTCGTAGGCGTAGTGATACGCGATGCCGTTCCGGTCCTGCCAGCCGGTGATCCGCCGGCGCTCGTCGTAGGCGAGCCGCAGGGGTCGGCCTGAGGAGTTGAGGACCTCGGCCAGGTTGCCCTGGGCGTCGTAGCCGTACCGCATGATGACGGGCTGTTCCGGATGACTGAGCAGGGTCACCGCGGTGATGCGGCCCTGGTCGGAGTCGATTCCCAACCGGTAACCACCGGAGTGCACGACCTCCTGGGGGCAGCCGTCCGCGCTGTACCGGACACTGATCCTGTTGCCGTTGCGGTCGCTGATGGTCGTGAGGAGCAGTTCGCCGGCGGGGCCGCCGGACAGCGGACGGAAGTGGAGCATCCGCTCTGCCTCGGTGTCTCTGAGGACAAGTTCCCCCTCGGGGGACCCGTCCCAGCTGAGCGGCCACCGCGGGCCGGTCACCGGAAAGACGGCCCCGTCCGGGGTGGGTACCGGGTAATACAGGACCATTCCGTCGGCGGCGGCGAACCGCACACCGTCGGCATCGAGCACCAACCGCTGGTCCAGCGTCGATGCCCAGGCCGCGCCGAAGCTGCGACCGGTGCGCATACCGCTGCGGTGGTGGCGTTCGAGAACCAGCGGGAGTACCCCCGGCAGACTCAGATCCGTCGCCGACATGACCACCTGGCCGGTCGCCATGTCCACCGGGTCGGTCCGGCAGAAGAGCTTCTTCATCTGACGGCCGAGGGCACTGACTCCCTTTCCCATGCCCTTGACGCCGAGGGCCATGCCCTTGAGTCCGGTCTTGCCGAAGGCCTTCAGCCCCTTGGCCAGCCCCCCAAGCGTCGTCAGCCCCTTCATGCCAGGTATGCAGTCCAGCGCCGCGAACGCCACATCCCACAGCGACGCTCTGCCCTGTGAATATTTGTAGAGCGTGTCCGCGAGCACCACCAACGCCGCGATCAGCACGATCGCACCCAGGATCGGCCCACCGATGATCATCGCGATGACACCCAGCACCGCCACGACGACCTTGCACACCGCGACGATGTTGTCCCAGTTGTCGACGAACCAGTCCCCGATCTCCTCCCACCACGACCGGTTCTGGATCCCCGCGTCCGACGCCTCGTCGATCTTCGACTTCGCCGTCCGCGCCGCCTCCTGGCGCATCTTGCGCGCATCCTCGGCCATCTTCTTCGCCGCGTCCAACGCACTCTGCGCGGTCGAGACATCCGACTGCGCACTGGCCTGAGCGGCCTCCGCATGCTGCACATCCCGGGTGGCGGCACGCACCTTCGCCTCGTCCGGCTTCTCCGTCGACTTGCTGCCCGTCGGGTCGTCCTTGTACTTGTCCGCCTCCTTCCCCGCCCGCGTCACCCACGAATCCGCCGACGACAGACGCGACTTCGCCGAGGACAGATCCGACCGCGCCTCACGGCCCTTCACCAACGCACGGTCCGCCAGCGCCTGCGCACGCTCCAGCTTCGGCCAGTAGTCCGCCAGCGCATCCCCGCACAGCGAGTACGACTTCTCCAGCTTCTTCAGGTTCTTCGGGACATCGGCGAAGTCCTCCTTGAAGACCTCCGCCGACTTGCCCGCCCACTCCGCCAGAGTCGACTCCCCCGCCATCCCCTTCACCAGACGCAACGCGTCCGAGACGTCATCCGCGAAGTCATGCAGAGACTTGGCCAGCTGGCGGACCCGCTGCGGATCCCCCGGCACCGGGTCCTTGTCCAGATCCAGGACATGCCAGTCCGTCGGCCGATGGCCCGCCATACCGCAACCCCCGTCACGTGCGCATCATCAACAACGTATGCAGAAGCGAACTTACAGGGCGGGAAAGTCGGTTCGAAACCTCGGCCCGGCTATTCCGCGAAGCGGAACGTCGAGGTGATCGCGTCGAAGATGTCGAAGAAGGAGTCGGCCAGATCCAGCACCTGGCTGCTGCCGGCCACCAGGGCGACCTTGCCCTCCTGGCCGGGCACCGGGATGAACGTCTGCATCAGCACGGCCCGGACGGTGCGCTTGAGTGCGTCATCGGGTACGACGATGTCCTCGATGCCGTACGTCCGGGCGGCGGGGCCCACGCCGGGGATGTCGACCGTGGTGACCTTGCGCCAGGAGTCGCCCGCCTTCCGGGCCTCCTTGACGGCGAGCTGGCTCACGATGGCGGCCGGGTCGGTGGGCAGGGGCTCGCCGGTACTGCTGCGGCCGCCGACCAGGGAGACGGTCACCGAGCCGGTGATGGGAGTGTCGCCGCCGAAGCTCTCCGCCATGCAGCCGCAATACAGGGCGCCCGACTTCCATGCGTCGGCGGCGGCCTTGCGGAGGAAGTCGGTGTAGAGGTCGCGGTACTGGGCCAGCTCCGGGCGGCCCTTGATCCGCTCGCTCACCATCCGCCGGATCGAGTCGTCGCGCGACTCCGGGCGCACGTCGAACTCCCACCACGACTCCGGCACATTGATCCGGAAACCGCCGCGCTCGATCGTGAGCGCCTCCATGTAGCGGGCCATGACGTCGACCTTCCCCGTTCCTTCGATCCCCCGTACGGACATCACTTCGTTGTACGGTGCGATCAGCCTAGTGACGAGCCTACGAGGGACCGCGGGACGGGGGACACATGGGCAACGGCAAGAGCGACCTGTCACTGCCGCTGACCGAGCTGGAGGACTTCGGTCGCCGGCTGCGGTCCATCAAGAGCCGCATGAACGGAACGAAGAAGACCTTCGAGTCGTACGAGGACGACATCGGCGACGGCAGCGTCAACAACGCCCTCAGCGACTTCGAGGACAACTGGGAGGACGGCCGCGAGGACATCTCCCAGCAGCTCGACGCCCTCGCCAAGATGTCCGACGCGGTGGTGCGGGAGTTCAAGAAACTCGACGACGAGCTGGCCAAGCAGGTCAATGACGCGATGAAGGTCAAGGACACGAGGGGGGACAAGGGCGGCAAAGGTGACGGGGGCGGCGGCAAGTGACCCCGCCGGTCCGCCCCGTCGGCTTCTTCGCGAAACTCCGCCCGGGGTGGGGCATGCCTCTCGACGGTTCGATCAGGGATGCCGTCAGGCCTGCCGGCGAGCCGGACGAGAGGCGGATCGTCGAGTACCTCGGGCAGGGAACGGGGCTCTGGAGCGAGATGAGCGCCGGACCCGACGTACTGGACCCCGAGGCACGCGTCCCCTTCCTGTGAGGTGTCTCATCGGTTCACTGACTGGATCTCCCGTACGGTCACATCCTGCGTCGCCCCGAACGTGCCGTCCGGCAGCTTCCCGCCCTCGCCCGTCGTGCTGGTCCAGGTGATCTTCCAGGTGACGGTGGCCTTCAGGGCGTAGGCGCCGTTCGTGCCCGTAGAGCGGAGGTACGTCACGCCGCAGGGCGGGGTCTGGTCGGCCTTGCCCTTCGTGTACGGCTCTCCGATGCTGCCGTCGGTGTTGATGGCGCACTCGCCCGAGGCCGGGTAGGTCTCGGCGTCGGCCGTGCCCGGGTCGATGTGGAGGGACACCGGCTCGGCGGTGGTCGTGGCGGACAGGCCCGTCCCGGGGAGGCTGGCCGTGACCGAGATCTTCTTGAACTTGGCCTTGTCCAGCCAGATCCAGGTCGGGAGGTTGACGGTCGACCTGCCCGTCGGCGCCATCTCGATCTCCGTGCCGGGTACGGGGAGTTCGTCGTAGGCGTACTCGGCGAGGACCTGGGGGGTCAGGGCGAGGGGCTCGTCCGGGGTGTCGCCGTTGTCGACCCAGAAGGGCGGTTTGTCGCAGGACTGGGCTTCCGGGTCATCCTCCCGGTTGGGGTTGACCACGCCCGCCCAGAACATGCCCTCGCCTTCTTTGTCGAGGTTGTAGTCCTTGTAGGGCTCGCCCTCCTTGAAGTAGCCGTCGTACATGTCGGCCACCATGTTGCCGAGCCCGAAGGGATTGAACTTCCGCAGGGTGTCGACGGCGGACTTGATCTGCTTGGGCGAGAACGCGGGTTCGTACCAGCAGGCCGGGGGCGTCCAGTTGGTGTCCGTGGAGGTGAGCGTGCCGGTGTCGACTTCCTTCGTGCCGCCCGAGGTCGAGACCTGCACCTTGGTCTCGGCCTTGATCTTCCCGTTGTTCTGCGACCCGTTCGCGTCGCCGCCCGTGACGGTTCCGCCGGTGCCGATCGCCTGGGCGGCCGAGGGTACGAGTGACAGCGCGAGCGCCGCCGTCACGGCCAGGATCCTGTATGTCGAGCTCACGGGCGGCACGCCTCCGCGCCGCGCTTGGACAGACCCGCGGTGTTCTGCCACACACCTTGCGCGTTCTTCGTCAGCCGCAGGTTGTACAGGACGTAGTTGTCCTCGGGCTTGGTCTGGCCCGACTTCTTCTCCGCGCCGGTCTTGCGGTCCGTGTTGACGGCCCCGCTCTCGTCACCGCAGTACACGAGGGTCGCCGACGTGTCCGAGACGAGCTTGACCTTGAAGTCGTAGTAGCGGATCTCGCCCTTGTAGCTGATCCCCGCGTCCACGAAGCTCTGGACGTACTCGGCCGCAGCCAGGCGGACCTCTCCCGTGCTGTAGAAGCTCAGAGCCTTCGAGTCCGCGTCGCCCCGCAGAATCGCGTCGCTCTCCGCGTCGATCCGCCGTTCGTTGTCCGCGAGGACCTCGTCCTTCGCCGGGTCACCCGTCTCGGCGCCCTCGAAGACGTTGTCCACACCCTTCGGCAACGTCACCTCCGGCCGGTCGACCCCGTCGGTCGTCGCCGAGGCCGACGGTGACGCGGACGCCGTCGTGCCCGTGTCCGCTCCGGCGATCTTGTCGTTCGCCGCGTCCTCGCCGTCCGAGCCGCCGCAGGCGGTCAGGAGAAGGGCTGCGGTGACGGCGAAGGCGGCCGCCGTGGTTGTCGCGCGCGTGCGCATGAGGGTCGTACCTCCAGTGGGGGGAATGTCGGCTGCAGGGCAACAGAAGAAACGCTCGGTCAGCCCACCTCGTTCTCCGCCACCGCCTGACCATGAACCACCACATCCCCCCCGTAGAACATGCCACTGAAGACTGGGGAGTACGTCAGCTGGATCTCGACCTCGACCTGGGCCGCGTCGGCTGCCACGCAGTGGGACGCGGCGATGTCGGCGCCGGTCATGTCCATCTCGCGGGCGAAGGCCTTGACGCGGGCGTCGCAGTTGGCGAAGTTGATGGGGGCCGGGCCGCCCTCGTTGTCGTAGAGGGCCTCGCGGTCGATGTCCTGGGCCGCGTAACGGGCGGCCTGTTCCGCGATGTCGGCGGCGCGTTCGCGCTTGGAGATGGACAGGCCGCCGTCGATCACGAAGGCGGACAGGGAGAGGAAGACCAGGGCGAAGATGATCACCGCGCCCGCGCCCGAGCCCCTGTCGTCCAGCATCGCCCGGCGGGTGTGCAGCCACGTCCTCACGCCGTCCTCCGGAACGGGTCCAGCGGGGAGCTGAAGCTCGCCGACAACGTCGTAGGGACGTCCAGGCCCAGCATCGCCAGGCCGCGGACCTCGCAGCTGACCTCGACGGTGAAGAAGGTGTCCGGTTCGAAGCCGGGGCTGGTCTGGACGACCGAGACCGGGCCCGAGCAGACGTCCTCCAGGTCCGCCTCGGCGGCCTTCCGCGCCTCCGCGATCGCCGTCCCGTGGTCCTTCTGGATGGAGCCCGCGCGGGCGGCGTCCCGGGCCGCGCCGTCGATGGCGCCGCGGCCGTCGACCAGCTGGCCGAACGCCACCAGGACCAGGACGAAGAGGATCATCACGGGTGCGAGGATCACCACCTCGACCGTGGACAGGCCCTCGTCCCTGCGGATCATGTTCAGTTCTCCCCCTCCCGCACGAACCGCTCCACCGGGCCCGACGACTGCGCGTGCACCGTCAGGTCCAGGCCGGGGAAGACCGTGGGGACACGCGCGGTGATCTCCACGCCGACCGTGTTCTGCTCCGGCTGGAGCATCTTCACGTCCGGCGACAGCACGAGCTGCGGGCCCAGTTGGTCGATGTAGGAGTCGACGACCGTACGGGCCTCACCGCGCCAGGCGCCCGGCTGGGCGTCCGCCGTGGCGCGGGCCTTGCGCGCGCCCGCCTGGGCCGCCGCCTGGGCGACATGATCGGCGAAGAAGTACAGCGCGAACTGCACCGTCGCAAAGATCATGAAGAACAGCACCGGCGTGAGCAGCACGAACTCGATCGCGGTCATGCCGGAGTCGCCGCGGGCGGAGACGGCCTCCGTCCTACGGCGTACCCAGCGCACCACGCCCACCAGCAACCCCCGTCGATCCCGCGGCCGTCAGCAGGTCTTGCCCGCGTCCGCGCCCTTGATGCAGTCGCCGACCTTGTTGGCGCCCTCGCTCAGCGCGGCGTTGATGATGGCCGCCACCACGCCGACGATCGCCACGACGACCGCGGAGATGATGACCCACTCCACCGCGGAGGCACCGCGGTCCAGTTCGCCGGAGCGGGCGCGCTCGACACGGGCGCCCAGGAAGGTGATGAGGAAGTCCACCGCGGGGATGCCGGTGCGGAAGTTCTTCGGTGCGTTCTTCGGTGCGTTCATGAGTGTTCTCTTTCCTCTCAAATCAGCTCGGGCGGTTGCGATCGGTCACGTCACACCTGGAACACCCGCATCGCCGCCGGGAAGATCAGGAACACCAGGAAGCCGGCGCACAGCAGCAACTGCGCGACGAGCATCGACTGCGACTTCTCGCCCGCGCTGCCCTCGATCTCGGCCATCTCGCGGTGGCGCATGGTCTCGGCGCGCGAGGCGAGGGACTCACGGACCTTCGCACCGTCGTCCGCGACCAGGGCCAGCGAGGCCGAGAGGTCCTTCAGCTCCTCGACGCCGAGCTCCTCACCGAGCTGCCCGAGCGCCTGCCACTGGCTCAGGCCGGTGATCCGGGCGTCGGCGAGGGCGTTGCGGATGCGCTGCGTGGCCCAACCGTCGGAGACCTCGGCGGCGGCCATCAGCGCCTCGGGCAGACCGCGCCCGCCCGCGAGGCTCATCGACACGAGGTCGAGGTACGCCCCGATGACGCGCCGCAGGTCACGGCGCTTGTCGGCCGCGTCCCGCCGTACCTCCAGGTCGGGCAGGAAGAAGAACAGCGCCGCGCACACCAGGGCCAGCCACACCGGGATGACCGGGCTGCGGCCGACTCCCAGCGTGTAGACGACGGCGAACAGGAACGGGCCGAAGATCAGACCCGTCGTGCCCAGCAGCACCTTCGTCGCGAGGAACTTCTCCCAACTGCGGTCCAGGACGGCCAGGTCGGCCCGCAGCGAACGCTGCTCCCAGCCCTGCTGGAGATAGAACTCGGCCACCCGGACGCCGACTTCGGCCCGCAGCGAGGCGAACCTGCCGGTGTCCTGGCTGCTGCGCGCCGACTCGTACGCCGCCCCGCGCGCCCGCATGGCGTCGATCCGGGCGACCTGCGCGACCGCGCTGCGCTTGCTCGGCATCAGGGCGCGGATCAGGGCGTAGACGCCCAGACCGAAGACGACGCCCACGACGATCGGCATGGTGAGGCTCATCGCCGTACCCCCTCATCGCTCGTGCGGCTCATCGCCGTACCCCCTCTTCAGAAACAGGCGTACGGGGCCGTACGAACTGCACCGACGACTCGTCGCGCACCAGGAAGCGTTCGGGCGTCTCGATGGTGGACAGCTTGCGCAGCCACCAGAAGCCGAGTGCGAACAGGGCGCAGACGAGGACGAGGACGAGCTGGCCGACGGCGGTGCCGTACGGCTCGACGAACTCGCGGTTGAAGACGGACAGGCCGAGGACGAACGCGACCGACACGGCGACGACGATCTGGACCGAGCGGCGCGTGGAGGCGCGCTGGGCCATCACGCGCTGGCGCATGTCGACCTCCTCGCGCGCCGACTTGGCGAGCGCGCCGAGGACCTGGCGCAGACCCGGTCCGCGCAGCCGGGCGTTGAGGATGAGCGCGGCGACGATGATGTCGGCGGAGGCGTCGTCGATCTCGTCGGCGAGGAGCTGGAGCGCGTCGGGCAGCGGGGTGCGGGCGCGCAGGCGGTCGACGAGCGCGTCGAGGTGCGGGCGCAGGACGGGGGCCGCGGCGCGCGCGGACGCCGGGATCGCCTGCTCCAGGCCGACCGCGCCGGCGATGGTGTCGCGCAGCGACTCCGTCCAGGAGGCGAGGGCCTCCACGCGGCGCATGGCGGAACGCTCCTCGCGGGCGCCGCCGAAGAGACGGTCCCAGAAGAAGACGAGTACGCCGGCCGCGATGCCGGCCACCGCCCAGCGGGTGAGCAGCAGCACGGCGAGGCCGACGAGCGCGGCCAGCGAGCCGCGCCGCCCGGCGAACCGGATCAGCTCGTTGACCCGCTCCGCCGCCTTCTGCTTCTCGTGCTCGGGCTTGGCGGGCAGTCCTCGTACGGCGACGAGGAACAGGCCGAGACCGCCGCCGACGGCGACGCCGCAGGCGATGGAGTACAGGACGGTCGTGGAGAACAGGCCGCCCATCGAGCCGAGTTGGCCCAGCGCCGCAAGGTTCATGGTCATTCGGTACGTCACCCCCACGCCGCGTTCGGCCGGTAGCCCTGCGCCATCAGGTCGTCGATGCAGGCGATCGGCGCGTGCGGCACGATCCGGCCGTCGGGCGCCTCGGCGAACACCTCGCTGGACAGCACGCGTCCGTCGACGCCGTTGACCTCGCGGATGGAGGTCACGCTGCGCTGGAGCCGGCCGCCGCTCTGGAAGTTGTTGCGGCGCTGGATGAACACCACGAAGTTCACCGCGCCCGCGATCAGCATCTGGCTGGCCTCGATGGGAAGCCGTTCCGAGGCCTGGAGGGCGTACGTCGAGATGCGGTTGAAGACCTCGCTGGAGCTGTTGGCGTGGATCGTGGACAGCGAGCCGTCGTTGCCCTGGGACATCGCGTTGAGCATGGTGACGATCTCGTCGCCGAGGACCTCACCGACGATGACCCGCGAAGGGTTCATACGCAGGGACCGGCGGACCAGTTCGGCCATGGAAATGGCGCCCTGGCCCTCGGAGTTGGGCAGCCGCTCCTCGAACGCCACGACATTCGGGTGGAGTTCGGGGAAGGTGTCCAGGCCGAGCTCCAGGGCGCGCTCGACGGTGATGAGGCGCTCGTGCGGCGGGATCTCGTTGGCCAGCGCCCTCAGCAGCGTGGTCTTACCGGCGTTGGTGGCTCCCGCGATCATGATGTTCTTGCGGGCGCGCACCGCGCAGGCGAGGAAGTGGCCGATCTCCGGGCTGAGCGTGCCGTTGCCGACGAGGTCGGAGATGAAGACCTTGCCCATGCGCGCGCGACGGATAGACAGGGCGGGGCGCCGGGCGACGTCCATGACCGCCGACAGACGCGAGCCGTCCGGCAGGCGGAGGTCGAGCTGGGGGTTGGCGGAGTCGAAGGGGCGGGAGGACAGACCGCTGTAGGCGCCCAGTACCTGGATGAGCTCGATGAGTTCCTCGTCGGTCTCGGCGACCGGCTCGCCGCGCACCTCGCGCCCGTCGGCGTACCCGACGAACACCTGGTCGCAGCCGTTGATGTCGATGTTCTCGACCTCGGGGTTGTCCAGCAGCGGCTGGAGCCGGCCCACGCCGAACAGCGCGGCGTGCACGGCTGCCGCGTACGCCTCCTCGGTCTCGGCGTCCAGCGGCGTACGGCCTGCGTTGATCTCCTGGCGGGCGTGGTCCTCCAGGATCTGGGCTATGACCGCGCGGGCGTAGTGCCGCTCGTCCTCGCCGGACATCGGCGTGACACCGGCGACCTGGTCCTGCCGCCGCTGCTCGGCGATACGGTCACCGGCGTCCTGACGGAACCGCTTGACCAGCTGGTGGTCGACAGCGGTCATCGGCCGGCTCCCTGCGGGGCCTGCCCGGGCACGGACCAGGCGGCGCCGTACTGCTGGTACAGGTCCGCGGTGACCTTGCGGGCCGAGCGGATGAGCAGCGACTTGTCCAGCCGGCCGCGCTTGCGCCCGGCGAGCTGCTCGGCACCGGCCGGGTCGTCGGCGATGGTGCCGACCACGCGGGCGCCGGTCTGGGCGTGCACGAGCATGTCGTTGACCTGGCCCGCGAGCTTGCCGGCGTTGTTCGGGTCGGCGATGAGGACGACGCCGATGAGGGGCGTGCCGAGGCTGGCGACCCCGCGCGAGCCGCCGTGCAGCTTCGTGGACAGAGCGGCGGCCCGGTCGCGTACCCGCGCGATGGCCTCCGGCTCCGTACGCGAGATCAGCAGCACGAGCGCCGCGTGCGGGAACAGCTCGACGGCGGGCGTGTCCCCGCTGATGCGGCCGCAGTCGGCGATGACGTCGGCGGGCGCGTTCGGAGAGTCCGCGAGCGAGGCGAAGGCCCGGCCCAGCGTCGGCCACAGCCCCGCCAGACCGGCCGCCTGCTCGGCGATGCCGAGCCCGACGAGGACCTCGAGTCCGCCGCTCAACGGCTGTACGTGGTCCCAGAGTTGGTCGGGTACGAGGCCGCGGCGCGCGGTCGCGGCGATGGACAGCATGCCGGTGTTCGGGTTGAGCGGCCCGCCGTGCGCGGCGGCGGACCGGTACACCAGATCACCGCCGGCCGGGTCGGTCTCGGCCAGCAGGACGCGGCGCGGCCAGACCGCCGCGAGGGCGACGGCCGCGGTGGTGACGCCGGGGGAACCCTTGTCGGCGGCGAGAGCGATGAGCGCCATGGCTTGTGGTGCCCTGCCTTCTCAGTTGCCGGGGACGTGCACGATGGCGACCGCGTTGGCGGACGCCGCCTTGGCGACGGCGGCGGCGTCGGCCTGGTCGACGAGCAGCGTGAGGGAGAGGTTGCCGGTGGAGATGGTGGCGTCGCTGTTCTCGGCGATCGCCTGGATCTTCGCGTTGTCGACGAGCAGGCCGCCGGAGGACGCGGAGGCGGCGGAGTCGTCGTCGTTCGATCCGGTGGCGGCGTCGACGTTGTAGACGGCGACGGTGTTGCCGGCCTTGATGTCGGACGGGTACTGGCCCTCCTTGAGGGCGACGCCTACGGCGGCCTTGCCGGCGGGCAGCTCCTCACCCTCGGCGAACATCTGCCCCATCACGACCGTGCCCTTGTAGATCGTGGACTTGGCCTTGAGCTTCTTGAGGGACTCCCGCTGCTCCCAGGGGATGTAGTTGATGCCGTCGTCGGCGGCGACCAGAACGGACGTCACCTTGTCACCGACGGACTCACCCGCAGGGATCTCGGCGGTCACCTTGACGACCTCGATCCGGTCCCCCGCCCGCAGCACCAGCATCGTCGCGCCGAGCGCGCCGACGAGGATCAGCAGCACGGCGAGCGCCGCCAGTGCGGGTTTGCGCTCGCGAGGCGGCGTGGGAAGCCGATCACCGCCCGACGGCTGAGCCGGCACGGCGGAACGCCCGGCGCCCGCCCCCGTACGCTCTTGGATCTTCACGCAACCGCTCCCCGTACACCCAAGAAACTGTCTGCCAAATTCTGTGCAATTCCGGACACTTCACTCGTCTTCGCGCTTACCGTCCGCGCCCTGCGCGGGTATCCAGCACTGGGGTGAGTGTCAAGCCATGGCACCGTATCAGCCGCCCATAAGCCCCTCAAGGCACCCCCGGACCCTCGGGCCACCCCGCACCCACCATTGCTCCTCTGCAATTCCCGCACTCACTTCCCCTCTTGCATACGGCCTCTTGGTGCTCCTCGTCCTGTGCGCCAGCGAATCTGTTGCCGTTCGCACACCTTCCGCGCACAGGGCTGTGACGGAGCAGACGCGGGGTTCGTCACGGGGTGGCCATGAGGCCTGCACGAATCGCTCACGAGGGGATGGACGCAGGCAGAGGGGAATTCACCGTTCAGGGCGAGCGGAACGGTGGTCGGCCTGAGGCGAGTTGGGCGCATTACGGTTCACTGGCGCTACCGACACCGAAACCTCGACCGTACGGTGAAGCTCATCCCCCCCGAAGGAGTGCCCTCATGAAGCGCGTCGCCCTGACGGCAGCCTCTGTGCTGTCCCTCGCCGCCGTACTGACCGCCTGCGGCGGGAGCGACTCGGACGCGAAGCCGAAGGGCGCGCCCTCGTCGCCGAAGGCAGAGCAGGCGAAGCAGGCGACGCCGACGGAGCGGTTGGCGAAGCTGATGGTGACGAAGGCGGGCCCGTACACGCTGAAGGAGCCCGAGACCGAGGAGGCGTTCGCGACGAGCACCGACGAGGTGACCGTCGAGAAGCCCGAGTGTGCTCCGCTGGTGTACGCGATGAACGACCTCCCCCTCGGCGACCCCGAGGCTCATCTCACCCGTGTCACCAACGGCGGCGGCTCCACTTCCATGCTCACGTACGTCACGCTCAGCACGTACGAGGACGGCAAGGCCGAGGCCGCGATGAAGGAACTCGCCGCCGCTGCAGCGTCCTGCGGCGGCGGCTTCTCGGCGACGTCGAAGAGCGACGGCAGCGTGGTGTACGACTCGGCGAAGACGGAGAACGCGCCGAAGGCGGGAGACGAGTCGCTGGCGACGTCCGCCACCTTCGACTTCCAGGGCTTCCCGCAGACCGTCCGCACCCAGACCTTCCGCTTCGGCGACACCATCGCCAGCTACTTCACCCTGGACAGCGGCGCCTTCATGAGCGCCCGCCTGGGCGACGCGGAGATCCCGGCGGATCTGGTGAAGGCCCAGAACGCGAAGCTGGGCTGAGACCCGCCCATGAGGTCAGCCGACGTACTCCCGATCCCAACGGTTCTGTCGCACGCCGCCCCAGGTGCCCATCGCCACGGCGGCCAGGAAGAGGCCGGCGATCAGCCCGCCGTACGACGTGCTGTCCGCATCCTCGGTTGGTCTGGCGACACCTTCGGGGTCATAGCGCACCCGAAGCCTGTCCCCCTTCGCGATCGGGCCGTCGCAGCCGTCGCCCTCCGAGAGCGAGGGCGAGATCTCCCGTCCGTCGGTCGTACGCAGGTAGCAGTGGTCGGTCTTCGCGTCCTCCACCCGCACGACCTCGACGTCGGCCCACTCGCCCCGCGCATCCAGCGCGACCTGGTCACCGGCTTCCCGGCCGACCACACCCAGCGCCACGCCCGCGATGACGGGCACGACAAGCTGCCAGGCCACCTTCCGCCGCTTCCGCGGGACTCTGCGCAGCAACAGAAGCGGCACGAGGAGGGATGCGAGCGGCAGCAGGATCCAGGCAAGGAGCAGGGCCACTCCCCGCAGCGGACCCGGCAACGGCACGACCGGCCCGAGCCACGCCAGCCCCACCGAACCACCGGCGCACGCGAGGCTGAACAGCAGCCATCGGGTGATGTCCCGAGGCGGCGGGACTTCTCCACTCTCGCGCCCGGTCCGAGCGACCGCCGGCGCGGCAACGTTTCCGTCCACTCGCACACTTTAGAGCGGGCCATGCCTTCAAAACGGTTCGCGCTGGCGAAACCGAGAACCCCACCGATAGCGTCAGTCCCTTGACTCAACTGAAGCCTTACGGGGGAGCCCACTGTGAAGCGCCGCACTTCACCCGTTGCAGTCGCGCTCGCGACATCGGCAGCGCTGCTGCTGACCGCCTGCGGGGGCGGGGACGACAAGTCCGTAGCGAACGACAAGGTTGCCGGAGCCGACCGGACCACGGGGAAGCCGACGAACTCTGCCGAGCCTGACGGCGTCGACGTGTCGCTGCCCAAGGACATGAACCTGGTCTTCGACTGGGAAAGGCCGACGGACAGGAACGAGGCGGCTGCGATGGACGACGCCGCGAACTTCTTCCGGGCCATCTACCGGGGCGTGGACAAGCGCACGACCAAGGACGCGGCCGTCACCACGTACTCCACCGGCGAGGGACTCCACTACGCGACGACGCAGATCGACGCCTGGATCGAGGGCGGCTGGACCGCCATGGGCACCCTGCGTCACTACGACGTGACGACACGCTCCGCGCCGAACGGCAGCTCGGTGGAGGTGGCCTTCTGCGCCGACGCGGGCAAGTTCTACGGCAAGGAGATCAAGACCCAGAAGATCCTCAAGACCGAGCCCGGCATCGAGGACTTCGACTACTACAAGCTCGTCATGGTCAAGTTGCCCACGGGCGAGGGGCTGTGGCAGGCATCCAAGGTCTTCGTCGAGACGAAGGCGGAGAAGTGCCAGTGAAGGGACTGCGGCGCGTACTCCTCGGCACCACCGTTGTGACACCGACCTTCAGCGCCCTCCCCCTAGCAAACTCCTAGCCGTAGATCCGTCGCGAGTCACCGAAGGGCTATGACAATGCTGGACGAAGAACGCGAACCGGGAGCCGGCGAGTATCGGGCGCGCGGCGACATCATCAGACAGTTGGTCCCCGGAGAGGTGATCGCGGCCGTTCCCGAAGCCCGCAGTCTCGCCGAATCCGAAGGGCACCGGCTGCAGTTCGACTTCCTGGACGACGAATCCGTCCTGAAAATGCTGCGCCTGCGCCATCTGGACGAGAGCCGAATGCACATCGGTGGCATGAAGCTGGGCATCCCGTCCGCGTTGGTCCTCATGGGCCTCTTCGTCTACTGGGGGGCGTACGTCCAGTACTGGGAGTCGTCGAGGTCACAGGTGCTCTATTACGCGGCCGCCGGAACAGTCGTGGCCTTCATCGTTCTTCTCTACGCGGTCTTCCTGAGCCGGCACTGGGGCGATCGCCCCCGTCAGAAGGTGCGGGCAAGGGCAGCCGCATACCGCAAGATCGCTCATGTCGCCGCGCGGAACGGCGCAGACCTTCCTGCCTTCTATCCCCACTACGGCCCCTATCCCTTTGCCGCCAGCTTCCATGCGGACGCGGAGGAACTCGAACTGCCCGACGCGGCTGACGCCCGATGAGCACTGCCACTCAGCGTCCGAGGAACGTCTGAACTCCTGGCTGAACTTCTGTCACATGGCGAGTCCACTGTGAAGCGCCACACTGCGCCCGTTGCGTGGCTCAGGGGCGGCTGGATCGCCACCGGCACCCGCCGTCACTACGACGCCACCACACGGGCCGCCCCCAACGGCAGCTCAGTAGAGGTGTCGTTCTGCGCGGACACCGGAAAGTTCTACGGCAAAGAGGTCAAAACGGGGAAGGTCCTGAAAACCGATCCCAGCCCTGAGGACTTCGGGCACTACAAGGTGACCGGTCCCGGTGCACTGCCTTCGACGCCGATGCCGCTGCGCAGGCCCGTAGGCAGCGCTCGGGTCTGGCGAGGGTGATGAACCTGAGCTGCAAGGAATCCACCTAAACCCGTCGCGCCGGCCGACCAGGCATGAAGCAGGCCTGCCGGCAACCGGGTACCGCACACTCCACGCCAGATGTCCCGTATACCCAGAATTACCCCTCCGCCAAGAAGAGTTCGCGCTGGCGAAACCGAGAACCGCACCGATACCGTCTGAGCTCTTGACTGAACTTCTGTCTCACGGGGAGTCCACTGTGAAGCGCCGCACTTTGCCCGTTGCTGTCGCGCTCGCGGCATCTGCAACCCTGCTGCTGACCGCATGTGGCGGGGACGACAAGTCCGAAGCGAACGACAAGATCGCCGGAGCCGGCCAGGCAACGGAGAAGCCGACGAAGTCGGCGGAGCCCTCGGGAGCCCCGGCGTCGGACAAGCCCGACGGCGTCGACGTGTCGCTACCCAAGGACATGAACCTCGTCTTCGACTGGGAGAAGCCGGCCGACAAGAACGAGGCGGCTGCGATGGATGACGCCGCGAACTTCCTGCGCGCCATCTACCGCGGTGTCGACAAGCGCACGACCAAGGACGCGGCCCTGACCACCTACGCCACCGGGGACGCACTCCACTACGGCGAAGTGCAGATCAACGAGTGGCTCAAGGGCGGCTGGACCGCCACCGGCACCCGCCGCCACTACGACGCCACCACGCGGTCCGTCCCCAATGGCAGCTCCGTAGAGGTGTCTTTCTGTGCGGACACCGGCAAGTTCTACGGCAAAGAGGTCAAAACGGGGAAGGTCCTGAAGACCGATCCCAGCCCCAAGGACTTCGGGCATTACAAGATCATTATGGTCAAGTTCCCTACCGGTGAGGGGCTGTGGCAGGCATCTAAGGTCTTCGTCGAGACGGGAGCCGCACAGTGCCAGTGAACCGATCCCAGCGCACCGTCTTCGGCGCCGGCACCGCTCTGACCCTCGCGATCAGCGCCCTGATTCTCACGGCACCCGGCGCTGCCGCAGAGCCGGTGGACTACGGCAAGGGCGGCGGCACAGAGACGACCGGCGGCGGCGACGGCAAGGGCATCTACGCCACCGCCCGCATCACATACTCCGGCTCGGTCGCCAAAGGCGGCGGCAAGGGCAACGTCACCTCCGCGGACGTCAACTGGACCCCTCCGCCCTGCTGGTACGCCCCGTTCCTCGGTGCCAAGGACTTCAAGAAGCTGATGTCCAAGAACATCGACGACCAGATGAGCGCCCCCGGCATGGGCGGTCACGCAGGCGCCGCGCTCAGCGAGCTGCAGCGGCACTACGAGGACGAGTACGGTTGGACGGACACCCCCGGCTACAAGGACTACAACGTCGACAAGGACGGCGAGGGGATGTTCTGGGCCGCCGTCGAGAACCCCGACGAGCCCGACGTCCTCAAGCGCAGCTCGTGCAACGACCTCCCGTTCTGGGTCGAGAACGGCGACGCCCCGCCGCCGCAGTACGAGGAGGCCATCACCCCGGAGATACTCGCGGCCCTGGCCTACCAGCACATGCAGCTGCCCGACACCGAGGTCACCCTCGCCCCCGAGGGCACGACCAAGGTGAACCTGCCGACGTGGGCCTGGCTCGACCGGGCCGTCTTCGACGAGGTCCAGGCGACGGCGGCCCTCAACGTCCCCGGGTTCAACATCCAGGCCACGACCACGGCGAAGCCGGTGGCTCTCAAGCTGGAGCCCGGCACCGAGGACGCCGCCACCTACCCGGCCTCCGGCGAGTGCGCCATCAACGCCGACGACTCCATCGGCGAGCCCTACGCCAAGGGCAAGGCCGACCAGACCCCACCCTGCGGCCTCCGCTACCTCCGCTCCTCCGGCAACGGCTCCTACAAGCTCCGGGCGACCATCACCTGGGAGATCAACTGGACCGGCACGGGCGGCGCGGGCGGCGACATGCCGAACGGCACCTTCGGCAACGAACAGGCCGTCGTCGTCCAGGAGATCCAGTCCATCAACCGGTGAGACGGGCGGCCCGGCCGGCCTCATGTCCGGAGAGAGACTCGACAAAGTGACGTGACCGGCCGGCGGGGTGTGTTCCGACAGAGCTCGGACACCTCCGCCGCCCGGACCGACTTCACACGACCCACCGCACCGAGCCCGCAATGGCGTCGCACAGCCGCTCCATAGGCCCGGACATCCCGGTGAGCGGTGACGAGAAGGAGAGCGTCAGGTAGCCCACCGCGCCCGGCATACAGACATGGACGCTCAACGTCGTGGCGCCGAGGACGCGTACGGCGGTACCGGCGGAAAGTTCCACGACCGACACCCGCTTCCGTGGATCTCGCGCCTCCAGCCATGCCGCGTACTTCTGTGGATCGGCGGGCGTGCGGCCCATCGGCATCGAGGACACCAGGAGCGAGGCGGGCAGGCCGCCGTCGTCGGAGAGCGCCAGGACGAAGAACTCCATGGCGCCGCGGGCGAGGCCGGCTTCGGCGGTGTTGCGCAAGGTGGCCCAGACGCTGCGTCGGCGCTCGGCGGGGACGTGCCGGCCCGCCGCCTGCTGGTCCACGAAGGTCTTGAGCTGAGCGCGCCAGCGGTCCCCCGTGAGATCGACCCGGAACCATTCGCGGGGGACCAGCAGCCTGTAGTCCCTGGGGACTCCAGCCGTCGGCGGGACGTCCGGCTCTGCCGACTCCGTCACCCCGGCATCACCAAGGGAGCCCCCTGGTCGTCGAAGAGACGGACGCTCTTCACGACGCCGGCGAACATGGCCGAAAAGACTTCCCAGCCCTCGACCGTCGGCGTGCCCATCTCCATCAGGAGCACGGTCCCGTTATCCAGCGGAATCTGGACCTGGATGAACGATGTCCATATCGACTCGTCCTGCCCGGACGGGGTCAGGCTGCCGTCGACCTCGGAGCGTCGGTTGCCCACGCAGGTCACGGCCGGGCCGCAGGGCAGCTGCACCTCGCCGACCTGTCCGAGCGCCAGGTGCCGCAGAGTGGTGGCGATGAAGCCGGCCGGGTCGCTGCCGGCCCGCTCGTCGAGGTCCATGGTGCTGACGTTCACCGTGGCCGTGCAGCGCACACCGTCGACCTCCGTGGTGACGAAGCCCGCGTACTGCACACCCGCCGCGATGAACTCGTCGTAGTTCGCGGCGCACATGGCCGCGTACTGCAGTTGCACGTCCTCGTCGGCGCCGGGCAGCGCCTGCTTCGCCAGCTCGACGAGCTGGTCGGCCAGATCGTCCAGGTCGTCGGCCTCGAAGGGGAGTTCCAGGAACCCCTCCGGCATGATCCAGCGAACCTCCACGCCGCCTCGCGTGAGGCTGCGCCGGGCTTCGTCGACGGTGTCAGTGGTGGTGGTCATGGGAGCCTCTGCTCTCGGGCTGTTCTCGATCGTCGACTTCGGGACGGAACTTCGCCGCGAAGGGGTACGGCCCGTAGTGCGGGTAGAAGGCCGGGACATCGGCTCCGCCGCGTCGGGCGTGGTGGGCGATCTCCCGGTACCTGGCCGCCCGGGCCCGCAGGTTCTGCCGCACCGGATCTCCCCAGTGCGACAGCGCGCTGCGTACGAAGAAGAAGAGCTGCGTGATCACGACGGCGCCGGCCACGGCCAGATAGACCGTGCGGGAGGCGGCGGTCTCCCAGTACTGGGCGACACCGCCCCAGTAGACGACGGCTCCGAAGCCCACGAGCGCCAGTGGCACACCGTGCACGAGGCCCGCGTGGAACATGTCCTCCTCGTCCTCATGCCGTCGGCGCAGCAGTTCGAGCACCGCGTCGTCGTCCAGGAAGTCGAACCGAAGCTCCCTACCGGCCTCCTCCGCCACCCGCTTCGCCTCGGGTACGGCGGCCAGCACCGAGCCGTCGACCAGGGTGACGACCTCGCCGCCGCGTCGGCCGATGAACTCCCTCGGGCCAAGGATCACGCTCATGACATCTCTCCTCCTTGCACAGGTCGCCGCGTCCTACGCCGCCAGGGCCGCGTTGAAGGCCTTCGGTGAAACGCTCGGGGCAGGTCGGGGGGAAGGTGACGGAGTGGGCGTGGGGGCCGGGGGCTTGGCCGGTTCCTGGTAGCCGGTCCGCTCGCCGTTCTCGCCACTGATCATCCGGTGCAGGGCACTGCCGAGGCCTGCGCCCTTGATCACCGCGGTGATCTTCTTGCCCTCGATCACGGCGTTGCGCGCCGTCCGGCCCAGGACCTTGTTGACGAGTGTGACGCTGACCCCGTTCAAGAAGTTGTGCCCCACACCGTCGAGTGCGGCCAGCCCGCTGAACCTGAACTTCGCCAGGCCCTTGACGCCCTTGAGCGCCTTGAAACCCTTCAGCACTCCCAGGCCGGGCAGCACCCCCAGCGCGTCGGCGCCCAGTTTCAGCCAGTCGACCTTGCCGCCGCGCACCGTCATGTCGTACGCATGGCCGGCGAGTGCGGCCGCACTCGTCAGCACGGCGAGTGCCGCGAAAATGGGCACCAGGAACTGAAGGGGCGGCACAAAGGCACAGATGACCGCAAGAACGGACAGGACGGCGGAGATGTTCGACAGTGCGTCCGCCCAGTCCGCCAGCCAGTTCATGAAACCGCCGGGGTCCCGGACGGCATCGTGATGGACGACGTCCCGGATATGACGTGCGGCCTTGTCCCCCGCGTCGTCGTAGATGTCCCGGGCGTCCTTCACCGCCTTCCGGGCGCCACCGATGCGGTGCAGAGCGTCTTGACGCTTGCCGACCCAGCGCTCGTACTCCTCCTTCTCCGCCGCGGGAATGTTGTGCGCGGGGTACTTTTCGGTGAACTTCTTCACCTCACCGTCCGCCAGATCGTGATCGGCCTTCGCCTCACGGTAATCGGCGAGCGCCTTGTCGGCCTTGCGCTGTGCGCGACGCATTTCGCTCGCGAACTGGTCGGACTCCCCTTCGCGCACGTCCTCCCCGACGGCCTTGGCGGCCTCGTCGTAGCGCTCGAAGGATTTCTTCAGTTTGTCCGCCGCACCATCGGCCAGCTCATGGAATCCCTTGCCGGCCTCGCTGTCCCAGCCCTCCACGGAGGCCAGCGCCTTGATGACCCGGGACTGCTCGTCGATCATGTCGGCCATCTTGCGCAGTTTGCGCCCCAGTTCGGCCACCTCGTCCGGGTCGCCGGGTGTCGGGTCGTCGTGCCACAGCGGCGGCCAGTCGGCGTCGATCCTGCTCACTTCTTGCCTCCCTTCTGCGCCTTGGCGTCCCGGATCGCCTTGGCCAGCTCCTGGTCGATGTCGTCGTACGCCTTGGCGGCGGTCGACGTGAACTCGGCCAGCTGCTCAAGTTCCTTCATCAATTTCTTCCGGGTCTTCTTCCAGGTGTCACCGAAATCCGAGAAGGCGTCTTTCAGGCCGCCGTGACCCACAGCGTCGCCATACTCGTCCGCAGGATTTCCATGTCGCTCGAACTCGCCGTGAATCTTCGCCAGGTCGCGCGAACACTGCTTGATGGCGGCGAGATCCGCCTTGATATGGTCCCCCATGAACAATGCCTCTCTATGGCTGTACGAGATACGCTCGCGACATACCGATCCTGGTCCGCGCCGGCAAGGAGTATCTTGACGTGACACGTAGGGGCAAGCAGCGCGTCGTGACGGACCGTCTCGGCGTCCATGCCGAGGCGAGCGAATGGTGCTGGATCGACAAGATCCCGCAGCCTCCGGCGGAGGTTCTCGAAGCTGCGGGCAGCCCCCGCCTGCGCCCTGCAAGGCTGCCCCCGCTGGGGCTGATCGGCGCGGTGCTCGGTGCACCGTTCGTCCCCCTCATCATGCTGTTGAGCTTTCTGTCCGACATGGAGGAAGCCGCCAAGCGCGCCCTCGGCACAAACGAGGAGAAGGCGCAGTGGCGGGCCAAGAAGGAGGACGAGAAGCGCCGGGACGCCACCATCGCCCAGCAAGGCCTCGACAAGGTCTTCGACGGCAACTGGCACGGCGCAGCAGGGCAGTTCCTGCTCCGCTGGTACACCCACTCCACCCACCACCAGCGGCTGCTGCTGGCCACCCCGGAGGGAATCGTCCTGGCGGCCCCGCCGAAGCGCGTCAGCGTGGGGCGGGAGAAGCACATGCAGGTCGTCGCGCGGATTCCGGCCGAGGAGGCGAGTCTCTTCGACCCCTTCTTCGGCGAGTTCGAGACACGCATGCTGCTGATCCGCTTCCGTGACGGGTCCTGGCTGCGTGTCGAGACCGAAGAACTCCGCAGCGAGCTCCACATGCACGTGCTCCGGCAGTCCGCCCCCGGCGACTGACAGGCCGTGCCCGGTGCGGCGGGTCGCGCAGGCGGCCCGCCGCACCGTCACAAGCCCGGCCGGGCGTGCGTCACTTGCTCCGCGCCGCCTTCGCCAGCTCGTCATCGATCTGCTCGAACTTGTCCGCGGCGGTGGTCAGGTAGTCGCCCATGCCGTCGAGGCCGTCGAGGGTGTCCTTGGTGCCGCGGACGAACTCGTCGAAGTTCTCGTCGAAGGCCTTGGAGGAGGACTTGGTGACGTAGCCGGACTGGACCAGGTTGTTGATGTACTTGCGGAGGCCCTCCAGCTTCTCCTGGAGCTTCTCCTTCTCCTTCACGACATGCTTGGCCGCGTCGCGCATGTCCTGGTATGTGATGTCAAGGTCCTTGGCCATGAAGCCGCTCCCTATTCACAACGCCGCAGGGCCAACCCCCGTGGCTCCCTGTTTGCGGACGCTTCGATCACGGTGGCCGGCCAGGGGGCCGGTCGGTGACCGGTGTGATCGTCCGCTCTTGAGGCAGCAGCTTACGTGTGGGGCTTGCGGTGTCACATCCCGACCGTGTGAACAAGACGCGTGGGCGCGTGGCCGAGTTGTGCGTTTCGCGCCGGAGTGACGCCCCGCCGCGTTGCCATCGGGAAGTGTGGCCCGTCCCCCGCTCGGCCTCCTGTCCCCCCAAGCGGCTATCGTCACAACGACTCGCACTGGGGAGGACATAGCGTGCGCCTGACTCTGACCGTCGTCGATCCGTTCGGCGGAGGCTCCGCCGATGTCGTACTCGATGCCGATCCCGAGTCCACCGTCGGAGACATCGCCCAGGAGCTGGCCAAGCAGGTCGGCGACATGGGTGCCCAGGTCATCCCGATCGGGCAGCAGGCGAGGGCCGGCAGCGGTCCGCTCGTCTATGTGGACGGGTACGCCGTCGATCCGAGCGCCA
Organism: Streptomyces sp. SAI-170; assembly: GCF_049739565.1. Classification (NCBI taxonomy): domain Bacteria; kingdom Bacillati; phylum Actinomycetota; class Actinomycetes; order Kitasatosporales; family Streptomycetaceae; genus Streptomyces; species Streptomyces sp. SAI-170. Next base: position 3,607,669 of record NZ_JBMGQD010000001.1, read on the forward strand.
CCGTCGTGCGCTCGCCGCTGCGCGACGGCGCGGTCGTCAGCCTCCAGGACCCTTCGGGGTGTCTGCCCGGTGAGCCCGCCGGGCTGGTGGAGCTGCGGGTCGTCGGCGGGCCCGCGGCCGGGTTCGTGCACCGGCTGGGGGTCGGGCGGTACGACATCGGCAGCGGGCCGGCGTCGTACGTCCGGATCGACGATCCCGAGGTCGAGGCCCGCGCCCTGACCCTGTCCGTCGCCTCCGACGGCACCTGCACCCTCGCCGTCCATGTGGAGGACGACGACGCCGTACGCCTCGACGGGAAGTCCGTTGACGGCGACGAGTGGCCCCTCGGCGCCCAGGTCTCCGTCGGCAACACCCTGCTCCAGCTCGCCCGTTACTCCCCGCCCGACGCCGCGCTGAAGTGGTCCGAGGACGGCATCGGGCTCGACTACAACCGGCCGCCCCGGCTGCGGCCGGCCGAGCGGCAGACCAAGTTCCGGCTGCCCAGCCCGCCCCGCGAGTACGAGGCCCGGCCGCTGCCCTGGCTGATGGCGCTCACCCCGCTGGTCGGTGCCGTCGTCTCCGTGCTGATCTTCCAGCGCTGGTACTACCTGATCATGGCGGGCCTCAGCCCGATCCTGCTGTTCGCCAACTACTTCAACGACAAGAAGCACGGGCGCAAGTCCCATGCCAAGCAGGTCAAGGAGTACAAGGAGCAGAAGGAGCGGATCGAGGCCGACGCGCAGGAGGCGCTGCGCAACGAGCGGGACGACCGGCGGCACGCCGTGCCCGACCCGGCCGCCGTGCTGTCGCTGGGCACGGGGCCGCGCACCCGGCTGTGGGAGCGGCGGCGCACCGACCCCGACCATCTGATGCTGCGGGTCGGCACCGGCACCCTGCCCTCCGAGGTCGTCCTCGACGACCCCGAGCAGGACGACCACCGCCGTCAGGTCACCTGGAACATCGAGGACGCCCCCGTCGCGCTGTCCCTGCGCCAGCTCGGCGTCATCGGCATCGCCGGACCCGGCGACTCCGCACGCGCCCTCGGACGCTGGGCCGTCGCGCAGACGGCCGCCCTGCACAGCCCGATGGACGTGCAGTTCTGCGTCCTCAGCGACAACTCGGCCCGCGACAGCTGGGACTGGCTGCGCTGGCTGCCGCACACCCGGCCCGCCGCCGGCCTGGACGTGAACATCCTCATCGGCACCGACGCCGAGACCGTCGGCGCCCGCATCGGCGAGCTGACGCAGATCCTCGACGCCCGCAAGAAGGCCGCCGAGCAGAACCGCGGCCAGGCCGCCACCTTCTCCGACCCGGACATCGTCGTCGTATGGGACGGGTCGCGGCGGCTGCGCTCCCTGCCCGGTGTCGTACGGCTGCTGCGCGAGGGCCCTTCGGTGTCGATGTTCGCCGTCTGCCTCGACGCGGAGGAGCGGTTCCTGCCCGGCGAGTGCCAGGCGTTCGTCGTCGCCGAGCCCCGGCAGAAGAAGGAGCAGCACACCGACGCCGTCGCCCCCGCGTCCGCGCCCGGCGGCTTTCCCTCGTTCCAGGCCTGGCACACCGCCGCCCCGCAGGAGACCCGCTCCGACGACCGGGTGCCCGAACTGCGGCTGCGCGTCGAGGAGGCCGGAGCCGAGCGGATCAAGGACGTACGGCCCGACTTCGTCTCCCCGGCCTGGTGTCTGCGGCTCGCCCGGGCCCTCGCGCCGCTGCGGGACATCAGCGGGGAGACCGAGGACTCGGCGCTGCCCGGCTCCAGCCGGCTGCTGGACGTGCTCCAGCTCGAACCGCCGACCCCCGACGCCATCACCGCGCGCTGGCGGATGGGCGGGCAGTCCACGCTGGCCGTCATCGGTGAGTCGTACGACGGTCCGTTCGGCATCGACATCCGCAAGGACGGCCCGCACGGTCTCATCGCCGGTACGACCGGTTCAGGTAAGTCGGAGCTGCTGCAGACGATCGTGGCGGCGCTGGCGGTGGCGAACACGCCCGAGAACATGACGTTCGTGCTCGTCGACTACAAGGGCGGCGCGGCCTTCAAGGACTGTGTCCATCTGCCGCACACCGTCGGCATGGTGACCGACCTCGACGCCCATCTGGTGGAGCGCGCGCTGGAGTCGCTGGGCGCGGAGCTGCACCGGCGCGAGCACATCCTGGCCGCCGCGGACGCCAAGGACATCGAGGACTACCAGGATCTCGTCCGCAGGGATCCCTCGCACAAGCCCGTGCCCCGACTCCTCATCGTCATCGACGAGTTCGCCTCGATGGTGCGCGACCTGCCCGACTTCGTCACGGGACTTGTGAACATCGCCCAGCGTGGCCGTTCGCTGGGCATCCACCTGCTTCTGGCCACCCAGCGGCCCTCCGGCGTCGTCTCGCCCGAGATCCGCGCCAACACCAACCTCCGTATCGCCCTGCGCGTCACCGACGGCGGCGAGTCGAGTGACGTCATCGACTCGCCCGAGGCCGGCCACATCTCCAAGAACACCCCCGGCCGTGCCTACGCCCGCCTCGGGCACGCCTCCCTGGTCCCCTTCCAGTCCGGCCGCGTCGGTGGCCGGCGCCCCGGTGCCGCGGACCCGGCGGCGCTCGCGCCCTGGGTCGGCCCGCTGGCCTGGGAGGACCTGGGCCGGGCGGCGCTCGCCAAGCCCAAGTCTCAGGCGCGCGAGGACGACGAGATCACCGACCTGAAGGTCCTCGTCGACACCATCCGCGACGCCAACCGCTCGCTCGGCATCCCGCCCCAGCACAGCCCGTGGCTGCCCGCGCTGGACGAGACGCTGCTGCTGGACGACGTACCGGCACCGGCGTTCACGCCCGCACCGGGCAAGCTCGCGCCCGCGCCGTACGGCGTCGAGGACCTGCCGGCGCTCCAGGCGCGGCGCCCGGTCGTCGTGGACTTCGAGAGCTTCGGGCATCTGATGATCGGCGGCGCCCCGCGCAGCGGCCGCTCGCAGGTGCTGCGCACCCTCGCGGGCTCGCTCGCGCGCACGCACTCCGTCGCCGACGTCCACCTGTACGGCATCGACTGCGGCAACGGCGCGCTGAACGCGCTGACCCGGCTGCCGCACTGCGGCGCGGTCGTGAGCCGCAACCAGACCGAGCGGGTGATCCGGCTCGTCAACCGGCTCAAGGGCGAGATGGACCGGCGGCAGAACCTCCTCGCCGACAAGGGCTTCGCGGACATCGGCGAGCAGCGGGCCGCGGCCGCCGAGGACGAGCGGCTGCCGCACATCGTGGTGCTGCTCGACCGCTGGGAGGGCTGGGTGCCCACGCTCGGCGAGCTCGACCACGGCTCGCTCACCGACGAGCTGCAGACGATGATGCGCGAGGGCGCGAGCGTCGGCATCCACCTGGTCCTCACCGGTGACCGCACCCTGCTGGTCGGCCGGATCGCGACCCTCACCGAGGACAAGTACGGTCTGCGGCTCGCCGACCGCAGCGACTTCTCCGCACTCGGCATCCCGGCCCGCAAGGTGCCCGAGGAGATCCCGCCGGGCCGCGCCTTCCGCAACGAGTCCGGTACGGAGACGCAGTTCGCGCTGCTCGCCGAGGACACCACCGGCCAGGGCCAGGCGGCGGCGCTGACCGCGATCGGCGAGGCGGCCGCGGCCCGGGACGCCGAAGTGCCGCGCGCGCGGCGGCCGTTCCGCGTCGACAGCCTGCCCAGCCGGATCTCCTTCCCCGACGCGTGGGAGATGCGCGACCCGGAGGCGGCCCGCTCGAAGCTGTGGGCGCTGGCCGGCATCGGCGGCGACGAGATCGTCGGCCTGGGCCCCGATCTGGCCGACGGCGTACCGGCGTTCGTGATCGCGGGCCCGGCCAAGTCGGGCCGCTCGACGGTGCTGATGAACTTCGCGCAGTCCTACCTCCGGCAGGGCGTACGGCTGGTGATCGCCGCGCCCCGGCAGTCCCCGCTGCGCGGGCTCGAAGGCACCGAAGGCGTCCTGAAGGTCTTCACCGGCGACGACATCGACGAGGACGAGTTCGAGGAGCTCATCGACGACGCCGAGCCCTCCACCGACGCGCCGGTCGCCGTGCTGATCGACGACGCCGAGATCCTGGACGACGCCGACGCCGCGAGCCAGCTGAAGAAGGTCGTCTCGCGGGGCGCCGAGCGCGGTCTGGCCCTCGTCATCGCCGGTGACGAGGAGGACGTGTGCAGCGGCTTCTCCGGCTGGCAGGTCGACGCCAAGAAGGCCCGCCGCGGCATCCTCCTCTCCCCGCAGGAGTCCTCCAGCGGCGACCTCATCGGCCTGCGCCTGTCCCGCAGCCTGGTCGGCGGCCAGGTCGCCCCCGGCAAGGGCATGCTGCACCTGGGCGACGGCGAGCTGCGCACCGTCGTGGTCCCGGGGTAGGGGCCGGGCATGGGTGGGGGTTCCGCGCGTCCGAAGCGCCGCCGGGCGGCGGGGGCGAGCCTGGCGTACGACCATCAGCGCCGGCGTCCGCGGCTGCCGGGGGCGAAGAAGCGGGAGTGGAGCTGTGGCTTCGCTCTGCTGGTGCTGCTGGTGGCGTTTGCGCTCATCGTGCCGGTGGCCGTCGCGGCCGTCACCTGGGGGGAGACGATCTGGGGCGAGGTCGCGGCGGACTGGCCGGGCGGCGGCTACGGCTTCGCCGCGACCGTGGGCGCCCTGGTGCCCCTTGCCTTCGCGGCCTTCGTCGCCCCGCTCACCCGGATGGACCGGGGCAGGAGCAAGGCGCGTTCGCTCGGCTGGGCCTGCGCCGCGCTGCCGGGGTTGCTCGCCTGCCAGGGGCTCGGCGCCGTCATCTCCGGCGTGCTGCGGCCCAAGCACCGCCGGGACTGGGACACCGTGTGCTACAGCGAGGGTCACCCCTGCTGGGTGCACGTGCACTACCCGTGGGTCTGGCTGGTGGGCCTGCTGGTCACCCTCGCCGTGGGGGCGCTGCTGATCGCCGTGCTCGTCCGGTACGCGGCACCGCGCGCCGAGCGCCCCTCCGAGGCCCCGTAGCACGCCCTACGGCTGGAGCAGGTCCACCTTCACGTCCGCCGGGAAGCCGGTCGTCGGGCCGACGCGGCGGGCGAACTCGGCGACGGCCTCGAGCTGGGGGGCGCCGAAGCGGAAGTCGAGGGTGGTGAAGTAGCGCTCCAGGACCTGCTCGTCGAAGGCCTCCCAGCGGGCGGCCTGCTCGGCGACCTTGGCGACCTCCTCCAGGGAGAGGTTGCGGGAGGCGAGGAAGGCCTCGTGGACCTTGCGGGTGATGTCCGGCTCGCGCTCCAGGTAGTCGCGGCGGGCGGCCCAGACGGCGAAGACGAACGGCAGCCCGGTCCACTCCTTCCACAGCGCGCCGAGGTCGTGCACCTGGAGGCCGAAGCGGGGGCCGTCGTGCAGGTTGGCGCGCAGGGCGGCGTCGCCGATGAGGACGGCGGCCTCGGCCTCCTGCATCATCAGGCTGAGGTCGGGCGGGCAGGTGTAGTAGTCCGGCTGGACCCCGTAGCGCTCGGCGAGGAGCAGCTGGGCGAGGCGGACCGAGGTGCGCGACGTGGAGCCGAGGGCGACGCGGGCGCCGTCGAGGCGCTCCAGGGGCACCTGCGAGACGATCACGCAAGACATGACCGGGCCGTCGCAGCCGACCGCGATGTCGGGGAAGGCGACGAGGTCGTCGGCGTTGCGGAGGAACTCGACGAGGGTGACCGGACCGATGTCGAGGTCGCCGCGGACCAGCCGCTCGCTGAGCTTCTCAGGGGTGTCCTTGGTGAGCTCGAAGTCGAGGAGCGTGCCGGTTCTCGCGAGCCCCCAGTACAGGGGCAGGCAGTTCAGGAACTGGATGTGTCCGACGCGCGGCCGGGTGCGAGAATTGTCCACATCGTGAGGCTAGACCCCGTCGGGAACGCCACGGACTCCGACCCCCTGGTCAACCCGTTCACCGGATCTTCAAACATCCGGGTGACGTGATCTTGACCTCTATTGCATTCGGCTGCCCGCGTGCTAGGCTCGCCGCAAGTTGCAGTTTGGTTTCCCTTGCAGTACAGAGCCTGCGGAGCATGTAACCGCGGGCTCTCGTCGTTTTCAGGCGGATGCAGTTGTGCAGGACTTGTCTTCACACTTGCTGGTTCTGGAGCAGGGCAACCCTTTGAGCCCAAGGAGGGCTTATGGCTACCGGAACCGTGAAGTGGTTCAACGCCGAAAAGGGCTTTGGCTTCATCGCCCAGGAAGGCGGCGGCCCCGACGTCTTCGTCCACTACTCCGCGATCAACGCGAGCGGCTTCCGCTCGCTCGAGGAGAACCAGCAGGTGTCCTTCGACGTCACGCAGGGCCCCAAGGGCCCGCAGGCGGAGAACGTCACCCCGGTCTGATCTGACCTGATCCGATCCGGTCGAATTGAGTGCAGTACCCAAGGAGCCCCGCTACCCCTCGTGGCAGCGGGGCTCCTGCCTTTCCCGATCTTCCCTTCGGGTGAATTCCCGGCGAATTCTCAGACGTGCTGCATGATCAGCACGAACCGGCTGCCGGGCTCCAGCGCCTCGTAGGCGTGCGGCACGTCACCCCGATAGCTCATGTAGTCGCCCGGCCCCAGCTCCACGCTGTCCCCGTGCGGCCCGGCTTTCACTTTCCCGGCGCTGACCACGATGTGCTCCACGGACCCCGGAATGTGCGGCTCCGAATCCCGTACGGTGCCGGGCTCCAGGCGGATGTCGTAGATGTCGCGCCGCACGCTCGGCGGGCTCGCCGACAGCAGCGTCGCGACATAGTCCGCCTGCTCGGACTGGACCGCGGGGCCCTCCCCCGAGCGAATCACCCGAACGGCCGGAACCGGCGGTTCCACCAGCGCGCTGAACGGCACGCCCAGCGCCACCGCCAGCGCCCAGATCGTCTCCATGCTGGGGTTTCCGCTCGCCGCCTCCAGCTGCGACAGCGTGGACTTCGCGATCCCCGCACGCTTGGCCAGCTCCGACAGGGACAGCCCGACGCGGGTGCGCTCGCGCCGCAGCGCGGCGGCGATCCAGTCGAGGGGAAGGCGGGGCGGTACGGGTCCCGGCATGTTCGTTCGCTCCATCGGTACGCAGCGTTCGCCTTGACGAACGACGGGTCTGCTGTCCATTGTAGAAAACATGCGTTCGACACAGCGAACAACCACGGCGATCGACGCCGAACTCCTCCGTGACGTCTCCCTCGTCTGCCTCGCGGGCGGGATCGTCGGTGTGTCGTTCGGCGCCATCGCCGTCGCGGGCGGGCTGCCGGTCTGGGTGCCGGTGGTGATGTCCCTGGTGGTGTACGCCGGCTCGGCCCAGTTCAGCGCGGTCGGCGTGCTGCTGGCCGGGGGCGGTCCGGTCGCCGCGGCCGCGACGGGGCTGCTGCTCAACACCCGCACGGCGGCCTTCAGTCTCGCCGTCGCCGGCGTCATCGGGCGTGGCCGAGTGGCCCGGCTCGTCGGGGCGCACCTGGTGACCGACGAGACGGTCGCCTTCGCCCTCGCCCAGCGGGATCCCGGCCGCCGCCGGGCCGCCTTCTGGGTCTCCGGCGTCGCCCTGTTCGCCGTCTGGAACGCCGGCGTCCTCGCGGGCGCGCTCGCCGGGACCGCCCTCGGCGACACCGGCCGGTTCGGCCTGGACGCCGCCTTCCCCGCCGTGCTCGTCGCGCTCGTCCTGCCGACCGTGCGGTCGGACGCCGCCGTCCGCAGGGCCGCCCTGCCCGGCGCCGCCCTGGCGCTCGCGGCCACGCCGTACGTGCCTGCCGGGGTGCCGGTGCTGCTGGCCCTGGCGGGGCTGATGCTGTACGGCAGGGGGCGTACGGCATGAGCCCGACCGTCGCGATGATCCTCGCCCTCGCCCTCGGCACGTACGCCTTCCGGCTGGTCGGCCCCGCCCTGCACGGCCGCGTGGAGATCCCGCCCCGGGTCCGGGACCTGCTGTCGGCCGGAGCGGTGGTCCTGCTGGCCGCACTCCTCGCCACCGGCGCGCTCACCGAGGGCGGCGGCTTCGCGGGGTGGGCCCGCCCGGCGGGGGTACTGGCCGCGGGGCTGCTGGCGTGGCGCAGGGCGCCGTTCGCGGTGGTGGTCCTGGGAGCGGCGGCGACGACGGCTGCGCTGCGGGCGCTGGGGGTGGCGTGAAGGCCGATGTGGGGGCGGGCGGCCTGAAGGAGGCCCGGTGTCAGTGGGGGCCGCTAGGGTGCCCCGCCATGACCGACACCGACTTTCTCACCGCCACCCGCACCTTCTACGACGCCATCGCCGAGGACTACGCCGACCACTTCCGGTCGGACCTCGCCGACCGGCCCCTGGAGCGGGCCCTGTTGGCCGCGTACGCCGAGCTGGTGACGGGACCCGGCCCGGTGGCCGACCTCGGCTGCGGGCCGGGCCGGGTGACGGCGAGGCTGGCGGCGCTGGGGCTCGACGCGTACGGGCTGGACCTGTCGGCGTCCATGCTGGCCGTGGCCCGGCGGGAGAACCCCGGGCTGCGCTTCGAGCAGGGCTCGATGCTGGACCTCGACGTCCCCGACGGGCATCTCGCCGGGATCGTGTGCTGGTACTCCTCCATCCACACCCCTGTGGACCGCCTCCCCGACCTGTTCGCCGGCTTCCACCGGGCCCTCGCCCCCGGCGCCCCGCTCCTCCTCGCCTTCCAGGCCGGGGACGTCCCGAGCCGCGTCGAGCAGCCCTACGGGCACCCGGTCGCCCTGGACTTCCAGCGCAGGCGGCCGGACGCCATGGCGGCACTGCTGGCGGAGGCCGGTTTCGAGCCGCACTCCCGCATCGTGCGCGAGCGCGACGCGACACTGGGCGACAAGACCCCGCAGGCCTTCCTGATCGCGCTGAAGCCCGGTCGGTCCTAAACGGCGCGTCCCAGGACGGCCACGCATTCCTCCCACGCCGTCCGGCTCAGCAGCGGGCGCAGCCGGGTGCACAGCTTCAGCAGGTCGGGGCCCCAGCGCTCGCGGAAGAGCGGGTCCTCCCAGGCCAGGTCCAGCTCGTTCGCCGCGGTCAGTTCGGCGAGGTCGCGCCGCAGCCGCGCTCCGGGGACATGGGTGCGGCCGGTGAAGCGGTCGCGGAAGGGCGAGCCGGGTTCGGCGAGGACCGGGTAGGAGGCGCCGCGGTCGCAACTGCCGTACGCGTACACGATCGCCTCGGCCTCGTCGCCGATCAGGGCCGCGAGCTCGGCGCGCCGGTCGAGGGGAAGCAGGGCGGTGGGAAAGCCGTCGGTGCCGTAGCAGGCGTGGCAGAGCCCGGCCAGTTGCAGTTCGCGGCGTGCGCCCCAGGCGGCGAGGCGTTGCCGGACGCGGTCCAGGTGGGCGAGGAGGGTGCCGCCGGGGTGCGCGACGGACTCGGCGCCCAACCGGCTCAGGAACGCGTGGGCTTCGCTGGACATGAGCGGAAGGTCCCTTCATGACGGGGCCCGGTGTGGGTCGGCACCCGCTCCCCCTCCCCGCCCTGGTCCGGACCCCGGCGGGGCGCGGAGCGGGTTGCCGCCCTGGGCCCTGTGAAGATCCTCGTACGGCGGCGGAGCCCAGTCAATCCTAAGTATTTGTCGCCAACTCCAAGCTCGGGCTTGGGTATTGTCGGCGCATGACCCTCGACGATCTCCGTGTGTTCGTTGCCGTGTGCCGGGCCGGCAGCCTCAGTGCGGTGGCCCGGGATCTCGGGTGCACCCAGTCCGCGGTGAGCCAGCATGTGAAGCGGCTGGAGCGGGAGACGGGGGTGAGCCTGCTGGAGCGGCTGCCGCGCGGGGTGGCGCCGACGGCGGCGGGGCGGGTGCTGGAGGCGGCCGCGGCGGAGGGGATCGCCGGGCTGGACCTGGCGCTGCGGCGGCTGCGGGACCTCGCGGACGGGGAGAGCGGGTCGGTGCGGGTGGCGACGGGGGCGACGACCGTACGGCACTTCATGGCCGACGCGATCGTCGCGTTCCGGCGGACTCACCCCAAGGTCAACCTCGAGTTCCGTACGGAGAGTTCGAGCCGGGCCTGCTTCGGGGCGCTCGCCGACAGCGAACTCGACCTCGCGTGGATCACCCTCGGGGCGCCGGTGCGGGGGGTCGAGCAGCGGGCTGTGGCCGAGTTGCCGTGGGTCCTTGCCGTACGGCCGGACGATCCGCTGGCCCGGCAGTCGGCGGTCGATGCACAGCAGCTCGCCGGGCTGTCCGACCTGCGGCTGATACGGCTGCCGCCCAACTCGACCTCGGCGGCTCACCTGGACGCCGCCTGCGCGGAGTTGGGCGTCCGGTTCGCCTTCGACACGGGGGTCGCCGACTGGGACACGGCCTTGTTGCTGGCCGAGTTGGGGCTGGGGCGGGCGATGATTCCGGCCCGGCCCGGACTGTCGGCCGAGGACGGCCGGTTGCGGTTGCTTCCGGTGCCGGGGCTGCGGCCGCTGCGGGTGGGGTGGGCCGTACGGCGGTGGGACGCGTTGCCGCCGGTCGCTCGGGCCTTCGCCGACACGGTCGCGGCCAGTTTTGAGCGCCCCTCGCCGTAGACCCGGCCGTCGCGTCGCGAGTGCTGCGCCGTCGTGGCTTGTCGCGCAGTTCCCCGCGCCCCTGAAGCGCTCTCCCAAAGGCACGTTCACAGCAGGGCCAGCGACGCCACCGCCGGGGCCGCGTACAGCATCGGGAACAGTACGTGGCCGTAGGAGCGGGCCCTCAGGACCGCGACGACCGCGCCCGTGAAGTACAGGGCCAGCCCGATCGCCGCCGCGACCCCCACCCACGGCAGTGCGAGGCCCACCAGCATGCCCGCCGAACCCGCCGCCTTGGCACCGGCGAGCCTGTTCCACCAGGACTGCGGGACGCCGTACTCGGTGAGCGGTGCGACGACCCACTCCTGGCGGCTGAAGAGGGCCCAGGCAGAGAAGCCCGCCATGAGGGCTCCAAGGACGGTGACGACGGCGTAGGCGATGGACATGATGGGCTCCTCGTCGGTGCGCGGTGGGTGTTCACCTCACTGACACACCGCGGAGGAAGAACGTGACCGCACCAGCCCCCGCGAGACGCACGTCACTCTCGCGTGCCGCCGTACAGGCCCTCCACCACGTCCGAGAAGTCCCGCAGGATCGCCTGGCGGCGCAGCTTCATGGAGGGGGTGAGATGGCCGGAGAACTCGGTGAAGTCGGTGGGGAGGATGGCGAAGCGGCGGATGGACTCGGGGCGGGAGACGAGGCGGTTGGTCTCGTCGACGGCTCGCTGCAGGATGTGGCGCAACTCCTCGTCGTCCACCAGGAGTTCGGCGGGGACCGGATGGCGGCCGTTCATCCGGCGCCAGTGGGTCACGCCCTCCATGTCGAGGGTGATGAGGGCGGTGACGTAGGGGCGGCGGTCGCCCACGAGGACGCAGTGGGAGATCAGGGGGTGGGAGCGCAGGTAGTGCTCCAGCGGGGCCGGGGCCACGTTCTTGCCGCCGGAGGTGATCAGGATCTCCTTCTTGCGGCCGGTGATGACGAGATAGCCGTCCTCGTCGAGACGGCCGAGGTCGCCCGTGGGGAACCAGCCGTCCGGGGTGGCCGGGACCACTCCCCCGGCCGCCGGGTCCCAGTAACCGCGGAAGACCTGACCGCCGGCCAGCAGGATCTCCCCGTCGGCGGCGATCCGCACGCGCGTGCCCGGCAGCGGCCAGCCGACCGTGCCCAGGCGGGGTTTGAGCGGCGGGGTGACGGTCGCCGCGCCGGTCGTCTCGGTCAGGCCGTAGCCCTCGTACACGGCGATGCCCGCGCCCGCGAAGAACGCGGCGAGGTCGCGGCCCAGCGGTGAGCCGCCGCAGATGACATGCCGGACCCGCCCGCCGAGGGCGCCCCGCACCCGCCGGTAGACCAGCGGGTCGTACAGCGCCCGGGACGCCTTCAGGGCCGCACCGGGACCGGACCCGGTGCCGTGTCGGGCGGCCTCGACCGCCTCGGCGTAGCGGCGCGCGGTGCCGGCGGCACGCTCGAACGCGGCGCTCTTGCCGCCGCGTTCGGCGGTGGCGCGGGCGTTGTTGTACACCTTCTCCAGCATGTACGGGATGGCCAGCAGGAAGGTCGGCTTGAAGGCGGCCAGGTCGGCCAGCAGGTCCTCGGCCTTCAGGCTGGGCGCGTGCCCGAGCCGCACCCGGGCGCGGACGCAGGCGACGGCCACCATCCGGCCGAAGACGTGCGACAGCGGCAGGAACAGCAGCGTGGCCGGCTCGCCGCCGATCTTCTCCTTGAAGACGGGGTAGAGCAGTTCGACGGCGTTGTCGACCTCGGCGAGGAAGTTGCCGTGGGTGAGGGCGCAGCCCTTGGGGCGGCCGGTGGTGCCGGAGGTGTAGACGAGCGTGGCGAGCGTGTCCGGGCCCAGCACCCCACGCCGTACGGCCACTTCCTGGTCGGGCACGTGCGCGCCCACCTCCACCAGCCGCTGGACGTGTCCCTGATCGATGGCCCACAGATGGCGCAGGTCGGGCAGATGCCCGAGCTCCGGTCCGAGCGTGCCGGCCTGTGCGGCCGTCTCGGTGATCAGGGCGACCGTGCCGGAGTCCTGGAGGATCTGCCGGGCCTGGAAGGCGGAGGAGGTCGGGTAGACCGGCACGGTGACCAGTCCGGCGGCCCACGCGGCGAAGTCCAGCAGCGTCCACTCGTAGCAGGTGCGCGCCATCACGGCGAGCCGGTCGCCGGGCACGAGCCCCTCCGCGATCAGCCCCTTGGCCACGGCGAGCACCTGCCCGGCGAACGCGGCCGCCGTCACGTCCTGCCAAGTGCCGTCCGCCATACGGCGGCTGAGGACGCGGTGCCCGGGGTCGGCCCCGGCGTTCTCGAACGGCAGGTCGGCCAGCGAGCCGTGCGACACGGGCGGCACCAGCGGCGGTACGGCCGCCTCGCGCACCTCTCCGTCCAGCCGGCGCAGCTCGGGCCGCACGAGCACGGGGCCACCGTCCGGGTCGTACTCCAGGGACGACTCGGCCGTCGGCTCGGGCACGGAGGGGGACGAGTACGAGATCGGCATGTCGGCTCCTGAGGCCTGCAGCTGCGTCCTTGCGGTGCTGCATGAGGTACGCGGGTCCCGCACCGCGGCGTTCAGCGCAGGGGGTCACCAGCGGTCAGATGCGTGATCGTACGGCGCCCTCGTGGGGAGTCGGTGCGGGTTCCGGGGGGTTCCGGAGGTGGTCCGGGGCCGGGCCTGTGCAGCCCCGAGCCCTTGCGCGCCTTTGGTTTACCTACGGTAACCTTACTCCGCAGTAAGAAGGAAGAGCCGTGCACACCGAACGCGCCCGGGAGCAGCCGACCATGCCCGAGGTCACCCTCGCCGCACCACCCGCTCTGGCCCCTCTCCTCGTCCGCGGCGCGGTCCGCTCCCCCTTCAGGCGACCGCACCCCGACGCCGCATTCCCCCGCGACCGGCTCGTGCTGCCCGGGGTGTGCGTGGACGCCGCCCGCCTCGCCCGCTACGAGCGCGTGTGCGGGTTCCCGACGGGGGCGGAGGCGCTGCCGGTGACGTACCCGCATGTGCTGGCCTTTCCGCTGGCCATGCGGTTGATGAGCGCGCGGGCGTTTCCGTTGCCGTTGCTGGGGTTGGTGCACACGTCGATCTCTCTTGTCCGGCATCGGCCGCTGCCGGTGGGGGGCGAGTACGAACTCGCCGTGGAGGTCGCGGGGTTGGCGCCCCATCGCCGGGGGACGGAGGCGACGGTCGTCACCGAGGCGCGGTTGGGTGGGGCGGTCGTGTGGGAGTCGGCCAGTACGTATCTGGCGCGGCATGGTGAGGGTTCCCCTGCGGGGAGGGGCGCCGAGCCTGGTGATCCGCTGCCGGTTCGGGAGGAGTGGCGGCTGTCCTCGGACGTGGGGCGGAGGTATGCGGGGGTTTCCGGAGACCGGAACCCGATTCATCTGTCCTCGGTGACTGCCCGGTTGTTCGGGTTTCGGCGGACGGTTGCCCATGGCATGTGGACCGCCGCGAGGTGTCTTGCCGCGTTTGGGGAGGTTGAGCGGGTTCGGGTGGGGTTTCGCGCGCCTGTGTTGTTGCCAGGTGCGGTGGAGTTCGCTGTCGGCGAGGGGGCTTTCGAGCTGAGGTGCGGAGAGAGGGTGCACCTTACGGGGACCGTGGGAGTGTGATCGCCATGCGTTGCCGGGTGCGGGTGATTCGTGGTTGCTCGCGCAGTTCCCCGCGCCCCTAAAGACAGCTACCTCCAGCGGTGGCCTTCCATCAGCGTGCCCAGGCCCGACCAGGAGAAGTTCATCAGCGTCGAGGCCGCTTGTTGGGCGGTGACTCCCTCCGTGGCGTTGGCCCAGGTCGCCAAGGACTCGGCTGCGCCCACCAGGGCCTCTGCCAGGCCGGCGACCTCGTGGTCGGGGAGGTCGGGGTTGTGGTGGGCCTCGCGGGCGGCGACGGCGAGGAGCTGGGTGACGAAGGTGACGATCTCCTTGCGCAGCGCGGCGACCTCGGCGGCGAAGCGGTCGCCGTGGGTGCGGGCGTGCAGGTGGAGGACGGACCAGGCGTCCGGGTGCTGCGCGGTGTGGGTGAAGAAGGCCAGCAGGCCGTCCCAGAGGCGGCGGTCGGCGGGCTCCTCCAGACGCACGGCCGCGCGCACGGCCTCGGTGAGCGCGGCGGCCTCGCGGCGGATGACCGCGGAGAACAGGTCGTCCTTGGAGTTCAGGTACAGATACACCAATGGCTTGGACACACCCGCGAGTTCCGCGATGTCGTCCATCGAGGCGGCCATGTACCCGCGCTGCCCGAAGATCCGTACGGCGGCGTCCAGCATCTGCTGCTCACGGACGGCACGCGGCATCCGCTTGGTCTTCACAGCTCCCATGGGAGCAAGGGTAGTTAGGACGCGCTGCGCGTACGCGCGGCCTCGTCGACCGCGGCGTCCTCCTGGCTGCGGTTGGCCTCGAAGTTCGCCTTGGCCCGCTCGACCCGCTCGACGACCTGCGCCGAGGCCCGGTCCCGCTCGCCGCGCAGCACGACGAAGCTGATGGGCGCCGAGATCACCAGGGCGAGCAGCACGACCCACATGCCGTTCGAGCCGCCGAGGCCGCGCGGGACGATGCCGGAGTAGACGAGACCCCAGACGACCACCAAGCAGGCCACGAAGATCCCGAGGCGCATCAGCGTGTACCGGAGCATCTCAATCCACTCTTCCGAATCCAAAAGGGGGCACCGTCCAGTGAAGCACGCCGGGCCCCCGATCTTGTACGGGGGTCAGGCCCGGCTCAGCCGAGCGGCAGCAGCATGATCACGTCGTCGCGGTCGTCGCCCGGAGCCACGCGGATCGCGCCGGGGATGCGGCCGACCTCCTTGTAGCCGCAGGAGCCGTAGAACCGCTCCAGGCCGAGGCCGCCGCGGCAGGTGAGGCGGATCGCCTCGATGCCGTCCAGGCCGCGGGCCGCGTCCTCGGCGGCCGCCAGCAGGTCACGGCCGTAGCCCTTGCCCTGGTGGCGCGGGTGCACCATCACCGTGTACAGCCACAGCCAGTGCGTCATCAGCCGGTGGGTGTTGAAGCTGAGGAACGCGGTGGCGGCGACGCGGCCGTCCTCGTCGTGTCCGACCAGCAGCCGGACGCGCCCCTCCGCCATCGCCGCGAAGTGCTTCACCAGCTCCGGGCGTATCGTCTCCCGCTCCACCGGCGGCACGAAGCCGACGGCTCCGCCCGCGTTGGAGACATCGGTCCACAGGTCGAGGAGGCCGTCGCGCAGCTCGGGGGTGACGGCCGGGTCAAGAGTGAAAGTAAGGGCCACGCAGGCATCGTAGCCATTACGCCAGCGCGCGTGCCGCGGTTTCCAGATCGTGGACGAGCCCCTCGTACGCCGTCTTGCGGTCGTCCGCCCGCAGCACGGACGAGGGGTGCACGGTCGGTACGAGCCGCTCCTGGCGTCCGTGGATCTCCCGCTCCAGCACGGTGCCGCGCACCTCGGTGACCTTGAACGAGCTGCCCAGCAGCGCCTTGCCCGCGGTCGCGCCGAGCACCACGATCAGCTCCGGCTCGACGATCGCCAGCTCCGCGGCCAGCCAGGGGCCGCACGCCGTCATCTCGCGCAGGTTCGGAGACTTGTGGATACGCCGTTTCTTCGGCTCGGCCTGGGTGAACTTGAAGTGCTTGACCGCGTTGGTGACGTACGCCTCGCCCGGGTCGATGCCGGCCTCGGCGAGGGCACGGTCCAGCAGCTTCCCCGCGGGGCCTACGAAGGGCTTGCCCTGGCGGTCCTCCTGGTCGCCGGGCTGCTCTCCTACGAGCATGACGCGGGCGGTCGTCTTTCCCTCGCCGAAGACGGTTTGCGTCGCGTCGCGGTGGAGGGGGCAGCCTCGGCAACCGGCTGCGGCCTTGCGGAGGGCCCCGAGGGAGGCACCCTCAGGAACGAAGGGGGCTGCGGTGTAGGCGTCTTCGGGGGCGGTCACGCTCGCCGGGTACCCCCGGGGGAGGTTCCCAAGGGGCGCGGGGCTGTATCAATGTGCGGCTCCGCCGCGTGGGCGCGACCGGCCACAGACCACCCGCACCCGGAAGACGGTCTCAGAACCTCATCGACTGGGGCTCTTCCCGACGGCCGACGGCCGGGCCCTCGAACTCGCGGATGATCTCGTAGCGCGTGTTCCGCTCGACCGGGCGGAACCCGGCGTCACGGATCAGGTCCAGCAGATCGTCACGGGTCAGCTTGTTCGGCGTGCCGTAATTGTCGGCGTCGTGGGTGATCTTGTACTCGACGACCGAGCCGTCCATGTCGTCCGCGCCGTGCTGGAGGGCGAGCTGGGCGGTCTGGACGCCGTGCATCACCCAGAAGACCTTGACGTGCGGGACGTTGTCGAAGAGGAGCCGGGAGACCGCGAAGGTCTTCAGGGCCTCCGCCGGGGTCGCCATGGTGGTGCGCGCCTGGAGGCGGTTGCGGATCTTGCCGTCCTGCATGTCGACGAAGTCGTGCTGGTAGCGCAGCGGGATGAAGACCTGGAAGCCGCCGGTCTCGTCCTGCAGCTCGCGCAGCCGCAGCACGTGGTCGACGCGGTGGCGGGGCTCCTCGATGTGGCCGTAGAGCATCGTGGAGGGCGTCTTCAGGCCCTTCTCGTGCGCGAGGCGGTGGATGCGGGACCAGTCCTCCCAGTGGGTCCTGTGGTCCACGATGTGCTGCCGGACCTCCCAGTCGAAGATCTCGGCGCCGCCGCCGGTGAGGGACTCCAGGCCGGCGTCGATCAGCTCGTCGAGGATCTCGGAGGCGGAGAGTCCGGAGATCGTCTCGAAGTGGTGGATCTCGGTCGCCGTGAAGGCCTTCAGGGAGACGTTCGGGAGGGCGGCCTTCAGCTCGCGCAGCGAACGCGGGTAGTACCGCCAGGGCAGGCTGGGGTGCAGGCCGTTGACGATGTGCAGCTCGGTGAGGTTCTCCGACTCCATCGCCTTGGCGAGCTTGACGGCCTCCTCGATGCGCATCGTGTACGCGTCCTTCTCCCCCGGCTTGCGCTGGAAGGAGCAGTACGCGCAGGAGGCCGTGCACACGTTGGTCATGTTGAGGTGCCGGTTGACGTTGAAGTGCACCACGTCGCCGTTCTTGCGGGTGCGCACCTCGTGGGCGAGCCCGCCGAGCCAGGCCAGGTCGTCCGACTCGTACAGCGCGATGCCGTCCTCGCGAGTCAGCCGCTCACCGGAGCGGACCTTCTCTTCAAGCTCGCGCTTGAGCCCGACGTCCATGCGTTTTGCCCCTCTCTAAGACAGCTCGCCCAACCGTACTCCCCCACCCTTCGGGCGGGGGGACCCCCATACGGCGCTCCGCGCCTACACCTCTTCGGGAAGTTCCCCGACCCGGTTCTCCCACTTGGTGGAGAGCACGATGGTGGTACGGGTCCGGGAGACGCCCCGGGTGCCGCTGAGCCGCCGGATGATCTTCTCCAGGCCGTCCACGTCGTTGGCGCGCACCTTGAGCATGAAGGAGTCGTCACCGGCGATGAACCAGCAGTCCTCGATCTCGGTGAAGTCCTTCAGCCTGCGCGCCACGTCCTCGTGGTCGGCGGCGTCGGAGAGGGAGATGCCGATGAGGGCGGTGACGCCGAGGCCGAGGGAGGCGGAGTCCACCGTCGCCCGGTAGCCGGTGATCACCCCGGCCGCCTCCAGCCGGTTGATGCGGTCGGTGACGCTGGGTCCCGACAGGCCGACGAGGCGTCCCAGCTCCGCGTAGGAGGCCCGGCCGTTCTCCCTCAGGGCCTGGATGAGCTGCCTGTCCACCGCGTCCATGCGATCGAAGCCTTCCGAGATCAAGGGTGATGTGGTCTGAGTGTTCCGGGTGCCGGTCAGGAAGGGCGGGCCCCGCCGAGGTCGCCCTTCCACCGGCGGTAGAGGTCGTGCGCGACGCCCGCCGCGTCCAGGACGCGTCCGGCCACGAAGTCCACCAGGTCCTGGATGTGCGTGGCGCCGGCGTAGAAGGCGGGCGAGGCGGGGACGACACAGGCGCCCGCGTCGTCGAGCGCGACGAGGTGGCGCAGGGTCTGGCCGTTCAGCGGGGTCTCGCGTACGGCCACGACCAGGGTGCGGCGTTCCTTGAGGGTGACGCTCGCCGTGCGCTGGAGCAGGTCCTTGGACAGGCCGAGCGCGACACCGGCGACACAGGCCGTGGAGGCGGGCACGATCAGCATGCCCTTGGCCGGGTACGAGCCCGAGGAGGGTCCGGCGGCGAGGTCACCGGCGTTCCAGTACCGCACTCCGGTCAGGTCCACGTCGAAGCGGTCCGGCTTCCCGTCGGCCCCTCGGGCCAGCCATTCGCGCAGGTCGTCCTGCCAGTGGGCGTCCCGGAAGGAGATCCCGGTCTCGTCCAGCAGCGTGAGCCGCGAGGCCCTGCTGACCACGAGATCGACGCTCTCCCCGGCGTCCAGCAGCCCACGCAGCACAGCCGCCGCGTAGGGCGTCCCCGACGCCCCGGACACCCCCACGATCCAAGGCTTGCGCTGCGATTCTCCTGCGTTCACATATTGAGCGTACCGGTGGGACGAACGTGCCTCAGGACGGGTGGGGGGCCCTGGGGTCCACGGGAAGCTGTGCGGTGGGGATCTTCAGCCGGCCCAGCGGAGAGTCGACCACGACCTCCGGGCCGTACGCGATGAGGTCGCGGCCACGGTAGCCGTCGGGCCCGGGGTTCCACATCGTGACCAGCTGCCCCTTCAGCGGATCGAGGATGAGGTAGTCGGCGATGCCGCGCGCGGCGTAGCGGCGGGGCTTCAGCTCGTAGTCGCGCCGGATGCTCTCAGGGGAGACGACCTCGACGACGAGCTCGACGAGATCCGGCGGGTACGCGATCTCGTTGCGCCGGGCCTCGGCTGCGGGGAGAACCGCCAGGTCGGGGCAGAACTCGTTGTCGTGGTCGAAGGGCAGGACGACATCGCTGACGACCGCCCATCGCAGGCCCAGCTGCGGTTCGAGCGCGGTCCACACCCTGTGGACCGTGGTGCCGTGGTGCGGAGTGAGCGGGCACATCACAAGGCTCCCCGCGACGATCTCCGTGGATGGCCCGGGAAGGCGTCTTCGAACTCGCTCAGGCGTGCATGGACGCGGCCCACGCGGTCACGCTATTCAGACGGTCAGACCCCGCACCAGAAGATCCAGCAGCGCGCACCCGAACAGGGCAATGCCGATGAACCCGTTGACGCTGAAGAACGCCCTGTTCAGGCGGCTCAAGTCGTGCGGCCGGACGATCGTGTGCTCGTACACGAAGGCCCCCGCCACGATCAGCAGGCCCAGCCAGAAGAAGGCGCCCGCGTCCGTCAGCAGGGCGTACCAGGTGAAGAGGGCCGTCGTCACGGCGTGGCAGGCGCGGGCGCCCCAGATCGCCGCCGGGATGCCGAAGCGGGCCGGCACGGAGCCCACGCCTGTCTCGCGGTCGGACTCGACGTCCTGACAGGCGTAGATGAGGTCGAAGCCGCCGATCCAGATGCCGACGGCCAGGCCGAGGATCACCGCGTCCCAGGACCAGGAGCCCGTGATCGCCAGCCAGCCGCCGACCGGGCCCATCGCCTGGGCGAGACCCAGGATGGCCTGGGGGAAGTTCGTGAAACGCTTCCCGTAGGGGTAGACCACCATCGGGATCACGGCGACCGGCGCCAGGGCGAGGCACAGCGGGTTCAGCAGGGCCGCCGAGCCCAGGAAGACCACCACCGCGATCAGCGCGCCCGTCCAGGCGTGCTTCACGCTCATCGCGCCCGTGACCAGTTCGCGCTGCGCCGTCCTCGGGTTCCGTGCGTCGATCTCGCGGTCGATGATCCGGTTGACCGCCATGGCGAAGGTCCGCAGACCCACCATGCAGATCGTCACCAGCAGCAGCCGGCCCCAGTGGATGTTGCCGTCCAGCTCGAACATCGCCGTCAGCGCGGCGATGTACGCGAAGGGCAGCGCGAAGACCGAGTGCTCGATCATCACCAGGCGCAGAAAGGCCTTGGTGCGTCCTGGCTGCGGAAGGGCCGCGGATGCGCTGCTCACAGGCCGTACTCCTTCCAGCGGCGGTCCACCTTCGCCGCCGTATCCGGGTCGGACAGGACCATCTCCGGCCACCCCCCGTCGCGCGTGTAGCCCTCCTCCGGCCACTTCCGCGTCGCGTCGATGCCCGCCTTGCCGCCCCAGAACTGCTGGTAGGAGGCGTGGTCCAGATGGTCCACCGGACCCTCGACCACGGTCAGGTCACGGGAGTAGTCCGTGTTGCCGAGTGCTCGCCAGGCGACCTCGTGCAGATCGTGGACGTCGCAGTCGGCGTCCACGACGACGATCAGCTTGGTCAGGGACATCATGTGCGCGCCCCAGACCGCGTGCATCACCTTCTGCGCGTGTTTGGGGTACTTCTTGTCGATCGAGACGATCGCGCAGTTGTGGAAGCCGCCCGCCTCGGGCAGGTGGTAGTCCACGATGTCCGGGACGATGATCTTGAGCAGGGGCAGGAAGAAACGCTCCGTGGCCCGGCCCAGCGGGCCGTCCTCCGTCGGGGGACGGCCGACGACGATCGACTGGAGCAGCGGCCGCTTCCGCATCGTCACGCAGTCGATCGTCAGCGCCGGGAACGGCTCCTGCGGCGTGTAGAAGCCGGTGTGGTCCCCGAAGGGCCCCTCCGGCAGCATCTCGCCGGGCTCCAGCCAGCCCTCGAGGACGACCTCCGCCTGCGCGGGCACCTGGAGCGGGACCGTCTTGCAGTCGACCAACTCGATGCGCTTGCCGGCGACGAAGCCCGCGAAGAGGTACTCGTCGATGTCGCCGGGGAGCGGGGCCGTCGAGGCGTACGTCACCGCGGGCGGGCAGCCGAAGGCGATGGCGACGGGGAGGCGCTCACCGCGGCGGGCGGCGACCTGGTAGTGGTTGCGGCTGTCCTTGTGGATCTGCCAGTGCATGCCGATGGTGCGCTTGTCGTGGCGCTGGAGCCGGTACAGACCGAGGTTGCGGATGCCGGTGTCGGGGTCCTTGGTGTGGGTCAGCCCCAGGTTGAAGAAGGACCCGCCGTCCTGCGGCCAGGTGAACAGGGCCGGCAGCCGGTCCAGGTCGACCTCGTCGCCCTTGAGGACGACCTCCTGCACGGGGGCCTCTTTCACCTTGCGCGGCGGCACGTGCGTCATCGCGCCCAGCTTGCCGAAGGCCTCCCGCACACCGACGAACCCTTGCGGCAGCTCCGGCTTCAGCAGGCCGCCGATCTTGTCGCTGATGTCGTCGTACGACGTCAGGCCCAGGGCCTTCAGCAGGCGGCGGTCGGTGCCGAAGACGTTCATCGCGAGGGGCATCGAGGAGCCCTTCACGTTCTCGAAGAGCAGCGCGGGGCCGCCCGCCTTGTTGACCCGGTCGACGATCTCCCCGACCTCCAGGTGCGGGTCGACCTCCACCTTGATGCGCTTCAGGTCTCCCTCGCGCTCCAGTGCCCTGAGCAGGGAGCGAAGATCGTCGTAAGCCATGGGGTCAAGTATCCGGCACGCACTACGCTGGGGGCGTCACCGGGGTGCCGCGCCCCGGGGCCGTACTCGCAAGGGGACCGACGACATGCTCCGGGTGCTGATGTTCCTCGTGCCGCTGGCACTGAGCATCTACGCGTTCATCGACTGCATCAGCACGGACGAGAAGGACGTCCGGCACATGCCCAAGCCGCTGTGGGCGATCCTCGTGCTGCTGTTCCCGCTGGTGGGCTCGCTGTCGTGGATCATCGCGGGCAAGCGGCGCAGCCCGGCCGCCGACGGCTGGTCCGGGGTGCGCGGCGGCGGGCGCCCGCAGTGGGTGGCGCCCGACGACAACCCCGACTTCCTGAAATCCCTCGACGAGGACCCCGGGAAGAAGAAGGACGACGACCCCAAGGGCGAGTGAGATGGAGCTGCGGCTGCTGGTGGCCTTCGAGAAGGTCGCCACCGTGCTGAGCTTCACCCGCGCGGCGGCCGAGCTGGGCTACGCCCAGTCCAGTGTGACCGCGCAGGTCCGCTCCCTGGAGTCGACGCTCGGCACGGAGCTGTTCGACCGGCTCGGCGGGCACATCCGGCTGACGGAGGCGGGGATGCGGCTGCTGCCGTACGCCCGGCAGATCATCGAGCTGACCGAGGAGGCGCGGGCGGCCGTCGCCGGCGCGGAGGAGCCGTCGGGCACGCTCACCGTCGGCACGATGGAGTCGCTGACCAACCACCGTCTGCCGCCGCTGCTCGAGTACTTCCACCACCGCTACCCCAAGGTGCGGCTGGCCCTGCGGACGACGATCGGCGACGAGACCCGGCAGGCGCTGCGGCAGGGCACGTACGACGTGGGCTTCCTGATGGAGGAGGAGACCGAGCACCCGGGCCTGGAGAGTGTGGTGCTCACGGTGGAGCCGCTGGCGCTGGTGGCGGCGCCGGGGCATGTGCTGGAGGGCGTGCGGGTGACGCTCGCGGAACTGCGCATGGAGTCCCTGCTGGCGACCGAACCGGGGTGCGCCTACCGGGACCTGTTCGAGCGGGAGCTCGGAAAGTCCGTGTCGTTCATGGAGTTCGGCACGATCGAGGCGACCAAGCGCGCGGCGGCGGCCGGCCTCGGGGTCGCCCTGCTTCCCGAGATCACGGTCGCCGCCGAACTCGCCGCGCGGAGTCTGGTCCGGCTGGACTGGCAGCCGCCCTTCACGCTTCGGACGCAACTGGCGTGGCGGTCGGGGAAGCGGCTTCCTGCGCATGCGCGGCTGTTCGTGGAGCAGGCGCGGCGGCTCGTGGCCGAGCAAGGGTGACCTTCAGGCCGGCGGTCACGATCAGCGGGACGCCGAGGGCCTGGACGAGGCCGATGTGGTGGCCGTACACCGCCCAGTCGGCGACCATCGCGACGGCCGGGTAGACGAAGGCCAGCACGGCGATCTTCGAGGTGGGCAGCTGGGCGTAGGCGGCGTACATCAGGACGTACATCAGCCCGGTGTGGATGACGCCGAGCCCGACCAGCCAGCCCCAGTCGGCGCCGGTGCCGGCCATCGCGCCGAAGTCGGCGAAGGGCAGCAGCAGCGGGATGCCGACGAGGACCTGCACGAGGGCGACGAGGTGCGGGCGCACGCCGCTGATCCGCTTGGTGACGAGCGTGGACAGGCCGTAGAGCAGCGCGGCGAGGAGTGCCTGGCCGATGCCGAGCAGGTAGCCGCCGCCGCTGGTGAAGTCCCCCGGCGTGACCCCGGAGACGAGGATCAGCCCCGCGAAGGCGAGCCCTGTCCAGCCGACCTTGGCGGCGGTGAGGCGCTCGCGGAAGAGGAGGGCGCCGAGCAGGACCACGTAGAACGGCTGCGTGTGGTAGACCACCGTGGCCACGGAGATCGACGTGTTCTCGTACGACTGGAAGAGCAGGACCCAGTTGAGGACGATGAACACCCCGCCCAGCACGGCGAGTCCAAGAGTGCGGGGGGTGAAGCCGTGGTCGCGGAGCCAGCCGCGGGCGAGGACGTAGCCGCCGAGGGCGAGCGCGCCGAACAGGACCCTGAAGAACACGACGTCGAAGGGCGAGGCGCCCGACTCGACGACGAAGACGCCGAGGGTGCCGGAGAGCACCATGGCGGCGGTGAGCTGGGCCGTGCCCTTGGTCTGTGAGGTCATGTCCAGGACGCTACGAGCGGGCGTCGGTCCTGGTCCACGCGCTGCTGGGGCGTCCTTCCGATGGGGGCATCGGGCCCGTCGATGGGCGCTGGTCAGTCGAGGCCGGCCTGCTCCACGTGCTCGACCCTGATGTGCTCGTCGCCGAACGCGTCCTCGATGAGGGGCCGGGCGACCTCGGGGTCGTCGACGCCGACACTGACGTATCCGTGCTCGTCGACCCCGACCTCCCTCAGCTGGAAGGTGCCGTTCCAGCGGTTCATGTCCTCCCCGATCCGGTCGGCGAGGGCGTCCAGCTCGGCCCGGTTGGCGTCGGCGTCGTGGAGGCGGACGGTGACGCCCTTTTCCGCGAGGTCACAGACGGCGGCGTCGAAGGCGGCGGAGGGAATCCGCCACACGTCGGCGGCATCCCGGTCCTCGTCGACGGCGAGCCCGGTGAACACGTCGGCGTGCCGCCCGGCGGCCAGCTCGTCGATCCGCGCGATCGTGCGGTACAGCGGGGTGTCGTCGGTGCCCTCCTCGTCGACACCGGAGCCTGGCCGGCCGCCGGCACATGTCTCGGGTGCCGTGCTCACGACGTCGACGTCGGCGTGTCCCTTCTCACTCGCGTCGACGTACAGCGCGAGCCCCACGACCGCCGCGGCGGCCGCCGTCCCTGCTGCCAGGCTGCGATAGTCCATGAGCCCCTCCGTCCAGTGTCTCCGGGACTGTGACGCGGGACGGGGGCGAAACGTTGTGCCCCGCTCACTTCGGATCTGCGGCGACTGATCGGTAGATTCGGTCCGGCAGGATCTTCGCCGCCTCGTCCAGGGACATGTCCTCGATGCCGGAGAGCCAGCGGCGGGCCGTGGCGACGATGGGGCCGAGGACGAGGGACTCGACGAGGGGCTGCGGGAGGGGGGCGAGTTCGCCGGTGTCGATGTGGTGCTGGATCCAGACGGCGAAGGCCGAGATACGGGCCTCCTGGTTGTCGCGCAGTTCCTGGCCGCGGGCCATGCCCTGCTGGTCGGCGCGCGAGGAGTGCAGGAGCAGGGAGGCGGTGCGGTGCTCCTGGATGAAGGCCAGATAGGTCCGGGTGACGGCACGGATGCCGGAGCGGGCGGTGCGGGTGTGCGCGAGAGCCCCGGCCAGCTCGGCCAGCAGCCGGCCCAGCCAGCGCTGGGTGAGCGCGTTGATCAGCCCGTCGATGCTGCCGAAGTGGTGGTACAGGCTGCCGAGGCTGACGCCGCTCGCCTTGGTGATCGCGCTGACGGTGAGGCCCTGCTCGCCGGACTCGGCGTAGACACGCAGCGCCGCGTCCAGGAGCAGTTCGACCGTGGCCTCACCGCGTTGTTGCTTGGGGCTCATGCAGTGCAGCGTAGATCACGGCCTGTTTCTGAAGTGAATTTCTAGAAAAGGTCTCCAACATTGGGCCGCTGTGATCCAGACTGGCCCGTATGTCTCAGAACCCTCAACAGCCGCGGCCCGGCGGGTGCTTGGCCGTCCTCGCGGTCATCGGCGCCATTGTGCTCGGCGTCGGGCTGTTCAGTCAGGCGAACGACGACGACAGCGGCAACTCGGCGGACTCGTCGGTCACTTCATCGCCGTACGACACCTACGAGCCGTACGACCCGTCGACCGAGACGCCGGACCCGTACACGAGTGATCCGTACGAGACCGAGGATCCGTACGAGACCGACGATCCTTACGAGACCGACGATCCTTACGAGACCGACGATCCCTACGACAGCGGTGACTACGGCTCCGAGCCCACCGAGTCCGAGGAGCCCGACCCCTACACCGCCGGCACGTGTCTCAACGGTCAGCTGCCCGACTCCACCACCGCGCAGGAGGTCAGCGTCGACGAGGTCGACTGCTCGGCGTCCGACGCGCACTACCAGGTGATCGAGACGATCCCCTTCACCTCCGACATGAGCCGCTGCCAGAGCAACCCGCGCACCGAGTACGCCTACAACTACCGCTACACGCTCAACGGCACGACCATCAACGAGTACGTGTACTGCCTGATCGGCCTGGGGGCCTACGCACGATGACCCACGACCTGACGGGCAGCGGGGCCGAGCCGCTCCAGGACGACGACCCGCGGCGCATCGGACCGGTCCCGCTGCTCGGGCGGCTCGGCTCGGGCGGTATGGGCCGGGTGTACCTGGGCGTCCACGAGGGGCGCTACGCGGCGGTGAAGCAGCTGCTGCCGTCCGTGGTCGGCGAGGACAAGGACTTCGTCCGCCGCTTCGGACACGAACTCGACAATCTCGCCCGGCTGCCCGAGGGCACCACCGCGCCGCTGCTGGCCGGTGACCGCGAGGCGCGCCCGCCGTGGTTCGCCACGGCGTACGTGCCCGGGCTGACCCTCCACGAATGCGTCCAGTCCTACGGTGGTCCGCTGCCGGCCGGTGCGCTGTGGCTGCTGCTGCACGAGGCCGCGTCCGCGCTGGCGCGGGTGCACGAGCGGGACATGGTCCACCGGGACCTCAAGCCGTCCAACGCCATGCTCACCCTCGACGGGGTCACCCTCATCGACTTCGGGGTGGCGCGGGCGGCCGAGCAGAGCCAGCTGACCCGGACCGGGATGGTCGTCGGCACACCGGCCTACATGTCACCGGAACAGGCCTCTGGCGCACGGGGGTTGACCGGGGCGGTGGACGTCTTCGCGCTCGCCTCCGTCGTCGCCTTCGCCGCGAGCGGGCGTCCGCCCTTCGGCGAGGAGTCCGGGCACGCGGTGCTGTACCGGATCGTGCACGAGGCCCCCGATCTGGCTCCGGTGCGGGCCGTCGATCCCGAGCTGGCCGAGGTCGTCGCGTCCTGCCTGGACAAGGACCCGGAGGGCCGGCCGACCGCCGCCGAGCTGGTGGAACTGGCCGCACCGCATGTGCCGTCCGGCGGAGCGTCCGGGGTGTGGCCCGCGCCGGTCGTGGAGGTGCTGGCTCAGAGGGCGGCGTTCGCGGGGAGGGTGCCGGAAACCCCGGACATCGAGGAAGTCGGGGGGACGAAGGCCGCCGAGGAGGCCGCGCCACCTCGCGAACGGCGCCGTCGTACCCGCATCTTCCTCGCCGTCGTCCCCGTGGTGGTGACCGCGGGCGCGACCGTCGCCGTGCAGTTGCTGCCGTACGCCTTCTCCCCGGACCGCGACAACGGCGGTGCCGCGCGCGGCGCCGACCCGGCCGTCACGGCGTCCGCGTCAGGCGGGTCCGGCTCCCCTTCGCCCTCCGGGTCCGCGTCGGACCGCGCCCGGCCGGGCAAGCGGGCGTCCGCGTCGCCGAGCGGCAAGGAGCGGCCGCGCGGGGGCGACAAGGGCGGGACGGGTGCGGGGGGCACCTCGGTCGACGGCGGCTCGGGTGCGGGGACGGGCACGGGTACGGGCACAGGTACGGGTACGAGTACCGGCTCGGGCGGCATCGGCGACAGCACGACCGGCTCCACTGGCTCCACGGGATCGACGGGCTCCACGGGCTCCACGGGCTCGACCGGGGGAAGCTCCGGCTCGGGCACCCCCACCCGGGCCCCCAGCACCCAGGCCCCACCACCCTCCACCTCCGGCACCCACCGCTACCGCAACGGTGACACCGGCGTGTGCCTGAGCCAGACCTACGGCGCGGCGAGCATCGGGGGCTGCTCCGGCTCGGCCACCTACTGGACGGTCCAGACCGTCTCGGGTGGCTTCCGGCTGGTCAACCAGCAGTCCGGGGGCTGCCTCTCGGCCAACATGCTGGGCCAGGCCGTCTTCGTGAACACCTGCGCGGACACGGCCCCCCAGATCTGGCGCAACGGCTCCGGCTCCACACTGATCAGCACCTTCAACAGCGGCTGCCTCGACCTGGGGATGGGCCAGACGGACGTGGTCGCCTCGACCTGCCGGGGGGAGGCGTCGCAGAGCTGGTCGGCACAGTGAGGCCCCGCGTCAGGAGGGGTTCACCCGCAGCAGGAGCTTGCCGGTGCTGGTGCGGGCGCCCATGAGGCGGTGGGCCTCGGCGGCGTCGGTGAGGTCGAACTCGGCGGTGACGGGGAGGGTGACCGTCCCGTCGAGGGCCCTGGTGAAGGCCTGTTCGGCGAGGGCGCGCAGGCGTGACGGGGCGGTGGCGGCGAGGGTGAGGATGGAGAAGCCGGAGACGGTGGCGCCGAGGGGGTTGAGGTCGGCGCGGGTGACGTTCCAGGGTGCTCCGCCGCCGGCGTTGCCGAAGTTGATCAGGCGGCCGAAGGGGGCCAGGGAGGCGAGAGAGGCGCGGAAGGTCTCGCCGCCCACCGCGTCCAGGACCAGGTCGGCTCCTCGGTCGCCGGTCGCGGCGCGGACCGCCTTCTCCAGGCCGCCGTCGCGCTCGAAGTCGCCGACCAGGACGTCGTCGTAGCCGTGGGCCAGGGCGTGGGCGGCCTTCGCCTCCGACGACACCGCGCCCAGGACGCGGCCCGCACCCGCCGCCTTGGCCAGCTGGCCCGCGACCGTGCCGACCCCGCCCGCCGCGCTGTGCACCAGGACCGTCTCGCCCGGCTGGAGCCGGCCCACGTGGTGGATCAGGGCGTACGCCGTCGGCAGGACGGTCGGCAGCGCCGCCGCCGTGCGCAGGTCGAGGCCGTCGGGCACCGGGAAGACGGCCGCGGCCTGCACGACGGCCACCTCGGCGTAGGCGCCGCCCTCGGTCAGGGCCGTCACCTCCTGGCCGACGGCCAGGCCCGTCACGCCCGGCCCGAGGGCGCGGACCCGTCCCGAGACCTCCAGGCCGGGGACGTACGGCAGGCTCTCGACGCGGTAGCCCTCGGCGCGGGCCAGCACGTCGGCGAAGTTCACCCCGGCGTAGGCGACGTCGACGGCGACCTCGCCGGGGCCGGGCTCGGGGATCTCCCGCTCGGCCGTGACGAGGACCTCGGGACCGCCGGTCTCGTGGAACTCCACCGTACGCATGACAGACCACACCCCTTCGAGGTGTTCAACGAAAAGCGAACACTCGAGACTGTATGGTTTTCATCGAACACTCCGCAAGACGACCGCCGCGCACGATGTCGGAGGGGCAGGGCATGGCACAGCAGAGTCACCGGGCCGCACCGGAACACACCCATCCCGACGACGTCCCCGTCCTCACCGCCCTCGCGGCCCTGGCCGACCCCGTACGGCTCACCCTCGTCCGGGAACTCGCCTCGTCGGCCGAGTGGTCCCGCGCCTGCGGCAGCTTCGACGTACCCGTCGGCAAGGCGGCCCTGAGCCACCACTTCACGGTCCTGCGCGGCGCGGGCCTGGTCGAGCAGCGCGACGAGGGGCCCCGCCGGGTCAACCGCCTCCGCCGCACGGAGTTCGACGCCCGCTTCCCCGGGCTCCTGGACCTGGTCCTGCGCGAGGACTAGCCCTCCGAGAACCTGCGGATACCAGTCCACCCTCCCCCACAGCCTCCCCAACACCCCACCCCCGCCCAGGACTTCGTCGCACTTCTTTGCAAACGCGTGTTGCGGAACCCGCGCCCCCGCTTCCCGTGCGGATCCGCGGCGAACGAGAGGTCCACCGGCAGGGGTCGGCGCGGACTGCGGGGCCACGTCGAGGTTGTGTGCACACCCGGCGGATGTGGAGGAATGGCAGAGACGGCACACGCAGGAGACCCGGCACACGCGGTACCTCCGCGGCTTCATGGACTACGTCACGCTGGAGCGCCAGGGCTGAGCACGCCCTGACAAAACGCCAATTACCGACGTCCGCCACCCACTTTGCCGAATCTTGACCTCACAATGCGGCAACTTGGAATTGACTTGGCGATCACTCACGTCGTTACGTACTCGTCGCAAGTGTGAATACATCGTGAGTGAGCTATGACAGGTATATCGGCCCGATTGCGCGGCCGCAGCAGAGCAGTTGGCACGCTGCTCGGAGTGACACTGGCCGTCGGCCTGGTCCCCGGGACCGGCGTCGCCATGGCCCGGACGACGACCACCCCCGCCACCGACACGGTGAAGGCCGCTGACGGAACGCCCGCGGCCACCGAGGCGCAGGCGCTGGCGAAGGCCAGGAAGACCGGCGACAAGGTGGAGGTGCTCGCCCTGCGGGGTGAGACCACCGAGGTGTTCGCCACCCCGGACGGCGACCTGGAGGCCCGGGAGTACCTGCGGCCGACATGGACGCGGGACGGCGGCGCGTGGAAGCGGGTCGACACCGAACTCGCCCCCGCCACGGGCGGCATGGTCGCGCCCCGGGCCACCACCGTCGATCTGGCGTTCTCCGGTGGCGGGTCGGCCGACCCGCTGGTGCGCATGGAGCGTGCCGGGAAGACGATGAGCCTGTCGTGGCCCACCGCGCTGCCCGAGCCGGAGCTGTCGGGCGCGATGGCCACCTACCCGGAGGTCCTGCCGGGCGTCGACCTGCGCCTGACCGCGCAGGAGGACGGCTTCACCCAGCTGCTCGTGGTCAAGTCGGCCGAGGCCGCGAAGAATCCGAAGCTGGCGGAGCTGCGCCTGAAGCTGAAGGCGGACGGCCTGGCGGTGAAGGAGAACGCCAAGGGCGGGCTCCGCGCTGTCGCCGACGGCACCGACGGCACCGTCTTCGAGGCGCCCAAGCCGGTCATGTGGGACTCCAGCCCCGGCAGGTCCGGCACCGCCCCCAAGGCCGCCGCCGCCACGAAGGCCCGCGCCCTCGCCGGTCCCCCGGCCGACGAGCCCGGCGCCGCCGACTCCGGCCGGGTCGCCCCGGTCGGCGTGGACCTGCCCGCCGGTGACAAGGAGCTGGTCCTCACCCCGGACCCGGCCGTCCTGAAGGGCGCCGACACCCAGTACCCGGTGTTCATCGACCCGCAGTGGTACTCGCCGCGCGCCTCCGCGTGGACCATGGCCTCCAAGTACTGGGCCGGTTCCCCGCAGTGGAAGTTCAACGGCGACTCGGACGCGGGCCTGGGCTACTGCGGCTGGTCGTACTGCCAGCCGTACGACACCAAGCGGCTCTTCTACCGCATCCCGACCTCGGCGTTCGCGGGCAAGACGATCCTGTCCGCCGAGTTCGTGGTCCGCAACACCTGGTCGGCCTCCTGCTCGGACCGCACGGTCGAGCTGTGGGACACCGACCCCATCACGGACCAGACGACCTGGAACTCGCAGAGCGCGTCCGGGTTCTGGAACAAGCAGCTCGCCTCCGACTCGTTCGCGTACGGCTACTCGGGCTGCTCCGCGGCCGACGCCGAGTTCAACGTGAAGTCCGCGGTGCAGGCGGCCGCCACCGCCAAGGACCCGTCGATGACGTTCGGTCTGCGCGCGGCCAGCGAGACGGACGCGTACGCCTGGAAGCGGTTCTCCGACAAGGCGTTCCTGCGGGTGAAGTACAACCGCCCGCCGCCGCAGGTGAAGATGTCGCAGCTCACCATGCAGTACGGCGGCACCTGCAAGAAGTACACGGGCCCGGCCCGGGTGCGCACGCTCGGCACGGTGTCCGCCAACAACATCACCGACCCCGACGGCGACGACGTGGCCGTGCAGTTCCAGGCCAAGTGGGACTCGGGCGACGGCAAGGGCCTCATCGCCCGCTGGACGCCGGGGCTGACCAAGTACAAGGACTCCGGTTCCAGCTTCACCGTCAGCCTGCCGACCTCGATCACGCCGAACAAGCAGGTCCACTGGTACGTGCGGGTGCGCGACACCGACAGCCAGGGCGACGGCAACTACTCGCCGTGGTCGTACGCCGGTGACGCGACGGGCTGCTACTTCGTCTACGACACCTCGTGGCCGAAGGCCCCCTCCGTGACCTCGGGCGAGTACCCCGAGTCCGACACGGAGGACCCCGCGGACCCGTGGTACGACGGCGTCGGCAAGTACGGGTCGTTCACGATCGACTCCGCCGAGACCGACGTGGTCAAGTACTACTACGGCTTCAACGCCGACCCCAGCTCCAAGAACACGCTGCTGACCAGCGGCGGCGCGGCGCAGATCGCCAAGGTGCTCCCCGACGAGCCCGGTCTGAAGTTCGTGACCGCGCAGGCCTTCGACGCGGCCGGCAACGGCAGCGAGATCCGCACCTACCAGTTCCGGGTGAAGTCCGGTCAGCCCGAGCGCACCCAATGGGACCTCGACGAGGCCGCGGGCGCGACCAAGGCGACCGCCACCGCCAAGGACCGCCCGGCCACGCTGTACGGCGGCCCGACGCCGGGTGCGGCGGGTGCCAAGGGCACGGCCGTGCACTTCGACGGCGTGGACGACTACGCCCGTACGGACATCCCGACGATCGCCACGGACGGCTCGTTCTCGGTGTCGGCGTGGGCGAAGCTGACCCAGGCGCCGAGCACGGCGGCGATCATCGCGGCCCAGCCCGGCAACCACTCCCCCGGCTTCGAGCTGTACTACTCCAAGGTCTACGACCGGTGGGCGTTCAACCAGTACACGTCCGACTCCGCCTCCGCGACCCCGGTGCGGGTGATGCCCGCCTCCGCGGGCGGCGCCACCGTCGGCAAGTGGACGCACCTGGTGGGCACGTACAGCTCGGGCAGCGACGAGCTGAAGCTGTACGTCGACGGCACCCTGGTCGGCACGACCACCTACGCCACCCCCTGGGACGCGCGGCGCGGTCTGCAGATCGGCGCCGGCTCCTACAGCGGTCAGCCCGGTTCGTTCTTCCCGGGTGACATCGACGAGGTGCAGATCTTCGACAAGCCGCTGTCGCAGACCGAGGTGACGCAGCTGGGCACCAAGGCGTCGCTGGTTGTCGGGCGTCCGGCCCGGATGGCGTTCGCGATGGACGAGCAGCCCGGCGTGACCGAACTCCTCGGCAGGCCCGAGGTGCTCGACGCCTCGTACGTGGGCGGCGCGACCGCGGGCGTCGAGGGCGTGGCCGGCAAGGCGTTGTCCCTGGACGGCACGAACGACTACGCCACCACCAACCGGCCGCTGCTGAACAACCAGCGCAGCTTCGCGGTGTCGGCGTGGGCCAAGCTGCCGTCGACCAAGCCCAGCCACGCCGGGGTCATCGCCACGCAGGTCGGCACGCACCGGCCGGGCTTCGAGCTGTACTACTCCAGCGGCTACGACCGCTGGGTGTTCAACCAGTACTCGGAGGACTCCACGACCGGCACGCCGATCCGCGCCATGCAGGCCGAGGGCAAGACCGCCGCGGCCGGTGAGTGGGCGCATCTGGTCGGCGTACAGGACACGGTGGCCGACAAGCTGCTGCTGTACGTCAACGGCTCGCTGGCGGGCTCCACGGAGATGACCGCCAACTGGTACGCGGGCGGCGCGGTGCAGATCGGCGCGAGCCAGTTCGACGGCGCCGCGGCCTCGTTCTTCACCGGGCAGATCGACGACGTGCGGTTCTTCGACCGCGCGGTGTCGGGCGACGAGGTGTACCAGCTGTTCAAGCAGCGTCCGCTGGTCAAGAGCCGCTGGCAGTTCGAGTCGACCGCCGGGACCGCTCCGGTCACCACCCCGGACGCGGTGAGCACCACCAACCCGCTCACCCTGAACGGCGGCGCGGTGAAGTCGGACTTCGGGTTCATCGACTTCGGCGCGATGGAGCTGAACGGCACCACCGCCTACGCGTCGGCCGCGAAGCTGCCGGTGGACACCTCGGGCAGCTTCACGCTGACCGCGTGGGCGCAGGCGTCGACGATGCCGTCCGGGCCGGTGACCCTGGCGAGCGCGGAGGGGGCCACCCGCTCCGCGTTCACCGTGAAGTTCGTGCCTGACGCCGCCAACCCCGAGGGCAGCCCCGGCCGCTGGCAGCTGGCGGTCGCCGACTCCGACGCCACCGACGCGACGGTGGTGCAGGCCGACAACGGCGAGTTCTACGACGCGCGTCAGTGGAACCATCTCGCCCTGGTCTACGACGGCTTCGCCAAGCAGGCCCGGCTGTACGTGAACGGCGGGCTCGCCGAGATCGCGTGCACCGACGCCGACGGTGACGGCGAGGCCGACGTGGCCGGCTGCGAGGACGTGGTGCCGTGGGCGGAGAACACGCTCGCGTTCAAGGCCACCTCCCTGCAGATCGGCCGGTCCGGCACCGGCACGAAGGCCGGCTCGTACTTCCCGGGCCTGGTCGACGACGTGTGGACCTTCCAGGGCGCGCTCACGGACGCGCAGATCGAGAAGCTGTCGGTCAGCTGGTTCGACGTACCCACCAAGGTTCCCGGCGACTGACGTGTTGAAAAGGGCGCCCGGGTCCTGTCATCAGGTCCCGGGCGCCCCCTTGACGAGGAAACGAGCAATCACATGTATGGCAGAGCGCGCTCCTGGCGCGTAGCCGCCCTGGGGCGCAGAGTCGCCCTGGGGACATCGGCGGTCATGGTCGCCACGCTGCTCCAGGCGACGGCGTTCGCGCCGGCCGCCGAGGCGCAGGACACCGGCAAGGGACGGCCGGGGGTGTCCGAACCGGACAAGCCGGTCACCGGCACGTCGGGCAACAAAATCGAGCCGCGCAAGGTCCAGAAGGGCCCGCGCACCCCGAAGGACAAGCCGAAGGCCGACTGGCCCGAGGCGGGTTCGGCTCTGGTCACGCTGAAGGAGCCGGCCGCGAAGCCCGGTGCCCCGGTCGCCGCCACGGGCCTCCCGGTCGAGCTGAACACCCTCGCCAAGAAGGTGCGGTCGGCGACCGGCGGCACCATCGAGACGAAGGTCGTCGGCCACGCGGCCGCCGCGAAGGCCGGCCTCGACGGGGTGCTGTTCACCCTGCGGGCCAAGGACAAGGCGTCCTCCGGCACGGTCGGCGCCACCCTGGACTACGCCGACTTCGCCGAGGCGTACGGCGGCGCCTACGCCTCCCGGCTCACCCTGGTCGAGCTGCCCGCGTGTGCGCTGACCACGCCGAAGAAGAAGGCGTGCCGCACCACCACGCCGGTGGTCACGGACAACGACACCGAGGCGCAGACCCTCACCGCCCGCTCGGTCATGGTGAGCAGCGGCTCGCCGACCATGCTGGCCGCGGTCGCGTCCGACTCCGGCAAGACCGGCGACTACAAGGCGACCCCGCTGTCGCCGTCCTCCACCTGGAGCACCGACCTCAACACCGGTGACTTCAACTGGTCCTACGACATCCCGGTGCCCGAGGTGCCCGGCGACTTCGCCCCGCACGTGGGCCTGTCGTACTCCTCGGGGCAGATCGACGGACGGACCGGCAACACCAACAACCAGTCCTCCTGGGTCGGTGACGGCTTCGAGCTGTCGCCCGGCTTCATCGAGCGCCGCTACAAGCCGTGCGCCGACGACGGGCAGACGGCCGCCGACGGCGTGAACAAGCCCGGCGATCTGTGCTGGGGCTACGACAACGCCTACATCACCTTCAACGGCAAGGGCGGCGAGCTGGTTCCCACCGCCACCGCCGACGAGTTCCGCTTCCAGAAGGACGACGGCTCCCGCGTCACCCGCCTCAGGTCCACGGGCCGCGGCAACGGCGACAACGACGGCGAGTACTGGCGGGTGACCGACCCGCAGGGCAACCGCTTCTACTTCGGCTACAACCGGCTGCCCGGCTGGGTCGACGGCAAGGAGACCACCGACTCGACGTGGAACGTCCCCGTCTTCGGCGACGACTCCGGCGAGCCCTGCAACGCCTCCGCGTTCGCCGACTCCTGGTGCCAGCAGGCCTGGCGCTGGAACCTCGACTACGCCGTCGACACCCATGGCAACGCCATGGCGTACTACTACACCAAGGAGGACAATTCCTACGGCCGCAACCTCAAGGCCGCGGACGACACCCCCTACACGCGCGGCGGCTACCTGGACCGCATCGAGTACGGCCTGAAGTCGTCCTCGATGTACGGCACTCCGGCACTGGCGAAGGTCGACTTCACCAGCTCCGAGCGGTGCATCCCCGACGCGAACACCACCTGCTCGTCGATCTCCACGGACTCGTACTACTGGTACGACACCCCGTGGGACATGAACTGCACGGCGGGCACCGACTGCGACCAGGGCCGGCTCGCGCCGACCTTCTGGACCCGCAAGCGGCTGACCGGCATCAGCGCGCAGGTGTACAACGCGGGCGCCTACAGCAAGGTCGACTCCTGGGCGCTGACCCACCGCTGGGGCCAGGCCGACGTCGACTACCAGCTGCTGCTCGACTCGATCCAGCGCACCGGCCACACCGGCACCACCGCGATCACCCTGCCGAAGACCACGCTGGCGTACACCCAGCTGGAGAACCGGCTCGACAAGACCGGCGACGGCTACGCCCCGTTCGTCAAGGCGCGCCTGTCCACGGTCGCCGACGAGCACGGCGGCCAGATCGACGTCAACTACTCGACGTCGGCCTGCGACGCGGCCGCGCTGCCGACGCCGGAGACCAACACCACCCGCTGTTTCCCGCAGTTGCTGGGCGGCTCGGACACCGAGGCCCCTGAGCAGCACTGGTTCACCAAGTACGTCGTCACCTCGGTGACCGCCACCGACCGCACCGGCGGCGCGCCGGACAACGTGACCGCGTACGAGTACCTGGACGGCGCGGCCTGGCACTACGACGACGATGACGGTCTGACCAAGGAGAAGAACAAGACCTGGTCGCAGTGGCGCGGTTACGGCCACGTCCGTGTGAAGACGGGCGGCCAGGGCGGCGACGCGTATCTGAAGACGCAAGCCGACAGCTGGTTCCTGCGCGGCATGAACGGCGACCGGCTGAACAAGGACGGCGGCACCAAGTCCGTCAGCGTCACCCTGGACACCGGTGAGGGGGCCGCGATCACCGACCACGAGTCGGCGGCCGGCTTCACCTACAAGACCGCCCAGTACTCCGGTCCGGGCGGCAAGGTCCTGCAGAAGACCGTCGAGCGGCCCTGGTACCACCAGACCGCCAAGAAGACGCGGTCCTGGGGCACGGTGACCGCCAACTACACCGGTACGGACGAGTCGCGGACGTGGACGTCGCTGGACGACGGGGCGGGCGCCCAGTGGCGCACCACCCTGGTCGACACCACGTACGACACGGTCGCGGGCCGGGTCACCCAGGTCGACGACCAGGGCGACACGTCCGTCACCACCGACGACGTCTGCACCCGTACGACGTACGCCACGAACACCACCGACAACATCCTCACCCTGCCCTCGCGGGTGGAGACCGTCGCGGTGAAGTGCGCGACCACGCCGGACCGCAAGGCGCAGGTCGTCTCCGACGTGCGCAGCGCCTACGACGGCCTCGCGTACGGCGCGGCGCCCACCAAGGGCGACGAGACCGCCACGGCGACGCTGACCAAGCACGACGGCACGACCGGCACCTACACGGAGACCGGCACCACGTTCGACGGCTACGGCCGCTCGACGGCCGTCACCGACCTGACGGCGAACGTCACCGCCACCGAGTCGACCGCCCCGGTGCGCACCGCGCGCACGGACGGCCTGACCAACACCACCGCGTACACGCCGGCCACCGGCTTCCCGACGACGGTCGTCACCACCACTCCGCCCGCCAAGGCCGGGGACTCGACCACCGTCCAGACGACCACCACCACCCTGGACCCGCTGCGCGGCCTGCCCACGCAGCAGAAGGACACCAACGGCAAGCTGAAGAACTTCACGTACGACGCGCTCGGCCGTGCCGACAAGGTGTGGCTGGCCGACCGGCAGACCACCCAGCTCCCGTCGTACGACTTCGACTACTTCATCGACGAGGGCAAGCCGATCGCGGTCCGCACCCTCACGCTGAACAACAGCGGCGGCCAGGTCGCCGCGTACACCCTGTACGACGGTCTGCTGCGCGCCCGCCAGACGCAGGACGTCGGCCCCGACGGCGGCCGGCTGCTGTCCGACACGTTCTACGACGAACGCGGCCTGATATCCCGGGAGTTCGCCTCCTACTACACGACCGGCGCGCCGAACCGGGAGCTGTTCGAGCCCGTCGACGCGCTGAGCGTGGAGACGCAGATCTGGCACACCTACGACGGTCTGAACCGGGAGATCACGCAGAAGAAGGTCGCCGGCAACGGTGACGGCGGCGCCGACCTCGGCACCACCACGACCTCGTACAACGGCGACCGCACCACGGTGATCCCGCCGGTGGGCGGCACCGCGACGACGTCGCTGACCGACGCCCGCGGCCGGATCGTCGAGCTGCGCCAGCACACCTCGCGCAGCGCGACCGCCCCCTACGACGCGACGAAGTACCAGTACACGGCGTCGGGCAAGCTGTCGCAGGTCACGGACCCGGCGGGCAACAACTGGTTCTACGAGTACGACCTGCTCGGCAACCAGACCAGGTCCACCGACCCCGACCGCGGCCTCACGATCAGCACCTACGACGACCGCGGCCAGCTGCTCACCACCGAGGACGCCGAGCACCGGGTCCTCTACCACGTCTACGACCAGCTCGGCCGGGCGACCGAACTGCGCGACACCAGCGCCACGGGCACCCTGCGCGCGTCCTGGACGTACGACACGCTCGCCGGGGCGAAGGGCTATCTGGCCTCCTCGACCCGGTATGTGAACGGCGCCCAGTACGTCAGCCGGATCACCATGTACGACCAGCAGTACCGGCCGCTGCGTACCTCGGTGACGATCCCGGCCACCGAGGGTGCCCTGGCCGGCACCTACCAGGCGGGCACCAGCTACCAGCCGTCCGGTCTGGTCGCGGGTGTGTCGTACTCGGCGGCGGGCGCGCTGCCCGGCGGTTCGTACAGCTACACGTACGACTCCGCCCTGCGGCCGGTGTCGATCCTGGGCGACGGCTTCCAGGCCGACACGACGTACTCCAACACGGGCAAGCCGCTGCAGTACGCCTTCGCCTCCACGGCGACGGGTGCGAAGAAGACCTGGGTCACCAACACCTACGAGTGGGGCACCCAGCGCCTGGCCACCTCCCGGGTGGACCGCCAGGACATCGCGGGCGTCGACCGGGCCAACACCTTCGGCTACGACCAGGCGGGCAACGTCCTGTCGATGTCCGACGTCTCGCGCGCCGGCACCGACAACCAGTGCTTCGCCTACGACTACCTGCGCCGTCTGACCGAGGCGTGGACCGAGGGCGACACCAGCTGCTCGGCCGCCCCCGCGCAGTCGGTGGTCGGTGGCGTGGCGCCGTACTGGAACTCGTACAGCTACGACAAGACCGGCAACCGCAAGACGGAGACGCTGCACGCGTCCGGTGGTGACACCACCCGGTCGTACGTCTACCCGCCGGCCGGCGGCCCGCAGCCGCACACCCTCACGGAGGTCAACGAGACGAAGCCGTCCGGAACGTCGAAGACCAGCTACCTCTACGACGCCACCGGCAACACCACCGACCGCACGATCAGCGGCACCACCCAGAAGCTGGTGTGGGACGCCGAGGGCCACGTCGTCAAGGTCACCCAGCCCGTCGCGGGCAAGCCGGACGAGGTCACCGACTACGTCTACGACACCGAGGGCAACCGGCTGATCGCCCGCGGCCCGGCCGAGACCACGCTGTACGTCGGGAACACCGAGGTCGTCCTGCCCAAGGGCGCGACGACGGCCAAGGCCACCCGGTACATCGACCTCGGCAGCGGCAACCAGGCCGTGCAGTCCAACGACGGCTCGATCACCGTCACGGTCGCCGACCACGTCGGCACCGGCCAGCTCTCGGTGAAGACCGCCGACCTGTCGCTGTCGCAGCGGCGCACGCTGCCCTTCGGCGGCACCCGCGGCACGGTCACCGGCACCTGGACCGGCACCAAGGGCTTCGTCGGCGGCACCGACGACACGAAGACGACCGGTCTGACCCACCTCGGGGCGCGTGAGTACGACGCCTCCACGGGCCGGTTCATCTCGGTCGACCCGGTGATGGACGCCTACGACCCGCAGCAGATCAACGGGTACGCCTACAGCAACAACAGCCCTGTCACCTTCTCCGACCCCGACGGGCTGAAGTACTACCCCGTCTCCGGTCCGTGTGTCCCCGTGCCGACCTCGGGCTGCAAGTGGAAGGACGACGGCCCCGGCATCGCCACGAGCAGCAAGGGCTACTACGACAACGACAAGGGCAACACCACCGGGAACAACGGCAACGACGGCAAGGTCCAGGTCAAGGTCACCGTCGAGAACCAGCTGCCGGCGGCCTGCACCGGCCGGGACAACTTCCTCAACGCCATCCGGTGCACCACCGACGCGCCCTGGTACGACGCGCAGGAGGGCCGCGAGGTCATCAAGGTCCTGCTGCTGCCGGACACCCAGGCGTGGAAGGAGTGCCTGACCGAGGGCAAGTGGAAGAGCTGCGCCTGGGCGTCGACCGACCTGCCCTGGCTCAAGGCCGCCAAGATCCTCAAGATCAACAAGCTGAAGAAGGTCAAGGACCTCAAGGACGCCAAGAAGCTCCCGGGCTGCAACTGCTTCCTGGCCGGCACCGACGTCCTCATGGCCGACGGCGGCACCAAGGACATCGAGGACATCGTCCTCGGCGACAAGGTGCTCGCCACCGACCCGGAGACCGGCAGGACCAGCGCCCGTGAGGTCACCGCGACGATCGTCACCGACTCGGACAAGCACTTCACCGAGCTGACGATCGCCACGGGCCACGGCGAGGAGCACCTCACCGCGACCTACGAGCACCCGTTCTGGTCCGTCTCGGAGCACGGCTGGATCGCGGCCGGCGACCTGAAGCCGGGCATGACCCTGCGCACCGACGACGGCCGCACGGTCGAGGTCACCGGCGCCCGCCAGTACACGGACCACGTACGCACGTACAACCTCACCGTCGAGGGCGTGCACACGTACTACGCGCTGGCCGGCGGCACACCGATCCTGGTGCACAACTCGGACGGCGTGTGCGGGGTGTGGCGCGGCGAGTTCGACAAGCTGCCCAAGGGCAAGCAGGGCCACGTCCGTCTGATGCAGACGACCAAGGAACTGCGGACCGCCTTCGAGAAGTGGACGTCCGGGGCCGAGAAGCTCCCGGCGCGCGGGCCGAAGATCCCGGAGGTCTACAAGCTGGAGGACGGCACCGTGATCCAGTGGCGGCTCTCGTCCAAGTCCGGCGGAGAGACAATCGACATCACTCCGCCCAAGGGCAAGCCGATGAAGGTGCACCTCCCGGAGGAATGAGATCCGAGGAATGACGAGCTGATGAAGGAAGAAGAGATCTACCGCGAGCTCCTCGAAGAGGGGCTGGACGACTGGATCATGGTCGACCAGGTGCTGTACCTGGCGGGTGAGCTCGCCGAACAGTCCGGGGAGCCGCCCCGGGAGGTCACCGAGCGGGTCCTGACGCACCTGGTGCGCGGGGGCCTGATGAACGTCGGAGACCTCGGGGAGACCGGCTTCGAGGCCTGGCCCGGCGACGCGGACAGCGTGGTCCGCCGGGTCCTGGAGTCCCTCGACGCGGTGGACTGGCACCCCGCCGGCGGCGGCTGCTGGCTCGCCAACACCCCGGCCGGCGACCGTGAGGCCTCCGGCGGCACGCGGTAGCTCCGGCTGACACAGGGGCCCCTGCCAGGATTTCCTGGTGGGGGCCCTTGCCGTTTCCTGTCCGCTCGTCGTGGAGGAGAGCTACGTGATGAAGACCCTGGACCGGGCGACCGCCCGCACCTGGCTCGGTACCGCCCTCGAAGAGGCCCGCGCCGGGCTGGCCGAGGGCGGCATCCCGATCGGGGCCGCGCTCTACGGCCCCGACGGCACAGTGCTGGGGCGCGGCCACAACCGCCGGGTCCAGGACGACGACCCGTCCCTGCACGCGGAGACCGCGGCCTTCCGGGCGGCCGGCCGGCAGCGGTCGTATCGCGGGACGACGATGGTGACGACCCTCTCCCCCTGCTGGTACTGCTCGGGGCTGGTGCGCCAGTTCGGCATCTCCCGCGTGGTGGTCGGCGAGGCGGAGACCTTCCAGGGCGGGCACGACTGGCTGGCCTCGCACGGCGTGGAGATCGTGCTGCTGGACGACACCGAGTGCGCCGGGCTCATGCGCGACTTCATCGCCCGGCATCCCGCGCTGTGGAACGAGGACATCGGGGAGGACTAGCCCGGGACTAACCCTCGAGTGACTCGATCAGGCGTTCGAAGCGGTCGCGCCAGCCCCGCTCCGTCTCTCCCTCGCCCTGGAACTCGTGGGTGAAGCGCAGTGCGCTTCCCGTCTCGCCGTCGCGCTCCAGATGGAAGCGCATACGGCCGCCGGCCTCGACGGTGTACTCGGCGACCCGGTCCACGTCCCATGCGGTGACCCGCCCCGAGCCCAGGCCGCGCAGACCGACCGCGCCGCCGAGCCGGGGTTCGAGGGTGTCCACCGGGGCCAGCCAGCCCGCGAGGCCCTCCGGGGTGGACAGCGCGGGCCAGACCGACTCCATGGGCCGGGGAAGCCGCACCAGGAAATGCAGGATGTGCGTGTTCCCGTGGGTCTGGCTGGTGCCCTGCTCTATGGCTCCGGTCTTTCCGGTCATGCCTCCAGCGTGACTCAGAAGCCCACGGAGTGCAGCGCGCCCAGGCCGACGTCGGCGTAGGAGTGCTTGCCGGAGACGAAGATGTTGACGCCGTAGTAGTTGAACAGCCAGCAGCCGAAGGCGATCAGGGCGAGCCAGGCGGCCTTGCGGCCCTTCCAGCCGGCCGTGGCGCGGGCGTGGAGGTAGCCGGCGTAGGCGACCCAGGTGATGAAGGACCAGGTCTCCTTGGGGTCCCAGCCCCAGTAGCGGCCCCAGGCGTCACCGGCCCAGATGGCGCCCGCGATGATCGTGAAGGTCCACAGGGGGAAGACCGCCGCGTTGACACGGTAGGAGAACTTGTCCAGGGAGGCCGCGGAGGGCAGCCGGTCCAGGACGGAGTTCGCGAAGCTGCCGGGCCTGCCGCCGCCGGCCAGCTTGTTCTCGTACGCGTCCTTGAACAGGTACAGGATCGTGGTGACCGCGCCGACGTAGAACACCGCGCCGCAGAAGATCGCCGTCGAGACGTGGATGTACAGCCAGTACGAGTCGAGGGCGGGAACCAGCTGGTCGCTCGCGGTGTACAGGACCTTGACGGCGATGCCGAGGTCGAGGAGGACCGAGGTGATCAGGAACAGGCCGATCCAGCGGACGTTCTTCTTCAGCGCCAGCAGCCCGAGGTACACCCCGACGGCCACCGTGGAGAAGGTGATGTTGAACTCGTACATGTTGCCCCACGGCGCGCGCTGCACCGACAGAGCGCGGGCGAGCACCCCGCCGAACGCCAGCAGGAAGCCGAGCACCGTGAGGGAGACGGCGATACGGCCGTAGAGGTCGCCCTGCTCGTCACCGCCGTGCGCCCCCGGACCGTCGGGCACGTCACGGGTGCCGGACGCGGCCCGGACGGTCACCTTGGGCCGCTCCAGGACCGCGGTGCCGCCCGCCTTGTTCACCGTCACCGCCGGTGCGGACGGCTTCTGCGCGGTGAGCGCGGCCGCGGTGCGGCCGACCTTGCTGCGGCTGCCGAAGGTCCATTCGGCGATGTACGCGAGGAAGGCCAGGGTGTAGACGGCCATCGCGGAGTAGATCAGCGTGTTGCTGAGGTTCGCGAGGTTCTCGTTGGTCGCGGCGGCCAGATCGCTCGCGGCGGCGAAGTTCACGGCTTGTCAGCCCCTTCGGCAGGTGCGGCTTCGTTCTCGGGGTCGGGGGCGCCGGGCGCCTTCCGGTACAGGGCCTCGGCGAGGTCGCCGAGTTCCTCGGGCAGTTTCGCGGACTCGCTGCGGCCGAGGCCGGCCATCTCGACGACCGTCACTCCGTCGTCGCCGGTGGTGGCCCGCACCCAGACGCGGCGGCGCTGGATGAACAGGGAGCCCGCGAGGCCCGCGATCGCGGCGAGGGCGCCGACCAGCGCCCAGCCGCCGCCCGGCTCCTGCACGATCTGGAAGCCGGCCCATTCCCGGGTCTCCTTCTCGTACGTGATGGAGCCGTAGCCGCCGGGGAGCGTCAGGGTGTCGCCGGGGCGCAGCTGCTTCTTCAGCAGGTCGCCCTTGGCGTCCTTGAACTCCTCCATGTGCGTCTTGTCCAGCTGGTACACGTTCTTCGGGATGCCGGAGTTCACGCCGAGGTCGCCGTGGTAGGCGTTGACGGCCATCATCGGGCTGATCAGCGCGGGGAACGCGGAGACCATCTGGCCCTCGCTGTACGTCGGCAGGAACCAGACCTGGAAGCCGAGCTGGTCGCTCTTGCCCTGGGGGTCCTTGTAGCCGTCCATGACCCGGACGACGCCGGAGGAGGTGACGTTGGCGTCCTGCGGGAGCAGCGGGACCGCGTCCTGGAAGACGATGTTCCCCTTGCCGTCGCGGACCGTGATGACGGGCGCGTAGCCGTGGCTGACGAGGTAGGCCTTGGCGTCGCCGATG
This sequence comes from Streptomyces sp. SAI-170, assembly GCF_049739565.1. Classification (NCBI taxonomy): domain Bacteria; kingdom Bacillati; phylum Actinomycetota; class Actinomycetes; order Kitasatosporales; family Streptomycetaceae; genus Streptomyces; species Streptomyces sp. SAI-170. The sequence continues at coordinate 3,651,699 of NZ_JBMGQD010000001.1, forward strand.
TGCAGCGGCTCGTTGACCTCGACGGTGGTCTTCTTCTCCTTGCCGTCGGCGCCCTCGCTGTAGGTGAGGTCGGCCTCGTAGGTGCGGGGGGTGCCCTTGTTGGGGCCGCTGAGCTCGTAGGTGCCGGTGAAGCGGTCCAGCTTGAAGCTGAAGGGTTCGAGGTCGTCGTTCTGGAAGAGGCTGCCGGACTTGAAGTCGTCGTACTGCGAGAGCGTGTTGGAGAAGCCGTCGCCCTCGACGATCAGCTTGTTGCCCTCGGACTTGAACAACTGGCCCCAGGCGAAGGCGACCAGCATCACGATCAGCGCGATGTGGAAGGCGAGGTTGCCGGCCTCGCGCAGATAGCCCTTCTCGGCGGCGACCGCGTCCCCGACGGCATGGGCGCGGTAGCGGCGCCCCTTCAGCAGGCCGAGCGCGGCCTCGCGGACCTCGTCGGGCGTGGCCTCCGTGCGCCAGGTGGTGTGCGCGGGCAGCCGGGTCAGCCGCTTCGGCGCGGCCGGCGGGCGGCCGCGGAGCTGGCCGACGAACTGCCAGGTGCGCGGGACGATACAGCCGATGAGGGAGACGAACAGCAGGATGTAGATCGCGGAGAACCACACCGAGCTGTAGACGTGGAAGAGGCCGAGCTTGTCGTAGACCGGCGCGAGGGTGGTGTGCCGCTGCCGGAAGTCCTCGACCTGGGTGATGTCGACGCCGCTCTGCGGGATGAGCGAGCCGGGGATCGCGGCGAGCGAGAGCAGCAGGAGCAGCAGCAGCGCGACCCGCATGGAGGTCAGCTGCCGCCAGAACCAGCGCAGCCAGCCGATCACCCCGAGGGCGGGCAGGCCGGTCGCGGCCTCCTCCTGGGGTGCGGTGGACAGCTGGGAGCCGGCGGCATCGAGGTCCTGGTCCTCACGGGTGCCGGGTGTCGTCTTGCTCATGGATCAGATCCCCACAGTGAAGCCGTCGGACCAGGTCTGCATCTCGCGCACCAGACTGTCCCACGCGCCGGTCAGCAGCAGCACACCGGTCAGGATCATCATCGTGCCGCCGATGCGCATGACCCACACATAGTGGCGCTTGACCCAGCCGAAGGCGCCGAGCGCCTTGCGGAAGGCGACCGCGGCGAGCACGAACGGGATGCCGAGGCCGAGGCAGTAGGCGACGGTCAGTATCGCGCCGCGCCCGGCGCTGGCCTGCTCCATGGCGAGGGTCTGCACGGAGGCGAGGGTCGGGCCGATGCAGGGCGTCCAGCCGATGCCGAACAGGGCGCCGAGCAGCGGCGCGCCGAGCAGGCCGGTCGTGGGGCGCTTGTGGAAGCGGAACTCGCGCTGGGTGAGCCAGGGCATCAGGCCCATGAAGAACACGCCCATGAGGATCATGAGCACGCCCAGCACCTTGGAGAGCATGGCCTGGTGTTCGCGCAGGGTGTAGCCGAAGAAGCCGAACAATGCCCCGCCGGAGACGAACACGACGGTGAAGCCGAGCACGAACAGCGAGGCGCCCGCGACCATCCGCCCGCGCCGGGCCTCGGCCAGGTCGGTGCCGCTGACGCCGGTGACGTAGGAGAGGTAGCCGGGGACGAGCGGCAGGACGCAGGGGGAGAAGAAGGAGACGAGGCCGCCGAGGACCGCGAGCGGCAGCGCGAGCAGCAGCGCGCCGTGCATCACGGTGTCGTTCGGGTCGGTGGCCGCGGCCAGGGTGGACAGCGCGGTCACGTCACTTCTCCGCGAGGACCGGCTTGATCATGCCGCGCAGCTTGTCCTCGCTGAGCGGCTGCAGCGCACGCGCCGCGATCTTTCCCTCGCGGTCGATGACCAGCGTGGAGGGCACGAGCTGCGGGTTGAGCGTGCCCTTCTTGAAGCGGAGCATCAGCTTGCCGGTCGGGTCGTACAGGCTCGGGTAGGTGATGCCCCACTCCTTCTCGAAGGCGAGGGCGGGGACCGTGCTGGTGTCGCGGGTGTTGATGCCGACGAACTCGACGCCCTGGCCCTTGACGTCCCGGTAGACCTTCTCGAAGTTCTTCGCCTCGACGCGGCAGGGGCCGCACCAGGAGCCCCACACATTGACCACGAGGACCTTGCCCTTGTAGTCGGCGGTGCTCAGCGGCTTGCCCTCCAGCGTCTCGCCGTCGAGCTCGGGCGCGGCGGCCCGCTCGCCCTTCGCCGCGGTGGCGATGCCGTCGTCACCGGTGACGAAGTTGGTGCTGCCGCCCCCGCCGGACGTCCCGCCGGAGGTGCAGGCGGACAGTGCCAGCGCGGTGACGACGGCACCGGCGGCGAGCAGGGTGGTACGGCTGGCGGCACTCATGTGAAAAGTTTCGCATGTCCGTTCCGGGGATCTTGCGCACCCCCCTCGCGGGCGCAAAGCCGCATTTCACAGCCGCTTCCAGCCCCCGGCGGGCGCCTGTCCGACCCCCAGGGTGCGCAAGCGGTCGAGGACCTCCGGCCGCTGCACGTCCAGCCAGTCGGCGAACTGCCGGAAGGACACGAGGCGTACGTCCTTCTGGCCGGCCATGTGCTTCAGCGCCTCCTCGACGGCGTCCATGTAGATGCCGCCGTTCCACTGCTCGAAGTGGTTGCCGATGAAGAAGGGTGCCCGGTTTGTCTCGTACGCCCGCTTGAAGCCGGATATGTAGGCCTGCGCGGCCTGTTCACGCCAGGCCGGGTAGTTGTAGGCGGGCGCGTTGGTGGAGTTCAGCGACTGGTTGGCGAGCATGTTGTAGTCCATCGACAGGACCTCGAAGCCACGCCCGGGGAACGGCACCTGCTGGAGCGGAAGGTCCCATATGCCCTGCTTCTTCGTCGGCCAGACCTGGAGGCCGCCCGGCGAGGAGGCGTCGTAGCGCCAGCCCAGCTCGCGGGCGACGGGCAGCAGGTTGTCCTGGCCGAGCAGACAGGGCGTACGGCCGCCGACGAGCTCCTTGTCGTAGTCGAAGGGCAGCGACGGCAGGTCGGACCAGCCGGTGTTCGTGCGCCACTCCTTCACGAACGACTTCGCCTGGTCGATCTCGCTGCGCCACTGCTGGGGCGTCCAGTGGGCGACGGAGCCGTGGCCGTCGCCGCAGAAGTGGCCGTTGAAGTGGGTGCCGATCTCGTGCCCTTCGAGCCAGGCCCGGCGTACGCCGTCGAGCGTCATCCTGATGTGCTCGTCGGTGAGGTAGCCGATGTCGGAGGCGCCGCGCTGGTTGTTCGGGGGGTCGTAGAGCCGCTTCTTCGACTCGGGCAGCAGATACAGCCCGGAGAGGAAGAAGGTCATGGACGCGCCGTGCTCCTTGGCGAGGTCCAGGAAGCGCGGGAAGAGGCCGTTGCCGACCTCGCCCGCGCCGTCCCAGGAGAAGACGACGAACTGCGGCGGGGTCTCGCCCGGCTCCAGCGGGACGGGCCGCTCCGGCTGGTGGGGCTGCCTGCCGGTGAAGGACGTCGAACCGTCGCCGATGGGGCGGACGGTGGGGGTCGGGCTGCCGGTCGGCCGGTGCTGCACGGAACCGGGACCGGGTGCGGCCCCGTCCGAGGAGTTGTGGGTGCCGCAGCCGGCGAGTGAGGCGGCCGCGGCGGCGCCCGCACCGAGTCCGAGCGCTCCCCTGCGGGTGAGAGTGCGCATGGCGCCCCCCGTTCGTCGTTCTTCTGAGGTGGTCACTCACTCAGAGGGCACGACGAACGCGGGGGTTCCGATGCTATTTCCCGGTTTTGTAACGATCAGCCCCTTAGGCCCCGAAGGCTTTGTCCTTCCCCTTCACCGGCTTGGCGCCGGCGCGGAGGTGGGCGGGGACCAGGTCGATGGCCGGCTCGCTGTAGCCGACGGAGACGATCCGGTCGCCGTCGTAGGTGAAGGACGTCAGCGAGGCGAGCGTGCACTGCCGCTTGCGGGGGTCGTGCCACAGGCGCCGCTTCTCGACGAAGGAGCGCACGATCCAGATCGGCAGCTGGTGGCTGACCAGCACGGCCTCGTGCCCGCGCGCGGCGTCCTTGGCGGCGTCCAGCGCGCCCATCATGCGCACCACCTGGTCGACGTAGGGCTCGCCCCAGGACGGCTTGAACGGGTTGACCAGGTGCTTCCAGTTGGCCGGCTTCTTCAGGGCGCCGTCGCCGACGCCGAAGGTCTTGCCCTGGAAGACGTTGTCCGCCTCGATCAGCCGGGCGTCCGTTGCGATGTCCAGGCCGTGCGCCTTGGCGATCGGCGTCGCGGTCTGCTGCGCCCGCTCCAGCGGGGAGGAGCAGACGTACGTGATGTCGCGGGAGGCCAGATGGTCGGCGACCCGCTCGGCCATCTTCCGGCCCAGCTCGGAGAGGTGGTAGCCGGGCAGACGGCCGTAGAGGATGCCGTCGGGGTTGGCGACCTCGCCGTGCCGCATCACATGGACGACGGTGATGTCCTTCTCGCTGCTCACGCGGTGGCCTCCGCCGCGGCTCGGGCCGCCGCCGGGAGGGCGTCGGCGATTCGCTGGATCGCGCGCTCGTCGTGCGCGGTGGACACGAACCAGGACTCGAAGGACGACGGCGGCAGATACACGCCCTGCGCCAGCATCGAGTGGAAGAACGCGTTGAAGCGGAAGGACTCCTGGCGGCGGGCGTCCTCGTAGTCGCGCACCTCGCGGTCGGTGAAGAACACCGAGAACATGTTGGAGGCGGTCTGCAGCCGGTGGGCCACGCCCTCCTTGGTCAGCGCCTCGGTCACGAGCGCCTGGATCTGCTTCGACACGCCGTTCAGGGTGTCGTAGGCCGCGTCGTCGAGGAGCCGCAGCTGGGCGAGGCCGGCGGCGGTGGCGACCGGGTTCCCGGAGAGGGTGCCGGCCTGGTAGACGGGCCCGGCGGGGGCGAGGTGGGCCATGACGTCGGCGCGCCCGCCGAAGGCCGCGGCCGGGAAGCCGCCGCCCATGACCTTGCCGAAGGTGATCAGGTCGGGGACGACACCCTCGACGCCGTACCAGCCGGCGCGGCTGGTGCGGAAGCCCGTCATGACCTCGTCGGAGATGAACAGCGCGCCGTTCTTCTCGCACGCGTCCTTCAGGCCCTGGTTGAAGCCGGGCAGCGGCGGGACGACGCCCATGTTGCCGGGCGAGGCCTCCGTGATCACACAGGCGATCTCGCCGGGGTGCCGGTGGAAGGCCTCCTGCACGGCCTGAAGGTCGTTGTACGGCAGCACGATCGTGTCGCCGGCCTGGGCACCGGTGACGCCGGGGGTGTCGGGCAGCGCGAAGGTGGCGAGGCCACTGCCGGCCGCGGCGAGGAGCGAGTCGACGTGCCCGTGGTAACACCCGGCGAACTTGATCACCTTGGACCGCTGGGTGAACCCGCGGGCGAGGCGGATCGCCGACATGGTCGCCTCGGTGCCGCTGGAGACGAGCCGCACCTGGTCGACCGGCTCGACCCGCGCGACGATCTCCTCGGCGAGCGCGACCTCGCCCTCACCGGGCGTACCGAAGGAGGTGCCGCGCGCGACGGCCTCCTGCACGGCGGCGATGACCTCGGGGTGCGCGTGGCCGAGGATCATCGGGCCCCAGGAGCACACCAGGTCGACGTACTCGCGCCCGTCCGCGTCGGTCATGTACGGCCCGGTGCCGGACACCATGAACCGGGGCGTGCCGCCCACGGCACGGAAGGCCCGCACCGGGGAGTTCACACCGCCCGGCGTGACGGCCGCCGCACGGTCGAACAGCGCCTGCGAGACGGGTGCTTCGTATGGATATGGCAGTTCGCTCATGACCTGCGACTTCTCCGACTTCTCGGACTCCGGTGGGCAGTGACGTGTTCAGGGTATGGCGCGGGCGGGGTTGATCACTCCTCCACCGCCGGGGAATGCATCTGCGAAACTGAGAGCTGACACACACACGTCATTCGGACGATCGTTGTCAGGGGCTGCAAAGATCCTGCGGACAGGAGTTCCCACCGCACGTTTCGGCGGGCAACCGTGGGGGAGGTCACTGACACGATGATCGGGTTGCGCGGCGGGGGCCACGCGTCCTAGAAAAGCAGTCGGGTGGAGATATGCATCGCGGTGGCGGACTGGGCGAGGGGACTGACGATCTGGGTCCTCGACGTGCCCGGCGGGGAAGGCACCGGCGCGACGCGGAGGAAACGACCGAGGCACGACAGGCCCAGGGCGGGCACAGGGAGCCCGAGCGGATCGACCAGCGCGTCGAAGGGCTCCGGGCGGGGAGCAGGAATGGTGGTCGGGTGGGGGTGACGTACAAGTACTTCGGCGCGCCGGACGGCGCGACCGCGGCCCGCGTCCCGATCTCGATGCGCCCCGAGGAACTCGGCGGCGACGAGCTCGGCATGAACGGCATGTTCACCAAGATCAAGCCCGAGACGATGGCCGCGATGGTCCTGACCGGCATCGAGGGCGTCCCCCTGCACAAGGTCCCCCCGCTCGAACTCGTCGTCCTCCACCCCGACTACGCCGTCGTCAAGCTCCCCATGACCGTCGTCGACCCCCTGCGCGACATCGGCGAGGAGGCCGTCGGCGCGGCGGCCTTCATCTGGTCGACGGTCCCGGACCGCGGCGGCCCGCGGGACGCGTTCAACGTGTACCAGCTGCTGCACGAGTGGCAGGACTTCTCCAAGCGGCTGCACGAGGCGGGGCATCAGCCGTACTGCCTGGTCTGGCCCTGAGCCGTCGGCCCGCCCTCCCGCTGCGAACGGAGCGCGGGCGCTCCTCCACAGGAAAGAAGTGCATGAAGCTCCTGATCCTCGGCGCGACCGGTCCCACCGGCCGCCATGTCGTCGATGCGGCCCTGCGGTCCGGCGACCAGGTCACCGCCCTGGTCCGCAACCCGGCGGGACTGGGTGAGCTGGCCGATCGGGTGACCGTGCTGACCGGGGACGCGACCTCCCGCTCCGACGTCTCAAGCGCTCTGGCCGGGCAGGACGCCCTCGTCTCCGCCCTCGGCCGGGGCAGGTCCGTGGTCGCCGACGGGTTGTTCACCCGCGCCTCGGCGGCCGCGCTCACCGCCGCCGAGGAGACCGCCGTGTCGCGTCTGGTGTGGCTGTCGTCCTTCGGTGTCGGTCACACCTTCCCGTGGTCGAGCCTGACGCAGAAGCTGATGTACGCCACGCTGCTGCGCTCCCTGTACGCCGACAAGGAGATCGCCGACGACGACATCCGCTCCAGCGGCCTGGACTGGACGCTGGTCTACCCGACCCGGCTGACCAACGGCCCGGCGCTGGGCCGGTACCACGCGGACGACCGGCTGCCGATGAAGGGCAGCCCGACGATCAGCCGCGCGGACGTCGCCGCCTTCATGCACCGGGCGGCCCACGACAGCGAGTGGGTGCACCGTACGGCGGTCATCTCCGACTAAGGACCGCCCGCCGGGCCTTCCCATCCGATCTCGCCGTCGTGCCAGTGGCCGGTGGGCGTCAGGCCGGCGGCACGAGCGACGGCCGCGGAGGCGTGGTGCTCCGGGTGGATGTGGGCGCGGACCACCCGCACGCCTCGCTCCGGCAGCCAGGCGACCAGGCCTCGGGCGGCCTCCGTCGCCACACCGCGTCCCTGCCAGGGCGTACCGACCACCCAGGCGACCTCGGCGACGGGCCCGCGCTCGGAGTCGGAGACCGTCGCCTGCACCGTCCCGGCCAGGCGTCCCTCCTCCCGGAGCCGGATCACCCAGTTCCACCACGTCACCGACGGATCGGGCGAGCCGGCCACCAGGCGCTCGTAGCGGGCGTGCAGCGCCTCGGCCGAGTGCGGGGCGCCTCCGATGAAGGCGTGCAGCGCCGGGTCGGAGAGCACCTCGGCCATCTCCCGCGCGTGCTCGACCGCGAGCGGTACGAGGCTCAGTCGGGCGGTCTCGATCGGCGCGATCCTCAAGAAGTCCACGCCGCCGATTCCATCAGGTCATCTCCCCCCCCCCCGGGGCCAGGCGGGTTGGAGGGCGTGGCGCCAGGCATCGGGGCGTGGCCCCGCTGTCATGGCGCCTCGTCCTCGGGGCCGGAGCACCTCCCGCTCCGCTCGCCGCCCCGCCCGCCTCACACGATCCGGCGGACCCCGTACCCTGCCGCGCGGTCGGCTGCGCGGAGAGTCTCGGTGACGCCGTTGCCGTCGCCGTCGGTGGCCGCCGGGGCGATGTCCACGTAGGCGTCGGGCAGATGGCGGGCCAGTGCGTCGGCCATGCCCCGGGTGCAGGTCCGGGCGCCGACGATCAGGAAACGGCTGTGGCTGCGGGCCAGTTCGGCCGCGGCCACCGCGAGGTTGCGGTCGTCCAGGTACACCAGGTGCGCATGGGCGAGCCAGGGCGCGAGGGCGCGGGCGGCACGGGCGGTGCCGGTGCCGTACTCGCCCACCGAGACCAGACAGACGGTGTCCTCGTCGCCGTGGCCCGGTGACTCCCAGGCCACGGGCCGGGTCAGCGCGCCCGGCACGAGGTCGGGGCGTGGCCAGTAGGGGCGCGGCACGGTGCCCACTCTGATGTGGATGGGCCGGTCCGTGGCGGCCGCGGCCCGGACGACCGCCCGGGTCTCCGCGTCCCCGCAGGGCGCGGCCAGTGTCACCCCCTCCAGGCGCCGCAACACCTGATAGTCCTCCAGAAAACCGGCGTACGGCGTGACCACGCTCGCGCCGGCCTCGAGCAGCCGGGCACGCAGTCCCAGGTTGCCCGCGGGACCGAGGCCGCGGGGCCCCGGGCCGGTGCAGACGAACGGGCGGAACCCGGCCGCGACCATGCCCGAGACGACGTCCACCATCGCGGAGGCGACGCCGGCCAGGCCGAAGAAGCGGTCGGGGTGACGCAGCTCGAAGGGGTGGTCGGTGCGCCCCGGTGAGGCGTCCAGGCACACGACCCGGCCGTCGTGCCGGGCGAGTGCGGTGAGTTCGTTGCGGTAGGCCTCGTAGCCGGACAGGCTCATCGCCTCACCCTGGTGCCCCGCGCGGTCCACACCCCGGGACGGGGTGCCCGACGCGTCGCCGCGGTGGCTCCGAACGGATTCATGACCTCGACTCCACTCCCTCCAGCGGAAAGTCACAGTGGTTTCACAGCCTTCACCTCTTGGGCAGCCGGTTGGCCTCCTCTACGCTCCGTTCGCATGCTCTGCCCGTCCGCGGCCACCGCTGTGGCCCAACTCGCAGCCGAGGGTGTTGCCGTGTGGCTGGCGGACAGCCCCGGCGCCCCGGCCGCCGTCGCCACGCTGCGACGGCTCGTCACCGGTGCCCCGGACTCTTTCCAGGGGCTGGTCAGCGCGGCCGTGTCGGTGGCGGAGGTCCGCTCCCTGTGCGACGCGCTGCTGCCCGCGCACCTGTCCTGCGACGGGCGCGCCGGTCTGGTCTCCGCGGCGCTGGACCCGGACGCCGCGCTCGCGGTCGGCCGGCCCAACCTGCTGGTGCGGATCGTGCCGGACACCGAGGGCCTCGCCGCCATCGCCGAGGCGCTCGGCCGGGGCCTTCGGGTGGACGCGGCTCCGGTGACCACGCCCGAGGCCTACGGCAGGGTCCTGGAGGCCTGCTTCGCCGGGCTGGAGCAGGCGCTGGCGCGCGGGCTGCCGCTGCCGTCCGGTACCGCCGTGACGTCGGTCCCGGTGGGGGCGATCGACGCGGCGGTCAATGCCCGCCTGGACGGGCGCCATGCCGGCGGCAGCCGGGTGCAGGCCTCGCTCGCGCTGGCCCGGGTGCTGTTCCGGATGCGTGAGGAACGCCTGGACGACGGCTGGTGGCGGGTGCTCAGGGCGGGTGGCGCCCAGCCGCCGAAGCTGCTGTGGACGATGTCCACGCCCCGCCATCTGACCGCGCTCGTCGGCTGGAACACCGCGCACACCGTGCCGGCCGAGCTGGCCGAACGGCGTCTGACGGTCGCCGGGTTGCGCGGCGACACCCTGCTGAACGAGCACGTCCGCGGCCACTCGGAGCTGGCCGCCCTGCGCCGGCAGGGCATCCGCCTGGACCAGTTGCACCTCGGTCCCGGCTTCCGCGACCAGACCCTGACCGCGGTGCCCGGCAGTTGAGGCGGCCGCACGGCACTCGCGGTGCCCGCACGGTCCTGGCTCCGTACGCCGCGACCCGGCCGGTCTCAACGCCGTACGCCGTCCTCCGTCGGCGGACGCGCCGGGGCCCGCCCGACGTCGGGCGCCCCTTCGGTCCGCAGCAGTATGTCCGTGTCGTCCCTCTCCCCCACTCGGCGCATGAACGCCCGCTTCCCTTCGTCGCCACCCCTGCGCACCGCTCTCCCCGCCGCCTTGTCGAACGGCCCTGCGCACCGAGGCTGCCCGCCCGGCGGCGGCGGGGGAAGGTGTTTAGGCAACAGCATTCGGACGCCGGGTGGTGCTTGCGCCACCCGACTGCCTCCCACCTGCGGTGATGCCACGTCAAAAAGGGGCGGAGCGAAGGGTTCCGGCCAATGTTGACGGTGACCGCGGGAGCACTCTAGGTTCACAAAGGCCCGGTGCGGATTCCCCCTGTCCGCCAGGGCCTGGCTGGGGGTGACACACGGTGCCGGACGAGGACCGTCTCGTACGCGACGGGCTGCTCGGACTTCTGGAGATCCTGGCCATGGAGGCGCAGCCGGCACGGACGGGCCGCCCGGGCGCCGCCCCGGCACCGCTGCGTGGCGAAGAGGCCGAGGGAGAGCCCGGCGAAGAGGCCGACGCCGAGCCGTACAAGGAGCCCGCGGAGGGGCTGGCGCGCGATGTGCAGGGGCTGTTCGCCCGGCGCCGGCAGCGCGAGGCGGGTCTGGCCGCGCTGATGGAGACCACCCGCGAACTGACCCTGCCCTACGACGTGGACGAGTTCCTGCGGGTGGTGGCCCGGCGCGCCCGGCTGCTGCTGAACTGCGACACGTCCTGGGTCAATCTGACCTCCCCGGCCGGCGGCCGGTCGTTCGTGGTGACCACCGACGGCCGTACCACCGCCCTGACCGTCGGCTTCTCGGTGCCGCCGGCCGCGGGCGCGGGCCCCACGGCGGCCGCCCGCTCGGCGCCGTTCTGGACCCCGGACTATCTCGCCGACAAGCGGTTCCCGCACGCCCCCGCGCTCGACGACACCATCCGCGAGGACGGCCTGCACGCCCTGCTGGCGGTGCCGCTGAAGCAGGGCGGCACCGTGCTGGGCACGCTGTACGTCGCCGATCGCGCGGTACGTCACTTCACGCCGGACGAGATCACCCTGATGTCGGCCCTCGGTGACCTGGCCGCCCTCGCGATCGAGAAGGCGCGGCTGCAGGAGCTGGCGGGCGAGGCGCCCACCAGGTCGCGGGGCCGTGGGTCACGGGCCGGCGGGCCGCGCGTCGCGGAGGGCGCGGCGCAGCCGGGGCCCGAGGAGCTGCACACCCGGCTGATCGACATGGTGCTGCGCGGCTGCGACATCACGGAGCTGGCGGCGAGCGCGGCGGCCGAGCTGGACGGCGCGCTGCTGGTGCGCGACGCGGCCGGGCGCACCCTCGCGGTGACGGACGGCTTCCCGCCGGTCGAGGACGGCGAACTGTACCGGCGGATGTTGCAGGCGCAGGAGACGCGCCGCGCGGTCCGCAGCGACGGCGGGCTGTGGGTGTGTCCGGCGGTCGCGGGCGAGGAGGTCGTCGGCACGCTGATCCTCGCTCCGGGCACCGGCCTCGAGTTATGCGCGCCGCGACTGCTGGAGGCGGTCGCACAGTCCACGGCCGTCCTGCTGCGGCTGCGCTCCACCGCGTCGGACGCCGAGGGCAACGGGCGCGACGAACTGCTGGCCGAGCTGCTGCGCGACCCGCCGCGCTCGCTGGAGCAGGTGCAGCGCCGGGCCCGCCGGCTGGGCGTCGATCTGGACCAGCCGCATGTGGTGCTGGCCGTGCGGCCGGAGGGCGGGCCACCGGGCCGGGCCCTGGTGTGGGCGTCCTCCTACGCGCATCGACACGCCGGTCTGAAGACCACCGACGGCGGCTGTCTGGTGCTGGCGCTGCCGGGCAGCGACCCTTCGGCGGCGGGCCGGGACGCCTCCGACGCGCTGCGCACGGCCCTCGGTCATCCGGTGACGGTCGGGTCGGCCGGGCCGGTGACCGAGCCCGGGGCCGTGCACCGCGCGTATGCCGAGGCCCGGCGGTGTCTGGACGCGCTGACCGCGCTGGGCGGGGCCGGCGGCAGCGCCTCGCCGCAGGATCTCGGCTTTCTGGGCCTGGTGCTGGCGGACAACCCGGACACCGCGGCGTTCATCACGGACACCATCGGCCCGGTCCTCGACTACGACGCCCGGCAGGACACCGAGCTGGCGAGGACCCTGGAGGCGTACTTCGCCTCGGGCGGCTCGCCCCGGCGGGCCGCGGAGAGCCTGCATGTGCACCCGAACACCGTCTCGCGCCGGCTGGAGCGCATCACCGAGCTGCTCGGCCCGCACTGGCAGGAGCCGGGCCGGTCGCTGGAAGTGCAGCTGGCACTGCGGCTGCGGCGGACGCGGCACACCGTGCGCGGAGGACGGCTGTCGATGACGGCCATCGACGAGCACCGCCGCTGACCGCGGCGGAACGGATCACAGCCCGATGTCGTCTATGAGGGAGGACTTGGCGAGGAGGTAGGCGAGTTGTGCTCTGCTGCGGCTGTTGAGCGCCTCGGACGCCTTCTTGATGTGGGCCGAGACGGTCCGGGTGCTGATGCCGAGGCGCTTGGAGATGGCGGAGTCGGTGTACCCCTCGATCATGAGGCGCAGGACGGCCCGACGGGTCTCGTCGGTCATCAGCGGGGGCCGGATCTGCTCCTGGGTGATGCTCACCGGCTCGGCACGCTCCCAGGCGTGGTTGAAGACGCCGACCAGGTAGGCCACGATCGCGCGGTGCTCGATGGCGAGGGCGGTGGTGTTCACGTCGAGCACGGGGTCGGGGATGAAGGCCACGGCACGGTCGAAGATGATCAGCCGGTCGAACAGCTCGTCCAGGGTGCGCACTTCGGCTCCGGCGGCCGTGACCTTCTCGATGTAGGCGAGGGTGGGGCCATGCGTGCGCACGGTGTGCTGGTAGAGCGTGCGCTGCTTGATGCCCTGCTTGAGCCGGGCGAGGTCGTCCGGCAGAGCGCGGGCCAAGGTCTCGGGCGGCCGGGCGCCGCCGGGCTTGGCCGTGAGCACCTCGTACTCCAGGCCGTCGTGGGCGCGTTGCAGCGCGGCTTCGATGACATCCGGCCCCCGCAGCAGCCGTACGGCCGTGCCCGCGCCGCGGCCCTCCTTGTGGTAGACGTCCTCGGCGACGGCGAGCGAGTCGCGGATGGCGGCGATGGTGTGCTGCTGGACGAGCACCGCGCGCTCGATGGGCCGGCGCAGTTCACTGCTGGCCAGGTCCGGTGGCACGGCGTCCAGGAGGGTCGGGTCTTCGGCCAAGGGGCGCAGTAGCCCCAACTCGATGAGGCAATCGGGTACTTCACCACGTAACGGGCCATGAACCAAGGCCTGCCGGTAGCGCTCCAAACCTTCGTCGCACAGCCGTACGACGTTAGGTTGCGGATGTATGTCCGGATTTCTGCACATATGGCCCCCCTTCCGGTTTCTACATTGCGCAATGTCGATGCTACCCAAGCCCCTGCCCGCCCCCCTCGGCAAGGCATGATTCTCGAGGCGAGAGCAAAGCACGATTTCGGTCAACGGGAGAGGTAAATGAAGCAGAAACGAGCCGTCGTTAGCTGCATTACCGGCGGTCTTTCTCTGACCTTGGCGCTGATGGGTGCGACCGTGATTCCGGAGTTCGCTCCGAAGCACAGCACCGATACCACCGTCGCCCAGACGATTACTTCCGAGGAGATCCCGATGGGTCCGGAGGACGACGTCAAGTGGCCGTAAGGCCAAAGGGACGCACTGACTCAACACGATGGGGGCGTGATGGGCACGCAGTCTGAAATCGTCGGCATCCTTCTCGCCGGCGGTCGCGGCGAACGGGCGAAACCGATCACTCTTGAGTCCGCCGACTACATCAGGAGCAAGGCTCTGATTCCGCTGGTCGGCCGACGGCTGGTCGAGTGGGTGCTGGAGTCCTGCCGGGAGCAGGGGATCCGCCGCTTCTACGTGGTGACCCACGGCCTGGAGAACCGCAACCAGATCAAGCTGCTGCTCGGGCACGGCGAACGCTACGGCGTCCGCATCACGTACTCGCGTTCCCGTTTCGACCGCTACAACGTCGGCTCCGCCGGCGCGACGCTCCACAATCTGGAGCAGTGGGACCTCCAGGGGAGGGCACTGGTCCTGCCGGTCGACTCGCTCTTCGACTTCGACCTCGCGTCCATGGCCCGCACCCACGAGGAACAGGGCGCCGTGGTGACGGTCGCCTCGGTCGCCCGCACCGCCGCCGACATCGCCCGCAAGTACGGAGTGATGCGCACCGACGAGTCCGGGCTGGTGCGCGGCTTCGTGGAGAAGCCGGCCGAGGGCGAGCTGCGCGAGCTGTTCCCGCAGACCGCACAGGACCCGGCGGCCACCTTGCCGACCAATGCCGGCATGTACCTCGTCGACTGTGCCCGCCTGCGGCTGCTGGCCCGTGAGCCCGAGCTGTTCCGGCGCTCCCACCAGCGCCTCGACGTGGGTGGCGATCTGCTCCCGCACCTGGTCGAGCAGGGGCACCCCGTGGCCACCCACACCATCGGCAGGCTCGGCGACATGGGCAACGTGCCCGACTACCTGGACACCGTACGGCTCGTGCTCAACGGCGCGTACGAGCAGATGAATCGTTTGACCGACCGCCCCGAGGACGGTTCCGGACGGCTGTGGATCCATGAGAGCAGCCTGCGGACCAAGGACGACGCCACCGGCACCACCCTCGCCCAGAAGATCGAGGAAGGCTCGGTGGTCATCGGCCCCGGCGTCCGGATCGGCGAGGACGTGGAGATCGGCCGGGGTGTGCGCCTGGAGCACGCGGACATCGGCGACGGAGCCGAGGTCCGCGAGGGCAGCACCGTGGTGCGCTCCACCGTCGGCGAGTCCGCGGTCGTCGGCCGCTACGCCGACATATCCGACAGCTACGTCGGCCCGATGGCGGAGGTGTGCTCCGAGCGCGCCCGGCCCATCCGGCTGGAGAGGTACTCGGCCATCGGCGACGGCGCCGTGCTCTGGCCGGGATCGCGACTCTGCGGGGTGACTGTGTACCCGCGGCTGAGGGTGCCCGCGCTGACGGGACTGCCCGCAAGGACCGAACTCAGGAGCGCCGAGGACATCCTGCGCTGGGTGTGAGGCGTCGACCAGGGAGGGGACCCATGCAGAACCCCATCGCCGTCGTGGGCGGGGCGGGCCGGCTCGGCACGCGCATCACCCGGCGGCTCACCGAACAGGGCCATCGCGTACGAGTGGTGAGCAGAAGGCCGCAGAGCGGCCGACTGCCACTCGGAGTGGAACTGCACCGGGCCGACGTCCGGTACGCCGACACGCTCGCTCCGGCGCTACGGGGATGCGCCGGAGTGGTGTTCACCGTCGAACCCGGCACGGCCGACTCGGGCCCCGACAGCCCCGAGACCACGATGTACGACGGTGTGCGCAATGTGCTCGCCGCGGCCACCGCACAGGGTGAACGCCCGCACTTCGTGCTGGTCAGCCAGATCTTCGTGACCCGGCGAGAACACCCGATGAACTCCTACGGCCGGCTGCTCGACTGGCGGCTGCGCGGCGAGGACGCCGTGCGCGCCAGCGGGCTGCCGTACACGGTGATACGCCCGAGCTGGCTGACCGACGACCCCTTCGCCGGCTGCGGCGTCCGTCTGGAACAGGACGACCGGGGCGACGGCTGGGTCTCCCGGGGCGCCGTGGCGGAGGCCTGTGTGCAGGCTCTGCGGGTGCCGGAGGCGGTGGGCAAGACGTTCGAGCTCTACAACGAGCCCGGCGACGCCCCGGCCGACTGGTCGCCGCTGTACCGCAGGCTCACCCCGGACCGGCTGCTGGCCTGGTCCGGCCGGGCCGGCTGAACCGCGCACCCCACGGTCACCGCCCGCCGGGAACCCCCCTCCCGCCGGGCCTCCTGAAGGATCCGGGGCCGGGACGAGCCGGCCACGCAGCGCTGCCGCGCCGCCGTCCCGCCCCGGGTCCCGTCGCCGCCGCCCGCACCGGGCCCGGTCCACGTCCCCCGCACAGGGGGACGCGCAACCGCGTGCCCGAAAACCCGACATCTGGACAGGCAATTCCACGCACCCGGAGTGAGCGACCGCTTTTCCGGGCCTGACGACCCACGGCCCAAAACCGGCCGGATGCCCTTGTTCCACTGCGGCGGCGAGCAAACAGCACCACTTGCAGAGAGGGCCCCATCATGTCCGTAGAACATCGGCAGAACTTGCCGGAGGGAATGCCGGAGGACGTATTCTCGGCCATCCTCTCCCGGGCTCTGGAGTCGATTCCGCGCAGCGATCAACGGCGTTGGGCAGAGCTTTATGTCCGGGGTCTGCTCACGGTCGATGGCAAAAAGACGATGCGCGCGCTCGCCAACGGTGCCGGAAACAGCGTGGAGCAAAGCCTCTACCAATTCATCACCAAGTCCACCTGGCAGTGCGGGCCGGTGCGGCGTGCGGTGGCGCAGCTGCTGAGCGAGCGGCTGACCCCGCGGGCCTGGGTGGTCCACCCGCTGGTCATCACGAAGATCGGTGAGCACTCGGTCGGCGTGGAGCGGCAGTGGGTCGCGCACATCGGCCGGATCGTCAACTGCCAGCAGGCGGCCGGGGTGTGGCTGGTGTCGGAGCAGGGCAGCTGCCCGGTGGACTGGCGGCTGGCGCTGCCGGAGTGCTGGACCGAGCACCCCGAGCGCCGCCGGCGCGCCTCGATCCCGTCGCATGTGGACTCCTCGCCGCCCGAGCAGTGCGGGATCGGCGCGGTCGACCGGATGGCCTCCGAGTGGAACCTGCCCGGCCGGCCGGTGGTGATGGACCTGCGCGACGGCGACCCGTACGCCGCGTGCGCCGAACTGAACGCCCGTCACATCCCCTTCGTCGTGCGGATCGACCCGGCCTCACGGTTCGCCCTCCTGGAGCCGCTGCAGCAGCCGGCGCTCGCCGACCGCGCACAGGCGACCGACGTGCTGACCGCCGCGCTCAGCCGCAACTGCATGCCCGTCGAGTGGTACGACCACGTCACGGACACCGTCCGGGCGACGTCGGTCGGCACCATGCGGGTGCGGTTACGGCGCCGCCGTGCGGTACCGGCCCAGCTCAACGAGCGGCAGGAGCTCGTCCTGCTCGGTGCCTGGACCTCGCGCAACCGGCGGGCGCCGGCCGAGTACTGGCTGTCCAACCTCTCGCGTACCCAGCTCGGCACGATCTATCGCACGGCGATGCTGGCGAGACGGGTCGAGCGGGATCTCTCCGAGGTGACCGACGGGCTCGGTGCGCGGGACTTCGAGGGGCGGTCGTTCCGGGGCTGGCATCACCACATGACGATGGTGAGCGTGGCTCATGCGGCTGCTGCGCTGGCCTCTGCGTCTGCGTCTGCCGCGCCTGCGGGTGTCCGTCCTGCTCGGGTGGGTGTGGCATGAGTGCGCCCACCGATTCGGGGGGTTCTGCCCGTTGGCGGCCTCCGGTTCGTCGTGGCTTGTCGCGCCCACGCGGCGATAGCCGCATATCGGACACAGCCCCGCGCCCCTTAGGGCATCACCTGCTGCTCGGTCGTAAGAGGGGCTGGCATCTCATCGACGGGCAGGGGTGCCTCAGCCCCGGTTTCAAGGACAAGGACGACTCCTCCGACGCTCCCTCCACCCGGGCAGGTGCCGTATGAACACGCCCCTGATCACCACCGATGCTCCGCGGCTCGCCGCGGAGTTGCGGGAGTTGCTGCCGGGCTGGCTGGCCGGGCGGCGCTGGTTCGCCGGGAAGGGCGAGAGCGCTCCGGTCGTCGAGCCGGTGCTGGCCGATCTGGTCCAGGCCGGTGACCCGGCGCTGCTGCAGCTGATCGTGCGGGCCGGGCAGCCCGGGCACGAGGAGTGGTACCAGTTGCTGGTCGGCGTCCGCGAGCAGGGGCCCGAACCGCCCGCGGAGGCCGTCATCGGACGGGCGAGCGGATCGGGGCTGCTCTTCTACGAGGCCACCGGTGACCCGGAGTTGATGTCCGGGCTGCTCGCGCATCTGGCCGCCGAGGACGCCGACGGGACCGTGGAGTGCCACCGGGTGGCCGACGCGGACATCCCGGCCGGGCTGACCCCGCATGTGATGACCGCCGAGCAGTCGAACACCTCCATCGCCTTCGGGGACAAGCTGATGCTGAAGGTGCTGCGGCGCCTGCAGCCCGGCCCGCACCCCGAGCTGGAGATGCTCACCGCGCTGCGGCGCGCGGGGGACGTGCCGAGCGCGCATCCGCTGGCGTGGATGCAGACCTCGGACGCGTTCGCGGCGGGCCGCACCACGCTGGCGATCCTCCAGCAGTTCGTGCCCTCGCAGGGCGACGGCTGGGCGCTGGCCACCCGGGAGGCGGCCGAGTGCATCACCGGCGAGTGCGCCTCGGTGGCCCCCTTCGGCGGGTTCGCCGAGGAGGCGCACGCGCTGGGCCGGGCGACCGCCCAGGTGCACACCGCCCTCGCCCAGCAGCTCGACAGCCGGCACCTGGCGGCCGACGAGATCGGCGCACTGGCCGCCGAGCTGACCCGCAGGCTCGACGAGGCCGTCGACGCGGTGCCTCAACTCGTGCCGTTCGCCAAGCAGTTGCGCGACATCCACCGCGATCTGCACGGCATCGCCGCCCGCGGCCACCCCCTCCTCGTGCAGCGCGTCCACGGCGACCTCCACCTCGGCCAGGTGCTGCGCGCCAAGGACGGCTGGGTGCTGATCGACTTCGAGGGCGAGCCGGGCCACCCGCTGGAGGAGCGCCGCCGCCTCCAGCCCGCCGTACGCGATGTGGCGGCGATGCTGCGCTCCTTCGACTACGCCGCCCACCACGCCCTCACCGAGGTGCTCGGCGCCCCGCCCGGGGCGCAGGCGCAGACGGGTCTCAAGGGCAGCAAGCTGGCCCGCCGCGCCTCGGCCTGGGCGGTGCACAACCGGCGGGCGTTCAGCGCCGGTTACGCACAGGCCGGCGGGGTGGACCCGCGCTGCGCGCCCGTGCTGCTGCGGGCCTTCGAGGCCGACAAGGCGGTGTACGAGGCGGTGTACGAGGCCCGTAACCGACCCGAATGGCTGGCGATCCCGCTGGCCGCGGTACGGCGTCTCGCCCAGGGCCGGCCCGAGGCCGTCTGAAAGCTCTTCAGGTCAGGAAGTCGTCCGAAGTTCATTGCCGGGCGCGTGTCGTATTGACACGCTTTTGCGAGTCCGGACCGGTGTGGAACAGGAGAAATTCAATGATCCACCAGTTCATTCTGGCGGCGCCCAAGCCGGGTATGACCGCGCAGGAATTCCAGGATTACTGGGTGAATGTGCACGCGGTGCAGTACGCATCGAAAATCCCGCAGATCCGGAAGTACATGGTCGACACCGTCGTCGACTTCGAGGGCAACCTCGGCACGCCGGCTCTGCCGCACCAGGGCATCGCGGAGATCTGGCTCAACCCCGAGGAGCAGGTCGCGTCGCTGCAGACCGACGAGTTCCTCAACGGCGCCCGCCTGGACGAGCCCAACTGGGCCGCGTTCTGGCTGACGATCGTGGTCGACACCAACGCCCACGAGATCGTCCCCGGCCCCGCGCTCGCCAAGGGCCAGGAGTGGGTCAAGCTGACGCTGCTGCAGAAGCGCCGCCCCGGCCTGGAGCTGGAGGCGTACCGCAAGCAGAGCCTCGGCGGCTACGCCGACGTGGTCAAGGAGACCCCGGGCCTGCGCCGCTATCTGCACGCCCACACCGTCGACGGTGCCTACACCTTCGGCGAGGCGTCCTTCGACTCGGTCGAGCAGCTGTGGTTCGACGACGTCGACGCGCTGCGGGAGGCCGTCGCCTCGCCGTACTTCACCGAGAAGGTCAAGGCGGCCCGGGACGAGATCGTCGACCCGAAGTACGTCTTCTCCCTCGCCGTCAAGGAGAACTGGATCATCGGCCCCGAGGCCCGCTGACGGCCCGCCGACGGTCCCCCGAACCACCCCACCACGAATCCAAGGAGCTGTCGTGGCCAGGAGGAATGCCAAGAAGATCCTCGTGATCCTGTCGGAGTACGGGTACTGGGGCGAGGAGCTCATCGGGCCCCTGTCCCACTTCGACCAGCGCGGTTACGAGGTCGTCTTCGCCACCCCGACCGGCAAGCGCGCGCACGCGCTGCCGCCGTCCATGGACCCCGAGTTCATCGACCCGCCGCTGGGCCGCTCGGTGACCTCCGAGAAGGTCGCCAAGATCACCAAGGAGATCGACGACTCGGACCGTCTCGACGACCCGATCGACATCTCCAGCTGGGTGCCCGAGCGCCCGTACACCTCCGACGACGACTACCTGCGCAAGCTGGAGGCGTACCACCGCGCGGTGGACGTCGTGGCGCAGGAGATCGAGGACTACGACGCGATCCTGATCGTCGGCGGCTCCGGCCCGATCGTCGACCTCGCCAACAACGAGCGCGTCCACCAGCTGATCCTCGCCTTCCTGCGGGCCGGCAAGCCGGTCGCCGCCGAGTGCTACGGCGTGACCTGCCTGGCGTTCGCCCGTGACTGGGAGGACCGCAAGTCGATCATCTGGGGCAAGCACGTCACGGGCCACTGCAAGGAGTACGACTACAAGGACGGCACCGGGTTCCTCGGTACCGACTTCCAGATGGGCCCGCCGCCGTACCCGCTGGAGTACATCCTGCGGGACGCCACCGGACCCGAGGGCCGTTACCACGGCAACTTCGGCAAGGAGACCTCGGTGATCGTGGACTTCCCGTTCATCACGGGCCGTTCCACTCCGGACTCGTATCTCACGGGCGAGAAGATCGTCGAGGTTCTCGAAGACGGGCTGACCCGCTTCGGCTGGTAATTCCAGAACTCGGCGCAGCACACAGCGCAGTCTCAGCGAGAGAAGGAAGACATGGCCAGGCAGGGCAATGCGGCGATCATCGAGCAATTCATCGCCGACGGAATCCCGTTCATGTTCGGCAATCCAGGAACGGTCGAGCAGGGTTTTCTGGACGCGCTGGAGAACTATGACGAACTCCAGTACATCCTGACGCTCCAGGAAACGGTCGCCGCCGGCATCGCGGACGGCTATGCCCGCGCCACGGGCCGCCCCGCCCTGCTCCAGCTGCACAGCGGTGTCGGTCTCGGCAACGCGATCGGCATGCTGTACCAGTCCAAGCGCGGCCACACCCCGCTCGTGGTGATCGCCGGCGAGTCCGGTGTGAAGTACGAGTCGATGGACGCGCAGATGGCGGCCGACCTGGTCGCCATGGCCCGCCCGGTGACCAAGTACGCGACCCGGGTCACCGACCCGAACTCCGTGCTGCGGACGCTGCGCCGGGCGTACAAGATGGCGATGACCGCGCCGCGCGGCCCGGTCTTCGTCGCGCTTCCGATGGACGTCCTCGACGCGGTCAACACCGAGCAGGTCGTGCCGAGCACGGTCCTGCGCACCGAGGCCCTTCCGGTGCCCTCGCTGGTGGAGCAGGCCGCGTCGCTGCTCGCCGGCGCCGAGAAGCCGCTCGTCCTGGTGGGCGACGGCGTCTCGGTGTCCGGCGGGCAGGCCGAACTGACCCGGGTGGCCGAGCAGTTGGGCGCCGACATCTGGGGCGTGGACTACTCCGAGGTCAACCTCGACGCCCGGCATCCGCTCTACCGCGGGCAGCTGGGCCACATGTTCGGCGAGGTCTCCACCTCGCACGTGAAGGACGCCGACGCGGTGCTGATCGTGGGCACCTATGTCTTCCCGGAGGTGTTCCCGAACCTGGGGAACCCGTTCCGTGAGGACGCGCGGATCGTCCACATCGATCTCGACGGCTACGAGATCGCCAAGAACCACCCGGTGAGCCTCGGCCTGGTCGCCGACCCCAGGGCCACCCTGGAGGCGCTCGCCGAGCAGCTGGAGACGAAGCTGTCCGCCGCCGACCGTTCGCGTGCGGCCGCGCGTCTCACCGAGCGGCGGGCGCAGCAGGCGCTGCTGCCGGCCGACGACGGCTCGCTGCTGAACACCTTCCTGCGCGAGCTGGCCGGTGCGGTGCCCGAGGACGTGATGGTCTTCGACGAGGCGCTGACCGCGGCGGGCCCGCTCAACGCCCATCTGCCCGGACGGCTGCCCGGCCACTGGTTCTCCACCCGCGGCGGCTCGCTCGGCGTCGGCATCCCGGGCGCGCTCGGCATCAAGCTGGCCCACCCGGACAAGACGGTGATCGGCTTCACCGGCGACGGCGGCTCGATGTACACCTTCCAGGCGCTGTACACGGCCGTCCGCCATGAGATCGGCGCCAAGTTCGTGATCTGCAACAACCGCAGCTACAAGCTGCTCGACCTGAACATCGAGCAGTACTGGCGGGAGCGGGGCGTCCAGCCGCACCAGTTCCCGACGCCGTTCGACCTGTCCCACCCCGATCTGCACTTCGCCGAGATCGCACGCGGCTTCGGCGTCGACGGGGTGCGGGTGGACACCAAGGACCAGGTGGCGGACGCGGTGAAGCGGATGCTCGCCGACGACCGCCCGTTCCTGGTCGACCTGCGCACCACCGAGGGAGCCTGAGCCATGGCCGGACCCATCCCGTCCCGCGACGGAGTGCTCTCCGGTCGCCGGATCGCGATCCTGACCGAGAGCGACTTCTACGAGCCCGAGATCGCCTACTACCAGCGCCGGTTCGCCGAGGAGGGCGCCCGCGTCGACCTGATCACCCGGCTGTGGGGGAACAAGTCGATCACCTTCTCGGGCCATGAGTACCGGGCGCCGCTGGTCGTCGACAAGAGCCTGGAGGACATCGACGACCGGGCGCTGCTCGAGTACAGCGCGCTGATCGTGCCCTCCGGCATGGTCGCCGACCGGCTGCGCTACACCGAGGACATCGAGAAGCTGCCGCCCGCGACGGACCTGCTGCGCCGGGCGTTCGCCCGGTCCGGGGTCGTCAAGGGGATCATCTGCCACGGCATGTGGCTGGCCGCCTCGATCCCCTACGTGGTGCGCGGCCGCAAGGTCGTCTGCCACAACAACCTCATCGGCGACGTGCGCAACATGGGCGCCAACTACGTGGACCAGGACGTCGTCGTGGACGGCGATCTGGTGACCGGACGTACCGGCGACCACTGCCATCTCTTCGCCAGGACCATCATCGACGAACTCGTGCTGCGAGGTGCGTGAGACATGACCAGCAACCCCGGCACCGTGAACTTCACCTTCTCCGACACCATCGCCGGCCGCGTCACCGCGTTCGACCGCGACGCCGCGGTGGTGACCGTCGCCACGGCCGACGGCCGGAGCTTCGACGTCTCCCTGGACGGCGCCCCCAGCGCGGAGCTGCTGCACAACCTGGGAGAGCCCTACCAGGACGCCTCGGGTCACATCTACGACCTGCTGACCCCGGGCCGTTTCCTCCAGGCGTACGGCATCTTCTACCCGCAGGGCGGAGGACTGCGGTTCGAGGCCAAGCGTCTGGTGTTCGTCGGCCGTGACACGGACGACTACCGCTACGAGGAGCCCGGCTGGTGGGTGCGGCAGATCCGCGAGATCGCCGCGTTCTACCGCAAGGCCCAGTTCGGCGACGGCCCGGTCGACTTCAAGAACTACCGCACGGAGATCCGGCTCAGCGGCGACAAGACCGCCAGCCACATCCAGGAGACCGACACGATCTCCCGGCTGGTGTACGGCATGGCGTCGGCGTTCCTGCTGACCGGTGACGACCAGTACCTGGAGGTCGCCGAGCGCGGCACCGAGTACCTGCGCGAGCACATGCGGTTCGTGGACCAGGACGAGAACGTCGTGTACTGGTACCACGGCCTGAAGGTCGACGGCGACACCGAGACCAAGCTGTTCACCTCGGAGTTCTCCGACGACTACGACGCGCTGCCCGCCTACGAGCAGATCTACGCGCTGGCCGGCCCGATCCAGACCTACCGGGTCACCGGCGACCCGCGGATCAAGTCCGACGCGGACGCCACGATCCGCCTGTTCGACCGGTTCTACCTGGACCCCGAGCACGGCGGGTACTTCAGCCACATCGACCCGATCCTGCTCAGCCCCGAGCACGAGTCGCTGGGCCCGAACCGCTCGCGCAAGAACTGGAACTCCGTCGGCGACCACGCCCCGGCGTACCTGATCAACCTGTACCTGGCGACCGGCGAGAAGTCCTACGCCGACATGCTGGAGTACACCTTCGACACCATCACGCAGCGCTTCCCGGACCTGGAGCACAGCCCGTTCGTCCAGGAGCGCTTCCACAAGGACTGGTCGGCGGACACCGAGCACGGCTGGCAGCAGAACCGCGCGGTCGTCGGCCACAACCTGAAGATCGCCTGGAACCTGATGCGCATGCACTCGCTGCGCCCCAAGGACGAATACCTCAAGCTCGCCACGAGCCTGGGCGAGACCATGCCGCCCATCGGCAGCGACCGGCAGCGCGGCGGCTGGTACGACGTCGTCGAGCGGGTCCTGGCCGACGGTGAGGAAAGGTTCCGCTTCGCCTGGCACGACCGCAAGGCCTGGTGGCAGCAGGAGCAGGCGATCCTCGCCTACCTCATCCTGCACGGCCTCACCGGCCGGGAGGACTTCCGCTCCGAGGCCCGTGACGCGGAGTCCTTCTACAACGCGTTCTTCCTCGACCACGACGAGGGCGCCGTCTACTTCAACACCCTGGCCAACGGCCTGCCGTACCTGCTCGGGGTGGAGCGGCTCAAGGGCAGCCACTCGATGTCGATGTACCACTCGGCCGAGCTGTGCTACCTCGCCGCGGTGTACAACAACCTGCTCATCAACGGCAACGCGATGGACTTCTGGTTCAAGCCGGACCCGTCCGACCTGCCCGAGCGCACCCTGCGCGTCTCCCCCGACCTGCTGCCGGCCGGCTCGGTGCGCATCGAGAGCGTGGAGATCGACGGCGAGGAGCACACCGACTTCGACGCCGGCGCGCTGACCGTGCGGCTGCCCGAGACCTCGGGGCGCGTCAAGGTCAAGGTCCGGCTCTCGCCCACGGAGGTGTCCGGATGACCGTCAAGCTCACGTCCCGCATGGAGGGCTCGGCCTGTGTGGTCGCCCTGGAGGGGGAGATCAACTCCACCACCTCCGGCGGGCTCCAGGCCCAGCTGCTGCCCTTCATCGGGCACAGCTCCAGCGTCCTGATCGACCTGACCGGGATCAGCTACATCTCCAGCGCCGGGCTGCGCACGCTGCTCATCGTGCACCGCCGCGCCCAGCAGCTGGAGGCCCGCGTCACGCTGGTCGGGCTGTCCGAGGAGGTCAGGTTCGTGATGTCCGCGACCGGCTTCCTGGACTTCTTCGACATAGCCGAGGACCTCGGCTCCGCACTGGAGAACGCGGGCCGATGACCGTCCAGGACGTACGAGAGCGCGTCGACGGTTATCCGACGCGCCAGATCTCCGGTTACCGGGTGCGCGCGGGACGTCCGTTCCCGTACGGCGCGCACCCGGTCCCGGGTGGGGTCACCTTCTCCGTGTACTCCGACCGCGCCACCTCGATGAGCCTGGTGCTCTTCGAGCGTGGCGCCAAGGAGCCGCTGGTGGAGCTGCCCTTCCCGCCCGAGTTCCGTATCGGCAGCGTGTACGCCATGACGGTGTTCGACCTGGACACCGAGAACCTCGAGTACGGCTTCCGCGCCGACGGTCCCTTCGACCCCGGCGCCGGCGACCGCTTCGACCCGACGAAGGTGCTCAGCGACCCCTACGCCCGGTCGGTCTCCGGCCGGGACGTGTGGGGCGCCGAGCCCGACTGGTCGAACGTCTACCAGTACCGGGCGACCATCCCCGACGACGACTTCGACTGGGGCGACGACACCCCGCTGGGCATCCCCAGCGAGGACCTCGTCGTCTACGAGACGCATGTGCGCGGCTTCACCCGGCACCCGTCCTCGAAGGTGGCCGCGCCGGGCACCTACGCGGGCCTGCGGGAGAAGATCCCCTACCTGCGCGAACTCGGCGTGAACTGCGTGGAGCTGCTGCCCGTCTTCGAGTTCGACGAGCTGGACAACACGCGCAG
Organism: Streptomyces sp. SAI-170; assembly: GCF_049739565.1. Taxonomy (NCBI): domain Bacteria; kingdom Bacillati; phylum Actinomycetota; class Actinomycetes; order Kitasatosporales; family Streptomycetaceae; genus Streptomyces; species Streptomyces sp. SAI-170. The sequence continues at coordinate 3,677,576 of NZ_JBMGQD010000001.1, forward strand.
CAACCCGGCCACCGGTGAGCGCCTGTACAACTACTGGGGCTACAACACCGTCTCCTTCTTCGCGCCCAAGGCCGGATACGCCGCCACGGGACGCTTCGGCATGCAGGCCGACGAGTTCAAGTCGCTCGTCAAGGAGCTGCACAAGGCCGGCATCGAGATCATCCTCGACGTGGTGTTCAACCACACCGCGGAGGGCAACGAGCAGGGCCCCACGATCTCCTTCCGCGGCCTGGACAACTCCACGTACTACATGCTCACGCCGGAGGGGTACTACTACAACTTCTCCGGCACCGGCAACACGGTCAACTGCAACCACCCCGTGGTGCGCGACTTCGTGCTGTCCTGCCTGCGCTACTGGGTGTCCGAGTACCACATCGACGGCTTCCGCTTCGACCTCGCCTCGATCCTGGACCGGGCCCCCCGACGGCACTCCGCTGCCCAACCCGCCCCTGCTCGAGCAGCTCGCCGCCGACCCGATCCTCAGGCACACCAAGCTGATCGCCGAGGCGTGGGACGCGGCCGGCCTCTACCAGGTCGGCAACTTCCCCAACTACGGCCGCTGGTCGGAGTGGAACGGCAAGTACCGCGACACGGTCCGCAAGTTCGTCAAGGGCGAGCCCGGACTGGTCGGCGAACTCGCGACCCGGATGGCCGGCTCCCCCGACCTCTACCAGGGCCGCACCTCCTCGGCGTCCGTCAACTTCATCACCGCCCACGACGGCTTCACGCTGTACGACCTGGTGTCGTACAACGACAAGCACAACGAGGCCAACGGCGAGGGCAACGGCGACGGCGCCAACGACAACAACAGCTGGAACTGCGGCGAGGAGGGCCCCACCGCCTCCGAGCACGTGCGCGCGCTGCGCATGAAGCAGATGAAGAACCTGATGGCGATCCTGCTCACCAGCCAGGGTGTGCCCATGTTCGTAGCCGGCGACGAGGTCGGCCGCACCCAGCTGGGCAACAACAACACCTACTGCCAGGACAACGAACTGTCCTGGTTCGACTGGGGCCTGGTCGACTCCAACGCCGAACTCCTGGAGTTCACCAAGTCGTTGATCGCCTTCCGGCACGCCCATCCGGTGCTGCGCAACTCGATGCACCCGATCGGCGCCGACCAGGTCGGCAGCGGCTACCCCGACATCAGCTGGCACGGTGTGCGCGCCTGGGCGCCGGACTGGTCCAGCCACTGCCGGGTGCTGGCGCTGATGCGGTGCGGCAAGCATGCCAAGGGCGGCACCGTCGCCGACGACCACGTCTACATCGCCATCAACTCCCACTGGGAGGGCCACGACCTGGAGCTCCCCCGGCTGCCCGAGGGCCTGAAGTGGCGGCTGTTCGCGGACACCTCCGCGGCCGGCGCCCACCCGCTGGGCCAGGAGCCGCCGCTGGAGCAGCCCGACAGCTACCACCTCGGCGCGCACTCCGTGGTGGTCCTCGTCGGCCGCTGACCGCCCCACCCCCGCACCATCCCCCGCGAAGGAGATTCCACCGTGTCTTTCGAAGTGAAGCTCAGGGTCAACGAGCGTGTCGCCACCATCGAGCTGAGCGGTGAGCTCGACGCGGCGACCGCGGGACAGTTCCACGACACCGTCGACGAGGCCGCCTCCGCGGGCGCCGTCGAGCTGGTCATCCGCGCCGAGAAGCTCTCCTACCTGTCCAGCGCCGGACTGCGCTCGCTGGTCTTCGCCCGCCAGAAGATGGGCGACGACGTGCGCATCGCCGTTGTCGGAGCGCCGGAGCCCGTGGCCCGGACCATCCGGCTGGCCGGGTTCGACCACAGCATCGACCTCGTCGACGTGTGAGGGGGCGGGCAGGCCGATGGCGATCGACCACGGTGCGCCGTCCGCCGCCGGAGTCCCCGCCCAGGTGGCCCGCGGCGGCGGCCTCCCCTTGGGTGTCGTCCGCCGCGCCACCGCGGAGCACGCGGTGAGCGCGGGACGCATCAAGGTGCGCGCCGCTCTGGAGGAACTCGACCGCGTCGCGGCCTTCGTCCTGGACGTCGGCCGCCGCGCCGGACTGAACGAGAGCGCGCTGTACCGGCTGCGGCTGGCCGCGGACGAGCTGGCGACCAACATCGTCATGCACGGATACCGCGGCCGGTCCGGTGAGATCGCCGTGGAGGCCGCCATCGAGCCCGAGCGGCTCTGGGTCCGCTTCCAGGACGACGCCCCGGCCTTCGACCCGCACCAGGGCATGCGCGCGCCCGAGCTGGACGCGCCGCTGTCCGAGCGCCGGATCGGCGGCCTGGGCGTGTATCTCGCCGTCACGGCGGTGGACGAGTACCGGTACGAACTCGTGGCCGGACGCAACGTGAGCACGCTGGTCATGCTGCTCCCCGGCCGGGGCGGAAGCACACGTCCGCCCCGGACCCGGGGCGGCGACGACGAGCCGACAGCGGAGTAGACGAGGCGGAGATGGTGCAGACGAAGGTGCTGGTTCTGGACGAGCATCGCAGCGTGCCTCCGGACCTGCACGACGCCCTGAAGCGTGTGGGCGCCGAGGTGCACGTGCACAGCCCCGGCGAGGTGCTTGCGACCTCGCCGGGGCGGCTGCCCGAGGTGACGGTGGTCCTGGCCCATGCGCAGCTGACCCCGCACACCGTGCGGGCGGTGGCGCGCAGACTGGACGACGAGGGACTCCAGCCGGCCGTGGTGGCCTACGCCGAGCAGGATCATCTGCATCTGCTGGACAGCCACGTCGGCGCCGGCGCGGACTACCTCGTGCCGCCGTTCCACACCCACCTGGTGCGGGCGCGGCTACGGGACTGCCATGAGAAGGCGCAGTTCAGCCGGACGATGGAGGACGTGGCCGCGCACGCGGAACTGCTGTCCTACGAGCGGGAGCTGGAGATCGGCCGGGAGATCCAGCTGGGTTTCCTGCCCGACGACCTGCCCAGCCCCGACGACTGGGAGATCCATGTGCGCTTCCGTCCCGCGCGGACGGTGGCCGGGGACTTCTACGACGTCTTCGAGATCGTCAACCGGCGGCGGCTCGCGCTGATCGTGGCGGACGTGTGCGACAAGGGCGTGGGCGCGGCGCTGTTCATGGCGCTGATCCGCTCGCTGCTGCGGCACACCGCCGAGCAGAGCGGGCTGCAGTCCCTGATCGCCGCCGAGCTGATGGGTGAGGAGACCACCTGGGCCGAGCACAGCCGGGCCATCCCGGTGGTGGGGGCGACGCCGCTGCTGAACGCGGTGGTGGGCACCAACAACTACCTCACCCGCAACCACATCCGGCAGGGCTACTTCGCCACCATGTTCTTCGGCGTCCTCGACCCGGCCACCGGCAACCTCGTCTACATCAACGGCGGCCACAACCCGCCGGTGCTGCTGAGCGCGAGCGGCGCCGAGCCGGTGCTGCTGCAGCCGACGGGGCCGGCGGTCGGGGTCATCCCGGACGTCGACTTCTCCCTCGGCTACGCCCGCATCAGCCCCGGCGACACGCTGTTCATCTACACCGACGGGGTCACCGAGGCCCGGTCGGCGTCGGGGCTGTTCTTCGGCGAGGACGAGATGATCCGGCAGCTGACCGCGGCGAAGGTGTGCGGGGAGGGGCTGCTGGACCACATGGACGGGGCGCTCAGCGAGTTCGTCGGGTCCGCGGAGCAGTCCGACGACATCACCATGATGGCCGTCCACTGGCGCCCGCCCGGGCCGCAGAGCAACTGATCAGTCGGGGGTAGACGTGTCGCAGATCATCACCGTGCATTCCTATCGGGGAGGCACCGGCAAGTCGAGCACGGCCGCCAATCTGGCGCTGCTGCTGGCCGCCTCCGGCCGCCGGGTGGCGCTGGTGGACACGGACATCCACACGCCCGCGCTGGACGTGATCTTCGACGGCTCGGTGGAGCAGGTACGGCGTCGCTCGCTCACCGACTATCTGATCGGCCGGTGCGAGATCGAGGACGCGGTGTACCCGGCGGACGGCGACTGGGGCCACGACGGGTTCTTCCTCATCCCGGCGCGCAGCCGGTCCACCGCGGCCGCCGAGATCATGGGCCGCGGCTACGACGTGGGCCTGCTGCGCGAGGGCTTCGACCGGCTCATCGACTCCCTCGCCCTCGACGTGCTGCTCCTCGACACCCACGCCGGGTTCAACAACGAGACCGTGACCGCGATGGCCTGCTCCGACGACCTGGTCGTGGTCACCCGTGCCGACCGCCTCGATCTGGCCGGCGCCCGCGAGACGGTCGCCCTCGCCGAACGCCTCGGCGGGGTCGGCCTGACCGTGGCGGTCAACATGGCTCCCGACGGCCAGGTCCACGACCGTCTGCACGCCGAGGTGGAGAAGGCCTACGACACCAGGGTCTCCGCCGTTCTGCCCTACGCGCCCGAGATGGCCACCCTGGCCGGCGAACGCGTCTTCTCCACGGCCTACCCCCACCACCCCCTCGTCGCCGGCTACCGCCGCATCATCGCCGAGGTCAGCAACGGAACGACGGGGCTCCGCCGGTGAGCCGGCCTGAAGCCCGGCCCTCCCTTTCAGCGACAGCACCCCCCGTGCGAGGAGGCACATGATGCAGGAGAAGCGCGCCGCACGGCGGTTCGCGCCCAGTGTGGGGCGTATTCCCGTGCTGGACGTCCGGCCCTCGGTGGACGGGGGACGGCGGCCCGCACGCGCCGTGCCGGGTGAGGTGTTCGAGGTGTCGGCGACCGTGTTCCGGGAGGGGCACGACGCCGTCGCCGCGAACGTGGTGCTCACCGCGCCCGACGGCACCGAGGGCGAGTGGACGCCGATGCGGCTGCTCGCACCCGGCACCGACCGGTACGCCGCCTCCGTGAGCGCCGACCGCGAGGGCGACTGGTCCTTCCGCGTGGAGGCATGGTCGGACCCGGTCGCCACCTGGCGGCACACCGCCGACATCAAGGTCCCGGCGGGCATCGACGTACCCCTCGTACTGGAAGAAGGGGCGCAGCTCCTGGAGCGGGCCGCCGACGCGTTCGCCAAGCGTGAGGGCGCCCCGCTGATCGCCGCCGTGCGCCGGCTGCGCGACACCGACAAGGCGCCGGAGGAACGGCTCGCCGCCGCGTCCGACCCGGTCGTGCTCGCGCTGCTGTGCGCGCGCCCGCTGCGCGAGCTGGTCACCCGCTCCGAGGAGCTGCCGCTGCGGGTGGACCGCGAACGCGCCCTGTACGGCGCCTGGTACGAGCTGTTCCCGCGCTCCGAGGGCGCCGTCGTGGCCGGTGCCCCGCAGGCCGACGGGCTGCTCCAGCCGCCGCGCTCGGGCACCCTGCGCACCGCGGCCAAGCGCCTGGAGTCGGTGGCCGGCATGGGCTTCGACGTGGTGTACCTGCCGCCGGTGCACCCGATCGGCACGACGTACCGCAAGGGCGCCGGCAACACGCTCGTGGCGGGTCCCCACGACCCGGGCTCGCCCTGGGCGATCGGCTCGCCGGCCGGCGGCCACGACGCGATCCACCCCGACCTCGGCACGCTCGAGGACTTCGACCACTTCGTGGCCCGGGCCACCGAGCTGGGCCTGGAGGTCGCCCTGGACTTCGCGCTCCAGTGCTCCCCCGACCACCCGTGGGTCACCGAGCACCCGGAGTGGTTCCGGCACCGCCCCGACGGCACGATCGCGTACGCGGAGAACCCGCCGAAGAAGTACCAGGACATCTACCCGATCGACTTCGACACCGACCCCGACGGCCTGCACGAGGAGTGCCTGCGCGTCCTGCGCCACTGGATGGCCCACGGGGTGCGGATCTTCCGCGTGGACAACCCGCACACCAAGCCGGTCGCCTTCTGGGAGCGGCTGATCGCGGCCGTCCACGACACCGACCCCGATGTGCTGTTCCTCGCCGAGGCGTTCACCCGCCCGGCGATGCTGCACACCCTGGCCCGGGTCGGCTTCCACCAGTCGTACACGTATTTCACCTGGCGCAACTCCAAGGACGAGGTGGAGTCCTACCTCTCGGAGCTGGCCGGTCTCGGCGGCGAGGAGTCGGCGGCCTTCCTGCGGCCCAACCTGTTCGTGAACACCCCCGACATCCTGCACGCCTACCTGCAGTACGGCGGCCGTCCCGCGTTCGCCGTGCGGGCGGTGCTCGCGGCGATGGCGGGGGCCAGCTGGGGCATGTACGCGGGCTACGAGCTGTTCGAGAACGTGCCGGCCGGGCCCGGCAGCGAGGAGTACCTGGACTCGGAGAAGTACCAGTACCGGCCGCGCGACTGGGAGGGCCGCGAGGCGTCCGGCGACTCGCTCGCCCCGCTGGTGCGCACCCTGAACGAGCTGCGGCGCTGCCACCCGGCCCTGCACCAGCTGCGCAATCTGCGCTTCCACCGCACCGACAACGACGCGGTGATCTGCTTCTCCAAGCGGGACGACACCGACTGGGTGCTGGTCGTGCTCACCCTCGACCCGCACACCGCGCGCGAGGCGACCGTCTTCCTCGACCTGCCCGCGCTCGGCCTGGACCGCTCCGACAGCTTCGAGGTGTACGACGAGCTGTCCGGTCAGACGTACACGTGGGGCCGCGACAACTACGTACGCCTGGACCCGCACCGCCAAGTGGCCCACATATTCACGGACGGGAACCCGCAGACGTGACCACCGCATCGCACTCACCGGCCCTGCCCGCCACCGACATCAAGCGGCTCGTCACCGGCGAGATCAGCGACCCGCACGCCCTGCTCGGGCCCCATCCGGGCCCGGACGGGGTGACGGTGCGGGTACTGCGGCCGCTCGCCGACGCCGTCCGCATCACCGACCCCGGCGGGGGTCTGCTGCTGGAGCTGGAGCACGAGTCCGACGGGGTGTTCGCCGGCCGGCTGCCCGGTTCGGCCATCCCCGACTACCGGATCACCGCCGTCTACGGCGGCGGCAACGAAGTGCACCGCTACGACGACCCCTACCGCTTCCTGCCCACGCTCGGCGACCTCGACCTGCATCTGATCCGCGAGGGCCGGCACGAGGAGCTGTGGCGGGTGCTCGGCGCCAACGTCCGCACCCACGAGTCGGGTTGGGGACCGGTCACCGGCACCGCGTTCGCGGTGTGGGCGCCCAACGCGCGCGCGGTGCGGGTGGTCGGCGACTTCAACTACTGGGACGGCCGGGCCCATCCGATGCGCTCGCTCGGCATCAGCGGCGTCTGGGAGCTGTTCGTGCCGGACGTCGGCGACGGCTGCCACTACAAGTACGAGATCCTCACCCCCGACGGCCGCTGGATCCAGAAGGCCGACCCGCTCGCCACCCGCGCCGAGCCGGCCCCCGGCACCGCGTCGATCGTGCACACCTCCCGCCACCGCTGGGGCGACAGCACCTGGATGGCCCGCCGCGCCTCCTTCTCCGCGCACCGCGAGCCGATGAGCGTGTACGAGATGCACCTGGGCTCCTGGCGGCCCGGCCTCACCTTCCGTGACCTGGCCCGTGAACTCCCGGCGTACGTCAAGGCGCTGGGGTTCACCCATGTGGAGTTCCTGCCGGTCGCCGAGCACCCCTTCGGCGGCTCCTGGGGCTACCAGGTCACCTCCTACTACGCGCCGTCCGCCAAGCTGGGCGGCCCGGACGACTTCCGGTTCCTGGTCGACGCGCTGCACCAGGCCGGCATCGGGGTGATCGTCGACTGGGTGCCGGCGCACTTCCCGCGCGACGAGTGGGCCCTGGCCCGCTTCGACGGCACCCCGCTGTACGAGCATCCCGACCCGCGGCGCGGCGAGCACCCCGACTGGGGCACGCTCGTCTTCGACTACGGCCGAGGCGAGGTGCGCAACTTCCTGGTGGCCAACGCCCTGTACTGGATCGAGGAGTTCCATGTCGACGGGCTGCGGGTCGACGCGGTCGCCTCGATGCTCTATCTCGACTACTCGCGCGGCGAGGGGCAGTGGCTGCCCAACGTCTACGGCGGGCGCGAGCACCTGGAGGCGGTGGAGTTCCTCCAGGAGGTCAACGCGACCGTGCCGCGCCGGAATCCGGGCGCCCTGACCATCGCCGAGGAGTCCACGTCCTGGGAGGGCGTGACCCGGATGACCGACCACGGCGGGCTCGGCTTCTGCCTGAAGTGGAACATGGGCTGGATGCACGACTCGCTGGACTACATGGCCAAGGACCCGGTGTACCGGCAGTACCACCATCACGCCATGACCTTCGCGATGGTCTACGCGTACTCGGAGAACTTCGTGCTGCCGATCTCCCACGACGAGGTCGTGCACGGCAAGGGTTCGCTGCTGACGAAGATGCCGGGCGACCGCTGGCAGCAGCTGGCCAACCTGCGCGCGTTCCTCGCCTTCATGTGGGCCTTCCCGGGCAAGCAACTGCTGTTCATGGGGCAGGAGTTCGCGCAGGACACCGAGTGGTCGCACGACCGCGGCCCGGACTGGTCGCTGCTCCAGCACGCCCCGCACGCCGGGGTGCGCGACCTGGTGCGCGACCTCAACGGCGGTTACCTCGCCCAGCCCGCGCTGTGGCGCCATGACACCAGCCCCGAGGGCTTCTCCTGGATCGACGCCGACGCGGCGCAGGACAACGTCTACTCCTTCGCCCGCCACGGCGACGACGGCGAACTCCTCGTCTGCGTCTACAACTTCCAGCCCACCCCCCGTCCCGGCTTCCGCATCGCGCTCCCCCGGGCCGGCGAGTGGACCGAGGCCCTCAACACCGACGCCCCGGCCTACGGCGGCAGCGGTGTGCTCAACCCGGGCACCGTGCACGCCGAGGAGACCCCCCACCAGGGCTTCCCGGCCAGCGCCGTCATCACCCTGCCGCCCCTGGGAGCGGTCTGGCTGCGGCCCCTCTGACCGACGGGCCCCACGACGGCGGCCCCGGGACACGGCGGTGTCCCGGGGCCGCTTTTTGCTGTTCCTAGGGCTTCTTTTTACTGTCCTGAGAACCTCTTCCGCAGTGCCCCCGACCCGGTCTCCGGCACCCCCGGGCGTCCCTTCGCACGGCAAAAACCGGTGGACTAACCGGAATCGGGTCCACTACATACGAAAGTCGGCCTGTTCACCCGACGCATCCCGGCCATGCGCCCTTCACAGGTTCTCCCAGTTCACCCACCCCACCAGGACGAACTGCGTGTACAGGGCCGCTTTTCCCTCCCGACGGAGGGAGGCGTTCCAGCCATACGTTCCTCTCGCCGACCCGGCCGGAACTGACCGGCCCCTTTCGGCCAGACGCACATGCACTTTCCGTGCAGATCCGTGCAAGGAGGAACCTTCATGCGACTCACCCGCGCGCACCGCAGCCTCGCGGCCCTCGCCCTGGCCCTGTCCGGCCTCGTCGCCGCCGCGGCCGCCCCGTCGACGGCCCTGGAGCCGGAGACCGTCGAGACCCCGAAGAAGGTCGACGGTCCGCTCTACGTCCAGGACGCCATCAGCCTGCCCGGCACCGACGCCTACCCGGAGGGCATGTCCGTCGACTACCGCAACGGCGACACCTACATCACGTCCTTCGCGACCGGCGCCGTCTACAAGGCCCCGGCCGGCCAGACCCAGGCCCAGGTCTGGCTGCCCGGCGGCACCGACGGCCGCACGGAGGCGATGGGCATCGAGGCCGACAAGAACGGCCGCATCTGGGTCTGTGACAAGAACTACGTCACCCTCTACGACGCGGCCACCAAGGCCCGGCTCGCCCGCTTCGTCACCCCGACCCCGGGCCAGTCCGTCCTCAACGACCTGGAGATCACCCAGGACGGCACGGCGTACATAACCGACTCCAACCGGCAGAAGGTCTACAAGGTCACGCCGACCCAGCTCACCGAGGCGATCTCGTCCGGTGCCGACCGCACCCTGACGGTCGCCTTCGACCTCAACAGCCTGGTCGCGCCCCACGAGGAGGGGGCCATCACCCTCAACGGCATCGAGGCGGGCCAGTACAGCAACTGGCTGATCACCGTCGACATGATGACCGGCGACCTGTTCAACCTCAACATCGCCACCGGCAAGGCCACGAAGGTCCAGTTCGTGGGTGGGAGCCTGCTCTCCGCCGACGGTCTGATGATCGAGAAGAACAAGATGTGGGTCGCCCAGTTCGGCACCAACAAGATCAGCCGGCTGCTGCTGAACTCCGAGGGCACCTCAGCCCTGGTGGAGAGCGAGGCCACCGACGCCAGCCTGATGAAGCCCACCACCATCGTGCGCAAGGACGGCTCGATCCACGTCGTGCGCTCTCAGTTCGGGCTCGACCCGACGACGCTGCCCTTCACCGTCGGCCGGATCAGCAGCGGCATCTGATCCTCGGCGGGCAGCGGCCGCAGCCGGTCCACCAGCCGTAGCCCCGGCCCTGCCATCGCGGTCGTCGCCAACGCCACCACCGTCAGCGCGACCAGCAGACCCCGGTCGATCAGACCGGCGTCGAACCCGGCCGACAGCACCACGATCTCGGTGAGGCCACGGGCGTTCATCAGCACCCCCAGGCGCAGCCACTGCGCGGACGGCAGTCCGCGCACCACCCCCGCGCCCGCACAGCCCACGGCCTTCACCACCACGGCGACGGACAGCAGGACGGCCAGCAGGAGCGCGAAGTCGGCGTCCCAGGAGACCCCGCCCAGGTCGACCCGCTGCCCGAAGCCCAGGAAGAAGCAGGGCAGCAGGACCTGGTCCACCACCGTGTCCAGCCGCCCGGCGGCCAGGTCCTCCACCGGCCGGCGCCTGCCCCACACGAAGCCGAACACCACGGCCCCGAGCAGCTGGTGCAGCCCGGCGGCCGAGGAGGCCGCAGCGGCCAGCGCACACCCCGCGACCAGCACACCGGCGTCCGCAGGGGCGCTGGGGGCCTCGGCACCGCGCCACCGCAGCAGGGCCGCGCACAGCAGCAGCCCCGCGGCCACCAGCGCGATCCGGCCCGGGCCCAGCCGGCCCGCCGCGAACAGCGCCGCGGTCAGGACGACCCACACGGCCGCGTCCCCGGCGGCAGCAGCGGCCAACGAGATCCGGCCGGCCCTGCTGTCGGTCAGCCCCTCGTCCTGCAGCAGCCGTGCCAGCACCGGCACGGCCGTCACCCCGAGAGCCCCGCCCAGGAACAGGGCGAGCGCGACCGGGGTGGCGTGCTCTCCGGCGTACGGGGCGCACAGCGTCAGCGCGAGCGGCACCCCCGCGGCGAAGGGCAGCACGAACCCGGCCGCCCCGACCGCGAGAACGGTCCCCCGCTCCCCCGAGCCGCCCCCTTCGCCCCGCGCCAGCAGCCGCCCGATCCGCAGCGCCAGCAGCACCAGCCCGAGCTGCCCGAGCCCGTCGAGCAGCGGCAGCACGTCATCGCCGTAGAGCAGGGCGTGCGCGTCGGGGACGGCGAGTCCGAAGAGGGAGGGCCCGAGCAGTATTCCGGCGGTCAATTCGGCGAGCACGGCGGGCTGTTTGATGCGCCGGGCGAGAAGGCCGGCGGCACGAGTAACCAGCAACAAGCAGGCAAGGGCGAGCAGAAAACGACCGGAGAGGTCCACCTTCGTCACTCCCTCAATGCAAGGAAGGGGCGCGGGGAACTGCGCGAGCAACCACATACGGCCCGCACAGACCCCACGCCCCAGCCACTCACATGCTCAGCGCTCGACCTTTGCGTAACGCCCGGAGGAAACGGTCGACTTGTCGATGGCGGCGAGGAACTCCTGCGTCTCCGGCGCGGCGAAGAAGCCGCCCATCGTCGCGTCGGCCTCCTCCGGCGAGGCCCAGTGCACGATGACGAGGTACTCGCCGTCCTCGCTGAGCGTCACCTCACGGGAGACGAACCCGGGCCGCTTGGCCATGTACTCGTTCTCGACCTTCTCGTCGAGCTTGCCGAAGGCCTCCGGGTCCGTACCGGGTATCAGCTTGAAACGGACGGTCTCGACAGTGGTCATGCCACGTACCCCTTCTCGAAGTTCAACTCTGGCTCTGGAAGTTCTGCGCGTGCGCCCGGGCCCACTGCGCGAAGGTGCGCGGCTCACGCCCCAGCACCTCGCGCACACCCGGCCGCACGATCGAGTCGTCGAGCGTGCCCTCGGCGTAGTAGCGGAAGAACGCGTCGACGTACTCCTGCGGCATCGAGCCCTCCATCCCGGCCCGCGCCTCCTCGTCGGTCAGCCCGACGAAGGTGAGCGGCCGGCCGAGGACCTCGCCGAGGATGCGCACCCGGTCCGCGGGCAGCAGGGCCTCGGGCCCGCTGAGGGCGTGCGCCGCGCCGAAGTGGTCGGCGTCGAGCAGCACCCGCGCGGCCACGGCCGCGATGTCGTACGGGTCGACCATCGCGACCCGCACCCCGCCGAAGGCGTCCCGCACCTCGTCGCCCGCCGCCAACTGCCCCTGCCACTGGAAGGTGTTGGACATGAAGCCGCTCGGCCTCAGGATCGTCCAGGGCACATCCGCGGCCCGGACCGCCTCCTCGGAGCGGATCATGAAGCGGGAGATGGCGTTGTCCAGGTCGCCGTCGGGTGCGGCGATGCTGGACAGCAGGACCACATGCTTGACGCCGGCCGTGCCCAGCTCGGCGAGCACGCCCGGCATGTCCGCGTAGCCGGGCAGCAGGAAGACGCCCTCGACGCCCTCCAGGGCGGGCCTGAGGGACGCCGGGTCGTTCAGGTCGCCGACGGCCGCCTCGGCGCCCTCGGGCAGGGTGCCCGCCGCCGGTGCGCGGCGGGCCAGGGCCCGTACCGGGCGGCCCGTACGGGCGAGTTCGGCGACCAGTTCACCGCCGACGTGTCCGGTCGCTCCCGTCACCAGGATCATTCCGCCTCCTCCTTCAGTGCCATGGGGTGGTCATCCGTTCCCCGGGAGGGTCAGGACAGATCCAGGACGAGCCGGCCGCGCACATGCCCCTGCTCGCCGAGCGCGTGCGCCTCGGCCACCTCGCCGAGCGCGAACACCCGCTCCACATGAGGGCGCAACCGCCCCTCGGCCAGCAGCGGGGCGAGCCGGTCCAGGACGGGCGCGTCGGGGTGGACGTAGGTGAATCCGGCGCGCACCCCGTGCTCGTCGGCGGCCTGCCGATGCTGCGGACCTTCACCCTTGAGGGTGACAACGATGCCGCCGGGGCGTACGACGTCGAGCATGCGGAAGTACTCGGCGCCGCCCATCGGGTCGACCGCCAGGTCCACGTTCTTCACCTCGCGGACCATGTCGTGCGCGACGACGTCCTTCGCGCCCAGGGAGAGCACGAAGTCACGGTTGCGGGCCGAGGCCGTGCCGATGACCTCGGCGCCCGCGTCCGCGGCGAGCTGCACCACCAGGTGGCCGACGCCGCCGGCGGCCCCGGCGACCAGCACGCGCTGCCCCGCGGTGAGGCCGCCGTGCCGGAACACGGTCTGCCAGGCGGTGATGCCGGGCATCGGCACCGCGGCCGCCTCCACCATCGACAGTCCCTCGGGGACGGCGGCGAGCTCGTCCTCGGGGGCCACCGCGTACTCGGCGTACGCCCCGGCGAGGGCCGGGAAGCGGGGCATGCCGTAGACGGCGTCGCCGACGGCGAACCGGCCTGCGCCGGGGCCGGTGGCGGCCACGGTGCCGGCGATGTCCCAGCCGAGCACGGCCGGGAAGGCGTCGATGCCGACGCCCCGCCCGACACGGGTGGCCCAGTCGATGGCGTTGATCCCGGCCGCCGCCACCCGCACCAGGACCTCACCCGGGCCGGGCCGCGGCACGGGCAGGTCGGTCAGGCGCAGGGTGTCGGCGGCGGGACCGAGACGGTCGATGACGGCGGCGCGCATGGTTGTCGCTCTCTCCACGCTTTTCCAGCCTCTTTCCTTGGTCGTTCTTTTTCGCTGGTGCGCCGCCGTGCGGTCACCGACCCCGCTCGGTGTTACGGGGCCAGCGTCAGATCGTGGCGCGGCGCGAGGTCCACGATCATCTGCTTCTGTTCGGGCGTCAGCGGCGCCGGAGCCTCACCGGCCCGCGCCTCCTGGCCTATCTCCATGAAGAACTTCTCCAGGTAGGCCGGGGTGAACATGAACAGCATGTGCGCCGTCTGCAGACCGACGTTGCGGAAGCGGTGCCGGGTGCCGCGCGGCACGAACACGAAGTCCCCGGTGCCGGCGACGAAGGTCTTCTCGCCGTTGAGGAACTCGATCTGGCCGCTGAGGATGTAGAACGCCTCGTCGGCGCGGGGGTGGATGTGCGGGGGCGGGCCGCCGCCCGGCGGGACGGTGGCCTCGGCCAGCGTCAGGTTGCCGCCGGTGTTCTCCGAGATCGCCTTGAAGCTGTAGATCGCGTCGCCGAACCACACGGTCTTCACGCCCGTGCCCGCCGGACAGTGCACGACGGCACCCTCCGGGTGGTTGGCGGCCGGGGCGGAGCCCGGCTGCGCTGTGGTGGTCATGATCTCTCCCAACTACAGAGGTGTGTTGGTCGGTTCGCTCAGAGCCGGAACAGGCCCGGGTCCTCGGTCTTGACGTCGATCAGCACCGGGCCGTCGGCGGTCAGCGCGTCGCGCAGCGCCTCCTGCAGGCCGTCGGGCGAGTCGACGGTCTCGCCGCGCACACCGAAGCCGCGGGCGATCAGCGCCATGTCGACGTCGCTGAGGTCGTAGCCCGCCTCCCACGACTTCTGGTCCTGGAGGTAGTACTTCAGGGACAGGTAGCCGGAGTTGTCCGGGATGACGAAGGTGACCGGCAGGTTGTGCCGGGCCGCCGTCCACAGGGCGTGGATCGTGTACTGCGCGGAGCCCTCGCCGACCACGACGACGGCACGCCGGTCGGGGCGGGCCAGCGCGTAGCCGACGGCACCCGCGAAGGGGAAGCCGAGCGCACCGGAGGCCGTGGCGAAGTAGCCGTTGTCCTCGCCGAGCGGGATCTGCTCGTGGAAGTCGGCGCGGGCGATCGGCAGTTCCTCGAACAGCACCGCGTTGTCGGGCAGTTCCTTGGACAGCACGTGGAACAGGTACGCCTGCGTCAGCGGCGTCGACGGCTCCGGCACGGCGACCGGCTCGCGCACCGGCGCCAGCTCGACCCGCTCACGCTGCTCGACCAGCGGCACCAGGCCCTTGACGACGGCACCCGGCGGGGCGACGAAGCTGCGTCCGGCGAGGGTCGCGGCGGCGGCCTGCGGGTCGTCGGTGACGTGCAGGAAGTCCACGTCCGCGGTCAGCGTCGGCCGCGGCGACTTGTCGAGGTCGGCCGGGGCGGTGGAGAACAGGTCCCACGCGGTGAACAGCGTGAACGCCGGCCCGCCGAGGACGACGACCACGTCGTGCTGCGCGGACAGCCGCTCGTTGATCAGCTCGGGGATGGGCGGCAGCACACCCGCGAACAGCGGGTGGTTCTCCGGGAAGGCACCGCGCGCCCACACCGGCGCACCCCACACGCGTGCGTTCAGCTTCTCGGCGAGCGCGATCAGGTCCCCGCGGGCACCCTGCGCGTCCACCGGGCCGCCCGCGATCAGACCGGGCCGCTCGGCCCCGTTGAGCGCGGCGGCGATCTGCTCCAGCGCCGCCGGGTCCGGCACGACCGCCGACTCGACCTTGGCGATGCGCAGCGGCTCCGGGTCGGCCGGGCGTACCCAGTCGTCCTCGGGCACGGCCACGAACACCGGGCCCTGCGGGGTCTGCTTGGCAATCTGGTAGGCCTGCGCGATGGTCGCCGGCACGTCCTGCGGCCGCGCGGGCTCGGCCGCCCACTTGATGTACGGCTTGGGCAGCTGGGTGGAGTCCTTGGCGATCAGGAACGGCTCGCCGAGGAGCATCTTGCGGGCCTGCTGGCCGCCGAGGATCACCATCGGCGTCTTCGCGGAGGCCGCGGTGTAGACGCTGCCCATGGCGTTGGCCAGACCCGGCCCGCCGTTGATGATGACCAGCGCGGGCTCGCCGGTGGCCTGCGCATACCCGTCGGCCATGCCGACGACGGCCTTCTCCTCCAGGCCCAGGACGAACTTGAAGTCCCCCTCCAGCCAGTTCTCGAACAGCTTCATCTCGCTGTGGCTGGGGTTGCTGAAGACCGTGGTCAGCCCTAACTGCTTCAGCACGTCCAGCGTGGCGTCACGTACGGTCCGCCCGGTTTCGGTCACGGGGTTTCACTCTCCTGAGAATGGTTGGTACGGAACTTGTGGGGGGCGTTCTAGGCGGGACGCGTCAGCCGGTGGCGGTGACCGGCGCCTTCTGGGCGGCTCCGGAGGCGGCGACCTCGCTGGGGGTGCCGGGCACCTTGAGGAACCTGGTGCCGAACACGGCCGGCAGGGCGATCACGGCGACGATCAGAGCGGTGAGCGGCACGTTGCGCACCTCGAAGGTGTCCAGGGCCCAGCCGCCCACGGCCGCTCCCAGCGCGACACCGACGTTGGTCGCGGAGGCACCCAGCGTCGCCGCGAGGTCACCGCCCTCACCGGCCAGCGAGATGACCCGCAGCTGGTACGCCGGTGTGACACCGAAGCCGACGATGCCCCAGCCGGCCAGCGCGATGGCGACCAGCACCGGGTTGCCCCGGAACAGATACAGCCCGGCCAGCGCCACGATCAGCACGACGTTGCCGATGAACAGCGTCGCCGAGGCGTTGATGTCGGCGAAGCGGCCGCCGGCGATCGTGCCGATCGCGCTGAACACACCGAAGATCAGCAGGAACGCGGACACCGCCCCGCTGCTCACCCCGGTGACGTCCTCCAGGAACGGCGCGAGATAGGTGAACGCGATGAACTGCGCGCCCATCAGCAGCACACCGGAGGCGAGCATCGCCAGCACCCGCGGGTGGAAGGCGTGCCGGGCCTGGGCCGCGAGACCGCCCGAGCCGGAGCCGTGCACGACCGACGGCACGAACGCCATCATCGCGGCCAGCGCCAGCACACCGAGCACGGCGACACCGGCGAACGTGGCCTCCCAGCCGAGGTTCTGGCCCAGCAGGGTGCCCAGCGGCACACCGACGACCGTGGAGACGGAGATACCGCCGAAGACCAGGCCGACGGCCTGTCCGCGGTGCTCCGGCGCGACCAGGCCGGTGCCGACCGCCGTGGCGGCGCCCAGGAACAGGCCGTGGATCGCGCCGCACAGCACCCGCGCGGCCACCAGGAGCCCGAACACCCCAGCGAACACGGCCACCAGGTTGCCCGCGATGAACACAGCCATGGCCAGCCACAGCAGGGATCGGCGCGACATGCGGATGGTCGCGGCGGTCACCACCGGGCCGCCGAGGGAGACGCCTAGGGCGTACGCGGTGACCAGCAGGCCCGCGGTGCTCACGGAGACACCGAGGTCGTCCGCGATCAGTTCCAGGACGCCGACGATGACCAGTTCGGCGGTGCCGATGACGAAGGCACCCAGACCGAGCGAGGCCAGCGCGAGCCGGTTAGGGCTGCCGGATGCCGTCGTGGTGGGGGTACTCATGGTGGACCTCTCCTGTCGGGCGGGTCAGGCGTACTGCAGGTCGAGCTTCGTGATGAGGCCGTCGCGGGAGGTGAACTCGTAGTTGGCCTCGAAGCCGCCGTCGCCGCCGGGGGCGAAGCGGACGAGGAGCGTGGTGCCGTCGGACTTGGGCGTGTTCTTCAGCACCGTGAGCTTGCCGCCGATGACCTCGTTGTCCGCCCAGTCGCGGATCTCGTCGTGGCCCGTGAACTCGCGGCCGACGTCGGTGAGTTCGGCGTCGGGGTGGAAGGCGGCCACGAGCGCGTCCAGGTCCTCCGCGGCGACCGCGTCGACGTACTTCTGGGCCGCCGGGTCGATCCCGCCGGGGTTCTCGCTGCTCGCCACGTCGTCCGTTTCCTTCGTGTCGCTCGGTTCGTTCGTCGCGCCGGCACCGGAGTCCTGGGGCGCCGAGACACTGGTGGTGGGCCCGTCGGCGGCGGTGTCGTCCTCGCCGTCGGAGCAGGCCGTCAGCAGGACGGTGGCGGCCAGGGCCAGGGGGACGTATATGCGATGTCGCACGGCAGTCCTTCTTTCTTCGGGCTCAGGCGTACGCCATGGACACCCGGGCGATCCGGTCGTCGTCCACGTCGAACAGGTAGGTGGCCCGGAAGCCCACGAGCGGGCCCTCCGGGTCGAAGCGCAGCAGCACGCTGGAGGTGCCGTCGCTCTCCGGGGTGTTCCTCAGCACGGTCAACCGGCCGCCGATCACCTCGTCGCTCGCCCAGGCACGGATCTCCTCGTGCCCACGGAACTCGCGTCCGGTGTCGGTGACGACCGCGTCGGGGGCGAAGGTGCCGACCAGTGCCTCGACATCCTTGTCGTCGACCGCGCTGACGTATCCGCGCACCGCGGGGTGCAGCGAGGCCAGCGCCTCGGCGTCGTGCTCCTCGGGGGTGTCGCGTACCGCCTCCTTGGCGGCGGCCCGCACATAGTCGCTGGTGAAGGCGAGGGCCACGCCCAGCACCAGCACCGCCGACAGGGCGTACGCGACGATCCGCCGCCTGCTCGGGCGGCGTGCGGCCAGAGTCACCATGCGATCCTCCTGCGGTGGCGGAAGAACCCGCCGGTGGGTCCGTCGTCCGGCAGCCGGGCGAGCCAGACGGCCGTGTCGGCGCCTTTCTCCACACTGGTGGGCGCCCATGCGCCGCCCATGTCGGTGCGCACCCAGCCGGGACACACGGCGTTGACCTTCACCCCGTGCCCGGCCGCCGCGGACACCACCAGCGTCAGCGCGTTCAGCGCCGCCTTGGAGATGCCGTACGCGGCCGGGGAGGGCACGTTGTCGGTCATGGCGCCGAGCCCGGAGGACACGTTGACCACGCGGCCCCAGCCGCGCCGGGTCATCGCCGGTACGAACACCTGGCTGGTGTGGAAGGCGCCCATCAGGTTGACGTCGAGGGCTTCACGGAAGGTGTCCTCGGTCAGTGAGAAGAACGAGTCCGTCGGGTAGACGCCGGCGTTGTTGACGAGGATGTCGATCTCGACGCCGTCGGCGACCAGCCGGGTCGCGCAGTCCGTGACGCTCGCCCGGCTGGTGACGTCGAGCTGTTCCACCCGGAGCCGGCCGTCGGCGCTCTTGAGGCCGCGGGCCGCCGACCGGCCGCGCGCCTCGTCGCGTGCGGCCAGGACGACGTCGTGCCCGGCCTGCAGCAGTTGCCGGCAGATCTCCAGGCCGATGCCCCGGTTGCCGCCGGTGACGAGTGCGGTGCGGGTCCTTGACCGGCTCACGTGCGTCAGTCCTCTCGGCTCAGACCTTGTAGCGCTTCTTGACGTCCTCGGCGAAGCCCAGGTAGTCGCGCAGCGGCCAGACCTTCTCGAACTCCAGGTAGTCGCGCATGGGCAGCCGGCCGAGCGCGGTGCGGTCCAGCTCCTCGGCGTCGGGCGAGTCGATGATGGCTATGACGCGCTTCTGCGCGGCGACCTTCCAGATGCCCACGCAGAACCCGGAGTCGAGGGTCTCCTGCGCGTGCTCGGCCTCTTCCTGCTCGAGCTCCCAGAGCTCGTCGAGGGTCATGCGGCCCTCGTGGATCCACTTCATCTGGACGTAGAAGAGCATGGACGACTCCCGTCGTACGAAAGGGGGTTGGGGGCGGCGTTCGGTGCGGCTCAGCCGGCCGAGCGGGCGCGGATCAGCTCGGTCAGGGCGTGGCCCTCGCCGAAGACCTCCACGGCCAGGTCGAGCGGCGTCTTGCCGTCGTGGGCGACGTGGGTCAGGTCGGCGCCCGCCTCGACGAGGATGCGGGAGCAGTCCTCGTAGCCGTGCCACAGGCTGTCGTGCAGGGGCGTGTAGCCGTTGGTGGCGCCGACCCAGTTGAGGTCGATGCCGTCCTGGCGGACCAGGTCGGCGGTGATGTCCGCGTGGCCGTTGTAGACGGCCTTGTGCAGCGGGACCGCACCGAAGGTCGGCTCGACGGCGTTGACGTCGGCGCCCGCGGCGAGCAGCAACCGCACGATCTCGGTGTGGCCGTCGCGGGAGGCGACCAGCAGGGGGGTGTGGCTGTCGTTGAAGCCGCCCACGTTGGGGTAGCGCTCGTCGACCTCGGCGCCGTCGTCGAGGAGCTTGCGCACCCGGTCGGTGTCGCCCTCGGCGGTGGCGGCCATCAGCTCCTGGCGGGCGATCGCGGCCTCGTCGGCGCCGCGCCGGGCCTTGAGGTGCTGCTCGGCCTGGAGCAGCTTGTCCTTGCCGAAGGTGTTCACGTTCAGCTCGTACTGGAAGTGCTGCTCCAGCGAGAAGCCGTAGTGGGTGTAGATGTTCAGCGAGGTGCCCTGGGCGAGCAGGTACTCGGCGATGTCCGGGAACTTGTACCAGAGGGCGTCCATCAGCGCGGTGTGGCCGGTGGTCGTGGCGATGGCGTCGACGAACGCGCCGGCCTCGACGAGCTGGCGCACCACGTCGAGGCTGCCGCCCTGGCAGGCCTTGTGCAGCGCGGTGGCGCCGGCCCGGGGGTCGGTGGTGAGGACGTCGGCGCCGGCGCCGATCAGGACCCGCACGGTGGCGGGGTCGGCCTGGCCGGACGCGATCATCAGCGCGGTCAGCCCGGAGGAGTTCTCGCGGGTGTCGGGGTTGGCGCCCGAGGCGAGCAGGCGCTCGACGACGGGGGTCTGGCGGCCGCGGACGGCCTTGATCAGTTCGGCGCTCATCAGGCGGCCACCTCATCGGGCTTGTCCCCGCGCAGGGCGCGGATGATCTCGGAGGGGTCGGTGTAGGACTTCCAGCGCACGATCTTTCCGTCGCGGACCGTGAGGGACTGGATGAATTCGATGTGGAATTCGACGCCCGTCTCCTTGACGACGGAGACCTCGTCGATGACACCGAAAGCCTGGTCCCCGTCGGCGACGAGGTTGATCAGCCGCTCGGATTTCACGTCGACGGCACCGGTGAAGATCTGCAGGGTGCCGAGGACGGCCTCACGGCCGTGGACCGTGCCGATCCACTTCATGTCGTCGTTGTAGCCGGGAACGATCGTGTAGTTGATCCACTCGACGTTCTCGTCCAGTGTGTTGAGCGCGGTCTCGAAATCACCGGAGGTAAGCGCCTCGAACCACGTCCGGGCGACTTTCCTGGTCTCTTCGGTGAGGTTGCTCATGGGGTCTCCTCGACAAGGTGGAGAGAGTGCCGAATGGTCGCGCAGGCATTCACCGGAAAATCATTCGCGGGCCGCTCGACCTGCGGCAAGAAAGGGAAGGTTGACTTCCTGACTTTCGGCTCCCGCCGACCGGCTTTCAGCTCTCGCCGGACGCGATCTTGGCCGCGTCGGTGAACAGCTGCTGGTTTCCGTCGGCCCACAGGACGGTCATCACGACGTCGTCGATCTGCCAGCCCGACGGCGTGCGGGTCAGCCCGAAGCGGTACTTCCCGGCCAGCGTCCACAGCGGGCCGCCGTGGTCGCTGGGCATACGGTGGGTGGCCTGGAACATGGCGGTGACGACCGCGGTGTCACCGGAGACCTCGGCGAGGAAGTTGCTCAGGATGTGCTGGGTGGCGGTGAACGCGCCCAGCAGGCCCGACCAGGCGGCGACGAGGTCCTTGCGGGCGATGGTGAAGGGCTCACCGCCGTTCAGGCTCGTGTAGTCCAGCCGGATCTCGTCGGCGAAGGTCTCACCGAGCTTCTCCCAGTCGCGGGAGTCGGTGTGCCAGGCCATACGGGTACAGGTGTCGATGACGTCCAGGCGGTCGGCCACGGAACTCATGAACGGTTCACCTCCGGTGTCGCGGTGACGCGGGTGGGCGGGGCAGGGGGGTGGTGCGGGCGGTCGGCCGTTTCGGGGGCCGTACGCAGATGGGGTGCGAGCCGGTCGATCTGCCGGGACCAGCGGTGCTCACTGACCAGGGCGGCCACGATGAGCAGTCCGAGCGCGACGACCTCGGAGACCGCGCTGCCGTAGCGGCCGACGGCGATGGCGCCGAGGCCGATGACGGAGGCCGCGAGATGGAAGCGCTGCGGCCCGATCTTGAGGATGCCGTGGAACCAGGCGATGCCGGCGAGATAGAGCGAGACACCGCCGGCCAGCGCGATCGAGGGCGCGAGCTCGAGCGGGTCGAAGGGATGCACGATGGTCTTCTTCACCGCGGAGGCGATCAGGATCAGCCCGAGCAGCATCGGCACATGGGCGTAGAAGAAGGCGCTGAGGGCGAGCCGGGAACGCTGGTGGGCGTCCTCCTTCTCCAGCGCCAGCTCCGCCCGGCGTGCCTTCTCGGACTCGTCGAAGTACACCCACCACAGACAGGCCGGGATGACGAAGATCAGTACGGCCGTCGTCACGTGCGAGAGCCCGGCCTGACCGCCGTCCATGCCGATGCCGAGCGCCAGGAACGAGTCGCCGAGCGCGATGATCATCAGCAGGCCGTGGCGTTCCACGAAGTGCCCCGGCCGCAGTGCGAAGCCGGAGACGCCGGTCACCACCGGCGCGACGACCTCCAGCAGCACGGCCGTGGCCCACAGCGCGTAGACGACCGGCCCGTCCAGGAAGCCGGCCGCGATGATCAGCAGCGCGGACAGCGTGTGGAAGGGCGCGATCCGCAGCATGTTGCGGGCCGCGTCGGGACCGCCGTACGCGAACAGCGCCGCGTGCACGCCGACGGTCAGCAGGTATCCGATGCCGAAGGCCACGCCGTCCCCGCCGAAGGCGTTGGGCGTGGCCAGTCCGAGCACCAGGAAGGACGCCATGCCGAGCAGAAGCAGCAGCCGGTGGCTCTTGCGGTGCGGGGGCAGATGGTTGGTGAGCCAGGCGTAGCCGCCGTACATCCACCACAGCAGCCAGAACACCAGCAGGACCTGCACCAGGCCGCGCGGGGTCATGTCCCGGCTCAGGAGCCGGGCCAGCTGGGTGAAGTTGAAGACGAAGGCGAGGTCGAAGAACAGCTCCAGGGTGGTGACCCTCGTCTCGCCGTGCGTCGTCGACGGGGACTGCGCTTCCGACATGTCCGCGAACGTAACGGCCGTGCGGGTGCCCCGGTCAACGCCTTCGAACGGACTCCATGAGGTCGCGCCGCCTCACCCTCGAAGGGCGCTGCGGTACACCTCGTGCACCCGTTCGGCGGCCACGTCCCAGCCGAACTCCCGCTCGGCGCGCAGCCGTCCGGCGGCGCCCATGGAACGGGCCGTTCCGGGCTCGGCGAGGAGCCGGTTGACGGCGGCGGCGAAGTCGGAGGCGAAACGTTTCTCGTCGAGCGGCGTACCGGTCCCGTCCTGCTCCTGCTCGATCGGCACGAGCAGCCCGGTCTCCCCGTCGACGACGACCTCCGGAATCCCCCCGGTGGCGGTCGCCACGACAGCGGTCCCGCAGGCCATGGCCTCCAGGTTGACGATCCCCATCGGCTCGTAGAGCGAGGGACACACGAACACGGAGGCATGCGTGAGCAGTTGCCGCAACGAGCGCTGGTCCAGCATCCCGTCGATCCGCACCACCCGCCCCCGCCTGCGCCCCAGCTCCTCGGCGAGGGCGGCGGTCTCGGCGGCGATCTCCGCGGTGTCGGGCTGCCCGCAGCACAGCACCAGCTGCGCCTCGGGATCGATCTCGAAGGCGGCGCGCAGCAGTTGGGGCAGCCCCTTCTGCCGGGTGACGCGCCCGACGAACAGCACGATGGGCCGGTCGGGGTCGACCCCGTGCCGGACGAGGGCGTCGGTGGCGAGGTCGGGCCCGTGGACGGCGGTGTCGATGCCGTTGTGCACGACGTGCACCCGCGCGGGGTCGACCTCGGGGTACACCCGCAGGATGTCCTCCCGCATGCCCCGGGACACCGCGATCACGGCGTCGGCGTGCTCCAGCGCGCCCCGCTCCACCATGGACGACAGGGCGTACCCGCCGCCCAGCTGCTCGGCCTTCCACGGCCGCAGCGGCTCCAGGCTGTGCGTGGTGACCACGTGCGGGACGCCGTACAGCGTCTTCGCCAGATGCCCGGCCGCGTTGGCGTACCAGGTGTGGCTGTGCACCAGCTCGGTGCCCTCGCAGCCGGCCGCCATCGCCACGTTCGCCCCGAGGGTGCGCAGCGCGGTGTTGGCCCCGTCGGCGAGGTGGGGCTCGGCATAGGCGCTCACCCCCTCCTCGTCGCGGGGAGCCCCGAAGCAGTGCACGCGCAGGTCGACCAGACGCCGCAGCGCCTTGGCGAGTTCTGCGGCGTGGACTCCGGCTCCGCCGTAGATCTCCGGCGGGTACTCCTTGGTGAGCAGATCGACGCGTGTGTTCATCCGACTTCCTGAGGTAGGCGAGCCTGGCGGTACGACTGTCGGCAGCCGCGGCCCGGACCTCAGGGCGGTGTTCCGGCCCGGTGGGGACGGGTCGCAGGGTGCCTGAACTGGCCTTGCGGGGGGGCCGGCGACGCTGCGACGGCGGGGTTGTTGGCGCATCCACCACCGACCCCCTCGGCGGCACGGTAACGAAAACCGGGCGCGCACCCGGCCCGGACCTCAGGACACCGGCCAGCCGCTTTCGGGGCCGGCCCGGGCGGACGCGGGCTGGGCGTGGTCACGGTTTGTTGCGGGATTCAGGCCTTCAGCCACCCCCGCACTGCACCTTTCGGTGATCACACCCCTGGAATACGCCGGGCCCCCGCCCCGTTCAAGCGTATGGTTGAACGGTCAACAAACTGGAGGGTGAGCGACCATGCAGTTCGGGATCTTCACGGTCGGCGATGTCACGCCGGACCCGACGAACGGCCGGACGCCGACGGAGCGCGAGCGGATCAAGGCCATGGTCGCCATCGCGCAGAAGGCGGAGGAGGCCGGACTGGACGTGTTCGCCATGGGTGAGCACCACAACCCGCCGTTCGTGCCGTCGTCGCCGACGACCATGCTCGGCTGGATCGCCGCCCGCACCGAGCGGATCATCCTGTCCACGTCCACCACGCTGATCACCACCAACGACCCGGTGAAGATCGCCGAGGACTACGCGATGCTCCAGCACCTGGCCGACGGCCGCGTCGACCTGATGATGGGCCGCGGCAACACCGGCCCCGTCTACCCCTGGTTCGGCAAGGACATCCGCGACGGCATCGACCTGGCCATCGAGAACTACGCCCTGCTGCGCCGCCTGTGGCGCGAGGACGTCGTCGACTGGGAGGGCAGGTTCCGCACCCCCCTGCAGGGCTTCACCTCCACACCCCGCCCCCTCGACGGCATACCCCCCTTCGTCTGGCACGGCTCCATCCGCTCCCCCGAGATCGCCGAACAGGCCGCCTACTACGGCGACGGCTTCTTCCACAACAACATCTTCTGGCCCGCCGACCACACCAAGCGCATGGTCGAGCTCTACCGCGAGCGCTACGCCCACTACGGCCACGGCACCCCCGAACAGGCCATCGTCGGCCTCGGCGGACAGGTGTTCATGCGACGGACCTCGCAGGACGCCATCCGCGAGTTCCGCCCCTACTTCGACAACGCACCCGTCTACGGCCACGGCCCCTCCCTGGAGGACTTCACCGACCAGACCCCGCTGACCGTCGGCACACCGGAGCAGGTGATCGAGAAGACGCTGGCCTTCCGCAGCTACGCCGGCGACTACCAGCGCCAGCTGTTCCTGGTCGACCACGCCGGACTGCCGCTGAAGACCGTGCTGGAACAGATCGACATGCTCGGCGAGGAGGTCGTGCCGGTGCTGCGCAAGGAGTTCGCCGCCGGACGTCCGGCCAATGTGCCGGACGCGCCCACCCATCAGTCCCTGCTCGCCACCGCCTCGAAGGAGGTCCTCGCATGAAGCTCGTCGTCGTCTCCGCGGGGCTGAGCGTCCCGTCGTCCACCCGGCTGCTCGCCGACCGCCTCGCCACCGCGGTGGGGCGTGCCGCACCGGTCGACATCCAGCACGTCGAGCTGCGCGAGCTGGCGGTCGAGATCGCGCAGAACTTCACCAACGGCTTCCCCGGCCGGCACCTCGCCGCCGCGCTGGACGCGGTGGCCGGAGCGGACGGACTGATCGTCGTCACGCCCGTGTTCTCGGCGTCGTACAGCGGACTGTTCAAGTCGTTCTTCGACGTCCTCGACAAGGACGCCCTGACCGGCAAGCCCGTGCTGATCGCCGCGACCGGCGGCACCGCACGGCACTCCCTGGTGCTGGAGCACGCGCTGCGCCCGCTCTTCGCCTACCTGCGCGCCGTCGTCGTACCGACCGGGGTGTACGCCGCCTCGGAGGACTGGGGCGCCGAAGGCCTCCAGGACCGCGTCGACCGGGCCGCCGGGGAACTGGCCGCGCTGATGAGCGGGCTCGGCGGGGCCCGGCGGCCCGCACCGAAGGACGACCTCGCGGTCGTGCCGTTCGAGCAGCGGCTCGCGGCGCTCCGGCCGACGGGGTGAGCAGCAGGTAAGAACAGGCGCTACGCGGGCCGGGGCCGCGGTTCCGCACAGATGGCTTTGCCACACTGGGCGGGTGGCCCCGACTGTTCTGCTCGCCGAAGACGACCGCGCGATCCGGCACGCCCTGGAGCGCGCCCTCACCCTGGAGGGATACCAGGTGACCGCGGTCGCCGACGGGATCGAAGCCCTGGAGCAGGCGCACCGGACCCCACCGGACGTGCTCGTCCTCGACGTGATGATGCCCGGCAAGGACGGCCTCCAGGTCTGCCGCACCCTGCGCGCCGAGGGCGACCGCACGCCCATCCTGATGCTGACCGCGCTGGTGGAGACCGCCGACCGGATCGCCGGCCTGGACGCCGGTGCCGACGACTACGTCGTCAAACCCTTCGACGTCGAAGAGGTCTTCGCCCGCCTGCGCGCCCTGCTGCGCCGCACCAGCCCCCCGCCCGAGACCCCCGCCGCTCCCGAGCCCGCCCAGGGCACGCTGGAGGCGGCCGGGCTGCGGATGGACCCGCAGGCGCGCAGAGCCTGGCGCGGCCGGCGCGAACTGGAGCTCACCCGCACCGAGTTCGAACTCCTGGAACTCCTCGTACGCCACGCCGGCACGGTCCTCGACCACGCCACCGTCTACGACCGCATCTGGGGCTACGACTTCGGGCCCGGCTCCAAGAACCTCGCCGTCTACGTCGGCTACCTGCGCCGCAAGCTCGACGAGCCCGGCGCCCCGCAGCTGATCCACACGGTCCGCGGGGTGGGCTACGTCCTGCGGGAGGGCTGAGTGAGCGGCGGCCGCCGCTGGCGGCTGGTGTCGCTGCGCACCACCTTCGCCCTGTCCTTCGCCGCGGTCACCGCCGGCGTCACCGTACTCGTCGGCATCCTGTCCTACGGCGCCGCCGCCCGGCTCGTGCGCGTGGACCAGCAGACCGTCTTCGACGAGGTGGTGCAGGACGTACGGGCCGAGGTCCGGCGCGGCCGCATGATCCCGGCCGACTTCTCCTCGGCGCCCGGCCACGACCTGGTCCGCCCCGCCCGCACGGACGTCCAGGTGCTGGGACCCGACGGCCACGTCTTCGACGAGGGCAGCCCTGGCCTGCCCGTCGGCGAGGACGACCGGCGCATCGCGGGCGCCGAACCGGCCGGCCGGCTGGTGGTGCACGAAGGCGTCGGCGTCGGCGACGACGTCTACCGCGTGGCGACCGTCGCACTCGGCGGCGGACGCGGCGCGGTGCAGGTCGGGCAGCAGTTCAGCGACACCGAGGACCTGCTGCGCGTGCTCCAGCAGCGCACCCTGGTGCTGGTCGGCGCGGTCGTCCTGGGCGCCGGCCTGTTCGGCTGGTGGCTCGCCTGGCGGATCACCCGCCGCCTCGTCGTCCTCACCTCCGCCGCGGAAGCCGTCGCCCGCACCCGCCGCCTCGGCATCGAGGTACCCGTCTCCGGCAACGACGAGGTGGGACGCCTCGGCCGCGCCTTCGACCGCATGCTGGGCCGCCTCGCCCAGTCGGAGGAGGACCAGCGACGCCTCGTCCAGGACGCGGGCCACGAACTACGCACACCGCTCACCTCCCTCCGTACGAACATCTCCCTGCTCGGACGGATGGACGAACTGCCCCCCGAGGCCCGCGAGGAACTCGTCGCCGACCTCGGCCAGGAAGCCCGCGAACTCACCGACCTGGTCAACGAACTCGTCGACCTCGCCGCCGGCCAGTCCGACAGCGAACCGCCCCAGCAGGTCGACCTCGCCGACATCGCCGAGGACGTCGCCGCACTCGCCCGCCGCCGCACGGGCCGGGACATCGACGTGCAGGCGACCGGAGTGACGATCACCCAGGGCCGCGCCGGCTCCCTCACCCGGGCCGTGTCCAACCTCGTCGAGAACGCCGCCAAGTTCGACCGCACCGGAACCACCCCCATCGAGATCCGCGTGACCGGCGGCCCCGGCGAAGGACTCCCCGTCCGCGTGGAGGTCCTCGACCGCGGCCCCGGCATCGACCACGACGACCTCCACCGCGTCTTCGACCGCTTCTACCGCGCCCCCGACGCCCGCGCCCTCCCCGGCTCCGGCCTCGGCCTCTCCATCGTCCGCGAAGTCGCCCTCGCCCACGGCGGCGCCCCCTTCGCCTACCCCCGAGAGGCCGGCGGCTCGGTGATCGGCTTCACGGTCCGCACGTCGTTTCCGGAGACGGGGGCGGGCTTGTGATCGCCGGACACTGAGCCGTCGACGACCCCTCCGCACCGTCCCCTGCGGCGACGGCTACGGCACCAGCACCACCCGCCCCCGCACCCCGCCCTCCGCCAGCAGCGCGTGCGCCTTCGTCGCGTCCTCCAGGGCGATCGTCTCGGCGACCCGCAGGGTGAGTACGCCGTCGTCGACCAGCCGCGCCAGCTCGGCCAGGCGGGAGCCGTCCGGGCTCACCTCGACCGCGGCGACCCGCACGCCGCGCACGGAGGACGGCTCGGCCTGCGGGATCACGCCCGCGTACGCGCCGCCGTCGCGCACCCAGGCCAGTGCCCGCTCACCCAGCACCGCCGCGTCCAGTACCGCGTCGAAGCCGGAGGCGATGCCCTCGGTCAGGAACGCCGAGGCGCCCAGCGAGCGGACCAGGTCCTCGTCGGCCTCGCGGGCCAGCCCCGTCACCGTGACACCCGCGTGCGCGGCGAGCTGGACGGCGAAGCCGCCGACCGCGCCGGCCGCGCCGGTCACCAGCAGGGACTGCCCAGGCCGCAGGTCGAGCAGGTCCAGGGCCTGGGCGGCGGTCAGCGCGTTCAGCGGGAGCGTGGCCGCGTGGACCGGGTCCACCGACGCCGGCGCCTTGGCGAGGGCGTCCGTGTCCACGACGACGTACTCCGCATGCGTGCCCAGCGCCTTCGCCACGCCGTACTGAAGGGCCACGACCTCCTCGCCCACCTGCCACGCCGAGGCCACGGCCACCGCGTCCACCGTGCCGGCCACATCCCAGCCGAGCCCCACCTGCGTGCCGGCCCCGCCGAACGCGCCCGAGCGCACCCCGGCGTCCACCGGGTTCAGCGTGGCCGCCGCGACCTTGATCCGCACCTGCCGCGCGGCCGGCTCGGGCACCGGCGCGTCCACGATCCGCACGGCCTCAGGACCGCCGAACTCCGTCACCACTGCAGCACGCATCTCAACTCTCCCCGGTTCACGATCACTTGTGGGCTTCCCGCCCCGTGACCACAACCCTAGGAAGAGTTACTATCCAGAAGGAAGTAGTTACCTGAAGGTGCCTACCGCACCCCAAGGGGAGCGCAGAGGAGAGCCATGGCCACCCAGACCGCCGCCCAGCGCCGCGAACAGGCCCGCGCCGAATACGACGCGTTCATCAAGGCCTGCCCCACCAACCAACTGCTCGACCGCATCAGCGACAAATGGGTCAGCCTCGTCGTCTCCGCCCTCGCCCCCACACCCATGCGCTACAGCGACCTCAGCCGCAAGATCGCCGGAGTGAGCCCCAAGATGCTCACCCAGACCCTGCGCTCCCTCGAACGCGACGGCATCCTCACCCGCACCGTCACCCCCTCCGTCCCCGTCCGCGTCGACTACGAACTCACCCCGCTCGGCCACAGCCTCGCCCTCCTCCTGACCGCCGTGAAGGACTGGGCCGAAACCCACTTCGACGAGGTCCACCGCGCCCGCGAGCACTACGACCACCAGCCACCGCACGCTCAGAAGTAGTACGTGTCCCCGGTGTCCAGCACCAGCACCCGCTGCCGGTCGTTGCCCCGATTCCGGTCCACCGCACCCCCACCCCACACCGTGTCCAGCTCCAGCCCCACCTCCGCCGGCACACCCCGCAGCCCTACCGCCAGCTCCACCCGCTCCCCCAACCCGTCCGCCGCCAGCTCCCCCGTACGGCACACCACCACCCGCACACCGGCCCGCACACACCCCTCCGGCAGAACCTGCCGCACACCCAGCGGCACCGACCAGCGCAGCCGCACCGTCGCATCCGACACCGCCTCCGGCCCGTGATTGCGCGCCACGAACCACACCCGCATCCGCCCGTCCGCCATCACGGCAGCCCCGTGATACGCCAGATCGGCCTCCCCCGGCGCCACACCCACCTCCCGACCGTCCCCCGACAACCCCGGCCCGCTCACCGCACCCGCCCCCGACACCCCCGCCCCAGCCAGCCCCAGCACCACACCGCACACCACAAGCCGCCGCGCCACCGCCCACATGCCGTTCACCAGCCCTCACTCCCGCACTACGCCGGGCCACCCGATGTCCACCCGGTACGCACGGCCATCTATCCCCCGGCCCACCCGCCCCCAGGCGCCCTCCAACAGGTGACAGCCCCCACCGTGCCAAGCTGCCCCCATGCTTGTGCTCCGCTCCGCCGCCCTCTTCGTCGTCGCCGCCCTCTTCGAGATCGGCGGCGCCTGGCTCATCTGGCAGGGCCTGCGCGAACACCGCGGCTGGCTGTGGATCACCGGCGGCGTCCTCGCCCTCGGCGCCTACGGCTTCGTCGCCACCTTCCAGCCGGACGCCCACTTCGGCCGCATCCTCGCCGCCTACGGCGGGATCTTCGTCGCCGGCTCGATCCTGTGGGGCGTGATCGCGGACGGCTACCGCCCCGACCGCTGGGACATCACGGGCGCACTGATCTGCCTCACCGGCATGGCCGTCATCATGTGGGCCCCACGCAACGGCTGAGCCGTCCGCCCCACGAAACTCCACGTCATCCGCGGCAACACGCCGCCTATCCTGGCGGAAGCCCGACGTACGAACGCCAGCACGAGGAGCAGCCCCATGGCCACCGCCGCACCGTCCGCCGCCTCCCGCATCGCCGTCGTCACCGGTGCGAGCAGCGGAATCGGCGCCGCCACCGCCCGGCAGCTCGCCGCCGCCGGCTACCGCGTCGTGCTCACCGCACGCCGCAAGGACCGCATCGAGGCACTGGCCGAGGAGATCAACGCCGCCGGCCACTCCGCCACCGCGTACCAGCTCGACGTCACCGACCGCGCCGCCGTCGACGAGTTCGCGACGGCCTTCAGGACCATCGGCGTACTCGTCAACAACGCCGGCGGCGCCCTCGGCGCAGACCCCGTCGCCACCGGCGATCCGGCCGACTGGCGCACGATGTACGAGACCAACGTCATCGGCACCCTGAACCTCACCCAGGCCCTGCTCCCCAAGCTCGAGGCCAGCGGGGACGGCACGGTCGTCGTGGTCTCCTCCACCGCCGGCCACGGCACCTACGAGGGCGGCGCGGGCTACGTCGCCGCCAAGCACGGCGCCCACGTCCTCGCCGAGACCCTCCGCCTGGAGATCGTCGGCCGCCCGGTCCGCGTCATCGAGGTCGCCCCCGGCATGGTCAAGACCGACGAGTTCGCCCTCACCCGCTTCGGCGGCGACGAGGCGAAGGCGGAAAAGGTCTACGCGGGCGTCCCCGACCCCCTCACGGCCGACGACGTCGCGGAAGCGATCACCTGGACGGTCACCCGCCCCAGCCACGTCAACATCGACCTCCTGGTCGTCCGCCCCCGCGCCCAGGCCTCCAACACCAAGGTCCACCGAGAGCAGCCGTGACGGACCCCGAATCCCCGGCCCACCGCCAGGCCCGCCGGGCCCGCGAAAAACGCGACGAACGCCAGATGTGGATGTGGCTCGCCTACTTCCTCTTCGGCATCCACATCGTGGCGCTCGTCATGATCTACGCGGTCATGCACGCGAAGTAACTCACACGGGTGATGATCCTCGATCACCCGAACGGCCTCCGAACTACCGACCTAGGCTCGCTCCACAACCAAGTCAACGGCCCCCGGCCGGGCGGCATCCCGACCGAGGGCCTGACCATCAGGAAGTGGAGGCTTCCCTATGGCTGATTGCGAGCCTAACCCTCACCAGTTCATGGACCTCAGGGTCCCCGAGTACGCGTACATGTTCGGCTTCTTGCAGGCGGACGGGCACCTGGCGAAGGGGGCCGGGCAGAAGGGGAAACTGACGGTCGAGATCAACGCTCGGGACGTCGACCTCTTGCGCGAGTTCCAGAAGCTCACGCCGTACTACAGCAGCATCACCGAACGCACGCGGTCGACCAACTTCTCCGAGACTCACACCTCAGCCGTCTGGAGCCTGTGCTCCCTCGAAGCCAGGACCCGCCTCAACGAACTCGGCCTGCCCTACGGCCGGAAGTCGACGACCATCGCCCCGCCGCAAGTCGAGCACTCAGCGCGCGACTACCTTCGCGGCCTCATCGACGCTGACGGCTCGGTCGGCTTCACGGGAAAGGGTTTCCCGTTCGTCGCTCTCACCACGGCCAGCACTGCCATCGCAACCCAGCTGTGCGATTACGCCAAGGAAGTGACAGGCGCCGAGCGCGTCCTCACGCGCAACGCCCGAGACAGCATCTACAACGCCTACTACGCGATGGAGCCCGCCCAGCGCCTGGCGGCCCACCTCTACTACCCCGGCTGTCTCTCCCTGGCACGCAAGCGCACAGCAGCCGACTCCCTGGCCGCTTGGACCCGACCTGCCGGCATGCGGGCCGAGTACACCCGGCGCCGATGGTCCGAGCAGGAAGACCGCATCCTGCTCGAACTGAACAGTCCGACAGCAGCAGCCGACGAGCTCGGCAGGACCGTCCAGAGCTGCAACCTCCGCCTCTGGCGTCTCCGCACAGGCCAAACACCACTGCCCAGCGAGCAGTGACCAGGTGAGGGGCCCCGGCATCGGCCGGGGCCCCTTGCGTCATCCCTTCACGCAGATGACCTGCTTCAGCTTCGCCACGACCTCCACAAGGTCCCGCTGCTGGTCGATGACCTGGTCGATGGGCTTGTAGGCGCCCGGGATCTCGTCCACGACGCCGGAGTCCTTGCGGCACTCCACGCCCCGTGTCTGCTCCTCCAGGTCCTTCGTCGAGAAACGCCGCTTGGCCGCGTTGCGGCTCATGCGCCGACCGGCGCCGTGCGAGGCCGAGTTGAAGGACTTCTCGTTCCCGAGGCCCTTCACGATGTACGAACCAGTGCCCATGGAGCCGGGGATGATTCCGTACTCCCCCGCCCGGGCACTGATCGCACCCTTGCGCGTGACGAGCAGGTCCATACCCTCGTAGCGCTCGCGGCTGACGTAGTTGTGGTGACAGCTCACCTCAGGCTCGAAGGTCACCTTGGCCTTCTTGAACTCCTTGCGGATCACGTCCTTGAAGAGCGCCATCATGATCGTCCGGTTGTACTTGGCGTACTCCTGAGCCCAGTAGAGATCATGCTCGTACGCCCTCATTTGCGGGGTGTCCGCAACGAAGACGGCGAGGTCCCGGTCGATCAGGCCCTGGTTCTGCGGCAGCTTCTGCGCCACGCCGATGTGATGCTCGGCCAGCTCCTTGCCGATGTTCCTGGACCCGGAGTGCAGCATGAGCCACACCGAACCGGACAAATCGACACAAAGCTCAACGAAATGATTTCCTTGGCCAAGGGTTCCCATTTGCGTAGCCGCCCGCCCCCTACGGAACTTCACCGCCTCGGCGACCCCGTCGAACCGCACCCAGAAGTCATCCCACCCGGCCGTGGCGAGCCCATGAAACCTCCCCGGCTCCATGGGGGTCTGATGCACCCCCCGCCCCACCGGAATCGCCTGCTCGATCTTCGACCGCAGCCGAGACAGATCCCCGGGAAGGTCGTTCGCCGTGAGGGACGTCTTGACGGCCGACATCCCGCAGCCGATGTCGACCCCCACCGCCGCCGGGCAGACCGCGCCCTGCATGGCGATGACGGAGCCGACGGTGGCGCCCTTGCCGAAGTGGACGTCCGGCATGACCGCGAGGCCCTTGATCCAGGGCAGGGTCGCGACATTGCGGAGCTGCTGCATGGCGACGTCCTCGACGGTCGTCGGGTCGGTCCACATGCGGATGGGCACCTTGGCGCCGGGCACCTCGACGTACGACATATCGTCCTCATTCCCCCGGAAAGCAATCAGAAGCCATAAATCGCAAAACCGGCGCCAAGGTCGATGAAAGGGATGACGGACCGGCGTCCACGGCATTGCGTGCGATACACATTGTCTGCGGGTGACACCCCCGCCCGGCAACCGAATAAGCGGCGGCCGGCACCCGCGGGGACATCGACCGAGAGGAGCCCGACCGTGCAGCGGAAGGCCTACGTACCCGGCACCGCCGCCCTGCTCGCGGCGCTGCTGGCCGGCTGCACAGGCGGCTCCGGCGGCGACGCCACCTCCGACGGCTCCAACCCGGAGGACACCGGCACGACGGTCACGGACGTCGAGCCGGGCCGCTACCGCACGCTCCCCGAGCCGTGCGGAGCCGTCGGCCGCGACACGCTCGACACCCTCCTGCCCGGCATCCGCGAGATCCCCGACGAGGTCCAGCGCGAGCAGGCGTACGAGGGTGAGGCGACGCTCACGTACGACACGGACCGCAAGGTCGGCTGCCGCTGGAAGGTCGAGTCGGCGACGGCCACGGACCACCTGCTGATCGACTTCGAGCGGGTGGTGTCGTACGACACGGCGGTCAGCGACGACAGCGAGGCCGAGGCCCTCTTCGCGACGAAGGTCACCGCCGCGGACCTCCCGGAGCCGATCGCCACGGACACGGAGACCGGCACGGAGACCAGTGCCGAGGCTGATGCCGAGGCCGCCGGCGCCGACGGCAGCCCCGGCGCCGGCCCCTCCCCGAGCAAGTCCGCCAAGTCCCCCTCCGGCAGCCCGAGCGTCGGCTCCTCCCCCTCGGCCTCGGCCTCCCCCTCACCCTCCTCCACCCCCACCGCCCTCCAGCCCCGGCTGCTCGACGACCTCGGTGACGAGGCGTTCGTCGACGACGAGCTCGGCAGCTCCGGTTCGACGGCCGAGCGCCGTACGGTCACTGTGGCGTTCCGCACGTCGAACGTCATCGTGACCATCGAGTACGAGGAGCAGCCGGCGACCATCGGCACGGCCCCGGACAGCCAGGAAATGCAGGACAGGGCGCGGAAACTGGCGTCCCGGCTCGCCGACTCCCTGTCGGGTTGAGCCACTTGTGCGGCCGGCCCGTGCCGTCCGGTGATGCGTCCGAAGGAAGGCCGTGGGTGTCGCGTACCGCGTACCGTGGCCCCTCGGACCCGATCCGACCGCAGGAACCACGAGCGTCATGAGTGAAGGAACCA
Source organism: Streptomyces sp. SAI-170 (assembly GCF_049739565.1). Taxonomy (NCBI): domain Bacteria; kingdom Bacillati; phylum Actinomycetota; class Actinomycetes; order Kitasatosporales; family Streptomycetaceae; genus Streptomyces; species Streptomyces sp. SAI-170. The sequence continues at coordinate 3,712,700 of NZ_JBMGQD010000001.1, forward strand.
TGCAGCGACGAGCACAGCGAGCCGACCGGTCTGAACAGCGTGCCCAGCGAGTGATGCGGGGTCGCCGCGTCCTTGTCGGTGCCGCCGCCCTCCCCGTGGTGCTGCTGGCCGCGGCCTGCTCCTCCGGCTCGGACTCGGACGGCGGCGACGCCAAGCAGACGTCCCCGAGTGTGACGGCGAGCCCGTCGCCGACGGTGCGGGCGGCCGCGTACGGCACGCTGCCGGAGGCGTGTGACGTGTTGTCGGACAAGACGCTCGAGGATCTGGTGCCCGAGGCCCGCAAGTCGGGCAAGGAGGGCAGTTCGGACGATCTGGAGTCCCGGGCGAGCTGTTCCTGGGACAGCCTGGACAACAACGGCGTGAAGGGCTCGCAGTTCCGCTGGCTGAACGTCTCGATGCTGCGCTTCGAGTCGGACGTCGCGCGCGGCGCGGGTGACGAGCTGGCCGCGGAGTACTACGAGGGTCAGGTCGAGGACGCGCGGGCGGTGACGGGTGCGAAGAACGTGAAGTCGGCTCCCGTCGCGGGCATCGGTGACGAGGCGACGGCGGTGCGGTACGACCTGAAGAAGAAGGAGGGGTCCTTCAAGCAGCAGACGGTCGTGGCCCGGGTGGAGAACGTGGTGGTCACGGTGGACTACAACGGTGCCGGTCTGGCGGGTGACAGGACGCCGGACGCGGACGAGCTGATGAAGGACGCCCAGAAGGCGGCGAAGGAGGCTGTCGCGGCCGTGCTGAAGGCGAACAGCGCGGTCAGTGGGGACGCCGACGCCAAGGTTCCGTCCGCGACGAAGTCGCCGTCGAAGTCCGCGTCGACCTCGTCGGGTACGTCTTTGAAGAAGCCGTCGGCCTCCAAGTCGTCGTCGACTTCGCGGAGTTCGTCGAAGTCGTCGACGCGTAAGGGCTGACGCCGACAGCATCACCCCGGTCCGGCCACCCGTTCCCCGCACATGTGTGCCACTCTGTTGCCCGCACAACAGCACGCAGTGGGAGGGGAGTACGGGTGGCCGCGCCCATACAGCTGACACGGATGCACCGCGTTCTCATCGGCGTGGTCGTCTTCGGTGCCGTGATCATCGCCGGCATCGGTTTCGCGGGTTCCTACGCGGCTGTCCGCGAGCTGGCCCTGAAGAAGGGCTTCGGGAACTTCTCCTACGTCTTTCCGATCGGTATCGACGCGGGTATCTGCGTGCTGCTGGCGCTGGACCTGCTGCTGACGTGGATCCGTATCCCGTTCCCGCTGCTGCGGCAGACGGCGTGGCTGCTGACGGCGGCGACGATCGCGTTCAACGGCGCGGCGGCCTGGCCGGACCCGCTGGGTACGGGTATGCACGCGGTGATCCCGGTGCTGTTCGTGGTCGCGGTGGAGGCGGCGCGGCATGCGATCGGCCGGATCGCGGACATCACGGCCGACAAGCACATGGAGGGTGTCCGGATCACCCGCTGGCTGCTGAGCCCGGTGCCGACGTTCCTGCTGTGGCGGCGGATGAAGCTGTGGGAGCTGCGCCGTTACGACCAGGTGATCAAGCTGGAGCAGGAGCGGCTGGTCTATCAGGCGCGGCTGCGGTCCCGTTACGGCCGGGCGTGGCGGCGTAAGGCTCCGGTGGAGTCGCTGATGCCGCTGCGGCTGGCGCGGTACGGTGTGCCGCTGGCGGAGACGGCTCCGGCGGGGCTGGCCGCGGCGGGCATCGAGCCGGCGCTGATCCCGCCGGCGCCTCAGGCGCAGCAGGCCCAGCAGCTTCAGCAGCCGCGGCTCGCCGCCGTGCCGGTGCCGGCGCAGCAGCAGTTGCCCGCGCCGGAGCGGGCCGTGGACGCGGACGCGGACCCGGAGCAGAATCCGTGGCTGCACGCCCGGGACCCGCATGCGGTGGAGTACCACGGGGGCTACGACCCCAACTTCGATCCGGAGCTGTACGGGCCGCCGTACGAGGAGTCGCCGTTCCCGCCTCATGAGGAGGAGCCTGTCTCCGAGGGGCCTTCGGGTGAGGAGACGGGTGGCTTCCCGGTGCCGGCGGGGCCGGGCCGGACGCGTGAGCTGGGTGAGGGTGGCGGCTCGGAGCCGGACGAGGAGGCGTACTACCAGGTGTTCCGCGAGTCGATAAAGAGCGGGAACGGGGCGCCGACGCCGCGCGGGTTCATGGCGGACGTGGAGGCGACGTACGGGATCGCGTTGCCCGAGGCGGAGGCCAAGCGCATGGTGAACCGTTTCTCGAACCGGCTGAACGCGGAGCTGGCGGACGAGCACATCGCGTGAGCCCGGACATACGGAAGGGGCCCTCGTGAGAGGGCCCCTTCTTCATGCGTGACTCACTCTCCGAGCAGTGCCCGGACGCGGTCCTGGCCGACGGCCAGCAGCAGCGTGGGCAGGCGCGGGCCGGTGTCACGGCCGACGAGCAGGTGGTAGAGCAGTGCGAAGAACGTCCGCTGGGCGGTCTTGATCTCCGGGGGGAGTTCCTTGGGCGTGGCGTCCGCGGAGAATCCGGCCTGGACCTTGGGGACGCCGTAGACGAGGTGGGTCAGTCCGTCGAGCGACCAGTGCGAGGCGAGTCCGTCGAGGAGGAGTCGCAGGGATTCGCGGCCGGCGTCGTCGAGGGACTTCAGCAGCTCGGTGTCGGGCTCGGTGCGGACGATGGTGCGCTGGTCGGCGGGGACGTGGGTATTGATCCACGCTTCGGCCTTGTCGTAGCGGGGGCGGACCTCGTCGAGGGAGCCCACGGGCCGGGAGGGGTCGAGCTCGGTGAGGATGCGCAGGGCCTGGTCCTCGTGTCCGGCGGTGATGTCGGCGACGGAGGCGAGGGTGCGGTACGGCATCGGCCGTGAGGTCCGCGGCAGCTCACCGGCGGCGGTGCGGACGGCACGGGAGTGCGCGGCCACGTCGGCCGGGAGGGCGGAGCCGTCCGTCACCTTCGCGTCGAGCTTGTCCCACTCGTCGTAGAGCCGCTGGATCTCCTGGTCGAAGGCGATCTTGAAGGACTGGTTGGGCCGGCGGCGGGCGTAGAGCCAGCGCAGGAGCTGCGGCTCCATGATCTTCAGGGCGTCGGCCGGGGTGGGCACGCCACCGCGGGACGAGGACATCTTGGCCATGCCGGAGATCCCGACGAAGGCGTACATGGGACCGATCGGCTGCTTGCCGCCGAAGATCCCGACGATCTGGCCACCCACCTGGAAGCTCGACCCCGGCGAGGAGTGGTCGACGCCGCTGGGCTCGAAGATCACGCCTTCGTACGCCCAGCGCATGGGCCAGTCGACCTTCCAGACGAGCTTGCCGCGGTTGAACTCGTTCAGCCGGACGGTCTCGGAGAAGCCGCACGCGGTGCAGACGTACGTCAGCTCGGTGGAGTCGTCGTCGTAGGAGGTGACGGTCGTCAGGTCCTTGTCGCAGTTGCCGCAGTACGGCTTGTACGGGAAGTACCCGGCGGAGCCGGAGGAGCCGTCGTCCTCGCTGGCGGCACCCGATCCTTCGGCGGCCTCCAGCTCGGCCTCGTCGAGCGGCTTCTGCTGCTGCTTCTTGGCGGGGGCCTTCTTGGTGCGGTACTGGTCGAGGATCGCGTCGATGTCGCCGCGGTGGCGCATGGCGTGCAGGATCTGCTCGCGGTAGACGCCCGAGGTGTACTGCTCGGTCTGGCTGATGCCGTCGAACTCCACGCCCAGCTCGGACAGCGATTCGATCATCGCGGCCTTGAAGTGCTCGGCCCAGTTGGGGTGGGCGGAGCCCTTGGGGGCGGGCACGGAGGTCAGGGGCTTGCCGATGTGCTCGGCCCAGGTCTCGTCGACGCCCGCGATGCCGGCCGGGACCTTGCGGTAGCGGTCGTAGTCGTCCCAGGAGATCAGATGGCGCACCTGATATCCCCGCCGCCGGATCTCGTCGGCGACGAGGTGCGGGGTCATGACCTCGCGGAGGTTGCCGAGGTGGATGGGGCCCGACGGGGAGAGGCCGGACGCGACGACGACCGGTTTGCCCGGGGCCCGACGCTCCGACTCCTCGATGACCTCATCCGCGAAACGGGAGACCCAGTCGGTGGTCTCGGTGCTCTGAGCCACGATCGGCACGTCCTTCTTTCTGAACGGGTGACGCTGCCATTGTCACAGACCGTCCTGCGGCCGGGAAAACCGCTTTACCCCCCATGGGATACTGAGTGGGTCTATCCATCCCCACGAGGAGAACGGCACCCCTTCCTATGGCCTCGGTCACGTCCCTCAGCGACTCCGTCCAGCAGCACCTCGCGTCCGCCCTCTCGGCCACCCTGCCGGAGGCCGCCGGCGCGGACCCGCTGCTGCGACGAAGCGACCGGGCCGACTTCCAGGCCAATGGCATCCTGGCGCTGGCGAAGAAGGCGAAGGCGAACCCGCGGGAGCTGGCGACGCAGGTGGTGGCCGGGATCGTCACGGGCGAGGAGCTGATCAAGGACGTCGAGGTCTCCGGCCCCGGCTTCCTCAACATCACGCTCTCCGACCGGGCGATCACCGAGAACCTCGCGGCGCGCTACGAGGACGGCGACCGTCTCGGCGTGGCCCCCAAGCCGGACCCCGGCATCACGGTCGTCGACTACGCCCAGCCGAACGTGGCGAAGGAGATGCACGTCGGCCACCTGCGGTCGGCGGTCATCGGCGACGCGCTGCGCGGCATGCTCGACTTCACCGGCGAGAAGACGATCGGCCGGCACCACATCGGCGACTGGGGCACGCAGTTCGGCATGCTCATCCAGTACCTGATGGAGCACCCGGGCGAGCTGGCTCCGGCCTCGGAGGTCGACGGCGAGCAGGCCATGTCGAACCTGAACCGGGTGTACAAGGCTTCGCGGGTGCTGTTCGACGCGGACGAGGAGTTCAAGGAGCGGGCCCGTAAGCGGGTCGTCGCCCTGCAGTCCGGCGACAAGGAGACCCTCGAGCTGTGGCAGCAGTTCGTGGACGAGTCGAAGGTCTACTTCTACTCCGTCTTCGAGAAGCTCGACATGGAGATCCGCGACGAGGAGATCGTCGGCGAGTCCGCGTACAACGAGGGCATGCCGGAGACCGCCCGGCTCCTGGAGGAGATGGGCGTCGCGGTGCGCTCCGAGGGCGCGCTGGTCGTCTTCTTCGACGACATCCGCGGCAAGGACGACCAGCCGGTTCCGCTGATCGTGCAGAAGGCGGACGGCGGCTTCGGCTATGCGGCCTCCGACCTGACGGCGATCCGCAACCGTGTCGTGGACCTGCACGCGACGTCGCTGATCTACGTGGTGGACGTGCGGCAGTCGCTGCACTTCAAGATGGTCTTCGAGGCGGCGCGGCGCGCGGGCTGGCTGACCGACGAGGTCACCGCCCACAACATGGGCTACGGCACGGTGCTGGGCGCGGACGGCAAGCCGTTCAAGACGCGTGAGGGTGAGACCGTACGGCTGGAGGACCTGCTGGACGAGGCGGTGCAGCGGGCCGCCGAGGTCGTCCGGGAGAAGGCTCAGGACCTGACCGAGGACGAGATCCAGGAGCGGGCCCAGCAGGTCGGCATCGGTGCGGTGAAGTACGCGGACCTGTCGACGTCGCCGAACCGGGACTACAAGTTCGACCTGGACCAGATGGTCTCGCTCAACGGCGACACCTCCGTGTACCTGCAGTACGCGTACGCCCGTATCCAGTCGATCCTGCGCAAGGCGGGTGACGTACGGCCCGGCGCGCACCCGGAGCTGGAGCTGCACGAGGCGGAGCGGGCCCTGGGGCTGCACCTGGACGCGTTCGGCGACACGGTGTTCGAGGCGGCCGCGGAGTACGCCCCGCACAAGCTGGCGGCGTATCTCTTCCAGCTGGCGACGCTGTACACGTCGTTCTACGACAAGTGCCCGGTGATCAAGCCGCAGCCCCCGAAGGACGTGGCGGAGAACCGCCTCTTCCTGTGCGACCTGACCGCCCGCACCCTCCACCAGGGCATGGCCCTGCTGGGTATCCGGACGCCCGAGCGGCTCTAGGAGGAGGATGCCTCTCCGCCGTGCGGCGGAGAGGGTCCACCGGTGCGACTGATGTGAGGTCGCTGTCGTCACGGCCAGCATGAGGGGCATGACGACAGCGACCGCTCTGCTTTCCGCTCCGGCCCCGCTCTGGGCGCGCCGCGCCGCCCACGCGATCGCCCTGTGCGCCCTGCCGTCCGGCCTGTGGCGGATCGCGATGGCGTCGGGGGTGTACGTCGGCTACTCGGACCGGGTCCTGCGGGAGGTGTTCGACATCCCGGGGTGGGGCATCGCGTACGTCGTGGGGCTGTCGGTCCTCACCGAACTGGCGGCGCTGCTTCCCCTGTTGCTCGTCACCGATCGCCCGTCCGTGCTGCGGCCCCGGGTGCTGGGGGCTGTGGCCTGGACGGCGTCGGGCGTGCTGCTCCTGGGGGCGCTGTGGCAGTTGGTGGTGGCGTTCACCGTGGAGAGCCAGACCTATATGACGAGCGCCGCGGCCCATACGGTCTGGGCCGTCACCTTCGCCCCGCTGTTCGCCGTCCCGTTCCTGCTGACGGCGGTGACGTGGTCGTACACGAAGCGGTGCCGGGGCTAGAAGGGCCGTTGTCAGTGGGTGCCCGTACAGTCCCGGGCATGGCGACTCTTCCGAATCCGCTGCCGGGGCTGGCGGCCGATCCCAGTGGGCGTTCTCTAGGGCTGCGGCTGCCGCCGGGCCGGCTGGTCGACGTGACCGACGACGGGCCGTGGCACGAGCCGTTGTTGTGGCATGCGGAGAAGGGTGCCGCGTCGGGGAACTGGGCTGTGCTGGGCGGGCCCGCGGCCCAAGTGGGGCTGCTGCCGGTGCTCGTGGATCTGGGGGACGGTCAGGGTGGTCCTGCTGACTGGGAGTTGGATCCTGCGGGCGTGTCGTATCCGGGCGACCATGACGTCGAGGACGTTCTCGCCGAGTACTGGGAGGGCGACGAGGGCGAGTGGGACGAGGAACTCACCGAGGTGACCGAGCCGTTCGGGCCGGACTGGCCGGGGCTCGCGCCCGCCGGGGCGCTCACCGCCGAGCCGGGCTCGTGCGCGGCGCAGGTCGCCGACTCGTTGTGCGACGGGTCGCGGCCGTGGCAGGAGGGGCCGCATCTGGCGCTCGTCCCGGCCCGGCGCTCCGCCGACATACCGGCCGCGATCGGCTGGACGGGCCCGCTCAACCACGACGACGACGTGGCCCGGCTGTGTGCCGTGCTGCGGTCGTGGGAGGACCGGTTCGGCATACGGGTCGTCGCGCTGGGCTTCGACACGCTGGTGGTGTCCGTGGCCGCGCCTCCGGCGGACCTCGAGCAGGCGGAGGCGCTCGCGGCGGAGCACTTCGCGTTCTGCCCGGACGTGGTCACGCAGGACGGTCCGGGCAGTGTCGGGGCGTACGCGAAGGGGCTGGTCGGCGAGCGCGCCTGGCGCTTCTGGTGGGACTGAGTCCGGCCTCTTACGCCGCTCCAAGGCCTCGTGCCAGTCTGCGCAGGCCCTCGGCGATCTCGTCGGGGGTCTGGGTGACGAAGCACAGGCGCAGGGTGGCGGGGTCGGGGGTGCCGGCGTAGAAGGGGGCGCCGGGGACGTAGGCGACGTCGTGCTTGACCACCTCGGGCAGCAGGGCGGTGGTGTCGTAGGCGTCGGGGAGGCGGGCCCAGACGAACATGCCGCCCTCGGGCCGCTGCCAGGTGGAGCCCTGGGGGAGGGCGGCGGGCAGGCCGGCGAGCAGGGCGTCGCGGCGTTCGCCGTAGACGGCGCGGACCTTGGTCACATGGGCGTCCAGGACGTCCAGGTAGCGTGCGGCGGCGAGCTGGTTGAGGGTCGGGGTGTGCAGGTCGGCGGCCTGCTTGGCGACGGCGCAGGCGCGGCGCAGGGCGGCGGGTGCGCGCAGCCAGCCGAGCCGCAGGCCGGGGGCCATGATCTTGGAGAAGGAGCCGAGGAGGACGGTGCGGTCGGCGGCGCCTTCGTGGGAGGCGATCCACGGCAGATGGTCGCCGTCGTAGCGCAGTTCGCCGTACGGGTCGTCCTCGACGATCCACAGCCCGTGCGTCAGGGCGACGGACGCGACGGCGGCGCGGCGGTCGGCGGGCATGGTGCGGCCGGTGGGGTTCTGGAAGGTGGGGACGGTGTAGAAGAACTTGGGCCGTTCGCGGGCGACGAGGTCGGCGAGGGCCTGCGGGTCGACGCCGTCGGCGTCGGTCGGCACGGGGACGACCCGTGCGCCGGCGAGGCCGAAGACCTGGAGGGCGGCCAGATAGCAGGGGTCCTCGACGAGGACGGTGTCGCCGGGGTCGAGGAGTGCGGTGGCGAGCAGGGACAGCGCCTGCTGCGAGCCGGTGGTGATGAGCAGGTCGTCGGCGTCGGTGGGCAGCCCGCGGCGGGTGGCGCGGGCGGCGAGCGCGGCGCGCAGGGAGGGCTCGCCCTCGGTGGTGGAGTACTGCAGGGCCTGGGCGGGGGTGTGTTCCAGGGCGTCGCGGAAGGCCGCGGCGATGCCCTCGCGGTCGAACAGCTCCGGCGCGGGCAGCCCGCCCGCGAAGTTGATCACCTCGGGGCGTGCGGTGACCGCCAGGATGTCGCGTACGGGCGACCCGCCGACCGTCGCGGTGCGCGCGGCGAGGGGCGGGAGGGGAGCGGGGGCGACTGCTGCGGTCATGGCGGGGCTCCTTCGGCTGCGACACGGCTCGTGCCCGCAGCCTAGGCACATATATGCCGCCTACAACTTGTCTTTCATGATGTGGACTTGCGGCTACCGCTCACCGCGGTGTCGTCCCCTCGGGCACCCAGCCCTCGCCGCCCAGCGGGAACTCGTACGCGGGCCGCCCGTTGTTGCCGCTCGTGCGGAACGGCCGGCCCTGGTCGTCGACGGTGAGCGTGCCGTGCCGGCCGCCGGAGGACCAGCTCAGCACCAGGTACCAGCGCACGTCGTAGGCGGAGGCGTCGGCCTTGACGTAGTACACCTCCGGGTCGGACTCGCTCACCTTGAACGGGAAGTCCCGGTGTCCCGCGACCGGTTGCACGGCGGGTCGGGCGGCGTCCAGGGCCACGGTGAAGGACCGGACCGGCACGTCGCCGCCGCAGCCGACGCCGGGGTAGCCCATCGCGTAGTCGTTCCAGGCGAGCGGCGCGCTCCGGCCGGCCGTGCGCACGGACAGCCCGTCGACCACCACGGTCTCCTCGCCCGTCCCCTGCACGGTGAGCTTCACGTACTGCTCCCCCGAGGACACCGCCCTCATCGCCCCCACCCATGCGCTCGCGTTGTCCTCCACCGGCGGCGGGGACACCTCGTCCGGCTGTCCGTCGACGAGGTAGCGCTGGGAGCAGGGGTCCTCCCAGGCGTACGGCTCCGTCGTCACGGTCAGCGGCGGGCCTTCGGCGGCCGCGGCTCCGCCTCCGGCCGGGGCGGAGGGAGAGCCCGGGGTGGCGTCCCCGCTCGGCTTCCCGGCCGCGCCGGTAGGGTTCGCGCCCGGAGACGTGGTGGCGGAGGCGGAGGCGGACACCGACGCGGGAGCGGACGGGGCCGGGGAGGCCGGGGCCGAGCCGGACGCCGTACCGGCATGAGCCCCGCCTCCGTGCGACGCGGCCGCGACGGGGCCACGGCCCCCGCCGTCCTCCCCACCCGACGACGGCCCCACCGCCAGCGCCACCGCCCCGAACACGCCGGCGACGGCGATCCCCGCGCCGACGGCTACGGCGGTACGACGACGAGGGCGGGCCGGGCGGGATCCACCGGCCTCGCGGGCAGCTGGCGCGGACGGTGCGGTGGCCTCCTCGTCGTTGTCGACGGCCGGTGGCGCGGGCGCAGTTGTCTCCTCCTGTACGGCCGGTGTCGCAGGGGCAGATACCTCGTCGTCGACGGCCGGTGCCGGGCCCGCGGACGTTCTGCGCCCTCGCTCCGCGTCCGCCAGCACCCACCGCCGGTGCAGCGCGACCAGTTCCTCGGAGGTGGCCCGGCACAGGCGGGCGAGCCGTTCCACAGGGGCGTAGTCCGCCGGTACGGCGTCCCCGTTGCAGTACCGGTGCAGGGTGGACGTGCTCAGGTGGAGCCGCTTGGCCAGTGCGCCGTAGCTCAGTCCCGAGCGGACCTTCAACTCCCGCAGCAGCGCCGCGAAATCGGCCGCGGCCGTGCTCTCGGACACCTGTGTCTCCTCCCCCGTGTCCCGTCCCACCGTTCCAGGGGGCGGGTGTTTCCTCAGGTCAGACCCACTTCGGGCGTTCCAGCGTCCCGTGTCGGCCGCGCGGTGTGGCGGCCGGGACGAAGGCTCCCGCAAGCTCAGGTCATCCAAGCACGGCGCTCCCGTTCTCCGGTCGAGCGGCCGTCGCAACTCACCTGCACCGCAAAGGAATCAGCCATGCGCACACGCCTGCTCGCCACCGTCGGCGCCGCCTTGACCGTGCTCGCCCTCACGGCGTGCGACAACGGCGAGGGAACCCGGGACGAGGGCGCGGCCGGATCGACGGCCACGGCCCCCTCCACCGCACCGGGCACACAGCAGCCGGCGACGAGCCCCGGCACGGGCGGGGCCGGCGACGGGGACGGGGGTGGCAAGGGCACGGGCGGCGAGGGCGCCGACTCCCCTGCGCCGAGCGGCGCGGGCGAGGCGGCCGGCTCGGCCGACTCGGGCGACTCGGCGGACGCGAGCGGCGAGGCCGACACCGGTCTCGTCCCCTGCAACGGCGCCACCACCAAGGTCACCGCCCAGCCGGTCTCCCGCCCCCTCAACCACATGCTGCTCACGGTCGAGAACACCGGGAGCAGGCCCTGCCACCTCACCTACTACCCGGTCCTGCGGTTCGACGAGATGCAGTGGGTGCTGCGGGCGGCCGAGGAGACCAAGCCGCAGGCGGTGCCGACGCTGGCCCCCGGCGAGTCCGGCTACGCGGGCGTGCTGCTCTCCGCGGCGGACGGCAGCGGCCAGGGCGGCAGCACCGGTCACCGCCTGACGGTCGCGTTCCAGGGCGCGACCCCGAACAGCAGCGGCGGTGCCTCGGCGACGCCGCCGCTGCCCGCGCGGGGCGTGTACTACGACAGCGCGCTGACGGTGACGTACTGGCAGAGCGACCAGGACACCGCGCTGGCCTACTGACGGCCCAGCATCCGGGCGGCCTCGGTCGCCCAGTAGGTGAGGATGGTGCGCGCGCCGGCCCGCTTGATGCCGGTGAGCGTCTCCAGGATGGCCCGGTCGCGGTCGATCCAGCCCTTCTCGGCGGCGGCCTCGATCATCGAGTACTCGCCGGAGATCTGGTACGCGGCCACGGGGACGTCCACGGCGTCGGCGACCCGCGCGAGGATGTCGAGGTAGGGCCCGGCCGGCTTGACCATCACCATGTCGGCGCCCTCCTCCAGGTCCAGGGCCAGCTCCCGCAGGGACTCGCGGACGTTGGCGGGGTCCTGCTGGTACGTCTTGCGGTCGCCCTGGAGCGAGGAGCCGACGGCCTCGCGGAAGGGGCCGTAGAAGGCGGAGGCGTACTTGGCGGTGTACGCGAGGATCGCGACGTCCTCGCGCTCGATCTGGTCGAGCGCGTCGCGGACGACGCCGATCTGGCCGTCCATCATGCCGCTGGGGCCCACGACGTGGGCGCCTGCGTCGGCCTGGACCTGGGCCATCTCGGCGTAGCGCTCCAGGGTGGCGTCGTTGTCGACGCGGCCGTGTTCGTCGAGGACACCGCAGTGGCCGTGGTCGGTGGTCTCGTCGAGGCACAGGTCGGACATGACGAGCAGCTCGTCGCCGACCTCGGCGCGGACGTCGCGGATGGCGACCTGGAGGATGCCGTCGGGGTCCGTGCCCGGGGTGCCGAGGGCGTCCTTCTTCGACTCCTCCGGCACGCCGAACAGCATGATCCCGGAGACTCCCGCCTCCACGGCCTCGACCGCGGCCTTCTTGAGGCTGTCCCGCGTGTGCTGCACGACGCCGGGCATCGCCGTGATCGGCACGGGCTCGCTCACGCCCTCCCGTACGAAGGCCGGCAGGATGAAGTCGGCGGGGTGCAGGCGCGTCTCGGCGACCATCCTGCGCATGACGGGAGTGCCCCGCAGTCGCCGGGGCCGCGTACCGGGAAACGATCCGTACTTCGTCATGTCCCTAAGCTACGCCCGGCCGACGGGTGCCTTTGCCGACGCGGCGTCGGGTGCGGCGGGGCGCGGAGGGGGCTGCCGGGTCGATGCCGCCTGGCGTCTGCGGACCGTGGGGGGCCGGTCGCGCAGTTCCCCGCGCCCCTGAAGGCACACCCGCGGCGGGACGTCCAGCCGCACAGGCCACTCAGCTGCGGGCAATCGTGCCGCTGGGGCGGCACGGGTGGGCGCAGCGGCACCTCGTAGCGCCGAGCCGCGCGAACGCCCTGCCTCAGCCCCACCGACGTGCACCCGCGACGCTGCTCCCCCACATGCACCACACCCCCACCGGCGAGACCCTGGAATCACCAAGGGAGACCGCCATGACGAGCACACCCGATCTCTTCGCTCTCTCCGGCGTCAAGGGCCCGGTCCTGCGCCCCGACGACCCCGCCTACACGCCGGAGGTGACCGGCTTCAACCTGGCCGCCCCGCACACGCCCGACATAGCGATAGGCGCGCTGGACACCGACGACATCGTCGCCGCGCTGCGCTGGGCGGCGGCGACGGACACGCCTGTCACGGTGCAGGCGACGGGTCACGGCGCCAACTTCCCCGTGACCGAGGGCCTGCTGCTGAACACCTCGCGTATGACGGACGTCCGTATCGACCCCGGCACCCGCACCGCGACCGTCTCCGCGGGCGCGAAATGGCATGACGTCCTGGAGGCCGCCGCCCCGCACGGCCTCGCCGCGCTCACCGGCGCCTCCACCGGCACCGGCGCGGTCGGCTACACCGTCGGCGGCGGCCTCCCCGTCCTGGGCCGCGCCTACGGATACGCCGCCGACCTGGTCCGTTCCTTCCAGGTCGGCACCGCGGACGGCACCCTGCACCTGGCCACGGCGGAGGCGGAACCGGACCTGTTCTGGGCGTTGCGCGGCGGCAAGGGCAATGTGGGCGTGGTGACGGAGATGGTCACCGGACTCGTCCCGGTCCCCGAACTGTTCGGCGGCGGCCTCTACTGCCCCGGCGAGCACGCCGAGCCGTTGCTGCGCGCCTGGGCCGAGTGGACGGCGACCGTCCCGGACGAGATGGGCAGCGGGTACACCCTGCTGCGTCTGCCCCCGCTCCCGGACATCCCGGAACCCCTGCGCGGCAGATTCTGGGCGCGGGTCGTCATCGCCTGGCCGGGCGCCCCGGAGGCGGGCGAGCGGCTCATCGCCCCGCTGCGCACGGCCGCGCCGGTGACCCTGGACACCGTGTCCGTCATCCCGTACACGGCGATCGACAGCATTCACATGGACCCGCGGGACCCGCTCCCGGCCCGCGAGTCCTGCGCCCTGCTGACCGCACTGACGCCGGAGGCGATCACGGCGCTACTGCGGACGTGCGGCCCCTCGGCACCGCCCGGCTACCCGCTGCTGCTCGTCGAGCTGCGCCACATGGGCGGCGCGCTGGCCCGCCCCTGCGCGACCCCGGACGCGATCTGCTCGCGGGACGCGGAGTTCCTGCTGGAGTCGGTCGGCGTCCTGACGGACCCGGAGGCGGCGGAGGCCGTCGAGGCGGCCAACCACGACCTGTACACCGCGATGGCCCCGCACAGCACCGGCCTCACCATGGTCAACACCCACGGCCGCCCCGGCGACGCCCTGGACCGCGCCCGCGCCTGGACCCCAGAGGTCTACGACCGCCTGCGCCGCCTCAAGGCGACGTACGACCCGAAGAACCTCCTGCGCCACGGCCATACGGTCCCCCTGGCGGCGGCGTGAGGGCACAGGAGCACACAGCGGGGCGGGGAGCACCGGTGCACACAGCGGGGGCGGGGCGCCCCGAGGAGCACCCCGCCCTGATCACCGTGTGCGACGCGCCGTCAGCGCATCGGCGTCACGTGGCCCGGCGTCTGCGCGCCCCCGGCCTCCGCTCGCTCGGCCGCGTCACCGGATCTCCGGCCTCCACGGCGGCAGCCCTCCGCTTCATGCCGAAGTCGGCGAGGGCCTCGGCGAGCTTGTGGACGGACGGCTCGGGAGCCATGACGTCCACGCGCAGGCCGTGTTCCTCGGCGGTCTTGGCCGTGGCGGGGCCGATGCAGGCGATGACGGTGACGTTGTGCGGCTTGCCCGCGATGCCCACCAGGTTGCGCACGGTGGAGGACGACGTGAACAGCACCGCGTCGAAGCCGCCGCCCTTGATCGCCTCACGGGTGTCCGCCGGCGGCGGCGAGGCACGCACGGTCCGGTAGGCGGTGACGTCGTCGACCTCCCAGCCCAGCTCGATGAGCCCGGCGACAAGGGTCTCGGTGGCGATGTCGGCGCGCGGCAGGAAGACACGGTCGATCGGGTCGAAGACCGGGTCGTACGGCGGCCAGTCCTCCAGCAGACCGGCTGCGGACTGCTCGCCGCTGGGGACGAGGTCGGGCTTCACGCCGAAGGCGATGAGGGCCTTCGCCGTCTGCTCGCCCACCGCGGCCACCTTGATGCCCGCGAAGGCCCGGGCGTCGAGGCCGTACTCCTCGAACTTCTCGCGGACGGCCTTGACGGCGTTGACCGACGTGAAGGCGATCCACTCGTAGCGGCCGGTCACCAGGCCCTTGACCGCGCGCTCCATCTGCTGGGGCGTGCGCGGCGGTTCGACGGCGATGGTCGGCACCTCGTGCGGGACGGCGCCGTAGGACCGCAGCTGGTCGGAGAGCGAGGCGGCCTGTTCCTTGGTCCGCGGGACGAGGACCCGCCAGCCGAACAGCGGCTTGGACTCGAACCAGGACAGCTGGTCGCGCTGGGCGGCGGCGCTGCGCTCACCGACCACGGCTATGACCGTGCGGCCGCCGTCGGGCGAGGGCAGCACCTTGGCCTGCTTCAGGGTCTGCGCGATGGTGCCGAGGGTGGCGCACCAGGTGCGCTGACGGGTCGTCGTACCGGCGACGGTGACGGTCATCGGGGTGTCGGGCTTGCGGCCCGCCGAGACCAGCTCGCCGGCGGCGGAGGCGACGGAATCCAGAGTGGTCGACACGACCACGGTCCCGTCGGACGCCCCCACCTCCGTCCAGCACCGGTCGGACGCCGTGCGCGCGTCGACGAAGCGGACGTCCGCGCCCTGCGCGTCGCGCAGCGGCACACCGGCGTACGCGGGTACGCCGACGGCGGTGGCGATGCCGGGGACGACCTCGAAGGGCACGCCGGCCGCGGCGCAGGCGAGCATCTCCTCGGCGGCGTACGCGTCGAGTCCGGGGTCCCCGGACACCGCACGTACGACCCGCCTGCCGCCCCGCGCGGCCTCCATGACAAGATGTGCCGCATCCCGCGCGGCGGGAGCACCAACGGTTGTTGACGCAGCGTCAACGACCGTCTGCTGAGGCGTGCCCGCGCCCGGATTCGGGTCCGGCGAGGGATCCGTGTCCGTGTTCACGACGGAGACGCCCGGCCTGGCGTGCGTCCGTACGACGTCGAGCACCTCGTGCTCGGCGACGAGGACGTCCGCGTTCGCCAGCGCCTCCACGGCGCGCAGGGTCAGCAGTCCCGGATCCCCGGGTCCGGCACCGAGGAAGGTGACGTGCCCGTGTTCCGGACCGGCGGGAAGGGTGGTGGGGCTCACTGTGCTTGCTCCCCCATCAGACCGGCCGCGCCCTGGGTGAGCATCTGGGCCGCGAGTTCACGGCCGAGTGCCACTGCCTGGTCGTGCGTCTCGGGCACGGGACCGGTGGTGGACAGCTGCACCGTACGCGTGCCGTCGGTGGTGCCGACGACGCCGCGCAGGCGCATTTCCTTGACAATCTGCCCGTCGGCCAGCAGGTCGGCCAGCGCGCCCACAGGGGCGCTGCAGCCGGCCTCCAGGGCGGCGAGCAGTGACCGCTCGGCGGTGACGGCGGCCCGCGTGAACGGGTCGTCGAGTTCGCCGAGCGCGGCGATGAGGGCAGCGTTGTCCGCGGCGCACTCGATCGCCAGGGCCCCCTGGCCGGGGGCGGGCAGAACGGTGTCGACCGACAGGAAGTCGGTCACCTCGTCGGCGCGGCCGATCCGGTTGAGCCCGGCGGCGGCCAGCACGACGGCATCCAGCTCGCCGTCGTGGACGTACCGGATGCGCGTGTCGACGTTGCCGCGGATCGGGACGGTCTCGATGTCCAGGCCGTGGGCGCGGGCGTACGCGTTCAGCTGCGCCATGCGGCGCGGCGAACCGGTGCCGATCCTTGCCCCGCGAGGCAGGTCGGTGAACTTCAGGGCGTCCCGGGCGACGATCACGTCCCGCGGGTCCTCGCGCACGGGGATCGCGGCGAGCGCCAGTTCCTCGGGCTGCGCGGTCGGCAGGTCCTTCAGGGAGTGCACCGCGAAGTCCACCTCGCCCCTGAGCAGCGCGTCGCGCAGGGCGGTGACGAACACGCCGGTGCCGCCGATCTGCGCGAGGTGCTCGCGCGAGACATCGCCGTACGTGGTGATCTCGACGAGCTCGACGGGCCGTCCGGTCACCTGGCTCACGGCGTCCGCCACCTGCCCCGACTGGGCCATGGCGAGTTTGCTGCGCCTTGTCCCCAGCCTCAGTGCCTTCTCACTCATGCTGGCCCTCGGTTCTTCTCGGTGCTGTCCTCGGCGCGGGAGACGGAGGCCACCGTCTCCTGGTCGAGGTCGAACAGGGTCCTCAGGGCGTCCGCGTACCCGGCACCGCCGGGCTCGGCGGCGAGCTGCTTGACCCGTACGGTCGGCGCGTGCAGCAGCTTGTCCACGACGCGCTTGACGGTCTGGGTGATCTCGGCCCGGTGCTTTTCGTCGAGCCCGGGCAGCCGCCCTTCGAGGCGGGCGATCTCGCCGGCCACGACGTCGGCGGCCATGGTGCGCAGGGCGACCACGGTCGGGGTGATGTGCGCGGCCCGCTGGGCGGCGCCGAACGCGGCGACCTCGTCGGCGACGATCCGCCGCACCTGGTCGACGTCGGCGGCCATCGGCGCGTCCGCGGAGGCCTCGGCGAGCGACTCGATGTCGACCAGACGCACTCCGGCGAGCCGGTGCACGGCCGCGTCGATGTCGCGCGGCATCGCCAGGTCCAGCAGGAACAGGCTCGGCTCGGGCCGCGGTGCCTCGGCGACCGGCTCGGGCTTGCGCCGCTCGGGGATACGTCCGACGGTGGCCGCGGTCGCGGCGAGCGCGGTGATCAGCTCGGCGTCGGCCTCGGGCGTGCGCCGGGCGCCCTCGCGGCGCACGGTGCCGGTGCCGCTCAAGGCCCAGGCCGCGTGCTGCTCCAGCGTGGCCGCGTCCATCCCGGCGACGGCGGCCTCTCCCATGACGGAGAAGCCGGGCTGTACGGCGGTGAGGTCGAGCGGGCAGTTCTCCTCGACGGCGGGCTGGCGTACGTCCGTCCGCGCGGCCGGCAGCATCCGGGGGTACTGCTCGGCGATCCGCTCGGCGGGCGCGCCGGTGCGGTCCTCGACGGCGGAGGCGACCGCGTCGGCGGTCAGCACGAGTCCGGTCGCGCCGGTGCAGGACACCGCGACATCGGCACGTGTCAGCTCGGCCGGCACCGACTCCATCGGCACCGCGCGGGCCACCACGTCGCAGTCGTCGGCGACGTTCAGGATCTCGGCGAGGCGCTCGGCCCGCTCGAAGGTGCGGTTGGCGACGACGACCTCGGCGACCCCGGCCCGTGCCAGGGTGGCCGCGGCCAGCGAGGACATCGAGCCGGCGCCGATGACCAGCGCCTTCTTGCCCGAGGCCCAGGAGGGGACGTCGCCGCCGCGGGCGAGCTGCTCCAGGCCGAAGGTGACCAGGGACTGCCCGGCCCGGTCGATGCCGGTCTCGGAGTGGGCGCGCTTGCCGACGCGCAGGGCCTGCTGGAACAGGTCGTTCATCAGCCGGCCGGCGCTGTGCATGTCCTGCGCGCGGGCCAGGGAGTCCTTGATCTGGCCGAGGATCTGGCCCTCGCCGACGACCATCGAGTCCAGCCCGCACGCCACCGAGAACAGGTGGTGCACGGCCCGGTCCTCGTAGTGCACATAGAGATACGGAGTGAGTTCGTCGAGTCCGACACCGCTGTGCTGGGCGAGGAGCGTGGACAGCTCGGCGACACCCGCGTGGAACTTGTCCACGTCGGCGTACAGCTCGATGCGGTTGCACGTGGCCAGCACCGCGGCCTCGTCGGCCGGTTCCGCGGCGACGGTGTCCTGGAGCAGCTTGGTCTGGGCGTCCGCGCTCAGCGCGGCCCGCTCCAGCACGCTGACCGGGGCGCTGCGGTGGCTCAGCCCGACGACGAGGATGCTCATGCCGGCATCACGGCGGGTACGTCCCCGTCGGGCCCCTTGTCGGCGGACTCCTTGCGGGTCGCGGCGGGGACGCTCGCCTCGGCGGCGCTCTCCTCGCCGGCCTTGCGCTGCTCGTGGAAGGCGAGGATCTGCAGCTCGATGGAGAGGTCGACCTTGCGTACGTCGACGCCGTCCGGGACGGACAGCACGGTCGGCGCGAAGTTCAGGATGGAGGTGACCCCGGCGGCCACGAGCCGCTCGCAGACCTGCTGGGCGGCGCCGGCGGGGGTCGCGATCACGCCGATGGACACGCCGTTGTCCTGGATGATCTTCTCCAGGTCGTCGGTGTGCTGCACGGGGATGCCGGCGACGGGCTTGCCCGCCATCGCGGGGTCGGCGTCGATGAGCGCGGCGACGCGGAAGCCTCGGGAGGCGAAGCCGCCGTAGTTGGCGAGCGCGGCGCCGAGGTTACCGATACCGACGATCACAACCGGCCAGTCCTGGGTCAGGCCCAGTTCCCGGGAGATCTGGTAGACGAGATACTCGACGTCGTAGCCGACACCTCGGGTGCCGTAGGAGCCGAGGTAGGAGAAGTCCTTGCGCAGCTTCGCGGAGTTGACCCCCGCGGCGGCCGCGAGTTCCTCGGACGAGACCGTCGGCACCGAACGCTCGGAGAGCGCGGTGAGGGCGCGGAGGTACAGCGGAAGCCGGGCGACGGTGGCCTCGGGAATCCCTCGGCTACGGGTCGCCGGTCGGTGAGTTCGGCCAGTTGCCACGGTGCTCCTGCGGGTAGAGCGGGGCTGCAGGCGGTCATACGTCCCCAGACCGCCCCGTCGACAGCAGGCTATGTCTTTGTGAACGCGTGCACAAAGATGGTGTCCGATTTGCCCGGCCAACGTGACCGGGGTCACGCGCCCCCGGCGCGCGTCCGGGGAACCGGCGCCTACGCACCGTCGTTCCTTCTGTCTTGGGGGCAAAACCGCACACTCTCCTCAACGATCCATGCCCCCGAGACCAGCTCGCCGTCGATCCTAAGCGACTTTTCGGACTACTTGTACTGGCCGGTCAGTGACTTACGGCTCTCCTACGACTCTTCGAGCGCCCGTCGCAGACGCTCCTCGTTCACGCGCCAGAAGGTGTGCTGCTCGCCGTCGACGAGCACCACGGGGATCTGCTCCCAGTACTGCCGGTGCAGTTCTTCGTCCTGGGTGATGTCCTTCTGCTCCCAGGGCACTCCGAGTTCCCCGCACACCTTCTCGATCACGGCCTGCGCGTCGTCGCACAGATGACACCCCGGCTTGCGGACGAGAGTGACGAGATGGTCCTGGGGAGAGCGGCGGGCCCTGCCGCGGCGGAAGAGGGGGCTCATACGAGTCATTGTTCAACGTCGCGGCCGCGAAGAGTTCACGGCGCCGGAACCTGGCGGGTCCGAAGCCACCGAACAAACTGGCTATGCTCACGCCATGGCCGCTCTCGGATGGCTCACTCCCCGTAGGCGCTCCGCCACGGCGCGGAGCGTGTTGGCAGGCGAGGCCTCGGCGGAGGCCGCGCGCAAGTCCGTGCCCGAGACCGCGAGCGAGGAACCGCAGTTCCCGGTCGTCGGCGACGACAAGGCCGCGGCGTTCTTCGACCTCGACAACACCGTCATGCAGGGCGCCGCCCTGTTCCACTTCGGGCGGGGCCTGTACAAGCGGAAGTTCTTCGAGACACGCGACCTCGCCCGCTTCGCCTGGCAGCAGGCCTGGTTCCGGCTGGCCGGCGTCGAGGATCCCGAGCACATGCAGGAGGCGCGCGACTCGGCGCTGTCCATCGTCAAGGGCCACCGCGTCTCCGAACTGCAGTCCATCGGCGAGGAGATCTACGACGAGTACATGGCCGAGCGGATCTGGCCCGGCACCCGCGGCCTGGCCCAGGCCCACCTCGACGCCGGCCAGAAGGTCTGGCTGGTGACGGCGGCCCCGGTGGAGATCGCCCAGGTCATCGCCCGCCGCCTGGGCCTGACCGGCGCGCTGGGCACGGTCGCGGAGTCGGTCGACGGCGTCTACACGGGCAAGCTGGTCGGCGAACCCCTGCACGGCCCCGCCAAGGCCGAGGCGGTCCGCGCCCTGGCCGCGGCGGAGGGCCTGGACCTCTCCCGCTGCGCCGCCTACAGCGACAGCCACAACGACATCCCCATGCTGTCCCTGGTCGGCCACCCCTACGCCATCAACCCGGACACCAAGCTCCGTAAACACGCCCGTCAACTCGACTGGCGTCTACGCGACTACCGCACCGGCCGCAAGGCGGCGAAGGTCGGCATCCCCGCCGCGGCGGGCGTCGGCGCGGTGGCCGGCGGCACGGCAGCGGCAATCGCGCTCAGCAGACGCCGCCGCTAGGGGAGCGCCCCTTAAGGGGCGCGGGGAACTGCGCGAGCACCCCGCACGGTCCGCGCTCGCGAGACGGCGGGCATCACCCCTCGCCGCTGCATGCCCGCGCAGCGAAACGCGCCCAATCCAACGGACGTACCCGTCCGAGCCCCTGTCCAGTCACCTTGTCCGCGCACTGCCACAACACGCCCTGGTTCCACCCGGAATCCGAACCGATTCGATCAACAACCTGTCACTCTCCGGCAGTTGATCGAGCGTCAATCGGTTACAGAAGCGACGTAATCGATGATTTGAGCAACTCGGTGTAGCAGTGCCTGCACGAAGCGTTATTCTCCTCAGACGCAAACCGGTACCCCTCCGTCGCTACGACGGGTGAACGGTCCCGCACTGCACGTGATGGAAGCTCTGCCTCTGGGAGTCCCGTGTACCCACACGTCGGGGTTGACGCCTCGGGCCTGGCTACGCTGCGCGCAACGGTCCTCGACCTGTTGCGCGGCTTCGTCCCCACCGCGTACGCCGTCCCCGCCTTCGCCGCCGCCGCGCCCGTCGGCCCGTGCTACGCACTGGCCGAGGGCAGCGCCGCGGTCGGCAGACGCGGACGCTCCGCCGGCGCGGCCGCCACCACCGCACGCCGGCCTGCCGCCGACAGCGACAGCGCCCGCATGATGGACCTCGTCGAGCGCGCCCAGGCCGGCGAGGCCGAGGCGTTCGGCAGGCTCTACGACCAGTACAGCGACACTGTGTACCGGTACATCTACTACCGGGTCGGGGGCAAGGCCACCGCCGAGGACCTGACCAGCGAGACCTTTCTCCGTGCCCTGCGCCGCATCGGCACCTTCACCTGGCAGGGCCGCGACTTCGGCGCATGGCTCGTCACCATCGCCCGCAACCTCGTCGCCGACCACTTCAAGTCCAGCCGCTTCCGGCTGGAGGTCACCACCGGCGAGATGCTCGACGCCAACGAGGTCGAGCGCTCCCCGGAGGACTCCGTCCTGGAGTCCCTGTCGAACGCCGCGCTCCTGGACGCCGTACGCCGACTCAACCCCCAGCAGCAGGAGTGCGTGACCCTGCGCTTCCTCCAGGGCCTGTCCGTCGCCGAGACAGCCCGGGTCATGGGCAAGAACGAGGGCGCCATCAAGACCCTCCAGTACCGCGCCGTGCGCACGCTCGCCCGGCTGCTCCCGGACGACGCCCGCTGACCGCACCACCCTCGGTGACACCCAACTAACGGTCAGTGAAAGTCCGTTGACTTCTCGATCCGATCATCCGCAGTCCGTAACCCAAGTGCCACGCCGCTCGTTGTGCGGGATGCAGGCTCCCTGTGGTCACGTCCGAACCGAAGCCCGGTCACTCGATCGGGTGGAAGCGGTCTAGGGCGTGCAACTTTCAGGATCCTCAGGGAGTCGACCGTCATGACGAGAGGAGGTGCCGCCAGTGATCGCGAACGTATCGGCGCACCGGCGGGCGAACGCCTTCGCCCAGGCCCTGGAGGAGCAGTCCGAGCAGGGCACGGCGGCCGAGCAGTCCGAGGGACCGGCACCCACCCCGGCCCCCGCGGAACAGAGCGAGCAGGGCCGCCTGTTGGCCCTGGCCGCCGGTCTCGGTGAGCTGCCCAAACCGGAGCTGGACCCCGAGGTCAAGGTCGTACAGCGGGCCCAGCTCGTGGCCGCGATGGAGGCCATGCTGCAGACGGGCACCGCGGGGGGCGAGGCGACGGACCCTTCGGTACCCGAGCAGCGCTCCCGGAGCCGGGGCGCACACCGGGCGACACCACTGAGCAGATTCCGGCCACGCACCCGGCTGGCCAAGGGCCTCACCGCGGGCGGGCTCAGCGTGGGCGTCGCCGCGGGTGCGTTCGGCGGCGTCGCAGCCGCCAGCTCCGACGCCCTCCCCGGTGACTCGCTCTACGGCCTCAAGCGCGGCATCGAGGACTTCAAGCTCAACTACCTGGCCGACGGCGACACCGAGCGCGGCGAGGTCTACCTCGACCACGCCTCCACGCGCCTGAGCGAGGCACGCCGCCTGATGGAGCGCGGCCGCAGCGGACCCCTGGACCACGAGTCGCTCGGCGAGATCCGCCGCGCCCTGTCCGGCATGCGGCACGACGCCTCCGAGGGCCACCGGCTGCTGCGCGAGGCCTACGAACGCGACCCCGACTCACTGGGCCCCATCCAGGCGCTGTCCAGCTTCTCCCGCTCCCATCGCGAGGCCTGGGGCGCCCTGCGCGACAAGCTGCCCCTCCAGCTCGGCGACGTCAGCGACGAGGTGTCCTCGGTCTTCGACGCCATAGACGAAGAAGTCGCCCCGCTGCAGTCCCTCCTCCCCCAGCCGCCCGCGCAGTCCGGCGGCGGCGCGGGCGGCGGCACCCGGCAGGGCAGCGGGCCCTCCCGGTCGACCGGCACCTCCGGCACCGGCCGCTCCAGCACACCCGGCTCGGGCGGTGGCAGCACCTCCGACAGCAGCCACGGCACCAGCACCGGCAGCCCGAGCGGATCGGCCGGCACCGACACCGACGAGGGCCTCCTCGGCGGCAACACCGGCGGCCTCCTCGAACCACCCCAGGAGCCCGGCACCGCCTCCCCGTCCCAGAGCAGGACACCCACGGCCGAACCCGACGTCACCCTCCCGCCCCTCCTCCCCGGCCTCCTGCCGGGCCTGGGCATCGAGGGCGAGGACGCGGAGTAACGCTCTTACGGCGACGGGGGCGCCCCTTCTCATCGGAAGAAGGGGCGCCCCCGTCGTCGTACCAGAACCGCTAGAAGAACACCGACCTGCGCTGCACCAGCAGCTTGTACAGCGTGTGCTGGATCTGTTCCCGGACCTGGTCGGTCAGGTTGAACATCAGCATCGGGTCCTCGGCGGCCTCCGGCGGGTAGCCGTCGGTCGGGATCGGCTCGCCGAACTGGATCGTCCACTTGGTGGGCAGCGGGATCGCGCCCAGCGGGCCCAGCCACGGGAAGGTCGGCGTCAGCGGGAAGTACGGGAAGCCGAGGAGCCGGGCGAGGGTCTTGGCGTTGCCGATCATCGGGTAGAT
Source organism: Streptomyces sp. SAI-170 (assembly GCF_049739565.1). Taxonomy (NCBI): domain Bacteria; kingdom Bacillati; phylum Actinomycetota; class Actinomycetes; order Kitasatosporales; family Streptomycetaceae; genus Streptomyces; species Streptomyces sp. SAI-170. Next base: position 3,736,299 of record NZ_JBMGQD010000001.1, read on the forward strand.
CTCCTCCGCCCCGACGATCGAGCACGGCACGATCGGCACGCCCTGCCGCAGCGCCGTCGAGACGAAGCCGCCACGGCCGAACCGCTGAAGCTTGTAGCGCTCGCCGAACGGCTTGCCGATGCCCTTGAAGCCCTCCGGCATCACCCCGACCAGCTCACCCTGCGCCAGCAGCCGCTCGGCGTCCTCCGCGCAGGCGAGGGTGTGGCCCAGCTTGCGGGCGAGCTCGTTGACGACCGGCAGCACGAACACCAGATCCGCCGCGAGCAGCCGCAGATGACGGCCCGCCGGGTGATGGTCGTGCACGGCCACCTGCATCATCAGGCCGTCCAGCGGCACCGTGCCCGAGTGGTTGGCGACGATCAGCGCCCCGCCGTCGGCCGGGATGTTCTCGATGCCCTTCACCTCGACCCGGAAGTACTTCTCGTACACCGGGCGCAGCAGAGACATCAGGACCTGGTCGGTGAGTTCCTCGTCGTAGCCGAAGTCGTCGACCTCGTAGTCCCCGGTGAGGCGGCGGCGCAGGAACGCCAGCCCGCTCGCCACCTTGCGCTCGAGGCTGTCCTGCGGCTGCTGCTCCTCGCCGGTCACCGGCACATCGTCCTGCGCGGGCGCCCTCGTGGGCAGGGGCTCGACCTCCCGGACCGGCTCGGTGCCCTTGAGCCGGCTCCCCGCACCGCGGCGCCGCGCGGGCCGCTGCACGCCGCCCCCGCGGGACCGGTCGTCGTCGAACGGAATGACCTTGGCGTCCGCCATCGTTGATGCGCTCCTCAGTCGGCGCTCTGCGTCCGGGGATGGGTCGGGGGCTGGGGCGTGGGGCTGTTGTCCGGTCGCGTCAGCGCGGCGAGCCGGTCGACGGCCCCCGCGATGGCCTCCGGCGGGAGAAGTCCGGGACCCCGGCTGCGGGCGAAGTCCGCGAACGCCTCCGCGGTCGTGTACTTCGGGTGGAATCCCAGCGTCTCGCGCATCTGGTCCGTCGCCACCACCCGCCCGTGGGTGAGCAGCCGGATCTGCTCCGGCGAGAAGTCCGTCACTCCCAGCGTACGCACCATCGTGCCCGCCCAGGTGACCGCGGGCAGCAGCAGCGGCACGGTGGGGCGGCCCAGCCGCCGCGAGCACTGCGACAGCAGCAGGACGCCGTCTCCGGCGATGTTGAAGGTGCCGCTGTTGAGGGTGCCGCGCGCCGGCTCGTGGGAGGCGATCCGCAGGACGTCCATCACGTCGTCCTCGTGCACGAACTGCAGCCTCGGGTCGTAGCCGAAGACGGTGGGCAGCACGGGCAGCGAGAAGTACGCGGCGAGCGGCGAGTCCGCGCTCGGGCCGAGGATGTTGGCGAACCGCAGCACACACACCGCCACATCGGGGCGGCGGCGCGCGAAGCCGCGCACATAGCCCTCGACCTCGACCGCGTCCTTGGCGAAGCCACCGCTCGGCAGCGACTTGGGCGGGGTCGTCTCGGTGAACACGGCCGGATCGCGCGGCGCCGAGCCGTACACGCTCGTACTGGACTTCACCACCAGCCGCTTGACCGTCGGGGACTTCTGGCAGGCGCCCAGCAGCTGCATCGTGCCGATGACGTTGGTCTCCTTGACCGTGGTCCGGCTGCCGCTTCCGAGCGCGGTGGCGGTGACGTCCATGTGGACGACCGTGTCGGCTCCCGTCTCGGCGAGCACGCGCGCGATGGTGGGCTGCCGGATGTCGGCCTGGACGAAGTCCGCGCCGCCCAGGTGGTGCTCGGGCGGCACCGCGTCCACGGCGACGACCCGGTCCACCTCCGGGTCGCGCAGGATCCGTCGTACGAACCGGCCACCCAGCCGACGGGCCACTCCGGTGACGAGCACGACCTTGCCCAAGATCAGCGCCTTCCTTCCGCCTGGCGGTTCGGATCGGTTCCGGTTTCCCTGGCTCGTACCCTGCCGCGTTCCCCGTGTACGGCCAACTTAGCGGGTCGGCGTTGCGCTGTGATGACCTCCGGATGCGGGAGGTGACCGGAAAGAGAGGGGCCGGGGGATATGCGTGTGGCCCCCCACCGCAGGGTGGGGGGCCACAGCCACGCCGTCGTCGGACGGGCCACTACACGTGGCCGCCCGAGGCGCTTACTTCTTGTTGCGACGCTGAACGCGCGTGCGCTTGAGCAGCTTGCGGTGCTTCTTCTTGGCCATCCGCTTGCGCCGCTTCTTGATAACAGAGCCCACGACTACCCTCGCTCACTTCTCATCACTCGGTGCTGGGCGCCATGGGCCCATACGACCTACGAGGGGCTAGCCTACCCGCCCGAGGGCCGAGGTCGTAATCGAGGGGCTGGAGGAGATCCACAAGCGACCGGTATTGCCCTGTGTTGCCCGGAACGGACCTCCTCACCGGTGGCCGTCAGGCGGTTTCCACCCCCACGTAACTCTCCCGCAGGTATTCGTGAACCGCTTGCTCCGGGACGCGGAACGACCGACCGACCCGGATCGCGGGCAGATGACCGCTGTGCACCAGCCGGTACACGGTCATCTTCGACACTCGCATCACTGAGGCGACTTCCGCCACGGTGAGGAACTGAACCTCGTTCAGAGGCCTCTCGCCAGCTGCAGCCATGACACACCTGAACCTTCCGCACTCGACGGCCACCGGCTTCCCCTTCCGGTGACTCTTCGTCGTTGCGTGCTCACTCCCCAATGTAGGGGCGGGTGATGCGAGTGGGGAAGAGGTGCACCCATCGGCGGCCTACTGTGACAGACACGCCCGATTGAGTACGTAGCGGGTAAGCGGACGGTAGTAATCGGACCGCACAGCGTCATCAAGTGGAACGGCCACGGACACCACGCCCTCCGCCTCCCCCACGAAGAGCGCCGGGTCGTCGGTGTCGGCGAGCCCGATGGCCTCGAACCCCAGCTGACCTGCCCCGCAGACCCAGCCGTGGTCGCCGATCACCAGCTCGGGCAGCGGGCCGCCGGCCTCCGCGGCAGCGGCCAGCGCCGTACGAACCGGGAGCGGTGAGTGGGTGTGCGCGCCGGTCGCACGACCGGGGGCGCGAGCGTCGGGGCCGCGCACCAACGCGACTCCTCGTACGTAGTCGAGGACGTGTGTACGTAGACCGAACCGGGTCGTTATGTCGACACAGCGACCCGTCGCTGGGGTGAGGACAGTACATCCCGCCGTCGACAGAGCGTCTGCGAGCTCGGCGTAGAAGCCGAGCAGCCGGTGAGGGTGTCCGGTGCCCAGCAGCACGGGCACCCGGCGCCGGGCGGCGGCCCCGACCCTCTCGGCGAACGCGTCCAGCGCGGTGAGCGTCCGCTGCGGGTCGATCACATCATGCCCCGACGTGCAGTGCGGATCGGCCGAAACCCCGCACTTGTCCGCCATGAGCTCGATCAGATCCCGCTGCTCCCACGTCCACATCGGGTCGAGCCCGATCAGCACCCGGGGGTCCCGCGCCGCGAACAGCCGATAGCTCCGCAGGCTCTCCTCCCTCGACGTCGCCACCGCCCCGGCGATCCGGGCAGCGACGAGATGCGCACGCAGGGCACCGGGAGTCACCATGCGGCGATGGTGACGGAGGGGGCCGGGAGGGGGGACGTAAACGGGAGAACACCGCACGGTTGGCGTAACGACGTGCCGCGCCCTGCCCCGGCGGCCTCGGCCATACGGCGACTGCGGGCCGTCGCGGGCCGCTCGCGCAGTTCCCCGCGCCCCTGGGGCATGCGGGCGGGGGCGTCCCGGCCGCGGGGGTGCGAGCCGCTCAGCTACGGGCAGGCGCGAGCCACTCGGCTGTACGCATGCGCGAGCCACGTAGCTGTACGCGTGCGCGGGCCGCCCAGCTGTCGGCATGCGCGAGCCGCATAGCTGTACGCGTGCGCAGCCGCTCAGCTACGGGTAGGCGCGAGCCGCTCAGCCCCAGCCGTGGCAGGCGCGTACCGCTCAGCTATGCGCGTGCGCGAGCGCATAGCCGCGGGCAGGCGCGAGCCGCATAGCGGTACGCGTACGCAAGCCGCTCGGCTGTGCACAGGCGCGAGCCGCATAGCTGCAGGCAGGCGTGAGCCGCTCGGCTATGCGCGTGCGCGAGCCGCACCGCTGCAGGCAGGCGCGAGCCGCACAGCTGCGGGCATCCGCGAGCCACTCAGCCGTGCGCATGAGCGAGCCGCTCAGCTGCAGGCAGGGCGCAAGCCGCATAGCTGCGGGCAATCGTGCCGCTGGGGCGGCACTGGTGGGCGCAGCGGCGCCTCGTAGCGCCGAGCCGCGCAAACGCCCCGTCCTCAGCCCGGACCCACCCGCACGCGAAAACCCGCCCAGCGACCACGCCCCTACGCCAACAACCCCCGCAAGGGAAACACAGCCCGCCGAGCAGCCAGCACGGCCTGGTCCAGCCGGTCTGCGGGGTCGTACCCCGCCTCCCAGTCGGCGAAGGAAACCGGCCACCGCCCATCGGTCATCCGCATCGGCGCCAACTGCCGAGTCCGCGCATAGACCTCCTGCCGCCAGCTCTCAGGAATCACCGTCTCCGGCGCGATCTCCCGCCCCGCAGCGATCCCCACCAGATGCGTCCAGGACCGCGGCACGACGTCCACCACCGCGTACCCGCCCCCACCGAGCGCGATCCACCGCCCGTCGGCGTACTCGTGCGCCAGCGAGTGACAAGCCACCTGCACCGCCCGCTGCGCGTCCAGCGAGACGGCGAGATGGGCCAGCGGATCCTCGAAGTGGGTGTCGGCGCCGTGCTGCGTCACCAGCACCTGCGGCCGGAAGTCGGCGATCAGCTCCGGCACGACCGCGTGGAACGCCCGCAGCCACCCCGCGTCCCCGGTCCCCGCCGGCAGCGCGACATTCACCGCGCTCCCCTCCGCCGAGGACGCCCCGGTCTCCTCAGGCCACCCGGTCTGTGGGAACAGCGTCCGGGGATGCTCGTGCAACGAGATCGTCAGCACGCGCGGGTCCTCCCAGAACGCCGCCTGCACCCCGTCCCCGTGATGGACGTCGACGTCGATGTACGCGACCCGCTCGGCCCCCAGCTCCAGCAGCCGCGCGATCGCCAGCGAGGCGTCGTTGTAGATGCAGAACCCGGCCGCGCCCCCGGGCATCGCATGGTGCAGCCCGCCCGCGAAGTTCACCGCGTGCAGCGCCTCCCCGCGCCACACCGCCTCCGCCGCGCCCACCGACTGCCCCGCGATCAGCGCCGACACCTCGTGCATCCCGGCGAACGCCGGATCGTCCAGCGTCCCGATCCCGTACGACCCGTCGGCCCCGCCCGGATCCGCCGACGCGGCCTTCACCGCCCGGACGTAGTCCTCACGGTGGACGAGCCGCAGCGTCGACTCCCCCGCCGGCTTCGCCGCCACGACCTCCACGTCCCGGTCCAGCCCGAACGCCCCGACCAGACTCCTGGTCAGGGCGAGGCGGACCGGGTCCATCGGATGCCCCGGCCCGAAGTCATACCCCGTTACTGCCTCGTCCCACATCAGCTGTGCGCGGCCGCTCATGCCCGCCACCGTATCGGTCCGGTTGAGCCGCGAACGACCGGGCATACACGAGCGTCACCAGCACCAACACCATCGGCACCAGCATCGCCCCGCGATAGCTCCACGTGTCCCCGAGCGCCCCCACCAAAGGCGAGCCGATCAGGAACCCGACGTAGTTGAAGACGTTCAACCGCGCCACAGCCGCATCCGACGCCCCCGGGAACAGCCGGCCCGCCGCCGCGAACGTCTGCGGCACCAGCACACACAACCCCAGCCCCAGCAGCAGGAACCCGAGCATCCCCACCCACGCCCCGGGCGCCCCGGCCACCACCGCGAACCCGACCGCCGCCACCAGCGCCCCACCCCGCACGACCGCCACCGCCCCGAACCGCCGCACCCCGAAGTCCCCGAGCGTCCGCCCCACCAGCGTGGTCACCATGTAGACGTTGTACGGGACCGTCGCCAGCTGCTCCGAGCTCCCCAGCACGTCCTGCAGATACTTGGCACTCCAGTTGGAGACGGTCGAGTCCCCGATGTACGCGAAGGTCATCACCAGGCACAGCGGCAGCAGCATCTTGAAGACGACACCGCCGTCCCCGGCACCGGCGGTCGACTCCCCGCCCTTGCCCGCGTCGCCTCCACCACCGACGTACCACCGGCTCCCCACCAGACACAGCGGCAACAGCACACCCACGACCGGCAGATACGACACGAACAGCACCAGGTCCCAGTGCGCCCCCACCCACGCCAGCGAGGCCCCGAGAATCCCGCCCAGGCTGTACGCCGCATGGAACCCGAGCATGATGCTGCGCCCGTACGCCCGCTGCAGACTCACCCCGAGCATGTTCATCGAGGCGTCCAACGCCCCCACGGACAGCCCGAACACCCCGAGGGCCACAGCCAGTTCCGCCATACGGTCCCCCGCCCCCACCCCGAGGAGCGCCAGGAGCACGACCGGCTGGGACCAACGCAGCACCGCACTGGCCGGTATGCGCCGCACCAGCCACTCGGTGCCCACACTGCCCGCCCCGGCCAGCACCGGCACGGCGGCGAGGAACGCGGGCAGCAGGGCGTCGGAGACCCCGTAACGGTCCTGAACGGCGGGGATCCGTGTCACGAGCAGAGCAAAGGCGACGCCCTGCGCGAAGAAGGAGAACGCCAGCGAGGCCCTGCCGCGGCGCAGCACATCAGTCATGGCGGCGAGCGTAGGGCCCCACGGTCCGGCTGGATACGCCGAAGCTGAATTTTCCTCAGCTTCGCTGCAACAGCCCGGCCAGCTCCTTCATGGAGGAGAACAGCAGCGTGGCCCCCGCGAGCTTGGCCGCCGGCGTCATCGCCGTGAACCCGTACACATCCATCCCGGCCGCCACGGCCGCCTGCACCCCGAGCGGGCTGTCCTCGACGACCACACACCGCTCGGGCGCCACCCCCATCCGCTCCGCGGCATGCAGGAAGAGATCGGGCGCCGGCTTCCCCCGCCCCACGTCCTGCGAGCTGAACACCCGCTCCTCGTCGAACCACCGGTCCAGCCCGGTCGTCCGGTGCCCCACCCGGATCCGCTCATGACTCCCCGAGGACGCCACGCAGTACCGCACCCCGGCCGCGTCGAGCCCTTCGAGCACATCGGCGGCCCCGTCCACCGCCTTCAACTCCCGCTCGAACGCCGCGAAGACCCTGCCGTGGAAGACATCGTCGAACTCGGCCGGCAGCCGCTGCCCGGTCCGCTCCTCGATCAGATCGTGGATCCGGTGCATGGCGGACCCCATGTAGTCCCGAATGGAGTCCTCGTACGTCGTCGGATGCCCGACCTCGGTGAGGTACTCGGCCAGCAGCCGATTGGAGATGGGCTCACTGTCGACGAGCACACCGTCGTTGTCGAAGATGATCAAGTCATAGCGCATATGGTGAGCCTAAACGCAGAAAAGGCCCACACCATAAGGTGTGGGCCTCTTCTTCAATGATTGTTCGGCGGCGTCCTACTCTCCCACAGGGTCCCCCCTGCAGTACCATCGGCGCTGTAAGGCTTAGCTTCCGGGTTCGGAATGTAACCGGGCGTTTCCCCTACGCTATGACCACCGAAACACTATGAAACTGTCAACCGCACCACGCCTGTGACATACGTGGGGTTGTTCGTGGTTTCAGAACCAACACAGTGGACGCGAGCAACTGAGGACAAGCCCTCGGCCTATTAGTACCGGTCAACTCCACACGTTACCGTGCTTCCATATCCGGCCTATCAACCCAGTCGTCTACTGGGAGCCTTACCCCATCAAGTGGGTGGGAGTCCTCATCTCGAAGCAGGCTTCCCGCTTAGATGCTTTCAGCGGTTATCCCTCCCGAACGTAGCCAACCAGCCATGCCCTTGGCAGAACAACTGGCACACCAGAGGTTCGTCCGTCCCGGTCCTCTCGTACTAGGGACAGCCCTTCTCAAGACTCCTACGCGCACAGCGGATAGGGACCGAACTGTCTCACGACGTTCTAAACCCAGCTCGCGTACCGCTTTAATGGGCGAACAGCCCAACCCTTGGGACCGACTCCAGCCCCAGGATGCGACGAGCCGACATCGAGGTGCCAAACCATCCCGTCGATATGGACTCTTGGGGAAGATCAGCCTGTTATCCCCGGGGTACCTTTTATCCGTTGAGCGACGGCGCTTCCACAAGCCACCGCCGGATCACTAGTCCCGACTTTCGTCCCTGCTCGACCCGTCGGTCTCACAGTCAAGCTCCCTTGTGCACTTACACTCAACACCTGATTGCCAACCAGGCTGAGGGAACCTTTGGGCGCCTCCGTTACCCTTTGGGAGGCAACCGCCCCAGTTAAACTACCCATCAGACACTGTCCCTGATCCGGATCACGGACCCAGGTTAGACATCCAGCACGACCAGACTGGTATTTCAACGACGACTCCACCCACACTGGCGTGTGAGCTTCAAAGTCTCCCAGCTATCCTACACAAGCCGAACCGAACACCAATATCAAACTGTAGTAAAGGTCCCGGGGTCTTTCCGTCCTGCTGCGCGAAACGAGCATCTTTACTCGTAGTGCAATTTCACCGGGCCTATGGTTGAGACAGTCGAGAAGTCGTTACGCCATTCGTGCAGGTCGGAACTTACCCGACAAGGAATTTCGCTACCTTAGGATGGTTATAGTTACCACCGCCGTTTACTGGCGCTTAAGTTCTCAGCTTCGCAACCCCGAAAGGTCACTAACCGGTCCCCTTAACGTTCCAGCACCGGGCAGGCGTCAGTCCGTATACATCGCCTTACGGCTTCGCACGGACCTGTGTTTTTAGTAAACAGTCGCTTCTCGCTGGTCTCTGCGGCCACACCCAGCTCACCGTGTAAAACGGATCACCAGACATGGCCCCCCTTCTCCCGAAGTTACGGGGGCATTTTGCCGAGTTCCTTAACCATAGTTCACCCGAACGCCTCGGTATTCTCTACCTGACCACCTGAGTCGGTTTAGGGTACGGGCCGCCATGAAACTCGCTAGAGGCTTTTCTCGACAGCATAGGATCATCCACTTCACCACAATCGGCTCGGCATCAGGTCTCAGACTATGTGCAAGGCGGATTTGCCTACCTTGCGTCCTACACCCTTACCCCGGGACAACCACCGCCCGGGATGGACTACCTTCCTGCGTCACCCCATCACTCACCTACTACCAACTTGGGCCGGCGGCTCCACCACTCCCCTTCACCCGAAGGCTCCAGGGCGGCTTCACGGCCTTAGCATCACTGGATTCGATGTTTGACGCTTCACAGCGGGTACCGGAATATCAACCGGTTATCCATCGACTACGCCTGTCGGCCTCGCCTTAGGTCCCGACTTACCCTGGGCAGATCAGCTTGACCCAGGAACCCTTAGTCAATCGGCGCAAACGTTTCTCACGTTTGTATCGCTACTCATGCCTGCATTCTCACTCGTCAACCGTCCACAACTCGCTTCCGCGGCTGCTTCACCCGGCAGACGACGCTCCCCTACCCATCCCAGCCTCCGTTGGGAGTACATGCTGGAATGACACGACTTCGGCGGTACGCTTGAGCCCCGCTACATTGTCGGCGCGGAATCACTAGACCAGTGAGCTATTACGCACTCTTTCAAGGGTGGCTGCTTCTAAGCCAACCTCCTGGTTGTCTGTGCGACTCCACATCCTTTCCCACTTAGCGTACGCTTAGGGGCCTTAGTCGATGCTCTGGGCTGTTTCCCTCTCGACCATGGAGCTTATCCCCCACAGTCTCACTGCCGCGCTCTCACTTACCGGCATTCGGAGTTTGGCTAAGGTCAGTAACCCGGTAGGGCCCATCGCCTATCCAGTGCTCTACCTCCGGCAAGAAACACACGACGCTGCACCTAAATGCATTTCGGGGAGAACCAGCTATCACGGAGTTTGATTGGCCTTTCACCCCTAACCACAGGTCATCCCCCAGGTTTTCAACCCTGGTGGGTTCGGTCCTCCACGAAGTCTTACCTCCGCTTCAACCTGCCCATGGCTAGATCACTCCGCTTCGGGTCTTGAGCGTGCTACTAAAATCGCCCTGTTCGGACTCGCTTTCGCTACGGCTTCCCCACCCGGGTTAACCTCGCAACACACCGCAAACTCGCAGGCTCATTCTTCAAAAGGCACGCAGTCACGAGACACCAGCAAGCTGATGTCCGACGCTCCCACGGCTTGTAGGCACACGGTTTCAGGTACTATTTCACTCCGCTCCCGCGGTACTTTTCACCATTCCCTCACGGTACTATCCGCTATCGGTCACCAGGGAATATTTAGGCTTAGCGGGTGGTCCCGCCAGATTCACACGGGATTTCTCGGGCCCCGTGCTACTTGGGTGTCTCTCAAACGAGCCGCTGACGTTTCGACTACGGGGGTCTTACCCTCTACGCCGGACCTTTCGCATGTCCTTCGCCTACATCAACGGTTTCTGACTCGTCCTGTTGCCGGCAGACAACAGAAGAGAGATCCCACAACCCCGTATGCGCAACCCCTGCCGGGTCTCACACGCATACGGTTTGGCCTCATCCGGTTTCGCTCGCCACTACTCCCGGAATCACGGTTGTTTTCTCTTCCTGAGGGTACTGAGATGTTTCACTTCCCCTCGTTCCCTCCACTTGCCCTATGTGTTCAGGCAAGGGTGACAGCCCATGACGACTGCCGGGTTTCCCCATTCGGAAACCCCCGGATCAAAGCCTGGTTGACGACTCCCCGGGGACTATCGTGGCCTCCCACGTCCTTCATCGGTTCCTGGTGCCAAGGCATCCACCGTGCGCCCTTAAAAACTTGGCCACAGATGCTCGCGTCCACTGTGCAGTTCTCAAACAACGACCAACCACCCGTCACAACCCACCGAAGCAGATTTTTACCGGGGCCGGCATCACGAGGGGGTTCATTCCCTCAGATACCCAACAGCGTGCCCGACCAGCTCCCGTCCGAAGATCATGCGTTCCACGCTCTTGCGAGCAGTACTAGCAGCCTCCGACCCAGAATCCGGCCGAGTAGTCAACGTTCCACCCATGAGCAACCAGCATCAGACATTCGCTGATGTACTGGCCTCTGACCTCGTCCCGAAGGACTCGGTAAGAAGTGCTCCTTAGAAAGGAGGTGATCCAGCCGCACCTTCCGGTACGGCTACCTTGTTACGACTTCGTCCCAATCGCCAGTCCCACCTTCGACAGCTCCCTCCCACAAGGGGTTGGGCCACCGGCTTCGGGTGTTACCGACTTTCGTGACGTGACGGGCGGTGTGTACAAGGCCCGGGAACGTATTCACCGCAGCAATGCTGATCTGCGATTACTAGCGACTCCGACTTCATGGGGTCGAGTTGCAGACCCCAATCCGAACTGAGACCGGCTTTTTGAGATTCGCTCCACCTCACGGTATCGCAGCTCATTGTACCGGCCATTGTAGCACGTGTGCAGCCCAAGACATAAGGGGCATGATGACTTGACGTCGTCCCCACCTTCCTCCGAGTTGACCCCGGCGGTCTCCCGTGAGTCCCCAGCACCACAAGGGCCTGCTGGCAACACGGGACAAGGGTTGCGCTCGTTGCGGGACTTAACCCAACATCTCACGACACGAGCTGACGACAGCCATGCACCACCTGTACACCGACCACAAGGGGGCGCCCATCTCTGGACGTTTCCGGTGTATGTCAAGCCTTGGTAAGGTTCTTCGCGTTGCGTCGAATTAAGCCACATGCTCCGCCGCTTGTGCGGGCCCCCGTCAATTCCTTTGAGTTTTAGCCTTGCGGCCGTACTCCCCAGGCGGGGCACTTAATGCGTTAGCTGCGGCACGGACAACGTGGAATGTTGCCCACACCTAGTGCCCACCGTTTACGGCGTGGACTACCAGGGTATCTAATCCTGTTCGCTCCCCACGCTTTCGCTCCTCAGCGTCAGTATCGGCCCAGAGATCCGCCTTCGCCACCGGTGTTCCTCCTGATATCTGCGCATTTCACCGCTACACCAGGAATTCCGATCTCCCCTACCGAACTCTAGCCTGCCCGTATCGACTGCAGACCCGGGGTTAAGCCCCGGGCTTTCACAACCGACGCGACAAGCCGCCTACGAGCTCTTTACGCCCAATAATTCCGGACAACGCTTGCGCCCTACGTATTACCGCGGCTGCTGGCACGTAGTTAGCCGGCGCTTCTTCTGCAGGTACCGTCACTTTCGCTTCTTCCCTGCTGAAAGAGGTTTACAACCCGAAGGCCGTCATCCCTCACGCGGCGTCGCTGCATCAGGCTTTCGCCCATTGTGCAATATTCCCCACTGCTGCCTCCCGTAGGAGTCTGGGCCGTGTCTCAGTCCCAGTGTGGCCGGTCGCCCTCTCAGGCCGGCTACCCGTCGTCGCCTTGGTGAGCCATTACCTCACCAACAAGCTGATAGGCCGCGGGCTCATCCTGCACCGCCGGAGCTTTCGATCACCAAGGATGCCCAAGATGATCAGTATCCGGTATTAGACCCCGTTTCCAGGGCTTGTCCCAGAGTGCAGGGCAGATTGCCCACGTGTTACTCACCCGTTCGCCACTAATCCCCACCGAAGTGGTTCATCGTTCGACTTGCATGTGTTAAGCACGCCGCCAGCGTTCGTCCTGAGCCAGGATCAAACTCTCCGTGAATGTTTACTCGGCCAGAAAATTAATTCAGCCGGTGCACACACACGAGAGCGGAACATCGGGAGGAATAGTCCCGACGTTCACAGCGTCCTCGCTGTGTTTTTCAAAGGAACCTCAACCCGATCGGAACCGATCAGGTCGGGGTATCAACATATCTGGCGTTGACTTTTGGCACGCTGTTGAGTTCTCAAGGAACGGACGCTTCCTTTGTACTCACCCTCTCGGGCTTTCCTCCGGGCGCTTCCCTTCGGTCTTGCGTTTCCGACTCTATCAGATCTTTTTCCGATCCGATTTCCTCGGTGCTTTCCAGGTTCCCGCTTCCGCGTTTCCCTTTCCGGCGGTTCCGACTCTATCAGATCCTTTCGGCGTCTGACTCCCAGTCAGGGGGTTTGTCTTCCCGGCCGCTTGGCCGTTCCGACGAGTGAGACTTTAGCGGATTCCTGGCTCCCGAGCTAATCGGGGGCCTGCGCCCTTTCGAACGCGGATTCCTCATTTCGCGAATACACATGCCAATGACGCGACGACAGGCGGACGAGCCGACTGCGCGTCGAGAGTGGTTGGTACTTGCGGAATGGCTGTCCGGGGACCGACCTTGGTCGGCGCTCACGTCGGACAACTCGGAGAACAGTACGGACCGAGGGAGATCGTGTCAACCCGGCCCCGGAAGGGGTCCCTGAGGCGTACCGTGGGCGTCATGACTACGCGTACGTGTCACCAGCAGTGGTGGGCCGCCTGACGGGCGGCCGGACTCACGTATGCACTCAACGGCCGCCGCTTCGGCGGCCGTTCTTGTATCTCCCTCCTGGGAGCCGGCCGGCGGGTGCGGCGGTCTCGACCAGGAGGTAGGAGATGAAGCGGGTCTTCAGCGGGGTCAAGCCGACCGGGCATCTGACGCTGGGGAACTATCTGGGGGCCATGCGGCAGTGGGCCGAGGTGGATCAGCATCGGTCGGACGCGCTGTTCTGCGTCGTCGACCTGCACGCGCTGACCGTGGACCACGACCCCGCGCGGGTGCGCCGGCTGAGCCGGCAGGCGGCCACCCTGCTGCTCGCGGCCGGGCTGGACCCGGAGCTGTGCACCGTATTCGTACAGAGTCATGTGGATGAGCACGCGCGGCTGTCGTACGTACTGGAGTGTGTGGCCACCGACGGCGAGATGCGGCGGATGATCCAGTACAAGGAGAAGGCGGCGCGCGAGCGGGAGCGGGGCGGGAGTGTGCGGCTGTCGTTGCTGACGTATCCCGTGCTGATGGCAGCGGACATCCTGGCGTACGGCGCGGACGAGGTGCCGGTCGGGGACGACCAGGCGCAGCATGTCGAGCTGACGCGGGATCTCGCGGTGCGGTTCAACCAGCGGTACGGGCACACGTTCGTGGTGCCGAGGGCGACGGTCCCGGCGGTGGCGGCTCGGGTGATGAACCTGCAGGAGCCGGCGTCGAAGATGGGGAAGAGCGACGACGTGGGGCCGGGGATCGTCTATCTGCTGGACGAGCCGGACGTGGTGCGCAAGAAGGTGATGCGGGCCGTGACCGACAGCGGGCAGGACGTCGTGTACGACCGCGAGGGGCGGCCGGGGGTGTCGAATCTGCTGGAGATCCTGGCCGCGTGCACGAATGGGAACCCCGCGGACCTGAGCGGTGTATATGAGTCGTACGGCGCCTTGAAGAAGGACACCGCAGAGGCCGTGGTCGAACTCCTCAGGCCCGTACAGGCCAGGCACAAGGAGTTGTGCGCGGACCCTGCGTATGTGGAGGAGGTGCTGCGGCGTGGTGCGGAGAAGGCGCGGGCGATGGCGCGGCCGACCGTGGATGCCGCCTATCGGGCGATCGGGTTGCTGCCCGCCGCTGAGACCGGGGCGGTGACGGGGGCGGTGGTGAGCGCCGCCGGGTAGGCGCGGCGGGTGAGCCGCCGCGCCCGGGGGGTCAGCTGTTGTTGCCGGAGGCCAGCTCGCGGCTGCGGTCGCGGGCGGCTTCGAGGGCGGCGATGAGGGCGGCTCGTACGCCGTGGTTCTCGAGTTCGCGGATGGCGTTGATGGTGGTGCCGGCGGGCGAGGTGACGTTCTCGCGGAGCTTGACCGGGTGTTCGCCGCTGTCGCGGAGCATCGTGGCGGCGCCGATCGCGGACTGCACGATGAGGTCGTGGGCCTTGTCGCGGGGCAGGCCGAGCAGGATGCCGGCATCGGTCATGGCTTCGACCAGGTAGAAGAAGTAGGCCGGGCCGGAGCCGGAGAGGGCGGTGCAGGCGTCCTGCTGGGACTCGGGGACGCGCAGGGTCTTGCCGACGGCGCCGAAGATCTCCTCGGTGTGGGCGAGGTGGTCGGCGGTGGCGTGGGTGCCGGCGGAGATGACGGACATGGCCTCGTCGACGAGGGCGGGGGTGTTCGTCATGACGCGGACGACCGGGGTGCCGGCGGCGAGGCGCTCTTCGAAGAAGGAGGTGGGGATGCCCGCGGCGCCGCTGATGACCAGGCGGTCGGCGGGGATGTGCGGGGCGAGTTCGTCGAGGAGGGTGCCCATGTCCTGCGGTTTGACCGTGAGGATGAGCGTGTCGGCGGTCTTGGCGGCCTCGGTGTTGGTGACCGGGGTGACTCCGTAGCGGGTGCGGAGTTCTTCGGCCCGTTCGGGGCGGCGGGCGGTGACCAGGAGGTCGGCGGGGGACCAGCCGGCGCGGATCATTCCGCTGAGCAGGGCTTCGCCGATCTTGCCGGTGCCGAGGACTGCGACTTTCTGGGTCATGCTCAGGTGCCCTCCGGGGTGTGCGTCGTCCGGGTTCATCCTCGCACCGGCGCCGCCGGCCCTGCTCGGCTGTCCGTCATGCGGTCCGGCGCCTGAGGGTCGCCGCGCCGAGGGTCAGGACGAGCAGGGCGCAGCCGGCGACGACGAGGGCGTCGCGGACGAAGGTGGCGGTCATGTCGGTGTGGTGGAGGACCTCGTTCATGCCGTCGACGGCGTAGGACATGGGCAGGACGTCGGAGAGGGCCTCCAGGGCGGGGTGCATGTTCGCGCGCGGGGTGAACAGGCCGCAGAGGAGGAGCTGGGGGAAGATCACGGCCGGCATGAACTGGACGGCCTGGAACTCGGAGGCCGCGAAGGCGGAGACGAAGAGGCCGAGGGCGGTGCCGAGAAGGGCGTCGAGCAGGGCGACGAGAAGGAGGAGCCAGGGGGAGCCGGTGACGTCGAGGCCGAGGAACCACAGGGCGAGGCCGGTGGCGAGGGCGGACTGGATGATCGCGAGGGCGCCGAAGGCGAGGGCGTAGCCGGCGATGAGGTCGGCTTTGCCGAGGGGCATGGCGAGGAGGCGTTCGAGGGTGCCGGAGGTGCGTTCGCGCAGGGTGGCGATGGAGGTCACCAGGAACATGGTGATGAGGGGGAAGATGCCGAGGAGCGAGGCGCCGATGTTGTCGAAGACGCGTGGGCTGCCGTCGAAGACGTAGCGCAGCAGGAAGAGCATCACGCACGGGATGAGGACCATCATCGCGATGGTGCGCGGGTCGTGGCGGAGCTGGCGCAGGACGCGGGCCGCGGTGGCGAGGGTGCGGGCGGGGTGGAGGGCGCCGGTGGGGGCGGGCGGTGTCGCTGTGCTTGTCGTGGTGGTCATCGGGTGGTCTCTTTCGGGCCGTTGCTCGGGTTCGGGTTCGTGGCTGCTGTCGCCTGGTCCACCAGGTGGAGGAAGGCGTCCTCGACGGTGTCGGTGCTGGTGCGGGTGCGCAGGGCGTCGGGGGTGTCGTCGGCGAGGATGCGGCCGTCGCGCATGAGGAGCAGGCGGTGGCAGCGTTCGGCTTCGTCCATGACGTGCGAGGAGACGAGGAGGGTGGCGCCGCGGCGGGTGGCGATGTCGTGGAAGAGGTTCCACAGGTCGCGGCGCAGGACCGGGTCGAGTCCGACGGTGGGTTCGTCCAGGACGAGGAGTTCGGGGGTGCCGAGGAGGGCGACGGCGAGGGAGACGCGGCTGCGCTGTCCGCCGGAGAGGTTGCCGGCGAGGGTGTCGGCGTGGCTGGTGAGGTCGACGTCGTCGATGGCGCGGGTGACGTCGCTGTGGCGTTGTGCGGCGGCTGCGTGGCCGGGGGTGAGGATCGCGGCGAAGTAGTCGAGGTTCTGGCGGACGGTGAGGTCGTCGTAGACGGAGGGGGCCTGGGTGACGTAGCCGATGCGGGTGCGCAGGCGGGGGTGGCCTGCGGGGCGGCCGAGGACGTCGAGGGTGCCGGTGACCTTGGCCTGGGTGCCGACGATGGCCCGCATGAGGGTGGACTTGCCGCAGCCGGAGGGGCCGAGGAGTCCGGTGATCTGGCCGCGCGGGACGGTGAAGTGGAGGTCGTGCAGGACGGTGCGGGGGCCGCGGACGACGGTGAGTCCGGCGGCGCGGACGGCGGGGGTGTCGAGGGGGTCGGGGTCGCGTAGGGAGGCGGTTCGGGGGTCGTGGTCCGGGGGCTCGGACCTGTAATTCACCATGTGATGAATAATCCTCGCGCCTCGATGACGCGTCAAGGTGAGCGGAGGAGTCCGGAGGCTGCGGCGGAGCGCTGGGACGGTCACCGGTGGGTGTGTGGATCGCCGTGCCGGCGCAGGGCCCAGCTCCGCTTCATGGCGGCGGGCTCCAGCGGTCGGCCCCTGCCCCGGCTCGGCGCTCGCGTCGATGCCGAGGCCGAAGCCGGGTTCTGGGGTGGTGCCTGCCTTCGAGTGGCTGGACACGCTGCCGCACGGCCGGGAGGTGTGGCTGGAGTGGGCCGTGGGGTCAGGTGTCGGTGCGGGCGACGAGCAGGTCGACGTCGTAGGTCTCCTCGACGATTCCGTCGGGGAAGGCCTTCAGCAGGTGCTCGCGCTCGGCGGTGAGGAAGGCGGTGCGGCGTTCCTCGGTGTCGGTGAGGAACATCGAGTGGCTGCCGAGGTTGGCGAGGTGGGTGTCGACGGGGATGCGACGGCTCCAGCGCAGGGTGCGGGGGGTGAGGTCGAGGCGGCCTTCGGGGTCGGCGACTTCGGGGTGCGTGTCGCGCTTCTTATAGGCCTCGATGTCGATGCCGAAGTGCGCTGCCTGGCGGGCGCCCGCCTCGGCGATCCAGGGCACGTCCGCGGCGCCCATGTTCCACCACAGGGCGAGCGCGCCGCCGGGGCGCAGCACGCGCAGGGCCTCCGGGACGGAGCGGGCGGGGTCGGTCCAGTGCCAGGACTGGGCGTAGGTGAGGAGGTCGACGGAGGCGGAGGCGAGGGGGAGGTGGTTGCCGTCGCCTCGGACGAGGGGTACGTCGGGGTGCGCGCGGCGGAACTCGGCCGCCATGCCGGAGCCGGGTTCCACGGCGATCACCTCGGCGCCGCGGGCGCGCAGCAGGGCGGTGGCTATGCCCGTACCGGCGCCTATGTCCGCGACGCGGGCGCCGTGCAGGGGGCGGCCGGCGAGGTCCTCGATCGCGTCGAGGAGGGCGGGCGGGTAGGAGGGCCGGTTGGCGGCGTACTGGGCCGCGGCCGCGTTGAAGGAGTGGGCTCGGGCGCTGTGTGTGGGAGCCGTCATGAGGTCATCGTGCCCATGGGCGGCTTGGTGTGCGGGGGCTTTTCCGGGGTCAGGAGCGGCGGCGCTTCCTCGCCGGGTTGCCTGTCCGGCGGGCCGAACGCTTCTGGTGTTCCTGCAGGGCCGTCTCGTACTCCCGGCGGTGCAGTTTCTCGCCGGGGGCCTCGGTGAGCGAGCGGACGAAGTAGGCGAGCAGGGAGCCGACGAAGCCGATGGTGAGCAGGCCGCGCAGGGAGGCCTGGCGGTCGGGGTCGGGGCGCTTGCGGAAGCTGTCCCAGGTGTGGCCGAAGGCGAGCGCGCTGCACGCGGCGAACATCACGGTGACCAGGAGGGTGACGAACGTGCCGATGTCCGCGATCTGCAGGCCCTCGTAGGCGAATCGCAGGACCAGGCAGGAGCCGGCGGCGAGGGCGAGCGAGCCGACGGAGGCGGCGATGCGGCGGAGGGTGTAGCCGTTGTCGTGCTCCACCCAGGTCGTGCCGAAGTACCGGAGGGGTTCGGGGGCGGGGGCCTCCGGCCGGGAGCCCGCCGCCTGGTCCCGGGTGCCGCTGCCGTTGCCGTTCTGCTTGTCGCTCACGGGTCGATTATGCGGCTGGGGTGGGGCGGGCTCCGTTTTCGCCTCGGGAGCCGGGGGGCTCAGGCGCAGCGGGAGGCCACGTAGCGGTCGCTGCCCGTGTTCACGTACGCGTCGGAGACGAACTCGCCGTCGTCGATGTTGTCCCAGAGGTTCGACGTGCCGTACGGACCGGTCACCGTCGTGCCCGGCATCTGGCAGAAGATCGCCACCTTGGAGCCCTCCGGGAGGACCCGCACGATGCGGTAGCCGGTGCCGGGGCCGCTGCGGACGTTGAGCCGGACGTCCGGAGCGATCGAGTAGGAGCGCATCACGGCTGCCGTGGCCGTGGGCGACACCCCGACCAGCAGCAGGAATGCGCCGGCCACGGCTGTCAGGAGGAGGGATGCGCGTCCGAGCAGTGCCATTGCGGTCCTGTCCTTGTCGGCGTCGAGATCAGATGCAGCGGGAGGCGACGTAGCCGTCGCTGCCCGTGTTCACGTACGCGTCGGAGACGTACTCGCCGTTGCTGATGTTGTCCCAGAGGCTCGAGGTGCCGTAGGGGCCCGTCACCCGGGTGCCGGGGCACTGGCAGTAGATCGGGACCTTCGATCCTTCCGGCAGGACTCGCACGATGCGGTAGCCGGTGCCCGGACCGCTGCGGACATTCAGCCGGACGCCCGGAGCGACCGAGTAGTAGGTCAGGACGTCGGACGCCGTGGCGGACAGCTCCTCGCCCTCACCTTCCGCGACATGGTCGACTGCCATGAATACCTCCCCCGTTGGGCCCCTTGAGCACCGCCCGCGGGGCCGCTGATGCTTGGAATCACGCCCTGGAACGCGCGTGCACAACTCGCACACGGAGGCTAGCAAGCCGCCTCGGCCTCGTACGAGTCATCGACTAGGCTCCGTGCGTCGCGCGCGCGGACGAACAGCACGGGGGTGGTCCATGGCGCCGCAGAGCAACATCGGGATAGGGGCGGAAGCGGAACTTCCCGAGTACGCCGGCCACTACCTCTTGGAGTCGCGCCTGGGCTCCGGCGGGATGGGGGTCGTGCACCTGGCGCGCAGCACCTCCGGGATGCAGCTCGCCGTGAAGGTCGTACATGCCGAGTTCGCGAGGGACCCCGAGTTCAGGGGGAGGTTCCGGCAGGAGGTAGCTGCGGCTCGGCGGGTGAGCGGGGCCTTCACCGCGCCCGTGGTGGATGCCGATCCCGAGGCCGAACGGCCCTGGATGGCCACGCTCTTCATCCCTGGGCCGACGCTCGCGGAGCATGTGAAGCGGAACGGGCCGATGAATGTCGAGCAGTTGCGTCGGCTGATGGCCGGACTGGCCGAGGCTCTGCGGGACATTCATCGTGTCGGAGTCGTGCACCGGGATCTGAAGCCGAGCAACGTGCTGCTCGCCGAAGACGGTCCGAAGGTCATCGACTTCGGTATATCCCGACCCAAGGACAGTGAACTGCGGACCGAGACCGGAAAGTTGATCGGTACGCCGCCGTTCATGGCTCCCGAACAGTTCCGTCGGCCACGGGAGGTCGGGCCCGCGGCGGACATCTTCGCGCTCGGTTCGGTGATGGTGCATGCGGCGACCGGACGGGGGCCGTTCGACTCCGACAGCCCCTATGTCGTCGCCTACCAGGTCGTGCACGACGAGCCCGACCTGACCGACGTGCCGGGCAGTCTCGCGCCGCTGGTGTCACGGTGTCTGGCGAAGGAGCCCGAGGAACGGCCCACGCCCGACGAGCTCATGCGCGAGCTCCGGTCGCTCGCCGCTTCCTACGACACGCAGGCGTTCATCCCGACACAGCGCACGGCCGACGTCCCGAAACCACAGCCCCGTCCCGCTTCCGCGGTTGGCGCGGCCCGCAAGCGCCGGGGCAGGCGGACGGTCGTCGGCGCCGCCACATTGGTGGTCCTGGCGGTCAGTGCCGTCGTCGCTCTCCGCGTGGTGACCGACGAGCCCAAGGCTGCGGAAACCGCCGGTACGCACACCGCTTCCGCCGCCGTCCGGGCGTGGGAGACCGAGCCCGTGGCCGGTGACACGACAGCTCCGCAGTGCTCCTACGGCGACGGAAGGCTGCTGTGTGGGCAGCGGGACGTGGTCTTCGCGCTGGATCCGGCCGATGGCACGCTGCTGTGGCGGCGTTCCATCATGGGGTCCCAGCGCAGCGGCGCACCCGTCCTGTCCGGTGGCCTGGTGCACCCCCTGGCAGAGGGGACCGAGCAGCTCGAGGCCATCGATCCCGCGTCGGGCAAAGTGCGTTGGCACCATCGGACGCCAGGCCCGTCCGGGGGGATGCAGCCTGCCGGGGACACGCTCCTGCACACCAGCCCTGACGGAACGACCACGGCCATGGACGGCGCTACGGGTGAGAACCTGTGGAGCCACCGGGTCGGAGAAGGGCTGTCGTCGTACTTCGTGTCGTTCCGCGGGGATCCTCTGGCGTACACGACGACGGTGAACGAGGGTGGCTTCAGCACGGTCACGGCATTGGTACCGAGGACGGGTGCCGTGAAGTGGGAAGCCCGGCTGGAGGGGGCCTTGGAACTCGCCGCCTCGCAGGACGGGTCGCTCTACTTCCTCGCCACGGACCATGCCTCGGGCAGGACGAGCGGCGTCGTCCGCTACACCCCGGGGGCAGGGACGGAGCACCGGGTGAAGTTGTCCGTGCCCCGGCAGGACGCCCAGGTGGGCATCCATGGTGACAGCATCTACATCCTGTCTGTCGGGGGGGCCTTGGAAGCCCTCGACTCAGCCACGGGAAAGCGGAAGTGGCAGCTCGAGACATCAGTGGTCCGCGGCTCCGCCCCCGTCGCCGACGCCCGGCACGTCTACTTCACCGCCCCCGACGGACGGCTCTTCGCGGTGGACGCCCGCAACGGACACCTCCTCGGCCAGACACGCCCGCGCCCCAGCGCCGCCTCCGACAAGGTGCCCGGTGAGCTGCCCGAACCCCTCGTCCGCGACGGCCGTGTCTACGCCTCCGCCCCCGACGGCACCGTCTTCTCCGTGCCCGCGAAGGACCCCGCCGCCTGGCGGTGATGTGCGAAGGGGCCGCCCTTCCCGGGAGGGAAGGGCGGCCCCAGGGGCGCGGGAGGTGTCAGCCCAGCTTGGTCACGTCGCGGACCGCGCCCTTGTCGGCGCTGGTGGCCATGGCGGCGTAGGCGCGCAGTGCCGCGGAGACCTTGCGGACGCGGGACTTGGGGGCGTGGTTGCCGCCCAGGGCCTGCTCGCGGCGGGCCAGCTCGGCGTCGTCGACCAGGAGCTCGATCGTGCGGTTGGGGATGTCGATGCGGATGCGGTCGCCGTCCTCGACCAGGGCGATGGTGCCGCCGGAGGCCGCCTCGGGGGAGGCGTGGCCGATGGAGAGGCCGGAGGTGCCGCCGGAGAAGCGGCCGTCGGTGACCAGGGCGCAGGTCTTGCCGAGGCCGCGGCCCTTGAGGAAGGAGGTCGGGTGGAGCATCTCCTGCATGCCGGGGCCGCCCTTGGGGCCCTCGTAGCGGATGACGACGACGTCGCCGTGCGTGATCTGCTTGTTGAGGATCTTCTCGACGGCTTCCTCCTGGGACTCGCAGACGACCGCGGGGCCCTCGAAGGTCCAGATGGACTCGTCGACGCCGGCCGTCTTCACGACGCAGCCGTCGACGGCCAGGTTGCCCTTGAGGACCGCGAGGCCGCCGTCCTTGGAGTAGGCGTGCTCGGCGGAGCGGATGCAGCCGTTCTCGGCGTCCGTGTCGAGGGCCTCCCAGCGCTCGGACTGGGAGAAGGCCTCGGAGGAGCGCACGCAGCCGGGCGCCGCGTGCCACAGTTCCACCGCCTCGGGGGACGGGGAGCCGCCGCGGACGTCCCACGTCTTGAGCCAGTCGGCCAGGGACGTGCTGTGCACGGAGTGGACGTCCTCGTTGAGCAGGCCGCCTCGGTGCAGCTCGCCCAGCAGGGCGGGGATGCCGCCGGCGCGGTGGACGTCCTCCATGTAGTACGTACGGTTCTTGGCGACGTTCGGGGCGACCTTCGCCAGGCAGGGGACCCGGCGGGACACGGCGTCGATCTCCTCCAGGCCGAAGGGGACGCCCGCTTCCTGGGCGGCGGCCAGCAGGTGGAGGATCGTGTTCGTGGAGCCGCCCATCGCGATGTCGAGGGCCATGGCGTTCTCGAAGGCCGCGAAGGTGGCGATGTTCAGCGGGAGGACCGACTCGTCGTCCTGCTCGTAGTAGCGGTGGACCAGGTCCATCACCGTGCGGGCGGCGTCGACGTAGAGCCGCTTGCGGGCGGTGTGGGTGGCCAGCACCGAGCCGTTGCCGGGCAGGGACAGGCCGATGGCCTCGGTCAGGCAGTTCATCGAGTTGGCGGTGAACATGCCGGAACAGGAACCGCAGGTCGGACAGGCGTTCTCCTCGATGCGGAGGATGTCCTCGTCCGAGATCTTGTCGTTCACGGCGTCGGAGATCGCGTCGACCAGGTCGAGGGTGCGGACCGTGCCGTCGACCAGAGTGGCGCGGCCGGCCTCCATGGGGCCGCCGGAGACGAAGACCGTCGGGATGTTCAGGCGGAGTGCCGCCATCAGCATGCCCGGGGTGATCTTGTCGCAGTTGGAGATGCAGACCAGGGCGTCGGCGCAGTGCGCCTCGACCATGTACTCCACGCTGTCCGCGATCAGGTCGCGGGAGGGCAGGGAGTAGAGCATGCCGCCGTGGCCCATCGCGATGCCGTCGTCGACGGCGATCGTGTTGAACTCGCGCGGGATGCCGCCCGCCTCCGTGATCGCCTCGCTGACGATTCGGCCGACCGGCTGGAGGTGGGTGTGGCCGGGCACGAACTCGGTGAAGGAGTTCGCCACCGCGATGATCGGCTTCCGGCCGATGTCCGCGCCGGGTACACCGGCGGCACGCAGTAGGGCGCGGGCGCCCGCCATGTTGCGGCCGTGGGTGACTGTGCGGGACCTCAGCTCGGGCATCGTCGCTCGCTCCTTCAGACAGATAGGGCTGATACCGAGCGTACGCCGGTCATCCAGGTGTCGGGACGAAGTGTCCGGAATACGGGACAGGGATCTCAGTGCGCGCGGGTTCAGGGGCCGGTCAGGTGTCCCTGCACCACCGGGGCCAGCCGCCGGATGATCTGCTCGGGGTCCGCCGACGCCAGCGGCTCCACCTTGATCACGTACCGCAGCATCGCCGTCCCCACCAGCTGCGCCGCCGCCAGCTCGGCCCGCAGCTCGGCGTCCGGCAGGTCCAGCTGGGCTGCGACGCGGCGCAGCAGCTGGGAGGCGACCAGGCGGCGAAAGACAGCGGCCGCGGTGTCGTTGTTGACGGCGGACCGCACGATCGCCAGCAGCGGCGTACGGGTACTGGGGTTCTCCCAGATGCCGAAGACGAACCGGGTGAGCCGCTCTCCTACGCCGTCCAGGGGGCCGTCGGCGAGCGCCTCGGGGGCGTTCAGGGCGGGCGCGAAAGCGACCTCGATCGCCGACTCGAACACCTGCTCCTTGGTGCCGAAGTAATGGTGGACCAGCGCCGAGTCGACTCCGGCGGCCTTGGCGATGCCGCGTACGGACGTCTTGTCGTAGCCCCGTTCGGAGAACTCCGCGCGGGCCGCGTTCAGGATGCGGTCGCGGGTGTCCGCGGACTCGGTGCGCGGAGGCCGGCCGCGCCGCCGGGAGGCCGCCTCGGTCATCGCCTCGGCACCTTCGTCGAGGACGCCAGGTGGAGCCGGGTGAAGGCCAGCGCCTCGGCGAGGTCGGCCTCGCGCTCCGCGCTGGACATCGCGCGGCGGGTGTTGACCTCGATCACGACATGCCCGTCGAAGCGGGTGGCCGCGAGCCGCTCCAGCACCTCGGCGCAGGGCTGGGTGCCGCGGCCGGGCACGAGGTGCTCGTCCTTGGCGGAGCCGCGGCCGTCGGCGAGGTGGACGTGGCCGAGCCGGTCGCCCATGCGGTCGATCATCTGGAGCGCGTCGGTGCGGGCGGTCGCGGTGTGGCTGAGGTCGATCGTGAAGTGCCGGTAGTCGTCCTTGGTGACGTCCCAGTCGGGGGCGTACGCGAGCATCTCGCGGTCGCGGTAGCGCCAGGGGTACATGTTCTCGACCGCGAAGCGTATGTCCGTCTCGTCCGCCATCCGCCAGATCCCGGTGACGAAGTCACGGGCGTACGAACGCTGCCAGCGGAAGGGCGGGTGCACGACGACGGTGCTCGCGCCGAGCTTCTCCGCCGCCGTGCGGGCCCGCTGGAGCTTGGTCCAGGGGTCGGTGGACCACACGCGCTGGGTGATGAGCAGACAGGGGGCGTGCACGGCGAGGATCGGGACGCCGTGGTGGTCGCTGAGCCTGCGCAGGGCGTCGATGTCCTGGCTGACCGGGTCGTTCCAGACCATGACCTCGACGCCGTCGTAGCCGAGGCGTGCGGCGATCTCGAAGGCCGTCGCCGTGGACTCCGGGTAGACGGAGGCCGTCGACAGGGCGACCTTCGCGTCCGGGATGCGCACGACTGGGTTTGCCACGAGCTACAGGGTACGTGGTCGCCTACTCGCCGTTGGGGGTTCCGGTCACGTGCGGGTGCGGGCCGTATATGGCCGTTCGCGCAGTTCCCCGCGCCCCTTCGGGGGCGCTTCTCCTAGGTCGGCATGTGGTCCAGTTTGCGCAAAATCACACCCTCGCGCAGGGCCCAGGGGCAGATCTCCAGGCGTTCCACGCCGAAGAGGTCCATCGCGCCCTCGGCCACCAGGGCGCCCGCCAGGAGCTGGTTGGCGCGGCCCTCCGAGACTCCGGGGAGCTCGGCGCGCTCGGCCGCGGTCATGCCGGCCAGCCTCGGCACCCAGGCCTCCAGGGACTCGCGCTTGAGGTCTCGCTGGACGTACAGGCCGTCGGCGGAGCGGGCGGCGCCGCCCATGCGGGCGAGCTGCTTGAAGGTCTTGGAGGTGGCGACGACGTGGTCGGGGGCGCCGAAGCGGGTGAATTCGCCCACAGTACGGGCGATCTGGGCGCGGACATGGCGGCGCAGGGCCCTGACGTCGTCGGGGTCCGGCGGGTCGCCGGGGAGCCAGCCGGAGGTGAGGCGGCCCGCGCCCAGGGGCAGGGAGACGGCGGCGTCGGGTTCCTCGTCGATGCCGTAGGCGATCTCCAGGGAGCCGCCGCCGATGTCCAGGACCAGCAGCTTTCCGGCGGACCAGCCGAACCAGCGGCGGGCCGCGAGGAAGGTGAGACGGGCCTCCTCGGCGCCGGTGAGGACCTGGAGCTCGACGCCGGTCTCGGCCTTCACGCGCGCGAGGACGTCGTCGGCGTTGCTCGCCTCGCGCACCGCCGAGGTGGCGAACGGCAGCAGTTCCTCGACGCCCTTGTCCTCGGCGGCCTGGAGGGCGTCATGGACGACGGCGATCAGTTTGTCGACTCCCTCGGGGCCGATGGCTCCGGCCTCGTCGAGGAGTTGGGCCAGGCGCAGCTCCACCTTGTGCGAGTGCGCGGGCAGGGGGCGCGCGCCGGGGTGGGCATCCACCACCAGCAGATGCACCGTGTTGCTTCCCACGTCGAGGACACCGAGTCTCATGTACGGAACGCTACTGCCCGCGCGGCGGTGTTCCCTCCCCTCGGACCTCGCCGGACCGGTCCCGGCGGGGTTGCCGGGCCACTTACCCTGGACGCGTGCCAAAGACGAAAAAGGCGAAGGACGACAAGAAGGCCAAATCGACCAAGGGGCTGTCGAGCAAGGCCCTGAAGGCGGACGAGAAAGGCCTCGACTTCGCGCGCGCGTGGGTGGAGTTCCCGGATCCGGCGGACGAGGAGCAGGTCTTCCGCTGCGATCTGACATGGCTGACCTCCCGCTGGAACTGCATCTTCGGAAGCGGCTGCCAGGGCATCCAGGCGGGCCGCGCGGCCGACGGGTGCTGCTCGCTGGGCGCCCACTTCTCCGACGAGGACGACGAGAAGCGGGTCGCCGAGCATGTGGCGCGCCTCACGCCGGACATCTGGCAGCACCACGACGAGGGCACGCAACACGGCTGGGTCTCCGAGGACGACGAGGGCTCCCGCCAGACCCGCCCCTTCCAGGGCTCCTGCATCTTCCAGAACCGGCCGGGCTTCGCCGGCGGCGCGGGCTGCTCGCTGCACATCCTGGCCCTGAAGGAGGGCCGCGAGCCGCTGGAGACCAAGCCGGACGTCTGCTGGCAGCTGCCGGTGCGGCGCACGTTCGACTGGATCGACCGGCCCGACGACACGCGTGTCCTCCAGGTCTCCATCGGTGAGTACGACCGACGCGGCTGGGGTCCGGGCGGCCACGACCTGCACTGGTGGTGCACCTCGGCGACCTCGGCGCACGGCGCGGGCGACCCGGTGTACGTCTCCTACCGGGCGGAACTGACCGAGCTGATGGGCAAGGCCGGCTACGACCGGCTGGTCGAGCTGTGTGAGCAGCGGCTGGCGTCCCAGCTGCCGCTGGTGGCTCCGCATCCGGCGGACCCGGTCGACCGGCCGTCGTCCATGACCGGTTGACCGGCTTACCGTCCATGATCGGTTGACCGGCTGACCGTCGTACGTCCTACGACGTCGAGGGGCTCGGGTCGCCGCTGTCGCTGGGCGGCGGCGTCGAGCCGGGGTCGGTGGGCTCGGGGCTGGTCGGGGTCGGCTCAGGGTCGGGGGACGACGGCGGTGGCTCGCTCGGCGTCGGCGGTTCGCTGGGGGCGGAGGTCGTCGGGGTGGGCGTGGGCAGGGTCGGGGTGGGCTCGGGGGGAGCGGTGGGCTGCGGCTCGGGGTCGGACGGGGTGGGTGCGGTGCCGTAGCCCTCGATCGTGACGACGGCCCCGGCGGGCGACACGGCCACGCGCGCGTGCCAGTGGCCGGAGGGCTCGCGCAGATGGTCGACGTACACCTTGATCGTCAACGTCCGGCCGGGCCGGAGGGTTCCCGAGGACTGGCTGAGATACAGCCAGTCGACGCCGGTGGAGGCCGACCAGCGCACGGGTGCGTCCCCGGACGCGGTGAGCGTGATCAGCGTGGTGTCGCCGCTGTTGCCTGCCGTGACCTCCAGGTGCCCGGTGCCCTTCTTCCCGGCGCCGGCGACGCTGACGACCTCGACGGAGACGTCGGACCGGGCGCCGTCGCCGAAGGCCGCTCCGGGCCGGGTGCGGGCGTTGCCGGCGTTCTCGTAGCCGCCGCCCGCGGCCACCCCGTCGAGACCTCCGGCCTCGTCCGCGCGGCTGGCGGCGGCGCCCCGGCCGCCCTCCGCCTCGGCGCCGAGCGGCTCGCCCCGGTAGGCCGACCACAGGGCGATCACCGGGGCGGCCACCACTGTCGCGACCACGGTCGTCGTCACGGCACGCGCGCGGAGCCGGTCGCGCCGGGCGGCACGGTCCTTGGGGTCCATCGGGAAGCCGCGCCGGTCGAAGCGCGGGACGGCCGCGCCCCGCGCGCGCGGGTGGTGCGTCATGGCCATGTGCAGCACCGCGCGGGGCGCCTGAAGGACGGGCAGCTCCTCGGGCGTGATGCTCGCTCCCGGCCAGCGACCGGGTACGGCCCGCTCGGCCGCCCTGCGGCAGCGCGGGCAGTCGTCGACATGGCGGACCAGTTCCCGCCGCAGGGCGGTGCTCAGCACGAGCTGGTGATCACCGATGAGCCGGGACACGCTCGGGCAGGCCCCGGTCTCGACGACGGCCAGCACCGCGCGCGTGCGCTCCACCTCGCAGGCGGCGGCCGCGAGGAGCTCCCGCGCGGCGGCGAGGTCCATGCCGAGCACCGCGGCCACCTCGTGCGCCGCCAAGTGGTGCCGCACGGCCAGTTCCAGCGCCTCCCGCTGCTCCGGTGTGGTGCCCGCCGCCTCCGGCCAGGCCAGCTGCGCCAGCTCGCGCCGCCGCTGCTCCTGGACGTCCTCCGACACGGCAGGAGTCCCCGGCGGGACGGGCTGCGGCCGGGGGCCGTGCCGTCCCGCGGCGTGGGTGGCCTGACGTTTCTGCTTGGCCTCGGCCATCTTGCGCAGACACGCCCAGCGGGCCAGCGCGTACAGCCAGGCCCTGCGGTCGCCGGCCGCCTCGGGGGCGCGGGTGCCGCGCCGCTCGGCCACCGCGAGGACGTCGCCCAGGGCGGCCGTCGCGTCGTCGTGGTCGCACAGTACGGACAGGCAGTAGGTGAACAGCCCGTCCAGGTACGGCTCGTAGCGCGCGGGCGTCCGCTGCGCCAACGTACGCGCCGCACCGCGGTCACGCACCTCCCGGTGCGCCCGGTGTGCGCCGGTGGTGCGGGTCGAGGTCTCCGGGCTGCTGCTCATCACCCGTGCGACCGTAGGCGGCGGAGGGCGGGCCATTCCGGCCCCTTGAGCACATTTACTCCGTACGGGTGAAACGATCCCTCATAAGGGGACAGTAACCCCGGTGTCGGTGGCGCGATCTAGATCGAACTGGCCGGTTCTTGATGAGGGGGCCGCGGGTGGATGTGCCTGAAAGGGGCGCGGGGAACTGCGCGACCGGCCGACGACGGCCGCCAGTCGCGCACGGCGAGCAGACGAACGGCGATCAGGCGCAGCCCGACGCAGGCACCCGTTGTCAGACCCTCCGGCTACGGTTTCCCCATGGCTGCCCGTACGAAGACCACCAAGGACCGTCCGTCCTACCGCTGCACGGAGTGCGGCTGGCAGACGGCCAAGTGGCTCGGCCGCTGCCCCGAGTGCCAGGCCTGGGGCACGATCGAGGAGTACGGCGCGCCCGCGGTGCGCACGACGACGCCCGGCCGGGTCACCACCTCCGCCCTGCCCATCGGCCAGGTCGACGGCCGGCAGGCCACCGCGCGCCCCACCGGCGTGCCCGAGCTGGACCGCGTCCTCGGCGGCGGCCTCGTCCCCGGCGCGGTCGTCCTGCTCGCGGGCGAACCCGGCGTGGGCAAGTCCACCCTCCTGCTCGACGTGGCGGCGAAGTCGGCCGGCGAGGAGCACCCCACCCTGTACGTCACGGGCGAGGAGTCCGCCAGCCAGGTCCGCCTGCGGGCGGACCGCATCGGCGCGCTCGACGACCACCTCTACCTCGCCGCCGAGACGGACCTCTCGGCCGTCCTCGGCCACCTCGACGCCGTCAAGCCGTCCCTGCTGATCCTCGACTCGGTGCAGACCGTCGCGTCCCCGGAGATCGACGGCGCCCCCGGCGGCATGGCCCAGGTCCGCGAGGTGGCCGGCGCCCTGATCCGCGCGTCCAAGGAGCGCGGCATGTCCACGCTCCTGGTGGGCCATGTCACCAAGGACGGCGCGATCGCGGGGCCCCGTCTGCTGGAGCACCTGGTGGACGTCGTCCTGCACTTCGAGGGCGACCGGCACGCGCGTCTGCGGCTGGTGCGCGGTGTGAAGAACCGCTACGGGGCCACCGACGAGGTCGGCTGCTTCGAACTGCACGACGAGGGCATCACCGGACTCGCCGACCCCAGCGGCCTGTTCCTGACCCGCCGTGCGGAGCCGGTGCCGGGCACCTGCCTGACCGTCACCCTGGAGGGCCGCCGCCCCCTGGTCGCCGAGGTGCAGGCGCTCACGGTGGACTCGCAGATCCCCTCGCCCCGCCGCACCACCTCCGGCCTGGAGACCTCGCGGGTGTCGATGATGCTGGCAGTACTGGAACAAAGGGGGAGAATCAGCGCACTGGGCAAACGGGACATCTACTCCGCGACGGTCGGCGGGGTGAAGCTCTCGGAGCCCGCCGCCGACCTCGCCATCGCCCTCGCCCTGGCCTCCGCCGCGAGCGACACCCCGCTGCCCAAGAACCTCGTCGCGATCGGCGAGGTCGGCCTCGCGGGCGAGGTGAGACGCGTCACCGGCGTCCAGCGCAGGCTCGCCGAGGCACACCGCCTCGGCTTCACGCACGCGCTGGTGCCGGGCGATCCGGGCAAGGTCCCGGCCGGTATGAAGGTGCTGGAAGTCGCGGACATAGGGGACGCCCTCAGAGTGCTGCCGCGCTCCCGTCGGCGAGAGGCCCCCCGGGAGGCGGAGGACCGCCGGTAGACTTTGCCCTGGTCTCGCCCGTCCGTACGAACAGAGTGCGCGATACGGGAGCGCCCCAGAACCTGCGACCGGAGGAGTGCAGTGGCAGCCAACGACCGGGCAGCAGCTCCCGGAAAGTCCGGTGGGAGTGCCGGTTCCGATGGCCTGATGCGCGCCTCCCTCAGCGCCGTGGCACCTGGCACGGCCCTGCGTGACGGCCTGGAACGGGTGCTTCGCGGCAATACCGGCGGCCTGATCGTGCTCGGCTGGGACAAGACGGTCGAGTCCATGTGCACCGGCGGTTTTGTGCTGGACGTGGAGTTCACCGCGACCCGGCTGCGCGAGCTGTGCAAGCTCGACGGCGGCATCGTGCTCTCCTCGGACCTGTCGAAGATCCTCCGGGCGGGCGTGCAGTTCGTGCCCGACGCGACGATCCCCACCGAGGAGACCGGCACCCGGCACCGTACGGCGGACCGCGTCTCCAAGCAGGTCGGCTTCCCGGTCGTGTCGGTGTCGCAGTCGATGCGGCTGGTCGCGCTGTACGTCGACGGCCAGCGCCGCGTCCTGGAGGACTCGGCGGCGATCCTGTCCCGCGCCAACCAGGCCCTGGCCACGCTGGAGCGCTACAAGCTGCGCCTGGACGAGGTCGCGGGCACCCTTTCGGCGCTGGAGATCGAGGACCTGGTGACGGTCCGCGACGTCTCCGCCGTGGCGCAGCGGCTGGAGATGGTCCGCCGTATCGCCACCGAGATCGCCGAGTACGTGGTCGAACTGGGCACCGACGGCAGACTCCTGGCCCTCCAGCTGGACGAGCTGATCGCGGGCGTGGAGCCGGAGCGCGAGCTGGTCGTCCGGGACTACGTGCCCGAGCCCACCGCCAAGCGCTCTCGCACGGTCGAGGAGGCCCTGGCCGAGCTCGACGCGCTGACCCACGCCGAGCTGCTCGAACTGTCCACGGTCGCCCGGGCGATGGGCTACACCGGCTCGCCCGAGACCCTCGACTCGGCCGTGTCGCCGCGCGGCTTCCGCCTGCTGGCGAAGGTGCCGCGGCTGCCCGGCGCCATCATCGACCGCCTCGTCGAGCACTTCGGCGGCCTGCAGAAGCTGCTCGCCGCGAGCGTGGACGACCTGCAGACGGTGGACGGCGTCGGCGAGGCCCGCGCGCGCAGCGTCCGCGAGGGCCTGTCGCGGCTGGCGGAGTCGTCGATCCTGGAGCGGTACGTCTAGCAAGGCGAACCGGGGGCGCGGGGCTGTATCGATATGCGGCTCCGCCGCGGGGGTGCGGGAAACCGCAGCGCACCCGCGCCCGCGCCCGGCCGGCAACAGCACGACCCCGAGCGATGGCCGTCAAAGCCTCAGCCGGCCTTCAGTCGACCCTTTCAGGCCTTCAGTCGGCCTTCAGCACGAACGACGTCTGCGCCTTCGCAAACCCGGAGGACCGGGCCTCGACCAGGTACGTGCCCGCTCCGGCCGACCCCGGCGGGGGCGTCCCGCACTCGGGGGCGCTCGGCTTGCGGTCCCAGCGCACGGTGTAGGTGATGCTGCTGCCCGCGGGCACCCGGTAGACCCGGCTGCCGGCGTCCTTCGGGCAGTCGGCCGACGACCAGTACGCGTCGTCGGCGGTGGCGTGAGTGATCGTCAATACCGCGCTCTTCGGCCCGAGATCGACCTTGCAGTCGCTGCCGGAGGAGTTCTTCGCGGTGATCTGGAAGGCGGGCGTCTGGTCGGGCGAGTAGGCGTTGTGCACGCTGCGCAGGCTCAACGTCACCGCGTTCGCGGTGCAGTTGGGCAGTGAGGAGCCGGGGGGCAGGGTGCTGACCGCGCCACCGCCGCTGTCTACGGCGCCGCCGGCCGACCCGGACCCGTCCGCGCCGGTACCGCTCCCGCCGGCCGAGTCCGCCGATCCGGAACCGTCCCCGGAGCCCGCGTCTGAGCCCTGCCCCGTACTCGAACCGTCCCCGGAGCCCGTCCCGTTGGAGTTGCCGCCGCCCGACTCGTCGCGTCCGCCCGGGGCTTGGCTGATCGCCGGACCGGAACCCTCGGGGCCTGGGGTGATGGTGGAGGCGGAAGGCGCGGGATTCTTGCCGTTGGTGCCGTCGGCGGTGTTCTTTCCGCCGCTGCCCGAGGTGACGATCCAGGTGATCAGGAGCGCCAACAGGGCGACCACGGACACCATGACGACCCTCCGTCGCCAGTAGATGGAGGAGGGAAGCGGCCCGACCGGATTGCGCAGAGATCCCACGGCGCAAACTGTACGAGAGATCGGCGCCGTCGCTCGCCCCACCCGCCGCTGAGAACGTCAACTTTTCCGGATCATCATCCCGGGACGGTGTACGCCCACCCCTGACGATCGTCGGGTGAGCGACCCGACGATCGCTCGGTGTGACCGTCCCGGCCCGTCGCCTACGGTCCGTGACCATGGACTCCGATGACACCGAGCTGTACCGCGACATCACCGAGTGGGCGCATGACACCCCTACGTGGGTACAGCACCTGGCCGAGGCATGGACGGAGGCGGGACTGCTGTTCTTCGGTGGGCTGTTCGCCGTCGCGTGGTGGCGGGCCCGCCGGGACACCTCCCATGCCTTCGCTATCGCGTTCCTTGCACCTCTGGCCACGGCTCTGGCGTATGTGTGCAGTGAGGTGCTCAAGTCGGCGGTCACCGAGGAGCGTCCGTGCCGTGCGGTCGCCGGCGCGGTGAGCCCGCTCGTGGCCTGTCCGCCGACCGGCGACTGGTCGTTCCCCAGCAACCACGCGACGATCGCGGGTGCCGCGGCCGTCGCCCTGGCCCTCACCCGGCGCGTCCTGCTCGCCGTGACGGCACCGCTCGCCCTGCTGATGGCGTTCTCGCGCGTGTTCGTCGGCGTCCACTATCCGCACGACGTCGCCGCCGGGCTGCTGCTCGGCGCGCTGGTCGCCGTCGTGGCGATCCGTCTGGGGACGCGCCCGGCGACCCGGCTGACGGAGGCGATGCGGGGCTCCTCCCGGCCGACGGCGACCTGGTTCGCGGGCCGCCCTTAGCGGCCTGGAGCCGCCCGGGTCACTCCTCTCCCGCCAGCCCCGCCTCGTACGCCACGATCGCCGCCTGCACCCGGTTGCGGACGCCGAGCCGTTCCAGGACGGCGCTGACGTACGCCTTCACCGTGCCCTCGACGAGGTGGAGCCGGGCGGCGATCTCGGGGTTGGACAGGCCCTGGCCGACGAGGCCGAGGACCTCGCGTTCGCGCGGGGACAGCACCGCCACGCGTGCGCGTGCGGCGGCCTCACGGCCGAGCCGGCCGCCGTCGGGCGCGCCCGCACCGAGGCCGTCGAGGAGGTCCCGGGCCACCTTCGGCGACAGGAAGGCGGCACCGGCCGCGACCGCCCGTACGCCCGCGATCAGCTCGTACGGGTCACCGGACTTGAGCAGGAAGCCGGTCGCGCCGCCGCCGAGGGCACGGGCCACATAGGCCCGTTCGGAGAAGGTGGTCAGCATGGCGACGGCGGTGCCGGGCAAGGTCCGTACGATCTCCTCCGCGGCGGCCAGGCCGTCCAGGCGGGGCATACGGATGTCGAGCAGGGCCACGTCCGGGCGGTGGGCCCGGGTCAGTTCGACCGCCTCATGGCCGTCGGCCGCCTCGGCGACCACCTCGATGCCGGCGTCGCTGGCGAGGATGGCCCGCACGCCCGCGCGCACCATCGCCTCGTCGTCGGCCAGCAGGATCCGGATCAACTCCCCCACTCCTCTTCCCTTTCCTCGTCCTCGACGGGCCCGGCGGGCTCCCGCTCACCGCCGTCCACCCGCGGTACGACGTCCTTGGCGATCAGCCGGCCGTCCGCGAAGCACAGTCTGAAGTGGTCGACGGAGGTGAGGAGTTCGCCGCTCGCACGGTAGTAGCGGCACTCGGCGCCGGGCGGCGCGTCCGGGGCGCGGTCGGCGGGCGGGTCGGCGACCGAGCGGTCGGGCAGCAGCCGGGCGACCTCGCCCTGCGGGGTGCCGAGGCGCAGGCCTGCGTAGGCGGCGGGCGGCAGGACCGAGTGCGTCTCGGTGTACGTGTACCAGGCGAAGGCCCCTCCGGTCAGGACGGCCCCGGCGGCGGCCGCCACGCCGAAGCCGAGGGCGACGCGGCGGCGGGCGCGCACGAAGGGGGCGCGGGAGGCGGGCCGGGGCGGCGCGGGGGCCGCCTCGGTGCGGGCGGGTGTGCGGGCCGCGGGGAGTCGGGCGCGGACCTGGAAGCCGTCGCCGTGCGGCCGGGCCGAGAAGGCGCCGCCCGCCTCGGTGACCGCGGCGCGCAGACCCAGCAGTCCAGATCCGCCCGAGGACGGGGAACTCTCGCGGGTGGGCCGTCCGTTGGTGATGGTGACGGTGGTACCCGCCGTCTCCCGGACCGCCGCCACCCGGACCGGGGCACCGGGTGCGTGCCGTGCCGCGTTGGTGAGGGCCTCGCGCACCACGCGGTACAGGATCCGCTCACCGACCGCATCGGCCTCTGCGGTGGGGAGCGGCTCGGGTCCGTGTGTCTCCCAGGACACCTCCAGCCCGGAGTCGGCGGCCCGTGCGAGGAGTTGTTCCAGGCTCTCGCCCGCGGGGGCCAGCGGCAGGGGTTCGTCGTCCTCGCGCAGGACGCCGATGATGCGGTGCAGTCGGTCGGTCGCGTCGGAGGCCGCCGCGCGCAGGTCGGCCGCTGCCGCGCGGTGGTGCCCGGGCAGGTCGGCGGCGACCTGGAGGGCGCCGGCGCGCAGGGCGATGAGGCTCAGTTCGTGGCCCAGGGAGTCGTGCATGTCCTGGGCGATCCGCGCCCGTTCGCGCAGCCGGGCCCGTTCCTCGGCGAGTCGCTGCTCGCTCTCCAGGCGGGCGGCGCGGACCCAGCCGGCCTCGGTCAGCTCGCGGCTCTGCCGCCAGTAGCGGCCGGCCAGCCAGGGGAACACACAACAGAACAGCAGCGTGCACATCAGCACCAGCCACTCGGGCGCCGGGTCGACCCCGAGGAGGGCGATGCGGACCGTGCCCGCACAGCCCACGGCGGCGAGCAGGGCCGCCGCCGGGCGCGTCCGGGGTGCCCGCAGCCCGAGCAGCAGGGCGAACACGCCGAGCGCCGGTGTCCAGGAGACGGTGAACAGGGCGGGCGCGGTGAGGAGGTTCAGCGCGGCCGTCGCCGCGAACGCCGCCGGTGGACTGCGCCGGGCCACACCGACAGCCACCGCGAGCACCCCGAACCCGACCGCCGACTGCCACAGCGGGCGTTCCTCGTTCAGCCCGAGCCCGTCCGCCGCCATGGCAGGCGCCGCGAGGGCGGCCCAAAGCAGCGCCGCCCGCAGCAGCTGCCCGAGTGCACCGGCCCGCAAGCGGCCCTTGACACGTTCCATCCACCCGACGCTACAAGCGGCCGGCGGGCCTGCGCCCCTGCTGATCGTCAGGTCTGCGTCCTCCCCTCGGGTGGCGGTCCTCACGGTGGCGTGCTCACGCATGGCAGGATCGGAACCGCCATGACTGCGCCCACGAAGCCCCCGCACAGCACGCCCCTCCCCCACGACAGGACCGCCGCCTCCGGTGCGACCGGGCAGGACCCCGCCTCGGGCTCCGCCCGGGGAGCGCAACCGCAGGGAGCGGAACTGCACGTCCCCGTCATCGCGTGGTTCGACCAGCACGCCCGGGACCTGCCCTGGCGGCGCCCGGAGGCAGGCGCGTGGGGGGTGATGGTCAGCGAGTTCATGCTGCAGCAGACCCCGGTGAACAGGGTCCTGCCGGTGTACGAGCAGTGGCTGGCCCGCTGGCCGCGTCCGGCCGACCTCGCCCGGGAGGCGCCCGGTGAGGCGGTGCGCGCCTGGGGCCGGCTCGGCTATCCGCGCCGGGCGCTGCGGCTGCACGGAGCCGCGGTCGCCATAACGGAGCGGCACGGCGGGGACGTACCGTCCGACCACGCCCAGTTGCTGGCGCTGCCCGGGATCGGCGAGTACACGGCGGCCGCGGTGGCGTCGTTCGCCTACGAACAGCGGCATGCGGTGCTGGACACCAATGTGCGGCGGGTGTTCGCCCGCGCGGTGACCGGGGTGCAGTACCCGCCGAACGCCACGACGGCCGCCGAGCGCCGGCTGGCCCGTGCGCTGCTGCCCGAGGACGAGCGGACCGCCGCCCGTTGGGCCGCCGCCTCGATGGAGCTGGGCGCGCTGGTGTGCACGGCGAAGAACGAGACGTGCCACCGCTGCCCGATCGCCGCGCAGTGCGCGTGGCGGCTCGCGGGCAAGCCGGAGCACGACGGTCCGCCGCGCCGGGGGCAGACGTACGCCGGGACGGACCGTCAGGTGCGCGGCAAGCTGCTCGCCGTGCTGCGGGAGGCGCACGCGCCGGTGCCACAGGCCGCGCTGGACGCCGTATGGCATGAGCCGATCCAGCGGGCCCGCGCTCTGGACGGGCTGGTGGCCGACGGGCTGGTGGAACCGCTGGCGGGCGGAATGTATCGGCTGCCGTCGGCCTGATCGGCGCCTCGACCGCCCCAAAACCGGATAACCCGGTACGGCCCCTTACCCCGCGCCTACTTCTGTTACACAACCGACGGACAGCCGAGCGCTGTCCGCAGGCTGCCTCGGACAGCCTCGTGACAACGCCTCCGTAGCTTCATGGGCAGAACAGGCACGGGGAAAAAAGCGGGAGGCGGTTGATCATGGCGCAGGGCGAGGTGCTCGAGTTCGAGGAGTACGTCCGCACCCGGCAGGACGCGCTGTTGCGCAGCGCCCGCCGGCTGGTGCCGGACCCCGTCGACGCCCAGGACCTGCTCCAGACCGCGCTGGCCCGCACCTACGGCCGCTGGGAGGGCATCGCCGACAAGCGGCTGGCGGACGCCTATCTGCGCCGCGTGATGATCAACACCCGGACCGAGTGGTGGCGGGCGCGCAAGCTGGAGGAGGTGCCGACCGAGCAGCTCCCGGAGTCCTGTGTGGACGACTCCACCGAGCAGCACGCGGACCGCGCCCTGCTGATGGACGTGCTGAAGGTGCTCGCCCCCAAGCAGCGCAGCGTGGTCGTGCTGCGACACTGGGAGCAGATGTCCACGGAGGAGACGGCCGCCGCCCTCGGCATGTCGGCCGGCACCGTCAAGAGCACGCTGCACCGGGCCCTCGCACGGCTCCGCGAGGAGCTGGAGTCCCGCGATCTCGACGCACGCGCGCTGGAGCGTGAGGAGCGGGAGCGTTGCGCGGCCTGACCGGAGCGGGACCCCTGCGGAGTCCCGGGGGGACGGCACGGAGCCGGGGCTCCCGGCGGGCGGTGAGCACGGCGACGGCCGGGTTCGCCGCCCTCGCCCTTGCCCTCTCGGCGTGTTCCACCGGCGGCACCGGGACGAGGGACGAGGGCCCGGCCCACGCCTCGGGCCTGACCGGCGCCGCGGCCTCGCCGTCGATGTCGGCCGGCACCCCGGCCCGGGTGAACGCGGTCCGGTTGGTGCAGGAGGACCCGCTGGTCTCGATGGCGGTCAAGCGCGATCTGCGCCCGTGCAACGGCGACGAGTACCCGGTCGACGTCTCCTACGGCGAGCTGACCGGCGGCACCGTCGACGACGTCGTGATCAACGTGCTGACCTGCGGGGACACCGTCGGTGTCGGCTCGTACGTGTATCGCAGGGAGGGCGGGCGCTACGAGAACGTCTTCCGGATCGAGGAGCCGCCGGTCTACGCCGAGATCGACCGCGGCGATCTGCTGGTGACCAAGCAGGTGTACGACGCCGGCGACCCGGTGACGGACCCGTCCGGCGAGGATGTCATCACCTACCGCTGGACGACCGACCGTTTCGTCGCGCGGCACCACTGGCACAACGACTACGGCACCACCGCCCGGGGCGGCGAGCCCGCCCCGGTGCCCGAGAGCAACTGACGGAGCATCCGGATGGCAGACCAGACCCACGTCCTGTTCGTGGAGGACGACGACGTCATCCGCGAGGCCACCCAGCTCGCCCTGGAGCGGGACGGCTTCGCGGTCACCGCCATGCCCGACGGCCTTTCGGGCCTGGAGGCGTTCCGGGCGCGGCGCCCGGACATCGCGCTGCTGGACGTCATGGTGCCGGGCCTGGACGGGGTCAGCCTGTGCCGCCGTATCCGGGACGAGTCCACGGTCCCGGTGATCATGCTGTCGGCGCGGGCCGACTCCATCGATGTGGTGCTGGGCCTGGAGGCGGGGGCCGACGACTACGTCACCAAGCCGTTCGACGGGGCCGTGCTGGTCGCCCGGATCCGCGCGGTGCTGCGCCGCTTCGGCCATGCGAGCGGCGGCGCGCAGGCCGAGGACGCCGACGCGGCGGTCGGCGGGGTGCTGACCTTCGGCGACCTGGAGGTCGACACCGACGGCATGGAGGTGCGCCGCGCCGGGCAGCCGGTGGGGCTCACCCCGACCGAGATGCGGCTGCTGCTGGAGTTCTCCTCGGCGCCGGGCACGGTGCTGTCCCGGGACAAGCTGCTGGAGCGCGTGTGGGACTACGGCTGGGGCGGCGACACCCGGGTCGTGGACGTCCATGTGCAGCGGCTCCGCACGAAGATCGGCCAGGACCGCATCGAGACGGTGCGCGGCTTCGGCTACAAGCTCAAGGCGTGAGCGGCCGGGAACAGGGCCCGGCCGGGTGGGGACTCCCCGCGGCCTGGGCCAAGGGGTGGGGGAAACGCGCCGGGTCGGGGGCCAGCGCCGGGTCCGGGTTCGGGTCGGGCGCCGGGTCCGGGGCCGCGTCCGAGCCCGGGGCCGGGTCCGCCGGGTCAGGGTCCGGGGCCGGGACCGGCGCCGGGTCCGCGTCCGAGTCGGGGTCCGGGGCCGGGGCCGGCTGCGGGTCGGGGACCAGCGCCGGGTCCGGGTTCGAGTCCGGGTCCGGGTCCGGGTTCGAGTCCGGGTCGGGGTTCGAGTCCGGGTCGGGGACCGGCGACGGGTCCGCGTCCGAGTCGGGGTCCGGGGCCGGGGCCGGCTGCGGGTCGGGGACCAGCGCCGGGTCCGGGTTCGAGTCCGGGTCGGGGACCGGCGCCGGGTCCGCGTTCGGGTCGGGGGCCGGGTTCGGGTCGGGGACCGGGATCGGCACCGGGTCCGCGTCCGGCACCGCGTCCGGGTACGGCACCGCGTCCAGCTCCGCGTCCAGCTCCGGGTCCTTGTCCGGGTCCTTGTCCGGTTTCGGCTCCGGCTCCAGCTCCAGCTCCAGCTCCAGCTCCAGCTCCAGCTCCAGCGAGCAGCAGTACCTCGCGCAAGACGCCGGCCGCACACCGCTGGGTCGTCGGGCCCGCCTCTGGCCGCAGGCCGACTGCACCCTGCGGGCCCGGCTGCACCGCGGGCTGGGCGGTCTGCCGGCCGGGCTCGGGCAGCGGCTGGGCGGGGACGGGCTGCGCACCGGGCTGCGCTGGAAGCTCAGCGCGGCGATCGCGCTGGTCGGCGCGCTGGTCGCGGTCGCGCTCAGCCTGGTCGTGCACAACGCCGCCCGGGTGTCGATGCTGGACAACGCCCGCGATCTGGCCGACGAGCGGGTGGAGGTCGCGCAGCGCACCTACGAGCTGACCGGCCGGCTGAACTTCCCCAACGTGGTGGTCGACGACCCGGACCTGCCCGCGCAGCTGCGGGAGAAGGTCGAGCGCGGGCGGCGGGCGACCTATGTGTCCGACGATCAGGACGGTCCGCCGGACATCTGGGCCGCGGTGCCGGCCAACGACGGCAAGGTGCTGTCCCTGCACACCGGCTTCCCCGACCGCAGCGAGGACATCCTCGACGACCTCGACCAGGCGCTGGTCATCGGCTCCATCGCGGCCGTCCTCGGCGGCAGCGCGCTCGGCGTGCTGATCGGCGCCCAGCTCTCCAGCCGGCTGCGCAAGGCGGCCTCGGCGGCGAACCGGGTCGCCACGGGCGAGACCGACGTACGGGTGCGCGAGGCGATCGGCGGGGTCGTGCGCGACGAGACCGACGATCTCGCGCGGGCGGTGGACGCGATGGCCGACGCCCTCAGGCAGCGCCTGGAGGCGGAGCGCCGGGTCACCGCGGACATCGCGCACGAGCTGCGCACCCCGGTGACCGGCCTGCTGACGGCGGCCGAGCTGCTGCCTCCGGGCCGGCCCACCGAGCTGGTCCTGGACCGGGCGAAGGCCATGCGCACCCTGGTGGAGGACGTGCTGGAGGTCGCCCGGCTGGACGGCGCCTCGGAGCGGGCCGAGCTGCAGGACATCCTGCTGGGCGAGTTCGTCGCCCGGCGGGTGGCGGCCAAGGAGCCGGACGCCGAGGTGCTGGTCGTGCACGAGTCGGAGGTCACCACCGACCCGCGCCGGCTGGAGCGTGTGCTGTTCAACCTGCTGGCCAACGCCGCCCGGCACGGCCGCCCGCCGATCCAGGTCACCGTCGAGGGCCGGGTCATCCGGGTCCGCGACCACGGGCCCGGCTTCCCTGAGGACCTGCTCGCCGACGGCCCGAGCCGCTTCCGCACCGGCAGCAAGGACCGTGCCGGGCGCGGCCACGGGCTGGGCCTGACCATCGCGGCGGGACAGGCCCGGGTGCTGGGCGCGCGGCTGACCTTCCGCAACGTACGGCCGCCGGGTGCGCCGGAGCATGTCCCGGCCGACGGGGCGGTCGCCGTGCTGTGGCTGCCGGAGCACGCGCCGACGAACACCGGCAGCTATCCGATGCTGCCCTGACGAGGCCGGCTCGGCGGGCCCGGACTCCTCAGAACTCCTTGGAGAAGTCCAGCTCCTCGCTGCGCTGGGTGAGGCTGTACCAGTTGCCGTTGTCGTCGCGGAAGATCGCCTCGACGCCGTACGGCCGTTCCTTCGGTTCCTGGAGGAATTCCACCCCGCGTGCCTTGAAGGTCTCGTAGTCGCCGCGGCAGTCGTCCGTGCGGAGCGCGCCCGCGCCGATGACGCCCTTGCTGACGAGCTTCTTCAGCGCCTCGGACGACTCGGCGTCCAGACCGGGACCGTCCAGGCTCATCAGGGCGAGCTCGACGTCCGGCTGGTCCTTGGCGCCGACCGTCACCCAGCGCATGTCGCCCATGGAGAGGTCGGTGCGGACCTCGAAGTCCAGCTTCTCGGTGAAGAACGCCTTGGTGCGCTGCTGGTCGAAGGTCCATACGGTGGTGATGCCCAGTCCGGTGATCATGGCGGTCGCTCCTCTGGATGCGGGGGCCGGTCGTTCCTCCGTCACCGTAGGCAGGGCGGCTCTCAGCACGCTTCTCCGGAATTGCGGTCCTGCCCGGCCGGGGCGCGGCGCGGGAAGCCGCCGGCCCACAGCATCGCGTAGCAGCCGGGTATCAGGGCCGCCCCTCGGCCGACATGCTTGGCGCGGTAGTCGCTCGGGGACAGCCCGGTGCGGGTCTTGAAGCGGCTGGAGAAGGTGCCGAGGCTGCTGAAGCCGACCAGGTGGCATATCTCGGTGACGCTGAGGTCGGCGGCGCGCAGCAGTTCCTCGGCGCGCTCGATCCGGCGGTGGGTGAGGTACTGGCCGGGTGTCTCGCCGTAGGCCTCCTTGAACGCGCGGACGAAGTGGTAGCGGGAGTAGCCGGCGTGCGCGGCGACCGCGTCCAGGTCGAGGGCGGGGTCGGCCCAGTCGCGGTCCATGGCGTCCTTGGCCAGCCTGAGCTGACGCAGCTTGTCCATCCGGGCCTCCTCTCCCCTGGTCGCACGACGCCCCTCACCTCGTGGGTGACGCCTCTCACCTCGTACGCCGATGGTGACACGAGGGTCTGACAACGGCCCCGCACCGACGGCCGCAGGCCCCCGGGAGCAACCTCCCAGGGGCCTGCGGAAACCCGGACCTCACCGTCGTACCGACGAATGTCAGACGGCCTCTCCGACGGGCGCCGGCGTCTCGGCGCCCTCGGTCTTCTGCGGGCCCGCCCCCTTGAGCGGCACCTCCTTGACGAACACCGACGCGGCCAGTGCGACCACGGCGACGATCGCACCGAGCAGGAACGCCCCGTGGGTGCCGGAGGACACCGCGTGCTGGTAGGCGTCGCGGGCCGCCTCGGGCAGCTTGGCGAGGCTGGCGGCGTCCAGCTGGGCGGACTGCTGGGTGACCTGGGAGCCCAGCGCGCCGGCCCGCTCGGTCATGACGTCCTGGACGCGGTGGTTGAACAGGGCGCCCATGATGGCGACGCCGAAGGAGGAGCCCAGAGTGCGGAACAGGGTGGTGGAGGAGGAGGCGACGCCCATGTCCTTCAGCTCCACGCTGTTCTGCGCGACCAGCATGGTGATCTGCATCAGGAAGCCCATGCCCGCGCCGAGGACGGCCATGTAGAGGCCGGAGGTCAGCCGCGAGGTGTCGGTGTCCATCAGGGACAGCAGGTACAGGCCGGCGATCATCAGCGCGCTTCCCGCGATGGGGAAGAGCCGGTAGCGGCCGGTGTTGGTGGTGACCCGGCCGGCGATCATCGACACGACGAGCATCGCGCCGAGCATCGGCAGGAGCAGCAGGCCGGAGTTGGTCGCGGAGGCTCCCTGCACGGACTGCTGGTAGAGCGGCAGGAAGAGGACCGCGCCGAACATCACGAAGCCGGTGATGAAGCCGATGACGGACATCAGGGTGAAGTTGCGGCTGCGGAAGATGTGCAGCGGCATGACGGGCTCGGCGGCCTTGGTCTCCCAGAACAGGAACCCGACGAGCGCGGCCACGCCGATGCCGGTCAGCTCCATGATCCGCGCGGACGTCCAGGCGTACTCGGTGCCGCCCCAGGTGGTGACCAGGACGATGGCGGTGATGCCGATGGTGAGCAGCCCGGCGCCGAGGTAGTCGATGCGGGTCTTGGCCGCCTTCTTGGGCAGGTGCAGGACCGCGCCGACGGCGGCGAGGGCGACCGCGCCGAGGGGCAGGTTGATGTAGAAGGCCCAGCGCCAGCCCCAGTGGTCGGTGATGGTGCCGCCGACGAGGGGTCCGCCGATCATGGCGAGGGCCATGACACCGGCGATGAGGCCCTGGTACTTGCCGCGCTCGCGGGGCGGCACGAGGTCGCCGATGATCGCCATGACGCCGACCATCAGACCGCCGGCGCCGAGACCCTGCACCGCGCGGAAGCCGATCAGCTGGCCCATGTCCTGGGCCATGCCGCTGAGCGCGGAGCCGGCCAGGAAGATCGCGATGGAGGTGAGGAAGGCGCCCTTGCGCCCGTACATGTCGCCGAGCTTGCCCCAGATCGGCGTCGACGCGGCGGTGGCCAGGGTGTAGGAGGTCACCACCCAGGACAGGTGCTCCAGCCCGCCGAGCTCGCCGACGATCGTGGGCATCGCGGTGCCGACGATCATGTTGTCGAGCATCGCGAGCATCATCGCGATCATCAGCGCGAGCAGCACGACCCGCACGTTCTGTGGC
Organism: Streptomyces sp. SAI-170; assembly: GCF_049739565.1. Taxonomy (NCBI): domain Bacteria; kingdom Bacillati; phylum Actinomycetota; class Actinomycetes; order Kitasatosporales; family Streptomycetaceae; genus Streptomyces; species Streptomyces sp. SAI-170. Next base: position 3,780,128 of record NZ_JBMGQD010000001.1, read on the forward strand.
TTCTTCTCGGTCTTGTCTTTGATTCCTGCGTCCGCCATCGTCTTCTCCCCCAGACCTTGCTACTTACTTGCCGCCCGGCTAGTTCTTTACAGTGGGGAAAGTAGACCCCTAACTAGCCGGGCGTCAAGTAAGTTTGTCGGGCAGGCGGATTTCCGCGTGAACGCAAGGAGTACGAGGATGGGCGTCACGATGGACGGCACCAAGCAGCAGCGCCGCGGCAACACCCGCCAGCGCATCCAGGACGTAGCGCTCGAACTGTTCGCCGAGCAGGGCTACGAGAAGACCTCCCTGCGCGAGATCGCCGAGCGCCTGGAGGTGACCAAGGCGGCCCTCTACTACCACTTCAAGACGAAGGAAGAGATCGTCGTCAGCCTCTTCGCGGATCTGACGCAGCCGATCGAGGACCTCATCGAGTGGGGCAGCGCGCAGCCGTCCACCCTGGAGACCAAGCACGAGATCGTACGGCGCTACAGCGCGGCCCTGGCGGGCGCGGCGCCGCTGTTCCGCTTCATGCAGGAGAACCAGGCGACCGTACGGGACCTGCAGATCGGCGAGACCTTCAAGGACCGCATGCGCGCCCTGCGGGACATCGTCATCGACCCCGAGGCGCCCCTGGTGGACCAGGTCCGCTGTGTCAGCGCGATCTTCACGCTGCACGCCGGCATGTTCTTCCTGCAGGACCTCGAAGGCGACCCCGAGGACAAGCGCAGGGCTGTCCTGGAGGTCGCCATGGATCTGGTCACTCAGGCGCACCAGGGCGCCTGAGTCCCGTACGACAGGTCAGACGGTCAGGCCCTTGCCGCGCAGGAAGGCGACGGGGTCGACGGCCGTGCCGTAGTTCGGGGTGGTGCGGATCTCGAAGTGCAGGTGGGGGCCGCTGGAGTTGCCCGTGTTGCCGGACAGGGCGATGTGCTGGCCGGTGGCGACGATCTGGCCGATCTTGACGTCGATCCGGGACAGGTGGGCGTACTGCGAGTACGTGCCGTTGGCGTGCTTGATGACGATGGCGTTGCCGTAGGCGGGACCGTCACCGGCGCCGTTGCCGCCGGCCTTGACCACGGTGCCGCCGTGCGCGGCGGAGACCGGGGTGCCGGTCGGGACGGCGAAGTCCTGGCCGCTGTGGGTGGACTGCCACATGCCGCCGGCCTGCGCGAAGCTCGCGGTCTTGGTGTAGTGCTTCACCGGCGCGACCCAGGAGATCGCCTTCTTCGCGGCGGCCTTCTTGGCGGCAGCCTTCTTGGCCGCGGCCTTCTTGGCGGCAGCCTTCTTGGCCGCGGCCTGCTGCGCGGCGGCCTTGGCGGCAGCCGCCTTCTTCGCCGCGGCGGCCTGCGCCTTGGCGGCGGCCGCGGTCTTGGCGGCCTCGGCGGCCTTGGCCTGGGCGGCGGCCTGCGCCTGGACGGCACCGGCGGCGCTCGCGGCACTCGCGGACACCCCGGTGTCCGCGGCCATCGCGACCCCGGCTCCCATGACGGCCGACACCCCCAGCCCGGCGGCCAGGACGGCGGCGCGGGTGCGGAGCTTGGACGTACGGAAGGAGCGGGACGTGACGCGCTGGGACATCGAAACCTCATGCGGTGGGGAACAGGGGAACCACCCGGCACCGAGCGGCGTCCGGATGGCTGTTCCTTGGTAACCGGATCGCCCATCAACCCCCAAACGTGTGATCTACGACGGAAGCTAGTACCTCGGTCGGAATATCACGCTTCCTTGACAGAGCCCTCATTCGGGACGAATCGACCAGGATGCGGGGTCGAGCGCCCGGACCCAGGGCCGAAAGTCACTTCTTCAACCGCCAAGATCGCCACTATTCCCCCTAGTAACGGACAAATCGCCTGTGCGGCATGTCACCGGCGCGCCCACCCCGCTGACCTGCGGATGTGACGGGGGCTACGCGATTCCTACCCTCCGGTAACCTGACAGACCTCTCGACGCCACCCGACGAGGCGAGCATGCTCATGACACGTCGGTTGTGTACGGGACGCCGTACGCGCGTGAGAGGACCCCCCACAGATGACCGGACGACGCCCCGGGACACGTCGCGCCACCGCGACCGCCGCCACCGCGGCCGCCCTGCTGGCCCTGGCCACCCCCGCCGAGGCCACGACGGCCACCGCCGCGGATGTCGACTACGCGACCTGGCAACGGGACTGCCAGGCGGTGATGGACCAGGCGCTGCCCGACCTGAAGCAGCGCATCGCGAACACGAAGCCCGGCGAGAAGCAGGCGATCGTCTTCGACATCGACAACACCACCCTGGAGACCGACTTCGGCTTCAGCTACCCCCAGCCGGCCAACAGCCCGGTCCTGAAGGTCGCCGAGTACGCCCAGGAGCACGGCGTCGACCTCTTCTTCGTCACCGCCCGCCCGGGCATCATCTACGCGCCCACCGAGTGGAACCTGGAGTACCGCGGCTACGAGGTCTCCGGCCTCCACGTCCGCGGCTTCTTCGACCTGTTCAAGAACGTGGCCGACTACAAGACCGCCCAGCGCGTCGCCATCGAGAAGCAGGGCTACACGATCATCGCGAACATCGGCAACAGCGCCACCGACGTCTCCGGCGGCCACGCCGAGAAGACGTACAAGCTGCCGGACTACGACGGCCGGCTCTCCTGAACCAACTGCGGGTGATCTCACCCCCGTTGTGTACGGCGACGGGGGTGGGGCGCGGATGGAACCGGCGGTACTGGGCGGCAGGCTCGCGTCCTCGATGATCGCCCCGCTGGTCAGGAAACTCTTCCGGCCGGACGGCCCGGGCGCGGGCCTGGTCGACAAGCCGGTCCGTCTCTCCTCGCTGCTCTCCTTCAAGGGCGAGAAGCGCACGCTGACCGAGAAGGACGTCTCACGGCTCGCCGCGCAGCTGGTGGAGCGCGCCGTGGCCTCACCCGGCGAGCCGCCCTTCCCCTACGACGAGCAGGACGCGGTCACCGACGCCCTCGCCCGCCGCCTGCTCGCCCTCGGCGACCTGGACATGGACGACGTACAGGCCGTGCGCCTCGGCCACCGCGAGCTGGCGGCGCGCCTGCGCGGCGAACCCGACGGGCTGTCCACCGACGCGACCCACTTCCTCGACTCGGCGACGGAATGGGCCTGCCTGCACATCCTGGAGTTCTTCACCCGCCGGTCCACCTTCGTCGCCCGCACGCTGGTGGAACAGTCACGCGACCAGGCGGCCCTGATCGCCAAGGTCGACGAACTGCTGGCCCGCACCCCGCGCCCGCCGACGACGGACACCTCCTTCGAACGCCGCTATCTGGCGTACGTCGCCGAGCGCCACAACCACATCACCATCTACGGCCTCGACCTGCGCGACTCCCCCGACAGCTGGCCCCTGGAAGTGGCCTACCTGAGCCTGGAGGCGACGGCCGAGGAGACCGGCCTCGACGGGCCGGTGACCGGCGCGCCGGTCCACCTCCCGGCCGAGCACGCGCTGCGCGACCACGGCCGGGTCCTGCTGCGCGGGGACGCGGGCTCCGGCAAGACGACGCTGGTCCAGTGGCTGGCGGTGACCGCGGCACGGGACGGGACGCAGATCCCGTACGTCCTGCCTCTGCGGACCCTGATCCGTCGCGCCGCACTCCCCGCCCCGGCCGACTTCCTGACCGCGGTGGGCTGCCCGCTGACCCCGCCGGAGGGCTGGGCGGAACGCGTCCTGTGGGCCGGCCGGGGGCTGATTCTGGTCGACGGCCTGGACGAGATCCCGGCCCCCGACCGCCACCGCGCCCGCGACTGGCTCCTGGGCCTGATCAGCGCCTTCCCCGGCAACCGCTGGCTGATCACCTCCCGCCCCACGGCCGTACGGCAGGACTGGCTGGCCTCGGCCGGCTGCCGCGAAATGCTGCTGGCCCCGATGCGGCGCGGGGAGGTCGCGACGTTCGTGAGCCGCTGGCACCAGGCGGCAAGGGCCCCTGAGTACGAGGGTCCGCTCCTGGACTCCCTCCGCGTCAAACGCGACCTGGCCCGGCTGGCGACGAACCCGCTGATGTGCGGCCTGATCTGCGCCCTGCACCGGGAACGGCGGGGGTATCTCCCGACCGGCCGCAAGGAGCTCTACGACGCCGCCCTCGCCATGCTGCTCGCCCGCCGGGACCGGGAGCGGGGCATGGGCGCGGTGGACTCCGTCGACCTCGGCGAGGAGGCGCAGCTGGAGCTGCTGCAACGCCTGGCGTACGCGCTGGTGCTGAGCGGCCGCACGGAGATGGACACGGAGACGGCGGAGGGCATCGTGGAGCGCTGCCTGCCGACGATCGCCGCCCCGCCGGGGATGGACGCCCGCACGGTCCTTTCCCAGCTGTTGCTGCGCAGCGGCCTGCTCCGCCGCCCGGCCGAGGGCGTCGTCGACTTCGTCCACCGCACCTTCCAGGACTACCTGGGCGCACGGTACGCGGTGGAGGAGGGCCACCTCGACGTCCTCCTGAGCCACGCGGACGACGCCCAGTGGGAGGACGTCATCCGCATGGCAGTGGCCCACGCCCGCCCCCGCGAGCGCGCCTCGGTCCTACGCCGGCTCCTGGCACGGGAGACGCCCCGGCTGACCTTGCTGGCGCTGGCGTGCCTGGAGCATGCGGCGGCGGTGGATCCGGGGGTGCGGGGGGAGGTGGAGAGCCGGGCCGGGGCACTGGTCCCGCCCGGCACCAAGGACGACGCCAAGGCCCTGGCCGAGGCCGGCCCCTTGGTGCTGGAGCTGCTGCCGGGACCCGAGGGGCTGACGGACGAGGAGGCCCTGGCGGTGACGGTCACCGCATCCCTGCTGGCCGCGGAGGAGCCGGACGCGGCCTTGGCCGTGCTGCGCCGGTTCCGCGAGCACCCGTCCCTGGACGTACGGCGGCAGCTGGTGGGGACGTGGCATCGCTTCGACGCCGAGCTGTACGCCGGAGAGGTGCTGGACCACCTCGACCGGAACCGGTTGATCCTCACGTGCACGACGTCGGAGCAGGCAGCGGCGGTGCGGCTGATGCGCCCGTGGTGGGCGCTGACGTTGCAGGGGCTCGACGCGGAGAGCCTGCACCTCCTGGCGCCCACCTCGGTGGAACACGTGAGCCTGATCTTCCTCCGCGGGACCATCGACCCGTACGCGCTGAGGGGGGTCTTCCGGTCGCTGTCCGGTCTCCAGATCCTGGAATGCGACGGCGTCTCGAATCTGGCGGCTCTGGCGGAGCTGTCCCTGACCACGCTGAGGCTGGACAGCGACGCGAACCTCACCGGCCTCAACACGCTGCGCTCGTTGAGGCGGCTCTCCCTGCGGCTTCCCGCGGACCAGCAGCTTGCCGATCTGCTGCCTGTGGAGGCGCCGCTGGAATCCCTCCGCCTTACCGCACAGCGCAGCAGCCTGCCCGGTCCGCTGAGGGGGCTGAGCGCCTGGCACACCCTGAAAGAACTGGACCTTCACGGGGAAACGCTCTCCGACACGGACTGGGCGGAGATCGCGGCTCTGCCGGCGCTCGAAACGATCACGCTCCGCGGCCTCCCCCATGTTCCGGCTCACATCCTCGACCTGATCCCGCCCCTGAGGGGCGTGCGCCGAGTCAGCCTTCCCAATGTCGCCGAGGGGAGCGGGATGCCTGAGCTGAAGGCGGTGTTTCCGGAGGCGCGCTTCGACCACCTCCCCTTCTGACCCCGAGCACGCCGAAGGGGCCGGCACCTCGAAGGCGCCGGCCCCTTCTACCGCTCAACCCCGTAGGGTCACGCGTCCTTGCTCAGGTTGGGTCCAGCCCCACCCGCGGCCTGCTCGATCGGCGGGACGTCGGGGAGGGAGGACTTCTCCTCGCCGCGGAAGGTGAAGGTCTGGGCCTCGCCCTCGCCCTCGGTGTCCACGACGACGATGTGGCCCGGACGCAGCTCGCCGAAGAGGATCTTCTCCGACAGCGTGTCCTCGACCTCGCGCTGGATCGTGCGACGCAGGGGACGCGCGCCCAGCACCGGGTCGTAGCCCTTCTTGGACAGCAGCTCCTTGGCGGACTGGGAGAGCTCGATGCCCATGTCCCGGTCCTTCAGGCGCTCGTCCACCTTGCCGATCATCAGGTCGACGATCCGCAGGATGTCGGCCTGGGTCAGCTGCGGGAAGACGACCACGTCGTCGACGCGGTTGAGGAACTCGGGCCGGAAGTGCTGCTTGAGCTCGTCCGAGACCTTGTTCTTCATGCGCTCGTAGTTGGTCTTCGTGTCACCCGAGGCCGCGAAGCCCAGGTTGAAGCCCTTGGAGATGTCCCGGGTGCCGAGGTTGGTCGTCATGATGATGACCGTGTTCTTGAAGTCCACGACCCGGCCCTGGGAGTCGGTCAGGCGACCGTCCTCCAGGATCTGCAGCAGCGAGTTGAAGATGTCCGGGTGGGCCTTCTCGACCTCGTCGAACAGGACGACGGAGAACGGCTTGCGGCGGACCTTCTCGGTCAGCTGACCGCCCTCTTCGTAGCCCACGTAGCCGGGGGGCGAACCGAAGAGACGCGAGACCGTGTGCTTCTCGCTGAACTCCGACATGTCGAGGGAGATCAGCGCGTCCTCGTCGCCGAAGAGGAACTCGGCGAGCGCCTTGGACAGCTCGGTCTTACCGACACCGGACGGGCCGGCGAAGATGAACGAGCCACCGGGACGCTTCGGGTCCTTCAGACCGGCACGCGTACGGCGGATCGCCTTCGACAGCGCCTTGACGGCGTCGTTCTGGCCGATGACCCGCTTGTGGAGCTCGTCCTCCATGCGGAGCAGACGGGAGGACTCCTCCTCGGTCAGCTTGAAGACCGGGATGCCGGTGGCGGTCGCGAGGACCTCGGCGATCAGCTCGCCGTCGACCTCGGCGACGACGTCCATGTCGCCGGCCTTCCACTCCTTCTCCCGCTTGGCCTTGGCGGCGAGGAGCTGCTTCTCCTTGTCGCGCAGGGAGGCGGCCTTCTCGAAGTCCTGCGAGTCGATCGCGGACTCCTTGTCGCGGCGGACGCCGGCGATCTTCTCGTCGAACTCGCGCAGGTCCGGCGGCGCGGTCATCCGGCGGATGCGCATCCGGGAGCCGGCCTCGTCGATCAGGTCGATCGCCTTGTCCGGCAGGAAGCGGTCCGAGATGTAGCGGTCGGCCAGGGTGGCGGCCTGGACCAGCGCCTCGTCCGTGATGGAGACCCGGTGGTGGGCCTCGTACCGGTCGCGCAGACCCTTGAGGATCTCGATGGTGTGCGGCAGGGACGGCTCGGCGACCTGGATGGGCTGGAAGCGGCGCTCCAGGGCCGCGTCCTTCTCCAGGTGCTTGCGGTACTCGTCCAGCGTCGTCGCACCGATGGTCTGCAGCTCACCACGGGCCAGCATCGGCTTCAGGATGCTCGCGGCGTCGATCGCGCCCTCGGCGGCGCCCGCACCGACCAGCGTGTGCAGCTCGTCGATGAACAGGATGATGTCGCCGCGGGTGCGGATCTCCTTGAGCACCTTCTTCAGGCGCTCCTCGAAGTCACCGCGGTACCGGGAGCCGGCGACCAGGGCGCCGAGGTCCAGGGTGTAGAGGTGCTTGTCCTTGAGGGTCTCGGGCACCTCGCCCTTGACGATGGCCTGGGCGAGGCCCTCGACGACGGCGGTCTTGCCGACGCCGGGCTCACCGATGAGGACCGGGTTGTTCTTGGTGCGGCGGGACAGCACCTGCATGACCCGCTCGATCTCCTTCTCGCGCCCGATGACCGGGTCGAGCTTGGACTCACGAGCGGCCTGGGTGAGGTTCCGGCCGAACTGGTCGAGGACCAGGGACGTGGAGGGGGTGCCCTCGGCAGGACCGCCGGCGGTGGCGGTCTCCTTGCCCTGGTAACCGGAGAGCAGCTGGATCACCTGCTGCCGCACGCGGTTCAGATCTGCGCCCAGCTTGACCAGGACCTGGGCGGCGACGCCCTCGCCCTCACGGATCAGGCCGAGCAGGATGTGCTCCGTGCCGATGTAGTTGTGGCCCAGCTGAAGCGCCTCGCGGAGCGACAGCTCCAGCACCTTCTTGGCACGGGGGGTGAAGGGGATGTGGCCCGAGGGCGCCTGCTGGCCCTGGCCGATGATCTCCTCCACCTGCTGGCGGACCGCCTCGAGCGAAATCCCGAGGCTCTCAAGGGCCTTGGCGGCGACACCCTCACCCTCGTGGATCAGGCCCAGGAGGATGTGCTCGGTGCCGATGTAGTTGTGGTTGAGCATCCGGGCTTCTTCCTGAGCCAGGACGACAACCCGCCGCGCGCGGTCGGTGAACCTCTCGAACATCGTTAATCGCTCCTCAGAGCGGTCAGGCAGTGGGGGGAACTTCCCCTCCCTGTCCTTCCGCAGCTTAGTCCCGCAAGCGGGGACCGCTCATTCCAACTGCCGACACCGTCGATGGCCTCCTGACCCCTGACGCCGACATCTGCTCCAACCCGATGGTGCGAGACGATGTTCCCGCAGGCCAGGCAGTTACCCCACTCGCCACTACGCCGATGGCGAACGTGAGACGTCCTTTCCCGCGCGTCGCCCCCTCCCACTAGGGATGTCTTACCCGCTGGGACTGACACTCCATGCCGTGCGCCCCCTTTCCCTCCGCTACGGGCGAACAACCTTGCGCCTCCCCGCACGCCCACACGCCCCCTCGTCCGGCACTCTTCGCACACGTCGGAACACCCAGCGTAACTCCGGGGCTGTTTCGGCGGTTGCACTTGTCATGGTTGGCGCAGTCCCGCCGGCGACCCCGGCGCCTCCGGTCTCCCCGACGGTCCCGCTTCCCCGCCGGGCGCCCGAGGCGAGCGCCCATGTGCGGCGGTGGTACGAGAACGAACTGGGCTGGGCGACAGTGCCCGGGGATCCGGTACTACTTTCCGTAGGTCTGCGCTTCGACGTCCTGGACGTACCGATGGAGGCCGGAATCGCCGCCCTGCGGCATCTGCGGCCCGGTTCTCCGGTGGCCGTGTGCGGCGGGCGGATGTGGCTGCTGGCGGCCCCGGGGAGCGCCGAGGAGCTGCCCGGTCTGCTGGACTGGCTGGAGTGGGGCGCACTGTCCCCGGACGTCATGGCGATCGGTCCGGGCGGGCTCGTCCAGGCTCCGCCGCCCGCCGAGCCGGGCGCGGTCGCCGCGGGCCTGTCAGGGGCGGGTGCGCGACCGGGCCGGCCCGGTGCGCTGCAGGGGGCCGCTTGGCTGCGGCCCCCCGTGCCGGGGTGCGAGGTCGAGGCCTCGCTGCCGACGCTGTCGGCCCTGGGGGGCGTACAGGACGCCCCGGATCTCGTGCGGGTGGTGGAGACGGTGGCCACGCAGTGCCACCGGATCCGGCTGCGACGAGCGGGTGCTCAGCCGTTGGCCTTCTCGTAGGCCTCGCGAATGGACGCGGGAACGCGGCCGCGGTCGTTGACCTCGTAGCCGTTCTCCTTGGCCCACGCGCGGATCGCCGCGGTGTCCTGGCTGCCACCGGAAGCGGCACGCGCCTTTGCACGGCCACCCGAAGCGCGGCCACCGGTGCGCCGGCCACCCTTCACGTAGGGGTCGAGAAGGCTGCGCAGCTTGTCCGCATTGGCAGTCGTGAGATCGATCTCGTACGTCTTGCCGTCCAGCGCGAACGTCACGGTCTCGTCGGCCTCGCCGCCGTCGAGGTCGTCGACAAGAAGGACCTGAACCTTCTGTGCCACCGGATTTCCTTTCATCGAAAACGTGAGGGCCGGGGGTCAGGCGTCCGCCGTTTCGCCGCCCCCTCTTATATGCAGTACTGCAGTACGTCGGAAAGCAAACCGCTTTTGCTGGAAAAACACAAACCCCCGGGAGAGGACCGACGGTCCGCCCTCGCCCCGGAAACATGCGCGTTTCGGACATAGGGGAAGGCGGGCAAGGAGGGGGCCGGCAAGAATACCGCCGCCTTAGCCGACCGCATACCCCTGTGGATACTTCCGCGCATACCTCGTGGCATACCCGGCATAGCCGGGGCATAGGCCGGGCATAGACAGGAGGGCGATCACAGATGCAGAAGCATCCGGCTGTTGCCCAAGGTGTTCGGTTTCACTCGTTCGAGACCGAGGAACTCCGCGACGCCCTCGTCGTAAGAACGCAGCAGCTCTGCGTAGACATCGGTGTCGACGGGTGTCTCGCCGATCTCCACGAAGCCGTGCCTGCCGAAGAAGTCGACTTCGAAGGTCAGACAGAAAACCCGTCGAACGCCGAGCCAGCGCGCGGTCTCCAGCAACTTCTCCAGCACCCGGTGCCCGACGCCCGCGCCCTTCAGGCCCGGCCGCACCGCGAGGGTGCGGACTTCCGCGAGGTCTTCCCACATGACGTGCAGCGCACCGCAGCCGACCACCTCGGCGTTGTCGTCGCGTTCCGCGACCCAGAACTCCTGGATGTCCTCGTAAAGCGTCACGGTCGCTTTGTCGAGCAGGATGCCGTCTCGGACGTAGGCGTCAAGGAGTCGGCGCACGGCGGGGACATCGCTGGTCCGGGCCCGCCGGACGGTGATGGCTTTAGCGGAGACTTCGGGACTGGCTGCTGACATGAGCGGACGCTATCGCCCGTCGCCCTCCGGTGCCGAGCCGGGGTTGTCCTCGACGGTCTCTCGGGATGGTTCGACGGGTCGTACGGGTTCGGCGGCTTCCGCGGGTTCGACGGATTCCGGTCCTTGGACGATCCGTACGGCGTCCGCGAGAGCCTGGCGCTGTTCGTCGCTCATCATCCCGAAGAAGGCGACGAGAGCGGCGGCGGGGTTGTCGCTCTGCGCCCAGGCGTCGTTCATCAGGGCCGCGGCGTAGGCGGCGCGGGTGGAGACCGCCTCATATCGATAGGCCCGGCCTTCCGCCTCACGGCGCACCCAGCCCTTCTGATGGAGATTGTCCAAAACGGTCATCACCGTGGTGTAGGCGATCGACCGTTCCTGCTGAAGGTCTTCCAGGACTTCTCGAACGGTCACCGGGCGGTTCCACTTCCACACCCGCGTCATGACCGCGTCTTCGAGTTCTCCCAATGGGCGAGGCACAGCTCAGACAATAGTGGGAGATCACGGCGATCGCGTGACGGACGTGCGCGATGGCCGTCAAACCGCAACAAAAAGGGCGTACGGCTCGCCAGGTGGCCGCATCGGCCTCACCTGGCGGTCGTACGCCGCAGTGGTGCGCGCCCGAGGGTCAGGCGTCGGCGCCCGTGGCGGGACGGGCGTTCTCCACCCGCTGGAGCGCGGCGTCCACGGCCGCGTCCTCCTTGGCCTTCTGGGCGCCGCCCTGGGTCTTCACGATCACCCGGATCACGCCGATGAAGAACACTGCCATCACGACCGGGGGCAGCAGCGCGGAGAGGTAGTCCATGACTCCAGAGTAGCCACGCACACGCGTGTGCCCGCTCCGGGGTGGAGCGGGCACACGCACGGCACTCGGGCGGTGGCGCCCTCAGCCCGCGGCCATCTGCTGCGGCGGGCCGGCGGGCGGCTGCGGCTTGCGCCGCGGGAAGACCTCACCCGGCGTGGGAACGGGCCGACGGACCGGCTCGGAGGGGCCGGGCTTGGGCGCGGCGGGCTTGTCCGCGGGCCGCTCGGCGGGCTTCTCCCCCGGCTTCCTCTCGGGCGCCTCGGCGACGCCCGAACCCGCACGGCCGCCCGGCAGGGCGAGCAGCCGCGTACGGGACTGCGGCACCAGCGGGGCGGCGGCGAAGGCCGGGGCGGCGGTACGCCGGGCGAGACGCGCCCGTACGTCCTGCTCCGCGAGCACCTGGCAGCGCTCCAGCAGGGCCGCTGCGACGGGATTGCCGCGCAGGGCACGCAGCGCGGCGAGGTCGTCGGGCTCCGGGCGATGTCCCACCGCCAGCACCTCCTCCAGCAGCGCGAGATAGCCGGCCGCGGTGCCGGGCAGGGCGGCCCGGTAGCGGGCCAGATCGGCCACCAGGAACGCCCGCAGCCGGGCCCCCTCCCGCATCGCCTCGTCGAGCGATTCGGCGAGGCGATGGCAGTCCTGGACGTCCTGGGCCGAGACGGGACGGGGATGAAGGGCGAGGGCGAGAGCACGGCGGAGCACACGCAGCTCCTCCGCGCCGAACGCCATGCCGCCGCGGGATCCGTATGGCGTGGGCATGCGGCGACAATACGCGCTAATCAGACAAACAGGACCTTATTGGGGTCATGACACGCACGGACGCCCCCAAAGGGGCGCGGGGCTGTACCCAGATGCGTGGGCGCGACCGGCCCGTCACTCACATACGCGCCACGTTTCGCTCGTACACCAGCCGCAGCCCGATCAACGTCAGCCACGGCTCGTGCTCGTCGATCACCGAGGACTCCCCGAGCACCATGGGCGCGAGCCCGCCCGTGGCGATCACCGTCACGTCCTCGGGGTCCTCCGCGAGCTCCCGCGCCATCCGGCTCACCACACCGTCGACCTGGCCGGCGAACCCGTAGACGATCCCCGCCTGCATCGCCTCGACCGTGTTCTTGCCGATGACGCTGCGCGGGCGTGCCACCTCGATCTTGCGCAGCTGGGCGCCCTTGACGCCGAGCGCCTCGACGGAGATCTCGATGCCGGGCGCGATGACCCCGCCGACGTACTCCCCGCGCGCGGAGACCGCGTCGAACGTCGTCGCCGTACCGAAGTCGACGACGATCGCCGGGCCGCCGTAGAGGTCGACGGCGGCGACCGCGTTGATGATGCGGTCCGCGCCGACCTCCTTGGGGTTGTCGGTGAGGATCGGCACGCCCGTCTTCACGCCGGGCTCGACCAGGACCGCGGGGACGTCGCCGTAGTAGCGGCGGGTGACTTCGCGCAGCTCGTGCAGGACCGAGGGGACGGTCGCGCAGATGGCGATGCCGTCGATGCCGTCGCCCAGCTCGTCGCCGAGCAGCGGGTGCATGCCCATCAGGCCCTGGAGCAGCACGGCCAGCTCGTCGGCCGTGCGGCGGGCGTCGGTCGAGATCCGCCAGTGCTCGACGATGTCCTCGCCGTCGAACAGGCCGAGCACGGTGTGCGTGTTGCCTACGTCGATCGTCAGCAGCATGGCCGGTCCCGCTCCCTTACTCCGCCGCTCGCAGGTCCAGGCCGATGTCGAGGATCGGCGAGGAGTGGGTCAGGGCCCCGACCGCGAGGTAGTCCACGCCGGTGTCCGCGTACGCCTTGGCGTTGTCCAGGGTGAGCCGGCCCGACGCCTCCAGCGCGGCGCGGCCGTGCACCAGGGCGACGGCCTCCTCGCACTCGCCGGGCGTGAAGTTGTCCAGCAGGATCAGGTCCGCGCCCGCGTCGACGACCTCGCGCAGCTGGTGCAGGGTGTCGACCTCGACCTCGATCGGCACGTCCGGGAAGGCCTCCCGTACGGCCTTGAAGGCCTGGGCGACGCCGCCGGCCGCGACGACGTGGTTGTCCTTGACCAGGGCCGCGTCCGACAGGGACATGCGGTGGTTGACGCCGCCGCCGCAGCGCACGGCGAACTTCTCCAGCGAGCGCAGGCCCGGAGTCGTCTTGCGGGTGTCACGCACGCGTGCCGAGGTGCCTTCCAGGGCGTCGGCCCACGCGCGCGTGGCGGTGGCGATGCCGGACAGGCGGCACAGCAGGTTGAGCGCGCTGCGCTCGGCGGTGAGCAGGTCGCGGGTGCGGGTGGTGACCGACAGCAGCTTCTGCCCGGCCTCCACGCGGTCGCCGTCCTCGACGTGCCGCTCGACCTCGAACTCGTCGGCGGCGACGATCGACACGACCGCCTCGGCGACCCGGAGGCCCGCCACGACGCCCGCCTCACGGGCGACGAAGTCGGCGGTGGCCACCGCGTCCTCGGGGATGGTCGCGACGGTCGTCACATCGACGCCGCCGGCCAGGTCCTCCTGGATGGCGACGTTGGCGATGTCCTCGATCTCCACGGGATCGAGCCCGGCGTCGGCCAGCAGCTGGGCGAGGGCGGGGTCGAGCCCGCTCTCCAGGTACTCCGCGTCGCCGCAGGCGCAGCCGTCGCCGCAGCCGCCTTCGTCGGCGAGGGGAAGGTCGGTGTCGCTCACTTCTGTCACTGCTCCTGAGAAGGCCGGTGCTGCCGGGTCGGGGGAAAGTCTGCGGTGTCGGTGGTGTGCACGGCGAGCGTGCGGTCCGGATTCAGCCGTACGACGATATGGCGGCGCCAGTTCGCGTCGTCGCGGTCGGCGGCGTCCTCGCGCCAGTGGCAGCCGCGCGTCTCCTCGCGCAGCCGGGCGGCGGCCACCAGGACACGGCCCACGCACAGGAGGTTGGTGGCCTCCCAGGTGTCGACGCCGGGCTCGGCGGTCTTGCCGTTCTCGTCGAGGGCGTCGCGGGCCTCGCTGTGCAGCCGCTGGAGCTGCTCGGCGGCCTGCTGGAGGGACTCGGCCGAGCGCAGGACGCCCGCGCCCGCGGTCATGATCCGCTGGATGGCGAACCGGGCCTCGGCGGGCTGGAGCGGGTGCTCCGGCGTCTGCGGGTACGGCACGGGTTCGGGCACGCGCGCGTGGAGGGTGTTCTCCGCGTGGCTCGCGGCGATGTCGGCGGCGATGCGCTCGGCGTAGACCAGGCCCTCCAGCAGGGAGTTGGAGGCGAGCCGGTTGGCGCCGTGCACACCGGTGCAGGCGACCTCGCCGCAGGCGTACAGGCCGGGGACGGTCGTACGGCCGTGGGAGTCGGTGCGGACGCCGCCGGAGGCGTAGTGGGCGGCCGGGGCGACCGGGACGGGCTCGGTGACCGGGTCGATGCCGTGGGCGCGGCAGGCGGCGAGGATCGTCGGGAAGCGGTGCTCCCACATCTCGGCGCCGAAGTGCCGGGCGTCGAGGTACATGTGCTCGGCGTCCTGCTCCAGCATGCGTCGCGTGATGCCCTTGGCGACGATGTCGCGGGGCGCGAGCTCGGCCAGTTCGTGCTGGCCGACCATGAAGCGCACCCCGTCGGCGTCCACCAGGTGCGCGCCCTCGCCCCGTACGGCCTCGGAGACCAGCGGCTGCTGGCCCTCCGCGTCCGGGCCGAGGAACAGCACGGTCGGGTGGAACTGCACGAACTCCAGGTCGGAGATCTCCGCGCCCGCGCGCAGGGCGAGGGCCACGCCGTCGCCGGTGGACACGGACGGGTTGGTGGTGGCTGAGAAGACCTGGCCCATGCCGCCGGTCGCCAGGACCACGGCCGGCGCGTGCACGGCGCCCACGCCGTCGTGCTGGCCCTCGCCCATCACATGCAGGGTGACCCCGGCCGTACGGCCGTCGGCGTCGGTCAGCAGGTCCAGGACCAGCGCGTTCTCGACGGTGCGCAGGCCACGCGCGCGTACCGCCTCGACCAGGGCGCGGGAGATCTCCGCGCCGGTCGCGTCGCCGCCCGCGTGGGCGATACGGCGGCGGTGGTGGCCGCCCTCGCGGGTCAGCTCGATGCCGCCCTCGTCGTCGGTGTCGAACTCCGCGCCGGTCGCGATCAGCCGGCGTACGGCGTCGGGGCCCTCGGTGACGAGGATGCGCACGGCCTCCTCGTCGCACAGGCCGACGCCCGCGACCAGGGTGTCGTCGAGGTGCTGCTCGGGGGTGTCGCCCTCGCCGAGGGCCGCGGCGATGCCGCCCTGGGCCCAGCGGGTGGAGCCGTCGTCGAGGCGGGCCTTGGTGACCACGACCGTGGTCAGCCCGGCGGCCTCGCAGCGCAGGGCCGCGGTCAGGCCCGCCACGCCGGAGCCCACCACGACCACGTCGGCGTCGATCGACCAGCCCGGCGCGGGCGCGTGCAGTCGTATGCCTGTGCTCGTCACGGGGCGGCTCCGAAGGTGAGGGGCAGGTTGTCGATCAGCCGGGTCGTGCCGACCCGGGCGGCGACGGCGAGGACCGCCTCGCCGGTGAAGTCGTCGTCGATCTCGGTGAAGTCGGCCGGGTCGACGAGCGCGAGGTAGTCCAGCTCCAGCGGCGGCTCGACGCGGGCGGCCTCGTCCAGGACCAGGCGGGCGGCCGCGCGGACGGCGGAGGCCGCGCCCGGTACGGCCTGGGCGACGGCGTGCGCGTCGGCGGCCGCGCGGGACTCCCCTATGGCGCTGAGCGCCTCGGCACGCGCGTGCGTGGCGGGCACGGCCAGGGCACGCGCGCGCAGGGCCTCCTGCGCGGCGTGCCGGTCACGCCCGGCGAACAGCGCGCGGGACAGCGCGAGCGCGGTACGCCGCTCCTTGGGGGACAGATAGCGGTTGCGGCTGGACAGCGCCAGACCGTCCTCCTCGCGCACGGTCGGCACGCCGACGATCTCCACGCCGAAGTTCAGGTCGCGGACCATGCGCCGGATCAGGGCGAGCTGCTGGGCGTCCTTCTGCCCGAAGAACGCCACGTCGGGCCGGGTGAGGTGGAGCAGCTTGGCGACGACGGTGAGCATGCCGTCGAAGTGGCCGGGCCGCGAGGAACCCTCCAGGCGCTCGCCCATCGGGCCCGCGGTGATGCGCACTTGCGGCTCGCCGCCCGGGTAGACCTCCTCGACCGAGGGCGCGAACACCACGTCCGCCCCGGCCTGCTCGCAGACCTTCAGGTCGGCGTCCAGGGTGCGCGGGTAGCGGTCGAGGTCCTCGCCCTTGCCGAACTGCAGCGGGTTGACGAAGACGGTGACGACGACCTCGCCGTCGGGCCCGGCGACCTCGCGCGCGGTGCGGATCAGGGTGGCGTGGCCCTCGTGCAGGGCGCCCATGGTCATCACCACGGCGCGGCGGCCCGCACGCGCGCGTGCGGACAGTTCGGCGGCGGTGCGCTGCAGGGTGATGGTCATCGGGCGTCTCCTTCGGCGCCGTAGCTCCTGGCCTCGTTCGCGAGTACCCCGAGCAGGTCCTCGGCGAGCTCCGCCTTCAGCAGGCCGGACGCGAGCGCCCGGTCCGCGGTCGCGCGGGCCATCGCCAGATAGCCGGCGACCGTCGTCGGCGCGTGCTTGCGCAGCTCGCTCACATGCGCGGCGACCGTGCCCGCGTCCCCGCGCGCTACCGGCCCCGTCAGGGCCGCGTCACCGGAGCGCAGGGCGTTGTCCAGGGCGGCGCCGAGCAGCGGGCCGAGCATCCGGTCGGGGGCGGCGACACCGGCGGTGCGCAGCAGCTCCATGGACTGGGCGACCAGCGTGACCAGGTGGTTCGCGCCCAGGGCGAGGGCCGCGTGGTAGAGCGGGCGGTTGTCCTCGGCGATCCACTCCGGCTCACCGCCCATCTCGATCACCAGGGCCTCGGCGGCCATCCGCAGCTCCTCGGGCGCGGTCACGCCGAACGAGCAGCCCGCCAGGCGCTGCACGTCGACGGGGGTGCCGGTGAACGTCATCGCCGGGTGCAGGGCCAGCGGCAGCGCGCCCGCGCGCAGGGCGGGGTCGAGCACCTTGGCGCCGTAGCGGCCGGAGGTGTGCACCAGGAGCTGGCCCGGGCGCACGGCGCCGGTGTCGGCGAGGCCCTGGACCAGACCGGGCAGGGTGTCGTCGGGGACGGTGAGCAGAACCAGGTCGGCGCGCTGGAGCACCTCGGCCGGCGGCACGACCGGCACGTCGGGCAGCATGTCGGCAGCCCGGCGCCGGGAGGCGTCGGATACGGCGGAGACGGCCACCGGGTGATGCCCGGCGAGCTGCAGGGACGCGGCGAGGGCGGGGCCCACGCGGCCGGCGCCGACGACGCCGACGGCGAGCCGCGCGGGGCGGTCCTTCGGGTCTGGTTGTTGGACTGTACTCACGCGACCGTGGCCTTCCCGTTCCAGTCCGCTCGGGGTACCGGACGATTTCTCGTCATGTTAACGCGATCGTGTCGAGGGGTGTCCGGTCATCCACAGGCTGTGGGTTTCGCCACGTCGCCCGCGCGCGTGAGGGGGAGGTGAAATCCCGGTGCCCGCTCGGGCCGGAGAAGGCATGATCCCGCGCATGAGCGACGTGGCGGAACACGAGGGCGAGCAGGACACACGATCGGCCGAGGAGCGGCTGCGCGACCGGCGCGACGCCGCGTACCGGCACGCGCGCGTGCTGTCGCGGCCCGGCTTCGGCGACTCGGTCCGCGCGCGGCTCGCCTGGCTGCAGGAGGCCGCGCCCGAGGTGTACGACCTGGACGAGCGCGCGGACATGTACGGCGACCGGATCGTGGAGGCCCTGGAGGAGCGGGTCGCGGGGCTCCTTGGCCAGGAGGCGGCGGCGTTCTTCCCGACCGGCACCATGGCCCAGCAGGTGGCGCTGCGCTGCTGGGCGGGCCGTACGGGCACGCCCACGGTCGCCCTGCACGGCCTGTCCCACCCGGAGGTGCACGAACGGGACGCGTTCAGCCTGGTCAGCGGGTTGCGCCCGCTGCGGCTGACCTCCGAGTCACGGCTGCCCAGCGCCGCGGAGGTGCGGGACTTCGAGGAACCCTTCGGGACGCTGATGCTGGAACTGCCCCTTAGGGACGCCGGTTTCCTGCTGCCCACCTGGGAGGAGCTGACCGAACTGGTGGGCGCCGCGCGCGAGCGGGAGGCGGTCGTCCACTTCGACGGGGCGCGCCTGTGGGAGTCCACCGAGCACTTCGGCCGGCCCCTGGAGGAGATCGCGGGCCTCGCCGACACCGTCTACGTCTCGTTCTACAAGTCCCTCGACGGCTTCGGCGGCGCCGCACTCGCCGGCCCGCGGGCCCTCGTCGAGGAGGCGAAGGCCTGGCGGCACCGGTACGGCGGCATGATCTTCCAGCAGTTCCCGACCGTCCTGTCGGCACTGATCGGCCTGGACCGGGAGCTGCCGCGCCTGCCCGAGTATGTGCGCCACGCGCGTGTGGTCGCCGCCGCACTGCGCGACGGCTTCGCCGCGGCGGGCGTGCCCTGGGCGCGGATTCACCCCGAGGTGCCGCACATCCACCAGTTCCAGCTCTGGCTGCCGTACGACGCCCCGGTGCTCGCGGAGACGGCCGTACGCCAGGCCGAGGAGACCGGCACGTTCCTGCTGCCCGCGGGCTGGCAACCGGGCGGCCCGGGGCTGGCCTTCACGGAGGTGACCGTGCGGTCGGCGGGGCTGGAGTGGACGGCGGACGACGTGAAGGAGGCGGCGGCGGACTTCGCGGCGCGGCTGGTGGGCGGGGGTGGGCGGTAGGAGGGGTGGGGGCGAGCGGTAGGAGGGGCGGGCGGTAGAAGGGGCGGGGCGGACGGTAGGGCGGTCGGTCGGGGCCGGTGGCGGTGGGGCTCGGAGTGGTCGGGCCCGGCGCGCGGGCTCGAGGCGCGGCCCGGGTGAGGGCGGTCGGGTGCGGGGCGCTTTCGGGTGGGGCGGTCGGGCCCGGGGCGCGGCCGGGCGGGGGCGGTCGGGCCCGGGGCGCGGCCGGGCGGGGGCGGTCGGGCCCGGGGCGCGGCCGGGCGGGGGCGGTCGGGCCCGGGGCGCGGCCGGGCGGGGGCGCTCGGGTGCGGGGCGCTCGGACTCGGGGCGCGGCCGGGTGGGGGCGCTCGGGTGCGGGGTGCTTTCGGGTGGGGCGGTCGGCCCGGGGCGCTTTCGGGCTGGGCATGCGGTGGCTCGGAGGGCTCACGTCGCCCATGACACGCGTCCGCTTCGCGCCTGCGGGTGCGCCCGTATCAGGCCAGCAGCACGCGCCCGCTGACGCCCGTGGACGGGCCCGCGTAGAGCCCGCGGCACGCGTCCGCTTCCCGGCCGTGGTCGAGACCACGTAAGCCCCGAGGTACGCGGCCCCTTCGCGCCCGCGGGCGAGACCGCATAAGGTCCGCGGCACGCGCCCGCTCACGCCCGTGGACGAGCCCGCGTAAAGCCCGCGGCACGCGCCCCCTTCCGGGCCCTGGTCGAGCCCGCACAAGCCCCGCGGCGCGCGCCCCCTTCGCGCCCGCGGGCGAGACCGCGCAAGGCCCGCGGCACACACCCCCTTCGCGCCGGTCACGCGCCCCCTTCAGCCCGTACAGCCACCCCAGCGCCCCCGGACCGCGCCTGTTCAGAACAGCTGTCGCGTCGATTGACGGGTGGCGTCAATCGACGGCCGCGTTGTCAGTGGTGGGGTGCACCATGAGGGCATGAGCGTGAGCATCGATGTCACGGGCCTGCGGCCGGAGAGGGTCGCCTTCGTGCCCTCGCCCCTGGCCGAGCTCGGCATGGCGCTGCACGCCCTGTCCGAGCCGGCCCACCACCCCGGCCTGCAGGGCTGGGCCACTGGCGTCACCGCGCGGCTGGACCCGCACCTGGCCGACCGGATGTGCGAGGCCGACTTCCTGTGGCGGACGACGTTCTCGGACCTGTTCCTGCCGTTCGCGGGCCTGCCCGGCGGCGCGCTCCCGGGCGCCACGCTCGCCGAGGAGCTGGACCTGCTGGACAAGCTGACCGACGAGCAGTTCGTGGACGCGGCCCTCGAGTTCACATGCATGTCCCAGTACGACACCCAGATCCCGGACATCCTGTCGAACCCCGAGGTGCGCCGCAGGGCGCTGGAGACCGCATCCTCCCGCGGCCCCCAGCAGGTGCGCTTCACCAGACGTCTGCTCGACGACCCGCCCGCCGTGCGCGCCTGGCTGCGCCGCTTCCTTCAGGACTGCGACGAGGCCTTCTTCGCCGAGACCTGGTCGCGGCTGAGCCTGCAGCTGGCGGCGGACGCCCGGCACAAGACCGACGTGCTGCGCCGCCGCGGCCTGGCCGAGGCGCTGGCCGCGGTGTCCCCGGCGCTGACGCTGGACAAGGACGCCGGCCGGATCGTCGTGGACAAGGTCGTCGAGGGCCGTGCCGCCGCCGGTGCCGACGGTCTGCTCCTGGTGCCGACGAGCCTGGGCCGGCCGCATCTGAACGTGCTGCACCGCTACGGCTGGCAGCCCCTGCTCCACTACCCCGTCGGCTCGCCCGAGCTGTCCTGTCCGCCGTCCGTCGAGGAACTCACCCTGCGCATGACCGCGCTGTCCCACCCGGTGCGCATGCGCCTGTGCCGTCACCTGGCCCGCAGCGCGTACACCACCAGCGATCTGGCGCAGGTCCACGGCATGACCGCCCCCGAGATATCCCGGCACCTCGGGGTGCTGAAGAAGGCGGGGCTGGTCACCACCCGCCGGCGCGGGCGCTATGTGCTGCACCAGCTCGACGTCTCCATGGTGGCGCGACTGGGCAGCGACTTCCTGGAGGGCATCCTCCGGTAGCCGCGCGGTTCTGTCGCCCCCTCAGTCCCACCGTTGCCGGAGCCGTCAGTCGAAGCGGATGTGCCGGATCCCCACCCGCGCCTGCCGCAGCCGATTGCGCAGCGTGCCCGCGGTGTTGGGCCGTAGGGTCAGCCCGGCCAGCACCGCGATGCGGTCGGCCGTCCTGGGCACGGTGGTGTGGTCGGTCCACAGATGCTCGGCGAACTCCGGCTCGCTCAGCCGTTCCAGGCACCGGTCGAGCTGGGAGACGGCCCAGCTCTCCCGGCGCAGGCCCGTGTTCTTCCCGGCGACGTACTGAAGGAGGTGCCCGAAGCCGCGCTCACGCAGCCGCTGCAGCACGGTCTCGCGTTCGGCGAGGAGCGTGAAGTGGCGTACGTCGTGCCCCAGTTCGCGCAGACGGCCCACTGTCTCGGCGAAGTACTCGGGGTCGGTGACCGTCATCGGCGCGATCACCACGCCGTCGTGCTTGGTCAGGGCGAGGTCGAGGACCTCCACGACCCCCGCCCGCCAGGACGCCAGATCCTGGAAGTCTCCGCGCAGTTCGGGCGGGAGCATGCGGCGCAGGCCGAAGCCCGCGTGCTCGGGGTCGCAGATGACGCTGCCCGGAAGCCGGCGCTGGATCTCGTGTGCGGTCTGTGTCTTGCCGCCCCCGAAGGGGCCGTTGATCCACAGGAGCATGCGCAGAAGGTACCGGCGCGAGGGACGTCCGTCAGCCCTGTCCGCCCGCTCGCACGAGCCCCGTCTCGTAGGCGAGGACGACCACCTGCACCCGGTCCCGCAGGCCGAGCTTGGTCAGGATGCGGCCGACGTGCGTCTTCACGGTCGCCTCGGACAGCACGAGACGGGCGGCGATCTCGCCGTTGGACAGGCCCTGCGCGACCAGCACCATGACCTCGCGCTCGCGGTCGGTGAGCCGCTCCAGCTCCTTGTGCCGGGGCTCGCCGCCGGTGGCGGGCAGCATCGGCGCGAAGCGGTCGAGCAGCCGGCGCGTGGTCGAGGGGGCCACGACCGCGTCACCGCTGTGCACGGAGCGGATGGCGGCGAGGAGTTCGCCGGGCGGCACGTCCTTGAGCATGAAGCCCGAGGCGCCCGCCTTCAGCCCCGAGAAGGCGTACTCGTCGAGGTCGAAGGTGGTCAGGATGAGCACCTTGGGCGGGTTGGGGTCCGAGCAGATGCGGCGAGTGGTCTCCACGCCGTCCAGCTTCGGCATGCGTACGTCCATCAGCACCACGTCGACGGCGGTGGAGCGCAGCACCTGGAGGGCCTCGACGCCGTCGCCCGCCTCGGCGACGACCTCCATGTCCGGCTGGGCGGCGAGCACCATCCGGAAACCGGTGCGCAGCAGCACCTGGTCGTCGACGAGCATCACGCGGATCGTCATCGGGTCCTCTTCCGTCTGTCTCACGTAGGGGTCCTGCGTCTGTCTCACGCAGGGGGGTCTGACAGGTGTCAACAGGGGGCGTGCGGCGGCGTCAGTGCGCCGGTTTGAGCGGGAGCAGCGCGCTGATGCGGAATCCTCCGCCGGGACGCGGGCCCGCGTCCAGCGTGCCGCCGACCATGCCGATGCGCTCGCGCATGCCGATCAGGCCGTGGCCCTGTCCGTCGGCGCCGCCCTCCTCGTACAGCTCGTGCGGGGCGCCCTTGCCGTCGTCCTCGACGAGCAGGCCGAGGCCGTCGTCGAAGTAGACGAGCCGTACGCTCGCGCCGGCGTTCGGGCCGCCGTGCTTGCGCGTGTTGGTGAGCGCCTCCTGCACGATCCGGTACGCCGTGAGTTCGACGCCGCTGGGCAGCGGGCGCGGGGTGCCCTCGATCTTGAAGTCGACGGGCAGTCCGGAGCCCCGGCACTGCTCGACCAGGTCCTCGATCTGCTCCACGTCGGGCTGCGGCACGTACTCCCCGGCCTCCTGGTGCTCGCCGGTGCGCAGCACGCCCAGCAGGCGGCGCATCTCGGCGAGGGCCTGGCGACCGGTGGAGGAGATCGTCTCCAGGGCCTTCTTGGCCTGGTCGGGAGCCGCGTCGAGGACATAGGCGGCGCCGTCGGCCTGCACCACCATCACCGAGACGTTGTGGGCGACGACGTCGTGCAGCTCGCGTGCGATCCGGGCGCGCTCGGCGGCGACCGCGACCTTCGCCTGCGCCTCGCGCTCCTTCTCCAGGCGGGCCGCACGCTCCTCCAGCTGCGCGAAGTAGGCGCGGCGGGTGCTCAGCGAGTCGCCGAGCACCCAGGCGAGGGCGAACGGCACCGTCTGGAACACGGCGATCGCCAGGTTGCCGGCCGTGCTGGTGTCCGGGTCGTGCCAGCGGATCTGCGCCAGGGGCGCGGCGGCCAGACCGCCGACCAGGCCGAAGCGGCGGGCCCAGGTCGCGCCGGTGGCGGCCACGGTGTAGACGATCACCAGCATCGCGAAGTTCGCGACGGTGGTCGACACGTTCAGCACCAGCTGCGCGACCCCGACCAGGCCGGCCAGGACCAGCATCTTCTCCGGCATACGGCGGCGCAGCGCGACGACGAGGCTCAGGAGCAGCGACACCGAGACGATCCCCCCCGGCGCGTCGTTGCCGGGGCTGTCCCCCTCGACCGATCCGCCCACCACCGAGAGCCCGAACAGGACGATCGCCCAGAAGGTGTCGACCCCGGTCGGGTGCCTGCGGAGGAAGTCATAGAGGCGCTGCACGTAACCCAGAGTAGGGAAGCGCGAAGTGTGCCGGGGTCAACCGGAGGGCCGATCCGCGCCCGCCCCGTGTACTCCGCAAGGTGGAGGCCCCGCTCCCCTGTGCGTTTAGCCTGACGGCGTGAAGGCGAGGTGACGGGCGACGTGACGCGTGACGTAAAGGGTGACGTGACGGGCGAGGCGACCGACCAGGCGCCGGGCGCGCCGGGCGAGTGGCGCGGGTGGCGGGCCGCCACACAGACCGCGCTGTACGGGCCGGACGGCTTCTACCGCAGGCCGGAGGGCCCGGCCGGGCACTTCCGTACGTCCGTGCACGCCTCGCCGCTGTTCGCGCGGGCCGTGGCCCGGCTGCTGGACCGGGTCGACGAGGCGCTGGGCCGGCCGCAGCGGCTGGACTTCGTCGACATGGCCGCGGGCCGGGGCGAGCTGGCGGCCGGGGTGCTCGCGGCGCTGCCTGCCGAGGTGGCGGCACGCGCGTGTGTGTACGCCGTCGAGATCGCCGGGCGCCCGGACGGTCTCGACCCCCGGATCGAGTGGCTCGCCGAGCCGCCGAGGGCCGTCACCGGGCTGCTGTTCGCCAACGAGTGGCTGGACAACGTCCCCGTGGAGGTCGCCGAGGTGGACGCCGCGGGCGTGCCCCGGCTGATCCTCGTACGGGAGGACGGGACGGAGCGGCTCGGGGAGCCGGTGTCGGGTGCCGACGCCGAGTGGCTGGCGCGCTGGTGGCCACTGCCGGGCGAGGAGGGGCTGCGTGCGGAGATCGGGCGGCCCCGGGACGCCGCGTGGGCCGAGGCGGTCTCCTGTGTGGAGCGGGGGCTCGCGGTGGCGGTCGACTACGCGCACACCGCCGACGCGCGCCCCCCGTTCGGGACGCTCACCGGCTTCCGGGAGGGGCGCGAGACGACGCCCGTGCCGGACGGGTCGTGCGATGTGACGGCGCACGTCGCACTGGACGCGTGCGCACTCCCCGAGGGGCGCCTGCTGTCCCAGCGCGCCGCCCTGCGCGCCCTGGACCTCACCGGCGCGCGCCCCCCGCTCGCACTCGCGTCCACGAACCCCGGGGAGTACGTACGCGCCCTCGCGAGCGCCGGGGAGGCCGCCGAGCTCACCGCTCCGGGCGGCCTCGGCGACTTCGGCTGGCTGATCCAGTCGGTTGGAATTCCGAACCCACTGGCGGAGCAGGCCGTCTGACCTCCGTACGCCCTACTTGTCGATGTCGCCGACCACGAAGAACATCGAGCCCAGGATCGCGACCATGTCCGCCACCAGCGTGCCCGGCAGCAGCTCGGTGAGCGCCTGGATGTTGTTGTAGGAGGCCGAGCGCAGCTTCAGCCGGTACGGCGTCTTCTCGCCCTTGCTCACCAGGTAGTAGCCGTTGATGCCGAGCGGGTTCTCGGTCCACGCGTACGTGTGCCCCTCGGGCGCCTTCAGCACCTTGGGCAGGCGCTGGTTGATCGGGCCGGGCGCCAGCTCGGCGAGCCGGTCCAGGCAGGCGTCGGCCAGGTCCAGCGCGTTGTGCGTCTGCTCCAGGAGGCACTCGAACCGGGCGAGGCAGTCGCCCTCCTGCCGCGTGACCACCTTCAGGACGTCCTGCAGCTCCCCGTACGCCAGATACGGCTCGTCCCGGCGCAGGTCGAAGTCGACGCCCGAGGCGCGCGCGATGGGCCCGCTCACGCCGTACGCGTGCACGGCCTGCGGCGTCAGCTCCCCGACACCGCGCGTGCGCCCGCGGAAGATCTCGTTGCCGAGGACCAGGTCGTCGAAGACGTCCATGCGCGAGCGCACCGCGGCGACCGCGCCACGCGCGCGTGCGGCCCAGCCCGCGGGCAGGTCCTCCTTGAGGCCGCCGACGCGGTTGAACATGTAGTGCATGCGCCCGCCGGAGACCTCCTCCATGACGTTCTGGAGCACCTCGCGCTCGCGGAACGCGTAGAAGACCGGCGTGATGCCGCCCAGCTCCAGCGGGTAGGAGCCGAGGAACATCAGGTGGTTGAGCACCCGGTTCAGCTCCGCCAGCAGGGTGCGCGTCCACACCGCGCGCTCGGGCACCTCCATGCCGAGCATGCGCTCCACCGCCAGGACGACGCCCAGTTCGTTGGAGAACGCCGACAGCCAGTCGTGGCGGTTGGCCAGCATGATGATCTGCCGGTAGTCGCGCGCCTCGAACAGCTTCTCCGCGCCCCGGTGCATATAGCCGATCACCGGCTCCGCGCTGGTGATGCGCTCGCCGTCCAGGAGCAGCTTGAGCCGCAGCACGCCGTGCGTCGACGGGTGCTGGGGCCCGATGTTGAGCACCATGTCGGTGCTCTCCGCGGCGCCGCCGATTCCGACCATCGTCTCCGTCTGAGGAGTCATGGACACAGTCTCCCCTACGTACGCTGGCCGTATGGAGACGGGGAGCCCACGGGGCGGGGAAGCGGCGGGGGCCGGGACGGCCGCGCCGGCCGGGTCGGATCCGAGCGACGCGCAGTGGACCGGGCTGCCGCCGGGGCTGCTGCGGATGCGGCGGACGCTGCTGGTGGCGTGGCTGGGCCTCGCCGCGGTCGCGGCCGGTCTGCTGCTCGGCCTGCTCGCCGGTCCCGCCTGGGCGGCCTTCGCCCTGCTCCCGCCGGCATTCATCGCCTGGGGCTGGGTGCTGCTCGGCCGCAACTGGCGCTCCTGGCGCTACGCCGAGCGCGCCGACGACCTGCTGATCAGCCGCGGCGTGCTGTGGCGCACGGTCACCGTCGTGCCGTACGGCCGTATGCAACTGGTCGAGGTCACCTCCGGGCCGCTCGAACGCCACTTCGGGCTGGCCGGCGTCCAGCTGCACACCGCGGCCGCCGCGACCGACGCCAGGATTCCTGGCCTGGACCCGGCCGAGGCGGAACGCCTGCGCGACCGGCTCACCGAGCTGGGCCAGGCCCGATCGGCGGGGCTGTGAACGGGCCGGGGGCCGAGGGGGGCGTACGGCCTGAGGAGGGCGTACGGCCCGAGGAGGGCGTACGGCCCGAGGAAGGCGTACGGCCCGAGGAAGGCGTACGGCCCGAGGAAGGCGTACGGCCCGAGGAAGGCGTCGTCGAGCGGCGGCTGCACCCCGTCACGCCGCTGCGGCGGGCCTGGGCGCCCATAGCCGTGGTCATCGGATGGGCCGTGCACGATCCGGGCCAGACGCAGCGCCAGCTGGAGCGGCTCACGACCACGACCCTGCTGATCGCCCTGGCCGTCGTCGTCCCGGCCGCCGCCCTCTACGGCTTCCTGACCTGGTGGTACACCCACTTCGCGGTCACCGGCGCCGAGCTGCGCATCCGCACGGGCCTGGTGTTCCGGCGCACCGCGCACATCCGCCTGGAGCGGATCCAGGCCATCGACGTCAGCCGGCCGCTGCTCGCGCGGATCGCGGGCGTGGCGAAGCTGCGGCTGGACGTCGTAGGAGCCGACAAGAAGGACGAACTGGCCTTTCTGGGGGAGCGCGAGGCGCGTGCGCTCCGCGCGGAGCTGCTGGCGCGCGCCGCCGGTTTCGCGCCCGAGACGGCGCACGAAGTCGGCGAAGCGCCGGCGCGCAGACTGCTGCAGGTGCCCCCCGGCGTACTCGCCGGCTCGCTGCTGCTGACCGGCGCGACCTGGGGGGCGCTGGCCGCCGCGCTCGTCGTACCGCCTGTGCTGTGGGTGGCCACCCACAGCCTGTGGACAGTCCTCGCGACCGCGCTGCCGTTGCTGGGCGCGGCGGGCGCGAGCAGCGTGGGGCGGTTCGTCGCCGACTTCGACTGGACGGTCGCCGAGTCCCCGGACGGGCTGCGCATCGACCGCGGGCTGCTGGACCGCAGCCACGAGACGGTGCCGCCGGGCCGGGTGCAGACCGTGCGGATCGTGGAGCCGCTGCTCTGGCGGACGCGGGGCTGGGTGCGGGTGGAGCTGGACGTGGCCGGGTCCTCGAACTCCGTCCTGGTGCCGGTCGCCCCGCGCGAGATCGCCGAGTCGCTCGTCGCGCGCGTGCTGCCCGGGGTGACCGTACCGCCGTACGCGTCACTGTCCCGGCCGCCGCGGCGCGCGGGCCGGTGTGTGCCGGTGTGGTGGCGCGGGCACGGGCTCGCGGTCTCCGACGCGGTGTTCGCCGTGCGGCGCGGGCTGCTGCGGCGCAGCCTCGACCTCGTCCCGCACGCCAAGGTGCAGAGCGTACGGCTCACCCAAGGGCCCTGGCAGCGCCTGTGGCGGCTCGCCGACGTCCATGTGGACACCGGCGCCGACAAGAGCGTCACGGCCCGGCTGCGGGACGCCGAGGAGGCGGCGCTGCTGCTGCGGGGCCAGGCGGAGCGGTCCCGCACCGGACGCCGGGACGCCCTGCCCGACCGGTGGATGACGCCGTGACGCCGGAGGGCGGCACGCGCGTGCGTGCCGCCCTCCCGGATGTCGTGACCGCGTGTCAGGATGCCGCGCTGCGCAGCCCCTGGACGTCGATCTGCTCGGTCTCGTCGTGCGCGGTCAGGTCGATCACCTGGCCGACGGCCCGGGTCTCCTCGCCCGCCGGGCGGAACCGCGCCTCGGACTCGGCCTTGTGCAGATCGAGCGCCTCCTGGCCGACGACGTCGGCGAGGTCCTCGTTCTGCACCGCCGCGAGCGCCGCGGGCTCCGGCGCCTTGGTGCCGAAGAAGTCGAAACCGCCCTCGACCGTCGGACGCCGCGCGGGAGCGGCCGGTACGACGGCCACGGCGGTCGGCACGGCGAAGTGGCCGCCGACGGGCTGCGGGGCGGGGTCGGCGGGGACCTGGACGCCCTCGGCCTCCTGGGCCTCCGTGGTCTCTTGGGCGTCCTGGGTGCTGCCCTGGCTTTCCTCGCTGCCCTGGCTTTCCTCGCCGCCCTGGCTTTCCTCGCCGCCCTGGCTTTCCTCGCCGCCCTGCGGGGAGGTGCGTACGTCCGTGGCGGTGTCGGGCGCGCGGTCCCGCGCGGGGGTCGATGCCTCGGCCTGCGGGGCGTTCGGGGCGGCGGCCGCGCGCTCGTGACCGGCGGCCGCCTCGGTCTTCCCCTGCGCCTCGTCCTCCGGCGCGGCCTCCGCAGCGGTGCCGCCGTTCCCTTCGGGGGCAGCGGTCTGCGCAGGGGTCCTGTCGTCGCCGGCGAAGCGGCTCAGGGCGGCGTTCGCCCGCAGGAACAACTGCGAACCCTCCGGCGAGAACACCCCGGGCCGCTCGGGCTCCGCCACGCGCGCGTGGTCGGCCTCGGCGGTGCCGGGCTGCCGCGAGGCCGCCTCCACCTCGGCGGGCCGGGGCGCCGGTACGGGCGGCAGCGCCGCACGCGCGGGAGTGCCTGACTCGAGCTCCAGCAGCCGGCGGCCCTCCAGCGCGCTGGCCCGCTCGGTCTCCGCCGTGGCGTAACGGCGCAGCAGGGCCGCGTGTTCGTTGCGCAGCTTCGCCAGCTCCGCGCGCTTCGCCCGCAGCCGCTGCTCGAGCTTGCCGCGCAGTTCGCGCGACTCGTCGAGGTCGGACTCCAGTTCGGCGACCCGCTCCTCATGGCGCCACTCGTCGCTCGCACGCGCGCGTGCGAGGTCGGCGACCTGCTTGCCCGCCTGCGTGTCCCAACGGCGCATGACGACCGCGCCGGTGACCGCGGTGACCGCGGCCACGGCGGCGAGAGAGCGCAGCAGCGCCGCTTCCGTGAACACCCAGGGGCCGAGCGCGCAGACGACGGAGACGCCTGCGATCGCCGACGGCGGCAGCAGCCTGTGCAGAGGCGGGGAATGGCGGTGACGTCCACGTGGCATGGCCAGAAACTTACCGCGCGTAGGCGAGTCGTGGTGCCCTGGGTCACAAAAACACAGGCACACCAGAGCCTTCACAGGGCATCAGGCGTTCACGACGCGCGGGCAGGTGCGCGAGCCGAGTGAACCTCCCTCGCGAACTCACCGTCCTAGAGGGCGCAATGTCGCCGGATGCCCGAATCGGGCACCGGCACCGAGCCCTCTCGCGGAACCACGGGAAGCGATGTCTGCCAGGGAAGAACAGGACATGACGGGCAGGGCCCAGGCCCCGCCCGGCGGCACACGGCACCTGCCGCGCGGTCCACGCCCGGAGTCCGTGCCCGTCCTCGTCGCCCGCGCGGGCACGCTGGTGGGAGTGCTGGACATCGCCGCCGGCGTCGTCCCGCGCTTCCGGTACAGCCGTATGCACACCCTCGCCGAGGTACTGCCGGGCGCGCTCGGCCCGTTCGCCGCCGCGCTGTCGCTGAGCGCCGGTGTGCTGCTGCTTCTGCTGGCGCACGGTCTGAAGCGCGGCAAGCGGCGGGCCTGGCGCGCCGCCGTCGTGCTGCTGCCCCTCGGTGCCTTCGCCCAGTTCACCTACCGCAGTTCCGTCCTCGGCGTGGTCGTCCCGCTGGCGCTGCTCTGGCTGCTGCTGCGGCACCGCGAGCAGTTCGCCGCACTGCCCGACCCGCGCGGACGCCGGCACGCGCTCGCCAACTTCGTCCTGATGGGCGCCTTCTCGGTCGTGCTCGGGCTGATCGTGGTCAGCGCCCATCCGAGCCGTACGGTCGGCAACCCCAGCCTCGCCGACCGCCTCGCCCACGTCCTGTACGGCCTGTTCGGCCTCGACGGGCCCGTCGACTACCGCGGCACCACCTCCTGGACGGTCGCCTTCTCCCTCGGCGCCCTCGGCCTGCTCACCGCCGTCACCACCCTCTACCTCGCCCTGCGCCCCGAGCACCCCGCCGCCCGTCTCACCCCCGAGGACGAGACCCGGCTGCGCGCCCTGCTGGAGCAGCACGGCGGCCGCGACTCCCTCGGCCACTTCGCGCTGCGCCGCGACAAGGCCGTCGTGTTCTCCCCCAGCGGCAAGGCCGCCGTCACCTACCGCGTCGTCTCCGGTGTGATGCTCGCCAGCGGCGACCCCATCGGCGACGTCGAGGCCTGGCCCGGCGCCATCGAACGCTTCATGGACGAGGCCCGCGCCCACTCCTGGACCCCCGCCGTCATGGGCTGCTCCGAGACCGGCGGACAGGTGTGGACCCGCGAGACCGGCCTGGACGCCCTCGAACCGGGCGACGAGGCGGTGATGGACACCGCGGATTTCTCCCTGGCCGGCCGCCCGATGCGCAATGCGCGCCAGATGGTCAAGCGCATCGAGCGCGCCGGTTACGAAACCCGGGTACGACGTGTCCGCGACCTCGGTGACACCGAGCCGGAGCGCCTCCGCCGCGCCGCCGACGACTGGCGCGGCACCGACACCGAGCGCGGCTTCTCCATGGCCCTGGGCAGGGTCGGCGACCGGCCGACGGTGACTGCCTGATCGCCACGGCCCACCTCGCCGACGGTGACTGTCTGATCGCCACAGCCCACCTCGCCGACCGCGACCGCCTGACCCCCACCGCCCACCTCGCCGACGACACGCCCGGCCCCTACGGCGACCTCCGGGCGGTCCTGCACTTCGTGCCTTGGGGCCCCGACGGCGTCTCCCTGGACCTGATGCGGCGTGACCGCGCGGCCGACCCCGGCGTCAACGAACTCCTCATCGTCACCGCCCTCCAGGCGGAGGGGTTCCTGCGCCCCGCCCCGCCCGTACCGTGCGCTCTGCGCCGCCACGCGCGCCGTTCGCGCCCCTGCGCGCACGCCCTGCCGAACCGGGATCCGCGCGGTGTGACCCCGGACAGGCCCGGGCACGGACCCCGCCCCCCTCCGCTCCCGGCGCCGGTGCCCGGGCCGCACGCCGTTCCCGCCCCTCGCGGGGCCTACGCTGAACATATGAGCAAGCAGAGCGGACGCGGGCGCGTCGCGGGCCTCCCGGAATGGGACCGCTGCGCGGTCATGGGAGTCGTCAACGTGACCCCCGATTCCTTCTCCGACGGCGGCCGCTGGTTCGACACCACCGCCGCCATCAAGCACGGCCTCGACCTGGTGGCCCAGGGTGCCGACCTGGTCGACGTCGGCGGCGAGTCCACCCGCCCCGGCGCCACCCGCGTCGACGAGGACGAGGAGCTGCGCCGTGTCGTCCCGGTCGTCCGCGGCCTCGCCTCCGAGGGCGTCGTCGTCTCCGTCGACACCATGCGCGCCTCCGTCGCCGCCCAGGCCCTCGCCGCCGGTGCCGCCCTGGTCAACGACGTCAGCGGCGGCCTCGCCGACCCCGCCATGATCCCGGCCGTCGCCGACACCGGCGCGCCCTTCGTCGTCATGCACTGGCGCGGCTTCCTGGAGGGCGGCAACGTCAAGGGCCGCTACGCCGACGTCGTCGCCGAGGTCGTCGACGAACTCCACACGCGTGTGCGGGCCGTCCTCGACGGCGGCATCGCCCCCGACCGCATCGTCGTCGACCCCGGCCTCGGCTTCTCCAAAGAGGCCGAGCACGACCTCGCCCTGCTCGCCCACCTCGACCGGCTGAGCGGCCTCGGCCACCCGCTGCTCGTCGCCGCGTCCCGTAAGCGCTTCCTCGGCCGCGTCCTCGCCGGTCCCGAGGGCGCCCCTCCGCCCGCCCGGGAGCGCGACGCCGCCACGGCCGCCGTCTCCGCGCTCGCCGCGCAGTCCGGCGCGTGGGCGGTGCGCGTGCACGAGGTGCGCGCGACGGCGGACGCGGTACGGGTCGCACGCGCCGTGGAAGGGGCGCGCACCGGCGCCCCCGCGACGGACGCGCACAGCGGGCGCCCCACGACCGAGCACCCCACGACCGGTCGCCCCGCGCGCGAGCAGCCCGCCGCGCCGGAGCGGACATGAGCCACCGGGTGGGCATGAACGCGCGCACGCCGGGCGCCGACGCGAGGCACCTGGTGCACGAAGAGAGCCGCGCGCCGAGCGCCTTTCTCCACGGCCCCGCGCATGACGAACCCCGCGCGCCGGGCACCCCTCTCCGCAGGCCCGCGCCCGCCGAACCCCACGCGCCCCGCGCGGCAGCGACGCGCCCCGCGCACACAACCGACCGCGCGCCCGGCGCGCACCCTCACGAAGGAGCCCGGTGAGCGCCCCTCACACCGACGTCGAGCAGGTCGAAGCCGCCAACACCGCCTTCTACGAGGCCATGGAACGCGGCGACTTCGACGAGCTCTCCTCGCTCTGGCTCACCCCGTCCGACCTGGGCGTCGACGAGGAGTACCACGACCCCGCCGACACCGGAGTGGTCTCCTGCGTCCACCCCGGCTGGCCCGTCCTCACCGGCCGCGCCGAGGTCTTGAGGTCGTACGCGCTGATCATGGCGAACACCGACTACATCCAGTTCTTCCTCACCGACGTGCATGTCTCCGTCACCGGCGACACCGCCGTGGTCACCTGCACCGAGAACATCCTCAGCGGCGGCCCCGCCCCCGAGGCCGGCGGCGAGCTCGGCCCGCTCGTCGGCCAGCTCGTGGTCGCCACGAACGTGTTCCGGCGCACTCCGGACGGCTGGAAGATGTGGTCGCACCACGCCTCACCGGTGATGGCGGAGAACGACGAGGAAGACGACGAGGACACCCCGGCCTGAGTGGGTAGGCGTCCCAGCGAGGACACCGCGCAGCACCGCACCCCCCACAGGGACCAAGAAGTGGTTGGAATCACGGTCCCCTGGGTAGGGGCGGCTACCGACCCGTGAGGCGCCGGGTTCCCCAGGGAGAACACCCGCTGAACACCCCGGGCCCCGGCCCGGACCCACGCCCCGTGGCCCGGCGCTGTCAGTGCCCGCAGGTAGATTCGTTCGAGGCCGGTGTACCGCCCGCACGCGGTAGGGACCGGCCGTCACCGACGATTGCAGGAGTGATTCGCGTGGATCGTGTCGCGCTGCGCGGCCTGAAGGCCCGCGGGCACCACGGTGTGTTCCCCAAGGAACGCGAAGAGGGCCAGACCTTCATCGTGGACCTCGTCCTGGGCCTGGACACCCGACCGGCCGCGGCCGACGACGACCTGGCGAAGACCGTGCACTACGGCATCGTGGCCGAGGAGGTCGTGGCCGTCGTCCAGGGCGAGCCCGTCAACCTCATCGAGACCCTCGCCGAGCGCATCGCCCAGGCCTGTCTGAAGCACGACGGGGTCCAGGAGGTCGAGGTCTGCGTCCACAAACCGGACGCGCCGATCACGGTCCCCTTCGACGACGTGACCATCACGATCACCCGGAGCCGAGTATGACCGCATCGTTCACCGAGGGTCCCAGCGACCCGACCGTACAGCCGGTGCCCGCCTCCGTCGTCGAGAAGGTCGACGCCGCCGACACCACCCTGCACAACCCGCGCCGTGCCGTGCTCTCCCTCGGCTCCAACCTGGGCAACCGCCTGGAGACCCTCCAGGGCGCGATCGACGCCCTGGAGGACACCCCCGGCGTCCGCGTCAAGGCCGTCTCCCCCGTCTACGAGACCGAGCCCTGGGGCGTGGAGCCCGGCAGCCAGCCCTCGTACTTCAACGCGGTCGTCATCCTCAAGACCACCCTCCCGCCGTCCTCCCTGCTGGAGCGGGCCCACGCGGTCGAGGAGGCCTTCCACCGGGTGCGCGAGGAGCGCTGGGGCGCCCGCACCCTGGACGTCGACATCGTCGCCTACGCCGATGTCGTCTCGGACGACCCGACGCTCACGCTGCCCCACCCGCGCGCCCACCAGCGCGCCTTCGTCCTCGCTCCCTGGCACGACGTGGAGCCCGGCGCCCAGCTGCCCGGCCTCGGCGCCGTCGCCGAGCTGCTGGACACCGTCACCGGCGAAGGCGTGGCGCCGCGCAAGGACCTGGAACTCCGGCTGCCCGAGTAGTCGTTAAGGTCAACACGACCAGGCACGTCCGGGGGGAGCTGAAGGGACACCGTGAGAGAGCTGCGCATCAGGGTGCTGGCAGGCGTGTTCGTCGTCGCCGGAATCCTGTCCTGGGCGGGCGCCCGCCTGTGGAACTCCGTCGGAACGCTCCCCAGCGTCCCCCTGGCCGCCCCCATCGTGCTGGCCGTGATCGCCGCGATCCTCCTGGCCACGGCCCTCTCCCTGCGCGGTCGCCTCAAGGCCCAGCGCGAGCGCCGACCGGGGGCCAAGGGCGTCGACCTGCTCATGGCCGCCCGCGCGGTCGTCTTCGGCCAGGCCAGCGCCCTGGTCGCCGCCCTCGTCGCCGGCATGTACGGCGGCACGGGCGTCTTCCTGCTGGAGTACCTCGACATCCCCGCCCGCCGCGACCAGGCCATCTACGCCGGCTTCTCCGTCCTCGCGGGCATCGGCGTCATAGCGGCAGCCATCTTCCTGGAGCGCGTCTGCAAGCTCCCGGAGGACGACGAACACAACGGCGCGGGCGCGGCGCCGGCGGCCTGAGCGTCACCAGGGCTGCCGGGCCAGGTGGCCGTTGACCAGGAAGCCGGGATAAGGGTCCAGGCGGTAGCTGTAGAGCGTGAACGGCTTATTGCCCTCGGCCCTGCGCAGGCGGACGTCGCGGACTTCGACCCAGGTGGACTCGACGAGACCAAGGCGGTGCCGCTCGGGTTCGAAGGTGCCACGCGACGGCCAACTGTCAGCGATAGCGAGCCGCGACGCCACGCCGACGCTCGGCGTGAACCGGGCTCCGACGACACGGGCAAGCTCCGCGAGAAAAGGGACATTGGCACTGACCAGCATCCGGCCCGACCAACCGGTGATCCGGCAGCCGTCTCCGTCCGCGTAGCCATCGAGGAAGCCGTCGAAGGTCTCCCGATCGCGCAGGACGACGCGAGGAAACCTCTGCCGCATATGGTGCGCATCGCCGCCCACGTACTGCCGCATCAGGTCCGCCAGGTAGGACGAGACGACCCGCACCCGGAAGCCGGGAACGGGTCGTTGTAGGTAGCCGGAGGGCCGCGTGACCGGTTCCAGCCGCGCGCCCAGCCCGGTTGCGGCGGTCAGGCAGCGCGCATAGCGCTCGGCGAAACCTCTGTCGTTGACCACCAGCGACACATAGTTCTCGCCGACCGTCCCGTCCGAGCACGTCGCTCCGAGCAGGTAACCGAACTCGTAGCCCGGCGTGATGGTCAGCCGCTCCCGGCACAGCTTGCGTGCAGGGGTCCAGGCAAGAACAGCCCCCTTGGTGTCTCGGGCGTGACACCAGCCGTCGGGCGTACTCAGCATCTGATCCGACGCGACGGTGAACGTCACATGATCGGTGACCACGTCCACCAGCTCTCGGACCTTGGCGGTCACCACGTCCGTCACCGACGTGGCTACCGTTCGGCCACAGTCCAGAGTCCACAGACGGCACCCCACCCGCACACTCCGAGCCTGAAGGCGCCCGTCGACGCCGTTCACCGTCTGCCTGCTGGGCAGCCCGTACGCCACCGCGATCCCCCTTGATCAGCGATCACCCACTGATCAAGGACGGTACCGGGCACCACTGACGATCAGGTCAGCGCGCCAGTATCAGGCTCATCGCCTCAGCCCGGGTCGTAGCGTCCCGAAGCTGCCCCCGCACAGCCGACGTCGTGGTCTTGGCGCCGGGCTTGCGGATGCCCCGCACGGACATGCACATGTGCTCGGCCTCGATGACGACGATCGCACCCCTCGCCTCAAGAATCCGCATGAGGGAGTCGGCGATCTGCGTGGTGAGCCGTTCCTGCACCTGAGGACGCCGGGCGAACACCTCGACCAGGCGCGCCAGCTTCGACAGACCGGTGATCTTGCCCGTTTCAGCCGGAATGTACCCAACATGTGCTACGCCATGGAATGGCAGCAAATGATGTTCACAGAGGGAAACGATCTCAATGTCCCGAACAAGGACCATCTCGTCGTGCCCGAGGTCGAACGTCGTCGTGAGGACGTCCTCCGGCTCCTGCCGAAGTCCCGCCAGGAGTTCCCGATAGGCCCGCGCCACCCGCCCCGGCGTCTCCTTGAGGCCCTCGCGGTCCGGGTCCTCGCCGACCGCGATCAGCAGTTCGCGTACGGCGTTCTCGGCGCGCTTCTCGTCGAACTCGCCGATGGGGCCTTCGCCGTCCAGCGTCACGGGGTCGGTCATCTGGTGCCTCGTTCCTGAGCCTGTCGCGTAGGGATCACGCGTCTTACATGCGGGCATGCGAAATGCCGCGCCCTCCAGGCTAGAACCAGGGGGGCGCGGCATCCATTCCGGGCCCGGTGAGGTCACCGGAGCCGGGGTGTCAGCTCTCGGGGCGGTCCTCGGTGACCGGCTCGACCGCAGGGGCGGCGTCGGTCGTCGTGGACTTGGCGGTGCTGATCGCCGGGGTCGAGCCGTTGGCACCGTTGGTCAGTGCGAGCTCCTTGGGGGAGAGCACCGGCGGGCGGGTGGACGGCGTGCGGCGGGAGGAGCCGGTCCAGGCGGGCCGGGGCGGACGCTTGACGATCGGGGCGAAGATCTCGGCGATCTCCTCCTTGCCCAGCGTCTCCTTCTCCAGCAGCTGAAGCACCAGGTTGTCGAGGACGTCGCGGTTCTCGACCAGGATCTCCCAGGCCTCGTTGTGCGCGTTCTCGATGAGCTTCTTGACTTCCTCGTCCACCAGGGCGGCGACCTCTTCCGAGTAGTCGCGCTGGTGGGCCATCTCACGGCCGAGGAACGGCTCGGTGTTGTCGCCGCCGAACTTGATGGCGCCGAGACGCTCGGTCATGCCGTACTGGGTGACCATGGCCCGGGCCGTGGCGGTGGCCTTCTCGATGTCGTTCGCCGCGCCCGTGGTCGGGTCGTGGAAGACGAGCTCCTCCGCAGCGCGGCCGCCCAGCATGTAGGCCAGCTGGTCCAGCATCTCGTTGCGGGTGGTGGAGTACTTGTCCTCGTCCGGCAGGACCATCGTGTAGCCCAGCGCGCGGCCGCGGCTGAGGATCGTGATCTTGTGGACCGGGTCGGAGTTGGGGGAAGCCGCCGCGACCAGGGCGTGGCCGCCCTCGTGGTACGCGGTGATCTTCTTCTCCTTGTCCGACATGATCCGGGTCCGCTTCTGCGGGCCCGCGACCACGCGGTCGATCGCCTCGTCCAGCATGTGGTTGTCGATCAGCTTCTTGTCCGAGCGGGCCGTGAGCAGCGCGGCCTCGTTCAGCACGTTGGACAGATCGGCACCCGTGAAGCCGGGGGTGCGGCGAGCGACGGCCGCCAGGTCGACGTCCGGTGCGACCGGCTTGCCCTTCTGGTGAACCTTGAGGATCTCCAGACGACCCTGCATGTCCGGGCGGTCGACCGCGATCTGGCGGTCGAAGCGGCCGGGGCGCAGGAGGGCCGGGTCGAGGATGTCGGGGCGGTTGGTGGCGGCGATGAGGATCACGCCGCCCTTGACGTCGAAGCCGTCCATCTCGACGAGCAGCTGGTTCAGGGTCTGCTCGCGCTCGTCGTGACCGCCGCCGAGGCCGGCGCCGCGGTGGCGGCCGACCGCGTCGATCTCGTCGACGAAGACGATGGCCGGGGCGTTCGCCTTGGCCTGCTCGAACAGGTCACGGACTCGGGAGGCACCGACACCGACGAACATCTCGACGAAGTCGGAACCGGAGATCGAGTAGAACGGCACGCCCGCCTCGCCCGCGACAGCACGCGCGAGCAGGGTCTTGCCGGTGCCGGGCGGGCCGTAGAGCAGCACGCCCTTGGGGATCTTGGCGCCGACGGCCTGGAACTTGGCGGGCTCCTGGAGGAACTCCTTGATCTCCTGGAGCTCCTCGACGGCCTCGTCCGAGCCGGCGACGTCGGCGAACGTGGTCTTGGGGGTGTCCTTGGTGATGAGCTTGGCCTTCGACTTGCCGAAGTTCATCACTCGGGAGCCGCCGCCCTGCATCTGATTCATCAGGAACAGGAAGACGACCACGATCAGGACGAAGGGAAGCAGGGAGAGCAGGATGCCCACGATGGGGTTCTGCTTGGACGGCGAGACGGTGTAGCCGTCCGGAATCTGCTTGTCCTGGAACTTCTGCTGCAGCGTGCCGGCGATGGTCACGCCCTGGTCGCCGATGTAGCTCGCCTGGATCTTCGAGCTGCCCTCGACCTTCTGGCCGTCCTTCAGCTCGACCTTGATGGTCTGTTCGTCGCCTGTGGTCAGCTTGGCCGATTCGACCTTGTTCTCATTGATCGCCTGGACGACCTGGCCGGTGTCCACCGTCTTGTAGCCACCGGACGAGCCGACGACCTGCATCAACACGACCACGGCAAGGACGGCCAGCACGATCCACATGACCGGCCCACGGAAGTATCGCTTCACGTCCATCCATACGGAGCGGTGCCGCCCCGTCCCTCCTGCCATAGTGAGTTTGATAAGACAGTTCTTCTGACGGTACCCCAGCATTGTCGCCCGAAGCCGCACGGACGACTGGCGAACGACTGGCGATGGCCGTCTGGATGCTCCAACGGCCAGGCGCCCGCCGGGGTTCCCGATCTTCGTAAGGGGCTGGGCCCTTCGGGTCAGCCGCCGTAGACGTGGGGCGCGAGCGTACCGACGAACGGCAGGTTGCGGTACTTCTCGGCGTAGTCGAGGCCGTAGCCGACGACGAACTCGTTGGGGATGTCGAAGCCGACCCACTCGACGTCGATGGCGACCTTGGCCGCGTCGGGCTTGCGCAGCAGGGTGCACACCTTCAGCGACTCGGGCTCGCGGGAGCCGAGGTTGGACAGCAGCCAGGACAGGGTCAGGCCGGAGTCGATGATGTCCTCGACGATCAGGACGTGCTTGCCCTTGATGTCGGTGTCGAGGTCCTTGAGGATCCGCACCACGCCGGAGGACTGGGTGCCGGCGCCGTACGACGACACGGCCATCCAGTCCATGGTGACGGGGGTGGACAGCGCCCGGGCGAGGTCGGCCATGACCATCACCGCGCCCTTGAGGACTCCGACGATGAGCAGGTCCTTGCCCGCGTACTCCGCGTCGATCTTCGCGGCCAGCTCGGCCAGCTTCGCGTCGATCTCTTCCTTGGTGATGAGCACCTGCTTGAGGTCGGCACCCATGTCTTTCGCGTCCACCCGCATCACTTTCGGTCGTCCCACACCGGCCGTCCGGCCCCTCCGTGGGGAGGGACCGGGGATCTCCCAGGGGGAGAGATTCAGCCTTGCCGAATCACCAGTCTGCCACCCTGGCGCTGGGCCACGACTTTGCCGGGGAGGTTGATGGCTCCCTGACCGCGCCAGCCGGTGATCAGCCGGTCGACCTCCTCGATGTGGCGGGCGAACAGCGCGCCGGCCGGTGCGCCCGCCTCGATGGCCGCGCGGCGCAGGATCCGGCGGCGTACGGCGGGCGGCAGGGCGTAGAGCTTGGCGCATTCCAGCAGCCCGGCGGCGTCGCGGACGGAGGCCTCCGCCTGGCCGGCCCAGGCGTCGAGGGCGTCGGCGTCGTCGCGGGAGAGCTGGGCCGTTCGGGCGAGGGCCTCGATGACGCCCTTGCCGAGGGCCTTCTCCAGCGCGGGCAGGCCCTCGTGGCGCAGCCGGGAGCGCGTGTAGGCGGGGTCCGTGTTGTGCGGGTCGTCCCAGACGGGCAGGGACTGGACCATGCAGGCCTTGCGCGCGGTCTGCCGGTCGAGCTGCAGGAAGGGGCGCCGGTAGCGGCCGTCGGCCCCCGAGACCGCGGCCATGCCGGACAGGGAGCGGATGCCGGAGCCGCGGGCGAGTCCGAGCAGGACGGTCTCGGCCTGGTCGTCGCGGGTGTGGCCGAGCAGGACGGCGGCGGCACCGTGGCGTGCGGCGGCGGCGTCGAGGGCGGCGTAGCGGGCGTCGCGGGCGGCGGCTTCGGGTCCTCCGTCGCGGCCGACGGTGACGGTGGCGGCTTCGACGGGGTCGAGGCCGAGTCCGCGCAGGCGCAGGACGACTTCCTGGGCGCGCAGGTCGGAGCCGGCCTGGAGGCCGTGGTCGACGGTGATGCCGCCGGCCCGGATGCCGAGCCGGGGCGCCTCGAAGGCGAGGGCGGAGGCGAGCGCCATGGAGTCGGCGCCGCCGGAGCAGGCGACGAGCACGAGCGGCGTCGGGGGGCGCTCGTGGGCGGTGCCCTGCTGGGCGGGGGTGTGGTCGTTGAGGATGTCGTGGAGGACGCGGCGGACCGCCAGGCGTATCGCCGCGACCGCAGGATGGGGACCCATGTCCGGTTCCCTTCATGAAGTTGTCGGGGGTGAGCCCCGAGTTCGGTCACTCAGAGTGTGTAGATGGTGACAGAACCGGGCCGTTCCCCGAGCATTGCACGCCTGTTCATGGCTCACGGTCCCTCGGACGGGTGATTGGAGGGGCGTTCGCCTGCCGTCGGCCGAAAGCGGTTCACACCCTTCGCTCGGATCTCACGCGTCGGGCCTTCCGTGCACCCGTGCGATCCAGTCCGCCGGTTTGGCGATCTCGCTCTTGGTGGGGAGCGTGTTCGGGGACGTCCACACGCGGTTGAAGCCGTCCATGCCGACCTGTTCGACGACGGCCCGTACGAAGCGTTCGCCGTCGCGGTACTGGCGGAGCTTGGCGTCCAGGCCCAGCAGTCGGCGCAGCGCGAGGTCCAGGCGGGAGGCGCCCTTGGCGCGGCGCTGCTGGAACTTCTCGCGGATCTCGGCGACGCTCGCGACGACCTCCGGTCCCACTCCGTCCATGACGTAGTCGGCGTGGCCTTCGAGCAGGGACATCACCGCGGTCAGGCGGCCGAGGATCTCGCGCTGGGCGGGCGTCTGGACGATCTCGACGAGGGAGCGGCCGCCGTCGTCCTCCTCGCCTTCGGGGCGGCCCCCGGCGAGCGACTGGGCGGCCTCGCGGATGCGTTCGAGGACGGTGCCGGGGTCGACGTCGGTCTCGGCGAGGAATGCCTGGATCTCGCCCTCGAGGTGGGCGCGCAGCCAGGGCACGGCGGTGAACTGGGTGCGGTGGGTCTCCTCGTGCAGGCACACCCACAGGCGGAAGTCATGGGGTTCCACGTCGAGCTCGCGTTCGACGTGGACGATGTTCGGCGCGACGAGCAGCAGCCTGCCGCCGCCGTTCTCGCCGGCCGGCAGGTCGCGCGTGGAGGGGGCGAAGGTCTCGTACTGGCCGAGCACCCGGGAGGACAGGAACGACAGCAGCATGCCGAGTTCGACCCCGGTGACCTTGCCGCCGACCGCGCCGAGCACGGCACCGCCGGGGCTGCCGGAGCGGCGCTCCTGCATCTTGTCGAGCAGGGGCTTGAGGATCTCCCGGAACCCGGCGACGTTGGCCTTGACCCAGCCGGGGCGGTCGACGACGAGGACCGGGGTGTCGTCGAGGCCGTCGACGCCGAGCCGGGTGAAGCCGCGGACGTGCTCCTCGGAGGCCTTGGCGTGCCGGCGCAGCTCGGCGACGACGGCACGGGCCTCGTCACGGCTGATCTCGGGGCCCGGCCGTACGAGCCGGGTCGCGGTCGCCACGGCGAGGTTCCAGTCGATCATTCCGGCAGATGCGGCACCACCGATGCTGGTCATGCGTCAACGGTACGTGAGCGCTGCCGCTGGGGGCAGAGCGTTGCCCGCCGCGCCCGCCCGTGGCTACCGGCAGCCGCAGGCCGCCAGTGCCGTCGCGGTTTCGTCCAGGGCCTTCTGTGTCGCCGTCGGGTCGACCGTTCCCGAGGTGAGGAACGCGAAGGCCAGCAGGTGGCCGTCTCGGTCCACGACCGTGCCGGCCAGAGCGTTCACGCCGGTCAGGGTGCCTGTCTTGGCTCGTACGAGGCCGGCGGCGCCGTCGGTGTAGCGGCTGGTCAGGGTGCCGGTGAAGCCGGCCACCGGCAGGCCGGTCAGGACGGGGCGGAGCTCCGGGTGGGCGGGGTCGGCCGACTTGGCGAGCAGGGCGGTGAGCAGGCCGGTGGTGAGGCGGTCCTCGCGGCTGAGGCCGCTGCCGTCGGTGAAGACGGCGCCCTTCGTCGGCAGGCCGAGCTTCTTCAGCCGGGTGTGCACCGCGCGGCCGGCACCGGCGAAGTCGGGGCGCTCACCGGAAGCGAGGGCGATGTGGCGTACGAGGGCCTCGGCGATGTCGTTGTCGCTGTTGGTCAGCATGCGCTCGACGAGGGTGCCGAGCGGCGGCGAGGAGACGGTGGCGAGCGTCTTCGCGCGCGTGGTGGCCTTGGAGGGGCCGGGCTCGGTGGTCGTGATGCCGTGGGACTTCAGCAGGTCGCCGAAGACGCGCGTGGCGTCGGCGGCGGGCTCGGCCGTGCGCGGGGCCGGGCCGCTGCCGGAGTCGTCGGTGCGGGCCTCGTCGGCCATCAGGGACGTCACCGGGGCGAGGTTGTCGTTGACCCCGATCGGGTGGAGTTCGGGACCGGCGTAGAGCGTGATGTCGTACGACAGCGTGACCTGGTGTACGCCGCGTGCGCGCAGTTCCTTGGCGGTGCGGGCGGCGAGGGTGCGCAGGCTCGCCCAGCCCTCGGGGTCCTTGCGGGCGGTGAGGGTGGGGTCGCCGCCGCCGACGAGGACGAGTTCGCCGGTGTCGGGCTCCAGGGCGGCGCGGGTGGTGAGGCGGTGGTCGGGGCCGAGGGCGGACAGGGCCGCGACGGCGGTGGCGACCTTGGTGGTGGAGGCGGGGATGAGGGCCTCGTCGGCGCCGGAGCCGTACAGGCGGCGGCCGGTGGCCAGGTCGACGACCGAGGCCGCGTGCCGTTCACCGAGCGCGGGGCCGGAGAGCAGGGGGTTCAGGACGTCGGCGAGGGGGCGGGCGCCCGGGACGGACTTGGTGACGGGGGCGGCGCCGCCGAGTCCGGTGAGGACGGAGACGGCGCTCGGGGCGGGGCGGGGTGCGGCGGCCGTCGCACCGGAGCCGTGATCTGCGCCACCTGTGGCCTCGTGGGCGGCTGCCCGCTCCCGCTCGGCCGTACGCTGACCCGTGGAATCCCAGGGCCCCGCGGCGGTCACGACGCCGGCGGCCAGCGCCAGTCCGGCGGTGGCGGCGCCCGCGGTGTACTGCCAGGTTCTGACCCTTGTGACCTGCGGGTTTGCGGCCCGTACCCACCGCGCGACCCGCGGTTTCGCGGCCGCCGTGACCCGACCCAGACGAGGTCGTACGGCGTTCGAGACCCGCGCCATCCGCGCGGTCGCCGCCCGCCAAGGCCTCAGCTCTGGCACGACACCAGCCCCTTTCGCGATCACACACCTGCGTGAGGGACACTTAATCACCAGAACTGTGCGCTGATCATGGAGGAACCACCGGTGGAGTTCGACGTCACGATCGAGATCCCGAAGGGTTCGCGGAACAAGTACGAGGTGGACCACGAGACCGGTCGGATCCGCCTGGACCGTCGCCTCTTCACCTCGACCGCCTACCCGACCGACTACGGCTTCGTCGAGAACACTCTCGGCGAGGACGGTGACCCGCTGGACGCGCTGGTCATCCTGGACGAGCCCACCTTCCCGGGCTGCCTCATCAAGTGCCGCGCGATCGGCATGTTCCGGATGACGGACGAGGCCGGCGGCGACGACAAGCTGCTGTGTGTCCCGGCGACCGACCCGCGCGTGGAGCACCTGCGCGACATCCACCACGTGTCGGAGTTCGACCGCCTGGAGATCCAGCACTTCTTCGAGGTCTACAAGGACCTGGAGCCCGGCAAGTCCGTCGAGGGCGCCGACTGGGTCGGTCGCATCGAGGCCGAGGCCGAGATCGAGCGGTCCTACAAGCGCTTCAAGGACCAGGGCGGCCACTGAGTCCGCTGTTCCGAACGGGCCGTACGCGCACGCGTGCGGCCCGTTCGGGTACCTGTGCGCATACTGGCCTGGGTTCGGTGTCGTACAGGGAGCGCTGCTTTAAGTGACGGAAGCGGAGGACCGCAAACCGCAGTCGGACGAGGCGAGGAGCGCGTTCGCGCCGCCTGCCGGGGTCGGGCCGGTGGATCCCGTGGAGTCGGAGTCGTCGACGACGTCGGAGTTCGCGATTCCCGCGGGCCTCGACGTCCATCCCGCCGACGCGGAGCCGGAGGGGTCGGCGTTCAGCACACCGAGCACCTACAGCGCCAAGGCCGCGCCGCCCGCGTTCACGCCCGCGACCGGGATACCGGTGGTGAGCCTGACCAACGGCGGGCCGTGGCAGGACCGGATGCGCACGATGCTGCGGATGCCGGTGGCCGAGCGGCCCGCGCCGGAGCCGGTGCAGCGGGCCGAGGAGGGCGGCCCCGCCGTCCCGCGTGTGCTCGACCTGACGCTGCGACTCGGTGAGCTGCTGCTGGCGGGCGGGGAGAGCGCCGAGGACGTGGAGACGGCCATGTTCGCCGTCTGCCGCTCCTACGGCCTGGACCGCTGCGAGCCGAACGTCACCTTCACCCTGCTGTCGATCTCCTACCAGCCGTCCCTGGTGGACGACCCGGTCTCGGCCGCCCGGACCGTACGGCGCCGCGGCACCGACTACACGCGGCTCGCGGCCGTGTTCCAGCTGGTCGACGACATCTGCGACGCGGAGACCCATGTCTCGCTGGAGGAGGCCTACCGGCGCCTCGCCGAGATCCGCCGCAACCGGCACCCCTACCCGACCTGGGCACTGACCCTGGCGAGC
This sequence comes from Streptomyces sp. SAI-170, assembly GCF_049739565.1. Lineage (NCBI taxonomy): Bacteria > Bacillati > Actinomycetota > Actinomycetes > Kitasatosporales > Streptomycetaceae > Streptomyces > Streptomyces sp. SAI-170. Next base: position 3,825,013 of record NZ_JBMGQD010000001.1, read on the forward strand.
GGACTGCTGGCCGGTGCGGCCTCCGTGCTGGTCGGCGGTGACCCGATCGTGTTCGTCGCGGCCGCGCTGGGCGCGATGCTCGGCGACCGGCTGGCCTGGCTGTGCGCGGGGCGGGGGCTGCCGGAGTTCTACCAGTTCACCGTCGCCGCGATGCCGCCCGCCGCGATGGGCGTCGCGCTGACCCTCGCGCACGTCGATGTGAAGGCCTCCGCGGTCATCACCGGTGGACTGTTCGCCCTGCTGCCCGGACGGGCCCTCGTGGCGGGCGTGCAGGACGGGCTGACCGGCTTCTACATCACCGCCGCCGCCCGGCTGCTGGAGGTCATGTACCTGTTCGTGGGCATCGTCGTCGGGGTGCTCGTGATGCTGTACTTCGGCGTCCAGCTCGGCGCGCAGCTCAACCCCGACGCCGCTCTGGGCATCACCGAGCGGCCCGTCGTGCAGATCATCGCCTCGATGCTGCTGTCCCTGACCTTCGCCGTGCTGCTCCAGCAGGAACGGTCCACCGTGCTCGCCGTCACCCTCAACGGCGGCGTCGCCTGGTCCGTGTACGGCGCCATGCACTACGCCGGCGGCCTGTCCCCCGTCGCCTCCACGGCTGTGGCGGCCGGCCTCGTGGGCCTGTTCGGGCAGCTGCTGTCCCGGTACCGGTACGCCTCTGCCCTGCCGTACACGACCGCGGCGATCGGGCCCCTGCTGCCGGGCTCCGCGACGTACTTCGGGCTGCTGTCCATCGCGCAGAACGAGGTGGACAAAGGGCTCGGGTCGTTGACGAACGCCGCCGCGCTGGCGATGGCCATCGCCATCGGGGTGAACCTGGGGGCGGAGGTCTCCCGGCTGTTCCTGCGTCTGCCGATCGCCGCCGACGGGGCGCGGAAGGCCGCCAAGCGCACCAGGGGCTTCTGACCCCCGGGCGTCTCAGCGGTACTGCTGCTCGCCCTCGTTGTAGGGGTAGGGGTACTGCTGCTGTTGCGGGTACTGCTGCTGTTGCTGTTGCTGCGGGTACTGCCGGCCGTCGTAGTACGGGTCGTACGGCTGCTGCGCGTACTGCTGCTGGTCGTAGCCGCCGTGGTCCTGGTTGTACTGCTGCTGGTCGTAGGCGCCCTGGTCCTGGCCGTACTGCTGCTGGTCGTAGTGGCCGTAGTGCTGCTGCTCGTCCGGCTCGTCGACGCGGCGCAGCTGGGTCGTGGCGTCGTCCATCGGCTGGTACTGCTGCGGGTACTGCTGCTGGGCCGGGGACTGGGGCTGGGGCTGGGTCCGCTGCGGGGGGTTCTTCTTGGCCTGGGAGCGGGCGCGGAGGAACTCGATGGCGATCGGGACGACCGAGATGAGGACGATCAGGATGAGGATCGCCTCGATGTTCTTCTTGACGAAGTCGATGTTGCCCAGCCAGGAGCCGAGCAGGGTGACTCCGGCTCCCCACAGGACGCCACCGATGATGTTGAAGACGAGGAACGAGCGGTACCGCATGCCGCTGACGCCGGCGATGATCGGCGTGAACGTGCGCACGATGGGCACGAAGCGGGCCAGGACCAGCGACTTCGGGCCGTACTTCTCGAAGAACTCGTGGGCCTTGGTGACGTTCTCCTGCTTGAACAGGCGGGAGTCGGGCCGGTTGAACAGGGACGGGCCGACCTTCTTGCCGAACATGTAGCCCGCCTGGTCGCCCAGGATCGCGGCGAGGCAGATCAGCGCGATCGCCGCCCACAGCGGGAAGTCCAGCTGACCGGAGGTGATCAGCAGGCCGGCCGTGAACAGCAGGGAGTCACCCGGCAGGAAGAAACCGATGAGCAGCCCGGACTCGGCGAAGACGATCAGGAGCAGGCCCCAGATCCCGAAGTCGTCGAGCAGGTAGTTCGGATCGAGCCAGCTCGGTCCGAGGGCGAGCGTCGTCACGGCTGCGGGCTCCTGAGGGGTGAGGGGAAGTTCGGCGGCGTCCAGTACGGCCGGTCAAAGCTATCAACGCCTCGCGTCCGCCCCAGGTTCCACCGTGTTCTCCAGGATGCACTGTGGGCCGGCCGGCACAAAGCTGTGCACCATGAGCCTCGAAGACTACGGCGGCGGCCAGGGGCCGCAGCCCGACGTACTGGTCGTGACGACGAACGACGTCCCCGGATTCCGTGTCGATCAGGTGATCGGCGAGGTCTTCGGGCTGACGGTCCGCTCCCGCCATCTGGGCAGCCAGATCGGCGCGGGCCTGAAGTCCCTGGTCGGCGGTGAGCTCAAGGGCCTCACCAAGACGCTCGTGGAGACCCGCAACCAGGCCATGCAGCGCCTGGTGGAGCAGGCCCGCGCGCGGGGTGCCAACGCCGTGCTCGCGTTCCGCTTCGACGTGTCGGACGCGGCGGACGTCGGCACCGAGGTGTGCGCCTACGGGACCGCGGTGGTCGTGACCCGGGAGTGATCCCCTGCCCCACTCCCGGGGCCGCGGGGACTACGCGCTGTGGCGTGCGGCGTTCGCCAGGATCGCCTCCTTGAGGTGCTCGGCGAGGCCGGGGCGCATGGAGTCGTAGTACGCCTTGAAGCGCTCGTCGGCGACGTACATCTCGCCGAGGCACGTGTGCATCTCGTACGGGCACTCGAAGTACCACGTGCCGATGTGCCGGCGGTGCTCCTCGGCCATGTCCATGGCGCGCTCACCGGTCGACGGCTGCCCGTCGGCCATCAGCGCGGTGTAGCGCTGCTCCCAGTCGCTCACCTGGGCCTGGATGCGCTTCCAGTCCTCCTTGGTGTAGCGGGCGGCGCGGCGCTGCGACTCGGCGTAGGCCTCGGTGCCGCCCCAGCGCTGCTCCGTCTCCTCGGCGTACTGCTCGGGGTCCTTGTCCCCGAACACCTCGAACCTCTCTTCGGGCGTGAGGTTGATTCCCATCGTGCGTGCCTCCATGGCGTGCTCCACGGCCTCCGCCATCTTGCGCAGCTTCTCGATCCGGGCGGTCAGCAGTTCGTGCTGCTTGCGCAGGTGTTCGCGCGGGTCCACGTCCGGGTCGTCGAGCAGGGCGGCGACCTCTTCGAGCGGGAAGCCGAGCTCTCGGTAGAACAGGATCCGCTGCAGCCGGTCGAGGTCGCCGTCGTTGTAACGCCGGTGCCCCGCGTGGCTGCGCTCGCTCGGTACGAGCAGGCCGATGTCGTCGTAGTGGTGCAGCGTGCGCACCGTGATCCCGGCGAATCCGGCGACCCTTCCCACGGAGTAGCTCACTTCCGCTCCCTTCTCGGTACGCACTCCACGGTGCTGCCTCACGTGACGTGAGGTGCAACTCCGATGTTGTCGTGCCGCGCGGTCACTCGTGTCCCAGCTCGAAGCCGTGCCAGTGGATGCCGTCCGCCGATATGCGCTGTGCGCCGTTGCCGTAGCTGTCGGTCCACAGCCAGCCGAGCGGAGTGCGCCGGACCGAGCCGGCGATGCCGCGGACGCCTGTCGGCCGGAAGGTGCGTGCTCCGTCGGTGCTGCGCCAGACGCCCTTCTCGCCGTAGACGGTGAGGCTGTGGTCGTCGGCCGCGACCGGGTCGCCGAGCACGGACAGCGGCTGCACTCCCGTGCGGTAGCTCCAGACTCTGACCCACGTGTTGCCGCCGTCGCCGCTGCGGTGGATGGCGACGAGGCCGTTCTTCACCCCTTCGCGGTCGGGCAGTTGACCGCCCTGGGTCGCGTACAGCGCGCTCGGACCCGCGACCACGGTGGGTGGCCATGCTCGGGCTGCCGCGTCCGTCAGGTGCGTCGGCTGCCAGGTGCGGCCGCGGTCCTGGCTGAGGGCGAGGGAGGGCAGGCCGCTCTGCGGGTCCTCCCCTGCCACGAACAGCGCGTTCTCCGCAACGTCCCCGGCCGGGGACAGCAGGCCCTTCAGCGGCGGCCGGCCGCGCAGGACGCGGTGTTCGCCCGTGTCCGGCAGGACGGTCAGGAGCCTGTTGCGCGCGCACTCGTTGCCGTCGGTCCTGAGCTTCAGGCACTCCGTGAGGAGAGGCGCGCCCACGGGGACGGTCGCCGTGCTGCCCGTCGGCCGGGTCGTGCCGCGCGTCCAGGTGCGGCCCGCGTCACGGGTGAACCAGGTGCGGGCGGGCAGGTCGAGTCTCTCGGCGCCCTCGGTGATCAGCGCCCGGCCTGTCCCCAGCACCTCCAGCCCGGCACTGATGCCCTCGTCCCCGGTGACGTCCGGCAGCGGGGACACGGCCCGGTGCCATCTGCGCGCGCCCGCGTCCAGCACGGCCACGTGCTGGCGGCAGCGGGCCCCGTCGCACTCGGCCAGGAGAGTGAAACCGCTGCCGTCGGAGGCGAAGGCGATGGAGTGCGGCCGGCCGGGGAGGTCGGTGGCCGACGGTATGCGCGGTGGCCCGTCTGCATCCGCACCGATGCCTTCGCCTCCATGCGCCGCCCCGCCGGCCGCCGCACCCTTGCCCCGGCCCCTGTCCTCACCCCCGTCTTCGCCTCTCATGCAGGCCGCGCACATGGCCATCAGCGCCAACAGCAGCCCGCACCACAGCCACGGCCTCAGCCGCACCCGCAGCGCCCCGCTCCGAACCCCCATGTCCCCTCCGATCCGCGATGACCGGTATCTGCTTCTGGTACACCGCGGACCGGCTCGGGGTTCCACAAATCGAGCGACGACTTCTCGGGCTACTTGCTCAGCCGCCCGAACCTCCGCACCGCCAGCGGGAAGAACACCGCCAGCAGCGCAAGCGGCCAGCCCACCGCCGCCCAGACATGACCGGTGTCCACGGCACCGCCCGCGAACAGCTCGCGCACGGCCGTCGCGGTCCGCGACAGCGGGTTCCACTGGACGAGCGTGCCCAGCCAGTCGGGCATGGAGTCGGGTGTGGCGAGGGCGTTGGAGAGGAAGCCGACCGGCCAGACCAGGATCTGGACGGCCTGGACCAGCTCAGGCTTCCCGGCGATCAGGGCGAGGTGGATGCCGATCCAGAGCATGGCGAACCGGAACAGCAGGAGCAGCCCGACGGCCGCCCAGAACCCGGCGAAGCCGCCGTGCGCGCGCCAGCCGAGGGCATAGCCCACGCCGGTCAGCACGGCCAGCACCAGCGCCGACTGGAGCATGTCGGCGGCGGACCGGCCCACCAGCACGGCCCCGTCGGCCATCGGCATGGCGCGGAACCGGTCGATCACGCCCTTGTTGAGGTCCTGCGTGACGGCGATCATCGTGCCCTCCAGGCCGAACGCCATGGTGAGGGCGAGCATGCCGGGGACCAGGTAGTCGACGTAAGGGCCGCTGACGCCCCGGCCGCCGCCGATGAGGTAGCCGAACATCAGCATGAGCATCACGGGGAACGCGAGGTTCACCACGATCTGCACCGGCTGCCGCGCCCAGTGGGACAGTTCGCGGCGGGTCATGGTCCAGGAGTCGGTCAGTGCGTAGGTGCTCACACGGCCTCCTTCGCTCGGTGCCCGCCGGAGCGGTGCTCGTCCCCCGTCAGGTGCAGGAAGACCTCGTCCAGCGTGGGCCGCCGCAGGGCGATGTCCTCGGCCTCGACACCGGCCTCCTCCAAGGCCCGTACGATGCCCGCGAGCGCGGTCATCCGGTCGGTGACGGGGGCGCTCAGCAGACGGCGGTCGGCGTCGACGGAGACGTCGCCCTTGTCGACGTCGGGCGGCAACAGGGCGACGGCCGCGCCGAGTTGTCCGGCGTCGCGCAGGACGACGTCGATGCGGTCGCCGCCGATCGCCGACTTCAGCTGCTCCGGTGTGCCGTCGGCGACGACCCGGCCGGAGTCGACGACCGAGACGCGGTGGGCGAGTTGGTCGGCCTCCTCCAGGTACTGCGTGGTGAGCAGGACCGTCGTACCGGCGCCGACCAGAGAGCGGACCGCGGCCCACACCTCGGCACGGCCGCGCGGGTCGAGGCCCGTGGTGGGTTCGTCCAGGAAGAGCACCTCCGGATCGGTGATCAGCGAGGCGGCGAGGTCGAGCCGGCGCCGCATGCCGCCGCTGTACTGCTTGACCGCCCTGCGCCCTGTGTCGGTCAGGCCGAAGCGCTCCAGGAGCTCGTCGGCGCGCACGCGCGCGTGGCGGGCGCCCAGGTGGTGGAGGCGGCCGAACAGCTCCAGGTTCTGGCGGCCGCCGAGTTCCTCGTCGAGGGCCGCGTACTGGCCGAGCAGGCCGATGCGCAGGCGGACCTCGCGCGCGTGGGTGACCACGTCGTGTCCGGCCACCTCGATGCGGCCGCTGTCCGGCCGCAGCAGGGTGGACAGGATGCGGACCAGGGTCGTCTTGCCCGCGCCGTTGGGGCCCAGCACCGCGTGCACGGTGCCGCGCCTGATCTCCAGATCGAGTCCGTCGAGCGCCTTTGTGTCTCCGTATGCCTTGCGTGCGCCTTCGACGGCGATCGCCGCGTCTGTCACGGGCTGCCACTCACCCTTCGCTAGTCAAGTTTGACTACACCCTCAAAGTAACGCCCTCGACCAATCTCGTCAAACTTGATTAGCGCGCATCCTCCGGATGCGGCTCCCCCGTCGCGTACGGGTTCTCCTGCTCGTCCGTCAGCACCCCGACGAACGGCTCGCCCTCCCCCGAGAAGGTGTACGCGCCGCCCTCGATCCGCCCGATGAGTGCGCGCGTCCAGTCGGCCTCGGCGTCGGCGGTGTGGATCCAGAGGTTCATGATCTCGCCGATGTGGCCGAGCTGTTCGGGGCCGTCCTCGGGCACATAGTGCTCGGTGACGGCCCCGCGCCACTCCTCGATGCGGCGGATGCGCTCGTTGAGCAGGGCCACCGCCTCGGCGCGCGGCAGGTCGACCATGAAGCCGATGGCGGCGGACTTGATGTCCATCTTCTGGTCGTAACTGGTCAGCGCCTCACGGACCATGCCGAGGTACTCCTCGACGCCGAGGTCGGTGATCTCGTACTCGGTGCGCGGCGGGCCACCGGCGGTGGAGGGGGCGATCTCGTGCGCGTGCAGCAGCCCTTGCTTGGCCATCTGCTTCAGGGCGTGGTAGATCGAGCCGGGCTTGGCGTTGGACCACTCGTGCGCGCCCCAGTACTCCAGGTCGTTGCGCACCTGGTAGCCGTGGGCCCGCCCGTGCTGACGCACCGCGCCGAGCACGAGGAGACGGATCGCTGACATGGGGCCAGCGTAGAGCCCTCGGGCCGAGGGCCCTGCGGTCAGCCCCAGGAGGCGCCCTGCTCCTGGGCCACCAGCTCGAAGGCCGTCTTGCCGTCCAGGGACTCGCGGACGATGTCGGCGTGGCCGGCGTGCCGGGCGATCTCCTCCACGAGGTGGAGCATCAGCCAGCGCATGGAGACCCGGCCGTCCTTCGGGAACCAGGGCGCCGGGGGCAGCGGGAAGGTGTCGTCGAGCGACGGCACGGACCGGATGAACTCCTCGATCTCACGCGCCACGCCGTCCCAGAAGGCCAGGATCTCCGCGACCGTCTCGCCCTCGACGAGTCGGAAGCCCTCCGCCCACGTCTCCTCTGTCCGGGCCCGCTCGTTGGGCTTCTGCTGGGCCATCCGCAGCCAGTTCAGCTCCACCTCGGCGACATGCTTGACCAGCCCGGACAGCGACAGCTCGCTGGCGCTGGGCGCCTGGGCCGCCTGCTCGTCGGTCAGCCCCAGGAGCGACCGGCGCAGGCCGCCGCGCTGGGCCTCGACGAAGTTGAGAAGCGCGCCGCGCTCGTCACCGTGGGCCTCGGCGGGAACGTGAGTGGGCATGAGGGCCTCTTTCCTGGGGTTCGGCCGTCCTTCTTCCGACACAGATGACGTTACGGGCCCTTGCGGTCAGGTTCTGTCCGCAAGGGCCCGGGCGTCTGGGAAAGTGCCTCAGAAGGGGAACGCGCTCCGCCCGTGCTGGATGGAGATCCACTTCAGCGTCGTGAAGGCGTCCAGCCCGCTCTCGCCGTTCAGGCGGCCGACGCCGGAGTTCTTCTCGCCGCCGAAGGGCACGAGCGGCTCGTCGTGGGCGGTGCCGTCGTTCACATGGAACATGCCGGTGTCGATGCGCTGCGCGAACCGCACCCCGCGCTCGACGTCGGCGGTGTGGACGGCGCCGCTGAGGCCGTACGGGGTGTCGTTGACGAGGCGGACGGCCTCCTCCTCGCCATCGAACGGGACGAGGAAGGCGACCGGCCCGAACACCTCCTGCTTCAGCAGGGGCGAGTCGGCCGGTACGTCGGTCAGGACGGACGGCTCGACGAGGTTGTCCCGGACGCCGCCGCGCACCAGGGCGGTGGCACCGCCGGCGACCGCCTGCTCGACCACGCTGGATATCGCCTCCGCCTGCGAGGAGTTGATCAGCGGGCCGATGACCGTCTCCGGGTCGCGCGGGTCGCCCGCCTTCAGGCTCCTGACCTTGGCGACGAACTTCTCGGTGAACTCCTCGGCGACCGACCTGTCCACCAGGACACGGTTGGCGGCCATGCAGACCTGGCCCTGATGGACGTACCGGCTGAAGACGGCCGCGTCGACGGCGTAGTCGAGGTCGGCGTCGTCCAGCACGACCAGGGCGCTGTTGCCGCCCAGTTCGAGCACGGTCCGCTTGAAGTGCGCGGCGCAGACGGTGGCCACGTGACGGCCGACCTTGTCGGAGCCGGTGAAGGAGATGACCTTCGGTATGGGGTGCTCGATGAACGCGTCACCTATCTCGGCGATGTCGGTGACGACGACGTTGAGCAGGCCGGCGGGCAGGCCCGCGTCCTCGAAGATCTTCGCGATCAGGGTGCCGCCGGTGACCGGGGTGTCCTGGTGGGGCTTGAGGACGACGCCGTTGCCGAGCGCGAGCGCCGGGGCGACCGACTTCAGCGACAGGAAGAAGGGGAAGTTGAAGGGGCTGATGACACCGACCACCCCGACCGGCACGCGGTAGAGGCGGTTCTCCTTGCCTTCGACCGGCGAGGCGATCAGCTGCCCCTCGGGGCGGGTGGCCACGTTCATCGACTCGCGCAGGAACTCCTTGGCGAGGTGCAGCTCGAAGGCGGCCTTCGCATGGGTGCCGCCCAGCTCGGCGATGATCACGTCGGTGATCTCCGCCTCGCGTTCCTCCACCACCCGCAGCGCCTTCTCCAGCACGGCCCGGCGGGTGTACGCGCCGGCCGCGGCCCACTCGCGCTGCACGCGCGCGGAGGCGCGGTAGGCCTGATCGACCTCGTCGACGGTGGCGATGGTGATCGAGGCCAGCTTCTCCCCGTCGTACGGGTTGAAGTCGATGATGTCCCAGGAACCGGTGCCCGGACGCCACTCGCCGTCGATGTACTGCTGTGCCAGGTCGGTGAAGTAGGACGACATGTGATCCCTCAATCCCCTGCCGCAGATGCGTCGAAGCGGTCGAGCGGTCACGGCAAGAGGCAGGCACACCCGAACGGCTTCACGGTCTGATCAGGCGTCATCGTACTTGTGTTTCAAGACAGTTGAAGGAGTCCCCGCAGAAGATCCCGGCTCTCGTCCGGCCCCGGGCTGTCGCTCTGCAGCTCCTTCAGCGCGGCCTCGTACTGGGCGACGTCCTCGGGCTTGTCGAGGTAGAGCGCGCTGGTGAGCTGTTCGAGGTAGACGACGTCCGAGAGGTCCGACTCAGGGAAGCTGAGGATGGTGAAGGCACCGCTCTCACCGGAGTGCCCGCCGAAGCTGAACGGCATGATCTGAAGCCGGACGTTGGGCCGCTCGGAGATGTCGATGAGGTGCTGGAGCTGGCCGCGCATCACCTCGCGGTCGCCGTAGGGGCGGCGCAGGGACGCCTCGTCGAGGACGATGTGGAAGTCGGGGGCGTTCTCCGCGACGAGGTGCTTCTGCCGCTCCAGACGCAGGGCCACACGCCGCTCCACGTCGGCCTCGCTCGCGCCCTTCATGCCGCGCCGCACGACCGCGCGGGCGTACTCCTCGGTCTGCAGCAGGCCGTGCACGAACTGCACCTCGTAGGCACGGATGATCGAGGCCGCGCCCTCCAGGCCGACATAGGTGGGGAACCAGTTGGGCAGCACATCCGAGTAACTGTGCCACCAGCCCGCGACGTTGGCCTCACGCGCGAGCGAGACCAGCGCCGTGCGCTCCGTCTCGTCGGTGACGCCGTACAGGGTCAACAGGTCCTCGACGTCCCTCGTCTTGAAGCTCACCCGGCCCAGCTCCATCCGGCTGATCTTCGACTCGGAGGCGCGGATCGAGTAGCCCGCCGCCTCGCGGGTGATCCCGCGCGCCTCGCGCAGTCGCCTGAGTTGCGAGCCGAGCAGCATCCGCCGCACCACCGATCCGGGCTCTCCCGCGCTCACTTCGCCAGCCTCCCCAACCGTCTTCAGGGCCCGCAGTCTGCCACTAAAACACTCCGAGCAGTACTCGCCCGATTACAGAGACGGAAAGAAGCCAAAGATTCAACTGCGAACAAGTGCGTCGGCTGAGCGACGAGCAGGCGGAAGATGGCAGAAAAAATGGCTAAGAAGCGGTACGGGACTGACCAATTCGGTCACGTGCACGTGCATCTGCCCTTGCATCTGCCCTACGCATCCGAAACCATGGTCCCGCGCCACCGCTGCATCGCAACGACCGCGAATTACCGGGGGAGTGCCTCGCATGGGGACGAATGGATCGACCATGCTCGAGCCGTTAAGGCAGGGCCTTCCACCGCTGGATCCCTCGGCCGTGTCCAGCGCCGCCTCCTGTGCACTGCCCGCCCGCTACGAAGCGGTGCGCGACGCCCGGCAGTTCACCCGAAGAACTCTCGACCAGTGGGACCTGGGCGACCGCTTCGACGACGTCTGTCTGGTCGTCTCCGAACTCGTCACCAACGCCCTGCGGCACGCCCTGCCGGAATCCGGCACCGGCGTTCCGCAGCATCAGGAGCCTTTTGTACGGCTGCACTTGATGCGCTGGGCCGAGCGGCTGGTGTGCGCCGTGCGCGACCCCAGCAACGACGGCCCGGTCGCGCGCGTCTCGGAGGACTTCTCCGCGGAGTCGGGGCGGGGCCTGTTCCTCGTCGACTCCTTCAGCGACAGCTGGGGCTGGCACCCGCTGGCCGGCACGCTCAGCGGGAAGGTCGTCTGGGCGCTGTTCCGGCTGCGGCCGGAGGGGTGACGCCGGCCGATGGCGTGGCTCCGGCCGACGGTGCGACTCCGGCGATGGCGTGACTTCGAGTGGACGGATGGCTCCGGCTGAAGGCGTGAGGAACTGCGGCACGTCCCCCTGCCCTGCCGTCGCCCCTCTACGCGCGTCACCGCGTCCAGGCGCGCCGCGTCCGGGACTCTCGGCCGAGCCCCGTGCCAGACGTCATCCCGCTATCAGATGATCGAACTCGCCGTCCTTGATGCCGAGCAGCATCGCCTCGATCTCGGCGCGGGTGTAGACCAGCGCCGGGCCGTCGGGAAAGTTCGAGTTGCGCACCGCCACGCGGCCGCCCGGCAGGCGGGCGAACTCCACGCAGGATCCCTGCGAATTGCTGTGGCGGCTCTTCTGCCAGGCCACGCCCCGCAGCTGCGTCGCGGCCATGCCGTTGTACACGTCGTGGTCCACAGGTCGCTCCCCGGTGGTGCACTGGCTGGTGTGGCCATTGATGCAGTGGTCAACTGAGCCGGATCATAACCCTGTTCATGTGCAGTTGCATGGGCAGATGCACGTGCACGCGGGGTGGTCCTGTGGTTACAGCGGCGCCGACGCCGTCATGTGCGGTGTCGCAGCGCCTTCCCCAGAGATCGCACTACATGCGACCGCCAGCCCCCGTCCGTGGTCATCCACGCCTTGCGTCGCTCCGGGTCGGCCGGATCGAAACCGCCGCCCCTCACATAGAGACGCATCAGGCGGGCTTGGTGTTCCACGGTCGGGGGCACGGATCGGCGCCGGGGATTGGCCGAAACCGGACCCGGAGCATCCGGATGTCCGGCGGGGAGCGACCTGAGGGAGTTTCCAGCGAGTGAGGGTGTTCGACAGGGAGCGACCCTGAGGGTGTTCGGCGACGAGCCCGGCGGCGCCGTCAGCGGGTGCCGTACGGCAGGAGCGCCATCTCCCGGGCGTTCTTGATCGCGCGTGCCAGCCGGCGCTGCTGCTGGGAGGAGACGCGCGTCACGCGACGGCTGCGGATCTTTCCGCGGTCGGAGATGAACTTCCTCAGCAGATCGGTGTCCTTGTAGTCGATGTACGTGATCCGCGCCTGGTCCAGCGGATTGGGGCGGTTCTTGGCGGGCTTGCGGTCGCTTTTGCGGGGCATGGGTCTCAAACCTCCAGAAGTGTGTCGAAGGGATGCGGAAGTTGACGCCAGGCCTCGCGCCCGGCGGCGTACTCGGCGTCGGTCAGCAGGCAGGACTCCAGCAGCTCGGCGAGTCCGTCGCGGTCGAGACCGGGGGACGTGAACACCAGGTGCTGGCAGCGGTCGCCGTGCTCGGGGTGCCAGTCCAGCGCGGCCGCGGCACGGCGTACCGGCGGCACCATCTCCCAGGCCGCGTCGGGCAGGGACGCGAGCCACGGCCCCGCGCTCTCCACGCACAGGGCTCCGCCGGCGGCGTCCCAGTGCAGCAGCGTGTCCGGCTTGTCGGCCAGCCAGAACCGTCCCCGGCTGCGGGCTGCGGCGCAGGTCAGGTCCTCCAGCGCCGCGTAGAGCCGCTCGGGGTGGAAGGGCCGGTGCCGCCGCCAGACGAGGGTCGAGACACCGTGCGCGTCCGCCTCGACGGGCAGCAGCGCACACGCGGGGTGTTGCGCGGCTGCGGCGGCCTCCACGTCGAACCCGGCGAGGGCGGCCCGGGCCAGCGGAGGGTGGCCGTCCGGGCTCGGTGCACCTGCACGTGCTGCTGCGGGTGCATCCGAGTCTGCCTCTGGGAGCAGGCCGGTCGACGCCTCCGTACGGCCATCTATCGATACGTCGGTCGGTCCCAGCTCACCCCACCCCCCGACGGACCCGATCCGCACGCGCCGAGCCGTCGGATGCATCTGCACCAGCAGCTCCCGGTCCTCGTCGTCGGCCTCCTCCGAGTCGGCCACGGCAAGGACAGGGGCGTACTCCAGCTGACGCGCGAAGGTGTCGGCGACCGTACGCTGGTCGGTGGCGGCCGCGGCGAGGCCGCGTTCGGCGAGGTCGTCGCCGTTGCCGAGGCAGGGCAGCAGGAGTGCCGGGTCGACGGCGGTGACGACGCCGGTGACGGTGAGGCCGCCGGCGGTGATCACCTCGGCCATCGCCTTGGGTTCGACCGAGTCCCACAGCTCGACGATCGCGAGCGGGCTGGTGCCCGCGTCCTGGATGCGTTCCAGCTCGGGCACCAGGTCCTCGCGCAGGGCGCAGCAGGCGCAGTCGTTGACCAGGGGCGCCTCGCCCGTGGAGAGAACCCCGGAGGCGTCCCGGACGGTGCGGACGACCGTGCCCGCGGGGGCCGTCGCGAGGTCGTGGTGGAGGGCGACGCTGCCGGGCACCTCGGTGAGCAGCTGCCCGACGGCCGCCCGGCGCGCGTCGGCGTGCAGGCCGGCGACGATGACGACGGAGAGCATCAGCCCCTCTTCCCGTACCGGCGTTCGAAGCGCTCGACGCGTCCGGCGGTGTCCAGGACGCGGGCCGTGCCCGTGTAGAAGGGGTGGCTGACGTTCGAGATCTCGACGTCCACGACCGGGTAGGTGTGGCCGTCCTCCCACTCGATCGTCTTCTCGCTCGTCATGGTCGAGCGGGTGAGGAAGGCGTGGTTCGCGGCGCGGTCACGGAAGACGACCGGGCCGTAGGGCGGGTGGATTCCCTTGCGCATGGCGGGTTCAGCGCTCCTCTCGGAAGTCGACGTGCCGGCCGGCGACCGGGTCGTACTTGCGCAGGGTCATGCGGTCCGGGTCGTTGCGGCGGTTCTTGCGGGTGACGTACGTGTAGCCGGTTCCGGCGGTGGACCGGAGTTTGATGACCGGGCGGAGTTCGTTGCGTGCCATGGCGCTATGCTACTGAAAATGATTTCCATTTACACATCGGACTACCAAGAGATTCGAGAGAGGTGCATCACCGTGTCCGCGCACTGCATGCTGACCGGCACCAAGCCCGGCTTCGGCAACGCGATCTCCCACTCGCACCGGCGGACCTCCCGCCGCTTCGACCCGAACATCCAGACCAAGCGCTACTGGCTGCCGAGCGAGGGCCGGTACGTCCGGCTGAAGCTGAGCACCAAGGCGATCAAGACCGTCGACGCGATCGGCGTCGAGGCGGCGGTGGCGCGCATCCGCGCGCGGGGGGTGAAGGTCTGATGGCCAAGAAGAGCAAGATCGCGAAGAACGAGAAGCGGCAGCAGACCGTCGCCCGCTACGCCGCACGGCGGGCCGAGCTGAAGGAGATCATCCGCAGGCCGTCCTCCACGGACGCCGAACGCCTCGCCGCCCAGCGCGAGCTGCGCCGCCAGCCGCGCGACGCGAGCGCCACGCGCGTGCGCAACCGCGACCAGGTGGACGGCCGTCCGCGCGGCTACTTCCGTACGTTCGGACTCTCGCGCGTGTCCCTGCGCGAGCAGGCGCACGCGGGGTATCTGCCCGGCGTGCGCAAGTCGTCCTGGTAGCGGTGGTGCCGGACCTCACAGGAGCCGCCAGGGTTACGGGCTGGTAGCTTGCTGCGCGTCGAGGCGTCCGACCGGCTCACCCTGGGGGCTTGCAGTGAATACGGTGACGTACGCGCGTGTGGCGCGCAGGCGGATGCGGTTCGCCGCGGCGGCCGCGGGACTGGCGGGCCTGCTCGTGCTGAGCGCGTGCAGCGACGGCGGCGGCTCCGACGACGACTCCTCCCCCACCGAGAGCGCCGCGCCGACCGCCGCGCAGACCCGGGAGACCGGCGGCAGTACGTCCTCCCCCGAGGGCGGCCTGGAGGGCAGTTGGCTCACGACCTCCGGCGGCAGCGCGGTCGCCCTGGTGATCACCGGTGACGACGCGGCCCTGTTCGGCTCCAAGGGCGCGGTGTGCAGCGGCTCGGCGTCGGCGCGGTCGATCCGCCTGACCTGCGCCGACGGCGACGACTCCCGGTCCTCCGGCACGGTCGACTCCGTCAGCGGCGACACCCTGAAGGTCACCTGGAGCGGCGACCTGGGCCAGGAGACCTACCAGCGCGCCGAGGGCGGCACGCTGCCGTCGGGCCTGCCCACTGCGGGTCTGCCGACTGCGGGGCTCGGCCAGTGACGCGAACGGTGCGCTGAAGCGCTCAACGGGCCGCGGAATCCCTCGGGTTCCGCGGCCCGTCCCGTTCCCCGCCCGTGGTCCCCGTGGTCCCTGTGGTCATCGGCGGTACGGCGGTGTCGAGCGCCTCGGAGAGCTCGGTGAGGTGCCGCAGCAGCAGCCGGGCGCTCTGCTGCACGACCGTGTCCGCGGCGTCGGCCCACTCGGGGTCCTCCAGGGCGTCCCGTACGGCCGTCCAGTCCGGCACCCGGCGCTCCCGTACGGCGCGGGCGCCCGCCTCGGTGGCCGTGCGCAGGGCGTCGGCGAGCCGGGCGGCGGGTGGCAGGGCGGGCGCGTCACGGTCCGGGAGGTGGGCCTCCATGAGCATCGCCACGCGGCCCGTCTGGGTCAGCGCGTCCTCGGCGTCGTCGGCGGTGACCCGGGACAGGCCCCGGTGGCGCACCGGCTCCCCGGCGGCGCGGGCCACCGCGGCGTGCCAGGCCGCGCGGGCGGCCCTGGCCGCGAGGAGCGCCTCGCGGACTTCGCCGAGCGACGTGTCGGCGGGCTCGGCGTAGTGCCGTACGACCGCGGCGGCGTAACGGCCCTGCGCGGCCAGCCAGTCGGCGAGGTGCGCGCGCAGCCGCGGGGTCTCCCAGGCCGGGTAAACGGCGTACGCCACCATCGCCAGCACCCCGCCCAGCAGGGTGAGCAGCACGCGCTCGGGCACCGTCTGCGTCCACTGCTCGCCGCCCATACCGAGCAGGAAGACGACGTACGCCGCGACGCACGCCTGGGCGGCGAACTGGCCGGTGCGCATGAGCAGGTACATCAGCGCGGCACTGGCCACCGCGAGCGCGCCGGACACCGCGGGGTCGGCGCCGGTGAGCTGGAGGACGCCCGTGGCGACGGCCACGCCGACGAGGGTGCCCGCGAAACGCGCGACCGCGCGGCTGTACGTCTGCGTGAAGTCCGGCCGCATGATCATCACGGCGGCGAGAGGCGCCCAGTAGCCGTGCCCGAACGGCAGGGCGGTCCCGAGGAGGTAGCCGGCGCAGGCCACCACGGTGACGCGGACGGCGTGCCGGACGACGGGCGAGGAGTGGTGCCGCAGCTCGTCGCGCATGCCCCTGAGCGCGACCGGCACCAGGGACAGCAGGGACGGTCTGCGCAGGTGGGCGGTGGGGCTCGGGCCGTCCGCCGGCTCGCCACCCGCCGTCTCCACCACGTCCTGCAGGAGCCGGCCGAGGCGGGTGGCCGCGCGGTGGGGGGCGCCCTTGAGGAGCGATCCGGTGTCCGGGGTGCGGAAGGCGGCCACCGCGGCGGGCGGGAGGTCGACGGCGGTGCCGTGGCGGATGGCATGGGCGGTGGCGTCCAGGACGGCGGCCGCCGCCCCGAGCAGTTCCCGCGCGCGGTCGCGTTCCGGGCCGTTCGGCGGCACGCCGACGGCCGGGTCGGCCAGGGAGGCGAGAACCGGGCGGATGCGCTCGGCGAGACCGCGCGCCCCGCGCAGCTCGGCCGGGCGGCGGCGGGCCTGGCGCGGGGTGAGCACCGCCGCGGCTCGGGCCTCCATCAGCGGCACCGGGTCGAACGGCGCGACCGGATCCTGCCGCAGCCGGCGCGCGTAGTCGGCCTCGGCGGCGAGGGCGTCGGCCAGCGCGTCCCGCTGGCGCCCCCAGCGTCGTACGGGAAACAGCACGATCAGGGCCGCCTGGACCAGCCCGCCGGCGACCATCGTCGCCGCGTGCACACCCGCGTCGGCGACCGAGGTCGGCAGGGTGACGGTGACCAGCATCATCGCCACGTTCGAGGACGCGATCATCCCCGTCGTCGGGCCCGCGGCCCAGCTCAGCCCGGCCACGAAGGTCCACAGCGCCAACAGCCCCAGGAACAGCACCAGGTGCGAGATCGTCAGATATCCGAGGAACGTCGACACCGCCAGGCTCACCCCCGACGCCAGCGCCAGCTGCGGCCTCGGCCGCCAACTGCGCTGGAACGTCGCGATGGCCGCCTGAAACGCCCCGAACGCCGAACTCGCCGCCGCCTCCGGCCCCAGCCCCCACAGACACACCCCGATGGTGATCCCCAGCCCCACCGCCCCCCGCAACGCGACCAACGGCTCCAGCCGGGCCCGCTCCAGCGTGAGCCCCGAGCGCGAGGTCTCTTTCAGCGCTCGGAACCAGGTCATTTTGTCAGCGTACGGGAGATATGGGGTGCTTGTGGGGAGAGCGGGGTGGGTCTGCCGGGGGCCCCGCAGAGGGATGCATGCCCCGGCCAGGCGCAGGGTGTATCCCCGGAGAAGGGCGGCGCGCGTTGCTGGAGGGGGTGGCACGCGACCCCGGCGGGGTGCGGGCACCCGGCCCGGAGGGGTGCGGCGCGTAGGGGGTGGCGGCACGCGCCCCGGGGTGAGGCGGCACGCGCCCCGGAAGGGCACGGCGCGTAGGCGGTGGTGGGCGCCCGACACGCACCCCGGAAGGGGAGGCATGCACCCCGGAAGGGGACGACACCCAGGCGGTGGAGGCTCCTTGCGTACGCGAAAAGCGGCCTGCCGCGCACGCACGCGGCCGGGCGCCGCGCGTCCCACAGGGGTAACGGCACGCGCCCCCACAGGGGAAAGGCGCGCAGACGGGGCACGCGCCCCCGTAGAGGGAGGCGAGTCCCCCCGTAAGGGGACGGCGCGCGCGGGACGGCATGTGGTGCGGGATGATCCAAGGGCATCGACCCGAGCCCCTGAGGACCAGCCATGCGCGCCCTTCGTATCACCGTGACCGCTCTCGCCGCGAGCCTCGTGCTGACCGCCTGTGACAGTGGGGGCGGCGACACCGACAGCAAGCCCCGGGCCGGTGAGCCCTGCGCGATCGGGTCGGTTCACATCGCGGTGGGCCCGGCGAATGTCGCGCCTGCTGCCGGGGACACCGGGAACGTGCCGGTCACCGTCACCAACCCCGGCCCCGAGTGCACCCTGAAGGGCTTCCCCGCGGTCGTCCTGGACACGGGCCACCACTCCGTCGAGGTCCCGGCGGACAAGGCCGCGAAGGCCGGCGAACTGACGCTGGCCGAGGGCACCGCCGCCTCGTTCACCCTGACCTACGTCAGGGGCGCGGAGGGCGACGGCAGTCTCGCCGTACGGACGCTGCGGATCGCTCTGCCCGGCTCGTCCGAGCAGCGGAACTTCGACTGGTCGAACTACGGCCCGGTGGCCGGGACGGACACGCCGCAGGCGTCGTTCACGGCCTTCCAGCAGGCCGGGGACTGATCGGCGGCGCGTCAGCCGAGGCGACGGCGGGAGCGGACCTCGGCGTGGTCCGCGGCGCGGGCGCCCTCGGTCCAGCCCGCCTCGTCGCTGATCCCGCGCAGCCGGCTCGTGGTCGTCTCCGGGAAGAGGCGGTCGGTCGCGGCGCCGACCGCGACCTCGCGGGAGGCCAGGACCGGGAGCAGGTCGTCGCTGACCTGCGTCTCGGCGGCCGCCGCGAGCCGCGTGCCGACGCGATGCGCGTACGCGGCCAGGAACGACTGCCGGAAGGTCTTGGTCCGCTTCCGCCCGCCGGCCCGCTGCGCGGCCTCCGCCCTGGTCATGGCGGAGGTCGCCTGCACGAGCAGTGAGGCGTAGAGCAGCTCGACCGCCTCCAGATCGGCCTCGAACCCGACGACCGTGGAGAAGCCGAGCGGCTCGTTCCACACCGCGCGGCAGTGGTTGGCCGTCGCCACCGCGTCCAACAGCACCGCCTTGGCCTGCTCGTACGGCGACTCGACCCCGATCCGGCACGCGGCGGGCGCGTCCGGGTCGGGCGCCTGCGCGGCCAGCAGGGCCTCGTCCACGCTGTGCCGCGCCATCAGCTCCTGCGCCTTGGCGCTCAGCGCCTCGGCCTCCTCCGGATAGCCGGTCGCCTCGGCCTTGGCGAGCAGCGCGCGGATGCGGGTGAGCATGCGGGACTCGGTCCGCGGTGAGCCCTCGGGGCGGTCGAGGGGTTCGAGGACGGGCAGCCTCAGCAGCAGGCGGTACAGCTCCAGAGCGATGGTGGCATTCGTGAAACGGTCGGCACGCCGCGGGAGTTCCCCGGGCAGCTCGGCGATCTGCGCCGCCCACCGCGGACCCCGCGGCCGGTCGTCGGACGCCTGCGCGCGGATCAGCGCCGCCAGCACACGCGTGTGCACGTCGTCCAGCTCCCGCCGCACGATCCGTACGACGTCGGCGGGCTGCCAGCCCCGGCGCCAGGCCGCCGCCACGAACTCCCTGCCGCGCCGCTCGAGCTCGGCGTCCGCCGCGGGGTCGGCGGCGAGAAGAGAGGCGGCGGTGTCGAAGGCGCTGTCGGGCGCGTCGCCGTAGAGCGTGGACTCGAAAGCGCGTTCGACGGTGGTGGGCGTACTCACGGGTCCGATGGTCTCATCAGATACCTCCGGGAGACTGTCAACCATCGGTTGACAGTCGCTGGGGTGCAACCTACGGTTGACACATGACGACGAACTCCGCCATCACGTCCTCCGTACGCCTCGACGACCTCATCGCGGCCATCAAGCAGGTCCACGCGGAACCGCTCGAACAGCTCCAGGACGCCGTACTCGCCGGTGAGCACCTGGGTGACGTGGCCGACCACCTGATCGGGCACTTCGTGGACCAGGCCCGCCGCTCCGGTGCCTCCTGGACCGACATCGGCAAGAGCATGGGAGTCACCCGGCAGGCCGCGCAGAAGCGGTTCGTGCCGAAGGAGTCGGCCGACCTCGACCCCAGCCAGGGCTTCAGCCGCTACACGCCCCGCGCGCGGAACGTCATCATGGCCGCGCACAACGAGGCCGTCGCCGCGCGCAACGCCGAGGGGCGGCCAGAGCACCTGGTCCTCGGGCTGCTCGCCGAACCGGAAGGGCTCGCCGCCAAGGCGATCGTGGCGCAGGGGGTGCTGCTGGACTCCGTCCGCCAGGCCGCGCACGCGGTGCTGCCGGCTGCCGCCGAGGACGCGCCGGAGCTGGTGCCCTACGGGCCCGACGCCAAGAAGGTCCTGGAGCTCACCTTCCGGGAGGCTCTGCGGCTCGGGCACAACTACATCGGGACCGAGCATGTGCTGCTGGCGCTGCTGGAGTTCGAGAACGGGGAAGGAGTGCTGAGCGGGCTCGGTCTCACCAAGGCGGCGGTCGAGGGGTACGTGGCCGAGGCATTGGCTCTGTTGGTGGCCGAGCAGGCTGAGGAGAGCTGACCTCGCCGGGGCGCCGTGGGCGCTGCTGCGGATCGCGGGCCGACCGTCGTTCGTGGCTGGTCGCGCCCACGCGGCGGAGCCGCACATCGGCACAGCCCCGCGCCCTTTCGGGACGTCGTTGTCAGACCCCCCTGACACACTCGCAGCATGACCGATCGATGGGCGCTCGCTGCGGCCGAGGACGGTGGCGTGGAGGTCGCCGCCCTCGGCCCGGACGGGCTGCCCGCGGGGCCGGTGGTGTGGGAGCCGGACCTCGCCAGGGCCGTGCGGGGGCGGCCCGAGGTCGCCCGGTGGGTGTGGCGGTCCACCGCCGAGATGTATCCGCGTCTGCTCGCCGCGGGGGTGCGAGTGGAGCGGTGCTACGACATCGAGGACGCCGAGACCCTCCTCCTGGGCCACGAGGGGCGGTACGGAGAACCGCGCTCGGCCGCCGCCGCCCTCGCCCGGCTGCGCGGCGGCCCCGTACCGCCGGACCCGCCGCAGCGCGCCGCCGAACCGGGCGCGCAGTCGCCGCTGTTCGAGCCGCAGGGCGTCCATGTGCCGCTGCGGGACCTGATGGACGTGTACGCCGAGCAGCAGCGCCGGCATGACGCGACCGCGCACCCGGAGCGCATGCGGCTGCTGACCGCCGCCGAGTCGGCGGGCATGCTCGTGGCCGCCGAGATGAACGCGGCGGGGCTGCCGTGGAGCGCGGACGTCCACCGCGCGGTGCTGCACGAACTGCTCGGCGAGCGGTACGCGGGCGGTGGCGAGCCGCGCCGCCTGGCCGAGCTGGCCGACGAGGTGTCCGCCGCCTTCGGGCGCCGAGTCCGGCCCGATCTGCCCGCCGATGTGATCAAGGCCTTCGCCCAGGCCGGGATCAAGGTCGGCTCGACCCGCCGCTGGGAGCTGGAGACCATCGACCATCCGGCCGTGAAGCCGCTGGTCGAGTACAAGAAGCTGTACCGCATCTGGGTCGCCCACGGCTGGTCCTGGCTGCAGGACTGGGTGCGCGAGGGGCGGTTCCGGCCGGAGTTCGTCGCCGGCGGCACCGTCACGGGCCGCTGGGTGACCAACGGCGGAGGCGCGTTGCAGATCCCCCGGGTCATCCGGCGGGCCGTCGTCGCCTACCCCGGCTGGCGGCTGGTCGTCGCCGACGCCGACCAGATGGAACCGCGCGTGCTCGCCGCCATCTCCCGCGACCCCGGACTGATGGAGGTGGCCGGCCGCGAGAGCGACCTCTACCAGTCCGTCTCCGACCGCGCCTTCTCCGGCGACCGCGCCCAGGCCAAGATCGCCGTTCTGGGCGCCGTGTACGGGCAGACCTCCGGGGACGGCCTGAAGAACCTCGCCGCGCTCAGACGCCGCTTCCCCCAGGCGGTCGCCTACGTCGACGACGCGGCGCGGGCCGGTGAGGAGGGGCGGCTGGTGCGGACGTGGCTGGGCCGCACCTGTCCCCCGGCCGCCGGGACGGGCGACGCCGCCGAGGAGGCCGGCCTCCCCCAGGACGACGACCCGCAGCCCCCGGCCGGCCAGGAGTGGGTGCCGGGCTACGCCTCCACCAACACGCGTGCCCGCGGCCGCTTCGCCCGCAACTTCGTCGTCCAGGGCAGCGCCGCCGACTGGGCCCTGCTGATGCTCGCCGCCCTGCGCCGGGCCTGCGCGGACCTCTCGGCCGAGCTGGTGTTCTTCCAGCACGACGAGGTGATCGTGCACTGTCCGGCGCAGGAGGCCGACACCGTCGTACAGGCCATCAAGGAGGCGTCCGACCTGGCCGGACGGCTGACCTTCGGGGAGACGCCGGTGCGGTTCCCGTTCACCACGGCGGTGGTGGAGTGCTATGCCGACGCCAAGTGAGCGCGCCCGCAGCCGTGCGGGGTCACGCCTTCCGCTGGGCCAGCAGCTCCCGCAGCTCCGCCACCACCGCCTTCTCGTCGGTGCCGTCGAGCGCGCTGAGCGCGGCCCGCCATTGCGCGTGCGCCTCGTCGCCACGGCCGTGCTCGCGCAGCAGAAGCCCGTGCTGGTGGCGGGCCAGGGCGCCGGTGTAGCCGTCGGCGCGAGCGTCGGCGCGGCTCAGCAGCTCGGCGCACTCGCGTCCGGCCCGCCCCGTGTCGCCGAGCAGCCGCAGCGCGCGCACCAGACCGAGCCGGGTCTGGGACTCGCCGTGCCAGTCGCCGTGGCCGCCGAGGATGCGCAGGCTCTCCTCGAAGTGCGGCAGGGCGGCGTGCGGTTCGCCGAGGGTGAGGTGGGCGTAGCCCATGTTGCAGTGGGCCGAGTGCTGCACGATAACCGCGCCGATCTCCACGCCGATCGCGAGCGAGCGCCGGTGCTGCTCGATGGCCGCGCGCGGGTCGGTGTGTTCGTAGAGGTTGCCGAGGTGGCTGTACGTCACGGCCTCGCCCTGCGGGTCGTTCAGCTGCCGGGAGTACTCAAGGCTCTGCCGCAGCGCCTCCCCCGACTCGGCGTGCCGGCCCAGCCCTTCGAGCAGCAGCCCGCGGTTGTTCAGGCAGCGGCGGATACGGGTGACCGCGCCGAGCCCCTGCCAGATCTCCAGCGCGCGGTCGTTGAGGGCGAGCGCCTCGTTGTGCCGGCCGGTGAGGAAGTGCAGGCCGGCGAGGTCACCGAGGGCGTACGCCTCGGCCGCGGCGTCCCCGAGCCGCCGGGCCACCGTGAGCGCGGCCCGCCCGAGCACCTCCATCTCGGCGACCCGGCCGCTGCGGTGGACACACGGGAAGAGCAGGCGCAGCAGCGTGGAGAGGTGCGCGAGCTGCGACTCGGGCCCGGCCGCAGCCTCGGCCTCCTCGGCGTACTGCTCCGCGAGCGCCACGAGGTTCTCCAGCTCCCGGTCGGCCCAGGCGAAGGCGTCCTCCGGGCTGCCGAAGTGCGGTACGACGGCGACGTCGGCCGCGTGCCCGGTCGGCTGCGCGGCGGTCGGGCGGCACCGGTCGTCCAGGTCGAGGCCGGGTTCGAGGATCGCCGTGAGGATGCGTTCGGCGACGGCCGCGTACCAGCGCAGGGCGATCTCCGCGGTGTCGCCGGCCTGCCCGGAGTGGGCCAGTTCGCGGGCGAAGTCACGGACGAGGTCGTGCGGGGCGTAGCGGCCGTACGCCGTCTCCTCCAGCAGCGCCACGTCCACCAGCCGGTCGAGCGCTGCCTCGGCGCGGCGCTCGTCGGTGCCGAGCAGCCGGGCGAGGAGCGGGGCGCCGTACGCGGGCAGGTCGAGCGCGCCGATGCGGCCGAGGGCGGCGGCCGCGTCCCGGTCGGCCTCCCGGTCGGAGGCCGCGAGCGCCTCGTGCGCCACGGCGAGCGACCGCCGCACGCTCAGGTCGTCGTACTCCAGGTGGTGCAGACGCCCCTCGGTGGCGGCCAGTTGACCGGCCAGCACCTCCGGGGTGAGGGCACTGCGGGCGGCCAGCCGCGCGGCGACGACCCGCAGGGCGAGCGGGAGTCGGCCGGTGAGACCGACGAGCGGGTGACCGGCGTCGAGCCCGTCCCGGCCGGAGACCGCACGCAGCAGGGCGGCACTGTCCTCGTCGCTCAGCGGCCCGAGCGGGAAGCGGACTGCCCCGTCGAGCGCGGTCAGCGGCGAACGACTGGTCACGATCACCGCGCAGCCGGGCCCGGCCGGCAGCAGGGGGCGTAGCTGTGCGGCGTTCTCGGCGTCGTCGAGCACCATGAGCGTGCGGGTGGGGGCGAGCAGAGACCGCAGCAACGCCGCGGCCGCGTCCGGGTGTTCGGGGATGCGACGGGGCTCGGTTCCGAGGTCCCGCAACAGCGCGGCGAGGGCCTGCCCGGAGGTGAGGGGGGTCATGCCCGGGGTGGCGCCGTGCAGGTTCACGTAGAGCTGCCCGTCAGGGAAACGTTCCCGCAGGCCATGCGCCACATGCAGGGCGAGGGCGCTCTTGCCGACACCGGCCATACCGCTGACGACTGTGACGGCGGAGGGGCGGGTGAGGGTGTCGAGGAGGTCGTCGCGGATACGGGCGCGGCCGGTGAAGTGTGCGGGGGGTGGGGGGAGTTGGGCGGGGCGGGGGGTGAGGGGGGTTTTGACCGGCGTGGGGGTGGGGGGTGTGGTGGTGGGGGTGGTGCTTGGTGCGGGGGTTGCGTGGGGGGCGTCGGGGTGGCTGGAGTCGGCGTTCTGGGCGCGGTCGACCTCCGGCGCGTGGGCGGTGGGGTGGGAAACCGAGACGGGGTGCGAGCCCGCGACAGACTGCGCGTCCGAGGCGTGATGGGAATCCGAGGCGCGATACGGCTCCGGATCACCATGCGCGCCCGCGGCACGCTGCGTGTCCAAGGCGGGATGCGAACCGGCGACATCGGGCGAACCCACGGCGCCATGCGAGCCAGCGGCACGCTGCGGGTCCGAGGCAGGGTGCGAACGAGCGGCATCAGGCGAACCCACGGCGCCGCGCAAGCCCCCGGCCCGCTGCGGACCACCCGAGGCAGGGCGCGAACCAGCGGCACCACGCGAGCCCACGACACCCCGCGAACCCACGCCCCGCTGCGAATCCACGGCATCCCGCGCCGCTCCGCCCACCATACGAACCGCCCCGGCGCCCGCCGCCCGAGCCGATCCGGCCGAAGGCCGACCGCCCTGCCCCCGCAGCACCTCCAGGTGGGCCTCGCGCACCGCGGGCCCCGGTTCGATGCCGAGTTCCTCGACGAGGCGGGCGCGCAGGTCGCGGTGGACGGCGAGGGCCTCGGCCTGGCGGCCGGTGGCGTGCAGGGCGAGCATCAGCTGGCGGTGGTAGGCCTCGCGCAGCGGGTGTTCGGCGGCGAGGGCCGTGAGTTCGGGGACGAGTCCGTCCGGCCGGCCGCCGGGGACGGCCAGTTGGGCGTCGTAGAGCCATTCGAGCAGCAGCAGCCGTGCCTCGGTCAGGCGCTGCACGAAGGCGTAGCCGCCGAGGTCGGTGGGGAGGCCGCTGAGCGGTGTGCCGCGCCACAGTGCGAGCGCGGCGGTGCACTCGCGCGCCGTCCGCTCCCAGTCGCCGTCGGTGTGTGCGGCGCGGGCCGCGGTGACGTGTGCGTCGAAGACATGGAGGTCCAACTCACCCTGTTCGACGCGCAGCAGATAGCCGGGCGGCACCGCGCGCAGCCGCTCGGGGTCGTCGAGGAGCCGGCGCAGCCGGGCGACGTGGTTGTGCAGCGAGGCGTGGGCGGAGACGGGCGGTTCGCCGCCCCACAGGGCGTCCTTGAGCGAGTGGACCGGGACGACGCGCCCGGCCTCCATCAGCAGCGCGGCGAGCAGGGAACGCACCTTGCCGCTGCGCACGGTCCGCACGGCGCAGCCCGAGGCGTCGGACGTCCCGTCGCCGCCGTCGTCGTACAGCACGGGCGGTCCGAGCAGCCCGAAGCGCAGCGCGAACGGCGGCCCGGACCGCGGCCTGTGCCGCTCCTCCGGGCTCTCGGCTCCGCTCGAGCAGGGAGGTGCCCCCATCCGCCGCTCCATTGCCTTTCCGCGCGCCCGAGCGGCCGCGCTCCCTGCGGAAACGGCCGTCCCATGGCCGATTCCCACTGCTCTACGACGGTTTCCCGCCACTTGCTCGCCAGGCCGACCCACGGCCGCTCCGCCCGGCAACCGCACGGCGGCCGACGAATTCCGGCGAGAACGCGGCGGAATCCGTCGCGCTCCACTACGGTGACGACCGTTTACCGTCGCATAGTTGCGGTTCCACCGCGCTTCCGTTCGCGGCGTGGCCGACCTGTCCACCGCCGCGGGCAGCCGAAAGGCGGTTTCACGCCAGCCGACCGACAGCAAGTCGGAGAACCGTTGGCCACATGTTAGCGATCCGTTGGCGCGACCTGATGTGATCACTTCATCGGATCTGGCCCGACGGTGCGCGCGTTCTACGCGTTGCTCGGGGGAGTGTCGCCGCCGCGGCCGGGTCCGGGGACGCAAGAGGGCCCCCGGTCGGCAGAGGTGAGCGACCGGGGCCCTCGTCCCTCCCTCGCGCGGCTCAGGTCCGCCGGTTCTCCTTACGGCGTACGAACTTCAGCCCCGACCAGTCCTCCCCCAGCGCGGCCACCTTCACATCGACCAGGCCCAACGGCAGGAACAGCTCCCGCAGTGCGTCCTCGGTGATGTCGCTGTCGTGCCCGGCCGCCCGACGCGGCCAGGCGATCCACACCATGGCCCCGTCCTCCAACTCGGCAGCCACCCGCCGCGCCTCCTGGGCCAGCAGGGCGCGCTCCCGGTAGAACGCCACGGTCACATCCGCCCGTGCCGGCCCTCCGACATCCACCTCACACCCCTCCGGCAGCCCCGGAATCCCCCACCCCTCCGGCCCGTGCCACAACCGCACCCGCTGCCCCGCCTTCACCCCGACCTTCCGCGCGAGCGGCGTACCCGAATACCCGGCGGTTCCACTCATGCGCACCGCTCTTCCCGCCCGGACAACAAGAAAACCCCAGATCAGATTCTTCTGACCTGGGGTTCCAGTGGAGCCGCCTTCGGGATTCGAACCCGAGACCTACGCATTACGAGTGCGTTGCTCTGGCCATCTGAGCTAAGGCGGCGCGCTGTCCGCACTATGGTGCGATCAGCAACGTCGGTAAGTCTACACAGTTTCCCGGGGTGCTTCGTACCAGCCCCGGAGCAGGGGACTCAGGGGTCCCCGGCAGGCCTTATGAGCAGCGCTTTTTGTCCGTGGG
The DNA here is from genome assembly GCF_049739565.1 of Streptomyces sp. SAI-170. Taxonomy (NCBI): domain Bacteria; kingdom Bacillati; phylum Actinomycetota; class Actinomycetes; order Kitasatosporales; family Streptomycetaceae; genus Streptomyces; species Streptomyces sp. SAI-170. The sequence continues at coordinate 3,851,838 of NZ_JBMGQD010000001.1, forward strand.
CGGGGTGCCGCGGAGGAGGTAGGCGTTGATCGTGGAGTCGATGCAGGCGCTGCCGCGGCCGTACGCCGTGTGGCCGTCGCCGTCGTAGGTGAGCAGGCGGGCGGAGGAGAGCTGGCCGGCGAGGGAGCGGGCCCAGCGGTAGGGGGTGGCCGGGTCGCGGGTGGTGCCGACCACGACGATGGGCGCGGCGCCCTTCGCCTCGATGCGGTGCGGCTCACCGGTCGGGGCGACCGGCCAGTACGCGCAGGTCAGCGCAGCCCAGGCAAGGCCCTTCCCGAAAACCGGGGAGGCCTTCTCGAAGGCATCGAGCGACTCGCGCACCTTCTCCGGGCCGTCGAAGGCGGGCGGCAGGTCGAGGCAGTTCACGGCGGCGTTGGCGTACATCAGGTTCGAGTACTCGCCGTCGGCGTCCCGCTCGTAGTAACTGTCGGAGAGCATCAGCAGGCCCGCGCCGTCGCGCTCCTCCATCGCCGACGTCAGCGCCTCGCGCAACTGCTCCCAGCTGCTCTCGTCGTACATCGCCGCGATCACCCCGGTGGTGGCGAGCGACTCGCCGAGCCTGCGTCCGTCGGCGTCACCGGCGGGGATCGGCCGCGCGTCGAGCTTCCCGAAGAACTCCTTCAGGGTGCGTCCCGCCTGCTCGGTCGTCGTGCGCGGGCCGCCGAGCGGGCAGTCCGGCTGCCGCAGGCAGTCCTTCACGAACGCCCGGAACGCCGTCTCGAAACCCGCCGTCTGATCCAGGCTCAGCCTCCGCGCGGGCAGCGACGGGTCCATCGCGCCGTCCAGGACCAGCCGCCCGGCCCGCTCCGGAAACAGCCCGGCGTACGTCGCCCCGAGGAACGTCCCGTACGACGCCCCCACATAGGTCAGCTTCTGGTCGCCCAGCACCGCCCGCACGATGTCCATGTCCCGGGCCGCCTCGACGGTGGACAGATGCCGCAGCAACCGCGGCGCGTCCGCACCGCAGCCCTCCGCGAACTTCTTGTACGCGTCGACGAGCGCGTCCACCTCCTTGTCGTCGTCGGGCGTGACGTCGGTCTGCGTGTACGTGTCCATGTCCCGCCCGTCCAGGCACTCGACGGGCTCGCTGCGGGCCACGCCCCGCGGATCCACGGCCACCATGTCGTAGCGGGCCCGGACCTCGGCCGGGTAGCCGATCCCCGCGTACGCCTGGAGGTAGCCGACCGCCGAGCCGCCCGGCCCACCCGGGTTCACCAGCAGCGAGCCCAGGCGCTCCCCCGGCCCCGTCGTCTTCTTACGGGCCACCGCGAGCCGGATGTCGCCCCGGTCCGGCTCGGCGTAGTCCAGCGGCGCCTTGACCGTGGTGCACTGAAAGCCCGGCACCCCGCAGGCCCGCCAGCGCAGCCGCTGCCCGTAGTACGGCGCCAGCGCGGCAGGCGTGGCCTCGGGCAGGGCCGCCAGCTCGGCCCGCGCCGCCGCGGTGGACGTACCCGACACGCTGCCCGAGGAACAGGCGGACACGAGCAGCGCGGCTGCGGCGAACAGGCCCGCTGCGGCACGGGACCTGCGGTGCGCGGCGGTACGGGAACTGCGGACGGGGCGCCTTGAGTGCATCCACCGAGCGTAACTGCCCGCGATCACGCAGACGCTCTCCGTGTCCGCTGTGCCCCGGACGAGTTACCGGCGTCAATCAGGGACGACGACCTCCCCGGCGCGAGAGGTCAGCCGGATCTGAGTGCCATCGTCATCGCCTCCACCGCCAGCAGAGGCGCCACATTGCGGTCGAGCGCGTCGCGACACGCGCTGATGGCCTCGATGCGGCGCAGCGTGGACTCCGGGGAGCCGGAGCGGGCCAGTCGCTCCAGGACGTCCTCGGCGTCGGTGTTGGCCAGGGCCACCCGCGAGCCCAGCTGGAGGGCGAGGACGTCGCGGTAGAAGGCGGTGAGGTCGGTCAGGGCCAGGTCGAGACTGTCGCGCTGGGTGCGGGTTCTTCGGCGCTTCTGCTTGTCCTCCAGGTCCTTCATCACGCCGGCCGTGCCGCGCGGCATCCGGCCGCCCTGGGCCGCGCCCAGCGCCGCCTTCAGCTCCTCGGTCTCCTTGCTGTCGAGCTCCTCGGCGAGCTGCTTGGCGTCCTCGGCGGCGGCGTCGACCAGCTCCTGCGCGGCCCTGAGCGCGCCGCCGACGTCCTCGACGCGCAGCGGCAGCTTCAGCACCGCGGCCCGGCGCTCCCGCGCGGCGGGGTCGGTGGCCAGGCGGCGGGCCCGGTCGACATGGCCCTGGGTGGCGCGGGACACGGCCGCGGCGACCTCGGGCTCGATGCCCTCACGCCGTACGAGCATGTCGGCCACCGCCTCCACCGACGGCGTGCGCAGGTTCAGGTGGCGGCAGCGGGAGCGGATGGTGGGCAGGACGTCCTCCAGGGAGGGCGCGCACAGCAGCCACACCGTGCGCGGGGCGGGCTCCTCCACCGCCTTCAGGACGGCGTTCGCCGACTTCTCGTTCAGCCGCTCGGCGTCCTCGACGAGGATGACCTGCCAGCGGCCGTTCGCCGGTGACGTGAACGACTTGCGGACCGTGTCACGCATGTCGTCGGCGAGGATCTGCGTGCCCACGGCGGCGACCGTGGTGACGTCGGCGTGCGTGCCGATCAGCGCGGTGTGGCAGCCGTCGCAGAACCCGCAGCCGGGGACCCCGCCGAGGGCACGGTCGGGGCTCACGCACTGCAGGGCCGCGGCGAACGCCCGAGCCGTCTGCGTACGGCCCGCTCCGGGCGGGCCCGTGAACAGCCACGCGTGCGTCATCTTCGACGCCTCCGGCGGCGGGACGTCGGTCGCGACCGCGGTGACCAGGGCGTCGGCGTCCCGGGCAGCGGCGGCGAGCTGCTCGCTCACCTTCTCCTGCCCGACCAGGTCGTCCCACACGGTCATGGGTCACCCCGCCCTTTCGTCACGCTTCGTGTTGCTGCCTCCATTGTGGGGGCACCCACTGACAACGGGTCCCGGCAGTGTCAGCGGCTCCTGCCGACGGGGGCGGGGGCACTGGCAACGGGTCCCGACCAGGTCAGCGGCTCCTGCCGACGGGGCCGGGGCCGGGACCGACGCCCCGGACGCCCGGCCCCGCCGAGCTCGCCGCTCCTCACCGAGCTCAGAGTTCAGGGCACAGGGCGACAAGGCTCAGCCCCGTCGCCCCCGACCGCCACGGCCCCGGCCGCGGTCGTCGCGACCCGTCCCGTCCTCGTCGTCCCGCGGGCCCAGCAGCTCGTCCGCCAGCGTCGGCAGGTCGTCCAGCGGCGTCTCCTCGGCCCAGTCGGACCGCGGCCGCCGACGCGGCGCGCCCTCGGCGTCGACCTGCGGCAGCTCACGCGTACGGCCCTGCGAGCCGTCCGGGCCTGCCCCCGACCGCTCGTCCCGGAAGAACCCCGGCGGAACCCGGTCCGCCGGATCCCCGCCCGGCACCTGCGGCAGTACAGCCGTCTCGTCCGCCGCGCCCGGCACGACGGGCGGCAGTACGGCCGTCTCGTCCGCGGCCCCGGGCGCCACCGGAGGCAGCACAGCCGTCTCGTCGGCCGCGCCCTGCGGCACCGGCGGCTGCGGCAGCTCCGCCGTCACCTCGGAGTCCGAAGCGGTGGAGGGGGCGGCCGAGGTGTCGGCGCGGTTCGAGGCCTCGGCCTCGTCCCGCACGGGACGCAGTACAGCCGTGTCCTCGGCCGAACGCGCCGCAGGCGCCGAACGTGCCGCACGGGCCTCCTCCGGCGTCACCACCGGCGTCGGCACGGTCACCGCCTCCGGCGAGCCGGCCTGCGGCGCCGGTGCCGTCGTCTTGGGGCCGGCCGCCGCCGCGGCCGCGGCCTGTTCGGCGGCCCGGCGGGCCTGCTCGGCCTTCAGCAGGGCCTCCTCGGCCTTGCGCTGCTTCTCCAGGCGCAGTGCCTCGGCCTCGGCGTACAGCCGGGCCTCCTCCTCGGCCTGCTTGCGGCGCCGCTCCTCCTCGGCCTTGCGGCGGGCCTCCGCCTCGGCCCGGGCCCGCTCCTCGGCGAGGAGACGCTGACGCTCCTCCTCGGCCCGCCTGTGTGCTTCCTCGGCGCGCTGCCGGGCCTCCTCCGCCTGCCGTTCGGCCTCGCGGCGCTGGGCCTCCTCCAGCTCGCGCCGCTTGCGCTCCTCCTCCTCGGCGCGCAGCTTGGCGAGCTGCTCCTGGCGCTCGCGCTCCAGGCGCTCCTCCTCGGCCTTGCGGGCGGCCTCTTCCTCGGCCTTCCTGCGGGCCTCCTCCTCGGCCTTGCGACGCGCCTCCTCGCGGGCCTGGATCTCGGCCTCGGACAGCGGCAGCATCTGGTCGAGGCGGGCCCGGATCACGGTCGTGACGCCCTCGGGCTCCTGCCCCGCGTCCACGACGAGGTAGCGGCCGGGGTCGGCGGCGGCCAGCGTGAGGAAACCGGAGCGCACGCGCGCGTGGAACTCGGCCGGCTCCGACTCCAGCCGGTCCGGCGCCTCGGTGAACCGCTCGCGCGCGGTCTCCGGCGACACGTCAAGCAGCACCGTCAGGTTCGGCACGAGCCCGTTCGTCGCCCAGCGCGAGATCCGTGCGATCTCGGTCGGGGACAGGTCACGGCCGGCGCCCTGGTAGGCCACCGAGGAGTCGATGTACCGGTCGGTGATCACCACCGCGCCGCGCTCCAGGGCGGGCCGTACGACGGTGTCGACGTGCTCCGCGCGGTCCGCCGCGTACAGCAGGGCCTCCGCGCGGTGCGACAGCCCGGCCGAGGACACGTCCAGCAGGATCGACCGCAGCCGCTTGCCGACGGGGGTGGCGCCAGGCTCTCGGGTGAGGACGACCTCGTGGCCCTTGGCCCTGATCCACTCGGCGAGCGCCTCGGCCTGGGTGGACTTCCCGGCGCCGTCGCCGCCCTCCAGGGCGATGAAGAAGCCGGCCTCGGCGGGCGCCTGCACGGGGTCGTCGCCGCCGAGCAGCGCGTCCCGCAGGTCGTGCCGCAGCGGCACGCCGGAGCGGTCGTCGAGCTTGGCCAGCACCAGCGCGGCCACGGGCAGCAGCAGCGCGCCGACGAGCATGAGAGTGAAGGCGGCGCCGCCGTGCGCGAACACGAACTTGCCGTTCTCCAGCCGGTGCGGCCCGATCAGCGCCGCCACCACGGGCGCGATCAGCACGCCGAGCGCCACGAAGACCCGGACCACCGCGTGCAGGTGCCCGGTCGTGCGGGTGCGGCGGACCTCCTCGACCTCCTGGTCGAGCAGGGCGTGCCCGATGTTGGCGGCCATGCCCGCGCCGGCGCCCGCCAGGCCGACGATCAGCACCACGGTGGCGACGTCCGGGACGAGGCCCGCGGCCAGCAGCGCCACGCCGGTGAAGGCCGTCGCCAGCGCCAGCATGCGCCGCCGCGACAGGGAGACCAGCGCCTTGGGCGCCGTACGGATGCCGACGACGACTCCGCCGGTCAGCGCCAGGACCAGCAGGCCGTACGTCACCGGACCGCCGCCCAGGTCCTTGGCGTGCAGCACCGCTACGGCGACGGCGGCCGCCACCGCGCCCGCGACGGCGGCGCAGGTGAGGACCAGCAGCGGGAGCGCGCCGGTACGGCCCTTGTCGGCGCCCTCGGCGGTACGAGGACGGCGCAGCCCCTCCAGCGGCGACCGCGCGCGCGGGGTGCGCGTGGCGGGCAGCTCCAGGAAGACCACCACGGACAGGGAGGCCGCGAACAGCCCGGCCGCGACGTACGAAGCCAGGGCCGCCTGGTGCTGGGCGAACCAGTCGAGGCCCGAGCCGAGCAGGTTGTTCAGCAGGGCCGCGGCGACGAGCCCGGCGGCCGCGAGCGGGATCGCCACGAAGGACGTACGCAGCGACAGACGGCGCAGGGCGTCCATGTGGTCGGGCAGCGGCCGTACGGTCGCGCCCTCCGGCGGCGGTGCGGGCAGCAGCGCCGGGGCCGCGCCCTCCCGGCACACCGTCCACAGGCGCTCGGCGACGCCGGTGAGGAAGACGGTGACAAGGAGGGCGGCCAGCGCGTTGTCCGGCGTCCAGTCGATCCACAGGGGGGCGACGATCAGCAGCGCCGCCCGCAGCCCGTCCGCGCCGACCATCGTCCAGCGGCGGTCGAGCGGGCCCTCCTGGGAGGTGAGGGAGTTCAGCGGTCCGAGCAGGACCGCGCCGAACAGGAGCGTCGCGAGGACCCGCGCCGCGAAGACGGTCGCCACTGCGAACGCCACGCCCCGGTATCCGCCGCCGAAGGAGCCTTCGGCGATCGCCGCCTGGAGCGCGAGTAGCACCAGTACCAGCAGGACGAGGGTGTCGCCGACACCCCCCACCAGCTGGGCGCTCCACAGTCGCTTCAACTGCGGAGTGCGCAGCAGGGCGCGCACAGCGCGCTCGCGGGAGTCCGCGACCAGGGCGTCGTCGGAGGCGGGGTGGTGGGCCGTTGGCTGCTCGGCTCGCGTCATGCGTTCAGCCTATCGGGACGCACCGACACTCCGAGGCGGTGCCCGAACGCGCGAGCGCCCCGGCACCGCAGCGGTACCGGGGCGTTCGCTCAGCGAACAGGCAGTGGCTCCGCGGCCACCCTCCTGGGACGGCCTCAGTCCTCCGAGGACGCCTTGGCGGCGGTCGCCTTCTTCGCGGCCGTGGCCTTCTTGGCCGTGGTCGTCTTCTTGGCGGCCGTCTTCTTCGTCGCCGTCGTCTTCTTGGCGGCGGTCTTCTTCGTCGCCGTCGCCTTCTTCGCGGGCGCCTTCTTCGCCGTCTTCTTGGCGGGCCCCTTGGCGCGCTTCTCGGCGAGCAGCTCGAAGCCACGCTCCGGGGTGATCGTCTCGACGCTGTCGCCGGAGCGCAGGGTCGCGTTGGTCTCCCCGTCGGTGACGTACGGGCCGAAGCGGCCGTCCTTGACCACGACCGGCTTCTCGCTCACCGGGTCGGTGCCCAGCTCCTTCAGCGGCGGCTTGGCGGCCGCGCGACCGCGCTGCTTGGGCTGGGAGTAGATCTCCAGCGCCTCTTCGAGCGTGATCGTGAAGAGCTGGTCCTCGGACTGCAGCGAGCGCGAGTCCGTGCCCTTCTTCAGGTACGGGCCGTAGCGGCCGTTCTGCGCGGTGATCTCCTGGCCCTCTGCGTCCGTGCCGACCACGCGCGGCAGCGACATCAGCTTGAGCGCGTCGTCCAGCGTCACCGTGTCCAGCGACATCGACTTGAACAGCGAGGCCGTGCGCGGCTTGACCGCGTTCTTGCCGGTCTTCGGGGTGCCCTCGGGGAGCACCTCGGTGACGTACGGGCCGTAGCGGCCGTCCTTGGCGATGATCTGGTGGCCGGTGGCCGGGTCGGTGCCCAGCTCGAAGTCGCCGCTGGGCTTGGCCAGCAGCTCCTCGGCCAGCTCGACGGTCAGCTCGTCGGGCGCCAGGTCGTCCGGGATGTCGGCGCGCTGGTGCTGCTCGGTGTCCTTCTCGCCGCGCTCGATGTACGGGCCGTAGCGGCCGACCCGCAGCACGATGTCGTTGCCCACCGGGAACGACGACACCTCGCGCGCGTCGATCGCGCCCAGGTCGGTCACCAGCTCCTTGAGGCCACCGAGGTGGTCCCCGTCGCCGTTGCCCGCCTCGGCCGCGCCGCCGATGCCGTTGGCCTCGCCGAAGTAGAAGCGCTTCAGCCACGGCACGGACTGGGCCTCGCCGCGGGCGATGCGGTCGAGGTCGTCCTCCATCTTGGCGGTGAAGTCGTAGTCGACGAGCCGCCCGAAGTGCTTCTCCAGGAGGTTGACCACGGCGAAGGACAGGAAGGACGGCACGAGCGCCGTGCCCTTCTTGAACACATAGCCGCGGTCGAGGATCGTGCCGATGATCGACGCGTACGTCGACGGGCGGCCGATCTCGCGCTCTTCCAGCTCCTTGACCAGCGACGCCTCGGTGTAGCGGGCCGGGGGCTTGGTGGCGTGGCCGTCGGCGGTGATCTCCTCGGCGCTCAGCCGGTCGCCCTCGGCGACCTGCGGCAGCCGGCGCTCACGGTCGTCGAGTTCGGCGTTCGGGTCGTCGGCGCCCTCGACGTAGGCCTTCAGGAAGCCGTGGAAGGTGATCGTCTTGCCGGACGCGCTGAACTCGACGTCCCGGCCGTCGGCGGCGGCGCCACCGATCTTCACGGTGACGGAGTTGCCCGTGGCGTCCTTCATCTGGGAGGCGACGGTCCGCTTCCAGATCAGCTCGTAGAGCTTGAACTGGTCACCGGTCAGTCCGGTCTCGGCGGGCGTGCGGAAACGATCACCCGAGGGGCGGATCGCCTCGTGCGCCTCCTGCGCGTTCTTGACCTTGCCGGCGTAGGTGCGCGGGGCGTCCGGCAGGTACTCGGCGCCGTACAGATGCGTGACCTGGGCGCGGGCAGCCGCGACCGCGGTGTCCGACAGCGTCGTGGAGTCCGTACGCATGTAGGTGATGAAGCCGTTCTCGTACAGCTTCTGGGCGATCTGCATGGTCGCCTTGGCGCCGAAGCCGAGCTTCCGCGACGCCTCCTGCTGGAGGGTCGTCGTACGGAACGGGGCGTACGGCGAGCGGCGGTACGGCTTGGACTCGACGGACCGCACGGAGAACTGCGTGTTCTCCAGAGCGGTGACCAGGGCGCGGGCGGTCGCCTCGTCGAGGTGGAGGGTGTTCGCGCTCTTGAGTTGTCCCACGGAGTCGAAGTCGCGGCCCTGCGCGACCCGACGGCCGTCGACGGTCTGCAGGCGGGCGACCAGCGACGACGGGTCCGACGAGTCTCCCGCGCGGCCGGTCGCGAAGGTGCCCGTCAGGTCCCAGTACTCAGCAGAACGAAACGCGATGCGCTCGCGTTCCCGCTCGACCACGAGACGTGTCGCGACGGACTGGACGCGGCCCGCCGACAGCTTCGGCATGACCTTCTTCCACAGCACCGGCGAGACCTCGTAGCCGTACAGACGGTCGAGGATGCGGCGGGTCTCCTGCGCGTCGACGAGCTTCTGGTTGAGCTGGCGCGGGTTGGCCACAGCGGCCTGGATCGCGGTCTTGGTGATCTCGTGGAAGACCATCCGCTTGACCGGGACCTTGGGCTTGAGCACCTCCTGGAGGTGCCAGGCGATCGCCTCGCCCTCGCGGTCCTCATCGGTGGCGAGGTAGAGCTCGTCGGATTCCTTCAGCAGGTCCTTGAGCTTCTTGACCTGCGCCTTCTTGTCGGCGTTGACCACATAGATCGGCTGGAAGTCATGTTCGACGTCCACACCGAGGCGGCGGACCTCGCCGGTGTACTTCTCCGGCACCTCCGCGGCGCCGTTCGGAAGGTCGCGGATGTGCCCGACGCTCGCCTCGACGATGTATCCGGGGCCCAGATAGCCCTTGATCGTCTTCGCCTTGGCAGGCGACTCGACGATGACGAGTCGGCGGCCGCCCTTCGCGGTCTCGCTGGTCGGGGACAACTTCGCTCTTCTCTCCGGTCGACGCTGGGGCCTCCCCAGGCCTTGCTCCCGGGGTCGGGGTGGTGACGCTGCGGAGTGTGACGGTACATCCCGCCCCCGTGTCAAACGGGAAAAGCCCGCAACGGCCACTCGAACGGTAACCCGACTACCGCCCTTCCTGCCGCCCGGAGTGTCCAGCGGCTCATTCCGGGCGTTCCGGAACCCGTCCTCCCTATTACTGCGGAGCAGCCGCCCCCGCGCCGCCCGAACATCACGTCCCGGCCACCTCCCGGAGGCCTTCCCGACGCCCGGACCTGCGCCTACGCCGCCGATGGACCGGCACCTTCGGCACCGCGCCCCGGAGGCCTACGACCCGACGCCGCGGCAGCCCTCACACCCACCTGCCCCGTCAGATCCGAGTGAAGCACCACACGCCGAGGGCCAGCGCGAGCAGCGCCACGACGCCGGAGACAGTGGCCGACGCCACGGGCCGCACCCCGTCCGCCACCGGCTCGCCACGCCGGACCCGCACCCCCGTCCACGCCAGCAGGCCGACGCCGAACAGGGCGAACACCCCTCCCGCGAAGATCGCCGGTCCGCTCTCCATGGCCGCCCCGTCCCTTTTCTCCCGCACCGCGTGCCCAGTCGCCGCGAGACTGACACGCGCGGGCTGCGTCCAGGCGAACCCGGGGTGAACGGGCGGCCGACACGGCGATGCGCGTGCCCTCCGTGGGCGCCGCCGGGCGGGCGGTCGACTCCGGCGGTCCCGGCCGCGTCCTCGGTGCGGCCGAGATCGACGTGAAGTTGTCGTACGGACGCGCCGAATCCTGGAGGTCTCGGGTTTCGGGTCGCGGGTCTCGGGTCGCGGGTCGGCGGTCGGCGGTCGGCGGTCGGCGGTCGAACGGCGGGTTGCGGGTCGCGGTCGGAGTCGGAGCCGGAGCCGGAGCCCGAGCCGGAGTCGAACGGCTGGCCGCTGGCCGCGGTCGCGGTCGAACGGCTGGCCGCTGGCCGCGGTCGGAGTCGAACGGCAGGTTGCGGGGCCGCGGGCCGAACAGCGGGGCACGGGTCGAACCGCGGGTCGCGCGCCGAACGGCGGGCCGCGGGTCGGAGCCGAGCGGCGAAGGTCGGCGGGCGGAGGCCCGCCCCGTCAGACCCCCGGCTCCAGGAAGCCCTGTTCGACCAGCAGCCGGATCTGCGCGGGCGTACGGTCGCGCAGCAGGACCGCGTCCTCGCCGACCAGCTGGGCGATGGCGTCCAGGATGCGGCCCGCGCTCAGCGTTCCGTCGCAAACGCCGGCGAAGCCCGCGCCGACCGTGTCGACCTTGGTGGCGCGGCGCATGCCGCGGTGCTGCCGCAGTACGACATGCTCCGGATCCTCGGCACCGGGCAGCCCGACCTGCTCCTGCACGACTTCTCCAGCGAGCCTGAAGTGCTCCTCGAGCAGCGCCGCGTCGTCGCGTCCGCGCAGATAGTCGAGGCGCTCGAAGTGCGCGCGCACGGTGTCGCCGAGCGGCTGCTCGACCGGGTGCGGCCACTCCTCCACCGTGATCGAGGGCACGGCCGCGTCCGTCCTGCGCAGGGTGATCCAGCCGAACCCCACGGACCTGACCTTGCGGGCCTCGAACTCGTCCAGCCACGCGTCGTACCGCGCCTGGTAGTCGGCCTGGTCGCCTCGGTGGTCACCGGCGTCCCGGAGCCACAGCTCGGCGTACTGAGTGATGTCCTGCACCTCGCGCTGCACGATCCAGGCATCGCACCCGCGCGGCACCCATGACCTGAGTCTGTCCTGCCAGTCCTCCCCTTCCACGTGCTGCCAGTTGGCGAGGAACTGCGCGAACCCGCCCTCGTTCAGCCGTTCCCCTGCTCCCTGAACGAGCGAGCGGCACAGATCGTCCCCGGACATGCCGCCGTCTCGGTACGTCAGCCGGGCGCCCGGTGAGATCACGAACGGCGGGTTGGAGACGATCAGGTCGTACGTCTCGCCCTCCGGCAGCGGCTCGAACAGCGAGCCCTCCCGCAGGTCGGCGGCGGGCGCGCCGGACAGCGCCAGCGTGAGCGCGGTGATGTGCAGGGCACGCGGGTTGAGGTCGGTCGCCGTCACGCGCGTGGCGTGCTGCGCGGCGTGCAGCGCCTGGATGCCGGAGCCGGTGCCGAGGTCCAGGGCGGAGGCGACGGGGGTGCGGACGGTGATGCCGGCCAGGGTGGTGGAGGCACCGCCGACGCCAAGGACGACGCCCTCGTGACGGCTTCCGATGCCGCCCGCCCCGCCGACGGCGCAGCCCAGGTCGGACACGATGAACCAGTCCTCGCCACCAGGTCCGCCGTAAGGCCGTACGTCGACGGTCGCGGCGACCTCGTCGTCACCGGCCGCCACCAGCCACCCGCTGTCCAGGCACTCCGCGACGGGCAGAACGCCCGCCACGCGCGCGTGCGGCACCGGCTGCTGGAGCAGGAACAGCCGGGTCAGCAGCTCCAGGGGCGTGTCGCCCCGCGTGGCCCGCAGCGCGGGCACGGTCTCGCTGCGGGCGAGGGCCGCGTAGGCGGGGGCGCCGAGCAGTTCGAGCAGCCCGTCGGCGGTGAAGTCGGCCGCGAGCAGGGCGTCACGCAGCCGTACGGCGACGTCGGCGCGGTCGGCAGAGGGCAGGGGGGACAGGGTGGCTTCACTCACGTCCCCATTGTGACGGCCCTCCGCCGAAGGCTCAGCTCCTCACGCCTCTCAGCGCTCGATCAGCTCGGCTCAGCTCCTCTTGCTCAGCGCTCGATCAGCTCTGGCTCAGCTCTGACTCGGCTCTGGCTCAGCTCTTGGTCGCCGGGGCCGACGCGGGCGCGGAGGCGCGCTGGCAGCTCGGCTGCTCGGCCATCGCCTGGCCGACCTCGCCCTCCTCCAGGTTGGTCAGGGCGTCGTTGCCGCTCTTGCTGAGCTTGTCGAGCTCCGTGGCGACATCCTTGAGGCCGTCGGCGAACTTCGCCTGGTCCTTGGTGTTGAGCGCGTCGACCTGCTTCTTCAGCGAGGCGTACGACGCGGAGATGGAGTTGAGCTCCTTGACCGCGTCCTGCTGCTTCTTCTCGCCGTTCTCCACGTCGGGCGCGCCGGCCTTGCTCACGGCGGCGCCGATCGCCTTGTAGGCGTCGGACATGTCCTGGAAGGCCTGCGAGTCCGCCTTCTGGACCTCGGCCGGGGTGCTGTTGTCCGAGGCTTCCTTCTTGATCGCGTTGTTGGCGGTCTCGATCTTCTTCGCCTGCGGCTGGACGGCGTCGCAGACCTGCTTGGCCCACGCGTTCAGCTTCTCGTCGCCGTCGTCGCTGCTGCATCCCGACAGCGCCAGTACCAGTACCGCACCGCCGGACAGTGCGGCCGCGAGCTTCTTGTTCACCGGATTGGTCCCTTCCATGGCTCTCGGCCCCGGAACATACACGCCAAACGGGCGACACCCGCATGATGAGCATCCATTCTGTCCGGTATTGAAGCCATTTGCACCAAGAGAGAGAAGCCTCACGAAGGGACCTGCCGACCATGCGGGGCGGGCGGACGGCACGTCAAAGCGCACCGCCCGCCCGCCCCTTGGAGCAGGTGTCGTACGACGGACTACGAAACCACCGCGGTGTCCGCCGACTTGGGCGAGGCGTCGGCCCCGTCCTCGTCGCCCATGGCGATGCCGCGCCGCTTGGAGACGTACACCGCGCCGACGATCACCACGAACGCCAGCGCCGCGATCAGGATGCGGACGCCGATGCTCTTGTCGTCGCCGTAGGAGAACTTGATGACGGCCGGTGCGATGAGCAGCGACACCAGGTTCATCACCTTCAGCAGCGGGTTGATGGCGGGTCCCGCGGTGTCCTTGAACGGGTCGCCGACGGTGTCGCCGATCACGGTCGCCGCGTGCGCCTCGCTGCCCTTGCCACCGTGATGACCGTCCTCCACCAGCTTCTTGGCGTTGTCCCACGCGCCACCGGAGTTGGCGAGGAACACCGCCATCAGCGTGCCCGCGCCGATCGCGCCCGCGAGAAACGCGCCGAGCGCGCCGACGCCGAGCGTGAACCCGATGAAGATCGGTGCCATCACCGCGAGCAGCCCGGGCGTGGCGAGTTCCCTCAGCGCGTCCCTGGTGCAGATGTCGACGACCTTGCCGTACTCCGGTTTCTCGCTGTAGTCCATGATCCCGGGCCGCTCCCGGAACTGCCGGCGCACCTCGTAGACCACCGAACCCGCCGACCGCGACACCGCGTTGATCGCCAGCCCCGAGAAGAGGAAGACGACCGCGGCGCCCGCGATGAGGCCGACGAGGTTGTTGGGCTGGGAGATGTCCATCGAGAGCGTCATCGCCGAGCCCTCGCCGCCGAGCTTCTCCCCCACGTCGCGCGCGCCGGTGATGATCGCGTCGCGGTACGACCCGAAGAGGGCGGAGGCCGCGAGGACGGCGGTGGCGATGGCGATGCCCTTGGTGATGGCCTTGGTGGTGTTGCCGACGGCGTCGAGGTTGGTGAGCACCTGCGCGCCCGCGCCCTCGACGTCCCCGGACATCTCCGCGATGCCCTGGGCGTTGTCGGAGACCGGCCCGAAGGTGTCCATGGCGACGATGACGCCGACGGTGGTGAGCAGGCCGGTGCCGGCGAGCGCCACCGCGAACAGCGCCAGCATGATCGAGGTACCGCCGAGCAGGAAGGCGCCGTAGACGCTCAGGCCGATCAACAGGGCGGTGTAGACAGCGGATTCGAGGCCCACGGAGATGCCGGCGAGGACGACGGTGGCCGGCCCGGTGAGCGAGCTCTTGCCGATGTCCCTGACGGGGCGGCGGTTGGTCTCGGTGAAGTAGCCGGTCAGCTGCTGGATGACGGCGGCCAGCAGGATGCCGATGGCGACCGCGACGAGCGCCAGGATCCTCGGATCGCCGTCCTTGCCCTGGATCGCGGTGTCGGTGACACCGTCCAGGTCGGCGTACGAACTCGGGAGGTAGACGAAGACGGCCACGGCCACGAGGACGAGCGAGATCACCGCGGAGACGAAGAAGCCGCGGTTGATCGCGGACATGCCACTGCGGTCAGCCCGGCGCGGCGCGACCGCGAAGATCCCGATCATGGCCGTGATCACCCCGATGGCGGGCACGAGCAGCGGGAAGGCGAGCCCGGAGTCGCCGAAGGCCGCCTTGCCGAGGATCAGCGCGGCGACGAGCGTCACGGCGTACGACTCGAAGAGGTCGGCCGCCATGCCGGCGCAGTCGCCGACGTTGTCGCCCACGTTGTCGGCGATGGTCGCGGCATTGCGTGGGTCGTCCTCCGGGATGCCCTGCTCGACCTTGCCGACCAGGTCGGCGCCGACGTCGGCGGCCTTGGTGAAGATGCCGCCGCCGACACGCATGAACATCGCGATCAGCGCGGCACCGAGACCGAATCCCTCGAGCACCTTCGGCGCGTCGGCCGCGTACACCAGCACCACGCAGGAGGCGCCCAGCAGACCGAGCCCCACCGTGAACATGCCGACGACGCCACCCGTGCGGAAAGCGATCTTCATCGCTTTGTGCGAGACCTCGGTGAGATCCTTTTCCGGTTCGCCTTCCGCCGGTGTCGCCTCGCGCGCCGCGGCCGCGACGCGCACATTGCTGCGTACGGCGAGCCACATGCCGATATAGCCGGTGGCCGCCGAGAACGCCGCGCCGATCAAGAAGAACACCGATCGTCCGGCACGCTGATTCCAGTCGTCCGCGGGCAGCAGCATGAGCAGGAAGAACACGACGACGGCGAATACGCCGAGTGTGCGCAGCTGCCGGGCCAGATAGGCGTTGGCGCCTTCCTGGACCGCCGCGGCGATCTCCTTCATGCTGTCGGTGCCCTCGCCCGCCGTGAGCACCTGGCGCAACAACATCCCTGCGACCACCAGGGCGGCCAGCGCGACGACCGCGATGACCACCACCAGGACACGGTTGCCGTCGGTCAGGACTGCGGCTGCGAAGGCTGTGGAGTGATCCAGCTGATGAGGGGTAGAAAGCCCCGCCATTCGTCCTCCTTGACGCTTGGGCTGAGCTCAAGATGTGGACGGATTGTAGGTACCGGAACCTGATCAAAACAGTGCGCGGTAAACGGAATTTGCATTCAAGCAGTAATGCCCTGAAGGCATTCACCTTGATCCATTTTTTCAAGCACCAGGATCGTGAATGAATTCACGAAAGGCACCGCCTGGAACAGTACGGATCGGTAGGAACTCCTGACGCAACCACTGTAGGCGGGGGCACTGACAGCCGCACACGCACAGACTCCGCACGGACACGCACGGGCACAGACGGACAGGCATGGGGCACACAGAAGGGCCCCGCCGAGGCGGGGCCCTATGACTCTGCGTCGCGGGGGTCAGGACAGAGGCGTCAGCGGGGGCTGTGCGGTCGGCCAGGTCATCTTGATCTGGCCGCCGTGCTCCCCGGCGGTGACCTCCACGTCGTCGACGAGGCCGCTGATGACCGCGAGGCCCATCTCGTCCTCCTCGGCATCGGCGTCCTCGCCGCCGGCGCCGGGCGCCCGGTCGCCGGGGGCCGAGCGCGGCGCCTCGTCGCCGACCTCGATGGAGAACTGCTTCTCCTCCTCGACCAGCAGCACCTTCACCGGCGCGGTGATCCCGGAGCTCTGGTGCAGCCCGACGGCGCGCGTACAGGCCTCACCGACGGCGAGTCTCACCTCGTCCAGGACGGCCTCGTCCACTCCGGCCCTGCGTGCCACCGCGGCCGCCACCAGCCGGGCGGTCCGCACGTGCTCGGGCAGCGCGCTGAAGCGGAGTTCGACGGTGGCCATGCATCCCCCTCGAAAACTACGGGCGTGCGGTCGGGGGCCGGCCGCCGAACGCCCGGCCCCCCGGTTGAACTGTGCCGAGCCGGGCCACACGGACCCGGCTCGGGAGATCAGTCGGTGGCCGCCACCGCTTCCTCGACCGAGGTGTGGATCGGGAACACCTTGGTCAGGCCGGTGATGCGGAAGATCTTCAGAATGCGCTCCTGGTTGCACACCAGGCGCAGCGAGCCCTCATGGGCACGCACTCGCTTGAGACCGCCGACCAGCACGCCGAGACCGGTGGAGTCGAGGAAGTCCACGCCCTCCATGTCGACGACGAGGTGGAAATTCCCGTCGTTCACCAGCTCGACCAGCTGCTCGCGCAGCTTGGGCGCGGTATATACGTCGATTTCGCCACCGACCTCGACGACCGTACGATCGCCGACGGTACGGGTCGACAGGGACAGGTCCACGGATCCTCCAGCACCTTGCTATCGAGCGGTCGCCTCAGGGGGCACTCGGCTTGAAGCCCCCAGGACGGTTCGCCAGCCGCGATGGCATTCAATCACTTACCGGCAGGCGTGCACGACGCCTTGAGCCCATTGTCCGTCACGCCAGTGACACACTCGGTGCCGATGGCCAAGAATCACCGATCCGATCGACCCTCGACGGACCCCGCACTCCGCCCGTCCCCTGGCACGGTTCTGGACCGGCTCGCCTCGGGTCCGAGCCGGGCTTCGCGCATCACTCATACGGAGCACTTGCCCCCGCGGGAGGGTCGCCATGCCGTCTGGCCTGATCGGATTCGCGCGGAGGTGATCGCGGCCGTCCAGGCGGCGGGCATCGAACACCCCTGGGAGCATCAGGCGCGGGCCGCCGAGCACGCCCTGGACGGCGATTCGGTGGTCGTCGCCACCGGGACCGCCTCGGGCAAGTCGCTGGCCTATCTGGCCCCGGTGCTCTCCGCTCTCCTGGAGGGCTCCGAGGCCCCGAACGGCCGCGGCTCCACCGCCCTGTACCTGGCCCCCACCAAGGCCCTGGCCGCCGACCAGTGCCGCGCCGTGCGCGCTCTGTCCCAACCGCTGGGCAACGCCGTGCGCGCCGCGGTGTACGACGGCGACACGCCGTTCGAGGAACGCGAGTGGATCCGCCAGTACGCCAACTACGTCCTCACCAATCCGGACATGCTGCACCGCGGCATACTCCCGTCCCACCCCCGCTGGTCCTCCTTCCTGAAATCGCTGAAGTACGTCGTCATCGACGAGTGCCACACCTACCGCGGCGTCTTCGGCTCCCACGTCGCCCAGGTGCTGCGCCGACTGCGCCGTCTGTGCGCGCGCTACGGCGCCTCTCCCGTCTTCCTCCTCGCCTCGGCGACCGCCGCCGAGCCCGCCGTGGCCGGGCGCCGCCTGACCGGGCTGCCGGTGGTGGAGGTCGCCGACGACGCCTCCCCGCGCGGGGAGCTGGTGTTCGCCCTGTGGGAGCCGCCGCTCACCGAACTCCAGGGCGAGAAGGGAGCTCCTGTACGCCGTACGGCCACCGCCGAGACGGCCGACCTGCTCACCGACCTCACCCTCCAGGGCGTCCGCAGCGTCGCCTTCGTCCGCTCCCGGCGCGGCGCCGAGCTGATCTCGGTCATCACCCAGGAGCGGCTGGCCGAGATCGATCGCTCCCTGTCCCGGCGTGTCGCGGCCTACCGCGGCGGCTACCTCCCCGAGGAGCGCCGCGCCCTCGAACGGGCCCTGCACTCCGGCGAGCTCCTCGGTCTCGCCGCGACCACCGCCCTCGAACTCGGCGTCGACGTCTCCGGCCTGGACGCCGTCCTGATCGCCGGCTACCCGGGCACGCGCGCGTCTCTGTGGCAGCAGGCCGGCCGCGCGGGCCGCTCCGGCCAGGGCGCCCTGGCCGTCCTGGTCGCCCGCGACGACCCGCTGGACACCTACCTGGTCCACCACCCCGAGGCCCTCTTCGACCGACCGGTCGAGTCGACCGTCCTCGACCCCGACAACCCTTACGTGCTCGCCCCGCACCTGTGCGCGGCCGCCGCGGAGATCCCGCTGGTGGAGGAGGACCTGGAGCTGTTCGGCCCCGCTTCGGCCGACCTTCTGCCGCAGCTGGAGGCCGCCAAACTGCTGCGCCGCCGTACGAAGGCCTGGCACTGGACGCGCCGGGAGCGCGCCGCCGACCTCACCGACATCCGCGGCGAGGGCGGCAGCCCCGTCCAGATCGTCGAGGCCGGCACCGGCCGCCTGCTCGGCACGGTCGACGCCGGCTCGGCCCACGCCAGCGTCCACGAGGGCGCCGTCCACCTGCACCAGGGCCGCACCTATCTGGTCCGCTCCCTCGACCTGGACGACTCGGTCGCCCTGGTCGAGGAGGCCAACCCGCCGTACTCCACCGTCGCCCGCGACACCACCGCCATCTCCGTCCTGGACACGGACATCGAGATCCCGTGGGGCGACGGCCGCCTCTGCTACGGCTCCGTCGAGGTCACCAACCAGGTCGTCTCCTTCCTGCGCCGGCGCCTCATCACCGGCGAGGTGCTCGGCGAGACCAAACTCGACCTCCCTCCTCGTACGCTCCGCACCCGCGCGGTGTGGTGGACGGTCACCGAGGACCAGCTGGACGAGGCCCGGATCAACCCGGAGATCGTCGGCGGCGCCCTGCACGCCGCCGAGCACGCGTCGATCGGCATGCTGCCCCTCTTCGCGACCTGCGACCGCTGGGACATCGGCGGCGTGTCCATCCCGCTCCACCCCGACACCCTGCTGCCCACCGTCTTCGTCTACGACGGCCACCCAGGCGGCGCAGGCTTCGCCGAACGTGCCTTCCACACCGCCCACGCCTGGCTCACCGCCACCCGCGAGGCCATCGCCTCCTGCGAGTGCGACGCCGGCTGCCCGTCCTGCATCCAGTCCCCCAAGTGCGGCAACGGCAACGATCCGTTGCACAAGCGGGGCGCCGTGCGACTGCTCACCGTGCTGCTGCGGGGAGCTCCGCCGGAGAAGCCGGGTGAGGCGGAGGGGCCAGGAGGGGCGGAGAAGCCCGGCCGGGCCGAGGTGGTCCGTGAACGCCCGGCTCAGGGCGCGCGCCCCGCAGAGGGCGGCTGAGGGCCGTCGCGAGGGCTTGGGGCCCGTAGGTCCGTCCCCGCAGGGCCCGCCCGGGATCTGCTCTCTGCCGAGAACGGGCCCCGCGCGGACGCGGCCGACACGTCCGCGATCTCGCCGTCCAGGGCGCACCGCACCAGCCGTACGCCCTGGGCGCGGGCCACCCGGGCGGCGTGTTCGCAGGCCGCCGTACTGCCGTCGGGCCAGCGGTCCGCCGCGGCCAGCGCCGCCAGGTCGGCACCGCGGGCCGCGTGCTGCCGCACCACGACGGCCTGCCCGAGAGCGAGCACGATGCCGAAGACGACACACAGCACCGCGATCGCCCCGAGGCTCCAGACGGTGGCGGACCCACGGTCGGAGCCGTACGCCTTCACGACCCCACCCCGACCATCTCCTCCGCCGCCGCCACGGCCTCCTCCCGCACCTCGAACGGCAGGCCGCTGAGAGCGCGCGGCTTGGCCACCACGACGACACGGACCAGTTCACCCTCCCGGGTGACGTTCACCTGCGCACCTGGCGGCGCCACGCCTCGCGCCACCTCGACGACCGCCTCCTCGGGGTCCTGCCGGGCCGCCGCGCGGGCACCCGTCCTGGCCGCGTCCATGCACTGGATCTGCGCGGCCACGACGAGCAGCCCCCACACGAGCGCCAGCGCGAACATCACCAGCACCGGCAGCACCACGGCCGACTCCGCCGTCACGAACCCCCGGTCCGACCTCCGCTCACGCCCCCTCATCGAGCGCCCTCTTCACGATGGCCTGCAACTCCGCGGTGATCTGCCCACTGGTGACGACCTTGTAGAGCACCACCGCGAACGCGGCCGCCGCGACGATGCCCAGCGCGTACTCCGACGTCACCATGCCCGCGTCCCGCCGCCGCGACCGGCACCAGCCGCGCATCCCGCACACCAGGGCATCCAGCCGCGCCCGAACCATTGCGTACATCCCGACCTCCATGAGCTTTCCGTTCCGTTCCACAACCGCTGTCACTGCCACTGCCACTGCTTCGACCCGTCCGTCACCGGCCTCCCCCCAGCACCTCGCCCGCCAGCCCGATCACCACCGGCAGCACGCCGACCGCGATGAAGGCGGGCAGGAAGCACAGCCCCACCGGCGCGGTGACCAGGACGGCCGCGCGTCTCGCGCGTGCGGTCGCGGTGCGGGTCCAGTCCGCGCGGGCGTCCGCCGCGATCCGGGCGACGGGACCGGCCGCCGGAAGCCCCGAGACATCGGCCCGCTCCAGCAGCCGTGCCAGGCCCTGCGCGCCCGGCACCTCGGCGAGCCGACGCCAGGCCTCGGCCGGCTCCCCGCCGAGCCGCACCTCCGCCGCACCGCGCGCGAGTGCCTCCCCGACGGGCCCGCCCAGCGCCTCCCCCACCGCCTGGGCCGCCGGCACCGGACCGGCGCCGGCCGCGATACAGGCAGCCAGGAGGTCGGCGGCGAGCGGGAGTTGGCGGGCCCCCAGGGCCGCCTGCCCGGCGTCGAGGCCCTGTGCGCTGCTGTCGGCTCGCACCCGCCGACGCCACAGCACGGCCGCACCGGCCAGCCCGACCAGGACCCCGAGGAGCCCTCCGACCAGCACCCACCCGGCGCATGCGACACCGGCCGGTGCCAGCCATCTCCGTACAGCCAAGGGCACTTGGGGACGCGGCCCTCGGCGCATCGCCGCCTCCGCGGCGAGCAGCTCGGCCAGCCGGCGCCGGACCCTGCGCTCGCGCCGCACACCGGACAGCCGATGGGCGGCCCAGACCATCGCGAGTCCCAGGCCCAGCACGGCCCACAGCCTGTGGACGATCTCCTCGTTCATGCCGCCTCCGCTCCTCGGACGATCCGCAGCGCCCACCACAGGCCCGCGCCCTCCAGCACGCCGCCGATCAGCAGGCACCCCAGCCCGGCACCGGTGTGCAGCAGCACCCGCAAGGGATCGGCGCCGAGGGCCGTGCCGAGCAGCAGCCCGAGCGCCGGCAGCCCCGCGAGCATCACGGCCGTGGAGCGCGCGCCCGCCAACTGGGCCCGCAGGTCGGCGCGCTGGTCCCGCTGGGCCCGCAACGCCCCTTCGAGCCGGTCGAGTCCGGCGGCGAGGCCCGCGCCCTGGTCCACGGCCACCCGCCAGCACGCGGCGAGTCCCAGCAGCCCCTCGGCCCCCGGACGGCGCGCCGCGACCGCGAGCGCCTCAGGCACATCCCCGCCGAACCGGGCCGCCGCCAGGACCGCGGCCTGCGCCTCCCCGAGGCCGCCGGACTCATGCGCGGCCCGCAGCAGTGCCTCACCCGGCTGCCGTCCGGCCCGCACCTCCCCGGCGAGCACCCCGCACAGGGCGATGACCTCGTCCCCACGGCGCTCCCGGGCCCGCCGCGCTTCCCGGGCCAGCCGCGCCCGCCGCAGCAACGGCAGCCCTGCCGCCCCCGCGAGCACCGGAAGCACCGAGGCGCCCAGCACGGCCAGGACCAGCCCCGTAGCCGGCGCCCACCACTCGGGCCGCATCCGCTCACGGACCTGGCGCAGACTGCAGCCCAGCCGGGGCCACTTGGGCGGGCCCGTGCCCACCACCCCGCCTCCCGCGAGCAGCAACTGCGCCCGCCGCGCCCCCGACTGCCACTCGCCGGCCAGCCAGGCGGCCGCCGCCCCGCACACCAGGGCCGCCGCCACCCACATCTCACTCATCACGACCATGCGCTCTCTCCGTCTCGTCCTTCGCCGGAAGCGATCCCTCCGGGCGCCTCCAGGCAGTCCTCGCGCAGCAGTTCCCGCAGCCGCTCCCAGCCCCGTTCGGGCACGAACGCCCGCG
This sequence comes from Streptomyces sp. SAI-170, assembly GCF_049739565.1. Classification (NCBI taxonomy): domain Bacteria; kingdom Bacillati; phylum Actinomycetota; class Actinomycetes; order Kitasatosporales; family Streptomycetaceae; genus Streptomyces; species Streptomyces sp. SAI-170. Next base: position 3,873,828 of record NZ_JBMGQD010000001.1, read on the forward strand.
CGCCCCACCGCAGCGCCGGCACCGTCCGCACCAGGCCCGCCGCGCCCCGCTCCAGCACATGCACCTCGGCGATACGTCGCCGACCGGCCCGGTCGCGCGCCAGGTGCAGCACCACCGACAGGGCCGCGGCCAACTGACTGTGCAGCGCGGCCCGGTCGAGCCCGGCGGCCGTGCCGAGCGCCTCCAACCGGGCGGGGACGTCGGCGGCTGCGTTGGCGTGCACTGTTCCGCCGCCGTCGTGGCCGGTGTTCAACGCCGCGAGCAGATGCACCACTTCGGGCCCACGCACCTCGCCCACGACCAGCCGGTCCGGCCGCATCCGCAGCGCCTGACGCACCAGGTCCTCGAGCGTGACGAGCCCCGCGCCCTCCTGGTTGGCGGGTCTGGCCTCCAGCCGTACGACGTGCGGATGGTCGGGCCGCAGCTCCGCCGAGTCCTCGGCGAGCACGATCCGCTCGCCCGGCCCTACCAGCCCGAGCAGCGCGCTCAGCAGGGTCGTCTTGCCACTGCCGGTCCCCCCGCTGATCAGGAAGGACAGCCGTGCCCGCAGCAGTGCCCGCAGGACGCGGTCCCCGCCCGGTGGGACCGTGCCCGCCGCCACCAGTTCGTCGAGCGTGAACGCGCGCGGTCGTACGACCCTCAGGGCCAGGCAGGTGCAGCCGACCGCGACGGGAGGCAGCACCGCGTGCAGCCGCGTGCCGTCGGGCAGCCGGGCGTCGACCCAGGGCCGGGCGTCGTCGAGGCGCCGTCCGGCCACCGCGGCCAGCCGCTGCGCGAGCCGCCGTACCGCCGCCGCGTCCCTGAAGGAGACCCGGGTCAGCTCCAGGCCGCCGCCGCGGTCGACCCAGACCCGGTCCGGAGCCGACACGAGGACGTCCGTCACCGACGGATCGGTGAGCAGCGGCTCCAGCGGCCCGCTCCCGATCAACTCCCGCCGCAACTGCTCGGCTGCCCCCAGCACTTCGGCGTCCCCGAGCACCCGCCCCTGCTCCCGCAACGCCTGCGCCACGCGCGCGGGAGTCGGCTCGGCACCGCTCTCGGCGAGCCGCCGCCGCACGCCGTCGAGCAACCCAGGGGTGAGTCCACCGCCGCTCCCGACCGACCGCGCAACGCCTGCCGGCTCTTCACCGACCTCGACCGATGCCGGTCCGTGGCGCGGCTCGCCTCGGTCCTCAGGTGGTCCCAGGCCGCCACGCAGCTCGCCGCGGTTCTCGGGCGGTCCCAGGCCGCCACGCAGTTCGCCTCGGATCCCGGCGGGCCTCAGACCACCACGCAGCTCACTTCGGTTCTCGGCCCGCCCCAGCCCGCCGGGGATCTCACCTGACCGCCATACGCCGGCCGGCCCGCTGCCACTCCCGCCCCATGGTCCGACGCGCTCCGGCAACCCGGTCCCCCGCTCGCCCCCGCTCGGCTCCGGTTGCCGCACCCCTCCCCACAGCGCGGCCCTCACCCCGGCCCCACCGTCGCTCGGGCGTCGTACGCGCCCGAACAGCACGGGCTCCCCGGGTCCCGTATGCGCCCTCATGCCGCCCTCACCTCGATCAGGGCCCGCTCCCAGAACTCCTTGCAGAAGCGGGCCAAGGGGCCGCGGCCACCCGCGCCGGGCGGGGTCTTGCCGCCGGTAGGGCGCAGGAGTGCGGGCTCGACGGGGACCTCGCCGACCAGGGGGAGCCCGAGGAGGCGGGCGACCTCGCGGGCGTCGAGTCCGGGGGCGTAGGGGCCGCGGACGGCGACCCGTAGGTCCCGCAGGACCATGCCGAAGGCGGAGGCCACGCGTCCGGCCGCGGCGAGGGCGCGCAGTTCGGCGGGCACCACCAGCACGGCCAGATCCAGCTGGGCGAGGGCCTCGGCGACGCCTTCGTCGAAGCGGCGGGGCAGGTCGACGACGACCGTGCCGCCCCGGCGCCGGGCGGCGGCGAGCACCGCGCGGACGGCCTGCGGCGGTACGGCGACGCGGTCGCCCCGGTCCCAGCTGAGCACCCGCAGCGAGTGCAGTTCGGGCAGCGACTCCTCCAGGGCGCCGCTGCCGACCCGTCCGCGTGAGCCGGCGAAGGCGGGCCAGCGCAGGCCCTCGGTGGTCTCGCCGCCGAGCAGTACGTCGAGTCCGCCGCCGAGTGGATCGGCGTCCACGAGCAGGGTGCGTACGCCTTCGCGCGCGGAGGTGACGGCGAGCGCGCACGCGAGCGTGGAGGCTCCGGCGCCGCCGCGGCCGCCGATCACACCGACGGTGAGGGCGGGCCGGCCCACGCCCTCGGCGACGTCGGCGATGCGGTCCACGAGCCACTGTTCGCCGTCGGGGAGCATCAGCACGTGGTCGGCGCCGATCTCGACGGCGCGCCGCCAGACGCCGGGGTCGTCCTGGTCCCGGCCGACCAGCACGACTCCGCGTCTGCGGGCGGCCCCGCGCACCCGGCGGGCGGCGTCGTCGCCGACGAGGACGAGCGGGGCGGCCTCCCAGCCGCCGCGGCGTTCGGGCACCGAGGGGTGGACCTCGGGCGTGGCGCCGGCGGCCGCGCACAGCCGGAGCAGGTCGTCCAGCAGATGCGGGTCCTCGGTGACGATGAGCGGGCCGTTCTGCCGGCCTCCGGCGGCGGACGGTGGATCGTGGGTGACGACATCGGTCATGGCGTGACTTCCCCCTTCGCTGCGTGTCCCGCGCAGCCCCTGCGGCCACGCGTTTCTCATCCGTGTGAAGAACCGGTGGATGGCCCTCCATATGAGCGGCCGGAAGAAACCGGCCAAACGCGTCCGACAAACGGGAGAGGGTCACGAACTTGCCGCGATCGGGGCGCGCTGGAATCACGGTGCAGCGAGCCCGGAAAACTTGTGGATCTTGGTCAATAACTGTGGACAACACCGGGGTTGTGAGTATCGCCGTCACCCATACCGGTGACCTCTGCACCATCTCCTGTGCGAGTTCCGCAGAGCAGTCCGACAACTACCCACAGTAACGGATCATGGACATGCCGAAAAGGCGGCCACAGCCGCCTCGATGCGGCCCTGCGGCCGCGCACTGAAGGAGAAAACCCACCCGGACATGCGACGACCCCCGCCGGGGGGGAGAGCGGGGGTCGTCCCCACGGCCGACTCGGGGGGGGAGGAGTCGGACCGGGTTAGCACGGTCGCGAACGATCCGTGACTTCCATGGTGTACCCGAGAGCCTTCTCAGGCAAACCCACACGCCCTACCTTACGCCGAATGGGCTGCCCCTATGCTCAGGGTCGTGGAAAACCACTCGATGCCCCGCACAGCCGCCTTCTTTGACCTGGACAAGACGGTCATTGCGAAGTCGAGCACGCTCACGTTCAGCAAGTCGTTCTACCAAGGCGGTCTGATCAACCGCCGGGCCGCCTTGCGTACCGCATATGCCCAGTTCGTCTTCCTCGTGGGCGGCATGGACCACGACCAGATGGAACGGACCCGCGAGTACCTCTCCAGGATGGTGCGCGGCTGGAACGTCCAGCAGGTCAAGGAGATCGTCGCCGAGACCCTGCACGACATCGTCGATCCGATCATCTACGACGAGGCCGCCTCCCTCATCGAGGAGCACCACATCGCCGGCCGCGACGTGGTGATCGTCTCCACCTCCGGAGCGGAGGTCGTCGAACCCATCGGCGAGCTGCTGGGCGCGGACCGCGTGGTCGCCACCCGGATGGTCGTAGGGGACGACGGCTGCTTCACCGGAGAGGTGGAGTACTACGCCTACGGCCCCACGAAGGCGGAGGCGATCCGCGAGCTGGCGGAGTCCGAGGGCTACGACCTTTCACGCTGCTACGCCTACAGCGACTCGGCGACCGACCTGCCCATGCTGGAGGCCGTGGGGCACCCGCACGCCGTCAACCCCGACCGCGCGCTGCGTCGCGAGGCACTCGCGCGCGGATGGCCGGTTCTGGACTTCCACCGGCCCGTACGGCTCAAGCAGCGGCTGCCCGCCTTCTCCGTACCGCCGCGTCCGGCGCTCGTCGCGGCCGCGGCGATCGGCGCCGCGGCGGCCACCGCGGGGCTCGTCTGGTACGCCAGCCGTCGCCGCGCGGCGACGGCCTGACCGGGGACGACCCGCAGCTCCCCCAACCGCGTCCGTTTCCATCCTGTTTGAACCTAAAAGTAAAGAAGTACGTCCAGGACTTCCGCTTACTCGTGACCTGGAGTACAAAGGAGTCAACGGCCCGCGAGACCAAGGACATCCGCGAGGATCACCTTCAATACGCATTTGGCCCCACGGACCGAGCATGGACACCCGGCACCCACGCGACGTCGACCCGTCGATTACGGGCCAGCCGCACCAGGTCGAGCAAAGTCCCCGACCTGATGGGCGACATTCGAGGACGCTTGGTAACCGGGTGAACATGCCAGCGGCGGTACGAGGACTCGTACCGCCGCAACCCTGTTGGGCCCCTCTCAAGGGGCCTTTTTTTATGCCCCGCGCGCGGGTCTATTTCACGCCACAGCCTCTACGCGGCACCGCGCTGCAGCGCCTCGCACACCGCGGTCGACTCGCGCGCACCCAGCTCGACCGCCTTGCCGCAGTGGGCGATCCAGGCCGCCATGCCCTCGGCGGTGCCGGACACATAGCCGTCGAGCGCCGCCAGATAGGCCGCGCGGCCCAGCTCGGCGTGGCCGACCTCGGCCGGACAGACCGACTTGGGGTCGAGGCCGCTGCCGATCAGCACGATCCGCTCGGCCGCGCGCGCGACGAGGCCGTTGTGCGAGGCGAAGGGGCGCAGCGCCATCAGTTCCCCGTGCACCACGGCCGCCGTGACCAGCGCCGGTGCCGCGCTTCCCGCCACGATCAGCTCGGACAGCCCCTCCAGACGAGCGGAGACCTCTTCGGCGCTCGGCAGCGGCAGCTCCACGAGCGGCTCGTCGACGGGCTCGCCCGCCAGGCGCGGACGCCCCGCGCGGTCCGCGTCGTCCGCCGCCGCCACCAGGTGCAGCCTGGCCAGCACCCGCAGCGGCGACTGCCGCCAGATGGACAGCAACTGCCCCGCCTCGGCGGTGAGCCGCAGGGCGCCACCCATCACGCGCGCCTCGTCGTCGCCGCTGAAGTCGGTGCGCCGGCGCACCTCCTCCAGAGCCCAGTCCGCGCCGGACAGCGCCGCCGAACCTCGCGCGCCGCGCAACGCCGCCTCGGAGGTGATCTCGGTGCTGCGGCGACGCATGACCCGGTGGCCGTAGACCCGGTCCACGGCCTTGCGCACGGATTCGACGGAGTCGGCCACGCCGGGCAGTGCGCCCAGGGCCGCGAGCGGATCTGCGGTCGCGCCTGTCGTACTCATGGGTACGACAGTACGCAACCGGCGCACGCACCCCACGAAGGAGTGGTCTTCTTCACGTCCGGGCCCCCGCGGAGGCGCCAGCGCCACTACGCTTACTGAACATGAAAATTGCTTTCGTCGGGAAGGGCGGCAGCGGCAAGACGACCCTGTCCTCCCTGTTCATCCGCCACCTGGCGGCCACCGGAGCACCGGTCATCGCGGTCGACGCCGACATCAACCAGCACCTGGGCGCCGCGCTGGGCCTCGACGAGGCCGAGGCCGCCGCCCTGCCCGCGATGGGCGACCGGCTCCCTCTGATCAAGGACTACCTGCGCGGCAGCAACCCGCGCATCGCCTCCGCCGAGACGATGATCAAGACGACTCCGCCGGGCGAGGGCTCACGGCTGCTGCGGGTGCGCGAGAACAACCCCGTCTACGACGCCTGTGCCCGCCCGGTGGAACTCGACGGGGGCGCCGTCCGTTTGATGGTCACCGGCCCCTTCACGGACGCCGACCTGGGGGTCGCCTGCTACCACTCCAAGACCGGAGCGGTGGAGCTGTGCCTGAACCACCTCGTCGACGGCCCCGACGAGTACGTCGTGGTCGACATGACGGCTGGCTCGGACTCCTTCGCCTCGGGCATGTTCACCCGCTTCGACATGACGTTCCTCGTCGCCGAGCCGACCCGGAAGGGGGTCTCCGTCTATCGCCAGTACAAGGAGTACGCCCGCGACTTCGGCGTCGAGCTGAGGGTCGTCGGCAACAAGGTGCAGGGCCCCGACGATCTCGACTTCCTGCGCGCCGAGGTCGGCGAGGACCTGCTCGTCACCGTGGGGCACTCCGACTGGGTGCGCGCCATGGAGAAGGGCCGGCCGCCCCGGTTCGACCTCCTGGAGGACACCAACCGTCAGGCGCTGAGCACCCTGCAGACCGCCGCCGACGCCACGTACGGGCGACGTGACTGGGAGCGCTACACGCGCCAGATGGTCCACTTCCACGTGAAGAACGCCCAGTCGTGGGGCAACGAGCGCACCGGGGCCGACCTGGCGGCGCAGGTCGACCCCGGCTTCATGCTCGGCGAGAGCGTCACACAGCTCGCGTGACCTCGACCCTGCCGGGCGCCGCCGCTACTGCCGTACGGCCGGTGCTCCCGGTACGCCCTTCGGGGCCGGAGCCGGGCGGCCCGACAGGTAGGACGCCCAGCCCTGCTTCGGGGCCTCGCCGACGTCCAGGGCGCGCAGCTTGTCGAGCGTCTTCGGGTCCTGCGCGTCCAGCCAGTCGGCGAGCTGCCGGAAGGACACGCAGCGCACGTCGGACTTGGTGCACACCCGCTCGATGACCTCCTGGACGGCGCGCATGTAGGTGCCGCCGTTCCAGGACTCGAAGTGGTTGCCGATGATCAGGGGTGCGCGGTTGCCCTCGTAGGCCCGCCGGAAGCCGGCGAGCAGGCCGTCGCGCATCTGGTCGCCCCAGAACTTGTACTTGTCCGGGTCGCCCTGGGTCGTCGTGCCGGACTGGTTGACCATGAAGTTGTAGTCCATGGTGAGCTGCTCGAAGGAGTGGCCGGGGAAGGGCACCAGCTGCATGGACAGGTCCCACAGCCCTTCCTTCTTGTCGGGCCACAGCTGGTTGTTGACCCCGCTGGTGTCGTAGCGGAAGCCGAGTTCGCGGGCGGCCTTGCGGAAGTTGCTCTGGCCCTCCAGGCAGGGGGTGCGGGCGCCGATGAGCTCCTTGTCGTAGTCGAAGGGCAGCGGGGCCGCCTTCGACATGCCCGTGTTGGTCTTCCAGGTCCTCACGAACTGCTTGGCCTGGGCGATCTCGTCCTTCCACTCCTCGACCGACCACTCGCCCACACCGCCGCCCTTGCCGCAGAAGTGGCCGTTGAAGTGGGTGCCGACCTCGTTGCCCTCCATCCATGCCAGGCGCAGTTGTTTGACGGTGTCGGCGATGCCCTGCTCGTCGTTGAAGCCGATGTCGGAACGGCCCGGGGAGTGCTGCGGCGGCTTGTAGAGGTCGCGCTTGTCCTCCGGGAGCAGGTACACGCCGCTGAGGAAGTAGGTCATCGTGGCGTTGTTGTCCTTGGCGACCTTGCGGAAGTGGGAGAACAGACGCTGGCTGTCCTCGCCCGCGCCGTCCCAGGAGAACACCACGAACTGCGGCGGTTTCTGACCTGGCTTCAGGCGTTCGGGCCGCGGCAGATGCGGCTGCGCGCCGGTGTACGCGGTGGAGCCGTCGCCGATGAGGCGGACCTGGCTCTTGGGCGCCGGGGCCGGCTTCGCCTTCTGCGGCCCGGAAACCCCGCCCTCGGAATGGTCGTTGCCGGTCGCGCAACCGGCCAGTGACGCGGCACAGGCCGCGACGGCCACAGCGCCCGCGGCAATCCTCTGGGTGGCGGCCATCCGCCCACCTTCTTCCTTCTCTCGGGGCAACGCTGGTGACGACCTCGACGAGGTGATGTGCCGGGCGAGCCGACAGCGCCGCCAACGTCGCACGGGACCGAGAAGGAATATGTACGACAAGCCGATAAAAAGAGCACTTCACTCATTAGGGGGATGCATTAGCCCATTTGCGTCGAAAATCCATGCTGGGCCTTTACTCTGCATTACGATCTGTTTACCGAGCGTTGATTCAGAACGTTGATCCATCCCGCCGCTGCACGCCGTGACCCACGGCCGCGACCCGACCCCGCCGCCCGGCGGGGACCACCTGTTACGCGACCGCGCCGCCCCGGAGGAGACGGGAACATGTCAGCCAGCGTCCCCGCGCACACGCAGTCCTACGAACCCTCGCCAAAGCCCCCGCCCAGAGGGGGACAGGCCCCCACGCCCACGGGGGCTGTCGCCTCCGGGCCGAGGGAAAAGCACGCCGACTCCGGCGCCCCTGCCCAGCGGGCCCACCCACCGCACAGTCCGCCGACGGACCCGCACCGCCGCCGCTTCCGTATCGCCGGCGCCGATGTGTCCGCCTCGATCGCGGTCTTCCTGATCGCCCTGCCCCTGTCCCTGGGCATCGCCCTGGCCACCGACGCCCCGCTCCAGGCGGGCCTCGTCGCCGCCGCCGTCGGCGGAGTGGTGGCCGGCCTCGTCGGCGGCTCTCCGCTCCAGGTCAGCGGGCCGGCCGCCGGTCTCACGGTCGTCACCGCCGACCTCATCCATCAGTACGGCTGGCGCACCACCTGCGCCATCACCGTCCTTGCCGGCTTCACCCAACTCCTCCTGGGCCGACTGCGGGTGGCCCGCACGGCGCTCGCCGTCAGCCCCGCGATCGTCCACGGCATGCTCGCCGGCATCGGCGTCACCATCGCCGTCGCCCAGCTGCACATCGTCCTCGGCGGCACGCCGCAGAGCTCGGTGCTCGCCAACCTCGCCGGCCTGCCCGCCCAGTTGGCTCGTGTGCATCCCGCCGCCGTCACGATGAGCGCCCTCACCCTCGCGCTGCTGTTCCTGTGGCCACGGATCCCAGGCCGGGCGGGACTGTTGCTGCGCACGATTCCGGCCCCGCTCATCGCCGTCGCCGGCGCCACCGCGACAGCCTCGCTCACCGCCCTCAGCCTGCCCAAGGTCGAGCTGCCGTCCTGGAGCAGTCATGCCCTGGCCGGAATGCCCGAAGGCCCGGTGACCGGCATCGCCGCCGCCGTCCTCACCATCACGCTGGTGTGCAGCGTGCAGTCACTGCTGGGCGCGGTCGCCGTGGACAAGCTGGCTGCGGCGCGGGGGGCCGCGGCCGCCCGTGCGGAGACGCATGGCGGGGGTGGTACCAGCGGCACGGAGTCCTGCACCGATCCCGGTTCCGAGGCCCGCACAGGATCGGACGCGGAAGGACGCCCCGCATCCGATGCCGCTTCCCCTCCCCGCAGCGCCGCCTTCAAGCCCCGCCCCGCAGCCCGCTCCGGCGGTCACGCCCCCCGTATCGCCCGGTCCGACCTGGACCGTGAACTGCTCGGGCAGGGCGCGGCCAACATCGTCTCCGGAGCCCTCGGCGGACTGCCCGTCGCGGGGGTGGCGGTGCGGAGTTCGGCGAATGTGCAAGCCGGTGCCGTCAGCCGGAACTCCACGGTGTTGCACGGCGTTCTCGTAGTAGTCGCCGCGCTGCTGATGGTCCCGATCCTGGAGCTCATCCCGCTCGCCTCGCTCGCCGCCCTGGTGATGGCCGTCGGCATCCAGATGGTGTCCCTGCACCACATCCGCACGGTGACTCGACACCGAGAGGCACCGGTGTACGCCGTCACGACCGCCGGCGTGGTGTTCCTCGGAGTCCTGGAGGGCGTGGCGCTCGGCGTCGCCGTGGCCGTCACCGTCGCCCTCAACCGCCTCACCCGCACCCGCATCACGCACGACGAGAAGGAAGGAGTCCATCACGTACATGTAAGAGGCCAGTTGACGTTCCTGGCGGTACCGCGGCTCAGCCGTGCCCTGCATCTCGTACCCCAAGGCGCCCAGGTCGTCGTGGAGTTGGACGGTTCGTTCATGGACCACGCGGCCTACGAGTCACTGCAGGACTGGCAGACCTCGCACACCGCCCACGGAGGCACCGTCGAGCTGACCGGCCGCCGTGCCGCAGTCCGTATCGCCGAACCCGCCGTCCTCGCAGAGTCCCGCGAGGCCGAGGGCTCCGGCGACGGGGAAGCCCCGGCCGATCCCGCCGCCTGCCGCTGCCGCCCCTGGACGCCCTGGCGCAACCACCAGTGCGACAGCCCTGCAGAGGGGGCTGCTGACGGAGAACCCGTGTCGGACGTAGGCATCACGCCCGACACCCATACCGAGGTGGGCCACGCCCAGGACCAGTTGTCCGCCCGTCCCAGCGGACAGCAGCCCCGGACCGACGGACCTGTGCAGGGTGCCGCGCCGGGCATCGCCGACGGCGTGCGAGACAGCCGGAGTGGCTCTGCCGGACAGGACGGCCCCAACAGTCCTGCGGAGCAGGGTGACCGCAACAGTCCGGGCAGGCAGGACGACCCGAACGCCCCTGCCGGCAACACCGATCTCGACCTCGACCGGCACGGCCGCCAAGGCCTCCGCGACCCTGACGACAGCCTCGACGACCACGCCCGCCCGGGCGCCCACAACCCGAAACAGGAACACGCCAACCCGGACACCCACGACCTGAGCAGTCGGCACACCCGCGCGACCGCACCCGACCCGAGTGATCAGCACGGTCGCGCGACCGCCGATGACCCCAACGATCAGCACGTCCGCCCCACCACCCACGACGTGCGCAAGCAGCACGCCCACCCGGACACCCACGACCCGAGCCAGGAGCACGCCCACCCGGACACCCACCCCCCGCACAACGACCACACCCCCCGAGCCCCCCACCCCCCGCACCCGAACAGCAGCATCCACCCCAGCCACCACCCCACCCACGGACACACCCCAGCCACCACCTCGCTCCCCCCAAAGCCCGGTCAACACCAACTCGTTCGCGGTATCACCGCGTTCCAGCGCAACACCGCTCCCCTGGTGCGTAACGAGTTGGCGCGGTTGGCTCGGGAGGGGCAGCGGCCGGCGCAGTTGTTCCTGACCTGTGCCGACTCGCGGGTGGTCACCTCGATGATCACCTCCAGTGGTCCGGGTGACCTGTTCGTGGTGCGCAACGTGGGCAACCTCGTGCCGCTGCCGGGGGCGGAGAGTGGGGACGACTCGGTGGCGGCCGCGATCGAGTACGCGGTGGACGTGCTGAAGGTGCGGTCCATCACGGTGTGCGGGCACTCGGGGTGCGGTGCCATGCAGGCGCTGCTCAACTCCGAGCCGGGAGGTGCTCAGACCCCGCTCAAGCGGTGGTTGAGGCACGGCCTGCCGAGCCTGGAGCGCATGGCGGACGACAGTCGGCCCTGGGCGCGGTTGGCAGGGAGAGCGCCGGCCGACGCGGTGGAGCAGTTGTGCCTGACCAACGTCGTCCAGCAGTTGGAGCATCTGCGCGCGCATGAGTCGGTGGCGCGGGGGCTGCGGCGCGGGGCGCTGGAGCTGCACGGGGTGTACTTCCACGTGGGCGAGGCCCAGGCCTACCTGCTCACGGGGGCCGAGGGAGGTGAGCTGTTCGACCATGTGGCGGGCACGGAGGAGTTGCGCAGCCCGGTGTGAGGCGTGTGAGGGCCGTTACATGAGCGCACCTGCCTGAACCTGAGGGCCGGGCCGTCCGTGGGAACGATCGGACGGCCCGGCCACAAGATCACCTCCGAGACCGACCGGCACACGTGCGGAACCGAGTGCAAGACCGAGCGCGAGGGCGAGACCAAGATCAAGAGCGGGCCCGCATCGGAACCCGCGCCGAGATCGACGCCGAGGTAGGCACCCGGTCACCCGGCCCTCACAGGTCTAAACCAATTTTCGGTCGACCCTTGTCAGCGGACCCTCGGGTCTGATGAGCTGTGGCCTGGGACACAACGGACACCCTGGGAAAGGGAGATGTCGTGAGCAACGAAAGCCTGGCCAACCTGCTCAAAGAGGAGCGCAGGTTCGCGCCGCCCGCCGACCTGGCCGCGCATGCCAATGTCACCGCGGAGGCGTACGAGCAGGCCAAGGCTGACAGGCTCGGTTTCTGGGCCGCGCAGGCCCGGCGCCTGACCTGGGCCAAGGAACCGACCGAGACCCTGGACTGGTCCAACCCGCCGTTCGCGAAGTGGTTCCAGGACGGCGAGCTGAACGTCGCCTACAACTGCGTGGACCGGCATGTGGAGGCCGGCAACGGCGACCGGGTGGCCATCCACTTCGAGGGCGAGCCCGGCGACAGCCGCGCCCTCACCTACGCCGACCTCAAGAACGAGGTGTCCAGGGCGGCCAACGCGCTGCTGGAGCTGGGTGTCCGCAAGGGCGACCGGGTCGCCGTCTACATGCCGATGATCCCCGAGACGGCCGTCGCGATGCTGGCCTGTGCCCGCATCGGCGCAGCCCACTCCGTCGTGTTCGGCGGGTTCTCGGCGGACGCGCTCGCCACCCGTATCAAGGACGCCGACGCCAAGGTCGTCATCACCGCCGACGGCGGCTACCGGCGCGGCAAGCCCTCCGCGCTCAAGCCGGCCGTGGACGAGGCGCTGACGAAGACCGACAACGTCGAGCATGTCCTCGTCGTGCGCCGCACCGGCCAGGACGTCGCCTTCACCGAGGGCCGGGACGTGTGGTGGGACGACATCGTCGCCCGCCAGTCCGCCGAGCACACCCCCGAGGCGTTCGAGGCCGAGCACCCGCTGTTCATCCTCTACACCTCCGGCACCACGGGTAAGCCCAAGGGCATCCTGCACACCTCCGGCGGCTACCTCACCCAGACCGCCTACACCCACCACGCCGTCTTCGACCTCAAGCCGGAGACCGACGTCTACTGGTGCACCGCCGACGTCGGCTGGGTCACCGGACACTCCTACATCGTCTACGGGCCGCTCGCCAACGGCGCCACCCAGGTCATGTACGAGGGCACGCCGGACACCCCGCACCAGGGCCGGTTCTGGGAGATCGTGCAGAAGTACAAGGTCTCCATCCTGTACACCGCGCCCACCGCGATCCGCACGTTCATGAAGTGGGGCGACGACATCCCCGCGAAGTTCGACCTGAGCAGCCTGCGCGTGCTCGGCTCGGTGGGCGAGCCGATCAACCCCGAGGCATGGATCTGGTACCGCAAGCACATCGGCGCCGACCGCACCCCGATCGTGGACACCTGGTGGCAGACCGAGACCGGCGCGATGATGATCTCCCCGCTGCCCGGCGTCACCGACACCAAGCCCGGCTCCGCCCAGACCCCGCTGCCTGGCATCTCGGCGACCGTCGTCGACGACGAGGCGAACGAGGTGCCCAACGGCGGAGGCGGCTACCTGGTGCTGACCGAGCCGTGGCCGTCCATGCTGCGCACCATCTGGGGCGACGACCAGCGCTTCCTCGACACCTACTGGTCCCGCTTCGAGGGCAAGTACTTCGCCGGTGACGGCGCGAAGAAGGACGACGACGGCGACATCTGGCTGCTGGGCCGCGTCGACGACGTCATGCTCGTCTCCGGCCACAACATCTCCACCACCGAGGTCGAGTCCGCCCTCGTCTCCCACCCCTCCGTCGCCGAAGCCGCCGTCGTCGGCGCCGCCGACGAGACGACCGGCCAGGCCATCGTCGCCTTCGTGATCCTGCGCGGTACGGCGTCCGAGGACGACTCCCTCGTCGACGAACTGCGCAACCACGTCGGCGCCACCCTCGGCCCGATCGCCAAGCCCAAGCGGATCCTGCCGGTGGGCGAGCTGCCGAAGACCCGCTCCGGCAAGATCATGCGCCGCCTGCTGCGCGACGTCGCGGAGAACAGGCAGCTCGGAGACGTCACGACCCTGACCGACTCCACGGTCATGGACCTCATCCAGGCGAAGCTCCCGGCGGCGCCCAGCGAGGACTGACACCCGTTCCAGCGAGCGGCCCGGCGCATCTTAGGTAAACTAAACAAAGGTGCGCCGGGAAGTCTGGTCGGCAGTCGCTCTGTCCTGCCCACCGACCGGAGGTCCCCGCCGTGGCCGCGCCCCGCACCACCACCCCCCGCAAGGTCCTGGGACGGCTGTCCCTGCCCGAGCGGCGCTATGTGGCGGAGGCGCTGCGCACCGAGACCGTCGGCGGCGTGCTGCTGCTGATCGCCGCGATCGCCGCGCTGATCTGGGCGAACGTCCCGGGGCTGCACGACAGCTACGAGAGCGTCTCGCACCGCCACTTCGGCCCCGGGGCCCTCGGCCTGAACCTCTCCGTCGCGCACTGGGCCGCCGACGGACTCCTCGCGATCTTCTTCTTCGTGGCCGGCATCGAGCTCAAGCGCGAGCTCGTCGCCGGAGACCTGCGCGACCCCAAGGCCGCCGCCCTGCCCGTCGTGGCCGCGCTGTGCGGTATGGCGGCGCCCGCGCTGGTCTACGCCCTCACCAACGCCGCCGGCGACGGCTCGCTCAAGGGCTGGGCCGTGCCCACCGCCACCGACATCGCGTTCGCGCTCGCGGTGCTCGCGGTCATCGGCAGCTCGCTGCCGAGCGCCCTGCGCGCCTTCCTGCTCACGCTCGCCGTCGTCGACGACCTGTTCGCCATCCTGATCATCGCGGTCTTCTTCACCGAGACGATCGACTTCGCGGCGCTCGGCGGCGCGCTCGCCGGCCTCGTCGTCTTCTGGCTGCTGCTGCGCAAGGGCGTACGCGGTTGGTACGTCTACGTACCGCTGGCGCTGGTGATCTGGGCCCTGATGTACAACAGCGGCATCCACGCGACCATCGCGGGCGTGGCCATGGGCCTGATGCTGCGCTGCACCCCTCGCGAGGGCGAGGAGCACTCCCTGGGCGAGCGGATCGAGCACCTCGTACGACCGCTGTCGGCGGGCATCGCCGTACCGCTGTTCGCGCTGTTCAGCGCGGGTGTGTCGGTGTCGGGCGGCGCGCTGGGCGAGGTGTTCACCCGGCCGGAGACCCTGGGTGTCGTGCTCGGGCTGGTCGTCGGCAAGACGCTCGGCATCTTCGGCGGCACCTGGCTGACCGCCCGCTTCACCAGGGCGTCCCTCAGCGAGGACCTCCAGTGGGCCGACGTCTTCGCGGTGGCCACCCTGGCCGGCATCGGGTTCACCGTCTCGCTGCTCATCGGCGAGCTGGCCTTCGAGGACGACACGACGCTGACGGGCGAGGTCAAGGCCGCCGTCCTGGTCGGCTCGCTGATCGCGGCGAGCCTGGCCACCGTTCTGCTGAAGATACGCAACGGCAAGTACCAGCGCCTGTACGAGGCCGAGGAGCGGGACGACGACCTCGACGGCATTCCGGACATCTACGAGCAGGACGACCCGGCCTATCACCTCCGTATGGCCGCGATCCACGAGCGCAAGGCGGCCGAACACCGCAGGATCGCGGAGGAGAAGGCCACCGCGCGGCGTGCCGAAGTGATGGGCGGGGCAGGCGAGGAGGAGGACCGTCCGGCATGATCTGACGGGACGGTACAAAAAAACAGGGCACTCAGTCCCAGCCAGATCACAAGAGGGAGACCGCGATGAGCGCACCCGACGGCAGCCCGGTCGGCGCCGAACGCAGCATCGGCCAGTTGTTCGCCTCCGCGACGACCGAGTTGTCGGCGCTGGTGCACGACGAGATCGCGCTGGCCAAGGCGCAGCTGAAGCAGGACGTGAAGCGCGGCGCGATGAGCGGCGGGGCGTTCTCGGTGGCCGGCGCGGTGCTGGTGTTCTCCCTGCCGATGCTCAACTTCGCCCTGGCGTACGGCATCCGCACCTGGAGCCACTGGAACCTCGCGATCTGCTTCCTGCTGTCCTTCGCGGCGAACGTCCTGGTCGCGGTCGTCCTGGCGCTGATCGGCGTGCTCTTCGCGAAGAAGGCCTCCAAGAGCAAGGGCCCGCAGAAGGTCGCCGCGTCGATGAAGGAGTCGGCGGCCGTGCTGCAGAAGGCCAAGCCGCACCCGCGGCCCGAGCTGCCTCAGGATCGGGAGCCCGCGGCCATCGAGGCTGTGGCACGCTCGTCGTCATGACGGACCCCGCCACTTCCCCGCTCCCGTCCGCCTCGGTCGTACGACCCGACGGGCCCTGGACGCACCGCGAGGTCGCCGCCAACGGCGCGCGCTTCCACATCGCGGAGCTCGGCGACGGCCCGCTCGTGATGCTGCTGCACGGCTTCCCCCAGTTCTGGTGGACCTGGCGGCACCAGCTGACCGCGCTCGCCGACGCCGGGTTCCGGGCGGTCGCCATGGACCTGCGTGGCGTCGGCGGCAGCGACCGCACTCCGCGCGGCTACGACCCCGCCAACCTCGCCCTCGACGTCACCGGCGTCATCCGCTCCCTCGGCGAGCCCGACGCCGCGCTGGTCGGCCACGACCTCGGCGGCTATCTGGCGTGGACGGCGGCCGTGATGCGGCCCAAGCTCATCCGCCGACTCGCGGTGGCCTCCATGCCGCATCCGCGGCGCTGGCGCTCGGCCATGCTCGCCGACGTCAAGCAGACCACCGCGAGCTCCTACATCTGGGGCTTCCAGCGGCCCTGGATCCCCGAACGGCAGCTCGTCGCCGACGACGGGGCGCTGGTCGGGCGGCTGATCCGGGACTGGTCCGGCCCGCGGCTGCCGGAGGACGACGCGGTGGAGACGTATCAGAGGGCGATGTGCATCCCCTCGACGGCGCACTGCTCCATCGAGCCGTACCGCTGGATGGTGCGCTCGATGGCCCGGCCGGACGGCATCCAGTTCTACCGGCGCATGAAGCGGCCCGTGCGGGTTCCGACGCTGCATCTGCACGGCTCGCTGGACCCGGTGTTGCGCACGCGCAGCGCGGCGGGCTCCGGCGAGTACGTCGAGGCGCCGTACCGCTGGCGGCTGTTCGACGGGCTCGGGCACTTCCCGCACGAGGAGGACCCGGTGGCGTTCTCCACCGAGCTCATCAACTGGCTGAAGGATCCCGAGCCGGACCGCTGAAAGGGGCCGGGCCGGGGCCCGACAGCCCCCCGGGAGGCGTCAAGTCACCCGAACGGGCTGGTCCCGACGCAACGTTTCATGACGCCTGGGTGACCACGCCGCTGCGCCCGGTATCCGGAAGCGGAACACCTGTCCCTCGAACGGCCACTTGCCGCCCGCATAGGCCAATTGGGGGGCACGGGCGCGGTTATCGACCTTCGGGCGGGGGCAGACGTCGGGGTATGGGCTGGACGCACGACTACAGTGACGCAGCACGCAACCGCCGCTCGGGCAACTCCCTGAGCTCCCACCGAGGAGGCGCCCCGCAACTGCCGGGCTCCGACCTCCGGGTGGGCATTCCGCGCATCCTGCGCCGCCGGGCCCGCTGGGTCTCGGTCCGCCTGCGCCACCCCCGCGGCTGACCTGCGGGGCCTCACAGCGCGCAGCTGTCGCTGTCCACCTGCTGGGTCGCCGTACGGCCCTTGGTGATGTCCTCCGCGATCTCGTCCACCGTCAGGGCGTAGCCGGTGTCCGCGTCGTCCAGGGACTTCGCGAAGACCACGCCGTAGACCTCACCCTCGGGGGTGAGCAGCGGGCCGCCGGAGTTGCCCTGGCGGACGGTCGCGTACAGCGAGTAGACATCACGGCGGACGGTGCCGCGGTGGTAGATGTCCGGCCCGTTGGCCGGGATCCGCCCGCGCACCCGCGCGGCGCGCACGTCGTACGCGCCGTTCTCCGGGAAGCCGGCGACGATCGCGTCGTCACCGCTGTCGGCGTCGGTCGACGTGAACTTCAGGGCGGGCGCGCTGAGATCGGGCACGTCCAGGACGGCGATGTCGCGCTTCCAGTCGTACAGGACGACGGTGGCGTCGTAGCGGCGGCCCTCGCCGCCGATCTGTACGGTCGGCTCGTCGACGCCGCCGACGACATGCGCGTTGGTCATCACCCGGCGGTCGTCGAAGACGAACCCGGTGCCCTCCAGGACCTTGCCGCAGCTCTGCGCGGTGCCCATCACCTTCACGATGGAGCGCTGTGCGCGTACGGCCACGGCACTGCGGGCGAGCGCCGGGTCCGGCGGCCGTACGTCGGTGATCGGCTCGTTGGCGAACGGGCTGAAGACCTGCGGGAAGCCGTTCTGCGCGAGGACCGAGGAGAAGTCCGCGAACCAGGTGTCGGCCTGCGCCGGCAGTGCACGGGAGACCCCGAGCAGCACCTTGGAGCTCCGGACCTCCTTGCCGAGGGTCGGCAGCGTCGTGCCCGCGAGGGCCGAGCCGATCAGCCAGGCGACCAGCAGCATCGCCACGACGTTGACGAGGGCGCCGCCGGTGGCGTCCAGGGCGCGGGCCGGGGACCAGGTGATGTACCGGCGCAGCTTGTTGCCGAGGTGGGTCGTCAGGGCCTGGCCGATCGAGGCGCAGACGATGACGACGACGACCGCGACGACGGCGGCGGTCGTGCTGACCTCGGCGTTGTCGGTGAGGGCGTCCCAGAGGACGGGCAGGGTGTAGACGGCGATCAGGCCGCCGCCGAGGAAGCCGATCACCGACAGGATGCCGACGACGAAGCCCTGGCGGTAGCCCACGATCGCGAACCACACGGCCGCGACCAGCAACAGGATGTCCAGCACGTTCACCGCTTCAGGCCTCGCCTCGTCATCTTCCGCTCACTCCGGTCGTCCGGCCGGCCGGGGGCACGGCCCGCCGCACGGCGGCATACGGACGCGGCTCCCGGAGAACACAGCACGTGGGCCACCCTGTCATGCGCGCCAGTCGAGCGGGACCTGCTTGTCCCGGTCCCAGGGGCGCTCCCAGCCGGAGAAGTGCAGCAGGCGGTCGATGACACCGGCCGTGAACCCCCAGACGAGGGCCGATTCGACCAGGAATGCCGGGCCTCTGTGGCCGCTGGGGTGGACGGCGGTGGCGCGGTTGGCCGGATCCGTGAGATCCGCCACGGGGACGGTGAAGACCCGCGCGGTCTCGTTCGGATCGACGACGCCGACGGGGCTCGGCTCGCGCCACCAGCCGAGGACCGGGGTGACGACGAAGCTGCTGACCGGGATGTACAGCCGGGGCAGGACGCCGAAGAGCTGGACGCCGGACGGATCGAGGCCGGTCTCCTCCTCGGCCTCGCGCAGGGCCGCCCGCAGCGGGCCGTCGGTCGCCGGGTCGCCGTCCTCCGGGTCCAGGGCGCCGCCGGGGAAGGACGGCTGGCCGGCGTGCGAGCGCAGCGAGCCCGCCCGCTCCATCAGCAGCAGCTCGGGCCCTCGCGCGCCCTCGCCGAACAGGATGAGCACGGCCGACTGCCGCCCCGAGCCGTTCTCCGGCGGCAGGAAGCGGCTCAGCTGGAGCGGCTTCACCGTCTCCGCGGCGTGCACCACCGGCTCCAGCCAGGCGGGCAGGCCCTCCTTGCTGAGCGTGACCGCACCGCCCTGCGTGTGACTTGCCCGTGTCATCGCCACCCCCGTTCCACCCGTTCCAACGCCCGGACCCGCCGTGATCGTTCCCACACTGGGCGCGTTCGTCGGGTGCCCGTCGTACGGCTCCTCATCCGGCCCCCAGCGGCGGCGCGGGGATGCCGCCCGCGTCGAGGTAGGACTGCGGGGGGTTCAGGCGCTGGCCGGGCAGGCCGCCCTTCTCGTACTTCAGGAGCTTCTTCGCCTTGTCCGGGTCGGTCTCGCCCTCGCCGTACGCCGGGCAGAGCGGGGCGACGGGGCAGGCGCCGCAGGCCGGCTTGCGGGCGTGGCAGATGCGGCGGCCGTGCCAGATCACGTGGTGCGAGAGGTCGGTCCAGTCGCTCTTGGGGAACAGCGCGCCGACGGCGGCCTCGATCTTGTCGGGGTCGCTCTCCTCGGTCCACTGCCAGCGCCGCACGAGCCGCTGGAAGTGCGTGTCCACGGTGATGCCGGGCCGTCCGAAGGCGTTGCCCAGCACCACGAACGCCGTCTTGCGGCCGACGCCGGGCAGCTTGACCAGGTCCTCCAGCCGTCCGGGCACCTCCCCGCCGAACTGCTCCACCAGGCCCTTGGACAGCCCTATGACCGACTTGGTCTTGGCCCGGAAGAACCCGGTCGGGCGCAGGATCTCCTCGACCTCCTCCGGGTTCGCGACGGCCAGGTCCTCGGGGGTGGGGTACTTCGCGAAGAGCGCCGGGGTCGTCTGGTTGACCCTGAGGTCGGTGGTCTGCGCCGACAGCACCGTGGCCACCAGCAGCTGGAAGGGGTTCTCGAAGTCCAGCTCGGGGTGGGCGTACGGGTAGACCTCGGCCAGTTCCCGGTCGATCCGGCGGGCCCTGCGGACCAGCGCCGTGCGCGACTCGCCCTTGGGCGGAGTCGCGGCGATCGTCTTCGCGGGCGGGGCCTTCACGGCGGCGGTGGCCTTCTTGGCGACGACGGGGGGTGTCTTCTTGGCGGAGCCGGTCGTCTTCTTCAGGGCGGGGGTGGCCTTGGCGGGGCGGGCCGTCTTCTTGGCGGCGGCCTTCTTCCCTGCGGCGGACTTCTTTCCGGCGGCGGCCTTGGCCGGAACAGCCCTCTTCGCGGGAGCGGCCTTCTTGGCGGGAGCCGCCTTCTTCGCCGGAGCCGCCTGCTTCGCCGCGGCCTTCTCGTCCGGAACAGCCTTCTTGGCCGTCGTGGCCCTCTTCGCGGACGTCGTCTTCTCTCCAGCCGCAGCCTGCTCCGCCGCCTGCTCCACCGTCGCCCTCTTCGTCGCTTTTGCCGCTTCCCTACCGCCGTCAGTGGCCTGTTCGCCCACAGCGGAATCCCGCCGTACAACCATCCGCCCAGCCCCCTCGGCCTGCGCTCTCACCGGCGATTTGGACACCCGGCCAGCCTACGGCCCGGCACCGACATCCGCCCCGGACCCTGAAGATCGGCCCCCAATTGGACCCCTGCCGCTTAACAGCGGACACCAGTGCGGCATCCTTGTGACAGATCACACTGTTTGGACCGTCCGGCAAAATGGGCACCACGGACCCCTGGTACACCGGGGGAACAAGATCCCCTGAGCAGGTCGACAAGGAGAGAACTCGTGGACGACGTTCTGCGGCGCAACCCGCTCTTCGCTGCTCTCGACGACGAGCAGGCCGCGGAGCTTCGCGCCTCCATGAGTGAGGTGACTCTGGCGCGGGGCGACTCCCTGTTCCACGAGGGCGACCCGGGCGACCGGCTCTACGTGGTGACCGAGGGCAAGGTCAAGCTGCACCGCACCTCGCCCGACGGCCGCGAGAACATGCTCGCCGTCGTCGGCCCCGGCGAGCTGATCGGCGAGCTGTCGCTGTTCGACCCGGGCCCGCGCACGGCGACCGCCACCGCGCTGACCGAGGTCAAGCTGCTCGGCCTCGGCCACGGCGACCTCCAGCCCTGGCTGAACGCGCGCCCCGAGGTGGCCGCCGCGCTGCTGCGCGCCGTCGCCCGCCGGCTGCGCAAGACCAACGACGCCATGTCGGACCTGGTCTTCTCCGACGTCCCGGGCCGTGTCGCGCGCGCCCTGCTGGACCTCTCCCGCCGCTTTGGCGTGCAGTCCGAGGAGGGCATCCACGTCGTCCACGACCTGACGCAGGAGGAGCTGGCCCAGCTGGTCGGCGCCTCGCGCGAGACGGTCAACAAGGCACTCGCCGACTTCGCGCAGCGCGGCTGGCTGCGCCTGGAGGCGCGGGCCGTGATCCTGCTGGACGTCGAGCGGCTGGCCAAGCGCTCCCGCTGAGCCACCGGCCCGGCCGGGCCGAGGGGTGTCACCGGCCTGAACGACCGGTGACATTCGCCTGCCCACGCTGAAAATGCGCTGCCACTGTGTCCTGACCGGGGCACAGTGGCCCCATGACCGAAACGGTGCACCGCGTCGGCCCCGGGGTGCGGCGCCCCGGCCTCGACCCTCAGGGGTACATCGAGCGCGAGGGCTCCCTGGGGCGCGTCCCGCACGCGTTCCGGCCCGTCGTGGCCGCCGCGCGCGACCGGCTCCTGGACGTCCTCGGGGACCGGCTGCACAGCGCCTACCTCTACGGCTCCGTCCCGCGCGGCACCGCGCGCGTGGGCCGCAGCGACCTGGACCTGCTGGTCGCGCTGCGCGCGGAACCGACGGACGCCGACCGGGACGCCGTACAGGCGCTCGGGGAGGCTCTGGACCGCGAGTTCGCGCAGATCGACGGCGTCGGCACGCTGCTGTACAGCCGGGCGCGGCTGCTGAGCGACCTGGAGACGTACGACCTGGGCTGGTTCGTGGCGTGTCTGTGCACCCCGCTGCTCGGCGAGGACCTCGCCGAGTACCTTCCGCGCTACCGGCCCGACTCGCGGCTCGCCCGCGAGACCAACGGCGATCTCGCGCGGCTCCTGCCGCGCTGGCGGGAGCGTGTCTCCGCGGCCACGACGGAGGCGGAGCGCCTGCGCCTGGTCCGGTTCCTGTCCCGGCACCTGGTGCGCACCGGCTTCACCCTCGTCATGCCCGCCTGGAACGGCTGGACCAGCGACCTGCGGGAGATGGCCGAGGCGTTCGCCCGGTACTACCCCGCACGGGCCGACCAGCTGCGCTCCGCGGCCGTCCTCGGCTACGAGCCCACCTCCGACCCCGACGTCCTGCGGACGTACGTCGACGACCTGGGGCCCTGGCTGGCGGCGGAGTACACGCGCGTGCACGGCACGAAGACCCCAAGGCCCTAGATGAGGCCGTGCTCCTCCAGGTAGTCCAGCTGGGCGCGTACCGACAGCTCGGCCGCGGGCCACAGGGAGCGGTTCACGTCGGCGTACACATGGGCGACGATCTGCGCGGGCGTGCGGTAGCCGTCCTCGACGGCCGTCTCGACCTGGGCGAGCCGGTGGGCGCGGTGGGCGAGGTAGTACTCCACGACGCCCTGGGCGTCCTCCAGGACCGGCCCGTGGCCCGGCAGCACGGTGTGCACGCCGTCGTCGACCGTGAGGGACCTCAGGCGGCGCAGGGAGTCCAGATAGTCCCCGAGCCGGCCGTCGGGGTGCGCCACGACCGTCGTACCGCGTCCGAGGATCGTGTCGCCGGTCAGCACCGCGCGGTCGGCCGGCAGATGGAAGGACAGCGAGTCGGCGGTGTGCCCGGGCGTCGGTACGATCCTCAGCTCCAGGCCGCCGACCTCGACGACGTCCCCCGCGGCCAGCCCCTCGTCGCCGAGGCGCAGCGCGGGGTCGAGGGCACGCACGCGTGTGCCGGTCAGTTCGGCGAACCGGGCGGCGCCCTCGGCGTGGTCGGGGTGGCCGTGGGTGAGCAGGGTCAGGGCGACGCGCTTGCCGGCCTGTTCTGCCGTGTCGACGACCGCGCGGAGGTGGCTCTCGTCCAGCGGGCCCGGGTCGACAACCACGGCCAGGTCGGAGTCCGGCTCGGCGAGGATCCAGGTGTTGGTGCCGTCCAGGGTCATCGCGGAGGCGTTGGGCGCCAGCACGTTCACCGCGCGCGCGGTGGCGGGGCCGGAGAGGACCCCGCCGCGTGGCTGGCCGGGAAGGGCTGCTGCGTCGGTCATGCGGGGGCTCCACCGGTCGGGGTGTGCGGTGTCTGCGGCTGCGTCTGTGCCGTGGGGACGTGCTTGGTGAACTCGTCGTGGCCCGGCCAGGAGAGCACGATCTCGTCGCCGTCCAGGCGGGCCTGGGCCAGCACCGGCGTCATGTCACGGGCGGGGGCGGCGGCGAGCGCCTCGGCGGCCGTGGCGTACGGCATCAGCTGGCGCAGGGTGGCGATCGTCGGCGGCATCATCAGCAGCTCGCCCTTGTCGTAGCCGGCGGCCGCGTCGAGCGGGCGGATCCACACCGTGCGGTCCGCCTCCGTCGAGACGTCGAGGGTGCGCTGGCCCACGGGCAGGGCGGCGACGAAGAACCAGGTGTCGTAGCGGCGTTCCTCGAACTCCGGGGTGATCCAGCGCGTCCAGGCGCCCAGCAGGTCCGAGCGCAGCACCAGGCCGCGGCGGTCGAGGAACTCGGCGAAGGAGAACTCGCGGGCCACGAGCGCGGCGCGGTCGGCCTCCCAGTCCTCGCCCGTGGTGTCGCCGACGACCGTGTCCGGGCCGGCCCCGGCGAGCAGGACACCGGCCTCCTCGAACATCTCGCGGACGGCCGCGCAGACGATCGCCTGGGCGCCGCGCTCGTCCGTCCCGAGCCGGTCGGCCCACCACGCGCGCGTGGGGCCGGCCCAGCCGATGAGGTGGTCGTCGTCGCGCGGGTCGACGCCGCCGCCCGGGTAGGCGTACGCGCCTCCGGCGAAGGCCATGGAGGCGCGTCTGCGCAGCATGTGCACGGACGGACCGTCCGGCCCGTCCTTCAGGAGCATGACGGTGGCCGCGCGCTTGGGAGGCACGGGTGTGAGGGTGCCGTCCGCGAGCGCGCGGATCCGGTCCGGCCACTGAGGGGGGTACCACTGACCGTTCGCCATGGCCGGAGGCTATCCCGTGGCGGGCGTGATGTTCGAGAGGGAACGATCACCGACCCGCGACCGGCGCGATCACGCCTCGGTGAGCTCCACCTGGACCTCGACCTCCACGGGCGCGTCCAGCGGCAGCACCGCGACACCGACCGCGCTGCGGGCGTGCACGCCCTTGTCGCCGAGCACCTCGCCGAGCAGCTCGCTGGCGCCGTTGAGGACGGCGGGCTGGCCCGTGAAGTCGGACGCCGAGGCGACGAAGCCGACGACCTTCACCACGCGCGCGATGCGGTCCAGATCACCGGCGACGGACTTCACGGCCGCCAGGGCGTTCAGGGCGCAGATGCGGGCCAGGTCCTTGGCCTCCTCGGCGGTGACCTCGGCGCCCACCTTGCCGGTGACGGGGAGCTTGCCCTCGACCATCGGCAGCTGGCCGGCGGTGTACACGTACACGCCGCTCTGCACGGCCGGCTGGTAGGCGGCCAGCGGCGGCACGACCTCCGGCAGCGTCAGCCCCAGCTCGGCGAGCTTCGCCTCGACCGCGCTCACGCCGCCTGCTCCGGCTTCTTGCCGGGCTTCTGGCGCTTGAGGTAGGCCACCAGCTGCTCGGGGTTGTTCGGCCCGGGCACGACCTGGACGAGCTCCCAGCCGTCCTCGCCCCAGGTGTCCAGAATCTGCTTCGTGGCATGGACGAGCAGCGGCACGGTTGCGTATTCCCACTTGGTCATGGGGCCGACTGTAGCCGCTGTGCCGGGTGGCGCCGCGCCGGGTCGGCCCGAGGCCCGGAGGCCGCCTTCCCGCACCCCTGGAAGACCGTTTCTCCACAGCCTCGGGGGCCCGGTTGTCCACAGGCTCTGATTGCTGCGCGGCCGGACTGGTTACGCTCGAAGACGTGAGCAGGCTCCAGGTCGTCAGCGGCAAGGGCGGGACCGGTAAGACGACGGTCGCCGCGGCCCTAGCGCTGGCCCTGGCCACGGCGGGGAAGCGGACGCTTCTCGTCGAGGTCGAGGGTCGGCAGGGCATCGCACAGCTCTTCGAGACGGAGGCGCTGCCCTACGAGGAGCGCAAGATCGCCGTCGCACCCGGGGGCGGGGAGGTGTACGCGCTCGCCATCGACCCCGAACTGGCTCTGTTGGACTACCTCCAGATGTTCTACAAGCTGGGCAGCGCCGGCCGCGCCCTGAAGAAGCTCGGCGCGATCGACTTCGCCACCACGGTCGCGCCCGGCCTCAGGGACGTCCTGCTGACCGGCAAGGCCTGCGAGGCGGTCCGCCGCAAGGACAAGAGCGGACGGTTCGTCTACGACTACGTCGTCATGGACGCACCCCCGACGGGCCGCGTCACCCGCTTCCTGAACGTCAACGACGAGGTGGCGGGCCTCGCCAAGATCGGCCCGATACACAATCAGGCGCAGGCCGTGATGCGGGTGCTGAAGTCGCCGGAGACGGCCGTGCACCTGGTGACGCTGCTCGAGGAGATGCCGGTCCAGGAGACCGCCGACGGCATCGCCGAACTGCGCTCCGCCCGCCTCCCGGTGGGCCGGGTCATCGTGAACATGGTCCGGCCCGAGGTGTTGGACTCGGCCGGCCTGGAACTCGTACGGACGCTGCCGCGTACGGCCATCGCGCGGTCCCTGTCGGCCGCGGGTCTCGGCGGAGCGCGGCGCGGCGGCAACGCCGAGCGGCTGGTGGACCCGCTGCTCGACCAGGCCGAGCAGTACGCCGAGCGGTACGCGCTGGAGCACGAGCAGCGGGCCGTCCTCGGCGAGCTGGGCCTGCCGATGCACGAACTGCCGCTGCTCGCCGAGGGCATGGACCTGGCGGGTCTGTACGAACTGGCCACGGAACTGCGGAAGCAGGGGATCGCATGAGCGCGGAGACCGTCCAGGAGCGTCACCACCTCTCCCCCGCGCGCGTGCTGGACGTCGATCCGCTGCTCGACGACCCGAAGACACGCATCATCGTGTGCTGCGGCTCCGGCGGCGTCGGCAAGACCACCACGGCGGCCGCGCTCGGCCTGCGTGCCGCCGAGCGGGGCCGCAAGGTCGTGGTGCTCACCATCGACCCGGCCCGCCGCCTCGCGCAGTCCATGGGCATCGACTCGCTCGACAACACCCCGCGCCGGGTCAAGGGCGTCGAGGGGGAGGGCGAGCTGCACGCGATGATGCTCGACATGAAGCGCACCTTCGACGAGATCGTCGAGGCGCACGCGGACGCCGAGCGGGCGGCCGCGATCCTGAACAACCCCTTCTACCAGTCGCTCTCGGCGGGCTTCGCGGGCACGCAGGAGTACATGGCCATGGAGAAGCTGGGCCAGCTGCGCTCGCGCGACGAGTGGGACCTGATCGTCGTCGACACCCCGCCGTCGCGTTCGGCGCTGGACTTCCTGGACGCGCCCAAGCGGCTGGGCTCGTTCCTCGACGGCAAGCTGATCCGCGTGCTGCTGGCGCCCGCGAAGGTGGGCGGGCGCGCGGGGATGAAGTTCCTGAACGTCGGCATGTCGATGATGACCGGCGCCCTCGGCAAGCTGCTCGGCGGTCAGCTACTCAAGGATGTTCAGACGTTCGTGGCCGCGATGGACTCGATGTTCGGCGGCTTCCGCACCCGCGCGGACGCGACGTACAAGCTCCTCCAGGCGCCCGGGACGGCGTTCCTGGTGGTCGCGGCACCGGAGCGGGACGCGTTGCGGGAGGCCGCGTACTTCGTGCAGCGGCTGGCCGCGGAGGACATGCCGCTCGCGGGTCTGGTGCTCAACCGGGTCCACGGCAGTGGCGCCGCCCGGCTGTCGGCCGAGCGGGCGCTCGCCGCCGCGGAAAATCTTGAGGAGCCTCGCATTGTGGATCAGCCGGACGGGAAAGCTGGAGTTCGTAACTCCCCCGACCCAGACGGCAGTTCGGCCTTCCCGGCGTCATCCCCCGCGACCGGGGCCGACGATCCCGACCTCACGTCCGACGAGCTGACTGTGCACTCCGACGAGCTGACGGCACAGAGCGAATCGGCCGCGGAAGGCGAGCCGACCGCGGACGAGCTGACCGCCGGTCTGCTCAGGCTGCACGCGGACCGCATGCATCTGCTCTCCCGCGAGCAGCGCACGCGTGACCGCTTCACCGCGCTCCACCCCGAGGTGGCGGTGACCGAAGTGGCCGCGCTGCCCGGCGACGTGCACGACCTCGCGGGGCTGCGGGACATCGGGGACCGGCTCGCGGCCAACAGGCCGGAGCTGCCCGAGGCCGACTGAACCGACGGCGCCTTGGCCGAAGGCGTGCTGGACCGTGGGGTGCCGGGGCGGCGGACTCAGCTCACCGCCGCGTAGTTCTCGTACACCTGGTCGTCGTCGAGGGGCACCAGGCCGGCCCCACGCTCGTACTCCGTACGAGCCGTCTCCAGCAGCCGGCGCCAGGAGGTCACGGTGGGCCGCCTGCGCAGCAGTGCGCGGCGCTCCCGCTCCGTCATGCCTCCCCACACGCCGAACTCGACGCGATTGTCGAGCGCGTCGGCCAGGCACTCGGTCCGCACCGGACATCCGGTGCACACCGCCTTGGCCCTGTTCTGCGCTGCTCCCTGAACGAACAGTTCATCCGGATCGGTAGTGCGGCAGGCCGCCTGCGCACTCCAGTCGGTTACCCAGCCCATACCGGCGCCGTCCTCTCCCGAATCGAGGCTCCCCCACGGCGGCAGCGGCATATTCACCGCCGCCAGTTGAGGACGTTACGGAAGGTGGGCACAGCGCAACACCCCCTTCGGGCCCAATCTTGAATGGCCCGAACGGACTATGCGTAAGCGGCAGATCACCCGCGGGAGTGAGCTGGCGACATATGCGACTCTCCCGGCGAACCAGGACGTTTCAGTTGAGCCACAAGGGACACCAACAGACACACAAGGCGGATTCGGGCACGCCCCTGGAAAAATACCGAGGCACGTCCGGAACGATTCGGGATCGCCGGACGTATTGATACATGGCCGCACTGCTGTGACAGTTGAGAGCAGCTTAGGCCAAGGCATATACGCGTGTCCGGCGAATGAGAACGTAGGCTGCCCCTATGCCAAAGAAGCCTTCAGGCGGTGGTCTGTCGCCCGCGCAGCAGGCCGCCAAGTTCCTCGGTGTCAGTGTGCTCGCCGGTGCCGTCATGGCCGGCATCGCGCTGCCCGCCGTCGGTGCGCTGGGGCTCGCGGCCAAGGGGTCGGTGGAGAGCTTCGACGAGCTCCCGGCCAATATGAAGACGCCGCCGCTCAGCCAGCGCACCACGATCCTCGACGCCCAGGGCGGCACCATCGCCACGGTGTACTCGCGCGACCGCACGGTGGTCGAGCTGAAGGACATCTCGCCGTACATGCAGAAGGCGATCGTCGCGATCGAGGACGCCCGCTTCTATCAGCACGGCGCGGTCGACCTGAAGGGCGTCCTGCGCGCCCTGAACAAGAACGCGCAGAGCGGTGGCGTCGCCGAGGGCGCCTCCACGCTCACCCAGCAGTATGTGAAGAACGTCTTCGTGGAGGAGGCCGGCGACGACCCCACCAAGGTCGCGCAGGCCACCCAGCAGACCATCGGCCGCAAGATCAAGGAGCTGAAGTACGCGATCCAGGT
Source organism: Streptomyces sp. SAI-170 (assembly GCF_049739565.1). NCBI lineage: Bacteria > Bacillati > Actinomycetota > Actinomycetes > Kitasatosporales > Streptomycetaceae > Streptomyces > Streptomyces sp. SAI-170. The sequence goes on from NZ_JBMGQD010000001.1 coordinate 3,902,405, forward strand.
GGAGGAGGAGCTCGGCAAGAAGAGGATCCTCGAGAACTACCTGAACATCACGTTCTTCGGCCAGCAGGCCTACGGCGTCGAGGCCGCCGCCCAGCGCTACTTCTCCAAGCACGCCAAGAACCTCAACATCCAGGAGTCCGCGCTCCTGGCCGGCATCGTCCAGTCGCCCAGCCGGTTCGACCCGGTCAACGACGAGACGGAGGCCACCAAGCGGCGCAACATCGTGCTGCAGCGCATGGCCGAGGTCGGCGACATCTCCCAGACGGAGGCCGACAAGGCCAAGGAGACGCCCCTCGGCCTGAACGTCAGCAAGCCCAAGAACGGCTGCATCACCGCCGTGAAGGGCGCCGGCTTCTTCTGCGACTACGTCCGGGCGGTGTTCCTGAGCGACCCGGTCTTCGGCAAGACCAAGGAGGACCGGGCCAAGGTCTGGAACCAGGGCGGCCTGACCATCCGTACGACCATGGACCCGCAGGCCCAGGACTCGGTGCAGCAGTCCGTCAAGGACCATGTGAACCAGAGCGACGAGGTGGCCACCGCCGCGACCATCGTCGAGCCCGGCACCGGCAAGATCCTCGCCATGGGCCAGTCCCGCCCGTACGGCTTCGGCAAGAACGAGACGCAGATCAACCTCTCCGTCGACCAGGCCATGGGCGGCGGGCTCGGCTTCCAGCCGGGATCGACCTTCAAGCCGATCGTGGCCGCGGCCGCCATCGAGGGGGGCATGCCGGCGACGAAGTCGTACCGGTCGCCGTACGAGATGGAGTACCCGCACCCGATCGCGCAGTGCGACGGCCAGAGCTGGAACGAGTCGGGCGCCAAGCTCACCAACGAGAACGAGTCCGAGGACGGCCCGTACTCGATGAAGGAGGCGACGGCGAAGTCCGTCAACACCTACTTCGTCGAGATGATCGCCGAGATCGGCATCTGCCCGGTGACGGAGATGGCGAAGAAGATGGGCGTCGAGCGCGCCGACGGCGGGAAGATGGAGCAGGCCCCCTCCATCGCCCTGGGCACGCAGGAGATGTCCCCGCTGACCATGGCGAACGGCTACGCCACCTTCGCCTCGCGCGGTATGTACTGCACCCCGATCGCCATCGAGTCGATCAGCCAGCGCATCGGCGGTGAGACCAAGTCCCTGGAGGTCCCGAAGTCGACCTGCTCGCGGGCGATGTCCGAGACCACCGCCGACACCGTCAACACGCTGCTGCGGGGCGTGGTCGAGGACGGTACCGGTAAGCAGGCGGGCCTCGGCAGCCGCCCGAGCGCCGGCAAGACCGGTACGACCGACGAGCGCTACGCCGCCTGGTTCGTGGGCTACACCCCGAACATGGCCGGTGCCGTCTGGGTCGGCGACCCGGCGCACGAGCGCAAGATGGAGGGCATCAGCATCGGCGGCGTCTGGCACGACAAGGTCTTCGGCGGCCAGGTGCCGGGCCCGATCTGGGGCGACATGATGACCGGCGCGCTGGAGGGCAAGGAAGTCCTGGACTTCAACCTGATCGACATCCCGGACGCCCCGAAGGACAAGGACAAGGACCGGGACCGGGACAAGGGTCGCGGGGACGACGACGGTGACAACGGCGACGACAACGGCGCCGGCGGCGTGACCGGCGGCGGCACCTTCCCCGAGCCGTCCTTCTCCATCCCGGAGGGCTTCATCCAGGGCAACGACGGCGGTCCGGGCAACGGGAACGGCAACGGCGGAGGCAACTTCCCGTAAGGGTCCCGTAGGCGTACGGCAGCGGGGGCGCCCCTCTCTTGGAGGGGCGCCCCCGCTGCCGTGGAAGGCCGGGAGTGGCCTCTGGTGCGGCAAGCGCCGCGAGTGGCCTCCTGTGCGGCAAGCCTGGAGGGCGTCAGCCCGCGAGAAGCTTCTTGACCGCGGCGGCGACGCGGCCGCCCTCGGCCTGGCCGGCCACCTTCGGGTTGACGATCTTCATGATCGCGCCCATGGCCTTCGGCCCCTCGGCCCCGGCCGCCTTCGCCTCCTCGACGGCCTGGGCGACGATCCGCTCCAGCTCCTCGTCGGACAGCTGCTTGGGCAGGTAGGCGGCGAGGACCTCGCCCTCCGCCTTCTCCCGCTCGGCCTGCTCGGCGCGCCCACCCTGCGCGAAGGCCTCGGCGGCCTCACGGCGCTTCTTCGCCTCTCGGGTGATCACCTTCTGGACTTCGTCGTCGGAGAGGTCGCGCTTCTCCTTGCCCGCGACCTCCTCCTTGGTGATCGCGGTGAGCGTCAGCCGGAGCGTCGAGGAGCGGAGCTCGTCGCGCTCCTTGATCGCGGCGTTGAGGTCTTCCTGCAGCTTCGACTTGAGCGTGGTCATGGCTCGATTGTCGCAGGTACGACAGCGGCACCGCCCGTCCATTTCCCAACGGCCACGCGGAGGCGGCGGTTGACAGGGAGGTCGTACGGGAGCAGGCAGCCGGTCTGACACGATGGACGCATGCGCGCGCGATACGGAGTACCCCTCGGCATCACGGCGGTCGGGGCCGCCGGTCTTCTCTACTCGGCGGGTTTCGAGGCCCGTTCCTTCCGCCTCCGACGGGTGACCGTCCCCGTACTCCCGGCGGGCATGCGTCCGCTGCGCGTGCTGCACGTCTCCGACATCCACATGGTCGGCGGGCAGCGCAAGAAGCAGCGCTGGCTGCGGTCGCTCGCGGGGCTGCGCCCCGACTTCGTGATCAACACCGGCGACAATCTGTCCGACCCGGAGGGCGTGCCGGAGGTGCTGGACGCGCTGGGACCGCTGATGGACTTCCCGGGGGCGTACGTCTTCGGCTCGAACGACTACTACGGACCGAGGCTGCGCAACCCCGCCCTCTATCTGGTCGAGAAGCTTCAGGGACGGCACGGCCTCAACGGCAACCCGCCGGCGGTGGGAGTGATCCACAACCCGTGGGAGGACCTGCGGGACGGCTTCGACGCGGCCGGCTGGCTGAACCTCATCAACACACGCGGCGTCCTGAAGACCGACGGCGTGTCGATCGAGCTCACGGGCGTGGACGACCCGCACATCAAGCGGGACCGCTACGCGCAGGTGGCCGGCGGCCCCTCCGGCTCGGCGGACTTCTCCATCGGCGTCGTCCACGCGCCGTACCTGCGCAGCCTCGACTCCTTCACCGCCGACGGCTACCCCCTGATCCTGGCCGGCCACACCCACGGCGGCCAGCTCTGCCTCCCCTTCTACGGCGCCTTCGTCACCAACTGCGACCTGGACACGGACCGGGTCAAGGGCCTGTCGACCCACACGGCGGGCGGTCGTACGGCGTACATGCACGTGTCGGCGGGCTGCGGCACGAACCGCTACACGCCGGTGCGGTTCGCGTGCCCGCCTGAGGCGACGTTGCTCACGTTGGTGGGGCGGGGGTAGGGGGCAGGGAGGCCTACCGGCCGGGCAGGGCGTCGGGCCCTGTCCCCCACACGGACCACCCACATAGCCCGCCATGTCCGGTTTGCCTAGCTTGGGGGCATGACCGCACCGATACCCAGGGACATCCCGGACCTCCCCGCGCTCCCGGGCATCCCCGCGCTGCTGCCCTCACCCGTCCCGGCATCGGCCGTGCTGACGCCGGTACGTCGCCCCCTGATAGGCACCTTCCGTCTCCTCACCGCGGTGGTGGCGGCCGCGGGCGTGACCATCGAGCTGCTGCTGGGCAGCCCGCTGCGCGTCCTGAGCTTCTTCACCATCCAGGCGAACATCCTGCTGGCGCTGGTCCTCGTCGCCTCGGCGCGCCGCGTGTGGACGGCCCGCCGCCCGCTGCCGGGGGCCGTGACAGGCGCCGTCCTGCTCTACGTCGTGATCACCGCGCTGGTGTACCACCTGATCCTCACCAACGCGGCGACCCCCTTTTCCATGACGGACACGGCCGCCCCGCCGACGGGCTGGCACGCGGTGGCCAACCAGCTCCTGCACACAGTGGCCCCCGCCGCGGCCGTCCTGGACTGGCTGCTCCTGACGCCCCCCGGCCGCCTCCACCTACGCCAGGCCCCGACCTGGCTCCTCTACCCCCTGACCTACCTGACCTTCTCCCTCATCCGCGGCGAACTCCTGCTCCCCGGCACCCCGGGCGGCCGCTACCTCTACCCGTTCCTGGACGTCGACGCCCACGGCTACAAGAGCATCCTGGGCAACGCCCTCCTCCTCGGCCTCTCCTTCTACGCCCTCGCCCTCCTCCTCGTCGCCCTCGACCACGTCCGCCCGAACCCGATCCGCCACCGCGCCAAAACCGGATTTCGTCTACAGCCACCGGTGGGCTAAAGTAAACGACGTCGCCGCGAGAGCAGCGACGATCGGGGTGTAGCGCAGCTTGGCAGCGCGCTTCGTTCGGGACGAAGAGGTCGTGGGTTCAAATCCCGCCACCCCGACACCGTAGTACCAGGTCAGGGGCCTGATCCGTGAGAGCGGGTCGGGCCCCTGAGTGGTTTCCAGGTCGCCTTCTTCATCTTCCAGGGGCGGATGGAGCCGGGCCCGATCCTCCAGGGGATCGGGCCCGTTCTGGGTCTGTGCACGTCGCCGTCGAGGGGCGGGTGGTCACAGGCTGTGGGCCGTGATGTCGCCGTGGCCGGTGGTCGCGCGGACGGTCAGGGCGGGGGTGGGGCCTTCGGCGTTGCGCAGCGTGTTGTCGATCCGGCCGTAGCCCGTGCCGGCGTCCAGAGAGGCGGAGGCGGGGGTGCTGATCGAGATGTCGCCCATCTGGGTGCTCAGGACGACCGTGCCGCGCAGGGCCTCGTCGATCCGGATGTCGCCCTTCTGGGTGCTGATCTCCGCGGGGCCGTTCAGGCGGCCGATCTGTACGTCGCCGGCCAGGGCGGTGAGGTGGACGCTCGCGGCTTCGTCGATCTTGGTCGAGCCCTGGGCGCCCTCGAAGGTCACGTCGCCGCACCTTCCGACGGCCCGGAACTCGGCGGCCGCCGCCTTGGCCTCGATGCGGGAGTCGACGGGCAGCTGAAGGGTCACCTCGATGGATCCCGAGGCCCCGAAGTACTGGTTCTTGGCCGTCGGGGCCTTGATCCGCAGCACGCCGTCCTCGTAGGCGACCTCCGTCTGTTCCGCCGCCTTCACGTCGCGGCTCTTCGAGGCGTCCGCCGGGCGGATCTCCACCGTGGCGTCGGACCGGTCGGCGGCGATGACCTGGATGCGGCCCGCCGGGATGTCGAGAACGGCGGAGACGGGGGCGGTGGTGTCGAACTTCTGCATCATGTTCTCCTGTGCTCGTCGTCGCTGCTTTCTGATGATGGAAACGCTACGTTGCCTTCAGTCACTCGGCAATGACCTTGTTGCATTCTTACTGCGTTATCGCAGGTCACATCCCACAATTCGTTGCAACTGGCTTGACTTTCAATGCAACAGAGGTCGCCGTCCATTGCAATGACATCAGTCTGAACGCTACGCTCGAGCCGCCGCACCACGAAAGGACCCGCAATGCCCGGAGGCAGACTCACCCAGCAGGAACGCCAGCAGATCGCGCTCGGACTGGCCGACGGGCTCGCCTACGCCGAGATCGCCCGGCGGCTGGAGCGGCCCACCTCGACCGTCACCCGCGAGGTGATGCGGAACGGCGGTCCGACCGGCTACCGCGCCGACCTGGCCCATCGCGCGACGGAGCGCCGGGCCCACCGGCGGAGGAAGCCTGCGGCGCGGGCTTCGGAGGCGCCGGTGCAGGAGCAGGGGCGGGACACCGAGGCCGTGCGGGAGTACGAGGAGACGTTCGCGACGCTGCTCATGCGGCAGGGTCTGCCGAAGATGACGGCCCGGGTGCTGATCTGTCTGTGGACCGCCGACGCGGGCAGCCTCACCGCGTCCGCGCTGGCGCAGCGGCTGCAGGTCAGTCCGGCGTCCGTGTCCAAGGCGATCGCGTTCCTGGAAGGGCTGGGGCTCGTGCGGCGGGAACGTGACGAACGCCGGCGCGAGCGGTATGTCGTCGACGACGACGTCTGGTACCAGTCGACGATCGCCGGCGCCCGGTCGCAGGCTCAACTCGCCGAGACCGCGCGGCAGGGCGTGCGCATCCTCGGGGCGGGCACCCCGGCAGCCGTGCGCCTGGAGAACATCGCCCGCTTCGTCGACTTCATCAGCGAGAGCATGATCCGTGCCGCGGAGCAGGCGCGCGACATCCTCTCCACGAAGGCGAGTTCGCCCCCGGATTCGGAGCAGAGCGGGTGACGGTCACGGGAAGAACCGGCCCGCGCTCGGGTGGTCCTGGGCACCGTCCACGCAGATGTTGGCGCCGTTGACGCCGCCCGCGCGCGGCGACAGCAGGAAGCACGCCACATCGGCCACCTCCTGCAGCTCGACCAGCCGCCCGCGGGGGAAGTCGTCGCGGGCGAACGCCTCGAACTGCTCGGGCCGGTTGTCCCGGACCCAGGCCCAGCCCCCGCCCTCGAACATCACCGACCCCGGACTGAGCGCGTTCACCCGGATGTTGCGCGGCCCCAGCTCCTGGCCCAGCGTGGCCGCCAGGTGGATCTCCGCCGCCTTCGCCGAGGCGTACGACGACTTGGGGCCAGGCTTCCACCCCGTGATCGACGCCACGACGAGCGCGCTGCCGCCGCCGCGCCGCTCGAAGTGCGGCACCGCGCTGCGGATGGCGTGGGCGGCGTGCAGCACGTTCACCTCGTAGGTGCGCAGCCAGTCCTCGGGCGTGGAGTCCAGCAGCCCTCCCCCGTACGCGCCGCCCGCGTTGGCGACCAGCAGGTCGAGGCCGCCCATCTGCTGCGCCGCCTCGTCGACCGCCCGCGCGAGGGCGGCCGGATCGGTGACGTCCGCCTGGATGCCCGGCAGCCCGGACTCCTTCAGCCTTTCCGGATCACGGCCGCAGACGGTGACCGTCGCCCCCTCGGCCCGCAGCGCACGGCCTATGGCCAGCCCGATACCGCTGCTCCCTCCGGTGACGAAGGCCGACTTCCCCGCAAGTCCCAGGTCCATGGCGGCAGTTTGTCAGAGGATCTCCGGACTGCGGCGTTCCAGCAGGAGCACGTCCCGCCAGCGGCCGTGGTGGCGGGCGATGCGTTCGCGGGTGCCGATGACGCGGAAGCCGGCGTGGAGGTGGAGGGCGAGGCTGGGGGTGTTCTCGGGGAAGACGCCGGACTGGATGGTCCAGATGCCGGCGGCTTCCGTCGAGGTGATGAGGGCCGACATCAAGGCTCGGGCGACGCCCTTGCCGCGGGCCGCCGGGTGGACGTAGACCGAGTGCTCCACCACCCCCGCGTAGGCGCAGCGGTCGGAGACCTGCGTCGCGGCCACCCAGCCGAGGACGTCCCCTGTCCCGCTGTCCAGGGCCACGAAGCGGTGGTCCGGAAGTTTCGTCCTGTCGAAGACCTCCCAGGACGGGGGCTCCGTCTCGAAGGTGGCGTCGCCCTCTTCGATGCCCAGGCGGTAGATCTCCAGGACCTGTTCGGCGTGTTCCTGCGTCAGCGGGGCCATGTGCGGCTGTTCCGCGGGCATCCTCCGCCACCTCCCAGGCATCCTCAGCAACCGTCTCCAGCGCCATCACCGACAGCAACCGTCTCCCGCGCCATCACCGACCGTACCCCCGCCCCGCCTGCCGCTCAGCAGCACCCGCCCCCTTTCTCCTCCCCCGGCGTCCCGCAACACGCGCTCCCCCGCTGCTTGGCCATGCTCTCCGCATCCGCCTTCACCACGTACACCTCCCAGGGCTCCCGGCCGGGCGCGTGGACCCAGACCTTGTCCTGGAGGGCGTAGCAGCAGGTGGTGTCGTTCTCCTCGGTGGTGGTGAGGCCGGCTTCGGCGAGGCGGGTGGTGGCGGCGTGGACGGACTCGGTCGATTCCACTTCTACGCCGAGATGGTCCAGGCGGGTGTCGTCGCCCGGGTCGCCCTCGATCAGGACGAGCTTGAGCGGGGGTTCGGCGAGGGCGAAGTTGGCGTAGCCGGGGCGGAGTTTGGCCGGCTCGGTGCCGAACAGCTTGCTGTAGAAGGCGATCGAGGCCTCCAGGTCGGGGACACGGAGGGCCAGTTGGACTCGGGACATGTCGTACCTCCTGATGAGAGAACGGAGTTCAGCAGCCGCCGCCGGGCTTCTCGGCCCCCACGCCGATCCGCACCGTTGCCGGCGCCGCACAGCAGCCGCCCGACTGCGCCGCCTCCGGCTCCTCGTACAGCCCGGCCCCGCCGCACACCCCCGTCTCCGGCAGGGTCAGTTCCACCCGCTCGGCGGCCTCGCGGTCGCCCGCGAGGGCGGCGGCGATGGAGCGGACCTGCTCGTAGCCGGTCAGGGCGAGGAAGGTGGGGGCGCGGCCGTAGGACTTCATGCCGGCCAGGTAGACGCCCTGTTCGGGGTGGGAGAGCTCGGTGACGCCGTGCGGGTACACCGTGCCGCAGGAGTGGACGTTCGGGTCGATCAGCGGGGCCAGGGCGGTCGGGGCCTGGAGGCGTTCGTCGAGGCCCAGGCGGATCTCGGAGAGGAAGGACAGGTCGGGGCGCAGGCCGGTCAGGACGATCACCTCGTCGACCGGGGGCAGTCGGCGGCCGTCCTCCGCCACCAGGACGAGGCCCTCGGACCCGCGCTCCACGGCCGTCGTACGGAAGCCGGTGACCGCGCTCGCGCGGCCGGCCTCGACCGCCGCCTTCGCGCGCAGGCCCAGGGCGCCGCGGGCGGGGAGCTGGTCGGCCTCGCCGCCGCCGTACGTCGTACCCGTCAGGCCGCGGCGCAGAATCCAGACCGCGTGTGTGCCGTGCTCCTGCTCGGCGAGGTCGGCCAGTTGGGCCAGCGCGGTGAAGGCGGAGGCGCCGGAGCCCACCACGGCGGTGCGCCGGCCGGCGTAGCGGGCGCGGACGGCCGGGTCCTGGAAGTCGGGCACGCGGTAGGAGATGCGGTCGGCCGCCGCCTTCTCGCCGAGGGCGGGCAGACCGTCCGCGCCCATCGGGCCGGGGGCGGCCCAGGTGCCGGAGGCGTCGACGACGGCGCGGGCGGTGATCCGCCGCTCGCTGCCGTCCGTCCCCAGGGTGTGGACGGTGAACGGCTGCTCCTCGCGGTCCGCGTCGACCACGCGGTCACGGCCCGCGCGGGCCACTCCGACGACCTCGGTGCCGTAGCGGACCCGGTCGCCGAGGACGTCGGCGAGCGGCTGGAGGTACTGCTCGACCCAGTCCCCGCCCGCCGGGTAGGCGGCGCCGTCCGGGCGCACCCAGCCGGTCGGGGCGAGGAGCTTCTCGGCGGCCGGGTCGGTGAGCTCGGCCCAGGGGGAGAACAGACGGACGTGCGCCCAGTCACGGACGGCGGTGCCCGCGCCGGGGCCGGCCTCCAGGACCAGCGGTTCGAGCCCGCGCTCGACGAGGTGCGCGGCGGCGGCCAGTCCGACGGGGCCGGCGCCGACGACGACGACCGGCAGCTGGTCTGGAGTGTTCGCGAGGCTCACGGGCTTCCCCTTGCTTCGATGTTCATCGATGTCTTACGCCTCCGAGCCTCCCACCGGATTCGATGAACGTCAATATCGATGGCCATCTAATCTGCCTCGTGCCACCATGGACGCATGCCGAACACCAAGCTGCTGCCGCTCCTCGACACCGAGCCGTGCTGCCCGCCGCTCACCGAGCGGCCCTTCAGCGCGGAGGAGGCGGAGACGGCCGCGCGGATGTTCAAGGCCCTCGGCGACCCGGTGCGGCTCCGCCTGTTCTCGGCGGTCGCCTCCCACCCGGGCGGCGAGGCCTGCGTGTGCGACATCTCCGACGTCGGGGTCTCCCAGCCGACGGTCTCCCACCACCTGAAGAAGCTCAAGGAAGCCGGCCTGCTGACCTCCGAGCGCCGCGGCACCTGGGTGTACTACCGGGTCGAGCCCGCCGTACTGGCCTCGATGGGACGCCTGCTGGCGGCGGCACCGGCCGGGGACTGACCGGCGCACCGGCTGAGGGCGGACCGGCCCCTCACCTCGTCCCCACCACAACCCCCCCACCCGCCCGAGGCACCGGGATGAACGAGGCCCGGTCGGGGGCCGTCGTGCCGGACTCGATGTCGGTGATGAGGACGTGGAGGGCGGCGCGGCCGTGAGGGGCGGGGAGGGGGGCGGGGAGTTCGAGGTCGAGGGCGGCCAGGGCGCGGCGGGCGCGGTGCCAGGCGCGGCCGCGCCGGCCGTGGTGGTGGTCGACGACGGCACGGGCGTAGCGGGCGAGCAGACAGGCCCAGGTGTCCTCGCGCACGTCCGGGTGGGACAGGGCGCGGCGGGCGCTGCGGCGGGCCGCGGCCGGGTCGAAGGCCGTCTGGGCCACGGCCAGGGCGGCGAGGCTGACCGCCGCCGAGGGGCCGCCCGGGGCGTGCGGCGGGATGATGTCGGCGGCCTCCTTGAAGTGCGCCGCGGCGGCCACGCTGTCCCGTTCGCGCAGCGCCAGCATGCCCTGGACGTGCGCGATCCGGCCGAGCGAGGCGTCGTCGCCGGCCAGTACGGCGGCGGGCCAGGCGCGGCCCAGCAGGGTGCGGGCCGTGCCAGGGTCGCCGGGCGCGGTCAGCCAGGCCGCCAGCCACTGGGCGCGCACCGCGAGCGGGCTGTCCGGCGCGCACCGCCCGAGCAGGGTGAGCAGCAGGTCCCGGCCCGCGTCGGCATGGTCGTAGACCACCCACCAGAACCACAGCCCGACGACGGTCTCCAGCACCGCCTCGGTGTGCTCGGGCCGCTCCAGGGCGTGGTGCGCCACCGCCATCAGGTCGTCCTGCTCCTCCGCGAGCAGCCGGACGGCCTGCCGCTGCGAGCCCGCCGACCAGAGGTCCTCCGCCACCTCGGCCACCCGCCGGCCGTGCGTCACCAGCCGCTCCACGGCCACCGGCAACTCACCCGCCGCGCGCAGCCGTTCCGCCCCGAAGTCGCGTGCGGCCCCGGTCATCCGGTAGCGGGGCCGGTGCACTCCTCCCGGATCGCCCTCCGGCCGCAGGACACCGGCCGCGGCGAGGCGAACCAGGCAGCCCGGCACCTCGTACGGCTCGACGCCGCCGCCCGCGCACAGGAAGGTCGCCGCCGACTCCCCGAACGAGCCCGCGAAGACGCTGGCGCGCGCCCACACCACCCGTACGGCCCGGTCGTGCAGCGCGTACACGGACCCCATCGCCGAGCGCAGCGACCGGTGCCGGCGGGGTGCCCCGGGCTGCGGGCCCGACAGCCAGCACTGGTGCCGGCGCAGCAGCCGGGCCAGTTCGTCCACCGAGTGCCGCAGGGTCTGCGCCGCGGCCAGCTCGATCGCCAGCGGCACGCCCTCCAGCAGACGGCACACCTCGTGCACGGCGGGCAGGTCGAACGGGCCCTCGCCGCGCGCCCGTTCCAGGAACAGCCGCGCCGCGGGCGAACGGCCGCCCGCCCCGTCGCGCGCCGTGGTGCTCAGCGGGGCGAGCCGCAGCACCCGTTCCTCCCCGAGCCCGAGCGCGGTGCGCGAGGTCACCAGGATGCGCATCCCGGGTACGTCCATCAGCAGTCGCTGCACCAGCCGGGCGCACTCGGTGTGCACCGGGTCGACGTCGTCGAGGAACAGCACATCGGGGGCGTCCAGGGCCGACGCCCGCAGCACCTCCGCCGCCCACGCCTCCGCGTCCGGAACCGGCCGGGCACCCGCGGCGGCTCGCCTCCCGCCGGACGCGGCTTCCCTCCCGCCGGACGCGGCTTCCCTCCCGCCTGCGGCAACTCCCTTTCCGCCCGAGGCAGCCCCGCTCCCGTCCGAGGCAACTCCCCTCCCGTCCGAGGCAACTCCCTTTCCGCCCGCGGCAACTCCCTTTCCGTCCGAGGCAGCCCCTCTCCCGCCCGAGGCAGCTCCCCTCCCACCCGCAGCAACTCCCTTTCCGCCCGCAGCAGCCCCGCTCCCGCCCGCCGCAGCGCCCGCAGCCCGCCCCCTCACCGGCCACCGCACCCGCACCACCCGCCCCCAGGGGCTGTCGCACGCCCCGCCGCACACCGTCGCGGCGAGCCGGCTCTTGCCGACGCCCACCGGGCCGGTGACCGTCACCAGGCGGTGGGCGGCGAGCAGTTCGCGCAGCCGGGCCGTTTCGGGCTCCCGTCCGACCAGGCCTCCGTCCCCGCCTCCATCCCGGCCTCCATCCCGGCCTCCATCCAGGCCTCCGCCCCTGCCTCCGACCGTGCCTCCAGGCGGGCGCTCATCGGAGGCGGGCGGGTCGTCGGGTCCGCCGGCGCATGTCCACACTGTCGTTCCTCCCCGTTGCCGTGCTCGGCGCGCTCGCGGCACCCGACGGTGCAGAACCGTTCCTGCACAGCCGCGCACCGGAGGATGCAGAACCGTCCCTGCATCCGCGCCACGGCAACCCCAACGCGCCACGCGCACGCCGGGTGGCGCACGGGCTCGCGGGATCACACGCCACGACGAAGAGGCGAACTCCAGTACCCGTCAACGGGCAGCGTCAACGCGCCCCGAGGAGGCTCAGGGCCCGGTGACCGACCGGATCGTGTACGGAGACGCCTCACGCTGCCAGATCACCGTGAACCGGGCGGTGGGCCGGGAGCCCACCTGGGGCACGCGCCCGTCGGAGGTGAGGGTCTTCGCCGTGCCCCACCCGCCGGACCGGGTGAACGTACGGGCCGTGGTCTTGGTGTAGCTGTAGGGGATCGTCGACGTCGGCACGACCGTGTGGAAGACGAGCATGCCGTCGCCGTCGTCGTCCACGGCGAGGTCGGGCCGGTCACCGGGGCCGAGCGCGACCACCGCGCCGCGTGTGCCGGCCGCGGACAGCCTGCGGCCCAGCAGCTCCGACCTGCCGCTGTTCAGGCGGTTCCACACGATCATGGAGTCCCCCTCCAGGTCGGTGGCCAGCGCGTGCGCGAAGCCCACGTTGTCGGTGGAGGCCGAGATCCGCAGCGGCGCCGACAGCGTCCCGGTACGGCTCCAGCGCGAGGCCCACTGCTGGGCGCGGTCGCCGCCGCCGGAGTGGTAGGTGATCACCGCGTCGCCGTCCCGGTCCACCCCGACCCGGACCGCGCCGAAACCGGCGTACGAGGCGATCGACGAGGTCAGCACCTTCGTCGCGCCGACCGTGGTCGAGGAGATGCGCCGCGCCACGACCTCCGAGCCGCCGCGCACCCAGGCGACGACGAAGCGCCCGCTGCGGTCGACCCCGATGGCCGCCTTTTCCCCGTGCGCCGACCCGAGGGTGATCGGCGCGCCCAGCGTGCCGTCGATCATCAGGCGGCGGGCGACGGCGTACTCGCTGCCGTCGCGGATCTCCGTCCACGCCGCCATCGCCGTACCGCCGGGGGTCACCGCCACCACCGGGTTGCTCGCCGGTCCGGAGGTGGACAGCCGCTGCAGCGGCCCGACGAGCGCGCCGGACGCGGCGACCCGCCGGCCCACGACATGCCCGTCCTGCTGCCATACGACGGCCGAGTCGCCGGTGTCGTCGGAGGCGACCTCCGGCCAGTTGGGGGCGGCCCCGTCCGGGGAGAGCGTGCGGATCGCCCCCGTCGTGCCGCTCGCGGTCTTCACCCGGGTCTGCACCCGGAAGTAGCAGCCGGACGTGGCCTGGTCGCAGGCCGTCCAGGCCAGCAGCGAGTCGCCCTGCCGGTCGACGGCGACCTGCGGGGAGTCGCTCCCGATCCAGCCCGACGCCGACACGTTCCACGTGGACGTCCACGCCGCCTCGGCGCTCATGCTCAGCGTCGCGGTGACCGCGAGGCCCGCCGCCGCTGCCAGCGACACCCCGGCCCAGACCCGGCCCTTCACCGAACGCCTGTGCCGTGTTCCTTGCGCAGCCACGCCGCTCCCCCTTCGATCGTCACCCGCCCCACAAGGCGGCTCCGATCATCCAGCGCACCACCAGTCCCACACGTCACAGCCCAGAGGCGTCGTACGGGTCACCCGGCGCGGACACCGGCCTGGCCGAGAGCACCTCCATGTACGGGATCGGGCCGCCGTTGACCGGGTCGGCGGCCCGCTTCGAGGTGTACGTGCCGGTGACCTCCAGCCACAGGTCGGGCTCCAGCACCGGCGGTACCCGGCCGGTGAGGCCGACCTTGACCGGACGGGCGTCCGCGGCACAGCAGTTGAGGGTCATCCGCACCAAGTAGGGAGCGCCCGCGCCGTCCAGGGCGACGAACCCGGTGAGCCGTACGCGGCGGCCCTGAAGTGTGCGGCCGTGGTCGTAGGCGGCCCGGCCCGCGTAGTCGGCGAGGCCCAGGCGCAGCGGCTCACCGGCGGGCAGCGGCGGGTAGCCGAGCGGCTCCTGCAGGGCCGTACCGGTCCGCATCGCGCTGTGCGCGCCCAGGGCGGGCGGCGCGACGAGGATCAGGGCGACGAGGGGAAGCAGCAGCAGCCAGGAGACCCGGGGTCCGGCGTGCGCCTCTTCCCCGGAGGTGCCGCCGCCCGCCCTGCGGTCCCGCCACGCGTACCAGGCCGTCGCCGCCGCGGCCGCGATCAGGACCGCCCCGCACAGCACGAGCCCCGGCCGCAGCCCCGCCTTCACATACCGCAGGGACAGCCCGGTCGCGCCCGCGTGCAGCACGCTCGCGCCGAGCAGGAACAGCACGACCGTCTGGGCCGCCCGGTTCACAGCAGCACCGCCCCGGTCAGCGCCGAGGCCGCGAGGGCCACGGCGAAGGCGGTCGGCGCGAAGCGCAGGGCGAAGGCGCGGCCGAAGGTGGCCGCGTGCAGGGCGAAGAGCTTGAGGTCGATGACCGGCCCCACGACGAGGAACGCCAGCCGGGCGGTCGGCGAGAACTGGGTGAGCGACGCGGCCACGAACGCGTCCGCCTCCGAGCAGATCGACAGCAGCACCGCCAGCCCCGCGAGGGCCAGCACGGACACCACCGGGACCCCCGCCACGGACCCGAGCCACCGCTCGGGCACCACCGCCTTCAGCGTGGCCGCCGCTGCCGCGCCCAGCACGAGGAACCCGCCCGCGTGCAGCACGTCGTGCCGCACCGACGCCCAGAACGCCTCGCCGCGCCGCCCCTGACCGTCGTATCCGCCGTGTCCGCTACGTCGGGACGGACGCAGCCACCCCTCCCTGCCCAGCCGCTGCCACAGCCAGCCCGTCGCGCACGCCACCAGCAGCCCCGCCGCCAGCCGGGCCACGACCATCCGGGGCTCGCCCGGGAACGCGACGGCGGTCGCGGTGAGCACGACCGGGTTGACCGCCGGGGCGGACACCAGGAACGCGAACGCGGCGGCCGGGGTCACCCCGCGCCGGATCAGCGCGCCCGCCACCGGCACCGAGGCGCACTCGCAGCCGGGCAGCACCGCGCCCGCGAGGCCCGCGGCCGGTACGGCGAGCACGGGCCGGGCGGGCAGCACGCGGGCGAAGAACGACGCCGGCACGAACACGGCGATCACCGCCGACAGCAGCACCCCGAACACCAGGAACGGCAGCGCCTGCACCACCACCGCCAGGAACACGGTCGTCCAGTCCTGCATCACCGGCGCGGCCAGCGCCCTCCGCACCGGCCCCTGCAACAGCACGGCCAGCATCAGCACCAGGACCAGCACGAGCGGCGGGTCCGGACGCCGCCGTGCCTCGACGGTGTCCGGACCCGCGGCAGGCGCGTCCTCCATGACGGCCACGGGGCTCCCTTCCCTCCCCCAGGGATACGGCGACCGGGCGCCACGCGTTCAGCCGAGTGGAACCGCCCCTGGTGGTAGGGCAGTCTGTCCCCTCGTGGGGAGCGTTCCGAACCAGACCGCGCCGGGCGGCGCGCACGCGCACATGGTGGTGTGCGGCGACGACGGACTCGCGCACCGGCTCGCCGCCGAACTGCGCGGTGTCTACGGCGAACAGGTCACGCTCGTCGTGCCGGCGGACCGGCGCCGGGTGCGCCAGCCGGTGGTGGGACGCGCCCGCGCGGTGTCGGCGGCGTTCCTGGACCGGATGGTCAACGCCGCCCGCGGCAACGGCGAAGGCTCCGGCGCCGAGCGGGTGGTGGAGGCCGTCGAGCCGACCGAGGCGGTGCTCGCCGAGGCGGGCGTGGACCGGGCGACCGCGCTGGCGCTCGTGTACGACGACGACGAGACCAACATCCGTGCCGCGCTCACGGCACGGCGGCTCAACCCGCATCTCAGACTCGTCCTGCGCCTGTACAACCGCCGGTTGGGCCAGCACATCGAGGAACTCCTCGACCAAGCCGCGGCGTTGGCGACCGGCGCCTCACCGGACACCTCCTCGGACGCCTCCACGGTGGTGCTCTCCGACGCCGACACGGCCGCCCCCGCGCTCGCCGCGACCGCCCTCGCGGGCACCAGCAAGGTCGTCCAGACCGAGGGCCTCATGCTGCGCGCGGTGGAACGGCGGCCGCCCCGGCCCGGGCAGGTCGCCGACCCGGGCCTGGCCACCCTCGCGCTGCTCTCCGCCACCAGCAACGACCCCGCGGGCGCGGACGGTTCGGAGAGCGACGGCGAACACGGGCCGCGACTGCTGCCGGACGCGGCGGCGGTGCGCGAGGCGACGGGCCGCGGCACGATCGTGCTGGAGCAGGTGTCCTACGCCGGGGCGCCGTCCGTCCCGGCCTCCGGGCTGACCGGCGTACCGCCGTTAGGCTCGCTCTTCTCCCGGCGGCTGCGCTGGTCGCTGGCCGGAGTGGCCGGCTGCGTGCTCGCCCTCGCGATCGCGCTGACCGTCCTCACCGGCGACCATCCGCTGCACGCGACGTACGTGACCCTGCTCGACCTGTTCGCCATCAACGAGCCCGCACTGAACCAGTCGACGGGCCGGCAGATCCTCCAACTCCTCGCCGGGCTGCTCGGGTTGCTGCTGCTGCCGGTGCTGCTGGCGGCCGCCCTGGAGGCGTTCGGCGCCTTCCGCAGCGCGTCCGGGCTGCGCAAGCCGCCCCGCGGGCTCGGCGGGCACGTGGTGCTGCTCGGGCTCGGCAAGATCGGCGCCCGGGTGCTGATCCGGCTGCGCGAGCTGAACATCCCCGTCGTCTGCGTCGAGGCCGACCCCGAGGCACGCGGCCTCGCGGTGGCCCGGCGGCTGCGGGTGCCGGTCGTCCTCGGGGACGTCACCCAGGAAGGCGTCCTGGAGGCGGCGAAGGTGCACCGCGCGCACGCCCTGCTCGCGCTGACCAGCGTGGACACCACCAACCTGGAGGCCGCGCTGTACGCCCGCTCGGTGCGGGCCGACCTGCGGGTGGTGCTGCGGCTGTACGACGACGACTTCGCCACCGCCGTGTACCGCACCCTGCGGGCCGCGCATCCGCACGCCCTCACCCGCAGCCGGAGCGTCACGCATCTGGCCGCGCCCGCGTTCGCCGGGGCGATGTTCGGGCGGCAGATCCTCGGGGCGATCCCCGTCGAGCGGCGGGTGCTGCTGTTCGCCGCGCTGGAGGTCGCCGGGCATCCCCAGCTGGAGGGGCGCACCGTGGGCGAGGCCTTCCGGGCCGGGTCCTGGCGCGTGCTCGCCCTGGACACCCGCGCCGGCACCGAGGACGCCCCCGGGGCGGGGCTCGTCTGGGAGCTGCCCGAGGGGTACGTCCTCGGTCCCGGAGACCGGGTGATCCTCGCGGCGACCCGGCGGGGCTTCGCGGAGCTGCTGGGGCGACGCAGCAGGGATGCAGCGCAGCGTCCCTAAGGGGCGCGGGGCTGTATCAATGTGCGGCTCCGCCGCGTGGGCGCGACAAGCCACGACGGACGAGCACCCGCCCGACGGCAGTAGCCGGAACGGCGCTCAGGTCCCCGTCAGATGCCGGGCGGCGAAATCCAGCTCCAGTCGGACCTGCTTGATCCGCTCGTCCACCACCAGTGACCCGTGACCGGCGTCGTAGCGGTACACCTCGTGCACGGCGCCCCGGGCCTCAAGACGCTTGACGTAGTTGTCGATCTGCCGGATGGGGCAGCGCGGGTCGTTCACGCCGGCGGAGATGTAGACCGGCGCCTTGACCTGGTCGACGTACGTCAGCGGCGAGGACGCCTCGAAGCGCTCGGGCACCTCCTCGGGCGTGCCGCCCAGGAGGGTGCGGTCCATCGCCTTCAGGGCCTCCATCTCGTCGTGATAGGCGGTGACGTAGTCGGCGACGGGCACGGCCGCGATGCCGAGGGCCCATGCGTCGGGCTGGGTGCCGAGGCCGAGGAGGGTGAGGTAGCCGCCCCAGGAGCCGCCGGTGAGGACGAGCCGGGCGGGGTCGGCCAGGCCCGACGACACCGCCCATTCCCGCACCGCGGCGATGTCCTCCAGCTCGATCAGGCCCACGCGGTGCTTCAGCGCGTCCGTCCAGGCACGGCCGTACCCCGTGGAACCCCGGTAGTTGACGCGGACGACCGCGTAGCCGTGGTCCACCCAGGCGGCCGGCCCCGCCGCGAAGGAGTCGCTGTCGTGCCAGGTCGGACCGCCGTGGATGTCGAACACGGTCGGGAGGGGACCCCTCGCGCCCGCCGGCTTCTGGACGAGGGCGTGGATACGGCCGCCGGGCCCCTCCACCCACACGTCCTCCACCGGCACCGACCCGGGCGACTCGATCCCCGGCGGGTCGAGCACCACACGGCCGGTCGTGGAGCGCACCGCGGACGGCTCGGCGGCCGAGGACCACAGGTACTCCACGCTGCCGTCCGGGCGGGCCGTCGCCCCGGACACCGTGCCCGCCGGGGTCTCCACCCGCACCAGCTCACGGCTCGCCAGGTCGTAGCGGAACAGCTCGCTGCGCGCCTCGAAGCTGTGCGCGATGAGCAGCCCGGTGCCGTCCGGGTACCACTCGGCGCTCACGTCGCCCGGCAGCTCCAGCGCCAGGTCGGTCTCCTCGCCGGAGGCCACGTCCCACACCAGCGGCTCCCAGCGGCCGCGCCGCTGATGCCCGACGAGCAGCCGGGTGTCGCCGTCGACGGGCGCGAAGCCCAGCACCTCCAGGCCCAGCTCGACGCTGCCGCCCTTGGTGTCGTCCAGTTCGGCGACGGCCGAGCCGTCCAGCCGCAGCACGCGCAGCGCCGAGTGCATCGCGTCACCGTGCTCGGTGTGCTCGATCGCCAGCAGCGTGCCGTCGTGGGAGAGATCGCCGACGCCCGCCGACTCGCGGTGCCGGTAGATCTCGACCGCGGCCTCACCGGCGCGGGCGACGTGGATCGTCGTACCGTCCTCGTCGGTGGACCGCCCGACGACCGCCGTCCGCCCGTCCCGGCCGAGCGCGAGACCGGCCGGGTACGACGGCTCCAGGCCCGGTACGGCGATGTCGTCCTCGCCGCCCTCGAAGCGCTGCCTGCGCCACACGCCGAACTCGTCGCCGTCCTTGTCGTCGAACCACCAGATCCAGGCGCCGTCCGGGGTGAGCACACCGTCCGTGGTGCCGTTGGGCCGGTCGGTCACCTGGCGCTGACCGCCGGTGGCCCGGTCCCAGGCGTACAGCTCGTACGTCCCTGTCGCGTTGGACACGAACAGGGAGCGGTCGGGGGCGTCCTCGGCCCAGTCGGGCAGGGAGACCCGCGGTGCCCTGAACCGCTGCTCCCACTCGGGCATGGCTTCTGCGTCGCTGCTCATGGCCCCTATCAAACCTGAACGACGGCCGCGGTGAGAGCCGCGCATGCCAGTGCCAGATATACGACCGGAAACGCGATGTTGTGGAAGACCCGCGCCCGCACATGAGCGAGCACCGCCCCGACGAAGAACAGCACCAGCCCGGCCCCCGCCACCACCCCGACCGCCCCCGCCCCGGCCAGCCCGAGCACCAGCCCGGCCGCCCCCGCACCCTTCAGCGCGGCGAGCCACGGAATCCACCCCCCGGGCACCCCCACCTCGGCGGAGTTGGCCAGCACGAACCGCGCCCCCGCCACATCCGCGACGGCGATCCCGGCATTGGCGACGACGGCGAGCACGGTGACGACGTACACCCACGCGGACATCAGCGGCCCCTTCCTTCGGTTCTCTCGGCTTCGTCCTCAGCCTCCGCGCGCCGCCGGCACCCCGTCCAATACCTGCTTCCATAACCTGGCGGAATGGATGTGGACACCCGCCTGCTGCGCTCCTTCGTCGCCGTCGCCGAGGAGGGCACCCTCACGCACGCCGCCCGCCGGCTCTACGTCTCCCAGCCCGCCCTGACCAAGCAGATCCGCCAGCTGGAGACGCTGCTCGGGACGGCGCTGTTCACCCGCTCCCGCTCCGGGATGGCCCTTACGGAGGCGGGGCGGGCGCTGGCCGCGGGGGCACCCGCGCTGCTGGCCGACTGGGACCGGATGCTCGCCGGCACCCGCCGGGCGGCCCGCGCCGGGGCGAAGATCCTGCGGGTCGGGTTCCTGGCCAGCGCCGCGAACGAGGCGACCCCGCGGATCGTCGCCGCGTTCTCCCGGCTGCGCCCCGACTGGCGGGTGGAGATGCGCCAGTCCTCCTGGGCGGACCCCACGGCGGGCCTGGACTCGGGCGACACCGACGTGGCGCTGGTGCGGCTGCCGTTCCCCGGCCAGGAGGCCCTGCGGGTCACCGAGCTGTTCGCCGAGCCGAGGGTCGTCGCGCTCGCCGAGTCGCACCCGCTCGCCGCCCGCGAGGTGATCGACTTCTCCGAGGTGCTGGACGAGCCGTTCGTCGCCGCCCCCGCGCAGACGGGCGCCTGGCGCGACCACTGGCTGGCCACCGAGGAGCGCGCGGGCCGGCCCCCGCGGATCGGCGCGGTCACCGAGCACCCCGACGACTGGCTCACCGCCATCGCGAACGGCCACGGCATCGCCCTGGCCCCCGAGTCCGCCGCCCGCTACTACGCCCGCCCGGGCATCGCCTACCGCCCGCTGACCGGCGTCGGCCCCACCCGGGTGGCCGTCGCATGGCCGCCCCACTCCGACACGGACGCGGTGGTCCAGGACTTCGTGGGCTGCTGCGTCACGTCGTAGGAACGCAGGACCCGGTCGCCTGGGACCGCCAGGAGGACCCACCCCGCGCCCCGGACACGTACCCGGGCCCCGTACCGTGGAAGGCGTGTACCGGTTCCTGCTGACGCCCCGGTGGTGGGGCATCAACGTCTTCGTGCTGCTCGCCATCCCCTTCTGCGTGTTCATGGGGTCCTGGCAGCTGGGCCGGTTCGAGGAGCGGATGGACAGCCACCGCACCGCGGACGAGCGCGCCTCGGCGGACCGGCGGCAGGCCGCGCGCCCGCTGGCGCAGTTGCTGCCGGTGGACAAGGCGACCTCCGGCGCACAGACCACCGCCACCGGCCGCTACGTCGACCAGCTGCTGGTCCCCGACCGCGAACTGAACGGCAGGCGCGGCTACTACGTCCTCACGCTGCTGCGGCAGGACCACGGCAAGGCCCTGCCCGTGGTACGCGGCTGGCTGCCCGGCACCCCCGACCCGGCGAAGGCCCCGGCCCCGCCGGCCGGCGAGGTCACCGTCACCGGCGCGCTCCAGGCCTCCGAGACGCCCGGCGACAACGGCGTCAGCGCCCGCGGCGGCCTGCCGTCGGGCCAGACCGGCGCCATCAGCTCGGCCTCGCTGGTCAACCTGGTGCCGTACGGCGTCGAGGACGCCTTCGTCACCCTGAACAAGGGCGACTCCGGCATGAAGGCCGTGCCCGCACAGGCGGCCGCGCAGACCGGCCTGGACCTGAAGGCGTTCCAGAACCTGGGCTACACCGGCGAGTGGTTCGTCTTCGCGGGCTTCGTCGTCTTCATGTGGTTCCGGCTGCTGCGCCGCGAGGTGGAACTGGCCCGGGACGCGGAGATGGGCCTGGTGCCGGAGGAGGACCGGGACCCGGCCGCCTCCTCCGACTACGCGGTCCGCTAGCGGCTACTGGGGGATCATCCCGGTCCGGTAGACCGTCCCGGCGCACGCGGGCAGCACCGACAGGCTGGCGCTCGGCGCGCCCAGCTCGCTGGTGTAGGTCACGGTGACACCGCTGTCCGCCGAGCCGTCCTCGGTGACGAGCTGCGTGGTCATGCCGGTGTCCTCGCCGGTCTCCGTGCCGCCGTCGGTGGTGCCGGTGGTGGCGTCGGTGGGCGTCGGGGTCGGCGTCGGGGTGGCCCCGCCGGTCTCGCCGCCGCCGGTGGTGCCGCCGGTGTCACCGCCGCTGGTGCCCCCGCTGTCGCTGCCGCCCGTGCCGGTGCCTCCGCTGCCGGTGCCGCCGTCCGTGGAGCAGGTGTCGGAGGGCACCCAGGCGAACTTCACCTCGTACGCCGCGCCCGGCACCAGGACGACCTCGTGCCGCTCCAGGGAGGGGTCGGGCAGGCCGACCGCCGCGTCCCCGGCGACATGGCGCGCGAGGCTGATCCTGGCGGGGTCGGTGGTGCCCAGCGGGTAGGGCGTGACCTCGCCGGAGCCGACGATGGTGCAGCCGTCGGCGGAGACGTTGGTGACGCGGAAGCTGCCGTAGACCGCGCCCATGGAGTCGGGGGCGCCGGTGCTGCCGCTGACGGAGAGCTGCTCGGCGGTGCAGGCGGCCTCGCCGGCCGAGGCGCCCCCGGACGGGTTCGTGGTGCCGCCGGTGCCGGTGCCCTCGGAGTCGCCCTTGTCGGGGTCCGCGGGCTTGTCGCCGCCCTGGCCGCCGCCTGAGGTGCCGCCCTGCTCGGTGCCGCCCGCGGTCCGGCCGCCGTTCTCGCCCTTGCCCTGGCTCGTGCCGCCCTGGGCGGCCGAGCCGTGGCCGGCGATCGAGGGGTCGGCGTTCGGGCCGGTGGTGCCGGTGACATGCACCAGCGCGGGGATGGCGGTGCCGAGGAACAGCGCGGCGGCCGCCATGCCGACGGCGGCCTGCCGCTTACGGGCCCGGCGCGCGGGCACCGCCCGGCGCAGATGGTCCAGTGTGCCGTCGCGCGGCTCCACGTCCTGCACCGCGTCGTGCAGCAGGCGGCGTAGTGCCAGCTCGTCCGAGCCGAGCCCTTCGGGGCTGCGTTCGTCGGGGCTGTCGTTCACGTTTCCGTTCCCAGCGTGCGGTTGCTTCGGCTGTTGCTTCCCGGCGTCGTCCGCTCCCCGGCGCGGGACGTCGCCCTCGTGGTGCTCGCTCATTTCGCCGCCGCCTCCATGGCGATCCGCAGCGCCGCGATGCCGCGCGAGCCGTAGGCCTTGACCGAGCCCAGGGAGATCCCCAGCGTCTCGGCGACCTGCGCCTCGGTCATGTCGGCGAAGTACCGCAGCACCAGCACCTCGCGCTGGCGGCGCTGCAGGCCCTTCATCGCCTTGATGAGGTCGCGGCGCTCCAGCGAGTCGTACGCCCCCTCCTCCGCGCTCGCCATGTCCGGCATCGGCTTGGAGAGCAGCTTCAGGCCGAGGATGCGGCGGCGCAGGGCGGAGCGGGAGAGGTTGACGACCGTCTGGCGCAGATAGGCGAGGGTCTTCTCCGGGTCGCGGACGCGCTTGCGCGCGGAGTGGACGCGGATGAAGGCCTCCTGCACGACGTCCTCGCAGGAGGCGGTGTCGTCGAGGAGGAGCGCTGCGAGACCCAGCAGCGAGCGGTAGTGGGCTCGGTAGGTCTCGGTGAGGTGGTCGACGGTGGTGCCGACCACGGCCTCGTCGGCGCCGTCACGCTGGCTGGGAATGCGGGCGGGCCTCGCTGCGGGCATGGGGGCGATCACCGGCATGCCGCCGGGCGCGCCACGGGGGCGCTGGGGCCGCCGGACGGGCGGCCGAAGGGCCGTGCCGCGCGGGGCCACGCTGAAGTCGAGTACCTCTGCCACGCCAGTTGGACACGCTTCCCCCCTCGGGGGTTGTACGTGCCGGGCGTCACTTTTACGCCGGACGGTCCGCCCGACCGCGTTGTCCCGGTTCTACCGGTTCTCGCGGTTCTCGCGTCAGGCACGACCGCCGACGGAGCCTCAGAAGCCCTCATGCGTCCCGCTCTTCCCCTATGTCCCCTGTGAGCGACCGTCCCCGCGCCCGCTCATGGCGTCCCCACGCCTGGATGAATGCGCTTGCACCCCGGAAGGGCGACCGCATAGACGCCCCCCGCCCTCCGCGTGGTTGCGGAGGGCGGGGAGGAAATCTTCGGACGCCGCCGGGATCCGGATCAAGTGGTCCGGACATCATTCGGATCACGTGCCTTACGCAGATCCTACAAATCGAACACAGTGGGTCCACAGGGTTTGCGGGTTCACACGTGGCTGACGAGAACACCGCCGCTCTACGCGGAGAGCTTCCGGCGGGTCTGGGCGGAGAGCTTCCCGCGGGTCCGGGCGGAGAGCTCCCCCGGCTCTAGGCGGACAGCTCCGCCGCGACGAGTTCGGCGATCTGCGCGGTGTTGAGGGCCGCGCCCTTGCGCAGGTTGTCCCCGCACACGAACAGCTCCAGCGCGGTGGGGTCGTCCAGCGCCCGCCGCACCCGTCCGACCCAGGTCGGGTCGGTGCCGACCACGTCGGCGGGCGTCGGGAACTCCCCGGCGGCCGGGTTGTCGAACAGCACGACACCCGGGGCGGTGGCGAGGATCTCACGCGCCCGCGCCACGGTGACCTCGTCCTGGAAACGCGCATGGACGGTCAACGAGTGGGTGGTGACGACCGGCACGCGCACACAGGTCACCGCGACCGGCAGCGCGGGCAGCCCGAGGATCTTGCGGGACTCGTCCCGCACCTTCATCTCCTCCGAGGACCATCCGTCCTCACGCAGCGACCCGGCCCACGGCACGACGTTCAGCGCCACCGGCTCCGGGAACGGCCCGGTGTCGTCACCGACGGCCCGCCGTACGTCACCGGGGCCGGTCCCCAGCTCCGTACCGGCGACCAGCGCGATCTGCCGCCGCAGCGTCTCCACGCCGGCCCGCCCCGCACCACTGACCGCCTGGTACGAGGAGACGACCAGCTCACGCAGCCCGAACTCGGCGTGCAGCGCGCCCAGCGCGACGATCATGGACAGCGTCGTGCAGTTGGGGTTCGCCACGATCCCGCGCGGCCGCATCCGTACGGCATGCGGATTGACCTCGGGCACGACCAGCGGCACATCGGGGTCCAGCCGGAAGGCGGCGGAATTGTCGACGACGACGACCCCGCGCGAGGCGGCGACGGGCGCCCACTGGGCGGCGACGTCGTCCGGGACGTCGAACATGGCGACGTCGACCCCGTCGAAGGCCTCCTCCGACAGGGCCACGACCTCGATCTCCTCCCCGCGCACGGCCAGCTTGCGGCCGGCCGAGCGCGGGGAGGCGACGAGTCGGATCTCGCCCCAGACGTCCTTGCGGTGGGACAGGATCTGGAGCATGACCGTGCCGACGGCCCCGGTCGCTCCCACGACCGCGAGCGTCGGTCCACGGTTCATCGCCCGGTGCCCCCGTAGACGACGGCCTCGTCGCTGTCGGAGTCGAGCCCGAAGGCGGTGTGCACGGCGCGCACGGCCTCGTTGACGTCGTCGGCCCGCGTGACGACCGAGATACGGATCTCGGAGGTCGAGATGAGCTCGATGTTCACGCCCGCGTCCGACAGGGCGGTGAAGAAGTCGGCGGTGACGCCGGGGTTGGTCTTCATCCCCGCGCCCACCAGCGAGATCTTCCCGATCTGGTCGTCGTAGCGGAGCGACTCGAAGCCGATGCCCGCCTTGGACTTCTCCAGGGCGTCGATGGCCTTGCGGCCCTCGGTCTTGGGCAG
Source organism: Streptomyces sp. SAI-170 (assembly GCF_049739565.1). Classification (NCBI taxonomy): domain Bacteria; kingdom Bacillati; phylum Actinomycetota; class Actinomycetes; order Kitasatosporales; family Streptomycetaceae; genus Streptomyces; species Streptomyces sp. SAI-170. The sequence continues at coordinate 3,927,803 of NZ_JBMGQD010000001.1, forward strand.
CGTGAACGAGATGTCCGTCAGACCGGTGGCGGCGGCGGACACGTTCTGCACGATCATGTCGATGTTGATCTCGGCGTCCGAGATCGTGCGGAAGATCGCCGCGGCCTCGCCCGGCTTGTCCGGGACGCCGACGACCGTGACCTTGGCTTCGGAGACGTCGTGAGCGACTCCGGAGATGATGGCGTGCTCCACCTGAGCGTCCCCTTCGGGCTTCTCGTTGCTGACCCACGTACCGCGCAGTCCGGAGAAGGACGAGCGGACGTGGATCGGGATGTTGTAACGGCGCGCGTATTCCACGCAGCGGTGCAGCAGCACCTTGGAGCCGGACGCGGCGAGCTCCAGCATGTCCTCGGAGGAGATCCAGTCGATCTTCCGGGCCTTCTTCACCACACGCGGGTCGGCGGTGAACACACCGTCGACGTCGGTGTAGATCTCGCACACCTCGGCGTCGAGGGCGGCGGCGAGCGCCACCGCGGTGGTGTCGGAACCGCCACGCCCCAGCGTGGTGATGTCCTTGGTGTCCTGGCTGACGCCCTGGAAGCCCGCGACGATGGCGATGTTGCCCTCGTTCAGCGAGTCCCGGATCCGGCCCGGCGTGACGTCGATGATCCGCGCTTTGTTGTGGACCGAGTCGGTGATGACACCTGCCTGGCTACCGGTGAAGCTCTGGGCGCTGTGGCCCAGGTTTTTGATCGCCATCGCCAGCAGGGCCATGGAGATCCGCTCTCCGGCGGTCAGCAGCATGTCGAGCTCGCGCCCGGCAGGGATCGGAGATACCTGCTCGGCGAGATCGATCAGCTCGTCCGTCGTGTCGCCCATCGCGGAAACCACGGCGACCACCTGGTGGCCGTTCTTCTTGGCTTCCACGATCCGCTTGGCGACGCGCTTGATGCCCTCGGCATCGGCTACGGAGGAGCCTCCGTACTTCTGCACGACAAGGCCCACGTGCGCTCCTCGCTCAGTCTGTCTGTTTTCCCGCTGATACGGCGGTGTACTGCGGGTCGGCTCAGTCTATCGAGCGCCCGAAATTCACCCCTGCGGTATCGCATGGTGAGACTCCGGTGCGCCGGAGTGGACTCTGCCCGCCCTTGCGGGAGGCACTCGCGAAAGTGGGCCAGGTCACTTCCCGGAGAATTCGGTGAGCGGCTCGGTGTCCAGGCTGATGCCTACGGGGTCCGGGATCGCCACGACGGCGCCGAACGGCTTGTTCACCTGCTGGCGGTAGCGGCCACCCTCGGGGTGGGTGAAGACGGTGACGGTGCCGTCGTCGCGGTCGATGAGGAGGTAGACGGGGATGCCGGCGGCGGCGTAGGCGTCGGGCTTGTCGACTCGGTCACGCTGATGTGTGTCGGAGTCGTACGACGTGACTTCCACGACCATGATCACGCCTTCGGCCTCGGACCACTCGCCGTGCCCCTTGGGGAATCCGAACGGCGCGAGCACCCCGTCCGGGCGCGCCCGGCCCTTCCGGTAGCCCTCGACCTTCATCCCACGGTCCCCGTACAGCCAGAGTTCCGGGCGATGTTGCATACACAGCCGCTGCAACCAAGCGATGATCTGGTCGTGGTTGCCATCCGTCACGGCCTTGACCTGGACCCTTCCGCTGATGAACTCCAGCCGCACGGTCTCCGGGGCATGGCGTTCCAGTTCCTCGAACTCCTCGACGGACATCTGCGGCCGGTGCTCGGTCATGGGGGTCATGGCGTCGCCTCCTCGACTCCATGGTGCCCGGACCGGCACGTCGTGCACGCTCATACCGGGTACTCCGGCCCACCAAGGGGCCGGGCGAAGAACGTGTCGGGGATGTAGCCGGGCGGCGGCCCCTCCGCCTGCTCCTGCGCCAGGTCCTGTTCCAGTTCCTCACGGCACTCGCGGCACAGGCCGTCGATGATCTTCTCGGTGCGCTCGTCCGCGTCGCAGGTGACGCAGGCGAGGATCACGCGGGACACACGGGCACGACGTCCGGCGGTCTGGCGCACCTTCGCCTTCTTCGGGGGCATCTTGTTCTCCAGTCGGTTGCGGGCGAGTCCGCCGGGGTTGTTCACGGCTGACGGCAGTCCGTCGGTCAGCGCCTTGGTGATGTCGTGCGGCGTCGCGCCGCGGTCCAGCCACTCCGTGGCGAGGGCTTCGAGCGAGCGGCAGTCGCCGTGGGAGAGGGGCATGCGCGGGTCGGCCGTACGGACCGCGGCGAGGGTCTCGTAGGCGGCACTGGGCTGGGGCTCGGCGGGCTCGGCGGCCTGTGCGGCTTCCGGTTCCGGCGCCTCGCCGGCCTCCTCCGGTGTCTCCTCGACCCTGGCGAGGCCCGACATGTAGTGGGCGGTGACGTCCCTGCCCTTGCGCTCCCGTACGAAGTCGGCCCACCACTCGGGGATCCTCGGGGTGCGCGACCAGTACGTACGCGTCACCCACCGCATCGAGTTGTCCTCGATCTGGAGGTGCTCCCGGATGTGCCGCAGGTGGCCGATGCCGGTGAGGCTCTTCATCGACACGCGCGTGGCCTGCTGGCCGTAGCGGGGGTGCGCCGCCGCGATGGCCTTGTAGCCCATCGCGTGGCCGTCCTCGAGGTGGTCGATGAAGACGGCGATGTCCCGGTCGCGGGGGCTCAGGTGTGCGAAGTCCGGCTCCGTGTGCGGGTCTTCGTCACCTGCGGAGCGTTTTCCGTAACCCGTTTTGGCCATGGGGTGGGACGGGGACGGCAGGGCAGGACTAAGGTGGGAGTAAGCCACGATCGAGCCTCATTCGATCTGTAGGTCCAGGCCCCGGAGCCGGTGTTGGCGCACCGACCGGGGCCGATCTATGTGCCGCGAACCTAGAGCGGCGTCACGCGCCGACGCAAGCCGATCACGGAATGTCACTCTTTCGAGGTAGGCAGCTTCAACTCACCTACAGGCTTGGCTGGTTGGGTCGGTTTTCACCCATCCCAAAACCCAGAAAAGCCAATTGGAGAGGCTCGAAGCCCGAGACTCAAGCTTCGGGCTGAACTGCGGCGATGAAGGCCGCCCAGGCGCGGGCGGGGACGTCCAGCTCGGGGCCGGTGGGGTTCTTGGCGTCACGGACGTGAATCCGGGTGGCGAACGCGACTTCGACGCAGTTGCCGCCCTCACCGTCGCTGTAGCTCGACTTGAACCACTTCAGCTGGTCACTCACGGCTGGCCACCATCCGCTCGATGAGACAGGCCGACTCGTCAGGTCCGAGAGCCTGCGTGCGGATCATGCTAAGCCGCTCGGTGACACGGCTGACAACCCCTGGGTCGGCCGACATCTCACTGACGAACGGGCCCTCCGCGAAGGCGAATCATTCGTAGTCGCTGGTCTCCAAAAGCACCATGGGGCCTTCCAGTGCGGCCGGGACGGCCCGTTCGAAGGACAGCACCTGCAACACGACATTCCGCAGCCGCCCCACTTCCAGCAGGCGTCCCAGTTGTTCTACGTCCACCTGCGGGGCCCGTAGCACCGCCTCGTACAGGACGAAGCTCAAGCCCACCGGCGGCTTGCGCTCGGTGAGGATCGACTGCCGCTCCATCCGGGCGGCGATCTGCTCCTCCACGGTCTCGTCGTCGAGGGACGGAATGCGGTTGTCAATGAGGGCACGGGCGTACCCCTCGTCTGCAGCAGGCCCGGCACTAGCGAGACTTCGTATGTCCAGAGGCTCGTCGCCTCCTTCTCCCGCTCCATGAAGTCCTGCGCCCTCGCCGGAAACCGCTCCCTGTCCAGGAATCCCTTCGCCGCGCTCAACAACCCATTCGCCAGGCAAAGTTCGTCGGCCACATCGAGTAAACGCGGTGCGACACGGCGACCACCTCCGACCGGGCGCACTTCCTCGTGCAACTCCTTACCGAGCGTAGCCCGCCGGTTGTTGGTGTGTGACCGATTCAGTTGTTGGAGTCTGAGGCGATCACGCTGGTGAGCCCCTCGCAGAGTCGCAGTCCGCTGGGAGTGTCCCCAAAGACGCGCTCCACGTCATTTAGCAGGGGCTGCGCCAGCTCGCGGGCGCGAGTAAGGTCGCCACACTTCGTGTACATGCGGACAATGTCATAGCGGACCAACAGAGCCTCGCCTTCGATGTGGGCGGGCAGGGCCGAATAGCGCCGGAGATAGTCCTCTGCCGCGCGGATCGCTCCCTCGATGTCCCCTGCGGCTTCTTTGACTCTGCCGACCTCCCACATGAGGCCTACGGCTACCGGGTCCGAGGTGTCCACAACGTGTCCGAGCCGTGCGAGTTGTCCTTCAATCTCGGTGGCCGCTTTCGCTACATACCTATCGGGGTCGGACGCGGCCAGCCTCTGCCATCCGCTGACCAGCGCATCGACGGCTCGAAGCGACGCTGGATGACCGACTCCCAAGATCCGTTCGGCTCTGCGGGCGTTCTTCTTCGCCACCGACAGTCCGTCGCGGAGCCTTCCATGCGCCAGCAGGACTTGGACTAGTGCCGTACGCGTGTCGAACGTGAGCTCCGATCTGCGGCCGTGTACGCGCCGGGCCATCGTCAGGTTCTTGCCGAGCAGGCTTAGCGCGCGCTCGAAATCCCCATCCTCCCCGCAGCGACTGGCGAAGATCAGGCGCGAGTGCAGCGTCGTCTTATGTCGCGCTCCGAGGCCCCGCTCGGCAAGGGTCATCGCCAACTCGAAAAGGGCCGTCGCCCGGTCCTGGGACAGGTGAGCCCCGTACCAGAAGCCGATGCCCATCACGAGGAGCACGGTGCCCTCCGATGCCGCCTCCTCCCGGGCATGCTCGAAGGTTGCCTCCGCGTGCGTGATCCACTCGGGGTTGTTTACGAAGCCGGCCCGCCCGCACAGCACCAGCGCCGCCGTGTCATACATCTGTGGATCCCGCGACACCACTTGCACCAGCCGATGCACCCCGATGGTCCCGTCGTCCCGCAACGTGATCATGCTGTGCGCGGCCAGACGGCGCAGCGCATCCGTCACCTCGTGCTCGTCACCCAGCGGCATCAACCAGTCCCGGCTGATCCCGTCCGGCGCCCACCACGCGATGACACCGAGGATCTTCCGGGTGAGCGGCGTGTTCGCCAACCTCTCCATGGTCACCTGCCACACGCGGGCGATCGTCCGCTCGCTGTCCCCGCCTTCCGCCGCACCCGCCAGAACCTGCTCGGGACGGCTCGCGAGCAGCTCCAGATACGCCCGCGGAGTGATGTGCGCCTCCGTGCAGTACGCGGCGGCCTGCTCCACGGCCAGCGGCAGATACCCGAGCTCCGCGCACAGCTCCTCGACACCGTCACCCTGACCCGTGTGGATCCGCCGGAACAGCTCCACCGCCTCGCCCGGTGCGAGCAGATCCAGGGACAACGGCTCGGCGATGCCGTGCCAACCCGTGGCGCGCCGCGTGGTGATGAGGAAACGTCCGCCCGTCGTACGCCCCACCAGCGGCTTCACATGCGCCGGTTCGGAGACGTTGTCCAGCACGAGCAGCCAGTCCCCGTGCGAGGAGAGCCACTTCACTGCCAGTTCGCTCAACGCCTCCTGGGACAGCGCGTCCCGCAGGGCGGGCTGGAGGGCGATCGCCAGATTGGCCAGCCCGGATTCCAGGTCGACGGGCGTCTCCGCCGTGATCCACCACACCAGGCTGTACGACGACGTCCGGGCCGCCGCCCACCTCGCCGCCAGCGTCGACTTGCCGATGCCACCCAGGCCGTGCACCGCCTGCACCACCACCCCGACAGCGGTCTCGAACTCGTCGTCCAGCCAGCTGAGTTCGCGTTCCCGCCCGACGAACAGGGCAGTCCGTTCGGGCAGGTTGACCATGCCCGGCGGCGCGTCGGGCAGGGCGAGCGCCTCCGACGGCAGGGTCAGGGCCTTCTCGGTGTAGTACGCGACCGCACCGTCCCCGGTCAGCGCCTGTCGTATGGAGTGTGCCGCGACGATCGAGCGCTCGCCGGACGCCTCAATCGGCCCCTCGCTCACGCGTCCCCCGTCGACGCCGAGCCGATGTCACCTCCGGCGGCGATGGAACGGTCGCCCGAGGCGGTGACGGAGCCGCCCGCCAGCCGCGCCGGCGAGCTGGGCATCGTATGAGCGGGTGGGGCGGCTGCACCGCTGCCGGTCGTCACGGAACCGATGCTGCCGCCGGCGGCGACGGAACCCGCCCCGCTCGCGGTCACCGAGAGGCTCTCGGACGGCACGCGGTCCGAGAGGAGTGCGTAGATCGTCAGGGCCAGTCCCACCAGCCCCGCCGCTCCCCCTGCCACGCTCGCCCAGGGGTCGGCCGCGTCGACGTCCAGCAGCCCGCCCACGACCAGGCCCGCCGCTCCCGCGACGCACAGCCCGATCCCCGACCACATCAGCGCCTTCGAGCGCCATGTCCCCGCCATGCCTCCATGATGGCGTGCCGGGGGTTACTGCGAGGCCGAGTTCAGCCCCAGAGGCCCCGCGATCTCCTCCGTCATGACGCGGCCCGCTTCGAACTCCAGGGTCTCGTCGCCGATGGTCTGGTCGGTGTCGAGGCCGTCCAGCTCTTCCAGGGGCTGGTTGAGGCGGACGTGGGCGAGGACCGAGTGGAGGGCCCTGAGGGTCGCCGAAGCCGTCGTGCCCCAGTTGGAGAAGTAGGAGAACTGCCACCACCACAGGGCCTCGGTGACGCGGCCCGCGCGGTAGTGGGCCATGCCGTGGCGGAGGTCGGTGATGACATCGGTGAGGTCGTCGGAGATCCGGCCCGGGACGGGTGCCTTGCGGGGCTCGTAGGGGTCGAAGACCTCGGAGTAGACGTCGACGGGGTCGAGGAGACGGGCGAGGTTCTCGCGCAGGTCGTCCACGTCCGGCTCGGGGCCGGGGTCGGGCTCGTAGCGCTCGTCGGGGACGATGTCCTCGTGGGCGCCCAGGCGACCCCCGGCCAGCAGGAGCTGGGAGACCTCCAGGAGGAGGAAGGGGACCGCCGAGTCCGGCTCGTCGCCCTTGGCCACCTCGGTGACGGCCACCAGGAAGCTCTCGATCTGGTCCGCGATCTGGACCGCGAAGTCGTCCGGGTTCCGGCCGGTCGCATGCAGCGTGGCGTCAGACATCTAGCAGTCGTCTCCCCTCGAAGGCGCGGCCGAGGGTCACCTCGTCCGCGTACTCCAGGTCGCCACCCACCGGGAGGCCGCTGGCCAGGCGGGTGACCTTGAGGCCCATGGGCTTGATCATGCGGGCGAGGTACGTGGCCGTGGCCTCGCCCTCCAGGTTCGGGTCCGTCGCCAGGATCAGCTCCGTGACCGTACCGTCGGCCAACCGCGCGAGAAGTTCTCGTATACGCAGGTCGTCGGGGCCGACGCCCTCGATGGGGCTGATCGCGCCGCCGAGGACGTGGTAGCGGCCGCGGAACTCGCGCGTGCGCTCGATGGCGACGACGTCCTTGGGCTCCTCGACCACGCAGATGACGGAGGGGTCGCGGCGGGAGTCACGGCAGATGTTGCACAGCTCCTCCTGCGCGACGTTGCCGCAGGTCGCGCAGAAGCGGACCTTCGCCTTGACCTCCATCAGGGCCTGGGCGAGGCGCCGGACGTCCGTCGGCTCGGCCTGAAGGATGTGGAAGGCGATCCGCTGCGCACTCTTCGGACCGACGCCGGGCAGCCGCCCCAGTTCGTCGATGAGGTCCTGGACCACGCCTTCGTACAACGGACTGCCGTCCTTCCTGGTTTTCCTTCACTACGTACGGTAGATGCCCGTCGGCCCTCTTCGAAAGGCGGGCCGTCTCATCCGTCAGGCGGGCCGTCTCAGAAAGGCAGGCGGGCCGGCGTGGAACGGCAGGCGGTCCGGCTCGGAACGGCAGGCCGGTCGGCTCAGAACGGCAGGCCGGGGATGCCGCCGCCGAGGCCCTGGGCGAGCGGGCCGAGCTTCTGCTGCTGGAGGGCCTGGGCGTTCTCGTTGGCCGCGTGGACGGCCGCGACGATCAGATCGGCGAGGGTCTCGGTGTCCTCCGGGTCCACCGCCTTCGGGTCGATCTTCAGGCCGCGCAGCTCGCCGGAGCCGGTGACGGTGGCCTGGACCAGGCCGCCGCCGGCCTGGCCGTCGACCTCCGTGTTCGCCAGTTCCTCCTGGGCCCGCGCGAGGTCCTGCTGCATCTTCTGCGCCTGCTGCAGCAGCTGCTGCATATTGGGCTGGCCGCCACCGGGGATCACGATCTGTTCTCCTCTGTCGCCTCTGTCGCCTCTGTGGACGGGGGCTTGTTCCCGTTCGCCACGAGCCTACGTGGTCGAGGGGGCCATCGCGCCGCCACTCTTTCGGGTGAGCCGAGTGTCTGTCCTATACCTGATCAAGGCCCACTTCCGGGCGGAAAGGATGCGAAACCCTCCACTTCGCCACCCATTGGGCGGTAGGAAGGGTCCGGCGCATCAGCATCAGGGGTCACGCGAGCGCCGTCGCATCACGCAGCGTGATCACCGTGATCAGTAGGGAGTGCCTGGTGGGTCAGCCGGAGATGCAGCCCGAGGGGCCGCCGCAGGACGGGGCGGGCGACGGTGCGGCGGCACTGCGACCGGGTGATCTGATGGGGCGGGCGTTCCCGCAGGGCGACTGGGCGGAGCCGGCGGAACGGCTGGACGAGCTGTACCGGTGGGTGGAGCACGGGGCGCTGCAGACGGCTGCCTGGTACCTCTCCGACCGGGTGTGGAAGCGGCGGGGAGCGCGGGCACTGCGCACGGGTGCGGCCCTCGGCGCGGTCGGCGGGGCGGCCCTGCCCCTCCTCGACCTCACCGCCGTCATGGGCGGCGTCGCCCCCTGGGGATACCTGGCCCTCCTCGTCTCCGTCGCCTGCGTCGCCGTCGACCGCTTCTTCGGCGTCACCTCCGGCTGGATAAGGGACGTCGCCACCGCGCAGGCCGTGCAGCGCCGTCTTCAGGTCCTCCAGTTCGACTGGGCGTCGGAGAGCGTCAGGGAGGTCCTGGGCCCGACCGAGGGCACGGCCGGCGAGGCCGCCGAGCGCTGCCTCGCGGTGCTGCGCCGCTTCTGCGAGGACGTCACCGAGCTGGTCCGCGCCGAGACCGCCGACTGGATGGTCGAGTTCCGCACCGGCTCGGCCCCCCTCGGCATCCAGTCCACCGTCCCCACCGCCGTACGCCCCCCCGACCCGGGCACCCTCAACGGCCGCTTCCCCCTCCCCCCGGGCGGCACGGCCCGCCCGAACATGCCGCGGCAGAGGCCGCCGGAGCCGCGGTGAGCCACGCGGCGGCGCATGTCAGCCGAGGTCGCGGCGAGTGAAACGCCAGTACGCCGCCGCGGCGAGCGGCAGCAGGTGGACGGCGAGGGCGGTGAACGCCTGGGTGCCGGTGGTGCCCTGCTGCATCGCGTCGCACGCGGCCTGTCCCAGGCATTGCGTGCGGTCCACGTTCATCAGGAGCCGCTCGTTGAGGACGGCGAAGGTGATGCCGGAGAGGTGGAACTCGGTCAGAGAGGGGACGTAGTCCTGGAGCAGCCGCTCGGCCGCCACCAGGTACGCGAGCGTGATGCCGAGGGCCAGTGCGGTGCCCCGGGTGAGCATCCCCAGGCAGTACCCCAGCAGGCCGATCAGCCCGACGAGCAGCGCCCCGCGCAGTGTGATCAGGGCGAGGACCCGCCAGAAGGTGCCGTCGATGCCGTCCAGGCTGCCCCGGCCGTACCCGGCCCCTGCCAGCAACGGCACCAGAGCGACGGCCGCGAGGAGCGCGGCCAGCGCGCCGCAGGCCGTCACGAGGGCACCGCGCACCGCGAACAGCCGCGGGCGGCGGGGCTCCGCCGCGGCGAGGGTGAGCAGGACGCGGGAGGACCAGTCGGCGCCGCCGGCGCGGATGCCGAGCACCAGGGCGGCGACGGCCAGTCCCGACAGGACGGCCCTGAGGTCCACGAACACGGCCTTGGTGAAGAGGTAGCGGGGATCGTCGAAGAACGTGGCCGGCGGTGGGACCTGGGCGGTCGGGATGCCACGCGCGGTGGCGGCCGCGAGGTACCGGCGGTGCGCGCTCTCGGCGGCCTGCCAGGCGCCGGCCGTGTCGGTGTCATGGGTGAGGTAGGCGACGGCCGCGTACAGGACGAGCGCCGCGGGAAGCGCGTAGCACGCGTACCGGACCCCGGCGGGGGCCGACAGACGCCGGAGTTCGGCTGCAGCGAGGCGCCGCAGGGGCGGGGGCACGGGCAATTGCGGTGTCATCAGCCCAGGTCCGTACGGGTGGAACGCCACAGGGCCAGGGCGAGGACCGGAACCACGTAGAGCGCGACGCCGGCGAGCCCGTCGGCGATGGTCAGATCGACGTGGGTCGCCTCGCAGCCCGGCCCCGCGATGCAGTCGGACTCGATCATGGGGATCACGGGTTTCTCGTTGAGGACGGCGAAGGTGAGACCGGCCATGTCGTACTCGGCGAGCCGGGGGCCGCGCCCGGCGAAGAGCTGCCCCGCGGCCGCCAGGTAGAGGAAGACGGCACCCAGCGCGGTGGCGGCCCGCCGGGTCAGCATGGCCAGGGCGTAGCCGAGCAGGCCGAGAAGGCCGCACAGCAGGATGCCGCGCAGGTAGAGGCTGCCGAACGCCGCCCAGTAGACGCCGTCCATCCCCTCTGTGCTGCCTCTGAGCCACGCCGCGAGAAGGAGCAGCGGGACCAGCAGGGCGCCGGTGGTGGCGGCCGCCGCCGTGGAGAGCGCCGTGACGAGCAGGGCCCGCGCGGTGAACAGGCGGGTGCGGCGTGGCTCGGCGGTGGCGAGGGTGAGCACGACACGGGAGGTCCAGTCGGCGCCGCCCGCGACGATGCCGAAGAGCACGGCGGCGGCCGCAAGCGCGGTGAACGCCGTGCGCAGGTCGCCGAAGGAGAGGGTGCTCATGACGTAGCGCGGATCGTCGTAGAAGAGCCGAGGGCCGACCCCGTCGTTCATGGGCAGGCCGTAGCGTGCGGCGTCGGCCTGGATCTGGGCGAACCGGGACTCGGCGGCCCGCCAGGCGGCGGCGGTGTCGGTGTCGTGCAGGGCGAGCTTCGACAGGCCGAACACGGCGGTGACGGCGAGGCCGACGACCGCGCCCAGCCGTAGCGCACGGGGCGCGAGCAGCCGGCGCAGTTCAGCGCGCAGGAGGCGGCGCCAGGTCAGCACACCGTTGTCATCGGGCATACCGGCCGCCGTCCCGCTCGGCGACGGCGGCTGCGCCTTCGTCCGCCGCGTGGATCGCCCGGATATAGGCGTCCTCCAGTGAGGCTGAACGGTGGTGGACCTCGTCGGGGTAGATGTCATGCCCGGCGAGGATCCGCAGGACGGCGGGGGCGCGCTCGCCGGTGTCGATGCTCAACTCGTCCGGTCCGTCGGCGTCTTCGGTGATACCGATGCCCCGGTCGCTGAGTACGGCACGAGCTCGGTCCCTCAGGGACTGCGGCCCGGTCAGCCGGAGGACGACCCGGTCGGGCGTGCCGTCCACCAGACGGGACAGCTCGCCCTCGCTGATCACACGACCGTGCCGGACGATGGTGACGTGGTCGCTGACGAGCTCCACCTCGGCCAGGATGTGCGAGGAGACGAGCACCGTCATGCCCCGGTCGTCCCGCAGATGGGTGAGCAGGGGGCGCAGATCACGGATCGCCTCCGGGTCGAGGCCGTTCATCGGCTCGTCCAGGACCAGGAGATCGGGGGACGGCAGCAGGGCGGCGGCGACGCCGAGGCGCTGTTTCATGCCGAGCGAGTAGCCGGAGTACGCGCGTCGGGCGTCGGGCGTGAGACCGACGAGGTCGAGGACCTCGGCGACCGTACTGTCCGGGACCCCGTGCAGGGTGGCCAGCAGCCGGAGGTTGTGCTCTCCCGTGAGGGACGCGGTGAAGGCCGGGCCTTCGATGAGGGCGCCGACCCGCCGGGCCACCAGGTGCTGGTCGCGCGGGAGTTGCTGCCCGAAGGCCGTGATCGTGCCCGAGTCGACCCGGACGAGCCCGAGGAGCGCCTTCAACGCCGTGGTCTTGCCCGAGCCGTTGGGTCCGAGCAGTCCTACGACGGCCCGCGCCGGGACCGTCATGGAGAACCGGTCGAGCGCTGTCTGGCGACGGCCGCGCGCGGTGCGGTAGCGCTTGACCAGTGAGTCGAGGCGGGCGAGCGGTTCTCCGGTCTCGACCGGGTTCACTTGCGCACCTTGCCGGCGGTCGGCTCCGGGAAGGTGACGGCACAGTAGCCGGTGCGGTTGCCGTCCGCCCAGGACTTCTCGTCGAACGGCAGCAGTTGCATGCCGATACGGCTGCCCCGCGCGGCCGCCACGAGCGGCTCGAGCGTCGGGTCGCAGGCCTTGGTCAGCGCGTCGACGAGGGCGTTCCGTCCGGGGAAGGGCGCATCGGCGCCGCCGGGCACCCGCACCTTCGCCAGAATCTCGAACCGGTGCGGAGTGGCACAGTCGACGACCCCCACCGGCTCGGCCGCACCGACCGCCCCGTCGTCGTTGGAACACATTCCCACCGCGAGCGAGCCGTACCGCACGGGCCTGCCCTCCGGCAGCCCCGCCATGGGATCCCCCGACCCCCGCGACGACTCCACCGCCTCACCGTCCACCCCACCCTCGATGGTGGCACACCCGGCGAACACGACCCCCACGGCGGCAACGGCGACCAGTCGTAAGAGTAAGGAACGGCCCATACGCTCATGCCCTTCAACGAAGTCGGACGTGCCCGGGCGGGACACGAGGTGCCCCGCCCGACCACGAAGACGGCAGCGGTTCAGCAGATGCGGGTCCCGTAGAACGAGTCCCACGTGTCTCCGTCGTCGCCGCCGTTGTTGTCGGCCCACCAGTCCACCACGAGGTTTCCGCCGGTGTTCGTGATTCTGCCGACGTAGTGATTGCCCGTTCGGTGGCTGTGCCCCGAGGCGTAAGAGGGCGCCTCGGCCCCCGGGTTGCCGTTGATCCGGATGGTGCCCCACTCGCAGCGGGTGTCGGCCTGAGCCGTGGTGGCGGTGCCGCCCACGACGAGAGCGGCGCCGGCCAGAGCGGCAGCAGCGGTGCCCGCGGCGCTGATGCGCCGCGTGGTGTTCCCGAACATCACGATCTCCCCTTCTCACACACATGTTCTGTATTGCTGGTGCGCGATCAACTTATGGAGAGGGATGCGGCGGCTTCAACGGACACCGTCGGACATCACCGGATTTCAGCCCGGCTTCATGGGCGGGGGAAACAGGATGTGGCCCCACCGGAAACTCGGACAGTGACACGCGGGGGCCGGGAGTGCTTACCGGCCAGCCCTCCACCCGATGGGGGAGATCGAATGAGGGGGGACAGAAGGGGAGATACTTCCCTTTTATTGGGCATATCCCGCACACGGCGCTGTACCGGTGCCAAAGGTTTTGCGCCTTTGTCTCAGCAGGCTGGTGCCGCCAGAGAGGGCGAACAAACGGAAGTCGTTGCTCTCCGTCAAGTGGAAGCTGCAGTTCCCCTGGAGTACAGGGGCAGCGAGCGGCTGAGGGATCGACGCGAATCCGACGCCCACGTGTCACTGCCGCGTGTACGTCAGCTCCTCGCCCGTCGCCGTGTTCACGCGGCGCAGTGTGCCGTCCGGTTCCAAGGTGACGCGGGTGGGGTCGCCCGGGGAGCAGGAGGAGGCCGGTTCGCCGGTGGTGACGGTGGAGGGGCCGATCTCCAGGGGGCCGTTGTCGCCCGGGTCCTGGGTGAGGGTTGCCTCGAACACGCAGTGGTAGGTGCCGCTTCCGGCGGGGCCGTCGGCGACGAGGGACAGGACGGGGTCGCCCACGTCGCCCTGGCTGATCGTCAGGACCCTGGTGTTGCTGCCGTCGGCGTTGTCGATCGACGCGGTCCAGGTGCCGACGTAGCCCTCCGGGATCACGCCGTCCTCGGGGGGTGAGGGGGTCGGGTCGTCGTCGGGGGTCGTGGGGGCGTGCGTGACCGGGGACGTCGTACGGTCGTCTCCGCCCGCCTTGTCGTCGCCGCCTCCGGCGTTCATCAGGGCGTACACCGAGCCGCCGGCCGCGAGGGCGACGACCAGCGCCACCGCGATCAGAGCCGCGGTGGCCCGGCCGTTGCGGCGCGGGGGTGGCGAGGGCTGTGGGCCGTACAGGGTCGGGCCGAGGCCGTAGGCGGGGGGCCGGCCTCCGTACGCCGGGGGGTGGCCTCCGTAGAACTGGCCCTGGCCGCCGTACGGGGCCGCCCCCGGCTGCGGGTAGCCGTACCCCTGCTGGGGATGGCCGTACGACGGTGGGGTGCCGTACGCCGGGTGCGGCGGGGGGCCCGCCGGGTGCGGTGTGGGTCCCGCGGCCATCGTCGGCAGATGGTTCACCGGCGGGGCCGCAGGTGCGCCGGAGGCGTCGGCCACGGCTGCGTGCTCCGGCGAGGGCGAGGGCGAGGGCGAGGGCGAAGGCGGGTGCGAGGCCCCGGCGCCTGTGTCGGGTCGCGCAGGCTCCGGGCTCTCCGGGTCCTCCACCTCCAGCAACCCCACCGCGTGCCGCCCCAGTTGGGCGACCAGGGCGCCCGGCAGCCAGGGGTCGCGGGAGCGGCCGTCCATGACGGTGTCCTCCGCGCCGGTGCGCTCCAGGATGGCGTCGAGGGTCGGCCGGGCGCCGGGGTCCTTCTTCAGGCAGTCGCGGACGAGGTCGGCGATGCCCTCGGGGACCCCGTCGAGGTCGGGTTCCTCCTGGGCGATGCGGAACATCAGGGCGTGCACGCCGCTGTCGGCGCCGCCGAAGGGCAGGGAGCCGGTGGCGGCGTAGGCGAGGACGGAGCCGAGGCAGAAGACGTCGCAGGCGGGGGTGATGCGGTCGCCGCGGACCTGCTCGGGTGCCATGAAGCCGGGTGAGCCGATGAGCGCGCCCGTCCGGGTCAGCCCCGCCTCGGTCACCGTCTCCAGGGCACGCGCGATGCCGAAGTCGATGACCCGTGGCCCGTCGATGGTGACGAGCACGTTGGAGGGCTTCAGGTCGCGGTGGACGATGCCCGCGGCGTGGATGTCCTTCAGGGCGTGCGCGAGACCGGCGGCCAGGATGCGGACCGACCGTTCCGGCAGCGCCCCATGGTCATGACCCACCACCTGCTGCAAGCTCGGACCTGCGACATACCCGGTCGCCACCCACGGCACGTCCGCCTCGGTGTCGGCGTCCAGCACGGGCGCGGTCCAGTGGCCGCCGACCTGCTGCGCGGCGCGTACCTCCTGCCGGAACCGCTCCCGGAACTCCTCCTGCGCGGCCAGCTCCCGCCTGACCAGCTTGACGGCGACCGTGCGCCCGCGGTCGGACCGCGCGAGATACACGTGCCCCATGCCGCCCGCGCCCAGCCGGGCCAGCAACCGGTACGCCCCGATCCGCGGCGGATCCCCCGCCCCGAGCTTCTCCACCGCAGGCCCTCCCCCGGCACCACCTGGACAACAGCCCCACGATAGTGCGGCTCCGAGCGGTGTGAGCCGGGCGGCGTCTACGGTTGCGTAACAGCCGGTCCGGTCTCGTCGAGGATCTTCGACAGCCGCTCCAGCACCTCGACGGCCTGCGCCAGCTCCGCCTCCCCGAACGCCTCCGCCAGCCGGTCGGCGAACGCCGCGTGCCCGGGGTCGATACGGCGTACGGCGGCCAGCCCGGCCTCCGTCGGCGCGAGCAGCTTGGCGCGGCGGTGCGCCGGGTTGGGCCGGTACTCGGCGAGCCCCCGCTCGACCAGCAGGTCGGCGATGCGCTGGACGCTCTGCCGCGTGATGCCCATGGCCCGTGCGATGCCGGACACGGGCAGCGGCTCGCGCAGCACCGCGCCGAGCACCTGCCACCAGGCCGCGGTGAGCCCGGCCGGCCGGGCCAGTTCCTCGGCGACCGCGAGGAACTGCCCGTTGAGCCGGAAGACGCCCAGCGCGCTGCGGCTGAGCAGGTCCTGACGCTCCCGGCTCACTGCGCCCCCGCCTTCTCCAGCACCGCGTACGCCTCCGGGTCGGAGTCGTGGAACAGCCGGTACCAGGCGTCCAGCACCTCACCCTCGTACACCCCGAGCAGGCCGAGGATCTCCCGGGCGAAGGCGACGGGCTCGGTCGGGCCGGCCGTGATCAGCAGTCCGTCGGTGTCGGTCACGGCGTCGGCCTCCACATAGCGCCCGCCGCCCGCGTACCCGGTCGCCGCCAGGTAGAAGGACACCGCGCTGGTGTGGGCCCGGTCGTCGAGCAGACCCTCGCGGGCGAGCCCCGCGGTGGCACCGCAGATCGCGGCGACGGGCACGCCGGCGTCGAGGAACTCGCGCGCCTTGCGGGCGAAGGGGGCCAGGTCGTCCGAGGTGTCCCACAGGTCGGCGCCCGGAAGGATCAGCAGACTGCTGTCCTGCGGTCGTACGTCGTCCAGGGCGAGGTCGGGCGTGACGCGCAGTCCGCCGATGCTGCGGACGGGCCGCCCGGCCGCCGGGCCGACCGTGCGGATCTCGTGGCCGGCGCGGGCCAGGTGGGCGGTGGCGTACCCGGTCTCCCAGTCGGCGTAGGTGTCGTAGACGGCGTGATGGACGGGCTTGCGGACGGTGGTGCTCATGGGGTCCTCCTCCGGGCCGTACCTCGAACCGATATGACAACATGCTGTCACTGTGACAGCCTTCTGTCAATCCATCGCACGTCTCGACAACCTGTCGTGGAAAGCCCCCGTCCACAGACAGGACGCCGATACCGATTCCGCATCGCGGACATCTACGCTCGCCCGCATGACCCCTCAGCCCCATCCCGAAGCCGGCGCCGCAGTGAAGGCCGCGGACCGCGCGCATGTCTTCCACTCCTGGTCAGCGCAGGAACTCATCGACCCGCTCGCCGTCGCAGGCGCCGAGGGGTCGTACTTCTGGGACTACGACGGCAAGCGGTACCTCGACTTCACCAGCGGGCTCGTCTACACGAACATCGGCTACCAGCACCCCAAGGTCGTCGCCGCCATCCAGGAGCAGGCCGCGCGGATGACGACCTTCGCGCCCGCCTTCGCCATCGAGGCGCGGTCCGAGGCGGCGCGGCTGATCGCCGAGCGGACCCCCGGCGACCTCGACAAGATCTTCTTCACCAACGGCGGCGCCGACGCCGTCGAGCACGCGGTGCGCATGGCCCGGCTGCACACGGGCCGCCCCAAGGTGCTCTCGGCGTACCGCTCGTACCACGGCGGCACCCAGCAGGCCATCAACATCACCGGCGACCCGCGCCGCTGGGCCAACGACAGCGGCTCGGCCGGGGTCGTGCACTTCTGGGCGCCCTTCCTCTACCGCTCCCGCTTCTACGCCGAGACGGAGGAGCAGGAGTGCGCGCGGGCGCTGGAGCACCTGGAGACGACGATCGCCTTCGAGGGGCCCGCGACCATCGCCGCGATCATCCTGGAGACCGTGCCCGGCACGGCCGGGATCATGGTGCCGCCGCCCGGTTACCTCGCCGGGGTCCGCGAGATCTGCGACAAGTACGGCATCGTCCTCGTCCTCGACGAGGTCATGGCCGGCTTCGGCCGCACCGGCGAGTGGTTCGCCGCCGACCACTTCGGCGTCGTCCCGGACCTGATGACCTTCGCCAAGGGTGTGAACAGCGGATATGTGCCGCTGGGCGGCGTCGCCATCTCGGCGGAGATCGCCGACACCTTCGGCAAGCGCCCCTACCCGGGCGGCCTCACCTACTCCGGGCACCCGCTGGCCTGCGCGGCCGCCGTCGCGACGATCCAGGTCATGGCCGAGGAGGGCGTCGTCGACAACGCCGCCCAGCTCGGTACGACGGTCCTGGAGCCGGCCCTGCGCGAGCTGGCCGGGCGGCACAGAAGCGTCGGCGAGGTCCGCGGCCTCGGCATGTTCTGGGCGATCGAGCTGGTGAAGAACCAGGAGACGCGCGAGCCTCTGGTGCCGTACAACGCGGCCGGTGAGGCCAACGCCCCGATGGCCGCGTTCACCGCCGCCATGAAGGCCGGCGGGGTGTGGCCGTTCGTGAACATGAACCGCACCCATGTCGTGCCGCCGTGCAACGTCACCGAGGCCGAGCTGAAGGAGGGCCTCGCCGTGCTCGACGCCGCGCTGAGCGTGGCCGACGAGCACACCGAGCAGGGCTGAGTCTCTTTTCGCCCGTAACGCGTAAGGTGGCGTGCTCGTGGACGTACTCCTGTACGGACACGCGCACGCCACTTTCCATGTCACGAGGGAGACAGTCCGAACCATGCCCGGCAGCAGCGGCAACGGGGCCGTGACGCGCAGCACCCTGCGGCAGCAGATCGCGGACGCCCTTCGGGACGAGGTGCTGGCGGGGCGGCTGCAGCCGGGACAGGCCTTCACGGTCAAGGAGATCGCCGACCAGTACGGCGTCTCCGCGACCCCGGTGCGCGAGGCGCTGGTCGACCTGACCGCGCAGGGCCTGCTGGAGGCCGACCAGCACCGGGGCTTCAAGGTCCGGGAGTACTCGGTCGCCGACTTCCGCGGGCTCGTCGAGGCCCGCACCCTCGTCACCGACGGCATGTTCCACGCCCTCGGCAAGGGCCACCAGGGCTTCCGCGACCCCGACGACCCGCGCACCGCCGCCGCCCTCGCCGGAGTGCGGCGCCGCGGCGAGGAGGCCCAGCGGGCCGCGACCGCCGGTGACCTCACCGTGCTGATCGGCTACGACCTGCGCTTCTGGCGGGAGTTGAGCTCCCTCTACGGCAACGTCTACCTCTCCGACTTCCTGCACCGGCTGCGCGTGCAGTCCTGGGTCTGCGCGGTGCAGCGGCTGCGCCGGCTGCCCGACCTGCGCGGTCGGCTGTGGGCAGAGCACACCGAACTGGTCGACGCCCTCGCCCGGCGCGACACCGACACCGCGCGCGCGATCGTGGCCGCGTACAACGCGCACGCGCTGGCCCTGATCGAGAAACTGGCCGTGGAGTGAGGGCCGCCGGGGTCCTCGCTGACTGAGCCGAGCCGGACAGAGCCGGACTGAGCCGGTGCATGCGGGGAACCATCCGTGCACCGCACCGATTACGCTGCCCTGACCGCTGTGTTGCCGAGCGCCGCCCCGACCCCTGCGAGGAGCCTCCTTTGGCCTGTGACCTGTGGCTGGTACCTCTCGTCGACGTGTTGTGCCACACCCCGGACAACCCGTTCGCCGAGGAACTCGCGCAATACGACCGGGTGCTCGCCGAGGCCGGGCTCCCGCCGGTGCCGGTGTACCAGTACATGCCAGGGCTGTCCGGCGAGGTCGGCCCGGTGGCCGGCTTCGACTACGACGCGCTGCACTTCCTGCGCCGCGTGTACCTGCTGCAGATGTGCGGGCTGCCGGTGACGCCGGTGGACGAACTCGGCGGCGACTACGAGCAGTTGCTGGAGATGTTCGAGACGACGGCCCAGCAGTCGCACCTGGTGTGGCACTACGACCACGCGGGCGCGTACGTCCCCGTCGACTTCCCCCATCCGCTCTCCGACGACGAGATGCTGGCCGGCGGCGGCCCGTTGGGCTCCTCCCATGCCCTGCTGCGCGAGCTGGAGCTGATCGCCCCGGCCATCGGCATCGACCCGGCCAACCCGCCGGCCGCGCCCGAACCCCCGCCCTGGCCCACCGACTTGGAGGAGCCGGCCGTACCCGCGCCCTACGACGCAAGCCCGTTCGCGCGCGAGCGGCATGTGTGGCTGGGGCTGCACGCGGCGGCCACGCGGAGTCTGGCGCAGGGCTCGATGATCGTGTTCAGCTGACGGTCACTTGAGCTCGGAGAGGCCCTTCTGCAGCTCCTCGAGGTTCATGACCGGCGTGACCTCGATGTAGGCGTTGAGTTCGGTGAACAGCGCGTCGAGAGTCGGCGGTATCTGCGAACTGTCGGCCAGATCGACGACCATCAGCATCGTCCGGTGCCCGTCCATCGGCCCGAAGTAGACCGCTTCGGGCTTGACCCGCTCCAGGGTGGACTTGATGAGCTCCGGCATCTTGCCGCTGCGTGTCACCTCGTTGCTGCGCTCTGTGTCCACGTTCGCCTTGACGAGCAGACGCATCGCATTCACCTTCTCCCGGCCGACGCACCTACCATTTCAGCCTAGGCCCGGTATGTCCGGTTCGCCTGTCGCTCCCCCCGAGGAGCGGCTCATCCGATGAGACGGATGTCGGGGGGCCACAGCACCCCACTGGCCAGCAGCAGCCCCGGACCCAGATGGACGGGGCACAGATGCAGGGGCCCGCGCCGGTAGCGGAGCACCTCGAAACGGGCCGGCTCGCCGCACTCGGTCTCGTCGACCTCACCGCCGTACGGTCCACTGCACCGCACCCCGCGTTGGGTCATACTTCGATTCCAACGCCGAACGGGCGCCTCCGCTGCCGGAGGCGCCCGTTTTTTTTCGGGACGCGATTGTTCTTGGTACGGGTTTACGGGGGTTTACAGGAACGAGTTGATCTCGATCGTCTCGTCCCGGCCCGGACCCACGCCGATCGCGGAGATCGGGGCGCCCGACATCTCCTCCAGCGCCTTGACGTAGCTCTGCGCGTTCTTCGGCAGGTCGGAGAAGGACTTCGCCTTGCTGATGTCCTCGCTCCAGCCCGGCAGCATCTCGTAGACCGGCTTCGCGTGGTGGAAGTCGGTCTGCGAGTACGGCAGTTCCTCGACCCGCTTGCCGTCGATCTCGTACGCCACGCAGACCGGGATCTGCTCCCAGCCGGTGAGGACGTCGAGCTTGGTGAGGAAGAAGTCGGTGAGGCCGTTGACGCGGGTGGCGTACCGGGCGATCACCGCGTCGAACCAGCCGCAGCGGCGGTCACGGCCGGTGGTGACACCCCGCTCACCGCCGATGCGGCGCAGCGCCTCGCCGTCCTCGTCGAACAGCTCGGTCGGGAACGGACCGGCACCGACACGCGTGGTGTACGCCTTGAGGATGCCGATGACCCGGCTGATCTTCGTCGGACCGACACCGGCACCGGTGCAGGCGCCGCCCGCGGTGGGGTTGCTGGAGGTGACGAAGGGGTACGTGCCGTGGTCGATGTCCAGCAGCGTGCCCTGGCCGCCCTCGAAGAGCACGACCTTGTCGTCCTCCAGGGCCTGGTTCAGGACCAGCACCGTGTCGGCGACGTACGGCGCGAGCTTCTCCGCGTAGCCCAGCAGCTCCTCGACGACCTGGTCCACCGCGATCGCGCGGCGGTTGTACAGCTTGGTCAGCAGCTGGTTCTTGACGTCGAGCGCCGCCTCGACCTTCTGCTCCAGGATCGACTCGTCGTACAGGTCCTGGACCCGGATGCCGACGCGGTTGATCTTGTCGGCGTAGGTCGGACCGATGCCGCGACCGGTGGTGCCGATCTTGCGCTTGCCGAGGAAGCGTTCCGTCACCTTGTCGACGGTGACGTTGTACGGCGTGATGATGTGCGCGTTGCCGCTGATGAGGAGCTTGGACGTGTCGACGCCGCGGTCGTTCAGCCCGCTCAGCTCGGAGAGCAGGACAGAGGGATCGACGACGACGCCGTTGCCGATGACCGGGGTACACCCCGGGGACAGGATTCCGGAGGGGAGAAGGTGAAGGGCGTACTTCTGATCGCCCACGACGACCGTGTGGCCGGCGTTGTTGCCGCCCTGATAGCGAACCACGTAGTCGACGGATCCGCCGAGCAGGTCGGTGGCCTTCCCTTTACCCTCGTCACCCCACTGAGCACCGAGCAGCACAAGTGCGGGCACGCGCGTACACCCCTTCCGGGCGGGGCATGTCCAAGGTCAGGGGCGTACGCGACACGGCTGTGCGTCGTACACCGGCGACCTTCGTCGGCCGCAACCCGTCGGACCGGATGCCCCGGAATAGACGAAGCCCCTGGCGCAATAGCGCAAGGGGCTCTTGCACAAAGATGCTACCCGAGGAAGCGAGGCATGGCCGAGGTGGCGACTTTCGCGACATCCGATCAGCTGCTCGTGGTGATCGATCCAGCCGCTCGGAGGATGGACGGAGAGTCCGTACGGATCGCGAAAGACGTGCTCAGCGCGGGTGCCGCGACCAAGGTGTGCCTGCCGGACGGGCCGGACGAATTCGCCCGCGCCCTGGCGCGCCGCGGCTCGCGCCGGCCGGTCGTCGTCGGCGACGACCGCGCTCTGGTGCGCGCGGTGTCCCTGCTGCACCGGCAGCGGGAGCTGGCCGAATGTGCCCTGTCGGTGGTGCCGGTCGGGGCGATGCTGGCCCTCGCCGGGTCCCTCGGCGTCCCCATCGGCGCGGTGGCGGCCGCCCGGGCCGTCCTGGACGGGGTCGAGCGGCGACTCGACCTGCTCGTCGACGACAGCGACGGGGTGGTCCTGGGCGCCCTGCGGATTCCTCCGGTGCCGGCGGTGGGGATGCCGACGGCGATCGGGGGGTCCGAGGCCGGTGGGCGGGTGCCCTGGCTGCGATCGGCGCGCTCCCTGGTGCGCACGCTGGGCACGGCCCGGCCGTCCCGCGTACCGGACCTCGTCGTCCCTCCCGGCGGACCCTCCCGTCTGCGGGTCGAGGTCGACGGGGTCACCCTGGTCGACCTGGACCAGCCGGTCCGCGAAGTCTCCGTCACGCCCTCGGCCGGAGCCGCCGAGGTGGAGGTCCACCCGGTGTCCGTCGGCGCGGCGGCGGTCCCCCTGCGGGCGTCCGGGCACCGCGTGACGGTCTCCGGCGCCGACTTCCGCTACCGCGCGGACTCGGTGGTGTCCGGGCCGGTGCGGAGGCGTACGTGGACGGTGTGGGAGGGGGCACTGGGGTTGCGGCTGCCGGGGTGAGGGGCGGCGGGGCTCTTGCGGGTGGGCGGGGCCCTGCGGGGGTGCGCTGCGCCGGTGGGCGGGGGGTGCGCTGTGCCGGTGGGCGGGGGCCTCGCCGGTGGGGTGGCTGGTGCCGGGGGGCGCTGACTGTGCCGGTGGGTGGCTTCCGGGGCGTACGGGGCCGTCGCTACCGCCGGTGGGGTGGCTGCCGGTGGGCGGTTTCCGGGCCGTACGGGGTCGTCGCTACCGCCGGTGGGCGGCCTCGCGGCCGGTGGGCGCTGCCTGTGCCGGTGGGCGGGCTCGGCGCCGGTGGGCGGCTTCCGGGCCGTGCAGGGTGTCGTCGCTACCGCCGGTGGGCCGCCTCGGCGCCGGTGGGGCGATGCCTTTGCCGGTGGGGGGTCCGGGGGCGTGGGGGCGCGGCGAGCCCGGCGCGGGTCTGGCCCCTAGGACCGCCTACACGTCGAACTTGGGTGGTAACCAGCTAAGCGCCGGGCTGCGCCGCACCCCCACGCCCCACTCCCGCCGGTGGGCGACCGACCCGCCATCCTGGCGAACGCCCCCAGTCCCGCCGGTGGGCGACCGACCCGCCGCCCTGACATCGTCCCCACTCCCGCCGCGGCCGGGCCGCACCGCCGCCCCGGCATTGTCCCCACTCCCGCCGTGGCCGGCCGCCTTGCCGCCCTGGCGACGCCCCCCGCACGGTCCCGCCGTGGGCGGCCGCCTCGCTGCCCTGGCATCGCGGCTCGGGCTCATCCGGCTTTGCCCGGCGGGAAGGGGCGTTCGGTGGTCGGTCGCGCCGCGGAGGCCCGTACGTCCTAGCCGGCGGCGAGTGCGACGGCGGGACAGCCGCCGACGGTGAGCAACCACAGAAGGAGAGCCGAGCCTCTTGGGTGGGTGTCACGGGTGGTGCGGGGGTGGGAGAAGGCCGCGGAGCGGCGAGACGGCGGGATGGCCGGAGTCGGTCAGGTGGTGGGGGCGGGGCCGAAGGTCTTCTCCTTGTGGGCGCGCCAGCGCTCCATCATGGCCGCGAGCTCGCCCTCGATGAACTCGAAGAAGGCGAGTGTCTCGGCGATGCGGCGGCCGGCAGGAGTGTCGGGGCCGAGGCTCGTGACGCCGTCGCGGAGGGCGTCCTCCCAGCGCTTGAGGATCGCCTCGCGGTTGGTCAGAGCCTCGTACCACTGATCGGCATGCACCCGGTACCGCTCACGCCGAGACCCCGGCTCCCGCTCACGGGAGACCATGTGGACCTGCGCGAGATACCGCACCGCACCGGACACCGCGGCAGGACTGATCCGCAACTGCTCACCCAGCTCCGCCGAGGTCAGCATGCCGTTGTCCGAGGCGAGCAGCGCGCCGAAGACCCGGGCGGGCATCCGGGGCATTCCGGCCTCGACGAGCTGCGCCGCGAAGGACTCGACGAACCTCGACACGGCCTCCGCGTCCCTTGAGTGCGTCATGCACCCACCTTACCGGCCCTTCACGAACTTCCTTACCTTCACAAATTTCTGAAAGAAGCGTACGTTCGGAACCATGACGAACGCCATCACCGTCTCCGGACTGCACAAGTCCTTCGGCGGCACCCACGCGCTCGACGGCCTCGACCTCCAGGTGGAGGCCGGCGAGGTGCACGGCTTCCTCGGCCCGAACGGCGCGGGCAAGTCCACGACCATCCGCGTCCTGCTCGGCCTGCTGCGCGCCGACTCCGGCGCCGCCCAGGTGCTGGGCCGCGACCCCTGGGCGGACGCGGTCGACCTGCACCGGCACCTCGCGTACGTCCCCGGCGACGTCACCCTGTGGCGCAACCTCTCCGGCGGCGAGGTCATCGACCTCTACGGCCGCCTGCGCGGCGGACTGGACCGGCGACGGCGCGACGAGCTGATCGAGCGCTTCGAACTGGACCCGACCAAGAAGGGCCGCACCTACTCCAAGGGCAACCGGCAGAAGGTCGCCCTGGTCGCCGCCTTCGCCTCCGACGTGGAGCTGCTCGTCCTGGACGAGCCGACCTCGGGCCTCGACCCGCTGATGGAGGAGGTCTTCCAGCGGTGCGTCGTAGAGGCGCGGGAGCGCGGGCGGACGGTCCTGCTGTCGTCCCACATCCTCAGCGAGGTGGAGGAGCTGTGCGACCGGGTCAGCATCATCCGCAGGGGCCGGACCGTCGAGACCGGCTCGCTGGCCGAGCTGCGGCATCTGACCCGCACCAGCGTCACCGCCGAGCTGGCCGGCCCGCCCGACGGGCTCTCGCGGCTGCCCGGCGTCCACGACCTCGACGTCCAGGGCAACCGGGTGCGGCTCCAGGTCGACGCCGACGGCCTGGACGCCGTACTGCGCTCGCTCGGTGAGTCCGGGGTGCGGTCGCTGACGTCGACGCCGCCGACGCTGGAGGAGCTGTTCCTGCGTCACTACCAGGACGATCCGAGCGGGGCCGCGCGATGACCGCCGTCGTCTTCGCCGCCCGGACCGCCGGCGCGCGTCCGCTGGCCGGGACCGGCACGCTGCTGCGGTTCGCCCTGCGCCGCGACCGGGTGACGATCCCGGTCTGGGCCGGCGTGAACGCACTGATGGTGCTGTCCATGCCGAACACCCTCGAGGGCCTCTACGGCACCGCCGCCGAACGCGCCGACCTGCTGCGGCAGCTGGAGACCAACGCCTCGCTGCGGGCGATGATCGGCCCGGTGTTCGACGACTCGTACGGCTCCCTGACCGTATGGCGAGTCGGCGTGTACGCCGGTGCGCTGGCGGCCGTGATGAGCCTGCTGCTCGCCGTACGGCACACCCGGGACGAGGAGGAGAGCGGCCGGCAGGAGCTGATCTCGTCCGCGATGGTCGGCCGGCGCGCCCCGCTGACGGCCGCTCTGCTGACCGCGGCCGCCGCCGATGCCGTACTCGCGCTGCTGATCGTCGTAGGGCTGTGGTCGCAGGGCGGCAGCGGGGCGCTCGCGTTCGGGCTCGGGATCGCGGGTCTAGGGATGGTCTTCGCGACGCTGGCGGCGATCGTCGCCCAGCTCACCGAGAGCGCACGGCTGGCGCGCGGGCTGACGGCGGCGGTGCTGGGGGCCGCGTTCGTGCTGCGCGCGGCGGGCGACTCGGCGACCGACGACGGCTCCTCACCGCTGACCTGGCTCTCCCCGATCGGCTGGCTGGAGAACCTGCGGCCGTACGCCGGTGAGCGCTGGTGGGGTGCTGCTGCTGTTCGCGGGGGCGGCCCTGCTCCAGGGCATGGTGGCGTACGAGCTCGCCGGGCGCCGCGATGTCGGGATGAGCTTCCTTCCCACCCGGCCCGGACCGGCCGCCGGGCGCCTCGGCACGGCCGGCGCGCTGGCCTGGCGGCTCCAGCGGGGCGCCGTACTGGGCTGGAGCGTCGCCTTCCTGCTCGCCGGGATCGTCTACGGCGCGATGGCCGACGGCGCCGCCGATCTGGTCGGCGACAACGACCGGGCGCGCGAGATCTTCCAGCGGTTGGGCGGCCCGTCGGCGCTGACGGACTCCTTCCTCGCGGCGATGGCCGGTTTCTTCGGGCTGGTCGCCTCTCTCTACGTCGTCGCGTCCGTGCTGCGCCCGCACGGCGAGGAGACCTCCGGGCGGGCCGAGCCCGTACTGGCCGCCGCGGTGGGCCGGCTGCGCTGGGCGGTGGGGCACCTGGTGATCGCCTTCGGCGGCAGCGCCCTGCTCCTGCTGCTGGCCGGCCTGGGCCTGGCCCTCGGCCACGGCTCGGACACGGGCGCGGTCGTGGCCGGCTGCCTCGTCCAGCTCCCCGCGATCTGGGTCGTGGGCGGGCTGGCCGTGCTGCTGTACGGGCTCTCCCCGCGGGCCGCGACGGCCGCGTGGGGCGTGGCCGGGGCGGTGCTGCTGCTCGGCTGGATCGGCCCGGCCCTCGACGTCCCCCAGGCGGTCATGGACCTCTCCCCCTTCGGCCATCTGCCCAAGCTGCCGGGCGGGGAGATGGCCTGGGGGCCGGTGACGGCGCTGACCGCGCTCGCGGTGGTGCTGGTGGCCGCGGGGCTGGCGGGCCTGCGGCGCAGGGATGTGGTGAGTGGTTAGGGCCTCCCGGGTCAGGCGACCTCGACGGTGAGCTCTTCCAGCCCCCGGATGACGAAGTTCGGCTTGCGCTCCGGCTCCGCGGCCAGTCGCAGGGTCGGGGCGCGCTCCAGCAGGGCCCGCATGGACGCGGCCAGCTCGATACGGGCCAGCGGGGCGCCGATGCAGTAGTGGATGCCGGCGCTGAAGGAGATGTGCGGGTTGTCCGCGCGGGTGAGGTCGAGCCGCTCGGGGTCGGCGAAGACGGCCGGGTCGTGGTTGGCGGACCCGAAGAGCAGGGCGAGCTCGGCACCGCGCGGGACGACGACGCCGTCGATCTCGATGTCGTCGAGCACCCAGCGCTCGAAGAGCTGGAGCGGGGTGTCGTAGCGCATCAGCTCCTCGATCGCGGCCGGGACGAGGGAGTGGTCGGCGCGCAGGGCGGCGAGCTGCCCGGGGTTGCGGAACAGCGCGTACCAGCCGTTGACCGTGGCGTTCACCGTGGCCTCGTGCCCCGCGTTCAGCAGCAGCACGCAGGTCGAGATCATCTCCTGCTCGGTGAGCCGGTCGCCCTCGTCGTGGGCCGCGATGAGCCCGGAGACGAGGTCGTCGCCCGGCTCCTTGCGCCGCTGGGCGATCAGCTCGCGCAGGTAGTCCGAGAACTCGACCGACGCCCGTACGGCCTTCGCCGCGGCCTCCTGCGACGGGTTCAGCTCGTACATCCCGCAGATGTCCGCCGACCAGGGCCGCAACGGGGCGCGGTCCGCCTCGGGCACGCCCAGCATCTCCGCGATGACGGCGACGGGCAGCGGCTCGGCGACGTCCGTGAGCAGATCACCGCCGCCTCGGCGGACCAGGCGCTCCACCAGTTCACCGGCCAGCTGCTCGACGTACGGCCTGAGCTGCTCCACGGTGCGCGGGGTGAACGCCTTGGACACCAGCCGCCTGATCCGCGTGTGGTCCGGCGGCTCCAGATCCAGCATCCCGTGGTCGTTCAGCGTGTGGAACGGCTCGTGCTCCGGCGCCGGGGCGCTCCGCCCGAACTCCTCGTGCGTGAAGCGGTGCTGGTACGTCCGCCCCAGCCGCCTGTCCCGCAGCAGCGCCGACACATCCGCGTGCCGCGGCACGAGCCACTGCCCGGTGGGCGCGTAGTGCAGCACCCGGCCCCTCTCCCGCAACTCGGCGTAGGCGGGGTACGGGTCCGCGAGGAACTCCGCGTCCCAGGGATCGAAGGCGAGCTCACCAGGGCCTGACATGCTCGGACGCTAACGCGCGGGGGCGGGGTCTGACCAGGGGTGGGGGTGCGTGGCGTTGCGGAGGTGCTGACTCTCCCCGGCCTCAGGAAGCCGCCCCGGCACACGCCCCTCCCCAGCCCCTCACCGGACCTCTACGATCGCGCCATGTCGATCATGCCGCCGTCCGTGCCTGTGTTGCGAGGCCGTAGGAAGACCTCCCTTCGGTTCGACGGCTCGGCGCTGGTGCTGAGCCGCAGGGATCAGGAGCACCACATACCGCTGGAGGCGGTGGAGTCGGTGCGGGGGGACGGACGGGCCGTCGAGGTCCGGCTGTGGGGGCCGCAGGGGGGTCGGGCGGTCGTCCATCGGGTCGAGGGCATCGGTGAGGCCGCTGCGGGGGCGTTCGCCGGCGCTGTCGGTGCTGCTCTGCCGGGGGTGCGACAGGGGGGCGCGGTCGTGGACGGATCGGCCCTGGTGACCGTGCGGACCGTCCCTGCCGAGCATGCTCGGCTGCGGAGGCGGCGGTGGATATGGGTGGGGACGCTCGCCTTTCTGCTGGTGCATGTGGTGGAGACCGTGATCGTCAGCGCGGAGGATCCCGGGCTGTCCGTCGTGGTCTGGATGGGCGCCTTCTGCAGCGGCGGTCTGGGCGTCATCGCGATCCGCACCGTCCCGTTCGGCACCTCGGCCTGGCGACTGCGCCGGGACGGCATCGCGGTGATCGCCCGGTACGACGGCTTCGTCGACGGGATGCACGTCTACCGGTTCTCCGACCTCACCGGCCGGCCCCTCGCCTACGCCCACCGCGAGTACCGGGGCGAAGAGGTCGAGGTCGTCTACGACCCCGGTGACCCCTTCGTCGGCCACGAGAGGAAGTTCATCCTCAGCCGGAAGGTCATGGTGCTGCCGATGCTCCTCTCCGGCGGCCTCGGTCTCCTCATGTTCGTCGGCACCCTTCTGCTGCTCTTCACCGTCTGACGCACCTCCCCTCAGCCCGGCGTCACCAGCCGTGCCTCGTAGGCGAACACCGCCGCCTGGGTGCGGTCCCGCAGGCCCAGCTTCACCAGGATGCGGCTGACGTGGGTCTTGATCGTGGACTCGGCGACCACCAGCCGCTCGGCGATCTCGGCGTTCGACAGGCCCTGGGCGATCAGGACCAGCACCTCCGTCTCGCGCTCCGTGAGGTCGCCGTAGGCCGCCGGGTCGGCCGCGGTTCCTGGCGCGGCGGTCGGGCGCCGGGTCTCCGCCAGCTTCGAGAACTCGCTGATCAGCCGCTTCGTCACCGAGGGCGCCAGCAGGGCCTCACCCGCCGCCACCACCCGTACACCATCGGCGAGTTGGCGGGCCGAGGCGTCCTTGAGCAGGAAGCCGGAGGCTCCCGCGCGCAGCGCCTGGTACACGTACTCGTCGAGGTCGAAGGTCGTCAGGACCAGCACCTTCGCCGTGCTGTCGGCCGCGACGATCTCCCGGGTCGCCTCGATGCCGTTCAGCTCCGGCATGCGGATGTCCATCAGGACGACATCGGGGGCGAGTTCGCGGACCTGTGCCACCGCCTCACGGCCATTGACCGCCTCGCCGACGACCTCGATGCCGGGCATCGCGCCCAGCAGGACGGAGAAGCCCTCGCGCACCATCATCTGGTCGTCGGCGATCAGGACACGGATGGTCATGCCCGGTCCTCGCTCGCCGTGGCCACCGGCAGGAACACCGCCACCTCGTAACCGCCCTCGTCCGTGGGGCCCGTCGTCATCTCGCCGCCCAGCATCGTCACCCGCTCCCGCATTCCGGTGATGCCGTGCCCGGCGCCCGGTGACGGCTTCGCCGAATCCGGCTCCGGCGGCGGGCCGTTGACTATCCGCAGGCCCAGGCCGCCGAGGACGTACCCGATCTCGACGCGGGCGCTCGCTCCCGGCGCGTGGCGCAGGACGTTGCTCAGTGCTTCCTGGACCATGCGGTACGCCGACAGCTCGACGCCCTGCGGGAGTTCGCGTATCGCTCCGGTGACGGCCTTGTCGACCTCCAGGCCCGCGTCGCGCACATTGCCGAGCAGCGCGTCCAGGTCGGCGAGGGTGGGCTGCGGGGCGTCCGGCGCCTCGTAGTCCTCCGCCCGGACCACGCCCAGGACGCGGCGCAGTTCGGTGAGGGCGGCGACCGCGTTCTCCCGGATGGTCGCGAAGGCGCGCTCCAGCTCCGGTGGCGGGTTCTCCACGCGGTAGGGGGCGGCCTCGGCCTGGATGGCGACGACCGACATGTGGTGGGCGACCACGTCGTGCAGCTCGCGCGCGATCGTGGTGCGCTCCTCCAGCAGGGTGCGCCGGGAACGCTCCTGCTGGGTCACCGTCAGCTGGGCGGTGACCTCCTGGGCCGCCTCGCGCCGCACATGCAGCACGGTCACCAGCAGCAGGACGACCGCCGACAGGAACAGCATGGCCGCGGTGTCGGAGTCGTAGTAGTACTGCTGCCGGACGAGTTCGGCGGAGAGGCCGTACGCCGCAGTCAGCAGCCACATCCAGACGGCGGTGCGCGGCCGGGTGCGGAGCGCGACGACCGTCATGACGAACAGGTGCGCGGCGAAGCTGCCGGGCTGCCAGGGCCAGCCGTCCCAGCTCGAGCCGATCATCGCGATGAACGGGGTCGACGCGAGCGACAGCCAGAACGCGGCGACCGGCCGCACGAGCGTCAGCAGCACCGCCACCGCGGGGATCAGACTGCCCAGGATCGCGAACGGCGAGCCGAGATCCCGGCCCGTCGACACCCCGGCCGTCAGCGCGATCCAGGCGAGCACGCCGACCACCGCGTGCGGTGTCCACACCGCGTGACGGCGCAGCCGGGGCGGCAGTTTGCGTATCTGCCGGCCGTCCTCGGCGAGGCGGGGCAGCGGGCGGTAGGCGAACGCGTCCTGGAGGAGGTCCTGCCGCATGCCGCGCAGCGCGTCCATCGCGGCCCGCGCCTCGGGGCTGCGCGGTGTGTAGGGCTCGTAGGGATTCTCCGGCGCGGTCCCCCGCGTCCCGCCGCCGCTGGTGTGGGTCGTCTCGGTCACATACGAAACGGTAGGGCTGCTCGGGCGTCGCCGTCGTCACCAGTGAGAGGGGTCCTGCGGCATCCGTCTCAGGTACTACGAGTCCCACCGCCCCGGCTCAGTACCCGGTCGGCCGCACCAACCCCGACTCGTAGGCGAACACCGCCGCCTGGGTGCGGTCCCGCAGGCCCAGCTTCACCAGGATGCGGCCCACATGCGTCTTGACGGTCTGCTCGGCCACGACGAGCTTCTCGGCGATCTCCGCGTTGGACAGGCCCCGGGCGATCAGGGCCAGCACCTCCGTCTCCCGCTCGGTGAGGTCACCGACCCGCTGCTTCAGCGGGGCGCGGGGCGCGCCGTCCAGGCGGGAGAACTCGGCGATCAGGCGCCGGGTGATGCCGGGCGCGAGCAGGGCGTCACCGGCCGCGACCACGCGGACCGCCTCGGCGAGCTGGTCCGCGGAGGCGTCCTTGAGCAGGAAACCGGACGCGCCGGCGCGCAGCGCCTCGTAGACGTACTCGTCGAGGTCGAAGGTGGTCAGCACCAGCACCTTGGTGTCCGCGGTCGCGTCCGTGACGCGGCGGGTGGCCTCGATGCCGCCGAGTTCGGGCATGCGGATGTCCATCAGGACGACGTCCGGGGCCAGTTCGGCGACCTTGGCGACCGCGTCCAGGCCGTCGACCGCCTGGCCGACGACCTCGATGTCGGGCTGCGTGTTGAGCAGCACGGTGAAGCCCTGGCGAACCATCTGCTGGTCGTCGGCGATGAGGACGCGGATCGCACCGCTCTTCATGGGGTCTGGTCTCCTGTCGGTGGTTCGGCCGGGCGGTCGGTGAAGCTGTGGGCCGGCTCGGGCAGGGCGTGCTCGTCCCGGCTCCAGGCCGCGGCCTGTTCGGCGTCGCGCGGGAGGAACGCGGTCACCGCGAAGCCGCCCCGGTAGGTCCGGGACGCGTTGATCTGGCCGCCCAGCATCGCGGCCCTCTCGCGCATGCCGAGCAGACCGTGCCCGGCGCCCGGGGAGGGCGGAACGGGCCGCTCGGGAGGGGTGTTGACGACTCCCAGGTACAGGCCCTCGGGGAAGTGGGTGACGCCGACGTTCACCTGCGCGCCCGGCGCGTGCCGCAGGACGTTGCTCAGGGCCTCCTGCACGATCCGGTACGCCGACAGCTCCACGCCCGGCGGGTAGGGCCGGCCGGCCTCGCCTATGACCTCGGTGGTGACCGTCAGGCCCGCCGCGCGCGTGTTGTCGATCAGCGCGTCGAGCCGGTCCAGGGTGGGCTGCGGGGCATCGGGGGCCGCGCCGCTGCTGAAGTCGCGCAGGCCGTCGGTGTCGTCGGGGTGCTCCGAGCGCAGGACGCCCAGGACGCGGCGCAGTTCGGTGAGCGCCTCCAGGGCGTTCTGCCGGATGCCGGCGAGGTTCTCCTTCAGCTCCTCGGGCGGGTCCTGCACCAGGTGGGGGGCGACCTGGGCCTGGATGGAGATCACCGACATGTGGTGGGCGACCACGTCGTGCAGCTCGCGGGCGATCCGGCTGCGCTCCTCCAGCAGGGTGCGGCGGGCGCGCTCCTCGGCGGTGATCTCCGCCTGCTCCTCCAGCTGGTTGCGGGCCTCACGGCGGCCGCGCAGGGCACTGCCGAGCAGGACGACGGCACCGAACACGGCCACCGCCATCACACCGGTCGACTGGTAGTTCCCCGCGCCGATGAGGCCCTGCACGACATAGGTGGCCAGCGCGGTCACGGCCAGCGCTTCGACGGCCACCCGGGTCGGGACCCGCAGAGCGAGCAGCAGCAGCACCAGGGCGTGGGCGATCAGGCCGGGTGCGGCCCACGGCCAGCCGACGTCCCGCTCGGCCTGTCCCGAGATCAGCTGGGACCGGGTCGACAGGGCGGTGACGACGGCGACCGTCGTCGACAGCAGCCAGGCCGGCACCGGCCGCCACAGCGCCAGGATCACACTCGCGCCCTGCCCCAGCGCGAGCAGCAGCGCGTACTGGGGGTTCTCCCCGTAGGTGTCGTTCAGCAGGGACGCGTCGGTGCCGATCACGATCACACCGACCAGACAGACCAGACCGTGCGGCAGCCAGCGCAGCCACAGCGACGGCGGCAGCGGTGCCGCGTCGAACCTCAACAGGTCCTCGCGCAGGGTCCGCAGCCCGAACCCGGCACCCCGCGTGCCGTTCCGCTGCGGCGGCCGCGCCGCATCCCCCGTGCCCCTCATACCGCTCACCCTAGACATGCCGTACCTCCTCGACGACGGCCGGACGGACCCCGCCCGACGGGCCGCCCTGCGGCCGGAACACTTTCGACGGACGGGCCTTGCCCCGGCGGGCGTCCTGCTCACGGAACCGGAACGCCGCCCAGCACACCGCCAGGACGCAGGCGAACACCGGCAGCCAGGCCAGCCGGGCCGCGACCCAGTCCAGGCCGTCGGGGGCCGTGTGCAGGCCGGGCAGCAGCCCGACGGGGAGGACAGCCGCGGTCGTCGCCATCAGGGCCGTCTGATGCCACAGGAAGATCGTCATGGCGAAGAGGTTGGCGACCGCCACCACCGCCCACACCACCG
This sequence comes from Streptomyces sp. SAI-170, assembly GCF_049739565.1. Taxonomy (NCBI): domain Bacteria; kingdom Bacillati; phylum Actinomycetota; class Actinomycetes; order Kitasatosporales; family Streptomycetaceae; genus Streptomyces; species Streptomyces sp. SAI-170. Next base: position 3,961,165 of record NZ_JBMGQD010000001.1, read on the forward strand.
GCCGTCCCATCACCCGGCGCAGCCGCCCTCGCAGCAGCAGCGCCAGCCCGCACTGGGCCATGCCGAAGGTGACGGCCGCCAGCGTCGGAGGGTTGAGGTTGGACACCGCGGCGCCCGGCACGCCGACCATCGACGCCGGATAGCCCGCCCACGCCACCAGCCCGGCCGTCGCCGACGCCCCGCCGACCAGCAGCAGCCACCCGGCACGACGGCCCTCCAGCTCCCCGCGCGTCCAGGCCGCGCCCAGCGTGTAGGGCACCGCCCACCCCGCGGCGAGGTTCACCCAGCCGAGCCAGGACGGGCCGCCCAGGCCGAAGCGCACCAGGTCGACGTGCAGGACGACCGCCAGCGGCCACAGCGGGTGCAGCCGGGCCAGCAGCGGCGTCGCCGCGGTCAGCGCCGCGAAGACCAGCAGGAACCACAGCGGGGACAGGGCCAGCTTGGCCAGCGTCCGTACGGTGCCCAGGTCCGTCCCGGACAGCAGCAGCGCCACCGTCACCACGCTCCACAGCCCCAGCACGGCCGCCACCGGCCGGAACAGCCGGACCAGCCGCAGCCCCAGCCACCGCCGGTACGGGATGCCCCGCGCCCGCGCCGAGGCGTGTCCGCGGGTCGCCACATGGCCGCCGACGAGGAAGAACACGGCGAGTGTCTGGAAGACCCAGGAGATCGGGGCCAGCCACGGCATCTCCCCGAGCGGGCTCGCGGTCCGCAGGCTGCCGCCGTCGGCGACCAGCGCGGTCACCAGCCAGTGGCCCAGTACGACGCCGAGGATCGCGAGGGCCCGCAGGGCGTCGACCGCGCGGTCCCGGTCGGGCGGGGTCGCGGCGTCGAGGCGGGCGGCCGAGCGGCGTATGTGGGCGCGAAGTGCGGTCCGCTCAGCCATGGGTCACCTCCGACGTCTCGCCGAGGACGATCCGGGCGAGGTTGGCCAGGGCCGCCGAGCCCGGGGTGAAGTAGTCGCTGTGGCCACCGTCGCCGGCCGTGAACACCCGGGCGCCGAAGGCCGGGGAGACCGGGTCGGTGCCGAAGCCGACGGTGGTGCCGAGCAGTTCGGCCCGTGTGTGCGGCACCTCGGCCACCCAGTCGTCGGAGCCGCGGGCCGCCCAGACACGCGCCGAGGTGTGCAGGTCCGCCACGCTGTCCGCACCGGTGCCGGGGCTGCCGATGAGGGCCATGTCGTCGACGGGCACCTCGTCGGCGGCGCGGGCGCACACCACCGAGCCGTAGGAGTGGCAGAGAAGAGCCACGCCCGCGCGCGGGCCGGTGACGCCGCGCAGTGTGCGCAGGAACTCCCGCAGCCGGGCGGCCCCTTCGTCCGCGCGGCCGGTCGTGAGCACCGCCGCGCTGACAGTGCCCGGGGTGTCGTAGCCGAGCCAGGCGACGACCGCGGTGGAGGTCCTGGCCTCGGCGGTGAGGCGCCCGTGCAGGGCGAGGGCGCCCGCGCGGAAGCGGCCGTAGGTGTCGAGCGAGGTGTCGGAGCCGGGCACCAGCACGGCGACGTGGTCGGCCCGCGCCAGATCGCCGAGCACCTCCACGACCTGGCCCTCTCCGCGCCCGTCGAAGGACAGCAGGCTGCGGGACGGGGCGGCCAGGGCGCGCTCCACACCCGCTCTGTGCCGGTCGCCGTGCTCCTCGGCCATGCGGGACGCCTGCGCGGCGTTGGCCCGGTGGGCGGCGTACACCTTCTCCAGCGTCGCGGCGGTGACGGGGCCGGTCCTCGCCGGTGACGGGGCGGGGATGTGCGGCTGGGCCGCGGCGGAGAGCGGCAGCACGAGGGCGGCCATGACGAGGGCGGCGAGCAGGGCACGGAGTCGATGGCGGGGGCGGGGCCGGCGTGTCATCAGCTGGTCCCCGTCACGCCGCATTGCTGGTGAGGGACTTGCGCTTGCAGCCCTCGAGCCGGACCCCTCCACGACGCGCCTTCTGCGCAGGCTCACGGCCGTCCTCCCCTCCAGCCGGCCCGCTCATCGGGCCGCTCTGGTGGGAAAGTTATGGATCGAGGTCTGTCGCTCGCGTCCCGCCGAAGAGCTCTTCTGGCGCGTAGCTCTCAGGTATTACGGGTATCACCGGGACTCCCGCTCCGGCCCGGGCCCCGATCCCAGCCGCGGCCCGGCCCCCTCACCACGCCAACTGAGCGATCTCCTCCGCCACCACCGCGCACGCGTCGGCCACCGGGTCGATCAGCGGAAAGTGCCCCACGTCCTCCAGCAGGGTCAGACCGACGACCTCGCCGGCCTTCGCGGCGGCGTCGGCGTAGGAGTCGGCGACGGCGTGCGGGACGACGTCGTCGGTGCGGCCCTGGACGAGGGTGGTGGCGATGCCGGTGGGCAGGAGGAGTGCGGGGTCGGCGTACGGCAGGCGCTCGGCGAACCTCTCCTCGCCGCCCAGGAGTTGGCGCGCGGCCCCGCCGCAGACGTCGAGCTTCTCGGCGACCGTGAAGTCGGCGATGGGCGCGAGCGCGACGACCCCGCGCAGGGGGACGGGCCGGTCCATGCGCCACGGGGCGTCCGCGGGCAGCACATGCCGGGCCGCCGCCCACAGGGCGAGGTGGCCGCCCGCGGAGTGGCCCGTGACCACCATGCGGCGCGGGTCGGCCTGCGGCAGCGCCTCACGGGCGAGGCCGGGCAGGGCGTCCAGCGCGGCGGCGACGTCGTCGAAGGTGTCCGGCCAGCGGCCCGCCACGGGCGCGCCCTTCCCAGGCCCCTCCCCCGGCTCCTCCAGGGACCCGCGCCGGTACTCGACGCTGGCCACCCCGAACCCCCGCCGCGCGAGGAAGTCCGCGAACGGGCTGATGTGCGCGCGGTCGTACGGCGCCCGCCACGCGCCGCCGTGCAGGACGACGACCAGCGGGGCGGGGCCGCCGGGTCCGGCCTGGACGCGCGGGGCGTAGAAGTCGATCACCTGGTCGGGGTGGTCGCCGTACGCGGCGGTGACGTCGGGGTCGACGGGCGGGTGCGAGAAGGCCGACTCCTCCTCGGCGGCTGCCCGTGCTGCTGCGGCGTCCTCCGGCATGCTCCAACCTCTCAGCGACGATACGGACTTGGCGGACCGGGTGAGATCGACCGAGAGGAACTCCGGCCGTTGGCGGGGACGGTACCAGGCCGGTGACGTGCGCGGACACGGGGATGTTCACGCAGGGTGAGGATTAAACGGTTCTGCTGTTTCGTTACGCTGCCCTGCGGGGCTGAGCAGACGAGCAAGCCGTACGAGGAGGTCGCCCATGTCCGCCGAACCCGGCACCGTGCGTCCCGGAGGGCGTACCGCGCGTGTGCGTACGGCCGTGTTGCGGGCGGCCGGCGATGTGCTGGCCGAGCAGGGGTTCGCGCACCTCGACCTCGCGGATGTCGCGCGGCGGGCCGAGGTGGGCAAGACGACGGTGTACCGGCGCTGGGGGTCGGTGACCGGGCTGGTCGCGGATCTGCTCGCCGACATGGCCGAGCAGTCGCTGCCGCGGGAGGAGACCGGGTCGGTGCTGGGGGATCTGCGGGCCAACGCGGCGCTGGTCCGGCGGACGCTGGCCGATCCCCGGCAGGGGGCGTTGTTCCGGGCGGTGATCGCGGCGGCGACGTGTGACGCGCGTACGGCGGAGGCGCTGGCGCGGTTCTACGAGGTGCGGGTGGCGGAGTGGGCGCCTTGTGTGGAGCAGGGGGTGCTGCGCGGGGAGCTGCCGGAGGGGACGGACCCGGCGGCGGTCGTGCGGGCGGTGTCGGCTCCGCTGTACTACCAGTTGCTGACCACCGGGGTCGCGCCGGACGCCCCTGCCGCCGAGCGGGCCGCGCGGGCCGCGTACGCGGCGGCGGTGGCAGGGGTGTACGTCGCTCCCTGACCGGCGTCTCCCAGCTGAGCGGCGTGGCGGCCGGGGCGGGGCGTTCGCGCAACTCGGCGCTACGAGGTGCCGCCCCGCCCGCTCGCCGGCCCACACGGGTCTGCACCGCCGTACGCGACCGCGGACCGTCGTCGGCTGATCGCGCAGTTCCCCGCGCCCCTAAGGGCATGACCGCCGGCCACGTACGGCGGGAAGGGGACGGGACACCGCCCCCGGAGCCGCTACAGTCGCGCCCCTTAAGGGCACGACCGCCAGCCGCGTACGGCGGGAAAGGGACGGGACGCCCCCGGAGCCGCCCCCCAAGCCTCTAGCCCAGCACCTCCGCCAGCACCCTCGCCGCGCGCTCCACATCCGTGAAGCCCACGTACAGCGGGGTGAAGCCGAAGCGCAGGACGTCGGGGGCGCGGAAGTCGCCGACGACGCCGCGGGCGATGAGGCGGCGCATGACGTCGCCCGCGTCGTCGCAGCGCAGGGCGATCTGGCTGCCGCGCTCCGCGTGGGCGAGTGGGGTCAGGGACTCCACCCGGCCCTCGGGGACGTATTCCGCGACGCATTCGAGGAAGAAGTCCGTCAGGGCGAGGGACTTGGCGCGGACGGCCTCCACCGACACCCCGTCCCAGACCTCCAGGGCCGCCTCCAGGGCGAGCATGGAGAGGATGTCCGGGGTGCCCACGCGGCCGCGCAGCGCGCCGGAGCCCGGCTCGTAGGACGCCCGCATCCCGAAGGGCTCGGCGTGGGAGTTCCAGCCGGGCAGCGGGGAGTCGAAACGGTCCTGCAGCCCATGCCGGACGTACAGGTAGGCCGGGGACCCCGGGCCGCCGTTCAGGTACTTGTACGTGCAGCCCACCGCGAGGTCGACGCCGTGCTCGTCCAGGCCGACGGGCAGGGCGCCCGCGCTGTGGCACAGGTCCCAGACGGACACGGCGCCCGCACCACGGATCGCCGACGTCAGGGCCGGCAGGTCGTGCAGTCGGCCGGTCCGGTAGTCGACGTGGTTCAGGAGCACCGCGGCCGTACGGTCGTTCAGCGCCGAGGGCACCTCCGCCGGGGTCACCGGCCGCAGCGTACGGCCGGTCAGCCGGGCGGCGGACTCGGCTATGTAGCCGTCCGTGGGGAAGGTGGTGGCGTCGACCAGCACCTCGTCGCGCCCCTCCCCGGCCATCCGTACCGCCGCCACAAGTGCCTTGAAGACGTTGACACTTGTCGAGTCGCCGACCACGATCTGGCCCGCCGCCGCACCCACCAGCGGGGCGATGCGGTCGCCGATCCGCTCGGGCGCGGTCCACCAGCCGCTCTCGTCCCACGACCGGATGCGCAGCTCGCCCCACTGCCGCCGTACGACGTCCTCGACGCGGCCGGGGACGGCGGCGGGCAGCGCGCCCAGGGAGTTGCCGTCGAGATAGACGACGTCGTCGAGCACGAACTCGCCCCGCTTGGCGGCGAGTTGATCGACAGCGTCCAGCTTCTCGGCCCGCGAGGTCAGCTCAGACATGGGACCTCGCAGTCCACAGCTCGGGGAAGACGTTCTTGCGCGCCCGCTTCTCCAGCCAGGCGACACCGGCGGAACCGCCGGTCCCCTGCTTGGCGCCCATCGCGCGCCGGGTGGCGACCAGGTGATCGTTGCGCCAGCGCCACACCAGCTCGGCGACGTCCGTCAGCGCCTCACCGAGGCGGGCGGCCTCGTCGTCCGGGTCACCGGCGTAGACGGCCGTCCAGGCGGCCTCGACCTCGTCGGAGGGCTCGTAGCGCTGCGTGACGTCACGCCTGAGCACGGCCTCCGGGATCGCGTGGCCGCGCCGCGCGAGGAAGTGCAGGACCTCGTCGTACAGGCTCGGCTCGTGCAGCGCCTTCTCCAGCTCGGCGTGCACACGGGGCGCGCCGCGGTGCGGGACGAGCATGGACGCCGACTTCTCGCCGAGCAGGAACTCCATCCGCCGGTACATCGCCGACTGGAAGCCGGAACCCTCGCCCAGGGCGCTGCGGTACGAGTTGAACTGGGCCGGCGTGAGGTGCGCGAGCGGCCTCCAGGAGGCGTTGAGGGCCTCCAGCTCGCGGACCGAGCGCTTCAACGCGGCCGTCGCGGTGGGTGCGTCGTCGCTGCGCAGGGCGTGGGCGGCGGTCTCCCACTCATGCACGATGACGGTGAACCACAACTCCATCACCTGGGTCGTGACCAGGAAGACCATCTCTCCGGGATCGTCGGAGAGGGTGTGCTGGAGGTGCGTGAGCACGTCCGCCTTGACGTAGTCCTCGTACGGCGTCGTGCCTGCGAAGTCGAGATGCGGGGTCTCGGGCTCGTGAGCCTCGTGGGACATCGCTGTCTCCTGTTGTGTACTCCGGGTAGCGGTCCGCCCCTGCCGTTACCGACACGGGGGCCCCGGTCCCCACCCGAATCCTCAGCCGTCACCCCCGAAAAGTGCAAGGCCCGACCTGATCACACGGCCGGGCCCCGCACCAGGGACGCCTAGCCCAGCGTCTGGGCCGCCGTCGCGGAGGAGTCCTTCAGGAACTGCGAGCAGCGCTCGTACTCCTCCTGCTCACCGATCGACTGCGCGGCCCGGGCCAGGGCGTGCAGCGCCCGCAGGAAGCCGCGGTTCGGCTCGTGCTCCCACGGGACCGGGCCGTGGCCCTTCCAGCCGTTGCGGCGCAGCGCGTCGAGGCCGCGGTGGTATCCCGTACGGGCATAGGCGTACGACTCCACGACGCTGCCCCGCTCGAACGCCTCGTCGGCCAGCCGGGCCCAGGCCAGCGACGACGTCGGGTACTTCGCGGCGACGTCCGCGGCCGGGGTGCCGCCCGCGAGCAGCTCGCGCGGCTCGGGTTCGTCGGGGAGGTGGGTCGGGGGCGGGCCCCCGAGGAGGTTCTCGTGAATCGTCATGGCTTCCAGTCTGGTACATGCCTCTGCGTTCGGCGTCACGTGATCGCCATCCCACCTGGACGTGGGCCGTCCCCGCCGCAGTTCCCCGCGCCCCTGAGGGACACGACCGTCAGCCGCGTACGGCCGTGAGCAACCACGAACGGTGGGCATGCGGTCAGCCGCGTACGGCGGGAAGGGGACGGGACGGGGGGTTGTCCGCCCGCAGCGGCCGGCGGAAACCCGTTCCACCTCCGTGGGCAACCAGATCGCCGGACCGAGGACGGACAACCCCCCGGCCCGGCCCCGACTCACCCACACACCGGATGCGCTACCGCAAGCCTCACCGGACGGCGACGGGCCGCCGCAGGCATCCGCCCCGGTCAGCCCCCCAGACGCCGGCGAGCAGCCGCCCCGTCCCCCTCCAGCGGCGGCGCAGCCACCGACGCGTGGACGCGGCACTCCGGCCGCCGGCACCCCGGCTCAGGACGCCGTACCGTCACGAAGGCGATCGCCGCCCCCACGACCAGCGCCCCCGCGCACACCGGCATGGCCCGCCCGAACGCCGCGTCGAAGGCGGACGCCGACCGGTACGCCTCCGCGCCCATCCCCGCGATCAGCGGCAACGCCGCGACCGCCACCAGCCCCGCCGCCCGGGCCGCCGCGTTGTTGATGCCGCTGGCCAGCCCGGCCCGGGCGGTGTCCACGGAGGCCAGCACCGTCGCGGTCAGCGGAGCGACGAGCGTGACCATGCCGAGGCCGAGGACGAGCAGCGCGGGCAGGACGTCGGTCGGATAGTCCGCCCCCTGCCCCACCCGCATCATCAGCAGCATCCCGGCCGCGCACAGCAGCGGCCCCACCGTGAGCGGAAGCCGCGGCCCCACCCGCTCGCCCAGCTCCCCGGCCCGCGCCGAGAACAGCAGCATCAGCACGGTCGTCGGCAGCAGCGCGGTCCCCGCCCCGAGCGCGCTGTACCCGGACACGACCTGAAGCTGCACGACCGACAGGAAGAAGAAGCCGCCGAACGCCGCGTACACGCACAGCGTGACGAGGTTGACCGCGGTGAACTGCCGCGACGCGAAGATGTCCAGCGGCATCATCGGATCGGGCCGGCGCCGCTCGACGCGGACGAAGGCGACGCCGAGGGCCACGCCCAGCACCGCCGTGATCCAGTCGGCCTCGATCAGCGCGTACGTCACCAGCGCCAGCGCCGCGGCCCCCAGCACCGCGCCCAGGACGTCGAACCGCCCGTGCGCCCGCCCGTCACCCGACTCGGGCACATGCCGCAGGGCGACCGGCACGCACAGCAGGGCCAGCGGCACGTTCAGCAGGAACACCCACCGCCACCCGGGCCCGTCGACCAGCCAGCCGCCCAGGAACGGCCCGACGGCGGCCCCGATGCCCCCGAAGCCGGACCACAGCCCGACCGCCCGCCCCCGGTCGTCGGAGTGGAAGGACGCCTGGATCAGCGCCAGGGAGCCGGGCGTGAGCAGCGCCCCGCCGGCCCCCTGCAACGCCCGCGCGGCGATCAGCACGCCGGCGTTCGGGGCGAGCCCGCACAGCAGGGACGCGACCGCGAACCACACCACACCGACCACGAAGACCTTGCGGCGCCCGTAGCGGTCGCCGAGGGAGCCGCCGAGCAGGATCAGCCCGGCCAGCGTGAGCATGTACGCGTTGACGGTCCACTGGAGCCCCGCGAGGGAGGCGTCGAGGTCCCGCCCGATGGCCGGCAGGGCGACGTTGACGACGGTCGAGTCCAGCAGCGCCATGCTGGAGCCGAGCACGGTGGTGAGCAGAATCCACCGGCCCTGCGCGGAGGCCAGCCGGACGTCGGGCATGAGCCCAGTAAACAGCGAGCCCGGCGCCGAGGCACCGGGCTCGCTGGACTCCCCGAAGGGTTACTGGACTCCCCGAGGGGTTACTTGATGCGGGTGCCCGTCGAGCGCAGGTTGGCGCAGGCCTCGACGACACGGGCCGACATGGACGCCTCGGCCAGCTTGCCCCAGGTCCGCGGGTCGTAGGCCTTCTTGTTGCCGACCTCGCCGTCGATCTTCAGGACGCCGTCGTAGTTGGCGAACATGTGGCCGGCGACCGGACGGGTGAACGCGTACTGGGTGTCGGTGTCGATGTTCATCTTCACGACGCCGTTCTCCAGCGCGGTCGCGATCTCCTCGGCGGTGGAGCCGGAGCCGCCGTGGAAGACGAAGTCGAACGGCGAGGACTTTCCGAACTTGGCGGCGACGCCGTCGTTCAGCTCCTTCAGCAGCTCGGGACGGAGCACCACGTTGCCGGGCTTGTACACGCCGTGGACGTTGCCGAAGGACGCGGCGAGCAGGTAGCGGCCCTTCTCGCCCAGGCCCAGGGCCTCGGCCGTGCGGATGGCGTCGTCGACGGTGGTGTACAGCTCGTCGTTGATCTCGTGGGTGACGCCGTCCTCCTCGCCGCCGGTCGGGGTGATCTCGACCTCGAGGATGATCCGCGCGGCGCGGGCGCGCTCCAGCAGCTCCTGCGCGATGGACAGGTTGTCGGCGAGGGTCTCCGCGGAGCCGTCCCACATGTGGGACTGGAACAGCGGGTTCTCGCCGCGGGCCACGCGCTCCTCGGAGACGGCGAGCAGCGGACGGACGTAGCCGTCGAGCTTGTCCTTGGGGCAGTGGTCGGTGTGCAGGGCGACCGTCACGTCGTACTTCGCGGCGACGATGTGCGCGAACTCGGCCAGGGCGACGGCGCCGGTGACCATGTCCTTGTTGTGCTGGCCGCCCAGGAACTCCGCGCCGCCCGTGGAGATCTGGATGATGCCGTCGCTCTCGGCCTCGGCGAAGCCGCGCAGTGCCGCATGCAGCGTCTGCGACGAGGTGACGTTGATGGCCGGGTAGGCGAACTTGCCTGCCTTCGCCCGGTCGAGCATCTCGTTGTAGACCTCGGGGGTTGCGATGGGCATCTGTCCGCTCCTTGTATGTGCGGGTGGGCTTCTTGGTGCTTACGGCCCTGACCTAGACCATGGGGGCGACGTCATCGTCGGCCCCATCTTTCCAGACTTGGCCGGAAGGTCCAGGCGTGGTCCGCAGGGCGGTCGCTACCGACGAGTACGACGTTCGGTCGGCGGCGTGAAAGGGATCAGTCGAGGCCGAGCTCGTCCTTGGAGTACGCGAAGAGGTACGGCACACCCGCGCCGTCCTGGATCTTCTCCGCGGCACCGGTGGCCCGGTCGACGATCGTCGCGACGGCCACGACCTCCGCGCCGGCCTCCCGGACGGCCTCCACGGCGGTCAGCGGGGAGCCGCCGGTGGTGGAGGTGTCCTCGACGACCAGCACGCGGCGGCCCTTGATGTCCGGGCCCTCGACGCGGCGCTGGAGGCCGTGCGCCTTGGCGGCCTTGCGGACGACGAAGGCGTCCAGGCGCTGCCCGCGGGCGGCCGCGGCGTGCAGCATCGCGGCGGCGACCGGGTCGGCGCCCATGGTGAGACCGCCGACCGCGTCGAAGTCCAGGTCGGCGGTCAGGTCCAGCAGGACCTGACCGACCAGCGGGGCGGCCTCGCCGTCGAGCGTGATGCGGCGCAGGTCGATGTAGTAGTCGGCCTCCAGACCCGAGGAGAGGGTCACCTTGCCGTGCACCACGGCCTTGTCCTTGATCTGCTGCAGCAGCGCCGCGCGTACGTCCGTCATGCCGACCAGCTTAGAGCCGCCTCCAGCTCCAGGTCGTCGTGGCCTCCAGCGGCTCCAGCGGCGTGACCAGGCGCGGCAGGGTGGTGAGGCCGTTGGGCGGGCCGGTCTGCGGCTCCACGCACACGGCCGCCTCCTGCTCGTCGTAGACGACGACCCACTGCTCGCGGCTGGTCACCTTCAGCTCCAGCAGGCCGGGCCAGGTGAGGGTGACGTCGACGCCGTCGGGCATGCCGAAGCAGTCGTCCCAGGGGCCGGGCCGGGGGTCGATGCGCAGGCCGGTGGGGAGGTGGTCCTCGCCGCGCTCCTCCTGCCAGGCGGGGTCGAAGGCGAGCACGGCGTCGGTGCCGTTCAGGTTCCTGTTGAACCAGGGGTGCCAGCCGATCTGGGCCGGGAAGGACGACTCGTACGTCTCGACGGACATGGTCAGCGTCAGCGAGTCGGGCGTGAGGGCGGCGGCGTGGGTGACGCGGCCGGTGTAGGGCCAGGGGTCGACGAGGTCGTAGGTGATGACGGCCTCGTCCTTGCCGGCACGGGCGACGGACCAGGCGCCGTCCCGCGCGGTGCCGTGGATGGCGTGCGGCGGGGCGTTGAGGGGCATCTGGTGCTCCACGGCTCCGTCGCGGAAGCGGCCGTCCCTGATGCGGCCGCACCAGGGGACCATCGGGAAGCAGCCGAAGCGGTCGCCCTGCCTGAGGAGTTCGCCGCCGGCGATCTTGAGGCTGCTGAGGCGGCCGCCGTTGTGCGGGGTGATCGTCAGTTCCGCGTCGCCTGCGGTCAGCGTGATCTCTTCGTTACTCACAGGGGTGAGCCTACTCAGGTGATCACTCAGGTGGGGGGTGGTGGCTCATAGTGGTCGCGTGCAGGCCGTATGTGGCTTGTCGCGCAGTTCCCCGCGCCCCTTAAAAGCGGCGTTTCCGCAGGACCCTGCCTGCAACGATCACCGACGCCACCACCAGCGCCGCCGCCGGGGCCGCCCAGCGGAGTGTGGTGCCCGCGGTGACCGATTGTGGGGGCGGGACCGGCGCGTAGCGGCCTCTGGGCGGTGCGTGGTCGACTTCTTCCGCGCTGCGGCCGATCATCGTGCGGCGGGCGTGGGCGGCCTCGGCGAGAGGCTCGGACGGTGCGTCGAGGTCGTCGGCGAGGGGGTCGAGGGAGGGCGGCGGGATCTCGGTCTCGAAGACCGACGCCGGGGCGTCTTCCGCGACCTCGGGAACCTCGGCCTCAGGCACCTCGCCCTGAGCGCCCAGGTTCTCCGCGAAGCGGTTCAGGAGGCGCGTGACCGCTGCACTCACCGCCTCCGCCGTCAGGTCGGCCGCGCGGCCGTCCGCCGACCCCGTACCGCCGAAGGCGAGTGTCGTGCCGTCCTCGCTGTCGCGCAGGGCCAGGGTGAGGGCGAACTTCGCCGAGCCGCTCCCGCGGGCCTCCGTGGCCTCGCCCTCAAAGAGGTAGGTGCCGTCCTCACGGGCGGACACGGACGCCGTGCCGCGGTAGGTGATGGTCGTGCCGCCGATACGGAGCTTCAGGCGGCCGGCGACGGGGTCGGCCCCCGCCTCCTGCTGGAGCCCGGGTACCGCCCGGGCGACCCGCGCGGGGTCGGCCAGCACGGCCCGCACCCGCTCGACGGAAACCGGGACGTGCACCTCATGCTCCATGTCGTCGGAGCCTACCCAGACCGGGGCCGAAAACACCCTCTGCGGCGGCGCCGGATCACTCGCTCGCCTCGCCCGGTGTCACCAGCCCCGTCTCGTACGCCACCACCACCGCCTGTGCCCGGCTGGTCAGGCCCAGCTTGGTCATGGTGCGGTTGAGGTGCGTCTTGACGGTGGCCTCGCTGATGAAGAGCCGGTCGGCGGCCTCGGCGTTGGTCAGGCCGCGGGCGACCAGGCGCAGCACCTCGGCCTCGCGGCCGGTCAACGCCTCCAGGCCGGGCGGGGGTTGGGGGCCGGTCCGGGCGCCGGCACGGCCGGTGTAGGCCTCCACCAGGCGCCGGGTGACGGCGGGCGCGAACAGGGCGTCGCCGCCGTGCACCGCGGTCACCGCGGCGAGCAGGCGCTCGGGCCCGGCGTCCTTGAGCAGGAAGCCGCAGGCGCCGGCGCGCAGGGCGTCGTAGACGTACTCGTCGAGGTCGAAGGTGGTGAGGATGAGGACGCGCGGGGCCGGTTCCGCGGCCTCGGCGAGGATGCGCTCGGTCGCCTCGATGCCGGTCATGCCGGGCAGGCGGATGTCCATCAGGACGACGTCGGGGCGGGTCTCGGCCGCCAGGGACACGGCCTCCGGGCCGTCGGCGGCCTCGCCGACGACCTCCATGCCGGGGGCGGCGCGCAGCAGCGCGACCAGTCCGCTGCGGACGAGGAACTGGTCGTCCACCACGAGCACTCTGATCACGGTCGGTCGGCGTCTCCCCGGCGTGCGGCCTGTGACGACGTCGGCAGGGTCAGCTGCACACCAAAACCACCCTCGCGGCGCGGGCCGACGACGATCGTCCCGCCGTAGAGCTTGGCCCGCTCGCGCATTCCGATCAAGCCGTGGCCGGTGTGCGGCGGCACACTGTCCGGATTCACCCCCCTCCCGGTGAGGCGTATGCCCTTTCCGTCCGTCCTGCGGCCGTCGTGGGCGGCATCGTTCACGACGGACACGGCTATCTCGCCCGCCCGATAGGTCAGTTCGACCTCCGCCCGTGCTCCCGGCGCGTGCTTGAGCACATTGGTCAGCGCCTCCTGCGCGACCCGGTACACGCACAGCTCGACGCCCGGCGGGAGCGGACGGGGTTCGCCGGTGACGGTGAGGGTGACGGGCAGGCCGCCGGCGCCGACCCGGGCGACCATCTCGGCGAGCTGGTCGAGGCCGGGCGCGGGCCCGACGGCGTCGGGGGTGTCGTCGGCGCGCAACAGGCCCAGCATGCGGCGCAGTTCGGCCAGGGCCTCGCCGCTGGTGGCCGCGATGGTGCCGAGCGCCTCGCGGGCGGTGGGGGCGTCGGAGTCGAAGACGAAGCGGGCGAGGCCGGCCTGGACGTTGATGACGGCCATGTGGTGGGCGACCACGTCGTGCAGTTCGCGCGCGATGCGCACCCGCTCGCCGGCGACCTCGCGGCGGGCCCGGTCGGCCTGTTCGGCGCGCAGTTGCCGGGCCAGCTCGGCGGCCTTGCGGGCGGTGGAGCCGAACCGGCACAGCACCAGCGGGAAGCCGACGGCCTGGGCGACGACGGACGCCATGTTCGAGGAGTCGCTGACCAGCCCGGCGTACACCCAGACCGCGGCGAGCAGCGCCCCGCACGCGGCGGCGACGCGCAGCGGGCGCAGGGACGCGACGGTGTACACGGCGAGCAGGGGGCCGAGGCTGTTGACGACCGGCCAGTACCCGGCGGTGACGTACACCGCCCAGCAGGCGTGGCTGAACAGGCAGACGGCGACGGGGGCCTTGGTGCGCAGCACGACGGGGACGTTGACCAGACCCACGAGCGTCCAGCCGAGCGCGTCGGGCTCGGGCCACCCCTGGTCGGCGGACTCCGTGCCGAGCAGCAGGGCGACGGTGGTGAGCGCCAGCGCGATCACGACGTCGGCGGCGAGGGGGTGGCTCCGCATTTGCGCAGCGTAACGCCGGTGTGGGGGCAGGGGCGTCAACCACCGTACGTACCGCGAAAGTTGTAGGAACCGCGCGGCTACCGCAGGGGTTGGCGCCGGATTCCACCCGGTGCGGGATGAGCGGGGCGGGGCGGCGCCCGTAGCGTCGGTGGCACAACGGCGGCACGGGGGACGGACCGTGGGGGACGGACCGCAGCCGCCGCGGACGCGGGCCGAAGCGGGGACCGACGGGGGACCCCCGGCTCGCGGCCGGAACGAGACAGAGGGGAACACAGCATGTCTGTGCGTACGAAGGCCGCAGTGCTCACCGTCACCGCCGCGCTGGCGGCCGGCGTCGGGCTGACGGCCGTGCCGGCCGCGGCGAGCATCTCCCAGGGGTACATCTCCGGCGGGGGTCCCATCGCTGACGACTGGACCGACGAGGGCACGCTGTCGTCGAGCAGCCACAGCAGGAGCAACGCGACCGCGCTGCTGCAGCAGATCCTGTGGGCGGAGGGCGTCAAGGAGTCGAACGGCACCGCGTTCGACTACTCCGACATCGACGGCAAGTACGGCGCGAACACCACCTACGCCGTCAAGCAGCTGCAGAAGCTGTACAACCGCGACTTCGGCGCGGGCCTCACCGTCGACGGCAAGGCCGGCAAGAAGACGCTGGGCTTCGCCTCGCGCAATTTCCTGTTCGACGGCGGCGCCGGCAAGGTCGACTACATCGGCGAGAAGCACGTGGTGACCTTCAAGCGCAGCAGCGGCAAGTACCAGCTGAAGGTCAACAACACCCGTGGCTGGAAGGTGGCGTCCTACAACACCCTGAACGTCGTCTGAGCCACAGCAGCCACATCGGCGGGGGGATACGGCGGCCCGCTTCCTGCCCTTCGGGGCGGGGAGCGGGCCGTCCGCCTGTGCGCGGCTAGTAGCGGGGGTGCACCAGCGTCGACACCGGTGTGTCCCCGATCCGGGTCCGCAGGGCCGCTTCGGTGCCCTCGGTGAGATCGGTGTCGGTGAGGGTGCGGGGCAGGCCGGTCGCGCGCAGGGGCGGCGGGCCGTCCGCGGCGGCGAGGAGGAAGCCCCAGTCGTGCGGGGTGCGGGCCGCCTCGGCGGTGCGGTCGGGGCCGGCGGCGAAACCGGCGGCGTGGCCGTCGATGCGGTAGGGCGTGGTGGCGAGTCCGGCGGCGTGCAGGGTGGCGTCGACGGTCCAGAAGGCGCGCGGGCGCAGGGTGACCGGCCCCGCGTGCACGACGAGCCGGCCCTCGGGGGCGAGGGCCCGGTGGGCGAGGCCGTAGAACTCCTGCGAGTACAGCTTGGCGCTGGCGGTGATGCCCGGGTCGGGCAGGTCCGCGACGATGACGTCGTACGCCGCCGAGGGCGCGGCGCGCAGCCAGCCGAACGCGTCGGCGGTGCTGACGTGGACGCGCGGGTCGTCGTACACATGGCCGTTGAGGGCGGCGAGAGCCGGGTCGTTGCGGGCGAGGCGGACGACGGCCGGGTCGAGTTCGACGACGTCGACCTGGACGACGTCCCGATGGCGCAGCACCTCGCGGGTGGCGAGGCCGTCGCCGCCGCCGAGGACGAGCACGCGCGCGTGGGGGCCGTTCATCGCGGGGTGGACGAGGGCCTCGTGGTAGCGGCGTTCGTCGTGGCCGCTGACCCGCAGCCGCCCGTCGAGGAACAGGTCGAGGGGGCGGCCGCCGGTGCCGCCGGTGAGGACGACCTCCTGCACGCCGGTCTGCAGCGCCACGCGCACCTCCTGGCCGTAGACGGCCTGCCGGGCGGCCCGTTCGAAGTCGTCGACGAGTACGGCGGCGGCGCCGAGGACGCCGAGCACGGTGAGGTTGGTGACGACGAGCAGCCAGCGGGCGCGGCGGGTGAGGTCGCCGCGGAACAGTCCGAGGACGAGGGCACCGCCGACGACCACGTTGACCGCGCCGGTGAGCATGGCGCTGGTGAGCTGGCCGAGGAGGGGCAGCAGCAGGAAGGGGAAGGCGAGGCCGCCGACGAGGGCGCCGACGTAGTCGGCGGCGAACAGGTCGGCGACCGCGCCGCCCGCGTCCTGGCGGCGGATGCGCTGTATCAGCTCCATCAGCAGCGGCACCTCGGCGCCGATGAGCAGGCCGGTGGCGAGGGAGAAGGCGACCAGCAGGGCGCGCGGGCCGCCCGCCCACAGGCCGCCCCAGGCGCCGGTCCAGGCGAACACCGCGTACAGCGCCATCGCGCTGCATCCGCCGACGAGGGCGAGGATCGCCTCGACCGCGCCGAACCCGGCGGCCGCGCGCGGGCGCAGCCGTTTCGCCGCGAGGGAGCCGATGCCCATCGCGAAGACCATCACGGACAGCACGACGGAGGCCTGGGTGACCGAGTCGCCCATCAGGTACGAGGCGAACGCGACGAGTTCGAGTTCGTACACCAGACCGCAGGCCGCGCAGACGAAGACGCACGCCAGGACCAGGAAGCGCCCGGTGCCCTGCCGGACGGGCAGCCGCGCGGGCCCGCGCCACGGTGGGGCGCCGGGCGGGGCCGGGGCGTGCGGATCGATCACGACTGCGACGTTACGTCACCGGTCCGGCACGCTTCGTCACCCACACGCGTGGAACTGGGGGCCGGTCGGCCGCAGGACGTTTCAGCGCGGCGCACTGCCGTACGGCGGTCGCGTGACGTTTCCCCTCGCTGCCGCCGGGCCGGTCCGTCAGGCGGCCGCGGCCGGGACACGGACGCCCACGCGGGTGCGGGTGGCGACCAGCTGGCCGTCCTGCGGGTAGGCGTGCCAGGTGCGCCAGTGGACCTGGCCCTCGTGGCGCTGGGCGAGCAGCGCGGTGAAGGCGTGCGGGCTGCCGGGGAAGACGCCCGCGAGGCCGTTGGGGTGGTCGGAGACCAGGGCCAGCAGTTCCTGGGCGCGGCCGGCGAAGGAGCCCGGCGAGAGCACCTCGACGCGCGCGGCGAACTCGTACTCCCAGTCGCCCACCCGCTTGGCCACGCCGAGCGGGAGCGGGGTGCTGCTGCCGGGGATGCACGCCACGGTCTCCGAACAGTTGACCTGGTCCTCCTCCAGGAGCACCTGGTGCGAGGCGCCCAGGAGCCTCAACTGCAGTCTGGCGCCCGCCAGTTCGAGGTCGAGGGTGGCCAGTGCCGGGAGCGGCTCGCGCCCGAGGGCCCAGGCGAGGTCGGCCGCGCGCGTGTCGGTGTAGGAGGTTTTCAGGGTCGTGAGCATGGATCGGCTCCGCTAGCACGCAAAAGAAGGCGGTGTGGGTCCGGTGCATCCCGGTCGGCACCGGGTTTCGGCCCGGTCAGCCCAGTCGACGGACGGTGTCCGAGGGGACGTACGAGGGGCTGCTTAGGTGATTTAGAGGGAATCATGAACTGTGGCGCCGCCACAGCGTTTTTACCCAACTTCGTAGGGTTTCCATCCCTCAGAGGGCTTCACTGCTCAACTGTTCAACGACGGCGTACGCCTGAACGATGACGGCGTACGCCGGGGCGCCCCCACCAGCACGAGCGCCCGCCGGGTCATGCCCGGCGGGCGCTTCACACGGATGCGTTCCCCCGTTCGGAGCTCAGCTGCCCCGTGTCAGCTGCCTCCGCCGCATCCGCCACCGCCCCCGCACGACGACCCACCGCCGCACGAGGAGCTGCTTCCGCAGGACGAGCCGCCGCCGCAGGAGCTGCCGCCGCTGTCCCCGCCCGCCCACCAGCCGGCACTGCTGCCGCTGGAGCCGGAGCCGCTCCGGTGCCGGCGGCGGGTGGTGGTCGTGTACCGCCGCCCTCGGTAGCCGTGTCGGCTCTCGCTGACGGCGGACAGGACCGCCACCAGCACCACGATGCCGAACACCGCCAGGATGATGCCGATGACCATGGCGTCACCCTCCTTCCGATTCCCCCGAAGCGGCCCCCCGTGGGCGCCTCGTTTCTTGCGTGAGACGGGAATTCCCGCACCGTTCACCGGTCAAAGCAGAGTTGAGGAACTTCAGAGGGTTCTCGCGGCCTTGCACGAGGTCGTCAGTCGTTCCTCGCGAAGGTGCCCAGACCGGTCGTGTCGAGGTTCTCGACCCGGACCTTGGTGGCGCGTCCGCCGGAGCCGACGGTGAAGGTCACGCCGGACAGGCCGACGGCGTTCTCGCCGGTGGTGCGGTAGCTGAAGGTGTCCCCGTCGTAGTGGCGCAGGGCGAACCGTTGCTTCTTCGGCCCGAGCTGCATGGTGAGTTCGCCGCCCTGGGCGCTGACGGTCATCGGGCCGTAGTACCCGTTCGCGTACGTCCCGGTGTAGGCGCTGTCCGCCTTGGCGGGTGCGGGCGAGGCGGGAGGCTTGCTGTAGTCGACCGGCGAGCGTTCCCCCGCCAGGGTCTGCTTGATGATCGGCCCGAGGAACGTCAGCCAGTCGACGGTGGGCCCGCCCGTCTGCGCGGTGTCGAGGAACGTGGCGGTGATCGCCTCGGGCACGCCGACGGGCTGGCCGTTGGTCAGGGCGACGATGCCGAGCTTCTCCGAGGGCAGCAGTGCGACGTGGGTGGCCGCCCCCAGCGCGAAACCGCCGGAGTGGCCGAGCTTCAGCCTGCCCTGGTCGTCGTAGCTCACGTTCCAGCCGAGCCCGTAGAACCCGGACCGGCCCGCGGGCGACTGCGGCGGCGCGTTGAGCATGTGGGGCAGATGGGTCTGGGCCAGCGCGTCGGCGTCGACGACCTGCCGCCCCTCGAACTTGCCGTCGCCCAGCTGCAGTCGCATCCACTTCGTCATGTCCCGGGCCGTGGAGCTGGCCCCGCCCGCCGGGCTCTGGGCGTCCGCGTCACGGACGTACTCGGCGCGCCAGGTGTCCCCGCTCTGCACATGCAAGGTGGCCTTGTTCTTGGCCTTCTCGTAGTCGGCGAAGGAAGAACTGGTGGAGTCCATGCCCAGCGGCCGGTACAGCTTCTCGGCGGACAGCTCCTCCCAGCTGGTCCCCGCCGCTCGCGCGGCGGCGACGCCGGCTTCGGTCAGCCCGAAGTTCGTGTACGCGTATTCGGCACGGAACGGCGCCAGCGGCTGGTAGCGCAGACGGTTCAGAATGTACGAGCGGTCGTAGCCGAGGTCCTCCAGGAGGTCTCCGGCGTGGTCGGGCAGTCCGCTGCGATGCGAGAACAGATCGGCCAGCGTCACGCGGCGGCTGACCCACGGGTCCTTCAGCGCGAAGCCGGGGTCGTGTTTCACGACCGGGTCGTCCCAGCCGATGGTCTTCTCCCCCACGGCCGCGGCGACCACCGTGGACGCGATCGGCTTGGAGACCGAGGCGAGCTGGAAGACGGTGTCCGCGCCGACCGGGTCCTTCGTGCCCGCCTTGCGCACGCCGAACCCCTTCAGATACAGCACCTCGTCGTCGTGCACCACACCCACGGCGACACCGGGCACACCCGTGCGGCGCATGAAGTCCCGTACGACGTCGTCCAGCTTGCCGACCGCCGCATCGACGTCCGCCCGGGAGATCTGCGACGGCGGCTGAGCCGGAGGGACAGTGGGCAACGGCGACGTCTGCCTGGCCGCACGCCCGACAGGGGCGGTGTCGGCATCGGCCCCGGTACAGCCGACGGCCAGCGCCGCCACCAGACCCAGAGCCGCGGCGGCACGAACGGAGGGGGAGCAAAAGCGATCAAGTCGGGGCATACCCTCATCGAAAGGCCACCCCGGCCACCTGTCACACCCGGACAGGCCGATCAGGGGAACACCGCGTGCGCCGACGACCGGGAACACCCCCGACACCCGAATGTTGAGTAACCCCCGAGCTTCGGCGCAGGATGACCCGCATGACCTCCACCGCGCGCCCTCTCCTCAACCGCCGGCTCGCCGAGTTCGGGACGACGATCTTCGCCGAGATGTCGGCCCTGGCCCTGCGCACCGGGTCGATCAACCTGGGCCAGGGATTTCCCGACACGGACGGCCCCGAGGAGGTCAGGGAGGCTGCCGTACGGGCGCTGCGCGACGGGCGCGGCAACCAGTACCCGCCGGGCCCCGGCGTCCCCGAGCTGCGCACCGCGATCGCCGCGCACCAGCAGCGGTGGTACGGCCTGACGTACGACCCCGACACGGAGGTGCTGGTCACGGCCGGTGCGACCGAGGCGATCGCCGCGGCCCTGCTGGCGCTGGTGGAGCCCGGTGACGAGGTCGTCGCGCTGGAGCCGTACTACGACTCCTACGCGGCCTGCATCGCGATGGCGGGCGGCACGCGCGTGCCGGTCACCCTGCGGCCCCATGAGGGTGCCTTCCGCCTCGACCTCGACGAGCTGCGCGACGCGGTCACCGAGCGCACCCGGCTGCTGCTGATCAACACCCCGCACAACCCGACCGGCACGGTCCTCACCCGCGAGGAGCTCACCGCGATCGCCGAGCTGGCGGTGGAGCGGGACCTGCTGGTGGTCACGGACGAGGTGTACGAGCACCTGGTGTTCGACGAGGCCGGGCATGTGCCGCTGGCGACGCTGCCGGGGATGCGGGAGCGGACCGTGACGATCGGGTCGAGCGGCAAGACGTTCTCGTTCACGGGCTGGAAGGTGGGCTGGGTGACGGCGGCTCCGGCCCTGGTCAGCGCGGTCCGCTCGGCGAAGCAGTTCCTGACGTACGTCTCCTCCGGCCCCTTCCAGTACGCGGTCGCCGAGGCCCTCGCGCTGCCCGACAGCTACTTCTCCGCCTTCCGCGAGGACATGCGCGCCAAGCGGGACCTGCTGGCGGCGGGGCTGACCGAGGCGGGCTTCACCGTCCACCGCACCGCGGGCACGTACTTCATCACCACCGACATCCGCCCCCTCGGCTTCGACGACGGCTTCGCCTTCTGCCGCTCCCTGCCGGAACGCGCGGGCGTGGTGGCCATCCCCAACGCGGTCTTCTACGACCACCGCGAGGCGGGCGCGCCCTTCGTACGGTTCGCCTTCTGCAAGCAGCGCCCGGTTCTTGAGGAGGCGGCGGCCCGGCTGAAGGCACTGGCGGACTGAGGGCGCGCCGCCCGGAACGTCGTCCACAGGCTGTGGACGGAGGGCGGGTGCCACACTCGCACCCGCCCCGCACGGCGAGAGCCCGGCCAGGGGGCACACCACCGTGGTGGTCCGCACCCTGGTCGGGCTCTCCTGCGCGCAGCGCGAAGGCTCGGGGCGTCTTACTCGCCCGCCTCGCCGTCCTCCGGCTTCTCCGCGTCGTTGACCTCACCCTCCAGGCCGAGCTGCTCGACCAGCCAGCGGTCGAACTCGATGGCCGCGCGCACCCAGCTCACCGTCGAGGACACGAAGTGCTCCAGGCTCACGCCCGTGCCGATGAGCATCTGCGCCTCGCCGATCAGCCGGACGGTGCCGTCGTCGTGCGTGTGCGTGTAGACCTTCGGCCACAGGGTGCGCCGGTTCCAGTCGTCGATCGACTCCAGGAGCTGCGGCTTCTCCTCGATCTGGTGGGGCCGGTCGTAGAACGTCCGCACCGAGAAGACCTGCTGCTCGCCCTCGCCGCGGAACATGAAGTACGTACGGAACTGCTCCCACGGCGCGGCGAGGTCACCCTCCTCGTCGACGACGTACTTCAGCTCCATCTGGTCGAGGAGCTGCTTCACAAGGTCCTGATCCGGGACGACGGGGCCCGCCGGTCCTTGGGGCTGCGGCTGGGGCTGGCCCCCGAAGTTCGGAATCGAGGACGGGTCGATGGTCACCGTGAATTTCCCTTCGTACGGATTCCGTCATCCTCCCCCATGCGGGGAGGGGGGTGGCAACCCCTGGCGGGCCGTGTCAGCCGTCGGCGGACATGATCCCCGCACGGGGAATCGCGCGGGGATCGAGTACCCGTCCTCAGAGGGTCTTGCCCGTCGCCGGGCCGACGAGAAGACCCTCGCCGAAGGTGTCGACGCGGACCGTGTCGCCGTCCTTGATCTCGCCCGCGAGGATCTCCTTGGCGAGGCGGTCGCCGATGGCGGTCTGGACGAGCCGGCGCAGGGGCCGGGCGCCGTACGCCGGGTCGTTGCCCTCGTCGGCGAGCCAGGCCAGCGCCTCGTCGGTGACCTCCAGGGTGAGCCTGCGCTCGGCCAGGCGGCGGGCCAGGCGGTCGATCTGGAGCCGGGCGATACGGCTCAGCTCGTCCTTCGACAGGGCCGAGAAGACCACCAGGTCGTCCAGACGGTTGAGGAACTCCGGCTTGAACGACGTCCGCACGACCTCCAGGACCTGCTGCTTCTTCTCCTCCTCGGAGGTCAGCGGCTCGACCAGGAACTGGCTGCCCAGGTTCGAGGTGAGGATCAGGATGGTGTTGCGGAAGTCGACCGTACGGCCCTGTCCGTCGGTGAGCCGGCCGTCGTCGAGGACCTGGAGCAGGATGTCGAAGACCTCGGGGTGGGCCTTCTCCACCTCGTCCAGCAGCACCACGGAGTACGGCCTGCGGCGCACGGCCTCGGTGAGCTGGCCGCCCTCCTCGTAGCCGACGTAACCGGGAGGCGCGCCGACCAGCCGGGCCACGGTGTGCTTCTCGCCGTACTCCGACATGTCGATGCGGACCATGGCCCGCTCGTCGTCGAAGAGGAAGTCCGCGAGCGCCTTGGCCAGCTCGGTCTTGCCGACGCCGGTCGGGCCGAGGAAGAGGAAGGAGCCGGTGGGGCGGTCCGGGTCGGCGATGCCGGCGCGGGAGCGGCGTACGGCGTCGGAGACCGCCTGCACGGCCTCGGTCTGGCCGATCAGCCGCCTGCCCAGCTCCTCCTCCATGCGCAGCAGCTTCTGCGTCTCGCCCTCCAGGAGGCGCCCGGCGGGGATGCCGGTCCAGGAGGCGACGACGTCGGCGATGTCGTCCGAGCCGACCTCCTCCTTGACCATGGTGTCCCGGGCGGCCTCCTCCTCGGCCTCGGAGGCGGCCTCCAGGTCGCGCTCCAGCGCCGGGATCTCGCCGTACAGCAGCTTGGAGGCGGTGTCGAAGTCGCCGTCGCGCTGGGCGCGTTCGGCCTGGCCGCGCAGGTCGTCGAGCTTCTCCTTCAGCTCACCGACCCGGTTGAGGGACTGCTTCTCCTTCTCCCAGCGGGCGGTCAGGCCCCGCAGCTCCTCCTCCTTGTCCGCGAGGTCGCGGCGCAGTTTGTCCAGCCGCTCCTTGGAGGCCTGGTCGGTCTCCTTGCTGAGGGCCAGCTCCTCCATCTTCAGCCGGTCGACGGCACGCTGGAGTTCGTCGATCTCGACGGGCGAGGAGTCGATCTCCATCCGCAGCCGAGAGGCCGCCTCGTCGACGAGGTCGATGGCCTTGTCGGGCAGGAAGCGGGAGGTGATGTACCGGTCGGAGAGGGTGGCAGCGGCGACGAGGGCCGCGTCCGCGATCTGCACCTTGTGGTGGGCCTCGTAGCGCCCCTTCAGGCCACGCAGGATCGCGATGGTGTCCTCGACGCTCGGCTCGGCGACCAGCACCTGCTGGAAGCGCCGCTCCAGGGCGGGGTCCTTCTCGATCCGCTCCCCGGTACTCGTCGAGCGTGGTGGCGCCGACCATGCGCAGCTCACCGCGGGCGAGCATGGGCTTGAGCATGTTGCCCGCGTCCATGGCTGAGTCCCCGCCGGCACCGGCCCCGACGACGGTGTGCAGCTCGTCGATGAAGGTGATGATCTGGCCGTCCGAGTCCTTGATCTCGGCCAGGACGGTCTTCAGCCGCTCCTCGAACTCACCGCGGTACTTGGCGCCCGCGACCATCGCCCCCAGGTCGAGCGCGACGAGCCGCTTGTCCTTGAGCGACTCGGGCACGTCGCCCTTCACGATCCGCTGGGCGAGCCCCTCGACGACGGCGGTCTTGCCGACGCCGGGCTCACCGATCAGGACCGGGTTGTTCTTGGTACGGCGGGACAGCACCTGCACCACGCGCCGGATCTCCTGGTCCCGCCCGATGACGGGGTCCAGCTTGCCCTCGCGGGCGGCGGCGGTGAAGTCGGTGCCGAACTTCTCCAGCGCCTTGTACGAGCCCTCGGGGTCGGCGTTGGTGACGCGCCGCCCGCCGCGGGCCTTCTGGAAGGCGTCCAGCAGCTTCTTCGGGGTGGCCCCCTGCCGGATGAGCACCTCACCGGCGGCGCCACCCTTGGCGGCGATGCCGATGAGCAGGTGCTCGGTGGAGAGGTACTCGTCACCGAGGTCCTTGGCCCGTGCCTGGGCGTCGGCGATGACGGCGAGCAGCTCGCGGTTGGGCTGCGGCGGCGCCACGGTGGAGCCGGTCACGCTGGGCAGCGCGGCGACGACCTTGTCGGCACCGGCGCGTACGGCGGCCAGGTCGGCGTCGACGGCCACGAGCAGGTCGACGATGTTCTCGTTGTCCTGTCCCTGGAGCAGAGCCAGGAGCAGATGGACAGGGGTGAGGTCCGGATTCCCCTCGGTCACGGCGCGGTTGCTGGCCGCGTTGATCGCGTCCCGGCTCCGGTTGGTCAGCTCGGCGTCCACGTTCGCGTTCTCCTCCTTGCTTGAGCCGTCGGTTCAGCCGTCGGTGCCACGTCTCCCACTACTGACTCAGGCAACGTACACAAAGTTGAGTCTATTCCACTCAAGGCAGGGACGGGAGGCGCCCGGCGGTTAGGTTCGCGGGCATGACGACGACCGAGCAGGCCCCCAGAAGGAAGCACGCGCTGGACCCGGGCGTACCCGACCCCGCCTACCTGGCCTTCTGGCGGGAACGGCACCTGTGCACCCTGACGACCCTGCGCCCGGACGGCACCCCGCACGTCGTGCCGGTCGGCGTGACGTACGACCCTCAGGCGCGGCTGGCCCGGGTGATCACGAACGCGTCGAGCGCGAAGGCCCGGCATGTGCTGGCCGCGGGCGCGGAAGGGGCCCGGGTGGCGGTGTGCCAGGTGGACGGCCGCCGCTGGGCCACCCTGGAGGGCCGCGCCTTCGTCCGCACGGACCCGGCCCGGGTGTCCGAGGCGGTCCGCCGCTACGCCGAGCGCTACGAGCGCACGCCCTCCCCTAACCCGTCCCGCGTGGTGATCGAGATCGAGCTGACCCGGGCCCTGGGAAGGGGCTGATTCCGGCCATGCCGGGGTGCGGGCGGATGGCGTGCCATGGCAGGCCATGTCGGCAGATGTCCCGTAAAACTGCAGCGGCGTCACCGTGTTCAGGTCACGGTGACGCCGCTGCGGGGGGAAGCACCTGAGGCGATCTGTTACGACGGGGGAATCGCGTCAGGCACTGCGGGGGGTGGCCGAGATGGTCCGTGGGCCGGGGGAGGCCTCGGTGTCCGCCAGCCGGTGGTCTCGCTGGTCGAGGTTCACGAAGATCATTCCGTACCGGATGGCACAGCGCACCGGCTGCGGCGCCCCGCGGGGCCGGCGCAGGCATCGGTACGCTCGGACGTCGCCGTCCTCGTCACGCGTGACGACGACGGGTTCACCGAAGACGGTCACCATCAGGGAGTCACCGTTGTGGGGGAGGGCGGTGACCAGGTCGATGAAGTGCCAGCCGGAGCGGTAGGCCGTGGCCATTTCGCGGCGGAAGGAGCGGTCGTCCGGAGGAGTTGTCATGTCAGCTCCACGCCGTGTCGTCGGCGCCGGTGGGTACGTCGCCACTCCCTGCCACGTCGGCAGTCACTGACCAGGCAGTGTCCGCCCGTACGTCACCCTTCGTGCCGGAGAAGCCACCCAGAGATCCGAAGGCCACAACGGCGGAGAAGGCGGCGACAAGCACCGAGCGAAGCATTCTCATACGCATAGTCGGCTTCGTCCTCACTTGAAGGTCCCCTCTTCCCCCGTCGGATAAGACGATGGCTCATTCAGGCACGTCATGGCCACACAATCGGTGCATCATGTTCCTGCATGTTCAGGACCCTGGGGGGTGGAGTTTTGGGGACTAATCGGACTAAATCAACGCATCCCCATGCAGTGACTGAGCTTTGCGAGGAGGGCGGGCGTCTTTACGCGAACGCGCTGCGCACGGGACGCATCGCTCGCGCCGACGTGGAGTCCGCCCCTTGTCTGATGGAGTTCGCGCTGCTCCACCCCGACCCCGATGACCCGAACTGGCTCCGCCCGGTGCCTCCTTCGCTCGCCCTCGCGGAACGGCTCAACCCCATTGAACGGGAGATCACGGAGCGCAGGCGGCTTTCGGTCGAACTCGCAGACCTCTTCGAGCCCTTCATGGCGCTCAGCTCCCAGCTGCCGGCATCGTCCCACTCGATCACCGTGCTGGAGGGGCTGGACCGCATCAACGCCGCACTCGATCTGGCGACGGCGCAGTGCCAGAACGAGGTGCTCACCGTCCAGCCCAGCCACCGCCACCCGGAGCGCAGGCTCGCCGAAGCACTGGAGCGGGACAAGCCCCTGATCGAACGAGGCGTGCGCATCCGGACTCTCTATCAGCACACCGCGCGGTACAACCCGGAGAGACTCGCCTGGGTCGACCAGTTCGCGAACGGCAAGGTGGAGTACCGCACGATCGACGAACTGGTCGAACGCCTCGTCATCTGCGACGAGTCCGTCGCCTTCATCCCCATCAGCGACGACCGCCAGGTCGCCCTGGAGCTGCGCCACCCCGGCCTGGTCCGCTACCTCGTCAAGGTCTTCGAGTTCATGTGGGGCCGAGCGGTCCCCCTACAGGCCGGCACTCCCTACGAGACCGACCCCGACGGCATCACCGACATCCAGTACTCCATCGCCAAGCTCCTGGTGGAGGGACATGTCGACGAGGCCATCGCACGGCGGCTCGGCATGAACGTGCGCACCTGCCGCGCACACATCGCCAAGCTGGCCACGGCCCTGGGCAGCGGGAGCCGGGCCCAACTCGGCTTCCTCATAGCCCAGTCGGGGATTCTGGAACGGGACCACTGAATGTCGGCCGAAGGTCACACACACCGCGCGGACGAACTGTGTGAGCAGGGCCGGCAGCTCTACGCCCGAGCGCTGCGGGAGGGGGCGGTGAGTGCCCTGGCCACCGAAACCGCCCCCTGCCTGCTCGACCTCGGGCTGCTGAGCCCGGCCGTCACCGATCCCGAGCGGCTGGAGCCGGTCGCCCCGGCCCTCGCCCTGCACAGCCTGCTGCGCTCCACCGCGCAGGCCGTCGTCGGGCAACGGCACCGCGAGGCGCGGTTGATCGAGGTGTTCGAGCCCCTCATGCGGTACGGCGAGCACTCGGACGCGGCCCCGTCGGAGATCGAGTTCTTCAGTGGCCTGCCCCAGATCAACCAGGCCATCACCACCGCCATGGACGAGGCGGCCACCGAGCTTCTGTGCGTGCAGCCACACGTCAGCGGCTACACACCCCGCTACTCCCAGGCCTCCCTGCGCCGAGACCAGGACTTCCTGGACCGGGGTGGCCGGATCCGTACCCTCTACCAGCACACAGGGCGCCATCGCTCGATCATCGCCGCCCGGTACGAGCAACTTCGCGGCGACACCCAGGCCCGCACGCTCGACGAGATCACCGACCGGCTCATCCTCGTCGACCGCACGGTCGCCTTCCTGCCCGCCAACCCCGAGCGCACCATGGCCATGAAGGTCCGCATCCCGGCCCTGGTCGACTACCTGGCCACCACCTTCGACCGCCTCTGGCGCCTGGCCACCCCCATGTACCCCGAAGCCGTCCAGCAGCCCACCCTCAACGGGATCACGCCCCGGCAGAGAGCCATCGCGGCGCTGCTCGTCGAGGGGCACACGGACGCCGTGATCGCGGAACGGCTGGGGATGAACATCCGTACCGCCCGCATCCACATCGCCAAGCTCGCCGCCACCCTCGGCAGTGACAGCCGGGCCCAGCTCGGGTATCTGATCGCGCGCTCGGGCATCCTCGACCAGGAGGGAGCACTCACGTGACCCCCGCGCCCCATCCGGACCACGGTGTCGACGAGTTGTGCCCTCCCGGCACGCAGCTCTACGAGCAGGCCCTGCGGGAGGGACACCTGCACCGGGCGGACGCCGAGACGGCGGCGCCCTGTCTGATCGACCACGGGCTGCTGCATCCGGCCGTGACCGACCCGGACCGGCTGGAGCCCGTCGCCCCCGCGCTCGCGCTGCACCGGCTGTTGCGCTCCACCGCGCAGGCGATCGCCGAGCAGCGGCGGCGCGAGGCGCGGCTGGCGGAGGTGTTCGAGCCGCTCATGCGGCTGGACGGACGGCGGACGGCGCCGGCGGAGATCCCGGCCGTCACCGTGCTCAGCGGGACCGAGCGGATCAACCGGGCCATCACGGAGGCGATGACCGACGCGACGGGCGAGGTGCTGTGCGTGCAGCCGAACAGCAACTACAGCAGCTCGCGCGGGGAGCGGGCGCAGGCCGTGGCCCTCGCCCGCGATCAGGAGCTGCTGGACCGGGGGCTGCGGATCAGGACGCTGTACCAGCACACCCAGCGGCACATGCCGCTCGTCGCCGCGCGGTACGAACAGCTGCGCGGGGACGCCGAGGCGCGGACGCTGGACGAGATCACCGGCCGGCTGATCGTCGTCGACCGGGCCGTCGCCTTCATCCCCGGGGACAAGGACGGGAGCCTCGCGCTGGAGGTGCGCGTACCGGCCCTCGTCGACTATCTCGCCACCGCCTTCGACCGGTTGTGGCGGCTGGCCACGCCCATGTACCCGCAGGCCGTGCAGCAGCCCACCCTCGACGGGATCACCCCGCGGCAGCGCGCCATCGCCGCCCTGCTCGTCGAGGGGCACACGGACGCCGTCATCGCGGACCGGCTCGGCATGAACATCCGCACCGCGCGCGTCCACATCGCCAAGCTAGCCGCCACCCTCGGCAGCGACAGCCGCGCCCAGCTCGGCTACCTCATCGCACGCTCGGGGATTCTTGACCGGGAAGGCTGAGCCCGGCCGGGGCGGCGTCGGGCGCCGGGGCGTCCAGGCCGACCTGGGCGATACGGACGCCCAGTTGGGTACGGCTGGCGGCGCCCAGGGTCTCCGACAGCCGGGCGATATGGGCCCGGCAGGTGCGCACGCTGATGCCGAGCCGCTCGGCGATGACCGCGTCCTGGTGGCCCTCGGCCAGCAGCGCGGCGATGGACTGCTCGCGGTGCGAGATGCCCTCGATGCGGGGCTCCGGGATCGCCGCGGTCAGCGGGATCGCCGCCCGCCACAGCCGCTCGAAGACCGTCGCCAGATAGGCCACGAGGCCCGGATGGCGCAGCTCCAGGGCAACCGTGCGGTCGGCGTTGGCGGGGATGAAGGCGACCGTGCGGTCGAAGAGGATGAGCCGCTCGATGACCTCGTCGAGGGTGCGTGCCTCGACGGCGTCGCCCATCAACTCCAGATAGTGCAACAGGCCCTGTCCGTGCCGGGCGACATGGTTGTACAGGTCCCGCATCCGCACCCCGCGGGAGCGCAGCGCCAGCGCCCGGTGCAGGCCCTCGGTCAGTTCGTGCTCGCGCCGGATGCCGCCGGGCTGCACGGTGAGCACCTCGGACGTGCACGCGTCGGTCGCCTCGTCCAGGGCCGCCTGGATGCGGGCCGGCCCGTCCAGCACCCGGATCGCGCTGCCTTCACCGCCCGCCGCGGGCTGCCCGCCGCCGCCCAGGCCCGCGTACCGCTCCACCGCGGCCACGGCCGCGCCCACCCGCCGCTGGCTCGCGCTGACCTCGTCGTAGACGCCGCGCAGCAGCCGGGTCATGACCTCCTGGGGCGCGGTCGGCACCAGCCAGTCCATGTCGTCGGGGTCCGGGTGCAGCAGGGCCAGGTCGAGCAGGCACGGGGCCTGCGCGGCGTCCGTGCGGGTCACCCTGCCGCGCCGTACGGCCCGGGAGTACACCCGGTCGCCGATCTCGCACAGCCGGTCGGCACCATGAGGGTGCTGCTCCGTCCCGTGCCCGGCCATCGCCCATCCCACCCCCGACTCCCGCCTCTCGCAGCGCAACTATGCGCGGCCCGGACCGGCTCCCGCAACACGCCTCCCCCCGACCAGGGGTAAGAAAAGGGCAGTTGTGTCCGGTTTCTCCCGGCCCCCGCATCGTCCTCGTGCAACAAGCTGAAGGTAGCGACGTTTTGTACGCACTGTGCAAGCTGGGCGACGCACAGGTGTCAGCGCCGCACGCGAACCGGCGCACGCCGAGCGCTCGCGCCCTGCTCCTGTGCACGACAGCGCACGGCCGCGCACGGCCCCGTACGACCGAACGTGACCGTGCGTGCCACGGACCGCCGCCGGGCCGCGGAACCATCGCACCCGACGCCGGAGCCGTCACCCCCCAAAGAGCGCTGCAGAGAACCGCCGCTTGACCGGAGAGGAAGACAGACCGTGATACGTGTGGGCATCCTCGGACACAAGTCGCTGGAACGCGCGGGGGTACGGCAGGTCCTGGAGGACGACGGCAGCCTCTGGGTCGTCGGCGAGGGGCGGCCGGAACAGGCCCCGTACGTGGTACGCGGGAGCCGCCCGGACGTCCTCGTCGCCAGCCACGACAGCCCCGAGGACGCGCTGAGAGCGGTGCGTTCCCACCCCGGCCCGGGGCCGGCGCGCATCGTGCTGGTGAGCCGCTTATCGGAGCAGGCCACTCGCCTGCTGTTACGCCATGACGTGCGCGGCATCCTGCTGCGCGCCGACACCGTCCGTCATCTGCCCTGGGCGGTACGGGCCGCGGCGGCCGGCAGCGTCGCCCTCGCCCCGGCCCCCGCCGCAACCCTGGTGGACACCTTCGTACGGCCCGGACGGTTCGCCGAGGAGGCGGCGGCCGCGCGGACGCTGCTGAACGCCCTCAGCCGCCGTGAGCGGGAGATCCTGGAGCTGCTCGCCGAAGGCGCGTCCAACGCGGCGGTGGCCGGCCGGCTGGGCATCAGCGGGCACACCGTGAAGGACCACATCCGCGCCATCTACGCCAAGCTGGGCGTGCGCAACCGCATCCAGGCCGCCCGTGTCCTGTGGCAGGCCCAGGCGCAGGCACAGGGCCAGGCGCGCCCGCCGGACCTCCCGGCCGCCGCGCTGGAGCACCCCGACGCCCGGGAGTACGCGACGACCCGGCCGTGACCGGGTCGGCCGGCCCTACTTGAGGCCGATCTCGTCGCAGTCGTCCGCGAGCTTGGCCGTGCAGATGTCGGACACCTTGTAGATACCGTCGGCCACGACCGTCTCGGCGATGTTCTCCTGCGTCAGCGCGACCACGCTGACGAGCTGCGCCGGGATGTCCTCGTTGGTGGGGCTGTCGACCTTGTCGCGCGTGAGGGCGTCGAACTGGATGTCACGGCCCTGGACCCGGGCGACGGCCATCTCGGCCGCGGCCTCGGCCTCGGCCGGGTAGGACTTGTACACGCTCATGTACTGGTCGCCGGAGACGACCCGCTGCACGGCGTCCAGTTCGGCGTCCTGGCCGGTGATGGGCGGCAGCTTGGTGACGCCCGCCGCCTCCAGGGCCTTGATGATGCCGCCGGCCATGGCGTCGTTGGCGGAGTAGACAGCGACGATGTTGTCCGCGCCGATCGCCTCGATCGCCTCGGCCATGTTGGCCTCGGCGTTCTTCGGGTCCCAGTCCTCGGTGTCGTAGGTCTTGGCGATCGTCACCTTGCCGGTGAGCTCCGCCAGGGCGCCGTCCTTGAACTGCTTGGCGTTCGGGTCGGTCGGCGAGCCGTTCATCATGACGATCTTGTCGGACGAGTCGGCATTGGGCAGGGCGTCCAGCAGGGTACGGCCCTGCACCTCGCCGACCAGCTCGTTGTCGAAGGAGATGTACGCGTCGATCGGGCCCTCGGCCAGCCGGTCGTAGGCGATGACCGGGATGCCGGCGTCCTTGGCGCGCTGCACGGCTCCCGCGATCGCCTTGGCGTCGACGGCGTCCAGCAGGATGACGTCGACACCGTCGGCGACCATCTTCTCGAGCTGGCCCTCCTGCTTGTCCGCGTCCTGCTCGGCGTTGGCGTAGGTCACCTTGCCCTGGTTACGGGTGAGAGAGGCGACCTTGTCCCGGATGATGGGGTAGTCGAACTTCTCGTACCGGGAGTTCTTCTTCTCCGGCAGCAGCAGACCCACCGTGATGTCGTTGCCCTTCGTCGGGCTCGCGCCACCGCCGTCCCCCGTGGCTCCGAGCACGCCGCAGCCGGCGAGGGAGAGGGTCAGCGTGGACGCGACCACGGATATGGCGATACGACGCATTCGGGGGCTCACTTCATTGCGTTGCGGACATGGGCGCTACATCACGCCCAGGTGACTGAAAAGACAACGCGGCACGGCACTGCAGCGTCAAGGCTTATCACTTAACGAGATGACAACATCACATTCCGTTCAGTACGTGAAGACACAGCGAAACACCTGCACAACCAGTCACAACTCCCCTGCACAACCAATCCCTTTCTCCACGAGTCGTGATCACGACAGCTGTTCTGAGAGAGGACCCCATGTACCGACCCAGACGCTCCACCGCCGCCGCCGCGACCGCGGTGGTGCTGGCCACCACCGGCGGTCTGCTGGCCGTCGTCGCCGCGCCCGCCTCCGCCTCCACCGGCTGCGCCGCGCCGGAGTTCACCCGGGAGGTCTTCGCGAACACCGCCTTCTCCGGCACCCCGCAGAGCACCGACTGTGACGACGCTGTCGACGAGGACTGGGGCCGGGGCGCCCCGGCGGGCCTGCGGCGCAACCATTTCGGCGTCCGCTGGACCCTGACGCGCGACTTCGGCTCCGGCGGCCCCTTCGCCCTCACCGCCTCCGGCCAGGACGGCATCCGCGTC
Source organism: Streptomyces sp. SAI-170 (assembly GCF_049739565.1). Taxonomy (NCBI): domain Bacteria; kingdom Bacillati; phylum Actinomycetota; class Actinomycetes; order Kitasatosporales; family Streptomycetaceae; genus Streptomyces; species Streptomyces sp. SAI-170. The sequence goes on from NZ_JBMGQD010000001.1 coordinate 3,993,660, forward strand.
TACCTCGACGGCGAGCGCCGGATCGACCTGTGGAAGGACACCCGCTCCACGGTCTCCGGCACGGTCGACCTGAACGTCCCCGCGGGCGAGCACACCCTCCGCGTCGACTACGTCAACTGGACCGGCCCCGCGAGCGTCAAGTTCGCCTACACCCCGGCGACTTCGCCGGGCACCGACCGGGTCACGCCGCTCGCGCCGACCGGGACGGTCTCGTCGTACGACGAGACGTCGGGCCGCGCCGGACTGACCTGGGCGCCGAACCGGGAGATGGACCTCGCCGGCTACCGCGTCTACCGGCGCGACCCGGGCGCGGCCGAGGCCGCCCTGGTCAGCGGCCCCGCCCTGCTGACCGAGACGTCGTTCGCGGAGGAACTTCCGGCCACGGGAGCCTCGTACGCCTATGAGGTGCGGGCCGTGGACCGGGCCGGCAACGAGTCGGCGGGCAGCACCGCCGCGGCCGTCACCACCGCCGACCGGACCGCCCCGAACCTGACGGCTCCGATCGCCGGCCACGACAACTGGACGGGCGTCGGCCTGGAGTGGGGCAGCGACCCGGACGCCGTGTCGTACGGCGTGGAGCGGGCCTCCTCCCCCACCGGCGAGTTCACCAGGATCGCCACGGTCGACACGCCCGCCTACCGCGACGCGACGGCGCCCTACGGCGAGACCTCGTACTACCGCGTCACCGCCGCCGACGCCGCCGGGAACACCGCCACCTCCCCGGTGCTGGAGTTCAGCCGCCCGCTCGCGGTGCCGCACCTGGACGGCGTACGCAGCGCCGCCGACGGCATCGAGGTCTCCTGGACCTCGCCCGCGAACGGCCCCGACGCGTTCCGTGTCTACCGCTGGGCCGGCTCCGGCACGCCCGAGCCGGTCACCTGCGCGCCCGCCCTGATCAGCGTCCCGGACGACCCGCACCCGCGGTACGCCTGCACCGACACCACCGCCGAGGTCGGCACGGCGTACTCCTACCGCGTCCACACGGTCGACGCCCAGGGCCGTGAGTCCGAGGCCTCGCAGACGGGCAGCACCACCCGCGCCGACGCCACCCCGCCGCCGGCCGTGACCGGCCTCGCCCTCACGGGCACCGAGTACGGCACGGTCCTGCGCTGGGACGCGAGCCCCGCCGCCGACCTCGCCGCGTACGACGTCTACCGGGTCCTGCAGGAGTACCCCGGCATGCCCCCGACCGGCACGCCCGAGCGCATCGCCACCGTCGCCCCGGGCACCACCGAGTACGCCGACGTCCAGGTCGTCGACGACCAGTCCTGGACGTACTACGTCGACGCGGTGGACGTGGACGGCAACTCCCTGGCCGCACAGGGGGATTGGGCGGCGGTCGCCCATGAGGAGATCAACGAGTACTACCTCTACCCGACCTGGAACCCGGGCTACACCTACGACCGGACCCTGACGGTCTCGGCGAACACCTCAGGCCAGGCCGAGCTGGAGTGGTCCTGCTCCTCCGGCACCTGCGAGGCGGCCGGCTTCAACGTCCGCCGCTGGGACCGCGCCACCGAGGACTGGGTCCTGGTGACCCAGCGGCCCCTGTCCGCGGGCACCTCGACGTGGACCGACCCGGACACCCTGCGCGGCACTACGAGCCACTACGTCGTCTCGGCCGTGGCCGCGGACGGTTCGGAGACCTACACCCGCTGGGAGTCGGTCGCGACACCGCCCGCCTGACCTGCGGAATTCGGTCTTCCGGCGCTGTTGCGAAGCAGTGACGATGTACCGATGGATCAAGGATGAAAGAAGAGTGAAGATAGGTGCACCGCAGGCCGCCGGGGGGACTCGGAAGAATCCGAGAGCCGGTCGCTGGCGGGGCACCTCATCTCTCGTCTCTGCCTCATCTGTTGATTCCCTGGGGGACTCCACCATGTCCGCTCGTCTCGCCGCCGCCATCCTCGTCGCCTCCCTCGCCGGTTCCGCCTTCCTCCCGGCGACCGCGATCGCCGCCGAGGGGACGAGCACCAAGCCGCTGACGATGACGCTCGGCGCGCCCGTCCCGGACAGCACGGTCAAGCGCGGTGGCGAGACCCGGACGATGACCCTCACGGTCACCAACTCCTCCGACACGGCACAGGACTTCCAGGCCGCGCTGAACGGCGAGGCCGACGGCCCGAGCCCGATGCTGAACGACTCGGTCGTCTTCGACGTCGCCGCGCTCGACGCCCCGGCCACCAAGTCCCGGGTGGGCCGCCAGGACGGCCAGTGGCAGGGCCTGTTCTTCCCGGCCTCCGGGGACGCCTCCGGCTCCTTCTCCGTCCCGGCCCACGAGGAGTTCACCTGGAAGGTGACCTTCGGTCTCGGCGCCAAGTACCCCACCAACGACGGTGACTTCACGCTCACCGCGCAGAGCCTGCGCAGCAACGTCACCGCCGACCCGGCCCGCAACACCGTGGTGTTCAAGACGGACCCGGCGATCAAGCCCGGCACGATCGACGTGCGGCTGGACCCGACGGCCGGTGTCCGGCTGCACCCGGGTGAGCGCGCTCCGATGTCGCTGACCACCCGCACCACCGGTCCGGGCGAGTTCCCCGACGACATCGACCGCGGCCTGGTGGTCGACGCCCTGCCGGGCATGGACTTCGCCCTGGAGGCCGAGATCGACGGCAAGACCGTGCAGATGCTGGAGTCCAGCCCGAACCACTTCGAGCTGCCCCCGCTCGCGAAGGGCTTCAACACCGGCGGGGACACCGACTCCCTGAAGCTGTTCCTCTCGCTGGACGAGGACTCCGAGGTCGAGAAGGAGACCTGGGTGCGGCTGCACGCGCTGCACTTCATGGAGGGTGAGCTGTTCATCGACTCCCTGGCCGACGCCAAGGTCCTGCCCGCCCAGGCCGCCACCGGCTCGCCGTCCGCGACGCCGTCCACGCAGCCGTCGGCCACCCCGTCCGCCACTCCGTCGGCGTCCGCCTCCGCCGGCTCCACCGCGACCCCGGCCGCCTCCGCGTCCACCACCGCCGCGGCCGGCACGAGCGGCGGCACCTCCGGCTCCGCGACCGCCTCCGGCTCGCTCGCCTCCACCGGCTCCGGTGCCGGCCTGTACGCCACCGTCGCGGGCGTCCTGCTCGCCGTCGGCTTCGGTGTCGCCGCGCTCGGCAAGCGCCGCCGCCGCGCCACCACCGTCTGACCGCCCGTACGGGAAGGGCCCGGAGGTTCACTCGAACCTCCGGGCCCTTCCCGTATGTCGGGGAACGTCAGTCCCCCGGCTGCCGCTTCGGCCGCCACACCACCAGCGCGCTGGTCTGCTGCACCTCCTGGTACGGCACCAGATCGCGCCGGTACGAGGCGTGCACCGCGGCCTCGCGCTGGCGCATGGCCGCCGCCGCCCCGTCGAGGGCGTCCTGCATTTCGGCGACCCGGGCCTGGAGCGCGGCGACCTGGTTCTCCAGTTCGATGATCCGCTTGATGCCGGCCAGGTTGATGCCCTCGTCCTGCGACAGCTGCTGCACCTGGCGGAGCAGCTCGATGTCACGGGCCGAGTAGCGGCGGCCCCGCCCGGCCGTGCGGTCCGGGGAGACCAGGCCGAGGCGGTCGTACTGGCGCAGCGTCTGCGGGTGCAGGCCAGACAGCTGAGCCGCCACCGAGATGACGTAGACCGGGGTCTCGTCGGTCAACTCATAGGGTGAGAAACCCCCGCGGGGGCGGGGACGACGGCCGTCCATCCGACTCAGGCTCCCTTCGCGGCCTCGAACAGCTCCGCCCGCGGGTCGACCTCGCCCGCGGTCGCCTCGCGATACGCCTGGAGCGCGTCACGAGCCTTCTCCGACAACTCCGCCGGGACACTCACCTCGACGGTGATCAGCAGATCGCCGCGGGTGCCGTCCTTGCGGACCGCGCCCTTGCCGCGGGCCCGCATGGTGCGGCCGTTGGGGGTGCCCGGCGGCAGCTTCAGGGTGACGGCCGGGCCGCCCAGGGTGGGCACCCGGACCTCGCCGCCGAGCGCCGCCTCGGGATACGTCACCGGCACGGTCACGGTCAGGTTGTCGCCCTTGCGGCCGAAGACGGGGTGCTCGCCGACATGGACGACGACATAGAGGTCGCCGGCCGGGCCGCCGCGCTCCCCGGGCGCGCCCTTGCCGCGCAGCCGGATCCGCTGGCCGTCGGAGACTCCGGCGGGGATGCGGACCTGCATGGTGCGCGAGGACTTGGCGCGGCCGCTGCCCATGCAGACGTCGCAGGGGTTCTCCGCGATCAGACCGCGGCCCTTGCAGTCGGGGCAGGGGTCGGTGAGGGAGAAGCCGCCGCCCGAGCCCCTGGCCACCTGGCCGGTGCCGACGCAGGTCGGGCACACGCGCGGCGTGCCGTTCTTGTCGCCGGTGCCGGAGCAGGCCTTGCAGGGGGCCTGGGAGGACATCCGCAGCGGGACGGTCGCGCCCTCGATGGCCTCGGTGAAGCTCAGCGTGACCTCGGACTCGATGTCCTGGCCGCGCTTGGGCTGGGTGCGGGTGCCGGCGGCACCGCCCCGGTTGAACAGTCCCCCGAGGACGTCGCCGAAGCCACCGCCGAAGCCACCGGCTCCCCCGCCCTGGGCGCCGCCTCCGAAGAGGTCGCCCAGGTCGAAGTTGAACGAGCCGGCGCCCGCGCCCGGACCCGGGCGGAAGCCGCCGTTGCCGAAGAGCGCGCGGGCGTCGTCGTACTCCTTGCGCTTCTTGGGGTCGCCGAGGACGTCGTTCGCCTCGGAGATCTCCTTGAACCGCTCCTCGGCCTTGGCGTTGCCCTTGTTGGCGTCCGGGTGGAACTCGCGGGCGAGCTTCCGGTACGCCTTCTTGATCTCGGCCTCGGTGGCGTCCTTGGGGACGCCGAGGACCTTGTAGTAGTCCTTCTCGATGAAGTCCTTGGTGCTCATCCCCGACGTCCCTCCTTTCCGGTCACTTGGGATCCGGTCCCATGGGATCCGGTCCCACGGGATTCGTCAGCCCTCTTCAGAGCTGTCGTCCTTCTCGTCGCCGGCCGGCTTCTCGTCGGCCCCTTCGGCCTTGACCGTCTGCGCGCCCGGCTGCGGCTCGGCGACCGCCACCCGCGCGGGGCGGATGGTGCGCTCTCCGATGCGATACCCCGGCTGGAGGATCGCGACGCAGGTCGTCTCCGTGACGTCCGGCGCGTAGGAGTGCATCAGGGCCTCGTGGATCGTCGGGTCGAAGGGCTCGCCCTCCTTGCCGAACTGCTGCAGGCCCATCTTCGCGGCGACGGTCTCCAGCGACTCCGCGACGGACTTGAAGCCGCCGACGAGCTCGCCGTGCTCCCGCGCGCGGCCGATGTCGTCGAGCACCGGCAGAAGCTCGGTCAGGAGGTTCGCGATGGCGATCTCCTTGACCGCGATCCGGTCACGCTCGACGCGGCGGCGGTAGTTCTGGTACTCGGCCTGGAGCCGCTGGAGGTCCGCGGTGCGCTCACCGAGCGCCGTGCGGACCTGGTCCAGCTGGGCGACCAGACCGGCGTCTGCTGCTCCGTCCCCGGCCGGGGCCGCCCCCTCCTCCGAAGAGGGGGAGGCGGCCTTCGGCTCGGCGTCGTCAGGGGTGGCGCCGGAGGGGACGTCGGGCTTCTCCTCGAAGCCCGGGGTCTCCTCCGTCACGCGGCACCGTCCTTGCGCTCGTCGTCGACGATCTCGGCGTCGACGACATCGTCGTCGGCCTTGGGCTGCTCGGCGCCGGGCGCGTCACCCGCGGCCTGCGCGGCCTGGGCGTCGGCGTACAGGGCCTGGCCCAGCTTCTGGGAGACGGCCGCGACCTTCTCCGTGGCGGTGCGGATCTCAGCCGTGTCCTCGCCCTTGAGGGTCTCCTTCAGCTCGGAGAGCGCCTCCTCGACCTCGGCCTTGACGTCGCCCGGGACCTTGTCCTCGTTGTCCTTGAGGAACTTCTCGGTCTGGTAGACGAGCTGCTCGCCCTGGTTGCGGGTCTCGGCGGCCTCGCGGCGCTTGTGGTCCTCCTCCGCGTAGCGCTCGGCCTCCTCGCGCATGCGGTCGACCTCGTCCTTCGGCAGCGAGGAGCCGCCGGTGACGGTCATCTTCTGCTCCTTGCCCGTGCCCAGGTCCTTCGCGGTCACGTGCATGATGCCGTTGGCGTCGATGTCGAAGGAGACCTCGATCTGCGGGACGCCGCGCGGCGCCGGGGGCAGACCGGTCAGCTCGAACATGCCGAGCTTCTTGTTGTACGCCGCGATCTCGCGCTCGCCCTGGTAGACCTGGATCTGCACCGACGGCTGGTTGTCCTCGGCCGTCGTGAAGATCTCGGACCGCTTGGTCGGGATCGTGGTGTTGCGCTCGATGAGCTTGGTCATGATGCCGCCCTTGGTCTCGATACCGAGGGACAGCGGGGTCACGTCGAGGAGCAGGACGTCCTTGACCTCACCCTTGAGGACACCGGCCTGGAGCGAGGCGCCGATGGCGACGACCTCGTCCGGGTTCACACCCTTGTTGGCCTCCTTGCCGCCGGTCAGCTCCTTGACGAGCTCGGCGACGGCGGGCATACGGGTGGAGCCGCCGACGAGGACGACGTGGTCGATCTCGCCGAGGGCGATGCCGGCGTCCTTGATGACGTTGTGGAACGGCGTCTTGCAGCGCTCCAGCAGGTCCGCGGTCAGCTGCTGGAACTGGGCGCGGGTGAGCTTCTCGTCGAGGTGCAGGGGGCCCTCGGCGGAGGCGGTGATGTAGGGCAGGTTGATCGAGGTCTCGGTGGAGGAGGACAGCTCGATCTTGGCCTTCTCGGCGGCCTCGCGGAGGCGCTGGAGGGCCATCTTGTCCTTGGACAGGTCCACGCCGTGGCCGGACTGGAACTGCTTGACCAGGTAGTCGACGACGCGCTGGTCCCAGTCGTCACCACCGAGGTGGTTGTCGCCGTTGGTGGCCTTCACCTCGACGACGCCGTCGCCGATCTCCAGCAGGGACACGTCGAAGGTGCCGCCACCGAGGTCGAAGACGAGGATCGTCTGGTCGTCCTTGTCGAGGCCGTACGCCAGCGCCGCGGCGGTCGGCTCGTTGACGATGCGCAGGACGTTCAGGCCCGCGATCTCGCCGGCCTCCTTCGTCGCCTGACGCTCGGAGTCGTTGAAGTACGCCGGGACGGTGATGACCGCGTCGGTCACCTTCTCGCCCAGGTAGGCCTCGGCGTCGCGCTTCAGCTTCTGGAGAATGAAGGCGGAGATCTGCTGCGGGTTGAAGGGCTTCCCGTCGAGCTCGATCTTCCAGTCGGTGCCCATGTGACGCTTCACGGAACGGATGGTCCGGTCCACGTTGGTCACCGCCTGGCGCTTGGCGACCTCACCGACCAGCACCTCGCCGTTCTTGGCGAAGGCGACGACGGACGGCGTGGTCCTGGCACCCTCGGCGTTGGTGATGACGGTGGGCTCGCCGCCTTCGAGAACGCTGACGACGGAGTTAGTCGTGCCCAGGTCGATGCCGACCGCACGTGCCATGGTTGATTCCTCCAGCTGACTTGAGTGGAACGGACTCAAGTGTGCATGACCCGTCCCGCCCGGTCAACAGACCTGAGCCGAGCAGACTCAACTCTTATCCGTTCCTTACACGCAACTGCCCTGTGACCTGCGGCGATGCCCGCCGATGTGACGCGGAAGACGTCAACAGAAGCAGCGCGAGTACGACGCCCAGCACCCCGCCGGCCACCCAGAACAGGGCCGTCGCCCCCAGGGAGCCGGTGTGCACGAGGACCCCGACGGACACGCTCGCGGCGGCCGAGGTGCCCAGCACGACGCTCACTCCGCGCGGGGCGAGCCCGAGCCGGCGCAGCCGGTGCGCGAGATGGTCGGGGCCGCCGCGCAGCAGGGCCCGCCCGGCCAGCCGCCGCGCCGCCACCACCAGCAGCACGTCCGCGACGGCCGGCGCCCCCAGGGCGAGCAGCACCCCGGCGGAGACGGCCGGATCGTGCCCCGCGCGCGTGAGGACGGCCGCCCCGCCGAGCAGGAACCCGGCGAACAGCGAGCCGCACGCCCCGAGCGCGATCCGCGCGGGCCGCCGGCCCTGCATCAGGAACCCGCCCATCGCGGCCGCGAGCACGCTCATCAGCACCGCGAGCCCGTCCAGCACCTCCACGGCCGCGCACACCCCGACCCCGAGGGCGGTCACCACCCCGGCCGTGCCGACCAGCCCGTCGGCGTGGTCCAGCGCCCGGAAGCCGACCGTGACGACGACGACCCACAGCGCCGCGAGGACCCCGCCCGCCACGCCGGTGATCTCGTACGGCACGACGCACGCGGCCGCCACCGCCGTACCGGCGAGGAGGAAGCGGGTGCGCAGCCGCCAGATGTCGGCGGCCAACCCGAGCGCGGCCACCGCCGCACCGGCCACGAGCAGGCGTCTCGTCTCGGCGTCCAGCGGGGCGGCCCCGAGGAGCTCCCCGGTCCAGGCGACCGCGCCGGCCGTGACGGCGACGGCCACGCCGCCGAGCAGCGGCACGGCCCGGGTGCGGCGGCGCCGGTCGACCAGGCCGGCTCTGAGCGCAGGGGTGCGCAGCAGGGCCGCCAGGAGGGCGGCGGACAGCAGGGCGGCGGTGGCCGCGGCGGTCCCATAGAGCACGGCACTGAGAGGCACGGCACCAAGTTAAGGCGAATGTCATGATTTGGTACGAATGGCGCATCGAGTCGGCGTGCCGTCGCCGCGCGTCACTGAGGGGTGCCTCAGCGACGCAGATCACCGAGCGCCTGACTACAGTGCGACAAGGGATACGGGTAGTCTCAGAGGACTGCATAAGTTACCGCTTAGTAATCTCACCGAACCTCACCGAAGAACCCCTCGCAGGCCCGAGGAGCCCCGAAATGCAACTCGCCGCGATCATCGTGTCGATGGTCCTGATGGCGGTCGGCGTCGCCCTGTTCGGCCGTGCCGTCCTTCAGATCTTCCGCTTCGTGATGCTCGGCCAGCCGCTCCCGGCCGGTGCGAGGACCAACGACCCCGTGCTGCGCACGATCACCGTGGCCAAGGAGTTCCTCGGCCACACCCGGATGAACCGCTGGGGCATCGTCGGCATCGCGCACTGGTTCGTGGCGATCGGCTTCTACACGCTGCTGCTGACCATCGTGAACGCCGTCGGCCAGCTCTTCCAGGCCGACTGGCTGCTGCCGGTCATCGGCGAGTGGGCGCCGTACAACGTCTTCGTCGAGTTCATCGGCACCATGACGGTCGTCGGCATCCTCGTGCTGATCGCGATCCGCCAGCTGTCCCGGCCGGACCGCCCGGGCCGCAAGTCCCGGTTCGCGGGCTCCAACACGGGCCAGGCGTACTTCGTCGAGACGATCATCCTGATCGTCGGCGTCTGCATCTTCATGCTGCACGCGCTCGAGGGCGCGCAGCACCACGTCGACGGCTACGAGGCCTCGTTCTTCATCTCGTACCCGGTCGTCTCGGCGCTGGAGGGGATGGACCTGTCCACCCTCCAGAACCTCACCTACCTGTTCGCGGGCCTGAAGATCGCGGCGTCCTTCATCTGGATGATCACGGTCTCGCTGAAGACCGACATGGGTGTGGCCTGGCACCGCTTCCTCGGCTTCCCGAACATCTGGTTCAAGCGCAACGCCGACGGTGAGACCTCGCTGGGCGCCCTGCTGCCGATGACCTCCGGCGGCAAGCCGATCGATTTCGCCGACCCGGGCGACGACGACGTCTTCGGTGTCTCCCAGGTCGAGCAGTTCTCCTGGAAGGGCATCCTCGACTTCTCCACCTGCACCGAGTGCGGCCGCTGCCAGTCGCAGTGCCCCGCCTGGAACACGGGCAAGCCGCTCTCCCCGAAGCTGCTGATCATGTCGCTGCGCGACCACGCCCACGCCAAGGCGCCGTACCTGCTCGCGGGCGGCGGCAAGACGATGGAGGGCGAGGAGAAGGCGTCCGAGGAGCAGCTCGCCAAGGTGCCCGCGGCGGCGCTGGCCGAGGCCGAGCGCCCGCTGATCGGCACCGCCGAGGAGAACGGCGTCATCGACCCGGACGTCCTGTGGTCCTGCACCACCTGCGGCGCCTGCGTCGAGCAGTGCCCGGTGGACATCGAGCACATCGACCACATCGTCGACATGCGCCGCTACCAGGTGATGATCGAGTCCGCGTTCCCGTCCGAGGCGGGCACGATGCTCAAGAACCTGGAGAAGAAGGGCAACCCCTGGGGCCTGGCCAAGAAGCAGCGCCTGGAGTGGCTGAAGGAAGTCGACTTCGAGGTGCCGGTCGTCGGCAAGGACATCGAGGACCTCTCCGAGGTCGAGTACCTCTACTGGGTCGGCTGCGCCGGCGCCCTGGAGGACCGCGCGAAGAAGACCACCAAGGCCTTCGCCGAGCTGCTGCACATCGCGGGCGTCAAGTTCGCGATCATGGGCGGCGACGAGAAGTGCACCGGTGACTCCGCCCGCCGCCTCGGCAACGAGCCCCTGTTCCAGGAGCTCGGCATGGAGAACGTCATGTCCCTCAACGCCGCCTTCGGCGAGGAGATGGACGAGGACGGCAAGGTCGTGCCCGAGTCGGCGAAGCCGAAGTCGGCCAAGAAGATCGTCGCCACCTGCCCGCACTGCCTCAACACGCTCGGCAACGAGTACCCGCAGCTCGGCGGCGACTACGAGGTCATCCACCACACCCAGCTGCTCCAGCACCTCGTCGACGAGGGCAAGCTGGTCCCGGTGACCCCGGTCGAGGGCATCATCACCTACCACGACCCCTGCTACCTGGGCCGCCACAACAAGATCTACACGCCTCCGCGCGAGATCATCGCCGCCGTCCCGGGCGTGCGCAACGAGGAGATGCACCGCCACAAGGAGCGCGGCTTCTGCTGCGGCGCCGGCGGCGCGCGCATGTGGATGGAAGAGCGCATCGGCAAGCGCATCAACAACGAGCGCGTCGACGAGGCCCTGTCCGTGAACCCGGACATCGTCTCCACCGCCTGCCCCTTCTGCCTCGTCATGCTGACCGACTCGGTCAACGGCAAGAAGAACGAGGGCAAGGCCAAGGAGTCCATCCAGGTCGTCGACGTCGCCCAGCTCCTGCTGGACTCGGTCAAGACCCCGGTCGACCCGGAGGACTCGACGGAGTCGGAGAGCGAGAACGAGCCGGAGCCGGTGAAGTAACCCGTACGGCCTTTTCGACGCCCCCTGCCCTCGACGGGCGGGGGGCGTCGGCGTTCGGGGGCGTCGCCCCAGGGGCGCGGGGCTGTATCGATATGCGGCTCCGCCGCGTGGGCGCGAGCAACCCACGACGGCCCGCAGCCCGAGGACGTCGGCAACCACCCCCCACCGTCCCGGCCCTGGGCTGTCGCCCCCTGCGAACGCATGCTTCACTACTGAGTCGTTGTCGACGGTGCGGACAAGGTGGACGGTGCCGATGCGAACCCCCGGGACGGGCATGGCGGCCGTCGGCTGTCTCCTGCTGCTGGCCGCGTGCGGGCCCACGGCCGACGACGCCGAGCCGGCACGGGAGAGCGCTTCCCTGAAGGCCGCCCAGGCCCCCGCCAAGCTCCCCGTCCCCCGCGGCAAGGGCAGCAAGACCGCGGACGACTTCAACGGCGACGGCCGGCGCGACCTCGTCCTCAACGACCTGGTCAAGGCGCAGGCGCACAGCGACGACGCCGGCATCGGCATCGTCTACGGCGGCCCGCAGGGCCTCACCCCGGGCGCCCGGCAGCTGCTGAGCCCGGCACGCAACGCCGCCCCGACCGACGGCGAGCTGCCCAACGTGTTCGACGCCGAGGCGAGCTGCGACCTGGACGCGGACGGCTTCACCGACCTGGTCGTCTCCACCGACCCGCCCTTCGACGGGCAGGGACAGCCTCCGGTGCCGCTGCAGATCCTCTTCGGCTCGCCCCAGGGGCTGACCGGCAAGGCCGTCAAGCTCGTCATCCCCGCGGCCGCGCGCGCCGGGAACGACTGGCCCGACCAGCCCGTGTGCGGCGACTTCGACGGCGACGACTCCCATGACCTCGTCGTCCACGCCTCGGACCGGCAACTGAGCTTCCTGCGCGGCCCCTTCACCCGCAAGGGCGCCCCGCGTGCGGCCGGGGCACCGCTGCCCTCGCCCGGCAACCTGCCCACTGGTCCGGTCGCCGACGTCGACCGCGACGGCTACGACGACCTGGTCGTCCGGGCCGCCGAGGGCCCCGCCACGGCCACGCTCGTCCTCGGCGGCCCCACCGGCCCCGCCCGCACCGGCGCGGCCCTGCCCCGGGGCCTCGACGTGGCCCTGGGCCGTCTCGGCCGCGGCGCCGACCTGGACGCGGCCGTCGGCGGTGTCGCCGAGACGTCCCTGCGCTACGACCTGCCGGCCGCCGACCCCGGCACCCTCGACGCGGGCGGCTCCCTCCTGGACACGGCCGACTTCGACGGCGACGGGCTGAGCGAACTCGTCTCCAGCGGCTCGGGAATCCGCGTCTTCCACGGCCGTACGACGGGACCCTCGCCCGAGGACCTGTTCACCGTCGAGGCCACCGCCCACGGCACCTCGCGGGTCCTCGCGGCGGCGGACTTCGACGGGGACGGGCTCGCCGACCTGGCGGTACGGACGTATCTCGGCGAGACGAAGGACACCGTCGCCGTGTACGCGGGGGTCGAGGGAGGCGTGATCGCGACCACGCCGGCGGTGACGTTCTCGACGGACGACTTCCTGGGCGACTGAAACCCCACGGGTCTCTCGAACTGCCGTACAACCCTTTGCCCTTCGCGTGTGTCTCCTGGTCGCAGATCTTCAGGAGGCCTCACGCATGCACAAGCACCTGCGCACCACCCTCGCGGCCACGGCCGCCGCCGCGCTGACGGGTGGGCTGCTCACCCTCGCGGCGACGCCGGCCACGGCCGCCGACTCCATGCACGTCCCGCAGGCCGACTTCAACGGCGACGGCATCGGGGACGTGGGCTTCTCGGTCTGGGGCGCCTACGTCAACGGCAAGGCGCGCGCCGGTCAGTTCGTCGTCCTGTACGGCACCACCGGCGGGGTCTCCTCCGCCAAGCGGTCGGTGATCAGCCAGAACTCGACGGGCACCCCGGACGCCGCCGAGGCCGGCGACGGCTTCGGCTCCGAGCACGCCTACGCCGACTTCAACAACGACGGCTACGACGACGTCGCCGTCTCCGCCCCCTGGGAGGACGTCAGCGGCGACGCGGACAGCGGCACCGTGACCGTGCTGTGGGGCTCTCCCTCCGGCATCACCGGCCGGGGCGTCCTGGTCCCCAACCCGGCCCCCTCGGCGAACGACCAGTGGGGCAAGAACCTCACCGCCGGAGACTTCGACGGCGACGGCAAGGCGGACCTCGCGGTCGGTAACACCTCCAACGTGGTGCAGGTCTACCGGGGCGGCATCACCTCCACCGGAACCGCCGGACGCGCCCGCAACTCCTTCAGGGCCCCGATCCTGTCCGGCGGCACGGCCCGCGGCCCGAAGAACCTCACCGCGGGTGACGTCAACGGCGACAAGCGCACCGACCTGATCGTCGACGGCTACGAGACCACGTCCGAGTACGGCTGGAACCACAACTACTACATCCCCGGCACCGCGAGCGGCCTGGACGCCTACGCCGCCCAGTCCCTGCGCCCCGGCGTGATCACCGGGATCGGCGACATCAACGGCGACGGCTACGGCGACATCGTCAGCGGCTGGGAGTACGAGACGCGCCTGTCGGACGGCACGCCGATCCCGTACTCCGGCAAGGGCGGCAAGGTCTGGATCACCTACGGCTCGGCCTCCGGCCCCGGCACCGTCACCGGCATCACCCAGGACAGCGCGGGCGTCCCGGACGCCGCCGAAACCGACGACTGGTTCGGTTCCGATCTCGACCTCGGCGACGTCAACCACGACGGCTTCCAGGACCTGGCCATCGCCTCGGCGGGCGAGAACGCCGGTGACGACGCCGACACCGGCGCGGTCACCGTCCTCTACGGCTCCCAGTCCGGCCTGCGCACCACCGGCGCCCAGCTGTTCACGCAGAACACCGCGGGCGTGCCCGGCGAGAACGAGGACAAGGACTACTTCGGCTACGACGTCAAGCTCGACGACGTCACCGGCGACGGCCGCGCCGACCTGATCGTCAGCTCCGCCGAGAACGCCGGCGACGGCACGGTGACCTTCCTCCGCTCGGGCGGGGCGAAGATCACGACGACGGGCGCGCGGGTCGTCACCCCGTACGCCGCCGGGGTGTCCCTCGCGGGCAAGCCGATGTTCGGCGCCAACATGGCGGACTGAGCGGCCTGTCCCCTACGGGGAGGCGTCGGTGGCCCCGTAGGGGATGTCACAGCTCGGCAGCAAAGCCGGGCCCGGAGGGCCGGGCCCGGCACGTCACTCTCCGGGACCAGGTACGTTCGAAGGCGTGGCTGGATTCAGGAACGGACGCAACGGTCGGGACGACCGCGCCCCGCACGCGCGACCGCAACACCCCCCGCACGGACGGCAGGCGCCGCAGGGACCGTCGTACGGCTACCCGTCGGCTCCGCAGCCGTACCCGCACCCGCAGGCGCGGCAGCAGCCGCCGGGGGGCGGCGGGAGCTGGGGCGGCGACGGCGAGCCGGAGTACTTCGGCGGTAGCGGCGGCGGTCAGGGGCAGGGACAGGGACAGGGACAGGGCGATCCCTATGGCGCGCCCCCGCACGACCCGTACGCGGCGAACAACCCGGGTCACACCCAGGCGTTCTCGATCGACGACCACGCCCAGTACAACCAGGGTGAGACCTATCACGCGGGTGCCACGCCGCCGTCGGGCCCGATCGGCCCCCGGCTGCACTGGAAGGCGCTGCTGCGCGGCATCGTCCTGGAGCCGAGCCAGACCTTCCTGCGGATGCGCGACTACACGATGTGGGGCCCGGCCCTCGTCGTGACCTTCCTGTACGGGCTGCTCGCCGTCTTCGGCTTCGACGGCGCCCGCGAGGACGCGATCAACGCCACCCTGTCCAACGCGGTGCCGATCGTCCTGACCACGGCCGTCGCCATGGTGGTGTCGGCCTTCGTCCTGGGCGTCGTCACCCACACCCTGGCCCGCCAGCTCGGCGGCGACGGCGCCTGGCAGCCGACGGTCGGCCTCTCCATGCTGATCATGTCCCTCACGGACGCCCCGCGCCTGCTGGTCGCCATGTTCGCCGGCGGTGACGCCTCCTTCGTCCAGATCCTCGGCTGGGCCACCTGGGTCGCGGCGGGCGCCCTGCTGACCCTCATGGTCAGCCGCTCCCACGACCTGCCCTGGCCCAAGGCCCTGGGCGCCTCCTCGATCCAGCTGATCGCCCTGCTGTCGATCGTGAAGCTGGGCACGTTCTGAGGGACGCAGGACATGAGAAAGGGGGCTCCCGAGGGAGCCCCCTTTCGCTTCTGTCCGCTCAGGCGTCGAGGACCTGGCCGGCGCGCTTGACGACGGGCGGTTCGACGGACCAGGCTGACTTGACTCTATGACGGTAGTAGTCTGGCCCTGCTCAGGAGGCAGGGGAGGCCCGATCTTGGCACACAGGGTGGGGATCTACACCCGCATCTCGCGGGACGACGAAGGCGACGCCCTCGGTGTCGCGCGCCAGCAGCAGGACTGCGAGCGTCTGGCGGATCTTCGGTCGTGGCAGGCCGTGAAGGTCTACGAGGACAACGACGTGTCCGCGTTCAAGCGCAACGTCGTGCGCGACGAGTTCGAGCTGATGCTGAAGGATCTCCGCGCCGGACTCATCGACGGCATCGTGGCGTACGACCTGGACCGGCTGGCTCGACAGCCGAGGGACCTTGAACGCCTCATCGAGATCTACGACGAGCGCCCCCGGCTGACGTTCGCCACCGTCACGAACGACCTCAACATCGGTACGGCGGACGGTCGCACCATGGCGCGCATCATGGTCGCCTTCGCCAACAAGTCGTCGCACGACGCCTCACGCCGCATCAAGCGGAAGCACTTGGAGTTGGCCCAGCAGGGCAAGGACAGCGGCGGGCCGGCGCCGTACGGATGGCGCAAGGACGACCGCACCAAGGTCGACCCGGAGGCAGCCAAGGCCATTCGCGAAGCTCAACGCGAGATCCTCGCCGGCGTGCGCATCGGCACCATCCGCACGAGGTGGCAGGAGCAGGGCTTGGGCAACCCCCGCGAGGGCACCAAGCGCATGGCGCACCACCACGTTGAGCACATCCTGACGAACCCTCGCTTGGTCGGCTATCGGACCTATCACGGCGAGATCCTGCGCGGCGACGACGGTCGGCCTGTTATGGGCGAGTGGGAACCGATCAACACCCTTGAGGAGTGGGAAGCGGTCTGCGCGGCTGTCGCCGAGCGCAAGCAGAAGCAGCCCGGCAGGTCTCTCGCGCGGAAGTACCTACTCTCGGGCATCGCGCGCTGTGGGCTTTGCAAGGCCAAGATCCGAGGCCAGGTCAACCACAAGTGGAAGCCGGGATCAAAGGCCGCGAGGTTCACGTACCAGTGTTCCGTGGTCAACGGCGGCTGCGGCAAGGTCGGGCGGGTCGGTGATCCAGTCGACCAGCTCATAGCGCTACTGGTGTTGGAAGAGCAGCGGTCGCGTGCGGCAGTGACAGCCGTTCCCGTAGAACAACGTTGGGCGCGCGAAGCCGAGTTGGAGCAGGTCAACGAGGACATTGCACAACTTGTGGACGCTGAGCGCTCCAAACAGATCACGGTGGCCACTCTCCTGCAGCTCTTGCCGTCCAAGGAGCGGCTGCGCGACGAACTGCGGCTGGAGCGGGCGCGGTTCTACAAGGAGCAGAAGCAGGCTGAAGCCAAGGGGGACACGGCCAATCTGACCGTAGAGGAGTTCTTCAGCCTGCCGATCGAGCGCCAACAGGAGATCGTGTTGCACAGCCTCTCAGCCGTGATCATCCATCCGGCCGGCCGAGGAAGCCGCAAGTTCGACCCCAGCCTGATCGAACCGGTATGGCGATGACGATCAGGCCCGCCCATGCAACACAAGGGCACGCCGTACCCACTCCTCATCGCGTTCAGGTGCCCGACGAAGGTGCTTCCTGATCCATTCTTCGGTCGTCATCACCTCGGGGCGGACCGACTCCTTGCGAGTCTCCTGCCTAGTCCTGCTCATCGAACGCACCTCCTGACAGCTCTTCGCGGGCGGTTTCGCGGTTGAGTTGGATCTCGCGACGGATGTTGGCGGCGAGCCAGGATTCGCCGGGGGTGTGGCCGTGTCCGGCGTAGATCCAGTGGGCGAGGGTCAGGGTCGTTGCCTCGCTGTCGTCGGGGTCGGGCAGGCCGAGGGCTTGGCGTTGTTGGGCGGCGCGGTAGTCGGCGCGTACCTGGCGGAGGGCACCGAGGGTGGTGGAGTAGCGGCGGGACTTGGTGGAGAAGTGACCGCGGAAGCCGAGCATGTGGGCCCAGTCGCGGAGCTTGCGGTCCGGGTAGAGCGGGTGGAGGTCGAGGCAGGCCTTGATGAGCCGGCGGGGGTGGTCGGGCACGCCCAGGAGGACCAGGGCCTCCTTGTTGCCGATGCGGCGGTCGACGGTGCCGGTGGTTTCGGCGGCTTTGGTGGCGTACTTGGCGACGTAGGACGCCACGGCCGCTTCGGTGATCTCTTCGCCGTCGCCGAAGGCGCGGATGGGGCGGACGTCGAGCTGGGTGCCCCACCGCAGCGTGCGGGCGGGTTGGTCTCCGGCCGGGGGAACGTCGACCGTGACGCGGGCGGCTGCTGCGTGGATCGCGTCGGTGAGGAGGTCGAGGGTGGCCCAGGGCGGCGGTGGGGAGTCGGGCCCGTCGGGTCCGTCGGGTCCGTCGAAGCGGATCACGGCGTGGAAGTGCACGGCGCCGCGCTTTTGGTACTCGGCGACCTTGCCGAAGGAGACGCGGGACTGTTCGCGGGCGTCCTTCTGCGTGAGCCCGGCCCGCTTGGCGATCTCGCGGCGCAGGTAGATCGTGAAGTAGCGCCACAGCTCGGAGGCGTGGTTGTTCCACAGAACGGCGCCCGCGTAGTCGTACGACTCGGGGTCGAGCGGGGTGCCGAGTTCCGGAGCGTCCTCGGCGTGCCGGACGCCGCAGCGGCAGGGCCGGTTACCAGGGCGGTTGTGGACCGGGCCGAACGAGGGCGCGGTGAGAGTGGCGAAGACCCGCGGGTGACTCCGGATCGTGTGCGGGGTGCCCTTGTCGGGGTCGCCGACGAGTCCGGCCCGGATGAGGTGGTAGGTGTCGCCGGCGTAGGTCCAGGCGCAGGCCGGGCAGCGGGAGGCACGGCGGTTGCCGCAGGCGATGCGGAGCCGTCCGCCGGGCTCGGTGTCGGTGGAGTAGTGGTGGAGGACCTGCCCGGTGGCCTTGTCGCGGGTGACGGTGGCGCCTTGGAGGTGGATCGGGTCGGTGCAGCCGCCGGTGCGGCGGATCTGTTCCTGGATGCGGTCGAAGCCGGTGGACCCGGCCAGCCTCAGCAGATCGGTGAGGGTGGTCGGGTCCAGGCCCGCCTTGGTGGCGGTGTCGGTCACGCGGCCACCTCCACTGCCGTGGGCAGGACGGCGCCGAGGACGGCGGTGGCCATGGGGGCCGGGACGGCGTTGCCGATCTGTTCGAACTGCTTGGTGCGCGAGCCGGCCCACGGGTAGTCGGTGGGGAAGCCCTGGAGGACGGCGGCCTCTTCGACGGCGAGGCGGCGGATGGGTGTGCCGTCGATGTCGATCCAGGAGACGTCGTTGAGGGCCTTGCCGAACAGCAGGGTGGGGGCGGGTTGGTCGAGGCGGCGGCGGGTGGCGGCCGGGCGGTTGCCGACCTTGAGGAGCCAGGACCGGGCGCGGCCGGTGATGGCCCAGGAGGGGCCGGTGGTCGGGAAGGTGCTGCCGCCGGTGGTGTGGTTCCCGCGGGTGACGACGACGGCGGGAGGGCAGCCCAGGACGTCGAGCATGGTCCGCCACGTCGGGAGTCCGTCACCGAAGAGGTCGGCGGGGGTGCCGCCGTCGGCGTGGGTGGGTTCCGGAGGCAGGGCGGGCCGGGTGAGGGAGGCGAGGAGGAAAGCGCGGCGGCGGGTCTGGGCAAGGCCGAAGTCGGCGGCGTTGAGGACGCCGGTCCAGGTCGAGTAGCCGACCGCCCCCAGGAGGCGGGCGGTGTGCTCGAACAGCGGGAGTACTGCGGGGACTTCCTCCAGGGCGATCCAGTCGGGCCGTAGGGCGAGGGCGTAGCGCAGGGGTTCGACGACCAGGAGCGACCGCGGGTCGCTGCACGCCTGCCGAAGGGCGCTGCGGGTGTCCCTCCCGCGGGCGAGGTCGTCCAGGGCCTGGTGGCACAGGGGCAGGTCGGTGTTTCCGGCGCGCAGGCCGGCGGCGCTGAAGGTCTGGCAGGGCGGGGAGCCGATCAGCCCAGTCACCGTGCCGAGGAGAGGCGTGGTGGGGTAGGCGGCGACGTCGGCGCGGATGGTGGTGTGTCCGGCGGCGGCGCGGGTGGCGCACACGGCCGGGTCGATCTCGATGCCGACCTCGGTCAGGCCGAGTTCGCGCAGTCCCTGGGACCAGCCGCCGGGGCCGGCGAAGAGGTCGAGGACGGTCATGGCCGTCACTTCCCGGCGCGGGCGTAGGCGGCGGGGGCAGTGTGGCCGGTGCCCTTGCAGGTCGGGCAGGCGACGGTGAGGGTGGTGCGGGTGCCGTCCGGGTGGCGGGTGCCGGTGGTGATGGCGGCGGTGGCGAAGCCGTCGCAGTCGCGGCAGACGCGCGTGTTCTGGGCGTACTCGGGCATGATGAGGGTCCCCTTTCGGGTCCGTTGGATCAGGAAGGTGGAGCCGTCCGGGGCGGCGGATCTTTGGCGAGAGAGCCGCCCCGGACGGGCGTTACTTGCGGCGGTTGCGACCGCGCGGGATGGGCGGGATGGAGTCGTAGGCCTCCTGGCCGGCGCGGAAGTCGCTGAGGTCGGTCGCGTCCTTGTCGGCGCCGATCTGGCGCATGATCCGGTTCATCGCCTTGGTGTCGCGGTGGCGGCGGGCGATGGCGTAGTCACGGCCGAGTTCGACCATGGCCTCGTTGCGTGCCGGTTCCGGGTTCGACTTGCGGCTGAAAAGCCCCATGTCAGTGCTTCCTTTCGGCGTTGAGGAGGGAGCGGAGGACGACGGCGCACACGGCCACGGACGTGGCGGTGATGGCGACCGCGAGGAGCATGGAGACCAGGACCGCGCCGACGACGAGGACCACGGCGCCGCCACCGGCCGCGAGGGCGAGCGCACTGCCGGGGGTGAGCCGCACCGTCGGCCGGTTCGAGACCGGGGCGACCGGGGCCGGGGCCGGTGCGGCGGGTACGGGGCCGGCGACCGAGGAAGTACTGGTCGGGGGCGGTGCGGTGTCCCGCGCCGGGTACTTCGGGGTGAACATGATCGGTGTCCCTTCGGGTTACTTGACGAGGCTGTCGACGGTGGGGCTGAGGAAGGTGTCGGCGACGAGGTAGCCGCCGAGGAGGAGCACGACGACGAGCCACCACGGCGGGCGGGCGAGCTTGACGCCGAGCCATCCGACGGCGAGCAGGGCGAGCCAGAGCGGGACGTCCATGGCGGGTGTCTCCTAGGCCTTGCAGCGGTGGGTGCGGGCGGCGAGTTCGGCGGCGGCGCGGTCTTGGTAGTCGCCGGAGAAGCCGCAGCCGGGGGCGGTGCAGGCGGCGGTGTGGCGGTCGCGGCCCCGGCCGTCGTAGTACGAGGCGACCTCAACGGGGCCGATGCGGATGCGGTCGCGGAAGCGGCGATAGACGCTCACGGGTGAACCTCCTTTCAGATCAGGCGAGTTGGAGTTGTGCGGCGATCGCTGCGGTCATGTCACCGGGCAGACCGAGGCGGGCCGAGAGAGCGTCTGTGGGCATCTCGGTGCCGGTGGAGGCGCGATGTGCGTCGGCGATCTTCCGGGCGTGGTCCAGCAGCGCGGCAGGGATGACCGGGGCGGGAGCCGGCTGCGGTGGTGCGGGGGCCAGCTCCGGGACAGGGTCCGGCTCGGGTGCGGGGGTGTCGGTGCGGTGCATCTCGACTTCCGCCGCAGGCTCTTGTTCGTCCACAGGCTGTGCAGGGGCGGCCGGTTCGGCGGGTGTGTGGACCAGGAGGGTTCCACCGAGGAAGGCCAGCGCGGGCCAGCCGGCGACCAGGATGCGCAGCCAGGCCGGCACATCGTGCAGATCCAGGAGTCCGGCAGTGGCGACGTTGGCGCCGAGCGACGCGGCCAGCGCGATCACGAACCAGGTCCAGGCCGAGCGGTCATGGCGAGCGGTCCGCAGTCGACGCCAGGCGGCGACCAGGAGCAGGTCGACGGAGACGGGGTAGGCCCAGGCCTTCCAGCCGGACTGTCCGGCCGCTTCCGCCAGGTCATGCAGGTGAGCGAAGGACAGCGCACCGGCGATCACGGCTTGGACCAGGACGGCATCCGGGCGGATCGAGCGGGACATGAGGGGCACCTCCCTTCCGGGTTGGACCGGGGCGAGCGGGGGACGCCCAGCCCCGGCAGGTTCAGTCGGTGGGGGCTTCGCCGCTGCCCAGGCAGGTCAGGCAGAGAGCGGCTTGCCGGTCGTCGGTGGGGCGGCCCTTGCGGGCGCCGACTCGGACGGTTTCGGCGGTCTCGCCCTTGCCGTCGCAGTCGGGGCACTTGGGCGGCGTGGGCGCCGGGCGGCGGGTGCGCTTGCCGGTGGTGGCCACGGTCGTCAGACCTCCAGCCGGGGATAGGTGTGGCCGGCGGGCGGGTAGGTCCCGGCGGCGCGGTCGGTGAACTCGGCGGCGAAGGCCTCACTGAGGACCGTGGTGAAGGCGTCGTGGCCGGGGTGGAAGTGCAGGTGGTTGAGGAGCGTCTCGTACAGGACCCCGAGCCGGTTGGCGTCGTCGCGTTCAGCCGGGCTGTACTCGGTCCAGTGCTTGCGGTGCATCGGTGTCCTCCCGGTTTGCGGCATGGCGGGGGTAGGGACCTGGCGCGAAGGCGGTCGCGCCGACCGGTGGAGCGGGAAGGTCAGTCGGTGACCGGGGAGGGCTTGACCAGCGAACGAACCGGCGCCGACGACTCGACGGGCACAGGAGGCCGGAACGGATCGAGCACAGGGAGATCCGGCACGAGGTGGGCGTACCGCCGGCAGGCTTCGACGACTTCGCTGCGGGTGGTGTGCGGGGTGCGGATCTTCGACCAGCCGCCCGAGGAGTCGGCCGCAACGGCCGTGCCGGGGCGGTTCATCGGGATCAGGCTCGCGGCCGGAACCGCATCCGGGGCGACGTCCGCAAGGCCCATTTCGGCGGTCTGCTTGTCGTTGACGCGGTGCACGACCCGACCGGTGAGCTGAGCGCGCAGCATGGTCGCGCCCTTGCCCAGGTCGGAGCCGAAGCGCTGGCCGCAGATCTCCAGATAGATCCCGACCGCTCGGGCCATCTGCGCCAGCCGGATCAACGCGGTCACGATCCGCTCGCGGCGCTCCTCATCCTTACGCGAGGAGATCAGAAACAGCTCGGCGACCTCGTCGACCAAGACCACGATCGGCACCGGCCGCAGGTGATCGGACAGCTCCCACACGTCCGAGACGCCGTGCCGGCTCAGCAGGTCGAAACGGTCCTCCATCTCGGCGACCAGCACCGCGAGGAGCGAGGCGGCATCATCGGGGGTCGTGACCAGCGCCGACAGGCGGGGCGCGAAAGCGGACTGTTCCACCCCGCGCTTGCAGTCGACACCGACCAACGCCACCGGGAGCTGCGCGAGCCCCTTGATCAGGTTGCGCTGATACATGGACTTGCCCGACTGGTTCGCCCCCAGGGTGAGCGCCATGGGCGCCTTGAGGTAGTCCCGCTCGAACGCGGTCCCGTCCTCCCGCAGTGCGACCGGCACCACCATGTCCCGCGGGACAGCCCCACGAGGCATCCTGACCCGGCGCAGCACGTCATAGCCGGTCATCCGCAGTTCGACGAACCCGGGCCGGGTCTCCACCACGGTCACCGAGTGCACACCCCACGCGTGACGCAGCCGCTCGGAGGAGGCCACCACGTCCGCCGGTTCCAGGCCGGCGGGAAGCCGGAGCGTCACCCGCAGACCGGTCGAGGTGCCCCGGATCCGGCGGATGCGCGGGGGAACCGGCTGGACCTCGCGACGTGCGACGTTACGGGTCATGAACGCCCGCAGCCCCGACGGCTGCACCGTCAGCCCGCACACGTCCATCGTCGAACGGTAGGTGAGGGCGAACCGCCCCCAGGTAACCGGCAGTCCGACCAGCGACCAGTACACGCGCGGGGCGCGGTACTTCGCGTATCCGAGACCGCCGGCGGCGCCTAACGCGCCCGTGGCCTCCAGCCACATCGTCAGGTCAGCCATGATCAGGCCGCCGGGACGATCGCGACCGCGCGGAACGAGATGCCGTGCCGCTTCTGGCCGTTGAACTCGTTCTCCCAGTCACGGGCCTTGAGTCCGGTCACCCGCACCGGCATCCCCGGCGCCAGCCCCTCCGGAAGACCCGTCTCCGGGATGGTCACCTGGTACAGGTTCCCCTCACCCTCGTCCGAGACCAGCAGGCCCACCGTCGACAGCGGCGCGCTGCTCTCCCGGTCGATGGCCCGCTCACCTGTCTTGGCGTTCGCCAGCTTCGGCGTCGGCGCGGTCGCCACGAACACCACAGCGGTCGAAAGGTCGATCTTGAAGGACGGCATGAACTCGTCTCCGCGGCATGGCAGTTGGCCACCCAGACACTCCAGGTAGCAGCTTCACTACGACCGTACTCACAGAAAAACTGCGAGTCAAGAAGTTCTGCTACTCGCAGGAACTCTGAAGTCCTGAGAGACTGACTGCGACTGAGAGGAGTGCACAGATGAGCGAGGGATTCGGCCTGGTCGTCCGCTTCACGCTGCGCGACGAGAAGGCGGCAGCAGAGTTCGACGAGCTGTGTTCGCGCACGTTGGAAGGCATCAAGGCCGACGAGCCAGGCACGCTCGCCTACGTCACCCACACGCCCGAGGGTGAGCCCTTGGTGCGGGTCTTCTACGAGCTGTACACCGACCGTGCGGCGTTCGATGCACACGAAGAACAGCCGCACACCAAGCACTTCCTTGCCGAGCGCGAGCAGTACCTTGCCGGTGTCGAGGTGACGTTCCTCGACGCGATCGCGGGGAAGGTGGCAGTTCAGCAGTGAGTTCCGAGGAGCGGCGCGTCTTCGGCGCGCGAGTGGCGGAGCTGCGCAAGCAGCGCGGCTTGACCCAAGGCGAGCTGGCTGCGGCGATCGGACGCACGTCGAGCTGGCTCTCCCAGGTGGAGCGGGGAATCCAGCCCGTCAATCGCCTTGACGTGCTGCGTCTGCTCGCCGACGGGTTGGGCGTGCCGCTCCAGGTTCTCCAGCCGGATGCGCCCCAGCCTGCGGAGCAAGAGCCGGCAGCTCAGGCCGAGACGAACGACCTGGACCAGGCCCGCCTCGTTCTCTCAGGCCATCCGGCAGTCGACATCCTGCTGAGCCCGCGTGAGGACTTCAGGCCGAGCACCATGCAAGACCTTCGCGAGGCAGCGGAACGGATTTGGGACCTCACGCACACCGACCAGTTCGCTGAGCTCAGCGCGGCTCTGGGCCCATTGGTTCCCCGCCTCGAACGAGCCTGCCGAACCGCTCCCGAGGAGTACCGAGCAGAGCTGCATGGTTTGACCGCGCGCATCTACCAGGCACTCGCAGCCGCCTTTGTGCGGCAGAACGAGGCGGACGCAGCGTGGGTCGCAGCAGACCGCGCGATCCGCGAGGCCGAACTGTCCGGCGAGCCCCTGGGCGTCTTCGCCGGCATTTACCGGCTTGCCCATGCCTTCGTACGGCTCAAGCACCTTGACCAGGCCGAACATGCCACGGCCACGGCCGTGAACGCCCTACAGGCCTACGTAAAGGATCACGAGCCCACACCTCAGCACCTTTCTGTGCTGGGTTCTCTGCACCTCATGCTTGCGCTCGTACACGCGCGAGCCGGCGAGAGATCTGCCGCCCGCGGGCAGATCGAGAAGGCCCGGAAAGTCGCTCACCAGCTCGGTGAAGACCGCAACGACTTCAACCTGGAGTTCGGGCCGACCAACGTCGAGATCCAGGCCGTGTCGACAGCCGTAGATCTAGGGGACGCAGGTGAAGCGCTGGATATCGGCGACTCACTCGACGCCAGCAGTTTGTCGATCGAACGGCAAGCGCGTCTGCTTATGGATCTGGGGCGGGCCCACGCGCAGCGGCGGCACTTTGGGGATGCCTTGAGCTGTCTACTCGCCGCTGAAGAGCTGGCCCCCGAGATGATCCATACGCACATCGCGGCCAGGGAAGTCATCAGGGAACTGATGCTCGTCGCTGGGCGAGCAGCATCGGACGAGCTGAGGGCTCTTGCAGAACGGACCGACGCGCTGGGCTGAGACGTCGCCGACCACCTTCAGGACTTCAGCCAGTTACGGCGGCGACGTGCGACGGCGAAGATCTGCTCGACCTGCCCCGGTGTGAACTTGCCAGTGACAGGGCCAAGCGCTGCCACGTCCCGTTCCTGGTAAATCCGGACGCTGTACTGGGTCGCAGCACGATCAAGGGACGCGATGCCGACGAATACAAGGGCCGGTTCGACTGGGACAGCAAAGTTGCAATGCCGCTCAAGCACGCCTTGGGCGTAGGCAGCCTCAGCCAGGCTCGCGACGGCGTACGGAACCGGCTTGCCGCCATTGATCTTGGCCATCGTGTCGCCGACCCAGACCGCAGCACCAGGGTGGGTCTTGGTGTTCATGCTGAACACACCGCCAGGGCCGATCAGCAAGTGATCGATGTCGCCGCCGTTGCTCTTGGGTACGCCATGCAGAACGCGCCAGCCATGAGCGGCCAGCCGTTCCAACTCACGGCCTACCCGCCTCTCACCTTCCAGGCCGGTGTACCAGCTGTCCCATTCCGATGGCCGACGCAGCAACTTCGCTCGCAGCCTTTGGGTGGGCGTGGGTCCTCGCTCAGCAATGAGCCCGAGCACACCTGCGCCAGGGCGGTTGCGTGCCAGGTCCTCGCTGGGAGCCGGATCGGGAAGCCTCGCCGGCGGCTGCCGACGCACAGGGTTACTCGGCGGAACAGGGCGTTTGCTTGGCGGCGAAGGGGTGAATCCCGAAGCGCCGGGGGACGCCACTGGTGAGGAGCCGACTGTGATCCCGTCGCCAAGGTGCCGACGCAGGAGGGCTAACGCCTCGTCCCGGTACCTCTGGACCTTGATCGTGACCACCTTCGTAGGCCGGTCCGCCCACGCCACAGTCGTCCCGTCCGGAAGGTTCACGTAGAGCCGATCCTTGCCGTGCCGCCTCCACGGATTCACCGTGAGATCACTCATGGCCTGCCCCCGACCCGCCAAGTGTGCCGTCCCCAACGCATATGGCAGCAGCAAGCCACCAAGTCGACAAGAGCGCCCCGCGAACATGGCTTGTTACAGGTTTCTCTACCTCATCAAGCCCCGGCTGCGCTCCGCTCCGCCGGGCGCGCTTCCCGGCTCCGCTCCGCGCGACGCTCCTGCCTTCGGCCCGCTCCGCGCGGGCTGCGCCGACGCGCGCCCACATGTGGATAGGCCGATGGCCATGAGTCGATCACCACACATCGCGGCCCACGCTCAAGACAATGCCTCCGGCGGGGGATCGGCCGGCACCGGGATGGAGGGGGCGCCGCCGCCGACTGCGGGTCCGTGGGTGGCGTGCGTGGTGGGCTCCCATCCCGTCCACCGCCGACCCAGGCAGAGCCGAGCAGACGCGGCCCATGGCGTCCAGGTCGTTCGTACAGTGGCGCGCTCCACCTGGACGCCATGAACCACGCCCGCTCCACGGTGTGTGGGTCGACGGCGGACGGGATGGGAGCTGGGGAGGATCGTGGCTAAGACTTGCTTAACGGCCCCCCGACTCGCCTGCAAGCAACTCGACGTCGTACGCTGACAGCAGGTCTACCGGGATTCGTTCGAGTGAGGGGGCCGTGGCCCTCTGGACAGAGAAGCCACGATCCGATGCAATAGCACTCCTCCGGACGGCTCGATGCTCGACCGCGAGGGCAAAAGGAGGAGGGGTGAAAGGCCAGTGGCCGTCCACCCCTCACAGGTAAAACTGGCGTTAGATGGCGGCAACCATCAAACGCCTCAGTCAGGCAGTACGCGCCTGACTCAGCGTCCGGTAGGCGGCTTCGCCCTTGCGGTCGATGCACGGCGGGAACGTAGCGCCCGCCTCATGGAAGGTCGAAACGCCATACTGGTCCGTGTACACGCCGGTCGCCGGCACGCGCTGGCCCGTCTTCCACTCTCCGTTGGGACCCTTCGGTCCGTGTCGTCGATTCATGCTGTTTCTTCTCTTTCTGTGAGTGATTCGATGAACGTCGTTGATCTGAACACGCGGAGGGCCGCGACTCCGGACCATTCGACCTCCGCCACATGCAAGTGCGGCAGCGGCTGGTTCGAGCTGAAGGTTCCCGGCAGCACCAGGCAGGGAGCCGTCTGCATGCGCCCAGACGGAACGGTCTCGGGATACGCTGGACAACCTCATTGCATGGAGTGCGGGACTCCTTGGACTCCTCGGTAGAGATCCGCTAGTCCTCATCACCACCGCCTACGCCATGATCGCTTTCAGGGGCGTCAGTCACGGCCGACCGCAGCACCCATGATCGATCCGGCATGCGATCAACAAGCCCAGCCCTCAACGCGCGCTGGTAGATCATGTTGATGGCAGACTTCGGAGCCCTCCAGGTCGGGTCCACCCAGCCACGGCTCTTCCATTCGTCCGTGATCTCGCGCATACGCATCGGCCGTTGAGCTTCGGCCAAGATCTGTGCCGCCCGACGCAGGGACAGTGACGGCTCACCCCTTCTGCGCGCCCCACGAGTCCCGCGCAGGGGCTCCGCCGCGGACTCCTCGACAGCAGGCCGAAGTTCAGGAGTCCGGCCAGCGTCTCCCGGTTCGAAGATCTGCTTGAGCCCGTACACGACGGACCGCAGGTTGTGCACGCGTTCCTGCACCTCGCGAAGCTCAGCTTCAGCCTCCACGAGTTGGCGTTGCGCCACCCCCAACGCGTCCCGAAGTGCTTGGTTCTCTCCCATGCTCCGAAGGATACCACATCTGAACGCCATTGTGCATGGCAACGTTTAAACGTGCCGTTGGCGTGCAGGCCGCCATGTGCCTCGAAAGACGGGTCCTCAGCCTTGGAAAGTAAGGGACGGTCATCCGAAATCGGACATATCTTCACTAGGGCCAACACTAGCTGGATCGAACAAACGGGCGGCTCCGCTCCCCTGGAGGGCACTGAACGAGTGCAGGAATGAAGTTTCGAGTTCACCCGCATACGGTGGGTCGAGGCCGCAGGGCACACGCTGCTCCGTGCCCTTACCGTGCCCGTCAGACCGGGTACTCATACGGAACAACATGGGTCACCAGACGCCGCACATGACGAAGGCCCCTGACCGTTTGACCTGATCAGGGGCCGTTCTCACTGCTCACCACGCGGAGGCGGCGGGATTTGAACCCACGGTGACATCGCTGCCACGACGGTTTTCAAGATCACCTACCTGAGCACGCGGCTCAGGTCAGAGCGCTTCCTTGTTCTCCTTGGGCGCCTCTCCCGACTTATGTACTGGAGGCAAGACACTCCAGGGGAAGTTGATCCACTCGTCGGTGCGCTTCCAGACGTACTCGCACTTCACCAGGGAGTGCGACTTCTCGTAGATCACGGCCGAGCGGACCTCGGCGACGTGGTCGAGGCAGAAGTCGTGCACCAGCTTGAGCGTCTTGCCGGTGTCGGCGACGTCGTCGGTGATCAGGACCTTCTTGTCGGAGAAGTCGATGGCGTTGGGGACGGGCGCCAGCATGACCGGCATCTCCAGGGTGGTCCCCACGCCGGTGTAGAACTCGACGTTCACCAGGTGGATGTTCTTGCAGTCCAGCGCGTAGGCGAGCCCACCGGCGACGAACACCCCGCCACGGGCGATGGACAGCACGATGTCGGGCTCGTAGCCGTCGTCGGCGATGGTCTGCGCGAGCTCGCGGATCGCGACGCCGAAGCGCTCGTAGGTCAGGTTCTCCCGTACGTCGCTCATACCTGGGTCCTGTGGAAGTTGAGGAAGGAACGGGAGGCGGTGGGCCCGCGCTGCCCCTGGTAACGGGATCCGTACCGCTCACTGCCGTACGGGAACTCGGCCGGCGAGCTCAGCCGGAACATGCACAGCTGGCCGATCTTCATACCGGGCCACAGCTTGATCGGCAGCGTGGCCAGGTTGGACAGCTCCAGGGTCACGTGCCCGCTGAAGCCCGGGTCGATGAACCCGGCCGTGGAGTGGGTGACGAGCCCGAGCCGCCCGAGGGACGACTTGCCCTCCAGCCGGGACGCGAGGTCGTCGGGCAGGGTGATGACCTCGTACGTCGACGCGAGCACGAACTCCCCGGGGTGGAGGATGAACGGCTCGTCGCCCTCCGGTTCGACCAGCCGGGTGAGGTCGGCCTGCTCGATGGCGGGGTCGATGTGCGGGTACCGGTGGTTCTCGAACACCCGGAAGTACCGGTCCAGCCGTACGTCGATGCTGGACGGCTGCACCATGGATTCGTCGTAGGGATCGATCCGTACCCGCCCGGCGTCGATCTCGGCCCGGATGTCCTTGTCTGAGAGAAGCACGCCCCGAGGATACGCAAGGCGCGCGGACCCGCCACAATCGTGACGACTCCGCGCGCTGGGCCTACCGCGTTTTGCACACGGCAGGTAACGGACGGTTACTGCTTCTGCAGGGTGACCGGCACGACGCTGCGCAGCCGCGCACACCGAGGACACCGCAGAAGCCGGCCCGGACCGAGCCGCTCGGCCTGCTGCATCGGGAACGAAGCGGTGCTGAACACGTGCCCATCGGCACAGCGGACGACGGTGCGTTCCATCAAGTCCCTTTAGTCCCTTCCCCAAGAGCCGCGTCACGCCTGGGTGGAATCCCGTGACGACGAAAGCCCACATTACGGGATGAAAGGGACGACCCTCCAGGCGGCACTCCGGCCCCATCGGGACCCTCTCCCACACCTCCACCGTACGCCCCAACTCCCGCCCCCCGCAGCCGCATCCCGCCCCTGAAACGCACTCAGACCCCACGGCTTCAGCACCGGGGGTCTGCGATGAGGTAGAGTGAGCGAGCATCGACACCGGCTCCTGTCGGCGTCTTACGCGGGTGTAGTTTAATGGTAGAACATCAGCTTCCCAAGCTGAGAGCGCGAGTTCGATTCTCGTCACCCGCTCCATGAAGAAGGCCCAGGTCATTGACCGGGGCCTTTTTGCTGTGCTGATTGGGTCAGTTGTGGCGTGCCAGACAGCTCGACGGGCCTCCCTGATGACACATCCCGAGCCGGCACCCGGCGGCGCCCAGGCGGACGGTGCTCCCGGTCACCCCCTCTCACCCAGGCCAGGCGTCGGCCATCGCGAGGAGCAACCCGCGCCCATGGGCGTCGGCGGCATCCGGCCGACGAAGGCGGACACGCCCCGGACATCCCGGGTTGTGGACCTCCACTCGCAGTGCGGTGCCCTCGCGGAACCACTCCACGCGCACGACCCACTTCTCGTCGGGCCGGCCGTAGAGGATCGCGTTGGTCACCAGCTCCGAGATCATCAGCGTGCAATCGTCGACCGAGCAGAGCGGGTTGTGCGGAGCGAGGAACTTCCGGAACCAGCGGCGGGCCCGCGGGACGGACTCCGGAGTCGGGCGTAACGCCATCGCCCCACGCCTCGGCCATTCCTCGCTCGGACAGCGGTCGATCAGGTAGGTCATCCGCACTCACTCCCGACCTCTCTAGAGAGGTCAACGGCTGCGCCGCGCTGCGTGGTGGGCGGAAGATGCGCACGGCTACAGGCAGCGAGCGAGCCCCAGACCTATGGCCTAGGCTCTCTAGAGAAGCGAGGAGGACGTCGGAATGGCCACCACCGACGACCGTCGGCCCAAGTACCAGCGGATCGCGGACTCCCTGCGCGAAGCGATCCGGTCCGGCGAGTACGGACCCGGTGATCGGCTCCCGGGAGAGAACGACCTCATGGCCACGTACGGAGTGGCCCGCATGACTGCCCGACAGGCCCTGAGCGTCCTGCGCGACGAAGGCGTCGTCGAAGCCCGCAAGGGTGCCGGCGTGTTCGTGAGGGCTTTCCGGCCGCTTCGACGCCGGGGCATCCAGCGCCCGGCGAGCGACCAGTGGGGCAACGGCCGTTCCATCTGGTCGGCGGACATCGAGAACCGCGCCCTTGAGGTCGACCAGGTCACCGTGTCCGAGGAAGAGGCACCCGATCGTGTGTGCGCCGTCCTGGACCTGGCCGACGAGGAGCTGGCCTGCGTGAGGCGCCGGCGCTTCGTCCTGGACGGCAAGCCGGTCCTGCTCGCGACGAGCTACCTCCCCTTGTCCCTGGTCACCGGATCGCCCATCACCCAGGAGGACACCGGACCGGGTGGCACGTACGCCAGACTCGCCGAACTCGGGCACGAGCCCGTTCACTTCCGCGAGGAGCTCCGCTCGCGCATGCCGTCGCAGGACGAGGCGGAACGACTGAGCATGTCCGCAGGTACCCCGGTCATCCTCATCTGCCGCACCGCCTTCACGGACCAAGGACGCCCTGTCGAGGTGAACGAGATGACGCTGGACGCCTCTTCGTACGTCCTGGAGTACGACTTCGCCGCGAGCGGGGGAACTGCTGGTCCTGGCAGGTGAGTTCATGGGGCGAGGACTCATCAGGAGTCGAGGACATCTGAAGCCCTTAATCGATCCCCGCGCAGGGGTGTCCGGTCACAATGGTGCCTTCGGCGGAGGATCGGCCGACACCGGGATGCAAGGAGCAGCGTGGCCCGGAGGAGACCTCGCGCCGCCGTGAGGACGACCTGCTGCGCGAAGAGGACCTGCACGACGAGGGGCTCTGACCAGTGCACGACTCGCCCACACCGTTGACTGGGATTACGCCGTTGGCGCGAAGCCTCCGGTCGGCCAGATTCCGGGCCGGCCCGACAGGGGAGACCCAACATCGTGGCAAACCGTGGAGCAGGAAACGTCATTCCGTACGAGGTACAGGGCAGCGGTCCGGAGAAGGTCATCGCACTCCACCACTGGCTCAGCGACAGGTCGAGTTTCGGCCATCTGCGGCAGCACCTGGACGGAGGCGCGTTCAGCTACGCGTTCGTGGACTGCCGTGGGTACGGCGAGGCGATGGACTTCCCCGGCACGTACACGATGGAGGAAATCGCGGCGGACGTCCTCGCCGTGGCCGACGACCTCGGCTGGGACACCTTCTCGGTCATCGGTCACTCCATGGGAGGCAAGGCGGCCCAGCAGTTGTTGCTGGACGCCCCCTCACGGATCCGCTCGATCATCGGCATCTCGCCCGTGCCGGCGTCCGGGTTCCCGCTCGAAGGGGAGATGTGGGAGCTGTTCGTCGGGGCCGTGGAGGATTCCGGCAAGCGCAGGACGATCTTCGAGGCCCTCACCGGCAGTCGGCACGACGACGCGTGGCTGGACGCCAGGGTGAACGGCTCGGAGCGCTCCTCGCAGGCGGCCCTGCGCGCGTACCTCGAATCCTGGACGCGCGGCCCCGATATCCACGAGCTGGTCAAGGGAAACGAGACGCCAGTTCTGGTAGTGGCCGGTGCGAGCGACCCGGCGATGGGCCCCGACACCATGCGGTCCACGTGGCTGCAGTGGTATCCGAACGCCGAGCTCGAGGTCTTCGACGACGCCGGTCACTTCGCTCCCGACGAAAGTCCGCAGGCCCTGGCAACGGCGGTCGAGAGGTTCCTCGGCCGCTAGAAGGCCAGCCGAGCGTACGGACTGCTGGGGCCCGCTCCGGCCGTCCCCGAGGTCACCGGAGCGGGCGGCGGCGGGCGGAGCGGCGGGTGCGCAGGGCCATGTAGAGGAGGTCTGCCACGAGTACCGCGATGCCGACGAAGAGGAGGAAGAGGAGTCCGTCGGCGACGGCCCCGATGAGACCCAGAACGATCGCGACGATGATCAGGACGAGGTCGACGTAGACGGATTCCAGTTCGCCGATCTTGTGGCCGCCGGGGTCCACCACGTCCTGGTTGCGCCACTCGCGGATGTCCGCTGTCTGGATCATGCCGCTCCTCCCTGCCCGGTCGTCGGTGCGGGAAGCGTGGCGACGAGGAGCTCGGTGGCCTGCGTGATGTTGTCGGCGTGGACCGCGCGGGCCATGGCCGTGCGGGCGGCATCGGGTTCCGTGTCCGGCGGCACCACCATCAGTGCGAAGTGGTCCTTGTCGCCACGGGTGATCAGGACGGTGTCGTCGCCGACGGGGAAGGAGTCGAGGTGGACGACCCGGTCGTCGATGACCAGCCGGGTCGGAATCTCGTCCCACGCGGTGGCGTCCAGGCCGACTCGGATGACGGGTCCGAGGTGCTCGGACAGGACGGACACCAGCGCGGGAACCTCCTGCTCCACCTCGCGCGTGCGCGGCCACCACGCCCCGTCGAGGACGCCCTGCCGGGAGTGCGTCGTCTCCAGCCGGAGCAGAGCCGTACCGGGGCGCACCGCCTGGTGGATCTCGTCCGGGAGGAGCAACGGGGGCGGGATGTCTGGGTCGGCCATGGTGGATCCGCTCGTCTGCGGGTGAGCTGCCGCGGCCGCCACGGCCACGCATGAGGGGCGACCGGCCGCCGACGGGGCGACTGTGCCGTCATCACACGGTAACTCCGGCTCCCGCGTGTCCGCCCGGCGCCGCACACTCGTTCGCACGAACCGGAAGCCTCTCCCTGTATAAGGCCGGAAATGGGCTGATCAGACGTACGCTGGAAGTACCGGAAGTACTTCGAGCACCAGCTTCCACGCAGGTGTCATTTCCGGGGAACACGAAAAACCGGGCTGCCGACGGGCAGCCCGGGGGCAGGTCCGCCATGACCACCATCCTCGACAGGACAGCGAACCGCGCCCTCACCCCAGGACTTCCGGCCCGCTTGTCGCTCACTCCGAAGACCACGCTCGCCGGTCGGCTCGACGGCGCCTGGTGGCCCCGTTCACGCGACCTGGCAGCCGAGCTGCCGGCGCTGGCCGACGCCCTCGAAGGACGCTGGGGCCGCATCACCCGCGTCCTGGTGAATCCCGGCCACTGGCCCGTCGTCCCGCACAAGGTCGCCGTCACCGGCCGCGTGCTGCACGTGGGCTGGTTCACCGAGCTGGACCCGGACAAGATCATCCTGCTGTCCTACACGACCGGCCGCTGCGACCTGCTCGTGGTTCCGCCTGAGACCGAACCCGCCTCCGCGGCCCGGCTGATGACCGCCGCCGCACTCCCAGGCAGCGTCCTCACCGCAGGCTCGCTGATGTCCGGCGAGGTTGCGACCGGCCGCCGTATGCGGGAGGCGCGCAGCACCGAAGACGCCTGGGAGAACGACGGCGGTGCAGCCCCGGCGCCCCGGTCGGACCCAGCGGCGCACCCGGTCGTCGGCGCGCGGATGATCCCGCTGCCGGGACGCATGAGGAGGTGAGGACATGGAGATCGTGATCACCCTCGTGGCAGGCGCACTTCTGATCGTGCTCGGCACACGCCTGATCCACCGGCTGAACTCCCAACACGACGCACGCATAGCGGCCCGTCACTTCGGCGATCCCTACCCCTCCCTCAGCCGGCCCCCCGGTCACAGCCACCCCAGGCCGCCCGAACGGATCGCCGATCGGCGGACTACGGGCACCTGGCCCTGACCTGCCTGACCTCAGACCACTCCTCCGGTCGAAGGCCGCGGGTGGGGCACCCGACACCCGGGACGACCCACCCGCCGACCTCTCGCTTTAGTCCCGAACGGAGCACTCCGTCTTGCACCCCACCGAGAACGAACCACCGCCGCAGGCCGAATACGCCGAGATCCGTATCGTCTCCGCCACGCCCGAGGCCGCCCGCGCGGTCGCCGAAGTGATCCGCCGGTGCTTCGCCGGCGCGGAGCAGCGCAGCTACCCCGTGCCGGGCGGCGGCACCCGGCTCCACCTCACCGTCGACACCGAGACCGCCGCCGGACCCGCCCGTACCTGGCTCGCCACCAGCAGACCTCCCACCGGCACCGGCCCTCACACCGAGGAGCCCTGAGCGGCAGCGGTACCGCCGGCAGATCCTCCAGGCCCTCTACACGGCCGCCGAAGGCAACCGCCTGCTCGGGTGTGATGCTCGAACCGGGGGACCGCGTCCTCTGCTTCAGCCAGCTGATCGACTGGGTCAACCAGTTGGGAGAAGACGGACCGAGGCGTCCGCGCGGTGGCACGGGACCTGTCCCACACGCTCAGGCGGGCCCGCGGCGAAGCCACCTCGGACGACGCCACTCTCGTCCTGGTCGAGTGGCTCGGCTGACCCGCCGCCGTGCCACAACGTGCCAGTAGAGGCGGTCAGCAGCGGACAACAAGGGAGCAACGTCCTCGATGTCAGACCGGCGCTGTACGGTCCGGCCGCATGGCTGAAAGACCGACGACGAACTGGCGCAGGGGCACAGCCGACGAAGCCGCGGAGCTTGCCGCCGGCACTCTGGACCCCGACTGCGCGTGCATGGTCCACCTGTTCCCTGACGAACTCCTGTCCGCGACCGACGCCGTCCTGGACGCCTTCGAGGCCGAGCTACCCACGCTCGCCGAAGGTGACGACGAGCAAGTCTTCGCCGTGGTCGAGCGTGTCGTCCTGGCCCTGAACGCAGTGAACGAAGCTCACGACGAGTGCGCCTTCGAGACCGATGAGCGCGAGCAGCTCTGCCTGTACATCGACGAGGCCCTCACGGAGCATGGGGTCGACGTCGCAGCCCTGACCGCCAGCCGCGGACTCGGCCGTCACGAGCTCACGGACCAGTGGCGGGCCTGGTGAACGCCTCACCCTCGCGGCAGCCGCTGGACCGGCGCCGTGGCGGAGCCGACCGCTCCTTGGCCAAGACCTTCTGCTCGCCGACCGACGGCACGCTCTACGCCACCACCGACGGCCTGCAGATCTGAGCGGCCAAGCGGCGCAGTTGAGGATTCAGTGGGTGGCAGGCACATGTGTCGAGGGGGACCTGTGCTCTCCGCGTGTCCTGTCTCGAGGCGTGTCGGGGGCGCGAGAATCAAACTCCGACAGAGGGATCCACCCCCAAGGTGGTGCCTTGGTGCCTGTCGCGTCTAGCGCGGCGCGCTGTCATCCGCCGGGAACGCAGGGCCGTGACCCGGCACGATGACGTCCGCGGTGGCGAGGACGCGGAGTCGGGATGTCCGGAGGGTCTCGTGGTTCGGGGCCACCGGGTCGAGGACGGGCCCGTTGGGGCGCCACCACAGGTCGCCGACGAAGGCGACGACGCCCGAATTCGTGCCTGCGAGCAGGGTGATGTCCTCGGGGCTGTGGCCGGGGGTGCGGATCAGCCGTAGGGACGGGGCGAGTTGGTGGCCCTCGGCGTCGCGGTCGGTCCACTGGTCGTTGTGGTAGATCGCCTTGTGGTCATGGACACGGGCCTGGCCGAAGAGGCCGACGTTCATGGTGTTGTCCGGGTGGTGGTGGCTGAGGACCACGTCGGTGATGTCGTCAGGGCCGAGCCCCAACTCGGCGAGGGGGCCGAGGATCCGGTCCCGGCCGGCCACCATGCCGGGGTCGACGATCACATGGCGTCCCCCGTCACGGACGTAGGAGACGGTGGCGGCGACCCCGGGACCGGTGGAGAGGGTGTAGCCGGTGGTCAGGATCGTGTACACGGCGCTGCGGCCGAGCGGTGCGTCTGTCATGGCCCCAAGTCTTCGGGCTGGGCGGCTGACCGACGAGTGGCCCTGCTGCCACTGATCGCAGGATTCGTGCCACACTCCCCGCATGCCGCCGTTCGTGACCGTCGCCGCCTACGCCCCGCCCGGGGTCGGCATGCTCGGTGCCGGCATCGTCTCCGAGGTGTTCGACGCGCGCGGCCAGGGTCTGCCCCGCTTCGACTTCGCGCTGTGCACGGACCGGCCCGGAAGGGTGCGCAGCGATGTCGGGCTGCCGCTCGTGGTCGAGCACGGGCTGGACCGGCTGGCCGCGGCCGACCTGGTGATCGCCTTGCCCTGGGCGGACTTCCGTACGCCCCCGGGACCTGCCGTGCTCGACGCGCTGACCGCCGCGCATGAGCGCGGCGCGCTGGTCGCGGGACATTGCGTGGGCGCTTTCGCGCTCGCCGCGGCCGGGCTGCTCGACGGGCGGCGCGCCACCACCCACTGGCGATTCGCCGGTCTGCTGGCCGACCGTCACCCGGGCATCACCGTCGAACCCGACGCCCTGTACATCGACGAAGGCCAGATCGCCACGGGCGCGGGAGCCGCTGCCGGCTTCGACCTGTGCCTGCACCTCCTGCGACGGGAGTACGGCGCCGCCACGGCCAACGCCATCGCCCGAGACCTGGTCCTTCCGTCCCACCGCGACGGCGGACAAGCCCAGTACCTGGCCACCCCGGCCCCCGAGGACTGTCAGGACGAACGGCTCGCGGACGTACTCGCCTGGGCCCGAGAGCACCTCCACGAGCCGCTCCCGGTGGCGGAACTGGCCCGCCGCGCCCTCATGAGCCGTCGCTCCTTCGCCCGACGCTTCGCCGCCTCCACCGGCACCACCCCACACGCCTGGCTGCTCGGCCTGCGACTCAGCCGCGCGGAGGAACTCCTCGAGACCACGGACCTCCCGGTCGAGGAGATCGCCCGCCTGGTCGGCTACGGAAGCGCGGCCGTGCTGCGCGAACAGTTCGTACGGCGCCGGGGCGTGCCGCCCCGTTCCTATCGCCGGTCCTTCACCCGCATGTCGTAGGCGAGGAGGCCGTGGCAGGCGGTCCATGCCGGGCATGTTGCTTCCCCGACCGGGTAGGCGCGGCCCTGAGGGCCTGCTCACCGGAGCGGGCGCGAACTGCAGGGAGGGCCTGGGATGACGACGGCATTCGTCGGCACGACGACCGACTCCGGCACGGAGTTGCCGCAGATCCCGGACCCCGGGAAGGTCGCACCCCAGGACGCCCGTGAGCTGACCCGGATGTTCCTCGAGCAGCTCGCCGTGCTCGAGGAAGGCACGCACGAGTACCAGTACGCGCGCAACACGCTCATCGAGATGAACATGTCGCTGGTGCGCTTCGCCTCGCGCCGCTTCCGCAACAGCGGCCAGGACATGGAGGACGTCGTCCAGGTCGGCACGATCGGCCTGATCAAGGCGATCGACCGGTTCGAGGTCTCCCGCGAGGTCCAGTTCACCAGCTTCGCGGTGCCGTACATCGTCGGCGAGATCAAGCGGTTCTTCCGCGACACCTCCTGGTCCGTGCACGTGCCGCGCCGGCTGCAGGAGGCGCGGTCCGAACTCGCCCGGGCCAACGAGGAATTGGGGAGCCGGTTGGGCCGGGCTCCCCGGGTCTCGGAACTCGCCGCTCTGCTGAACCTCACGGAGGAACAGGTCGTCGAGGTCCAGATCGCGGCGAACGGCTACACCTCCGCCTCCCTCGACGCCGCGATCACCGGTGACGCCGAGGACGGCGAGGCGGCCCTGTCGGAGTTCATCGGGGAAGAGGACACCGCTCTCCAACTCGTGGAGGACTTCCACGCCCTGGCCCCGCTCGTCGCCGAGCTGGACGAGCGGGACCGGCGGATCCTGCACATGAAGTTCGTCGAGGAGATGACCCAGGCGCAGATCGGCGAGGAGCTGGGGGTCTCGCAGATGCACATCTCGCGCCTCACCTCCCGCATCCTGGCCCGCCTGCGCTCGGGCATGCTCACCACCGACTAGCGGATCTCACGCCCGGCCGGAGTTCCTGCGGATGACGGAGTGGACGTGCATCTGGGTGGGCGTGCCGCCCTGCCCCCCGGCATCAGCCGAAGCTGCCCAGCCAACGCCCTCAGCCACCCCGAGCCGGCGCGGGTCGGTGGCAGGCCGCAGGTCAGAGGGTGATGAACGGTGAGTGCTCGATGAGCAGGAGTCTGCGCAGGGCCGTGCGGAGGCGGGAGGTGAGTCGGTGGTGTGGCGAGGAAGGTGTGGGCATGGCTCCCCCAGGAGTAAGGTACGCCTAGGCGCGTACCTGAAGTGAAGGTACGCAATGTCGCGTACCTTGTCGAAGGGGTGGAGTGATGGCGGCAGGCGAGTTGGAGCACCCTCGTGTCGAGGAGCTCGAGGTGGGGCCCATCCTGCTGGCGCTCGCGGACGCGAATCGGCGTCGGGTCGTGGCGGAGCTGGCCGAGCGGCCGGACGAGGAGCGGCTGTGCGCTTCGTTCGAGCTGCCGGTGAGCAAGTCCAGCCGCACCCGGCACTGGCGAGTGCTGCGCGAGGCGGGCCTGGTGTATCAGCGCGACGCGGGGAACGGGCTGTACATGCGCCTCCGGAAAGAGGACCTGGAGCGCAGGTTCCCCGGCCTGGTCCAGGCCGTCGTGGCCGCGGACCAGGGCCGGGGCTGACGTAGGCGAGGACGCCTCGCCCCACAGGTAGCAGCCCGTGCCTGATCAGGCCGCCGCCCGGGCGGTGGGCATCTCCGCCTCGGCCAGCAGGTCGATCAGGGTCGCCCGGGCGCGGGCCACGCGGGAGCGGACCGTGCCGATCGGGCAGTCGCCGGCCTCGGCCGCATCGGCGTAGGGCAGGCCGAGGAGCTGGGTGAGGACGAACGCCTCCCGGCGCTCGTCGGGCAGCGAGTCCAGCAGGTCCAGCAGAGCTATGCCGTCGTCGAAGCCGGGCAGGTCGCGCGGCTGTGCGTTCTCCACGGCCAGTTGCCAGTCCGGTACGTCGGACAGCCGCGGCCGGGCGGCGGCGTACCGGTAGCTGTCGACGACCGCCCGGCGGGCGATGGCCAGTAGCCAGGCCCGGGCGGAGGAACGGCCCTCGAAGCGGTGCAGGCTGCCGAGCGCGCGCAGGAACGTGTCCTGCGCGAGGTCGTCGACCGCCTGGGGGTCGGCGCAGAGGTGGGCGACGTAGCGCTGGACGTCGCGCTGCAGAGCCCGTACGAAACGCTCGACCGCGTCCGCGTCACCGCCGCGGGCGGCGAGCGCCCAGGCGGTCGTCGAGTCGTCGAGCAGTGCCGCTTTCTCGCCCGCGCGGGGCGAGACGGGCAGGACAGAAGTGATCACCTGGTGTCCTTCTCGTCATCCGGTGAGTGGGGTGACGGCCGTACCGCGCCTGTACGGGCGCACGACGCCTGTACGGGGGTACGGCCGATGCCCGAGGCACGCGCAGGGTGACCTCGGGATGCCGGCTGTCGTCAGCAGACAGCGGTCCCCAGCGGCGGACCCCGGGAGGTGATCGCGTGGACGAGAAGACGAAGAGCGGGCGCCCGGTCCGAGCGGGGCCGGAGCGCTCCGGGACGTGGGCCGTACGGGGCGAGGGGCAGGGCGAGCAGCAGCCGCAGCGGCGCCGCCAGCCATCCGGCCACGGCCCGCAGGATGCGGAACGCCGCCCTCTCGCCGTAGGCCAGCCAGAGGCCGGTGAGGAGGGCGGCGAGCAGGTGGGCGGCGAGCATGCCGAACGACGACGCACCATCGCCGCCGCCGTCCATGGAATGCCCCATGTGATCCATGTGGCCCATGTGGTCCATCTGCTTCACGTGGTCCATGGGGTCCATGCCGCTCATGTCCGTGGGGGCGGCGCCCGCCGACTGCGCCAGCGAGAACGCCCCGTGCAGCGCCGTCTGCGCGGCGACCACCACGGCCACCACCAGCGGCAGCCCGCGCTCACGGCCCGCCAGGCCCCAGCCCGCGGCGCCGGTCGCGGCCACACCGGCGGCCAGCGCCCAGGCGGGCACGGAGGTGCCGGACATCATCACGTGGCCCAGGGCGGCGAGCAGCACGCAGACGGCCGCGAACACCACGGCCCGTACTGCGCGAGAACACCGCCCTGCTGTCATGGCGCCTCATCCTCGCATCCGGGACCGGGTCGTCACGGGTGGGTACGGATATCGCCCTGCCCGCACTCAACCCGCCCCCCGTGTCCACCGATCGGTGGACGTGAAGTTCAACCCGTCGCCTCTGCCGGACAACCGCCCTGTTCAACAAGGCTGTTGGGCATGAATTCGTTCACTGTGCGCATGGCGCAATGGAGTGCTCGGCATCCCTGGCGGGCCGTCGTCGGCTGGGTCGTGTTCGTGGTGGTGTGCCTGGGGGTGGGCAGTGCCGTCGGTACGCACAGTGCGACGACGGCCGACTACCGGGTCGGGGAGGCCGGGCGGGCGGAGGCGATGGCCGCCGAAGGGCAGCTGGAGCGCAGGTCGGCCGAGCAGGTGCTGATCTCGTCCCGGTCGGGTGCCCTGGACCGGGGCGCGGCGGACGCGGCAGCGAGGGATCTGGCCTCCCGGATGCGGCGGTTGCCCGAGGTGGCGGACGTGGCCGCCCCGCAGTTGTCCGGGGACCGGTCGATCCTCATGGTCGAGGTGTCCCTGAAGGGCGAGGAGCGGGACGCGAAGGACAAGGTCGACGCGCTGGTCGCGCAGACCGAGGCGGTCGGGAAGGCGTATCCGGGGCTGCTGCTGGAGGAGACCGGAAGTCCCTCCATCAGCAAGGGCGTCGACCAGCAGCGCAGTGACGACCTGGCGCTCTCGGAGAAGATCACGCTGCCCATCACCCTGGTCACGCTGCTGGTGGTGTTCGGGTCCGTGACCATGGCCGGAGTGCCGCTGCTGCTGGCGCTGTCCTCGATCGCGGCGGCCGTCGGGCTGTCGATGGTGGTGTCGCACCTGTCCCCCGACGCCGGGGTCGGTACGAACGTCATCCTGATGATCGGGCTCGCGGTCGGCGTCGACTACACGCTCTTCTACCTCAAGCGGGAGCGGGAGGAGCGTGCCCGCTCGGGCGGCCGGCTGAGCTCCGAGGCGCTGGTGGAGCTGGCCGCGGCGACCTCGGGCCGGGCGGTCGTGGTGTCCGGGCTCGCGGTCGTGGCCTCCACCGCGACCCTGTATCTCGCCTCCGACGTCATCTTCTCCTCGCTGGCCACCGGCACGATCGTGGTCGTCCTGGTCGCGGTGGCCAGCTCCCTGACGGCGCTGCCCGCGCTCCTGGTCAAGCTCGGGCAGCGGCAGGAGCGCGGTGCCCGGCGCCGCGCCGAGCGCGGGAAGCCGGCCCGCCGGGAGCGGGGCGAAGGCGCGGGCCGTGTCTGGGCCGCGCTGCTGCGGCCCGCGAGCAAGCACCCCCTCGCCACCCTCTGCGTCTCCGTGCTCGCCCTGCTCGCGCTCGTCACCCCGCTGGCCGGGCTGAAGATCACCGAGATGAGCCGGGACACGCACTCCCGCGACATCCCCGCCATGCGCGTGTACGACCGGCTCAACGAGGCGTTCCCGGAGCACCGGGTCACGCACCAGGTCGTCGTACGGGCCGATGCCGCCCGTGCCGGAGAGGTCGCCGACGCTCTGCGCGAGGTGGCCCGGCGGGCCGGCGACGACCCGCTGTTCGCCGGCGCGTCGGGTGTCCGGACCTCCGCCGACCGGCGGATCAGCACGCTCGAACTGAGGGTGCCGTATCTGGGCGACTCCGAGCAGGCGTACGACTCCCTCGACCATCTGCGCGACCGCTACCTGCCCGCCACCGTGGGGCGGGTCGCCGGGGCGGAGTTCGGGGTGAGCGGGGACGTCGCCCGGTACACCGACTATCCCGCTCACCAGAACAGCAAACTGCCGCTGGTTCTCGGGGCGTTGCTGCTGGTGACCTTCGCGATGACCACGTACGCGTTCCGTTCCGTGGTGCTGGGACTGATCGGTGTCGGGCTGAACCTGCTGTCCGCGGCGGCTTCGCTCGGACTGCTCGTGCTGGTCTTCCAAGGGTCCTGGGCCGAGGGGCTGTTGGACTTCCACTCCACGGGGTCCATCGGGTCGCGCGTACCGCTGTTCCTCTTCGTGATCCTCTTCGGGCTCTCGATGGACTACCAGGTGTTCGTGGTGAGCCGCATCCGGGAGGCCGTGGTCTCCGGCGTGCCGACGCGGCAGGCCGTGCTGGAGGGCATCCGCCGGTCGGCGAGCGTGGTGACGAGCGCGGCGGTGGTGATGACGACCGTCTTCGTGAGCTTCGTCTTCCTGCACATCATCGAGATGAAGCAGATCGGCTTCGTCCTCGCCGCGGCCGTCCTGCTCGACGCCTTCGTCGTCCGGATCATGATCCTGCCGTCGGCGATGCTGCTGCTCGGGGAGGCCAGCTGGTGGCCCGGGCGGCCGGGGCGCAGGGCGGCCACCTCGGCTCGAACGGCCGACGCGCGGCCGGTGGTCGACGTACGTTGATCGGTATGACTGCACTCACCGCCCCTTTGACGGACGCCTTCTGGGCCGCGTCGCTGCGCCGCTGGAACATGGTGTGCTGGGTGCTGTTCGGTGCGATGGCCGTCGGGCTGGCGACGACGGCCCCGCCCGGCGGCAGCGCGTTCAAGCCGCTCGCGCTGCTCGCCTGCGTGGTGCTGTGCTACGCGGTCCTCGACCGCTTCCCGGGCAATCCCGTCGTACGGCCGCAGGTCTATCTGTCGGTGCTCGTGCTCGCGCTCGGCGGGCTGGCGTACCTGGGCAGCAGCTATGCGGCGCTGTTCATGGTGACGCTGCCGCACTACTGGATGTTCGGGCGCACACC
The DNA here is from genome assembly GCF_049739565.1 of Streptomyces sp. SAI-170. Classification (NCBI taxonomy): domain Bacteria; kingdom Bacillati; phylum Actinomycetota; class Actinomycetes; order Kitasatosporales; family Streptomycetaceae; genus Streptomyces; species Streptomyces sp. SAI-170. The sequence goes on from NZ_JBMGQD010000001.1 coordinate 4,036,975, forward strand.
GAAGGCCTCGATGGGATTCCTCGGGCTCGCCACCGGCGCCACGCTCGCCGGGAGCCTCGTCCGGCAGGGCTGGTCGGCGGAGTTCTTCGGCGAGACGACGGTGTCCACCCTGATCGTGGTCGCGGTGGGCGTGCTGATCGGCCTGTGGGCCCACTCGGTCGTCGCGCAGAGCAGCGAACGGGCCCGGCTCATCGAGGAGTTGGAGCAGACGCAGGCGCGGCTGTCCGAGGCGCACCAGCGCCAGGGGGCGGCGGACGAACGGGAACGCATCGCCCGGGACATCCACGACACGCTCGCGCAGGGCTTCGCGTCGATCATCGTCCTCGCGGAGGCCGCCCGCGCGGGCATGGCCGACGATCCGGCCCGAAGTGCCCAGCAGCTGCGGTCGATCGAGTCCACCGCGCGGGAGAACCTCACCGAGGCCCGGGAGTTGGTCGCCTCGGCCGGGCAGCCGGGACCGGGCCGGGCGGTGTCCGGGTCGGTGACGCAGACGCTGCGCCGCACCCTGGACCGCTTCGCGGAGGACACCGAACTCACCGTGGACGCCGACCTGGAGGACCTCGACTGCGACCAGCAGACCCGTATCGCGCTGCTGCGCTGCACGCAGGAGTCCCTGGCCAACGTGCGCAAGCACGCGGGCGCGTCCACGGTCGGCGTGGTGCTGGTCAGGCGGCCGTACGGGGTCGAGCTGGAGATCACCGACGACGGGGGCGGTTTCGTGGTGGAGGAGTCGACGGGCTTCGGTCTTGACGGCATGCGCAAACGAGTGGCGGAACTGGGCGGGAGGCTCACGGTGACGAGTTCGGTGGGCGACGGGACACGGGTCCTGGCGATGATCCCCCTGGCGGACGAGGTGGCGGCATGAGCGCGCGGGCCCTGCGCATCGTCGTCGTGGACGATCACACCGTGATGCGCGCCGGAGTCGTCGCTCTGCTCGCAGGCGAGGACAGTGTCGAGATCGTCGGTGAGGCGGGGGACGGACGGGCCGCGCTGGACCTGGTGGAGCGGTTCGACCCCGACGTGGCGCTGGTCGATCTGCGGATGCCCGTGCTGGACGGGGTGGCGACCACCACCGAGATCGTCGCCCGGTATCCGCGCACCCGGGTGCTGATCCTGACGACGTACGACACGGACGCGGAGATCGAACGCGCGGTGGAGGCCGGCGCCATCGGCTACCTGCTCAAGGACACCACCCGCGAGCAGCTCGTCGACGCCGTCCACGCGGCGGCCCGCGGCGAGACGGTGCTCGCTCCCCGGGTCGCCGCGAAGCTGGTGGCACGCATGCGCCGGCCCGCCCAGGAACCGCTGACCGACCGCGAGACCGACGTCCTGGAGGCGGTGGCCGACGGCCTCACCAACGCCGAGATCGGCAGGCGCCTCGTGATCGGCGAGGCCACGGTGAAGACGCACCTGCTGCGCCTGTTCGCCAAGCTCGACGTGAACGACCGTACGAGGGCGGTCGTGGTGGCGATGGAAAGGGGGCTGCTGCCGCGGCCCCGGCCGGCGGTGGGGCGGTCCGACTGAGGGCGGTGCCGACGTTGTGTCCTTCGTCTCCCTGCCGGGAGTCCGGTGCGTTCGCCGGGCTTCGGTCCCGTGGTGACGACGAGGGCCGCGCTCGGGCCATCGTAGGAGGTCACAGCGCTGTGGGCGCAAGAACTCGACGGTAATGCCGTGCCCCCGGAAGGCAATATCTGTGGTCGTCACATAAGAAATCGAGGGGGCGCACGGCAAATATTCCCGCGACGCCAATCGATGCGGAATTACTTACCGGGCAGGGGCCGAGGTCGGCGTGCTACTGTCGTCATCAGTTGCAGGTGTGGTTGCCAGAAGGTTTTTCCGACGGCTGATCATCACGGCGACACGGAATACGCACACTGCGCATTCCTGACACCGTTTCCGAAGGAGAAACAAAATGGCTACTGGCACCGTGAAGTGGTTCAACGCGGAAAAGGGCTTCGGCTTCATCGAGCAGGACGGCGGCGGCCCCGACGTCTTCGCCCACTACTCGAACATCGCCGCCCAGGGCTTCCGCGAGCTGCAGGAGGGCCAGAAGGTGTCCTTCGACATCGCTCAGGGCCAGAAGGGCCCGACGGCGGAGAACATCGTCACCGCCTGACGCAGCGCCGCTGACGCGTACTTCGCAGCTGGGGCCCGCACCTTGGGGTGCGGGCCCCAGCTCGCTTTGTTCCCAGGGCGATCGCGCCCTGTCATTTTTTTCGGCCCGTTCTCGCGATTCCCTGCGCCGCTCTCCCAGCTGCGGAAATTCCTTGATACGTGCCCGCATCGAGGAAGGTTCCGCATGAACCCCACCCGTACCACTCGCACGCGCCCCACTCGCTCGTACGACCGCTTCGAGGGAAGTGGCTCCGGCCGCTCGGGCGGGCCGCGCCGCTCCGAGGGTCCGCGCCGCTCCGGCGGTTACGGAAAGCGGCCGCAGCCCGCTGCCCCGCAGGGCGAGTTCGCCCTGCCGAAGACCGTCACCCCCGCGCTGCCCGCCGTCGAGACGTTCGCCGAACTCGCCATGCCGGCGCCGCTGCTGGCCACGCTCGGCCAGGAGGGCGTGACCGTACCGTTCCCGATCCAGGGGGCGACCCTGCCGAACTCCCTGGCCGGCCGTGACGTGCTCGGCCGTGGCCGCACCGGGTCGGGCAAGACCCTGGCCTTCGGCCTCGCGGTACTGGCCCGTACGGCGGGCCGGCGCGCCGAGCCGCGGCAGCCGCTGGCGCTGGTCCTCGTCCCCACCCGTGAGCTGGCCCAACAGGTCACCGACGCGCTCACTCCCTACGCCCGCTCCGTGCGCCTGCGGCTCGCCACCGTCGTGGGCGGCATGTCCATCGGCAGGCAGGCCAGTGCGCTGCGGGGCGGCGCCGAGGTGGTCGTCGCGACGCCCGGCCGGCTCAAGGACCTCATCGACCGGGGCGAGTGCCGGCTCGACGACGTGGCCATCACGGTGCTCGACGAGGCCGACCAGATGACCGACATGGGCTTCATGCCCCAGGTCACCGCGCTGCTCGACCAGGTGCGCCCCGAGGGCCAGCGGCTGCTGTTCTCGGCCACCCTGGACCGCAACGTCGACCTGCTGGTCCGCCGCTATCTGACCGACCCGGTCGTGCACTCCGTCGACCCGTCGGCCGGTGCCGTGACCACGATGGAGCACCACGTCCTCCACGTGCAAGACACGGACAAGCACCGCACGACGACCGAGATCGCGGCCCGGGACGGCCGGGTCATCATGTTCCTGGACACCAAGCACGCCGTGGACCGGCTGACCGAACACCTGCTCAAGAGCGGTGTCCGCGCCGCGGCCCTGCACGGCGGCCGGTCCCAGCCGCAGCGCACCCGGACCCTGGCGCAGTTCAAGGACGGCCATGTCACCGTCCTGGTCGCCACCAACGTCGCGGCCCGCGGCATCCACGTCGACAGCCTCGACCTGGTCGTCAACGTGGACCCGCCCACCGACCACAAGGACTACCTGCACCGCGGCGGCCGTACGGCCCGTGCCGGGGAGTCCGGCAGCGTCGTCACCCTGGTGACGCCCGGCCAGCGCCGCGGCATGACCCGGCTGATGGCGTCGGCCGGGATCACCCCGCGCGTCACCTCGGTCCGCTCGGGCGAGGCGGAGCTGAGCCGCATCACCGGCGCCCGGACTCCCTCCGGCGTCCCGGTGGTCATCACCGCACCTGCCGTGGAGCGGCCCCGCCGCGCCTCGTCGAAGTCCCGCGACCGCCGCGGCCGCACCGGCCAGGGCCGACCCGTTTCCGCGGGGGCGCGCCGCGGGACCCAGCGGCGGCCCGGGAACGACTCGGCCGCCTGACACCGGCCCCGGGGGACCAGGCGACCAGCCCTTACCGAAGGAGACACCCTTGACGTCAGCGCGCACGCAGTACCGCCGCATGCCGGACCCCGCCCCCGTCGAGGGACGGGGGCCTCGGGTGGGCGACGACATGACCGTCGAGGTGGCTCTGGCTCTCATGGCGGGTGCCGGGGTCGAGTATCTGACCGTGTGCGACGAGGACGACCAGCGCACGGGCCTGGTCACCCTGGGGCGGCTCGCCGTCCTCCGCGACAGCGCCACGTACACGGACCGGGTGCGACTGCGGGACGTCCTGGAGGGCGTCCCCGCCCTGTCGCACTGATCCGCCCGGCCCGCCTTCCCGCTCCCCCGCGACTTCTCCCCTGTGAGGCATCATGCGCTGTGTCATCGCCCGGTACCCGTTCGAGCTGACCAGGACCGGGGTGCTGGCCTCGATGCAGGGCGTCACGCCCGAGCTGGTCACGCGTGAGTCCGTGACCATCGGCCGCCGCCGCTATCCCGTCACGCAGGTGGGTCGGGTCCTCACCCGGCAGGACCCCCGCGACTTCACCGCCGCCGAGGTCACACGGGCCATGACGCGGCTCGGCTTCACCTGCCACGACCGCCCCGAGACCACGGCCGTCGACGGCCGCGCTCCGTTCGAGGTCGCGTCTGCGCTGCTCGGGGGCGCGGGCTCCGTGGCCGCGTAAGTACACGAGCAGGGGCGGACACCGCCCCCGAGGTCCCGGTGGGGGCCCTGCCGACGCGCGTCGGCAGGGCCCCCATTGCTGTGTCGCCGTCCGTGTGGGACGGAGGCGGCGGGTCAGCGGTCGCTGTAGCTGAGATCGCCTACGGTCCAGGCGCTGACGTCCTTGATCGCGACGCGGTACATGCCGCCGGTCTCCGGGATGCCGAGGCTGCCCTGGAGGATCCGGGCGAGATGGAAATGCAGATGCGTGGGCGCCTCGCCGCGACCGGGCCGGTCCTCCCCCGGCCCCCGGGCGAAGACGTGCGCGAACGGGCCGAGGCGGTCCGAGTCCTTCAGGACCTCCGCGACCCGCTCCCGCCACACGGCCTCGGGAGCGAGCCGGCCGGTGATGACGGCACCGCTGACGACCACGGTCAGCGCCATCTGATTGCTGGGCTCGGACTCCACCGCGGCGGAGATGGCGACGAGCAGCTCATCAGGGTTCGACATACGGCCAAGCCTATGGGGCCGAGCCGTCCCCGAACCGCCCGCGCGGGCGTCAAGAAGCGGATGCGAGGGCGACGGCGGGGTTCCGGCTCCACCGAAAGGATGAAACCTGCTCTTCCCGCTGTAGATTTTCACCCTCTCCATGGGTACGCTTCTTCACGTAGACACAGTCGAACCGGCTCCACCAGTGGTCGGTTCGGAGAAGAACGGAGGAAAGAACGCCATCAGGATCGCCCGGCCCGAGACGCCCTCGGCCCGGGTACCGCAAGACCCCGGATTGGATGGTGGTCCCCGGTCACGCAGCTGCGATCCCCCGCTCCGCCCTGCCGGGCCGGGTAGCGGAAACAGAAGGTCGGCACAGCAATAGGGCCGACAGATGGTGTTGAATTCCCTTCGGGGCCCTGGTGCCGTACGGCATCAGGGCCCCTCGACGCGTTGCACAGCGAGGTGACATGACATCGGACAACCCTCTGAATGATCGTCTGGACGACGACGACTACCCCGCGTACACCATGGGCCGGGCGGCCGAGATGCTCGGCACCACTCCCGCCTTCCTCCGAGCCATCGGTGAGGCCCGTCTGATCACTCCCCTCCGCTCGGAGGGAGGACATCGCCGGTACTCCCGCTACCAGCTGCGGATCGCCGCCCGCGCCCGCGAGCTCGTCGACAAGGGAACCCCGATCGAGGCCGCGTGCCGCATCGTCATCCTCGAGGACCAGCTCGAGGAAGCACAGCGCATCAACGCCGAGTACCGCCGCGCCGCCAAGGAATCGGCGGGCAGCCCCGGCCCGAGCTGAACGACCTGTACCGGCCGTCCGCCGGCTCTAGCCTGTGAGGCGTGACGGAGAGATGCCGAGCCTGCGGGCGCCCGATCGACGGTGGTGGTGGGCCGGGGCGGGCGGCGCTGTACTGCTCGCAGGCCTGTCGGCAGCGGGCGTACCGGGAGCGGCGGCAGGCGAAGGGCCTGCCCGTCCGGGAGCTGGTCGCCGAGATCGGGGATCGGCTGGGGCGGGTGCGGTGGGAGCCCGGGGCGGCGTTCCACGCCGATGTGGAGGCGCTCTCCGCGCGGTTCGCGGAGCTGCGGCGTCTCGCCCGACAAGCGCGGCAGGTCCAGGAACAGGCTCAGGAAGAGGCCCGGGAACAGGCCCCGGAGCACGCTCAGGCAGCGGACCCGGAACCCGATCCGTCCGTGCGCTCCACCGACGGCACGGATTTCGTCACGTCCCCCGGTGTGACGAAACCCGGCGAGGACACCTTCAGCGCGCTGGTCGAAGAGCACCGGCGCGAGCTGCGAGTGCACTGCTATCGGCTCCTCGGGTCGTACGACGAGGCCGAGGACCTCAGCCAGGAGGCGTTCCTGCGGGCCTGGCGGGCGCGGGAGGCGCTGGAGGAGGTCGGCAATGTGCGGGCCTGGCTCTACAAGGTCGCCACCAATCTGTGCCTCGACTTCTTGCGCAAGCACCATCGGCGGCCGGTTCCCTACGAGCCGGTGCCGGGCATGGACTCCGGGGGCGGACCGCCGCCGCCGCGCATGCCATGGCTGCAGCCGTTCCCCGACGAGCAGTTGCCGCAGACACCCGCGCCTCAGCACGAGCCAGATGAACAGGCAGTCGCGGGTGAGACCTTGGAGCTGGTCTTCCTGACCGCCATCCAGAAGCTTCCGCCCCGCCAGCGAGCGGCGGTGATCCTGCGCGATGTCGCGGGGTGGTCGGCCGAGGAGACCGCCGACCTGCTGGGCTCCAGCCCGGCCTCGGCGAACAGCGCCGTACAGCGCGGCAGGTCCGCTCTGCGCAAGGCGCTGCCGGGGCGGCGCGAGGACTGGTCGGCCGGTCCGGCCAGTGCCGAGGATCTGGCCCTGCTCCAGCGGTACATGGACGCGGCCGCCCGGGCCGACATCGACGCGATGGTCGAGCTCGTACGGGAGGACGCGGTGCTCACCATGCCGCCGAACCCGTTCTGGTTCACCTCGCGTGAGGCGCTCTTCGCGTTCGTACGGCCGAACCTCGACCCGGCGTCGCCGATGTTCGCCGGGCACTGGCGGCATCTGCCCGTGCGCGCCAACGGCCAGTTGGCGGTCGCCGGCTACCTCCGGCGGCCGGGGACCAGCGTCTTCCGGGCCCAACTCATCGACGTACTACGGGTGGAGGACGGCCGGATCGCCGAGATCACCACCTTCGAACCCCATCTGTTCCCCGCGTTCGGGCTGCCGATGACGTTCTGACCGATTCCCCTTGGGCAGCGATGAGTTCGCGCGGCCGGCACGTCCTATGAGTGACGGGCGCACACGGCGCCCCCACTGGAGGAGCGGACATGCTGGAGAACAAGGTCGCGGTCGTCTACGGCGGTGCGGGTTCCCTCGGTGCCGGAGTCGCGCGGGCGTACACGCAGGCCGGGGCGCGGGTGTTCCTCGTCGGCCGTACGGAGGACACGCTGCGCAAGGTCGCCGCCGAGACCGGTGCCGAGTACGACGTGCTGGACGCTCGGGACGAGGACGCCGTCGAGGCCCACGCGGCATCGGTCGTCGAGCGGGCGGGCCGGTTCGACATCTCCCTCAACCTCGTGCCGCGCGGCGACTTCCAGGGCGTGCCGCTGACCGAGATGACGGTCGAGGACTACACACGGCCGGTCGTGCAGGGCATCGCCTGCCAGTTCGTCACCGCGCGGGCGGCGGCGCGCCGGATGACCGCACAGGGCTCGGGCGTGATCCTCTCCCTGAACAGCGGGTCCGCCAACGGCAGTCCGATGATGGGAGGCACCGCCGCGGCCGACGGTGCGATCGACGCGCTGGTCCGGCAGCTCGCCCAGGAGGTCGGCCCGGCCGGTGTGCGCGTCTGCGGGATCTGGACCGCCGGTGTCACCGACACCCTCACCCCCGAGAAGCTGGCCGCCGCCGGCGCTCCGGGCATGGACGAGGCCGCGGTGGAGGGCATCCGCTCCCACCTGGACAGCCTGCGGATGACGAGGCGTTCGCCGCGGGTCGCGGACATCGCCGCGCTGGCGACGTTCCTCGCCTCCGACGCCGGTGCGGCTCTCACGGGCACCTGGGTCAACGCGACCGCCGGGATGTTTCCCAGCTGACCGGCCGCGCCGGGGTGATCCCTCGTGTCAGCGAACTCCCCCGGAATTGTCCGTTATTGGTAACGGAGGGAGCCCGGCGCCGCCGTTCCTCGTCCTGTGAGTTGGTCGGACGGCGACCGGGGACCGGCGGGGACTGAGCGAGGGTGGGGCGGACATGGCGCGGCACAGTGGTGGGCGGGGCTGGTACGGCAAGGTGCTCGGGGCGGCGCTCGGGGTGACGGTGCTGGTCGCCGGTGCCTCGGTGTGGACCGCGCAGGCCGGTTCCGTGGGCGCGTCCCCGAAGGCGACCGCGTCGCCCAGGCCTGGCGGTGACATCAAGCCGGTCGCGGTGACCATCGTGCACGCCTCGGACAAGGGGCCGCGCGGCGTCAACATCACCATCGACGACGGCCCGGACCCCGTGTGGACCCCGCAGATGCTCGACGTACTGCGGGAGCACGGCGTGAAGGCCACCTTCTGCATGGTGGGCACGCAGGCGCAGGCCCACCCGGACCTCGTGAAGCAGGTCGTCGCGGCCGGGCACCGGCTGTGCGACCACTCGGTGTCGCACGACACCACCATGGACAGGCAGTCCCAGGCCTACCAGAAGCAGCAGATACTCGACGCCGAGCGCATGATCACCGAGGCGTCCGGGGGCGTACGGCCCATGTACTACCGGGCCCCGGGCGGCGCCTTCACCCCGTACAGCCGTCAGATCGCCGCCTCCCGGGGCATGCGCCCGCTGGGCTGGAACGTGGACACCAAGGACTTCGAGCAGCCGGGCGCGGACGCGATCGTCGCCACCGTCCAGCGCGAGCTGCCCAACGGCCCGACGCTCCTCTTCCACGACGCCGGCGGCGACCGCTCCCAGACCGTCGAGGCCCTGCGCCGGGTCCTGCCCTGGCTCCAGGAGCAGGGCTACTCCTTCGGCTTCCCGGTGCGCTAGGACGCTGTGTTCGCAGGGGCCGGCTCGAGCGTCGGGGGAAGGGCCGGGGCCGGTTCGGGGTCGGCGTCCCAGCGGGTGGTGGTCCGGACGTACGCCGCGACCACCGAGGCCATCGCCAGCAGGAGCAGCGGCCCGGCCGCCCACGGGTGCTCGGCCATCTGGACCGGGACGAAGCGGTACGACGCCAGGAGCGCGGCGAAGACCGCGGTGCCGTGGGCGACCATGCGGAGGCCCGCCGGGTCCCAGCCCCGGTCGAGGGAGCGCAGGGCCGCCTCGATCGTGACGGTGAAGACGACGCCGGCGACAAGGTCCGCGCCGTAGTGGTAGCCGAAGCCGAGGGTCGCGCAGAGTGTGGCGATCAGCCAGAAGGTGCCTGCCCAGCGCAGGATGCGGGGCGCCTTGCGGGAGTGGATGAAGATCGCGGTGGCCCAGGCCGTGTGGAGGCTGGGCATGCAGTTGCGCGGGGTGATCCCGTCGAAGGGTATGGGGTGGGGGGACCCGATCGGCGTCGGCACGTCCGGCCACAGGTCGGCCACGGCCCACGGCAGGGTGGGCGGGCTCGGCGGCCACAGATGGGCCGAGGCCCAGTGCTCGTTGCCCGCGCCGTAGGCGTAGAGCGGGCCGACCACGGGGAAGATCATGTAGATGGCCGGGCCGAGCAGCCCGATCACCAGGAACGTACGCACCAGATGGTGCCTCGGGAAACGGCGCTCGGCCGCCACCCGGCGCAGTTGGTACAGGGCGACGACGACCGCGGCGACGGCGAGCTGGGCGTAGACGTAGTTGAGGGCGTGGGCACCGACCGTGCCGGTCGCCGTGAGGGCCCGGCCCACCAGCCAGGACGGATTGCCCAGCGCGTGGTCGGCGGTCGCCACGTACTGGTCGAGCACCATGGGGCGGGTCTTCGAGGTGATCAGCAGCCAGGTGTCACCGGTCTTGCGGCCGGCCACCAGCAGCAGACCCAGCCCGACACCCTTCAGCAGCAGGGCGCGTTCGGGACCGGTGCGGTGTCGTACGGCGATGACGGCGCAGCCCAGCATCACCCACAGGGCGCCGCTGCCGAAGGGGTGGCCGTCGGACAGGCGCACACCGGCCGCCCAGCGGAGCAGGAAGAGGACGACGTCGATGCCGATCGTGGCCGCGGCCGCGAGGAGCCGTTGCCGCCGGGTGAGCACCACCATCGTCAGCGCCAGACCGGCGTAGAGCGCGAAACCCGACTTGGGCGGCAGGACCGCCTCGCGTGCCAGGCCGGTGACCGGCCCGTACATCCCGTAGCGGTGCGCGGCGAACTCCAGCGCACCGAGGAATCCGAGGACCGTCACCCCGGCCGTGGCCCACAGGGTCGTTCGCGCTCTAGATATCAATTCTCTGGCCGCTTTGCTGTGTTCCGGTCGGTTCAGGGCATTTGTCGTGCCAGTGGCATCCTTTTCCGCCGAGGACAGGCGAAAGGGCAGCATTGGCCGCGAGTTCGCACATGCTAGCGGAGCGGCCGCGGCCCGGGGCGGCCGAGTCCCGGGCGGCCGGCCCGGCGTCCGCGGCCCGGGACTCGGCCGCGCCACGGCCCGCTCGTCGGCGTGCGGAGTGCCGGCCCGGGTGGCCGGGGTGCCCTGCGTCACGCGCGCGATATTCCCGTACGGCAAGGGGAGTTGCATTATTTTTTCCCCTGCCGGGCGGATTGTGGCGTGGTACCGTCGAGGGCGGCTGCTGTAGTGGTCGCCGGAATTGATTCAGAAGTTGGGACCTGCACCTCGAGGTGCGGGTCCTGTTTTTTGACGCGCGATTTCCTTGCCGGATCTGTGCCGCGTCCAGGAAAGCGTGAGGATTTCGTATGAGCCGTGCCCGCTCGCAGCGCAGACGCCCCAGCCGCCCGGAGGGTGAATTCGCGGTGCCCGCGACGACCACGCCGGCGTTGCCCGCAGTGGAGTCGTTCTCCGAACTCGCCATGCCTGCGCCGCTGCTGGCCGCGCTGGAGCAGGAGGGGGTGACCACGCCGTTCCCGATCCAGGCGGCGACCCTGCCGAATTCGCTGGCCGGCCGTGACGTGCTCGGCCGTGGCCGCACCGGCTCGGGCAAGACCCTCGCCTTCGGCCTCGCGGTACTGGCCCGTACGGCGGGTCTGAAGGCCGAGCCGCGCCGGCCGCTGGCCCTCGTGCTGGTCCCCACCCGTGAGCTGGCCCAGCAGGTCACCGACGCGCTCGCGCCGTACGCCCGCGCGGTGCGGCTGCGGACGGCCACGGTGGTCGGCGGGATGTCCATCGGCAAGCAGGCCGGTGCGCTGCGGGCCGGGGCGGAGGTGCTCGTCGCCACGCCGGGCAGGCTCAAGGACCTCATCGACCGGGGCGACTGCCGGCTCGACGACGTGGCCGTCACCGTCCTCGACGAGGCCGACCAGATGACCGACATGGGCTTCATGCCGCAGGTCACCGCGCTGCTCGACCAGGTGCGCCCGCAGGGTCAGCGGATGCTGTTCTCGGCCACCCTGGACCGCAACGTCGACCGGCTGGTCCGCCGCTATCTGAGCGACCCGGTGGTCCACTCCGTCGACCCGTCGGCGGGCGCGGTCACCACGATGGAGCACCACGTGCTGCACGTGCCCGACGCGGACAAGCGGCAGACGGCCACGGAGATCGCGGCCCGGGACGGCCGGGTGATCATGTTCCTGGACACCAAGCGCGCGGTGGACCGGCTGACCAAGCACCTGCTGAACAGCGGCGTCCGCGCCGCCGCGCTGCACGGCGGCAGGACCCAGCCGCAGCGCACCCGGACCCTGGCCCAGTTCAAGGACGGCGAGGTGACGGTGCTGGTCGCGACCAACGTCGCCGCCCGCGGCATCCATGTCGACAGCCTCGACCTGGTCGTCAACGTGGACCCGCCCACCGATCCCAAGGACTACCTGCACCGCGGCGGCCGTACCGCACGGGCGGGCGAGTCCGGCACCGTCGTCACGCTGGTGACACCCGAGCAGCGGCGTGACATGGACCGGCTGATGGCGTCGGCCGGCGTCACCGCGCGGATCACGCCCGTACGGCCGGGAGAGCCTGAGCTGAACCGGATCACCGGCGCCCGGACTCCGTCCGGCGTGCCCGTGGTCATCACCGCGCCCGTCACGCCGCCGGCCCGTCGGGCCGCGTCCTCCGCCACGTCTTCCGGCTCAGCCTCGTCGGGTCGTGCCCGCCGCGGGCGCAACGGCCGCGGCCGGTCCGCCGGCGCGGCCGGACGCCGGTCCTCGGTCGGCCGGGCGGCCTGACACCCACACCGGTCACCTGACACCCACACCGGTCCGGCCCAAACCCCGGCCTGACACCCCCGGCGGTCGATCCGCCGGGGGATTTCCCGCGGCTTTCCGGCCACTTCGCCGTCACTTCCCCTTCATATTCTTTTCAGGGGAATACGTCAGGGGAATACGAAAGAGGCCCGCACCTCGAAGGTGCGGGCCTCTTTCAGGCTTTTGTGGCCTTGGATCAGGCGGGAACGATGTTCTCCGCCTGCGGGCCCTTCTGGCCCTGGGTGACGTCGAAGGTCACCTTCTGGCCTTCCTGCAGCTCGCGGAAGCCGCTGGTGGCGATGTTCGAGTAGTGGGCGAAGACGTCAGCGCCGCCGCCGTCCTGCTCGATGAAGCCGAAGCCCTTTTCCGCGTTGAACCACTTCACGGTACCGGTGGCCATGTCAAAACTCCTGAGGCAGTAGCGAGGCTCGCACTTCACGAGCCTCCTCATCGCTGCGATGATCACCTGCCCGGGAAAAACCTGTGACAAAAACTGGCAACCACAACTGCAACTGACAGCCAGCGTACCACGATAAAAAGCGGCTGCAAGGAAAAACGGCGCCGCCGTGGGAAACCGGAGAATATCTGTTCCGGCGCTGTCAGTTTTTCAGCGTCCGCCGCGGTGGAGATCCCGGGGACAGCGGCGCACTCCCGTCCCGGCGGCGCCGGTCAACTGGCCGTCTCAGGAAGCCGGAGCGTTCGGGCGAAGTCGTCCAAGGCGTCCATCGCCGCGGCCATCACTTCCGGATCGTCGTGGTGGCCGCGGAGCAGGACGTCGGGGAGGCCGGCCGGAGTGTGCCAGTGGTACGTCACCGAGGTCATCATGATGGTGCTGTCCGCAGGGTAGGAGCGGGTGACCCGGACCCCGTCCGCGCCCAGGTGGGGAGAGTCGAACGGAACACTGCCGGTTCGCTGCTGCCACTCGGGGATGTCCGGGTGCGGCACCGTGGCCGCGGTGACTCCCTCGCAGGAGGACGCGTCACGGGCCTCGCAGTGGAGGCGGGTGGCGTGCATCACCAGCGGCATGTAGGTCAGCGGAACGGGGTGGTAGATGAACGCCTCGTCGGCCTGGAGCTTGTCCCTGAGCGTGACGATCGTCTGCTCGTAGAAGCTCTTGTGGAATCGGCGGAGTTTACGGGAGAGCTCGATGCCGTGGACGGCGGCCAGACCGGTCAGGTGCAGGTCCAGCCATTCCTTGAAGTTCTTCCTGTCGATCTGGAGGTGCAGATAGCCCCAGGGATCTGGGTTGGCATCCGTGTCGATGCGGAGCGGGGCACCGAGGTCGGTGCTCCACAGGGTGCCTTCGGACATGAACGGTCTCTTTCTTCGGGGGCGCGGCGGCAGGGAGCCTTCAGGCATAGCTCCAGCGGAAGGTGCCCATCACGGCATCGAACAACTCCACGAGGAGGTCGTAGAAGGAGGGATCCGAGCCGGGCGCGATCAGCGCGCTGAAGGAGAAGGTGACGTACTGGTCGGGGGCGCTGTCCGGGACCGGCACGAGGTACTCGACCCGGCGGTGTCCGACGTCGACGCCCTGGGCCGCGTCGGCGGGTACGTCTCGCTCCGAGCGCAGGGCCGCGGTGGCGTCGAGCTCTCGCACCTCGGCACCGGGAGTCACGGAGGCGAGCGCGGCCAGGACCGCTTCCGGCCCGCTGTCGGGCCGGACCCGCGGAATCTCGACCGGCTCCGAAGCCACGATCGAGACGGGCAGCGCGACGCCGCCTGTGCATGTGGTGTGGCGTACATATGATCACTGGTGCCTCGTGGACGCCGGTGCCGGTCCAGGAGATCTTCGGGAAGACCACACAAAGAAACCGCGTGTGCCCTGGGGCGCACGCGGTTTCCTTGTGGTCATTGGCCGGCCGGCCCGGTCACTTGATGTAGACCAGGCCGTCCGTGGTGATGGTCGGGCGGCCGCTGGTGCCGACCACGACGATCTTGACGGTGTGCTTGGCGCTGGTGGACCACGTCTTGGTCCAGATGGCCTGGCGGTAGAGCGTGGTGGAGGACTTCAGGTCGACCGTCGAGACCTTCACCCCGTCGACGTACACGTAGACCTGGCCCGAGGTGGACGCGCGGGAGACGACCCAGGAGGCGGAGCGGCCGGTGAAGGTCCAGGTCAGGGTCGCGCCCTTGGAGCCGCTGGAGTAGGACTTGCCGCCCAGGTAGCTGGTGGAGGAGCGGGTGGTCCAGGTGCCGGTCTTCACGGCCGAGGTCTCCTGGAGGATGACCGGGGTGTAGGCGGCCGAGGCGTCGCGGTAGTTGCCGGCGTAGTCGTACGCCCGCATAGACCAGGTGCTGGCCGAGCCGGAGGCGGAGGTGCGGTTGGAGAGCGTCGCGGCCGCGCTGAAGGTGGCGGTCGTCGGGGACAGCAGCTTCGTGTAGCGCAGGGCCTTGTCGTCGGTCGCCTTCCAGCTGAGGGTGACCGGGACGGCCGTCGTGTTCACGGTGCCGGTGCGCAGGGCCAGCTTCGGCGTGGTGGTGAATGTCGGGGCGGTGGCGTCGGCCACCACGGTCAGCGGCGTCGTCTCCGCGGGCTTGCCCGACACGTGCACGGCGCGGACGGCGACCGTGTGGCTGCCCGCGGCCAGCGTGACCGCCTTCGCCGAACCGGCGCCGGACGTCGTGGCGACGACGTTTCCGTCGACCAGCACCTCGTAGCGGGAGATCAGCGACGCGGGCGTGGTCGCCGACCAGCGGACGGTGACCGAGCCCTTGGTGTAGTACGTCGAGCCCGAGGCGGTCGCGCCGGTGAGCGAGCCGATCTTCAGGCCCTCGGACCGGGCCGGCCGCCCAGGTGCGGATCTTGGGGAGCTGGGCGTAGAGGGCGTTGCCCGGGCACTCGGTGTTGAAGCCGTCGCGGTGGCCGGAGATCCGGTTGAAGGTGTACGGCTGGCCCGCGGTGAACTGGGTCCCGAAGTAGTTCGGCTGCGTCGCGCCGGCGTTGAGGGCGACCGTGCCGGCCGGGTCGGCGCCGTACAGGCTGAGCTTCCACGCGGCCACGCGGGAGACGGCCTCCAGGGCGGCGTCCGAGGCGGAGCCGGAGACGTAGTTGCCGAGGACGGAGATGCCGGTCGACTCACGGTTGAAGCCGTAGGTGTGCGCGCCCAGCACCGGCTTGTCGATGCCGCCCTTGCGGCCCTCGAAGACGGTGCCGCACTTGTCGACGAGGAAGTTGTAGCCGAGGTCGTTCCAGCCGTTGCCCTGGGGCTTCGGGTCGGTGTGGTACGCGTAGATGCCCCGGACGATCGCCGGCGACTCGGAGCAGTCGTAGTCGGCGCCGGTGGTGTGGTGGACGAACACGGCCTTGATGTCCGCGTTGTACTCCGACGGGTCCGGGCTGCGGGTCTCGTCCGCGCCCCACTCGGCGCGGGAGACGACGGGCGGCTGCGGCACGGCGGCCGCGGCCTCGGCGGTGGTCGCGCCCTCGGCGGTCGTCGACACCGCGTACGCCGCCGGCTGCGGGGCGTCCATCTTCGTCTCGGCCTCGGTCACCACGCCCGGGTCGACCAGGCTGACCTCGAGGCCCTTGGGGAGCGCACCGGTGCTGCCGTCCTCGTGACGGACCTGGACCTCGACGCCGTCGGAGGGGCCGACCCACATCGGCGCCGACGCGCCGCGCATGTCGGCGTCCGGCTTGTCCGGCGGGGAGATGTCCAGATCCAGGTCGTACCACGGGCCCCACTCGCCGGTCCGCAGGCTGTGCGTGCGCACCTGCGCCGTGCCGTCGAGCTTCTTCAGGGCGCCGTTCCAGGTGACACCGACGAGCGAGAACTGCTTGGTGTCCGTGCGCGGCAGCTCGCGCTCGCCGCTCGTGGTGCCCTTCAGCGGCAGGTGGTAGACCTCCACCGGCCGCTTGTCCTGGCCCTCGGCCTCCGGGGCGGCGGAGGGGCTGGCCGCGGCGTAGGTCGCCACGCCTCCTCCGGCCAGCACCACGGCACCGAGCGTGATCCACGCCCGTCGTTTCAGGCTCAATGGTCTGTACGCATGCGACGTACGACGACTCACGACGAATCCATCCCGATAGTGGGCCGCAGTCGGCCTTGGAAGAAATCACAGAAGAGGCACCGAACACATGTGCCCCTCAACTATCTAGCGTCACCCGACCGGTGAACATCACGAAAAACCGGCCAGGCGTGACGCAGATCACCAATCAGGGGCTGGAGGCGGCGAGTTGCAGGCCTTCCGAACGGCAGCGTCGCCGTGCGCTTCTGAGCACCCGTCATGTCCTGAAGTGTCACACTTCGCCCCATTCATGACTGGCAGGCGACCGGCTCGATCCGGGGCGCGGTGTTGTGTGGACGCGCGCTGCCCGGATCCGCGCAGGAGCGTCACACGGGCTGCACACCCGGGCCGGGAAGTGTCGTTAGCGTGACTGGCCGTTCGATCACCGTGCGACGGGAACAGGAAGACGTAGATGGACTACTGCTCCGCGTGCCGGCGGCATCTCAACGGCGCCCTGGTGTGCCCCGGGTGCGGCGCCTACGCGCCTGACATAGCCCCGGCCGCCGTGCCCACCCCTGTCACCCGCCTCGCACCGGCACCGGCACCCGCGCCCGTCCCGGCCGAGGACGCCCCGCCCTCGACGCGCCCCGGGCGGGCGGCCCGGCGGCGTCAGCTCGCCCGCTTGAAGAAGCACAAGCGCCGGGCGGCCGTCGCGACCGCCGTCGCCCTGGTCGGCGGCGGCCTGACCCTCGCCTCGCTGGACCGCGGCACCCCCGCACGGGCGCAGGCCGCCGCGGCGCCGGACGACCGGCCCATGGGCGGAGTCGACCTCCAGGCCCCCGACCACACGCCCCAGCCGGTGTCGAGCCCGGCCGCCACGCAGCGCGCCCCCCGGCCGAGCGTGCCCGCCGAGGCCCCGGCCGCCCCGGCCGAGGTGACCACCCCTCGGGTCGGCGTGCCGGTCCAGCGGCACGCCCCGGCGGCCGCCCCGCAGCAGCGCGACATCCCGCAGTCCTCCACCGTCACCACCCCGCGGACGCCGCCCCCGAGCACGCCGACCGTGGAGCCGACCGCACCCACGGCACCCGAGGCCCCGGCCACGCAGCCCCCCGAGGCTTCGGCCCCGCCCACGGAACCGACCGAGCCGACGCAGCCGACGGGGGAGCAGACCGACCCGGCGAAGGTGTGCCTGCTGGTCCTCTGCCTCGGCTGAAACCGTTCTCAACCGGTCCCGCAGGGCGGCCATGGCTAGGCTGCCGCAATGACCACCGAGTTGACGCTGCTGGGCCAAGTCGCCTTTCGGGGACGGGAGATCACGGCGCCGCGGCTGCGCGGGCTGCTGGCGCTGCTGGCGGAGGACCTGCGGGGCGGGTGCAGCACCGGGCGGCTCGTGGAGGGGCTGTGGGACGGGGAGCTGCCGGAGCGGCCGGGGAAGGCCGTGCAGGTGCTGGTGTCCCGGCTCAGGACGCAGCTCGGGGCCGAGGTCGTGCTGAGCACGCCGAGCGGGTACCGGCTGGGGCTCGACGAGCGGCAGGTCGACAGTTCGGCGCTGCTGCTGTGCGAGGCGGCCTGCGGCGAGCGGGCCCGGGCCGGGGACCACGCCGGGGCGCTCGCGCAGGCCGAGGCGGGGCTGGCGCTGTGGGACGGGAGTGTGGGCGCCGGGTCCGGTGAGGAGCTGTACGACCCCGTGGTGGCGCTGCGCGCCGGACGGGTCGGGGCGTTCCGGGCGCTGGTGCGCGGTCGGGCCCTGGCGCTGGCGCGGCTGGGGCGGCTCGCGGAGGCCGTGGAGCCGCTGGCCGAGCTGGCGCGGGAGCTGCCGCGCGACGAGGAGGTGCTGGCGGAACTGCTGCGCAGCGAGGCGGCGACCGCGGGCCGGGCTGCGGCCCTGACCCGGTACGACGCCTACCGGCGCGCCCTGCGCGAGGAGCTGGGCACCGACCCTGGACCTCGACTGAAGGCCGTGCACCAGGAGTTGCTCAGCGCCGACGCGCCTCGGGTGCGGCAGGGCGTGCCGCACGAGCCGAATCCGCTGCTGGGCCGGGACGCCGATGTCGCCGCGGTGACGGGGCTGCTGCGCGAGGCGCGGGTGGTGACCGTGACGGGTCCGGGCGGGCTGGGCAAGACGCGTCTGTCGCACGCGGTGAGCCGGGCGGCCGAGCAGCGGGTGGTGCACTTCGTGCCGCTGGCCGGTGTCACGGCCGACGAGGACGTGGCCGGGGAGGTCGCCTCGGCCGTCGGCGCGGGCGAGGGCCTGCAGTTCGCGGGTGCCGGGGACCCGGTCGCGGGGATCGCCGCCGCGCTGGGCACACGGCCCGTGCTGCTGGTGCTGGACAACTGCGAGCATGTGGTGAGCGGCGCCGCCGGGCTCGTACGGGACCTGGTGTCGCGGTCGAAGGAACTGCGCGTCCTGGCCACCAGCCGTGCCCCGCTGGGGCTGACCTCGGAGTCCGTGTACGCGCTGCCGGAGCTGTCCCTGGACACCTCGGTGGAGCTGTTCGGGCAGCGGGCGCGGGCGGCGCGGCCCGGGGTGGAGCTGGACCCGGAGGCGGTCGCCGAGATCTGCCGGCATCTGGACGGGCTGCCGCTGGCCGTCGAACTCGCCGCCGCCCGGGTGCGGGTGCTGTCCGTGGCCGACATATCCCGTCGGCTCCGGGACCGTTTCGCGCTGCTGCGCGGCGGTGCCCGTGACGCACCCGAGCGGCATCGCACGCTGCGGGCCGTGGTCGAGTGGAGCTGGAACCTGCTGGAGGAGGACGGCCGGGCGGCGCTGCGCGCGCTGTCGGTGTTCCCCGGCGGGTTCACCGAGGACGCGGCGGAGCATGTGCTCGGGGAGGACGGCGACGCGCTGACCCTGCTGGAGCAGCTCGCCGACCAGTCCCTGATCAAGGTGAGCGACAGCAGGTCCGGGGTGCGCTTCCACATGCTGGAGACGCTGCGGGAGTTCAGCGCCGCCCGGCGTGCCGAGGCCGGTGAGGAGGAGGTGGTCACCGGCCGGTTCCTGGACTGGGCGCGGGAGTTCGGGCGGGCCCATCACGACGTGCTGTTCAGCGCCGACCCCCTGCCCGCCTGGAACCGTATCCGTGCCGAGCAGGACAACCTGGTGCTGGCGTCGCGGCACGCGCTCGCCCGCTCCGACGGGCCCGCCATCGCCGCCCTGACCGCCGTACTGGCGTCGCTGTGGGCCACCGACACCAACTTCACCCGGCTGACCGCGCTGGCCGCCGAGACCGGTGGGCCGTTGTCGCACTTCCGGCCGGGGCCCGAGGACGTGGAGCCGGCCCGCAGTGCGGCCGCCGTGTGCACGGCCAGCCTGTTCATGGGCCACGGCCCGCACGCCCTGCGCCAGTGGGTGACGCTGCGCCGGCTGCCGTCGGCCCCGCCGGACACGCTGCTGCGGGCGCTGTCCCTGGTCCTGTGTGCCGTACCGGAGATGCGGCCGCCCGAGTACGCGCGGCTGGAGGAGCTGTGCGACGCCGACGAGCCGCTGCTCGCGGGGGTCGCGGCGTGTGTCGCCAGCTATGTGTGGGAGTCGGAGCATCGGACCGGGCGGGCGCTGGAGTACGCCCGGCGCACCTTGCAGGCGCTGGCCCCGCTCGACAACCCGAGCATGCTGCTGCTCGGCCACGGCCGGATCAGCGAGCTGTGCCTCCAGACGGAGAACGGCGCGGAGGCGTACGAGCATCTGCGGGCCGCGCTGGACGTGCTCGGCGACTTCGGCGACTGGTCGGACTCGATCGGGGTGCGGTGGGGGCTGGTGATGGCCTGTCTGCAGCGCGGGGAGGTCGAGGAGGCGGAGTACTGGCTGGGTCTCGCGGCGCTGGAGCAGCCGTCGGTGCCCGACCAGATCTACGCCCCCGATCTGCCGGTCCGGGCGGAGATCGCGCTGGCCCGGGGCCTGACCGAGGTGGGGCTCGGGCTGTGGCGGCGGGCGGTGGAGCGGGTGGACGCGGACGGCCTGCGGCATGCAGGGGACCCGTTCGTGGCGCCGTGGGCGCTCCAGGTGCGGGCGGCCACGCTGGCGGCGCACGCCCGGCACGGCCGGCTGGAGCCGGTGGCCGCGCTGCCCGGCGAGCTGCGCACCCGGCTGCTCGCCCTGCTGAACGGCACGCCGGGCGAGGGGTCCCCGGTGGAGGCGCCCGTGTACGGCACGGTCCTGCTGGCGCTGGGCCTGGCGGGGCTCGCCTCCGGCGACCGTACGGCCGTACGGCTGGTGGCGCTGGCCGAACGCATGCCGGTGGTGCGGGACTTCCCCTCGCTGTCCTCGGCGCGCTCCCGGGAGGCGGCCGAGCACGCCGACCGGGCGGCGTACACCGACGCGAGGTCGAGGTACGCCGCCCTGGGGCCGGAGGAGCTGCGGGCCGAGGCCCTGCGGGAGCTCACCGGCGCGGCTCGCGGTTGAAGGTGGCCCGGGACCAGCGGTAGCCGAGGACCGTCAGGCCCAGGCACCAGGCGACGGCGAGGACGGCGTTCTGCGTGCCGATCTCACTGCCCAGCAGCAGGCCGCGCAGGGTCTCGATGGCGGGGGTGAACGGCTGGTACTCGGCGACCGGCCGGAACCAGCCCGGCATCGCGTCGAGCGGCACGAACGCGCTGGACAGCAGCGGCAGCAGGATCAGTGGGGTGGCGTTGTTGCTGGCGGCCTCGGCGTTCGGGCTCACCAGGCCCATGCCTACGGCGATCCAGGTCAGCGCGCTCGCGAAGAGCACGAGCAGTCCGAAGGCTGCGAGCCACTCCAGGACCGTGGCGTCGGTGGAGCGGAAGCCGATGGCCACGCCGACGGCGCCGACGAGGACCACGCTGAGCACCGACTGCAGGACGCTGCCGATGACATGACCGGTGATCACCGAGCCGCGGTGGATCGCCATCGTGCGGAAGCGGGCCATGATGCCCTCGGTCATGTCGTTGGAGACGGAGACCGCGGTGCCGACCACGGTGGAGCCGATGGTCATCAGCAGCAGGCCCGGGACGACGTAGGCGATGTAGTCGGAGCGGTCGCCGCCGCCCATGCCCGCGCTCATCGTGTCGCCGAAGACGTACACGAAGAGCAGCAGCAGCATGATCGGCGTGAGCAGCAGGTTGAGGGTGAGGGACGGGTAGCGGCGGGCGTGCAGGAGGTTGCGCCGCAGCATGGTCATGGTGTCGCGGACGGCGAGGCCGGCGGCGGTCATCGGAGGGTCTCCTTCGGGGCGGACTGGGCGGGGACGGTGCTGCCGGTCAGGGCGAAGAACACGTCGTCGAGGTCGGGGGTGTGCACGGACAGCTCGTCGGCCTCCACGCCGGCGCTGTCGAGCCAGTCGAGGATGGCGCGCAGTTCGCGCTGGGTGCCGTCGCTGGGGACCTGGAGGGTGAGCGCCTCGTCGTCGCGGGTGGTCTCGCGCAGGGCCCTCGCGGCGCTCTCGTAGGCGACCGGGTCGGCGAAGCGCAGCCGGACGTGCCCGCCGGGGACGAGCCGCTTGAGCTCCTCGGCGCTGCCCTCGGCGACCAGCTTGCCGCCGTTGAGGACGGCGATCCGGTCGGCGAGCTGGTCGGCCTCCTCCAGGTACTGGGTGGTGAGGAAGACGGTGACGCCGTCGCGGACCAGCTCGCGGATGATGCCCCACATGTTGTGGCGGGAGCGCGGGTCGAGTCCGGTGGTCGGCTCGTCGAGGAAGATGATCCGCGGGCTGCCGACCAGGGTCATGGCGATGTCGAGGCGGCGCTTCATGCCGCCGGAGTAGGTGGAGGCGGGTTTCTTCGCGGCCTCGGTGAGGTCGAAGCGCTCCAGCAGCTCGGCGGTGACCCGGCGGCCCTCGCCCCGCGACAGATGCTGGAGGTCGGCCATCAGCAGCATGTTCTCCTCGCCGGTGATCAGCCCGTCGACGGCGGAGAACTGCCCGGTGACCCCGATCGCGGCGCGCACCTTCTGCGCGTCGGCGACGAAGTCGTGCCCGGCGATCCTGGCTTGCCCCGCGTCGGCGGAGATCAGCGTGGTGAGGATGCTGACCGCGGTGGTCTTGCCGGCGCCGTTGGGGCCGAGGAGCGAGAAGACCGTGCCCGCGGGCACCTGAAAGTCGATGCCGTCGAGGACCGTCTTGTCCCCGTAGGCCTTGCGCAGCCCGGTGGCCTCGATCGCCGGCTCGTGGTGTGTCGTCGTCATGGGGAGGACTGTGCGGCCCGGCCGGTTCACCGCGGTTTCAGGCCGGTTTCAGCGCGCCGGGGCAGTGCCGGGGCAGTGAAACCCATGGGCCGGAAGCCGCCCTTCCACCACCACGTAGGCTTAGGCAAGCCTTAGCTGACTCACAGGGGAAGGGCGCATGTCAGGAGTCGCGAGACGCCGCGTCGGCTGGACCGCCGCCGCCCTTGTGCTGGTGCTGGCCGTACTGCTGAGCCTCGCCGTCGGCAGCCGGCCCGTCGCGCCGTCGGTGGTGTGGGACGCGCTGGTGCACGGCGGGAACAGCCCCGACGCGCAGGTGGTCCGGGCGCTGCGGGTGCCGCGTACGGTCGTCGGTGTGCTGGTGGGAGTCGCGCTCGCCGTCGCCGGCACGGTCCTGCAGGGCATCACCCGCAACCCCATCGCCGAGCCGGGCATCCTCGGCATCAGCCAGGGCGCCTCGCTGGGTGTCGTGTGCGCCATCGCCTTCTTCGGGGTCCACTCGCTCACGGGGTACGTCTGGTACGCCTTCGCGGGCGCGGCCCTCGCCGCGGTGTGCGTCTATGCCGTCGCGAGCGGCGGACGCGGCGGAGCCTCGCCGGTGAAACTGGCGCTGGCGGGCGCGGCGATGAACGCGTTCCTCGCCTCGGTCGTCTCGGCGGTCCTGACCACCGACGCCCGCGCGCTGGACGAGTTCCGGTTCTGGGACGTCGGGTCCATCAGCGGGCGGGACGCGGCGATCGCCGGTCAGGTCTGGCCGTTCCTGGTGGCCGGGCTGGTGCTGGTGCTCGCCATGGCCCGGGGTCTCGACGCCCTCGCCCTCGGCGACGACATCGCCCGGGGGCTGGGCCGCAATGTGCAACTGCTGCGCGCCACCGGCGCGCTGGGGGCGACCGTGCTGACCGGTGCCGCGGTGGGCGCGGCCGGTCCGATCGCCTTCGTGGGTCTCGCCGTCCCGCACATCGCCCGCGCGCTCGTGGGCCCCGCGCACCGCCGGCTGCTGCCGATGGCCGCGCTGCTCGGGCCGGTGATGCTGCTGCTGGCCGATGTCCTCGGCCGGGTCGTCGTACGGCCCTCGGAGGTGCCGGTGGCCGTGATGACCGCGCTGGCCGGGGTGCCGTTCCTCGTCGTCCTGGTCCGGCGGAAGGCGGTGACGGCATGACCGCGCCCGTCGGTCCTCAGGCCCCCGTCGCTCCTGCGGGTGCCGCGCGCGTGACCCCGGTGGGGCACACCGTCCTGCGGGCCGGGCGCGGCAGCCTCCTGCTGCACCGCCGGAGCCTGCTGGTGGCCGTGGCGCTGAGCGTCCTGCTCGCGGCCGCCGTGGTCGCCTCCCTCTGTGTCGGCCGGTCGTTCGTCGCGCCCGGCGAGGTCGTGCGGGTGCTGCTCGGCCTGCCCAGCCCGGACGAGCTCGTCGTCGGCACGCTGCGGCTGCCGCGGCTGGTGACCGGGCTGCTGGTGGGGGCCGCCTTCGGCGTCTCGGGCGCGCTGGTGCAGACGGTCGCGCGCAACCCGCTGGCCAGCCCGGACGTCATCGGGGTGACGCACGGGGCGGGCGCGGCGACGGTCGCCGCGATGACCTTCGGCGTCACCTCGTACACCGCCCTGCCGTACGTCTCCGTCGCGGGCGGTCTCGCCGCCGCGGCCCTGGTCTATGTGCTGGCCTGGCGGCGTGGGCTGAGCCCCGCCCGGTTCGTGCTGGTCGGCATCGGCATCTCGGTGGCGCTGGGCTCGCTGACCCGGCTGTTCGTGACCAAGGGCGACTATCTGGTCGCCCAGCAGGCCAAGGTGTGGCTCACCGGCTCCCTCAACGGCCGCGGCTGGGACCAGGCGGGCCCGCTGGCGACCGCGCTGCTGGTGTGTGTGCCGTGTGTGCTGTGGGCGGCCCGGGCGCAGCGCGCCGCCGCGCTGGACGAGGACACCGCCACCGCCCTGGGCAGTCGGCTCGGCCGGGACCGGCTGGGGCTGAGCGTGCTCGGCGTGGTGCTGGCGTCGCTCGCCACGGCGGCGGCCGGTCCGGTGGACTTCGTCGCCCTGCTCGCCCCGCAGATCGCCCGCCGTCTGACCCGCACCCCGCACATCCCGCTGGTGGGCTCGGCGCTGACGGGCGCGCTGATCGTGGTCGTGGCCGATCTGCTGGCCCGGCGGCTGCTGTCGCCGCTGGAGCTGCCGGTCGGCGTGTTCACCGCCCTGGTGGGCGCCCCCTACCTGATGTGGCTCATCGTCAGCTCTCGCAGCAGCCGTTCCGGAGGAACCGCGTGACCGGCAACCGCCTCACCGCCCAGTCGCTCACCCTGGCCTACGAGGACCGCGCGGTCGTCGAGGACCTGGACCTGGAGATCCCGCACGGCCGGGTGACCGTCATCGTCGGGCCCAACGCCTGCGGCAAGTCGACCCTGCTGCGGGCCCTGGGCCGGCTGCTGAGGCCGAAGCGCGGCGCGGTGCTGCTGGACGGCACCGAGCTGGCGCGGATCCCGACCCGGCGGATCGCGCGGGCGGTCGGGCTGCTGCCGCAGACGCCGGTGCCACCGGAGGGCATCACGGTCGCGGACCTGGTCGCACGCGGCCGTCAGCCGCACCAGAAGTGGTGGCAGCAGTGGTCGGAGGCCGACGAGCGGACCGTCGCGGAGGCGATGGAGCGCACCGGTGTCGCCGAGCTCGCCGCCCGCCCGGTCGAGGAGCTGTCGGGTGGTCAGCGCCAGCGCGTGTGGATCGCGATGGCCCTCGCGCAGGACACCGACATCCTGCTCCTGGACGAGCCCACGACCTATCTGGACATCGCGCACCAGGTGGAAGTCCTCGACCTGGTGCGGCAGTTGAACCTGGAGCGGGCCCGGACCGTGGTCGCCGTCCTGCACGACCTGAACCAGGCAGCCCGCTACGCCGACCACATCGTCGCCATGAAGGCCGGCCGGATCGTGGCGCAGGGCGCACCGGCGGACGTGGTCACGGCGGAGCTGGTGCAGGAGGTGTTCGGGCTGGCGTCGGTCGTCGTACCGGACCCGGTGACGGGGGGCCCGCTGGTGGTGCCGGGGCCGCCGCGGACGGCCGGGGTGCCCGAACAGGCCGTACGGGAAACCTGACGCGGACGTGATCGGAAGCACAGGCTCCGAATGCGTCGTACTCACAGGTATCTCATAAAGTAAGGCTTGCCTAAGTTTCACTCGTACGACGGGAGTCCTCCCATGTCCGCAAGCCGCCGCGGCACAGCCGCCGTTGCCCTCGCGCTCGCCGCCGCGCTGTCCCTGACCGCGTGCGGCGGTTCGGGCGACAGCGAGGAGACGACCGCCGGGAAGCCGTCGGCCGGCGCCGGCGACAAGAAGTCGGTCGCCCAGGGCGGCGAGGACTTCGCGAAGGCCGCCGAACAGACCGCGAAAATGGGCACGGACGCCAAGCCCGGCGAGTGGCCGCGGACCATCGAGCACGCCATGGGCGAGACCGAACTGAAGGCCCAGCCCAAGCGCGTGGTCGTGCTGGACGTCGGCGAGCTGGACAACGTCGTGTCCCTCGGCATCGAGCCGGTCGGCCTCGCCCCCACCGAGGGCTCGCCCGAGCTGCCGTCCTACCTGAAGAAGGACGCGGGCCACCCGGAGAACGTCGGCACCATCAACAACCTCAACCTCGAGGCCATCGCCGCGCTCGAGCCCGACCTGATCCTGGGCAGCCAGCTGCGCGCCGCCGACAAGTACGACGAGCTGTCGAAGATCGCCCCGACCGTGTTCTCCCTGCGCCCGGGCTTCACCTGGAAGGAGAACTACCTCCTCAACGCGGCCGCCCTGGACAAGACCGCGCAGGCCCGGGCGAACCTCGCCGCCTACGACAAGAAGGCGAAGGCGCTCGGCGACAAGCTCGGCGCGAAGAAGCCGACCGTGTCGATGGTCCGCTACCTGCCCGACGGCGTCATCCGCCTGTACGCCAACGCCTCGTTCATCGGCACGATCCTCAAGGACGTCGGCATCCCGCGGCCCAAGAACCAGGACATCGAGGACCTGGCCGCCGAGATCAGCGCCGAGAACATCGACCAGGCCGATGCCGACTACATCTTCACCGGCGTCTACGGCGACCCGAAGGCCACGGACAAGTCCCAGGCCCAGGCCAACCCGCTGTGGAAGAACCTGCGGGCCGTCAAGTCCGGCCACGCCTACGACGTCCCGGACGAGACCTGGTACCTGGGCCTCGGCGTGACCGCGGCCGACCAGGTGCTCGCCGACCTGGAGAGCCGCCTCACGAAGTAACCCGCCGATCCCCTGCGGCGCGGCTGCCCCACCGGGCGGCCGCGCCGCGTCAGCATGGGCCTCCCCCGTCATGACGTAACCCTGGAGGTCCCTTGCGGCACTGGAGGTGGGCGGTCCTTGTCGCGCTGACGGCCTGTCTGGCCGGGTGCGCGACGCTCGGCGAGCGGGAGACGGCCGCGTCACGGGCGGCGCTGCGCTTCGCCGACAGCGTCCGGCAGGCCGACGGCCCGCGCGCCTGCGCGGCCCTGGCCCCCGAGACCCGGCAGGAACTGGAGCAGTCGGCCGAGTCGCCCTGCCCCGAGGCCCTGCTCCAGGAAGACCTGACCTACGACGGCCGGGTGCGGTCGGTGCAGGTCTACGGGCAGCAGGCGCGGGTCGTGCTCGACACCGACACGCTGTTCCTGTCCCGCTTCCCCACCGGCTGGAGGATCACCGCGGCGGGCTGCGAGCCCCGCCCCCAGCGGCCCTACCAGTGCCAGGTCAAGGGCGGGTGAGGCGGCGATGCGCTCCCTGTTCACGCTGCTGCTGGTGATCGTGTGCGGCGGCCTCGCCTACTTCACGGCCGTGGGACTGATGCACCGATGAGCCGCCTCACCCGGTACCTCAAGCACAACGGCCTCACCCTCGCCTTCGGCGCCGGCTTCCTGCTCACCGTCGCCGGGCAGGCCGTCTCCGGGCACGCCGAGTTCAACAACCAGCTCGTCGCCGACGGACTGCACCCGCTGAGCTTCCCCGACTACCTGGCGACCTCCGACTTCGCCGTCGACGTCACCGAGAACTGGCAGTCGGAGTACCTCCAGTTCTTCCTCTACGTCTTCGCCACCGTCTGGCTGCTCCAGCGCGGCTCGCCCGAGTCCAAGGAGCTGCACAAGGCGGGCCCGGAGAGCGACGAGGAGCAGATGGTCGGTCCGCACGCCGTCGCCTCCTCGCCGCGCTGGGCCTCCGCCGGGGGCTGGCGGCAGCGGGTGTACGGGCGCTCGCTGGGCATCGTCTTCGCGGTGATCTTCCTGTGGTCCTGGCTGGCCCAGTCGATCGCCGGCACGGCCGCCTACGACGAGATGCAGTTGCGCGACCTCCAGGCGCCCCTCACCTGGTCGCAGTACATCGGCACGGCCGACTTCTGGAACCGCACCCTGCAGAACTGGCAGTCCGAGCTGCTGGCCGTCGCCTCGATGGCCATCCTGTCGGTGTATCTGCGCCAGCGCGGCTCCCCGGAGTCCAAGCCGGTCGGCGCCGCGCACACCTCGACCGGCGTCGAGGGCTGAGGGAACGTCAGTCCGTCGGTGTCGGCACGGCCGTGGGGGTCGGGACGGGCGCCTCGGTGGCGGGGGAACTGGGCGAGGCCGTCTCCGCCGGGGACTCCTCGAGGCCCGGCGGCAGGGACGGGGCCGGGGACGGCGCCTCGCTGACCGTCGGAAGGCTGCGCTCCGGAGTCGGCGCCCCGCTCGTCGGCGCCGGCGCGGGGGCCAGCGGCGGCGCCGGACGGGCCGGTCCTTCCGGGGCGGCGAGATACAGCGGGAGCGCGGCCAGGGCGAGCGCCGCGCAGGTCAGCCCGGCCGCAGCGGCGGTACGCAGCAGCCGGCGGCGGGACGCGGCCCGGCGCAGGGCCGTGTAGTGACCGGGCGGCGGGGCGAGATGCCCGGTCGGCGGGCCGAGCAGCACCGTGAGCGGGTCGTCGCGGCCGAACTCCTCCTCGTCGTCGAAGTCCTCGTCAAAGCGAGTGGTCAAGGCTTCTCCTCAGGTGGACGCGGAGCAGTTCGCGGGCCGCGTGCAGGTCGGCCTTGACGGTTCCTTCCTTGCGTCCGGTCAGCACGGACACCTCCCGGATCGGCATGTCAGCGTAGTAGTGCAGGAGGATCGGGATGCGCAGCCGGTCGGGCAGCGACTGCACGAGAAGCCGCACCGAAGGGTCGGCCTGCTCGGGATGCGGCCGCACCGCCGCCTCCGTCGTCGCCCGGCGCACCGCGTGCCGTTCGCGCTCCAGCTTGCGCCAGTGGTCCCGGACCAGGTTGGCCGCGGTGACGTAGAGGAAGCCGCGCGGCTCGTCCACCTTCGTCCAGCGCGCCCACAGCCGGGTGAACGCCTCCGAGGCGACCTCGTGGGCGGTCTCGTCGTCGTCGACGAGCCGCCGGCACCAGCCGGCGAGACGCGGGTACAGGGCGGCGAACAGCTCGGAGGCCGCCTGGTCGCGGGACCGTTTCAAGCCTCCGGGCTCCCCTGGATCAGTGCGGCGGACACGATCACGTTGTCGCGGTACTCGTCCCCGGTACGGGGCCCGCCGCAGGTGATCAGCCGCAGCTCCGGGCGGCTCACGTCACCGTAGACGTCGTCGGCGGGAAAGTCGGCCTTGGCCACCGTCCGTACGGTGGTCACCGCGAACACCGCCGTACGGCCGCTCTTCAGCCGCACCTCGACCCGGTCGCCGCGCCGCAGCCCGGCCAGCCGACGGAAGACGCCGTCGCCGTAGGGGCCGACGGTGACATGGCCGAGCAGGACCGACGGGCCGGTCTGGCCGGGCGTGGGCGAGTGCCGGTACCAGCCGGCCCGGTCGTGCTCGGTGACCGGCGGCACCTCCACGGTCCCGTCCTCGGCCAGCCCGAGCCGGATGACCGGGGTGTCGACATCGGCGGCCGGTATCCGCAGCCGCACCGGCTCGGACCGGGCGAGGGGCCGGGCGGCCGGGCGGGGGGACGCGCCGGGCCGGTCGGCTTCCAGGTCCACGGCCCGGTCGGCATGCCGGTCCTCGCCGCCGCCCCCTCCTCCACAGCCTGTGAACAGCGCGGCCGCGCCCGCCGCACCGGCTCCGGCGAAGGCCCGCCTGGACAGTGCGGTCATGCCCCGGTCGCCCGCCGGCGCCGTACGACGAAGGCGAGCCCGCCGGACGCGGCGAGCAGCGTCGCCGCCCCGGCCGCTCCGAGGCCCGCCTGGGAGGAACCGCCCGTCGACGCCGCCACCCCGGTGTCGGGCGCGCCGCTGGGGACCACGGACACCTGGCCGCCGCTCTTTTCGGACGCCTCCGTCGGCACCGGCGACGGCACGGCGGTCGCCGGTGCTTCGGTGGGCGCCGGGGTGGGGGCCTCGCTCGGCACCGCGCTGGGGGTGGGCGTGGGCGTGGCCGGGGGGAGGGTGGGCGAGGCGGAGGGGGCCGGGGCCGGGCTGTCGGCGAAGGCGGCCCCGCCGCCCGCCAGGACGGCGGCACAGGCAACGGCCAGGGCACTGAGGACGGTGCGTCGCATGAGTCTCGTTCTCTCTCGTCGGTGACGGATCGTGCTCAGAGACGAGACAGCGACGGGCGGGGTTGTAAAGAGATGGCAAAGGCCCGCGAACCCCGGCCGCCTTCAGCACGACGCCCCCCTCGTCTTCCTCCTCCTCGCGCGCTGAGTGTGAGCGCGCGGGGACGCTGCGCTCGCCGAAGCTCACGGGCGCGTTACGGAACGCTCAACCGCTGGTGTCCGCAGGGTGATGGGGCGACCATGGGCGCATGACTCCGGCCCAGCGCGCCCGGGAACGTCTCGCCGTGTGGCCCGACCTGACGCCGGGTCCGGCCGGCTGCGGCACGGGCCAGGCGCTTCGCTCCCCGCACGGCGAGATAGTCCACTTCCACACCGGCCACGACGTCGACCTGCATCTGACCGACTCCTCGCTGGGCCGCTGGTCCGCCGACCTGCGGGAGTCCACCGCCGTCCGGCTGGTGCCGGGCTCGCGCTGGGTGACCGTCCACCTCGACTGCGACACGGACGTCGACCTGCTGCTGAGCCTGGTCAGCATGGCCCTCAAGGCGCAGCAGACCGAAGGGGACCACTCCGGCTGCAACCTGCACCGGGTGACCGTGCTGCCGCGCGACTGAACGGCCCTCAGTCCTCGGCCAGTTCCTCCAGGAAGTCGGCCGGCGGCACGAAGAACTGCGTGCCCGTCACCGGCCGGGAGAAGTCCAGCAGCGGGTCGGGTCCGGTCTCCTCGGTGCCCAGGTACATGCGGCGCAGCATGGTCTCGGGGATGTCCGGGTCGGCGGCGTAGGCGATGAAGTACGTGCCGAACTCGCCGTGGCCCGGCCGTCCGAAGGGCATCGCGCCGCGCAGGATCTGCCGCTCGGCGCCGTCGGCGTCGGTGACGGTGTTGACGTCGACGTGCGAGCCGGGGGCGTGGATCTCCAGGTTGGTCAGCTTGGTGCGGCCGACCGTACGCTCCTGCTCCTCGACCGACAGCTTCTCCCAGGCGTCGACCTCGTGCAGATACTTCTGGACGAGGGCGTAACTCCCGCCGCGGAAGCGGGGATCCTCGTCGCCGACGAGCGCGGTGGCGGCGGCCTCCGCCCCGACCGGGTTCTCCGTGCCGTCCACGAAGCCCAGCAGATTGCGGGAGTCGAAGTACGCGAACGCCTGCACCTCGTCCTGCACGACGGCCGTGTCACCGAGCCGCCGGACGATCTCGGCGGACAGCGCGAAGCACAGGTCGGGCCGCTCGGCGCGGACATGGAACAGCAGGTCACCCGGGGTGGCCACGGCCCGGTGGCGGGGCCCGGCCAGCTCCCGGAAGGGCCGCAGCAGGGCCGGGCACGGTCCGCCGGCCAGCCGGTCCCAGGCCTGGGCGCCGATCCCGGCCACACAGGACAGCCGCCCCTCGGGCCGCCCGAAGCCGATCGCCCGCGCCAGCCCCGCCAACTCCCCGAGCAGGGCCCGCGTACGGTCCTCCCCACCGGGCTCGACGGTGACGACGAGGAACACCGCGGCAGCGGTCGGCGCCTCCAGGACAGGCTGCGGTCGCAAGGGCGACGACGGCGACGGCATGGTCTCTCCCTCTCGTTCCGGGCACGCCCCCAGGACGCCCCGCCCCCGCCCGGCGGCACCGGGCCCTTCCAGGGCGTCACGATGCCCCACACGCCTCCGGCCGTCACCGGTCCCGACCCCTCGGCCCGGAGCACGCTCCGTGGCCGGAATGCGCCTCAGCGCCCGTGATGCGCCCGCGGCGCGCCGTCAGCCCGCCGCGGCCCGCTGCGCCTGCGGCCGGCGCCGCAGCGCGGGGTCGGTCAGCGAGGCCGGCTGCCAGACGCCGTCCGCGCGGTACAGGTCCGTGCCCGGGGGCACGATCTCGTCGATGCGGTCCAGCACCTCGTCCGGCAGCGTCAGCGCGGCACCCTTGAGCAGCCCCTGGAGCTGGTCCAGCGTGCGCGGGCCCAGGATCACCGAGGTCACGGACGGGTGCACCAGCGGGAAGGCGACCGCCAGTTCCGGCAGCGTACAGCCGAGGTCGTCGGCGACGCCGATCAGCTGCTCGACGGCCTCCAACTTCCTGACGTTCTCGGGAAGTTCGGGGTCGAAGCGCCACGGAGTGATCGCCGCACGCCCCGCGCTCATGTCGACGGCACCGCCCTTGCGGTACTTGCCGGTGAGGAAGCCGGAGGCGAGCGGTGCCCAGGTCAGCGCGCCCATGCCGTGGCGTGCGACGGTCGGCAGCACCGCGCGCTCCACCCCGCGCGCCAGCAGCGAGTACGGCGGCTGCTCGGTGCGGAAGCGCGGCAGCCCGCGCCGCTCGGCGACATGGTGGGACTCGGCGATCTCCTCGGCCGGGAAGGACGAGCAGCCGAACGTCCGTATCTTGCCCTGCCGTTGCAGATCACCGAGGACGGCCAGGGTCTCCTCGACGTCGGTCGTCGGGTCCGGCCGGTGCACCTGGTACAGGTCGATCCAGTCGGTGCCGAGCCGGGTCAGGCTCTCCTCGACGGCGCGGGTGATCCAGCGGCGCGAGTTGCCGCTGCGGTTGCGGCCCTCGCCCATCGGGAAGTGCACCTTGGTCGCGAGGACGACGTCGTCGCGCCGCCCCCGCAGCGCCTTGCCGACGATCGTCTCGGACTCGCCGGAGGAGTACATGTCGGCGGTGTCCACGAAGTTGATGCCCGCGTCCAGCGCGGCGTGCACGATCCGTACGCAGTCGTCGTGGTCGCCGTTGCCCACGAAGCCGAACATCATCGTGCCCAGGCAGTAGCTGCTGACCTCGATACCGGTGCGCCCCAGCGGGCGATAACGCATGCTCATGCCGCGCACGCTAGGTGCTGGAGCGCACTCCAAGTCCAGCGGGTTTCCTCAGTGGGAGGATCTGCCCGGGTCGTCCTTGGCGAGCCGTGCGAACGGCGCCACGAGCAGCCACAGCATCGCCAGGCAGACCAGCCCCGCGCTCCACGTCCGGTGTGTGCCGCTCAGCCAGGGCACGGCCAGCAGGAACGGCACGCCGTAGATCAGCAGCCAGCCCAGCGCCCCGAGCGGTGTCCAGCAGTCGTCGCCGGAGGCGCCGAGGCCGAAAACACTGACGATCGCGCCCATCAGGCCGGTCAGCACCAGGGGGCCGCCGAGGTACCACCAGGGCGAGGGCGGCGTGGCGTCCTCGGCCGCGAGCGCGAGCAGCAGCCCGCCGATGGGCACGCCCATCAGCATCACGTTCCCGGTGCGCAGCACGGCCCACATCCAGTCCGGCTCTCCGCCGACCGGGTCGAGCCCGGACACGGCGAGCCTCTTCGTGCCGGCGTCGGTGACCAGCCCGCGCCGCACCCACACCGCGTTGCGCCACAGCAGCAGCGTCCACAGCGCCCAGCAGCCGAGCGCGGCGCACCCGGCCACCAGGACGTACGGGTGCGTCTCCCGCTCCGGCCGTACCGGCAGCAGCCCGGCGGCCGTCCAGCCCAGCACCACCGCGGCCCCGGCGAGCAGCCGCGCGGCGACCGTGCGCAACAGCCCTGTGCGTACGGCCCGTTCGCCGTCCGCGTGCAGGGTGCGCACCTGGAACAGCAGGACCCGGCGGCCTCTCACCACAGCGCCCCGAACACCATGACCACGCCGACGACCAGCACCAGCCCGCCGGGGACGATCATCGTGAACAGCTTCAGCAGCAGGAACGGCGGCCACTGCACATGCGCGGCCGTGCCGGGGTTGCGGGGGTCGTACACGATGTGGGTGCGCTGGACGTTGCGCTGGCAGTTGTAGAAGTGCTCCCGGCCGTCGGCGTCGGTGTAGCGGTAGTAGGTGGACCCCCTCCGCCGCGACGTCGCGTACGCCTCCACGGTGATGCCGCGCCGCGCCAGCGTGATCCGCCGGGAGGTCTCCTCCAGGCCCCCGAAGAACAGCAGCAGGCCGATGAACAGCGGCAGCAGCCCCACGATCACCCCGAGGACCCGCACCCCCTGGGTGGAGGCGACCCAGCCGGCGTAGCCGAGGTAGGCCAGCACCAGCAGGATCAGCGGTCCGAAGAACCACCACACCGACGTCTCGCGCGACCCGCTCGTCGTCACCAGCGCGCTGCCCGCCGGGTCCCGCCGCTGCGGCAGCAGACCGCTCAGCGCAGTGGCGAACGCGCTGGTGGCGGTCGGGTTGCCGCCCTCGACGCGATGCACGACCCCGTCGGTGAGCACGACCTCCACGACCCGCTCGGCCGGGGTGCGGACCTCCCGTACGGCGGCCAGCGGGATGTCGGTGCGTCGGCCGGAGCGGTCGATGCGGAGGGCCTCCGCGTCGTAGGTGGCCGTGACGCGGCGGCCGTTGAGTATCTGGGACATGCACAGTGGACCGCCGGACGGCCCGCAGGGTTGCCCCGGATCAGGGTGGAGTCGGGGCTGCCCCGCCGACCAGGGGCAGCCCCGCGTGTGTACCGCCGGGAGGAGGCTTGGGCCGGACACCTTTGCCATGACAGCCGTGGGGGAAATACAACTGCCGGCACCGGCACTGCCGTCCTCCGGGCGGTGTCCCCAAGGTTGGCGCGCCGGGCGGCCCGCCGCATCGGTGACGCGCGGAGATCCGTACACCTATTCCGCCCGCCCCCCGCGGACGTACGACCCGCTCCGGTCACCCGGAAGGAGTACCTCCGTATACCTAGGTGTGCACCGCCGGGATCTCCGTGCGCGAGGTGATGCCCAGCTTGGCGAGGATGTGCTCGACATGGGCGTCGACCGTGCGTTTGGAGATGACGAGCCGCTCGGCGATCTCCCGGTTGGACAGGCCCTGGGCGACCAGGGAGGCCACCTCGCGTTCGCGGCGGGTGAGGGCGTCGACGGACCGTTCCGGTGAGGGGCGGGGGGCGGGTGGCCGGGCCACGATCGCGGGAGTGCCGTCGGGGCCGTCGCTGACGGCCGGCACCGCGTCCAGTACTTCCTCCAGCACCTCCAGCCCCGACATCCGCTCCCCCGCCTGCCGCCACCGCTCGAACTCCTCGGCGCCCAGCGCCGCGCGCACGGTCTTCTGGACGGCCTCCTGCTCCTCCAGCAGGCGCGGCAGCATCGCCACCGGGTCGCCGGACAGCCGGCGGGCGCTGTCGGCGTAGCCCAGCAGCCGGGCCGCGCGCGGCCAGCGTTCCTGCCGGGCCGCCTGCCAGGCCAGGCCCAGACAGGCCAGTGCCGCCACCAGCACCTCGCCGACCTCGCTCGCGGCCTCCAGGCCGCGCCGCAGCGGGTCCTCGCTCTCCTCGTACTGTCCGGCCAGCCACAGGATGATGCCCTGCACGGTCAGCGTGGAGGCGTACAACTGCCGGTCCCCGGTGCCCTGAAGGAGTTCCAGGCCGGTCCGGCACAGCTCCAGCGCACCGGCCGTGTCCCCGAACACGGCCCGTAACAGGGCCCCTTCGTAGTGCACGACCCCGATGCCGAGCGTGTCGCCGGAGGCCACGATCCGCAGCCGGGCGTCCTCCAGCGCGGCCAGGCCCTCCTCGACCTGGCCGCCGATCGCGGTCATCGCGCCCAGGTAGGCCTCGGCGAACAGCTCCACGCGCGCCTCGCCGCAGCGCCGTGCGCTCTCGTGGGCCTGCGGGAAGTACTCCAGGGCCGTCGCCAGGTCGGCCGTCCACACCGCGGACACGCCGGTCATCAGCAGGCCCCAGGCCCGCTCGGGCCCGTCGTCGCAGGTGTGCCCGAGGCCCTTGTCGATCCAGTAGCGGCCCTCGGACAGGGTGCCCATGGCCCGCCAGTACGGGGCCAGGCGTGCGGCCATCTCCAGCGCCTCGGGGGCCCGGTCGCCACCGCCGAGGCCGTACTCCAGGGCGGCCCGCAGATCGGGCAGCTCCTGGCGGACCGTGCGGTGCAGGACGATCTGGGCGGGGGTGAGCAGCTCGTCCCAGGAGCGGCCGACGAGTTCCTCGTAGTGGGCGAAGTGCCGCTGCCGTACGGCCGTCTCCTCGTCCGGGGTGCGGGCCAGGTGGCCGGCGCCGTACTCGCGGATGGTGTCCAGGAGGCGGTAGCGGTCGCCGTCCTCGCCGATGCGCTGCACGACCGACTTGTCGACCAGCCCGATCAGCGCCTCCACCACCCGCGGTCCGGCCAGTTCGCCGCCCGCGCAGACGCGTTCGGCGGCGGCGAGCGTGAAGGACCCGGCGAACACCGACAGGCGGGCCCACAGCAGCCGCTCCAGGGGGGTGCACAGGTCGTGGGACCAGTCGATGGCGGTGCGCAGGGTCTGGTGCCGGGTCAGCGAGGTGCGCCGTCCGCCGGTGAGCACCTCGAAGCGGCGGTCCAGCCGGGCGACCAGCTCGGCCAGCGGCACCGCCCGCAGCCGTACGGCGGCCAGCTCCAGGGCGAGCGGGATGCCGTCGAGCCGGTCCACCAGGGCGAGGGTGCGCTCGCGGTCGGAGCCGGTCGGCGCGAGCCCGCCGGTGACGGCGGCGGCGCGCTGCACGAACAGGTCGACGGCGTCCTGCCGGGCCAGCGGCGCGATCGGCACGCAGTGCTCGCCGGGCACGTCCAGCGGCTGTCTGCTGGTGGCGAGCACGCTCAGCCCGGCCGCCTCGCGCAGCAGTATGTCGGAGAGCATCGCGCACCCGTCGACGAGATGCTCACAGGTGTCCAGCACCAGCAGCAGACGGCGGCTTCTGAGGTGCTCCACGACCGCGTCCAGCGGGCTCATCCCGGACTGCTCGGGCAGTTCCAGCACGCCCGCGAGCGTGGCCGGGATCAGCTCGGGGTCGTGCAGCGCGGACAGCTCCACCAGCCGCACCCCGTCCGTGTACCGCCCGGCGCGCGAGGCGGCGGCCCTGAGCGCGGTGCGGCTCTTGCCGACCCCGCCGGGGCCCACCAGCGTCACCAGCCGGGAGCGCGCCAACGCCGCGTCGATCAGGGCGAGTTCCTCGCCCCGGCCGACGAAGCTGGTGAGTTCCACGGGTAGCTGACCGCCCCGCCGCTGTCCGAAGCCGAATCCCATGCGACCCCCGTAGCCTTCCATCCGACCATCACAGCGTAGGCAACCGGATGCCGAGCGTGAATGGCGCGAGGAACCCGCCCCCGGGTGAACACGAGGCCGGCTCCGGGGCCGCCGGATGCGCCGTCCGGGCGCCCCGGCATGCGCGGGGCGCGGCACCGAACTTCACTGGAGGGAGCGAGGCATCCCCACGGAGGCGGCACAGACATGGACGGTTCCCTCACGCGCCGGGCGGCGGGCGCGGCCCTGGCCCTGCTCGCCGGTACGGCGGCCCTGACCGGCTGCTCCGACGACGACAGCCCGGCCTCGACCGTCAGCAAGGCCGCCTCCGCCGTGGAGTCGGCCGCGTCGAGGGCCACCGACGCCTGGGCCTCGGCGACGGCGGAGGCCGGCCGGAAGTTCGACGAGATCAAGAACGGGACCGACGCCAAGGACGACGTGGCCGTCGCCGCACCCTCCGCCGGCTCCGACGGCCGCGTGACGGCCGAGGTCACCGTGGCGAACGACGCCGACTCCGCCAAGTCCTTCGCCGTACAGGTCGACTTCAAGGACAAGGACGGCAACTTCCAGGACGCCGTCGTGGTGACCGTCTCCGACGTGCCCGCGGGCAAGGAGAAGACGGCCACCGCCCGCAGCAACCGCAAGCTGGACGCCGACGTCCGCGCGGAGGTGTCACGGGCGGTGCGCTACTAGCCGTTTTCACCCGTTCGGCCGTACCGACGGCCGACGACCACGCACAGGGACAGGGACAGGGACGGACACCATGACCGAGGCACCGGCGCCGGAGCCGTTCACCGAGCGGGACTACGCCGAGCGCATACGCCGCGCCACCCAGGACGCGGTCGCCGCGGGGCTCTCCGGGCTGCTCGTCACCCCCGGCCCCGACATGGTGTGGCTGTGCGGCTACCAGCCCACCGCGCTCACGGAGCGTCTCACCCTGCTCGTCCTCGCCCCCGAGTCCCAGCCGCGCCTGCTGGTGCCCGCGCTGGAGCGGCCCGACGCCGAGAGCGCGCCCGGCGCGGGCGTGCTGCGCATGACGGAGTGGCGCGACGGCCAGGACCCGTACGCCGCCGCGGCCGGTCTGCTGCGGCCGGGCGGCCGCTACGGCGTGTCCGACGCGGCGTGGGCGCTGCATCTGCTGGGCCTGCAGGAGGCGCTGCCGCTGACGGCGTACCGGGCGCTGACGACCTCGCTGCCGATGCTGCGGGCGGTGAAGGACGAGCACGAGATCGCCCGGCTGGAGGCGGCCGGGGCGGCGGCGGACGCCACGTACGAGGAGCTGCTTTCGGTGCGGTTCGCGGGCCGCAGGGAGTTCGAGGTCGCGGCGGATCTGTCCCGGCTGCTGCTGGAGCACGGCCATGAGCAGGTCGACTTCACGGTGGTCGGCTCGGGCCCCAACGGCGCCAACCCGCACCACGAGGCGGGCGACCGGGTGATCCAGGAGGGCGACATGGTCGTGCTGGACTTCGGGGGCCTGCTCGACGGCTACGGCTCCGACACCACCCGCACCGTCCATGTCGGCGAACCCACTCGCGAGGAGATCCGGGTCCACGGCATCGTCCGCGAGGCGCAGCAGGAGGCGTTCGAGGCGGTGCGTCCGGGAGTGCCCTGCCAGCTCATCGACCGGGTGGCCCGCGCGGTCATCGAGAACGCCGGCTACGGAGACCACTTCATCCACCGCACCGGCCACGGCATCGGCGTCACCACCCACGAGCCGCCGTACATGGTCGAGGGCGAGGAACAGCCTCTCGTCCCCGGCATGTGCTTCTCCGTCGAACCCGGCATCTACCTCCCGGGCCGCTTCGGCGTGCGGATCGAGGACATCGTGACCGTCACCCCGGACGGCGGCCGCCGGCTGAACAACACGGACCGGGAGATGGCGCTGGTGGAGTGAGGGTGCGGCGTAGGGTCCCGGTCAGAGGGACCCCGTGTCCGGGCCCGGTGAAAGGAGCCCTGCCATGACCGGTCAGCCCGTTCCGGTGATCATCGACTGCGACACGGGGGTGGACGACGCCCTGGCGCTGCTGTTCGCCGTGCGCCACCCGGGGCTCGATCTGCGGGCCGTGACGTGTGTCGCCGGGAACACGGACGTGGACGGTGTCGTCCGCAACACCCTGATCGTGCTGGAGCAGGCCGGGGCGCCCGACATCCCCGTCGCCCGCGGGGCCGGGCGGCCGCTCGTCGAGGTGCCGCGGTCGGCGCGGCATGTGCACGGCGAGGACGGGATGGGGGACCTGGGGCTGCCCGCCCCGGCCCGCACACCCGTGGACCTGGACGCGGTGGCGCTGCTGCGCCGCGAGATCCTCGCCTCCCCGCGGCCGGTCACGCTGATCCCCACCGCGCCGCTGACGAACATCGCGCTGCTGCTGCGCACCCACCCGGAGGTCACCCGCAACATCGAGCGGATCGTGTTCATGGGCGGGGCGGTGGCGTGCGGCAACGCCACACCGGTCGCCGAGTTCAATGTGTGGCACGACCCGGAGGCGGCGGCGGTGCTGCTCACCGCGGACGTGCCGATCACCATGTACGGGCTGGACGTGTTCCAGCGGGTCCTCGTGCCCGGCCCGGCCGTACGGCGGCTGCGCGCGAGCGCGGAGCCCGGGGCGCGGCTGGCGGGCGACCTGCTGGCCCACCGCCCGGCCACGCCCGACGAGGACGGCGACGACCCGGCGGGCGGCATCGGCGACGCGGGCGCGGTCTGCGCGGTCGCCGACCCGGAGGGCCTGACCACCCGGCTGCTGCCGGTCGAGGTGTCCCTCGCTCCCGGGCCGACCCGCGGCCAGACCATCGTCGACCGCCGCCCCCGGCCCCGGCGAGGCCGAGATCCACGGCGGCGGCCGCGAGCAGGCCCTCGTCGACGTCGCCCTGGACGTCGACGTGGACCGCTACGTCAGGCTGTACCTGGACACGGTCGAGGGCCCCGTTCGCTAGGACCTGCCACCGGAAGCGCCGTTTGATCGTCTTCCTCTCGGGCAACGCCGTTGCCGCCGGGGGAGCAGCAGGGGGATCAGACGTGCGTGCGACACCTTTCAGCCGCCATGAAGCGGGCCGGCCGGTCCTGGCCGGACTCGCCTTCGCGACGGTCGCGGCGGCCGTCGTGGTGGGCCGGCCGGGCCTGGAGACGGTCGTGGGCTGCGGCGGCGGCAACGACCCCTGGCCGTCCCAGACGGCCCGCAACTGGGTGACGTACGCCGACCATGTGGTGGTGGCGTCGCCGACCGCCGAGGAGGAGACCAACAGGCGCGAGTACCGGACCGGCGCGGTGCGCTACGCGACGGACCGCCTGGTCACCTTCCGCACCGACGGCGTCCTGTGGAGCGCCGAACGCCCCGCGCACGCGATGGGCCGCGACTTCCGCCTGACGGCCCCCGGCTGGGCCACCTACCGCGCCACCGGCAACCGCACCGAGCTCACCACCGGCGACGCGCCCCGCCTGGAGCCCGGCCACACCTACCTCCTCGCCCTGCGCTGGGACGCCGGCCGGTGGACCCCCCTCGGCGAGGGCGCCGCCGTCCCCTTCGACGACGGCGTCGCCGGCCGCGGCGAATGGTGCGGCCGCGTCCTGCCCGAACAGGACGTCGCCCGCGGCGAACGCTTCTCCCGCCGCGACGACCAGAGCCTGGAGGAGACCCTGCTGGGCCAGGGCGAGGCGGCGGTGAGCCGGGAACTGGGGCGCGCGGAGGGCAGGTGAGCGCCCTCGCCGACCCGCCATAATGCCCTCAGGAGGTGAGCCTCTCGTGTCCATCATGAGCGACCTGATCGAGCGTGGAGTCCCTGAGGGCTACAAGGTCGAGGTCTTCGACGGCAGGGTGATCATGACGCCGCAGAGCCCGGAGCAGGACTGGACCGTGTCCGATGTCAAGGACGCCGTCAAGGCTGCGGGGATCGTCCGGGAGCGCGTCTTCGGGGACGTCCTCATCACGTTTCCCGGCGAGAACGACGCGGCTCCCGACCTGACGATCGTGGGCTTCGACGCCGAGCGGCGTAAGAACAGCTACTCGTGCCTCGACGTGCTGGCAGTGCTCGAGGTCCCCTCCGAGCCGGAGGACGAGAAGGACTACGTGCGGAACGTCCGCAAGTACGGGCGCTTCGGCATCGACCACTACCTGATCGCCGACCCGTTCAAGAAGGCCGTCACGCTGATGTCGGAGCCGCAGGCCTCGGGATACGGGCGGGTCGTCGAGATCCCCTACGGCGAACCGGTCACCTTCACGCTGGCGACCGGCGAGCGCGTGGAGATCGACACGAGCACCTTCCCCACCCGGGACGTCTGAGGGGACTGGGCCTCACCCGGACGGACCGCCGCGCTGGTGGTGGGTGCGGGGCGGTGGTGCCGTTGGTCTACGTCACTACGCCGTGAGTCCCCTCGGAGGCATCCCCGATGACCCGCCCCGTGTCCCCCGGCGCCCCTCGCGCCGTCCTCGTGTCGCTGTTGTGTGTGGGTGCGCTGCTGGCCACGAGTGGCTGTTCCGCGCTCGTCATGGGTGAGAGCGCCGAGCCGTCCGGCTCGGCCTCGTCCGCCGGTACGCGGCCGGCGAAGCCCAGCAAGCAGCCGCCCTCACCGACGGCTCCGGCCGCGCTGACGGACGCGCAGGCGCGGGCCGCGCTGGTCAGCTGGGCCGATCTGGGGGAGCCGTGGGCGCCGACGCAGGGGGCGGCGACCTGGCGGGACGCGTATCTGAAGGCGACGGCGGCGCAGCCGGACTGTGCGCGGCTGCTGGAGGCGCTGTACACCGACGAGCTGCTGGGCGCGCCGGGCCGTGCGGCGGTGGGCCTCGACGACGACTGGGACGAGGCCCAGCTGCGCCACCAGGTCGCCGTGCGGCCCCGGGCGGAGGTGGACCGGGCGCTGGAGTGGCTGGCGACGCTGCCGGACACGTGCTCCGGGTTCACCGCGAGGGCGGCCCGGGACCGTGCGCTTCAGGTGACGGTCTCGGACCTGCCGCTGCCGGAGGCGGGGGACGCCCGGCAGGGCCTGCTGGTGACGGTGACGGACGAGGAGGGTGACGAGCCGGTGACGCTCACCCTGCTCGCGGCGGCCGTACGCGTGGGCGACGA
The DNA here is from genome assembly GCF_049739565.1 of Streptomyces sp. SAI-170. Classification (NCBI taxonomy): domain Bacteria; kingdom Bacillati; phylum Actinomycetota; class Actinomycetes; order Kitasatosporales; family Streptomycetaceae; genus Streptomyces; species Streptomyces sp. SAI-170. The sequence continues at coordinate 4,078,762 of NZ_JBMGQD010000001.1, forward strand.
CGCGTTCACGGTGACCGGCGGCGGTCTGGGCGACGTACCGCCCGAGGCGGTCGACGCGGTGGTGGACCTGGGCGCCCGCCGACTGGCGGAGGTCCGCCGCCAGGCACGCGTGCAGGTGTGACCGACAGGCCCCTACATCGACAGGTCCGGCTCGAAGCGCTCTCGGTGGGACACGATGTCGCGGGCCGCCTCCGGCAGGGTGCGGCCGCGGGCGAAGGCGTGGGCGCGCAGTCGGGCCAGTGCCTCGTCGGCGGCGATCCGCAGCCGGGCCATGATCATGCCGACGGCCTGGTGGACGGTGTCGTGCCCGGCGGCCAGCTCCCCGAACCACGGCGCCCGTCGGCCGGCCTCCGGCACCCCCTCGTCGTCGTAGCCGTAGTCACCCTCGCGCTGCAGGGTGGTCAGGGCGACGGTCACCACCCCGGCCAACAGCTGGGCGGTGCGCAGATCGCGGGCGGACAGCTCGGCCGGGATGTCGCGGCACAGGTCGAGGGTGCCGACGCAGTAGGGGTCGCAGCCGAGCGGGAGTGCGTACAGGGCCTGCACGCCGAGGGTGGTGGCGAGGGGCGCGAACACGGGCCAGCGTTCCGCGTCCGGCCCCGTCGACAGATCCGGGGCGAGGACGGGCGTCCCGGTGCTCGCGGCCTCCAGCGAGGGCCCCTCGCCGAGGTCGGCCTGGAGTTCCATCACCTGCGCGGCCCGCTCGTCGGTCGCGGTCAGCGGCACCGGCATGCCGTCGCCGCTCAGCAGCACGCTCGCGCAGGTCATCCGGAGCAGTCCGCCGGCCACGTCGCACAGCCTGACCAGCATGTCGCCGGGCCCGGCGAGCCGCACCTCGTCGGTCAGCGCATCGAGGGCCCTGGCCATGTCCCGCTCGTCGCTGTGACCCACGGCAGAGCCCTCCTTCCCGGCGATCGTTCCACCGCTCGCAGGCGCCCTCCGACTACCCGGGGTATGCCACACAAAACCCCCTGAGGACGCCCGGCCACGGGCTCAGAGCGGGGGCTGCGCGGGCGCGGGCCCCAGCGTGGTGGTGCCCGGGGCCGTACGGTGCCCGAGCCCGGTCCGGTACGCGTCCAGGGCGGCCTCCACCCGGCCGGTACGCCGCAGCAGATCCCCGAGCATCCGGCACAGGTCGGCGAGGTCCCCGGCCGCCCCGGCCCGCTCCAGCAGGCTCAGCGCGCGGACGTAGTGCTCCTCGGCGGCCTCGGTGTCGCGGGCGTCCTCGGCGATGATCCCGAGCAGCCGGTGGGCGGCCGCCGAGTGCACGGCCCCGCGCTCGGACGACAGGTCCCCGAGCACGTCCTGGAGCAGTTCGGAGGCCTCCTGCGACTTCCCGCGCCGGTGCAGTACGTCGGCCAGCTCGACGGTGACCTGGCTGCTGTAGAGGGCGGACCGCTGCGAGGCGAGCATGTCCTGGGCGGCGCGCAGCTCGCTCTCGGCGCGCTCCAGCTCGCCGTTCTGGGCGCAGACGTAGCCGCGCATCCAGTGGCAGTTGGCCAGCTCGGTGCGGATCTTCAGCTGGCGGTACATCTCGGCGGCCTTGGCGAGCGAGGCGTCGGCCTCGGCGATGCGCCCCTCGGCGAGCAGCGTCCGCGCGACGGACCGGTGCATCCGCGCCACGAGCGCCGGGTCGCCGGCCTGCGGGGCCAGCGCGAGGGCGAACTCGGCGGCCTGCGCGGCGCGGGCGTGGGCGCCCATGTCCATGTACGGCGCGATGGCCCCGGTGTAGAGCAGCAGCAGGGCGTCCGGATCGTGCAGGCCGCCCCGGTTGAGCTCGTCGAGGGTGGACTCCAACAGATAGACGGCGTAGCGCAGTTCACCGGCGAGGTAGTGGGCGACGGCCCGCCCGCGCAGCGCGGGCACCCTGGCCGGGAGGGGCGCGTCGGCGAGCATGGCCTCGGCCCGCTCGAAGTGCTCGCGGGCGGCGGCGATGTCCCCGGTGTCGAGCCCGCACTCCCCGAGCCCCAGCAGGGCGGCGGCCTGTTCCTCGACGAGTCCGTGCTCCTCGGTCTCCTCCAGCAGCCCGGCGTAGAGCGCGGCGGCCTCCTCGGCCTCCCCGACGGCGAGGGTGCGCTGCGCCTCGGTGAGCCGCAGCCGCAGGTCGGTGGCGAGCCGGGCGGGCCGCCCGGTGGCCAGCTCCTCGAACTCGACGCCCAGCCGCTCGGCGAGATGCCGCAGGGCGTCGTCGGAGGGCCGTACGCGTCCGGCCTCCAGGGTGGAGATGTAGGCAGGCGTGTAGACGGGCTCGGCCAACTGCCGCTGTGTCAGCCCCCGCTCACGCCGCAGCGCCTGTACGCGTCTGCCGATGACCTCGGGCTCGTCCCTCTTGGGCATGGACTTCATCATGCCAACTCCCGCCCTTCCCTTGTGCCTTGCCGGGCAGAGCCCCTAACTTAAGCGACCGATTAAGCGCAGTTAACCATTCTCTATCGAGAGGTCGCCGTGCCCATACGCAGCTGCACGCGCACACGCTGGATCGCCTCCCTCGGCGCGGGGATCGCCGCGACAGCGGCACTGATCGCGGCCGGGAGCGCCGTACCGGCCCAGGCGGCGGGGGATCCGGGCGACGTCCACGAGGTGGAGTACTTCACGGCGGGCCGCCCCCACCACACGGACGTCCGCACGAACAAGGCCCCCACACAGCCGCACGCCCCGATCGCCACCACCCCGGTCACCCCGTTCCAGCAGACGGGCCCGACCTCGGGCCGCCTGGACCTGGTGGTCATGGGCGACGGCTACACGGCCCCCCAGCAGGGCGACTTCAGCGCCGACGCCCGCGAGAAGCTGGAGGAGATCTTCGCGATCGAGCCGTACCGCAGCTACCGGGGCCTGTTCAACATCTGGCTGGTCGAGGCCCCCTCTGCCGACTCGGGCGTCACCGGCGACCCCACGGCCGACGTCACCCGCGACACGGCCCTCGGCTCCTACTTCTTCTGCGACGACATCGAGCGCCTGCTCTGCGTGAACCCGGACGCGGTCACCACCTACGCGAACAAGGCCCCGGCGGCGGACATCGTCTTCGTCATCGCCAACTCCACGAAGTACGGCGGCGCGGGCTACACCTTCGACACCCCGCCCGACAACGCCACGTACCGGGGCATCGCGACCATGTCATCGGACAACGAGCGCTCGTACCTGATCGGCGCCCATGAACTGGGCCACTCCATCGGCAACTTGGCCGACGAGTACCAGTACGCCGGGTACGGGGCCTACCCCGACCCCGAGCCGGCCACCGTCAACCTCACGACCTACCGGGACCTCGGTACGGCCAAGTGGTACCGCTGGCTGGGCGAGCAGGACCCCACGGGCTCGGTCATCGGCACGTACGAGGGCGGCGGCTACTACGAGACGGGCATCTACCGCCCGACCGACACCTCGATCATGCGCACCCTCGCCTCCACCGAGTTCAACCTCGTCGGCCGTGAGGCGATGATCGCCGGGTTCTACGCCCACGCGGACGCGCTGACGTCCTCCACCCCGACGACCGCGCCGCTCACGCCGTCGACCCGCCTCACCGTCGACGTGGCCCCGGTGAACGGCCTGGCCGCCCCGACTGTGACCTGGTACGCCGACGGCAAGCGCGTCGACCGCGCGACGAACGACCTCTCGGTCACGCCGCTGGAACTGGGCGTCCGGGGGCGTGGCCCGCACACCATCCGGGCGGCGGTCTCCGACGGCTCGACGTCCCTCCGCGACCCGGGCGCCCGGGCGGCGGCGACCAATTCGCTTACTTGGTGGCTGCGCTGAGCCCCTTCAGGAAATCGCCCCAGGCGGTGGCGGTGAGGGTCAGTACGCCGTGAGCGGGGTTCTTGGAGTCGCGCACGGCGATGGCCGAGGGGAGATCGGCGACCTCGACGCAATCACCGCCGGTGTTGCCGCTGTAGGACGACTTACGCCACTGCGCACGCGTCAGGTCCGAGCTGCTCCCCATAGCGTTCCTCCATCACGCGAGCGATCAGTGCGGCCGAGTCCCTCGGAGAGAGGGCCGAGGCCTGCACGGAAGCGTAACGGAGGGCGGCTTCCCGGACGGTGTCCGGGTTGGCCGTCATGTGGCCCGCGATGAGGTCCTCGGTGTAGACGAGGTCCGGGTTCTTCTCGAAGCGGAGAAGGTTGAACGAGCCAGCCAGGCTGGCGTGTTCACCGGCTTCGAAGGGGAGCACCTGGACCCGGACCCAGCGCTGGTTCCGGAAGCTCAGCAGGTGGTCGAGCTGCCTGCGCATGATCTCGGGGCTGCCGATCGGACGGTGCAGGACGGCCTCGTCCAACACCACCAGCGCCAAGGGCGGTTGCTCCCGCTCAAGAATCCGCTGGCGTTCCATTCGTGCGGCCACCGATTCGTCGACGTTGCCCTTAAGGCCAGTCTCCAGCAGCGCCCGTGCGTACTCCTCCGTCTGCAAGAGCCCGTAGACGACCTGGGCCTGGTACGTCGAGATGTAAGCCGCCTTCGCCTCCATCTCGGCGTACGGCTGGAACCAGCTCGGCAACTGGCTCTTCAACACCAGCCCCACCAGCCGCGAGAAGAACCCGTCGGTCATCAACGCGGCATCCACCCGCTCGGCGAACTCCCGCGTCGGTACCTTCAACGCGGTCTCGATCTGCCCGATCAGGGAGCCCGTACAGAAGACGACACCCCCCAGCTCTTTCTGCGTGAGCTCGGCCGCCTCCCGTTTGCGGCGCAGCTCGTAGCCGAAGTAGTCCAAGGGAGAGGCATTGGGGTCAAGTTCGCGCACATGGACCATGCAACCCAGCGTAACGAGGCCATTTCACCCCGTGTGCGGAAACCGGGAAATCGCCGTAACGAAAATCACGACAAAAGACCCTCTGCACCCACCTGCCTCCCCCTTACCTTGGAGGAATGTCTCCTCTGGCCAGAATCAGCACCTCGTACGGGCCCCGCTTCGCGGAGTTCGCGTTCGAGCCTGCTTTCACGGCCGCGGTGGACCAGCACGTGGCGGAACTCAGGGAGCGTCTGGGTGCGGCGACGCCCGACCTCAGCCCTCAGCCGCCGCACCCCGAGGACCTCTCGGACTACGCGCTCGGCTTTCTGGACGCGCTGAGCGAGATGGACTGGCGCGAGCCCGTCGGGCACGACTACGCGGTGTGCCGCCTGACCGCCATCACGTGGCTGGTCAAGCGGCACGGCCTGCTTCCGGAGCCTCGTAAGGCCCAGGACTGAGTCACATCTCGGTGGAGCCGGGCGGCATGTCGCGCCGGCCCTCCATGCCGCGGTCCATGCCCATGTCGGTGCGCTCGCGAGCCGGCTGGTTGCGCATCGCGTCCTCGCGGCCGGCCTGGTAGGCGGACATGCCACCGCGGGCCTGCGCGGTCTCGCGCTCGGCGGTGGTCAGCCACCGCTCCCAGCGCTGCCGCATGGGCATGATCATGCCGCCGCCGACACCGACCACCACGACGCCGACGATCGTGGCGAGGACCGCGTACAGGATCGGCCCGGTGATCGCGGTGGCGATGCCCGCCTGGCCGAGGGCGGCGATCACGCCGAGGGCGACGATGGCGGCCCAGACCATGGTGGCGACCGTACGGCCGTAGGAGACGGACGACAGCGCACTGGCGACGATGGACCGGACGGCGTTGGCGATGGCCATGGCGACGACGACGAGGACGACGGCCACGATGCCGCGGGGCAGCCAGGCGACGATGCCGTTGATCATCGAGCTGACCGGGTTGGGCCCGAAGACGCCGAGTGCGAGCTGGATCGTGATCAGCATCAGGGCGTAGAACACGATCCGGCTGATGATCGCGGTCATGTCGTACTTGGAGTCGCGCAGGAGGCGCTCGGTCCCGGCCCGCTCCGACAGCCGCTCGGAGCCCACCTTCCTCAGGACCCGGTCCAGCACCTTGGCGATCATCTTCGAGATGAACCAGCCGATGGCCAGGATGACCAGGAAGGCGACGAGTTTCGGCACGAACGTGGCGATCTTCGACCAGGCGTCGTTCAGACCCTGGGTGAAATCGACGGCGAGGTTGGCCATGGCGGGCACGTCCTTCGGTCGGAGGCAGGGGCATCCCCCTGCCTCCGGGATATCGCGGACCCGCGGCGGTGGCCCGTTGTGCACCCCCATCCGAGTGGTTGTCGGTGCCATGACCTACTGTGCGATCTCTCTCATACTTTTCGTACCGGGGGGTTCGAATCCGCGTGCACAGACGCACCCTCACGACCGCCACCACGCTGGCGGTCCTCTTCAGCTCGGCGATGCTCGCCGCCGTACCGGCGTCCGCCGACTCCACCATCGCCCTGCCGGTCAGGTCGACCGGCGACATCGTCGTGGACGGGGTCCACAAGCGGGTCTTCGTCAGCGACCCGGTGAACGGCAAGATCGTCGTCACGGACTACGCGGGGACGGTCGTCAAGCAGGTGGGAAACCTGCCGGGCGTCACGGGGCTCGAACTGTCCGCCGACTCGGGCACGCTGTACGCGGCCGTGAAGGACGCGGACGCGGTCGTCGCCGTCGACACGGTGACCGGCACCGAGTCCGGCCGCTGGCCCGTGGGGGACGCGCCGCTGAGCGTGGCCGTGGCCGGCGGCAAGGTGTGGTTCGGCTACGGCGCCGCCGGCGCGGGCAACATCGGCTCGCTCGACCTGTCCGGCGAGCAGCCTGTGCTCACCCTCGACCAGGACCCCTGGTCGGGCGCGCCGCTCGTGGACGCCGCGCCCGGCTCGGACACCGTCGTGGCGGGCAGGCCGGACGACCAGAAGCTCGTCGCGTACGACGTGTCGACGGGAACCGCAACCCGTACGGCCACCATGGACGGGGAGGTCCACCACCTGGCCGACTTCGAGGTCACCCCCGACGGACAGCGGGTGATCGCCGCGGGCGCCTGGCCGGCATCCCACCACGTGGTCTTCAGGACAGCCGATCTCACCGCCGTCGGCAGCTACGCCAGCGAGACCTGGCCGAACGCGGTCGCCGTCGCCGGGAACGGGACGGTGGCAGCGGGTGTCGACGGGGCGTACAGCCCCGACCTGTACATCTACAAGCCGGGCGCCACCACCTCCATACGCGAGTACGAGTTCCCGGACACCGACGACATCAGCGGCAGCGACGAGCTCGCCGACGGGGCTCTGGCCTGGGCGCCGGACGCCTCCCGCCTGTTCGCCGTGTCGCACAACTACAACGGCGTGTACACCCTGCGCGTCCTGACCACCCCCACCCGAGCCACCACGGCCCTCACGGTCGACGCCCCGGCCACCGCCGCCCGCGCCAAGCAGCTCACCGTCAAGGGCAAGATCACCTCCAGGGTGAAGCTCCCGACGGGCGCCCAGCTCACGGTCACCCGTACCGACGTGGAGTCCCCGAACGGCAAGGCTCTCAAGCCGGTCACGGTCAGGTCGGACGGCACGTACTCCTTCACCGACGTCCCGCCCGCCGGCGGCAAGGTCCGCTACACGGTCCGGTACGCGGGCGACGCCGAACACACCGCCTCGTCCGCCTCGGACACCGTCCAGGTCTCACGGGCCACGCCGGTGCTGACCCTGACCAACAACCGCAAGGTGTACTCGTACGGCGCCGACGTCCGGTTCACCGCGCACCTCGGGACGACGTACAAGAACCGCAAGGTGGAGATCTGGGCCGACCCGTTCGGCGGGGACAAGCCCAATCGGCTGGTGAAGTCCGGCACGGTCAACTCCAGTGGCAACCTGTCGGTCGTACTGGACCTGCGCCGGGACACCAAGGTCGTAGCGAAGTTCGCGGGTGACGCGCGCTACAAGCCGCGCACGGTGACGAGCACGGTCGGCACCCGGGTGAGGGTCTCGACCGCGCTCAGCGGCCAGTACAAGAAGCAGTACACGTGGGGCCACACGTACCACTTCTTCAAGAAGACCCGGAACCCGCTGATCACGACGGTGATGTCGCCCTACCCGGGCCGGTCTCAGAGGCTCGAGCTCGAGATCTACTACCAGGGCACGTGGTACGAAGCGGGCACCGAGTACTTCAAGCTGGACTCCTCCGGTGTCTCCAAGGTGGAGCTTCTCGGCCCGCACGACCCCGGCTGGCGCCTGCGGGCGCGCTCGGTGTACCTCGAGGGCCCCGGGGCCGGTGACCGGGTGAACACCACGACCTACGGCGCCTGGAAGTACCTCTACTTCACCAACTGATCGGACGTCAGGCGGCCCAGCCGCCCAGCCACGTCCTCCAGGGCGCCCTGCCGTCGGCCGGGCACCCTGGAGCGCAGTTCCACGAGCGCGGGCCCGAGTTCACGGGCCCGCGCTTCGTCGTCGATACGGCCCCACTGGTGATGGGCGCGGTCCACCGCGGCCTCGACCTCGGGCGCGTCCGGGGCCTGCCCCGCGGCGAGCCGGGCGGCGGCGACCGTCAGCCAGGTGCGGCAGCTGCGCACCGGGTCCCCGGCGAGCATCGCCAGGTCGGCGCGGACCTCCGTCCAGTGCAGGGCCTCGGCGGACCCGGGCCCGTGGGCCCGTACGGCGGCCTCCTCCCAGCGCGCGGCGAGCGCGTCGGCGTCGGAGTGGCGGCCGGCCTGGACGGCGGCGGTGATCGCGGCGTGCGGGTCGCCCCCGGTGAGGGGCGCGGGTGTGCGCAGCTCCAGGCCGGCGGGCTCCTCCCCGGCCACCCGGCCGAGCGCCTCCTCGTGCAGCCGCTCCAGGGGCGGCCGGTGCCCGCTGCGCAGCACCGTCGCCACGGCCTTCATGTACGACGGCCGCCCCACGCTCCGTCTCCTGGGCGGCGGCGCGATCCTGCCGTACACCTCCGTACCGCGGCCGCAGTCCAGGGGACGGCCCCGCAACTGCTCCCAGGTCTCGGTGTCCGTGTGCAGGTCGAGGACGAGCGTGGTGGTGCCCGGCGGGCGCAGCCGCAGTTCCTCGCGGAACCAGTGCCAGGGCAGGGCGGTGTAGCGCACGGTCGCCGGAGTGGTGCGGGCGAGCGCGAGGTGGGGCAGGCGCTGGCGGCGGTCGAGCTGGAGCTGGCCGGCGACGAACACGGTGAGCGGGCCGGGGGCCGCCGCGGCCGCGCGGAGCCGGGTCAGCACGGCCTGCGGGTCGAGCGGGTCGGCGAGTTCGACGACGTTGGCGGTGTCGGTGCCGGCCAGCACGGCGGGTGCGACGGCCGCGAGGACCGGCAGCACCGCCGCCGCGTCCACCAGCCGTCCCCGGCCCACCGGCGAGGCCGCGAGCAGCAGCACGGTTCCGGGCATGGTCCCTCCCCTGTCGATCACCTACCGCGTCCTCACCGTAACGGGTGGCCATCGGGTGCCGCTGCGGAAGGCCGTCCCTTACGCCCGCCTGCGCACGGCGAACACGGTCGTGTCGTCGGCCAGCCGCCCCCCGCAGTGCCGCAGCGTGCCGTCGCGGACGTAGGCGACCAGGCGGGACGGCTCGGCGGTGCGCGGGTCGGCGGCGACGGCGCGGGCCACCTCGGTGGCGAGCGGGTAGAAGCAGCCGCCCGCGTCGCGGGCCTCGGTGACTCCGTCGGTGGTCATCAGGACGGTCTCCCCGGCGGCGAGGGACACCCGCTGCACCGGCGGGGGTCCCGCGGCGGCGGCCAGCTCGCCGAGGCCGAGCGGGAGGCCGTCCGCGTCCGGGAAGGGGCGCACGCCCCGCGGGCCGACGACGAGCGGGGGTTCGTGGCCGAGGACGACGACGTCGACGGCGTCCGGGGCGTCCTCGGGGAAGCCCAGCAGGACCGCGGTGGCGAACCGGTCGCCGTCGGGGAAGCCGAGCTCCTCGTAGTGGCCGCGGTGCCGGATCATCCGGGTCTCCAGGCGTTCGGCGACCGTGCGCAGGTCGGCCTCGTGGTAGCCGGCCTCGCGGAAGGTGCCGAGCAGCGCGGCGGCCGTCTCGACGGCGGTCAGGCCCTTGCCCTGGACGTCGCCGAGGAGCACGCGCGTGCCGTGCAGGCCGGGCTGGATGTCGTAGAAGTCGCCGCCGACGCGGGCGTCGGTGTCGGCGGCGAGGTACACCGCGGCGTGGTCCAGGCCGCCGAAGCCGGGCGGCAGGGGGCGCAGCACGGTGCGGCGGGTGGTCTCGGCGATGTCCCGCATCCGCAGGATGTGCTCCTCGCCGCGCACTCGGACCACGCAGGCGAGGGTGGCGAGGATGCCGCCGAGCGCGGCCAGGACGAGATCGGCGGCTCCGGCGTCGTACTGGTGTGGCAGCAGGGCGTCGGCGATGAGGTAGACGATCGGCGCGAGCACCGCGAAGGCGGCCGTGCCCGCGATGCCGCAGATCGCGGCGGCGATGCCGGGCACCAGCACCACCCAGGAGATCATCCGGAAGTCGGGGCCGGTCACGTAATCGGCGCCCACGACGGCGGCGAGCAGCAGCAGCGGGGGCAGCCAGGCGACGCTGTGGCCGCGGACCCGGAGCAGCTGGTGCCGCTGCACGGCGTCCCGCCGCCCGGCCCGGGGATACCGGTCGAGCAGCCGCTGCCCGCCGCCACCGCTCACCGGACGACCCACGGCACCGCTCACGGCCCCAGCGAAACACGGGCCCGCACGCCCCGCATCCGCTCCGCTACGGGCCGACTTGCCTTCGGGCCGTGCGGGGTGTGCCCTTGAAGGCGGGGGCGAGGAGAGAGAGGAGTGCTCTCATGGCTCATGCGGCACCCGCGCCCGGACGCCCCGGACGTACCTCCAGGACGGCGACCAGGACGCCTTACACCACCCCGTCCAGGACTCCGGACGTGTTCAGCGCGCGTACCCACCGGATCGCGCAGTGGGCGGTCCCCGTCACGCTCGGACTGATCTACGGCTACTGGGTCGCGGCCAACAACCGCAGCGGCGGCGAGATCACCGGCTGGAACCTGCTGCTGGGCTTCGTCAGCGCCCTGGCGTTCATGGCGCTGTGGGTGGCCCTGTGGGCCGTGGCCCCGCGGATGAAGCGCGAACTGCACGCGCTGCTGTGGGCGGCATTCGCGGGCTCCGCCTTCGGGTTCATGTACAGCCAGGCGGGGAACCCCCCGCTGCGGTCGACGGGCATGGCGCTCGCGGCGGCGGCGACGGTGTTCGCGATCCTCTTCTACCGCTACTACACGCACGAGGACGCGGCGGGACGCCGCATCCGCTGACTTCCCGCGACAACCGTGAACCCCGGTGGTGTCGGCCACCGGGGTCCACGTTTCCCTCATCCCTCCACTCACCGGACGACTGGTAGCCATTCCCATCCGTCCGACGAGGCTCCGGTGACGCTCCAGCTCCAGGAGCCGGAGACGCTCCACGACCCGGACGCGCTCCAGGAGGCGCCCTCGAAGGGGTCGTTCCAGTTGGACCAGCGGCCGTCCTTCCATTCGGGACAGGGGTCCGCGCAGGTCGGCACATGGTGCCGGTCGGGCTCGACGAAGGCGGCGCTCGCCCAGCCCTGGGCGCCGACGAGCCAGTACCAGTACGGGTTGCCGTTGACGCTCTGCCCGATGACCTTGCACTTGATGCGGTCCTGGCTGCCGGGCGAGAGGCGGTCCACGACCGGTGCGTGGGTGGTCGGTGCCATCCGCACGTTGAGCGCGGTGCGGGAGACGACAGTGCCCCGGATCGAACCGTGGGATCCGTCGCCGTCGTGGCCGCCGGGGAGTTGGCCGGCGTACGTCGGTGGGGCCGCCGCTGCTGCCGTGGCTCCCGCCGTGACGGCGAGAGTGGCACTCGCGAGCAGGGCTGCGGTCAGGGTCCGCAGGGCCAAAGTGGTGCGCATGATCGGCCTCCTTTCCCCAACTCCAGGAAACACCCGTTCGGGTGAACGCTCCACCGGAGGCGGGAACGCCCAGTTCGGCAGGGGTGCGCATCCGGTGTGCACCCGTACGGCGGCGGAAAGCTGGCGCGCCCGGCGCCGGAGGCCTTGCCTGGAAGGGTGTCCTTGCGCCTGCGGACCGCGTTGTCGGCCGCTCTCATCGCCCTGTCCTGTCTGCTGGTGCCGTTCGGCGCGCTGGCGGCCTGGGCGGCGTACGGCCTGGCGGACACGGGCCGTTATGTGCGCACGATGGCCCCGCTGGCCGGTGACCCGGCCGTGCAGGACGCGCTCGCGGACACGGTCGGGCAGGACCTGGCACGCGAGCTGCACCTCACGGTCGCGCGACCGCAACTGCGCGAGGCCGTACGGTCCTTCACCGCCACCGACGCCTTCCGCGCGGGCTGGGACCAGGCGAACCGCTCCACGCACGGCGCCGTCCTGCGTGCCCTGCACGGCGAGGACACCGGCCCGGTCATGGTCGACCTGGCGCCGGTCGCTGCCAGCGTGAAGCACCAACTGGCCGCTGACCACGTCCCGTTGGCGCAGCACATCCCCGTCGCTCACCGGGAGGTCGCGGTCGTGCCGGCCGGTGAACTCGCCGGGATGCGCGAGGGGTTCCGGGCGCTGGAGGTGGCCGCGTTCTGGCTGCCGTCGGCGGCGGCCGTGCTCGCCGTCACCGGGATCGCCGTCGCCGCCTGCCGCCGCCGCGCGGTCACCGCGACCGCCCTCGGCACGGCCCTCGGCGGGGCGCTGCTCGGCGTGGCGGTGGCCGTAGGGCGGCACCTCACCGTCGCCGACCTGCCCGCGGAGGTCTCCGCCGCGGCGGCGGGCGCGGTCTACGACGCCCTGACCGCGACCCTGCGCACGGTGTCCTGGCTGCTGCTGGCGCTGGGCCTGACGGTGGCGGGCCTCGCCCGGCTCACCCGGTACGCGGGGCGGGCGCGCCGGGTGCCCTGACGGGCGGGCCCGCCCGAGCGACATCGGCCAGCGTCCGCAGCGCCCGCACCAGCGCCTCCTCGCGGGCCGAGGCGAGCCCCAGCCGCACCGCGTCCGGGGTGCGGGCCGGGTCGACGGCGAAGGCGGGGCCGGGGGTGACGGCGATGCCGTGCGCGGCCGCCGTCGCGGCGAAGGTGTCCGCACGCCAGGGCGGGGGCAGCTCCCACCAGGCGTAATAGGCCTGCGGGTCGGACCGTACGGTGAAGCCCGCGAGCTGCTCGGCGACCAGCCGCTGCCGCCGGGCCGCGTCCGCACGCTTGGCCGTGACCAGCCGCTCCACGGTGCCGTCCGCGCACCACCGTACGGCCGCTTCCAGGGCGAACCGGCCCGCGCCCCAGCCGCCCGAGCGCAGCGCGGCCGCGACCGCCGTCACCCGCTCGGGCGGGACGACGAGGAAGCCGACGGTCAGGCCCGGCGCGACCCGCTTGGACAGCCCGTCCACGACATGGGTGAGGTGCGGGGCGTGCGCGGCCAGCGGGGTGGAGCCGGGGCGGAGGAAGGACCAGATGCGGTCCTCGACGATCGCCGTCCCCAAGTCGGCGGCGGTTTGGGCGAGTTGGGCGCGGCGTTCCTCGTTCATGGTCCGGGAGGTCGGGTTGTGCAGCGTCGGCTGGAGGTAGAGCGCGGACAGCGGGGCCCGGCGATGGGCGGCGGCGAGCGCGTCGGGGCGCGGGCCCTGCTCGTCGCAGGGGAGGGGCACCAGGTGGATGCCGAGCCGGGCGGCGATCTCCTTGACCAGCGGATACGTCAGCTCCTCCACGCCCACCCGGCCGCCGGGACGCACCAGGGAGGCGAGGGTGGCGGCGATGGCCTGGCGGGCGTTGCCCGCGAACAGCACCTGCCCGGGGTCGGGGCGCCAGCCGGGCGCGGCCAGCAGCGCGGCGGCGGCCTCGCGGGCGGGCCCGGTTCCGGTCGCGGCGGCGGGCCGCAGCACCTCGGCGAGCACGTCGGGCCGGCGCAGCGCCTCCAGCGCCGGGGCGATCAGCTCGGACTGACCCGGCGCGGAGGGGTAGTTGAGCTCCAGGTTCACGGGTGCCGAGGTGTGGGCCTCGGTGAGGGCACGCCCGCCCGCGGTGGGCGGCGCGGCCCGCACGAAGGTCCCGCGCCCGACCTCGCCCACCACCAGGCCCCGCCGCACGAGTTCGCCGTAGACCCGTCCGGCGGTGGACGCGGCGATGCCGTGGCGGCGGGCGAACTGCCGCTGCGGAGGCAGCCGTTGCCCGGGGCTGAGCCGCCCCGAGGCGATGTCCACGGCTATGCGGTCGGCGATGCGCCGGTAGTCGTCCATGAGACCCATGATGTGGCACCCCCTCGGCATTGCACCGAGGGCAAAGATCTTATTGCGCCGAGGAGTTGGCGCCGCCTAGGGTCGCAGCCATGGCACCCTTCCTTGCATACGAGGACAAAGGCGGCGATTCCTCCGCGACCCCGCTCGTCCTCGTCCACGGCCACCCCTTCGACCGCACGATGTGGACCCCGCAGATCGAGGCGTTCTCGCCCGAGCGCCGGGTGATCGCCCCGGACCTGCGCGGCTACGGCGCCTCCCCGGTCGTGCCCGGCATCACCCCGCTGTCCCTCTTCGCCCGGGACATCGAGGAACTGCTGGACGAGCTGAAGGTGGACGGCTTCGTGCTCGGGGGCCTGTCCATGGGCGGCCAGATCGCGATGGCCTGCCTCGACGTCCTCGGCGACCGGGTGCGCGGCCTGCTGCTGGCCGACACCTTCGCCGAGCCCGAGACGGCGGAGGGCAAGCGCGTGCGCAACGCGATGGCCGACCGGCTGCTGGCCGAGGGCATGGCCGGTTACGCCGACGAGGTGCTGGAGAAGATGGTCGCGCCCTACGCCCACCCGGACGTCAAGGCCCACGTCCACCGCATGATGACCGGCACCGACCCCCAGGGCGCCGCGGCTGCCCTGCGCGGCCGCGCCGAACGCCCCGACTACCGCCCCGTGCTCGCCCGCGTCACGGTCCCCTCCCTGGTCGTGGTCGGCACCGACGACGAGTACACCCCCGTCTCCGACGCCGAGGCCCTGCACGCCGCCCTGGCCGACTCGGTCCTGCACATCGTCGAGGGCGCCGCCCATATGCCGAACCTGGAGCGGCCCGAGGAGTTCAACGCGGCACTGGCGGGGCTGCTGGCGCGGGTGGACGCGAGCTGACCGACAGCCGTTCGGACGGGCCGCGTTCACCAGTGGTTCACTCCCAGTCCCCGCTCCCGCACAAACGTGCTCCTAGCGTCCGACGAGCTGAGTCCAAGGGAAGCCAGGGGAGAACCACGTGCGCATTCAGCTGCCCATCATCAGAACGTCGAACGAGTCGCATCCGGGCGGCCGTTCCGCCCTGACCTGCCGCTTCCGCTGCGGTGACGCCTGTTTCCACGAGGTGCCCAACACCAGCGGCAACGACTACGTCGGCGATGTCATCGCGGGCGCGCTGAGCCGTCGTAGCGTGGTGCGCGCCGCGGCCGTCGTCACCGCGGCCGCTGCCGCCGGTACGGCCGCCGCTGCCGCCGTCGCCCCGAAGGCGCAGGCCGCCACGGCCTCCGGTAAGCCCGCCGCCCGGGCCGCGCGCGGTCTGCGCTTCACCCCGGTCGCGCCCAACACCGCCGACCAGGTCACCATCCCCGAGGGCTACGCGCAGAACATCGTGATCCGCTGGGGCGAACCGATTCTGCGCGGGGCCCCCGCCTTCGACGCGACCAAGCAGAGCGCCGCCGCGCAGGCCGGCCAGTTCGGCTACAACTGCGACTTCCTCTCCCTGCTGCCGCTGCCCGGTGAGCCCGGCCGCCAGGTCCTCGTCGCCAACCACGAGTACACCGACGAGATCCTGATGTTCCCCGGCTACGACGCCGAGAACCCGACGAAGGAGCAGGTCGAGATCGCCTGGGCCGCGCACGGCCTGTCCGCGGTCGTCGTCGAGGGCAACCGCGCCAACGGCAAACTCGTCCCGGTCACCCGGCACCCGCTCAACCGCCGCGTCACCGCCACCACCGCCTTCCGCCTGACCGGCCCCGCCGCCGGCTCGGCCCTGCTGAAGACCTCCGCCGACCCGACCGGCACCAAGGTCCTCGGCACCCTCAACAACTGCTCGGGCGGTACGACGCCGTGGGGCACGACCCTGCACGGCGAGGAGAACTTCAACCAGTACTTCGCCAATGGCGCCCGGGCCACCGACAAGCGCTACGGCCTCGTCGCCGGCCCCACCGAGCGCAAGTGGGAGCGTTTCGACAAGCGCTTCGACGTCGCCCAGGAGCCCAACGAGGTCCACCGCTTCGGCTACGTCGTCGAGTTCGACCCGTACGACCCGACCTCCACGCCCCGCAAGCACACCGCGCTGGGCCGCTTCAAGCACGAGGGCGCCACCGTCCGGCTGACCGACGACGGCCGCCCGGTCGTCTACACCGGCGACGACGAGCGGTTCGACTACTTCTACAAGTTCGTCTCCGCCAAGCGGATGAAGAAGGGCACGTCCCGCGCGGTCCGCGAGCACAACCTCTCGCTGCTCGACGAGGGCACCCTGTACGTCGCCAAGCTGACCGGCGACTCCCCCGCCCTCGAGATCGACGGCACGGGCAAGCTGCCCGCCGACGGCGAGTTCGACGGCTCCGGCCAGTGGATCCCGCTGGCCACGGCCACCGCCGACGGCGCCGTCTCGCATGTGGACGGCATGACCGCCGAGGAGGTGTTCGTCTTCACCCGCCTCGCCGGTGACAAGGTCGGCGCCACCAAGATGGACCGGCCCGAGGACATCGAGCCCAACCCGCACACCGGCAAGGTGTACGTGGCCCTCACCAACAACTCCCGCCGCGGCACCACCGGCAACGCGCCCGTCGACGAGGCCAACCCGCGCATCGGCAACAAGCACGGCCAGGTCCTGGAGCTGACCGAGCGCTGGAACCGCGCCGAGAGCCGGACCTTCGCCTGGAAGCTGTTCCTGGTCGCGGGCGACCCGAACGACCCCGCCACCTACTTCGCGGGCTTCCCCAAGGACCAGGTCAGCCCGATCTCCTGCCCGGACAACGTGGCCTTCGACCCGCACGGCAACCTGTGGATCTCCACCGACGGCAACCAGCTGGGCTCGCACGACGGGCTGTTCGGTGTGGCCACGCGTGGCTCGCGCCGCGGTGAGCTCAAGCAGTTCCTGACCGTGCCCGCGGGGGCGGAGACCTGCGGTCCGCTGGTGCAGAGCCGGCGGGTGGTTGTCGCTGTGCAGCATCCGGGGGAGATCGACGGGGCGACGGCCGAGAAGCCGCTGTCGGTCTGGCCTGATGGGCCGGGGAAGATCAACCGGCCTGCGGTGGTGGCCGTATGGCGCAAGGACGGATCTGACATCGGGGTCTGAGTGCGCGCCTGCGGAGAGGGGTGGTTTCTGGCTTTCGGCGGCTTCGGGTCGTTTGTGGTTGCTCGCGCCCACGCGGCGGAGCCGCATATCGAAACAGCCCCGCGCCCCTAAAGAGGGTCAGCGAGGTGAGGCGATTGCTCTTGCCGCGGCCACCTCTTGCCTCAGCCGTTCCAGGACGCTGTCCGGCGGGCCCGTCAGATCCGTACGGACGGCGATCAGGACCTCCGCCTCGCGGACGCCCTCCGACAGCTCGCGCAGCTGAAGGGCGACCTGGGTGATCTCCGCCTCCGACGGCGGCGCGGCTCCGTGCTTGACGCGGACCCGCGCCGCCGTCGTCGCGTCCACGATGCGCTCGACGGCCACGACCAGCGGCCACCACGCGGCGGCCCGGCGCCCGGTGGGCGGCGGCTCGGTCAGGGCGCGCTGGAAATCCGTACGGATGACGGACAGGTCGCGGTAGAGACGGCGGCGCATGCGGGCGCGGGCGGCGGGCTCGACGGTGTCGCCGAACGCGGACTCCACATAGCGGGCGGTGTCCGCGACCGCGTCCGCGAGACGGTCGCCGACACGGGTGTGCCAGCTCTCCGGCCACAGCAGATAGCCCACGGCCAGCGCGATCGCGCAGCCCATCAAGGAGTCCACCAGACGCGGCAGCAGCAGCCCGGTGCCCTGACGGTTGAGGACGTCCGACAGGAGCAGGATCACGGGCGTGATGGCCGCGGTCTGATAGCCGTAGCCGCGCGGGGTCAGGGCCGGGATCAGCGGGGCGAGCACCAGCATCACCGGCACGTCCCACCAGCCGCGGGGCACCTCCGCGAGCACGGCCGCCGCGATCACCAGGCCGCCGACGGTGCCGAGCGCGCGCAGCAGGGCGCGCGAGAACACCGAGCCGAAGTCCGGCTTGAGGACGAAGGTGATGGTCAGTGCCACCCAGTAGGAGCGCGGCACAGAGATGATCGACACCAGCACCTGGGCGATGCCGATGCACAGCGCGAGCCGCAGCCCGTAGCGCCAGGACGCGGCGGACAGCATCACATTGCGGGCGGCCTGCGCGGCCCGGCTGCGCAGCGCGGCGGGACGGCCGAGCCGGTCGTCGAGCGCGTACGGGTCGACGTCCGGGGCGGTGACGACCTCGGCGGTGTGCCGCAGGGCGTGGTCGACGGCCCGGCTGGTCTCGTCGGCCGGCTCGGGCAGCCCCAGCGCTATCGGCCCGGTGTAGCCGGTCCGCACGGCCTCGGCGAGATGCCGTACGGCCTCCGGCACCTCGACGGGCAGCGGCTTGCCCCGCAGATGAGCGGCCGGAGCAGCCTCGACCACGGCGATGACGGAGTTCAGCTGGGCGAGCAGCCGGGTCAGATCGGGGCTGCGGCCGTGGTGGCGGGCGCGCCGGGCCAGGACGAGGTCGTACGACTGGTTCAGCGACTGGGTGACGGCGTGCCGGGCGTCGTCGTAGCCGTCGGTGGCGCAGGCGGCGAGCAGCTCGGCGACCCTGCGGTAGGTGTCGGCGACGGCGTCCCGCTCGGGCACCCCGGACCGCAGCGGCCAGGCCAGCAGGGCGAGCACCAGCACGAGGAGCCCGCCGCCGGTCATCAGCAGCGGCGCCAGCCACCACTGGCCGGGCATCGGCAGCCCGGCCCCGACGACGGCGTTCAGCAGGAGCAACAGCCCCGACACGGAGGCGACGGCCCCGATCGTGGAGATCATCCCGGACACGAGCGCGATGCCGGTGACGGCGAGGACCGCGACCCACCCGTGCCCGAAGACGAGCGACCCGAGCGTGATGCCCACGGCACCGAAGGCCTGCGGGATCGCGATGTTCAGAATCCGCATCCGGTAGGCGTCCGCCGTGTCACCGATGACCCCGGACAGCGCCCCCATCGACGCGAGCGCCCCGTACGCCGGCTGCCCGGCCGCGAGACCGACGACGAGCGGCAACGTCATCGCGAGCGCGGCCCGTGCCACAGCCGCCTTGTTCATGGGCGCGGCCGGCTGAGACTGCAGGTTCCGCACCAGCCAGTCGGGAGGGGTGAGGCTGAGGGGGAACTCGCGCGACATGCGCCCATTATGGGTCGAGGCCCTCGGATACCCGCCTGACCGGCAGAATCCGACCCTCCCCAAGATCTTCATTCCGTGCCGCTAACCTTACGTGTCCGTCCTGGCCAGCGATCGACGGGCTACAACTCACGCGAAGGGTTGCGCACATGGGCATTCTCACTCTCCTGCGGAACACATTCGGCCGGTCACGCAAATCCCGCCACGCCGACCCGGAGGGTACGAACCCGACACCCGCGACCCCCGAGCCGACGACCCCGGCCCCTCAGGTCCCCGAACCCCGCACCTCCTCCTCCACGGACGACTCCGAGGAACACGAGCTGGTCGCAGCGGCCTTCGACAAGGTGGCCGTCCCGCGGCCGACGCGGTCGGGGGAGGACGTGGCGACGGGTGAGGAGCCGGTCGCGGCGGAGAAGCCGGTCGAGGTCGAGGAGCCGACGGTGACGGCTGAGCCGGAGCCCGAGCCTGTGGCGGTGGCTGAAACGGAGCCCGCGCCGGAGCCCGAGGCGCAGGTTGCGGCCGAGCCCAGCCCGGAGCCCGAGGCTGAGCCGGAGCCTGTGTTCGAGCCCGACCCGGAGGCGCTGGCGGCGCTGGTGGCAGTGGTCGAGCAGGGCTCGGAGCAGGAGCCGGAGCCGACGGCGGTGGCCGAAGGCGAAGCCGAGGCCGAGCGGGCGGAGCCCGAGCCCGCGGCCGCCGACGGCGAGGACGCCCCACAGGGGCCACCGGCAGCCGACGACGAGAGCCGCACGGGCGGTGCGGGTGGGAATCCGGAGGCGGCCGAAGGCGAAGCCGAGGCCGAGCAGCCCACCCCCGAGGCCGCGGCCGCCGACGGCGAGACCGCCCCTCAGGGGCCACCCGCAGGCGACGATGAAAGCAGCACGGGCGGTGCGGGTGGGAATCCGGAGGCGGCCGAAGGCGAAGCCGAGGCCGAGCAGCCCGCCCCCGAGCCCGCAGCCGCAGACGGTGACGCCAAGCCCGAGCCCGCCATCCCCCTCAGCCGCCTCAAGAGCCGCGCCCCCTCCCTGGCCACCGCCTACAAGGCAGCCACAGGCACGCTCAAGAAGACCGGCCTCACCGGCACCCGAGCAAAGCTCTACCTCGTGCTGGACCGCTCCGCGAGCATGCGCCCGTACTACAAGGACGGCTCCGCCCAGGCCCTCGCCGACCAGACCCTCGCCCTCGCCGCGCACCTCGACCCCGAGGCCACGGTCCACGTCGTCTTCTTCTCCACGGAGCTCGACGGCACCACCGACCTCACCCTCACCCCCGACCACGAGACGAAGATCGACGACACCCACGCCGAGCTCGGCCGCATGGGCCGTACCAGCTACCACGTGGCCGTCGAGGAAGTCGTGGCCCACCACGACAAGCACGCCGCCCCCGGCACCCCCGCCCTCGTGATCTTCCAGACCGACGGCGCCCCGGACGCGAAGACCCCCGCGACCCAGTCCCTCACCGAGGCCGCGAAGAACCACCCGGACATCCACTTCGCCTTCGTCGCCTTCGGTGAGCACGACAACAAGGCCTTCGACTACCTCCGCAAGCTGAAGACCGGCAACACCTCGTTCTTCCACGCCGGCCCCACCCCCCGCGAGCTCACCGACGCCGAGCTCTACACCGGCGTACTCGCGGACTGGCAGCCGTAAGGGAACCCGCACCACCCGGCCGTCCGCTTCCCACCCCTCAAAACGGGAAGCGGGCGGCCCACCCATGTCGGCTACGATTTCAAGGTTCGAAAAACAACCGACCTGGGAGCAGCCAAACCATGGCTCGACACCTCATCACCAGCGCCCTTCCGTACATCAACGGGATCAAGCACCTGGGCAACATGGTGGGGTCCATGCTCCCGGCGGACGTGTACTCCCGGTACCTCCGCCAGCGCGGTCACGACGTCCTCTACATCTGCGCCACCGACGAGCACGGCACCCCGGCCGAGCTGGCGGCGAAGGAGCAGGGCCTGCCGGTGGCGGACTTCTGCGCGCAGGCGCACGACGCCCAGAAGGCGGTCTACGACGGCTTCGCGCTGGCGTTCGACTACTTCGGCCGCAGCTCCTCGCCGGAGAACCGGGACATCACCCAGCACTTCGCCCGCAAGCTGAACGAGAACGGCTTCATCGAGGAGCGGGCGATCCGCCAGGTGTACTCGCCGACGGACGGCCGTTTCCTCCCGGACCGCTATGTCGAGGGCACCTGCCCCCACTGCGGCTACGACAAGGCCCGCGGCGACCAGTGCGAGAACTGCACCCGGGTCCTCGACCCCACCGACCTGATCAACCCGCGCTCGGCGATCTCCGGCTCCACCGACCTGGAGGTCCGCGAGACCAAGCACCTCTTCCTGCTGCAGTCCAAGCTGCAGCACGAGGTCGAAGCGTGGGTCGCCCGGCACGAGGCGGACTGGCCGCAGCTGGCCTCCTCCATCGCCCGCAAGTGGCTGAACGAGGGCCTGCACGACCGCGCCATCACCCGTGACCTGGACTGGGGCGTCCCGGTCCCGGCGGACACCTGGCCGGAGCTGGCGGCGGAGGGCAAGGTCTTCTACGTCTGGTTCGACGCCCCGATCGAGTACATCGGCGCGACGAAGGAGTGGGCGGACCAGGACCCGGAGAACCGCGACTGGAAGTCGTGGTGGTACGACGCCGACGAGACCGTCCGCTACACCGAGTTCATGGCCAAGGACAACGTCCCCTTCCACACCGTGATGTTCCCGGCCACCGAGCTGGGCGTGCGCGAGCCGTGGAAGAAGGTCGACTACGTCAAGGCCTTCAACTGGCTGACGTACTACGGCGGCAAGTTCTCCACCTCCCAGAAGCGCGGTGTCTTCACCGACCAGGCGCTGGACATCCTCCCGGCCGACTACTGGCGCTACTTCCTGATCGCCAACGCCCCGGAGTCGGACGACTCGTCCTTCACCTGGGAGCACTTCACCGCCACGGTGAACAAGGACCTGGCCGACACCCTCGGCAACTTCGTCAACCGCGTGCTGTCCTTCTCGCGCAAGCGCTTCGGCGACGACGTCCCCGCGGGCGGCGAGCCCGGCGAGGCGGAGGCGCGTCTGGGCGAGGAGATCGCCCGGCTGCTCGCCGAGTACGAGGAGCAGATGGAGGCCCTCCAGTTCCGCAAGGCCGCGGCCGCGCTGCGCGCCCTGTGGTCGGCCGGCAACTCCTACCTGGAGGAGAAGGCCCCCTGGCTGGAGATCAAGACGGACAAGGACGGCGCGGCCCTCACGCTGCGCACCGCGATGAACCTGATCCACCTCTACGCGGTGGTCTCCGAGCCGTTCATCCCGTCCACCTCCGCGGCGATGCGCCAGGCCTTCTCCCTCACCGAGGACACCGCCACCTGGGTCTCCCAGGACGAGGCGAAGGCCCTCACCTCCGTCCCGGCCGGCACCCCGTTCACCGTCCCGCCGGTCCTCTTCGCCAAGCTCACGGAAGAGGACCTGGCCACGTACAAGGAGCGCTTCGGCGGCACGGAGGAGTAGTCGCGCGGGTCGGTGAATCCCGGCCCCGGAGCGGGTGCTTCGTGGTCTGATGTCGTGCATGGCACGGCCGGGCCGCAGGTACCTCATCGCCGTCGGTTCATCGGTGTACGACGAACCGCTCATCGCCGATCTGCCGGGCGTCCCGGACGATGTGCGGCGCGTGTGCGAACTGCTCGCGCCGATGGGCTACGAGCGGGTCCTCGACAGCCTGTCCACCGACCCGAGCGCCCACGAACTGGCCCAGGGCATCGAGCGCTGGGCCAGAGGGGCCGACCTGGGTGAGCAGGACCTGGTGGTGGTCTACGTCGCCGGACACGGCGTCCGTGGCCGGGACCGCCACTACCTGCTGTGTGCCGACTCCGAACCCGGCGTGTGGAGCACGGCGCTGGCCAGCGAGGACCTCGCGCGCCCGCTGGTCAACAGCCCGCTCGGGCATCTGCTGGTCGTCCTGGACACCTGCTACGCCGGGGCGGGCACCGGCGAGATCGCCGTCCTGGCGGCCGAACTGGCGGCCACGCAGCGCGGCACGGCGGGCCGCAGCCTGCTGGCGGCCGCCCGCGGACGTGAAGCCGCCGTGGAGAACGTCTTCGTCGACGCTCTCGCCGAGGCCCTGACCCGGCCGCGAACCGGGGCCCGCCAGGAGTTTCTCGGCGTACGCGAGGTCACGGAATGGGTGAACGGGTATCTGCGCGCCCGTGGAGCCCGCCAGCACGCACGGCACACCGTCGTCGACAGCGACGGCCAGGACCCGTTCTTCCTCAACCCCGCCCACATACCGGGTCTCCCGGCCGACGACCTCGACGTGGCCACGCTGTCCCGGCTGCGCAGGAGCCAGCACGGCCACTTCGATCCCCGCAGCCGCGGTGTGGAGCACGCGGGTGAGAAGGGGGACCACTTCACGGGGCGCCGGCGCGCGCTGTCCGAGCTGCTGCGTTTCACCTCGACCGGCCCTCATGACCGTAAGGCCCGTGTGGTCACGGGCGATCCGGGGTCGGGGAAGTCGGCGACGCTGGGGCGCGTGTGGGCGCTGGCCGACCCGGACCGGGCAGGCGGGCCCGAGCTGCCCGTCGTACCGTTGCACGCCCGCCGCGCCACCCTGGAGGCGCTCGTCGCCGAGGTCGCCGGGGCCCTGGCCCTGCCCGACGCCCGCCTCGACGACGTCCTGGAGGCGCTCGGCGAGCGCACCCGGCCGGTGGTCGTGCTGGTCGACGCACTCGACGAGGCGGGCACCGCGGGCGAGGCCTCGGAGGGTGCCCGCATCGCGCGGGAGCTGCTCCAGCCGCTGAGTTCGCTGCCCTGCGTACGGCTGATCGTGGGGACCCGGCGGCATCTCGTCCCGGGCCTCGGCCGTGCCGTGGAGGTCATCGATCTCGACCGGCCCGAATACATCGGACCCGACGACATCCGCAGCTACGCGCGCAGCCTGCTGCTCGACGCGGGGGACCCGGACAGCCTCTCCCCCTACCGCGGCCGGGAGGAGCTCGCGGCGACCGTGGCCGACGGGATCGTGGCACGGGCCGGGAGTTCCTTCCTGGTGGCGCGGATGACGGCCCGCGCTCTGGTGCGCGGGCAGATCACCGTCGATCCGGGTGTGCCGGGCTGGCAGGAGGCCCTGCCGTCCGACGCCGGGCAGGCGTTCGCCGCGTATCTCAGCCGGTTCGGCCCGCACCAGGCGCGGGTCGAGCGGCTGCTGCGGCCGCTGGCGTACGCCCAGGGTGCCGGGCTGCCCTGGTCCTCCGTCTGGGCGCCGCTCGCCGAGGCGCTGTCCGGCGTGCCGTGCCCCGAAGACGAACTGCACTGGCTGCACCAGCACGCCGGCGCCTACATCGTGGAGTCGCCGACCCCGGCCGGGTCGGTGTTCCGGCTGTTCCACGAGACCCTCGCCGAACATCTGCGCACACCCGGCAGAGACGCGGAGAGCCACCGCGCCATCGGCGAGGCCCTGCGCGCGCTCGTCCCGTCCGACCCGCTCTCCGGCGCCCGCGACTGGCTCGCCGCCCACGCCTACGTGCGCGAACACCTCGCCACCCACGCGGCGGCGGGCGGCATGATCGACGCCCTGCTGTCCGACGCGGACTTCCTGGTCCATGCCGTCCCCGCCTCGCTGCTGCGCGCCCTGGAATCGGTGACCACGGACGCGGGTCACCAGGCCGCCCGGATCTACCGGGCGTCGGCCGCCGTGCACGCGCAGGCGGGGCCGCGGGCCCGTCGTCAGATCCTCGCCGTGGACGCCGCCCGCCACGGCGCCGCGCGCCTCGCCGGCCGGCTGGCGACGGAGGGCGCGTGGCGGGTGGCCTGGGCGAGCGGTTCCCTGGTCCACGCCGCCCATCGGGCGACCTTCAGGGGTCATGAGGAGCTCGTCCAGCAGGTGTCGTGCATCGACGTCGACGGCCGGCCGACCGCCCTGTCGGTGGGCGACGACGGGACGGTGGTGGCGTGGGACCTGCTGGAGGAGCGCGAGATCAGCAGAATCGACCTGGATCTCGGCTGGCTCGCCTCGGTGCACTGCCTGGACGTCGACGGCCTCCCCCACGCGGCGGTGGGCGCGGGGGACGGCACGGTGGTGATCCTCAGCCTGGACGATCTCGCGGTCAGGGCCGTCCTCGACGGCCACACCAGATACGTCACGCAGATCGCCCACTTCGACCACGGAGGCGAACGCCACCTGGTGACGGCCTCGTTGGACGGCACCGTGCGTACGTGGAGCCTGCGCGCACAGGAACAGACCGGCGTCCTCGACGGGCGCGACGGTCGTGACGCGGAGCTGTCCGCCGTCATGTGTCTGCTCCACGACGAGGTCCCCCACGCGCTCACGGGCTCCTCGGACGGACACCTCAGGCTGTGGAACCTGGCCGACCGCACGCTCACGGCCGCCGTAGACACCGGGGAGGCCGTCCGCTCCGCGCACTGCTTCCGGCTGGACGGGCGGCTGTACGCCCTCGCCGGGAGCGAATGGGGCGAGGTGACGATGTGGGACATGCGGGCGGAGGAGTTCGTCACGCAGCTCCTGCGTTCTCACACCGAGGCCACCACCCCCATCACCTCCACCGTCCTCTCCGGCGTGCCGCACGCACTGCTGGGCCTCGACGACGGCACGACGAGGGTGTGGAACCTGGCCACCCGCACGCAGGTCGCGGTCATCAGCGGCCACACCTACGCGGTGCACTCGGTCGCGGGAGTCGACCTGAAGGGCCGTCCGCACGCGGTGACGGGTTCCGGGGACAGCACCGTACGGCTGTGGGACCTGGCCGCCGCGCTCACGGCCGAGCGGCCCGTCGGGCACCGGGACTGGGTGGACGAGGTGGCGTTGATCGAGCGGGAGGACGGCCGCCGGCTGGCGGTGAGCGGCTCCCGGGACTACACGGTGCGCCTGTGGGACGCCGCGACCGGCACGGAGGCGGGACGTGTGCCGGTCGGGACCGGCTGGCCGCGATGGCTGGGCCCGATCGAGGTGCACGGCCGGACGCACCTGGGAGTCGGGCACACGGACGGGGCCCTCCTCTGGGACCTCGAGAACCAGGCCGACGAGTTCCACGCCTGGAAGGACACGGTCGGAGAGGCGGCCTTCGTGACGGTCCGGGGCGCTCCCTACGTGCTGCTGGCCCCACGCGGAGACGCTCCCGACCTCTGGGACGTGCACGAGCGGCAACTCCTGTGGACATTGACCGAGTCGAAGCACTGGTCCTCCGCGGCGGTCTGCCACGACATCGACGGACACACGCTGCTGCTGGTGGGCTCACGCCTGGGACACGTGGACGTCTGGGACTTCGACAAGGCCGAGCGCGTCGACTGCCTCGAGGGTCACAGCGACCAGGTGGCCGGCCTGGCCACAGTCCCCGTCCGCGGCCGCCCCCACCTCCTCACCGCCTCCTGGGACGGCACGATCGGCGTCTGGGACCTGATCGACCTCTCCCGGCGCACCGTCCTGCGGGCCCATACCGACCGCGTGTCGACGATCTCCCGCTTCGACGTCGACGGCCGCCCCTACGCCGTGACGGGCGGCTGGGATCGCACGGTCCTGACCTGGGACCTGGAGACGCTCCAGGTCGTGGACCGCCTGCACCTCCCGCTGGAGGTGGAGTCCTCGGCGCTGAAGGACGGGCTGTTGCTCCTCGGGGCGAGAAGCGAGCTGATCGCCCTTCACCTGGCCACCCACAAGGAGCGCTTCGGCGGCGAGCCGGAGGTCTGAGCCGGGCGATCAGTCGCCCATGAACCACACGTGGCTGCCCGGCGTCGCCGCGCACTGAGCGAGGAGCGCGGCGAGGTCGAGCAGGGCGGCCTTCTCCCCCTCGTTCGCCGACCGGCCGGCGAGGGCCTCGGCCTCCTGCGCGGCGGCCCCGGCGTCCTGCTCGCCGAAGAACGTGTCGCCGTACGGGTCCACCCGGCTCAGCCGGTCCGCGTCCCGGGGCCCGATGCGCTCCAGCGCGCGGGCGAGCGCCTCGCCGTGTTCGTACGACCCGCGCAGCAGGGTGTCCCGTGAGCGCCCCCCGCGGCTGTGCAGTTCCAGCTCGATGCCCATGGCCGAAGCTTCGCAGGCTGTGCTCAGCAGCGACACAGCCGGGTAACAGCCCTTCTCCGCCGCCGCACGCACCGGGTATACCTGGCCCAAGATCACATGGCTCACCTGGTCATGCGACACACATGTGGGGGGTCCTTTTCCATGGCTCTTTTCGGCAACGCGCACCCGATCGACCCGGCGCAGGCGGCGCAGGACTACGCGAGGCTGCTCGGGCAGGGGGAGACGGTGCATGCCGCCTACCTGCTGATCCGCGACACCATCCTGTTCACCGACCGCCGGCTGATCCTGGTCGACAAGCAGGGCATCACGGGCAAGAAGACGGAGTACCACTCCATCCCGTACCGCAGCATCACGCACTTCGCGGTGGAGACGGCCGGCACGTTCGACCTGGACGCCGAGCTGAAGATCTGGGTGTCCGGTTCGCAGCTGCCGATCACCAAGACCTTCACCAAGGGTGTGGACATCTACGAGGTGCAGGCGATCCTCACCCAGTACGTGGCCCGCTGATCGACAGGTAGTATTCGGCCACTTGTGCGAGGGCGCGGGCCCTCGCTGGGGAGGGTTCTCACGTGGGCAGATTCGCCCCGAGACGGGGCGGTCTGACCGCTGCCGTCTCCTCGCTCGTGGTCGCCGTGACGGCGACGTCCCTCGTCGTCCTTTCACCGAAGGACGGCGAGGCCGCGGAGTCCGCTGCCGCGGACACCACCGGGATCACACTGACCGATCCCAGCACCACCAAGGCACGCACCGAACGCCCGTACGTCACGGGCGACACCGGCTTCCTGCACCGCCATGAGGGCCGGGACGGCCTGCTGTGGACGGACTACGCGACGGGCCGGACCGTCACCGTCGAGGACGCCAGCGGCGTCTACACGCCCGACACCGCCTGCGCCGACGTCGATTCGGCCTGCCGCGACGCCTGGTACGGCTCGGACAGCGACGTGATCGCGCTGCCGAAGACGGCGTCCGACGCCCAGGCCACCTTGTGGGACCCGGCGACGGGCACCACCAGGACGGTGGACTGGAACGCCACGGACCACGGCTACTACCGGGCCCTGGCGGGCGACACGGTCCTCACGACCTACTCCCTGCTGGACGAGGTCGACGGCACCTGGCGCACCCGTCCCATCGGCGGTGAGCCGACGAGCGTGAAGAGCACGGACGTACGCGCCGCGGACTCCTCCGGTGTCCTCGTGGCGTACGGCAACTACGGGCTCGGCTACATCGACGTCGAGACGGCCACGGCCACCGTGGCGTTCGACGACACGGTCTACCGCCCGAAGACCGTGATGAGCCAGGACCGCGTCGGCTGGTACGACACCTACAGCGGCTATCTGCACCTGAAGTCCCGCGCCGACCTCGCCGCCGAGGAAGAGCTGGTCGAGGTGCCCGAGCTGTCCTACGGCCTCGACGGCGAACCGGTCCTGGTCGGCGACTGGCTGCTGCTGCAGCGATACGTGAACGACACCACCACCAGGCTCGTCGCGGTGAACGTCACCGACCCGTCCGTGAAGCAGACCCTGCTGCCCAGCGCCGGCGAGTACACGCTCGCGAGCGGTGACGGCTCCGCCCTCGTCACCGGCGGCAGCGCCATCACCGACCGGTGGGTCCAGCGGGTGAGCCAGGCCGCGGACGGCACGCTGAAGCTGGAGAAGGTCTACCAGCCCCCGGCCCTGGAGAACACCAAGACCGGCATCGCCCTCAGCCGCGGCAACCTGCGCGTCGCCGCGGACGACCCGGCGAGCACCACCACGGACACCACGTCCGTGCGCACCCTGACCACGAACGGCTCGACCACCCTGACGGCGTCCGCCGTCACGGCGAGGGGCTCGATGTACGAGCCCGTCTGCCCCTACCCCGGCACCACCTGCTCGGCGCTGTGGGGCAACGTCGACGGCCAGCACGCCTACCTGGACACCCACGGCGGCATGGGCGAGGGCGGCACCGGCGGCGACGACCGGCTGGTCGCGATCGGCGGCCACGAGCTGGAATTCGGCACACGCGGCGGCTCGATCGTCGACGTCTCCGACGAGTACGCGATCTACGACGCGGCCGGCACGCAGTACGTCGGCCGGTTCGGCTACGGCCAGCGGGTGAAGCGGCCCGCACGCGCCGCCGCCCTGAACGGCGCCACGCTCTGGAGCGCGAGCACGCTCGGCAAGCTCTCGTCGTACGACCTCGTCGCGATGAAGACGCTCGCCACGGTGACCGTGCCCGGCCTGGCCTGTGTGCCGAGCCAGCTCCAGGCGGCCGGCCGCTGGGTGTACTGGGCCTGCGGCACGAACTCGGCGGGCGTGTACGACACCAAGGCCCGTACGTCGAGGGCCGTCGCCCCCGGTGACGTGCTGCTCGGCGACGGCTTCACCGTCCGCCACGACCACGGCACCGACGAGCTGGTCCTGACCGAGGCGGCCACCGGCGCCACCCGCGTCGTCGCCTCCGGCCTGCCCGACACCGGACTCGCCGTCGACCGCCGCTACCGCTGGACGGTCGACGAGTACACGGGCCTGGTCGCCTGGTTCGACGGCTACGAGCGCACGCACGTCGCCACCACCGGCATCACGCCGTCCGCCGTGACCGCCTTCGAGTCGGAGACGGAGAGCTACACCGAGCCGTCGACGTCGGCACCGTGGAACGGCGCATGGCTGCTGTCCCGCCCGGTCACCTCCTGGTCCCTGACCTTCACCTCCGTCCAGAGCGGCGCGAACGGCAAGGCCACGCGCACGATCACCGGCA
Source organism: Streptomyces sp. SAI-170 (assembly GCF_049739565.1). Lineage (NCBI taxonomy): Bacteria > Bacillati > Actinomycetota > Actinomycetes > Kitasatosporales > Streptomycetaceae > Streptomyces > Streptomyces sp. SAI-170. Next base: position 4,108,586 of record NZ_JBMGQD010000001.1, read on the forward strand.
CAGCCACCGCGGCCCGCGTGGCGGTGCGGTGGAACGGCCTGGCGTCCGACGGAACCCGCTTCCCCAACGGCCACCTGACCTGGGCCCTGAGGGCGACCGGCGTCGGCAGCACTTCCGTGAACACCGTGGCCACGGGCGGTGTCTTCCTCCAGCGGGGCATGCCGGTCCGCCGCGACTTCGTCAGCCCCGACGGTCCCGACGGCCGCGGCGACCTGCTCACCCTCGGCTCCACGGGCGCGCTGACGTTCCACTCGGGCACGGGCACGGGCAAGCTCGGCGAGCGGACGGCCGGCACCGGCTGGCCCACCTCCGTCACAGCCGTCCCCTTCGGCGACCTCAGCGGCGACCGCTGCAACGACGTCCTCGTCCGCCTGTCCAGCGGCGCCCTGCGCCTCTACAAGCCCGGCTGCAACGCCGCGCTCAGGCCGTCGACGCCGTACACCACGCTCGCGACCGGCGGCTGGACGACGTTCGACGTCCTCACCTCGCCCGGTGACGTGACCGGCGACGGCCGCCCGGACCTCCTCGCCCGCAAGGCGTCCACGGGCACGGTGTACCTCTACAAGGGCCTCAGCACGGGCAAGCTGTCCACCGCGGTGAAGCTCTACTCGGACTGGCGCACCTACAAGAGGGTCGTCGGCGTCGGCGACATCACCGGCGACGGCCGCCCCGACCTGATCGCCCAGGACAAGGCCAACGCCCTCTACCGCTACGACGGCAAGGGCAACGGCACGTTCGCGTCCCGCGTCAAGGTGGCGTCCAACTGGGGCAGCCGTTACAACGCGGTCGTCGGTGTCGGCGACCTCACCGACGACGGCAAGGCCGACCTCGTCGCCCGCGACACCAGCGGGTACCTGTGGCGCCTGTCGGGCACGGGCAAGGGCACGTTCGGCTCGCCCGTGAAGATCGGGACCGGCTGGGGCGGCTACAAGTCCCTGTCCTGACCACCACGGCTCGACAAAACGGTCTGGACCGAAATCACCCTGTCAACTCCCGCTCCCACAAGGTCAATCGCGTTCACTGTTTCCTCACAAGCGACGTAGAGTCCCCCCGGGGAGGCACCCGCCTCCCACGGGGAGGGAACACCACACATGGGCAGATCAGCCCTGCCGCGCCACCGTGCCGCGGCCACCGCACTCGTCACCGTCTCGCTCGTCCTGGCGTCCGCCACGCTGCCGGCCGCTCCGGCCGCCGCCGCGACCGCGCTGCCGCCGTGGACGGAGGCGGTGGATCTGGCGACCGAGCGCACCCGCGTCCAGGACGTCGCCGTAGCCGCCGACGGCACCGCCGTCACCGTGTGGATCCGGAGCGAGAACAACGACCCCGGCATCCTGTACGCCGCCACCCGCCCGGCCGGGAGCGACACCTGGAGCACTCCGGTGCCGCTCAGCACCGCGCCCGTCCGGGAGGCCGAGCTGGCGGCGCGCGCCGACGGCTCGGTCGTCGCCCTGTGGGCCGAGTTCCCGAACCCGACCTCGCAGGGCATCGGCACGGGACCGGCACGCCTGTCCCGGGCCATACTCGGCGCCGGGCAGACGGAGTGGTCGATACCCACCGACCTCGTCATCCCCGAGCAGCAGCTCGGTGTCCGCGGTCTCGACCTCACGGAGGGCCGGGACGGCACGCTCGCCGCCGTATGGACCGCCCTGCCGGTGAACGCCGTGGCGACCACGTCGAGCGAGGTGTACGCCAGCGTCATCGCGCCGGACGGCAGTCACACCGCGCCGCGGAAGGTCAGCAACGCGTCCGCGTACGCCGGGCCCTACAGCGGCATGCGGGTGAGCAGCCCCGAGGTCGCCTCCGACGCGTCCGGCGAGATGGTCGTGTCGTACCGGATGGAGCCGTTCGGGTACGGCACCGTGCACGTCATGACCGCCGTCCGGCCCGCCGGGAGTGACGTGTGGCAGACCCCGCAGCTGGTCACCACCGACGTGGCTCCCCTGGGGGCCCCGACGCTGTCGGCCGGCCCGCAGGGGGCGGTGCTGGTGTGGCCGGACAAGAACAAGACGCTCCAGGTGATGCGCCGGTGGTCGTACGCCGGGGAGTGGGGGCAGCCGGAGACGGCCGTCACCGGCGTCCAGCAACTCTTCCAGTTCCCGGACCCGATGGTCGGGGCGGACGGCGACGTGACGCTCGTCTGGTCCGACTACCAGGCCAACAGCGTGCAGACGACCACCTTCGACACCGACACCGGGCAGTGGTCGGCTCCGCAGATCCTGTCCACCGGCGACGTCGCCGGCGACGCCGACTCCAGCCCCGTGTACGACGCGGAGATGGCGCCCGACGGGTCGATCCACGCCCTGTGGCACCAGCGCGGCCAGTACGGCCGGGGCCTGTTGCAGGCCACGCGCGTCGGCGGCACCTGGTCTCCCGCGCGCGGGGTGAAGGGCAGCCTGCACGAGTACCTGACCGGGCAGATCGCGGCACGGTCGGCGAACGAGGCCACCGCCGTGTGGAGCTGGCTGCAGTCCACCACCTACCGGGCCGCCGGACTCCAGGCGTCCCGCACGGCCTGGCCGCAGCTGAAGGTCACCGGGTCGTCCGTGCCCGCGTCCGTGGACTTCAAGGCCACCGGCTTCTGGAAGCCGAGCTGGTACACGAACCGGCCGGTCGAGTCCTGGACCCTCACCCTCACCGACCGGTCGGGGCGCACCCTGCGCACCCTCACCGGCACCCAGGGGATCGCCGGCATCGAGGCCTCCTGGGACGGCCGCACCACCTCCGGCGCCTGGGCCGCCAACGGCAGGGTGAACTGGACGCTGACGGCCACCCAGCCGGATGTGCCGGGCACCACGACGCTGGCGAGCGGCCCGGTGACCGTGGCCGGAGGCGCCCCGGTCCTCCACGACTTCGGCGGCTCGTACGGCGTCCCTGACGGCGGCGGCGACCTGCTCATGCTCACCTCCACCGGGCGCGTGCACATGCGCCACACCAACCTGACCGCGACCCGCGAACTGGGCACCGGCTGGCCCACCACCGTCCGGTTCGTGGCGCTCGGCGACCTGAGCGGCGACCGCTGCAACGACGTCCTCGTCCGGCTGAGCACCGGCGCCCTGCGCGCCTACAAGCCGACCTGCGGCGGAGCCCTGAAGACCAGCACGCCGTACACCGCGCTCGGCACCGGCTGGAACCAGTACGACGTCCTGACCGCCCCCGGCGACCTCACCAAGGACGGCCGCCCGGACCTGATCACCCGTAACGCCTCGACGGGCGCGGTGTACCTCCACAAGGGCACGAGCACGGGCAAGCTGGCCGCACCCGTGAAGCTGTACACGAGCTGGAAGGCGTACAAGAAGATCGTCGGCGCCGGGGACCTCAACGGCGACGGCATCGGCGACCTCCTCGCCCAGGACACGTCGAACAACCTGTACCGCTACCTCGGCACGGGCTCCGGCACCTTCGGCGCCCGGGTGAAGCTGGCCGCGAGCTGGGGCGCTTCGTACAACCTGGTCCTCGGCGCGGGCGACGTCACCGGCGACGGCAAGGCGGACCTCGTGGCCCGCGACACGGCCGGGGTGCTGTGGCGTCAGGCGGGCACCGGGACGGGGACGTTCGGGGCCCGTGTGAAGGCCGGCACGGGGTGGGGTGCGTACAAGGGCGTGTTCTGAGCGTGTTCTGAGCGTTTACAACCATTCGAAGTGCTGAGCGGTCCCCTTCTTCGATCATGCGTCGAAGAAGGGGACACTCATGCGCAGATGGAGTGCGGCCGCGGTCGTGGCCGCCGCGGTGATCGCGGGGACGCTGGCGCCGGCCGTGCCGGCCGCCGCCGTGCACGGGGCGGTGCCGGGGGACTTCGACGGCGACGGGTACCGCGACCTGGTGCTGCCGGTGCCGGGTGCGACCCTCCAGGGCGCCGAATGGGCGGGTGCCGTCGTCGTGGTGTACGGCTCCTCCCGGGGCGTCTCGTCGGCGAGCCGGCGCCAGACCATCACCGAGGACTCGCCCGGCGTTCCCGGGCGCCTGGACGCGTGGGACCAGTTCGGCACCAGCACGGCGACGGCCGACCTGAACCGCGACGGCTACTCCGACCTGGTCGTGGGCTCCCCGCACAGCGAAGCGGACCAGCAGGTCACGGTGCTCTGGGGAAGCCGGAACGGCCTGACCAAGGGCACCCGGCTGCCGCAGGAGGTCAGGCAGGACGACGACGGCCTCGACCTGGCCGCACTCAGCCTGGGGACGGGCTCCAAGACCAAGATCCTGGTCGGCGGCGGTGACTGGACGACCGTCCACAAAGGCCCGTTCGCCAAGGACGGCTCCATCGGCTCCAGCGTCGTGACCCGGACGGACAAAGCCGTCGGCTCCGTCGCCCTCGGCGACTTCAACCGCAGCGGCAGCCCCGACCAGGTGGCCTTCGGGGCGCTCCGCCCCGAGCTGAGCGGCAGCCCGATCATGGCCAACCAGGCCGGGACGCAGACCTGGCCCGAGCCGCTGGCCAACGGCAACGGCCTGCTCGCCGCCACCGGAGACGTCAACGGCGACGGCTACCCCGACCTCGTGGTCGGAGACCCGCTGGAACCCGTGACCCCGGGTGCCGACGGCGAGCTCGGCGGGCGCGTGCTGGTCTACCGCGGCTCGGCGAACGGCATCACCCGCGCGCAGAAGCCCGAGGTGATCACCCAGCAGACCTCGGGCGTCCCCGGCACCAGCGAGGCGGGCGACCGCTTCGGCGGCGGCCTCACCGTGGCCGACCTCAACCGGGACGGCGCCGCCGACATCGTGGTCGGAGCGCCCTACGAGACCGTGGGCACGGTGGAGCGGGCAGGCACGGTCACCGTGATCCCCGGCCGCCGCTCGGGCGCCCTCGGCACCGGCGGGTACTCCTTCCACCAGGACACCTCCGGTGTGCCCAGCGGCAACGAGGCCGGCGACTTCTTCGGCACCACCGTCTCCGCGGGCGACCTGAACCGGGACGGTAAGCCGGAACCTGGTCGTCGGCGCGGCCGGCGAGAACTCCGGCAACGGGGCGGTCTTCGTGCTGCCCGGCGGCACCTCCCGCCCGACCGGCGCCGGCAGCCGCGTCTTCACCCTGGAGTCGCTCGGCATGGCACAGGCCGACGGCTGGCTCGGCGGAAAGGGCCTGCTGAGGCTCCTCGATTCCACCGGCGGTACAACCAACTGAAGCCGTGGCATGTCCCCCTTTCCACAAGCGCGTTGGGAAAGGGGACAGACATGGGCAGATGGGGGGCGGCCGCACTCGTGGCCGCCGGACTGGTCGCGGGGCTGCTGGCACCGGCCACCCCGGCCGCGGCCATCCACGGTGCCGTGCCGGGCGACTTCGACGGGGACGGCTACCGCGACGTGGTGCTGCCGATACCGACCGCGAGGATCGGTGACGGTGTGGGTCTGGGTGCCGTCGTCGTCCTGTACGGCTCCGCGAACGGCGTGTCGGCCGGGGGCCGGCGTCAGGTCATCACCGAGCTCTCGCCCGGCGTCCCGGCAGAGGTCGCCGAGTCGGCGAGCTTCGGCCAGTCCACCGCCACGGCCGACCTGAACCGCGACGGATACGCCGACCTCGTCATCGGCGCACCACGGGGCGGGGACAGCACAGGGACCGTCACCGTCATGTGGGGCAGCAGGAACGGCCTGCGCACGGGCACCCTGCTGCCAAAGCCGGTGTCCTACTTCAGCAACTACGGCGTGGACGTGGCGGCCGTCAGCGCGGGACCGGGCGAGAAGGCCCAGGTCGTCGTCGGCGGGGAGTACGCCTCCGTCGTCTTCAAGGGCCCCTTCAGCAGTTCCGGCACCTACGGCTCGGTCACGTACGGCCCGCGCGAGCGGGGACCGCTGCCCGGGTCGGTGGCGCTCGGCGACTTCAACCACGACGGCATGCCGGACCAGGTCGACTTCGGTGCGCGGGAGAAGGCCCTGACCGGCAGCCCGATCCGGCTGAACCAGACCGGTGCCGCAGCCGGGACGGTGCTGGAGTCGGGCAACGGGTTCATCGCGGCCACCGGTGACGTCAACGGCGACGGCTACACCGACCTGGTGGTCGGCGACCCGCTGACGCCCTGGAACCAGGGCGTCGACGGCCAGCTGGGCGGCCGGGTGGTGCTGTGGCGCGGCTCGGCGAGCGGCATCACCGCCAACACGGAACCCGAGGTGATCAGCCAGGACACCACGGGTGTGCCCGGCACGAGCGAGAAGGGCGACATCTTCGGGGCCGCCGTCGCGGTGGCGGACCTCAACCGGGACGGCGCGGCGGAGATCATCGTCGGCGCACCGCACGAGACCGTCGGCGCGGTCAGCCGGACCGGCATGGTCACCGTGATCCCGGGCCGCCGGACCGGCGCCCTCGGTGCGGGCAGTTACTCCTTCCACCAGAACACGCCCGGTGTCCCCAGCGCCAACGAGACCACGGACTGCTTCGGCACCACGGTGTCCGCCGGGGACGTGAACCGGGACGGCAGGCCGGAGCTGTTCATCGGCGCGGCCTGCGAGAACCACTACAACGGCGCGGTGTTCATGCTGCCCGGCGGCTCCTCGCGCCCGACGGGCACCGGCAGCCGCGTCTTCACCCTGGAGTCGCTCGGCATGCGGCAGTCGTACGAGGGCTGGCTGGGCGGCTACGGACTGTTCTGGATCATCTGATGACCGGGCGGGGACACACGCCGTACAACTCGACGCAATCCGCCGTACAACCAACCAGAGCCGCGACAAGTCCCCTTTCTCAAAGGGCGTTGGGGAAGGGGACAGACATGGGCAGATGGGGGGCGGCCGCACTCGTGGCCGCCGGACTGATCGCGGGGACACTGGCACCGGCCGGCCCCGCAGCGGCCGTGCACGGCGCCGTGCCGGGCGACTTCGACGGTGACGGGTACCGGGACGTGGTGCTGCCGATACCCGGCGCCGACAACGGCGACAACGCGCGGCCGGGAGCCGTGGTCATCCTGTACGGCTCCGCGAACGGGGTCTCGACCGCGAGCCGGCGTCAGGTCCTGACCGCGTACTCGGCCGGGGTCCCGGCACCGGTCGAGAACTCGTCCAACTTCGGCACGTCCACCGCCACGGCCGACCTGAACCGCGACGGATACGCCGACCTGGTCATCGGCGCACCGGGGGGCGGCTCCAACACGGGGACGGTCACCGTCATGTGGGGCAGCAGCAGCGGCCTGCGCAAGGGAAGCCTGCTGCCGAAGCCGTCGTACAACGGTCTCTACGGCGAGGACGTGGCGGCCATCAGCACGGGGCCGGGAGCGAAGGCCCAGGTCATGGTCGGCGGGGAGGACGGGACCGTCGTCATCAAGGGGCCCTTCACCAGCTCGGGCGGCTACGGCTCGGTCACGCAGGGCGAGCGTGAGGAGGGGCCCCTGGTCGGGTCGGTGGCGCTCGGCGACTTCAACCGCGACGGCATGCCCGACCAGGTCGACTTCGGCTGGCGGCGCCCCGAGATCACCGGCAGCCAGGTCCGGGTCAACCAGACCGGCGCCGCAGCAGGGTCGGTGCTGGAGAAGGGCAACGGGTTCATCGCCGCCACCGGTGACGTCAACGCCGACGGCTACACCGACCTCGTGGTCGGCGACCCGCTGACGCCCTTCACCCCGGGCGTCGACGGCGAGCTGGGCGGCCGCGTGCTGCTGTGGCGCGGCTCGGCGAGCGGCATCACCACCGACGCGGCACCCGAGGTGATCACCCAGGACACTCCGGGTGTGCCCGGCACGAGCGAGAAGCAGGACACGTTCGGCGCCGCCCTCGCGGTGACCGACCTCAACCGGGACGGCGCCGCGGACATCGTCGTCGGCGCGCCGTACGAGACCGTCGGCGAGGTCCGCCGGACCGGCGTGGTCACCGTCATCCCGGGCCGCCGCACGGGCCCGCTCGGCGCCGGCGGCTACTCGTTCCACCAGAACACGCCCGGCGTGCCCAGCGTCAACGAGACCCGTGACTGCTTCGGCGCGACGGTCTCGGCCGGGGACGTGAACCGCGACGGCAGGCCGGAGCTGTTCATCGGCGCGGCCTGCGAGAACCACTACAACGGCGCGGTGTTCATGCTGCCCGGCGGCGACACCCGCCCGACCGCCACCGGCAGCCGCGTCTTCACCCTGGACTCGCTCGGCATGCCCCAGTGGTACGAGGGCTGGCTGGGCGGCTTCGGGCTGTTCTGGATCATCTGAGCCACACCGTCCGGATCATCTGAGCCGCAACAGACGAAGGGGGCCGGAGATGTGCTCTCCGGCCCCCTTCTCATGGGTGACTTACTTCGGCTGCGGCTTGCGCACCGACAGGTGCAGCTCCTTCAGCCGCGCCTCGTCCAGCTCGGTCGGCGCGCCCATCATCAGGTCCTGGGCGTTGCCGTTGAGCGGGAAGGCGATGGTCTCGCGGATGTTGGGCTCGTCGGCCAGCAGCATCACGATGCGGTCGACACCCGGGGCGATGCCGCCGTGCGGCGGGGCGCCGAAGCGGAAGGCGCGCAGCATGCCGGCGAACTGCTCCTCGACCGTGTCACGGTCGTAGCCCGCGATCTCGAAGGCCTTGAGCATGATCTCGGGCTCGTGGTTCCGGATGGCGCCGGAGGACAGCTCGACGCCGTTGCAGACGATGTCGTACTGCCAGCCGAGGATGTCCAGCGGGTCCTGGTTCTCCAGGGCCTCCAGGCCGCCCTGCGGCATCGAGAAGGGGTTGTGCGAGAAGTCGATCTTGCCGGTGTCCTCGTCCTTCTCGTACATCGGGAAGTCGACGATCCAGCAGAACCGGAAGACGCCCTCCTCGAAGTGCCCGGCACGCTTGGCGGCCTCGACCCGCACCGCGCCCATGATCTTCGAGACCTCGTCGAACTCGCCCGCACCGAAGAACACGGCGTGGCCGGGGGCCAGCGACAGGCGCTTGGTCAGCTCGGCGACGTTCTCCTCGGTGAGGAACTTGGCGATCGGGCCGGACAGCGAGCCGTCCTCGGCCACACGCACCCAGGCCAGGCCCTTGGCGCCCTGCGAGACGGCGAAGTCACCGAGCTGGTCGAAGAACTTGCGCGGCTGGGCGGAGACGTCCGGCACCGGCAGGGCGCGCACGTGCTTGCCCGCGAACGCCTTGAACTCCGAGCCCTCGAAGACGTCGGTGATGTCGACGAGCTCCAGCTTGGCGCGCAGATCGGGCTTGTCGGAGCCGTACTTCAGCATCGCCTCGCGGAACGGGATCCGCGGGAACGGCGAGGTGACGTGGCGGCCGCCGCCGAACTCCTCGAACAGCTCGGTCATCAGCTTCTCGACGGGCTGGAAGATGTCCTCCTGCTCGACGAAGCTCATCTCGATGTCGAGCTGGTAGAACTCGCCCGGCGAGCGGTCGGCGCGGGCGTCCTCGTCGCGGAAGCAGGGCGCGATCTGGAAGTAGCGGTCGAAGCCGGAGATCATCAGCAGCTGCTTGAACTGCTGCGGGGCCTGCGGCAGGGCGTAGAACTTGCCCGGGTTCAGACGGGACGGCACGACGAAGTCACGGGCGCCCTCGGGGGAGGTCGCGGACAGGATCGGCGTGGCCATCTCGTTGAAGCCGAGGGCCGTCATCTTGTGACGGATCGCGGAGATCACGGCCGTGCGCAGCATGATGTTCTTGTGCATGCGCTCGCGGCGCAGGTCGAGGAAGCGGTACTCCAGGCGCCGCTCCTCGTTGACCCCGTCCTCGGCGTTGATCGTGAACGGCAGCGGGGCGGCCGCGCCGAGCAGCTCGACCTCGCCGACCTCGACCTCGATCTCGCCGGTGGGCAGCTCGGGGTTGATGTTCTCGGCGCCGCGGGAGACGACCTTGCCGTCGACGCGGACGGTGGACTCCTTGGAGACCTTGTCCAGGGCCTCGTAGGCCGGGGTGCCCGGACGGGCCACGAGCTGCGTGATGCCGTAGTGGTCGCGCAGATCGATGAAGAGGATGCCGCCCAGGTCGCGCCGATTGTGCAGCCAGCCACTCAGCCGGACGTCGGTGCCGACGTCAGAGGCGCGGAGCTCGCCGCAGGTGTGGGACCTGTACCGATGCATCGTCGTTCATCCAGTCTTCGCGGATCGGGGTCTGTGTTCCAGGGTGTTTCACGTGAAACACGACCCAGGGTACCGGGCAGGCGAAGATCGGCTCCCCCTATAAGGGACGGGGGTCACGGCACCCTTCGGTGGCAGGATGCGAACACCCTTTCTTAAAGTGGGGCAATGCGCACTGGTGAGCCCCTGCCCCTGCCCGCCGTGGAGCAGGTCCTCGCCACTCTCGCGACCGGCCTGTGGCACTGGGACACGTCGACGAGCCTGGTCAGGGTGGACGCGGAGGCGGCCCGGCTGCTCGGGCTGCCCGCCGAGGGGACGACGCTCAGCGAGTCCCAGGTGCGGGCCCGGCTGCATCCGGTGGACTGGAACGAGATCACCGGTGTGGTGCAGCTCGCGGTGGCCGAGTCCACGCTCGCCGAGGTCCGCATCCGGATCATGGACGAGCAGGGCCGGATCGTCCGGGTCGTACGCAGCCGCTCCAAGCCGTCCTTCGATCCGCACAAGCGGGCCTACGAGCTGATCGGCACCCTCCAGGAGGTCACCGAGCCCGCGCCGGGCACCCCGGCGGACCGGCGGACGGTCACCGGTGACTGGCGGCGCTCGCGGGAGGCGTTCCTGCTGGACGCGGGCCGGGCGCTGGCCGAGGCGCGGTCCACCGCGGAGGTGCTGCGGGTGGCGGCCGGCCTGTCGATGCCGGGGTTCTCGCCGGACGGGCTGGCGGTGTTCGGCGTCTCGGGCGATCGCCTGACGATCATCGGTCATCACGGACACCGGCCCGGCGACGAGGGACCCTTCGCCGCGATGTCCCTGGACACGGCCTATCCGGCCGCGGATGTGGCACGCACCGGGCGGGCCGTGTATCTGCCCTCCCCGGAGGAGTACGCCCGCCGCTATCCGCTGACCTGGCCACTGGCCCAGCAGTTCGGCCGCCAGTCGTGGGCGTTCCTGCCTCTGACGGTCGCCGGGCGCACGATCGGCGCCTGGATGGCCGCCTTCGCCTATCCGGTGGCGTTCACCCCGGACGAGCGCTCGGTGCTGACGACGGTCGCCCGCATGCTGGCGCAGGCCCTGTCCCGCGCCGGGACGGCGGAGTCGGAGCGGGAGCTCACCGACGGCCTCCAGCGCTCGATGCTGCCCTCCCTCGGCCCCGAGGTCCCGGGCATGTCGGTCGCGGCCCGCTACATCCCGACCGGCGGCGGCCTCCAGGTCGGCGGCGACTGGTACGACCTCATCCCGCTGCCCAACGGCAGATTCGCCCTGGTCATCGGGGATGTGCAGGGGCATGACGTACGGGCGGCGGGACTGATGGGGCAGTTGCGGATAGCCCTGCGGGCGTACGCGTCGGAGGGGCACCGGCCCGATGCCGTGCTCTCGCGCGCCTCCCGCTTTCTGCACGGCATCGCCGACGACGGTGCCGACCTGCGCTTCGCGACCTGTCTGTACGTCGAGGTCGACCCGGCCACCGGGGTGGTGGAGGCGGCCCGGGCGGGGCATCTGGACCCGGTGATCCGGATGCCGGACGGCACGGTGCTGCTGCGGGACACCGCGGGCGGGCTGCCGCTGGGCATCGACCCGGACTGCGACTACCCGACCACACGGCTGGCGCTGGAGCCGGGCGAGGTCATGATGATCTGCACCGACGGTCTGATGGAGACCGGCGGCCACGACCTGGACTCCGGCTGGGCGCGCATCCGCCGGATCCTGGAGCTGCACGACGGCGACCTGGAGGAGCTGGCCGACTCCCTGGTGCAGGCCGTGCACGGGCCGTCCTCGCACCACACGACCGGCCCGCTGGCCGACCGCCGTGAGGACGACATCGCGTTCCTGCTGCTGTGCCGCAAGGGCGAGGGCTGCGGCTGCGGGGATTCGCCGGCCGTACACGCTCCCGTGCGGCGCACCATGCTGACGGTGGCGCAGGCCGAGCCGGAGCGGATCGCGGTGGCCCGCCGGCACCTGCGGGAGCTGCTGCACGACTGGGCGTCCCAGGACCAGCTGGACTCGGCGGTGCTGCTGGTGTCGGAGATGCTGACCAACGTCCTGGTGCACACCGACGCCGACGCGCTGCTGGTCGCCCAGGTCACCGGCGAGGGCGCCGGGCGACGCCTGCGGGTGGAGGTCTCCGACACCAGCGACGACCTGCCGCACCGGCGCCACCCCGGCGAGCTGGCCTCCTCCGGGCGCGGCCTGGTGCTGATCGAGCTGCTGGCGGACGAGTGGGGGGTCGCGCCACGGGGCGAGGGCAAGGGCATCTGGTTCGAGCTGTGCGAGGGCGACGACAGCGTGTCCTACGACGGTGACGGCTCGGCCGGAGGCGACCCGGGCGGCGCGGCCGCGGGCGTGTAGCGGACCCGCAGCTCGCTCAGCACCCCGAACGCGGCGGCCGTCGCCGGCACGGCGAGCAGCATGCCGAGGATGCCGGCGACGGAGGCGCCCGCGGTGATGGCGACCATGACGACGGCGGGGTGCATCTGCACGGTCCGGCTCTGGATCATCGGCTGGAGCACATGCCCCTCCAGCACCTGCACGGCGAGCACCACACCGACCGCCCACAGCGCGATCACGAACCCCCGGTCGGCGAGCGCGACCAGCACGGCGACCGCGCCGGAGAGGAAGGCGCCGAGGTAGGGGATGTAGGCGCCGACGAAGACGAGCGCCCCGAGCCCGACCGCGCCCGGTACGTCGAGGATCAGCAGGCCGACGGTGATGCAGACGGCGTCGATGAGCGCGATGAGGGTGGTGCCGCGCATGAAGCCCTCGACGGCGTGGAAGGCGCGGCGCGCCATGGCCTCCAGGGTGTCGCCGGTGCCGCGCGGGGCGAGTCCGCGCAGGGTGCCCGCGGCCTTGTCGGAGTCACGCAGGAAGAAGAAGACCAGCAGCAGGGCGAGCACGGCCATGGCGATGGACTCGCCGACGACGCTGACCCCGCTGATCACACCGGAGGCGGCGGTGCTGCCGAACTTGGAGGCCAGTTCACGGGCGTTGGAGGCGATGTCGTCGAGGGAGGTGCCGGCCGCCCCGAAGTGGTCGGCGAGGGACTCGGCGGCGTCCTTGAGGGAGGCGACGATCTGGTCGCCGGTGTCGATGAGCGCGGCGACGACGATGTACACGGCCCCGCCGACCACACACACCACGGCCACACAGGTCAGCGCGGCCGCCAGCGAGCGGTGCAGGTGCGCCTTGACCAGCCGCCGGTGGAGGGGCCCGAGCAGGGCGGTGCCGAGCAGCGCGAGCAGCACGGGCACCACCGCCGTACGGAACACGACGCACAGCCGCACGGCGACCCAGCCGACGCCCGCGAGGAGCAGGAGGACGGCGCACCAGGCGGCGAGGCGGCGGACGGGGCGGGGGAGCAGCGGGGCGGAGTCCTGCACGCCTTCAGCGCACCACGCCCGGCGCGGGCTGTCCCGCCCGGACGGGCCGGTCGGGTGACGGAGCGTCAGGGCTTCAGCGGCGGCCGCGTCCCCGGTTCCTGGGGTGGTCGCGGGCGGTGCGCTCGTTGCCGAACTTGTACGAGCCGGTCCAGCGGGCCATCACGAGCTGCGCGTCCCCCGACCCGACCTCGTCGAGGAACCGTGCGGCCCGGTCCCCGCGCAGGGTGGCGGCCCGGCGGCCGCGATGGGTGATGACGACGCTTCCGTCGCCATGACTGCTGTAGGTGAAACCGGAGGGGGCGGGCATGCAGGCTCCTCGTGGCAGATGTCCCCGCATCCTGGACCAGGCCGGGCCCTGCGCGCCCCCGGATTTCGGGCGGGATGGACGAGGGGGCGCCGACCACGCTGCCGGCGCCCCCTCGTCCGGTCGGTCAGGCCTGCGGCCCGCTCGCGTCCATGCCGTGCACGGCCGGAACGGTGCCGAGGCGTCCCTTCTGGAAGTCCTCGAAGGCCTGCATCAGCTCGTCCTTGGTGTTCATGACGAACGGGCCGTAGTGGGCCATGGGCTCACGGATGGGCTGTCCGCCGAGGAGGACGATCTCCAGGTCCGGGGTGTGGGAGTCCTGCTTCTCGTCCGCGCGGACGGTCAGCGAGCCCCCGGCGCCGAAGACGGCGGTCTGGCCCGTGTTGACCGGACGGCGCTCGGCACCGACCGCGCCCCGGCCCGCCAGCACGTACGCCAGGCCGTTGAAGTCCTCACGCCAGGGCAGGGTGATCTCGGCGCCCGGCGCCAGGGTGGCGTGGATCATCGTGATCGGGGTGTGGGTGATGCCGGGACCGGCGTGGCCGTCCAGCTCACCGGCGATGACGCGGAGCAGCGCGCCGCCGTCGGGTGTGGTCAGCAGCTGGACGTTGCCGCCGCGGATGTCCTGGTAGCGCGGGGGCATCATCTTGTCCTTGGCCGGCAGGTTCACCCACAGCTGGAGGCCGTGGAAGAGGCCGCCGGACATGACGAGGTGCTCGGGCGGGGCCTCGATGTGCAGGAGGCCGGAGCCGGCGGTCATCCACTGGGTGTCGCCGTTGGTGATGGTGCCGCCACCGCCGTTGGAGTCCTGGTGGTCGAAGATCCCGTCGATGATGTAGGTGACGGTCTCGAAGCCACGGTGGGGGTGCCAGGGGGTGCCCTTGGGCTCGCCCGGCGCGTACTCCACCTCACCCATCTGGTCCATCATGATGAACGGGTCCAGATAGCGGTAGTTGATCCCGGCGAACGCTCGGCGCACCGGGAAGCCCTCGCCCTCGAAACCGCTCGGCGCGGTCGTGACAGCGAGCACGGGACGTGCCACGGCGTCGGCGGGCGCGGTCACGCGGGGCAGCGTCAGCGGGTTCTCGACGGTCACTGCAGGCATGTCGGTACCTCCTTGTGCTCCGATTTTAGTTGACGATTGAACTTTCTGCCACCCGCAACGCGAAAAGCCCGGAGGGCATTCCCCTCCGGGCTCTCCCGCACCAGGCGGTCCATTCAGCGCGTCCCGGACATCTCCCACAGCTCCGGGAAGAACCGGTGGGCGGCCCGGGCCCGCAGATAGGGGGACCCGGTGCTGCCGCCCGTGCCCCGCGCGGCCCCGAGCTGCCGCTCGACGACCCGGACGTGCCGCTCCCGCCAGCGCGCCCAGCCCCGGTCGTGCTCCAGCAGCGCCGCCGCCAGCTCACCCGCCGCGGTGCCGCCCCGCCCGATCCGGTCGTACGTCCGCCTGCGCTCGGCGCGATTGCCGCAGGCGAAGCCCTGCGCGGTCAGGGCGGCGAGGAAGGCGTCCCACAGCGACGGCTCCAGCAGCCGCCGGTCCAGCCGGGCCCGCTCGGCGGGCGTCAGCCAGGCGCCGAGGCCGACCGGGGCCACGTCGGTGCGGCCGGAGAGCGCCTCGATCTCGTGGAACTGCGCCGACTGCGCCCCGCTGGCCGTGCCGAGCGCGCCCCGGAAGGCCCGGAAGTCACCCGGCGCCATCGTGTCCAGCACCTCCAGCGCCGCCAGCATCGCGCTCTCGATCTCCCGGCAGCGCCGCAGCCGCAGCACGGGTACGGCGGTCTCGCCCGCCAGCATCCGGTCGCGGGCGTCGGTCAGCTCGGCAAGGAGCAGCTTGAACCACAGCTCGTGCACCTGGTGCACGGCGATGAACAGCGGCTCGTCGTGGGCCGTGCCGCCCGTGCGCGGGACCTGCTGGGCGAGCAGGGCGGGCAGCCGCAGGTACTCGGCGTAGGTGAAGGTGTCCGCAGCGGTCAGGGGTGTGCTGTTCATGAGTGCTCCAGGTGTCCGGCGCCGCTTCCGTCGCCGAGGCCGTGTGCCGCGAAGTGGTCGCGGGCGCCGGGGAGTTCGAAGACGCCCGTCGCGGCGCACAGCCGCAGCAGGGCGCGGGCCATCTCGTTCAGCCGCCGCTCCCCCGGGCCGCCCGCGTAGGTGTCGGCCACCACCTGCCGGGCCGTGTCCGCGTCCAGCCCCGCCAGCCGCAGCGAGGCGTGCACCGGGCCGAGGTCCCAGGTCAGGGCGGCCCGGATCAGCGCGGGCAGGGCACGGGCCGCACCCGCCCGCTCGGCGGGGGTCAGGCGCACCCACAACTCCCTGAAGAACAGGGAGAAGAAACGGTGGTGCCGTCCCTCGTCGCGGGCGTGGTCGCGCAGCAGGTCGCGTACCGGGGCGGCGACCGTCTCGTCGGCGGGCACCTCGTTCAGCACGGCCGTGATCAGGGTCTCGAACACGACCGCCTGGAGGAGTTCCGCCAGCCGGGGAGACTCGGGCAGCTGTGCGCGGCCCGTCTCCCGCAGCCGCTCCACGAAGCCGCCGTAGTCCCAGCCGGGGACGGGGATGCCGGTCACGGCCGCGACCTGGTCGGCGAGGTCGAGGCTGTACAGGGCGTGGTAGCCCTCGTCGCAGTACACCTTGAAGGCGTCCAGGCGCAGTGCGGCGGGCAGGTCCAGGCCCGCGCGGCCGTTGGCGACCGGCTCGGCGGCGGCGTTGACGACCCGGGTCTCCAGATGGGTGGTGGACAGCAGGAACTGGTACAGGTGCCGGACCGTCACCTCCCGCACCCGCTCCGGCGGCAGGGCGCGTACGGCCTCGTGGCCGGCGTACGGCACCAGCGCGGCCGGGAAGAGGACCTTGCCGCGCTCGGCGTCCTCGTGGAACATCCGGCGCACCCCGGTGCGGACGCCCGCCTGCTCATACCAGCGGTCGAGCGGTCCCGGCGGTGTGCTGTCGTCCCTCGCCACGGGGGCCTCCTTTCCCGTCCAGGAACCGGCCGAGCCGGGTCAGGGCCTCGGCGACGACGGCCGCGTCGAGGGAGTGGCAGACGCGGAACCAGCCGGGGCGCGGGGCGTGGAAGGCCTCGCCCGGCAGGATGCTGACGCGGGTGCCGTCGAGGATGTCCCGCCACAGCGCGCGTTCACCGGCGGGCGGCAGCCATGCGCCGAGGTCGGCCCAGACGGAACAGCCGGCCCGGGCCGGGGCGTACGGGATGCCGTACGCCGTGAGAAGCGCGGCGGCCCGCTCGTACGAGACTCCGAGGCGGCGGCGGTTCTCGCCGAGGAACGCGGCGACCCGCGCCGGCTCGGAGAGCAGTTCGGCGAGCACGGCCTGGGTGTGGGTGGACAGGGGCGCGAAGTAGGCGAGCGCACGGGCCGCCTCCCGCACGTCGGGGTCCGGCGTGTGCAGCACGCCCGCCTTCAGCCCGGACAGCCCGAAGTCCTTGGCGAAGCCCCACACGGTGTGCACGCGCGGCCCGTCGATCGCGCGCAGGCTGGTGAAGTCGCCCTCGAACACCGACCCGGCGTAGATCTCGTCCGCGATCAGGTCGACACCGAACTCGGCCGCGACGCCCGCCAGTTCGCGCAGGAGGGCGGCCGGGTGGACGCTGCCGGTCGGGTTGCCGGGCGAGGCGAGCGCGACGGCCCGCACGACCGTCCCCGCACGCCGCGCCTGCGCCAGCACCCGCCGCACGCCCTCGGGCCACAGCCCGTACCCGTCGGCCGGGTCCGGCGGCGCGGGCAGCAGCCGGGCGCCGGAGCGTCCCGCGAGATCCGTGTCGAAGGCCCCGTAGTACGGCGTCGGTACGACGATCCCGTCGCCGGGGTCGCACAGCACACTCGCGATCACATCCAGCGCGGCCGTCGCCCCGGCCACCACCACCAGGTCCTCGGCATCGACACCCAGATGCCCGGCCACCCGCTCGCGCAGCTCGGCGGTGCCGTACAGAGGGGCGTACCGGGTGGTGGCCTCGCCGAGCGGCGGAGGCCGCTGCCCGGTGTGCAGGTCCGCCAGGAGACGGTTCTCCGCCGTACCGAGGTTGAGCCACCCGTCGGGCCTGAGCCGCGGGTGATAGGGATACGCCTCCGCCCGAAAATGCGCCTCGGCAATCGCGGGCGTCCCGGCCACCAGCCGTGCGGCCTGCCGCGAGACGCGGGTCATCGGGGGGCTCCGGCGGGGTCGGGGACCGAGGTCGGCACCGTCGGCGCGGACGTCGGCTCCCGTAAAGCGGACGCCGGCTCCTGTAAAGGCGTCGCAGACACCGGCTCCGGCAAAGGCCCCTGCCCCGCTGCCCCGGTGGCCCGATGCTCCTCCGGGCCGTGGGCCAGTGCCGCCGAGCCCGTGAGGAGGCCCGGGTGGGCGCCCAGGCCCATCGACGCGTCGATCACCGCCCCGTGCAGGACGCCCGAGTCGGTGCCGGCGAGCCACCAGACCAGTTCGGCTATCTCCTCGGGGCTGATGAGCCGGCCGCGGGGCAGGGCGGCCTCGACGGCGGCACGGCGTTCGGGGGTGAGGCCGGCGAGGGTGCTGGCCTCGAACATCGGCGTCTCGACGGCACCGGGGCACACGGCGACGACGTCCACGCACGCGTGGGCGAGCTCGGCGGCCAGATGCCGGGTGAGGTAGGCGAGCGCGGCCTTGCTCATGCCGTCGGCGACCCGGAAGCCGGGGAAGGGCGCCACACCGCCGCCGACGCTGGAGACGTTGACGACCTTGCCGCGGCCGCGCGCCAGCATGCCCGGCAGCAGCTGCTGCACGAGCCACAGCGGGCCCACCGCGTTGATCTGGAGGAACGCCGCGTCCCTGACGTGGTCGGGGCCGGGGACGTAGGACTCGACGGTCTTGGAGCCGACCGCCGCGTTGTTGACGAGGACGTCGACCGGGCCCGGCAGCTCGGCGAGGAGCCGTTCGTGGTCGTCCCACTCGCCCTGCCGGAAGGCGAAGGCGCGCGGGCGCCGGTCGGCGTGGGCGAGGCGTGCGACCAGTTCGGCCGCCCGCGCGTGCCCCGAGTGATAGGTGAACCAGACGTGGTCGCCGGCTCTCGCGAACCGCTCCACACATGCCCGGCCGATTCCCGCCGAGCCTCCGGTGATCAGTACGTTCCGTGCAGCCGCCATGCAGGCCCCCAGGGGATGGTGCCGTGGGTCGCGGACACTTCACGGGGAAATGTAGAGAACCTGTGAAGAAATATGCCCCGGGCGCCCCTGGGACGGGCCCGACTACATGAAGTCAGCCACCGACCGGCTGGAATCAGCCGTCACGCGGGTCTCACCACGTCTCAGCCGTACATCCGGCGCATCGCGAACTCGACCATCTGTTCGACCGCCTTGGCGTCGAAGACGATCCGGTGCTCGCCCTCCATGTCGAGGACGAAGCCGTAGCCGGTCGGCAGCAGGTCGATCACCTCGGCGCCGGTGATGACGAAGTACTTGGACTCCTTGCCCGCGTACCGGCGCAGCTCCTTCAGCGAGGTGAACATCGGGATCACCGGCTGCTGGGTGTTGTGCAGGGCGAGGAAGCCGGGGTTGTCACCGCGCGGGCAGTACACCTTGGAGGTGGCGAAGACCTGCTGGAAGTCCTCCGCGGCCAGCTGGCCCGTGGTGAAGGCGCGCACCGCGTCCGCGAGCGAGGGCGGGGACGGCTCGGGATACAGCGGCGGCTGCTGCCCGTATCCGCCGGACATCGGCTGCTGGGGAGCGGCGTACTGCTGCTGAGCACCACCGACGTTCTGGTCGTAGCCGTACATGCCAGAAAGAGTAACCAGTCACAGATGGCCGGATCGGGGTTGCGTCTTATTACTGGCGGGTAGCATCATCGTAGCTACTTGTTGGTACGTGAACTAGCGCGAGGATCCAGTGCCTCGCCGATCTCTCTACGGAGCCGTCGCCATGGGGCACTACAAGTCGAATCTCCGCGACATCGAGTTCAATCTCTTCGAAGTACTCGGGCGCGACAAGGTGTACGGCACCGGCCCGTTCGAGGAGATGGACGTCGAGACCGCCAAGAGCGTCCTGGAGGAGCTGACCCGCCTCTCCGAGAACGAGCTGGCCGAGTCCTTCATCGACGCCGACCGCAACCCGCCGGTCTTCGACCCGGAGACGAACACCGCCCCGGTCCCGGCGTCGTTCAAGAAGAGCTACCAGGCCTTCATGGACTCCGAGTACTGGCGCCTGGGCCTGCCCGAGGAGATCGGCGGCACCACCTCGCCCCGCTCGCTCATCTGGGCCTACGCCGAGCTGATCCTGGGCGCCAACCCGGCCGTGTGGATGTACTCCTCGGGCCCCGCGTTCGCCGGCATCCTCTTCGAGGAGGGCAACGAGGTCCAGAAGCACATCGCCAAGGTCGCCACCGAGAAGCAGTGGGGCTCCACCATGGTCCTCACCGAGCCGGACGCCGGCTCGGACGTGGGCGCCGGCCGCACCAAGGCCGTGCAGCAGGAGGACGGCTCCTGGCACATCGAGGGCGTGAAGCGCTTCATCACCTCCGGTGAGCACGACATGTCGGAGAACATCCTCCACTACGTGCTGGCCCGCCCCGAGGGCGCAGGCCCCGGCACCAAGGGCCTGTCCCTCTTCCTCGTCCCGAAGTACCTCTTCGACTTCGAGACCGGCGAGCTGGGCGAGCGCAACGGCGTCTACGCCACCAACGTCGAGCACAAGATGGGCCTGAAGGCCTCCAACACGTGCGAGATGACCTTCGGCGACCAGCACCCCGCCAAGGGCTGGCTGATCGGCGACAAGCACGACGGCATCCGCCAGATGTTCCGCATCATCGAGTTCGCCCGCATGATGGTCGGCACGAAGGCGATCTCCACCCTCTCCACGGGCTACCTCAACGCCCTGGAGTACGCCAAGGAGCGCGTCCAGGGCCCCGACCTGGCGAACTTCATGGACAAGACCGCGCCCAAGGTCACCATCACGCACCACCCGGACGTCCGCCGCTCGCTGATGACGCAGAAGGCGTACGCGGAGGGCATGCGCGCCCTGGTCCTCTACACCGCCTCCATCCAGGACGAGATCCAGATCAAGGAGGCGGCGGGCGAGGACGTCTCCGCTCTGGAGGCCCTGAACGACCTGCTCCTGCCGATCGTCAAGGGCTACGGCTCCGAGAAGGGCTACGAGCAGCTCGCCCAGTCGCTGCAGACCTTCGGCGGCTCCGGCTTCCTGCAGGAGTACCCGATCGAGCAGTACATCCGGGACTCCAAGATCGACACCCTCTACGAGGGCACCACGGCCATCCAGGGCCAGGACTTCTTCTTCCGGAAGATCGTCCGCAACCAGGGCGCGGCCCTGAACTCCCTGGCCGAGGACATCAAGAAGTTCCTCGCGCTCGGCACCGGCGGCGACGAGCTGGCCGGCGCCCGTGAGCACCTGGCCAAGGCGGCCGTCGAGCTGGAGGCCATCGTCGGCCTGATGCTCACCGACCTCGCCGCCACCGAGCAGGACGTCAAGAACATCTACAAGGTCGGTCTGAACACGACCCGCCTGCTGATGGCCTCCGGTGACGTCGTCGTCGGCTACCTGCTGCTCAAGGGCGCCGCGATCGCCGCCGAGAAGCTGCCGACGGCCTCCGCCAAGGACAAGGCCTTCTACACCGGCAAGATCGCCGCGGCGAAGTTCTTCGCGGCCAACGTCCTGCCCGGCGTGACCCTGGCCCGCAAGGTCTCGGAGAACGTCGAGCTGGACCTCATGGAGCTGGACGAGACCGCCTTCTAGTCGCCCTCACAACCCTCACCAGGGCCCGCTTCCCAACCAGGGGAGCGGGCCCTCGTACGTCGTTAAGGTGAACCCCATGAGCGAACCCCCCCGCAGTGATCGCGGACACACCGACGACCTCATGTCCTTCCTGACGGCCAGCCCGACGCCGTACCACGCCGTGGCGACCGCGGCCGAGCGGCTGGAGAAGGCCGGCTTTCGCCAGGTCGCGGAGACGGATGCCTGGGAAGGCACGAGCGGCGGCAAGTACGTGACGCGCGGCGGCGCCATCGTGGCCTGGTACGTCCCCGAGGGCGCGGCGGCGCACACGCCGTTCCGGATCGTCGGCGCGCACACCGACTCGCCCAACCTGCGGGTGAAGCCGCAGCCCGACACCGGGGCGCACGGCTGGCGCCAGGTGGCCGTGGAGATCTACGGCGGGCCGCTGCTCAACTCGTGGCTCGACCGGGACCTGGGCCTGGCCGGCCGGCTGACCCTGCGGGACGGCTCGACGCGCCTGGTGAACGTCGACCGCCCGCTGCTGCGCGTCCCGCAGCTCGCCATCCACCTGGACCGCTCGGTGTCCTCGGACGGCCTCAAGCTCGACAAGCAGCGGCATCTGCAGCCCGTGTGGGGGCTCGGCGACGAGGTGCAGGGCGGCGACCTGATCGCCTTCCTGGAGGAGGAGGCCGGCATCCCTGCGGGCCAGGTCACCGGCTGGGACCTGATGACCCACTCCGTGGAGGCGCCCGCCTACCTGGGCCGCGACCGCGAGCTGGTGGCCGGGCCGCGCATGGACAACCTGCTGTCCGTGCACGCGGGCGTGGCCGCGCTGACCGCCGTCGCCGGGCAGGACCTGCCGTACATCCCGGTGCTGGCCGCCTTCGACCACGAGGAGAACGGCTCCCAGTCCGACAGCGGCGCCGACGGCCCGCTGCTGGGCGGCGTCCTGGAGCGCTCGGTGTTCGCGCGCGGAGGGTCGTACGAGGACCGGGCCAGGGCCTTCGCGGGCACGGTCTGCCTGTCCTCCGACACGGGCCACGCCGTGCACCCCAACTACGCCGAGCGGCACGACCCGACGCACCACCCGCGGGTCAACGGCGGACCGATCCTCAAGGTCAACGTCAACAACCGCTACGCCACGGACGGTTCGGGCCGGGCGATCTTCGCGGCGGCCTGCGAGAAGGCGGGCGTGCCCTTCCAGTCGTTCGTCTCGCACAACTCCATGCCCTGCGGCACCACGATCGGCCCGATCACCGCCGCCCGGCACGGCATCCGCACGGTCGACATCGGCGTCGCGATCCTGTCGATGCACAGCGTCCGTGAACTGTGCGGCGCCGAGGACCCGTTGCTGCTGACCCGGGCTCTGACGGCGTTCCTCGAAGGCTGATCAGCCCCTCCCGGGTGTCCGACGGGAGGGTCCGGGGTACCCGGACCCTCCGAGCACACGACATCCCTATGAGGGAGGCAGGTCTGATGGGCCTGGGCGGATGCATCATCCTCATCGCCGTGGGAGCCATCCTCACGTTCGCGACCGACTGGGACATGGAGGGGGTCAACCTCGACCTCGTCGGTCTCATTCTCATGATCGTGGGCCTGATCGGCGTCACCACGTTCAGCAGCATCGCCCGCCGCCGGCGGGTGGTCGTCCCACCGGCCACACCCGTGGTCGAGGACGACGTACACCACCACCGTCACCACCGCCGGGACGACTACACGGACGGATACGGCGTGTGAGTCGGGCCCGGGTGAGTCACGCCAGCGCGTGGCCCGTGGTCGCGTCCACGTGGGAGGGGACCTCCTCGTGGCGGTCGCCGACGGTCGAGGTGCCCGTGGGCTCCAGCACGAGAATCTCGGTCGGGACGGGCGCGTACGGCTTGTGCTCGGTCCCGCGCGGGACGGTGAAGACGGAGCCACGGGGCAGCACGACGGTGCGCTCACCGTCCTTCTCCCGCAGCCCGATGTGCAGTTCACCGCTGAGGACGAGGAAGAACTCGTCGGTGTCGTCGTGGGCGTGCCACAGGTGCTCGCCCTCGACCTTGGCGACGCGGACGTCGTAGTCGTTGACGGTGGTGACGATGCGCGGGCTCCACTGCTGGGTGAAGGAGTCGAGCGCGGCGGCCAGGGAAACGGGTTCGTCGGTCATGCGTCGATGCTGGCCGGTGGCGTGGGGCGGCCGCGAGTGCTAGGAATCGCACATGCCGCAAGAATCCTCTCATCGTGTGGTGCTGATCGTCGACGAGAACTCCAACCCCTTCGAGATGAGCTGCGCCATCGAGATCTTCGGCCTGGACCGGCCGGAGCTGGGCCGACGGCTGTACGACTTCCGCCTGTGCGCGGCCGGATCGCATACGAGGATGAGGGACGGGTTCTTCACCCTGACCGGGGTCGCCGGTCTGGAGGCGGCCGAGGACGCGGACACCCTGATCGTGCCGAACCGGCCGGACACGGAGGTGCCGCGCGCCCCCGAGGTACTGGACACGATCAGGCGGGCCCATGCGCGGGGGGCCCGCCTGATCGGCTTCTGCTCGGGCGCGTTCACCATGGCGGAGGCGGGGCTGCTGGACGGGCGGCGGGCGGCCTGCCACTGGATGTGGGCGGAGTCCTTCCGGACCCGCTTCCCTCAGGTCCTCCTGGAGCCCGACGTGCTCTTCGTCGACGACGGCGACATCCTCACGGCATCCGGCAGCGCCTCGGCCCTCGACCTCGGCCTGCACGTCGTACGCCGTGACCACGGCGCCGAGATCGCCAACCACGTCTCCCGCCGCCTGGTCTTCGCCGCCCACCGCGACGGCGGCCAGCGCCAGTTCGTGGAACGCCCTGTGCCCGAGATCCGCGACGAGTCCCTCTCCCCCCTGCTGGCCTGGGCCCAGGAACGCCTGGGCGAGCCGCTCACGGTGGCCGACCTGGCGGCCCACGCCTCGGTCTCCCCGGCCACCCTCCACCGCCGCTTCCAGTCCCAGCTGGGCACGACCCCCCTGGCCTGGCTCACCAGCGAACGCGTCGCCCTGGCCTGCCGCCTGATCGAGCGGGGCGAGAACCGCCTGGAGGTCGTGGCCGAGCGCAGCGGCCTCGGCACGGCCGCCAACCTGCGTGCCCGGCTGCGCAGGGAGACGGGGCTCAGCCCTTCGGCGTATCGGCGGCGTTTCGGACCCGGAGCCGGGGAACCGGTGAGGGCATGAGATTCCAGGTGCGTGACCGGCTGCTCGGATTCGGTGAGGACTACTGGATCGAGGACGACAGCGGCGAGAAGGTGTACCTCGTCGACGGCAAGGCGATGCGGGTGCGGGACACCTTCGAGCTGAAGGACCGGCAGGGCCGGGTGCTGGTGGACATCCGGCAGAAGATGTTCGCCCTGCGGGACACGATGGTGATCGAGCGGGACGACGAGCCGCTCGCGACCATCCGGCGCAAGCGGCTGTCTCTGCTGCGCAACCACTACCGGGTGACCCTCGTCGACGGCACCGAGCTGGACGTCAGCGGCAAGATCGCCGACCGGGAGTTCGCGATCGAGTACGACGGTGAGCTGCTGGCCGTCGTGTCACGGCGGTGGCTGCACGTCCGGGACACCTACGGCCTGGACGTCGTACGGGACGACGCGGACCCCGCGCTGCTGATCGCGGTGACGGTGTGTGTGATCCACCTGGCGGAGAAGGAGCGCGAGGACTAGCTCCTCGGGGGCTCCAGACCCAGGACCCTGTCCTTCAGGGCCGGGAACTGGTCCCTCGTCGTCGCGACCTTGGCCGGGTCGAACTCCACCGTGAGGATCTCCTCGTCCGCCCCGGCCTGCGTCAGCACCTCGCCCCAGGGATCGACCACGATCGAGTGACCCGCCTGGGGAACTCCGGCGTGCGTCCCGGCCGTTCCGCAGGCAAGGACGAACGACTGGTTCTCCACCGCCCGCGCCTGAGCCAGCAGCGTCCAGTGGGCCCGCCGCCGCTCCGGCCAGCCCGCGGGAATGACGAGGGTCTCGGCGCCGGCGTCGACGAGACCACGGAAGAGTTCGGGGAAGCGGAGGTCGTAACAGGTCGCGAGGCCGAGGGTCGTCTCCGGCAGACGGACCGTCACCAGTTCCTCGCCCGCGCCCATCAGCACCGCCTCGCCCTTGTCGAAGCCGAAGCGGTGGATCTTGCGGTACGCGGCGACGAGGTCTCCGGAGGGGGAGAAGACCAGGGAGGTGTTGTACAGCGGCCCCTCTGGGTCACGTTCGGGGATCGAACCGGCGTGCAGCCACACGCCCGCGTCGCTCGCCGCCTTCGCCATCGCCTCGTACGTCGGCCCCTGAAGCGGCTCGGCCTCGCGCCCGAACTCCTCGTACGCGAAGGCCCCCGTGGTCCACAGCTCCGGCAGGACGACGAGGTCGGCCCCGGCCTGACCCCGTACCAGCGACGCGGCCCGCTGTCTGCGGGAGGCGACCGATTCGCCCTCGTCTACGGCGATCTGGATCAGAGAGGCGCGCACACTACCACCGTCCTGGCATTCGGGCCGTCGACACCGGCCTACGATCGTCACACGAAAGCACTGCCGGGGTGCCTCGCAGCAGCGTAACTTAGCGTTCCAAGACACCCGCCGACAGCCGCCACCTCCCACTGGCAACGCCGCCACCACCAGCCCGTGCACCGACCGCCGAGGGGTCCCGTTTCCGTGAGTCTGCATCCCACCCTCCAGCCCTACGCCGACGCCTGGACCCACTCCATCGACGCGATATCCGAGCTGGTGCAGCAGCTGGTGGAGGCCGACTGGAACCGTCGCACCCCCTGCCCGGGCTGGTCCGTGCGCGATGTCGTCTCGCATGTCATCGGCCTGGACAGCGAGATGCTCGGCGACCCGCGGCCCATCCACACGCTGCCGCGCGACCTGTTCCACGTCACCAACGACCACCAGCGCTACACGGAGATGCAGGTCGACGTCCGCCGCCACCACACGGCGCCGGAGATGACGGCCGAGCTGGAGTACACGGTCATCCGCCGCAACCGCCAGCTGCGCAACGAGTCCCGCGACCCCGGCACCAAGGTCCGCGGCCCGCTCGGCGCCGAGCTGACGCTCGAGGAGGCCATGCGCAACCACGCCTTCGAGATGTGGGTGCACGAGCAGGACCTGCGCACCGCCCTCGGCCGGCCCGGCGACCTCGACTCCCCCGGCGCGTACATCGTCCGTGACGTCCTGCTGGACGCCCTGCCCGAGGTCGTCGCCGTCCGCGCGAACGCCCCGCGCAGCTCCGCGGTCGTCTTCGACGTCCACGGCCCCGTCGAGTTCCTGCGCACCATCCGCATCGACATCCAGGGCCGCGGCAGCCTGGAGACCGTCCCGGCTCTCGGCCCTGCCGCGTCCTTCGCCCTCGACTGGGAGACGTACGTCCGCCTGGCCTGCGGCCGGGTGACGCCGGAGTCCGTGTCCGACCGGGTCAAGGCGGAAGGGGACCTGGAGCTGGCTTCGGCAATTCTGAGGAACTTCACGGTGACGCGGTGAGGCTCGGCTTCTTGAGGTGGTGAGTCGGGCGGTGGGTGGGCATAGGCCGGGGGTCTGGGGGCGGAGCCCCCAGGGCACGGACGCTGCCCGGCTTCACACAGGGACGTGGACGGAGGAGACCCTGCTGGCAACGAGCCGCTCCCGCTCCCGCCGGGCCGCGCGGCGGCGCAGCCGCAGTATCTGACCGACGCCGAGCGCCTGAAGGAAGAACACCACCGAGAAGGCGACCCGGTACTCGTCGCCCGTCGCGTCCAGCAGCACGCCCACCAGGAACAGAGTCGTCATCGAGGCGACGAACCCTCCCATGTTGGTGATGCCGGAGGCGGTGCCCTGCCGCTCGGGCGGATTCGCCGGACGCGCGAAGTCGAACCCGATCATCGACGCCGGCCCGCACGCCCCGAGCACCGCGCACAGCACGATCAGCAGCCACATCGGCGCCCGATCACCCGGCCAGTACAAGGTCACCGCCCACAACAGCGCCGTCGCCCCCACGGTCCCGAGCGCCAGCGGCAGCCGCGCCCCGTGATGCCGGGCGACGATCTGGCCGTAGACGAGCCCGATCGCCATGTTGGACAGCACCACCAGCGTCAGCAGCGACCCCGCCGTCCCCCGCGACAGCCCCTGCGCCTCGACCAGGAACGGAAGGCCCCACAGCAGCAGGAACACCATCGCCGGGAACTGGGTGGTGAAGTGCACCCACAGCCCCAGCCGGGTCCCGGGCTCCCGCCAGGACGCGGCGATCTGGCGACGGACGTACGCCGCACCCTGGTGCGGGACGGGCTCGGGCTCATGGCCCTCGGGGTGGTCCTTGAGGAACAGCAGCAACAGCACGAACACGACCACACCGGCCAGCGCGCTCCCGGCGAACGCGGCCGTCCAGCCGATGCCGTGCAGCAGCCGGGCCAGGACCAGCGTGGAGACGAGGTTGCCGGCCATGCCGACCAGACCGGCGAGCTGGGCGATCAGCGGCCCGCGCCGGGCCGGGAACCAGCGGGTGCCGAGCCGCAGCACGCTGATGAAGGTCATCGCGTCGCCGCAGCCGAGCAGCGCGCGCGAGGCGAGGGCTGTGCCGTAGGAGGGCGAGAAGGCGAAACCGAGCTGGCCGAGCGTGAAGAGGACGACGCCCAGGCCGAGCACCTTCTTGGTGCCGAGCCGGTCCACGAGCAGGCCGACGGGTATCTGCATCCCGGCGTAGACCAGCAGCTGGAGGATCGAGAACGTCGACAGGGCCGAGGCGTTCACATCGAATCGGTCGGCCGCGTCGAGGCCGGCCACCCCCAGCGACGTACGGAAGATGACGGCGACGAAGTAGACGGAGACGCCGATGCCCCAGACGGCCGCGGCGCGCCGGCCGCCGGGCGGGTCGCCCGGCAAGGTCGCTGAAGCCGAGGCCGAGCTCATCGCACCTCACCCCGGGCGAGGTGCGAGACCCAGCCGACGTGCCGGTGGACGAGGGAGACGGCCTCCTCGGCGTCGCCGGAGCGCAGCGCGTCGAGGATCTCCTGGTGCTCGGTGATGTTCTTGGCGATGCGGTCGGGGTGGGAGTGCATCACGGCGACGCCCATCCGCAGCTGGCGGTCGCGCAGTTGGTCGTAGAGGCGGGAGAGGATCGCGTTGCCGCCGCTGCGGACGATCTCGGCGTGGAAGCAGCGGTCGGTGACCGCGACGGCGGCCAGATCGCCGGCGGCGGCCTCGCGCTTCTGCCGTTCGAGGAGTTCCTCCAGGCGCTGGACGAGTCCGGCGGGGGCGGGGACCGCCTTGCGGGCGGCGTGCTCCTCGACGAGCAGCCGGGTCTCGACGACGTCCGCGATCTCCTGCGCGGAGACCGGCAGGACCAGGGCGCCCTTCTTCGGGTAGAGCTTGAGCAGGCCCTCGACCTCCAGCCGCAGCAGCGCCTCGCGCACCGGCGTGCGGGAGACCCCGACGGCC
The DNA here is from genome assembly GCF_049739565.1 of Streptomyces sp. SAI-170. Lineage (NCBI taxonomy): Bacteria > Bacillati > Actinomycetota > Actinomycetes > Kitasatosporales > Streptomycetaceae > Streptomyces > Streptomyces sp. SAI-170. The sequence continues at coordinate 4,137,300 of NZ_JBMGQD010000001.1, forward strand.
TCGGCGAGTTCGCCCTCGGTGAGCAGCGTGCCGCCTTCGTAGCGGCGGTCGAGGACGCCCTGCTTGACGTGGCTGTAGACGCGTTCGGCGGCGGGAGGTTGCTTTACGGCCATGGTCATGCCGACAGGATAGATACAACACGTACGCATGCGAGGGGCCGTCCACGATGCGGACGGGCGATTCTGGAAAGTCGGAGCGCAACCATTCCCCGATCTCGCGAGTCTCCCCTGTGCGGCCCTGTTGCCCCCTCTCAACTCGGCTGCATCAAAAGAGACTTAACCAACCATTCGGGGTAATCCTCTTGATGACTAGCATTTCGGGCGCCCGGATCCGCCAGGCGATCACGGTCGGCCTCACGACCGGCGCCATGCTCACCGCCGGCGCGGTCGCCGCCGCCCCCGCACAGGCACTCACGGTGCCGACGGTGTACGCCAAGGGCGCCTACGTCAGCGACGGAAGCGGCAGAACGCTCTACACCAAGAGCGCCGACGTCAAGCGCTCCACCGGCTCCACGACGAAGATCATGACGGCGAAGGTCGTGCTGTCGCAGCCGAACCTGAACCTGGACGCCAAGGTCACGATCCAGAAGGCGTACAGCGACTACGTCGTGTCGAGGAACGCCTCGCAGGCGCACCTCATCGTCGGCGACAAGGTCACCGTCCGTCAGCTGCTCTACGGTCTGATGCTGCCCTCGGGCTGCGACGCCGCCTACGCGCTGGCCGACAAGTTCGGCACCGGCACCACGCGTGCCGCGCGCGTGAGCTCGTTCATCTCCAAGATGAACACCACGGCGAAGAACCTGGGCATGACGAACACGCACTTCGACTCGTTCGACGGCATCAGCAACGGCTCCAACTACTCGACGCCGCGCGACCTCACCAAGCTCGCCCGCAGCGCGATGACGGGCTACACGTTCCGCACGATCGTCAAGACCAAGTCGTACACGGCCAAGACGATCACCAGCACGGGCACCACCCGCACGATGGCGCCCTGGACCAACACCAACCCGCTGCTCAGCTCCTACAGCGGCGCCACCGGCGTGAAGACCGGCTCCGGCCCCGAGGCCGGCTACTGCCTCGCCTTCTCCGCCACCCGCAGCGGCAAGACGGTCTACGGCGTCGTCCTGGCGTCCACCAACGCCACGACCCGCCAGTCGGACGCGACGAAGCTGCTCAACTACGGCTTCGCCAAGCAGGCCTGACGGTCACACAGCTTCATCTCTCAGGGCCCGCCGTGCTGGACACGGCGGGCCCTGTTGCAGCGAAATCCATTTGTACGACTTCTCGCCCCACCCCTACCGTCGAACCCATCGACGTGTAGCTCAGCAGCAGAGCGCCGGGCTTCCTACCCGGAGGGCGCGGGGGCAGCACCCGCCACGTCGGCTATGAACGACGACGCTGAGCAGCAGCATCCCGCCCAGGTGAACACCGGCTACGCGGCAGGCCAGTTGGCAGCCGCGCTCCGGACCGCGGCCACCCACGAGGACCCCGACACCCGGCGCCGCGCCGAGGAACGCGGCCAGAAGTGGCGTGCCGTGCTGGCCGGGATGGCAGGCGGCCTGCTGTCGGTCGGTTCGCGCACTCCCGTCGCGGGGCTGCCCGCCTGGGTGACGCCCGAGGTCGTCCGGGGCGGCTTCGCCACCGGCCGGCCGAGCGCGGGCGGCCCGCTGCTCGCCCATGAGATCGCCGCCGCCCGGCGCGCCGGGGTGCCCGAGGACCGGCAGGCGTTGTTCGCGTACTTCCTCTCCGAGGACGGGCTCGCCGAGCTCTGCGGCCTGCTCGACAGCGGGCGTTACGAGATCGGCGTGCCCGAGGAGGCGGCGCTGCTCACCGTCGCCTGGCTGGTCCGCGCCGGGGAGACCGACGCCGCGCTGGACCTCGTACAGGAGCTGGCGCCGTTCGCGGGGCGGCTGCGGTTCGCGCCCCGGCCCGCCGACCGGCCGGCGCCCGGGGCCGACGCCGTCCACCGCTCCACCGTCGCCGAGGCCCGCGCGTCCCTGGCCCGGCGGCAGCCGCGCACGGCCGTGGAGACCCAGCGCGAGGCCCTCGCCGTCTGGCAGCCCTTCAGTGACGAACTACTCACGCACTGGCTGGAGGTGACCGGCGAGGACGGCTGGATCCGCGTTCCGCAGGCCGGCCGCGGCCACGCCTGGCACAGCCGTTCCGCCGCACTCCTCGCCCGCTACCGCGACCTGGCCCGGGACCACACCCTGTGCACCAAGCACCGCAGCCCGAAGGAGAACCTCGGCATCCTGCGGGGCGCGCTGGAGGACGTCGTCGCCGGACGGCAGCTCGGTCCGCGGCGGCTCGGGCTGCTGGGGAACGCCCTGACCTCGATGGTCCGGCGGCGCGGACTGCCCGGCTCGGAGCGGCACTCCGCCCTGCGCCGGGAGCAGGCCGCCCAGGCCGCGCTGCCCTCGCACCACGCGCTGGCCCGGCTGGTGCACGACCGGCTGGCCGAGCTGCCCGCGCAGGACGGCATCGCGGAGGTCGGGCCGTTCGTCGCGGAGGTGAGCGGACCCGAGGCGGCCCGTACCGGGCTGCCCGCCGGCGCCGCGATCCCGGCTGCCGTACGGCGGCCCGTCGAGGTCGCCCTGAGCGCGCCGCTCGGCACGCTCGTCGAGCGTGGCATCGTGCCGTCGGCGGAGGTGCTGGCCACGTTCGTGCCGCAGCTCGTGGCCGCCGCCACCGCGCAGGCCCACCCGGACCCTGCGCTGCGCACCCTGGCCGCCGCGCACTACCGGGCCTTCCGGAGCCGCCGCTCGCTGCTGCTGCTCAACCTGGAGCGGCAGGTGCGGGCCGAGGAGCTGCCGTGGGTGCGGGCGGTCGCAGCGCACCGCGTCGACGGGGAGGCCGGTGACGTCGCCGCCGCCGCGCTGCGGCAGTTGGGCGGGCTGGCCGTGCAGGCCTTCCCGGGCACGATCCTGCCGAACCCGCTGGTCCGGGAGCTGTCCGTGCTCGCCCGGCAGGCGGACCTCGGCGCGCCCCTGGTGGAGGAGCTGGCCTCGGACATCTTCATGGGCACCTTCACCCCGAAGTTCCTCAGCTCCGCGCGCGTGGCCGCGGAGCTGCTGGGCGGCGGCTCCCTCTACGAGCGCTACTACGCCATCGACTACCGCGCCCTGCGCAACCTCGCGATCGTCGAGGCCGGTGAGGCGGCACAGCGGTCGTACGGGGCGCGTACGTCACCCGGGTTCGCCGAGCTGTGCAAGAAGCGGGCGGCACAGCTGGCACCCGGGTCGGGAGGCGGCTCGTGGGTCGCCGAGAACGGCACGGTGATCGAGCAGGCGCAGATCCTCACCACCCACAACCTGGCCACCCTGGTCCACCGGGTCGGCATCGCCCCCGGGTCGGGCTGGGACGAGCTGGCCCGGAGGTCCTTCACGACCGTGTGCCGGCTGACCGCGCGCGTCCATCACAACCCGCGGCCCCTGGGCACGATCAAGGACATCGCCTACGCCTGGCGGCAGATGCTGTTCCAGCTGTCACTGTGCACCCCGGGCGGGCGGGCCCGCACCCTGGCATGGCTACCAGGGGAGACGGCCCGCCACCCGTGGCACGTCGCCGTCCGGCTCGCCCCGGCGCTCACCGGTCTCCGCCAGGTCGCGGAGGGCGGCTCGGCCCGGGAGGGCGAGGGACGGATGCTGCTGGGCTGGAGCACCGGCGGCCACTGGCTGCGGCCGGACCCGGTGCTTCCCTCGGACGTGCCGGTCAGGCCCAGGTGATCAGCCGCTTGGGCTGCTCCAGGACCGCCGCCACATCGGCGAGGACCTTGGAGCCCAGCTCGCCGTCGACCAGGCGGTGGTCGAAGGACAGCGCCAGAGTGGTCACCTGACGCGGCTTGACCTTGCCCTTGTGGACCCACGGCTGGAGCTTGATCGCGCCGACCGCGAGGATCGCCGACTCGCCCGGGTTGAGGATCGGGGTGCCGGTGTCGACGCCGAACACGCCGACGTTGGTGATCGTCACCGTGCCGCCCTGCATCGCCGCGGGCGAGGTCTTGCCCTCGCGCGCGGTGGACACCAGCTCACCGAGCGCCTCCGCGAGCTGCGGGAGCGTCTTGGTGTGCGCGTCCTTGATGTTCGGGACGATCAGGCCACGCGGGGTGGCCGCGGCGATGCCCAGGTTGACGTAGTGCTTGAGCACGATCTCCTGGTTCGCCTCGTCCCAGGACGCGTTGACGTCCGGGTTGCGCTTGATGGCGACCAGCAGGGCCTTGGCGATCAGCAGCAGCGGGTTGACCCGCAGCCCCTGCATGTCCTTGTCCTGCTTCAGCTCCTCGACGAGCTTCATCGTGCGCGTGACGTCGACCGTGACGAACTCGGTGACATGCGGCGCGGTGAACGCCGAGCCGACCATCGCCGCGGCCGTCGCCTTGCGGACGCCCTTGACCGGGATCCGCGTCTCGCGCGTGGTGTCGTACGTCGCCACCGGCGCGGGGGCGGGGGCGGCCTGGGCGGCGGCCGGAGCCGGGGCCGGGGCGGCCGTCGGCGCGGGAGCCTGGGCCGCAGCGGCCGGGGCCGCCGCCGCGTGGACGTCCTCGCGGGTGATGATGCCGTCCGGGCCGGTCGGGGTGACCGCGGCCAGGTCGACGCCGAGGTCCTTGGCGAGCTTGCGCACCGGCGGCTTGGCCAGCGGGCGGTCCTTGCCCGCCTGGGCCGGGGCGGCGGCCGGGGCTGCGGGGGCGTGGCCGTTGAGCTCGGTCTGGATCGCCGTGGACGCCTGGGCCGGCACCTCCGGGCCCTTGCGCGGGCGGCGCTTGGTGGAGGTGGTGGCGACGCCGTAGCCGACGAGGACCGGCTGACGGCCCTGCGGCTCGGGCTCCTCGGCGACGGCCTCCGCGGCAGCCTGCGCCGGCTGCTCGACGGGGGCCTGCGCGGGCGCGGACTCGGGCGCGGCTCCGCCCGAGACGTCCACCGCGATGATGGACGTGCCCACGTCGACCGTGGTGCCCTCGGGGAAGTGCAGGGAGCGCACCACACCGTCGTAGGGGATGGGCAGTTCGACGGCCGCCTTGGCGGTCTCGACCTCGCACACCACCTGGCCGTCGGTGACGGTGTCACCGGGCTGGACGTACCACTTGAGGATCTCGGCCTCGGTGAGCCCCTCGCCCACGTCCGGCATCTTGAACTCGCGTACGGACGCTTCAGTCATCGTCGTCACGACCCTCTCCTCAGTACGCCAGGGCACGGTCGACGGCGTCGAGCACCCGGTCCAGGCCCGGCAGGTACTCCTCCTCCAGGCGCGCCGGCGGGTACGGGGCGTGGTAGCCGCCGACCCGGAGCACCGGGGCCTCCAGGTGGTAGAAGCAGCGCTCGGTGATCCGGGCGGCGATCTCCGCGCCGGAGCCGAAGAACACCGGCGCCTCGTGGACCACGACCAGACGGCGGGTCTTCTCGACCGAGGCCTGGATGGAGTCGAAGTCGAGCGGCGAGACCGAGCGCAGGTCCAGGACCTCCAGGTTCCGCCCCTCCTCGGCGGCCGCGGCGGCGACCTCCAGGCAGGTCTTCACCATCGGGCCGTACGCGGCGAGGGTCAGGTCGGTGCCCTCGCGCACCACCTGCGCCTTGTGCAGCGGGCCGGGGATGGCCTCGGTGTTGACCTCGGCCTTGTCCCAGTAGCGGCGCTTGGGCTCGAAGAAGATCACCGGGTCGTCGCTCTGGATGGCCTGCTGCATCATCCAGTACGCGTCGGAGGCGTTCGACGGGGAGACGATCTTCAGGCCCGCCACGTGCGCGAACAGCGCCTCGGGGGACTCGGAGTGGTGCTCGACCGCGCCGATGCCACCGCCGTAGGGGATGCGCACGACGACCGGCAGCTTGACCTTGCCGAGCGAGCGGGCGTGCATCTTCGCGAGCTGAGTGACGATCTGGTCGTAGGCCGGGAAGACGAAGCCGTCGAACTGGATCTCCACCACCGGGCGGTAGCCGCGCAGGGCGAGGCCGATCGCGGTGCCGACGATGCCGGACTCCGCGAGCGGGGTGTCGATGACGCGGGACTCGCCGAAGTCCTTCTGCAGGCCGTCGGTCACCCGGAACACGCCGCCGAGCTTGCCGACGTCCTCGCCCATGACGAGGACCTTCGGGTCGGCGTCCAGAGCGCGGCGCAGCGATTCGTTGATCGCCTTGGCCAGAGCCATCTTTTCCGCTGCCATGATCAGACCCCCTCTACGTCCGCGAACGACGCCTGGTAGGCGGCGAACTGGGCGCGTTCCTCGTCGACGAGCGCGTGCCCGTCCGCGTACACGTTCTCGAAGATGGCGAAGTGGTCCGGGTCCGGCATGGCACGGACCGCTTCGCGCACTCGCCTGCCCAACGCCTCGGACTCGGCCTCCAGTTCCGCGAAAAATCCCTCGTCCGCGTGGTTTGAGGCCTCCAGATAGCGGCGAAGGCGCAGGATCGGGTCCTTGGCCTCCCACGCCTGACGCTCCTCGTCACCGCGGTAGCGGGTGGGGTCGTCGGAGGTGGTGTGGGCGCCCATGCGGTAGGTGAAGGCCTCGACCAGGGTCGGGCCCTCGCCGTTGCGGGCGCGCTCCAGCGCCTGCTTGGTGACCGCGAGGCAGGCCAGGACGTCGTTGCCGTCGACGCGGACGCCGGGGAAGCCGTAGCCCTGCGCGCGCTGGTAGAGCGGGACGCGGGTCTGCTTCTCGGTGGGCTCGGAGATCGCCCACTGGTTGTTCTGGCAGAAGAACACCACCGGCGCGTTGTAGACCGCGGCGAAGGTGAAGGACTCCGCGACGTCGCCCTGGCTGGAGGCGCCGTCGCCGAAGTAGGCGATGACCGCCGAGTCCGCGCCGTCCTTGGCGACACCCATGGCGTAGCCGGTGGCGTGCAGCGTCTGCGAGCCGATGACGATCGTGTACAGGTGGAAGTTGTTGCTGTTGGGGTCCCAGCCGCCGTTGTTCACGCCGCGGAACATGCCGAGCAGGTTGGTCGGGTCGACGCCGCGGCACCAGGCCACGCCGTGCTCGCGGTAGGTCGGGAAGACGTAGTCGTCCTCGCGGGTGGCACGGCCGGAGCCGATCTGGGCGGCCTCCTGGCCCAGCAGCGAGGCCCACAGGCCCAGCTCGCCCTGGCGCTGCAGAGAGGTGGCCTCGGCGTCGAAGCGCCGGGTGAGCACCATGTCGCGGTACAGGCCGCGGAGCTCTTCGGGGGTGATGCCGTCGACGTAGCCGTCGTACTCGGCGTTCTTGACGCGCTCGCCCTCGGGCGTCAGCAGCTGCACGAGCTCAGGGTCGGTGCCCTTCTTGGCGCTCGTGCGGGTGGTGCGCTTGGTGCCGGTGGTGCCGGCCTTGCTTGCGGCGCCGCCTCGCGGCTTGCGCGCGGCAGTGCTCTCCACGCTCACGTGTGCTCCTCCGTCGGTCCGGCTACCCGGGTTCGCCGGGTGCCAGTGCGGCTCGCCTGCTGGCCCAGGGGACGCACGGGGTGGGTGCGGCTCTTGGGGACAGGCGTGACAGGTGCCCCGGCGAGCGCCCTGCAAAATGCACGTTACCCAGTGCTCCACATTTCTGTGAAACCCTTCCTGACCTGCGATTTTGCTTGGATTTCCAAGTAAATCGCGAATGTCGGGAACAACTCCTGGTCACAGCCTTGCAGGGGGCCGGAGCTACGGCACGTTATCTCGGTGGGCCAGGTCACGGGAAGAGCCTCGCGACTTTGAACCAACCGGTCAGTAATAAATGCGCGACGCGTTAATGCGCTTTCTTTTGCTTCGGCTTTGCTTTCGGCTCGGGCTTTCGGTCCGGGTTCAGCCGACGACGCCGCCGTCGTTGGCGCCGCCGATGTCCGCGCCGCCCGCGTCGGTGCCGCCCGCGTCCGTGCCACCGGCGTCGGTGCCGCCCGCGTCCGTGCCACCGGCGTCCGTACCGCCCGCGTCGGTCCCGCCGTCGTCCGTGCCACCCGTCTCGGTGCCGCCGTCGTCCGTGCCGCCCGTCTCCGTCGGCTGGGTGTCCGTCGGCTCACCACTAGGCGTGCCCGACGGCGTGGAGGACGGCGTCCAGGACGGGGTGGGCGTCGGCGAGTAGTCTCCCCAGCCGCCACCGCCACCGCCGGTGGTGCTGTCGTCCGGCGTGTCCTCCGTCTGCTCCTGCGTCGGCTCGTCGCTCGGCTCCTCGGAGGCGGTCTCCTCCTGGCTGGACTGCGTGACGGTCGGCGTCGGCGTCGGACGGGGCTCCTCGCCCTTGCCGTCGTTGTTGTTCAGCGCAAGGGCGACACCCGCCGCGATCGCGATCACCGCGAAGACGGCGAGGATCAGCAGCTTGCCGCGGCCGCTGCCCCTGTTGCCGTGCCCCTCGAAACCGCCGTCGTCGCCATGGCCGTACTGCGGCAGGATCGGCTGCGGGATCTGCGCGGTGCCCGCGCCGCCGTCCATCGAGTGCGGCAGCACGGTCGTACCGGCCATGCCCATCGCCGCGCCGTGACCGCCGTCGTGCACGGTCACCGGGCCGGTGTTCCAGGTGCCGGTGTGGCCGCCCTGGTCGTACAGCATCTGCAGGGCGTACTGCACCAGACCGCGCATCTCCTCGGCGGTCTGGAAACGGTCGTCGGGGTCCTTGGCGAGCGCGCGCATCGCCAGGCCGTCCAGCTCCGGCGGCGAGGCGTCGGAGACCTCCGACGGCGGCACCGGGATGTCCTGGACGTGCTGGTAGACCACCGACAGCGGGGTCTCGCCGACGAACGGCGGGCGCAGTGCGAGGAGTTCGTAGAGCAGACAGCCCGTCGCGTACAGGTCGGAGCGGTGGTCGACGGCCTTGCCGAGGGCCTGCTCCGGGGAGAGGTACTGCGGGGTGCCCATGACCATGCCGGTCTGCGTCATCGTTGTCGACGCACCGTGCAGGGCGCGCGCGATGCCGAAGTCCATCACCTTCACGGCGCCGTTGTTGGTGATGATGACATTGGCGGGTTTGATGTCGCGGTGCACGATGCCGTGCTGGTGCGAGTAGGCCAGCGCCTCCAGCACGCCCGAGACGATGATCAGGGCCTGCTCGGGGCCCGGCGCCTCGGCGTTGAGCAACAGGTCGCGGATCGTGCGGCCTTCGACCAGCTCCATCACGATGTACGGCACCGACTGGCCGGCCATGTGGTCCTCGCCGGAGTCGTACACGGCGACGATGGCGTGGTGGTTGAGCCCGGCGACCGACTGGGCCTCGCGCGTGAAGCGGGCCTTGGAGACCGGGTCCTCTGCGAGGTCGGGACGCAGCAGCTTGACGGCGACGGTGCGGCCCAGGCGTACGTCCTCGGCGGCGAACACCTCTGCCATGCCGCCCCGGCCGAGCCGGCGGGTCAGCCGGTACCGGCCGTCCCCGACAAGCCCTCCGTTGCCCCAGGACTCCGGCGCGTCCGACATGCCGCCGCCAGTCGCCTCGGGTTCGGACGGACCCTGAGCGCGCTGCTGCTGTGCCATCAGTCCTCGCCGTCGTTTCTGCCCGCGGTGCGCGCGGTGTTGTTACGGTCTCCGTCGGCCACGCTACAGCCTCCGTGCGATCCGCCGGTCCGAGATGGCGCCGCCACGGCCAGGAGCCGGACCGGCCATCAAACCGTGGCTTCAGGCCGCGGCGCAAATCCTGTGTACCGCCCGTACGCCCGCTGTAACGCTTCCGCGACGCTTCTTTCGCGTACGGTCACGGAACGGGCACCGAGCTTGACGTGTCAGTGCCCTGGGGCAGACTTGGCCGGGAATAACTCTTTTCGATCACGCGGGAGCACAGCAGCCGCTGTTGCCGGCGCCTATGGGGGACGCAAGACGATGAGCCAGGACGGCGCACAGGACCGCTATTCGGCGCGCGCTCTCGCCGGCGGCCGCTACCAACTGCGTGACCTGCTCGGCCAGGGCGGCATGGCCGCGGTGCACCTCGCGTACGACAGTGTCCTCGACCGTCAGGTCGCGATCAAGACGCTGCACACCGAGCTCGGCCGCGAGGCCGCCTTCCGCGAGCGGTTCCGCCGCGAGGCGCAGGCCGTGGCCAAGCTCACCCACACCAACATCGTCTCCGTCTTCGACACCGGCGAGGACGACGTCGACGGCATGACGACGCCGTACATCGTCATGGAGTACATCGAGGGCCGCCCGCTCGGTTCGGTGCTCGACGAGGACGTACGGCAGTACGGCGCGATGCCCGCCGACAAGGCGCTGAAGATCACCGCGGACGTGCTCGCGGCGCTGGAGATCAGCCACGAGATGGGGCTGGTCCACCGGGACATCAAGCCGGGCAACGTGATGATGACCAAGCGCGGCGTGGTCAAGGTGATGGACTTCGGCATCGCGCGTGCCATGCAGTCCGGCGTCACCTCGATGACCCAGACCGGCATGGTCGTCGGCACCCCGCAGTACCTTTCGCCCGAACAGGCCCTGGGCCGTGGCGTGGACGCCCGCTCCGACCTGTACTCGGTCGGCATCATGCTGTTCCAACTGGTCACCGGGCGGCTGCCGTTCGACGCGGACTCGCCGCTGGCCATCGCGTACGCGCATGTGCAGGAGGAGCCGGTCGCGGCCTCCTCGGTCAACCGCTCGCTGCCGCCGGCCGTGGACGCGCTGATCGCCCGCGCGCTGAAGAAGAACCCGAACGAGCGCTTCCCGACCGCCGTCGCCATGCGCGACGAGTGCCTGCGGGTCGCGGCCTCCTTCCAGCCGGCCGCGCCGAACATCGTGGCCGGTGCGCCGACGGGCAGTGGCGCGGGCGTGGGCTCCGCGGTGTTCCCGCCCGTCGACCAGGCCACCCCGGCGCCCACGGGCCCGGTGCAGACGCCGTACCAGCCGACGCCGCCGCCTAACCCGTACAGCACCCCGGCGCCCACGCCCGCGCCCTCCCCGGCGTACGGCTATCCGCACCAGGGCGGCTACCAGCAGCCGCACGCGACCTCCGGGTACGCCCCGCAGCCGGGCACCGCGACGCCGCCGCCGTACAACATCACCCCGCAGCAGGCGCCCGCGCCGGGCGGGGGCCGCAAGAGCAACCGGGCGGTGATCATCGGCTCGATCGTGGTCGCGGTCGTCGCCGTCGGCGGGCTGATCGCCGCGCTGACGCTGAACGGCGGGGACAAGGGCGACGAGGGCAAGGGCGGCGACCCGAGCACCTCGGCCTCGTCCTCCGAGAAGCCGGGCTACCGTCCGCCGGACCACTCGCGCACGATCGAGACGACCGAGTGCACCGAGCCCACGGAGTCCTACAACGACCCGGACAAGGTCAAGCTCCCCGACTTCCGGTTCAAGGACATCGACTCGGTGCGCAAGTGCCTGCAGGCGGCGGGGTGGAACCTGACGCCGAAGGACGTGGACAACAACACGTGGGGGGACGGGACGGTTCTGGAGCAGTTCCCGTCCGCGGGCACGGACGTCGACCCCAAGAACCCGGGGGACATCCAGCTGAGTATCTCGACGGGTAATCCGATCGAGTGACATGACGTGAGGTGACGCGAGATCAAGCGTCCTTCGTCGAAGGGGCCCGGCCGCGCATCATGCGGCCGGGCCCTTGCCGTGAAGGCAGGTGCGTGTGCGCGTGCCGTCAGAGGTACGGCCCGCCCGAGCGGGTGCCCGGGTGGTGCTCGTCGCCCTCGTGGCCGACGCCCGGCGGGAGGGCGCGGCGCATCTGCTCCAGCTGGGCCCGCGCCGCCATCTGCTGGGCGAACAGGGTGGTCTGGATGCCGTGGAAGAGGCCCTCCAGCCAGCCGACCAACTGGGCCTGGGCGATCCGCAGTTCCGCGTCGGTCGGAGTCGCGTCGTCGGTGAAGGGCAGGGACAGCCGCTCCAACTCCTCGACCAGCTCAGGGGCGAGGCCGTCCTCCAGCTCCTTGACCGAGCTGGCGTGGATCTCCTTGAGCCGGACCCGGCTCGCCTCGTCCAGAGGGGCCACCCGCACCTCTTCGAGCAGCTGCTTGATCATGCTGCCGATCCGCATGACCTTCGCAGGCTGCTCGACCTGCTCCGTCACCGGGATCTCGCGGGAGTCGTCGTCTCCATTGCCGCCACTGAGCGCCATGCCGTCCTGGCCCACGACCAGGATCTGAGGGTTCTCCGGCGACCGTTCGTTCCTCGGCATCTCCATGCCGCCATTCTCTCGCACCCCAACAGCTCATCATCGTGGTGCCCCCGGAGGGGGGTGATCCACCGTTTCCGTGGCGGCGGATTCTGCGGGGAGCCGTTCAGCGGACTGGCGGAGTCCGGAATGCCGGGAATGCGGGGTGGTGTGAGGGTGGGGGGGTGAGTCGTTCGATGTGGGTGACGCGGGGGCGGGTCGCCGTGCCTGTCGCGCTGCTGGCGGGGTTGGTGGTTCCGGGGGTCGCGGCGGGTCCGGCGGTCGCGGCGGGTTCGGCGGTCGCGGCGGGTTCGGCGGCCGCGATGGGTCCCGCGGCCGCGATGGTTCCGGCAGTCGCGGCAGTTCCCGCGGTCGCAACGGTTCCGGCAGTCGCGACCGTTCCGGCAGTCGCGGCAGTTCCGGCGGTCGCGGCAGTTCCGGCGGTCGCAGCGGGTCCGGCGGTCGCAGCGGGTCCGGCTGCTGCGGCTTTCTCGGCTGCCGCTCCGGAGGGCTCGGTTGCCGCTGCGGATGGCTCGGTGTCGGCTGTGCGTTCTCCCGTCGCCGGCGCATCCGGGGCGCCTGCTCCCCATGGGTCGCCCCGTGCCCCGGGCCGCCCCGAGGGCACCTCTCCCCGTTCCTCCTCGCCCACGCCCTCCTCCGAAGGCTCGGGCCATGCGCATGGGCCCGGTGCCGGGCGGCCCGTCTCTCCCCCGGAGCCCGCCAAGTCCTCCGCCGAGCATTCGGCCGAGCCGTCCGCCGAGCCCTCCGCCGAGCCGTCCCGGGCCGGAAGCCGGGCCGGGGAGGGGCGGGAGCGGCCCGGAAGGCGCCCGGAGGTGACGGCACGCGAGCCGGACGACGAGGACGAGGGCGAAGAGCCCACCGGGAGTGCCGAGACCGCCGGGACCTCCGGGCGCGGGGAAGCCTCGGCGGACAGCGAAGAGGCCGACACCCCCGAGGACCCCGCCGGCACGCCTGAGGACCCCGGGAGCGGTCGCCGGGAAGAAGGGCTCCCCGACGCCGACCCGGTCTCCCCCTCCGCCCCCCAAGGCGCCTCACCGCGGCCCGTCGCGCCACAGGCCGGCACGCCCGCCGAGCCGATGATGCACGTCCTGCCCCTCGGCAGCGGCATGGTTCTCATCGGCCTCGGTCTGGCCCTCGCCTTCGTCGGCCTGCGACTGAGACGGGGATAGCCACCGTACGGCCGCCGTACCACCCGGCTACGGCGCGACCAGCAGCACCTTGCCCACGTGGCCGCTCTCCTCCACCCGGCGATGCCCCGCGGCGGCGTCGCTCAGGGGCACCTCGCTGTCGACGACCGGACGGACATGACCGGCGTCCAGCAGGGGCCAGACATGCTCGCGTACGGCGGCGACGACGGCGGCCTTCTCCTCCAGCGGCCGGGCGCGCAGCGAGGTCGCGGTGACGGCGGCGCGCTTGCGCATCAGGGCGCCGATGTTGAGCTCGCCCTTGACTCCCCCCTGCATGCCGATGATCGCCAGACGGCCGCTGACGGCGAGGGCCTGGATGTTGCGGTCCAGGTACTTGGCGCTCATGTTGTCCAGGATGACGTCCGCCCCGGCGCCATCGGTGGCCTTGTGGACCTCGGCGACGAAGTCCTGCTCGCGGTAGTTGACCAGGATGTCCGCGCCCAGTTCCGCGCAGCGCTCCAGCTTCTCCGCGCTGCCCGCCGTGACGGCGACCTTGGCGCCGACGGCCTTGGCGAGCTGGACGGCCATGGTGCCGATGCCGCTGGAGCCGCCGTGCACCAGCAGGGTCTCGCCGGGGCGCAGGTGGGAGATCATGAAGACGTTCGACCAGACCGTGCAGACCACCTCGGGCAGCGCGGCCGCCCGGGTGAGGATGACGCCCTTGGGCACGGGAAGCAGCTGGCCCGCCGGGACGGCGACCTTCTCGGCGTAGCCGCCGCCCGCGAGCAGCGCGCACACCTCGTCGCCGACGCTCCAGCCGGACACGCCGGGGCCGAGCGCGGCGATCCGCCCGGAGCACTCCAGGCCGGGGTAGGCGGAGGCGCCGGGCGGCGGGTCGTAGAAGCCCTGCCGCTGCAGGATGTCGGCCCGGTTGACGGCGGTGGCCGCCACCTCGACCAGCACCTCGCCCGGACCGGGAACCGGGTCGGGGACCTCGTCCCACACCAGCGCCTCGGGCCCACCAGGTTCGGGAATCGTGATCGCATACATGAAACGGACGCTACCGCGCGCGGGCCGGGCCCTTTAGAAATCCCCGTGCGGAACCGATGAATTCGCGCGACGGTGGAGGTCTCCCCCTGCGTAACCCCCGTACGCGGAAGGACACCCCATGAGCCAGCAGACCTCCGGCCTGGCCATCGAGACCGCGGGCCTGGTGAAGACGTTCGGTGCGACCAGGGCGGTCGACGGAGTCGACCTCGCGGTGCCGACGGGCACGGTCTACGGCGTCCTCGGCCCGAACGGCGCGGGCAAGACGACGACCGTGAAGATGCTCGCCACCCTGCTCAGGCCCGACGGCGGCCAGGCCCATGTCTTCGGCCACGACGTGGTGCGCGAGGCCGACGAGGTGCGCGGCCGGGTGAGTCTGACCGGGCAGTACGCGTCGGTGGACGAGGACCTGACCGGCACCGAGAACCTGATGCTGCTCGGCCGGCTCCTCGGCCACGGCAAGAAGGCCGCCCGGGAGCGTGCCGCGCAGTTGCTGGCCGCCTTCGGGCTGTCGGATGCCGCCGGAAAGCAGGTCAAGCACTATTCGGGCGGTATGCGGCGCCGGATCGACATCGCCGCGTCCATCCTCAACACCCCTGATCTGCTGTTCCTCGACGAGCCCACCACCGGTCTGGACCCGCGCAGCCGCAACCAGGTGTGGGACATCGTGCGCGCGGTGGTCGCGCAGGGCACGACCGTGCTGCTGACCACGCAGTACCTCGACGAGGCCGACCAGCTCGCGTCCCGGATCGCGGTGATCGACCACGGCAGGGTGATCGCGGAGGGCACCAAGGGCGAGCTGAAGGCGTCCGTCGGCGCCGGTTCGGTCCATCTGCGACTGCGCGATCCGGCGCAGCGTCCGGAGGCCGAGCGGGTGCTGCGGCTGACCCTGGACGCGGACGTGCAGCTGGAGCCCGACCCGGTGGCGCTGACGGCCCGGGTCGGCGCGGGCGCGGCGAACGGACGGGGCGCGGCCGAGCAGGCGGCCCGCGCGCTCGCGGAGCTGGCCCGCGGCGGCGTCACCGTCGACAACTTCTCGCTGGGCCAGCCCAGCCTGGACGAGGTCTTCCTCGCCCTGACCGGGCACGACACGCAGGCACGGCAGAACGACATGCCGGTACGAGAGACCGAGGGTGAGGCAGCCGTATGAGCACCGTGACCGAGACGAAGGACCTCGCTCCCGTCAGCGCCGAGTCGCTCGCCGCGCTGCTGGTGGCCGGGGAGCGGCCCGCACGGCCCAGCGCCTGGTCGGCGTCGCTGACCTTCGGCTGGCGGGCGGTGCTGAAGATCAAGCACGTGCCGGAGCAGCTCTTCGACGTCACCGCGTTCCCGATCATGATGGTGCTGATGTACACGTACCTGTTCGGCGGGGCACTGGCCGGGTCGCCGAAGGAGTACATCCAGTTCCTGCTGCCGGGCATCCTGGTGATGTCGGTCGTGATGATCACGATGTACACCGGCGTCTCGGTGAACACCGACATCGAGAAGGGCGTCTTCGACCGCTTCCGGTCCCTGCCGATCTGGCGGCCGTCGACGATGGTGGGCTATCTCCTGGGCGACGCCCTGCGCTACACGATCGCGTCCGTCGTGATGCTCACGGTCGGGATGATTCTCGGCTACCGGCCGGACGGCGGGCCGGCCGGCGTGGTCACGGGGATCGCGCTGCTGATCGTCTTCTCGTTCGCCTTCTCGTGGATCTGGACGATGTTCGGGCTCATGCTGCGCACGGAGAAGTCGGTGATGGGCGTCAGCATGATGGTGATCTTCCCGCTCACCTTCCTGTCCAACGTCTTCGTCGACCCGCGCACCATGCCCGGCTGGCTGCAGGCGTTCGTGAACAACAGCCCCGTCACCCATCTCGCCTCCGCGGTGCGCGGCCTGATGGCCGGTGACTGGCCGGCCGCCGAGATCGGCTGGTCCCTCGGCTGGGCCGGCCTGTTCGTGCTGGTCTTCGGGCCGATCACGATGCGGCTGTACAACCGCAAGTGACATCGCACCTCACCGGGACGGCGTCTGCCCGTTCCCGCCGTTCCCGCGCACGATCGCCACGACCCGGTCCGTCGGTTCCAGCACGCCGATGGCCGGATCGTCGTACGCCAGCACCCGGTGCCCGCGTACGACGGTGACGACCAGGTCGGCGAGGTCGCGCGGGCGGCGTCCCGTCTCCGCCTTGGTGACCGGCCGCTCCACCATGTCGAGGCCGCTGCCCTGCCGCATCAGGTTCTCCATGACCAGGCCGGCGGCCGGGGTGAGGACGGACAGCCCCAGCAGCCGCCCGGCCGCGCTCGCGCCGGTGACGACCTCGTCCGCACCGGACTGCCGCAGCAGCGGGGCGTTCTCCTCCTCCCGCACCGCCGCCACGATCGTGGCCGTGGGGTTGAGCTGGCGGGCGGTCAGCACGACCAGGACGGCCGTGTCGTCGCGCTGGGTCGCGACGATGATCTTCCCCGCCCGCTGGACCTCGGCCTGCCGCAGCACATCGCTGCGCGTGGCGTCCCCGGAGACCGTCTCGAAGCCCTCCGCGGCCGCGGCGGCCATCGCCTTGGCGCTGGGGTCGATCACCACGACCCGCTCCTTCTTCAGCCCAGCGGCGCACACGGTCCGCAGGGCTGCCCGGCCCTTCGTACCGAATCCGATGACGACGGTGTGGTCACGCACAGGGCCTCCAGCACTACAGGCGATTCCGGGTTCCATGGAGCGGGCGTACAGCACCATGGTGCGCGATCTCCCCGACGCCCATGGCGCCCACGTCTTACGATCACGACGTGGGACAGGCGATGAGGCAGGACGAGAAATCCGCGGCCGGGACCGCGAAGCCCTCCGTGCTGCGGTACCTGCGGTACCGCTCGCATCGCGAGGCGCGCGACGACGCCGAGGCGGGCCGGTCCATCACGATGCCCACGGGCACCGTCCTGCACCCGCTCCAGCAGGTGATGCGGCGCCTGACCATGGCGCTCGGGGTGCTGGCCCTCACCACGCTGATCGTCTACGCCGACCACTCCGGCTACAACGACAACTCCGACGGCTCCGTCGACTTCCTCGACGCGGCCTACTACGCCACCGTCACGCTCTCCACCACCGGCTACGGCGACATCACCCCCGCCAGCGACGCCGCCCGGCTGGTGAACATCCTGCTCATCACGCCGCTGCGGGTGATGTTCCTGATCATCCTGGTCGGCACCACCCTGGAGGCCCTCACCGAACGCACCCGGCAGCAGGTCCGTGTGCACCGCTGGCGCAGCCGCACCCGCGACCACATCGTGGTCGTCGGCTACGGCACCAAGGGCTACCACGCCGTACGGACCCTCATCGGGCAGGGCGTGACCAAGGACCGGATCGTGGTGGTGGACGCCCAGCGCAAGGCGGCGACCTCGGCCGGGGACGACGGTCTGGTGGCGGTCATCGGGGACGCCACCCGCTCCGAGACGCTGCTGAAGGCCGAGGTGGCCACCGCGTCCCGGGTGATCGTCGCCCCGCAGCGCGACGACACGGCCGCCCTGGTCACCCTCACCGTCCGGCAGTTGAACCGGCACGCCACCATCGTCGTGGCCGCCCGGGAGGACGAGAACGTACCCCTGCTGCGGCAGAGCGGCGCGGACACCGTCGTCACCAGCTCCAGCTCCGCCGGCCGCCTGCTCGGTGTCTCCATGGTCAGCCCGGTCGTGGCCCGGACCCTGGAGGACATCATGACCCTGGGCGCCGGACTCGACCTGGTGGAACGCCCGGTGACGGAGGCTGAGGCGGGCAAGGACCCCCGCAAGTGCGCCGACCTGGTCATGGCCGTCGTACGCGACCGGAAGGTCCTGGACTACGCCGACGAACGGATCGGGACGCTACGGCCGGGCGACCGCGTCGTCACGGTGCAGCGGGCGATCGAGGAGCCGGAGGAGTAGGCCCCGCCACTCGCCACCCGCCGTCCGGTGATGTTTCACGTGAAACAGACGCCGACCCCGGCCGTCGCCCACGGCAGATCGAGCAGTTCCGCCTCCTGCCCCTTGCGCGCACCACCGGGCGGTACGACGGCCAGGGCGTCGGCCGCCGCGATACCGCGCAGCATCGCCGGGCCGTTGTAGTGCAGCGGCACGGCATGGTCGGCGCGCAGGGTGACCGGGACGAGCCGGGTGTCATCGGGATGGCCGTGCACGGCGTCCCGCAGCGGCAGCGCGTACGGCTCCGGGGCAGGGCGGGCGGCGAGGGCGCGCAGCAGCGGTTCGGCGAGGGTGAGCAGCCCGGAGACGGCCGCGAGGGGGTTGCCGGGCAGGCCGACCAGGTGCTGGTCGTCCTTGGTGCGGGCCAGCAGCATGGGGTGGCCGGGGCGCACCTGTACGCCGTTCACCAGCAGCTCCGCGCCGAGGCGGCGCAGCGTGGGGTGGACGTGGTCGACGGGGCCCGCCGCGGTGCCGCCGGTGGTGACGACGAGGTCGGCGTCGCTGTCGGCGACGGCCTTGTACAGGGCTTCGGCGTCGTCACCGAGGCGGCGTACGGCGACGACCTCGGCGCCCAGGGCGCGCAGCCAGGGCGGCAGCATCGGGCCGAGCGCGTCGCGGATGAGGCCGTCGTGCGGGAGTCCCTCGGTGAGCAGCTCGTCACCGAGGACCAGGACCTCCGCGCGGGGGCGGGGGACGGCGGTGAGGGTGTCGTACCCGGCGGCCGCTGCGAGCCCGAGCACGGCGGGGGTCACCAGCGTTCCCACGGGCAGGAGTTGGTCGCCGTTGCGGCACTCCTGGCCGCGCGGGCGGATGTCCTGGCCGTGGGCGACCTCGCGGATCGGGTGCAGCCGGCCCTTGTCGTCGGTGCGGCCGTGTTCGCTGCGCAGTACGGCGGTGGTGTCCGGGGGGATACGGGCCCCGGTGGCGATACGGACGGCCTCGCCGTCGTCGAGGCGGACGGGCTCGGCGTGTCCGGCCAGCACGCCCTCGTCCCGCACGCTCCAGGGGCCGGGCCCGGCGACCGCCCAGCCGTCCATGGCGGAGGTGTCGAAGGAGGGCAGGTCGGTGAGCGCGGTGAGCGGCTCGGCCAGGATCAGGCCCAGCGCGGCGTCCAGCGACACCGGCTCCGGCGCGCGGCGCGGGACCCGGCGGGCGGCGCGGGCGGCGATCGCCCGGGCCTCGGGCCAGGGGGTGCCCCGGTGCCGGGCTCTGTGCGTGTGCGGGTCGGCCGCGGCGGACGGCTGCGGTACGGCGGGGTCGGTGCCGGGGGTGTTCACCAGGGCGAGGGCCTCCTCGACGTCGAGGTCGTCGGCGTCCTGGCCGAGGCCGGGGGCGGTCATCCCGCGTCCGGGCGGGTGTCGGGCGTGGCGTCGGGGGCCACGTCGGGCTTGCCGTCGGCCGCGTCCTCCCGCGCCCAGAGCTGCGCCAGGGCGGCGGCCTTGCGCGCGGCCTCGGCCACCGCCTCGGGTCCGCCGCCGGAGTGGGCGGCGGCGTAGCCGACGAGGAAGGTGGTCAGGGGCGCGGCCGGCCGGGCGACCCCGTGCGCGGCGTCCCGGGCCAGGTCGAGGAGCGTGCCGGTGTCGACGTCCAGGTCGATGCCCAGCTCGTCCTTGACTGCGGAGATCCATTCATCCAACACGTGCTCATGCTCCCTGATGCGGGCCCTGGCGGTGGCGATGTCGTCCCAGGTGTCGCAGTCGAAGGCCGCGACGGGGTCGGTGAGGCGGGTCAGACCGAGTCCGGCGGTCAGCCGCCGCAGCGGCAGGCCGGTCAGCGCGCCGTGCTCGGCGGTGAGCCGCGCCAGACCGCGCCGCAGGGCGTCGGTCCGGTAGGCCGCGACGAGCGGCTGGTCGCGTCCGTCTGCGTCGGCGAGCAGCACGCCGTCGCTGTCGCCCTTGCGCAGGGCGGTCAGCAGCCGGTGGACGGTGCCCTCGTCCAGGAACGGCAGGTCGGCGGAGAGCACGACGACACGGGGCGCGTCGGTGTGGCGCAGCCCGGCGTCCAGCGCGGCGAGCGGTCCGCCGCCGGGCGGCTCCTCGCGGGCCCAGCGCACGGGCCGGGCCGTGGGTCGCGGGTCGGCGACGACCACGATGGTGCGGGCCCCGGCACAGGCGCCCAGCACCCGGTCGAGCAGGGCTCTTCCGCCCACCCGCACCCCGGGTTTGTCGGCCCCGCCGAGCCGTCGCGCACCGCCACCGGCGAGCACGACGGCGTCGTAGCCGGTGTCGGCGGTCTCGGTGGACTCGGTGGACTCGGAGGGCGCTTTCTCGGTCACCCCCCGAGTATGCGGGCGTACCGGGGCCTGCGGAAACGGCGACCGACCCGCGATACACGCGCCACAGCAGGGCGCGCCGGGCAGGAACCGCCCGGCGCGCCTGGGTCTCCGCTCAGCGTCTCTGCTGAGCGGGTGCGTACAAGCACCTCGGAGAGGCAGAAGCGCCTCAGAGGGTGCGCAGCAGCACCGCCGGTTGTTCGACGCAGTCCGCCACGTAGCGCAGGAAGCCGCCGGCCGTGCCGCCGTCGCACACGCGGTGGTCGAAGGTGAGCGAGAGCTGCACGACCTGCCGCACCGCCAGTTCGCCCTCGTGCACCCATGGCTTGGGGACGATGCGGCCGACGCCGAGCATGGCGGCCTCGGGGTGGTTGATGATCGGCGTGGAGCCGTCGACGCCGAACACGCCGTAGTTGTTCAGCGTGAAGGTGCCGCCGGTCAGGTCCGCGGGCGTGAGCGTCCCGGTGCGCGCGGCCTCGGTGAGCCGGGCGAACTCCGCGGACAGCCCCTCGGCGTCCCGTGCGTGCGCGTCGCGGACGACCGGGACGACCAGTCCGCGCTCGGTCTGCGCGGCGAACCCGAGGTGGACGTGGTCCAGCCGGACGATCTCCCGGGCATCCAGGTCGACGGTGGAGTTGAGCTCGGGGAACCGGGCGAGCGCGGCCGTGCAGATCCGGGCCAGCAGGGCGAGCAGGGAGATCTTCGGCCCGCCGGCCGCGTTCATCGCGGTGCGCGCCCGCATCAGCTCCGCCGCGTCCGCGTCCACCCAGCAGGTCGCGTCCGGTATCTCGCGCCGGCTGCGTGAGAGCTTGTCGGCGACGGCACCGCGCACGCCCTTGAGGGGCACCCGGACCTCGCCGTGCGCGACGGCGGAGGAGCGGATCGGGGCCGCGGGGGACGCCGGGGTCGCGGCAGCCGTGGGTGTCGTGGCCACGCGCGGGTGGGGCTCGGCCGTCGGCCGGGTGGTGCGGCCCTGCGCGGCGGCCGCCTGGAGCGCGTACTCCACGTCCGCGCGCAGGATCAGGCCCTCGGGGCCGGAGCCGTGCAGCTCCCGCAGGTCCAGGCCGTTCTCCCGGGCCAGCCGCCGTACGAGGGGCGAGATCACCGGGACGGGGCCCTCGGGGGCCCCCGCGGCGAAGGTCCCGCCGCCGACGGACCCCGGCGCCTCGTGTGCGGGGGCCTCCGCCGCGACGGGTGTCTGCCGCCCGGCGCCCAGGCCGTTGGCGGAGCCCGGCGCCCTGGGGGCCGGCCGTACCGCGCGGGCCCTGCGGCGGGCGGGGCCCTCGGAGGTGCCGTAGCCCACGAGGACATTGCCCGAGCCTTCGCCCGAGTCACGGCCCGGCGCGGCGGCGTCCTCGTCCGGTGCCCCGGCCGCACCGCCGGAGGCGTCCGCGCCGACGGCGACCGTCAGCAGCGGTGCGCCGACGGGCAGTTCGGTGCCCTCCTCGCCGAAGCGGGCGGTGACGACGCCTCCGTAGGGGCAGGGCACCTCGACCATCGCCTTGGCCGTCTCGACCTCGACGACCGGCTGGTCGATGGCGACGACGTCACCGACCTGCACCAGCCAGCGCACGATCTCCGCCTCGGTGAGCCCCTCCCCGAGGTCGGGGAGCTTGAACTCCAGCACCTGTGCCATCAGCTCTCGGCCTCCCATTGCAGACGCGCGACGGCGTCCAGGATCCGGTCGACGCCGGGCAGGTGGTGCTTCTCCAGCATCGGCGGCGGATAGGGGATGTCGAACCCGGCCACGCGCAGCACCGGTGCCTCCAGATGGTGGAAGCAGCGCTCCGTGACCCGGGCCGCGATCTCCCCGCCCGGTCCGCCGAACCCGCCCGACTCGTGCACGACGACCGCTCGTCCGGTCCGCCGTACCGAGGCGCAGACCGTCTCGTCGTCGAACGGCACCAGGGAGCGCAGGTCGACGACTTCGAGGTCCCACCCCTCGGCCCGGGCCGCCTCGGCGGCTTCGAGGCACACGGGCACGGACGGACCGTACGTGATGAGTGTGGCGCTCCGGCCCGAGCGCCGCACCACCGCGCGGCCTATCGGCTCAACGCTCTGCGGCTCCTCCGGGTTCCAGGAGTCCTTCGACCAGTACAGCCGCTTGGGCTCCAGGAAGACGACCGGGTCGTCGGAGGCGATGGCGGCGCGCAGCAGGCCGTAGGCGTCGGCGACGGTGGCGGGCGTGACGACATGGAGCCCCGGAGTCGCCATGTAGTACGCCTCGGAGGCGTCGCTGTGGTGCTCGACGCCGCCGATGCCGCCACCGTAGGGGACGCGGATCGTGATGGGCAGGGGCATCCTGCCGCGGGTGCGGTTGCGCATCTTCGCCACGTGCGACAGAAGCTGCTCGAAGGCCGGGTAGGCGAAGGCGTCGAACTGCATCTCCACGACCGGGCGCAGGCCGTACATGGCCATGCCGACGGCCGTGCCGAGGATGCCGGCCTCGGCGAGCGGGGTGTCGGTGCAGCGGTCCTCGCCGAACTCCTTGGCGAGGCCGTCGGTGACGCGGAAGACGCCGCCGAGTGTGCCGACGTCCTCGCCCATGACGTGCACGGCCGGGTCGGCGGCCATGGCGTCGCGCATCGCGCGCGTGAGGGCCTGCGCCATGGTGGCGGGCTTCACGGCGACGGTGGTCATGACTGCGCACCTTCCTGGGTGTCGGCGTCGAACTCCGCCTGCAACTGGGCCTGCTGCTCCCGCAGTTGTGCGGTGGGCTCGGCGTAGACGTGGGCGAACAGGTCCATCGGGTCGAGGACCGGGTCCTGGTTCATGCGCTCGCGCAGGGCGGCGGCCATGATCTCGGCGTCCTCGCGCGCGGCCTGGATCGTCTGCTCGTCGAGGAGTCCGCGCTCGGTCAGCTCGCGTTCGAGGAGCAGGATCGGGTCGTGGTCGCGCCAGGTCTCGACCTCGGAGTCGCCGCGGTAGCGGGTGGCGTCGTCGGCGTTGGTGTGGGCGTCGATGCGGTACGTCACCGCCTCGACGAGCGTCGGGCCGCCGCCCGCGCGGGCGTGGCGGACGGCGTCGGAGAGGACCTCGTGCACGGCGGCCGCGTCGTTGCCGTCGACCAGGCGGCCCGGCATGCCGTACCCGACGGCCTTGTGGGCCAGGGAGGGGGCGGCGGTCTGCTTCGCGAGCGGGACGGAGATGGCGAAGCCGTTGTTCTGCACGAGGAAGACGACCGGGGCCTGCCATACGGCGGCGAAGTTCAGCGCCTCGTGGAAGTCGCCCTCGCTGGTGCCGCCGTCGCCGACCAGGGCGAGCGCGACGACGTCGTCGCCCTTGAGGCGGGCCGCGTGCGCCAGGCCGACCGCGTGCGGCAGCTGGGTGGCGAGCGGCGTGCACAGGGGGGCCACGCGGTGCTCGTGCGGGTCGTAGCCGGTGTGCCAGTCGCCGCGCAGCAGCGTGAGCGCCTCGACCGGGTCGACCCCGCGGGCGACCGCGGCGAGGGTGTCGCGGTAGCTGGGGAAGAGCCAGTCGCGGTCCTCCAGAGCCAGTGCCGCCGCGACCTCGCAGGCCTCTTGGCCGGTGCTGGAGGGGTACACGGCGAGGCGGCCCTGCTTGGTCAGGGCGGTGGCCTGCGCGTTGTACCGGCGGCCGCGCACCAGCTGGGCGTACAGCCGGCGCAGCAGCTCCGGGTCGGCCTTGGCGGCCGCGTCCGTGCCGAGGACGCGGTACGGCTCCGGGTCGGGCAGCAGCGGCGCGGGGTCGGTACGGGGCTGCCAGGCGGGCGGCGGCGATGGCCGATAAGCGCCACGCTGCTCCATGACCGTCATGACGGCACCTCCTCGTGGGAGCGGCTTGCGGCGCAGCGTCTGTGATGCGCCTCACCTACCGATTGTTCGGTCGTCGGCACATTTTGGCTACAGGCGGCCTCAGGCTGTGGACAAACGGTTCTCCACAGCCTCTGATGGACGCAGTACGTCCATGGTAGGGAGGCGGGGGGACATGGCACCTGAACAAATGGCCGACGGGCCGGATGCCGGGGCGGCGCCGCCGCAGCCGCGTCCGCTGGACGCCATCGATCAGGACATCCTCCGCATGCTCCAGTCCGACGGGCGTGCCTCGATACGGTCCGTGGCCGAGCGGGTGCATGTCTCGCGGGCCAACGCCTATGCCCGTATCAACCGTCTCGTCGAGGACGGCGTCATCCGCGGTTTCGGAGCTCGCGTCAACCACGAGCGCGCGGGCCAGGGCACCTCGGCGTACATCACCCTGAAGATCGTCCAGAACTCCTGGCGCACGGTGCGCGAGCAACTGCGCAGGCTGCCCGGCGCCGCCCATATCGCGCTGGTGGGCGGCGACTTCGACGTCCTGCTGCTGGTGCACGTGTCCGACAACCGCGCGCTGCGCGAGCTGGTGCTGACCCGGCTGCAGGCCATCCCGGAGGTGCTCAGCAGCCGCACGCTGCTGGTGTTCGAGGAGGAGGACCTCGAACCGCAGAACTGACCGCGAGGGCGCTCAGTTCGCCGTCAGCGCCACGCCCAGCGCCAGTGCGAACAGCACGGGGAGCAGCGCGCAGCCGAGCCCGGCACCGGCGGCGAGCATCCGCGGCGCCCGCAGCGACCGGCGGTGCGGCAGCAGCCAGGCGACGGCGAGCAGGCCGGCCGCCCAGTAGAGGATGCCCCCGAAGGCCCCGGCGCCGTCCTCGGACCGGAACCAGAAGTACTCGAGCACCAGACACGGCAGGCCGAACGCGGACGCCACGAGCGGCGTCCGCCACCAGGTGGGGTGGGCCGTGCCCGGTCGCGCGGGAGGGGGAGACATGTCGTCGTGCGGCATGCTCCCAGCCCATCACCGCGGACGGGGCGGGGCATCGGGTGAGCTACTCAGGCCCCCGCACGCGCGCGTACTCAGTCCGCGTGCCGCAGCCCTCCGGTCACCAGCCGGACCACCGCGTCGGCCACTTCGCGCTCGTTCATGCCGCGGCCGTCGGGGCGGTACCACTCGACGATCGAGTTGATCATCCCGAACACCAGCCGGGTGGCGAGCCGCACCTCCACGTCGTCGCGTACGTCGCCGTCCGCGGCGGCCGCCTTCAGCAGCTCGGCGACCCGGTGGTCGAACTCGCGGCGCCGCTCCAGCGCCCAGCGCTCGGTGGCGGTGTTGCCGCGCACCCGCAGCAGCAGCGTGACATAGGGCAGTTCGGCTATCAGCACCTCGACCATGCGCCGTACGACGTACTCCAGACGGTCGGCGGCGCGCCCCACGCGCGCGTGCTCCTCGTCGAGGATTCCGAAGAGCCCGTCGAGCGCCCGGCTGACGGCGCGGCGCAGCAGCTCCTCCTTGCCGGCGACATGGTGGTAGATCGACGACTTGGAGATGCCGGCCGCCTTGGACAGATGCTCCATGGACGTGCCGTCGTAGCCACGCTCGTTGAAGACCTGGACGGCGACGGAGAGCAGCGTCTCGGGGGTGTACGTGTCGCGCTTGGCGGTGGTCATGAGGTGCTGCCCTCCCGCTTGTCGGAGGCGTACGCGTGGCGGTACAGCGCGAGGGACGGCGCGTAGCGGCCGGAGGGGTCGCGCAGGTGCAGGTCGTCGAGCAGGGCGTACGC
This sequence comes from Streptomyces sp. SAI-170, assembly GCF_049739565.1. Classification (NCBI taxonomy): domain Bacteria; kingdom Bacillati; phylum Actinomycetota; class Actinomycetes; order Kitasatosporales; family Streptomycetaceae; genus Streptomyces; species Streptomyces sp. SAI-170. The sequence goes on from NZ_JBMGQD010000001.1 coordinate 4,163,262, forward strand.
CCAGTTCCGGCCGAGCCTGCGGCTCCACTCGAAGGGCCCGAGCGGGTAGTTGACGCCCAGCCGCATCGCGGTGTCGATGTCCTCCTCGGTGGCCACGCCCTTGGCGACGGCGTCGTGCGCGAGGTCGACGATCCGGGCGACCGTGCGGGCGACGATCATGCCGGGGACGTCCCCGATGACGCTGACCTTCTTGCCGAGCGCCTGGAACAGTCCGGTGGCCTCGGCGAGGGTCTGGGCGGAGGTGTCCTGGGAGGCGGACAGCGCGATCCGGCCGGCCCTGCGGTAGTCCAGGGCGAGGTCGAAGTAGACGACGTCCCGGAACTCCACCGAGGTCTGGCCGTCGGCGAGCGCGAGCTGGCCGCCGCCGGGCAGCACCAGGCGCGTGCCGTGGTCCTCCTCCTCTTCTCGGACCTGGATGCCCGCCTCGCGGATCATCGCGAGCAGTTCGGAGGCGGGGCCCAGATCGCCCTCGGCGACCACGTAGGCGGGCGGCTGGGCCGGCTCGGCCGTGTGCGGTTCGGGGCGCTCGGCGCCCTCGGAGTGGTCGTACCAGCCGTGGCCGCTCTTGCGCCCGAGGCGGCCGGACTCCACCAGGCGCCGCTGGGCGAGCGAGGGCGTGAAGCGCACGTCCTGGAAGAAGGACTGCCACACCGAGTGCGTGACCGACTCGTTGACGTCCTGCCCGATCAGGTCGGTGAGCTCGAACGCGCCCATCTTGAAGCCGCCCGACTCGCGCAGGACGGCGTCGATGGTGGCCGGGTCGGCGCCCTGGGCCTCGTAGACGGCGAAGGCCTCGGCGTAGAAGGGCCGGGCGATGCGGTTGACGATGAAGCCGGGGGTGTCGGCGCAGGCGACCGGGATCTTGCCCCAGGCGCGGGCCGTCTCGTACGCGCGCGTGGCGGAGGTGACGTCGGTGGCGAACCCGGAGACGACCTCGACCAGCGGCAGCAGCGGGGCGGGGTTGAAGAAGTGCAGGCCGACGAACCGGCCGGGGTTGCGCAGGGCGCCCCCGATGGCGGTGACGGACAGGGACGAGGTGTTGGTCGCGAGCAGGCAGTCGTCGGCGACGACGTCCTCCAGCGCGCCAAACAGCTCCTGCTTGACGTCGAGCCGCTCCATGATCGCCTCGACGACCAGCGAGCAGTCGGCGAGGCCGGCGATGTCCTCCACGGGCTCCAGGCGGGCCCGGGCGGCGTCCCGGTCGGCGGCGGTGAGCCGGTCCTTCTCGACGAGCCGGTCGAGGCGGGCGCCGATCGCGTCGGCCGCCTCACGGGCACGGCCGGGCGCGGCGTCGCACAGGCGCACGGTGTGGCCCGCGAGGAGCGCGACCTGGGCGATGCCCTGGCCCATGGTGCCGGTGCCGACGACTGCCACGGGGCTGCTGAGGTCGAGTGCTGTCATGTGCGCGATCCTCCCGCACGGGGTTTTCCACAGATGCGGCGGACCCCCTTGAACCGACCGATCGTTCGGTTACTCTAACTCTGACTGCCTGAACCTGCCCATGTTTCTGCCAGGTCAACGAGCTCAAGGACGAGCTCAGGAACGAGGAGTTGGTCTCTCATGGCCGCCGAGCCCACAGCGCAGCAGCTGATCGCCCAGCACCGGCCCACGCTGGACCAGGCCCTGGAAGCGATCCGCACGCGCGCGTACTGGTCCCCGCACCCCGAGCACCCCAAGGCGTACGGCGAGAACGGCAGCCTGGACGCTGCCGCGGGCAAGGCCGCCTTCGACGCCCTCCTCGGCACCCGCCTCGACCTCGGCCAGCCCGGCACCGACGACTGGGTGGGCGGCGAGACCTCGCCGTACGGCATCGAGCTGGGCGTCAGCTATCCGCACGCGGACCTCGACGTGCTGCTGCCCGCCATGAAGGCCGGACAGCGCGCCTGGCGCGACGCGGGCGCGGAGCTGCGCGCCGTGGTCTGCGTCGAGATCCTCAAGCGGATCAGCGACCGGACGCACGAATTCGCGCACGCGGTCATGCACACCTCCGGCCAGGCCTTCATGATGGCGTTCCAGGCGGGCGGCCCGCACGCCCAGGACCGCGGCCTGGAAGCGGTGGCGTACGCGTACGCCGAGCAGGTGCGCACCCCCGACAACGCCGAGTGGACCAAGCCGCAGGGCAAGCGCGACCCGCTCGCGCTCACCAAGCGGTTCACGCCCGTCCCGCGCGGCATCGGCCTGGTCATCGGCTGCAACACCTTCCCGACCTGGAACGGCTACCCGGGTCTGTTCGCCTCCCTGGCCACCGGCAACGCCGTCCTGGTCAAGCCCCACCCGCGCGCGGTGCTGCCGCTCGCGCTGACCGTGCAGGTCGCGCGCGAGGTGCTCAGCGAGGCCGGCTTCGACCCGAACCTGGTCGCGCTGGCCGCCGAGCGCCCCGGCGAGGGCATCGCCAAGACGCTCGCCACCCGCCCCGAGATCCGGATCATCGACTACACCGGCTCCACCGGCTTCGGTGACTGGCTGGAGGCCAACGCCCGCCAGGCGCAGGTCTACACCGAGAAGGCCGGCGTCAACACGGTGATCGTCGACTCCACCGACGACTACAAGGGCATGCTGTCCAACCTGGCCTTCTCGCTGTCGCTGTACAGCGGCCAGATGTGCACCACCCCGCAGAACCTGCTGATCCCTCGCGAGGGCATCCGCACCGACGAGGGCTCCAAGACCTTCGACGAGGTCGCGGCCGACCTCGCCCGCGCGGTGGACGGACTGCTCGGCGACGACGCCCGCGCGAACGCGCTGCTCGGCGCCATCGTCAACCCGGACGTCAAGAGCCGTCTGGAGGCCGCCGCCGGGCTCGGCGAGGTCGCGCTGGCCTCCCGCGAGGTCGCCAACCCGGAGTTCCCGGACGCGGTCGTGCGCACGCCGGTGATGGTCAAGCTGGACGGCGCCAAGCCGGACGACGAGGCCGCCTACATGAGCGAGTGCTTCGGGCCGGTCTCCTTCGCCGTCGCCGTCGACTCGGCCGCCGACGCCGTGGAGCTGCTGCGGCGCACGGTGCGGGAGAAGGGCGCGATGACCGTCGGGGCGTACACCACCGACCCCGAGGTCGAGCAGGCCGTGCAGGAGGTGTGCCTGGAGGAGGCCGCGCAGCTGTCGCTGAACCTCACGGGCGGGGTGTACGTCAACCAGACGGCCGCGTTCTCCGACTTCCACGGCTCCGGAGGCAACCCGGCGGCGAACGCGGCACTGTGCGACGGGGCTTTTGTGGCCAACCGGTTCCGGGTGGTCGAGGTGCGCCGGGAGGCCTGAGAGCTCGGGTGGCCAGGGGACTGCGCGGCTGCCGGCTCGTCGTGGCTTGTCGCGCAGTTCCCCGCGCCCCTAAGGGGCGCTCACCGAGCCTGCGCTCCAGTGGTACAGGGTCATCGCCACGCTGGTGGCCAGGTTGTAGCTGGAGACCTGGGGGCGCATCGGCAGGGACACCAGGTGGTCGGCACGCGCGCGGAGCTCGGGGGAGAGCCCGCTGCGCTCGGAGCCGAAGGCGAGGACGGCGTCGTCCGGGAGCTTCACGCCCCGGATGTCGTCGCCCTCCGGGTCGAGCGCGAAGACGGGCCCGAAGGGCAGGGCGGCCACCTCCAGGCGCTCCACGGCGGTCGCGAAGTGCAGGCCCGCGCCGCCGCGGACCACCGTGGGGTGCCAGGGATCGAGGGTGCCGGTGGTGACGACGCCCGTCGCGCCGAAGCCGGCGGCCAGCCGGATCACCGCGCCCGCGTTGCCGAGGTTGCGCGGATGGTCGAGGACCACGACGGGGGCGGTGCGCGGCGCACGCGCGAGCCGCGCGAGGCTCGCCGCACGGGACGGCCGTACCGCCAGGGCGGCCACCGCCGTGGGGTGCGGGCGCGGCACCAGCGACGCGTACACCGCGTGCTCCACCTCGGCCAGCAGCCCCTCCAGCGCCGGACGTACGTCGGGGGCCAGCTCGTCGGCCAGGGCGAGGACGGCGGCCCGGTCGGCGGTGACCGCGACGGGCACCTCGGCGCCGAAGCGCAGGGCGTGCTTGAGGGCGTGGAAGCCGTCGAGCAGGACGGTGTCCTCGCCTGTCAGGCGGTGCCAGGCGGCCACGGGGTCGTTCATGCCGTGAAGCCTACGTGCGCGTGCCGCCCGCGTGGGCCGGGTGTTCCGGCAGCGGCTCGGCGGGCCGGTCGGGCGGCCGCCCGGCGCTCCCCGTGCGCCGGAACAGCCGGGCACGCGCGCGTGCCGCGAGGGCGCCGAGGCGGCGCAGGAAGGTGGTCGGCAGGAAGACGGCGTCCGCCGCGATCATGGCCAGCGAGAAGAACGGCAGGCCGAGCACCACGGCGATCACCGCGTGCTCGGTGATCATGAGGGCGAGCAGCGCGTTCTTGAGCCGCCGGTTGAGCAGCGTGAACGGGAAGGCGACCTGCACCAGCACGGTCCCGTACGTCACGAGCATCACCAGGGTGCCGCTCGACGACATCAGGTCGCCCAGGGCGGGCCAGGGCGAGAAGTAGTCGAGGTGGAGCGGGTAGTAGACGGCCGTGCCGTCCTGCCAGCGCGAGCCCTGGATCTTGTACCAGCCGGCCGTGGCGTAGATCAGACACGCCTCGACCATGATCACCAGCAGGGCGGCGTTGTGCAGGACGTTCGCCACCACGTCGAGCAGGATGCGCGGCTGGGCGCTCCTGGCCCGGTGGCCGACCAGCCACCACAGGCCCTGGGCGGCCCAGGCGGACCAGAGCAGGGCGGGCACCATGCCGGGCCCGTTGAGCGCCGACACCAGGAAGGTCCACACCAGCTCGGGAGCGCTCGCGCCGCCCGACTCCGTCGCCTTCAGCATCCAGTCCTCGCCGAGCTTCCCGGCGAGGGTCGAGGCGACGAGCACCAGCCCGGACACCCCCCACAGCACCGGCCCGGCCCGGTCCGCCACCCACTCGCCACGCGCGCGTGCCGCGGCGGTACGCCGCGCCCGGCGCGCGTCCAGCGACCACACCTGGCCGCAGCGTGTGAAGACCAGGTAGACGCTCATCAGGTGCAGGACGTTGTCGCCGCCGTCGCCCATGAGGACGCTGCGGTTCTGCAGGGACAGCACGCCGACCATGAACAGCACCGACATGGTGCGGGTGCGCCAGCCCAGCATCAGCAGGGCCGCGGAGAGGACGGCGAGCAGATAGACGGACTCGAACCAGACGCCGCCGTCCGACCACATCAGGACGGTGAAGGCGTGGTTGAGGTCGATCAGCTGCCGCCCGAGGTCCCAGCTCCACGGGCCGTCGGGGCCGTACAGCTCGTGGGCGGTGGGGGAACTCGCGCAGCAGGAACAGCAGCCAGGTCGCGGCGAAGCCGATACGGATGACGGCGGTCTGGTACGGGCCGAGGGCCGCCTCCGTGACGCGGGCGATCGCGCCGGAGACCGCGAGGGAGAACCGGTTCATCCCGTGACCCCCTCGGCCTCGTCCGCCGACACCGTCCACCAGGGCAGCACCCGGTGCATCGGCTTCAGCGACACCTTCTCCTCGCTCCATTTCGGCGGGGGCACGTTGGTCGTGAGGGAGCGCAGCTGGACCATCTCCACTGTCCCGCCCGGGCCGACCGTGCCGGCCCGGTCCAGGCGCAGCACCGCGATACGGCGCAGATACGACTCGGCGAGCATGCCGCGCTCGCCCGAGGGGCGGTTGTCGGCGTCATGCGTGCCCAGGAAGAAGTCCCAGGCCCGACGCAGCTCGTTCTGCTGCGTGTGGCTCGGCAGCGGGTTGCCGTCCAGCGCCCGGCCGTCCTGGGCCGACAGGTCCTGCCAGGCGGTGCTCCGGCGCTCGCCGTCCGCCGTCCGGATCTGGGCCCTGACCTGCACGGTGATGTTCTGCTGGAGCGGGTTCGGCGCGAAGAGCTTCCAGTTCTGCTCGAACTCCGGGTACACCCATTCGTCGATGACCTCCGCATGCTTCTTCGACACCGTGTTCGACGGCGCGACATGCAGAAACACCATCCCCAGATGCACACACACCCCGACCGCCACCACGGCGAGCGCCAGCGCGACCCCGACCTGATACCTCGGCGACAGCGCGGCGACCCCGGTACGCCGCCCCTCCCGGGGACCGGGCACACCCGGCGACGGGGCGCCGGGGGCGAAGAGGGGCTCGGCCACGAGACGGGTCGGCGGGGTGGGGGCGTGCTCGGCGGAGGGGGGTCGGGGAGAGGAAGCGGGCTCGGGGGAGAACGCGGGCTCGGGCGGGGGTGGAGTCGAACGCTGCGCGGCCGATGGCGGCAGGGGCGCGGTCGAGGGCCCAGTCGAGGGCGCACTCGTGGGCGGAGCCGCGAGTGGAGCCGCCGGGGACGACAGCGACGGCCCGGCGGTCAGGTCGGCAGGCGCGGACTCGGTGGTCGGACGGGTCACGGGCAGCGACGACGGCACGGTCTCGGCGGGCCGGTCCGCGGATGCGGCCCGCGGCTCGCCGGGCTCGACCCCGACCCCGCCTACGGGTACGCCACCGGTCTCGGCGCCGGCCCCGCCCACAGGTACGCCACCGGGCTCGGCGGACCCTGACCCTTCCGACTCGGTGGTCGGACGGGTCACGGGCAGCGGCGACGGCACGGTCTCGGCGGCTCCGTCCGCGGATGCGGCCCGCGGCTCGCCGGGCTCGACCCCGGCCCTGCCCACGGGTACGCCACCGGTCTCGGCGCCGGCCCCGCCCACAGGCACGCCGCCGGGCTCGGCGGACCTGGACCCTTCGTCCACGGCCGCGCCACCCCGGCCCCCGGCCTCGGCAGCCTCGGTGCCCGGCTTCGTGGTGTCGTACCCCGCAGGACGCGTCTGCTCAGGGTCGGTCGAGGACGGGTCGGCGTGGGTGTGCCCGGTGGTGTCCGGGTCCTTTGCCCCGTGCGCGTCCATAACGACCCGATTCCCCGATGCCCTAGTGCCCTGCCTGCGGTCCGGCCGGTCCGGCCGGTCCGGCGGGACACGGTACTCAGGACCACCCGTCCGGCACAGCCCCCGCAGTGCGGCCACGGCCGGCCGGTTATCCACAACGGTTGACACCTTACGGCGCCCGTCCCACCATGGAATCGCACGGACCGAACGATCGGTCGGGAGAAGCTCCGCGCAGAGCCCATGGTCGAGGGGGACCTCATGGCGACAGCAGCCGCGCACCAGACGGCCCGTACACCGGCGCACCACGCACCGGACGGCACCGACGCCACCGAGGCGTACCAGCGTGTCTTCGACGCCGCCGTCGCCGACGACGAACGCATCGAGCCGCGTGACTGGATGCCGGACGCCTACCGCGCGACGCTCGTACGGCAGATCGCGCAGCACGCCCACTCCGAGATCATCGGCATGCAGCCGGAGGCCAACTGGATCACGCGCGCGCCCTCGCTGCGCCGCAAGGCGATCCTCATGGCCAAGGTCCAGGACGAGGCGGGCCACGGGCTGTATCTGTACAGCGCGGCCGAAACGCTCGGCACCAGCCGTGACGAGCTGCTCGACAAGCTCCACAGCGGCCGCCAGAAGTACTCCTCGATCTTCAACTACCCCACCCTGACCTGGGCGGACGTCGGCGCGATCGGCTGGCTGGTGGACGGCGCCGCGATCACCAACCAGGTGCCGCTGTGCCGCTGCTCCTACGGACCGTACGCCCGCGCGATGGTCCGTATCTGCAAGGAGGAGTCCTTCCACCAGCGCCAGGGCTACGAGCTGCTGCTGGCCCTCAGCAACGGCACGCCCGAGCAGCACGAGATGGCCCAGGACGCGGTGAACCGCTGGTGGTGGCCGTCGCTGATGATGTTCGGCCCGCCCGACGACGCGTCGCAGCACTCGGCGCAGTCGATGGCCTGGAAGATCAAGCGCCACTCCAACGACGAGCTGCGCCAGCGCTTCGTCGACATCTGCGTCCCGCAGGCACAGTCCCTGGGCCTGACCCTGCCCGACCCGGACCTGAAGTGGAACGAGGAGCGGGGGCAGCACGACTTCGGGGAGATCGACTGGACGGAGTTCTGGGAGGTCCTCAAGGGCAACGGCCCGTGCAACGAACAGCGGATCGACCAGCGCAGGCGGGCCCACGAGGAGGGCGCCTGGGTGCGTGAGGCGGCCGCGGCCTACGCGGACAAGCACGCCGGCGGAAACGGAGAGGCGCGAGCATGACCACCAACGACTGGCCCCTGTGGGAGGTCTTCGTCCGCTCGCGGCGCGGACTCTCCCACACCCACGCCGGCAGCCTGCACGCGCCGGACGCGGAGTTCGCCCTGCGCAACGCCCGTGATCTGTACACCCGGCGCGGCGAGGGCGTCTCCCTCTGGGTCGTGCCCTCCTCCGCGATCACCGCGTCCTCGCCGGACGAGAAGGACCCGTTCTTCGAGCCGGCCGCCGACAAGCCGTACCGGCATCCCACGTTCTACGAGATCCCGGAGGGGGTGAAGCACCTGTGACCGCCACCGTGCCCATGACGGCCGCGCTCGCCCTCGGCGACGACGCGCTGGTGCTCTCCCACCGCCTCGGCGAGGGCATCGGCCACGCCCCCGTCCTGGAGGAGGAGGTCGCCCTCGCCAACATCGCGCTCGACCTGCTCGGCCAGGCCCGGGTGCTGCTGTCGATGGCCGGTGACGAGGACGAACTGGCGTATCTGCGCGAGGAGCGCTCCTTCCGCAACCTCCAGCTGGTGGAACAGCCCAACGGCGACTTCGCCCACACCATCGCCCGCCAGCTGTACTTCTCCGTCTACCAGCACCTGCTGTACGCCGAACTGGCCGCGGGCGAGGGCCCGTTCGCGCCGCTCGCCGCCAAGGCCGTCAAGGAGGTCGCCTACCACCGCGACCACGCCGAGCAGTGGACGCTGCGCCTGGGCGACGGCACCGAGGTCAGCCATGAGCGCATGCAGCGGGCCTGCGACGCGCTGTGGCGGTTCACCGGGGAGATGTTCCGGCCGATCGAGGGCCTCGACGTGGACGGCCCGGCCCTGGAGACCGCCTGGCTCACCGCCGTCGAGGACGTACTGCGGCGGGCGAGCCTGACCGTCCCCGAGGGGCCGCGCACCGGCGCCTGGGCGGCCGGGGCCGGCCGAGAGGGCCTGCACACCGAGTCGTTCGGGCGGATGCTCGCCGAGATGCAGCACCTGCACCGCAGCCACCCGGGGGCGTCATGGTGACCGTCACCCCGCTGGAGGCCGAACTCCTCGCCGTCGCCGGGTCGGTGCCCGACCCCGAGCTCCCGGTGCTCACCCTGGAGGAGCTCGGCGTGCTGCGCGCGGTGCACGTACGGGGCGCGGACGCGGTCGAGGTCGAGCTGACCCCGACGTACACCGGATGCCCCGCCCTGGAGACGATGTCGGCGGACATCGAGCGGGCACTGCACGAGCACGGGATGCGCGAGGTCACCGTCCGCACCGTGCTGTCGCCCGCCTGGTCCACCGACGACATATCGGACGAAGGCCGCCGCAAGCTGCGGGAGTTCGGCATCGCGCCCCCGCGCGTACGGCAGGAAGCCGGACCGGTGACGGTGGCCCTCGGTCCCACCCGTACGACCGCGCCGGCACCCGCCTCGGCCGCCACGGAGCCGGACCTCGACCCGATCCGCTGCCCGCACTGCGGCTCCGCCGACACCGAGCTGCTCACCCGCTTCTCCTCCACGGCGTGCAAGGCCCTGCGGCGCTGTCTGTCCTGCCGTGAACCCTTCGACCACTTCAAGGAGTTGTGATGGCGCGCTTCCACACGCTCCCGGTGGCCGCGGTCGACCGGCTCACCGACGACTCCGTCGCGCTCACCTTCACCGTGCCCCCGGAGCTGCGCGAGGCCTACCGGTACGCGCCCGGGCAGCATCTGGCGCTGCGCCGGGTGGTCGACGGCGTCGAGGTTCGGCGGACGTACTCGATCTGCGCGCCCGCGCCCGACCCCGGCGAGGACGGCCCCCGCACCCTGCGCGTCGGGGTGCGCCTGGTGGACGGCGGCGCCTTCTCGACGTACGCGCTGAAGGAGGTGAACATCGGCGACGAGCTGGAGGTGATGACTCCGGCGGGCCGCTTCACCCTCGATCCGGCGCCCGGGCTGTACGCGGCGGTCGTCGGCGGCAGTGGGATCACCCCGGTGCTGTCGATCGTCTCGACGCTGCTGGCGCGCGAGCCCGGGGCCCGGTTCTGCCTCATACGCAGCGACCGTACGGCCGCCTCGACGATGTTCCTGGAGGAGGTCGCCGACCTGAAGGACCGCTATCCGGAGCGGTTTCAGCTGGTCACGGTCCTGTCGCGGGAGGAGCAGCAGGCCGGGCTGCCCTCGGGGCGGCTCGACGAGGAGCGGCTGACCGGGCTGCTGCCGGCGCTGCTGAAGGTGGACGACGTGGCGGGCTGGTTCCTGTGCGGGCCCTACGGGCTGGTGCAGGGGGCCGAGCGGGCGCTGCGCGGCCTCGGTGTGCCGCGCACCCGGATCCACGAGGAGATCTTCCATGTGGACTCCGAGGGCGCGCCCCGCGCGGGGGTCAGTGCCCCCGCGCACAGCACGGTGACCGCGCGACTGGACGGCCGTGGCGGCACCTGGGCGGTGCAGGACGGCGAGTCGCTGCTCGACGCGGTGCTGCGCAACCGCCCCGACGCGCCCTACGCCTGCAAGGGCGGGGTCTGCGGCACCTGCCGGGCCTTCCTCGTCTCCGGCGAGGTGCGGATGGACCGCAACTTCGCGCTGGAGCCGGAGGAGACGGAGGCCGGGTATGTGCTGGCCTGCCAGTCGCATCCGGCGACGGAGAAGGTGGAGCTGGACTTCGACCGCTGACCGGAGTCCACCGGCTCCGCACCACCGGCATTCCCTTCTCCTAGAACCTGTTCTATCTTGACGCTCCGTCAGGTCCGGCGCCCCGGCCGGATCGGCGGAGGCGGCGGAAGGACAGGACCGTGGACTTCACCTTCACCGAGGAGCAGCAGGCGGCCGCCGAGGCGGCGCGCGGGGTGTTCGCCGATGTCGTGCCCGACTCCGTGCCGAGCCCCGCGCTCACCCGCGGTGCCGTCGCCGAGGGCTTCGACCGGGCGCTGTGGTCCCGGCTCGCCGAGGCGGATCTGCTGAGCCTGCTGCTCGGCGCGGAGCACGGCGGGGCCGGGCTGGACGCGGTCGCGCTGTGCCTGGTGCTGCGCGAGTCCACGAAGGCGCTGGCACGGGTGCCGCTGCTGGAGAGCTGCGCGGCGGCCGCCGCCCTCCAGGCCTACGGCGACCCGGAGTTGACGTCCGGGCTGCTCGCCGCGACCGGGCGGGGCGAGGTCGTGCTGACCGTCGCCGCGCACGGCCGTACCGGGCACGACCCGGCCGAGCGGGCCGTGACCGCTCGCCGGGACGGGGCGCAGGGGTGGGTGCTGGACGGCGTACAGACGGCCGTGCCCTGGGCGTTCGACGCCGACCATGTCCTCGTGCCCGCGCACACCGACGGCGATCGCGCTGTGCTCGCCCTGGTCCCGCGCGGGCACCCGGGCACCGCTCTCGCCGAGCAGATCTCCACCACCGGCGAACGGCTCGGCGAGCTGCGCCTGGAGTCGGCCCGCCTCGCCGACCGGTGTGTCGTCGAGGCGGACGGGGCGTGGGAGTGGCTGCGCGAGCTGCTGGCCACCGGGACGTGCGCGCTGGCGCTGGGGCTCGGTGAGCGGGTGCTGCGGATGACGGCGGAGTACACCGGCAGGCGGGAGCAGTTCGGGCATCCGCTCGCCACGTTCCAGGCGGTCGCCGTGCAGGCCGCCGACCGCTACATCGATCTGCGGGCGATGGAGGTCACGCTGTGGCAGGCGGCCTGGCGGTTCGGCTCGGGAGCGCCGGGCGCGCTGCCCCTGCGCGGCGATGTGGCCGTCGCCAAGATCTGGGCGGCGGAGGGGGTACGGCGCGTGGTCCAGACGGCACAGCATCTGCACGGCGGGTTCGGCGCCGACGTCGACTACCCGCTGCACCGGTACCACGCCTGGGCCAAGCACCTGGAACTGTCCCTCGGCCCGGCCGCGGCCCACGAGGAGGCACTCGGCGAGCTGCTGGCGGCACACCCGCTCAGCGGCTGAGGGGCCTCGCGGGCGACACCAGCTCAGCGGCTGAGGCGCCGCACGGCTGACCATGAGGCCCGCACGGCCGACACCCGCTCGACGGCTGGGACACCGCACGGCGGCACTCAGACCCGCACGGCCGACACCGAATCAGCGGCTGAGACGCCGCACAGCCGGCACTCAGTCCCGCACGGCCGACACCGGCTCAGCGGCTTAACCGCCACACAACCGACACCCGCTCAGCGGCTGAGGCGCCGCCCGGCCGGCCATGAGACCCGCACGGCCGACACAGAGCTCACCGCCCTGCCGCCGGCCGCACACTCGGCCCCGCTCAGAGGACGAAGCCCGGCTGGCCCTCGTCCGTGACGACGGGGCGCCCCGCGGCCTCCCACACCTGCATGCCACCGTCGACGTTCACCGCGTCGATGCCCTGCTGCACCAGATACATGGTGACCTGGGCCGAACGCCCGCCGGAGCGGCAGATCACATGGACCCGGCCGTCCTGCGGCGCGGCCTCGGTCAGCTCGCCGTAGCGGGCGACGAACTCGCTGATAGGGATGTGCAGCGCGCCCTGGGCATGACCGGCCTGCCACTCGTCCTGCTCGCGAACGTCCAGCAGGAAGTCGTCGTCCTTGAGGTCGGTGACCCCGACCGTGGGCACTCCAGCTCCGAAACTCATGCCTCCGACGCTACCCGACCCAGGCCCTAACCCTGCAGCTCGGCCAGTTCCGCCTCCCGCTGGGCGACCTGCGCCAGCAGTTGCTCGGCGATCTCCTCCAGCAGCCGGTCGGGGTCGTCCGGGGCGAGCCGGAGCATCGAGCCGATCGCGCCCTCCTCCAGCTCCCGCGCCACCACCGCGAGCATCTCCTTGCGCCGGGCCAGCCAGTCGAGGCGGGCGTACAGCTCCTCGCTGCGGCTCGGGCCGCGTTCCGCCGGAGCCGGGCCGGCCGCCCACTCGCGCGCCAGCTCGCGCAGCTGGGCCTCGTCGCCGCGGGCGTAGGCGACGTTGACGCGGCTGATGAACTCCTCACGCCGCTTGCGTTCCTCGTCCTCCTGGGCGAGGTCGGGATGGGCCTTGCGGGCCAGCTCGCGGTAGAGCTTGCGGGCCTCCTCGCTGGGGCGCACCCGTGGCGGGGGCTGCACGGGCTGGTCGGTGAGCATGGCCACGGCCTCCGGGAACAGCCCGTCGCTGTCCATCCAGCCGTGGAACAGCTCCTCGACGCTGGGCATGGGCAGCACCCTGCCGCGCAGCTCCTGCGCCCGGCGGACGTCCTCGGGGTCGCCGGTGCGGGCCGCGCGGGCCTCGGCTATCAGCGCGTCCAGCTCCTCGAGCCGGGCGTACACCGGGCCGAGCCGCTGGTGATGGAGCCGGGAGAAGTTGTCGACCTCGATACGGAAGGTCTCCACCGCGATCTCGAACTCGATCAGCGCCTGCTCGGCCGCCCGCACGGCCCGATCCAGCCGCTCCTCGGGCGTCTCCGTGGAGGCACCGCCATCAGGCGCCGCGCCGGTCCCACCGGCCGCGCCACCACCCTGCTCAGCATCCGGGCTCGTCACCCGACCAGCGTAGGCCACGCCTCCACGACCTCCGGAACCACGAAATCCGCCCCGAGCACCACAAGCCCTCACACAGTCGTCAGGTCCCCCAGGCCCCGCGGCCCACGTGAGCCCCTCACACCCCCGCCTCGGCGGCGATGCGCCCCGCCCGCACGCCGGCGACCAGCTCCGCGTGATCGGCCTCGGTGCGGTCGGCGTAGGCGACGGCGAACGTGGCTATCGCCTCGTCCAGCTCCTCGTTCTTGCCGCAGTAGCCGGAGATCAGCCGGGGGTCGGCGCTGTGGGAGTGGGCGCGGGCCAGGAGCGCGCCGGTCATCCGGGCGTAGTCGTCGACCTGGTCGGCGGCGAGCGCGGCCGGGTCGACGCTGCCCTTGCGGTTACGGAACTGCCGCACCTGGAAGTCCCGCCCGTCGACGGTGGTCCAGCCCAGCAGAATGTCGCTGACGACCTGCATCCGCTTCTGCCCGAGCACCACCCGGCGGCCCTCGTGCGCGACGTCCGGCACTTCCAGGCCGGCCGTGGCCAGATGCGGCAGCAGCGCGGAGGGGCGGGCCTCCTTCACCTGGAGGACCAGGGACTCCCCGCGATGGTCGAGCAGCAGCACGACGTAGGAGCGGGTGCCCACGCTGCCGGTGCCGACTATGCGGAACGCCACGTCCTGCACCGCGTACCGGGCGAGCAGCGGCAGACGGTCCTCGGAGAGCGTGCCGAGGTAGTTCTCCAGGGACGCCGCGACCGCGGCCGCCTCCTGGTCCGGGACCCGGCGCAGTACAGGCGGGGCGTCCTGGAAGCGGCGTCCGCCGTCCGGGGTCGGCTCGGTGGACTTCGCCGCGAACCGCCCGCTGGTGTTGGCGCGGGCCTTCTCCATGACCCGCTCCAGCGTGCCGAGCAGGTCATGGGCGTCGGTGTGGGAGACGAGCTCCTCGTCCGTGATGGCGTTCCACGCGTCCAGCACCGGCAGCCTGGCCAGCAGCCGCATCGTGCGACGGTAGGCGCCGGCCGCGTCCCGGGCCGCCGCACGGCAGGTGTCCTCGTCGGCGCCGGCCTCCCGGCCCGCGAGCACCAGCGAGGCGGCGAGCCGCTTGAGGTCCCACTCCCAGGGGCCGACGACCGTCTCGTCGAAGTCGTTCAGGTCGATGACCAGGTCGCCGCGGGCGTCGCCGTACAGCCCGAAGTTCGCCGCGTGGGCGTCACCGCAGATCTGGGCGCGGATGCCGGTGATCGGCGTACGGGCCAGATCGTGGGCCATCAGGCCCGCCGAGCCGCGCAGGAAGGCGAAGGGCGTGGCCGCCATTCTGCCGACCCTGATCGGCGTCAGCTCGGGGATGCGGCCGCGGCCGGACTCCTCCACCGCGCTCACCGCGTCGGGCCGGGAGGCGTCCAGGTCGAGGGCGGCGTGCGCGGAGCGCGGCACGCCGCCCCGCAGCGCCTTGCCCTGTTCCTTGCCCTGCTCCTTGGACCCCGCCTCGGGCCACTCGGCGAACCCCCGCACCCGCGGCAGCCGCCGCCCCGCACCGGCCTCGGTCACGTCGACCGCCTCCCCCGCACTCACCCGTACGCACACGCACGACCCGAACATCAATGCGTGCCGACCGTACAGCCGGTGGCCGAAACGCGTCAGGCCCCTGTGGACAACTCCCGCACTGTGGACAACTCCGCGCCCTCTACCGAGGCGTCACCGCCACCACCGTCGCCACATGCCCCTGCCCCTGAGCCCCGCCCCGGACCCCCCAACGGCCGCTGAAGCGCCCGAGCCGCTCCCCGTCCACGACCGGGCCCGGCACGAGGAGGGTCCCCGTGAGGGTGCCCCGGTCGGCGTCGAAGTCGATGACGCACTCGCTGAAGTCCAGCCAGCGGCCCGTCAGCGGGAACCACGCCTTGTAGACGCTCTCCTTGGCGCTGAACATCAGCCGGTCCCAGGAGACGTCCGGGCGGTGCGCCGCGAGCCGGGCCAGCGTGGCCCGCTCCTCGGGCAGCATCACCGACTCCTCGATCCCCTCGGGAAGCGGGCCGTCGGGTTCCGCGTCCACGCCGATCGAGACGACCGACGCGCGGCGCGCCACCACCGCACCGCGATACCCGTCGCAGTGGGTCATGCTTCCGACGATGCCGTCCGGCCACCCCGGCGCCCCGCGCTCCCCCGGCAGGATCGGCGCGGGCGCGACGCCGAGCCGCGCCAGGGCCGTACGCGCGCACAGCCGCACCGCGGCGAACTCGCGCCGGCGCTTGTCCACCGCGCCCGCCACCAGGGCGGCCTCTTCCGGATACAGGACCGAGGTGACGTCGTCGGGGTCGGCGAACAGCTCGCAGACCTCCGTCCCGGCGGGCAGCAGCCCGCCCAGCAGGCCCGCCGCCGCGCCGCTCTCCACCGCAGCCGACGCCACACCACCGCCCGACACCACGCCCGACGCCGTGCCACCGCTCTCCGCCGCGCCCGAAGCCGCGATGCCGTTCGCACCACCGATCCCTGTCATGTCCCGAAGTCCCCCCGTGTGAACCGGCGTTGCAGGTCAGTACGCGTAGAAGCCGCCGCCCGTCTTGCGTCCCAGCCGGCCCGCCGCGGCCAACTCCCGCAGCAGCGGGGCCGGCAGCAGATGGGGACGGCGGTGCGCCTCGTGCAAACTCTGCTGGATGGCCAGTGCCACATCAAGGCCGATCACGTCGAGCAGGGCCAGCGGTCCGAGCGGGAAGCCGTAGCCGCGGACGATCGCCCGGTCCAGCTCGCGGGGCTCCGCCTCACCCGACTCCACCAGCCGGACGGCCGCGTTGAGGTAGGGGAAGAGCAGGTGGTTGACGATGAACCCGGGCCGGTCCCCGCAGCGCAGCGGGGTCTTGCCGAGGCCCTCGCAGAAGCCCTGGACCGTGGCGAGCGTGTCGGACGAGGTCGACCCGGTGTGCACCACCTCGACGAGCTTCATGGCCCGTACGGGGTTGAAGAAGTGCAGTCCGACGACGTTCTCCGGACGGCGGGTCAGTTCGCCGCACAGGGTCACGGAGAGGCTGGAGGTGGTGGTGGCGAGCACGGCGTCGGGCCGGCAGACGCTGTCCAGCTCGGCGAAGACCTTCAGTTTCAGCATCTGGTCCTCGGCTACCGCCTCGATCACCAGGTCGCAGTCGGCGAGCGCGTCGAAGCGGGTGGCCGTCCCGAGCCGGCCGAGCGCGTCGACCCGTTCCTGCGGGGAGACCTTGCCGCGGCGCACCCCGGCCGTCAGCGCCACCGCGACGGCCTCGGCGGCACGCTCCGCCCGGTCCTCGGCGCGGGCCACGAGCACGACGGGATGGCCGGCGAGCGTGACGGCCTCCGCGATGCCGCGGGCCATGGTGCCCGACCCGACGACGCCGACCTTCCCGATACGACGCCGGGGCTCGGGCAGGGCGAACCGCGCGGCGGCCCGCGGGCGCCGTACGGCGGTGTCCGGCCACTTCATGTTCCGCAGCGCGAGCACGCCGATCGGCAGGCCGCAGCCGAGCCGCATCGCGGTGTCGATGTCGTCGGCGGTGGCGTATCCCTCGGCCTCCAGGCCGGCCGCCCGGGCCGTGAGGTCGGCGATCAGCGCGGACGCGGCGCGCACGGTCCGGTGCGGGACCGCCTCGTCGCTGCCGCCGAGCCCGGTGACCCAAGTGCGTGCGAGGGAGACGGCGTCCTCGTCGGCGGCGGGCAGGGTGACCAGCTCCAGGCCCGTGCCGTGGGTGAGCGGGGTGGCGCAGCGCAGGCCCAGCGTCCTGGCGGGCCGTCCGGAGGAGGCGGCCAGCCGCGGCAGCGCACACTGCTGGGACGTCGTGCACAGCACGGCCTGTGGGGCGCAGGCCTCGGCGAGGACGCGCAGTGCGGCGGTCTTCTCCTGGTAGGTGTCGGCCACCGCCTCGACGACCAGGTCGGCGCGGTCGAACGGGACGGTGTCGGCGGTCAGGGTGAGCTTCGTGGCGTCGCCGCCCCGGGTGAGCCGCAGGTCCAGGCGTTCCTTCAGCCGCTCGACGACCTCGGGGTCCGGGTCGGTGGCCAGCACCTCGTGGCCGGCGCCGGTCAGCACCTCGATCAGCGCCTCGCCCAGTCCGAGCAGGCCGTAGACGCCGATCACCGCAGGTCGTCGCGACATGACAGCTCCCCCTCTTCCGGTCCTCACCGGCCTTTCCGGCTCGTCCCGGTTCGCACGCGGCGGCCCCCTGCCGGGCCGTCGTCGGGCTCCACCGTTCAGGACGTAGGGACAGCTGTACAGACGTAGGGCTACGGCCGTGAGGTTTCAGGGGGCCAGCGGGGTCGGATAGGGGATACGGCCGTCCCCCACCCCGAACTACGTTCGTGGGCCATGACGCCACCACAGACGGCTACGGCCACCGCGCACGAGCGGACGGCCGAACTGACCGCCCTGCGGGCCGGGATACTCCAGGGACCCGGCGACAAGGCCACCGCCGCACAGCACGCCCGGGGCAAGCTGACGGCCCGCGAACGCATCGACCTGCTGTTCGACAAGGGCACCTTCACCGAGGTCGAGGGCTTCCGGCGGCACCGCGCGACCGGCTTCGGCCTCGAGCACAAGAAGCCCCACACCGACGGCGTGGTCACCGGCTGGGGGCAGGTGCACGGACGCACCGTCTTCGTCTACGCCCATGACTTCCGGATCTTCGGCGGCGCACTCGGCGAGGCCCACGCCCAGAAGATCCACAAGATCATGGACATGGCCGAGGCGGCCGGGGCGCCGATCGTCGGGCTCTGCGACGGGGCCGGCGCGCGCATCCAGGAGGGCGTCACCGCGCTCGCCGGCTACGGCGGCATCTTCCGCCGCAATGTGCGCTGTTCGGGGGTCATCCCGCAGATCAGCGCCGTGATGGGCCCCTGCGCCGGCGGCGCCGCCTACTCGCCGGCCCTCACCGACTTCGTGTTCATGGTGCGCGGCACCTCGCAGATGTTCATCACCGGCCCCGACGTCGTCCAGGCCGTGACGGGCGAGGAGATCACCCAGGACGGCCTGGGCGGAGCCGATGTGCACGCCACCACCTCGGGCGTGGCCGCCTTCAGCCACGACGACGAGGAGAGCTGCCTGGAGGACATCCGCTATCTGCTCTCGCTGCTGCCGTCCAACAACCGGGAGCTGCCGCCGTCCGTGCCCTCCGGCGACTCGCCCGAGCGGCGCACCGACTCGCTCCTGGACCTCGTACCGGCCGATCCGAACCGGTCGTACGACATGCGGGCGGTGATCGAGGAGATCGTCGACGACGGCGACTACGTCGAGGTCCACGAGCGCTGGGCCACGAACGTTTTGTGCTGCCTCGCCCGCCTCGACGGCCAGGTGGTCGGGATCGTCGCCAACCAGCCGTCCTCGCTGGCCGGAGTGCTCGACATCCACGCCTCGGAAAAGGCGGCACGGTTCGTGCAGACCTGCGACGCCTTCAGCATCCCGCTGGTCACGCTCGTGGACGTGCCCGGCTTCCTGCCCGGCGTGGACCAGGAGCACGGCGGGGTCATCCGGCACGGGGCGAAGCTGCTGTACGCCTACTGCAACGCGACCGTGCCGCGCGTGCAGGTGATCCTGCGCAAGGCCTACGGCGGGGCGTACATCGTCATGGACTCCCGGTCCATCGGCGCCGACCTCTCCTTCGCCTGGCCGGGCAACGAGATCGCCGTGATGGGCGCGGAGGGCGCCGCCAACGTCGTCTTCCGCCGGGAGATCAGCGCCTCCGACGACCCCGAGGCGACCCGGGCGCAGAAGATCAAGGAGTACCAGGCGGAGCTGATGCACCCCTACTACGCGGCCGAACGCGGCCTCGTCGACGACGTCATCGACCCCGGCGAGACCCGCATCCGGCTCATCACGGCCCTGGAGATGCTGCGCGCGAAGCACGCGCCGCTGCCGGGCCGCAAACACGGCAACCAGCCGCAGTGAACGCCGGCGACGAAATCCGCCCACGCGCCGTTCGTGGTTCTCGCCGATCGCGACCACCGGTCGTCCCTGGCCGGTCGCGCAGTTCCCCGCGCCCCTGAGGGCACTGCACTCAGCCGCGTAGCCGCCGCCCCTCGCCACACCCACAGGAGACACCACCGTGACCATGACGGACATCCTCGCCGCGATCCAGTCGCCGGACAGCACGTCCGCCGACCTCGCCGCCCTGCCGCTGCCCGAGTCCTGCCGAGCCGTCGTGCTGCACCGCGAGGACACCGAGATGTTCGCGGGGATGGCCGGCCGCGACAAGGACCCGCGCAAGTCGCTGCACCTGGAGGAGGTGCCCCTGCCCGAACTCGGTCCGGGTGAGGCCCTGGTGGCCGTGATGGCCTCCTCCGTCAACTACAACACCGTGTGGAGCGCCCTCTTCGAGCCGCTGCCGACCTTCGGGTTCCTGGAGCGTTACGGCCGCACGAACGAGCTGGCCAAGCGGCACGACCTGCCGTACCACATCATCGGTTCCGACCTCGCGGGCGTCGTCCTGCGCACCGGCCCCGGCGTGAACGCCTGGCAGCCCGGTGACGAGGTCGTCGCGCACTGTCTGTCCGTCGAGCTGGAGTCTTCCGACGGCCACAACGACACCATGCTCGACCCCGAGCAGCGCATCTGGGGCTTCGAGACGAACTTCGGCGGCCTGGCGGAGATCGCGCTGGTCAAGTCCAACCAGCTGATGCCCAAGCCCGGCCACCTCAGCTGGGAGGAGGCCGCCGCCCCGGGCCTGGTCAACTCCACCGCCTACCGCCAGCTCGTCTCCCGCAACGGCGCCGGCATGAAGCAGGGCGACAACGTCCTGATCTGGGGCGCCAGCGGCGGACTCGGCTCGTACGCCACCCAGTTCGCCCTCGCCGGCGGCGCCAACCCCATCTGCGTCGTCTCCAGCGACCAGAAGGCCGACATCTGCCGCTCCATGGGCGCCGAGGCGATCATCGACCGCAACGCCGAGGGCTACAAGTTCTGGAAGGACGAGCACACCCAGGACCCCAAGGAGTGGAAGCGCTTCGGCAAGCGCATCCGCGAGCTCACCGGCGGCGAGGACATCGACATCGTCTTCGAGCACCCCGGCCGCGAGACCTTCGGCGCGTCCGTCTACGTCACCCGCAAGGGCGGCACCATCACCACCTGCGCCTCCACCTCCGGCTACATGCACGAGTACGACAACCGCTACCTGTGGATGTCCCTGAAGCGGATCATCGGCTCCCACTTCGCCAACTACCGCGAGGCCTGGGAAGCCAACCGCCTCATCGCCAAGGGCAAGATCCACCCCACCCTGTCGAAGACGTACTCCCTCGAAGAGACCGGGCAGGCCGCGTACGACGTGCACCGCAACCTCCACCAGGGCAAGGTCGGCGTCCTCTGCCTCGCCCCCGAGGAAGGCCTCGGCGTCCGCGACCAGGAGATGCGCGCCCAGCACCTCGCCGCCATCAACCGCTTCCGGACGGCGTAGCGGCAAGGGCCGGCCCCACATGGCCGGCCACCCAGGCGACGATGTCCCGCGTGGGCGTCCCGGGCGTGAAGACGGCGGCCACACCGAGGTCCCGCAGCACCGGGATGTCCGCGTCCGGGACGATGCCGCCGCCGAACACCGTGATGTCCTCGGCATCGGCCTCGCGCAGCAGCGCGAGCACCTCCGCGAACAGGGTCAGGTGCGCCCCGGACAGGATCGACAGTCCGATGCCGTGCACGTCCTCCTGCAACGCCGCGTCGACGATCTGGCGCGGCGTCTGGTGCAGGCCGGTGTAGACGACCTCGACGCCCGCGTCCCGCAAGGCGCGGGCGATCACTTTTGCCCCGCGGTCATGGCCGTCCAGGCCGGGCTTCGCCACCATCACGCGGATGCGCTCGGTCGTTGTCGTCATCTCTTCCTCTCCCTTGATTCTCGTCGCTTGTGGTGAAAGGGGTCGTAACGCCCGCGGCGGGCGGGCCCGTTGCCGGGTCCGCCCGCCGATGGGCCTGAGGCTGGGATGCCGCTCAGTGCGCGGCGGCCTCGCCGCGCAGTCGGGCGGCGAGCTGGACGGGAGTGGGGTGGGCGAACAGGTCGGCCAGCTTCAGGCGGGTGCCCGTCGACTCCTCGACCCGCTGGAGGAGTTGCGCGCCGAGCAGCGAGTGGCCGCCGGAGGTGAAGAAGTGCGTGTCGGCGCCGGCCGTGGGCGTGGCGAGCAGGTCGCCCCACAGGGCGACGAGTTCGTCGACCAGGGCGTCACCCGTGGCCGCGTCGGTGCGGCCCGCGGCGGTCCGGCGGTCGTGCAGCCTGCGCTCCTCGGCCTGCCGGGTCAGCGCCGGGTAGTCGGTCTTGTCGTTGCCCGTGGTGGGGAAGGCGTCGACGAGGACGAAGTCCTGGGGGGCGGCGGAGCCCGGCAGAAGGGTCCGGGCGTGCTCCCACAGCCCGTCCCGTACGGCCTCTCCCTCGGGGGCGACGACGAACGCGACGAGCGCCCCGTCCGCCGAGGGGTCGCCCACGACGACCACGGCCGCGGCGGCGACGCCCGGGTGGGCGGTGAGGACCGACTCGACCTCCCCGAGCTCGATGCGGTTGCCGCGCAGCTTCACCTGACGGTCCATGCGTCCGAGCACCTCCAGTGTGCCGTCCGGCAGCCAGCGGGCCAGGTCGCCCGTACGGTAGGAGCGGCCGTGGACGGGATGGTCGATGAAGCGTTCCGCGGTCAGCTCGGGCCGCTCGTGGTAGCCCATCGCCACGCCCACGCCGCCGATGCACAGCTCGCCGCCGAGGCCGATCGGCAGCTCCCGGCCGTCGGGGCCGAGGAGGAACACGCGAGTGTTGGCGATGGGCGAACCGACCCGGATGCGGCCGGTGTCCGCGCTGGTCACCCGGCCCGAGGTGGACCAGATGGTCGTCTCGGTGGGGCCGTACACATTGCGCAGGTCCGCGCCGACGGCGACGAGTTCCCGGGCGAGCGTGGCCGGCAGCGGTTCGCCGCCGCACAGCACCCGCACCCCGGCCAGGGACGCCCCGGCCTCGGCGACGATCAGCCGCCAGCTGGTGGGGGTGGCCTGGGCGATGGTCACCTTGTGCCGGCGCAGCACCTGCAGCAGACGGCCGCCGTCGGTGCGGGCGTCGTCCGGGGCCACGACCAGCCGGCCGCCCGTGGTGAGCGGCAGGAACAGCTCCAGCGCGGAGATGTCGAAGCTGAAGGTCGTCATCCACAGCGTGGAGTCGTCGGCTCCGGCGGCGAGTTCGCCGGCGAAGTGGTCGACGAGGTTGACCAGCCCGCGGTGGTGCAGCCGGGTGCCCTTGGGCCGGCCGGTGGAGCCGGAGGTGTAGATGAGGTAGGCGCAGGACAGCGGGTCCACGGCGGGCACATCGGCCACGGCATCGGTGCCCTCGGCCTCGGCCTCCGCGGAGTCCGCCGGGGCGGGGGTCAGGGTCACCCGGGCCGCGGCGTCCGGAACCTGCACCCCGGGGTCGGCGATCACGACCGAGGCGGCCGA
Source organism: Streptomyces sp. SAI-170 (assembly GCF_049739565.1). Taxonomy (NCBI): domain Bacteria; kingdom Bacillati; phylum Actinomycetota; class Actinomycetes; order Kitasatosporales; family Streptomycetaceae; genus Streptomyces; species Streptomyces sp. SAI-170. Next base: position 4,186,150 of record NZ_JBMGQD010000001.1, read on the forward strand.
GTCGGACAGCTGGTAGGCGATGCGCTGTTCCGGATGGTCGGGGTCGAGCGGCAGATAGGTGGCCTCGGCGAGCCAGATGCCGAGCACGGCGGCGGCCAGCTCGGGGCCGCGCCGGCTCAGCAGGGCGACGACGGAGCCCGGCTCCACGCCCACCGCGCGCAGCCGGTCCCGGTTGTCGAGGGCGGTCCACCACAGCTGCGCGTAACTGAGCTGCCGGTCGCCGTCGACGACGGCCGGCGCGTCCGGGGTGCGGTCGACCCGCTCCGCGATCGCGCGCAGGACGGTGGCGTCGTCGGCGATGGGGCGGTCCGTGGCGTTCGCGGCCTCGATCACGGCACGGTCGCGCTCGCTCCACACCGGGATGCCGGCCAGCGGGCTGTCCGGGTCGGCGGCGAGCGCCCGCAGCAGGTCGTCGTAGCGCTCGAGCAGCAGCTCTACGTCACTGCGGTCGATGGCGTCGACGTAGTACGCGGCGCGGACCTGGAGGGCCTGCGCGGAGGCGGTGACGAAGAACTCGAGGTCGAACTTGCTGGAGCCGTTCTCGACCATCAGCAGGCGGGCGCGTTCGCCGCCCAGCTTGAACTCGGTGTCCGCGCTGTCCGGGATGTAGTTGAAGACATGGCGGAAGAGCTGGTTGCGCCACTCGGAACCGGCCCTGGGCACCAGCTCCAGCAGGTCGTCGACGGGCAGGTCGGCGTGGCCGACCGCCTCCAGGAAGTTGCGGCGGACCTGGACGACCAGGTCGCGGAAGCTGCGCTGCGGGTCGACGTCGGCCCGCAGCGTCAGGACGTTGATGTGGTAGCCGATCGCGCGCTGCTCGTCCCGGCCGCGGATGCTCAGCGGGGAGCCCACGGTGAGGTCGCGGCCGGTGCCGTGCGCGGCGAGCAGGACGTAGTAGGCGGCGAGGAGCACCACGGCCTCGGGGGCGCGCAGTTCGCGCTGCATGCGCTTGACGACGGCGGTGGCCTCCTCGGACAGCCGCCGGTTGACGGTGTCGCCGGCCAGGGTGACCTGGGCGGGCGCCGGCTTGTCGCAGCCGAGGGTGAGGGTGGAGGGGTCGAAGCCGTCCAGCTGGCGCTGCCAGAAGACGCGGCTCTTCTCGGACGGGACGGTCTCGGGCAGCAGCGGCTGCTCGGTGGTGAGCTCCTCGGGCAGCTCCTCGCCCGCGGCGAACGCGTCGTACGCCGTGGCGAAGTCGTCGCGCAGGATCGTGGTGGACATGCCGTCGAAGACGGAGTGGTGCAGCGCCAGGCAGAGCACGTCGCCGTCGGCGCGCCGCAGATGCCGGGCCCGCCACAGCGGGCCGCCGTCGCGCTGGAAGGGCCGGGCGACGAACGCCGTCAGGCCGGGCAGCACGTCGGCCTCGGCGCAGTCGAGGCTCTCCACCTCGACCCGGAAGGCGTCCGCCGGGCGGATCTCCTTGGTGAGGGCGAGTCCGTCGCCGTGGAAGACGGTGCGCAGCACACGGTGCCGACGGGCGAGCCAGTCGACGGTGCGCCGCACGGCCTCCAGGTCGAGCCGGCCCTCGGTGTGGAAGGCGACGGAAAGGTTGTTCACCCCGGTACCGGGGACAAGGTCCTCCAGCAGCCAGAGAGACTTCTCCTTGCTGGTGGCGGCGGTCGGCGTCGGCATTTCCCCGTCCGTTCTGTTGGGTGGTCGCGTGGGGGGATCGTGGTGGGGGATCGTGTGAGGGCTGGGCCGAGGGTCAGTCGTTGATCAGCCGGTCGGTGCCCCTCGCGACCTCGGGGTCGCGCAGCATCTCCGAGTGGGCGGAGGCGAAGACGATCTCCTCGGCGACGAGTTCGGCCTCGGGCAGGAGGAAGGAGTCGCGCACCCGGTTCAGGCCGCTCTCCTGGCTCGCGGAGCACAGGGCGACGGCCCGGCGCCACAGCGGCAGCGCCTCGACCGGCTCGGCGATCGACAGGTACGACATGAAGGAGCCGACGAGGTCGAGCAGGTCCTGCGCGAACGCCGGGCCCAGGCCCATGCGGGCGAACGCCGCGGCGGCGGCCTGCTCGAACAGGTCGTACAGGGTCGCCGTGAGCTGCTGGACGTTCTCGCCGTTCGCCTCGAAGGCGGTACGGCCGGCGGCCTGGAGCTGCGCCGCCTCGTCCGGGGCGAGTACCTGGGACATGCTGCCGACCATCTTGTAGAACTGCCAGAACACCGTCTCGGCGTTGACGAGTTCCGGGTCGAACAGCAGCACCTTGGGCTCCTCGCCCTGCCACTGGCCGATCCGCTCGGCAAGGACGGACGCGTAGACGCCGCCGACGCAGAAACCGAGGACGGCCCGCACCTTCAGCCCGCTGCCGCGCACCTCGTCGAGCCACGGCTCGATGTACTCCTCGACGGCGACGTCCCGCAGCAGGCCGTTCGGCTCCACCAGCGTCCGCCACACCGCGTGGTCGGTGGCCAGCAGCGGCGCCAGCGCGTTGAAGTCGGCCTCCGCGCGCCCGGTGGCGGGGAAGTCGACGGCGAGCACGACCTCGCCGGAAATTCCGGAGCGGAGTTCGTCCCAGGTCTTGAGCCCACTCATGATTTCTCCTCATTTCCCTTGCGGAATGTTGGAGTCTTGTCACTCCGCCAGAAAAATGTAGTGAGCCAAACCTGTCGAATTAACCCCCACCGACCCCCTATCGGCCCCTAGGGCCGCCTCAGGGGCTCCCCGCCCCGGTAATGGCCGGGCCGTGCCAAAAAATTCAGACCGGCACGGGCGAGATCCGCGCCAGATAAGGCCGCACGTCGGACAGGTTCCTCCTGTCCGCGAGCAGGCCGATGTAACCGTCCGGCCTGATGACCGCCACATCGCCCTTGGCGACACCGTAGGCGGTGTGCACACTGCTGTCCGCGTCCACCAGCACGGCCCGCGCCCCGGCGGGCCACGCGTCGACCTCGGGATGGATCACGGTACGCACGGCCGCACCCGGCGGCAGCAGTTCCTGCCGTACGCCGGTGTCGTCGAGCCCGAAGGCCAGCACGGTCGCCTGCGGGCCGCGCAGCGCGTCGAAGAGCCGCACCCTCGCGCCGTACGGGTCCCGGCACACCGCGTCGGGCGCCCGGTCGCCGGCACGCAGCGGCCCCGCGGCCGTACGGCGGTCCCACGACAGCGCGCTGTCCCGGTAGTGGAGCTGAAGTTGGTGGGTCTCCCGGCCCGGCTGCCGGAAGCGCAGGTTCTCCCGGGCGGCGGCGGTCTGGAGGCGGCTGCTCAGCTCCAGCACCCGCGCGGCGACCGGCAGCCGCTCCTCCTCGTAGGAGTCCAGCAGCCCCTCGGGGGCGCCGCGCAGGACGGCGCCCAGCTTCCAGCCGAGGTTGAACGCGTCCTGGATGCCGGTGTTCACGCCCTGCCCGCCCGCCGGCGGATGCACATGCGCGGCGTCGCCCGCCAGGAACACCCGGCCGGTCCGGAAACGCTCGGCCATGCGCACGTTGAAGGTGTACACCGACAGCCAGCTCGGCGAGTGCGGCCGGATGTCCGCCCGCCCGGTCCGGGCCGCGACGAGCCCGGCCACGCCGCGCGCGGTCAGGGTGACGTCCTCGCCCGGGGCGAGACCCGCGAAGAAGCAGAACTCCTCGGTGCCGGGCAGCGGGAAGAACGCCACCGGCCCGCCGGCCGCGTCCGGCCACGCGTGCGTGTGCTCGCGGTCCAAGCCCTCCACCGCGATGTCCCCGACGAGGACGCGCCGGTCGCCGTCCGTCTCGCCGCGGAACCCGACACCCGCCGCCGCGCGCACCCGGCTGTGAGCGCCGTCCGCCCCCACGAGATACGCGCACCGCACGCTCTCCTCCGCCCCTGAGTCCGCGCGCAGCACGACGGACACCCCATCGGGGTCCTGCCGCAGGTCCACGATCTCGACCCCGTGTTCCACCCGGACGCCGAGCGCCTCGAGCCGGTCGCACAAAATGCGTTCCGTGGCGTACTGCGGCACCATCCGCAGGCTCGGATACGGGGTGTCCGGGCGGGGCCTGACCTGGTCGAACCAGGACCAGCCGCCGATGGCCCGGTCACCGTCGTAGCCGCGGAAGGGCAGGTAGGGGCCGCTGTGCGCCAGGATCTCGCCGATCACCCCGAGGTCCTCCAGGATCTCCAGGGTGCGCGGCTGGAGCCCCTTGCCCCGGGAGCCGGGGCGCAGGCCGGGCAGCTTGTCCACGATGCGGCAGGAAACCCCCCGCCGGGCCAGATCACAGGCCAGCGCCAGACCGGTCGGGCCGGCGCCCGCGATCAGCACCTCGCATTCCGTGGGCCGACGCAACGAACTCATGGGACTCATGGCACTCGGGGGACTGGAAGGGCTCATGGAATTCCCGCCTTTCGCGCAGGAAGCGGCTCGGGCCGTGATCAAAACACCGCCCACCGCCCCACCGGCCGGACCCCGCACATATCCGGCCACCCGCGCACCCCGCCCACCGGACACGCGTGGCCGGAACGGAAGGTCCGCTCCGGCCACGACGATCACGGCACTGCGATGCCGCTCAGCGCATCTCGGCCGGCACCCGCGCCAGCCGCTCCCGCACCACCCCGGTCACGTCCTGCCGGTGCGGCACCAGGAAGAAGTGGGCGCCCTCGGCGAAGACCTCCAGGTCGAAATCGCCGGAGGTGTGCTCCGCCCAGGCCGCGGCCTCCTCCACCGTGCACTTGGGGTCGCCCTCCCCGACCAGCGCCGTGACCGGACAGGCCACCCGCGCCGCCGGATCGGGCCGGTACGTCTCGATCGCCCGGTAGTCGTTGCGGACCACCGGAAGGATCATCCGCAGCGTGTCCGGGTCGGTCAGCAGCCGCCGGTCCGTCACGCCGTTGTTCAGCATCTCCGCGATCAGCCCGTCGTCACCCATGAGATGGACCGTCTCGGGCCTGCGCTCACTGGACGGCGCCCGCCGCCCGGACAGGAAGAGCCGCTCGGGCCCCCGGCCCAGCCGCTCCTCCATCCGCAGAGCCACCTCGAAGGCCAGCGCCGCGCCCATGCTGTGCCCGAAGAACACGAGCCGCTGCTCCGCACCGGCCGGCGCCACCTCCGCGTAGATCAGCTCGGCCAGTTCACCGATGTCGGCGACAAGGGATTCCCGATAGCGCTCCTGCCGCCCCGGATACTGAATCGTCAGCGTATCCACATAGGGCGCCAGATCCACCGTGTGCGGATGGAAGAAGCTCGCGGAACCTCCCGCATGCGGAAAGAAAACGACGACTTGATCTGTTCCGGCCACCGGATGAAATCGCCGCAGCCACGGGCTTTCGTCGGTCATGAAACGTCCGTGCAAGAGAGGTCTCCCGAGTTCGACAGTTCGCTCATCACGTACTCCGCGAGAAGCCTGGGCGTGGGGCAGTCGTAGACGATACTCAGCGCGATGTCGAGTTCTGTGGCGGTCCGCAAGGAATTCCCGAATTCCACCGCGGCCAAAGAAGTGAACCCGAGATCCAGGAAATCGTCGTCCGGCCCGATGTCGGTGCCCGCCGCGTGCCCCAGCGCCTTGGCGGCCTCCTGCCGTACGACCTCCAGCACCAGGCCCATCCGCTCGGCCTCCGGCAGCCCCGCCAGCCGGTCCGGCAGCAGCAGGGGAGCCGCGGTTTCCGGGGCCGGCGTCTCGTCCCCGGCCGCCGCCTCCTCCAGCAACTGCATCCGCCACTTCGCCAGCAACGGCAGTGCCCGGGACAGCGCGTCCCGCTCGTCCATCGGCAGCCCGTCCTGCACCCCGCCGATCAACTCGGCCAGCGCATCCGCGTCCTCCGCCTCCACGGCCCCCCAGAAACGCCCCTCGACACCGCCTCGCGCGGCCCCGGTGAGGGGGTTGCCGGGCTTGGAGCGAAGCCAGTAGCGGCTGTGCTGGAAGGCGTACGTGGGCAGCTCGACGTGCCTGCTCGGCTCCGGCAGCAGCGGGGACCAGTCGACGGTGACACCCCGGGTGTACGCGGTGGCCAGGGCGGTGAGGAAGGTCCGGGCCTCGGGCCGGTCCCGGCGCTGCGTGGCGATCGCGGTGACGGTGTCGTCACCTGCGAGGGTCTCGCGGGCGAGGGCGGTCAGGATGCCGTCGGGGCCGAGCTCAAGGAGAGTGCTCGCTCCTTCGGCCCGCATGGCGTCGACGCCGTCGGCGAAACGGACCGCTTCGCGGACGTGGCGGACCCAGTACTCGGGGTCCTGGAGCAGGCCGGGTTCGGCGAGACGGCCGGTGACGTTGGAGACGACCGGGATCTTCGCCGGCTCGTACGAGATCGATGCGGCGACCTTGCGGAAGTCGTCCAGCATCGGCTCCATCAGCGGCGAGTGGAAGGCGTGGCTGACCTTGAGACGGGTCGTCTTACGGTCGGCGAAGTGCGCCTGCACGGCGAGGACTTCGGCCTCCACGCCGGAGATCACGACCGAGCGGGGACCGTTCACGGCAGCGATACCGACCCCGTCCGTCAGCAGCGGACGCACCTCGTCCTCGGTCGCCTGAAGCGCGACCATCGCCCCACCCGCAGGCAGGGCCTGCATCAGCCGGCCACGAGCGGCGATCAGCCTGGCAGCATCTGCCAGGGAGAAGACCCCGGCGACATGCGCGGCAGCGATCTCACCGACCGAGTGACCGCCGACCACCGACGGCTTGACCCCGAAGTGCTCGGCGAGCCGGAACAGCGCCACCTCGACAGCGAACAGCGCAGGCTGCGTGAAAGCCGTCTGATTCAGCTGCCCAGCGTCCTCACCCCACACGACCTCCCGCAGCGGAAGCTCCAGCTCACCAACCACCGCGTCAAAGGCCTCGGCGAACACGGGGAAGGCGTCGTACAACTCCCGGCCCATCCCCAGCCGCTGAGCCCCCTGCCCCGTGAACAGCACACCCAGCCCGCCCGGCACCACCCGACCGCCGGTCAGAGCGGACAACCCGGCGACGAGTTCCTCTCGGGTCTCGCCCAGGACGACGGCCCGGTGGTCGAAGACCGCCCGCTGCTTCAGCAGGGCCGCACCGATGTCCCGTACGTCCCCGTCCACAGAGGCCAGCTTCGCTGCCTGCCCGGCCAGCGCCTCCGCGCTGCGGGCGGAGATCACCCACGGCACGAACCCACCGGCAGCAGGACCACGCATCGGCTCCGGCTGCGGCTCGGGTTCTTCGAGAATCACGTGGGCGTTGGTGCCGCTGATGCCGAAGGACGACACACCGGCCCTGCGCGGACGCCCGTCCTTCGCGGACCATTCCCGCTGCTCGGTCAGCAGCTCCACGGCCCCCGCCGACCAGTCCACGTGCGGGGACGGCTCGGTCACGTGCAGGGTCTGCGGCAGCACCCCGTTCCGCATCGCCATGACCATCTTGATCACGCCGCCGACACCGGCAGCGGCCTGGGCATGGCCGATGTTCGACTTCAAGGAGCCCAGGAACAGGGGCCCTTCACGGTCCTGCCCGTACGTCGCGATCAGCGCCTGCGCCTCGATCGGGTCCCCCAGCGAAGTACCCGTCCCATGCGCCTCCACCGCATCCACGTCAGCAGGCGACAGTCCCGCCGAGGCCAGCGCCTGCCGAATCACCCGCTGCTGCGAAGGACCGTTCGGCGCCGTCAGGCCATTGCTCGCGCCGTCCTGGTTCACCGCGCTGCCCCGCAGCACCGCCACCACCGGATGCCCGTTCCGCCGGGCGTCCGACAGCCGCTCCAGCGCGACCAGACCCGCGCCCTCGGCCCACACGACCCCGTCCGCGTCGGCGGAGAAGGCCTTCGAGCGGCCGTCGGGGGCGAGGCCGCGCTGGCGGCTGAACTCCACGAAGGCGTTGGGCGTGGCCATGACGGTCACGCCACCGGCGAGGGCGAGGTCGCACTCGCCGTGCCGGAGAGCCTGCGCGGCCATGTGGAGGGACACGAGGGACGACGAGCAGGCCGTGTCGACGCTGACGGCAGGGCCTTCGAGGCCGAGGGTGTACGAGATACGCCCGGAGGCCACGCTGCCCGCGCTGCCGATGCCCAGGTAGCCCTCGAACTCCTCGGGCGCCGACTCGAACCGGGTCGCGTAGTCCTGGTACATGACGCCGGTGTAGACGCCGGTGCGGCTGCCGCGCAGAGCCGTCGGGTCGATGCCCGCCCGCTCCAGCGCCTCCCAGGCCGTCTCCAGCAGCAGCCGCTGCTGCGGGTCGACGGCCAGCGCCTCACGCGGGGAGATCCCGAAGAACGCCGCGTCGAATTCGGCGGCACTGTCCAGGAACCCACCCTGAAGGAGGTAGCTCGTGCCCGGCTTTGCGGGGTCGGGGTCGTAGAGGGCGTCGGTGTCCCAGCCGCGGTCGGCCGGGAAGTCGCCGATGGCGTCGACGCCCTCGGACACCAGCCGCCACAGGTCCTCCGGCGAGGACACCCCGCCCGGGAACCGGCAGCCCATGCCCACGATGACGATCGGGTCGTCGTCGACCACCGCGGTGGGCAGGTCCTCCACTCGCACGGCCGCTTGTACGCCGACCAGCTCGCCGGCCATGAACGCGGCCAGGTCGGCGGCGTTCGGGTAGTCGAAGACGAGGGTCGTGGGCAGGGAGAGGCCCGTCACCGCGTTCAGGCGGTTGCGCAGTTCGACGGCGGTCAGCGAGTCGAAGCCGAGTTCGCTGAAGGCCCGCTCGGGGCGGATCGCGTCGCCGCCCGCGTGCCCAAGGACGTCGGCGACCTGCCCGGTCACCAGATCGAGGACGGCCTGCTGCCGCTCGGCCGGTGCCAGCCGCGCCAGCCGCTCCACCAGGCCCGACTCGCCCCGGCCCGCCGCAGCGGCCCGACGCACCCGGACCAGGCCCTGGAGGATCTCCGGCAGCGTGCCGGCCCGGGCCCGTGCCTTCAGCGCCGGCTCGTCCAGCTTCACGGCGACGACCGCACCGCGCTCGGACCGGAGACCCGCGTCGAAGAGGCTGAGGGCCTCGGCGTTCGACATCGGGGCGATGCCCGAGCGGGACAGCCGTACCCGGTCGGCCTCACCGAGGTCCTGGGTCATGCCGTCCGCCTCGCCCCACAGGCCCCAGGCCAGGGAGACGGCAGGGAGCCCGGCGGCCCGGCGGTGCTCGGCCAGGGCGTCCAGGAAGACGTTCGCAGCGGCGTAGTTGGCCTGACCGCCCGTCCCGACCACACCGGCCACCGACGAGAACAGCACGAACGCCGACAGGTCCAGGCCGGTGGTCAGCTCATGGAGATTCCACGCCGCGTCGACCTTGGGCCGCAGCACCGTCTCGAACCGCTCCGGCGACAGCGCGGCCAGCACACCGTCGTCCAGGACACCGGCGGCGTGGATCACGCCCGTCAGGGGGTGCTCCGCAGAGATCGAACCGACAAGGGCGGACAGAGCATCCCGGTCCGCGATGTCGCAGGCCGCCAGCGTGACCTCCGCACCGAGTCCCGACAGCTCCGCCTCCAGCTCAGCCGCGCCCGCAGCCTGCCGCCCCGCGCCGCGAGACGAGCAGCAGATGCCGTACGCCGTGCTCGGTGACCAGATGCCGCGCGACGACCCGGCCCAGCGCACCGGTCGCGCCGGTCACCAGGACCGTGCCCGCCGGAGCGAAGGTGCCTTCCGCTTCGGGCTGCGTCTGCCGCACGAGACGTGGCACGTAGGCGACACCGCCGCGCACCGCCACCTGCTCGGCGTCGGTGCCGAGGTCCAGGTCGGGGAGCCCGTCCATCGCCGGGTCGGCGTCCACCAGGACGAACCGCCCCGGGTACTCGGCCTGCGCCGAGCGCACCAGGCCCCACACGGCAGCGGCCGCGACGTCCGGTGCCCCTTCACCCTGCACCTGGACCGCGCCCCGGGTGACGACGACCAGTCGCTCTCCCTCGGGCAGCTCCCACACCCGCTCCAGCGTGGCGAAGAGCTGTTCGCGCACGAGGTCAGGGACCACACCGGCACCCGAGGGCACGACAAAGACCGTGTGCTCTCCAGTGCTCTCGCCCGGCGAGGCGGGCACCCACTCCACGCCGAGGAGAGGCAGGGCGCTGCTCGCGCCCACCGCCTGGCGCAGTTGCTCCTCGCTCACCTGGCGAGCCGCGACGGACCGGGCGGCGAGCACGGGCCGGCCGCTGTCGTCGTACGCCGTCAGCCGCACGGAGTCGGTGTCCGTGCCGCTGAGGTGGACACGGAGGCCGGTGGCGGCCGTGGCGTGGAGTTCGACGCCCTCCCAGGCGAAGGGCAGCCGCATGGTGTCCGTGCCGTCGGCGGCGATCACGGCGTGCAGCACCGAGTCGAGCAGGGCGGGGTGGATGCCGAACGCGTCCGCGTCACCGGCCGGTTCGGCCGGGAGGACGACCTCGGCGTACACCTCGCCGCCCCGCCGCCACACGGCCCGCAGGCCCTGGAAGGCCGGGCCGTAGCCGTAGCCGCGCCCGGCGGCCTCCTCGTAGAACGAGGAGACATCCAGGGCCTCGACGTCGGCCGGCGGCCATACGGTCAGCTCCGCGGGCATGCCGTCCGCAGCGGTCAGCGTCCCGTGGGCGTGCCGCTGCCAGTGCGCACCCGGCACATCCGGACGGGCGTGGATGTCCAGCCGGTGCCGGCCCGCCTCGTCGGCCCCGCCGACCACCACCTGCACCTGTACGGCACCCTGCTCGGGCAGCATGAGCGGCGCTTCCAGGGCCAGTTCCTCGACCCGGTCCAGACCGACCTCGTCGGCCGCCCGCAGCGCCACCTCGACGAACGCCGTACCGGGCACGAGCACGGTGTCGAAGACGGCGTGGTCCGCCAGCCACGGGTGCGTGGCCAGGGAGAGCCGACCGGTCAGGACGACCCCGTCGCCCTCCGCCAGCGGCACCGCCGCGCCCAGCAGCGGATGTTCCACGGCCCCCAGCCCCAACGCCGCCGCGTCGCCCGGGGCGTCCGGTACGTCGAGCCAGTAACGCTCTCGGTCGAACGCGTAGGTGGGCAGGTCGACATGGCGTGCCTCGGCGGGCAGCAGCGGAGCCCAGTCCACCGCGACACCGCGCGCGTACGCGGTGGCCAGGGCGGTGAGGAAGGTCCGGGCCTCGGGCCGGTCACGGCGCTGAACGGCGATCGCCGCCACCGTCTCGTCCCCCGCGAGGGTCTCCTGCGCCAGCGCCGTCAGAATGCCGTCCGGCCCCAGCTCCAGCAGCGTCACCGCACCCGCACTCCGCATGGCGGCGACGCCGTCGGCGAAGCGGACCGCTTCGCGGACGTGGCGGATCCAGTACTCGGGGTCCTGGAACAGGCCGGGTTCCGCGAGGCGGCCGGTGACGTTGGAGACCACCGGGATCTTCGCCGCCTCGTACGAGATCGACGCCGCGACCCTGCGGAAGTCGTCCAGCATCGGCTCCATCAACGGAGAGTGGAACGCGTGGCTGACCTTGAGACGGGTCGTCTTACGGTCCGCGAAGTGCGCCTGCACGGCCAGCACTTCGGCCTCCACGCCGGAGATCACCACCGAGCGGGGGCCGTTCACGGCAGCGATACCAACACCCTCGGTCAGCAGCGCACGCACCTCGTCCTCGGTCGCCTGGAGCGCGACCATCGCCCCACCAGAAGGCAACGCCTGCATCAGACGGCCCCGGGCAGCGATCAGCCGAACCGCATCCGCCAGGGAGAAGACCCCGGCGACATGCGCGGCAGCGATCTCACCGACCGAGTGACCGCCCACCACCGACGGCTTGACCCCGAAGTGCTCGGCCAGCCGGAACAGCGCAACCTCAACAGCGAACAGCGCAGGCTGCGTGAAAGCCGTCTGATTCAGCTGCCCAGCGTCCTCACCCCACACCACCTCCCGCAGCGGAAGCTCCAACTCACCAGCCACCGCGTCGAAAGCCTCGGCGAACACGGGGAAGGCGTCGTACAACTCCCGGCCCATCCCCAGCCGCTGAGCCCCCTGACCCGTGAACAGCAGGCCTACTCCGCCAGGCACCACACCACCAGCAGGCAGGCGGCCGTCAGCCACAGAGGCCAGCCCAGCAACAAGTTCATCCCGAGACTCACCCAGTACGACAGCCCGCTGATCGAACCCGGCCCGCTGCTTCAGCAGGGCCGCGCCTATGTCACGTATGTCCCCCTCCACAGAGGCCAGCTTCTCGGCCTGGCCCGCGAGGGCCCTCGCGCTACGGGCGGAGATCACCCACGGCACGAGCCCTCCGGCAGAGGGAGCGGGCTGGGTCTCGGGCTCCGGCTCGCCCTCTTCGAGGATGACGTGGGCGTTGGTGCCGCTGATGCCGAAGGACGACACACCGGCCCGGCGCGGACGCCCGTCCTGCACCCGCCACTCACGGGACTCCGTCAGCAGCTCCACGGCCCCCGCCGACCAGTCCACGTGCGGGGACGGCTCGGTCACGTGCAGGGTCTGCGGCAGCACCCCGTTGCGCATCGCCATCACCATCTTGATGACGCCACCGACACCCGCAGCCGCTTGAGCATGCCCGATGTTCGACTTCAACGAACCGAGCCACAGCGGCCCTTCACGGTCCTGCCCGTACGTCGCGATCAGCGCCTGCGCCTCGATCGGGTCCCCGAGCGAGGTACCCGTCCCATGCGCCTCCACCGCGTCCACATCAGCAGGGGAAAGCCCCGCCGAAGCCAGCGCCTGCCGGATCACCCGCTGCTGCGAAGGACCGTTCGGCGCGGTCAGGCCATTGCTCGCGCCGTCCTGGTTCACCGCGCTGCCCCGCAGCACCGCCAGCACCCGGTGGCCGTTGCGCCGCGCGTCCGACAGGCGCTCCAGGAGCAGGAGTCCCAGGCCCTCGGACCAGCCGGCGCCGTCCGCGTCGGCGGAGAAGGCCTTGCAGCGGCCGTCGGGGGACATCGCGCGCTGGCGGCTGAACTCGACGAACAGTTCGGGCGTGGCCATCACGGTCACGCCGCCGGCCAGGGCCAGCGAGCACTCGTCCTTGCGCAGGGCCTGCGCGGCGAGATGGATGGCGACCAGGGACGAGGAGCAGGCGGTGTCGACGCTGACCGCGGGGCCCTCCAGGCCCAGGGTGTAGGCGACACGGCCGGAGGCCACGCTGCCCGCGCTGCCGATGCCGAAGTACGCCTCGAACTCCTCGGGCGGGTGCGGGAAGCGGGTCGCGTAGTCGTTGTACATGACGCCCGTGTAGACGCCCGTACGGCTGCCCCGCAGAGCCGTCGGGTCGATGCCCGCCCGCTCCAGGGCCTCCCAGGCCGTCTCCAGCAGCAGGCGCTGCTGCGGGTCGACGGCCAGGGCCTCGCGCGGGGAGATCCCGAAGAAGGCCGGGTCGAAGTCGGCGGCGTCGTAGAGGAAGCCGCCCTGGGTCGAGTAGGACTTGCCCACCGCGTCGGGGTCCGGGTCGTACAGGCCCTCGGCGTCCCAGCCGCGGTCGGCGGGGAAGTCACCGATGGCGTCGACGCCGTCGGCGACCAGCCGCCACAGGTCCTCCGGGGAGGACACCCCGCCGGGGAAGCGGCACGCCATGCCGACGATGGCGATCGGCTCCCCTGCGGCGGCCTCAAGTTCCTCGTTGAGCCGGCGCAGCCGCTCGGACTCCTTGACCGAGGCACGGAGCGCTTCGAGAAGTTGCTCGTTGGATGTTGCCATGTCCGTTCTCCAGGCTCGCTGTCGTGTCTCGGTGGTCAGGAGGAGGTCTTGCCGAGGGCCATGGCGATGAGGCTGTCGGCGTCCATGTCGTCGATCGCCTCCTCGGCCGTGGGCCCCGCGTCCGCCTCGGATGTGCCGTGGGCCGGCTGGGCGAGGGCGACGAGGTCCGCCATCAGGCCCGATGCGCGAAGCGTCGCCAGGGGGATGCTGGTGAGGAGCGCCCGCACCCCGGCCTCGTCCATGTCGTCCGGCACCGGCTCGCCGGCGGGCTCGGCCTGTTCGAGCACGTACTGGGCGACGGCCTCCGGGGTCGGATAGTCGAAGACCAGGGTGGTCGGCAGGGTCAGGCCGGTCGCCGCGTTGAGCCGGTTGCGCAGCTCGACCGCGATGAGGGAGTCGAAGCCGATCTCCTTGAAGCTGCGCGCGGGCGCGACCGTGTCGGCGGAGGCGTGGCCGAGGACGGCCGCGACATGCCCCGCGACCAGGTCGAGGACCAGCTGGGCGCGTTCCGCCGCGGGCACCCGGGCCAGGCGTTCGGCCAGTCCGGCCTCGCCTACGGCCGCGGTCGCGGTACGGCGGGTGCGCACCAGGCCGCTCAGCATCTCCGGCAGGGTGCCGGCCCGGGCCTGGCCGCGCAGGCCCGTCATGTCGAACTTGGCCACGACCGAGGTGGTCCGCCCGGTCGCGAGGGCCGCGTCGAGCAGGGTGGCGCCTTCGGTGTTGGACAGCGGGGCGATACCGAGACGTGCGATGCGGGAGAGGTCGGCCGCCTCCATCTGCCCGGTCATGTCGCTGGTCTCGCTCCACAGACCCCAGGCCAGGGAGGCGGCGGGCAGTCCGGAGGCCCGGCGTTGCTCGGCGAGCGCGTCCAGGAAGACGTTCGCGGCGGCGTAGTTGGCCTGGCCTGCGGCACCGAGCACACCGGCCATGGAGGAGAACAGGACGAACGCCGACAGGTCCAGGTCCGCTGTCAGCTCGTGCAGGTTCCAGGCGGCGTCGACCTTGGGCCGCAGCACGGTCTCGAACCGCTCCGGCGACAGGGCAGACAGCACGCCGTCGTCCAGGACACCGGCCGCGTGGATGACGCCGGTCAGGGGGTGCTCCGGCGACACCGACGCCAGCAGCTCGGACAGGGCAGCCCGGTCCGCGATGTCACAGGCCGCCAGGGTGACCTCCGCACCGAGTCCCGACAGCTCCGCCTCGAGTTCAGCCGCGCCCGCAGCCTGCGCGCCCCGCCGGGACACCAGCAGCAGATGCCGTACGCCGTGCTCAGTGACCAGATGCCGCGCCACGACCCGGCCCAGCGCGCCCATCGCGCCGGTCAGCAGGACCGTACCGGCCGGGTCGAAGACCACCGGCTCGCCGGACGGCGTCTCCTGGCGCACCAGGCGCGGCACATAAGCCGTACCGCCGCGGACCGCGACCTGACCGGCGCCGCCCGCCAGGACCGAGCCCAGCAGGGCCACGGACGAGGGGCGGTCGTCGAGGTCGACGACGGCCAGCCGGCCGGGGTTCTCCGTCTGGGCCGTGCGCAGCAGACCCCATACGGCCGCGGCCGTCAGGTCCGGGGTCTCCTCCTCGCCCACGGCGACGGCGCCACGGGTGACGACGACCAGCCGGGACTGTGCGCTCCGCTCGTCCGCCAGCCACTCCTGCACCCGGGCCAGCACCTCGAACAGCGGCTCCCGCACCCGTGCGGGCAGGTCGCCGCCGTCCTGGCGGCCCTCGACGAGCAGCAGGACGTCGGAGGGGATCTGTCCCTCGGAGAGCGCGGTGAACTCGATCCCGGACGCCACCAGGCGCTCGGCGCCCGAGGACATCAGGGCCGCCGTCGTCACCGGGTTCTCGGTCGGCGCGGGCGCCTCGGACCACTCGACGCCGAACACCGGCAGCTGGGCCGCCGCGCCCACGGCCGCCCGCAGCTGCTGCTCGGTGACCGCGCGGGCCGTCAGCGAGCCGACGCTCACCACCGCGGCCCCGGTGGCGTCGTAGCCGCGGACCTTCATGGTGTCGGTGTGCAGGTCGCCGATGTGGACGCGCAGCGTCGAGGCGGCCGTGGCGTGCAGTTCGACGCCCTCCCAGGCGAAGGGCAGCCGCATCGTCTCCACGCCCCCGGCGGCCAGCACCGCGTGCAGCGCCGAGTCGAGCAGGGCGGGGTGGATGCCGAAGGCGTCCGCGTCCGCGGCGTGCCCGTCGGCGAGGGCGACCTCGGCGAACACCTCGTTGCCGCGCCGCCACACGGCCCGCAGGCCCTGGAAGACCGGGCCGTAGCCGTAGCCGCGGGCGTCGGCGTCCTCGTAGAACGACGTCACGTCCAGCGCCTGGGCGCCCACCGGCGGCCACGCACCGGCGAACTCCGCGGCCGTGCCCTGCGCGCCGGACAGCGTGCCCTGCGCGTGCCGCTGCCAGGTGCCGCCGTCGCCCTCCGGGCGGGAGTGCACGCCCACCGGGCGCCGGCCCGTCTCGTCGGGCGCGCCGACCACCACCTGCACCTGCACCGCACCGCCCGCGGACAGCGCCAGCGGCGCCTCCAGCGTCAGGTCCTGCACCCGGTCGAGCCCGACCTCGTCCGCGGCGCGCAGCGCCATCTCGACGAACGCCGTGCCCGGCAGCAGGACCGTGCCGAACACCGCGTGGTCCGCCAGCCACGGCAGCGCCGACAGCGACAGCCGTCCCGTCAGGACGACACCGTCGCCCTCCGCCAGCGGCACCGCGGCACCGAGCAGCCCGTGCCCGACCGCGTCCAGGCCGACGGAGGCCACGTCACCGCCGCCCGCCACCATGTCCAGCCAGTAACGGCTGTGCTGGAAGGCGTACGTGGGCAGCTCGACGTGCCCGGACCCGGCCGGGAGCAGCGGGGACCAGTCGACGGGGACACCGACGGTGTACGCCTGCGCCAGCGAGCCGGCGAAGCGGCGCAGACCGCCCTCGTCGCGGCGCAGTGACGGGACGGCCACCGCACGGGCGCCCGCCGCCTCCGCCGTCTCCGTCACCCCGGCGGCCAGCACGGCGTGCGGGCTGCACTCGACGAACGCGGTGAAGCCGTCGTCGAGCAGCTTGCGCACGACCGGCTCGAAGAGGACCGGGCGGCGGCAGTTCTCGTAGATGTACTCGGCGTCGATCTCGGAGCCGTCGAGGATCTCGCACGTGGTGGTCGAGTACAGCGGGACCGTCCCCGGGCGCGACCGCACGAAGCGCACGCTTTCGATCAACTCGTCGCGCACGCCCTCCAGTTGCGGCGAGTGCGAGGCCACCGAGGCGACCACCCTGACCCGGACCTCCG
Source organism: Streptomyces sp. SAI-170 (assembly GCF_049739565.1). Taxonomy (NCBI): domain Bacteria; kingdom Bacillati; phylum Actinomycetota; class Actinomycetes; order Kitasatosporales; family Streptomycetaceae; genus Streptomyces; species Streptomyces sp. SAI-170. The sequence goes on from NZ_JBMGQD010000001.1 coordinate 4,202,897, forward strand.
CGGCGGTCAGGGCCGCCACGAACTCCTCCGCCGCGTCCGCGTCACCGGCCACGGTGACCGCGCCGGGACCGTTGAGCCCGGCGAGCGACAGTCGGCCCTCGAACGGCTCCAGCCACGGCCCGGCCTCGTCCGCGGACAGACCCACCGCCACCACGACCCCACGGCCGTCCAGGTGCTCGGCGAACATCCGCGAACGCACCACGATCACCCGCGCGGCGTCCTCCAGCGTCAGCGCACCGGCCACGCACGCGGCCGCGATCTCGCCCTGCGAGTGCCCGATCACGGCGTCCGGCTCGACCCCGTACGACCGCCACAGCGCGGCCAGCGACACCATCACGGCGAACAGCACGGGCTGGACGACCTCGATGCGCTCCAGCGACGGCGCGCCCTCACCGCCACGCAGCGCCGCCTCGACCGACCAGTCGACGTGCGCCTCGATCGCCGCGGCACACTCGGCCAGCCGCTCGGCGAACACCGGCGACTCCTCGGCGAGTTGGGTGGCCATGCCGACCCACTGCGACCCCTGACCGGGGAAGACGAACACGGTCTTGCCGGCCTGGTCGGCCGTCCCCGTCACGACGTCCGCAGACGCCTCCCCGGCGCTCAACGCCTCAAGGGCGGCGCGGAGTTCTTCCCGCGTCTCGCCGAGGACGACCGCGCGGTGATCGAACTCCGCCCGCTGGCTGAGCAGAGCCGCACCGATCTCTCGTACGTCGCCTTCGACCGCGGTCAGCTTCTCGGCCTGACCCGCGAGGGCCGCCGCGCTGCGGGCGGAGATCACCCACGGCACGAGCCCTCCGGCAGAGGGAGCGGGCTGGACCTCGGGCTGCGGCTCGGGTTCTTCGAGGATGACGTGGGCGTTGGTGCCGCTGATGCCGAAGGACGACACGCCGGCCCGGCGCGGACGCCCGTCCCGCGAGGCCCACTCACGCTGCTCGGTCAGCAGCTCGACAGCACCGGCCGACCAGTCCACGTGCGGGGACGGCTCGGTGACATGCAGGGTCTGCGGCAGCACCCCGTTGCGCATCGCCATGACCATCTTGATGACGCCACCGACACCCGCGGCCGCCTGCGCGTGGCCGATGTTGGACTTCAACGAGCCCAGGAGCAGGGGCTCTTCACGGTTCTGCCCGTACGTCGCGATCAGCGCCTGCGCCTCGATCGGGTCCCCGAGCGCGGTACCCGTCCCGTGTGCCTCGACGGCGTCGACGTCGGCGGGCGCGAGGCCGGCGGAGGCCAGTGCCTGCCGGATGACGCGCTGCTGCGAGGGGCCGTTCGGCGCGGTCAGACCGTTGCTGGCGCCGTCCTGGTTCACCGCGCTGCCGCGCACGACGGCCAGCACTCGATGCCCGTTGCGCCGGGCGTCCGACAGCCGCTCCAGCGCGACCAGACCCGCGCCCTCGGCCCAGCCGGTGCCGTCGGCCTCGGCCGAGAACGCCCGGGAGCGGCCGGTCGGCGAGAGCGCGCGCTGCCTGCTGAACTCGATGAACGTCGAGGGAGTGGCCATGACGGTCACACCGCCGGCCAGAGCCAGGTCGCACTCGCCGCTCCGCAGCGCCTGCGCGGCCATGTGGATCGACACGAGGGACGACGAGCAGGCCGTGTCGACGCTGACCGCGGGTCCCTCCAGGCCGAGCGTGTAGGAGATACGGCCCGAGGCCACACTGCCCGCGCTGCCCAGGCCCAGGTGCCCCTCGAAGTCCTCGGGGAACTTGGCGCCGTGGCGCATGCTGTAGTCCTGGTACATGACGCCCGTGTAGACGCCCGTACGGCTGCCGCGCAGGCTCGTCGGGTCGATGCCCGCCCGCTCCAGCGCCTCCCAGGCCGTCTCCAGCAGCAGCCGCTGCTGCGGGTCGATGGTGAGCGCCTCACGCGGGGAGATCCCGAAGAACCCGGCGTCGAACTCCGCCGCGTCCCGCAGGAAACCGGCCTCCGCCACATGGGTCCGGCCCGGGGCGTCCGGGTCGGGGTCGTAGAGGTGCTCAAGGTCCCAGCCGCGGTCGGTCGGAAAGTCACCGATGGCGTCGACGCCCTCGGACACCAGCCGCCACAGGTCCTCCGGCGAGGACACCCCGCCCGGGAACCGGCAGCCCATGCCCACGATGACGATCGGGTCGTCGTCGACCACCGCGGTCGGCAGGTCCTGCTCGGCCGTCGAGGCCTGCTCCTCGCCGAGGAGTTCGGCACCGATGTGGTCGGCGAGCTCCGCCGGCGTCGGGTAGTCGAAGACCAGCGTGGTCGGGAGCAGCAGACCGGTCTCGGCCTTGAGCCGGTTGCGCAGTTCCACGGCGAGCAGGGAGTCGAAGCCGAGTTCGCTGAAGGCCCGCTCGGGGCGTACGGCGTCACCGTTCGTGTGCCCGAGCACCCCGGCGACCTGCCCGGTCACCAGGCCGAGGACGGCCTGCTGCCGCTCGGCCGGTGCCAGCCGCGACAGCCGCTCCACCAGGCCCGACTCGCCCCGGCCCGCCGCGGCGGCCCGACGCACCCGGACCAGCTTGCGGAAGACCTCCGGCAGCGTCCCGACCCCGGCCTGCGCACGCAGCGCGGGCATGTCCCACTTCGCCGCCACCACGGCGCCGTCCGGCGAGCCGAGGGCGGAGTCGAGGAGAGCGAGGGCCTCGGCGTTGCTCATCGGGGCGATGCCCGAGCGCGACAGCCGCACCCGGTCGGCCTCACCGAGGTCCTGGGTCATGCCGTCCGCCTCGCCCCACAGACCCCAGGCGACGGACACGGCGGCGAGGCCTGCCGTACGGCGGTGCTGGGCCAGGGCGTCGAGGAAGACGTTCGCGGCGGCGTAGTTGGCCTGGCCGCCCGTGCCGACGACTCCGGCCACCGACGAGAACAGCACGAACGCCGACAGGTCCAGGTCGGTGGTCAGCTCGTGCAGGTTCCAGGCGGCGTCGACCTTGGGCCGCAGCACGGTCTCGAACCGCTCGGGCGACAGGGCAGACAGCACACCGTCGTCCAGGACACCGGCCGCGTGGACCACGCCGGTCAGCGGATGCTCCGCAGGGACCTGGCTCAGCAGCTCGGACAGGGCATCCCGGTCCGCGATGTCACAGGCCGCCAGCGTGACCTCCGCACCAAGGCCCGCCAGCTCCGCCTCGAGTTCAGCGGCGCCCGCAGCCTGCGCCCCGCGCCGGGACACCAGCAGCAGATGCCGTACGCCGTGCTCGGTGACCAGATGCCGCGCGACGACCCGGCCCAGCGCACCGGTCGCGCCGGACACCAGGACCGTGCCCGCCGGGTCGAGGGACACCGGCTCGCCGGACGTCTCCTGGCGGGCCAGCCGCGGCACGTAGGCGATGCCGTCGCGCACCGCCACCTGCTCGGCGTCGGTGCCGAGGTCCAGGTCGGGCAGCCCGTCGACGGCCGGGTCGGCGTCCACCAGGACGAACCGCCCCGGATACTCGGCCTGCGCCGAACGCACCAGACCCCACACCGCGGCGGCCGCCACGTCAGGCGACTCGACGCCGTCCACCGAGACCGCGCCCCGGGTGACGACGACCAGTCGCTCTCCCTCGGGCAGTTCCCGCACCCGCTCCAGCACCGCGAAGAGCTGCTCGCGCACCAGCTCAGGGACCTCACCCGCACCCGAAGGCACGACAAACACCGTGTGCTCTCCGGCGCTCTCGCCCGACGGCGCGGGCACCCACTCCAGCCGGAAGACCGGCGCGGACTCCGCCGCCCCGAGGAGCGAGCGGCCCTCGGGCACGGCCACCACGGTCAGCGCGTCGGCGGACGCCACCGGGCCACCGGCGGTGTCGGCGACCTGCACCTGCCAGGTCTCCGCACTGGCCCGGGTCAGCCGGACCCGCAACTCGGTGGCACCCTGCGCGTGCAGCTCGACGCCCTCCCAGGCGAACGGCAGCCGCAGCGGCTCCAGGCCGTCCACCGCGAGGACGGTGTGCAGCGCGGAGTCGAGCAGGGCGGGGTGGATGCCGAACCGGTCGGCGTCACCCGCGTGTTCGGAAGCGAGAGCGACCTCGGCGAACACCTCGTCGCCGCGCCGCCACACGGCCCGCAGCCCCTGGAACGCCGGGCCGTAGCCGTAGCCGCGCCCGGCGGCCTCCTCGTAGAACGACGAGACGTCCAGCGCCTCGGCACCCTCCGGCGGCCACACCTCACCGAACCCGCCGGGCGCGCCCACCGCACCGGACAGCGTGCCCTGGGCGTGCCGCCGCCAGGGCGCGTCGTCGTCCGGTCGCGAGTGGATCTCCAGGCTGCGGCGGCCCTCGGCGTCGAGCTCGCCGACCACCACCTGGATCTGCGCGGCGCCCTGCTCCGGCAGGACGAGCGGCGCCTCCAGGGTGAGCGTCTCCACCCGCTCCAGACCGACCTCGTCGGCCGCCCGCAGTGCCAGGTCGACATAGGCCGTGCCGGGCAGCAGGACCGTACCGGCCACCGCGTGGTCCCTGAGCCAGGGCTGGCCGGCCACGGACAGCCGCCCGGTCATCACCCACCCGTCCCGCCCGGCCAGGGACACACCCGCACCGAGCAGCGGATGCCCCAGCGCACCGAGGCCCACAGAGGTGACGTCGCCCAGGTCGGCCACCGCGTCCAGCCAGTAACGGCTGTGCTGGAAGGCGTACGTGGGCAGCTCGACGTGCCTGCTCGGCTCCGGCAGCAGCGGGGACCAGTCGACGGTGACGCCCCGCGTGTACGCGGCGGCAAGCCCGTCGAGGAAGGCCCGCACCTCGGAACGGTCCCGACGCTGGACGGCGATCGCGGTGACCGACTCGTCGCCCGCGAGGGTCTCCTGCGCGAGGGCGGTGAGGACACCGTCGGGGCCCAGCTCCAGGAGGGTCACGACGCCCTCGGCCCGCATGGTCTCGACGCCGTCTGCGAACCGGACGGCTTCGCGGACGTGGCGGACCCAGTACTCGGGGTCCTGGAGCAGGCCGGGTTCGGCGAGCCGGCCGGTGACGTTGGAGACCACCGGGATGGTCGGCGGCTCGTACGAGATGGACGCCGCGACCTTGCGGAAGTCGTCCAGCATCGGCTCCATGAGCGGGGAGTGGAAGGCGTGGCTGACCTTGAGACGGGTCGTCTTACGGTCGGCGAAGTGCGCCTGCACAGCCAGCACTTCGGCCTCGACGCCGGAGATCACCACCGAGCGCGGGCCGTTCACGGCGGCGATACCGACGCCGTCCGTCAGCAGCGGACGCACCTCGTCCTCGGTCGCCTGGAGCGCGACCATCGCCCCACCCGCAGGCAACGCCTGCATCAGACGACCCCGGGCAGCGATCAGCCGAGCCGCATCCTGGAGGGAGAACACCCCGGCCACATGCGCGGCAGCAATCTCACCGACGGAGTGGCCACCCACCACCGACGGCTTGACGCCGAAGTGCTCAGCGAGGCGGAACAGCGCCACCTCGACCGCGAACAGCGCAGGCTGCGTGAAAGCCGTCTGGTTCAGCTGCCCAGCGTCCTCGCCCCAGACGACCTCCCGCAGCGGAAGCTCGAGCTCACCCGCCACCGCGTCGAAAGCCTCGGCAAAGGCAGGGAAGGCGACGTACAACTCCCGGCCCATCCCCAGCCGCTGAGCCCCCTGACCCGTGAACAGCACACCGACACCACCCGGTGTGACCCGGTCGCCGACCACAGACGACAGCCCGGCAACCAGCTCGTCCCGCGTCTCGCCCAGTACGACGGCCCGGTGGCCGAACACAGCCCGCTGCTTCAGCAGGGCCGCGCCGATCTCCCCGATCCCGGTGTCGGTCCCGGCGGCGAACGCGGCCAGCTTCTCGGCCTGCCCCGCCAGGGCCTCCGCGCTGCGGGCGGAGACCACCCAGGGCACGACACCCGCGACCGGCGCGGGCGCCTCCACGGGCTCGGGCTCGGCCTCCTCCAGCACCACGTGGGCGTTGGTGCCGCTGATGCCGAAGGACGACACACCCGCCCGGCGCGGACGCCCGTCCTTGGCGGCCCATTCCCGCTGCTCGGTCAGCAGCTCCACGGCACCGGCCGACCAGTCGACGTGCGGGGACGGCTCGGTGACATGCAGGGTCTGCGGCAGTACACCGTGTCGCATCGCCATGACCATCTTGATGACGCCACCGACACCGGCAGCCGCCTGCGCGTGCCCGATGTTGGACTTCAACGAGCCCAGGAACAGCGGGCCTTCACGGTCCTGCCCGTACGTGGCGAGGATGGCCTGCGCCTCGATCGGGTCCCCCAACGAGGTACCCGTCCCATGCGCCTCCACCGCGTCCACATCAGCAGGCGCCAGCCCCGCCGAAGCCAGCGCCTGCCGGATCACCCGCTGCTGCGAGGGACCGTTCGGCGCCGTCAGGCCGCTGCTCGCGCCGTCCTGGTTGACGGCGCTGCCCCGCAGCACGGCCAGTACCGGGTGGCCGTTGCGCCGGGCGTCCGAGAGCCGCTCCAGGACCAGCAGGCCGGCGCCCTCGGACCAGCCGGCGCCGTTGGCGTCGGCGGAGAAGGCCTTGCAGCGGCCGTCGGGGGACATGGCCCGCTGCCGGCTGAACTCCACGAACAGCTCGGGCGTCGCCATCACGGTCACACCGCCGGCCAGGGCCAGCGAGCACTCGCCCTGCCGCAGTGACTGGGCGGCCATGTGGATGGCGACCAGCGAGGAGGAGCAAGCGGTGTCGACGCTCACCGCGGGGCCCTCCAGGCCGAGCGTGTACGCGATACGGCCGGAGGCCACGCTGCCGATGCTGCCGGTGAGGAGGTGGCCCTCGAACTCCTCGGGGGCCATCTGGAAGCGGCCCCAGTAGTCCTGGTACATGACCCCGGAGAAGACACCGGTGCGGCTGCCGCGCAGGCTCGTCGGGTCGATGCCCGCCCGCTCCAGGGCCTCCCAGGCCGTCTCCAGCAGCAGGCGCTGCTGCGGGTCGACGGCCAACGCCTCACGCGGGGAGATCCCGAAGAACTCGGCGTCGAAGTCGGCGGCGTCGTAGAGGAAGCCGCCCTGCGTGGAGTAGGACTTGCCCACCGCGTCGGGGTCCGGGTCGTACAGGCCCTCGGCGTCCCAGCCGCGGTCGGCCGGGAACTCGCCGATCGCGTCCACGCCCTCGGACACCACCCGCCACAGGTCCTCCGGGGAGGACACCCCGCCCGGGAACCGGCAGCCCATCCCCACGACGGCGATGGGCTCACGGGCCCGTGCCTCGAGTTCGCTCAGCTGCTGGCGCGCCTGCCGCAGATCGGCTGTCGCACGCTTCAGATAGTCGCGGAGCTTGTCCTCGTTCGTCGCCATGACGGCGTCGACCCCCTTGTGTGCACGTGTGGACGGTGAAACGGGATGGGATGGGTTGGTGAGTGGCCGGCCCGGACCAGCGGGTGTCAGAGGCCGAGTTCCTCGTCGAGTGCGGCGAACAGTTCGTCGTCCGTGGCCTCCGACAGGTCCGCCACCGGTGCCGCGTCGGCGGTGCCCGCCAGGCTCAGCTGCTGCCAGTCGCGCAGCAGACCCTGGAGCCGGACGCCGACGGCCGCGTGGTCCTCGGCCTCCATCACCAGCTCGGAGAGGGCGACCGCGACCTTGTCGAGGTCCTGGAGCAGCCCGAGGGACGTGGCCGAGGCGCCGCCGTAGCCGAGCTCGGACAGCACGTGGTCGGTGAGCGCGCCGACCGTCGGGTAGTCGAAGACGAGGGTCGTCGGCAGCCGCAGCCCGGTCGCGGTGTTGAGCCGGTTGCGCAGTTCGACGGCGGTGAGCGAGTCGAAGCCCATGTCGCGCAGGCCGCGCTCGGTGTCGACGCCCGCCGGGTGGCCGAGCCCGAGGATGGAGGCGACATCGGCCCGGATCAGGTCGCCGAGGACCTTGACCCGTTCCTCGGCGCCCACGCCGTCGAGCCGGTCGGTGAGAGCCGAAACGCCGCGCCCGGAACCGGACTCCGCGGAGGACACGGCCGCGGCCCGGCGCACCGGCGTCCGCACGAGTCCGCTGAGCAGTGGCGGCAGGTTGCCGCCGACGGCCAGCTCCCGCAGCGCCGGCCCGTGCGGGCGGACGGGGACGAGGGCCGGCTCCTCGGCCGCGGCCAGCGCCCGGTCGAAGAGGGCCAGGCCGTACTCGGTGTCGAGGGCGCCGAGACCGCTGCGCTCGATGCGGGCCAGGTCGGTGTCGTCGAGGTGACCGGTCATGCCGCTGGCCTGCGCCCAGAAGCCCCAGGCCAGCGAGGTGGCGGGGAGCCCCTGCGCGTGCCGCTGGTGGGCGAGGGCGTCCAGGAAGGCGTTGGCGGCGGCGTAGTTGGCCTGGCCGGGGCTGCCCACGACCCCGGCGATCGAGGAGAACAGCACGAAGGCCGTGAGGTCCAGGTCCGCGGTGAGCTCGTGCAGATGCCAGGCGGCGTCCGCCTTCGGGCGCAGCACCTTCTCCAGACGCTCCTGCGACAGCGAGCCGAGCACCCCGTCGTCCAGGACACCCGCGGTGTGCACGACCGCCGTCAGGGGGCGGTCCTGCGGGACCCCGTCGAGCAGCCGGCCCAGGTCCGCCCGGTCGGCCACGTCGCACGCGGCCACCGTGACCTGCGCGCCCAGCGCCGTGAGGTCCGCGGCGAGCACGTCCGCGCCCTCCGCCTTGGGGCCGCTGCGCGAGGTCAGCAGCAGATGCCGTACGCCGTGCCGCTCCACCAGACGCCGGGCGACGAGGCCGCCCAGGACGCCGGTGCCGCCGGTGATCAGTACGGTGCCTTCCGCGTCGAACAGCGCCACCGACTCGTTCGCGGCGGCCGGCAGGTCGTCGGTGAGCCGGGGCACCAGCAGGGCACCGTCCCGGACGACCGCCTGCGGCTCGTCCAGGGCCAGCACGGCGGACACCGCCTCGCGTACGTCCGTCCCGTCGACGTCCACCAGGGTCACACGGCCGGGCTGCTCGGACTGGGCCGTGCGCACCAGGCCCCACACCGGCGCGGCGGCGAGGTCCACGGTCCGGCCGGACTGTACGGCGACGGCTCCCCGGGTCAGCACGACCAGCCGGGAGTCCGCCCACCGCTCGTCGGCGAGCCACTCCTGGAGCAGGCCGAGCATCCGCCCGGTGACGGCCCGCGCCTCACCGGGCAGGTCACCGTCACCGCCGACGGCGTCCACGACGACGACGTCGTACGCCGTGCCGTCGGCGGCGAGCGCCCGCAGGTCCTCGTACCGGTCGCCCAGGTCCTCGTACCGGTCCCCCAACCCGTCGGGCGCGGTGCCCACGACGGCCCAGCGGCCCTCCGCCCCGGCAGGCGCCGGCGCCTGGCGCGGCAGCCACGTCACCCGCAGCGGGGTCGGACCCCTGCGGGCCCCGGCCGGGACGAGTTCGCCCTCCAGGGGGCGCAGCGACAGCGCGTCGACCCGGGCGACGGGCGCCCCTTCGGTGTCGGCGACCTCGATGGTCAGCGCCCGGCCGTCGGCGGCCGGGGTCACGCACACCCGTGCCGCGACGGCACCGGTGGCGTACAGGGACACGCCCGTCCAGGAGAACGGCAGCCGGACCCGGGTGTCCCTGCCGTCGGCGGGCAGCACCACCGGGTGCAGCGCCGCGTCCAGCAGGGCGGGGTGGATGCCGAAGGTCCGGGCGTCGGCGTGCAGCCCGTCGGGCAGCGCCAGTTCGGCGTAGGTGCGCTCGCCGTCCCGCCAGACGGAGCGCAGGCCCTGGAAGGCGGGCCCGTAGTCGTACCCGGTCGCGGCGAGCCGGGCCCGCAGCTCGTCCACGGAGGCCGGAGCCGCGCCGGCCGGCGGCCAGACCGTGAAGTCGGTGCCGGGGGCGGCCGGTTCACCGGCGGTGAGGGTGCCGACCGCGTGGCACGTCCACGCCTCGGTGTCGGTGTCCGAGAGCGGTCCGCCGTCGTCCGTCAGGGAGTACACCCGCACGGACCGGGCGCCCTGCTCGTCAGGCGCCCCCACGACCACCTGGACCAGCGCCTCGGCGTCGTCGGACAGCAACAGCGGTGCCTGGAGGGTCAGTTCGTCGAGCCGTTCGGCGCCGGCCTCGGCACCGGCGCGCAGCGCCAGTTCCACGAAGGCGGTGCCGGGCAGCAGCGCGGTGCCCTCCACGGCGTGATCGGCCAGCCAGAGGTGGGTGTCCAGGGACAGCCGCCCGGTCAGGACCGCGCCGCCGTCACCGGCGATCCGTACGGCCGCGCCGAGCAGCGGATGCCCTGCGCTGTCCAGGCCCGCCGCCCGGACGTCGCCCGTGGCGGTCGCGGCGTCGATCCAGTGGCGCTGCCGCTGGAAGGGGTAGGTGGGCAGGTCCACGCGCCCGGTCGGGGCGGGCGGCAGGACGGGCGTCCAGTCAACGGGCACCCCGCGCACATGGGCCAGGGCGACGGAGGCGAGGAAGCGGTCCAGGCCGCCCTCGCCGCGCCGCAGCGACGGCACGGAGAAGGAACGCGCGGCCTGCGCGGCCTCGACGGTCTCCTCGACGCCGATGACGAGCACCGGGTGCGGGCTGCACTCGACGAACGCCTGGTCGCCCTGCGCCAGCAGGTTCCGGACCGTCTTCTCGAACTCGACCGTCTGCCGCAGGTTGCGGTACCAGTAGTCGGCGCCGAGTTCCGTGCCCTCGATCCTCTCGCCGGTCACCGTCGACCAGAAGTCCACGGACGCCGCCCGCGGCCGGATGCCCGCCAGTACCTCGGCGAGGCGTTCCCGGATGGTCTCGACCTGCGGGGAGTGGGAGGCGTAGTCGACGGGGATGCGCCGGGCGCGCACACCGTCCCGCTCGCACGCGGCCATGAGCGCGTCCAGCGCCTCGGGGGTACCGGCCACCACGGTCGCGGACGGTCCGTTGACGGCCGCGACTCCGATCCGGTCCTCCTGGCCGGCGATACGTTCCCGCACCGCGTCCGCCGGAAGCGCGACGGACATCATGCCGCCCGCGCCGGCCAGCGCGGTGATCGCCTGGCTGCGCAGGGCCACCACCTTGGCGCCGTCCTCCAGCGACAGCGCCCCGGCCACGCACGCGGCGGCGATCTCGCCCTGCGAGTGCCCGACGACCGCACGCGGCTCCACCCCGAAGGACCGCCAGGTCTCGGCCAGCGACACCATGACCGCCCACAGGGCCGGCTGCACCACGTCGACCCGCAGGAGCGCGTCCGGGTCGTCGGTCTCTTCGAGTACATCGATGAGGGACCAGTCGGTGTACGGGGCGAGCGCCTCGGCGCAGGCGGCGAGCCGCTCCCGGAACACCGCCGAGGAGGCGCGCAGGTCCTTCGCCATGCCGAGCCACTGCGAGCCCTGCCCGGGGAAGACGAACACGGGCGCCGGGTCGCCGGTCACCGAGCCGGCCACGGCCCGTGCCGTCGAGCCGCCCTCGGCGAGGGCACCGAGTCCTTCGAGCAGCTCCTCGCGGCCGGCCCCGACGACGACCGCCCGGTGGCCGAGCAGGGCCCGGCCGTGGGCGAGTTCGGCGGCCACGTCCCGCACCGCGGGTTCCCCGGCCCCGGCCAGGTGGTCGCGCAGCCGGCCGGCCTGCTCGCGCAGGGCGGTCTCGGTGGCGGCGGACAGCAGCCACGGAACGGCCGTCCCGTCCTGCGCGGACGCCAACTCCGCCTCCTCCTCGACCTGTTCCAGAATGGCGTGGGCGTTGGTGCCGCTGATGCCGAAGGACGACACACCGGCCCGGCGCGGACGACCGTCCTTCGCGGCCCACTCCCGCTGCTCGGTCAGCAGCTCCACGGCCCCCGCCGACCAGTCGACGTGCGGGGACGGCTCGGTGACATGCAGGGTCTGCGGCAGCACCCCGTTGCGCATCGCCATCACCATCTTGATCACACCGCCGACACCGGCGGCGGCCATGGTGTGCCCGATGTTGGACTTCAACGAGCCGAGCCACAGCGGCTCTTCGCGGTCCTGGCCGTACGTGGCGAGGATGGCCTGCGCCTCGATCGGGTCCCCGAGCGAGGTACCCGTCCCGTGCGCCTCCACCGCGTCCACGTCGGCGGCCGTGAGCCCCGCCGAAGCCAGCGCCTGCCGGATGACGCGCTGCTGCGAGGGACCGTTCGGCGCGGTCAGACCGTTGCTCGCGCCGTCCTGGTTCACCGCGCTGCCCCGCAGCACCGCCAGCACCCGGTGCCCGTTGCGCCGCGCGTCCGACAGCCGCTCCAGGAGCACCAGACCGGCGCCCTCGGCCCAGCTGGTCCCGTCGGCGTCGGCCGAGAACGCCTTGGAGCGCCCGTCGGGGGCGAGGCCCCGCTGCCGGCTGAACTCGACGAACATGCCCGGCGTCGACATGACCGTCACACCGCCGGCCAGCGCCAGGTCGCACTCACCGCTCCGCAGCGCCTGCGCCGCCATGTGGATCGCCACCAGCGACGACGAGCACGCCGTGTCCACGGTGATCGCCGGCCCCTCCAGGCCGAAGGTGTAGGCGATCCGGCCCGAGGCGACACTGGGGGTGCCGCCCGTCAGCAGATACCCCTCGAACCCGTCCGCGGGCTCGTGCAGCCGGGGACCGTAGTCCTGCGCGGTCGCACCGACGTACACACCCGTGGCACTGCCCGCGAGCGACGCCGGAGCCATCCCGGCCCGCTCGAACACCTCCCACGCCGTCTCCAGCAGGATGCGCTGCTGCGGGTCGATCGCCGCCGCCTCCCGCGGGGAGATCCCGAAGAACTCCGCGTCGAACAGGTCGATCCCGTCGAGGAAACCGCCTTCGCGCGTGTACGTCCTTCCGGGCACGCCCGGCTCCGGGTCGAACAGCCGCTGCAGCTGACGCCCGCGCTCGTCCGTGGCCTCGCCGATCGCGTCGACCCCGTCGGCCACCAGCCGCCACAGCTCCTCCGGGGACGAGACCCCGCCCGGGAACCGGCACCCCATGGCGACGATCGCGACCGGATCGTCGGAGGCGGCACCCGTGGACCGTACGGCCAGGTCGTCGCCCTGCTCCCCGAGCGCCTCGCGCACGAGGTGCGCCGCCAGCACGGCCGGCCTCGGGTGGTCGAACAGCAGCGTGGCCTCCAGGGCCAGCTCGGTGCGCGCAGCCAGCCGGTCGCGGAACTCCACGGCCGTGAGGGAGTCGAAGCCGAGGTCCTTGAACGACAGCGAGGTGTCGACGTCCGCGACGGACGGGTACTCCAGCACCAGCGCCGTCAGCTCGCGGACGAGCCGCAGCGCCAGGTCCGCCCGCCGCGCCTCCGGCGCCCCGGCCAACTCCCTGACCCAGGCACTCCCTTCCTCGGCCACGGGCTCCTCGGCCACGGGCTCCTCGGCCACCTCCACCGCGGCCGGGGCCGCGACCGGGACACCGGTCGGCCAGTAGCGCTCGCGCTGGAAGGCGTACGTGGGCAGCTCGACGTGGCGCACCTCGGCCGGGAGGAGCAGCGACCAGTCGACGTGAACGCCCCGTGCGTAGGCGCTGCCCAGCCCCTTGAGGAAGGTCCGGGCCTCGGGCCGGTCCCGGCGCTGCGTGGCGATCGCGGTGACGGTGTCGTCGCCCGCGAGGGTCTCGCGGGCGAGGGCGGTCAGGATGCCGTCGGGGCCGAGCTCGAGGAGAGTGCTCGCTCCTTCGGCCCGCATGGCGTCGACGCCGTCTGCGAACCGGACCGCTTCGCGGACGTGGCGGACCCAGTACTCGGGGTCCTGGAGCAGGCCCGGCTCGGCGAGGCGGCCGGTGACGTTGGAGACGACCGGGATGGTCGGCTGCTCGTATGTGATGGACGCCGCGACCTTGCGGAAGTCGTCCAGCATCGGCTCCATCAGCGGCGAGTGGAAGGCGTGGCTGACCTTGAGACGGGTCGTCTTACGGTCGGCGAAGTGGGCCTGCACGGCCAGGACTTCGGCCTCCACGCCGGAGATCACCACCGAGCGGGGGCCGTTGACTGCGGCGATACCGACCCCGTCCGTCAGCAGCGGACGTACCTCGTCCTCGGTCGCCTGAAGCGCGACCATCGCCCCACCCGCAGGCAGGGCCTGCATCAGACGGCCACGAGCGGCGATCAGCCTGGCAGCATCTGCCAGGGAGAAGACCCCGGCGACATGCGCGGCAGCGATCTCACCGACCGAGTGACCGCCCACCACCGACGGCTTGACCCCGAAGTGCTCGGCGAGCCGGAACAGCGCCACCTCAACAGCGAACAGCGCAGGCTGCGTGAAAGCCGTCTGATTCAGCCGCTCCGGGTCCTCACCCCACACCACCTCCCGCAGCGGAAGCTCCAACTCACCAGCAACCGCGTCGAAAGCCTCGGCAAACACGGGGAAGGCGTCGTACAGCTCGCGCCCCATCCCCAGCCGCTGAGCCCCCTGCCCCGTGAACAGCACACCGACGTCACCCGGCGTGACCCGGTCGCCGACCACAGACGACAACCCGGCGACGAGTTCCTCCCGGCTCTCACCAAGGACGACCGCCCGGTGATCGAACAGCGTCCGCTGCCCCAGCAGAGCCGCGCCGATCTCCCCGATCCCGGTGTCGGTCCCGGCGGCGAACGCGGCCAGCTTCTCGGCCTGGCCCACCAGAGCCTGGGCACTCCGGGCAGAGATCACCCAGGGCACAAGACCTGCGACGGGTTCAGCCACCTCCACGGTCTCGGTCTCGGCCTCCTCCAGCACCAGATGGGCGTTGGTGCCGCCCATCCCGAAGGAGGACACGCCCGCGAGGCGGCGCCCGGCCGTGGCGGGCCACGGCGTCAGCGTGGTCTGGACGCGCAGGTTGAGGGTGTCCAGCGGGATGGCCGGGTTGGGCGTCTCGTAGTTGAGGCTGGCCGGTATGTGGCCGTGGCGCAGGGACAGGGCGGTCTTGATGAGGCCGACGATGCCGGCCGCGCCCTCCAGGTGGCCCACGTTGGTCTTGGCGGAGCCGACGACGAGGGGGTCTCCCGGTCGGCGGTGCTGCCCGATGACGGCGCCGAGGGCCGCGGCCTCGACGGGGTCGCCGAGGCGGGTGCCGGTGCCGTGGAGTTCGACGTAGCCGATGTCGGCGGGGGCCACGCCGGCCCGTTCGCAGGCGAGGGCGATGACCTCGCGCTGGGCGTCCGCGCTGGGCACCGTGAAGCCGTCCCCGCTGCCGTTGTTGACCGCGCCGCCGCGGATCACGCAGTAGACACGGTCGCCGTCGGCGCGCGCGTCGGCGAGGCGCTTGAGGACGACGACGCCGCCGCCCTCGCCGCGTACGTAGCCGTTGGCGCGGGCGTCGAAGGTGTGGCAGCGGCCGTCGGGCGAGAGGGCGCCGAACTTGGAGGTGGCGACGGTGCTCTCGGGGCCGACCATGAGGCTGACACCGCCGGCGACGGCCAGCGAGGTCTCGCCGTCGCGGAGGCTGTCGCAGGCGCGCTGGACGGCGACGAGGGAGGAGGACTGGCCGGAGTCGACGACGAGGCTGGGGCCGGACAGCCGCAGGTGGTGGGAGATGCGGTTGGCGATGCCGCTGCGGTGCAGGCCGGTCACGGTGTGCACTCCGATGCGGGCGGCGCCGAGCCGGTTCATGAGGGCCGCGTAGTCGTCGGCGATGGCGCCGACGAAGACGCCGGTCCTGGTGCCCCGCAGGTCGTGCGGGAGGAACGCGGCGTCCTCCAGGGCCTCCCAGGCGAGCTCCAGCATGAGGCGCTGCTGGGGGTCCATGGCGGTGGCTTCGCGGGGGGAGATGCCGAAGAAGCGGGCGTCGAAGCGGTCGATGCCGTCGAGGAAGCCGCCCCAGCGGGAGATCGTCCGGGCGGGCTCGTCGGGGTTCTCCGAGTAGTGCTCGGCCGCGTTCCAGCGGTCCTCGGGGACTTCCCGGACGGCGCTGGTGCCCGTGGTCAGCAGCTGCCAGAAGGCGTCCGGGGACTGCGCTCCGGGGAACCGGCACGACATGCCGACGACCGCGACGGCGGTCTCACCCTGGTCCTCCTGCGGAAAACCGAGGTCGGTCGGACGGTTCACCATGGGACTCCTTCGCCTTCTTCTTCGTGCGGGAGGGTTGGTCTGGGAGATGTGCGAGTGGGGGAGGGTCAGGAAAAGACCACGGTGCGGGTGCCGTTGAGGAGCACCCGGTGTTCGGCGT
Organism: Streptomyces sp. SAI-170; assembly: GCF_049739565.1. Lineage (NCBI taxonomy): Bacteria > Bacillati > Actinomycetota > Actinomycetes > Kitasatosporales > Streptomycetaceae > Streptomyces > Streptomyces sp. SAI-170. The sequence continues at coordinate 4,218,813 of NZ_JBMGQD010000001.1, forward strand.
GCCAGGCGACGGCCCGGGCCAGCGTGGTGTTCTCGATGTCGCGGCCGAGTGCGACGAGGTGGCGCGGGTCGGCGTCGTGCCGGACCCGGACCACGTCCTGCTCGATGATCGGGCCCTCGTCCAGGTCGGCGGTGACGTAGTGGGCGGTGGCGCCGATCAGCTTCACGCCCCGGGTGTGCGCCTGGTGGTAGGGCCGGGCGCCCTTGAAGCTGGGCAGGAAGGAGTGGTGGATGTTGATGATCCGGCCGTCGAGCCGCTTGCAGACGTCGGCCGACAGGATCTGCATGTAGCGGGCGAGGACCACGAGTTCGATGCGTTCCTCGGCCACCAGATCCAGCAGCCGGCGTTCGGCCTCCGGCTTGGTCTCGGGGGTGACCGGGATGTGGTGGAAGGGGATGCCGTGGGCGCCGGCCAGTTCCTCGAAGTCGCGGCAGTTGGACACCACGCCGGCGATCTGCACGGGCAGCGCGCCGGTGGCGGCCCGGAAGAGGAGGTCGTTGAGGCAGTGGCCGTACTTGCTGACCATCACCAGGACCCGGGTGGGCGCGGCCATGTCGTGGAACTGCCAGGTCATGGAGAACCGCGCGGCGGTGTCGGAGAATTCCGCGCCGAGTTCCTGTGGGGTCATCGGCCGGCCGAGCGCGAAATGGACACGCAGGAAGAAGATTCCGCTCTGCCGGTCGCCGTACTGCTGGCTGTCGAGGATGTCACCGCCGATGCCGAGCAGATAGCCGGTCACGGCGTGCACGATTCCGGGGGAATCGGGGCAGGACAAGGTCAGCGCATACTGGTGCTCGGGGGTCGTCGTCAATTCTTTTCCCCTGTGTCGCAGCGGGTCTGTCAGCACAGGCCCGCTGGGGCCTCGTCGGCCGACGAGCCGGCCCGGAACGCTGCGCGGACGGGGGCCTCCTACGCTCGTTCCGGGCCGACTCGGGGCCGTTCCACAGGTTCGAAGATATGTGGCACAGGGGGCCACAATTAACCCCTATTAACCCCCTAACGGCCCCTAGGAAAAGGAATTCGAGCACACTTTCCGAATGTTTTCCTTGGGGGTTATACGGCTTCCGCGGGGGAAATCAGGGGAAGGAAGTCGCCGAGGTCGCTCCGGCGGTTCACCTGGAGCTTCCGGTAAATGCGGGTGAGGTGCTGCTCCACCGTGCTGACGGTGACGAACAATTTCTGGGATATCTGCCTGTTGGTATAGCCCTTCGCGGCCAGGACCGCAACACGCTGTTCCGCCTCGGTGAGTTCGTCGGCGGCCGCGTCGAGGCTCTCGTGGACGGGTTCGCGCTGGGCGGGGAAGTGCGTCACGGCGCCGTGTTCCCCGGTCCGGGCCGAGCCGAGCTGGTAGCTGATGCGACGGGCCACCCCGCTCGCGCGCTGGGCGCTGGCCCGCGCGGGCCGGGTCATTCCGAGGTCGAAGTACGCCTTGCTCAACAGGTCGAGTGCGCGGGCGAGTTCGAGCTGATCGCCGCCCTTCTCCAGGTCCTCGACCGCCTCGTTGAGCAGTCGCAGGCGCGAGCGCGGGGCGCTGGTCGCGGCGAGGGCCCGCAGCGAGATGCCCCTGGCCCGCCGGCTCTGTGTGGGGCAGGCGCGCAGTTGTTCCTCGGCGAGTCCGCGTGCCTGGTCGGACTCCTCGGTCTCCCACAGCAGTTCGGCGACCTCGGTGCGCCAGGGGACCACGGCGGGCAGGTCCATCTTCCAGGACCGCAGCAGCTCGCCGCAGGTGCGGAAGTCGTCCGTGGCGGCCCGCTGGGCGCCCATGGCACGGTGGTAGCGGCCACGCGCGTAGAGATAGTGCACCGCCCACCGGGTGCGCATGATGCCGGCCGGGACGGGGTGGTTGAGCGCCTCGGCGGCCTGGCTGAGCCGTCCCGTCAGGGTCTGCGCGGTGATCAGCACGGACAGCGGCAGCCCGACCGCCGGCCCCCACGCCTTGGCCGGGAGTTCCTTCAGGGCCTCGGCGGCCAGGTCGGCGGCGCTCTCCAGTGCGCCCTGGCGCAGCGCGATCTCCGCGCTCATCGCCGTGAGCAGGGCGGCGCGCGTGCGCTGCCCGTGTGCCTGGGCGTCGGCGCGCAGGGAAGCGCAGTGCAGGGCCGCGCGGTCGAGCCGGTCGGCGTAGATCAGGACGTCGAGGGCGGTGATGACGGCGGGCGCGAACGCGCGGCCCTCGGCCGCGCCGAGCAGGCAGGACTCCGCGAAGGCGATGGCCTCGTGGGCTGGTCCGCCCGCGAGCATGTCGCGCAGCAGTGCCGCTCCCCGCGCCTCCAGCCCGAGGGCGTGGGGCAGCCGGTCCTGGGTGGCGGGTTCGGCGTGGCCGGGGATGCGTTCCAGGATGCCGGGCCAGGTCACGGCCAGCCAGGGGCCGAGCCGTTCCAGCAGCTCGCGCCGCCGCTCCTCGGGCAGTGCGGCGCAGATGGCGACGACCTCGTGTTCGTCGCCCTGCCACAGCATGTGGCGGACGAGGAAGTCCAGTCCCTCGCCCAGCAGATGGCCGTCGTGGTAGGCGGCGACGGCGTCGGGCAGCCGGCGGCCGGCCATGGCCGGGTCGAGGTTCCACTCGCAGCCGATGAGTTCCATGAGGATCTCGGCCCGCTCCTCCTCGAAGGGCGTGGAGTCCATGGCGAGTTCGAGCAGCCGGGCGGCGTCGAGGAACCGGCCCTCGGAGCGCGGTGTGTCCGCCGCCTCGCGCAGCACCGGGATCGCCCAGACGTCGGCCGGCTCCTCGGCCTCCAGCAGATGGGCGGCGGTGACCTGCGCGGGCGCGTTCAGCGAGGCGAGCACATCGGCGGCCCTGCGGTGCAGTGCGGCCCGCTGCGGCCGGTCCAGCGAGTCGAGCAGCAGCCGGGACAGCATCGAGTGCCGGATCGTTCCGCCACAGGCGATGCCGGCCGCCTCCAGAGAGCTGACGGCCTGCCACACGCTGCGTTCGTCGAGCCCCAGCACCTCCACGAGGTGCTCGGCGCCCCCGAAGCAGTCCAGGAGCGCGCTGGTCACGGCGACCTCCCGGGCCAGTGCGGGCATGCGCCGCAGCAGGCTGGTCAGTGCCTGCGGGAAGGTGCGCGGCGCGGGCAGGCTCGGGGCCGGTGTCGGCTGCCCCTCCTCCTGCTCCTGTACGTCCTCCAGCAGCGCCCTGATCAGCAGCGGGTTGCCGCCGGTCATGGCGCGCCAGGCGAGGGCCTGCTCCCGGCCGACGCCCGCGAAGCGCTCGGCGAGCAGCTCGGCGACCCCGTCCGCCGAGAGGGTGGTCAGGGTGAACCGCCGGAAGGAGGGCTGGCGCAGCAGTTCGGTGAGGAACTGGCTGAACGGCCCTTCGAACCCGTCGCAGACACTGACCACGATCGCCACCGGCGCGGACCGCGCGCGGTGGATGAAGCGGCCGAGCCGCCGCAAGGAGACCTCGTCCGCCAGATGGACGTCGTCCACGACCATGACGACGGGCCGGTCGCCGCCGAGCAGCGCGTTGTTCATCAGCCGCGCACCGGCGGCGTCGAGCCGGCCCTCGGCCACCTCGTCGGCGACGTCGTGCAGTTCGCTCATCGACTCAGGTGCACTGGAGAGGAGTTGAGCGATCGCGGACAGCGGAACGTCGCGCTCGTCGGGCGAGCACACCGCCGCGAGGACGGCCGCGCCGTGCTCCTCCTCCGCCCAGCGCGCGAAGGCGTGCAGCACCTCCGTCTTGCCCAGCCCCGGTCCCGACTGGACGACGGCGACGCCGCCTCTTCCGGCTGCCGCTCCTGTAAAGACCTCCCGCAGTCCTGCTGCCACAGCGTCACGTTCGACAAGTACCACCACTGGCCTTTCCCCCATGCACCCCGGTGCGACGGTGGTCGCGCCCGGGATACCGCCAACGTGTGCCGGGTGGGGCGCCGAAAAGCCATTGGATAGATTTCAACAATCTCCGAGCACGCCCACCCACCAAACATCTTTGGCCACGGCCAGTATCTACGCAAGTTCATTCATTGGTGAGCCCAAAAATTTACCAATCAATGGAGATCGTTTGACCAGAAAACCCGGCCTGAGCTGGAGCTATGTCGATCCTCAAGTAAATCTCAAAGACGGCGTCGCCAATGCCGCCAGCCGTCACCCTTACGGCGACGGCTTTCGGCTGTTTGCCAAAGAATTCCCCTGTTCTTATTCCTCCCCTCCGCAGGCGGCCACCCTCATCGCGAAGTAGTGGGCTGCCGCGTGCAGGATGGCATTCCTTTCTTCTTTCAACAGAGCCAGCTCGGTCCGCAGCCGGAGCAGTTCCAGCCGCTCGTCCGCCGCGAGCTCCTCGGCCCACGGGCCGGCCGGGCACGGCTCCTCGCTCCCGTCGGCGCCCTCCGCCTTGCGGACCCAGGTCCGCAGGGTCTCGGGGTTGATGCCGAGCCGGCGAGCCACGGTGGCGATCGGCTGACCCGACTCCTGGACCATCGCGACGGCGTCGGCGACGAACCGGGCTCCGTACTTCAGCGGCCTTCCCATCGCACCCCCCTTCTCCGGATGGCCTGAGGGCCTGGGACGTTCCCCGGTCCCGGCCCCAGTGCCGGCGTCAACGATGCGAGACAGTCGCCTCGTCCCCCCGCGCGGAGGACATCGTGGCCGCGGCACCGACGGCCGGGTGGGCGGGTGCGGCATGGGCTCCGGGGCCCGTCGGGCCCGGTCGGCCCGGGGCCTTGGAGCGGCCCGCCATCAGGACCAGGACCAGCGCGGCCAGGCCCGCGGCCAGCACCGTGCCGGCCATCAGCATCTGGTCGACGCCCGCCGCCGTGGCGGCCTCGGCCAGCTCCTTGAGGGCCCCGCGGCCCTGCGGCGGCGCCGCCTCGGCGATCTTCGCGCCGGCTCCGGCGCGCAGCGCCTCGGTGATCTCGGCGGCGTGCTCCTTCATCTCGGGGCTGGCCGCGAGCCGGTCCTTGGCGTCGTTGACGACCTGGTGCTCGAACACCGCGCCCAGCACCGCGACACCCACGGCCGTGCCCAGGCGGCGGAAGGTGTTGACCGCGCCCGTCGCCATACCGGCGTCACTCGGCTTGACCGCGTTGAGCGAGGCGGCCGAGGCGGAGGAGCTGATCACACCGAGGCCGATGCCGCCGATGACGAAGCCGGGCACGAGGTGCGTCCAGGTGGTGCTGCCGTCCACACCGGTCATCAGCCAGGCACCGGCGGCCACCAGCACCATGGCGATGGCGATCAGCCAGCGGTCGGGCAGCTTGTGCGCGACCTTGGCGGCCAGCGGCGCGGCGACGAAGGCGGCGAGGGTGAGCGGCAGGAAGCGCAGGCCCGCGTCGACGGCGTCGTAGCCGAGCCCGTTCTGCACATAGACGGCCAGGTAGTTGAGGCTGGAGACGAGCGCGGCCTCCACGCCGAAGGAGGCGAGGATGATGCCGACGAACTGGCGGTTGCGGAACAGGCGCAGCTCCAGCATGGGGCTGGCGGCGGTGGCCTGCCGGATCACGAAGCCGACGAGCAGGGCGGCACCCACGCTGAAGCAGGTCAGGATGCGGGTGGAGCCCCAGCCGTCGCTGTTGCCCTGGATGAGGCCGAACAGGAGCAGGACCAGTCCGCCGACGAGCAGCACGGTGCCCGGCCAGTCCATGGCGCGCGCGTTCTCGGCGCGCGACTCGGTCAGGTAGCGGAAGCCGAGCACGAAGGCGACGGCCGTCACCGGCACGGTGACCAGGAAGATCCAGCGCCAGCCGGGTCCGTCGACGAGGACACCGCCGAGCAGCGGGCCGACCGCCGTGGCCGCGGCGATGGAGGCGCCGTAGGCACCGATGGCACCGGCCCGGGCACGCGGCTCGGGGAACGCGGCGCCGATCAGCGGCAGCGTCATGGCGAACAGCAGCGTGCCGCCGATGCCCTGGACCGCGCGGGCCACGTCCAGGCTCAGGGTGTTCTGCGCCAGGGCGCAGCCGATCGAGCCGAGCGTGAAGACCGCCATGCCGACCTGGAAGACCTTCTTGCGCCCGATCCGGTCGCCCAGGGTCGCCGCGGTGAGCACCAGCCCGGCCAGCGGGAGGGTGTACGCGTTCACCACCCAGGTCAGGTCGGACAGGCTCGCGTCCATGGCGTCCTGAATGCTCGTCAGCGCCACGGCGACGATCGTGACGTTCATGAGCAGGACGAAGACGGCGGTGCAGACCAGGGCGAGTGTCCAGCCCCGATGAGACCTGCCGACGGTGGCAGTGGGTGCCACGACGGGCTCCTCTCGTTTACGCAACAGGTGTAGCCTATACGACAAAGGTGTACGCCCATAGCGCTACACCTGTCAAGCTAAGACTGTTCACTAAACTGGATCCGGGACATCACAGGACGACAAGAGGAGGCCGGGAGCCATGGCATCCGGGCAGCGCACCACCGCCACGACCACGCAGGAACGCGAGACCACCGGTGAGCAGCAGGCGCCTGAGGAGACCGGGCAGACCCCCCGGCGCCGCAGGCCCGCACGGCGCGGGCAGGGAGGCCAGCTGCGCACCGAGATCGTCGAGGCGGCGAGCCGCATGCTCGCCGAGACCGGCGACGTGAACACCCTGTCGCTGCGCTCCGTGGCCCGCGAGGTCGGCGTCGCGGCCACCTCGATCTACCTGCACTTCGACGACATCGCGGAACTGATCACCGCGGTCAAGCAGCGCCGCTTCCAGCAGTTCACCGAGGCGCTGTCCGAGGCGGCCGGCACCGCCGGGGACGACGCGCGGTCCCGGGTGCGGGCCATGAGCCGGGCCTACGTCTCCTACGGCCTGACCCATCCGGGCAACTACCGGGTCATGTTCACGCCGCTGTCCGAGACGGCGAACTCCGCCGAGGGCGACGACGAGAGCCGCCGGGAACGCCAGGCCATCGGCGAGGGCGCCTTCGCGCTGCTGTGCGACGCGGTGTCAGCGGCCGTGGGGGAGGCCGACGGGGAGCGCGTCGCCATCCACCTGTGGACGGCCCTGCACGGCGCCGTCACCCTGCACAGCCTGACGTACTTCCCCTGGCCGCCCGTCGAGGAGCACGTCGACAGCCTGGTCTCCCTGCTGCTGCGTCCCTGAGACCTTCCTCACAGAGGCTGGAGCGGTGCGGGGAGACCCGCGCCGCCACCGCCGTAGAGGCGAACCGACCGCCGTGAGAGAGAACACAAAGCGGAAGGGCCGGCATCGTTTTCACGATGCCGGCCCTTCCGACTGGTGCGCGAGGGGGGAGTTGAACCCCCACGCCCTTGCGGGCACTGGAACCTGAATCCAGCGCGTCTGCCTATTCCGCCACCCGCGCATTGGGTGTGTCCTCGGGCTCCGTTCCTTTCGGCCCGGCGCCTTCCGACACGCAGAACATTAGCACGGTGGCCGGGGTGGATTCACATCCCTTCCCGCCGGGGGGTGACCGACGGGAGCGCGGGGGCGCCGCTCCCGGTGGCACGTATCAACCCTGTACCGGTCCTCCCCGTCCTCCCAGGAGCCGGACCGCGAGCACAGCCGCGTGCGGGACACTGGTCCAAGGCCGCCTCTACGATCCATGGCAGCAGGGGGCCCGAGCGGAGTTCGAAGGAGCTCCGCGGGGGGAACTGTCGCAGGCGTCGGCAACCAGTCGGCAGCCGCGCGGCGACCTGGAGGCAGCCGTCGGCACCCGTCGACACCGATCAGCCGGTTCACCAGGGGGAACCAGCCGATCCAGCAGCGCGTGGATACGATCAGTAAGCAGTACCAAGTAAGAAGCAGCCGGGTAAGAAACAGCAGTACGCAGGACGACAGCGACGGAGGAGGTGCCCCATGGGAGTCCTGAAGCGTTTCGAGCAGCGTCTCGAAGGTCTGGTCAACGGCACCTTCGCCAAGGTCTTCAAGTCCGAGGTCCAGCCGGTGGAGATCGCCGGCGCGCTCCAGCGCGAGTGCGACAACAACGCGACCATCTGGAACCGCGACCGGACCGTCGTACCCAATGACTTCATCGTGGAGCTGAGCACACCCGACCACGAGCGGCTCAGCCCCTACTCCGGGCAGCTCGGCGACGAACTCGCCGGCATGGTCCGCGACTACGCCAAGCAGCAGCGCTACACCTTCATGGGCCCCATCAAGGTCCATCTGGAGAAGGCCGACGACCTCGACACCGGTCTGTACCGGGTGCGCAGCCGTACCCTCGCCTCCTCCTCCAGCCAGGCCCAGGCCCCCGGCCCCGCGGCCGGACCTGCCGCCTACGGCTACCCGCCGCCCGGCGCCGCACCCGGAGCACCGCCCGCCGGTGCCCCGCCCATGCCGTCGGCCCCGCCGCCCGGCGCACGCCCCGGCGGCTACGGCTATCCGCAGCCCGCGGCCGGCCGGCAGCCCGGCGGATACGGCTACCCGCAGCCCGCGGGCGGCCAGCGGCCCGGCGCCGCACCCGGCGGACCCGCGGCCGGCGGCCGCACCCGCTACTGGATCGAGATCAACGGCACCCGCCATCAGATCTCCCGCGCCACGCTCGTGCTGGGTCGCAGCACCGAAGCCGACGTGCGGATCGACGACCCCGGCGTGAGCCGACGGCACTGCGAGATCCGGACCGGAACGCCCTCGACGATCCAGGATCTCGGCTCCACCAACGGCATCGTGGTGGACGGGCAGCACACCACCCGCGCTACGCTCCGCGACGGCTCGCGGATCGTCGTGGGCAGCACCACCGTTATCTATAGGCAAGCCGAAGGGTGATCCGGGGGCAATGTCAGAGCTGACCCTCACGGTCATGCGGCTGGGTTTCCTGGCCGTACTGTGGCTGTTCGTGATCGTGGCCGTGCAGGTCATCCGCAGCGATCTGTTCGGCACGCGCGTCACACAGCGCGGGTCGCGACGCGACGCCGGGCGGCCACAGCAGGCCGCGCGCCAGGCGCCGCCCCAGCAGCGCCAGCAGCCCGCGCCCGCCGGCCGCGGGCGCCGAAACGCCCCCACGAAGCTGGTGGTGACCGAAGGCACACTCACGGGCACCACGGTCGCGCTCCAGGGGCAGACCATCACCCTGGGCCGTGCGCACGACAGCACGATCGTGCTGGACGACGACTACGCCTCCAGCCGGCATGCCAGGATCTACCCGGACCGCGACGGCCAGTGGATCGTCGAGGACCTGAGCTCCACGAACGGCACCTACCTCGACCGCGCCCGGCTGACGACCCCCACACCGATTCCGCTGGGTGCGCCGATCCGCATCGGCAAGACCGTCATCGAGCTGCGGAAGTAGTGCTACATCATGAATGAGCGCGAGCGGAGCGAGCACGCAGCGGCGGCCGGCACCCCGGGCCCCGGCGCGCTCCCGACCGGAGGGTGGGCAGTGTGGCTCGACACGACCGGCTGCATGCGGAGCCGACGGGCGAGGTGGGCATGAGTCTGTCACTGCGCTTCGCCGCCGGATCGCACAAGGGCATGATCCGCGAGGGCAACGAGGACTCCGGTTACGCCGGACCGCGCCTGCTCGCCATCGCCGACGGCATGGGCGGCGCCGCCGCCGGCGAGGTCGCCTCCTCCGAGGCCATCTCCACCATCGTCGCCCTCGACGAGGACATCCCCGGCTCCGACGTGCTCACCTCCCTCGGCACCGCCGTGCAGCGCGCCAACGACCAGCTGCGCTCCATGGTCGAGGACGACCCCCAGCTCGAGGGCATGGGCACCACGCTCACCGCCCTGCTGTGGACCGGCCAGCGCCTGGGCCTCGTGCACGTCGGCGACTCGCGCGCCTACCTGCTGCGCGACGGCGTCCTCACCCAGATCACGCAGGACCACACCTGGGTGCAGCGCCTCGTCGACGAGGGCCGCATCACCGAGGAAGAGGCCACCACCCACCCGCAGCGCTCCCTGCTGATGCGCGCCCTCGGCAGCGGTGACCATGTCGAACCCGACCTGTCGATCCGCGAGGTCCGGGCCGGTGACCGCTACCTCATCTGCTCCGACGGCCTGTCCGGCGTGGTGTCCCACCAGACCCTGGAGGACACCCTCGCCAGCTACCAGGGCCCGCAGGAGACCGTGCACGAGCTGATCCAGCTCGCGCTGCGCGGCGGCGGCCCCGACAACATCACCGTCATCGTCGCCGACGTCCTGGACCTGGACACCGGGGACACCCTCGCCGGGCAGCTGTCCGACGCGCCCGTCGTGGTCGGCGCGGTCGCCGAGAACCAGAACCAGCTCAGCGACAACGGCATCATGCAGACCCCGGCCGGCCGCGCCTCCGGCCTCGGCCGCAGACCGCAAGCGCACGGCGGCGGCGGCGAGTTCGGCCCGCCCGGCTCCGGTGACGTCACCGGCTTCGTCCCCACCGACGGCTTCGGCGGCTACAGCGACGAGGACTTCGTCAAGGAGCGCTCCGGCCGCAAGTGGCTCAAGCGCTCGCTGTACGGCGGCCTCGCGCTCGCCGTCGTCGGCGCGGGCCTCTACGGCGGCTACCGCTGGACGCAGACCCAGTACTACGTCGGCACCAACGACGAGCACGTCGCCCTCTACCGCGGCATCAGCCAGGACCTGGCCTGGGTGTCGCTGTCGAAGGTCGAGAAGGACCACCCCGAGATCGAACTCAAGTACCTGCCGCCGTACCAGCAGAAGGCGGTCAAGGCGACGATCGCCGAGGGCGGGCTGAAGAACGCCCAGGCGAAGATCGACGAACTGGCCGTCCAGGCCTCCGCATGCCGCAAGCAGGCCGAGCGGCGCGCCGCCGAGAGCGAGCAGAACGCGAAGACGGGCGAGGGCGAGGCCGGCGGCACCACGGGAACCACCCGTACCTCGCTGACGTCCAAGGCATCGCCGACACCCACCCCGTCGGCACCGACATCCCCGAACGCGTCCAAGTCCCCGACCCCGACCGCCACTCCCAGCCCCGGCCCGAGTCTGTCGGAGGAAGAGCAGAAGGTCGTCTCGCTGTGCGGTAAGCAGTAGGCGAGCCGTGAGAGGCCCCGTCACACGATGAGCAGTACTACCAACACGTCGACGCACCACACGTCCACGATCGGCGCCATCGGCGCGCCCAGCAGGCGCAACACCGAGCTGGCGCTGCTCGTCTTCGCCGTCGTCATCCCGGTCTTCGCCTACGCCAACGTCGGCCTGGCCATCAACGACGAGGTGCCGTCCGGCCTGCTGGCCTACGGTCTCGGCCTCGGCCTGCTGGCCGGTGTCGGCCATCTCGTCGTCCGCAGGTTCGCGCCGTACGCCGACCCCCTGCTGCTGCCGCTGGCCACGCTGCTCAACGGACTCGGGCTGGTGGCGATCTGGCGCCTGGACCAGTCGAAGCTGCTGCAGTCCATCGGGCAGGCCGGCACCGCCGCGCCGCGCCAGCTGCTGTACACGGCGATGGGCATCGCGCTGTTCATCGTGGTGCTGATCTTCCTCAAGGACCACCGCGTCCTGCAGCGCTACACCTACATCTCCATGGTCGGCGCGCTGTTCCTGCTGCTGCTGCCGCTGGTGCCGGGCCTCGGCCAGAACATCTACGGCGCCAAGATCTGGATCTCCGTCGCCGGTTTCTCCATCCAGCCCGGTGAGTTCGCGAAGATCGTCCTCGCGGTGTTCTTCGCCGGCTACCTGATGGTGAAGCGGGACGCGCTCGCGCTCGCCAGCCGCCGCTTCATGGGCCTGTACCTGCCGCGCGGCCGCGACCTCGGTCCGATCCTGGTCGTCTGGGGCATCTCGATCCTCATCCTGGTGTTCGAGACCGACCTCGGTACGTCGCTGCTGTTCTTCGGAATGTTCGTCATCATGCTGTACGTCGCCACGGAGCGGACCAGCTGGATCGTCTTCGGTCTGCTGATGTCCGCGGTCGGCGCGGTCGGCGTGGCGAGCTTCGAGCCGCACATCCAGCAGCGTGTGGACGCCTGGCTCGACCCGATGCGCGAGTACACGCTCTCCCGCCAGGGCGTCGGCGGCCACTCCGAGCAGGCCATGCAGGCGCTGTGGGCGTTCGGCTCCGGCGGCACCCTCGGCTCCGGCTGGGGCCAGGGCCACTCCGAGCTGATCCGCTTCGCCGCCAACTCCGACTTCATCCTCGCCACCTTCGGCGAGGAGCTGGGCCTGGCCGGCCTGATGGCGATCCTGCTGATCTACGCACTCATCGCCGAGCGCGGCGTGCGCACCGCCCTCGCCGCCCGCGACCCCTTCGGCAAGCTGCTCGCCATCGGTCTGTCCGGTGCCTTCGCCCTTCAGGTGTTCGTCGTCGCCGGTGGCGTCATGGGCCTGATCCCGCTGACCGGTATGACGATGCCCTTCCTGGCGTACGGCGGTTCCTCCGTCATCGCCAACTGGGCGCTGATCGGCATCCTGCTCAGGATCAGCGACACCGCGCGCCGCCCGGCGCCGTCCCCCGCCCCCAACCCCGACGCCGAGATGACCCAGGTGGTCCGACCGTGAACAAGCCCCTGCGACGCATCGCGATCTTCTGCGGGCTGCTCATCCTGACCCTGCTGATCCGCGACAACTGGCTGCAGTACGTCAAGGCGGACGACCTGGCCACCGACAGCGAGAACCGCCGCGTCAACATCGCGCGCTACGCGACCCCGCGCGGCAACATCATCGTCGACGGCAAGCCCATCACCGGCTCGGTGGAGAGCAAGTCCGGCGACTACAAGTACAAGCGGACCTGGGTCAACGGCCCCATGTGGGCGCCGGTCACCGGCTACTCCTCGCAGGCGTTCGGCGCCAACCAGCTGGAGAAGCTCCAGGACGGCATCCTCACCGGCACCGACGACCGGCTGTTCTTCCGCAACACCCTCGACATGCTCACGGGCAAGGAGAAGGAGGGCGGCAGCGTCGTCACCACCCTCAACGCGGCCGCGCAGAAGGCCGCCTTCGAGGGACTCGGCGACAAGAAGGGCGCCGTCGCCGCGATCGAGCCGTCCACCGGCAAGATCCTCGCGCTGGTCTCCACGCCGTCGTACGACCCGTCGAAGTTCGCCGGCACCTCCGACGACGACGCCGAGGCGTGGAAGGCCGTCCAGAAGGACAACAACCCCGACGACCCGATGCTGAACCGCGCGCTGCGCGAGACCTACCCGCCTGGCTCCACCTTCAAGGTGGTCACCGCGGCGGCGGCCCTGGAGCACGGCGTCGTCTCCGGCATCGACGAGAAGACCAAGACGCCGGACCCGTACCAGCTGCCGCAGACCACGACCGACCTGACCAACCAGCACGGCGAGTGCAAGAACGCCAGCCTGCGGTACGCGCTGATGGTCTCCTGCAACACGGTCTTCGCGAAGCTCGCCGACTCCGTCGGCAACGAGGGCATGATCGAGCAGGCGGAGAAGTTCGGCTACAACAACAAGGAGCTGGACACCCCCGTCCGCGCCTCGGAGAGCGTCTACCCCGAGGACAACGCGCCGCAGAACGCCATGGACGGCATCGGTCAGGCCTCCAACCGGGCCACCCCGCTGCAGATGGCCATGGTCGTCGCGGCGATCGCCAACGACGGCAAGCTGATGAAGCCGTACATGGTCGACCAGCTCAAGGCCGCCAACCTCGACACCATCGAGACGACCGAGCCCGAGGAGCTGTCCCAGGCCGTCTCGGGCGAGACCGCCCAGAAGCTCCAGGAAATGATGGAGACGGTGGTCAACGACCCGCAGGGCACCGGCGGCAAGGCGAAGATCGAGGGCGCCACGGTCGGCGGCAAGACCGGTACGGCCCAGCACGGCCTGAACAACAGCGAGAAGCCGTACGCCTGGTTCGTGTCCTACGCCAAGCTCAGCGACGGCAGCGCACCGGTCGCCGTGGCCGTGGTCGTCGAGGACGGCGCCGCGAACCGCGACGACATCACCGGTGGCGGTCTGGCCGGCCCCATCGCGCGGGATGTGATGAAGGCCGTCCTCGACAGCAAGAAGTGACCCCGATCACGTCCCCTTCACATCGGCGCACGTTGCGATACCGGTCCTGTATCGGGTGACGGGCTTGGCCAGGTCGCACAAGGAGAGCCGGGTACGGTAGGGCCCGGACGGCAGCCTCCACCCGCACGGATGTGCGGGTCGGGACCGACGGAGAGGGCTGGTAGGTAGCTATGGAAGAGCCGCGTCGCCTCGGCGGCCGGTACGAGCTGGGCCAGGTGCTCGGCCGTGGTGGCATGGCGGAGGTATACCTCGCGCATGACACCCGCCTCGGCCGCACCGTGGCGGTGAAGACGCTGCGCGCGGACCTCGCGCGCGACCCGTCCTTCCAGGCCCGGTTCCGCCGGGAGGCCCAGTCGGCCGCCTCGCTCAACCATCCCGCGATCGTGGCGGTCTACGACACGGGCGAGGACTACATCGACGGGGTCTCGATCCCGTACATCGTCATGGAGTACGTCGACGGCTCCACGCTGCGTGAGCTGCTGCACAGCGGCCGCAAGCTGCTGCCGGAGCGCTCCCTGGAGATGACCATCGGGATCCTCCAGGCCCTGGAGTACTCGCACCGCAGTGGCATCGTCCACCGTGACATCAAGCCCGCGAACGTCATGCTGACGCGCAACGGCCAGGTCAAGGTGATGGACTTCGGCATCGCCCGCGCCATGGGCGACTCCGGCATGACGATGACCCAGACGTCCGCCGTCATCGGCACCGCCCAGTACCTCTCCCCGGAGCAGGCCAAGGGCGAGCAGGTCGACGCGCGCTCGGACCTCTACTCCACGGGCTGCCTGCTGTACGAGCTGCTGACCGTCCGACCGCCCTTCGTGGGCGACTCCCCGGTCGCGGTGGCGTACCAGCACGTCCGCGAGGAGGCCCAGCCGCCGTCGGTCTTCGACCCTGAGATCACGCCCGAGATGGACGCGATCGTGCTGAAGGCCCTGACCAAGGACCCCAACTACCGCTACCAGTCGGCCGACGAGATGCGCGCCGACATCGAGGCCTGCCTCGACGGCCAGCCCGTCGCCGCGACGGCCGCGATGGGCGCGGTCGGCTACGGCGGCTACCCCGACGAGCAGCCGACCACGGCCCTGCGCTCCACGGACGCCGGCGCCACCTCGATGCTGCCGCCCATGAACCCGGACGACGGCGGCTTCGGCTACGACGACCGCCCCGACCGGCGCCGCCAGAAGAAGTCCAACACCTCCACGATCCTCCTCGTCCTCGCGGCCGTCCTGGTCCTGGTGGGCGCGATCCTGATCGGGAAGTGGATCTTCAGCGGGGACGGAGTCGGCAACAGCACCGCCAAGGTGCCCAACTTCGTCGGGCTCACCGAGAAGCAGGCCCGGGAACAGGCCGACAACGTCAGCCTCGTGGTGGCCTTCGATCCCAAGCCGTGCGAGGAGATGGCCAAGGGCAAGGTCTGCGAACAGGACCAGAAGCCGAACGCCACGGTCGACAAGGAGTCGACCGTCAACCTCGTCCTGTCGACGGGCGCGCCCAAGGTGGCGGTGCCGAACGTGACCGGCGACAGCCTGGACGAGGCGAAGGCCGAGCTGGAGGGCGACGAGTACAACTTCACCGTCAAGGTGACGTACGAGGAGTCGTCCACGGAGGACCCGGACACGGTCCTCGAGCAGGACCCCGGTCTCGGCGAAGAGGTCGAGAAGGGCTCCACCATCACCCTGACGGTCGCCAAGGAAGAGGCCAAGGAGACGGTCCCCGACCTCACCGGCCAGGACTGCAACGCGGCCCTCGCCCAGCTCCAGGCCAACAACCTCACCGGCACCTGCACCAACGTGCCGACCGAGGACGACAGCCAGGTCGGCAAGGTCATCAACACCACGCCGGGACGCGGGGAAGAGGTCCTCCCGGGTTCCACAGTGACGATCAACATCGGTGAGAAGAAGAAGACCGAGGTCCAGGTCCCCGAGGTCCGCAACCGCACGGTCGCCGAGGCCAAGCAGATCCTGAACGCCGCGGGCTTCACGAACATCCAGTTCGACGGCGACGCCAGCGACACGGCGTTCGTCATCGACCAGGACCCGAAGCCGGACAAGAAGACCGACGACCCGGCAGGGACGACGATCACCCTGAAGACCGTCAGCTTCGGCCAGAACCAGAACGGCGGCAACGGCAACGGAGGCGACGGCGGCACAGTCGTCTTCGGCGGTACGACGGGCTAGCCCCCGGCCGCACCGGACATGACGGAGCCCCGGCTCCCCTGGAAAGGGGGGCCGGGGCTCCGTCCGTGCGGTCAGCCGCGCAGTTCCTTCGGCGGAGTCCGCTCGTCGTTCACCTTCTCCACCCGGACCAGCTCCCCCCACACCACGTACCGATACCGCGACGTGTACACCGGCGTGCAGGTGGTGAGGGTGATGTACTTGCCGGCCTTCTTCCTGCCGGACTCCTCGGGGACGGCGGCGAGGACGTCGACGTTGTACTTCGAGGTCTCGGGGAGGGTCGCGTAGACCTTGTAGACGTACCAGCGGTTCTTCGTCTCGAAGACGATCGGGTCGCCCTTGTCGAGCTTGTCGATGTTGTGGAACTTGGCGCCGTGGCCGTCGCGGTGGGCGGCGAGGGTGAAGTTGCCGTTGCGGCCCGACATGGGGAGGGTCGCCTTGACGGGGTCGGTGTAGTAGCCGGCGACGCCGTCGTTGAGGAGCTCGGTCGAGGTGCCCTTCTTGACGAGGATCTCGTGGCTGCTCATGGCGGGGACGTGCAGGAAGCCGATGCCGTCCTTGGTGTCCAGGGTGCGGGGGCCGGTCTGCCGGGACTCGGCCCAGTGGTCGCGGACCTTGTCGCTCTCCTTGTCGGCCTTGCGGTCGGCGAGGACGTTGGTCCACCACAGCGAGTAGACGACGAAGAGGCCGAGGACCAGGCCCGCCGTGATCAGCAGCTCGCCGAAGACGCTGATCGCGGTGGCGATCCGGCCGGGGCCGCGGCGGCGCGGTGCGGAATCGGGAGCGGGGTCCGGCAGGTCCGCGCCGGTGTGCTCTTCGGTGTCGTCGGTGGTCGCTGCCACTGTTCTTCCGCCCTTAACTGACTAGCGCATCGGGCTTGCCCTTGCTGCGCGGCCGTTCCTCGACCATCTTGCCCCAGACGATCATCCGGTACTTGCTGGTGAACTCCGGCGTGCATGTCGTGAGGGTGATGTAACGCCCCGGCCCGGTGAAGCCCGAGCCCTTCGGCACGGGATCGAGGACGCTGACGTTCCCCGGCGAGGTGACCGGCAGGATCGAGGCCATCTTGTAGACGTAGTACGTGTCCTGCGTCTCGACGACGATCGCGTCCCCGGGCTGGAGCCGGTTGATGTACCGGAACGGCTCCCCGTGCGTGTTGCGGTGCCCGGCCAGCCCGAAGTTGCCCGTCTTCGCGCCCGGCATCGCCGTCTTCAGCGGCGCCTCGCCGTAATGCCCGACCATCCCCTTGTCGAGCACCTTCTTGCTGCTGACGCCCTCCGCTATCGGCACCACCACGTCCAGCTCGGGGATGCGCAGGATCGCGAAGCCCTCGCCCGGCTCGAACACGTCCGGCCTGCGCTTGCCGCTGGCCCAGTCGTCCTGGAGGTCCCTGGCCTCGGCGCCGGCCTGCGCGTGGGCGCGGACGTTCGTCCACCACAGCTGGTAGGTGACGAACAGCAGCATCAGCACGCCGGTGGTGATGAACAGTTCGCCGATCACCCGGCTGGCGACGACGGCCGGGCTGGGCTTGCGGGCCCGCGCGAGCCGGCGGGCCTCCACCCGTGAGAGCGGCCGATCGGGCTCCGCCGTCGCCGCCGTCTGCGTGTCGTCGGGCGTCGCGCCTCCGCCGTGACGCCCGTGACGGCGCTTGGCGGCCTTTCTGCGGGCCGCACGGCCACCGGTCGGGGTTCCGCCCGCCCGGGAGGTCCCCGAGGCGCCCAGAGAACCCGGTATGGACTCGCCGGACGCGGCCGGTACCCGCAGCGCCACCGTCTCGTCGTCCCGCGGAGGTTCGTAGGGGGCCTCGTACGACTCCTCGTACGACTCCTGGTACGGCTCCTGCGACGGGTACGGCGCATACGGCTCCTGCGCCGGCGCGTACCCCTCCGAGCCGTACCAGTCCGAGGTCACGCCGTGGCCCTGCCCACCACCGGGGCGAGCCCCGCGGACCGCGCCACCGCGCCCTCGTCGCCGCACTCCACCAGCCAGTTGGCCAGCATCCGGTGGCCGTGCTCGGTCAGCACCGACTCGGGATGGAACT
The DNA here is from genome assembly GCF_049739565.1 of Streptomyces sp. SAI-170. Taxonomy (NCBI): domain Bacteria; kingdom Bacillati; phylum Actinomycetota; class Actinomycetes; order Kitasatosporales; family Streptomycetaceae; genus Streptomyces; species Streptomyces sp. SAI-170. Next base: position 4,236,802 of record NZ_JBMGQD010000001.1, read on the forward strand.
GCACGCCCTCCACCGGCAGTTCGCGGTGGCGCAGGCCCATCACGATGCCGTCCCGCGTCCGCGCGGTGACCTCCAGCTCGGCCGGGACGGTGGCGGGCTCGGCGGCCAGGGAGTGGTAGCGGGTCGCGGTGAAGGGCGAGGGCAGACCGGCGAAGACGCCCTTGCCCTCGTGCTCCACCGGCGAGGTCTTGCCGTGCAGCAGCTCGGGCGCGCGGTCCACGACGCCGCCGTACGCCACCTGCATCGACTGCATGCCCAGGCACACGCCGAAGACGGGGACACCGGTGTCCGCGCAGTGCCGGACCATGTCGATGCAGACGCCGGCCTGCTCGGGGGCGCCGGGGCCGGGCGAGAGCAGCACCCCGTCGAAGCCGTCCTGGGCGTGCGCGGTCGACACCTCGTCGTTGCGCAGCACCTCACACTCGGCGCCCAGCTGGTACAGGTACTGGACCAGGTTGAAGACGAAGCTGTCGTAGTTGTCGACGACGAGAATGCGCGCGCTCAATGGTTGTCCACCGTCACATCGTTGAAGGGAAGCAGCGGTTCGGCCCACGGGAAGACGTACTGGAACAGGACGTAGACCACGGCCAGGACCAGCAGGAGCGAGACCAGCGCCTTCACCCACACGTTGCCCGGCAGATGCCGCCAGATCCAGCCGTACATGCCGTCCCTTCCGTCCGTTCCACGGCACCACGCTCACGCCGCCCGAACCAGATTAACGGCGCAGCGCCTCCGGTTCGCCTTCGTCCACAGGCTGGGTCTCGTCCAGGTGCGCCCAGACGATCAGCCGGTGGCTGTGGCCCCACTCCGGGTCGCAGGTGGTGAGGGTGAGATAGCGGCCGGGGCGGTCGTAGCCGGACGCGCGCGGGACGGGGTCGACGACCGCCACGTCGGTGGGCACGGTCCGGTAGGGCCCCTTGTCGATCCGGTACGTGAACCAGCTCGTGCCGTCGGTCAGCACCACCGCGTCGCCGCGGCGCAGGCGCGGGAAGTCCTTGAAGGGGTCGCCGTGGGTGCGCCGGTGCCCGGCGACGGCGAAGTTCCCCTGCTGCCCGAGCCGCGCGGTGCCCGCGTAGTGGCCGAGGCCCTTCTTCAGAGTGCCGGCGGCGGTGCCCTCCAGGACCGGCTTGTTCCACGTGAAACCGAGCCGCGGAACGTACATCACCGCGAAAGGCTGCCCGCTCCTGTACGGCGCCGGCGGGCGGGGAGTCGCGGCGGCGGGGCGGGCCGGCTCCTGGGCCCACCTCTCCTGGAGCCGGTCGATCTGCTCGGCCATCGCGTCGTCGGCCTGGACACCGGTCCAGAAGAGGACGTAGCCGACGAACAGCACGATCAGGGTTCCGGCGGTGATGCAGAGCTCGCTGAGGGTCCTGACGACGACGCGCACCGGCGGCTCCAGAGGGGCGTGCGAGTCACTCCACGGGCTTGGCGTAGTGCAGATCCACTGTGCCCGAGTAGCCCGGCAGAGTCACCGTCCCGTTCTCCTCCACTTTCCAGCCGAGACCGTAGACATTGACGTACACCATGTAGTTCTGGATCGCGGGGCTCGCGCTGAGCGCCTTCTGGAGCTTCTCGGGGTCACCCACAGCCGTGATCTTGTACGGCGGTGAGTAGACGCGGCCCTGGAGGATCAGGGTGTTGCCCACGCAGCGCACGGCGCTGGTGGAGATCAGCCGCTGGTCCATGACCTTGATGCCCTCGGCGCCGCCCTGCCACAGCGCGTTCACCACGGCCTGGAGGTCCTGCTGGTGGATGACCAGGTAGTCGGGCTGCGGCTCGGGGTAGCCGGGCAGCTTGGCGGTGGCGTCCGGCGGGGCGTCGTTCAGGGTGACCGTGATGGCCTCGCCCTTGAGCTTCTGGGTGCCGGCGTTCTCCTCCAGGGCGGCGAGCTTGGCGTCCTCGGCCGCGGTGGAGCCGTCGTCGCGGTCGGCGAGGGATTCGACCCGGTCGCGCAGGGCCGCGTTCGACTCGTCCAGTTCGCCGTTCTTGTGGCTGCGTTCCTGGATCAGGTCGGAAAGCTTGAGCAAGGACGTGTCCGTGCGGATATTGGTGCCCTTGGCCGTATTGAAACTGGTGAAGAAAAGCAGGCCCGCGAGAGCGAAGACGGCGACCGTGAGCACTCGCACGGGACGGAAACCGCCCCTGCGGCCGCCCAAGGGGGCCGTCCCGGGCCCCGTACTGGATCCCGGCTGGGGAGAGTCGGCAGAATTGCTCAACGTACCCTTATCTCCTTCGGCGCCACGGAAGCACTACGCTAACGGACGCCCGGGGGAGCACTCAGATTCGCATCGGCGGACCCTTGTACGCTGCCCCGAGCCCGACCCAGTTCCCTGCGCGGCCACGCAGCGCATCGACAGGAGAGACCCTCGTGCCGAAGTCACGTATCCGCAAGAAGGCCGACTACACGCCGCCGCCCGCCAAGCAGGCACAGGCCATCAAGCTCACCAACCGCGCATGGGTCGCGCCGGTCATGCTGGCCATGTTCCTCATCGGCCTCGCCTGGATCGTCGTCTTCTATGTGACCGACGGATCGCTGCCGCTCGACAGCCTCGACAACTGGAACATCGTCGTCGGCTTCGGGTTCATCGCGGCCGGATTCGGCGTCTCGACGCAGTGGAAGTAACGGCGTCCGGCCGCTGAACACAGCTCTGCCCAGGGCTATCCACTGAGTTATCCACAGCTACTTTCCACATGCTGGGGAAAAGAAAAGACGATCTGTGGATAACCCCTCGGCGGTTGACGCCGGTGTGACGGAACGACCGGCCGGAGCCTCCACTCGAAAACCTGTTCGCCCCCTGCCTGACCTGCGGAAACGCGAGTCGGTGGCAGGGGGCACAGTTGTTCGCGCACACTGTGCACAAGCTTGGCGACAGGGTGTGGACAACAGGCCGCTCAGGTGAGCTGGACCGTCCTCAACAGGGTGGCGACGACGAGCACGACCGCGACCAGCGCACAGGCCCCGTACTGCACCAGCGCGCGCCGCTCACGCGGGGCGTGGACCATGGCGTACGCGATCGCCGTACCGGCCACCAGGCCGCCGATGTGGGCCTGCCAGGAGATGTTGGTCCCCGGGCTGAAGGTGAAGACCAGGTTGATCGCCAGCAGCACCAGCACCGGACGCATGTCGTAGTTCTGGCGGCGCAGCAGCACGGCGAAGGCACCGAACAGGCCGAAGACGGCGCCGGAGGCCCCGAGCGTGGCGGTGGCCGGGTCCGTCAGCAGATAGGCGAGGGTGCTGCCGGCCAGGCCGGAGAGCAGATAGAGCGTGAGATAGCGGGCCCTGCCGAGCGCGGCCTCCACCTGACTGCCCAGCAGCCACAGGTTGAGCAGGTTGAAGCCGATGTGCCAGAACTCCTGGTGGGTGAACGTCGAGGTCAGCAGCCGGTACCACTCGCCCTCCGCGACACCTTCCGTCGCGGTCCAGGGCGCGGGCGGCCAGGCGCCGATCAGCACGAGATCGTTCAGGAGGGATTCCCGCAGGTTCACGGCGATGAACACCGCGAGGTTGATCCCGATCAGGATCTTGGTGATCAGCCGGGTGTCGCCGACGACGGTCGCGCCCGCGATGGTGCGGGGCGCGGTGGCGCGGGCCACCGGTCCGCTGCCGTCGGTGGCGCCCCGGACGCACTCCGGGCACTGGAAGCCCACCGAGGCGCTGATCATGCACTCGGGGCAGATGGGGCGCTCGCAGCGGGTGCAGCGCACGCCGGTCTCGCGGTCCGGGTGGCGGTAGCACACGGGGACCTGCTGTGCGTCCGGCACCTGCTGCATGCGCGTCACCCCGTCCTCGTAGACATCTGCGGAGGCGATTCGTGGACGAAAAGCCCCGCTCATCCCTACGGACGAGCGGGGCGATTGGTTCCCGGCGGAAGAAGACAGGCGAAGCCGGTCGGCGCCGGGGCCGGTCAGCGCTTCTCGACGACGACCGACTCGATGACGACGTCCTGCACCGGGCGGTCGTTGCGGGCGGTGTCGGTGGTCGCGATGGAGTCGACGACCTTCTGGCTCGCCGCGTCGGTGACCTCGCCGAAGATGGTGTGCCGGCGGTTCAGGTGCGGCGTCGGGGAGACGGTGATGAAGAACTGCGAGCCGTTGGTGCCCGGGCCGGCGTTGGCCATGGCCAGCAGGTAGGGCTTGTTGAAGGAGAGCTCGGGGTGGAACTCGTCCTCGAACTCGTAGCCGGGGCCGCCGACGCCGTTGCCCAGCGGGTCGCCGCCCTGGATCATGAAGCCCCTGATGACCCGGTGGAAGACCGTGCCGTTGTAGAGCGGGTCCGACGTCTTCGCACCGGTCTCGGGGTTCGTCCACTCCCGCTGTCCCTGCGCGAGTTCGACGAAGTTCCTGACCGTCTTCGGAGCGTGGTTCGGGAACAGTCGGACCACGATGTCGCCGCGGTTGGTCTTGAGGGTGGCGTAGAGCTGCTCGGCCACGGTGTGCCTTCCGTTGTCTTCCTGTGATCCCCCCGATCCTCGCACGCCGGGCACCCTGCGTCGTACGGCGTGGGTCTTGCGTCGTCCGGTGCGGGTGTTGCCCAGCGCGGCCGGGCAATCCGTGGCATTGTCGACGACAAGCCCTGTTGCTCCCCGTTCATCCGCTGGAACCCGAATGCCCGCCCCCGCATGCCACGAGGGGTCCCGGTAGGCATGATCCGTAAAAGGGTGGAAAGTCGAAATACCGTACGCCACCGAGGAGGAGGATCCCGTGACCCGCATCGACAGCGTGCGCGCCGCGACCGGCTCGGCGAAGGACAGCGTGCTGCACGCCGCGGAAGTGGTGGCGCCCTACGCCGACACCGCCAAGGAAAGGGCCGCACAGTACGCGCAGGAGGCGCGCCTACGGCTCGCGCCCAAGGTCTCCCAGGCCGCCGGACAGGCACGTGTGCAGTACGCGTCCCATGTCGCGCCGCTGCTGGCCGAGGCAAGGACGCATGTGCCGCCCAAGGTCGACCACGCAGCGCAGGAGGCCGCCGCACGCACGCGTGTCGCCGCGCGGCAGGCCGCCGAGTACTCCAGGCCGATGATCGAGCAGGCCGTGGCCGCGGCCGGGCCCGCCAAGGACGAGGCCGCGGCGCGCGGTGCCGCGGCGCTGGCCGCCCTGCGCGGTCAGGTCACGCCGGAGGAGATCCGCAAGCTGGTCCGCAAGCACGAGAGGCGGTCCCGCGCGGGGCGTGCCGTGAAGTTCCTGGCGATCTTCGGCATGGTCGCCGGCGGCGCCTTCGCCGCGTGGAAGTGGTGGGACAAGCAGGCCAACCCCGACTGGCTGGTCGAGCCTCCCGCCGCCACCGAGGTTCCCGAGCCGACGCCGCTGACCTCCGTCGACGGCAGCGGCTCCCTCGACCCGGAGGTCCAGGCCAAGGAGGCCGAGGAGGAGGCCGCGCACCGCGACGATCAGCGCTGAGCGCGGCGGCGGTCCCCCAGGCACCACGAAAAAATGCCCTCCGAACTGCGTTTCCGCAGTTCGGAGGGCATTTTGCGAGTGGAGCCTAGGGGAGTCGAACCCCTGACATCTGCCATGCAAAGACAGCGCTCTACCAACTGAGCTAAGGCCCCGCGACAAGCGTCCCGCCGAAAGTACCTCGCACCGGCGGGCGCCGCAGACCAGAGTACCGGGTCACCCGGGGGATCTCGCAAAAAGATTGGGGCTCCCTGCGGCCGACCACTCTCCGTAAGATGCTCGGCGTGGTTCGCTACAGCGAACCGCGGTTTGTTTGGGGAAGCGATGGGGAGACGCAATGGACGCCGCACAGCAGGAAGCCACCGCGAGAGCGCGGGAACTGCAGCGGAACTGGTACGGGGAGCCGCTGGGGGCGCTCTTCCGTAAGCTCATCGACGATCTTGGCCTCAACCAGGCTCGTCTCGCGGGGGTACTGGGACTGTCGGCACCGATGCTGTCGCAGCTGATGAGTGGTCAGCGGGCGAAGATCGGCAACCCTGCCGTGGTCCAGCGCGTGCAGCTGCTCCAGGAGCTGGCCGCGCAGGTCGCCGACGGCAGCGTGAGCGCCGCCGAGGCCACCGAGCGCATGGACGAGATCAAGAAGTCGCAGGGGGGCTCCGTGCTGAGCAACGTGACGCAGACGACGAACACTTCGGGTGCCCCGACCGTCAAGCGGGTCGTCCGCGAGATCCAGTCGCTGCTGCGCTCCGTCGCCGCCGCCGGTGACATCATCGACGCCGCCGACACCCTCGCCCCCACGCACCCGGAACTCGCCGAGTTCCTCCGCGTCTACGGCGCCGGCCGCACCTCCGACGCCGTCGCCCACTACCAGGCCCACCAGAGCTGACCGCCCGGCCCGGCCGACCGAGGGGGTTCGGCGGCCGGGCCCGGCTTCGACCACCCCGTGCACGACACCGACCACCCCGGGCACGGTCCCGACCACCCCGGGCACGTGCCGTGGGAGTACTGACGAGTTACCGGGGGAGTAAAGGGGAGCGAGGGACTCGGGGCCGGGCCGGGCATCGGCCGCAGGGGGAGGAGCAACGCACAGCGATGGGTGAGGTGTTCGCCGGCCGGTACGAACTGGTCGACCCGATCGGACGCGGCGGCGTCGGCGCCGTCTGGCGCGCCTGGGACCACCGCCGCCGGCGCTATGTGGCGGCCAAGGTCCTCCAGCAACGCGACGCCCACTCACTGCTGCGCTTCGTCCGCGAACAGGCGCTGCGGATCGACCACCCCCATGTCCTCGCGCCCGCCAGCTGGGCCGCCGACGACGACCAGGTCCTGTTCACCATGGACCTCGTCGCAGGCGGTTCGCTGGTCCACCTCGTCGGCGACTACGGCCCTCTGCCGCCCGCCTTCGTCGCCACGCTCCTGGATCAACTCCTGTCCGGCCTCGCCGCCGTGCACGCCGAAGGCGTGGTGCACCGCGACATCAAGCCCGCCAACCTGCTGTTGGAGGCAACCGGCACGGGGCGCCCCCGGCTGCGCCTGTCCGACTTCGGCATCGCCATGCGGCTGGGCGAGCCGCGTCTGACGGAGACCAACCTCGTGGTGGGCACGCCCGGCTATCTCGCGCCCGAGCAACTGCTCGGCTCGGAACCGGACTTCCCCGCCGACCTGTTCGCCGTCGGGCTGGTCGCGCTGTATCTGCTGGAGGGCGCCAAGCCTGACGCCAAGGCGCTCGTCGAGTACTTCACGGCGCATGGCACACCGAGTGCGCCCAAGGGCATCCCCGAGCCGCTGTGGCAGATCGTGGCGACCCTGCTGCAGCCCGATCCGCAGGCCCGTTTCCGTACGGCCACAGGGGCGCGCAAGGCACTCGCCGCCGCGGTGGAGCTGCTGCCGGAGCCTGGGCCGGACGACGAGTTGATCGAGATCTTCGACCAACTCGGGCCGCTGCCGCCGGGGTTCGGACCCGACGGACCGCTGAAGCGGGCGCCCGGAGTGAAGGAGTCTTCGGGGGAGGGCACCGGCGCGTCTCAGGGCACCGGCTCCCCCGGCTCGTCCCTGTCCTCGGGCCCCCAGGCCGGCCAGGCCCGTCAGGCCCGCCAGGTCCCCGAGGCTCCCCAGATCTCCATGTCGGACACGGGCAGTTTCCCGCTGCCGCCGCCCCTCCCGTCCGGTTCCCAGCCGCAATCCCCGTCCGGCGGAAGACACCCCCGCGTGCAACCAGCCCACGGGCAGCCCCACAGACAGCCCCAGGTACCGCCCCAGACGCCGCCCCACGATCCAGCAGACACCGAGGATCGCCGGCCACAGGCTCCCCTGGCCCCGCCACAGCCCCACCTCGCGCCGTCGCCCTACGCACCCGCCCACGTCCCGTACTCCCCCCAGCCGCGTATCGATGCCTCTACTGCTTCGTACACCGCTCGGGACCCGCAGGTTCCCACCCCCGCGCAGGAAATCCGGCAGCCGGTGCTCCCGGCCCGGACCGAAGGACGCCAGCACCGCCGGCGTCGGCGCCGCCCGGGACCGCCCGCCAAGGTGACCGTCCCGGTCCTGCTGCTGGCCCTGGCCTGCTACGCCGTGGGCTTCTGGGCGCTCACCCGCCTGTGACGACCGGGCATTCGATCAGCAGCCCCTCCCTCGGACACACCTACCCGGCCCGTCTCCGTGCCACCGCGGTCCACACGCCGAGGCCCGCCACCAGCACGCTTCCGCCACCGATGCCGCCCACCGCCAGCGCCCGCAGCGTGGCCTCGTCCTTCACGCCCCCATGGGAGATCCCCGCGCCCGGCAGCGAGGCCGAGCCGCCGGCCACGTCGAAGATCCCCCCGCGGCAGGGGCTCCCCCGCGTACCCGGGTCCGGAGCGGGCCTGCCCCGAGACGCGCAGGCGCAGGGTCAGCCCCAGCGGCCCGTCGCCGAAGCGCTCCGCCACCTGGGCCGAGAGATGGACGGCGAGGTAGTACGACCCGGCGAACCGCATGCCGCTGACCCGGTCGGCGACGGCGAACCGGTTCTCGTGGCCGACCGGCGGCAGCGGATCCAGGTCGGCGGACTGCTGCCGCCCGTAATAGCCGGTGCTCGTGTCCTCGACCGGACCGCGCGCCGGGTTGTAGAGGGTGAGGTCCAGCGCCCCGGCGGTCGCTCCGGACCGGCCGGGCGAGCTGCCCAGCTCGGCGGTGACGTACACCTGCCGGCCCCAGCCCAGCGGCACCTCGTAGTACAGCGTCTGCCCCGGCCGGATCCCGTCTCGCCAGACTCCGTGCCCGAGGCGGGTGGCCCGCGAGAAGCCGGCGCCGCCGGTGCGGGCGACGGGGTCCCCGGTGAGGTCGGCGGGCGGGGCGGAGTTCCAGCTCTCGGGCGCCTCGGTCGCGCCGGTCCGGGACAGCCCCGGTTCCGAGACGGTGGTCAGCTCCAGGCCCCAGTCCCCCGACGCGAACGCATCCGGGGCAGCGGAGTCGTCCGACGCCCCGGAGCCGCCCGACGCCCCGCCCCTCCCCGTCTCCACCACCGCGTAGTACGTCCCGGCCTCCTGGCAGCGCGACCTCCGTGAGGTCAGCTCCCGCATCCCCCACGCCGTGAGGGGACGCGCACTGCGGACGCTGCCGAAGGTCTCGGTGTCGACGGAGCAGATGCCTCCGTCGACGTCCTGGACGGACACCTTGACTCCGTCCAGGGCGGAGACGGCGGCGCCGGGCGGGGGGACGACGGTGGCGGAGACGTAGGCGTTGGTGGCGGAGTCGAGTTCGAGGCGGTAGTAGGCCTTCGTGCCGTGCGGCAGGGAGCTGCGGTAGATGCCGCCGAGCTCGAGGCGCTCGGCGTCGGTGGTGCTGCTCGCCGCGGGGAGACGCGCTGCGTCCTCGGCGTAGGCGAAGGGGGAGTCGCCCGAGGGGTCGGCAGCCCGCGCGGGCCACGCCCAGAGTGCCGGGACCAGGCTCAGCGCGGTGACCCCGCCCAGCAGGGCCGCGCCCACGCGCGCGTGCCCCCGGGTCCGCGCCCGTCGCCGTACCCCCGCCGTACGTCGCCGCCCCATCGCGCGCCACCCCTCCCGTCGGCCGGGGCCCATCCTGCCGCGCGCCCCGGACACACAAAACCCCGACCGCACATGCGGCCGGGGTCTGTTCGAATCAGGAACTCACGAACCCGTGGGCACGGAGTCAGTCGCCTCCGTCCACAGATCCTGCTCGGCGCGATCCGCCTGGATCTGGCGGTACACGAGGAGCCCGCCGATGGCGGCCAGTGCGACCAGGAGAAGCTTCTTCACCGCGCGACCTCGTCTTTCGTTGACGTAGGGGACCTCTGGCGCCCGACTATACACACCGTCCGATATCGATCGGTGACCTGCGCCGGGCCCTCAACTCCGGCCCCGAGCACCGCAGTAGACGATGGTTCACCACTGTGATCTGAGGGTGATCACACCCCCACGGAACGTGACCATTCGCCCGCCTTCTCCCCTCTCAGGGGTTTTTCAGGGCTCTTGCACCCATCCGTGTGGTGTTCATCTGAAGATCGACGCGCCGGGGGCGTCGGTCCACCACTTCGCGACCCACATACACATCATGAGGAAAGTACGCAAATCGCCCAACCCGAAAGTGAGGGATCATGGCCCGGAACAAGGTCATGCAGCTGTGGACCGCCTTCGTCACCGCCTTCCTCGCGCTGTGCACGGCGCTCGGTCTCGTCACCACCACCGCCGCCACGGCCGCCGCCGCGCCGGTACCGCAGACCGAGCCCGCCCGCAACACCAGCGCCCCGCTCGCCGTGCCGGCCGCGATGTCCCTGTGGGCCTGGTCCCACGCCAAGTCACTGCCGCCCACGATGAAGCAGCGCATCCACGCCGAGGCCCACGGCAAGAGCCCGAGCTGCCGTCACCTGCCCCTGACCGACACCGAGGACGCCACGGCCGCGGAGACCGACTCCTGCGCAGAGGGCACGGAAGGCGCCGACGGAGCCTCCAGGGATCGGGCACCCCACGCAGCTGAGGGAACGAACGCGGCCCGCACCGAGACCCTCAACCGTTGACCAGGCCGGTCCCCCCGAAGCAAGGGCATCCGACAAGCCCTGAGCCACACCACACGCAACACCCCGAGCCCCACCCCTCACCCCACACCCCTGGCCCCCCTCCGTAGGCTGAAGCCGATGAGCAGCAGCCCCGAGCCAACCCCTCCCCGGACCCGCGCCGTGCGTGACAACCGGCGCCACCAGTGGGAGAAGGACCGTGCCCGGCAGCCCCTCGCCAAGAGGGCGAGCACCGGAGCCACCGAGCACGAGACCGGGCTCACCCCCCAGGACCTGATCTTCCACGCCGAGTACGACGATGTGACGGCCTCCGAGGAACTCGCCGAGGCCTTCGGCGTGCCGGAAGGCACGCCCCTGCTGCGCCGCTCCTACCGGACCCGCTGTGCCCGGGAGCAGGCGCCCCTCAGCCTTGTCACGTCGTATTTGCTGCGGGAGACGATCGCCGCCAACCCCGAGCTCCTGGACGTCTCCAGGGAGCCGTGGCCGGGCGGCACGCACCACCAGCTGCACACGGTCGGCATCGAGATCGACCGCATCGAGGAGCGCCTCACCGCCCGCCCGCCGACCGCGCGCGAGGCGGCAGAGCTGTGTCTGCCCGACGGCGCCTGCGTGATCCTGCTCCGCAAGACGTCGTACGACCTCCATGGCCGTGTCGTGGACGTCTCCTATGTGACGCTGCCGGGCGACCGCACGGAGCTGTTGTTCACCACTCCTCTGGAAAGGTGGTGAAGGCGCCGTGCTCCGGCGTATCACCGTCGTCACCGCGGTCCACGCCCCCTCCGCGCCCTTCCTCCGGGACGCCCACGACTCGCTGTGCGCGCAGGAGCTGCCCGAGGGCTGGGACTGGCACTGGCTGATCCAGGAGGACGGCAGCACGGACGCGGTCGCCCACCATGTGCCCGACGACACGCGCGTGACGTTTCGTCAGGGCCGGCCCGGCGGCCCCGGAGTGGCCCGCACCCTGGCGCTGGCGCACGCGGACGGCACGTATGTGAAGGTCCTCGACGCCGACGACCGGCTCACCCCGGGCGCCCTCGCCCGCGACCTGGCCGCGCTGGAGGCGGACCCCACGATCGGCTGGGCCACCTCACGCGTCCTCGACGCGCTGCCGGACGGCTCCACCGTGGGCTTCCCGGGCGACCCGGAGCCCGGCCCGATCGAGCGCGGCACGGTCCTCGCCGCCTGGAAGGCAGCCGACTTCCGCGCCCCGGTCCACCCGGCCAGTCTCTTCGTACGACGGGATCTGCTGCTCGCCCTGGGTGGCTGGATGGCGTTGCCCGCCTCCGAGGACACCGGGCTGCTGCTGGCGCTCGACGCCGTGAGCCGGGGCTGGTTCACCGCGGAGGTCGGGCTGCTCTACCGCAAGTGGGACGGGCAGGTGACCGGGCAGGCGGCCCATGTCGACCCGGTCGAGCGGGCGGCGCGGATGGCCGTAGCGGAGGCACGCGCGCGTGCGTTGACGGACCTGCGCTGGCAGAGGGGCTGACAGCCGAACTCGTACGTCAGCCCTCGATCCGTATCGCCTGCGACGGGCACTTCTCCGCCGCCTCCCGCACCAGCGCGTCCGCCCCTGCGTCCTCGCGGCCCGGCAGGACGGCGCCGAACCCGTCCACGACCGTGAAGACGGACGGCACGCGGTACACGCAGTCGCCGGAGCCGTAGCAGAGGTCCTGATCGATGGACACCTTCATGCGTACTCCTGCCCCAGGGGTCGTCACGAGGGGTGACTGCCCAGCGGCCGCGGTGCCGAACCGGCCGACGTCAGCCAGTGCGCGACCCGCCGCAGGGTGGCCTCGTCGAGCCGGTCGACCAGCGCTTCGACGGCGGTCTGGTCCTCCGCGGTCAGGTCGTACAGGCCCGCCCCGCTCAGGCCCGCCAGGAGCACCTGCTGCCGGCGGTCGCTCATCCGCTCGTCCAGCCGGCTGGGCCCGGAGGCCTTGGCCTGTCGTACAGGAGCGGCCGGGGGCTCCACGGCACCGGTGAACCGCCCCCACTCCCCGTCCTGCGGCCCCCACACCTCCAGCTCCGCCGCCGCGCCGCGCGCCCGCAGGGTCTGGGCCATCTGGCCGGCGGCGTAGAGCACGGGAGCCCGGTACGGCGACTCGGCGGCCACCGTCCAGGAGCCGTCACAGGGCCGGTGGACCATCGCCACCCACCGGGGCGCACCCGGTGGCCGCGGGCTGGAAGGACGCGTCTGCATGGCACACCCCTTCGAAGGACGTACGGCAGGAGGAGCAGCACCCGGACCGTAGCTGACGGTCCGTCAGATGACCAGCGGCGCACACGAAAAGGGCCCGATCGCTGGCGACGGGGGATGCACCAGCGATCGGGCTGACACCAACCCTAACAAGGCTGTCAATGCCCCGGAACAGAGCCTTTCCGGCCGCGGTCTCAGTCGTCCCCGCACGGCGCCGAGTACGACAGCCGCGGCAGGTACTCCCGCCACTTCTCCGGCGTCAGCACCCCGCGCGTGACCCGGCAGATCCGGTCCACCGCCGCGTCGACGTCCAGGTCCCACAGCCGTACGGTGTCCGTGCCGCTGGAGACGCCGAGCATATGGCTGGTGGGGCTGAAGGCCAGGAACGTGCCGGTGCGGGCGTTGGGGCTCATCGACTGCCCGATCGCGGAGGCGTGGGCGGGGTCGGCCACGTCCCACAGCCGGACCGTGTCGTCGTTGCCGCCGCTGGCCAGCCTGCTGCCGTCCCGGCTGAACGTCAGCGACACGATCGCCTCGCTGTGCCCGCGCAGCGCGGACAGCGCGGACGCCCGCAGCGGGTCGGCGATGTCCCACAGCCGGACGGTGTTGTCGTCGCTGCCGGCGGCCAGCGTCCGGCCGTCGGGGCTGAACGCCAGCGCGTTCACCGGCCCCGAGTGCCCGGTCAGGGGCACCCCGAGCCGCTCGGCGCGGCGCGGGTCGGCCACCCGCCACAGCCGGATCGTGCCGTCGGCGCCCCCGCTGGCCAGGGTGTTCCCGTCCGGGCTGAACACCAGCGCGTTCACATAGCCGGTGTGGCCGGTCAGGGACGGCCCGTAGGGGCGCGGGTGCGCCGGGTCCCGCAGGTCCCACAGCCGTACGGAACGGTCGTCGTAGGCGGTCGCGAGCACACGGCCGTCCGGGCTGAACGCGAGCGTGCTGGGCCCGGCGAACCGGGTGCGCAGGGGCAGGGATCTGCCGTAGGGGACGGGGTGGGAGGGGTCGGAGACGTTCCACAGCTGCACCGCGCGGCTGCCGGTGACCACGGCGAGGGTCCGGCCGTCCGGCGAGAACGCCAGGGACTGCGCGTCCCCGTCGGCCGGCAGGAACGGCGTGCCCAGCAGGACGGGCCGGGCAGGGCGCCGGATGTCCCACAGCCGGACGTGCTCGTCGCGCGAGGACGTGGCGAGCACCCGCCCGTCAGGGCGGAACGCGCCGATCCGGCCGACCATGTCGGAGGTCGGGATGGACCACAGCCGTACGAGGCTGTCGCCGCTGCCGGTCGCGAGGGTCCGCCCGTCGGGGCCGAAGCCGACCGCGTACATCTCCCCGCTGCTGCCCGCGAGCGGCTCGCCGACCTGCGAGGGGAAGGCGGGGTTGCGGACGTTCCACAGGCTCGCCGTGGAGTCGGCGCTGCCGGCCGCGAGCATCGTCCCGTCGGGGCTGAACGCCACCGACCACACGGGCCCCGTGTGCCCGGTCAGCGGCGCGCCCAGCGCCCGGCCCCGGCGCGCGTCCCAGAGCTGGACGGTGTCGTCCGAGCTGCCGGAGGCCAGGGTGTGCCCGTCCGGGCTGAAGGCCACCGAGTGCACGGTGCCCCGGTGCCCGGCCAGCGGCCCGCCCATCTGGTGCCAGTCGGCCGTGCTCCACAGCCGTACGGTGTCGTCGTCGCCGCCGGAGGCGAGCACGCGGCCGTCCGGGCTGAACGCGACGGCCCGTACGGCGTCCTCGTGCCCGGTCAGGACGCCCAGGCGGCGCGGGCGGGCGGGGTCCGCCACGTTCCAGAGGCGGACGACGTGTTCCTCTGTGGCGGCGGCCAGCGTACGGCCGTCGGGGCTGAAGGCGAGCAGGTAGACGGTGCCGTCGTCGCCCGTGACGGGCTCGCCCAGCGGGCGCGGATGCGCCGGGTCGGACACGTCCCAGCGGCGGATCGTGCCGTCGTCGGAGGCGCTGGCGAGCGTGCGGCCGTCGGGGCTGAAGACGGCGGTGCTGACCCAGCTGGTGTGCCCGGTCAGCGGCTTGCCCAGCGGCTTGGGACGGGTCGGGTCGGACACGTCCCACAGGCGGACCGTGCGGTCGTAGCTGGCGGTGGCCAGGACCTTGCCGTCGGGGCGGAAGCTGGTGAGGTAGACGGCGCCCTTGTGGCCCGCGAGGGGCGTGGCCAGCGGGGCGTTGACGATCGAGACCAGCCGGTTGCCGGTGCCCTCGTCGCCGGGGCGCAGCCGGTGCGCGACCAGGTCCAGTTGGGCGGACAGCGACGGGTCGGTGTACTGCACCCGGTCCGCCTCGGCCAGGACGTGCTCGAACACCGCGTCGTCGCGCTGCTGCCACGCCACCACGGCCGCGCCGACGGCGACCACCGCGAGGACGAGCAGCGCCGACACCGCGGCCCGGCCGATCCACACCGTGCGCCGGCGCAGCCGGACCGAGGCGGCCAGGAACTCCACCGCGCTGCGGGTCAGCAGGGTGCCCCCGGCCGACTTCGCCCAGCCGTGGGCGTGCTCCAGCCGCGAGCCCCGGTAGAGCAGCGCGGTGTCGCGCCGGGACTCCTCCCAGGCGCGACCGTCCTCCTCCAGGCGCTGGCGCAGCAGGTTGCCGGTGCGGTCCTCGTCGATCCAGTCGCGCAGCCGGGGCCAGGCGTGCAGCAGCGCCTCGTGGGTGATCTCCACCGTCTCGGCGTCCAGCGTCACCAGCCGGGCGCGGACCAGCGCCTCCAGGGACTCCTCGGTCTTGTCCGGGTCGGACGACTCCTGCGCCAACTGGCGCCGGGTGCCGCGGCGGCGCGTGGCCTGGGTGTCCTCGCCGAGCCGGACGAGCCGGAGCAGCAGCAGCCGGGCGGCCGAGCGTGCCGCGGGGTCCAGGCCGGACCAGGCCCGCTCGGCGGTCGCCGCGACCGCGCCCTGGATGCCGCCGGCCGCGCGATAGCCGGCCAGCGTGAGCCGGCCTCCCTTGCGGCGCTGCCAGGTGGCGAGCAGCGCGTGGGACAGCAGCGGCAGCACCCCGGCGTCGTGCGCGCCGCGCGGCCCGTCGGCGCTCACCTCCCGCACGATCAGCTCCGCGAGACCGGGCTCCAGCTCCAGGCCGACCGCCTTGGCGGGACCGGTGACCGCCGCGCGCAGCTCCGCCGTGGTCAGCGGGCCGAGCACCATGTGCCGGTGCTGCAGCGCGTCGGCGAGTTCGGGGTGGCTCAGGCACTGCTCGTAGAAATCGGCCCGGATGCCCAGCACGACCAGCACGGGCGCCGGTTCGCCGGCGGGCCCGGGCGCGGCCGCGGCGTGCAGCATCCGTACGAAGGTGCGCCGCGCCGACTCGTCGGGGCAGAGGGTGAAGGCCTCCTCGAACTGGTCCACGATGACGACGGGCCGTCCGCCCGGGGAAACCTCCCTGCCGGCCCACGCCTTGACGGCCGCTCGGACGGCCTGGGCGAATCCATGGCCGTCGGGGTCGGGTACGGGGCGAGGGCCGAGGACCGCGCGGGGGTCCGGCGACGTCGCGTCGGGGGTGGCGCCCTCACCCACGGGGTCCGTCGTGTCCGGCACGGCCACCGCGGCCAGGTCCGGGATGCACCGGATCAGCTCGGCCGTCGGGTCGGCCCCGGGGACCAGCTGGAGCACCGTACGGGCCCGCTCGGCGTCCTCACGCGCCCGGTCGGCGTCCTCGCGCAGGGCGGGCACCAGACCGGCGCTCAGGAGTGAGGACTTGCCCGCTCCGGAGGCGCCGACCAGCATCACCAGGCCGCCGGTGTCCTCCACCTCACGCAGCTGGGCGACGAGGGCGTCCGTGCTGCGCTCGCGGCCGAAGAACCAGCGGGCGTCCTGCTGTCGGTAGGAGGCGAGCCCGCGATAGGGGCAGACCCCCAAGGCGGGCTGCTGCTGCTCCGGCTCCTCCCCCGGCTCGGCCGGGCCGGCCACCGCGCTCTCCCACAGCCGCTGCCACTGCGCCAGCTCGTACAGACCCGGCGACACCGGGGTGGGCCTCAGGCGGCGCGCCTGGGGTATCAGCACGTGCAGCACGGCCGCGAGCGCGGCGAACTGGGCCGGGACGTTCCGGGCGCGCCGCCAGTCGCTGATGCGCTGCGCGGAGACCCGTACGGGCCGCCCCCGTTCGTCGACCCGCTGCAGCCGTGTCACGGCCTCGGACACCCGCTTCAGCGGCGGGTTGCCGGCCTCCCGGTACAGCAGCGCAAGACGTTCGGCGAGGGCTGTGCGCGGCCCTGAGTCGGCACTCAAGGTGTCCACCCCTTGCTTCCCTCCGCACTTGGACGTCCGGACCGGAAAACTCACTTTATACGGCTGACCTGCGGCAAAGCCCAGCTCCGGACACCGGATGCTCCTCCCGGCAGGCCTCACCAGGCAGGATCAAGCTGCGGTCGCGCACGCGCCGACCAGGCCCGAGGGCGTCCGCTCGATCCACGCCGACAGGATCGACCCGAACCCACCGTCCGGCACCGGTCCCCGCGAGGGGAGGGACCGGTGCCGGACGAGGGGAACCGGCCCGTCGAACCCGTCCGCCGCCCCGCCCACCGTAAGGCCGCACAAACGCCGATCGGGCGCCTCCCGTAGGGGAGACGCCCGATCTTTTGCTGTGGGGCTAACAGGATTTGAACCTGTGGCCTCATCCTTATCAGGGATGCGCTCTAACCAACTGAGCTATAGCCCCGCCGCGCTCTGCGGTGTGTGTCCCGCGCGCTGACTCCTGAAGATTAGCGCACGACAGGCGCAGTCCCAAAATCGGTTACCCGCGCCCACTCACCGGCAGCTCACTCGTCCTCGGCGAGCGTCAGCTCCACACCGCCCACGAAGCCCGCGGACAGGTTGTAGATGAACGCGCCCAGCGTGGCCAGCGCCGTCGCCAGGACGACGTCGATGACCGCGATGATCGTCGTGAACAGCAGGACGTTCGGCAGCGAAAGGAACGACTGCAGGTCGAAGCCGTTGGACTCGTTCGACCCGGTCGCCTCCGAGATGGTGCCGCCGACCGTGGAGAAGACGCCCATGGCGTCCATGACCATCCACAGCACCGCCGCGGCGACGATGGTGCAGATGCCGAGCGCGATGGAGAGCAGGAAGCTGACCTTCATCACCGACCACGGGTCGGCCTTGGCCACCCGCAGGCGCGCCTTGCGCACCCGCGGCGTGGTCCGCGCGCCGGTGCGCGGCTTGCGCATGGCCCCGGCGGTCCCGCCCTGGGTCTGGTAGGCCTGCGGCGGGTGGTAGGGCCCGGCCGGCTGCTGCGGCTGCCGCTCGCCGGGCAGCGGTGAAGCAGCCTGCTGGGTGTCCGTCACAGTTCCCCCCTGGGATCCATGAGTGCCGTACGAGGAAGTGTGTCCGCCACTGGTGGCGTGCGCGGCGGAGCCACGGCCGCCGCCGTCCGTTCCGGCAGAGGTGCCGGTCGACGTACCGGACGATCCGGCGCCCGTGGCTCCACTCACGTGACTCACTCCTCGTGCCTACTCGGCCGAGGGCGCCTCACCCTCGTCCGTGCCGGTGACCGCGGCGCCTTCGGCGGTCTCGTCGACGGCCACGTCGCCGTCGACCTCCTCCGCCTCGCGCCCCGCCTCGGCGTTGCGTGCGATGCCGACCACGGCATCGCGCTTGCCCAGATTGATCAGTTGGACGCCCATGGTGTCACGGCCCGTCTCCCTGACCTCGTTGACTCGCGTACGAATCACACCGCCGCCGAGCGTGATGGCGAGGATCTCGTCCGTCTCCTCGACCACCAGCGCGCCGACGAGCGAACCGCGGTCCTCCACGATCTTGGCGGCCTTGATACCGAGGCCGCCGCGACCCTGGACGCGGTACTCGTCGACAGCGGTGCGCTTCGCGTACCCGCCGTCTGTGGCAGTGAACACGAACGTACCCGGTCGAACAACATTCATCGAGAGCAGCTCGTCGCCCTCGCGGAAACTCATGCCCTTCACACCGGAGGTGGCGCGGCCCATGGGGCGCAGGGCGTCGTCCGTGGCCGTGAACCTGATGGACTGCGCCTTCCTGCTGATGAGCAGCAGGTCGTCCTCGGCGGAGACCAGCTCGGCGCCGATCAGCTCGTCGTCGCTGCCGTCCTCGCGCTCGCGGAGGTTGATGGCGATGACGCCGCCCGCGCGCGGGGAGTCGTAGTCCTTCAGCGAGGTCTTCTTCACCAGGCCCGCCTTGGTGGCGAGGACCAGGTAGGGCGCGGCCTCGTAGTCGCGGATCGCGAGGATCTCGGCGATCGCCTCGTCCGGCTGGAAGGCCAGCAGGTTGGCGACGTGCTGACCGCGCGCGTCGCGGCCGGCGTCGGGCAGCTCGTAGGCCTTGGCGCGGTAGACGCGGCCCTTGTTGGTGAAGAACAGCAGCCAGTGGTGGGTGGTGGAGACGAAGAAGTGGTCGACGATGTCGTCTTCCTTCAGCTTCGTGCCGCGCACGCCCTTGCCGCCGCGCTTCTGGGCGCGGTAGTCGACCGTCTTGGTGCGCTTGACGTAGCCGCCGCGCGTGACGGTGACGACGATGTCCTCCTCGGCGATGAGGTCCTCGATGGACATGTCACCGTCGTAGGGGATCAGCTGGGTCTTGCGGTCGTCGCCGTACTTCTCGACGATCGCGGCGAGCTCCGCGCTGACGATGCCGCGCTGGCGGACCGGGGAGGCCAGGATCTCGTTGTACTCGGTGATCTTCGCCTGGAGTTCGTCGTGCTCCTGGACGATCTTCTGCCGCTCCAGGGCCGCGAGGCGGCGGAGCTGCATCTCCAGGATCGCGTTGGCCTGGATCTCGTCGATCTCCAGGAGGTCCATCAGGCCGGTGCGGGCGATGTCGACGGTCTCGCTGCGCCGGATCAGCGCGATGACCTCGTCGATGGCGTCCAGGGCCTTCAGCAGACCGCGCAGGATGTGCGCGCGCTCCTCGGCCTTGCGCAGCCTGAAGCGCGTACGGCGGACGATGACCTCGATCTGGTGCTGCACCCAGTGGCGGATGAAGGCGTCCAGGGAGAGGGTGCGCGGCACGCCGTCGACCAGGGCCAGCATGTTGGCGCCGAAGTTGGTCTGCAGGTCGGTGTGCTTGTAGAGGTTGTTCAGCACGACCTTGGCGACCGCGTCCCGCTTGAGGACGATCACCAGGCGCTGGCCGGTGCGGGAGGAGGTCTCGTCGCGGACGTCGGCGATGCCGCCGATCTTGCCGTCCTTGACGAGGTCGGCGATCTTCTGCGCGAGGTTGTCCGGGTTGACCTGGTAGGGCAGCTCGGTGACCACCAGGCACTGGCGGTTCTGGATCTCCTCGACCTCGACGACCGCGCGCATGGTGATCGAGCCACGGCCGGTGCGGTAGGCCTCCTCGATGCCCTTGCGGCCCACGACCAGCGCGCCGGTCGGGAAGTCCGGGCCCTTGATGCGCTCGATGAGCGCGTCGAGCAGCTCCTCGTGGCTGGCCTCGGGGTTCTCCAGGTACCACTGGGCGCCGGAGGCCACCTCGCGCAGGTTGTGCGGCGGGATGTTGGTCGCCATGCCGACCGCGATACCTGCGGAGCCGTTGATCAGCAGGTTCGGGAAGCGGGCCGGCAGGACGGTCGGCTCCTGGGAGCGGCCGTCGTAGTTGTCCGTGAAGTCGACGGTCTCCTCGTCGATGTCGCGGACCATCTCCATCGACAGCGGCGCCAGCTTGCACTCGGTGTAGCGCATCGCCGCCGCCGGGTCGTTGCCCGGGGAGCCGAAGTTGCCGTTGGAGTCCACCAGCGGCATCCGCATCGACCACGGCTGGGCGAGGCGGACCAGGGCGTCGTAGATCGACGAGTCGCCGTGGGGGTGGTAGTTGCCCATGACGTCGCCGACGACACGGGCGCACTTGTAGAAGCCGCGCTCGGGGCGGTAGCCGCCGTCGTACATGGCGTACAGCACGCGGCGGTGGACGGGCTTGAGACCGTCCCGGACGTCGGGCAGCGCACGGGACACGATGACGGACATCGCGTAGTCCAGATACGAGCGCTGCATCTCCGTCTCGAGCCCGACGGGCTCGACGCGCATCGCGACTTCGCCGCCCTCTTCAGGGGTGACGGGAGTGTTCTCGTCGGCCATTGCTGGTGAAGATCCTTCCTGGTGCGGTCAGCTGAGACCGACTCAGATGTCGAGGAAGCGGACGTCCTTGGCGTTGCGCTGGATGAACTGGCGGCGTGCCTCGACGTCCTCGCCCATCAGGACCGAGAACAGGTCGTCGGCCTGGGCGGCGTCGTCGAGGGTGACCTGGCCCAGGACGCGGTGCTCCTGGTCCATGGTGGTCACGCGCAGCTCCTCGGCGTTCATCTCGCCGAGACCCTTGAAGCGCTGGATCGAGTCCTCGCGCACGCGCTTGCCGCGCTGGCGGCCCATCTCGATCAGGGCGTCGCGCTCGCGGTCCGAGTAGGCGTACTCGATGTCGTCCCGGCCCCACTTGATCTTGTAGAGCGGCGGACGGGAGAGGTACACGTGCCCGGCCTCGACCAGCGGCCGCATGAAGCGGAACAGGAAGGTCAGCAGCAGGGTGGAGATGTGCTGGCCGTCGACGTCGGCGTCCGCCATCAGGATGATCTTGTGATAGCGGAGCTTCTCGATGTCGAAGTCCTCGTGCACGCCCGTGCCGAAGGCGGAGATCAGCGCCTGGATCTCCTGGTTCTGCAGGATCTTGTCGATCCTGGCCTTCTCGACGTTGAGGATCTTGCCGCGGATCGGGAGGATCGCCTGGTACTCGGGGTTGCGGCCGGACTTGGCCGAACCGCCGGCGGAGTCACCCTCGACGATGAAGATCTCGCACTTGGTGGGGTCGTTCGACTGGCAGTCGGACAGCTTGCCCGGCAGGGACGCCGACTCCAGCAGGCCCTTGCGGCGGGTCAGGTCGCGCGCCTTGCGGGCCGCCACGCGCGCGGTGGCCGCCTGGATGCCCTTGCGGACGATGTCCGCCGCCTCGACCGGGTTGCGGTCCAGCCAGTCGCTGAGGTGCTCGTAGACGGCCTTCTGCACGAAGGTCTTCGCCTCGGTGTTGCCCAGCTTGGTCTTGGTCTGGCCCTCGAACTGGGGCTCGCTCAGCTTCACCGAGATGATCGCCGTCAGACCCTCGCGGATGTCGTCGCCCGTGAGGTTGTCGTCCTTCTCGCGCAGCAGCTTCTTGTCGCGCGCGTACTTGTTGATCAGGCTGGTGAGCGCCGCGCGGAAGCCCTCTTCGTGGGTGCCGCCCTCGTGCGTGTGGATGATGTTGGCGAACGAGTACACGCCCTCGCTGTAGCCGGTGTTCCACTGCATGGCGACCTCGAGGGACAGGCTCTTGTCCTTGTCCTCGCCCTCCAGGTCGATCACCGTCGGGTGCACCATGTCGCCCTTGCGGGAGTTCAGGTACTTCACGAAGTCGACGATGCCGCCGTCGTAGCGGTACGTGACCGTCTTGGCCTCGTCCAGCTCGTCGGCGCCCGCCTCGTCCGCGCCCGCCGTGGCCTTGGCCGACTCGCGCTCGTCGGTGAGCCGGATGGTCAGGCCCTTGTTGAGGAACGCCATCTCCTGGAAACGCCGGGAGAGCGTCTCGAAGGAGTACTCGGTGGTCTCGAAGATGTCCGGGTCCGCCCAGAACGTCACCGAGGTACCGGTCTCCTCGATGGCCTCGTGCTGGGCCAGCGGGGCGGTCGGGACGCCCATCTTGTAGTCCTGCGTCCAGCGGTGACCGTCGGTCCTGACCTCGACGGACACCTTCGACGACAGGGCGTTCACCACGGAGACGCCGACGCCGTGCAGACCGCCGGAGACGGCGTAGCCGCCGCCGCCGAACTTGCCGCCCGCGTGCAGCACCGTCAGCACGACCTCGACGGCCGGCTTGCCCTCGGAGGGGACGATGCCGACCGGGATGCCACGGCCGTTGTCGACGACCCGGACGCCGCCGTCGGCGAGGATCGTGACGTCGATGGTGTCCGCGTGCCCGGCCAGCGCCTCGTCGACGGAGTTGTCGACGACCTCGTACACCAGGTGGTGCAGTCCTCGCTCGCCGGTCGAGCCGATGTACATGCCCGGGCGCTTGCGGACCGCGTCCAGACCCTCGAGGACGGTGATGGCACTGGCGTCGTACGACGACACCGCTGAGGCCTCAGCGGCTGCGGCCGGGGCCTCGGTGGACGGGATGTTCTCGTTGGGGTTGCCGGAATCGGCCACGAAGCGCCCTTTCTGGCACAGCACGAGCCGAGCTCGTCGGCGATTGCCGGAGCGGCTGCGGCATGTTGCGTGGGTAAGCCTTGATCAGCGTTGCTCAGCTTCTCCCGGGCGTCCCCGCGTCGCGGGGCGGGATTGTCTTCCAGTCTACCGGTAGCACTGACACTGATGGGGGTTTGCCGGTACCTGAGTCCGCATGTGCCGCCCTGAACCTGCCTCGGCCGACTCCCGATATGCGGATGGGGGCTCCAAGAGGCTCACAGCGCCACCTAGCGCTTCCGGTCGTCAACCCTTCGCTACTCCCGGGTCAGGTGGCGATTCGCACCCGCGTGCGGTTGTACGACAAAGGGCGGGAGCCTGTGGAAAAGGCAGGCAAACGGGAGCACCGATGTGAGGTCGCTCACTTCCGTGCCCTGCAGGGCCTGTCGGCCGCTCGATGCTCTTCAGGGGGCCTGTCAGCCGTAGGTGTCGCCGGGACCCGAGCTGCCCGGCGCGCGCAGCGGCCCGTAGCGGCGGGGCGCGGTGCCGGGACCCATGACCTTCAGCAGGCGCACCGCACCGTGCCCGAGGTCCTCGTTCAGCCGGGCGACGAGGGTGGGCGCGAGAAGCCGCAGGTTCGTCGCCCACGCGGTCGAGTCGCAGCGCACCACGAGCACCCGCTCGTCCTCGTCGTACCGGTCGGGCACACAGTGCTTGGCCACGTCGTCGCCGACGATCTCCGGCCAGCGCCCCATCACCCCGCCGACCGCCGCCGGCGTCTCCCAGCCACGGTCGCTGAGCAGCCGGTTGATGGCCGCGCCGAGTGCCATCGGGTCCCGCCCGTCGGCGCGCGCGCCGGAGCGCAGTCCGCCGCCCCGCCGCGCCTGCTTCCTCTGCTGGGCCGCGTCCCCACGCGCGCGTGCCGCCTCCTTCGCCGCCCGCAGCGCCACCCGCGCGAGATCGACTCCGGAGGGCTCGGCGCCCTTCTTCGGCTCCTGTGCGCTCATACGCGTTCCACCGTCCCACCGGACACCGCGTACCGCGCGCCGGCCAGCACATGCGGTACGTCGTCGTCGACCGCGGCCGTCACCAGCACCTGCTCACCCGGCGCCACCAGCTCCGCCAGCCGCTCCCGGCGCCGCGCGTCCAGCTCCGCGAACACGTCGTCGAGGATCAGCACCGGCTCGTTGCCCTCGGCGCGCAGCAGGTCGTAGGACGCGAGCCGCAGCGCCAGCGCGTACGACCAGGACTCGCCGTGGGAGGCGTATCCCTTGGCGGGCAGCTGACCGAGTTTGAGAACCAGATCGTCTCGGTGGGGGCCTACGAGGGTGACGCCCCGGTCGACCTCCTGCTTACGGGCGTCCGCGAGCGCCGCCATCAGCTGGGCGTAGAGATCCTCGCGCGTGTGCGCCTCGCCGGGCGCCGACGGCTTGTACTCCAGCGCGACGGGCCCGCCCCCGGGCGCCAGCTGCTCGTACGCCTTGTCGGCCAGCGGCTGGATCGCCGCGATCAGATCGAGCCGCTGCGCCAGCAGCTCGGCACCCGCGCGCGCGAGGTGCTGGTCCCATACGTCCAGCGTGGACAGGTCCATCGAGCGCCCGCCGTGCCTGCGCGCGAGCGCGGCCGTCTTCAGCAGGGTGTTGCGCTGCTTGAGCACCCGCTCGTAGTCGGAGCGCACCCCGGCCATGCGCGGGGAGCGGGCGGTGATCAGCTCGTCCAGGAAGCGCCGCCGCTCACCGGGATCGCCCTTGACCAGCGCGAGATCCTCCGGCGCGAACAGCACCGTCCGTACGATGCCCAGCACGTCACGCGGTCTGACCTGCGAGGACCTGTTGATGCGGGCGCGGTTGGATTTGCCCGGGTTCAGCTCCAGCTCGACCAGCTGCTGCCGCTCGCCCTGCCGGATCTGGGCGCGGATCACCGCGCGGTCGGCGCCCATGCGGACCAGGGGCGCGTCGGAGGAGACGCGGTGGCTGCCGAGGGTGGCGAGATAGCCGACGGCCTCGACGAGGTTGGTCTTGCCCTGGCCGTTGGGGCCGACGAAGGCGGTGACACCCGGGTCGAGCGGAACCTCGACCCGGGCGTAGGAGCGGAAGTCGGCCAGCGACAGATGCGTCACGTGCATGTCGTTCGCCGACCTCCCCCGGCGTGCAGGATGTGGCCCGGGTTTCCCCAGGCTGTGGACTACTTCTTCTCGACCGCGTGGCCGCCGAACTGGTTGCGCAGCGCGGCGATCATCTTCATCTGCGGGGAGTCCTCCTGGCGGGAGGCGAACCGCGCGAACAGCGAGGCCGTGATCGCGGGCAGCGGCACGGCGTTGTCGATCGCGGCCTCCACGGTCCAGCGTCCCTCACCGGAGTCCTGTGCATAACCGCGCAGCCCGTCCAGGTGCTCGTCCTCGTCGAGGGCGTTGACCGCGAGGTCCAGCAGCCAGGAACGGATGACGGTGCCTTCCTGCCAGGAGCGGAAGATCTCGCGGACGTTGTCCACGGAGTCGACCTTCTCCAGCAGCTCCCAGCCCTCGGCGTAGGCCTGCATCATGGCGTACTCGATGCCGTTGTGGACCATCTTCGCGAAGTGGCCCGCGCCGACCCGGCCCGCGTGCACCGCGCCGAAGTCGCCCTCCGGCTTGAGCGCGTCGAAGACCGGCTGCACCTTGGTGACGTTCTCCGCGTCGCCGCCGTACATCAGCGCGTAGCCGTTCTCCAGGCCCCAGACGCCGCCGGAGACGCCGCAGTCGACGAAGCCGATGCCCTTGGCCGCCAGCTCCTCGGCGTGCTTCTCGTCGTCCGTCCAGCGGGAGTTGCCGCCGTCCACGACCACGTCGCCGGGCTGGAGCAGCTCGGCCAGCTCGTCGATCGTCGACTGGGTGGGCCCACCGGCCGGAACCATCACCCAGACCACGCGCGGGCCCTGGAGGCTGTCCACAAGCTCTTTGAGGCTGTGGACGTCCGCGAGGTCCGGGTTGCGGTCGTAGCCGATGACGGTGTGGCCCGCGCGGCGGATGCGCTCGCGCATGTTGCCGCCCATCTTGCCGAGGCCGACGAGACCAAGCTCCATCAGTTGTTCCTTAGGTTGCTGTGGCGTGTGAGGCACCTTCGTACCCACGTCCGAGCCTAAACCCGGACGGTCACGCACAGCTGTGGGCATACGCGCTCATACGTACACCCCCGGCCGCGCCCTCACCTGCGGTTTCCCCACAGGCCGGGGACGGTTTTCCCACGGCCTGTGGACAACTCCGCACGCGTCAGCCGCTGAGGCGCACCGGCATGATCAGGTACTTGTACGCGTCGTCCGCCTCGGCGTCCAGCGCCGGCTTGCCGCTGAGCAGCGCCGGCTTCGTGGAGGTCGTGAAGGACAGCTGCGCCACCGGGGAGTCGATCGCGCTGAGGCCGTCCAGCAGGAAGGTCGGGTTGAAGGCGATGGAGATGTCGTCGCCCTCCAGCTGGGCGTCGACCCTTTCCACAGCCTGTGCGTCGTCGCTGGAGCCGGCCTCCAGGATCAGCACGCCCTGCTCGAAGCTGAGCCGCACCGGGGTGTTGCGCTCGGCGACCAGGGCCACACGCTTGACGGCCTCCACGAAGGGGGCGGTCTCGATCACGGCGACGGAGTTGAACTCGGTCGGGAACAGCGTGCGGTACTTCGGGAGGTCGCCCTCCAGCAGCCGGGTCGTCGTGCGACGGCCGGCGCCCTCGAAGCCGATCAGACCCTCGCCCGCGCCCGAGCCGGACAGCGCCAGCGTGACGCTGTCGCCGCTCGTGAGGGCCTTGGCGGTGTCCAGGAGCGTCTTCGCGGGCACCAGGGCGACCGCGGAGGCGTCCGGGTTCTCCGGCTTCCACAGGAACTCGCGGACCGCGAAGCGGTAGCGGTCGGTGGAGGCCAGCGTGACGGTGTCGCCCTCGATCTCGATGCGCACACCGGTCAGCACGGGCAGCGTGTCGTCACGGCCGGCCGCGATGGCCACCTGGGAGACGGCGGAGGCGAAGACCTCGCCGGGGACCGTGCCGGTCGCGGTCGGCATCTGCGGCAGCGCCGGGTACTCCTCCACAGGCAGGGTGTGGAGTGTGAACCGCGAGGAGCCGCAGACCACGGTCGCCCGTACACCGTCTGTGGAAATCTCCACCGGCCGGTTGGGGAGGGCGCGCGAGATGTCGGCGAGCAGCCGGCCGGAGACGAGGACGGTGCCCTCCTCCTCGACCTCCGCCTCGACGCTGACCCGCGCCGAGACCTCGTAGTCGAAGCTCGACAGGCTCAGCTGGCCGTCCTCGGCCTTCAGCAGCAGGCCGGCGAGGACAGGCGCCGGCGGACGGGCCGGGAGGCTGCGCGCCGCCCAGGCCACTGCCTCCGCGAGTACGTCGCGTTCCACCCGGATCTTCACGGTTAGCCGCCTCCTGCTGTTGCCGGCGCTTCTCGCCCTGCTTCGCTTCGTCGTCTGTCTCGGTGTCGCTGACCCCTGGGACGGGAAGGACACCGGGGACCAGTCTGACGTACGGCACTGACAGTCGGTGCCCCTCGGGGTCAAGTCGTGACGGGCCGCGGACAAGCGCCGGAGAGCGAGTTGTGCACAGCCCCCGCTTCAAAACGGTTTCCGAGCTCTCTCTAGTCGTTCGTAGTAGTAGGGGCTGTGGATACCGTGGATAACTTCGTTTCCGCAGGTCAGAGCCGAAATTTTGTCCCCAGGTCCTGTGGGTGGAGCCGGTGGACAACTGGGGCGGTCTGTGGAGAACAGAAAGTTCTGCACACCTCATCCCCAGGGAGGGCGGAGTTCTCCCCAGACTCGTCCCCAGCTTTACCCGTCTTTCCCACAGGGCAACCCGGCAACTTCGTGTGACGCCTTTCACTCGACCCGGTGGGCGGGTGCGTCGGGTTGCCGAACAGTGGACAGCCATGTGGAGAAGCCGGGGATCATTGGGGACAACCGGCCTCAGCCTGTGGGTTGTCGGTGGAAAACTCCGTACACAGCCTGTGGATACTTTTTTCGTCCACACCCTGTGGACAGACTTCGTCCACGAATCCACAGCCACGTGACCTGGTCTGATGGTCCTTCAACAGGGTGGCCTGTGGACAGAGTTCGGGACAACTTCACCGTCCCCACCCTGGGGACGGAAGAAAGTCGCCGAATCTGTGGAGAGTGGCCGTAACCTCGCCCGGATTCGAACAGAGGATGACCCCGGGGAAACGAGAAGGGCGCCCCGGGAATCGTTCCCGAGGCGCCCTGGAGCGTCGTACGAGGGCCGTGAAGGGCCCTGAAGCGGGCTGTCAGCCGGCCTTGATGCGGTTGGTGAGCTCGGTGACCTGGTTGTAGATCGAGCGCCGCTCGGCCATCAGATTGCGGATCTTCCGGTCGGCGTGCATGACGGTGGTGTGGTCGCGGCCGCCGAACAGCGCGCCGATCTTCGGCAGCGACAGATCCGTCAGCTCACGGCACAGGTACATGGCGATCTGCCGGGCCGTGACCAGCGCGCGGCCGCGCGA
Organism: Streptomyces sp. SAI-170; assembly: GCF_049739565.1. NCBI lineage: Bacteria > Bacillati > Actinomycetota > Actinomycetes > Kitasatosporales > Streptomycetaceae > Streptomyces > Streptomyces sp. SAI-170. Next base: position 4,264,981 of record NZ_JBMGQD010000001.1, read on the forward strand.
GGTGCCGCACAGGTCCTCCACGGTCAGCCCGAAGTAGTCCGCCGTGGCGCTCATGATGGCCGTGGAGGTGATCTCCGGTGCGGAGTCGTCCCCGCCGGGGATCAGGTCCTTCAGGACGATCTCCGTCAGGCCCAGGTCCACCGGCTGCCGGTTGAGCGACGCGAACGCCGTCACCCGGATCAGCGCGCCCTCCAGCTCACGGATGTTCCGCGAGATCCGCGACGCGATGAACTCCAGTACCTCCGGCGGGGCGTTGAGCTGCTCCTGCACCGCCTTCTTGCGCAGGATCGCGATCCGCGTCTCCAGCTCGGGCGGCTGCACGTCGGTGATCAGACCCCACTCGAAACGGTTCCGCAGCCGGTCCTCCAGGGTGACCAGCTGCTTGGGCGGCCGGTCGCTGGAGAGCACGATCTGCTTGTTGGCGTTGTGGAGCGTGTTGAAGGTGTGGAAGAACTCCTCCTGCGTCGACTCCTTGTCCGCGAGGAACTGGATGTCGTCGACGAGCAGGATGTCCATCTCGCGGTAGCGCTTGCGGAAGCTGTCGCCCTTGCCGTCGCGGATGGAGTTGATGAACTCGTTGGTGAACTCCTCCGAGCTCACGTACCGCACGCGCGTGCCGGGGTAGAGGCTGCGCGCGTAGTGCCCGATCGCGTGCAGCAGGTGCGTCTTGCCCAGGCCCGACTCCCCGTAGATGAACAGGGGGTTGTAGGCCTTCGCGGGTGCCTCGGCGACGGCCACCGCGGCCGCGTGCGCGAAGCGGTTGGACGCGCCGATCACGAATGTGTCGAAGAGGTACTTGGGGTTGAGCCGCGCGGTCGGCTCGCCGGGGCCGCCGGCCGACGTGGACTGCCCGCTCATCGAGCCGAGCGAGGACGGTCCCCCGGAGGCCGGCGCCGCCGGGGCCCCCGGGTTCGTGCCGCCGCGGTGCGCCGGCCCGGAGCCGGTCTGGGGCTCGGGCAGTTCACGGCGGCCGTCGCGCTGGTCGTAGTCGCCGCGCCCGCCGTCGTAGTCCGCGCGCTGCTGCTCGTACGACGGACGCTCCGGCGGCTTCGGGCGGTAGTCCTGGCCGCCGTAGGTCTCGTGGCCGCCCTGCCCGTAGCCGTCCTGCGAGGAGGGCGAGGCGTACGGGTCGCGGTCGGGGTAGGAGTCCCGGTCGGCGTACGGGTCGCGCTCGGGGAAGCCGAGGCGCGGCTGCTGCCAGCTGTACTCGTCCTGCGCGGGGCGCGGCCAGGCGCCGGGTTCGGGGCGCTGGTACTCCGAGGGGTAGGCCGGGCGGGCCGACGGGAGCTGCTCTGAGGTGCCCGGGAGCGGCTCGGCGCGGTGGCGGCCGTAGCCGCCCTCGTAGGGAGCCGGCTCGGGCTCGTCGTAGCGCGACGGGGGCTGCGCGGGGGCGGGGCCGGAAGCCGGGGGCTCGCCCGCGGAGTCGTCGACGGTGATCGCGATACGGATGGGGCGGCCGCACTCGCGGCTCAGGGTCTCGCTCACGATCGGCGCGAGACGGCCCTCGAGGACGTTCTTCGCGAACTCGTTCGGTACGGCCAGGAGCGCGGTGTCGGCGACCAGCGCGAGCGGCTGGCAGCGGCGGATCCAGTGCTCGTCCTTGGACTCCACACCTTGCCCGCGGCCCTCACCGAGAAGCTGCTCGAGTACTCGTGGCCACACTGCGGCAAGATCGGCAGGTACGTCAGCCACAGGGCACGCTCTCTCACAGGTCCCACGAACGTGTGGTTCACGAGACGGATCGGGATGTAGATCAAGGTGGCCAGCGGGGACGAACCCGCTGGGCCGGGGACAAGGGAACGAATCGGAGTCCAGCCACGGTAGTCAGCGCGACGGGTACGGTTCAAGTTGTTGTCCCCAGGCTGTGGACAGTGTCTCCCGTACGTCGCTGGTTTGACCGGATGGCGTAGCCCCGCGTACCGTAACCAGGTCGAGTTGTCGATGGCTGCTGCCGCCTGCCTCCGATGGGCACAGATCGCGTCAAGGTGATCGGAAAGCGGTGCACTCGGGCGTAACGCGAGCTACTCGTGGGCGCACGGTGACAGCCAGGACGGCACCCCGCAACTACTGATTCTTTCTGGAGCCCCCGAGTGAGCAAGCGCACCTTCCAGCCGAACAACCGTCGTCGCGCGAAGACCCACGGCTTCCGGCTGCGGATGCGTACCCGTGCCGGCCGCGCCGTTCTGGCGTCCCGCCGCAGCAAGGGTCGCGCCCGTCTGTCCGCCTGATCCCGGTCAGGTCATGACGTCGTGCTGCCCACCGAGAACCGGCTGAGGCGGCGCGAGGATTTCGCGACCGCGGTACGACGAGGACGCAGGGCCGGTCGCCCTCTGCTCGTCGTCCATCTACGCAGCGGTACTACGGACCCGCACGCGCCTGGGGAGAGCGCTCCTCCGACGCGTGCGGGTTTCGTCGTGAGCAAGGCAGTGGGTGGCGCGGTCGTGCGCAACAAGGTCAAGCGCAGGCTTCGTCATCTGATGCGTGACCGGGTGGCTCTCCTGCCCCCCGGTAGCCTGGTAGTGGTACGAGCGCTGCCCGGTTCGGGCGACGCCGACCATGAACAGCTGGCCCAAGACCTGGACGCCGCCCTTCAGCGGCTTCTGGGAGGGGGCGCGCGATGAAGTACCCGCTGCTGGCATTGATCAAGCTGTACCAGTGGACGATCAGTCCATTGCTCGGGCCGGTGTGCAAGTACTACCCGTCGTGCTCTCACTACGGCTATACGGCCATCGACCGGCACGGTGCGATCAAGGGCACGGCCCTGACCGCCTGGCGCATCCTCCGCTGCAATCCGTGGTCGCTGGGCGGTGTGGACCATGTCCCGCCGCGCAAGCGCCCGCGATGGCACGAGATGGTGCGCACTGCCTGGCGCGCACGCAAGGGCGGGCCCTCCTCCGCCGAACCGGCCACCGAGGGACAGAATGCGTTGAGCTCTACGAGTCCTTCGAGCCCGGCCGCAGAGACCCCGTCCCATGCCCAAGGAGCATGATTAGTGGACACGATTGCCAGCCTCTTCAGCTTCATCACCACGCCCGTCGCATGGATCATCGTCCAGTTCCACAAGCTGTACGGTGCGATCTTCGGTCCTGATACGGGCTGGGCCTGGGGCCTGTCCATCATGTCCCTGGTGATCGTCATCCGGATCTGCCTGATCCCGCTCTTCGTGAAGCAGATCAAGGCGACCCGGGCCATGCAGACGCTCCAGCCGGAGATGAAGAAGATCCAGGAGCGCTACAAGAACGACCGGCAGCGCCAGTCCGAAGAGATGATGAAGCTGTACAAGGAGACGGGCACCAACCCGCTCTCCTCGTGCCTTCCCATCCTGGCGCAGTCGCCGTTCTTCTTCGCCCTGTACCACGTGCTCAACAACATCGCCAACGGCAAGACCGTCGGCAAGGTGATCAACCAGGATCTGCTGGAGAGCGCGCAGCAGGCCCACATCTTCGGTGCTCCGCTCGCCGCGAAGTTCACCAACAGCGCGGAGAAGGTCCAGTCGCTCGGCGCCACGCTCACCGACGTCCGTGTCGTCACGGCCATCATGATCATCCTGATGTCGCTGTCGCAGTTCTACACGCAGCGCCAGCTGATGACGAAGAACGTCGACACCACGGTGAAGACCCCGTTCATGCAGCAGCAGAAGATGCTGATGTACGTCTTCCCGGTCATCTTCGCCGTCTTCGGCATCAACTTCCCGGTCGGTGTCCTCGTCTACTGGCTGACCACCAACGTGTGGACCATGGGCCAGCAGATGTACGTGATCCACAACAACCCGACCCCGGGTTCCAAGGCCCAGGCCGCCTACCTGGAGCGCCTGACCAAGCACGTCACGCACCACGGCAAGGTCCGCCGACGCAGCGAGCGCACGATCATCAAGGCCATCGTCGCCAAGGGCCGGGACCGCAACGAGTTCGAGCGCAAGTTCATCAACGGCCTCAGCAAGGCGGGCTTCGCCGCCCAGCCCGACGGCACCGTGGTGAAGGGCGAGAGCGCTGTCGCCGTCGAGACCGCCGAGGACGGCACGCCCACGACGGCGTCCGGCACCCCCCGGCGCCAGCAGCCCAAGCGGCAGACCAAGGCCCAGCGCCAGTCCGGCGCCGCCAAGGCGGCCGATGAGGCCACGTCGCTGGAGAAGACCTCGCTGGAGAAGTCCGACGAGCCCGAGGACGCCGCTCCGGCCGCGCAGAAGAAGGCCGCTCCCAAGCAGCCCGGCTCCGGCCGCAGCAAGGCGCAGTCCGGTCAGCGCAAGGGTCCGCAGCGTCCCAAGTCCCCGTCCAAGAAGTAAGAAGGAGTCCATCCCGTGACGGAAGGCACCACCTCCGCCGCTGCCGAGGGTGCAGACACCCTGACCCGCCTGGAGCAGGAGGGCGAGATCGCGGCGGACTACCTCGAGGGTCTGCTGGACATCGCCGATCTCGACGGCGACATCGACATGGACGTCGAGGGCGACCGCGCCTCTGTCTCGATCATCAGTGACTCGGGCGCCCGCGATCTGCAGAAGCTGGTCGGCCGTGACGGAGAGGTGCTCGAGGCCCTCCAGGAGCTCACGCGTCTCGCGGTGCACCGGGAGACCGGGGACCGCAGCCGTCTGATGCTGGACGTCGCCGGCTACCGGGCCCGCAAGCGCACCGAGCTCGCCGAGCTGGGCGCCAAGGCCGCGGCCGAGGCCAAGAGCACCGGCTCGCCCGTGAAGCTGAAGCCGATGACGCCGTTCGAGCGCAAGGTCGTGCACGACGCGGTGAAGGCGGCGGGCCTGCGCAGCGAGTCCGAGGGCGAGGAGCCGCAGCGCTTCGTCGTCGTGCTGCCCGCCTGAGCGGTCCATACGTTCCACCGGCCCCGTCTGTAGCGCAGGCGGGGCCGAATTTTGTCAGCCTGATAGTTCTGGTGGTTCTGGTGTCGGCGCCTGGTCGCGCTGACGCGGTACGGAAGGACGGTCCCCCGTGACGGAGGCAGCGGAGCTCCCCCCTGCGCCCGAGCAGGCACGTGCGGTGTTCGGCGATCGCTTCGCGGATGCGGTCCGGTATGCGGAGCTGCTCGCCGAGGCGGGCGTGCAGCGCGGTCTGATCGGCCCACGTGAAGTGCCGCGCCTGTGGGAGCGGCATCTGCTGAACTGCGCGGTGCTCTCCGAGGTCGTGCCCGAGGGTGTCACGGTCTGCGACGTCGGTTCGGGGGCCGGCCTGCCCGGCATTCCGCTGGCACTCGTCCGTGAGGACCTGAAGATCACCCTGCTCGAGCCGCTGCTGCGGCGTACGACCTTCCTGACCGAGGTCGTGGAGCTGCTGGGCCTGGACCATGTCACGGTCGTGCGCGGTCGTGCCGAGGAGGTCATGGGCAAGCTCACTCCGGTGCATGTGGTCACCGCCCGTGCCGTTGCCCCGCTGGACCGCCTCGCCACCTGGGGCATCCCGCTGCTGCGGCCCTACGGCGAGATGCTCGCGCTCAAGGGCGACACCGCGGAGGAGGAGCTGAAGAGCGCGGCCACCGCGCTGAGCAAACTGGGTGCCGTGAGCACCTCCGTCCTTCAGGTGGGCGAGGGCGTCGTCGATCCGCTGTCCACGGTGGTGCGGGTGGAGGTCGGCGAGAGCCCGGGTGGTGTGCGCTTCGCGGCCAAGCGGGCGAAGGCAGCGCGTACGGGGCGGGCGCGCCGACGGCGTTGAGCCGTACTCCACACAAGCTGCCGAACCTCCTCATGACGGAGTGTCGCGCCAGTTGGGCCCCGGCTGCTGTGCATCGTGTTTCACGTGAAACGTCGCTCACTGCTGCACGGCATCATCAGTCGGGGCCGCGCTGCGGCCGAACCTCGCGACCGTAAGCCGCTCGGATCACTGGACAAGCCCACTAAGGCGCCCGAGAAGCGCGCCGGAGCCCTCGATGAGCCCGCCGGTTCACCCGATGCGGGAGCTGAGTTGTCCACAGAGGTGGATTTCTCCACAGAAGCACCGGCCTCACTGGTTCACGACCCCGAAGACATGGGAGGCTCTGTTCATTGCGAGCCTGAAGTCGAGGAGAGTGAATCCTTGCGGTCCGACGCCAACATCGCGGGACCGATGACCGATCCGGTCCCCGGTCCCCGTACCGAGTCGCCGGGGATGGATGTTTCACGTGAAACACCGCCCCCGATGGACGACACACCTATCGGTCGTGCTGCCCAACTGGCGGTCGAGGCTCTGGGACGAGCCGGTGAGGGCCTTCCCCGGCCCGAGCAGACGCGGATCATCTGCGTGGCCAACCAGAAGGGCGGGGTCGGCAAGACGACGACGACTGTCAACCTCGCCGCATCCCTGGCTCTGCATGGCGGCCGGGTCCTCGTGATCGACCTCGACCCTCAGGGCAACGCCTCCACCGCTCTGGGCATCGACCACCACGCCGAAGTGCCGTCGATCTACGACGTGCTGATCGAGGGCAAGCCCCTCGCGGAGGTCGTGCAGCCCGTTCCCGACGTCGAGGGGCTCTTCTGTGCTCCCGCCACGATCGACCTCGCCGGTGCGGAGATCGAGCTGGTGTCCCTCGTGGCCCGGGAGAGCCGGCTTCAGCGGGCCATCCAGGCCTATGAGCAGCCGCTGGACTACATCCTCATCGACTGCCCGCCCTCCCTCGGGCTGCTGACGGTCAACGCGCTCGTCGCGGGCCAGGAGGTCCTCATCCCCATTCAGTGCGAGTACTACGCGCTGGAGGGACTGGGGCAGCTGCTGCGTAACGTCGACCTGGTGCGGGGGCACCTCAACCCCGCCCTGCATGTCTCGACGATCCTGCTCACCATGTACGACGGCCGGACGCGTCTGGCCTCCCAGGTGGCGGACGAGGTGCGCAACCACTTCGGCGACGAGGTGCTGCGGACGAGCATCCCGCGCTCGGTCCGTATCTCCGAGGCGCCTAGCTATGGACAGACGGTGCTGACCTACGATCCCGGATCGAGCGGTGCCCTGTCTTACCTTGAAGCAGCCCGAGAGATCGCGCTGCGGGGCGTGGGCATCAGCTACGACCCGACCCGCGCCCACATCGGCGCGCAGAACAACCCGAACATGGTGGAGGGGATCCAGTGAGCGAGCGACGGAGGGGACTGGGCCGTGGCCTCGGCGCGCTGATCCCATCTGCCCCGACGGAGAAGACACCTGCTGCTACGGCGGTGGGAGGTGCGGCCTACCCCTCGGCTGTGGGGGGCTCGGTGCTGACATCCGAGCGAGGCGTGGCCGCCGGCAAGGTGATCGAGGCTCCGCCTGTTTCACGTGAAACAGAGGAGCCGGTGGCTCCCGCCGTTCCGGAGCTGCCGGCGCCTCCTATCGGCGCCCACTTCGCCGAGATTCCGCTCGACGCCATCACGCCGAACCCTCAGCAGCCGCGTGAGGTGTTCGACGAGGACGCGCTTCACGAACTGGTCGTCTCCATCCGTGAGGTCGGTCTCCTCCAGCCCGTCGTCGTGCGGCAGGCCGCTCCCGGCCGCTACGAGCTCATCATGGGTGAGCGGCGCTGGCGTGCCTCCCGTAAGGCGGGGCTCGACGCGATCCCGGCGATCGTGCGGGACACGGACGACGACAAGATGCTTGTCGACGCCCTGCTGGAGAACCTCCACCGGGCCCAGCTGAACCCGCTGGAGGAGGCAGCCGCCTACGACCAGCTGCTGCAGGACTTCAACTGCACGCATGAGCAGCTCGCGGAGCGCATCGGCCGCTCTCGCTCGCAGATCTCCAACACGCTGCGGCTGCTGCAGCTCTCGTCGAAGGTCAAGCTTCGTGTCGCGGCCGGTGTGCTGTCCGCGGGCCACGCGCGTGCGCTGCTGAGCGTCGAGGACCAGGACGAGCAGGATCAGCTCGCCCATCGGATCGTCGCCGAAGGACTCTCGGTGCGTTCGGTCGAGGAGATCGTGCGGCTGATGGCATCGCGGGAGCACCAGGCTCCGCGGGCCAAGAAGCCGCGTGCCGGTGCCCGGCTGTCCCCGGCGCTCTCCGACCTCGCCACGCGCCTGTCGGACCGCTTCGAGACCCGGGTGAAGGTCGACCTGGGCCAGAAGAAGGGCAAGATCACCGTCGAGTTCGCCTCGGTGGAGGATCTGGAGCGCATCCTCGGCACGCTGGCCCCGGGCGAGGGCCCCGTGCTGCAGAAGAGTCTGCTGGACGGCGGTTCCGAGGACTCGGAGGACTGAGTCGAGGAGCGCGTCGAACGCCACGAGAGCGAGCCGTGTCCGGTGTGTACCGGAACACGGCTCGCTCTTTGCTTTCTGCCGGTATCGAGCGAATCGCAGGGTGGTTACGATGCGAACGGGAAGGATCATCCACCTGCCGCCTGCGGTGCCGCGGGCGAAGGAAGCGAGGAACAGCCTTCATGGGGCGTCGGCTCGTACCGCTCACGCTGGACAACCTTGAGGACCTTCCCCGGCGCTGCCGCTCGTGCGTCTTCTGGGAGCTGGACCCCGTCAGTGGCGAGGCCGCGGTGAAGGGCGGTACGGCTGCGCTGGAGAAGGAGGCGTGGATCTCCGCCGTCCTGCTGGACTGGGGTTCCTGCGGCAGGGTCGTCTATGTCGACGACGTCCCCGTGGGGTTCGTGCTCTACGCCCCACCGGCCTACGTCCCGCGCTCCTCCGCGTTTCCCACGAGCCCCGTCTCGCCGGACGCCGTGCAGCTGATGACGGGGTTCATCCTGCCCGGCTTCCAGGGGCAGGGGCTGGGTCGCGTGATGGTGCAGACGGTGGCCAAGGATCTGCTGCGGCGCGGCTTCAAGGCGATCGAGGCGTTCGGTGACGCCCGCTGGAAGGAGCCCGCCTGTCTGCTGCCCGCCGACCATCTCCTCGCCGTCGGCTTCAAGACGGTGCGGCAGCATCCCACCCATCCCCGGTTGAGGCTGGAGCTGCGGTCGACCCTCTCCTGGAAGGAAGACGTGGAGATGGCGTTGGACCGGTTGCTCGGGGCGGTACAGAAGGAACCGGCGCTGCGACCTCTGTGACATGACGAAGGGGCCGGCCCTTGCGGGCCGGCCCCTTCGTGTTTCACGTGAAACGTCGCTCCGTCTCACCCGCACGTCACTCGGCGATGAAGTCCTCGAGGTCGCGCAGGATGGCGGCCTTCGGCTTGGCGCCGACGATGGTCTTGGCGACCTCGCCGTGCTGGTAGACGTTCAGGGTCGGGATCGACATGACGCCGTACTTGGCGGCGGTGGCCGGGTTCTCGTCGATGTTCAGCTTGACGATCTCGATCTTCTCGCCGTACTCCTCGGCGATCTTCTCCAGCGACGGAGCGATCTGGCGGCACGGACCGCACCAGGCGGCCCAGAAGTCCACCAGGACGGGCTTGTCGCTCTTGAGGACGTCCTGCTCGAAGGAGTCGTCGGTCACATTCTTCAGGGTGCCGGCCACTGGGGGCTCCTTAACTGATGGTGCGTGGGGCGGGTGGGAGAGGGTCAGACAGCGGTCTTCTCGGGCTCGGCCTTGTCGCCGTCCGAGAGAGCAGCGAGGAAGCGCTCGGCGTCGAGAGCGGCGGAACAGCCGGTGCCGGCCGCGGTGATCGCCTGGCGGTAGGTGTGGTCCACGACGTCACCGGCGCCGAAGACACCCGTCAGGTTCGTCCGCGTGGAGGGGGCGTCGACCTTCAGGTAGCCCTCCTCGTCCAGGTCCAGCTGACCCTTGAACAGCTCCGTGCGCGGGTCGTGGCCGATCGCGATGAAGAGGCCGGTCACCGCAAGCTCCGAGAGCTCGCCGGTCTTGAGGTTCCGCAGCTTCAGGCCGGCCAGCTTCTGCTCGCCCTGGACCTCGGCGACCTCGCTGTCCCAGACGAACTTGATCTTCGGGTCGGCGAAGGCGCGCTCCTGCATGGCCTTGGAGGCCCGCAGGGTGTCCCGGCGGTGGACGATCGTCACGGACTTGGCGAAGCGCGAGAGGAAGGTGGCCTCCTCCATCGCGGTGTCGCCACCACCGATGACGGCGATGTCCTGGTCCTTGAAGAAGAACCCGTCGCAGGTGGCACACCAGGAGACACCGCGGCCGGAGAGGGCGTCCTCGTTCGGCAGGCCGAGCTTGCGGTGCTGGGAGCCGGTGGCGACGATGACGGCCTTGGCCTGGTGGACCGTACCCGCGGTGTCGGTGACCGTCTTGATCTCACCGGTCAGGTCGACGGAGACGATGTCGTCCGGGATGAGCTCGGCCCCGAAGCGCTCGGCCTGGGTGCGCATGTTGTCCATGAGCTCGGGGCCCATGATGCCGTCCTGGAAGCCCGGGAAGTTCTCCACCTCGGTGGTGTTCATCAGCGCACCGCCGGCGGTGACGGCGCCCTCGAACACCAGGGGCTTCAGCGACGCGCGCGCGGTGTAGAGCGCCGCCGTGTAGCCGGCGGGCCCGGAGCCGATGATGATCACGTTACGGACGTCGCTCACGGCTTGTTTCCTCGTCTCTGGACTGCGTCGTTCGACCGGGGAGAGCGTCTTTCGGAACTCTCACCCCACCCAACGGATCCTAAGGGGCGCGCATTCCCGCTGTGTCCGGGCACACGAAGGGGAGACCCACCGGTGACACAACAGACGAGGTGACGGCTCAGGGACGGGCGTAGGAGTCCTTCAGCAAAACCTCCGCCTTGGCGGTGGAATCCTGCTCCACACAGCGCGCGTCCACGATGTAGACGGTGACGCGGCTGCTGTCGGACGTGTCCGGCAGCACGACGAGCAGCGCCTCACGGCCCTTGTAGGTGCCTTCCTCGGTGGCGAGGGCCGCGTCGTTGCTGCCGATGCCCTTCTGGACGCAGTCGGGGACCACGGGTTGCTGGAAGACCCTGGGCCTTCCGGTGTCGGGTCCGCCTTCCACGCCGAAACTCTGCGGGGTGCGGGAGCCCTCGCGCAGGCTCTCCTTCGCGGAGAGGAGGTCGGTGACCTCCCGCTGAAGCGTTGCCGTGGCGAAGGTGTCCGAGGCGGAGGTCTGCTCATCGTGCTCGGGAGAGGACGACGGCGAACCACCGCCCCACGACGACAGCAGGACCGAACCGAGCCCCAGAGCGGCCGCGGTGAAAGCGGCGCCCAGGACGGCAACCCTGCGCCTGCTGCCTGGACGGCGGCTCTTTCGGCCGGGGCCGGTGGTGGCGTTCCTGGCATGGCCCGCGGGCCGGTCGGCCGATGTTTCACGTGAAACACGCACGCTGCCCGCCGACGCGGAAGCGGCGTGTTCGGCAGGAGCAGCGGGTTCGCCGGGTTCCGTGTGCTCGGCGGCTTGGGCGTGTGCGGCGTCTTCGGTGTGTGCAGCGTCCTCGGGCGTCGGTGTCGTGGAGCTCAGAAGCGCTTCCGCTGCCAGCGCCGCGTCGATCCGGCCGGCGACGTCGGAGGGCATCCGGCTCGGGCCGGGCAGGGTGCCGAGCAGGCCCCGGATCTCCTCCAGGGACGCGTAGACGTCCGCGCAGAGCTCGCACCCCTCCAGGTGCTGTCGTACGTCGGTGCTGCGGGACGGTGGGAGCAGTCCCTCGGTGAGGTCGGAGATCTCGGTGACGTCCGGGTGCCCGGCCGTGTCCGTCGTGGAAGTCACGCTCGCCCACCTCCGCCCTTCACTGCAGCTGAGTCGCTTGGCCCGGGATCCTGGGGACCGGCTGGGCGCGGTCCCGCTGCGGGTGGGACGGATGTCCCCTGCGTCCGGTTCCGTCCTTCGTCCTTCTGCGTAGCTTCACCGGGTCTTTCCGGCCGCAGATGGGTGAGGAGCGGCTGCAGTCTGGCTCTGCCGCGGGCACAGCGGCTCTTCACCGTCCCGGTCGGCACGTCGAGGATGCGGGCGGCTTCGGCGACCGGGTAGCCCTGCATGTCCACCAGGACCAGGGCGGCCCGCTGGTCGGGCGGGAGGGTGCCGAGCGCCTCGATGAGCTGCCGGTGCAGGTCGTTGCGCTCGGCCGGGGCCGAGGCCGACTCGTGCGGCTCCAGCAACTGCTCCAGGCGCTCGGTGTCGTCGACCGGGGCGGTCTTGCGTGAGGCGGCCTTGCGGGCCCGGTCCAGACAGGCGTTCACCGTGATGCGGTGCAGCCAGGTCGTGACGGCCGACTTGCCCTGGAAGGTGTGCGCGGCCCGGTAGGCGGAGACCAGCGCGTCCTGAACGGCGTCCGCGGCCTCCTCGCGGTCGCCCAGCGTCCGCAGGGCCACCGCCCACAGCCGGTCGCGGTGGCGCCGCACCAGCTCACCGAAGGCGTCCGGGTCGCCGGCGACATGCCGGGCCAGAAGAGCCTCGTCCGGTGCTTCCTGCCGGTCGCTGCACACGCCGCCGCCCCCGCTTTCTCAGCTGGTCACCTTGATGTCGACCACGCGGCCGCGGTACTCGCCGTTGGACTGCAGCGGCAGTTCGGTCAGCCAGACCAGCACGTAGCGGGCCTTGAGCTCCTTGGACGGCTTGAGGTCGACCGCGCTGCCCGACCCGTCGGCGACCTTGGTGAAGGCCTCGAAGGTCTGCGGCTCGGTGTCCCCGTCCGCGGCGAGGAGTTCGACAGAGGTGTCGCCCTCGAAAGTGACGGCGACCTTGCCGACGTCCTGGACCTTGCCGAGGTCGAGGATGACACCGACGCCGCTCTTGAGATTGCCGAACTTGGCGGCGAACTCGCCGTAGTACTTGTCCGTCTGCCAGTACGTGCCCGGAGCGTTGTCATAGACCTTGTCTATGTCGCCGGGCTTCTCGGATTGGTCCTGACCGAACGGGTCGAAGTCCCGAGCGTCCTGAATCGCGATGGGCAGAGACGGCTTCGGCTTGTTCTTGTCGCCGCCCTCCGTCGTCTGCGTCTGGTTCGTGTCGTCGGACTTGCCGCCGCGCTCCATCAGGGCTTCCGCGAGCTGCCAGCTGCCCAGGCCCAGGGCCGCGATGAGGAGGGCGGAGACCGCCCACTTCAGGGCCTTGCCGGGGCGGCTCTGCAGCGGGGGCGGCGGGGTCGCCACCGGCTGGGTGACGCCGGGGTGCGGCGCCGGGCGGCCGTAGTTGCCCTGCTGGTACGTGGTGCGCTGGTACTCGGGCGGTGCGGTGAAGGCCGGCTCCGGCGGGCGGATGCGGGGCATCTCGCCGATCGCCTTCACCAGTTCCTCGGGCGTGGTGCACGCGGCCTCGTGCCGGGAGGCCGTCGCCCCGTCGTTGGCCAGCGCCCGCATGGCCAGCTCGGACAGCCCGCGGTGCACGCCCGCCCGCACCTGGTCGGGAGCGATCAGCCCGATGTCCTTGGGCAGCCCGGACAGGCCGTACGCGTCGTTCTCGTACGGCCAGCGCTGGGTGAGGGAGGCGTACAGCAGGGCGCCGATCGACTCGGTGTCGGTGCGCTGCGGGGAGTCGGAGCTGATGCCGCGCAGCGCCGCGTTCACCGCGAGGCCGCGGATGCGCCACTGGCCGCTGGAGGTGCGCAGGACGGCGTTGGGGTTGAGGCGCAGATGGGCCAGGCCCTCGCGGTGGGCGGCGGCCATCGCGGCGGCGATCTGGCTGACCAACTGGTAGGCGTCGTGCGGCTCCAGCGGGCCGGCGGCGAGGAGCGCCGTCAGCTCGGTGGCGTCGGGCAGCCACTCGTGCACCACGTAGACGAGGTCGTTCTCCTCGACGGCGTCGAGGACCTGGACGAAGCGGGGATCGCCCAGCAGGGCCGCTGAGCGGGCCGCGGCGAGGACGGAACGGGCGCGTGAGTGGTCGGCGGGCAGGATGTGGACGCCGACGGCACGGCGGAGCTTCTCGTCGACCGCGCGCCAGCTGCTGAAACCGTCCAGACGGGTGACGCACTCCTCGAGGCGGTAGCGTCTGGCGAGCTTGTGACCGCTGTGCAGTTCGGGCGGTGAGGCCTTTCCGGGACCTTCGGTCCCGCCGCTCCCCTGTGCCTCGTCGTTGTCCGTGGTCCGCTCCCCGGTCTGGTCCGCCCCGTCGGCCGTGGACTGGTCCGCCTGGTCCGCCTCGGCGGTCAGCGGCGTCTCGCCGCTGGTGTCTGCCACGTCGACGGCAGCCCTGCTCCGTTCCGCCACCGTCGTCCTGCCTCCCCGATCCGTTGCGCGCCGTCCGACGCCGAAACCAATTGTGCCCACAGTCCGCCCCTGTGCACGACACACAAGGGCCGACGATGGTTGTGCGCCTACCCCGTCTCAGCGCCCCAGTCGTCCCCGCACCATGCCGACCATCGAGTTCAGCTCCTCGATGCGCATGCGGCGGGCCGCGACGTAGAAGACACCCAGCAGTACGGCACCGCCGAGCAGCAGTGCGGCGAAGGAGCCGAGGACGCCGAGGCCGAGGGCCTGGGTGATGCCGTAGCAGGCCGCTCCGCTGAGGAGGGCCGCCGGGACGGAGGCGATACACAGCCGCGCGTAGGTGCGCAGTACGCGGGCCCCGTCCAGGTCGCCGCCGAGCCGCTTGCGCAGCCGCTGCCAGGCGACGCCGACGCCGATGACGTAGGCCAGTCCGTAGGAGGCGGCCATGCCGATCACGGCCCAGCGGGCCGGCAGCAGGAGGTAGCACAGGGCCGAGGCACCCGCGTTCACGGCCGCCACGATGACCGTGTTGTAGAAGGGGGTGCGGGTGTCTTCGTAGGCGTAGAAGGCGCGCAGGACGACGTACTGGACGGAGTACGGGATCAGGCCGAGGCCGAAGGCCATCAGCATGTAGCCCATGTTGGTGGCGGCGGCGGTGCCCGAGGAGCCGAAGATCAGGGTGCACATCGGGACGCCGAGCGCGACGAGTCCGAAGGCGATCGGGACGATCGCGACGGCCGTCGTGCGCAGACCCTGCGAGATGTCGTCCCGGACGGCGCCCGCGTCCTCCTCGGCGGCCGAACGGGAGATGCGCGGCAGCAGCGCGGCCATCAGCGAGACGGTGATGATCGCCTGCGGCAGACCCCAGATCAGCTGGGCGTTGGCGTAGGCGCTGTAGCCGGTGCCGCCGATGTTGCCGTCGACGATCGACGCGGTGGCGAGCTGGGAGACGACCAGCGCACCGGCCTGGTTGGCCAGCACGAACAGGATCGTCCACTTGGCGAGCACCGCGGCCTTGCCGAGGCCGTGGCCCTTCCAGTCGAAGCGCAGCCGCAGCTTGAACCCGGTCTCCCGCAGATACGGGATCATCGCCAGGGCCTGGACGACCAGTCCGAGCAGGATGCCGATGCCGAGCAGGCGCTGGCCCTCCGGCGGGATGCTGTCGACGGTCATGTGCGAGTTGGCCGCACTGCCGTACACCCAGATGAACATTCCGAGGGTCACGATGATGACGATGTTGTTCAGGACCGGGGTCCACATCATCGCGCCGAAGCGGCCGCGGGCGTTGAGGATCTGTCCCATCACCACGTGGATGCCCATGAAGAAGATCGAGGGCAGGAAGTAGCGGGTGAAGGTGATGGCCACGTCGTTGGCCGCGGCGTTGGAGGCGACGGGGTTCGACAGGGCGCGGACCAGGAAGGGCGCGGCGAACATGCCGGCCACGGTGAGGGCACCGAGGGCCACCATGACCAGGGTCAGCAGCCGGTTGGCGTAGGCCTCGCCGCCGTCCTCGTCGTCCTTCATGGCCCGCACGAGCTGCGGGACGAAGACGGAGTTGAGGCCGCCGCCGACGGTCAGGATGTAGATCATCGTCGGCAGCTGGTACGCCACCTGGAAGGTGTCGCCGAGGAGGGCGGTGCCCAGTGCCGAGACGATGAGCACCGAGCGGATCAGGCCGGTGAGCCGGGACACCATCGTGCCCGCCGCCATCACCGCGCTGGACTTCAGCAGGCCCGCCGCGCGGCCGCTCTTCTTCGCCGAGGAAGCGGCGGGAGAGGCGGTGGCGGCGGCAGGAGCGGCGGGCGCCGGCACCGGCGCGGCCGGCTCGACGGGGGACGGCACGGGCGCCTGGTACTGCTGCGCGGCCGGGTACTGCTCAGGGGCCGGTGCCTGGGGCGCCCCGTAGGGAGCCGCGGGGCCGCCCTGGCCCGGGTACGGCGCCGCCGCGGGGCCGGGCACGGACGGCTGGTCGGCCGGGTTGACGCCGCCCTGCTGCTGGTCGCGGAAGAGATGCGCGAAGGCGTCCGGCTCGTGGTGCTGCTCGCCGGCCTGGCTCACCAGGTCGTCGATGCCCACGTACTGCGTGGTGCGCGGGTCGTCGCCGTAGGGCAGGTACTGGGTCGCGCCGTCCGGCTCGGGGGCCGGCGGCTGGGCCCAGACCCGCGGATCGGGCGCGTACGGCGACTGCGGCGGCTGGGCGTACAGCGGCTGCTGCGGGTAGGTGCCCGGTGGCGGCGGCGGGTGCGCGGCGCGGTCGTAGAGCGCCTCGGAGACCGGGTCCTGGGCGGCGAGGTCCTGCGCCTGGTAGGGGTCCTGGTCGTAGGCGTCCTGGAGGTACATGTCCGCCGGGTGCTGCGGCGGCACCTGGCCGTGCTCGGGCGGCGGGCCCTCGGGGTGACCCGGGTCGCCCACGGCCCGGCCGCGGTCACCGTCGTACGGCGCGTTCATGGTTACCCCACCTCATCGTCCCGGGCCCACCGGCCACGACATCCTCAACGGTCCACTCTCTCACCCGTGCCGGACGGGTCCGTGTTTTCCGCTGCGGTGTCCGGTGTCGGGTCACTCGGCTGCTCCGGCTCGTCTGCCCCGGGGCGGACGTCCGACTCCTCGGACGCCTCGGTCTCCTCGGTCTCCTCGGTGAGACGGTCCTCGGTGCCGTCCGGGTTCACCGGGCCTTCGGCGGACTCGGCCGCCTCGTCGGGGCCGTCCTCCTCGGCGTCGCGGGCGGCGGCACGCTTGCGCTGGGTGTACATCCGGAAGCCGGCCAGGACGAGCAGCAGTACGCCGCCGCCGATGACGAGCATGACCGTGGCGGTGATCTCGGTGACCCGCACGTCGAAGGTGACGGGAGAGCCGTAGGGCTGGCCGTCCTCGGTGAACAGCTGGGCGATCACCGTGACCTTGCCGTTGGCGTTGGCGGAGGTGGGGAACTTCACCGACTGGCTGTGTCCGCCGGAGACGGTGACCGCCTGCTCGTTGTACGCCTCGCCGTTGATCTCCAGGCGGGTGGGACTCGTGGAGGTGAGCCGCAGGACGAGATGGTCGACGCCCTGCACCAGGTTGTTCTGCACCGTGACCGGGATGGTGGCGCTGCGTCCGGAGAGCTTGGTCTCCGACTTCTCGATCAGGCTGACCTGCTGGGCCAGGTCGTCGAGGTAGACCTCCACGCCGTCGCGGAAGTTGCGCGCGGCGACGGCGTGGCCGCGCCAGGACGTGGACATCTCGCGGTTCATCGCCCGGCCGAACGGGGTCACCACACGGGACTCGTCGCTCAGGATCACCTTGAAGTTGTCGAGCTTCTCCTGGGTGACGGCGATCTGCTGGAACGCCGTACGCGGCAGTTCCCGCCTGCGCAGCGAGGCCGGGTAGCTCGATGCGGAGGGCACCTCGGTGGTGGCGTCCGGGTCCGGCCTGGCCGCGGCGGCGTCGGTGAGGCTCTGTGACTCGTTCCAGGGGCTGCCCTGGAGGGCGGCGACGGCCTCGGCCATCGTGTGGGCCTGGCTGGCGCTCGGCGTGCGCTGCGGGGCCACCACGATGCTGCGCTGCTTGTCCGTCTGGAGGTTCAGCGCGAGGCTCTGCGCGAGGAAGCGCTGCACGGCGAGTGTCCCCGCCGACGCCGTCGTCAGATCGCCCTGGAAGGCGGTCGACAGCCGGGCGTCCGCGACGACCGCGGTGGTGCCGCCGCCGATGGGCCGCGGCGCCGACGGCGTGTACGTCAGTCCGCTGGTCTCCTGGAGGCTGTCGTTGCGCGCGATGATCTTGTCGGCCCCGGCGGAGGTGGCGACCTTGACGATCGACGGGTCGACGGCGCCGTTCACCGGCCAGGCGAAGTCGGTGGAGGGCTTCACGTGGAGGACCGTGTCCACCGTCCGCGAGGCGACCTCGGTGGCCTCCTTGAGGTGGCTGAGCGAGCCGGTGACGCTCGTGCCGTTGTGCGCCAGGGACGCCAGGTCGATGTCGCCGAAGGGCAGGGCGACGACCTCCTTGCCCGCGACCGCCTCCTGCAGCTCGGCCAGCCATCGCCGGGCTACGCCCTGGCTGCGCCCCGGGGTGGTCGTGTCGCCCTCGCCCTGGATCTCGTAGTTCTCCGTCATGGCGTCGACGGACGCCAGCAGGTCCGGATCGATCACCCAGGTGACGTCGAGTTCCTTGCCGAGCGCCACCATCTGTTCCAGGCGGCCGCCGGGTGCGAGGTCCTCGGCGAGGCTGTCGTCGAGGAAGACCGGAGTCTGCTTCTCGTTGGATCCGGTCCGCGCGGTCATGTGGGCGTCGGAGATCAGCGGCCACAGGAACGTCGTCTTCGTGGTGCTGTCCGCCTCGCCCGGCTGCCACGGCAGGAAGGTCCGCTGGAAGCCCAGCACCTGGTCCCACTGCTGCGCGGACGTCTCCCCGGAGAGCGCGACCCCGAGCTGGTAGACGCCGGCGCTGCCGAGGTCGAGGTCCTCCATGGGCACCGAGATGCTGAAGTGCTCCGCGACACCGGGAGTGAGCTCGGGCAGCTTCTCCGCGTACTCGTCGCCGATCCCGGAGCCGTCCGAGCCCGCCGAGTAGTCGCCGCCCGCGGCGGCGTCGTCGATCCCCGAGCGGGTGTCCAGCTCGGGCCCGAGGAGCAGGTCCATGTGCGCGTCCGTGATCGTCTGGCGGCCGTTGTTGGTGACGGTGCCGGAGACGGTCAGGGTGTCGTCCTCGGTGGGGACGGCGGGGGTGAGCGAGTCCAGGGAGACGGAGACCGTGCGCGAGCCGGAGGCGGCCTTCGCCGCGGTGGGGGCCGCGGCCTGCGCGGAGGAGCCGACGGTCAGCTGGAGCAGTCCCGCCAGCAGAGGGGCGGTGGTCAGCACGGCCGCGGTGCGCCGCAGACGGCGGCGGGCAGGTGAGGGACTGGTCCCCTGGAAGTCTGCCGCCTCGGCCACGCGCTCGCCCGTCCCTCGTCGTCGTCAGTGGTCGTTCCCATGTGCGTCCACGCATGGTAACGATGCGCGCTGAGAGGAAGTGCCGCGGACTGCTCCACAAGATCAGCCGGTGGCCGTCGTCCGCTCTATATGGGCGCTTGGCCTGCGCGGGTGCGGAATGCGTTGAGTTACGTCACAACAGAGGGCTTTGGGCGTGTACCGCACAAGGCCCTCGGTGGACACCCTGCGTCACCGCGCGTCACCGGCGAAGCGCCGGTGCCCGTAATGCAGGCGCTGCCCCCGGCTTCGGCCACGTACCCTCTTCTGTTGTGCCGAACGCCAACGAAGACCACCTCATTGCCCCGGAGCGCGACCACGCGGTGACCGAGCCGCTGCAGGTCGCGCCAGTCGCCGACGACCTCGCCCGCCGTTTCCAGGCGGCCGGGTTCTCGCTCGCCCTGGTCGGCGGCTCGGTACGGGACGCGCTCCTCGGCCGGCTCGGCAACGACCTGGACTTCACCACGGACGCGCGCCCCGAGGACGTCCTGAAGATCGTGCGGCCATGGGCGGACGCCGTCTGGGACGTCGGCATCGCCTTCGGCACGGTCGGTGCCCAGAAGGACGGCTACCAGATCGAGGTCACCACCTACCGGTCCGAGGCCTACGACCGGACCTCGCGCAAGCCCGAGGTGTCGTACGGCGACTCCATCGAGGAAGACCTCGTCCGGCGTGATTTCACGGTCAACGCGATGGCCGTCGCGCTGCCGGAGAAGAGGTTCATCGACCCGCACGGCGGCATGGACGACCTCGCGGCGCGGGTGCTGCGCACCCCGGGGACGCCCGAGGCGTCGTTCTCGGACGACCCGCTGCGGATGATGCGCGCGGCACGGTTCGCCGCCCAGCTCGACTTCGAGGTGGCTCCCGAGGTGGTCACGGCCATGACGGAGATGGCCGGGCGTATCGAGATCGTCTCCGCCGAGCGCGTGCGGGACGAGCTGAACAAGCTCATCCTGTCCGCGCACCCTCGCAAGGGCCTGACCCTGCTGGTCGACACCGGGATCGCCGACCATGTGCTGCCCGAGCTGCCGGCGCTGCGGCTGGAGAGCGACGAGCACCACCGGCACAAGGACGTCTACGACCACACGCTGATCGTGCTGGAGCAGGCGATGGCGCTGGAGGAGGACGGCCCCGACCTCACCCTGCGGCTGGCCGCGCTGCTGCACGACATCGGCAAGCCGCGCACGCGCCGCTTCGAGAAGGACGGCCGGGTCTCGTTCCACCACCACGAGGTGGTCGGGGCGAAGATGACCAAGAAGCGCATGACCGCGCTGAAGTACTCCAACGAACTGGTCAAGGACGTCTCGCGCCTCGTCGAGCTCCACCTGCGCTTCCACGGCTACGGCACCGGCGAGTGGACCGACTCCGCCGTCCGCCGCTACGTCCGCGACGCCGGCCCGCTCCTCGACCGCCTCCACAAGCTGACCCGCTCGGACTGCACCACGCGCAACAAGCGCAAGGCGGCTGCGCTCTCACTGGCGTACGACGGCCTGGAGGAGCGCATCGAGCAGCTCAAGGAGCAGGAGGAGCTGGACTCCATCCGGCCCGACCTCGACGGCAACCAGATCATGGAGATCCTCGGCGTCCAGCCGGGCCCTGCCGTCGGCCGCGCCTACAAGCACCTGCTGGAGCTTCGCCTGGAGCACGGCCCCCTGGGGCACGAGGCTGCGGTGGAGGCCCTGAAGGAGTGGTGGGCCAAGGAGGAGCAGGGCTCCTGAGTCCGGCTTCACGACACGAGAAGGGGCGCTGTGTTTCACGTGAAACACAGCGCCCCTTCTGGCGTTCCACGGGCCACCTTGTCGGTTGTTTCACGTGAAACGCAGCGTCTTCATGACAGGTCGTGCCTTACTTGACTTCCTTCAGGCACAGGACGAGGTCGTGGCCGTCACCCGTCTGGTAGTACGCGATCTCGGTACCCGTGACCGTGTTGCACTTGTCGGTGTCGCTGGTGTCGTCGAACTTCTCGATCACCTTGTACTGGGCGTCGGTGGAGGAGCAGTCGACCGTTTCCAGCTTGGCGTCGGTCATCGAGCCCTTGTTCTGCATGCAGCTGCCGACGGACGTCGTCTCCGCGTCGGTCTTGCCCATCTGCATCTTCACCACCGCGATGATGATGGCGATGACGATGAAGCCGCCGATGCGCAGCAGCTTCTTGCTGAAGCGCTTGCCCTGCGCGGGCGGCGGAACGGGCACGCCCTGCTGCGGGAAGCCCGGCTGACCCGGCTGCTGGGGCGCCACCTGCGCCTGGGCGTAGGGGTTCTGACCCTGGGCGAACGGGTTCTGGCCCTGGGGCGGCGGAGTGGACATACGGGGGTCCCCCTTGCAGCGCGCTCGTGTGACGCACATAAGAAGCGAATAAGACCCACGTAAGGTAGCGGCCGTCGGTGACAGCACCAGAGGCGGGAGGTGCTCTGTGGCTGGCATGTGACATTCGGCGGCGTTCAAACCGGACCATAGTGGCGGGAATTGCTGCTTAGCACACCGCTACGGCCGTGACGAGGGCTGAGGGGTGGCCATGAGAAGGTGGCATCAGAGCGGCCGTAGTGGGCACCGGGCTCTGTCCACTTGCCGGCGTAGGGGATCAGGCGCCCGGGGAGATGGGCAAAGCCCCTGGCGAACGGGTTCACAGCGTGGTCCCCGGACTCACCAGAGGCTTCGTGTCCTTGTCTCTTCGTGCGGGCGGCACGCATTCAGCCGATCGCTGCCCTTTCTCCCGGCTCGCTCGTGCGAACACTGTCGGGGCCCGCGTCGACGCCGTCCTCGCCCTGCACCTGCATCGCGCCGCTCAGTCACAGGTCAAAAGGACCTGACTCTGGGGCTGGCGGCGATGCGTCAGAGACTCATCCTTTGTTTCGCCTCTGCCTTACACGTTGTGAAGGTAGTAGTCGATGACCCTGCCGTAGATGTTGGACAGCATGTATTGCTTCTTGTCGATCTGGACCACACTGCCTTCATAGGCGACCTCGCCCTCCCAGATGACGGAAGCGGCAGCATTGTGGCCGCGGTAGCAGCGAGTGGGGTGCAAACGGCAGAAGCCCCATTCCGCGAGCCACTTCTTCGGGATGCCGTGGGAAATGTTGATCCCGCCGCTGAGATTCCTCTTGCTGGCGTCGGCCCAGTTCGCCTTGGTGATGTCCCGCCCGTTACTGTGGAAATTCACGGCCAGGTTGAGCTTTATGATCTTTATGCCGAAGAGCTTTATGTAGGTGCTGTGCTTGACCGTGTGATTTCCCCTGGGAAGCGGCCTGCTCGCCCTGGTGGAAAGGCCGCTGACTGTGCGCTCCTGGCCGATGGTGACATCACCGTTGTACAGCGTGGTCGTGCTGCTGGAGTTCCGGGAGTAGACGGAGACGCCGCTTCCCTGCTCCGTGCTTTTGTCGAGGAGCGACTTCAGCAGGGCCGGGTCGTGGAGGTAGTCGATGAACTTGTTCTGCTCGGCTCGCGTCAGGTGCTGGAACTGATTGAGGGCGTCGGTCGCACCCTCTTCGTGGGAGTGACGCAGGTAATTGGCGTATGCCGTCGGGGTGGCAGCGGGATCGGTCTGCTGAGCCTCGGTGGCAGAAGCCTGCGAGGCAGTGCCGGCGAGGATGGCGACAGCGCAAAGCGCTGCTGCCATTCCGTGCGACGTGCGAGTCTTCATGAACGTTCCCCGTTCCTGTTGGGATTTACGATTCCCCTGGTCGCGTGCTCGAGATGGTCAGCTTTGAGAACGAAACGTGATCCTTGCAGTCGAGGCGCACCTCAACAAGTGATTTGAGGTGCATCTGAGGAAGTGATGCTCACTGTGCGCGGGATTTGGACATGAAGGCTGAAACTATTGCGTAGACAGTGGCGACTATGACCAGCAGGGGAATCGATTTCCCGTCAGAAGGCAGGATCAATGCGGTTACTCCAGCCGCCCCTACAAATGCAATATTGAACAGGACGTCGTAGACGGAGAAGACACGGCCGCGGAAGCCGTCCTCGACCGAGGCCTGGACGATGGTGTCGGTGGAGATCTTGGCGCCCTGTGTGGTGAGCCCCAGGACGAAGGCGGCCGCCAGCAGCGGGCCGGTGGCGAACAGCAGCCCCAGGGCGGGCTCCAGCACCGTGGCGATCGCCGCGCACACGGCGATCCACCGCCCGGGCCCCAGCCGACCCGCCGCCCAGGGCGTCAGCACGGCCGCCGCGAAGAACCCCGCCCCGGACACGCCGAGCGCCAGACCGAGGAGCGCGAGCCCGTCGTCGGTCTCGGACGTCAGGGCGTACCGGCACAGCATCAGCACCATGACCGTCAGGGCGCCGTAGCAGAAACGCATCAAGGTCATCGCGCCGAGCGCCCAGGCGGCCTCGCGGCGCGGCGGCGCGGCCAGGTGCCGGACGCCCGCCGCCAGGTCCCGGGCCGTGCCGGACAGGGCCGTCGTGAGCCGCGGCCGGACGAGGGCGAGGTCGGGGCCCAGCAGCTCCCGCGGGATGCGCAGCGCGGCCAGGGCCCCGCACAGATACAGCGCCGCCCCGAGGAACACCACGGCCGCGTCGGAGTCGGCCACCACCAGCCGTACCCCGAAGGCGAGGCCCCCGCCCGCGGTCGCGGCGAGGGTGCCGGCGGTCGGCGACAGGGCGTTGGCCATGACCAGGCGCTCGCTGTCCACCACACGCGGCAGCGCGGCCGACAGCCCCGCAAGGACGAAGCGGTTGACGGCGGTGACGCACAGGGCGGAGACGTAGAAGAGCCAGTCGGGGGCGCGGCCGACGATCAGCAGTGCGGTCACCGTCGCCAGCAGCGCACGCAGCACATTGCCGTGGACGAAGACCTGACGGCGCCGCCAGCGGTCCAGCAGCACACCGGCGAAGGGGCCGACGAGGGAGTAGGGCAGCAGCAGGACGGCCATCGCGGAGGCGATCGCGGCCGCGGAGGTCTGTTTCTCCGGGGAGAAGACGACGTAGGTGGCGAGGCCGACCTGGTAGACGCCGTCGGCGCCCTGGGAGAGCAGTCGTACGGCGAGCAGGCGCCGGAAGTTCCCGAAGCGCAACAGGACCCGAAGATCACCTACGACGGCCATGGGGCACAGCCTCACATACGGCGAGGGTCCCCGGGGCGCAATGCCTCGGGGACCCTCACAGAGCCCAGGGAAGAGCGGTCTTAGCGCTCGACCTCGCCCTTGATGAACTTCTCGACGTTCTCGCGGGCCTCGTCGTCGAAGTACTGCACCGGCGGGCTCTTCATGAAGTAGCTCGACGCGGACAGGATCGGGCCGCCGATGCCGCGGTCCTTGGCGATCTTCGCGGCGCGCAGGGCGTCGATGATGACACCCGCGGAGTTCGGGGAGTCCCAGACCTCGAGCTTGTACTCCAGGTTCAGCGGGACGTCACCGAAGGCGCGGCCCTCGAGGCGGACGTAGGCCCACTTGCGGTCGTCCAGCCAGGCCACGTAGTCGGACGGGCCGATGTGGACGTTCTTCTCGCCGAGGTCCCGGTCGGGGATCTGCGAGGTGACGGCCTGCGTCTTGGAGATCTTCTTGGACTCCAGGCGCTCACGCTCGAGCATGTTCTTGAAGTCCATGTTGCCGCCGACGTTCAGCTGCATCGTGCGGTCCAGGATGACACCGCGGTCCTCGAACAGCTTCGCCATGACGCGGTGCGTGATGGTGGCGCCGACCTGGGACTTGATGTCGTCACCGACGATCGGGACGCCCGCCTCGGTGAACTTGTCCGCCCACTCCTTGGTGCCGGCGATGAAGACCGGGAGGGCGTTGACGAAGGCGACCTTGGCGTCGATGGCGCACTGGGCGTAGAACTTCGCCGCGTCCTCGGAGCCGACGGGCAGGTAGCAGACGAGGACGTCGACCTGCTTGTCCTTGAGGATCTGGACGACGTCGACCGGGGCCTCGGCGGACTCCTCGATGGTCTCGCGGTAGTACTTGCCGAGACCGTCGAGGGTGTGGCCGCGCTGGACGGTCACGCCCGTGTTCGGCACGTCGCAGATCTTGATGGTGTTGTTCTCGGAGGCGCCGATGGCGTCGGCGAGGTCGAGGCCGACCTTCTTCGCGTCGACGTCGAAGGCCGCGACGAACTCCACGTCACGGACGTGGTACTCGCCGAACTGGACGTGCATCAGGCCCGGGACCTTGGACGCCGGGTCGGCGTCCTTGTAGTACTCGACGCCCTGCACCAGCGACGCGGCGCAGTTGCCCACGCCGACGATGGCTACGCGAACCGAACCCATTCCGGTTGCTCCCTGTGTGTGTACTCGGTGAAGCCCTTTTGGGACCTTCACGTGGCGGTGTCGTCGGGCGTATCCGGCCGGGGCGTGTCCCCGGACCGGGGCAGGCCGCCCGTCGCTCCATATGTGGTGTCCTGCTGAGCGGGCTCCCCGGTGGCGGAACCCCGAAGGTCCCGTCCGGCCCGCTCGCTCTCGATGAGCTCGTTCAGCCAGCGCACTTCGCGCTCCACGGACTCCATTCCGTGGCGCTGGAGCTCGAGGGTGTAGTCGTCGAGGCGTTCCCGGGTGCGCGTCAGCGAGGCGCGCATCTTCTCCAGGCGTTCCTCGAGGCGGCTGCGGCGTCCTTCGAGCACGCGCATGCGTACGTCGCGCGAGGTCTGCCCGAAGAAGGCGAAGCGGGCGGCGAAGGTCTCGTCCTCGTACGCGTCGGGCCCCGTCTGCGAGAGCAGCTGCTCGAAGTGTTCTTTGCCCTCCGCCGTCAGCCGGTAGACGATCTTGGCGCGCCGGCCGGCGAGGGACGCGGCCAGGGCGTCCTCGGGGGCGCTCCCCGGCTCCTCGATCAACCAGCCGTTGGCGACCAGCGTCTTCAGGCAGGGGTAGAGCGTCCCGTAGCTGAACGCACGGAACACACCCAGTGACGTATTGAGTCGCTTGCGCAGCTCATAGCCGTGCATCGGAGATTCGCGGAGCAGGCCGAGTACGGCGAACTCGAGGATCCCGGAACGCCGGCTCATCGTCGCCTCCTCTCTGCCGCGACCCGTATGACGGGCCCCTTTGACGGTCCTTATGTCGCGCTGATGTATCGACTCGATACATCACGACGATAGAACGACGGTGCTGGTGCGACAAGAGGGGGGATCGTGAGCGGCGTCACATCACTGATTCGTCGGTGGCAAGTTGCCTGATTTGGGTGGAACTTCGGGGCTAGGCAGGTTTTGGCGGTGCGTAGTCTGTGCCGGCATGCATACCGCCGGGAACCGCGTGACGCCTGGGGACGTCCTGGTCCCCGGTGCAGTACGGGTGAATGCGGAACAGACCGCGTCCGTACTTCGGGGGGACCGGAAACCAGCTGCCGTTTCCAGGCGCGCAGGGGTGCGCCTGCCCGAGGAGTAGTCGTTCGATGAGCGAGCACCGTCGCAAACCGCCGCAGCCGCAGGGAGGCGGACGGGCCGCGGCCAGACGCGGCCCGTCCGCCTCGTCCTCCGGCCGCCGAGCGGCACCGCGAGGCGCCACCGGGTCTTCCTCCGACGCGTACGGGCCGGGAGGCGAGGAGCCTACGTACGGCGGCCGCGCCGAGGCCCGGCGCGCGGCGCAGCGCAGCGGAGGCGGACGCCGCCGGGCTGCCGAGCCCGGCCGTGGCGGCCGGCGTGCCGCACCTGGCCCGGGCGGACCCGGGCGGGGCAGGGGCCGGGCGGTGGATCCCGGCCGCAGGCGGATCATCGACTACCCGCGCGCGGGTAGGTACGGCTGGAAGCGCTGGGTTCCGTCCTGGAAGCTCGTCTCCGGTCTGAGCCTCGCCTTCTTCGGCGGCCTGGTCGCCATCGCGGGCGTCGGCTACGCGCTGGTGACCGTCCCGAACGTGCAGGACACGGCGACCGCGCAGAACAACGTCTACTACTGGTCCGACGGCACCGAGATGGTCGCCACGGGCGGTGAGACGAACCGGCAGATCATCAGCCTGGCGCAGATCCCGGAGGAGATGCAGAACGCCGTCATCTCCCAGGAGAACAAGACCTTCCGCACCGACAGCGGCGTCGACCCCAAGGGCATCGCCCGCGCCATGTTCAACATGGCCCGCGGCGGCAACACCCAGGGCGGCTCGACCATCACCCAGCAGTACGTCAAGAACGCGATGCTGGACGACCAGTCGCAGACGGTCTCCCGGAAGTTCAAGGAGCTCTTCGTCTCGATCAAGGTGGGCGCCAAGCTCTCCAAGGACGAGATCATGGAGGGCTACCTCAACTCCGCCTACTACGGCCGTAACGCCTACGGCATCCAGGCGGCGGCCCGCGCGTACTTCAACAAGGACGCCATCGACCTCAACCCGGGCGAGTGCGCCTTCCTCGCAGCGACCCTGAAGGGCGCCACGTACTACGACCCGGCGGGCGCCCCCCAGATCGACCCCGCGGAGGCCACGCGGGAGAAGAATCAGCGCCGGGCGCTGCGCCAGCAGCAGGACACCCTCGACAAGATGGTCGAGTACGGCCACCTCGACCCGACCACGCGCGCCAAGTACACCGAGCTCCCCAAGATCCAGAACCCGCGCTTCAACACCGCCCTGAGCGGCCAGATCGGTTACCTGGTCGACCTCGCCAACGGCTACGTCGTGAGCCACAGCGAGGAGACCCACATCAGCCAGGACGATCTGCAGCGGGGCGGCTACTCCATCTACACGACCTTCGACAAGAAGAAGGTCAAGGCGCTGGAGGCCGCGGTCACGAAGGTCCGCAAGGAGAACATCAAGCCCAAGGAGCGGCCGGAGGACACGCACGTCCAGTTCGGCGGCGCCTCCGTGGACCCGGCGACCGGTGCGATCAGGGCCATCTACGGCGGTGAGGATGCCACCAAGCACTTCACCAACAACGCCGACGAAACCGGTGCCCAGGTCGGTTCGACCTTCAAGCCGTTCGTACTCGCGGCGGCGATGACGTGGGGTGTCCGGGACCCCGACGGCCCGGAGACCCAGGCGCAGGACGAGCGCACGGTCGTCTCCCCGAAGAGCCTGTACAGCGGCCAGAACGACCTCAAGATCCGCAAGTACGACGGGTCGGTATGGACGAACGAAAAGGGCAAGGAGTGGCTCCAGGAGAACGACGGCAAGCAGTCGGTCGGCAAGGCGCCCAAGTACATGATCGACCTGCGTGAGGCGATGCGTGAGTCGGTGAACTCCGCCTTCGTGCAGCTCGGCATGGACGTCGGCCTGGACAAGGTCAAGGAGGCCGCGATCGCCGCGGGCCTGCGTGAGGACAGCCTGGCGGGCACCAACTACCCGTCGTTCTCCATCGGCATCTCCGACCCCAGCGCCATCCGTATGGCCGGCTCGTACGCCACCTTCGCGGCCAGCGGCAAGCAGCGCGAGCCGTTCTCGGTGCAGAAGGTCACCAGCAAGGACGGGCCGGTCTTCACGCACAAGACGCAGACGGAGCAGGCGTTCACCTCGGAGGTCGCCGACAACGTCACCGACGTGCTGAAGACCGTCGTCGAGGAGGGCACGGGTACCAACGCGGCACTGCCGGGCCGGGACGTGGCCGGTAAGACCGGTACCACCGACGAGAACAAGTCGGCCTGGTTCGTGGGCTACACGCCGCAGCTGTCGACCGCGGTCACCATGTTCCGTTACCCGGACGACGAGAAGCTCAAGAACCGTACGTTCCTCCCGATGTACGGCACCGGTGACCAGGACTCGATCCACGGTGCGTCGTTCCCGTCGGAGATCTGGCACGACTACATGGCCGAGGCCCTGAAGGACCTGCCGGCCGTGAAGTTCCCGGAGCCCGAGCCCATCGGCGAGGTCGTCAACGCCGAGCCGACGCCGACGCCCACCCCCTCGCCGAGCGAGTCGGAGGAGGAGCCGAGCCCGACGCCGTCGCCGAGCAAGGACAACAAGCCCGACCCGTCGCCCACGCCGTCGCCGTCCGACTCCTGCAACAACTGGTGGAAGTGTGACGAGACCACCACGGGCGGCACGGACACCGGTGGCACGGACACGGGCGGCCTGGACACGGGCGGCACGGACGGCGGAGTCAGTACCTCGCCGACGCCCTCACCGACGGACGGCGGTCCCGGCAACGGGAACGGGAACGACGGCGGAGGCATCTTCGAAGGAACAACTGGTTAGTCACCGCTAGCCGCCGTTTCGCCCGGAGCGGGTGTTTCACGTGAAACATCGGGCCGCCGCACCCACCCGGGTGTGGCGGCCCTCGGCGTTTTCCCAGACATGTACGGCAGGATGTGCCCCATGCCCAGTGCAGAAGGAACGCAAGCCCGCCCGACCGACCCGGTGGCGCCGACCCGGGCCGACTCGGTCGCTGCGAGCGGCAGCGAGCTGATCGGCGGTCCCCTCGGGCGGCACGCCCTGCTCGGTACGTCCTGGTGGACGCCCGTGCGGATCATCGCGCTCGTGGCGATCGGCATGTTCGCCATCGGCCTGGTCCAGAAGGCGCCCTGCTACAACGGGGGCTGGTTCTTCGGCGCCAGCTCGCAGTACACGCACGCGTGCTACTCCGACATCCCGCACCTCTACAACGGGCGCGGCTTCGCGGACGGGCTCGTGCCGTACTTCGACCGGCTGCCCGGTGACATGGAGTACCTCGAATACCCGGTGCTGACCGGTGTGTTCATGGAGGTCGCCGCCTGGCTGACACCCGGCAGCGGCAGCATCCAGCACCAGGAGAAGTGGTACTGGATGGTCAATGCCGGGATGCTGATGGCGTGCGCGGCGGTCATCGCCGTCTGCGTCGCCCGCACCCACGCACGCCGCCCCTGGGACGGTCTGCTGGTCGCGCTGGCCCCCGCCTTCGCGCTCACCGCGACCATCAACTGGGACCTGCTGGCGGTCGCTCTGACGGCCTCGGCGATGCTGATGTGGTCGCGGGGGCGTTCCCTCGCCTTCGGCGTCCTGCTGGGGCTCGCCACGGCCGCCAAGCTGTATCCCTTCCTGCTTCTGGGACCGCTGCTCGTGCTGTGCTGGCGTGCGGGCAAGTGGAAGGAATTCGGCACGGCCCTGGGAGGCGCCGCCGGGGCCTGGGTGGTGGTGAACCTGCCCGTGATGGTCTTCGCCTTCGACGGGTGGTCGAAGTTCTACACCTTCAGCCAGGAGCGGGGCGTCGACTTCGGCTCCTTCTGGCTGATCATGGCCCAGAACTCGAAGGACCCGCTGGAGACCGAGACCGTCAACACCCTCGCGACCCTGCTGATGCTGCTGTGCTGCGCGGGGGTCGCCGCGCTCGCGCTGATGGCTCCGCGCCGGCCTCGCTTCGCGCAGCTGGTGTTCCTGATCGTCGCGGCGTTCATCCTGACCAACAAGGTCTACTCGCCCCAGTACGTGCTCTGGCTGGTGCCGCTGGCCGTGCTGGCCCGGCCCCGGTGGCGGGACTTCCTGATCTGGCAGGCGTGCGAGGTGGCCTACTTCCTCGGGATCTGGCTGTACCTCGCCTACACGACCAGCGGAGACGCCCACAAGGGCCTGCCCACCGACGGCTACCACTGGGCGATCGGCGTGCACCTGGCGGGGACGTTCTACCTGTGCGTCGTGGTCGTCCGCGACATCCTCATGCCGCAACGGGACGTGGTCCGCCGGGAGGGCGACGACGACCCGTCGGGCGGAGTCCTCGACGGCGCGGAGGACGTCTTCACCCTCGGCCGCGCGGCCCATCCCCCGCGGCACGCGGCCCACTTCGAGGGGCCGCAGGTGGAGTGGGGCGCCACGGACAAGAGTTCGCCCTGAGCGAACAAGGGGCGGGAGTCGCCATGCAGAAGGCCGTACACGGACCTCCGTGTACGGCCTTCTGCATGTCCTGCGCGATCCAGCGGGGCCTGCCCCGCGAGGCTCAGCGGTCGACGAGGCGGTCGAACTGCGTGGTGGTGTGCCGCAGATGGGCCACCAGCTCGTCACCGACCTTCGGCTCGGGGGCGTCGGCCGGCACGAACAGGATCGACACCTGCATGTGCGGCGGCTCCGCGAACCAGCGCTGCTTGCCGCCCCAGACGAACGGAGAAAGGTTCCGGTTGACCGTGGCCAGGCCGGCGCGTGCGACGCCCTTGGCGCGCGGCATGACGCCGTGCAGCGCCTTGGGAGCCTCCAGGCCCACTCCGTGCGACGTACCGCCCGCCACGACCACCAGGAAGCCGTCCGAGGCCGTCTTCTGCTGGCGGTAGCCGAAGCGGTCGCCCTTGGCCACCCGAGTGACGTCCAGGACCGCGCCGCGGTACTCGGTCGCCTCGTGGTCGCCCAGCCACAGCCGCGTGCCGATCCGAGCGCGGAACCGGGTCTGAGGGAACTGCTGCTGGAGCCGGGCGAGTTCGTCGGCCTTGAGGTGGCTGACGAACATCGTGTGCAGCGGCAGCCGGGCCGCGCGCAGCCGGTCCATCCAGCCGATGACCTCCTCGACGGCGTCCGAGCCGTCGGTGCGGTCCAGCGGCAGGTGGATGGCGAAGCCCTCCAGCCGGACGTTCTCTATGGCGGCGTGCAGCTGCGGCAGGTCCTGCTCGCTGATGCCGTGCCGCTTCATCGAGGACATCACCTCGATGACCACCCGGGCGCCCACCAGGCCGTACACGCCGTCGATCGACGACACCGAGCGGATGACCCGGTCCGGCAGGGGCACCGGCTCCTCGCCGCGCCGGTAGGGCGTCAGCACCAGCAGGTCACCGCCGAACCAGTCCTTGATGCGCGCGGCCTCGTACGTCGTGCCGACGGCGAGGACGTCGGAGCCGAGCCGGGTGGCCTCCTCCGCCAGCCGTTCGTGCCCGAAGCCGTAGCCGTTGCCCTTGCAGACCGGCACGAGCCCCGGGAACTGCTCCTGCACGTGCTTGTGGTGCGCCCGCCAGCGCGCGGTGTCGACGTAGAGCGTGAGCGCCATGGCCGGACCTGGAACCTTTCTCGTGGCTGCGGTGTATCAGAGGTATGGGAGCTATCGACGGTACCGAAGCGCGTGACGCCCGGTCAGCGACGCGACTGGTGAAAGCGCGGTCAGCGGCGCGACATGTAGATGTCCAGCGCCTTGTGCAGCAGCTTGTTCAGCGGGAAGTCCCACTCGCCGAGGTACTCGGCGGCCTGGCCGCCCGTGCCCACCTTGAACTGGATCAGGCCGAAGAGGTGGTCGGACTCGTCCAGCGAGTCGGAGATGCCGCGCAGGTCGTACACGCTTGCGCCGAGCGCGTAGGCGTCGCGCAGCATCCGCCACTGCATCGCGTTCGAGGGCCGGACCTCACGGCCGATGTTGTCGGAGGCGCCGTAGGAGTACCAGACGTGCCCGCCGACGATCAGCATCGTCGCCGCGGACAGGTTCACGCCGTTGTGGCGGGCGAAGTACAGCCGCATCCGGTTGGGGTCCTCGGAGTTGAGGGCCGTCCACATGCGCTGGAAGTACGACAGCGGGCGGGGCCGGAAGTGGTCGCGCACCGCGGTGATCTCGTACAGCCGCTGCCATTCCTCGAGGTCGTGGTAGCCGCCCTGGACGACCTCCACGCCGGCCTTCTCGGCCTTCTTGATGTTGCGGCGCCACAGCTGGTTGAAGTTCTTGTGGACCTCTTCCAGGGACCGGTTGGCCAGCGGCACCTGGTAGACGTAGCGGGGCTGTACGTCGCCGAAGCCGGCCCCGCCGTCCTCGCCCTGCTGCCAGCCCATGCGGCGCAGCTTGTCGGCCACCTCGAAGGCGCGCGGCTCGATGAAGTCGGCCTCGATGTCGCGCAGCCGCTTCACATCGGGGCTCTGGATGCCCGCCTTGATGGAGTTGGCCTCCCAGCGCCGGATGATCACCGGCGGGCCCATCTTCACGGAGAAGGCGCCCTGCTGCTTGAGGTGGGCCAGCATCGGCTGGATCCAGTCGTCGAGGTTCGGCGCGAACCAGTTGATGACCGGGCCCTCGGGCAGATAGGCGAGGTAGCGCTTGATCTTGGGCAGCTGCCGGTAGAGGACCAGACCCACGCCGACCAGCTCGCCGGTCCGCTCGTCGAACCAGCCGAGGTTCTCCGAGCGCCACTCCGCCTTGACGTCGGCCCAGGCCGGGACCTGCATGTGGCTCGCCGCCGGCAGGCTCTGGATGTAGGCCAGATGCTGCTCGCGGCTGATGGTCCTCAGGGTCAGGCTCATTCGGGGCGCTCCTCGGGCTGGTGTGTCCCCATGGGTACAGGGGCTCCGGCTCTCGCGCCGAAGCCTACTGCGCCTTGCGAGCGCCCTGCCTGGGCGCACGGCGGCAACGCCCCGGTCCAAGGGCGGCCGGGGCGTGCCACGCCGTGTCGTTCAGCGGTCTCTCAGCGCCGGGGCGGCGCCGGTGCCCTCACCACAGGCCGCCGAAGAGACCTCCGTGCGCCATGCCGAGGAAGAAGCCGACGGCGCACGCACCGAGGCCCAGGATCAGCCCGAAGCGCTCACGGGTGGTCTCGGAGATCCACTGTCCGTAGGCGCCGGTGATGATCCCCACCAGACCCGTCCAGGAGCTGAGCAGATGGAGGTTGTGGAACATCGCCGTGATGAAGGAGATCGCCCCGAGTACGACGGTCACGGCGAGCAGCGTGTCCTGAAGAGGATGGGCCTTGTCGTCAGTGGCGAACAGGGATCCGGCGGTGTTGGGTCGCAATGCTTGTGCCATGGGGCACCTCCTGCGGAAGGCGGCGCATCGTAGCGCCATACACACCCGATGTGTACAGATTGACGGTCCTGGCGGCCTGATTTCAACCGGAAGCCGGTGTGCGGGTACTCTGTACCGTCTGCACCGGTGTCTGCCCAGACCGCGGCCCGGGATCTCCCAGCGAGACCCCCGATTGTCAGTGGTGGCCGATACCGTTGTCTACGCATCACAACCCTCCTGCCACGGAACGACCGTGGCCGCTGAGTCCAAAGGAGGTGGGTTCCACATGCGTCACTACGAGGTGATGGTCATCCTCGACCCCGATCTCGAGGAGCGCTCTGTCTCCCCGCTGATCGAGAACTTCCTTTCTGTCGTCCGTGACGGCGGCGGAAAGGTCGAGAAGGTCGACACCTGGGGCCGTCGTCGTCTCGCGTACGAGATCAAGAAGAAGCCCGAGGGCATCTACTCGGTCATCGACCTGCAGGCCGAGCCTGCGGTCGTCAAGGAGCTCGACCGCCAGATGAACCTGAACGAGTCGGTCCTCCGGACCAAGGTCCTCCGTCCCGAGACCCACTGAGCTTCCTCGCTCAGCTGATCTCGGGTTTCGAGTAGTACCGCAAGCAGCCAGCAGCAAACCCGCCGAGAGGTTCCCCCATGGCAGGCGAGACCGTCATCACGGTCGTCGGCAATCTTGTCGATGACCCCGAGCTGCGCTTCACCCCCTCGGGTGCGGCGGTCGCGAAGTTCCGTGTCGCGTCCACCCCCCGCACCTTCGACCGTCAGACGAACGAGTGGAAGGACGGCGAGAGCCTGTTCCTGACCTGCTCGGTCTGGCGTCAGGCGGCGGAGCACGTCGCCGAGTCGCTCCAGCGAGGCATGCGCGTCATCGTGCAGGGCCGGCTGAAGCAGCGGTCGTACGAGGACCGTGAGGGTGTCAAGCGCACGGTCTACGAGCTGGACGTCGAGGAAGTCGGTCCCAGCCTGCGCAATGCCACGGCCAAGGTCACCAAGACCGCCGGCCGCGGTGCCCAGGGTGGTGGCGGCGGCTTCGGCGGCGGTGGCGGCCAGCAGGGCGGCGGCTGGGGCGGCGGCTCCGGTGGCGCCCCGCAGGGCGGCGCTCCCGCCGAGGACCCCTGGGCGACCGGCGCTCCCGCCGGTGGCCAGCAGGGCGGCGGTGGCTGGGGCGGTGGCTCCGGCAACGGCGGCGGCTACTCGGACGAGCCCCCCTTCTAGACCCTCGGGTCAGGGGTGGGGTCGTACCCAAACTTCTTGATCACACAGGAGAAACACCATGGCGAAGCCGCCTGTGCGCAAGCCTAAGAAGAAGGTCTGCGCGTTCTGCAAGGACAAGGTCACGTACGTGGACTACAAGGACACGAACATGCTGCGGAAGTTCATTTCCGACCGCGGCAAGATCCGTGCCCGCCGCGTGACCGGCAACTGCACGCAGCACCAGCGTGACGTCGCCACGGCCGTGAAGAACAGCCGTGAGATGGCGCTGCTGCCCTACACCTCCACCGCGCGATAAGGGAAGGGTGACCGACACATGAAGATCATCCTCACCCACGAGGTCTCCGGCCTCGGTGCCGCGGGCGACGTCGTCGACGTCAAGGACGGTTACGCTCGCAACTACCTGATCCCGCGGAAGTTCGCGATCCGCTGGACCAAGGGTGGCGAGAAGGACGTCGAGCAGATCCGTCGCGCTCGCAAGATCCACGAGATCCAGACCATCGAGCAGGCCAACGCTGTGAAGGCCCAGCTCGAGGGCGTGAAGGTCCGTCTGGCCGTTCGCTCCGGCGACGCCGGCCGTCTCTTCGGCTCCGTCACCCCGGCCGACGTCGCTTCGGCGATCAAGGCCGCCGGTGGCCCCGAGGTCGACAAGCGTCGCATCGAGCTCGGTGCGCCGATCAAGACCCTGGGCGCCCACGAGACGTCCGTGCGTCTGCACCCCGAGGTTGCCGCCAAGGTCAACATCGAGGTTGTCGCGGGCTGATGCTCGCGATCGGCTGAACAGCTGACAGGGAGGGGCCGCACCCGCTTGGGTGCGGCTCCTTCTGCGTGTTTCACGTGAAACGTCGGCCCCGGGCTGAGGCGCTCAGCAATGTCGACCCCGGGCCGGGGTGCTCAGTAATGCCGGCCCCGGCCGGCCGTGGTCAGCGTGTCGCGCCCGTGACGAGCCAGCGGCCCGAGCGGGTGCGCAGCCACAGGGTCGCCATCCGCACGGTCATCATCAGGGTCATCGCGGCCCACAGGGCGGTGAGGCCGCCGCCCAGGGCGGGCACGAGCAGGGCGACCGGGGTGAAGACCGCCAGGGTCAGGAGCATGGCCCAGGCGAGATACGGGCCGTCTCCGGCGCCCATGAGCACCCCGTCGAGGGTGAAGACCACTCCGCAGACCGGCTGGGACAAGGCGACGACGATGAGCGCGGGCAGCGCGGTGTCCGTCACGGTGGAGTCGCTGGTGAACAGAGGCAGGAACACCGGCCGGGCCGCGACGACCAGGGCGCCGAGCACCACTCCGACCCCGATGCCCCACTGCACCATGCGACGGCAGGCGTCGCGGGCGCCCTGGGGATCATCGGCGCCGAGGTAGCGGCCGATGATGGCCTGGCCCGCGATGGCGATGGCGTCGAGGGCGAAGGCCAGCAGGCTCCACAGCGACAGGATGATCTGGTGCGCGGCGACCTCGGCGTCTCCCAGTCGGGCCGCGACCGCTGTGGCGATCATCAGGATCGCCCGCAGCGACAGGGTGCGCACGAGCAGCGGCACTCCCGCGTGCGCGGAGGCCTTGATCCCGGTGGCGTCGGGGCGCAGCGATGCTCCGTGCCGCCGCGCTCCGCGGATCACGACCACGAGGTAGGCGACGGCCATGCCCCACTGGGCGATGACCGTGCCCCAGGCGGAGCCGGCGATGCCGAGGTCGGCGCCGTAGACGAGGCCGGCGTTCAGGGCGGCGTTGGCGACGAAGCCCGCGACGGCCACGTAGAGCGGTGTCTTGGTGTCGTGCAGTCCGCGGAGCACTCCGGTGGCGGCGAGCACGACGAGCATGGCGGGGATGCCGAGTGCCGAGATTCGCAGATAGGTGGTCGCGTGGGGAGCGGCTGTCTGGGAGGCGCCGAAGAGGTCGACCAGGGATGCCGCGGTGGGCAGGACGAGGGCGATGACGCCGGCTCCGAGCAGCAGGGCCAGCCAGATGCCGTCCATGCCCTGGCGTATGGCGGCCTGGAGGTCGCCGGCGCCGACCCGGCGGGCGACGGCGGCCGTGGTGGCGTAGGCGAGGAAGACGAAGACGCTGACGGCCGTCGCGAGGAGTGCGGCGGCGATGCCCAGTCCGGCGAGCTGTGCGGTGCCGAGGTGGCCCACGATGGCGCTGTCGGCCATGAGGAAGAGGGGCTCGGCGACGAGCGCGCCGAAGGCCGGGACGGCCAGCGCGAGGATCTCGCGGTCGTGCTGTCGTCGGGTGGCCCTGGGGGTCGTGGGAGCCTGCGTCATGACTGTCAATGTAATCGTCCACAGGTAAGAGATGCAAAGCATTTGCGCCCCTTACTTGTCGTCACTGTGAGTGTGCTTCCCCACAGGTTCGGAACTGATCTTGGCCCGACTGGGGAAGTTTTTCTTCTGCACAGCCGGTGGACGGGAAAGCCGCAGGTCAGGGCCGTGGCCGCAGAGACTGTGGGGGCTTGTTCACAGGGCTGTCCACCGGGTCGTGCACAGGTTTCGCGGAGTTCTCCACAGCATCTGGGCCGTCGTCCACATGGCCTGTGGATAACCAGATTGGCTGACGGTGCCCGGGGGCCTACCGTGGTCCGGCGCCCGCTCCGTCCGTCGGTCGTGAAAACGACACAAAAACGACGCGCTAGAAACGGAGTTGGGCTTCTCGTTTTGTCAGTGCCGTGCCGTAGAAAAGAGAGGCACGGCGAGGTCCGCTCGGCGGACGGGAGGAGGTGGCTCGGTTGAGCATTTCCGAGCCCTTGGACGACCCGTGGGCCGACAGCGGGCCGGGTGACCGTCTGCCCGCCTCCCGTAGGCGCAGCGACGGCGGCCGAGGCCGCGAGGAGCAGCACGACCGCGATGAGTGGGAGGGCGGCGGAGGCCCGGCCTTCGAGCGGGTGCCGCCGCAGGATCTGAACGCCGAGCAGTCCGTGCTCGGCGGCATGCTGCTGTCCAAGGACGCCATCGCCGACGTCGTCGAGATCCTCAAGGGCCACGACTTCTACAAGCCGGCCCACGAGACGATCTACCAGGCGATCCTCGACGTCTACGCCAAGGGCGAGCCTGCCGACCCCATCACGATCGCCGCCGAGCTCACCAAACGTGGCGAGATCAACAAGGTCGGCGGCGCATCGTATCTGCACACCCTCGTCCAGACGGTCCCGACGGCCGCGAACGCCGAGTACTACGCCGAGATCGTCCATGAGCGGGCGGTGCTGCGCCGCCTGGTCGAAGCGGGCACCCGCATCACCCAGATGGGATATGCGGCCGACGACGACGTCGACGAGATCGTCAACCGCGCCCAGGCGGAGATCTACGCCGTCACCGAGCAGCGGACCAGCGAGGACTATCTGCCGCTCGGCGACATCATGGAGGGCGCCCTCGACGAGATCGAGGCCATCGGCTCGCGCAGCGGCGAGATGACCGGTGTCCCCACCGGCTTCACCGACCTCGACTCGCTCACCAACGGCCTGCACCCCGGCCAGATGATCGTCATCGCCGCGCGTCCCGCCATGGGTAAGTCCACGCTCGCGCTGGACTTCGCCCGCGCCGCGTCGATCAAGCACAACCTGCCGAGCGTCATCTTCTCCCTCGAAATGGGCCGCAACGAGATCGCGATGCGTCTGCTGTCCGCCGAGGCCCGTGTCGCCCTGCACCACATGCGGTCGGGCACGATGACGGACGAGGACTGGACGCGGCTGGCCCGCCGGATGCCCGAGGTGTCCTCGGCGCCGCTCTACATCGACGACTCCCCGAACCTGTCGATGATGGAGATCCGCGCCAAGTGCCGCCGGCTGAAGCAGCGCAACGACATCAAGCTCGTGATCATCGACTACCTCCAGCTGATGCAGTCCGGCGGCTCCAAGCGCTCCGAGAGCCGTCAGCAGGAGGTCTCGGACATGTCCCGTAACCTCAAGCTGCTGGCCAAGGAGCTCGAGGTCCCGGTGATCGCCCTGTCGCAGCTCAACCGTGGTCCCGAGCAGCGCACGGACAAGAAGCCGATGGTGTCCGACCTGCGTGAGTCCGGCTCCATCGAGCAGGACGCCGACATGGTGATCCTGCTGCACCGCGAGGACGCGTACGAGAAGGAGTCACCGCGCGCCGGCGAGGCCGACATCATCGTCGGCAAGCACCGTAACGGCCCCACGGCCACCATCACGGTGGCCTTCCAGGGCCACTACTCCCGCTTCGTGGACATGGCCCAGACCTGATCCACGCCCTCGGTGAAATGGGCTCGACGTCGGCCGTCTCGGCGGGTGGACTGGGCGCATGACACCAGCTCAGGAAGACCTTCTGCCCGCCACGCGCCGGGCGCTGCTGCATCGCGTCGCCGTAGCCCAGGCCGAAGGGCGGACCCCCTCGCTCGTGGCGGCCGTCGTCCGGGGTGGGCAGGCCGTGTGGCACGGGTCGCGGACGTCGGTCGACGGCCATGGCCCGGACGCGAACGTGCAGTACCGGATCGGCTCGATCACCAAGACCTTCACCGCGGTGCTCGTCCTGCGGCTGCGCGACGAGGGGATGCTCGACCTCGGTGACCCGCTGGAGAAGCATCTGCCGGGTACCGGCGCCGGAGAGGTGACGATCCGCGAACTGCTCGCGCACACCAGCGGACTGGCCGCGGAGTCCCCGGCGCCGTGGTGGGAGCGCACCCCGGGCTCGCTGCGCCCCGAGCTTTCGGACGTGCTGGGAGAGCGACCCGTCCTGCACCCGGCGGGTTCGCGGTTCCACTACTCCAACCCCGGCTATACGTTGCTCGGTGCGCTCGTCGAGAAGCTGCGCGGGGCGCCCTGGGAGGACGTGCTGCGCAGCGAGGTGCTCGAACCCCTCGGTCTGGAGCGCACCAGCGGACAGCCGCAGGCACCGCATGCGGGCGGCTGGGCGGTTCACCCCTGGGCCGATGTGATGATGCCGGAACCTCTGGAGGACCTCGGCCGGATGGCCCCGGCCGGGCAGCTCTGGTCCACCAGCGGTGACCTGGCCCGCTTCGCGGCCTTCCTGGCCCGGGGCGACGAGCGGGTGCTGAGCGCGGAGAGCCTTCGGGAGATGCGGACTCCCGCGGCCCCTGCCGAGGCCGCCGATCTCGCGGACGGGGCCGCATACGGTCTCGGTCTGCAGCTCCAGCACCGGGACGGCCGGCTGCTCGTCGGCCACTCGGGATCACTGCCGGGCTTTCTGGCCAACCTCACGATCAGCGTGGCGGACGACGTGGCCGCGGTGGTCCTCACCAACTGCACCTCGGGTCCGCAGATTTCGGCGCTGGGCGCCGATCTCGTCCGTATCGTCGCCGAGGCCGAACCCCGCATCCCCGAGCCCTGGAAGCCCCTGCCTGAGGCCCACGAGGCTCCGCTGGAGCTGGCCGGGCCGTGGTACTGGGGGACCAGCGCCTTCGGGCTGCGGCTGACGGCCGACGGACTGCTCTGGCTGGGGCCGCTGTCCGGTACGGGCCGCCGCTCGCGGTTCCGGGCGAACGGCGACGGCACCTGGACCGGTCTGGAGGGCTACTTCGCGGGCGAGATCCTGCGAGCAGTACGCCGGCCTGACGGCTCGCTGAGCCATCTCGATCTCGGCTCGTTCGTGTTCACTCGTAAGCCGTACGACGAGACCGCCGATGTGCCCGGCGGGGTGGACCCGGACGGCTGGCGGGGGATCGGCTAGCGGACCGGCGCGGAGCGAGGGGCTGTGTTTCACGTGAAACCGGGGCGGGCCGTTTCACGTGAAACCGGGGGCGGCCTGTTTCACGTGAAACATCGCCGCCCCGAGCTCCTCGACGGTGCTGAGAACCTCAGAGTGAGAGCTTGAAGCCCACGTGGGAGGCGGCGAAGCCCAGTCGCTCGTAGAAGCGGTGGGCGTCGGTCCGGGTCACGTCCGAGGTCAGTTGGACCAGTTGGCACCGCTGGCGCCGGGACTCCTCGATCGCCCACTCGATGAGCCGGGTGCCGAGCCCGCTGCCGCGCTCGTCGGCGTGGACCCGGACAGCCTCGATGATCGACCGGGTGGAGCCGCGTCGGGAGAGCCCGGGGATGACCGTCAGTTGCAGCGTGCCGACGACTGCGCTCTCCCGCACGGCCACCACTAGATGCTGGTTCGGGTCGGCCGCGAGCCGCTCGTACGCGGTCAGATAGGGCGTCAGGTCGTCGGGTGACTCCCGCTGGGCCCCCAGCGGGTCGTCCGCGAGCATCGCGACGATCGCCGGGATGTCCTCGGCTGTGGCCCGACGTATCTCAAGATCTTCCATGCCTGCAGCCTAGGCGGGCACCTTCAGCGACTCCACGACCCGTACGAGAGGGGCGAGTTCGGGGTTCTTGGCCGCCTCGTCGAGGGCTTCCCGCAGCGCGCTGTCGTTGGTCGGGCGCGCCTCCTCGAGCAGCTCCAGGCCGGCCTGGGTGACGTTGGTGTAGATGCCGCGTCGGTCGGTGGGGCACAGATAGCGCTCGAGCAGTCCGCGGTCCTCCAACCGGGTGACCAGGCGCGTGGTGGCGCTCTGGCTGAGGACGACCGCGTCGGCGACCTGCTTCATCTGCAGATGGCCGCCCTCGCCGTCGTGCTGGCGGCTGAGGACGTCCAGCAGGGAGTACTCCCGCACGCTCAGGTCGTGCCCGGCCTGCAGGGCGCGCTCGATGTGCGCCTCGATCCTTCCGTGCAGCAGGGAGAGGGCGCACCAGCCCTGGGACAGGGCGGTGAGCGCGGGGTCCGTCGCTGTCATGGGTGTTCCTCCTCCAGAGCGGCTGCTTCCAGAGTAGAGCAAAGACGCAATAGCCCGCTCTTGCAATTATCAGGCGTCTGCAACTATTGTGGTGACACGTAAAGCGCACCTGCAAACGTCTGGGAAGGTCTACCCCATGCCTCTCGCGCTTCTGGCCCTCGCGATCGGGGCCTTCGGAATCGGCACGACGGAGTTCGTGATCATGGGCTTGCTGCCCGAGGTCGCGAGCGACTTCGGGGTCTCCATCCCCACCGCCGGCTTCCTCGTGACCGGCTACGCGTTGGGCGTGATGTTCGGCGCTCCGCTGATGACGGTCCTCGGCACCAAGATCCCGCGCAAGCGGATGCTGATGGTCCTGATGGGCCTGTTCATCGCAGGCAATCTGCTCTCCGCCCTGGCCCCGGCCTTCTCCCTGATGCTGGCCGGTCGCGTGGTCGCCTCGCTCGCCCATGGAGCCTTCTTCGGCATCGGCGCGGTCGTGGCCGCCGAACTGGTCGCGCCGGACAAGAAGGCCGGTGCCATCGCGATGATGTTCACCGGTCTGACCGTCGCCAACGTCGTCGGCGTCCCGCTCGGCACTCTCGTCGGACAGTCCGTCGGCTGGCGCGTCACCTTCGCTCTCGTCGCCGCGCTCGGTGTGGTCGGCCTCGTCGGCATCGCCCGGCTCGTCCCCGACATGCCCAAGCCGGAAGGGGTCCGGCTGCGTCACGAGCTGGCCGCGTTCAAGAACGTCCAGGTGCTGCTCGCCATGGCGATGACCGTCCTCGGCTTCGGCGGCGTCTTCGCGGCGATCACCTACATCGCGCCGATGATGACCCACGTCACCGGCTTCGCCGACGGCTCGGTGACCTGGCTGCTGGTCCTCTTCGGGCTCGGCATGGTCGGCGGCAACCTCGTCGGCGGCAAGTTCGCCGACCGGGCGCTGATGCCCATGCTGTACGTCTCCCTGGGAGCCCTCGCCGTCGTCCTCGCACTGTTCACCTTCACCGCGCACGACAAGATCCTTTCGGCCGTCACGATCACCCTGATCGGCGCCCTGGGCTTCGCCACCGTGCCGCCCCTGCAGAAGCGCGTCCTGGACCAGGCGCACGGCGCCCCCACGCTGGCCTCGGCCGTGAACATCGGCGCCTTCAACCTGGGCAACGCCCTGTCCGCCTGGCTCGGCGGTCTGGTCATCGCGGCCGGCCTCGGCTACACCGCCCCGAACTGGGTCGGCGCCGTCCTCGCCGCCTCGGCGCTGGTCCTCGCCGTCCTCTCCGCCGCCCTGGAGCGCCGGAGCGGCAACCGCAGCACCGTGGTCGCCGGCTCCGCTGCCGAGAAGGAGCGGGTCGCCGTACACGGCTGACCCCGCAGAAAGACACGTGAGCGCCGGTCCCCGCGAAGGGACCGGCGCTCAGTCGTACGTCAGCTCAGTCGGCGAGCGCTGGTCTTCTCCGAGCCCGGCGCTCAGGGCGTGCCCGAGGTCAGCCCGCCGCCACCGTCAGCGGAGCGAACCGGCGGCTCCAGTCACCGGGCAGCTCCCCGATGCCGTAGGTCATGACAGCGTTGAAGGCGACCGACTGCAGGCCGCGCTCCTTGGCCCAGCCGATCAGCTCGCTGTGCCGTACGTCGATGTCGGTGCGCAGCGGCCGGTCGGTGCGCCCGGCGAGCGAGGCGATGAGAGCCTTTGCCGTCTCGGTGTCACGGGCGATCAGCGGACCCACCACATGGGTGTCCATGTTGGGCCAGGCGGCGGCGTAGCCGATGATCCGGCCGTCCTCCTCGGCGACATGGAGCAGGTCGGCGAAGGCCGGCAGCCGGGTGATCATGTGCGTGCGGTCGGTCCCGAAGGCCGGCTCGTCGAGCCGCAGGAGCGAGGTGACGTCCTCTGCGGCGGCCGCGCGGGTCGAGATGCCGGTGCCCGTGCCCTCGGGAGAGAAGCGGCCGCGCAGCATCTCCGCCTGCCCGACGACCTTGAACCCGAGCTCCTCGTACAGCGGAAGGCCGTTGGGGGTGGCGTGCAGGGTCAGGGGGGTGGTGCCCATGGCCGCGACGACATGCCGCATCAGCCGGCGTCCCACGCCCTGCCGGGCGTACCGCTCCGCGACCAGGACCATGCCGATGGCCGCCAGATCGGGGCGGTCCTGAGGGCCGTACTCGGTGACGACGCAGGCGCTCACCAGCCCGCCGTCGGGGTCGTCGATGCCGTACCCCCTCCCGGCCGTGAGGAGAAGGCCCCACTTGTGCTCCTCGCGCGGCCACCCCCTGTTCTCGGACAAGTCGGCGCAGGCGGTGAGATCGCGGAGCGTCAGGCGGCGGATGGGCAGAGCGGAGAGGGAAGGTGTCGGCACGCAGGTCAGGCTGTCCGACGGGGACCCCCGGCGTCCACCTGTTTGGGCCGAGACGTAGGCCCTTTTGGCCACGCTGTGGCGCACTGCACGGCGGGGCGGCGGATATGCGGTGTTTCACGTGAAACAACGGCGAACGCCCGGCAACCGGCCGCTGCCTCCCAGGGAGCGGACGTCCCGGCACATCGATCACCGCCCCCATTAGCCTCAGGGCC
Organism: Streptomyces sp. SAI-170; assembly: GCF_049739565.1. Lineage (NCBI taxonomy): Bacteria > Bacillati > Actinomycetota > Actinomycetes > Kitasatosporales > Streptomycetaceae > Streptomyces > Streptomyces sp. SAI-170. Next base: position 4,308,802 of record NZ_JBMGQD010000001.1, read on the forward strand.
CATGGCACGACTTCATCTCTTCGATCTGGACGGCACTCTGCTCCATGGCACGAGTGCGCCCCGGGAGATCTCGCGGCAGCTCGGCCTGGAGGCCGAGACGGTCGCCCTGGACCGCGCGATCTCCACGGGGCTCATCGAGCCACCGGAGTTCGCGGTGCGCGTGCATGCCCTGTGGGCGAATCTGACCGAAGATCATGTGGCCGCGGCTTTCGAAGGCGCGCCGTGGCTGGCCCGCATCCGTGAGGTGTGGGCCGAGATCAGGAGCCGGGGCGAGTACTGTGCCGTCGTCTCGCTGTCGCCGTCGTTCTTCGTGGAGCGGCTCACCGGCTGGGGCGCCCACGCGGCCTACGGCTCCCGGTTCCCCGCTGTGCCGTTCACCGAGCCGGTGGACCCGGCCGGGGTGCTGAGCGCGGCGGCCAAGGTGGTGATAGCCGACCGGCTGTGCGCGGAGTTCGGTGTGAGCCGGTCCGCGTGCGTGGCGTACGGAGACTCGCTGTCGGACAAGGACCTGTTCGCCGTGGTGCCGACCTCCGTCGCGGTCAACGCGGACGACCACCTCGCGGGCCTCGCCACCCACGCGTACGCGGGCAGGGATCTGTGGGACGCCTACGAACTGGTCCGGCACTCCAGCTAGCGGCTCAGCCCAGATCGGGCGCATGCATCGCCCGCACTCCCTCGATGTTGCCGTCCAGGTAGTGGCGCAGCGACAGCGGTACGAGGTGGACGGAGGCGATGCCGACGCGGGTGAAGGGCACTCGGACGATCTCGTACTCACCCATGGGTTCGTCGATCTCGGGACCATGGCGCAGCGCCGGGTCCATCGACTCGAGGCGGCAGACGAAGAAGTGCTGCACCTTCACACCGGTCGCGCCGCCGTCCTCGCCGATGTGCTCGACGGTGTCGACGAAGCAGGGCACGACATCGGTGATCTTGGCGCCGAGTTCCTCGTGCACCTCGCGGTGCAGGGCGTCGACGACGGTCGGGTCCTCGGGCTCCACGCCGCCGCCGGGGGTGAGCCAGTAGGGATCCATGCCGGGCTTGGTGCGCTTGATGAGGATCAGGTCGTCGCCGTCCAGGAGGACTGCACGGGCGGTGCGCTTGACCACGGGTCGGACGGTCATGGGAGAAATGTGGCCCCGCTTGTTCCACGTGAAACATCGCGAACCGTCACCAACTCAGCTCATGGGGTGACGTGCCGGGTCGCCCTCAGGACCAGTCCGCCGCCGCGTGCAGCAGCCACTCGTGCGCCCGGGCGATGTGGGGCATCGCCAGCGTTCCGGTGCGGACGACCAGGAAGTAGGTCCGCAGCGGCGGAACGGCGGGCTCGTGCAGGGCGACGACGTCCCCCTGCTCCAGGGCGGCCGCGCACAGATAGCGAGGCAGCACCGCGAGTCCTGCGCCCGCGATCGCGCAGGTGAGCACCGCGCGAAGGTCCGGGACGACGACCGTGCCGGAGGCCGCGGGACGGCAGTCGAAGACGGAGGCCCAGTAGCGCGAGACGAAGGGCAGCGACTCATGCACCTCCACGACCGGGAGGTTCTCCAGGGCGGAGGCATCCTTGTCGCTCAAGGCCCCGGGGCCGATCCACTCCGCCCAGCGCGGGGCGGCCACCAGCACATGCTCCTCGTCACACAGCGCAGTCGCCGTGAGCAGGGCGCCGCGCGGCTGGGCCGTACTGATGGCCAGATCGTGATGCCCGGCGGCCAGGCCCTCCATGATGTCGTCGGCGTTCCCGAAGGAGACGCGCAGGGCGAATCCCTGGCCGTCGTCACCGGTCCACCAGCGCGGGCAGTGCGCGCTCGGCGATGAACTCGGGCGGCCCCGCCAGATGCAGGGTCCTGAGCGAGGACTCGTCGTCGATCCCGCTCTCCGCGATCTCCACCAGGGCGTCGAGGTGCGGCGCGGCCTTGTGGGCGAGTTCGTCGCCGATGGTCGTCGGCGTCACCCCACGGGCCTGCCGCAGGAACAGCGGGCGGCCCAGTTGCCGCTCCAGCGTACGGATCTGGGAGGTCACGGCCGGCTGGGACAGTCCGAGCAGAGCGGCGGCGCGGGTGAAGGAACCGGCCCGGTGCACGGTCACGAACGTGCGCAGCAAGGCCAGATCCATGGCACGCCCTCCCTTTCGCTGCCCTCCCGCGGCTCGGGAAGGGACCAACTATAAATTTGTCGATAGGGCTCTGTCGCTACCGTGATTGGACACTGACACAGAGTCAACTAGCCTTGTCCGAGCGGTTCTTCGTGCGCGGAACCGAGGACGGTCCGAGCCACGAGGGGGGAGGCTCGGACCGTCCGATCGACGTAGTGGATCCCGTGCGGCTGTCTGCGCAGCCGACTACTTCGCCGACTCCGCCAGCGCCCGCAGTACATCCGCCACCAGATCCTCGGCGTCCTCCGCGCCCACCGACAGCCGGACGAAGCCCTCCGGCACCGCGTCGCCTCCCCAGCGCCCACGCCGCTCGGCGGTGGACCGTACGCCACCGAAGCTCGTCGCGTCGTCCACGAGCCGCAGCGCCTGAAGAAAACGCTCGGCACGCGCACGCGTGGGCAGGGTGAACGACACCACGCATCCATAGCGGCGCATCTGCCGCGCGGCGATCTCGTGCGAAGGGTCGCCGGGCAGCCCCGGATAGCGCACGCCCAGATCCTCGGGCCAATCGCGCAGCGCCTCCGCGACCGCGAGAGCGGTGGCACTCTGCCGGTCCACGCGCAGCTGCAGCGTGGCGAGAGAACGGTGCGCGAGCCACGCCTCCATCGGCCCCGGAATCGCTCCGACGATCTTCCGCCAGCGCCGTACGGCCGTCATCGCCTCGCCCGCGCGGCCGACCACATAGCCGAGGAGGACGTCCCCGTGCCCGGTCAGCTGCTTGGTTCCGCTGGCCACCGAGAAGTCCGCGCCCAGCTCCAGCGGACGCTGCCCGAGCGGAGTGGCGAGGGTGTTGTCCACCGCCACCAGCGCGCCACGCGCGTGTGCCGCCTCCACGAGCCGGCGCACATCGCACACGTCCAGCCCCGGATTGGACGGCGTCTCCAGCCACAGCAGGCGTGCGCCGTCCAGGACGCCGAGCTGGGCGTCCCCGCCGGTCGGCGCGGTGCGCACCTCGATGCCGTACGCCTCCAGTTGGGCACGCACCAGCGGCAGCGCCTGATAGCCGTCGCTGGGCAGCACGACCGCGTCCCCGGCGCGCAGCTGCGAGAAGAGCACCGCGGAGACGGCCGCCATCCCGGAGGCGAACACGAGCGTCTCGACGCCGTCGCGCCCGGGCGCCTCCAGCTCGCCGACGGCCCGCTCCAGAAGGGTCCAGGTCGGGTTCTCGTCACGCCCGTAGGTGTACGGCCCCGTCGGCTCGCCCGGCAGATGGAAGTGCGCGGCGAACACCGGCCCCGGCAGGGTCGGCTCGTGCTTGACCGGCTCCGGGAGCCCGGCCCGCACCGCGCGCGTGCCCTCGCCCTGCCCCGGACCGGTCATGCAGCCCGTCCTTCCAGTCGCTCACGCACCGCGTGGAGCAGGCCGGTGCTCGCCGACTCCACCATCTCCAGACACTCCTCGAAGCCGTCCATGCCGCCGTAGTACGGGTCGGGTACGTCGAGGTCGCCGTCGGCGGTGGGGTCGTACGACCGCAGCAGCCGTACCTTCGCCGCGTCCTGCTCCGTCGGGGCCAGGCGGCGCAGGGCTTTGAGATGGCCGGAGTCGAGGGCGATCACGAGGTCGAGCCGGGAGAACCAGGAGGCCTGGAACTGCCGGGCGACATGGTCGCCGTCGTAGCCGTGTTCCTCCAGGACGGCCACCGTGCGCGGGTCGGCGGGGTCGCCCTCGTGCCAGCCGCCCGTGCCGGCGCTGTCGACCTCCACCTCGCTGTCCAGCCCGGCCTCCGCGACCCGCGCGCGGAAGACGGACTCGGCCATCGGGGAGCGGCAGATGTTGCCGGTGCAGACGAAACAGACGCGGTACGTCATGGCCGCTCAGTCCTTGTCGGGCAGGACGACGTTCAGCGCCCAGGAGACGATCGAGATGATCAGGCCGCCCACGACAGCGGTCCAGAAGCCCTCGACGTGGAAGCTCAGGTCCAGCTTGTCGGCCAGCCACGACGTCAGCAGCAGCATCAGCGCGTTCACCACCAGGGTGAACAGGCCGAGCGTCAGGATCAGCAGCGGCAGGCTCAGCAGCTTCACCACCGGCTTGACCAGGAAGTTCACCAGGCCGAAGAGCAGTGCCACGAGCAGCAGCGTGCCGACCTTCTTGCCGGTGCTGCCCTCGGTCAGGGTGATCTTGTCGAGCAGCCACACGGCGACCGCGAGGGCGCCGGCGTTGGCGAGTGTCTTGACTAGGAAATTCATCATGTGTCTGATCGTGGCAGACCAGATCCGCTACGAGCAGGGGCGCGAGGCAACAACGCGATGAAGGCATTCCGGCTGGACGAACTGGAGGCGGAGCGCGCCGCCAACGACGGCGCCTACCTGCAGTTCCTGCGGGAGCGGAACATGTCGGTCGGTCTGTACGCGCTCGCTGCGGGAGAGCACGACCCGCAGCAGCCGCACAACCAGGACGAGGTGTACTTCGTCGTCAGCGGCCACGCGTCGATCACCGTGGGCCTGGAGACCACCCAGGTGGCCCGCGGCAGCGTCGTCTACGTCCCGGCCGGAGTGCCGCACAAGTTTCACCACATCAGCGAGGACCTGCGGGTTCTCGTGGTGTTCTCTCCGCCCGAGAGCTGAGGCCGGACCCCTGGATTCCCTAGGGGACCGGTCAGGGGAGGACAAGGGGTGCGAGACCCCCGCCGGGCCCCTTCCTCGCCCTAGCATCGAAGCAGGACATCGGAAGATCCCGAGGGGCGGCAAGAGCCCGGAGGGACGGGAGAGAAGGACGAGGGCGATGCGAGAGATCTTCGCGGGACTGCCGTGGTGGGTGAAGTGGGTCGCGGTGCCGATCATCGCCCTGGTGGTGTTCGGCGGGCTGATAGCCGCGGTCGCCAAGTTCGTCGTCGCTCTGCTGTTCAAGCTGCTGATCTTCGTGGCCCTGGTGGGTGGACTCATCTACGTCGTACGGAAGTTCACCGCGGGCTCCTCCTCCCGCGGCGACTGGTGACCGTACGAGGAGCCGGTGGACGGCAAGGCCGGTGAACGGCAAGGCCGGTGGGCGGCAAGGCCGGTGAACGGCAAGGCCGGTGGGCGGCAATAGGAACCACCGGTTCCCTCGGGCGAGGGAAGTTTTGCGGGCAGGCCGTCCGCAGGCGGTGACGGGCCGTTAGAGTCCGGAACTCGACGCGGGGAATCCCCCGCGAACGGCGTACACCCCCGTACACCCCTCCCGTGTCCCCCCGCACGGGCAGCACCCTCGCGCTTCGGGAGTGACCCCTTGGCCACGGCTGACACCACCGCCCCCGCTTCCCCCCACGCACCCCCCGACCCCGCCCGGATCCTCACCAGGCCCCCGGAACAGCCGGTCCCGGCGGGAGCACGGCCTCCGCACCCGGCCACCACCACCCTCATCGGCTCCGTCCAGCGAGCGATGCGCCTGCTGGAATGCGCCGCCGGACACCAGCACGGAGCCCCCGCCAAACAGCTCGCCAGAGAGACCGGCCTGGCGCTGCCGACCGCCTACCACCTGCTGCGCACCCTGGTGCACGAGGGCTATCTGCGCCGGGACAAGGGCCTCTTCTTTCTGGGTGAGGCAGCCGAGCGGCTGAGCAGCAGCGGAGCACAGCAGAAACGTCGCAGCACGGTGGTCGAGGCTCTCGCGCAATGGCGCGATTCGATCGGTGTGCCGGTGTACTACGCCCAGTACCGCGACGGCGAGATCAACGTCGTCTGTGTTTCCGACACCCCGGGCAACCCCGCCGTGGAGGAGTGGGCCGACTTCCGCGAGACCGGGCATGCGCACGCCATCGGCCAGTGTCTGCTGTCCCAGCTGGACCATGAGGCCCGCCGAGACCACCTGGAGCGCTATCCGGTGCAGGCCGTCACCCCGTACAGCGTGCGGGACGCGGATGCCATGCTGCGCCGGCTCGACCGGATGGAACGGATGGCTCCGGTGATCGAGCGTCAGGAGTACGCGCTGGGCACCGTCTGTGCCGCCATTCCGATCACTGTGGGTAGCAGCGCAGCCACGATGGCCATCTCCCTGCCGCTCCAGCACGAGGCCCGTCTGCACTCCGCAGCCCGGCAATTGCAGGGTGAAGTCGAGCGTCTGCTGGGGTCGCTGGCGATCTCTATCAGTATCTGAAAACTCACTCCTTGTGATCTGGTGTGCACGTTGAGCAAGATGCCACCACGATCAGGGTTCATTCCCGGCCAGTCCACGGCAAAGACGGGGTAGGCGATGCGCGAGTCGGTGCAGGCAGAGGTCATGATGAGCTTTCTCGTCTCTGAGGAGCTCTCGTTCCGGATCCCGGTCGAGCTGCGCTACGAGACCTGTGATCCCTACGCCATTCGGCTGACTTTCCATCTGCCGGGGGATGCCCCGGTGACATGGGCGTTCGGGCGCGAGCTGCTCATCGACGGCGTCGGCCGGCCGAGCGGCGAGGGCGACGTGCGGGTCGCGCCCGTCGAGCCCGAGTCCCTGGGTGAGGTGCTGATCCGACTTCAGGTCGGCAGCGACCAGGCATTGTTCCGCTCCTCGACGGCACCGCTGGTGGCGTTCCTCGACCGCACCGACAAGTTGGTGCCGCTCGGTCAGGAGACCTCGCTCGCGGACTTCGACACGCATCTCGACGAGGCTCTGGACCGCATCCTGGCCGAGGAGCAGAGCGCGGGGTGAGGCGGGGACGTCCACTGAGGTGGCGTAACGCTTCATCAGAGACCGTGCGCGCATGACACTCACCTCGCCTTCAGCGACATGGCGCTTGCAGGCACATGGCCTGGCAAACACGGGCGGCAGCCCTCAGCGCTTGCGGCGGCGGCCCCTGCCGGTCCGGGCCGCCGCGGCGGGAGTCGGGCTTGCCTCCGAGGGGGACAGGGCCGGACGGTCGGCGGAGACCATCAGCGCGGCCAGGGCGGTCGTGACCGGCACCGAGGCCACCAGGCCGATGGAGCCCACCAGGGTACGGACGATCTCCTCCGCCACCAGCTCGCTGTTGGCGACCGCTCCCACACTGCTCTGCGCGATCGAGAACAGCAGCAGCAGCGGCAGGGCCGCGCCCGCGTAGGCGAGGACGAGGGTGTTGACGACCGACGCGATGTGGTCGCGGCCGATACGGATGCCGGCGCGGTACAGGCCGCGCCAGCCCATCGTCGGATTGGCCTCGTGCAGCTCCCAGACCGCCGACGTCTGGGTGACCGTCACATCGTCCAGCACACCGAGCGAGCCGATGATGATGCCCGCCAGCAGCAGACCGCTCATGTCGATCGACGGATACAGGCCGTGGATGAGGCCGGTGTTGTCGTCCGTGTTGCCGGTGAGCGCCGCCCAGTCGATGAACCACGAGCCGAGCACGCCGATCAGCAGCAGCGAGATCAGCGTGCCGAGCACAGCCACCGAGGTCCGCGCGGACAGTCCGTGGCACAGATACAGCGCGATCAGCATGATGGCGCTCGCCCCGACCACCGCCACGACCAGCGGGTTCGAGCCCTGTAGCACCGCGGGCAGGATGAAGAAGTTGAGCACCAGGAAGCTGATGGCCAGCGCCACCAGCGCCATCACGCCGCGCATCCGGCCGACGAGGACGACGGCGATCGCGAAGATCCCGGCGAGTACGCCCAACGGCAGCCGCCGGTTCACATCGGCGACGGAGTACTGCAGGTCTTTCGGGGCGGAGGGCTCGTAGGCGACCACGACCTCCTGGCCCTCGTGCAACTGCCGCGACTGGTCGGGCTGCACGATCTCGGTGAACGTACGCCCGCTGTCCTTGCCCGAGTCGACCCTGATCGTCGCTCGCTTGCAGCTGCCGTTCTCCTGCTGCTGCGCGGAGGAGCCCTCCGCCGTGGAGGTGTCGCCGGTCGGGGGGACGCCGGAGGCGTTGACCGACTTGCAGTCCACCCGCTCGACCTTGGTGACGGTCGCCTGTTCCGTCTGCCGGTCGAAACCGACACCCGTGCGCTCGTGTTGCGGCGCACCGCCGGGCCACAGCACGGCCAGGCCCACCACCACCGCGGCCGCGAACGGGACGAGGATCGCCGCGATCACCTTGCGCAGATGCTTGGAGACGGGCGCGGCAGGCCCATGACTGTGACTGTGCCCGTGCGAGTGCCCCCCGCCGGCGCCGTGGCCCCCACCGGAACCGTGGCTGCTGCCGGAACCGTGACCACCCCCAGCACCGTGACCACCCCCAGCACCGTGGCCGCCGCCGGCCCCAGGGCCCTCGCCGTTTCCACGGCCGTGACCCGAGCCGTGGCCACCATCGGGCCCGCGGCCCTGCCCGGTCCCGTAGCCCCCTCGGGCCCCTTGCCCGGCTCCGGTGCTGCTGTCGTACCCCGTTCCGTCGGTGGGGTACCCGCCCCCGGGCCCGGCTCTGTGGCCGCCCTCGTAGCTGTCGCCGTGCCCCCCGATGGGTTCGTCACGGCGCGGTTCGGGCGGCGGAAACGGGGGCTGCTGTGTCGTGGTCACCGACCGATCATCGCAAGAACGGCAGGGGCCCCCTGTTCACCGCGCCCGAAGTGACGCTAGCGTGGAGTCACCTTTGTACACGCGGGAGCTCGGAGCACCGGGCTGAGAGGGCGCTGACCTTCGTCTTCGCGATGTTTCACGTGGAACACGTGGTGTTCCACACGAAACACCGGGAGACGGCGAACGCTGCGTCGACCGCCGAACCTGTTACCGGGTAATGCCGGCGTAGGGAGTAGGTCTCATGACCAGCAAGGACGTACGCACGCCTGCCTCCGCGCAGCCGCAGACCTCTGTGGTCTCCGACAGCGACGACGTCAGGAAGTCCATCGGATGGCACAAGGGGTATGTCGAGGGCTCACGCCCCGATCTGCGCGTGCCAGTTCGTCAGGTGCACCTCACCAACGGCCAGTCGGTCACGTTGTACGACACGTCAGGCCCTTACACCGATCCAGCCGTCGATACGGACGTCCGCAGGGGCCTGGCGCCGCTGCGGGAGAACTGGATCATCGCCCGCGGCGACACCGAGGAGTACGCGGGCCGCCCGGTCCGCCCCGAGGACGACGGCCTCAAGCACACTTCGCCGCGCGGCGGTCTGCGCAACCTCGACGCGGTCTTCCCGGGCCGCCCCCGGCTGCCGCGCCGGGGCCGTGACGGGCAGGCCGTCACCCAGCTCGCGTACGCGCGCCGGGGCGAGATCACGCCCGAGATGGAGTACGTGGCCATCAGGGAGAACGTTTCCCCCGAGGTGGTGCGCGAGGAGATCGCGGCGGGTCGGGCCGTGCTGCCGGCGAACATCAATCACCCGGAGATCGAGCCGATGATCATCGGCAAGCGGTTCCTGGTGAAGGTCAACGCCAACATCGGCAACTCGGCGGTGACGTCCTCCATCGAGGAGGAGGTCGAGAAGATGACCTGGGCGACCCGCTGGGGCGCCGACACGGTCATGGACCTGTCCACCGGCCGCAACATCCACACCACCCGCGAGTGGGTGCTGCGCAACTCCCCCGTGCCCATCGGCACCGTGCCGCTGTACCAGGCGCTGGAGAAGGTCGACGGCAGGGCCGAGGAGCTGACCTGGGAGATCTACAAGGACACGGTCATCGAGCAGGCCGAGCAGGGCGTGGACTACATGACCGTCCACGCGGGCGTCCGGCTGCCGTATGTGCCGCTGACCGCCAACCGCAAGACGGGCATCGTCTCGCGCGGCGGCTCGATCATGGCCGCGTGGTGCCTGGCGCACCACAAGGAGAGCTTCCTCTACGAGAACTTCGAGGAACTCTGCGAGATCCTCGCCGCGTACGACATCACGTACTCGCTCGGCGACGGCCTGCGCCCGGGCTCGATCGCGGACGCCAACGACGAGGCGCAGTTCGCGGAGTTGAGGACGCTCGGGGAACTCAACCAGATCGCCAAGCGTTTCAATGTACAGACGATGATCGAGGGCCCCGGGCACGTCCCGATGCACAAGATCAAGGAGAACATCGACCTTCAGCAGGAGATCTGTGATGAAGCTCCATTCTATACGCTCGGCCCGCTGACCACGGACGTCGCGCCCGCGTACGACCACATCACCTCCGGCATCGGTGCCGCGATGATCGCCTGGTGGGGCACGGCCATGCTGTGCTACGTCACGCCCAAGGAGCACCTGGGCCTGCCCAACCGCGACGACGTCAAGACCGGCGTCATCACCTACAAGATCGCCGCGCACGCCGCCGACCTCGCCAAGGGGCACCCGGGGGCGCAGGAGTGGGACGACGCGCTGTCCGACGCCCGGTTCGAGTTCCGCTGGGAGGACCAGTTCAACCTGGCCCTCGACCCGGACACGGCACGGGAGTTCCACGACGAGACCCTCCCGGCCGAGCCCGCCAAGACGGCTCACTTCTGCTCCATGTGCGGGCCGAAGTTCTGCTCGATGAAGATCTCCCAGGACATCCGCCGTGAGCACGGCGGCACCAAGGTGGAGATCGAGGAGGGCATGGCCCAGAAGTCGAAGGAGTTCGCGGAGGCCGGCAACCGGGTGTACCTGCCGCTCGCGGACTGAGACCGACAGTTGGGCGGCCCGCCGCAGGGTGCGGGTCCGCCGAAGCCGTCGGTGGCCCGATGTGCGGCTTGCGCTCCCCGCGTGGGGGCGCAAGCCGGGGTCAGTCCGGCTGGTGCTCGGGACCTCCGAAGTCGGGGCTGCTGAAGTCCGGGCTGCTGTAGCTCGGGCGAGGGCTCCTGGAAGGTCCCTCCCCGGGGCTGGTGAAGCCCGGGCGGTCGTAGCCGAGGTGAGGCATGCGACTGGCGGGTGCCGGCGAGGTCGTGCGGGGCAACGGGACAGGGCTGGACGCGGTGAGCGCGTCGCGCAGGAACGGCACGATGCCGCGCTCCAGCAGGGCCTCCCGCCAGGCCTGCCTGGCCTGGTCCAGTTCCCCGCCCGGATCGTCGTAGGAAGTGGGGGCCGGGGTGGGCCTGTTGCGCAGGGCGGTGAGCAGCAGTCCGACGGCGGCGACCAGGATCGCGACGGCGGTCAGGGCGCCGAACACCCACCCGGTCGTGAGCAAGGTGTCGGCGAACGACCGATCCGGATCGAGCATCTTCAGGAGGTAACCGACGAGCAGGAAGATCGCCGCGGCGGTTCCGGCCAGGACCGGGGCGAGGACGGCGACGACCGCGACGGCCCCCGCGCCGGCGGTCTCGGTGACCTCCCCCATGACCGAGGCGAGTCCCACCGCGCCCGAACCGGGCTCGGCGGAGCCGGACTCGCGCAGGGACGACGAGGTGGACGGTGCGGGCCGGCGCAGTTCATCCCGGACCTTCACGTAGTGCTGGTACTCGGTCGCCGCGGCCGCGGTGATGAGTGCGGTGGCGCCCAGCGCCATGGTGCGCAGTTGTTCGGGGTTGAGCCGCTGTCCCACAGCGGCCAGTTCAGGACGGTGCGGGGCGGAGCGCAGCGCCTCATCGAGGATCCGCTCGTATTCCTGGCGGTCCTCGCTCAGCAGGTGCTGCGGAACGCTGTTCATGTGCATCCCCGATGCTCCGTAGGGCTTGGGGCTCGCATGCTGACGAGCCGTCGGGCAGAAACGGAGGGGAGCCTGCTACGGATAAGGCGATGGTAGAGCGGTGACGGCACACGGTGACAGGGGGTTTGCAGAAATTGGCCCCTGGCCCGCGCAGTCACTTTCCGGGCCTGCGACGGGGTACGCCTGCCCGGTGAAGGTTCAGTTATCCAGCGGGAGTTGCTGCACCAGCAGCTTTCCGGCCATGGTCACGCCGCCGTCCATGGCGATGGCGAGGCCGTCGGCGTAGACGTGCGGTCCCTCGACCACGGGGCCGGAGCGGTCCTCGCCGTCCTCGGAGCCGACCTCGCCGAGGAGGTAGGGGATGGGGCTGTGGCCGTGGACGATGCGGCTGCCGCCGAAGACGTCGAGCAGTGAGCGCACATGGTCGGCGCCGCCCTCGTCGCGGAAGGAGAAGCGCTTGGTGAACTTGCGGAACAGATCCCAGACCTCGTCCGCGTCGTTGCGGGTGAGGGTCTCGCGGATGGTGTCGTTGACTTCCTCGATGGAGCCGCCGTAGTCCAGATAGGCGGTGGTGTCGGAGTGCACCAGCAGATGGCCGTCGACCTGCTCGAGGGCGTCGAGGCGGGACATCCACTGCAGGTGGTGGTCCTGGAGGCGGTCCATGTCGGTCTTCTGGCCGCCGTTGAGCAGCCAGGCCGCCTGGAAGGTGGCGGTGCCCGCGCCGGAGTTGACGGGGGTGTCGCCGAACCGTTTGGCGCCGATGAGCAGCAGCTCGTGGTTGCCCATCAGGGCCTTGCAGTAGCCGCCGGCCGCGGCGGCCTCGGCGGACAGCCGCATCACGAGGTCGATGACGCCGATGCCGTCCGGACCGCGGTCGGTGAAGTCGCCGAGGAACCACAGCCGGGCGGTGCCCGCGCACCACTGACCGGCGGTGTCGATCAGGCCCTTCTCCTGAAGGGCGGCGATCAGCTGGTCGAGGTAGCCGTGCACGTCGCCGACCACGAACAGCGGGCCGGGGCCTGCCGTGGGCTGGGGGGCGGGCGCGGGGGCCGGGTCGACGGTGACCTGCAAGGTGTCACCCCGATTGATGACAGGCAGATCGCGCTGCGTGGGGGTGTACCCCTCCGGGTAGTCGGCCGGCTCCGGGGTGGGGGCGGCCGGTTCGCCGGGGTGGCTGCCCTGGGCGGGGTACGGGCCGGTCTCGTGGACGTACGCGGGCACCCGGAAGTCGCGCAACGTCGCCGTCCGCTCCACCTCGGGTCCCTGACCGGCCCCCTGAGTCATCGACCCCTCCACCATCGCGCCGCATCTGCACCGATCGGACTGCCTGGTCGCAGCGGCCCGTGATGCCGTGGGCCCATCATAGGAATGCGGATCGTGCCATGTGATGACCCAGGGGTGGTGAAAAGGAGCGGAACTCCGGTTCACCGTGGCTTTCGCCCCGATTGCGCCGGGCTTCGCCCGGGCCGTTGCCCGGTCCCGCGCTGGCCCGCGCTATCCCTCCTCGGGGGAGCGCGGGGGGCTGACGGTCCGCCGCGGCGGGCGCCGCTGCGAGGAAGTGCGCACGATCAGCTCCGTCGGTATCACCTGCTCGACGGGATGGTCCGACTCGACCCCCTCGATGGCGTCGATGAGGAGCTGGACCACGGCCGTGCCGATGCGGCGCGGTTTGAGGGACAGGGTGGTGATGGGCGGCTCGGTGTTGGCGTACACGGTGGACTCGCTGCAGCACACCAGCAGCAGGTCCTCGGGCACGCGCAGCCCGTAGCGGCGGGCGGCGGCGAGCAGGTCGGTGCCGTTGGGGTCGAACAGTCCGTAGACGGCGTCCGGGCGGTCGGGCCGGGCGAGCAGCCGGTCGGCGGCGACGGCGCCGGCACAGGGGTCGTGTGCCGGGTAGGCCTCGTAGACCGGGTCCTGGCCGACGCGTTCGCACCAGCGCAGATAGGCCGTGGTCGACAGGTGGGTGTAGGTGTCGGTGGTCGTGCCGGTCAGCAGGCCGATACGGCGGGCGCCGGCGTCGGCCAGGTGGTCGAGGATGCCGAGGACGGCGGCCTCGTGGTCGTTGTCGACCCAGGCGGTGACGGGGAGCGAGCCGGCGGGGCGGCCGTCGGAGACGACCGGTAAACCCTGCCGGACGAGCTCGCTGACCACCGGGTCCTGGTCGGAGGGGTCGATGACGACCGTGCCGTCCAGGGCGACGTTGGACCACACGTCGTGGCGGGAGGTCGCGGGGAGGATGACGAGGGCGTAGCCGCGGGCGAGCGCGGCGGAGGTGGCGGCACGTGCCATCTCCGCGAAGTACGCGAACTCGGTGAAGGTGAAAGGTTCATCCCCGTACGTCGTCACGGTCAGGCCGATGAGTCCCGACTTGCCGGTACGGAGGGTTCGGGCGGCGGCCGAGGGGCGATATCCCAGCCGGTCGGCGACCTCGCGGACGTGGCGGCGGGTGGCGTCCGGGAGCCGGCCCTTGCCGTTGAGGGCGTCGGAGACGGTTGTGATGGAGACTCCGGCGGCGGCGGCCACGTCTCTGATGCCCGCCCGTCCCGGCCGGCTGCCTCGCCGTGAGGTTTCCGCGCGGCTCACCTGGTGCTTCCCTGCTGCTGTCATGGCGTGCCGATAGTAGGGCTCTTGCGGTGGGGTAGTGCGGACGCATATGCACCCGTTGACAGGCACGTTTCTGCAAGGCGGCGAGGGGTGAAATGCCTTTGAAAGCAAGGGAGTTGGTGGACTCTGCTGTAGTACGTGGCTTGTCGGCGCGCACCCGCCTGCCAAGTGCCCGATGTCTCGAAGAGGTCTCAACTCACCTTCACGAGGGACGCGCGCCACGGCGCAAGCCACCGGCGCATAGATATATGTATGGTGCGCCCCCGATTCATGGCTCTTCGTGCGGTGATGCCCCTGATGTCGGTGGGGCTCCTGTGGCGCTTCGTCTCCGCTCCGTCTCCGGTGAGACTCCGGTCAGGCTCCGCTCCGACTCAGCTCAGGCTCAATGCCGACTCGGGGCCGCTCGCTGCCGACTCCGGCCCATGAGGTGTGCCCGGACCCATACGCAGCGAGGCCGAATCCTCTTAAGGTGAGAAGCATTGGAAGCCGGCGGTGCTGACGGTCCGCCGGTGATCGCGAGGAGGACTGCGGTGAGCGAGACGAGCCCGAAGCTGCGCGCCGAGCTGGAGGGTATCCCCACCTACAAGCCGGGCAAGCCTGCCGCGGCCGGGGGGCCGGTGGCGTACAAGCTGTCCTCCAACGAGAACCCCTATCCCCCGCTCCCGGGCGTCATGGAGAGCGTCACCGCGGCGGCCGCCTCCTTCAACCGCTACCCGGACATGGCCTGCACGGGCCTGATGGCGGAGCTGGCCGAGCGCTTCGGTGTGCCGGTCTCGCACGTGGCCACCGGCACCGGCTCGGTCGGTGTCGCCCAGCAGCTGCTCCAGGCCACCTCCGGCCCCGGCGACGAGGTCATCTACGCCTGGCGGTCCTTCGAGGCGTACCCGATCATCACCCAGATCAGCGGCGCGACCTCGGTGAAGGTGCCGCTGACGCCCGGCGATGTGCACGACCTGGACGCCATGGCCGACGCCATCACGGACAAGACCCGGCTGATCTTCGTCTGCAACCCCAACAACCCGACCGGCACGGCCGTACGCCGGGCCGAGCTGGAGCGCTTCCTGGACCGGGTGCCCGGCGATGTGCTGGTCGTGCTGGACGAGGCCTACCGCGAGTTCGTCCGGGACGCGGAGGTGCCCGACGGCGTGGAGCTGTACCGCGACCGGCCGAACGTCTGCGTCCTGCGGACCTTCTCCAAGGCGTACGGCCTCGCCGGACTGCGCGTCGGGTTCGCGATCGCGCACGAGCCGGTCGCCGCGGCGCTGCGCAAGACGGCCGTCCCGTTCGGAGTCAGCCAGCTCGCGCAGGACGCGGCGGTGGCCTCGCTGCAGGCGGAGGACGAACTGCTCGGCCGGGTCGGCTCGCTGGTGTGCGAGCGCACGCGTGTGGTCGACACGCTGCGCGCCCAGGGCTGGACGGTGCCCGACACCCAGGCCAACTTCGTGTGGCTGCGGCTGGGGGAGCGTACGACGGCGTTCGCGGCCGCCTGTGAGCAGGCGGGGGTCGTGGTGCGGCCGTTCCCCGGCGAGGGTGTGCGGGTCACGGTCGGCGAGACGGAGGCGAACGACATCCTCCTGAAGACGGCGGAGGGCTTCCGCAAGGAGGTCTAGTCGGTCCTGTCGAAGGAGATTCCGGTCGGTCCTGGTCGGAGGATTTACGGTCAGTCCTGGTCGGAGACGTCCTGGGTCGTTCCAGGCAATGCGTTCCGGTCAGTCCTGGGCGTTGATCACTTCGACCCGGATCGGGTCGCCGGCTCGCACCGTCGCCAGCAGGCGGGGGTCGCCGTCGAGGCGGCCGAGGACGTTGCACGGGCTCGCGAGGCGACATTCGTCACCTCGCGAGATCGGCGTGGGGCCGTAGGGGAGTGCGAGGGCGTCGCCGTCTGTCCAGAAGGCGACCGTGCCGGGCTCGACGACCTGTCGGGCGTCTGTTTCACGTGAAACCGACACGCTTGTGTCGAAGTAGACCTCCTCGCCCCACGTCTGGGCGGTGGAGGTGAAGGGGAGCGCCTTGACCAGGGCCTGTGTGGTCGGGGTGCTGTCCAGGGTCGCGGTGAGATGACCCGCGGGCCAGGAGATCCGTATACGGGTCGGTGAGTGCTGCGTCTGCATGGCGCGCAATTCAACAAGACGTTGAAGTCTCTGCCAAGGGGTTGACGCGAAGGCCAAGGAGGGACCCCCCTTCCCGGGCCGAAAATCAGTGCGTCATAATTGCTTGTGAATGTGAACGCGTTCACAAGCGTGTCCCGGTTGCTCCGTGTTGTGTGCGACAAAAGGGGCGAACCGCCGCTGTATCCACGGCGAGTAAGGAGACGACGACGTGGAATTGGCTCTGGCGCCGGAGACTTTGGCGCGTTGGCAGTTCGGCATCACCACCGTCTACCACTTCCTGTTCGTTCCGCTGACGATCTCGCTGGCCGCCCTGACGGCCGGCCTGCAGACCGCCTGGGTCCGGACGGAGAAGGAGAAGTACCTCAGGGCCACCAAGTTCTGGGGCAAGCTGTTCCTGATCAACATCGCCATGGGTGTGGTCACCGGCATCGTGCAGGAGTTCCAGTTCGGCATGAACTGGTCCGACTACTCGCGCTTCGTCGGTGACATCTTCGGCGCCCCGCTCGCCTTCGAGGCGCTCATCGCCTTCTTCTTCGAGTCCACCTTCATCGGCCTGTGGATCTTCGGCTGGGACAAGCTGCCCAAGAAGATCCACCTGGCCTGCATCTGGATGGTGTCGATCGGCACGATCCTGTCGGCGTACTTCATCCTCGCGGCCAACTCGTGGATGCAGCACCCGGTCGGTTACCGGATCAACGAGGCCAAGGGCCGGGCGGAGCTCACCGACTTCTGGCTGGTTCTCACCCAGAACACCGCGCTCGCCCAGGCCTTCCACACCCTCTCCGCGGCCTTCCTCACCGGCGGCGCGTTCATGGTCGGCATCTCCGCCTTCCATCTGCTGCGCAAGAGGCACATCCGTGAGATGAAGACCTCGCTGCGGCTCGGCCTGGTCACCCTGGTCATCGGCGGCATGTTCACGGCGGTCAGCGGAGACGTGCTCGGCAAGATCATGTATGAGCAGCAGCCGATGAAGATGGCCGCGGCCGAGGCCCTGTGGGACGGCGAGTCCCCCGCTCCCTTCTCCGTCTTCGCCTACGGCGACGTCGAGAAGGGCCACAACAAGGTCGCCATCGAGATCCCGGGCCTGCTGTCCTTCCTGGCCAAGGACGACTTCACGTCGTACGTGCCCGGTATCAACGACGTGCAGAAGGCCGAGCAGGAGCGGTTCGGACCCGGTGACTACCGGCCCAACGTGCCCGTCGCCTACTGGGGCTTCCGCTGGATGATCGGGTTCGGCATGAGCTCCTTCACCCTCGGGCTGGCCGGGCTGTGGCTGACCCGCAAGAAGTTCCTGCTCCCCCAGCACCTGAGGGTCGGCGAGGACGAGGTGCCGCAGCTGGTGCTGTTCAAGAACAAGGCCCTCGGCCCGAAGCTGACCACCTGGTACTGGCGTATCGCGCTCTGGACCATGGCCTTCCCGCTGATCGCCAACTCCTGGGGCTGGATCTTCACCGAGATGGGCCGCCAGCCGTGGGTCGTCTACGGCGTGCTCCGGACCCGTGACGCGGTCTCCCCCGGAGTGTCCCAGGGCGAGGTGATCACCTCGATGATCGTCTTCACCACGCTCTACGCGATCCTCGCCGTCGTCGAGGTCAAGCTGCTGGCCAAGTACGTCAAGGCCGGCCCGCCCGAGCTGACCGAAGCCGACCTCAACCCGCCCACGAAGATCGGCGGCGACTCCCGAGACGCCGACAAGCCGATGGCCTTCTCGTACTAGGCCGAGGGAGCTGCACAGTCATGGAACTGCACGACGTCTGGTTCGTCCTGATCGCCGTCCTGTGGACCGGTTACTTCTTCCTGGAGGGCTTCGACTTCGGGGTCGGCATCCTCACCAAGCTGCTGGCCCGCAACCGGCTCGAGAAGCGGGTGCTGATCAACACGATCGGCCCGGTCTGGGACGGCAACGAGGTCTGGCTCCTCACAGCGGGCGGTGCGACCTTCGCCGCCTTCCCCGAGTGGTACGCCACCCTCTTCTCCGGCTTCTACCTGCCGCTGCTCGTCATCCTGGTCTGCCTGATCGTCCGGGGTGTCGCCTTCGAGTACCGGGCCAAGCGGCCGGAGGAGAACTGGCAGCGCAACTGGGAGACCGCGATCTTCTGGACCTCGCTGATCCCCGCGTTCCTGTGGGGCGTGGCCTTCGCCAACATCGTGCGCGGCGTGGAGATCGACGCCGACCTCGAGTACGTCGGCGGCCTGCTGGACCTGCTCAACCCGTACGCGCTGCTCGGCGGTCTGGTGACGCTGACACTGTTCACCTTCCACGGCACGGTGTTCACCGCGCTGAAGACCGTCGGTGAGATCCGGGAGCGGGCGCGGGGGCTGGCCCTCCGGCTGGGTCTGGCGACCGCTGTGGTCGCGGCGGGCTTCCTGTTGTGGACGCAGGCCGACAGCGGTGACGGCAAGAGCCTGGTCGCACTGGTCGTGGCGGTAGCCGCGCTGGTGGCCGCGCTCGTGGCGAACCAGGCCGGGCGGGAAGGATGGTCGTTCGCCCTCTCCGGCGTCACCATCGTCGCCGTAGTGGCGATGCTCTTCCTGTCGCTCTTCCCGAACGTCATGCCGTCCTCGCTCGACGAGAACTGGAGCCTGACGGTCACCAATGCCTCGTCGAGCCCCTACACCCTGAAGATCATGACCTGGTGCGCCGCGATCGCCACACCGATCGTCCTGCTCTACCAGGGGTGGACCTACTGGGTGTTCCGCAAGCGGATCGGCACGCAGCACATCGCAGTCGACGCCACGCACTGAGTACGACCGGGAGGGTGTTTCACGTGAAACAACCTGTGGTGTTTCACGTGAAACACCGTCAAACACCCTCCCTGGACCGAAGGGCATGTTTCACGTGAAACCGATCGATCCCCGTCTCGTACGTCACGCCCGAGCCACCCGGTCGTTCCTGGCGGCGGTCGTCGCCCTGGGCGCCATCGGGGCGGGGCTCGTCGTCGCCCAGGCGATGCTTGTCGCCGAGGTCGTGGTCGGCGCCTTCCAGCGCGGGCTGGCGGTCGGTGAACTCCGCACTCCCCTGCTGCTGCTCGTGGCCGTGGCGGTCGGCCGTTCCCTGGTCGCCTGGCTCACCGAACTCGCCGCCCACCGGGCCAGCGCCGCCGTGAAGTCCGAGCTGCGCGGGCGGCTGCTGGAGCGTGCCGTCCGGCTCGGGCCGGGCTGGCTCGGCGGGCAGCGGACCGGCTCGCTGGTGGCGCTTGCCACGCGGGGCGTGGACGCGCTCGACGACTACTTCTCCCGCTATCTGCCGCAGTTGGGTCTCGCGGTGGTCGTGCCGGTGGCGGTGCTGGCCCGGATCGTCACCGAGGACTGGGTCTCCGCCGCGATCATCGTGGGCACCCTGCCGCTCATCCCGGTCTTCATGATGCTGATCGGCTGGGCCACCCAGGCGCGGATGGACCGTCAGTGGCGGCTGTTGTCCCGACTGTCCGGCCACTTCCTGGACGTGGTCGCGGGCCTGCCGACGCTGAAGGTGTTCGGACGGGCCAAGGCCCAGGCCGACTCGATCCGGCGGATCACCGGCGAGTACCGCCAGGCGACCATGCGGACCCTGCGGATCGCCTTCCTCTCCTCCTTCGCCCTGGAGCTGCTCGCCACGATCTCGGTGGCCCTGGTCGCCGTGACGATCGGCATGCGGCTCGTCCACGGCGAGATGGATCTCTACACCGGCCTGGTCATCCTGATCCTCGCCCCGGAGGCGTATCTGCCGCTGCGGCAGGTGGGCGCGCAGTACCACGCGGCGGCGGAGGGGCTCGCGGCCGCCGAGGAGATCTTCGAGGTGCTGGAGACACCGGTCCCGGACTCCAGGAGCCACCCGGTGCCCGCCGGCGCGCTCTCCTTCGAGGGCGTCTCCGTCCGCTATCCCGGACGGTCCGAGGACGCCGTCGCCGATGCCACCTTCACCGTCGAGCCCGGGGAGACGGTCGCGCTCGTCGGACCCAGCGGCGCAGGCAAGTCGACGCTGCTGAACGTCCTGCTGGGCTTCGTACGGCCGACCGCGGGCCAGGTGCGGATCGATGGCAAGGACCTTGCCGACGTCGACCTGGAGCAGTGGCGTGCGCAGGTGGCCTGGGTACCGCAGCGGCCTCATCTGTACGCCGGGACGATCGAGGAGAACGTCCGGCTCGCCCGGAACGACGCCGACGCCGAGGCCGTACGACAGGCCCTGCGGGACGCCGGGGCGCTGGAGTTCGTGGACGCGCTGCCCCTCGGCGCCGGCACCCTGCTCGGTGAGGACGGGGCCGGGCTCTCGGCCGGGCAGCGACAGCGGCTCGCGCTCGCCCGGGCCTTCCTTGCCGACCGGCCCGTGCTGCTGCTCGACGAGCCGACGGCCGCGCTCGACGGAGAGACCGAGGCGGAGGTCGTGGCCGCGGTACGCCGGCTGTCGGCCGGACGCACGGTCCTGCTGGTCGTCCACCGCCCGGCCCTGCTGTCGGTGGCGGACCGGGTGGTACGGCTGGAGTCGACGGGAGAGGCGCCCACGGGCCCTGCGCGGCCGGCCTCCAGCGGACCGGTGAGCCCGGCTCCCGCTCGTCTCGCGGAATCGGCCCGGGCTCAGAAGATCGAAGAAGCCCCCTCTGAAGCACACTCGCGCCACCCCCTCGCCCGGGTCCGGGCCATGGCCGCACCCCGGCGCGGTCGGCTGCTTCTCGCGCTGCTGCTGGGCAGCCTGGCGCTCGGCAGTGCCGTAGGGCTGATGGCGACGTCCGGGTGGCTGATCTCGCGGGCGTCGCAGCAGCCGCCGGTGCTGTATCTGATGGTGGCCGTGACGGCGACGCGGGCCTTCGGGATCGGCCGGGCCGTGTTCCGGTACGGCGAGCGGCTCGTGTCGCACGAAGCGGTGCTGCGGATGCTGGCCGACACCCGGGTCGCGGTGTACCGGCGCCTGGAACGGCTGGCGCCCGCCGGGCTGCGCGACACGCGCCGCGGTGATCTGCTCAGCCGTCTGGTGGCCGACGTGGACGCGCTGCAGGACTACTGGCTGCGGTGGCTGCTGCCCGTCGGCGCGGCGACGCTGGTGTCGGCCGGGTCCGTCGCCTTCACCGCCTGGCTGCTGCCGGAGGCGGGCGCGGTCCTCGCGGCCGGACTGCTGGCGGCCGGGGCCGGGGTCCCGCTGCTCACGGGCGCGGTGGCGCGGCGTGCCGAACGCCGGCTCGCCCCCGCCCGAGGGACGCTCGCCACGCACGTGGCCGACCTGCTCACCGGCACCGCCGAACTGACCGTCGCTGGCGCCCTGCCCACCCGTACCGCACAGGCTCGCAGGGCGGACGCGGAGCTGACCCGGATCGCCTCGCGCACCGCCACCGCGACCGCGCTCGGCGACGGGCTCACCGCGCTGATCTGCGGTCTGACCGTCGCGGGGGCGGCTCTCGTCGGCGCCCAGGCGGTCGCCGCCGGGCGGCTGAGCGGCGTGGCCATGGCCGTCGTCGTACTGACCCCGCTGGCCGCCTTCGAGGCCGTCCTCGGGCTGCCGCTCGCCGTGCAGTTCCGGCAGCGGGTACGCAAGAGCGCCGAGCGGGTGTACGAGGTGCTGGACGCCCCCGAGCCCGTGTGTGAGCCGGACCAGCCGCGGCAGGCGCCCGCCTCGCCGTTCCCGGTCGTCGTCAAGGCGCTGACCGCCCGGCACGCGGGGCAGGACCGCGATGCCCTGGCCGGCCTGGACCTCCGGCTGGAGAAGGGCCGCCGGGTGGCCGTGGTCGGCCCGTCCGGGTCCGGCAAGACGACCCTGGCACAGGTGCTGCTGCGCTTCCTGGACGCCGAGTCCGGCTCGTACACCCTGGGCGGCGTGGACGCCTGCGCGCTGGACGGCGACGACGTACGGCGGCTCGTCGGCCTGTGTGCGCAGGACGCGCACCTCTTCGACAGCTCTGTGCGCGAGAACCTGCTGCTGGCCCGGAGGGAGGCGACCGACGCCGAGCTGCGTGACGTGCTGCGCAGGGCCCGGCTGCTGGACTGGGTCGAGGGCCTGCCGGACGGGCTCGACACGCTCGTGGGGGAGCACGGGGCCCGGCTGTCCGGCGGACAGCGGCAGCGGCTGGCGCTGGCCCGCGCGCTGCTCGCCGACTTCCCGGTGCTCGTGCTCGACGAGCCGGCCGAGCATCTCGACCTGCCCACCGCCGACGCGCTCACCGCCGACCTGCTGGCCGCCACCGAGGGCCGTACGACGCTGCTGATCACGCATCGGCTGGCCGGTCTCGACGCTGTCGACGAGGTGATCGTGCTGGAGGGCGGGCGGGTGGTGCAGCGGGGCGGCTTCGCGGAGCTGACCGCCGTAGAGGGGCCGTTGCGGGAGATGGCGGCGCGCGAGGCGGCGACGGAAGACCTTCTGGCGGAAGTGCGTTAGGCCGTTCACGTCCCACGGGCGGAGGGGATGTCCCGTCGACACGGTCGTCGGGCCGCGCAGCACCCCATTCGCAGCAACGTGTCCCCCAGGCGTACGACGTGAACAGGACGCGGGGCGCCCCTGCGGGCCACGATCGCTGACATGCCCTCATTTCGCCGTCGTCGGCTGCTCGTTCCGGCGCTGCTGTGTGCGCTCGCGGTGCTCGCGGCCCGCCCCCACGCGGACGCGGGCGGTGCCGACGGCGGTACGGCGGCGGAGGTGGCGCGGCTGTACGCGGACGCGGCGGTGGCCACCCAGCAGTACGAGGAGGGGCGGCGCGAGGCCGACACGCAGCGGGCGCGCGCCCAGCGCTACGAGGAGCTGCTGGACCGTCAGCGGCGCGAGATCGGCGTGCTGCACGAGGACCTGGGCCGGATCGCGCGCGCCCAGTACCGCGAGGGCGGCGGGCTCCCGGTCGCCGCGCAGATCGTGCTGGCGGGCAGCCCCGAGCAACTCATGCGCGGCCAGCATGTGTTCTCCCAGGCCAACATGGCGGTCGACAACGCGATCGGCAAGAGCCGCCGGGCACAGGAGCGGCTCGCGGCGGACGAGGCGAAGGCCGCGGCGGCGTGGCAGGAGCTGGAGAAGCGGAACGGTGAGCTGGCCGAGCTGAAGCAGTCCATCGAGCACAAGCTGGAGGAGGCACGCGCGCGACTGCAGGGGGAGGCGGACGCGTCGGCTCTGGCGGGCTCCTGCCGGGGCGTGGCACGGCTGGAGCAGCCGCCGGCCTCGTACGCGCAGGGCTGGGTCGCGCCGGTGGAGACGTACGAGCTGTCGGCGGGCTTCGGCAGCGGTGGCGAGCGCTGGGCGAACCGGCACACCGGGCAGGACTTCGCGGTGCCGATCGGTACGCCGGTGCGATCGGTCGGCGAGGGCCGGGTGGTGGCCGTGTCCTGCGGGGGCGCGTTCGGCATCCAGATCATCATCGAGCACCCGGGCGGCTACTACACGCAGTACGCGCACCTCGCCTCGGTCGCCGTGGACCAGGGTGAACGGGTGACGGCCGGGCAGTGGATCGGGCAGGCGGGCACGACCGGCAACTCCACCGGCCCGCACCTGCACTTCGAGGTGCGGGTCACGCCGGAACTGGGCTCGGGAGTGGACCCGGTGCCGTGGCTGGCGGCGCGCGGCGTAACCGTGGGACAGCCCTGACCGGGTCCTCGGCCGGAGGTCAGGCCTCCTGCGCCTCCGCGAGCAGTTGCTCGATCACCACGGCCACGCCGTCCTCGTTGTTGGCGACCGTGCTCCCGGATGCCGCGGCGATCACATCCGGGTGGGCGTTGCCCATGGCGTAGGAGCGGCCGGCCCAGGTGAGCATCTCGACGTCGTTCGGCATGTCACCGAAGGCGACGACCTCCTCGTGCGAGATGCCGCGCTCGGCGCAGCACAGGGCGAGGGTGCTGGCCTTGGAGACCTCGGGGCCGCTGATCTCCAGTAGGGCGCTGGGGCTGGAGCGGGTGACGTTCGCGCGGTCGCCGATCGCGGTGCGGCCCAGGATGAGGAAGGCGTCGGGGTCCAGCGTGGGGTGGTAGGCGAGGATCTTGAGCACGGGCTCGCCGGCCCCGGGCGCGTCCGGCCCCAGCAGGTCCTCGGCGGACGCCAGGGTGTCCGGGACCTCCATGTGCAGCTTGGGATAGTCCGGCTCCTGGTTGAAGCCGTACGTCTGCTCGACCGCGTACACCGTGCCGGGCGCCGCGTCCCGCAGCAGGCGTACGGCGTCCAGCGCGTTCCTGCGCGGCAGCTCGCGCACCTTGACGAACCGGTGGGCGCCGGGGCCGCCGTGCAGGTCGACGACGGCGGCGCCGTTGCCGCAGATGGCCAGGCCGTGGCCGTGGACGTGCTCGCTGACGACGTCCATCCAGCGGGCGGGGCGGCCGGTGACGAAGAAGACCTCGATGCCGGCCTCCTCGGCCGCGGCCAGTGCGGCGACGGTCCTCGGGGAGACGGACTTGTCGTCGCGCAGCAGCGTGCCGTCGAGGTCGGTGGCGATCAGCCGCGGGCGGATCGGGGCGTCGGGGGAGGCCGGGGGCTCGGGCTTTCTCGTCGCTGAGGTCACCGGGCCATTCTCGCGCATATGCCTGCACGGGCGTGCGGGCATCCGCACATCTGAGGCCTCCCCGTCGGGGATCAGCCCAGCTCCGCGACCGCGTCCATCGCGATCTGCTCGAACACCTTCTGCTCGGCCGCGAAGACCGAGTCCGGGATCGGCCAGTGGATCACGATCTCGGTGAAGCCCAGCTCCTGGTGGCGACCCGCGAAGTCGACGAACGCGGACAGCGACTCCAGCGGGCGCCCCCGGTCCGGCGTGAAGCCGGTCAGCAGGATCTTGTCGAGCTGGTTCACGTCCCGCCCGATGGCGGCACACGCGTCGGCCAGCTTCTCGGCCTGCCCGCGGATGGCCCGCACGGACTGCTCCGGCGTGCCGTTCTCGTACAGCTTGGGGTCACCGGTCGTCACCCACGCCTGCCCGTATCGCGCGGCCAGCTTCAGCCCGCGCGGGCCGGTCGCCGCCACCGCGAAGGGCAGCCGGGGCCGCTGCACACAGCCGGGGATGTTGTGGGCCTCATGAGCCGAGTAGTAGTCGCCCTCGTACGACACCGAGTCCTCGGTCAGCAGCCGGTCCAGCAGCGGTACGAACTCGCCGAACCGGTCGGCCCGCTCCCGCGGGGTCCACGGCTCCTGGCCCAGCGCGGTGGCGTCGAAGCCGGTGCCGCCCGCCCCGATGCCGAGGGTGACCCGGCCGCCGGAGATGTCGTCGAGAGAGATCAGTTCCTTGGCCAGCGTCACGGGGTGCCGGAAGTTCGGCGAGGTGACCAGCGTGCCCAGCCGCAGCCGCTCGGTGATCGCCGCGGCGGCGGTCAGCGTAGGAACTGCACCGAACCAGGGCCCGTCACGGAAGCTGCGCCAGGACAGGTGGTCGTAGGTGTAGGCGGTGTGGAAGCCGAGCTCCTCGGCACGCTGCCACGCCTCACGACCTCCCTCGTGCCACCGGCGGTACGGAAGGATCACAGTGCTCAGACGCAGACTCATGCATCGAGCGTATGCGGCTGCGCTGTTTCACGTGAAACAGTCACCGAACGCGGTCGGCGAGCCACGGGTCAGTGACGATCACCCCAGTCAGTGACGATCACCCGGGCGGTGGCGATCACCCCGTGCCGTGGCGATCATCCCGGTCAGTGCGACGCGGGGAAGCGCAGATACCGGGGCGGCACCGCCTTCGTCAGCCACACCCCGTTGGCGCTGACGTGGAAGACATGGCCGTCGCGGTGCATGGCGGCCGCGTCCACCGAGAGCACGACGGGGCGGCCGCGACGGGCCCCGACCCGGGTGGCGGTCTCACGGTCGGGGGACAGATGCACGTCGTGGCGGTTCATGGGCCGCAGCCCCTCGGCGCGAATCGCGTCCAGGTTGCGGGCCACGGTCCCGTGATAGAGGTACGGCGGCGGGACCGCCGGCGCGAGGCCGAGGTCGACCTCGACGCTGTGGCCCTGGCTGGCGCGGATGCGGGTCCCCTCGACGGCGAAGCGCTTCTTGTCGTTCGAGGCCACCACATGGTCCAGCTCCTCGCGCGTGAAGCGGAACCCGTGCGCGGCGGCCGCCTCGATCAGGGTGTCGATCTCCACCCAGCCGCCCTCGTCCAGGGTGAGCCCGATCCGCTCCGGCTGGTGGCGCAGATGCTTGGAGAGGTACTTCGACACCTTCACGGTGCGTTGTTCGTTCATGCGACTCAGCATGACGACCGAGACGCGGATCACGCGACGAGTTTTGCGGGGCAGGTTTGATCCACAACCAACTCGGGTTATCCACAGCTCACTTGGCGGAGTTGTGGACAACCGACGTCCGAAATCGGATAGTTCGCGAAATTGCCTGTGCCAGCTGTGAAGTTGATCAACAGCCCCGGCCCAGCAGCCCCCTTCACCGTCAGAGCTTCGGCTCCACGCGCGCGAGCCTCCTCAACAAGCCAGGAGCGAAACGGGACAAGGCGTGTGCTCCGCGTGCTTCCGGGGTGACCGGGACGACCGCCTCGTTGCGCACGACGGCGCGCAGGATCGCCTGAGCGACCTTCTCCGGCGGGTAGTTGCGCCTGCCGTACAGCCGCGTGCTGCTCTTCTGGCGGCGCTTCTCCTCGTCCTCGCCGACACCGACGAACCGCGCCGTGGAGGTGATGTTGGTGTTGACCAGGCCGGGGCAGATCGCGCTCACCCCGATTCCCTGGCCCGCGAGTTCGGCGCGCAGGCACTCGCTGAGCATCAGCACGGCGGCCTTGGAGGTGCTGTAGGCGGGCAGGGCGCGCGAGGGCTGGAACGCGGCTGCGGACGCCGTATTCACGATGTGGCCGCCCTGGCCGCGCTCGGCCATCTGCCGTCCGAAGAGGCGGCAACCGTGAATGACGCCCCACAAGTTGACGTCGAGGACCTTCTTCCAGTCCTCCGGTGTGGTGTCGAAGAAGGAGCCGGACAGTCCGATGCCGGCGTTGTTCACGAGCACGTCGACCACGCCGTACTCCAGCGCGACCTTCTCGGCGAGCTTCTCCATGGACTGCGCGTCGGAGACATCGACGGCCTCGGACCAGGCGGCAGGAGCGCCGATCAGCTGGGCCAACTCGGCGGTGCGGGCGGCGCTTTCCGCGTCGCGGTCGACGGCGATCACTCGGGCGCCCGCCTCGGCGAACGCGAACGCCGTGGCCCGGCCGATGCCGCTGCCTGCCCCGGTGACCAGGACCAACTGGCCGCCGAAACGGTCGAAGTGACGCCCGGTCGGCTCGATCTCGGTGCGGCCGCCCTCGATGCCGTTCACGAACTCGGTGATCCAGGTCGTCAGTTGTTCGGGCCGGGTGCGGGGGACCCAGTGCTTGGCGGGCAGTGTGCGACGGGTGAGCTGCGCTGCCCACAGTTCCAGTTCGTCGTAGAGCCGCTCGGACAGGAAGGCGTCGCCCAGCGGCGTGATGAGCTGCACGGGCGCGTGCGCGTAGGCGTCGGGGCGCGGCCTACGGAGTCGTGCGCGGACGTTGTCGCGGTACAGCCAGGCGCCGCGGGCCGCGTCCTGGGGCAGCGACGAAGTCGGGTAGCCGTCGGTGGGCACCCGCTCGACCCGCTCCAGAATGCCCGGCCAGTGCTTGCCGAGCGGTCCGCGCCAGGCCAGCTCGGGCAGGACGGGGGTGTGCAGGAGGTAGACGTACCAGGACTTGGCGCCCTGGCCGAGGAGTTGGCCGACCCGGCGCGGAGTGGGGCGCTTCATCCGCCGCTGGATCCAGTGGCCGAAGTGGTCGAGGGATGGCCCGGACATCGAGGTGAAGGAGGCGATCCGCCCCTCGGTGCGCTTGACGGTGACGAACTCCCAGGACTGCACCGAGCCCCAGTCGTGGCCGACCAGGTGCACGGGCCGGTCGGGGCTCACCGCGTCCGCGACGGCCAGGAAGTCGTCCGTCAGCTTCTCCAGCGTGAACCCGCCGCGCAGGGGCTGCGGGGCGGTGGAGCGGCCGTGGCCGCGGACGTCGTAGAGGACGACGTGGAAGCGGTCGGCGAGACGCGGCGCGACCTCGGACCACACCTCCTTGCTGTCCGGGTAGCCGTGCACGAGCAGCACCGTCGGCTGCTCCGGGTCACCGAGTTCGGCGACGCACAGTTCGACGCCGCCGGTCCGCACCCAGCGCTCACGCGCGCCTTCGAGCATGGTCACTTCTCCTCCGCCCAGCGCCGCACGTGCGGCAGATCGTCGTCCAGCCAGAAGGCGCTCTCCTCGGGGTCCCGCGAGTCGGTGACGACCAGGATCTCCTCGAACTTCGCGCCGGTCCCCCGGAAGCCGAGATGGGGCTCGACCGCCCACAGGCCCGGCTGCGGCGGATGGTCGGAGAAACGGTACGGCGACCACAGCGGCGACCACCCCTCGCGATGACCGTGCAGTGCGTCCGAGGCGAGCCCCTTGAGGGACTGGGTGCCGAAGCCGAAGATGTGCGGCGAGAAGCGGCGGGCCTTGACCCGGTCGACCTTGTGCGCGATCACTCCGAAGGGGTAGGCGCGGTGCCGGTTGGCGTAGCCCTGGCGGACCATGAGGCGCTCCACGTCCTCGTAGATCTCGCGCAGCGAGCGGCGTTCGCGCACCTCGCGCAGGATCAGCTCGCGGTGTGCCTGGAGGTCGTCCATCAACCGGTTCTGGACGGGGTTGAGGCCGAGCGAGCCGGAGTAGCCGATGTCCGCGGTGTAGCCCTCGTGGACCGGGGCCATGTCGAGGATGAACGGCATGCCCGGCTCCAGGGCCCGGTCGGTGGGGAAGAACTGCAGGGGGATGCGGAAGTTCGCGAACGCCGTGCGGTCGCCGAACCAGGCGAAGGGCAGGTGGAACCAGTCCCTCACGCCCCGCTCGCGCAGCCATGCCCGCTGCATCCGGGCCGCCTCACGCTCGGTGACACCCGGCTGAAGCTGGGCCGCCACCGCTTCCGCGCACTCGTAGGCCAGCCGCTGCACGGTCCTGAATCCGTGCAGCTCCGTGGATATCTCGCCTGCCACTGCCGTCGTCATGCCGCCCCGTCCCACCCGGTCCACACTGACTGCGGTACGTGTCCGTAACTTGACATCGCCGAATCTCGCACCTTGTTAGAGCTGGCGTCAATAGGGCGGTCATGGTGCGTGCCCAACCTGGGGTCGCCGCCCCGACCTCAGGGTGACCCTGAGTTCCCCGTACGACTCCAGGGTGACCCCAAGACGGCTCTGGAGTCTGACGACGTCCGTGGTCCACGTCACTACTGTCGAAGACGTGACTGTGATCGCGACCGAAAGCCTGAGCAAGCGGTTCCCCAGGGTGACCGCGCTCGACCGGCTGTCCATGGACATCGGAGCCGGTGTGACCGGACTCGTCGGAGCCAACGGCGCCGGCAAGTCCACCCTCATCAAGATCCTCCTGGGCCTGTCCCCCGCCTCCGAGGGCCGCGCCGCCGTGCTCGGACTGGACGTCGCCACCGAGGGCGCCGCCATCCGCGAGCGCGTGGGCTACATGCCGGAGCACGACTGCCTGCCGCCCGACGTCTCGGCCACCGAGTTCGTCGTGCACATGGCCCGCATGTCCGGCCTGCCGCCCACCGCCGCCCGCGAGCGCACGGCGGACACGCTGCGCCATGTCGGGCTGTACGAGGAGCGCTACCGCCCCATCGGCGGTTACTCCACCGGCATGAAGCAGCGCGTCAAGCTCGCCCAGGCCCTGGTGCACGACCCGCAGCTGGTGTTCCTGGACGAGCCGACCAACGGCCTCGACCCGGTCGGCCGGGACGACATGCTGGGCCTCATCCGCCGCATCCACACCGACTTCGGCATCTCGGTCCTGGTCACGTCCCATCTGCTGGGCGAACTGGAGCGCACCTGCGACCACGTCGTCGTCATCGACGGCGGCAAGCTCCTGCGCTCCAGCTCCACCACCGACTTCACCCAGACCACCACCACCCTCGCCATCGAGGTCACCGACACCGACGAACACCCCGACGGCACCCGCGCGGTGCGCGAGGCGCTCCGCGCGCGCGGGGTCACCGTCGAGGACGGCAGCGGCCTGCCCGGCGCCGGACACCTGCTGCTGCTCACCGCGCAGGGCGAGGAGACCTACGACCTGGTCCGCGACACCGTCGCCGACCTCGGCCTCGGCCTGGTCCGCATGGAACAGCGCAGGCACCACATCGCCGAGGTCTTCAGCACCGCTGACGAGAACAGCGACGAGCACCGGAAGGAGGCCGTCGGCCATGGCAGTTGAGCAGTCCCTGTCACAGCCCCTGGCAGCGGGTGACCAGACCCGCATCCACAACATCGGCTACCGCAGCTACGACGGCCCCCGCCTGGGCCGCTCCTACGCCACGCGCTCCCTCTACTCGCAGTCCCTGCGCGGCGCCTACGGCCTCGGCCGCTCGGTGAAGTCCAAGGTGCTGCCGATGCTGCTGTTCGTGGTGATGTGCGTGCCGGCGGCCATCATGGTCGCCGTCGCGGTCGCCACCAAGGCCAGCAAGCTGCCCGTGGACTACACCGAGTACGCGATCTTCCTCCAGGCCGTCATCAGCCTGTACGTGGCCTCCCAGGCGCCCCAGTCCGTCTCGCGCGACCTGCGCTTCAAGACGGTCCCGCTGTACTTCTCGCGGCCCATCGAGACCGCCGACTACGTCCGCGCCAAGTACGCGGCCCTGGCGTCGGCGCTGTTCATCCTCACCGCGGCCCCGCTGCTGGTGCTGTATGTGGGCGCGCTGCTCGCCAAGCTCGACTTCACCGACCAGACAGAAGGATTCGCGCAGGGACTCGTGTCCGTCGCACTGCTCTCGCTGCTCTTCGCCGGGCTGAGCCTGGTGATCGCCTCCGTCACCCCGCGCCGCGGCTTCGGCATCGCCGCCGTCATCGCGGTGTTCACCATCTCCTACGGCGCCGTCTCCGCCCTCCAGGGCATAGCCGAGCTCCAGAACAGCAGCGACGCGATCGCCTGGATCGGCCTGTTCTCGCCGGTCACCCTCATCGACGGCGTGCAGACCGCCTTCCTCGGCGCGACCTCCTCCTACCCCGGAGGCGTCGGCCCGTCCAACGGGGAGGGCGTGGTGTACGTGCTGTTCACCCTCGGCCTGATCGCCGCGAGCTACGGCCTCCTGATCCGCCGCTACAAGAAGGTGGGCCTGTGACCACCCTCCAGATCGACCACGTCTCCCGCTGGTTCGGCAACGTGGTCGCCGTCAACGACATCACCATGTCCATCGGCCCCGGCGTCACCGGCCTGCTCGGCCCCAACGGCGCCGGAAAGTCCACCCTCATCAACATGATGGGCGGCTTCCTCGCCCCCTCCACCGGCACGGTCACCCTCGACGGACAGCCGGTGTGGCGCAACGAGGCCATCTACCGGCACATCGGCATCGTCCCCGAGCGCGAGGCGATGTACGACTTCCTCACCGGGCGTGAATTCGTCGTCGCCAACGCCGAGTTGCACGGCCTGGGCGCCAAGGCGGCCCAGAAGGCGCTGGCCACGGTCGAGATGGAGTACGCACAGGACCGCAAGATCTCCACCTACTCCAAGGGCATGCGCCAGCGCGTGAAGATGGCCAGCGCCCTGGTGCACGAGCCCTCGCTGCTGCTGCTGGACGAGCCGTTCAACGGCATGGACCCGCGCCAGCGCATGCAGCTGATGGACCTGCTGCGCCGCATGGGCGACGAGGGCCGCACGGTGCTGTTCTCCTCCCACATCCTGGAGGAGGTCGAGCAGCTCGCCTGGCACATCGAGGTCGTGGTGGCGGGCCGGCACGCGGCCAGCGGTGACTTCCGCCGCATCCGCCGCCTGATGACCGACCGCCCGCACCGCTACCTCGTGCGCTCCAGCGACGATCGTGCCCTCGCGGCCGCGCTGATCGCCGACCCGTCCACGTCCGGCATCGAGGTCGACCTCGCCGAGGGTGCGCTGCGCATCCAGGCCGTCGACTTCGGGCGCTTCACGGCGCTGCTGCCCAAGGTGGCCCGGGACCACGGCATCCGGCTGCTGGCGGTCTCGCCGTCCGACGAGTCGCTCGAGTCCGTCTTCTCTTACCTGGTCGCGGCGTAGGAGGCCGAAGATGTACGACCCCACAGTCGCCCGGCTCACCTATCGGGCCCTGCTCGGCCGTCGCCGGGCCCTTGTCCTCGGCGCGCTGCCACTGCTGCTCATCGGGATCTCCGTGGTCGTCCGCGGGCTCGCCGGAGCCGACGACCAGACCGCGTCCGACCTGCTGGGCGGGCTCGCGCTCGCCACCATGGTGCCGATCATCGGTGTCATCGCCGGCACCGGCGCGATCGGCCCGGAGATCGACGACGGTTCTGTCGTCTACCTGCTGTCCAAGCCGGTGAAACGGCCCACGATCATCTTCACCAAGCTCATCGTGGCGATCGCGGTGACGA
Organism: Streptomyces sp. SAI-170; assembly: GCF_049739565.1. Lineage (NCBI taxonomy): Bacteria > Bacillati > Actinomycetota > Actinomycetes > Kitasatosporales > Streptomycetaceae > Streptomyces > Streptomyces sp. SAI-170. The sequence goes on from NZ_JBMGQD010000001.1 coordinate 4,341,318, forward strand.
TGGTCTTCTCCGCACTGCCCACCTTCATCGCCGGGTTCATCCTCAACGGCAACGGCCAACAGATAGCGGTCGCCTACACGGTCGCCGCCCTGGTGTCCTCCATCGCCTACGCGGCCCTGTTCCTGCTGCTGGGCACGGTGTCGCGGCACGCGGTGGTCTTCGGGCTCGTCTACGCGCTCGTCTGGGAGGCCCTGTTCGGCTCCCTGGTGCCGGGAGCACGCACCCTCAGCGTCCAGCAGTGGTCGCTGGCCGTGGCCCACAAGGTCGCCGGGGGTGAGCTCGTCACCTCCGACGTCGGACTGACCACGGCGACGGTGCTGCTGGTGGCGGTGACCGTGCTCGCCACCTGGTACGCCGGGCAGAAGCTGCGGTCGCTGACGCTGGCGGGTGAGGAGTAGACGCGGCGCCTACTGAGGGGGTTTCGCCCGCTTACTGACGGGGGCTTCGCCCGCTTACTGACGGGGGTTTAACCCCCGTCCCCGCACACTGGGCACAACGTGGGGCGTACGGCTGGGAGGAAGGGCATGGCAGACGCGCAGTACGACGGCCGCGAACAGCGTGCTGATGTGTGGGACGACCTCGTCCTGGACGAGGACTTCGTCCGCGCCGCCGAGACCACCGAGCCGTCCGCCCGCGCCCGTATGCTCGCCGCCCGCTGGCGCCGCGAGCAGCCCGAGCCGCAGCCCTGGCGCTCCGACGAGCCGCCGGCCGGATGGTTCTTCAGCAAGGCGCGTAGGTGGAGGTGGCGGCGGCGCTAGCGGTCGCACGTCTGTTTTATTCGGTGGCACCCAACTCCCCGACGCGGCACAGTGGTCGGTGACCGGCACCACGATCTGGGAGAGGAGCGGGGCGATGTCCATGCACGGCAGTACGCCGCGCTCCCGACAGGGCAGCCGGCGGCAGGCTCCGGTGTAGTTACCCCACCGTGGAGCCGACCGCATCTGTGTTGCCCGGGGCGGCCGCTTCGAGCACGCGAAATCCCACTTCGCGTGAGGCCGCCCACCCGGAGGATTGGCCGAGTGGCAAGGCACCGGCTTGCTAAGCCGTGGTCGGGGGAAACCCCGCGCACGTTCGATCCGTGCATCCTCCGCGAGACCGCCGAATGTAGCAACCGGCGCGGAACGAGGCCGTCCGGGGCGGGACGGGTCAGACCGAAGTATGAGCATCTTTGCAGCGCGGGGTGGCCTGGCCCAGGCATGTCGGGCGAGAGAGCACTCGTGTGGCCGTATGGTCAGTGTGTCCTGATACATGCAGAGGTGTCGCTTCTAGCATGTGCGGGCATGTTCTCCCTCCTCCATGGCCCTCTTCATGGCCCTCTCCGCGGCCGTCTTCATCGCCTTCGGCAGTTGCCGGTTCGGGCCGGTGCCGCGGCCGCTGCGGCGCTGGCGCTCCTGATCGCCTCGCCCGGTCCCGCGCATGCCGCCTCCGGCGACCTCGATCCCTCGTTCGGCGGCATCGGAAAGGTGGCCAACTTCGACATCTCCGCCCCGGAGGAAGGGCACGGTCTCGCCGTACAGGACGACGGCAAGCTGGTCGTGCTCGGAAGCTTCTACGGCGAGGGCACCGGCCCCGACTTCGCGATGGTGCGGTACAACCCCGACGGCACCCTGGACAGCGGCTTCGGTAACCAGGGCGTTGTCACCACCGACTTCCAGCAGGGCGAGGAGGTGTCCCGCGGTGTCGCGCTGCAATCGGACGGCAAGATCGTCGTCGTGGGCACCTCGCAGCGGCCCGGGTCCGAGGGCTGCTGCTGGTTCACGGTGGCCCGCTTCCAGCCCAACGGGGCTCTGGACACAGACTTCGGCGACGGCGGTCGTACGATCACCGACTTCGGCGACGACGGCGCCGCCGACGCCTACGCGGTCACCGTCCAGTCCGACGGCCGGATCGTCGCCGTCGGCCAGTCCGGCGGTGACGTCGCGGTGGCCCGCTATGACTCCGGCGGCGACCCCGACCCCACCTTCAGTGGGGACGGCCGGCTGAAGACGCACTTCTCGGGGGGCGACATCTCGATCGCCCAGGACGTGGCGGTGCAGCCCGACGGCAGGATCGTCGTCGCCGGCGGTGTCGGCCTCGGCAACCCCGGTTACCGGCCCAGCTTCGCGCTCGCCCGCTATAACACTAACGGCAGCCTCGACACCGGCTTCGACGGTGACGGCAAGCGGGTCGTCAGCTTCAGCGGAGAGGCCCAGGGGTACGGGCTGGTTCTCGTCCCGGGCGGCGACATGGCGGTCGCCGGATATGTCACTCCCGTCGGCGGCAACAGCCGCTTCGCGGTGGCCCGGCTCAACTCCGACGGCTCCCTGGACACCGCATTCGATGGCGACGGCAAGGTGACGACGCCGTTCGCGGCCACCGCCCGCGCTCACGACCTGGCGCTCCAGTCCGACGGCAAGCTGGTCGCCGCCGGCAGCCGCGGCGGTGACTGGGCGCTGGTGCGATACAACACGGACGGCAGCCTCGACACCGGGTTCGCCGGTGACGGCAAGGTGGTCACCGACTTCGCCGCCGGGGTTCCCGACCACGCGCGCGACGTCGCGGTGCAGCCCGACGGCCGGATCGTGGCCGCCGGGGACGCCGAGACGTACCTGGCTCTGGCCCGGTACCTGCCCTGACGCCACCCGTGACGCGGCAACCCCGAGGCGGGCGCGCTAGCCGAGCAGCCGCTCCAGGACCACCGCGATCCCGTCCTCCTCATGGGACGACGTCACCTCGTCGGCCACGGCCTTCAGCTCCTCGTGGGCGTTGGCCATGGCCACACCATGTGCGGCCCAGGCGAACATCGGAATGTCGTTGGGCATATCGCCGAAGGCGATCGTCTCCGCGGCCTTGATGCCCAGTCGGCGGGCCGCCAAGGACAGTCCCGTCGCCTTCGACAGCCCCAGCGGCAGCAGCTCGACGATGCCCGCGCCGGCCATGGCGACGGTGACGAAGCCACCGGCGGCCTGTCGGGAGGCCGCCGCCAGCTCGTCGTCGGACAGCTCCGGATGCTGTATGTAGATCTTGTTCAGCGGGGCCGACCAGAGATCGGCCGCGTCCGTGAACGGCGTCGCGGGGAGCTCGCCGGTGAGGGCGTAGCCCGGCCCCACCAGTACGTCGCCGTCCAGACCGTCACGGCTGGCGGCCAGGTACAGCGGGCCGACCTCCGCCTCGATCTTGGCGACGGCGACCCCGGCCAGCTGCCGGTCCAGGGTCACCGACGTCAGCAGGCGGTTCTCCCCGGCGTGATACACCTGCGCGCCCTGCCCGCACACCGCGAGACCCCGGTAGCCCAGGTCGTCGAGGATGTGCCGGGTCCAGGGCACGGAACGCCCCGTGACGACGATGTGCGCGGCGCCCGCCGCGGTGGCCGCGGCGAGCGCGTCACGGGTGCGCGCGGAGACCGACTCGTCGGAGCGCAGAAGCGTTCCGTCGAGGTCGGTGGCGATCAGCCGGTAGGGGAACCCGGAGGTCACTTGGCCACCGGCTCCAGCACCTCGCGGCCCCCGAGGTACGGACGCAGCATCTCGGGCACACGCACGGAGCCGTCGGCCTGCTGGTGGTTCTCCAGGATCGCCACGATGGTGCGCGGTACGGCGCACAGCGTGCCGTTGAGCGTGGCCAGCGGCTTGACCTGCTTGCCCTCACGCACACGCGTCGACAGCCGGCGGGCCTGGAAGCCGTCGCAGTTGGAGGCCGAGGTCAGCTCGCGGTACTTGCCCTGCGTCGGGATCCACGCCTCGCAGTCGAACTTGCGCGAGGCGGAGGCGCCCAGGTCGCCCGAGGCCACGTCGATGACCTGGAAGGGCAGCTCGAGGCCGGTCAGCCACTGCTTCTCCCACTCAAGGAGCCGCTTGTGCTCGTTCTCCGCGTCCTCGGGAGCGACGTACGAGAACATCTCGACCTTGTCGAACTGGTGCACGCGGAAGATGCCGCGCGTGTCCTTGCCGTACGTGCCGGCCTCGCGGCGGAAGCAGGGCGAGAAGCCCGCGTAGCGCAGGGGCAGCTTGTCCGCGTCGATGATCTCGTCCATGTGGTACGCGGCGAGCGGGACCTCGGACGTACCGACGAGATAGAAGTCGTCCTTCTCCAGGTGGTACACGTTCTCCGCGGCCTGGCCGAGGAAGCCGGTGCCCTCCATGGCGCGCGGGCGGACCAGTGCGGGGGTGAGCATCGGGATGAAGCCGGCCTCGGTGGCCTGGGCGATCGCCGCGTTGACGAGGGCCAGCTCCAGCAGGGCGCCGACACCGGTCAGGTAGTAGAAGCGCGACCCGGACACCTTGGCGCCGCGTTCGACGTCGATGGCGCCCAGCGCCTCGCCGAGCTCCAGGTGGTCCTTGGGCTCGAAGCCCTCGGCGGCGAAGTCGCGGATGGTGCCGTGCGTCTCCAGGACGACGAAGTCCTCCTCGCCGCCGACCGGGACGTCGGGGTGCACGAGGTTGCCGAGCGCCATGGCGAGGCGCTTGGTCTCCTCGTCGGCCTCGTGCTGCGCGGCCTCGGCGGCCTTGACGTCGGACTTGAGCTGCTCGGCCTTCTGCAGGAGCTCGGCGCGCTCCTCGGGCGAGGCCTTGGGGATCAGCTTGCCGAGCGCCTTCTGCTCGGAACGGAGCTCGTCGAAGCGGACGCCGGACGACCTGCGCCGCTCGTCGGCAGACAGGAGAGCGTCGACGAGCTCGACATCCTCTCCACGGGCGCGCTGGGACGCGCGCACACGGTCGGGGTCCTCACGGAGCAGGCGAAGGTCAATCACGTGGTCAAGGCTACCGGGGACGGATGACGGCCCACGACTCACTATTCCGAGCGGCGGCTTACGTACCGTTATGGGGGAATTGCGTGTTGTGTCGACCCCTCATCCGAGCGTGTCAATAAAAAGTGTCTCACTCCCTGGGACGGGGCAGGCCCGAGGCGCCCTGTTGACCGGATCCCCTTGTGGAGAACGGGATTTGAGGGGCCTCCGGCCCGGCTTTGTCCACAGGGATCCACGACTTCCGAAAGTTATCCACAGGCTGTGTGGAAGATCTGTGGACGTCGGAATTGATCACTCCGCTAAGCGTTGTCGCCCCCTGCGATTCCCTGGGCAAACCTTGAATAGGCCCACCTTCGAGTGGAAATGCGTCGCCCCAAAGGATTGATCAAAGGAAACGAGTGGACGAAGGGTGACTTACGTCCTGGTGGGCGCACTTGATCCATCCAGGGTGATTTGTCGACTGCGTGCCGCTTCGTTGTCGACTTGTGCACAGGTCGAGAAGCAGACCTGTGGATAACTTCTGTGGATAACGAAAATCTGACTAGAAACGGCCGTCCTGGCAGCGGGCCACCCAGTCGGCCGCCGTGACGAACTCGTCGTCCGACGTCCCCTGCCGCGGGGCGCTCACGTCCTCCACGCCGATGTCCGCGCGTGGGTACGAGCCCAGGTAGCGGACCTCCAGACAGATCCGCTTCAGCCCCATCAGGGCCTCGGCCACCCGCCGGTCGGAGATATGGCCCTCGGCGTCGATGCAGAAGCAGTAGTTGCCGATGCCGGCGCCGGTCGGGCGGGACTGCAGCAGCATCAGGTTGATGCCGCGCGTGGCGAACTCGCCGAGCAGGTCGCGCAGCCCGCCGGGGTGGTCGTCGCGCTGCCACAGCACCACGGACGTCTTGTCGGCCCCCGTCGGCGCGGCGGGCCGGGCCGGACGGCCCACGAGCACGAACCGCGTCTGCGCGTTCTCCGCGTCGTGGATCTCGGTCTCCAGGGCTTCCAGGCCGTACCGGGCGGCCGCGAACTCACCGGCGAACGCGGCATCGTAACGGCCCTCCTGGACCAGCCGGGCGGCGTCCGCGTTGGAGGCGGCCGACTCCCAGTGGACGTCCGGGAGGTTCTTCTTCAGCCAGTTGCGCACCTGCGGCTGGGCGGCCGGGTGCGCGGAGACGGTCTTGATCTCCGACAGCTTGGTGCCGGGCCTGACCAGCAGCGCGAAGGTGATCGACAGCAGCACTTCGCGGTAGATCATCAGCGGCGCGCCCGCGACCAGCTCGTCGAGGGTGGTGGTGATGCCGCCCTCCACGGAGTTCTCGATCGGCACGAACGCGGCCTCGGCCTCGCCGGTGCGGACCGCGTCCAGCGCGGACTGCACGGACACATACGGCACCAGCTCCCGGGTCGCCGCCTCCGGGAGCGTGCGCAGGGCGACTTCGGTGAAGGTGCCCTCGGGGCCGAGATACGCATAGCTCGCTGGCATGCCCTCACCCTAATGGCCGCAGGGCAGCCCGGCGTGCCTGTCTCGCCAGGACCACTCGTGAGGGTGGTTTGAAGAGCGAAACCGCACCAAGCCGCGTCAACCTTCACAGCAAGGTCAGCTCTCCAGAAGCCCCTGCCCCACGTACTCCCCCTGCGCCGCCCCGCCCGGCACGGCGAACAGCCCGCTCGCCTCGTGCCGTACGAACGCCGACAGCGCGTCCCCCCGGTCCAGCTTGCGCTGCACCGGTACGAAGCCGCGGAGCGGATCGGCCTGCCAGCAGATGAAGAGCAGCCCCGCGTCGGGCACACCGTCCGTGCCGATGCCGTCGTGGAAGGAGAAGGGCCGCCGCAGCATGGCCGCGCCGCCGTTCTGGTCCGGCCGGCTGATCCGCGCGTGGGCGTTGATCGGCACGACCAGGTTGCCCTCGGCGTCGACCTTCTCCAGGTCCATCTCGGTCGTCTCCGAGCCACCCGACAGCGGGGCCCCGTCCGCCTTGCGACGCCCGATGACGTCCTCCTGGGCCTTCCCCGACAGCTTCTCCCAGTCGTCCAGGAGCATGCGGATACGGCGTACGACGGCGTAGGAGCCGTTCGCCATCCACGCAGGGTCCTTAGAACCGGAGGCAGGCACGAAGATGCGCCGGTCGAAGTCCGGCTCGGCCGGCTTGGGGTTGCGTGTGCCGTCGACCTGGCCCATGAGGTTGCGGGCCGTCATGGGGTGCGCGGTGGCGCCCGGCGACCGGTTGAAGCCGTTCATCTGCCAGCGCACCCGGGCCGCGGACCCCGCGTCCTTCTGGATCGCGCGCAGTGCGTGGAAGGCGACCAGGGCGTCGTTCGCGCCGATCTGCACCCACAGGTCGCCGTTGCTGCGCGACTTGTCCAGCCGGTCGGAGGAGAAGTCGGGCAGTGGGTCCAGGGACACCGGCCGCTGCTTCTCCAGGCCCGTACGGCCGAAGAAGCTGTGGCCGAAGCCGAAAGTGACCGTCAGGGACGACGGGCCGGCGTCCTGCGCGATGCCGGTGTCGTCGTGGGCGGAGGGCTCGCCCGCCATCAGCCGCCGGGCCGTGTCCGACCAGCGGCGCAGCAACGCGGCGGCCTCCCTGCGCCCGGCGCCGGGGGCCAGGTCGAAGGCGACGAGGTGGCCGCGCGCCTGGAGCGGGTCGGTGATGCCGGGCTGATGTTTCCCGTGAAACATCGCCTGCCCGGTGCCCACCGAGCTGAGCGGGGTCGCCCCGGCGGGCGCGGCCGCGTAGCCGACGGCGCCGCCCGCCGCGCCGAGCGCGAGCCCGGTGGCCCCGGCGGTGGCGAGCAGGGTGCGCCGCGAGACGCCCTCACCGGCCGGGGTCTCGGCAGTGGCGGGCGCCTCCACGGAGGTCCGGGCCTGGGGGATGGACTGGTCAGCCATGTGGTTCAGCCGATCTTCGCGTTCTTGTCCACGGTCACCTGGTCGATGTCGGAGGTGCGCACGGTCACGGCGACCTTCCAGTCGCCGGCCATGGGGATCTGCACCCCGCTCGCCGCCCAGTGCCCGGTGGTGATGTGATCCGGGACGACGGGCAGCGGCCCGACGTCCTTCGACTCGAGGGTGAAGGAGAGCTTGACCTCGGGGACGTCGAAGGCACGGCCGTTGGGCCGTTCGACGTAGACGTGCAGCTCGTTGCCGCCGATCCGCGCGGGGTCGAGGTCCACGCGGACGACGCCCTTGCCGTCCTCGCCGCCGGTGTCGAACGGCATGTCCAGCGTGAGCGTGCCGGACGCCGAGGCCTCAGCCGCCGACGCCGTGGCCGCCTTGGCCTCCTCCTCCGTACGGCCCGGCTCGGTCGACGTCAGCATGGTGGTCACGGCCAGCACCACGACGGCGACGGCCGCCTCGGCGAGCACCGAGCGGCGCAGCCCGAACCGCCGCGGGTCGGCGTCCCGCGCCTGCTTGCGCCGCGCGGCCTCGGCAGCGGCCTTCTGCCGCGCGAGCTGAGCGGCCCGCGCAGGATCGGTGTCCCGCGTGTGGGTGCCCTCGATGTCCTCGGCGTCCGGCGCAGCCGCCCCTACGGCCACCCGCTCCCGCTCGGCCCCCGCCGGCGCCTGCGCCAGCTGGGACGTCCACCGCCGGGAGATCCACGCGATGCCCACCAGCAGCACCACGAGCCCGATCTTCACCAGCAGAAGCTGCCCGTAGCGGGTGCCGGTCAGCGCCGACCAGGAGCCGAGCTGCCGCCAGCTCTGGTAGACCCCGGTCGCCACCAGCGCGACCACGCTGCCGAAGGCGACCCGCGAGAAGCGGCGTACGGCGGTCGAGTCCAGCGGGGTCTCCACCGGTGCCCGGTAGAGGGCGACGAGGAGCGCGCCCAGTCCGCCGAGCCAGGCGGCGACGGCCAGCAGATGGACGACGTCGACCGGCATCGCGAGCCCCGGCTGGAGCCCGGTCGAGGCGTGCTCGGCCATCGCCCAGCTCGCCGCGAGACCGGCGGCCACGACACCGCCGCCGACCGCGAGCCCGAACACCAGATCCCGCTTCTCGTCCCCGTCCCGACGGTCGTACGCCCCGAAGAGCACGGCGATGAACAGCGCCGCCGCCGCGAGCAGCAGCAGCCGGGAGACCAGGGCGGCGCCGGTCTTGGTCTGGAGCACCTGGCCGAGCAGGTCGAGGTCGAAGACGTCGCCGAACTTCGACGAGGTGGTGTACGAGCCGCGCAGGAGCAGCAGCGCCAGCGTGGCCGCGGTCAGCGCGAGCCAGCCGGAGACGACCAGCCGCTGCACGGCCCGCACCCCGGCGCCGCGCGGCCAGCAGGCCAGCACGAAGGCGCAGCCGCCGACCAGGACGATGAACCCGGCGTACGACACATAGCGCCCGAGCCCGTAGAGCCGGCCGACCAGGCCCTCGCCCGCGCCCTGTCCGTCGACGGACACGGACGTCGAGGAGGGCGCGCCGATGGAGAAGGTGAAGGCGCCGGAGACGGGATGGCTGTCGGCGGAGACGACCTGGTAGGTGACCGTGTAGGTGCCGTCGGGCAGCCCCGAGTGCAGCTTCACGGCGTACGTCGTGCCGCCGGTGCCGGCCGCCTTGCCGGTGTCGGCGCGCTTGCCCTTGGGGTCGAACACGCGCAGCGAGTCGTCGGACAGGGAGACGGTCTCGGAGAAGGTGAGCGAGACCTGCTGCGGGGCCCGGTCGACCACCGCCCCCTGCCGGGGGTCGCTGCCGGTGAGCGCGGCGTGCGCGGAGGCCGGTGCGGCACCGGCCAGCAGGGCGCCGGCGACGGCCAGGAACAGCAGCACCAGCGTGCGGACGCGCGGGGCGATGGCCTGCGTCAAGGTGGTCCCTCCCTCAGTTCCCGGACGTGGGGCGGTAGGTGGCCGGCTTGACCGGCAGGTCGACCTCGACCGGGTCGAGTCCGGTGAAGTGCAGCGTTATCGGGACGGTCTGGCCCTCCCGCGGCTGCTGCGCGAGCTGCTCGAACATCAGATGGCTGCCACCACTTTTCAGTACGAGCGTGCCGTGCGCGGGCACGTCGAGGGAGGTGACCTCCTGCATGGCCCCGCCGTCGGTCTGGTGGACGGTGACCTCGCCGAGGTCGCTGGTGACCTCGGTCAGCTTCGCGTCCTCGTCGCCCTTGTTGGCGATCGTCAGGAAGCCCGCGGCCATGTCGGAGACCGGCTGGGGCATGTAGGCGCCGCTGACGCTGAGGTCGGGCCCGGTGGACTCGTCGCCGCCGCAGCCGGCCAGCGTCAGCACCAGCACGCCGGTCGCCCACCAAAGGCGCCTCACGGGTTCTCCCCCTTGATCAGCTTCGGCAGGTCCGCGGTGTAGTCGTCGACGGTGGCGTCCTCGCCGTAGAGCACGTACCCGGCGTCGGTCTTCGGGGAGAAGGCGATGACCTGGGTGCCGTGCATGGAGACGACCTTGCCCTTCTCCTTCTTCGGCGCCTCGATGGAGATGCCGAGGGTGCGGGCGCCGGCCTGGACGGTGGCGAAGTCGCCGCTGAGGCCGACGACCTGGGGGTCGATGCCCTTGAGCCACTTACCGAGGGCCTCGGGCGTGTCCCGCTCGGGGTCGGTGGTGACGAACACGATGCGCAGCTCGTCCTGCTGGGCCTTGGGCAGCGACTTCTTCGCCACGGCGATGTTGTTCATCGTCAGCGGGCACACGTCGGGGCAGTTGGTGTAGCCGAAGTAGATCAGCGTCGGCTTGCCGGCGGTCTCCTTGCGGAGGTCGTACTTCTTGCCGTGGGTGTCGGTGAGCACCATGTCCGGCTTCTGGAACGGGTTCTCCGACAGGACGGTGGCGGCCTTGTCGGAGCCGGGCTCCTCGGAGACGACGGAGACGGGCGAGGCGGCGCTGTCGTCGTCCCCGCCGCCGCACGCGGACAGGGTCAGGGAGGCGGCGGCGAGGAGCGCGGCCGCCGCGAACTTCGTACGCAGAGGGTGCAGAGAGTGCATGGAGAGATGTCCCGGAGGTGAGTGCTCCGGTGGGCGCCGGGACCCCGCGAGGTCCCGGCGCCCACCGAGGTGGGTGGGTCAGGCGGAGCGCCGGCGTCCGGCCAGGACGCCGTAGGCGACACCGGCGGCGCCGACGACGATGCCCACGACGCCGAGCACCCGGGCGGTGGTGTCGGAGCTGTCACCGGACGCCTCCTCGGTGGCGGAGGTCTGGGCGGCGGCGTGGTCCGCGTCGCCGGACGGCTCGTCGGAGGGCTCGGCGGTGGCGGAGCCGGAGCCGTGGTGGCCCTCCTCCTCGGCGGCGGACAGGGCGAGCACCGGCGCCGGGTTCTCCGGCTCCTCCGCGCCCTCCTGCACCTCGATCCAGCGCACCACCTCGTTGTTGGAGTACGTCTGGATCGCCTTGAACACCAGCTCGTCCGCGTCCTCGGGCAGGGCGCCGATGTTGACGGGGAACTTCTGGAAGAAGCCGGGCTTGATGCCGCCGCTCTTCGCGGTCCAGGTCACCTTGGTGACGGCCTCGGTGATCTGCCGCCCGTGCACCTCCAGCGGCTTGTCCAGCTTCGCCTTGGTGATCTTGATGTCCCAGCCGTTGATCGGCTCCGGCATCACCGAGGACAGCGGGTGCTCGGCGGGGAAGTTGACCTCGACCTTGGTGGTCGAGGCGTTGTCGCGCTCGTTCGGCACCTTGAAGTCGACGACCGCGTAGCCGCCCTTGGCCGCGGTGCCCTCCGGCTGGACGCTGACGTGCGCGAGCGCGGGGGAGGACAGGGCGAGGACGGCGGTGCCGGCGACGGCAGCGGCGGCGGCGACACGGGAAACCTTCATGACAGCAAGCACTCCACTTCGAGACTTCGAGAGATCCGGTGATCCCGGTGATCCGGTGATCCCAGCGATCTGGTGATCCGGTGATGAAGAGGGATACGAGCGCGCGCAGGTGACCGCCGGTCAGCGGTGAGAACGTCACAGAGGACGGCGGAGATCGGCGCACACGCGTGTGCCGCTCGGCGCGGCCGGCCCTCCCACCGGATCAGGGAAGATCCCGGGGCGGTGCTGCGGTCGCGTCAGGCGGCGAGGGCGAGCGCGGCGGCGGGCGGGCCGCGCCGGATCACCGTGTGCTGGAGTGCGGTCGTACGGAGTTCAGGAGGCGCGAGAGAAGCCGCGCGCGTCGGGCGCGGACCTGCCACGGGCGCGCCCGGAAGCCCGGCACGCAGGGCGCGCACCAGCGCGAGCGCCCCGCGCAGGGAACGTACGAGCGCCCCCTCGGCGACCCCGTGCGCCGACAGCCGGACCAGCCGCAGCAGGGCCAGATCGCCATGGCGCAGCAGCCAGCCGACGGCCAGCGCAGCGAGGGCGTGACCGAGCAGCATCGGCAGCGAGGGCAGCAGGGACGCGGAGGAACCGGCCGTGGTGGACAGCGCGTCCGCCGGATCGTGCGCCGTGTGCACACCGGCGCCCGCGCCCGAGCCGCCGGTCGGCAGCAGGCGCGCGTCGGTGAGGATGCGCTGGGCCTGGGCGGGGCTGAGCGCCGCCGCGGTGGTCCCGCACAGCAGCCGCGCGGCCCGGTCGACCAGCGCGGTGTCGCTCCCGGCCGGGGCGGCCATGACCGCCGTACCGTGCTGGCCCAGTCCGAACAGGGTGTGCAGCACCGTCTGCCCGACCGTCAGCAGGGCCGCGATCCCGGGCAGGGTGCGCTCGCGCCCGGCGAACGGCGCCACCACCGCGAGTACGGCCACGAAGCCCGCGCCCAGCGCCCACAGCGGAACCGCGGCGCAGGAGGCGAGGGCATGTCCGGCCCCGGACAGCACGACACAGACCGCGGCGAACACCGCGGCCCGCAGGATCCGGAGCCGGACTCCGGAGCGCTTCGCGCGCGCGTGGGGGGCAGACATGGCGGGCTCATCATCGCACTGGCCTTATGGGCGCCCTACGGCAGGTCCGCAAGATTCCGTACGCGTCCTACGATCCGGAAGATCACCTTCTGCCCGGACCGCTCCCCTCCGGCGCCCTCCCGCCCCACATACACCGAATGGCGCGCCCGGCACATCCCCCATATGGGCGGCATCACGCTGAATGAACGCTTACGTTCGGGCACTCGTGGCAATAGGTATCGGTATGTCGAGCCGCGGCCAGGAGGCTGGAGCATGAGCATCTGGTGGTCACTCCACTTGCGGCGCGAGGCCGCGAGCGTCCCGCTCGCCCGGCGTCTGCTGCTCGGCACGATGGAGACCGCGGGGGTGGACCCGGACATCTCCTACGACCTGTCCGTCGCGCTCACCGAGGCCTGCGCCAACGCCGTCGAGCACGGCGGGGGCACCGCGGGCGGGAGTACTTCGGAGGCGTACCGGGTCACCGCCTACCTCGACGGCGAGAAGTGCCGCATCGAGGTCGCCGACTCGGGCCCGGGCTTCTCCCCCTCCCCGGTGGCCCGGCCGGCTCACTCGGACGCCGAGCACGGCCGGGGCCTGTGCCTCATCGAGGAGCTCGCCGACCACGTCCACATCGGCAACAAGCCGGGCCGGGGCGGGGCGGTGGTGAGCTTCGACAAGATGCTCAAGTGGCGGGACAACGCTCCACTCGTGACAGCGTCCTGACCTCGGACCGGGTAGCCGCCTCGGCATCGGGTGGCCGCCTCGGCCTCGGCCGGGACGCCGCCTAGGCCCGGCCGGGACCGCCGCCTAGGCCCCGGCCAGGACCGCCGTCTCGGCATCGGCCCCGGCTGCCGCCTCGTCGGCCCGTCGCCCCGCCGCCCACCGCGAGACGGGACCCATCCCGTACGACGCCGCCACCATCGCCGCGCCCAGCAGCAGCCAGCCCGGGGTGCCCCACTCCACCACCAGGGCCGTCAGCACCAGCGGGCCGAGGGTGCGGGCGACGGTCACGCCGGTGCCGAACAGGCCCTGGTACTCACCGACCCGCCCCTCCGGCGCCAGGTCGAACGACAGCTGCCAGGACCCCGCCGACTGACCCATCTCGGCGATCACCTGAAGCACGGCCCCCAGCACCAGGAACCCGACGGCCGCCCACAGCGAGGCCCCCGCCGACAGCGCGAACACCGCACACGCGGCCAGCATCACCCAACCGGCGTGCCGCAGCGCCCGGTTCGCCGAGCCGACCCCCGTCACCCGCCGGGCCGCCCGCACCTGGAACAGCATCACCGCACCGGTGTTGAGCACGAACAGCGCCGACACCAGCCAGGCCGGGGCGTCGGTCCGCCGGGTGATCCACAGCGGCAGCACCAGGCTCAGCAGCGGAAGCCGCAGCAGCAGCACGGTGTTCAGCAACGCCACCAGCGCATACGGCCGGTCCCGCAGCACCCCCAGCCGATCCTGTGCCCCGCCGTGGCGCCGGTCCCCCGTCGCCGGCGCCACAGCGGGAAGCCTCAGCAACAGCAGCGCACACACCAGGAAGCTCACCGCGTCCAGCGCGAACACCGCCAGATAGGCGCCCCGCGTCCCCGCCTGCAACGCGAGTCCGCCGAGCCCCGCCCCGACCGCCAGACCGGCGTTGAGGGTGGACTGCAGATGCGCCAGCAGCCCGGTGCGCTCGGCGGCGGACACCAGCCCCGCCAGCAGCGCCTGCCGGGCCGCCGCGAGCCCGGACTGCGCGGCCGCGTACGCGCAGGCCACCAGCACGAACGGCACGAACCCGCGCACCACGGTGAAGGACGCCACCGCCAGCGCCGTGGCGAACGCCAGCAGCACCGCCGTACCGCGCGCCCCGCGCCGGTCGGCGAACCGCCCGAGCGGCACCCCCACCAGCGACCCGACCGCCCACCCGAGGGTCAGCCCCAGGCCCACGCGCGCGGGGGCGAGGCCGACGATCTGGGTGAAGTAGAGGGCCGACGTCGTGTAGAAGGCACCGTCGCCGACCGAGTTGCTCAGCTGGGCGAGGGCGAGGGTCCGGCGGGGACCGGCGGGAGGGACCAGCGAGTTCGTCATGCCTACGACACTAGGAGCGCGGTGGACCGCCGGGCAGACCCAATTCCCGGCCTCATCATTGGCCCAATTCAGCCCGGCGTCCGGCCCCGGCATCTGGTCCGGACCTCAGCCCAGCACCCTCACCAGCACATCGAGCGCCTCCGCGTAGGCCGACTCCCGAGGGGTCCCGTATCCCACGACCAGGCCCTGTGGCCGCCCCGCAGCGGGCGCGTGCCAGTGGTCCCCGAGCCGCCCCACCGCGAGGCCGCGGGCCTCGGCCCGTCCGACCGCCGCGTCCTCGTCGTCGACCTCCACCAGCGCGTGCAGCCCGGCCGCGATCCCGCGCACCCGCCGCCGCGTCCCCAACCGCTCCAGGAGGAGGTCCCGGCGGCGCCGGTAGCGCAGTCGGCAGGCCCGTACATGACGGTCGTACGCATGACTGTCGATCAGTTCGGCGAGCGCCAGCTGACCGAGCACCTCGGTGTGGTGGTCGCTGTACAGCTTGGCCTCGGCGACCGCGTCGACCAGATGCCGGGGCAGCACCATCCAGCCCAGCCGCAGCGCGGGCCCGAGCGTTTTGGAGGCGGTGCCCACATAGACGACCTGTTCCGGTGCCACCCCCTGCAACGCCCCGACGGGCTGCCGGTCGTAGCGGAACTCCCCGTCGTAGTCGTCCTCGACGATCAGCGCCCCACGCGCGCGTGCCCAGTCGGTGAGCGCCCGCCGCCGCTCGGGACGCAGGGTGACCCCGGTCGGGTACTGATGCGCGGGCGTGACGACGACGGCGGCCGGACCCCCCAACGCCTCGACACAGAGGCCTGATTCGTCCACCGGCACGGGCACCACGGTCCCCCCGCCCCGCCGCACCACGTCCCGGTGGAACGCCAGCCCCGGGTCCTCCATGGCGAACTCGCCGCCCCCGAGCACCCGCGTCAGCAGCGCGAGCGCCTGCACATACCCGGAGGTGACGACGATCCGCTCGACCGGCGCGACCACACCTCGCGTCCGCCCGAGATACCCCGACAGCGCGGCCCGCAACTCGATCCGCCCACGCGGATCGCCGTAGTCGTACGCCGCGGACGGCGCCGCCGCCATGGCCTTGCGCACCGCCCGCGACCAGGCCGCCACCGGGAACGTGCCCACGTCCGGGCTCCCGGGCCGCAGATCGAAGAGCGGCCCACGCGCGCGTGCGGCGACCTCCACCGGCCCGGCGGCGACCGGCAGCAGCGCCGCGACCTGCGTCCCGGCCCCCTGCCGCGCCGTCAGATACCCCTCGGCGACGAGCTGGTCATAAGCGGCCTTCACGGTCCCCCGCGACAGCCCCAACTCCTCCGCGAGCCGCCGAGTGGCAGGCAACAGAGCCCCGGGCGCGAGCCGCCCGTCCCGAACGGCGTCGCGCAGGGCTCGCTCGAGCCCCGCACGACGCCCGGAAGAGGCATCTGCATCCAGATGCAGATCAAGACCGACGCCCTCAGGGGCGCGGGGAACTGCGCGATCAGCCACAGACGGCCCGCAGACGGCAGATCAGCTCTGAGCCCCGTTCAGAGCCGCCATCCACGCCTCGACCTCATCAGAACGCCGAGGCAATCCGGCCGAAAGGTTCCGGTTGCCGTCCTCCGTCACCAGGATGTCGTCCTCGATCCGCACCCCGATGCCCCGGTACTCCTCGGGCACGGTCAGATCATCGGCCTGGAAGTACAGCCCCGGCTCCACCGTGAGGCACATCCCCGGCTCGAGGACGCCTTCCACATACGTCTCGGTCCGCGCGGCAGCGCAGTCGTGGACGTCCATGCCCAGCATGTGCCCGGTCCCGTGCAGCGTCCACCGCCGCTGGAGCCCCAGGTCCAGGACCCGCTCGACCGGCCCCTCGACCAGGCCCCACTCGACGAGCTTCTCGGCCAGCACCCGCTGGGCCGCGTCGTGGAAGTCCCGGTACTTCGCGCCCGGCTTCACCGCGGCGATGCCGGCCTCCTGGGCCTCGTACACGGCGTCGTAGATCTTCTTCTGGATCTCCGAGTACCGGCCGTCGACCGGCAGGGTCCGTGTGACGTCGGCCGTGTAGTACGTGTGCGTCTCGACGCCCGCGTCGAGCAGCAGCAGGTCGCCGGAGCGCACGGGCCCGTCGTTGCGCACCCAGTGCAGGGTGCAGGCGTGCGGACCGGCCGCGGCGATGGTGCCGTAGCCGACATCGTTGCCCTCCACGCGCGCGCGGAGGAAGAACGTGCCCTCGATGTACCGCTCGGAGGTGGCCTCGGCCTTGTCGAGGACCTTCACCACGTCCTCGAAGCCGCGCACGGTCGAGTCGACGGCCTTCTGCAGCTCGCCGATCTCGAAGTCGTCCTTGACCAGGCGCGCCTCGGAGAGGAAGACCCGCAGCTCCTCGTCGCGCTCGGCGGTGACCTTGTCGGTGAGCGCGGCCTCGATGCCGGCGTCGTAGCCGCGCACGACGCGGACCGGGCCGGTGGCCTCGCGGAGCTTGTCCGTCAGCTCGCGGACGTCGGAGGCGGGGATGCCGTACAGCTGCTCCGCCTCGGTCAGGGAGTGCCGGCGGCCGACCCACAGCTCGCCCTGGCCGGACAGCCAGAACTCGCCGTTCTCCCGGTCGGAGCGCGGCAGCAGGTAGATCGTGGCCTCGTGGCCCTCGCCCTTGGGCTCCAGGACGAGGACGCCGTCCTCGGTCTGGTTGCCGGTGAGGTACGCGTACTCGACGGACGCCCGGAAGGCGTACTCCGTGTCGTTCGAGCGGGTCTTCAGGTTGCCCGCGGGGATCACCAGGCGCTCGCCGGGGAAGCGGGCGGACAGCGCGGCGCGGCGGGCGGCGGTCTCGGCGGCCTGGGCGATCGGCTCCAGGTCGCGCAGCTCGGTGTCGGCCCAGCCGCTCTTCATGTTCTCGGCAAGCTCGTCGGACACGCCCGGGTACAGACCGTTCTTCCGCTGCTTGACGGGGGCTTCTTCAGAGGTCTCCGGGCCCGCTGCGGCAACAGCGTCGTCGGGCACAGCCGGGAGTTCGTCGGCCACGGTCATCCTCCTTGGTACGGCATTGGACCATGTCCATCGTACGGTCGTACGTAAGGTGCCCAAGGCCCCAAGGACCTGTTACCAGCCTCACTCGAAGCGGGCCGCCATGAGCACGACATCCTCGTCGCTGTCGGCCGAATCCAGCCCGTCCGGCAGTACGGTGCGCAGCACATGGTCGGCGAGCGCCTCGGGGTCGCGGCGCACGGCCCGCGGGGCGCCCGAGGCGGCGGCGTGCAGCCGGGCGAAGGCGCGGTCGACGGGGTCGCCGGTGCGGTGCAGCAGGCCGTCCGTGTAGAGCAGAACCGTCTCGCCCTCCTCGGCCTCGATCTCCACGCTCGGCGCCTCCCAGCAGGCGAGCATGCCCAGCGGCGCCGACACCGAGGTCTCCACGAACTCGGTGCGCCGCTCGCCGACCAGCAGCGGCGGGCAGTGCCCGGCCCCGGCGAGGGTGAGCTTGCGCCCGGCGGGCTCGCAGTAGGCGAACAGGGCGGTCGCGGAGCGGGCGGGCTCGGTCAGCCGCAGCAGCAGCTCCAGGTCGGACAGGACGGCGACCGGGTCCTCGCCCTCCATCACGGCGTACGCCCGCAAGCTGGCGCGCAGCCGGCCCATCGCGGCGACCGCGCTCGGCCCCGACCCGGTGACCGAGCCGACGGCGAGCCCGAGGGCCGCGTCGGGCAGCGGCAGGGCGTCGTACCAGTCGCCGCCGCCGAGGGCGCAGGTGCGGTGCCGCGCGGCCAGCTGGACGCCGGCCACGCGGGGGAGGCGGGAGGGCAGCAGTTCCTCGGACATCGTGGCCATGCACGCGCGCGTGTGCTCGACCTCCAGAAGCCGCGCGAGGTGCTCGGTGGCGTAGCGGGCGTAGAGGCCGACGAGGTGGCGTCGGCGCTCGACCGGCTCGGCGGGCTCGTCGTACAGCCACACCGCGGCGCCGAGACGGCCGGCGGACTCGGTGGACAGGGGGAGGGCGTAGCTGGCGGCGAAGCCGAGGCGGCGGGCCACCTCGCGGTGGCGGGGGTCGAGGCCGTCCTCGGCGAGCAGATCTGAGCGCACGATCTCGGCCACGCCGCCGGGCAGGCCGGCCGGGGTGTCGAGGAGTTCGCCGTACGGCAGCGAGCCGCGGGGCACGGTCTCGATATGGCCGAGATCGGCCGGGGCGAGACCGAGGCCGACGGTCGTGCGCGGGCCACGCTCCGCGCCGGGTTCCAGGACGACCAGACCACGCCGGGCGCCCACCAGTGCGGCTCCGGCGCGCAGCAGTTCCTGGACGGCGTCGGCCATGGTGTCGGTGCGGACCAGGCGTTCGGTCAGTTCGTGCAGGGTGGTGAGGTCCGAGACCCAGCCGGCGAGGCGGTCCTGGAGCAGGACGCCGGGGCCGGTGGTGACGGAGGAGACGTCGGCTGCGACGGGCGCGGGCGCGACAGTGTGTGCGGGCGAGGGAACCGTTGAATCGATT
The DNA here is from genome assembly GCF_049739565.1 of Streptomyces sp. SAI-170. Lineage (NCBI taxonomy): Bacteria > Bacillati > Actinomycetota > Actinomycetes > Kitasatosporales > Streptomycetaceae > Streptomyces > Streptomyces sp. SAI-170. The sequence continues at coordinate 4,360,339 of NZ_JBMGQD010000001.1, forward strand.
CCGGCCACTTTCGGAGGGTGCGGGGCGTTCATGGCGTCCGGCTTTCCGACCGGTTCGTTTTGCTGAAAAGCATCGCAAACCCCCATGTCATTCTGCACCGCTGCAGTGTCTCCACATGTACACGCACTCGTGAGGGGATGTCCAGCATTGTCCTGCCGGGATTCCTGGTGTCCATGTGCCTTCCGGGATGGGTGGACGTTCCTCTTACAGAAAGGCAAAGTTGGCTTAAAACCGACTCGGGCAACGCCCTCTTGCGGTCGACTGGGCTTGCTCGACGGAGCGTCACAGCGGTCGTGATGGGTACGTACTCGGAGAAGGCCAGGGGTGGTTGGGGGCCACCCGGAACCTGGCGACGGACCCGGGCGTCCTATCCACCGACGACCGTGCCCCATCCTCCCGTGGCGGAGGCGGAGAGAACTACGCGGGACGGCAAACGCCAGACTTCGCCACCCCACGCCACGCCCGTGCAGCAACAGAACCGGTACGACGAGTACGACGCGCACGGCGAGTACGGACAGACGAGTACGGACAGAACGGTCGGCACGGCCCCGGTGGCCCGCCGGCAGCATCGGCCGCCGACACGGCCGAAGCCCGACGCTGGATCCGTCAGGGATGATCCCCGTGTTGTTCGCAGGGGTGTTTCACAGGGGTGTGATGCGCCGGCAGGTACGCACAGTGCAGTGATCGACACATGGTGTATGTGGCCCACGGTGTTGCCAGGCGTGCAACGGAAAGGAACGAGCGCTCATGCGCGAGATCCTCGGAAGGCGACGCAGGCTCCTGTCCAGGCGAGGTGACGGGAGGCCTGAGCTGATCGGCACGGCCCTGACCATCGCGACTCAGTGGCAGTGGCCCGTACTTCCCGGCGTGGCGGCCGATCCGCAGGGGCGCTCCCGCTGCGGCTGCCCCGACCCCGAGTGCACGGTGCCCGGCGCCCATCCCTTCGACCCCGGGCTGCTCGCCGCCAGCACCGACGAGCGCATGGTCCGCTGGTGGTGGACCAACCGGCCCACCGCCCCGATCGTGCTCGCCACCGGCGGCCGGGCCCCGTGCGCGGTCAGCCTGCCCGCCGCGGCCGCCGCGCGCGCCCTGGCCGCCCTCGACCGCGGCGGCATGCGCCTCGGCCCGGTCGTCGCCACGCCGACCCGCTGGTTCGTCCTCGTGCGGCCGTACACGATGGAGCAGTTGGGTGAGCTGCTCTACGCCAAGGACTTCGTGCCCGGCTCCCTGCGCTTCCACGGCGAGGGCGGCTACATCACCCTTCCGCCGTCCTCGACCGGCGAGGGCGCCGTCCGCTGGGAACGCGCACCGCTGCCCGGCTCGGCCTCGCCCTGGGTCCCCGACGTGGAGGCCGTGGTGGACGCGGTCGTCGACGCCCTCACTCGTACGGGTGTGAGCGCCCCCGAGTTGTAGGGGTGTCGGGCGCGCACGGAACCGGGCGCCCGTTTTTGCTCGTTATCGTCCCCCTCATGAACCTTCGTCTCCTCGCCCTCGCGGGCGTCGCGGCCTGCGCGATCGCGTTGCCGCTGGCCGTGGCGTCCGCGGGGCCCGCGGGGGACGACGAGCGCACGACCGTACGACTGCCCGCGCATGCCTCGCGGGAGGTGCGGGAGGCGGGGGCGGAGGGGGCGTCTGGTGCCCCCGGTGCTTCTGGTGCATCCAGTGGTTCAGTTGGGGCTGAGGGGGCCAGTGGGGCGGGTGGGTCCGGCGATCGCGCGGCGGACGGCGTCGGTGCGTCCGACGGGCTCGGTACGTCCGACGGGGCCGATGCGTCCGACAGGGTCGGCGCGTCCGGCGGAGTCGACGCCAAGGGATCTGCGGCCGGGGCCGCTCGTACGCCGCTGCTGCTCGGTATCGGTACGGCCACCGCGGCCCGCTGCGGACCCGAACTCACCTCGCCCGAGGGCATGGAGGCGCAGACGTGTGTGCTGACTCAGGGCGATGACACCTGGGCGCGCACCTACTACCGCAATGGCACAGGGGAGCCGCTCCGAGCCGTGTTGAGTCTCATGGGGCCGGGTGCGCGGACGGTCCAGATGCGCTGTGCGGTGAGTGCCGGGGACGAGCCGGCCTCCTGTGAGACTCCCCGGGAACGCACTCGGGCGGAGGCGGCGAGCTACACCGCGGTCGCGGAATTCGCGGGCACTCGCCCCGACGGGCCGCTGCTGCTGCGGTCGGGGAGCAACTCCTAGCACCGGCTCCGGCGAAACCGGTCGGACCGCTCAACTCCCCTTCGCTCACGGCCAGTTGACGCGTGGCGGCGTTCCGTACAGTCGGCCGTGCGACGGTCCGGAGACGCAAAGACCCGGTTGCTGGCGACGGGGGATGCACCAGCAACCGGGCTACTGGAACGGTAACAAGAGATCGGCTGTTCGCAAATTCGATCTCCGATTTTCCTCGGCTATTCGGACACCGATCGGGCGCGCGCGGAGCGGGAATCGGGCGCGATGCCGCCGCGGCCGGGAAGCCGGGGGTGGCTGACCGGTCGGTCAGCCACCCGCTGTGCGTCAGCTGAGCGTGACCTGTCGGTTGGTCAGACCGCCGCGGGCACGGCGCTCCTCCGGGGTGAGCGGCGCGTCCGTCGCGAGGGCGGTGGCGAGACGCTCGGCGAACTCGGCGGCCGGCTTCTCCACGTCCTCGGCGCCGACCCCGCTCGGCAGGTCCCAGACCGGGACCGTGAGCCCGTGAGCACGGAAGGAGCCCACCAGACGGGTGCCCTCGCCCAGGCTGGAGCGGCCCGCGGCGTGCAGGCGCGCGAGCGCGTCCAGAAGCCGCTCCTCCGGGTGCGGCATGACCCACCGCAGGTGGTTCTTCTCCGGGGTCTCGCACCAGTAGGCCGCGTCGACCCCCGCCAGCTTCACGGTGGGGACGGCGGCGGCGTTGGCCCGCTCCAGGGAGGCGGCCACCTCCGGCGTGGCGTTCTCCGCGTCCGGGACCCAGAACTCGAAGCCGCTGTGCACGACCGGCTCGAAAGAGGCGTCCGCGTCGAGCAGATCCTGCAGCCGCGGACCGTCGGCCGGGGCGCGGCGGCCCTGAACGGGCGTGCCCGGGTCGGCCTCCAGGGCGCGCTGCAGGTTGTCGGCGAGGTCGCGGCTGATGTCGCCGGACGCCGTGTCGTTCTGCAGGCCGAGCAGCACCGAGCCGTCCTCGCGGCGCAGCGCGGGCCAGGCCATCGGCAGCACCGTCGCCAGCGTGACCGAGGGGACGCCGTCGGGCAGGCCGCCCTTGAGGGTCAGCTCCGCCGTCGCCGCCGGCACCAGCTCGCGCAGCGCGACCCAGTCGCACTCGCCCGCGAGGCCCTCGAACGGGCGGTGCACCAGCTCGGTCACGGCCTGCGCGGCGGCCCGGCCGTGACAGGCCTTGTAACGGCGGCCGCTGCCGCACGGGCAGGGCTCGCGGGCACCGACGACCGGGATCTCTCCGTCGGTGAGCTGGGGCTGCTTGGCCTTTGTCTGGGGTCGCTTCTTGGCCATCGTGGGGTCTCCCGGTTACGGCGCGTCTCGTACGGGCGCCGAGCCTAGCCGTTCGCGCCGCGAGGGACGGGACCCTGTGGACGACGGGGCGATCGTGGACAACCGCGCCGGTGCCGGAGGGGGCCTTCAGTCCAGGTCGTCGAAGGCGTCCGCGAAGTCCAGCCCCGCGATGACCGGCACCGACGGGGCTGTGACGCGCGTAGCGAAATCGTCGCGGCGGTGCCCGGCATCAGGATCATGAACGGCGTCGTGGACCACGACCCATACGGTGACCTCGCCGCACGCGTCGTCGCGTACGCCCCAGTCGTCGGAGAGCGCGGTGATGATGTTCAGCCCGCGGCCGCCGTGCGCGGTGACCGACGGGGTGGCCGGGGCCGGTCGGGTCGGTCCGCCGCCGTCCGTCACCTCCACCACGAGACGGCCGTCCGGGTCCACGCGCCATGCGGCCCGGACGTCACCGTCTCCGGCCAGGGCGTCGCCCAGGGGCCGGCCGTGTTTGCACGCGTTGCTCAGCAGTTCGGAAAGGATCAGTACGGCGTCGTCGATGACCGATTCCGCCACCCCACCACTGCGCAGCTGAGCGCGCATACGGTGTCTCGCTTCCCCCACGCCCGCAGGGCCATGGGGTACGGCCATGCTCGACGACGTGGGCACCTCCTGTGCCACCACCAACGCCACCCCCGAGACCTCCTTCGCCCCACGCCACGGAGTGGATGCCCCATTGGCCTGTACCGGAAACCGGCCAATACGGTTCCGGTGACGCATTCGCAACGATCGAACACGCAGCGAACGCGCCGGTGCACTCCCCGTGATCACAACGGGCGTGAACGTGTGTTCAGCGGCGGCCGAGAAGCTCCGCCACCGCGCGCGGGCGGTTGGTGATGATGGCGTCGACGCCGAGATCGAGGCAGAGCGCGACGTCCTCGGGCTCGTTCACCGTCCATACGTGCACCTGGTGGCCGGCCCGCTTGAGCCGCTCGATGTACGCCGGGTGGTTGCGCACGATCCGCATCGACGGGCCCGCGATGTGCACTCCGGCGGGCAGCCGGCCGTCGCGCAGCCGGGGCGAGACGAACTGCATCAGATAGACCGTCGGCAGGACCGGTGCCGCGGCCCGCACCCGGTGCAGCGAGCGCGCCGAGAAGCTCATGACGCGCACCGGGGACTCCTCGGCTGAGGCCGGGGAGTCGAGGCCGAACCGCTTCAGCAGGAGCAGCAGCCGCTCCTCGACCTGGCCGGCCCAGCGCGTGGGGTGCTTGGTCTCGATCGCCAGCTCCACCCGGCGCCCGGCGTCGGCGACGAGTTGGAGCAGCCGCTCCAGGGTGAGCACGGAGGTGTCCGCGGGGTCCTCGGGCCGGGTCTCCCAGTCGGGCTCCTCCTGGCCCCGCTTCCAGGAGCCGAAGTCGAGGGCGGCGAGGTCGGCGAGCTCCAGGGCGGAGACGGCCCCGCGGCCGTTGGACGTACGGTTGACGCGGCGGTCGTGCACGCACACGAGGTGCCCGTCCGCGGTCAGCCGTACATCGCATTCGAGGGCGTCGGCGCCGTCCTCGATGGCCTTCCGGTACGCGGCCAGGGTGTGCTCCGGGGCGTCCTCGGAGGCCCCTCGGTGGGCGACGACCTGGACGTGGTGCTGTCGAGCGTGGGTCACCGCGTCATGGTGCCACCGTCCGGGGGTACATGTGACGCCCGAGTGGCATTCCGATCGCCTCCGCGAGGGACCGGCAATGCGCCCGATAAGCGAAGAATGTTCTATATAAAGGATGGCCCTGGACCCACAGGCACCGCTTATGGTGCTCTGACGGCCCGTGGGAAAAGCTGACGGCATACAAAATTGCAGCTGCGCAGCGACGACAGCCGTGGATCGAGGAGAGAAGCTGTGAGCACCGAGAACGAGGGCACCGAGGTTCCCCAGGCCCCGTCCGCACCTCCCGTGCCGGTGGACACTCCCGCGGCCTCCCCGCAGACGCCCGAGAGCACCGCCCCGGCGCCTTCGGCACCTTTGACGCCTCCGACACCGGCGAGGGACCAGGTCCAGGAGGCGGCGTACGCCCAGCCCGCCCCGCAGCCCCCGGCCCCCGCTCATGCCGCTCCCGCACAGCAGGCCGCCTGGCCGCCCCCGCCGGCGCCCGCCTACGACGGCGGCGGCAGTGGACATGACGGCGGCTACGGCGGCGGTTATGGCGGCGGCTACGGCGGCACGGACCCCGCGCCCGCCTGGGGAGCCTCGTACCAGGCGGCCCAGCCGCCCGTCCCGAAGCAGCAGCGGCGCGGCCGCGGCGGGCTGCTCGCGGCGGTGCTGGTGGCCGCGCTGGTCGCGGGCGGCATCGGCGGCGGCCTCGGCTACACACTCGCGAAGGACGACGACACCAGCTCCACCACCGTCTCGGCCGTCGACAGCGGCGGCGACCTCAAGCGCGACCCGGGCACGGTCGCGGGCGTCGCCGCCCGCGCGCTGCCCAGCACGGTCACCATCCAGGCCGAGTCCAGCAGCGGCGAGGGCGGCACCGGCACGGGCTTCGTCTTCGACACCGAGGGCCACATCGTCACCAACAACCACGTGGTGGCGGAGGCCGTGGATGGCGGCAAGCTGTCGGCGACGTTCCCCGACGGCAAGAAGTACGACGCCGAGGTGGTCGGCCACGCCCAGGGCTACGACGTGGCGGTCATCAAGCTCAAGAACGCCCCCTCGGGCCTGAAGCCGCTGACCCTCGGCAACTCCGACGACGTGGCCGTCGGCGACTCCACGATCGCCATCGGCGCGCCCTTCGGGCTGTCCAACACCGTCACCACCGGCATCATCAGCGCCAAGAACCGCCCGGTCGCCTCCAGCGACGGCTCCGGCAGCCAGGCCTCCTACATGAGCGCCCTGCAGACCGACGCCTCCATCAACCCGGGCAACTCCGGCGGCCCGCTGCTGGACGCCAAGGGCAACGTCATCGGCATCAACTCCGCGATCCAGTCCACCAGCAACGGCAGCTTCGGCTCCGGCCAGTCCGGCTCCATCGGCCTGGGCTTCGCGATCCCGATCAACCAGGCCAAGTACGTCGCCCAGCAGCTGATCAAGACCGGCAAGCCGGTGTACGCCAAGATCGGCGCCTCCGTCTCCCTGGAGGACACCACCGGCGGCGCCAAGATCACCGACACCGGCGCGAGCGGCTCCGACGCCGTCGAGCCGGGCGGCCCCGCCGCCAAGGCCGGCCTCAAGCCCGGCGACGTGATCACCAAGCTCGACGACACCGTCATCGACTCCGGCCCCACCCTCATCGGCGAGATCTGGACCCACCAGCCCGGCGACAAGGTCACCCTCACCTACGAACGCGACGGCAAGACCAGGACCACCGACCTCACCCTCGCCTCCCGCACCGGCGACAACTGACCCACGCGCCGCCCCACCAACCCGTTACTCTTGTCCCCGCGCCGCCCGCCCACCGCGGGCGCCGCGGGGAGGCGTGCCCGAGCGGCCTAAGGGAACGGTCTTGAAAACCGTCGTGGCAGCGATGTCACCGTGGGTTCAAATCCCACCGCCTCCGCAGTGAGAACAGCGAGAACGGCCCCCGACCGGACGCACCGGCCGGGGGCCGTCGCGTTGTCCGGGGGCCGTTGCGTGTTTTGGGCCCCGCTGATGTCAGTGCCCGCTGTTACTGTCCGGCCGTTCTCGTGGGGCTGGTTGGGGAGGGGCGTATGGGTGCGTCCGGGTGGGACTACTCGGTGCCGTATCAGGAGGATCTGGGGGCGGCGTTCGAGGGGTTGCGGCGCAGGGTTTTCGAGCAGCGGGACTACTACTGGGGGCCGGGGGACGCGTGGCTGCCGGAGGAGGAGCGGGAGCCGTGGCCGGAGAGCGAGGAGGAGTTGTGGGCGCATGAGCTGGTCCAGCACGACGGCACGCACTCGATCCTCGACATCTTCCGGCTGATCGGGCCGGACGACGAGCCGGAGATCGGGACGGTCAAGCCGGTGACCGAGGAGGAGGCCCTGCATGTGCTGGGGGCGCGCAAGCTCACGCGGGCCGATGTGCCGCGGTTCGAGGAGTTCGACCACTGGCGCTGGTACGGGCGTTGCGCCGTCCTGCACGATCAGCGCGGTGAGCCTCGGGAGATCTATTTCTGGGGCTACTCCGGCGACTGAACCCGGGCCGGGAACTGAGTAGTTGTGCTCATGTGCCGTCCCTGGCGAACCGGGATGCTGGCCCGTATGCGGTCAACGGGGCAACATCCGCGGAGGGACGAACGGGCCCGGCCGTCCGTCGGTGAGCAGGTCGGGGTCTGTGTCGCGCTGCTCGTGCTCGATCTGATGGTCATCGCGTATCTGGTGATCCTCCGCTACGGGATGGCGAGTTGGGGCGACGCCTTCGACAGCGGCAATGCGCCCGACGCGTCCGAGGAAGCCGTGCGCGGGATGTGGATCCTGACCGGTGGCGCGGTCGTCACCGGTGGGGGGCTTCTGCTGCTGCGGTGGTGGATTCCTGGCTTCCTCCAGCTCGCCGTCCTGGGCGCCGGAGCGGTGCTGCTCGGCTCCTACGGCGCCGGCCCCTGAGGCTCGACCGGTGGCCGTGCGTCCCTTCCGGGTGACGGGTTCGTCCCGGATCCGTGACGTAAGGGTTTTCTGTATCGCGGCAGGTCAGGGCCTTTCGCTACGGTCCCCCGACCGACCGGACACGGCCGTCGGGGCCGTGCGGGGACAGGGGGGACGAGACGATGAACACCAGAAGCCGTCGTAGATCTGCTGCCGTGATGCTCGTGGCTGTCGCGCTGGGCGCTGTGCTGACCGGGTGCAAGGGGGACGAGGCCCGGGCCGTCGGGCCCGGCGCCAGCGCCACGCCGTCCAGCGGCGCCGGCAAGGGGGACGGCTCGTCCTCCGCTGTCCCTTCCACATCGCCCGACGACGGCAGCGACGCCCCTGATGCCTCTGGCGCCCCTGCCGGTACGCCCGCCGGTACCGCCACGCCCGCCGACTGTGTCACCAAGGCGCCGTACCCCGAGGACTACGACCCCGACGAGTTCGCGCTGTACGGCTACGAGGAGCTCGACGGCATCACCGACAAGGTGAACCTGATCATCCAGCACGGGGCGTGGGGCTGCCCGGAGCCGGACACCGACGGGGCGCCCTTCGTGGTGTCGGGCGAGGAGTCCCGCTGGGCGCTGGACCAGGGCGCGTACGTCACCGCGACCAACCCGATCGTCGAGAGCACCGAGAACCAGCGGATCGGCGTACAGGAGCTGCTGGACTGGCTGGACGCGCACCCGGACTCGGGCCTGGTGTTCAAGTACGAGCTGGGGGACGACGGGGCGATCCACCGGCTCGACGAGGTCTTCACGCCGTGACACCGGGGTCCGGCCGAGAAGTCAGACCCCCGTCATCCGCCGCGCCGACGCGACCGTCGCCCTGGCCTCCCGCTCCGTGAGCCCGGTCGTGCGGGCCGCGTCCACCAGGGCGTCGGCGAGGGCGGGCCCGATGCCGTTCTCGTAGGCGCGGCAGGCCGCCCAGAACAGGCGGGTGTTGCGCTGGCCCTCGTGGGCGGCCAGGACGAACTGGACCAGGCCGTGACCGTGGCCGCCCCCGGGGCTCCCCGCGGCGGCGCGCGGCGGCGGAAGCAGCAGCCGCAGCAGGGCCGGCGGGCAGGGCGCGGGCGGCAGCCGGTCCGTGCCGGGCGTGGCCGCGTACACGCCCTGGTCCGTGCGGGAGCCGGGGCCGACCAGGTAGCCGCCCGCGCCCCGGATGTCGATGCCGGGGGCGAGGCGGCCGGCGGAGTTGGGGACGACCACGTCCGGCGGGCCGGTGAGCCAGATGTGACGGCCTCCGGAGGGGGTCTGCACGACGACCGTCGGCGGGATCGTGAACAGGTGTCGCAGGGCCAGCTCGCGCAGGGCGGCCGGGGCGTCCTGGCCGGACTTCACGTCCAGGTCGACGCCGATCAGGTGGTGCGGGGGCAGTCCGCAGGCGATGCCGTAGCCGGTGGCCCAGGGCGCGGCGGCGAACAGGGCGCGGATGCGGGCCGGGTCGGTGGAGGCGTCGTACACGCCGTGCCCGAAGCGGCCGCACTCGCCCCGGCAGGGCTGTTCCGAGCCGTGGTGCGGGGAGCGCAGGGCCGGGAGCTTGGTGCGGGACAGGGGGATGACGGCCAGACCGCGTTCCGCGGCCGACAGCGCGTGGGCCAGGGCCAGTGTGACGGCCTGCCGGTCGATGGTGGCCATGACTTCATTTTCGTACGAATGTTCGAGGAAGGGAAGAGGGGTCGGTGCGGCGCGCCCAGGGCGGCCGGAAAGTGCCGGTGAGTGCCGGAACGCTTCACCCCTTGCGGCGCTTGGGTGTGAGTCACCCGAACAGCCCTGGCCTGCGGATCTCGGCGCGGGAAAGGTGCTGAAAGGGGTTTATCGACTTGTCATCACGCTTGAGGGCGAATCGGGGCTTCCGTGATGGTTCGCCGGGGATTCGGTGGGCAACTCTGGACTCGCGACGTCGAGCACAGCACCGAGGCGGTCGGCCAACTGCCTTGGTACAAGCCGTACTTCACGCATGAACGGCCGCACAGGCCGGTGCGAACCTGGTTCTGGAGGAAATACATGGCAAGCATCCGTACCGCCCGCGTCATCGCCGCCCTCTCCGCTCTGCCGCTCGCGGCCGCCCTCTTCTCCGGTGTCGCGGTGGCGGACAACGGCGCCTTCGCGGACAACGGATCCAGCGCAGCCGTCACCAACGCGTTCCAGGGCATCGTCGGCAGTGGCGTCGGCGGGGACAACAACGGCAACTCGTCCACCACCCAGCAGCAGGCGATCGGCTCCGGCGCCTCGAACCAGAGCAACACCGCCCAGGTCGACGGCTCGGCCTTCACCGGGATCAACCAGGGCAACGACAACGTGTCCGTCGGCTTCACCCCGCTGTGGTGGTGAGCTGAGGGGGCCCAGCCCCCTGTGCGGTGTGCTCCGTGGGGTGTGACAGCGACTGCGCGGCGGTGCTTCGGCGCCGCCGCGCGGTCGTGTTCTTGACACCCGTACGTATCTGACGGACAGTCAGAAACTGTCGTGCGAACGGCCCTTGTCCGGGAGGGGGGTACGCCGTGACCGACGACCTGGCCGTACGGCTGAAGGCCTACGAGGGGCGGCCCGCCGTCGCCGGGGCGACCGGCAAGGACCCCGTCAACGCGCCCATGATCCGGCACTGGTGCGAGGCCCTCGGCGACACCCACCCCGCCTACACCGGCCCCGACGCCGTCGCACCGCCCGCCATGCTCCAGGTGTGGACGATGGGCGGGCTCAGCGGCCACGAGGCCCGCACCGACGCCTACCAGGAGCTGCTCGCGCTGCTCGACGCGGCCGGCTGCACCTCCGTGGTCGCCACCGACTGCGAGCAGGAGTACCTGCTGCCGCTGCGACCCGGCGACACGGTCACCTTCGACACCGTCGTCGAGTCGGTCACCGGGCCCAAGTCGACGCGGCTGGGCAGCGGTTGGTTCGTCACCACGCGGACCGACATCCGCGCGGACGGCCGCCTGGCAGGTGTCCACCGCTTCCGCATCCTCAAGTACGCGCCGCGCGGAACCCGGAAGGAGCGCCGCCCGCGCCCCGTGATCAACCGCGACAACGCCGCCTACTGGGAGGGCGTCGGCCGGCACGAGCTGCTGGTCCAGCGGTGCGCCGCGTGTCGCGCGCTGCGTTTCCCCTGGCTGCCGGGCTGTCCGGACTGCGGCTCGCCCGACTGGGACACCGTACGGGCGAGCGGGGAGGGCACGGTCTTCAGTTACGTCGTCCTGCACCATCCGCCCTTCCCGGCCTTCGACCCTCCCTACGCCGTCGGCCTGATCGAGCTGGCCGAGGGCGTGCGGATCGTCGCGGACCTGGTCGGGGTGCCGTACGACAAGGTGCGGATCGGGATGCCGGTGCGGCTGGAGTTCCTGCGCTGCGACGAGGAGTTGACCGTGCCGGTGTTCCGGGTGCGAGAGGCGGCGGCATGAGGGCCGGGGACCGGCTGCCGCCGCTGGAGATCGAGGTGACGCGGACGCTGGTCGTCGCCGGGGCGATCGCCTCGCGCGACTACCAGGACGTCCACCACGACCCCGAGGCCGCCCGGCGCGGCGGCGCACCCGACATCTTCCTGAACATCCTCACCACGAACGGCCTGGTCGGCCGGTACGTCACCGACCGCTTCGGCCCTACGGCGGTGCTGCGCAGCCTCGCCCTGCGCCTCGGCGCGCCCGCCCATCCGGGCGACACGCTGCGGCTGACCGGCGTCGTCGAGGAGAGCGAGGGCCGGCGGGCCGTGGTCCGGGTGAGCGGGGACAACGCGGCCGGGCGGCATGTCACGGCCACCGCGGAGGTGACCTGGTGAACACGCGGGTCGCGATCGCCGGGATCGGCGCGACCGAGTTCTCCAAGGACTCCGGGCGCAGCGAGCTGCGGCTGGCGGCGGAGGCGGTGCGGGCCGCGCTCGCGGACGCGGGGCTGACGGCCGCCGACGTGGACGGCATGGTCACCTTCGCCATGGACACCAGCCCCGAGATCACCGTCGCCCAGGCCTGCGGCATCGGCGAGCTGTCCTTCTTCTCCCGCGTCCCGTACGGCGGCGGCGCGGCCTGCGCGACCGTGCAGCAGGCGGCGCTCGCGGTCGCCTCCGGCGCGGCCGAGGTCGTGGTCTGCTACCGCGCCTTCAACGAGCGCTCCGGCCGCCGCTTCGGCTCCGGCGTACGGCACCGGGAGCCGACCGCGGAGGGCGTGGCGCTGGGCTGGGTGATGCCGTCGGGGCTGCTCACCCCGGCCTCCTGGGTGGCCATGGCCGCGCAGCGCTATCTGCATGTGCACGGGCTGACGGCGGAGGTGTTCGGGCACGTGGCCGTCGCCGCCCGCCGGTACGCCGCGACCAACCCGGCCGCACACTTCCACGGCCGCCCGATCACCCTCGCCGACCATGCCGCCTCGCGCTGGATCGCCGAGCCGCTCAGGCTGCTCGACTGCTGCCAGGAGACCGACGGCGGCCAGGCCCTCGTCGTCACCTCCCTCGACCGCGCCCGCGACCTGCCCCACCCGCCGGCCGTCGTCGCGGCCGCCGCCCAGGGCGCGGGCCGGGGCCAGGAGCAGATGACCGGCTTCCACCGCGGGGACCCTGCCGTGCTGGACGAGGCCCGGGTCGTCGCGCGGCAGCTGTGGCGCGGGGCGGGCCTCGGGCCGGGCGACATCGACGTGGGCATCCTCTACGACCACTTCACCCCGTTCGTCCTCATGCAACTGGAGGCCTACGGGTTCTGCGGGCCCGGCGAGGCCGCCGCCTTCGTCTCCGACGAGCGCCTGCCCCTGAACCCTCACGGGGGCCAGCTCGGCGAGGCGTATCTGCACGGCATGAACGGGGTCGCGGAGGCGGTACGGCAGTTGCGCGGGACCTCGGTGAATCAGGTGGCGGGGGCGGGGCGGGTGCTGGTGACGGCGGGGACGGGGGTGCCGACCTCGGGGCTGGTGCTCGTGGGGGACGGCTGAGCCCCGGGCTGTTTCCGGACGTCATGCCCCGGTCTGTCCTCAGGGTCCACCCTGAGACCATCCCGCACCGCCCTCCACCCCCCGTCCACCTACAGGAGGTGGAGCCAGCCCCACCCCTACAACCTGAGGGGGACCGCGCTTCGGGACCTGCGGCCGATCCGCGTGCGCGACCGCGCTCCTAGCGTGGAGTGCATGACCACACTCGTCTGCACCAGCGCCCCGGAGACGGCCCGACCGGCGGGTCGGGCGCTGCCGTACGCGACGTACCCGTCGTTCTCCTCGTACGTCAGGGCCCGCCGCCCGGTGCTGCTGCGCACCGCGCGGTCGCTGACGTCGAACCCGAGCGACGCCGAGGATCTGCTGCAGACCGCGCTCACGAAGACGTACGTCGCCTGGGAGCGCATAGAGGACCACCGCGCGCTCGACGGCTATGTGCGCCGCGCCCTGCTGAACACCCGCACCTCGCAGTGGCGCAAGCGCAAGGTGGACGAGTTCACCTGCGACGAGCTGCCCGAGCCGGAGCCGCTGCCCGGTGAGGGTGACACCGCGGAGCGGCAGGCGCTGCACGACGCGATGTGGCGGGCGATCATGAAGCTGCCGGCGCGTCAGCGGGCGATGGTCGTGCTGCGCTACTACGAGGACCTCAGCGAGGCGCAGACCGCGCAGGTGCTCGGCGTGTCCGTCGGCACGGTGAAGTCGGCGGTCTCCCGGGCGCTGGGCAAGCTGCGCGAGGACGCGGAGCTGGGGTTTGTCCGCTAGCGGACGGGCCTCCGGGGCGACCTTTGAGGCGATCTCCGCGGCGACTCGGATCTGATCGATCATTCTTCCTAGTGACATACCGCGCGGTATGTGCGCAGAATCAGCGCATCCCTTACCGCCGCGTAGGCAATGTCGCCCCCGGGAGGACGCCGTGCTGAGCACCATGCAGGACGTACCGCTGCTGATCTCGAGGATCCTGACCCACGGGTCGACGATCCACGGGACCTCGCAGGTGACCACCTGGACGGGTGAGGCGGAACCGCACCGCCGCTCCTACGCCGAGATCGGCACCCGCGCGGCCCAGCTGGCGCACGCCCTGCGCGAGGACCTCGGCGTACAGGGCGACGAACGGGTCGCGACCCTGATGTGGAACAACGCCGAGCACGTCGAGGCGTACTACGCGATCCCCTCCATGGGCGCGGTCCTGCACACCCTGAACCTGCGGCTGCCCGCCGAGCAGCTGGCCTGGATCGTCAACCACGCCGCCGACCGGGTGATCATCGCCAACGGCTCCCTGCTGCCGCTGCTGGCCCCGCTGCTGCCGCACCTGAAGACGGTCGAGCACGTGGTCGTCTCCGGCCCCGGCGACCGTTCGCTGCTCGCGCAGACTTCCGCGCAGGTGCACGAGTACGAGGATCTGATCGCGGGCAAGCCGACGGCCTACGACTGGCCCGAGCTGGACGAACGCCAGGCCGCCGCCATGTGCTACACCTCCGGCACGACCGGCGACCCCAAGGGCGTGGTGTACTCCCACCGCTCGATCTACCTGCACTCGATGCAGGTCAACATGACCCAGTCGATGGGTCTCACGGACGAGGACACGTCTCTCGTGGTGGTCCCCCAGTTCCACGTCAACGCCTGGGGCCTGCCGCACGCCACCTTCATGACCGGCGTCAACATGCTGATGCCGGACCGCTTCCTGCAGCCGGCCCCGCTGGCGGAGATGATCGAGCAGGAGCGCCCGACGCACGCCGCCGCCGTCCCCACCATCTGGCAGGGCCTCCTCGCGGAGCTGACCGCGCGGCCGCGTGACGTCTCGACGCTCGTCCAGGTCACCATCGGCGGCTCGGCCTGTCCGCCCGCCCTGATGGAGGCCTTCGACAAGCTCGGCATGCGGGTCTGTCACGCCTGGGGCATGACGGAGACCTCCCCGCTCGGCACCATCGCGCGGCCCCCCGCCGAAGCCGTCGGCACCGACCGCGAGTTCGCCTACCGCCTCACCCAGGGCCGCTTCCCGGCGAGCGTCGAGGCCCGGCTGAGCGGCCCCGGCGGCGAGCGCCTGCCCTGGGACGGCGAGTCCGCGGGCGAGCTGGAGGTCCGCGGCCCGTGGATCGCCGGCGCCTACTACAACGGCCCCGACGCCGAACCCCTGCGCCCCGCCGACAAGTTCAGCGAGGACGGCTGGCTGAAGACGGGCGACGTAGGCACGATCTCCCCGGACGGCTTCCTCACCCTCACCGACCGCGCCAAGGACGTCATCAAGTCCGGCGGCGAGTGGATCAGCTCGGTGGAACTGGAGAACGCCCTGATGGCCCACCCCGAGGTCGCCGAGGCCGCGGTCGTCGCCGTCCCCGACGACAAGTGGGGCGAACGCCCCCTGGCCACGGTCGTCCTGAAGGAAGGCGCCACCGCCGACTTCCACACCCTGCGCACCTTCCTCGCCGACCAGCGCGGCATCGCCAAGTGGCAACTCCCCGAGCGCTGGACCCTCATCGAGTCCGTGCCCAAGACGTCCGTCGGCAAGTTCGACAAGAAGGTCCTGCGCCGCCAGTACGCGGAGGGCGAGCTGGATGTGACGCAGCTCGGCTGACGTACCCGTACGACGAAGCGGCCCCCGGCGCGTGCAGCGTGCCGGGGGCTGTCTGTCATGCGGAGGCTTCGGGGGAGGGTGGCAGGTGGTCCACCACGTAGGTGCCCAACCCGACCTCGCCCCGCGTCCACCCCTGTTCCCGCACGAACTTCATGGCCTTGGCCGCCGTAGCGTTCACCACGCCGAACTCCTGGGCGATCTCCAGCGTCGAGGGCACGCGGGCGCCCGGCGGGTATGTGCCGTCCTGAATCCGTCGGATGATCTCCGCGGCGATCTGGCGCCAGAGGGGACGCGTGCGATCAAGGGTCATGCTGGGGCGTCCGGAGTGGGCGGCAGTGGGTCGGCCACGAACGATCCGCGTGCGCGCACCGTCACGACCAGGCCCTGGTCCCGGAGGATGCCCAGCGCGCGGCGCACGGTGCCCGGGCCGACCTTGTAGTCGTGGGTCATGGTCAGCTCGCCGGGCAGCCGGGTGCCGGGCGGGTACTCGCCGGAGCGGATCTTCCGCTCGATGATCGCGGCCAGCTGCTCGTACACGTACTGCGGCGAGTTGGGGCTGATTGTGTCCACAGTTTGACCGTATGCCGCTCCCTTCCACTGCGCATTACTCACTACTACTACCAACCACTACCTACCGCTCTCTGCTGTCCAGTACGCTCGCTGCAAACAGAAGCGCCCCGGCGGGAAGGGTGAGAGCTTCCGCGCCGGGGCTGAGCCGACTGAACTGGAGTCGACCTGTGCGCAGCCTACTGACCGCGCTCCTGCGGTTTCTCCTGCCTCCCCGCGGAAGGCACCGCGCGGATGTACCCGCCCCGAGCATCCCGCCCCGCACCATGCATGTGCCCAGCCCCCACCCGGACGTCGTCTTCATGGACGGCCACCCTCTGGTCCGTCCCTACCTCGACGCCTGGGACCGCGTCCCCCTGGAGGTCGCCGTATGAGCGCCTCCCGTCTGCGCAGCCTCGGTGTCGACCCGGCCACGGGCAAGGAGAGCTACGCCGTCACACGACCCGGCAGCTTCCTCGACACCCTGGCTGACGCTCATGCCCTTCACTCCGCCGCCGCGCTCCTGGCTGTCGTCGGCGCGGTACTGGACGCGGGGAACGCTTCCGATGCCGAACTCGCTGCGTTCGTACCGGCGTTGTACGGGGCGCTCGGTGAGTGCGTAGAGATGATCGGGCCGAGTACGGCGAGTTGAGCCAGGAGCCGCCCGGCCGCCGTGTCAGGCGATGTGGTTGAACTTGCCCGCCTCGCCCGCGTACAGCCCCGTCGTCTGCCGGGTGAACGGGGTCGTCGCCGAGCCCGTAGAGCGGTAGACGTACGTGCCGTTGGGGCCGTAGCCGATCAGGTCGGGGCGGCCGTCGGCGGTGACGTCGGCGGTGCCGACGAGGTGGGAGAAGCCCTTCCAGCCGGTGCTGATTTTGACGCGGCCGGTGAAGCCGCCCTTGCCGTTGCCCTGGTAGAGCCAGAGGACGCCGGCGGTGTCGCGGGCGACGAGGTCGCCGGCCGAGGTGCCTGCGATGTCGCCGAGGGCGGTGATCTGGTTGTAGATCTGCCAGCCGGTGGCGACCTTGACGCGTGCGGTGAAGGGGGTGGTCGCGCTGCCGGTGCCCTTGTAGAGCCACAGTGCGCCGGAGGTGTCCGTGGCCAGGACGTCGGAACGGCCGTCTCCGGTGAGGTCGCTGCCGCCGGTGATCTTGTTGTAGATCTGCCAGCCGGTGCCGGCCTTGAGCCGGGAGGCGAACGTGCCGTTGCCCTTGCCCTGGTAGAGCCACAGGACACCGGAGGCGTCACGGGCGACGACGTCGCCCGCGGACGTGCCGCCGAGGTTGCCGACCGCCTCTATCCGGTTGTAGATCTGCCAGCCCGTGGCGACCTTCGTGCGCTTGGCCGGGGTGACCTGGCCGCCCGAGGGCCAGTCGAGGAGGTCGTCCCGCCACAGCACGCCGGAGGCGTCCCGCGCGAGGACGTCCGTCGAGCCGTTGTCGTTGAGGTCGTGCGGGTTGGCCTGCCGGGTGACCTGCAACGTCCCCGAGGCGGTCGCCGGGCCGCCGATGCCGTCGGCCGGGGTGGCGGAGATCTGCCAGGCGTAGTCGCCGTTCGGGGCGCTGATGCGGTCCAGGACGCCGTCCCAGGTGAAGCCGAAGCGGCTGCCGGAGAGCGGCTGGGTCAGGTGCTGCGTGAGCTTTTTGCCGGTGGCCACGTGCGTGAGGGTGACGTCCACGGTGGCGTTCGGGCGGGACAGCGTCCACTCCATCGGGACCGCGGTGCCCGGCTTCTCCAGGCTCACCGAGGCCGGGACCTGCGAGTCGGTCACCTGCACCGCCAGGACCCGGCCGGTCTCCGCCACGAGGGTGGCGCTCGGGCGGCCGTCGTCCCCGTCCCAGATCCGGAACAGGCCGTCGGCCTCGGCCGTGGCGCCGCGCACGAGCAGGCTGCCGTCCGGCGCGTGGGCCACGCTGGAGAAGTGCTCCAGGAGTTTGTACGGCGCGGCCGTGGAGGTCTTGATGCTCCGGGCGTACAGCGGGCTCAGCGTCTCGGCGTCGGCCTTGCCCGGGACGCCGTAGAGCAGCGTGTCCTGGCTGATGCCGGCGATGACGGCCCCACTCATGGAGCTGTCCATGGCGAACCGCTGGTGGGCGTACGTCCCGTCCACGACGAGTTCGGTGACCCCGGAGCGGTACTCCACCGCCGCCTCGTAGTCGGCGCTGTAGGCGCCCGTCGACTCCTGCGTCCAGCGGGCGGTGCTCCACCTGCTGCCCGACTCCAGCGTCTGGCCGCTGTCGACGGTCGTGCGCGTCCGCCAGAATTCGGTCCGGTACGTCGCCGAGCTCGGGAACACCCGGTTGCTGCTCAGGACGAGCAGGACGTCGCTGGTGGAGGCGACGACCTTGAAGTCCATGCTGTAGGGGTTGGCCGAGCGCTTCGTCTTCTTGGCGAGCCCGTCGACATGGGTGAGCTGCCACAGTTCGTGGTAGTCCCCGGTGGTCGGCACGCTCACGAACAGGTTCTCGCCGGCCACACCGACGAGCTTCGACCCGGGCGCGAACTCGGCCGCGAGGTCGAAGGAGACCGTGGTCCCTCCGGCGCCCGGTGTCATGTTCTGCAGGAAGACCGTGCTGCCGCCGTCGCCGGTCACGACGATGTCCGACTGGCTGTCGTATCCCACGATGCCGTGGCCGACCGGCAGCACCGAGCCGTCGGCGTACGTGTGCCACTCCAGGAGCGGGTTGCCGGCCTCGTCCTTGCGGGACGTGAGGTAGCCGCTGTCGCCGGTGCTGACGATCTCGGCGTCGAGGGGCAGCTGCGCCACGTCGGCGGCGGCAGTGGCGGTCGCCGACGCGGTCACGGCGGCGGGCGCGGCCACGGCCCCGGGCGCGGCCAGGGCACCGGCCCCGACCGTCACGGCGAGAACGGTGGCGACGCAGGCGCCGAGACGACGACGGGTGGTGCGAACGGAAGCCAAGGAAGTCCCTCCTGATGAACAGAGCGGCAGGCACATCGGTGCCAGCCGCTCGCTCAGACATACGAGAGACGACAGGGGTTGTACGAGCTACGTGAGTTACCCCTGTGACTCCTGTTGCGACTCCTGTCGCCTCAGCCCTCTCACCCGCGCCTGGCCCGTACGGCCGTCAGCCCCCACCCCAGCACCAGCCACACCCCGGCGAGCCCCGCCACCCCGCTCCAGCCGAACCGGTCGAAGGCGGGGCCCGCGAGTGCGGAGGCGACGGCGCCGCCCGCGAACCCGGAGACGACGTAGGCGGTGTTGGCGGCGGCCGGGGTGCTGGTGGAGGTCAGGGCGAGGGTCTGGTTGGCGACGTGCGCGGCGACGAGGGCCGCGTGGATGAGGAGCGCGGCGGCGAACAGGGCCGGCATGACGTGCCCGCCCAGCCAGAAGAGGGGGACGGAGAGCGCCGCCAGCAGGTACGCCCCGCGCACCACCTTGGCCGCGCCGAAGCGGTCGACCAGGCCGCCCGCGGGCAGCGCCACCACGGCGGAGGCCAGCCCGAAGAGGCCGAACAGCCCGGCGGCCGCGGTCGACAGGTGGTACGGCTCCCCGGTCAGCAGCAGCGTCAGCGAGGTCCACAGCGCGCTCCAGGCGCCGAACATGCCGGCCTGCCGGACGTTGGCCCGCCACAGCTCGGGCGAGCGGCGGACCAGACCCGGCAGCGCGGCGATGCCGGAGAGCAGCGAGCCCGTGCGCGGGCGGTGCTGCGAGGGCAGGACGACCGCCGTGGCCAGGCCCAGCACCAGCGTGAGCGCACCCGCGCCCGCGAAGACCCAGCGCCAGCCGAAGGCCTCGCCGACCAGCGCGCCCAGCACCCGCGCGCCGACGATGCCGGTGAACAGCCCCGCTATCACGGCCGCGACATGACGTCCCCGGCGCTCGGCGGGCGCGCGTTCGGCGACCAGCGGCACCAGCAGCTGGGGCACGACCGTCGCGGCCGAGGTGACGAACACGGCGGCCGCGAGCGCGGTGGCGCCGGGTGCGACGGCACTGGCGGTCAGCGCGGCCGTGGTCAGCACGGTCAGGCCGATGACCAGTCGGCGCCGGTTGACGGTGTCGCCCAGCGGGGCGAAGAACAGCAGGCCGAGGGCGTAACCGGCCTGCGCGACGGAGGCGATCCAGGCCACCCCCGAGGGCGCCGAGCCGAAGTCGCGGGCGATCAGGGAGAGCAGCGGGGCGGCGAGATAGATGTTGGCCGCGGTGACCGCGCTGGCCACCGCGAGGAGGGTGAGGAAGAGCGCGGGCGCGGTCCGGGGCGGGGCCGTGTGCGCAGTCCTGGTGGGGGTCGCTGACGTCACTGACGGCATCGGGAAGGACTCCTCCTTCGAGCGCGGCTCCGGCGAGCGGCTCTTCCGAGCGGCTTCGACGAGCGGCTCTTCCGAGCGGCTCCCTTCGAGCCGGCTCCAATAACTAACCAGTTGGTTGGAACGTGAGGTGCAACAGCATGCTCCGCCCGCGAATTCCTTGTCAACCAACTAGTTGGTTATGCGGCCGCCGCCGCTACCCTGTCCCCATGGGAGCAGTCAGGGACCCCGAGGCCACCAGGGCCCGCATCTTCGACGCGGCCGTCGCCGAGTTCGCCCGCCACGGCATCGCGGGCGCCCGCATCGACCGCATCGCCGCCGAGGCCAAGGCCAACAAGCAGCTCATCTACGCCTACTTCGGCAACAAGGCCGAGCTGTTCACCCACGTCCTCGAGAAGAAGATGCTCGACCTCGCGGCCGCGGTCCCCGTCCTCCCCGACGCCATGGACGCCTGGATCGACCGGCTCCTCGACTACCACGCCGCCCACCCCGAGCTGCTGCGCCTGCTCTTCTGGGAGGGCCTGGAGTACGGCACCCGCGAACTGCCCGACGAGGCCGAACGCCAGGACCACTACGCCCGCAAGGTCGCCACCCTCCGCGACGGCCAGGAGCGCGGGATCATCAGCGACGCCATCCCCGCCCGCGACCTGCTGTTCCTGCTCGTCGCGATGGCCAACTGGGCGGCCGTCGTCCCGCAGATGAAGCGGATCCTGGTCGGCGGCGAGGACACCGACGCCGACCGCCTGCGCGCCTCCATCAAGGAAGCGGCACGCAGACTGGTCGCGACGTAGGCCCTAGTTGGTCCCGATCCGGGCCAGCAGGTCGACGATCCTGGCCTGCACCTCGGCGCTCGTGGAGCGCTCGGCGAGGAACAGCACCGTCTCGCCCGACGCCAGACGCGGCAGGTCCGCCGGGTCGACCGCGGCCGTGTACACCACCAGCGGGGTGCGGTTGAGCTGCCCGTTCGCGCGCAGCCAGTCCACGATCCCGGCCTGGTGGCGGTGCACCTGCATCAGGTCCATCACCACGAGGTTCGGCCGGAACTGCCCCGCCAGTGCCACCGCGTCGGCGTCGCTCGCGGCCCGCGCCACCTGCATCCCGCGCCGCTCCAGCGTCGCCGTCAGCGCCAGCGCGATCTCCGCGTGCTCCTCGATGAGGAGGACCCGCGGCGGGTGCTGCTCGCTGTCGCGCGGCGCCAGCGCCTTCAGCAGGACCGCCGGATCGGCGCCGTACGCCGCCTCGCGCGTGGCCTGTCCCAGACCGGCCGTCACCATGACCGGCACCTCGGCGGTGACGGCCGCCTGCCGCAGCGACTGCAGCGCCGTCCGGGTGATCGGCCCGGTCAGCGGGTCGACGAACAGCGCGGCCGGGAACGCCGCGATCTGCGCGTCCACCTCCTCGCGCGAGTGCACGACGACCGGCCGGTACCCGCGGTCGCTCAGCGCCTGCTGCGTGCTGACGTCCGGCGCGGGCCACACCAGCAGTCGCCGCGGATTGTCCAGCGGCTCCGGCGGCAGTTCGTCGTCCATCGGCTGCGGCCGCGGCGTGTCCGCGACCTCCACCGCACCGCCCGGCCCGTCCAGCGGCTCGGGCCCCTCGGCGGCGTTCTCGTCCGGAGCGCCTATGGCGTACGACCGCCCCGCGCCCTCCGACGCGTTCGCGCCCGGCAACGGCTGCCCGGCCGGCGTCTGCCCGGCCGGCGTCTGCCCGGCCTGGGGATGCGGCCGCGCCGACTGCTCCGGCCGTCCGTCGCCCTGTCGTACGGCGGTGGGGTCCGGGGGCGTGCCGAGCTTGCGGCGTCGCCCGGAGCCGCCCGGCTGGTGCGGGGCCGGAGTGGCCGTCGGCAGCGGCTGGGGCTGCTGCACCTGCTCGGCCTGCCGGGTGAACGGCACACCCTGCCCCAGCGTGCGCACGCTTATGGCACGGCCCTGCGTCGAGTTCGGGTCCACCGGGGCGGAGGCCTCGGCGGGCAGCGGCTGCGCCGCGGGGGCGCCGGGGGGCCAGGTCGTGGGCCTCGGGGTGCCCGCGGCCGGGGTGCCGGGCGTCTCCTGGGCCGGGGGCAGCGGCGCCGCCGGGGTGGGGGTGCCCGCTGCCGGGGTCGCGGGCGCCTCCGCGGGGAGCGGAGCCGCGGCCGGGAGGGGCTGGGCCGGGGCGGGCGCGGGCTGGGACTGGGCTGCGGGCGGGGCCTGCTGGGCCGGGACCGTCTGCGCCGGGGCGAGCTGGACGCCGTGGCCGTGAGTGCCCTGGGCGGGGAGGGGCTGGGGCGGGGCCATGGGGGTGCCGTGGCCGTGGGTGCCCGTGACCGGGACGCCCTGGCCGTGCGTGCCGTGCGGAGCCTGCGTGCCCTGGGGCGGCGTCGGCATGCCCGGAGCCGCCGGAATGGCCTCGCCGTGCGTGGCCTGGGCCGGGACGCTGACCTGGCCCGCCGCGTTGTCCGGCTGCTGGACCGGGACGCCCTCGGCGGACGGCGGCGCCACGGCGCGGCGGCGGCGTCCGGTGGGCGCGGTCGTGGGGTGCGGCTGCGGCGGGGTGTGGTCGGCGGACTGGTCGTGCGGGACCGCGTCGTGCCGTCCGTCGTCGTCGGAGGGGAGGGCGGACGGGAGCCCCTGCGCGGGGACGGGGGCGGGGGTGGCAACCGGTGCCGGTGCCGGCACCGGAGCAGGTGCGGGCAGGGGCTGACCGCCGGGGGCACCGGGGGCTTGGGGGGTGTCGTCGGCCGGCCGGTCCGCGTCCGCGGGGGGCAGCGCGAACACCGTGCGAGGCGCCGCCTCCTGCGCGTTCGCCCGCTCCTGAGCGGCCGCGAGGGCACGCCGGCGGCGCCCGGTGGGCTGCGCTCCGGAGGCCAGTTCCAGGGCCCCCGCCTCGGCCGGCTCGGCGGACGCCGAGGGCAGCGCGGCCGGCAGCGCGTGCTGGTCGGGGGCGTGGCGGGCCCGCCGGCCGGTGGGCGCGGGCACGCCCTGCGGCGGCACGGTCCCGCCCAGTCCGGTCCCGACGGCCGCGGTGCCCGCGGCATGTTCGTCGGCGGTGACGACGGACCCCTCGGCGACGCCGTTCACCGCCACGGCAGCCCCGTGCGGCACCGGCAGACCGGCCCCCGCGGTCGCGTCGGCCGTCTCACCGCCCGCCGGCTCCGCCGGACGCCCGCGGCGCCGCCCGGTACCGCTGCCCGAGGGCTCCGCGGCCTCCAGCGCGGCGGGTGCCTGCGGCTGCGGCACGTCCGCCACGGCGGCCGCGCGCCTGCGGCGCCGTCCGGTCGGTACGCCCGTCTCGGTGTCGGTGCCGCCGTCGGCCGCGCCAGGAACTTCGCCGGGGACCTCACCGGGCAGCTCGGCGTCCAGGAACGCGTCGGTGGAGCTCCGCCGGGCCCGCCGTCGGCCACCCGAGGTCTGCCCGGCCTCGGTGGGCGCCTCCGGCACGGGGGCCTGCGCGGCCTCGGCGGCAACGGAGCCCGCGCCGCTGCCGATCGGCACTTCGAGGACGTACGCGTTGCCGCTCATCCCCGGCACTTCGTGCGTCTGCAGGACGCCCCCGTGCGCGCGCACGATCCCGCGGACGATCGGCTCGTGCACCGGGTCTCCCCCGGCGTACGGCCCGCGCACCTCGATGCGGACGACCTCGCCGCGCTGGGCGGCCGCGACGACGACCGTGTTGTCCATGTAGCCGCCCGCGGACACGGGCGCGTTGCCGGTGGCGTCGACGCCCGCGACGTCGGCGACCAGGTGAGCCAGCGCGGTGGCCAGCAGGGCCGGCTCCACCTCGGCCTCGATGGGCGGCGCGTGCACGGCGAACTGCACACGGCCGGGCCCGATCAGCTCCACGGCCCCGTCGACACCCGCGGCGACGACGGAGTCGAGCATCACCTTCGTACGGGCGATCTGGCCGCTGCCCGCGTCGAGGCGCTGGTAGCCGAGGACGTTGTCGATGAGGGTGGTGATGCGGGAGTAGCCCGCCGAGAGGTGGTGCAGGACCTGGTTGGCCTCGGGCCACAGCTGTCCGGCGTCGTCGGCCGCGAGCGCGGCCAGCTCGCGGCGCAGCTCGTCCAACGGCCCGCGCAGGGAGCCGCCGAGCAGCGTCAGCAACTGCTCGTGCCGGGCGGCCAGCGCCTCGTGGCGGTCCTTCTCGCGCTCGGCGAGGGCGGCGTACCGGTCCTCGCCGGCCGCCAGCTCCTCCGCGTGCGCCTCGCGCAGCTCCTCCAGCTCGGCGGCGTGCTGCTCGCGCAGCGCGGTGAGCTCGGCGGCGTGCTCCTCGGCGAGCCGC
This sequence comes from Streptomyces sp. SAI-170, assembly GCF_049739565.1. Taxonomy (NCBI): domain Bacteria; kingdom Bacillati; phylum Actinomycetota; class Actinomycetes; order Kitasatosporales; family Streptomycetaceae; genus Streptomyces; species Streptomyces sp. SAI-170. Next base: position 4,384,911 of record NZ_JBMGQD010000001.1, read on the forward strand.
TCCAGCTCCTCGGCGTGCGCGGCCTCGAGGGCGACCTTCTCCTCGACGAGGGTGTCGTAGGGACGGCGGTCGGCGAAGGTCAGGACGGCGCCGACGAGCTGGTCGCCGTCGCGCACCGGAGCGGTGGTGATGTCGGCGGAGACCTTCTCCCCGCTCTTGGACCACAGCACCTGCCCGCGCACCCGGTGCTTGCGCCCGGAGCGCAGGGTGTCGGCGAGCGGCGACTCGTCGTACGGGAAGGGGGAGCCGTCGGCGCGCGAGTGCAGCACGAGCGTGTGCAGCTCCTTGCCGCCCAGGTCGCTGGCCCGGTAGCCCAGTATCTGCGCGGCGGCCGGGTTGACCAGGACGATCCGGCCGTCGGTGTCCGTGCCGACCACGCCCTCCGAGGCGGCCCGCAGGATCATCTCGGTCTGCCGCTGCGAGCGGGCCAGCTCGGCCTCGGTGTCGATGGTGCCGGTGAGGTCGCGCACGACGAGCATCAGGAGCTCGTCGGCGGCGTAGCCGTAATTGTCGTACGCCTGCTGGCCGTTCTCCAGATTCGCGCTGGTGACCTCGACCGGGAACTCCGAGCCGTCGGTGCGGCGCGCGATCATCCGGGTGGGCCGGGTGCGGGCGCGCGGGTCGACGTGGTCCGGGCGGCGCATGGAGCCGGGGATCAGCTTGGAGTCGAACTCCGGCAGCAGATCGAGCAGCCCGCGCCCGACGAGTGCCGTACCCGGTGCCTCGAACGCCTCCAGCGCGATGGCGTTGGCGTTGACGACGGTGCCGTTGGCGTTGACCAGGACCAACGCGTCGGGCAGGGCGTCGAGTATGGCTGCGAGGCGAGCAGCGCCTCGGGGTGGCCTGCTGCTCACGAGACGCTTCCCTCCTGTTACCGCACCTTGCCGACCGCTCGGGCCATCTTGCCAACCGGCCCGCGGGGTGTCACGCGAGGGAGTCTAAGGGCTGACGTTGCGCTCGCGACGCCCGATACGGCAGACGTCGCACGACCCGGGGACAGCTCGGCGCGAGACCCGCACCGGCCGGGCGCGAGACCCGCACGGGGCCTCCACAGACGTGTACGCGCGCGTGTGCCCTGGTCACCCCGGTCAGCCGCCCGCCGCGGGCAGCAGCGGCACGAACCGGTCCCAGCGCTCGATCTCGCAGCCGTTGCTGCGGTCGAACCGCGCGTCGACGGGCCGCCCGGCCCACACTCCCGTCACATGGGCGGTGGCTGGCCCGCCGTACTGCATCGTGCAGACGCTGCCGTCGGGCACGGGCGCGAAGGGGTCCGTGCCCCACCGGGTGTTCTGCTCCAGGGCCCGGCAGGCCCCGGCCGGATCGCGGTGGCTGCCGCCGCTGGGCCGGCAGGTCACCTCGTACGTCCCGTCGACCGCGCCACGCGCGTCCCGAACGGTGACGGTCAGCCGGTCGCCCTCCAGGGGCGGCGGCGCGGCCGGGGAGGGCGCGGCGGAGGCGACGGGCGCCGATCCGAGGACGGCGAGCGCGACGAGGGCGAGCCTGCTCAGGGTGCGAGAGGAGATCAGGGTGCGAGAGGAGAGGTGTGACATGCCCTGCCCAACGCGGCCGGGGCCCCGGACGTTGCGCCCGGCGGGGCCGGACGTTGCGCCCGGCGGGGCCGGACATTGCGCCCGGCGGGCCGGGACGCGCATGGGCCGGGAAGCCCTTTGCCCTGCGGGCCGCCTGCCTAGTACCGTGGGAGCCGATTGGTGACACGACGCTCGACTGTGTCATCATCTGCACGCGCCCTTCGCGCTCGCGCGGATGGGTTGTGCTGGAGGCGTCGCCTAGTCCGGTCTATGGCGCCGCACTGCTAATGCGGTTTGGGTCTTAAAGCCCATCGAGGGTTCAAATCCCTCCGCCTCCGCTCTCTGCTCAGGGAGTTCGGTCGATATCCGATATCGGCCGGACTCCCTGAGCTTTTTGCATTCCTGCGCCGTGTACGGCGGACGAACCCGCCGAGCAGCATGCCCGGCGGGTTCGAGGCGGGAGAGAGAGGTGATCAGCCGGTGGGGCGGGCGGAGCTGATCGCGTTCTTGAAGGTGGAGGAGGCGTTGCCCGCGTAGCCGGCCGGGATGTAGCCGACGGTGCCCGAGTAGTCGGAGCCGGTGTAGACGGACCACTGGCTGACGTCCATGTTGTGGTACGACGCCGCGTTGTTGTTGACGCTCTGGCCCGAGCCGGCGCAGGAGCCCTTGAAGACGTCGCCGCTGAAGTTCGAGTCCGGGTAGAAGATGTCGAAGACGCAGCCGCCCTGGTCGGAGTTGTAGTAGAAGCCCATCTCGTACTGGGTGAGCAGGCCGTTCTTCTCGGTGAGGGCCGAGGCGGGGCCGGCGGTCAGCAGGGTCATGCCGACGGCGGCGGCGACGGAGCCGACGGTGAGGCCTATGCGGGAGCCGGTGGTGCTGAACATGAGTACCCCTTCTTCATGAACGCGTCATACCTGACAGCGCCCTGTGCGGTGCTGGTCGGTGTTTCTGTCAGCTGTTTCTGTCCACGCCGGTCAGCGGGTCAGGCCGGCCGCTCGCTTCAAGCGGTCCGCCTGCTGCTTCCTGGCGAGTTCGAGGGTCGCGGCGTGCTGGGCGACGAGCCGCTTCTGGTACGCGGACTGGACCGTGTACCGGACGCCGACGAGGTTGACCTTCTTCTTGCAGGCCACGTCCGCCTGCGCGGCGGCGATCGCGGCGGGCCCCGAGGGGGCGTCCTGCAGCCCGAGCTGCTGCACGGCCTTCATCGGGTCGGCGGCCTTGTCGTAGCCGGCCGTCCGCATACAGGCGGCCCACGCCGCGTCGTTGCGCCGCACGCGCGCGTCGGCCTCGCTCTGCGCCTTCGACTGGGCCTTGAGGTTGAAGACGAACATGATGTCGACCGAGTCGGCCGTGGGCGCGTACAGCTTGAGATAGGACTCGCGGTTGCAGCCGCCGACGGGCACGGCCTTCCCGCCGACCTTCCGGCCGCTGCCGCCCTCCCGCTCGGCCTCCTCCTGGCTCATCGGCATCTCGGCCGGAGGCACCCGCTCCCCGTACAGCGTCAGCCGCCCCTCCTCGGACAGCTCCGCGCCGGCCGGCGCCCGCCGGTCACCGGCCGCGGGATCGCCATACCCGTACCGGGCGGCCTCCTCCGCGTCGACCACCCCGAAGACCCGGGCGTTCAGGGGCCGGGTCGTGTGGGCGGTCCGCTCCGGCGGTACGTAGTCGAAGCCGTACCGCGCCATGCACCGCACGGCGAGTTCGTCCTGCGCCCGCTCCAGCAGGGCCTGGTCGGAGGGCCGGTGGTCGTAGGCGTCCAGGGGGAAGGTGAGACGGGCGGTGTCGGACAGGACGGGGATCGCACCGAGGCGGGGCGGCGAGGCGACGGGGGTGGGGGCGTCGGGAGCGGCGGGAGCCGAGGCGCCCGGGGCGCCAGGGGCGCCAGGGGCGCCAGAGGTGTCCTCCCCACCACCGCAGCCGGCGAGCATCAGCGCCGCGACACCGATCCCGAGCGCACGGCACAGATGTACGGACCGGCGACTGGGACGTGCGGCGGGCATACGGGTCCTTCGGCAGGAGTGCGGGGGCTCGGAGGCGGCCAGGCAGTGATCATCTTCGAGCGGAACCCAAGCATCTGTCTACTGCCATGAACCCACCGTTCCGGCAGGACCCACGCTGTCCCCGGCTTGCACCCGTCACACCGCCACTTTGGCGTTTCCGCAGGTCAGGCCGGGTGTGCCTAATGGATTTCACATGTCGGCGGCAGTCATGTAATGTTCTTCCTGTCGCCGCGAGCGGGCCGAAAGGGCCGGGAGCGGGGGCGAAAAACAAAAGACAAGCACTCGTAGCTTAACGGATAGAGCATCTGACTACGGATCAGAAGGTTGCAGGTTCGAATCCTGCCGAGTGCACACAGGTCAAAGGCCCCCCGGGATCATCCCAGGGGGCCTTTGACATCAGCGGGTGACATCAACGCGGTTGGAAACGGGGCTCATTCCTCGGCGCCATGACGTGCGCGTAGGTGTCGAGCGTCATGGTGAGCGTGCTGTGCCCGAGTGTCTCCATGATCGTGCGAGCGTTCGACCCCCTGAGCGAGCAGGAGTGAGGCGCAGGTGTGCCGGAGGTTCGCGTCCCGGCGGAGGAGCGTGCGCATGCGGTTCAGGCTGCGGGGGTCGGTCACCCGGCGGACACCGTGGTGAAGATCGGGCGGTCTTGAGGAGCAGGCGGACATCTCCGGCGTCCAGCGGGTGCACCTCCTTGGAGTCGACGGTGGGGGTCTCCATGTTCCGAGCGGCGTTCCGGGCGATCAGTTCCTCGCGCATCGCCTGCCGTAGCGCGGACCGCAGGACGGCGTGGACGTACTGGACGGTGCGAGCCGACGGGCGACGCTCACAGCAGCGGCCCACGGCGCAGCACGACCGTTTCTCCTCCGGCCGCTCCTTGTCCGCCCCGCGCAGGCGGCCGAAGTCGCTTCGCCGGCCTGGTTCCAAAGCTGCCCAATACCCACCGAAAACACCAGGGGGCACATTGAAGCCTCACGTTTTCCTCAGAACCATGACCTTTCGATCGTCGCGGACATGTCCTGTGCATAGTGTCCAAGTGCTCGATCGCCACGGGGGCGATTGACAAAACAAAGGTGTCACATGGGCATCAGCTCACGGCGCGCATTGACCAGCGCTGCCACAGCACTGCTTCTGGGCCTCACGACTGCACACACTGCCGCCGCGGAGGAAGTGCCGTCCGAGAGTACGGCAGCCGATCAAACGACGGACATCAACGACAGACAGGGTTGGGAAGACGCCGAAGAGCAGCCGCTCACCGACGTTGTACCGCTGGTGTGTGACAGCCCGGAGACGTGGTACACCATCACGTCAAAGAAGGCGACCCACATCCCGTCCTGGTGGAACGGCACCAGCTACAAGGACGGCCCGGGCGGCACCATGAGCGTGTCGGTGACCAAGAGTGGCACCGGACACACTTACACGCACGACATCGGCAGAAACAAGTATGGCCATCTGCAATACGGTGCGTCGGGCTACGTGACGACCTGGAAGAAGTGGCGTTCCAGCGGCGGACATAGCTGCAACACCGTCGAGATCGGTCATGGAAAAGCGACCTTTCCCACGTCCGAAACCGGCTGGAAGTACTGGGAAACCTCCGCATGATCAACGTGAGCCCGCGGGCCTGGTTCGCCGGTGCTGTGGCAGCGTCGGCCCTGCTGCTGACCTCGTGCACTTCCGACAGCGGTGACGGCGAGGCCACCGATCCCCAGTCGTCACCGCCCTCTGTGAGCGAGTCTCAGGATGCAGCCAGGGCGCAGGAGAAGAAGCTCACCGATCAGGCCCAGGCCGCCCTCGCCGCTGTTCAGGTCGGGAAGCTGCTTGAGGCTGGTGCCGAGCGCGTGACCGACGGTATCCACACAGAGCCCACCCTGAGCCAGGGCAAGACATACAAGCTCAACTTGGTGTGCGTGGGCAGAGGCAGCGCGCACGTGACGTTTACACCGGCGGACACCGGCTCGAAGGTCGAGGTGCCGTGCGACCAGTCAGTGGTCCAGCAGCGGATAACCGCGCACAAGCTGCCGGTGCGCATTGATGTCGAGGGTGTCAAAGGATCTACAGGTGTGATCGCCTGGGAGATCGACCGGATCTGACTCGGCTCCAGTGTGTACAGCAGCGGCGCACAGCAACCACTGCACCCATGTGCACCCGGTAGCGTCCTCACAGGGCCATAGCGCAACCGGATGACCAACAGCGACCGATCCGTCTACGGATCAGAAGGTTGCAGGTTCGAATCCTGCCGAATGCACATGAATCAAAAGGCCCCGGTGATCACCGGGGCCTTCTGCTGTTGGCGCCCAAGTCGGTTGTCAGCCGGAGGCGGTGGACGGAGGGCCGTTCCTTCTTGTGGCGGTGAGTACGGCGCCGATCACGCCGGTCAGTGCGGCCGTCGTGGCGAGGCTGCCGATCAGGACCATGGTGACGCCGACCAGGAAGAGGCCGCTGGCGTCGTCCGACCAGTCGACGAAGGCGGAGACGGCCAGGCCGAGGGAGATGCCGAGCACGGCGGCCACGTAGTGGCGGCGCGAGGCCGCCCAGTACAGCGGGGGCAGCAGGCTCAGCACCAGGCCGATCACCTGCCAGGCCTCGTAGGGGCCCGTCGTCGAGCCGTCCGGATGCACGTCGCGGTGCTGGTCCCACCCCAGCCAGCCCGCCCACGCACCTGCGGCCACCGCCGTCACCCCGAGGGTGGCCAGCAGCTGGTGGAGGGCTTTCGGTCGTCGTCGTTCCATGGCTCCAGCCTCGGGGCTGCGGGGGTGAGCGGCCAGGGTGCAAGTACTCATGTTCTTCCGAGTACTTGGGTGTCGGGGGGAGGGCCTGGCTGGGGGCTCGCTCGGAGGTGGTGAATCGATACGTCTGTCATCTATCGGGTGAACGTGCTTTCTGTGGCAGGCAGTTGGGCCGCCTGCGTCCCTAGCTTCCGGGGTGGAGGTGATGCTCGATGTATGAGCAGAACGAGATGCCGCCGAACGGATCGGCGGTGCAGCGGCGGGACGCGATCGATGTCGACGACTTCGTGTTCGGGGCGACCGGGGCACGGGTGCGGAGGCTCACGACGCCGGAGGGGGGAGTACTGGTTCCCGGCGGCGGACCTGGCGCGCAATCTCGGGTACGCGAACACGCGCCAAGCCCTGCGGCTGCATGTCGACCGCAGTCTGCAGAAGACCCTCGGTGAGATTGCACGAGGCGTCTATACAGTAGACGCCTTGCGGCAAATCGCAGGTCAGAGGCTTCAACGGTCGATGTGGATGGTGGACCTCAGGGGGCTCGTCCAGCTGGTGAACGGCTGCACCAAACCCGAGTGCAAACCCTTCAAGCTATGGGTCTCCGAGGTCATCGCCACCCTCCAGCGCGACGGCTCGTACACCCTCGAACCGGCCCCGGTGCAGCCCGCCGCCGGGGGTGGGACTGCGTATGTCATGCCGGAGGAGGTCGCCGAGGCGATCGTGCGGCTGGAGGAGCGGAACATCCGGGCGGACGAGATGTTCGCCGCCGCGCAGGCGGAGCAGACCCGCATCCAGAGCTCCATCGCCGACGCCCTCCACCACATCGCCCACAGCCTCGACCGGCTCGCCGATCGGTTCGACGGGCCGCGGGAGGGCGGTGCGAGGGAGGTGTCCACCGCCACCCCTCAGCAGTTGCTCGCCGCCTGGCGGGCGAAGAACCTCGTCGTCACGGAGGACGTGCACGCGGTCGCGGCGTACCTCGCGCCGGCGCTCGTGCGAGGGGAGGCGCGGTGCCGGGTGGAGGACGTGGCGGAGCGGACCGGGCTGACGGTCGAGCGGGTGGTGGACTGCGTGCGGATGCTGCTGAAGCGGGGGTGCATGCGGCAGCGGGGATGCGCGGAGGACGGGACGCCTGTGTACGTGCTGCCGTGAGGCGCGGAAGGCGCCGGAGGCGGACCGGAGAGGCCCGAAGTCGCAATGCGAGGTTGCGGCTTCGGGCCTTTCCGTGTGCGTGACCCTAGCGGGCCTCGGCGGTCCGAGGGCGTTGTCAGTGGTGGGTTCTACTCTCATGAGTGATGGGACAGGCGTGGAAGTGCTCGGGGCTGCGGTGGTCGGCGGACGGGCCTGTGCTCGTGTGGGATGGGGGCCGGGCAAGTGCGCTGAGCTGGGGGAAGCGGGTCGCTTTCGAGGTCGTGGAAGGGGGTGTGCGGACGTGTGTGGGAGCCAGGGGGCATCCGTGTCCGGTGGGAGCGGTGGTGTCGGGGCGCAGTACCGGCGCGCGGTGCGAGGAGTGCGCGCGGCTGGACCGGGCGCACTCCGTCGCCGCGGACACGATCGCGGACGACCCGAGGACGTACCACGTGTACGTGGCCTGGTTCGGGCCCGGCCTGCTGAAGGTCGGCATCACCGCGCTGGAGCGGGGTTCGGCGCGGCTGCTGGAGCAGGGGGCCGTGTGCTTCAGCTGGCTCGGGCGGGGACCGCTGATGGCCGCGCGGCGCACGGAGGAGTTGCTGCGGGCGGCGCTGGGGGTGCCGGACCGGATTCCGTACGCCGAGAAGCGTGCCGTACGGGCCTCCCTGCCGGCCTCCGAGGCGGAGCGGGCCGCCGAGATCGAAGACCTGCACGGCCGGGCGCTGGCGCTGAGCGGCTGGCCGGAGTCGCTGGAGCGTGAGGCGTTCGCCGCGGTCGATCATCTGGAGGCGTTCGGGCTGCACGCGGCGCCGGCCGCCTTCGGGGAGGTGAGCGAGCTGGTCGCGGGGGGCGGCGTGAGCGGTGAGCTGGTGGCCGCCGCCGGGCCCGATCTGCATCTGGCGACCTCGCGCGGGGTGGTCGTGCTCGACAGCCGGTTGATGACCGGGTGGGAGTTGGGTCCGGCGACCGCCGGGCACTTGTTCGCCCTGCCCCTGCGGGAGTTCAAGGGCGAGGTGCATCGACAGGACGGGTTGTTCTAGGGAGTCGTGGAAACGGGGGATTCAGGGTGGAGCATGACGTCGTCGTGCAATGGGTGCAGACCCGGTGGACCAAGCGGTCGCGCGGAGGTGAGGCCGCGGCCCGGCGGAACGCGGCGCCCGTCGGGTTCCTGCTGCCCGCCGGGGTACCGCCCCTCGCGCACACGGTGGGGATGCTGGAGCGGGACGACTTCGCGCCCTTCGAGGACCGGGTGGAGCGCAAGCGGGTCGATGTCCGGCTGCGGGAGACCGACGGACGGCTGGCCGTCCTGCCCAGGGTGCAGCCGCTGTTCGGGCTGCCGCCCCGGCGCCGGCGGCCTCCGGCGGTGCGGCTGATACCGGGGCAGTGGGTGCGCTGGCAGCTCAACTACCGGTTCAGCAGCGCGGCGGGCATGCAGGACTGGTCGTACTGGCTGGACACGTTCAACATCGGCTACGGCGCGTTCGCGGACGACGTGTTCCTGGGTGAGCCCACCTTTCTCGTCGACGAGCGGGGGCCGCTGCGGTAGGCCGGTGCGCCTGTGCCGTCCACGAGGGGGCCGAGGTAAAGACTTGGATCCCCTATGGATCCCTTTCCGTAAGAGGCGTGGATCAAGGGCAGGTCGCCGGGCATCGTGGCGGGCATGACCGAGAACGCGACAGCGCCGGTGGGCGCACATCAACCTCCGTACTACGCCGTCGTCTTCACCTCCGTACGGACCGACCGGGACGAGGACGGATACGCCGAGACCGCCACGCGGCTGGGGGAGCTGGTGCGGGACGTACCGGGGTTCCTCGGGGAGGACTCGGCCGGTGCGCCGGGTGGGCTCTCGATCAGCGTGGCCTACTTCGAGGACCTGGCCGGGATCGAGCGGTGGCGGGCGGACGCCGAGCACCGGGCGGCCAAGGAGAGAGGGAGGGAGAACTGGTTCGAGCGGTACACGATCCACATCGCCAAGGTCGAGCACAGCCACTCCTTCGAGCGGGCGCGGCCGGCTTTCCCAGGCGGTTCCTGAGACGTACCTGTGCGCTTCTCAGCGAATTCACAGATTCCAGAAAGGGTGCTCTCAGAGGCCGCCGACACTCTGGGGCGTATGACCACGACCTCGCCCCAGGGGCGCACCGAACTGCTGAGGCCGGACGGGAGCCCCGTCCGCGTGCTGGTGGTGGACGACGAGCAGTCGATCACCGAGCTGCTGTCCATGGCCCTGCGCTACGAGGGATGGCAGATCCGGAGCGCGGGAGACGGCCAGGGTGCCGTGCGCAGCGCGCGGGAGTTCCGGCCGGACGCCGTCGTCCTGGACATGATGCTGCCCGACATGGACGGACTGGCCGTCCTCGGCCGGCTGCGCCGGGAGCTGCCGGACGTGCCGGTGCTGTTCCTGACGGCCAAGGACGCGGTGGAGGACCGTATCGCCGGGCTCACCGCCGGTGGCGACGACTACGTCACCAAGCCGTTCTCCCTGGAGGAGGTCGTCGCCCGGCTGCGCGGGCTCATCCGGCGCGCCGGTGCGGCCGACCGCCGTTCGGAGTCCGTGCTGGTCGTCGGTGACCTCACCCTCGACGAGGACAGCCACGAGGTCACCCGCGGGGGCGACAGCATCCACCTGACGGCCACCGAGTTCGAGCTGCTGCGGTTTCTGATGCGCAACCCGCGACGCGTGCTCAGCAAGGCGCAGATCCTGGACCGGGTGTGGTCGTACGACTTCGGCGGGCAGGCCAATGTCGTCGAGCTGTACATCTCCTATCTGCGCCGGAAGATCGACGCCGGACGGGAGCCGATGATCCACACCCGGCGCGGCGCCGGCTATCTGATCAAGCCCGCCGTCGCGTGACCGGGCGACGGCGGACGCGTGCGCGGCGGTTCGGGGCGGGACAGCCGCGCACGCTGCGGACGCGGCTCGTCGTCGCGTCCGTGGTGCTGATCGCGGTGGTGTGTGCGGTGATCGGCACGGTCACCGCGATCGCCCTGCGGTCCCATCTGTACCAGCAGCTCGACAAGCAGCTGGACGAGTCCGTGATGCGCGCGGTCGTCGGGCCGCCCGACGGGAAGCCCGGGGGCGCGGGGCGCGCCGCGACCGACCTCGACGACTTCGTCACCCGGGGTCCGCAGCCCAAGGGCACGGTCCTCGCCGAGGTGCGGGGCGGCACGATCATCGACGCCAAGGTCGGCATGGAGACCGACGACCCGTACGGCGACCCCGAGGACCTCACCGCGGCGCAGACGGAAGCGCTCGACTCGGTGTCCCAGGACGGGCGCAAGCACACCGTGGACCTGCCGGGCCTGGGCCAGTACCGCGTGCAGTTCGACACCGGCTTCGACGGCTCCCGCAGCTACTACGTGGCCCTGCCGACCAGCGGCGTCACCGGCACCGTCAACACCCTCATCCTCGTCGAGGTCAGTGTCACCGCCGCCGCGCTGATCGCCGCCTCGCTGGCCGGCACCGTCATCGTCGGTGTCGCCACCCGCCCTCTGCGCCGGGTCGCCGCGACCGCCACCCGGGTCTCCGAACTCCCCCTGCACAGTGGCGAGGTGAACCTCGACGAGCGGGTGCCCGAGTCGGAGTGCGACCCGCACACCGAGGTCGGCCGGGTCGGGGCCGCGCTGAACCGGATGCTCGACCATGTGCACGGCGCCCTGCACGCCCGCCAGGAGAGCGAGACGCGGGTACGGCAGTTCGTCGCCGACGCAAGCCACGAGCTGAGGACCCCGCTGGCCTCCATCCGCGGCTACGCCGAACTGACCCGGCGCGGCCAGGAACAGGTCGGCCCTGACACCCGGCACGCGCTGGGCCGGATCGAGTCCGAGGCGAGCCGGATGACCCTGCTCGTGGAGGACCTGCTGCTGCTCGCCCGGCTGGACGCGGGCCGGCCGCTGCGGTTCGAGGAGACCGACCTCGTCCCGCTGGTCGTCGACACCGTCAGCGACGCGCGGGCCGCAGGCCGCGACCACAACTGGCGCCTGGAGCTGCCCGACGAGCCCGCCCCGGTCGACGCGGACGCGGCCCGACTGCACCAGGTGCTGGTCAACCTGCTGGCCAACGCACGCACCCACACCCCGCCCGGTACGACGGTCACCGCGCGGGTGCGGCGCGCCGGGCCATGGCTGTGCGTGGACGTCCAGGACGACGGGCCGGGGATCGCGCCCGAGCTGCTCCCGCACGTCTTCGAGCGGTTCGCGCGCGGCGACTCCTCGCGCTCGCGGGCCTCCGGTTCGACCGGGCTCGGCCTCGCCATCGTCCAGGCCGTCGTGACCGCGCACGGCGGTGCCGTGACGGTGGATAGCGTGCCCGGGCGGACCGTGTTCACCGTGCACCTGCCGGTGCCCGTCCCGGTGACGGCCCCGGTCGCGGTGACGGCCCAGGCCCCGGCCCCGGCGAGGGCTGCCGGTCCGGCGACGGCCCTGGACTCACAGGTGCGGCACAGCCCCACCACACCAGCAGAACAGGCGACTTGACGACTGTCGTCGTCATGCGAACCGACTCTTCTCCCGGCACCCTGCCGGCGCGGGAGCACCTCCCGGCCGTGGCAGCCGGTACGCCGGTCCTGGACGTAGTGATCCCCGTTTACAACGAGGAGAAGGACCTCCAGCCGTGCGTGCAGCGGCTGCACGAGCACCTGGCCCGCACCTTCCCCTACCCGTTCCGCATCACGGTCGCGGACAACGCCTCCACGGACGCCACCCCGCAGGTGGCGCAGTGGCTCGCGGCGCAGCTGCCCGAGGTGCGCTCGGTGCGCCTGGAGCAGAAGGGGCGCGGCCGGGCGCTGCGGGCCGTCTGGTCGGCGTCCGAGGCGCCGGTCCTGGCCTACATGGACGTGGACCTGTCCACCGACCTCAACGCCCTGCTGCCGCTGGTGGCGCCGCTGATCTCCGGCCACTCCGACCTGGCGATCGGCTCCCGGCTCAGCCGCAGCAGCAGGGTGGTGCGCGGGGCCAAGCGGGAGTTCATCAGCCGCTCGTACAACCTGATCCTGCGCGGCTCGCTCCAGGCCCGCTTCTCCGACGCCCAGTGCGGGTTCAAGGCGATCCGCCGGGACGTGGCCCGGGTGCTGCTGCCGCTGGTGGAGGACACGGGCTGGTTCTTCGACACGGAGATGCTGGTCCTCGCCGAGCGCGCGGGGCTCAGGATCCACGAGGTTCCCGTCGACTGGGTCGACGACCCCGACTCCACGGTCCACATCGTCAGGACGGCGACCGACGACCTCAAGGGCGTCTGGCGGGTCGGCAAGGCGCTGGCCACCGGTTCGCTGCCGCTGGACCGGCTCACCCGGCCCTTCGGCGACGACCCGCGCGACCGTGAGATCAAGGACGTGCCCAAGGGCCTGGCCCGCCAGCTCGTCGGCTTCTGCGCGGTCGGCGGCCTCTCGACCCTCTTCTACCTCCTCCTCTACACCGGCTTCCGCTCCCTCACCGGCTCCCAGGCCGCCAACGCGCTCGCGCTGCTGGTGTCCGCGGTCGCCAACACGGCCGCCAACCGGCGCCTCACCTTCGGCGTGCGCGGCCGGGGCGGTGCCGTACGGCACCAGGCGCAGGGCCTGGTCGTGTTCGGCATCGGCCTCGCCCTGACCAGCGGCTCCCTCGCCGCCCTGAACACGGCGACCACCGACCCCGCGCACTCCACCGAACTGGCCGTCCTGATCGCCGCCAACCTCGCGGCGACGGTGCTGCGCTTCCTGCTCTTCCGGGCGTGGGTCTTCCCCGACCGCCCCACCGACACCTACCACCACCAGGGGGACTCCCGATGACCGCCCAACTGGCCCACGCCCCCGCATGGGCCCCGCCGGCCTCGGCCGACCGGCCGCCCTTCCTACGACGTCTGTGGCGCGGCCGCCCCGAGGACGCCCGCTGGGTGCGCCCGGCCCTCCTCGGCGCGCTCCTGCTCATCGGCGCGCTCTACACCTGGAACCTGACGGCCTCCGGGTACGCCAACTCCTTCTACTCGGCGGCCGTCCAGGCGGGCAGCCAGTCCTGGAAGGCGATGTTCTTCGGCTCGCTGGACGCGGCGAACGCCATCACCGTCGACAAACCCCCGGCCTCGCTGTGGCCGATGGCCCTGTCGGTGCGGGTGTTCGGCCTGAACTCCTTCGCGATCCTGTTCCCGCAGGTGCTGATGGCCGTCGCCACGGCGGCCGTGCTCTACGCCGCCGTCCGCCGCCGCTTCACCGCGACCGCCGGGCTGCTGACCGTGGCGGTCTTCGCGTGCACCCCGGTCGCCGCGCTGATGTTCCGCTTCAACAACCCGGACGCGGCCCTCGCCCTGCTGATGGCGACCGCCGTGTACTGCACGCTGCGCGCGCTGGAGAAGGCGCGGACGAAGTGGCTGCTCTGGGCGGGTGCGGCGATCGGACTCGCCTTCCTGGTCAAGACCCTCCAGGCGTTCCTGATCCTGCCGGTGCTGGCCGCCGTGTACGTCGTATGCGCGCCTACGACGGTGAGGAGGCGGGTCGGCCAGGTGCTGCTGGCCGGGCTCGCGATGGTCGTGGCCGGCGGCTGGTGGGTGGCGGTCGTCGAGCTGTGGCCGGCCTCCTCACGGCCGTACATCGGCGGCTCGCAGAACGACAGCTTCCTGGAGCTGACCTTCGGCTACAACGGCCTAGGCCGGATCAACGGCGACGAGACCGGCAGCGTGGGCGGCGGCGGTGGCGGCGGCCAGGGCGGCGGCTGGGGCGAGACCGGCTGGGACCGTATGTTCAGCTCCAGCATCGGCGGGCAGATCTCCTGGCTGATCCCGGCCGCGCTGATCCTGCTGGTGGCCGCGCTGTGGCTGACCAGGAAGGCCGCGCGCACGGACACCGCCCGGGCCGCGTTCCTCCTCTGGGGCGGCTCGCTGCTGATCACCGCGCTGATCTTCAGCTACATGCAGGGCATCTTCCACGAGTACTACACCGTCGCCCTCGCTCCGTACATCGCGCCGCTGATCGGCATGGGCGCGACCGTCCTGTGGGAGGAACGCGGCCGGGCCTGGGCCTCGTTGACGCTGGCCGGAGCGATGACGGCGACCGCGGCCTGGGGGTACGTCCTGCTGAACCGCTCCTCCGACTACCTGCCCTGGCTGAAGTGGCTGGTCCTGGTCGGCGGGCTGGTCGCCGCGCTGGGCCTGGTCTTCGTCACCCGGCTCGGCCGGCCGTTCGCCCGGGGTGTGGTGGGCCTCGGGCTCGTCGCCGCCCTCGCGGGTCCGATGGCGTACACGCTGACCACGCTCGGGGAGGGGCACAGCGGCTCCATCGTCACGGCCGGTCCGGCGGTCGCGGGCGGCCGGGGAGGCCCCGGCGGCGGCGGGATGCCGGGCGGTGCCGGGGGTGACGGGGGATTCCCGGGCCAGAACCAGCAGAACGGCCAGGGCGGGCAGGGCAACCAGGGCGGCCAGGCGGGCCAGCCCCCGACCGGCGGCTTCGGCGGAGGCTTCCCCGGCCAGAACGGCCAGAACACTCCTGGCGGACAGGGTGGCCAGAACGGCCGGACTCAGCCGACCGCCCCCGGCGGGACCCGAGGCGAAGCCGGCGGCCCCGGCGGCGTGGGCGGTCTCCTCAACGGCGCGAACGTCGGCGCGGAGGCCAAGAAGCTCCTGGTGACCGACGCCGGCAGCTACACCTGGGCGGCCGCGGCCATCGGCGCCCAGAATGCCGCGAGCTACCAGCTCGCCACCGGTGAGCCCGTGATGGCGATCGGCGGCTTCAACGGCACGGACCCGTCCCCGACGCTGTCCGAGTTCAAGAGGTACGTCGAGGAAGGAAAGATCCACTACTTCATCGCCGGAGGCGGCATGGGCGGCGGCATGGGCGGGGGCGGCGCTGGTGCCGGCACGTCGTCCGAGATCTCCGAGTGGGTGCAGGCCAACTTCAAGGAGGTCACGGTCGGTTCGGCGACGTTCTACGACCTCACGCAGGAGGCGGCCGACAGCTGACCGAAACCCGGTTGTACACCGTAAAGGGACTCCCTTACGGTGTACAACCATGTCCACCTCCCCCCACCCTCAGGGCCACCCGCAGCGCTGGCTCATCCTCGGCGTGATCTGCCTCGCCCAGCTCACCGTGCTGCTGGACAACACCGTCCTGAACGTGGCGATCCCGTCCCTCACCGCGGAGCTGGACGCGGCCACCGCCGACATCCAGTGGATGATCAACGCGTACTCGCTCGTGCAGTCCGGTCTGCTGCTCACGGCAGGCAGCGCCGCCGACCGCTACGGCCGTAAGAAGATGCTGATCGCCGGACTCGCCCTGTTCGGGGCGGGTTCGCTGGTCGCCGGACTGGCCGACAGCGCGGGGCAGTTGATCGCGGCGCGGGCCGGCATGGGCGTCGGCGGGGCACTGCTGCTGACCACGACCCTCGCGGTGGCGATGCAGATCTTCGCCCCCGAGGAGCACCCCAGGGCGATCGGCATCTGGAGCGCGGTCAACGCGCTCGGCTTCGCCTGCGGCCCGCTCATCGGCGGGTTCATGCTGGACCACTTCTGGTGGGGAGCGATCTTCCTGGTCAACCTGCCGGTCGCGGCCCTGGGCCTGGCCGCCGTGGTGGCGCTGGTCCCGGAGTCGAAGAACCCGCTGGGCGAGCGCCCGGACCTGCTGGGCGCTCTGCTCTCCACGATCGGCATGGCCGCGCTGGTCTTCGCGATCATCTCCGGCCCGGCGCACGGCTGGACGTCCGGCCGGGTCCTTGCCGCCGCGGGTGTCGCGGTCCTGGTCCTCGGGGCGTTCGCGTACTGGGAGAGCCGTATCCCGTACCCGATGCTCGACCTGCGCTTCTTCCGCGACCGCAGGTTCACCGGCGCGGTCGCCGGGGCGGTGCTGATCACCTTCGGGATGGGCGGGGCGCTGTTCCTGCTCACCCAGCACCTCCAGTTCGTCCTCGGATACGGCCCTCTGGAGGCGGGCCTGCGGACCGCTCCGCTGGCGCTGGCCGTGGTGGTGCTCAACTTCTCGGGGCTGTCGGCGAAGTGGACGACGAGCCTGGGCACGCCGGTGTCCATCCTGCTCGGCATGACGCTGATGGCGGGCGGGCTGGTGTCGATCGCCGTCGCGCCCGGCGGCTATGCCGGGACGCTGGCCGGGCTGCTGCTCATCGGGGTGGGCTGCGCGGTGGCCAATCCGGCGATGGCGCACGCGATCATGAGCGCGATTCCTCCGGAGAGGGCGGGTGTGGGGGCGGGCGTCAACGGGACGCTGGCCGAGTTCGGGAACGGGCTCGGGGTGGCTGTGCTGGGGGCGGTTCTCGTGGCAGGGGGTGCCGCGCCCTCTTCGACCAGGGCGTTCTCCGACGGGGTGTCCAGCAGTCTGCTGGTGGGGGCGGTGGCTGTGCTGCTCGGGGGAGTTGTCGCGGCGGCGTTGCTGCGACGGGCGGAGAGGGCAGACTCCGGGATGGTTGTCGCCCACTAGCCCGCTGGTCCGTGGTTCTTCGCGCCCTACGCGGTAGAGCCGCATATCGGGCACAGCCCCGCGCCCCTGGGGGCATACAGTGAGCCGAAGTCGAGGAGTTAGGTGCGCCGATGGTGAAGGCTGCCAGTGTGTGGCTGGAGGGGAAGGCCGCCCGGCGCGGGAAGCAAGGAAGCGGCGGGGGGCAGCCCTCAGGGCTGGACCGGGAGCGGATCACCGAGGTGTCCGTGCGGCTGCTGGACGCCGAGGGGCTGGCGAAGTTCTCCATGCGGCGGCTGGCCGGCGAGCTGAACGTGACCGCGATGTCGGTCTACTGGTACGTCGACACCAAGGACGACCTGCTCGAACTCGCCCTCGACCACGTCTACGGCGAGCTGCGCCTGCCCGACCCGGACAGCGGCGAGGACTGGCGGGCGCAACTGCGCGCGCTGGCCACGGATTACCGCGCGCTGCTGGTGCGTCACCCGTGGGTGTCCCCGCTCGCAGGCCGGTATCTGAACATCGGCCCGAACGCCCTCGCCTTCTCCCGCACGATCCAGCGCGTGATCCGCAGGGCGGGCCTGCCGGCGCGCGGGGTGACCGGCGCGATCTCGGCCGTCTTCCAGTTCGTGTACGGCTACGGCACGATCGAGGGCCACTTCCTGTCCCGGGTCGCCGACGCCGGGATGACCCCGGACCAGTACTACGCCCACGCCATGAGCGCCGTCACCGAGGCCCCGGGCACCGGCGAGGTCATCGAGGAGGCCCGGGATCTGATGGAGGCCCGCGGCGGCGACACCGTCGCCGAGATGCTCGACCGTGACTTCGACTTCGCCCTGGACCTGCTGGTCGCGGGCATCGAGGCCATGGCCGAGCGCGGCTGAGCCGTACGTCAGTTGGTGAAGTGGAGGTACCAGCAGTACGTCGTCGAGCCGATCTTGGCCCCTGAGGCCTCAGGCGGCCGGCAGCGTCTCGCCCTGGACCGCCTGGATGTCCAGCTCCACCTTCAGGGTCGTGCCGACGGCGGCGATGCCCGCCTGGAGGATCTGGTTGTAGCGCAGGGCGAAGTCGTCCCGGTGCAGTTCGGCCGTGGCGCGGAACGCGGCGCGGGTGCCGCCCCAGGGGTCGGCGCCGGTGCCGAGACAGGCGAGGTCGAGGTCGACCGGTCGTACGACACCGTGCAGGGACAGCTCCCCGTGCACGGTCCAGCGGTCGGGGCCGGCCGGGGTGAGGCCGGTCGAGCGGTAGGTGATCTCCGGGTGGTTCTCGACGTCCAGGAAGTCGGCCGAGCGCAGGTGGGTGTCGCGCATGCCGTTGCCGGTGTCGATGGACGCGGCCCGGATGACCGCCTCAACGCGGGACTTGGTGATGTCGTCGGGGGCGACCTCGATCGAGGCGGTGAAGTCGGTGAAGCGGCCGCGCACCGAGGAGATGCCCAGGTGGCGGGCGACCGCGCCGACCGTCGAGTGCGCCGGGTCCACGGTCCACGGCCCGGGCGGCGGCAGCTCGGCCCCGCCCTGCCGGGCCAGCGTCACGGTGCCGACCTCGGCACGGCCGCTCGCGGTGACGAGCGCGCTGGAGGCGGCGGGCGCGTAGCCGACGGCGGTCACGATCACCGTGTACGCGCCGGGCGCCAGGACGGTCGTGTCCCGTACGGCCCCCTCGTCGTCCGCCTCCGCCCGCAGCACCTGCGTGCCGCTCATGTCGGTGACGGTGACGACCGCGTGCGACACGGCCCATCCGTCGCGGGTCCGGACCTTCGCGGTCAGCCCCATCTCACGTACTCCTCAGTCTTGGAAGAAGAACCGGCCCGCGGCGGGACGCGCACCTCCGCTCGGAGCGCGCGCCCCGCCACGGGCCGGGGTCGGAACTACTCGCCGGGGTGGGCGAGTTCGATGTCGTGGCCGTCGACGCCTGGGCCGGCGACCCGCAGGGACGTCGCCACGGGCGGGTAACCGGTCGCGATGACCGTGTACTCGCCGCCGTCCAGATCGGTGAAGCCGTACGCCCCGTCCGCGCCGGTCGTCGCCGTGCCGGCCACGTTGCCCGCCGCGTCGAGCAGCGTCACCCGTGCGTCGGCCAGTGGCCCGTGCGGGGCCCGTACGACGCCGGTGACCTGGGCACCCGCCTCCAGCTCGACCTCGATCCGGGTCACCCCGGTGCCGCCCACCTCGACGGGCAGGGCGCGCGGCCGGAACCCGGCGGCGTTGACCGCGACGGTGACCGTGCCGGGCACCAGCTCGCCGAAGGAGAAGTCGCCCTGCTCGCCGGTGGCCGCGGTGGCCAGCAGTTCGCCTCGTACGTCGGTGACGACGACCATGGCGTCCTCGACCGGCCGCCCGTCCTCGGCGGCGCGGACCGCGCCGGTCAGGCCGCTGGTGCCGCTGAGGAGGATGTCGTACGCCACGGGGGCGTCGACGACGACCGTGGAGGCCTGGGGCTGGAAGCCGTCGGCCGCGGCGATGAGGACGTACGAACCCGGGCCGGGGGCGTCGACGGTGTAGGAGCCGTCCGGGTGGGCGACGGCGCGGCCCTGCTGGCGGCCGTCGAGGGAGATGAGGGTGACGGTGGCGTTCGGGACGGGGGTGGACTCCGCGTCCCGGACCACGCCGTGGACGGGGGTGCCGGTCGCGAGCGGCTCCTGGGAGACGGTCTCGCCGCCGTCGGCGGCCGGGGCCGAAGCCGGGGCAGCCGGGGTCTCCTCGACCGAGGCCGCTGCCTGGGCGAGGGCGCCCGTCGTGCGCAGGGGGACCTCCTTGATGAAGAGGGTGACGACGAAGGCGAGGAACGCGATCGGGGCGACGTAGAGGAAGACGTCGGCGATGCCGTGGCCGTACGCGCCCTCCAGCCAGCTGCGGATCGGGGCGGGCAGCAGGTCCATGTCGGGGAT
The DNA here is from genome assembly GCF_049739565.1 of Streptomyces sp. SAI-170. Lineage (NCBI taxonomy): Bacteria > Bacillati > Actinomycetota > Actinomycetes > Kitasatosporales > Streptomycetaceae > Streptomyces > Streptomyces sp. SAI-170. Next base: position 4,404,552 of record NZ_JBMGQD010000001.1, read on the forward strand.
CTGCCCGGAGCCCGCGGCCTTGGCGGCGGCGGCCTGCTCCTGCGGGCTGAGCTGACCGATGGTGTCCGCGGCGTAGTGGCTGATCCGGGTGGTCATCACGGAGCCGAGCGCGGAGACGCCCACCGCGCCGCCCAGGGAGCGGAAGAAGGTGACGACCGAGCTGGCGGCGCCGAGCTCGTGCGGGGCGACCTGGTTCTGGGTGGACAGGACCAGGTTCTGCATCATCATGCCGACGCCGAGGCCGAGGACCGCCATGAACAGGGCGATCTTCCAGTAGTCGGTGTCGTAGCGCATGGTGCCGAGCAGGCCCAGGCCCGCCGTCAGCAGCACACCGCCGCTGACCAGCCAGGCCTTCCACTTGCCGGTCTTGGTGATGATCTGGCCGGAGACGGTCGAGGACACGAACAGGCCGGCGATCATCGGGATCGTCATGACGCCCGACATGGTCGGGGACTTGTCACGGGCGAGCTGGAAGTACTGGCTGAAGAACACCGTGCCCGCGAACATCGCGATACCGACGAACAGCGAGGCGACCGAGGCCAGCGCGATGGTGCGGTTGCGGAACAGGCGCAGCGGGATGATCGGCTCGGCGGCCTTGGTCTCGACGAACAGGAAGACCAGCGCCAGCGCGAGCGCGCCGCCGACCATCGAGTACGTCTGCCAGGACAGCCACGCGTACTTGTCGTCGGCGAACGTCACCCAGACCAGCAGCAGGCTGACCGCGGCGGTGATGAAGAAGGCGCCGGCCCAGTCGACCTTCACCTTCCGCCGGCTCTCCGGCAGGTGCAGCGTCTTCTGCAGCACGAAGAGCGCGATCAGCGCGAAGGGCACGCCCACGTACAGGCACCAGCGCCAGCCGAGCCAGTCCGTGTCGGTGATGACGCCGCCGACCAGCGGGCCGCCGACCGTCGCGACCGCGAACGTCGCGCCGAGGTAGCCGGAGTAGCGGCCGCGCTCACGCGGGGAGATCATCGCGGCCATGATGATCTGCGCCAGCGCGGTGAGACCGCCCGCGCCGAGGCCCTGGATGACGCGGGCGCCGATCAGCATGCCCGAGTTCTGGGAGAGACCGGCCACGACCGAGCCGGCGATGTAGATGACCAGCGCTATCTGTACCAGCGCCTTCTTGCTGACCAGGTCGGCGAGCTTGCCCCACAGCGGGGTGGACGCCGTCATGGACAGCAGGGCCGCGGTGACGACCCAGGTGTAGGCGCTCTGGCCGCCGCCGAGGTCCTGGATGATCTCGGGAAGGGCGTTGGAGACGATCGTCGAGGACAGGATGGCGGCGAACATGCCGAGCAGCAGCCCGGAGAGCGCCTCCATGATCTGCCGGTGGGACATCGCCCCGCCGTCGGGGGAGCCTCCCCCGTGCTTGGCGTGGGCCCGCACACCGGTCGGTGTGGTCGTTGCCATGGGCTTCCTTCTCTTACTTCGATTCCGCGGGTGTACGGGTGGTCTGCTGTGGTTCTTCGGCGTACGTGGCCCGGCAGTCGCCGAAGCTGTCGCGCAGGCGGGTCATCAGCCGGATGAGCTGGCCCACCTCGTCGTCGGTCCAGTCGCCGAGGCGGGTGGCCAGCAGGTGGGTCGTCCGCCGGGACAGCTCGTCGAGCCGGGCGCGGCCCGTGGGGGTCAGGCGCAGGATCCTGGAGCGTTTGTCCGCCGGGTCGGGGGAGCGCTCGATCCAGCCGCGGGCCGCCACGTGGGCGACGTGCCTGCTGGTGACGGACATGTCCACCGAGAGCAGCTCCGCGAGCCGGCTCATGCGAATGTCGCCGTTCCTGTCCAGCAGCGTCAGCACCGCGGCCGAGCCCGCCGGGCAGTCGGGCGGCAGAATCCTCGCCATTCCGCGCTTCACGGCGCCTACGGCGCTGAGCTGGCGGGCGAGTTCCTCGTACAACGCCTGCTCGGCCATGGGCACCTCCTGATTTGTTGCTTAGGGCAACCATAGAAGTAGATGGTTGCCGCAGGCAAACGAAACCGGCCGGACCTCCCATAAAAAGTTGGCAAAGCCAAGCATCGCGAACGTAAACCCGCCCGCCCTCGCCGCTTCGCGGCCTTGCCCCACCCAACACCGGCAGCACCCCACCGGCTGCGAGGCGGCCCACCGGCGGTAGCGACGACACCCCGCATGGCCTGGAAGCCGCCCACCGGCAGAAGCACACCCCACCGGCGAGGACCCACCCACCGGCAGTAGCTCACCCCACCGGCGCCGAGCCCGCCCACCGGCAGAAGCGACATCCCGCCGGCCCGCCCCTCGGCAGAAGCGGCACGCACCAGGGGCCCTGGGCCGGTCCACCCGGAGAGGCGGCGCCCCGCCCCGCGGGTGGGCGGGTTTCGTAAGGTCGGCCTGCCCCAGGTGTACCCGCCGCTTGGGCCGCGCAGTCGGATTCGCTAGGCTCGCGGCCCATGGCCAACACCCAGGACCCGCAGGGCAACTACGACCCCGCCGGCAGCACCCAGATGTTCCGCGCGTTCGTCGACGAGGCGCCGCAGGCCGGCAGCAGCCCGCAGGCCTCTTCCGGCCCTCGGGTCGGTCTGATCCTCGGCGTCGTCGTGGCGGTCGCGGTCGTCGCGGCTGTCGCCTGGCTCGCGCTGAAGTAAGGCGGGCGGGCGGCCGGCCCCGGCCGCCCGTCAGGCCCAGTCCACCGAGACGTCCCGCGTCTCGACGTGCATTCCGAGCGGCACCCGCCACGCCTCCACGCACACCTTCCAGGTGCGTTCCGCGCGGGCCCCGGCCGCGATCGGCACCGGCAGGTCCTCCGTCGACCTCACCGTGCCCCAGTCGATGCCCAGCGCCCCGATGATGTGCGTACCGAAGGTGACCGTCCCCGAACGCACCGCCGTACCACCGGCGTTGTGCATCTCCAGCGTCACGTCCTCGCACCAGCGCTCCGCCACAGCCTCACGCACCGGTTCACCCACCCTCAGCTCGGCCGGCGACGGTGACGGCGACGGTGACGGCGACGGGGAGGGGGAGGGCGACGGCGACGGCCCCGGCGACGACGCAGGCGGCGATGCCGACGGTGGCCGAGGCGGCGTACGGCCCCCACCGGAGGGCGACGTGGAGCCGGCCCCGGAGGGCCTCCGGGACTCCGCCGCGGTGGGCGCAGGAGTGACGCCCTCCCGCCGCGTCGGCCCCGACGGACGTGGGCCTGCCTCCGCCGGACTCCGCCCCTCGACGGGTACCCGCCTTTCTCCATCCGGCGGCACCAGCGGCACCAGAGTCACCCCACCCGTCGGCGCGACAACCGAACCCCCCGGACCCCCGGGAGCCCCCACCGCCGTATAGCCACCCTCCCCCGCACCACCACCCCCGCAGCCGCTCAACGTCACGGAGCCCAGGCAGACGACGGCCGCCGAAGCACCCAGCAGGGCGCGTCGGCGGCCGTGTGTCGTAGAGGTGGAGGCGTCCGTCGCTCGAGGCATCGCGACATGGTGGCTGACGGGGCGTCAAATGAGAAGCCTCGCGCACAGCGCCTTCGGGTCAGTCAGAGATCAGGCCGTCCCGCAGCTGGGCCAGGGTGCGGGTCAGCAGCCGGGAGACGTGCATCTGGGAGATGCCGACCTCCTCGCCGATCTGCGACTGGGTCATGTTGGCGAAGAAGCGCAGCATGATGATCCGCCGCTCGCGGGGCGGGAGTTTGGCCAGCAGCGGCTTGAGGGACTCGCGGTACTCGACGCCCTCCAGGGCCGTGTCCTCGTAGCCGAGGCGGTCGGCCAGGGAGCCCTCGCCGCCGTCGTCCTCGGGGGCGGGCGAGTCCAGCGAGGACGCGGTGTAGGCGTTGCCGACCGCGAGGCCGTCGACGACGTCCTCCTCGGACACGCCCAGCACGGTGGCGAGTTCGGCGACCGTCGGGGAGCGGTCCAACTTCTGGGACAGCTCGTCGCTGGCCTTGGTCAGCGCCAGCCGCAGCTCCTGCAACCGCCTCGGCACCCGCACCGACCACGACGTGTCGCGGAAGAAGCGCTTGATCTCGCCCACGACGGTCGGCATCGCGAACGTCGGGAACTCCACGCCGCGTTCGCAGTCGAACCGGTCGATCGCCTTGATCAGCCCGATCGTGCCGACCTGGACGATGTCCTCCATCGGCTCGTTGCGGGAGCGGAAGCGCGCCGCGGCGTACCGCACGAGCGGGAGGTTGAGCTCGATCAGGGTGTCCCGGACGTAGGCACGCTCGGGGCTGGATTCGTCGAGGGCGGCGAGCCGCAGGAACAGGGAGCGGGAGAGGGTGCGGGTGTCGATGTCCCCCGAGGCCGGCGGAGCAGGGACAGGTGCGGCCGGGAGGTCCTGGGCCGGCGCGGCCTCGAGGACCGCGGCGTCGTCGAACGCGGCGTCGGGCGCGGACTCGCTCTTCGTGAGCGTGAGCACCTTCGAGCTGCCCTTGTCTGCGGACATGCCACCCCCTTTGGGTCGCGGACGGTCGCGGCCGGCCCTCATGCCGAGGAGCACAGCCCTCACCTGAATACCGGAGCCGGAGCCACGGCAAACGCGCTTCCCGCAGAATGTCACATGTCGGCAACACGCTGTAGTGACATGTCGACATGCGAGATGTGAATCGGCCCTGGAAACAGGGGGTGTGACGGTTTTTCAGGGCTTTTTCGACAGCAACAGCGCAGGTGGACGATTCGCTCTCGCAGGTTATGCCTCGCGCACGCGTTCTACCTGTTCTCCAGCACCCCTCGAGACACCCGAGCCGCCGAGGCACCCAAGGCACTCAAGGCAACCCCAGGCGCCGGTCCGGTCAGGCCTCGATGCGGTTCGCCATGCGCAGCCGCTGGAAGCTGCGCGCGAGCAGCCGCGAGACATGCATCTGGGAGACGCCGAGTTCGGCGCTGATCTGCGACTGGGTGAGATTGCTGTAGTAGCGCAGCAGCAGAATGCGCTGTTCGCGTTCGGGGAGTTGGACCAGGAGGTGGCGGACCATGTCCCGGTGTTCCACGCCGTCCAGGGCCGGGTCCTCGTAGCCGAGGCGGTCGAGGAGGCCCGGCAGCCCGTCGCCCTCCTGCGCGGCCTCCAGTGAGGTCGCGTGGTACGAGCGCCCGGCCTCGATGCACGACAGCACCTCCTCCTCGGTGATGCGCAGCCGCTCGGCGATCTCGGCGGTTGTCGGGGTGCGCCCGAAGGCGGTGGTCAGGTCCTCGGTGGCGCTGGTGACCTGCACCCACAGCTCGTGCAGCCGGCGCGGTACGTGGACCGTACGGACGTTGTCGCGGAAGTAGCGCTTGATCTCGCCGACGACGGTCGGCATCGCGAAGGTCGGGAACTGCACGCCCCGCTCGGGGTCGAAGCGGTCGATGGCGTTGATGAGCCCGATGGTGCCGACCTGGACGACGTCCTCCATCGGCTCGTTGCGGGAGCGGAAGCGGGCGGCCGCGTAGCGCACGAGCGGGAGGTTGGCCTCGATGAGCGCCCCGCGCACCCGGTCGTGCTCCGGTGTGCCCGGCTGGAGGTCCTTGAGCTGGGCGAAGAGCACCTGTGTCAGCGCCCTGGTGTCCGCCCCTCGGCTGCGCTGCGGAGCGGCCGGAGCGGGAGCCTCTTCCTGGGGCGGCGCAGTACTGGCCGACACGGTCAACGCCACCTCTTCATCGGTCAACTCATCCGTCAAAAGCGGTCATAGCATCACAAGACATGCCCACTGTGTGCAAGCACCGCATAACGCCGTGTTGAGGTACGAGTTGGGGTGAATCAGGGCATAAGACGCACAACGGCCCCGCACCGTTCAGGTGCGGGGCCGTCGGGAAGCGGGTCAGAACTCGTAGTCGGCGATCACCCACGTGGCGAACTCGCGCCACAGAGCCACGCCCGCCTGGTGCGCGGGGTGCTCGACGTAGCGGCGCAGCGCCTCGGCGTCCTCGAACGCGGAGTTGATCGCGAAGTCGTAGGCGATGGGGCGGTCGCTGAGGTTCCAGCCCAGCTCCCAGTGGCGGAGCTCGGCGATCTCGCCGTCGAGGGCGCGGAAGGCCTTCTCACCCTCGATGACGCGCGGGTCGTCGCGGTCGACACCCTCGTTGAGCTTGAAGAGGACCAGATGGCGGATCATGACTTACCTCCGTGGGCGACCCAGGTCATGAAGTCGCCGATGGCCTTCGCGGCGTCCGATATGCCCTCGAACCCTATCTGCACGTAGTCGGCCGCCTTGGCCGGGTCCGTGATGATCAGGTACAGGATGAAGACCACGAGCACATAGACGGCGATCTTCTTCGCGTTCACCGCCACCGCGGCCTCCCCTGTCGTCGCCTGCCGATGTCACCTGTCATGGTCACGGACGCCCGTGCACCGGCGGCGAGTGTAACTAGAGGCCGTATTCAACGACCAACGCCCTGCCGGTCGACACCTCACCGCCCGGGGAACGCACGAAGGGCCCCGTCTTGCGACGGGGCCCTTTTCTCGAGCGGTAGCGGAGGGATTTGAACCCTCGGTGACTTGCGCCACACTCGCTTTCGAGGCGAGCTCCTTCGGCCGCTCGGACACGCTACCGAGGGAGACCTTACAGCACGCCGGGCCCAGGTCAGAAATCGGTATTCGGGCCGGTCCTCAGCGGCCCCGGAAGAAGTCCGTGAGCTGCCGCGCGCACTCGTCCGCGAGGACGCCCTCGACGACCTCGGGCCGGTGGTTGAGCCGCCGGTCGCGTACGACGTCCCAGAGCGAGCCGGTCGCGCCCGCCTTGTCGTCGCGGGCGCCGTAGACGACACGGTCGACGCGGGAGAGGACGATCGCACCCGCACACATCGTGCACGGCTCCAGCGTCACCACGAGGGTGCAGCCGGTCAGCCGCCACTCGCCGAGCCGCTCGGCCGCGCGCCGGATGGCGAGCACCTCGGCGTGGGCCGTGGGGTCGCCGCCGGCCTCGCGCTCGTTGTGGCCGGTCGCCAGGACCGTCGTCCCGTCCGCGGCCAGCACGACGGCGCCGACGGGCACGTCGCCGCCGCGGACGGCCAGTTCGGCCTCCCGCAGGGCGAGCCGCATCGGAGCCCGCCAGCGGTCGCGCACCGGGTCGGGGACACGGTCGCCCGTGTCCCCGCCGGTCGGGTCGTACGCGGTCATGTCCTGAGCGGTCAGCGGACGGTCTCCAGGACCTCCGAGGCACCGAGGGCCTCGGCGATCTCGGTGAGCGCGTCCGCCGACAGCGACTTCAGCTCCTTCTCGCTGACGCCGAGGTCGTCGAGGACACCGGGGTCGCCGACCGGCCCGTGCGGTACGGCGTCGGCGGTGGCGGCCGGTCCGGCTTCGTCGGAGTCGTCGTCACCGTCCTCGCCGTCCTCGGTGCCGTCGAGGTCGAGGGCGTCCAGGTCGTCCTCGTCGCCGGGTTCCCGGCCGAGCAGTTCGTCGGTGAGCAGGATCTCCCCGTAGCTGCTGCGGGCGGCCGCGGCCGCGTCCGAGACATAGATCCGCGGGTCGTCCTCGCCGTCGATGCGGACGACGCCGAACCAGGCGTCCTCCTGCTCGATCAGGACGAGAACGGTGTCCTCGTCGGGAGAGGCTTCCCGGGCCAGGTCGGCCAGATCCGACAGGGTCTCCACATCGTCGAGCTCTGTGTCGCTCGCTTCCCACCCGTCTTCGGTGCGCGCGAGCAGTGCGGCGAAGTACACCGTGACTCTCCCACTGGTCAGAGGCGTGCCGGTTGGGGGTCCCCCCGGCGGAGGTTACGGGCGGAGAGAGCTCAGGCTCCGAGCCCCACCCACTCGGAATCGTGGCAGAAACAAGGCGCCCAGGGGACGTCTTCGGCTCCCTGTGTCCGGCAGTTTCGATCGCGTACCTGCGATCGGCTCACCGGCGCGCTCGTCGCCGCCACCAGCGGATCGTACGCGGGTTTTGCCGCGGCCCACGCACGCCCGGCAAGGTCAACGCCCGTGACAGGAGCGGATCTTCCCGTTCCGCCGTGATCTTTCCGAGCGGCGGTTCTCTACCAGCGGAACGTCCTCATGCGCATCGCGTGCCGCAGCCGCGCGGCCTTGGCACGCCGCGGCTGAACCCGGTCACGCAGTTCCCTCGCCTCGGCGAGTTCCCGCAGAAACCGGGCGCGCCGCCGACGCCGCTCGCCGTCCGACTCCGCCACCTGCTCGTCGGCGCCGTCGGAGCCGTCGGTGGGTCGGTCGCCGGTTCCGGCGGAGGCACCGCGGGAGGCGCCGCCCGAGCCGGCACCCGAGCCGGAACTTGAGGTGCCGCTGCCGCTGCGGGCCGCACTGCGGGTGCCGCCGCGCGACGCCGAGCCCCGGTCGTCCGTCCCGGCCCCGCCTGTGCCCGTCCCGGTGGCGGCCCTGCCCCGGCCCCTGCCGCGTGCGGACGGCGCATCGGCGGCCGGTCCCTTGCCCGGTGTTCTGTTCGCGGTCGTACGGGAGCCCGGCGTGGCGGCCCCGGCTATGTCGCCGGCGTCGTCACGGCCCTCGCGGCTTCCGCGTTCGGTGCCCTCGCGGTCAGGCAGGTCTGGCATCGGCTCACCACCCCGGTCCGTCCCTCCCACTGTCCCCCGCGCGGGTGGTTCCACGCCAGCGCGCGGCGACAGAGAGCGCGGTTACTGTTATGGACATGCGTCTCCACGTCGTCGACCACCCCCTGGTCGCCCACAAGCTCACCACGCTGCGCGACCAGCGCACCGACTCCGCGACCTTCCGGCGTCTCGCCGACGAACTGGTCACCCTGCTCGCCTACGAGGCCACGCGGGACGTGCGCACCGAACAGGTCGACATCGACACCCCGGTGTCCCGGACCACGGGCGTCAAGCTCTCCCACCCGCGCCCCCTCGTCGTGCCGATCCTGCGCGCGGGCCTCGGCATGCTCGAGGGCATGGTGCGGCTGCTGCCGACCGCCGAGGTCGGCTTCATGGGCATGATCCGCAACGAGGAGACGCTCCAGGCCTCGACGTACGCCACGCGCATGCCGGAGGACCTCTCCGGGCGGCAGGTGTACGTCCTGGACCCGATGCTGGCGACCGGCGGCACGCTCGTCGCGGCGATCCAGGAGCTGATCAAGCGGGGCGCCGACGACGTGACGGCGGTCGTGCTGCTCGCGGCCCCCGAGGGCGTCGAGGTCATGGAGCGGGATCTGGCGGGCGCGCCGGTGACCGTGGTGACGGCGTCCGTGGACGAGCGCCTCAACGAGCACGGCTACATCGTGCCGGGCCTGGGCGATGCGGGAGACCGCATGTACGGCGCCGCCGAGTAGAACGCCCTCTTGAAGGGCGCGGGGAACTGCGCGAACAACCACGACGAACCCGCAGACGCCGGATCGCCATAGGCCCACGGGTGCGTTCGCGGCTTTCCGTTCGGTGTGGTTGCTCGCGCAGTTCCCCGCGCCCCCGAAAAACCCTTCAGCAGGTCTTCTTCGACGTGCTCGGGGCCGGCGCCGGTGCCGTCAGCTTCGTCACGGCCTGGGCCGCGTCCGCCTTGGGCGTCAGCGCGCGGAACCTGTTGCCGATGATCAGGTCGAGGGCCGTGCCCTTGCGGCCGGGCTCGGTGCGCCGCTCCGCGCCGGTGAGCTGGGTGGCGAGGACGGGCAGCGAGGTGTCCTGGGCACCGGCCGGGCCGAGGAGCAGGCCGGTGCCGTTGATCTTCTTGTCGTACTGGGCGCCGGCGTTGCCGACGTCGCCGATGCGGAAGCCGCGCCTCTTGAGCTCGTCGGCGGTCTGCTTGGCCAGGCCCTGCCGGGTCGTGGCGTTGAAGACGTTGACGGTGATCCGGCGCGGTTCGGGCAGGGCCGCGGCCGCGCTGGGCGACGGGCTCGCCTTCTGGGTGCAGTCGGCCGTGGAGCCGGCCGCGGTGGCGCTGTCCCCGTCGCCGCCGGAGAAGACGTCGATGAGCTGCAACGTGCCCCAGCCGGCCGTGCCGAGGACGGCGAGGGAGGCGACGACCGCGAGGACGACCCTGCCACGCCGCCGAGGGCGACGCATTCGTGGGTATTTGTCCCCCGTGATCCGGTACTGGCCGCCCATGCCAGGGGGAGTCAGCATGCTCATGGGCGCAGCGTAGTGCGACCGGGCGGCGATGCCTACTAGATGATCATTCGACGCCGCACGGACCAACCCGAAAGGGCCAACGCCGGACGGCCGACGCCGAACGGGTCAACGTCGAAAGAGCCGACGCCCGAAGGGCCGACGGATGAGTGGCGGCTCGCGTCAGTCCAGCTCGAGGACGCGCGCGTGCAGCACCTGGCGCTGCTGGAGCGCGGCGCGGACGGCGCGGTGCAGGCCGTCCTCCAGGTAGAGGTCGCCCTGCCACTTGACGACGTGTGCGAACAGATCGCCGTAGAAGGTGGAGTCCTCGGCGAGGAGGGTCTCCAGGTCGAGCTGCTGCTTGGTCGTCACGAGCTGATCGAGGCGGACCGGGCGCGGCGCGACGTCCGCCCACTGCCGGGTGCTTTCCCGGCCGTGGTCGGGGTACGGCCGGCCGTTTCCGATGCGCTTGAAGATCACACGGAAAGCCTACCGGTCAAGACGTTCCGGGCGCAGCCATGGAGACGGAGTGCGACTCTGGAAAAGATGCCGCGAATCGGGGTGAACCGGAACAGGGGTCCGAGATGAGCGACCGCGAGACCATGCCCGAGACCACCGGCCGGGAGACCCCGGGCGGCGCCCCGGCCCTCCCCGCGGAGGCCCTTCGGATCGCCGCCGGGTACGCCTTCACCGGCCCCGCCCTGGACCTCGGCGCGCTGCTGTGGGACGAGGTCTGTCTGCCGGACGCGCAGGTGCGCATCCCGCTGGCCGTCCTCAACCGGCACGGCCTCGTCGCGGGGGCGACCGGCACCGGCAAGACCAAGACGCTCCAGCTGATCGCCGAGCAGCTCTCGGCGCAGGGCGTGCCGGTGTTCCTCGCGGACATCAAGGGGGACGTGTCGGGGATCTCCGCGCCCGGGACCGAGAACGACAAAGTGCGCTCGCGGGCCGCCGAGGTGCATCAGCAGTGGTCGGCGACCGGCTTCCCGGCCGAGTTCTACGCCCTCGGCGGCCTCGGCCACGGCATCCCGGTCCGGGCCACCGTCACCGGCTTCGGGCCGGTGCTGCTGGCGAAGGTGCTGCAGCTCAACCAGACGCAGGAGCAGTCCCTCGGCCTGATCTTCCACTACGCCGACACCAAGGGTCTTGAGCTGGTCGACCTCAAGGACCTGCGGGCGGTCGTCGCCTTTCTGACCTCCGACGAGGGCAAGGCGGAGCTGAGGAACCTCGGCGGCCTGTCCACCGCCACGGCCGGGGTGATCCTGCGGTCGCTGACCGCCTTCGAGGCGCAGGGGATGGGCGCGTTCTTCGGGGAGCCGGAGTTCGACACGGCCGAGTTCCTGCGGACGGCCGGGGACGGGCGCGGCATTGTCTCGGTCCTGGAGCTGGCCGCCGTACAGGACAAACCGCAGCTGTTCTCGACCTTCCTGATGTGGCTGCTGGCCGACCTCTTCCACGACCTGCCCGAGGTGGGCGACGTCGACCGGCCGAAGCTGGTGTTCTTCTTCGACGAGGCCCATCTGCTGTTCAACGGGGCCTCCAAGGCGTTCCTGGACGCCATCACGCAGACCGTCCGACTGATTCGCTCGAAAGGGGTCGGTGTGTTCTTCGTGACGCAGACCCCGAAGGACGTCCCCGCCGACGTCCTCGCCCAGCTCGGCAACCGGATCCAGCACGCCCTGCGCGCCTTCACACCGGACGACCAGAAGGCCCTGAAGGCCACGGTGAAGACCTTCCCGAACTCCGCCTACGACCTGGAGGAACTCCTCACCGGCCTCGGCACCGGCGAAGCCGTCGTGACCGTCCTCAGCGAGAAGGGCGCCCCTACGCCGGTCGCCGCCACCCGACTGCGCGCGCCGCAGTCCCTGATGGGCCCGGTCGAGCCCGCCGAACTGGACCGCGCGGTGACGTCGTCGCCGCTCTACGAACGTTATGCACAGGCTGTGGACCGCGAGTCGGCCTACGAAAAGCTTGCGCAGCCGCCCGCGCCCGAGGCGGACAAGCCACGCGCCAAGGCCCCGAAGGAGGAGCCGTCCATGGTGGAGCAGGTCGTCGGCAGCGGCATGTTCAAGTCCCTGGCCCGCTCCATCGGCACGCAGGTCGGCCGCGAGATCACCCGCTCACTCTTCGGCACGGCCCGCCGCCGGCGGTGAGGGCCGCGTGAGGTGGTGAGGGACAGGGCGGACGTTTGCGCGACGCGGAGCCGGAGCGGGACGAGGTCTGAGACCGGCGGCGCGTGAGGCACGTGGGCCCGCTGAGGGCCGGGCGCCCGGTGAGGGACGCCCGGCTCGGGTGCTCAGGGGCGGGTTTCGCGCTCCTGGGCCGGCGGGCGCGGCTCCTGCCGCTTCCGCTCGGGTTTGGGTGTGCCGCGCACGGCCTCGGCGCGCAGCAGGGCGCGCAGGACCGCGTAGGGGTCCGAGGGCATCTCGGTGCTCCTTGCGTCGTGACGGACAGGGCCTGGGGGGAGCGGCTCTGTCAGCAGCGCAGGACCACGGTGCGCAGCACGTCCGGGCCGTACGACGGGAGCGGGGCGGCCGGGACACGAGGGGCGGGTGGCCGCCGTGGGGCCGGGGTCGGGCGCGGGGGCGCGGCGGGCCGGGGCAGGACGCGGTGCGGCGGGCGCAGGGCCGTGTCCAGGACGTCGTACTCGACGATCTCGCCGGGGACCGCCAGGGCGGCCGGTGCCGTGAGGCCCGCCGCCGCCGAGGGCGCACCCGGCAGCAGCAGGGCGAGCGCCAGCGCGAGCGCCCGCAGCCAGCGGCGGCTGCGGACGAGGCGCGGCGTGGTGCTCATGCCGGGTGCTGTGCCCGGCCCGGCCCCGGCGTCAGCACCCCGCGGCCGAGAACCGCCCGCTCGGACCACACGCGCCGCCTGCGGGGTGGGCGGCACCTTCCGGGCGGGCCGGGCATGTCGGCGGCGGTGGTGATTTCCGTGAGGCGGGCGGATCGCGCGCGCCGTTCACAGGGTGCGAGCACCTGTCGGGCGCGGGCGCGCATGACGATGCCGTGAGGATCTCCCCGGTGCCGTCGGGCCCGGGTGCGGCCGGGTATGTCGGCGGCGGTGACGGTCCCCGAGGGCGTCGGATTACGCCCGCCGTTCACAGGGTGTGCGGTACCTGCCGTGCGCGGCCGCGCATGACGATGGCCGTGACGATCTCCACGGCGCCGACGGCCACGAGCCAGATGCCGCCGACGAGGGTGAGCACCGCGACCGACTCGAAGGGGGAGTCGATCAGCACGATGCCGCCGAGGAACGTGAGCACGCCGAGGAGGATCTGCCAGCCGCGGGCCGGCATCGAGCCGTCGGAGGCGGCGGCCAGGGTCTGGGTGATGCCGCGGATGAGCCAGCCGATGCCGATCCACAGGGCGAGCAGCAGGATCGACTGCATCGGGCCGCGGAAGCAGAAGAGGCCCAGCAGGATCGACAGGGCGCCGCTGATGAAGGCGAGGACGCGCAGGGCGGTGGTGCGGTGGGTGCCGAACGCGGCGACGAGCTGGAAGACCCCGCTGATCACGAGGTAGAGGCCGAAGAGGATGCCGGCCGCGAACAGGCTGGCGCCGGGCCAGACCAGGACGAGGACGCCGAGGATCAGCGAGGCGACGCCGGTCAGCAGGACGACCTGCCAGGCGGCGCGGGAGAGGGCGTGGAGGGGGCCCTCGAAGGGGGGTTCCGGCTCACGGGGGCCGTGGGGGGTGGGGCGCGGGGGTGCGCCGGCATGGACGCGGCGGTCGTCGTACTCGGTCATGATCAATGCTTCGACCGGCCCACGGCGTTCCGCTACCTGGCGGAGTCCGTCCTGGTGACGTCCGCCCCTTCCTGAGGAGACCGCCCTCAGGCCTTTTCTCCTGCCTTGGCTCTTTTTGCGGCTGCCTTCAGCTCCTGCTTGTGTGCGCGCACCTTGGACAGGGACTCCGGGCCCGTGATGTCGGCGACCGAGCGGAAGGCGTCCGGTTCGCCGTAGGAGCCCGCCGCCTCGCGCCAGCCCTCCGGGCGGACGCCGAGTTGCTTGCCGAGGAGGGCGAGGAAGATCTGGGCCTTCTGTTTGCCGAAGCCGGGGAGGTCCTCCAGACGGCGGAGCAGCTCGCGGCCGTCGGGGACGCCCTTCCAGACGAGCTCGGCGTTGCCGTCGTAGTGCTCGACGAGGTAGTGGCACAACTGCTGGATGCGCTGCGCCATGGAGCCGGGGTAGCGGTGCACGGCCGGTTTCTCCGACAGCAACGCGGCGAAGTCCTCCGGGTCCTGGGCGGCGATGTCGTGGGCGTCCAGGTCCCGCGCGCCGAGCCGGTCGGCGATGGTCCGCGGCCCCTTGAACGCCCACTCCATCGGAACCTGCTGGTCCAGCAGCATCCCGACCAGCGCGGCGAGAGGTGAGCGGCCGAGCAGTTCGTCGGCCGCGGGGTCCTGGGCGAGGTGCAGCGTGACGTCCATCCCCCGATCATCCCTCCGAACGGGTCAGCCCTCCACGCGAGCGCGCTACGGGAGCGCGGCGCCGAATCGGGCGTCGAGGCCGCCGCCGGACCCCACCCCGTCGCGGTCCCGCCGTGTCGCGTACGATCCGCGAGCAGACTTAGGCAAGGCTTACCTAAAGCGAAAAGGGGTCGAGGTGACCGCCGAGATCTACCGGGACACGTGGGGTATCCCGCACCTGCGCGCGGACAGCGCCCTCGCACTCGCCCGCGCCCAGGGCCGGGTCACCGCGCGCGACCGGGCCTGGCAGGTGGAGGTCGAGCGGCACAGGGCCCAGGGGACCACGGCGGCGTTCCTCGGGCCGGAGGCGCTGGCGTGGGACGTGTTCGCCCGCAGGCTCCGGCTCGTCGACACCGCACGCCGGTGCTACGACCGTCTGGAGCGGACCGACCCGGAGAGCGCCGCGTGGGTGCGTGCGTATGCCGAAGGGGTGGGCGAGGGACTCGCGGAGGCGGTCGCGCCCGAGTTCGCGCGGGTCGGGCTCGCCCCCGGGCGCTGGGAGCCGTGGACGCCGTTGGCGGTGTGGCTCACCGCGCACGTGCCGTTCGCCGGGTTCCCCGCCAAGATCTGGCGGGATCTGCTGCGGCGTCACCTCGGCCCCGACGCGCTCCCGCTCTTCGCCACCGACGGCCCCGGCACCCTCGGCAGCAACGGCTGGCTGCTCGGCGGCGAACGCACCGTCAGCGGGCACCCGCTGCTGGCCGGCGACCCGCACCGCTACATCGAGGACCCGGGCGTCTACCAGCAGATCCGCCTCGCCTGCGACGAGTTCGACGTCGTCGGCCTCGCCGTCCCCGGCGTCCCCGGTATCGCGCACTTCGGGCACGCCGGCACCGTCGCCTGGGCCATCACCCACGCGATGGCCGACTGCCAGGACCTGTACCGGGAGCGGCTGCGCCGTACCGGTGCCGGCGTGGAGGCCCTGGGCCCCGACGGGCAGTGGCACCGCGCCGCCACGCACACCGAGACCATCGAGGTCGCGGGAGAGCAGGCCGTGCGGATCGAGGTCGTCGAGACCGAGCGCGGCCCGGTCGTCGCCGGGGGCCCCGAGGGCCTCGACGACGGCACCCCGCTCGCCCTCAGCCTGCGCTACGCCGCCCGCGTCACCGGCGACCTCGGCTTCGCCGCCCTGCTGCCGCTGCTGCGCTCCCGCACGGTCGCCGACGTGGACCGGGCCGCCGACCTGTGGGCCGAGCCGGTCAACGTCCTGCAGGCCGCCGACACCGAGGGCGGCACCCTGCACCGGGTCGCCGGCCGGGTGCCGGTGCGCGCCGAGGCCAACCGGGTCGGAATCGTCGACGCCTGGGAGCCCGGCCACGACTGGCAGGGCTGGCACACCATGCCCCGCGCCGGACTCACCGACGGCGTCGCCGTCATGGCCAACGCCCGCGGCCTGGCCGGCCCGCTCGGCGTCGAGTTCGCCCCCCACCACCGCGCCGAGCGCATCACCGCGCTGCTCTCCGAGAAGGAGCGGTGGACGCCGCAGGACATGCCCGCCCTCCACATGGACACCCACCTCGCCTCCGCCGCGGCCCTCCTGGAGCGACTGGCCGCCCTGGAGGAGCCCCTCAGCGCCCGCGCCGCCGCCCTCCGCGACCGGCTCCTGCGCTGGGACCGCCGTATGGACGCCGGCAGCCGGGACGCCGCCGCCTACGCCGCCCTGCGCACCCGGGTCGTCCGGGCCCTGGCCGCGCAGCCCGTGTTCGCCGCGCTCGCCGAGCCGCCCGCGCACTCGGAGATCCTGCTGCCCTGGCTCGCCCTCGTGCCGCGCGTCGGCTTCGCGCTGGAGAACCTGCTGCGGGCGGACGACCTGTACGGCATCGACCGCCCGGCCCTCGTCCGCCGGGCCCTGGAGGAGACGGCCGTCCTGCCCGAGGCGACCTGGGGCGACACCCACCGCCTCGCCCCCTGGCGGGCCCTGCCGAGCACGTCGTACGACGAACCGGGGCTGTCCGGAGACAGCGACTGCGTGCTGTGCACCTCGGCCGTCCCCGGTGTCACCGACCTCGCCGCCCGCGCCTCCGCGGCCCGCTTCGTGTGGGACCTCGCCCGGCGCGAGAACAGCCGCTGGATCGTGCCGTACGGCGCGTCCGGCGTCCCCGGCTCGCCCCACCACCGCGACCAGCTGCCGCTGTGGCTCGCGGGAGACCTCGCCCCGGTCGTCACCGACTGGGACCGCCTGGAGAAGGAGACCGATGTCTGACCTGTACGCCTCCCGCGAGGCCGTCCACACCGAGCAGATCGACGGCTTCGGCACCGTCCGCGTGCTGCCCCTCGACCCGGCCGCCGACGCCCCGCTCCTGCACCGCTGGGTCAGCGAGGAACGCGCCGCCTTCTGGGGCATGACCGACCTGACCGAGACTCAGGTGGCCGAGATCTACGCCCACATGGACACCCTCGACACCCACCACGCGTTCCTCCTCGAACGCGACGGCGAACCGGTCGCCCTCCTCCAGACGTACGAGCCCGACGCCGACCGGGTCAGCGAGTGCTACGACGTCCGCCCCGGCGACATCGGCATCCACCTGCTGCTCGCCCCCGCGGGCCCCGGCGGCGCCCGGCCCGGCTGGACCGGCGCACTGGCCCGCGCGATCTTCTCGTACGCCCTGCTCACCCTCGACCGGCGGCGGATCGTCGTCGACCCCGACGTGCGCAACGACAAGGCCGTCGCCCTCTTCCACAAGCTGGGCTTCGAGGCGGGGCCGGCGGTCGTGCTGCCCGAGATCGACCTGCCGGACGTGTACCTGCCGGAGAAGAACGCCCAACTCGCCTTCATCACGCGGGAGGTAGCCTTCCCGGCATGACGCCGGAGGAGCTCGTCGACCACTACGGCCTACAGCCGATACCGCGCGAGGGCGGCCTGTTCCGCCGCACCTGGACCGGGCCCGACCGGCCCGACGGCCGCCCGGAGGGCACCGCGATCGTCGCCCTGCTCCACGCGGACGACTACTCGGCCCTGCACCGCCTGAAGTCGGACGAGACCTGGCACTTCTACCTCGGCGACCCGCTGGAGCTGCTGCTCCTGGCCCCGGACGGCACGTCCCGTACGACCGTCCTGGGCCCGGACGTGCGCCGTGGCCAGCAGCCGCAGCTGACCGTGCCCGCCGGCACCTGGATGGGCGGCCGGGTCGTCCCGCCGGGCGCCTGGACGTTCTTCGGCTGCACCACCACCCCCGGCTTCACCTACGAGGACTACGAGCACGGCGACGCCGGCCGCCTCACGGCGCGCTACCCCGCCGAGGCCGACCGGATCATGGCACTGTGCCGGCCATGAGCGAGCGGCGGTACGGACTCCTGAACGACCGGGTCGCCCTGGTCACCGGCGCGGGCGGCGGCATCGGCCGCGGTATCGCCCTGCGGTTCGCCGAGGAGGGCGCGGCGGTCGCCCTGCACTGCCGTACGGCCGTGACGGCGGCCCACGAGACGGCCGCGCGCATCGCGGACTCCGGCGGCCGGGCGACCGTCCTCACCGCCGAGCTGACGGACCCCTCCGCATGCCGCGCGCTGGTGCGCGAGGCCACGCGGTGGGGCGGCGGACGGCTGGACGCCCTCGTCAACAACGCGGCCGTCCAGCCCGTGCGCGACCTGCCCGGCATGACGGCGGACGAGTGGCGCGAGGTCGTCGACACCAACCTGACACCGGTGTTCGCCTGCACCCAGGCTGCGGCCGAGGTGATGCGCGACGGCGACGGCGGCTCGGTCACCCACATCGCCTCCGTCGAGGCCCACCGCCCCGCCCCCGGCCACGCCCACTACAGCGCCTCCAAGGCCGCCGTCGTCATGCACGCCCGCGCGGCCGCCCTGGAGTACGGCGCCTGGGACGTCCGCGTCAACACCGTCTCCCCCGGCCTGATCGACCGCCCCGGCCTGACCGAGACCTGGCCGGACGGCGTGAACCGCTGGCACGAGTCCGCTCCCCTGCGCCGCCTGGGCCGCCCGCAGGACATCGCCGACGCCTGCGCCTTCCTCGCCTCCCCGCTGGCGTCCTGGATCACCGGCCAGGACCTGGCCGTGGACGGCGGGGTGTCGGCGCGGCCGGGGTGGTGAGGCCGTCGCGGCCGGAGGCGGCGGGGTGCCGGTGCCGCGGGGGTGGTGAGCCCGCCCCGGCCGGGGGTGGTGAGCCGCCCCAGGGCGTGAACCGCTGGCGCGAGGCCGCGCCCTGCGCCGCCTGGGCCGGCCGGAGGACGTGGCGGACGCCTGCGTCTTCCTCGCTTCCCCGCTGGCGTCCTGGATCACCGGCCAGGACCTGGCCGTGGACGGCGGGGTGTCGGCGCGGCCGGAGGCGGCGGGGTGCCGGTGCCGCGGGGGTGGTGAGCCGCCCCAGGGCGTGCACCGCTGGCGCGAGGCCGCGCCCTGCGCCGCCTGGTCCGGCCGGAGGACGTGGCGGACGCGTCTTCCTCGCCTCCCCGTTGGCGTCCTGGATCACCGGCCAGGACCTGGTCGCGGACGGCGGGGTGTCGCTGTGGCGGGGCCGGTGACCCCGCCCCCGACGCCGAGGTGAGCAGAACGGCTCGGAGATCCGTACCCGTACGACGTGCGACGCATCCGGTCTGCCCTCCTGCTCGGCTTCCTCCTGCTCACCCTGCTCGCCCCGGCCACCCCGGCCTCCGCCCACGCCGCTCTGCGCGGCACGACCCCCGGCGACGGCACGGTCCTGCGGTCGGCCCCCCGCGACCTCACCCTCACCTTCACCGAGTCCGTGGCCCTGCTGGACGGTTCGATCCGGGTGCTCGACCCCGGTAGCCACCGCGTGCGCACGGGAGAGCCACGCCACGCCGCGGACGGCGGCGACACGGTTCAGGTGAGCCTGCCGCCGGACCTGGGGCGGGGCACCTTCACCGTCGCCTGGCGGGTGGTCTCCGCCGACAGCCACCCGGTCTCCGGGGCGTTCACCTTCTCGGTGGGAGAACCCACCCCCACCGTGGCGGCCACCGCCCCCTCGGAGGACCCGGCCACCACCACGCTCCACA
Source organism: Streptomyces sp. SAI-170 (assembly GCF_049739565.1). NCBI lineage: Bacteria > Bacillati > Actinomycetota > Actinomycetes > Kitasatosporales > Streptomycetaceae > Streptomyces > Streptomyces sp. SAI-170. The sequence goes on from NZ_JBMGQD010000001.1 coordinate 4,423,918, forward strand.
ACACCGCCCGCTACCTCGCCTACCTCGCGGCCGCCCTGCTCCTCGGCACCGCCGCGTTCGTGGAGGTGTGCCGTCCCCCGGACCCGGCCCGGCTGCGCCCGCTGCTGCGCACCGGCTGGTGGACCCTCCTCGTGGCCACGCTCGCCCTGCTGCTGCTCCGCGCCCCGTACGAGGCGGGCACCGGCCTCGCGACGGCCCTCGACCCCGCCGCGCTCACCCGCACCCTGAGCGGGCGTCCGGGTCTCACTCTCCTCGCCCGGCTGGCCCTGCTCGCGGCGACGGCCCTGTATCTACGACGCCCCGCCCGGGCCCCTCGCACCGGCGCGGCCCTCGCCGTCGGACTCGCCCTCACCTGGGCCACCGCCGAACACGCCTCGGCCGGTGTCCAGGTGCCGGCGGCGATCGCCTCGACCGCCCTGCACCTGCTGGCCATGTCGGTGTGGCTGGGCGGCCTCGCGGCCCTCCTGCGCAGCACCCCCTCCACCGAGGCGACGGCCCGCTTCTCCCGACTGGCCCTCACCTGCGTGGCCGTCCTGGTGCTCACCGGCGTCTACCAGTCCTGGCGGGGCCTCGGCTCCCTGGACGCCCTGACCGGCACCTCGTACGGCAGGATCCTGGCGGCCAAGCTCGCCGCGGTGGCCGTACTGCTGGCGGCGGCGGCCTTCTCGCGCCGCTGGACGAACCGGCTCGCCACCCCCAGGCGCTCGGTCCTCACCGAGGCGGCCGTCGGTGTCCTGGTCCTGGTGCTCACCACACTGCTCACGGCCACCCTCCCCGGCCGGTCCGCCGAAGCCGCGGAAGCCGCGGAAGCCGCCGGGGGCGGGACCTTCGCGTCAGCGGACCGCGTCACCTCCACCGTGACCGTCCCCTTCGACGTCGGCACCCCCGGCGGCCACGGCAAAGTGCAGGTCTCCCTGGACCCCGCGCGAGCCGGCGCGAACGCCGTCCAGGCCGTCGTCCTCGGCCCCGACGGCGGCATCGTCACCGTCCCCGAGCTGCGGATCTCCTTCACCCTGCCCGACCAGGACGTCGGCCCCCTCGACGCCCGCCTGAAGAACCTCGGCGGCTACTGGGGCACCGACGCCGTCACCCTCCCCCTCCCCGGCACCTGGACCATGAAGCTCACCGTCCGCACCTCGGAGCTGGACCAGGTGACGGAGACGGCCCCCGTGGTCATAGGCCCCTGAAGGGGTCAACCGAACGGATGACCCCCGAAGGGCCGCACCGGGGGAACAATGAAGGTGTTTGCCCAGTTCAGCGCGGCCAGGGAAGGCAAGGCGAATGACTCCCAGAGAGGAACGGGACGACACCCGCACCCTCGCGGTCGTCATGCACACCGCCTTCTTCGTGCTGCTCGGCGCGTCCCTGGCCCGCTACCTCGCCCGGCACGCCGGTGACCCGCGCACGCCCTGGGTGATCGCCCTGTCGGTGCTGCTGGCGGCGCTGTACGTGCTGGGCCCGGCCCTCGGCACCCGGCTCAGCGCACGCCGGCTGGTGTGGCTCGGTGCGGTGGTGGGCGCGTGGGCGGTGCTGGTGGTGATGGCGCCGAGCTTCGCCTGGTGCGCGGTCCCGCTGTTCTACACCGGCCTGCGGACCCTGCCGGCGCGGGCCGCGGTGACCCTGGTCGCGCTGCTCACCGCCCTGACCGTGGGGGCCCAGCTGAAGCTGGCCGGCTGGGCGGACCCGAACGTCCTGCTCGCGCCGCCCGCCGTCGCCGCCGTGGCCACCGCCGTCTTCGTCGTCATGGAACGGCAGGCCGCCCGGCAGCGCGCCCTCATCGACGACCTGATCCGCACCCGCCGCGAACTGGCCGCCACCGAGCGCCGCGAAGGCACCCTCGCCGAGCGCGAGCGGCTCGCCCGCGAGATCCACGACACCCTCGCCCAGGGCCTGTCCAGCCAGCGCATGCTCCTCCAGGCCGCCGACCGGGTCTGGGACACCGCCCCGGACACCGCCCGCGCCCACATCCGCACGGCCGCCTCCATCGCCGAGTCCCACCTCGCCGAGGCCCGCCGTTTCGTGCACGACCTCACCCCCGCCGACCTCGCCGGTGCGGGCGGCCTGCCGGAGGCGCTGCGCGCGGTCGCCGAGCGGGAGAGCGGCGCGGACCTGACGGTGCGCGTCCACACCGAGGGCACGGTGCCGAAGCTGCCCACGCCCGTGGAGTCGGCGCTGCTGCGGATCGCCCAGGGCGCCCTGGCCAACGTGCGCGAGCACGCCCACGCCGACGCCGCCACGCTCACCCTGACCTGCCTGGACGACCAGATCGTGCTGGACGTGGCGGACGACGGGCGTGGCTTCGACCCCCGGTCCGAGAAGGCGTCCGCCGCCCGCGGCTACGGCCTGCCCGCCATCCGGGCCCGGCTGCGCCAGCTCGGCGGCACCCTGACCGTGGAGTCCGCACCGGGCGAAGGAACCGTCCTGTCCGCAGCGATCCCGCTGGAGCCGAAAGTGGAGCCCCGATGACCCGCATCCTCGTCTGCGACGACCACGTCGTGGTCCGCGCCGGCCTGCTCGCCCTCCTCGCCAGCGCCCCCGACATCGAGGTGATCGGCGAGGCGGGCAGCGGCGAGGAGGCGATCGCGCTGACCCGCAAGCTGGAGCCGGACGTGGTGCTGATGGACCTCCAGCTCGGCGAGGGCATCGACGGCGTGGAGACCACCCGCCGGATCGTCGCCTCGCGCACCGGCGACAAGCCGCACGTCCTCGTCCTCACCACCTACGACACCGACGCGGACATCACCCGCGCCATCGAGGCGGGCGCGACGGGCTACCTCCTCAAGGCCGAACGCCCCGAGGAACTCTTCGCCGCCATCCACGCCGCCGCCGAGGGCCGCACCGCGCTGTCCGCGCCGGTCGCCGGCCGGGTCATGGCCCAGATGCGCAGCCCCCGCCCCACCCTCACACCCCGCGAGCGCGACATCCTCACCCACCTCGCCCAGGGCCTGCCCAACCGCGAGATCGCCCGCACCCTCTTCATCAGCGAGGCCACGGTGAAGACCCACCTGCGCCGCATCTACGACAAGCTCGGCGTCGACACCCGCGCGGCGGCGGTGTCGGTGGCGAAGGAGCAGCGTCTCGTGCCGTGACGTCACAGGACCGCGATGCCGAGGGGCCGGTGCCCCGCGGGCAGCCGCCGGGTGCGACCGGTCGCCAGGTCCACGACCGTGATGCCGTCCCAGTACCCGTCCCGGGTGAACCCGCCGGTGACGTAGGCGGTGCGCCCGTCCCGCGACACGGCGACGTCCTCGTGCGGCCCGTCCAGCGGATGCACCCGCTCCCGCCCGTCGGGCGTCCGCACGGTCAGGGACGGCCCCCGGTCGGAGGCCGGGTCGATCGGCCCGGTCCCGACGACGAACAGCGTCCCGTCCGGGGTGACGGCCACCCCGTGCTGATGGGTGTTCGCGGTCATGGCCTCGACCCGGGACCGCCCCGTGCGCGGATCGACCACCACCAGCTTCTCGCCCTCGAACGGCAGCAGCAGCCGCCCGTCCGACGGCCGTACGGCGGCGTAGTGCGGCTTCAGCCAGGAGCCGAGCCCGCCCTCGGTGCCGTAGGGGGCGACCTCGATCCGCCGCGGGCGCCCGCGCGCGGGGACGACCGTGACGTCGAAGGAGTCGTGCCCGGTGACGTACACCTCGGAGCCGTCCCGGGAGACGTCCACATCGAACGGCCTGCGCCCGACGGGCACGGTCCGGACGACCTTCCGCGCGGCCGTGTCGACGACTTCGAGCACCCCGTTCCCACCGGGGACATTGACCCCGACGTACGCGTACCGCCCGTCGGGCGCGAGCGCGATGCCCATGCCGCCGCCGCGGTACTCGCCGTACGCCGGCGGCCCGAGGCGGGTCGGGGAGGTCCGGTAGGGGATCAGTTCGAGTCGCCGCCGCGCCCGGGTGTCGATCACCGTGACCCCCTCGGCGGCCGCCACCCAGGCCCGCCCGTCGTCCCCGAGGGCGAGGCCGTAGGGGGCGGTTCCGGCCCGCACGGAGGCCACGGGCCCGCTCGCCGGGTCGACGAAGGTGACGGTGTCGGCCCCGAAGTCGGTGACGAGCAGAAGTCCGGCGGAGGAGGGGGCGGCGGAGCCGGTCGTACGACGTTCCGCGCGGGGCTTCTGCGGAGCGGCGGACGGCGTGCAGGCGGAGGCGGCGGTCACTGTCGCCAGGGCCCCCAGGAAGGCACGGCGGTTCACCGGGCGGCCCTCCGCAGCAGGGCGGCGATCTCCTCGAAGCCGCGGCGCTCGGCGTGCCGCAGCGGTGTGACGCCGTCCCCGTCAGGGAGGTCGGGTGTCGCGCCGGCGGCCAGGAGCAGCTCGACGATCTGCTGGTGGGCGCGGCCCCCGTCGCCGAGGATCACCGCCTCCAGCAGGGCGGTCCAGCCGAGCCGGTTGACGTGGTCGACGTCGATGTCGGTCTCGTCCAGCACGGCCCGGACGTAGGCGACATGGCCGCGTTCGGCGGCGGGGATGAGGGAGACGCCGCCGTAGCGGTTGCGCAGCCGCAGGTCGGGGCCGTGGGGGAGCAGCAGCCGCATCATGGCGACGCTGCCGGTGACGCCGGTGACCAGCCAGGGGCTGTCGTCCTGGTCGTCCTGGGCGTTCGGGTCGGCGCCCGCGGCGAGGAGCAGCCGGGCGGTGCCGACGTGGTCGGCGAGCGCGGCCAGCAGCAGCGGGGTCCGGCCGTCCCCGTCACGGGCCTCGACGTCGGCGCCCGCGTCCAGGGCGAGGCGCACGGTCGCGGTGTCGCCGCGCTGGGCGGCCTGCAGCAGTTCGTGGTCGAAGGCGGTCAAGGGATTCCTCCTGCCGCGCCCGGTCAGTACGGCTCTGATCATCGGCGTCCTCCGACACGTACGCCGGGCCCACCTCGCGCGGCGGGCCCGGCGTACCGATGTCACTTGGCGAGCGCGGCGGCGCCGGCCTGGGCGTACTTCTCGTCGAGGTCGCCGGACGGGGCGCCGGCCACACCGATGCCCGCGATCGGGGCGCCCTTGGCGGTGACGGGCGCGCCGCCGCCGAGGAAGAGGGTGCCGGGGATGTCCTTCAGGTTCGGGGCCTGCTCCAGGCGCTCGGCCAGCTCGGAGGTGGGCGCGTTCCAGGACACGGCGGTGTACGCCTTGCGCTCGGCGGACTCGTAGGACTGCGGGCCGGCACCGTCGCCGCGCAGGGTCACGACGGTGTTGCCGTTGCGGTCGACGACGGCGACGGAGACGCGCTGGCCGTCCTTCTCGGCGGCCTCCAGCGCGGCCTCGGCGGCGTCGGTGGCGGCGTCGATCGTCAGGTGCGTGGTCTGCGTGGTGTCGCTCTGCGCGGCGGCGACCGGAGCGGCGGCCTTCGGCGCGTCCGCGGCACTCGCGGCGACACTGCCGAACGTGCCCGCGGCGACGGCGGCCAGGACGGCGCCGCCGGTGAGGAGGCGGGTACGGGTGGACAGGTTCCGCAGGGTCTTCTTACGAGCGTGCTGCATGACGGGGGAGCCCTTCGTGTGTGCCTCGGCCTGTCTTGTCGTCGGCCTTGCCATTGCTTCGATCCTCCGGCCGGATCCGCGCCCGGACGGTCGGCGGAGAGGCTGCACGCGAGGTGCGGAACGGATGACCCGGGGGTCGTCCGTTCGGATGACCCGACACCTGGAGGCGGGAGGGCCATGCGGTGCAGGTCGCCGCGGACGGCCGCACGGCCCTGCAGCGGGCCCGCACCGCCGCGCATGACGAAGGGCCCCGCCGATGATCAGCGGGGCCCTTCGTATCGCCTTGCCGGAGCCAGCGTCCTGCGTGGTGCTAAGCCGCCTCGGACCCTGCCGTACGCCTGCCCCAGGTGGGCTCCTGTACGTCCTCGAGCGGCACGGTCTCGTCGTCCCCGAAGTCGGGGGACTGGAAGGGGTTGGTCGCCGGACGCGGCGCTGCCGCGGCCGAGTAGCGGGTCTGCCCTTCCCGGGCGGAGAACAGCGACGTCAGATCGATGAGAGGTCTCTCTTTCGCTACAGGTCCCTGAAGGGGCCTGGTGTGCCGTGACCGGGCACTGCGGTTCTACAGCTTGGTCATCTTGCCGTACGGGCTCAGGATCCGCATTTGCGTCGAGCCGAAGTCCACGAGCGCCGCGATGCCGTCCTCGATGCCGATGACCCGGCCGAGGCCGTACACGTCATGCGAGACCTGGTCGCCCAGGGCGAAGTGTTTCGGGGCCGGTGCGACCGGGGCCTTGAAGGGGCTGGTGGGCAGATGACGCTTGGGTGCAGCAGGCTTTGTCATGGCTCAGTATGGGCCTGCGCACGGCTCTCCCGCTGTGGCCGTGGGCACAGATCCTTACGACCCTGACCCGGCCAGGGCCACTGACCTGGGGTTTCGGGGCCTGGCGAGCGAAACAAATGCCGGGCAGCGCATGCCCGGGCCGCTTTCACGCCAGAGGGGCCGGACCGCTTGCGTGGTCCGGCCCCTCTGGGCTGGCGGAGGATACGAGATTCGAACTCGTGAGGGGTTGCCCCCAACACGCTTTCCAAGCGTGCGCCCTAGGCCTCTAGGCGAATCCTCCGCTGGGAACATTACATGACCGAGAGGTGTGCTCGCGAACTCGTTCCCCCAGGCCGGGATCGGGTACCCTTGGCGCAGCCCCTCACGCGGCGCTATCTGACTGAACTCCCCCAGGGCCGGAAGGCAGCAAGGGTAGGTCGGCTCTGGCGGGTGCGTGGGGGGCGTTTGCGTTCCCCCTCCCGCGGGCCCCGCATCCACGCTCGTCCGCCCGCGTCCCCGGGCCCCGCACCCAGCGCATCGGCCCGCGTCCCCGGGCCCGCCTCCGCGCGCGGTCCGCTTTGTCAGTGGGCGCCTATAACCTCGTATGCGTGTCGTCTCTTGCGCTGTACCGCCGCTATCGCCCGGAGTCGTTCGCCGAGGTCATCGGGCAGGAGCATGTAACCGACCCGCTGCAGCAGGCGCTGCGGAACAACCGGGTCAATCACGCGTACCTGTTCAGCGGTCCGCGCGGATGCGGCAAGACGACCAGCGCGCGCATCCTCGCCCGGTGTCTGAACTGCGAGAAGGGCCCCACGCCCACCCCCTGCGGCGAGTGCCAGTCCTGCCGCGACCTCGCGCGCAACGGCCCCGGTTCCATCGACGTCATCGAGATCGACGCCGCGTCCCACGGCGGTGTGGACGACGCCCGTGAGCTGCGCGAGAAGGCCTTCTTCGGACCCGCGAGCAGCCGCTACAAGATCTACATCATCGACGAGGCCCACATGGTCACGTCGGCCGGCTTCAACGCGCTGCTCAAGGTGGTCGAGGAGCCGCCGGAGCATCTGAAGTTCATCTTCGCCACGACCGAGCCCGAGAAGGTCATCGGGACCATCCGGTCGCGTACGCACCACTACCCGTTCCGGCTGGTCCCGCCGGGCACCCTGCGGGAGTACCTGGGCGAGGTGTGCCAGAAGGAGGACATCCCCGTCGAGGACGGCGTCCTCCCGCTCGTCGTGCGCTCCGGCGCCGGCTCCGTGCGTGACTCCATGTCCGTCATGGACCAGCTCCTCGCGGGCGCGGGCGCCGACGGTGTGACGTACGCCATGGCCACGTCCCTCCTCGGCTACACCGACGGCTCCCTCCTGGACTCCGTCGTCGAGGCCTTCGCCACCGGTGACGGGGCCGCGGCCTTCGAGGTCGTCGACCGCGTCATCGAGGGCGGCAACGACCCGCGCCGCTTCGTCGCCGACCTGCTGGAGCGGCTGCGGGACCTCGTCATCCTGGCCGCGGTTCCCGACGCCGCCGAGAAGGGCCTCATCGACGCCCCCGTCGATGTCATCGAGCGGATGCAGGCCCAGGCCAGCACGTTCGGCGCGGCCGAGCTCAGCCGCGCCGCCGACCTGGTCAACGACGGCCTGACCGAGATGCGCGGCGCCAACTCGCCCCGCCTCCAGCTGGAACTGATCTGCGCCCGCGTGATGCTGCCCGCCGCCTATGGCGACGAGCGGTCCGTCATGGCCCGCCTGGACCGCCTGGAGCGCGGCGTCAACTTCTCCGCCGCCGCCCCCGCCGGAATGCCGGCCATGGGGTACGCCCCCGGACCCGACGCCCACGCCGCCGCGGCCGTCCCGCCGGGCGGTGGCGCCGCCGCGGCCCGCGCGGCCGTACGGGGCTCCGGTGGCCCGGCACAGACCCCGGCGGCTCCCCCCGCCCCGGCCCCGGCCGCGCCTGCCCCCGCCGCGCCTACGACGCCTGCGCCCGCCCCTGTCGCGGCCGAGCACGCGTCCCAGCCGGCCCCGGCGGCGCCTTCCGCGCCCGAGCCGCCCCAGCCTCAGCCGCAGCCCGCGGCACAGCCCCAGCCCACACCGCAGCCCGCATCCCAGCCCGCGGCCGCCGCCCCGGCCCCCGGCGCCTGGCCCACGGCCGCGCCCGCCGGTGGCGGCCGTCGCCCCGGCGGCTGGCCCACCGCGGCGGCCCCCGGCGGCGGTGCCCGCCCCGCCACGGCTCCCCAGCCCGCGGCACCTGCACAGACCGCGCCCGCTGCCCCGCCCGCGGCTGCCGCTCCCGCCTACACGCCCGCCCCCGGCGGTCTCGACCCGCGCGCGCTGTGGCCGAACATCCTGGAGGCGGTGAAGGACAAGCGTCGCTTCACCTGGGCGTTGCTGAACGCCCCGAACGCCCATGTGGTGGGCTTCGACGGCACCACCCTCCAGCTCGGGTTCGTCAACGCGGGCGCCATGGACCGCTTCGTGGGCAGCGGCAGCGAGGACGACCTCAAGGCGGTCCTGGCCGAGCGCTTCAACGTCCAGTGGAAGATCGACGCGATCGTCGACCCCTCCGGCGGCTCCGCACCCCCGCAGTCGGCCGGCGGCTACGGCTCCCCTGCCGCCCCCAGCGGCTACAACTCAGGCGGTTACAGCCCTGCCGCCCAGCCCACCGCGCAGGCCCAGCCCTCCGCCCCGTCCCGGCCGGCCCCCGCCGCGCAGTCCGCCCCGGCACCGGCACACTCAACCCCCGCCCCCACCCCGGCCCCGCAGCGCTCCGCTCCCGACCCCGTCGCCCCCGAGGACGACATCCCCGAGGACGACGACCCGGACCTCGACGAGTCGGCCCTGTCCGGCCAGGAGCTGATCGTGCGCGAACTGGGCGCGACGGTGATGGACGAGTTCACCAACGAGTGAGCGGTCAAAGGCGCCCGCCGAAGGCCCTTTCCGTAGGAACCCACAACCCGCCCGCCCCCACCCCTTGGGCGGCCCGCACAAAGGCACAACCCCGCCTCCGGTTAGGCTGACCCCGTGAAGGTCCTCGTCATCGGCAGCGGCGCCCGCGAACACGCCCTGTGCCGCTCCCTGTCCCTCGACCCCGCCGTCACGGCGCTCCACTGCGCCCCCGGCAACGCCGGCATCGCCGAGGTCGCCGAGCTGCACCAGGTCGACGCCCTCGACGGCGCCGCCGTGGCCGCGCTGGCCACGGAGCTCGGCGCCGAGCTGGTGATCGTCGGCCCGGAGGCGCCCCTGGTCGCAGGTGTCGCCGACGCCGTGCGCGAGGCGGGCATCCCCGTCTTCGGGCCCTCCAAGGAGGCCGCCCAGCTGGAGGGCTCCAAGGCCTTCGCCAAGGACGTCATGGCCGGGGCGGGCGTCCCGACCGCCCGTTCGTACGTCTGTACGACCGCGGAGGAGGTCGCCGAGGCCCTCGACGCCTTCGGTGCCCCGTACGTCGTGAAGGACGACGGCCTGGCCGCCGGCAAGGGCGTGGTCGTCACCTCCGACCTGAAGGCCGCCAAGGCCCACGCGGCCGGCTGCGAGCGCGTGGTCATCGAGGAGTTCCTGGACGGCCCCGAGGTCTCCCTCTTCGCCGTCACCGACGGCGAGACGGTCGTCCCCCTGCAGCCCGCCCAGGACTTCAAGCGCGCGCTCGACAACGACGAGGGCCCCAACACCGGCGGCATGGGCGCGTACACCCCGCTGCCGTGGGCCGACCCGAAGCTGGTCGAGGAGGTCATGGAGACCGTTCTCCAGCCGACCGTCGACGAGCTGCGCCGGCGCGGCACCCCGTTCTCCGGCCTGCTCTACGCGGGCCTGGCGATCACCAGCCGCGGTGTGCGGGTCATCGAGTTCAACGCCCGCTTCGGCGACCCCGAGACCCAGGTCGTGCTGGCCCGGCTGAAGACCCCGCTGGCCGGTGTCCTGCTGGCCGCCGCGAACGGCACCCTCGCCGACCTGGCGCCCCTGCGCTGGAGCGACGACGCGGCCGTCACGGTCGTCGTCGCCTCGCACAACTACCCGGACACCCCGCGCACCGGCGACCCCATCACCGGTCTGGACGAGGTGGCCGCCGAGGACGCCCCGCACGCCTACGTCCTGCACGCCGGAACCAAGCGCGACGGCGACGCCGTGGTCAGCGCGGGCGGCCGTGTCCTGTCCGTCACCGCGACCGGCAAGGACCTCACCGAGGCCCGCGAGCGCGCCTACCGGGCGGTCGCGCGCATCCGCCTCGACGGCTCCCAGCACCGCACGGACATCGCGGCGAAGGCCGCGGGCGAGTAGAGCCGCAGAGCCGTCATGGACAACCCCTCGGGCCCCGGTTCCGTCTCAGGAGCCGGGGCCTGATCCTTGCCCTCCGTCATCCACCTTTCCCCAAAGCCATTCCATCGAGTGACCGATCCCGTTTACGGCTGACGGGGACCCGGGGCCCAACTAGGGTGCGGCGCAAGCGTTCCGGCACTTGGCCCACCGGCATTGCGATGTCAGTGGCGGGTGCCACAGTGGGGGAGTGAGCAACGCCAGGAAAGCACCAGGACGGCAGCGAGGGGGTGAGGTCCGGTCGTGACCGGCATGGGTGTGGAGGCAGGTACGCAGGCCGCTCGGTCGAGGGCCCTGGCCGTGCTGCGGGTGCGCAGCCGGGCGCTGGCCGTGGCCCTGCTGCCCGCCGCGGCCGCGGTGATCCTGCTGGCCGGCGGAGCCACGGACCATTTCGTGGGCCCCGGCTGGGACACCGCCCGCTGGGTGGTCTCGGTGCTCGCGGCCGTGGTGCTGCTGGTGGCCGGCGGCATCGCCCTGGTCGTCGCCCGCGCCCGGCCCGCCGTCAGCCCGACGGTCCCGGTCGCGGAGGACGCGGCACCCGATCTGTACCGGCTGGTGCGCGACCTGGCCGACCGCCTCGACGTCCCCGCGCCCTCGGCGATAGCGCTCACCCCGGACTGCGACAGCTGGCTGGAGGACCGCACCCACCCGGCGCACGGCCCGCCCGCCCCGACCGGCCGCGACGAGATAGCGGACTCCCGCGGCGAGACCCGCCCCCGCCGTTCCGCGGCCGCGCCCGTCCTCGTCATCGGCTCGCCTTTCCTGTGGTGGATGCGCGTGGGCGAGCTGCGCGCGGTCCTCGCCCCGGTCGTCGCCGGTACGGGACCCTCGGCGCACCCCGACATAGCCGCCGCCCGGCGCTTCGTACGGGGTCTGGACGCCGCGGTGGCCGTCGCCTCGGCCCCGGGCCGCGGACCCGTCACCCGGGCGCTGCGGGCGGGGGTCGGCTGGGTGGCCCGGCTGATGCTGAACGGCTGCCGGCAGTACGCCGTCGAGATGGAGCGCGGGGTCGCGGCCGCGGCGGCCGAGCGTGCACAGGCTGTGGACTACGGCCTGAGGATCGTCGCCCAGGAACAGGTCGGCCTGGCCTACGCGGGCTGGGACCGCCTCCTGACCCGGGTGGCCCTGCCCGCCTGGCGCATGGGCCGCTGGCCCTCCCGCCTCGACGCGGGCGTGGTGGCCGCCCTCACCGAGCTGTCCCGCCGCGACCGCCTGGCCGAGGGCTTCACCTCCCGGCTCGGCGAGCGCCCCGCCTGCGACCTCCTGGAGGAACCGGGCGTGGTCGACGAGGCGGCCTCTCTCCTCGCCGCCCGCCTCTTCCACGGCGGCCCCGCCGAGTCCGGGCCCGACTGGTCCCCGGTGGACTGGCAGGAGTACCCGGAGGAGGTCGTCGACCGCAAGTGGCGAACGGACGCCGCCCGCCTCCACCGCGTCCTCGACACCCTCGGCGTCCGCCGCCCCGCCCCGCACTCCGACGGCCCGACCCTGTCCCGCGTCCTGGACCACCTGACGACCACCCCCGCGCCGACGGACCCGGACCCGGGCCCGGACGACGCCGACCCGATGGCGCCCAGGACCCCGACCGGCCCCACCGAGACCCCCGAGCCCACTCAGGCCCAGGCCCAGCTCCGCGCCCCGGCACCGGAACCGGCCCTCCACGCCTCGGCCGAGGCCGAAGCCGAAGCCGAAGACCACGCCGAAGCCGAAGCGGACGACCACAGCACCAACCCCCGCTGCGCCGCCCTCGCCGACGGCCTCTCCGCCGAGCTGGCCCGCGAAGAGGCCGCGGCCCACCCCGCCACCACCCCCGGCACCCGCACCACGCTCTGGGACGACGACCTCCCCCTGTTCCCCCTCCAGCCCCCGCGCACCCCCCGGGAACTCCTCGCGGACCACATCACGGCGATGGTCTGCTGCGCCGCCATGGACACCGCGGGCGCCGCCCCGGGCCTGGACTGGCTGGACGGCCCGTCCCTCCTCGTCGAGGGGGAGCGCACCGCCGATCTCACCCCGAAGGTGCTCACCCTCCTGGAGGACGGTGACCCCACGCCCCTGCGGGCCTGGCTCACCGAGGTCGGCATACGCCCGGAGAAGCCCGTACGGCTCGTCTGACGGCCGCGGAGGACCGTACCGGAGCGCTGTCTTCCACTTTCGGTCAATCGAAGACGAACAGTGACGAGATCCATGCGGAATGTGATGTGCTGGAACCGGTCGCGCTCGTGGCAAGAACGCACGACATAGGACAGCCACACGCGCCAGCCACACGACGCACCGGCATACGGGGGTTCGAGGGAGGGGAGCCACCATGGGATCGGAGCACATCCGCCGCTGGGAGTCGGGGGCACTCGCCCACGCGGTGACGGACCCCTTCGGTCAGGGCCCCGTCCCCTGGCTGCGCGGCAGCGAGACCTACTTCGACGACACCGGCCATGTCGTCCCCTGGTACGTCGACCAGGCGCCGGGCCAGACGCCTCGCGAGGGCACCCCGCGTGTCCCGCCCCCGCGCACTGCCCCCGCCCCGTCCGGCGCCCCGCGCTCGGCCGACGACGTCCACCGGCAGATCAAGGGCTTCACCTCCACCGGCGCGGTCGCCCCCGGCGAGGCACTCGACTTCCACGTCACCGTCGACCCGCCCCAGGAGTTCGGCGTCGACATCTACCGCATCGGCCACTACGGCGGCGACGGCGCGGCCAAGATCACCACCAGCCCGCGCCTGTCCGGCATCGTCCAGCCCCCGCCGCTGACCGCCGAACGCACCGTCTCCTGTCACCACTGGTGGCTGTCCTGGCGCCTTCAGGTCCCGTCGTACTGGAGCAACGGCGCGTACGTCGCCGTCCTGACCACCGCCGACGGCTACCGCTCCCACATCCCCTTCACCGTCCGCGACGACCACCCGGCCGACCTGCTGCTGCTCCTGCCCGACATCACCTGGCAGGCGTACAACCTCTACCCGGAGGACGGCCGCACCGGTGCCAGCCTCTACCACGCCTGGGACGCGGACGGCCGGCTGCTGGGGGAGGCCGACGCGGCCACGACGGTCTCCTTCGACCGCCCCTACGCCGGCGCGGGCCTGCCTCTGCACGTGGGCCACGCCTACGACTTCATCCGCTGGGCCGAGCGCTACGGCTACGACCTCGCCTACGCCGAAGCCCGCGATCTGCACGCCGGCCGCGTCGATCCCACCCGCTACCGGGGCCTGGTCTTCCCCGGCCACGACGAGTACTGGTCGATCCCGATGCGCCGCACGATCGAGCAGGCCCGCGACAGCGGCACCTCGCTCGTCTTCCTGTCGGCCAACACCCTGTACTGGCAGGTCGAGTTGGGCCCCTCCCCGTCCGGAGTGCCCGACCGCCTGCTGACCTGCCGCAAACGCAAGGGTCCGGGCAGGCCGGTGCTGTGGCGTGAAATCGACCGTCCCGAGCAGCAGTTGGTGGGCATCCAGTACGCCGGCCGGGTCCCCGAACCGCACCCCCTGATCGTCCGCAACGCCGGCCACTGGCTGTGGGAGGCGACCGGCGCCCACGAGGGCGACCCGATCGAGGGCCTGGTCGCGGGGGAGGCGGACCGCTACTTCCCGCGCGTCCCGCTGCCCGAGCACGAGGAACGCATCCTGCTCGCCCACTCCCCGTACACCGACGGCGCGGGCGTCCTGCGCCACCAGGAGACCTCCCTGTACCGCGCGCCCTCCGGCGCCTGGGTGTTCGCGTCCGGGACGTTCGCCTGGTCCCCGTCCCTGGATCGCCCGGGCCACGTCGACGCCCGGATCCAGCGCGCCACCGCCAATCTCCTGGACCGCATCTGCAAACGCGACTGATCACGGCCGGCCGGCCCGGCCCCCGCACGACCCCGTGTCCACGACCCGCTCCCCGATACGGGACAATCGAGCCACTTGGACAGAACCACGGGGAGGAACCGTGTCCGGATTCGTCGAAAAGCCCGAACCGATCCAGGTTCCGGGCCTGGTGCATGTGCACACCGGCAAGGTGCGCGACCTGTACCGGAACGAGGCGGGCGACCTCGTGATGGTCGCCAGCGACCGCATGTCCGCCTACGACTGGGTGCTGCCGACCGAGATCCCCGACAAGGGCCGCGTCCTCACGCAGCTGTCCCTGTGGTGGTTCGACCAGCTGCGCGACCTCGCCCCCAACCATGTGATCAGCACCGAGCTGCCCGAGGGCGCCCCCGCCGACTGGGCCGGCCGCACCCTGGTCTGCAAGTCGCTGCGGATGGTCCCCGTGGAGTGCGTGGCCCGCGGCTACCTCACCGGCTCCGGCCTGGTCGAGTACAACGACTCCCGTACGGTCTGCGGCCTCGCCCTGCCCGAGGGCCTGACCGACGGCTCCGAGCTGCCCGCCCCCATCTTCACCCCGGCCACCAAGGCCGCCGTCGGCGAGCACGACGAGAACGTCTCCTACGAGGAGGTCGCCCGCCAGGTCGGCGCCGACACCGCCGCCCTGCTGCGCCAGACGACCCTCGCGGTCTACGGCCGTGCCCGTGACATCGCCCGAGAGCGGGGCATCATCCTCGCGGACACCAAGTTCGAGTTCGGCTTCGAGGGCGACACCCTCGTCATCGCCGACGAGGTCCTCACCCCCGACTCCTCCCGCTTCTGGCCGGCCGACCAGTGGCAGCCGGGCCGCGCGCAGCCGTCGTACGACAAGCAGTTCGTGCGCGACTGGCTGACCTCGGCGGAGTCCGGCTGGGACCGCAAGAGCGAGCAGCCCCCGCCGCCGCTGCCGGAGCAGGTCGTCGAGGCGACCCGCGCCAAGTACATCGAGGCGTACGAGCGTCTGACGGGCACCCGCTGGGCGTAACCCCTGTGGCAGAGGGGGCCCCTGGGGAACCAGGGGCCCACGGCCCGGTGCGAAGCAGGGCCCGGACACGAAGAAACCCCCGGCGGAGACCGGGGGTTTTTCTGGAGCGGACGACGAGGCTCGAACTCGCGACCTCAACCTTGGCAAGGTTGCGCTCTACCAACTGAGCTACGTCCGCATGCGCCGTGGCGCGAGAGCAACTATACCCAACCTCGCTCGCGTGCGAGACGCACTGCCGCATGACGGTTCTCCGCACCGAGCTTCGTGACGGCCGAGGAGAGGTAGTTGCGCACGGTCCCCTGGGACAGCGCGGCCCGCTCGGCGATCTCCGCGACGGGCGCCCCGTCGGCCGCCAGCTCCAGCACCTCGGCCTCTCGCGCGGTCAGCGGCGAGTCCCCGGCGGCGATCGCGTCGGCCGCCAACTCGGGGTCCACATAGCGGTTTCCCGCATGGACCGTGCGGATGATCTCGGCGAGCCGCTGCGCGCTGACGGTCTTGGGCACGAACCCGCGCACCCCCGCCGCCAGCGCCCGCTTCAGATGCCCGGGCCGGCCGTGGCTGGTCACGATCAGCGCCCGGCAGTCCGGCAGTTCCGCCCGCAGGGATGTGGCCACCTTCACACCGTCCGCCCCCGGCATCTGGAGGTCCAGCACGGCCACATCGGGCCGATGGGCCCGAGCCATCGCCAGCGCCTCCGGCCCGGTGGCGGCCTCCGCGACGATCACCAGGTCGTCCTCCAGCGCCAGCAGCGCGGCCAGCGCCCCCCGGATGAGGTGCTCGTCGTCGGCGAGCAGCACCCGCACGGTCATACGGCCGCCACCTCACTCACCTGCACCTGCGCCGTCACCGGCACCTCCGCCACCACCCGGAACACGCCCTCGCCGACATGACCGGCCTCGAGCGTCCCGTCCACCGCGGCCAGCCGCTCCCGCAGCCCCGCCAGTCCGGAGCCGGCCCCCTGCGACGCCGTACCCGCCCCGTCGTTCTCCACCGTCAGCACCACCCGCCCCTCGGCCATCCGCAACCCCACGGCACACCGACCCGCGTCTCCGTGGCGCAGCACGTTCGTCGTGGCCTCGCGGACCACCCACCCGAGCGCCGACTGCACCTCGGCGGGCAACGCGCAGGGCTCCTCGGCCATCTCGCACGTGATGCCCGCCGCTGTCAGCACCCCGCGCGCCCCGGCGAGTTCGGCCCCGAGGTCGGCCTCCCGGTAGCCGCGTACGACGTCGCGCACCTCGCGCTGCGACTCCTGCGCGATCCGCTGCACCTCGATCATCTGCTCCACGGCCTCGGGCCGCTCGCGCCGCGCCAACTGCACGGCCAGCTCGCTCTTCAGGGCGATCACCGCCAGGTTCCGCCCCATCACGTCGTGCAGGTCCCGCCCGAACCGCAGCCGCTCCTCGGCGACGGCCAGCCGGGCGCGGGTCTCGCGGGCGGCGTCGAGCTCGTAGACGGCGTTCAGCAGCCAGACGGAGAAGATGGAGGTGAAGGCGAGGAACCCGCCGCCGAGCAGCACCACGAGCCCGGTGAGCAGCGCGGCCGGACCGGGGAGCCCGATGGGCCAGGCGACCGTCGAGGCGCCCGCCGCGAAGCCGCCGACGATCCCGAACACCCGCTTGCGGTCGCGCACCCCGAGCGCGATGGTGCCCGCCCCGAAGGCCAGGACGCCCCCGAAGACCGCACCCGCCGCCGACTCGACCTCCTCGCCGCCGGGCCCGCGCTCGGCGAGCCCGATCGCCCCGACGGCGATCACGGCCGTCACGGCGGCGAGCGCCCACAGCAGCCGCACCGGCTGCTCCCGCTGCCCGCGCGTCCAGTCCAGCGCCCGCGATGCGGTCACCGCCCCGACCACCGCGTGCACGCCCACCACCAGCAGCAGCCAGAGCCCGATCCCGGCCCCCGCCTCCCCGAGCGCCGAGGTGCCGATCGCCAGCACCTCGATCACCCCGAAGAAGTGGAACGACCACCGCGTGTACGTCTCGACCTTCGCCGGTGTGCTCTTCGCCCGCCACCAGCCCCCCGCCCCGCGCATACGACCCCCGTAAGTCCCCTCAGCGGCGCGGTTCCCACCGGAACCACCGCCGTACAGCAAACACCGCGGCCAGCGTCCAGGCCAGCGCGGTCGCCGCCGCGCCCAGCGCCTCGGCGGCGGACAGCTCCCCGGTCCAGCCGCCCCGCACCAGCGTGATGGCCCCGGTGAGCGGAAGCAGCTCGAAGACGGAGGCCACCCGGTCCGGGGCCAGCTCCAGCGGGACCATGATCCCCGAGCCGATCATCGACACCATCACCAGCGGCAGCGCGGTGGCCTGAGCGCTCTCCACCGTCCGGGTGAAGCTCGCGGTCACCGCGGCGAGGGCCGCGCACAGCGCCAGCCCCAGCAGCAGCCCGAGCACGGCGAGCGGGGCCGCCTTCGGCGCCGGCACGTCCAGCAGCGCCGTACAGCCCGCGACCAGCACCAGCGACTGCACCAGCCCGGTGACGACGGCCGGCAGGGACGCCCCGGCCAGGATCTCCGCGTCCCGCAGCTCCCCGGTCCGCAGCCGCTTCAGCACCAGTTCCTCGCGCCGCCCCACGAACACCCCGACGAGCGCCGAGTACACGGCGAACAGCAGCGAGAACCCCACGGCCCCCGGCAGCAGCACCAGACCCACGCTGAGCCCGTTCTCCGCCAGGTCCATGTCCTCGACGACGGACCGCACACTGAACGGCAGCACCAGCGGCACCACCAGCGCCCCGATGAGCATGCCCCGGCTCCGCCCGAACAGCGTCAGCTCGGCCCGTCCGAGCGCCGCGACCCGCCCCGCGACCGTGGTCATGCCGCCACCTCCACACGCTCCGCACGCTCGGCCTCCCGGGCGATGCCCAGGAACGCCTCCTCCAGCGACGCCGCCCGCACATCCAGCCCGTGCAGCTCGACCCCGGCCCCCTCGGCCCACACCAGCAGCCGCGTCGCGGCCCGCTGCAGCTCCCGCGTGCGCAGCCGTACGACACCGCCGTCCACGCTGTGCCCGCTCACCCCCAGCTCGCCCAGCGGCGGCAGATCCCCGAGGAAGTAGCCCTCGGGCAGCCGGAAGGAGATGTGGGAGGGCTGGGCGTCCGTCACCTCGGCCGGTGTGCCCGCGGCGGCGATCCGCCCGTGGTGCAGGATCGCCAGCCGCCCGGCGAGATCCTCGGCCTCCTCCAGGTAGTGCGTGGTGAGCAGCACGGTCGTCCCGCGGCCCTGCAGCTCCCGCACCAGCTCCCACGTCTCCTGCCGCCCCTCCGCGTCGAGCCCGGTCGTCGGCTCGTCGAGGAACAGCACCTCCGGATCGCCCAGCAGCGCCAGCGCCAGGTCGAGACGCCTGCGCTCCCCGCCCGACAGCTGCTTGACCCGTACGCCGGTCCGCCGGGCGAGCCCGACCCGCTCCAGCACCTCACCCGGCGGCCGCGCCCCGCTGACGCAGCCGGCCCACATCCGCGCGGTCTCGGCGACGGTCAGCTCCGACGGGAACCCGCCCTCCTGGAGCATCACGCCCATCCGGGGTCGTACGGCGGCCCGCTCTGCATGGGGGTCGTGGCCGAGGACGCGCACCCGGCCCCCGCTCGGCGGCGCCAGGCCCTCCAGCAGCTCGACGGTCGACGTCTTGCCTGCCCCGTTGGTGCCCAGCAGCGCGAAGATCTCGCCCTGTTTCACGTGAAACGAGATTCCGCGGACCGCCTCGAACCCGCCCCCGTACACACGCCGTAGATCGGTGACCTCGATCACGTGCTCTGTCGTGTTCATGGATTCAGCGTCCCGGCGGGCGGACGCCGGCGGCAGTGCGCGCTGTCATCGCTCGGCATGACAAATGTCAGACGCCGAGCCCCCTGGGGGCAGCATGAAAAAACCCCGGTCCAGAAGGACCGGGGTTTAATCCCGAGCGGACGACGAGGCTCGAACTCGCGACCTCAACCTTGGCAAGGTTGCGCTCTACCAACTGAGCTACGTCCGCACTGCCTCCGATCGGCTTTCACCGACCGGCGCGAGCACCAGCCTACCTGATCCACAACAGTGGTCGGGACGGCGATGCAGAGCGGGTGACAGGAATCGCACACTGCGCCTTCCCCCTGGAAGGGGGATGTTCTACTACTGAACTACACCCGCAAGCCGCTGTGAGCTGGGCTTTTCGGCCCCGCCCCGTGGCGTGCTCCAGACTCTAGCTGATCAGCAGGGGTGCTGTGCAAGTCCGTTGCTCCGAGGGGCGGGTGAACGGATGCCCCGTGGCCGTCTGCGAGAGGTCCGCGCGGCTCACTGGGCCGCGGCGAACGCCTCGTAGACCTTCTTGGGGATGCGTCCGCGCGCGGGGACGTCCATCTTGTTCGCCTGGGCCCAGGCGCGGACCGCCGCCGGGTCGGGCGCGACCTCCGTCTGGCGGAAGGCCCGGCCCGAGCGCGACCGCTTGCGGCCGGCCTCCACGTAGGGCGCGAGCGCCTCACGCAGTTTCACGGCATTGGCTTCATTCAGGTCGATCTCGTACGACTTGCCGTCGAGTCCGAAGGCGATCGTTTCCGCCGCTTCCGAGCCGTCGATGTCGTCGAAGAGGGTGACCACGACCTTCTGCGCCACGAATATCGGTCCCTTCGTACGGCACCTCATGCAGCTCAGCTGCATCGACGTGCCGAGTTTGTCGGCTATTGCCAATTCATTTGTACAGTGCCCGGCATTGCAAAGTGAAGCCCGACTAAATCTCCCCGCGTGTCCGGACGCAATAGGTTTCGCAGGCCGATCGGCGATCTTTCCCGGGAATTTCCCCGGAAGCGCCCCTTCGATGCCCGATCGTGATGACGGTCACGTAGGTTCCTACGACTCTACTCGCGTAGAAATTTTGTGCGGGTAGTCTGAAGGAACCTGCTCAGCACCACACACCGGGAGTGCCAGTGGCACGCGTCGTAGTCGACGTCATGCTCAAGCCGGAGATCCTCGACCCCCAGGGCCAGGCGGTGCAGCGCGCACTGCCGCGGCTGGGTTTCGAAGGCATCTCGGACGTCCGTCAGGGAAAGCGTTTCGAACTGGAAGTTGACGGGCCGGTCGACGAGGCCGCGCTCGCCCGCATCCACGATCTTGCGGAATCCTTCCTCGCCAACACCGTGATCGAGGACTTCACCGTCAAGGTCGAGGAAGTCGCGGAGGCCGCGAAGTGACCGCTCGTATCGGCGTCGTCACTTTTCCGGGAAGTCTCGACGACCGGGACACCCAGCGCGCGATCCGCCTCGCGGGCGCCGAACCGGTTGCCCTCTGGCACAAGGACAAGAACCTCCACCAGGTCGACGCGGTCGTCCTGCCCGGCGGTTTCTCCTACGGCGACTATCTGCGCGCCGGCGCCATCTCCCGCTTCTCGCCGGTGATGGAGACCGTGATCGAGCAGGCGAAGGCCGGTATGCCGGTCCTCGGCATCTGCAACGGCTTCCAGATCCTCACCGAGGCCCACCTGCTCCCCGGCGGCATGCTCGGCAACGACCACCTGCACTTCATCTGCCGCGACCAGAAGCTGCGGGTGGAGAACGCGGACACCGCCTGGACCGTCGACTACACCGCCGGCCAGGAGATCCACATCCCGCTGAAGAACATGGACGGCCGCTATGTGGCCGACCAGTACACGCTGGACAAGCTGGAGGCCGAGGGCCGGGTCGCGTTCCGCTACCTGGACTTCAACCCCAACGGCTCGCTCAACGACATCGCCGGCATCACCAACGAGGCCGGCAACGTCGTGGGCCTGATGCCGCACCCGGAGCACGCCACGGAGCCGCTCATCGGCACCGGCCGCACCGACGGCCTCCCCTTCTTCACCTCGATCCTCAAGAAGCTGGTCAACGCATGAGCCGGACGCCTCTGGACACGGTCGAGCACGCGGCCGCGACCCCCGACGTCGAGCTGCCCTGGGCCGAACTGGGCCTGAAGAAGGACGAGTACGAGCGCGTGGTCGAGATCCTCGGCCGCCGGCCCACCGGTGCCGAGCTCGCCATGTACTCGGTCATGTGGTCCGAGCACTGCTCGTACAAGTCCTCCAAGGTCCACCTCCGCCAGTTCGGCGAGAAGGCCCCCGAGTCCGACGCCATGCTCGTCGGCATCGGCGAGAACGCCGGTGTCGTCGACGTCGGCCAGGGCTACGCGGTCACCTTCAAGGTCGAGTCGCACAACCACCCGTCGTACGTCGAGCCCTACCAGGGCGCGGCCACCGGCGTGGGCGGCATCGTGCGCGACATCATCGCGATGGGCGCCCGCCCGGTCGCGGTCGTCGACCCGCTGCGCATGGGCGCGGCCGACCACCCCGACACCAAGCGCGTCCTGCCGGGCGTCGTCGCCGGAATCGGCGGCTACGGCAACTGCCTGGGTCTGCCCAACATCGGCGGCGAGGTCGTCTTCGACGCCTGCTACCAGGGCAACCCGCTGGTCAACGCCGGTGCCATCGGCGTGATGCGGCACGAGGACATCCACCTCGCCAAGGCGTCCGGCGCGGGCAACAAGGTCATCATGTACGGCGCCCGGACGGGTGGCGACGGCATCGGCGGCGCCTCCATCCTCGCCTCCGAGACCTTCGACGACGCCAAGCCCTCGAAGCGTCCCGCCGTGCAGGTCGGCGACCCCTTCCAGGAGAAGCTCCTCATCGAGTGCACCCTGGAGGCGTTCAAGGAGAAGCTGGTCGTCGGCATCCAGGACCTGGGCGCGGCCGGCATCTCCTGCGCCACCAGCGAGCTCGCCTCCAACGGCTCCGGCGGTATGCGCGTCGAGCTGGACGACGTCCCCCTGCGCGACTCCACGCTCACTCCTGAGGAGATCCTCATGAGCGAGTCGCAGGAACGCATGTGCGCGGTCGTCGAGCCGGAGAAGGTCGACCGCTTCCTCGCGATCTGCGACAAGTGGGACGTCATCGCCACCGTCATCGGTGAGGTCACCGACGGCGACCGGCTGGAGATCTTCTGGCACGGCGAGAAGATCGTCGACGTCGACCCGCGCACGGTCGCCCACGAGGGCCCGACCTACGAGCGCCCGTACGCCCGCCCGTCCTGGCAGGACGAGCTCCAGGCGGACGACGCGAACAAGCTGCCGCGCCCGGCCACTTCGGAGGAACTGCGCGACCAGGTGCTGAAGCTGGTCGCCTCCCCGAACCAGGCCTCCAAGAAGTGGATCACGTCGCAGTACGACCACTTCGTGCAGGGCAACACCGTCCTCGCCCAGCCCGAGGACTCCGGCATGATCCGCATCGACGAGGAGACCGGCCTCGGCGTCGCCATCGCCACGGACGGCAACGGCCGCTTCGCCAAGCTCGACCCGTACACGGGCGCGCAGCTGGCGCTGGCGGAGGCGTACCGCAACGTGGCGACGACCGGCGCCAAGCCGCTCGCCGTCTCCGACTGCCTCAACTTCGGCTCGCCCGAGGACCCGGCGGTCATGTGGCAGTTCGCGGAGGCCGTGCGCGGACTGGCGGATGCCTGCCAGCAGCTCGGCACCCCGGTGACCGGCGGCAACGTCTCGCTGTACAACCAGACCGGTGACGTCGCCATCCACCCGACGCCGGTCGTCGCCGTGCTCGGCGTGATCGACGACGTGGCCCGCCGCACCCCGGTCGCCTTCCAGGAGGAGGGCCAGCTCCTCTACCTGCTCGGCGACACCCGCGAGGAGTTCGGCGGCTCGGCCTGGTCCCAGGTCGTCCACGACCACCTCGGCGGTCTGCCGCCCAAGGTGGACCTGGAGCGCGAGCGGCTGCTCGCCGAGATCCTGATCTCCGCCTCCCGCGACGGCATGATCGACTCCGCGCACGACCTGTCCGACGGCGGTCTGATCCAGGCCGTGGTCGAGTCGGCGCTGCTCGGGGACAAGGGCGCCCGCCTGGTCGTCCCCGACGGCCTGGACGCCTTCACCTTCCTGCTGTCCGAGTCGGCCGGCCGCGCGATCGTGGCCGTCCCGCGCTCGGAGGAGGTCCGCTTCAACGACATGTGCGGCGCCCGGGGCCTCCCCGTCACCCGCATCGGCGTCGTCGACGGCGACACCGTCGACGTACAGGGCGAGTTCACCCTCACCCTGGCCGAACTCCGCGAGGCCCACGAGAACACCATCCCGGCGCTGCTCAAGTAGGCGACGCCCGTACGACGGTGAAGGCCCCGCCCGTTTCCCACGGGCGGGGCCCCTCGCGTTCCGGCCCGGCATAGGCTCGCCCCATGCCGGCCAAGAAGCGCACCCGTACCTATGACCCCGCCAGGATCCGCGCCGCGGTGTTCGCCCAGTTCGGGCACGTACGCCAGGCCGTGAGCACCCTGACGCCCGATCGGCTCGCGCTGCCCACGCGGCTGGGCGAGTGGACCGTACGGGACCTGGCGGCACACATCACGATGGCGGTGGAGACCGTCAGCCGCAACCTCGACCGGGACGAACCGCCCAAGCCCGAACTCGCCCTGCTCGACTGGCCCTTCGCCACCGCCGACCGGGCCGCCGACATCGCCGACGGCACCCGCGCCCTCGCCGAGGCCAACCCCGACCTCGACGCGCTGTACGCGCGCACCGAGGAACGCCTCGCCGAGCGACTGGCCGACGCCCCCGGCACCCGGCTGCTCGACGCCCGCACCGGCGCCATGGTCCTCGACGACTACCTGGTCACCCGCACCGTCGAACTCGTCGTCCACACCGACGACCTGAACGCCGCCGTGCCCGGCCTGGACGTGCCGTACGACAAGCAGGCCCTGGCCGCCTGCACCCGGCTGCTGGCCGACGCCCTCGCCGCGAAGGCACCCGGCGGCGCGACCGAGGTGCGCGTCCCGCCGTACGCCGTGGTGCAGTGCGTGGAGGGGCCCCGGCACACCCGCGGCACCCCGCCGAACGTCGTCGAGACCGACCCGCTGACCTGGATCCGGCTCGCCACCGGCCGCCTGACCTGGGCGGACGCGCTGGAGGCGGCGCGGGTCAGCGCGAGCGGGGAGCGGGCCGACCTGAGCGGGCTGCTGCCGCTGCTGGGGTGAGCCGAGCGACGGGGAACCGATTCAGCGGCCTCCCCGTCCCACCGGCATGGACAAGCAGCGACTGACCCTCGCGGCCCTGACCCTGCTCCCGCTCCTGGCCGCCTGCGGCACCGAGAAGGCCGGCGGTGACGCCGTAGGTGCGGGGCCGACCGTCACCGGGGTGCGCTGGGCCGTCACCGACGTCACCGTCGACGGCCGCACCAGCAAGGCCCCGCCCACCGCCCAGCTGCGCATCGGCGCCGACGGCAGGGCCGAGGGCAACCTCGGCTGCAACGGCTTCAGCTCCGACGCCGCCCTGGACGGCGACCGCGTCGCCTTCCGGCAGCTCGGCGCCACCGAGATGGCCTGCGACGACCTGCGCTTCGAGGAGACCCTCGCGAAGACCCTCACCGACGGCAGCCTCACCGCCCGCGTCAACGGCGACGACCTCACCCTGACCACCGCCGACGGCGACCGCGTCCGCCTCACCGAGCAGAAGCCGGCCACACTGTCCGGCACGAAGTGGCAGATCACCGACCCGGCCTCCGACGGCCGCGCCCACCTGGTCTTCGACACCGCGAAGGGAACCCTCTCGGGAAGCCTGGGCTGCAACCGGGTGAACGCCGAGGCGACGGTCCGCGACGGCCGTATCACGCTGGGCTCGCTCGCCACGACCCGAATGATGTGCGAAGCCTCACTCATGAATACGGAGCGAAGCCTCGAACGGGTCCTGGACGGCACCGTCGACTACCGCATCGACGACCGCACCCTCACGCTGACCAGCGAAAACGGCGAAACCTTGACGGCTGTCACCGCCGGGTGATCGATTACCGACGGGTATCCCCAATTCGGACCAGTGGTCGATCTCGCCTACACTCGAAGGCGTGCCACGTGGTGACGGTCGACTCAATCACGATCTGCTTCCCGGCGAGAAAGGCCCCCAGGACGCTTGTGGCGTCTTCGGTGTCTGGGCTCCGGGCGAAGAGGTCGCAAAGCTCACGTACTTCGGGCTCTACGCCCTCCAGCATCGGGGCCAGGAATCCGCGGGAATCGCGGTCAGCAACGGCTCCCAGATCCTCGTCTTCAAGGACATGGGCCTCGTGTCCCAGGTCTTCGACGAGACCTCTCTCGGTTCGCTCCAGGGTCATATCGCGGTCGGTCACGCCCGCTACTCGACCACCGGCGCCTCTGTCTGGGAGAACGCCCAGCCGACGTTCCGTGCCACCGCGCACGGCTCGATCGCGCTCGGCCACAACGGCAACCTCGTCAACACGGCCCAGCTGGCCGAGATGGTCGCCGCCCTCCCGAACGACAACAACAGCCGCTCGACCCGCGTGGCTGCCACCAACGACACCGACCTGCTCACCGCGCTCCTCGCGGCCCAGGTCGACGAGGACGGCAAGCCGCTGACCATCGAGGAGGCGGCCCACCAGGTCCTCCCGAAGGTGCGCGGCGCGTTCTCGCTCGTCTTCATGGACGAGCACACCCTCTACGCCGGCCGTGACCCGCAGGGCATCCGCCCGCTGGTCCTCGGCCGACTGGAGCGCGGCTGGGTCGTCGCCTCCGAGTCCGCCGCCCTGGACATCTGCGGCGCCAGCTATGTGCGCGAGATAGAGCCGGGCGAGTTCATCGCGATCGACGAGAACGGCCTGCGCAGCTCCCGCTTCGCGGAAGCGAAGCCCAAGGGCTGTGTCTTCGAGTACGTGTACCTGGCCCGCCCGGACACGGACATCGCCGGCCGCAACGTCTACCTCTCCCGTGTGGAGATGGGCCGCCGCCTGGCGAAGGAAGCCCCCGTCGAGGCCGACCTGGTCATAGCGACCCCGGAGTCGGGCACCCCGGCCGCCATCGGTTACGCCGAGGCCAGCGGCATCCCCTTCGGCGCGGGCCTGGTGAAGAACGCCTATGTCGGCCGCACCTTCATCCAGCCCTCCCAGACGATCCGCCAGCTCGGCATCCGTCTGAAGCTGAACCCGCTGAAGGAAGTCATCAAGGGCAAGCGCCTGGTCGTCGTCGACGACTCCATCGTGCGTGGCAACACCCAGCGGGCCCTGGTCCGCATGCTGCGCGAGGCGGGCGCCGCCGAGGTCCACATCCGGATCTCCTCGCCGCCCGTGAAGTGGCCCTGCTTCTTCGGCATCGACTTCGCCACCCGCGCCGAGCTCATCGCCAACGGCATGACCATCGAAGAGATCGGCACCTCCCTGGGCGCCGACTCCCTGGCCTACATCTCCCTCGACGGCATGATCGAGGCGACCACCATCGCCAAGCCGAACCTGTGCCGCGCCTGCTTCGACGGCGAGTACCCGATGGAGCTGCCGGACCCGGAGCTGCTCGGCAAGCAGCTGCTGGAGACCGAGCTGGCCGCGGGCCCGGCCGCCACGGCCGCGGCCGACGCGATCCGTCGCCCGTAAGCCCCCGTAGTACGACACGAAAGTTCTCACCACACATGTCTGAGACAACTGGTGCCAGCTATGCGAGCGCGGGCGTCGACATCGAGGCGGGCGACCGCGCGGTCGAGCTGATGAAGGAGTGGGTGAAGAAGACGCAGCGCCCGGAGGTCGCGGGCCTCGGCGGCCTCGGCGGCTTCGCCGGCCTCTTCGACGCCTCCGCCCTCAAGCGCTTCGAGCGCCCGCTGCTCGCCTCCGCCACCGACGGCGTCGGCACGAAGGTCGACATCGCGCGCCAGCTGGGCGTCTACGACACCATCGGCCACGACCTGGTCGCGATGGTCATGGACGACATCGTGGTGTGCGGTGCCGAGCCGCTGTTCATGACCGACTACATCTGCGTCGGCAAGGTCCACCCCGAGCGGGTCGCCGCCATCGTCAAGGGCATCGCCGAGGGCTGTGTCCTGGCCGGCTGCTCCCTGGTGGGCGGCGAGACGGCCGAGCACCCGGGCCTGCTGGGCGCGGACGACTTCGACGTCGCGGGCGCCGGCACGGGCGTCGTGGAGGCCGACCGGCTGCTCGGCGCGGATCGTATCCGTACGGGTGACGCCGTGATCGCCATGGCGTCCTCCGGCCTTCACTCCAACGGGTACTCCCTGGTGCGGCACGTCCTGCTGAAGCAGGCCGGTCTCGCCCTGGACGCCCACATCGAGGAGCTCGGCCGCACCCTCGGCGAGGAGCTCCTGGAGCCCACCAAGATCTACTCGCTGGACTGCCTGGCCCTCATCCGCACCACCGAGGTCCACGCCTTCAGCCACGTCACCGGCGGCGGCCTCGCGGCCAACCTGGCCCGCGTGATCCCGGACACCCTGCACGCCACGGTGGACCGCTCCACCTGGACCCCGGGCGCGATCTTCGACCTCGTCGGGAAGACCGGCAATGTCGAGCGCCTGGAGCTGGAGAAGACCCTCAACATGGGCGTCGGCATGATCGCGATCGTGCCGCAAGCTTCCGTGGACGTGGCCCTGACGACGCTGGCCGACCGCGGGGTCGACGCCTGGGTCGCGGGCGAGATCACCGAGCGCGGCGAGCACACCACGGGCGCCGAGCTGGTCGGGGACTACGCGGTCTGAGCCGCGGGACCGACCTGCGGACAGCACAGAACCCGGTCGGTGGCAGTGCCACCGACCGGGTGAGTGCTCAATGCGTGGTCAAGCGCCGCGACGCTGTTGTGAAGAAGAGGGACCGTCGTCTTCGTCCTCGTCGTCGTCCTCATAGAGGTCGGCGTATCGAGAGTAAAGATCGTCCTCGTCATCCTCATCGTCCTCGAACGGCTCGCCGTTCGGCGGCTGGCTCGAAGTCGATGCGCCCAGTTCACTGGCCAGACGCGAGAGGTCAGTCCCACCGCTGTTGTACTTCAGCTGGCGGGCGACCTTCGTCTGCTTGGCCTTGGCCCGGCCGCGCCCCATGGCTCGACCCCCTCGGTGACGGGGCTCGACGGCCCCAGAGTCTGACACGCGTTCATGATCCGGAACGGAGCCTCCGCAGAGGTGCCGGTCCGTAGGGCTTCCACGGTACCTGAGCCCGCGCCCATACGGTACGTCGCCCGCAGCACGCGCGTGTGCACAGGACCTTCGAGGCGCCCTGTCCTCGCTGGTCAACGGCGATTTTAACCACTTATCGAGGGACGACCCGCCGGTAGAAGTGAGAGTTCTCTCCAACCGACCCCCGGCGGGTACCGCGCAAACCCCTGGCCCACGCTCTCCGGAACGTCAGCGTCCGCGCGCGGCGGCCGCCTCGTGCATCCGCTGCTCGGCGATCCGGTCGGCCGCGGCGGCCGGCGGAATCCCATCGGCCTTCGCACGTGCGAATATGGCCAGCGTGGTGTCGAAGATCTTCGCCGCCTTCGCCTTGCACCGCTCGAAGTCGAACCCGTGCAGCTCGTCGGCCACCTGGATCACGCCACCGGCGTTCACCACGTAGTCCGGCGCGTAGAGGATCCCGCGGTCGGCGAGGTCCTTCTCCACACCCGGGTGCGCGAGCTGGTTGTTGGCCGCGCCGCAGACGATCTTCGCCGTCAGCACCGGCACGGTGTCGTCGTTCAGGGCCCCGCCGAGCGCGCAGGGGGCGTAGATGTCGAGGTCCTCGACGCGGATCAGGGTCGCGGTGTCGGCGACGGCCCGCACGCCCGTCGGGTGCGCCGCGAGGATGCGGCCCACGGCGTCCTCGCGCACGTCCGTGATGACGACCTCGGCGCCCTCCGCGCGCAGGTGCTCCACCAGGTGGTGGCCGACCTTGCCGACGCCGGCGATGCCCACCTTGCGGCCGCGCAGCGACGGGTCGCCCCACAGGTGCTGGGCCGAGGCCCGCATGCCCTGGTAGACACCGAACGCGGTCAGCACCGAGGAGTCGCCGGCGCCGCCGTTCTCCGGGGACCGGCCGGTCGTCCAGCGGCACTCGCGCGCCACGACGTCCATGTCGGCGACATAGGTGCCGACGTCGCAGGCGGTGACGTAGCGCCCGCCGAGCGAGGCCACGAACCGGCCGTAGGCCAGCAACAGCTCCTCGCTCTTGATCTGCTCCGGGTCGCCGATGATCACGGCCTTGCCACCGCCGTGGTCGAGCCCGGCCATGGCGTTCTTGTACGACATCCCGCGCGCGAGGTTCAGCGCGTCGGCGACGGCCTCCTGCTCGCTCGCGTACGGGTAGAAGCGCGTACCGCCGAGGGCGGGGCCGAGGGCGGTGGAGTGGATGGCGATGACGGCCTTGAGGCCGCTGGCGCGGTCCTGGCAGAGCACGACTTGCTCATGACCCCCCTGGTCCGAGTGGAACAGGGTGTGCAGTACATCAGCAGGTGCGCCGGTTACGTCGGTCACTGTGGTGACTCCTGGGTAAGTAGCGGCGGTCGGGATCGGGGTCCCGTGCGGGTGGCGGGGCCCCGTTGGGCTGAAGAGTAGAGCGTCTTCGGGTCCGTCACCTCGCCGTGGTCAGGATCACCTACGCACGGAGTACCCCCCGTGCGACGATTCGGATAGTTTTCCCGTTCCTTTGTGAGCGGGTTCCGCAGGTTTCCCCGGCAGGCGGCGGGGGAGGGAGCAGGCGTGCCCAAGGTGTCCTCGGTGATCGTCCCGTACGCGGCCTACTTGCGTGTGTACGAGCCGCTGGCCGCCTTCCCCGAGCCGGAACGCGACCACTGGACGCGCTACGCCCGCCGCCCCGACCGTCCGGGCTACCAGGACGAACTGCGGCGCTCCCTGGCCGACTTGCTGCCCACCCCGCCGGTCGCGGTGCCCGTGCACGAGAGCGGCGACGCCTTCGTCCTTCAGGACGAGCGCGGCATCCACGTCTGCCCCTGGCGCACCCGGCTGCGCGGCTGGCAGGCCCTCGGTGATCTCGGCGAGGAGCTGCCCGCGTCGGTCCTGGACGCCGTACTGCCGCCGCTCGTGCGTGATCAGGCCGCGAAGGACTACGAGCGCTGGCTGGTCCGCAACCCCGACGCCCGGCCCTGGATCCGTACGGCGACCTGGCAGGTGCCGCTGAACTGGTTCGTGCTGGTCTCCGACGAGGAGCGGGAGTACACCAAGGGCTCGGGCGACACCGGCGACGAGCCGCCCGTGCTGCGCTACCGCACCCCGATGGTGCAGGCCCGCCGCAGGGTCGCGCGGGGCCTGCGGGCGCTGAAGGACGCGATCGACGAGGGCCCGCTGATCGACGGCCTGGTGGACGTCGGGCGCTGGCTGGAGGAGTTCCACCCGCGCTCGCTGGTCGAGCTGGACTACGGCGGACTGGTGCACGTCCTGCCGGCGGGCGACCTGGAGGGCGATCACTCGGCCGCGGACGTGGCCGAGGGGATCGAGGCGCTGCGCCGGGGCGACGGGGTCGCGGCCGGGGAGGCGTACGGGCGGCTGGTGGAGCGCTGGCGCGCGGTGCGGGACCTGCGGTCGGCGAACTGAGCGCGTCCCCCGGACCGGGGACCTGACGCCGCAACAGAAACGACACCTTCCGAGTGACGTGCGTCACGGCCTGAAGGCTGTGCACCGCGTACGGTCTACCGCACTTCCAGAAGTTGACGGGACGTAGGTCCCGATCCGGGCGTTTACCCCAAGCGTGACAGACCGCACGTACGCGGCCCTTGCGCCCCTTGCCCCTCCTCGTGCCAAAATAGGACAAGGAGCCCGGGGAGGGCTCTTCTCAGCATTGCACGCTTAGGGGGTCCGGTGACTCCTGATCGCTCTGTGACTGATCGTCACAGTCGCGTGACTGTCCGCTATGGCATGGTCCATCGGCTTCCGTCGCTGATGAACACCTGGGAGGGCAATTCCATCGGTTTGGCCGACGCGGCTGGACAGATGGTGTAGTTGTAGTGCCGAGGACAAGCCGTTCGTCCTATAACCGACTCGACTCGCGTCCGCCATTTCGGGCAACGCGGGTCAAGGTGCAGAATTTAGAGGAAAGAACCGAGAAGGTTCGGTTCTCCCGAGGAGGCCGCTCATGACCGCTCGCACCCCTGATGCCGAGCCGCTGCTGACCCCGGCTGAGGTCGCCACGATGTTCCGCGTCGACCCCAAGACGGTCACGCGGTGGGCGAAGGCCGGCAAGCTCACGTCGATCCGCACGCTCGGCGGGCACCGACGCTACCGCGAGGCCGAGGTCCGCGCTCTGCTCGCGGGCATCCCGCAGCAGCGCAGCGAGGCCTGAACAACTCCATAACCGGGCAGACCGGCCGGACCCCCAACCTGGCCCTGACGCCCGAACCCATAGCTCCACACGACGTGGGACCTGCCCCAACAGGGCCTGTGTGTCGTTGATCGCGCTGGACTCCGCCGGGTCCAGCGCGATTTTTTTGTGCCCTGTGCGCCTACGGAGAGTGTCCGGCGGCGGGGTGGGGGAGGGCTGTGGACGGCCTGGGTGCGACCCCTGAAGACTGGTGCAATTGCACATATTAAATTGACCAGTTGTAGGAGTGGGGTAAGAACCACTGTTTCGGAAACTCGTCCGGTGACTCCCGTCACATGCCACGGTACTTGTTGCGTCCGGCACCTCTGCGCTAGTGGAAGCGCGCGTTCCAGAGTCCCATCCCTGTACGGCTGTTGAGGCCGGCGAACGTCACGAGCCGGAGGGTTCCTCGCCCTCCACGTCTCCCTCGGGGACCTCAGTACCCCTCGGTGCGGAATCCATGGCCTGCCGCAGCAGCCGATGACACACCGGGCAGTGCCGCGTCAGATGCCGGTACGACGACGCCGCCGCCAGATGCGCCCGCAGCAACGCCCGCGTCTCATGCCTGACCGAAGCCGCCATACGCCCCCTCCAGCCCCCGTCCCGCCACGACCCTGCCTTCCGGGGTACCGAGGGAATGTGACGCCGTCAAGGCGGCTGTGGGGCCTTTGGAGGGTTGCCAGGGGGTTGGGGAAGCCTCGGTGGTCGTCGGCGGCCCGTCGGGGCAACACGACTGAGGCCCGCATCCGATACGGGATGCGGGCCTCAGTCTCACTGCGGTCCTGACGGGATTTGCTGTACCCGATTGCGGCTCCGCCGCGGGCGCGGCCTCCACCTCGACAGGGTGGTGGGTGAGCATGAGTAAGGCCCGCGATCCCTTGCGGGTGCGGGCCTCAGTCTCACTGCGGTCCTGACGGGATTTGCTGTACCCGATTGCGGCTCCGCCGCGGGCGCGGCCTCCACCTCGACAGGGTGGCGGGTGAGCATGAGTAAGGCCCGCGATCCCTTGCGGGTGCGGGCCTTACTCTCACTGCGGTCCTGACGGGATTTGAACCCGCGGCCTCCACCTTGACAGGGTGGCGAGCACTCCAAACTGCTCCACAGGACCAGGTTTCGCGGCGTTTCGCGTTTCTGCGTTGCGCTGCGAGAAGGACTGTACAGGAGGGTGAGCCCGCTGGTCGAACTCACCCTCAGTGCGCGGGCCCGGTTACGGGGCGGCGGCGTCGATCGCCTTCACGATCCGCTTGTCGGAGACGGGGTACGCCGTGCCCAGCGCGTGCGCGAAGTAGCTCACCCGCAGCTCCTCGATCATCCAGCGGATCTCCAGGACGGAGGCCGGCACGGGCCGCCCCTTGGGCAACTGCTCCAGCAGCCACGCGTACTCGTCCTGCATGTCGTGGACCTTCTCCATACGGGTCGTGTCCCGCTGGACCCCCGTGGGCATCTGCTGGAGCCGCCGGTCCGCCGCCACCAGATACCGCATCAGATGCGGCAGCCGCGCGATCCCCGCCTCCGTCACGAAGCCCGGCCTCACGAGGGCGTCCAACTGCGCCCGCACATCCGCCAGGTTCGGCAGCAGCGCAGGGCTCTGTACAGCCTTCAGACGCCGCTCACAGGCCTGCCAGGCCGCGAGCACCTGCTGCACCTGTCCGACCGTACGCACCGTCGTGTCGACGATCTCCGCCCGCACCTTGTCGTACAGCTTCCGGTACGACTCCTCGTCCCACGCCGGGCCGCCGAAGTCGCCGATCAGCTTGTCCGCCGCCGCCATCGCGCAGTCGTCGAACAGTGCCTGCACCGAACCGTGCGGATTCGCCGACAGCGCGAGCTTCTGCGCGTTCGTCAGGCGATCGCTCGCGAACTTCGCGGGATTGACCGGGATGTTGCGCAGGATCAGCCGCCGCGTGCCCTTCCACATCGCCTCGGCCTGCTCGGCCTCGGTGTCGAAGAGCCGCACGGAGACCGTGTCGCCGTCGTCCACCAGAGCCGGGTACGCCTTCACCGGCTGCCCCGCCCTGCGCGTCTCGAAGACGCGGCTCAGCGAGCCGATCGACCAGTCCGTGAGGCCCCTGCGCTCCAGCGACTCCCCGCCCTCACGGGAGGCCGTCGCCGCGGCCGCCTGCGACAGCGCCTTGCGCGCCTTCGGCTTCAGCCGGAGCTTCAGCGCCTCCAGGTCCTTGTCCTCCGCGAGCTTGCGGCGCCGCTCGTCGACGATCCGGAAGGTGATGCGCAGATGGTCCGGCACCTTCGCCCAGTCGAAGTCGTCCGCCTCGAAGGGCACGCCGACCATCCGCTTGAGCTCACGCGCCATGGTGACCGTCAGCGGCTCCTGCAGCGGGACCGCCGTGTCGAGGAACCGCTTGGCGAAGTTCGGCGCCGGCACGTAGTTGCGGCGGATCGGCTTCGGCAGCGACCGGATCAGCTCCGTGACCACTTCCTCCCGCAAACCCGGGATCTGCCAGTCGAAGCCCTCGTCCGTGACCTGGTTGAGCACCTGGAGCGGGATGTGGACCGTCACACCGTCCGCGTCCGCACCCGGCTCGAACTGGTACGTCACCCGGAACTTCAGCTGACCCTGCCGCCAGGAGTCCGGATAGTCGGCCTTG
Source organism: Streptomyces sp. SAI-170 (assembly GCF_049739565.1). Taxonomy (NCBI): domain Bacteria; kingdom Bacillati; phylum Actinomycetota; class Actinomycetes; order Kitasatosporales; family Streptomycetaceae; genus Streptomyces; species Streptomyces sp. SAI-170. The sequence goes on from NZ_JBMGQD010000001.1 coordinate 4,457,919, forward strand.
GTGACCGCCTCCGCCGACTCGCGGATCAGCATCTCCCGCTCGAAGTCCAGGAAGTCCGGCTGCTCGTGCCGCTTGTGCTTCCACCACGAGTCGAAGTGCGCCCCGGACACCACGTGTTCGGGCACCCGCTGGTCATAGAAGTCGAACAGCGTCTCGTCGTCGACCACGATGTCCCGGCGCCGCGCCCGGTGCTCCAACTCCTCGACCTCGCTGAGGAGTTTGCGGTTGTCGGCGAAGAACTTGTGGTGCGTACGCCAGTCGCCCTCGACCAGCGCGTTACGGATGAACAGCTCGCGGGAGACCTCCGGGTCGACCCGCCCGTAGTTGATCTTCCGCTGGGCGACGATCGGCACGCCGTACAGCGTGACCTTCTCGTACGCCATCACCGCCGCCTGGTCCTTCTCCCAGTGCGGCTCCGAGTACGTGCGCTTGATCAGATGCCCGGCGAGCGGCTCCACCCACTCCGGCTCGATCTTCGCGTTGACCCGCGCCCACAGGCGGGAGGTCTCCACCAGCTCGGCCGACATCACGAAACGCGGCTGCTTCTTGAACAGCGCCGAGCCCGGGAAGATCGCGAACTTGGCGTTGCGGGCGCCCAGGTACTCGTTCTTGTTGCCGTCCTTCACGTCCTTCATGCCGATGTGCGACAGCAGACCGGCGAGGAGGGAGACATGGACGCGGTCGGCCGGGGCGTCGTCCTCGCTGAGGTGGATGCCCATCTGCTTGGCGACCGTGCGCAGCTGGCTGTAGATGTCCTGCCATTCGCGAATGCGCAGGAAGTTCAGGTACTCCTGCTTGCACATACGCCGGAACGAGCTGGACCCGCGCTCCTTCTGCTGCTCACGGACGTACCGCCACAGGTTCAGATACGCCAGGAAGTCGCTGGTCTCGTCCTTGAAGCGGGCGTGCTGCTGGTCGGCCTGCGTCTGCTTCTCGGCCGGCCGCTCCCGCGGGTCCTGGATGGACAGCGCGGCGGCTATGACCATGACCTCGCGGACGCAGCCGTTCTTGTCGGCCTCCAGCACCATGCGCGCCAGCCGCGGGTCCACCGGCAGCTGGGCCAGCTTGCGGCCGGTGTCCGTCAGCCGCTTGCGCGGGTCCTTCTGCACCGGGTCCAGCGCGCCCAGCTCCTGCAGCAGCTGCACACCGTCACGGATGTTGCGGTGGTCCGGCGGATCGATGAACGGGAACTTCTCGATGTCACCGAGCCCGGCCGCGGTCATCTGCAGGATGACGGACGCCAGGTTCGTCCGCAGGATCTCCGCGTCCGTGAACTCCGGCCGCGCGAGGAAGTCCTCCTCGCTGTACAGCCGGATGCAGACGCCGTCGCTGGTCCGGCCGCAGCGGCCCTTGCGCTGGTTGGCGCTGGCCTGCGAGATCGGCTCGATCGGCAGCCGCTGCACCTTGGTGCGGTGGCTGTAGCGGGAGATACGGGCGAAGCCGGGGTCGATGACGTACTTGATGCCGGGGACCGTCAGGGACGTCTCCGCCACGTTCGTCGCCAGAACGATCCTGCGCCCCGTGTGCGGCTGGAACACCCGGTGCTGCTCGGCGTGCGACAACCGGGCGTAGAGAGGGAGCACCTCGGTGAACCGGTACTGCTTCTTGTTGAGGGCGTCCGCGGTGTCCCGGATCTCCCGCTCACCGGAGAGGAAGACGAGGATGTCGCCCTTCCCCTCGCCCATCAGCTCCTCGACCGCGTCCGTGATGGCCGTGATCTGATCGCGGTCGGCGTCCTCGGCGTCCTCCTCCAGCAGCGGCCGGTAGCGCACCTCGACGGGATACGTCCGCCCGCTGACCTCGATGATCGGCGCGTCCCCGAAATGCCGGGAGAACCGCTCGGGATCGATCGTCGCGGAGGTGATGACGACCTTGAGGTCGGGCCGCTTCGGCAGCAGCTGGGCGAGATAGCCCAGCAGGAAGTCGATGTTGAGGGACCGCTCGTGGGCCTCGTCGATGATGATCGTGTCGTACGCCCGCAGCTCGCGGTCCGTCTGGATCTCGGCGAGCAGGATGCCGTCCGTCATCAGCTTCACGAAGGTGGCGTCCGGGTTCACCTGGTCGGTGAACCGCACCTTCCAGCCGACGGCCTCCCCGAGCGGGGTCCGCAGCTCCTCCGCGACCCGCTCCGCGACCGTACGCGCCGCGATACGCCGCGGCTGGGTGTGCCCGATCATCCCGCGCACACCCCGCCCGAGCTCCATACAGATCTTCGGGATCTGCGTGGTCTTCCCGGACCCGGTCTCACCGGCCACGATGACGACCTGGTGGTCGCGGATGGCGTCCGCGATCGCGTCCTTCTTCTGGCTGACGGGAAGCTGCTCGGGATAGGTGATCGCCGGCACCTTCAGGCGCCGCCCGGCCATCCGCTCCTCGCCCCGGGCGACCTCCGCCTCGATCTCCGCGAGCACGGCGGCCCGGGCCTCCGGCTTACGGATCTTGCGGGCACCCTCCAGCCTCCGCCCGAGCCGGTGCGCATCGCGCAGCGACAACTCGGTCAGACGGGCGGCGAGGGAGCCGAGGGCGGAGGCAGGCTGCGTAGACATACGCGATCCAGGATCTCATCCCCGCCAAATTCCTGGCGAACGCTTTTGCCCCGGCCCCCGCGCCTCAGCCGACCGGCGTCCGAGGCTCCCGTGGTGCGGGCACCCCCGAGGGGCCGGCCTCCGGCACGCGGGGACTCCCGCCCAGGGCGATGTTCTGCGCCGTGTTGGAGACGGCCTTGATCCCCAGGTAGGCCGTGGTGACCCCGCTGATGGCGGTGAAGGCGGTGGTCAGCACCCCCACGATCACCGCCTTGTCCCCGCCGAGCTGCCACACCCCGACCACCGCGACCACCACGATGGCCAGGTTGCTCCCCAGCACGGCCTGCAACCCGTACCGGGCCCGCTGCTTCTCGACCTCTCCGGCCCTGCCCGCATCCCGGCTCATCGAACCCCCTAGGCTCCTGTGAACGACGAAAACCCCTTCCGGTTGCCCGGAAGGGGTTTTCGTTCTTGTGGCTGGGGCCGGGGTCGAACCGGCGACCTATCGCTTTTCAGGCGATCGCTCGTACCAACTGAGCTACCCAGCCACGAGGCTTCCGAGGAAACCTCAGCGGTCCTGACGGGATTTGAACCCGCGGCCTCCACCTTGACAGGGTGGCGAGCACTCCAAACTGCTCCACAGGACCTTGCTTTTGTGTGCGAGCGACAGGCTCAAGTGTCGCACACCGTACTGCGTGCCCCCAACGGGATTCGAACCCGTGCTACCGCCTTGAAAGGGCGGCGTCCTAGGCCGCTAGACGATGAGGGCTATCGGCCCGCCTGGGCGCTTCTCAGCGCGTCGGGGACGTGAGAAGCATATGGGATGGCGGGAGGTATCGCCAAAACGGTTTACGGGGAGGTCGTGGAGGGCGTCGTGGGAGGCGTCGGGGAGGCCGAGGACGCGCCGGGGGTGTTCTCCTCCGGGAGGTGGCGGCTGACCTCGGCCGTCGTGAGGCCGAGGCCGCCCAGGCGGATCTCGTCCCAGGCCTGGAGGCGGCGGGTGCCGCGGTCGAAGTAGAGGATCGAGGTCTCGATCGGGTCGGGGTGTTCGCCTTCGATCGCGCGCAGGCCGCTGCCTCCGGTGGAGCCCTCGATGCGCAGGCGTGTGCCGTACTTCATGACCTCCATCTCCTGGTGGTGGAGGTGGCCGGACAGGACCAGCGGGACCTCGCCGTCCGTCTCGCGGGCCGCCGAGGGTTCGTGGGCCACGGCCACGTCCACCGGCGTCCCCGCCGCGCGCTGGTCGCGCAGAGCCGTCGCCAGGCGGGCACCGGCCAGTTCCTGGGAGGTCTCCTGCTCCTGGGAGCGGTCGGGGGTGAACTGCGGGTCGCCGATGCCGGCGAAGCGCAGGCCCGCGATCGTGGTCGCCCGGCCGTCGTCGAGGACGTGGACGTTCTTCAGGCCCTTCAGGTAGCGCTGGGTCACCGGGGAGTCGTGGTTGCCGCGGACCCAGACGTAGGGCGCGCCGAGGTCCTCGATGGGGTCGAGGAAGCCGTTCTCCGCGGCCGTGCCGTGGTCCATGGTGTCGCCGGAGTCGACGATGACGTCGACGTCGTACTGCTCCACCAGCGAGGCGATGATCTTCCAGCTCGCGGGGTTGAGGTGGATGTCCGAGACGTGCAGGACGCGGATGGTGGACGGGTCGGGGGTGTAGGCGGGGAGCGTGGACGTGGCGTCGTAGAGCTTGGTGACGTTGGTGACCAGGCGGGCGAGTTCCTTCTGGTAGACGTCGAACTCGGTGACGATGCTGCGCGCGTTGCCGACCAGCGAGGGGGCGGAGGTCAGCAGGCCGGAGAAGCGGGGTTCGAGGACGGACTTGGGGTTCCAGGTGGCGTACGCCGTGACGCCGGAGGCGGTGAGCAGGGCGAGGGCGAGGCCGCCCGCGGTGAGGGCGCGGCGGGGGCGGCGGTAGACGGCGAGGCCGAGGGCGGTGGCGCCGGAGACGACGGCGACGCAGGAGCGGACGGCGAGGTCGAGGGTGCCGCGGCCGACGTCCTGGGCGACTTCGTCCTGGAGGCCGGAGAGGCGCTCGGGGTGGTCGACGAGGGCCTGGGCGCGGGCGGGGTCGAGCTGGTCGACGTTGACGTCGAGGCGGACCGGGGCGGTGTGGCTGTCCAGGTGGAGGGCGCCGAGCGGGGAGACGTTGATCTTGGTGCCGCCGGTGAGGGAGGGGCGCAGCGTCATCGTCGTGTCCATGGGGCCGACCGGGGTGCGGACGTTGCCGACGATCAGCAGGCCCAGCCAGGCTCCGACGAGGACGACGGTGAGGAGGCCGAGGGAGCGGAGCCAGGGGTTGGGGCGGTCGTCGAGCGCGGGTCGGGGCGGGGCGGTGACGCGGGCCATTGGTGCCGTATGCCCCAGGCCGCGGGCTCGTATGCGGGGATTTCGCCGTGTCCCCTACAGGGGTGTACGGGGGTGTCGTACCGGACAATGGCGGTGTGCTGGAGATGACGCGCGAGGAGTTCGAGGAGCTGGTCTCCGAGGCGCTGGACCGGATTCCGCCGGAGTTGACGCGGTTGATGGACAACGTCGCGGTGTTCGTCGAGGACGAGCCGCCGACGGAGGACCCGGAGCTGCTCGGGCTGTACGAGGGGACTCCGCTGACGGAGCGCGGTGAGTGGTACGCGGGGGTGCTGCCGGACCGGATCACGATCTACCGGGGGCCGACGCTGCGGATCTGCGAGTCACGCGAGGACGTGGTCGCGGAGACGGAGATCACGGTGGTGCACGAGATCGCGCATCACTTCGGGATCGACGACGAGCGGCTGCACGCGCTGGGTTACGGCTGAGCGCGGCTGCCGGGGCCTGTCTTCCGGGAGGCATGCCGGCCTTGCGGGTGCCGGGGCGCGGCAGACCCCGTCCGGCCCGGCCGGGAAGCGCGGTCCCTCGCGGTCGGCCTGATCCGGACGGCGGGCCCTGGGCCGGGGGTGGCGTGTCTTCTTGTGGGCGGCGGGAGTTGGGCAGGGCGACTTCTCGCCGCGCCCCCGGAGGTGGCTGCCCGTGCGCCCCATGTACGTACCCGTCCGACTGGCCGCCACGGTGGTGGCGGTCGCCGCTGCCGCCGGCTGTATGAGCGTGGGAGACGACGACGGCAAGGGTGCGCCGCCCGCGCACTCGGCGGGGGAGCGGGGCGGTGAGGCGCCGGAGGGCGGTGTCCCCGTGCCGGGTGTGGGTGCCGGGTACGACGGCGGGGGCGGCGGCGGTGCGGCCGGTGGGGAGGAGGATCCGCGGCCGAAGGGCGGGGAGAAGGGCGAGGCGACGGGGTCGGCGGTGCCTTCGGTGTCGCCGTCGGTGAGTGCGAGCGCGTCGGCGTCGGCGCCTGACCGGCCGGGCCGGCCGGGTCGGCCGCCGGTGCGGCCGGGGGAGCCGGAGCCGACGCGGGCGGAGCCGACGCCGACGAAGGCGGAGCCGTCGCCGGAGCCCCCGCCGACGCCGACCGAGCCTGAGCCGTCGCCGACGCCGACCGAGGCGGAGCCGTCGTCGTCGGCGCATCCGGAGCCGGGTCCGCAGCTGGAGCAGCGGGAGCCGGCACCGGCCGCGGGGACCCCGGCGTAGTCGGCACACGGGCCTGACCTGCGAGAACGGGGCTGGTTTGCCTTCAGGGGTGGTGAGTGCGTATGGTGGTAGATCGTTTGATCCCATTTGCCCGGCGCCACAACAGAGCGCGCCGTGTGGCGCGTACTCTCCCTTGCCGTGGCGGACCGCATTGAGGCGGTCGTATGCGAATCACGGAGTTGACGGGCGCGTGCCGATGAGACTCCGGAAGGTTTCGCATACGCATGTCCATTTCCAGCACTGATCACACCGTCCTGCCCGAGGACATCGAGAACGTCGAGACGGACGTCGAGACGTTCGTCGACGGCGTCGAGAACGCCGAGACGGTCGAGGCCACCGACGCCTCCGACACTCCCGACGCCCCCGAGCTCACCTTCGCGGACCTCGGTCTGCCCGAGGGTGTCGTGCGCAAGCTCGCGCAGAACGGCGTGACCACCCCCTTCCCGATCCAGGCCGCGACCATCCCGGACGCGCTGGCGGGCAAGGACATCCTCGGCCGGGGCCGTACCGGTTCCGGCAAGACCCTCTCCTTCGGTCTGCCGACGCTGGCCCAGCTGGCCGGCGGCCGCACCGAGAAGAAGCGCCCGCGTGCGGTCATCCTCACGCCGACCCGCGAGCTGGCCATGCAGGTGGCCGATGCGCTCCAGCCGTACGGCGACGTCGTGGGCCTGAAGATGAAGGTCGTCTGCGGCGGTACGTCGATGGGCAACCAGATCTACGCCCTGGAGCGGGGCGTCGACATCCTGGTCGCCACGCCGGGCCGACTGCGCGACATCATCAACCGCGGCGCCTGCTCCCTGGAGGACGTGCAGATCGCCGTCCTCGACGAGGCCGACCAGATGTCCGACCTGGGCTTCCTGCCCGAGGTCACCGAGCTGCTCGACCAGGTCCCGGCCGGCGGCCAGCGGATGCTGTTCTCCGCCACGATGGAGAACGAGATCAAGACCCTCGTCGACCGTTACCTGACCTCGCCCGTCCTGCACGAGGTGGACGCGGCGCAGGGTGCGGTCACGACGATGTCGCACCACATCCTCATCGTGAAGCCCAAGGACAAGGCGCCGGTCACCGCCGCGATCGCCTCCCGCAAGGGCCGCACGATCATCTTCGTCCGGACCCAGCTGGGCGCAGACCGTGTCGCCGAGCAGCTGCGCGAGGCGGGCGTGAAGGCGGACGCGCTGCACGGCGGCATGACGCAGGGCGCGCGCACCCGGACGCTGGCGGACTTCAAGGACGGTTACGTCAACGTCCTGGTGGCGACGGACGTCGCCGCCCGCGGTATCCACGTCGACGGCATCGACCTGGTGCTGAACGTGGACCCGGCCGGTGACCACAAGGACTACCTGCACCGCGCCGGCCGTACCGCCCGTGCGGGCCGTACCGGCACGGTCGTGTCCCTGTCCCTGCCGCACCAGCGCCGCCAGATCTTCCGCCTGATGGAGGACGCGGGCGTCGACGCCTCGCGCCACATCATCCAGGGCGCCGGCGCCTTCGACCCGGAGGTCGCCGAGATCACCGGTGCCCGGTCGATGACCGAGGTGCAGGCCGAGTCGGCGGGCAACGCCGCCTCGCAGGCCGAGCGCGACGTGGCGCACCTGACCAAGCAGCTGGAGCGCGCCCAGCGCCGTGCCACCGAGCTGCGCGAGGAGGCCGACCGCCTGGTGGCGCGTGTGGCCCGTGAGCGCGGCGAGGACCCGGAGGCGGCCGTGGCCGCGGCGGCCGAGGCGGCTGTCGTCGCCGAGGTGTCCGTGCCGGAGCAGCCTGCGGCGCAGGATGTGGACCGGGTGGAGCGCGAGGAGCGCCCGTACGAGCGTCGTGAGCGCCGTGACGACCGCGGTGGTTTCAACCGTGACCGTCGTGACGACCGTGGTGGCCGTGGCTTCGAGCGCCGTGACGACCGTGGTGGCCGTTCCTTCGAGCGTCGTGACGACAACCGTGGCGGCTTCAACCGGGACCGTCGTGACGACCGCGGTGGCTTCAACCGTGACCGTGACGACCGTGGCGGCCGTTCCTTCGAGCGCCGTGACGACAACCGTGGTGGCTTCAACCGTGACCGTCGTGACGACCGCGGTGGGTTCAACCGTGACCGTGACGACCGTGGTGGCCGTTCCTTCGAGCGCCGTGACGACAACCGTGGCGGCTTCAACCGCGACCGTCGTGACGACCGCGGTGGCCGTTCCTTCGAGCGCCGCGACGACAACCGCGGTGGCTTCAACCGCGACCGCGACGACCGTGGCGGCTTCCGCCGTGACGAGCGCACCGGTCACCGCGGCAGCGACCGCCCCTTCAACCGCGACCGCCAGGGCGACCGCCCGGGCTTCCGCACCGGCGGCCACGAGCGCCCCTACGGCCGCCGTGACGACCACCGCAGCGGCGGCTCCTTCGGCCGCCGCGAGGACAAGCCGCGCTGGAAGCGCAACGGCTGACACCGCTGAGTGAACTGAGGCTCGGGAGACGCACAGCGTCTCCCGAGCCTTTTTTGCGTCTTCGCTGTTCGGCCCCGCTGCTACGCTCCCTCTGCCTTGAGAAGGAACGTAACTTCTGGGGCTTCTTCCTGAGGGGCCCCACACCCTCCGTCGTGCACTGTTCTTTGTCATGTCCGGGAGGGGACTGTTGGGCCAGTCTGTATTTCTTCGCAGCAGAATCGGCAAGCGCACAGCGGCGGCCGTCGCCGTGGCGGCGGCGTGCGCGGCCGGCGTCATCGCGGTGCCGCAGGACGCCGCTGCTGTGACCAGCACGGATGTGGTCATCCCGGCCACCGTGCGTGCCAAGCCACTGGCCGACCGAGTGGTGTTCGCAGGGGACTCCGGGTTTCTGCACAGCCGGGAGGGCGTCGGGGGGCTGTGGACGCCCTATGCCGACCCAGATTCTTCGTCCGAGTTCTGGATCACCGGGAACAGCCACAGTTACGCGAACAACGGTGCCTGGGGCGACGTGGTGGCGAACCCCGCAAGGATCGGCTCCACGACCACGGTGACCTTCCGTGACATGCGCGACGGCACCGAACGGAAGCTGGTCCTGCCTGCCGGGCAGCATTACGCGGCGAGTATCGGCGAGACCGTGCTCAGCGTGACCTACAGCGGTGCCGACGTGGTCTCCTGGCATCTGCTGCGGCTGGTGGACGGGAAGGTCGAGGACCGGCCGGTGACGGGCTTCCCGGCGGGTGCCACGCTGCGGGAGGGGCCGTCGGCGGCCAACGAGCAGGGCATGATCACCACCTACACCGTGGACGGTGTCTCCCGCGCCGTCTGGGTGGATCTGACCGCGGCGAGTGCAGCCCCGGTCCTGGACGGTTACCGGCAGAGCGGTGCCCGCGGGGCGCTGCTCGGCGACCGGTACGCCGTGTGGCACACCGACGGAGCGGTCAACGTCTTCGACACCGCCGACTTCTCGAAGCCGGTGCGCACGTTCTCCGTCCCGTACGAGAAGAACGCGCGGCTGCTCGGCATGGCCGGGGACGCGCTGCTGATCGCCCGGTACGACCTGTCCGCGGACGCAACGGTGCCTGCCAGAGACGCCCGGGTGCACCGCATCGTCGCCGTGTCCGCCGACGGCAGCGGGGAGCGGACGCTGCTCACCGAGGCGAGCGCGGACGTCGATGCCGCGCGGGACGGCAGCATGGTCGTGGTCGCGGGCAGCGACCCCGAGGCGGCGAGCATCCAGCGCATCAGCGTCGTGGACGGGGCGCCGCAAGCGGCTGTGCTGACCTCGATCCCGGCGGTGCGTTCCGAGTCGGCGGTGCCATCAGTCGCGAACGGGCGGATGCTGACGGTCGACTCCACACTCGGTGTGGGAATGGCCCTCAACCGCCGTACGATCTCTGCCACTTCGCCGCTCACCTACTCCGCCGCCACCACCCAGAGCGGGGGCTCGGCTCTGTACTGGCCCGACTGCTTCCGGCCGTTTCCCTGCCCGGAAGTGCGGGCCACCGGCGATGGCCGCATGCTCATCGATGACACCCACAGCGATCCCCCGCTGCTGGTGTCCGCGGACGGAACGCACGACACACCGCTGGGCACCACCCTGCAGCAGACCCAACTCGACGATGCCTCCGGCCGTTTCGCGCTGGTGCACGGCTGGAGGGAACAGACCGACCAGTTCTTCGTCCAGGTCCTCGATCTCGACAAGAACGCACCGCTGCGCACCCTCCCGCAGGGCGACTACGCGTTGTGGGGCCGCACCCTGTGGCAGAAGGGGAGCACGGCGGGCACCTTCGTCCCCATGGACGTCGTCACCGGGACCAAGGGCGCGGCCGTGAGTGTCGGATCCGGCTGCAACAATCCGTTCGGCGTCAGCGCTGCCGGTGACTGGCTCTACTGGAACTGCCGGACAGGCGCCGCGAAGGCCGGTCTGAAGAACCTGACGACCGGACGGACGATTCCGCTCAGCCGTCGCGCGGACGCGCTCGGCGACGGCTGGATCGTGTCCTCCCTGGACGACGGCACGATGGTCGTGGACGACGTCACCTCCGGTACGCCGGCCGAAGTCACCCGGTTCGCGCCCAAGAGGCTCACCCCCGGGGCCGGATGGACGACGGACCCGTACGGCGGCCCGCTCGCCTGGGTCGACGACCAGGACAACGTCCACGTCGTACGCGTGGGCACGGCCACGTCCCCGCTGGCTCAGATCGACAGGGACACCCCCGTCGGCGTAGCCGTCAAGGGCGGGGCGGCCTCCTGGACAGGCCGCTGGTGGCTGTCGAAGCCCGCCGCGTCCTGGAAGCTCACCCTGAAGAACAAGGCGACCGGGGCGGCCGTGCGCACCCTCAACGGGGGCGAGACCCGCGGCGCGGTCTCCGCCTCATGGAACGGGACGACCGCGGCAGGCGACCTGGTGGCCAACGGCTCGTACACCTGGACGCTCACGGCGCAGCCCGCTGACGGGCAGGGGGCGGCACTGGTGCGCACCGGCACCGTGAGGGTGTCCGGGGCGGCAGCGGTGCGCCGTGACCATGCGGGAGCGAACAGCACCCCTGACGGCGTCGGTGACCTGCTCACCATGAGTTCCGGCGGAGCCTTCTCCTTCCAGCAGGGGGACGGCGCCGGGAAGTTCAGCGGGATGACCTCCGGGGCCGGCTGGGCGACATCAGCGACCGCCGTTCCGTTCGGCGACCTCAACGGCGACCGCTGCAACGACGTGCTGGTGCGGATGTCCGACGGCTCGCTGCGCGGCTACAAGCCCGGCTGCGGCAAGCCGCTCACGCCGTCGACGTCGTACGCGAAGCTCGGCACCGGCTGGAACGCCCACAACATCCTCACCTCCCCCGGCGACCTCACCGGCGACAAGCGCCCCGACCTGCTGGCGAGGAGGGCGTCGACCGGGGACCTGTACCTGTACACGGCGAAGGCCGACGGCACCCTGGCCTCCGCGAAGAAGATCGCGTCCGGCTGGGGCATCTACACCAAGGTCGTCGGGGCCGGCGACCTCACCGGCGACGGCATCGGTGACGTGCTGGCCCGCGACCGGGCCGGGACGCTGTGGCGGTACGACGGTGACGGTGCGGGGACGGGTGCGCTGAAGGGCCGGGTGAAGGTGTTCTCCAGCTGGGGCGTCTCCTACAACGCCGTAGTCGGCGTCGGCGACATCACCGGCGACGGTAGGGCCGACCTGGTCGCGCGGGACACCGCGGGGAACCTGTACCGGCAGAGCGGCACCGGCAAGGGGTCGTTCGCCGCGCGGGTGAAGATCGGTACGGGCTGGCAGGGCTACAAGGGCCTGTTTTAGCCAAGCTGTGACGCATGTCACGCCCCCGGTGAGGGAATTGCTGGGGGCATGACAGATGACGTCAACGCGAGCGGGCCACCGACGGACGAAGAGCGGCTGGCCCAGCTCGGTTACACGCAGGTGCTCGCCCGCCGGATGTCGGCGTTCTCCAACTACGCGGTGTCGTTCACGATCATCTCGGTGCTGTCGGGCTGTCTGACGCTGTACCTGTTCGGCATGAACACCGGCGGCCCCGCGGTGATGATGTGGGGCTGGGTCGCCGTCGGCCTGATGACGCTGTTCGTGGGCCTGTCCATGGCCGAGATCTGCTCGGCGTATCCCACCTCGGCGGGCCTGTATTTCTGGGCGCACCGGCTCGCCCCCGCCCGGACAGCGGCCGCCTGGGCGTGGTTCACCGGCTGGTTCAACGTGCTCGGCCAGGTCGCCGTGACCGCGGGCATCGACTTCGGGGCGGCGTCCTTCCTCGGCGCGTACCTGAACCTCCAGTTCGGCTTCGAGGTGACGCCCGGCCGCACGATCCTCCTCTTCGCGGGCATCCTCGTCCTGCACGGCCTGCTGAACACCTTCGGCGTGCGGATCGTCGCGCTGCTGAACAACGTCAGCGTGTGGTGGCACGTCCTCGGAGTGGCGGTCATCGTCGGCGCACTGGCCCTCGTCCCCGACCGGCACCAGTCGGCGTCGTACGTCTTCGGCGAGTTCGTGAACCACACCGGCTGGGGCAGCGGCGCGTACGTGGTCCTGCTGGGACTTCTCATGGCCCAGTACACCTTCACCGGCTACGACGCCTCCGCGCACATGACGGAGGAGACGCACGACGCGTCGACGGCCGGCCCGAAGGGCATCGTCCGGTCCATCTGGACGTCCTGGATCGCCGGCTTCGTCCTCCTGCTGGGCTTCACCTTCGCCATCCAGTCGTACGAGGGCGCGCGGACGTCCCCGACCGGCGCGCCGCCCGCCCAGATCCTGCTCGACGCGCTGGGCGCGAGCGCCGGCAAACTGCTGCTGCTCGTGGTGATCGGGGCGCAACTGTTCTGCGGGATGGCGTCGGTGACGGCCAACAGCCGCATGATCTACGCCTTCTCCCGCGACGGCGCCCTGCCCTGGTCCCACGTCTGGCACACGGTCAGCCCGCGCACCCGCACCCCCGTCGCGGCGGTCTGGCTCGCCGCCCTCGGCGCGCTCGCGCTGGGGCTGCCGTATCTGATCAATGTGACGGCGTACGCGGCGGTGACCTCGATCGCCGTCATCGGCCTCTACATCGCCTACGTCATCCCGACGCTGCTGCGCGTGCGCAAGGGGGAGGCCTTCCAGCGGGGGCCATGGCATCTGGGCCGCTGGTCCGGGATCGTGGGCGTGGTCTCGGTGGCCTGGGTCGGCGTCATCACGGTCCTCTTCATGCTCCCGCAGGTCTCCCCGGTCACCTGGGAGACCTTCAACTACGCCCCCTTCGCCGTCCTCGCCGTCCTCGGCTTCGCCGCCGCCTGGTGGCTGGCCTCGGCCCGGCACTGGTTCCTCAACCCCGACCACGAGCGCACCATCGCCCGCGAGGCGGCCCGCGCCGGCACACCCGAACCGGTCGATCCCTAGCCATTCGCCACTCCGACGCGGCCGGGTCCCCGATACCCGATCGGAGACACGGCCACGTCCGGCTATGCTCGGGTAGGCAACATCGCCAGGGCCCTTAGCTCAATTGGCAGAGCAGTGGACTTTTAATCCATTGGTTGTGGGTTCGAGTCCCACAGGGCCTACCACCGGCAGGCGCCCGGGCCGACTTCGGTCGACCCGGGCGCCTGCCGCATCCGTCGGCGGTCATCTCCACCAGAAGCTGTACGCCCGCCCCAGCGCGTCGACCGCGCTCTCGTCCAGCTCGGGGTGCCGGGCGCGGGCGGCGTCCTGGTAGGCGCGGGTGGCGGCCTGGAGGTTCTGGGTGGTCCAGTCGGCCTCGAAGGTGTTCATCTCGGCGACCACCGTCTCGGCGTACGACAGGAGGCGTTCGGCCTCGGCGGGCTCGAACGCCTCCCTCACGGACTCGGGACTGAGCTTCGGATACGGCAGTCCCGCGCCCAGCAGGTACAGGGTGACGGCCCGGCTGCGGCGGTCGTCCGTCACCCGGGCGTCACCGCTTCGGCTGCTCTCCACGGGTGTAGAGCGTAGTCTCCGAGCCATTCTGCGAGTCGACGGAAACCACCTTGCTGACCTTGGCGTTGCGCTTGAGGTTCTCGAACTCGGTGTACCAGATCGCGTTCGGCCGCACGTAGGGGCCGAGGATCACATGCACCACCCCACTGGCCTGCCGCGCGAACTCCTCCGACACCGCCGACCATGCCACCTCGACCTTCTGCGAGCCGTCCCAGGTCGGCATGGTGATGTTCCGCTGCTTCAGCAGCATCCCCAGGGTGACGCCCTTGCGCTCGGTGGCGATCCGCTCGGCGATGTCCTCGCCGCCCGCCCCCAGCCCCGACCAGAAGTACGCGGTGCTCCGCCGCGTCGAGAAGTCCCCGACGACGACCTCGGCCCCGACCGTCCGCAGCGCCGAGGCGACCTGCGGCACGGCGGACTCGGACGGGTGGAAGGTGGCGTGCCCCCACTCCCCGTTCTGCTCCCGATCCGGGTACACCGCGATGACGGCCGTCCTGCCCGACGCCTGCGCCGCCTTGCCCGACCCGTGCGCCGCTTTCCCGGACCCCTGCGCCGCGACAACCGCCGCCCCACCACCGGCCCGCTCCCCGGCCACCGCCCCGACCTGCTGCCCACCGAGCAGCACGAAGACGGCCGCTCCGGCGGCCAGGGTCCTCGACAGCCATGCCCTCATTACGGCACCACACTCCTCGCCATGTGATCACTGTGTGCGATCGGGAGGCTACAACACGTGATGAGGTGGAGAGGGTGCGCTACACCGCTCCCCGCCGCACCAGCAGGTAACTCCGACGGCTCGGGTGCTCCGTGTCCGGGTGCGGGGCTCGGTCCAGGTGGGCTGTGAGCGAGAGGCCTGCTTCGGTGAGGGAGTGGGTCTCCGTGGTGGGGTCGAGGAAGTGGAAGGTGAGGTCGACCGGGTGGTCCCACCAGGTCGACAGGTGGCGGGAGTCGCCGGGGGCGGCGTCGGGGTCGCTGGTGTGGAAGGAGAGCAGGGCGTGGCCGCCGGGGCTGAGGACGCGGGCGAACTCGGCGTAGGCGAGGGGGCGTTGGCCGGCGTCCAGGTGGATGACCGCGTAGAGGCACAGGAGGGCCGGGACCGAGGAGGAGCGGATCGGGAGCCTGGTCATGTCGGCGGCCGCGAAGGGGAGGGCTGTCGTACGGCGGGCCACGCCGCACATGGCCGGGGAGAGGTCGAGGCCGGTCACACGGGCGCCGCGGGCTGCCAGGTAGGACGTGGCGTGGCCGGGGCCGCAGCCGATGTCGAGGACGGGGCCGTCGCCGGCCAGTTCGGCCAGGGTGTCCAGGAGGGCGCGGTCGAGGGGCTTGCCGGTGAGTTCGCCGGCGATCTCGGTGGCGTAGCGCTCGGCGACGGTGTCGTAGCTGCGGCTGGTGGAGGTGGGCAACGGGGGACCTCGCTGGTCGGCGTTCCCGTCCGTCCACGGGCTCGCGCTCCAGTATCGCCCTCAGCCCGCCGTGAGGTCCGTCAATTCGCCCAGCGCGAGCGTGTGTTGGGTCTGCAGGACCTTCGCGCGCAGGTAGCGGACGTTGTGCGCCGTGGTGAACACCCCGGTGGGGACGCGGTCGTGGACCGTGATGCCGAGGCCGTCCAACTGGGCCGCCTTGTCCGGGTTGTTGGAGAGCAGGTCGAGCTCCGTGATGCCGAGGGCGCGCAGCATCTGGGCCGCCGCCGTGTAGTCGCGGTCGTCCTCGGGGAGGCCCAGGGCCGCGTTGGCCTCGTACGTGTCGAGACCCTGGTCCTGAAGGGCGTAGGCGTCGAGCTTGTTGTAGAGGCCGATGCCGCGGCCCTCTTGGCGGAGGTAGAGCAGGACGCCGCCGCGGTCGGCGATGCGCTCGACCGCCTCGCGCAGCTGCGGGCCGCAGTCGCAGCGGGCCGAGCCGAAGACGTCGCCCGTCAGGCACTCGGAGTGGAGGCGGACCAGCGGCACGGCCCCCGGCCCGGCCGGCTCTCCCAGGATCACCGCCACGTGTTCCGCGCCGTCCGTCAGTCCGTGGAACGTCACCAGCTCGGCGTCGACGCGGTAGCCGTCGGCGAAGCTCAGCGGGACCCGGACGCGGGCGCGCTGGGTGGCGGCGGGCATGTCGGCCATGGGGTCTCCGTCCCTCGGTGTGCGGCTCATGCTTCAGATTTGAAGCAGTACACCTGACGGGACCGTACCTTGTGCTTGAAACTTTAAGCAACCTGGCGTGACGCACTTCACGAACGGCGCAGCCACGGCACGTCGTCGTCCTCCGCCGCACCCCTGATCGCCGTGCAGATCTCCTCCAGCTGGGCCACCTGCTCCGGGCTCAGCCGGTCGAACAGTCGCCTGCGGACCGTCTCGACGTGACCCGGCGCCGTGCGCTCCAGGACGGTCATGCCCTGCCCGGTCAGTACGGCGATGCTGCCGCGCCGGTCCGACGGGCAGCCCTCCCGGCCGACCAGGCCGTCCTTCTCCAGGCGGGTGACGGCATACGTCAGCCGGCTGCGGGTGATCTTCAGAGCCTCGGCCAGCTCCGTCATGCGCAGCCGCCGTTCCGGGGCCTCGGACAGGGTGGCCAGGATGGAGTAGTACAGATGCGGCATGCCGGCGTCCTGCTGGAGCTGCCGGTCCAGCGCGTCCTCCAGGAGGTGCGTCGCGGCGACGTAGGCGCGCCAGGCGCGCTGCTCGTCCGGGGTGAGCCAGCGGGTCGTCATGCCGCCAGTGTAGGTTTGCTTCAAACTTGAACCAAGTCTGTCCGGTCAGACAACTTCGCCCGCTCCGAGAGGGCCGCCGATGCCGTACCCGTACGTCCTCCTCTCCGCCGCCGTCTCCCTCGACGGCTACCTCGACGACACCGGCCCCGACCGTCTGCTGCTCTCCTCCCCGGCCGACTTCGACCGGGTCGACGCCGTACGGGCCTCCTGCGACGCGATCCTCGTCGGCGCCGGCACCCTGCGCGCCGACAACCCGCGGCTGCTGGTCAACTCCGCCGAGCGGCGTGCCGCGCGGGTCGCCGCCGGGCGGCCGGAGTTCCCGCTGAAGGTCTGCGTCAGCGCCACCGGCGACCTCGACCCCGGCGCCCGCTTCTGGCACACCGGCGGCGAGAAGGTCCTGTACACCACCGACAAGGGCGCCGAGCGGGCCCGGCGGGCCGGGATCGCCGCCGACGTCGTCGCCCTCGGCCCCGTGCTCGACTGGCGGGCCGTCCTGGAGCATCTGCACGACGTACGCGGTGTACGGCGGCTCATGGTCGAGGGCGGCGGCACCGTCCACACCCAGCTCCTGAAGGAGCAGCTCGCCGACGAACTCCAGCTCGTCCTCGCACCCCTGCTGGTCGGCACCCCCGACGCGCCCCGGCTGTTCGGGCCCGGCGGCTACCAGAGCGGCCGGCTGCGGCTCGTGGAGACCCGGCGCATCGAGGACGTCGTACTGATGCGGTACGAGCCCACCGCGCCCGGCGCCGGCGGCGTCGCCGTGCCCGCCGACCGGCACTGGCTCGCCCTCGCCTGCGAGCTGGCGGCGCTGTGCCCGCCGTCGCGGACGGCGTTCAGCGTGGGCGCGGTCGTGGTCGCCGCCGACGGCACCGAGCTGGCCCGCGGCCACTCCCGCGAGGGCGACGACCCGGTGGTGCACGCCGAGGAGGCCGCGCTCGCCAAGATCGACCCGGCCGACCCGCGGCTGCCCGACGCCACCGTCTACTCCAGCCTGGAACCCTGCGCCCGCCGCGCCTCCCGGCCCGCGCCCTGCGCCCGGCTGATCCTCGACGCGGGCGTACACCGGGTGGTCACCGCCTGGCGCGAACCCGACACCTTCGTCACCGACGCGGACGGCAGCGGGCTGCTCGCGTCCCGCGGCGTCGACGTCCTCGTCCTCGCGGAGTACGAGGATGCGGCCAAGGCGCCCAACGCTCATCTGCTCGGCTGATCTGGAGAAACCCGCAGGTCAGAGGGGTGGGCCTAAACGTTTCGCTTTATGTCCCGCGGATGGCGTACACTGGTTTCAACGACGCGGGGTGGAGCAGCTCGGTAGCTCGCTGGGCTCATAACCCAGAGGTCGCAGGTTCAAATCCTGTCCCCGCTACTGAAGACTCAGGGCCGGTATCCATGCAGATGGATACCGGCCCTGAGTGTTTCCCGCACACCTGTCACCCCGCCTTCCCCCGGTCCCCCGGTCGGACTCCCCCGCTCGCCGCCCGCACCCGCCGCGGCGACCCTTGGACGGACGGGGCCCGACTCGCGGCCCGCGCCGACACGCGCTGCGGGAGTACGAGTGGTGCCGCCTGGTGAGCTGGGGCCCGAGCGGAGAGCCGGCGCGAGGGGGCACGCCGGGGCCGGGGATGCGGCGGGTCCGGAGCCTGGTGATCCTGTGGGCCCGGCGGCTGGCGATCCGGCGGGCCCGGAGGCCGGTGATCCCGCGGGCCCGAAGCCCGGCGACTCCGTGGGCCCGGAGGCTGGCGATCTCGGGGGCCCGGAGGTCGGCAATCCCGCAGGCCCGGAGGCCGGTGATCCCGCGGGCCCGAAGCCCGGCGACTCCGTGGGCCCGAAGGTCGGCGATCTCGGGGGCCCGGAGGTCGGCAATCCCGCAGGCCCGGAGGCCGGTGATCCCGCGGACCCGAACCCCCGCGACCCCGCGGGCCCGGAGGCTGGCGATCTCGCGGGCCCGGAGGCCGGCGATCCCGTAGACCCGAAGCCTGGCGACCCCGCAGCCCCGAAGCCCGGCGATCCGGCGGGCCCGGAGGCCGGCGATCTCGCAGACCCGAAGCCTGGCGACCCCGCAGCCCCGAAGCCCGGCGACCCGGCGGGCCCGGAGGCCGGCGATCTCGCAGACCCGAAGCCCGGCGATCTCGCGGGCCCGAAGCCCGGCGACCCCGCGGGCCCGAAGCCCGGCGACCTCGCAGACTCCAACCCCGGCAACCCAGCGCCCCCCGACCCCGACGCCCCCGCGCCCAGCACCAGACCCCCCGAGCGGCGGCGGATCTCCTGCACCCGGACCCTCGTCCGCGCCCTGCCCGCCGTGCTGATTGCCGCCGGTGCGGCCTACGACCGCTTCACGCCGGCCGCGTACACCGCGGTCCCCTTCTTCACCGCGGCCCCCCTCGTCGCCGCCCCGCTCTACTCCCGGCGCGGCACGCTGCTCACCGGGGCCGCCGCGGTCGTCGTCGTACTGGGCGTGCATCTGCTGATGGGGATCGTCCTGGACGTGGAGTCGGTCACCGAGCTGGTCACCGTGGTGACGGTGTCCTTCCTGGCGGTCGTCATCAACATCCTCGTGCGTCGCGGCGACGAGCGCCTCGCCTCGGCGCGCGAGATCGCCGAGGCCGCGCAGCGGGCCGTGCTGCCTGAGCCCGCCGAGCGGATCGGCGGGTTCGAGATCGCCGCGCGCTACGAGGCGGCGCAGGAGGACGCGTTCATCGGCGGCGACCTGTACGCGGTGCAGGACAGCCCGCACGGGGTGCGGCTCGTGGTCGGGGACGTACGCGGCAAGGGCATGGGCGCGGTGTCGGCGGTCGCCGTCGTCATCGGGGCGTTCCGGGAGGCGGCCGAGCAGGAGGCCACGCTGGAGGCGGTCGCCCAGCGGCTGGAGCGCGCCCTGGACCGGGAGGGCACGCGGCGCGACGGGCTGGACGCCCACGAGGGGTTCACCACGGCCGTGCTCGCCGAACTCCCGCACGGCGACGGCGTCGTACGCCTCCTCAACCGCGGCCATCCCGCCCCGCTCGTGCTGCACGCCGACGGCACCCTCGTCCCGCTGTCCGCCCACCGGCCCGCCCTGCCGCTCGGCATGAGCGACCTCGGCCGCCGGCCCGACCGCACCGAGGAGCACCCCCTCCCCGGCGGTGCCACCCTGCTGCTCTT
Source organism: Streptomyces sp. SAI-170 (assembly GCF_049739565.1). Classification (NCBI taxonomy): domain Bacteria; kingdom Bacillati; phylum Actinomycetota; class Actinomycetes; order Kitasatosporales; family Streptomycetaceae; genus Streptomyces; species Streptomyces sp. SAI-170. Next base: position 4,477,692 of record NZ_JBMGQD010000001.1, read on the forward strand.
CACCGACGGTCTGTCCGAGGCCCGTGACGCCCGCGGGGTGTTCTACGGCCCCGAGGCGCGGCTCGCCGGGCGCACCTTCCGCGGCCCCGGCCAGTTGCTGCGCACCCTCGCGGAGGAGGTCCGCCGGCACACCGGAGGCGCCCTCGCCGACGACATGGCGCTGCTCGCCGTACGGCGCCCGGGCCCGGGGTGACGTGCTGTGACCGGGCGAGCGCCCTGCGCATAACATCTGAGTCACCATCAAAAACTCGGACGGTACTGAGGCCCGGTCAACTCGCCCGTTTTTCGCCCCTCGTGGGTTCTACGTCCCTGTCGATCGCGTTAATGATCAAGCCGAACGGCTTGGAATTGGAGGCCCGGTTCTATTAACGTCCGATAACGCAGCGCGGTCGTCCCAGCCGTCACAAGAGACGGCTCCGTGCGCACGCGCCGAATCCCGTCAGGGAACCGGGGAACCACCAACTTGGGGTGAATCGGGCGTATTTCGCCGTGGACACACGGTGGCATATACGCGCGTAGGAGACCTTCCTGCTCCGAACCCGTCAGCTAACCCGGTAGGCGAGAAGGAAGGAAAGGAGCACGCCCACGTGGCGTCCAACCGCCCTGCCCCGCATGCCCCGTTCATGCCGGGCCAGCGCACCGCCGAGACCGAGGAAACGTTCGTCTACGGCGGCCACCCCACCGACGAGGGACCGTGGGAGGAGTGGAACCCCACCGCGGACTCCGTCCGCCCCGTCCGCGGCCGCCACCGCGTCGCCAAGCAGCGCGGCGGCGGACTCGCCCGCAGCTCCACCGTCCTCGGCGTCGGCGTCATAGCCGCGGTCGGCGCCGGCGGCATGGCCAGCGCCCAGTCCGGCAAGCCGCCGGTCGCCATCTCCATGCCCGACCTGCCCTCCATCGGCTCCCTCATCTCCGACGACGCGCCCGCCGAGGAGACCACCGAGGCCGCCGCCCCGCTCAGCAGCCTCGGCACCGACACGGCCGACGCCACCGAGGGCACCGCCGACGCCGGTGAGGCACTGCGCGCCCGCATCATGGCGCAGGCCGCCCAGCAGCAGGACCAGGCCGACACCAAGGCCGCCCAGGCGGCCCAGGCCGCGGCTCAGGCCGCTGCCGAGAAGAAGGCCGCCGAGGCCGCCGCCCAGGCCGAGAAGGAGGCGGAGGCCAAGGCCGCCGCCGAGAAGGCCGCCGCGGAGGAAGAGGCCCGCAAGAAGGCCGAGGCCGAGCGCCTCGCCGAGCTGGCCCGCCAGTACACGCTGCCGACCTCCTCGTACACGATCACCTCCACCTACGGCCAGGCCGGCTCGATGTGGTCCTCCGGCTACCACACCGGCCTCGACTTCGCCGCGCCCACCGGTACGCCGATCAAGGCGGTCCACACCGGCACGATCACCGAGGCCGGCTGGAGCGGGTCGTACGGCTACAGCACCGTTCTCACCCTTGAGGACGGCACCGAGATCCGCTACGCCCACCAGTCCTCGATCAACGTCAGCGTCGGCCAGACGGTCAACACGGGCGATGTCATCGGGCGCGTCGGCGCGACCGGCAACGTGACCGGGCCGCACCTGCACCTGGAGGTGCACATCGACGGGGCCGGCGTGGACCCCATGGCATGGCTGCGGGACCGGGGTCTGAACCCCTGACGCCCCCTCGGCTCGACTGAAACCCCGGCGGTCCTGACGACAACCCCCCGACGTCAGGGCTGCCGGTTTCGTCTGCCTAGGGGCAGGCCCTAAGACCTAGGGGCAGGCCCTAGGACCGGTACGGGTTGTACGCCGGGTACAGCGGCTGGGCCGGGTAGGCCGGGTGCGGCTGGATCCCGTAGCCGTAGCCGGGCGCGTAGTACGCCCGGACCGGTGTCGTCGCCCGGGCCGCGTACTGCAGAGCCGGGTGGGCCACCTCGTGGCGGGCCCACAGCTCGTGCAGCAGCGCCCGCTCCCGTACGACGAAGTCGGCGCTCGCGCGGCCGCGGCGGGCCCGGTGCCGCAGGAAGGCCAGGGACGTGGCGTACGCCTCGTACTGCGCCACGGCCCGCTTCGCCCGCTTGCCCAGGTGACGGTCGGCGTACTCGCGGGCCAGCCGGCGGGCGCGCATCGAGCCGAGCGCGTACGGCTCCGCCGGGGTCAGCCAGCCCGCCGCGACATACGGCGGGAGTTCCTCGCGCACCGTGCGCAGCTCCCGCTGCCGGGTCCAGATCACCAGCCACGTCAGCAGGCCGAACGCGGGCACCATGAACGCCCCGTACACCGCCAGGAACCCGAACTCGCCGAAGGTCGCCGAGCCGTTCCACAGCGCGTGCATGCCCATCGCCAGCAGGAGGCCGCAGAGGGGGACGGCCGTGCGGCGCAGGGTCTGGCGCTCGGCGGACAGCGCGGCGACGCCGAAGCCGATGCCGGTCAGGACGGTGAACAGCGGATGCGCGAACGGCGACATGATCACGCGGACGAAGAAGGTCGCGGCGGTGACGGACGCGATGCCGCTGTCGCCGGTGAGCTGGTCGGTGCCGAAGGCGTTGCCCAGATAGAGGATGTTCTCCGTGAACGCGAAGCCGGTCGCGGTGACACCGGCGATGACGACGCCGTCGACGATCCCGGTGAAGTCCGCTCTGCGGAACAGGAACAGCAGCAGGATCGCGGCCGCCTTCGCGGACTCCTCGACGACCGGCGCTATCACCGTCGCGCCGAGGGTGTCGGCACTGGACGGGTCGGCCGTCGCCGTCGCTATCCAGCGCGTCGCGAAACTGTTCGCCACGATCGCGATCAGCGCCGCCGCGCACGCGCCCCAGGCGAAGGAGAACAGCAGATTGCGCCAGGGGCCCGGCTCCACGCGGTCCAGCCAGCGGAACGCGGCTATGAGCAGCGGAACGGGCAGCACCGCGAGGCCCAGCCCCACCAGGAAGCCGTCCGTGCCGGTCTGCTCGCGCACCAGGGCCAGGATCACCAGCCCGGACAGCGCCAGCAGGGTGATCAGCGCGGCGTAGCGCACCCAGGTGCGTTGCCACCAGTGCGGATGCCGTGTGCCGCCGGCGGAGCCTGAGCCTGAGGGACGGGGCGGATGTGCCGGGTACGCCGGGTACGGAGGACTGGTGGCCACGACATCGACCCTAACGGGGGATACGGGGTTGGCGCTTGGCTTCCCTAGGGGGCTGAAGGCTTCCTCAGGGGGCTACGGGGTCAGCCCCGGGCTTCCTTCTCGCCGTGCTGTACGCGACGGAAGAGCAGGTCGTTCACCACATGACCCTTGTCCAGTCCCTGCCCCTCGAAACGGGTCAGCGGACGGAAGCCGGGGCGCGGAGCGAAGCCGCCGTCCGGCTGGGTGTTCTCGAAGTCGGGGTGCGCGCCGAGCACCTCCAGCATCTGCTCGGCGTACGGCTCCCAGTCCGTGGCGCAGTGCACCAGCGCGCCCGGCCTGAGGCGGGTGGCGGCGAGGCTGAGGAACTCCGGCTGGATCAGCCGGCGCTTGTGGTGGCGCTTCTTCGGCCAGGGGTCGGGGAAGTAGACGCGCAGGCCGTCGAGGGAGTCCGGGGCGAGCATCTCGCGCAGCAGGATGATCGCGTCGCCGTTGGCGACCCGGATGTTGGTGAGCCCGCCTCGGTCGGCGAGGCCCAGCAGGTTGCCCTGGCCGGGGGTGTGGACGTCCACCGCGAGGATGTTGGTGTCCGGGTCTGCGGCGGCCATCTGGGCGGTGGCCTCGCCCATGCCGAAGCCGATCTCCAGGACGACCGGGTTGTCGTTGCCGAACAGCTCGCCGAGGTCGGGGATCTTGTGCCCGTCGATGTCCAGGCCCCACTTGGGCCACAGGCGCGCGAGGGCGTCGGCCTGGCCGGCGGTGACGCGGCTGCGGCGGGGCTGGAAGCTGCGGATCCTTCTCTCGAAGTGGGAGCCGGCGGGGTCGGCCTTGGGGCCGTCCGGGAATCTGGGGGTTCCCTTGGGGCGGCGGGTCTCAGGGGGGTTCGGGGCGTCAGACACAGTGGGGCGATTTTACGTGGGGGCGGGGGAGCCGCGCCCCTAGGTGCCTTGCAGTTCGAGCATCCCCAAAGCTCGGCGGGCAACCTCCCTCCCGATCGGAAGGGACGCCGTGGCGGCAGGGGAGGGCGCGTTCAGGACGTGGACGGCTCTCGGCGCTTCCTTGATGAGGAAGTCGTCGACCAGGGTGCCGTCGCGCAGGACGGCCTGGGCGCGGACGCCGGCCGGGGCGGGGACCAGGTCCTCCTGCGTGACGGCGGGCAGGAGCCGGCGGACCGCCTCGGTGAAGGCGGCCCGGGACAGGGAGCGGTGCAGCTCGCCCGCGCCGTAGCGCCAGTGGCGGCGGGCTATGTGCCAGGAGCCGGGCCAGGCGAGGGTGGCGCCCAGCTCGCGGGGCCGGACGGTTCTCCAGTCGTAGCCCTCGCGGGCCAGGGCGGGCACGGCGTTGGGGCCGACGTGGACGCCGCCGTCGATACCGCGGGTGAGGTGGACGCCGAGGAAGGGGAACGCCGGGTCCGGCACCGGGTAGACGAGGCCCCGCACCAGCTCGGGCCGCGCCAGCTCGTAGTACTCGCCACGGAAGGGGACGATCCGCATGTCCGGCTCGTCGCCGGTCATCCGGGCGATCTCGTCGCAGCGCAGCCCGGCGCAGTTCACCAGGACCCGGCCGCGCACGACGTCCCCGCGCGCGGTGCGCACGGCCACGCCGAGAGCGGGGCGGCGGTCCACCTGGACGACCTGCGCGCCGTAGCGGATGTCGGCGCCGGAGGTCTCGGCGAGCCGCCGGGCGACCCCGACGAAGTCGCACACGCCCGTGCTGCCGACGTGTATCGCCGCGAGGCCGCGCACCTCGGGCTCGTACTCCATGATCTGGGCGGGCCCCAGCTCCCGTACCGGAATGCCGTTCTCCCGGCCGCGCTGCACCAGCGCGTGCAGCCGGGGCAGCTCCTCCCGCTCGGTGGCGACGATCAGCTTGCCGGTGACGGCGTGGTCGATGCCGTACTCGGCGCAGAACTTCACCATCTCGGCTGCGCCCCGCACCGCGTACCGTGCCTTGAGCGAGCCCGGGCGGTAGTAGATCCCGCTGTGGATGACGCCGCTGTTGCGCCCCGTCTGGTGCCGGGCGGGGCCCGGCTCCTTCTCCAGCACCGTCACCCGTGTGCCGGGCGCGGCCCGCGTGATCGCGTACGCCGTCGACAGCCCGACGATCCCCCCGCCGATCACCAGCACATCGCAGTCGTACGCGAACCCGGATCGCACCCGCACCACCTCCCGCATCCGATAGTGCACTGCGCCGCTGACAACGCCTTCAAACGCATGTGCCCCGACGGGTGAGGGGCCGCGTCGGTGGCTCTCTACGCCGGAGCCATCAGCAAGGGCCGCGCCCTCTCCCGCAGCTCCACCACGCGGGGCTCGTCCCCGTACGGCTCCAGCCGGTGCAGCAGGTCCTTGACGTACTCCGTGGTCCGGGCCGAGGAGATACGCCCGGCCACCTCCACGGCCCGCACGCCCTGCTCGCACGCCGCGTCGAGGTTCCCCGACTCCAGTTCGGCGACGGCCGAGACGACGAGCCGCAGCCCATGGGACCGTACGAACTCCTCGGTCGGCTTGGACAGGGCGTACTCGGTGAAGCGTCGCACCTGGCGGGGCGCCTTCAGGTCGCGGTAGCACTCGGCCGCGTCCGCGGCGAAGCGGTCGTAGGAGTAGAAACCCAGCCAGCTGGGGTCGCTGTCGCCGGGACGGGCCCGTTCCAGCCAGCTCTCGGCGGCCTTCAGGGCGGCGCCCGCCGCCTGCGCGTCTCCGGCGCGCGCGTGCGCGCGTGCCTCGACGAGGCGGAAGAAGCTCATCGTGCGTGCGGTGGCCAGGCCCCGGTTGCGCTCCAGGGCGGCCTGCGCGAGGTCGACGCCCTCGTCGCCGAAGCCGCGGTAGGTGGCCTGGAGGGACATGGAGGCGAGGACGTACCCCCCGAGGGGGACGTCCGCGGCCGCGCGGGCGAGGCGCAGGGCCTGGATGTAGTAGCGCTGGGCGGCCTCCTGCTGGCCGGTGTCGAAGGCCATCCAGCCGGCCAGCCGGGTCAGCTCGGCGCTGGCGCCGAACAGGGCGCGGCCGACGTCGTCGGAGTAGGAGCCCAGCAGCAGCGGGGCCGCCTCCACTCGTAAACACTCCGGGACCATGGAGGAGCGCCAGTCGCCGCCGCCGTACTTGGAGTCCCAGCGCCGGGCGTCCTCGGCGGCCTCCCGCAGCTTCTGCACATCGCTGTGGCCGACTTTGAGCGGTGAGCCGGTGCCCTCCGCATGGCTCGGCTCGCGTGCGACCGAGCTGTCGGCCGGGGTTATCAGCCATCGTGACGCGGGCGTCGCGTACGCGGTGACGGCGAAGGATCCGGCCAGCGACTGCCAGATGCCGCCGGAGCCGGCGCGGCGCCCGGCGAGGTCGAGCCGGTAGAGCTCGGTGGCTGATTTCACCGCCTGGCCGACGTCCCGGGGGAAGGCGAGGCCCACCTCGGGCGCGGGGTCGGCATCCGCGAGGCCGATCTCGTGCAGCGGTACCGGCCGGCCGAGTTTCTGGCCGATCGCGGCCGCGATCAGATGCGGTGCCGCACCCTGCGGCACCATGCCCTTCGACACCCAGCGCGCCACCGACGTCTTGTCGTAGCGAAGCGTCAAACCCCGTTGTGCGCCAAGGTCGTTGACGCGCCGCGCGAGGCCTGCGTTGCTGATTCCCGCGAGGGCGAGAACGGCGCCGAGCTTTTCGTTCGGCCCGCGTTGCTCCCTGGACATGCGCCACCCCTCGACACAGACGGCTGCCGCTCTGGCATAACCACGCGGCATTCGTAAACCCAGCGTAGTTCGCCGCATCCCAAGCGTTAAGGGGCATTGTTCCGGATGGCGGGATTGTGGTCCGCACTGAAGTACGGCCCGGGCACGGTGCGTTGCGGTGTGCTCCCGCTGTGTGGCCGTGCGCCTGTGCGTGCGCTCTTCTCCGGCCATCTGGGGAGCGATTCCATGGCTCTTGCGTGGGTCGGCCCGCTGTACTGGATCCAGTGGGCTGGGGGACACCGCCGCCTTCATCCCCGCGGGCGGCGGACCGGTCCGGGGGGCGAGCTCCGCCTCCCGGGCTGCGCGCACCCGGTGGTGCGCAGAGCCTGTACGGAGCGTGCGCGGCAGCGGATCAACACCCGCAGCCCCGCCGTTTTTTGGCCGAAAATCGACCCCCTCGGGCAGGGGGGAACAGCCCTCCCACCACGGGAGTTGAGGGCGCGCAAGGTGTTTCGAGGGAGCATTCAGGGGGCGCATTCGCGTCGCAGCGCCCCACCTCCCCCGGCCACCGCTCCGCCGAAGCCCCCGCGCGCGGGGGCTGATTCGGTGTGCCGCAAGCGGCACCGCCGACGCTCTGGGACGCGCTCTTCGTGGCAGCATGGTGAACCGGTTCGTACGGTGCACTGGTTGTCCACAGCCTGTGGAGGCGTCCATGCGGTGGTTGGTGGGATGGAGCAGCGCCGCCGCGCGAGCCGCCGGGCCCGGTTCGGCAGGAGCCACCGGCTACGACGGCGAGACCCTGCACCCCGTCGGCTCCCACCTGTTGTGGGGCGACCCCGACCCGCTGTGGGCCGTCGGCGACTGGCGCCCCGACGAGATCCGCGTCGTCCGGGCCGACGAACAGAACCGCATCGCCGTCCTGGGCACCTGCGGCGCCAGCGACGAGGAGCTGCGGCTCGGCCTGTTCACCGCGCGCGGGGGCGCCCTGCGCCATCTGACGGCCTGGTCCGGCAGCTACACGGCCGTCGTCCAGGTGGGCCGCCGCATCACCGTCTGCGGCGACCTGGCGGGCGCCCGCCCGGTGTTCTACGCCCCCTGGGCCGACGGCACCGCCTACGCCACCGCCGCCCTGCCGCTCGCCGACCTCGTCGAGGCCAACCTCGACTTCGGCCACCTCGCCGCCCTCCTGGCCGCCCCGGACGTCCCGGCCGCCCTCTACGACTCCACGCCCTACGACGGCGTACGGCGCATCCCGCCGGGGCACGCGCTGATCCTGCGCACCGGGGCGCGCGAGGTCGCCGGCTACGAGCCGGTCGCCTCCCTCGCCGTGGCCGCGCCGCCCGCCGACCCCGACAGCGCCGTCGACGCCGTACGCGACGCCCTCATCGAGTCCGTACGCACGCGTCTGGCCGCACCCCGCCACGTCCCGGGCACGGGCATCGACCCCGGCCCGGTGCCCGGCATGGGCCCCGCCGAACGACGCGCCGCGCGCGGGATGCCCGTCCCCGGCATCGGCGCCGACCTCTCCGGCGGGCCGGCCTCCAGCACCCTCGCCCTCCTCGCGGCCGGCCTGCCCGGCATGCCCGGCACCGTCCTGGGCCACGGCACGGGCGCCGGAGAACGCCTCCTGGCGGTCACCTTCAACGACCTGGCGGTAGGCGGCCGAGAGGCAGAGCTGGAACGCGCAGGAGCCCTGGCGGCGAACCCCCGCCTGCACCACGTAGTGGTCACCGGCGGCGAGGACACACTCCCCTACGCCGACCTCGACGGCCCTCTGACGGACGAACCCAGCCCCACCCTGGTCACGGCAGCCCGCCACCGGGCCCGCCTCTCCGCAGGCAGCGCCGACCACTTCACCGGCTACGGCGCCCGCCAGGTCCTCGACGCCCACCCGGCCCGCCTCGCCGACCTCCTGATGGACCGCAAGAGAAGACACCTGGTCCGCCCCGTCGCCGCCCTCGCCAAGGCCGACGGCTCCGTCATGGTCCCCGCGCGCGTGTACGGCGCCGCCCGCCGCCTCGCCCGCACCTCCTACAGCACCGGCGTGGAGACCCTCGCCGCCCGCCTCGCCGACCGCCGCTTCGACGACCCCGGCAGCGCGGTGGGCGCCTCCCTGGCCGCCCTGGCCTGGGCGTGTCCGGGCCCTGCCGCCCGCTGGCTGACGGGAGAGGCACTGGCGGAAGTATCGATTCGCTTGCAGTCCGCCACCCACCGCGCCGCCGGAGGCCCCGGCCAACGCCCCGGCGACCACCGCGCGCGTGCCGCCCTCGCCCGCACGGCAGCCGACATCCGCGTCCTGGAACAGGCCGCCGAAATCCGCTTCCAGCGCCTGCACGCCCCCTTCCTCGACAACCAGGTCGTCCGCGCCTGCCGCGACCTCCCCGAGGCCCTGCGCGTCCAGCCGGGCGCCCGCGCCTCCATCCTCAGCGCCGTCCTCAAGGGCGCCGGCGTCCCCGACGTACCTCCCGGCTGGGGCGCCCCCTCCCACGCCCCGGCCGCAGCCGCCGCCCGCACCGGCCTGCGCGTCGCCGCCGACTCCCTGATCGCCCTCTTCGACACGCCCCTCCTCGCCCAGGCCGGCCTCGTCGAGGCCCGCGTCGTCCGCAAGGCGCTGCGCTCGGCCGCCGCGGGCGAACCCCTTCCCCTCGACGGCCTCGCCCACCTCGTCTCCCTCGAACTCTGGCTCCAACGCCTCCTCTCCCGCCGAGGCACCTGCTGGACCGGCACCCCGGCCCGCGCCCGCGCCGTACCGGCGGGCATCACCCCCCAGAGGGGCGCCCTGGGCGCGGGAGCCGGCGCCCGCAGAGCCTGACCCCACCCTCGACCGCCCCTCTCCCGCCGTACGCGCCTGCGGGCCGCCGAGGGCTGGTCGCGCAGTTCCCCGCGCCCCTGAGGTCGTGGGCCGTTCCCCTCGTATGCGACTGCGGGCCGTCGTGGGCTGGTCGCGCAGTTCCCCGCGCCCCTAAGGGCACGACCGCCAGCCCCGTACAACCGCAAGCAACCACGACCGGAGGAGGACGCAACCAGCCGCACACGGCGGGAGGGGGACGGGATGGAGGGCAATGCGCCAGCCGCATACGGCGGGAGGGGGACGGGATGGAGGGCAATGCGCCAGCCGCATACGGCGGGAAGGGGACGGGACGGAGGCAATGCGGTCGGCCGCGTACGGCCGTGAGCGACCACGATCGGTGGGCGATGCGGTCGAGGCCGCGTGCGGCCGAGGGCAACCACGGCCGGTGGGCGTTGTAGCCGCGGCCGCGTACGGCGGGAAGGCATACGCACCGTCGGCGTCGGTCAGCCGCGAACGGCGGGGAGGGGACGGGACGGGGGGTTGTCCGCCCGCAGCGGCCGGCGGAAACCCAGTTAGACCCCCGTAGCCGAGCAGATCGCCGGACCGAGGACGGACAACCCCCCGGCCCGGCCCCGGCCCACCCACACAGCGGGTGCGCTACAGCAACCCCCACCGAAGCCGCGCAGGCCGCCGCAGGCACACCAGCCACAATGACTCGGTGCGGTACAGAATCCTGGGCGTAACCGAGGCAGACGACGACAACGGCAACCCCGTCCCCATCGGCGGCCCCCGCCTACGCGCACTGCTCACGGCCCTGGCCCTCCACCCAGGCCGCATCACCCCCACCGACACCCTGATCGACGAGGTCTGGCCGGACGACCCACCCCAGGACGCCCCCGCCGCCCTCCAAGCACTCATCGGCCGCCTACGCCGCACCCTCGGCCGAGAGGCGATCGTCTCCGCCCCCGGCGGCTACCAACTCGCCGCGGCAAAAGACGACATCGACCTCCACCGCTTCGAGCACCTCGTCCACACCGGCACCACCGCCCTCACCCACAACGACCCCCACACCGCCGCCCACCACCTCACCACCGCCCTCGCCCTGTGGCGCGGTCCCGCCCTCGCCGACCTCCCGGACCGCACCACCGCCGCCACCCGCCCGGAGGCCCTCCGCCTGGAGGCGACCCGCACCCGCATCGAGGCGGACCTACGCCTGGGCCGCGCCCGAACCGTCGTACCCGAACTGCAGGAACTGACCAAAGCCCACCCGTACGACGAACCGCTGCACGCCCTCCTCATCCGAGCCCTGCGCGACACGGACCGCACGGCAGACGCCCTGGCCGCGTACGAGACGGCACGCACAGCCCTGGCGGACGCCCTGGGCACGGACCCGGGCCCCCAACTCCGCGCACTGCACGCAGAGCTCCTCCAGGTGAAACCAGGCCCCCCGCCCGCCCCCACCCCACCGCTCCCCCCAAGACGCCCCGAACGGACCGGCAACCTCCGCCCCCGACTGACTTCTTTCGTGGGCCGGGAACTCGAGATCGACGCCGTCCGTTCCGAATTGCACAGGGCCCGACTGGTCACGCTCACCGGACCGGGCGGCTCTGGCAAGACCCGCCTCGCCGAGGAAGCCGCCGCCGGGCTCCCACAGGCCTGGCTGGTCGAGCTGGCCCCGCTCGACCGGCCTGAGGCGGTACCAGGCGCGGTGGTCAGCGCGCTCGGTCTGCGCGAGACCGTGCTGCTGACCAACGACCTGGCCACCCCGCAGGAGGACCCGGTCGCCCTCCTCGTAGAGCACTGCGCAACCCGCAGCGAGCTCCTGATCCTTGACAACTGCGAACATGTCATCGGCGCGGCAGCGGACCTCGCCGAGACCCTGCTCACCCACTGCCCGGGGCTCACGATCCTCGCCACCAGCCGTGAACCCCTGGGCGTGCCGGGCGAGTCGGTGCGCCCGGTCGAGCCGCTGCTCCCCGACCAGGCACACCGGCTCTTCGCGGAGCGCGCCGCGGCGGTGCGGCCCGACGCCGCGGAGGTGCTGCGCGACACGGAGGCCGTGGCGGAGATCTGCCGCCGCCTGGACGGGCTTCCGCTGGCGATCGAGCTGGCCGCGGCCCGGCTGCGGCTGCTCACGCCCCGCCAGATCGCCGACCGGCTCGACGACAGGTTCCGCCTGCTGACCTCTGGAAGTCGCACGGTTCTGCCGCGCCAGCAGACCCTGCGGGCGGTCGTCGACTGGTCCTGGGACCTGCTGGAGGAACCGGAGCGGACGATGCTGCGCGAGGCGTCGGTCTTCACGGGCGGCTGGGACCTCGCGGCGGCGGAGGCGGTGTGCGGCGGGCCGGCCGCGGACCTGCTGGGGGCGCTGGTGGACAAGTCACTGGTGGTGGCGACCCCGAGCGAGTGGGACGGCGCGGAGGGGATGCGCTACCGCATGCTGGAGACGATCCACGAGTACGCCGTCGAGCGGGCGGCGGAAGTGCCCGAGCAGCGCGCGGAGGCGGAGCGACGACACCGCGCGTGGGTGCGCGCGCTGGTGGAGGAGGCCGAGCCGAAGCTGCGCTCGGAGGGCCAACTGCCGTGGATCGCCCGCCTGGAGACCGAGCTGGACAACATCCGGGCGGCACTGACCAGCGCCCTCACCGAAGACGAGGAGGCCGAGGCCGCCGCGATCGCCCTCGCCATGGGCTGGTTCTGGTGGCTGCGCAACTACCGCAGGGAGGGCGCGGACTGGATCACACAGATCCTGACCCTGGAAGGACACCACGCGACCCCCACCCCCACCACCCCCCTGGACGCCTACCTCACAGCCCCGGCCGACGAGACGAACCACCCCCTCCACCACCTCCGCATGGACCTGAGGATGCTGCACCTCTTCCTCACCTCGGACTCCGAGCCGGTGGACAGCAATGACGACCCCCGCCGCGAGGAGTACCTCGCCCGGCTGCGGCGGCGCTACGAGCAGGGCGGGCCGGCGGCGGCCCGGATGCCGGGGATCATCTGGCCGCTGACGGTGTTCCATCTGCGCGGCACCCTGGACCCGAGGCCCGCCCTGGACGCGGCGGTCGCCAACTGCCGTGCCCACGGCGGGGACTGGGAGCTTGCGGCCACCCTGATGTTCCGCGTGCACCTGGCCGTCGACTCGGCCGGCGGACTGCAGGGCGTGGACGACGACCTGGCCGAGCTGCGCACGCTCAGCCGACGGGTCGGCGACCGCTGGCTGGGCGCGCAGGTGTGCAGCGCGGCCGGTGAGGCGGCGATGGCCCGGGGCCGTTTCCAGGAAGCCGCGGTCGAGTACCGGGAGGCGCTGCGCCTCGCGCACGAGGTCGGTGCGTATGCCGAGACGCCGTTCCTGGTGGCCCGCCTCGGTGAGATCGCCTATCGCGCGGGCGACCGCGCCACCGCCGTGGCCGCGCTGGACGAGGCCAGCGACGCGGCCGTCCGGTACGGGGTGCCGGAGTCCCGGGCGTTCATGAACCTGCTGCGGGCCTATATGGCCCTGGAGGACGAGGACATCGCGGGCGCGCGGGAGTGGGGCGAGGCGGCTCGGGAGGCTGCCGCGCGCAGTCCGCTGCCGCCGCAGTTCACGGCCGCGCTGGACGGGCTCGACGCGCTGGTCACGGCCGCCGAGCGGGGTCCCGAGTACGGGCTGCCACTGCTGGCGGACACCCTGCGCCGGGCGGTGGCCGACCACTGCGCCGACCCGGTCACGGCGGGCCTGACGGAATCGCTGGCGGTGCTGCTGGGCCGGCTCGGCGATCACCCGCGCGCGGCCCGGTTCCTCGCGGCAGCAGACCGGCTGCGCGACGGCCGGCCCCGCACCATGCCGGAGGCCGCCCATGTCGAGCGCACCCTGGCAGCCGTCGGCGAGGCCCTGGGCGCCGAGCGCCTGGAGCAGGAGACCGCCCAGGGGCGGACGCTCACCGTCGACGACGTCCTGGACGAACTGGAGGAGCGCAGCCGCTAGGAGCAGGTGAACCGCGACTGCGCCCAGTCGGCCAGGGCCATGTGGTCGAAGTGGCTGTGGGGCTCGACGACCAGCTGGATGGTCTTGTAGCCGGTGATGTTCACATGGACGGGCACCGCCGGGTCGCCGCCCTTGATCCGGTCGGACCTCCACAGCGGGACGCCGTCGGCGTAGACGGAGAAGTACACCTGGCCGAGCTTCATGGTCATGTCGTCGACACCGACCACGGCGTCGTAGGCGGTGCACTCGCGGTTGAGGTCGATGGTGACGGAGGACTGGCCGTTCACGGTCACGCCGTGTGCGTAGGTCTGCTCGCCGATCGACAGGTTCCGGCGCTGCCACACCCAGCTGCTCTCGCCGAGCCGCATCTCCGGCGCGGTGCCGTCACCGGCGACGTCGTACGCCAGCTCGTTCCACCGGTAGACGGCCGCCGGCGGCGGGGGAGTGGGCGTCGGGGTCGGGGTCGGGGTCGGTGTGGGAGTCGGCGTGGGTGTAGGCGTCGGGGAGGGCGTGGGCGTAGGGGTGGGGGTCGGCGTGGGCGTCGGCGTCGGGGTCGGCGTGGGGGACGGCGGCGGCGCGGCCACCACGGGCTCCGGGGTCGGCGTCGGGGTCGGCGTGGGAGTGGGCGCGGGCGGCGGTGCTTCGACGACCGGCTGGGAGGCGGGCGGCTTGGCCACCGGCTCCTTGGGGGTGGTGTCGCCGACCAGCGCGAGCGCGATCGCGGCGGCCGCCACGGCGACCACACCGGCCGCGATACCGGCCTTCACCGGCGCGCCGAGCCCCTCGGAGGCGGCCGCGCCACCCGCGCTGGACCCCGACGAGCCGCTCGCCGCGGCGGCGGCACCCGCGGCGCCCGCGGCCCCCGCCCCGGTCCCGCCGGCGATGAGCGCGGCGGCCTTGGCGTACCCGGCGGCACCGAACCAGCCGATGACCGCGACCGGCACGACGGCGGGGATGCTGCTGGCGACCTCTTCGATCTGGCTGGCCGCCAGCCGGCACTTGGCGCACTCCTCCAGATGCTTGCGCAGCCCCCGCTCGGCGCGGGTGCGCAGCTTGCGGCGGGCGTACGTGCCGAGCTGGTCGGCGTAGCGGGCGCACTCCTCGTCGCCGGCGAGGGAGGCGCTGACGTGGGCCTGGAGGTAGGCCTGCTTCAGGCCCTCGCGGGCCCGGCTGGCCAGTACGCGCGTGCCGTTGGCGTCGAGGCCGAAGAGCGTGGCGACGGCGCTGGGCGACTCGTCCTCGACCTCGGTGTGCCACAGCACGGCCTGCCAGCGCTCGGGCAGCGACCGGAAGGCCTGCATGGCCATGGACTGCTCGGCCTCGTGCATCGCGAGCACGTCCGCGCCCAGGTGCAGTTCGAGCGTGTCCGTGTCGGAGGTGTCCGACACCCGCGCGGCCTCCGTGGCGAACACCGCGAAGTCGTCGACCAGTTGCTCCCGCTTCGCGGAGTTCGTCCAGTTCGCGGCGACGCGTCGGACGCTGGTGAGCAGATAGGCGCGCACCGCGTGCTCCGGGCCCGAACCGCCGCGCACCGCCTGGAGCATGCGGGCGAAGACCTCCGCGGTGAGGTCGTCGGCGGTGTGGGCGTCACGGCAGCAGGTGCGGGCGTAGCGGCGTACGGCGTCGGCGTGGCGGCGGTAGAGCTCCTCGTAGGCCGAGTCGTCGCCCGAGCGCATCTGCTCGATCAGCTCGGCGTCGGACGGCGGAAGCTCGATGGGCGGCGGCAGCACGCTGTCTTCGCGCCACCCGTCGTCCCGTCGGCCGCGCTGTGCAGGAACGCTTCCCTCGGCGAGCACGCCGGCGCCCGCAGGAACGCTTCCTTCAGCGAGAACACCGCCATCGGCAGACACACTCGCCTCGCCGAGGACGCCGTCGTCGGCCGGCACGCCACCCTGAACGGGGACGCCTCCCTCGACGGGGGCGCCACCCTGAGCGGGGACGTTTCCCCCGGCCGGCACGCCACCCTGAGCGGGGGTGCTCCCCTCGGTCGGCACGCCACCCTGAGCCGGGACGCTCCCCTCGACCGGGGCGCCCCCCTGTGCCGGGACGTTTCCCTGGGCCGGGATGCCGTTCTCGATGGGCGGTGCCCACCCCGCCGGGTCGGCGCCCGTCGGTGCGTCGGCGCGGCCGCCCTGGCTCGGCACCTGCGGGGAGGTGCGGTCGCCGGTCTCCGGGTCACCCTCGCCGAGTGACTCGTCCCGCCCGTCAACGCTCATCGCGGAAGCCCCCGCCGCCAGCCCAACCAGTCCCGACCACCGAGCCAGACTGCCACAACGGATTTCGGCGTGGGACCCGCAGGAACGGATCGACCACTCGTCCGAGGGGATCGAGCGGCGACGAGTACCGACCGTCACTCTTTCGGGGAAGGAGCAACAGACGCCTGACGCGCAAGAGTTGAAGGGCGGTACCGGACAAGTCCGGCACCGCCCTTCAGACGGCGGCGGGATCCAGGAGCACCCCGGGCGCCCCGGCCGCCGCCACCTTGCGCGTCACTCCACTCACGCGGGCCGCGAGCGCAGACCCTCCAGCAGGATGTCCAGCAGCCGGGCCGAGGCGGCCGCCTGCTGGGCGGCGTCGGGCAGCGAGGGCGCCGCCGTGGCGATCACCAGCAGCACGTCCGACACCGACACGTCCGGCCGCAGTTCACCGGCCGCACGCGCCCGGTCCACGAGCTGACCCACCACCTCCAGCAGGGCCGCCGCGCCCGAGTCGTCCACCGTGTCGTCCTGCACCAGCCGCAGCTCGCCCGAGCCGGGCTGGGGCTGGCTGCGCTGCTGCGGAACCCGCGCCTCGTCGAGCGGGTCGGCGTCGTCGGCCACGCCGACCCGCAGCACCTGCGGCGGCAGCAGCCGCCCGGCGCCCGAGGCCACGGACGTGCGCAGGAAGCGCGACAGCGCCGACCACGGCTCGTCCTCCTGGCCCAGTGCCGCGCGCGCCTGGTCGGTCAGCCGGGAGGTCTCCTCCTCGGCTATCCGGCGCACCAGTACGTCCTTGCTCGGGAAGCGCCGGTACACCGTGCCGACACCGACCCGGGCCCGCCGCGCCACGTCCTCCATCGGCGCGCCGTACCCGAGCTCGCCGAACACCTCGCGCGCGGCACGCAGCACGTGCTCGAGGTTGCGCTGCGCGTCCACACGCAGCGGCGCCGAGCGGGAGCCCTCCCCGCGTCCGTTGCCCACCGCCCCGCCGGGAGCGATGGCAGACGCGGTGGCCCAATGAGAATCCTGAATGTGCATATGAAATCCCCCGGTAATGACGTCTCCCCCCGGAGACTCTCCCCGCCATTTGGATGCCGGGGCGCGCGGAAGAGACACCGGAACCCGGGTCCGCCCGCAGCGGACCCGAAGAGCGCATCCCCCTACACCCCGTCGACACACGAACATAGTTGAGAGAGAGTCAATTCAGAAGGGGCAGGTTCCGCACAGAGCGCCCCCCGATCGGAGTACGAGCCGTATACGTCCCGGTTGCGCCCGCTTGCGCCCCCCACCGCACCCCCACTGACCTGCACGCCTTTCCCGTACTCCGGCAATTCGCCCATTGCGCCGCGCCGACGGTCCCCGGTCACACAAATTGCTGAGGCTGTGGACAAACGAAGGCGCGGGGTGCGTCATGGGATGGTGAAGGAACGTGCGCGCATTCTCGTTGTCGGCGGCGGCTACGTCGGGATGTACACGGCCCTGCGTCTCCAGCGGCACCTCAGAGCGGAACTCAGGCGCGGTGACGCCGAGATCACCGTCGTCACACCCGACCCGTACATGACCTATCAGCCGTTCCTCCCGGAGGCGGCCGCCGGATCCATCTCCCCCCGCCATGTCGTGGTCCCCCTGCGCCGCGTGCTGCCGCACTGCCGGGTGATCGTCGGCGAGATCACGGCCGTCGACCACACGCGCCGGACCGCCACCCTCACCACGCTCGCCGGCGAGGAGGGCGCCGGACCCGAACACCTCCCGTACGACGAACTCGTCCTCGCCCCCGGTTCCGTCTCGCGCACCCTGCCCGTGCCCGGCCTCGCCGAACACGGCATCGGCTTCAAGACCGTCGAAGAGGCCATCGGCCTGCGCAACCACGTCATCGAGCAGATGGACATCGCCTCCTCCACCCGCGACCCCGCGGTCCGCGACGCCGCCCTCACCTTCGTCTTCGTCGGCGGCGGCTACGCCGGAGTCGAGGCCCTCGGCGAACTGGAGGACATGGCCCGCTACGCCGCGCGCCACTACCACAACGTCCGGCCCGAGGACATGAAGTGGATCCTCGTCGAGGCCTCCGACCGCATCCTGCCGGAGGTCGGCCCCGACCTGGGCCGCTACACCGTCGCCGAACTGCGCCGCCGCAACATCCAGGTCCTCCTCGGCACCCGCCTGGAGTCCTGCGCCGACCGCGTCGCCGTCCTCAGCGACGGACAACGTTTCCCGACGCGTACGGTCGTATGGACCGCCGGCGTCAAGCCCCACCCCCTGCTCGCCGCGACCGGCCTGCCCCTCACCGACCGCGGCCGGCTGCGCTGCACGGCCCATCTCGCCGTCGAGGGCGCCGAGCACGCGTGGGCCGCGGGTGACGCCGCCGCCGTCCCGGACGTCACAGCCGCCGACGGCCGCGACTGCGCCCCCAACGCCCAGCACGCACTGCGCCAGGCCCGCACCCTCGGCGACAACGTCGCCCACGCCCTGCGCGGCGAGCCATTGGAGACGTACGCCCACAAGTACGCGGGCTCCGTCGCCTCTCTCGGCCTGCACAAGGGCGTCGCCCACGTCTACGGGCGAAAACTCAAGGGCTACCCGGCATGGTTCATGCACCGCGCCTACCACCTCAGCCGCGTGCCCACCGTCAACCGCAAGGCACGCGTTCTGGCCGAATGGACCCTCGCGGGACTGTTCAAACGGGAGATCGTCTCCCTCGGTTCACTCGAACACCCTCGAGCGGAGTTCGAACTCGCGGCCGGGGGAAAGCCTTCAGGCGACCCGAAGGGGTCGTCCTGACCGGAGCCAGGAACTCGACGCACCGGCCGGGCGTCTGACGGATGTCGGCCCGGTCCGCCACACTGCCAGACTGGTCCACGCGTCAGGACGGACCCCCAACCCGCCCTGCGACCCCCGAGGCTTTTCCCAAGTGCTGCATTTCCCGGGGACGGCACCCACCCGCGCCCCGGGGGCCCCGGCCGGGTCCGGAGCCGGCCGACGACCACTACACGAGGCAAGGATTCGTGAACTTCACGCGTTGGAGCGCCCGGCTCCCCGGAACGCAGCGCCGCGCCGCAGCGCGGACCGAACCCACGGTCGCTCCCGAGCGCCGAGCGGACAGCCGAGGCGAAGGCTCCGTGCCCGCGGCCCGCGCCGAACAGCCGACCGGCGAACCGTCCCCCGTGCCCGCCGTCGACGACCTGCCGGTCCGCGAGGTCCTCGACCGCGTGCCCGCCCTCGTCGCCCTCGTCCACGGCACCGACCACCGCCTCGCCTACGTCAACGACGCCTACACCGCCGCCTTCGGCCCCAGACCGCCCGGCGAACCCGCGGGCGACGCCCTGCCCGAACTCGTCGAGCTCGGCCTCATGCCCCTGCTCGACCAGGTCCTGCGCAGCGGCAAGCCGCGCACGGTCAAGTCCCGCAAGGCCTGCGACGGCCGCTCCTACACCTTCACCTGCACGCCCGTCACCGAGGGCGGCCCCCGCCCCGGCGGCCCCGGCGTGCTGGTCTTCGCCACCGACGTCACCGACCACGCCGAAGCCGCCGAACGCCTGCGCGCCAGCGAACGCCGCCAGCGCGAGACGGCCGTCACCCTCCAGCGCTCCCTGCTCCCCCAGGAGCTCGAAGAACCCGACGACCTGCGCATCGCCGCCACCTACCAGCCCGGCGGCACCGAGGCCGCGGTCGGCGGCGACTGGTACGACGTCATCACCCTCGGCGGCGGCCGCACCGCCCTCGTCATCGGCGACGTCATGGGCCGAGGCGTCCGGGCGGCAGCGGTCATGGGCCAGCTCCGTACGGCCGTCCGCGCCTACGCCCGCCTCGACCTGCCCCCGCACGAGGTCCTCCAGCTCCTCGACGGCCTCGCCACCGAGATCGACGCCAACCAGATCGCCACCTGCGTCTACGCCATCCATGACCCGAACGAGGGACGGCTGGTCTACTCCTCGGCCGGGCATCTGCCCATCCTCGTGCGCGACGAGAGCGGCACCGTCCTGCGCGCCGACGAACCCACCGGCCCGCCGCTCGGCACCGGCGGCTGGATGCACGCCTCCGGCTCCGTCCCCCTCGGCCCCGGTGCCACCGCTGTCCTCTACACCGACGGCCTCGTCGAACGCCGCGACGAAGACCTCGACGAAGGCATCGCCGCCCTCGAACGCGCCCTCTCCGGCGCCACCGGCAGCCCCCAGGTCGTCTGCGACCGCCTGCTGCGCTCCGCCGGCGTCGCCGCCGACCACGACGACGACGTGGCCGTCCTCGTCCTCCAGCAGCCCGCCCGCACCGGCGCTGAGAGTGACCTCTTCCGCAACGCTGCACTGGAGCTGCTGGGCGGTGTGGAGGCGGCTCCACGCGCCCGTGCGTTCGCCTCCGGCGTCCTCACCAGCTGGCGCTTCCCGACCGAACTGCACGATCTGGGCGTCCTGGCGGCGAGCGAGCTGGTCGCCAACTCGCTCCAGCACGGCACGCCGCCGATGCGGCTGCGGCTGCGCCGGACCGACCGACGTCTGATTGTCGAGGTCACCGACGGAGACGATCACCTGCCCCGACGGCGGCGGGCCGAACCCGGGGACGAGTCGGGGCGGGGCATCGCGATCGTCGCCACGATTGCTTCCAGCTGGGGGTGCAGGCGTACTCCCGGTGGGGGCAAGGCGGTGTGGTGCGAGTTCGCTTTGCCGAAGGGGTGACGAGCTGCCTCCCGCCGCGGGGGTCGTGCTCGTCACCCGGGTGCGGGCCGTCCTCGGCTTGTCGCGCAGTTCCCCGCGCCCCTAGAGGTACGCCTCCGCTCACGCCTCTGCCGGGACAGACTCCTTTGCCGCCCCGCCCCGGGCCACCACCCGGGTACGGGCCACCCACGGGTGGTCCTGGGCCTCGGTCAGGCGTCGGCCCAGGCGCAGGGCCAGGACGCTGATGCCGAGGGAGAACAGCAGGAAGGTCACGATGTACGGCGCGTGCAGGGAGGCGCCCATCGGGCCGCCCACTGCCGGGCCGACGGCCAGAGCCAGCTGCTTCACCAGGGCGAAGGCCGAGTTGTACTGACCGGCCATGCCCTCCGGAGCCAGGTCCGCCACCAGCGGCGCCACGGTCGGCGACAGCATCGCCTCACCAAGACCGAACAGGGCGTACGTCGAGACGAACGCGGCCGTCGCCATCGCCTGGCTGGTGTGCCCCAGCCCCGCGTACCCGGCGGCGATCCACGCCACGGCCCAGATCAGACCCACAGCCGCGATCACCCGCGACCGCCGGCGCCGCTCGACGAACTTCAGCACGGCGAACTGCGCGACGACGATCATCGCGGTGTTGGCGGCCAGCGCGGTCCCCAGCGCGGACGTCGATATACCGGCGGCCTCGACGCCGTACGCGCTCAGGCCGGATTCGAACTGTCCGTAGCAGGCGAAGAAGAGCACGAAGCCCAGAACCATCAGCTGCACCATGGCGCGGTTGCCGAGCAGCTGCTTCCAGCCGCCCTTGGCCGACTGCGCCGGGCTGTCACCTATACGGGGGGAGTGCGGCATCCGCACGGTCGACATCACGACGACCAGCAGCAGGAACATCGCCGCCTCGATCGCGAAGAGCAGGGTGAACGACGACACGTGCGAGGTGTCGACCAGGTGGCCGCCTATCAGACCGCCCACACCGAGGCCCAGGTTCTGCAGGAAGAACTGCATCGCGAACGCCCGCGACCGGGTCTCCGCGGACGAGCAGTCCACGATCATCGTGGCCAGCGCCGGCTGCATCACGGCCTGACCCGCGCCCAGCGCCGCCGCCGACAGCAGCACGGTCGCCGCGCTGCCCGACAGACCCAGGCTGAGCGCACCGAGGGCAGCTGTGACCAGGGCCGTGAGCAGCACCGGAAGCGGGCCGCGCCGCACGATCGCCCGACCGGCGAACGGCAGCACTATCAGCGCGGCCACGGCGAAGACAGCGAGGACGAACCCCGCCGTCGTGGCACCCAGACCTCGCACCTGCGCCACATAGACGTACAGGTAGGGGACCGTGAAGCCGAGACCGAACGCGCTGAGTGCGTTGCCCACGTGGATCCGGCGCAGCGCTGCGCCCATCTCCCTGGTCACGTTCACCTCTCTCAGTAGTTAGGAGTGAAGACTTCGAAGCTAAACTTCGAAGCTAAAGAGTACATGTCCAAGGACTTCGATGCCAAGCCGCTCCATGCGATACTTCGGCCATGGGCGACAACCCCGGCGTCAGCGAGCCGACACTCGAAGAACAGATCGCCGCCTACCAGCGCGAGTTCCAGGACCTCGACCCGCAGGTCGAGAAGATCGTCTCGGCGCTGTCCCGCCTGAACCGGCGGATGAACGTCGCCTACGGCCGTCAGACCTCCGCCCTCGGCATCAGCAACGCCGAGTGGGAGGTCCTCAAGGCCCTCGTCCTGTCCGGCGCCCCCTACCGCATGGGCCCCAGCGACCTCGCCAAGCGGCTCGGCCTCACGCCGGCCGCGATGACCCACCGGATCGACCGGATGGTCGCCGAGGGTCTGGTCACCCGGGAGCGCGACGAGTCCAACCGGGTCCGCGTCATCGTGGAGCTGACGCCCGAGGGCCGTGAGAAGTGGCTGGAGGCCATGCGTCTCGCCTCCGTCTTCGAGGAGGGCCTCCTCCAGGACCTCACCCCGCCCGAGCGCACCG